>CAWBWT010000001.1:0-150631 GCA_963792675.1 uncultured Alphaproteobacteria bacterium
GTTCTGTCAGCTCTCGCGCGACCCAGTATAATCATGCGCTTGGACGGGCTGAGCCGCAGCATCATGCGGCTTCGAGGATGGCCAGCACGTTCACGGTGCGGCGGAGGAAGAGCAGTCTGCGGCGGAGGGCGGGGACGTGCTGATTGCTGCGACCGCGAGGACGGAGGTGGTTGCGGAGTTCGTCGTGCCCTCGACAGAACCGCGCCGCCGATCTCGGGCACTTGAAGCCGCGCATGGGCCGGTAGCGGTCTTTCAGGCCACGGTGGTCCTGCTCCAGTCGGTTGTTGAGGTAACGGCTGGTCCGGGAGCTATGGCCGAACCTGGGTGATGGCGGATTGAGCGAGGCGGCGTATCGAGGCGGGTGGAAGCCTGCCTGAACTCCCGAAGGAGCCGATACGCCATGACGAGCAGTAGCAGTGTTACTCCCCTCCGTCAGCCCGACACGGTCGACGATCCGCTGACGGCGATCCTTCGCAGCGGCGCCCGGCGTCTGCTGGCCCAGGCCATCGAGGCAGAAGCGGACGCGTTTCTCGCCACCATGAAGGCCGTGCAACTGGCTGACGGACGTGACCGCCTGGTTCGCCACGGCCATGGCCCGGAGCGCCAGGTGCAGACCGGCATCGGCCCGGTCGCAGTGCAGCGGGTTAGGCTGCGCGACCGCGGCGCCGGTGAGACCGGCGAGCGGATCCGCTTCACCTCGGCGATCTTGCCACGCTGGGCGAAGTAGCCCGAAAGGTTCCGTTGGCCTGCAAGGCCAATGGAAGGGCTACTGAGGGTCGACGGACACGGAGCCTCGATGCCCTGCTGCCGATCCTCTACCTGCGCGGCGTCTCGATGGGCGATTTCCAAGAGGCACGGGCCGCCGTGCTGGGCAAGGACGCGCCGAACTTGTCGCCCTCGGTGGTCGCTCGGCTGCGCAGCCAGTGGGAGGCGGACTTTGCCCGTTGGGAGCGGCGCGACCTGTCGGCCCGGCGCTACGTCTACGTGTGGGCGAGGCTTGCCAAAGGTTCCGACCGGCGAAGCCGGGTGGAATGGCAAGACGAGGGGGACGGGGTCTACCTGCAGGCGCGCATGGAGCCGCAGGCCAGCTGCTGGTCGATTTGAAGGCGCGCGGCCTGGCGATCGCGCCGGAATTGGCCACTGGCGACGGGGCGCTCGGCTTCTGGAAGGCGCTCGAGGAGGTGTCGCCGACGACCCGGCATCAGCGCTGCACCGTGCACAAAACCGCCAATGTTCTCGACAAGCTGCCCAAGTCCGTTCAGCCGGCCGCCAAGTCGGATTTGCGCGAGATCTGGGCGGCGCCGGACCGTGACACGGCCGAGGCGGCGACCGCCACGTTTGCCGACAAGTATGGCGCCAAATACGAGAGGGCGGTCACCTGCCTGATCAAGGATCGCAACGCGCTGCTGACCTTCTACGACTTCCCGGCCGAGCACTGGGATCACCTACGGACGTCGAACCCGATCGAGAGCGTGTTCGCAACCGTGCGACACCGCACGGTGCGGACCAAGGGCGCACTGTCACAGGACACCGCCCGGCTGATGGTGTTCAAACTGGTCATGGCGGCCGCAAAAAGCTGGCGCCGGCTGAAGGGCGAAAACCAGTTGCCCAAGGTCGTCCAGGGCGTCACGTTCACCAACGGCGTCGAGGTCATCAACACGCCAGCACAGAGCGCCGCCTGATCACCGCGTCACCCAGATTCCGGCATAGCTCCCAACTTGGCACGAGCACGTTCACGCAACATCTCGAGCGGCTTGTAGTGATAATGCACGTACGCGAAGTCACATGACTGATATAAGCTTCCGCTTCTCGTCGTGCAGAAATGATGACCGTGGTCGCTGCTTTGGAACGTTCCATCAACTACGACCGCGGTTTTCATGTAGTGGCTTCGGCAGAAATATCCAGGTTTGCCGATAACATTGAAGAACTGTGTGTCTATGCGTTGCAAGCCGGTTGCTGAGGTGCACAGGTCAGCATAAGCGAGTATTTCCTCTCGCTCAATGCTCGCGCCTTGCCCTTGCTTGAGCACCAAGAATTCGTCGCAATCCATAGGGAAGACCAGGTCATATTCTCTCGCGGCTTGCAATTTGCGGATGCAATCAGCGATAATTTCTCCCTTCCGCGCGTAGGCAGCCACCGTGCGATGTTGGAGCTCCACGTTTGCTCCCGCCGTTGCAACATGATCAAGAGTTCGGATGACCTCAGGATGCGTCGAACCATTATCGAATATGAACAGGTTCTCCAGCCCAAAGAGCGATGCATGATACTTGATCCAAGGCTCAAGCAAGGCCAACTCATTCTTCTGCATCATAGTGCAGGCCACGCGAACCGTCGTCACACTGCAACACGCTGTAGCAGAGGTGACACCCAGTTCTGACCGGGATTCCTAAGCTCGACTTTGGCCGTTCACGCGGCGTAGCAGGCTGCGCTGATCAAGGCGTTGATCGTCGGCTGGGGGATTTGAACGGTTTCGGTCGTGGCCGCAGATGTGCGGAAATCATGGTTGGCCCAGAGTTCGCGGCGGACAAGGGCAAGCGCATCGCTGAAGGTCGGCAACGGCTTCGGATACCAACTCGCGGCCCGCGGTGGCGGCGTCGTTGGGCCATATAGGTCGTGGGCCCACAGCGTGATCAACGAGAACAGCCCAAGCAGGGCTGGCGTGGTTCGGGCGATCGCGGGGTCGGACCATTGGCGTTGGGTCTCAACCCCGAGGTGACGGCGAACTTCGGCAAACGTCACTTCGATCGACCAGCGGCGAACGAACCATCGCAGGATGTCGAGCGGGTCGGCATCGAGGTCCGTGCAGAGGAACGCCTGCGGACGCAGTTCGCTGTCAACGTCGCGGACCAGCACGTAGCGGACCAGCACGTAGCGGATCGGCACGAGCCGGCCAGGATGGTGCCACAACGCGGTGCCGGTGACGATCTCGACCAACCGCTCGCCCTGTCCATACCAGCCTGTCACCTGCAGGCGGCGCCAGCGCGTCTTGGGATTGGCCAGACGTGCCGCCAAGCTGGGTTGGCGCTTTCCGATCACGCGGGGGCGGCCAACGGTGCCGGCCCGGCGCCGGGCCGGCGGGTCGAACAGGCGTGCATCGAGGCGCAGGCGCGTGATCTGGAGCGGCCCCCATTTCGACCGGACACGCGGCGCAACCGTGAGGACCTAGGCTTACGCCTAGGCATGCGTCTATGCCGAGCGACACCACGCGGATCGAAATCATCACCGGCCGAGAGCGCCGAAGGCGCTACAGTGCCGAGCAGAAGCTGAGGCTGGTCGAGGAAACCATGCAGCCGGGCATGACGGTGTCGGCCGTTGCACGCCTTCACGGGGTGTCGCCCAGCCTGCTGTTCAACTGGAGGCGGCTGATGTCCGAGGGTGGCCAAGTCGCGGTCAGGGCCGACCAAGACGTTGTGGCCGTCAGCCGTGCCCGTGAGCTGGAGCAGCGGGTGCGCGAGCTGGAGCGCCTGCTCGGCCGCAAGACCCTGGAGGTGGAGGTGCTCAAGGAAGCGCTGACCGTTGCCCGGGGAAAAAAGCCCGCCTGGCGGTTGCCGTCGTCGCCACGGGACGGTTCCCGTTGAAGCTGGTCGCCGACACCCTGGGCGTCGCGCGGTCCAACCTCGTCGAGCAGATCAAGGGCACGGGCAAGGACCGTGGTCGCTACCAGCGCCAAGGCGACGACGAGCTGCTGGCTGCCATCCGTCAGCTCACCGACGTCCGGCCAACCTACGGCTATCGCCGAATCACCGCCTTGCTGAACCGGGCGCGCCGGGCGGCCGGGGCGGAGCCGGTCAACCACAAGCGGGTGTTCCGGCTCATGAGCCGCGGCAAGCTCCTGTTGCAGCCCCACGTCGGGCTCCGGCCGACCAGGGCACACGAGGGCAGCGTGATCGCTCCCGTCTCCAACCAGCGCTGGTCCTCGGACGGGCTGGAGATCGGCTGCTGGAACGGCGAGGTGGTGCGCGTGGCATTCGCCATCGACACCCACGACCGCGAGGTGATGGCGTGGCAGGCGGCAACCACGGGCATCAGCGGCGAGATGATCCGCAACCTCATGTTGGCCTGCGTCGAGCAACGGTTCAGCTCCTGCCGCGCACCCCATCCCGTGCAGTGGCTGGCCGACAACGGATCGGCCTACACGGCTCGCGACACCAGGGACTTCGCCGCGGCGCTCAACTTAGTCGCCTGCTTTACCCCGGTGCGCAGTCCGGAAAGCAACGGCATCAGCGAGGCGTTCGTGAAAACCCTTAAGCGCGACTACGCCAGGATCCATCCTCGTCCGGATGCCCTGACCGTGCTCGACCAGCTTCCAGGCTGGATCGAAGACTACAACGAAAACCACCCACACAGCGGCTTGCGGATGCGCTCACCTCGTGAGTTCATGCGAAGCCAATCGCAACCAGCCCCATGTCCGGTCTAACGGGGGCCACTCCATGATCATGCACACGCGCCGACGGACCGCGTTCAGCAGATCGATGGCAGCGTAGCTGCTGTCGGCCACCGCGATGATCTTGCGGCCAGGCAGCCAACGTGCCGCCTGCAGCAGGATCTGCCGGCCCCAATCGGTCAGCTTCTTGTGCGGCCTCTGGCGCACGCTGGCATAGCGCTCGGAGGGCGCAAGCGCGGTCAGGAACGGCAGGCCCCATACCCGGCCGGACCACGGGATCTCCGGCAGGAGCATGATCGACAGCCAACGCAGGCCGCTGGCTTTGACGAAGTGGCCATGAGAGGAGCGCACCGGATCGCGATAGATGCCGCGCGCTTTGATCTTGGCACCCCATCGCCGTTCCAGAGTGTCGTCGAGGCCGAGGATGACGGGACCCTCCGTTACGAAACTGCTGACGAGCAGACGCAGGAGGCAGCGCGCGACCCGGCGGCTCGACCATCGATTGCGGTTGAGAACGCGATGATAGTTCGTGAAGCAGGGATCCTGCTCGAGGCCGGTGACGCGCAAGGCTGCAGCGACCGTCCGCCGCCCGGGGCTGAGAATTGCGCCGGTGATCAAGACCAGGACGTGATGCCACGTCGGCGTGCTAAAAGCTTGGCGGAACGGCTCCATCCAAGTTTCCAGCTTGAGATGTTCGATACTCGCCCGACCGCCCACCAGCATCCGTCCCCGAATCCGTTCGGGAAGAGACTCGATCAGATCCGGTCAGCAGCGAATCCCTGATGCGATCACAAGCAATTCAACGGTCACGCGCCGTCCGAAAACGGCCAATGTCGAGCTAAGACCCGGATGCAAGCACCTGAACGGCGGTCGACTATGTGATATCGCGCCGCGAGGGCTGAGCGACTTCGGGCAAATCCTGCTAAAATTGACGGCGGCAATGGGAAGCCACTCGGCCAGACTGCACGGGCATACAACGGCAGAGGGCAAGGCCGACTTGCTTAAAGCGCAGGTGGTACTCGACGCAACACGGTAGTAGCCTGTCGGTCTAATCATGGCTTCGTCTGAATAGGGTAGTTCGGTCGCCTCGGACAGATCGAAGTCCCGTATGAAAGCGAATTTATAATTAGTGACCGTATCGGGCGGCAGTTCGTGCAAAGCCAAGGTTGTCCACAATAGCGGACCCGAGAGATCGCCACTAAAGCGGGTCCCAACATGGAAGCCCGCAATGTCGTCGGTGATACGAGTGGTAGCGGCGGCATCTAGCAGATTAAGCACGCAAGTTGAACGGGCCGCGGTTGAGCGCCTATTTCGCCTTCAACGCAACGGCAAGCATGCAAAGGTCAGTGGCGCATCGACGACACGGCTGTTCGCCCGCGTGTGAGCATCGGCCTGTTCGATCGCAGTTGGTCGTGTCGGCGGGTCAGTGGTGTTCCGCCGCGGCCGAGACCTTTCGCACGGCCGAAACTACCAGTTCCCAATCCCCGCGCACCTGCCCGGACTGTGCGGCAGCCGCTTCTACCAGCTCGGACGACAGCAGCTTCTCAAGTTCCGGCTGCATCATCCCACCCCGTCGCAGTGCGGCGAGAAGCACGTCCACTACGGACGCCAAAGCCTTCACCTGCTGGCGCAAGCTGGCCACCGCCTGCTTGAGATCCTCGTCCTCGCTCATGGCGTCGCTTCGCCTCCATTTTGGACCACCAACGTCAATGCGCCCACTTAGCCTTTCTGAGAGAGGAGGGTACGATGCATGACATAACGGAGGAAGCGGCGGTGCTCGAGAGGCTGGCGCGGGCGGACGCAGGCCCACGCCGCAAGCGCCGCGCGCGAGCAACGAGGAAACCAAGACCCGGCTCGCCGAGCTCTGGCGCAACGTGCAGGCTCCCGATCCGCAGGATGTCGAGGTGATCCGAGCCGCGCCAGAAGACCCGATCGGGACTGCCATCTGGTCGCAACTCAGCGTCGTCGGCTGGCGACTTTACGCGAAGGGCTGCGTCGACCTGCTCGTGTCGGTTTACAGACAACGATCCCGCCAGAGCCGGTCAGCGTGCAGCGGACAGCAACGCCGTCTGCCCTCGTGATCGCCTCATGAACGGCGACCTGAAGCCCACACCAGGGGTGCCATGGGATAACAGCGAATGACGGTCCTGTGGGCGTTCTCAACCCTGTTCTACAAGACCGTCCGGCCGCATTCATGCCTTAACCCGCCCCAGACGTGCTGGCGAGGGTCCCTGGGGCACTGACCCTCCCAGATCCGGGCGGCTCACCGCCGCCCCAGGAACGCTGACAATTCACTAACATTCTGCCTAAATCACTCGATAGAAGCTGGTCAAGCGCCCTAAATAGTGGAATCACGAAATCTTGTTTGCGACGTTGCACCGATAAACCAACGCTGTTATTTGTTCCGAAGATGTCACTCTCTTTCCGGTATCTTAATGAAGCCTCGAAGCAGGAAACAGTGCCCGAGTGAAAGCCAAGGAGCGAGACGGTGCTCGGCCAACCGGCTGGGCATCGTGCGACACGCTCGACCTGGCGCCTTCTTGCTCAGCGCGCTGGTGCTTACGGGCTGTGCACGGCGCGAGGCCTCTCCCATCGCCGACATCGCCCCGGTCCGCCCTCTAGCGACGCTTCCGACCGGCCCGATCGCGCTGACCCCGCCTGCCGTGTCCGATAGCCCGGAGCCGAACAAACCGCGTCCAGTCATTATGAACGGCACCGGCGTGTTCACGGCGCCGACGCCGAGCGGCACGACCGGCGCGCTGGCCCTCAGCGGTGACAACGTTTCAATGAACTTCGTGGAGGCCGACGTGAAGGACGTCGCCAAGTCGCTGCTTGGCACGACCCTCAAGCTGCCGCTGATCATCGATCCGCGCGTCCAGGGCACCATGACGTTGCAGACGACGCAACCGGTCTCGCGACACGACGCGATCGCGATGCTCGAGAGCGGCTTACGTGCCAACGGGGCCGCACTGGTCGAAAGCGGCGCCGGTTTTGCGATTGTGCCGCTGGCCGATGCGCCGGGGCAGTCGGCCGTGAGCCGGGGCGGCGCCGAACAGGCCCACGGCTACGCCATCCATGTCATCCCCCTTCGCAACATCAGCGGGCCGGAGATGGTCAAGATCGTCCAGCCCTTCCTGCCTGCCGACCGCCTGCTGAAAGCCGACCCGTCGCGACCGGTCCTAGTCGTCGCCGGCACGCCCGGCGAACTCGCGCTCGTCAACCAGCTCGTGGCCACGTTCGACGTCGACTGGCTGCGCGGATTGAGCTTTGCGATGCTGCCGTTGGATACCGCCAAGCCCAGCGAGATCGCCAAAGAACTCGAAGCGATGCTTGGCTCGGCGGGCGGTGGCGGTGGCAGCGATAAGGAGGCGGCGGGCGGCGGCGGTCCGCTGGGCGGCGCGATCAAGTTCGTCCCGATCGACCGGCTCAGTTCACTCCTGGTGATCTCGCAACGGCCGCAATACCTGGCCACGATCCGTAAGTGGATCGAGGCGCTCGACAAGAACCGCAACTCTGACACGCCGCGCCTCTACGTCTATTACCCCCAGAACAGCCGTGCCGAGACGCTCGCCAGCACGCTCAGCGAGGTGTTCGGCGGCAGCCGTGGCCGGTCCGGCCCGGACTTCAACCTTGCACCCGGTCAACTCGGCGCCGACCTTTACAGCTCGCAGGGCGACAGCCTCGGCGGCGGCGGGTTCGGAGGTGGCGGGTTCGGCGGGGGTGGCGTTGGAGGTGGCGGGTTCGGCGGGGGTGGGTTTGGGGGTGGCGGGTTCGGCGGGGGTGGGTTTGGGGGTGGCGGGTTCGGCGGGGGTGGGTTCGGTGGCGGCGGGTCGGGCGGCTACCCGGGTCTGGGCGGCGGTTCGTCGTTCGGCCGCGGCATTTCGGCCAACCCCGCAACCGACCGGACGGTCAGGGTGCGGCCAATCGCCGACACCATCGTGCCGCCCGGGCACGATCCCTCGACAGATCGCAGCCAGAATCCGCTGCTTGGGCCCTTGGACAATGGCGGCGGAGCAAGCCTACTGCCCGGCGCCAAGTCGGTCCGCATCCTGGCCAACCGCGACAAGAACGCGGTCGTGATCCTGGCCAGCCCAAGCGACTACAAGATGGTCGAGCAGGCGATCCGCCGGCTGGACGTCGCGACCTTGCAGGTCGTGATTGAGGCGACCATCGCCGAGGTAACGCTGACCGACAGCCTTAAATACGGCGTCGAATGGTTCTTCAAAGGCGGCTCCAGCACCGTCACCCTCAGCGACGCCGTCACCGGCGCCGTGGCGCCGCTGGCCGGGTTCTCCTACCTGCTGTCGACGTCCAAGACCCAAGTGGTCGTGAACGCCCTGTCCGCAATCACCAAGGTGAACGTCGTCGCCACGCCGCAGCTTCTGGTGCTCGACAACCAGACCGCGCGGCTGCAGGTCGGCGACCAGGTGCCGATCGCGACCCAGTCGGCGGTGCAGACCATCACCACCACTGCACCGGTCGTGAACTCGATTTCCTACCGCGACACCGGCGTCATTCTCGAGGTCCGGCCTCGGGTGAACAGCAACGGCACGGTGTTCCTCGACGTCTCGCAGGAAGTCAGTGCGGTCGCCAACACGCAGTCGTCCAGCATCGACTCGCCGACTATCCAGCAGCGCCGGCTGCGCAGCACAGTCGCCGTCGCAGACGGTCAGACGATCGCGCTCGGCGGGCTGATCCAGGAGAACCATAGCCGCGCCAAGTCCGGCATCCCGGTGCTGAGCGACATCCCGTATCTCGGCGCCTTGTTCGGCAACCGCAGCCTCAGCAACGACCGCACCGAGTTGCTGGTGCTGCTGACGCCGCACGTGATTCACAACCCGGCTGATCTACAATCTGCGACCGACGAGATCCAAGAGCGGATGCAGCAACTCGCCGTGCCGGTCGCTATCCGCCGGCGCTGAGCCGCCGGTCCGGTCCAGAGGCCGACGCCGGATCTGCCGGCAATCGCTGCCAGGTATGTACCAGGAACGGCATGTCCGCACTATGTGTCAGCCGCACGATGGCCTGACGGGCAAAGCGGGCTGGGCCAGCGATGGCGACAGCGCTAATGGCATAGACGCTGTGCTGCGACTCCGTGACGAAACCGCCGGTCGCCGAAACAGGCGGCGCCTCCGGCCCATCGCCTATCTCGCTGAACGCCCTGCCGGTCGGCCCGCCACCGGCGAGTGCGACCAACACCGCGCGGGGCGCCACACTCGGATCCACGCCGGGGGCGTGGGTCAGCACGGTGACGAATGGAGACACCCGGTCAAACACCCTGGGGGTGATGCCGGGGACCGAGAGCAGCTCCGCCGTCGTCTCGAACACGCCCGCCTGGCCGACGCCGGCCGCGGTCCGAAGCCGAACGACCCCGTCCGCGACGAACAGTGCCGTTTCGGCGTCGGCGCCCACGACCTGCAGCAGCGCAGCCAGTAGCTCGGGCGGGCCGGTGTTGAGGTCGACCTTGCCCGCCTCGTCGACGATGCGCACCTCGATGCCGATCCCGTCGAGGACGAAGCGATGCGGGGCGCCGTCCGCAAGCCAGCGCCGGTCCGCCCGGACGTCGATCAGGGCGGCAACCCCTCGCACTACGCCGCCTTCGGCGGCCGCCTCAGCCCGGGCCAATGCCTCGGCATTGCGCGCGAGAAATCCCTGCTTGCGCGCCTCCACGCCGAGGCTAGCCGCGATCAGTCCCAACAGGAGCAACGTCCACATCACTACTAGCAGCGCCATCCCGCGCTCGCCCTCGCGGCCGGCAACGGCGGCCCCCGTCACGGCTCGCCTGGCCGCAACGGCATCATCCGGCCGGTGGCGGGGTCCAGCCGGCGGACCGCGGCGCCCCCGCGGCGCGAAGCGCCCGGTCCGAACGAGAGCGGCGCCGTCACGCCGGTGACGAAGTTGTCGATGCCGGCAATCGTGGCCATGAACCGCGGCCGCGTGAGCTGCCGCCCGGTCGCAGCCAGGGTGGTTTCGAGCAGCTTGGCCCCGACATAGGCGTCCCGCAGCAGTTCGGGGTGGCCGCCGCCCAACTCGCCGGCAACCCGGCGGAAATCGTAGGCGCCGCGCGAGCGCGGCTCGACGCCGCCATAGGTAGTGGCGAGTAGGATGTCGGCATTACGTTGCGTTGCCCGGTCCCGCTCAAGCCCGCCGAGCTGCTGCAGTCGGCCCAGTAGGACCGGGTGCCAGTCTTGCCGCGCCGCCTCGGCAGCAACTGCGGCGGCGACGGTGACCGGCGCGAACACCAGGATCGCCGAGGCGCTCCGTTCGCGCAGCCCGGACACCAACTCGGCCACATCCTCCGGATCGCGCCGCTCCAGCACCAACTCGGCCCCGGCATTGACGATCGCCTGGCGCGCCGCCTCGGCCGCGGCCCGGTCGGTCGGCTCATTGGTCGAAATCAAGCCGAGGCGGGGGCCGGTCTCCTTGACCGCGCAGTCGACCAGCGTTGCGGCCTGGTCAGTGACGCTCGGCTGGATCCAGACCGCGCTCCGATCGTCCGGTCGGTCGGGCGCGGCCAACGGCGCGAGGTCGGGGATACCGGTTTCGGCGATGAAGCGCCGCACGTCAGCGTCCATCTGGTAATTGGCGAGGAAGGCGAAGGGCGGCCGGCTCGCCACGGCCGCTTGTACGGACTGCAGCGCGTCGCCGGCAACGTCCGGGTCGAACGCGACGCTTTCGAGCGTGATCCGGCGACCGTCGAAGCGGCGGCGGGTGTTGATGTCCGTGACCGCCAGATTGAGGAAGCGCTCCA
Source organism: uncultured Alphaproteobacteria bacterium (assembly GCA_963792675.1). GTDB lineage: Bacteria > Pseudomonadota > Alphaproteobacteria > Acetobacterales > Acetobacteraceae > JBBROS01. The sequence continues at coordinate 11,136 of CAWBWT010000001.1, forward strand.
CTGCGCGCGCCGTGTCGGCCAGCCGCCCGCGCAGCGGCAGCAGGGTCGCGATCCGGACATCCTGTCCGCTGACGCCGGGCGCCGCCAACTCGGCCAAGGTGTGCAGATAGGCAATCACCGCGTCGAGGTCGTCGGGTCCGACGCGATAGCGCGGCATGGCCGGGTTCAGCGGGAGGCCGTGCGCGTCCAAGCCCTCGGTGATGGCCCGCCGCAGCGACACGTCGGTGTAGCCCCGTCCCGTATCGGCGCCGGTCAGGGCAGGCCAGGTGATGTCGCGCGGCTGCAGTCGGCCTTCCAGCACGCCGAGCCCGTCCGCCTTGTGGCAGTTGACGCAGGGAAACAGCCGGCCCGGCGCCTCGACCGCGCCGCCGGCCACGCCTGCAGTCACTGTGCCCGTGCCGACGCCGGTCAGATAGAGGCGCGCGCCCGCATCCGCCGGGACGGTCTGGGCCAGCAGCCGAGGTGCGGGCAGTGCAGCCAGTGCGGCCGCCAGGCAGGCGGCCCCAAGGTTACGACGCCGGGGCATGACGGTGCGCCGTGGCCGCGTCGATCTGCCGCAGCAGCTCGGCGGGCGTCGGCATGCCGTCGAGCTTGCGCCACTCGGCCTGCGCCTTATTGCCGACCAGGAAGAACCCGGGATGATCCTCGGGCGTCTCCACCCAGGCTTGCATCCCGGTCAGGATGGCCTCGACGTCCTTCGGCGTGCCGGTCAGGAACAGCCAGCCGGGCTTCGCGCCGAACAGCACCGCCTGCTCGTGCAGCCGCGGTACCTGGTCGTTCACCGGGTCGACGCTGATCGAGAGCAGCACGACGTCGCGGCCGAGCCGACCGCCCAGCCGGTCCTGTAGGTCGGCCAGGATCGCTGACTGCAGCGGGCAAAGCGTGCCGCAGCTGGTGTAGATGAAGTCGGCCACCACCACCCGGTCGCCCACGACGTCGTGCAGGAACGAGCGGCTGATGCCGTTCTGGTCGACGACCGGGCGGTCGATGACCTTGATCGGCACCTCCGAGGCGTCGGCACGGACCGGCGGCCGACCCTGGTGGTTCACGTCGTGGCCCAGGGCACTGCCGCTGCCGAGCAGCAGGACGAGGGTGGCCAGGGAGGCGAAATGGAAGGCGAAACGGGTGCGTGTCATCAGATTTCCCCCTTTACAGTGCAACTTGGACGCCCAGCTCATCGCCGGCCTGCGCGCCGTGCCGCGCCGCTCGGACCGGGTGGCGGAGCGGGTGGGGCGGCTTGTGTCGCCGCTTGCGTGACGACGGGCCGGGCGGCGGCCGGGCCGCGCGCAACCGCCGACTGCGCCTTGGCGCCGAAGTCGCGCAGCCCGAGCAGCTGCTCGGTCCCACCGTGCCGCACCATGACCCGGTCGGCGTCGATCGTGGTCAGCGTCCAGCCCTCCAACGACTGTCCCACCGCCAGCTCAACCGAGGCCGCCTTCTCCGGCTTGACGAGGGCCACCCGCGTCGGGCCGGTGACGATGGTGCCGACCAGCGCGAAGGTGAGCGGCGGCTGCGGTTCCGGCCGCGGCTCCGCGACCGCTGGCGGCTCGGGCGGCAACGGCCGCCGCGAGCGGAAGAACAGCGGCCGCTCGGTCACCTCTCGCGATGCATCGGCCGGTGCGAACTCGATGGCGAGCGCGGGGGCGGCCTCGTCCGCCTCGACGGCCGCGTGGGCGGAGGATACGGGGCCAAGCGCCGATGCCCGCAGCTCGAGCGCGAGGCATGCGGCCAACACGCCGACCGCGGCGATCGGCAGTCCGGACATGATGCGGGGCCTGTTCATGCCGGTGCCCGCGCCAGGCTGTACAGGTCGAGCCGGATTTCGAGGGTACGGTCGTCGACCACGCCCTTGCCGGTGGAGCGCTGCTGCTGCCGCGCCCGAATTTCGAGACTGTCGCCGTAGATCAACGGTTGGCTGGCCTCAAGCGTCAGCAGCGTCTGCCGCAGCGCCTCGATCGGGCCGGTCATCTGCACCCGCAACCCAACCCGGCGAAAGCCTCCATCCGGCCGCGCCGGCTTGACCTGCGTGCTTTGCAGCGTCCCGCCAGCCTGCTCGACCGCAGCCTTGACGATCTTCTGCAGCCCGGCCGCGGCGACACCGTCGCTTTCCGCGGTCAGGGTCAGGTGCTGCGCCGCTTCTGCCTGCTGCAACAGCTCGCGGCGGCGCTCCAGGGCCGGCCGCTCGGCAGCAATGCGGCGGAACTCGGCGATCAGGTCGCCGGTGCGGGCCAGCTCCCGCTCTTGCGCGCCATAGGTCGCCAGCAGCGGCCGCGCGACGCCCAGCCAAGCGGTCCACAGCACGATTGCCAGGATGCCCACCGCCAACAGCCGGCTGCGTCCCGGTGTCATCCCGCCCGACGCCGGAGCCGTCGTGGCGCTCATTCGCCGTGCCGCCGCAGATCCACCGACAGGTGGAACTGCTCGACGCCATGTACCGGATCCTGCGTTACCGGCGAGCGGAACGCCGCATTGGCAAACAGCTGCGACTGTTCCAGCACCGGAACCAGCCCGTTAGCCGACATGGCGAACCCGGTCAGTTGGATGGTGTTCGCGTCGACCTGCATTTGCGTCACCCAGCCGTTGTCGGGAATAAGGTGCGTGATCTCGGTCAGCAGCGCCGAGAGCGGCGGGCGCTCCCAACGCTTGACCGGGAGCGTTGCCTGCTCGCTGGCCGCGTCTACGGCGTCGCGCAACTCGGCGACCACCTGGGCCTCGCGCCGCGCCGTCGCCAACTCCTGGCGCCGGGCCACCAGCGCGCCGTGGTTTTGTAGCAGTGGCAGTCCGATATTCGCCGCGAGCAGCAGGATCGCGGCTAGCCAGACAGCCCGGCGCCAGCGCGTCGGCGGCGCCCGCTCCTCCGAGCGTCCGATCTCGAGCGCCAGCGGCAGTCCGCACCCGTCATTCGCCTGCACCCGGGTGCAGGCGATGCCGCGGGAAGCAGCCGCCTCGATTAGGGCCGCGACGTCGGCCCGGGGTGCCACCGCCAACGCGACGTCGATCGTCTCGCTGAGCGGGTCGCGGCCGACGATGCGGCAGCCGAGGAACACCTCGTCGATTTCAAACGGCGTGTAGCGGTCGAGCTGGAAGCCCACGACCTCGTGCAGATTCTCCGCCGCCGCCGCGGCCAACGTGACGGTCCGGCGCAGCACCAACTCGGTCGGCAGCTGCAGGATGGCATCCGCCGCCGCGGCGCCGCCCGGGCCGGCCCAGCGACCAGGCGCGCCAGCCTCGAAGCGGGCCAACGTTTCCCAACCTGTCTCGGTCGTGCGGCCGACCAGCAACCCCGCCAGGTCGGGCTCCACAATGAGCGCGGATGGGGCGTCCCGACGCAAGCGCGACGGGAGCAGCCCGGCCAGCTCGCCGGTCCACCAACCGAAGGCGGACGCGGCCGTGCGGGCCAGCTCCTGCGCCAGAGGCACGCGAGACGGTTCGTTCATCGCTTGACCATCGCTCCGAGATCGACCATTGGCCGCACCAGCAGGTCCGGCCAGGCGGGGCGGTCCTCGCCGGGTGGAAAGGTCACCCGCAGCCGGACCAGCTTGGGTAGCCCGGTATGGTCGGTCCAGTTCTCGAACCAGTTCGGCGATTCCGACGGCGACGACCGTCCCCAATAGCGGAGTTCGAGCGCGGCGATGCCGCTGGCGAGCACTACCCTCCGGGTCTCCTCGCCCCCCTCGAAATCGCGCGCCTCCGGCGTCAGCGGCGACCACAGCGCGACTAGGTCGCGGTGGCCCTCATGCTCGTCGACGCCGATGCGGATCACCTGCAAGCCGCCGAGCCCCAGGTAGCTCGGCATGGGCGCGATCATCGCCACGGCGTCCGCCGTGCCGACGTAGGCCAGGCGTCGGCGGCCGTCCTCGTCCACGAAGGCGGCAGGGTAAGCTTCGGCGAGGGAGCGGCGGAGGAAGTCCTCCGCGGTCTGCGCCTCGGTACCGGTCGCGCCTTGCCGTTCCACCAGTGCCCAGGCCTGGCCGCCCAGCCGCAGGCTCGGCGCCAGACCGGCCACCAGCAGGCCGAGCAGCACGAGGCCGACCAGCATCTCGATCAGAGTGAACCCAGCGTCGGACCGGGGCGGGTGCGCGGCCGCCGTCACGGCCGGCCGCCTGGGGGCGCTGGAACCACCAGTCGCAGCGTAGACAGGCGGACCCCCGGGTCGCTTTCCTTGCCGTCCCAAACGGTGACAGTGACCAGCGCCGGCTGCGGCAGGTCGGGCGACGCCGTGTCGTCGGTGAAGCGGATCTCGCTGCGCCAGCGGAAGCCCTCGGCCAATTCCCCGTCGAGCACGCCCGGCGCGACCGGCATGTCGGTGCCGAACCGTTCCAGCGCCGAGCGGGCCAGCGCCGCCTCCCGCGCGATGCGGGTGGAGGCGCCCGACAGGTGCAGCCCGGTCGAGGTCAGCCCGAGCAGCGCCGCGAGGCCGATCCCGGCGATCATCAGCGCGACCAGGATCTCGATCACGGTAAAGCCGCGTTCGCCGCTACGGGAGCTGCTATAGGGGTCGCTAGGGAGCATCGCTCGCCTCCACCCGCCCGGTCAGCCAGTCGACGTTGATGCGATAGGCCTGCTCGCCGGCCGACAGCACCAGGCCGCCGCCGGTCGAGCCGCCATCGGGGAAGAAGCGGATGCCGGCGACGCCGTCGCTGACCACGTCGCCGCGCGTTGTGCGCACGCTCAGACGCGCTTCGGACGGCAGCGTGGCAGGCGCCGGGTCGCCGGGCACCTGGAAGCGGCGCGCCTTGACGTCGATCGCGAACACCGTCTCGGCGCCGGTCACGACCGCGAGGCTGCGGCTGCGCTCGAGCCCGGCGACCATCGCCCGCGCCGCGGCTCGCAACTGCAGCGGTCCGTCGGCGCCGAGCCGGCCGGGGACGATGGTCGCCAGCAGCAGGCCCATTACGACCAGCACGACCAGCATCTCGATCAGCGTGAAGCCGGCGTCCGAGCCTACCAGTTGCCGATCTGCGCCGTCAGGGTGTCGCCGTCCGCGCCGTCGCCCATCGTCCAGATGTCGTATTCGCCGTGCTGGCCGGGATAGCGATACTGGAACGGGTTGCCCCAGGGGTCGAGGATCTGGTCGCGGTGCTTCACATACGGCCCGTTCCAGCGGCGCAGCCCCGGTGGCCGCTCGTAGAGCGCCTGCAGACCCTGGTTGGAGTTCGGATAGGCACCGGTCTCCAACCGATAGACGTCGAGGATGGTGCCGAGCTCGCGCACCTGCACCTTCGCCGTGTCGACCTTGGCGCCGCCCAGCAGCTTCACCGCCTGCGGCCCGGCGACCGCCGCCAGCATGCCGAGGATCACTATCACCACCAGCAACTCGATCAGGGTAAACCCCGCCTCGCCATCGCGCGCCATGCGCCGGGGCGAGGCCGAACGGGGCGAACGGGTCGGAACCATGGTCTGTCTCCTTGTCGGGCGGGGTAAGAGCTCGGAGGCGCGCGCGCATGTCCGGTCCCTCAGAGCGGCAGGCTGTAGACGCTGAGGATCGCGGACAGGATGGCGCCTACCACCGCAGCCACGATCGCGCCGGTCACCAAGGTCAGCACTGGCGTCAACAGCGCGAGCAGGCGGGCGGCGCCGGCGGCGACCTCGCGCTCGAAAATGTCGGCGATCCGCGTCAGCATGGCCGGCAGCTCGCCGGTCTCCTCGCCGACCTGGATCAGGTGCAGCGCCAGCGGCGGCCACAGCCCGGTGGCTCGCAGCGGCGCCGCCAGGCCATCGCCGCGCTTCAATCGGTGCGCCACGTCCTCGATTGCCCGGCGCATGGCGACATTCGTCAGCGTCTCGCGCACGATGGTCATGGCGCCGAGCACGTCGACGCCGTTGCGCAGCAGCGAGCCCATGGTGCGGGCGAAGCGGGCAGTCTCGATCCGCGCCACCAGTCCGCCGACCAGGGGTAGGCGCAGCAGCGACCGGTCCACCGCCAGCCGTCCCTCCGGCCGGCGCAGCCGCCAGCGCAGTAGCAGCCAGGCCGCCGCTAGCACGAGCGGGATCAGCCACCAGCCATAAGTGCGGAACAGCTCGCCCGCGCGCATCACCAGCATCGCCGAGAACGGTAGCCGGGCACCGGCGTCCTCAAACATGCGCTGGAACTTCGGCAGCACCAGGGTCAGCATGACGACCAAGGTCACGCCGACCATCATCACCAGGATCACCGGATAGATCAGTGCCGAGCGGACCGTCTCCCGCATCGCCTCGGTCTTGTCGAGGTGGTCGGACACCCCGGCCAAGACCTCGTGGAGGCTGCCGCCGGCCTCGCCCGCGCGCACCATGCTGATGTAGTGGCCGGGGAACACCGGCTGATGGGCGGCCAGCGCGTCGGCCAAGGTTCCGCCGCGCTGTATGCGCTCGAGAACGTCCGCCAGTAGCGAGCGTACCCGGCCCTGGGCGCCGAGCTCGATCATCAATTGCAGCGCGCGGTCGAGCGGTAGGCGGGCGCTCATCAGCGTCGCCAGTTCGCGGGTGATCAGCGCCACGTCCTTGCGACCGACGCCGGCCGACAGGAACGGCACCCGCACCTCGGCGTTGGCCAGCGCGAGGCCGGACTGCACCGGCGTCGCGCGGATTGGCAGGTAGCCCATCTCGTTCAGCCGGCGCACCACCGCGGCCTTGTCTGCGGCATCGAGACGACCCTCGACCGCCTCGCCGCCGACCGTCACCGCCTTGTAGGCGAACAGGGTCATGCGTCGCGTGTCAGGCTGAGGACCTCGTCGGGCGTGACAAGACCGGCCAGCGCCTTGGCCATGCCGTCGAGGTACATCGTGGTCATGCCTTCGGCGATGGCGGTGCGGGCGATCGCCGCGGTGTCGACGTCGCGCAGCACCAGGCGGCGGACGTCGTCCGATATCACCAAGATCTCGCTGATGGTCGTGCGGCCGTGGTAGCCCGTGCCGCCGCAGGCCGGGCAGCCGACCGGGCGGCGCAGTCGCATCGGCCCGCCCCGGGCCACGCGCTCCAGCCCGAGCCGGCGTACCGCCTCCGGCGTCGGCTCGTACCACTCGGCGCAGGCGTCGCATACCAGGCGCAGCAGCCGCTGGCCGACGATGCCGTTCACGGTCGCGACCAGCAGGTAGGGCTCGACGCCCATGTCGATCAGCCGGGTGACGGAGGCGGCGGCGCTGTTGGTGTGCAGCGTCGACAGCACGAGCTGGCCGGTCAGCGACGCCTGCATGCCGATCTCGGCCGTCTCGCGGTCGCGCATCTCGCCGATCAGCAGGATGTCGGGGTTCTGCCGCAGCATCGCGCGCAGCACGTGGGCGAAGGTAAGGCCGATCTCGGCCTTGACCTGGACCTGGGTGATGCCCTCGAGCTGGTACTCGATCGGGTCTTCCACGGTGATGATCTTGCGGCCGCCGGTGTTAAGCCGCTTCAGTGCCGCATACAGCGTCGTGGTCTTGCCGTGCGCCACCGGCCCGGTGACGAGCACGATGCCGTTCGGCCGGTCGAGCAGGTCCACCAGGCGCGCATGCCCGGCACCGTCGTAGCCCAGCGTCGGGAGGTCGAGCGCGATGCGGCCGCGATCGAGGATGCGGATCACCACGCTCTCGCCATGCATCGCCGGCAACGTCGAGACACGCAGGTCGATCTCCTTGCCCCGCACAGTCAGGCGGATGCGCCCGTCCTGCGGCAGCCGGCGCTCGGCGATGTTGAGCTTGGCCATGATCTTGACTCGCGACAGCACGGCGGCGCGCAGCTTGGCAGGCGGCCCCTCCACGTCGCGCAGCACGCCGTCGATGCGATAGCGCACCCGCAGCGCGCTCTCGCGCGGCTCGAGGTGGATGTCGTTGGCGCGCATCTCGACGGCGCGGGCGATCAGCGCGTTGACCAGGCGGATCACCGGTGCCTCCGCGGCCAGGTCGCGCAGCCGGGCCACGTCCTCGGTCGCGTCGTCCTCGCCCTCCGAAATGTCCTCGACGAGCTGGCCGACCGCGCTCTTGCCGGCCGCATAGAGCCGGTCGATCGCCGCCTCGATATCGGCCGGGATGCCGATGCGCGGCGCCACCGGCCGGCGCAGCCGCATCCTGATCGCATGGATGGCGTAGCTGTCGAACGGGTCGGCCATGGCCAGCGCCACACCGTGCTCGTCGGCGGCGATCGGCACCACCCGCATCTCTTTCAGGAATCGCACGCCCAGCACGCGGTCGGTGACCGGCTCGACCGGGTAGTCGGCCTCGTCCAGCAGCCGCTCGCCGAGCACGGCCGCCAGCGCCGTCGCCATGTCGCGTTCGGTGACCAAGGCGAGCTTGGTCAGCACGAGGTTCAGCCGCTCCTGCGACCCTTCCTGCAGTCGGCGCGCCCGCAGCAGGCCGGCCTCGTCCAGAAGTCCGGCCGCCAGCAGCCGCTCCACCAGCGCGTGCTCAAGATCCGGCCCGGCCGCGCGCAGCCCGGCGCCCGGATGGTTAGCGCCGTCAGGCATCGTGGTTCGCCATCGGGTACGACCGGCCGGCGGTCACGACACCGGCGTCGTGCTGAACGAGCGGCTGCCGTCACGGGCCGAGATCGTGATGACCGCCGGCTCCGGCGTGACCTTCACCGAAATGCTCCACTGGCTTTTCGTCGCGCTCCAGGTCATCGCGCCATAGCCGACCAGCGTCATCGCCGCGGCCTTGCCGAGCGGGCTGCTGGCGGTCACGACCATGGCCTTCGTCGTCGTGCTGTAGGTCACGCTGACGAGCGTCGTCGCCGACAGGTGCGCCGGCGACGATGGCGGGAACGACTTCAGCAGCAGGTTGTATGCCGCCAGAATGTCGAGCTGCCCGGCGCCGGTGTTGTTGTTGGCGCCGACCGAGCCCAACGGCAGCGCCGTCGTCGTCAGCGCGCTGCTGCAGGTCGGCGATCAGCGCGGTCGGGAATGCGCCCTGTAGCACGGCCATCGCGCCGGACACGTGTGCCGCCGCCGGCGTGGTGCCGGTGACGGTGGCGTAGCTGTTGGGGAACACGCCACCATAGGTGAGGTCGGCCGCCTTAACGTTGACGCCGGGGGCGGCGAGTGCCGGGAAGATGGAGCCATCGCAGGCCGAGGGGCCGCGGCTGGAGAAGCTGCCGACCGTCTGCGTGCTGTCCACCGCGCCGACCGGGAAAGCGCCGACGTTGTTGCCGGGGCTGTCGCTGGTGCCGGTGTTGGGGCCGTCGTTGCCGGCCGAGAACACGATGCCAATCTCGCTGGCTCGCAGCGCCTGGATATCGGGTAGGAACTCGATGTTGCAGGCGCCGAATCGCGCCGGCGATGTTCCATGACGCGTTGACCACGTCGGGGAAGTCGGTTGTGGCGGCGTTACCGTCGGGATTGAGCATCCACTGAAAGGCCAAGTGGATGCTCGAGGTCAGGCCCTTGCCGCTGTCGTCGAACACGCGTGCGGCGATCCATTTCGCGCCGGGTGCAACGCCGAGGCCGGTGCCGTCGGCGCTGCCGCCGACGATGAGCGACGTCACCGAGGTGCCGTGGCCACTGGCGTCGTACGGCTTGGTCAGGTGCTGACCGTACGGGTCGTACCAGCTGTTCGTGCCGCCGCGATATTGGCCGACCAGGTCCTGGTGCGCCGGATCGGCGCCGCTGTCGAGCACGCCGACCACGGTGTTCTGGCCGCTATAGCCGAGGTTCCACACCTGCGGCGCATGCACGGCGGCGATGTTCCACTCCGACGGCGGCAGCTGCGAGTAGGTGAGCGGCGCAAGGGTGACCACCGCGTCGGGCTTGATCACGCCCACCGCCACATTGGACTGCAGCGTGGCGATAGCCGACGCGGGAAGGGTGACTGCGACGCTGTTGCTGGCGTAGAGCGCCGAAATCTTGTGCCTCCGAGCCGCCGCAACTCGGCCTCGAGTGGCCGCAGCGTGGCGTTGTAGTGGTCCTTCAGCGCTTGCACGACGGTGGCATGGGCCTGGTTGCGGTTGCCGAGCCCCGGAGCTTTCAGCGTATTGAGGTCGACCTGCGTCGGGTGGCTGATGATGACCGCGACCTGGGCGCCCGGCGCGGCGCGGCCGAGCGTTGCCGCTAGCTCCGGGGTGAGCTTGCCGGCGGGCGGGGTGGCGATGGCGAGGGTCGGCAGCGCGCCGGCCCGGGCAGGGGACCAGGCCGGCGCCGAAAGCAGGAGGCCGAACGTGCCGGCCAGCAGGATGGAATGCTTCGAACGCACGGTGACTATCCCTCCACAGCCAGGCCGACGACTTCGAGGTCGCCGAGCCGGAGGTTGACCTTGGACCCCTTGCGGACCGCGCCGCCGGGGTTGCCGAACAGCGCCGCCATCACCTGGCCCGGCCGGATGTGATGGCCGGATTGCCGCAGCGCGCCGACCTGCTCGTCGACCGGCACCTCCCCGGCGGCGCCGGTGCCTGGGTCGATGAGGCTCATGGGCACGGCCGGATCCATCAGCGGCTTGGCCTTGGCCGGGTCGAGCACGCGGTAGCGGAGGTCGAGCATGGTGTTGGCGGCCGACATGCGCACAGCGACGATCTCCACGCCGAGCTCCGGCAGCGCCACGCCATGTGCGCCGTCGGGTACTTCGATGCGGTGGGTGGTGGGGGTGGGGGCGGCGGCATGGTGGTGCATGTCGCCCATGGTGGAACCCATGGTGGTCTGGGCGGCGGCCCCGCCCGCCGCGGCGGGGGCCGCGGCGAGGGCCGCGGCGAGAAGGGTGTTGCGGAGGGTGCGGGGGGTCATGGGAGCGCCCTCAGTTCACGGTGATGGCAACGGTGGCTTGGTTCGACTTCACGCCCGCAGCATTCGTGAAGGTGTAGACAATGGTCGCCTTGCCGGTAGCCGCGGGCGCGCCGGTACTTGATCGTGCCGTCGGGGTTGACGCTGGCCGTGCCACCGGATTTGGAAACGATGTTCACCGACTTGAAGCCTGTCGTGCCGGTGTCGTTGGCCAGGACGTTAATGTTGCTGATGGCGCCATGCTTAACCGTCGCCGTGTCGGCATTTGCGACGGGGCTTGCCGGCTGGCTCGGGGTCAGAGTTATGGTCGCCGTCGCCTGCTTGCTGGTGTAGGTCGTCCCGCCCACCGTCTCGGTCGCCTTGAAGGCGAACGCGTCCGAAGTTGCGGTCGAGTTGGCTTTGGGCGTGTAGGTGAACGACCCATCTCCGGCGAGAGCAAGGGTGCCGTTGGCGGGCTGCGTCACGACCACGGCGGCGAGCGTCTGCTTGTCGTGCGAGATGGCTTTCGCCAGGACGCCGGGTGTAGTCACCGTCAACGGGCCGGTCGCCGGCGCTGCGAAGCTGGCGTTGGCGACCGTCGGCGTGCTCGGGGAGGCAATGTCGAGGTAGGCGACCATGCCCTGCTTCGTGCTGCCTACCCCGCCGGTGTTGAGCATCCGATCGTAGACCGCGACCGTCTCGGCGGCCGCCGGCGTGAACAGGCCGTCCTTTGTCTTGCCGGCGTCGAGTAACACCGAGTACTGGACTTTCGGATACCTGTATAGGTTGCCGTCCTCGGCAACGAAGCTCAAATACTGGTCCTGCACCACCTGGTCATGCGTACGCAGGCTGCCGTTGAAGAAGCGCATCATCGTCGGCGCGTTCAGGACCACCTGGTTATGCCCGCCGACGGGCGGAACCGGTGTGAAGTCCGGGCTGAGCATGAGCTGGGTCGTCAGGAACACGTCCGGCCAGTATTCGAGCGGGCTGACCTTGGCCGACATCGCCGGAGTGGCGTCGTTGGTTGGCGAGGCGTCCACCGTCTTGTGCATTGCCGAGTCGATCTCGGACAGATAGGTCGTGACCTGCCCGGCGTAGGTGACGCCGGGATAGCCGGTGCCTGTCGGCTCACCGGCCGTGGTGGTGCCGCTCGCCACGATCAGGCCGCCGTGCAGGCCCATCTGCACCTGAATGCCCTGATGCGTCGCGCTCTCGTAGATGAACGAGCCGGGCTTGAGATTGGTCCAGGTGTAGGTGCCGGTCCCGCCCGCGGCCGTTTCGGTGTTGAGCGAGCGGACGCGCGACGTAGTGTCGTTGGCAGGGCGGCTACCGGTGCCAGTGACGGTACCGGTGCTGGCGTTGAACCAGGTCGGTACAAGCGCCGCCGGCTGGCCGGGGATGATGAGCGAGGTCGGCACCGGCAGTAGGTTCAGCAGGTGGATCATCAGCCCCGACGTGTCGCCGGAGTCGACGTTCAGCATCGGGCCGGGTACGACCGCGCTGGCCAGCGTGGCCGGCTGTAAGGCCTTGGCTGTGAACTCCGCCAAAGAGATCGAGACGAAGCTCCAGACAGGGATGGCGGACGCAGTGCCCCCGACGGCGCAAGCGCCGGCAGTGGTGCCGGTCTTGTCCACGCAAGTGCGGACGGCAGCGAGATAGACGTCCTTGGCTTGCGCCTGGGACGCGGCGGCGGCGAGCGCCAGGATCGAGAGGGCCACGGCGCGGGGTACCGCGCGCGCGCTGGCAAGGCGGGAGTAGCGCATGTTCACCCTCTCGTTATTCGATTGTCACGCTGGCAGGCTGGATGACCATGAAGGTCATCATGCCGCCGGGGTAGATGTTGTAGTTAGTCAGCTCCTTCTCCGTGTGGGAATGCCACATGAAGTAGTTGCCGCCATTGACGTTGAACCCGCCCTCGGCGGGCGGAAGCTGGCCGAACTGTCCGAGATAGGGGCTGCCGCTGTAATGCGGTCCGGCCGATAGCGTGATCGGGTTCGGATACTTGACCGGGAACGGCTTGCCGCAATCGGTCGTCGCGAGCTGGGCCGCGGTGCAGTTCGCAGCGCTACGGCCCAGGAAGTCCCAGTTCAGCCCAGCCCCGGTCCAGCCGAACAGCGCGTCGTACGTCTCGCCCGGCGCGGTCTGGATGGTGAAGTTCGCCTCCGCCACGTCCGGTCCCTTGCCGGGCGCGCTCTGGCTCAGCATGCCATCGCGGGCGATCATGAAGGCGTGGTTGCCGTGGTGGTGGAACGGATGCACGTCGAGCCCGCCGCCGATCACCCGCATCAGCGCCGTCTCGCCCGGATGGATCTGCGGCATCGTGCTGTACGGCTGCGCCGGCAGCCACGGCACGTGGCTGTCCTGCAGCGTGTCGGGACCGTTGCGGCCGTTGAAGAACCAGTAGTTGGCAAACCGCTTCGACATGTCCACGACCGACGATTTCGGCACCGCCGTCGACTGGTCGACCGCGGTATGGATCACCGGGTCGACGTCGGTCTCGAGGAACAGGTACTCGTGGTCGTATCTCGTCGCTGCGTCGTCGTAGGCAATCTGGTTCGTGCTGCTATAGCCGTGCGGCCGCACGACGAGCGCGCCGACCAGCCCCATCTCGATCTGCAGGTCCTCGTGCGACCCGCTATGATACATGAACGTGCCGGGATGGCTGGCGACGAAGCTGTAGGTCACCTGGCCCGTCGCGGCGCCCGCCTCAAGCGTGAGCTGGCCCTGCGCGCTCGGCTTCCCTGCCACCGCCGTCGCCGTCACCCCGGTCTGGCCGGGGAACACCAGCGAGACTGGCTCGTCGAGCGTGTTGGTGAGCGTGACGGTAACGGTGTCGCCCTCGTTCACGATCATCGTCGGCCCGGGATAGTAGAGCTGCGCCGCCTTACTGGTGCCCATTCCATAGCCATACATGTAGATCGTGTTGCCGTCGGCGGTGCTGATGTAGTCCGACTTGGCGACCAGGCTGAAGCTGGTGCCGGTCACGCCGTCCACCACGGGCCTGCGCCGGGATGGGTGCGGCGAGCGCCAGGCACACGGCGCCGGCGGCCGCCGGGATGAGGCACCGGCTAGTGGATGAAGCGTAACGACATGGATGAAGCTCCTCCTCGCGAGGCGTTCGGGGGATGATTACTGGATCACGATTTCGGTCATCAGGCCGCCGTAGTCGTCGGCAGCGCCGTTGACCAGGTAGTTCATGTTCGTCGTGGCCAGGAAATATGTTCCTTTGGCCACGTTCGCGGTGTCGAGGATGACGTCGTAGCTCTCGCCGCCGCCGAGCGAGACGGAGTCGGTGAGGTACGACATCTCGGTCCCGGCCGGGTCGCCGCCGCCGCGGAAGATGCGGGCGCCGCGGCCGACCACGCGCATCGGGATGCCGGGGATGGCGACAGTGTAGAAGCGCTGCACGTCGAGGCTCGAGATGCGCAGCAGCACCTTCTGGCCCTGCGTCGCGGTGATCAGCGTATTGACCGGCTGCGAGACGTGGTCGGTACCGTCGACCGGGTTGGTGGTCGCGCCCGGCAGTCGTGGTGCTCTTGCCGGGTGGGTTCGGGTTCGCCGTGTCCGGATAGCCCCGCCCGTTGAACATGGCGTAGGCGTCCTTCATGATCGCGAACGGCGGCGGCTGGATGCCCTGGTCGGCCTTGTGGAAGGTCGGGTCGAAGCCCTCGATCTGCACGGGAAACTCGACGTCGTAGTAGGTCGAGCCGTCGCCGTCATTGTAGGCATACTTGTAGCCGGCCTTGTGCACGAAGGTGCTGCCATTGGCGTTAGCGCCGTGCCGTCCGCCAGCTTGTTCTGCTTCGGCCGCACATACAGGTTGCCGAGCATGCCCATCTGCATGTGCTCGGCCGCTTCCTGGTGGCAGTGGAACATGTAGGTGCCGGGATTGAGCGGCTTGTAGTAGAAGGTGAAGCTGTTGTTGATGTTGGTGCCGAAGCTGCCTTCCGGCTCGCCGTCGAACACCGGCATCGCGTTCGGGAAGCCGTGGAAGTGCACGGTGTGCGGGTCGAACAGGTCCGGCCGGTTGGCGAAGCCGACATTAGTCAGCGAAAGGTAGAAGTCGTCGCCCTCGTCGACCGTAATCGTCGGTGCGGCGAAGTTGGCGTTGAAATGGCCGATGGCGGCGATGTTGAGCGCGGTCGTGCCCTGTGACGTCGGAGAAGCCGAAGATGTAGGTGACGGCCCCGTCGGCCAGCGTGATGAAGCCGTCGCCGGCGGCCAGTGCCTTGCACTTGATGGTGGGATATGCGGTCGGATCGACCACCGCGGTGCCCGGCGGGTTGTCGGCGTGGGTGGTCACGGCACCCGGCGGCCTGTGGGCACTGGATCAGGGTTTCGGCCTTCGCACCCGCAGAGAGGGCCGAGAGCGCCACCCCGGCGAACAGCGCGAGCTTCACGAGAGACATGGTTCGAGCCTCCGGATGAGACGGGAGAGTGAGGACCGGCGCTTGCGCGCCGGTCCCGTCCTGCTGGTTGCGGGCACTCACGGCGTCGCCTGCGCGGCGCCGATGTCGACCGAGACGCGGGTCGTGCCGTTGATGTCGGTCACGCTCTGCGGGTAGGCGGTCAGCACCGCGTTGGTCCCGGCGCCCACGACAGGCGAGGGAGCGCCGGCCGAGGTCTTGGGGATGTAGCTGTAGAAGGTGACCGGCGTTGTCGGGTTACCGTTCGCGGCGAAGATCTCCTGCGTCAGCGGCGAGAACTTCATGTCGATGAAGTTGCCGCCCTCGTCGAAAGCCGGCTGGATCAGGATGCCCGAGGTCGGCTCCACCTCGTTGATCGTGACCGCCGGGGACCCGTTGAAGTAAGGCGCGTGGAAGGCCGGGTTGCCGCCGATGTTGGTGGCCCCTGCCGGGTTGGTCAGCAGGCTGTAGGTCGGCGCGAGCGCACCGGCCGTCGCCTACCACGCCCAGGTCCGAGGTCCCGCTGAGCTTCAAACCGTAGTCGCCAGGCTTCGGTCGAATTGACCTGGAAGTAGAACGACCGGTTGTCGAAGATGATGTCGTTACGAAGATCCGGGTTTGAGAACTTGACGCTGCTCGGCCGGGAGCACGCGTTAGCAACGGCGCCGAGTGAGCCCAGGACACGATCCCCGCGACCTGCGGATCGGTGGAGTTGCTCTTGGCGCGACGGAACGCCGACGCCGCCGTCGCCGTGCTCTCGTTGTTGGCGATGGTGTTGTTGACGATCCCGCTCTGCGCCACGTCCTGCAGCGAAAGGCCGCCGCCGGCGAAGCCCGCCTGGTTGTTGGTGACGATGTTGTTGACCAGTCGTCACCTTGAACCACTTGGTCGGGTCGCCCGGATTGGCCGCCACGTCCTGCCCGTTGACGCCGTTGAGGCTGATGCCGCCGCCGTTGCCGGAGCCGGCTTGGTTGCCCTGGATGATGTTGTTCGACACCACCACGTTGCCGGTCCCGGTCACGAGGCCGTTGGCCCCGATCGAGGTCTCGGACGCGATCGCTGATGCCGCCGCCGTTGTCGTTGCGGGACTGGTCGAACACCTGGTTGAAGATGATGGTGTTGTGGTCGATCAGGCCGTTGTTGCTCAGCCCGACATGGCCGATGCCGCCGCCATCGCCGGACATGAAGTTGCCGCAGATGAAGTTGTAGGCGACCTGTGTAGTTGTCGGAGCCGGTGCAGAGCTCGATGCCGCCGCCGGCACGTCGCCTGGCCGCCGTTCGTCGTGACCTCGTTGTGGTGGATGTACGCGTGGTCGTTGAAGCCGTTGTCATATACGTCGACGCCGGCCGCATTGGCGCTGACCAGCAGCGGCACGCCGATCCGGATGCCGCCGCCATAGGCGCCGGCGTTTCCGGTGACGTAGTTGTTCGAGACTTCGAGGTTGTGCACGTAGCCGTTGGCGATGATGGCGCCGCCATTGTCGGCACCGAAGAAGGTGATGCCGTCGATGCGCGAAGGCTTGGTCAGGAAAAGGTTACGAGTTCGCGTTGGTCGGGCCTGGCCGAGGATGATGATGCCTGCGCCCTCTTCGGTGTCGAGCGTGCCCGGCTCCGGGATCGAGAAGTCGAGCTCCTGGCCCGGCAGCAGGTTCGCCGCGTGGCCGGGTTGGACGTCAGCATGCGCCTCGATCCGCTTGCGCCAAGTCTGCAGCGCGTCGGTGCGGGTCTTGGCCGGGTTGATGGTGACCGAGCCGGCGCCGGCGCCCACGAGCTGGACCGGCTTCGTCATGATCACCATTTCCTGGTAGTAGCCCGGCGCGAGCACCACGACGTCGCCAGGATTGGCGGCGGCGATGGCGTCGGTGATCGGGGTCGGCGTGTTGTTGCTGATCGGGTTGATCACCGGCGCCGCCAGTTGATGGACCTGCGCAGAGGTGACGTTCGCCACCACGGTCACCGAGGTGACGGTGGACTTGCCGTTGTCGCCGCGAGTGATGACGAGCTCGCCCGCCCCGCCCTTCAGCGCGGCGATCTGCGTGTAGAGTGCCGGGCTGATGCTCACGGTGATAGTGTTGTTGTTCCAGGCCGTCGTCGGCACGGTGATGCCGCCGATGGTAACCCTGCCCTTACCGCCCTGCCCGAAGCCAAAGTCACGTTGGATAGTCCGCGGCGTGCCCGACGCTTGACCTTGCCAATTCGGGTTGGCCACCGGGTCGTTGCCTTGGGAAACGATGGTCAGCACCGTCGTCTGCTTTGGACCCTGATCGGTCGGGATGACCGGGCCCATGATGCTGTTCGTGGTGTTGACCGCCGAATGCACCTTCGGCGTGCCGTCCGGCAGGTCGCAGTCGAGCTGGACGATGCCTGTGCCCTTCGGATCGACCTTGCCGACATAGGCCGAGATCGGGACGACCGGCGTATCGAGGTAGGTCGTCGTGCCCTGCAGGTAGGCCAGGGTGTAGCAGAACTGGCTGTACTGCTTGCTGGTAGTGGGGATCGATCATGGTCTGGCCCGGGTGCTTCGGGTCAGGGATCGGTCCCGGGTCGTTCATGCACAGCGTCATCACGCTCGGGCTGTTGCCGGTCGGGATCGGCACGCTGGCGGTGATGGTGGACGGCACCAGGCCGCTATAGGTGCCCCACTCGTCGGAATAGACGCGATAGAGCTCCTGGCCGTTGCTGTCGCGGATCGCCACCGGCACCCAAGCCGGCGCGTTCTTCTCGCCGAAGTTCGGCGCGGTCACGTCGAACTCGTTGCCGAGGTCGTTGAGGATGATGCCGACGAAGTGGGCGGCGATCGGCACGTCGGTGTAGAATTCGACGTTGGCCTTGGCGTTCTGCCCGCCGCTCAGGACCACGTCCTTGAACATGCAGAGCGGCAGGGTCTTGCCGGCCAGCGGTGCCGCCTTGTTGCCCGGCGGCTGTGCGTTAGGGAAGTGGCCGGGTCGGCGACCGGGAACAGCGAGAGATACTACGGGATCGTGTGCCCGGCGGCGCCTGGCGACCCCGTCGATCGGATAGTAGGCCGGGTTCACGGCCTGGGTAAGTCCAGTTGGCGTTCCCGGCCAGGCCGTCGCGGCGCCCGCCGCGCCGTAGTAATACTGGTTCGGGTTGATCAGGGTCGCGGCACGCCGACGCAGTCGGGCGGCAGGATGGCGGGCACGAAGTCGACGCCGAAGAAGACGTTCTTGTCCTCGGACTTGATGATCTTGTAGGGCGACGGCGCGTTGCCGTAGCGCGGCGCGAAGAACTCGACGATGTATTCGCCGGGCGGCAGCGGGGCGCCGGTCTTGTCGGTCAGGATCTGGTAGTGGCCATCGAAGGTGCCGGGCCGGACCTGGTTCAAGTTGCGCAGGCCGTCGTAGCAGTCCGTCACCTTGGTGATGGGCTCGCCGTCGCTGTTGACGCCGGCGGTGGCCTGAAAGATCTCGCCTTGGCAGTTGGTCGGCAGATTGTCGTCCCAGCCGTCCGTCCAGCCGTAGGCAATGGCATCGCCGTAGTCGAACGTCGTCGCGCCGCCGTTTTTCGAGCGCTTGACGTCGCCCATCGTCGGATTGAGTGTGGCTGTCGGCTTGGCCGACTTCGGATGCCGTTCTGGTTGGCGTCGATCTGGTTTCGAGCGTGGTGTTATTGACGGACACGATATCGGCCAGGTTCAGCAGGGTTCCGGCCGCCGGCTTCTTGTAGACGATGACGGCCACATGCGGGATGCCGGGCTCGAGCCCTTCGCTGACCGCATAGCGCGGGTCGTCCTCGGCGCGGACCGTCGCGTAGTTGACGGTGCCGGAGATGCCGCCGTTCTCGGTGCCGCTGTAAGGGGCCTTGCCGAAGGCGATGGTGTTGGTGCCGGTGGTGAAGCCCTGGAACGCCTGGGTCGTGATCGGTCGCCTGTCAGTTCGGTGCGCGAAAGGTTGTTGCCGGTGTTCGGGTTGTTGGCAGCCGCTCCGTAGGTGACGGCTCCGGTTTCGGCGTTCGTGACCTTGGTGAACTGCGGCTGCGGCTTGAGCCTGCCTTCGGACGGCATGCTCCAGCCGCTATCGGCCGGGATCGGGCCGCCCGCGTCGACCACCACGGTCACGCCGGTCGGCTTGAAGCGGGTGTTGTCGACCTCGATGACCTGCCAATTGAAGTAGGGGAAGGTCTCGTTGAAGGTGGCGACGCCGGTGCCTTCGGCGGTCTTGAATGTCTGGTCGAGCGAGCCGTCACGGAAGCGGATGTTGACCGGAATCTCGGGGATGCCGACCGGGTTGGGGCCGGGGAAACCGGTCTTGGCGCCGTCGAAGAAGACCCGCGCCTCGATCCGATTAAACCAGGTGAACTGCGGAATATCGCCGAGGTTGCAGCTCTGGTTGGTGTTGCAGGTCGTGCCGCTCGCATCGACGGTGAACCCGTAGGTGCCGAAGATGAGGTCGAGTGCGGTGTCCCAGACCGCGACGGTGTAGGCGCCGGGCGGGACGTTGGCGATGGAGAAGGTGCCGTCGGCGTTGCAGGGCTGCGCCGCAACCGCACTGTTGCTGGCCGTCGCGTTCAGACCGACCCAGCACTGCGTGCCGATCGGCACCTCGCCCGAGTTGAAGCCGTAATGCGGCGGCCGGTTCATGTGGTTGACGGTGATACGGCCCTGCACCGTGGCGCCGCCGGTCAGCGCGGCCGAATTGACGGACTGGGTCGGGCTGATGAACCCCGCGAAGACGTGCGGGCCGGGCGGCCCGAACTCCGCGAAATACGGCGGCTCGTGGAACTTTACCCAGGCGTCGTTGGCATGCTGGCCCTCGATGGTCGAGGTCTGGATCCAGTCCGAGCCGTTCGGCGGCAGCAGCGTCACGCCATACTTGCCCGGCGGCAGGTTCTTGATCAGGGCATAGCCGTTCGACGTCGGTCAGGATCGTGCCGGTGCCGACGGTTTGGACACTATGGCTGATGCGTATGCGGATCGATGAAGTAGCCCGAGGGGTTGGTCGCGTCGGTCACGTAGGTCGTGCCGAGCGGGTTGCCGAACACGTCGACCGAGATCTGGCCGCCGATCTGGCCGTAGCGGCCGCCGCCGTCGTCGATGCGGACGCTGAAGCCCTGTAGGCCGCGCTCGCCGTCCTGGTCGGGCTCGCCGTTGATCGGATGGTTGTCCTCAAACGCGAGCACGACGATCTGCGCTGCTACCAGCGGCGAGGATTGCACGATCGCGGTCGCCGAGGTTTGCGCTGGGATGATGTTCCCGTTTCCGTCGCTGTGCCTGGCGCGGATGGTGGCCGCACTCATGATTGTAGCTGGCGAAATAGGTTCCGTAGCTAGTCCTGGGTGAAGTTCGGCACCACCGAGATGATGTAGTTCTTCGCCGGATCGGGCGTCCATTTGGCAAGACTGCCATCCGCATCCGTTCCGGCCATCACCGGCGGCATCCAGCTTTTGTGGAACTGGAAGGCCAGGATGTTGGTTGTGGACACGCCCGGCACCGGGTGCTGGGTGGTGTCCTCCTCGACCAGGTAGCGGTAGCCGACCGTGACCGCCGCCCCGTTCTGGTCCACCACATTCAGCGTGAACGCCAGGGCCGACGATGCGCCGAGCGTTCCGGCGAGCAAACCACCGGTGACAACGGTACAAGTAGTCAGACGGCGAAACACGACGCCCCACCACACACGATGATGCATGTACTTCCTCCAGTATTTAATGTGTGTCGGTCGCTAGTCAGCGACACACCCGTGCTAGACAGGACGTGAAGTCTATACATAACTTATAATCGTTAATTGCGACTTATCATTACTCCATCACAACGCTACCTTACCGTTCCTAACGCATTTCTATGGGTCAATCGAAACAAACACGAGGGCCTAGACCCTAAAATCTTTTTTATGATATCACCGATCGGAGCCTAAATTGGCGCATGCCGACCATGATTCATCTCCGCGGGCCAAGGCGTAATTCACATCAATCTGTTGTTAAGACAAGAGATTCTGATCAGAGGGAACGATTGTCGGTTTTAAGCGAGTCGGTACGAAGGTATGCGCCCGGAGTTGTTACTGATCCACGACGCAACCGTTTGAGGCTTGAGGTTCCCGCAGATAGCGGCCTATGACACTCAAGTAACGAGGCTATCCCGGCTTAGCATGAGATTTATGGCTGTTCCGTCTCTTGCCTGCATGGTTCTGGTTCCGCAGGTGTATGCTCTCCCGCCCCGCGTCCTGCCCTCCATCCAGCGGGTCGAGGCTGGAGCGCCGATGGTCGTGCACCGCAACACTGACGGCAGCGAGGACCTCGGCGTCATGCAGGTCAACACAATCTGGCTGCCGACCCTGGCCCGACGCGCTAAGGGCCTGAGCCTGGATAAACGCGTCATGTGTCGGGCGGTCTCGGCTCGAAGGTATAATTCCATTCGCCGTGGAAGTCGGCGGGCCAGATGTTGAGGTCGGCCATCTCGGCATTGGAGACCTTGATGCCCTTTTCGTAGGAGTTGGCATCGATCCGGCAGGCGACGGTCAGGCCAGTCGTGGTGGTAGTGTTGGCGATCAGTTGGACAATGACCTCATGGCTGACCAGCGGCTTGCCGCGCCAGTTCTGGGTGATGAGGGCGAACATGCGGTGCTCGATGCGGTTCCATTTGCTGGTGCCCGGCGGCAGATGGCAGACGCTGATCGCGATCCCGAGTTCGTCAGCCAGGACTTGCAGTTCGCGCTTCCACAAACACACGCGCGCACCGTTGCTGCCGCCGCAATCGGCTGTGATCATCAGTCGCCGCGCCGCAGGATAGCGAGGCGCACCGAGTTCTTGCCACCAGCGCCGGATGCTTTCCACGGCGAAGGCCGCGGTGTCGTGGTTGATGCCGAGATTGACCCACCCTTGGTTGGCGGTGATGTCATAGACCCCGTAGGGGACCGCCTTGCCGAGTTCGGGGATGACGAAGTCATGCACCCGCACTGGCTCGGGCTGCCCCTTGGGGCGCAACTCGCGCCCGCCGTTCTTGAAGTCGCCGACGAGTTCCTTCTTCTTGGTATCAACCGAGATCACCGGTTGCCCGGCCGCCTGGAGGGCGCTGACCACGGAGTTGATGTGCTCGAACTGGGCATCGCGGTCGGGGTGACTGCTGCCCTCGCGGGTTTTGGCATTGGCTTGCAGGCTGAAGCCGAGCCGGCGCAGCAGGCGGCCGACCAGCTTCTGTCCGGCGATGAAGCTCTGCTTCGCCAGCGCCACCGACAGATGGCGCTGGCTCTTGCTGACCCACAGCAGCGGGGCCTCGGGATCGCCGCGGATCGAGGACTGCACCAATTCGTTTAGGGCGGACAAAATGCCGGGCTGCGTCTCGATCGCAGACTTGCCGCCGCCACCCGCACGACACACCCGCCCGCCAAGCTGCGTCGCCCCGCCTTCAGTTCTGCCAGGCCGCGATCGATCGTGCTGCGCGCCATGCCGGTGGCCCGCGATACCGCCACCACCCCGCCGTGACCGGCCGCCCGCGCCTCACAGGCCGCGAAGAGCCGCCGCTCCCGCTCATCCAGAACTGACGCAAGCATCTCGAAGCGGGCTTTGATGGCGGCAACGTCGATCATCCAACTAGGATAGACGCCCCAACCGCGACATCACTGCCATTTCCGGGTTCATTCGTTGCGACTTTGCTCAGTCACCGAGTTCTTTCATCCGATTCGGTTGTCCAGGCTCAGGCCCTAACCTTCATCAAGGCGGGCGTAGGCCGGTTGCTGGCCCAGCCGTGCTTCAACATCGCGGCGGCCGAGTTGATCCTGCGCACTTATCTCGACGAGGCGAAGGGCGACCTGATGACGGCCGTCCGATCAGCCACGATCCTGTTCACGCCGCTTCCGGAATGGCGACCGCCCTCTGAGCGGCTTCGGTAAGTGTCACCCGGGCCGATCAGGATCAGGTCAGGCAGCGCCCGGTGTCCGCGACGGCACGCATCCGTCACAAGCCGATGCGATCCAGGCCTAAGCGACCGATACGATCCACAACAAATGGGCTCGGCTGAAGAGGGTGGGGGGCCAGGGTGTGAGACGCCTAAGGCCCGAGGACTTCATGTGAAGTCGAGGCCGGCGGAGAGCGCTCCAATTTGCGCTCGATACCCTTTCGCGAGGAGCAGCAGATCAGGGTCGCCCACCAGCGCCCGGGCTAGTTCATGTTGGTGCACCTCGGCCAAGCTGCAGACCGGTTCCGGGCCGTAACTGAACCACGAAAACACGTGAGTGCGCACGCACGTCGTGCTTATAGGAAGTGGTCGCGCCCTTTTGCCAGAAAGGCTGCTCGGCTACGTCGACTGAGTTGGGCGCCGGCACCGCCGTGGTCGCGCCGCCCGGGTTGGTTCAGGCGAACAGAATGTTGGCGGGGATGAGGACCGCGCCGTTGGTCATCTTGATCACGTCGTGGATAGCGCCGGAGCCCGAGTTGGCGATCCAGGTGGTGGTGTCCACCTGGACCAGCGTGGCCCCACTGCCATAGCCCCTCAGTTCGAGGAAGTCGCCGGCGGTCAGGCTTGGCGTAAAGTTGGTGATAATGTCGCCGCTCGACGTACCGGCATGCAGCACGAACAGGTTACGCGTGGGGCCGCCGGTCAGCGTCGTGCCGGCCGTCGTGCCGCCATCGATCGTGACCGGATTGACCGCTGTCACGAAAGCCAGCGTCGGGTTGCTGGCCAGCGTCGCCGGGCCGATTACCGACGACGTGGTGAAGCTCTGGCTGCCGTTCGAATACAGCGTTAGACCGGCCGCCTTAGTCACCCCGTCCGCTGTGATGCTGTCGACATACAAGTTGCGCTTGGTGGCCGCGTTGGTGTCATGGAGTAAGTCGACGGTCACTTTGTGCGACCCGGCCCCGAACGCGCCGAGCACATTGAAGACTTGGGTCTGGCCAGCGGCGTGCGATGCAGTCGCGGTCAGGATGCCGCCGATCTGGATGCCGTCCACCGCAATGGTGAACTGCGCGTCGCCTTCATAGGCGTCTTCGGAGACGCTGACCGCGATGCTGCTGCCTGAGCCGAGGGTCGTGGGAGCCGCAGTGGCGACGCTGATGACCGGTGTCGTGACTGCCGGCACGGTGTTGACCGGCGTCACAGGGGCCGGGCTGCTGTTGACCGGGTTCGTGACCGGCGGGACGGCGGTGACCCCGGTGTTGACTGGCGTCCCGGGGGCCGGGCTGCTGTCGACCGGGCTCGTGACCGGCGGGACGGCGGTGACCCCGGTGTTGACTGGCGTCCCGGGGGCCGGGCTGCTGTCGACCGGGCTCGTGACCGGCGGCGCGGCGATGACCCCGGTGTTGGCTGGCGTCATGAGGGCCGGGCTGCTGTTGACCGGGGTGGTGACTGGCGGCACGGCGGTGACCCCGGTGTTGACTGGCGTCCCGGGGGCCGGGCTGCTGTCGACCGGGGTCGTGACCGGCGGCACGGCGGTGACCCCGGTGTTGATTGGCGTCCCAGGGGCCGAGCTGCTGTTGACCGGCGTCCCGGGGGCCGGGCTGCTGTTGGCCGGGGTCGCGACCGGTGGCACGGCTATGATCGATGTTCCTGGGACCGGGGTGACGACGGCCGGGATCGTGCTGCCAACCGGCGACACCTCGATGATCAGCGGGTC
This sequence comes from uncultured Alphaproteobacteria bacterium, assembly GCA_963792675.1. Taxonomy (GTDB): domain Bacteria; phylum Pseudomonadota; class Alphaproteobacteria; order Acetobacterales; family Acetobacteraceae; genus JBBROS01. Next base: position 35,741 of record CAWBWT010000001.1, read on the forward strand.
GGTCCCCAATGCCACGTTCACCGAGTTGACGTTCTGGTAGGTGGCGATCGCCGTGGTCCCCGCGACCGGGTCGAACACCTTGACGTTGTAGGTGCCGCCGAGGGCGACGGTCGCGTTCTGCGCAGCGACGCCGCTCGCTTGGCCGGTCGCAGCATTGTAAAATTGTGGCTCGTACCAGAGCGCGACGTCATAGCTGCCGTTCAACTTGGCGAACGCGCTACTAAATGTGTTGTCGGTAGTCACGCCACTCACGGTGTAGTTGAGGGCCGTGGGCGCGAACGTGGCCGCATTGCTGCCGGTATCCGCCAGGATGGTGGTCATGTTGTGCACGTCAACCGCCGACTGCTTAGCAGTGCCGTCGTTGGTGAACATGCCGTAATGGTTCTCGGAATACGGCGCGCCGGTGTCGAAGCCGTTATCCTCGAGCTGGTAGATGTAGGTCTTGGCGATGCCCTTCGACGCGTTCTCCAGCAGGGTGTCCATGATCCACTTGGCTTGGACGTCCTGGGTCACGCCTGAATTGCCGTCGAAATCCGTGTAGTTGCCGGTTTCGGTCATCATCACCGGCTTGCCGGTGACCGTGGTGATGCTGGTGCGGGCGTAGTCCAGCATGTAGTACGGCGGCACGCCCTGGCCGGCATAGCCGTGCACGTTGCCGTAGTCGGCGAATTGGCTGATGTCGCCGAAGCCGGTGACGCTGCCGCCTACGCTCAGCGAAAAGCCGAGCACGCTCACGCCGCTCAGCCGGGCATCGGAATGCACGGCGGTGTAGAGATCCTTTTGCAAAGCAATTGCGGCGTTGACGCCGCTCTGCCCGTTATAATTGGCAAGCGGGTCGGTGTTGATCTCGTTCGGACCCTCGACGGTGCGCACATAGGGGGCAATGCTGTCGATCATGCTCATGTCGCTGGCGAGATTGATCGCGGCCCCGTGGTTCACGAACGGAACGACGTCGAACTTGATGCCCCGCTGGCCGAGCGAGGTGTAGGTGCTCAGCGTTCCGGCCTGGTCGTAGGGCGCAAGCACGCGCATGTTATCGATGCCGAGATACCGCATCTGTCCGATAACGTCGGACTTGGCATAGGTCGAACCGGCTTGATCGATATGCGCGTTGACGCCGATCGACTCGATGAAGTCGCTGGCGCGCATCGTCGTTCCTGACATCATCTATGTTCCCGGATGAGTGAAATTCGGGATTAAGCGATTAAAATTTATGTTGCAACGACCACCCCAATGGCGACGACAACGAAGCGGAAGCAACCCATGGGAAGCATTTCACAGGACTATTCTAATGTGTATTATGTTCCGAGAACGACACGTATATATCAATTCCTAGCATAAAGTTCTATGTATAATCTTCTTTTTGATTCGTAAATACATCTCAGTCGACTGCGACTAGATTCATGACTGCTTATCTGTATACGATACATCAGGTTAACGGTACCTCGCTGCGCTTTCTCCAAAGGGTCTTGTTTCAGGTTATATGTTTTAATGCAGATTAACCGGATGCTCTCAGGTGGAAAATATTATAAAAGATTTTATAAATTTTGCTTCGATTATGTCTGGTCTATGTTGGAGACTGCGGTTGGTATGTGGGCGGATCCGGTTGCAGGTATAGCATGCGCTTATGATTTCAGTCTTGCCTGGCTACAGACCTATGCTGTTCAAGTGCTATCGCTTGTTAGCTGCTGTTTTATTACAACGGTTACCGAGCGGTATGGTGTGACGGTCACTTAGCCGGAATCTGTAATGAGGCAAACCACCGCCGGTCCTTTTGGGGTCCGTTTGGATCGTCTTCATTGCTGGCGGGCATTGGGGTTGATCGGCATCCGGCGAGGTCTGGAATAATTCGCTCAGTCGGTCAGACCTTGAGGCTGGGCATGCGCGTCCGCAGCAACGCGAGCAGCGCCTAGTTCGGCGTTGCCCGTAGCAGGTGTAGACGAACCGTCATCTTCAAGACCTCCATGCGCACAGCCATCTTGATCAAACGAACCCGCAGCCTTTCGAATTCAGCCACCCGCCAGCGCGAATGCCGCGGCATCAGTCTGCGCAGGATCCACATCAGCCAGTAAGCGCCGACGTGCAGGAACGGGCGGAACTGGTTGGCGGTGGCGCGGCGGCATGACGTGCGATCGGCCGTCAGATGGGTTTCCAGGCCCCTTGATGTGGTTCTCCGCCTGACCCGTCACGCAGTAGATGTCCTGCTAGAGGATGCGGTTGGAAACCACGCTGAGGCTGGTGACGACGAAGCGCGTGTGGGGCCCGCCCAACCTCGACGCGCGTCGCACCCTCGCACCGGACGCCATCCAGCCGCGCGATTAGACTAGCCGGCCGGTCTGGCGGCGTTCGCAACCGGAGACCTCCATCGATGCGGCGAGCTGTTTCGCTTCGGCGACGCTCGATTCTGCGCCCGAGAAACTTCCGTGTATCGCACGATGCTTGCTCAAGTCCGGCCACCATCCTGGACAAGGCGGTGATCATCAGCCGACTCGACAGTGAAGCGGCCGCCTCCCATGAACCATCGCCTCGATTGCGCTACTTGAGGCCACAACGGGCAAGCTGCTCAATCGAAATGAAGAACAAGTTTAGACTCTGCCTGCTGTGATGAGTCAGGTGGCCTCCTTGCCCGGGGACGCCACAGCGTCAGACCGTGACCATTGCTGCCTGCTTGGTCCTACGAACGTCGTGTCTTCAATGATCGGGAAGATCAACTCGACCGCGCAACCCGGCGCTGCATCGCCGATCACCAGCGTAAAGCCATGACGGGTCGCCACCGCCGTCACCAAACTCAAGCCGAGACCGCTGCCGGGGGTCGTTCGGCTGCGCTCCATCCGATAGAAACGCTGCATCACCCGCTCTCGCTCGGCGGGCGGGATGCCGCCCCCTCGATCGGCGACGCGAATGTAGCCGTGCCTGCCCCGTCCCCCGGCCGAGATGCTGACGGTGGTGTCCACCGGCGCGTGCTTGATGGCGTTGTCGAGCAGGTTGCTGAGCGCCTCAATCAGCAGATCCCGGTCACCGAACAGCACCATGCCCGGCTCGGCAAAGACTTCGATGCGGATGCCTTTCTCTTCGGCTATCGGGTCATACAACTCGGCCGCGTCCACGACCAGGGCGGCTGCTTCGATCGGCGTCGACCACTCCTCATGACGCCCGTGCTCGATCTCGCCAATGCGCAGGATGGTGGCGATAATCAGCAAGGCGTGGTCGATCGCGGCCAAACCCCGGTAGGTCGCGCGCTCGACCTCGTCCCAGGACCGGGCATCGCGCAAGTTCCGCTCCAAACCAGTCCGGGCGCGCGTGAGCGGTGTTCGCAGGTCATGGGCGATGTTGTCGCTCACACTCCGAACGTCCTCGATCAGCCGTTGCACGAAGGCGAGCATCTCGTTGACCGATCCGCACACCTTGTCGAGTTCGCCGCCCTTGCCGCCGACCGGAAGCCGCTCGTCGAGCCGACCTTGCAGAATGCGGTCCACCGCGGCGCTGATCTGCCCGATGCGGCCCTCCTCGCCCATCGTCAGGACGACGCCGCCCAGCAACGACAAGATGATCAGCGGCGCAAAGCTGATCACGAGCGCCCACACAACGATCTCCTGCAGCTCGTCGAGGTCGTCGGTATCGACGCCGATCACCAGCAGGCGGCCGTCGCGCAGCCAGGTCGCAACCGCGCGCACGGCTTCGGGCGGCGCGGACTTTTGCCCCCGATCGATCGAGGTGAACAGCGCGTCGTGCGGATGACCGTCCTGGATCAGATCGGGCGGCACGCGCAGCAGGTTTCCCGCCAGATGCTCGCCCGACGCATCGAACAAGCCGGCGTAATAGATCGTGTGGAGATCCTCGGCCAGCCAGTTGGTGAGCCGTTCGGCAGCTTGCTCGGTCTTGGCGGCCTTCAACAACTCCGTCTGGTGGACCGCTATGGCTTCCATCCGGTCGCGCTTGGCGGCCGTCGTCAGAAAATAGATCAAGCTAAACAAGGCCAAGACCGTCAGCAGCAGACCGGCTGCGATCGTGAGGCTCCAGCGGATAAACCTGGTCTGGGTGATACGGTGATACAGCATCAAGCTTCCTGTTCGTACAGAACGAAACCGATGCCTCTGACATTGAACAGCATCTCGGTTTCGCCGGGACCGTGCAGTTTGCGGCGGAGCTTGCCAACGTGCACGTCGACCAGGTTCGTGTTCGGCGTGAAGCGATACCTCCAAACGTCCGCGAACAGCATACTGCGGGTCACGATCTGACCGGCACGCCGCATCATGTATTCCAATAGCAGGAATTCGCGAGGCAGCAGCGGCACGTCTCGGTCGCCGCGCGAAGCGACGCGTCGCACCAAGTCGAGCTTCAGCGAACCGACCCGCAGCACGGTTTCGCCTCCGAATACCTTGCGACGCAGCAGCGCCTCGACGCGCGCCTCGAGTTCAGCAAGTGCGAACGGCTTCCCAAGGTAATCGTCACCCCCCGCCTTCAGCCCGGCAATGCGGTGGTCGAGGCCGCTCAAGGCGCTCAAGACGATGGCCGGCGTTGCGACCCCGATGCTGCGCAGCGCACCGATCACTGCGAGGCCGTCCAGTCCGGGCAGCAGCCGATCGACGATCAGCACGTCGGCCGCGTTGTTTGACGCTGCCGCGAGGCCGTCCGACCCGGTCACGCACCACTCGACCGCGTAGCCGCGAGCGCCAAAGTATTGTCGGACCTGATCCGCCGTCTCCGTGTCATCCTCTATAATCAGCAGTCGGCTCACGGCGGGTCCTGTCGACGTTTGTGATATGCCCGCGAACCAGCTCGGCATCAGGCCGTGCAACGTCCCGCGCCAGGGATCATGCCATACGTTCGGTAAGCGGTCCAAGTCAACGGCGACCAGGTTTTGTGCGAGTTGCCGCCCCGATAAGGGGACCACCAATGGAGATTTAGGCCTCGTTCCAAAACCAGATCAACTCCGAATCCCGCGTGCGCTTTAGCGAGAAGAATGAGGCGCAACGTCTGACGCGCCGAACAAATGGTCAGCCGCGTGACAAAGCTCTCAGCATCGCATTATATTCTGTGGCACATACAGATCGCTGTGCTTTAGTTTTACTGTGTCATAAGTCGGGGTTGGGTTTGCTGTTGGCAGCATGGGCATCGATCGAGCGTCTTGGCGAGTGCGCGTGTGATGATGACGCGCATGGTGGTGACGGACGTTGTGACGTGTCGTTCAGGCCGGATCGGGAGCGCCGAGAGGTCTGTAGCCGGCGGGTAGCGCAGTGACGTGAGCCCCTGAACTTCCGCCATTTTTGAGTAGAATCCGCCCGAGCAGGAGGCGGACGGATGAGGAAGTCGAGGTTCAGCGAGGAGCAGATCATCGGCGTGCTGCGCGAGCACGAGGCTGGGATGCAGATCGCCGATGTGTGTCGCAAGCACGGCGTCAGTCCGGCGACGTTCTACCATTGGAAGGCCAAGTTCGGCGGGCTCGAGGTGTCCGAAGCGCGTCGGCTTCGAACCCTTGAGACGGAGAACGCGCGCCTTAAGAAACTGCTGGCCGAGGCGATGCTGGACAACGCCGTGCTGAAGGATGTGGCATCAAAAAAGTGGTGACGCCCGCGGCACGGAGGAGCGCTGTGATGTCGGTGCGCGAGGCGCATGGGATCAGCGAGCGGCGGGCGGAGCAGCCCAAGGTTCCACCGACACAGTCGGTAGAATGGCTGCGGAGGCGTGTGCACTCCTGGGCGCGGATCGTAGCACGGTCCGCTACCGATCGGTTCGGCCGGACGACAGCGCCTTGCGTGCTCGCCTGCGCAGCCTGGCCGCCGAGCGCCGACGGTTCGGCTATCGTCGGCTCGGCGTGCTGTTGGCCCGCGAAGGGCTGCGCCCGAACCATAAGAAGCTGCGGCGGCTCTACCGCGAAGAGCGGCTGCGAGTTCGCCGTCGCGGCGGGCGCAAGCGAGCGCTTGGAACGCGGGCGCCGATTGCGCTGCCCGACGCGGCGAACCAGCGTTGGTCGTTGGATTTCGCGTCCGACATACTGGCCGATGGTCGTCGGTTTCGGATCCTCTGCGTGGTCGACGACTTCAGCCGCGAGTGCCTCGCGTTGGTAGCGGACACGTCGCTGTCCGGCACACGGGTTTCGCGAGAGCTGGACGTCCTTGTCGACCAACGCGGCCTGCCGGTGACGGTGGTGAGCGACAACGGGACCGAGCTGACGAGCGTCGCGATCCTGCGCTGGTCGCAGCAGCGGACGGTGGGCTGGCACTACATCGAGCCCGGCAAGCCGCAGCAAAACGCGTTCGCCGAGAGCTTCATCGGCCGACTGCGCGACGAATGCCTGAACGAGACCATCTTCACCTCGCTGCGGCACGCGCGGTCCGTGCTGTCCTGCTGGCAACGCGACTACAATGAGGTGCGGCCCCATTCGGCGTTGAACGGACGAACGCCCGGCTCGGTCAGCGTGCCGCCGTGCTCGCCGGGCTCAAGCCCGCTGCGCGTCGCCTGCGGCGATGGCCTACGGCCAAGCTTGACCCCGGCTGCGCGCGACGCCCTGGCGACCCATGGCCGGGACGGAGAAACGGCGATCGACCGAACCGAGAAACACCGTCACGATCGGCGTGACGGCAACCGCGGATTCTACTTTTGACCGGAGGAAAGAAGGGGCTCACGTCAGATGCCGAGCAATTTTAGCCGCTGAACCACTGCTTGCGGCCTTTAACCTCGATTTCCGCAAAATCGATGGGGTGGTCAGATCCGTTCATCACATCGTGCTACGCTCCCGCGGGCCGGCCATCGCCTGGCCAGCCGACAACAAGGTGTCGCTGACCTTACTGCCTTTATACATCCGTCTGGTCTGTGAGACGGGTATAAAGCCCACAAGCTAGGAAGAAGGTAGGCCGATGCCGCCCTTACCGGAGGTGATCGGAGCCCGCCTCGGGTGCCGCCGTCAGCCGTGCGGGCCGGGTCGCATCGGCAATACCACGGGGTGGCTGTCCGGGCCGGCTAGCACGCACACGTCCACGCCGTAGGCGTCGCGCAGCAGCGGCGGGGTCAGGACCTGCTCCGGACGGCCCAGACCGATGACCCGCCCCGACCGCATCAGCGCGATCCGGTCGGCAAACCGGGCCGCGGCGTTGAGGTCGTGCAGGACCGTCACCGTCGTCAGCCCGCGCCTCGTCGTGGCGGCGCGCAGCAGGCTCAGGACGTCGAGCTGGTGGGCGATGTCGAGGGCGCTGGTCGGCTCGTCCAGCAGAAGCACGGCTGGATCGGCGGCCAGCACCTGCGCCAGGAACACGAGCTGCCGTTGTCCGCCGCTCAGCTCGCCGATGCGCCGCCGGGCCAGTTCGGCGACGCCCAACTCCGCCATGGCCGCCCGCGCCGCGGCCAGGTCGCGATCGCCGACGCGGAACGTCAACGATTGCAGGCGGCCGAGCAGCACGACCTCGAACGCCGTCAGCGCCGCCCGCACCGTGTTGTCCTGCGGCATGTAGCCGATACCGGGCCGCGCGGTCTCGCCCGCATCCCAGGTCAACCGCCCGCCGCAGGACTGCACGCCCGCCATGGCCCGCAGCAGCGACGATTTGCCGGAGCCGTTGGCGCCCAGGATCGCCAGCACCTCGCCCGGCGCCGCGTCGAGCGACACCGCATCGACCGCGACGCGGCGGCCGTAGCGAACCGTGACGGCCTCGGCGTGCAGGGTCATGCCGGCCCCCGCGACACCAGCACCAGCCACACAAAGAACGGGATGCCCAGCAGGGCGGTGACGATCCCGATCGGGAACACGGTGCCGGGCACGATCACCTTGCTGACCACGGAGGCGGACGACAGCAGCAGCGCGCCGAACACCGCCGAAGCAGGCAGGAGGTGCCGCTGGTCCTCGCCGACCAGCATGCGGGCGATGTGGGGGGCCACCAAGCCGACGAAGCCGATGGTGCCGACAAAGGCGACCGCCGCCCCGGTCAGCAGCGACACCACCACGAAGCAGCGCAGCCGCAGTGCATCCACCCGCACGCCCAGCGCCCGGGCGCGCTCGTCGCCCAGCCGCAGGGCCGTCAGCCGCCAGGCGTCGGCCAGCACGATCGGCATGGCGGCCGCCAGCACCAGCGCCACGATCCCGACCTTGGCCATGGTCGAGCGCTGCAGGCTGCCGAACAGCCAGAACACGATCTGCTGCAGCGCTTCGGGCGAAGCGAGGAACTGCAGCAGCGACAGCAGCGCCTGGAACAGGAACAAGCAGGCAATGCCCGCCAGCACCAGCAGCTCGGGCGTGGCACCCCGCAGCCGGCCGACGGCGGCGACGGTGGCGCAGGCGAGGCCGGCAAAGGTGAAGGCGGCCAGCGGGATCGTCCAGGCTTGCGGCACCGGCAGGGAGGCGCCGGCCAGGATCGCCAGCGCGGCGCCAAAGCCGGCGGCGGCCGAGATGCCCAGCGTGTAGCTGCTGGCCAGGGCGTTGTTCAGCACCGTCTGCATCACCGCCCCGGACACGCCCAGCGCCGCGCCGACCACCGCCGCCATCAGCGCGATCGGCAGCCGCAGCGTGTGCACGATCGCGTCGAGCATGGGGTCGTTGCCAAGCCCGGCCAAGGACCGCAGCACGGCGGGCACGGGCAGCATGGCCGGCCCGGTCGCCAGGTCGGCGGCAAAACTGCCGAGCAGCAGCACCGCGCCGGTCGCGGACAACGCGGTCCGGCGCGCGTTGGCGGCGCGCCACAGGCGGGCCGCGTCGAGAACCGCGGCGCTCATGTCGCGGCCGCGGTCAAACGCGTCATCCAACTGCCCTCGAACGCCACCGGCAGGAAGTGCTGGTGGTAGCGGCGCAGCTCGGCATCCGGGTCGAGATCGGCGAACCGGTCCGGGAAGATGGACTTGGCGATGAACTGGGTCGCCGTGAAGTCGTACAACGCGCGGCACAACCCATGTTCCACGGCGAAGACCTGGCCGTTGCGCACGGCGTTCAGGCCCGCCCAACCCTGCCGCCTGGCATAGGGCGCCAGACGGGCGCGGGTGGTCGCGGCGTCGGCGTCGAAGCCGGTCAAGACCGCCTGCGGCCGCCCCACCCAGGACGACCCGGCGATGAACACCGCGTCCGGGTTGGCGGCCAGCACGTATTCGGGGTCGAGCGGCCCCCAGGCGCCGGCGCCCGGCAGGCGCCCGGCGGCGATATTGTCGGCGCCGGCAAACTCCAGCAGCCGCCCCCACATGCCCTTCCAATAGCTGTTGCCCACCACGTCGGCGCCGGCCTGCCCCAGCTCGAAATAGACCTTCGGTCGCATCGACACGTCGGCCACGCGACGCCGGATGTCGGCCAGCTTGTCGGTGTAGAGCGCGGCCAGCGCCCGGCCCCGCTCGTCGTTGCCCGTCGCACGTCCCAGCGCAAGGGTGCTGGCGACATGGCGTTCCGGGAGCTCGGCGTTGTAATCCACCACCATGACCGGGATGCCGAGCGCTTCGAGCTGCTTGACTGGCTCGGCCAAGGCGACGAACGACCAGTAGCCGAGGATCACGAGGTCGGGGCGCAGCGACAGCACGCGCTCGAGGCTGAAGCTGCCGGCCTCGGTGCTACCAACGTCGGCCAGGGCGGCCAGGCGCGGAATCGGCACCAGGTAGCGCCGGAACGAGGCCGCGCGGTTGTCGGCCCATTGGGTCCGGTTGAAGCCGACCACGCGGTCCCAGCCGGCGGCGCCGGCGACGGCGGTGAACTCCTCGTAGTTGAAGTCGATGACGATGCGCTCGGCCGGGCCGCGCAGGGCGACGGGGCGGTCGAGGGCGTCGGCAAAGGCGGTCGCGGCGCCGGCCGGCCGGCCCAGCAGGGCGGCACCCAGGCCGAGCGACAAGGCGGAGCGGCGGCTGAGCCGTGAGGGGGAAGGATGCATGCGAACTCTCCGGTCGGAACGCGCGGGAACAGCCGGGCCAAGCGGGCGCGGCTGCGAACGGGGCGGATCAGACGCTGGAGACGGGCGGCCCCCGCGGCGAGGCGGCATAACGCTGGGGTTGGGGCGGCCCGGTCGAGGGCGGCCACAGGGCCGCCGCGCGGGGCTGGAGCGGGCCAGGCGCGGTGACGATCGCGGCGCCGGGCAGCAGCGCGGGCGCGGCGGTCGCGTGGCACACGGCGCAAAGGGCGCAGTCATGCGCGGGGCTGGCGGGTTGGCCCGGCTGCTCCGGCCGGCTCGTTCCATCCGCACCGGCATGGCAGATCGGCATCTCACCGAAGCCGGAACCCAAGCCGGCGCCCAGCAGGACGGCGTTAGGACCGCCCGCCGCTTCGGCGAGGCTCGGCGCAGGCAGCCGCAGAACAAGCGCCAACAAGGCCAGCAGCACGCCCACCTGCCAGCTTCGCCTGCGGAAGCGGGTCGCCCACCCGATGCGGCTCACAGAACCGTGCATGCCGCAGCATTGCAATGAATGAGGCGCAGCTGCAACGCGCTTGATGCGTGGTCGATAATCCAGCTTGCGGACGTCTGTTGCGTCGATCACCGGCCCGGCGGGCGCCTGGCGGACTTCCCGACAAGGCGGGTGGCTGCCCCTCAGTCGAACTCAATCACTTGAAAGCAGATGCAGATGCGGCTCGCCCGAAACCCGGGGGCGCACCGTTGCGCCGGGGCCGTTGATGCTGATGGGCCGAACGCGGTCGCCATTCTAGCAGGCCGACGATGGCCTGTATGCGACGGGCGGACGACGGGGGGGTGGGTCGGGAACTCCGCAACAACCCGGCCTTCTAGCGCGGGGAGTTGCAGCGCGTCCTGCAGCACATCCGCAGTGACGATGCCGTGCTCAACGTCGGCACCAACATCGACGTGATGGCCATCCCGATCGCCAAACGCTGCAAGCAGGTCGTGGGCATCGAGGCCAATCCCGCCTCGTTCCGGCTATTCGAAGTCAACTGCCGCTTGCACGGGGTGGACAACGTCCGGGCGATCAACGTCGCCGCGAGCGACAAGCGGACACGCTCGAGTTCCTCGGGGGCAACCGCAATTGCGCCGGGTCGAAGCGCATGCCCAAGGTTGGCGCGATTACGTGTTCGACGAGCCCGAGACGATTTCGGTCGAGGCGTACAACCTGGACACGTGTCTCGACGGCGAGAAATTGGCAGTCGTGGTGATGGACATCGAGGGATCCGAGTATTTCGCCCTCAAAGGCATGCAGGCCATCCTCCAAGACGCACGGACCTTGTCATCGAGTTCCTGCCGCATCACCTGCGCAACGTGAGCGGGGTGACGCCGGCGGAGTTCCTGGCGCGGATCACGCCGCACTTCGCGAGCATGTTCGTTCCCGGCCGGAACATCCATGTCGGTGCGGACGCCTTCCTCAGCACGTTGCAGGACATGTTCGACAACGACGAAGAAGAAGACAGCTTGATATTCGCCAAGACGGAGTAGCGCAGCGCGTCCGCTCGAGCGCCGGCGGCCCAACTTCCTGCCTTGCGATCCCGTAAGACAACCTTGCGTCAGGCGGCGTAACTTGCCGATCGAGCCGAACCGATCCGATCGGATCTGCTTAGCGGTCGCGGAGCCAGTCCCAGACCAGAAGGACGGGAACCGGAATCATGATGGCGAAGAAGATCCAATCGAACATTTGCGGCACGGCGAAATCCTCCCATCGGCGGTACTCCTAAGCTACGGATGCCAGGCGCCGAAGTTGCGGGCTCATTCTCGTGAGGTCGCTAAAACGCATCCCCGAGCCAGCAAGTTAAAAACAAGGCAAGTTTAATCAAACGAGGCCGCGTTCGGCCAGACGTGGCCCTGGACCGCAGCAGGCTTGGAACGGCGCGCCGGCACGCCGCAAAATTTGAGCGATGTGCTCATGAAACTGAGTTCGGCAGCGATCTAGTCTTGATTTCGGATCGATCGGAACGGCCGTGAGGCCGGGAAGCCACGCAATGAGGGAACATTCAGATGCTTAAATCGATGCTGAGCCGACGGTTGTTGGCCACCGTCACGCTGCTGCTGCCGGGCAGCCTGCTGCTCGGGCGCCAGGCGGCCGGCGCGTCGCAGGACCAGCAGGAAGGGCCCGGGTCGTCCGGCAACAAAGGCGGCAACGGCAAGTCGAAGGGACGCAACGCGGCGTCCGCGCAAACGCCCGCCAACCCCTTCTTCCAGCCGGTGGGCGCGCCATTCAGTGCCGAGGAGCAGGCGTCTACGGGCGCCGCAAGCGGGCTGTCCGAGACATCGACCTCAACAGCGACTGATCGGCGGGCGGACACGCGACCCGGCCATTCGTACGCAAAGCCTGTGACACCGAACCGTTTTGGAGCCCACTGCCATGACCGCACTCATTTTGTACGACACGACCGGGCAATGGGGCTGGCTGGGCGAGCTTTATGCGATCATGGCTGCCAACTTGGTAGCCGCTTCGGCGCCTACACGACCCAGCCGGTCGCCACCTACACCGCCGGCCAGGTGGCCGCGAACGGCGTCACGATCTACGTCGGCTCCACCTATGACGAACCGTTGCCGGCCGCGTTCCTGGACGACGTGCTGGCTACGACCAAGCCGGTGATCTGGGCCGGCGCCAATATCTGGCAGCTGACCGCCCGCCGCTCGAGCGACTCTTCGTATTCCGCAGCGAGTACGGCTGGGTTTGGGCGGGCTACGACAGCTCGCCGGTCGGCCAGGTCAGCTACAAGGGCCAGCAGCTGAAGCGCTACGCGGCCAACCTGTCGGGCATCATGACCTACTCGATGCTCGCCGGCGCCGGCGCGCCGGCCACGTTGGCGACGGCGGTGCGGTCCGACGGCTCGACGTTCCCGTGGGCGGTGCGGGCGGCGGCGGCACCGAAAAGCAACCTCACCTACATCGGCGAGGTCCCGTTCGTTTACATGACCGAAGGCGACCGCTACCTGGCGTTCTGCGACCTGCTGTTCGACGCCTTCGCCCCAGCGACGCCGGTCACCAAACGGGCGCTGCTGCGGATCGAGGATATCAGCCCGAACGACGACCCGACGCCGCTGAAGGCGATCGCCGACTACTTGTTCGCGCAGAAGGTGCCGTTCGGCTTCCAGGTCGTCCCCACCTACCTCGACCCGAACGGCACATATAATGGCGGCGTGCGGCAGACGATCCGGTTGAAGGACACGCCGAACCTGCTCGCCGCCATGGCCTACATGCAGCAGCGCGGCGGCACGCTGCTGGCGCACGGCTACACCCACCAATATTCCAACGTCGCCAATCCCTATACCGGCGTGACCGGCGACGACGCGGAGTTCTACCGGCTGACCTTGAACGCCGACCAATCGGTCAACTACGTCGGTCCGCTACCCGGCAACTCAGCAACGTTAGCGTAGAACCGGGTGGCTTCGATGAACAGCGAATACAACCTCGCCTTCGCGGCGGCGGCGTTCAGGACCGCAGGCGGGGTTGCGACGCTGACGAAAGTATGGACGGCGCTGAACTATGCTGCGAGCGCGGCGGATTACAAGCGCTTCTCCACCCTGTTCAGCTCGCGCTCGGAACGGTCGCTTTATTTCGTCGGCTTGTTGTCTGGCGGCACGCCGGATCCGACCAGGGTGGCCGGGCAGTATTTTCCATACGTCGTGCCGAAGGACGTGTATGGCGGCAAGGTGCTGCCGGATACGCTGGCGGCGTCGAGCTGCTGCCGTTCGGGGTAACCTGGCCCGGCTGCCGGCGGACATCATCGCCGACGCGCAACGCAACCTGGTGGTCCGCGACGCCTGGGCGAGCTTCTTCTTCACGCGAGCGACTGGGACACGACCACGAACCTTTACCTGCAAACGACGGTGCAAGGGATCAAAGGTCTCGGTTACTCGTTCGTCGGGTTCAACACAGTTTAACTATGCCTTAAGCTTTAATTCTCTCCTGCCAATTTGTTCCATCACGTTCTCTTGAGAATCTTATTGATGTAACGCAATGTCTTGAGTAAAGAGATTAAGTAATTTATTGTCATGAATGTTCAGATATTGTTGGATTAGAGTTAACGGAGTTAACTGTGGCGACAAGTCACTATCGGATCTCAGCTGCAAGTTCGCGTGTGAAAGGCCGACTTCATGCGACTTGGTAATCTCCTCCTAGAAGGCGGCACATCCAAAGGTCTGGCGACGTCCGGCGCTGCGGGCACCGTTCGCCCGCCCGCAGACGTCAGAAGCCCCGGGAACGTCAAAAGCATCGTGGTGGTCAGCGACTCCCGCCTGCTGCGCGAGGCGCTGCAACGCGACCTGTCCCGCTGCGACGCCGGCCTCGGCCTGGTGGAGGCCTCGTCGCGCGAGAGGCCCATGACCGGGTCGCGGCACTCGATCCGGATGCCGTGATCCTCGACTCCAACACGGCGAACATGGCCGTGCTGCCGCAGAGCTTGCGGGCCTTGTCGCCGGGCCTGCGCATCGTCGTGCTGACCGCGACCAGCACCGAGGCCGAGTTCGTCCGGTGGGCCGAAAAGGGCGTGCACGGCTATGTCGACCAGGACAGTTCGACCGCCGACCTCGTCGCGGTCATCCAGCATGCCGCCCGCGGCGAGATGGTCTGTTCGTCCCGCCTGGCCGGATTGCTGGTGGGCCGGGTCGCGTCGCTGTCGGCGGAACGCAACAAGGGTCGCGACGTGACGGCGCTGACGCCACGAGAAAAGCAGATCCTCGGCTTGCTGGCGGACGGGTTGTCGAACAAGCGCATCGCCGAGCGCCTGCACATCACCGACGCCACGGCGAAGAACCACGTGCACCGGATCCTCGACAAGCTGGGCCTGCACAGCCGCGGCCAGGCCGCGGCGTACTACTACCGCCACCGGCTTTAGTTTCCGTCACAGGAGAAGGACATGCCCGTCCCGGTTGACGGCGCTGGACGCCGCGCGCCCGACGTTCCAGCCTTTAGTTCCGGATTAACATCGAATCCGCATCGCGCTGCCGCCAAGCAGGCCCTGCCGTGACCGGCGAGCTGGCCGGTCTCGCCACCGACGCCCTGCTGCTCGGCATCCAGGCCATCTTCGTGCTGTGCTGCTGGATCTACCTGATCGCCGGCTTGGACGACCTGGTGATCGACGTGATGTGGCTCGCCTATCAGGTCTTCGATCGCCTCACCGGCCGGTTCCAGCGGCCGCCGAGCCCGGCCGTGCTGCGCGAAACGCCGGAACGGCCGCTGGCGATCATGTTCCCGGCCTGGCACGAGGCCGACGTGATCGGCTCCGCGGTCGCCAACATCATCGCCACCCTGGAATACCGCAACTTCCAGGTGTTCATCGGCACCTATCCGAATGACGCCGACACCCAGCGCGAAGCGGACAAGCTCGCCGCCCAATATTCCGACGTCGACAAGGTGGTGACCGACGCCCCGGGCCGACCTGCAAGGCGGACTGCCTCAACCACATCCTCAACGCCATTCGCGCCTTCGAGGAGCAGGCCGGGGCGCCGTTCGCCGGCGTCATCATGCAGGACGCCGAGGACGTGGTGCCGCCGCTGGCGCTGCATTTGTTCAACTATTACGGGCACCGTTACGATCTTGTGCAGATCCCGGTGCTGTCGCTTCGGCGCCGCTGGTGGGACCTGACCGGCGGCCATTACATGGAGGAGTTCGCCGAGTTCCACGCGAAAGAGATGTTCGTGCGCGAGCGCTTCGCCGGCGTTGTGCCGGGCTGCGGCGTCGGCACGTTCTATTCGCGGCGGGCGCTGGCGCTAGCGGAGGCGACCGGGGAAACGTTCTCCACCCGCTCGCTGACGGAAGACTACGAGTTCTCGTTCCGCATGCGCGATGCCGGGCTGAAGATGCATTTCGTGCGCATGTTCCTGCGCGAAGACGGGCGGCCGCGCGGCTGGCGCCGGCTGTTCGGCGGTGTGCTGGCGCGGCGCGAGCTGATCGCCACCCGCGAGTATCTCCCGAACGGCTTCAACGCCTCGTTCCGGCAGAAGTCGCGCTGGACGGTGGGGATCTCGCTGCAGGGCTGGCGCAACTTCGGCTGGCGCGCCGGCTGGCGGGTCCGCTACCTGTTCTGGCGCGACCGCCGCGCGCTGGTGCTGTCGCATGTCACCGTGCTCGGTGTGATGGCCTTGCTCGCCTTCATCGGCCTGAGCGGTTACCAGCTCGCCTTTCCCGAGGAAGGGCACCTGGCGCCGCTGCTGCCGGACGGCGACTGGCTGTGGAACGTGGTGTGGATCAACCTCGGCCTGCTCGCGCACCGGCTGGCGCAGCGGCACCTCTGGGCGGTGGTGCATTACGGGCCCGGCGTGCTGCCGATGGTGACGGCGCGCTACGTTTGGGCGTCGGTGATCAACTACTGCGCCCTGATCCGCGCCTTGCGGCTCTGGGCGCGGCACCTGCGCACCGGCAAGGCGATCGGCTGGGACAAGACCGCGCATCAGTTCCCGATCGGCGCGACGGTCGCGGCGCCCTCGCCGCGCCCAGCCAGCACGGCAACGGCCTCGGTCGCCGCACGGGGGCGCAGCCTGGGCGACCTGCTGCTCGAGCTCAAGCTGCTCGATCCCGCCGTGCTATCGGTCGCCAGCAGCAAGGCGGAAGCGGAAGACCGGCGGCTGGAATCCGTGCTGGTCGAGACCGGCGTGCTCGGCGAGAAGGTCCTCGCCCGCATCCTGGCCGCCTACGCCAGCGCGCCGCTGTGCTCGGCCGATGCGGCGAGCGTGGCGCCGGAATTGCTGGCGGCGTTCCCGCTCGACCTGGCCCGGCGGTTCCGCTGCGTGCCGTTCGCGATGGCGCAATCGGGCCGGCTCGCCGTCGCCGCAGCCGCGCTGCTGGCGCCCGGCGAGGTTGCCGCGCTCGAGGCACGCACGCAGCGTCCGGTCGAGATCCAGGTCGCGACCGACGGGTTCGTGGCCGAGCTGCTCGGACGCATGGACGCGCTGCAGCGGGCGTGGTCGAGCCGCACCGGCCCGCATGCCGGGGCAATGCCGGCCCTGGCCGCCGCGCAAAGCCCATCGTGAGCAGCCCGTCGTGAGAAGCCGGCTCGACATCGGGCGCTGCGGCCGGGGCAAGCCGTTGCTGGGCGTGGTTTCGGCCTTGGCGCTCGGACTGTCGGGACCGCCGCCTGCCGCGGCTCAGCCCGCGTCGCCCGCGGCAACGCCGCCGGCGGTGAACGTGCAGCTCACGCTCGATCCGGTGGACAGCTCGGAGGGTGACGCCGGCATCGCCGTCGTGGGCGGCGCCGACGCCCGGGAGCCGACCCCGTCGGCGGTCGAGGACAGCTTGCGGGCGTCGATGAATGACGGGCTGCTGACCAACGCATTGCGCCGGCGCCGCGCCTACCCGGTCACCGACCTCGCCGAACGCGACGTCAAGCGCGGCAACATCGCCGGAGCCATCGCCGGCTACGAGCGCTACCTCGAAACCGACCCGCGTCATTTGGTGATCCGCTGGCGGCTGATCCAATTGTTGCGCAGCCGAGGCATGGACCGCGAGATCGTCGTCAACGCCGACGCCTTGCTGCAAAGCGCGCCGGGCTTCGGGCCGGCCGTGGTGGAACGGGCGGAATGCTTGCCAACCTCAGCCAGCTCGGCCCGGCGATGGCAGCTTACGTGCAGGCACTCGGCCAATCCGGCCTGCCGCCCTCGGCACGCCGCCGCGCGTTAGCCGGGCTGGTCAACGTGGCGATCGCCAGCGGCCAGCTCGGCGAGGCGGACCGGCTGCTGCGGGCCGAGCCGCCCGGCACTCCCGGCTCGCCGACCGCGCGCGCCTTGCTGGCAGCCCGGGCGACGCTGGCGGAGCGCGGCGACTGTCCCGCCGAAGCGGCCGCCTTGTGGGGGCGGATCGCCGCCGGAGCGCCCGCAGCCGAGCGCCGCCGCGCGGTGCTGGCGCAGGCGCAGCTGCTCGACCAGGCGCACCGGCCGCATGACGCGCTGGATCTGCTGCGCGCCGAGCCGGTGCGCGCGCTGCTGGCCGCCGATGGCGACGCGCCGCTGGCCTTGCGCTTGCGCTATGCCAGGCTGGTCTCGGTGCTGGCCGAGCAGGTCGGGCAGACCGCGGTGGCTGCGGACGCGTCGGCGGCAGCCGCCGCCTTGGCGCGGCAGGGCGCCGGCACCAACCAGGCCGAGCAGAGCCTGCCCGACCGGATGCGCGCCGCGCGCTTGGCGGCCCGGCGGGCGGATGCCGGGCCGGATGCGGCGCTCGGCTTCCTGGCTGACGACGCGCACCCGCTGCCGCGTCCGGCCGGCGTCGCCGATGCGGTGTGGGCGGATTACCTGCTGCTGCTGGCCGAAACCGCGCAGCGCGCCGGGCGGGCGCCGCTGGCTATCGAGGCGCTCGGCCTGCTGCCGCCGGCGGCGGCGCCGGACCGTGCCGCGGCCGCGCGCGCGGCCGAGCTTGCGGCCCGCGCCGGCCAGAAGCGGGAAGCGGCGGCATACTGGGCTCGTGCCGCCACCATTGCCCAGACGCCGCGCGACCGCCGGGCCGCCCTGCTGTCGCAGGCGCAGTTGCTGGAATCGGCCGGCGATGCGACAGCGGCCTTGGCAGTGCTGCGCACCGACGGCGCACGCGCGGACTTCGAGGCGGCCGGGGATGACGCGGCCGCAGCCGCCGACCGGCTCCGCTATTACCGCCTGGTGTCGGTGCTGGCTGAGCATCTCGGCCGAGGCGATGTGGCCCGGCAAGCGGCCGAGCAGGCCGCCTCGCTGCAGGCGAGCGGCGCCGCCGCGGCGCCAAGCGCGCAGGCCTTGGTGGACCGGCTGCGCGCGGCGCGGCTGCAATCTGGCGGCGACGGACGGACGGACGCCGTGGCCCTGCCGCCGCTGCTCGGGGCCGACGGGCAGCCGCTGGCGCGGCCGGCCGACGCCGACGACGCGCTGTGGCTGGAATACGCGCTGCTGCTCGGCGACGCCGCCGACCGCAGCCGCCAGCCGGCCAAGGTGCACGCCGCGCTGACCCTGGTGCCGCCGGCGGCGTTGGCGGATTGGCACGTGGCGGCGCATGTCGGCGAGCTCGCGCTGCGCAACGGCCAGCCCGGGGCGGCGCTGGCGGCGCTGCGGCCGTGGGACGCCCGCGCACTCGGCGCGGCCGGCGCCGACCGGCAAGCGGTGCTGACGGTGCTGACCCTGCGCGCCGATGCGGCCGGCGCGACCGGGCAGCGCGCGCTGGAAGGCACGATGGCCGCCGAGATCGAGGCGATCGATCCGCGCATCGGCAACCCGCTCGACCGGGCGCGGCGGCGGCTCGCCACCGGCGACGCGGCCGGGGCGGTGGCGGTGCTGCAGGCGGCGCGGCCGGCGGCGCAGGCGCGCCTGGCGGAAGGCGGACCCGGGGCCGGACCTGGGGCCGGGCCCGAGGCGCGGCACGCCTACGCCACCCTGCTGCTGACCTTGGCCGAAGCGCAGCGCCAGGCCGGCAAGGCGGCCGACGCCGCCCAGACCACGCGCGAAAGCCTGGACGTGGAAGAAAGCTGGGACCAGCGCTGGGCCTGGCCGAGGAACTGCGCCGGGCGCGCGACCGCGCCGGGGCGGCGGTGCAGGTACCGCCGCGCCGCCCAGCTCGCGCGGACGCCGGCCGAGACGCAGCTCGCCTGGCTGACGCTGGGTGATCTCCATTGGACCGACAAATCGACGGGCCGGCGTTCGAGGCGTTCCGCTCCGCGGTCGCCGCCGGCTCCGGCGTGGCAGGTCGCACCCGTCTCGCGGAGGCCGCCGACAAGCTCGGCCGCTACGCCGAGGAGGCGCGCGCGCTGGAGCCGCTGGCCGGCACGCTGACGTGGCGCGAGCGGCTGTGCCAGGTGTACCTCAAGGCCGGGCAGCGGGCCGAAGCGTCGCGTTGCCTCGGCGCGCTGGTGGCGATGGCCGGCAGCGATGCGGGCGCCTGGCACGAAGCGGCCGACCTGGCCGGGGCGCTCGGCCAGGACGCGGATCGCACCCGCTATCTCGAGACCGCATTCCGGTTGCAGCCGCGGCCCGACACCGGGCTGGCCGCCGGCGACGCGCTGATGCGGGCGGGTCAGCCGGCCGAGGCCGCCGCGATGTTCGGCGCCGTCGCCGAGCGCACCCGCGACCCGCGCGCTCTGGTCGCCCGCGGCGAAGCGCTGCTGGCCGCGCACCAGCCCGGTACCGCGGCGGAGTTGTTCCGGGCCGCCCAGGCGCAAGGCGAGCTGCCGGAGGACCTCCAGGCACGCGCCTACGCGGGTCTCGGCTATGCCCGCGCCGCCGACGGTGACACGCCCGGCGCCGTCGGCGCGTGGCAGTCGGCGCTGAAGCTGCGGCCGGATCCGCAGCTCAGCCTCGCCGTGGCGGACGGGCTGCTGCGCGCCGGCCGGACCGACGACGCCGAGCGCGCCCTGGCCCAGGCCGGCCCCGGCCCGGCGCGCGGCGGCACCCGGTCGGCGCAGCGGGATGCGCTGGCGGTGCGGCGGCGATCGCCCGCGGCGACACCGCGTCGGCGCTCAGGGCGGCGGAAACGCTGGCCAACACCGATCCGTCGGCCGCCAACCTGGCGCTGCTCGCCCAGGCCCGGTCCGCTTCCGGCGACGAGACCGGCGCCGCCGAGGCGAGCGTGCGCGCCGCCGACGCAGCCCCCGACGACGCCCAGGCGCAAGCGCAGGCCGGCTATGCCGAGCTGAAGGCAGGCCGCCCCGGCAACGCCGCCGCGCGGTTCAGCACGGCGCTCGCCCGCGAACCGGACCGGCTGCCGGTGCGCCAGGACCTGCCGCGCGCCCATGCGCTGGCCGGGATTGGCCGAATCCGCGGCTCACCTATGCCCAGGCGATCCGCCGTACCGAAGCGCACCAAGCCACCACCGGCGATACCGGCGACGCGCAACGCCTGCGCGACCTGCGGCGCGAGAATGCGGCCGCCACGCGCGAGTTCGCGTTCGAGCTGGTGGACACGCTGTGCACGCCGAACACCGCGGTCGGCTGCGACCCGTCCTTGCCGATCGTCGAGCGGCTGGGCGCGCGGCCGGCATCGGCGCCGCCACTTCGAGCTCAAGCCCGCATCTGCCCGGCGATGCCGACCCGCAATGGCTGACCGTCTATGCCCGAAGCTGTGGTCCAACGACCCGGCAGCCTGTCCCGCTCGGGCGCACCTTCCAAGGCGGCATCGGCATCCGCTGGCACGGTCTCCAACATCCCCGTCTATCTCTGGGCCGAGCGGCTGATCGCGCTGGGCCGCACCTCCAGGACAACTGGCTTTGCGGGTGACGGCGGGCTGGGCCTATGGCGCGGACTGGAAGGTGGCCGGCGAGCCGGATTGGCGGCGGGATTGGACGCCCTATCTGTCGATCTACGGCGATCTGGGAAAGTTCTTCATCCGCGACCGGGACTGGCTCGGCGTGCTGAGGGCCGCGCCGGGGCGAGCCACCAGCCGTTCGAGCAGGCGATGCTGACGCCGTACCTGTTCCTGCGCGGCGAGCTCGACAGTGCCCGCACCGGCTCGGCGGAGTGCTGCAGATCGGCGCCGGGCTGTCGCTGCGCACCCGGTTCCTGCACGACCCGCTCATCGGCTACCAACTGGAACCGGAGTTTTTCGCCCGCGCTTCGCACGACATCGCCCGGACTGGCGGCCGCACCGCGAGCGGTTCCTGTTCGGCGTGATCGCCCATTTCTGAGCGGGCATGACGGTGCCACGCCGCCGCTCGCTGTTGCTGGGGGTGTTGGCGGCGGTGACGCGGGCGGGACCCGCCCAAGCGGCGCGGCCGGGCGGGTGTCCGGCGGCTCGGTTCGAGGGCACGATCGTGCAATTGCTGCGGCGCGATGCAGAGCGGCGCCGCGGGCCTGGGCCGCGCTGATGCAGGAGCTGCGCCGCATGGGCCTGCGCAGCATCACCCTGCAATGGTCGTCGATCGACACGGTGGATTTCTTTCGCGGTCGTCCGGGCGCGACGGAGGTCTGCCGTTGCTCCCGATCGTGCTGCGCGCGGCGCATGACGCCGGGCTGCGGACCTGGCTCGGGCTGCACCACGACGGCGCCTGGTGGCAGGCGGCCGCCCTGCCGGACGAGGCGCTGGAGGGCTACCTGGCCGCCCGCGTCGCCGATCTGGAGCGGCGGCTGCCGGCGCTGCGGGCCGCGACCGCCGGCGTGCCGGCTCGCGCGGTGGCCGGCTGGTACGTGCCGGACGAGCTGGACGATGCCACGTGGCAAACGCCGGAGCGGGAGGCGGCGCTGACGCGCTATCTCGGCGCGATCCGGTCTCGCCTGCGGCAGGCGGCGCCCGGCTGGCCCGTCACCGTCTCGGCCTTCGCCAACCACGCCCAGGACGCGGCCGGGTATGGTGCCCAGCTGGGCCGATCTGCACCGGCGGCGGCATCGAGCTGGCTGTTGCTGCAGGACGAGGTCGGCGCCGACAAGAGCACGGTGGAACAGGCGCGCGACACGGCGCAGGGCGTGGCTGCGGCGTTGCGGGGCCGGGCCGTGCGCCTGGGCATGATCGTGAAGCGGTTCGAGATCCGCCGCGAGGCCTCGGCGAGGAGGCAGCGCAGGCGGCGGCCACGGTGCCGGCGCCGGTCGCCGCGATCAGGCTGAAACGGCGCCGGCGCCGGCGACCTGCCGCCGACATCGTTCTCGCACGCGCGTCACCTGACGGCGTTCGGCGGGGCCGATGCGGCTGCGCGCGGGGCGCACGGGCGGCGCGTCGAACGCTGCGGACCCGGCTGGGGTCGTTTAGGGACAGGATCGTTGCGGGTCGGTTGCCGCAGGCCATGGAACACGGCACGGTCCCGGGATGAAAATGTTTTTGACCTGTTTCGTCGTCGACGCCCTCGTCCTTCTCGTGTTGTCTTACTTCTTCCTGATCGGTCTGGACGACGGCACGGTCAGCTCGTTCAACATCGCCCTGTGGCTGCCGCTGATCTGCATCCCGGCGGCAGTTCTCGGGGGCGGCCTGCATCTGAAAGCGACGGGCCGGCCACGCGCCGCAACCGGGCTGGTCGCCCTGCTGGCGGCACCGGGAGTGCTGCTCGGGGGCTGGATGCTGCTGCTCGTCGTGCTGTTCGCCACGCACCCGGGCGCCTATCGCTGACACACGCGGCGTAGGGGCCCAACCGCCAATGAGCAACCCTGCCCGGATCGCCGGCCCGAGCAGTTCGTATCATTCCGTAAACGACGCTCTCCCGCATCGATCGTAACCCGGATCGTACCGATTGGCCGCAGTAGCGCCGCGGCCGGCCGCCGCCACAACGATCTGGAGCGTCAGACTGCGGATCATGCCCATCCTCGGCACCCGGCCCAAGGCGATTAAGCTGGCGCCGGCTGCATGCCCTGCGGTGCATCGAAGGGGTCGAGCTCGTCACCTGCGTCACCGGGCAGCACCGCGAGATGCTCGACCACGTCAACACGCTGTTCGGCATCACCCCCGACATCGACCTCGAGGTGATGACAAGCGGCCAATCGCTGAGGGCTGAGCGGCGGTGGAACGGGCTAGCCGGTGCTGCGGCAACACAAGCCCGGTTGAGTGATCGTGCAGGGCGACACCACGACCGCGTTCGTGGCGAGCCTGGCGGCGTCTTCAGCAGATCCCGACCGCGCACGTCGAAGCCGGGCTGCGCACCGGCAACCCGCGCTGCCCTGGCCGGAGGAGGTGAACCGGCATTTGACGGCGTGCATCGCCGACCTGCACTTCGCCCCCACGGCGCAGGCGCGGGCCAACCTGCTGCACGAAGGCGTGGCGGCGCGGGCGGTGCGGGTCACCGGCAACACCGTCATCGACGCCTGCTGCAGGTGGTGGACAAGCTGCGCGACGACCCGGCGCTCGCCGCCGAGCAGGCCGCGCGGTTCCCGTTCCTCGACGAGCCGCCGGCTGGTGCTGGTGACCGGGCATCGCCGCGAGAACTTCAACGGCGGGCTCGACCGGGTCTGCCGGGCGATCGGTGAGATCGCCGACCGCGGCGACGTGCAGGTGGTGTATCCGTCCACCTCAACCCGATGGCGCAGGCGGCGGCGAACGGCGCGCTCGCCGACCGGCCGGACGTGCACTGCTGCCGCCGCTCGACTACCTCGCTTTCGTTTGGCTGATGACGCAGGCCTACCTGATCGTCACCAATTCCGGCGGCGTGCAGGAGGAAGCACCGTCGCTGGGCAAGCCGGTGCTGGTGACGCGCGACACCACCGAACGGCCGGAAGCGGTCGAGGCCGGGACGGTGCGGCTGGTGGGCACCTCGTCCGAACGCCTGGTGCAGGAGGTGTCGCGCCTGCTCGACGACCCGGCCGCCTATGCGGAGATGGCGGGCGCCTACAATCCCTACGGCGACGGCTACGCGGCCGAGCGCATCGCCGCGTTCCTGACCGGGCGCGAGGCCCGGAGTTCGCGCCGCCGCGCCGGCCGCGCTCGTGCGGGCGCTGGAGGTGCCGGTGTTGGAGCATCCCGGCGACCTCGGCCGGCATATCGGTCGCGCGGCAACCGGGCCCGCGGTCGTCGCCGACGAGGCCGCGCTGGCCGCACGGGCGCTGGGAGAGCTGTGGCGCAACGGCGCCGCCGGTAGGCGGCGGACATCCGGGCAGTCGGGAGGGGGGAACCAAAGCATGTGCGGCATCGTCGGCATCGTCGGCTCGGAACAAGCGGCACCGGTTCTGCTCGGGGCGCTGCAGCGGCTGGAGTATCGCGGCTACGACAGCGCCGGGATCGCGACCTGGTGGATGGCCTGATCGAGCGGCGACGCGCCGCCGGCAAGCTCGTGAACCTTGCCGCGTCGCTCGACCACCGGACGCTGTCCGGCACCACCGGCATCGGCCATACCCGCTGGGCCACCCATGGCGCGCCGACGCAGGGCAACGCGCATCCGCACGGCACGGCGCGGGTGAGCGTGGTGCATAACGGCATCATCGAGAACCACGCCGAGCTGCGCGCCGAGCTGGAGGCCGAGGGCCAGGTGTTCGAGACCGAAACCGACACCGAGACGGTGGCGCAGCTGGTGGACCTCAACCTGCGCCGCGGCTTGGCCCCGGTGGACGCCGCCGGGCGGCCTTCGAGCGGCTCGAGGGCGCCTACGCGCTGGCGCTGCTGTTCGCCGGCCACCCGGAGCTGCTGGTCGGCGCCCGGCACGGCGCCCGCTCGCGGTCGGCTTCGGCGACGGGGCGATGTATCTCGGCAGCGACAGCCTGGCCTTGGCGCCGCTGACAAGGCGGATCGCCTATCTGCAGGATGGCGATTGGACGGTGCTGTGGCGCAGCGGCGCCGTGGTGTTCAACGCGGACGGCGAGGCGGTCAGCCGGCCGATCCGAGTGACGGTGCAGACCGGCGCCGTCGATCGGCAAGGACGGCTACCGCCACTTCATGGAAAAGGAGCTGCACGAGCATCCGGCCGCATCGGCCAGACGCTCGCCCGCATGCTCGACCCGGCCACGCGCGCGGTGGCGCTGCCCGAGCTGCCGTTCGAGTGGGCGGCGGTGCCGCGCGCGACCATCACGGCCTGCGGCGGCGCTTATTTCGCCGAACTCGCCGGGCGCCACTGGATCGAGCAGCTCGGCCGGCTGCCGGTGGACATCGACGTCGCCAGCGAGCTGCGTTATCGCGACGCCGCCGCTGGTGGCGGGCGGCGTCGGGCTGCTGGTGAGCCAAAGCGGCGAGACCGCGGACACGCTGGCCGCGCTCCGCTACATGCGCGGCGCCGGGCAGCACGTGATGAGCGTGCTGAACGTGCCGGAAAGCACCATGGCGCGCGAAAGCGACACGGTGCTCGAGACGGTGGCCGGGCCGGAAATCGGGGTTGCGAGCACCAAGGCGTTCACCGCGCAGCTGACGGTGATGGCGTGCCTGGCGGTCGCCATCGGCCGTGACCGTGGCCGCATCGACGCCGCCGAGGAGCAGCGGCTGATGCAGCATCTGCTGGAGCTGCCGAGCCGGGCCGCCGACGTGCTGGCGCTGGACGGGCCGATCAAGCGCCTGGCCGAGCGGATGGCCGCAGGCGCGCGACGTGCTGTGCCTGGGGCGCGGGACCGGCCACGCGATCGCGCTGGAAGCGGCGCTGAAGCTGAAGGAGATCTGCTACATCCACGCCGAAGGCTACGCGGCGGGCGAGATGAAGCACGGCCCGATCGCGCTGATCGATCGCCAGGTGCCGATCCTGTCGATCGTGCCGTCCGGGCCGCTGTTCGAGAAAACCGCCAGCAACGTCCAGGAGGCCGGCGCCCGCGGCGGCCAAATCGTCGTGCTGAGCGACGCGGCCGGCTGCGCCCGGCTGCGCGGCATCGCGGTCGAGGCGCTGGAACTGCCGGCGGTGGACCCGTTCGTGGCGCCGATCCTGTATGCGGTGGCGGTGCAGATGCTGGCCTACCACACGGCCGTGCTGCGCGGCACCGACGTGGACCAGCCGCGCAATCTCGCGAAATCGGTGACGGTCGAGTGAGCGGCGCCTATAGCAGCCGTTGGATGTAACGAAGGGCGGGCCGGGCCGGGCCGGCGGCGAAGCGGAGCCGACGCCGGCGCTCCGCGCAAGCGGCGCTCGGCATCCAGCCTGGCCGATGCTGTCGCCAACGATCGAGGTTTCCCGATACCCTGCCGCCGAGCCGCAACCGGGCAATCCGGGCGCGCGGCGCGTGTGAGCGGGGACGGACCGATGCGCTGGAAGAAAACGATCACGGTGGTCGGCTGCCACGCCGAGGGCGAGGTGGGCAACGTTGTCACGGGCGGCATCGTCGACGTCCCCGGGGCGACGATGTTCGAGAAAAAGGAGTACTTCGAGCGCGAGATGGAGGCATTGCGCGGGCTGCTACTGTTCGAGCCGCGCGGCGCGCCGTACGTGAACGCCAACGTCATCCTGCCGCCCTGCGACCCCCGCGCCCAGCTCGGCTACGTCATCGTCGAGAGCAACGAATATCCGCCGATGTCCGGCTCCAACACGATCTGCGTGGCAACCGTCGCACTCGAGACCGGCATCCTGCCCATGCAGGAGCCGGAAACGCGGCTGTGCCTGGAAGCGCCGGGCGGTCTGATCGAGGTCCGCTGCGACTGCCGCGACGGCAAGGTCCGCCAAGTCGAGTTCACCAACCGGCCCGCCTTCGCCCTGCATCTCGACACCCCGGTGGAGGTGGCGGGGCTTGGCACCGTGACCGTCGACACCTCCTACGGGGGCATGACCTTCGCGCACGTGGACGCGGCGGCGCTGGGCTTTGCCGTCACCGCGGACGAGGCTTACGAGCTCTGCGCGGTCGGCAAGCGGATCAAGGGAGCGGTGAACGAGCAGCTGACGGTGGTGCATCCGGAGCACCCGACGCTGCGCGGCGTTTCAAACGTGCTGTTCGAAGGCCCGCTGCAGCGTACCGCGGCGGGGGTCGAGAGCAGGAACGCTCCGGTCGTGCTGCATGGCCGGCTGGACCGCTCGCCCTGCGGCACCGGCACCACCGGGCGGCTGGCGGTGATGTCGGCCAAGGGCCTGATCGCCCAGGGCGAGCCGTTCCGCCACTTCTCCATCACCGGCACGCATTTCGATGCCCGTATTATCGACCGCACCGAGGTGGCCGGCCGGCCGGCGGTGGTCGTCACGATCGCCGGCCAGGCCTGGATCACCGGGATCGGCCAATACGGCGTCGACCCAACCGACCCCTACCCGGCCGGCCACCGGGTCGGCGACGTCTGGCTCTGAGACGGATCGCGGCCCCTCAGGCGGCCGGCAGCAGCGCCTCGAGCGCCGCCCAAGCGTCCGGCGTGATGGGGATCCCGGCCTCGGCCGCCCGGGCGCGGGCCGTCAGCCGGCGCTCGCCCGGAAGGCGCGACTGCCCGGCCCGGCCCAACGCCTCGACCAAGTCGTCCACGCGCCCGGCAAACGGCGCCAAGCCGGCCGCGCCGGCGGCGGGATCGATGACGACCACCGTCTGCCCGGTACGCGGCGTGCGCGCGCCCGGATAGGCAGAGGAGTCGACCTCATGGGAAAAACTCGCACCCACCAGGGCCGCGCATAGAAGCTCGACCATCATGGCGATCGAGGCGCCCTTGTGGCCGCCGAAGGTGGACAGCGCGCCGCCATCGAGGATCGCGTGCGGATCGGTCGTGGGCTGGCCGTCGCGGTCGATCCCCTGCCCCACCGCCAGCGTGCGGCCTTCGCGCGCCGCCACCTGGACGTCGCCATGCGCCATCGTGGACGTAGCCATGTCGAAGATCAGCGGCGGCGACCCCACCCGGGGAGCCGCGAAGGCGACCGGGTTGGTGCCATAAATCGGGCGGCTCGCGCCGGGCGGCGCGACCACCGGAATGGAGTTGACCATCGACAGCGCCACCAAGCCGCGCTCGGCGAACGGCTCGACGTCGGGGTAGAGCGCGGCAAGATGGTGCGATTCCCGGATCGCCAAGAACGCGATCCCCTGACTGCGCGCCTTGGCCAGCAGCAGGTCCCGCGCCGCCGCCAGCGCCACCTGGGCGAAACCGTTGCGGGCGTCGACCCGCACGACGCCGGGCGCGGCGTCATGCACCACCGGTTCCGCGCGTCCGTCGACCCAGCCGCTTCTGAGGGTGGAGACGTAGCCCGGCATCCGGAAGATGCCGTGGCTTTTGCTGCCGTCGCGCTCCGCCGCGGCGCAGTTCGCCGCCAGGATGCCGGCCACCTTGGGCGAGCAGCCATGCGCCCGAAAAATGGCGTCGAGCAGATCCGTCAAGGCAGACAGCGATGGCGTGGTTGGTTGCAACGTCTTCTCCTCCGACCGGGGTGTGCCGGCAATGTCGACAGGTTTTCGTAGCCCGTTTACGAGTCGTTCTTAATGTTCGGCTACAGATCACTGAGACAAAACGTCACGCTCATGCTGCACGGCAACGACAGGTGGTGTGTGCGCCACCGCCTGGTAGCTGAGAAATGCCGTGACAACATCGTCAGTGCTTACCCCTGCGCAAATCAAAACGTTGTCCACGGCCGCCATCGCTGCCTTGTCCACAACTGATTTCAGTACGTTCTCCACGGACCAGCTGGCCGCGCTGTCTTCGGCGCAGGTGCGGGCCCTGACCTCGGACGACATCGGCGCCCTGGGCTCGGCCGCTCTGGCCGGCTTCACCACCGCCGGCATCGCCGAGCTCAGCGCCACCAACATCATCGGCCCAGCACCGCCGCCGCCCCCGGGCTGACCTTGGCCCAGGCCGCCGCCCTCAGCACCGCCGCGGTCGCCGTGTTCACCTCGACCCACCTGGCCGCGCTGTCCACCGCCGGCATGGCCGGCTTCAGCAGCGCCCAGGTGGCCGCCCTGACCACCACCGCCCTGCTCGGCGCCACCGCCCAGCCGGCGCACTCACCGCGGCCCAGATCAAGGGCCTCACCACCGCCCAGGTGCTTCATCGGTCCGGTTCCGTTGCCGGAACTCGATTACCTGCTTTGCGACGACTTCGTCATACCGCCGGAATACGAGACAGCGTACCGTCCGTCGCCGATGCCGGTCGCACGGATCTACCAAGCCAACGACAGCAAGCGGAAGATCGGTAGCCCGCTGGCCCGGCACGACGTCGGCCTGCCGGATGACTGCCTCGTCCTGTGCTGTTTCTCCCATCATTACAAAATCACCGAACCATTTTCGACGCCTGGATGTCGATCCTTCGCCAGGCCGACCAGGCGGTGCTTTGGCTGTCTGCCGACAATCCGTGGTCCGCACGCCAACCTTCGCCAAGCCGCCGCCCGGGCCGGTGTCGCCCCGGAGCGGATCGTGTTCGCCGAGCGGACCAGCCCCGAACTGTACATGAGCCGGCTTCAATTGGCCGACCTGTTCCTCGATACGGTTCCCTATAACGCCGGCACCATCGCCAGCGACGCGATCCGGATGCAGTTGCCGTTGCTGACGCTGTGCGGACGCTCGTTCGCATCCCGCATGGCCGGCCCGTTGCTGAGCCTGATCGGGGCAACGGAGGGCGTCACCACGAGCGTGTCCGAGTATGTCGAGACCGCAGTGACGCTGGCGACGGACCGACACGCCTACGCCGCCTACAAGCGTCACTTCGTCGGAGATGCCTGGGCAAGCACCGCCGGCGACAACGCCCGGTTCACGACGGAATTCGAAGCGTCGCTGGAACTACTGGTGAAAGGCCGCCCGATGCAGGCGACCGCTGCAGGATCCCGACCGCTCCAGCACCTTCGCGAGCAGCATCTGATCCCGCTTGCGCCGCTGGCAGCATTTGGTCGTGATGCCTCAGTGATAAGTCGATCAATCTGACGCATGGAATGCTTTTGTCAGGACCGGATCACGAGTATGCTTTGAACGAAGCGGGGATCTATGGTGAGTATAAGTCAAATGACAGGATTCGAACACAATGTCAGATAAGGCCAGGCCGGACATTCTCGGGCTGACGGCGCAGATCGTTTCAGCGCACATCGCCAAGAACCAAGTCGCCACCGAAGCGCTGCCGCCACTGATCCAATCGGTCTATCGCTCTCTGGCGACAGCCGGCGAGGTCGAGGTCAAACCGGAAGCGCAAGCTCCGGCGGTTGCCGTGAAGAAGTCGGTCTTCCCCGAGTACATCATCTGCCTGGAAGACGGCAAAAAGCTGAAGATGCTCAAGCGGCACCTGAAAACCAGCTACAACATGACCCCGGACGAGTACCGCACGAAGTGGGGGCTGCCGCGCGATTATCCGATGGTCGCCCCCGTTTATGCCTCGCATCGCTCCACGCTAGCCAAGAAGATCGGCCTGGGCCGCAAGCCGGCCGACGAACCTGTGGAACCCCCCGTGGAGAAGATTCCGGCCCGTCGGACGCGCGGCGCCAAGGCCTGATCGCGGCCGCGGCGGCCCGCCTTTGGGTCAGGCCGACACGGGGACCCTCCTGGGCTTTTCGGCAATCGCCGGCGCGCCGTGCTGCTTCAGCGGGCGGTTGCCCGTCAACCGGCGCAGTACCGACGTAGAACACCGGCGTCAGGAACAAGCCGAAGGCGGTGACGCCGATCATGCCGGCGAACACGGCGACGCCCATCGCGTGCCGCATCTCGGCGCCGGCGCCGGTGGACAGCACAAGCGGCAGCACGCCCATGATGAAGGCCATCGACGTCATCAGGATCGGCCGCAGCCGCAGCCGGCTGGCCTCGATCGCGGCCGCCCGTGGCGTGCGCCCGGCAAATTCCAGCTCGCGGGCGAATTCCACGATCAGGATGGCATTCTTCGCCGACAAGCCGACCAGCACGATCAAGCCGATCTGGGTGAAGACGTTGTTGTCGCCATGGGTCAGCCAAACGCCGGTCATGGCGGCCAGCAGGCCCATCGGCACGATCATGATGATCGCCAGCGGCAAGGTCAGGCTCTCGTACTGGGCGGCCAGCACCAGGAACACCAGCAGCAGCGCGATCGGGAACACGACCACGCCCGAGTTGCCGGCGATGATCTGCTGGTAGGTCAGCTCCGTCCATTCGTAGGAGAAGCCCTTCGGCAGCGTCTCTTTGGCGATGCGGGCGACCGCGTCTTGCGCCTGGCCGGTGGAAAAGCCCGGCGCCGCGGCGCCGTTCACGTCTGCACTCAGGAAGCCGTTGTAGCGCATCGCCCGTTCCGGGCCGGAGCTTGCCTTGATCGTCATGACGGCCGCCAGCGGCACCATCTCGCCCGACGACGAGCGGACCTTCAGCCGACCGATATCCTCGGCCCGCGCGCGGAACGGCGCGTCGGCCTGCACCCGCACGGAGTAGGTGCGGCCGAACGCGTTGAAGTCGTTCACATAGAGCGAACCCAGATAGATCTGCAGCGTGTCGAACACGTCGGTGACGGCGACCCCGAGCTGCCGGGCGCGGACCCGGTCGATGTCGGCATAAAGCTGCGGCACGTCGACCCGCAGGCCGGTGAACATCCCGGCCAGCTCCGGCGCCTTGCGGGCGGCGGCGAGGAAGGCGTTGGTCGCCTCGTCCAGCGCCCCATAGCCAAGGCCGGCGCGGTCCTCGATCTGCAGCTTGAAGCCGCCGATGGTGCCGAGCCCCTGCACCGGCGGCGGCGGGAAGACGGCGATGAACGCGTCCTGGATCGCCCCGAACTGCTGGTTCAACGACCCGGCGATGGCGCCGGCGGACAGGTTCGGCGTGGTCCGGTTGGCGAACTCGTCGAGCGAGACGAACACGATCCCGGAGTTGGAGCTGTTGGTGAAGCCGTTGATCGACAGCCCGGGGAAGGCGATGTTGTTGACCGCACCGGGCTGCTTGGCGGCGATGTCGCCCATTCGCTGGATGACGCTTTCGCTGCGGTCGAGGCTGGCGCCGTCCGGAAGCTGGGCGAAGCCCACCAGGTATTGCTTGTCCTGCGCCGGCACGAACCCGCCGGGGACGGCCTGGAACAGCACGACGGCCAGGCCGACCAGGCCGAGATAAACCACCATCATGACCGACTTGCGCCCGATCACACGTTTCACGCCGCCGCCATAGGCGTTCGACCCGGCGGCAAAGAACCGATTGAAGCCGCGGAAGAACCAGCCCAACAGCCGGTCGAGCACCCGCGTCGGCAGGTCCTTCGGTGCATCATGGCCGCGCAGCAGCAGGGCAGCCAGGGCGGGCGACAAGGTGAGCGAGTTGATCGCCGAGATCACGGTCGAGATGGCGATCGTCAGCGCGAACTGGCGGTAGAACTGCCCGGTCAGGCCGCTGATGAAGGCCAGCGGCACGAACACCGCCACCAGCACCAGCGCGATGGCGATGATGGGCCCCGACACCTCGGACATAGCGCGGTAGGTCGCTTCGATCGGCGACAGGCCGTCCTCGATGTTGCGCTCCACGTTCTCGACCACGACGATCGCGTCGTCGACGACGATGCCGATCGCGAGCACCAGGCCGAACAAGCTCAGCGCGTTGATGGAGAAGCCGAACAGGTGCATCACGCCGAAGGTGCCGATGATCGACACCGGGACGGCGACCAGCGGGATGATCGAGGCCCGCCACGTCTGCAGGAACAGCACGACGACGATCACCACCAGCACCACGGCCTCGAGCAGGGTGTGCACGACCGCCTCGATCGAGGCGCGGACGAACTGCGTCGTGTCGTAGACGACGGCGTAGTCCACGCCTTCCGGCATGGTCTGCTTGATCTCCTCCATGGTGGCGCGGACCGCGTCGGCGATCTGGATCGCGTTCGAGCCCGGCGCCTGGAACACCGGCACCGCCACCGCGGACTTGTTGTTCAGCAGCGACCGCAGCGAATAATCGGCTGCGCCCATCTCGATCCGCGCCACGTCGCGCAGCCGGGTCACGGCGCCGCCGGGGGCGGTCTTGACCACGATGTCGCCGAACTCCTCGGGCGATTGCAGGCGGCCCTGGGCGTTGACCGAAAGCTGCACGCTGAGGCCCGGCACGTTGGGCGACGAGCCCACCACGCCGGCCGCGGCCTGCACGTTCTGGGCGCGGATCTCGGCAACCACGTCGCCGGCGGACAGCCCGTGCTCGGCGACCTTTTGCGGGTCGAGCCAAACACGCATGGCGTAGTCGCCGGAGCCGAACAACTGCACGTCGCCGACGCCGTTGATGCGCGCCAGGCGGTCCTTCACGTTCAGGACGGCGTAATTACGCAGATACGTAATGTCGTACTTGTTGGTCGGCGACAGGATGTGCACGACCATCATCAGGTCGGGCGAGCTCTTGATCGTCGTGATCCCCAAGGTGCGGACGACGTCGGGCAGGCGCGGCTCGGCCTGGCTGACGCGGTTCTGCACCAGCTGCTGCGCCTTGTCGGGGTCGGTGCCAAGCTTGAACGTAACGGTCAGCGTCATCAGGCCGTCGGTGGTCGCCTGGCTGCCCATGTAGAGCATGCCCTCGACGCCGTTGATCTGCTCCTCGATCGGCGTCGCCACGGTTTCCGCGATCACCTTCGGGCTGGCGCCGGGGTAGTTGGCGCGGACGACGACCTGCGGCGGCACTACCTCCGGATATTCCGAGATCGGCAAGGCGCGGAGTGCCAGCAGGCCGGACACGAAGATGAGCACCGACAGCACGCCGGCGAACACCGGGCGGTCGATGAAGAATTTCGAGATGTTCATCGGTGTGGTTCCGTTGCAGCAATCCGGGCCGGCACGCCAGGAGCGCTGCCCCTGGACCCCGCTGAGGCGAGACGCCCCAGACCCCCGGAATGACTAAGTCATGGATTTCAAAAGGGGAGCGCCCCTTTGCCTTCGCTAACGGGCCGCCAGCGCCGTGCCGGCGTTCATCGCGACCGGCTGCGGAGCGACGGTCGCGCCGGGCCGGATGCGCTGCAGGCCGTTGACCACGATGCGCTCGCCGGACTTGAGCCCGGAGGTGACCAGGCGCAGCCCGTCGGCGGTGCCGCCGAGGGCGACCTGGCGATAGGCGACGGTGTTGTCGGCACCGACCACCATGACGAAGCGGCGGTCCTGGTCGGTGCCGATGGCGCGTTCGTCGACGGCGAGCGCGGGTTCCGTGTGGGCGAGGCCGAGACGGAGGCGGGCGAACTGGCCGGGCCTTAGCTTGCCGTCGGGATTGTCGAAGGCGGCGCGCACCCGGACGGTGCCGCTGCGGCTATCGACCACGTTGTCCACGAGCTGCAGCTTGCCCTGGACCGGCGTGCCGGTGGTGCCGAGCGTGCCCATCTCGACCGGGATCCGGCCGAGCTGCTCGACCTGGTCGGCGCCACCGTCCGGCAGGCTCGCCAGCGCCCGGGCGAGCGATTGCTCGTCGGCTTCGAAGCTGGCGTAGATCGGGTTGACGCTGACGAGCGTGGTCAGCACCGGTGCGGTCGGGCCGGCCGGCACCAAGTTGCCGGCGGTGACCTCGATGCGGCCGACACGGCCGGCGATCGGCGCCCGCACCTCGGTGTAGCCGAGGTTGAGGCGCGCGGTGTCGAGCGCGGCTTGCATAGCCCGCAGGTTGGCTTCCGAGGCCCGCAGTTCGTTGACCCGCTGGTCCACGTCGCGCTGCGGGGTGAAGCCGCTGCCGACGAGCTGCTGGGCGCGCTGCTGCTCCTTGGCGGCGAGTGCGAGGCGGGCCTGGGCGGACGCGACCTGGGCCTCGGCGCCCTGCACCTCGGCGAGGTAGGGCGCCGGGTCGATGGTGAACAGCAGGTCGCCCTGCTTGACCAGCGCGCCTTCGCGGAAATGGGCCTGCAGGATGGCGCCGGCGGCGCGGGGGCGGATCTCGACCCGATCCACCGCTTCGACCCGGCCGGAGAAGTCGCTCCAGATGGCGGTGTCGCGCTGCTCGACGGTGGCGACCGACACCGGCACCGCGGCCGGCGCGGCGGCGGCGGCGGCCGGAGCCGGCGCGGCGGTGCGTGGTAGGTACTGCCAGGCGGCCCCGGCCGCGACCACGGCGACCAAGCCGGCGCCCGCGAGCCAGCCGATCCGGCGGCGGCCGCGGCGGGACTGCTTGGGCGCGTCGGCAACAGCGGGGGCGGTAGTAGTGGCGGGGTTGAAGTCGATCATGGGAAACTCCTGAGGGCCGCATCGGCGGCCCGGACCGGGACCAGGTTGGGGGTCACGGCGGCAAAGAATTCGGCGAAATTGGTTCGGACGGCGCGCGCCCAATCCGGGTGAGCGGGTCCGGCCAGCGCGTCCGGCCAGTTATGCGCCGCCAAGGCCCGGACATGCAGCGCCACGCCGGCGTCCCGCAGCCGGCGGGCATAGTCGAGCGCCTCGTCCCGCATCGCGTCGTCGGGCGTCGTCAGCACCAGGGCCGGTGGCAAGCCGTGCAGGCGGGTGCCGCAGGCCGGCGCCGCATAGGGGTGGGCGGCCTTGTCGGGCACGCCGAGATAGGTGGCCCAGCCATCGGCCCACTTGCAGCCGACCGGCCCCGCATCGGCGTCGCGGATGGAGCAGGTGGCCAGGCCGGCGTCGAGCATGGGCGACAGCAGGATCTGCCCGGCCAGCGGCGGGCCGAGCCGGTCGCGAGCCATCATGGCCAGGGCGGCGGCCAGATTGCCGCCCGCCTCCTCGCCGGCCACGAACAGCTTCGAGGCACGGGCCGCCCAGTGGGTGCGGCGGTCGTGCAAGTGCCAAAGCAGGCCGTACATGGCCTCGACCGCGTCGGGAAACGGATGGGCGGCGCCGGCCGGATAGTCGGCCGAGATGACAACGGCGCCCGCCTCGGCGAGCAAGGCCGCCACCGGGCGGTCGCCGCCGGGAACCGCCATGAACGCGCCCCCCGGCAGATGCAGGACGAGCGGCGCCGGCCGCGCTACGGCACCCTGATAGACCTGCACCGCGATCGGGGCGGCACCGCC
Source organism: uncultured Alphaproteobacteria bacterium (assembly GCA_963792675.1). Taxonomy (GTDB): domain Bacteria; phylum Pseudomonadota; class Alphaproteobacteria; order Acetobacterales; family Acetobacteraceae; genus JBBROS01. The sequence continues at coordinate 71,652 of CAWBWT010000001.1, forward strand.
GCCGATCTCGATCCGGGTGAACGTGGGTTGGATCGCCATAAGCTTACTGTCCGGTTGCGCTGCACCAAACTGGCACTGGCTATGGGTGGCATGAATAGGTGTTTTTGAACTACATTGTCTCCTGACATAGACAATGAGGAGGATGCCATCGATCAAGTCGCCGCGTTACGGGCGTTCGTCCGCATCGTCGAAACCGGCAGCTTCACCCAAGCCGCCGCCAACCTGGCGATGCCGAAGCCCACCGTCAGCAAGCTGGTGCAGCAGCTCGAAGCGCACCTGCACACGAAGCTGCTCAGCCGCACCACGCGACGGCTGGCGGTGACGTCGGATGGCGCCGCCTATTACGAACGGGCGCGGCGGCTGCTGGCCGACCTGGAGGAGCTGGATGCGAGCGTCACGGCGTCGCAGGCGCGGCCGAAAGGGCGGCTGCGGATCGACGTGTCGGCGGTGGTCGCGCAGCAGGTCATCGTGCCGGCGCTGGACGGGTTCTTCGCGCAGTATCCGGACATCCAGCTCGACATCGGCGCGTCGGACCGCACGACCGACCTGCTGGCCGACAACGTCGATTGCGTGATCCGGGCCGGAGTGATCAGCGACCTGTCGCTGATCGCGCGGCGGATCGGCGAGATGCACATGACGACCTGCGCCTCCCCGTCCTACCTGCAGCGGCATGGCGTGCCGAGCGAGCCCGGCGACCTCGGCCGCGAGCACGTCACCGTCGGCTACCTCAAGGCGCGGACCGGTGACCCGCACCCGCTGACCTTCGTGCGCGGCGACGAGACGCTGCAGGTGGCGGGCCGTTACCGGACGGCGGTGAACGAAGCGGCGACCTATGTCGCGGCCGGGCTGGCCGGGCACGGGGTGATCCAGCCGCCGTATTTCATGGTCCGCCCGCACCTCGAGAGCGGGGCGATGCGGCAGGTGCTGGCGGATTGGAGCGTGCCGCCGATGCCGCTGCATGTGGTTTACCCGCCGAACCGGCACCTCAGCACGCGGCTGCGGGTGTTCGTGGACTGGGCGGCGGCGTTGTTCGCGCGCGCGCCGCTGGCCCCGCCCCGGCGTGGGCCGCGATAGCCGGCCCCTCCCCTCCCCCGCCCCGGTCCGGCGTGCGCCCGGCTGCGTCCGGCACGACGGCGGACAGCCCCGGGGACAAGGAATACTTGCGTCACCCCGCAATTGCTGGCTTACGTAAATCCGTGACCGCGTAAGGAGTTGCGTAAGTGCGTATTCTCGCCCTGGCCGCCCAGAAAGGCGGAGTCGGCAAGACCACCATCGCGGGACATCTCGCGGTCGAGGCCGAAGCCGGCGGAGACGGATCCGTTGCCCTGATCGACACCGACCCGCAGGGCAGCCTCGCCGCCTGGTGGAACGGACGGGCGGTCGCAACGCCGCTCTTCGTCCAGGCCACGATCGCCGAACTGCCCAAGCAGCTCGAGGCGTTGCGGGCGCATCGCATCAAGCTCGTAATCGTCGACACGCCGCCCGCCATCTCGGACAACATCCGCGCGGTCGTCCGCCTCGCTGACCTCGTGCTGATCCCGACCCGGCCCAGCCCGCACGACTTGCGCGCGGTCGGCGGCACGGTCGACTTGGTCGAAAGCTGCGGCCGGCCGAAGATTTTCGTCATCAACGGCGCAGCCCCCCGTGCGCGCATCAATGGCGACGCCGCGGTCGCGCTGTCACAGCACGGCACGGTGGCGCCGGTAACGCTGCACCAGCGGGTGGATTTCGCGTCCAGCATGATCGACGGTCGCACGGTGCGGGAAGTCGCACCCAACTCGAACTCGGCTGGGGAGGTTGCGCAGTTGTGGACTTACGTAAGCAAGCGGCTTGGCCGCAAGCCAGGGGAGGCGACCCGTGCGAAGCCGCAACGCGTCCCGGCTTGAAGCGGGGCTGATCGCCCGCAAGGGCGAAGCCGCCCCCGCGCCGCACCAGGATCCGCCGCCGCCGGCCGCGGCCGAACCATCCCCCACGGCCGGAGCGGTCCCGGCCCGGCAACCGCGCGGCCTCCAAGGTACCATCGCCGTCACGGTCCGGCTCGATCCCGACCGCTACGAGCGGCTGAAAGTCCACGGTGCGCGGCGGCGGTTGACCAATCAGACGATCATCGTCGACGCGCTCGACCGCTATCTCGACGGACTTACGGAATGACGCGCCGGTTACTTGCGCTGGTCCGCTTATACGGACTTACGTAATTGCGCTTGCTGCTGCACTACGCAGGCACCCCACAGCGACCGCACAGGAGTGGTAAGCCTCAAGCGCGGCAGGTCTGTTTACTTATGTAAGGCGGTCGGTCTTACTTCCTTACGTAGTTGCCGACTTAAGTCCGCAGCTGCAGGCTGGCCTCGCTCCGCCGCCGATGGCACGATCCACCCTCCACCAACTCGGTTCCGCATCACCCGCCATGCTCCGACGCCTTGTCTTGGTCGCAGCCGCCCTGCTGCCACTGGCCGCGCAGGCCGAGCCAGACCCGGCGCGGGCGCTCGACTTCGTGCGCCAATCCGGGGTCGAGCTCGCGGCCGTGGTCGGCGGCGCCGCGTCGCCCGCCGACAAGCAGGAACGGCTTCGCCGCTTTCTCGGGCGCGTGGTCGACCAGGACGCGCTTGCCCGCTTCTGCCTCGGCCGCTTCTGGGCCGTTGCCGCACCGGCGCAGCGGAGCGAGTACACGGCGCTGTTCCGCCAGGTGCTGCTGCGCGGCGTGGTATCGCGGCTGGGCGACTACCAGGCCGGGTCGGTCAAGATCGTCACCAACCCGCCGTACACGCGCGCCGACGGCGTCTACGTGCCGACCGTCGTCGAGCGGTCCGGCAACAAGCCGGTCAGCATCACCTGGCTGGTGACGGGGGAGGGGGCCGAGCTGCGCATCGCCGACGTGGTCGCCGAAGGCATGAGCCTGCGCATCACCCAACGCAGCGACTATGCCTCGTTCCTGTCCCACAACGGCGGCGACGTCGATAAGCTGATCGCCGGGATGCGCGCCCAAGTGGCGCAACCCGTCGAATGACCGTGCGCCGCCGCGTGCTGCTCGGGTCGCTGGCGGCGTCCGCGCTGACCGGCTGCGCCGCGCCGCTGCCGCCGCCCGAGCCCGGCGACACGACCGCGGCGGCGCGCGCCCTGCTGGATGTCAGCGCCGCGGCGCACGGCCGCGCGGCGCTGGCCGGCATCGCCGATATCAGCGTCAGCTACGCCGGACAGTGGCGTGGTCTCGTCGACCGGCTGCAGCCGGCGCTGGTGGATGCCGGCCACCGCGGCCGGTCCGAGGAGCGGCTGCTGCTCGGGGACGGCTTGGTGGCCCAGGCGCATACCGGCCCGGCCGGGCGCAAGCAGGTCGTCCGCCGCAGCGCGGCCGGGTCGGCGGGCGACGTGCACGTCTGGTTCGACGGGCTGGAAAGCGTCGACCCCGACCAGCGCCACGCCGCCGCCCTGGTCGCCGACGGCTACAGCCTGTTCCTGCTCGGCCCGATGCTGCTGGCCGGCATCTGGATCGCCGAACGCGCCCCGGTGATCGAACGGGCGGACCCGGAAACCATCCGCCTCGACGGCCAGCCGCACGAGTGCGACGTACTGCTCGTCCGCCTCGCGCCGGGCCTGGGCTTGTCCGACGCCGACCGGTTGGCGCTCTACATCGACGCCGAGACCCGGCTGATGCGCCGAGTGCGATTCACCTTGGAGGGGCTGGACGGCACCCGCGGCGCGGTGGCCGAGGTGGATACCTTCGACCACGTGCCGTTCCGCGGCGTGCAATGGCCGACCCGCTTCCACGAGCAGCTGCTACGCCCCTTGCCGCTGCCGGTGCACGATTGGCGGCTGACCGGGCTCGACCTCGACCGCGGGCTCGATCCCGCGATGCTCGACAGCCCCGCCTTCACCGGCCGGGCGATGGCGCCGGCGGCGCCCTGGGCGGTCTGAAGTCCGCGCTTGCTTTTCCCCATGTGGGTGACGATAGCTCCTCCCACAATATGGCAAGTTTCGACTGGTACGTCCTGGTTGAACGCGTTAATTTGCGACCGCGGTATGGCGAGGGGTTTCGGGGCGGCCTGACAGGGCAGCACCAACGCGCACCGGAGCCGCCCCAGGAGAGCGCCCATGGCCCGGCGGAAGGGCAAGGCGGAGTTGCAGGTGCGCACGAGCTTCGAGGCATCGCGGACGGCGGCAGAGTGCCTGGCCGCCGCATACGAGCGGTTGGTTCCGATCCCATGTCGGCCAATTCGGTCGAATCTTCGGCTCGAGAACCCGCCAACCGCCGCGGTCGCTACCGTCACCGCCCCGGCGAAGGATTGCTGAAGGTGGGTAGGATCACAGCCGCGCTTTACGCCCGAGTGTCGAGTGATGGCCAAGCTCGTGGCAATACGGTTGCAAGCCAGATCGCCGCTTTGCAGGAACGGATCAAGGGCGACGATGCCGCGGTCGGCCCGGATCACGCCTATGTCGACGAGGGTCGCAGCGGAGCGACGCTGGCGCGCCCAGCGCTTGAGCGGCTACGAGACGCCGTGGCGGGCGGCGAGATCGATCGGGTCTACGTGCATGCCCCGGATCGGCTCGCGCGGCGCTATGCCTACCAAGTGCTGCTGATCGAGGAATTTCGCCGCGCTGGGGTGGAAGTGGTGTTCCTGAACCGGCCGATTGGCGGCTCTCCCGAGGACGACTTGCTGCTGCAAGTACAGGGCGTGATCGCCGAGTATGAGCGTGCCCGTATTTTGGAGCGCAGCCGACGGGGCCGGCGTCATGCGGCCCGCTCAGGTGCCATCAGCGCGATGTGCAGCGCACCGTATGGCTACCGCTATCTCGGCCGTTTCGCGGGTGGCGGCACGGCTCAATACGAGCTGATCGAGGACGAGGCACGGGTGGTGCACCAACTGTTCACCTGGGTCGGCATCGAACGGATCAGCTTGCGCGAGGCCTGCCGGCGGCTGCGGGCTCTGGGCCACGCGACCCGCACCGGATTGCAGGAGTGGGACAGAACCACGCTCTGCGGCATGCTGCGCAACCCTGCTTACCAAGGCACCGCCATATTCGGCCGCACTCGATCAGTGCCCGGCGTGCAGGCGAGGTTGCGTCCGATCCGCGGCCACTCCCATCCGCCCCGCGACGGCTCCAGCTCGAGCGTGGCCGTGCCGCGCGAGGAGTGGATCGCGATCCCCGTGCCGGCCATCGTAGACACCGGCCTGTTCGAAACGGTGCAGGCGCAGTTGGACGAGAATCGCCGGCGCAAGCGCGACGGGCGACGCCGGCCCGGCTGGTTGCTCCAAGGTCTCGTCGTCTGCCGGCAGTGCGGCTACGCGTACTACGGCAAGATGGCACGCGGTGTGGTGGGTGACCGCCAACCGGCTGATTACGGTTACTATCGCTGCACCGGCACGGATGCACACAGGTTTGGCGGCCAGGCGCTCTGCGGCAATCGCTCGGTGCGCAGCGACAAGCTGGAGCAGGCCGTGTGGCAGGAGGTGGAAAGGGTGTTGGCTGACCCGCACCGTGTCGGGGTCGAGCACGAGCGGCGCGCTGTGGCCGCCCGGGACGGCAAGGCACGTGAGGACGTGGTCGCCCTGGACCGGCAGATCGGCCGCCTTCGGCGTGGCATCGATCGGCTGATCGACAGTTACGCCGAGGAGTTGCTCGACGCGGATGAGTTCAGGCCGCGCTTGGCTGGCCTCAAACAACGTTTGGCCTGTCTCCAAGCGGAGCGGGACAATGCCGCGCAAGTCCATGAGGCCGAACGCAGTCTGCAACTCTTGATGGGACGGCTGAGCGAGTTCGCGGACCGCGTCCGCGCCGGGCTGGACCAACTCGACTGGCAGGGACGGCGTGACCTTATCCGCGCCCTTGTGCGCCGCATTGAGATCGACCGCGACCAGATCGAGGTGGTGTTCCGAATACCAGGGGAGCCCCCTCCATCAGGCGGTGGCGCGAGTACCCGGACGTGGTGGGTTCAATCAAGAGGCGTCCACCGCTATTCGGCAACATTGTGGGAGGAGCTATATCACCCCAATTTGGAAGAGAGGGCCGATGCTCGCGAATTACGATGCCATCGGCGTCGCCGAGATCATGGGCATTGCCTTCCTGCGCAGCGCCAGGGAGACGACGGCGCCTCCTGCCTCGGCTGCGAAGGCGAGGGGACCCGCCAAGCGCCTCGCCGGGCCGCGGGATGCAGGGTTCGCGATCGTCGCCGGCGACGCCAGGATGCTGGTGGTCGAGTGCACGACGGTAAACGGCGGTTCCGCCCACCCCACGAGCCGCCACGTGTCGTCGCCGACCGCGGTCTTCATCGAGAAGGCGGTCGAGCAGGGGCTGCCGCGGACCGCATTGCGGCACGTTGCCGAGTGGCTGGCCGGCGGCGACAAGGCGAGGGCGACCGCCCTGGAATGGGGTGTCGTGCCGAAGACCACCCTCGAGCGCCGCGACACCCGGCTCTCGCCGCAGGAGAGCGAGCGGACCGAGCGCATCGCTCGGCTGTCCGTGCACGCCCGCTGCGGCCTCGGCACGGCGGAGGAGGCGCGGGCGTTCATGACGATGCCGCACCCCGAGCTCGACGGCCGCAGCCCGATGGACGCCGCGAAGACCGACCTCGGCACTCGTCGCGCCGAGCAGCTGCTCAACGCGCTCGAATACGGCCTGGCGGTCTGAGGCTTGGGACCTGAAACTCTGGCGCATCGTCACCGGCCCGCACCCGATCTGGTCCGGTGAGGGAGCCCGCCGCTTCGGCCAGCGCTGGAATCCGCCCGGCCTGGCGGTGATCTATACCGGCAGCAGCTTCGCCCTCTGCCTCGTGGAACTCCTGGTCCACGCCAACCGCAAGACGCCGCCCAGCGCCGCGAGGTTCGTCGAGGCGGCCGTCCCGGACGACGTCTCCCGCGAGGTGCTCGACCCCGCCTCCCTCGCCGGATGGGACGATTTGCGCGACATCGCCGTCGCGCAGGCGTTCGGGCGCGACTGGATCGAGGGTCGCCGGTCGGCGTTGCTGTTCGTTCCCTCCGTCGTGACGGCCGGGCGCGACACGAACGTCGTGGTCAACCCGGACCACCCCGACGCGCGCGGATCTCGGTCGGGCCCGAAACCCCCGTCGCCCTCGATGCCCGGCTGTTCGGGTCCTAACTCGGGGTCGCGCGTCATGGCGGCGGCTGAACGTCTTGCTTACGTCTCGGGGTTCCGGCAGCAGCGGAACAAAGGTGCATTTCAGCTAAGCTCGACCGCCGCATCCGACATATTGCGGTCCTTGCGCGCTTCACCGCCTGCCGAGTCACGAGAGATCGTGCAGCTCCCGCCCAAGGGGTGGCCCGGCAGCAAAATCTGAGAACTCGATCGCCAGTCCGGCCCGCTCTGGTGTGCAGCACATCGGGCCGACACGGTAAGTCGACGCGTGAGGGAAGGGTGCCAAACGGAGCAAAGGCCATCGCTGACCGTCGTGCGATACCTGGACCCGGATCACACCCGCCGCGACCGTAACGCGAAGCCAGAAGTCAGCAGCGTCGCCGTCGAATGGCCCCGTTGACCAATCCGATCTGCCCAGCGTCAACACGCTCCCGAGACGCGGCGCGTCGTCGGACCACTCTACCCCAGCCTTGATCCAATGCGCTTCATCAAGGCGAACCATGATCCCGGCCTGATCGTAGAGTGCCTCATAGCGCGCCCTGATCCGAAGCTGAGCGGTAAATGGACCTGCGGCCTCGAACCCCAGGAAGTGGCCGCTGTCGCGGGTGAAGCCGTAGTGCGTCTCGCGCCAAAAGTCCGTCCTTGCGTCGGTCACGACCCGAAGCCGTTTGTTCTGCAAGCTCCATTGAGCGGGCTCGTTGTGCCAGGTGCTGTCTTTGAAGCTCATGAGCGCTTCGCTCCTGGTACTTCGTCAAGCCTTCGGAACACTGGATGTCCCTGGGCCTTGAAGCGGGCTATCTCGTCATCGGCCCCTGTCGATGCATCACCGACCCGCAGGCAGGCATCACAGCGATCAGCAAGGTCGGGAGAGAGGGGCATGATGATTTCCTGGTAGGCCACATCATCGCCGCCGGCCACTGTTCGGTCGGACGTTGCTCTAGAGCACTTCCCGAGCCAATCGGCTCGGGATTAGTGCTCTACATTTAAGTAAATAGAGCAACTCAGTCCGCCCGAACCAATTCGGTTTGGTCGGACGTTGCTCTAGACCTATTGGAGCAGAGCCGATCTGAAATGCACTTTTGGTTCCGCTGCTACCGGAACCCCGTTTCTGCCTCGTCCCGATCCCCCCAGAACCAGAAGAAATTGAACCATTGCAGCGGATGCGCCCGGCAGCCCGCCTCCAGCGCCGCCGCGTAGCGCGTAATCGCCGCGTGCAGGTCCGCGTCGCGCGTCCCGCGGCGCAGCGCGATGCGGTCGGCGAACGGTTCGAACCGCACGTCATAGGCGCACGGCCCGGTGCGCACCGCGCGGAACAACACCACCGGGGCGCCGAGCAGGCTCGCCAGCACGAATGGGCCCGACGGAAACGCCGCCGGGGCGCCCAGGAACGGCACGCTCACCATCCGATGGCTGAGACGATCGCCGGGCGGCGCGCGGTCGCCGAGGATGCCGACCATCTCGCCGCGCTCCAGGCATTCGCGCGCCCGGATCATGCTGGCCGCGTCGCCGATCTCGAGCACACGGTCGCGCAAGCCGGGCGCCAGCCGGTCCAGCAGCCGGGTCATCGCCCCGGCATTGTGCCGGTACATCAGCGCCCAGACCGGCACCGGCGCCTGCCGCGCCACCGTGCGCAGCACCTCGAAGCTGCCGAGATGCGCGCCGAGCAGGATGCAGCCGCGGCCCTGCGCCAAGGTGGCGAGCAACGCGTCCACCCCCTCGGTGCGGATGGCGAAATCGGCGTCGCGGCCGCCGAGCAGCAGCGCCCGGTCGAGCACGGCATGGGCGAAGCTGTGGAAATGCCGGGCGACGTCGATGAGCCGCGCCGGCCGGCCAAACACGCGGCGGAGATAGTCGCGCGACGCCGCCCGCGCCGCGCCGGCAGCGAGCAGGTACCAGGCGGTCGCACCCCACACCAGCGGCATCCCGGCCAGGCGGCCGCCACGCAGCACCGCGAACAACGCCGCCCGGGTGATCCGCTGGCCGCCGCGCTCGGGCTGCGCCGCCCAGCCGGCCGCGGCCGGGGCCGGGGCGGCGTAGCGCGGGACCTCTGCCGGATGGTTCAACGCAATTCCCTTGTCAGCCCTGACGGGGTGTCACAATTTTAAGCCGAACCGGCCCGCACGCCAAAGTAAGGAAAAGTCGGGGCGTTCAGCGCCGCCGGGCGTCGATCAGCACGTTCGCGAACGGAGTGCCCTGCCAGGATGGCGAAACCTCGGCGTCGAAGCCACTCTCCCGCAGCAGCGCGCACAGCGCCGCGACCGGCAGCGGCGCCACATGCCGCCCGGCATGCGGCCAGCCGAGCCGGCCGAGCCGCTCCAGCCCCACCGCCAGCCGGCTGCGCCAGCCGAGCCCCGGGTCGAGCGTGCGAACCAGGATCCGCCGCCGCGCCGCGGCCGTGGCGGCCGCGAGCAGGCGCCGCGCCGGCTCCGGCCCGAGCTGGTACAGCACGTCGATCAGCAACACCGTGTCGCACGCGGCGGGGGAGGGGTCCTGCGCCAGATCCCGCGTCTGGGCCGTGTACGGCAACCCGGCTGCGGCCCGGCGCGCATCGGCCAACGCCGGGCCGGCCCGGTCCAGGCCGGTCACCGCCGCCGCCGCCCCGGCTTCCAGCAGCAGCACGCCGACCTGGCCGCGGCCGCAGCCCAAATCGGCCACCACCCCATACCCGTCCGGCCCGGCACGGCGCAGCAGCTCGCGGTGCACCGGGTCGCGCTTCAGCTTGGAGGCGACGTAATGGCGGGTGAACCGGCCGCAGGCGGCGTAGCGCCGGGCGGTGCGACGGATGGCCTCGCCTTCGACCCCATCCCGATCGGTCACGACGGCGCCGCCATGCTGGCGATCTCGGTGGCAGCGATCGTGGGAACGGCCGGGCTGAGCTGGGCCGCCGCGATGCTCGGCGTGTGGCACGTGGCCCGCCGGACCGGGACCGGCGATGCGGGGCAGGGGCCGATCCTGGTGCTGGGGCACCGGCTGCGGCCGGACGGGAGTCTCTCGGCCGCCTTTCGGGCCCGGCTCGCCCGGGCGGCCACGCTGTGGCGGGCGGCCCCGGCGCGTCGCGTTCTGCTGCTGGGCGGCGCCAGCCGGTCCGGCCAGGCGACCGAGGCGGCGGCCGGCCGGGCCGCGCTGCTGGCGCAGGGCGTGCCTGCCGCGCGGGTCGAGCTGGAGGAACGCTCCCGCCACACGCTCGAGAACCTGCGCGGGGTTCGGGCCGCGCTGCGCGCCGGGGGCGGCGACCCGCCGACGCTCGTCAGCAGCCGCCCGCATCTGGCGCGCGCGGCGCTGATGGCCCGCGGCATGGGCATCGCGTGCCGCCTTTGCGCCGCCGAGCCGGGGTTGGACGCGGCGGCGCTGCAGGCAATCCCGCGCGAAGCGTTCCTGCTGCACTGGTACGTCACCGGCCGCCTGATGGCCTGGCTGATCCGCAGCCGCCGCCTGGCCGCGCGGGTCACATAGGGCGCGCCGACGTTTTTCGTTTTGGACCTGATCATTCTGCGTCTACATCCATCTAACGTGCCGGAATGCGAGACGGTCAAGAATACGGCTCTGTGTGCCGGCTCCCCTGGAAACCGCCGTTGGCAAGCGCGGCGGCGCTGTCGATCCATGCCGCGGCCCCGCCTTGGCTCCTGGCCGCGCCGGCCGACTGGCCGCTCGCCTTGGCGGCCGTGGCCGGGGCGCATGCGGTGCTGGGCGTTGCCGGGCTGTTCCCCGGCAGCCCGCTGGTCGGCCCGACCATCACCCGCCTGCCGGGCCGGCCGCCGGGCCTGGTCGCCTTGTCGTTCGACGACGGCCCGGACCCGGAGGTGACGCCCGCCGTGCTGGACTTGCTGGACCGCTACCACGCCCGCGCCAGCTTCTTCATGATCGGCGCCCGCGCCGCCGCCCACCCGGCGCTGGTGCGTGAGGTGGTCCGCCGCGGCCATGAGATCGAGAACCACACCATGCACCACCGCTACCGCTTCGCCCTGCTAGGCGCCGCCGGACAGCGCCGCGAGCTGGCCGAGGCGCAAGCCGTGCTGACGCCGCTGACCGGCCGCGCGCCCCGCCTGGCCCGCGCCCCGGCCGGGATCCGCAGCCCGCTCACCGATCTGGTGCTGCACCGGCTCGGCCTGCGCCACGCGTCCTGGACCCGGCGCGGCTTCGACACCGGTTCAGTTGGCGCGGACACCGGTACTGCGGCGGTTGTCGCCCGGTCTGCGGGGCGGCGACATCCTTCTGCTGCACGACGGCAACGCCGCCCGCGACGCCTCAGGGCGGCCCGTGGTGCTCGACGTGCTTGCGGCGCTGCTGCCACGGTTGGACCGGCTCGGCCTACGGTCGGTGCCGGTGGCGCAAGCCCTTGGGGGAAGCATGCACGAGGCGGCATCGCCCTTGGCGGCCTGTTACTGCAATCCTCGTTTGTCGCCGTAGAAGCGCCCGCTCGAGATCGATTGCCCCCCGATCCGATCCGACATGCGATTGCGCTTCACCTTTCGCTCGGAATGATATTGATATTGATATCTAACGGGAGAAGAGCGTCATGGCGGCACAACCCACACAGCAAGTCCTCATTCGGCTGCCCGACGAACTCGCCCGGCGACTGAGGCGACAGATCCCGGCGCGAGGACGGAGCGCGTTCGTGCAACGCTTGCTGGAGCAGGCTCTCGCTCCAGACGGCGGCGAAGATGATCCACTCCACCAAATCGCGCTGGAGGTGGAGCAGGACGAAAAACTCGCGGCCGAGATGGCAGAGTGGGACGGCACGATCGCCGACGGCTTGGACGGGGAGGCTGTTCCGGCACAACACGGGTGAGCCGTTCCACCACGACCCCCGTCACCGTGAAACGGGGGGAGGTTTGGTGGGTCGACCTTGACCCCACGCGCGGCAGCGAAATCCGCAAAACACGCCCGGCTGTCGTGTTGACAGCGAACGCCTTGAACCAAGTCCGCCGTACCGTGGTGGTCGTGCCGCTGTCTACCGGACCGACGCCTCGACCGCCGATCGTGGTCGCGACGGCCTCGGCCGGAACAGGAAGCGTGGCGGTGTGTGATCAAGTGCGGGCGCTGGACAAGAGCCGCCTTACGAAACGCGTGGGGCAATTGGCTGCGGATGATTTGCGTGCCGTGGAGGACGGCGTACGGAGCGTACCTGGGATTGCAGGCATGAAGGCGCTGATTACGTGCCGTGCCTTCATCCATCCTGTCGTTGCTCAACTCCGTCGCCACGCCCGCAATGGCGCCCGGGCGAGGGCGCCGATCACCAGGCGAACATGCATCGCCGTCAGCAGCACGTTGTCGCGGCCGTAGCGGAAATGCGACACGCCGCCCTCCTCGGGCCGCAAGTAGCGCACCGGCGCCGGCAGGTTGATCGCGGGCACGCCGGCCCAGCTCAGCCGCACCGCCGCTTCCGGGTCGAAGTCGAATCGCCGCATCCAGACCGAGCGCCGCATGATCCGCAGCAGCGGGGCCACCGGATAGACCCGGAAGCCGAACAGGCTGTCGCCGATCGCGCCGCCGGTCTCGAGCCGCGCCCACCAGTTGGAGATCCGCCGCCCGCGCACCCGCAGCGCCGGGGCGTCGGGGCCGAACTGCGGCACGCCCAGCACCATCGCGTCCGGCCGCGCCCGGCTCGCCGCCATGAACGGCACGATGCTCTCGGCCGGGTGCTGGCCGTCGGCGTCCATCACCAGCGCATGGGTGAACCCGGCCGCGGCGGCCAGCCGCAGCGCATCCAGCACCGCCGCGCCCTTGCCGCCGTTCCGCGCCCGGCGGATCAGCCGCACGCCGTCCAGCCCGTCGAGCCCGGCCTCGGACCCGTCGGTGCTGCCGTCGACCACCACCCACACCGGCGCCCACGCCGCCCGCGCCGCCTGCACCGTGGCGCGCAAGGCCGGGCCGCTGTTGTAGCTCGGGATCACCACGAGATGGGCCGCCGAGCCGGCGATCGCCCGAGGGGCCGAGCCGGGGAGCGTCCCGGTGACAGGCCGGACCGGCTCGGGATAGGCTTCGCCGGTTTCGGGGAGGACTTGCATGCGGATCGTTCCAATCGTGCTGTCGGCCGCGGCCGCCCTGGGCCTCGTGGCCTGCAACACCTCCGTGCGCGGGCCGGCAATTCCAGCGGCGTCCGGCGCCCCGGACGGCTTCCTGCACTACGTCAGCGGCGGCAAGGTGCAATGCGACGCGCGCCCGGTATCGCTCGACGGCAGCCACACCCGGGTCGAGGCCGATGGCGGCTGCCGCTCGGTCCGCGTGGCCGGCGAGCACAACGACATCATCGTGCAGATGGCGCCCTCCGGCCTGATCGAGGTCACCGGCGCCCACAACGACATCTGGTGGCGCCCCGCCCGCCCCGGCCCGGCCCCGGTGCTCCGCGACCTCGGCGCCAGCAACTCGTTCCACCGCGACGAGGGCTGATCAGGCGTCCCCGGCCACCGGTACCGACCGGGTCTCGGCCGATCCACCTAGTTCCGCGGCGAAATAGCGCTCGAGATCGGCGGTGAAGTCCTTGGTCGAGCCGGTGACGGCGAACCGCCGGCCAAGCCGTGCGCGATACACCAGCGGGACCTCCGGCCGGCGGAACAAGGGCCATCCCTTGGCGAGGTAGCGCGCGCCGCCTTCCAGCAGCACCGTCTGCACCGGTACCCCGGCGCCGCGCGCCATCAGCACGAAGCCGCCCTTGAACGGACCGACGGGCCCGCTCCCCTCGGTGCGGGTGCCCTCGGGAAAGATCAGCAGCTGCCGCCCGGCGCGCAGCTCGGCGACCGCCAGCCGGGTCAGCTCGCGCGGGGCATCGTTGCGGATGTAGGCGGCCAGCCGGATGCCGCCGCCGAGAAACCAGTTGTCCCACAGCGAGGCCTTGGTGATGCACACCACCCCCGGCAGGCGGGAGATGATCAGCACCGCGTCCAGCAGCGACGGATGGTTCGCCGCGATGATCAGCGGCCCGGCGTCGCGCAACGCGTCGAGCGCGCGCAGATCCACCTCGAACAGGCCGAACAGCCGCATCACACCGAGGAAGATGCGGAACCCGCCCATGATGCCGAACTGCCCGACCGGCGCGCCGAGCCGTCGCGGCAGCACCACGGCCAGCAACCCGGCTGGCAGGCTCCACACCAGGCACATGATCCCGAACAGCGCCAGCCCGGCACAGAACAGCAGCACATCGAGCCCTGCCCGCCATCCGCTCCGGCGCGCATCGTTCATGCAACGGTCCTTCTCATGCTGACACGAAGATAGGCCGAAACTCTTCGCGCTCGATCACGAACGGCTCGTGCCGTTTCACCACCTATGGTGATACAAATGAGGGATCGCCCGGGCCGGCGAGGTAGCGCAGGCGCGGGGTCCTGCAGCAAGCGGCGCGGACCGCTCCGGACGCTGGGTCGGCGACCTGGTTTCGCGGCGCTTCTAGCGCATGATCCCTTCGATTATATTCTAGAATATGCTATCGTAAGGCGGCTTTTGCCAGACAATGAGCCAGATCGCCGACGCGTTTATGGGGCTCCGTTTTCGATCCAGAGCGACCGGTGACCGACGACACGGTGCAGTTCAGCGCGACGCAGCAGGACGCCGGCGATGGTGCGCCCGGTGCGAAGGCGGCCTTCCCGTACGATCGGATGACGGTGGAGCGGTTCCGCGCGGCGTTCCCGCGTGCGCGGTGGCGCGACGACCTGGGCGCCTGGTTCGTGCCGGGCACCACGGCGGAACGGCGCCTGCGGGCTTGGTCGAGCCGCGAATGGTCGGGCGTGCTGGCCTATGCCGACGAGCGCGGGCGCGACGCCTTCACGTTCGCGCCGATCACGAGCCCCTATTTGGAGATTGCCGACGACCTGATGGTCCGGACACCGTACTCGCGCGCCGTCGTTGCCGAATTGCGGATGGTGCCTTGGGCCCGATGGGACCCGGCGTCGAAGGCGTGGCGCGTGCCGTTCCGGTCGTTCGAGGACCTGCGCCGGCGCTGGCCGGACATCGAGGGCGCAGCCCGCCGGGCCGAGCCCGAGGAGCGGCGGAAACGCGAGGAGCGCCGCAGGGCTTCCCCGGACCATGGGAACAGGCTGGCCGAGGCCGCCGAACGCCGCCGTAACCGGTATCCCGTGCCGGAGGACGCCCTGCCGCCGCTCGAGCGCGTGCTGATGACGCATGCGGGATGCGTGGTGTTCGAGACGATCACCGGCGAGTTGGTGGACGCATCGATTGCCGCCCGCTTCTACCCCGGTGTGACCGCCGGCCCCGCCGCGTTGATCTGGGCGACCCGGCGCCGGCCGACCCATGACGAGTTGGTCCGGTCCTGGCCCGCGCGGAGGGAGCCGGACCCGGCCGAACTGACGCGCGGCTGGTGGCAGCCGACCCTCGAGGTCCTGCGAGAAGAACGTCGCAGGGCGGCCTCGCTGGAGCGGGCGCGGGCGGCGCGTCGGACCGAAGCGCCGTAAGTGGTCGTGACACGGCCCCGCCCGGGGGCGGGGGGAGGGCAGATAGCGCTTTCGTTCTTATAAAGGAACGTCTATCGAAGACCTCTCCGACATCCTGACCCGGGCCCGCGAGCGATCGCCGCATGAACATCCTGTTCGTCCACCAGAACATGCCGGGCCAGTTCCGCCACCTGGCGCCTTACCTCGCCCGCGACCCCGGCCACCGCGTCGTGTTCGTGACCCGGCAGAACCGCATCGAGCTGCCCGGCGTGCAGCGGGTCACCTACCAGCCGCTGCGGGCGGCGACGCCGCCTACGCACCATTATGTGCGCCCGCTCGAGAACGGCGTGCTGCACGGCCAGGCGGTGCTGCGTGCGGCGCTGTCGCTGGCAGGGGCCGGGTTCGTGCCGGACGTGATCGTGGGACATCCCGGCTGGGGCGAGCCGCTGTTCCTCAAGGACAAGTTTCCCCGCGCCAAGCTGCTGGATTATTGCGAGTTCTTCTACCACGGGCAGGGCGCCGACGTCGGCTTCGACCCCGAGGACCCGGTCGACCTGGACACGCTGTGCCAGGTCCGCGTCAAGAACGCCCATCTGCTGCTGATGCTCGAAGCGTGCGACCGCGGCATCACGCCGACCGAGTGGCAGCGCAGCGTCCATCCGGCGCCATTTCACGGCAAGATCGACGTCGCGTTCGACGGCATCGACACCGCCGCCGTCCGCCCGGATCCGCAGGCCCGCTTCGTGCTCCCGAATGGCCGGGTGCTGACCGCCGCCGACGAGGTCGTCACCTACGTCGCGCGCAATCTGGAGCCGTATCGCGGTTTCCGGACGTTCATGCGCGCGTTGCCGGAGCTGCTGCGCCGCCGCTCGGCGGCGCAGGTGCTGGTGGTCGGCGGCGACGAGGTCAGCTACGGCATGCTGCCGCCCGGCGGCCGCAGCTGGCGCGAGACGATGCTGCAGGACGTCGCCGGCATCGACTGCGCGCGGGTGCACTTCCTGGGAAAGATCCCCTATGCCCGCTATCTGGCACTGCTGCAGGTGTCGTCGGTGCACCTCTATCTGACGGTGCCGTTCGTGTTATCCTGGTCCTGTCTCGAGGCGATGGCGGCCGGCTGCGTGCTGGTCGCGTCCGACACGGCGCCGGTCAGGGAGGTGATCGAGGACGGCCGCAACGGCTACCTGGTGGACTTCTTTTCCCCCGCCGCCCTCGCCGCTCGAACGGCCGAGCTGCTGGCGGACCGGCCCCGGCTCGGACCTATCCGCGAAGCGGCCCGGCGGACGGTGCTGGCGCATTACGCACTGGAGCATTGCCTGCCGCGGCAAGCCGGGCTGGTCATGTCGCTGGGTTGACATTGAGAGACGTCGGCCTGCCATGATGTTCATCGCTCATGGAGATCACACCCGAACAGATCCGCGCAGCTCGCGCGTTGCTTCGCCTCGAGCAGAGTGAACTCGCGCATCGGGCCCACGTCTCGATCGTCACTATCCGCCGCCTCGAAGGCCCCGACGGCAACAAACGGGTCGCGCCCGTCACCGCACAAATCGTCCGCCAAGTGCTGGAACAAGCCGGGGCAGAGTTCATTCCGGACGGCGTTCGCCGGCGCTTGGCGGCCCGGCCACAGGCCGCAGCCTTGTTCGAGGATTTGCGCGACATCAGCCTGCGCAGCGCGGCCCGGCTGCAGGGACGTGAGTTGCTGACCGACGCCGACCTCTACAGCGAGGACGGCTTGCCGGCGTGATCGCCATCGACAGTTCGGCGATAGTCGCCATCCGTCGCCGCGAGCCCGAGGCCGACCGCTTCCTGACGCATCGCCGAGGCGGACTGCGAAGCGGTCCCGGGCGAAGTGGCGCACGAGACGAAGCGCGTGTACCTCCCGGAGGCTCCTACCGCGCTGCCTGCGGCGCGTTGGCGGACGTTACCCGCCAGACGGTGTTGCCGACGTCGTCGGCCACCAGCAGCGCCCCGGTCTTGTCGAGCCCCACTCCCACCGGACGGCCATGCGCGTGGCCCTCGGCGTCCACGAACCCGGTCACCACGTCCTCGGCGGTGCCGTTCGGCTTGCCGCCGCTGAACGGCACGAACACCACCTTGTAGCCGTTCAGGATCTCGCGGTTCCAGCTGCCGTGCTCGCCGACGAAGGCGCCGCCGCTGTAATGCTCCGGCAGGCTGTTGCCGGTGTCGAATACCATCCCGAGCGGCGCCACGTGCGAACTCAGCGCATAGTCCGGCGGGATCGCGCTTGCCACCAGGTCCGGCCGCTGCGGCTGCACCCGCGGGTCGACGTGCTGCCCGTAATAGCTGTATGGCCAGCCGTAGAAGCCGCCATCCTTCACGGACGTCATGTAGTCCGGCACCAGGTTCGGCCCGAGCTCGTCGCGCTCGTTGATCACCGCCCAGAGCGCGTGGCTTTGCGGCTCCCAGCACAGCCCGTTGGGGTTGCGCAGGCCGCCGGCAAAAATGCGATGCGCGCCGGTCGCCCGGTCGATCTCCCAGATCGAGGCGCGGTCGAGCTCGGCGCCGATGCCGTTCTCGGTGATGTTGCTGTTGGAGCCGACGCCGGCATAGAGCTTGGTGCCGTCCTCGCTGGCGAGCAGGCTTTTGGTCCAATGGTGGTCGATCGGGCCGCCCGGCAGCCCCGTCAGCAGGGTGCCCGGCTCGGTGATGCTGGTCGCGCCCGGCGTGTACGGGTAGCGCATGATCCCATCGGTGTTGGCGACGTAGAGGTCGTTGCCGACCAGCGCCACCCCGAACGGCGAGTTGAGGTGGTCGAGGAACACCGTCCGCACGTCCGGCTTGCCGTCGCCCTTGCTGTCGCGCAGCAGGGTGATGCGGTTGCTGCCGCCCATCTTGCCGGCCGAGGTGACGGCGGATTCGACCCACTTCATCACGATCGTCTTGGGCCGGGTGACCGGGTCGAGGTTCGGGCTGATCAATTCGACCACCAGCACGTCGCCGTTCGGCAGGGTGTAGACCGACCGCGGATGCTCGAGCCCGGTCGCCAGCGCCTGGACGCGCAGGCCCGAAGCCACCGTCGGCATCTCGCCGTCCTTCCAGCCCGCCGCCGAGGTGAGATGCATCGGCGGGAACAGGTATTGCTGCGGCTCCGGCAGCACGGGGTTCGGCCCGATCTGCGTCTTGATGTCGAAGTCGTCCGGCGCGGCGGCGCCGAGCGCCAGGACGGCGACGCCGGCGAGCGCCAGCCGGGGCATCAGCGTGCGGGGTGCAGACTTCATCGATGGGCTCCAGAATACAGCATGTCCGTCTTGGACCGGACCGGCCGGGCAGCACGGGCTGTGCCGAACCAAAGGGTGACCAACGTCGCGACGACGGTGATCGCGGACAAAGTCAGGCCGGTGGGCACCACCGACGTCCAGGCGTCGCGGCTGTGGACGAGGTTGTCGAACAGAGCGAGCACCAGCACGACTAGGCCGCCGATCAACGGCAGCCAGGCCGCCCCCTGCCGCCGGGCGGTGCGGTCGGCCACGATCCCGATGAACCCGGCAATGAACGCCAGCGCGCCGACGATCCCGCCGATCGCCAGCAGCCAGGCAGAGAAATCCGCCCAGATCATCTGCGCCGTCTGCCAATAAGCAATGTCGGTCGCCAGCGCCGTGCAGAAGCAGGCAATGGGAAAAGACACCAGGAGGCTGAAGATGGAGTATCCGGCCACCCTGGCCGGCGGTCCGGCAACATCGCTGTTCATCGGGTCATCCCATGGCTAGCTGCCGCCGCACATGGGCGGTGCTGTGCCAGGAATACGGTCGGGCGGCTTCAGGGTTGCTGTGTTCGGCCATATTTTACGACGCCAGGCCGGTTCGTCATACGGCGCCGGCCAAATGCAGCACGACGCCGGCCGCCGCACAGGCCAGCAGGGTTGGGATCATGCCTGCCCGAAAATGGAAAATGGCGACGATCGCGGCGGCCGACAGCGCTAGCGCCCAGGGGTCGAGCGAGGCCGGCACCGGCGCATCGAACCCGAGGCCCAGGGCCCGCAGCGGCCGTGCTTCGCGGAACCAGGTGTGCAGCGCGAACCAGACCGCGAGATTCAGGATCACGCCGACCACCGCCGCGGTGATCGCCGACAGCGCCCCGCTCAGCGCCCGGTTGCCGCGCAGCCCCTCGATGAACGGTGCGCCGAGAAAAATCCACAGGAAGCAGGGCGTAAACGTCACCCAGGTGGTGAGCAGGCCGCCGAGTGTCCCGGCCAGCATAGGCGGCAAGGCGCCCGGGTCGCGATAGGCGGCCATGAAGCCGACGAACTGGGTGACCATGATCAGCGGCCCCGGCGTGGTCTCGGCCATGCCGAGCCCGTCCAGCATCTCGCCGGGCCGCAGCCAGCCGTAATGCCCGACCGCCTGCTGCGCCACATAGGCCAGCACGGCGTAGGCGCCGCCGAAGGTGACGACCGCCATCTTGCTGAAGAACAGGGCAATGCGGCTGAGCGTCGCGCCGGGACCCAGCGTGACGAGCAACGCCGCCACCGGCAGGAGCCACAGCAACAGCCACACCGCCGCCGCGCGCCGGGCGGTGGCGGCGGTGGCGCGGGCGTGGGCGGGCTGGCCGTCGCCAAGCCGGCTGTCGCGGTCGGCGAGCGCCCCGGCGGCCGCCTTGCCGTGGCTGCCGCCGGCCTGGAACAGCGGCGACCCGACGCGCGTGCCGAACCAGCCGAGCAGCCCGGCGGCCAGGATGATGAGCGGGAACGGCACGCCGGCGAAGAAGATGGCGACGAACGCGGCCGCGGCGATGCCGATCATGGCCCGGTTGCGCAGCGCCCGGCCGCCCAGCCGCACGACGGCCTGCAGCACCACGGCCAGCACCGCCGCCTTCAAGCCGAAGAACAGCGCCGCCACCGCGCCGACATGGCCCCAGCCGGCGTAAACGATGCTGAGCGCCATGATGCAGACGAGGCCCGGCAGCACGAACAGCGTGCCGGCAGCGATGCCGCCGCGGGTCCCATGCATCAGCCAGCCGATATAGGTCGCGAGCTGCTGCGCTTCCGGGCCGGGCAGCAGGGTGCAGTACGACAGCGCATGGAGGAACCGCGCCTCGCCGATCCAGCGCTTCTCGTCCACGACGATGCGATGCATGACCGCGATCTGCCCGGCCGGCCCCCCGAACGACAGCGCCGCCACCCGTAGCCAGACCCGCAGGGCATCGGCGAAGGGGACGCCATGGGGTTTCGCCGTTGTCTGGTCCAACGCGGCCTCCGCTATCCGAGGGCGACGCGCCGACCATCGTGTTTGCGCCGGTGTTTGATGCGTCCGCTCTTGGGTGAAGCACGATGGACCGTCAAGCGAGGCGGTTTTCCGGCACCGGCAAATTTATTTTCTGTGGGACGTTTTCCCACGGAATATGACATCGGGCCATTCCGTCATCTCAACAGAAGCGCGGCACCGGAGTGCGGCGCAGGCATTGAAGGAGCGGGTATCATGGCCAAGAGCAGCAGCGGACAGGTCGAAGCGGGCGACGACAAGGGCGGGTTGGTCGGCGGCGGGGGCGTGGACGACACCGCGGCGCATGCGGCGTCGCATCACTTCGCCTGGGACGACGGCGCGCACCATTCCGGGCTGGACGACGGCACGGCCATGTCGGCCGGCGCACCCAACTACCTGCAGGCGCAGTACATCTACAGCGGCCCGGGCGGCCGGGCCGTCTCGGCCGACAGCGACAACGTGTTCATCCACGGTGGCGACGGGGACGATGCCATCGCCGTGCACGGCGGCCGCAACGTGCTCGACGGCGGCCACGGCTCCAACTTCCTGACCGGCGGCAGCGGGGCGGATGGCGGCAGCGATACATTCTTCGTCGACACCCGCGGCCACGGCGTGGTGTGGAACACGCTGCAGAACTTCCACACCGGCGACGACGTGACGGTGTGGGGCTTCAACCCCGGCGTCAGCAAGGTCACCTGGGCGGAGAACGAAGGCGCCGTGGGCGCGCGCGGTGCCACGATGCACATCGAGACCCACGGCGCAGGTACCGGGATCGACGCCTCGGTCACGTTTGCCGGGCTGAGCGTAACCGACGCCCAATCGCGGCTGGGCACCAGCACCGGCACGTCGGCCGAGGGCAGCAGCTACCTTTACATGCACAATCACGGCTAGATCGGTTGACCGGGACGCGCGTCGTCCCGGTCGTTCCGGCCGAGGCTTCTTGTGCGAGCATTATCCCGCATCGTCCGGCAACCCGCTCAGATGTAGCCGTACGTCTCCGCGGCAAGTGCAATCTATCCTGATGCAAGACGTCCAGATCTGGCGCCAAAAAAAGGCGTTGGGTTCCCGCTAATAACGGGAGTGCGGACATGAGTGATTCGACGGCGACAATGGACGTCTACATGACTGGTCTTCGAAACCAGCACGCCGTGGAGACGCAGGCGATCGGGACGGTCAAGAACGAACTCAGCCGGATGGAGCCCTATCCCGAACTGCACGCGAAAATGCAGCAGGAAATGGAGCGGTCGACCACGCAGGCCGCTCGATTGGACGATTTGCTTGCCAAGCACGGCACCAGCAAGTCGGTGGCCAAGGAAGCGGTGACCGGTGCGGTCGCCACCGTGGCGGGCTTCGCCCATGTGACGGCCGCGGACGAGGTGTTGAAGAACGTTCTCGCGGCGGTCGGCTTCAAGGCCTACGAGATCGGGTCTTACAAGGTGCTGCTCACCCTCGCAGAGGCCGCCGGCGCGACCGACGACCGCGCGGTCCTGGAGCAGTCCATGCAGGAAGAGCAGGAGATGGGCGATTGGCTTGGCAGCCACCTGCCCGAGTTCGTGCATGCGTTTCTGCAGCAGCGGGCTGCATAGCGGGCGCTATACACCGGCGCGGCTGGCTTCACGCAGCCGCGCCACTCGCGCGGGCACCGGCGGGTGGCTGAAGTTCACCAGCGCATAGAGCGGATCCGTCGTCAGCGTGCTGGCATTGTCGCGCGACAGCCGCACCAGGGCCGAAGCCATCGGCGCCGCGCCCACCATGCGGCGCGCGAAGTCGTCGGCCTGATACTCGTGCCGCCGGCTGAGCCAGTTGCCGGCGATGCCCAGCGCCGGGCCAGCCATCTGAACCACCAGCACGCACACCACCAGCGCCAGCGCGTCATCCCCGTGGGCAATGCCGAAGCTCGGCAGCAGCCAGGGCTGCCGGCAGAGCCAGCCGATCGCGAAGCAGCCGAGGAACAGCAGCACCGCCGATTGCAGCAGGCCGATCAGGATGTGGTTCAGCTTGAAGTGGCCGAGCTCGTGCGCCAGCACCGCCTCCAGCTCGGCCTCGCTGTTGCCGGCGATCAGGGTATCGAACAGCACGATCCGCTTGCTGCGGCCGAGTCCGGAGAAGTAGGCGTTGCCGTGTGCCGAGCGCCGCGACGCGTCCATCACGAACAGGCCGGACGCCTTGAAGCCGCAGCGCTGCAATAGACCCTCGATGCGGGCGCGCAAGGGTCCGTCGAGCGGGGTGAAGCGGTTGAACAGCGGCGCGATCCAGCGCGGATAGGCGTCCATCATCGCCAGCATCAGCAATACCAAGCCGAGCCAGGCCCAGACCCACCAGGGACCCGGTTGCCGCATCAGCCACATGAGCCCGTAGAGCAGCGGGACGGCGATCACGAGCGACAGCGCCCCGCTTTTCAGCCGGTCGAGGGCGAAGGCGCCGGGCCGGGTGCGGTTGAAGCCGAACCGCTGCTCGATGCCGAAGGTGCGCGCCACGGCGAATGGCAAACCGAGCAACCAAGAGATCGCCCCGGCGGCGATCAGGAACAGGACGCTGCGCGAAAGGCCGGGTCCGATCCATTCGGCGACCCCGCCATACAGCGCGTCATAGCCGAAGCAGGTCCAGCCCAGCGCCAGCACCAGTCCATACAGCGACGATGCGGTGCCGAGCCGGAGCCGCGCCCGTTCGTAGTCGGCGGCGCGGCGGTGCTCGGCCAGGCTGACAGTGTCGGTAAAGTCCACCGGCACGGTGTCGCGGTGCCACGCCACGTGGGCGGATTGGCGGGCGCGAAGGAAAACGTCGAACGCGGTGGTCGCGACGGCCACGGCGACGAACAGCAGGAGCAGGGTAGGCATGGCCTCGATATGGGACGCCGGGAGGGGGGCGTCAGTAGAGTCCACTACCCCAAACCGAGCTTGCGCGCCTCCGACCGCGGCACCGCCGGCAGCGACGGATGCAGCACGATCCCTTGTTCCTCGACGTCCACCCGCGCTTCCGGATACACCGCCAGCGCCATCTGCAGCGCTTCCAGGAAGGTTGGCTTGATCTGCCGCACCAGGCGGAACCCGGCGCCGAACTGGGCATGGATCGCAGCCCAGGTGATCGGCGTCGGCCTGTTCAGCGAGTGCAGCCGGTAGGCCAGCCAGATGTATAGGTCGATCGCGAACGACCGGGTCCCGATCGCCCGCAGCGCTTCCTCGCGCACCGGCACCGGATGCTCCTTCAGCGACCGCCAGAACCCGTCGTCGAGCCGCACCTTGTCTTGCCACAACGTCGGCTGGCTCTCGTCGGCGAGCCCGGCCAGCGAGATGCTGCTTTGCACGAAGGCGCCGTTGCTGCGCAGCTCGGCGCTGGCGAGGTCGGTGAAGAAGGTGAGCTTGCAGCCGGAGATGCGCCGGGCCTGTTCGCTCACCAACTGGTAGGTCTTGCCCCCGGCCGAGAGCGACATGCGCGTCATCCAGGCCTTCATCGAGCGTCCCAGCTCGACCTCGGGGTTGCCCGTTCGCACTGCTTCCGTCTGCAAATACAGCAGGATAAGCCGGGCGATGCTGCCATAGGGGACGCCGATCAGCTCGCCGTCGCGGTCGCGACCGGATTCCACCAGCAAGGTGGTGCGGTTGCCTTGACGCTTCCAATAAGGCGCCTCGGTGCGCTTATGCGGCAGCGATGTCATGGCGAACCCGGCATGGGTGATGCCGAGCCGGCTATCCTCCTCGCCAAGCACCAGGGCCGCGGCTTCCACTGCCAGTCGCCCGACCTTGCTGTCGGTCTGCGCCTTAGCAACGTGGATGCCGTCTCGGAGGATCAGCTGGTGAACCTTACCCATGGCTGCTGTTGTGGAATAATTTTATCCCCCGCCGCAAGGTGGACTCTACTGACGCAGGCTAATAGCAAGCTATTAAACTCAACTATTAGTACCGTCAGTAGAGTCCACTGGATAACCCGGAGTCGCGTCAGTAGAGTCCACTGGGGGCGTCAGTAGAGTCCACTGGATAACCCGCCCAAGCTGTGGATAACTTTTTTGGGGGGGGCGTCAGTAGAGTCCACTTTTCTGCGAACTCGGACCGATCAGGCCGACTTGCGAGGGCGGCCGCCTTTAGCGCCGTTGGTGCGTGCCGCGGCCGCCTTGGCCGGAGAGGTAACCTGGCCGGCCTGCCGCGCCAGATGGGCCCGGGTGCCGAACAGGCCGGCTAGGAGCCCGGGGACGGACAGGTCGGCATCGAGCGCCTCCCAGTGCAGCCCGGAGCCGGCACCCAGTAGTTCGACCTGGCCAAGCTGCTCCTCGGTCGCATGCTCCAGCCCTTCGACCAGACGCGGCGGGAAGGCGAACGTGCAGCCGTTGGTCAGCTCGACCATTACCCTCCCGAGCTGGCGGTCGTAGCGCGCCCCCACGGCCCGGGGCTCCTGCTGACGTGCGGCGCGGCCGCGCTCGAGGGCGGCATCGATTTGAGCATCAGTCAATTCGGCCATGGGTCCTCTCCCAGTGCTGCAGCAGAGCGGCGTGATGCGCGGCCACCAGCCGCATTGCACGGCGCACCTCGCTCCGGGTCATGGCGTCGGCCCAGATCAGCTCCGGAGTGCCGCCGGGTCCGAGCAGATTGATCTTGGCCTCGCCATCACCGAAAACGTGGACATGCGCCGGCATGTGATCATTGAGGTAAATGACGACGCGCAGGCCTCCGGCACGCACCACAGTGACCATGGCTGTACATAACCCATCCAGACGGGTTATTCAATGCGCGTCAGTCTGCCCGTTATCACGGCTCAAAACCCGCGGAGGTTCAAAGGCTCAGGTTACGACCTTCGTGCCGAAAATTGCGGTTGCTCCGTTCACTCTGGTAGTATTACGGAACGTAATATGGAGCGCAGGATAACGACCGTGACAGTGCGGCGGCACGGCAATTTGGTCGACGTGACTCTCCCGGCGGAAACCCGCATCCGCATGGGTTTCGAGGTCGCTCCCATCGAGCCACCCGATAGCCTGAGGCCGGTCAAGCGCACCATCCAGCTTAAGCGTCAGATAGAGCTCGCGCGCGACATCCTCCGTGAGCAGGCCGACGCACTGCAGGAACTTGCCAAGCGTTGACGCAGCCGGAGTTTCTCGAGCCCAATCAGGGGTGATCAGGCCACCCCTCACGCGTCGGAACCGCGCCGCGATACGCTCAGCCGGATCTCCTGCCCCTCCAGCGTGTCCTCGACCACCCCGTCATCGTCCTTGGAGAACTCGGCATCGAAGTCGAGCTTCGTCGCCAGCGTCTGCTCCTGGATATAACCGGCATGGGTCAGCAGCGCCTGGCGCAGCCCGCTATGCGCCTGCACCGCGACGTGGATGCGGTCGGTCAGCTCGAAGCCGGCCTGCTTGCGCGCGTTCTGGATCAGCCGCACCGCGTCGCGCGCCCAGCCCTCCGCCTGCAGCGCCTCGGTGACGGCGATGTCGAGCACGATCAGCCCGCGCCCGGCGTCGAAGCCCTCGGCCGCCGCATCGCCGCTGCTGCGGAACCGCAACTGGTCCTGGCCCGGCTCTAGCACGACGCCGCCGATCTCGATCCGGCCGCCCTCCAGCGCGGTCCATTCGCCCGCCCGCTGCGCCGTAAACACCGCCTTCATGCGGGCGCCGTAGGTCTTCCCGAGCGACGCATCCACCTTGATCTCCGGCCGGCCGAACGCTGCCGTGTCCGTCGTCAGCCGCACCGCCTTCACGTTCACCTCGCTGGCGATGATGTCCGTGAACGGCTCCAGCAGCGCGCTGTCCGGGTGCGCCACCACGAGCCCGGCCAACGGCAGCCGCACCCGCCGCTTGTGCACCTCGCGCACCGTCAGCACCGCCGAGCAAACGGCGCGGGCGAGGTCCATGCTCTGCACCAGCGCCGTGTCGTTCGGGAGTGCCGCCGCGTCCGGCCAATCCACGAGGTGCACCGACTGCACCGAGGGGTCGCCGTCGAACAGGGCGGAGTGGATGCGCTCGGTGATCATCGGCAGCATCGGCGCCAGCGCCCGGCAGGTCAGCGCCAGGCAGGTGAACAGGGTGTCGTACGCCGCCTGCTTGTCGGCTGCCGTATCCGGCGACGTGTCCGACCAGAACCGGTCGCGACGGTTGCGGATGTACCAGTTGTTTAACGCATCTACGTAAGGACTTACGCATTCATACGCCTTCTGCAGGTCGTAGCGGTCCAGATTTCCTTGAATTGCCTCGATCAGCCCCCGCGTCTTGGACAGGATGTAGCGGTCGAGCACGTCCGTGCTTTCGCTCGAGAGGCGGGCCTGGACGCCGTCGATGTTGGCGTAGAGGGTGAAGAACACGTAGGCGTTCCATAGCCGCAGGATCACTGCGCGCGACATCTTGCTGATGTCCGACCCGTCCTTCGCCATCGCCAGGTCGCCGCCGCTCATCAGCGGGCTCGACATCATGAACCAGCGCAACGCGTCGGTGCCCTGGCTGCGGAATACCTCGACCGGGTCGGGGTAGTTCTTGAGCCGCTTGGACTGCTTCTGGTGGTCCTCGCCCAGCACCACGCCGTGGCAGACGCAGTTGCGGAACGGCGCCTGATCGAACAGCGCCGTCGACAGCACCATCAGCGTGTAGAACCAGCCCCTGGTCTGGGCGATGTACTCGACGATGAAGTCGCCGGGGAAGTTGCGGTGGAACCGGTCCTTGTTCTCGAACGGGTAATGCTGCTGCGCGAACGGCATCGACCCGCTCTCGAACCAGCAATCGAGCACGTCCGGCACCCGGCGCAGCATGCTCCGCCCGGTCGGGTCGTTCGGGTTGGGTCGCACCAGCGCGTCGATCGCCGGGCGGTGCAGGTCGGCGACCGTGACGCCGAACGCCGCCTCGAGCTCGGCGACCGAGCCATACACCTCGGTGCAGGGATAGGCCGGGTCGTCGCTTTGCCATACCGGGATCGGCGTGCCCCAGAACCGGTTGCGCGAGATGTTCCAGTCGCGCGCATTCTCCAGCCACTTGCCGAACTGCCCGTCGCGCACGTGCGCCGGCACCCAGTTGATGCCCTGGTTCAGCTCCACCATGCGGGCGCTGAACGTGCTGACCGCCACATACCACCCGGTGATCGCCTTGTAGATCAACGGCTCGTCGGTGCGCCAGCAATGCGGGTAGCTGTGGTTGATCTGCTCGTGGCGCACGACGACGCCGCCCCGCGCCTTGAGTGCCGCGATGATGGCCGGGTTGCCCTCGTGGATGACGTTGAGGCCTTGGAAGTCCGGCACCTCCGTGGTGAACCGCCCGGCCTCGTCCACCGGCACCACGACCGGGATCTCGGCCGCTTGGCACGCCGCCAAGTCGTCCTCGCCGAAGCCCGGCGCCATGTGGATCAGCCCGGTGCCTTCCTCGGCCGCCACGAACGCGCCGTCCAGCACCTGGAACGCATTCGGGGTATCGGCAAAATAGGGAAATAGCGGCTCGTAGCGCCGCCCCACCAGCGCCGAGCCCGGCATCGTGGCGACGATCTCGGCGTCGCCCAGCTCGCGCGCATACCGCTCGACCGCGTTCCGGGCCAGGATCACGTGGCCGAACCGCTCGCTGCGCACGATGGCGTATTCGATGTCGGGGCCGACCGCGACGGCGAGGTTGCTCGGCAGGGTCCAGGGCGTCGTGGTCCAGATCAGTATTTTCAAAGCGGCCCGGGTCGCCGTCCTGCGGCCTGAGTGTGAGGCCAACGGTGAGCGCCGGGTCGGCCCGCTCGCGGTAGGAGTTGTCCAGCCGGGTCTCGAAGTTCGATAGCGGGCTCTGCACCGCCCAGGAATACGGCACCACCCGGTAGCCGCTGTAGATCAGGCCCTTCTCCCACAGCGTCTTGAACGCCCAGATCACGCTTTCCATGAAGGGGCGGTCCATGGTGCGGTAGGCGCGGTCGAAGTCGACCCAGCGGGCGCCGCGGGTCACGTACCCCTCCCACTCGTGCGTATAGGCCTGCACGCTGGCGGCGCAGCGGGCGTTGAACCGCTCGATGCCGTATTCGAGGATCGCGGTGCGGCCGAAGATCTGCAGCTGCTTCTCGACCTCGAGCTCCGCCGGCAGGCCGTGGCAGTCCCAGCCGAACCGGCGGTCCACATGGCGGCCGCGCATCGTCTGGTAACGCGGGATGATGTCCTTCACGAACGACGTCGCCAGGTGCCCGTAATGCGGCAGGCCGTTTGCGAACGGCGGCCCGTCGTAGAACACGAACTCGTTGCTGGACCCGTCCGGCGCCTGGAGCGGCCGCAGCGCGAGCGACTGCTGGAACGTGCTCTCACGCTGCCACCGCTCCAGCACGGCCTCCTCGATGGCCGGGAAGTTCGGTGGCTGCTCGGCAGCGGGATAAGGGCGGGCGTGACCGGGCATGGCGGGCGGGCATCCTAAATGATTTCCGCACTTGGCATCTGCCGCGGTTGAAGGCAACGCGGACGCGCGCACAAGGCGGCTTAGCCACGGCAGCAGATCATGGCTGGGTCGCTTGCCGATCCTGGGCCGATCCGCTGCGAACGCAGCGGCCGTTAAGCTTATCGTAGTTTTTTGAATCTAGTAGTTTTTTGCATCTAATTGAGTGCGCAGCGGGATCTGCCCGCGACCCGCGCGCCCACCTCGTCCCTGACATCCGACGGCATTGCCGCGCTCCGCCTCAGCGTGGAACGCATCCAGGCCACGCGTTGCGGCTCGGTCAAAACTCGACGCGCTGATCACCGAAGTCTTGCGATGCGCTTCCGCGTCCGACCTTGGCGACGCCGCCCGTGCGAGCGATCGCATCGTGGGGGGCGCGCGCTGGTCGACTGACCTCGACGCCGCGCTGACGCTCCTGCCGCCCGACTACAATTTCTCGACCGGCTGCCGCGACGGGGTGTGCTGGGCCTGGATCCAGCCGAACGATGCCTGGGCGCCGGCGGAGCACGAGGCGCGCCACGACCACCCCGGCGGCAGCGGCCTTGTCACCTCCCATACTGCCGCGCTTGCCGTGATCTGTGCGGCGATCCTCTGCGCATTGGCTGGCTGACGGCGGCCGCCAAGAAATCGGCCGGCGGGTCGACCGGGGGATCCGACCACGGGGACGCCCACGCGCCCGGCGTCATCCGGCGGTGAACCGGAACAGCTCCCGCACCAACGCGTACAGCAACAGCGGCAGGTAGCCCAACGCCAGGCAAAACGCGCCAAGCACTACTCCGGAGTTGATTGGCTCCGGATCAGCCGGTCCCGCTCGGCCCGCGACGCCGCGAGCTTCTGCCGCGCCGCTTCGAGCACGGCAGGCGGCGCGGTCTCCGGCCGGCCCGCGTCGAACGGCGGCTCGGGCGCGTATTCAAGGAACAGCTGCACCCCTTGCGCTGCCGCCTCGCCCTCCAGCTCGGCAGCCAGGACCAGGGCGAAGTCGATCCCGGCCGTGACGCCGCCGCCGCTCAGGACGTTGCCGTCGCGCACCACGCGAGCCTGGGTCGGGATGGCGCCGAAGCGGGCGAGCAGGTCGTGCGCCGCCCAATGCGTCGTGGCCCGCTTGCCACGCAGCAGCCCGGCCGCCCCAGCACCAACGCCCCAGTGCAGACGATGTCACGTAGGTGGCGCCGAGCGCTTGGCGGCGCAGGAAGGCGAGCGTGTCCTCGTCCTGCAGCAGCGGATTGATGCCGGCGCCGCCGGGCACGCACAGCACGTCAAGCTGCGGGCAGTCGGCAAAGGTCATGGTCGGCTGCAGCACGAGCCTGGTTGCCGAGGCAACGGGGTCACGGCTTTTCCAAACCAGGTGCACCTGCGTGTCCGGCAGCGAGGCGAACACCTCGTAGGGGCCGGTCAGGTCGAGTTGCTGGACGTTCGGGAACACCAGGATGCCGATCTGCCGCGCCATGCTGCGCCTCCGTTTTCGCCTCGATAGCACGCGGCGCAAGACCGACGGACACAATTACGCCAACGGCCACGGCCGCCACGGCACGCGCGGCGATCTCCTGCGGGAACTGGCGAACCATTCGTGCGGCAACCCGTAAAAGACAAGGCCAGCGCTTGACGAGAAAGCTGCATCGACCTGCTTGGCTTACGGGGCGCTGGTGAGCATTGAGGAGAAACGGCGGTGGTTAGAAAAGTGACCCTACTGAGCTTGCTCGTCGTGACAGGATGCGCAGGCCTGTCCCATGAACCTCCGGTCTCGCTGGCGCAAACGATGGGCGGCGGCCCTCCCAATCAGCAGCCGCAATCACCGAACAGCTTGCCGCTCGGTTCACAGGTGAACGCACCGTTCACCTCGTCGATCGGCTCGATCAACTCCCGCGTGAGCCCGCCTTCCGGCCCCGCCCCGGTGACCTCGCAGAAGCAGCCTCTCGTCGGAACAGGCACCGCCACAGCGCCGGCAACGCCCAGGAGCGTCACCAACTCCTACTAATGTCCCGCGATGGATCTGAAGCCCGACGGACTTCAGATCCGGGACATCAGAGACGTCCGGTCATCAGGCCGCGCGCTCGGCGAGCGGGTTGCGCCTATCCGTCCCGCGCCGCCGGACGTAGGCTCGCCACCACAGCGTCACGGCGACAGCGCCGTTGAGCGCGTTCCAGGCGATACCGTTGGCGAAGGCCAGCCGGTAGGAGCCAACCTGGTCGAAGATGGCCCCGGTCATCCAGCCGCCCAGCGCCATGCCGACGATGGTCGCCGCCAGCACCATCCCGACCTTCAGGCCGGCGCCCTGCGCCGGGAAATACTCGCGCACGATGATCGCGTAGCTCGGCACGATGCCGCCCTGGAACAGCCCGAACAGGCCGGAGATCACGTATAGCGACGTCAGCGAGTTGAAGAACAGGAACAGCGACAGCGACGCCATCTGCAGCAGGGAGCCGGCGAGCAAAGTCGGCAGGCCGCCGAGGCGGTCGGCGATCCAGCCGGAACCGATGCGGCTGACGATGCCGAGCCCCAGCATCAGCGACAGCATCTCGGCGCCGCGCGCCGGGCCGTAGCCGAGGTCGCCGCAATAGGCGACGATGTGCACCTGCGGCATCGACATCGCCACGCAGCAGCTCAAGCCGGCAGCCACCAGCAGCGCCAGCAGCGTGCCAGGCGCAAGCCCTAGCCGCGCCCGCGAGGTTGCCGTCGCGGCGATGCCGGCGGCGGCGGCCGACTGATCCGGCGGGGCGGCGCGCAACAGCCAGGCGAGGGGCGGGATTGTGAGCAGCATGACGGCAGCGATGCCGAGCTCGGTCGACCGCCACCCGACCGACTGCGTGGCCGCGGCAACGATCGGCGGCCAGATCGCGCCGGCCAGGTAGTTGCCCGCCGCCGCGATCGACACGGCGAGGCCGCGCCGGCGCCGGAACCACAGCGAGGCGTCGGCCATGACCGGCCCGAACAGCGCCCCCGAGCCGAGCATGCCGATCAGCACGCCATGGATCAGCGCATAGGTGAACAGGTCGCCGGTGCGGCTGGCCAGCGCGTAGCCGGCCGCGAGCATGGTGCCGGCCACGGCAGCGACCGGCGCGATGCCGAAGCGGTCGGTGGCGCGGCCCATTACGACATTGCCGGCGGCAAAGCCCAGCATCGTCAGCGTGTAGGGCAGGGCGGCCCCGGCCCGTTGCGCGCCGAACTCCGCCTGCACGGCCGGCAGCGTGACCACGATGGACCACAAGCCGACGCCGCCGATCGAACTCACGAGCAGCAGCAGCCCGAGCCGCGCCCAGGATGCACGAGTGTCCAGCGTTCCACTCCCCTTTGCTATTATCCCGCCGCAGAAGCGGCAGCCTCAAGAACGCACTGACTTGCCCGTGATGACTTCGCGAATGCGAGTGGCCAATGTATCCATCGCGAACGGCTTGGTCAGGATGTGCATGCCGGGGTCCGGTTGGCCGTTGCGGAAGACCGTGTGTTCGGCAAACCCGGTGATGAAAATCACCTTCAGCTCAGGGCGGACGGCGCGGCCGGCATCGGCGACCTGGCGGCCGTTCAAGCCGGCGGGCAGGCCGACGTCGGTGATCAGCAGGTCGATGCGCCGGTCCGAGCGCAGGATGTCGATGCCGGTGAAACCGTCGGCGGCTTCGATAGCGGCGTAGCCCAGATCGCCCAGCACCTCGGTCACCAGCATGCGCACCGTCAACTCGTCGTCCACAACCAGGACAGTCTCGCCTGCCTTGGCCCGCGGCACGCCCGCGGCTGGGGTGGCGTCGTCCTGGGTATCGGCCGGGCCCAGATGGCGCGGCAGATAGAGGCACACCGTGGTGCCCTGGCCGGGCTCGGAATAGATCCGCGCTTGGCCGCCGGACTGACGCACGAAGCCGTAGATCATGGACAAGCCCAGCCCGGTGCCCGAGCCGATCGGCTTGGTGGTGAAGAACGGATCGAAGGCGCGGCGGATGACCTCCGGCTCCATGCCGATGCCGGTGTCGCGGACGCTCAGGGTCGCGTACTCGCCGGGGTTCATGTCGCGCTGCTGCGCGGCGCGCGCGTCAATTGAAAGGTTGGCGGTCTCGATGGTCAGCTTGCCGCCTTGCGGCATCGCGTCGCGGGCGTTGATGCAAAGGTTGAGCAACGCGTTCTCGAGTTGTCCCGAATCGATGAGGGTCGTCCACAGATCGGGTTGGGAAACCACGTCTACGCTCATCGCCGTGCCCATCGTGCGGCGCACCAATTCCTCCATCTCGGCCACCAGCCGGTTGATGTCGGTTGGCTTGGCCACCAGCGTCTGCTGGCGCGAGAACGCCAGCAACCGATGCGTCAGCGCCGCCGCGCGCTTGGCCGCACCCTGCGCCGCGTCGATGTAGCGGGCGAAGTCGCCGGTGCGGCCTTGCGCGGCCCGCATCCCGAGCAACTCGAGGCTGCCGGTGATCCCCGTCAGCAGGTTGTTGAAGTCATGCGCCAAGCCGCCGGTCAGCTGGCCGACCGCCTGCATCTTCTGCGATTGGCGCAGCGCTTCCTCGGTGAAGCGGCGCTCGGTGGTGTCCATGATCACGCCGGCCAGGCGCGGCGAGGCATTAGGTTCCGCTTCGGTGAGCTTTCCGCGCTTGGAAATCCACCGCAGCTCGCCATCGGCACGGCGGATCTTGCATTCCAGATCGAGCGTGCCGCTGGCGTCCATTTTCCGGAACGCGGCCTGGGCGAGGGCGCGGTCTTCTTCGATCACGTGGTTCAGAAACATGTCGGCGGTCCAGGACGGCAGCGGATCGGCATAGCCGAAGATCCGGTCGTGGCCGGGCGTGCGGCGCATGAGGCGACTGGACAGATCGAGCTCCCACGATCCCATGCCGGCCGCTTCCAGTGCGAAATCCAGGCTGTCGCGCGCCCGCGCCAACTCGCGCGCCCTTTCCTGCACGCGTTTTTCCAGCGTTTCGTTCAGCTTCTGCAGCAGGAGCTCGTTATCCCGCCGTTCCTCCAGGTGGGCGCGGGCCTGGTATTGGCGGCGCCGGCCGCGCAGCGCGGATGTGACGCTGCTCAGCAGGGTTTCCGCGTTGATCGGGCGTTCGAGGATGATGACGTTGCCCAGGCGGTCCAGCGTGTCCGCGGCGACCGCCGACCGCCGGCCGATCTGCTTGGTTGCGAGGACGATCACCGGGATGTCCGACCAAGGCGGCTGATCCTCGATGCGCGCGAAAAGCGCCGGCAGCTCGGGGCCGGCGAGCGCTTCCTCGGTGACGAGGATGGTGCCTGCATCGCTGGCCAGCCGCGCATCGAGCTCAGCAAGGCCGGCGCAGACCAGGCAGCTTACGCGCCCGCGCTGCAGCACCTGCTCGATGATCGAGGCGTCACGTCCCTTGGGCGCCAGGATCAGGACGGATTCCATCATTTTGGCCGCGTTCAGCCGGGCGATTCTGGATTTGCCGGACAACATCTCCATGCGGCCGCGATAGCTGGGGACACCCCCCATCACACCCTCGAAATCGGTCAGTGGGTCGCCGACGCGGAGGCCGCCACGGCCCAGCCGCAGCTCCCGGATCGTCCGTTCATGCGCGCTGCTGCGGCTTTTCAGGACGGAGACCGCCGTACGGATCATGCCGTGCGCTTCGAAGAAGCGAAACAGCATGATCGAATTGCTCAGGTAGCTCAGGTCGATGTCGGAGCGGACCTCGCCGACGATACCGTGCTGACCGAGCACAAGGATGCTTTTGACGCCTCGCTGGCCGAGATAGGTGAGCACCTCATGCAGCTGCAGCAGCAGGAACTGCTCGCCGGGCATGGACTGCATGTAGGCGTTGAGGCTGTCGATCACGAGCGTGGTCGCGCCATCCTCCTCCACGGCCATCCGGATCAAGCTGGAGAATTCGCCCGGCGACACGGCGGCCGGATCGATCTGCTTCAGCTTCAGCTGGCCGCTGTCCAGGTAACCCTGCACATCGAGGCCGAGCGCCAAGCTGCGCGCCAGCAAGGTGCCGATGCCCTCGTCGAACAGGTAGTAGGTCGCCTTCTCGCCCCGCTGCAGCGCGGCCAGGACGCAGCTGATCGACGTCGTGGTCTTGCCGACGCCGGATGGCCCCATGAGCAAGATACTGGTGCCGGACGTCAGCCCGCCGCCGAGTAGCGCGTCCAGCCCGTCATTGCCGGTGGACGAAAACGTCGTCTCGAACCCGCTATGGTGTTCGGCCGCCACGAGTTGGGGGTAGACGGTGAGCCCGCCGGTATCGAGCGTGACGTCATGGTAGCCGCCGCGGAACTTGATGCCGCGCATCTTGATCACCCGCAGTCGGCGCCGTTCCGATCCGAACTCACGCGGGATCTGCTCCAGCGTGATCACGCCGTGCGCGATGCTGTGCAGCTGCAGGTCGTGCGCATCCGACGTCCGGTCGTCGAGCATCAGCACCGTGCATTCCCGGGTCGAGAAGAACTGCTTCAGCGCCAGGATCTGCCGACGGTAGCGCAGCGGGCTCTGCGCGAGCAGGCGCATCTCCGACAGGCTGTCGAACACGACCCGGCGCGGCCGCAGCTCCTCCACCCGGCGCATCACGTCGCGCGTGGTCTCGCCCAGCTCGACTTCCGAAGGATGCAGCACGGATTGCTCGCTGTCCGGGTCCATGCCGAAATCATTGACGAGCTCGTAGAGCGAAAGCCCGTCCAGCGACCAGTCATGCGTTGCGGCGACGGCGCGCAGCTCCTCTTCCGTTTCGGATAGGGTGATGTAAAGGCCCGGCTCGCCCCGGCGGGCGCCTTCCAGCAGGAACTGCAGGGACAGCGTAGTCTTGCCGGTGCCTGGATGGCCCTCGACCAGGTAAACCCGGTCGCGGGTCAGCCCGCCACCGAGAATATTGTCCAGCCCTGGTATGCCGATGGAGACGCGCGAGGAGGCGGACGGCGGAGACGGGTCGGCCACGGGAAAGACTCACCTTTCAGAGCTACTCAGGACCATACAAGGTCGGTTGGGTGCGGTCATCTGCCTGAGCTTGCGGGCGTGATTGCCCGCTTGAACACAGGTTTTGCGGTTGAACGAAGTGTCGGGTCTTAAACCGTGACGTCAATGGCGAGTGGCTTTCCGGACTGATTTCCTACTTATACGCCGCGACGGTCCGAACCTGCCCGGGCAAGCCGAGAACACGCGCTTCATGGCCGTGGGAGCACGCCGTGAGCAAGCATGGGCATGGCAGAGCATGATCCGCTCGATCATGCTCTGCTTGACTAGGAGAATAGTCCGCCGCCGGTCGCCGGGTGCTGACCTGGGCTGCGCTCGGCAGCGCCATGCGTGCGTCTACCGGCGGTTCGACGCCGCCGGAACCGCCGTCACCTGACCGGCGCCGGAGCCGGCTTTGATGCTGGATTCGTTGGAATCAGATCCGGCAACTATACCCCTGCCGGATCGATCGTCGTCGCCCAGAGCGCCGTATCGGCCACATCACGCAGCGTGACCGTCAGCTGCCGCGTCGTGCCGTCCACTCGCACGTGGCCGAAGAACTGCAGCCCGGCCGATGGCGGCAGGTTCTGCCCCTGCTCGGCGGTCGGCGCCTTCACGAAGCGCAGCTGCGGGCCGAACGTCCCGTCGAGTTCGCCGGGGCCGAACGTGCCGGAGTGGATGGGTCCGGACACGAATTCCCAGAACGGCTCGAAATCCTGGAACTTCGCTTGCGACGGATCGTACCAGTGCGCGGCCGTGTAGTGCACGTCGGCCGTCAGCCAGACGGTGTTGCGCACCTGCTCGCGCTTGATGAAGCCGAGCAGGTCGGCGATCTCGAGCTCGCGCCCGAGCGGCGGGCCGTTGTCGAGCTGGCTGATCGCTTCCGTGCCGAACTTGCGGGCCGCGTCGTAGACGACATAGATGCTGATCGGCATGTCGGCGGCGATGATCTTCCAGGTCGCCTTCGACGCCTTCAGCTCCCGCTTCAGCCAGGCGATCTGCTGCGGCCCGAGGAAGTAGGCGTCGGGACCGTAGCTCGACTGGCGGTTGTCGCCGTTCGGCCCGCGGTAGCTTCGCATGTCGAGCATGAACACGTCGACCAGCGGGCCGTAGCCGATCTTGCGGTACACCCGACCGGGCTCGAACGGGTTGGGGGTGATCGGGTTGTACTCGTGAAACGCCCGGTGTGCGCGCGCCACCATCGGCAGCACGTTCTTTTCGGCGTATTTCTTGGCCAGGTGCTCCGCCCGGGTCAGCGGCTCCTCCGGCCACCAGTTATTGGTGACCTCGTGATCGTCGAACTGGACGAACATCGGCACCTGGGCGTTGAAGTCGCGGACGTTGCGGTCGAGCAGGTTGTACTTCCATTGCCCGCGATACTCGGTCAGCGTCTCGGCCGGCTTGGACTTCTCCTCCGTCACGAGGTTCTTCCACATCGTCCCGTCCTTCAGCTTCACCTCGGCCTGCATCGGCCCGTCGGCATAGACGGTGTCGCCGGAATGGATGAAGAAGTCGGGCTCGTGCCGCAGCATCGTGGCATAGGCCCTCATGCCGCCCCAATCCTCGTTGATGCCCCAGCCCTGGCCCGCGGTGTCGCCGGACCACACGAACGAGACCGAGCGGTTGTCTGCCGGCGCGGTGCGGAAATGCCCGACGGCAGCTTCGCCGCGCACCGTCGGCTCGGCCAGGTCCTGCGGAATGACGCGGTAGAAGACGTCCTGACCCGGCGGCAGCCCCTGCATCCCCATCTTCGCCGTCAGGTCGCTCTCCGGCAATGCGTCGGCGAACACGCTCCCGAGCACGTCCTTGAAGCTGTCGGTCGTCGCGAACTCGACCCGCACCCGCGACGGCCGGCTGACGCGGGCCCATACCATGCCGCTATCGGCGCTGACGTCGCCGGACTGCAAGCCATGCGTGATGAGCGGACGGTCCGCGGCCCGGCTGATGGCGGGCGTGAACAGGCGGCCGCCGGCCAGGACAACGGAACTGCCGCCGACCAACCGGCGGCGGGTGATCGTCGGACCCGCCTGCTTGACCATCATCGTTCTCCCGTGTTCCGTCCATCGATACACAAGCTTGCCATGACGGCGGCGTGATGTTGCGACAACGGTTGCGAGAGTGGCCCGGGCTCAATTTGCGTCGGCGGCGATTGGAATGACGCCCGCTACTCCGAGCAGCTCGCGCCTGCTCGGTCGATCACCGGGCCAGGTTCTCGATCGCCTTGCTGACGAAGCTGCGTGAGGTGTCGGCCTTGAACGGCCCGCTCTCGACGGAAACCAGCACATCGTCCTTGGCGGCCATGACGCCGATGATCGACTGCGCGAACTCGTCCCATGGCCCGGCGTCCGGCTTGCCGCCCGACGGCTTGCCCAGGCCGATGGTGGCCGACGTGTTGCCGACGATGGATTGGGTCGTGCGCATCGCCTCGAAGCCGTCCAACCAAGTCACCTCGAGCTTGATCGTGTAGCTCGACGAGGCGGCGTCGAGCGGCCAGGTATAGGAGCAGCTTTCTTCGTTGCCTTTCGGCGGCGCGCTCAAGGCGACCCGGGTGATCGCCTCGGCGTCCGCCCGCGTCAGCAGGTCACAGACGCTGCGCCGCTTCGGCCGCAACAGGAAGCGGTCCTGGGCCGCCTTGATGCCATCCTCGCCGGCGACCGCGAGCGGCCCGTCGAGGCGCTTGACGGCCGCGTCGGCCAGGCGGGCGGCCTGCTGCAACGTGGCGTGCGAGCCGGCAACGTTGACGGTCACGAGCTGGTCGCCGTGCAGCGCGTTGAACTCGCAGCATTGGCTCACGCGGGCCTTGTCCCACGCCCCGGCGACCGTCGAGCCGTCCGTCAGCTTGAGTTCGGCCAGGCCCGCCTTCTTCACCACATCCTGCATTGCCCCCATCATGCCTATCATCTGCGCGCCGCCGGTCCAGAGCACCTTGACGCTGATGGCGCGAAAGCCCGCCGTCTCGTAGCGGCATTCCTCCTTGCTCGGCCGGGGCCTGGCGCCCACCGCCTGAAAGGGCGGCCCGGCGAGCGGACCGAGCACCGCCTCGACCTCGGCGGCGGTGAGCAAGCTGCAGGGATCGCGGCGGTTGCCGGCGGCGCGGTTCGCGGCGGCGTCGGTCGCAGCCTCGGCGGCCAGCGGCAAGACCAGCAAGCAGAACAGCAGCGTGGCTCGGCTGATCATCGAATGGACCCCCGTGCACGATCTGCATCGTGCGTCAGAGATCCTTAAAGCAGCGATTGCCGAAACGACCAACTTTCGCGCACCCACCCAAAGCTCGTACGCCGGGCGGGGCGCGGCAGCAAGCTGCGGAGGGGCTCGCGGCATACCGGGGGCGACGGGCCCCGGTATGCCTGTTGGTCAGGTCAGCGGCCGCCGTGGTTGTCGCCGGCGTCGTGACCGACCGGATCGTCGGCACCATCACGAGCAAAGGCCGGTCCCATCGGAGCAACCGCCGCCAAGGTGAAGGCCACGAGGAAGAATGTCACGATGATCCTGCGCATGAACGTGCGTCCTTTATCGGACGATCTTGTGGCCGGCCCGTCTGTGGAAGAGATTGATTTCACCCTCCACATCGACAACACGTCATGGCGCCAATCTATTCTGAATTACGCGGTTTCTTGGCAGCAGCCGGCGTTCAGGTTGCCGGGTCCATGGCTGGGGCGAGTTCCCCCTCGACGGCCGACAGGAAGTTCTGACTGGTCCACCCGACCAGGACGTAGGTGTAGCCCTTGCGCCGCCAAAGCACCTGCTGCAGCCCCTCGCGGGCGTCCGTCTTGGCGGCAAGGTCGACCGGGGAGCCAAACGAGATGCACAACCCGAGCGGTTCGTGGGGACGGCCAGGCCAGCGATAGATCAGCTGCGTGACCGGCACGCCGTCGACCACCAGCAGTCAGCCGCCGGCGAACACCAGCCCCCGCTTGGACAGGTCCGGGACATGGAACGGCCGATGCAGGATGGCGCCGAACCAGCCTTCGATGTGCGCCTGGCGGTCGGCCGGCACCTCGACCTGATGCTCCGTTTCCCGCGCATACACGGCATGGTAGTCGGCGACCTCGTCGAGCAAGCGCTCGCTGAAATCCCGGTCCGGCACCGTGGCCGCCCGTCCGAACTGCATGCCGCCGGCGACCGTGTGGAGGAAGGGGCCTGGTCGCGCCTGTGGGCCGGGATCCATTTCCGCAGCGACATCGAGGCGGGGCTCTCATTGGGCCACACGATGGAACAAGCAGCCGCCGACACGGCGGAGCACGCCAGACCGTAGCTATTGCTGCGCCACCGTGAGGCGCGAAAGCTGGTCGCCGGCGGTGCCGACGATCGGCAAAGCCAGGGTCGCCGGGTGGTCGGCATCCTGCAGCACCGTCCAGGTGAAGGCGGCCGGGTTCGGGCCCGGCCCTTGCGGAAACGGCAGCCCGGGTGCCGCGCTGGCGGCGCCGGCCAGGGCCAGCCGCAGCCGATGCCCGGGCTGGAAAACGTAGGCGGTCGGCAGCAGGTCGAGCTCGACCCGGCGCGCCTCGCCCGGCACCAGCGGCGCCGGGTCCGACAGCGATGCCTGATGCGGCACGTTGAGATAGCCCTGCACCACCTGCGTCGATTTTCCGTCCGGCGCCACGTCGTTCAGGCTGAACACCATGTCGCCGTCTGTCGTGGTGGATGCGGCCCAGAGCGACACGTGCGGATAACCCGTCACCTCGGTCGCCACCGGCAGCGGCGCCGTGGTCCAGGTCAGCACGCGTTCCTCCGCTTCGCGCTGGTCGCCGTAGGGGCGGCCGAGCGTGGCGCTCAGCAGCACCGGCAGCGCTGGGCCCGCGCCCGGCACGTAGGGCAGGGTGGCCGGCGGTCCCGCGGCCGGTTGCGCCGTCATGGCGCCGTCGTTCAGGCTGCCGATCGTTTGGCTGGGCCCGGCCTGCAGGAACAGCGTCGCCATCCGCGCGTCCGGGATCGGCCAATCCGCCTCGGTGCGCCAGCGGTCGATCCCCTTGATGAACAGGATCACCTTGGACGCTTGCCCGACGCCGTTGTCGGCGTTCTTAAGCCCGACACCGTTGTCGGCGTCCCGAAGCTCGATTCCGTTGTCGGCGTCTTTCAACCAGTGGTCGAGCCACTGCACCTGCAGCTCTCCCAGGACGTCGATCTGCCAGCCATGCGCGTGCGGCGCGAACAGCAGCCGCTTGCGGCCGGAGGTGAACTGCTCGTAGGCGCGCAGGTTGGCGGGCGAGATGTAGTCGTCGAGCCCGCCGGCAACGAACGCCGCCACCCCGCGCCCGGCAATCGCCGCCACGTCGGGCGCCAAGGTCAGCCGCTCCCGCCACCAGCCGTCGAGGTCGCGGTGCCGGATCGCCGCCGCATACTCGGTTTTCGCGTCCGGCAGCAGCTTGCGCGCCTCGCGGCCCGGCCCGGGCGTCATGCCGGCGGGATACCAGACCATCCCGTAGCAATCGCCGCAGGCGACTTGCGGCACGATCGCCTGCAGGCTCGGCGGCGCCTCCTTGGCGGTCAGCCATTGCGCGATGCCGAGCAACGACCACCCGACCATGCCGACGCGGCCGTTGCACCACGCCTGCTTGGCCATCCACTCGACGGCGTCGTAGCCGTCCTGGCCGTACCGGTTGTAGAGCGTGGCCGTGCCGCCCGACTTGCCGGAGCCGCGCAGGCTGAGGTGCAGCACGGCGTAGCCGCGCGACGCGATGTCCTTCAGCACCCGGTCGGTGCCGATGCCGGTGTCGGACGCGTGGCCGTAGCCGTCCGCCATCAGCACGCAGGGCGTCGGCGCGGCGCCGGCGGGGAGCGTCGGCCGGAACAGCCGCGCGTCCAGCGGGATGCCGTCACGGGTGGTGACGGTGATGCCGCCCTGGATCACGACCGGAAAGCGGAGCGACGGATTCTCCACCGGGGCGCGTTTGGGCAGCCACTGCCGGGCCTCGGTGCCGGCCCCCATCAGCTTGGGCGGCGGCGGCAACGCGGACGCCGTGCAGGTCAGCAGCAAAAGCAGCGCCGCGGCGGCCGCGCCGCGGGCCATGGTCAGGTCCTCCCGGCCAAGGCCCGGCCCGGCGCCACAAGCCGCGGCAACGGCGCGCCTGGATGCGTTTCGGGCGTTCTGGCTCGGTCCTCAGGCCGCATTGGCTCGGCGGGGAAGCTTCCAGCCGGGGCGCACGAAATGGCAGGTGTAGCCGTTCGGGATCCGCTCCAGGTAATCCTGGTGCTCGGGTTCCGCTTCCCAGAAATCGCCAACCGGCGCGACCTCCGTCACGACCTTGCCCGGCCACAGGCCGGAGGCCTCCACGTCGGCGATGGTGTCCTGCGCGACGGCCTTCTGCTCGGGGCTCGTATAGAAGATCGCCGAGCGGTAGCTCGCGCCGACGTCGTTGCCTTGGCGGTTGCGCGTGGTGGGGTCGTGGATCTGGAAGAAGAACTCCAGCAGGGTACGGAAGCTGGTCCGGGTGGGGTCGAAGATGATCTCGATGGCCTCGGCGTGGTTGCCGTGGTTGCGGTAGGTGGCGTTCGGGACCTCGCCGCCTGAATAGCCGACACGGGTCGAGACGACGCCGGGCTGCTTGCGGATCAGGTCCTGCACGCCCCAGAAACAGCCTCCGGCCAGAACAGCGCGTTCGGTGCTCATACAATGTCCTCCAATTGCGGCAGCCCAGGATCGGACCATTAGCCGCCTTCGTCCACATCCGGGTCCTTTGCCGGGTCGTGGTCCGTTTCCAACGTCGCTTCCTCCGCCTCCAGCGCGGCGGCCTGGTCCGGAACCACGCCGAACCGGGCCGCCACGTCCGGCGCGTAGCGCAGCAGGTCCGGCCGCAGCTTCAGCAGCGACAGATCCTTCGACTTGCCTTCCAGCATAATGTCGAACTCCAGCCCGGCCGCGTCCCGCATGAACCGCGCGAACTCGAACGGGTTGGTGAAGTCGGCATGCCCGGTCCAGATCGGCGGCCGCAGCGTCTTTACCTTCTTCTTGGTCTTGCGGTCGACCTTCACCATCTCCCGCAGCTCCGTGCGCGGCGACGAGAAGTGGATCTTCGGCCGCACCCCGTCCGGCCAGGTCGCCAGGATCCGGCGCAGCACGTCGATCGTGTCCAGATGCTGCGGGTTCAGGCACCAATGGTGCTGGTAGTCGAAGATCAGCCGCACGCCCGTCCGTTCGTGCACCCACAGCACGTCGGCCGCCGAAAAGCGGATGTCGTCGTGCTCCAGCACCAGGCGCCGCTGCACGTGCTCCGGCAGCGTCGGCCAGGTCTCGGCCCAGCGGGCGCGCGACGCTTCGACGTCGCCGTAGGCGCCGCCGACATGCGTCACCATCACGGCCTCCGGCCCCAGCTCCATGCGGTCCAGCATTTCCGCCTGGGACGACAAATCCCAGATACTCTTTTGCGTCAGCACCGGGTCGGGGCTGTTGAGCAGCACGTATTGCGAGGGATGGAACGACAGCCGGATGTCGAGCTCGCGCGCCTTCTTGCCGACCGCCCGCAGCTCGGCGTCGCTTTCGGCCACCATGCCGTGGAATTGCTGCATGTCCGGGTGCGTCGCATAGGGTGCCAGGTCCGACGACAGGCGGTA
This sequence comes from uncultured Alphaproteobacteria bacterium, assembly GCA_963792675.1. Classification (GTDB taxonomy): domain Bacteria; phylum Pseudomonadota; class Alphaproteobacteria; order Acetobacterales; family Acetobacteraceae; genus JBBROS01. Next base: position 115,128 of record CAWBWT010000001.1, read on the forward strand.
CATCGTGATGCGCCGCTTGGCCAGGTAATCGAGGATGCCGTCGATGTACTCGAGCGACGTCTTCAGATGCGGGTTCTGCTGCCACCGCCGTGTGTCGTTGCTTTTGAGGTCGGTCCGGCCCATCACCTTGACGGGAAAGCCGAGCCGCAGCGGCGCCCCGTTCATGCGGCGGCCTCCGAAGCGGGCGCCTCCGCAGCGGGCGCAGCCGGCACCGCGGCCGCGGGGCCGAACCCGAGCCCGGCGATGAACGCGTTCCAATCCGCCGGTCGCAGCGCCCCGCCCGTCGCCTGGCGGTGGCCGGACCCGTACATCTCGTCCGCCCCCGGCGGCCGGTGCTCGGCCAGGAACCCCACCAGGTCGCGGTCGGCGCCCGACCGCACGGCGAAGTGCACCCAGCCCGGCCGGTATCCCGTATTGGCCGCCATCACGATCTTGTCCCGCAGCCGTCCCCGCCATTGCTGGGCGATCAGCGGATGGATCTGCGTGGGCGACGCAAACCGGATCAGCGCCACGTCGCCTCGCACCATCGGCCCGACCCGGCGTGCCGCGTCCAGCTCCCGCTTCACCTCCGCGCGCGCCGCCAGCACGGCAGCCGCTTCCGGCCACCGGTCCGACAGCACGTCCTTCGGCCCGTCCGCCTGCATCAGCAACGCCAGCGCCGGGGCGGCGTCGCCGGATGCGCTGCGCCGCGGCGCGTTCACCAACGCCGCGGCCTCCCGCAGCGCCGTGACGCCGAACCGCCGGGCCGCCTCCATCTCGGGGAACCCGGCCTTCTCGGCCATGTCGCCGATCAGCCCCACCGCCGCCAGCCACAGCCAGGGCTCCGCCTCCGCCAATGCCTCCGCGCACCAGAATGCCAGCAAGGAGGAGGTCGGGATCGGGTCCTGCCCGTGGCCGCTGATCACGGTGGCGCCGGGCGGCGCCGCGCTGGGGACGTGGTGGTCCACCACCACGGTGGGCACGCCGGGCTTCGGCAGCGCGTCCCGCACGCCCAGGTCGGTGATGACGATCCCGCCGGCCGGTTCGCCGGCCAACTCCGTTCGCATCGCCTCCGACCACGGGCTTTCGCCGCGGCCCACGATGCGGGTCCGCACCGCCCATTCCGCTTGGCCGAAGGCGCGTGCGAACAAGGCGGTGGCGGACAAGCCGTCGGCATCGTTGTGGCCCAGGATCCAGACCGGCTTGGCGCGGTCGAACGCTTGGATGGCTTTGGCGAAGGTGGCGGCGGTTTCGGCGCGCGCGCCAGTGCAGGACGTCATCCGACCACAAAGCGGCGGGCGCCTGCGGGTTTGTTCCGGGGGGCGAAGGCGGGGCGCGCCGGAACGCGGCACGCTGACGGCGGCCCGCGCCTCGTCTAAGCCTCGTTGAGGCCGCACCCGCAGGTAGACCGCACCCGCAGGTAGACCGCACCCGTAGGCCGACCCGCTTCTGGAAAGGATCGTCGATGAGGATAAAAAGCGGCACGGCGGCCCGAACGTGACGGTGCTTCGGCCTCGGCCTGCCGTCCCATTGCTGCAGCAGGCCGGGGTGCTGCAGCAGGCCGGGGTCCCGGCTTTGTTCGTACTGCTGTGGAGCACGGGCTTCATCGGCGCCCGGTTCGGCTTGCCCCACGCCGGGCCGCTCACCTTCCTGGCGCTGCGCTACGGGCTTGCCGCAGGACTGCTGGTGCTGGCCGCGCTGGCGACGCGAGCGCCCTGGCCGCGCCGGCCGGCCGAGATCGGCCACTACGCGGTGGCCGGGCTGCTCGTGCATGGGGTTTACCTCGGCGGCGTCTTCCTCGGCCTCTCGCTCGGGGTCGAGGCTGGGGTGTCGGCGCTGATCGTCGGCCTCCAGCCGCTGCTGACCGCCGCGCTCGCCCGCGTGTTCCTCGGTGAACGGGTGGCGCCGCGGCAATGGGCTGGCCTTGGCCTCGGGCTGCTCGGGATGGCGCTCGTCCTCGCCCGCAAGCTCGGCCAGGGACCCGGCGACGCCTTGGGCGGTCTCGCCTGCGTCGGCGCCTTGCTCGGCATCACCTTCGGCACGCTCTACCAGAAGCAGTTCTGCGCCGGCATGGACCTGCGCACCGGCAGCGTTGTCCAATTCATCGCCGCCGGCTTGGTCACCGCCCCGCTGGCGCTACTGTTCGAGGGCTTCCGGGTCGATTGGACCGGCGGGTTCGTGTTCGCCCTGCTTTGGCTGGTGTTGGTGCTGTCGCTCGGCGCGGTGTCGCTGCTCTACGTGCTGATCCGCCGTGGCGCGGCGGCACAGGTTGCCAGCCTGTTCTTTCTCGTCCCGCCCTGCACCGCCCTGATCGCATGGCCGCTATTCGGCGAGAGACTGGGCCCCTTAGCCCTGGTCGGAATGGCGCTGACCGCGGCGGGAGTGGCACTGGCGGGCCGGCCAACCAAAATCAGTCAACGGGCAAGCCGGCAACCGGCGGGCCCGCCTGCCGGCAAATCGTGACGACCCTTATTGCCGCCGAGGCGCGCGCAGCGACACCACGGTCGCGGCCGCCGGACCCGGCAGCAGCGGCGTCCAGCCGGCAATCGTCCTGGCGTGCATCCTGGCCTGGACGTTGTCGGTGATGCCGGGGAACAGCCGGCGCAGCTCGATCGCGGCGGTCAGCTCGCCTTGTTCGAGAAAGACGGTGCGGATCGCCGCGGCTTCGGCTTCGGTGACGCAGAACACGCCCCAAGCATGGCGTTCTCCACCGCAACGGACAAGCGGCTTCGCGGTCCCGCGGCCGGAGGTCGACGACGTTTTACCGGCCGGGCGCGTCGTGGGGCGCATCAGGGGCGCGCGTCAGCCGATCGCCGAGGGATGCCGGGCGAGCGGGGTCACGGCGATATCCATGAAGGGGAACAGCGGCAGCGTGGACAGGATCGCGTGCAGCTCATCGTGGTCGGCGACGTCGAACACGCTGACATTCGCGTAAGCCCCGGCGATGCGCCACAAATGCCGCCACTTGCCTTCGCGCTGGAGCGCCTGCGCGCGGTCCTTCTCCAGCGCCTTCAGGCGATCGAACTCGGCGGTGTCGATGTCGTGCGGCACACGCACGTCCATGCGGACATGATAAAGCATGGCTAACTCCTACGCCCGCGCGAAGTGGCGGAGCTTGTCGTGGTCGAGGCGGACGCCGAGGCCCGGCCCCGCGGGAAGGTGGATGTGGAAATCCTCGAACCGCAGCGGCTCCGTCACCAGGTCCTCGACCAGGATCTGCGGCCCGAAATGCTCGCAGCCCCATTGGAGCGTGCGCAGTCCGGCAAAGGCGTGCAGGTGCGCCGCGGCGCCCACCGAGCTTTCCAGCAGGCACCCGCCATACAGGCCCATCCCGGCCGCCTCGGCGACGGCGGCGACCTTGTGCAGGCCGAGCAGCCCGCCATGCTTGACGAGCTTGAGCGAGACGACGTCCGCCGCGGCCGCCTGCGTCACGGCCAGCATCTCGTGAGCGGAGAACACGCACTCATCGGCCATCAGCGGCACCGTCGAGCGCGCCCGGACCCGGGCCATGCCGGCCAGGTCCCAAGCCGGCAGCGGCTGCTCCACCAACACCACGCCGAGCTCCGCAAGGCGGGGCATGCAGCGGTTCGCCGTCGCCTCGTCCCAGGCCTGGTTGGCATCGACGATCAGGCGGGCGCGTCCCTCCAGCGCGGTGGCGAGGCGGCGCAGCCGGGCGAGGTCGGCGTCGGCGGCCTGGGCGCCGATCTTCACCTTGAACGTGTCGTGCAGCCGGGTGGCGAGCTTGCGTTCGGCTTCGTCGATCTCCTGCGCGGGATCGCCGGATGCGAGCGTCCACAGCACCGGGACGCGGCTGCGGACGGCCCCGCCCAGAAGCTGGGCGGCCGGGAGGCCCAAGGTCTGCCCCACGGCGTCGAACAGCGCCGTCTCCACCGCCGCCTTGGCCGCGTTGTTGCGCTTGGCCGCGGCGTCCATGCGCGACCCGGCCGCGGCAAGCTGCCCGGCGGAGTGGCCGATGAGGGCCGGGGCCAAATAGGTGTCGATGGTGGCCTTGATGCCCTCCACGCTTTCCTCGCTCCAGCGCGGCCCGCCGAGCGTGGCGGCCTCGCCGATGCCCACCACGCCGTTGGCCAGGCGCAGCTCGACGATCACGTAGCTCTGCGCCGACACCGAGGTGTTCGACAGCTTGTGCCGGCGCACCGTCGGCACGTCCACGATGGTGCTGCTGACGCCGTGCACGGCGAGGTCGGCGCGGAGGTCGGCAGGCAGGAGAACGGTGGTGTCGGGCATCGTCAGGCTCCGGGAAGGCGGCGGGGGCGGCGTTGTGCGGCGACGAAGCCCGGCCGCCGCGAGACGGCCGGGCTCGGCGATCAAGCGGGCGCGTGCTCGCGGGTGACGACCGTGCTCGGGGCGTTGGCCGCTTCCGGGTGGAGGACGAAATCGAAGGTGATCTCGGCGTAGGGGGCGTTCAGGCCCTTTGCGTGCACCGAGGCCGCATCCTCGACCCGGCGCACCGGCGGGATCAGCCCGTCACGCGTCGCGAAGGCGAAGTCGTCGTGCAGGTAGGCGTCGCCGTCGATGTTGATCTGCGTCGTCAGCTTGCGGTAGCCGGGCGCTGAAACGAAGAAATGGATGTGCGCCGGCCGTCTGCCATGGCGGCCGAGCTGGTCCAGCAGCGCCTGCGTGACCCCGTCGGGCGGGCAGCCATAGCCGGCCGGCAGCAGCGAGCGGAACCGGTAACGGCCCTCGCCATCGGTCTCGATGCGGCGGCGCAGGTTGAACTTCGGCTGCGTAGGATCGAAATGCGAGTAGCCGCCCAGCGTGTTGGCGTGCCACACGTCTACCACCGCGCCGGCCACCGGGCGCCCGTTCATGTCGCGGACCTGGCCGTCCATGAACAGCACCTCGCCTTGCTCGCTGCCGTCATCGAGCCGCGCCTCGTGCTGCGAAAGCGGCGCGCCGGCGATATACAGCGGGCCCTCGATCGTGCGCGGCGTGCCGCCCTCGATGCCGGCCTGCCGCTCCGCTTGGTCCATCCTGAGGTCGAGGAACGTCTCGATGCCAAGACCGGGCGCCAGCAGGCCGGTTTCGTTGGCCTGGCCGAGCCGGGTTAGGTAGCCCATCGCCGACCAGAACTCGTCCGGCTGCACGTCGAAATCCTCGATCGTGCGGAACAGGTCCGACATCAGGCGGTGGATGATCCGCTTGACGCGCAGATCCCCCGTCGCATTGTCCAGGCCGCTGACCCGTGTCAGCAGGTCATTCACTTCTTTGGTTCCCAGCAAGCTGTCGGTCATCGTCGGTTCCTTCCCTGTTATGATGAGCCTCTGTTGTGCTTAACCGAGGTCCCCGCCCGCCACCGGCAAGGTGACGCCGGTGATGTAGGAAGCGTCATCGGAGGCGAGGAACAGGATCGCCGCCGCCTGCTCCCCGGTCGTGCCGTAGCGCCGCATGAGGCTGGATTGCGTGGTCTGCTGAACCACCTCGTCCATCCAGCGGTCTTCCTGCGGGGTGCGGGGCGCGGCATTGCGCGGGATGCGCCGGGGCGGCGCGTCGGTGCCGCCCGGGGCGGTGCCGCAGACCCGGATGCCGTGGGCCGCGTATTCCATGGCGAGACAGGCGGTCAGCGCGTTCACCCCGCCCTTCGCCGCGGCGTAGGGCGCGCGGTTGACGCCTCGCGTGGCCACCGACGAGACGTTCACGATCACTCCGCCGCCGCCTTCCAGCATGGGCGGGAGCACGGCGCGGCTGCACCACAGCGTCGGGAACAGCGAGCGCCGCAGCTCGGCCTCGACCTGGGCCGGCGCATAGGCCGCGAACGGCATGGCCCAGATGGTGCCGCCGACGTTGTTGATCAGGATGTCGATGCGGCCGAACGCCGCCATGGCCGCGCCGATGGCCCCCGCCGCGCCGTCGAACGTCTCGAGATCGGCGGTCACCGCCACGGACGCCGGGCCGGCCTCGCGCTGCACCTCGTGCACCAGCTCGGAGCGGTCGACCAGCGCCACCGAGCCGCCTTCCTGCACCAGGCGGCGGGCCACGTCGGCGCCGATGCCCTGCGCGGCGCCGGTCACGACGGCCACCTTTCCAGCGAACCGGCCGGGGAAGTGGGTGGCGGGCTGGCTCACGCGGCGGCCCGGTGGGTTTCGCCGGTCACGGTGACGGCGCCGCTCGGCGAGAATTTTTCATAATAGAAGTTGGCCGGGGTGACGCCCCCATCCGCCAGCCAGGTGCGGACCGCATCCACCATCGGCGGCGGGCCGCACAGGTAGACGTCCACGTCCCCGCCATTGAGATGCGCGGGTTCGACATGGGCGGTCACGTAGCCGGTTCGCTTGTGGCTGCTGCCAGGCGCGGCGACGCAGGTGGCGTAGGTGAAACCCGGGATGGTGGCGGCGTAGGCGTCCAGCCGGTCCAGCCCGACGAGGTCGGCGTCATTGGTTACGCCGTAGACGAGATGCACCGAATGCGCGGCGCCCGAGGCGGCGAGCTTGCCCAGCATGGACAGGAACGGCGCCAGCCCGGTGCCGCCCGCCAGGAACAGCAGCGGACGCGCCACGTCGCGCAGGTAGAAGCTGCCCGAGGGCCCGATCAGCGACAAAGGCGTGCCCGGGGCCGCGGCCTCGCGCAGCCAGGTGCTCATGACGCCGCGGGGAATGTCGCGCACCAGGAACGACAGCGCGGCGTCGCCGGGCGCGGAGCTGAAGGAATAGGAGCGCCGCTGGTCGGTTCCGGGCACCAGCACGTTGACATACTGGCCCGGCAGGAAGGCCAGCCCGGCCGGCGCGTCCACGGTAAAGGCGATGCTGGTCGCCGACAGCCGGTCCACGCTGCGGAGCGGCGCCTCGAAGCTCTGGCCCCCGGTCTTGCAAACCTCCGACGAGGCGGCAATCGACAGCACCAGATCGGTGTGCGGGCGCATCTGGCAGGCCAAGCCGAGGCCGGACCCGGCCTCCTCCTCCGTCAGCGCATCCTCGATGTAGTCGCCGGCGTCGAACCGGCCGGATTCGACCCGGCACTTGCAGGTCCCGCAGGCGCCGTCGCGGCAGTCGAGCGGGATGTTGATGCCGACGCGGTACGACGCGTCGGCGACGGTCTCCCCCGCGCGGCAGTCGACAAAGCGGGTCACGCCGTCCTCGAAGTTGAGCGCGATGCGATGGGTCATGATCCGGCGCTCCGCCTCAGATGTGGTAGATGTCGACGACGTGGTGGATGTAGTCGTTCTTCAGCACGATTTTCTTGCGGCGGATCAGCGGCGAAGCGCCGGTATTGTCGATCGTGTAATAGGACGTGCCGAAATAGGTGTCCGTGGTCTTGTAGCGGAAGCTGTAGGTCACCCAGTTGAACCGCAGCTTGATCAGGCCCCCGGCGTCGTCCTCGATCTCGATATTGGCGATGTTGTGCGAGGTGCGCGGCTCCGGCAGGCTGGTGGCGCTGCTGCGCTCCGTGCGGATGCGGAACACGCGGTCTTCCAGCCCGCCCTTATGGCCGTACCAGATCAGCGAGATCTCGGTCTGCGGATCCTCGACCAGGCGGTCGTCGTCGTCCCAGGCCGGCATCCAGAACTCGACGTCCGGCGCATAAAGCGCCAGCCATTCGTCCCAGCTGCGGTCGTCGAGGTAACGGGCTTCGCGGTATAGGAACTGCTCGGCGTCGGCTTGCGTGAAGGGCGCGCGGCCGGTCGCGGCGGCCATGGCGGGGATGTCCAGGGTGACGCTCATGGTCAGTTCCCCCCGTTCGCGGCGCGCCGCATGCAGTCCTGCCAATATTTGTGCTGGACGACGAACAACCCCTCGTCTTCCGTCTTGCGGCCGCTCAGCAGCGGCTTAAGCCCGATCGACGCCGCGGCCTCGTCCGGGCCCTCGATCCAGTGCTTGGCGCCGCGACACATGTCGTTCCACTTCGCAGCCTGGCCCATCATCGCCATCTGGCAGGCGCGGAACTCCTCGAGGTCGTCCGGCGTCGCCATGCCGGACGCGTTGAAGAAATCCTCGGTACTGGCGGATGCGGCGGGCGCGGTGCTCGGGCGCCTCGCCGCGGGGCGCGATGCAGTAGATCGTCACCTCCGTCTTGTCGACGCTGATCGGCCGGTAGGTCCGGATCTGCGAGCTGAACTGGTCCATCAGGTACACGTTCGGATACAGGCAGAGGTTGCGGCTGCGCCCGACCATCCACTGGGCCGGCGCCTCGCCGAACTGCGCCGCGAGCTCCTCCCGGCGGCTCCAGTTCGGGCGGTCCTCGGGGTTGGCCCAATTGGTCCAAAGCAGCAGATGGCCGTGCTCGAACGAGTAGAAGCCGCCGCCCTGCTTGGCCCAGCCGCCCGCGCTCATCGCCCGGACGTTGTCCACCTGCTCCTGCTCCTTGCGGCGATTGGTGGTGGCGGCGTAGTTCCAGTGGACGGCGCTGACATGGTAGCCGTCGGCGCCGTTCTCGGTCTGCAGCTTCCAGTTGCCATCGTACACGTAGCTCGATGAGCCGCGCAGCACCTCCAGGCCGTCCGGCGACTGGTCCACCATGATGTCGATCATCCGGGCCGCCTCGCCCAGATGCTCCTGCAACGGCAGCACGTCGGGGTTGAGGCTGCCGAACAGGAAGCCGCGGTAGTTCTCGAACCGCGCGACTCGCGTCAGGTCGTGGCTGCCGTCCTTGTTGAACTGCTCGGGGTAGCCGGCGTCGGCGCCGCCATCCTTCACCTTCAGCAGCTTGCCGGAGTTGTTGAACGTCCAGCCGTGGAACGGGCAGGTGAAGTTGGCCTTGTTGTCGCGCTTGTGCCGGCACAGCATCGCGCCGCGATGGCTGCAGGCGTTGATGAAGGCGTTCAGCTCGCCCTGCTTGTTGCGGGCGATGAACACGGGTTGGCGGCCCATGTGGGTGGTGAAATAGTCGTTGTTGTTCGGGATCTGGCTCTCGTGGGCCATGTAGATCCAATTGCCCTCGAAGATATGCTTCATCTCGAGCTCGAACAGCGCCGGGTCGGTGAAGATCGAGCGCCCGACGCGGTAGATGCCGCGCGCCGCATCGTCTTGCAGGGCGGCGTCGATCGTGGCGTCGATGGTGGTGTGGACGGTATCGAGCATCTTCGTCTCCCTGCCTTTGCGGCTACGGTCGTTCCTCGCAGGGCTGAAGATCACGCCTTCCGCTCCCGGATTGCCAACACTAAAAAGGTTCCTTTCATACCCGTGGGGTATCGTGTGGAATCCCGGCAGCTCCGCTACTTCGTCGCGGTCGCCCAAGCGCAGAACTTCACCCGGGCGGCGGAAACCCTGCGCATCGCGCAGCCGCCGCTGAGCCGGCAGATCCAGCTGCTGGAAGCGGAGTTCGGCGTCACGCTGTTCGACCGCAGCGTGCGGCCGCTGGTCCTGACCGATGCGGGGCGGCTGCTGTTCGAGCAGGCGATCCAGGTCCTGGACCGCATGGACGAGATGAAGGCGATGATGCGCCGCCTGCTGGCCGCGGAGAAGTTGCGTTTCAGCATCGGGTTCGTCGCCTCGACCCTGTACGGCTACCTGCCGGAGGTGGTCCGCCTGTATCGCGCCGCCCGGCCCGGCGTCGAGCTCACGCTGGTGGAGCTGACCACGATGGAGCAGATCGCCGCCCTCAAGGAGGGGCGGATCGACGTGGGGTTCGGCCGCATCGAATTCGACGACCCCGCGATCAACCGGACCGTGCTCCGCTACGAGGCGCTCAGCGCCGCCCTGCCGCTGACGCACGAGCTGGCCGCGCGCACCGGCGGCGTGCGACTGGCGGAGCTGGCGGGGAGTGCTCTGGTCGTCTACCCGAAGGCACCACGCCCGAGCTTCGCCGATCAGGTCTTGGCGCTGTTCCGCGAGCGTGGGTTGAGACCCGTTCTGCATGAAGTCCGCGAGCTGCAGACGGCACTGGGGCTCGTGGCGGCGGAAACCGGGGTGTGCGTGGTTCCCGCATCCGTCGAGCGGCTGCGCCGCGACAACGTGGTCTACCGGCCGCTCGATGAGCCCGGCGCGGCGTCGCCGATCATCATGAGCTCGCGGGCCAGCGACCGCTCACCGGAAATCGACCTGATCCTGCGGCTGGTGAAAACCATGTACAGGAAGCAAGGCATACGCATTTGGCAGGTAGGACCGGGTCGCGGCGGGAAAACGAACGAGGGAGGAGACAGCGATGGCAGGACCGTTGGACGGCAAGGTCGGGGTCGTGACCGGGGCGGCGTCGGGCATCGGTTTGGCGAGCACCGAGGCGATGGTGGCGGCCGGTGGGCGCGTGGTGGCGGTGGACCGCGACGACGCCGGGCTGCAGGCGCTCCGCGACACGCTCGGCGACGCGGTGATCCCGCTGCGCATCGACCTGCTCGACCCCGAGGACTGCACGACGCTGTTGCCGCGGGTTCTGGAGCTGGCCGGCCAGCTCGACATCCTGCACGCCAATGCCGGCAGCTACGTGGGCGGCGACCTGGTGGACGCGGACCCGGCGGCGATCGACCGCATGCTGAACCTGAACGTCAACGTGGTGATGAAGAACGTTCACAGCGTGCTGCCGCACATGATCGAGCGGCGCACCGGCGACATCATCGTCACGAGCTCGCTCGCCGCGCATTTCCCCACGCCCTGGGAGCCGGTCTATGCGTCGTCCAAGTGGGCGATCAACTGTTTCGTCCAGACCGTGCGGCGCCAGGTGTTCAAGCACGGCATCCGCGTCGGCTCGATCTCGCCCGGGCCGGTGGTCACCGCGCTGCTCGCGGACTGGCCACCGGAGAAGCTGCAACAGGCACGGGAGGAGGGAAGCCTGCTCGAAGCCAGCGAAGTGGCCGAGGTCGTGATGTTCATGCTGACCCGACCTCGCGGCATGACGATCCGCGACGTGGTCATGCTGCCGACCAATTTCGATCTCTGAGATCCATATGAAAATGGGCAACCTGGAGCCGCAACTGGCCAGTTGGGGAATCAACCTGGGCATCACTACTGGAGAGCACCCGCTCGGGATGAGCCCACCCTATCGCACCCTTTTTAAAGCAATTCATCTCAGCTCAACTGCGGAGAACACTCGATGAGCAGCCTTCCAGGAGGCGTGAATCTCACAAACGGGCAGACACATCGAAAGCCTAGCACACAAATCCGTATAACCACATGCAATTGGTCGGCGACGAACCGCAGGGCGGTGTCGGCAATTGCCTCACCGGGCCGAAGCAGCCGGCCGGGGTAGCGGAACGTGCAAAGCTGCAGGGCGTAGCCGAGCTGGTTGTGACCGCCGCGGCGGCGCTCCACTGTGGCGCGATCGGCCCCGTCCAGGGTCCAGTGTCGGATCAGGCAAGCCTCGTCCGACGGCAGGGCAAGCAGGGTTTTCATCTGCGCTTCAGTGAGCGCGCGTCGTCTCGGCATGGCAGAGTGTCCCAGTTGGGGTGTAGTCTGGGTGCCGTCGCGAAGGTGGTGGAATTGTCTGGCGGCGTAGTCTCCGGTTCGTTGCAACGAGCCAGTCCGGCGTTGGCACGCCGGTGGAGACCACGCCATGGAGCAGGATAGCACGACGAACGCTGCGGACGGCACGGCGCTGTTTGCGGGTGAAGCCTGGTTCGACCCGATCGAGGCCGGCATTCGGGATCGGATCCGCGGGTTCATCGGCGAGCTTTTGGAGCAGGAGCTGACGACCGCGCTGGGGCGCGGCCGGCACGAACGGACACCGGACACGCCGAAGGGCTACCGGCACGGAACCCGCGAGCGGCAGCTCACCGGCAGCTTCGGCCCGATCGAGTTGAGCGTGCCGCGCGCCCGCTTGGCAGCTCAGGACGGCGGCACCCAGGAGTGGCGCAGCGCGGTGCTGCCCCGCTACGCCCGGATGACGCGGCAGATCGAGGCGCTGATCGCCGGCGCCTACCTGGCCGGCACCAACACACGGCGGGTCAAGCGCGCGCTGGGTGCCTTGTTTCGCGGCACGGTGGGCAAGGACGTGGTGAGCCGGACGTGGCGCAAGGTGCGCACGGACTGGGAGGCCTGGAGCAAGCGCGACCTGGCCGGCGAGGACATCGTGCGGCTGATCCTGGACGGCACGGTCGTGCGGGTCCGGCTCGACCGCAAGGCGACCAACCTATCGCTGCTGGTTGTGCTCGGCGTGCGGCGTGATGGGCAGAAAGTGTTGCTGTCGATCCGCAACATGGCCGGCGAGAGCGAGGCGGCATGGCGGGCGGTGCTGGACGACCTAATCGCGCGCGGCCTGCGCACGCCGGAGTTCCTGATCACCGACGGCGCGGCCGGCCTCGAGCGAGCTTTGGCGGCGTTGTGGCCCGCAGTGCCCGCCCAGCGCTGCACGGTGCACAAGCATCGTAACCTGCTGGCGCACGCGCCGGACGCGCTGCACGACGAGGTCTCGGCCGACTACACGGACATGATCTACGCCGCGAGCGTCAAGGACGTGGAGCAGCGCCGCCGGGCGTTCCTGCGCAAGTGGCGGGTGCGCTGCCCGGCGGTGGCCACGAGCCTGGAGGAGGCAGGCGAGCGCCTGTTTGCCTTTCTCCGGCTGCCCTCGTGCCAGTGGCGGTCGGCGCGGACCACGAACGCGATCGAGCGCCTCCACGAGGAGTTCAAGCGCCGCATCAAGACGCAGACCGTGCTGCCGTCCGCTGAGACCGCGGCGATGTTGTTCTGGGCCCCTGTTGGCCTCGGGCCAGATCACCATGCGCAAGGTCGACGGCTGGCAAACCCTCGTCGAGCCGATCGGCGCCGCCGTTCCGGTTGACCTCGCCGCTTGACCCGAGCCAACTTCTCCCGCCGGAGATCACCCGCTCAGGCTACTTCCACAGAACTCGCGACGCCACCGTAGTCTGCCTGCTACGACTCAGGCCCGTGCAGGAACAGGGCTTTGCAGGCCGCTTGGCGGGGAGAGTTCAACTGGGACAGAGTAGGCAGCTACCGCAACGTGCCGCGCTCTACTGTCGGGTGTCCACCGCCGATCAGTCCTGCGTACGTCAGGAACGCGACCTCGCCGCCTTTGCCAAGCGCGCCGGCTATCAGGTGATCGGCACCTACAAGGAAACTGCGTCCGGGGTGAAGCTGGATCGGGCCGAGCGCCGCAAGGTGCTGGCCCTGGCGCAGCGGCGCGAGATCGACGCCGGACTGGTGACGGAGCTGTCGCGCTGGGGCCGCAGCACGACCGACCTATTGACCACGCTCAAGGAGCTGGAAGATTGGCATGTTTCGCTGGTGGCGCTGAACGGGATGGCGTTCGACCTCACGACCCCGCACGGGCGCATGATGGCCACCCTGCTGGCCGGCATCGCCGAGTTCGAGCGCGAGCTGACCCAGGAGCGCATCCGCTCCGGCATCGCGGCGGTCAAGGCCCGCGGCAAGCGGCTGGGACGGCAGCCCGGCCAGCGGCCGAAGTCGGACCGGCTGGCGCCCAAGGTGCTGGCCCTCGTCGCCCAGGGCCGCAGCTACCGCCTGGTCGGGCGCGAAGTCGGGCTGAGCAAGAACACGGTCGCGGATATCGTACGCCGCAATCGGCCTGTTCCACCACCGTCGTAACGCAGATGACGGCCCAGACTTCATCGTCGGAAATCAGGAATGATCCAGATTGCTTTAAGTACAGAATTCAAGCTAGCCAAGGAAGCGCAGACTATAGAGATCGTTGGTGCAGTCTATGCAGGTTTTCTTCAAGCCCAGTTAAACGGTCCTGTCGTCCGCTTTACGATGGAAGAAGGCACAAGCCACAAAATGTCGAGCATTGAGCGCGTTCTCAAGCGATTTCCGGAGATGAAGCAATTCGATCACGTGATTTCCCGGCCGTGGGGCCTTGGAGGACAGACGCAGGAAGCACGTCGGATCGGAAACGATGCAGACTCGCCCGTAGTCGGCGCTTCGGTCGAGATTTCTACCCTGCTGGAGATCACCGCCGGCATACCCAAACGATACCCCTTTTTCAGCGCAGTCGTTCGGGTCACTGATCCGGCTTTTGGGGATGAGCCTTCTGCGAATACGGGGCGCGTTCTCTACCCGGGCCTAACCATCGCGGATCGGTGGGGCCTCTCGAAGCGGCGAACCACTCTCAGCGCTCTGACTATCGTGGAAGCCGATCCAGCAAGCGACGTGCCGCCGACCCCTGCCGCCTCAGTTGCCGCTGTGCTTGATGCTTGCGGCCAGCATTCTCGACCCAAGCAGATCGTCTTGCCCGGCCAGGATTCGATATCGACCGAAAGGGTCGCGGCGATCGCGAGGGATTTGAAAACCTGTCTGGGCGAGATCGTGAAACGAGCTCGGATGCCGCACGATTTCTCCAACAGCGACGATCACCCGTCGAGACAGCCAGCCAACCCTCGTAAGCCAATCCTCGTCAGGTTCTTCCGGCCACTTGGGTATGACTGCCGTGGAGAAGGCATGATGATCCTTGTTTGCAGTCGGCGCACCACGTCCAACATTACGGTCAGGCTGCATCTGGATTTCGGCACATGGGGCAGCCACGTCCATCCAACCTACTCCGTCCATGGACTGGGCTTCTCTGTTGCCATCAGATTGCCGGTTTGTCCGAGTTCCGGGCTACGGGGCGTAAACTGGATTGTAGATGAGACCCACTGGGGGCAGATCGTTGAGAACCTCGCCGCGCTTGTGGCGGAGTTAGACCGGTCCGTTGTTCCCGCTATCGAGGGCGCTGCAGGTCCAGCCCCATCCTGGTATGAGCCCGATGTGGCGAGCGGGCCAACATACTCCTTGATCCCTCCCACAGTGTCCCAGGATCAATAAGACCGTTGATCATCGTTAGATGTTCCCGGTTCGCCCCGCCTACCGTGCTATCCTGCCCGTTCCATGGCGTGACCCCAATACTGGGACTCGGACGAGGTGCCGGCCGAGATCACCGACCTGATGGCGGGCTGGCGCGAGGCGCACCCATCGGTGAGTGTCAAGGTAGTTGCCGCTTAAACTCCGTAATGACTCCTTCTATCGATGATGCCGCTGTGCTTGCCGCGTAGATGTCTGGAGATGCGAACCTCCGACTGGTGCCGAGTGTGCCACGGTGCTCACTGCGGAGAAGGTCCGGTGCTCGCCATCCTCGCCATGCTCGTGCGCCAGGGCGCTCTGCGCGTGGCTGCGGGTGGCTCTGCTCCTCCCATCTCCTGCGTTGCGCGCCGCGGCTTGGGCGCTGCCAGGTCGGGACGAGAAAGCAGGCTCGCCGATCGAACCAGAAAGCTGGATTTGCGAGGCTGCCGCTCGAACGACGGTGTCGCGCTCCGGATTGAGGGTAACGACGCCGACCGGTGTCCAGTCGCGGGTCAACCCACTCCAGCGTTGCGGGTTGCGCTGTCGGGCGTCTTGGTAGACCACGTGGCGAGCGGCGAGCACGGGGCCATCCTGCCCGGCATGACGCTGCGCCGGGGTAACGTAGCGGATGCCGCTGTGGCGGTGCTGTTCATTGTACCAATGGACAAAACGCGCCGCCCAGTGCCTGGCGGCGTCCAGATCGGCGAACCCCTTGAGCGGGAACTCCGGGCGATACTTCGCGGTACGGAACAGTGCTTCGGCGAAGCATTGTCGTCACTCACGCGCGGACGCGAGTAGGATGGCTCAATGCCGAGCCAATGCAGCATGGCGAGAACCGTCGTTGCCTTCAGAGTTGCGCCGTTGTCGCCATGCAGCACCGGGCGCACAGGCTTGGCATGCACCCCTTCGGCGAGCGCTGTTCGCCTGGCCAGGTGAGCCGCATGATCAGCACTGTCGGTGTCATGTACCTCGAAGCCGACGATCTTGCGGCTGTAGAGATCGAGGATCAGGTAGAAGTAGAACCAGCGTCCCTGGATTTGCGCCGGCAGGAACGTGACGTCCCAGCACCAAACGTCGCCGGGACGGGTGGCGATGTGTGTGGTTGGTGGCCGCGACGTCCGCGGCGGCTGGGCCCGTCCCCGGCGGTTCATCTGGCCATGCGCGCGCAGCACGCGATGGAAGCTGGACTCACTGGCGATGTAGATACCCTCGTCGGCCAGTGCCGGCACAATCCGCGCCGGCGGCGTGTCGGCGAAGCGTGGTTCGTTGGCCACCGCGATGATCTGCGCCCGTTCGGTCCCGCTCAAAGCGTGCGATGGCACCGGATGGTTGGCATCTGGCCGGCAATCGCCCCGCGTCAGGCCTGCGCCGGCGTTCCAGCGTTGCAGGGTGCGGGCATCGATGCCGGCCTCGGCACAGGCTGGTCTCAGCCGCGCGCCTGCGGCAAGGGCCTGCGCGATGTGATCCCTGACGGTGCGGCGGTCTTCCAAACGGGTCATGCGTCCTCGTCCTGATGGAAGACCGCCGCCAGTTTTTTTCTCAGCACAAGCAAAGCGGCCGTTTCGGCCAGCGCCTTGTCCTTGCGATGCAACTCGCGCTCCAATTCCTTGACCCGTCGCCGATCCTCCCGGGCCTCCGCGGCGCTGCTCGCCCGCGGTTCGCCGAGACCAGCGATCGCATCTCGCTTCCAGGCATCCAGCTCCGCCGGGTACAGCCCTTGCTCGCGACACCAGGCGCTCCGCGTCGCCTCATCCATTGCCGCTGTGACGATCACCGCTTGCAACCGCGCCGCCGCCGTCCAACGCTGGCTGCCGCCGCCGGAGGATCCATCGGCCAAGGCATCCGACCGCCAGCGTTCCAACGTCGTCACGCTGACCCCCACCTCACGCGACACCAAGTCAATCGCCGCACTCTCCGGCGGCAACAGCCTCGCCACCACCCGATTTTTATACGCTTGTCCGTATCGTGCCACTTTCTGCTATCCGCGCCCCCAAAGGTTCCGAACCTATCTAGGCGGCAACTTCCCTGACACAGGGGGCCATCATACCGGCTCACGTTGTTCAACGACCGGCGCGCGCAAGACTACTTGCGGGAGGCCTGCCCGGCGCCGGCGCTCGCCGCCTACCGGAGGGCACGCGAACCGGCCCAGAAAGCGGACATCCTTCGCCTGGCGTGCCTGTTTGCCGAGGGCGGCTGATACCTTGATGCCGATGATCGTTGCCTCGCGCCACTGGCGACAATTGCGCCGGGCTCGGCTGGGCTGGTGCTGTATCAGGAGGATTACGGCACGGTTGGCAACAACGTCACAACGTCATCGGTGCAAGCCCGCAGCATCCCACCATCGGCTTGGCGCTGGAGCTTGCCATCAGCGCCGTCAACCGCGGCGACAACGACATCCTATGGCTCTCGACCGGGCCTGGTCTGTTAACTCGCGCGCTCGCTCAAACGCTTGCGAGTCCGCGGCTGACCTTATCGGCGTGGCTGCGCAGCATCCGGGTGTTGCCCCGGCAGGAG
The DNA here is from genome assembly GCA_963792675.1 of uncultured Alphaproteobacteria bacterium. Taxonomy (GTDB): domain Bacteria; phylum Pseudomonadota; class Alphaproteobacteria; order Acetobacterales; family Acetobacteraceae; genus JBBROS01. The sequence continues at coordinate 132,296 of CAWBWT010000001.1, forward strand.
ATGCATCGTGCAGTCGGAATGCATTGCCAGGTTGGCTATAAGACCACGGAGCGCCATTGGAGCCGGACCGCCTTTGCGCAGCGGGAGCGAACGAACCGCCCGCAAGTAGTCGGGAGCGGCCATGTTAGCTTGCAGATCTCGTGCGTGAGTGGGATCACGGCATGGTTCTAGCTTGGCCATGGATCTCTTTCCGTCAGGCGCGGACGTGAGATGTCCGACGAACTCACCGCATCCTGGCCACACTGTTGCCGACGGCATCCGTCTGCATCGCGAGGCCGACCTGCTGCTCGCTAGGGTCTGCGCCGAGTAGATGGTCGACCATCTACGGCTAGCCGGCCTGACCGTTCGACCGCCGCTGCGTCAGTCTGGAGTCACTGTCGCCAGAGTGATCGCTGACGGTGCCGGCAAGCGGCATCGCGGTGCTGCCGTTCCGATTAACAGCGATGATTGATATTCGGCGCTTATGCAACTGGCCCGCAACCACTCTCAAAACGCGTGGCGCTCGTTCGCGCGCCGACGGCTACGCCGGTATCGAGCGCGGCGGCATGTTCGCGGAGATGCGGCAGCGGCACGGTTCGGCCGAAATCACCGAGGTAACGCGGCAGCGCGTGGACTGGCAGCGCCAAGCGGCGCGCGACCCGGCCGAAGGCCGCTTTGCCGAGGCTGTGGGCGCGTTCGACAAGGCTGGGCGATCACCTGGACCGACAAACGGGACGAGGCCCGCAGCGCCCTTGTGGCGGCGTGGAAGCGGGATGCTGATGAGCAGCCGGGACAAAGCTTTCGCCTACACCAACCGTGACGTGGACACGCTCAACGCCGAGCTGCGCCAGGTGCGGCGCGACCGGGGCGAGCTGACCGGGCCCGACATGCAGCTTGAGACGAAGCACGGGCGCGCGGCCTTCGCTGTGGGCGACCGAGTGCAGTTCACCAACACCGACAAGGCGCGGCGCATCTACAACTGCAATGCCGGCACCATCACCAGCCTGGATGCGCGCACCGGGCAGAGCGGCGGCCGGCGGCACGGGGCGGGAGGTCATGGTCGTTGGCAAAGTTCGAGTGATTCAAAGACCCCCAGCTAAACTATGCTCCTGGCCACCTAATGGTAATTCCTGCAACCGTCCGACTGCCCGCCAGTTTGTCATCGTCGTCGAGAAGCGGACTATAACCTCTCTCCAACGCTGACCCGAGCATATAACCCTGATCTGGGCTGTCGAGTTCAAGGGCCACAGGTTGGCGAAGGCCCGCGGCTTCAAAGGCTGCTTTGAGATTTTCCAGCGCAGTCACGATAGCGTCTGGGAATTCATTTGGTTCGGTGGTCATAGATGATCTCCCATACCTTGGTATCACGAGCTTGCTGGGTAGTGGGCGCCAGAAACGCGACTACGCTGGATCAAAGCGATACTGATCCAACACGGCCAACGCCTCGTCACGGTGGAAGCCTATCCTGGGAGTGAGCACCGCCAAGTCATCTACTCGACACAGTAAGCGCGTGAACCGTTTAATGACGTGGTAGTGTGATCGGGTCCAATAATCATGAAATACGATGACAGATTGCATTCTGGCATGTGCCAATACTTGAAGGAGGCAAGCAACCCTAAATCTCCCATCTATCAGATACAGATCTGCGATATGTGCTTCCAATTCGTCCCAGACCACTTCATGATATTGCGGCCATTTTATACGATGCTCAACGCTTGTGGGATGCCCAAAGGAACCGACCGGCCCAATGTCGACGTAAATCGATTTCGGTTGACGCAGATTAGCCCGCATGCAAGCGCGGTTGACATTGTCAAGCCAGGCTGGATCGGAGTCGACCGTTATGACTCCACCACTCACAAGTCTTGCTGCGAGTAGCGTGCTTCCTCCACATCCGAACTCGACATAGTTATGGGCGCTCTCGCAACACGCGGAGAACAAAGCCACTTCCGCCGGCGTCATGGCGGGCGTCATGATGTGATCCGCTCGATCATCTCGGTGTCACGCGGCGTCCAGACCAGGGCAGACGGATCAAACACTTCATTGCGGTCATGGTGCAGCCAATCAGCTTCCGATCGGACGGTCCCATCCTTTCCGCGCATTTTGGATCGCGCTACTTTGGCCTCCCAGCGATCTCTCCACAAACAGAAATAGTGATTGATGCGCCAACCCCTCATACAAAGCGGGTTAATCATAGCTCGAAACGGCAATTTGGGATCCCACTTTACCAACTGTCCCTGCGGCGTATAGTATGGATAGTTTAGCGAGAACCCGTGGGAATGAAGCGCTTCTAGCGTGTGTTTCGGGCGCACGATAGACTTTATCAGGTGATTGGCCTTGAACGTCTCGTCGGCTCGGTGCAGGAAGTTTTCCTGCACTAGCCCGTCCGGGCGTTCATCATGACCCGAGCTGCCGAAGAATGCCCAATGCAAAGCTATCGCATAGTGGCCCGAGTGCTTCGCCAACATTTCCGATAGGCTATGCGGTTGGGACGCAGAACTACTGACGATAAACTCGTCGGTGTCAATGAACGCGCACCAGTCAATATTTTCTTCTGCCATCAGAGCCAAGCCCAGGTTATAACATTTTGTCTGCGCCTGTGACTCTTCGGTATAATGCTGTACAGTAACACCTGGCACATGGGCATGTATGCGATCGACCTTCTCTCGTGTACTGTCCGTGCTCATATGATCAAAAACATGGATGCGCTCGATGCCTAACCCTAGATGGTGCGCCACCCACTCTTCGATTATGTGCTCCTCGTTCTTGGCGAACAGGATTGCCCCAACTTTCATCGATAAACCTCGTCACGTCTCTGTTCGTAGTCAGCGCTATAGCCGTCTGGGAGGCCACAAATTTCGAGGAGGCCCGCCAACGGTGCCTAAAAGGCGTCCATCGATGTGCGCAGCGTCCATCTTTACTTCCGACGAAGAACCGCCACTGTTTGGCCAAGACCACGTCCAACCCAGTTAACGTCCGAAGCTCCAGAAATACTTTCGACAGTAAATCCAGATCTCTCCGCCCAGACTTTCACCGTGTCTCTATCGATAAAGGAATTTAAGTGAGGTAAATTAGTCCGCTTGGCTGCTGCGACCGTATTCAAGAATATGGTCCAGTGATGGGTCTCAGAAAACTCCAGAAAAGAGAAGACGAACGTGCCTCCCGGCTGCAAAACTCTAAAAGCCTCTAGCATGTAGATATAGCTTTCATGGTGCAGAAGGTGAGTGAACAGACTAAAGGCGCAGACCATATCAAATGAAGCATCTAACGCCGGTATCGACAACTGACGGTGTAGTTTAAATCTATAATCTCCTTCAACCATCGTTTTCGCATAATCAAGTAAGCGCTTTATTATATCAATTCCGAGATAAGAGACTTGCGCCTTAGACCTACTGAGAGCGTTCGCTAGCCGCCCGCTGCCGCAGCCTAGATCCAACAATCGGAATCCACTCTTAAGGCCAGCGAACCTAATGATCTTCAGCTCAACTTCCCCTACGCCTTCATAGGCGCCGCCCACAGCCAGCTCCATGGCTTTGTCCAGCGGGTGTTCAGCGATTAGGCGCTCGACGAGCCTTTCGTAGTCTTCAACGAAGTGAAATTGGGCCATTGAGATACCTTGAATCGGTTAGTCTAGCCATCGCCCACTCCAATGCGGTCTGGCTGCCAAGCAGTCAACCTTGTGACCGAAAACTCACGCACTCTCTGCTCCGACCGTTTTGCGATAGTCAAGGCTCAGGTGCGACGGGCCGGCGAGCTGGTCTTCAGGGCCCCAGTTCGCTACCGGAGCGGCACCGCGCCGTGCCATCCCTTGCGAGCCGCTGAACCAGGCGTGCCGAGCCGGCTTGACTGGTAAGGCACTCTGGTCGCCTTCGGATCCGCAATGGCGCGGATGACCTTACCGGCCGTCGTGTCCTCGCGGAGCCCGAGATAGACCGGGTGCCGCAACCGGCCGGCGCCGCTCCAGCCGGTATACTTCACCTCGGCCACCAGGTCAGGGCGCACCCACACCGTCGCCCGGTCGATCGGCTCGCCCGGCGCTACCAATAGTCCTGCCGGCGCATCGGCGCGGATGGGCTCGAGCCGGGCGCGATAGCTGTTCAGCTCGCTGTCGGAGAACCCGGTGCCAACACCCCCGGCGTAGTGCAAGCCGCCCGTGGCGTCGCGATACCCGAGCTGCAGGGCGCCGATGCCGACCCGGCTGCCGGCCGGAGGTGTCCACCCCAGGACGATCATCTCCTCGCGGCCGAGGCACTTCAGCTTGAGCCAGCCGCCGCCTCGACCGGCTCGGTAGGGCGCGTCGGCTCGCTTGCAGATGATCCCTTCCAGATGCATGCGGCAGGCGCTGGCGTGCAGCTCTTGCGCCTGACCCTGGTGGTGGTCGCTGTAACGGATCGTCCCGTTCCACGGCACGGCGGTCGTCAGCACCCGCTTGCGGTCCAGCAGCGTGCAAGGCCGCAGGTCCCAGCCGTTCCGATGCAGCAGCTCGAACGCGTAGAACACCAGCGTTTCGGTCATCTCGACCCCGAGATGCAACGGGCGTGCTTCGTGGGCTGTCAGCGTTGGCACTCTGGCGTCACCGCGCAAGACGCGAGTTGCGGCGACCGAAGCGGTGCAGCCGCTCCGCACCGGTTTGCGGGCCAGGGCCCGAGGGTTGCTTTTACCGATTTGATCACAGCCATTAATGTTTTTGTTGCGTAATCGTCAGGAGTTCGTTAAAAGATCGTTCTGAGTTTAATCATCAACAGGTGAGCTTTAATGACCTCGTCGTCGCGCTCGTTTACGTTCAACGCAAACGACCTGCAGTTTCTGCTCGACCAAATCAGGTTCAGGCCGCTGTTTGACGCTGCGGGCGCGGCGATCATCGCGTGGGACGGCGTCGGCGCCATCTTCGACCAGAATGGGCAGCAGCTTTGGGATGGCAGCGCGCCGCTCACGGCCCTGATCAACGGCGTGACCGTGACCGGCACCGCGGCCGCGGTCGCCCTGTTCGGCACGTCCTACAATGCCTTGACCGACATCTCCGGCCTGCGCCAGGTGACCGGCCGCTACAACAACCTCGTCAAAGGGCAGCAAGCCTGGGGCGCGGTGGACACGCCGTTCGTGCGCAGCGCGAAGGCCGACTTCCTCGGATACGTGAAGCAGGCCTTCGGCAATGCGAAGCGCGGCGATGCGGCCGTTGCCAGCCTCGGCGCGGACGGTAAGCCGGTCTTCGTCGGCACCCCCGCCTCGACCGTTCGCACCACGAACAGCACGATGACCGGCCCGTTGCAGGTCGATGCCGCCACACGCTCGACCGGACAGACCACGACGGCGACAACGGTCACGACGACGACGGAGTTCGCGGACGGGCATCACTGGAACGCCAGCCTGACCGAAACCAACGTCACAGCCACGGTCACCATTGACGTCGTCGACGTGTTCGGACAGTCGGTGACGAACGCCAACCACTACGCCCTGCCCGGCACCGATCCCTCGCACGCCGTGACCACGACCGTGGTGTCGGACAGGCTCCTGACCGGCGGCGAGCTCGACACCACGGCCATCACCGGGACGTTCCGCGGCGTATCGGGCAACCTGCATCCCGGCCTGGCCAAAGAGATCACCAAGATCATGGGGACCGGCACCGATCCGGCGAGTCCTGACCGACTACACCGTCAAGCAGAACGCCGACGGGTCGGCCAACCTGCACGACATCGTCGACTACACGCCGCGGATGATCTCGCAGACGATTACCGGCAACGGCAGCAAGGTCGTCTACGACTCGAAGGGCCACTACGTCAGCGGCGACGGCGTCGTCCTGCTGCACGATGCCGACAACCACATCGTCTACTACACGCCGGGGATGAAGCTCTCGGCGTTCCAATACGACGCGAGCAAGACGATCGACACCGCCCACCTGGTGGTCGGCGAGGCGATCGTGGACACGACCGTACCGTTGCTGGCCGGCCAGGCGGACGGCTCCGGGAACCCGGCGGTCGGCACCGGCGACGGCAACATCTACTCGGGCGCCGGCTATGGCCAGCTCTCGATCCAGGGCCAGCACGACAAGCAGAACCTCGACAACAAGGAGTATTTCTACGGCAACATCGCGTCGATCGCCGGCAACGCGCCGAACAACGGGTTCTTCGCCCTGTTCGGCCAGTTCTTCGACCACGGCCTCGACTTCATCGCCAAGGGCTCGGGCGCCAGCATCGTCATCCCGCTCGCGGTGGACGACCCGCTGTATGGCCAGATCGGCCCCGACGGCCGGCCGCAGACCAGCATCACCATCACCCGTGCGACCGTCAACGGCTTCGACGCGAACGGCAACCCGACCTACATCGACCATTCGTCGCCCTACATCGACCAGAGCCAGACCTACGGCTCCATCGACGACGTGACGCAGATCCTGCGCGCCTGGGTGATCGACCCGGTGACCGGCAAGTATATCGCCGGCGCCACCCTGTTCGACGGCAACCATACCCAGACCTACACCAACGGGTTCGGCGAGCAGACCAAGGCCACTCTGCCGACGCTGAACGAGCTGCGCGACGAGATCCTGAAGACCCGGTATGTCGCCACCGATGCCTCGGGCATGGACGTGCTCGACAGCAACGGCATCGACCAGGGCCTGACCTGGGAGGACGTGTCGCAAGGACTGCGCCACCGCGACGCTTCCGGCCATGTCGTGACCGACGCGACGACCGGCAAGCCGGTGTCGACCACCGAGCCGCTGCTGCTCGACATGAACCCGAAGTTCGACGTGTCGCATCTATCGAGCGCGGCGGCGACGGCGGCGATGGCGACGCTTGGCCTGACTTTCGACGTCAATGGTCAGGTCAGCCTCAGCCAACTCGCGAAATGGGTGAACTTCGCGGATTTCAGCATCCAGACGACCATGTATGGGGCGCCTGTCGGCACGCCGCTCGGACCGAACAGCGCGGTCACCGCCCTGACCGACGCGCAGCACCGCGCCATTGGCGAGATCCTGCTCGACTCGGTCGGCGACCACTACATCGCCGGTGATGGCCGGGCCAACGAGAACTTCGGCCTGACCGCCATCCACCAGGTCTGGCACGAGGAGCACAGCTACCAGGTCCGCAACATCGAGCAGACGGTCGCCAAGCTGGACCAGGCGCAGGTGGCACTCGGCGACCTGAGCCACAAGACCCTGCACGACTGGCAGGTCGCCATCCCCGGCGCCGACGGCAAGCCCATGATGGACGCGGCCGGCAACTACGTGGACGGCACCGGCGCCATCAGCTGGAACCAGGACACGCTGTTCAAGGCCGCCAAGCTGACGGTCGAGATGGAGTACCAGCACGTCGCGGTCGACCAGTATTCCCGCGCCGTCAGCCCCGACATCCAGGAGTTCGCCGGCTACAGCTCGGGCAAGGACGCCGGCATCTCGCTCGAGTTCTCGCAGGCTGCGTTCCGCTTCGGCCACTCCACCCTGCGTGAGACGATCGACACGATGGACCCGAACGGGCTCATCACCGGCAAGATCACCAGCTACGCGCTCGAGGCCGCGTTCCTCAACCCGCAGGGCTTCGCCAATGTCGGCGCCGGAGCAATCGTGCAGGGCGAGACGCGCCAGCTCATGAACGAGGTGGACGAATACATCACCCCGTCCTTGCAGCAGGGCCTGTTGGGCCAGCCGCTCGACCTCGGCGCGATCAACATCGCCCGCGGCCGCGACCTCGGCCTGCCGACGCTCAACGCGTTCCGGGTGTCGGCCGGGTTCTCCGCCTATGCCAACTGGAACGATTTCGGCCAGCACCTGGTGCATGCCAGTTCGCTGGTGAACTTCATCGCCGCCTACGCCTTCGACGGCGACACCGCGCATGCGCAGGCCATCCTCGACGCCTCGAACGGCGTGGTCACCCAGGACACCGCGCCTTCGGCCTCGACCAGGCGAAGCGCGACAGCCTTCCTGTTCAGCGCCGACCCGGCCGTCGGCGGCAACGACGCCTTCAACCAGATCGACCTCTGGATCGGCGGCCTGGCCGAGAAGCACGTGGCCGGCGGCATCCTGGGCGAGACGTTCAACGCGATCTTCGTCAACACCATCGAGAACCTGATGGACGGCGACCGCTTCTACTACCTGCAGCGGCTGATCAACCAGGATTTCGGCAACGAGATCCAGAACGAGCAGTTCGTCGACATCGTCGAGCGCAATACCGGCACCACCCACCTCAACGGCAACATCTTCACCTATGCCGACCAGTACCTCGACTTCACTCAGACGCCGACCGACACGACAGCAGGGGGGATCGTCTCCGCGTTGCAAAACCATGAATACGGGACGCTGCTGAACGACACGACCCATCTCGGTGTCTTTTCGGACGGCGGCGCCACCGCCGCGCAGAACGGCACGGTCCTGCACGAGAGCTTCACCATCAACACCAATGATGCGGCCTTTCAGCGGCGCCACATCACGCTTCGCCGCCGGCCACTACGCCAGCCAGTCGACGACGATCTCCGGCAACTACATCCTCGACGTGCGCCCGGACCTCGGCACCACCAACCTCGATGGCAGCCCGGATACCGGCGCCGGCTCGGCCGAGGTGATGGTCACGACGCCGTACGACGACTTCGTCAAGATGGGCGAGGGCGACGACACCGTCTATCTCGGCGACGGCAACGACGTCGCCTATGGCGGCGGCGGCGCGGACAAGCTGTATGGCGGCAACGGCAACGACTACCTCTACGGCGGCGACGCGCCCGACATCCTGGACGGCGGCGCCGGCGACGACCACATCTTCGGCGACAGCTCGGGCTCCAGCGTCAACGGCGTCGACCAGCTGATCGGCGGCTCCGGCAACGACTTCATCTACGGCGGGATCGGCATCGACAAGATGTTCGGCGGCACCGGCGACGACGTCATGTATGGCGGCACCGACACCGACCCGTTCATGTATGGCGGCGACGGCAACGACTACCTTAACGGCGACTCCGGCCAGGACATCCTGTACGGCGGCAACGGCTCCGACATCATCGACGGCGGCACCGGCATCGACCAGCTTTACGGCGACGGCGGCGACGACATCCTGCGGCCCGGCGACGGCGTGTCCGACATCTCCGGCAACGGCGGCGGTGGCGACGTGCTGATCGGCGGCGACAACGTCGTCGATACCGGCTTCGACCTCGCCGACTACAGCCAGCAGACCGCGGCCAGCGGCCTCGTCGGCGACCTGACCAGCCAGGTCGTGGCGCAGGCGGTGCTCGACAAGCTGACGCAAGGCCAGCAGCCGACCGTGTTCAACACCAGCACGATCTGGTTCCAGCTCGAGGGTGTGATCGGCACGCCCAGCTCCGACCGGCTGTCCGGCGACAGCCCCGGCGATGCGAGTGCGGCAGTCAGCAACGGCGACAACTGGCTGATCGGCGGCAGCGGCAACGACGAGCTGCTGGGCCGCGGCGGCAACGACGTGCTGATCGGCAAGTCCATCCGCCTCGACACCCTGATCGGCACCTACAGCGGCAGCTACCAGGTCGCCGAGGATGCGAACGGCGCCTCGCACCGCATCGACGGCACGCTGTCGGGCGGCCTGCTCGACTTCGCCAGCGGCGGCGGCACCACCTATGCCAAGCACTTCCAGGAGCTGCTGAAGTCGCAGGCCTACAAGGATTACGTGCTGGGCGACGGCGGCCCGAACGGAGGGGTGGACCAAGCCGACTACCGGGGGAACTTCACCGACTACGACGTCAAATCCATCTCGTATCAGAGCGCTAAAGAAGGGATGATCTCTGCCGTCCAGATCACCGACAAGGTGGCCGGGCGAGACGGTGCGGACCTCGTGGTTGGCGTCGACACGTTCAAGTTCGCCGACCGAACCGTAAGCCTGGCGCAGTTGCTCGACGTGGCCCCCGTCGTTACCGGAGTCCAGGCGCTCGGTGCGAGCAACGAGGATACTTCGTTCCAGATCAAGCTTGCGGATCTATTGAAGAACGTGACTGATCCGGAGGTGGCGGCGGGCACGCAGACCCTCTCGGTGCTCAATCTGAGGGCGTCGGCCGGCACAGTGAGCTTGAACCGGGATGGCGTGAGCTGGACCTACACGCCGCCGGCCGACTGGAACTCCGGCGCCTTCCAGAAGCACGGGGCGGTGGTGTTCAGCTACCAGGTTTCAGACGGGCTTCGGCAGACCGCCGACACCGCAACCCTCCTGGTGACACCGGTCAACGATGCGCCGACCGGTGCCGTGGCCACAGTCGTTAGCGGCACCAGCCAGAATAGCCGGACCGTGACCGCTAGCGACAGCGTGTTGAGCCCGATCAGTGACGCCGATTACTTCCATACCGGAGTGAACGGCACCAACCAGGTGCCTGCCAACGCGCTGACGTTCCAGTGGCTGAAATCGGCCAATCCTGCCGCGGCCACCCCGGTTTGGACCGCGGTCGCGACGGGTGCGCCCGGCGTCGGGTCGCTTGCCCTGTCCACAACCAACCAGGTGGGGCAATACCTACGGGCGACGGCCAGCTATACCGATCCCGACGGCACCGCCCAGACATTGGCGTCGGCCACCTACGTGTTCGGCGACGGCAACGCCAACGGCACCCTGGCGGCGCCGCTGGGCGGCAACGACCCGGGCGCGGACATCATGGTCGGCCTGGGCGGCAACGACGTCTACGCGGTCAACAACGCCGGCGACGTCGTCGTGGAAGACGCGAATGGCGGCACGGACACGGTGCTGGCCTCGATCAACGCTTACGCTCTGACCGCCAACGTGGAAAATCTGACCTTCACCGGCACCGGCAACTTCGTTGGTATGGGCAATACGCTCGCCAACGTCATCACTGGAGGAGTGGGCAACGACACACTCAGCGACGGCGGTGGTGCCGGGGCCGACACGCTGATCGGCGGCGCCGGCAACGACATCTACGTCGTGACCAACGCTCGCGACGTCGTCACCGAACTGGCAGGCGGGGGCACGGACTTGGTGGAGACGACCCTGTTGAACCTCACGCTGGGTAGCAACCTGGAGAACCTGATGTTCACCGGCGCCGGCAACTTCGTTGGTATGGGCAATACGCTCGCCAACGTCATCACTGGAGGAGTGGGCAACGACACACTCAGCGACGGCGGTGGTGCCGGGGCCGACACGCTGATCGGCGGCGCCGGCAACGACATCTACGTCGTGACCAACGCTCGCGACGTCGTCACCGAACTGGCAGGCGGGGGCACGGACTTGGTGGAGACGACCCTGTTGAACCTCACGCTGGGTAGCAACCTGGAGAACCTGATGTTCACCGGCGCCGGCAACTTCGTCGGTAAGGGCAATACGCTCGCCAACGTCATTACCGGCGGTGGCGGAGCCGATACGCTCGACGGCGGCGTCAACGCTCCCGGATCGGCCGGCGACACCCTAGTCGGCGGCGGAGGCGACGACATCTATTACATCCGTAACCTCAACGACGTCATCATCGAGGGGACCGGCGGGGGCAACGATACAGCGATCGTTTTCGTCAATGCCTACACGCTCGGCACAAACGTGGAGAACATGACCTTCATGGGCACTAGTGCCTTCAACGGCACCGGCAACGCGGGAGCCAACATCCTGACCGGCGGCGCGGGGGCCGATACGCTGAACGGCGGCGGCGGCAACGACAGGCTGATCGGGGGCGCCGGGGCCGACACGCTGACGGGTGGTGCGGGCGCCGACGTGTTCTCCCTTGCCAAGGGGGATGCAAACGGCGACCTGATTACCGATTTCAGCCGGGCTCAAGGCGATCAGATCCAGCTCAGCGGCTATGGAGCCCGGGCGACACTGGTGAAGACGGTCGCTGGCACGAACACCAGCCCAACCAGCTATGCCGTGCAGGTCGGAGGCATCACGGTCGACACCTTCAAGCTGACCGGCAGCGTCACGCTGGTCAACAACACAAGCGGGACCGACTACCGCTTCGTCTGAGCGTATGGTCGAGGTGGCCGGTGCGAGCCGGCCACCTCATCGTGCCGTCATGGAAGATCATGTTTCGTCTAAGTATCGACATGCCGGTCCTTATCATGGCAATGGGGCGTCACACGATCGGCAGGTCTCGGCGGGTGGTATGTTCGACAGATTGCGCGGTATGCTGCCCCGATCGGCCCCGCGTTCGGCGCTCGAGGTGGGCTGGGTCATCACGCAGCGAAAGGCGTCGCTGATATGGGATGATCCGCAGCCTTTGCTGCGTCGCCAGCCCAAGCCGGCATCGGCCAAGTCCGTCATGCTCTGCCCGGCCGCCATCGACTTCGACGCCAGGCATTTCGTGGTCCCGTGCCCCATCGACGTGCGTCTGCGGATCAAGCTCGAGGACGGCAAGCCGCCCGTGCTCGAGAACGTGGACGGGTTAAGGAGCACCATCCGCGGCACGGCGCTCGGCCAGATGGTCAAGGTGATCGGCCGGGCGGAGTGGCGGCATCCGGATCGGCCCATCCTGCAGGTTCTGACGCCATACGTGTTCGTGGCGGATGATCCGGTCTACATGAACCAATTGCCGCCCTACCTGCACTTCACCCAGCCCGCTTGGCCCGGGACGCTGATCAGCGGCCGCTTCCCGATCCATATCTGGCCGCGTCACCTCATATGGGCGTTCGAGTGGGACGACACCTCTCAGGATCTGGTGCTCAAGCGAGGTGATCCATGGTTCTACGTCCGTTTCGAAAGCCATGATCCGAAGCGGGCGGTGCGTTTGGTCGAGGCGGAGCTCACCCCTGCCCTGGACGACTACATCGAGTCGATCGGCGGAGTGACAAACTACGTCAATCGCACCTTTTCGCTCTTCGAACGCGCCGCACGTCGCCGCCCCCAAAAGCTCGTGCATCAAAAGCGAACTCACGAGGCTCTGGGGTGTCCTCGCCTTTGAGGCCATATGGGCGAGCGATTGACGGGCAAAGACCGGCGCGGGCGTGACCGATCTTCGCAACACCAGATTGCTCCACTAGAAGCGCGGGTCAAATCCAGAAAGCCGGTGCCTGGTCCCATTCACCAGCTTGTCGAGCGAGCCCTCACCGGACCGGAAACAACTGGAGTGGCAACCGCGGATTCTACGTTTGACAGAAGGGAGAAAGCGGCTCACGCCAGCGCTCTATGTCGACCTCAATGGGCGGCAAGCCTGCGCTTTGGGGACTTCCGAGGTGAAGGGTCAGTGAAGCCTCAACGCCACGGCTGCCTGCCCTTGCAGGCCAATGTTTCCGCGTGACGCGAGCAGAGCTTGCAGATTGTCCACGAGATCCTCCAGCACGATCGGCCCGGTCATTGTTCGCGTCCCATTCGGCATACCGGACACGCCTGGATCAATGTCGGCCGACGTTGCCAGCAGGGCCAGCACGGCCAGCTCTGGCCAGCGCCGGCGGGCCAGGCTCACCAGCCCAACCTGTGCGCTATCCGGCCTGGATGCTTCCATGTTGATCATCATCGCGTTTGGCCGCGCCGAGCCGGACTCCACGTGGATCAGCGCATCGGCAACCGAATGCGCCGGGATGACCTCGAAGCTGGCCTCCACCAGAGCAGCGTTCAGCATCATCAGCGAAAACGGACCTTCCTCGACGACGAGCACCGTAGCGGGTCGTCTCCCCAATCCTGACGCCAGCTTGCCGGGCAACGGCCGGCCAATCTGGCCGCGCGCGCAACCGGTAGCCTCGGTCGATGCGTCAGGCTGTTCCGTTTCGGCGACGGCCGACACCGCGGTTGAGAGACTTGCTTGATGTGCACGGTGCTTGATCACGTCCGGTCACCCCCTGGACAAAGCGGTGATCGTCACCGGTTCAGCAGTGAGACTGTCGCTGATCGTGACCCACTGCCTCGATTGCGCTCCGCGAGCTCGTAGAGGCCAGCCTGTTAGACTGGACTTGAACAGTGAATCCCGGATTTCGGCTGTAGCTGGCTTGTAAGTCGTTGATGTAGCTTGGTCGAGGCTCGATCGCCAAAACTGCTGTAGTGCTAAATAATGCGGCTCCGATGCACATTGGACTTGACGAATCCAGCTACTCTCGGCTGCTAATCCCGCGTGTTCGTCCGCGAAAAACGCATCAACGGCTACACCTACCTCTACCTCGTCGAGAGCGTGCGCGAGGACGGCCGCGCCAAGCAGCGCATCATCAAGAACCTCGGCCGCAAGGAGGCCGTGGTCGCCTCCGGCGAGCTCGAGCGCTTGGCCAGTTCCGTCGCCCGCTACGCCGAGCGCGCCGTGGTGCTGTCCCAACTCGCCGCCGGCAATCCCGATCATCTCGCCTGCAAGCGCATCGGCGCGCCGCTGCTGTTCGGGCGCTTGTGGGAGGACACCGGCTGCAAGGCCGTAGTCGAGGCGCTGCTGGCCGAGCGTCTGTTCGAGTTCCCGGTCGAACGCGCCGTATTCGCCAGCGTGCTGCATCGGCTGCTCGTCTCCGGCTCCGACCGCGCCTGCGAAAAGTGGATGACCGACTACGCCATCCCTGGCGCGGACGGGCTGGCCCTGCACCACCTCTACCGGGCGATGGCCTGGCTGGGCGAGGAACTGCCGGCAGAGCAGCAGGACGGGGCCACGCCGTTCTCTCCGCGCACTGTCAAGGACCTCATCGAGGAGCAGCTGTTCGCCACCCGGCGGGACCTGTTCAGCGAACTCTCGGTGGTGTTCATGGACACCACGTCGCTGAGCTTCGTCGGCGCCGGCGGCAAGACGCTGGGCCAGCGCGGCTACTCGAAGGACCACCGGCCCGACCTGATGCAGATGATCGTCGGCGTGGTGATCGACGCCGATGGCCGCCCGGTCTGCTCGGAGATGTGGCCCGGCAACACCGCCGATGTCGGCGTGCTGGTGCCGGTCATCGACCGCCTGCGCGCGCGCTTTGCCATCGGCCGGGTCTGCGTGGTGGCCGACCGCGGCATGATCTCGGGCCCAACCATCGCCGCCCTGGAGGAGCGCGGCCTGGAATACGTGCTCGGCGCCCGCGAGCGCACCGACACGCTGGTGCGCACCGTGGTGCTGGCGGACAAGAAGCCGTTCACCCCGCTCTGCGTCGAGCGCGCCGGCGGCGCGCAAACGCAGCTCTTCGCCAAGGAGGTCACGGTCGAGGGGCGCCGCTACATTGTTTGCCGCAACGAGGCCGAGGCGGCCAAGGATGCCGCCGACCGCCAGGCGATCGTCACCGCGCTGGACCAGCAGCTCAAGCGCGGCGACAAGGCGCTGATCGGCAACTCCGCCTACCGCCGCTATCTGCGCACCACGTCGGATCGGCGCAGCTTCGAGATCGACGCCGGCAAGCTGGCCGACGAGGCGCGTTACGACGGCCTGTTCGTGCTGCGCACCAACGCACGTCTCACCCCGCTGCAGGCCGTGCTGCGCTACCGCGACCTCATCCAGGTCGAGGCGCTGTTCCGCACCGCCAAGGCGCTGATGCGCACCCGGCCGATCTATCACGCGTCCGACGCCGCCATCCGCGGCCACGTGTTCTGCTCCTTTCTTGCCCTGGTGCTGCGCAAGGAACTGGACGAACGGTGCCGCACGGCGGGGTTCCGGCCCGAGTGGGGCGATGTGCTGCGCGACCTCGACCGGCTCCAGGACGTCGAGATCAGCAAGGACGGCCAGCAGATGGTCCTGCGTACGCCCGCCACCGGCGTGATCGGCCCGCTGTTCAAGGCGGCTCGGGTGGCCTTGCCGCACAACGTCCGCGACACCGCCAGCGCCTAAGCCCCTCAACCGAGCCCGGCGGCGCCGTTGTGGTGCTAAGGGCTACATACGTCCGGGTAGATCATTGACCCGGCACGACTTTCTCCCGGGCGGTGTTCAAGTCCAGTTAGACTAAATTTAAGTTAAGTTTAGACTCTGCTCCCCTGAACTCCGGGCTGGTCTTCTATTCCGAGAAGGGCGCTCATCCTGTTTTGAGGGTCGGCGCGTAGTCGGCGACCAACCCGGCCGCCGCTCACTCGACCGTCACCGATTTCGCGAGGTTGCGCGGCTGGTCCACGTCGGTGCCGCGCAGCACAGCCGTGTGATAGGCCAGCATCTGCACCGCCACCGCATACAGGATCGGCGCCACGAACGGGTCCACCGCCGGCAGTTCCAGCGCCTCGACCGCGATGCCGCGCAGCCGGGCGCAGCCGGCCGCGTCGCTCAGCACGACGATCTGGCCGCCGCGGGCGCCGGCCTCCTGGACGTTGCTGGCGGTTTTCTCGAACAGCGGCCCGGACGGCACGATCGACAGGATCGGCACCTGGCGGTCGATCAGCGCGATCGGGCCATGCTTCATCTCGCCCGCCGCGTAGCCTTCGGCATGGATGTAGCAGATCTCCTTCAGCTTCAGCGCCGCTTCCAGCGCGATCGCGTGGCCGGTCCCGCGCCCCAGGCACAGCACGTCGCGCGCTGCGGCCATCCGCTCGGCCAGGCGCTTGATCGGCCCGTCCAGCGCCAGCACCTCGGCGGCCCGGCTCGGCAGTTCCAGCAAATGCTGCACCAGCCGCGCTTCTTCCGCCGCCTCCATCGTGTTGCGGTCGCGGGCCGCCGCCACCGCCAGGCACGCGAGCACCGTCAGCTGCGCGGTGAACGCCTTGGTGCTCGCAACCCCGATCTCTGGCCCGGCCACCGTCTCGAGCACGACGTCGCTTTCGCGCGCCATGGTGCTTTCCGGCACATTGAGGATGCTCATGACGTGCTGCCCGGCGCCGCGCATGAACCGCAGCGCGGCCAGTGTATCGGCGGTCTCGCCGCTTTGGCTCACGAGCAGGCCGACGCCACCCTCCGGCAGCGGCGGCGCGCGATAGCGCAGCTCGCTCGCCACATCGATGTCGACCGGCAGGCGCGCGAGGTCTTCCAGCCAATGGCGCCCGGCCATGCCCGCATAGTAGGTACTGCCGCAGCCGCTGACCGACACGCGTGGAACCTCGTTCCAGCGGAACGGCAGCTCCGGCAGCGTCACTGCGCGCGTGGCCGAGTCGAGCATGCGGGCGAGCGTCTGGCCGATCGCGGCCGGATGCTCGTGCAGCTCCTTTTCCATGAAGTGGCGGTAGCCGTCCTTGCCGACGACGGCGCCGGTTTGCACCGTCACCCGGATCGGCCGGTTGACCGCGTCGCCGTCCGCGTTGAACACCGCGGCACCGGTGCCCGACAGCACCGTCCAGTCGCCATCCTGCAGGTAGGCGATCCGCCGGGTCATGGGCGCCAGGGCCAGGCTGTCGCTGCCGAGATACATCGCGGTGTCGCCGAACCCGATCGCCAGCGGGGCGCCGTGCTGCGCCCCGATCATCAGGCCGGGCTGGTTGGCGAACACCAAGGCCAGCGCGTAGGCGCCCTCCAACCGGGCGAACGCCGCCCGCGCAGCGTCCACCGGCGCCTGGCCCTGGCGAAGATGCAGGTCCACCAGCTGTGCCACCGTCTCGGTGTCGGTCTCGGTCTCGAACACCTGGCCGGCTGCTTCCAGCTCGAGGCGGAGCTCGGCGTGGTTCTCGATGATGCCGTTATGCACCACGCTGACGAGCGGCGTGCCGTGCGGGTGCGCGTTCCGCTGGGTGGGCGCGCCATGGGTGGCCCAGCGGGTATGGCCGATGCCGGTGGTGCCGGACAGCGGCTCCTGCTGCAGCACGGAAGCGAGGTTCACGAGCTTGCCGGCTGCCCGGCGCCGCTCGATGCGGTCCTCCACCAGGGTCGCGATCCCCGCGCTGTCATAGCCGCGGTACTCCAGCCGTTGCAGCGCGCCGAGCAGAACCGGTGCGGCTGCTTCCGAACCGACGACGCCGACGATGCCACACATTCTGCTCGCCCCTTTGTCTCTCGCTCCGGTCACGCCGAAGGTTGTGGCGCGACCTACTGCACAGATCGGAGATGCTGCAGCGCCAATATATCCTTTACTGAGCGGGCAGTGCCGGACGGGGCAGGTCGATCACCAGGATCGTTCTCTTGTGCCTGGAACGGGACAAGCACCGACGCGATCTTGGCGTTCGCCGCGCGGCCTTTCGGCACAGCCTGATCGACTGCGCGTTGCCGACCTGAGGACAAAGGACCTAAGTCAGCAAGCGGAGATAAGCATTCTGTCATTTCAGACGCAGTGGTCAGCAACCGTCCTTTGAGTGCAGCTTCAGTTCGATTGTGAACCCCCAGTTTCGAGATCACACTATGTACATGAGCCTTTACCGTGCTTTGCGATAAACCAAGGCGATAAGCGATCACTTTATTTGGGATACCGTCTTTGAGGAGATCCAATACTGAGCGTTCTCGTGGAGTCAGCCCATTCACTAATTTGACTGGTTCAACACTGACGCAATTTTTCCCATCATACTGTGCAGCTTGAGGCTGTTCCTCCGATAGCTTCGGTCGGTAGTGCTCTCCGGCAGCGATCAATTGCAGCGCAGCTGCCGCGGCCCGCGGACTGCTGGTTGTTGGGACATAGCTCACGATGCCGACGTGACTGAGATGTGTCAGGACTGA
>CAWBWT010000002.1:0-3362500 GCA_963792675.1 uncultured Alphaproteobacteria bacterium
GCGTGCCGGAACCGAAAACACCGCTCGCCCTCAAGCCAGAGGGAAAGCCGAACTCTCGATCTCGACGGGTCTCGCAGCAGAAAGTGCGAGCCAAAGATCCTAACCCAACCGCTGTGACCGCGTCAACCGCGACGTCGCTGCCGGTGAACGGGGAGATAGGCCCCTGCCCGCTGAACGTCAACGGTGAAATGTGACCATTCCGCTTTCGACGTGCGAACCGCTGGCCGGACAGGCTCGCGCGACCGCCTTATGGACCGCTCAGAAATCCCGCAACCCGCCCTCCGGACCCCGGCCAGGCGCCACGAAACACGCGCATCTGCCCCCCGTCTGGAAACGTCACCACCTCTACGCCGCCGCGCCCTTGGGTGACGGCGAGCGGCCAACCCGCCCACACCGCCGCTACCAGCCGGCCATACTTCGCGCCAAGGTCCGGGGTGCTGGAGTGGTAGGCGGCCGCGGCTCGGGTCCAATCGCCGAGGCGGGCGTGCAAGGATGCCAGGAATTGCGCGGCATAAAGCGCATTGGCAGCCGGGTCGAACGCCTCCTCGAGCATGCGGAACGCGGTCGGATGATGCTGCAAGTTCACCTGCAGGCAACCGACGTCGATGGACGAGATGCCCCGCTCGTGCAGCAGCCCGACCGCCCGGATCGCCTCGTCACGGTCCGGGTAGAACGTACCGACCCCCTCCGCGGTGACGGTCCATGGCCACGGCGCCCGAACCCCGGTGCGAGGATCCGTACGCCCGCTCTCGACCACGCCGATCGCCGCCAGCAACCCGGGGGCGGTGCCGCGTGCCTTCTCCGCCGCCGCGATTGCCGCTCCGCACCCCGGCAACGCCGCGCCCCACGCCGACCCGCCGATCAGGCAGGCGAGCGCAATCATGATCGTTCGCATCCCGGGATTTATGCGAGCGGTGCCCGCGCGGCGCAACTTGCCCCGCCCAAACGGCCGCGCAACACTCGGTCATGACCTATTCGATCCTTGTGCACGATCCCGATACGGGGGCGTTCGGCGCCGCCGTCGCATCCCGCTTCTTCGCCGTCGGCGCGCTGTGCACCCACGCCGAAGGGCGGGTTGGCGCCCTGTCCACCCAGGCGCTGGTCAACCCGGCCTACGGGCCGGACGGGATGGCGCTGCTACGCGAGGGACTGCCGGCGCAAGCCGTGGTCGATCGCCTGGTCGGCCCCGACCCGGGCCATCGGCAGCGGCAGTTGCACGTGATCGACGCGTCCGGGGCGGTCGCGCAGCACACCGGGCCCGATTGCGTCAGCTGGGCCGGGCAGCGGCACGGCCGGCACGTCTCGGTGGCCGGGAACATGTTGGCCGGGCCGGCGGTGCTCGACGCCATGCTGGACGGGTTCGCCAAGGCCGGCGGTCCGCTGGCACTTCGCCTGATCGCCGCGCTGCAGGCGGGAGAAGCCGCGGGCGGCGACAAGCGGGGCCGGCAAAGCGCCGCGGTCCGCGTCCATCTCGACGGCCCGGTACCGGATCTCGACATCCGCGCCGACGACCACCCCGATCCGCTGGCCGAGCTTCGGCGCCTGCACGAGGTCAGCCTCGAGCGGTTCGCGGTGTTCCGGCGCATGATGGCCGGCCGCGCCAACGGCTGGGGCGTGCTGGACCGCGCCGAGATCGAGGCCGCCGTGGCCCGCGACGGCCAGCCGCCGGCCGGCGGGGCACGCTGACATGCGAAGCCGGGCGTTGGGGCGCTTGGCCGCCCCGTTCTGGGTGCTCGCGTCGTGCGTGCTCGCGCCGTGTGTGCTCGCGTCGCCGGCGATGGCGCAATCCACGCTGACGATCGCGCTGCGGCAGGATCCGGACGTGCTCGATCCCACGCTGGGGTCGGCCTATGTGAGCCGGATCGTTTACGCCTCGTTGTGCGACAAGCTGATCGACATCGACGAGCACCTCAACTTCGTGCCGCAGCTCGCGACCAAGTGGGAGTACGAGGACCCGACCCACCTCGTGCTCACGCTACGGTCCGGCGTCACATTCCATGACGGGGAGCCGTTCGACGCCGCCGCGGTCCAGTACAAGATCAACCGCGACCAGACGATCAAGGGATCGATGCGGGTGGGCGAGGTGAACGCCATCGCGTCCACCGAGGTGATCGATCCGTTGCACATCCGGCTTGTGCTGAAAGCTCCGAACACGCCGTTGCTCAGCATGCTCGCCGACCGCGCCGGCATGATGATCTCGCCGAAGGCCGCCGAGGCGGCCGGCAGCAATTTCGGCGCGCATCCGGTGTGCGCCGGCCCGTATGCGTTCGACAGCCGGGTGGTCCAGGACAGCATCGTGCTGAAGCGGTTCCCCGCCTATTGGGACGCGGCGCAGTACCACTTCGACCGGGTGGTGTTCCGGCCCATGCCGAACGCGGCCGTGCGATTGGCCAACCTGCAGGCCGGCAGCGTCGACCTCGTCGAGCAGATCCTGCCGAGCGACGTTGCCGC
Source organism: uncultured Alphaproteobacteria bacterium (assembly GCA_963792675.1). Taxonomy (GTDB): domain Bacteria; phylum Pseudomonadota; class Alphaproteobacteria; order Acetobacterales; family Acetobacteraceae; genus JBBROS01. The sequence goes on from CAWBWT010000002.1 coordinate 2,452, forward strand.
CGTCCGCCGCGACCCGCGCCTGGCGCTCGCGATCGGCGACGGGCTGGCCTATACCGGCATCAACTTCAACCTCGCCAACGGCCCGCTGGCGGCCACCAGCACCGGGCAGAGCCGCTTGGTGCGCGCCGCCTTTGCGGCCGCACTGGACCGCGCCGCCATCAACCAGGTCGTCTACGACGGGCTTTATGCGCCGACGCTGCAGGCCAATCCGCCGAGTTCGCCGTTCTTCCTAAGGGATCTGGTGCCGCCGGGGCAGGACGTCGCCAAGGCCCGCGCTTTGCTCAAGCAGGCCGGCGTCTCGCTGCCGGTGCCGGTCACGCTGACGCTGACCAACGAGCCCGACCAGGCGCAAGTCGCCGAGATCATCCAGTCGATGGCCGGCGAGGCCGGGTTCGAGGTGAAGCTGAAGACGATGGAGTTCGCCTCCTCGCTGCAGGCCGGCTATGCCGGCGATTTCCAGGCCTACATGATCGGCTGGTCGGGCCGGGTCGATCCCGACGGCAACATCTGGCAGCTGCTGCATACCGGCGGCACGTTCAACTACGGGCATTGGAGCAACAAGGATGCGGACGACCTGCTGGACCAGGCCCGGGTCGAGTCCGACGAGGGCGCCCGCCGCGCGCTGTATGCGAAGTTCTGGGCGATCGAGCGCGAAGAGCTGCCGCTGATCTATCTGTGGACGTCGAAGAACGTCGTCGGCCTCAAGCGCGGCATCAAAGGCTTCAAGCAGGTGCCGGACGGGCTGATCCGGCTGCGCGGGGTGACGCTGGACTGACGAACCGCCGGCCGGCTCAACCCCGCTTGCCGGACCGCTCGTTCTTGTTGCTGAACCGGGCATTGCCCAATCCGGTGCCGATCGTCATCACGCCCCAGCGCCGCACGTCCTGCATGAACGGCACCTCGCTCAGCCCCTGCACGACTGCGTCGTTGTGCATCACCACCTGGGTCTGATGGTTGCCGATGGTCGGGATCGCCTCTGTGAACAGGCGGGGCAGGTTGAAGTCGGCATGCTCCCAGTTGCCGGGCAGGTTCTGGCCGCCGCGCTCGATATGCCCGTCAGGGGCGATCAAGCCGGGGCAGCCGACGGCGATGAACGGCGCCAGGCCATGACCCTCCTTGCCGGCGCGCTTGATCAGCCCCTGCAGCATCGACACCAGCCGCGTCACCGCTTCATCGCGCGACGGCTTGTCGTCGGCGTGCCGCCAATGCTCCATGTCGACCACCTTCGCCTTGGCGAGGTCCGGCGCCCGTTTCTGGTTGAGCAGCACCAGCCCGGCGCGCGCATTGGTGCCGCCAATGTCGATCGACAGGATGCTGTCATGCCCCTGGAAGATCCAGCTCGGCGCCAGGTGCGCGCCGCCGATCAGCCCGGCCTCGTCCGGGTCGTTGCGGACCGGACAGAGTTCGATATCGAGCCCGTCGCCGTTCAGCAGCACGCTCGCCCGGCCCACCGCGAGTTCGCCGACCCGGCTGTCGCGCAAGCCGCCGCCGATCACGATCCGCTCCGTCTTCTCCCAGCTCGGCAGCCGCATGAACCGGCGCACCACGGTCGCGAACTCCTGGGCGAAATCCTCCACCGCAGTGTGGATGACGCCGGCCAGTTCGGGCGCGCCATCCTTCAGCAATCGATCGATTTCGGCCTTCGACATCTCGTCCGAGCCGCGGTCGCCGAACGGGTCATGGCCGTGCACGGCCAGACGCTCGCGCACATCGTCCAGCAGCGAGCGAAACGCCCGCTTGCTGGCGCGGTCGCCGATGAAGCCCTCGTCGTCGCGGAGCTCGGCATTGTAGGCGTCGATCACGACCGACGGCAGGTCCGATCCGCCATGGATGACGGTGATGCTCAATGCCCGGATCCGATCGAGCCGTGGCCCGGCCGCGCCGACCGCAATGCGAACAGCAGCAGCGAGCGGCCGGTGACGTGGTACTCCTCGCCAATACGGAACTGCTGCGCGTCCTCCCGCTCCGGAACGTTGGTGTCGATCATCAGCTCCCATCCGGTTCCGTTGGTGCATTCCGGCAAGGTGAACGTCACCAGGTCGTGGTGCGCGTTGACCACGATCAGCATGGTGGTGTCCTGCCCCGGGCGACGGATCCCGGTCGCCTGGGCGCGGCCGTCGATCAGCATGCCGAAGCACTTCATGCGGGCATCGCGCCACTCCTCGTCCTGCATGCTTTCGCCGGAGGCGTTGATCCAGGTGACGTCGCGGACACCGAGGCCATCGATCTCGTGTCCGGTAAAGAAGCGGCCGCGGTGCAGGATCGGGTATTGCTGGCGCAGCGCAATCAGCCGCTTGACCAGTTCCATTTGCGCCAGGCCCCAATCCGGGATGCTCCAATCGACCCAGCTGGTCTCGTTGTCCTGGCAGTAAGCGTTATTGTTGCCGCGCTGCGTGCGCCCGAACTCGTCGCCCGCCAGCAGCATCGGTGTGCCCTGGCTCAACAGCAGGGTCGCCAGCATGTTGCGCATGGTGCGGCGGCGCATCTTGTTGATGGAGGCGCTGGTGGTCTCACCCTCGACGCCGTGGTTCCAGCTGTGGTTGTTGTCGGTGCCGTCGCGGTTGCCTTCGCCGTTGGCCTCGTTGTGCTTGGCGCTGTAAGACACGACGTCGCGCAGGGTGAAACCGTCATGGGCGGTGACGAAGTTCACCGTCGCCCACGGCTTGCGGCCACGCTTGTTGAACATGTCGGCGCTGGCCGACATGCGCCGGGCGAGGTCGGGCGCCATGCCCTCGTCGCCCTTCCAGAACGCGCGCACGTCGTCGCGGAACTTGTCGTTCCACTCCGCCCAGCCCGGCGGGAAGCCGCCGACCTGGTAACCGCCCGGGCCGCAATCCCAGGGCTCGGCGATCAGCTTGACCCCGTTCAGCACCGGGTCCTGGCCACAGGCGTGGAGGAAGCCGCTTTCCTGGTCGAAGCCGTGCGGCTCGCGCGCAAGGATGGTGCCGAGGTCGAAGCGGAACCCGTCGACGTGCATTTCCTGCACCCAGTAACGCAAGCTGTCGGTCACCATCTGCAGCACCCGCGGGTGGCCGATGTTGAGCGTGTTCCCGGTGCCGGTGTCGTTGATGTAGAACCGCTTCTCGTGCGGCAGCAGCCGGTAATAGCTGGCGTTGTCGATGCCCTTGAAGCTGAGGGTCGGGCCGCGCTCGTTGCCCTCGGCGGTGTGGTTGTAGACGACGTCCAGCAGCACCTCGAGCCCGGCGTCGTGCAGGTGCGCGACCATCTCCTTGAACTCGGCATGGGCGAAGGCGGGCTTGCTGCTGTAGCGCGGATCGGGCGCGAAGAAGCCGATGGTGTTGTAGCCCCAGAAGTTCACCAGCCCCTGCTCGATCAAGGTGCTGTCGTTGATGAAAGTATGGATCGGCAGCAGTTCGACGCTGGTCACGCCCAGTGAGCGCAGGTGGTCCACCACCTCCTTGACCGCCATTCCGCTGAACGTGCCGCGCAGCTCCTCCGGGACCGCCGGGTGCCGCTTGGTGTAGCCGCGGACGTGCGTCTCGTAGACGATCGTCCGCTCCCAGCTCACGTTCGGGCGGCGGTCGCGCAGCCAGGTGAACGCCGGATCGATGACGACGCATTTGGGCATGTGGCCGGCGCTGTCGCGCTCGTCGAAAGTGCGGTCGTCGTGGCTTTCGAACTGGTAGCCGAACACCTCCGGCCCCCATGTGAGCTGCCCGACATGGCCCTTGGCATAGGGGTCGAGCAGCAGCTTGTTGGGATTGAAGCGATGGCCCTCGCGCGGCGCCCACGGGCCATGCACGCGGTAGCCGTAAACGGTGCCGGGCCGCGCATCGGGCAGGTAGCCGTGCCAGATCTCGTCGGTGTACTCCGGCAGCTCGATTCGCTCGAGCTCGGTGGTGCCTTCCTGGTCGAACAGGCACAGCTCCACCTTGGTGGCGTTGGCGCTGAACAGGGCGAAGTTGACGCCGACACCGTCCCAGGTGGCGCCAAGCGGATGCGGCAGCCCTTCGGCGATGCGCGAGACTCTGGCTTCGGACAAACATCCCTCGGAGCTGCAGATCGCATGTTAGCGGCAAACTGGTTACCACAAGGTTGCCGGAACTCAGCACGCCCGGCGCTTAGTCGATGGGCGCGCTCTCGGCAGGAACCTGCAACACCGCGGTCGTCCTGTGCAACTCGGCCCGCAGCGCGGCAGCCGAATCGGCGCCGAGTTGGGCCTCGAACTCTGCCTGCGCCGCCTGCCAAGCCGGCATCGCCCGGCGCATCAGGTCGAGCCCCTCGTCGGTCAGCAGCAATCGCCGCACGCGCTTATCTGCCGGGTCGGCCTCGCTCGCGACCAGCCCGTCACGCTCGAGCGGACGGAGGTTGCGGCCCAGCGTGGTCCGGTCCAGCACCAGCTCCGCCGCCAACGCGTGCAGGCTGAGCGGGCCCAGCCGGCGCAGCCGCACCAGGATGGTGAATTGCGAGATGCGCAGCCCGAACGGCGCCATCGCCGCGTCATAGAACGCCGTCGTCCGCCGTGCCGCCTGCCGCAATGCATGGCAGTGGCACAGGATGCGCGGCACCTCTCCACTTGCGCCTTCCGTGCTCATGCCTCCATGATAGGTGCATATGCACGTTCTGTCCACCACCGCCGTACCCGCGGCGCCGACCCCGGTCCATGCGCCGCGCACCTTGCGGCTGCTGCACGGGCCCATCGTGCCGACCCTGCTCGGTCTCGCCTGGCCCAATGTGTTGGTGATGCTGGCGCAATCCGCCACCGGACTGATCGAGGCGGCGTGGATCGGCCGAACTCGGCACCGACGCGCTGGCCGGGATGGCGTTGGTGTTTCCCGGCTTCATGCTGATGCAGATGATGTCCGCGGGGGCGATGGGCGGGGGCATCGCGGCGGCGATCGCCCGCGCGTTGGGCGCCGGACAACGCGCGGAGGCGGACGGGCTCGTGCTGCATGCGCTGGCGATCAACGGCGCGCTCGGTCTCCTGTTCACAGTGGCCGGCTTGCTTGCCGGGCCAAGCTTATACCGTGCCATGGGCGCCGACGGAGCGTCGCTCGAGGCCGCGGTGCTGTACTCCGACGTGGTGTTCGGCGGCGCCATCCTGGCGTGGCTGTTCAATGCGCTGGCGAGCTGCATCCGCGGAACCGGCAACATGATCGTCCCGGCGCTGGTGATCTGCGGCGGCGCCGTGGTGCTGATCCCGCTGTCGCCTTGCCTGATCTTCGGCCTTGGCCCGCTCCCGGCGCTCGGCATCGTCGGCGGGGGCGTCGCGCTGCTGTTGTACTACCTGGTGGGAGCCGGCGTGCTTGCCTGGTTCCTGCTCGGCGGCCTCTCATCCGTGCGGCTACGCCTGGTGCCGCTCCGCCGCGCGCCGTTGTGGAGCATCCTGCGGGTTGGCCTGCTCGCCTCGCTGGTGTCGCTGCAAACCAACATCATCGTCAGCTTCACCACCGCTCAGGCGGGCGCGTTCGGCCCGGCGGCGATCGCCGGCTTCGGCACCGGCACGCGGCTCGAATACCTGCTGGTGCCGCTGGTGTTCGGCCTGGGCGCACCGATGGTGGCGCTCGTCGGCACCAATCTGGGCGCGGGGCAGCGCGACCGGGCGCTGCGCGCCGCCTGGACCGGCGCCGGGCTGGCGTTCGTCATGACCGAGGCGATCGGCCTGCTGGCCGCCACGTGGCCGCGCGCGTGGCTCGGGTTGTTCGGCGCCGACCCCGGCATGCTCGAGACCGGCAGCGCCTACCTGCGCACCACCGGGCCGTTCTACGGCTGCTTCGGCTTCGGCATGGCGCTCTACTTCGCGTCGCAAGGCGCCGGGCGGATGGTGTTTCCGCTGCTCGCCGCCGTGCTGCGCACCGCCGTCGCGGTCGGCGGCGCCTGGCTCGCACTGCGGCTGACCGGCTCGCTCGCTGCCATGTTCCTGGCTCTCGGCGCGGCGATGGTGGTGTTCGCCGCCGCCAACGGCATCGCGGTCGCCGCGGGGACCTGGTTCAAGCCCGCACGTTGAGACCGGCATACATCAACACCGGCATGCGTTCGGAGACCTACCCATGACCCCGCTCCATTTCGAGGACCTCCACGTCGGACAGCAGTTCACATCCGGTTCCGCGCCAATGGAGCGCGACCGCCTGCTCGCCTTCGCCGCCGAGTTCGATCCGCAGCCGCAGCACACCAGCGACGAGGCGGCGCGCGGCAGCCAGTTCGGCACCCTGGTCGCCAGCGGCTGGCACACGGCGGCGCTGACCATGCGGCTGCAGGTCGAGACCTTGTTCTCCCGCTTCCCCGGCGGCGGCCTCGGCGCCCAGATCGACACCCTCGCCTGGCGCCGTCCGGTGCTGCCCGGCGATACGCTGCGGATCGTGATCGAGGTCCGCGCATTGCGCGACAGCCGCTCCCGCCCGAACAGCGGCCTGGCCTCGCTGCACACCACGACCGTGAACCAGCACGGCGAGACGGTGCAGGAGATGGATGGCGCGGTGCTGGTGCCGCGGCGCCGAGCCTCCAACGCGACGGCCGAGGAGGCATGAACCCCGGTTGCGCGCCGGCCCTTGTTGCCGCAGGGTCTCCGCGATGCGCTTGCTTCCCGTTGCCCTGCTCGCCTCCGCCCTCCTGCTGCCCGGCTGCGGCAGCCTGCTGACGGCAGGCACGGCCGACCTGGCCGGTATCGCCGGCGCCGGCGCGGCCTCGTCGGTCACGAAAAGTGCCGCCGCGGCCGCCGCGATCGGTCTCGGCGTGCAGTCGCTGGCGTCGGAAGGCTTAAAATACGCCGAGCGCAGCGTCCATCGCTCCGAGCAGGAGGCGATCGCCGCCGCCGCCGGCCCGCTCGAGCCTGGCGCGGTCGGCACTTGGTCGGTGGTGCACCGCGTCCCGATCGAGGAGGACGAGGCCGGCCAGGTCTCCGTCAGCCGCAGCTTCGGCGCCGGCTCGGTCCACTGCAAGGAGGTGGTGTTCTCGGTCGAACGAACTCGGCGGGACGTGGTGACCGAGCGTGCCTTCTACCTGACCACCATCTGCCGTCGCGGCGACGAGTGGCGCTGGGCGGCCGCCGAACCGGCGACGGAGCGCTGGGGCAGCCTCCAGTGAGGGCGTCCTGGCTGCTCCTGTTGCCGTTGCTGGGCGGCTGCGCGGCGGTGTCGGACATTTCCGGGCTGGCGGTGGGCGGCGCAACCGGGGCTGCGACCGGCAACCCGGTAGTGGCCTACGCCGTCGGCATCGGCGTGCGCGCCGGCGTGGAGGAGTTGCGCCGCTACGTGGTGCGCAGTCGCCATGGGGGCGAGCAGGACGCGCTGGCCGAAGCCGCCGGCGAGCAGCCGCTCGACCAGGTCCGGCCTTGGGAGATCCGGCACACCATTCCGATCGGCAACACCAAGGGCCTGCTGATGCCGATCCGGGACATCCAAACGCCGATCGCCACCTGCCGCGAGGTGCTGTTCACTGCCGATGATGACGGCGTGTTCACCACGGCCGTGTGCCACCAGGACAGCGGTTGGAAGTGGGCCTCCGCTGAACCGAACGTGGATCGCTGGGGTTACCTGCAGTAGCCGAGGCCGCCCTACTCCGCGGCGTCGGGCAGTTCCTCGCGCGCGACAAGGCTCGGCAGCAACGGCAGCAGCGCCTGCACGTCGCGTTCGGCGATGCAGCACAGGTATTGGCTGGCGGGGACGCCGTCTCCGGCGCTTTCGGGCATCGGCAGCCCGTCGGTCCCGAGCGGGAAGGCCGTCAGCCCGAGGTCGGCATACACTTTCAGCAACCCCGGCCCGGCGCGCCAGACCGCCGGGTCGAGGCCTTCCTGCTGCGCCAGGTCGCGCAGGTTCCAGATCGCCGACACCCGGTCCGAGATGGAGCCGGCCGGGTCGCCCAGACCCAGCATGACCCGGCCGAGCCGCAGGAACGGCATGCCCGCCCGGCCGGTCTCGCCGAGCACGATGCCGTCCGCGTCGGCCGGCGGCACCGCGCCGAGCGCTGCGTAGCGCAGCCGCCCGTCGCCGGCCCAAGCCAGCGCCCGCACCCGTCCCGGCCGGATCAGCCGCCAGATCGCGATGAGCGACACCAGGACCGCCAACCCGACCGCCACCCGTACGCCGTTCGGGATGTCCTGTGACAAGACGATGTCGAACAGCGAGTTTTCCGACATGCCGCGCACCCGCGGCTCGAACCCGGCGAGCGTGAGGACACACAGCACGAGCGCCAGCAACGGCACGATGGTCCCGGTCTGCAGCGGCCCGCTCAGCAGCCTCGCATGCCGGTAATAAGCGTCGCGGAACGGCACCAGCAACAGCGCTGCCATCACCAGCACCGCCGGCACCCACCAAGTCGAGGCCTGCGCCCCGGTGAACCCCGCCGCCACGAACAGCAGCACGATGGTGGTGCCCCAGGCCAGCGTCACCCGCTGCGACAACCCGATCGACAGCACGATCAGCGCCGCGCCGATCAGCGAGGGCACGTACTCGCCCGCCCGCGCCGCGAGGTCGGCGTAGTCGGGATCGATCCAGGAGAAATCCGGCCGCTGGTCGAGCAGCCCGATACCCAGCAGCATCGCCCCGCACATCGCGACCGTCCCGGTCGCGGCGACGGTGGCGAAGGCGGGCCCGCTCCAGCGCGACGGACCCTGCGCCCGCTGCTCGAGCGTCTTGTTGTGGAGGATGGCGCCGCCGCGGAGCAGCAACTCGTTGCCGGCGAACAGCGACCCGGCCACGAATAGCGGGATAATGTAGTAGTAAAGGCGGAACACGACGATCGCGCCCAGGATCTGCGGCGGCTGCAGGTAGGGCTCGAGCCCCAGCAGCATCGCCGTGTCGAACACGCCGAGCCCGCCCGGCAGGTTCGCCGCCAGCCCGGCGGTGTAGGAGGCCACGTAGACGCCGAGGAACCGCATATAGGTCAGGCCGGGCGCGTGCGGCAGCAGCTGGTAGAAAATGCCCGCAGTGAACGCGACGTCCACCGTCGCCAGCAGCACTTGAACGAACGCCATGCGCCAGCCGGGCAGCCCGACCTCGTGGCCGAAGATGCGGATCGAGCCCATGTAGCGCGACAGCACGATGTAGGCGCCAACGATGCTCCACAGCGCGGCGCCGATCAGGTACATCCCCCAGGCCGGCACCAAATTGCCGAAGAACGGGATCGCATCCGGCTCGGTGAACAGGATGGCGCCGCCCAGCACCATGCCGCCGAGCGCGAAGGTGACGCTGCAGAACGCCACCACCTTGGCGATCTGGAACGGCGTCAGCCCCCAATGGGCGTAGAGCCGGTAGCGCACCGCGGCGCCCGACACCGCGGCAAAGCCGAGGTTGTGCGACAAGGCATAGGCGCAGAACGAGGCGAACGACACCCGCCCGTAGCTGACCTTGTGCCCGGCGAAGATGGTGCCGAGGCGATCGTAGAAGGTCAGGATGCCGTAGGACAGGATCGTCCACAGGAAGGCAATGGCGAGCGATTGCGTCGGGATCGCCTGCAGCGCGACGGTGATGTCGGCGACCTTGAGGTGGCGGAACTCCTTCCAGACGACGTAGACGGCGCCGACCAGCAGGACCAATCCAAGCAGCGCCGGCAACTGCCGGGCCGCACGCTTCAGCAGTGGGAGCATCAGGCGGCGTCGGCGGCGGGTTCGGCCGCGTCCAGCCGCTGCCGGATCAGCCGGATCGTCTCCTCGACGCCATACAGTGCCACGAAGCCGCCGAAACGCGGCCCCTCCTGCTGCCCGAGCAGCACCTGGTAGAGGCAGGCGAACCAGGCTTTCAGCTCCGGGAACGGGTGCCGCTTGCCGACCTCGTACACCACGTCCTGGATCGCCTCCGGTGTCGAGCCGGGCGGCATCGCGCGCAACGCGGCGGCCAAGTCCTCGAGCGCCGCCCGCTCGGTCGCATCCGGAGCGCGGAACCGCTTCGCCGGACGCACGAAATCCTGGTAGTAACGGATCGCCCGCAGCACGAGGCCGTCGAAAAACGGGCTGGCGCCGGGCTTCGCGTCGGGGCTGTAGCGCTGCAGGAAGCCCCACAGCATGTCAGGCGTGTCGGCGTTCACCACGCTTGCCAGGTTCAGCAGCATGCCGAACGGCACCGGGCTCGCCGCCCCGGTGTTCGACCCGCCCAGCACATGGAAGGCCGGGTTGGTGCGGCGCGCCGCCTCGTCCTGGGTGGGCAGCTTGGCGGCGTTGGCGATGAACTCGTCCACCGCGCGCGGGATCACGTCGAAGAACAGCCGCTTGGCCCGGCCCGGCTGGTTGTACATGAACTGCGCCAGGCTTTCCGGGGGCGCGTAAGCCAGCCATTGCTCGACGCTCAGGCCGTTGCCCTTGCTCTTGCTGATCTTCTGGTGCTGCTCGTCGAGGAACAGCTCGTAGGTGAAGCCCACCGGCGGCTTGCTGCCCAGCACCTCGCACACCCGGCCCGACAGCCGCACGCTGTCGATCAGGTCCTTGCCCGACATCTCGTAATCGACGTCGAGCGCATGCCAGCGCATCGCCCAATCCGCCTTCCACTGCAGCTTGCAGGCGCCGCCGCGCACCGGCGTCTCGAACCGCTCGCCGCTGTCCGGGTCCTGCCAGAACAGCGTGCCGGCGTCGGCGTCGACCCGGTCGATCCGCACCTGCATGACCCGGCCCGTCCGGGGATGCACCGGCAGGAACGGCGAGTAGGTGGCGCGCCGCTCCGGCCCCAGCGTCGGCAGGATGGTGGCGACGATCTTCTCGTGCCGGGCCGCCACCGCCATCAGGGCGTCGTCGAAGCGGCCGCTCAGGTAATAGTCGGTGCTGGACGCGAACTCGTACTCGAAGCCGAAACCGTCGAGAAAGGCGCGCAGCCGGGCATTGTTGTGGGCGCCAAAGCTGTCATGGGTGCCGAACGGGTCCGGCACCCGGGTCAGCGGCAGGCCGACATAGCCCGCCAGCATGTCCCGGTTCGGCACGTTGTCCGGCACCTTGCGCAGCCCGTCCATGTCGTCGGAGAAGGCCAGCAGCCGCGACGGCAACCCAGTCAGCGCGGTGAACGCCCGCCGCACCCAGGTGGTGCGCGCGACTTCGCCGAAGGTGCCGATATGCGGCAGGCCGGAGGGGCCGTAGCCGGTTTCGAACAGGGCAGACGACTTCCCGGATGCGGCGAGGCGTGCTGCCACCTTGGCCGCCTCCTCGAAGGGCCACGCCTTCGGTATTTCCATCCTGGCCACTGTGTCCGACATGGCTGCAAGCTAGAAATGGGGGTGCCACGGGTCAATGGCTTCGGGGCGGCCCAGCTAGAAACACTTTCCGACGCCGCTTGACGCAGCAAAGCAATGCGCCCGCCCCGCCGCGCCTTGGCCGCAAACCCTGGCACTGCCATACAAAGGCGATGGCCGCGCCCGCCCCGATCGTCCTGCCCGACGCGCTTGCCGTGGTCGCCGGACACGGACGGGCAGCGTTGCTCACCCGCGACGGCGAGCTGCTGTTGCTCGCCTCGGCCGAGGCGGCCGCAATGCTGCGGTCCGAGCCGCCGCCGCTGCTGGTGCATGCCCCGGCCACGCTGAAGCGCCTCGGCCTGCGCACGATGCCGGCGCTCGACCTGCTGGAGCTGTTCGCCTTCGTGCTGCCGGCCCGCCCGGTGCCGCCCACGCCACGCGGCCTGGCGTTGGCGCTGGACCTGTCGCCGCCGGCCGGGCTCGAGGACGCGGCCGGGCTGCTGCCCGACATCGCTGCCGCGCTGCTGACCCGGCTCGCGGCCGGCGCCAGCCTGCCGCGCCAGGCCCAGGCGGCGTCGTTGGCCGCCTTGATGGGCGCCGCCGGCTGGCCCTGGAGCCGCGCCGTGCTCGCCGGCCTTGGCCAGCCCGCCGCCCGCCCGTCGCTACGCGGGTTGCGGGTTTGGGAGGACCTGCCGAAATGGGAGGACGAAGCGCCGCCGCCGCCGCCCGGCTCGCTTCCGGTGGCGGCGGCCGAGGCCCGCGCGCGGCTGGCCCGCATGTTGGGCCCCGATGCCGAGCAGCGGCCCGGCCAGGGTGACTACGCCGATGCCGCCGCATCCGCCTTCGCCCCCCGCGCCGCCCCCGGCGACCCGGCCGTCGTGCTGGCCGAGGCCGGCACCGGCACCGGCAAGACGCTCGGCTACGTGGCGCCCGCCAGCCTCTGGGCCGAGCGCAACGGCGGCGCCGTCTGGGTGAGCACGTTCACCAAACACCTGCAGCGGCAGGTGGATGCCGAGCTGGCGCGGCTTTACCCCGACCCGGCCGAGCGCCGCCGCCGAGTCGTGGTCCGCAAGGGCCGCGAGAACTACTTGTGCCTGCTGAACCTGCAGGAACAGGTCGGCACCATGCCGCAGGGCAACCCCATCGCCGTCCCGCTCGGCCTCGTCGCCCGCTGGGCCGCGGCCACCGCCGATGGCGACGTGCTCGGCGGCGACTTGCCGGGCTGGATGCCGGAGCTGTTCGGGCCCCGGCTGATCCCCGGGATCGCCGACCGTCGCGGCGAGTGCGTCCACGGCGCCTGCAAATACTATAGCAAGTGCTTCGTCGAGCACGTCGTTCGCCGCGCCCGCCGCGCCGAGCTGGTGGTGGCCAACCATGCCTTGGTGATGGCGCAGGCGAGCTGGGGCGGCATCGACGACGGCAGCGTCCCCACCCGCTACGTGTTCGACGAGGGCCACCATTTGTTCGACGCCGCCGACAGCGCGTTCAGCGCCGAGCTGTCGGGCGTCGAGACCAGCCTGCTGCGCCGCTGGCTGCTGGGCGCCGAAGAGACCCGCACCCGCGCCAAAGGCTTGCGGCCGCGGCTCGAGGCGATGGTCGGCGAGCATGTCGCGGTGCTGCCCCATCTGATGGACGCGCTGGCCGCCGCCCGGGCGCTCCCGGCCGCCGGGTTCGCCAGCCGCCTCGGCGCCGAGCCGAACAACCCGACCGAGCGCTTCCTGCAAGCCGTCCGCATCCAGGTACTGGCCCGCTCGGCGCAGGATAAGCCCGGCTTTTCCGACCTGGCCTGCGACATGCTCCCGGCGACTCCGGAGCTGATCGAGACCGCGCTCGTGCTGGCCGACGCGCTGCACGCGATCCTGCTGCCGCTGCGGGCCTTGCGCGCCCAACTCGACGAGGCGCTCGAAGCCGATGCCGAGACGCTCGACACCGACGCCCGCCGACGCATCGAGGCCGCATCCAGCATGCTCAAGCGCCGCGCGATCGATCGGCTGAGCGCCTGGCAGTCGATGCTGCGCAGCGTTGCCGAGCCGCCGCCCGAGCCCGGGACCCGCCCGGAGCACCTCTACCTGCTCCGGCTCGACCGGCGCGACGATCGCGACGTGGACGCCAGTCTGACCCGGCATTGGCTCGACCCGACGATCCCGTTCGCCGCCACCCTGGCCCGCCCGGCGCACGGCCTGCTGATCACGTCGGCGACCCTGCGCGACACCGGCATCGCCGACGCGGAGGCGGCCTGGTCGCTGGCCGAAGCACGGGTCGGCGCCGGCCACCTGCCCTCGCCCGCCTTGCGCGTGTCGGTCGCGAGCCCGTTCGACTACGCGGCGCAAACCCGCGCTTTCGTCGTCACCGATGTCGGGCCGGAGCCGGCGGCGCTGGCCGGCGCCTACCGCGCGCTGTTCACCGGGTCGGGCGGCGGCGGGCTCGGCCTGTTCACTGCCATTCGCCGGCTGCAGGACGTGCATCGCCGCATTGCCCCCGCGCTGGCCGAGGCCGGCATGATGCTGCTCGCGCAGCACGTGGACGCGATGGACAATGCGACGCTGGTAGACGTGTTCCGCACCGAGCTGGACAGCTGCCTGCTCGGCACCGACGCCATGCGGGACGGGGTGGACGTGCCCGGCCGCGCCTTGCGCCTAGTGGTGTTCGACCGGGTGCCGTGGCCGCGCCCCGACCTGCTGCACCGCGAGCGACGGGTCCACCTCTCAGGCGGCGATCCGAAGGGCTACGACGACAGCAAGGCCCGGCTGCGCTTGCGGCAAGCGTTCGGCCGCCTCGTGCGCTCGTCCTCCGACCGCGGCGTGTTCGTGCTGCTCGACCGCCGCACGCCGACCCGCTTGCTGTCCGCGTTCCCCCCGGGCGTCGCCATCCGCCGCGTCGGCTTGGCCGAGGCGGTCGCGGAGACCGCCGCGTTCCTGGCGCCCTCGGCCTCGACTGCCGCCGTTTAGAGCGACCGCCGACATCACGGACCCGTGCTTTGCCCGCCCCGGAGGAGCGTCTAGGGTCCGGGATCATGGCAACGAAACAAGAGGGTCCCATGCTCGCCCGCACCGGCTTGGACCCGCACGAGGCGCTGGTCTGCACCATGGTCCTGATCGCCGCCGGCGATGGCGGCATCACCGACCGCGAGATCGGCGTCATGGCCGGGCTGGTGCAGACGCTGCCGGTGTTCCAGGATTTCAGCACCGAACGGCTGCAGGTCGCGACCGACTTGGCCGTGGGGCTGCTCGAGGAGGACGAGGGGCTGGCCCATGCCGGGCAGCTGATCCGCGATGCGCTGAGCCCGCGCTTGCGTGAAACCGCCTACGTCATCGCCTGCGACGTGTTCGCGGCGGAAGCGCATGCGAGCCAGACCCTGCTGCGCATGCTGGAGTTCGTGAAAAACGAGCTCGAACTCGACCCGCTCGTCGCGACCGCCATCGAGCGCGGCACCCGGGCCCGCTACCGCCAGCTCGCCTGATCCCCCATCGGCAGTTCGAATGAACGGAGCGACCATGACCCTGAACACAACCGGGCGCGCCTGCGCCCTCGCCGCCATCCTCGCTTTGTCCGCCGGCGGCGCGCGAGCGCAAGGCGGCTCCACCGCCGTGCAAACGGTCGACACCATGAACCAGCTCTGGGGCAGGCACGCCGGGTTGCGCGCCAATCACGCCAAGGGTGTCGTCACCGAGGGAACATTCACGCCCACCGCCGAAGGCCGTGCGCTCAGCACCGCAGCGCTGTTCGCCGGGCCGCCCGTGCCGGTCACGGTGCGCTTCTCCGACGCGACCGGCCTGCCAACCCTGCCGGACGGCGAGGACGCAGCCAATCCGCATGGCATGTCGTTGAAGTTCCATCTGGCCGCCGGCGACGTGGATGTGGTGACGAACTCGCTGCTCATCTTCCCGGTGGCGACCGGCGAGGAGTTCCGCGACCTGCTGCAAGCGGCCGCCGCGAGCCCGAAGGATGCCCCCAAGCCCACCAAGATCGAGCAGTTCGTCGCCGCCCACCCGTCGGTTGCCGCGGCCACGACGGGGGTCGGCACCCCGTCGAGCTTGGCGCGCGAGACCTATAACGGGGTCAATGCGTTCATCTTCGTCGACGCCGCCGGCAAGCGGCAGCCGTTCCGGTTCCAGTTCGCGCCCGTCGCCGGCACCGAGCACCTCAATCCGCCCGACACCGCCAAGTGGCCCGCCGACTATCTGATGACCGAATTGCCGGAGCGCCTGGCCAAGGGCCCGGTCGCGTTCCGCATGATGGCGCAGCTGGCCGGGCCGGACGATCCGACCAAGGATGCCACCAAGGCGTGGCCGTCCGACCGGCGAATGGTGGATCTCGGCATGGTGACGCTGACGAAAGCGGTGGCGAACAGCACCGAGGTGGAGAAGCACCTGCAATACTTGCCGACCCGGCTCACCCCGGGAATCGAGCCGTCGGACGACCCGTTGATCAATGCGAGAGTGCAGTCATATGTGATCTCGTTCGGGCGCCGCGCGCAGTAGGCGAGCCGCCCGGATGCGGACCGCGCAAATCGGGAACAGGCCGTTCCGTCGCGCGTTTGTCCTGCAATTCCAGGAGGATCACCATGAGCGACGATTCCGGTAAAACCGGCCCGACCTTGGCCGAGGCAGTCCAGGAGGTCCAGGGCGTGTTCCCCGACGACGCCACGCTGCAGGACGCGATGGGGCAGTTGACCCTGCACGGCTTCGACCGGGCCGACCTCAGCCTGCCGCACGAGCAGGCCGGCCAGCTGCAAACCCCCAACGAGGGCGCCGATAACCCGGTTGACCAGATCGACAAGAGCCAGCTGCGCACGATGGGAACGGGAATGGCCGCCTTTGCCGGTGCCGCCGCCGCCGCCGGGGCGACGCTGGCGACCGGCGGGGCAGCCGGGGTGGCCGTGGCCGCCGCGGCGGCCCTGGGCGGCGGTAGCGCGCTGACGGCCACCGCTGCGGGGAATGCCGTCGACAAGGCCAACAAGGACGAGCGCAACGAGCGCGGCCAAATTGGCCGCCTGATCCTGGCTGTTCGGATTGGCGATCCGGAGCAGGTTGGCCAGGTTTCGGAGATCATGAATAAGGCAGGTGCGACGACTGTCACGCCGGTATCCCGCGACGGCGATCTGAAGACGTCCGGAGTAAGCTCCGCCTCGTGGACCGGCGAGTAACCGCGTTTAGCTAGGGGCGGCCGGTGGCCGCCCGCTGTTCAACCGGGGCGGCGGTCGGCCGCCCTAGGTCAGGCCAGCTTGAGGTTGATAGCCGCGGCCTTGCCGCGTTCCATCGCTACCTCGTAATTCACCTTCTGCCCGTCGTTCAAGCCGTTCAGCCCGGCCGCTTGCACTGCGGTGATGTGGACGAACACGTCCTTAGTGCCGTCGGACGGCATGATGAAGCCGTAGCCCTTGGTTGCGTTGAACCACTTCACGGTGCCCGTCGCCATCGTCTCGATCTCCGCCAAGCCATGCGCCGCTTGAACCCGGCCAGCGCACACGCCGGTGTTGCAGCGGTCAGGTCACCTTGAGGTTGACCGCAGCAGCCTTGCCGCGCTCCATCACCACCTCGTAGCTGAGCGCCTGGCCCTCGTTGAGCCCGCGCAGCCCGGCCGCTTGCACGGCGGTGATGTGGACGAACACGTCCTTGCCTCCATCCTGCGGCATGATGAAGCCGAAACCCTTGGTGGCATTGAACCACTTGACCGTACCCGTCGCCATGCCGCCGTCGCCCTTCTGTCGAGGATCTCCGCACGATCGCGAAGCTCCAATCAACCGGCTTTGGTCGTCTTCTGGTGCTGGGGCAGCGCAGCAAGCCTAGGCAAAAACGCGATTGTGACGGACATGGACGCAGAAACGGTTCCCGAAGTCAAACATCTCCTGACAAAAACCGGTCCGCGCCGGACAAACAAAAGGCGGCCCCCGAAAGGACCGCCCCCTGCTATGCCATCGCAACGACTTGTGGGTTGAAGGACTTAGAAGTCCATGTCCCCCATGCCGCCCATGCCCGGCGCACCGCCGCCGCCCATGGGAGCCTTCTTCTCAGGACGCTCGGCGATCATCGCCTCGGTCGTGATCAGCAGGCTGGCGACCGAGGCCGCATCCTGCAGCGCGGTGCGAACCACCTTGGTCGGGTCGATGATGCCGGCTGACACCATGTCCTTGAACTCCGCGCTCTGGGCGTCGAAGCCGTAGTTGTAGTCGCCGTTCTCCAGCACCTTGCCGGCGATAACGGCACCATCCTCGCCCGCGTTCTCGGCGATCTGCCGCAGCGGGGTCTGCACCGCCTTGCGCACGATCTCGATGCCGAAGCGCTGGTCCTCGTTCTCTGGCTTCAGCTGAGCCAGGATCAGGCTGGCCCGTGCCAGGGCGACGCCGCCGCCCGGAACGATGCCTTCCTCGACCGCGGCGCGGGTCGCATGCAGCGCGTCGTCGACGCGATCCTTGCGCTCCTTCACCTCGACCTCGGTCGAGCCGCCGACGCGGATCACCGCAACGCCGCCGGCAAGCTTGGCCAGCCGCTCCTGCAGCTTCTCACGGTCGTAGTCGCTGGTGGTCTCTTCGACCTGCGCGCGGATCTGGTTGCAACGACCCTTGATGTCGTCGCCCGAACCGGCGCCCTCGACCACCGTCGTGTTCTCCTTCTCGATGAGAACCCGCTTGGCCCGGCCCAGCATCGCCAGGGTGACGGTCTCGAGCTTGATGCCGAGGTCCTCGCTGATGACCTGGCCACCGGTCAGGATGGCAATGTCTTCCAGCATCGCCTTGCGCCGGTCACCGAAGCCCGGAGCCTTCACGGCCGCGACCTTGAGGCCGCCGCGCAGCTTGTTCACCACGAGCGTGGCCAGCGCCTCGCCCTCGATGTCCTCGGCGATGATCAGCAGCGGACGCCCGCTCTGCACCACGCTCTCGAGCAGCGGCAGCATCGCCTGCAGGCCCGACAGCTTCTTCTCGTGGATCAGGATGTACGGCTGATCCAGCTCGGCGACCATCTTCTCCGCGTTGGTGATGAAGTACGGGGAGATGTAGCCGCGGTCGAACTGCATGCCCTCGACCACGTCGAGTTCGGTCTGGATGCCCTTGGCTTCCTCGACGGTGATGACACCCTCGTTGCCGACCTTCTGCATCGCTTCCGAGATCATCCGCCCGATTTCGCTCTCGCCATTGGCCGAGATCGTGCCGACCTGGGCCGTCTCGGCCTCGGTGGTAATCTTGCGGGTGCGGGCCTTGAGCTCGTTGACGATCGCCGTCACCGCGCTGTCGACGCCGCGCTTCAGGTCCATCGGGTTCAGCCCGGCGGCCACGCCCTTGGAGCCCTCGCGGACGATCGCCTGCGCCAGCACGGTCGCCGTCGTGGTGCCGTCACCGGCGACGTCGTTGGTCTTGGTCGCGACCTCGCGCAGCATTTGCGCGCCCATGTTCTCGAACTTGTCGCCGAGCTCGATCTCTTTGGCAACGGTCACGCCGTCCTTGGTGATCCGCGGGGCGCCGAAGCTCTTGTCGATGACCACGTTGCGGCCCTTGGGACCGAGCGTCACCTTCACTGCGTCGGCGAGGATGTCCACGCCGCGCAGCATGCGCTGACGCGCATCACCGCCAAACCGTACGTCCTTGGCTGCCATGTGTTGTTCCTTCTTTCTATGTTGCGATCAGAGTTGCGATCAGGCTGGCAGGCGACTGCTTACGCAGCCTTCTTCTGCTCGACCCCACCCTCGATCACGCCCATGATGTCGGTCTCCTTCATGATCAGGAGCTCCTCACCATCGAGCTTCACCTCGGTGCCCGACCACTTGCCGAACAGCACGCGGTCACCGGCCTTGACGTCGAGGGCCACGATCGCGCCCTGCTCGTTGCGAGCGCCCGGCCCGACGGCGACGACTTCGCCTTCCATCGGCTTTTCCTTGGCGGTGTCGGGAATGATGATCCCGCCGGCAGTCTTCTCCTCGGCGGTAATGCGCTTGACCACAATGCGGTCATGCAAGGGACGGAACTTCATGCGGAACGCTCCATGCGCTGGCCCCCGTCAGGGGCGCTTCGTTGCTTACCCGCCCCTGCCGGAGCCCACGCTGTTGGCACTCGGGCGGCGCGAGTGCCAGGGAATTAGTCGGATGGGCCGAAGGAGTTAAGCCTCGGCAGCACTCCCGATCCTGGAGTGCTAAAGCGCTGTCACAGCACAGTTTTTTCTTCCCAGCGGCTTGTCGGCAATCGCACCATCACCCGGCACATGCGTTGTGCGATTCTGGAGAGTGTAGACCGGAGACTGCCTGATGACGATTGCTTTGCAGATGCGGGACTATCGCCTGACCACCGCCGAGATCCTCTACCACCTGCCCGACCATCCCGGGCTGCTGCAGACCTACATCTGGCAGGACCTCGATATCGCCCCGCGCTTTCCGGTCCTGCACCGTTTCCTCGATTTCTGGGCGCGCGAACTCGACGGCAAGCTGCACTCCATCACCGTCGCCGGCGCCAAGCTGATCCAGCCCGCCAGGATGCGCCACGCGGACCACCTCATGACGCTGCATTAGGGAACGGGCCGGCTCACGACGCCAAGCCGGGAACCGGGCGGCGGCGGAGCAGAAACACGCCGAGCCCGACCGACGCCGCGAACAAGCCGACCGCGAGGCCCATCTGCACGCCTTCCGCGACCCGCACGCCGCCGCCCAGCAGCACGAACACGACCGTCTGCGGCACGTAGCCCAGCAGCGAGGCGGCCAGGAACGGCCCAGCCGCCACCGCCGACACACCGGCCAGCAGGTTGAGCACGATGTTGCTGCCGACCGGCAGCAGCCGCAGCGTCAAGGTCGCGCTGAACGCGTTGTCCACCAGAAACCGCTCCATCCGTGCCACCCGGCCGCCGCGCGCCATCGAACGCGCGATGAATGCGGCCGCCCAGCGCCGGGCCGCCAGCCGTGCCCAGAAGAAATCGGCTGCGCACCCGGCCAGTTCCGCGACCAGAGCGAAGCCGAGCCCCGGCCAGAAGCCGAAGGCGAGCCCCGCCGCGTAGGCCACCACCTGCCGCGGCACGCCCACCGCGCAGGCGACCGCCGCCAGCAGCGTGAACACCGCCGGGCCACGTTCGCCGGCATGCTCGATGGCCCCGTCCAGGCCCAGCCGGCGCAGCGCGAACCCGGCCGCGACCAGGCCCAGCAGCAGCAGCGCCGGCCGCACTGCCATCGCCAGGCCGCTTCTCATGGCTGCTCGACCTCCGGCCGCCGCCAGCGCCGCTGCAGCCAGAACACGCCCACGAGGTCGAACAGCCCGACCCAAAGCCGGTCGAGCGTGCCGTAATTGGACGTCCCCCGCGTGCGCGGCCGATGGTTCACCGGAACCGAGACGACCCGCCCGCCCGCCCGGATGAACAGCGCCGGCAGATAGCGGTGCATGTGGTCGAAATGCGGCAACTCGAGAAACGCCTGGCGCCGGAACAGCTTGAGACCGCAGCCGGTGTCGGGCGTCGCATCGTGCAGCAGCGCGGCGCGGATCATATTGGCCAGCCGCGACGATTGCCGCTTGGTCCAGCTGTCCTGCCGCCGCGTCCGGTGCCCGGCGATCAGCAGCGGCCCGGCGCCGCGGCAGGACGGGCCATGCGTGTCGGCCCGGGCCTGGGCGAACAGCGCCGGGATGTCGGCCGGGTCGTTCTGGCCATCCCCATCCAGCGTCGCAATCCAAGGCGCCCGCGCCGTCCGCACCCCGGTGACGATCGCGGCACTCTGTCCGCAGCTGGTTCGGTGCCGCCGCACCACCACGCCGGCCTCCTGCAGCTGCCCGAACGTCGCGTCGGTGCTGCCGTCGTCGACGTAAACGATCTCGTGGTGGATGCCCTGCAAAGCCGCCCGGATCTCCGCCACCAACGGGGCAATGTTGGCCGCCTCGTTGCGCACAGGCACGACGACCGAAAGCTCGGGCGGGTTGTCCGACATGGCGCGGGCGGTAGCACCCCGCACGGCGGGGTCGCAAGGGCACGCCGCCGGTCTATCTACTTGTCCCAGCCGTTCGCCCCTCCGCAACCGGAAGCTTCTCATGCCGTTCGATCCGCCCACCCTCCGCCCTGCCGTCGCCTCGAGGCCCGAATTGCGGCCGGTCGCGGCCTGGTTGTTCATCCTGTGCGGCATGGTGCTGGTCATGGTGACGCTCGGCGGCGCCACCCGGTTGACCGGCTCAGGCCTGTCGATCATGGAATGGGCGCCCATCCTCGGCACCCTGCCGCCGCTATCCGACGCCGAATGGCACCGGCTCTACGCCCTTTATCAGCAGATCCCGCAATACGACCTGGTCAACCAAGGGTTCGGCCTCGAGGGGTTCAAGCACATCTTCTGGCTGGAATGGCTGCATCGGCTGTGGGGCCGGCTGATGGGCCTGATGCTGGCCGGACCGCTCGTCTGGTTCGCGGTCCGTGGCCGGATCGGACGTGGCCTCGGCTGGCGCATGGCCGGGCTGCTGGTGCTGGGCGGACTGCAGGGCGCGGTCGGCTGGTTCATGGTCGCGAGCGGGTTCGAAGCCGACCGCACGGCCGTCTCGCCGTACCGCCTGGTTATGCACCTGTCGCTGGCGGTCGCACTGTATGCCGCCTTGCTTTGGACTGCGCTCGGCGTGTGGCGGCAGGCGGTCGGGCCGCACGCGGGCACGACGACCTGCTCCGTGCGGCGCTTGACGATCGCGACATGCTCGGCGGTTGCGGTGACGATTGTCGCCGGTGGCTTTGTTTCTGGACTGCATGCCGGTCTTGTCTACAATTCCTTTCCGTTCATGGATGGACGATTGGTGCCTGCCGAGTATTCTATGCTTCGACCGTTTCACCTTAATTTGTTCGAGAATGTCGCCGCCGTGCAATTCGATCATCGCATGCTTGCGACGTTGACCGCTCTACTGGCGGCTTGCTGCGTGCTGGTTGGCTTGCGTGCGTCGAGTGGCCCGGTCCGGGCGGCCGTGCTGGCCCTGGGCGCCGCGGTCGCGACCCAATATGCGCTCGGTGTGACCACCCTGCTGTGGGTGGTTCCAGTCGCACTCGCCACCGCACATCAAGCGACCGCCATGCTGGTCCTGACGGCCGCCCTGACCGCCCTGCACCTCCAGGGTGGCGTCCGCAGCGGGCCGGCGGAACCGTGACCGGACTGATCCTGCACGACACGGAACACGGGCGGGACATCCCGGCCGGTGCCCTGGTCGGTGTTGCGGTGTTCGACGAGGACCGCTGCCTGGTGCTGGCCAACCCGACCTTCCACCACGTGCTCGATCTCGAGCCAGCCGCCGCCCCCGGCAGCCCGGTCGACGCGCTGCTCGACCGGCTGCACGCGCGGCAAATCTTCCGCGGCCTCGACGGCCGCGCCTTGCTGCGCGACGAACCCGATGCCGACGACCGGGACAGCGCCCGGCCCATTGCGTTCCGCCACCAGGACAAGGGCGGCCGTGCCTTCGAGTTGCAGGCCGAGCGGCTGCCGGGCGGCGGCTGGAGCCTCACCGCGACTGAAGCGGCCACGGCGGTGAACGCGGCCGAGAACCAGGTGGCCCTCATGGAGCTGCTGACCACCATCGTCGGCCATGTGCCCTGCGGCATCAGCGTTTATGGCCGGGACCGGCGGCTGCGCCTGTGCAACGCCGCCTACAACGTGATCATGGGCGGCGTGCCGGTCGCGGTCGGCGAGCATCTCGACGACATCATCGAGCGGCGAGCCCGAGGCGGCGAGTACGGGCCCGGCGACCCGGAGGAGCTCGCGCGGGCGCAGCACCGCCACGACCGGTCGAAGCCGCAATTCCGCCGGATGCAGCGCCCGAACGGCGCCACGATCGACTTCCGCACCGCCCCGCTCCCGGATGGCGGCCATATCAACGTGGTGTTTGACATCACCGGCATCGTCGCGGCCGAGGCGGAGCTCGCCCGCCGGGCCGAGACGCTGGACACCATGCTGGCGCATATTCGCCACGGGATCGTGCTGTGGGACCGGGACCGCCGCATCGTGGCGGCCAATCCGGTGGCCGCCCGCCTGCTGCACGCGCCGCCGGGCGTGCTGGTGCCGGGACGCACGCTGGAGGAGGTGACGGCGAGCGCGCTCGAACGCGGCAACCTCGGCGACGGCCCGACCGGCGACGCCCGCGCCAAGTGGCTGCTGCAGCAGGACCGCGCGGTGCCGCATATCGACCAGCGCCTGACTCGCAGCGGCCACGTGCTGGAAGTCCGCTCGGACCCGACGTCTCAGGGCGGGTTCGTGACCACCTACACCGACGTGACGCACGTGCGCGAGGCCGAGGAAGCGCTGCTGCTGTCGAAAACCGCGGCCGAAGCCGCCAATGCCGCCAAGTCGCGCTTCCTCGCCTCCATGAGCACCGAGCTGCGCACCCCGCTGACGACGATCCTGGGCGAAACCGACGCGCTGACGCGCGGCGCCGCCCGCGTGCTGGATCAGACCCGGGTCGCCGCCTCGACGGCCACCATCGCCGGGTCCGCCCGCACCTTGCTTGGCTTGATCGACACCGTGCTGGATCTGACCCGGCTGGAAACGGGGCGGTTCGACCTGGCCGAGGACCGCGTGGACGTGTCGCAGCTCGTCCGTTCTGTGCTTCGGCGGTTCGACGCCTCGGCCGCCGCCGCGGAGGTCGCGCTGATCGCCGACCTTCCGGAACACCTGCCCATCCTGCGTGTTGACGAACGCCGCTTGTCCCAGGCGCTCGCCGGCATCGTGTCCAACGCGGTCAAGTTCACCGGCGCGGCGGGCAGCGTCACCATCAGCGCCCGCCGCGACTGGACGGAGGGCGGCCTGCTGCTGCAGGTCAGAGACACCGGGTCCGGCATCCCGGACGCCGAGCTGGACCGGGTGTTCGAGCCGTTCGTCCAACTCGGCCGCGGAGTGGGCCCCGGAGTGGGCCATGCGGGCGGCCACGGCACCAGCGCCGGGCTGGGCCTGTATGTCGGCCGCATCCTCATGCGCGCGCATGGCGGCGACCTGACCCTGCGCAGCACGGTCGGCCAGGGCACGGCCGCCACGCTGCATCTTCCGGGCGACCGGGTGCTGCAAGACGACGCGCTCGATCCCACCTAATCGCGGCCGGCATATTGCGCCGGCCGCCGGCTTTGCCTCAGATGGGTGTCCCGGCTTGAACAACGTCGCGCGGCCGCTGGCCGGGCTGACCCGCAGGATGGCATAATGGACGCACTTTCCCCTCTGGCAGCGACCGATGCGCTGTTCTTCGGCCGTCCGCAGTCGGGGCTCGATCGGGACGACGCGGCCCGCATCGTCGGCACCGCCCTGGACGGGGTCGACGACGGCGAGCTGTTCCTGGAATACCGCGAAAGCGAATCGCTGTCGCTGGAAGAGGGCCGCATCCGGAGCGCCGGGTTCGACACGTCCACGGGGTTCGGCTTGCGGGCCGTGCTCGGCGAAGAAGCCGGCTACGCCCATGCCGGCGAGGTGTCGGCCGACGCCCTCGGCCGCGCGGCCGCCACGGTTTCGGCGGTGCGCGCCGGCCGCTCCGGGACATTGGCGGCGCCGCCGCGGGCCACCAACACGAGGCTCTACAGCGACGCCAATCCCTTGCACGGCACCAGCTTCGCCGACCGCACCGAGGCGCTCGCCCGCATCGACGCCTACGCCCGCGGCAAGGATAGCCGGGTCAAGCAGGTCATGGCGTCGCTGTCGGGCGAATGGCAGGCGGTGCAGATCATGCGTGCCGACGGCACCCGCGTCGCCGACCTGCGGCCGCTGGTGCGGCTCGGCGTGAACGTCGTCGTGGAGCAGGATGGTCGCCGCGAAAGCGGTCATCACGGCGCCGGCGGCCGGTTCGGCTACGACCGCATGATCGACGAAGCCTTCCTGATGGCCGCCGTGGACGAGGCGCTGCGCCAGGCGCTGCTGAACCTCGAGACCCGCCCGGCGCCAGCCGGCGAGGTGCCGGTGGTGCTGGGCCCGGGCTGGCCCGGCATCCTGCTGCACGAAGCGATCGGCCACGGCCTCGAAGGCGACTTCAATCGCAAGAAAACGTCGGCATTCTCCGGCTTGATGGGCCAGCGGATCGCGAGCCCCGGCGTCACGGTGGTTGACGACGGCACCCTGCCCGACCGCCGCGGCAGCATCACCGTCGATGACGAAGGGACACCCTCCGGCCGCACCGTGATGATCGAGGACGGCATCCTGACCGGTTTCATCCAGGATCGCATGAACGCCCGGCTGATGGGGGTCGCGCCGACCGGCAACGGCCGGCGCCAAAGCTACGCTCACGTGCCGATGCCGCGCATGACCAACACCATCATGCTCGGCGGCACAGCGACCGCCGACGAGATGATCCGCTCGGTCAAGAAGGGGCTCTATGCGGTGAACTTCGGCGGCGGGTCGGTCGACATCACGTCCGGCAAGTTCGTCTTCTCGGCGAGCGAAGCCTACCTGATCGAGGACGGCCGGGTCACCGCGCCGGTCAAGGGCGCCACGCTGATCGGCAATGGCCCGGACGCGCTCACAAAGATCGAGATGGTGGGCAACGACCCCGGCCTCGATCCCGGCATCGGCACTTGCGGCAAGAACGGCCAAGGCGTTCCGGTGGGCGTCGGCCAGCCCACGCTGAAGCTATCCGGCCTCACGATCGGCGGGACCGCCACCTAGCATGAGGCCCGGTGTCCGTCGTGCCTTGGGCCTTTCGGCCCTGCTGCTCGCTGTCCACTTCGGCTCTGCCGCCCACGCCGAGGCGGCCGATCCGCAGGCCTGCCCGGCCAGCAAGGTGCCGCCAATCGTGCTGCCGCGGATGCGGGAGGCGATCGCGGCCAACCGCGAGGTGACGATCGTCGCGCTGGGATCGTCGTCTACCCAGGGCTGGCATTCGACCGACATCGCCCACAGCTACCCGGCCGTGCTGCAGACCGAGCTCAACGGCGCGCTACCCACCGCGCATGTGGCCGTGCTGAACCGCGGCGTCGGCGGCCAGGACGTGCTGGAGATGCTGCCGCGCCTGGAAACCGACGCCCTCTCGCCCCGCCCCTCGCTGGTGATCTGGCAGGTGGGGGCGAACGGGGCGATGAAGCATATCGCGCTCGACTTGTTCAAACGGCTGCTGACCAACGGCATTCGCCGCATGCAGGACGCCAAGGTCGACGTCGTCCTGATGGACAATCAGCGGGCGCCCGCCATCCTGGCTTCGCCGGAGCACGTGCAGATCGACCAGGTGATGGCGGACGTGGCGGTCGCGACCGGCGCCGGGTTGTTCGCACGCGGCGCCCTGATGGACCAGTGGCGGGCCGAAGGCTACCCGTACGAGCGCTTCGTCTCGGATGACGGCGTGCACCACAACGATTTCGGCTACCGATGCGTGGCGAGCGCGCTGACCGCGGCGATCGTTGACGGTTTGAGCCAGACGTTGCCGACCCGGACGGCGGCGAAGCGGTAACGCGTTACGCGCCCGGGTGGCCCACGAGGAGTGGCCGGCTGGGAGCAGCTATTCGGGGGCGCCAGCTAGGCGTAGCCCTTGGGCCACGTGCTCGCGGTCCTGCGGCCGCTCCAGCGGCGTGGTGCGGAAGAACCTCTCGACCGAGAATTGCGGGTCGAGCGCCATCATCCGCCGCAGCACGACCGCAGCCTCGCGCTCCTGGCCCAGATGGCCGAGGGCCGCGATGTAGGGAACGGCGGCCGCGGTGAAGGCCGGGTTCAGCTCGCCCACCGTGCGGCCGGCGGACACCGCCGTTTCGTAATCGCGCCGCAGCAGGGCCACCAGACAGAACCCGACATCGTAGTGGAACGCCCCCGGGTCCATGGGCGACAGGATCTTGTAGCGGTTCAGCCGGCGCTCGGCCTCGTCCAGCTCGCCGAGATAGATGTGGGTCAAGCCGGAGAGCGCCCAGGCCATCGCCAGGTTCGGGTTTAGCGCCAAGGCCCGGTCGTGCAGGGCGACCGCCTCTCGCAGGCGGTGGTGCAGCACGGCACGGACATGGCCGGCGATCGTGAACCCCTTCGCATCCTGCGGGTCGAGGGTGATGGCGCGTTCGGCATGGAACGCCGCCTCAGCCTGCGCCCCGGGCTCGTCGTCGGCCCAGTTGTGGATGACAAGGAAATGCAGCCAGAACGCATACCACGCATGGGCGGACGCATATTCCGGCTCGAGCGCCATCGCCCGCCGCAGCAGGTCGCCGGCGGCGAGGAAGTTGGCGCGCTCCAGCCGGGTCATGCTCGGAATGGCGCGCAGCACCATATCGTAGGCGGTCGCGTGCTGCGGCGGCCGGTGGGCCGCCCGGCGGCTTTCGATCAGCAGGATTTCCGGGTCGATCTGCGCCACAACCTCGGCCGCGACCTCGTCCTGCAACGTCAGCAAGTCGTCGACCTGGCGGTCGAACCGGCGCGCCCAGACGATCTGGCTGCCATCCTGCAGGTCCACCAGCCGCACCGTGATGCGCAAGCGCTTGGCCACCCGCTGCACCGAGCCGTCGAGCAGGTAGTCCAGCCCCAGCGTGCGCCGCAGCGCCGCATCGTCGCGCGACTCGGTCACGAACTGGGCGATGGAGGAGCTGGACACCAGGAAGATCCAGCGGAACCGCGCCAGCGCCGAGGTGATCTCCTCCGCCAGTCCGAGCGCCAGATGCGCCTCGGTTTCGTCAGTACCCACGAGCGCCAAGGGCAGCACGCCGAGCTTGGCGCCGCCTCGGATCGTGCTCGGGCGCGGCTCGAAGCGCGGCTCGGCCGGCGCTGGCGGGGGCGAACTGCGCACCGCCTTGCCGCTGCGGATTTCGGACAGCAACGCCTGGGTCTCGGGAGACGGCACCGCATCCATTAGATCGGCCAGCACGGCGCGGCACCGGTCATACGATTGGATCGCCATGCCGCGTTCGCCGCGTTCGGAATGCGCCCGCATCAACGCGCGCCAGGCGCCCTCATGCGCACGATCGATCGTCAGCAGCTGCTGCGCCACCGGGATCAGCGTGTCCGGCGACTTCGCCTCGTTCAGCAGCGCCTCTGCCACCCCCCGGGCACGGTCGCGCAGCCGCTCGCGCTCGGCATGGAGCCACACGTCGAAGGCAGGATCGACGCCGTCGAGTTCCTCAAGCAACTCGCTGTCCAGCAGCGCCAGGGAGCCTGGATGCGTCGTGGTTGCCCGCAGCACCTCCTCGACGTCGACCCAAACGATCCCGGGGCGGAGCGCGAGGCTGTCACGGTTGATTGACAAAATCTCCTGCTCGGCCGGCTGCAGCACCTCCAGCAGGCGATGGATCTCTTGACGCAGCGAGGCGCGCGCCTGCTCTTCCGGGCGGCGGCTCCAAAGCAACTCAGCGAGGCGCGAGCGAAGCACCGGGCGCGGCTGCGAGAGGGCAGCGATGGCGAGTAGCGCACGCGTCTTGCGGCCCGGCGGCAGCACGCTTTCGCTGTTGATGGTCCAGGCTTCCATTTGCCCGATCAGCCGCAGCCGGACCGCGACCGTTTCGGTCATCGGCCCGAGGGTGCGGGCTTGGACCGCCGGCTGGGAGCGAATCATCATACTCGACATTACCGCGAACTTAACGAATGCTGGCAAGTTGAATATGACATCGTTCACGTTTACTCCCGCACTTTCCTCCCGAGAACACAAGGGTGTGATGAAATTGTCATACCCTGTCAAACGTCCGCTTCGTGCCAAATTTTAGACACGTCTCCAGACCACTCTCCTGAGTACCGCGACAACCAGTATTCAGCTTGAGTTGGACCTTGTTCCAACAACGGCAGCAACGGAGCGAGGAACACTCGCTCATCACCGCCTTTGCTGTCCGGCATCGCCCGCGCACGCAGCCCGTCGGCGGCAATCGCGACCACGTCGCGTGCCAGGTCGCGCGCCGTCCCGCCCGCGAATGGCGCGTCCAGCGCTCGCCGCGGCACCTCGCCGCGTAGGGCCATGTACTCGGTCCAATCATGCCGGCGAACCAGCGCATCGGCCGCATGCAGCGCAGCCTCATCATACAGAAGCCCGGTCCAGAGCGCGCTTTGCGCTACCATCATGTCCGGGCGTCCCGCATCGGCGCCGCGCATCTCGAGGAAGCGCTTGATCCGCACGTCGGTGAAGGCGGTCGTCATGTGGTCCTCGAAGTCGCCCAGCGTCGCCGGGCCACCCGGGATCACGGCGTCGCCGCCGGCCATGAAGGCGCGGAACGAACGGCCGGCGCAATCGACATACTGCCCGTCACGCATGACGAAGTACATCGGGACGTCCAGCAGCCACTCGACGTAGCGCTCGAAGCCGAACCCCTCCTGGAAGAACACCGCCGGCATGCCGCTGCGGGCGTTATCGACGTCGGTCCAGACCTGGGCGCGGCTCGACAGGAACCCGCTCGGCCGCCCTTCCACGAAGGGCGAGTTGGCGAACAGCGCGGTTGCGACCGGCTGCAGCGCCAAAGCGACGCGCAGCTTGCGCGCCATGTCGGCCTCGTCGGAATAGTCGAGGTTGACCTGCACCGTGCAGGTCCGGGTCATCATGTCGAGCCCGAGCGACCCAACCTTGGGCATGTAGCGCCGCATGATCGCGTAGCGGCTTTTGGGCATCCACGGCATCTCGTCCCGCCGCATCGTCGGGTGGTGGCCGAGCGGCGCGAAGCCGATCCCGAGCCGGTCCGCCACCGGCCGCACCGAGGCGAAATGGGCGTCGAGCTCGGCCGCCGTCTCGTGCAGGGTGCGCAGCGGACCGCCCGACAGCTCGAGCTGGCCGGCCGGCTCCAGCGACACCGAGGCGGACTGGTTGGCGCCCCGCCCCTTCAGGCCGATGATCTGCTCGCGGTCGAGGATCGGCTCCCAGACGCCCGGCTCCGCCAAGCCCTCCAGCAAGGCGCCGATGCCGCCGGGCGCATAGGGGGGCGGGCGGCCGGTAGCGCGGACGAACCCGAACTTCTCGTGCTCGGTGCCGATTCGGTACTCGGACCGTGGCTTGCCCCCGGCCGCGATATGGTCAGCCAGTTGCCTCACCGACGCGATAGGCGTGTCGTCGGTGTCTCCGGGGTTGGACATCGTGCGGCCCGTCAACGTGAGACGTGAACAAAGGGCCGCGCACCCCCATCGTCAAGCTGGCAGACCCGTTCGAAGCGGCTGGGCTGGCGTGCACCGGCGCGTCCGCCTATGCAGGCCTGATGCAGGGCTACACCGATATTGCCAACACCGGCTGGGTGTCCCGGTTGCCCGCCGCCCTGCGCGCCTATGCGGTGCTGGCCCGGTTGGATCGGCCGATCGGCGCCTGGCTGCTGTTCCTGCCGGGGCTGTGGAGCATCCTGCTCGCCCGCATCGACGCCACCGGCACCCTGCGCCTGGTCGCGCTGTTCGCGCTCGGCAGCGTCGTCATGCGCGGTGCCGGCTGCGTCGTCAACGACATGTGGGACCGCGACATGGACCGGCGCGTCACCCGCACGGCCGGCCGGCCGCTGGCCAGCGGCGCGTTGCGGATGCGGCAGGCGACGGCGTTCCTGCTGCTGCTGCTGGTGATCGGGCTCGGCATCCTGCTGCAGCTCGACCCGCTGGCGCAGGCCTTGGGCGTGCTCTCTCTGGTGCTGGTGGCGCTGTACCCGCTGGCCAAGCGGGTCACCTGGTGGCCGCAAGCGGTGCTCGGGATCACCTTCAGCTGGGGCGCGCCAATGGGCTACGCCGCCGCAACAGGCCGGCTTGGCCCGGCGGCGCTCGCGCTCTACGCGGCCGCGTTCGCCTGGATCCTCGGCTACGACACCGTCTACGCCCACCAGGATCGCGAGGACGACGCGCTAATCGGGGTGCGCAGCACGGCGCGGCTGTTTGCTGCCCATACGCGCCCATTCCTGGCCGCCTGCTACGGCTCCGCGGTCACGCTGCTGGCGCTCGCGGGCGGGCTGGCCGGCCTCGGGCCGGGCTTCTACCTCGCATTGGCGGTTCCGGCGGCGCTGCTCGCCTGGCAGGTCTGGACCCTCGACATCGACGACCCGGCCGGGTGCCTGCGCCGCTTTCACCGCAACCGCGAAGTCGGCTTGCTGGTAGCGGCAGCGATCCTGGCCGGATGAGCCGCCCGGCCGGCGCCTTCATCCAAGCGAACACCACCCCCGGCCATGCGCCGCTGGTCCCCGAGGTCGAACTCCATCTGGCCACCGAGATCACCCCGATTTGGCAGGCCAGCGAAGCGTGGCTGGAGCAGGAGGGCCTCGAGCCCCCCGTTCTGGGCCTTCGCCTGGCCCGGCAGTCAGGCGCTCGCCCGGCACGTGCTGGACCAGCCGGCCCTGGTGGCCGGACGAAGGGTGCTCGATTTCGCGGCCGGCGGCGGCCTGGCCGCGATCGCCTGCGCGCTGGCCCGGGCAGCGTCGGTCGAGGCCGCCGAGATCGACCCATTGGCTGCCGAAGCGATTCGGCTGAACGCCGCGCCGGAACGGGGTGTCCGTCACCATCTCCGCACGTGACGTGGTGGGCGAAGCGGGTCGCTGGGATCTGATCGTCTGCGGCGACGTCTGCTACGAGGCGCCGATGACGGGCCACATCATGCCATGGCTCCGGCGCCTGGCCCGAACAGCGGAGGTGTGGATTGCCGACCCGGGCCGGAACTATCTGCCCGCCACCGGAACGCAGGCCTTCGCGAGCTACGAGGTCGCGACGTCGGTCGAGCTCGAGGACCGAACGTTGCGGACGACCCGGCTCCTGCGGGTGTTGCCGCCGGAGCCGGGCCACGGTCAGTAGCCGCTATGCGGCAGCCGGCTCCTGCGGGTGCTGCCGCCGGAGCCGGGCGACGGTCAGTAGCCGCTGCGCGGCGGCCGGCTCCTGCGGGTATTGCCGCCGGAGCCGGGCGACGGTCAGTAGCGGCTGCGCGGCGGCGGGTCGTCGTATTGCGAACGTGGCCGGCCGTTGTCGTAAGTGCGGTTGGTGTCGCGGTCGGAGCCGCGCCGATCCCGATCGGCCTCCTCGACCCCGCGGCGGTTGCGGTCGTCGGCCCGCCGCCGGTCGTCGTAGCCGCGCTCGTCGCTGCCACGTGCGGACTCGCGCGGCCGCCGGGCTTGATCCGCCTGGTCGCGCCGCCCCTGCTCGTAGGCGTTGCGGTCACGGTCCTGGGACTGGTTCTGCCCCGGCAGGAGTTGGTCCTTCAATTGACGGCCCACATCGCCGAGGCTCTGCGCCGCCGCCGGCGCCACGCCGAGCCCGAGGCCGAGCCCCAAGCCGACACCAAGAGCTGCCGCCGCTAAAACTCGCATCGTGTCCTCCCGCATTGGTTGGGGGAGCAACGCGGCGCCGAGTGGTTTGGTTCAGGCGCGGACCGGCATCGCCCGCAGCCTAGCGGTTCATCAGCACCGGGATCTTGGCGTTCTCGAGCACATGCCGGGTCACCCCGCCCAGGATCAGCTGCCGCAGCCGGGAATGCGAATAGGCGCCCATCGCCAGCATGTCGGCGTCGAACGCCCGCGCACCCTCCAGCAGCCCGCGGCCGACATCGCGTTCGACCGGGCGGAACTGCGCCGTGTCGCATTCGATGCCATGCAGCGCAAGGTAGCTCGCCAGCTCCATCGCGCCGGGCCCACGGCGCTGGTACTCGTCGGCGGAGAGGATGCTGTACCGACTGCGCCCGCTGCATCCACGGGATCGTCGCCTGCACCGCGGCGGCGCTCTCGGCCGTGCCGTTCCAGGCCACGCAGATCCGCGTCCCGATGGTGGGCAGCGGCACTTGCGGCGCGATCAGCACCGGGCGGCCGCTGTCGAACAGCACGGCATGCAGCGCGTCGCTGCTGCTGACGTCGTCGCCGGCCTCGGGGTGCGGCACGATCGTCAGGTCGGTGAGGCGCGCAAGCTGGGCGACAAGGTCCTCCTCCCGGCCGGTGACGCTCGCGAAGTTGGCGGTGGCGCCGGCGCCGCGGTGCGGCTCGGCGACGGTCACGCCATGCTCGCCCACGAAGCGGTCGAACAAGGCGCGCACCGCGTTGCTGCGCTCGCTGCTCTCCTTTTCGGTCGCCGACATCATCTCCTCGATCATGGCGCCCGACAGGCCTTCGCCGGCCAGCGGCGCCACGTCGCGGCTGTCGACCCGGACATGCAGGCAGGTCAGGTGGGCGTCCCAGAGCCGGGCCACCATCAGCGCGGTGGTCAAGGCGGCCTCGCCGGCGGCGGTGCCGGTCAGTGGAAGCAGAATGCGGCGGATCGGCATGGCTGGGTCGTTCCGGGCTAGAGTGTCAGGCGATCATAGCATCCGCGCGGCCGACTGCATCTTTTCTCCGAGGTCGGGCGCGGTTGCGTCCAGCCAGCGCCAATCGGCCGGGGCCTGCAAGCCGCGCGCCGCCTCGTGCAGCACGGCCACGGTGGCGTCGGAGGCGTCGCCGCGCCGGCCGGCGATGCGCGCCTCGAGCACGGGGAGCGGCGCATCCAGCCAGATGCCGAGGAAGGGCACGCCGGCCGCAGCCGCGGCGCCGGAACGGCCGCACGCCGTGCCGGGTCGACGAAAGTCGCATCCACCAGCACCGTATGCCCGCCCGCCCTCGCACCCGTCATCGCGTCGCTTATCGCCTGCAGCAGCGCCGCGTCGGTGCGCCGATGCGCCTCGGCGTGTAGGCGGTGCTCGGCAGCCGCTCCTCGGCGGCACGCCGTGCAGCCGCTTGCGGACCTCGTCGCTGCGCAGGATCAGCGCCCCCGGCGCCGGGCCGAGCGCGGGCGCCAGCGCGCGGGCCAGGGTGCTCTTGCCGGTGCCCATCAGCCCGCCGATGGCCACCACGATGGCCCGGCCCGGCCTCAGCGCCGCAGCCGTCGCCCGCAGCAGCCCGCGGCAGTCGTGGCCGCGCGTCGCCTCGACATGCGCCCGCACCATGGCCCGCAGCGACAGGAACGGCGGCAACGCCCCGACCAGCCCGGCATCGCCGGTGCGGGCGACGTAGCGGTTCAGCACCCGGTTCGCCGCCGCCCGCGACACCCGCTGCTCGAGGTCCATCAGCAGGAACGCCAGGTCGTAGCCCAGGTCGATCGTGGCGAGCTCCTCGTCGAACTCGAGCGCGTCGAACGGCGCCGGCCGGCCTTGCCACAGCAGCATGTTGCCGAGATGCAGGTCGCCATGCGCCCGGCGGATCAGCGGCGCCCGGCTCTGCAGCAGCGGCGCCGCGCGGTCGAGCGCCGCCGCCAGTCCGCGCTCCCAGGCCGCCACCTCCGCTTCGGCGAGGCCGGCCGCCCGTGCCGCCGCCGCATTGCCGGCGGCGACCCGGCGCATGCGCCCGACCGGATCCGCTGCCGCGACCGGGGTTTGCGCCGCATGCATCGCCGCGACCGCGTCGGCGACCGCGGTCAGCAGCGGCGGATCGAACTGGCCGGCCGCCGCCATGGCGTCGAGGAAGTCGCCATCGGGCACCGGCGCCATGCGCAGCACCCAGTCCACCACCGGGCCGTCGCCGGCGAGCGCGAGCCCGTCCGCCTCGTGCGTCACCGGCACGACGTCGCGATACAGGCCCGGCACGAAGGCGGCGTTGACCGCCAACTCACGCCCGAGGAACTGCCGCCTGGCGTCGAGGGTCGAGAAATCGAGGAAGCCGAGCCGCACGGCCTTTTTCAGCTTCCACACCGTGTCGGCGCCGCGGAAGACGGCGGAGATGTGCGTCTCCACCGGCGACGCGCCGTCGGCGAGGCCGGAAAGAAAGGCGGCGGTCTCGGCCTGCTCGGCGGGAATGCTCATCCGGGGCTCTCCCGCGCCAGACCTGGCCTTACAATGAGACTGGGCCTGACAATCAGGCTCGGCCTAGGGGTATAGCGCGCCCACCGACCAGCCCGTGCCCGACCGCGTGTAGACGCGGCGGTCGTGCAGGCGGAACGGCATGTCCTGCCAGAACTCGATCGTCGCCGGCACCACGCGGAACCCCGACCAATGCGGCGGCCGTGGGATGCTGTCGCCGGGATAGCTGGCATCCAGCTCCGCCACCCGCCGCTCCAGCTCCGCCCGCGACGGCAGCGGCCGCGACTGGTCCGAGGCTCCGGCGCCGAGCCGCGAGACCCGCGCGCGGGTGTTGAAATACGCGTCCGCCTCCGCGTCCGTCACCGGCCCGACCGCACCCTCGATCCGCACCTGCCGCCGCAGCGTCTTCCAATGGAACAGCAGCGCCGCATGCGGGTTGGCGTGCAGCTCGCCGCCCTTGCGGCTCTGGTGGTTGGTGTAGAACACGAACCCTTTGGCGTCGTGGTCCTTCAGCAGCACGATGCGCACGGATGGCCGGCCGTCGGCCGTGCTCGTCGCTAGCGACATGGCGTTGGGGTCATTCGGCTCGCTGGCTCGAGCCTCCGCAAACCACTGGTCGAAGAGTTGCAACGGGTCGGCAAGATCCGGGATGCCGGGCGCAGGGGTCAGGTTTGTATCGGGCATGACGATAAAGTGCGCTGCCCTGGCGGGGGGTCAAGCGTTCTCCGACCAAACCCGCTCCGGACGTGACGGAAACGTTGCGACGCCCACCTTGCCCCTGCCCCGTCGGTTGTGTCAGGACGAACCGCCGACCTGCCCACGGAACCCGAGGCCACCCATGTCCGACGCTTCTTCGACGCCCGCCAGCGGCGTACTGCCGCGCGGCACCCTGATGCAAGGGCGCGCGGGCTGATCATGGGCGTCGCCAACGACCGTTCGCTGGGCTGGGCGATCGCCGCGTCCTGCGCGGCGCAGGGGGCGGAGCTGGCCTTCACCTACCAGGGCGAGGCGCTCGGCAAGCGGGTGCGCCCGCTGGCCGAGAGCGTCGGCGGGTCGCTGGTCGTGCCCTGCGAGGTCACCGACGACGCCAGCCTCGACAGCGCCTTCGCCGCCGTGGGCAAGCACTGGGACGGGCTCGACTTCCTGGTCCATGCGATCGGCTACGCCAACAAGGCCTTTCTGCGCGGGAAGTACCTCGAAACGCCGCGCGAAGCGTTCCGCGAGGCGCTCGACATCTCCTGCTTCTCCTTCACCGCGGTCGCCCAGCGTGCGGTGCCGATGATGCGGCCGGGCGGCGCCCTGCTCACCCTCACCTATCTCGGCGCCGAGCGGGTGATGCCGCATTACAACGTTATGGGCGTGGCCAAGGCGGCGCTGGAAAGCTCGGTGCGCTACCTCGCCGCCGACCTCGGGGCGCAGGGCATCCGCGTCAACGCGATCTCGGCCGGGCCGATGAAGACCTTGGCGGCGTCGGGCGGCATCGGCGACTTCCGCTATATCCTGCGCTGGAACGAGTACAACTCGCCGCTCGAACGCAACACCTCCATGACCGACGTCGGCGGCGCCGGGATGTATCTCGTCAGCCCGCTTGCGGCCGGCGTCACCGGCGAGGTGCACCACGTCGATAGCGGGTATCACATCGTTGGCATGAAAAACCCGAAGGCGCCGGACATCAACGTCGCCGGTGACGGCGCGTGAGAATCAGGTGAGCCACAACAGCTTCGGCCATCTGTTCCGCGTCACCACCTGGGGCGAGAGCCACGGGCCGGCCATCGGCTGCGTGGTCGATGGCTGCCCGCCGCGCCTGCCGCTGACCGAAGCCGACATCCAGCCCTGGCTCGACCGCCGCCGCCCCGGCCAGTCGCAGTTCACCACCCAGCGGCAGGAGCCGGACGAGGTGCGGATCCTGTCCGGGACGCTGGACGGGCTGACCACCGGCACACCCATCGCGCTGCAAATCCAGAACGTGGACCAGCGCAGCCGCGACTACGGCGCCATCGCCGAGCAGATGCGGCCGGGCCACGCCGATGTCACATACGAGCTGAAATACGGTATCCGCGACCACCGCGGCGGCGGCCGCAGCTCGGCGCGCGAGACGGCGATGCGGGTCGCGGCCGGCGCCGTCGCCCGCGCGGTGCTCGGCCCCGAGGTCCGGATCCGCGGCGCGCTGGTGCAGATGGGGCCGCACCGGATCGACCGGTCGCGCTGGGATTGGGAGGAAACCGGCCGCAACCCGTTCTTCTGCCCGGACCCGGTCGCGGCGGCGTCCTGGGAAACCATGCTGGCGGCGATCCGCAAGGAGGGGTCGAGCCTCGGCGCCGTCATCGAGATCGTCGCCGAGGGTGCTCCGCCCGGTCTCGGCGCGCCCATATACGGTAAACTGGATGCGGATCTCGCGTCGGGCCTGATGGGGATCAACGCGGTGAAGGGCGTGGAAATCGGCGACGGCTTCGCAGCCGCAGCACTGCGCGGCGAGGACAACGCCGACGAGATGCGGATGCGAGGACGGCACGATCCGCTTCCTCGCCAACCATGCCGGCGGTATCCTGGGCGGCATCAGCACCGGTCAGCCGATCGTGGCCCGCTTCGCCGTCAAGCCCACCAGTTCCATCCTCGTGACCCGGCAGAGCGTCGACCGCCACGGTGCCGACGTGGACATCATGACCAAGGGCCGCCATGATCCGTGCGTCGGCATTCGTGCCGTCCCTGTTGGAGAGGCTATGGTCGCCTGCGTGCTGGCGGATCACTTGCTGCGGCACCGGGCGCAGAACCCTGATGCGCCTGCCTATGCACGCCTGCCCCGCAATTGATGCAGCCTGCCGGGACCATGATCGAGCCCAAGGCGCTCGATGCCTTCGTGAAGGCGGTTGGGACAAGATTCTGGCGCGAGCGGCTCGCGGCGCTTGCCGCGGCCGGAACGCAGCATACCCGCGCCGGGCGCGACACGTTGCAGCGGCACTGCATCGAACTGACGATCGAGCGCCTGCGTACCCGCCCGCCGTCCCGGCCGCCGAGCGTCGCCGAACGCTGGATCGCCAGCTACGTGAGCGGCACGGTGGAGGCGCTGGGCAGCCTGTCGCCGACCGGGCGCGACGCGTTGCTGCAGAAGTTGCGGGAGGCGCTGACCGGGCGGGCAAGCCTGGTGGAGCCGTTCCACCTGTTCCGCGTCGCCGGGATGCAGCGCGCGCGCGGGTTCAAGGTCCGCTTCGCGGCGCTTGAGGATGATGCCCCGTTCGATCTGCTGATCGAGCGCAACGGCGTCGAGGCCGAGGTGGCCTGCGATCTCATTTCGGCCGAGGACGGTCGCGGCGTGCATCGCGGCGCCTGGTTCCGGTTGATGGACCGGGTCGATCCCGAGCTGCAGACCTGGCTGCGCGCCCATCCCGGCCGCTATTTGCTGAAAATGACGCTGCCCAAGGGGCTCCGCACCGACGGCGATAGCGATCTGCTGGCGACGCTGCACACCCGCATCACCGAAATGCTCAAGACCCGGCGGCACGCGGACGGGGACGAGGCGGCGATGCTCCGGCTCGACCCGCTGATGCTGGCCGCCGCGCAAGCCGACGAGCTCGGACTGATGCCGCGGCTGCGGCAGGAGTTCGGGCCGGAGGCGCACCTGTCTGTCACGACCGCCGGCGGCGGCGTGTTCGTGATGGCGGCGCGGGCCGGGCAGGAGAACGAGGTTGCTACCGCGGTGCGCCGGCGGCTCGACGTGGTGGCGCCGGCGCGGCTCAGCGGCACGCGGCCGGGCATCCTTGCCATGTTTATCGAGGATACCGACCGCAACGAATGGCGGCTGCTGCGCGAGCGCATGGAGCTCGAGGGCGAGACCCGGCAGTTCATGACCCACCCCGAGGCGCGCAACGTCGTCGCTGTCACCTGCACCAGCCGGCTCGAGCTGTTCGGCATGGCCGCCCCGGACGCCGAGCCCGAGGGCGAGTTGCGCTTCCGCAACCCCGCCCACCCGGCCGCCAAGACCGAGGCGTTGGCTCCCGCGGTGCTCTCGTCCAATTAGATTTATCCGCCTGCGGTCCCGCCCCGTGCTGATCGGCCTCGGCGTCGCCGTCCTGCTGCTGCTTGCCGCAGCGGCTTGGCTGTACACGCCGGACAAGGACCGGGCGGCGCTGGAAGCGCAGTATGCCGGGCCGCCATCCGAGTTCCTCGACATCGCCGGCGTTCGCCTGCACGTGCGCGATACCGGGCCACGCGACGCCCCGGCCTTGGTGATGCTGCACGGGTTCGGCGCCAGCCTGCACACCTGGGAGGCCTGGGCGCAGGCGCTTGAAGGGCAGTATCGCGTGGTCCGGTTCGACCTGCCGTCGTTCGGCCTGACCGGTCCCGATCCGTCCGGCGACTATTCCGAGCAGCGCAGCTTCGCCCTCATTGCCGTGCTGATGGACCGGCTCGGCGTCGCCCGCGCCACCCTGGTCGGCAACTCGATGGGCGGCGGCATCGCCTGGCGCTTCGCCGCCGCCCATCCCGACCGGGTCGAGCGCCTAGTGCTGATCTCCCCCGAGGGCTTCCGGCCGCCGGACGAGCCGCCGCCCGACGCCACGCCGCGCACGATCCCGTTCACGGTGCGGCTGATGCGCTACGTGCTGCCGACCCCGTTGCTGCGCAGCTACACCGCGGCGTCCTACGCCGACCCGTCCCGGCTCACGCCGGCCGTCATGGCCCGCTACCGCGACATGCTGCTGGCGCCCGGTAACCGCGACGCGATCCTCGGCCGCATGGTGCAAATGCGCCGTACCGACCCGGCGCCGCTGCTGGCGACGCTGCACATGCCGGTGCTGCTGATCTGGGGCGAGCAGGATCGGCTGATCCCGTTCGGCAACGCCGCCGATTACATGCGGGTGCTCCCGAACGCCACGCTCGCCGCCCTGCCCGCCCTGGGCCACGTGCCGCAAGAGGAAGCGCCCGAGGTGTCGCTGTTGCCGCTGCGGAAATTTCTAGAACGGCCGATCGCCGGCTGATCGAGGCCGCACCCGAAGGCAGGCGTTCGCACCTACGCGGCGGACACCCCGTGCAGCAGGATCGCCACCGCGCTGCGGCACCAGCGGTCGAGAGCGCCGTCGTCCATGGCCGGCGCGCCAGCGATGGCGGCGGCCTGAGGAATGTGGATCACCATGCCCTGGAACTGCCGCGCGGCCATAGCGGCCGTTTCCGGCGTGAGTGCCGGGTTGGTGGAGCGTAGCAGGGCGGCGACGCGGGCTATGCCGGTCTCGGCGCCGCTGCGGTGCAGGGCGTGGCTGATCTCAGGGAAGCGAACCGACTCGGCCGTGATCAGCACGTGCAGCGACAAGGCAGCCGGTGTCAGCGCGACGCCGATCATCTTGCGAGCAACGGCGATCAAGGCCTCCTCGATGCCGTGGGCGATGTCTACCGCCTCGTCGAAGCCCTGCAGCCACTCATCGATCAGGCGGCTGACGACGGCGAGGAAGACGGCCGCCTTGTCAGGGAAACGTGCGTAGAACGTCCGCTTCGACACGCCGGCCGCATTGGCAATTGCCTCGACCGAGGTCGCCGCGTAGCCGTCGCGGAGGAACAGCTCCGCGGCGGCATCCACGATCCGCTGGCCGAGCAGAGCGGCGTCGGCTGCCTTCGGCCGCCCGCTCGCCCGGCTCTCAGCCGGCCGAATCAATAATAGTAGCGGTGCGGGTGATAGTGTCCGGCGGGCACAACAATGCAGCCCGAGAGGGCGATGCACAGGCCAACCGCGGCGGCAACGCGGACGGCAATCTGGCGCAAGCGACGAGTACGGAGTTCGACCATGGGTTCACCTCTTGAACGAAGTGCAGATGGTGACCTCAACGCAAAATGCAACGCACCGGTTGCGTTGCATTCTTGTGCATGCCGCGGCGGGCAACCGGAGCTTGGATGTGGATCGCTAGATCCACCCCCGCTTCTTGAACCAGAAGTACGGCACGACCGCTGAGAGCACGATCAGCGTCAGCCCGTAGAAATACCCGTACGGCCACTCCAGCTCCGGGATCCACTTGAAGTTCATGCCGTAGATGCTGGCAACCAAGGTCGGCGGCACGCCGACGACCGAGACGACGGTCAGGATCTTGATGCTGTTGTTCTGCTCGATGTTGATGAAGCCCAGCGTCGCGTCCAGCAGGAATTGCACCTTGTTGGACATCTGCACGTCGTAGTCGGCAAGCGAGGCCACGTCGCGTCGAAGCGTCTTGAGGCGGGGACGATGGTCCGGTTGCAGGAAGCTGGCCGCGTTCTCGGCGGCGAACTGCACGATCCGCTGCACGCCCAGCAGGCTGTCGCGCAGATTGGACAGCCGGTCCCCCGCCCGTCCGATGTTGCGCAACGTCGCCCGCAGCTGCAGGTCGGTCTTAGCCGCGCTCTTGCGCGCCGTCTCGGGCCGGAACACCCGGTGCGAGATCGCGTCGAGCTCGCCCCGGATGGTTTCCAAGATGTCGGCCAGCCGGTCCACGATGGCCTCGAGCAGGCCGAGGAACGCATCGACGCTGCAGGGGTCCTCGTCACGGTTCGACATGCGGGCGGCATACTGATCGAACACCGGCGCCTCGGCGAAGCGGATCGTCATCAGGTACTTGTCGGACAAGACGAAGCCCAACGGCTTGGATTGCGCCAACCCGTCCTTGTCCAGGTATCCCATCGGGGTGCTGAGGTAGAGCGCCTTGTTCTCTATGCTCAGCCGGCTGCTGCTTTCGATCTCCGACAGGTCGGCCAGCGCCGGCACCCGCAACCCGGTGCCGCGCTCGACCAGCGACCGCTCCGCGTCGGTCGGATTGAGCAGGTCGAGCCACACCGAATGCCCAACCTGTTCGACCGGATGTGTCTCGGCCGCGGCCGTCACTCGCGCCGACGCGCCGTTGCTCAACAGCAGCATTGCCCCTCCACCCGTGTATTCTGCTGTCCTACGCGAACCGGACTGCCACGGCGAGGCGTGACCGCCCTGGCCGCCTGCGCTAGAACCGTCGGCCGGGGCCGCCGGCCCCAGCAGGAGAGCTGTTCGTGAACGAGATCACCGCGCCGCACCGCAACGGCGAACGCCTTGGCGACCACACCGCCGACGCTGGCGCCCGCCCCAACACGCTGCGCTCCGGCCCCGACGCGCAGGGCCGGTTCGGCGGCTTCGGTGGCCGTTTCGTCGCGGAAACCCTGATGCCGCTGATCCTCGCGGTGGAGCAGGCCTACGAAGACGCCAAGCGCGACCCCGAGTTCCAGCCGGAACTCGACCGCTATCTGACCCACTATGTCGGCCGCCCCAGCCCCTTGTGGTTCGCCGAGCGGCTGACGGCGGCGCTGGGCGGGGCGCGCATCTACATGAAGCGCGACGAGCTCAACCATACCGGCAGCCACAAGATCAACAACTGCATGGGCCAGATCCTGCTGGCCCGGCGCATGGGCAAGACCCGCATCATCGCCGAAACCGGCGCCGGGCAGCACGGCGTCGCCACCGCCACCGTTTGCGCGCTGTTCGGCCTGCCCTGCACCATCTACATGGGCGCCACCGACGTCGAGCGGCAAAAGCCCAACGTGTTCCGCATGAAGCTGCTCGGCGCCGAGATCAACCCGGTCACCTCCGGCGCCGGCACGCTCAAGGACGCGATGAACGAGGCGATGCGCGACTGGGTCGCCAACGTCGAAGACACCTACTACCTGATCGGCACCGTCGCCGGGCCGCACCCCTACCCGGCCATGGTGCGCGACTTCCAAAGCATCATCGGCACCGAGGCGCGGGCGCAGATGCTGGACGCCGAGGGCCGGCTGCCGGACGCGGCCGTGGCGGCGATCGGCGGCGGCAGCAACGCGATGGGCCTGTTCCACCCGTTCCTCGACGACCCCGAGGTGCGGCTGATCGGGGTCGAGGCAGCCGGGCACGGGCTCGACACCGAGGCGCATGCCGCGAGCCTCAGCCGCGGCCGCCCCGGCGTGCTGCACGGCAACCGCACCTACCTGCTGCAGGACGACGACGGGCAGATCCAGGAAGCGCACAGCATCAGCGCCGGGCTCGACTACCCCGGCATCGGGCCGGAGCATTCCTGGCTGCACGAGATCGGCCGGGTCGAATACGTGGCGGCGACCGACCAGGACGCGCTGGACGCGTTCCAGCTCTGCACCCGCACCGAGGGCATCATCCCGGCGCTGGAGCCGGCGCATGCCATCGCCCATGTCGCCAAGCTCGCGCCGGCACTCGGGAAGGACGGGCTGATCCTGATGAACATGTGCGGCCGCGGCGACAAGGACATCTTCACCGTTGCCGAGCATCTCGGGGTCAAGCTGTGAACCGGATCGAGGCGCGGTTCGCCGCGCTGAAGCAAGAAGGCCGCGGCGCGCTGATCCCGTTCCTCGAGGCCTACGACCCCGACGCCATGACCAGCATGCAGATCCTGCGCGGCATGCCCGGCGCCGGCGCCGACCTGATCGAGATCGGCATGCCGTTCACCGACCCGATGGCCGACGGCCCCGCCGTCCAGGCGGCCGGGCTGCGCGGCCTCAAGGCCGGCGCGACGCTCGCCCGCACGCTGGGCATGGTCGAGGCGTTCCGCGAGGACGACCAGGCGACGCCGGTGATCCTGATGGGCTACCTGAACCCGATCGCCTCCTACGGTCCCGAGCGGTTCTGCGCCGAAGCGGCTCGGGTCGGCGTGGACGGGCTGATCATCGTCGACCTGCCGACCGAGGAGGCCGCGATGGTCGCGCCGCACGCCGCCGCGCACGGGCTCGACATCATCCGCCTGGTGGCGCCGACCACCGATGACGCCCGGCTGCCGATCGTGCTCGAGGGCAGTTCCGGCTTCGTCTACTACGTCGCCATCACCGGCATCACCGGAACCCGGAGTGCCACGGCCGACAGCCTGTCCGTTGCCCTGCCGCGCATCCGCGCCGTCACCGACCTCCCGGTGGCGATCGGCTTCGGGGTGCGCACGCCGCAACAGGCGGCCGAGGCGGTGCGCCTCGCCGACGCCGCCGTGGTCGGCTCGGCGCTGATCGACACGCTGGCCGCGAGCCTCGACGCCGACGGCCGCGCCACCGACGACACCGCCGCGCGCGTGCTGTCGCAAGTGCGTGCGCTGGCCGACGGGGTCCGCAACGCCCGGGTCATGGCGTAGTGACACAGCCACGCCGTCCACTGCGCACCACGTCATCCCCGGCCTTGATCCGGGGATCCCTGACCCGCCGGTGCACCGTTACTCCGACGGCGAGAAATGGCCGGGTCCAGCCCGGCCATGACAATTCAGGCGACGTGCCGGGACAGGCCAGCCCATGAGCTGGCTCACGGAATACGTTCGCCCCAAGATCCGCACCCTGCTTGGCCGGCGCGAGGTGCCGGACAATCTGTGGCTGCAGTGCCCGAGCTGCCAGCAGATGCTGTTCACCAAGGACCTCGACCGCAACCTGAAGGTCTGCCCGAATTGCGGCCACCACATGCGGCCGACCGCGACCGAACGGCTCGCCTACACCTTCGACGAGGACAGCTATACCCGGATCGAGCTGCCGAAGGTGCCCGCCGACCCGCTGAAGTTCCGTGACGGCAAGCGCTACACCGACCGGCTCAAGGACGCCCGCGACAACACCGGGCTCGAGGACGCCTGCGTGGTCGCGCATGGCACCATCGGCGGCCATAACGCGGTGGTTGCCGCGATGGCGTTCGAGTTCATGGGCGGCAGCATGGGTGCCGCGGTCGGCGAGGCGCTGGTCGCCGCCGCGCGCCTGGCGGTGCTGCAGGAGGCACCGCTGATCGTGTTCACCGCCAGCGGCGGCGCCCGCATGCAGGAGGGCGCCGTCAGCCTGATGCAGATGCCGCGCACCATCATCGCCACCCGC
This sequence comes from uncultured Alphaproteobacteria bacterium, assembly GCA_963792675.1. Taxonomy (GTDB): domain Bacteria; phylum Pseudomonadota; class Alphaproteobacteria; order Acetobacterales; family Acetobacteraceae; genus JBBROS01. Next base: position 46,910 of record CAWBWT010000002.1, read on the forward strand.
CTGGTCAAGGAGCGCGGCCTGCCGTTCATCACCGTGCTGACCGACCCCACCACGGGCGGCGTCACCGCCAGCTTTGCCATGCTGGGCGACATTCAGATCGCCGAGCCCGGCGCCCTGATCGGCTTTGCCGGCGCCCGGGTGATCGAGCAGACCGTCCGCGAAACGCTGCCCGAAGGGTTCCAACGCGCCGAATACCTGCTGGAGCACGGCATCCTCGACATGGTCACGAAGCGCGGCGACCTGCGCGACACGCTTGCCCGCCTGATCGGCTTGCTGCGCCGCACCCCGGCGGAAGCCGCGGCATGAACATGGTCTCGCCTCCCGTGCGGTCTCCCCCGCCCTCCCGCGTCGAGCCGATCATCGACCGGCTGCATGCGCTGCATCCGCGGCTGATCGACCTCAGCCTCGAGCGGCTGCAGCGCCTGCTGGCGCAGCTCGGCCACCCCGAACGCCGGCTGCCGCCGATCGTCCACGTCGCCGGCACCAACGGCAAGGGTAGCACCTGCGCCATGCTGCGCGCCATGGGCGAAGCAGCCGGCTGGCGCGTCCACGTCTTCACCTCGCCCCACCTCGTGCGCTTCAACGAGCGCTTCCGCATCGCCGGCCGCCTGGTCTCGGATGCGGCGCTGGCCGAGGCGCTGGAGCACATCGAGCGAGTCAATGACGGCGCGCCGATCACCGTGTTCGAGGTCATCACCGCGACCGCCTTCCACCTGTTCGCTGCCGTGCCGGCCGATCTCTGCGTGCTCGAGGTCGGGCTCGGCGGACGCGGCGACGCGACCAACGTGATCGAGCGCCCGGCGGCGTCCGCCATCACCGCTCTGTCGCTCGATCATCGCGAGTTCCTCGGCGACACGCTGGCGGCCATTGCCGGGGAGAAGGCCGGCATCATCAAGCCCGGCGTGCCGGTTGCGACCGGCTGCCAGCCGGCCGAGGCGCTTCCCGTGCTGCGCGCCGCGGCGTCCGCGTGCGGCAGCCCGTTCCTCGCCCGGGGCGAGGCGTGGGAGATCGGCCGCACCGCCGCCGGCCTGCGCTTCACCGACGCCGCCGGCAGCGTCGAGCTACCGGCGGCGTCGCTGCCGGGCGACCATCAGCTGGATAATGCCGGCATCGCGCTGGCCGCGTTACGCGCCGCGTTCGGCCCCCAATTGCCCGGCGCCGCCTACGCCGGCATCGCCGCCGCGCATTGGCCGGCGCGGCTGCAGCCGCTGCATGGCACCCTCGCGCGGTTGCTGCCGCACGATTGGGAGTTATGGCTCGACGGCGGCCACAACCCCGGTGCGGGCGTCGTGCTCGCGCACCATGCCGCCGGCTGGAGCGACCGGCCGCTGCATCTGGTCGTGGGCATGAAGCAAGCCAAAGACACAGCCGCGTTCCTGCGTCCCTTGCTGCCGCTCGCCGCTACGGTGTGGGCGGTGCAAGAGCCCGGCCAGCACCTTGCCTTGCCGGTCGAGGCGATCGTGGCCGCTTCGGGCGGCGTCGCCCGGCCTGGACCGACCGTCGCCGACGCCCTGCGCCGGTTGCCGCCGGGGCCGCCGGCGCGCGTTCTGGTCTGCGGCAGCCTTTATCTCGCCGGTGAGGTGCTGAAAGCGGATGGGACCGACGCCGATGCGTAATGTCGGGCGTTTGCGCTGGATTGTCGGCATTTGCCACGATGCACCTTGCGCGGGGGGTAGACACCCCATCTACACGCCTTCTGTCTTTGCCGGAGCGGGACTTGGATAGCGCGGACCAGCCGTCGATACCCAAACTGCGCGTCACGCCCGAGGAAGCCCGGCGCGCGGCCGTTCTGCCCGGGTCCTTGAGTGCGAAGCTGATGCAGTACGGGTCGATGGAGGTCCGCTGGTACCAGCCACGCGACGTCGACCCGCAAGTGCCGCATGACCGCGACGAGCTGTATGTGATCGTCGGCGGCACTGCCGTGTTCGTCCGCGGCGAGGAAACCACCGCATTCGGCGACGAGCCCGGCGTCCCGGTGCGCGGCGACGAGCGGGTGACGGTTCAAGCGGGCGACGCGCTGTTCGTGCCGGCCGGCACCGAGCATCGGTTCGAGGCCATGAGCGGCGATTTCGGCGCTTGGATGATTTTCTACGGCCCCGAAGGTGGCGAGCGGCCATGAGCGTCGAGATCACCCGCTTCGAGCCGGGTGATCGGCTGCGCTGGACGGAGTTGTGGCGCGCCTACCTCGACTTCTATCAAACCGTCCTGCCCGACGCCGTCTACGACCACACTTGGTCGCGTATCCTCGCCGGGACCGAACTGCGCGGGCTGGCAGCCCGAAGCGGCGGCGGGATCGTCGGCATCACCCATTTCATGTTCCACCCCCATGGATGGACCCTGGCAAAGACCTGCTACCTGCAGGATCTGTTCGTCGACCCGGCGGTTCGAGGCGCCGGCGTCGGCCGCGCCCTGATTGAAGCGGTCGCTGAGGTGGCGCGCGCCGGGGGCGCCGACCGGATGTATTGGCTGACCAACGCCAGCAACACAGACGCCCGTGGCTTGTATGACAAGATCGCGGTGAACAAAGGCTTCATAAAGTACGACTACTCGCTCTGACCGGCGCCGCGCGGCGCCGGCCGGAGGCGCCGCTTCAGCGGCGGCGGCGCAGCCCGGCGACCGTGCCGAAGGCGACCAGCGCCACTCCGAGCACCGGCAGCGACGAGGGCTCCGGCACCGGCGTGCCGTTGGCCGCGAACACGCCGATGCAGCCATTGCTGCAACCGGCGAACGCGGTCGTGGGACCGGTCGCGACGAACACCTCGCCTGACACCGGGTCGACTGCCACCGAATGGTCGTTGCCGCCTATGGCCAAGGTCTGCAGCGCCAGGGTCGCGGCATCGACCACGCCCAGAACGGGGCCGCCGGGTTGGAAGCGGGCGGCTTCGAAGAAGGTGTTGTTCGTCGGATCAAACGCCGTCTGGTCGCCGCCGCTGATGCCGGCGACCTCCCGCAAGGTGCCGTTGCCGGTGGGATCGACGATCAGGCTCTTGCCAGCGGTGGGGTCGCTGCAAGCGACGAACATGGCAGCACCTGCGCCTTGCGACAGCCCAGTCGGGCTGCAAACGCCGCCCGTCAGCCCGAGGGCGGCGAAGTCGTAGGTGTGCAGCAGCGCGCCGGTCCTGGCATCGAGCTCGATCAGCCCGCCAGTGCCGGTACCGGCTCCGGTGCCGTCGATGTTCAGCGCGGGCACGGCGACGAAGTACGTACCCCGCGCCGCGTTGAAGATGGTTGCTTCGACGCCGTTGGCGCCGACGTTGGGGGTGCCGCCCGTGCCGTTCAGCGGGATCGACTTGATCACCGCCCCGTTGGCGTTGTTCACAAGCGTCAAGAAGCCCGGGTTGGAGGCGTTGTTTGCGGCCAGGATCGTGTTGGCCGCGGGTGCGTAAGCGACCCCGTCCACCCGGTTGGGCGGAACCGGCGTGCCCAGCACCGCCGTCGAGGTGGTGCGGGGCGCACCGACCACATTCAGGCCGGTCGAGTCGAGGTTGAACGACAGGAAATTGCTGGCGCCGTTGCCGGCCACCAGCAGCTTGCCAGTGGCGGTGTTCGTCAGGCTGATGCCGTTCGGACCGGCAATGTCATTGTTGCCGCCCTGCGCGCCGGCGAACAGGCCGCTGCCGATCTGCTCGACGAAGCTGTTCGTCTTGGCCGAGTACACGTCGATGCCGTTGAACGACCGATCCGTCAGGTAATAGAGCTGGTTCGAGTTGTCGAATGTCGCGAGGTCGTAGCCAGTGAACGGCTTGGTGGCCGTTGCGCCCGGGATTTGCAGCGTTTCCAGATACGAGTAGCTCGGCGAGGCCAGCGCGGGCGAGGCCAACGCGATGGCGAGCGCGACGGCGCCAAGGCTTGACGCAACGGTGGTAATTTGCAGCCTTGCCGCCATCGAGCGCAATCCCTGCTGCATCGCCGCCTCCCGCCGGGCCTTTCTGGCCTCGTGACGAACATTAGGCAGCAACACAGGATGCGACAAGGGCCAAAGCGAGCGAACTCAGGCCGCACCCAGCCAGTTCAGCGCCTGCAGGCCCGCCGCCCGGCCGGTGGCAAAGCACGCCTGCAGCAGGTAGCCGCCGGTCGGCGCTTCCCAATCCAGCATCTCGCCGGCCACGAACACGCCGGGGCGGGCGCGCAGCATCGCCCCGTCCAGGCTCGCGAACCGCACCCCGCCCGCGGTCGAGATCGCCCGCTCAATCGGCCGTATCCCGCTCAGCCGCAGCGGCAGAGCCTTGATCCGCTCCGCCAGCGGCAGCGCGCTCGGCACCTCGCGCACCAGCGACGCCGCCGCCGCCGACAGCCCGGCCCGGCGCAGCGCGTTGGCCATCGACACGCCCGCCCCGCCCAGCCGGGCGGCGATCGCCGCCGCGTCCAAATCCGGCCTCAGGTCGAGCATCAGCGTCGCCTCGCCGCGCGCCTCGATGGCCTCGCGCAACGGCGCCGACAGGGCATAGATCACCCCGCCTTCGAGCCCGTCCGCGGTCACGACCGCCTCGCCCCGCACGGTGGTGCCGGCGAAGGTGGCGGCAATCCGCTTCAGCGGTTCGCCTTCGAAGCGCCGGAACGGCTCCGACCAGGCGCACAGGACGCCGGCATTGGCCGCCCGCAACGGCGCCACCGACACCCCCGCACACTCCAGCAGCGGCACCCAGGCGCCGTCCGATCCCAGCCGCGGCCAGGACGCGCCGCCCAGCGCCAGTACGGCGGCATCCGCTTCGACTTCGGCCGCGCCCTCGGCGGTCTCGAAGCGCAGCCGATCCCCGTCCCAACCGGTCCAGCGGTGCGCGGTCCGCACCTGCACGCCCATCCCGCCCAGCCGTCGCACCCAGGCGCGCAGCAGGGGCGACGCCTTCCACGAGCGGGGAAACACCCGGCCGCTGCTGCCGACCACCGTCGGCTCGCCCAACCCCTCGCACCAGGCCCGCAGCGCGTCGGGCGGGAACGCCGCCACGGCCGGCTCGACCGCGCCGCGCGCCCGGCCGTAGCGGGCGAGGAACCGGTCGAGCGGCTCGGTGTGGGTGAGGTTGAGGCCGCCGCGCCCGGCGATCAGCAGCTTGCGGCCGAGGCTCGGCATCCGCTCGAACACCGTCACCGCCTGCCCGGCCCCGGCCATCACCTCCGCCGCCATCAGCCCGGCCGGGCCGCCGCCCACAACGGCGATCACGGCGGGACGTTAGTCGGCGAAAGGGTCGGCGGGGGACGGGGAGTCGCGCGAATAGCCGTCCACCGTGTAGCCGCCGCCCTGATAGCGTTCCTGCACCGGGTTGCCGCTGACGACGCCCTCGAGCTGGCCCGCGAACACGTCGGCGCTGTCCTGCGGCGCCCAGCCGAGCCGCGCCCGGCCGTCGCGCCGCCACCACGTCATGCGGCTGTTCTTTGACGCGCCCCAGATCACGGTATGCCCGACCGACTCCGCCATCACGCAGCGCTCCATCAGCCGGGTCAGGTCGCCGAACGACAGCCATGTCGCCAGCATCCGCGCATCCACCGGCTCCGGGAAGCACGAGCCGATGCGCACGTTGACGTTCTCCACCCCGTGCTTGTCCCAGTAGAGCCGGCCCATCAGCTCGCCATACGCCTTCGACAAGCCGTAGAAACTGTCCGGCCGGAAGTCGCAGTTCTGGTCGAGCACGGTGGTGCGTTCGTGGAAGCCGATCGAATGGTTGGAGCTGGCGAATACCACCCGCGCCCGCTCGCGCCGCGCCGCCTCGTAGATGTGGTAAAGGCCGTTGAGGTTCGGCCCCATCACCTCCTCGAACGGCCGCTCGATCGAGATGCCGCCGAAATGCAGGATCGTGCCGCAGCCCTCGGCGAGCCGCAGCAGCGGCAAGGCGTCGTTCAGGTCGGCCTTGGTGAAACTGGCACCGGGCGGCAGCGGGTCGGGGAACGGCGCGATATCGGTCAGCCGCAGGGTCCAGCCGTGCGCGGCCAGCTTCGGCGCCATCGCCCGGCCGAGGTTGCCGCTGGCGCCGGTCAGGAGGATCGGGCGGGTTTGGGGCATGTGTTCCTCACGTCGTTCAAGGCCAGGGCGCTGCCCTGGACCCGCTGGGGCCGCGGGCCCCAGACCGCGACAGGTTTTGAGCGGGGCTTGCCCTCGGGTCAACGGGGCGGCAGGTTTGCGCCATGCAAACGATCGCCCAAGCCGCCGCCGACCTCGCCAGTGGCGCCACCACCGCCCGCAAGCTGGTCGAGGCCTGCCTCGAGCGGATCGAGGACCCGGCCGGCGAAGGTGCCCGCACCTTCCTGCGCGTCTATGGCGACGCGGCCCGTGCCAGCGCCGATGCGATGGACGGCTTGCGCAAGGTCAACCGGCACCCCAGCCGCTTCGCCGGCATCCCCGTCAGCCTGAAGGACCTGTTCGACGTCGCCGGCGAGATGACCGCGGCCGGCAGCAAGGCCCGCAGCCAGGCCGAGATGGCCGACGCCCACGCCCCCGTCGTGCAGCGGCTGCTGGCGGCCGGGTTCGTGCCGGTCGGCCGCACCAACATGACCGAGTTCGCCTTCTCCGGCATCGGCATCAACCCGCACCACGGCACCCCGCGCAGCCCCTGGGACCGCGACCCCAAGGACGAAACCAAGGGCCACGTGCCCGGCGGCAGCAGTTCCGGCGCCGCCGTCTCCGTTGCCGACGGCATGGCGTTCATGGGGCTCGGCACCGACACCGGCGGCTCCTGCCGCATCCCGGCCGCGTTCTGCGGCGTGGTCGGCTACAAGCCCACCGCCCGGCGCGTGCCCCTCGCCGGCGTGCTGCCGCTCAGCCCCTCGCTCGACAGCGTCGGCCCGCTGGCCCGCTCGGTGCAATGCTGCGCCACCGTCGACGCCGTGCTGGCCGGCGAGGCGCCGCGGGTCGTGCCGCCGCGGGCGCTGCGCGGGCTGCGGCTGGCAGTGCCGGGCAACATGGTCATGGACGGCATGGACCCCAGCACCACCGAAGCCTTCGGCCGCGCGCTCAACCGGCTCGACAATCTCGGCGTCCGCATCACCCACATGAGCTTCCCGCAATTCGAGGACGTATCGCGGGTCGGCAAGTCGGGCGGGTTTGCGGCGGCCGAGGCGCATGTCTGGCACCGCGCGCTGATGGCCGACCAGGCCGAAGTGTACGATCCCCGCGTCCGCAGCCGGATCGAGCGCGGCGAGTCGATGCCGGCCGGCGACTACATCAAGCTGCAGCAGGAGCGGGCCCGGCTGATCGCCTCGTTCGACGAGGCGACGGCGCCCTACGACGCGCTCGCCATGCCGACCTCGCCGATCGCGCCGCCGCGGCTCGACAGCCTCAACGACGACGAGGAGTACGGCCGGGTCAACGCGCTCGTGCTGCGCAACTGCTCGCTGTTCAACTTCTTCGACCGCTGCGCCATCAGCTTGCCGGCGCAGCGCTCGGGCGAGGCGCCGGCCGGGCTGATGCTGGTCGGCGAGACGATGGGCGATGCGCGGCTGTTCGCGCTGGCCCAGGCGATCGAACCCATCCTGAAGGATTGACACCCGCCATGCGCATCCTCGCTCTGCTTGCCGTGCTGCTGGTCGCCGCCCTTCCCGCCCGGGCCCAAGCGGTGCTGGACGGCATCATGGCGCGCGGCGCGCTGCGGGTGGGCCTGACCGGCGACTACAAGCCGTTCAGCATCAAGGAGGGCGGCAGCTTCGAGGGCCTCGACGTCGACATGGCCGGTAGCCTGGCCAAGGCGCTGGGCGTGAAGCTCGAGATCGTGCCGACCACCTGGCCGACCCTGATGCAGGGCCTGCAATCCGGCACCTACGACATCGCCATGGGCGGCATCACCGTGACCACCGACCGGGCCAAGACGGCGCTGTTCTCGACTCCGGTGATGCGCAGCGGCAAGACCCCGATCGCCCGCTGCACTGACAAGGCGAAGTTCCAAACCCTCGCCGACATCGACAAGCCCGGCGTCCGCGTCATCTACAACCCCGGCGGCACCAACGACCGCTTCGCCCACGCCAATATCCACCAGGCGCAACTGGTGGAGTTCCCCAACAACGCCGTCATCTTCGAGGAGATCATCGCCGGCCACGCCGACGTCATGATGACCGACGGCGTCGAGACCCGGCTGCAGCAGAAGCTGCACCCGGAGCTGTGCGCGATCCACCCGGACGAGCCGTTCGACCACTCGGAACTCGCCTACATGCTGCCGCGCGACCTAGTGTTCCAGCAGTTCGTCAATACCTGGCTCGAGGTGCAGGGCACCTCCGGCGAGCGCGCCAACGCGGCCGCGAAATGGCTCGGAAACTAAGTCGTGCCGCCGGACGCCGTGCGACGCCGGCGGACGTGCCGGCCGCAGCGGCGTGGCTTACCTGACCTTTGTGGTCACGTTGCCGAAGTTGGCGGGCACCATGCCGCCCCCGTTATTCGACGTAACCCCACTATTGAGGGCGCGTGACTGAGTTGACTGCGGCACCTCGGCAGCGCAGCCGACGAGGCCGAGCAGGCCGACGCCGCCGATAACAGCAACGACCCGGGACACAAACGGCAAAGCTTTCGACATAGCCTCGATCTCCCCCTCGGTTCATCGACAGAAACGCACGCCAGTGATCGCCAAGCCGGCATCGTAGCACAGGTTAGGTTATTTCTCCGTCAGCGTCTTGATGTTGTCCAAGCCGCTCCGGTAGAGGCCGGTGACGGCCTTGCTCGATGCGTCGTCGTCGGCGCCGCCGGCCGGCTTGAACGTGCCGTGCCAGGTCACCAGCGAACCGCCCGCGGCCGGGGCGACGGTGATCGTGGACGTGTAGGCGGTCACCGGCAGCACCTTCGGGTCGACCTGGGTGATCGCGTAAGTGTAGCTGTGCTCGCCATGGGCGGTCAGCCGCTCCGTCACCTTCGGGTTGCCCGGCGCCTTCAGCGTGATGACCCGCACCGATCCCACCGCATCCAGCCGGTCGGCCGGGCTGCTGACCACGCCGGGAAGCCAGGCATGGATGGCGTCGAAGTGGCCGATCAGCGACCAGACCCGGTCCGGCGGCGCGCTGGTATTGACCGTCTCCTTCACCTCCACCGCCAGCGCCGGCAGGGATAGCGCGGCAAAGGCGGCCGCGGCGATCAGGATGCGCATGGTGGTTTCCTCCAGGTTTGTTGCTTGCTCGGACTGGAGGGCAGCGGGTCCGCCATGTCAAGCGAGCCCTTGCAACATCAGCGGTTCCGTTCGAGTCTCACCGCCAACAGGAGGATCGCACCCATGAACCACTGCATCGTGGGCTGGGCCCACACGACGTTCGGCAAGCACGAGGGCGTCGACGTCGAGGGGCTGATCGACCAGGTGGCCGGTGCGGCCATCGCCGACGCCGGGATCACCGCCGACGAGATCGACGCGACCTTCGTCGGCCTATTCAACAACGGTTTCTCCCGACAGGATTTCCCGAGCTCGCTGCCGATGCAGTCGCTGGACGCACTCCGCTTCAAGCCCGCCACCCGCTACGAGAACGCCTGCGCGTCCGGGTCCGCCGCCATCCACGGGGCGCGCGACTTTCTGTCCGCCGGGCGCGGCCGGTTCACGCTGGTTGTAGGCGCGGAAAAAATGACCGGGCTGCCCAACGCCCAGGTCGGCGACAACCTGCTCGGCGCCTGCTACCGCCGCGAGGAAGGCGACATCCAGGCCGGGTTCGCCGGCGTGTTCGGCCGCATCGCCGAGCGCTACTTCCAGGCCAACGGCGACCAATCTGACGCGCTCGCCGCCATTGCCGCCAAGAACCACAAGAACGGCGTGGACAACCCCTACGCGCAGATGCGCAAGGACCTCGGCTACGAGTTCTGCCGCACTGTCAGCGAGAAGAACCCCTACGTGGCGCCGCCCTTGAAGCGCACCGACTGCTCGCTCGTATCGGACGGCGCCGCCGCCCTGGTGATCACCGACGAGGAGACGGCACGCACGCTCGGCAAGGCGGTCCGCTTCCGCGCCGCCGTGCACGTCAACGACTTTTTGCCCCTGTCCCGCCGCGACCCGACCCGGTTCGAAGGCGCGCAACACGCCTGGACCCGCGCCTTCGCCGACGCCGGCGTATCGCTCGATGACCTGTCGTTTGCCGAGGTGCACGACTGCTTCACCATCGCCGAGCTGCTCGCCTACGAGGCGATGGGCCTCGCCAAACCCGGCCAGGGCGCCCGCGCCGTGCTCGACGGCACCACCGCGGCCGGCGGCCGGCTGCCGGTCAACCGCAGCGGCGGGCTCAAGGCCAAGGGGCACCCGGTCGGCGCCACCGGCGTCAGCATGCACGTGATCGCGGCGATGCAATTGGCGGGCGAGGCCGGGGCGATGCAGCTTCCGAAGGCCGAGCTGGCCGGCGTGTTCAACATGGGCGGCGCCGCCGTCGCCAACTACGTCAGCATCCTCGAACCGGTCCGCTAACTTAGCCGCCGGGCGTGATCCCGACCACCAACCTCGCGACGCTCCTGCTGCAGGCGGCGACGCGGCATCCGGACCGCCCGGGGCTGATCCGCGGCGACACGGTCTGGACCTGGCAGACGCTCGCCACCCGCGTCCGCGCCGCGGCGGCCGGGCTGCGCGCGGCCGGGGTGCGGCATGGCGACCGCATCCTGGTGCATGGCCGCAACGGCCCGGCGCTGTTCGAGTCGATGTGGGCCACCTGGATGCTCGGCGCCGTCTGGGTGCCGACCAACGTCCGGCTCACCCCGGCCGAGACCGCCTATCTCGCCCAATCCTCCGGCGCCGCCGTGCATGTGTTCGACGCCGGTTTCGCGGGGCACGCAGTCGCCGCCCGCGACGCCAACCCGGCCTGCCGCCTCGAGCTGGATCTCGGCCCTGCCTGGGACGCCTTGCAAGCGCACGGCAGCATCGAGCACCCGGTGGACGTGGACCGCGACGATCCCTGCTGGTTCTTCTACACCTCCGGCACCACCGGCCGGCCCAAGGCCGGCGTGCTCACCCACGGCCAGATGGCCTTCGTCGTCACCAACCACCTGTGCGACCTGATGCCCGGCACGACCGAGCGCGACGTCTCGCTAGTGGTCGCACCCCTGTCGCACGGCGCCGGCGTGCATGCGGTGGTGAATGTCGCCCGCGCCGCTGCCAGCGTGCTGCCGGACGGCGAGCGGCTCGACTGCGCCGAGGCCTGGCGGCTGGTCGAGCGGCACCGGGTCACCAACATCTTCACCGTCCCCACCATCCTGACCCTGCTGACCCGGGCGCCGGAGGTCGACACGCACGACCATTCGTCGCTGCGCTACGTGATCTACGCCGGCGCGCCGATGTATCGCGCCGACCAGCAGCATGCGCTCCGGAAGTTGGGGCCGGTGCTGGTGCAGTATTTCGGGCTCGGCGAGGTGACCGGCAACATCACCGTGCTGCCGCCGCATTTGCACAGCGCCGACGACGACCCCGCCTTCCCGATCGGCAGTTGCGGCCTGCCGCGCACCGGCATGGACATTGCCATCCTGACGCCGGACGGCGCACGCCTCAGTTCGGGGGAGACCGGCGAGATCTGCGTCCGCGGCCCGGCGGTATTCGCCGGCTACCACGATAACCCCGAGGCGACGGCCAAGACCTTCGCCCATGGCTGGTTCCACACCGGTGACCTCGGCCACCTCGACGCGCGCGGCTTCCTTTATATCACCGGCCGGGCGAGCGACATGTTCATCTCCGGCGGCAGCAACGTCTATCCGCGCGAGATCGAGGAGGCGCTGCTGCTGCATCCCGCCGTCGCCGAAGCCTGCATCGTCGGCCTGCCGCATCCGAAATGGGGCGAGAGTGGGGTTGCGGTGCTGGTCCTGCGTCCCGGTGCGGCGGCCTCGCCGGCGGAGTTGCGCGCGCATCTCGAACCGCGCCTGGCCCGCTACAAGCACCCGGCGGAGTACCGTTTCTGGTCGGAGCTGCCGAAGTCCGGCTACGGCAAGGTCGCGAAGATGGACATCAAGCGCCGCCTCGAAACCGAGGGCGGGGTGTTCGGATGATCCCCCGGCGCGGCCGATGATCGCCGTTAATGCCGGGCCGGCACGCCAAGCCCGTCTGGTCCTTGCGCCCGGCCGCACGATGCTCGACGCCGTCGCCGAAGCCCTCGGCGGCCTCGGCTGGCGGTCGGCGACGCTGCAGCTGCTCGGCGGTCCCTTGGCGCGGGCCGTGTTCACCTGCTCCGTGCTGACGCCGGGCGGACCGCGCTGGATCGACTATGGCCCGCGACGCGACGCCGGCGCCTGCTGGCTGGTGCTCGGCTCCGCCACCTTCGGCGCCGCCCTCGACGGCGGCCCGGCGCTGCACTGCCACGCCATGCTGGCCGACGCCCGGCGCGGTGCCCCAGGCGGCGTTCAGGGCGGCCATATCGTGCCGGAGGAGACCGTCATTGGCCGGGACGGCCTCGTCGCCCACGCCGTGTCCGGCGCCGAAGCCGGGTTCCGCATCACCGGCGACGCGACCGGCTTCAACCTGCTGAGCCCCGCCGCATGGACCTGATCCTGGGTCGCCTGCGTCGCGGCGACGACCTCGTGGAGGGGATCGAGGCGCTGGCCCGCGAACACGGCCTCACCCGCGCCATTGTGCGCTGCGGTCCTGGCAGCCTCGACGCCGGCTGCGTCCAGGCCGGCGGGGCACCGGCCGACATACCCGGGCCCGGCGCCGAACTGCTGACCCTTTACGGCGAGATCGGGCCCGACGGCGCGTCGCTCCACGGCGTCGTCGCCGATCCCGACGCCCGCATCTACGCCGGCCGCTTCCTGCGCGGTCGCAACCCGGTCTGCATCACGGTCGAGGTCGCGCTCGAGCCCATGGGCTGACGACGAGCAGCGCCGCGACGACCAGCATCGCGGCTGCCAGCACCGACGGCGCCGCAAAGCCGCCGGTGCGCGCCAGCAGCACCCCCGCGACCAGCGGCCCCGCCACCTGGCCGGCGCCGAACCCGACCGTGATCAGCGCGAAGGCCTGCCCCAGCCCGGCAGGCGGCACCACCTCCCGCGCCGCTGCGAAGCCCAGCGCCGTGATCCCCATGAAGGTGAGGCCCAGCAGCGCCGCCGCGATCAGCGCCGCCCGCCACTCCGGTCCAGACCCCGCCCGCCGCCACGCCGGCTGCCTCGAGCAGACACGCCAGCGCGTAAGCCCGCCGGGGCCCGACCCGGGCGGCGACCCGGCTCCAACCCGCCACCGACGGGATGGAGGCCAGCCCGACCAGCAGCCAGACGAACGGTTCCGCCCGCGCCGCCGGCGAGGCACGCACCACCGCGACCAGGAAGGTGGCGGTCACGACATAGCCGAAGCCGAACAGCAGGTGGCACAACGACAACAGCCACGGCCTCGCAGCCTTGCCAGCGGCGCGCACCGGCGCAGCGTCGCCGTTGGTAGGTCCGATCAGCAACCAGACGACCGGTACCGGCGCGGCACTCAGCAGGCCCGCTCCGATCCACAAGCTGCGCCAGTCGCCCCCCGCGGCTTCTATCCCGCTCACCAGCAGCGCGGAGGCGGCGATCCCCGCCCCGACGCCGGCGAAATGCAGGGCGCTCAGATGGCCGGCGCCGGCCGCGGCGAGCCGGTCCAGCACAAGCGAGGACCCGGTCACAAGCACGACTGCACTTGCCACGCCGCCGGCGAAGCGAAGCGCGGCCAATCCCGGCAAGCCGGAGAATGCGGCCATTGCCGCCGTGCAGATCGCGCCAGCGAGCAGCGCTGCCGTCAGCCAGGCCCGCCGGGCGCCGCCGTCGATCGGGATGGCCGTCAGCGCGATGGCGCCGGCCAGGTATCCGGCGAAATTGGCCGAAGCGACCAGTCCGGCCTCCGCCGGAGACCAGCCGAGCCCCGTCGCCATGGGCGGGAGGATCGGTGTGTAAACGAAGCGCCCCACCCCCATCCCGGAGGCGAGCGACAGAAGTCCGGACAAGGCCGTCCGGCCGGGAGTATCGCGGCTCGGAACGGCTGGGCTGGACAGCGGCATAAACCCACGGTGCACCAGCCTGCCAGCCGCGAGAACTGGCTCGAAAGCCACACCTGGTGTCCAGTTTCCGGAGGGCTGCTGCCCAGCGGATTAGGGCGTGGCCGGAGCGGCAACCGCTCCGGCCACGAACGGCGTAGTAACTGGCGCGGCTAGTCCGCGTGATGCAGGTCGTCGTGGATGACGCTGCTGGGCGTGTTCACCATCGACGCGTCCGCGACCCGCGGCATCGCCTCGCGGTCGCAACCGTCGCAAGCCCAATCATGGCCGTGAACCAGGCCGTCGTCGAAATCGTCGTGGGACATGAGCGTTCTCCGTTCTTTCTTGCTGCGTTAAGCCGGGACAACCGTCTTGGACGCCGCTGCAGGCGCCTTGTCGTGGAACTGTGCGGTTTCGGTGCTGTGCGCCATCGCCGTCGTGCTGCTGCGGCCGCCCGATGCCGCGGTGGCCACGGCGTCGAAGTAGCTGACGCCGACCTCGCGCTGGTGCTTGGTCGCGGTGTAGCCGTACTGCTCGGACGCGAATTCCGCCTGCTGCAGCTCGGAGTAGGCGGCCATGCCGCGGGCCTTGTAGGCGCGCGCCAGCTCGAACATCCCGTGGTTCAAGTTGTGGAACCCGGCCAGGGTGATGAACTGGAACTTGTAGCCCATGGCGCCGATCTCGCGCTGGAACGCTTCCGCCTGGGCTTCGCCCATCTTCCGCTTCCAGTTGAACGAGGGCGAGCAGTTATAGGCCAGCATCTTGCCCGGGAACTGCTTGTGGATGGCCTCGGCAAAGGCGCGCGCGTCGTCCAGGTCCGGCTCCGACGTTTCCCACCACAGCAGGTCGGCGTAGGGCGCGTAAGCCAGGCCGCGGGCAATCGCGTAGTCCTTGCCTGCATCCTTCCTTGATGCGGAAGAAGCCCTCGGCGGTCCGCTCGCCGGACAGGAACGGGCGGTCGCGCTCGTCGATGTCGCTGGTGAGCAGCTGCGCGCTTTCGGCGTCGGTGCGGCACAGCAGCACGGTGCTGACCCCCTCGACATCGGCCGCGAGGCGGGCGGCGTTCAGGGTGCGGATGTGCTGGCTGATCGGCACCAGCACCTTGCCGCCGAGATGGCCGCACTTCTTCTCGCTCGCGAGCTGGTCCTCGAAGTGGACGCCGGCCGCGCCGGCCTCGATCATGTGGCGCATCAGCTCGTAGGCGTTCAGCGCGCCGCCGAACCCGGCTTCCGCGTCGGCCACGACCGGCGCCATCCAATAGGTCTGGTCGCCCGCGCCTTCCATCGCCGCGATCTGGTCGGCGCGGCGCAGCGCGTTGTTGATCCGCTTGACCACGTCCGGCACCGAGTTCACCGGATACAGTGATTGGTCCGGATACATGGTGCCGGCCGTGTTGGCGTCCGCCGCGACCTGCCACCCCGAAAGGTAGATGGCCTTCAGCCCCGCCTTCACTTGCTGCAGTGCCTGATTGCCCGTGAGCGCGCCAAGCGTGTTTACATAAGGCTCAGACTTCAGCAGCTGCCATAGGCGCCGAGCTCCCATCTCGGCCAGCGTATGCTTGATGCGGAACGAGCCCGACAGACGCTCGACGTCGGCGGGGCTATAGTCGCGGCGGATGCCTTCGAAGCGATCCGGGGTTGGCGACGACCCGGCTCCGCCATCGGGCGCGAAGCTGGGTTGGGGCGTGCTGCTCATCTCTACCTGATCTCCTGGCGTTGGGGTCTTTGTCGCCCGTTGAGACAATCAACGCAGTTGCAGCATGAAAAGAAAGCGGCGATAGAGACAGAACAGCGCAAGCACGTCACCGGCTTCACAGACGGCAGTATTGCGGAGAAAAGTTTGTAAATGTCCCGCCCACTCATCGGCCGCACCATCCGCCGGCTCCGCACCGAGCGGACACTGTCGCAGCAGGCGTTGGCGGCCCGGCTCGGCATTTCGGCCAGCTACCTCAACCTGATCGAGCACGACCAGCGCGCCGTGACCGCTTCGCTGCTGCTGAAGCTCGGCACCGTGCTGCAGGCGGACCTGGCCGCGCTGTCCGGCAGCGCCGAGCGCCAACTCGAGAGCAGCCTGCGCGAGGTCATGGCCGACGCAGCACTCGGCCTGGAGCCGGTGCCCGACGCGGAGTTGCAGGCGCTGGCCGGCAGCGCGCCGGGCGCGGCACGGGCGATGATCGCGCTCTACCGGGCCTGGCGGGTGGCGCAGGAGGATGCGAGCGGCATCGCCCTGCCGAGCGGCCGCCGCATCCTGCTGCCGACCGAGGAAACGCGCGACTTCTTCCAGGACAGCGGCAACCATTTCCCCACGCTCGAAGCGCTGGCCGAGCAGGTCGCGACCCAGTGCGACGCCTCCTCCGCCGGCCTCGACCGCGCCATCGCCGAGCGGCTGGCCCGCGCTCACGCCGTCCGGGTCCGGGTCGGGCCGCTCGACACGCTGCGCCGCTACGAGCCCGAAACCCGGGTGCTGGACCTGTCGGAGACGATGCGGCGCGAGACCCGCGCCTTCCATCTCGCGTTCCAACTCATGCTGCTTGAAGCGCGCGACCTCGTCGAAACGCTGGTCGCGGCCGCGTCGCCCTCGACGCCCGAGGCGGCCGACCTGATCCGCGTCGGCCTGCTCAACTACGCCGCCGGCGCCCTGCTGCTGCCTTATGCGCCGATGCTGGACGCCGCACGCACCTTGCGCTACGACGTCGACACCCTGGCCGCGCGGTTCGGCGTCAGCTTCGAGCAGATCGCCCATCGGCTCAGCACCTTGCAACGCGACGGCGCCCGCGGCATCCCGTTCTTCTTCGTGCGCGTGGACCCGGCCGGCAACGTCGACAAGCGGTTCTCGGCGTCCGGCTTCCCCTTTGCCCGCTTCGGTGGCTCCTGCTCACGCTGGCTGATCCACACCGCGTTCACCGCGCCCGACCGGCTTTCGGTGCAGGCGGCGGAGCTGCCCGACGGCGCCGCATTCCTGTGCTTCGGCCGGGTGCTGACCGGCACGCCTCCGCGTTGGGGCGAGCCGCCGCCGCGCCATGTGGTGGCTCTCGGCTGCGACATCGACCGGGCGCCGGAGGTGGTTTACTCGGACGGTCTCGACCTCGCCCGCCGGGTCGGCATCGGCCTGTCCTGCCGGCTGTGCGACCGCACCGATTGCCGCAGCCGAGCCTTCCCGCCGCTGCAGCATCGCCTGGTGATTGACCCGAACGAAGGCAGCGCGGTACCGTGGCGTTTCATCCCGGACAAGCCGGTTCGCCCGCTATAGGAAGTTGACCAGCGACAGGCCCTTGACCCCGGCGATCAGCTGGTAGGACGCTTGGAGCTGCGTTTGCAGCGCCTGGATCCGGGTGATCGTCTCCGCCATGTCCACGTCCTGCACGTTCGACACCTGCGCCGTGAGCGACGTCTGCGTGCTTGCCAGCGTCGTCTGCCGGGTTTTCAACGACGATTGGATGTTGCCGAGTGCGCCCTGCTCATCGAACAGGCCGGACGTTGCGCTTTGGAGTTGGACGCGCGCCGCCGCCGCCGTGGCCGGCGCCGTCGATCCGGGCGTCATCCCCGCCAGCGTCGTCAACCCCAGCAGCACGTCGCGCATGTACGACCCGGTCGGCGAGCCGGCGCTGCTGACGAGCGTGTTCTGGTTCGCCAGCAACCCGATCTGCACCCGTTGCCCTTCGCCCACTTCCACCGTCGGCACCGCCGTCCCGATCGTTGCCGAGAAGGGCGCCCCCGAACTGCCGCCCTGGATTCCGGCGATGATGGTGGCCGGCGTGGTGTCCGGGATCGGAGGATTGCCGGTGTCGTCGCCGGAGAACAGGTAAACATTGCCGACCCTGGTGTTGAGCAGCTGCGCCACCTGCTCCAGCGCCTGGCTGGCCCGCGTGGCGATGCTGCCGGCTTGCGAGTAACCGACGTTGTTGACGGTGTTGGTCTGCGCCAGGAAGTCGTTGGCGATGTTGCCGATGCTGGTCAGCACCGATTGCGACACGTCCAGCCGGTTGCTCGCGAAATCGATGTTGGTCTGCCAGGTCTGCAGGTGCTTGATGGCCGGCCCGAGATCGAGGCTGGTGCGGCTGCCCGCGCCGAGGCCAGCGTAGTCGTCGGCAATGCGCCCCGTCGACTCCTGCTGCAGCGCGGTGTCGAGCTGCTTCTTCACCGCCAAGCTGTTCGCCGTCAGCCGGCTCAGCAGTCCGCCATCCAGCGTGCCGCCGCCCACGACGCTCATGGCTCAATCCTCATTGCACCGCCCCCAGAAGCTTGTCCCACATCGACTGCACCGCCGAGATCACCTTGGCATTGGCGCCGTAACTGTTCTGCAGCGCGATCATCGCGCTCATCTCGCTGTCGACCGACACGCCGCTCTGTACTGTCAGCTTGGTCTGCAAGCCGGTCTGCAGCGCTTGATGGGCGGTGAGCGTGGCCGTCGCTCCTTGCGCGAGGCTCGCGTTGTTGGCAACGAGGTCGGCCGCCTGCGATGCCACCGAGCCCAAGCCGGTCGTCAGCACGGTGCCCAGCACCGCGTTGATCAGTACCGTGCTGCCGAGGCGGCCGGGCGTGAGGCTGCCGTCGCGGACGATGCTGGGCGTGGCGGTGACCGCGGCGCTGACCTGCAGGGTTTGCGCAAAGCCCGGCGTGCCCGCGGCCGGGATCGAGGTGCCGGAGCCATCCGTGAACAGCAGCAGCCCGACGGTGGAGAAGCCGGTCGCCAGCGCCTGGGAAAAGCCATCGAGGCTGGTCTGCAAGCCCGGCAGCACCCGGTCGCGCAGGTCCAACTCGGCGCCGATCTTGCCCCCGCCGCGGATGGCGCCGATCGCGTCGGTGGTGCCGAGCGACACCGGGGCGCCGCCGACGGTCAAGGCCGGTCCGGTCGAACCCGGGCCGAGGGTCGCCGTGCCGATCGCCAGCGGCCCGGTCGCGTTGTGCGTCGACAGCACCGTGCCGCCGCTCACCGCAAGCAGGTCGCCATTGGACTGGGTCACGAACTTCGCACCGGTCAGCTCCGTGACCCGGGCGGCGGCGGTGTCACGCTGGTCTTCCAGCTGTGCCGTGCTCTGCCCCGCCGACCGCGCCGCGATGATCAGGGTGCTGAACTGCCCAACCGAGGCTAGCGCCGTGTTGGCGTCGGCGACATCGGTCTGCAGGCTGTCCTGCAGCGCCTGCCGCTGGGTGGAAATGGCGTTGCCCAGTGTGTTAACGCCGGACGCCAGCCCCGCCGCCTGCTGCACGACCAGCCGTTGCTGCGTTTGGTTCGACGGATCGGTTGCCAAGGCCGAGAACGCGTCGCGCAGGCCGCCGACCAGGCTGGCAAGGTCCTGCCGGCTGCCGGGAACGCCCGACGCGCCGTCGATCGCCGAAAGCGCCGTCTGCCGCGCCTGGCCGTCGGCCACGTCGGCACCGCTGGAGAACAGCTCGGTCTGCAGCGCCGTGTCGATCGCCCGGGTCGCCACTCCGGTGTGCACGCCGACGCCCTCGCCCCCCGCCGTCACGCTCTCGACCGGCACCGTCTCCCGCACGTAGCCCGGCGTGTTGGCGTTGGCGACGTTCTGCGAGATCGTCGCCAGCCGCCGGTTGATGCTGTCCAGGCCCGACGCCGCCTGGCTGATGATCCCGTCCAGGCGCATGGCCGATTACCGCTTCATATCGAGCGTGGATTGCAGCAGCTCGTCCGCCGTGGTCACCAGCTTGGTGTTGGCGGAATAGGCGCGCTGCGCGACGATCAGCTTGGTGAATTCCTTGGCGATGTCGACGTTGCTGCTCTCGACCGAGCTCGTGACCAGCGAGCCGGCGCCGTTGGTGCCGGACTGCACCGTCTGCGCCGCGCCGCTTTCCCGCGTCGTCTCGAACGCCTGGCCGTCCTCGCGCTGCAAGGCATTGGCGTTGGCGAAGGTCACGACCGGCACCCGCGCGACCACGCGCGACTGCCCGTTGTCGTAGTTCACGACCACGTCGCCGTTGGCGTGCATGACGACGCCGCTATAGCTGCCCGGCGCCACGCCGTCCTGCGACAGCGCCCGCAAGCTATAGGCGGTGCCGGCATACTGGGTCAGCCCGTCCGCCTGGCCGAAATGGCCGAGGTTGAGCGAAATGGCCTGCGGCCCGGCGCCGAAGTCGGCGGTCATGCCCAGTGTCGCCGACCCGTTGGTCGAGAAAGTGCTGCCGGTCAGCGGACCGTTCGCTCCCGCCAGGGTAGGCGCGATGCTGCCGATCGTTCCCTGCGGTGCTGGATTGCCGCTGCCGGGACCGAACGTGATTTGCGCCGTCCCCAAGGCGGTGCCGTCGCCTTGCGCAATCGCGACCGACCACGTGTTGTTGACCCCGGCGCCGGTGACCTGTGTCCACGACAAGTTCAGCGTTTGCGAGCGGCCCAGCGCGTCGGTGATCGGGATTTGCGTGTTGATCGCGGCCGTGCTGGACGGAGAGGCCGGCAGGTTCGCCGCCAACGTCGCCTTGCTGGTCGGCTGCGGGCTGTAGCCGGATTGGCCGATTTGGATCGGTTGGGTCTTGGTCTGGTCCAGCGTGCCGGTGCTGTCGGCCACCCAGCCGTTCAGGTAATCGCCGCTGCCGTTGACCAGGTAACCGTCTTTGTTCAGCGTGAAGTTTCCGGCCCGGGTGTATTCGGGCTGGGTGCGGAACTGGATCGTCCCGTTGGTTTCGCCCACCGGCCGGCTGACGTTGAAGAAACCGGCGCCGGCGATCGCGAGGTCGAGCGCATTGTCGGTCTGGGTGATCGTGCCCTCGACGGTGTTAACGTAGTCGGGCCTTGCTACCACCGCGCCCGATTGATTCACCGTGGCGTTGCTGGTCGTCAGGTAGTCCTGGAAGTTGGTATCGACCCGCTTGTAGCCGACGGTCTGGCTGTTGGCGACGTTATCGCCGATGTTGCCGAACGCGCCCGACTGGGCAGACAAACCACTGATGGCGGTGTTCATCGCACCGAAAAGCGACATGGGGAGCTCCTGTGACTGCTGCTCCGGTCAGCGCATCTTTCGTGCCAACGCCCGCCGCCAGGTTTCATTGCGTTTTCGTTGCTTCAGACCCGGCCGGACTTGCCGACCCAACACCACGCGCCGGGCAGTTCCTGCCGACCAAGCGCCGATCCGCCCGCCCCGCGCCTTTGCCGGCCGTCATTTCGGCTCTGGCCCGCCGCTTGCCTTACCCCCTGCGATGTCAACCTCGCCCCCTTCCCCGATCAGCCCCGCAGTCCGCTCGTCCGGCGCCGGACCGCGCACTCCGTCCGCCACGTCGTCGTCCGGCGACCCGGGAAGCACCGGCTTTGTCGGCCAACTGAACGACGCACTCGGCGCCGACCGGTCCCCGACATCCGCGCCGCCCCCCGTCGGCAGCGGCGCCGCGGCAGGCGCCGGGCGGTCGGCCCCACAAAGCGACGCCGCCGCCGGCAACCCTCGCCCGCGCGCACCGTCACAGCATTCCACCAACTCGGCCCCCTCGACCCGGGGCGGCACCACGCCGAAGCCGAGCCCTACGGCAAGTGGCAGCGGGGTGCCGGGCGCGACGCCGCCCACGTCCGCGGCTGCGGCGGCGCCAGACCAGGCGGCGCCAGACCAGGCGGCGCCAGACCAGGCGGCGCCAGACCGGGCCGCCCTGAACCAGGCGGCGTTAGGCCTGCCTCCCCCCGGTTCCGCCGTCGCCATTGCCGACCCCGCCGCGGCAGCCGCCCAAGCCGCCGCCCAACTTGCCGTCTCTGGCGACAACGGCACGCCGTCGGACAAGGCCGAGGCCAGCGATTTGGACGGCGCGGATCGCGCGGCCGAAGCACCGGCTGGATCCGACGCGTCGCCTACTCCGGTCGCAACCGTGCCGCACAGCCCGGCGGCAACGAACCCGGCCGCCTTGCCCCCGGCCGCCTCGCCCGTCGCCACTCCGTTGGCGCCCAATCCCGGAGCGGCCATCGGCAGCGGGTCCGCCGATGCCGCCGAAAGCGAAGCCGGTCCCGCGGTGACCACGGCGGGTGGCCGGACCGAGCGCCGGGCCAATGCCGCCCTTCCGTCCGGGGTAACCCAGACCGACGCCGGCGACAGCGGCCGCGCCAAGTCGGAGTCGCCCTCCGTGTTCCCAAAACCAGCGGAACCGGCCGGAGCGGCCACGGATCAAGCCCGGACCAACACCGGCTCCGCGACGGCCGGACCAAGAACCGCCCCGTCCGACCGGTCGCTCGCCACCCTGGCGAACCACCTCGAAGCAACCGCGCCGGCGGCGGAGCCGGACGCCCCGGCCGCTTTCCCGCCCACGCCGAACCTCCAGCCCGCTCCCCTCGCCGCGCCCACTTTGCCGACCCCGGCGCCGGTCTCACCGCCGCCCCCACCGTCGGGAACGCCGGCACCGCATCCCCACACGCCGGCCGCCCAACTCGCGCCGGCTTTCACCCTGGCCGCAGCAGCCCGCCCGGGCGAGGCTCAGCCCGTCGTGATCCGGCTTGCCCCGACCGAACTCGGCCATGTGCAGGTCCGCATCGAGCGTCCCGCCGATGCACCCGCGCGCGTGGTGCTAGCGGTCGAGCGGCCCGACACGTTGATGCTGCTGATGCGGGATCAGCCGCAGCTCAACCGCGCCCTCGACGCGGCCGGCGTGCCGCCCGACGGGCGAACACTGCAATTCGCGCTCGGTCAGCCGGACGGCGGCCAATCCTCCGGTGGCGGTGGCGGCGGCGCGACCGGCTCGAATGGCGGCTGGACCCAGTCCGGCGGCTTCGCGGGCGATGGCGGGCGCGGCGGCGAAACGCCCCGCCGGCCACCGCCGCGCGCGGGCTGGCTGCGTGCCGGCGTCGACATCACCGCTTGAACCCCTTGAACAAGGATCGACCATGACCGTCACCGCAACCGCCGGCGCCGCCCCGACTACCTCGGCCACGACCACCTCAGGCAACTCGCTCACCAAGCTCGCCGGCAATTTCGACGACTTCCTGAAGCTGCTCATGACGCAGCTGCAGAACCAGGACCCGACGAGCCCAATGGACACCAACCAGTTCACCAGCCAGCTGGTCCAGTTCACCAGCGTGGAACAGCAGATCAACACCAACAGCAGCTTGACGAAGCTGATCCAGGCCACCCAGGGCAGCAACTTGCTGCAGGCATCCGCCTTGGTCGGGCAGACCGTGGAAGTGTCGGGCGACCAGCTCAGCTTGCAGAATGGCCAGGCATCGCTGCACATCACCGGAAAAACCGCGCAGCCGGTCACGATCGGCGTCTATGCCCAATCCGGCGCAAAGCTTCAGGAAACAACGGTGGTGCCGCAGGCCGGCAGCAAAAGCTGGACCTGGGACGGCAAGGACGCGACCGGCCGCACGATGCCTGACGGCGCCTACAAGGTGGTCGTCAAGGCGGCCGACGGATCGGACGTCGGGTTCGACCCGCTCGGCATCGCAACCGGCGTTCAGCGCAACGGCGACACGATGCAGGTGGCGCTCGGGGCGCTCTCCGTCGACCTCAGCGCCGTGCAGTCGGTCGGCGCCAAGTAGGCATCTTCTGCCCACCCCTTAACCGCTCGTAAAGGTTCTCCCGCCACACTCCGCCGCATGACGCGCTTCCAAAACGGGACGAGACCATGATGGCGTTGCTGGCGGGCTTGCGTGCCCTCGGGCCGGTCAAGCTCGGCGCACTGGCCTTGGTGGCCTTGCTGTCGCTGGCGCTCGTCGGCTTGCTCGCGGTCCGCGGCAACGGGGCGCCGATGGCCCTGCTCTACGCCGACCTCGATCTGCGCGAAGCCGGGCAGGTCGTGGACGGATTGGATCGGGCGCACATCCCGCACCGGGTCGAAACGGGCGGCAGCCGCATCCTCGTTCCGGAAGACCAGGTGGCCCGGGCGCGCATGCTGCTCGCGAAAGACGGGCTGCCGTCCGGCGGTTCGATCGGCTACGAGATCTTCGACCGTGCCGACGGCCTGACCGCCAGCGCCTTCCAGCAGGGCATCAGCCAGACCCGCGCCCTCGAAGGCGAGCTGTCACGCACCATCCGCAGCCTCCAGGGCGTGCGCGCCGCCCGGGTTCACCTTGTCCTTCCGAGGCGCGAGCCTTTTGCCCGGGAGAGGCAGGAGGCGCAGGCCAGCATCGTCATCACCATGGCCGGCGCTGCCCGCATGGACCGCGACGCGACTCAGGCGGTGCTGAACCTGACCGCCGCTGCCGTACCCGGATTGAAGGCGCAGAACATCGCCATCGTCGACAGCCGCGGCAACCTGCTCGCCCGGTCCGGGCAGCCGACGGCCGGCCTCGCCGCGGCGCAGACCGGCGAGGAACTGAAGCGCGCTTCGGAGCTGCGCATCGCCCGCGCCGTCGAGGAAATGCTCGAGCGGACGGTCGGGCCGGGCCGGGTCCGCGCGGAGGCCACGGTCGAACTCGACTTCGACCAGGTGCGGGAAACCCAGGAGAAGTTCGATCCGGACGGCCAAGTGGTCCGCAGCCAGCAGAGCAGCACCGGCAACAGCCGGTCCACCGAGCAGGCGCAGAACGTGTCCGTACAGAATAACCTGCCCAACGCCGATCCCGCGGCCAGCGCGGCCGGGTCGCAGGAGCAAAAATCGGACGAAACCACAAACTACGAGATCAGCAAGACCGTCCGCACGGTCGTCCGCGAGCAGCCGCAGATGCGCCGCCTCAGCCTGGCCGTGATGGTCGACGGGCTCGTCACGCCGGGCGCCGACGGCAAGCCGGTCTGGGCCGCACGGCCCGAGGACGAGCTGGCCCGCATCGCCAGCCTGGTGCGCAGCGCCGTCGGCTATGACGAGAGGCGTGGCGATCGGGTCGAGATCGTGTCGATGCGCTTCACCGTGCCCGACGAGGGCGCCGACGCCGCCGCGCTGCCGATCTGGGCACAGCTGGACAAGGGCGATCTGATCCGCTTGGCCGAAGCCGGGTTGCTGGCCCTCGCCGTGATCCTCTGCCTGCTGTTGGTGTTCCGCCCGATGGTGCTGCGCATCGCCCTCGCCCAGCCTCGCCTAGCCGGCGCCCTGGCTGGCGCCGCGGGCAGTGCGGCCGACGTTTCGCTGAACGGGACCGGCGACGGCGCCCTGCCGAACGGCACTGGCGCTCCCGCCCTGGAGGGTCCGGACGGAGGCCTGACCCGGCTCGCCAACG
Organism: uncultured Alphaproteobacteria bacterium; assembly: GCA_963792675.1. GTDB lineage: Bacteria > Pseudomonadota > Alphaproteobacteria > Acetobacterales > Acetobacteraceae > JBBROS01. Next base: position 71,831 of record CAWBWT010000002.1, read on the forward strand.
TCGAAGGCGAGCTGAAGGTCGAGTCGCTGCGCCGCGTCGCCGACCTCGTGGCAGCCCATCCGGAAGAGACGCTGGCGATGGTGCGCGGCTGGATCACTCCGGACGACGTCCGATGAACGGAGCAATTTCATGGCCTTGAAGCAGGATTATGCGAAGCTGAAGGGACGCGACAAGGCCGCGATCCTGATGCTCACCATCGGCGAGGAACAGTGCGCCAAGCTGTTCAGCCGCATGCACGAGGACGAGATCAAGGAGATCTCGGCCGCCATCGCCCAGCTCGGCAACGTTCAGGCCGGCATCGTCGAGGAGCTTTGCAACGAGTTCAGCCGCGACCTCGGCTCGCAGGGCAGCCTGGTCGGCACCTTCGAGACCACCGAGCGGCTGCTGATGGCGTCGCTGCCGAAAGACCGCGCCGCGCAGATCATGGACGAGATCCGCGGCCCGGCCGGCCGCACGATGTGGGACAAGCTGGGCAACGTGAACGAGGCGGTGCTCGCGAACTATCTCAAAAACGAATACCCGCAAACCGTCGCCGTCGTGCTGTCCAAGGTCAAGCCCGACCATGCCGGACGCGTGCTGGGCCTGCTGCCGGAAAGCTTCTCCATCGAAGTGGTCATGCGCATGCTGCGCATGGAGAGCGTGCAGCGCGACGTGCTCGACGGGGTCGAGCGCACGTTGCGGTCCGAGTTCATGTCGAACCTGTCCCGCACCAGCCGCCGCGACAGCCACGAGATGATGGCCGAGATCTTCAACAGCCTGGACCGGCAAACCGAGAACCGTTTCGTGTCCGCGCTCGAGGAGCGCAATCGGGAAGCGGCCGATAAGATTAAGTCGCTGATGTTCACCTTCGCCGACCTGCGCCGCCTCACGCCGCAGCATATCCAGGTGCTGCTGCGCAATGCCGAGAAGGACAAGCTGCCGCTGGCGTTGAAGGGGGCGTCGGAGGGCCTGCGCGATATGTTCTTCGCCAACCTCAGCGAGCGGGCCGGCCGCATGCTGCAGGACGACATCGCCTCGCTTGGCCCGGTGAAGCTGCGCGATGTGGACGAGGCTCAGGCCAACATCGTCGCCCTGGCCAAGCAGCTCGCCAGCACGGGCGAGATCGAGATCGGCGAAGGTGGCGCCGCCGACGAGATGGTGGAGTAGGGCCATGCGCGATTTCCGTCCGGCCGCGCTCGGCATCCTATACGCCGAGGATTTCGGGATCGATCCCGCCGCTGCGGCCCCGCCGCCGTCGCCGGAACCGCCGGCGCCGCCCCCGCTTTGCCAGGCCGACATCGACTCCGCCTGCGTCCGGGCCGTGCAAGCCGCCGAACGCGCCTGGTCCGACAGCGCCGCCGAACGGCGTGCCGAGGCGCTGGCGGCGATCGCCGAGGGCTTGTCGCAGGCGCAGGACGATGCGGCTGCCCACATCGAGGCCGTCAGCGAGGGCGTTGCGCGGACCGTTCTCAGCATGGTGGCCGGCATCCTGCCGCACTTTAGCCGTAGCCATGGCGACGCCGAGGTTCGCGCGCTGGTCGATCGCTTGGCGCCGCTGCTCGCCCGCAGCCGCCGTCTCGTCGTGCGCGGCCACCCTGGTCTGCTGGACCAGCTTGCCGGTGATATCGCCGCGCTTGACGAGCCGCTGGCCGCCAATATCGAGCTGCGGCCCGCGAACCTGGCGCCCGGCGACGTCCGGATCGCCTGGGAAGACGGCAGCTTCAGCCGCGACACGGCCGCGATCTGCACCGCCATCCAGGACGGCCTCGCCCAGTTCGGCCTGCTCGCCGCCGTGCCGCCCGACCATTTCGAAACCCGCACCGGGAGCCTCGCCCTTGCCCAATAGCATCGACCTCGCCGACCTCGCCGGCACTCCCGCCGAACCCATCGAGCAGCGCACCCCGCGCAATCTCGACGCGGTCTACGATATCCCCGTTACGGTCAGCGCCGTGCTGGGCAGTGCCACCATGCAGGTGAGCCAACTGCTGAAGCTTGGACGCGGCGCCGTCGTCGAGCTGGACCGCAAGCTCGGCGAGGCAATCGACATCTACGTCAACAACCGCCTCGTCGCCCGCGGCGAGGTGGTGATGGTGGACGAGACCCGGCTCGGCGTGACGATGACGGAAATCGTCAAGGGCGACCGGTCGGCATGATGCAGGTGCTCATCATCGGCTCGCTCGGCGGCGAGCTCGGCCAGGCGGCCCGCATCGCGGTCGCCCGCGGCGCCAAGCTGCACCAAGCCGACGACGATCGCACGGCATTGGCCCGGCTGCGCGCCGACGCCCGGGTCGACCTCGTGCTGGTCGAACTGCCGCACGATGTCCGCGCCCTCGTGCTGGCGATAGCGGCCGAGCGCCTGTCCGTTCCGGTGGTCGCGTGCGGCGTCGAAACCGGCCCGGACGAGGCCGCGGCCGCCATCGTCGCCGGCGCGCGCGAGTTCCTGCCGCTGCCGCCCGATCCGGAGCTGATCGCGGCCATCCTGGAAGCGGCGTCGGGTGACAGCCACGCGCTGGTCGCCCGCGACCCGCTCATGCTCGGCACCATCCGCCGCGCCGAGCAGGTGGCCGTCGCCGAGGCGAGCGTCCTCATCACCGGCGAGAGCGGCACCGGCAAGGAGGTGCTGGCGCGGCATATTCACCGCCGCTCACGCCGGGCGTCCGGGCCGTTCGTCGCCCTCAACTGCGCCGCGATCCCGGAGAACCTGCTCGAGACCGAGCTGTTCGGCCACGAACGCGGCGCCTTCAGCGGCGCGGTCGCCCGCCGCATCGGCAAATTCGAGGCGGCCGACGGCGGCACCTTGCTGCTCGACGAGATCACCGAGATGGACGTGCGCCTGCAAGCCAAGCTCCTCCGGGCCATCCAGGAGCGCGAGATCGACCGGCTCGGCGGCACCGCGCCGGTGCGCGTGGACGTGCGGATCCTCGCCACCAGCAACCGCGACCTCACCGCCGAAGTGAATGCCGGCCGCTTCCGCGAGGACCTTTACTTCCGTCTCAACGTCGTCGGCCTGCGCTTGCCGGCCTTGCGCGACCGCCCCGGGGACATTCCGGCCCTGGCCGAGCACTATGCGCGCCGGTATGCCGAGGTGAACGGGATGCCGTACCGTCCGTTGTCGCGGACCGCGGTGCTGCGGCTGACCGGCCATGGCTGGCGCGGCAACGTGCGGGAGCTCGAGAACATCGTGCATCGCGCCGTGCTGCTGGCCAGCGGACCGGAGATCGAGCCCGACGCCATCGAGCTTTCGGGCAGCAGCGCGCCCGTCCCCGCGGCGGCGGCGGCGTTCGGCACCCCGATCGCCGCCCTGGTCGGCCGCACCATGGACGAAGTCGAGCGCGACCTGATCATCGAGACGCTTGGCCATACGCTCGGCAATCGCACCCATGCGGCGACCATCCTCGGGATCTCGATCCGTGCGCTTCGCAACAAGCTGCGCGATTACGCCCAGGCCGGGGTCGCGGTACCACCGCCGACCGGCGTGGCCGCCTGATGCTGGCGTTCTGGCGCGACCGGGCGGCGCCGTGGCTGCCCGGCACCGACGTGGGCTTGGCGCTGGGCATGATCTGCCTGCTGGCCGTGCTCGTGCTGCCGTTGCCGACCATCCTGCTGGACCTCGGCTTGGCACTGTCGATCACCGCCTCCGTGCTGGTGCTGATGGTGGCGATGTTCCTCACCCGGCCGCTCGACTTCACGAGCTTCCCCACCTTGCTGCTGCTGACGACGCTGCTGCGCTTGTCGCTCAACGTCGCGACCACCCGGCTGATCCTGTCGCACGGCAACGAAGGCGCGCAGGCGGCCGGGCACGTGGTGCAGGCGTTCGGCGGCTTCCTGATGGGCGGCGACGTGGTGATCGGCGTCATCCTGTTCGCCATCCTGCTGGTAGTGAACTTCATGGTCATCACCAAGGGCTCCGGCCGCATCGCCGAAGTCGCCGCCCGCTTCAGCTTGGACGCGATGCCCGGCAAGCAGATGGCCATCGACGCCGACCTGTCGTCCGGCTTGATCGACGAAAAGGCCGCCCGCCTGCGCCGCAAGGAGCTCGAGGAGGAGAGCGGCTTCTACGGCGCCATGGACGGCGCGGCGAAGTTCGTCCGCGGCGACGCGATCGCTGGGCTGCTGATCACCGTCATCAACGTGTTCGGCGGTCTCGCGATCGGGCTGGTGCGGCACGGCATGCCGTTCGCCGACGCGGCCTCGACCTTCACCACCCTGACGGTCGGCGACGGTCTCGTCAGCCAGATCCCGGCGCTGCTCGTCAGCACCGCAGCCGGCATCGTCGTGACCAAGGGCGGGGTCGAGGGCTCGGCCGACGCCGCGCTGATGCGGCAGCTCGGCGGCCGTCCGAAGCCGCTGGCGATCGCCGGCGGGGTGGCGTTGGTCCTGGCATTGCTGCCCGGTCTGCCCACCTTGCCGTTCCTCGCTTTGGCCGGGATCGCCGGCGGCGGCGCATACTACCGCCACAAGCACCCCGGGGTCGCGAGCCCGGTCGAGGAAGCGGCAACCACGGTTCCGAGCGAGCCGCCGATCTCCGACTCGCTCAGGATCGACACGATCCGGCTCGAGCTCGGCTACGGCTTGCTGACCCTCGCGGGCGGCGACGCGCCGCGCCTGACGGAGCAGATCAAGGGGCTGCGCCGCAGCATCGCCGCCGAGATGGGCTTCGTGCTGCCGCCGGTGCGGATCCAGGACAACATGCAGCTCGACGCCGACGCCTACTCGATCCGGGTCAAGGAAATCGAGGCCGGGCACGGCGAGCTGCGCCCGACGAAGCTGCTGGCGATGGACCCGAGCGGCGGTCTGCCGGACCTACCCGGCGAGCGGACCACGGAACCGGCGTTCGGGCTGCCGGCGCTCTGGATCGATCAGGACCGGCGCGACGAGGCGACGCTGCGCGGCTGCACCGTCGTCGATCCGGCCAGCGTGCTCACGACCCACCTGACCGAGGTGGTCCGCGACTCGATGGCCGAGCTGCTGTCCTATGCCGAGACGGCCAAGCTGCTGGAGGAACTGCCGCGGGAGCAGCAGAAGCTGGTAGCCGAACTGATCCCGTCGCAGATCTCGGTCGGCGGCGTGCAGCGGGTGCTGCAGGCGCTGCTCGCCGAGCGCGTCAGTTTGCGTGACCTGCCGACCATCCTCGAAGGTATCCACGAAGCCTGCGCCCAGGGCATCCGTGCGATCCCGGCGCTCACCGGCCACGTCCGCACCCGGCTGGCACGCCAGCTCAGCAATGCGCATACCGGACCGGCCGGGTTCATCCCGCTCGTCACGCTATCGGCGGAGTGGGAGGCGATCTTCACCGAAAGCCTGGTCGGGCCACCGGAGGACCGGCAGCTTGCCATCCCGCCGTCGCGGCTGGGCGAGTTCATGCAGCGGTTCCGTACCGTGTTCGAGGCTCCAGGCAGCGACGGCGCCGTGCTGCTGTGCTCCGGCCCGATCCGGGGACATATCCGCGCCATCGTCGAGCGGCTTCGCCCATCGACGCCCGTCCTGTCGCAAGCCGAGATCTTCCCGCGTGCGCGCATCCGGACGGTCGCGACACTGTAAAATCAGGGATGTAGTGGAGGGCAGCTCAGCCAGGCGACATTGCGGGAGCAAAGGAAGATCGACGCATTGTTCAGGCCTGTCACGAAGCCGCCGAGCCCGCCCAAGATGGCAAACACCGTGACGACGCCGGTGACGACCTTCTGAAAGCGGGTCAGGACGAGCGAGCGGCGGACTTCGATGCGACGGCCGTCCCAGAACAACTCGTCGGCTTGGCTGATCCCGAGCCGTCCGAGGTCCTCAAGCCCGATCGGCTCAACTCCGGCGGGCCAACCCGGCGCGGCGGTCACTTGCTGCGACCCGGTGTGGGCCTCGCGCCGCCGCCGCGTTCGAGCGCATCGAGCCGGTCGAGTATGATGGTGATGGCCTCTTCCTGCTTGCGCACAACGTCCTGCAAGACCCGAACCGCCGCGATCGCCGCAAGCAGTTCATCGACAGACGTCTTGGTCAATGCTCAGGTCAGACGGGCAAGCAGCTTATTGGCATTCTGCAGCAATTTGTCGGAGTCGTGTCGAAGTTCTTGGATCATCGTATGCAGGCGCTGGTGCTTCGACTTGTATGATGCTTTGTCGGCCGACGCGGAGCGGGCCGGCCTCGTATCTCCCGTCGCCCGTCCCGGCGACGACTTTCGCTTCGGCAGCGTCGAAACCGACATCGAACCCTCCATGGCGTCATCATACCTGATTTGACGCCTCCAGCGAAACATAAGTTCGCGTAACCCTCGGCTCAATGGCCGAGCGATTGCACCACCTCTTCCGTCATCTTCTTAGCGTCACCGAATAGCATCATGGTGTTGGGCCGGAAGAACAGCTCGTTCTCCACCCCGGCGTAGCCGGATGCCATGCTCCGCTTGATGAACAGCACCGTCCGTGCCTTTTCCACGTCCAGGATCGGCATGCCGTAGATGGTCGAGGACTTATCGGTCTTGGCCGCCGGGTTGGTGACGTCGTTGGCGCCGATCACGTAGACCACGTCGGCGGTGCTGAACTCGTTGTTGATCTCCTCGAGTTCGAACACCTCGTCGTACGGCACGTTCGCCTCGGCCAGCAGCACGTTCATGTGGCCCGGCATACGGCCGGCTACGGGATGGATGGCGTATTTGACCTCGACGCCCTCCTTCTTCAGCGTGTCCGCCATTTCTCGCAGGGCATGCTGCGCCTGCGCCACCGCCATGCCGTAGCCCGGCACAATGATCACCTTGGACGCGTTCTTCATGATGAACCCGGCATCCTCGGCGTTGCCGGACCGGACCGACCTGGCCTCGCCCCCAGCCGCCGCGGCCGCCGCCCCGCCCGTATCCGTGCCCCACCCGCCCAGCAGCACGTTGAAGATGCTGCGGTTCATGCCTTTGCACATGATGTAGGACAGGATGGCGCCCGATGCGCCGACCAGCGCGCCGGTGATGATCAAGGCAAGGTTCTGGATGGTGAAGCCGATGCCGCAGGCCGCCCAGCCGGAGTAGCTGTTCAGCATCGACACCACGACCGGCATGTCCGCGCCGCCGATCGGGATGATGATCAGGAAGCCAAGCCCCAATGCCAGCAGCGCGATCAACCAGAACAGCGCCTGGTTGCCGCTGTTGCAGAACATCACGATCAGCACGAGCAACACGATACCGAGCGCCAAGTTCAACTGGTGCTGACGCGCGAAGATGATCGGGGCGCCCTTCATCGTGCCCTGCAGCTTGGCGAACGCGATCAGCGAGCCGGAGAAGGTGATGGCGCCGATCGCCAAGCCCAGCGACATCTCGACCAGCGACTGGGTATGGATGTGACCCGGCACGCCGATGCCGAACGCGGCCGGCGCGTTCAGGGCCGCCGCCGCGACGAATACCGCGGCCAAGCCGACCAGCGAATGGAACGCCGCGACAAGCTGCGGCAGCGCCGTCATCTGGATCCGCCGCGCGACGACGGTGCCGACGGTGCCGCCGATCGCGATCGCAACGATGATCAGCAGGAAGCCGGTGCCCGACATGCCGCGCTGCAGCAGGGTCGCGGCAACCGCCACCCCCATGCCGATCATGCCGAACAGGTTGCCCTGGCGCGCCGTCACCGGGCTCGACAGCCCGCGCAGGGCCAGGATGAACAGGACCGCCGAAACCAGGTAGGCGAGCGAGGTGAGCGAAGCGTTCACTTGCGCGCCCCCGCCGCCGCCGGCCGCTTGTTGGCCTGGAACATCCCCAGCATGCGCTGAGTGACGGTGAAGCCGCCGAAGATGTTCACGCTCGCCAGCAGCACCGCGAGGAAGCCGAAGAACCGGGCCCAGCCGTCGGACGACAGGCCGGCCGCCAGCATGGCCCCGACCACGATCACCGACGAGATCGCGTTGGTGACGCCCATCAGCGGCGAGTGCAGCGCCGGGGTGACGTTCCAAACGACGTAGTAGCCGACGAAGCACGCCATCAGGAAGATCGCGAGCAGGAAGATGAACGGCTCGACCGCCTGGGCGACCGGCTCGACGGCGACGGTGGCGGCGCGCAGCTGATCCGCGAGTGCGGCGGCGCGCTCGGCGATGCGCATCGCCTCGTCCGCATACATGTTGGGGTTCATGGCGTCCCTCTCGGCTCTACGCGGCTTGCGCGGGCTGGAAATTGGCGTGCACGACCTGGCCGCCGCGGGTCAGCATGGTGCCGCGCACGATCTCGTCGTCGGCCGGCAGCTTCGGCGCCTTGGCCTCCTTGTCCCAGAACGTGGTCAGGAACGTCAGCAGGTTGCGCGAATAGAGCGAGCTGGCGGCGACCGGGATGCGGCCGGGCCAGTTGCGATAGCCGAGCACCTTGACGCCGTTGCCGGTGGTGACCGCCTCGCCCGGCTTGGTCGCCGCGCAATTGCCGCCGTTGTCGGCGGCGATGTCGACCACGACGCTCCCAGGCTTCATGCTGTCGACCATCGCCTGAGTGACGATCACCGGGGCGGTGCGGCCCTGCACCAGCGCGGTGCAGATTACCAAGTCGTTTTTGGCGACCGTTGTCGCCATCAACTCGGCCTGCTTCTGCCGGAACGCGTCGGTCATCTCCTTGGCATAGGCGCCGGTCTGACCCGCGCTCTCCTCGTCGTCGACGCCGACATAGGTGGCGCCGAGCGAGCGGATCTCCTCCTTGGCGGCGGGCCGGACGTCGGTTGCCGACACGATGGCGCCGAGGCGGCGGGCCGTGGCGATCGCCTGCAATCCGGCCACGCCGGCGCCGATCACCAGCACGCGGGCCGGCGGCACGGTTCCGGCGGCGGTCATCATCATCGGGAAGCCGCGCTCGAACGCCCCCGCCCCCTCGATCACCGCGCGATAGCCGGCGAGGTTGGCCTGGCTGCTCAGGATGTCCATGCTTTGCGCCCGAGTAATGCGCGGCAGCAGCTCCATCGCGCCGACATCGAGCCCGGCGGCGGCGAGAGACGAGACCAACTCGGTGTTGCCGGTAGCGCTGCTCGTGCAAAGCACCAGCGCGCCTCGCGGGATCTGCGCCCGGATCTGCTCGTCGGGCAACTGCACCGCGAATACCACTCCAGCCCCCGCCAGGGCCGCGGCGGCGTCAGGCACCACCTCGGCGCCGGCGGCGGTGTAGTCGGTATCCAGGATCGCGCTGGACACCCCCGCTCCGGCCTCGATCGCGACCGTCAGCCCGAGCGCCACCAGCTTCTTGACCGTATCCGGCGTGGCGGCCACGCGCGTTTCCGCCGCGGCCCGTTCCTTCAGCACCGCAAGGCGCATTCGTTCGTTCCTCCCAAGCCCGGCCTAAAATGCGCGACAGGGGAGAAAACACAAGAGGCGGGCGGCGGCCCCGAGCCGTGCGTCAGCCGGCGGCTGGAACCCCCGCCTCGGCCAGCGCGGCCGCCTGCCGCGCGGCGACCGCCTCGGTATTGAAGCCTTCGATCAGCTCATGGAACATCCGGCACCAATTATGCTCGGCTCGCAGCCGCAGAAAAACGCTGCCCAAGCCCAGCGCCGAGCGGTCCATCAGCACGAACTCGCGTGGCGGCCGCACGCCGCCGGTCTGACGCAACCCGGCGTGCACCTTCTCGGCGACGCTGCGGCCATACTGCGAGTCGCCGTTCTCCTGGATGCGCCGCACCCGGTCGTCCAGCAGCGGCTCGTAGACGAAGCGTGCCCACTGGTTGAGCACCTCCATCTGCTCGTTGGTCAGGCCGCGGAAGCCCCACCCTTCGTACGCCTCCCGCGCCTTGGCGTTGTCCCCGTCGCGGATCGCCTCGTAGAGGTCGATCACGCCGCGCACGAACTTGGGCGGGAACACGCGGATCGCACCGAAATCGAGCAGGTTGATGCCATGGTCCGCCCGGACCTGGTAGTTGCCGAGGTGCGGGTCGCCGTGGATCACCCCGAACTGGTAGAACGGCACGTACCAGGCATGGAACATGGCGCGGGCGATGTCGTTGCGAACCTCGAGCGGCGGGTCCTCGTCGATGCGGCGCTGCATCGGCTCGCCGTCCAGCCAGCTCATTGTCAGCAGGCGCTTGGTCGTGAGCTCCGGGATCGAGCGAGGCACGCTGACGGTCGGCGTGTCCCGCAGCATCGCCGCATAAAGCCGCATCTGCGCCGCCTCGCGCTCGTAATCGAGTTCCTCGCGGAGCCGTTCGGCAATCTCGGTGTAGATATCGTCACCCTGGATCACGCTGTCGATTCGCTTGTACAGCTGCATCGCCACCCGAAGCTGGCGCAGGTCGGCGTCGACGATGCTCGGCATGTCCGGATATTGCAGCTTGCAGGCGACGTCGGTGCCGTCGGGCAAGGTCGCACGATGCACCTGGCCCAGGCTGGCAGCGGCGCTCGCGGTCTGGCCGAAGCTCGTGAACCTGCTTTGCCAGTCGGAGCCGAGCTCCCCGGCCATGCGGCGGCGCACGAAGTTCCAGCCCATCGCCGGGGCGTTGGCCTGCAGCTGCGCCAGCTCCTCCGCGTATTCGGGCGGCAGCGCGTCCGGGATCGTGGAGAGGATCTGCGCGACCTTCATCAACGGGCCTTTCAGCCCGCCCAGCACCGCCTTCAGGTCCTCGGCATGCGCCGCCTTGTCGGTCTTGAACCCGAACACCTTGTTGCCCGCCACGCGCGCTGCGATGCCGCCGACCGCGCCCGAGGTGCGGGCGAAGCGACGCAGCTCGCCGAACAGGTTCGGTCCACCCTCGGCCATCTACGCGCGCTCCAGCTCGTCGATGAAGCCGGCGATGACGTCGAGCCCGCGCCGCCAGAACGCCGGATCCGACGCATCGAGGCCGAACGGCGCCAGCAACTCCTTGTGCCGCTTGGTGCCGCCGGCCTTCAGCATCTCGAGATATTTCTGCTCGAACCCGGGATGCCCGCCCTGGAACACGCTGTAAAGCGCATTCACCAGGCAGTCCCCGAACGCATAAGCATAGACATAGAATGGCGAATGGATGAAGTGCGGCACATACGCCCAGTAGACCTTGTAGTCCGGGGTAAAGTCGAACGCCGGTCCGAGGCTCTCGGTCTGCACATCCATCCAGATCTCGCCGATCCGGTCGGACAGCAGCTCGCCGCTGCGCCGCTCGTCGTGCAGCCTGGTCTCGAACTGGTAGAACGCGACTTGGCGCACCACCGTGTTCAGCATGTCCTCGACCTTGTTGGCGAGCATGATCCGCCGCCGCGCCGGGTTGGTTTCGGCGTCCAGCAGCGCCCGGAACGTCATCATCTCGCCGAACACGCTGGCCGTTTCCGCCAGCGTCAGCGGCGTGCCGCTCATGAGATAGCCCTGCTCGGCCGCCAGCATCTGGTGCACGCCATGCCCCAGCTCGTGCGCCAGCGTCATCACGTCCCGGGTCTTGCCGTGGTAGTTGACCAGAAGGTAGGGGTGCACCGACGGCACCGTCGGGTGGGCGAAGGCGCCGCCCGACTTGCCCGGCCGCAGCCCGGCATCGATCCAAGGATTGTCGAAGAACCGGCGCCCGACCTGCGCCAGCTCCGGCGAGAACGCGCCATAGGCCGACAACACCCGGTCCCGCGCCTCATCCCATTCGATGCGGCTGTCCTGGTCCTCCGGCAGCGGCGCGTTGCGGTCCCAGTGCTGCAGCTTCTCAAGCCCGAGCCACTTGGCCTTCAAAGCGTAGTAGCGGTGCGACAAGCGGCGGTAATCGCCGGTGACGGCCGTCGACAGCGCGTCCACCACCTCGTCCTCGACCATGTTGGCGCGGTTGCGGAAGCTGGTCGGGCGCGGGTAGCGGCGCCAGGTGTCGATCACCTCCTTGTCCTTGGCCAAGGTGTTGGTGATGAGGCTGAACAGGCGGACGTTGTCGCCGAACACCGTGCTGATCCCCGTCGCCGCGTCGGCGCGCACGGAGCGGTCGCGGTCGGACAGCTTGTTCAACGCCGATGACACCGTGAGCTGCTCGCCCCGCACCGGCACGCGCAAGCCGGCAATGGTCTCGTCGAACAGGCGGCTCCAGGCGCTGCGCCCGGTGACCTCCTTCTCGTGCAGCAGCTTCTCCACCTCATCGCTCAGCTGGTGCGGGCGGAACACGCGCAGGTCGCGCAGCCAGGGGCGCCAGCGCGCCAAGGCCGGGTCGCTCATCTTCGCTTCGAGCGCCGCGTCGTCCAACCGATTGAGCTCGAGCGTGAAAAAAAGCATATGGCTGCTGATCGCCGTCACCCGCTCACTCACGGATTGGTAGAACTGGCCGACCACCGGGTCGGTGCCGTCCGTGCTGAACTGAAGCTGGGCGTAGGACATCAGCCGCCCCTGGATCTCCTCGATGCGCTGGTATTCCAGCAGCGCCGCCGCCATCGAGGCGCCGTCGATGGCGCCGAGCGTGCCCGCGAGCCGCGTCTGGAATGCCCGCGCGGCGCGGTCGGCTTCGGCGAAATCGGCTTCGATCTCGGCTGACTTTATTCCCGGGTATAGGTCGGACAGGTCCCAACTCGGCAACGCGGCGTCCGGCGCGGAAGCATGGGCGAGGGCGCCGTCGGCGGCGAGGTCGGGGGCGTTAAGCATCTGGTGCCGGTCCTGTCGTGCTGGTAGGTGCGTGACCGTTAAGGTGGGGCGCGGCCCATGAAGGGCAAGCCGGAACGGCCTGGCCTGGGCGGCCGGTCAGACGACTGGTCGCGCCGGGCTGGTCGGGACGGCGGCGCCAAGGACGGTCGGACGGGCGGGAGACAAGTGTGACGCGGATGCCGGAGTGGCCGAACCTGGCCACCATGATGTTCGACCGCGCGCGGCGCTGGGGTCGGCGACCGATGCTGCGGCACTTCCAGCATGGCGCCTGGCAAACCATCAGCTGGGCCGAGTTCGCCCGCCGCACCGCCTCGGTCGCGCGCGGCCTGCGTGCCGCCGGCGTCGCACCCGGCGATCGCGTGCTGCTGGTCAGCGACAGCCGCCCGGAAGCGACGATCGCCGAAGTCGCGCTGATGGCGATCCGCGCGGTGCCGGTGCCGGGCTACACCACCAATACGCCGGAGGATCACGCGCACCTGCTGCTGGACAGCGGCGCGCGGACCGCGATCGTCTCCTCGGCCGCGCTCGGTGCCCGCGTCCGCGCCGGCGCGGCCCTGGTCGGCGGCCTCGACGGCATCTTCTGCATGGACCCGGAGTTCGGCACCCCGTTCGGCCCGCTGCAGGACGACCCGGCCGCCCCGGATGACATCGTCGCCGAAGCGGCCACCATCGCGCCCGGCGCGCTCGCCTGCCTGGTCTATACCAGCGGCACGTCGGGCCTGCCGCGCGGGGTGATGCTGCCGCATCGGGCGATCCTGTCCAACATCCGGGGCATCGCCACCCTGGCCGCGCCGCTCCGGCTCGAAACCACGACCTACCTCTCGTACCTGCCGCTGTCGCACAGCTACGAGCACACCGTCGGCCAGTTCATCCTGCCGGCCTTCGGCGCCACCATCGTCTATGGCCGCGGTGTCGAGCACCTGCCGGCCGACCTCATGACGATCCGCCCAACCATTCTGACCGTGGTGCCGCGCGTGCTGGACGTGATCCGGTCGCGGATCATGCTGCAGATCGGGCGCGAGACGCCGTGGAAGCGGCGGCTGTTCGATCGCGCCCTGGCGACCGGGTTGCGCCGCATCGACGGCACGCGGACGCTGGCCGACCGCTTGGCCGACCCGGCGCTCGACGCCCTCGTCCGCCGCAAGATCCGCAGCCGGTTCGGCGGCGACCTCGTCGCCCTGGTATCCGGCGGCGCCCGGCTCGACCCCGACCTCGGACGCTTCTTCGAGGCGCTCGGCCTGCCGGTGCTGCAAGGCTACGGCCAGACCGAGGCCGGCCCGGTGATCAGCGTCAATCCGCCGTGGCGGCCGCGCAACAGCTCGGTGGGCGTGGCGCTCAAGGGGGTCGACGTGCGGATCGCCGACGATGGCGAGGTCATGGTGCGCGGCGGATTGGTCATGGACGGCTATTGGAACCAGCCCGCGGCCACCGAGGCCGTGCTGCGGGACGGTTGGCTGCATACCGGCGACGTCGGCGTGCTCGATGGGGACGGCTATCTCACCATCACCGACCGCAAGAAAGACATCATCGTGCTGTCCGGCGGCGAAAACGTCAGCCCGGCCCGGATCGAGGGCATCCTGATGGCCGAGCCCGAGATCCAGCAGGCGGTCGTGACCGGCGAAGGCCGGTCGGGGCTCGGCGCGCTGCTGGTACCGGCCGAGGGGCAGGACGCGAGCACGGTCGGCGCCGCGGTCGCCCGGGTGAACCGCTTCCTGTCCAGCACCGAGCGGATCCGCCGTCACGCGCTGGTACCGCCGTTCACGATCGAGAACGGGCTGCTGACGCCAAGCCAGAAGATCAAGCGCACGGCGGCGCTGCAGATCCATCGGGGCGCGCTGGTCGGCGCCTGACCGGCGGGGTGCGGGCGATCAGGCCAGCAGCCGCCCCAGCAGGTCCTGCAGCCGGGCCGGGTCGATCGTGAACGACGACCGATGCGGCTCGACTGCGGGGTCGAGCGGGGTGCCGTAAAGTGCTGCATAACGATGGCCGCAGACCGCCGCCAGGTCCCAATAGAACGGCTCCATCCAGCCCTCCGGCGCCAGGTGCAGCACGGTCGCCCCGTCGGCGCAGAACAAGGTGGTCGTCATCGCCGCGCCCATGCAGCCGGCGACGATCTCGGCGTCCTTGAACAAGGCCACCTGCTGCCCGAACGTCAGCCCGTCCACGTCCATCGCCACGAAGCCGTGATGGCTGAACACCCGGGCGACCTCGTCGAGGTTGGCGACCGTGCGGCCATAGACCTTGTTGCGCAGGACGAACAGCCGCTTCGCCGACCGCAGGACGGGGAACACGAACGGGTAGGCGCCAGCCCGGTCACGCAGCAGCCGCCGCGCCTGCGGCGACTTCAGCGTGGGGTGGAAGGTGATGGGGGTGACGTAGTGCAGCTCGTCGAAGTGCAGCACCGCGTCATGCGGCACGAAGCAGGCCGCGTGCCCGGCGCCGCCGGCCTGCATCACCTGCAGCGACTGCTGCTTGACCTCGTCCAGCGTGGCGCCGAAGCCCGGGATGACCAGCTCGACCGACGCCGATCCGGCCGCCTCGGCGATGACGCCGGCCGCCTCGGCGCGTGCGAGGTCGTCCACCAGCCAGTGCCCGTAATTCGCCGCGCCGGCCGACCCGAGGTAGAGGCTCGGGCGGTCGCCGCCCATCCGGATCGCCTGGCGCCGAAGTTCCGCCGCGGTCCAATCCGGTTGCGGGTTGTAGGGCCGGTCGATCGCCCGGGCCGTCTCGTACAGCGTCAGGACCTCGCCGTCGGCCGCCACGTGCAGGATGGTGTGGTAATGCAGGAAGATGTCGCGCAGCCGTATCACGTGGCTCGCGGCGCCGCGCTGGTATGACTGGTTGATCCACTCGTAATGGGTCAGCAGTCGGGCGATGAACTCCGGGCTGCCCGACAACAGGTCGGGCTCGACCGGGCGCGTGTAGCCATAGGCGGGGAAGAGCGGCCCAAGGTTGGCGGCGGCGCTTCCCAGGCCGTCGAGCGACGCCAGCAGGTCAGGTGCCTCGTAGAATCCGCCCTCGCCGTAGAGTGCCGCCGGGTCGCTGGACTTGAAGCGCGCCAGGGTGTCAGCCGCCGTCGGGCGCGGTCGCCGCGCCGGCGCGGCCGCCGGCGTCACTATGCGTGCGGTCTGCCGGACCCGGCCGGTAGCGCAGCGGTCGCTCGGCCTGGGGCCGCAGCGGGTCCTCGGCGAGGCGGTGGAAGATGCCGCCCTCACGGGAAAAGTTCGGGCTGTAGCAGGGATCGGCCGCCAGCTCCGCCGCCCAGCGGGTCAGCATGACCTGTTCTTCGGACACGAAGCGGCCGAGCCGCCCATCGTCCATGTCGCTGCCGCGGCTGACCGATTCATGGTGTTCGGCGACCACCGCCGGGCAGTAGACGATGCGGTAACCCGCCCGGCGCAGCTTGAGGCAGAGGTCGACGTCGTTGTAGGCGACCGGCAGCTCGGCCTCGTCGAAGCCGCCAACCGCCCGGAATGCGCTGGCCCGGCACAGCATCAGCGCGGCTGTGACGGCCGAGAGTTCTTGCGCCGAAATGCCGCGGCCGACGAAGAACGGGTCGTCGGCGGCGCGGCCGCGATAGGCGTGGTCGCCGACGCCGCCCACCCCGAGGATCACCCCGGCGTGCTGCACCGTCCGGTCGGGGTAGACCAGCTTCGCGCCGACGGCGCCGACCGCTGGATTGGCTAGGGCCTCGTCGACCAGGCGGCGGAGCCAGTCCGCCTGCTCGACGAAGACATCGTTGTTCATGAATACGAACAGCTCGGCATCGGCGCCGGCGCAGGCGAGGTTGTTGAGCCGGGCGTAGTTGAACGGCTCCTCGACTTTCAGCACCGAAACGCGGTCCAGCCGCGCTGCATGCTGCACGAAGTCCTGCGCGGCGGCACTGGTCGACCAGTTATCGACCAGCAGCACGTGGAAGTTTCCGTACCGGGTCACCCGCAGCAGCGTCTCGAGACAGCGGCGGGTGAGGCCGACCTGCTCGCGGAACGGGATCACCACGGTCACCGACGGTTCCGCCGTGAAGCGCCAATCGACGTCGTATACGGTGACGCCGAGCATCGAGCGCACGGTCGCCTCGACGCCCCGGCGCTGCAGATGGTCCGTCACCGCCGCAACGCCCGCCTTCACCGAATACGACTTGGCGGAGATCCGGGTCGCGGTCGAGCCCGGGGTCTTGCGCCAATGATACACGACCTCCGGCACATGCACGATGTCGGTCGGCGCCACGAACTCGGCCAGGCGGAGCATGAGGTCGTGGTCCTGCGCGCCGTCATATTTCTTGCGCAGCGGACCGGCGCGTCGCAGCGTCGCCGCCTCCAGGACCAGAAAGTGACACACGTAGTTCTGGCAAAGCAGTAGCCGGTAATTCCAGCTCGACTTGAAGTTGGGATCGGAAAAGCGCCCGAAATCGTCGATCTTGTCCTCGTCGGAATACAGGATCTTGGCGCCGGTTTCCGCCGCGGCCTGCATCATGATCTCGACGGCGACGTCGATCAGCAGGTCGTCGTGATCAAACAACGCGATGTAGTCTCCCCGCGCTGCGTCGATTGCCACGTTGGTTGCGGCGCTGATGCCGATGTTCTTCGCCTGCGGCAACGCCCGGATGCGGCGATCGGCGGCACAGAACCCGGCAATGGCGTCGGTCACGTCCTGCCGGCCGCCGTTGTCGTCGACCAGGATCAGCTCCCAATTGGCGTAGCTTTGGGCCAGGACTGAGCCGACCGCGGCGCGGAAATCGGCCAGCCGCGGCCGGTATACCGGACACAGGATGCTGACGAGCGGCTGCGGCCGATCCGCGGGCCACCCGTGCCGGCGGCGGCTTTGACGCAGCACGGCCTGGTACTGGCGCGACCACTGGTCGTAGTCGTCCAGCGTCAGCATCGTCGTGGACAGCATCTCCTTCAGCTCGCGCTTCAACCGCCACAGCTCCGTGCTCATGACGTCCATCGTCTGGTAGAGCCGGGCCAGCTGCGTTTCGGCGAGGTGGGTGGGGTAGGCGAACGTGACCGGGCTGCGGCCCAGGTGCTCCCCGCTCGCCGCGATCACGACGTCCACGGTGTGTGACCGCCCGTCGCGGAAGCGCGCCGGCGGCACGAAGGTGAAGCCGCAATGAGCGTCGCAATCGAGGGCGCCGGCCACGTCGGGCCGGTACTTGTCGGCCTTAACCAAAGCCAGCTCGACCCCGTTCGACAGGATGCGGAGATCGACGCCGCCCCGCATCGACCCGTCGGGCCCGCTCCGCTGCACGATCCATCCCCGCAGCGCGCCGTCGGTCAAGCCATCCACGTGGCTGATCGTCCGCTGGCGCGGCTGCTGCCGGAACTCGACCCGTTGGCTCCAGCCGCCGGACCCGTCGGGGATCGGCAGGAACTCGCCGCTATCGAACCGGATCGACAGCCGATGCAGGGTGCCGTCGAGAAAAGCGGGCGGGATGGCGACCTCGAATCCGGCCACCGCGTCGCCGGGCGCGGCGCCTTCGATGTCGAACCGCTCCAGGCTGCAGAAGAAATTGCTGACGGGCGCGTCGTCGATAAACAGGAACAGGCTGGCTGGCCGGCCGTCGCGCGCTGAGTCGATCGCCCAACCCTTCGCCACGCCATCGGCGACGGAGTCGACGGAGCCGCGCCGGACCGGTTGCGGCTTGGTCGGGGGGATCGCGCGACGGGAGTGTTTCACGATCCGTGTCTCGGGAAGTGGGGATGCGGTCTTAATTGACCGGCTAACCTGCTCCCCGACACCAGTCAAGCGAGGCACCGCGCCATCGCCCTGCAGCCCCGGGCGGCTACATCCCGAGCGCGCGACGGTAGACGTCAAGCAGCGTCTCCTGCTCCTCGACCTCGGCCGGCTCCTGCTTGCGGATGCGGATGATCTGCCGCAACACCTTGACGTCGAAGCCGGCCGACTTGGCTTCGGCGTAGATGTCCTTGATGTCGGACCCGAGCGCCTTGCGTTCTTCCTCGAGTCGCTCGATGCGCTCGATCAAGCTGCGAAGCCGGTCGGCGGCGACGCCACCGACCTTCGCGTCCCCGGGCTGGCCGAGATTGTCCAGGGCGTCGTCTTCGGACTCGATCACATCGGAATTGGCCATGCCGCAGCCCCAGTTTTTGGAAGGGGTCGGGGCTTACCTTTACCGCCGTGGCGGGTCAATCAGGCGGCGCCGCGCGGACGCGCGTCAGTGCCCCGGATTGGCAGCCGCGAACGCGGCTTTCTGCTCCGCGCCGGCTTCGCGCTGATGCTTGGCCTGCCATTCCTTGTACGGCATGCCGTAGATGGTTTCACGCGCCTGCGGGTCCGTCATCGTGACCCCTTGCTGCTCGGCCGCCTCCCGATACCAGCGGCTGAGGCAGTTGCGGCAGAAGCCGGCCAGGTTCATCAAATCGATGTTCTGCACGTCGGTCCGCTCGCGCAGGTGCTCGACAAGGCGACGGAACGCGGCCGCCTCCAATTCGGTGCGGGCAGCGGGGTCGAGTTGCGGTTGGTCGGTGTCGGGCATGGTGGGCTCCTCCATGCGTCCAAGGTGGCGGCAGGCGGGGCCTGGATCAACCGCCCGGCTGCCACCATAGTGCCGGCCAAGGGGGGAGGCGTCATGAGTTGGACCGACCAGGAGGCGCGAGCGGCGCTGCGGGCGATGTTCGGCGCTGCGGTGGCGAGCGCCGACCCGCATGGGGTGCTGGCCGCGCACCTGCCGGAACGTCCGCCGGGCCGGGTGGTCGTGGTCGGGGCCGGCAAATCCGCCGCCTCGATGGCCGCCGCGCTGGAAGCAGCCTGGCCCGGCGCCGAAGGCGTCGTCGTCACCCGCTACGGCCACGAATGCCCGACGCGGCGGATCCGCGTGCTGCAATCCAGCCACCCCGTACCCGACGCCAACAGCGCCGAGGCCGCGCGGCAGATCCTGGCCGCGGTCGGCGGGCTCGGTCCCGACGACATGGTGCTGGCGCTGATGTCGGGGGGCGCATCGGCGTTGCTGGAATTGCCGGCCGACGGGCTGACGCTCGACGATTTGCAGGCGGTCAACGCCGCCCTGCTCGCGTCGGGTGCCCCGATCGGGGCCATGAACGCGGTCCGCAAGCATCTGTCGGCCATCAAGGGCGGCCGCCTCGCCGCCGCGGCCGCGCCGGCCCGCGTCGTCACCCTCGCGATCAGCGACGTTCCCGGCGACGACCCGGCGACCATCGGCAGCGGCCCGACCGTTCCGGACGCATCCACCTGGGCCGATGTGCGCGCCATCGCCGCCAGGTATCGTCTCGACCTGCCGCGCAACGACGGCCCCGAGACGCCGAAGCCGGGCGAGTTGCGGTCCGAGGTCCGCATGATCGCCACCCCTGCCATGGCGCTCGCGGCGGCGGCGGAGGCGGCCCGCTGCCACGGCCTGACGCCGATGATCCTCGGCGACGCGATCGAGGGAAACAGCCGCGAGGTCGGCACGGTCATGGCGGGCATCGCCGCCAGCGTACGCCGGCACCATCAGCCGCTGCCGGCGCCTTGCGTGCTGCTGTCAGGCGGTGAGACGACGGTCGAGCTGCCGCCGGGCCATCGCGGCAAGGGCGGCCGCAACACCGAGTTCCTGCTGAGCCTGGCCGTCAACCTGCGCGGCGCCCCGGACATCTGGGCGATCGCCGGCGACACCGACGGCATCGACGGCAACCAGGACGCGGCCGGCGCCATCATCGGCCCCGACACGCTGGCCCGGGCCCGCACGATGGGTCTCGATCCGGGCGCCGCCCTCGCCGCGCACGACAGCTACGCCCTGTTCAGCGCCTTGGACGACCTTGTCGTCACCGGCCCGACGCTGACCAATGTCAATGACATCCGCGCGATCCTGATCGCGACGCCATCCGCGCGACTCTGATCGCTGAAGGAGCCGAAACCATGGCAGCCCGCATCAAGCTGCGCCGTCGGCGCCGCACCAAGATCGTCGCCACCTTGGGACCGTCGAGCAGCACGCCCGAAGTGCTGTCGCGACTGTTCCACGCCGGCGCCGACGTGTTCCGGCTGAATTTCAGCCACGGGACGCACGAGGACCATCTGCAGCGGATCACCATGATCCGCGCCTTGGAGGAGCACGCCGGGCGGCCGATCGGCATCCTGGCCGACGTGCAAGGGCCGAAGCTGCGGGTCGGCCGGTTCCAGGCGGGGCGTGTGGTGCTGCAAACCGGCCAGGCGTTCCGGGTGGATCTGTCCTCGGTGCCCGGTGACACGCGCCGTGTCGCGCTGCCGCATCCCGAGATCATCAAGGCGGCCGGCATCGGCACGTCGCTGCTGCTCGATGACGGCAAGCTGCGCCTCGGGTGACCCGGGTGCGCGAGGACCATCTCGAGACCGAGGTCGTGACCGGCGGCCCGTTGAGCGACCGCAAGGGCGTCAACGTGCCGGACGTTGCGCTGCCGATCCCGGCGCTGACGGCGAAGGACCGCATCGACCTGCAATTCGCGCTCGAGCACGGGGTGGATTTCATCGGCCTGAGCTTTGTGCAGCGGGCGGAGGACGTGGCCGAAGCCAAAAGCATTGCGGCCGGCCGGGCCTGGATCATGACCAAGATGGAAAAGCCGCAATCGCTCGAGAACCTCGACGCGATCCTCGACGAGTCGGATGCGGTGATGGTGGCGCGCGGCGACCTGGGGGTCGAACTGCCGCCGGAGGAGGTGCCGCTGGCGCAAAAGCGGATCGTCCGCGCCGCCTGGCAGCGCGGCATTCCCGTCGTGGTGGCGACGCAGATGCTGGAAAGCATGATCAGCGCGCCGTCGCCGACCCGCGCCGAAGCCTCCGACGTTGCGACGGCGGTGTTCGACGGCGCCGATGCGGTGATGCTGAGCGCCGAGACTGCAGCCGGGCAATATCCGTACGAGGCGGTCAACATGATGGACCGCATCGTCGAGCGGGTCGAGCGTGACCCTGGCTGGCGGAACGTGATCGAGGCCGGGCGGCCGGCGCCCGAACGCCTCTCGGCCAGCGCCATCGCCACCGCCAGCCGGCAGATCGCACACACGATCGGTGGCGCCGCGATCGCCGCCTTTACCGAAGGCGGCAGCACCGCGCTGCGGATCGCCCGCGAACGGCCCGATGTTCCGGTGCTGGGCCTGACCAGCAACCTTGCCACGTCTCGGCGGCTGGCGGTCGTGTGGGGCGTGCACGCCGTGCAGTGCGCCGAGGTTCATTCCATGACGGAAGCGGTGACCCGGGCCGCGCGGATCACCCGGACCGAAGGCTTCGCCAGCCCCGGACAGGAAATGGTCGTGACGGCGGGCGTTCCGTTCAACCAGCCGGGCACGACCAATGCGCTTCGTGTTGTGATGGTGAAGTAGGCGGACGGCTTCCGGCGTGCGGCTATCGAGCTGCCCATCAATCGCCTAAGGCGCGAACTGGCCCTCACCTTCGTCCGCTCGAAATCGGTCCGCAGGACCGTTGCGGCAGCGAGGTGGGCGTGTCGGCCGAGCGCCGCTCCAGGCTGCCGCTCCGTGCCGGGATTACCTCGGCTGAACGGGAAGGCGGCAGAATGCCGGCGCCTCTCGCACCGTCGGGTGTGCCGCCGTCGCGGCGCTCCGAGCAGCGCCGACGCCGCCCTCGACAGGCTGGCCCAAGGCGGCTTCTGACTGGCCGACCACGCTGCGCGCCGCCGAACCCTCAGGGCTTGCGCACACAAGAATACTCCGGACTGCCGAAGTGGCGGAGGCATAAAACCGCTTCATTGCCGAAATTCCATCGAGTTGCGCATGTCCTATAGCGCAGTCTGTCGTGCGTTCTGCGCGTTGATTGGTTCGGGTTTGCCGGACGTTCTGTCAGTTCTTCATTTTTCGTGACGTTGTTTGACCCCTGGCGTCAATGGTAGTCGTCGACCCGAACCAATCAGGCAGCCGAACCGCCGGCCGCGCGCCTCGGCTCCGACCTTGGTGGCTGGCCACAATTCGGTTCGTGGTTCCACCTAGCCCAAGCCGCGGCGGCTGGCGGACCCTTTCCCGCCAGCGACCCGCGCCCCGCTGACGAGGCGGCGGGATCAGGCCGCTCTTACCTCCGACACGAAGCTCGACACCTCGTTCGAGATCTGCTCCGCCTGGCTCGACACCGAACCCGCCGCCCCCAGAACCTGGGTGGCCGCGCTGCCGGTATCGTTCGCAGCGTCACGCACGCTGCCGATGTTCGACGTGACCTGCATGGCCGCCCGCGCCGTGTCCTGAACCGTGCGGGCGATCTCCGCCGTGGCCGCTCCCTGCTCCTCCACCGCCGAGGCGATGGAGGTCGCAATCTCGCTGATGGAGCCGATCGTCTGGGTGATGTCGTGGATCGCCTGCACCGCTTCCTTGGTCGCCGCCTGAACCGCGCTGATCTGCTCGGCAATCTCGTCCGTCGCACGAGCGGTCTGGCCGGCGAGGTTCTTCACCTCGGACGCGACCACGGCGAACCCCTTGCCGGCGTCGCCGGCACGGGCCGCCTCGATCGTGGCATTCAAGGCGAGCAGGTTCGTCTGTCCGGCGATGCTGCTGATCATCTCGACCACCTTGCCGATCCGGTCCGCTCCCTCGGCCAGGGCGTGCACGATCTGGTCCGTGCGTTTGGCGTCGCCGACCGCACGGTCGGCGACCTCGGCCGACTTCACGACCTGCCGGCTGATCTCGCCGATCGAAGCGGCGAGCTGCTCGGCGGCCGCGGCCGCGGTCTGCACGCTGGTCGACGCCTGGGTGGACGCTTCCGCCACTGCGCCGGCCTGCTCATGCGCCCGCCCGGCCGTGTCGCTCATCAGCCGCGCGGTCGCTTCGAGTTCGGTCGAGCCGGAAGCCAGGACGCCAACCATTGTCTCCACCCGGCTTTCGAAGCGCTTGACCGTGTCCTCGATCTGCCTGCCGCGATGTTCCCGAGCGGCCCGCGTGTTTTCCTGCTCGGCGGTCAGGCGCTTCGCCTCCAAGCCGCTTCGCTTGAACACTGCCAGGGAACGCGTCAACCGGCCGATCTCGTCGTTCGCCGCGCTTTCCTCGATCGCCACGTCCAAGTCCCCCGCCGCCAGCCGATCCATGATCGCGATCGCACGACCGAGCGGCCTGACAACGCCATACGCCACCATCACGCCGGCAGCGGCGCACAAGCCGGCGCAAAGGGCGAGGGTCGCGGCCACCAGCACCTTTCCGGTGCCGAAGGCGCTCTCGGCCAGGGTCGCTTCGCGATAGCCTTCGGCCGCGTTGAATGCCTGGTCCTTCGTCACGCTTTCGGCGGCTTCGTTGTAGCGATCCCGTGACGGGCCGCGGAACATCGGCAGCACGGCGTCGATCGCCCCGGCCCGAAGCAGGGCGACCGTGGACGCATCGACGTTCTTGAGCTCCGACCAGGCACCACCGAAACGCTGCATCAATGGAACGTCGTCGGTGTCAGGCGTGATCATGGGCTTGAATGTCTCGTACTCCTGGTCGACCGCCGCCTGAGCACTCGCAACGCTGACGAAGAGCGCCTGTGCCGCCGCTTGGTCCTGCGCCATCTCTGCCAAGATCAACCGATTGAAGCTCAACCGGTACTCCTTCAGCGCGGATACGAGCTTGCCCAGCTGGACCAGAGACGGAAGCCAGTTGGTGTTGATCTCGGCGGTATGCTGCTGGATGGAGCGCATCTGCACGAGGCTGAGCACGCCAAGCACAACGATCAGCACGAACACAGAGCTGAACGTTGCCGCCAGCTTACCGGAAATCGAAATGTTCCGCCACACGCGCATAATCAGCCCTCGTTCCAACACCCGCACGGCTCTACTCCAGAGATCTTTGCGCGCGGTTAACGCCGGGGAGGGTTGACCCTAGCAGCCGAAGCCTTATTGCTGCCGACCTCTGCTGGAATGTCGCCTTGGGTCTACCCTGGATCACTAAAGCTCCAAATGCTCCATATTTCTGCGACGCTCGCGGGCAGTCCTGGACTCCAATCGGCCAGAACGACTTTATCAGCTGGCATGAATTCCGGGGGCTGGTCGATCGAAGCGACCTTCTGTCGGTGCGACGTCATTTCGAGTGGCTCGCTGGCAACGGCGTGACGTGCTTACGATTGATGCTCGAATACTCCGAAACCGGCCTCCATTTCTTCGAACAACCTGCCGGCACCTTCAATCCAGCGGTCGTGCAGATCTGGGACGATTTGTTTGAACTCGCCGAGGCGGCAGGCCTCCGCCTGCTGCTGACGCCGCTCGATACCTACTTCCAATACGTTCGCTGGGACCTCCACCCGTTCAACGAGGCCAATGGCGGCCCGTGCCCGGCCCGCACCCAATTGATGACGCATCCGGGCGTGCGCGCGCTGATCAAGGGACGGCTCGACTTCGCCACCCGCCGCTGGGGCGGCGGCGGGACGCTGTTCGCGTGGGATCTTTGGAACGAGATGCATCCCGTGCAAGGCGAGGACCGGTTCGACTGCTTCGAATCCTATATCGACGATGTCGGCTCGTTCCTGCGCGAAACGGAATTGCGCGTGCATGGCCGCGCTCACTTGCAAACCATCAGCATCTTCGGGCCGGAACTGCATTGGAAACCGTGGCTCAACGCCCCGGTCTTCCGCCATCCGGCGCTCGATTTCGCCAACAACCATTTCTACGAGGAAGGCACCATCGACCACCCCGCCGACACGGTGGCGCCAGCCTTGGCGGCGGCCAAGCTTGTGGGGGAGGCGCTGGCAGAGATCGAGGACGGGCGCCCGTTCTTCGAGACGGAGCACGGTCCGATCCACACCTTCAAGGACCACGGCGTCACCTTGCCGGCTGCGTTCGACGACGAGTATTTCCGCCACATGCAATGGGCTCATTTGGCGGCCGGCGGCGCCGGTGGCGGTATGCGGTGGCCGAACCGCAACCCGCACAGCCTGACGCCGGGGATGCGGGACGCGCAGCGGGCACTGGCCGGGTTCCTGCCGCTGATCGACTGGTCCAGCTTTCGCAGGCGCCCGGCGCCGGATGCCTGCCACGACCCGGCCATCGCCTGCATCGCCTGCGCCGACCGGGGGCAGGCCGTGCTGTTCCTGCTCCGGACCGGCCCCTTGCAGCCGGACGGCCGGGTCGATCCGGTGAGCCGCCCGGGTACGACCATCACCCCACCGGTCCACGGCACCGCCACGTTCTTCGACCCGGTCACCGGCTGCATCCTGGGCCGCGCTCCTGCGTCCGGGGTACTCGCGACGCCGGATTTCGGTGCTTGCCTGGCCATCGCGATCCGGTGAGGGCGGCCCTTGCGAGTGGTTCCCCCGTGTGGTCCAATTCCTGCAACATCGGCGGCCGAGAAGGCCGCCCGCAACGACGGCGCCGGCGAACGGCGCCCGACCGGCCTGAGGGAGAAGACGATGCCCACCATTACGATCACCCGGCGCGCGCTGGCGCTGGGTACGGCCGCAGCCCTGGCCGCGCCGCGCATGGCTCGCGCCGCCGATCCCATCCGGATCGGGTGCGTGTTCCCCTCGACCGGTCCGGCGGCCGAGGCAGGCCGCTTCCAGTTGAACGGCGCCAAGCTCGCGCTCGAGGGCGTCAACGAGAAAGGCGTGCTGGGCCGCAAGGTGGAGCTGGTGGTGGAGGACGATCAGACCACCAACCCCGGCGCCGTGCTCGCCTTCAGCCGCCTCGCCGCGCAGACCGACATCCCCGCCTTCATCGGCTCCATCCGGTCCACGCAAGTCGAGGCGATGGCGCCCGACGTGCTCAAGGTCGGCAAGCCGATGATGATCGGCGGCACCTCGCCGACGCTGACCAGGCTGGGCAACAAGTGGCTGTTCCGCTGCCGCCCGAGCGACCTTTACTCGGGCAAGGTAATCGCCGAGTTCGGCGTCACCGACCTGAAGAAGCAGAAATGGGCGGTCGTGCACTCGAGCGACGCCTTCGGCAGCAACGGCGCGAAGGCGCTGGAAGAGTCGCTGAAGGCCAAAGGCGTGACGCCGGTGCTGATCCAGCCCTACACCAACAACGCGTCGGACTTCTCCGCCGTCGTGCTGGCGGTGCGGCAGTCCGGCGCCGACATCCTCAGCAGCTACTTCACGTTCGAAGGCGACCTCGGCATCTTCGCCCGGCAATTGCGGCAGCTCGGCGTACGAATCCCTTGGGTCGGGTCGCCGTCGATCGTCAACACCACCGCGCTGAACCTGGCCGGCGCCGCCCTCTACGGCACCTATGGCGTGGCCGATTACGCCGTCGACGCGACCCCGGCCAGCAAGGCCTTCGGCGCCGCCTATCAAGCCGCCTACAAGCTGGTGCCCGACAACCAGTCCTCCTGGACATTCGACGCGGTCAACCTGCTCGGCCGGGCGATGAACGACGCTGGCAGCCTCGATCCGGAGAAGATCCGCGCGGCGCTGGCGGGGATCAAGGGGTTCGCCGGCGCCGAGGGTGAGTACAACTTCGACGACAAGGGCGATGGCTTGCGCGGCTACAACATCGTCAAGAACGACAACGGCAAGATCGTGTTTGACCGCCGGATCGACGTGAAGGAATGACCCGCCCGCGCGCGGAAGCCTGACCGTCGTGCTGGAGATCGTCCCGCAGCTGCTGTTCACCGGCCTCGGCATCGGCGCCATCTATGCGCTGGTGGCGCTGGGTTTCGTGCTGCTGATCCGTGCGGCCAATGTGGTGAACTTCGCCCAAGGCGAGTTCAGCATGCTCGGCGCCTACCTGATGGTGATCCTGTTCACCGGGTTCGGCCTGCCCTACTTGGTGGCGCTGCCGGTCGCGGTGATCATCATGGCCGGGTTCGGCGTGCTGTTCGCCGGCGCCACCTACTGGCCGTTGCGGCACCGCGGGCAGCTGCCGGTGATCATCAGCACGATCGGCGCCAGCATCTTCCTGTCCAACATCGTGCTCACATTCTACGGGCCCAGCCCCGAGGTGCTGCCCGGGCTATTCGACAACCCGGGCTTCGAAGTCGGCGGCGTGTTCATGGATTGGCAATATCTCGCGATCATCGTGGTTACGGCGCTGATGGTGCTGCTGCAATTCTTGATCTTCGAAAAGACCCTGCTGGGCAAAAAGCTCCAGGCGACGAGCCAGGACAAGGAGATGGCGAGCCTGCTCGGCATCCCCGTCGCGGTCATGATCCTGATCACCTTCGGCTACAGCGCGGCCCTCGGCGGCCTGGCGGGCGTCCTGGTCGCCCCGGTGCTGTTCGTCTCGGTCGGCATGGGCGCGCTGATCTCGCTGAAGGCGTTCGCGGCCAACATCATCGGCGGCTTCGGCAACATCCCGGGTGCCATCCTGGGCGGGCTGGCGCTCGGCATCGTCGAGACGTTCGGCGCCGCGTTCATCTCCGTCCCCTACAAGGACGCGATCGCGTTCGCCCTGCTGCTGCTGTTCCTGCTGATCCGGCCGCAGGGCCTGTTCGGGGAAAAGATCGCGGAGAAGGCATGACAACGCTCCCCCTCGCCGCACCGGTCACGCTGCAGGTGCCGCAGGCAAGGGCCTGGCGCGGGCTGCCGTCGCTGGCGCTCGCGATCGTCGTCGTGCTGCTGGCGTCCACTCTGGCACCGACGTCCGGCTACATCCTCAACATCGTCATGCAGGCGGCGACCTACGCCATCGGCGTTGCCGGCCTCGTGGTCGTGCTGGGCTATTGCGGCCAGATCTCACTGGCGCAGGCGGCGTTCTTCGGGCTCGGCGCGTATGGCGTCGGTCTCGGCGCCACCGATTTCGGCCTGCCCTTCGTCGTTGCGCTGCTGCTCGGCGTCGTGGTCGCGACGGCGTTCGGAGTAGCGCTCGGCCTCGCCTCCCTGCGGCTGGGCGGCCACTACCTCGCCATGGTCACCATCAGCTTCCAGCAGATCCTGACCTTGGTGCTGAACAACTGGGGCAGTCTCACGCACGGGCCGGACGGTGTGAAGTCGATCCCCCGCCCCAGCCTGCCGGGGATCGACCTGCAGCGCGGGGACCACTACCTCGCCCTTTGCCTGGTCGCGCTGATGGTCGTCACCTGGTACGCGTGGCGGCTCAAGACCAGCCGGCTCGGCCGCGCCATGCAGGCGGTACGCGACAACGAGATCGCCGCCAGCACCTGCGGCATCGATATCTTCCGCACCAAAGTGCTGGCGTTCGGCATCAGCGCCATGCTGGGCGGCCTCGGCGGTGGGCTGTTCGCCGGCGCCTTCGCCTATGTCAGCCCGGACCAGTTCACCTTCGGCGAAAGCATCGTGCTGCTGACGATGGCGCTGCTGGGCGGGGTGCAGTCGCCGTTCGGCGCGCTGCTCGGCACCACGTTGCTGGTACTGCTGCCGGAGTGGCTGCGCTTCCTGCGCCAGGTCTACCTCGCCGTATACGGCGCCGCGGTCATCCTGATCATGGTGTTCTTGCCGGACGGCGTTTGGGGCTACGTCGCGAACCGCCTGCGCCGCGCCAAGCCGATCGATGCGGCCGTTCCGCCGCTGCCGCTGCTGGCGCAGACCGGCGCCCCCTCCACCGAGGTCGCGCTCGACATCAAGGGACTGGCGAAGCATTTCGGCGGCCTCAAGGCGCTCGACGGCGTCGACATGGCGGTGCGGCGGGGAACGGTGCACGCGCTGATCGGCCCCAACGGCTCGGGCAAGACCACCTTCATCAACGTCACAACCGGGCTGTATCGGCCGACCGCCGGGCAGATCAGCTTGGCCGGACGCGACGTCACTGGCACGGCGCCGCACGAACGGACCCAGCAGGGGCTGGCGCGCACCTACCAGAACATCCGCGTGTTCAAAGGCATGACGGTGCTGGAGAACGTCATGGTCGGCGCCGAGCGGCCCGGCAACGACGTCATGGTCAAGGCAGGCGCCGAAGCCGCCGCCAACGTCGTGGCGCGGGCGCTCGCGGCGCTCGACTTCGTCGGCCTGCGCAGCGACGCGAACCGCATGGTCGGCACCTTGTCGTACGGGCACCAGCGCTACGTCGAGATCGCCCGCGCCCTGGCCGGAAGCCCGCACGTGCTGCTGCTGGACGAGCCCGCGGCCGGGCTCAACATGACCGAGAAGCATGAGCTCGGCCTGCTGCTGCGCCGGCTCAAGGGCCACGGACTGACGATCCTGATCGTCGACCACGACATGAACCTGGTCGAGCAGGTGGCGGACCATATCACCGTGCTCAACTTCGGCCGGCGCATCGCCGACGGCGCGCCCCGCGACGTGCTGTCCCACCCCGACGTTATTGCCGCCTATCTGGGGGAGCCGAGGCAAGATGCCGCTGCTTGAACTGGCCGGGCTGCACGCCCGCTACGGCGCGGCGGACGTGCTGAAAGGCCTCGACCTGGTTGTCGAGGAAGGCGAGATCGTCGCCCTGCTCGGCAGCAACGGCGCCGGCAAGAGCACTACCCTGCGCGCCATCAGCGGCCTGGTGCCGAACCTGGCCGGCACGCTGAGTTTCGCCGGGCACAACCTGGTGGGCATGAAGCCGGAGGCGATCGTGCGCCTGGGCGTCGCCCATGTGCCGGAAGGCCGCCGCGTGTTCCCCGGGCTGACGGTGCGGGAGAACATCCTCCTCGGCGGCTCCAACCGGCGCGGGGTCGCTCGGCGAGAGCTCGAGCGTGAGACCGACGACATGTTCGGCTTCTTCCCTGACCTCAAGCGGCTCGAGCACGCGCTCGGCTGGACCCTGTCGGGCGGGCAGTTGCAGATGGTCGCGGTCGCCCGCGGCATGATGGCCAAACCCCGGCTGCTGCTGCTGGACGAGCCGAGCCTCGGCCTCGCCCCGCTGATCGTGCAGCAGGTGTTTCGGATTGTCGCCGACATCCGCGCCCGCGGCACCACAGTGCTGCTGGTGGAGCAGAACGCGCATATGGCGCTGTCGGTCGCCGACCGCGGCTACGTGCTCGAGACCGGGTCGCTGCTGGTGAGCGGTAAGCCGGCGGAGTTGTGGAGCAACCCCGACGTCCGCGCCGCCTACCTAGGCGGCAAGACGGTCGCCGCGGCCGTGTGAAGCGGGCCTGGGGCCGCCGGCCCCAGCGGAGTTGAGAGGCAGCGCCTCTCGCCTTGCTTTCTCAAGCCGGCGCAAACCCACCCGACTGCCGAGCCCAAGCCCGCGCATAAGCCCCGCCCTGCGCCAGCAGCGCCGCATGGGTCCCCTGCTCGACGATCCGCCCGGCGTCCAACAGGACCAACCGGTCCATCTTGGCGATCGTCGATAGGCGGTGGGCGATGGCGATCACCGTCCGGCCCTGCATCAGGTCGTCGAGCTGGTCTTGGATCGCCGCCTCCACCTCGCTGTCGAGGGCCGAGGTGGCCTCGTCCAGCACCAGGATCGGCGCGTCCTTCAGCACCACCCGGGCAATCGCGATCCGCTGCCGCTGGCCGCCCGACAGCTTCACGCCGCGCTCGCCGACATGGGCGTCGTAGCCGCGGCGGCCATGCCAGTCCTCGAGCTGACCGATGAACTCGTGCGCATGGGCCCGCCGGGCCGCCGCCTCCACCTCGGCCTGGCTCGCCTCAGGCCGACCATAGCGGATGTTGTCGCGGATCGACCGGTGCAGCAGGCTGGTGTCCTGGGTCACCATCGCGATCTGCGCCCGCAGGCTTTCCTGGGTCACATCGGCGATGTTCGCGCCGTCGATCAGGATGCGGCCGGTCTCGGGGCGGTAGAAGCCGAGCAGCAGGTTGACCAAGGTGGACTTGCCGGCGCCGGACGGGCCGACCAAGCCCACGCGCTCGCCTGGGCAGATGGCGAGGTTGATGCCGTGCAGCACGCCGCGTTCCGAGCCATAGCCGAACGCCAGGCCCTCGAAGCGCAGCGCACCGCCGGTGACCTGCAGCTCGCGCGCATCCGGCGCGTCCGGCATGCTGCGCGGCACGGCGATGGAGCGCATGCCGTCCTGCACCATGCCGAGGTTTTCGAAGATCGCCGTGACGCTGCGGCCGACCCAACCCGCCATGTTGGTGAGCTGCCACGCGAGCGGAAGCGCCGTCGTGACCGCGGCGAGTGTGATGCGGTCCTCCGACCAAAGATGGACCGCCAGGCTTGCCATCGCCGCGAGCAGGCTGGCGTTGAGCGCGGCAAGGCACATCACCCAGGCCGTCATCATCCGCGTCTGCGCCCGGTAAGCGACCGTATGTTCGTCCACCGCCTCCTGCACGAAGTCGTCCTCGTCGCGGGCGCGGGCGAACAGCTTGACGGTGAGGATGTTGGTGTAGGCGTCGACGATGCGCCCGGTCAGCAGCGACCGCATCTCCGACACGCCGACCGAGCGGGCGCGCAGCCGCGGCACGAACATCCGCAGCAGCAGCGCGTAGGCGAGCAGCCATGCCAGCACGGGGACCGCCAGGACGGCGTCGATGCGGAACAGCGCGATGCTGGCGCTGGTGCCGTAGACGACGATGTACCAGGCGGCATCGGCGCCGAACACGATCGCCTCGCGCACCGCCGGGCCGGACTGCATCACACGGTTGGCGATGCGGCCGGCGAAATCGTGCTGGAAGTAGGCCCAGGATTGGCGGACCACGTGGAAGTGGCTTTGCCAGCGGATCAGGTTCGACATCCCGGGACTGATAGCCTGGTTGATCGTCAGCACCTGCAGCAGCAGCACGCTGGGCCGGGCCACGAACACCACGAGCCCCATCAGCAGGAACTCGGGCCAGGTCTCGGCCAACAAGGTGGCCGGGGCGTGCGTCGAGAGCAGCCCGGTAACTCGGCCGATACACAGCGGGATCGACGTATCGAGCACCGCGACCAGGAACCCGCCGAGGAAGAGCCGGACGATCAGGCCGCGCATCTGGCCTGTGAAGTAGCGCACGAAGCCTGCAAGGGTCGCCGGGGGCGTCGCGTCCGGCACTGGTCCGGTCGGCTCCACCAAGGTCTCGAAATGCCGGAAAAGCCCGCCCGCGATCATACTGCTGGCCTGCACCCGGCGTCCGGTGCGGTCAACCGATGATTAGCATGACGGAAGATCCCGGGATCGTGCCCGCGGATCCGTCCCTCACACGTCGGCCACCGCTCCCAGATGCTGCAGCACGCCGCGCAGGCGCTCGGCCGGCGTGCGCTGCCCGACCTGGATCAACACGCGCCGCTCCTTCGCCGTCGCATCCGGGAGCCGCCGTGCGAGCGCCACGGCCGCATCGGCGTCGGCCAGGGTGAAAGCGGTCGCTTTCGGGCCGGCATCGACCTGGCTCACGCCAGCCGTCACGCACCACGCCCGCAGCCTTGCCTCGTCCAGCAAGCACGCGGTGGCGGGCGGGGGTTCGCCGAACCGATCCGCCAATTCGGCGGCGAAATCCTCGGCGTCGTCGAGCGTCATGATCCGCGACAGTCGCCGATACAGGTCCAGCCGCAGGTTGCTTTCCGGCACGTAGCCGTCGGGGATGCGGCCCTCGATCTCCAGGTGCAGCGTGGGCGGCGCCGGTTCGGGCGGGCGGCCCTCGATCCGCGCCAGCTCGCGTGCCAGAAGGCGCTGGTACAGCTCCGTGCCGATCGCATGCACATGCCCGGCCTGGACGTTGCCGAACAGGTCACCGGCGCCGCGCGTATCCAGGTCGGCGGCGGCGATGCTGACGCCAGCGCCCAGGCCCTCCATCGTTTCGAGCGTGCGAAGGCGGCGCGCGGTCGGGCCGCCCAGCTGCAGGCCGGGGTCGGTCAGCACATAGGCCATGCCGCGCCGCACGCCGCGCCCGACCCGCCCGCGCATTTGATGCAGCTGCGCCAAACCGAACCGATGCGGCCCGGTGATCAGGATCGTGTTGGCGCGCGGGATGTCGAGCCCGGCTTCGATGATGTTGGTGGCGAGCAGCACATCGGCGTCGCCGCCGGTAAACCCCGCCACCAACTCCTCCAGCCGCTCCGGCTTCAACTTGCCGTGCGCCACGGCCAGCGACAGGTTCGGCAGCCAGCGTCGGATCTGCGCTTCGAGCGGCGCCAAGTCCTCGATCCGCGGGGCGACCACGAAGCTCTGGCCGCCGCGGCCATGCTCGCGGCCCAAGGCCTCGCGCACGATCGCCTCGCTCCAGGGCAGCAGGAAGGTGCGCGTCGGCTGCCGCCGCACCGGCGGGGTGGCGATCACGCTGACGTCGCGCAGCCCGACCATGGCCGACTGCAGCGTGCGCGGGATCGGCGTCGCCGTCATGACCAGCGTGTGCACTGTGCCCCGGCCGGATTTCAACGCGGCCAGCTTGCGCTTGTCGGCGTCGCCGAAGCGCTGCTCCTCGTCGATCACCACCAAGCCGAGCCGCTTGAACCGCACCTTGTCCGACGCGATCGCCTGCGTCCCGACCACGACGCCGATGCTGCCATCGGCGAGCCCCTCCCGGACCGTCGCCGCACCGGCCCCGGCCGCGCCGCGCAACAGCGGCTCCACTCTCAGCCCGGTTCCGGCCAGGCGCCGGCGGAAGGTCTCGAGATGCTGTCGCGCCAGCACAGTGGTCGGCGCCACGATCGCGACCTGGTAACCCGCCAGCGCGGCCGCCGCGGCGGCACGCAACGCGACCTCCGTTTTCCCGAAGCCGACGTCGCCGCACACCAGGCGGTCCATCGGCCGGCCGGCGGCTAGGTCGGCCAGGACCGCCTCGATGGCCGCGTCCTGGTCGGGGGTTGGCGGGTAAGGGAAGCGCTCGACCACGCGCGTATAGGCCGGGGACGGCTCGATCGTCGGCGCTTTGGTGTTCGCGCGCCGGGTCGCGGCCGCGGCGAGAGCCTCGGCCGTCTCGATCACCTGCGCCTCGATCTCGTCCCGGCGCCGGTGCCACGCGTCCCCATGCAGCCGGTCGAGCGGCACGTGCCCGGCCTCGCTGCCGTAACGCCAAAGCTGCGCCAGGTCGCCGTGGGGAACCAGTAGCTCGGTGCCTTCGTAGAACTCCAGCGCCAGCCGCTCCTCCTCGCCGACCATTCGCAGCGCCTTGAGGCGGCACACCCCGTGCTCGCCGTGCACGACGATATCGGACAAGCGCGGCGGCTCCTCCAGCACCAAGCCGGAGTTGTGCGCCGAGCCGGCCGGGCGTAACAGCCGCGCCGGCGCCGACAGGACATGAACCTGTCCGCTGGCGAAACCGGGCCCATGCAGGTCGAACGCCAGGGCCGTCACCGCGTCCTTCACGCGCCGGCGCTTTAGCGCAGCCGTGACCTCCGTCACCTGGCTGTCCGCCGCCAACAAGACGCGCGCGTCCCCGGCGGCACGGATCTGCTTGACCAACTCGCCGAGATCACGCGGCGTCGGCAAGGGCTCGGCCTCGAACCCGCCGAACTCGACCGCGTCCCGCTCCGCCAACTCGGACGACACCGATGCCGCCTGCCGGTACAGCGCGTTCGGCCGCGGGATCGCGGCGCCCTGCCCGGTTACACGGCCGGCCACCACGGCTGCCTGATACGCATCGGCGACCTCGGCCTCGATATCGAGCATGCGGGCCGCGGCGTCCGGGTGCACCACGACCGGCATGTCGCCGAGATACTCGAACAAGCCGGACTCGAGCTGGCCGGCCGGCGGCGGGATGATCGGCACGGTCTCGAGCTGCTGCTCGGCCTCGTCCGGGTTGGCAATGCGGTCGGCCGCAGCCTCCACCTGTTCGGGCGGCGGCTCCCCCTCGACGACGGGCCGGACGACGAGCCGGTCCAGATCGTCCAGCCGGCGCTGGCTCACCGGGTCGAAGTGGTGCAGCCCGGCAACCCGGCTACCCTCGAGCTCAATCCTGGCGGGCAACGCGGTGTCGCCGGGAAACAAGTCGATGACCTGGCCGCGCATCGCCACTTCGCCGGGCCGGTCCACGTGCTCGTCGACCGCATAGCCGAACTCGGCCAGCCGGTTGCGGACGTCCTCCTCGACCAGTTCGTCGCCGGGCGCAAAGCTCATCAGCGCGGTGGCCCAATGCGCCGGGGCGGGCACGCGCTGCAGCAGCGCGCGGGCACTGGTCAGCACCAGGCGCGGAAGGTCAGGCGCTTCGGCGAGGCGGGCGAGTGCGCGCACGCGTTGCCCAACCACGGCTGGCGACGGGGCGACACGGTCGTATGGCAGCGTGTCCCAGGCCGGCAGGGTCAGAATTTCGAGATCCGGCCGAAACGCGCCCGCCATTGCGGCAAGCTGCTCGAGGCGCGACCCGGTCGCGTCCACGAACAACAGGGCGCGCCCGGCGGCGGCCTCGGCCAAGGCATATGCGAGGGCGGAGTCCGGCTTGTCAGGCAGCGTCGTCTTGGAGCGGGCGTTCCGTTTGGCGGCGGCTGTCGACACGATGGCGCATTCCGGCTTCGATGCACCGAATCATCGCCGCAGCAGCCACCGCGTTGCCTGGCGTCCGCTTGACATAATTCTGACCGGGCGCAGGCCTTGCGGAACGCCGGCACGCACCGGTTGAGTTGGGTTCCCGGCCCTGCGAAGCCGGACGCCTTTACTCGATCAGGCCGGCTGCCTTCATCGCCTTCTGAAACAGGGCACCCGGCCCCGGAACCGCCGCCAGCGCCGGCGCGATCGGCGCCCGCTTGGCGGCCGGCATCGCGCCCGCCGACCGCGACGCCTGGGTCAGCAGCCCCCAGGACCGCGCTAGGTGCCAGGTCGACGCGACCTCGCCCGCCAGCATGAACGGCCCGGCCGAACCGACCGCAACGTCGGCGTCGTCGCCGCCCACCACGATCGGCGTGCCGTGGCCCATGCCGGGCACGGTCCACAACTCCAGCGCGGGATACCCGGCGCGCAGCCAAGCCCGGTGCTCCGCGCCGTCCCGGCGTCTCGACCAGGTCCGGCCGCTCCGGGAGGCCCAGGACATCGCGCCACTGCGCCGCAAGCTGGTCGGCATTGCCGGCGCTGACGGTGTCGTCGGCGCTGCCATGCCAGATCTGCACCGCGGGCCAGGCACCGCGAAACGGCGTCGCCGCCCGCACCAGATCGCCCCAGGCGGACGCCGTCCGCCCGCGCGGCTGATGCATCGCCGACATCGCTTCCATCATGTTCGACGCGGCGCCATACGGCAGGCCGGCGATGATGCCGCCGCCGGCATACAGGCCGGGCGCGGTTGCCAGCATCGCCGCCGCCATCGCGCCGCCCGCGGACAGCCCGGTGATGAACACCCGGTGCCGGTCGATGCCGTGCGCCGCGATCACCTGCTCCGTCAGCTGCCGGATCGACTCGGCCTCGCCATGGCCGGCGGTCACGTCCTCGCGGTTGAACCAGTTGAAGCAGACCGAGCCGTTGTTGGCACGCTGCTGCTCCGGGAACAGCAGCGCGAAGCCGTGCCGCTCGGCCAAAGTGGACCAGCCGGAGCCGTAATCGTACGCCGCCGCGTTCTGGGAGCAGCCGTGCAGCACAACCACCAGCGGAGCGCCGGGCGGCAAGCCCGGGGGCACGTAGGTCAACGCCCGCAGCTCGCCGGGATTGCTGCCGGACGGGGCGATGACCTTCAGCCGCATCGACTCGGCAAGGTTGACCATGGCGCCGTCCCGCATTTGCCGAAGACGGTTCAGGTTCAGAATGTTTTCGCCGAGACTGGGCATAGCATTGCCCTCCATGTCGCTGAACATATTGAATGGTGCACTGCAGCATACAGCGCAAGCACAAAGCGACAGTTCCTAACCGAGTTGAGCCCGGGCCGCCGCGTATTCGTGCGTGAGGCGTTCCACCACGGCCGCGGCCGGTACGACCGCGCCGACCGCGCCGATCCCCTGGCCGGAGCCCCAGATGTCCTTCCACGCCTTCGGCTTGTCGCCGCCGAAATCCATCGCCGCGGGCGAGGATTGCGGCAGGTTGTCGGGGTCGAGCCCGGCGTTGACGAGGCTCGCGCGCAGGTAGTTCCCGTGCACCCCGGTGATCAGGTTGGTGTAGACGATGGAAGACGCGGACCCGTCCACGATCGCCTGCTTGTAGGCGTCCGGCGCATTGGCCTCCGCCGTGGCGATGAAGGCGGAGCCGACATAGGCGAGGTCGGCGCCCATGGCCTGCGCCGCCAGCACCGCGCGGCCGGTGGCGATGCTGCCGGACAGCGCGAGCGGTCCGTCGAACCAGGCGCGGATCTCCTGCACCAGCGCGAACGGCGACAAGGTCCCGGCATGGCCGCCGGCGCCGGCCGCCACCGCGATCAGCCCGTCGGCGCCCTTCTCGATCGCCTTGCGCGCGAACCGGTCGTCGATCACGTCGTGGAACACGACCCCGCCAGCGGCATGCACGGCGTCGTTCAGCTCCGGGCGGGCACCGAGCGAGGTGATGAACAGCGGCACCCGGTGATCGAGGCAGACCTGCAGGTCGTGCTCGAGCCGGGCGTTGCTGCGATGGACGATCTGGTTCACCGCGAACGGCGCCGCCGGCCGGTCGGGATGGTGCGCGTCCCAGTCGGCGAGCGCGTCCTGGATGCGGCGCAGCCAGACGCCGAGCTGCTCGGCCGGCCGGGCGTTCAGCGCCGGGAAGCTGCCGACCACCCCGGCGGTGCATTGGGCGATCACCAGCTCGGGGTTGGAGATGATGAACAGCGGCGAACCGATCACCGGGATCCGCAGCCGCTGCAGGGAGGGAGGGAGCGCCATCGCCTGAGAGTGGCAGGCTGCCGCGGGACGTCAACTTTGCTTCCAGCTCGGCGTGACGCGGCAGTGGTGCCTGCCGAGCTGGAGGCGGCCGCGCGAAGATACGTTGACGCCCAACCCGGCGCCATCGACACTTCGGCCAGAACAGGCCGGCAATGGCCAGACCGTCCGGAGGAAACAATGAAGCCCTACGCCGTGGCCGCCTTGGCCGTGCTATCCGTCGCCTCGCCGGCTTGGTCGGACGAGACCGTGCGAATTGCCTACATCGACCCGCTGAGCGGCTCGCTTGCCGCCACCGGGCAGTTGGGTGAGCAGCATTTCCGCTTCGCCATCGACAGCGTCAACGCGCGCGAGGCCGCCGGCAAGGGCCGCCGCCTCGAGCTGGTGGCGATGGACAACGAGGTCAGTCCGGACAAGTCGCTCACCCTGCTGCGCAAGGCGATCGACGACGGCATCCACTACATGACGCAGGGCAACGGCTCGTCGGTCGCGTTCGCGCTGTCCGATGCGATCGCCAAGAACAACCGGCGCGCGCCGAACCAGGCGGTGATGTATCTGAATTACGCCGCCGTGGACCCCGGCCTCACCAACGAGAAGTGCAACTGGTGGCATTTCCGGTTCGATGCGGACGTGGACATGAAAATGCGGGCGCTGACCGACTACGTGGTCAGTCAGCCGCAAGTCAAGAAGGTCTATATCTTCAATCCCGACTACTCGTTCGGCCAGTCGGTCGAGAAAGCGGCGCAGGCGATGCTGGCCAATCGGCGCCCCGACTTGCAGGTGGTCGGCGCCGAGCGGGTGCCGCTGGGCAAGGTCAAGGACTTCACCCCCTACGTGCAGAAGATGCAGGCAGCCGGCGCCGACGCCGTCATCACCGGCAACTGGGGCGCCGACATGACGCTGCTGGCCAAGGCCGCCGCCGACAGCGGCTACAAGGGGGTGTTCTACACCTACTACCTCGGCAGCGCCGACGTGATCGCCGGCGTCGGCAAGGGCGGCCAGGACGACGCGCAGATCAGCTCGTGGCACGCCAATGTCGGCGCCAAGGACGTGGAGGCGATCGCCGCGGCGTTCGAGGCCAAGTATCCCACCCGTTACTATTATTGGAACATCAGCGAGCTGATCGAGATGTGGGCCGCCGCCATGAAGCAGGCCGACAGCAGCGACCCGGCCAAGGTGGGCGCCGCTTTGGCCGGCATGACCTGGACCGGTCCGATGGGCCCGGTGACGATGCGCGCCGACAACCACCAGCTGCTGCAGCCGATGTTCGTCTCCGTGCTGGAGCCCGGCATGCCGTTCACGTTCGAGGAGAACAAGCTGGGCTTCAAGACGGTGAGCCGGATCGAGGCCGAGGCGCAGCGGCTGCCGACCACCTGCAAGTTCGCGCCCCCGTCGTGAGGGCATCGAGCCACGTCATGGCCGGGCTCGACCCGGCCATCTCGGCCCGGCGCTGACCAGCGCGACGCGGGCGCATGGACCAGCTCCTCCTCATCCTGCTGAACGGCGCCGTCTATGGCCTGCTGCTGTTCATGCTCAGCAGCGGGCTGACGCTGATCTACGGCATGATGGGCGTGCTCAACCTGGCCCATGCCAGCTTCTACATGCTCGGCGCGTTCCTGGCCTTCTCCATCAGCATCCGCATCGGCTTCTGGCCGGCGCTGGTCCTCGCCCCCCTGCTGGTCGGCGTGCTCGGCGCCGCGGTCGAGCGCTGGGGCCTGCGCGCCGTGCACCGGCACGGCCACGTCGCCGAGCTGCTGTTCACCTTCGGCCTGGCCTTCATCATCAACGAGATCGTGCCGCTCGTTTGGGGCCGGGTGCCGGTGCCGTACCGGGTGCCGGCCGCACTCGACGTGCCGTTGTTCCACATCGCCGGCAACGCCTACCCGGCTTACCGCCTGTTCATGATGGGCGTCGCCATCGCCATGTTCGTCGCCTTGTTCGCGACCTTGGCCCGCACCCGGCTCGGCCTCATCATCCGGGCGGCGCTGACCCATCCCGAGATGGTCGGCATGCTCGGACATGACGTGCCCCGGGTGTTCACGCTGGTGTTCGGCGCCGGCTGCGCCCTGGCCGGGCTCGCCGGCGTGATCGCCGGCAACGCCTATACCACCGAGCCCGGCATGGCGCGCGCCCTCGGCGCGATCGTGTTCGCGGTCGTGGTCATGGGCGGCCTGGGCAGCATCTGGGGCGCGCTGGTCGCGTCGCTGCTGATCGGCGTGGTGCAGACCGCCAGCATCGCGCTGGACCTCCCGCTCGGTGCGGCGCTCGCCCGGCTCGGGGTGGCGGTGCCGACCGACCGGCTGGTTGATTTGTGGAACATCAGCATCGGCCGGGTGGCGCCGGTGGTGCCTTACGCGCTGCTGATCCTGGTGCTCGCGGTGCGCCCGCGCGGGCTGATGGGCCGTCGCAGTGCGTGATGCGCAGCCCATGAGCCAGGCGGCGCTGCTGCCGCGCGCCGTGGCCGTGCCGGCTTGGCAGCTGGCGATCCCCTGGGTCGCAGCGGCGCTGCTGGCCGCCGTGGCGCCATCGCTGCTGCCGGGCGGCTTCGCCTTGTCGCTGCTGTGCCGGATCGCCATCGCGGTGGTGTTCGCGCTGTCGTTCAACATGCTGCTCGGCCAAGGCGGGATGCTCGACTTCGGCCATGCGGTGTTCCTCGGCTTCGGCGGCTTCCTCGCGCTGCACGTCATGCGGCTGAGCGATGCCGGCTGGTGGATCCCGACACCCGCTTTGCCGCTGGTCGGCGCCGCGGGCGGCCTGGTCGCCGCATTGCTCGCCGGCTGGGTCGCCACCCGCCGCGCCGGGACGGCGTTCGCCATGATCACCCTCGGCGTCGCCGAACTCGCGGTCGCGCTGGTGCTGCTGTTTCCCGGCACGTTCGGCGGCGAGGAAGGGTTGTCGGGCGACCGGTCCGGCGGCCCGGCGCTGTTGGGCTTCGACTTCGGGCCGCAGCTGCAGGCCTATGCGGTGATTGCCGCCTGGGCCTGGGCGGCGGCCTTGCTGATGTGGCTCTACACCCGCACCCCGCTCGGCCGCCTGGCCAACGCGGTGCGCGACAACCCCGAACGCGTTTCCTTCCTCGGCTACGACCCGGCCCGCATCCGCCTGCTGGTGTTCGCCTTATCGGGCGTGTTCGCCGGCCTCGCCGGCGGCCTGGTCGCGATCAACGACGAGATCGCCACCTCGGCCAACATGAGCGCGGACGCATCGAGTGCCGTGCTGCTGATGACGTTCATCGGCGGCCTCGGCAGTTTCTGGGGCCCGGTGCTCGGCGCCGTGCTGATCACCCTGCTGTCGGTCGCGCTCAGCACGGTGACGGACGCATGGCAGCTTTATTCCGGCTTGCTGTTCGTTGCCATGGTGATCTGGGCGCCGGGCGGCATCGCCGGCATCCTGACCGCACATGCTCCGATCCTGCGGCACGGCCGGCTCGGCCCGCTGCTGCCGTCCTACGCCGCCACCCTGCCCGGCCTGCTGCTGGCGCTGGCCGGCGTGGTCGGGCTGTCCGAGTTGGCGTTCCGGCTGCAGGCGGTACGGAACGGCGGGACGCCGCGGCCGCTGCTCGGCTTCGCCGCCGACCCGCTCGCGGCCTGGCCCTGGCTGATCGCCGCGGCGTTGCTCGCCGGCGGCGCGCTGCTGCTGCGCCGGACCGGGCCGGGCGCCCGGGCCGCGTGGCAGGCGGCGGCCCAAGGCGTGCAGCCGTCGTGACCGCCCCCTCCCTCACCGTCAGCGGGTTGCAGAAAGCGTTCGGCCCCACCCGCATCATCCAGGGCGTGGACTTCGCGATCCGGCCCGGCGAGCGCCATGCGGTGATCGGACCGAACGGCGCCGGCAAAAGCACGCTGTTCCACCTCGTCAGCGGCCGGCTGCAGCCGGATGCCGGCCGGGTGCTGCTGGGCGAGCACGACATCACCGGACTGCCGCCCGGCCGCATCTTCAACCTCGGGCTGGCGCGCAGCTTCCAGGTCACCAGCCTGTTCCCGCGCTTGTCGGTGTTCGAGAACCTGCGCTGCGGCGCGATGCGCAGCCATGGCTGCGGCCACGCCTTCTGGCGCCGGCTCGAGGGCTACGCCCCGCTGCGCCGCCGCACCGAGCAGATGCTGGAGCTGATCGGCCTCGAACGCCGCCGCGACGTTCTGGCCGGCAGCCTCGCCTATGCCGAGCAGCGCGCGCTCGAAATCGGCGTCACGGTGGCCGCCGGCGCCACCGCCATCCTGCTCGACGAACCGACCGCCGGCATGAGCCGCGCCGAGACCGAACGCGCGGTGACGCTGATCCGCCGGGTCAGCGAGGGCCGCACCCTGGTGATGATCGAGCACGACCTGGGCGTGGTGTTCGAGCTGGCCGACCGCATCTCGGTGCTTGCGGAAGGGCGGGTGATCGCCACCGGATTGCCGGCCGAGGTGCGGGCGAACCGGGCGGTGCAGACGGCCTATCTCGGCGCCGCCGCGGCCGCGGCGCCGGCCGATGCGTGCCGCGAGGCCGCCGCGCGTGCTTAGCGTTGCGAATCTCGAGGCCTGGTACGGCAAAAGCCAGGTGCTGCGCGGCGTGGACCTGTCGGTCGGACGCGGCGAGATCGTCGCCTTGCTGGGCCGCAACGGCGCCGGGCGCAGCACCACCTTGAAGGCGATCATGGGCGCCGTGACCCGGACCGGCGACATCCGCTTCGATGGCAAGACAATCGGCGGCCTCGCGCCGCACCAGGTGGCCCGGCTCGGCCTCGGCTACGTGGACGAGCACCGCGCCATCTTCCCGGACCTCACCACGCGGCAGAACCTGGTGCTCGGCGAGAAGCGCGGGCCCGGCGGCGCGTTCGGCCTGACCGACGCCTATGCGTTGTTCCCGCGCTTGCGCGAGCGCGCCGACGCCCCCGCGGGCGCGCTGTCGGGCGGCGAGCAGCAGATGCTGGCGATCTGCCGCACGCTGATGGGGGCACCGGCGCTGCTGATGGTGGACGAGCCGACCGAAGGGCTGGCGCCGATGATGGTGCAGACCGTGCGCACGCTGCTCGAACAAGTCGCCGAGCGGGGCGTTACCATCCTGCTGGTGGAGCAGAAGCTCGACATCGCCCTGGCCATCAGCCAACGCCTCTACGTGCTGGGCCATGGCCGGATCGTGTTCGAGGGCACCCCGGCCGGGCTTGCCGCCGCGCCGGACGTGCGGCGCGAATGGCTCGAAGTTTGAATGGGAGAACGCAGCAGCATGACCGACCCGGTGACCCTGACCCAGCACGGCGACATCGCCGTGATCGCCATGGACAACCCGCCGGTCAACGCGCTCGGCTTCGCGCTGCGGGACGGCATCATGCGAGGCGCTGCAGGCGGTGCCGCCGGACGCGAAGGCGGTGGTGCTGCACGGCACCGCCCGCGCGTTCAGCGGCGGCGCCGACATCACCGAGTTCGGCAAGCCCGGCCGCGAACCGAATCTCCGCCAGGTGATCGCCGCCATCGAGGAGATGCCCATGCCGGTGGTCGCTGCCATCCAGGGCGTGGCGCTCGGCGGCGGGCTCGAGCTGGCGCTGGGCTGCCACGCCCGGGTCGCCTGGGCCGGCGCCCGGCTCGGCCTGCCGGAGGTCAAGCTCGGCCTGCTGCCGGGCGGCGGCGGCACCCAGCGGCTGCCGCGCATCGCCGGCGTGGAAAAGGCGCTGCAGATGATCGTGACGCGGCACCCCGGTCGGCGCCGAGGAGGCGGCCCGCATGGGCCTGGTCGACGCGCTGCTGGACGGCAGCTATCCCGGCGCTGCCGTCGAGTGGGCGGCGAGGCGACGTGCCGCGTAGCCGGGTGCGGGACCGGGAGGACACGCTGCAGCCGGCGCAAGGACGACCCGGGCCTGATCGACCGTGTGGCGGCACCGCTGCTGAAGGCGTCGGGCGGCCGAAGCGCCGCGCCTGTGCGTCGAGGCGGTGCGCGGCGCCGTGACGATGCCGTTCGACGAGGGGCGCCGCCAACGAGCGCCGCGCTGTTCGAGCAGCTCGTCGCCGGCGACGAGAGCCGCGCCCAGCGCCATGCCTTCTTTGCCGAGCGGGAGGCGCAGAAGGCGCAGGCTGCCGGCCGGCACCACAGCCGCGCCCGGTGACCCGTGCGGCGGTGATCGGCGCCGGGACCATGGGCGGCGGCATCGCCATGTGCTTCGCCAATGCCGGCATCCCAGTCACGGTGATCGAGACGGAGCAGGCGGCGCTGGACCGCGGCATGGCCCGCATCAAGGAGCTCTACGCCGGCAGCGCCAAGCGCGGCAGCATCACCGCGGCGCAAGCCGAGGAGCGGCGGCGGCCGCATCAGCGGCCAGGTGGGGCTCGACCGACCTGCACGACGCCGACATCGTCGTCGAGGCGGTGTTCGAGGAGATGGGCGTCAAGCAGGAGGTGTTCCGCAAGCTCGACGCGCTGGCCAAGCCCGGCGCGGTGCTCGCGACCAACACCAGCTACCTCGACATCGACCAGATCGCATCCGCGACCTCCCGGCCGGGCGACGTGCTCGGCATGCACTTCTTCAGCCCGGCCAACGTCATGAAGCTGCTGGAGATCGTGCGCGGGCGGGACAGCAACCCCGAGGTCATCGCCACCGCGTCCGCCATCGGCAAGAAGCTGGCGAAGGTCGGCATCGTCGTCGGCAACTGCTTCGGCTTCGTCGGCAACCGCATGCTGGCCCGGCGCACCGAGGCGGCGGAGCGCCTGCTGCTGGATGGCGCCAGCCCGTCCGAGGTGGACGGCGCGCTGCAGACATTCGGCTTCCGGATGGGGCCGTTCGCGATGGCCGACCTGGCCGGGCTCGATATCGGCATGCGCATCCGCAAGGCATTCGGCAAGCGGGCGCCGGTCGCCGACGCGCTGTGCGAGGCCGGGCGCTACGGCCAGAAGACCGGCAGCGGCTACTATGTCTATGACGGGCCGCAACGGCGACGCCCGATCCGGCCGTGGACGCCATCATCGCGGCGGAAGCGGAGAAGCTGGGCATCGCCCGCCGCCCGGTCTCGGAGCAGGAGATCATCGAGCGGCTGGTCTATCCGATGATCAACGAGGGCGCCCGAATCCTGGAGGAAGGCATCGCCGAGCGGCCCGGTGACATCGATGCGATCTGGCTGCATGGTTACAACTGGC
Organism: uncultured Alphaproteobacteria bacterium; assembly: GCA_963792675.1. Lineage (GTDB taxonomy): Bacteria > Pseudomonadota > Alphaproteobacteria > Acetobacterales > Acetobacteraceae > JBBROS01. The sequence goes on from CAWBWT010000002.1 coordinate 116,760, forward strand.
CGGCCTGGCGCGGCGGCCCGATGTTCTACGCCGACCTGGTCGGCTTACGCCGCATCCGCGACCGCCTGGCCGACTTCGCCGCCGCAACCGGCGACCCCTCGCTGCAGCCGGCGCCGCTGCTGAGCCGCCTCGCCGAGGAGGGCGCGGGTTCGCCGATGCCGGGGCGAAGCACGCCGCGTGAGCTACGCCCCTCACCCCCCTCGGCGTCATGGTCGGGCTCGACCCGACCATCCACGCGGTCCGTTTCGCAAGACCGGCGGCGTTTGCGCATGGCGGCTTGGCTGGGCCGCATGGATGGTCGGATCAAGTCCGACCATGACGGTCGTGATGGGAGTCGGCCGATGATCCCGGCTGCCTCCCGCCCGTTCCCCTGGGAAGCGCTCTACCCGCCCGGCCTGTCCTGGGACGCGGCGCTGACGGTCACCACTCTGCCCGCCATGCTGGACAACGCCGTCGCGCGCTACGCCGACCGCCCGGCGATCACCTTCCGCCAGCGCACCCTGAGCTTCGCCGAGCTCGGCGACCGCGTGGACCGCCTTTCGCGTGGCCTCCACGCCGCGGGCGTGCGGCCCGGCGACGCCGTCGCGCTGCTGCTGCCCAACACGCCGGCCCATCCGATCGCGTTCTTCGCGACGCTGCGGCTCGGCGCCCGCGTGGTGCACCTCACCCCGCTCGATCCGGCGCGCGCCGTGCTGCGCAAGCTGGAGGACAGCGGCGCGCGGACGCTGATCACCACCAACCTTGGCGGCGTGCTGCCGCAGGCGGTCGCGGTGCAGCCGCACCTGGACCGGCTGATCGTCGCCGACGACGCCGATTGGGGGCCGGGCAGCGACGGGGTGCCGCTGCCGCCCGGCGCGCTGCCGATGGCGAGCCTCGACGGGCCGGCCTTCGAGCGGCCGGCGTTCGGGCCGGACGACGTCGCGCTGCTGCAATACACCGGCGGCACCACCGGGCAGCCGCGGGCCGCGCAGCTGACCCACGGCAACCTGACCGCGACGGTGGCGATCTACGAGGCCTGGAACAATGGCTTCGGCCGGCACTTCCAGCCGCACGACCGCATGCTGTGCGTGCTGCCGCTGTTCCACATCTACGCGCTGACCGCCGTGCATGCTGCGCGGCATCGCCAACGGGGTCGAGCTGGTGCTGCACCCGCGCTTCCAGCTCGACGCCGTGCTGGACGCGATCGAGACCGGACGCTGCACCCACTTCGCGGGCGTGCCGACGATGTGGATCGCGCTCGTCAACGCGCCCGGCATCGAGCGGCGCGACCTCAGCAGCATGCGCGTCGTCAGCTCCGGCGGCGCCGCGCTGCCGCACGAGGTCGGCGAGCGGTTCTTCAAGCTGACCGGGCAGCGGCTTGGCGGTGGCTGGGGCATGACGGAGACCTCGCCCGCCGGCACCAACCTGCTGACCGACCGCGCGGCCATTCCCGGTGAGATCGGCGTGCCGCTGCCGGGCGTCGAGATGGATGTCGTGTCGCTCGACGATCCCGCCCGCGTGCTGCCGCCCGGCGAGGTCGGCGAGGTGCGGATCCGTGGCCCCAATGTCACCCCCGGCTATTGGAACCGTCCGGAGGAGAACGCGCGCGCCTTCGTCGATAGCTGGTTCCTGACCGGCGACGTGGGGCGGATGGAGCCGGACGGCCGCTTCGTGCTGGTGGACCGCAAGAAGGACATGATCATCAGCGGCGGCTTCAACGTCTACCCGCGCGCCATCGAGGACGCCATCCACGAGCACCCGGACGTGCAGGAAGCGGCGGTGATCGGCGTGCCGGACCCTTATCGCGGCCAGGCGGCCAAGGCGTTCGTGGTGATGCGCGACGGCGCCGAGCCGCTGAGCCTGGAGACGTTGCGGGCGTTCCTCGCCGAGCGTCTCGGCCGCCACGAATTGCCGGCCGCACTTGAGGTCCGGGACAGCCTGCCGCATACGCCGGTCGGGAAATTGGCCAAGCGCGAGCTGGTGGCCGAGGGAGGAGCGCCATGAACGAAGCCGTCATCGTCAGCACCGCGCGCACGCCGATCGGCCGGGCCGGGCGGGGCGCATTCAACCTGACCCACGGGGCCGACATGGGCGGCCACGTGATCCGCCACGCCGTCGAACGCGCCGGGATCGAGCCCGGCGAAGTCGAGGAGGTGGTGCTGGGCTGCGCCAATCCGGAAGGTGCCACCGGGGGCAACATCGCCCGCCAGGCGGCGCTGCGCGCCGGCGTGCCGGCATCGGCCGCGGCGATGACGGTGAACCGGTTCTGCTCGTCCGGCTTGCAGGCGATCGCCATCGCGGCCAACCGGGTGATGTGCGACGGGGTCAAGGCGGCGGTCGCCGGCGGGCTCGAAAGCATCAGCCTGGTGCAGACGACGCTGAACCGGAACCACTACCGGGACGCCTGGCTCGAGCAGCACATGCCGGCCGTCTACATGCCGATGATCGAGACCGCCGACATCGTCGCCCGCCGCTACGGCATCGCCCGCGAGCGGCAGGACGAATATGCGCTGGAAAGCCAGCGCCGCACCGCCGCCGGGCAGCAGGCCGGGCGCTTCGACGCCGAGATCGTGCCGTTGGAGACGACGAAGGCGGTGGTCGAGAAAGGCAGCGACGAGGTGCGGCAGGAGCAGGTGACGCTGCGCCAGGACGAGGGCAACCGCCCCGAGACGACCCTGGAAGGCCTGGCCAAGCTGAAGCCGGTGCGCGGCGAAGGCGAGTTCATCACCGCCGGCAATGCGAGCCAGCTCAGCGACGGCGCCAGCGCCTGCGTGGTGATGTCGGCGCGCGAGGCGGCGGCGCGGCGGGATCGCGCCCATGGCGGTGTTCCGCGGCCTGGCGGTGGCCGGCTGCGAGCCGGACGAGATGGGCATCGGCCCGATCTACGCCGTGCCGCGGCTGCTGGAGCGGCATGGGCTGACGGTGGACGACATCGACCTGTGGGAGCTGAACGAGGCCTTCGCCAGCCAGGTGCTGTACTGCGCCGACCGGCTCGGCCTTCCGCATGAGAAGCTGAACGTGGATGGCGGCGCGATCTCGATCGGCCACCCCTATGGCATGAGCGGCGCCCGCATGACCGGCCACGCGCTGATCGAAGGCAAGCGCCGGGGTGCCAAGCGGGTGGTTGTCACCATGTGCATCGGCGGCGGCCAGGGCGCGGCCGGGCTGTTCGAATTGGCCTAGACGCAAGGTATCAACCACGTCATCCCCGGGCTTGACCCGGGGATCTCCCGCCTGCGGACACTCCGTGTTCCCGCCGGGACGAGATGGCCGGGTCGAGCCCGGCTATGACGTCGAAACGGTTCAATAAACAGGCGGGAGACGACCATGGACCTGAGCTTCACCCCCGAGGAAACCGCCTTCCGCGAGCGGATGCGGTACTTCTTCCCGACCGAGATCCCCGCCGCCATCCGCGAGCAGGTCAAGCGCGGCGAGCACGTGCCGCGCGAGAGCCAGGTCGAGACCCAGCGGATCCTGAACGCCAACGGCCTGGCGGTGCCGCATTGGCCGGCGGAGTGGGGCGGCCAGGGCTGGTCGCCGGTGCAGCTCTACATCTACCAGGACGAGATGCAGCAGGCCTGCGTGCCGCCGCCGCTCGGCTTCAACGCCAACATGGTCGGCCCGGTGATCGCCCAGTTCGCCAACGAGGAGCAGAAGAAGCGCTTCCTGCCGGCCACCGCCAACCTCGACATCTGGTGGTGCCAGGGCTTCTCCGAGCCCGGCGCCGGCTCCGACCTCGCCAGCCTGCGCACGACCGCGGTGCGCGACGGCGATCATTACGTGGTCAACGGGCAGAAGACCTGGACCACGCTCGCGCAATACGCCGACTGGATCTTCTGCCTGTGCCGCACAGATCCCGCGGCCAAGAAGCAGCAGGGCATCAGCTTCCTCCTGATCGACATGAAGACGCCGGGCATCAGCGTGCGGCCGATCGTCACCATCGACGGTGGCCGCGAGGTCAACGAGGTGTGGTTCGACGACGTCCGGGTACCGGTCGAGAACCTGGTCGGCGAGGAGAACAAGGGCTGGGACTACGCCAAGTTCCTGCTCGGCAACGAGCGCACCGGCATCGCCCGCGTCGGCGTGTCGAAGGCGCGGGTGCGGCGGATCAAGCAGCTCGCGGCGCTGGAGCGGGTCGGCGACCGCCCGCTGCTCGAGGAGCCGCATTTCCGCGAGAAGCTGGCGCAGGTCGAGGTCGAGCTGAAAGCGCTCGAGATGACCCAGCTGCGGGTGGTGGCCGACGAGCGCCATCGCGAGCGCGGCAAGCCGAACCCGGCCAGCTCGATCCTGAAGCTGAAGGGCAGCGAGTTGCAGCAGGCCACCACGGAGCTGCTGATGGATGTGGTCGGCCCCTACGTGCTGCCGTACGACGCCCCACGAGGAAGGCAGCAACGAGCCGCCGATCGGCCCCGACTTCGCCGCCGAAGCGGCGCCGACCTACTTCAACTGGCGCAAGATCTCGATCTACGGCGGCTCGAACGAGATCCAGCGCAACATCGTAGCGAAGGCGATCCTGGGGTTCTGACATCCAGTCATGGGCGGGTCCGGGGGCGCCGCCCCCGGCGGGTCGAGGGCCGGTCCCTCGGAGAGGTCACATGAGCAAACTGAGTCGAAGGCTGTTCTGCGGCTGCGCGGCCGCGGCCCTGTCCTCGCATCTGGTGCGTGCCCAGCCCGCCAGCGCCGGCCCGCCCGACCCGGCGCTGCTCGACGAGTTGGTCGCCGCCAATCGCATCCTGTTCGACCAAGGCGTGGTGGACGGCTTCGGCCATGTCAGCGCCCGGCACGACAAGGACCCAAGCCGCTATTTGCTTTCCCGCAGCATGGCGCCGGTGCTGGTGACGGCGGCCGACATCATGGAGTTCGACCTGGACAGCACGCCGGTCGATCCGCAAGGGCGCGCCATCTACCTCGAGCGGTTCATTCACGGCGAGATCTACCGCGCGCATCCGGGCGTGCGGGCGATCGTGCACAGCCACTCGCCGGGCGTGATCCCGTTCGGCGTCAGCAAGGTGGCGCTACGCCCGCTGTTCCACATGAGCAGCTTCCTGGGCGCCGGCGCGCCGGTGTTCGAGATCCGCGACGCCGGCGGCCCCGCCACCGACATGCTGATCCGCAACGCCGAGCTCGGGCGGGCGCTGGCGGCGGAGCTGGGCGATCACCCGGTGATGCTGATGCGCGGCCACGGCTCGGTGGCAACCGGCCCCTCGATCCGGCAGGCAGTGTTCCGGGCCGTCTACACCGAGCAGAACGCGCGCATGGAGAGCGATGCGTTGCGGCTGGGCGACGTCGCATTTTTGAGCGAGGGTGAAGCCGCCAGCGCGATGGAGACTACCGCCACGCTGGTGGACCGTCCGTGGGAGATGTGGCGGAAGAAGGCAATGGACAGCCGCTGAAACTGGATTTTTAAATTGATGTTGCAACGACCATTAAGATGCGTCATTGAACGGGCGCCCGAGGCCCCGGGTTCTCCTGCGTCCGAGTTGGTGACCGGAATATCGATGATCCGTGTGCTTTCAATTCCTGGTCGAACCCATGAAAACCCGTTTTTTAGACTGGTCGGGGACGCGTTGGAGGCGGAGGGCCTGTGCCCGGTAATGACGTCGGCCGGCAATGCGATGCGCTTCCGCTACGACGTCCTGCACCTCAACTTTCCCACCCACTACATCACCGAGAATGGTTGGCTCAAGGCGCTCGCGACGTCGGTCGTGCTCGGCTCCTACCTCCTGCTGGCGCGGCTGCTCGGCCGCAAGATCATCTACACGGTCCACGATGTGGTGCCGTTCCGCAGCCGCCACCATGCCCTCTCGCAGGCGTTCCTGCGGCTGACGCATAAGCTCACGAGCACGTTCGTCTTCCTCAGCATGTCCTCGCGCACCGAGTTCGCGCGGATCTACCCGGCCGACCGTGACACGCCCTGGATCCTGACCCGGCACGGCCCCTACCCGGTCAAGCGCCTGTCCGACGACGAGCGTCGGCGGCTGCGGGTCGAACTGGCCGGGTCGGACGATGCTGTCCTGGTCGGCTTTCTCGGCGCGATCAAGCCTTACAAGAACTTTGCTGCCCTGGGCGAACTGCCCGAACGCCTCCCCGACGGACGGCCGGTCCATATCGTGGTCGCGGGCCAGGTCGAGCGCGGCTATGAGGCCGAAACGGCCGCGGTGATCGCCCGGCGCCCGCCCGGATCGGTGATCCGGCGTGACGAACGGCTCAGCGACGGTGTGCTCAACGACTTGATCCAAGCCGTCGACTTCGTGCTGCTGCCTTATCTGAAAGGCTCGAACTCCGGGATAGCCCTGCTGGTGCTCAGCAATGGCGGACGGGTCCTCGGCTCGGACATGCCGATCTTTCGCGAACTGGCCGCCGACGTCGGGCCACCCTGGGCCTACAGCGTCGCGCCGCTCGCCGCGGGGGGCCCGGGCCTCGCCACGGTTCTGCAGCAGGCCGTGGCCGACCCGGTCGATGACGCGGCACGGGAGCGGTTGCGCCTTTATCTCGAGGCGGTGTCGTTCAGGAAAGCCGCGCACCAAGTCAGGGCATTGTGCGAGCGGCTGGTCTGGTCGAACCGATGACACTGCAGCCGGGCTGACCCGGTGCCGTTCCGCTGCGGCAGCGCGCCCATACCCGGTCGGCGGTGAACGGGGTCGCGGTGAAGCGCAAGCCGGTCGCGTCCGCGAGCGCGTTGGCGAGCGCCGGCGCCACCGGGTCGAACGGGCTCTCGCTCATGGACTTGGCGCCGAGCGGCCCGATCGTGTCGTACGTGTCGGCGAACAGCACCTCGGTGGGGGGTAGGTCGGCCCAGGCCGGGATGTGATAGGTGCGGAATGCCGGGTTGCAGACCTCGCCCCGGTCATCGATGCGCACGATCTCATGCAGCGCCGCCCCCAGCGCCTGCGCCACGCCGCCCTCGATCTGGCCGCGGCACTGCATCGGGTTGAGCACGCGTCCGGCATCGGCCGCCTGGACGCTGCGCAGGATGCGGATCTCGCCGGTGTCGGTGTTCACCGCCAGCCGGATGCCGTGCACGTTGAAGGCGAGCGAGCGCGGCGTCGCGTCGGCACGGCGCATCACCGCCATGCCCGGGCCGGCCAGCTCCCGCAACGGCACGCGTTCCCCGTCGCACGACACAGCGCCCGGCAGCAAGCGGCACGTCTCGACCGGCGCGCCCGTCCGGGCCGCCGCCGCGGCGATCACCCGTTGGCCGAGTGCGGCGGCCGCCAGCGCCGTCGCCTGCACCGCGACCACCACCCCGGTACTGCCATAGGCGCCAGTGTCGTGCCCCACCAGGTCGGTATCGGAGCGGCGCAGACGAACGTGGTCCGGCGTGGTGCCCAGCACTTCGGCGGCGACCTGCCGGTGCACGGTCGAGGTGCCGTTGCCGAACTCCGCCGTGCCCACCAGGATCTCGAACCCGCCATCGGCCGTGAGCGCCAGGCGCGTTTCGCCGCGGTGGCCGCCGGGCGGGGCGGTGTCGATCATCGTCATCGCGATCCCCTCGCCGACCCGCCACCCGGACCCGTCCGGCGGCGCGTCGCCGCCCGGCCCGCGCATCGCCGCCTCGACCATGTCGAGGCATTGGTCGAGGCCGTAGCTGCCGAACTCCACGTCGTCGGCGCCGGCATGGGCGCCGACCAGCGCGTCGCCGGGCCGGACCATGTTGCGGCGACGCATTGTGTAGGGGTCGATCCCGAGGCTCAGCGCCAAGGCGTCGATGATCTGCTCGACCGCGAACAGGGTCTGGCTCAGCCCGTAGCCGCGGAACGCGCCGGCCGGCACGGTATTGGTGTAGGCGGCGACCGCGTCCACCTGCTTGTCCGGGCAGCGATACATCGCCATGGCCGGGCCGCAGGCGTTCTCGAGCACCGCCGCACTATGGTTGCCGTAGGCGCCGGCATTGGCGACGACCTGCAGCGAGAGCGCGGTCAGGGTGCCGTCGCTCCGCGCCCCCGCCCGTGCGGTGACGCGCATCGGATGGCGAGTGGTGGTGGCGGCGAACTGCTCGGCGCGGGTGAGCTCGAGCTGCACCGGGCGGCGCAGCGTCCACGCGGCCAGCGCGCAGATGTCCTCCACCAGCATCTCCTGCTTGCCGCCGAAGCCGCCGCCGACCCGGCCGCACAGCACCCGCACCCGGTTCCGGTCCAGCCCCAGCAAGTCGGCCAGCGCGTCGCGCACCAGGAACGGCACCTGCGTGCTGGAGCGGACGAGCAAGCGGTCGCCCTCCACGGAGGCGATGGCGGCGTGGGTTTCGAGCGCCGCGTGCTGCACCCGCTGCACCTCCACGGTGATCTCCTCGACCCGGTCGGCGGCGGCAAAGCCCGCCTCGGGGTCGCCGTGCCGCCCCTGCACGCGGCCGACCACGTTGCGGGCGGGGTCGGGGATGCGGCTGTGCGGCTTGTCGTGCAGCACCGGCGCCCCCGGCAGCATCGCCGCGTCCGGCTCGAACACCGCCGGCAGCACCTCGTACTCGACCCTCAGCGCCGCGCAGCCGGCCTCGGCCGCTGCGACATCCGACGGCGACGACGGCGGCCACGCGCTGGCCGACGAAGCGCACCACGTCGTCCAGCAGGCGCGTGTCGTCGGGGTCGGTGCGCGGGTCCTCGTGCCGCGCCGTCGAGTAAAGTCGCGCCGGCGCGTCCTCGTGGGTGAACACGGCGACCACGCCAGGCATCGCCAGCGCCGCGCTGCGGTCGATGCCGAGGATGCGAGCGTGGGCGTGCGGCGAGCGCAGCAGCCGCATGTGCAGCAGGCCCGGCACGTCCACGTCCAGCGTGAAGCGGGCCGTGCCCGATACGACGGCGGCCGCGTCCGGGGCGGCGACGCTGCGCGGCTCGGCGCCGACATGGCGAACGCCGCCGATGGCGTCGGCGATCGCGCGGTAGCCGGTGCAGCGGCACAGATTGCCCTTCATCGCCCGCTTCAGGTCGGCGCGCTGCGCCTGCGTCAGCGCGGAAGCGGTGACGATCATGCCGCCGGTGCAGAAGCCGCACTGGAACCCCTGCGCGTCGGCGAACTGCCGCTGCATCGGATGGAGCGCGTCGGCCGTTCCCAGCCCCTCGACGGTGGTGACCCGGCGGCCTTCGGCGCGCCAGGCCGGCACCACGCAGCTATGCACCGCCGTCCCGTCCAGCAGCACGGTGCAGGCGCCGCAATCGCCGGTGTCGCAGCCCTTCTTCACGCCGAACCGGCCGAGCTCGCGCAGCAGCGTGCGCAGGCACTGGCCCGGCGCCGGCGCCGCTTCGACGGCGACGCCGTCCACGTGCAGGATCACGACGCCAATTCCTGCAGCAGCTCGGCCGCCAGCCGCCGGGTCATGTGCCGGCGCCAATCCGGGGCGCCGTGCACGTCGTCGAGCCACAGCTCGGCGGGCAACCCGGCCACGTGGTGGTCGAGCCGGCCGGGCGACGGCGGCGACGGCCAGGATGCGTGCACCGGCCGGATCGTGCTGCCGGTGACCGTCAGCGCAAAGCCGCCATCGGCGTCGAGCGTCGCGAGCAGCAGCGCCGCCGAGCGCCCATAGGCGGTCAGCGACGCCTGCCGCAGCGCCACGCGCCGCCGCAACGCCGGCTCCGGCAGGTCGATGGCGCGCAGCACCTCGCCGGGCCGGAGCACCGTTCGCTGCGCCCCGGTCGCGAAGCCGGCCATCGGCACCGACCGCTCCGACCCGTCCGCCGGCCAAATCCGGGCGACGCCGTCGAGCGCCACCGTGAGCGCCAGCATGGGTGCTGCGGGCAAGGCGAGGCACACATTGCCGCCGACGGTCGCGGTGTTCCAGATCTTGAACGAGCCGAGCAACGCGTTGCAGCAGCCGGCGAGCGCCGCGGCGGCGCGCCAGGCGCCCGGCGCCTCGAACGCCGCCAGCTCGGCGATGGTGCAGGTGGCGCCGATGCGCAGTCCGGACGCGGACGGCTCCAGGGCCGGCCAGCCCAGCGCCTGCAGATCGATCAGCGTGCGCAGGCCGGGTTGCGGCTCGGAAAACAGCCAGGTGCCGCCGGCAAGGAAGGCGGCGCCTTCGCCGAGGGCGGGCAGCTCGGCCCGGCAAGCGGGGGCGACGACGCGTTCGATGTGGATGAGGTCCATGCGCGGCTCAGGGACCCGCCCCGCGCCTGACCAACCCGTGCCCGCTGGCGTTCGCGACATGGTAGATCGGCGGCACGGACGCTCCTCGAGGCAAGGCCGGCCACCGCCGGCGCCGCATCTTGCGGGACGGGTGCGGCGGAAGGGAAGTGGCCGAAGCACGAATTGACTTGTCAGGCCGCCGCCGGCGTCATGGCATGCGGCGATGATGGACGCTCCACCCCGGCTCTGGCTGCGCAACCCACTCGCTATCCTGGCCGACGCGCCGGGGGGCGTGGTTGTCGAGGCCGGCCGCATCACCGAGCTGGTGCCGGCCGGCGGCGCTCCGGCTCGGCCGGCCACCCCGTTCGACGCATCGAGCCACGTGGTGCTGCCCGGCCTCGTGAACACGCACCATCATTTCTTTCAGACCCTCACCCGCTGCCATCCGTCAGCGATGGACCGGACCCTGTTCGGCTGGCTGGGGGCGCTGTACCCGGTCTGGGCGCGGCTGACGCCCGAGGCGTTGGAGGCCGCGGCGACCCTCGCCTTGGCCGAGCTGCTGCTGTCTGGCTGCACCACCACCACCGACCATCACTACGTGTTTCCCGCCGGGCTCGAGGATGCGGTCGGCATCGAGGCCGCCGCCGCCCGGCGGCTCGGCATCCGGGCCGTGCTGACCCGCGGCTCGATGGACTTGTCGCAGCGCGATGGCGGGTTGCCGCCCGACAGCGTGGTGCAGGATGCCGACACCATCCTCGCCGACAGCGAGGGCGTTATCGACCGGCTGCACGACCCGGCGCCGCACGCCATGCTGCAGATCGCGTTGGCACCCTGCTCGCCGTTCTCGGTGACGACACGGTTGATGCGTGACAGCGCCGCTTTGGCGGAACGGCGGGGCGTACGCCTGCATACACACTTGGCCGAGACCGCGGACGAGGCGGCGTTCTGCCAGGCGCGGTTCGGCTGCTCGCCGCTCGACTACCTCGACGCGTGCGGCTGGCTGCGGCCCGGCACCTGGCTTGCCCACGGCATCCATTTCTCGGCGGACGAGATCGCCCGGTTGGGCCGCGCCCGGGTCGGCGTGACCCATTGCCCCTGCAGCAACCAGCTGCTGGCGTCGGGCACATGTCCGGTGTGCGCGCTGGAACGGGCCGGCGTGGCGGTCGGGCTCGGCGTCGACGGGTCGGCGTCGAACGACGGCTCGAACCTCATGCAGGAGGTCCGGGCCGCGTTCCTGCTGCAGCGCGGCACGAACGGGATCGAGGCGGTCAGCCACCGCGACGCCCTGCGCTGGGCGACCGAGGGCTCGGCCGACTGCCTCGGACGGCCGGAGCTCGGGCGCATCGAGGTCGGTGCGGCGGCCGACTTCGCGCTCTTCCGGCTCGACGAGCTGCGCTTCTCGGGCGCCGGCGATCCCCTTGCGGCGCTGGTGCTGTGCGGTGCCAGCCGGGCCGACCGGGTCATGGTCGGGGGGCGCTGGGTCGTTGAAGGCGGCGCGGTGCCTGGGCTCGACGTGGCTGGGCTGATGCGGCGCCACGGGGCGGCGGCCGCCGCTCTTACGGCGGGGTCATGATGCGCGGTCTTGGCCCAGCCATGGACATCGGGCGGGCGGGCCAGCTACGTTCGCCGTGATCCCGGCGCGGCTGCGCGACGGGTTTGCCCTGGCAACAGAAACCGAAAGGCCGTCGATGTCCGACGCAACCGACAAACGGGCCGGTTCGCGTCAACCGGTCCTCAAGACCGCCAAGCTGCACATCGGCAACGGCGTCGTCGATTGCCTCGTGCTGGACACCTCGCCCACCGGCCTGCGGGTGAGCACCGAGGGCCTGACGAAATTTCCGGCCGAGATCGTCGTCGAGCTGCGCAGTGGCGGAATGTTCAATGCCCTTTGCCGCTGGCAGCGCGGCACCGAGGCGGGACTGGAGTTCACATCGTTCGCGAGGTTGAACGACCTCGCTGGCCGGCAGGCGCTGCACGCCTACAAGGAACTCAGCAGCTCGGGGTTGCGTGAGGTGGTGAGCCGGCTGGAGTCCGAGCGGTTCTTCGACTACCCGGAGCTGAAGTCGGCGGCCGAGAAGCTCGAGGTCGCCTATTCCGAACTGTTCGGCTTGCTGCAGACGATCACCCGGCAGCGCAAGATCTGAAGGCTGCCGCCGCTCAAAGCGCCGAAGCGCTTTGCCAGGCGGCCGGCGCCATGAACATCAGGCTTTCATCCAGCCGGTCATAGAAGTCCAGCAGGTCTGGCAATGCCCGCTCAGGATAGCCGATCAGGTAACCCTGGACCTCGTCGCAACCATAGGCTTGCAGGATCGAGAGCTGATCCGGTCGCTCCACGCCTTCCGCGCAGACCGTCATGCCAAGCCCGGCGCCGAGTTGCAGCACGGCGCGGACAATCGCCTCCGTCCGGCGGCACTCGCCGAGGCGGCGGACGAAGGACTGGTCAAGCTTCAGCTTGTCGAACGGCATCTCCTGCAGGTAGCCGAGCGACGCGTAGCCGGTGCCGAAATCGTCCAGCGAGATGCGCACGCCCAGCGACTTGATGCGGGCGAGTTCGGCGGCCGCGGCATTCTTGCTGGCGATGACGACCGCCTCGGACACCTCGAACTCGAGGCGGCTCGGGTCGATCTTGCTTTCCTCCAGCGCCGCCGCGATCGTCGCCGTCAGCCCGGATCCGTCGAACCAGCACGCCGACACGTTGATGGCAGCGCGCAGATGCGCCGGCCAGCGGGCCGCGGCGTCGCAGGCTTGGCGCAGCACCCATTTGTCGAGCTTGCGGAACAAGCCCAGCTTTTCCAGCAACGGCACGAACACCGCCGGCGGCACCTCGCCGTGTCCGGGGCGGGTCCAGCGCAGCAAGGCCTCGAAGCCGCGCAGTTCGCCCGACGAGCAGGCGACGATCGGTTGCCAGTGGATGCGGAACGTCCCTGCGTCCAAGGCCTGGCGCAGTTCACGCTCGAGCGCCGGCTCATGCAGCGAAACGTTTGGCCGGTCGTCTTCTTCCATGATTGAATATGACGACATCTGCAATCCTCGCCGCGCCTCGGTGGGCGGTACGCTTCCGCTATGAACGCGACCGGATTTCAGCACGTAGCGTCCGATCCTGTGTGTCATTATATGATCGGATTAGTAAAGGCATCGATAACGGCATCGCATCGATCGCTCGCCGCCGGCGCTTTTCCGTTATTTCAGCCCGAACCCGAGCGCCTCGACCGCCTGGCGCAGCCGATCGCGTCCGTTCAACGACTTCACCGCCCCGAGACGTCCGCGGATCAACTCGGTCCAGCCCTGCGGCGCCATGCCTTGCTCCGACTGGAACGCCCGCAGGGTGTGCGTCATAGCCGCTCAGCGCCGCCGTTTCCGCGGCCGCGGCGTAGGTCTCGCGATGCAGCACCGCCCCCTGCGGCAAGCGCGGCTTGACGGCGGCCACCGGAGCGTCCGGATCGACGAAGCCGACGCAAAGGCCGAACACCGCCATGACGCCGGGCGGCAGCGCGAGCTCCCGCGCCACGGCTTCGGGGTCGTTGCGCATGGCGCCGATGTAGACGGTGCCGAGGCCGAGCGACTCCGCCGCAACGGTCGCATTCTGTGCCGCGAGCGCCGCATCGACCACCGCGACCAGGAACGGCTCGAGGAACGGCAGCGCTTCCATCGCCTGCCCGGCCGCCTCGCCGATCCGCGCCGCCCGCGACAGATCGGCGAGCCAGACCAGGAACAGCGGCGCCTGGCGGATATGCCGCTGCCCGCCGGCAATGACGGACAGCCGCTCCTTGCGGCCGGCATCCTCGACGGCGACGACGCTCCAGGTTTGCAGGTTGCTCGAGGTAGCGGCGGATTGCGCCGCCGCAACCAGCGCCTCCAAGGTGCCGTCGGGCAGCGGATCGGCCCGATAGGCGCGCACCGACCGGTGCTGCAGCATCACGTCCACCACCGGACTCCAGGCGGCCGAAGCCGGCATCGCGTCGCGATACCGGTCCCGGAGCCGGGCCGCCGGAAGGGCCGGCGGCGTGCTGTCGGGCATCAGGCCGCCTGCAGCGACTGCCACACCCGCTCGGGCGTCGCCGGCATGTCGATCGGCGTGCCGTTCAGCGCGTCCACCAGCGCGTTGATCACCGCCGGCGGGCTGCCGACCGCACCCGCCTCGCCGGCGCCCTTCACGCCCAGCGGGTTGCTGGCGCAAGGCACCTCGATCAGGTCGACCTCGATGTCCGGCAGGTCCGACGGCGCGCGGCAGGGCGTAGTCCATCAGGCTGCCGGACAGGAGCTGGCCGGATGCCGGGTCGTAGGCGGTCCGCTCCATGACGGCCTGGCCGAACGCCCTGCGCCACGCCGCCATGCACCTGGCCGCGCACGATCATCGGGTTCACCGCCTTGCCCACGTCGTCGCAGACGATGTAGCGCAGCACGTCGATCGAGCCGGTGTCGGGGTCGACCTCGACCTCGGCCATGTGGCAGCCGTTCGGGAAGGTGTGCACGCCGATCGCCGCGATCTCGGCCGCGTCGAGCTGCGTCGCGCCCTCGCCGCGGCCGCGCTGGTGCGCGGCGAGCTCCAGGATGTCCATGCCGCGGTCGGTGCCGGCGATGCTGAACGGCCGTCCTCGAACACGATGTCGGCGACCGCCGCCTCCAGCGCCTCGGACGCCGCCTGCTTGCCCTTCTCGATCACGCTCGCCGCGGTGACGAGGATGGCCTGGCCCTCGGAATACAGGCTGCGGGCGCCGCCGGTGCCGCCGCCGGTCGGGATGGCGTCGGTGTCGCCCTGCCGGATCCGGATCTTGTCGCCGTCGATGCCGAGCTGGTCGGCGGTGAGCTGCACATAGGCGGTCTCGTGGCCCTGCCCGGTGCTCTGGGTGCCGACGTAGACGTCCACGAACCCGTCATCGGCGAAGCGGATCTCGGCGCGCTCGCTGTCGGCGCCGCCGGTCGCCTCGAGGTAGTAGGCCATGCCGATGCCGCGCTTCTTGCCGCTGGCGCTCGCTCTGCGGCGCGG
This sequence comes from uncultured Alphaproteobacteria bacterium, assembly GCA_963792675.1. Taxonomy (GTDB): domain Bacteria; phylum Pseudomonadota; class Alphaproteobacteria; order Acetobacterales; family Acetobacteraceae; genus JBBROS01. The sequence goes on from CAWBWT010000002.1 coordinate 131,779, forward strand.
CGCGTCTCGAAGCCGGCCCAGTCCATCTTCGGCGAGGGCCGCGTCCAGCACGCGCTCGAAATCGCCGCTGTCGTAGGTCTGGTTCATCGCGGTGCGGTACGGCATCGCGGACGGGCTGCACCATGTTCTTGCTTGCGGAAGCTCGATGCGGTCGATGCCGATCTCGCGCGGCGGCCGCGTCGATCAGCCGCTCGACCAGGTAGTTGCTCTCCGGCCGCCCGGCGCCGCGGTAGGCGTCCACCGGCGACGGTGTTGGTGAACACGCCGAGCACGTTGGCGTGGATCGCCTGGAAGCCATAGACGCTGGCCAGCACCTTGGTGCCGGCGCCGGTCGGGATGAACGGGGCGTAGTTGCTGAGATAGGCGCCCATGTTGGCGACGTTGCGGGTGCGCATCGCCAGGAAGGTGCCGTCCTTGTCGAGCGCGATCTCGCCCTGGGTGATGTTGTCGCGGCCATGCGTGTCGGACAGGAAGGCCTCGGAGCGCTCGCTGGTCCATTTCACCGGCGCGGCCCAGCTTGCGGGCGGCGTAGCAGACCATGGCGTGCTCGGCATAGAGGAACAGCTTCATGCCGAAGCCGCCGCCCACGTCCGGGGTGACGACGCGAAAACTCTCGGCCGGCACCTTGAACACGACCTCGGCCAGCATGTCCTTGATGCCCCAGCCGCCCTGGGTGTTGGTGGTCAGCGTCCAGCGGTGCGACCCGGCGTCGTAGTCGGCGATCGCGGCGCGGGCCTCCATCGAGTTCACCACGATGCGGTTGTTGACGACCGTCAGCCGGGTCACGTGCTGCGGCCTGGGCGAACAGCTCGTCGGTCGCGCGCCTTGTCGCCGGTCTCCCAGTCGAAGCAGATATTGCTTCTGGCACGTTCGGCCAGACCTGCGGCTGGCCCGGTTCCATGGCGGTGGCGAGGTCGGTGCACGCTCGGCAGGATGTCGTAGTCGATGGTGATCGCCTCGGCGGCGTCCCGCGCGGCCTGGTGGGTTTCGGCGACGATGAACGCGACCGGGTCGCCGACGTGGCGGACGGCGCCTACCGCCAGCACGGGGTGCGGCACGTCGGCGCGCGGTCGTGCCGTCGCGGTTCTTCAGCGGGATGGCGCAGGGTTCCGCCGATGCCATCGGCCTCGAGGTCGGCGCCGGTGTAGACGCCGAGCACGCCGGGCAGCGCGCTTTGCCGCCTCGGTGTCGATCGACGGGATCCTGGCCGCAGCATGCGGGCTGCGCAGCACGACGCCGATGGGCCTCATCGGCGAGCGCGATGTCGTCGGTGTAGCGGCCGTGGCCGAGCAGCAGGCGGGGGTCCTCGACGCGGCGGACAGGCTGGGCGACACCGAACTTGGTCATGGGCGTGTCTCCTCGATGGTCATTTGCGGCGTTGACGCAGGATGTGCAGCGGGCGCCGGGCAAGGAATGCGAGCCGGGCACGCCGAGGCGCGCAAGCGACGCAGCGGCGTGCGTCAGCCGCGGGTCGCGGCACCGGCTTGCCGCCGAACCGGGCCTTCGCCCGCTCGCGCATGGTCTGGAACTCGACATACAGCATCGGGATCAGGAAGATGCCGATCGAGCTGGCCGCGATCATGCCGGCGAACACCGGCGTGCCGACGGCGCGGCGGCTGATCTGGCGGCGCCGTTCGCGGTCACCAGCGGCACCAGGCCGAGGATGAAGGCGATCGAGGTCATCATCACCGCGCGGAACCGGGTCGCGCGCCGAGCCGCGCCGCCTCGCGGATGCGACTTGCCTTGCTCGCGCTGGTCCTTGGCGAACTCGACGATCAGGATGCCGTTCTTGGCCGCCAGCGCGATCAGCACGACGAGCCCGATCTGCGCATAGAGGTCGAGCGACAGCCCGGCCGACCAGCATGCCGATGAACGAGCCCAGCACGCCGACCGTGACCGACAGCAGCACCGGGATCGGGATGACCCAGCTTTCATACAGCGCGACCAGGAACAGGTAGGCGAACAGCACGGCGAGCGCGAGGATGTAGCCGGTCTGCCCCGACGCCGCGACCTCCTGATAGGCGGTGCCGGTCCATTCGAACGAGTAGCCCGGCGGCAGCGTGGTGCTTGCTGACCGCCGCCATCGCGGCCAGCGCGTCGCCCGACGAGACGCCGGGCTTGGGCGAGCCGTTGACGGTGATGGAGCGGTAGTTGTTGTAGCGGCTGATGGTCTGCGGCCCGAGCACGATGCGGGCGTCGGCGATGCTGCGCAGCGGCACCATCGTGCCCGGTGCTGGTTGCGGACGTAGATGCGCCAGATCGCCGGGATGTCGGTGCGGTCGGCCGCCTCGCCCTGGATGTTCACCTGCCAGGTGCGGCCGAACAGGTTGAAGTCGTTGACGTAGATGCCGCCCAGCGTCGCCTGCAGCGCGGTGAACACGTCGCTGATCGACAGGCCGAGCGCCTGCGCCTTCTCGCGGTCGATGTCGAGGAAGATGCGACGGCGTGGTCGGGCTGAAGGTGCTGAACACGCGGGCGAGCTTCGGGTCCTGGTTGGCCGCGGCGAGCAGGCCGTTCAGCACGCCGCCCATCTCGGCCGGGTCGCGGCCCTCGAGGTTCTGCAGCTGGTATTCGAAGCCGCCGCCGGTGGACAGGCCGATGATCGGCGGCAGGTTGAACGGGAAGATCACCGCCGAGCGGATCTGCTGCAGCGCCGCCGAACATGCGGCCGATGAGCGCCTGCACCTTGTCGGCCGGCGCCGGGCGGTCGTCGAACGGCTTCATCCGCATGACCATGAAGGCGGCGTTGGACTGGTTGCCGCCGTCGAGCAGCGAGAAGCCGACGATCGACGAGCACGTTCTGGATCTGCGGGATGCCGCTTGGCGATCGTCCTCGACCCGCTGCACCACGTCGCGGGTGCGGGTGACGCTGGCGCCGTCCGGCAGCTGCACCGCGACGAAGAAGGCGCCCTGGTCCTCCTCGGGCAGGAACCCGGTGGGCGTGCGCAGGCCGAGGCCGAAGATGCCGCCGCCGACAGCGCCAGCGACCAGCACGACGGCGAGCATGCGCGACGCCGCACCAGCCGGGCCGACGATCGCGGCATAGCCGTCGCGCACGCGGTCGATGCCGCGCCTGATGCGGCCCATGATGCCGCGCTTGCGGCCCGGTGTGGCGCAGGAACACCGCGCACAGCGCGGGCGAGAGGGTCAGCGCGTTGATCGCCGAGATCAGCATCGCGACCGAGATCGTCACCGCGAACTGGCGGAACAGCGTGCCGGAGATGCCGGGGATGAAGCCGATCGGCACGAACACCGACAGCAGCACGAGGGTGATGGCGATGATCGGCGCGGTGATCTGCCCCATCGCCTTCTTGGTGGCCTCGTGCGGGCGTGAGCTCCGGCTCCTCCTCCATCACGCGCTCGACGTTCTCGACCACGACGATCGCGTCGTCGACCACGATGCCGATCGCCAGCACCATGCGCCAGCAGCGAGACGGTGTTGGCCGAGTAGCCGAGCGCCAGCAGCACGGCGAAGGTGCCGATCAGGCTGACCGGCACGGCGATGGTCGGGATGAGGGTGGCGCGGAGGCTGCCGAGGAAGAGGAACACGACGATCACGACCAGCACGAAGGCCTCGCCCAGCGTCTGATCACCTCGCTGATGGTGTCGGCTGACGAAGGTCGGAGCTGTTGTAGAAGACCGTCGACTTGAGGCCCGGCGGGAAGCGGGTGCCGAGCTCGTCGAGCGCCTTCTGCACGCGCGGCGCTGGTCTGCACGGCGTTGGCGCCGGGGGCGAGGTAGATGCCGATGGTGACCGCCGGGTTGCCGTTCAGCCGGCTCTCGCTGTCCTGGGTGGCGGCGCCGAGCTCGACCCGCGCGACGTCGCGCACGCGCAGCACCGAGCCGTCCGGGTTGGCGCGCACGACGATGTCGCCGAACTCCTCGGCGGTGGTCAGCCGGCCCTTGGTCTGCAGGTTGATCTGGAACTGGGTGTCGTCGCTGGTCGGGCGCGCGCCGACGCGGCCGACCGGCGCCTGCACGTTCTGCTGCTGGATCGCGGTGATGATGTCGCTGGGCGCGAGGTTGAGGCTGATCAGCCGGTTGGTGTCGAACCAGATCCGCATCGAGTAGTCGAGCGCGCCGAACAGCGACGCCTGGCCGACGCCGCGGCACGCGGCGACAGCGGTCGAGCACGTTGATGGTGACGTAGTTGGAGATGAACAGCGGGTCCTGCTTGGCGCCCTCGCTGGAGAAGGCGAGGAACTCCAGGATGGCGGAGGAGCGCTTCTGCACCGTCACGCCCTGGCGCTGCACCTCGGCCGGCAGGCGCGACAGCGCGGCCTGCACCCGGTTGTTGACGTTGACGGTGTTGATGTCGGGGTTGGTGCCGAGCTCGAACGAGACGGTCAGGCTGTAGCTGCCGTCATTGGCCGAGTTCGACTTCATGTAGATCATCTGGTCGGCGCCGTTGACCTGCGCCTCCAGCGGCTGCGCGACGGTCGCTTCGACCACGGCGGCGGAGGCGCCGGGGTAGCGGGTCGTGACCTGGACCTGCGGCGGCACGATGTCCGGGAACTGCGCCACCGGGATGCGCAGCATCGCCAGCGCGCCGGCGATGGTCATGACGATGGCGATGACGATCGCCAGCCGCGGGCGGTCGACGAAGACGGCGGAGATCATCGCTCTAGTTCCGCGGCGCCTGCGGCGGCATCGCGGGCGGCGGCGTGGCCGGCGCCGGGCGCGACGACGATGCCGGGCCGCACGCGCTGCACGCCGTCCACGACCACGGTCTCGCCTTCCTTGAGGCCCGACGGCGATCACCGCCGTCTCCGGCGTGCTCTGGCCGAGCTGGACCCGGCGCTGCTCGGCCTTGTTGCCGTCGCCGACCACCCAGACGTAGTTGCCCTGCTGGTCGGACAGGATCGCGGCGCGCGGGATGCCGAGCGCCTGGATCGGCTCGACGCCCTGGAGCAGGACGGTGACGAACTCGCCGTCGCTCAGCTCGCGCGCGCCGGGGTCGCCGCTTTTGGCGCCGGGGCGGAGCGGGTTGGGGATGCGCGCGCGGAAGGTGAGCGTGTCGGTGTTCGGCGCGACGATGGGGTCGACGTAGTCGAGCTGGCCCGTCCTGGTCGTAGAGCTTGCCGTTCGGCAGGCGCAGCTTGATCTTGACGGCGCCGAAGCCGCCCTTGTCGGCGTAGCGGTCGCGCAGGTCGAGCGCGGCGCGGACCGAGACCGGGAACAGCACATACATCGGGTCCTGGCTGACGATGGTGGCCAGCGTGCCGGTGCTGGGCGTCGACGACGTTGCCCTCGGTGACGGTGGTGCGGCTGATCTTGCCGTCGATCGGCGCCTTGATCTCGGTGTAGTCGAGGTTGATCTGCGCCTGGCGCAGCTGGGCCTGGGCGGCGGCGAGCTGGGCCGCCTGGCTGCGCTGCGCGGCCTGCGCGTCGTCGACGCTGCTGCGCTGCCCGGCCGGCGTGTTGAGCAGCTGCTCGGCGCCGGTTGAGGGTCAGATGGTTGTTCTGCAGCACCGCGTCGGCCTGCGCCACGGCGGCCGCCTGGGCGGCGACCTGCGCCTCGAACGGGCCGCGCTCGAGCCGGTACAGCATGTCGCCGGCCTTGACCTCGGCGCCTTCGGTGAACAGCGCGCTGCTCCAGGAAGGCGGTCACGCGGGCGACGAGGTCGACGCGGTTGACCGCCTGGATGCGGCCGACGAACTCGCTGGTCTCGATCACCGGCTGCGCTGGACCTGCGCCACGCCGACCGACGGGCGGGCCGGCCGGGCCCGGCTGCGCCGCGCAGCGCCGGCCAGCAGCAGGCACGGGGCAGGCCTGCGAGGAAGCGCAGACGAGGCGCATCGTTGTGACCTTGCATGGTTTCGGTCGACCATAGACGGTCAGGCGTTGTCTGTAGTAGCAAGGCGGCACGGGGACGCTACTCGCTCCGCAGGGTTGCACGCTGGACGGCAGCGGTACGCACCCTGGCCATCGAGGGAGGATAGCATGGGCGAGCGCGTGACGGTTTGCGAAGTCGGGCCGCGCGACGGGCTGCAGATGGCCAAGCGCGGATGGCGACCGCGATGAAGATCCGCTGGATCGAGGCGATCGCGGCGGCGGGCGTGCCGGAGATCGAGGTCGGCAGCTTCGTGCCGGCCCAGCTGATCCCGCAGATGGCCGACACCGGCGAGGTGGTGCGGGCGGTGCGTGACCTGCCCTGCGTGATCGTCGCCTGGCGCCGAACCTGAAGGGCGCGCAGCTGGCGGCCGAGGCGGGGGCGCGGCGGATCAGCGTGCCGGTCTCGGTCAGCGAGGGGCATAGCCGGGCCAACACCAACCGCACCACCGCCGAGGCGGTGGCCGAGGTCGGCGCGCATCGTGGCCTGGGTGCGCGAGCAGCGGCGCCGCGCTCGAGGTGGAGGGGGCGCTGCAGCACGGCGTTCGGCTGCTCGATCGACGGGGTGGTGCCGGAGCGCGCGGGTGGTCGAGGTGGCGGCCGGGCTGGCCGAGGCCGGCGCGCGACCTGGTCGCGCTGGCCGACACGGTCGGCTACGCGCCATCCGGCGCAGATCCGCGAGCGTGGTGCGCGCGGTGCGGGCCGAGGTCGGCGACCGGCTCGAGGGCTTGCACCTGCACGACACGATGGGGCTCGGCCTCGCCAACGCGCTGGCCGGGCTGGAGGAAGGGATCCGCAGCTTCGACGCCGCGCTGGCCGGGCTCGGCGGCTGCCCGTTCGCGCCGGGCGCGCGCGGCAACATCGTCACCGAGGACCTGGTGTTCATGCTGGAGAGCATGGGCATTCGAGACCGGGATCGACCTCGACCGACTGCTGGCCGCGCGGCGATCCTGCGCCGAGGGCTTGCCGGACGAGCCGCGGCATGGCGGCGTGGCGCGGGCCGGCATCCCGCGCACGTTCAAGGCGGCGCGCAGGATGCGCCGCGATCGAGGCCAAGCGCCGCTCGCCGGCCTGCGGGTCGTCGAGTTCGCCCACATGGTCATGGGCCCGACCTGCGGCCTGGCGCTGGCCGATCTCGGGCGCGGACGTGATCAAGGTCGAGCCGGCGGCCGATGGCGACAAGCCGGCCGGCGACAACACGCGCCGGCTGCAAGGCGCCGGCACCGGCTTCTTCGCCATGCTGAACCGCAACAAGCGCAGCCTGGCGCTGGACCTGAAATCGGCCGACGGGCTTGGCGATGGCCAGGCGACTGCTCGCCCAGAGCCGACGTGCTGATCGAGAACTTCCGGCCCGGCGCGCTCGACAAGCTGGGCCTGTCCTACGAGGCGCTGCGCGCCGACAACCCGCGGCTGATCTATTGCAGCTGCAAGGGCTTCCTGCCCGGCCCCTACGACCACCGCGTCGCGCTGGACGAGGTGGTGCAGATGATGGGCGGCCTCGCCTACATGACCGGGCTGCCGGGCAGGCCGATGCGCGCCGGGTCGAGCGTCAACGACATCCTGGGCGGCACCTTCGCCGCGCTCGGCATCCTGGCGGCGGTGCGAGGAGCGGCACCGGACCGGGCGTCGGCAAGCATGTGCAGTCCGGGCTGTTCGAGACCAACGCGATGCTGGTGGCGCAGCACATGGCGCAGGCCGTTCATCAGCGGCGAAGCGCCGCCGCCGATGGGCGTCCGCCGCCCGGCCTGGCCGATCTACGACATTTTCGATACACTCGACGGCGGCCAGGTGTTCGTCGGCGTGGTGACCGACACGCAGTGGCGGCTGTTCTGCCAGAGCTTCGGGCTCGAGGGGCTGGCCGCCGATCCCGCCCTGCGCAACCAGCAGCAGCGGCGCGCGGCGCGCGACCGCACCATCCCCGTCGTCGCCGCGGCGCTCGGGCGCTATGACCAGGCGGCGCTGATGGCGCGCTGCGAGGAGCTGGGCCTGCCGTTCGCGCCGATCGCCAAGCCCGGGGACCTGTTCGACGACCCGCATCTGAACGCCTCGGGCGGGCTGATGCCGCTCACCTTGCCGGACGGACGCACGGTGCGGCTGCCGGCGTTGCCGTTATCGTTCGACGGCCAGCGTTTGGCGCAGCGTCACGATTTGCCGGCTCCCGGCGAACATACCGACGTGATCCTGCAGGAGATCGGGTGGGACCAGGCTTGAGTGCCGTCGACGCAACCCCTCACGCCACGGAGCGCTTTTAGCGATGGACACGTATTGGAGGGCGGCCGTGCCGAAGAACGACATTCTGGAGCCGATCCGCGTTCGCGCCTACTACCTGTGGGAACAGGCCGGTCGGCCCGAGGGCGGCGATTTGATGTTCTGGGACCAGGCGCGGAAAGAGATCGAGACCGAGGAGGAACAGAAGACCTCCCTCGCCAGCGAAGGGTAGCTCGCCCGACCGCTTTCCGAGCCGCTCAGCCCGGCGCCGGGCAGCGATAGAACGACAGCAGGGCGATCGGCAGCATTTCGGTGACGTCGGTCTGCAACAGGCGCGGCCGTGCCTCGGCTGTCGCCGAGCCGGTGCGCCTTGGCGCCGTCGGCGACGAAGCGATCGACGAGCGCGGCGAAATCCGGGCGGGTTTCTTCGTCGTAGTTGCAGATGAAGGTGGCGCCCGTGCGGGCGAACGCGGCTTGTTGCGTGGAGATCACCGTTTCCTCGACCGCGTGCGCCAGCATGAGCACGGCATGCGCCCGTTGCAGTTCGGCTTCGTGCTTCGCCCGCCAGGCCCGCCATTCGGTATCGCTCATGCCCGGCGGCACGGTCAGCGCCGCCTGGGCGGCCAGCACGTCGGCGACGCTGGTCGCGCATGCCGGACCAGTCGTCACGATGCCGATATTGACCAGGAACAGCAGCGCACCATAGCGTGCCGTTGCCCGACCCTTGTCACGGAACCATTGCCGCATGCGCTTCGCCGCCTCCTGCCTGCTGCCCGTCCTGCTGGCGACGACCGCACTCGCCCAGACCGCGCTCGGCCAGACCTCGACGGCCCAGACTTCGCCCGCCCAAATTTCGCCCGCCCTGCCCTCGACGGCCATCCCGCCCCCCGGCGCGCAGGACCTCGCCCCCCGCACGCCGCGGCTCGAACCCGAGGACCCGTTGCGCCGGATCGGCCATATCGTCGTCATCTTCGAGGAGAACCGCAGCTTCGACAACATGTTCGGCACCTTCCCGGGCGCCAACGGGCTGAAGGAGGCGGGCCCGCATGCGGTCCAGACCGGACCGAACGGCAACGCCTACGCTATGCTGCCCCCAGTCAAGAACACCAACATGCGCCCGGCCGCGGTGGACATGCGCTTCCCCGCCGAGATCCCCAACGGCCCGTTCCGCATCGACCAGAGCGTGCCGGCCAACGTCGCCACCGGCGACCTGATCCACCGCTTCTACCAGGAGCAGGACCAGATCCACGGCGGCCGGATGGACCGGTTCGCAGCCCTGTCCGACGCCGGCGGCTTGGTGATGGGGTACTACGACCTGTCCAACTCGGAGCACTGGAAGCTCGCCCGCGAGTACACGCTGGGCGACAACATGTTCCATTCTGCGTTCGGCGGCTCGTTCCTCAACCACTCCTTCCTGGTCTGCGCCCAGGCGTTCCAATGGCCGAACGCCCCGGAAAAGCTCGTCGCCAAGGTGGACGATCAAGGTCACATGCTGCGCGACGGCCAGGTGTCGCCCGACGGGTTCGCGATCAACACCAGCCGGTCGGTCTACCTGCACGCGCCCTCCGACACCGATCAGAGCCTGCTGGTGCCGCCGCAGGACATGCCGCATATCGGCGACCGGTTGGACGCCGCCGGGCTGGACTGGGCGTGGTTTTCGGGCGGCTACGACAATGCCATGGCCGGCAAGCCCGATCCGCTGTTCCAGTTCCACCACCAGCCGCTCGCGTTCTTCCGCGACCTCGCACCGGGCACGGACGGGCAGAAAAAGCACCTTAAGGACCTCAAGGACCTCTACGCCGCGATCGCCTCAGGCACGCTGCCGCCGGTGGTGTTCTATAAGCCGATCGGCGAGCTCAACCTGCACCCCGGCTATGCCAACATCACCGACGGGGACGAGCACTTGGCCGACCTCGTCGCCAAGCTGCAGGCGAGCCCGCAATACGCCGACATGCTGATCATCGTCACCTACGACGAGCATGGCGGCTTCTGGGACCACGTCGCCCCGCCGGTGCGCGACCGCTGGGGCCCCGGCATCCGGGTGCCGCTGATCGCCATCGGTCCGACCGTGCGACGGGGCTTCGTGGACCACACGCAGTACCATTTCGGCACCATCCTGCGCACGATCGAGGATCGCTTCGAGCTGCAGCCGCTCGGGCTGCTGGACGGCCGGAACTCCAACTTCCGCAATCTGCTGCAGTAAAGCGGCTCAGGTCGCCTCGGCGCCGGGCATCATCGGGTGCTGCCCGGCCAGCCGCATCGCCGTGCTGACCAGGGCCACGTGGCTGAACGCCTGCGGAAAGTTGCCGAGGAAGCGGCGGGCCACCGGATCGTACTCCTCGCTGAGCAGGCCGACGTCGTTGCATAACCCGATCAGACGCTCGAACAGCGCCCGCGCTTCGTCGCACCGCCCTTGCATGTGCATCAGCGAAGCCAGCCAGAACGAGCATGCCAGGAATGCGCCCTCCCCGTCCGGCAGGCCGTCCGTCTTGTCCTCGGCACGGTAGCGCAGCACGAACCCGTTCTGCATAAGGCCGCGCTCGATGGCGGCGACGGTGCCCACCATGCGCGGGTCCTCGGCGGGCAGGAACCCGGTGCTGGCGATCAGCAGCAGGCTGGCGTCCAGCGCCTTGCTGCCGAAGCTCTGGGTGAAGCTGTTGAGTTCCGTGTCGAACCCTTCGCGGCAAACCCGCTCGTGAATGGTGTCGCGCAACGCGCGCCAACGCTCGACGTCGCCTTCGAACCCGTATTTCTCGATGTCCTGGATGCCGCGGTCGAACGCCGTCCAGGCCATGACCTTGCTCAACGTGAAGTGGCGCGGGCCGCCGCGCGTTTCCCACATGCCCTCGTCCGGCTTGTCCCATACCGTCTCGAGATGCTCGAGCATGCCGCGCTGCATCGACCACGCCTCGCCGTCGAGCAGGCCAATGCCGCGGGCGGCATGCAGCGCGCCCATCACCTCGCCGTAGACGTCGAGTTGCAGCTGCGCCGCGGCGGCGTTGCCGGTGCGCACCGGGCTGGCGCCGCCATAGCCCGGCAGCCAGGGCAGCTCCACCTCGTCCAGCCGCCGCTCGCCGCCGAGGCCATACATGATCTGCAGCTGCGCCGGGCTGCCGGCGACGCTGCGGTGCAGCCATTGCGCCCAGGACTGCGCCTCGGAGTCGAAGCCGGCGCCCATGAACGCGAACAGCGTGATGACCGCATCGCGCAGCCAGCAGAACCGGTAATCCCAGTTGCGGACGCCGCCCGCCTGTTCCGGCAGCGAGGTGGTGGCAGCCGCGACGATGCCGCCGGTCGGTGCGTAGGTCAGGCCTTTCAGCGTGACCAGCGATCGCAGCACCGTTTCCCGCGCCGGGCCGTCGTACTTCAGTTCGCTCGACCACTTTGACCAAAACTGCTCGGTGTCGAACAGGGCGTCTTCGGGGTCGGGGCTCAGCGGCAGCTTCAGGTGCGACGGACCATGCGTGAGGGTGAACAGCACCCGCTCGCCGGCACCGACCGTGAAGTCGCCGACCGTCTTCATGTCCTCGCCGCGCAACGGCACATTGGTGCGCAACACGACCATCTCCGGCCCGGCGATGGCGATGATGCCATTGCCGCCGCGCCGCCGGGTCACCCACGGGACGGTGATGCCGTAATCGAACCGTAGTACAAGCTCGAGCCGCATGTCGACGCGCCCGCTGCGCCCTTCGACGATGCGGACGACGCTGGAATTGTCGGCGCCCGGCACCATGAAGTCGATGACCGCGACAGAACCCGCTGCGGTCTCGAACACCGTCTCGAGGATCAGGCTGGCGTCGCGGTAGCTGCGGGTGGCCGGCGGACCAGGTTCGACCGGGGCGATGAGGAAGCGACCGTGCTCCGGCGCGCCGAGCAGGGCAGCGAAGCAGGCGGGACTATCGAACCGCGGCAGGCAGAGCCAATCGATACTTCCGTTGCGCCCGACCAGGGCGCCGGTGAGGCAGTCGCCGATCAGGGCATAGTCTTCGATCGGCTGGGTGGCTTGGGTCGGCGCCTTCGCGCCCGGAACCGGCTCCATGCTCGCATCGATCATCGGCGCACTGACGCCGACACGCGAATGAAGTTCCCGGCCGGCGAGGGCCGGGCCGGGCCGGCGGCCTCGCTCCGGTTGATGTCGAGAGGGTCATGATGAGCCGAAATGGTTGACTTTCCCGGTTCGTTTCCCGATATGCGCGCTGTGAGCCCGGCCCAGTGCTGCGCCCGCCCGGCATCGACACGCCGGGCGCACCGAGAACCCCTCGCTGAAACGAGACCCTGCGTTTGATCGAACATTCCACCGCCTCCGCGGACGAGACCCTGCACGCGGCCCCGGACTCCACGCAAGGGGGCGGCTCCGAGCCGATGGCGGCTGAGCCGGCCGCACCCGAAGAAATCGGCCCCGGCGCGACCGGGGCGCCCGGCTCCGTGCCAGACATCATGCCAAGTGACGCGGTCGACAGCATGCCCGACACCGCGCCGCCCGACGCCCCGGCCGACTCGCTCGAAATCGCCGAAGCGGCGCCGAGCGATGCGCCGATCCCGTCCGAGGACGAGGACGCCGACACGCCCCCGGCGGCGGTCGCCGCGCCGCTGACGGAGCCGGTCGAAGAGCCGAACGGGTTTGCCGACCTCGGCCTGTCGCCGGAAATCCAGCGCGCCCTGCTCGAGAAGGGCTACCGCCAGCCGACGCCGATCCAGGCGCAGGCGATCCCCTCGGTGCTGATGGGCCGCGACGTGCTCGGCTGCGCGCAGACCGGAACCGGCAAGACCGCCGGCTTCGTGCTGCCGATGCTCGACATCCTGTCCGGCAGCCGGTCCCGCGCCCGCATGCCGCGCAGCTTGATCCTGGAGCCGACCCGCGAACTGGCGCTGCAGGTCGCGGAGAACTTCGTCCAATACGGCAAGTATCTGAAGCTGACCCACGCTTTGCTGATCGGCGGCGAAAGCCTCAACGACCAGAAGGACGTGCTGATGAAGGGCGTCGACGTGCTGATCGCGACGCCGGGCCGGCTGATGGACCTGTTCGAGCGCGGCGGCCTGCTGCTGACCGATACGGCGTTGCTGGTGATCGACGAAGCCGACCGCATGCTGGACATGGGCTTCATCCCGGATGTCGAGAAGATCGTCGGCTTCCTGCCGCGCACCCGGCAAACGCTGTTCTTCTCCGCCACCATGGCGCCGGAGATCCGCCGCCTGGCCGATGCCTTCCTGACCAGCCCCAAGGAGATCACCGTCAGCCGCCCGGCGAGCGTCGCGACCACGATCGTCGCCGGGCTCACCGTGGTGGACGACCTCGACAAGCGCGAGGCGCTGCGCCGGCTGCTGAAGGCCGAGCCGGTGCAGAACGCGCTGATCTTCTGCAACCGCAAGCGCGACGTGGACATCCTTTACAAGTCGCTCAAGCGGCACGGCTTCAGCGTCGGCCAACTGCACGGCGACATGAGCCAACCGGAGCGGTTCGCGACATTGGCGCGGTTCAAGGCCAACGAGGTGCAGTTGCTGTGCTGCAGCGACGTGGCCGCGCGCGGCATCGACATCGGCGGGCTGAGCCACGTGTTCAATTTCGACGTGCCGATCCACGCCGAGGACTACGTGCACCGGATCGGCCGCACCGGCCGGGCCGGGCTGACCGGCCACGCCTTCACACTCGCGACCCCTGACGACGCCGGCTTCGTGCAGGCGATCGAGAAGCTGGTCGGCGCCGAGATCCCGCGCTTTGCGGTCGAAGGCATGGAGATCCTGCCGTTCAACGAGGACGACGGAAAGCGCCGCGGCCGCGGCCGGGCCCGAGGCAAGCCGGCCGGCAAACCGGTCGCCAAGCCGGGTCCGGAGAAGGCCAAGCTGCCGGTGCGTGAAGCCGCCCGGGACGGCGACGCGCCGATCCGCAAGCCGCGCCGAAGCCGCGGCAAGGCGGCCGCCGCCGAGGTGACGGCGCTGCCGGCGGCTCCCATGCCGGTCGATGCGCCGCAGCCGGCGCTGGACGAGGCACCGCTGCCGCGCCGGCGCGGCGACGGGCGGCGCCGGATCGAGGAGGAAACCCGCGCCGCCCCGCGCGACGATTTCCGTGCGCCGCGCGACGATCGTGCCTCCCGCGACGACCGGGCCCCCCGCTTCGACGACCGGGTGCGGGCGCGCGACGAGCCGCGGCGGCACTATCGCCGAGATGATGACCTCGGCCCGTCGGTGATGGGCTTCGGCGACGACGTACCCGCGTTCATGCTGCTACGCTCGCGGTCTGCTCGGATGCCGGACCCGGCCGCCGACGCCGAATAAGAGCCACCCGGGAGGTCAACATGAACGTCGTTTCGCCCGTCCAGGCGCCGGAAGCGGTCGCTGAATCGATTGCCGGCCCGAAGGCCCGAAAGATGGGCCCGTTCCAGTGGGACGACGCCCTGCTGCTCGACGGCCAGCTTTCGGAGGATGAGCGGGCGATGCGCGACGCGGCGCACGCCTACTGCCAGGACAAGCTGTTCCCGCGCGCGCTCATGGCCAACCGCCACGAGACGTTCGACCGCGAGATCATGAACGAGATGGGCGAGATGGGCTTTCTCGGCGCCACGCTCGACAGCCATGGCTGCGCCGGGGTCGGCTACGTCGCCTACGGCCTGATCGCCCGCGAGGTGGAGCGGGTCGATAGCGGCTATCGCAGCGCCTTCAGCGTGCAATCCTCGCTGGTGATGTACCCGATCTGGGCCTACGGCTCGGACGAGCTCAAGGATCGCGTGCTGCCGAAGCTGCGCACCGGCGAGTTCGTCGGCTGCTTCGGCTTGACCGAGCCTGACGCCGGCTCCGACCCGGCCAGCATGCGCACCCGCGCCCGCGCGGTCGATGGCGGGTTCCTGGTAACCGGCTCGAAGACGTGGATCACCAACTCGCCGCTGGCCGACGTGTTCGTGGTCTGGGCCAAGAACGACGCCGGCGACATCAAGGGCTACGTGCTCGAGCGCGGCATGAAGGGTCTCGATGCGCCGAAGATCGAGGGCAAATTCTCGCTCCGGGCCTCCACCACCGGCATGATCATGATGCAGGACGTGTTCGTCCCGGCCGGCAACGAGCTGAACGTGAAAGGCCTGCGCGGCCCGTTCTCCTGCCTCAACAACGCCCGCTACGGCATCGCCTGGGGCTCCCTGGGCGCGGCCGAGTTCTGCTGGCATGCGGCCCGCGACTACACCATGCAGCGGATGATGTTCGGCCGCCCGCTCGCAGCAACCCAGCTCATCCAGAAGAAGCTGGCCGACATGCAGACCGAGATCACCCTCGGGCTGCAAGGCGCGCTGCGGCTCGGGCGCCTCATGGATGAGGGCCAGGCAGCGCCGGAGATGATCAGCCTGATGAAGCGCAACAACTGCGGCAAGGCGCTCGATATCGCCCGCGTGTCCCGCGACATGCACGGCGGCAACGGCATTGCCGACGAATACCACGTCATCCGCCACGTCATGAACCTCGAGGCGGTCAACACCTATGAGGGCACGCACGACGTGCATGCGCTGATCCTTGGCCGCGCCCAGACCGGCCTCTCCGCCTTCGGCGCCTGAGGAGGCGAGCCGCCCCGGCCCCCTGATTGTCGGTGCCCTTGGTGCCGACGGGGACGGGGTCGCGGCGCTGGCGGACGGCACGCCGCTGTTCCTGGCTGGCACGTTGCCCGGCGAGCTGGTCCAGCCGGGCCCGCTGAGCCGGCGCGGCCAGGCCTGGGCCGCCGACACGGCGGTGCTCGAGCCCTCGCCCGACCGCACCACTCCCCCATGCCCGCATTTCGGCCCCTGCGGCGGCTGTTCCGTGCAGCACATGGCCGACGCCGCCTATGCCGGCTGGAAGCGCGGGCTGGTGGCCGATGCCGTGCGCCGGCTCGGCTATGCGGAGGAGTTGCCGGCGCTCCGGCGGACACCCCCGGCCGCGCGCCGCCGCATGGACCTGGCAATCCGCCGCGAGCGGTCCGGCGCCGTTCAGATCGGGCTGCATGCCCGGCGCTCGACCGACATCGTGGACATGACCGTCTGCCCGGTGCTGCACCCGGCGCTGTTCACGCTGGTGCAGGCGCTGCGGCCGGTGCTGCGCAGCCTGGACGGGCTGCGGCGCGAGGCGTCGGCGATCGTGAACCTGCTCGATGACGGCCCCGACCTGCTGCTGCGCACCGATGCGGCAATCACCGCCCGCGACCGGCAGCGCCTCGCGGAGCTGGCGGGCAGCCTCGGAGTGGCGCGCATCGCCTGGGCGCTGGGCCCGCGCGGCCTAGTCGAGCCCGCCTGCGTGCTGCGGCCGTCGCTCGCGACGTTCTCGGGCCGGGCCACGCCGGTGCCGCCGGGTGCGTTCCTGCAGGCGTCGCTGGAGGGCGAGACGGCGATCCGGGATGCGGTGGCGGAGGCGTTGCCGGCGATGAACGCGAAAGCGCGCATCGTCGAGCTGTTCGCCGGCTGCGGCACGCTGAGCCACGCGCTGGCCGAGCGCGGCCGGGTGCAGGCGTTTGAAGGCGACGCCGACGCAGTGGCGGCGCTGCGGGCGGCGGGCAACCCCCGCGTGACAGTGGTGGTCCGCGACCTCGCCCGGCAGCCGTTGCAGGCGGCGGAGCTGAAAGGCGTGGCCGCCGTGGTGCTCGACCCGCCGTTCGGCGGCGCCACGGCGCAGATGCCGGCCTTGGCGGCGTCCGGCGTACCGATCGTCTATGTGAGCTGCAATCCGGCGGCACTGCTGCGCGACGGACGCGTGCTGCTTGCGGCCGGCTACCGGATTGGCAGCGCGGTCGCGATCGACCAGTTCCTGTGGTCGGCGCGGGTGGAAGGCGTGGTGTCGTTCGTCAAGCCTGGGAGGAGGTCGCCGGATCAAGTCCGGCGATGACGCGATTTTGGGTCCGGAGGGCGCTACTTCACCAAGGAACAGCCACCCTGGTCGAGCGGGCGGAATGCCTGGCCGGCGGGGATAGTGGCGATGGGCGTGTAGAGGTCCCAACGCGACTTCGAATTCTGCCGGCGTCTTCACCCGGAACACGTACATCGGATGGATCGCCCGGCCATCGGCGCGGACCGTCACCGTGCCGAACAGCTTGTCCTCGATCGGATGCGCCCGCATCGCCTCGATCACCCGCTCGCCCTCGATGCTATCGGCGGCCTTGGCCGCGCGCAGGTAAGCAAGCACCGAGGAATACACCCCGGCCTGGTTCTCGGTCGGCACCCGGCCGGGCATCTTCTCCGCGAACCGCCGGGTAAACGCCCGGGTGTCGTCGTTCAGGTCCCAGTAGAACGCTTCCGTCAGCGTCAGCCCTTGGGCGGCCTGCGCCCCGAGCGACTCCACGTCCACGATCTGCGTGAACAAGCCGGTCAGCGTCGCGGTGCGGTTCACTCCGAACTCGGCCGCCTGCTTGACGGCGTTGATGAAGTCGGTGCCGGTCGAGGCGAAGGCGATCACCTTGGCGCCCGACGACTGCGCCTGCAGCAGGTACGACGAGAAATCGGTCGTCCCGAGCGGGTGCTTGACCGACCCGGCCACCTTGCCGCCGAGGCTCGTCAACACCGCAGTCGTATCCCGCTCCAGCGCCGCGCCCAGCGCGTAGTCGAAGCCGATGAAGTAGAACGGCCCCTTGTCGTGCAGCGCTCGGGCGGCGGAGTTGCCGAACGCCCAGGTGTCGAACGTCCACTGCACCGTGGTCGGCGCGCAGTTCTTGCCCGTCAGGTCGGACGTGCCGACGTTGCTGGCGATGAAGGTGCGGTGCCGCTCCCGCATCACATCGTTGACCGCGAGCCCGACCGCCGAGTTTACCGCATCGGCAACGGCGACCACGTTGTCGCGGTCCACCCAGGCCCGGGCGATGCCGCTACCGATGTCGGGCTTGTTCTGGTGGTCGCCGTAAAGGATCTCGACCGTGGTGCCGGGCGACTCCGCCTTGAAGTCGTCGGCCGCGAGTTGGGCGGCGACCACGCTGCCGCGGCCGCTCTGGTCCGCGAACGGACCCGACGCGTCGTTCAGCACGCCGATGCGGACGGTCCCGGGCAACTCGGCGCGGGCGACGGGCGACAGCGCCATCGGCAAGGCGACGCTCATGGCGAGCAAGACGTATCGCATCGGGATCGGTCCTCCGGGCCTGCGCTTGGCTGCGCAGTCGCGGCCTTATACGAGCAGGTGCCGCGGGATGGATAGGCCGAGCCGGGTGGGCACATCCCATACCTCGTGCAGCTGCCGCACCGGCTGGAACCCTGCACGGATGTAGCCGGGCAGCGCCCTTGGATGGTCGGCGGTGCAGGTGTTGACCGTCAGCGCACGGGCGCCCGGCTCGAACTCCCAAGCCGCCTGAACCGCGGCCGACAGGAAGGCGCTCCCGAGCCCTTGCCCGACCGCATGCGGCATCAGGCCGAAATAGCCGAGGTTGACCGTGGGCCGGGTGCGCCGATCGAGCTCGAAGAACCCGGCCGGCTCGCCGCCGCGATACAGCACGTGGATCGCGACGCCGGGGTCCCGCAGCAAGGCGTCCAACGCATGGTCGGCCAAGGTGCGGCGCAGCCACCAGACGTAAGCCGCACCCACGGTTCCGTAGAGGTAGCGATAGAACGGGATCGAGCAGCGTTCGACCCGCACCAGGGCCGCGTCGGGCGGCAGCGCCGGACCGGGCGCCGGACGCGCGTCCATCCGCAGAAAGGTCACGGTGACGCCGACGCGTTGCGCCTGCATCAGCACGGAAAAGTCGCCGGGGTCATCGAACGTAGGGGTGGCACGAAGCAGGTGGCCGATCAAGCACCCGCGGCAGGTCGCCGCGGGCCGAATCGCATCCGCCGCGATCAATCGTCGAGGAAGCTCCGCAGCTTGCGGCTGCGGCTCGGGTGCTTGAGCTTGCGCAGCGCCTTCGCCTCAATCTGGCGGATGCGCTCCCGGGTGACATTGAACTGCTGCCCCACCTCTTCCAACGTGTGGTCGGTGTTCATGCCGATGCCGAACCGCATCCGCAGCACCCGCTCCTCGCGCGGCGTCAGGCTGCTGAGCACGCGCGTGGTAGCCTCGCGCAGATTGGCCTGGATTGCCGCGTCGAGCGGGATCACCGCCGCCTTGTCCTCGATGAAGTCGCCGAGGTGGCTGTCCTCCTCGTCGCCGATCGGCGTCTCGAGGCTGATCGGCTCCTTGGCGATCTTGAGCACCTTGCGCACCTTCTCGAGCGGCATGCCGAGCTTCTCGGCAAGCTCCTCCGGCGCCGGCTCGCGGCCGATCTCGTGCAGCATCTGCCGGCTGGTGCGGACCAGCTTGTTGATCGTCTCGATCATGTGCACCGGGATGCGGATGGTGCGCGCCTGGTCGGCGATCGAGCGGGTGATCGCCTGGCGGATCCACCACGTCGCATAGGTGCTGAACTTGTAGCCGCGGCGGTACTCGAATTTGTCGACCGCCTTCATCAGGCCGATATTGCCCTCCTGGATCAGGTCCAGGAATTGCAGCCCGCGATTGGTGTACTTCTTGGCGATCGAGATCACGAGGCGCAGGTTCGCCTCAATCATCTCCTTCTTGGCGCGGGCGCTGTCGCGCTCGCCGCGGCTGACGATCTGGTACACCCGGCGGAACTCGCCGATCGGCAGTCCGCCCTCCTGCGCCAGCTCGGCAATCCGCGCCCGAACGTCGGCCACCGGCTCGGCGTGCTTGGCGGTGAACGCCTTCCACGACTTGCCCGGAAGCGCCGAAACCCGCTCCATCCAGTTCGGATCGAGCTCGTGCCCGCGATACTCGCGCAGGAAATCGTCGCGTCCGACCTTGGCGCTCTCGGCCATGCGCAGCAGCTGGCCTTCGAGCTGGTTCAACCGCTGGTTAATCTGCTTGAGCTGGATGACCAGCTCCTCGATACGGTTGTTGTGCAGCCGGACCTGCTCGACCTTGCCGACCAGCTCCTCGCGCTGCTTCTCATAGGTCTTTTCCGAGCGGGCATTCACTTCCTCGCCCGAGGTCATGGTGTCGAGCCGGCGCGACTGCACCTTGCTCAACCGCTTGTACAGCCCCTCGATCTCCTCGAACGTCGCCAGCACCTCCGGCTTCAGCTTCTCCTCCAGCGCGCTCAGCGACAGGCCCGGACCTTCGCCTTCGGCGTCCTCGTCCAAGTCCTCGGGCGCTTCGAACGCGACCGGGGCGGCCGCTTCGGCGGGTTCGCCGCCTTCGGTGGCGGCCGCCGGGTCGGCGGCGTCCTTAGGGCCGCCTTGCGTCGCCTCGAGGTCGACGATGTCGCGCAGCAGCATCCGCCCGGCCTTCAGCGCGTCATGCCATTGGATGATGGCGCGGAACGTCAGCGGGCTTTCGCACAGGCCGCCGATCATCATGTCGCGGCCGGCCTCGATGCGCTTGGCGATTGCGATCTCGCCCTCGCGCGACAGCAGCTCGACGCTGCCCATCTCGCGCAAGTACATGCGGACCGGGTCGTCGGTGCGGCCGAGGCTCGCCTCGTCGACGTTGCCGCTGGCCTTTTCTTCCTCTTCCTCGTCCTCGGCCTTCTCGGGCTTGGCGGCAGTCTCGCCGTCCTCCTGCTCCTCGCTCTCGACCACCTGGATGCCCATCTCGCTGAGCATCGCCATGACGTCCTCGATCTGCTCGGAGCTGTTCTGCTCACTCGGCAGAACGGCGTTGAGCTCGTCAAAGGTGATGTAGCCGCGTTCCTTGCCTTTCGCGATCAGGCGCTTGACGGCGACGGTGTTGACATCGAGCAGGGTGGTGTCGCCGTCGGCGTCGGGGGTCGCCGCCTCGGCGGTCACGGCTTGTTTCGTGGCCATGGATAGAACTACTCCGATATCAGTCCCGCGCGGCGTCCCAGGCGGGGAAATTTCAGTGGTGCGGCGTTGCGCCGCCGTCAGCCGTCAGTGCAGTCAGCCGTCAGAGTCGATCGCGACGAGATCGAGCCGTGCCGTTCTGAGGCCAATTAGGCGCCGCTGTGCCGCCTCCGTCTGCTGCTCGGCAAAGGCTCTCCTGGCGTGCTCGACCTCCTCGTCCAGGCGCGACAGGCCGCGCAACAGTCCGAACAAGTGCCACCATTCTCCCTCCGCCTCTGCCGGCATCGCCTCGGGCCGGACGCTGGGCGGCAGCGGCATCGCGGCGGACAGGGCAAATGCAACGTCATCAGCCAATCCAGAGGCGTTCAGGTGGGCAACCAACCTGTCGGAGTCAAGCGCACCAAGGTCTTCGGTACGCAGGATTGCGTCGCGCAGGCGCTCGAGCGGCGGGGTAACCTCCAGGCCGCACCAGGCTTCCTCGACATCGTGCACCAAGCCGGGATGGCGCAGCAGGATGGCCGTCAGGCAGCGGGCGCGTTCCTGCGTGGTCTGGTCCGCAGCCGCCGGGGCACGAGCGACCCGCGCGGCCCGTGGCGGCGCAGCCTTGCCCCCCTTTCCCGCTGGGCGCCGGCTCGAGAAGAAGCGGTCCCGCAAGGCTGTGCGGTACTCGGCGGCAAGGCCTTTGTCGGCGATACGCGCCGCAGCGGCATCGAGCCGGGCGCGGAACGCGGCCCGTTGCTCGGGGGTCTCGCCGCCGCCCTCGCGCAGCACGTCGAACAGCGCGTCCACCAGCGGCCGGGCGCCGTCCAGCACCGCCTGGAACGCCGCCGGGCCGCTACGCCGGATCAGGTCGTCGGGATCTTGCCCCGGCGGCAGCGTCGCCAGCCGCAACGAGCGCTCGGGCGTCAGCAGCGGCAGGCACAGCTCCGCCACTCGGGCCGCGGCACGAGCGCCAGCCGCGTCGCCGTCGAAGCACAGCACCGGCATCGGCCCAAGCCGCCACAGCACCTCGAGCTGCTCCGCGGTCAGCGCGGTGCCGAGCGGCGCCACGGCGCTGCCGAACCCGGCTTGGTGCAGGGCGATGACGTCCATATAGCCTTCGACCACCACGGGGGCCGCCCGCCGCGCGCCCTCACGGGCGAGGTCCAGCGCGTACAGCGTCGCCTTCTTGGAGAACAGCCGCGTTTCCGGGCCGTTGATGTACTTGGGCTTGGCATCGCCCAGAGTACGCCCGCCGAAGCTGATCGCCCGGCCGCGCCGGTCGCGGATCGGGAAGGTGATGCGCCCCCAATACAGCTCGCGCGCCGGACCGCCGCCCTCCGGCGGACGAAGCAGGCCGGCTTCCTCCAGCCGCGCCGGCTCGATCCCCGCCTTGCCGAGCGCCGCAACCAGGCTCCCGCGCCCATCGCCGCTCCAGCCGAGGCCGAAGCGGGCGACCGTGGCGTCGGACAGGCCGCGGCTGCGGAGGTAGGCAAGCCCGGCCGCGCCGGCCGGGGTGCGCAGCAGCCGCGTGAACTCGGCCTGCGCGGCCTCGAGCACGTCGTGCAGGCCCATCCGTTCCTGCTCGACCTCGGCCATGCGCGGCGAAGGTTTCGGTACGTCGAGGCCGGCCGCCGCGGCCAGGTTCTCCACGGCGTCGATGAACGAGGAGCCCTCGGTCTGCATCACGAAGGAGATCGCGTCGCCATGCGCGCCGCAGCCGAAGCAATGGAAGCCGTCGTCGTAGACGTAGAAGCTGGGCGACTTCTCGCTGTGGAACGGGCAGCAGCCGGTCCAGTTCTTGCCCGATTTCTTGAGCTGCACCCGGCGCGACACCAGGCCGTGCAGCGGCGTGCGCGCCCGCAGCTCGTCGAGAAAGGCGGCTGGCAGCGCCATTACGGGCTGAGCCGCGCTTTCACCAACGGCCCGGCCCGGCCCATGTCGATGGCGGCGCCATGCTTGGCCTTCAGGGCGGCCATGACCTTCCCCATCTCCTTGGGTGTCGTCGCTCCGCTCGCTGCGACCGCCTCGTCCACGGCCGCCGCCAGCGCCGCCGCATCCATCTCCTGCGGCAGGAAGCCTTCGATGACGGCGATCTCGGCCGCCTCCTTGGCCGCCAATTCCGGGCGGTTGCCTTGCTCATAGAGGGCCATCGACTCGCGGCGGGATTTCACCATGCCGCGCAGCATGCCGACGATCTCGTCGTCGGGCACGGCGGTGACGCCCTTCGGCCGGGCGGCAATGTCGGTATCCTTCAGCTTGGCGAGGATCATGCGGACGGTCGACGTGCGCGGCGCATCGCCGGCCTTCATCGAGGTTTTGAGGGATTGGCTCAGATCGTCACGAAGCGGCATGGCAGGTCCTGGTAAGTTTTTTCCCAGCTTAGACGGAGTTACTTGATCCGGGAAGTATTCTCTCGTATTCTCGCGGGATGGCCAGCATCGACGATATCATAGACCGGCTCGGCGGGCCCGAGTCGGCGGCGAAACTGACGGGTGTGGGCCTGGAAGCGATCCGCAAATGGCGCCAAGCGCGGGCGATCCCGCCAAAGCACTGGTCGACCATCATGGCCGTGACCGGGTTGCCGGTCGAGGCCTTGTCGGACGCGCCGGTGCCGGAAACCGACATTCCAGCCGGGGCGTCGGCGGTTCTGGTGCTGGCCGATGGCAGCGCATTCTGGGGCCGCGGCTTCGGCGCCCACACGGCCGGGCGCGTCGGCGAGGTGTGCTTCAACACCGGCATGACCGGCTATCAGGAGACCATCACCGACCCGTCCTATGCCGGGCAGCACATCGTGTTCACCTTTCCGCACATCGGCAACGTCGGCACCAACCTCGAGGATCTCGAGGCGACCAACATCGCGGCACTCGGCGTGGTGGTGAAGCAGGACGTGACGGAGCCGAGCAACTGGCGCTCGGCGCAGACGCTCGGCGCTTGGATGCGCGCCAAGGACCTGCCGGGGATCGCCGGCATCGACACGCGCGCGCTGACGGTACGGGTGCGCGACGGCGGCCCGCCGACCGGCGTGCTGGCCTTCCCGGCCGACGGCCGCTTCGACCTCCCGGCGCTGGTGGCGCGGGCGAAGGCGTGGCCGGGGCTGGAAGGCATGGACCTCGCCCGCGAGGTGAGCTGCACCCAGACCTACGGCTGGACCGAGGGCACCTGGTCCTGGCCCGGCACCCACGCCGAGACCGCGCCGCAGCACCACGTGGTCGCCGTCGATTACGGCGCCAAGCGCAACATCCTGCGCAACCTGGCCGCCGCCGGCTGCCGGGTCACGGTGGTGCCGGCGACGTCCACCGCGGACGAGATCCTGCGGCACCGGCCGGACGGCGTCTTCTTGTCCAATGGCCCTGGCGACCCGGCCGCCACCGGCGCCTATGCGGTGCCGGCGATCCAAGGCGTGCTGGACGCGAAGGTGCCGGTGTTCGGCATCTGCCTCGGCCATCAGCTGCTGGCGCTGGCGCTGGGGGCCAAGACCTACAAGCTCGACCGCGGCCATCGCGGCGCCAACCAGCCGGTGAAGGAGCTCGCGACCGGCAAGGTCGAGATCACCAGCCAGAACCACGGCTTCGCGGTGGACGACAAAAGCCTGCCGCCCGGGGTGGAGATCACCCATGTCAGCCTGTTCGACGGCAGCAACGAGGGCATCGCCTGCGAGGCAAAGCGGGCGTTCAGCGTGCAATATCACCCCGAGGCGAGCCCTGGCCCGGCCGACAGCCGGCATCTGTTCCGGCGGTTTGTCGCGGTGATGGACAATGTTTGATAGCATTGCTATCATCTTGCCATCTGGTTGGGAGATCTTTGATGCCCGCCGTTTCGGTCCGTAACATTTCCGCCGAGACCTATCGCGCACTCAAGCTACAGGCCGCGCAACATGGCCGCAGCACTGAGGCGGAGATCCGCATGATCCTCGACCAGGCTGTGCGGCCGGTCCGCGCCGGCAAGTTGGGTAGCTTTCTCGCCGAACTCGGGCAAAAGGCCGGCGGCGTCGATCTCGAGATCGAGCGGGATCGAACCCCGGCAGGCTCGAGCGTCGACTTTGAATGATCATTCTGGACACGAACGTCGTTTCCGAGCCGCTCAAGCTGCGCCCTTCGCCTGAGGTCCTGGGCTGGTTCGATCGCCAAGTTGACGCGACGCTGTATCTGACCGCGCCCGGCCTGAGCGAAGTGCTCGCCGGCGTTGCCCTGCTCCCAGCCGGCCGGAAGCGGACCGTGCTGCAGGAGGGGTTCGACGAACTCATCCGCGAGCGGATCGGAACCCCGGTCCTGCCGTTCGATGCCGAGTTCTGCCATCGCCTACGCGGCCACGGTCGCGAAGGTGCGGGCCGCCGGACAGTCCGTGTCGGTCCTGGACGGCCAGATCGCCGCCATCGCCCTCGTGCACGGCTATGCCGTCGCCACCAGGGACGCAGCACCATTCCAACACGCCGGCGTGCCCGTCATCGATCCTTGGCAAGCCAACGCCGCCTGAAGTCTGGAGCATCATGCCCAAGCGCACCGACATCCACTCCATCCTCATCATCGGCGCCGGGCCGATTGTGATCGGACAGGCTTGCGAGTTCGACTACTCGGGCGCCCAGGCCTGCAAGGCGCTGCGGGCGGAGGGCTACCGGGTCATCCTGGTCAACTCCAACCCGGCCACCATCATGACCGATCCCGGCCTCGCCGACGCGACCTATGTCGAGCCGATCACCCCGGACATGGTCGAGAAGATCATCATCCGCGAGAAACCCGATGCCCTCCTCCCCACGATGGGCGGGCAGACGGCGCTCAACGTCGCGATGCGCCTCGACGCCTCCGGGGCGTTGAAGCGGCACGGCGTCGAGCTGATCGGCGCCAAGGCGGACGTGATCGACCGGGCCGAGGACCGGCTCAAGTTCCGCGACGCCATGACCGAGATCGGCATCGAGAGCCCGCGCTCCGGCATCGCCCACTCCTTGGCGGAGGCCCGCGCCGTGCTGGCCGAGGTCGGGCTGCCGACCGTCATCCGCCCCTCCTTCACCATGGGCGGCACCGGCGGCGGTATCGCCTATAACCGGCAGGAGTTCGAGCAGATCGTCACCTCGGGCCTCGACGCCAGCCCCACCACCGAGGTGCTGATCGAGGAAAGCGTGCTCGGCTGGAAAGAATACGAGATGGAGGTGGTCCGCGACAGCGCGGACAACTGCATCATCATCTGCTCGATCGAGAACATCGACCCGATGGGCGTGCACACCGGCGACAGCGTCACAGTGGCGCCGGCGCTGACCTTGACCGACAAGGAATACCAGATGATGCGGGACGCGAGCATCGCGTGTCTCCGCAAGATCGGCGTCGAGACCGGCGGCTCCAACGTGCAGTTCGCCGTCAACCCGGCCGATGGCCGCCTGGTGGTGATCGAGATGAACCCGCGCGTCAGCCGCTCGTCGGCGCTGGCGAGCAAGGCGACCGGCTTCCCGATCGCCAAGATCGCCGCCAAGCTGGCGGTCGGCTACACGTTGGACGAACTCGCCAACGACATCACCAAAAGCACGCCGGCCAGCTTCGAGCCGACCATCGACTACGTGGTGGTGAAGATCCCCCGCTTCACCTTCGAGAAATTCCCAGGCACCCCGGCCCTGCTGTCCACCAGCATGAAATCGGTGGGCGAGGCGATGGCGGTCGGCCGCAGCTTTGCCGAGGCTCTGCAGAAAGGCTTGCGCAGCACCGAGACCGGGCTGCATGGGCTCGACCCGGTGGAGGCGCCCGGCGATGGCGGCCACGACGCGTTCCGCGCCGCCCTCTCGGCGCCGCGCCCGGACCGGATCCTGATGGCAGCCCAGGCGCTGCGGGCCGGGCTGTCGGTCGAGGACATCCACGACGCCTGCAAGTTCGACCCATGGTTCCTGCGCGAGCTGGCGCGGATCGTCGACGCCGAGCGCCAGGTGGCCTCCAGCGGCCTCCCGGGCGACGCCACCGCGCTGCGCCGGCTGAAAGCGCTCGGCTTTTCCGACCACCGCCTGGCCGAGCTGACCGGCCGCCGCGAGACGGACGTGGCCGCACTCCGCGCCAAGCTCGGCGTGCTGCCCGTCTACAAGCGGATCGACACCTGCGCCGCCGAGTTCCGGTCGGCGACGCCCTACATGTATTCGACCTACGAGGGCGGCTTCGGCACCCCCGTCTGCGAAGTCGGACCCCACGTCACGGGAAAAAGTGGTGATCCTCGGCGGCGGCCCGAACCGCATCGGCCAGGGCATCGAGTTCGATTATTGCTGCGTCCACGCCGCCTACGCGCTGCGTGACGCCGGGTTCGAGACCATCATGGTCAACTGCAATCCGGAGACGGTCAGCACCGATTACGACACCTCGGACCGGCTGTATTTCGAGCCGCTGACCGCCGAGGACGTCATCGCGCTGATCCGCAAGGAGCAATCCAACGGCACCGTGCTCGGCTGCATCGTGCAGTACGGCGGGCAGACGCCGCTGAAATTGAGCCAGGCGCTGGCCGCGGCCGGCATCCCGATCCTCGGCACCTCGGCGGACGCGATCGACGCCGCCGAGGACCGGGAGCGGTTCCAGGCGCTGCTGCAGAAGCTCGGGCTGCGGCAGCCGGAGAACGGCATCGCCCGCTCGACCGCTGAGGCGGAGGCGGTGGCGGCCCGGGTCGGCTTCCCCGTGGTGATGCGGCCCAGCTACGTGCTCGGCGGCCGGGCGATGGAGATCGTCTACGACGCCGGCGGCATGACCCGCTACATGCGCGCGCAGCAGGCGGCGCTGGCGAGCGGCCCGATCCTGATCGACCGCTACCTCAACGACGCGATCGAGGTGGACGTGGACTGCATCTGCGACGGCCATGACGTGTACGTGGCCGGCGTCATGGAGCACATCGAGGAAGCCGGCATCCATTCCGGCGACAGCGCCTGCTCGCTGCCGCCCTACTCGCTGAGCCCGTCGCTGGTGACGGAGCTGAAGGCGCAAACCGAGGAGATGGCGCGCGCCCTCGGCGTGGTCGGGCTGATGAACGTGCAGTTCGCCATCAAGGACGACCTCGTCTACGTGCTCGAGGTCAACCCGCGCGCCAGCCGCACCGTGCCGTTCGTGGCCAAGGCGACCGGGGTGCCGGTGGCGAAAATCGGCGCCCGGGTGATGGCCGGGGCGAAGCTGCGCGAGTTCCGGCTCGACGACGACGCCATCGCGCCGCATGTGGCGGTCAAGGAGGCGGTGTTCCCCTTCGCCCGCTTCACCGGCGTCGACACCATCCTCGGCCCGGAAATGAAGTCCACCGGCGAGGTCATGGGCCTCGACGCCAGCTTCGAGCGGGCATTCCTGAAAGCCCAGCTCGGCGCCGGCGTAAAACTGCCGGAGAAGGGCACCGTGTTCCTGTCGGTGCGGGACGGCGACAAGGGCGGCCTCGTGCCGATGGCCCGGCGCCTCCACGAGATGGGCTTCGGCATCATGGCCACCAAAGGCACCGCCGCGCGCATCCGTGACTCCGGGCTGCCGGTCAAGGTGGTGAACAAGGTGCTGGAAGGCCGGCCGCACTGCGTCGACAGCATCTCCTCCGGCGAGGTGCAGATGGTGATCAACACCGCCGGCGGCGCGCAGTCGGTCGCCGACAGCTTCGACATCCGCCGCTCCGCCCTGACGCACGGGGTGCCGCACTACACCACCATCGCCGGCGCACGAGCCGCGGTGCATGCGATCGTGGCGATGAAAGCCGGGACGCTTGAAGTCGCGCCCTTACAGTCGTATTTTCGTGGATCGTTCTGACCTGCCGCGGCGCCTGGGCCTGTTCCCAGGGGCCGCGCACGTGTCTCCACACCACCACATTTGAGGACGGTCGCGTTGCAGAAGTTTCCGATGACAGCGCCAGGCCTGCAGCGGCTCGAAGAAGAGCTGCGCCACCTCAAATCGGTCGAGCGGCCGGCCATCATCCGTGCCATCGCCGAAGCGCGCAGCCATGGCGATTTGAGCGAGAATGCCGAATACCACGCCGCGCGCGAACGCCAGTCCTTCATCGAGGGCCGGGTGATCGAGCTCGAGGAGATCGTGTCGGCCGCCGAGGTGATCGACCCGGCCAGCCTGTCGGGCGAGCGGGTGATGTTCGGCGCCCATGTCCGCCTGGTGGACGAGGAAAGCGAGAAAGAGTCGAGCTACCAGATCGTCGGCGTGCACGAGGCCGACATCAAGCACGCCCGGCTCAGCATCTCCTCCCCGCTGGCGAAGGCGCTGATCGGCAAGTCGGTCGGCAACACCGTCTCGGTGCCCGCGCCCGGCGGCGACCGCACCTACGAGATCCTGGAGATCAAGTTCGGCTGAGGGCCGGACTTCATGTCCGATCACCGCCGCCACCCCGCCCGGCACCCGACCCGCGACGCAACGTCATCAACGGACTTGATCCGGTGATCTGCCCCACGCGTTCGCGCCTCGTCTCACGCGCCGGAGATGGCCGGATTAAGTCCGGCCATGACGTGCTGGGAGCGCTGTCCGGCGGCGACGTCTCAGGAACTTGCTCTAGCCACGACTTGGCAGGGCCGTTGGGCCACGACGTGCAGGAGGTGCTGTCCGGCCCTGGCGGGTTGGCTGCGGCCGTCTTCTCATGATCACCATCGCCGACATCGAGGCCGCTGCCGGGCGTATCGCCGGGCGCGTCCTGCGTACGCCCTCGCTCGCCAGCCACGCCGTCAGCCGCGCGACCGGCGCCGACGTCACGCTCAAGCTGGAAAACCTGCAGGCGATCGGCTCCTTCAAGGAACGCGGCGCCGCCAACCGCCTCGCGCTGCTGACCGAGGCGGAACGCCGGGCCGGCGTCATTGCGATGTCGGCCGGCAACCACGCCCAGGCCGTCGCTCGCCACGCCAGCCTGCACGGCATCGAGGCGGTCATCGTGATGCCGCTGTTCACGCCCTCGACCAAGGTGATGCGGACCCGCGGCTGGGGCGCCACCGTCGTGCTGCACGGCGACAGCCTTGCCGAGGCCGCGGCGCACGCCCATTCGCTCGCCGCCGAGCGCGGGCTGGTGTTCGTCCACCCCTACGACGACCCGGCCGTCATGGCCGGGCAAGGCACGCTGGCGCTCGAGTTGCTCACCGACGTGCCGGACCTCGACGTGCTGCTGGTGCCGGTGGGCGGCGGCGGCATGATCGCCGGCTGCGCCGTGGCGGCCAAGGCGCTGCGGCCGGGCATCGAGGTGATCGGGGTCGAGGTCGCCGCCTACGCTTCGCTGCAGCAAACGCTGGCCGGGCACACCGTCGAGACCGGCGGCCCCACGATCGCCGAAGGCATCGCCGTGCATCACATCGGCCCCGCCTGCCTCCCGGTGATCCGCGCCCACGTGGACGACGTGCTGGTGGTGCCGGAACGGGTGGTGGAGGACGCGATCGCGCTGCTGGCCGAGGGCGCTAAGCAGGTCGCCGAGGGCGCCGGCGCGGTCGGCGTCGCCGCCCTGCTCGCCCACCCCGAGCGGTTCGCCGGCAAGCGCGTCGGCACGCCCGTTTGCGGCGGCAACATCGACGGCCGTATCCTGGCCAACGTGCTGCTGCGCGGCCTGCTGCGCGACGGCCGGCTGCTGCGCCTCACGATGGACATCCCCGACCGGCCCGGCGTGCTCGCCGACATCGCCGGCATCATCGGCACCTCCGGCGGCAACATCATCGAGGTCGTGCACCAGCGCCTGTTCGACGCGCCCAGCGTGCAGGCCGCCGAACTCGAGCTGATGATCGAGGCGCGCGACCCGGTGCACGCCCAGCAAATCGTTCTCGCGCTCGAGGACCGCTACGTGGTGCGCCGGGTTTAGGCTTGCGTCACCGGGCGCGGCTGCGCTTGGCTTGGGCATGAACCGACGCACGCTGCTGGCCGCTTCCGGCGCCTCCCTGCTGGTCCCGTCCGCCCTCCATGCCCAGAGCCAACCGGTGGACCTGCTGCTGGTGCTGGCGATCGACGTCAGCCGGTCCATCAGCGAGAGCGACGCCGAGCTGCAGCGCAACGGTTACCGGTCGGCGATGACCGACCCGCAAGTGCTGGCAGCAATCGGCGGCGGCCCGGTCGGTGCCATCGCCGTCGCCTACGTGCAATGGGCCGCCTACGACCGGCAGGAGCTGCTGCTGCCCTGGACTCGCATCGCGACCGCGTCCGACGCCGCGGCCTGGGGCGACGCGTTGGCGGAAAAGCCGTGGTCGAGCATGTCCTGGACCAGCCTGTCCGGCGCGCTGCGCTTCAGCCGCGAGGTGCTGGCCGCGTCACCCTTCGAGGGCACGCGGCGGGTGATCGACGTGTCCGGCGATGGCGTCAACAATAACGGCCCGCCCGCCGAAGACGAGCGCGACCGCCTGGTCGCCGAGGGCGTGGTCATCAACGGCCTGCCGATCATCAACGACCGGCCGCGCTACGGCATGGCGTCGGGCCGCGAGCTGGTGCCTTACTACACCGAAGCGGTGGTCGGCGGCACCGGGCATTTCGTTGTGGTGGCCGAGAACTTCGACAGCTTCGCCGCGGCCATCCGCCGCAAGCTGATTCAGGAGATCGCCTGACCGGTCAACCGATCGCCGGCTCCAGAATGGCGTTCCGCGCGAGGTGATCGAGGACGGCCTCGAGCGGCGGCGCCGCGGTGACCGCCCCCAGTGCGACCCGCAGCGCCGGTCTGTCGTTGCTGCCGTCCAGCAACGGCAGCAACGCTGCCAGCTCGGGCGTCAGCGGCAGCCCGGCATGATGCAGGCCGGTGATCCAGGGCTGCTTGGCGGCGGCCTCCGCGCGCGCGACGGGCCAAGCGCGCGGGCGCTCGGCGGCGGCGCGCCCGACACGCAGGGGCTCCGTGGCCACGCTGACCCGGCCCGCCAGCACCAGCGCCAGCACCGCCTGCCGGATGCGGGCGCGCATCTCGGGCGGCGTGTCCGGGTCGCTCAGTTCCGGCAGCGTCACTGTCTCCGGATAGGCGGCCGCGATGCGGTCGAACGCCCGGGCGATGGAGGGGTCCTTGACCGTGATGGGCCGCTGCCGCGCGTCGGTGAACACGACCGGCGCCTCGCCCGCACTTGCGCCGCAGCGCGCCGCTCACGTGCAGGCTATCGAGCGCTTCCGACTGCAACGCCCGATGCGCGGCGCCAGCCGGACCGTGCCGGACCAGCACCGAGCGGCGGAACAATCGCCCGGTCAGGAAGTCGATCTGCTGCTCCACCGCCGGGCGTCCGGCGCCGCCGTAGGTCGTCAGGCTGGTGTGCAGGGCGGCGTCCAGCGTGGTCGGCACGGCGGCGCTGAGATCGACCTCGCTCAGGTAGTCGAGCCC
Source organism: uncultured Alphaproteobacteria bacterium (assembly GCA_963792675.1). Taxonomy (GTDB): domain Bacteria; phylum Pseudomonadota; class Alphaproteobacteria; order Acetobacterales; family Acetobacteraceae; genus JBBROS01. Next base: position 163,765 of record CAWBWT010000002.1, read on the forward strand.
ATGCGCCGCCGCCCGGCCGATGAACTCGCCGACGTGGCACGGCGCGTTGTCCCGCGCCAGGAACTCGCCCATCACGTAGGCCGAGGGCACGCTCTTGAGCCGCTGCGCCTCGGTCCGCAGCAACATGCCGTACGGATCGGCGGCGTCCGCGGCGGCGGCCACCTGCTCGAGCGCCGCCCGGGCCCGCGCCACTCGGCGCTGCGGCGCGTCGTCGGCGCCGGCATAGTGCAGGCACAGGTCGCGCACGGCCATCCGCAGGTGCCAGCCGGGCAGCACGTTGTAGCTGATCGTCGCGACCCCGGACGGCGCCAGCGCGTCCCGGCAGATCCGCAGGATCGCGTCCTGCACGGCGCGCGGCACCCAACTGAAAACGCCCTGGCAGATCACGTAGTCGAACGTCGCCCCGGCCAGGTCGTAGGTGGCAAGGTCGGCTTGGTGCAGCTCGACGTTGCCGAGGCCGAGGGCGGCAATGCGGGCGCGGCCGTCTTGGATCTGGCGCTGGGACAGGTCGAGCCCCGTGAACCGCGCACCGGGGAAGCGGGCGGCGAGCGGGATGATGTTGCCGCCCGCGGCGCAGCCGAGCTCGAGCACCCGCGCCCGCTCCGCCGCCGGCGCCGGGATGCCGAACAGCGCCGCCACCGCCGCCAGCCGGGCCGGTTGGGTATCGGGAAACGGCATCGACGGGTAAGGCAACCGGTCGTAGTCGCCGGCCACGGACGAGGCGCCGGCGGGCGGCAGGGTCATGCCTTGATCAGCGTGCCCACGCCGCCATCACGGAACAGCTCCAGCAGGCAGGCATGCGGCATCCGCCCGTCGAGGATCACCGCCCCCTTCACGCCGGCCTTCACCGCCTCGACGCAGTTCTCGACCTTCGGGATCATGCCGCCGGAGATCATGCCGTCGGCGATGCCGGCCTGCACATCGGCGACGGTCAGGTCGGGGATCAGCTGCTTGTCGGCGTTCAGCACGCCGGCGACGTCGGTCAGCATCAGCAGCCGGCGGGCGCCCAGCGCGCCGGCAACGGCGCCGGCCACCGTGTCGGCGTTGATGTTGTAGGTCTGGCCGTCCTCGCCCACGCCCACCGGCGCGATCACCGGGATCAGCCCGGCGCCGGTCAGCGCATGGATCACCCGCACGTCCACATGCTCCGGCTCGCCGACGAAGCCGAGGTCCAGCGCGCGCTCGATGTGGCTGTCCGGGTCGCGCACCGTGCGCTGCAGCTTGCGGGCGCGGATCAGCCCGCCATCCTTGCCGCAGATGCCGACCGCCAGCGCGCCCGCCTGGTTGATCAGCCCGGCCACGTGCTTGTTGACGGTGCCGGCGAGCACCATCTCGACCACCTCGACCATCGCCGCGTCGGTGACGCGCAGCCCGTCGACGAAGGTGGACTGGATCGCCAGCCGCTTCAGCATGGCGTTGATCTGCGGCCCGCCGCCATGCACCACGACCGGGTTCACGCCGACCTGCTTCAGCAGCGCGATGTCGCGGCCGAAGGTGCGGGCCAAATCGTCGTCGCCCATGGCGTGGCCGCCGTACTTGACCACGACCGTGACCCCGGCATAGCGGCGCAGGAACGGCAAGCGCCTGGACCAGGATGTCGGCCTGCTCCTCGGCGGCGCGGAGCTGCTCGGTGTTCAGGGCCATGGACGCGCCTTCGTCGGTGAGGGAACCGGGTTAGCGGCGCGGGCGCGGCGCGGTCAAGCGGCCAGCCCGGCGATGGCGGCGCGCAGCTCCTCGATGCCGGCGCCGGTTTCGCTGCTGGTCGCCAGCACCTGCGGGAAGGCGGCGGGATGCTTGGCGGCGACGGCCACGATTTCGGCTTGCTTGCGGGCCAGTGCGCCGGGGCGGACGCCGTCGGCCTTGGTCAGCACGATCTGGTAGGTGACGGCGGCCTGGTCGAGCAGGTCCATGACGGCGCTGTCGGACGCCTTCAGCTCGATCCGGCTGTCGAGCAGCAGGATCACCCGCTGCAAGGTCGGGCGGCCGCGCAGGTAGTCGAACATCAGACCCTGCCAGTCCTCCTTGATGTCCTTGCTGGCCTGCGCGTAGCCGTAGCCCGGCATGTCCACCAAGGTCAGCCGGCCGGCCAGGTCGAAGAAGTTGAGCTGCCGCGTCCGCCCCGGCGTGTTGGACGCCCGGGCCAACGCGCGGCGCCCGGTCAGCGCGTTGATCAGGCTGCTTTTGCCGACGTTGGAACGGCCGGCAAAGGCCAGCTCCGGCAGCCCTGGCGGCGGCAACTGGTCGAGCCGCTGGGCGGCGAAGAAGAACCGGCACTCGGCCGCGAACAGCAGCCGCCCCGCTTCGATCGCCCCCGCTTCGACCGCCGCCGCAGTCTCGGCGTGGGGCCCGGTGTTCAGGTCCGGACCGGGATCGCCTTCTTGGCCGTTCGGCTGCGCCGCATGATCGTCCATTGTTGTGCAATCGTGAGAAGGTTGTTCCAGCTCCAATAAATCACCAACCCGGCTGGAAAGCTCGCGAGCATGAAGGTGAAGATGATCGGCATGAACTGGAAGATGCGGGCCTGCACCGGGTCCGGCGGCGGCGGGTTGAGCTTCTGCTGCAGGAACATGGTGACACCCATGATCAGCGGCCACACGCCCAGGTGCAGGAAGTGCGAGGTCCTGGCTCGGGTCGAACGGCAACAGCCCGAACAGGTTGAACACGTTGGTCGGATCGACCGCGGACAGGTCGTGAATCCAGCCGAAGAACGGCGCGTGCCGCATCTCGATGGTGACGAAGATCACCTTGTACAGCGAGAAGAACACCGGGATCTGGATCACCATCGGCAAGCAGCCGCTTGCCGGGTTGACGCCCGAGGTCTTGTAGATCTGCATCATCTCGGCCTGCATCTTCTGCGGCTCGTCCTTCAGCCGCTCCCGCACCTCCTGGATGCGCGGGTTCAGCTCCTTCATCCGGCTCATGGACTTGTAGGACTTGTTCGCGAGCGGGAAGAACAGCGTCTTGGCAAACACGGTGAAGATCAGGATCGCCACGCCGAAATTGCCGGTGACCATGAACAGCCAGTCGAGCGCGTAGAAGATCCACTTGGTGAACGGATAAAACCAGCCGAAATCGACCGCCTTGTCGAAGAACGGCAGCTTGAGCTGCGCCTCGTAGCGGTCCAGCAGGTGCACTTCCTTGGCGCCTGCGAACAGCCGCGTCGTGCTGCTGGCGGTCGCGCCGGGGGCAACCGCTTGCGCGGCCGTCGGCGTGAAATCGACCTGGTAGCGGTCCGCATCGTTCTCCGTGATGTGGCGGAACGCCGCCTGCACCGGCACCGCCTGGTCCGGGATCAGCGCCGTCAGCCAGTACTTGTCGGTGATGCCGGCCCAGCCGCCGGTGGTCGTCATATCCAGCGTCGGAGCGCCCGGGCGCTTCGCCGCGTCGTCCTTGGCCGTCTTGTAGGTCTGCTCCTGCAGCCGGTCGCCGAGGATGCCGAGCATGCCCTCGTGCAGGATGTAATAGCCGGCGACCTGGGGCGTGTAGTCGCGGCGGATGCGCGCCCACGGAAAGACTTTCACCTCGGCGCCGGTCGTGTTGCGCACGCGCTGCTCGGCGGTGAACATGTAGTCGGCGTCCACCGACAGCAGGATCTCGTAGACGAGGCCGGCGCCATTGTCCCAGGACAGCGTCACGGGGGTCGCCAGCGTCAGTTGCGGCGCCGACGCCGTCCATTGCACGTCGGGGCCCGGCACGGCAACGCCATTATCGGCGTTCCAACCGAACTGCACGTAGTACGGCTGCGGGTCGGCGCGCGGTTCCAGCAAGCGGACCAGCGGACTGTCCGGGCTGACCTCCTCGCGGTAGTCGCGCAGCACGAGGTCATCGAGCCGGGCGCCGAGCAGGTTGATGCTGCCCTGCACCCGAGGAGCGGCGATCGGCAGGCGCGGCACGTCGCGCTGCGCCGCGGGCGAGGCGACCGCCACCGGCTGGGTGCCGGGCGCGGCCGGGTCGCCGGTCGGGCGCGGCGTGGCGGTGGTCGGTGTGCTTTGCGTGACCTCGGTGGCCGGCCGCTGCGGCGGCTTCGGCCCGAGCAGCTGGAAGCCGAGCAGGATCGCGATCGAGATCGCAATCGCGGTGAACAGGCGCTTCTGGTCCATCAGGTCGGGTCCATCGCGTGAAAGCCACTCGGGCGTGGCTGCCGGCAGGGACATGGGTCCCAGCCGCCGGCGTTCCAGGGATTGCACCGCAGCACGCGACGCGTCGCCAGCGCGGTGCCGCGCATGGGACCATGCAGGCGCAGTGCCTCGACGGCATAATGGCTGCAGCTCGGCTCAAACCGGCAATGCGGGCCGATGAACGGCCGCAGCGTCCATTGATACAAGCGCACGAGCATCACGAGCGCTTCGGCAACCGCGCGCATCAGATGACGCCGAGCTTCGCAAGCGCGCGGCGGACATCGTCCACCAGCAGCGTGAAGCGGCGGCCACGGGTGCTGTCGCGGCCGATCAGCACGAGATCCACGCCGCGCACCTCGGTCGTGCTCAGCACGGCCCGGGCGGCTTCCCGCAGGCGGCGGCGAGTGCGGTTGCGGATAACGGCATTGCCCACTTTCTTCGTGACGGTGAAGCCGAGCCGCGCCGGCCCGTCATCACCGCGATCGAGCGCCTGCAGGACAACGCCGGAGGACGGCGTCTTGCGTCCTTTGCCGGCGACCCGCAGGAACTCGGCCCGCCGCTTGAGGCGCCCGGAGGCCTGGCGAAGCGCCGTCACCGTCCACCCATCCTGCTCGCTGCGCGCGCCGTTGGCCCGCGCGGCAGCTCAGGCCGACAGTTTATGCCGGCCCTTGGCCCGGCGGCTGGCGAGCACCTTGCGGCCGCCCACGGTCGCCATGCGGGCACGGAAGCCGTGGCGGCGCTTGCGGACCAGTTTCGACGGTTGATAGGTGCGCTTCACGATGTGTCTCCGGGTGGCGGGCGTGGCGGGGCCACGGCGAACCGTCTCGAGGTTCGATGCAGGGGCGGCTTATAGGCGCGCCACACCGCCGCCGTCAATGTGGCTCTGCCGTGCTACTAACCTCATGGGATTTGTGACCTATGTCACTCCGGCCACCAAACGGGCCCGGACCGACACTTGCGGGAACTCGCTCGGTCTCGGCATGTTCGCATAGGGAACGGAGGGGGCGGTAACGGGGATGTTGGGGCCGGTGGGGCAATCGATACTGGCGGGAGGCTTGGCCTTCGGCGCGGTGGGGGCGACGATCGCCCTGGGCGGCCTCGGGGTTCCGTTCCTGCTGGCGGCCGTGCTGGCCGCAATCGCGGCCGGCCTGGTGCACTTCGCGGCCGCCCGGCGCCAAGCGGGCAGCGGCGGCGGCGTTGCGAGCGTCGAGCCGGGCAGCGCGGCGCAGACATCCGGCGACGCAATGCAGGAGCAGCTTAAGGCCTACCGGGCGCACACCTCGGCGCTGCGGCACGACCTGCGCGGCGTGTTGTCGCCGGCATTGATGATGTCGGACCGGCTGCTGAACCATCCGGACCCGGCGGTGCAGCGGGCGGGCACGGCCGTCGTGCGCTCCATCGACCGCGCAACGGCGCTGCTGACCGAAAGCAAGGAGCTGATGACGCCGGACGTGCTGCACCCCGGCCGGGCGGCGCCAGCAGCCAAAGTCGTGCCCGCCGTTCCCGAGCTACCAGCACGATAGCAGCCTGGCCGAACCGCCGGGCGAGCATGATGGCGCGCTCGGGCGGCAACGCCGCCAGCACGTGCGGCTCCGACCAGGCTCGGCCACGCCCTTCCCCTTCGGCGTAGCGCGCCCGAACCAAACTCGCCAGCAAGGCGGCGTGGCGGCGCCGGTTCCAGCCCGGCGGCCGGCGCCGGCTGCCCGGATTGGCGGCGCCGATGAACGCCGCCGTGCGGACGCCCCAGCCGCGCAGCAGCCGGTCGATTGCCGGGCTGCGCCGGCCGATGCGGGCCACCGCGCCGCCGGCCTCATAGTCGGTCGCCCGGTAAGCCCGCAGCAGCGCAGCCCGGCCGCACCCGGCCCCGCTCATTCCTCCGACCCGGCGAACTCGGTGTCCCGGTGCACATAGGCCGACATCAGCAGGCCGAACCCGAACATCGTCGTCAGCATCGCCGAGCCGCCATGCGACACCAGCGGCAGCGGCACGCCGCCCACCGGGATCGCGCCCATCACCATGGCGACGTTGACGAACACGTAGAGAAAGAAGTTGGTGGCGACGCCAAGCCCCAATAGCCGGCCGTACTGGTTGCGGCAGCGCAGCGCGATCGCCACGCCGCCCGCCACGATCAGCCCGAGCAGCGCCAGCAACGCCAGGCCGCCGACGAAACCGAACTCCTCGCCGAGCACCGTGAAGATGAAGTCGGTCTGTTTCTCGGGCAGGAAATTGAGGTGCCCCTGGGTGCCTTGCAGGAAGCCCTTGCCCCACAAGCCGCCGGAGCCGAGCGCGATCTTGGATTGGATGATGTTGTAGCCGGCGCCCAGCGGGTCGCTTTCCGGATGGAGGAACGTGGTAATGCGGGCACGCTGGTAGTCGTGCAGGTGGTCGAACGCGATCCGCCCCGCCAGCGGCAGCGGCGCGGCCGTGAGCAGCAGCATCCACCAGCGCAGCCCGGCCGCCAGCATCACCGCGCCGCCAACCAGGGCGGTGATGACCGCAGTGCCGAGGTTCGGCTCCTTCAGGATCAGCCCGACCGGCACCAGGATCATGACAACCGGCGGGAGCAAGAACAGCGGGTTGCCGACCCGCTCCCAGGATGCCTTGTGGAACCAGGCGGCGAGCGCCATCACCAGCCCGATCTTGGCCAGCTCGCTCGGCTGCAGCTGCAGGCCGCCCAGCTCGATCCAGCGCTGCGCCCCCTTGCCGACATGGCCCATGCGGAGCACCAGGATCAACAGCGCCACCGACCCGCCATAGACCAGGTAGGACAGCCGGGCGATCCAGCTGATGTCCACCATGGCGACGCCCAGCATCATCAGCAGCGCGACGCCGAATCGCATCAGGTGGCGCGCCGCATACGGCTCCGGGCTGCCGCCCGCGGCGGAGTAGAGCGCGACCGTGCCGACGCCGGCCAGCAGGCAGAGCAGCAGCACATAGCCCCAGCTGACCTGCCGCAGCTTGCCGGCGATGCCGAAGGACGGCTCAGCACGGATCAGGCGGCGGGCGGTCAGCACGGGAGTGCCGCGACGCCGAATGCGACGTCATGGCCGGGCGGAGTGGGTGGCCGGGTCGACCGTGCGCCCTTCCCCTGCCTCATGTCCGCTCCGCCATGCGCGGCGGTCCGGTCCGCTCCGGACGCCCGGCCGGATCCCGCGTCAGCAGGTCCAGCATGATGTCGCGCCCCAGCGGCGCGGCTGCGGCCGCGCCGGCATTGCCGTGCTCCACCACCACCGCCACCGCATAACGCGGCGCATCGTACGGCGCGTAGCATACGAACAAAGCATGCGGCCGGAACTCCCACGGCAAGGTGTCGGAGCGGAACCCATGCTCGCGCTGCTCGCGGCTGACCCGGCGCACCTGGGTGGAGCCGGTCTTGCCCGCCATCTGCACCCCCGGAAGCGGCAGCCGGGCGGCCGGCGCCGTCCCGCCGGCCTCGTTCACCACCGCGAACATGCCGTCCCGCAGCAACCGCAGATACCGCTCCGGCAGCTCGAGCGGCGCATACTCCTCGGCCGTGCCGCCCGGCTGCTGCACCCCGCCCAGGCTGCGGGTGAGGTGCGGGCGGACCATGCGCCCGGCGGCCAGCCGCGACACGTAGGTACACAGCGCCAACGGCGTCGTCTGCACGTAGCCCTGGCCGATGCCGCAGCTGATGGTGTCGCCGATGTTCCACGCCTTGCCCTGGCCGATGCGCCAGGCCCGGGTCGGCATCAGCCCGCTCCGGGCGCCGGGCAAGTCGAGCTCGAGGTCGGCGCCGATGCCGAACCGGTTCGCCGTCGCCGCCACCCGGTCGATACCGGTGCGGCGCGCCACCTCGTAGAAGAACACGTCGCAGCTGTGCTTCAGCGCCCCGCGCAGATCGAGCGCGCCATGCCCGTTCTTGCTCCAGCAATGGAACCTGGTGTCGCCGAGGTCGAGAAAGCCGGGACAGCTGATCCGGTCGCCCGGAGTGATCGCGCCGGACTCGAGCCCGGCGGCGCCGACCGCCATCTTGAACGTGCTGCCCGGCGAATAAAGTCCGGCCGTCGCCTTGTTGATCAGCGGCGCCCGGCGATTGCGGGTCCATTCCACCCATTGCGCCTGGCTGACGCCCGAGTTGAACAGCGCCGGGTCGAAGGACGGCGTGGTGGTCATCGCCAGCACCTCGCCGTTGCGGCAATCCATCACCACCGCCGACGCGCTCTCGTCGCCCAGCCGCTTCAGCACCGCGTTCTGCAGCCCGGCGTCGATCGTCAGCCCGAGATCCTGGCCCGCCACGCCTTCCTGCCGGTCCAGCTCGCGGATCACCCGCCCGACCGCGTTCACTTCGAGCTGGACCGCACCGGCGCGGCCGCGCAGGGCGGTGTCGTGCGCCCGCTCCATCCCGGCGCGGCCGACGCGCACCCCGGGCAGGCCGAGCATCGGCTCGTCGCCCATGTCGGCCTCGCTCGGCGGCGCCACGTAGCCCACTACGTGCGCCAGCGCCGGCCCGTGCGGATAGATGCGGGTGGTGCCGACATCGACCAGGATGCCGGGCAGGTCGGGGGCGTTGGCCTCGATCCGCGCCATGTCCTCCCAGCTCAGGAACTCGCGCACCGTTACCGGGATGAAGCGGCGCCGGCGGCGCAGCTCGCGGTCGATGCGGGCGCGCTCGTGGTCCGCGAGCGGCACCACCTGACTGAACGCATCGAGGGTGCGGTTCACGTCGTCGGTCTGCTCGGCGGTGAGCAGCGCGCGCCAGTTCGAGCGGCTGCCGGCCAGCACCGCGCCGGTGCGGTCGAGCACGCGTCCGCGCTGCGGCGCCGTCAGCCGGGCGCTGATGCGGTTGCTGTCGGCGAGCGTCGCGTAGCGGGCGCCGTCCGCCACCTGCACCTGAAACAACCGCGCGCCGAGCAGCCCGAGCACCGTGACCTGCCCCGCGCCCAGCAGCAGCGCGCGGCGGGTGAACACGCCGGAGCGCTTGTTCTCGCGCCTGAAGGGGGTCATGCCGCCCGTCTACGCACGCTGCGGGTCGGCCAGCCCGCGATGGGCGCGGGTGAACAGCGTGGCGAGCGCCGGATACAGCCCGACCGCCAACGCGAACTGGAACAGCGCCGGGCCCGGCGGCAGCACCCGCCAGGCGAGCAGGCTGGACAGCGCCCAGCCGAGCGCCGACGCGCCCGCGGCCGTGCCGACGAAGGCGAGCCAGACCTCGACGAAGCCGGCGCGGACCAGCATCCCCAGCCGCACCGCGACGGCGTGCACGGCCAGCAGCACCAGCACCAGCACGCCCGGCGGCCCGAGCCCGAGCAGGTCCGCAAGCACGCCGAGCAGGAACACGAGCGGCGGCGCCATGCTGGTCGGCCGGAACAGCGACCAGAAGAACACGCAAGCGAGCGCCGCCGCCGGCTGCAGCGCCGCCTGCGCCGGCAGATGCAGCGGCGACGCGAGCGCCAGCAGCAGCAGCGCGGTGCAGGCGCCCGGGAAAGCGGCGCGGCTGGCCGCGTCGAGCCGCCGCCACGGCGTCGGGCGCGGCCGGATGCCGGGGCTGCGCTGGCTCATCGGCGTCCCCGTTCGCCGCCCCCACGGCTCGGCGTTTCCGGCGGAACCAGCCCGCCCAGGCCGTAGTCGAACAGCCGCACCACCTCGAGCCGATCGAGCCGCGCCGCCGGCTCCACGTCGGGCGCGTTGCCGGCCGAGTAGTGCACCACGCCGACCGGCAATCCGGCCGGCACCGCCCCGGCCTCGGCATTGCTCACCACCCGCTCGCCTTCAAGCGGCACCACGCCGTCCGGCCAATACAGCAGGCGCGGCCGCGGTCCGTTGGTGCCGACCAGGATGGCGCGCGCGCGGCTGTTCTCCAGCGTGACCGGGATGCGGCTGTTGAGGTCGGTCAGCAGCAGCACCCGGGCGCTGCGGGCGCCGACCTCGGTCACGCGACCAACCAGGCCGCGCTCGTCCAGCGCCACTTGGCCCTTGGTCACGCCGTGGCCGGGCGCGAGCCCGAGCAGCACGGCGCGCGCATAGGTCCCGCCCGCGTCGGCGACGACCCGCGCCGTGATGAAAGCGGGCGCCGGGTCGGGCACCCAGCGCAGGTTGGCTTTCAGGGTGACATTCTCGGCTTCCAGCGCCAGCGCCACACCTTGCCAGCGGCGCAGCGCCTCGTTCTCTTCGCGCAGGCGGGCGTTGTCCGCGCGCAGCCGGCCGAGGCGCTGCAGGTCGTCGATGGTCCGCTGCAGCCCCGCCATCGGTTCGGCGATCAGCCCGAACATCGGCGCCAGCGCATCCGACAGCGCCACCCTCGCCCGCTCCGCCGCCCTCGGCTCCGCCTTGCCCAGCACGATCAACCCGAGCGCCGCCGCGAACAGCACCGGCAGCATCAGCTTGGCGATGGCTTCGCGGACTGGAATTGACAGGCGGATCAAGGGCGTTCCCCCGCCGTTGTTAATACATACTGGACAGCACGTTCCGCAACCGCTTCATCTCCTCGAGCGCCCGCCCGGTGCCGAGCGCGACGCAGCTCAGCGGGTTCTCGGCGACCACGACCGGCAGCCCGGTCGCCGTCCGCAGCACGTGGTCCAGCCGATGCAGCAGCGCCCCGCCGCCGGTCAGCACGATACCCTTGTCGACGATATCGGCGGCGAGCTCCGGCGGGGTGTTCTCGAGCGCCACCTTGACCGCCTCGAGGATGGCGGACACCGGCTCGTACAGGCTTTCGGCGATCTGCCGCCGAGAGACCTGGATCTCGCGCGGCACCCCGTTCATCAGGTCGCGGCCCTTCACCTCGCGCCAAGGCCCCTCTTCAAGCCCGTCCTCGCCGTCCTCGTCGGCGCTCGCGGCGCCAACGTCGATCTTGATCCGCTCGGCCGAGCTTTCGCCGATCAGCAGGTTATGCGTGCGGCGGATGTAGCTGATGATCGCCTCGTCCATCTTGTCGCCGCCGACCCGGACGCTGCGCGCGAACACGATGCCGCCGAGGCTGATGATGGCGACCTCGGTGGTGCCGCCGCCGACGTCCACGATCATGCTGCCCGACGGCTCTGTGACCGGCAGCCCGGCGCCGATCGCGGCAGCCATCGGCTCCTCGATCAGCAGCACCTTGCGGGCGCCGGCGCTTTCGGCGCTCTCCTGGATTGCCCGGCGCTCGACCGCGGTGCTGCCGCTCGGCACGCAGACGATGATCAGCGGGCTCGCGAACCGACGGCGGTGATGCACCTTGCGGATGAAATGCTTGATCATTTCCTCTGCCACTTCGAAATCGGCGATGACGCCGTCGCGCAGCGGGCGGATCGCCTGAATGTTGCCCGGCGTGCGCCCGAGCATCATCTTCGCCTCCTCGCCGACCGCCAGCACCTGCTTCTTGCCGCGCACGTCGGCGATAGCGACGACGCTGGGCTCAGCCAGCACGATGCCGCGGCCCTTGACATAGACCAGGGTGTTGGCTGTGCCGAGGTCGATGGCCATGTCGGCGGAGATGGCCCCGAGCAGACGTCCGAACATCGATCCCCCTGCCAAAGCGGTGCGGAACGGCGGGTCGTGAACGCTCCGGCAAGATGCGCTTAACGGGGTCCCCTTGCCTCGGCAAGGCCGCCGCAGCGCACCCCGTCAGGCTTTGTCACGTTGGCGTGAAACATAGTCCGGCCGCAGTCCGGCCATGGCCGCGCCGCCGTGTCGCGCGTTTCTACACCTAAGCGTTGAAGGGGAGCGAACGACATGAAAGTCATCACCACTACGGCTCTGCTGCTCGGACTGGCATCGGCGCTGGTCGCATGCGGCGAGCAGCCCGGCACGCGGGCCGTCACCGGCGGCCTGCTGGGTGCCGGCACGGGCGCGGCCGTGGGTGCGGCGACGGGCGGCAATGCCGGCACCGGCGCCTTGATCGGCGGCGGCGTCGGCGCGGTCGGCGGCGCGGTAACGGCGCCGCGCCGGTATTGAACGGCCGAACGGTGCGACAATTCGTTACAATTCTGGCCGAACGTTTCCGCGGCCTCCGGCGTTCAAGTACAAATCGAACCCGGTGATTGCGCGCCAACCCGCGCCCGGACCGGCCCAACAGGAGAACCGCAATGAACATCAAACCAATCCTCAGTCTCGCGCTCGTGGCCGGGCTCGGCCTGACCGCATGCTCGAACCCGTATGACCCGGGCCAGCGCGCGGTCGGCGGCGGCCTGCTCGGCGCCGGTGCCGGCGCCGGCCTCGGCGCCATTGCCGGCGGCGGCCGTGGGGCCGCGATCGGCGCCCTCGCGGGCGGCGCGCTGGGTGCCGCCGGCGGCGCGGCGACCACGCCCAACGCTCCCCGCGAGCGCTACTACGAGCAGCCGGCTCCGGGGTACTACCAACAGCGCCCGGCTTACGGCTACTAAGAACGTCCTGCGCCGAAGGAAGGCCGGCCCGGTGTTCGGGCCGGCTTTTTCGCGTTCAGCCCATCCGGATGCCGTACTGGGCCGGCGTGTCGCTCATTATGTTCGCGGCCGTGTTTGACTGATGCTCCGCACTTTCGGAGAAGCCGACGGTGACCTGAGCCCGGCTCATGCCGCTGCCGAGCGCGTTGACCCAGAAATCGGTCCCTTCCGCGTCGGCGGGGCGGTGCAGCGTGTTCGCATACACCGCCTGCACGAAGCCGCGGTCATCGAGCGCCGCGTAGGTGGCAACGAACTCCGGCGTGCCGACGAACCCGTTCGCGACATCCAGCAGCGTTGCGCCACGGTCGATCGCGTTCGTCCAGTACGCCAGCCCGCCCTGGTCCGGTAACCGGCCCAGTGTCGTGTCGTAGAGCCGCGCCACCTCGGCTGCCGATGCGCTCGGGCTCCAGATCCCCGCAGCCACGACCGGCGCCGTCACGGCCTTGTTCTCCGCGCTTTCGGAGATCGCGACTAGGGTTTGCGCCCGGCTGGCCTTGCCGGAGTCGAGGTCGCCGGTGAAGAACGCGAGGCCACTCGCGTCCGGCGCGCGGCCCAGCACGTTCTGATACAGGCGGGTCACATAGTCGACGTTGGCCAAACCCGACCCGAACCGGCCGGTGAACTCCGAACTCGACAGGAACCCGTCGGCGAGGGTCACCAGCGGCGCCCCGGCCTTGATCGAGGCAGTCCAGAACACGAGGCCACCCTGGTCGGGCGAGCGCCCGAGCGCTGCCCGGTAGAGACGCGTCACCGAGGCAGCCGGATCGGCCGGGTCGAACACCACGCGACCGTCGATGAACTTGATCTCCCCGATCCCGCTCACGGTATCGACCTGGCCGCCATGGCCGACCTGCACGCTGCCGTCCGAGCCCAGCACGAAGGTGTCGCCGCGGCGGCCCTCGTTGATCGTCAGCGTGTTGTGGTCGCCGGTGCCCGCATAGGTCTGGTTGCCCGGCGCGTCGGTGAAGTCGTCGTTAAAGCTGGGCATCGCCGCCGCGTCGGTATCGATCCCGCTCACTAGCCCCAGGTTGGAGCGGAGCACCGTCGTGCCGGCCGCGGTCCCGTCGGAGATGAACAGCGTGCGGGCGCCGGTGGTGTTCACGCCGTCGAACACAACGCGGTCGCCCAGGGTCATGACGGCGTTCGGGAACAGCCCGGCCGGGTTGGCGCCGGCCACCGGGATCTGCACCGTGCTGGAAAAGCCATCGGTCAGCCACACGCCGAACAAGCCGCTCGCATCCGCGGCGACGAAGGCGAGCCGGCCGTCCGGCAACGCCGTCATCGGGGTGCCGGCGGTCAGGCTGTTGAGGCCCGGCAGCGCGAAGGTCCCGGCACCGGTGCCGTCCGTCACCCATATCCGCTGCACGCCGGCCGCGTCGCCGGCCACGAAGGCCGCCCGGGCGCCGAACGCCAGCAACCCGGCCGGCGCGCCGCCGAAGCCGTTCGATGGGTTCATGCCCGCCACCGAAAGCTGTTTGGTGCCCGCGACGGTGCCATCCGACACGAACAGGGCGCGCTGGTTCACCGGCGTGTTGGCGATGAACAAAAAACGGCTGCCGATCGACGCGATGCCGTGCGGCGGCACGAACGGCACCGCCGAGACGGTGCCCGATAGCGCCAGCTTGTTGGTGCCCGGGGTGGTCGCGTCGGACACGAACAGACCCTCGACATCGGCCGCGGTGGCGTCGAACACCAGCCGGCCGGCGAAGCCGGTGATGTCGGCCGGGGACAGGCTGCCGCCGCCCTTGGCGGTCAGCAACTCCGACGTGCCGGCGGCGGTGCCGTCGGAGGCGAACAGGGCGCGGGCGCCGTTGGCGTCGGTCCCGGCCATGTAGACGCCGTGGTTCACCGTGACGAGACCGTCCGGGTTGAGCCCGCCCGCGGCATCGCTGCCGGCCACCGTCACTTCCGACACGGTGCCGCTGCGGCCGTCGAGCGCGAACAGGCCGGACTTGCCGGCGCTGTCGGCTCCGGCGAACAGGACGGTCTGGTCGATCGAGGCGAAGCTCGACGGGTTCCAGCCGCTTGCCGCGGCCGTCGCCGGGGCGGTGATCTGGATGGTGCCGGCCGAGGTGCCGTCGGTTTGCCACACGCCGCGCCGGCCCGTCGTATCGGTGGCCGCAAAGACCAGCCGCGCTCTGCTCATGCCCGCTCTCCGGTTGCCGGGCGGCATCGGCCGCCCATGCTCGGAGACATACCGGGATCATTACGAAACTCAACAGAGCTGGATCAGCGGTTCAGATTACCCGCCGAACAGGGTAAGGCCGCCAGCGACACCGGCGGCCCACAGATTTGCGGCCTCAGACCTGCCGCCCCAGACCTGCCGCCCGGGACCCGCCGCTATGCGCTGAGCGCCTCCGGCTCCGTCCGCGCCCGCTTCACCAGCAGCTTGTTGAGCGCATGCACGTAGGCCCGCGCCGAGGCGACGATCGTGTCGGTGTCCGCACCCTGCCCGTCCACCATCTTGCCGCCCTCCTCGAGCCGCACCGTCACCTTGGCCTGGGCATCGGTCCCTTCCGTCACGGCGCCGACCGAGAACAGCAGCAGCGTCGCCTCGTGCGGGAACACCGCGCGGATGGCGCGGAAGGTGGCGTCGACCGGCCCGTCGCCGCTCTCGACCGCGGTGTGAACGACCCCGTCCACCTCGAGCTCGAGCTCGGCCCGCGGCGGCGCCTTTGACCCGGCATGCAGGTCGAGCGACACGAACCGGATGCGCCGGTTGTCGCGGCCGACCTCGTCGTCCACGAGCGCCGAGATGTCCTCGTCGTAGACGACCTTCTTGCGGTCGGCGAGGTCCTTGAACCGGCGGAACGCGTCGTTCAACTGATTGTCGCCGACCTCGCCGTAGCCCAGCGCACGCAGCTTGTCGCGGAACGCTGCCCGCCCGGAGTGCTTGCCCAGCACCAGGCTGTTTTTGGTCCAGCCGACGCTTTCCGGCGTCATGATCTCGTACGTGGCGGCGTTCTTCAGCACGCCGTCCTGGTGGATGCCGCTCTCATGCGCGAACGCGTTGCGGCCGACGATCGCCTTGTTCGGCTGCACGTCGAACCCGGTGATGGTGCTCAGCAGCTTGCTCGTACGCAGAATTTGCGTGGTGTCGATGCCGTGCTGGTATGGCGCCGCGTCGGGCCGCGTGCGGACCGCCATGACGATCTCCTCGAGCGCCGCATTGCCGGCCCGCTCGCCGATGCCGTTGATGGTGCACTCGATCTGCCGCACTCCGGCCCGCACCGCGGCCAGCGTGTTGGCAACCGCGAGCCCGAGGTCGTTGTGGTTGTGGGTGGACAGGATCACCCCGTCGGCGCCCGGCACGCGCTCGCGCAGCATGCCGAAGATACGGGTCATGTCGTCGGGCACGGCGTAGCCGACCGTGTCGGGGATGTTGATCGTAGTAGCGCCCGCCTTGATCGCGGCCTCGACGCAGCGGCACAGGAAGTCCGGGTCGGTGCGGCTGCCGTCCTCGGCCGACCACTCCACGTCGTCGGCGTGGTTGCGGGCCAGCGCTACGCTGTCGGTGGTGAGCTGCAGCACCTGGTCCGGCTCCATCCGCAGCTTGTATTTCATGTGCAGCGCGGAGGTGCTGATGAAGATATGGATCCGCTTTCGCGCGGCCGTCCGCACCGCCTCGGCCGCGCGCAGGATGTCAGCTTGGCCAGTGCGAGCCAGGCCGCAGATCACCGGGCCGCCGTGAGCGAACAATTGGGCGATCGACTGGACGCTCTCGAAATCGCCGGGCGAGGCGATCGGAAAACCGGCCTCCATGACGTCGATGCCGAGCGAGGCCAGGGCCTCGGCCATGCGCAGCTTTTCGGCGAGGTTCATGGAGAAGCCGGGCGACTGCTCGCCGTCGCGTAAAGTGGTGTCGAAGATGATGACGCGGTCGTCGGCCAGGCGGCCGAAACTGGGATGGTCGATACTCATGGCGCGGACCTCGGTGGGTTGGACAAACGGCTCGCCTCAGGATCCCCTGAGCGTGCCGGCCATCAGCCGGGCTGTGCGCTCAGGGGCGGATAAGTCGGAGAATGAGGGCGAGACCGAGCGCACGGCCGAGCGTATGGACGAGGCTGCGGAGGAACCCGCGCATCATGCAGCCCAGCAACGGCAGCGCCATGACCATGCGTCAACGCTACCCGTTCACCGGGGTCGGTGCAAGCCGGCGGGCCAGGTCGGCCATCAGCCATGGCGGGCTGACCAAGGCGGGCTTGCCGAATGCGGCAATCTGGCCCCGCAGATGCGCCATCCCGGGATTGCCGAGCACGAGCACATCCGCCCGCGGCGCCGCCGCCCGCGCCGCTTCCAGGATGGTCTCGTCGTGCCGGGCCTGGTCGCCGGCGAACAAGGCGGTGAAGGCCTCGGGCCGCACCACCGTCTCCACCAGCACCTCGCGCCCCTGCGCCGCCGCGTGCTGCCGCATCAGCGCCGCGCTCGGACCGGCGCCGCTGGCCCGGGTGCAGAATACGGCGATCCGTCCGCCCAGGCGCACCGCCTCGGCCGCCATCGGATCGTCGATCTTGAGCACCGGCACTGGACACACCTGGCGGGCAATGTCCACCGCCGGGGCAGTGCTGCTGCAGGTCATGATCACCAGATCGGCCATCGTGTCGGCCGCGATCAAGATCTGCCGCACGGTGCGCCGATAAACGGCTGACCGCTCCTCGCCCCGTGTCAGATCCTGCAGCAGGCCTTCGTTCAGCAGGTGAAAGCAGTCGACGTGCGGGTGATGGACGACCATCTCGTCCCGAAACAGATCCAGAAGTTGCGCATCCGTGTGCACAAACCCAATCCGCATTCGCGGCCGCCCCTGCAACGTTAAACCATACTTGGTGCGCGTGACGGGGCTGTCATGCAAGAGACAACTGTTACACCATATCGCTATAAACTGAGACGTTGACAAATTGGTCTAACGTCTCGCCACCCATTGGAGGTCACCATGGCGAAGGGTTTCATTCTGGCGCTGGTCGAGATTCCCGACAACGAGGCCTACGCGGCCTCGGGTTACATGCGCATGGCCCAGGAGGCGGTGGCGGCGCATGGCGGGCGTTTTCTGATCCGCGGCGGTGACCCGCAGCTGCTGGAAGGGGCGGGCCTGCCGGGGCGGATCGTCGTCCTGGAGTTCCCCTCGCGCGAGCAGGCCGCCGCGTTCCACGCCAGCGAAGCCTACGCACCGGCGATCACGCTGCGGCAATCGCTCTCGAACGGCCGTCTGGTGCTGCTGAGCGAGTATGAACCCTGAGCCGCGCCCCGACTGGCCGAGCCGGCCCTACCGAATCGTGCCGTAGCTGGGCGCGCCCAGCCCCGGGCAGGCGCAGGGCGAGCCGACCGGGCCGGCCTCGGCCAGGCGGCATTGGTAGAACCCGGCCAGGCAGGATTGGCTCATCAGCACCGAGCCGGGCGGCACCGGCGGCGGCGGCGCGACGCACCCGGCCAGGCCGAGCGCCGCAGCGGTGAGGAGAAACACGGGACGGGACAAACGCGAGACGGACACGGCGACGCTCCTCATTGAGTCGGCACCGTGTCCAACGGCTTGGCCGATCGCTAGTTCTTCGCCTTGTCAACCAGCGCGTTCTTGCTGATCCACGGCATCATCGCCCGCAGCTTCTCGCCGACTTGCTCGATCGGGTGCTCGGCCAGGCGACGCCGGGTCGCCTTGAAGCTCGACTGGTTGACCCGGTTCTCCAGCATCCAGTCGCGGGCGAAGCGGCCGCTCTGGATGTCGGCCAGCACCCGCCGCATCTCCGCCTTGGTCTCGTCGGTGATGATGCGCGGCCCGGTGACATACTCGCCGTACTCGGCGGTATTGCTGATCGAGTAGTTCATGTTGGCGATGCCGCCCTCGTAGATCAGGTCCACGATCAGCTTCACCTCGTGCAGGCACTCGAAATACGCCATCTCCGGCGCATACCCGGCCTCGACCAGCGTCTCGTAGCCGCCCTTGATCAGCTCGACCAAGCCGCCGCACAGCACCACCTGCTCGCCGAACAGGTCGGTCTCGCATTCCTCCTTGAAGGTCGTCTCGATGATCCCGGCACGTCCGCCGCCGATGGCGCTGGCGTAGGAGAGCGCGATCTCGAGCGCGTTGCCGGACGGGTCCTGCGCGACCGCCACCAGGCAGGGCACGCCGCCGCCGCGCTGATACTCGGAGCGCACGGTGTGACCCGGCCCCTTCGGCGCGATCATGAACACGTCGATGTCCGGCCGCGGGTCGAGCAGGTTGAAGTGCACGTTCAAGCCGTGCGCGAAGGCCAGCGCCGCGCCCGGCTTCATGTTCGGGCCGAGTTTTTCGCGATACAGGTCGCCCTGGCCCTCGTCCGGCGTCAGCACCATGATGACATCGGCCCATTTTGCGCACTCGGCCGGGTCCATCACCTTGAGGCCGGCATTCTCCGCCTTGGCGACGCCGGCCGAGCCGGGACGCAGGCCGACGGCGAGTTCGCCGGCGCCGCTATCCTTCAGGTTGTTGGCGTGGGCATGGCCCTGGCTGCCATAGCCGATGATCGCGACCTTCTTGCCCTTGATCAGGTTCACGTCGGCGTCGCGATCGTAATACACGCGCATAAATCTAGTCTCCTTGTTAGCGAGGGCTCTGCCCTCGACCCGTTGTGCGTTGCACGCTCACGCGTGACGGTGGCCGACAGCCCCAGACCCGCGATTGTCGGGATTTCAAAGGCCCTGCCTTTGGCGGGGTCAAGGGGCGAAGTGGTCCAAGGTTCAAACTGTCTGCTGAGACAGTTGGAATAACCACGGAGGGGAGGCCCCTTGCCTTACAAAACCCTGACGCCCCTCGCGATGGCGGCAATGCCCGTCCGGCTCACTTCCTGCAAGCCGATCGGGCGCATCAGCGCGATAAAGGCGTCGAGCTTTTCGGTGGCGCCGGTCAGCTCGAAAACAAAACTCTCGGTCGTCGCGTCGATCACCCGGGCGCGGAACGCGTCGGCGAGGCGCAGCGCCTCGGCCCGGTCGGAGCCGGCCCCGGCCACCTTGATCATCGCCAGCTCGCGGGCGAGATGCGGCCCCTCCTGCGACAGGTCGGCGACCCGGTGCACCGGCACCAGGCGGTCGAGCTGCGCCTTGATCTGATTGATCACCATGTCGGTGCCGGACGTGACCACGTTGATGCGGCTGAGCTTGCCGCGTGTCGTCCACCGGCGCCACCGTCAGGCTGTCGATGTTGTAGCCGCGGCCCGAGAACAACCCGATCACCCGCGCCAGCACGCCGGCCTCGTTCTCCACCAGGACGGAGATCGTGGCCGAGCGCTGGCCCGCATTGCCCCGCCCGACGTCGTAGCGGCCGCGATCGGCCTTCGCGGTGTCAGACAAGCATCATCCCCTCATTGGTGATGCTGGCGGTGCGGCCCTGGTGCTCAGGCCCCAGGATCATCTCGTTATGCGCTGCGCCCGGACGGGATCATCGGGAAGCAGTTCTCCTTCTCGTCGACGCAGATGTCGGCGATCACCGGGCGGTCCGTCGCCAGCATCTCGGCGATCACGTCGTCGAGCTGGCCGACATTGGTGGCGCGCAGCCCGACGCCATGGAACGCCTCGGCAAGCTTGACGAAGTCGGGCAGCGCCTCCGAGTAGCTCTCGGAATAGCGGCTGCCATGCAGCAACTCCTGCCACTGCCGCACCATGCCCATGTACTGGTTGTTCAGGATGAACACCTTCACCGGCAGCCGGTACTGCGCGAGCGTCGCCATCTCCTGGATGTTCATCAGGATGCTAGCCTCGCCGGCGACGTCGATCACCAGCGCGTCGGGATGCGCCACCTGCACGCCCATCGCCGCCGGCAGACCGTAGCCCATCGTCCCGAGTCCGCCCGAGGTCATCCAGCGATTCGGCTTGTCGAACCGGTAATGCTGGGCCGCCCACATCTGGTGCTGCCCGACCTCGGTGGTGATGTAGGTGTCGCGGCCGGTCGCGCGCGTCATCTCGTACAGCCGCTGGATCGCGTATTGCGGCTTGATGATGCCGGACGGCTCCGGCGTTTGGGTGAACTTGAGGCTGTCGATCTCGCGCCAGGCGTCGATCTGACGCCACCACGCCGTCAACGGCCCGGTGCGGCCCCCCTGCGCCTCCCATTCCGCCAGCATGGCCTGCAGCACGGCGCCGGCGTCGCCCAGAATCGGGATGTCCACGGCGACGTTCTTGTTGATGCTGCTGGGGTCGATGTCGGCGTGGATCTTCTTGCTGCCGGGGCTGAACGCGTCCAGCCGGCCGGTGACGCGGTCGTCGAACCGGGCGCCGATGTTGAACATCACGTCGCAGCCATGCATGGCCATGTTGGCTTCGTAAGTGCCATGCATGCCGAGCATGCCGAGGAACTGCGGGTCGTTCGACGGATAGGCGCCGAGCCCCATCAGCGTGCTGGTGCAAGGCATGCCGGTGGTGCGCACGAACTCGATCAGCGCAGCGCTGCCGGCGTCGCCGGCGTTGATCACGCCGCCGCCGGAGTAGACGATCGGCCGCTTGGCTGCGCGCAGCAGCTCGACCGCCGCCTTGATCCCAGCCGGGTCGGGCTGGGTGATCGGGCGATAACTGCGGTGCGGCTGCGTCGATTCCGGCGTGTAGGGCGCGCGCCCGATCAGGATATCCTTCGGCAGGTCGATCACCACCGGCCCGGGCCGGCCGCTGCGGGCGACATAGAACGCCTCGTGCACCACGCGGGCCAGGTCCTCACCGCGCTTGACGAGGTAGTTGTGCTTGGTTGCCGGCCGGGTGATGCCGGTGGTGTCGGCCTCCTGGAACGCGTCGTTGCCGATCAAATGCGTCGGTACCTGGCCGGTCAGGCAGACCAGCGGCACGCTGTCCATCAGCGCGTCCACCAGCCCGGTCACCGCATTGGTCGCGCCCGGCCCGCTCGTCACCAGCACGCAGCCGACCCGGCCGGTGCTGCGCGCATAGCCCTCGGCGGCATGCACCGCCGCCTGCTCGTGCCGCACCAGGATGTGGCGGATCGAGTTCTGCTGATACAATGCGTCGTAGATCGGCAGGACGGCGCCGCCGGGGTAGCCGAAAATCACGTCCACGCCCTGCTCGCGCAGCGCCCGCAGCAGGATCTCGGCGCCGGTCTGGGTTCCGGTCTGGGGGTCGATCGCAGTCATGGGCAAACCTCCGGCGCGGCTATTCACCGCGCGTGATAACGAAACTCTCTATATCGGTCCATTCTCTTTCTGAAAATTGCTCCGGACCTGCAAATCGCGCATGCATCATATGCGTGTCGTCGGCCGGCACCGGCGCGCGATGGCGGAACCAGGTCGCCTGCCGCTTGGTATACTGTCCCGTCGCCAGCACGGCGCGCCGCTCCGCCTCGCCGAGCGTCAACTCGCCGCGCAGGAACGCCGCCAGTTCCGGCACGCCATGCGCCCGCATGGCCGGCAGCGTGGGCGCGAGATCGAGCCGCAGCAATGCCCGGACCTCGTCCAACGCGCCGGCCTCCAGCATGCCGGCAAACCGGGCGGCGATCGCGGCCCGCAGTTCGGCCCGCGGCGGATCGAGCAGGATCATGCGGAATCGCGCACCGGCCTGCGGCGCCGTCATCGCCTGCCAGGCGGCGAGGCCGCGGCCGGTGCCCCGCCACACCTCCCAGGCGCGGGCGAGCCGCTGGCCATCGCTGGGACGCAGGCCGGCCGCGGTCGCCGGATCGGCCGCCGAGAGCCGGTCGTGCAAGGCCGCTGGGCCGATCGCCGCCAGCAGCGCCCGCGCCTCCGCCCGTGCCGCCGGCCCCGGGTCGGGGATCGGCGCAATGCCGCTCGTGAGCGCCGCGAGGTACATCCCGGTGCCGCCGCACAGGATCGGCAAGCGCCCATCCGCCTGGGCCGCCGCGATCGCCTGCAGCGCCTCGTCGCGCCACCAGGCGACGCTGCCGGGCTCCGCGGCGGCGCGGACGCCGTACAGGCGGTGCGGCGCCAACGCCTCCTCGGCCGGGCCAGGGCGGGCGGTGACGATGCGCAACTCGCGATACACCTGCATCGAATCGGCGTTGACGACCGTGCCGCGCAGCCGCCGGGCCAATGCGAGAGCCAGCGCCGACTTGCCGCTGCAGGTCGGCCCGGCGACGATCAGGACGGGTGGCGGCCTCAGGCGTCCAGCCGGGCGCGGCCCTCGGCGGTCAGCACCACGCGCACCGCTGCCTGCCGCGCGTCGTCGGCCGCTTGCTGCACCACCAGGCCGTCCTCGAGCGCGTCCTCCCACACCGACAATCTCGGGCAAGAGGTGCGCCAGGCGTCCATCGTCTCGCCGTAGCTGCGCGGCCGCACCGCCACCCAGGACAAGAATTGCAGCATCAGTCCCGGCGCACCCCGCTCCTGTCCCGACATCGCGGCCTCCTGGTTCGTTGCGGCGTGTTCTCCTCCCGGGCGGCCCCGGCGCGCAAGGGGCAGCTTGCCGGCGCACGCGAACCGGGCCATGAGCCGCGTCGATGTCGCACATGCTGATCCTGGTGGCGCCGCATGGCCGGGCGCCTTGTCCGCCGCGCTGCAGGCGCGGGTCGCCGAAGCCGCCGGCGCCGGTCCAATCCGGACCTTGGCGCCCGGCGACGCGGTCGAGATGCCCTGCCCCGCCCCGCCCGACCCGGCTGCACTCGCGGCGGCCATTGCCGACGCCCCGGTCGATGCGGCGGTGACGCCTGCGGAACACCGGCGCAAGCGGCTGCTGATCGCCGACATGGACAGCACGATCGTCACCGGCGAGACCCTGGACGAGCTGGCCGCCTTCGCCGGCGTCGGCGACCGCGTCGCGGCGATCACCCGGCGCAGCATGAACGGCGAGCTGGACTTCGCCGCGGCCCTGCGCGAGCGCGTGGCGCTGCTGGAGGGGCTGCAGCTCGACTGCCTGGAGCGGACCTGGGCCGGCGTGCGGCTCACCCCAGGTGCGCGGACGCTGGTGCAGACGATGCGGGCGCACGGGGCGGTGACGGCGCTGGTCAGCGGCGGGTTCACCTGGTTCACCGCCCGGGTCGCGGCGCAGTGCGGCTTCGCGTGCACCGGGCCAACACCCTGCTGGACGATGGGCGGGTGCTGCTGGGCCGGGTCGGCGAGCCGATGCTGGACCGCGAAGCGAAGCTCGCGACGATGCTGGAGCTGGCCGCGGCGGCGGGCCTATCCGCCGGCGGATTGCCTGGCCGTCGGCGACGGGGCCAACGACCTCGCGATGATCGGCGCGGCAGGGCTGGGCGTGGCGTTCCACGCCAAGCCCGTAGTGGCGGCCGAGGCACGAGTGCGCGTGCGGTTCGCGGATCTGCGGGCGTTGCTCTTCGTGCAGGGCTACGCGGCCGAGGAGTTCGTGGCGTGACCGCGTTCCCGGCGGGGAGAGATGGCCGGATCAAGTCCGGCCATGACGTATTATGGGCCGTCGCGACAACAAACACGTCATCCGCGGGCTTGACCCGCGGATCCCTCCCCCGGGACGCACGGCCCCGGGACGCACCATGATCCGCACCGCCGCCGCGCTTGCCGAGGCCGGCCTGATCGCCCCCGAGCAGCGCGCCACCATCGACGCGGTCGAGGCCCGCTACGCCGTCGCCATCACGCCGGCCATGCGCGCGCTGATCGAAGCCCCGGACGACCCGATCGGGCGCCAGTTCGTCCCCGACGCCGCCGAGCTCGACACCGCGCCCGCACGAACGCGCGGACCCGATCGGCGACGACGCGCTGTCGCCGATCCCCGGCATCGTGCACCGCTACCCCGACCGCGTGCTGCTGAAGCCGCTGCTGATCTGCCCCGTCTATTGCCGCTTCTGCTTCCGCCGCGAGCATGTCGGCCCCGGCGGCGGCGTGCTGACCGAAGCCGAGACTCGAGGCCGCGCTCGACTACATCCGCGTCCGCCCGGCGATCCGCGAGGTGATCCTGACCGGCGGCGACCCGCTGATGCTGTCGCCGCGCCGGCTCGACGCCCTGCTGCAGGCGCTCGCCGCCATCCCGCACATCGAGCTGCTGCGCATCCACACCCGCGTGCCGGTCGCGGACCCCGCGCGCGTCACCGCGGCGCTGGCCGCCGCCCTGGCGACCGAGACCCCGCTCTGGCTCGTGGTCCACGCCAACCACGCCCGCGAGTTCACGCCGACGGCCCGCGGCGGCGCTGCGCCGGGTCGGCGCCGAAGGGGTGCCGCTGCTCGGCCAATCGGTGCTGCTGCGCGGCGTCAACGACAGCGCCGCGGCCTTGGAAGCGCTGTTCCGCGCCATGCTGCGGGCCCGGGTGAAACCCTACTACCTGCACCAGCTCGACCCGGCGCCGGGCACGGCGCGGTTCCACGTGCCGATCGCCGAGGGCCGCGCGCTGCTCGCGGCCTTGCGCGGCCGGGTCACCGGGCTCGCCTGGCCGACCTACGTGCTGGACATTCCGGGCGGGCACGGCAAGGTGCCGATCGGGCCGGAGTATCTGGACGACGACGCGGTGCGCGACCCGTGGGGCGGGCGGCACGCGCTTGCCGGGCCGGACCCCGCGGGCTAGAAACCGGGCACTCTTTTCTCATTGTGTCCGGGTTCGTTTCATGAAGCAGCAGGCCAACCTCATCCGCGCCGGTCAGGTGCTCGACCACGACGGCAACCGCTGGACCGTCCTGAAGCAGCAGATCATCACGCCGGGCAAGGGTGGCGCGTTCATCCAGGTCGAGATGCGCAACCTCAAGACCGGCAACAAGACCAACGAGCGTTGGCGCACCGCCGACACCGTCGAGCGGCTGCAAACCTCGGAGGCCGACTTCACCTATTCCTACACCGACGGCGACAACATCGTGCTGATGGACCCCGAGACCTTCGAGCAGACCATGATCCCGGTCGATCTATTGGGCGACCTCGCGCCGTTCCTGCAGGACAACATGACCGTCACCGTGGACATGGTCGAGAGCGAGCCGGTGGCCGTTCGCCTGCCGTCCACCGTCGTGCTCGAGGTGGTCGAGGCCGACCCGGTGGTGAAGGGCCAGACCGCCACCAGCTCCTACAAGCCCGCGAAGCTGTCGAACGGGGTCAAGACCCAGGTGCCGCCCTTCGTCGAAGCCGGGGAGAAGATCGTCGTGCGCACCGAGGACGGCAGCTACGTGGAGCGGGCGAAGGGCTAGGGACCCCGCCGATGGCCCTGCGCCTTTCGCCGCACATGACGGTGATGCAGAACGCGGCGCAGAAGGCCTCGCGACGGCTGCTGCGCGATTTCAACGAGGTCGAGCAGCTTCAGGTCAGCATCAAGGGCCCGTCGGATTTCGTCAGCCAGGCCGACCTGCGCGCCGAAGCGACCCTGCGCGAGGAACTGGGCAAGGCACGCCCCGGCTACGCCTTCCTGATGGAGGAAAGCGGCGCACAGCGGCAGCGACAACTGGGCCTGGCGCTGGATCGTCGATCCGCTCGACGGCACCACCAACTTCCTGCACGGCGTGCCGCAATGGTGCATCTCCATCGCGCTGGAGCGGCGGCTGCCGGACGGCGAAACCGAGATCGCGGCCGGGATGATCTACAATCCCGTGCATGACGAGATGTTCTGGGCCGAGCGCGGCGCCGGCGCGTTTCTCAACGAGAAGCGGCTGCGGGTCTCGGCCCGGCGCGAGTTCGCCACCGCGCTGTTCGCGACCGGCATCCCGTTCGCCGCCGTCTCGGCGCAGCGCCGCCTCGCCTTCGCCCGCACGCTGGGCACGCTGATGCCGCAGGTGGCCGGCATCCGCCGGTTCGGCGCCGCCGCGCTCGACCTCGCCTGGGTCGCCGCCGGACGCTACGACGGCTATTGGGAGCTCGGGCTGAAGCCGTGGGACATGGCGGCCGGCATCCTGATCGTGCGCGAGGCGGGCGGCTTCGTGACCGACGCCGCCGGGCGCCGAAAGCCGGGTGCAGGACAGCGGCGGCAACGACGTCGTCGCCGCCAACCCGCACATGCACAAGCCGCTGCTCGAAGTGGTGGCGCAGGGTGTCCAGGCCGCCGAGGGCCGCGCCGCCTGATGCGGACGCTGGCACCGGCCATCGCGCTGGGGTTGCGGCCTGGCCGTGGCCGGGCGTCCTGCCGCGGCGCAGGTGACGGTCAACCCGGGCGCGCTGGACCTGCTGCCGCAACGCCCGGCGCCGCGCCCGCGGGCCGCACCCGCCAGGCCCGCGGCCCCCGCTGCACCGCCGTCCAAGGAAGCGGCACGCCCGGCCGCTCCCGACAAGCCGGCCGCCCCATCTGCCCAGGCGCCCCCCGCCCCGCCGTCCGCCGCCGTGGCCAAGCCGGCCCTGCCGACGGTGGCGCCGGCCGTTGCCGCGCTGCCGCCCCCCTCGCCGGTGCCGCCGCCCCGCACCCAGGCCGCGCCCACGGTGCCGGTGGCCGCCGACGCCCCGGGCTCCGCGTCGCCGTTCGGCGACGGCCTGCGGGTCACGTTCGGCCCGGACCGCCAGGAGCTGAACCCCGAACACCGAGGACGCGCTGCAGGCGCTGGCGCGGCGACTGCGCGCCACGCCGCAGCCGATCACCATCAACGCCTACGCCGCCGGCACCGCCGAGGACCCGTCCACCGCCCGGCGCTTGTCGCTGGCCCGCGCGCTGGCGGCGCGCGCGGTGCTGATCAACGAGGGCGTGCCCTCGACCCGGATCTACCCGCGCGCGCTGGGCGCGGCCGGCGGCGATGCCGGGCGGGACCGCGTGGACGTGGTGCCGGGCCCGGCCGGTCCCGCGGTGTCGAGCCCGCCCGTCGCAAGCCCGCCGGCGGCCGAGCCCGGGGCGGCGCCGGCCGCGAAGGCGCGGGAGCAATGACCCGGCCCACCGTCTACCTGCTCCGGATGCTCGTCTTCCTGCTGGCCGTGCTGGTGGTGGCCGGGCTGCTGTCGCCGGCGCTGATCACCGCCTTCAGCAGCAACCCGCTGCTGAACCTGCTGATCGCCGCGGTGCTGCTGATCGGCATCGCCTGGAACCTGGTCCAGGTCGTGCGGCTGACGCCCGAGGTGCACTGGCTCGAGACGTTCCAGAAGCAGCGGGCGCAGCTCGCCGCCCTCCCGGCGCCGCGTCTGCTGGCGCCGATGGCGAGCATGCTGGCCGCGCGCCAGGCCAAAGGCCGCGACGGCCAGGACCGCTTCACCCTCTCGGCTCCGGCCATGCGCAGCCTGCTGGACGGATTGTCGAGCCGGCTCGACGAAGGCCGCGAGCTGCAGCCGCTACATGACCGGCCTGCTGATCTTCCTCGGCCTGCTCGGCACCTTCTGGGGCCTGCTGCTGACGGTCGGCGCGGTGTCGGACGTGATCGGCGGCATGTCGGTCGGCTCCGGCGACCTCAACGCCCTGTTCGACCAGCTGAAATCCGGCCTGGGCACGGCCGCTGAAGGGCATGGGCACGGCGTTCAGCAGCAGCATGTTCGGCCTGGCCGGCGCGCTGGTGCTCGGCTTCCTCGACCTCACCGCCGGGCAGGCGCAGAACCGCTTCTTCAACGAGCTCGAGGAGTGGCTCGCCGGGCTGACCCGGCTGTCTTCCGGCGCCCTCGGCGGCGACGGCGAATCCTCGGTCCCGGTCTATGTGCAGGCGCTGCTGGAAACAGACCGCCGAGAACATGGAGAACCTGCAAACCATCCTGGTGCGCGGCGAGGATGGGCGCGTGCAGGCCAACAACGCCATCCTGGCGCTGACGGACCGGATCGGCACGCTGTCGGACACCATGCGCACCAACCAGCAGCTGATGCTGCGGATCGCCGAGACCCAGGCGCAATTGGCGCCGGCGCTGCACCGTCTCGGCGAACGCCGGCCGGAGGCGGGCGACGAGGTCGCGCGCGTCCACCTGCGCAACATCGAGCCACTACATCCAGCGCCTGCTGCACGACGGCGAGCAGGGCCGGGTCCAAAGCACGCAGGAGCTGCGCAACGACATCCGGGTGCTGACCCGGACCATCGCCGCGCTGGCCGACGGGCAGGCCGAGCTGATGGCCCCGCATGGCTAGACGCCGCCGGGGCGGCGACGACGCGCTGAACCCGTGGCCTGGCTACGTCGACGCGCTGTCGACGCTGCTGATGGTCATCATCTTCGTGCTGCTGGTGTTCGTGCTGGCGCAGGCGTTCCTGTCGGTGGCGCTGACCGGCCGCGACCGCGCGCTGGACCGGCTCAACCGCCAGGTGGCCGAGCTGACCGACATGCTGAGCCTGGAGCGCGGCCGCGCCGGCGACTTGCAGCTTTCGGTAGCCGGACTGAACCGCGACTTGGCCGCGGCGACGGCGGCGCGCGAGGGGCTGACGCGAGAGCTGGCGGGGGTGCGCGAGGAAGCCGGACGGACCCAGGCGGACCGCGACGCGCTGCGGGCCGAGCGCGACGGGCTGTCGGCGCGGCTGGCCGACGCGGCGCTGCAAGCGCAGTCGGCCGCGGCGCGCAACGAGCAGCTCCAGGCGCGGGTCGCCGAAACCGCGGGCCGCACCGACCAGGCCGGACAGGAGGCGGCCGGGCTGGCGGGACAGCTAGCCGACAGCCGGCGGCAACTGGCGCAGCAAGCCGCGCAGCTCGACCAGCAGAAAGCGCAGCTTGCCCAGGTGCAGGCCGAGCTGGACCGCACGGTCAAGGCCGACAAGGCGACGATCGAGGCAAAGCTGGCCGATCTCGCCCGCATGGCCGAGCAGGTCCGAGCGCTGACGGCCCTGCGCGACGAGCTAGAAAAGCAGGCGCAGACCGCCGCGGCCCGGGCCGTGACCGACGAGCAGCGGCGACAGGCGGTGGCCGCGCAGCTCGCCGACGAGCAGAAGCTCGGCTCGAGCGCTCGCGCCCAAGTTGCGCTGCTGACGCAGCAAATGGACCAGCTCCGGGCGCAGATGGCGCAGGTCGCGTCGGCGCTGGACATCGCGGAGAAGGGTGGCCGTGACAAGGACGCGCAGATCGCCAACCTCGGCGCGCGCCTCAACACGGCGCTGGCGTCGAAGGTCGAGGAGCTGCAGCGCTACCGCAGCGAATTCTTCGGCCGGCTGCGCGACGTGCTGGCGAACCGGCCCGGCATCCAGGTCGTCGGCGACCGCTTCGTGTTCCAAAGCGAGGTGCTGTTCCCGGTCGGCAGCGCCGACCTGACCGGGCCAGGACAGGACCAAATCCGCCAGCTTGCCACCACCCTGAAGCAGATCGCGGCCGAGATCCCGGCGGACATCAATTGGCTGCTGCGGGTGGACGGGCACGCCGACCGGCAGCCGACCGCCGGCACCAATTTCGCCAGCAACTGGGAACTGTCGTCGCAGCGGGCGATCAACGTCGTCAAGCTGCTGGTGGCCGAAGGCGTCCCGGCCGCGCGCCTGGCCGCGACCGGCTTCGGCGAGTACCAGCCGCTCGACAGCGGCGACACCCCGGCGGCCTTTGCGCGCAATCGCCGGATCGAGATCAGGCTGACGGACCGTTAAGATCATCCTGACATCGTAAAGAGTTCGTGACAGGCAGTTCCTGACATTTAATGACGTTTGACGACGTATTCGTTTGCGCAACGAACCGTTCTTGCTGTTCAGTTCGCCCCGGTCAGCTTGCGACCGCCCCGGCACAAGTCATTGCCGCTCCGCCGGGACGTGATCGCCAAGCCAACAACGCCAGGACAACGGCCGGTCGTCGGTATGGCGGCTTGTGCCTGGTCAACGAACCGGAGATGAAACATGCCAATGGACGTCACGCCTGGCCTGATGGCCAAGCCTGTAAATTCGGCCGCGCCGGCCAAGCCCGCGCAGAGCTTCTCGCATGGATCGATGATCCGCGGCCTGGCCGCCGGCGCCAATCCCGGCCAGCCGTTCGGCCGCTTCGGGCCGATGTTCGACCTGCCGAAATGCCCGTCGCTGGACGATGACGGACTGCGCGAGCTGGCCAAGGTCATCGTCAAGATCGACGACGGCGCCCCGATCGTCGAGACCGAGCCGGTGGACGAGAACAACACGATCCCGGCCGGCTACACCTATTTCGGCCAGTTCGTGGACCACGACATCACCTTCGACCCGACGCCGCTCTCGGTGCAGCGGGTGGACCGCGACGCGCTCGTCGACTTCCGCACTCCGGCGCTCGACCTCGACAACATGTATGGCCGCGGCCCGGCCGATCAGCCCTACATGTACGAGAAGGACGGGTTGCGGCTGCGGGTCGGCACGGAGATGAACACGACGGCCGCGCCGATCTCGGCCAAGGTCGGAACCAAGCACGACCTGCTGCGGCTCGGCGGCGAGAAAGACGACCCGGCAACCCGCGTCGCCATCCTCGGCGACAAGCGAAACGACGAGAACAAGATCGTCAGCCAGCTGCACGGCGCGATGATCGCGTTCCACAACAAGGTCGTCACCAGCGACGCCGTCATCGACCAGTTCGGCGGCGATCGCAGCACCAAGGAAGCGCGGTTCCAGGCGGCGGCGACGATCGTGCGCTGGCATTATCAGTATGTTGTGCTGAACGACTTCCTGCAGCGCATCTGCGAGCCCGGCATGGTGGACGAGGTGCTGAACCAGGGCGGCACGCCGCGGCTGCAGAACTACCTCAAGCAGGAGGCCGAATACGCCTACATGCCACTCGAATTCGCCGGCGCCGCCTACCGGCTCGGCCATTCGATGGTGCGGCCGAGCTACTCGCTGAACGGCGTCGTGCTGACGCGCCAGGGCGACTCCAAGGCCAGCCCGCCGGTTCCGCCCGGCAATCCGGCCAAGGAACGCATCCCGACCTTCAGCCGAGCGACGCAAGGGACGGAAAACCTGAACGGCTTCCCCGGCACCCTGCCGGCGTTCTGGGGCATCGACTGGTCGTTCTTCCTCGACGACGTGGAGCCCAAGCAGGGCGGCACGGCCGTCGACGTCCCGGGCGAGGGCAAGAAGCCGGTCGTCATCCCGCAGCCGTCGTACCGGATCGACGCGCAGATCGTCGAACCGCTCGCCGACCTGCCGGAGTTCTTCGACCCGGCGGTCCCGCCGGGCTCCGGCCTGTCGATCGCCGGCAACCTCGCCTTCCGCAACCTCAAGCGCGGCCAGCTGCTCGGCCTGCCTTCGGGCCAGGCGATCGCCACCAAGCTCGGCATCACGCCGCTGCCGGACGATATCGTGTGGGGCACCGGCTCGCGCATCCCGCTGCCGGAGAACGCGGACCAGGCGTCGAAGGACGCCTTCAAAACCACCAACGACAAGCGCCAGGCGTTCAAGGCGAAGTTCGTCGACCCGGCCGGTGCGCCGCTGAAGAACAACGCGCCGCTGTGGTACTACGTGCTGCGCGAAGCCGAGTACTACGGTGTCAGCAAGCTGCAGCAAGACGGCGTGTCGTTCGGCGGGCAGCACCTCGGCCCGGTCGGCAGCCGGATCGTGGCCGAAACCTTCGTCGGCCTGCTCTGGCTCGACCAGACGTCGTTCCTGCATAGCGGGCGCGGGTTCCAGCCGCTGCCGATCATCACCGGCGGCCAGAAGCTCACGCTCGGCCGGCTGATCACCTGGGCGCTGGCGTGAGCGCACACGCGGCCGAGGGGGGCGGGGCGTTCGCGCCCCGCCTGCGGCCGTTCGCCGGGTGGCCCCTCATCGCCGCACTCGCGATCACGGTCGGCGCCGCGGTGCTGCTGAACAAGCATCCCGAGCCCGGGTTCGGCCGGCTCGCGGCGACGGCGAACGTGCTCGCCCTCGCGGTCGCCATCGGCGCGATCAGCCGCGCGCTGACCGGGTCCGCCCTCGGCTTCGCGCTCAGCGGACAGAACCGCTACAGCCTGTCCCGGGCGCAGGTGACCGCCTGGACCGTGATCGTATTCGGCACCTTGCTGGGATGCGCCGAGTGGAACCTGCTGGCCGGGCATGGCGACGCTTTGTCCATCGAGATCCCCAACCCGGTGCTCGCGATGCTCGGCATCTCGATCTTCGCCGCCGTGGCCGCCCCCGCCATCACCTCGGCCAAGGCGCAGGCGGCGCAGGCGACTGACGACCAGCTTGCGACGGCGAAAACGCGGTCGGTCGTGGCCGGCCAGCCCGAGCCCAACATTCGGGCGGTCGGCCCGGTCCTCGCGAACGAGCAGCCGGGCAGCGCCTCGTGGCGCGACCTGTTCACCGGTGACGATGTGGCGGTCGCCGGCTTGGTGGACATCTCCAAGCTGCAGCAAGCCGCGCTGACGCTCGTGATCCTGACGATCTACTTCGCCATGGCGATGCGCCTTTTCGTCGCCGGGGGCTCGATCAAGGCGCTGCCGGAGGTCGGCGAGAGCGCCGCCTACCTCCTCGCCATCAGCAACGCCGGCTACCTCGCCTACAAGGCGGTGCCGAAAGCCGGGGTCACGCCGGCCGCCTAATCCGCCATGTCGAACGGCGGCTTCAAGCCGGGCGGCAATGGGCTTTCGAACGGGGTGCGCGACAGCCGGGCCTGGTGCTCGGCTTTCGCCGCCGCCAGCAGCGCCGGGTCGCCAAGCACGTCCACCGCGGCGCCGGCCATCGCCTTCGCCGCGTGCACCATCCCCTTATGCGCCAACGGGCTCTGCCCCTGTGCCGTCAACTGCCAGGAATGGCCCGGCGTCCCGATCGCATAGGTGGCCCCCCGCGCCTGCACCGTTGGCACCTTCCAGCTCACATCGCCCACGTCGGTGCTGCCGACCATCTTCGCACCGCGCGCCTCGAGCGGCACGATCCGGTCGGCGAGCGGCGCGTCGGTGACGGGGATGCCGAACCGGCGATGGGCGCTGACGATGTCGTCCGGGCGGACGGTGCCGCGGATCTGCTCGGCAAAGGCGCGGTCCTCGGCGTCGAACGGCGGCGGCCCCAGCCGCTCGAAATTCGCATGCAGCGTCCTCTCCAGCGGCGTGTTGCCGAGCAGGTTGCTCATACCGCTGATCACCTGGATCTCGACCCGCGTCTGCGTCATCAGCGCGGCGCCGCGGGCGATGTCGTCCACCCGGGCGGCGAGCTCCTTGAGGTCGGACAGCTCGGCGGCGCGAATGATGTAGCGCGATTTGGCGCGCGCCTGCACCACGTTCGGCGCGATGCCGCCGGCGTCGAGCGTCGCGTAGTGGATGCGGGCGTCATCCGGCGTGTGCTCGCGCAGGTAGTTGACGCCGACGTTCATCAGCTCGACCGCGTCGAGCGCGCTGCGGCCCAACTCCGGGCTGCCGGCGGCGTGCGCGGCGCGGCCGGTGAACGTGTAATCCACCTGCAGGATGGCCAGCGAGTAGGCCTCGTTCACGCCCGCGAACGGGGCCGGGTGCCAGGAAATGGCGACGTCCACGTCATCAAAGGCGCCGTCCCGCACCATGAATGTCTTGGCCGCCCCGCCTTCCTCGGCCGGGCAGCCGTAGTAGCGCACCCGGCCCTCGATGCCTTGCTCGGCGAGCCAGTCCTTCACCGCGGCCGCCGCCAGCAGCGCACCCGCGCCGAGCAGGTTATGGCCGCAGCCATGCCCGGCCGCCTGCCCGTCGATGGGCCGGTGCTCGGCCACCCCGGCCTCGTTGCTGAGCCCCGGCAGCGCGTCGTACTCGCCGAGGATGGCGATCACCGGCCCACCTTCCCCGGCCTCGCCGACCACAGCGGTGGGGATGCCGGCCACGCCCTCGGAAACGCGGAACCCCTTCTCACGCAGCATCGCCACATGTTCGGCGGCGGAGCGGGATTCCTTGAAGTTCAGCTCCGGCATGGTCCACACGCGGTCGCTCAAGCCGATCAGATCGTCCTGATGGGTTTCGACGAGTTGCCAGATGCGGTCGGTATTCTGCATGCGCTCCCTTTTGGGTCAGTCCCGCGCAGGGACGAGGTGGCGCGACGGCGACGGGATCGTGCGGCCAAGCGCCCGGGCCTCTTCAATCCAAGCGTCAATCGCGTCCCCCACGTTGCGCGCCGCCTGCTCGCGTGTCGAGCCGTCGGACATGCATCCGGGCAGGTCCGGAACGGTCGCCAAGTAGCCGCCCCCGTCCTCTTCGGTGAGTGGCTCGATGACCACGGGGTAGTCAGGGTTGGGCACGGGCTTCTCCCACCGCGTCGATGAAGCGGACAAGCTTGCGGATATAGACCGGCTTGATCGGACGCGCGTGCGGAATGGTCAGGATTTCTCGCTGGGTCGGATCGGAGATCTTGTAATGCGATCCACCGCCGGAAGGCGGCATGCAACGAATGCCCATCCGGCCACAAAGCCCGGTGACGTCGCGAAGGGTCCAACTTCCTGCCGGGTTCCGGCGCATGCCATCGAGAGTAGCGTCCATGTTGATTCTCGTGCGCTCTGCCCTCGATCAGAGCGCACCGATGTAAAGCGAGTGTAAATGGACGCTACGCTCCCGCGACGTAGGCCTTCAGGCTGTCGACCTCCTGCGCCTGCTGGTCAATGCGGGTCTTGACCACGTCGCCGATGCTAACGATGCCGACGAGGCGCCCATGGTCCAGGACCGGCAGGTGGCGGACGCGGCGGTTTGTCATCTGCTCCATCGCCTCGGCCACGCTGGTCTGCGGCGTCGTGGTGTGCAGGGCCTGGGTCATCAGCTGCGCCGCGGTAAGCTCCAGCACGCCGGCGCCGTGGGCCGGAAGGGCACGGACGATGTCGCGCTCGCTGAGGATGCCTAACACCTGGTCCGCCGTATCCATCACCAGGACGGCGCCGATCCGCAACTCGCCTAGACGGTTGGCGACGTCTCGGATGGTCGCGGTCGGCGGCACCCGGGCGACATCGCTCCCTTTGTGCTTGAGGATGGATGCAATCGTCACCGCCTGTCTCCCGTTCGAGTTATTGAACGGAAACAGGCTGCGCCTTCCCGCGCCGCACCTGCAACCGGTGGGTTCGCAGGTGCAGCATCGGATTACTCGGCCGCGACCAGCTGCGGCGAAAGCTGGGTTTCGACCAGCTCGGCGAACTTGCCGCGCATCCGCAGCAGCTCGTCGAAGTTGCCGCGCTCAACCACCCGGCCCTGCTCGAACACCAGGATTTCGTCGGCGTCGCGCACCGTGCTCAGCCGGTGGGCGATGATGAAGGTGGTGCGTCCGCGCATCAGCGTCTGCATCGCCCGGCTCACCCGCGCCTCGGTCGCAGCGTCCAGCGCGCTGGTCGCCTCGTCGAGGATCAAGATCGGCGGATCTTTCAACAGCGCGCGAGCGATCGCCAGGCGTTGCCGCTGCCCGCCCGACAGGGTCGAGCCGCGCTCACCCACGACCGTGTCGTAACCCTGCGGCTGGCGGATGATGAACTCGTGCGCGTCGGCCAGTCGGCACGCCCGCTCCAGCTCGTCATCGGTCGCCCCGGGGCGGCCGATGCGAAGGTTCTCCCGGATCGAGCGGTTGAACAGCATGCTTTCCTGGAACACCACGCCGATCGACCGGCGCAGGCTCTCGAGGCTGACGTCGCGGAGATCCTGCCCGTCGACCCGGATCGAGCCGCTGACCGGATCCCACAGCCGCTGCAGCAGGTTCATCGCCGTGCTCTTGCCGGCGCCGGTCTGCCCGACAAGCGCCACCGAGGTGCCGGGCTTGGCGGTGAACGACACGTCGCTGAGGATGTTGGGGCCGCCGGGGTATGCGAACGACACGTTCTCGAACGCGACCTCGCCGGCCTGCGACACCAGCTCGCGCGCCTCGACCTTCTCCGGCACCGAGCTCTTGGCGTCGAGCACGGCGAAGAAGTCCTCGAGCACCGGCAACTGGAAGAACACCTTCGACGCGAACTGCACGCCGCTTTCGAGGCGACCGATCAGCAGCGTCGCGAAGCCCATGAACGACACGATCTCACCGATGCTGGCCTGCCCCTGCAGGTGCAGGACGGTGCCGATCACCACGATCGAGATCACCGCGATGGTGCTTGCGCCACGGGTCAGCACGTTCACCACCGCCCACCAGTTCAGCACCGGGAACTGGTTGCGGATCACGTCGTCGATGATCTGCCCGAACAGCCGGCTTTCGGCCGACAGGCGGGTGAAGGACTGCACCACCATGACATTGGCCAGCGCGTCCTGCGCTGTGCCGGCAAGGTGGTTCTGGAAATGCTCGACCCGGCGCTGCCCGGCTTCGGTCCGCCGCACCACGATCAGGGTCAGCACGATGAACAGCGCCACCAGCACCACGAGCGTGGAGGCCAGGCGCCAGTTCATGAAGAAGGTGATCGGCAGCAGCACCACGACCGCGACGTAGGTCGAGAGCTGGTCGCGGAAGAACACCAGCCACAGGCCGAACAGGCTGTCAGAACCGCCCAGCATCACCTTCATCAGCCGGCCGGAGTGGATGTCGCCGTGGAACGACAGCGGCAGCGACAGCACGTGGCCGAAATAGCGGTTCATGATGGCCAGGCGGTTGCGGTGCGCCATCCGCTCGGCATGCAGCGCGGTGGCGATGTTGGCGCCGATCGACGCCGCGCCGACCGCGAACCAGATGCCGAGCAGCTGCGCCGACTGCGACCACAGCGCGTCGGTGCTCATGTTGTCGGACTGGGTCAGCATGCCGATCACGCGGCCGAACAGCAGCGGATCGAGGAACTGCAGCCCGGCCACGATCAGGTTGGCAACGCCGAGCATGACGGCCAGGCGCTTGTCATTGCCCAGTGAGCCCAGTACCCGGCCGTAGATCTTGAAGAAGCGCATCGAGCCACCCATCGCCAACCCGGTCCCGGCCATTGCCATGACCACACCAAGATCATCTACGCGGGGATCACGGCAGGATCAGGGCAGGACCGGCCCAACCGTGAAAAATTCACGCGAGCTGCGCCGAGAACCAGTGGCTCGGGTGCTCGAACTCGTCCTGTGCGGCCACCAGGAGCAGTTCGTCCGCCCCCGCCGCGACGGTTCGTCGGAGCACGCCGGCAACCGCGCTGCCGGCCGCCTCAAGAGCCGAGGCGGTGGCACCTTGGCGCAGAATATGCAGCAGGAACAACGCCGCGATCGCATCCCCGGCGCCGTTCGGCGCGATTGGCAGCAGCGGCACTTGCAACAGGAAGGTGCCATCCGGCCCGGCCGCCAGCAGGTCGAGCCGGCCGTCCGGAGTCTCGGCCGTTCGCAGGCTTGTGACCAGCACCGTGCGCCGCCCCGCCGGCGCCATACGGTCCTGCAAGGCGGCGACCGCCGCGAGCGCCTCGGGACGGGTGCCGCACGGCAGGCCGGTCAGGTGCTCGAGCTCGAACCGGTTGGGCGTCAGGATGTCGGCCAGCGGCACCGCGGAGGAGGCCAGCAGCTCCGGAATACCTGGCCGAACAAACACGCCGGGCCCGCTATCGCCGATCACCGGGTCACAGCAATACAGCGCCGCCGGGTTGGCGTCCCGCACCGCACGAGCCGCGTGCAGGATCGCCTTGCCGATCCCGGCGTCGCCCATGTAGCCCGACAGCACCGCGTCGCACCGCGGCAGCAGCCCGCGCGCCGCGATCCCGTCCACCAGCGACCGCACCGCCTCGCCGGTGAACACCTGGCCGGTGAAGGCGCCGTGGCCCGGGTGGTTGCTGAACTGCACGGTGTGCACGGCCCAGACCTCGGCGCCCAGCCGCTGCAACGGGAACACCGCTGCGGCATTGCCGACATGGCCGGTGGCGACCCAGGACTGGATCGAGAGAATGGTTGTCATGGTTCGGCTCTAGACGCCGCCGCCGGCTGGGACAACGTTGCGCCAACCCCGATCGAGGAACCCGCCGATGCGAACCCCTGCCCTGTTCACCCCCATCAGCTTCCGCGACGTCACGCTGGCGAACCGCATCGTGGTGTCGCCGATGTGCCAATACAGCGCCAATGACGGCGTCGGCACCGACTGGCACATCCAGAACCTCGGCGCCAAGGCGATGGGCGGCGCCGGGCTCGTGTTCACCGAGGCGACGCACATCTCGGCCGTCGCCCGCATCACCCCGGGCTGCCTCGGCCTCTGGACCGACGAGCAGGAAGCGTTCATGCGCCGCCTGGTGGCCTTGGTGGAGTACGCCGGCGGCGTTGCCGGCGTGCAGCTTGCGCATGCCGGGCGCAAGGGGAGCAGCCAGCGGCCCTGGGAGGGCGGCAAGGCGCTGCGTCCGGAAGACGGCGGCTGGGTGCCGGACGCGATGTCGGCGATCCCGTTCCACGACAACGCCGTCACCCCGCATGCGATGTCCACCGAGGAGCTGCAAGCGGTCGCCACCGGCTTCGCCGACACCGCCCGGCGCTGCCTCGCGGCCGGGGTCAAGGTGCTGGAGGTGCACGGGGCGCACGGCTACCTGATCCACTCGGCGCTGTCGCCCATCTCGAACACCCGCAATGACGGCTACGGCGGCGACCTCAAGGGCCGGGCGCGGCTGCTGATGGAAACGCTGGACGCGGTGCGCGGGGTGTGGCCGTCGCACCTGCCGTTGTTCGTGCGGCTGTCCTGCAGCGACTACGCCGAAGGCGGGCTTACGATCGACGACACGATCGAGCTGTGCCGCTGGCTGCGCGAGCGCGGCGACGTGGATTTGGTGGACTGCTCGGCCGGCGGCATCCTGCCGTCCGTCAAGATCCCGTCGCTGCACGCGGGCTATCAGGTGCCCTTCGCCGAGCGGATCCGCGCCGAGGCGGGCATCGCCACCGGCGCCGTCGGGCTGATCCGCTCGCCGGAGTTGGCCAACGAGATCGTCGCCAACGGGCGCGCGGACCTGGTGTTCATGGCACGCGCGCTGCTGGCCGACCCGGGCTGGCCGCTGCGGGCGGCGACGGCGCTGGGGGTGAAGCCGCATCTGGTGCCGCAATACGAACGGGCGGCGGTGTGACGCTAGGGCGTCGGCCGAACTCGCTCAACCCACCGTTTTCACTCCTCCTCACAAGAAACATCCAAGAATGGAGGCTTCACTTGCGCGCAATCACGCTCGTCGCGCTCTGCGCCCTTTTCGCTGCTCCGGCCGCCGCCCAGCCGACGGTGCAGACGCCGACCCCGCTCAGCGACGCCGCGACGAAGCGGGCCTCGGAGCGGATCGAGAGCCACATCGCCGACCTGCATCGGCGGCTGGCGATCACGCCGGCGCAGGAGCCGCTCTGGGCCGCCTTCGCCGACGTGATGCGCGCGAACGGCAAGGCGGTGGAGCAGAACTTCCGCGACCGCCAGGCGCGTGCCGGCGCCCTGACCGCGGTCGAGGACATGCGCAACTACGCCGCCGCCACCCGTCTGCACGCCGACAACGTGGACCGACTGCTGCCACCGTTCGAGCGGCTGTACGAGGCCATGAGCCCGGACCAGCGCCGGGCCACCGACGGGACGTTCCAATCGTTCAAGCGCGGGGCGGAGAAGGCCGGGCGCATGTAGCGATCTGCTTGCTCCACCGGCCCGCCGCCGCTATATGGCCCGCTTCGCCGCCGGTCGGTATCGGCGGACCCGCGACCAAGGACATGCCATGAAGCCCGGTATCCACCCGCAATACCACGAGATCAACGTCGTCATGACCGACGGCTCGAGCTACAAGACCCGCTCCTGCATGGGCAAGCCGGGCGACACCATCCGCCTCGACATCGACCCGAAAAGCCACCCGGCCTGGACCGGCGTGCAGCGGATGATGGACACCGGCGGCCAGGTCGCGAAGTTCAACAAGAAGTTCGCGGGTCTCGGCAGCCGGAAGTAGCGGCCGCACGCCGCCGCGGCAGCGCCAGGCGTTCCGCCGTCAGCACCGCCACCCCGGCCAGCAGGCCCCAGAACGCGCCGCTCAGGCCGAGCAGTACCACGCCCGACGCGGTGACGGCGAATGCCGTCACCGCGGCAAACCGCTCGTCCTCGCGCGCCATGCTGACCGCGAGGGCGTTGGTCAACGGCCCGACCAGCGCCGCGCCGGCTACCGTCGTCACCAGCAGCGGCGGCAGCCCGGCCAGCATCGTCGCGAACCCGGCGCCGAACAGCGCCAACACCAGGTAGATCGCCCCATAGATCACGCCGGTCGGCCAGCGCCGCGCCGGGTCCGGATGCACGTCCGGACCGGTGCAGATCGCGGCCGTCACCGAGGCGATGTTGACCGAATAAGCCCCGAACGGCGCCAGCAGCAGGCTGATCGATTCCGGTCACCAGCAGCGCCGGGCGCAGCGGCGGTTCGTAGCCGGCGGCCCGCAGCACGGCCGCACCCGGCACCTGCTGCGTCGCCATGTTGACCAGGAACAGCGGCAGGCCGAGGCCGATCAGCGTGCCCGGATGGAACGCCGGCGTGGTCCAGACCGGCGCCGACAGCGCGAAGGACGGTGCCGGGATCACCTCGCCGAGCAGCGCCGCCAGCGGCAACCCGGCGGCGATCACCACCAGG
This sequence comes from uncultured Alphaproteobacteria bacterium, assembly GCA_963792675.1. Taxonomy (GTDB): domain Bacteria; phylum Pseudomonadota; class Alphaproteobacteria; order Acetobacterales; family Acetobacteraceae; genus JBBROS01. Next base: position 204,302 of record CAWBWT010000002.1, read on the forward strand.
GGCGCCGAAGCCGCATGCAGCCGGCGCGCCACCAGGAACACCAGCAGCAGCGGCAGCACCAGCAGCGGCTCCGTCTGCGCCGCCCGGAACAGCGCCAGAACGAAGCGCAGCAGCAGCCCGGCCAGCATCGCGGCGCCGATCGAGGCCGGCAGCCGCGCGAATGCGGCGCCCACCGCCGGGATCGCGCCGGCGACGATCATCAAGGCCGCCATCAGCGCGAAGGCCGCCACCGCCTCCGGCATCCGCGTGCCGGGCGGCAAGGCGGCGATCAGCACGGCGCCGGCCAGCGACCAGGCGGCAATAATCGGCTGCCGGGTCATAACGCTCAGCAGGATGGAGCTGGCGCCGATGCCGAAGCACAGCGCCGCCACCCACGATCCGGTCTCGGCCGCGTCGGCGCCCAGGTTGGCGGCGGCCGCGGCGACGATCGCCAGCGTGCTGCCGAACCCCACGATCGCGGCGACCAGCGCCGCCGCGACAACCGAAAGGCGCATTCAGCCGAGCTCGGTCCCCGCCAACGCCTCCGGCAGCTTGGCCGCCGCGGTGTGGTCCTGGCCCGGCCCCAGCATCGCCTGCGCCGCCGCCCACATCTCCCGCACCATCGCGGACAGCGGCACCGGCGTCGCCGTGTCGCGGGCGACGCTCAGGGCGATGCCGAGGTCCTTCACCATCAGGTCCAGCCCGAACCCGGCGTTGAATTCGCGGCTCAGCACGAACTGCTTGAATTTTTTCTGTGAGCTGTTGCTCATCCCGGTCGAGGCATTGAGCACGTCCACCATCAGCGCCGGGTCGAGGCCAAAACGCTGACCGATCAGCAGCGCCTCGATCCCCAGCAGGAAGCTGCCGGCGCTGGCAAGATTGTTCAGCGCCTTCATGGCATGGGCGCTGCCGACCGGGCCGGTGCGCATGATCGACGTCCCCATGCTGCGCAGCAGCGGTTCGGCGCGGTCGATCGCGGCCGCGTCGCCGCCGGCCATGATCGCCAGCTCGCCGGTGCGGGCGCGCGGCACGCCGCCGGACACCGGGCAGTCGATCAGCGTGCCGCCCGCCTCGGCGACGCGGGCAGCCAGCGCCTGGGTCTCGGCCGGCACGCCGCTGGTCATGTCCACGACGATCGCGCCCGGCCGCAACCCGGCGAGCACGCCCGCGGCGCCGCCCAGCGCGTCCGCGACCGAGGCGCTGGTCGGCAGGATGGTGACGATCAGATCCGAAGCGCGGGCCAGCTCGGCGCCGCTCTGGCCCCACTGCGCCCCGCATTCCGCGGCCACCGCGCCCGCGCGCTGCGTGTCCCGGTCCAGCACCGACAGCGCGAAGCCAGCGCCGGCGACGCGGGCGGCCATCGGGCGGCCCATGGCACCCAACCCGATGAAGCCGATTTTTTCCCCGTTGCTCATCCCGCGTTTCCCGCCTGTGTGGACGCACTACAGACCGCGCGGTAACGCGGCGCAATCTGCGGGCCCGCCGCACCAGGCATGAACAAAAACTCACGATTGCGCTATTGTTCCGGCATGGGACAGGCGCAACTGTGCCGTCCGACTGTCACGTGAAAGAACAACCCCTATGTCCGCGCTGATCGTCCTTGCCGTGCTGGCCTTCGTCGTCATCCTGACCGTGGGCCAAGGGGTGCGCACCGTGCCGCAGGGCCAGGTCTGGACGGTCGAGCGGTTCGGCGCCTTCACCCGGCTGCTGAACCCCGGGCTGAACCTGATGGTGCCGTTTGTCGAGCGGGTCGGGCACAAGATGAACGTGCAGGAGATCGTGCTCGACATCCCCGAGCAGGCGGTGATCACCCGCGACAACGCCGCCGTCACGGTCGACGGCATCATGTACTACCGCGTGCTCGACGCCCCCAAGGCCGCCTATGGCGCGCAGAACCTGGTGCAGGCGCTGACCAGCATGGCGATGACCAACATCCGCAGCGTGATCGGCGCCATGGACCTCGACGGCGCACTGTCGGGCCGCGAGGAAATCAACGCCAAGCTGCTGACGACGCTCGATCACGCGACCGCACCCTGGGGCGTGAAGGTCAGCCGGGTCGAACTGCGCAAGATCGAGCCGCCGGCCAACCTCGTGATGGCGATGAACCTGCAGATGACGGCCGAGCGGGAGCGCCGCGCCACCGTCGCCCGCGCCATGGGCGAGCGCGAGGCAGCGATCGCAAAAGCCGAGGGCGCCAAGCAGGCCACCGTGCTGCAGGCCGAAGCCCGGCTGGAAGCGGCGATGAAGGACGCCGAAGCCCGCGAGCGGCTGGCCCAGGCGGAGGCCCGCGCAACCCAGTCGGTGGCCGAAGCAGCGGCCGGCAACGGCGTCGAGGCGCTGCGCTACTTCGTGGCGCAGAAATACGTGGACGCGATTCGGGCGCTGGCCGCCAACCCGAACGGCCGCACCCTGGTGATCCCGATCGAAAGCGCAGGCCTGGCGGGCGGCATCACCCAGGCGCTCGAGGCGATGCGGCTCGGCAAGGCGCCGGAGTAACCGTTTATGAGCGCCGGCGCCATCTGGATGGTCGGTGGCCTCGCCCTCGCAGCGCTGGAGATGCTGGCGCCCGGCGTGTTCCTGCTGTGGATCGGCCTCGCGGCGCTCGGCACCGGCGTCGCGGCCGAGCTCGCGTCGCTGGGCGGCGAAGGCCAGCTCGCGGTGTTTGTCGGACTGACCGCGGTGCTGATCGGGACGGCGTGGCAGCGGGTGCGCCGCCGGGTCGCGACGGACGCCGTCAACGCGCCGGCCGCCGGGCTGATCGGCCAGACCTGCCGGGCGCTGGCGTTTCGCGGCGGCGAGGGCCGGGTCGCGCTGGGCGACGGAACCTGGAATGCGCGGCTTGCCGACGGCGGCGAACCGGCCGAGGGTGCGGCGCTGAAAGTCGTCGGCCTGGACGGAACCACGCTCCTGGTCGCGGCGAAACGATAACGCGACGTTTGGGAGCACCGCGATGATGAAGTTCTTCTACAGCCTGGCGCCGAATCCGATGAAGGTGGCCCTGTTCCTCGAGGAAGCCGGGCTCGAATACGAGGCCATCCCGGTCGACACCCGCAAGGGCGACCAGTTCGGCGCCGAGTTCGCCAAGTACAACCCGAACAACAAGGTGCCGGTCATTGTCGACGGGGAGACCCCCGTGTTCGACAGCAGCGCCATCCTGCTCTACCTCGCCGAGAAGACCGGCAAGTTCCTGCCGAAGGACCGGCGCGGCGACTTTGCAATGGATGTTCTTCGTGTCCAGCGGCATCGGCCCGTATTCCGGCCAGGCCGTGCACTTCCGCCATTTCGCGCCGAAGCCGCAGGAATACGGCGAGACCCGCTATCTGTTCGAGGCCAAGCGGCATTGGGGCATCCTCGACGCGCATCTCGCCGGGCGCGAATGGATGGTGGGCGACGAGTACAGCGTGGTGGACATGAACGTCTGGGGCTGGGCCCGCATGGTGCCCTTCGTCATCGGCGCCGCGGCGACCGACATGTCCGTCTGGGAAGGGCTGCCGAACGTCAAGCGACTGCTCGACACCGTCGGCGCCCGCCCGGCAGCGCAGCGCGCCGCGGCGATCAAGGACAAGCACACCTTCAAGGCGGAGATGGACGACGAAGCGCGCCGCGTGATGTTCCGCCACACGGTCCAGGCGGCGTAATCTGGCGGGTCCGGGGCCGCTGGCCCCGGCCTTCAGGCTGACTTACGGACCGAACAGCCGCGCCAGCGGAACCTGGTAGTTCACGAAGATCGCCTCGGTCCCCGGGTTGCGCCGGGTGAGCCCGGCGTCGCTCATGTGGCTGATGCCGAGCGCCACCCGCGAGCCGTCCTCGAACTTGTAGGCCAGTTCAACCCCGGTGCGGAACTGCAGTGCCGAGCCGAGATCCTTGCCGTTGCCCGTCTCGTAGCCGCCCACCCCGACCTGCGGCACCAGCGCGAACCGCCCGATCCCGATGTCCAGCAGCACGCCGCCGCCCGCCCAAAGCGAGCCGCGCGTCGTGACCTCGCCGCCGACCCAGGGCCGCAACGACGCCACCGGCTCGATCGCCGGCAGCAACGCCCAGTCCGGCCGGTACTCGAAGCGGACCTCCGGCGCCGGCTTGGTGCCCCGGATGGCGTCGCTGCCGCCAACGCTGCCGACGATCAGGCTTTGCGCGTACAGCGGCAGCGGCGCCACGAGAAACGCTAGGAGCAGCCGCCGCAAAATCCCGCCCCCCTCTGTGTATCATCTAGAGTAACATTGACCAGGCACGAACGTTTGTCAGTTATGTTATTGCAGCAAATTGTAAAGCCGCCAGCCGGGCGTATAGCCCGCCTTCACGGACCAGTGCGTCGTGGGTGCCGGTCGCGACCACCCGGCCCGCATCCATCACCACGATCCGGTCGGCCCGGCGCACGGTCGCGAGCCGGTGCGCGATGACGATGGTGGTGCGGCCCTGGGCCAGCCGCGCCAAGGCCTGCTGCACCGCCGCCTCGCTTTCGGCGTCGAGCGCGCTGGTCGCCTCGTCGAGCAGCAGCAGCGGGCTGTCGCGCAGGATCGCGCGGGCGATGGCGACGCGCTGCCGCTGCCCGCCCGACAGGCGCAGGCCGCGCTCGCCGAGGAAGGTGGTCAAGCCCTGCGGCAGGTCTTCGAGGAACCCGGCCGAGGCCGCGTGGGCGGCGGCCAGCACCTCGGCGTCGGTCGCGTCCGGCCGGCCGTAGCGGATGTTGTCCCATACGTCGGCGCCGAAGATCACCGGGTCCTGCGACACCAGCGCGATCCGGCGGCGCACCGCGTCGGGATCGGCCGCGCGCAGGTCGGCGCCATCGAGCGTGATGCCGCCGGACGCCGGGTCGTAGAAGCGCAGCAGCAGCTGGAACACGGTCGTCTTGCCGGCCCCGCTGGGACCCACCAGCGCGACCGTCTCGCCGGGCTCGACCTGGAGGTCGAAGCCCTCCAGCGCCGCCTGACCCGGACGCGACGGGTAGTGGAAGCGCACCCGGTCGAACGTGACGCGGGAGCCGCCCGGCGCCGGCGGCGGCAGGCGGACCGGGTTGGCGGGCGCCGCGACGGTGGGCGACTCGTCCAGCAGCTCGGCGATGCGCGAAGCGGACCCGGCGGCGCGCTGCACCTCGCCCCATAGCTCGCTCATGGACGTGGTCGAGGTGGCGACCAGCATCGCGTAGAACACGAACGACGACAGCGCGCCGCCGGACAGGCGGCCATGCACCACCTCGAGTCCGCCGACCCACAGGCTGAAGGTGATGGCGCCGAAGCCGAGCATGATCACCGCCAGGATCAGCCCCGACCGCACCTTGATCCGCCGCAGCGACGCGGCCACGCTGGCCTCGAGCCGCTGCCCGAACCGGCTGCGGTCCACCGCCTCGTGCGTATAGGCCTGAACGGTGCGCAGCGCGTTCACCGTCTCCTCCGCGTAGGCGCCGAGATCGGCGACCCGGTCCTGCGCCTGCCGCGACAAGGCCCGCTCGCGCCGGCCGAACAGCACCAGCGGCACCACCACCAGCGGCACCACGGCGACCACGATCAGCGCGAGCTTCGGGCTGGTCACGACCAGCATCGCCAGCGCGCCCGACGCGGTCAGCGCGCTGCGGAGCCAGACCGACACGGCGCTGCCGATCAGGGTCTGCAGCAGGGTGGTGTCGGTGGTCAGGCGGGTCAGCACGTCGCCGGTGCGCAGCGTCTCGAACGTCGAGGGGCCGAGGCCGAGCACGCGGTCGAACACCGCTCGCCGCATGTCCGCCGCGACCCGTTCGCCGAGCCAGGACACCAGGTAGAAGCGCGACGCGGTGGTGAGCCCGAGTGCTGCGACCACCGCCGCCATCGCCGCGGCCGCCTGGTTCAGCCGAGCGGCGTCACCGGCGGCGAAGCCGGAGTCGATCAGCGCCCGCACTCCCTGCCCCAGTCCGAGCACCAGCGCCGACGCCAGCACGAGCACGAACGACGACATCAGCACCCGCCCGCGATACGGCCGCAGGAACGGCAGCAGCAGGCGAAGGGCGGTGAGGCTGGGGCGCTTCGTCACCGGTCCCATGTGGGGCGTTGCCGCCATTGCTCGCCCTCCCCGAACAGGGAGGACGGTCATTGCGCGTTGGCGCTGGCTTCGCTGCGGGTGGCACCGACGCGGGCGGCCAGCGCCGCGGCCATGAACTCGTCCAGCTCGCCGTCCAGCACCGCGTCCGGATTGCCCTTCTCCACCCCGGTGCGCAGGTCCTTCACCATCTGGTAAGGCGCCAGCACGTAGCTGCGGATCTGGTGGCCCCAGCCGATATCGGTCTTTGCGGCCTCCTGCGCGCTAGCCGCCGCCTCGCGGCGCTGCAGCTCGGCTTCGTACATGCGGGCTTTCAGCATCGTCATCGCGGTGGCGCGATTGCGGTGCTGGCAGCGGTCGGTCTGGCATGCGACGATGATGCCGGTCGGGATGTGGGTGATGCGGATTGCCGACTCGGTCTTGTTGACGTGCTGGCCGCCGGCGCCGCTGGCCCGGAACGTGTCCACCTTCAGGTCGGCCTCGTTGACCTCGATCTCGATGGTGTCGTCAACCACCGGATAGACCCAGACGCTCGCAAAACTGGTCTGCCTTCGGGCGGCGGAGTCGAACGGGCTGATCCGCACCAAGCGGTGCACCCCGGCCTCGGTCTTCAGCCAGCCATAAGCGTTGGGGCCGCTCACCTGCAAGGTCGCGGACTTGATCCCCGCCTGCTCGCCGTCGCTCTGCTCCAGCAACTGCACCTTGTAGCCATGCTTCTCCGCCCACCGGTTGTACATGCGGGACAGCATCTCGGCCCAATCCTGCGCCTCGGTGCCGCCGGCGCCGGAGTTCACCTCAAGGAACGCATCGCGGCCATCGGCCTCGCCCGACAGCAGGCTTTCGATCTCGAGCCGCTTGGCCTCCTCGAGCAGGCCCTTGAGCGTGGCGATGCTGTCGGCGACCATGGCGGTGTCGCCTTCGCCCTCGGCCATAGCGATGAGGTCGACGGCGTCGGCGGCGTCGCCCTCAAGCCGACGCAGTCCGTCGATGCCGGTGGCGAGCCGGTTGCGCTCACGCATCACCGCCTGCGCGGCGGCGGCGTCGTTCCACAACGAGGGGTCCTCGGCGCGGGTGTTCAGCTCCTCGAGGCGGGCGGTGGCGACATCCCAGTCAAAGATGCCTCCTCAGCAGCGCGAAGGTCTGCTTGAGCTGGGCGTTGAGCGCGTCGGATTCGGTGGACATCGGATCTTCTCTGATAGGAAGGCAAAGGGGCTAGCCCCTTTGAACCCCATCAAAGGCGTAGCCTTTGAAATCCGTTAAATCAAATCGGGGTTTGGGGCCCGCGACCTAATACAACCCGCCCACGCCGCTGTCGATGCCCACGCCGGGTCCGCCGGCCGACACGGCCATGTCGTCGGACGTCTCGCCGCCGCCGATGGTGCCCTGGCTCACGCCCGGCTGCTGGTCGGGCTTGAACGCATCGATGCGGCCGCCGCCGCCGTCCCAGGTCGCCATCTTGATGCCCTCCGGCATCCGGAACGCCAGGACCGGACGGTTCTTCAGCGCGACCGCCATGAAGTCGTGCCAGATCGGAGCCGGACACCGCCGAGCCGGTCTCCTTCTCGCCCAGGCTGGTGTTGTCGTCGAAGCCGACCCACACCGCCGTCACCAGGTCCGGCGTGAAGCCGACGAACCAGGCGTCGTTGAAGTCCTGGCTGGTCCCCGTCTTGCCGGCGATCGGCGCGGTTCAGCCCGGCCCCGGCCGCCGTGCCGCTGCCTTTAGTGACGACGCCCTGCATCATCGTCACCAGCTGGAACGTGCTCTGCGGGTCGGCGATCTGGCGGCGGTTGTCGACCAGCATCGGCGGCCGCGTCGGGTCGTTGCAGCCCTGGCACTCGACCCCGCTCGCGTGCCAGATCACCTTGCCGTCGCGGTCCTGCACGCTGTCCACCAGCGACGGCAGCACCTCCTTGCCCCCCATCGCGAACCCGGCATAGGCCGATGCCTGGCGCAGCACCGTCGTCTCCACCGCGCCGAGCGCGGCCGGCAGCACCTTCGGCATGCCGTCCACCACGTGGAAGGCGATCGCGTTCTGCGCCACCGCGTCCATCCCGACCTTCTCCGCCAGGCGCACGGTGACGAGGTTCAGCGACTGCTCCAGCGCGATCCGCATCGGGGTCGGGCCGCGGAACGTCAGCCCGTAGTTGTTCGGCCGCCACTGCCCTTGCGCGCCCAGGTTCTGCACGAACGGCGCATCGAGCACCCGCTGCGTCGGCGCGAACCCGGCTTCGAGCGCCGTCAGGTAGACGATCGGCTTGAACGAGCTGCCCGGCTGCCGCTGCGCCTGCGTCGCGCGGTTGAACTGGCTGCCCTCGAAGCTCCAGCCGCCCGACATCGCCAGCACGCGCCCGGTCGTCGGGTCGAGCGACACGAGCGCGCCCTGCACCTGCGGGATCTGGCGCAGCACCATGCGCTCGGGCCGGGCCGGCGTCTTGCCTTGCGCGGGGGTCGCCGGCAGCGGCTCGACCATGACGACGTCGCCGGGCTGCAGCACCTCGGACATTTTGCGGGGCGCCGGGCCGAGGCCGTTGGCGCGGACCGTTTTGGCCCAGGCCAGGTCCGACAGGAACACCGAGCCGCCGCGGGCGGTGACGACGGTGGAGGCCGAGCCGGAACCGCGTTCGATCCAGCCGACCTTGGCCTCGTCGTTGCTGGTCTCCAGCACGGTCGCCAGCCGCCACTCGGCCAGCATGCCGCCCGGGCGCGGAATCGTCGGCAGCTTGGTTGCCCAGCTCTGTTGCAGTGCCGGGCCGGCGTCCAGCCGGGCGACCGGGCCGCGCCAGCCGCCATGGATCTGGTCATAGGCCATCAGGCCCTTGCGCAGCGCCTCGTCGGCCGCAGTCTGCAGCGCCGGGTCGAGGCTGGTGCGGATGACGTAGCCGCCCTGCGTCGTGGCGTCGGCGCCGAAGCGGTCGATCATCTGCCGCCGCACCTCCTCGCCGAACCATTCGGCGCCGGCGACCGTCTCGGGCCGGCGGAACGCGGCCGGCTGGATCGGCGTCGCCTTGGCTTCCGCCGCCTGCTCCGGCGTGATCGCGTGGTCGTCGGCCATGCGGTCGAGCACCCAATCGCGCCGCGCCTTGGCCGCTTCCGGGTAGCGGAACGGGTTGTAGTTGTTCGGCGCCTTCGGCAGGGCCGCCAGGAACGCCGCCTCGGGCAAGGTCAGCTCGTCGAGCGACTTGTTGAAGTAGGCCTGGGCGGCCGCGGCCACGCCATAGGATTGCAGGCCGAGGATAGATCTCGTTCAGGTACAGCTCGAGCACCTTCTCCTTCGGCATCGACTGGTCGATACGGACGGCCAGGATCAGCTCCTTCACCTTGCGGGCCACCGAGACCTCGTTGCCCAGCAGCATGTTCTTGGCGACCTGCTGCGTGATGGTGGAGGCGCCGATCGGCCGCCGCCCCTGCCCGTAATTCAGCAGGTCGGTCCAGCCCGCGCGGGCGATGGCGACCGGATCGACGCCGCGATGGCTCCAGAACTTCTGGTCCTCGGCCGACAGGAAGGCCTGCTTGACCATGTCGGGGATGGCGCTGACCGGCATGAAGATGCGGCGCTCGGTGGCGAGCTCGGAGACCAGCCGGTTGTCGCCGGCGTAGATGCGGCTCATCACTCGAGGCTGGTAGTTGCGCAGGCTGTCGAGCGTCGGCAGGTCCTCGGCATAGCGCTGGTAGGTGTGCCAGCCGAACGCCGCGGCGCCGAGCCCGCCGAGCAGGCCGACGGCGAGGATCGTGCCGCCGATGATCCGGACCGCGCGGAAGCGTGGCTTGCGCGCCGGCTTGGCGGGCGCGCGTGCGGCGGGGGCGGCGCTTTCGCGCGCCAGCCGGTCCCGCGCGGTCGGGCCGGGAGGCCGGTTCAGTTCATTCATTCGTTCCATCCCGCGGCCACCCGGACCGCATGATTGCCTGCTGCAAGATAATTCTCGATCGCCCGCCGCAGCGCCGCGGCGATCCGGGTACGATGTTCCGCCTTGCGCAACGCGATCTCGTCGTATTGGTTCGACATGAACCCCATCTCAACCAGGACGCTCGGGACATCGGCCGCCTTCAGCACCGCGAAGCTGGCATGCCGCGACGGATTGACCAGCAAGCCGACCTCCGGATGCATGGAGGCGACCAGCGTCCGCGCCACCCGGGCCGAGCCTTGCCGCGTTTCCTGCCGCACCAGGCTGGCGAGGATTTGCGCGACGTCGGGCGGCAGGTTGCGGAGCGACGGGCCGAACCGGTCGGCGCTGTTCTCGCGCTGCGCCAAAGCGGCGGTCTGCGCGTCCGACGCGGTGTCGGACAGGGTGTAGACGCTGGCGCCGCGCACCGAGTGGTCGGGCAGCGCATCGGCGTGCATCGATACGAACAGCGTCGCCCCGTGCCCCTGGGCGATGCCGACGCGGTCGGCCAACGGGATGAACACGTCCCGCGACCGGGTCAGCTTCACCCGGCAGCGGCCGCCGGCGACGAGCTGCCGCTGCAATTCCTGTGCGGCGGCGAACGCGATGTGCTTCTCGTATGTGCCGGATACGCCGATGGCGCCGGGGTCCTTGCCGCCATGGCCAGGGTCGAGCATCACCACCGGCAGCGGCGGCGCCGCTCGGCCCGGCCGCACCGTCGCGGCAGCCGCCGGCCCCCCGGCGGCCACGACTTCCGCGACGCCTCCGGCCACCGCCGCTGCAGGCATGGCTGCAGCGGCCAGCAAGGTGCGGCGCGTGATGACGGCGGGGTCGGCCATGCGCCGGCAAGTAACACATAAAGAGCCGCAATGCACATTCCGAGACGATCCGGGCCGTTTCCGCCGCCATAACCGGCCCACGCGCCTGGCGCCGGCCCGGCCTCTAGCGACGCGATTGTGACACCCTTGCAGCCGGTGGCGGTTTACGTCATGTTCGGGTCCGTTCCGGTGATGCAGAGCCGGGCCAGTCCGTGCCGGCCGCACTGTCCGAGGACAGGGCCGAGTCATCTCCGGACCCAAGCCGCTGCATCGCTGCCCGCGCCGCGCCCTCGCGCGCCGGGGTCCGATCGCCTCACCTGGGCGGTGTCGCGCGGCTTCGGCCAGCGGCGCCTCCCGCCTTGCCAGGGTTTTCATGCCAAGCGTCGCGCCCGACTTCCCCCTCTCCGGACCCGGCATGCACGCAACCCCTGGTGAAATGTCCTCACATCATGTCCGCCGCCACAGCAGCGCCAGCAAGCCTGGCTCGCGCGTGCCCGCGGACGCCAGGAGTTCCCCGACCCATGACGAAGCGTATGTTGATCGACAGCACCCACGCGGAAGAAACCCGCGTGGTGGTCCTGGACGGTAACCGCCTCGAAGACTTCGACGTCGAGACCTCGACCAAGCAGCAGCTCAAAGGCAACATCTACCTCGCCAAGATCGTCCGCGTGGAGCCGAGCCTCCAGGCGGCGTTCGTCGAGTTCGGCGGCGGCCGCCACGGCTTCCTGGCCTTCAGCGAAATTCACCCCGACTACTACCAAATCCCCGTCGCCGACCGGAAACGCCTGCTCGAGTTGCAGGAAGCCGAAGCGCGCGAGGAGGAAGAGGAAGAGGAGCGCGAAGCGACCCGGCAGGAGCGCGGCGGCGCCCCGCGGCGGAACGGCGGCGCCGCGCCCGTCCCGGCGGCCGACGGAGCTCACGCCGGCGACATGGAGGCCGGCGGGATCCAGGTCCCGGACGAGCCCGAGCATGGTGCCAGCGACGAGCCGTCCGCCGGAGCCGAAGCCGCCGCGCTTTCCAGCCCGGCGGCGACCGAAACGCCGGCCGACGAGCCCGGCGCCGCCGATGCCCTGACCGAAGCCGGCTACGCCGCCCAGGCGATCCCGAGCGCGTCCCGAGCGCGCTGATCCCGAGCGCGCCGACCCCGAGGGCGCCGAGTTGCCGGTGCCGATGCCGGTGCCGGGCCAGGTCGCTCAGCCGGCCGCCATCGCCCAGGACATCCTCGTCGCGCCCGAACAGGCTTACGCGATGTTCCCCGAGTCGGACGCGCCGGACGCGGTGTCCGCCCCGCCCGCCGGCGCCGACCTGGCGCCCGAGTTGAACGCGGATCTCGGCGATGCGCCGGTTGCGCCGATGCCGACCCCGTTCGAGGGCGACATGGACGCGGAGATTCCCGCCGCCGCCGACCCCGGCCACAACGATACCGAAGCGGACAGCGACGCGGCGGCAGACGGCGACCTGGCCGCGGCCGAGCAGCCCGAACCCAACGGCCACGACCCGCACGGCCATATGGACCACGGGCATATGGACATCGTCCCGCCGACCCCGGCGCCCGAGCACATCGGCGGCGAGCTCGACACCGACGACCGGCCCGACCGCCGGCAGCCGTCGCGCTTCCTGCGCAACTACAAGATCCAGGAGGTGATGCGCCGCCGGCAGATCCTCCTCGTGCAGGTCGTGAAGGAGGAGCGTGGCACCAAGGGCGCCGCACTCACCACCTACATCTCGCTTGCCGGCCGCTTCTCCGTGCTGATGCCCAACTCGCCCCGCGGCGGCGGCATCTCCCGGAAGATAACCTCGGCCGCCGACCGCCGCCGCCTGAAGGAGATCACCGCCGAGCTCGACCTGCCGCGCGGCATGGGCCTGATCGTCCGCACCGCCGGCGCCGCCCGGCCCAAGCCCGAGATCCTGCGCGACTGCGAGTACCTGCTCAACCAGTGGGACCAGATCCGCGACCTGACGATGAGCTCGATGGCCCCCGCGCTGATCTACGAGGAAGCGAGCCTGATCAAGCGCGCCATCCGCGACGTCTATTCGCGCGACGTGGACGAGATCCTGGTCGACGGCGAGGAAGGCTGGCGGGCGGCGCGCGACTTCATGCGCATGCTGATGCCGGCCCACGCCAAGAAGGTGCAGCTGTGGCGCGACCCGCAGCCGCTATTCGCCAAGGCGCAGGTCGAAAGCCAGCTCGACGCCATGCTGCAGCCGACGGTGCAGCTCCGTTCCGGCGGCTACCTGGTGATCAACCAGACCGAGGCGCTGGTCGCCATCGACGTCAACTCGGGCCGCTCCACCCGTGAGCGCGGCATCGAGGAAACGGCACTCCGCACCAACATGGAGGCCGCCGAGGAGGCCGCGCGCCAGCTGCGGCTGCGCGACCTGGCCGGGCTGATCGTCATCGACTTCATCGACATGGAAAGCCGGCGCAACAACGCCAGCGTCGAGAAGCGGCTGAAGGACGCGCTGAAGAACGACCGCGCGCGCATCCAGGTCGGCTCCATCAGCCATTTCGGCCTGCTCGAGATGAGCCGGCAGCGGCTGCGCCCGTCGCTGGCCGAAACCAGCTTCGTGGCCTGCCCGCATTGCGGCGGCACCGGGCACATGCGCTCCACCGAAAGCGCCGCCCTGTCCGTGCTGCGCGCCATCGAGGATGAGGGCGGGCGCCGGCGCGCCGCCGAGATCGTGGTGCACGTGCACGGCTCGATCGCGCTCTACATCCTCAACCACAAGCGAGTGCGGCTGAGCGAGATCGAGCAGCGTTTCGGGCTGCACGTGGTGTTCCAGGCCGACGAGACCATGATCCCGCCGGCCATGCGGGTCGAAAAGGTGCGGGCGCTGCTGCCGTCCGAGTTGCCGCCGCCGATCAGCCAGTCGGTCCCGGTCGAGACGGTCGAGGACCCGGACGATGCGGTGATGGAAGCCGACGACGTCGAGACCGAGACCGAGGTCGACGGCGACGTGGCGGCCGCATCCGCGGACGACGACGATGACGCGCCACGACCCGGCGAGACGGCCGAGGAGGGCGAGCAGCGTCAGCGCAAGCGCCGTCGCCGCCGCCGGGGTGGCCGGCGTGACGATGCCGTTGCCGCCGAAGGTGCCGCCGCCGACGCCACCAGCCTCGAGCCCGGCGAGGTCGCCGAAGCAGGCGAGACCGAGGACGCGCCCGCCGGCGAGGACGAAGCGGACGGGTCCGAGGCGCCGGCCGCCGCCGAGCCGGCCGAGGGCGGTCTGGCCGCTGATGGCGAGCGCAAGCGCCGCGGCCGCCGTGGAGGCCGCCGCCGCCGCCGCGAGCCGGGCGCCGACGGCGTGGCCGCGGCCGAAGGGGAGGATGCCGATCCGACCAACTCCAACGACGCAGCAGACCCGGATGCCGGGACGCCGCCCGCCTATTCGCCGCCCGCCTACTCGCCACCGGTGTATTCTGGACCGACCCCGGCCAATCCGTTCGGCGGCGACAGCAACGCCTTCGCCTTCTTCGACGCTGTCGAAGAGCAGGCGCCGGTAACCCGCCCGCGGTCCGCCACGCCGCCTGCCCCGGAGCCGCCGACGCAGCACGCGACGCCGGCGGACGACGGCGACGTCACGATCCCGCCCGTTCCGGCCCCTGCCGAGGCGGTGCCGCCTGCGGTTGCAGCAATGGCCGAGATCGAGTCGGCCGCCGCGGAAGCCACGGTGCCGCATGACGCAGGCTCGACGCCGCCCGCCGAAGCGCACGCCCAAACTCCCGCTGAGCCGCCTGGAGCTCGTGGAGCCGGCGCCGGTTGAACCGCAGCCTGCTGAGCCGTCTGACCGTGACGAGGTCCTGCAGGAAGCGGCCGCCGCTCCGGTTGAGACGGCGGCGCCGGCGTCGCGCGAGCCGGTGATCGGCCCCGCCATCGTCCCGATCGTGCTGGGCACGCCGGACGCCGCGGTGGCCGAGAAAAAGCGGGGCTGGTGGCGCAAGTAGCGCCGGCGGCTGCCTTGCTCCATTCGATGTGACCGAGCAGGCCCGGCCGATCGCCGGGCCTGCTCGAACCCTCCTGATGCCGTGCCGTTCAGCCGTCAGGAGGAACGGACATGGCAGCAACCGACGCGAAGACATCAAGCCTGGCGACATCAAGCCTGGTGACATGAAGCCCGGCGACGAAGCACCGGCCGGAACCGTGGGTACCGGCGACGACGTGTGCCCGACCTGCGAAGGGCGCGGCACCATCGACTCGAAACCCTGTCCAACCTGCGCCGGCACCGGTGTCATCACGCGCGCGATCGGCGGCGGGTGACGGGCGCGGACCGTTCGAGCGGCATCGCCGGGCCTAAATCGCGCCAAAACCCTCGAGCAAACCACCGCGCGAGGTAACGAACGAGAGCGGTTCAGTGCTCGACGCGCTTCGCGATCCGGCGCAGGACGGCGGTCAGTCGGGAGAACTCGAGCCAGAACTGGGTGTGGCCCGGCGCTTGTTCGGCACGCCCGGCCTTGCCTTCCACCTGCGGCTCGGCGCGTCGCAGGACGCCGAGCCGGGCTTCAAAGCGGCCGTGCATGTTCTCCAGGAATGCCTCGGTCATCGCCAAGTACTGCTCCAGCAACTCATAGCCCAGCTTGATCTCGGCGATGCCAGCACCGTCCGTGCTGAAAGCCTTCAGCGACCGCGCGTCGGTGGCCAGCACGACATGCAGCTTCTGCAGCTCTGCCAAGTGACGCGCCATCCTCGAACGCGCTTCGGCGACATCGGGTGACGAAGACAGCTCCTGCTGCATGGGCTCCACCTTGCCCGGGATCGGGCGACGTGGGGCAGAAGCTACCGGCGAGAGCTTTCGGCCGGGTTAACGCTGCTCAGCCGAACCCGAGAAAACCCGGCCGTTCCGCAATCGGCGGCGCCGAAGCCAGCAGCCGCAGATCGGGCAGCGGGCGTGCCGTGCGCGGATCGCCGGCCAGGTGCGCCTCCAGCGCCGCCGCGACCGCCAGCACTAGCGCGTCGCCGCCGCGCGGACCGACGATCTGCAGCCCGAACGGCATCCCGTTGCGGTCGAGCCCGACCGGCAGCGAGAGCGACGGATGCCCGATCAGCGAGCTGCAATAGGCCAGCGACAGCCAATGGAAATAGGTCCGCGTCGGCGTGCCGTCGATCTCGGCGGGGTAGAGCTCGGTCCAGGGCCGCGGGCTGATGGTGATGGCGGGCGACAGCACGACATCGAAGCGGTCGAAGAACGTCTGCCAGCGCCGATACATGTCGGCCTGCAGCCCCATCGCGCGCGACACGTCGCCGGCCGTGTAGCGCAGCCCTTCTTCGTAGTTGGCGTGGATGTTGGGGCCGAAATCCTGCGGCCGGGTGCGCATGTTGTCGGCGTGCTTGCGCAGGAAGCCGAGCGATCGCAGCACCTCGAACGCCTCGTCGGCGCCGCTGCAATCGGGCGCCGTGTCCTCGTCGACGGCAAACGCGCCGCGGAACATCGCCGTTTTCTCGCCGAACACCTCGGCGATGTGCCGTTCGGTCGGCGCGAAGCCGAAATCGGGCGTGAGCGCCACCCGCAGGCTGGACAGGTCGCAGCGGCCCGGCACCGCGAACTCCTCCGCCGAGCGGACCGCGCGCCCGTGGATCGTGGTCGCCTGCGGGTCGCGCTTGTCGTCGCTGACCATCGCCGACAGCAGCAGCGCCGCGTCGCCCACCGTGCGCCCCATCGGGCCGAGCACGCTCAGCGGTGAGAACGGCGCCTTTTCGTTGGCGACCAGGCCCGGCGTCGGGCGGAAGCCGACCACGCCGTTGAACGCCGCCGGGTTGCGCAGCGAGCCGCCGGTGTCGGAGCCGGTCGCGACCGGCACCATGCCGCAGGCCAGCGCCACCGCCGAGCCGCCCGACGACCCGGCCGCCGATTTCGTCGGGGTCGAACGCGTTGCCGGTCGCGCCATAAACGGCGTTGCGGGTGTTCGCCCCGGCGCCGAACTCCGGCACGTTGGACTTGCCCACGATGATGGCCCCGGCCGCGCGGATCGCCGCCACCGTGCGCTGATCCTGCTCGACGACGATGCCGGCATGGATCGGGCTGCCATGGCTGGTGACGAAGCCCGCGGCGTCCTCGAGGTCCTTCACCGCCAGCGGCAAGCCGTGCAGCGGCCCGAGCGCGTCGCCGCGCATCACCGCCGCTTCGGCCTGCTTCGCCCGGGCGCGCGCACCGGCGAAATCGCGGGCCGGCAGCGCGTTCACCGCCGGATCGATCGCCTCGATGCGGGCGATGCAGCTTTCGGTGAGCTCGACCGGCGACAAGCGCTTGCTGCCGATCAGGCGGCGGGCCTCGGTGGCAGGGAGCTCGCAGGGCTCCATCGTCAATACCCCAAGGCCATGCCGTCCTTGCGCGGCTCGGAGCCGCCGACCAGCACCCCGCGCGTCTCGTCGATCCAGATCGCCTGGCCGCCGCCATGCGGCCGGTCGGCGGCGACGATCTCGTGCCCCATCGCCGCCAGCGCCCGCACCGCGCTGTCCGGCACGCCGCGCTCCACCTCGACCTTGCCCTGAAACGGGAACACCCGCGGCAGGTCGAGCGCCTGCTGGATGTCGAGCCCGTAATCCAGCATGTTGGCCAGGAACCAGCTCTGCCCCATCGGCTGGAAATGCCCGCCCATCACGCCGTACGGCATCAGCGCCGCGGCCGTTTTTCGTCACCATGCCGGGGATGATGGTGTGCATCGGCCGCTTGTTCGGCGCGATGCAGTTCGGGTGCCCGCGCTGCACCCGGAAGCCGAGGCCGCGGTTCTGCAGCATCACGCCCGAGTTCGCCGCCAGGATCCCGGACCCGAACCCCTGGAACAGCGAGTTGATGAAGCTGCACGCGTTGCCGTCGCGGTCCACGACGCAGAGATAGGTGGTGTCCTTGTGCGCCGGCAGCATCGCCTCGCCGGGCGCCGGCATGTGCGGCATCGCCACATCGTCGCGGATCAGCCCGCGCAGCCCGGCCAGGTATTCGGGGCTGGTCAGACGAGCCACCGGCACGTCGGCCTGCGCCGGGTCCGCCAGGAACGCGTCGCGGTCGCGATACACGAGCCGCGCCGCCTCGAGATGCCGGTGCAGCCGCACCGGGTCGAGCGGCCCGTTCGCCACCGGCTCCCAACCGTCCAGGATGCCGAGCAGCATCAGCACCATCAGCCCGGACCCGTTGGGCGGGCACTGCCAAACCTCGTGGCCGCGGAACTGCCCCCGGATCGGCGTCACGAACTCGGCGACGGTGCGGCCCTCGGCAAAGTCCTGCTCGGTCTGCAGGCCGCCATGGGCGCGCAGCGTCGCCACCATGTCGGCGGCGACGGCGCCCTCGTAGAAGCCGCGGCTGCCGCGCTTGGCGATCGTGCGCAGCGTTTCCGCGAGCGGACGCTGCACGAACAGGTCGCCCGGCCGCGGCGCCGCGCCTTGCGGCAGGAACGCCTCCGCGCCATTGCGCCGCAGCTTGTCCTCGAGCTTGGCCCAATCCGACGCCACCCGGCTATGCACCGGCCAGCCTTCCTCGGCGAAGCGGATCGCCGGCTGCAGCAGCTCGTCGAGCCCCTTGGTGCCGTGCCCCGCCAGCAGCGTCTCCCAGGCCGAGACCGCGCCGGGGATGGTAACGGTATGCGGCGAGGTGTTCTCGAAGCTGTCGATGCCGCGGTCCTCGAACCAGTCGATCGTGGCGGCCGCCGGCGCCCGTCCGGACCCGTTCAGCGCCACGATCGCGTCCGATCCCTTCGGCGCATAGAGACAGAAGCAGTCGCCGCCGATGCCGGTGGATTGCGGCTCGATCACGCCCAGCACCGCGACCGCCGAGACCGCCGCGTCCATCGCATTGCCGCCCGAGCGCAGCACGTCGAGCGCCGTCAGCGTCGCCGCCGGCATCGCCGTCGCGGCCATGCCGTGCGTGGAATAGACCGGGCTGCGTCCGGGAAAATGGAAGTCGCGCATCGTGAAAGATCCTAGTGTGCCGTGAACCCGCCATCGACCAGCATCGGCGAGCCGGTCACCATCGCCGCCGCCGGCGAGGCCAGGAATACGATAACCCCCATCAGGTCCTCGACCTCGCCCACCCGCCCGATCGGCAGGCGGGACTGCATCATCGCCCTTGTCGCCGGGTCGTCCAGCAACGGCCGCACCAAGGGCGTCGCGATCCAGGTCGGGCACACCGTCACGACCCGGATGCCGTGCGGGCCGAGCTCGAGCGCCATGCCCTTCGTCAGCCCTTCGATCGCATGCTTGGTCGCGGTGTAGGCGGTGATGGTCTCGCGCGCGACATGGCCATTCATGGAGCCCATGTTGATGATCACGCCGCGCCGCCCGGCCGCCACCATGCCCTGCGCCACCGCCTGCGCCACCGTGAAGGCCGCGCGCACGTTGAGGTCGAGCATGGCGTCCAGCGCCGCGTCGCTGATCTCGAGGAACGGCTGCCGCGTATTGCGCCCGGCGTTGTTGACCAGGATATCGAACGGCCCGTGCGCGGCGATGGCCGCGCGGGTCGCCGCACGGTCGGTCACGTCCATCGCCACCGCCTCGGCCGTAAGCCCAGCGCCGCGCAGCACCTCCACCGTCGCCTGCATCGCATCGAGCCGCCGCGCCGCCAGCACCACGTCGGCGCCGGCCTGCGCCAAGGCCACCGCGGCCGCCTCGCCGATGCCGGAGCTGGCGCCGGTCACCAAAGCGCGCTTGCCATCGAGGCGGAATGGCGGCGTTTGCGGCAAGGCTGCTGCGGTCATGCGAGGGTCTCCCGGCGAGGGAAAACGCATTGCATGGGGGTGAAGGGTTGGCAACCCGCCGCCCGGCCCCGATGATGAGCCATGCAGATCACCTACGAGGACTTCGAGCGAGTCGACATCCGGGTGGGCACGGTGGTGGACGCGCAGCCGTTCCCGCAAGCGCGCAAGCCGGCGTTCAAGCTGTGGATCGACTTCGGCGACCCGCTCGGGGTCAAGCGCTCCTCGGCGCAGATCACCACGCACTATGCCGCCGAGCAGCTCGTCGGACGCCAGGTCTGCGCGGTGGTGAACTTCCCGCCGCGCCAGATCGGGCCGTTCATGAGCGAGGTGCTGACGCTCGGCATGCCGGACGGCGATGGCGCCGTGGTGCTGGTCGCGCCCACGCTCGCGGTGCCGAACGGAGGCAAGCTGTTTTGAGCGGCGCCCGCGCCTACGCCACCGTCACCTGGGACCAGCTGCACCGCGACGCCCGCAGTTTGGCGTCCGTGCTGCTGCCGATGGGGCCCTGGACCGGCCTGGTCGCCATCAGCCGCGGCGGCCTGATCCCGGCCGCCATCGTCGCCCGCGAGCTCGATTGCCGCCTGGTGGAGTGCGTCAGCGTCGCTAGCTACGAGGAGGAGTCGCAAGGCGAGGCGAAGGTCCTGAAGGCGCCGGTGGCCGCGGGCGACGGCACCGGCTTCGCCATCATCGACGACCTGGTGGACAGCGGCGCGACCGCGAAGCTGGTGCGCTCGATGCTGCCGCGCGCCTACTTCGCCTGCCTCTACGCCAAGCCCGCCGGGGCCGCGGTTGCCGACACCTGGGTGGTAGAGGTGCCGCAGGACACCTGGGTGCTGTTTCCTTGGGACACCGCGCCGCTCTTCGTGCCGCCGATGGCCCGCGGCCCTGCCTGATCGGCGCCCCCTTGCACCCGAAAGGTCGCTAGGCTAAACCGCCGCCTCCGTCGCGGCGCCCGTAGCTCAATTGGATAGAGCACCAGACTACGAATCTGGGGGTTGGAAGTTCAAGTCTTTCCGGGCGCGCCACCTTCCTGATCAGTTCAGGTCCCCTGCTTAAACCCCCCTACTTAACACCCCACGTCATCGCTTCGATGCAGTTGCCGCGCCCGCAGGCCCAGAGCCGCGTGCGCGCTGCCGGATAGCGGGCATCGACGGACGCCAGGTCCGCCTCGTCCATCGTGTTCGCCAGCAGCACCACCTTCTCCCCGCCGGCGATCGCCGACAGGATCTGCTCGCGGGTGATCAGGTCGATGTGCAGCAACCGCGCCGCCTCGGTCGAGGAAGTCGGGCGCAGGTGCCCGTCCCACAACCGGAAACGCTCCGGCCCGGGTCCGTAGTATAGGCTGTGCAGCGGGTTGGCGTGCGGGCCGAGCACGACGAGGTCGGCCGCCCGCAGATCGGGCCCGAGCTCGGCGTACGCTTCGCGCCAAGGTTCCCGTCCCCCGTTGGGCGTCGTCAGCTCGAACAGCAGTCCGGCGCCGAACGCCAGCACCGCGGCTGCGATCACGACGACGCGGGTCCGGCCGCTCCGCAGCATCTGCCGGGCGGTGACGACGCAGAGGGGAATGATCGTCCAGCACATCACCCGCGGCAGCAGGATCGGCCGCGCCAGGCTGACGGCGACAACCAAACCCAGGAACACGCCCGGCAGCACGACCAACACGGCCAGCATCGGCACCGGCGGCCGGTCGCGCCACATCGACCAGACCAGCGCACCCAGCAGCAGCGCGCAGCTCGGTACCGCCGCCCAGGACAGCGGCGTCTGCACGCCGCTCGTCACCGCGGCCACCGCCGCGGCCACGTCGCGCGGCCGCAACGGGCTGATCCAGTCGAGCCCGCCGCCTTGGCTCGCGCCTGCGAGGTTCACCAGGTAGGGCGACGCCAGCAGCGCCGTCACCAGGTTGAGCGCCAGCCAAACGAGCAGGGTACGCCGCCACCCGGCCGGCCGTTGCAGCACGAGGCAGCCGGCCACGGTCAGCGCCGCGGCCGCCACGAAGAAGACCATCGTAGCATGCAGATAAAGGCAGATCGTTCCACTCAGCACATAGAGCCAGGCCGCCAAGCGCGTCCGGCGCCCCTCCAGGACGGCCGTGCAGGCCCACAGCACCAACGTCACCGGCAGCAGCATCAACGTATAGGTGCGCACCTCCTGGGCGAAGTGCAGTCCGAACGGCGACAGCGCGAACAGGAAGGCGGCCAGCACCGCTTCCGGCGCCGGACCGAACGCCCGGGCCAGCCGATAGATGGCCGGCACGCAGGCCGCATACGCCACCACCGACAAGGACCGCAACGCGGCCTCGCTGTCCCCGAACAGCGCCATCCAGCCCCGCAGCAGGATGAAATACGTGGGCGGTGTCGGCTCGCGCTGCAGCCCGTCCGTCAGCATGGAATGCAGGCCGAACAGGTCGTAATAGTACCTCGAAAAGAACTCGTCGTTCCACAAGGACGGCCGCCCGAGGTGGAAGCTATCCAGCGACACGGACACCAGCATGGCCAAAGCGACCCAAACCAGGCTGTGCACCGACCACACCGACGCCGCCCATGGCCGGCCGCCGCCGCCGCGAGGGCGCCGGCCGGGTTCGAGCGATCGATCGTGGAGTGCGTGTTCGCTCATGGTGCCTCGAGGAGTGACCGTCTGGTTGCGCTATCAGCAAGCCCAACCCCGAGGAACTTCCAGCGGATGCGCCGGCTTGGGGTCGGAATGAATGGTCCAACGCCGCCAGGCCCCGGTTCGTTTTCACCTCTCCGTCTGGCAACGCCTCAAAACGGGCGGGTGACCGCCGGAACACGACGGTGAAGGACATGGATCTCGCCGTGATCGGCGCCGGCTCGGCGGGGCTGGCCGTCGCTTACGTCGCCGCCCGGCTCGGCCTGCGCGTCGCGTTGATCGAGCGCGACACGATGGGCGGCGACTGCCTCAACGCCGGCTGCGTGCCGAGCAAGGCGCTGCTGGCCGCGGCCCACGCAGCGATGGCGGTGCGCGACGCCGGGCGGTTCGGCGTCCGCGCGGCCGCGCCCGAGATCGCCTGGGACGCGGTGCAGGCCCACGTGCGGCAGGCCATCGACACGATCGCCCCGACCGACTCCGCCGAACGCTACGAGGGGCTCGGGGCCACCGTGCTGCGCGGCCACGCCCGCTTCGTGGCGCGCGACGCGCTCGAGGTGAACGGCCGGCGCCTGTCCGCGCGTCGCATCGTGGTGGCCGCCGGCAGCCGGCCCGCCGTGCCGGACCTCCCGGGGCTCGACCGCGTCCCCTTCCTCACCAACGAGACGCTGTTCCAACTGCCGCAACGTCCGGCCCACCTGCTGATCCTGGGCGGCGGCCCGATCGGGTTGGAGATGGCGCAAGCCCATGCCGGGCTCGGCTGCCGAGTCACGGTCGTGCAGCGCGGCCGCCTCGCGCCGAAGGACGAGCCCGAGCTGGTGGACGCCCTCCGCACCGTGCTGCAAGCGCAAGGCGTTACCTTGCACGAGAACGCCACCGTCGCTCGCGTGGACGTGGACGCCGACGGCGGCCCGGTGCTGGTCCTGACCGACGGCACGCGCCTCGCCGGCAGCCACCTGTTGGTCGCGACCGGGCGGGTGCCGAGCCTCGACGGCCTCGACCTCGAGGCCGGCCGGGTGCGGACCACCGAGCGCGGCATCGTCACCGACGCCGGCCTGCGCAGCCCGAGCAACCGCCGCGTCTTCGCCGCCGGCGACATCGCCGACCCGGCCGGCATCGGCCCGCGAAACTTCACCCATGTCGGCAGCTACCATGCCTCGATCATCGTGCGCCGGGCGCTGTTCCGCTTGCCGGCACGGGTCAGCTACGCCGCCCTCCCGCGCGTCACCTACACGGCGCCGGAGCTGGCACAGATCGGCCTGACCGAGGCCGAAGCGCGCGCCGCCGGGCACCGCGTCGAGGTCCTGACCTGGACGCTGGCGGAGAACGACCGCGCCATCGCCGAGGACGACACCACCGGCCTGGTGAAACTGGTGGTGTCGCGCGGGCGGGTGCTGGGCGCCGGCATCCTGGCGCCACATGCCGGCGAGATGACCGGGCTCTGGACGCTGGCGATCCAGCAACGGGTCAAGCTCTCGACGCTCGCCGGCCTGGTCGTGCCCTACCCGACCCGCGCCGAAGCCGGCAAGCGTGCCGCGGGATCGGCGTTTACGGCTTCGCTGTTCGCGCCGCGTACCCGGCGCTTGGTTCGGCTGCTGGCGCGGCTGCCTTGACGAGGGCTTTGCCCTCGACCCATTGGGGCCAGGGGCCCCAAACCCCCATTCGTTACAGGTCTTTCGCTAGGCGCAGGGCGTCGAACACCGCCGCGTGGATGTTCCGGCTGGCCACCGCGTCGCCGATCCGGAACAGTTGGAACGCTCCGCCGGGATTGCGCACCGCCGTCTGCAAGCGGCCGCCGAGCAGCGCCTTGTAGTCCACCTCGCCGCCATTGCGCGCCCCGGGCTTCAACGCCTCGTACAGCTCGTCGAGCGGGAGCGTGCCGTGCTCCACCACCACATGATCGACCCGGCGCTCCTCCCGCCCGGCGCCGTAATCGCTGCCCAGCACCGCCACCAGCTCGTTGCCGGCCCGGCGCACCGACATGAGCCGCGTGTTGACCGTCACCCGCACGCCCCGCCGATGGAAGATCCTTGCATAGGCGGCGTGGTTGAGCCCGCCGATCTCCGGCGCCACCATCCGCTCCGGCGTCACCAGCTCGACCTCGGCGCCCGCCTCGGCCAGCACCTCGGCCGCCTGCATGCCGGGGTGGTTGCCGTTGTCGTCGTACACCATCACCCGGCCCGACAAGGTGGCGTTGCCGCCCACCACGTCCCAGCTCGAGGTCACGAGGTCGTTGCCCTCCTCCAGCACCTCCGTGTCCGGCACGCCGCCGGTCGCGACGAACACCACATCCGGCTCCAGCGCCGCGACATCCGCCGCCTCGGCATAGGTCTCGTAGCGGATCTCGGCGCCGAGCCGCGCGAGTTCCGCCACCCGCCACTCGACGATGCCGATCAGCTCCCGCCGCCGCGGCGTCCGCGCTGCCAGCAGGACCTGCCCGCCGGCCCGCCCGGTCGCTTCCAGCACCGTCACCCGGTGCCCGCGCTCGGCCGCCACCCGCGCCGCTTCCAGCCCGGCCGGGCCGGCGCCCACCACCACCACGTGCCGCGGCGCGCCGGTGCTGCGCGGGATCTCGTGCGGCATGGTGGCCTCGCGGCCGGTGGCGGCGTTGTGCACGCACAGCGCCTCGTTGCCCTCGTAGATGCGGTCCAGGCAATAGGTCGCGCCGACGCAGGGCCGGATTTGCTGCTCCCGCCCTTCCGCCACCTTCCGCGCGATATGCGGGTCGGCGATATGGGCGCGGGTCATGCCGACCATGTCGAGCTTGCCCTCGGCGATCGCGTGCCGCGCGGTCGCGACGTCGTTGATGCGGGCGGCATGGAACACCGGAAACCGGGTCGCCGCGCGCACCTCCCCGGCGAAATCGAGATGCGGCGCCGCCGGCATGCCGTGGATCGGGATCACATGCGACAGCGCGTTGTCCGTATCCATGTGACCGCGCACGATGTTGAGGAAATCGACCACGCCCCCGGCCGCGAACCGCCGCGCGATCTCGACCCCATCCTCGCGCGTCAGGCCGATGTCCCAATCCTCGTCGGCCACCATGCGCACGCCGATCAGGAAGTCCGGCCCGACCGCCGCCCGCATCGCCTCGAGCACGCGGAGCGAGAAGCGCATGCGGTTCTCGAGGCTGCCGCCGTACTCGTCGTCCCGCTGGTTGGTGGCCGGCGACCAGAACTGGTCCGGGAAGTGCCCGTACGCGTCGATCTCGAACCCATCGAGCCCCGCCGCCTGCATCCGCTGCGCCGCCGCCGCGTAATCCGCCACCACGCGGTCGATATCCCAATCCTCGGCCGCCTTCGGGAACCCGCGATGCGCCGCCTCCCGCACCCGCGACGGCGCCAGGATCGGCAGCCAGTCCGCCTTGTTCCACGCCGTGCGCCGGCCGAGATGCGTCAATTGGATCATCACCGCCGAGCCCAGCTCGTGGCATTCATCGGTGAGGCGCTTCAGCCAAGGAACGATCTCGTCCTTGTAGACAAGCAAATTGCCGAACACCGGCGGGCTGTCCGGCGACACCACCGCCGACCCGGCCGTCATCGTCAGCGCGAGCCCGCCCCGCGCCTTCTCCACATGATACAGTCGATACCGGTCCTTCGGCATGCCGTCCTCGGAATAGGACGGCTCGTGCGAGGTGCTCATGAACCGGTTGCGCAAGGTCAGGTGCCGCAGCTGATACGGCTGCAGCAGCGGGTCGCGGCTTTGCCCGGCGTCAGGCGGGGTGGGGCTGATGTGCATGCAGGACCCTTCCGGGAGTGGTGCGCCGCTCGTCGCGCGGCAGCCGGCCGAACCGGCCGCGGTAGGCGGCGCTGAAACGCGATGGGGTGGCATAGCCGCAAGCCGCCGCCACCGCGGTGATCGGCATCGCCGTCTCGTGCAGCAGCGTGCGCGCCCGCTCGAGCCGCAGCCCGGCGGCATACGCGGCCGGCGTCTGCCCGAGATGCCGGCGGAACAGCCGCTCCAATTGCCGCGGCGACAGCCCGACCGCGCGCGCCACGTCGGCCGCCAGCATCGGCAACTCGATCGCCCCCTCCATCACCCGCACCGCCTGCCCGAGCTTGCCGTGGCCGGCCGGGCCGGGCGGGGTGCGCTGCCGCTCGGTGCCGGCGCGCACCCGGTCCACCAGGAACTGCTCCGCGATCGCCTGAGCCAAGCCCGGACCCAGCCGCGCCTCCACCATCGCCAGCATCAAACTCAACGGCGCGACGCCCCCAGAGCAGGTCACCCGGTCGCGGTCGATGGCGTAAAGGTCGCCGACGAACTCGATCTCGCGGAACTCCTCCTCGATCGGCGCCAGGTTCTCCCAATGCACGGCGCAGCGGCGGCCGCGCAGCAGCCCGGCCTCGGCCAAGGCGAAGGCGCCGGTGCACAGGCTGCCAAGCGGCACGTTCTCCCGCGCCAGCCGCCGCAGCGCCGCCGTCACCCGGCCGTCCACCGCTTCCCGCACATCGACGCCGCCGCAGGCGAGCACCAGGTCGGGCCGCTGCATCGCCGTCAATGCGACGGTCGGATGCAGCGTAAGGCCGTTGCTGGCCGCCACCGGCCGCCCGTCCGGCGACACCGCCTGCCAGGAATAAACCGTCTCGTGGCTGAGCCGGTTGGCCATGCGCAGCACCTCGATCGCGTTGGCGCAGGCGATCATCGAGTAGTTCGGCAAGGTGAGGAACGCGAAGCTGCGGAGGGCGGCTAGGTCCATGGCGTCAGCCACGGAGGCCAGGGCGCTGCCCTGGACCCGCTGGGGCCGGCGGCCCCAGGCCCGCGCGACCGTTCATCTTCAACGATCCACGACCAGGTCGCTGGTGGGGCGGGCGCAGCACAGCAACGTCATGCCGGCGTCGATCTCGCGCTGCCGGATGCCGCCGCCGTGGCGCAGCTCGACGTTGCCGGACAGCAGCGTGCTCTTGCACGTGCCGCACACGCCCTTGGCGCAGGCGGACGGCAGCCGCACCCCGGCCGCGCGGGCGGCGGCCAGCACGGTGCTCCCGGACGGGCACGCGATCGCCCGGTCCTGGCGCGCGAACCGCACCGTATACGCGCCGACATCGAGCGGCGGTGCAGCCGGCGCCGCGTCCGGCTCGGGCGGGGCGGCGAACGCAAAGCTCTCCTCGTGGTAGCGCGCCGGATCGTGCCCGGCGTCGCGCAGCATCGTCCGCACCGCGGCCATGTACGGCGCCGGGCCGCAGCAGAACACCTCCCGCTCCGGCAGGTCGGGCGCGAGCATCGCCAGCACCGCCGGCGACAGCCGCCCGCGGAACCCGTTCCAGCGGGCCTCCGGCGCATCCCCCTCGACGATCCCCACCCAGCGGAAGCCGGGCCGCCGGCTCATGGCGTCCAATTCGGCCGCAAACGGGATATCGGCCGGGCTGCGCGCGCTGTGCAGGAACAGCACGTCGCTGTCCGAGCCCAAATCGTGCAGCGTCCGCGCCATGCTCATCACCGGCGTCACCCCGCTGCCGGCCGAAAGGAACAGCAGCTTGCGGCCCCCTTCCGGCACATGCACGAACTCGCCCATCGGCCCGGTCGCCCGCACCCGCATCCCGGGCCGCAGCGCCCGATGCAGCCAGCCCGAGCCCGGCCCGGCCGGCGCCCGCTTGGCGGTGATCTCGATCCGGAACGGCCGCGTCGGCGCCGAAGCGATCGTGTAGCAGCGCTGCACCCCCGCCCCGTCCGGATCGCCAGCCCCCGGCAAGTCGAACGTCATGAACTGCCCCGGCAGGAACCGGAACAGTCGCGGCTCCGGCGCTGCGAACACGAACGTAGCAATGTCGTGCGTCTCCGCCCGCACCGCGACGCAAACCAGCGTGTCGTCCCGCTCCGGATCCCACGCGGGCGGCAGCGGGTCGGTCATCCGGCCAGCCCTGCCGCGAGGCGCTCGATGTACCAGGTGGCAAAATCCTCGACCAACCCCTCGGTATGCGGCGAGTAAGGGCCGGGCGCATAGGCCGGGCTTCGGACCCCCGCCTGGGTCATTT
The DNA here is from genome assembly GCA_963792675.1 of uncultured Alphaproteobacteria bacterium. Lineage (GTDB taxonomy): Bacteria > Pseudomonadota > Alphaproteobacteria > Acetobacterales > Acetobacteraceae > JBBROS01. The sequence continues at coordinate 232,246 of CAWBWT010000002.1, forward strand.
CCACCAGGTCGGAATCCTGCCGATTGGTCGCTTCCCAGACGGCGGTGAGGTTCGCCGGGTCGTAATCCACCCCCTCGACCGCATCGCGGTGCACCAGCCAGGTCGTGCGCAGCAACGTCCGCTCGGGCCCGAGCGGCAGCACGCAGAACGTCACCGCGTGGTCGCTCATGAAATGATGCCAGGAGTTCGGCTGCGTCCACACGCTGAGCCCGCCCAGCCGCGGATCGGTGAACCCGCCCAGAAGCCGGCGGCACGCAACCCGCGTGTCCCTCGTGTGGCTTTCCCCGGCGCGGTCCAGCGGCAATCGCTCGACCCGATACCCCGTGGCACGCCCGTGCAGCTGCTCGAGCCGGCGCGACGGCAGCCCGGCCGCTTCCCAGCGCGCATGCAGGTCGTCCACCATGCCGTCGTAGCGCGCCACCAGCGCCAGCTCGCTCTCGTCGAGCGACCCCGGCGCGAACCCGAACCCGTAGGCGAACAGCGGGACCGTCAGCTCGGGGTGGTTGGCCGCGCAATGGTAGCACTCGCGGTTGTTCTCCATCGTGAGCTTCCAGTTGCCGTGCTCGACGATGTCGATCTGCCGCGCGACCCGCGTCTCGGCGATGCGGTGCGGCCGCACGTACGGCTCGATCGCCGCCGCCATCGCGTCGATGTCGGCCGGCGGCTCGTCCGCCAGGCACACGAACAGCAGCCCGGCCACCGAGCGCAGCGCCACCGGCCGCAGCCCGCGGCAAGACCCGTCGAAATCCGCCCCCATGTGGTCGGCGAACAGCAGCCTTCCGTCGAGCCCGTAGGTCCAGGTGTGATACCGGCATACGAGGTTGCCGACCTGGCCGCGCCCCTCCGGCACGAGCTGCGCGCCGCGATGGCGGCACACATTGTGGAACGCACGCACCTGCCCGTCATCGTCGCGCAAGATCAGCACCGGCGCCTCGCCGACATGGATCGCCATCACGTCGCCGGGCTCGGGCACGTCCGGCTCGTGGCCGATGAAGATCCAGTGGCGGCCGAAAATCAGCGACAGGTCGGCGCGGAACACCTCGTCCGACCGGTAGAACGGCGCCTCGAGCGTATGGCCCGGGCGACGGCGCAGGATCAGGTTGGAGAGATTATCGGGCATCTGCCACCTCTGTACGCAACATCGCGCAGCGGCGGCGGCAATGCTAACCACAAACCGACACGTTCTGCACGTTTTCCGTCACGGGCAAAAAACGACCGAAAAACTCCTTTCCCCGACGGGTTTCACGGGTGTTACGGTTTTCCAGCAAACGTGAGGCTTTGTCATGGCGGGATCCTGGCTCTGACCGACGCACCGATGATCTTGGCCGAGGGCGTGAGCTGCGTGTTCGGCGCCAACGAACGCGAAGCGCTCGAAATGGCCCGCGCCGGTGAGAGCCGGTCCGCCATCCTGTCCCGCACCGGCACGGTGGTCGCCTTGAACGACGTCGGCCTGCGGGTCGACGAGGGCGAGCTGCTGGTGGTGATGGGCCTGTCCGGCAGCGGTAAATCCACCTTGCTGCGCTGCCTCAACCGCCTCGTCGAGCCGACCCGCGGCAGCATCAAGGTGATGGGCCGCGAAGTCACCGCCATGGGCACGCGCGAGCTGCGGGAGTTCCGCCGGCAGGCCTTCGGCATGGTGTTCCAGCACTTCGCCCTGTTTCCGCACCGCTCGGTGCTGGAGAACGTGGAGTTCGGACTCGAGGTGCAGGGCATGGGCCGCACCGAGCGGCGGCGTGCGGCGGAGAACGCGCTCGGCCTGGTGGGCCTGGCCGGCTGGGAAGGCAAGCGGCTCGGCCAGCTATCGGGCGGCATGAAGCAGCGCGCCGGCCTCGCCCGCGCGCTGGCCGCCGACGCCAGCATCCTGCTGATGGACGAGGCTTTCAGCGCGCTCGACCCGCTGATCCGCCGCGACATGCAGGTCGAGTTGGTCACGCTGCAAAAGCGGCTGCGCAAGACGATCGTGTTCGTCAGCCACGACCTCGACGAGGCCATCGCACTCGGCGGCCGCATCGCACTGATGATGGACGGCGCCGTGGTCCAGGACGGCTCCGCCGAAAGCATCCTGGCCGCGCCCGCCACCCCCTACGTCGCCCGCTTCGTCGAGCACATCGACGTCTCCGGCGTGCTGCGCGTCGGCACCCTCGTGGACCCGGCGGCTCCGCGGCCACACGACCGCGCCGAGGCCAGCCTGCGCGCCGATATGACGCTGCGGGAAGCGCTGCCGCTGCTCGCCGACGGGCCGGACGGTGTCCCGGTGCTGGACGAAACCGGCCACTATGTCGGCGTGCTGTGGCGCGCCGCCGCACTCGCCGCCCTGGCCCGGCGCCCCCCGAGCGAGGACAAGCCATGGCATTCGACATCCCCCGTTTCCCGCTCGACGAGCTCTGCGACAGCGCTCTCGACTGGCTCACGGCCAAAGGCGCCGGTACTACCCGCGTCCTAAGCCACACCGTCTCGGCTTGGGTCAGCGGCCTGACCGACGCGCTGCAGGCGGTGCCGCCCTGGGCCTTCATCATCGTCGCCGCCGTCCTCGCCTGGCGCGCGACGAATTGGCGGCTCGGCGTGCTGACGGCGGTGGGCCTCTGCTTCCTGTGGAATCTCGGCCTGTGGCTGCCGATGATCGCGACCCTGGTGCTGGTGGTGTTCTCGACCGCCGCCGCCGTGCTGATCGGCTTGCCGATCGGCATCGTCGCCGCCCTGAACAACCGCACCTGGAAAACGGTCGCGCCCTGCATGGACGTGATGCAGACCATGCCGAGCTTCGTTTACCTGATCCCGGCGATCCCGTTCTTCGGCTTGGGCGCGGTGTCGGCCTGCTTCGCCACCATCATCTTCGCCGCCCCGCCCACCATCCGCCTGACGGCACTCGGCATCCTGCAGGTGCCGCACGAGATGACCGAGGCCGCCGACGCGTTCGGCTGCACGCCGTGGCAGAAACTGATCAAGGTGCAGCTGCCGCAGGCGCTGCCGACCATCATGGCCGGGATCAACCAGACGATTATGCTGGCCCTTTCGATGGTGGTCATTGCCGCGATGATCGGCGCCGGCGGGCTCGGCCGCGAGGTCTGGAGCGCGATCCAGCAACTCGAGGCCGGGCGCGGCTTCCAGGCCGGCATCGCCATCGCCGTGCTGGCGGTGATCCTCGACCGCGTCACGCAAGGCATCTCACGCCGCGCCCGCACCGCTTGAACATCGGAGACAGACAGCATGAACCGTAGAACCATCCTCCTTGGCGCCGCCGCGGTCGCAGCCGCCCCCCTGGCCGCTTCACGCCGGGCTCAAGCCGCCGGCAAGGGCCCGGTCCGCATTGCCTATGTCGAATGGTCGGACACCGTGGTCGCGACCAACATCCTGTCCAAAGTCCTGCAGGACATGGGCCACCAAACGACGCTGACCCCGGTGTCGGGTGCCGCGATGTGGCAGGCGGTGGCGACCGGCGACGCCGACTGCATGGTCGCTGCCTGGTTGCCCGGCACCCACGCCGCCTACTATTCCAAGCTCAAGGACCAAGTGGACCTCATCGGCCCCAACGTCACCGGCGCGCGGCTGGGCTGGGCGACGCCGGACTATTCGCCGCTCACCTCGATCGCCGACCTCAAGTCCAAGGGCGCCACCGTGGACAACAAGGTAATCGGCATTGACCCCGGCGCCGGGCTGATGCGGGCGTCGGAGAAGGCGATCAAGGAATACGGCCTGTCCAACATCACCCTGGTCGAGGGCAGCGACGCCACCATGGTCGGCGCGCTGAAGGACGCCATCACCCGCAAGCAGCCGATCGTCGTCACCGCCTGGACGCCGCACTGGATGTTCGCGGCATTCAAGTTGAAGTACCTCGAAGACCCGATGAAGGCGCTGGGCGGCGAGGAGACCGTCAACACGGTCGCCCGCAAGGGCCTTAAGACCGACATGCCGGACGTCTACGCCGTGCTGCAGAAGTTCAAGCTGAGCCTGGACGACGAGCAGGCGATGATGCTGCAGAACCAGGCCTCCGGCGCCGACCCGGTCAAGACCGCTGCCGAATGGGTCGCGAAGAACGGCCCGGAGGTGAAAACCTGGACCAGCTGACCGGCTGACCCGGCCGCCCGCGATCACATCGCGGGCGGCCCTGCATCCCCTCCTGCCCGCCGGCGTTCACCGCGCTCGAACATCGGAGTTGGAGACGGACATGGTGGATGCGGCAGCAATCAAGGAGCACATGGAAGTGGTTGGGTCCGACGGAGGCCATGTCGGCACCGTGGATCACATGGACGGCCAGCGTATCCAGCTGACCAAGAACGACGTTGCCGCCGGCGGCCAGCACCACTACCTGCACATCGACACGGTGGACGCGATCGATGGCGGCAAGGTCGTCCTCAACCGCACCACCGCCGAGGCGCACGATGAGTGGGGCGTTAAAGAAATCCTGTAAGTCCGGCGGGTCTGGGGCCGCCGGCCCCAGTTCTTAACTGCTGACCCGACTCAGTGGATCTCCTGCAGCCGAGCGAGCAGGAAGTCCCGGAACACCGCCACTCGCTTGCTGTTCCGCAGTTCCTCCGGATAGACGAAGAACACGTCCACCTTCGGGCTTTTCAGCTCCGGCAGCAGCCGTGTCAGCCCGTCCAGTTCGCCGCTCATCCAGTCCGGCAGCACCCCGATCCCCATCCCCGAGCGGATCGCGAGCGCCATCGCGTGCAGCGAGTTGACCTCCAGCAACGGCCGCCGCGGCGACCCGGCGCGCCGCCCGGCCTCGGCCAACCAGTTGATGTCCGGCACCGGCGGCCGATAGTCGCCGAACAGGATCAGCTTGTGGTCGTCGAGGTCCTCGGGCCGCGCCGGCGTCCCGTTCGCCTCGAGGTAGGCGGGCGACGCCACCACCAGCCAGGTCAGCTGCATCAGATGCCGCTGCACCAGGTCCGGCTGCTTCGGCGGGTGCATGCGGATCGCGACGTCGGCTTCCCGCATCGCCAGATCCAGATCGGCGTCGTCCAGCAGCAGCGTCATCGTCACGTCGGGATACTGCTCGAGGAACTGCGCCAGCCGCGGCGCCAGCCAGGTTGCGCCGAATCCCACCGTCGTCGTGACCTTGATCCGCCCGGCCGGCTTCTCCTTGCTCTCCGTCAGCAGCGCCTCGGTCATCGCCAGCTTGGCGAACACCTCCCGCACCGTCCGGTTCAGGCTCTCGCCCTGCTCGGTCAGGATCAGGCCGCGCGCATGCCGGTGGAACAGCGGCACCTGCAGGTTCTCCTCCAGCGCCGAGATCTGCCGTGACACCGCCGACTGGCTGAGGTTCAGCGTCTCCCCCGCATGGGTGAAGCTGCCGGCCTCCGCCACCGCGTGGAACACCCGGAGCTTGTCCCAATCCATCTGCCCGCCTGCCTTTCCCGCAACCCTGTGCCGCGAGTCATGCACAGTGCCGTGCCCGGCGCGCCCTGCAAAGGCCGGATTACGCCGACATGTCGGGACGTTACTCGGCGGCGGCCCGCTCGCCGGCCGTTCTGGTGCGGGTCCGCATCGTCACGAACTCCTCGGCGCTGGTCGGGTGGATGCCGATCGTGCGGTCGAAATCGGCCTTGGTGGCACCGGCCGTCAGCGCCACGCCGATGCCCTGCATCATCTCCGGCACATCGTCGCCCAGCATGTGCACGCCCACCACACGCTGGCTCGCCTGGTCCACGATCATCTTCATGAGCGTCTTCTGCCCGCGCCCGCTCATGACGTGGCGCATCGGCGTGAACCGGGCGACGTAGACGTCCACCGGCCCATGCGCGACCGCCGCGTCCTCACTCAGGCCCACCGTCGCGATCGGCGGATGGCTGAACACCGCCGTCGGCACCGCGGCGAACGACCAGGAGCGCGGCGGCGGCGGCCCGAACAGCCGGTCAGCCAAATGGTGCCCCTCGGCAATCGCCACCGGCGTCAGGTTCAGCCGGTTCGACACGTCGCCCAGCGCAAAGATGTTCGGCTGGCTGGTGGCGTTGTGGGCGTCCACGATCACCGCGCCGCGTTCATTGGCCGCCACCCCGGCCGCCTCCAAGCCCAGCCCCCGCGTCCGCGGCTTGCGCCCGACCGCAAAGAAGACGAGGTCCGCCTCCGCCACGTGCCCATTCGACAGCGTGACCCGGCGCGCTTCCCCGTCCGCCTCGACCTTGTGCACCGTCTGGCTCGGATGCAGCCGGATCCCCTGCCGCTGCATCGCCGCCGCCAGGTCCTCCCGCAGTTCCAGGTCGAATCCCCGTAGCGGCAGATGCTGGCGGAACACCAGGTCCACCTCGGCGCCCAGCCCACGCAGCAGGCCGGCGAACTCGACCGCGATGTACCCGCCGCCCACCATCAGCACCCGCCGCGGCAACTCGGGCAAGTGAAATGCCTGGTCCGAGGTAATCCCCAGCTCCATCCCCTCGATCGCCGGCTCGATGGAGGGCGTGCCCCCGGTGGCGATCACGATCCTCTCCGCGGTCACCGTCTTGCCGCCAACGTCGAGCGTATGCGGATCCGATGAACCTCGCATGTGCGTCGTGCAGCACCACGCCCGGGCCGCCCAGCAGCGTGCGGTAGATGCCGTTCAGCCGCGCTGATCTCCCGGTCCTTGTGCGCGATCAGCGCCGCCCAGTCGTGCCGCGGCAGTTCGCCCGACCAGCCGAAGCCGCGGCTATCCTCGGCGAGCTGCCCGTACTCGCTCGCCTGCACCATGATCTTCTTCGGCACGCAGCCGACGTTGACGCAGGTGCCGCCCCAATGCGTGTCCTCGGCGATGCCCACCTTCGCCCCGTGCCCGGCGGCGATGCGGGCGCAGCGCACGCCGCCCGATCCGCCGCCGATGACGAACATGTCGAAGTCGTAGCCGTGGCTCATCCGCCGATGCCGCCGAGCGTCAGGTACTTTATTTCCAAATAGTCCTCGATCCCGTACTTGCTGCCCTCGCGCCCCAGCCCGCTCGCCTTCACGCCGCCGAACGGCGCCACCTCGGTGCTGATGATGCCCTCGTTGATCCCGATGATGCCGCTCTCGAGCGCTTCCGCCACCCGGAAGATGCGGCCGACGTCGCGCGCATAGAAATAGGCGGCCAAGCCGAACTCGGTGTCGTTGGCGAGCTCGATCGCCTCCGCCTCGGTCTTGAAGCGGAACAGCGGCGCCACCGGGCCGAACGTCTCTTCGTGGAACACGACCGCATCGCGCGGCACGTCGGCCAGGATGGTCGGCTCGAAGAAGTTGCCGCCACGCTCATGCCGCGCGCCGCCGGTGATAATCGTCGCCCCCTTGGCGAGCGCGTCGGCGATATGCGCCTCCACCTTCTCCACCGCCGCCGCGTTGATCAGCGGCCCCTGCGTCACCCCGTCCTCGGTCCCTGGCCCGACCTTCAACGCCTCCACCGCCGCCTTCAGCTTTGCCGCGAACGCGTCGTACACCCCGTCCTGCACCAGGATGCGGTTGGCGCAGACGCAGGTCTGCCCGGTATTACGATACTTGCTCGCCATCGCCCCCTTCACCGCCTCGTCGAGGTCAGCATCGTCGAAAACGATGAACGGCGCGTTACCGCCCAGCTCCATGCTGGTCTTCTTGATCGTCGGCGCGCACTGCGCCAGCAGTTTTGCTCCGACTTCGGTGCTGCCGGTGAAGCTCAACTTGCGCACGTCGGGGTTCGCCGTCAGCTCGCCGCCGACCTCGCCCGCCGGCCCGGTCACGATGTTGCACACTCCGGGCGGCATCCCGGCCCGCTCCGCCAGCACGCCCAAGGCAAGCGCCGAGAACGGCGTCTGGCTTGCCGGCCGGATCACCCCGGTGCAGCCGGCGGCCCAGCCCGGCCCGGCCTTGCGGGTGATCATCGCCGCCGGGAAATTCCACGGCGTGATCGCCGCGAACACCCCGATCGGCTCCTTGGTCACGATGATCCGACGCCCCGGCATCGGCGCCGGAATGGTGTCGCCGTAGATCCGCTTGCCCTCCTCGGCGAACCACTCGATGAAGCTTGCCGCGTAAACGATCTCGCCACGGCTTTCCGCCAGCGGCTTGCCCTGCTCGGCGGTCATGATCAGCGCGAGGTCGTCGGCGTTCTCGAGCATCAGGTTGAACAGCTTGCGGAGCACCGCCGCGCGCTCCTTGGCCAGCATCTTGCGCCAGGCCGGGAACGCCGCGCGCGCCGCCTCGATCGCCTGCCGGGTCTCGGCCGCGCCCAAGGCCGGCACGGTGCCGACCGCCTCCCCGGTCGCCGGGTTGCTGACGGTGAGCGTCTTGCCCGACGCAGCCTCGATCCATTTGCCGCCGACCAGGCAGGCCTGGCGGAACAGGCTGGGATCGCGCAGCGGCAGCGGGGCGGTAGCGTTCAGCATGGCTTATCCTCCGTGGCTTTCCATTAGAATGGGCGGGCTCGGCGCCGCTGTCAGCCCTCCTCGCCCGCCTGCGTGCCGCGCAGCAGGCGCCGGGCCTGCCCGGCCCAGTGCCGCAGCAACGCCGCCGCCCCGCGAACGCGCCAGGGATTGGCCAGCATCACCCCGATCCGCTGCCGCCGCGCCGTCGTCCACGTCCTCTTATAAGGATCGTCGCCGCGCCCGAAATCGAGCGCCCGCACCCGCTCCCCGTCGATCAGCCGCTCGATCATGTGCGCCGTCAGCAGCGACCCCGGCGACAGTGCCTTGTGCGCCTCGTCATGCGCCAGCTTCAGCACCGTCGCGACCCCGTCCACCACCGTCCAGTACTGCGCCGCCAGCGGCGTCCCGCCCTGCCACATCACCCCCAGCCGCAGCACACCGAGCTCTGCCGCCAGCGGCAGCAGGGTCGCGTTGAACCGCGGGAACGGCTCCGGCACTTTCCAGCTGCGGGTATAGATGTCCTCGTAGGCCGCCATCGCCGCTGCCAAACGTTCGCCGCCCCGCACCGTCTCGAACCGGATGTCCGGCTCCTTGGCCGCCGCCCGGCCTCGCCGCCGGATCGTCTCGCGCAAGGCGCCGGGCCGCGCCGCGAGGTAGTCCGCCCAGCAGCGCCCAGCCACATCCTCGTGCCAATTGCCGAAATGGTCGAACCGCTGCGCCAGCATCCCCGCCCGCCGCATTCCGGCCAGCAGCGGCGCGAGCCCATGCCAGTCCGGGTCCAGCGCCTCCAGCCGGACCAGCGCAAACCGCCGCAGATGCCGCCCGAGCGCCCGGCCGACCGCCACCGGGTCGGCGCCGGGGGCCAGCAGCGGCTGGAACAGCACGGTGTAGGGCGAGGTCATGCTGAGCACATGGCCGTCCACCATGCGCTGCAACGGCAACAGCGCCGCCGGCCGCCCATCATCCCGCACCGCCAGCACCAGCGGCGCCGCGCCCGCCGGCAGCGCCGCCTGCTCGGTCGCCGCGAACCAGGCCCGGCGCGACTGCAAGCCAGGCCCGGCCTCGAACAGCACGTCCCATTCCGGCCGCAGCCGCCCGACGCCGCGGACCGTTTCCACCCGCATCACGAGCGCAGCCGGTATTGCAGGTAACCCGCCCACTCATGCAGCGCGTAGTACCGAGCGCAACCATGCCGAACTGCGCGGCACCAGCTCCTCGGCCACCCAACGCGGCCCCGGGTCGCGCCGCACCGGCGCCGGCACCACCTCCAGCCCGGCCCGCGCAAATGCCAGCACCGCCCGCCGCATGTGCCAGGCATGCGTCACCAGAAAGGCCCGCTGCACCCCCTCGGCCCGCAGCATCGGCACGCTGAACTGCGCATTCTCCCACGTCGTCGTCGACCGGTTCTCCGTCCAGCGCACCGTTACCCCGAAATCCGCCGCAAGGCTCGCCGCCATCATCTCCGCCACCGGCGGCGGCGCCGTTACCAGCCCGCCCGTGACCAGCACCGGCAATCCGGTCCGCCGCGCCAGCACCGCCCCGGCCCGCTCCCGCTCCAGCGTCAGCGCACCGACGTCGGCATCGCCGCCCGCCGCCCGCTCCACGTCCCCCGACAGGATCACGATCGCCCCGGGCGCCGGCCCGGCCTCCGCCGCCGCCTCCGGCAGGTCCAGCGAGGCCAGCAGCGACACCCCCACCAACGGCATCGACAGCGCCACCAGCAGCACCAGCAGCAGCAGCGCCGCCACGCGCCCCCTCCGGCCCGGCATCAGCAGCGCCAGCAGCGCAAGCACCCCGAGACTCACCGGCGGCAGCAGCAGATCGAGGGTGGAAGCGGACAACGACACGCCTTCGTGAGCAGCGCCCGCGACCCTGCCAGCCTTCGCCGCCAGCGGAAAGTGCGAACCGGCCACGGCCTGCCTATAAACCTGCCGATGCACTCGCGCCCAAACCTTGACGACTCGGCGCTGCACCGCCGCTGGCAAGCGCTCGCGGACACCGCCGCCGCCACCCCCTTCCTGTCCTGGACCTGGGTCGGCTGTCTCGCCGCCGAACGCTTCACCGACCCGGTGCTCGTCGAACAGCCCGGCGCCCTCGCCTTGTTCAACCGGCGCCGCGGCGCCTGGTTTCTCAACGAAAGCGGCGACTCGCGGCTCGACGCCGTGTTCACCGAGCACAACGGCGCCCTCGGCGGCGCCGATGCCCTGCCTGCGATCCTGGCCGCGGTTCGGCGGCAGGCGAGGAAGGTCGTGCTGTCCGGCATCGATGACCAGGGCCTCGCCGCCGTGCGCGCGGCCGGCGGGATCATCATCGGCCTGAACACCCGCGCCGCGCCCTACGCCACGCTCGACCCCGCCCGACCCCATGCGGACCGTCTCAGCCGCAACACCCGGGCGCAACTCCGTCGCTCCGACCGCTCCTACGCCGCGTCCGGACCGCTGCGCGCCGAGCGTGCCGAGACCGTGAACCAGGCGCTCGACTGGCTCGGCTGCATGCTGCCGCTGCACGAGGCGACCTGGGCGGCACGCGGCATCGCCAGCGCCTTCGCCGCCGCGCCGGTGCAGCGCTTCCACCGCGCACTGCTGGCCCGCGGCGTGCCGACCGGCGAGGTGGACCTGCTGCGCATCGCGGCCGGGTCGCGGGTGATCGGCTACCTGCTCAACCTGCGCGCCCATGGCCGCGTGCACGCCTACCAGAGCGGCTTCGACTACGCCGCCGCCTCGCCGCACGAGAAGCCCGGCCTGACCTGCCATTACGCCGCCATCGAGCGCGCCCGGGCGCTGGGCGACCGCGAATACGACGTCCTGGCCGGCGACGCCCGTTACAAGCGCAGCCTGGCCACCGGCTCGCGTGATCTCCACTGGCTGACCTGGAAGCCGCGGCCGGCGCTGTTTGGGCTCGAGCTTGTCGCGCGGCGGGTGCTGCAGCGATAAGCTGCCCAACAAGGCATCACCGGCAACATCCGGGTGCAGGTCGGATTGCCCTGTTTCTAGGCAGACGGGCCACGTTAACGCGTGCGGGCCCGATTGCGCCAGGGCCGCAGCAGCTTGGCCCCGCTCTCGACTTTGTTACACATGGCACGCAAGTTGCACTGCTTGCCCCATGCCGCAACCGCGGTGCTCATGGGGGAGAGATCAAGCATGGCTTCTGTTCGAAACTGGCTGCGCGGAGCGGGGCTGGCCGCGATGGCCGTCGCCGGCCTGGCCGGCGCCGCGCCCGCCGCCCACGCCCAATCCGAGCCGATCAAGATCGGCATCCTGCACAGCCTGTCCGGCACCATGGCCATCAGCGAGACCACGCTGAAGGACGTCATGCTGATGCTGATCGACGAGCAGAACAAGAAGGGCGGCGTGCTCGGCCGCAAGCTCGAGGCGGTCGTCGTCGACCCGGCCAGCAACTGGCCGCTGTTCGCCGAAAAGGCGCGCGAACTGATCACCGTCAACAAGGTCGCCGCCGTGTTCGGCTGCTGGACCTCGGTGTCGCGCAAGTCAGTGCTGCCGGTGTTCGAGGAAACCGGCAACATCCTGTTCTACCCCGTCCAGTACCGAGGGCGAGGAGAGCAGCAAGAACGTGTTCTATACCGGCGCCGCACCCAATCAGCAGGCGATCCCGGCGGTCGATTACCTGATGAGCCAGGAAAAGGTGCAGCGCTGGGTGCTGGCCGGCACCGACTACGTCTATCCGCGCACCACCAACAAGATCCTCGAGGCCTACCTGAAGGCCAAGGGCGTGAAGCAGGACGACATCCTGATCAACTACACGCCGTTCGGCCACAGCGACTGGCAGACGATCGTCGCCGACATCAAGAAGTTCGGCAGCGCCGGCAAGAAGACCGCCGTCGTCTCCACCATCAACGGCGACGCCAACGTGCCCTTCTACAAGGAGCTCGGCAACCAGGGCATCAAGGCGACCGACATCCCCGTTGTCGCCTTCAGCGTCGGCGAGGAGGAACTGGCCGGCATCGACACCAAGCCGCTGCTGGGCCACTTGGCCGCCTGGAACTACTTCATGAGCGAGGACAACGCCGACAATAAGGCCTTCATCGCCAAGTGGCAGGCCTTCACCAAGAACCCCAAGCGCGTCACCAACGACCCGATGGAGGCGCACTACATCGGTTTCGCCATGTGGGTGAAGGCAGTGGAAAAGGCCGGCAGCGTGGAGCCCGCCAAGGTGATCGACGCCATGATCGGCGTCACCGCGCCCAACCTCTCGGGCGGCTATTCGGCGATGATGCCGAACCACCACATCACCAAGCCCGTGCTGATTGGCGAAATCGAGGAGAACGGGCAGTTCAACATCGTCAGCCAGACCCCCGGCACCATCGTCGCCCAGGAGTGGTCGCCCTACCTCGAGGGCAGCCGCGACCTGATCGCCGATTGGCGGGCGCCTTTGTCCTGCGGCAACTTCAACGTGAAGACCGGCAAGTGCGGCGGGGCGAGCAAGTAGCAGTGCCTACTCGGGTGGCGGGCCGCGCGCCCGCCACCCGCATCACGCCTACGTCCACATCAACGTTCAAACGCCGCAGCAACACCCACGTCATGGCCGGGCTCGACCCGGCCATCTCTCCCCGGCGCGCCGCCCCGACACAGTGCGCCCCGGCGGCCAGAGATCCGCGGATCAAGTCCGCGGACGACGTGTTCGGGCGCAAGCAGGCCCCAGGAACCCGACCGACATGCGCCTGATCGCCCTTCTCCTTGTCCTGCTCACGACCGCCGCCCACGCCGAAACGCCCGGCATCGCCCAGCTCGGCGGCGGCTTCGACGACGTCCGCCGCGGCATCGAGGCGCTCGCCACCTCCGGCTCGCCCCGCGCCGCCCCGGTGCTCGACGCGCTGACCGCCGGCCGGCTGTTCACCCGCAGCAACGGCGGCCCGGTGCTGAAAACCCCCGCGGGCGACGTGCAGGACGCCGAAACCGGCGCCCCCGTCACCGACGCCGCCGGCCTCCGCCCCGTCCGCCTCAACAACGCCGTCCGCCGTGCCCTCGAGGCGGCGCAAGGCGCCTTGCAGCTATTCGCCCCCAACCCCGGCGAGCGCGCCGCCGCCGCCGAGGCCGTGTTCCATTCCCGCGACGCCGCCGCCCTTCCCGCGCTCGACCGCGCCATCGCCGCCGAGCCCGAGGCCGGCGTGCGCACCACCATGCAGCAGGCCCGCGCCGCCGCCCTGCTCGCCGGCCCGGACGCGTCCGAGCCCGACCGCCTCGCCGCCATCGCCACGTTGCGCGCCCGCGGCGACCTCGACGCCCGCGCCGTGCTGGCCTCGTTGCCGAACCAACCGCCCGCCGTGACCGAGGCCGCCGCCGCCGCCGTCACCCACATCGACCGCCTGCTGCAGCTCTGGAACCTGCTGCAGGGCGCGTTCTACGGCGTGAGCCTCGGCTCCGTGCTGCTGCTCGCCGCCACCGGGCTCGCGATCACCTTCGGCGTCATGGGCGTCATCAACATGGCGCACGGCGAGATGGTGATGATCGGCGCCTACGTGACCTTCATGGTGCAGGAAGTGATCCGCGCCCATGCGCCCGGCCTGTTCGGCGCCAGCCTGTTCATCGCAATCCCGCTCGCCTTCCTGGTCTCGGGCGGCCTCGGCGTGCTGATCGAGCGCGGCCTGATCCGCTTCCTCTACGGACGCCCGTTGGAAACCCTGCTCGCCACCTTCGGCCTGTCGCTCGTGCTGCAGCAGGCGGTGCGCTCGATCTTCGGCCCCACCAACCGCGAGGTCGGCACACCCGCCTGGATGAGCGGCGCCGGCAAGCTCGGCCAGGTGACGCTGACCTACAACCGGGTCGCGATCATCGTCTTCGCGGTGGCCGTGCTGTTCTCGCTGATGGCGGTGCTGCGCTACACGCCACTGGGTTTGCGCATGCGCGCCGTGACGCAAAACCGCCGCATGGCCGCCGCCATGGGCATTCGCACCCCTTGGATCGACGCGCTCACCTTCGGGTTGGGCTCCGGCGTCGCCGGCATGGCCGGGGTGGCATTGAGCCAGATCGACAACGTCAGCCCCAACCTCGGCCAGGGCTACATCATCGACAGCTTCATGGTCGTGGTGTTCGGCGGCGTCGGCAATCTCTGGGGCACGGCCTTGGGCGCGCTCACTTTGGGCGTCGTCAACAAGTTCCTCGAACCCGTCGCCGGCGCGGTGTTGGGCAAGATCGTGGTGCTGGTGCTGCTGATCCTGTTCATCCAGCGCAAACCCCGCGGCATGTTCCCCCTCAAAGGCCGCGCGGTGGAAGCATGATCGACACGCCCCGACGCCCCCAACCCGTCATGGTCGGGCTCGACCCGACCATCCACGCGACGCCGGCGCAGCAACGCTTCACCGCCGGGGCGAGGCGTCCCCACCGGCCGCAGCGGCACCGCGGGGATGGCCGGATCAAGTCCGGCCGTGACGTGGTCGCAGCGGGACCGCCCCGATGAAGCTCGCCACCCCCCTCTCCCTGACCCTGATCCTCGGCGGCGCCGTCCTGCTGGTGGCGCTCAACCTCGGCACCCCGCCCAGCAGCGCCGTGCACGTCCCCACCTACGTCGTCTCGCTGGTCGGCAAATATCTCTCCTTCGCCATCCTCGCCTTGGCGGTCGACCTCGTTTGGGGCTTTGGCGGCATCCTCAGCCTCGGCCACGCCGCCTTCTTCGCGCTCGGCGGCTACGGCATGGGCATGTACCTGCTGCGCCAGATCGGCACTCGCGGCCAGTACGGCAACGCCCTGCCCGACTTCATGGTGTTCCTGAACTACAAGCAGCTGCCCTGGTTCTGGCTCGGCTTCGACTGGTTTCCGTTCGCGATCCTGATGGCGCTCGTCGTGCCGGGCCTGCTGGCGGCGCTGTTCGGCTGGCTCGCCTTCCGCAGCCGGGTCACCGGCGTCTACCTCTCAATCATCACCCAGGCGCTCACCTACGCGCTGCTGCTGGCGTTCTTCCGCAACGACATGGGCTTCGGCGGCAATAACGGCCTGACCGACTTCAAGGAGCTGCTCGGCTTCCCGCTCGCCGCCGACGCCACGCGCTGCGGCCTGCTGCTCGCCACCGCAATCATCCTCGCGGCCCTCTACCTCGCCGCCCGCTGGCTGACCCGGTCCCGCTTCGGCAAGGTCCTGATCGCCGTGCGCGACACCGAGGCGCGCACCCGCTTCCTCGGCTACCGGCCGGAGCACTACAAGCTCGTCGTCTGGACCGTGTCGGCCGTCATGGCGGCGATCGGCGGCGCCCTCTACGTGCCGCAGGTCGGCATCATCAACCCCGGCGAGTTCGCGCCGCAGAACTCGATCGAGGCGGTCATCTGGGTCGCCGTCGGCGGCCGCGGCACCCTCTACGGCGCCATCCTCGGCGCCGTCCTGGTCAACGCCGCGAAAACCATCTTCACCGGCCAGCTTCCCGACCTCTGGCTGTTCGCTCTCGGCGGCCTGTTCATCGCCGTCACCCTGTTCCTGCCCCGCGGCCTCGTCGGCCTGGTGCGCCCGCCGCGCCCGACCGAGCCCGCGCTGCCGGTCGTCTCCGAAGAATTGAGCGTGAAGGTATGACCACCTCCGGCATCATCGGCGCACCCACCGACACCCTCCTCTACCTCGACGGCGTCAGCGTCAGCTTCGACGGCTTCCGCGCGCTCAACAACCTCGCCCTCGTGCTCCGCCCCGGCGAGATGCGCGCCGTCATCGGCCCCAACGGCGCCGGCAAGACCACCATGATGGACGTCATCACCGGCAAGACCCGGCCCGACACCGGCCAGGTCGTCTACGGCGCCGACACCGACCTCACCCGGCTCGACGAGCCCCGCATCGCCAGCCTCGGCATCGGCCGCAAGTTCCAAAAGCCGACCGTGTTCGAGCCGCACACCGTCTGGGACAACCTCCTGCTCGCCCTCGCCGGCGACCGCCGCCCCTGGTTCACGCTCGGCGCCCGCCAGACCGCCGCCGAGCGCGACCGCATCGACGCGATCCTCGCCACCACCCGGCTCACCGAGCACCGCCACCGCCGCGCCGGCGACCTCAGCCACGGCCAGAAGCAATGGCTCGAGATCGGCATGCTGCTGGCGCAGGACCCGAAGCTGCTGCTGGTGGACGAGCCCGTCGCCGGCATGACCGACGCCGAAACCGAGCAGACGGCCGAGCTGCTGGTGGACATCAACCGCACCCGCAGCGTCGTCGTGGTCGAGCACGACATGGCTTTCGTCCGCGCGCTGGGCGTGAAGGTGACGGTGCTGCACGAGGGCAGCGTGCTGAGCGAAGGCACCATCGACCACGTGAGCGCCGACCCCAAGGTGATCGAGGTCTATCTTGGCCGCTAAGGCCGTGCCGGCCGGGCCCGACAAAGCTGAGACCGAGCCGGTCGGGCCGAACCGGCTCGAGGTGAGGGACGTGTCGCTGCACTACGGCGCCGCCATCGCCTTGCGCCAGGTTTCCGTCAGTGTCGAGGTCGGCCGGGTGACGTGCCTGCTCGGCCGCAACGGCGTCGGCAAGACGAGCCTGCTTCGCGCCATCACCGGCGCCCATCCGGTGACGTCCGGCACCATCACCTGGAACAGCGAGAAAATTACCAGGCTCCCCACCTACGCCCGCGCCCAGCGCGGCATCGCCTGGGTGCCGCAGGGCCGCGACATCTTCCCCCTGCTGACCGTCCGCGAGAACCTCGAGACCGGCTTTGCCGTCCTGCCCCGCCGGGACCGCCGCATCGACGACGAGATCTTCGAGCTGTTCCCCATCCTGAAAACCATGCTCCGCCGCCGCGGCGGCGACCTCTCCGGCGGCCAGCAGCAGCAGCTCGCCATCGCCCGCGCCCTGATCATGAAGCCCCGCCTGCTGGTGCTCGACGAGCCGACCGAGGGCATCCAGCCCAGCATCATCAAGGACATCGGCCGCGTCATCGCCCTGCTGCGCAGCCGCGGCACCATGGCCATCCTGCTGGTCGAGCAATATTACGACTTCGCCCGCGAGCTCGCCGACACGCTCTGCATCATGGATCGCGGCGACATCGTCCTGAACGGCCCCCCCGCCAGCCTGGACGAAGCCGAGGTGCGCCGCCGCCTCTCCGTGTAGTTCCCTCTTGTATCTACGCCGTCTCTACGGTATATCCCATTCCATCGCCCACGGGAGTTCGCCATGCAGGTCGTCGTCAAGAAGTGGGGCAACAGCGCGTCCGTCCGCCTGCCGACCGCCGTCATGCAGGCCGCCCATCTCCGCCTCGACCAGCCCGTGGACGTGCGCGCGGAGGACGGTCGCGTCATCATCGAGCCGGTCGAGCCCGAAACCTTCGACCTCGCCGCCCTGCTCGCCGGCATCACCGACGAGAACCGCCACGAGCCCATCGACACCGGGGACGCGGTCGGCAACGAGATCTGGTGATGGCCGCCGCCTATGTTCCCGAGGCCGGGGATATCGTGTGGCTGCAATTCAACCCGCAAGCCGGCCACGAGCAGGCCGGGCACCGCCCGGCGGTCGTGCTCAGCCCCGCCGCCTACAACGGCCGCACCGGCATGATGCTCTGCTGCCCGACCACCACCCGCATCAAGAACTACCCGTTCGAGGTGGCTCTCGCCGGCCAGCCGCCCAGCGTGGCGCTGTCCGATCAGGTGAAAAGCCTCGACTGGCGCGCCCGCGCCGCCACCCGCAACGGCCACGTCACCCTCTCCGAGCTGACCCGCATCCGCGCTAAGCTGAAAGCCCTGATCGGCTGATCAGCCGGGCCGCCAGCGCCGGAGGAACGCCGCCATTGCCGCCCCGTCCTGCGCCGCCTGCGCCAGCGCCACATACCCGTCCGGCCGCACCAGATAGGCCGCATCCCGCCGCAATCCCACCTTGTCCGCCCCGCCGCTCCACGCGAACCCATGCACCGGCGCCCCCGCCGCCGCGCACGCCGCCTCGAACCCCGGCGCTACCGCCCCATACACGTGCACCTGCCAATCGAGCGACCGCAGCGGCGCGAAATTGTCGCACTCCGCCACCCAAGGCAGCCGGTCGCCGCCGCTCACCTGCCCGGCCTTCCCCTCCGCCAGCGGCCCGTCCTCGTAGCTGATGTGGATCTGCGACAACGTGCGGAAGAACGCATGCCGCCCCGCCGGAATGCGGCTGCCAACCGCCAGCACCGCCGGCGCCAGCACCCGCCGGGTCAGCTCCCCCCGCCAGCCCCGCGCCACCATCGGCGTGAACGCCCGGTCCGTGGTCGCCACCAGCGCGCGCGCAAACCCGATCCGCTCCACCTCGTAGCTGTCGAGCAGCGCGTCCGGCGCCCGCCCCTGCACCACCTCCGCCAGCTTCCACCCGAGGTTGATCGCGTCGCCGATCCCGGTGTTCATCCCCTGCCCGCCCGCCGGGCTGTGGATGTGCCCGGCGTCGCCCAACAAGAAGGCACGGCCGATGCGGAACCGGTCGGCCACCCGGTGATGCACGTGGTAGGTGGAGAACCAGTTCACCCCCGACACGGTGATGCCCAGCAGCCGCTCCGCATGCGGCTGCACGTCGGCAAACGTGGCGTCCCGTCCCGCCGCCACGTCGTCCGGCACCAGCCCGATCAGCCGCTGCACCCCCCGCGACCGCACCGGCAGCAGCAGTGCCAGGGTGTGGTCGCCGAGCCCGACCGACAGGTCGCGGCGGAACCCGCCCTCGAGCGTCACATCCGCCACATAGAACAACTGGTCGTAGCTGCCGCCCGGAAACCCCACCCCGGCCGTCTGCCGCACCACGCTGTGCGCCCCGTCGCAGCCGCACAGAAACGGCGTCCGCACCGTTTCGCGCCCGCCGCCGTCCCGCTCGATCGTGGCCGCGACCCCGTCCACGTCCTCGCTGAACCCGGTCAGCGTCGTGCCCCATTCGACCGCACCGCCCGCTGCCTCCAGCTTCCGCAGCAGGAAGCGTTCATGGTCGTCCTGCGGATAGCACAGCGGAAACGAATAAGGGCTCTGCCCGGCCCCGATGTCGGCGATGTCGACCGACATCACCTCGCGCCCAGCGCCCTCCCGCAGATGCACCGCCTCGAGCGGGACGCCCTGCGCCACCATCTCGTCGGCAAAGCCGAACTGGCGGTAGAACTCCAGCGTCCGCGCCTGCACCACCATGGCGCGCGAGTGCTCGCCGGGGCCACCCGCCTTCGAAATGATCCGGAACGGCACCCCGCGACGCGCGAGGGCCAGCGCGAGCACAAGGCCCGTCGGCCCAGCGCCGGCGATGAGAATGGGTTGGTCGCTCATGGCACTCACTCCTTCACGGACCGTGCAAGGTCGGACAGCACCGCCCGGGCATGGATCAGCACGGCGTCGCGCACCGCCTCGGTCTCGGCGGCGCCGGTCGCCGTCCATCCGGTCGCCGCCAGCAGCGTCGCGCGGGCGAACCGGAACCCGATCGCCTGGCCGAGCAGCGCGATCGCCCGGATGCGCGCCTCGGTCGGGTCCAGCCCACCGGCCACGACCGTCAGCAACTCGGCGACCCGGCCCAGCACGCGGCCGATCAGCCCGTCGTACAGCACCGCAAAGGCCGGCGTCGGCGCCATCTGCTCACGGACCACGAACCGGGCCATGGCCGCGACCTCGTCGTTCATCATGACCGTCACGAAGCGAGACAGGATGGCGAGCACGCCCGCGGCCGCGCCCTCCGCATCGTCCGCCGCCACGCCGTCGCTTTCGGCCAACGCCGGCAGCAGCCGCTCGCCCATCCGCTCCGCGATGTCGCGGGCGCAGGCGAGGTAAAGGCCGTCCTTGCCGCCATGGTAATAGGTGATGGCCGACATCTGCGCGCCCGCCGCCACGGCCAGGGCCCGCGTGCCGACCCCTTCCAACCCGTGCAAGCCGAACAGCTCGATCCCGGCGGTAATCAGGCGTTGCTCGAGGGAGGGCGGCGTGTCCATGCACAGAAGATTAGTTCGATCGAACGAACTGTCAAGCGGCGGCGTGGCGGCTCCTCAATGATCCCGTATACAAGTCACGTGGACTCCTTGGCCGCCCCAGGCACCCGGACAGCGCCGGCACACCAGCGCGCCCGCGGCACGCTTACCGTAACGTTCAAGCGCCGCGGCGACGCCTCCGTGCTCGACCACCTCCACCAGGACGGTTGCCTCAAAGCCCGCTTCCCCCGCCCCGAGCCCGGCCCCTGGGCCAACGCCGTCACCCTCAACTCCGCCGGCGGCGTCGCCGGGGGCGATACGCTCGCCACCGCGATCGCCGCCGGCCCCGGCACCTCGGCCACCATCGCCAGCCAGGCCGCCGAGCGCATCTACCGTGCCCTGCCCGGCGCCACCTCCCGCATCGCCACCACGCTCCGTGTCGCCGACGGCGCCGCGCTCGAATGGCTGCCGCAAGAAACGATCCTGTTCGATCGCTGCGCCCTCAGCCGCACGCTCGACATCGAGCTCGCCCCCGACGCTTGGTTCCTCAGCGTCGAGAGCCTGGTGTTTGGCCGCATTGCCATGGACGAGCAGGTCCGCACCGCCCGCATCCACGACCGCGTTGCGCTGCGCCGCGACGGCCGCCTGCTGCTGCACGACGCGATCCGCCTCGACGGCGACGTGGCGCCCCTGCTGGACCGCCGCGCCGTCGCCGGGGGCGCCCGCGCCGTCGCAACCCTGCTCCACGCCGGACCGGGCGCCGACGCCCTGCTCGACCCTCTGCGTGATGCGCTGGCCGGGGCCGAAGCCGGCGCTTCGGTGGTGGACGGCGTGCTCGTCGCCCGCCTCGTGGCACCCACCGGCGCCGCGTTGCGCAAATCCCTCGTTACGGGCTTGAACATCTTGCGCCGGGGCCGCACGCTGCCGCGCGTGTGGCTATGCTGAGGATCGCATGAACCTGACCCCGCGCGAGAAGGACAAACTGCTGATCGCCATGGCCGCCAACGTCGCCCGCCGCCGGCTGGAGCGGGGGGTCAAGCTCAACCACCCCGAGGCGGTGGCGCTCATCACCGACTTCGTCGTCGAAGGCGCCCGCGACGGCCGCAGCGTCGCCGACCTGATGGCCGCCGGCGCCGGCGTCATCACCCGCGAGCAGGTTATGGAAGGCATCGCCGAGATGATCCACGACGTCCAGGTCGAGGCCACCTTCCCCGACGGCACCAAGCTCGTCACCGTGCACGAGCCGATCCGTTGAGCGGGCCGTTGAGCGGGCCGTTGAGCGGGGCGTCAACTGGGCCGCTGGTCCCTGGCGAAATCATCACCCGCCCAGGCACCATCCCCCTGAACGAGGGCCTGGTCCGTACCACCCTCACCGTGGAAAATACCGGGGACCGCCCGATCCAGGTCGGCAGCCACTACCATTTCGCCGAAACCAACCCGGCCCTTCGCTTCGACCGTGCGCAGGCCCGCGGCCAACGCCTCGACATCGCCGCCGGCACCGCCGTCCGCTTCGAACCCGGCCAGTCCCGCGACGTAACGCTCGTCCCCTACCGCGGCGCCCGCATCGTCCACGGCTTCCGCGGCGAAATCGGCGGCCCGCTGTGAACGACACGGCCCCACCCAACCTCGTCCAAACTCATCACGTCATCCCCGGACTTGATCCGGGGATCCCATCCCCGCGAGCCGCCAGTCGCCCCCGTCCCGAGATGGCCGGATCAAGTCCGGCCACGACGTCTGTGGTCGGCAAGGCCCCAGGGCAACAATCCGCTCAAACCATGTCATCCCCGAGTTGGATCAAGTCCGGCCGTGACGTGGGTGAAGCGGAGGACATGCAAGCATGATCTCCCGCCGCGCCTACGCCGACATGTACGGCCCTACCCTCGGCGACCGCGTCCGCCTCGCCGACACCGACCTGTTCGCCGAGGTCGAGTTCGACCACACGGTCTACGGCGAGGAAGTGAAGTTCGGCGGCGGCAAGGTCATCCGCGACGGCATGGGCCAGTCCCAGCGCGCCCAAGCCGAAGGCGCGGTCGACACCGTCATCACCAATGCCCTCATCATCGACCATTGGGGCATCGTCAAAGCCGACGTCGCCATCCTCGACGGCCGCATCCACGCCATCGGCAAGGCCGGCAACCCCGACGTGCAGCCCGGCGTCACGATCATCGTCGGCCCCGGGACCGAGATCATCGCCGGCGAAGGCAAGATCCTCACCGCCGGCGGCATCGACGCCCACATCCACTTCATCTGCCCGCAGCAGGTCGAGGAAGCGTTGGCCTCCGGCATCACCACCCTGGTCGGCGGCGGCACCGGCCCCGCCACCGGCACGTCGGCCACCACCTGCACCCCCGGCCCCTGGCACCTCGCCCGCATGCTGCAGGCCGCCGAAGGCCTCCCCGTCAACCTTTCTTTCTCGGGCAAGGGCAACGCCTCGCAGCCGCAAGCGCTCGAGGAAATGCTCCGCGCCGGCGCGTCCTGCCTCAAGCTGCATGAGGATTGGGGCACCACCCCCGCCTCCATCCGCTGCGCCCTCGAAGTCGCCGACCGCTTCGACGTGCAGGTGATGATCCACACCGACACGCTCAACGAATCGGGCTTCGTCGAGGACACCATCGCCGCCTTCGAAGGCCGCACCATCCACGCCTTCCACACCGAAGGCGCCGGCGGCGGCCACGCCCCCGACATCATCAAGGTCGCCGGCCTGCCCAACGTCCTGCCATCCAGCACCAACCCGACCCGGCCCTACACGTCGAACACGCTCGACGAGCACCTCGACATGCTGATGGTCTGCCATCACCTCGACCCGGCCATCCCCGAAGACGTCGCCTTCGCCGAAAGCCGCATCCGCCGCGAAACCATCGCCGCCGAGGATATTCTTCATGATCTCGGCGCGCTGAGCATGATCTCGTCGGACAGCCAAGCGATGGGCCGCGTCGGCGAGGTCATCATTCGCACGTGGCAGACCGCGCACAAAATGAAGCAGCAGCGCGGCGCGCTTCCTGGCGACGGCGCCGCCGACAACGCCCGCATCAAACGCTACGTCGCCAAGTACACGATCAACCCGGCCATCGCCCAGGGCCTCAGCCACGAGGTCGGCAGCGTCGAGCCGGGCAAGCTGGCCGACCTCGTGCTCTGGTCGCCGGCCTTCTTTGGCGTCAAGCCCGACCTTGTGCTGAAGGGTGGCATGATCGCGGTGGCTCCCATGGGTGACCCCAACGCCTCCATCCCCACGCCGCAACCCGTCCATTACCGCCCGATGTTCGCCCAGTTCGGCCGCGCCATGCAGGCAAGCTGCATCACCTTCCTAAGCCAGGCGGCGCTCGACGACGGCATCGGCGTCAAGCTCGGGCTGCAGCGCTCGCTGTCCGCCGTGCGCAACACCCGCGGCGGCATCGGCAAGCGCAGCATGATCGGCAACGACGCCACCCCGCACATCGAGGTCGACCCCGAAACCTACGAGGTCCGCGCCGACGGCGTGCTGCTCACCTGCGAGCCCGCCGTGCTGCTGCCGATGGCGCAACGCTATTTCCTGTTCTGAACCAAGAGGGAGCCGAAACCCCATGCGCGCCGTCCTGCTATTCTCCGCTTTCCTGCACATTGCCGTCATCGGCGCCCTCGCCGCCTTCGCCACGCGCTGGATGTTCGCATCCCGCCGCTCCACCGAGCCGACCTTCCCGGAATACGTGAAGACCGCCGCCACTCTGGGCGGCGCCGTGTTCGTTGTCGGCACGATCGTCATGTGGCTCGGCCGCGGCTTCGGCACCGCGGTGACGGCCGGGCTCGCCAGCGGCTTGATTGCCGCCCTCTCGTTCCTGCTCGCCCTCGGCGTGCTGCCCAATCCGTGGAGCACCTCCACCGAGCCGCCCTCCATCCATTCCCGCATCAGCAACGCCAGCCTGGTCGCCGCCCTGGTGCTGACCGAGGTCATCGCCTTCTGCCTGCTGGTGGCGACCGCCGGCACCACGGCGCCGTTCTCCTGACGGTGCGCGCCGGCGCCGTCCTTCCCGCCGGCACCTGGGACGGGTCGCCGGCCGACACGGTGCGGATCGACTTCGACCGCCGCCACCGTCGCCGCATCCAGCTTCGCACCGAAGCCGGCGCCGACCTGCTGCTCGACCTGCCGCAGGCCGCCCGGCTGCGCGACGGCGACGGCCTGCAACTGGACGACGGCCGCGTGGTGCGGGTCGAGGCCCGGCCCGAGCCGCTGCTCGACATCCACGCCCACGACGCCGCCGTGCTGGTGCGCATCGCCTGGCATCTCGGCAACCGCCATCTGCCGGTGCAGATGCTGGCCAAGGGAACTGAGATGCACATCCGCATCCGCGCCGACCACGTCATCGCCGACATGATCCGCGGCCTCGGCGGCCACGTGCACGCCGTCGAGGCGCCGTTCGACCCCGAAGCCGGCGCCTATGCCGGCGGGCACCACCACCACCACCACCACGACGACGACGACGGGCACGACCATTGATCCTGGCTGCGGTAACTCAGCCCCCGGCCGACGCCGCCTTGTCGCTGACCAAACTGCTCACCTGGCTCTCGCCCGCCTTCCCGACCGGCGCCTTCGCCTATAGCCACGGCCTCGAATGGGCGGTGGAAGCCGGCGACGTCACTGACGAAACGACCCTGCTCGCCTGGCTCGAAGACGTGCTGCGCCACGGGGCCGGGCGCACCGACGCGATCCTGCTCCGCCACGCCCATCGCGCCGCCGATCCGGCCGGCCTCGCCGCCGTCGCCGAGCTGGCCGAAGCCACCGCCAACAGCCGCGAGCGCCGCGCCGAAACGCTCGGCCAGGGCGACGCCTTCGCCATCGCCGCCCGCGTCTGGGGCGCACCGCTCCTCGATGCGCTGGATACCCCGGTGCCCTACGCCGTCGCGGTCGGCGCCGTCGCCCGCACCCACGCCGTGCCCGAGGACGAAGCGACCCTCGGCCTGCTGCACGCCTTCGCCGCCAACCTGGTCGGCGCCGCGGTTCGCCTGGTCCCGCTCGGCCAGACCGCCGGCCTCCGCGTTCTGGCCGCCCTCGAGCCCACCCTGCACGAGATCACGGCCGCCACGCGGGCGTCCGAGTTGGACGACATCGGCGGCGCCTGCTTCCGCTCCGACATCGCCGCGATGCGCCACGAAACCCAATACACGAGGCTGTTCCGCACATGACCACCAGCAGCAACGGCCCCCTCAACGGCCCCTTGCGCGTCGGCGTCGGCGGCCCCGTCGGCACCGGCAAGACCGCGCTGATGGACGCGCTCTGCAAGCGCTTCTCGCCGCACTACGACATCGCCGCCATCACCAACGACATCTATACCAAGGAGGACGCCGAGTTCCTCACCCGCGCCGGCTCGCTGCCGCCCGAGCGCATCATGGGCATCGAGACCGGCGGCTGCCCGCACACCGCCATCCGCGAGGACGCCAGCATCAACCTCGCCGGCGTCGCCACCATGCGCCGCCGCTTTCCGGCCCTCGACGTGATCCTGATCGAATCCGGTGGCGACAACCTCGCCGCCACCTTCAGCCCCGAGCTCGCCGATCTCACCATCTACGTCATCGACGTCAGCGCCGGCGACAAGATCCCGCGCAAGGGCGGACCCGGCATCACCCGCAGCGACCTGCTGGTGATCAACAAGATCGACCTCGCCCCCCATGTCGGCGCCAGCCTCGAGGTGATGGACCGCGACAGCCGCCGCATGCGCGGCGACCGCCCCTTCGTCTTCACCAACATCCGCGCCGGCCAAGGCGTGGCCGACGTCGCCGCCTTCATCGAGCAAGCCGGCGGCCTCCGCCCCGCTTAACCCCGACCCCTACAATAATCGGCAGCACGCCTCGATCGCCATCTCCGATAGGTGGATCAGCGAGTTCAGCCCGGACATCAGCGCGCCCGCCGCCAACGCCCGCGCCAGCCACCGCTCCGCCAACTCCTTTCGCCCCATCTCGGGCCGCCCCATCTCAGGCCGCCCCATCTCAGGCCGCCCAACCCCGGCGCTCGTCTGCTGCGACGACATTCCGCACTCCATCCCGCAAGCCGGGCAAACTAGGACTGCCGTCCGTGTCTCACAAGACTAATGTCCTAGATTCGTGTCACGGTAGCGCGATTTTTGGCGCGGTCTCGCACGCCATTGTGCGGTGAACAAAGTTTGAGCGAACTGCGGCGCGCGAGACGCCTTTGCGCCGTTCATACGCCATACGAGGACCCCCACGAATGAAGGCACTCTGTTGGCACGGTAAAGGCGACATACGCTGCGACACCGTGCCCGATCCCAAGATCGAACACCCCCGCGACGCCATCATCAAGGTCACCGCCTGCGCCATCTGCGGCTCCGACCTGCATCTCATGAACGGCTTCATGCCCGGCATGATGAGCGGCGACATCATGGGCCACGAGACCATGGGCGAGGTCGTCGAGGTCGGTTCCGAGAACAAGAAGCTGAAGGTCGGCGACAAGGTCGTCGTCCCCTTCACCATCAGCTGCGGCGAGTGCTTCTTCTGCCAGCGCGGCCTGTTCTCCGGTTGCGAGCGCAGCAACCCGAGCCCCAACCGCAAGGTCGCCGAGACCCTTTGGGGCCACTCGCCGGCTGGGCTGTTCGGCTACACCCACCTGCTCGGCGGCTACGCCGGCGGCCAGGCCGAATACCTGCGCGTTCCCTACGCCGATTTCGGCCCGATCAAGGTCCCGGACGGCCTGACCGACGACCAGGTGCTGTTCCTGTCCGACATCTTCCCGACCGGCTACATGGGCGCCGACATGTGCGAGATCAAACCCGGCGACACCATCGCCGTGTTCGGCTGCGGCCCGGTCGGCCAGTTCGCCATCCGCTCCGCTTTCCTGCTCGGCGCCGAGACCGTCATCGCCATCGACACCGTCCCCGAGCGCCTGGCCCTCGCCCGCAAGTCCGGCGCCGTCACCGTCGACTTCATGGCCGAGGAGGTCCACGAGCGCATCAACCAGATGACCCACGGCCGCGGCGCCGACGCCTGCATCGACGCCGTCGGCACCGAAGCCAGCCCCGGCGCCAGCTTCGACAGCGTGCTCGACCGCGCCAAGCAGGTTGCTTGGATGGGCACCGACCGCCCGCACGTGCTGCGCCAGGCCATCAACAACACCCGCAACGGCGGCATCGTCTCCATCATCGGCGTCTACGGCGGTCTCGTGGACAAGGTGCCGATGGGCTCCGCCATCAACCGCGGCCTGACCTTCCGGATGGCGCAGACCCCGGTGCAGCGCTACCTCGGCCCGCTGATGGAGCGCATCCAGAAGGGCGAGATCGACCCCTCCTTCGTCATCACCCACGAAGGCAAGCTCGAGGACGGCCCCGACCTCTACAAGGTGTTCCGCGACAAACAGGACGGCTGCATGAAGGTGGTGCTGAAGCCATGAACGAAATCCAACTCTCCAAGGGCCTTGGCCTGTTCAGCCTGTTCCTCGGCACCGTGCAGCTGGTCGCCGGCAAGCAGATCAAGCAAGCGCTCGGCCTGCCGATGCCAACGAGCTTCGTGCAAGCCTTCGGTGCGCGCGAGCTGCTATCCGGCTTCGTCTCCTTGGCCCACCCCGACAACAAGGGCCCGATGGGCCTGCGCATCGCCGGCGACGCCGCCGACCTCGCCGTGCTCGGCGTGGCCCTGCTGCCAAGCAACCGCCAGCGCCACCTCGCCGCCCTGGCCACCGCCGCCGTGATCGGCGTGACGGTCCTGGACTTTGCCGCCGCAACCGCCCTGACCCGGCGCGAAACCAAGGCGCTCGCCACCGCAAGGCGCACAAGGGTCAAGCGAATCCTGGCCTAGGTCCGGGGGGTTTGGGGCCCCTGGCCCCAAGCCTTGAATCCTGGTCACCGCCGCGCCAGCCCGTCCACGCCTTCCCTTCTCCGCCGCCCCGTTCCACCATAGCCCCCGTAAAGGGAGACGAGCGCCGATGGCGAAGCGTGGCATGCAGTTCGGTATCTTTCTCGCGCCCTTCCACCGGCGTCGGCGACAACCCCACCCTCGCCATCGCCCGCGACATCGAGATGCTCGAGCACCTCGACCGCCTCGGCTACGACGAGGCCTGGATCGGCGAGCACCATTCCGCCGGCTGGGAGGTGATCGCCTCCCCTGAGCTCATCATCGCCGCCGCCGCCGAGCGCACCAAGCACATCCGCCTCGGCTCCGGCGTTACCAGCTTGCCCTACCACCACCCCTTCCTGGTGGCGCAGCGCTTCGTGCAGCTCGACCACATGACCCGCGGCCGCGCCATGCTCGGCTGCGGCCCCG
The DNA here is from genome assembly GCA_963792675.1 of uncultured Alphaproteobacteria bacterium. GTDB lineage: Bacteria > Pseudomonadota > Alphaproteobacteria > Acetobacterales > Acetobacteraceae > JBBROS01. The sequence goes on from CAWBWT010000002.1 coordinate 260,574, forward strand.
GTGCCCTGGTGTCCGACGCCTACATGCTCGGCATCGACGCCGCCACCCAGCGCCGCCGCATGGACGAGAGCCTCGACGCCATCATGGCCCTGCTCCGCTGCGAGGAGCCCGTCACCCGCAAGACCGACTGGTTCGAGATGCGCGAAGCCCGCCTCCACCTCCGCCCCTACAGCGACCCGCACTTCCCGATCGCGGTCGCCAGCACGCTCACCCCCTCCGGCCCCACCGTCGCCGGCAAGCACGGCGTCGGTATCCTCTCCCTCGGCGCCGGCATGCCCGGCGGCCCGCAGGCGATTGCCGGCCAATGGCGCATCGCCGAGGACGCCGCCGCCAAGCACGGCAAGACCATGAACCGCCGCGACTGGCGCATGGTGATGAACGTCCACGTCGCCGAAACCGACGCCCAGGCGCTGGACGATGTCCGCATCGGCGAACGCCTCGAGACCGTGAAATACTTCGAGGACGCCTTGGGCCGCCCGCCGGGCCGCAGCGAGAACCCGCTCGTCGACGGCGTCGCCGCCGGCACCACCCTCGTCGGCTCGCCCGAAACCGTCGCCCGCGGCATCGAGAACCTCGTCGCCCACAGCGACGGCGGCTTCGGCGGCTTCATGTTCCGCGCCCATGACTGGGCCGACCGCGAAGCCACCTGGCGCAGCTACGAGCTGTTCGCCCGCTGGGTCATGCCCCGCTTCCAGCAATCCCTCGACACCATCGAGGCCAGCTACGCCTGGTGCGTCGAGAACCGCAAGACCATCTTCGGCCCCAACGTCGACGCCCTGAAGCAAGCCTTCACGGATGCCGGCAAGCCCGTCCCCGACAACTGGACCGCCCGCGCCACCGGCGCCCGCGACGTCGCCGCGGAGTGACCCCAGCTCCCTCGCGACCCGTCATCCCCGGACTCGATCCAGGGATCTCCCCCCAACCTCGTTCCGGCCACCCGCCGCCTACTGCCCGGGAACGGACACCACCTCCACCTTCACCGCCGCATAATAGGCGGTGACGTCGGCGATCTGCTGCGGCGTGAGCGTCTTGACGATCGCGTTCATCTGCTCGTTCTTCCGCGCCCCGCCGCGGAACGCGGTGAGCTGCCGCGACAAATAGCCCGCATCCTGCCCGGCCAAATTCGCCGCTTCCGGCACCTTCGCAATCCCGTCCACGCCATGGCACCCGGAGCAGACCCGGGCCGCCACCCGCCGCCCGGCCACCACGTCCTGCGCCGACGCAGGCGCCGCAGCGGCCAGGACGAGCCCGGCCGCCGCGAACAACCCTTGCCTCACTGCTTGTAGCTGATGCGGTAGATCGCACCCGCGAAGTCGTCCGACACCAGCAGACTACCATCCGCCAGCTCCGCCACGTCCACCGGACGCCCGCTATACTCGCCCGTCTCGTCGTTCAGCCACCCGAACGCGAACGGCTCGCTCTTATCCACCGAACCGTCCGGCTTGAACGTCGTCACCATCACCCGCGCACCCACCGGGTCGGTGCGGTTCCACGAGCCATGCTGGGCGCTGAAGATCGCCCCGCGATACTGCTCGGGAAACATCTTGCCGCGGTAGAAATGCATGCCCAAGGTCGGCCGCGTGCGCCGCCATCTCCACGTCCGGGAACGTCACGTCGGCCGGCGGCGTCTTGTCCTTGTACTCGACCGTCCGCGTATGTCCGCCGCCGTAATACGGGAAGCCGAAGTTCATCCCCGCCCGCGGCGCATGGTTCAGCTCGCCCGGCGGGATCGTGTCCCCCATCCCGTCCACCTGGTTGTCGGTGAACCACAGCTCCTTCGTCTTCGGGTTCCAATCCTGCCCGACCGAGTTCCGGATCCCGCGCGCGAACACCTCCCGATGCTTGCCGTCGCGGTCCATCCGCACGATCCCGCCGATCCCCTCCCGCATATAAAGGTCCATCTTCGCCGGCGGCGGCACGTTATACGGCTGCCCGATCGTCACATACAGCTTGTTGTCCGGCCCGATCGTGCACGTCCGGGCGCCATGGTTGAAGCTTTCCTCGCTCTTCGGCACCAGCTGCTCGGCGACAACGTCCACCGCCACGTCCGGCCCCTCGTAGAAGAACTCAGCCGCCGGGAACACCAGCACCCGGTTATGCTCGGCGACGAACAGCTGCCCGTCTTTGCTGAAGCACACCCCGTTCGGCTGCCTGAACGACACCGACGGCGCGAACTGCTTCACCTCCTCGGCCACCCGCGCGCGCGTCCGGTCCGTCACCGCCCACAGCTTGGTCTTGCGCGTGCCGACGAACACCACGCCGGCATTGGTCCCGACCGCCATGTGGCGCGCGTCCGGCACCACGGCATACAGATCGATGCTGAACCCCTCCGGCATCTTGATGTCGGCCAGGTTCTTGCGAAGCTGGTCCGCCTTGCGCCCGGTCTGCGGCACCGTCTCCATCTCGAGCGACGCCCCGGTCCCCTGCATCCCCCGCAGCTTCTCGAGATTGGCGTTGCCTTCGTTGGCGCCCTGGCCAGCTCCGCCCTGGCCGGCGCCCGCCTGGCTGGCACGATTCTGGCTGACCACGCTCTGACTGGTCCCGCCCGGTCCGGCGCCCGGCACCGGCGGCTGCGCGACGGCCACGGTCGCAAACGCCGCCACAGCCGTGGCGGCGAGAAGAAGAGTTCGCATGCACATTCCCCCAAAAGCAGTGCCCGGCTGATGCAGTCCGCCCGGCTCCGGGAAAGGTGAACAATCCGGATCGTTCGCGCAAGCGACCGAACCGCGAAATTTTGCCTCCGCCCCCGCCGCACCCATATCCGCCCGATGCCGCTCAGCCCCGCCTTCCGCCCCGCCGCCACCCACGCCGCCCTCGGCCCCGACTTCTTCGACCCGGTCGAGCCCGCGCGCTTTCCCGCCCACATCCTCCGCCACCGCGACAACCGCTGGGCCGCCCGGATCGGGCTCGACACCCTGTCCGACGACGAATGGCTGGCCCATTTCGGCCGCTTCGAACCCCTCCCCGGCAGCTTCGAGCAGCCCCTCGCTTTGCGCTACCACGGCCACCAATTCCGCGCCTACAACCCCGACCTCGGCGATGGCCGCGGCTTCCTCTTCGCCCAGCTGCACGACCTCCAGGACGGCCGCCTGCTCGACCTCGGCACCAAGGGCAGCGGCACCACCCCCTGGTCCCGCATGGGCGACGGCCGCCTCACCCTGAAGGGCGGCGTCCGCGAAGTCCTCGCCACCACCATGCTCGAAGCCCTCGGCGTCTACACGAGCAAGTCCCTCAGCCTCGTCGAAACCGGCGAAGACCTCGTCCGCCACGACGAGCCCTCCCCCACCCGCGGCGCCGTCCTCGTCCGCCTCAGCCACTCCCACATCCGCATCGGCTCGTTCCAGCGCTTCCGTGCCCTCGACCAGCCGCACAACGTCCAGCGCCTGCTCGACCACACGATCCGCACCTACATGCCGCACCTCTGGCACGACGACGTCGCCGCCCGCGCGAGCGCCTTCCTGTCCGAGGTCGCCGCCAACTGCGCCACCCTCGCCGCCTCCTGGATGGCCGCCGGCTTCGTCCACGGCGTGCTCAACACCGACAACATCAACGTCACCGGCGAAAGCTTCGACTACGGCCCCTGGCGCTTCCTGCCGCACTACGACCCGGACTTCACCGCCGCCTACTTCGACCACCAGGGCCTCTACGCCTACGGCCGCCAGCCCGACACCCTGCTCTGGAACCTCGTCCGCCTCGCCGAGTGCCTCCTCCCGCTTACCGAAAAGGAACCTCTGCAAGCCGCAATCGAGACCTACCCCCCCGCCTTCCACGCCGCCCTCGACGCCGCCGTCCTCCGCCGCCTCGGCCTCACCCCCGCCAGCTCCGAGCAGGACCACGCCCTCGCCAGCGCATGGTGGACGTACCTGTCCGAAACCCGCGCCCCCTTCGAACAAAGCTTCTTCGACACCGCCGCCCGCCGCCCCCCGCGCACCGAGGCCTTCGCCCCCGTCCAGGACCTCCTCGACGCCTACGCCCCGACCCCCGGCTTCGACCCCGCCCACCCCTATTTCCAGCAGCCCCACCCCGCCACCCTGCTGATCGACGACGTCGAGGCGCTCTGGACCCCGATCGCCGACCACGACGACTGGTCCGCCCTCACGGAGAAACTCGCCGCGATCGAGCAGGCCCGGCAGGCATACGGGGGCGCGTGACGAAGGTCAGGGCGCTGCCCTGGACCCGCTGGGGCCACGGGCCCCAGACCCCGCCAACAAAGCGCCGTAGGGCGGGTGCAACCCGCCAACCACGCGGGTAACGACGCCTCAGGGTCCGGCCTGCCCGCCGAGCCAGTCCTCGCAACGCAAGCCCTCCACGCGAGTGAACTCGCGAAGATTGCCCGTCACCACCACCAAGCCCCGGCTCCGTGCGTGGCCCGCAATCATGACGTCATACGCCCCGATCGGCGCACCCTGGCGCTCAAGGCTTGCCCGAATGTGAGCCGAATGCGCAGCGGCGCTGCTGTCATAAGGCAGCACGCTCAGGCGCGCCGCGAACCGTTCAACCACCTGCCGGTTCTCGGCGGGCCGAGCCGACTTCTCCGCACCGAACAGCAACTCGTAAAGCACGACATCGGAGATACACAGGCCGCTGGCTTCTTCGTTGAACCGCGGCCTCAACCCGGCAGGCCGGTCCCGGATCACCCGTATGCAAAGATTGGTGTCGAGCAGATACCGCAGCATCAGAAGCTGTCGCGGCTCTGCACCTCCGGCTGCCCGCGCTCGCCCAGATCCACCCCAGCCGCGTCGAAGAAGTCATCCCACGCCGCATCGGCCGGCGCGATGATCCGCCGCGGCCCATCCTCCATGATCACGACCTCACGAACCCCCTCCCCAAACGCCACCGCCCGAGGCAGCCGAACCGCCTGCGAGCGGTTGGACAAGAACAACGTCGTGCAAGCCAGCATGTCGCCCCCATATCCCAAGCGGATATACATACCACCAGCAACGCACAAAGCCAAGGTGCCACTCAGTCCGGATCGTAGGGCGGGTGCAACCCGCCACCGCAAGCCGCCCGTTACGCCAAAGCTTATGCAACGCCAAAGCGTATCCGGCGCTGCACCTCTGGTTGCCGCCCCAAGTTCACTCCCCTGTCTCAAACAACCGTCCACGCCGCACGGACCGGCGCCACCGTTAGAAGCGGCCCATCCTGCATGGTCACGACCTCACGCATCTCCGCGCCAGACGCGACGACCGGGGGCAGGGAGACGTCTGCCTCGATATCCCAAGCGGATTCGGGCCAGAACCCTGGTAGGTAACCAATATTGGCGACTAATTTGGGTCGGGAGCGGACGGGGGACAGAATGTGACTTGAAGATGGAAGCAAGGGCGGTTTGCCAGGTTTGCCTCGCCCTAAATGATCCGGCTATCAAACATCCTGAAAAGCGGTGACCGATCCCACGATGGCTGACAACGATGGGCGGCAATTATGAGTGTCTCATCTCCTTTCCTCCCCGGCGTCCCAGAGGCTCTCGTTCGAGAAGCCTTGAGCAATGCCGGCGGCAACGAAATCGAGAGCGGCAAGCTCATGAGCCCGGAAAGCAGTGCGGCACTTGCGGTGAATGCGTTCGGCTGGTTCATCGAGCGCTCTGCCATTCTGCCGCCCTTCCCAGCACTCAGCGAAATCGACTGGCCCGCAACGAGCGTGAGTGTCGAATACCAAATGCGCTTCCCGTGGCGCGGAGGCCGCCATCCCTGGCTCGATGCGGCGATCACAACGCGAGACCACATCATCGGTGTCGAATCGAAGCGCTTCGAGCCGTTTCGCGACCACAAGGCCGTCAGCCTTTCCGAAGCATACAATCGCGATGTGTGGGGCAAGCACATGGCCCAGTTCACTGTCATGCGGGATAGCCTCCGCGCCGGCACACTCCGCTTCGCCCATCTCGACGCGGCGCAACTGGTCAAGCACGCCTTCGGCTTGGTCACCGAGGGCCGGCGTTAAAGAGGGCCCCCATACTCCTCTACCTTTTTGCCGAGCCGACGCACCGTGGTGAAAGAGCGTTATCCCGCTCGACGCCGTGGCCCGCCACCGCGCCGAGATCGCCGTCTTCGCCGGCTCGGTCGCGGGAGCCGAGGTCCGCTTCGCGGCATGTTCCTGGCGCGAGTGGCTGGCGGTTTGGCCCAGCGCCACCCGCACCCACGCGGACGCAATAAGCTGCCCAGTTCCGGCCCTGACCGATCGGAGATATTTTAGGCAACGTAATGCCATCTACACCGTGGACCCCGCAGGCACGCTGACCGCGATGCGCCCGTCTGAGCCCCGCAGCGAGGATTTCATGCAAAAGCTGGTGGCGGCCCATCCGGAGCTAATTACCGATCAGGATGGCGCCCTTCTCCTGATCCGCCGCGAGCATCCGATCGCCGACCGCGAAGAGGGCAGTGGACGCTGGTCGCTCGACCACTTGTTTGTCACCCAGAGCGGGGTCCCGGTGCTCGTCGAACTCAAGCGGGCGGTCGATACCCGGCTCCGGCGTGAGGTGATTGGCCAGATGCTCGACTACGCCGCCAACGCCACCGCGTATTGGCAGGGCGGGCGCATTGCCGAGAGCTTCGCAGCGACGATGACCGAACAGGGCCGGAATGCCACGGCGGAACTGGCGAGCTTTCTGGGCACAACCGCCGATCCGGAGCAGTTCTGGGAGCGAGTTGACGCCAACTTCGCCGCCGGCACGATCAAAATGGTCATCGTTGCCGACATGATTCCCCGTGAACTCGCCCGAATCGTGGAGTTCCTGAACGAGCAGATGCGGGCTGACGTCCGGGCTGTCGAACTGTCGTGGTTTGAGGGCCCGGAGGTCTCACCGCCCTGGCCCCGCGCATTATCGGTGAAACCGAGCGCGCTCAAACCGCGAAGATGGTGCGGGGCGCCCGGCGCCGATCAGCCGCGAGGCCTGGATTAGTGAACGTCTGGCCTCGTTCGGGCCGGCGACGGTCGAGGGCGCAGAAGCCTTCGTTGCCATGATAGAGGCGACGGGAGGGCGAGCAGAAGTCGCTTCGACAAAAGGGTCCGTTATCGCCATCTACAACGCACCGCCTGGCAAGCTTTACCCGTTTTTACTTTCCCCTAGTGGCAAAGGTTCGGTGCATTAAGGCTCGGCGACCTCGCCAACCGTCCCGCCTTCGCAGCAAGTGAGGCACGTCAGTTGCTATTTGATCAGCTGGCGACCATCGTTGGCCCTCTCTCGACGAGAACGCTCACCGGCTATCCAAGCTTCTCGGTAGCCAAGCTTAACGACGCTACTATGCGTGCCGGCGTAGAAGGACTTCTGCGTGACATCCTCACAGCCAGCGGCACGGGCTGAGTGCACGACCGTTGCCTTCGGGTGCGGAACTCTCCAATCGCCCGGCTTGTCCGACAGCGCAGCATCGATGCAGGTCACTATTTCTGGAGGCATATTTTCGATGATCCGGAATGGTAGGCCTTTTACAAGCCTGCACTTGATCACCCGTCGCCCGCCCCCCCTCACGCTAACGACTGCCCAGACCTGACCCGCCTCACCCCAACGAAAAACTTGACTCCCACCCGCATCAAATGTTCTTGATCCGTTCATGTCCGCCCAGCCCATCAAGGCAGAGCCAACCGACCACCCCGGCCAAGAAGCCGCGGCGGACGCCCAGTACTATCGCGCAGTCCTGCACGAACTCATCGACAAGGGCGTCGACCTCGCCCGCCTCGTCCACGCCCAGGCCGAACGGCCGCAGCCGCCGACGCAACGCCGAGCCGCAACCCGACCCAACCATCCCCTTCGACCGCATCGCCCGCGCCATCCGCCGCACCGTCGCCCTGGCCCGCGCCGTCAGCGAGCCCCGTCCGGCGCCGGCCACCGAGGCCGCCGCCCAACGCCGCGTCGCCGCACGCAAGCAGATCATCCGCGCCGTCGAGGACACCATCCACCGCGCCACCAAAGGCGCCATCGCCGAAAGCCTCCACGCCGAGCTGCACGAGCGCCTCGACGCCCCCGACCTCGACGACGACATTTCGGCAAAACCGATCGCCGAGATCATCGCCGACATCTGCCGCGACCTCGGCCTCACCGCCCCGCCCGGCACTTCCCCCTGGAAGCGCCGCACCCCGCCCGACCTGCAGCGCCTGGCCGCCCGCGCCCGCACCCCCGCCCCAACCGCCGAGTCCGCCGCGCCCCGCGCGCCCGACCCCACCGGCCCGAACCGCTCCCCGCAACCCGCCGCCGGCAACGAAACGCACGCCCCGGCAACACGACAAGGAGCACGGCAAACGCCACCCCGAGCCCCCGGCCCCGCCGGCAAGCCCGCGCTCCCCGCCCGGCCAACCGCCATCGACCACCTTCACCGCAGCGACGGCGCGCGAAGACCTACTCCGCCATCTCCCAGATCATCGACAGCACCCGCTCCCGCTCGGTAACGAAATCCGGGCGCGACTTCACCGCCCGGATGCCCTCCGTCGCATGCCCGCGCGCAAACGGCATCGGCAGCCGCGCCACGATCCGGCCCGGCCGCGGCGACATCACCACCACCTCCGTGCCGAGATACACCGCCTCCTCCACGCTGTGCGTGATGAACACCACCGTCATCCCGGTCCGCCGCCACACCGCATGCAGCTCCTCCTGCATCCGCTCCCGCGTCAGCGCATCGAGCGCCCCGAACGGCTCGTCCATCAGCAGCACCTTCGGCTCGTTGCACAACGCCCGCGCAATCGCCAGCCGCTGCTGCATCCCCCCCGACAGCTCGTACGGATACCGGTCGCGGAACTCCCACAACCCCGTCGTCCGCAGCCACTGCTCCACCCGCGCCTGCATCGCCGCCTTGGCCTCGTGCCGCATCCGCGGCCCGAACCCGGCATTGGCCGCAACCGTCATCCACGGAAACAGCGCCGGCTGCTGGAACACCACCCCGCGCTCCGGCCCCGGCCCCGTCACGACGGCGCCATCCAGCCGGACCACCCCGGACGTCGGCGGCAAAAACCCGGCCAACGTCTGCATCATCGTCGTCTTACCGCACCCCGACGGCCCGACGATGCACACGAAATCGCCCCGCTCGAACCCGAGCTCCGCCCGCTCCAGCGCCCGCACCGCCGACGCCCCGGCCCCGTAGGTGACCGAGACGTCGGCAAACTCGACAAACTTAGGCAACAGCTTTGCGGATGAACTCGGTGTTGATCGCCTTCTGGAACGCGTCCAACCCCGGCGCCGTCTTGATCGACCGCTGCTCCACCAGGAAGTCGGCCGTGTTCTTCAGCACCCCGGCGAACTTGCCCGGCGTGCCGGGCGCGCCCAACCACGCCGCACTCGCCTGCTCCTTGAACGGCACGAAGTCGTACTCCTTCATGTCCGCCGTCGCCACCGCCGGCGTCACCCCGGCCTCCTTGGCCACAATGACCGCCGCCTCGTCCGGCTTCTCCCGCCACATCGTCAGCGCCCGGTCATACGCTTTCAGGAACCCCACCACCGCATCCGGATACTGCTCGGCAAACGCCGTCCGCACCACGATCAGGTCCGCGATCACGTAGCCGGCCTTCTCCAGCGTGTCCCACGTCTTGTACGGGCGTGCCGCCATTCTCGGCGATCTTGCTGCGCGCCGGCGGCCACACATAGGCCGCGTCGATCTCGCCCCGCGACCACGCCGCCTGGATCGCCGCCGCCTTCATGTCCAGCACCGTCACGTCCCGCTGCGTCAGCCCGTTGGTCTTGAGGAAGCCCAGCAGCCGGAAATGGCTGGTCGACCCGAACGGCGTCGCCACCTTCTTGCCCTTGAAGTCGGCCGGCGTCTTGATGTTCGCCGCCGTCCGCACCGTCATGTCCTCGCCGGGCCCGATATTGTCCACGATCCCGATCAGCTGGAACGGCAGCCCCTGGCTGATCCCCGCCGCCGTCGCCACCGACCCGGTCGCCAGCCCGATGTCGCAGCTCCCTGCCGTGATCGCCGTGTTGATGTCCGCCCCGCTGCCCATCTCGGTCCAGCTGAGCTTCGCCCCCGCCCCCTGCTCGAACCAGCCGAGCCCCTTGGCGATCATCGTCGGCTTGGTTTCGGTAAAGAACCCGATATTCACCCCCGAAGGCGCCGCCGCCCGCGCCCGCCCAATCGCGACCGCCGCCAACCCCGCCCCGGCCAACACACCTCGTCGCGTCAATCCCTCGAACATCGAACCACCCTCCCCTACAACGAACCTGTTGGAGAATTCGCTAGGCCGAGTTGGCTGGCGTGGTTTGCCGAGCACCGGAGCAGAGCGGCCATCAGGCCGTGAGCACCGGAGCGCAGGCAAACCGCGTCAGACGGCCGGAATAGTAGAATTGTCCAATAGGTTCACCGTCCCGCCCAATGCACGACCCGCCGATCCACCAGCACCAGCAGCCGGTCGATCACCACCCCCGCCAGCCCGATCATCAGGATGCCGACGAACACGTAATCCGACCGCAGGAACCGCCCCGCATCCAGGATCATCCAGCCGATCCCGTTGGCCCCCGAGATGATCTCGGCCGCAATCAGCGTCCCATACACGATCCCCGCCGCCAGCCGGGCGCCGACCAGCACCTCCGGCAACGCCGAGGGCAGCACCACATGCCGGAACACCTGCCACTGATTCGCCCCCAGCGCCCGCGCCACGCTCAGCCGCTCGGCCGGCACGTTGCGCACCCCGTCCCGCGCCGCCACCGCCGCCACCGGCAGCGCCGCCAGGAACAGCATGGTGATCTTGCTCGTCTCCCCGATCCCCAGCCACACGATCAGCAGCACGAGATAGGCCAACTGCGGCAACGGCCGCAGGAACTCGATGAACGGCGCCGCCGCCGCATCCACCCGCCGCCAATACCCCATCGCCAGACCGAGCCCGGTTCCAACCACCGCCCCGCTCACGAACCCGGCGCCGACCCGCATCAGGCTGACGCCCATGTGCTCGAGCAAGGTGCGGCCCTTGTAGCCCTCGTCCATCAGCTCCCGGAACCCGTCCCACACGTCCATCGGCCCCGGCAGGAACAGGTCGCGGATCAACCCCCCGCTCGTCACCCCCACCCAGACCGCGGCCACCGCGCACCCGCTCAGCAACGTAATGGCCCAGGACGGTGCCCGAGACGGCAGCACCCTCACCCGTCCCGCCCGCGCCAATGCACCAGCCGCCGGTCCAGCACCCGCAACGACCACGCCAGCAGCACCCCCAACCCTCCCAGCACGAGGATCACCAGCACGATAATGTCGTTGCGCAGGAACGTGCTGGCCGAGATCACCATCCATCCGAGCCCGTCCGTCGCCGCCAACAGCTCCGCCGACACAACCGTGGAGAACGCCGCCGCCAGCGCCACCTGCAACCCCGTCAGCACCATCGGCGCCGCCGACGGCAGGATCACATGCCGGAACACCTGGCTCTCGCTCGCCCCCAACGCACGCGCCGCCTGCACCCGCTGCCGCTTCACCCCCCGCACCCCGGCCGCACTCGAGGCCACCACGATCGGGAACGCCGTCAGGAACAGCAGCGCCGCCTTCGACCCGTTCCCGGTGCCGAGCCAAAGGATCAGCAAAATCATATAAGACAGCGGCGGCAGCGGCCGCATGAACTGCACGATCCAGTCGAGCGCCGCATGCGCCACCCGGCTCCCGCCCATCCACAGCCCGAGCGGCACCCCGGTCACCACCGCCAAGCCGAACCCGGCCCCAAGCCGCCCCAACGTGGACAGCGCGTTCCCCCACAGCGTCGTCCCGCGATACCCCTCGCCCACCACCTCGATGAAGGCGTCCAGCACGTCCGCCGGCGTCGGCAGCAGGTCGCGCGACACCGCCCCGGACCCGGACAGCGCCCACCACGCCGCCACCATGACGCCGACGGAGACGGCGCCATAGGAAGCGACCGGCCACTCCCGCCCCCGGACCTGGCTCGCCAGCGGCTTCGCGGCGGCCGCGGGCTGTGCGATCACACCGTCCATCACCCCGCCGCCAACGCCAGCTCCACCACCTGCGCATACAGCCCGGCCCCATACGGGATCGCCGCATCCTCGAACGCATACCCCGGATGGTGCGGCGAAAAGCCGGGGCCGTTGCCAACGTTCAGATAGGCCCCCGGCACCCGCTCCAGCATGAACGCGAAGTCCTCCGACCCCATCACCGGCGGCTTGTCGGTGAACAACGGCGCGCCCAGCGCGCCCACCGCCGCCTCCACCACCGCAACGGGCTCCGCCGCGTTCACCGTCGGCGCGAAGATCAGCCGCCAATCCACCGCCGCCGTCGCCCCGAACCCGGCCGCCACCCCCTCGCTCAGCCGCCGCAGCGCCGCCTCGATCTCCTCCCCCACCTCGCGCCGGAAGAACCGCGCCGTCCCCGACAGCACCGCCGTCTGCGGGATCACGTTGTAGGCGTCGCCCCCCACCACCTTGGTGACACTCACCACCGCCGGGTCGCGCGGCGACAAGTTGCGCGACACGATGGATTGCAGCGCCGTCCCCAAATGGCACGCCGTCAGCACCGGATCGACGCTCATCTCCGGCCGCGCCCCGTGCGAGCCCTTGCCGCCCACGGTGATGTCGAAGAAGGCGCCGCCCGCCATGACCGCGCCCTGCCCCACCGCATACGTCCCCACCTCCATCCCGGTCCGGTTGTGCATCCCGTAGATCGCGTCGCACGGGAACCGCTCGAACAGCCCGTCCTCCAGCATCGCCAGCGCGCCGCCGCAGCCTTCCTCGCCAGGCTGAAAGATGAACACGACCGTCCCGCTGAACCGCCGCGTCTCGGCCAGGTACTTCGCCGCCCCCAGCAGCATCGTCGTATGCCCATCATGCCCGCACGCGTGCATCTTGCCGGGCACGGTCGAGGCCCAGGGCAGCCCCGTCATCTCCGTCATCGGCAGCGCGTCCATGTCCGCCCGCAGCCCGATCGCCCTATTGCCCGGCCCGTTGCGCAGCACGCCGACCACGCCGGTCTTGCCCACCCCCCGATGCACCTCGATCCCCCACGCCTCGAGTTGGTCGGCGACCAGCGCCGCCGTCCGGTGTTCCTCCATGCCGAGCTCCGGATGCGCGTGGATATCGCGCCGGATGGCCACCAACTCATCCTGCCAGGGCCGGATGCTCTCGATCGGGTTGCTCAAAGTCACGTCTCTCCGCACAACGGCAGGGCAGCTTGCACCTGCGCGGACCGTGATGCAAACGTCCGGCCAATTCGGAGGCCCGCCGTGAACCTAGCCCAATTCCCCCGCGTGAAGCTTTGCCAGGCGCCGACCCCGCTGGAGCACCTGCCCAACCTCAGCAAGGCGCTTGGCGGCCCCGCGATCTGGATGAAGCGCGATGACCTGACCGGCATGGGCGGCGGCGGCAACAAGGTGCGAAAGCTCGAATACCTGGCCGGCGACGCCCTTGCGAAGGGCGCCGATCACCTCGTGACCCAAGGCGCGGTGCAGTCCAACCACGTCCGCCAGACCGCCGCCGTGGCCGCAAAGCTGGGTTTGCGCTGCACCGCCGTGCTCGAGCACCGCATCGACACGAACGACCACGAGTATCTCAACTCCGGCAACGTCCTGCTCGACCGTCTGATGGGCATCGACATCGAATACCGCCCCGGCGGCACCGACATGCAGGCCGCCATCGAGGAGGTCGGCGCCAAGCTCGAGCGCGACGGCGCCAAGCCCTACCTGATCCCGGGCGGCGGCTCGAACGCCACCGGCGCGCTCGGCTACGTCCATGTCGCCGCCGAACTGGTCGCGCAGCTGAACGAGCACGGCTTGAACATCGACCGCCTCGTCCATGCCACCGGCAGCGCCGGCACCCAGGCCGGCCTGGTTGCCGGCCTGCACGCCCTGAACTCGCCGATCCGCACGCTGGGCATCGGCGTCCGCAACCCCCGCGACAAGCAGGAAGCCAACGTCCGCAAGCTCGCCGAAGCCACCCTCGCCCATCTCGGCATCAAGCAGCCCCTGCCTGCCGACGCCGTCGAGGCCAATTGTGACTACGTCGGCCCCGGCTACGGCCACCCCACCCCCGGCATGGTCGAAGCCGTGCAAACGGTCGCCCGCACCGAGGGCATCTTCCTCGACCCCGTCTACTCCGGGAAGGGAATGGCCGGCCTGATCGACCTCATCCGCCGCGGCGAGTTCAAAAGCGGCCAGACCGTCGTCTTCCTCCACACCGGCGGCTCGACCGGCCTGTTCGGCTATACGGACGCCCTGACCGCGGCTTAGCTCAGAACACGACGAGGTCCTTGATCTTGTCGTACGCGTCCTTCGTCAGGATGTTCTTGCGCACCAAGTCGTCCGTGGTCCGATAGGGCCGCCCGGCGACGATGGCCCGGGACCGCACGTCGCCGATGCCCGGCAGCGTCCGCGCCAGGTCAGCGGCGCTGGCGGTGTTGATGTTCGCCAGCGCCATCCGCGACTTAGCGCCGTCGAACACGCTCTGGCTGAGCACGTTCTTCTTCACCAGCTCGTCCAGATCCGAATAGGGCCGCCCGGCAACGATCGCCTTGGCGCGGGCCGGCCCGACCCCGGGCAGGGCGTCGAGCTGCTGCTCGCTGGCGGCATTGATGTCCACCTTGCCGCCAGCCGCCGCCGGGCTGGGCGTCGTGTTGAGCACCGGGGTCTTGGCCGGCGCGGGTGCGGCCGCCGACGGCGCGGGCACCACCGGTGCGCCCGGCGCCGGCCGTTGCGTTGGCGTAGGCGCCTGGGCCAGGACAGGCGCTGCGGATAATGCCAGCAGCACGGCAGCCAGGCGGAACGGGCTGATCATCGTCGACCTCCGGTGAAACACGAACGTAGCTACGGCCAACCCACTGCGGGCGGCAAGCTCATCAGGATGGCTTCCACGTTGCCGCCGGTCTTGAGGCCGAACAATGTTCCCCGGTCATGCAGGAGATTGAACTCGACATAGCGGCCGCGCCGGACCAGCTGGTGCTGCCGGTCTGCCTCCGACCACGGCGCATGCATGCGACGGCGAATGATTGCCGGATAGGACTGCAGGAAGGCGCGACCGACGTCCTGGGTGAAGGCGAGATCGGCCCGGGCGTCGCCGGAGAAGACGTGGTCGTAGAAAATGCCGCCGGCTCCGCGCGGCTCGTTGCGGTGCGGCAGCCAAAAGTATTCGTCGCACCATTTTTTAAACGCCGGGTAGTCGCCGGGCCCGGCGCCGCCGTTAGCGTGCCGGTCGCAAGCGTCGCGATAGGCGGCGTGGAACGTGGCCGCGTCCTCCTGCGCCTCGGGCGTCTCGAGCCGCATCGGCGTGAGGTCGCCGCCGCCGCCGAACCAACCGCGCGTGGTCACCAGCATGCGGGTGTTCATGTGCGCGGCCGGCACGAGCGGGCTTTGCATGTGGGCAACCAGGCTGATGCCGCTGGCCCAGAAACGCGGGTCCTGCTCGGCACCGGGAATGGACT
Source organism: uncultured Alphaproteobacteria bacterium (assembly GCA_963792675.1). GTDB lineage: Bacteria > Pseudomonadota > Alphaproteobacteria > Acetobacterales > Acetobacteraceae > JBBROS01. The sequence continues at coordinate 275,888 of CAWBWT010000002.1, forward strand.
TGCGGAACTCGGGACTGAACTCGCCCCAGACGGTGGAGACATTCACGCCCACCTTCTCGAACACCCGGCCGCCCCGCAGCAGGCTGATGACCCCGCCTCCCTGCAGGCTCGCGCCCGTCTCGTCCGGACGGGACCATGGCTTGCGTTTGAAGCGGCCAGCCGGATGGCCGGCGGGTGAACCGCCCGCCTCGTCCTCGATCGCCTCGAAGGCGTCGCAGATCTGGTCGCGCAGCAGTTCGAACCACTGTTTGGCCTCGGGCTTCAACGCCTCGTGCGGCGGCGGCCCTGATGCCGTTTGCGGAAACCCTTGCGACATGTTCGACCCGTCCAATGTGCGTGACCAGCATAAAGCCTTCGTGCCGCGATTGCAGGGGGCTGAACCCGCCTTTATGGTGCGCCGCACTGCTGGGCCGGGTTCGTTCAGCGCGTTTCTGCCCGGGCCGCGAGGCGTGGGACCGAGTTTATAGAGGGATAGAATGGCCGACACCGCCAGCGCCACCGTCCGCGACGCGATCACCACCGTCGGCAATCCGGATGAGAGCAAGCGCGACTTTCTGAAACTGGTGACCGGCAGCGTCGCCGCGATCGGCGTCGCCTCGATCGTGTGGCCATTCATCGACAGCATGAACCCGGCCGGCGACGTACTCGCGCTGTCGAGCATCGACGTGGACCTTGCCCCGGTGCCGGAAGGCCAGGCGATCACGGTGGTTTGGCGCGGCAAGCCGATTTTCGTGCGGTCGCGCACCGCGGACGAGATCAAGACGGCCGAGACGACGCCGTTGCGCGACATGATTGACCCGCAACCCGATAGTGAGCGAGTCAAGGCCGGCCACGAGAAGTTTCTGGTCGTGATTGGGATCTGCACGCATCTCGGCTGCGTGCCGCTGGGCAACAAGTCGACCGACCCGCGCGGCGATTACGGCGGCTGGTTCTGCCCGTGCCATGGCAGCCAGTACCGACGTGTCGGGCCGGGTGCGGCATGGACCGGCGCCGGCGAACCTTGGCATTCCGCCCTATGCGTTTGCCAACGACACCAAGATCAAGATCGGCTGAGGAGAACAGCGATGGCCGGCCTGCATCAAAGCGAGATCAAGAATCCAGTGATCAACTGGATCGACACCCGTATGCCCATCTTCACGATGATGCAGAAGGAATACGGGACGTTCCCGACGCCGAAGAACTTCAACTACTTCTGGAACTTCGGCGCTCTCGCCATCATCAACCTCGTGATCATGATTGCCACGGGCATCTTCCTGGCGATGAACTACGACCCGAACAAGGCAAACGCGTTCGAGAGCGTGCAGCGCATTATGCGCGACGTGAACTACGGCTGGCTGCTGCGCTACGTGCACGCCAACGGCGCCTCGATGTTCTTCATCGTGGTCTACATCCACATCTTCCGCGCCCTCTACTACGGGTCGTATAAGAAGCCGCGCGAACTGCTGTTCATGCTGGGCGTGGTCATCCTGTTGCTAATGATGGCCACCGCGTTCATGGGCTACGTGCTGCCTTGGGGCCAGATGAGCTACTGGGGTGCGACGGTCATCACCAACCTGTTCTCCGCGATCCCGCTGGTCGGCGATTACATCGTGACTTTACTGTGGGGTGGGTTCAGCGTCGATAACCCGACGCTCAATCGGTTCTTCAGCCTGCACTATTTGCTGCCGTTCATGATCACGGGCGTCGTGTTCCTGCACATCGTCGCGCTGCACATCACCGGATCGAACAACCCGCTCGGCATCGATGTGAAGTCACCGCAGGACACCATCCCCTTCCACCCGTACTACACGATCAAGGACAGCGTCGGCATCTGCGTGTACCTGCTGGTGTTCGCGCTGATCGTGTTCTTTTACCCGTATTACCTCGGCGACGCCGCCAACTTCATCCCGGCCAATCCGCTATCGACGCCCGCGCATATTGAGCCGGAATGGTATTTCCTGCCGTACTACGCCATCCTGCGCTCGGTGCCGAACAAGCTCGGCGGCGTCATCCTGATGTTCAGCTCGATCCTGGTGCTGTTCGTGCTGCCGTGGCTCGACACGTCGCCCGTCCGCAGTGCCCGGTTCCGCCCGATCTACCGACAGCTAATGTTCGTGTTCGTTGCCGTGGTGATCCTGCTCGGCGTGGTCGGCGGCAAGCCTCCGGAGGGGATCTGGGTCGTCATCGGGCGTGTGGCGACGGCGTACTACTTCCTGCACTTCTTGGTCCTGGTGCCGTTGCTCGGCAAGCTGGAGCGCCCGCTGCCGTTGCCCGAAAGCATCTCGAGCCCAGTCGTGAAGCGGCAGATGGGCCCCCCCGGCGGAGGCGGCGGCCCACTACCGGCCCACGCAACGGCGAAGCCGATGGAGAAGCCGTGATGCGGTTCGCGTCCACCGTTCTCGTTCTCGGCGCCATGCTGGGCGCCGGGTTCGCGGCCCCGGCCTTCGCCGCGGAACAGCCCGAGCCGCCGAAGGTCGCTTGGAGCTTCAACGGCCCGTTCGGGACGTTCGACCGGGCCGCCGCGCAACGCGGGTTCCAAGTCTATAGCGAGGTCTGTTCCAACTGCCACTCAATGAACCTGCTGTCCTACCGCAACCTGACCGGCATCGGGCTGAGTGAAGAGCAGATCAAGGCGGTTGCCGCGTCGAAGCAGATCGGCGGCGACACCGACGATTCGGGTCAGCCCATCGAGCGTGCGGGTCTGCCCTCGGATCGGTTCAAGGCGCCGTTCCCCAATGACAAGGCCGCGCGGGCGGCCAATGGCGGGGCGTTGCCGCCCGATCAGTCGCTGATCGTCAACGCGCGCGAGGATGGCTCTAACTACATCCACGCCTTGCTGAACGGCTACAAGGACGCGCCGCCCGACGTGAAGGTGCAGTCGGGCCAGTACTACAACGAGTATTTCCCCGGCCACTTGCTGGCGATGCCGCCGCCCTTGAACGACGGCCAGGTCACCTACGCCGACGGCACCAAATCGTCGGTGGAGCAGATGTCTTCCGATGTGGTGCAATTCTTGACCTGGGCCTCGAACCCGGAAATGGAGACGCGCAAGCGGATGGGCGTCAAGATCACGCTCGTGCTGTGTCTGATGACCGGTCTCACTTATGCGGTGAAGAAGAAAGTCTGGAAGGACCTGCACTGAGCGGGTCCTCGCCCGTGACGCCGGTGATCGGGATCATCGGCGGATCCGGGGTCTACGGCGTCGCCGGGCTCGAGGGGGCCGAGTGGCGCCGGGTCGGGTCGCCATGGGGTGAGCCGTCGGACGAGCTTTTGTTCGGGACGTTGGACGGCGTGCAATGCGTGTTCCTGCCCCGGCATGGACGCGGCCACAAGCTCAGCCCCACCCACCTCAACTACCGGGCCAACATCGATGCGTTGAAGCGCTCGGGCGTGACCGACGTGATCTCGCTGTCTGCCGTCGGCAGCCTCAAGGAGGACCTGGCGCCGGGTCATTTCGTGATCGTCGACCAGTTCATCGACCGCAGCTTCGCCCGTGAAAAGAGCTTCTTCGGTGAGGGCTGCGTCGCCCACGTGTCGATGGCGGACCCGGTGTGCCCACGGCTGGGCGACGCGCTATTCTCCGCCTGCACGGAGCTCTCGTTGCCGGTGCATCGCGGCGGCACCTATCTCGTGATGGAAGGGCCGCAATTCTCGACCCGGGCTGAAAGTGAGCTGTACCGGAACTGGGGATGCAGCGTGATCGGCATGACCAACATGCCGGAAGCGAAGCTCGCCCGCGAAGCCGAGCTCTGCTACGCGACGGTCGCCATGGTCACCGACTTCGATTGCTGGCACGACGACCATGAGGCGGTCACGGTGGACGCGGTCATCGCGGTGATGAACGCCAATGCGGACCATGCCCGGGCCCTCGTTCGCGCCGTCGTGCCGACTCTCGGGTCGCCCCGCGGCCCCTGCCCCGCCAAATGTGACCGAGCGCTGGAGTTCGCGATCGTCACGCCGCCGGGCGAGCGTGACCCGGCGCTGATGGCCAAGCTCGACGCAGTCGCGGGGCGGGTGCTGTCCGGCTGAGCACCATGCTATGATGCCGCGATGAGCCGTGCCGTCAGACCCCACATGACTGCCGAGCAGTTCCTCGATTGGGAGCGGCATCAGGAGTTGAAGTGGGAGTTCGACGGGTTCGAGCCGGTCGCGATGACGGGCGGGTCGGACGCTCACTCGGCTATCTGCAGGAACATTTGACTGCATTGAACAATCGGCTCCGCGGGAGACCATGCCGACCGCGCGGACCCGACTTGAAGGTGCAGACCGGAGCCGGTTAGCGGTATCCCGACGCGTTCGTTACCTGCACGCCAGTTCCGCCTGACGCGGACGTCGCCGCTGAACCGGTGGTGTTGTTCGAGGTGCTCTCCAAGAGCACGGCACGCAGCGATCAGACGACCAAGCTTCTGGAGTATCGTGCGATCCCGAGCGTGCAGCGCTACGTGTTGCTCGACCAGGAGCAAGCGATTGCAACCGTCTATGCACGCCGCGGCAGCGAGTGGATCGTCACCCAACTCCTCGATACCGACGTTTTGGCGATGCCCGAGATCGGCATCGAAGTCCCGATGTCCGAACTTTATGCAGACGTGACCTTCCCTCGCCCGGCCGAGCCGCCGCCAACTGCCTGAACTGCAAGCGGGTCTGGGGCGGCTCGCCCCAGCGGGTCCAGGGCCGCGCCCTGGCCTCTACAAGTGCTTGGCAAGGAACGCCACTGTCCGCTCGCGGGCCAGCGCCGCCGCTTCTGGGTTGAAGCTGCCGCGGTCGTCGCAGCCAAAGCCATGACCGGCGCCAGGGTACACGAAGATCTCGACGCCCGCCTGCGCGTCGCGGATGAGGTCCACGTCGCTGAGCGGAATGCCGCTGTCAGTCTCCCCGAAATGCAGCTGCACCGGGCAATGCGGCGTCTCGGTCCGGGTTCCGGCGATGCCGCCGCCGTACCACCCCACCGCGGCCTTGAAGCTGCTGCTGCGGGTGCTGCCCCACCAGGCAACGGTCCCGCCCCAGCAATAGCCGACGATGCCGCGCGCGCCGGACAGCGTGGCCGCCGCCGCCTCGACGTCGCGCATTACCGCAGCGTCGTCGATCTTGCCGCGCAGCTCGCGTCCCTTTGTCACGTCGTCGGGCTGATAGCCGAGCTCGATCCCCGGCCCGACCCGGTCGAACAGCGCCGGCGCCACCACGGCATACCCGTCGGCGGCGAAGGCGTCGCACACCCGGCGCATGTGGCTGTTAACGCCGAATATCTCCTGCACGACGACCAGGCTTTTGGCTGCATCGTCCGGCCCCGCACGGTAAGCTTGCAGGGCATGCCCGTCGGCCGCCTTGAGGTTGATCATGCTGCCCATATTGTCCTCGCCGGTCGTCTCGTGGCACGATGCGCGGATGGCCGAGATCGTCAACCTCCGCCGAGTGAAGAAGGCGCGAGCCCGCGCCGAAGCGGAAGCCAAGGCCGCCGCCAAACGTGCCAGCCATGGCCGTACGCCGACGGAGCGCGACGGGGCAGCCGCGGACGCGAAGCGGCGAGACCGCGAACTGGACGGGGCGAAGCTAGAGCGGGACGGCGAACCGGGCGAATGACACGGCCAGCACGTCGTAGATCGGCCGCTTGAAGCCCACCGCAAGGCTTGGCAGCTCGGCGAGGTCCGCCCAACGCCAGGCGTCGAACTCGGGGTGCGGGTCCAGGTCGAGACGGATGTCGCTGTCGTCCCCGGTGAAGCGCAACGCGAACCAGCGCTGCCGCTGCCCGCGGTAGCGGCCGCCGAGCGCCTTGCCGAGCAGTTCGGGCGGCAGATCGTAGGTCAGCCAGGCGTCATGTTCACCGAGGATGATGGCGCGGCCGGTGCCGATCTCCTCCTCGAGCTCGCGCAGCACGGCGGCGCGCGGGTCCTCGTTCGCGTCGATCCCGCCTTGCGGCAGCTGCCAGCCGCCGGGGGCACCTTCGGCGTTCGGCAGGTCGGCGCGTCGCGCGACGAAGATGCGGCCGCTCCGGTTGAACAGCACGGCGCCGACATTGGGCCGATAGGGAAGGTCGCTCATTGCACCACCAGCGCGCTTACCGGAACCAGGGTGATGCCGCGGTCGCCGAGTCCCTTGGCCCAGGCCGAGATGCGCTCGATCGTCGCCGGACGCAGCGGCCCGGCAAGGCCCAGCGCATTGCCCCGCTCCCGCGCGGTGCGCTCAAGCGACTGCAGCTTGGCGTCGATCTCGGCCCGGCCGATCGGGTCGTCGAGCACGACGTCCACGGCCCGGGCCGGCAGGTCGGGGCGGGTCGGCGCCCGGCCAGGCCGTGGATCGATGTAAAGGAGTCCGCGACGCCCGATCTCATCCAGCACGGGATTGAATACGCCGGCAACCTCGGCAAAGCGCTCTCCGCGCAGCCCATCCGAGGCCGCCGTGGCACCAACGACTCCCGCGGTTCGGCTCAGCGACCAAGCGAGGTCGCGGTTATTCTCGGCGGCGGAATGCCCGGTCATCAGGCTGTGCGGCCCCTCGTCGTCCTGCGGATAGGCCTGCGGCTCCATAGGGATCGAGGCGAACAGCTCGTGCCCCGCGGCCCGCGCCGACTCGAGCAGCTTGTCGACGTCACCGGCATAGGCGGACACGGCGAACGCGACCGGGCCCGGCAGCTGCGCCAACGCGGACCGGCTATCGCGCTCCGACAGGCCGAACCCGCATAGCAGCAAGGCGATGCGCGGCGTTCCCGGCGCCGCAGGCGGAACCGGACCGGCGTAGACGACACGGGACACGCGGCCATCGGCTGCTACTCGCGGCAGCTCGGCGCCGGCGACGAGCGGCGACGGCTCCGACAATGCTGGATCCGGCCCCGCCACCCGCGTCGGCACCGCGGGCGGTGCATGAACCGGCTCGGCGCCGGGAGCAGGCCCGGCATGGGCCGGCTCCGCATGGGCCGGCGCAGCGTGGGCTGGCGCGTCATGCCCGCCGGCGGCCTGTCCAGGGAGCGGCGACGAACTCCGTGGCAGCGGGCCCAGGACCTGCAGCGTTGCCAGGCCCACGCCGCCGATCAGCAGCAGCGCGGCCCAGAACAGCCCCAATGTGCGCCACGTCCGGCGGGGCCAGGCCAGCGCCATTGTGCCGCGTCGTCGTATGCCTCAGCGGGCGGCGCGGCGTTGCTGCGCCATCGACTGCAGCACGGCGACGGCCTGCTTGAGCTGGAAGTCGGTATCGGGCTTGGACGCGTCGAAGGCCGGCGCACCCTCGGGCGGCAGTTTCGGGATGTCGCGCGCGATCGGCGGCAGGTCGTTGCGCACCGGCGCGCCGGCCGGCGGCGTGGTGCCGCCCTGGTTGCGCAACGCCCGGTTGAGGTCTGCTTCCCGCTCCGGGCCGAAATGCGGCGCCTCGGTGCGCGACGACGCGACCTCGATGTCGGGCGCGATGCCCAGGCCCTGGATGCTGCGGCCGGACGGGGTGTAGTAGCGGGCCGTGGTCAGGCGCATCGCACCGTTGCCGGCCGGCAGCGGCATCACGGTCTGCACCGAGCCCTTGCCGAAGCTGCGCATGCCGACGACGATCGCACGGTGGTGGTCCTGTAGCGCGCCTGCCACGATCTCGCTGGCAGACGCCGAACCGCCGTTGATCAGCACGACCAGCGGCAGGCCGCCGGTGATGTCGCCGCGCTTGACGAACCAGCGCTGGCTTTCCTCGGCGTGGCGGGCGCGCGTGCTTACAATCTCCCCCTCGCGCAGGAAGTCGTCGCTCACGCTGACGGCCTGATCGAGCAGCCCGCCCGGGTTGTTGCGCAGGTCGAGCAAGTAGCCCTTGAGGTTCGGGTTGGCGCGCTTGAGGTCGGCGATCGCCTTGCGCAGCCCGTCATCGGTCTTCTCGGTGAAGCTAGTCAGCCGGATGTAGCCGATGTCGCCTTCCAGCCGCGACTTCACCGATTGGATCTTGATCACCTCGCGCTGCATCGACAGCTCGACCGGGGTGTTGACGTTCTCGCGCTTGATCGTGAGCCGGATGCTGCTGCCCGGCGTGCCGCGCATCTTGTCCACCGCCTCGTTCAAGGTGAGGCCCTGAACGGTCTGCCCGTCCAGCATGGTGATGAGGTCGCCGGCCTTGACGCCCGCGCGCGCGGCCGGCGTGTCGTCGATCGGGCTGACCACCTTGATCAAGCCGTTCTCGGCCGAGACCTCGAGGCCGAGGCCGCCGAACTCGCCGCGGGTCTGCACCTGCATGTCGCGGAAGCTTTTCGCGTTCATGTAGCTGCTATGCGGGTCGAGGCCGGTCAGCATGCCGTTGATGGCATTCTCGATCAGCTCCCGGTCGTTTACCGGCTCGACGTATTCGGCGCGGATGCGCTCGACCACGTCGCTGAACAGGTCGAGCATGCGATACATCTCGGCGCTGCGATTGTCCTGGGCGCGCGCATGCGCCACCGGCCAGCCAATGGTCCGATCCAGAAAGCCCGTCGCCGGGCCGACGGCCACGCCGGCCGCAAAGGCTGCACCCACAAACACGCCGGTCCGAAACTTCATGCCTGATCTTCCCTTCCGCGCCCCCATCGAGGCCCGCACCCGCATCCAAAGTTACCTAGCACATCTACGCCATCGTTTATCACTGAACCCTTTGTAACAAAGTAAACGCAATATCACGCCCGGCGCACGCCCTTCTCGCGACATGGCTATCCGCGGCCGCGCAGAAAGGGGGCCGGATTGAGCGCCTGCCCGTCGCGTCGCAACTCGACATACAGGGCGGGGCGGGGGCCGGGATTGGTCGCATCCCAGGCCGGCATCGTCCCGACCGGCTCGCCGGCGAGCACGGCGGCGGCGACCGCGACGTCCAGCCGCTCGAGCCCGGCGAGCACAAACGCATAGCCCCCGCCGCAATCGATGATCAACACTGCGCCATAGCTGCGGAACGGACCGGAGAATCGCACCCGGCCCGCACAGGGCGAAACCACCCGGGCCTGCGGCGCCGGCCGATACGAGATGCCGGTGGACGGCCCCGCATCGGTCGGCTCGCCCCAGGCACGCACGATGCTCCCGGCCACCGGCGAAACCAGCTGTCCATGCGGCTCCGGCCCGGGGCCCGGCGGGCGGGCCAGCGCCACCTCGCGCCGCCGCGCCGCGCCGGCCGCTTGCTCTCGGCGTTGCCGCACGGCCCGCGCCGCGTCGTCGCGCGCTTGCGTCTCGGCCCTGGCCCGCGCCGCTTCCAGGGAAGCCAGCGCCGCCCGCAGCGTGTCCGCCCGCGCCGCATCCGCGGCCGCGCGCCGCTGCGCGTCGGCGCCGGCCTGCTCCATCTGCTCACGCAGCGCACGCACGGTAGCGAGCTGGCGATCGAGCCCCTGCGCCTGCTCGGCCTGCGCCCCCTGCACCGCGCGTAGCCGGGGCAGCGCCTCGTCGAGCGCCCGCGACTGCCGCGCAAGCTCGTCCTGCTCGGCGCGCAGCCCCGCCGCTTCTTGCTCCAGGCGCCGCGCCATCCCGCGCAGCACGCCCAACCCGCGCAACGCATCCTCGGGCGGGGCGGGGACGGCGAGCAAGGTTTCCGCCGGGAACAAGGCCAACCGCTCCACGAGCGGCAGCAGCGGCGCGAGCGAGGCTGCGTGCTGCTTCAGCCGCGCTTCCGTAGCGGCTCGGCGTGCGGCGAGCTCGGACACCTCGGCGGCGCGGACGGCGGCCTCGGTCTCGGTTTCACGCAGCCGGGCCGCCGCGGCGACCCGCTGCGCGGCGAGGCGCTGCTCCTCGGCTTCGGCGGCGCGGGCGCGCTCGCCCGCCTCGCGCGCTTCCGCTTCGGCCTGCACCCGGCCGCGCTCGGCGTTCTGGACGGACCGGCTCTGCGCCCAGACGACGTCCGTGGAAGCCGCGAGCAGCAGGCTAGCGAGCAACAGCCGCCGCATCGCTCCCGCCGCCCGCATCGCTCCCGCTCATCGGGGCCGCGAGCAGCGAATGGCCGGTCATCTCCGCCGGCTGCTCGATGCCCATCAGCGCCAGCAGGGTCGGCGCGAGGTCGGCGAGCCGCCCGTCGACAAGCCCGGCACCGCCCGGTGCGGCCAGCATGACCGGGACCGGGTTGGTGGTGTGCGCGGTGTGCGGGCCGCCGGTCAGCGGGTCGCGCATCGTCTCGCAATTGCCATGGTCGGCCGTCACCAGCATCGCGCCGCCCGCCTGCGCGACGGCCTCGGCGATGCGGCCGAGGCCCGCGTCCACCGTTTCGACGGCGCGGACCGCCGCCGGCAAGACGCCGGTATGGCCGACCATGTCGGGATTGGCGAAGTTGAGCACGATCAGGTCGTAGCCGCCGCCCCGGATCGCCTCGACCGCCTTGTCGGTCAGCTCCGGCGCCGACATCTCCGGCTGCAGATCGTAGGTGGCGACCTTGGGCGACGGCACCATCGTGCGCTCCTCGCCGGGGTAGGGCTCCTCGCGGCCGCCGTTCAGGAAGTAAGTGACGTGCGGGTATTTTTCGGTCTCGGCCATCCGCAGTTGGCGGCGGCCGGCGCCGGACACGACCTCGCCCAGGATGCGATCCATGGTCTGCGGCGGGAACAGCGCCTGCATGAACGGCGCCAGCGCGTCGCTGTAGCGGGTCATGCCAACGGCGCCGGCCAGCGCCGGCGGCTGCGGTCGGGCAAAGCCGTCGAAGGCGGGGTCGAGCAGCGGGGCCAGGATCTCGCGGATTCGGTCGGCGCGGAAGTTGAAGCACAGGATGGCGTCGCCGTCGCGCATGCCGTCATAGCCGCCGATGCAAGCGGGGACGACGAACTCGTCGGTGACGCCCTTGCCGTATGCGTCGTCCATGGCGCTGGCGGCGTCGGCGAAGGCGGCCCCCTGCCCCTTGGCGATGGCGCGGTAGGCGCGTTCGACCCGGTCCCAGCGGTGGTCGCGGTCCATGGCGTAGTAGCGGCCGCTGACGGTGGCGATGCGGACGCCCTCGGGCAGCGCGGCTTGCAGCCGCTGCAGGTCCTCGGCACCGGATTGCGGCGGCGTGTCGCGGCCGTCGGTGAAGGCGTGCACCCGGACCGTCACGCCGGCGCGCGCCACGATGCCGGCCAGCGCCGCGGCGTGGTCCTGGTGCGCGTGCACGCCGCCGGGGGAGACGAGTCCCAGCAGATGACAGGTGCCGCCCGAGCCGCGCAGCGCGTCGATCAGCCGGGTCAACACCGGGTTGCGCGCCAGGCTGCCATCGGCAATGGCGGTGCCGATGCGCGGCAGCTCCTGCATCACCACCCGGCCGGCGCCGATGTTGAGGTGGCCGACCTCGGAGTTCCCCATCTGCCCTTGCGGCAGCCCGACATCGAGGCCGAAGGTGCGCAGAAAAGCGTGCGGTCCCCGCATCAGCCGGTCGAAGGTCGGCGTCGCCGCCTGGCGCACGGCATTGTCCTGATCGTCGTCGCGCCAGCCCCAGCCGTCGAGGATGACGAGCATGACGGGACGAGGCGGCGAGGCGGCCATGCGATGCTCCGGGTTGGTGCGAGTGGTATGGCGTCGGCGGTTCCGGGGTGCAAGCTGGCGCATTCAAGGGTGTCGAGGGCGGCGAGCGGACGCCGGGCCGGCGTTCATGGGCGCCCGGCGCGGTGGTAGGGATGCCCGGCCAGGATGGCCTGTGCCCGGTAAAGCTGCTCGGCCAGCATCGGCCGCACCAGCAGATGCGGCCACGTCATCGGCCCCAGCGACAGGGCGTGGTCGGCCCGCGCCAGGACCGGCGCGTCCAGGCCTTCGGCGCCGCCGACCAGGAAACACGGCTCGCGGCCAGCGGCGAGCCAGCGTTCGAGCAGGCGGGCCAGCCCGTCGCTGCCGGGGCAGGCGGCGCCGAGGTCGAGCGCCACCGCCCAAGCAGACGCAGGCAAGGCGGCCAGCAGCGCCTCGCTTTCGCGTCGCTTGATTTCCGCCGGGGCGCCGCGGCCATCCGGCACCTCGGTCAGCGCCAGCTTGGGACGCAACCGGGCATTGTAGCGATCGAACAGCGCCTGCTCCGGCCCGGCGCGTTGCTTGCCGACCGCAATCAGGCGCATGGCCGCGCCAGTCGCGACGTGGTACCTGGATGCGACGGCGCCGCGGCGCCAGCCTGTTCGGGATCGACCATGCGCCTGCCTGTGCTCCTCGCCGCCGCCGTGTTGCTCGCCGCCGCCGCGCCGCCGCCGCGCGACAAGCCGGTGCCGGGCGGAACGCCGGTGGCACTTGCCGCGCATCCGGGCGCGGCGCTCGAGACCACCGCGCGGGAGCTTGTCGCCGACGACCTGGCGGAGTCGAGGCGGGCCGGTGAACGGCCGCTGCTGCTCGTCGGAACCGCCCCGCTCGGGACCGCGTCGGACCGGCCGGCGGTGTTCGTGCAACTGCAATCGGCGCGGCAGTGCGGCTCGGCCGGGTGCAGCACGTCGGCTTTCCTGTGGCGGCATGGCGCCTGGAAGCGGGTGCTGGACGGCGCCGGCGGCAAGCTGGCGGTCCTGCCAAGCCGCACCCGCGGCATGGCCGACCTGGCGACGGAAACGGTCCGCTATGTCTGGACCGGCCAGGACTACCGCAACCCGCACCCGTCGCCGGCCATCGATCTCAGGCCTCGGCGGCGGCACTAAGCACCGAGCCTACCGCGAACCGAGTATTCACGAAGCCTCCGCGTATCAAGAACCGATCCACTGGACCGTTTATAGAAGAACCGTCCAGGAGTGCGCGGAATGTCTATTTATCGGTGGATCGCAACGAATGGCCAATTCGGGATTGGCTCGTCCTGGGCCAACACCACGTTGCGCATCAACCCGGCACGGACCCCGCCCGGCCTCGCCGACACGGCCGAGTTCGTCACCGGAGGCGGCACGGTCAGCGGCGTCGGCGCGGTCGCCAGCCTGGGCGTGCTGGGCGGCAACACCACGATCTGGTCGTTCACGGCGCAGCTCCAGGCCGGCAGCAGCCTGTTCGGCGGCGCCGCCGAGGTGGCCGGGGGCGGATCGTTGGACGGCGGCGCCACGTCGATCGGCACGTCAGCGGTGCTGACGGTCCAGAACGGCGGCGTGTGGCGCGCCAGCAGCCTCGTTCTGTCGGCCGGCGCCACGCTGACCGTGGCCGCCACCGGCGTCGCCACGGTCGGCAAGGCGGCGGGCGCGGCGGGCTTGCTGACGGTCGACGGCAGCTTGAGCGGCGCCGGCACGGTCGACGCGGCGGGCGGCATCGTCGACCTCGGCACCGTGTCCGCCGCGGGCGGCACGCTGAGCCTGAACGGTCCGGTGTCGGGCGGCGGCAGCCTGCAGATCGGCGCCGGTGCGACCTTGGCGCTCAACGGCGTCAGCACCGCGCCGGTCATTTTCAACGGCGCCGGCGGCACGCTGCGGCTCGGCGCCACCCCGTCCGGCCTGGCCGAGCAGGCGGTGATCACCGGCTTCGCCGCGGGTGACACCATCAGCTATGCCGGTGCCGGCGCATTGACGAGCGCCACGTTGACGGCCGGGTCGACCGGGCAATCGGTCCTCGCGCTGTTCTCGGGCGCGTCCCGGCTTGGGTCACTGACCTTGGCCGGCGATTACAGCGGCTTCGGCGTCACCGTCTCGCCGCAAGCCGGTGCCGGCGTCGCCCTCGCGTTGACCGCGGTGGCGCCCCCGACAACGCCAACGCCAACGCCACCCCCACCGCCAACAACGCCGGCGTCCCCCTTGACGCCGGTCGATGTGTTCGTACCGCCCATCGTGGTGGCCGAGGTCAACCATGTCGTCGGCTCCCCCGGCCATGACATCGTCGACCTGTCCGGCAGCTCCGTGCGCGGCAGCCTGTTCAGCTTCGACGGCACCATGACAATGCGGCAGCACGGCGGCCAAACCGACACCTACCAGGGCGTCCGCGAGCTCCGGTTTCTCGACGGGCGCATCGTGCTCGATCTCGACGACCCGGCGGCGCAGACGCTCCGGATGTACCGGGCCGCCTTCGGCCGGACGCCGGACCAGGATGGGCTCAATGGCTGGATCAGCCGCCTTGAGACCGGCGCCAGCCTCGGCGAGCTTGGCAGCGGCTTCGCCGGCAGTGCCGAGTTCGCCGCCCGGTTCGGCTCGCTCGACGACGCCGGCTACGTGGATCGGCTTTACCAAAACGTGCTCGGCCGCCCCGGTGACACGGCGGGCCGGGCATTCTGGCTCGACCGGCTCGGCGCCGGCATCAGCCGCGGCGAGGTGCTGGCCGGCTTCTCAGAAGGCACCGAGAACCGGACGCAAACCGCAGCCCTCGTCGGCGACGGCATCTGGGACCGCAGCGAAACCGCCGAACAGGTCGCGCGGCTGTACGACACCGTGTTCGGACGCCTTCCGGATGCGGCCGGCCTGGCGTATTGGCGCGGCATGCTCGACGCCGGCACGGCCAGCCTGGACAGCATCGCCGGCGCGTTCAGCGCCTCGCCGGAGTTCGCGGCGCGGTTCGGCGGACTCGGCAACCGCGACTTCGTCGAGGCGCTCTATCGCAACACCCTGGGCCGGGCGAGCGACCCGGCGGGCGCGCAGTTCTGGACCAGCGTGCTCGACGACGGCTCCTCGCCGCGCGGCGCCGTGGTGGTCGGCTTCTCCGAAAGCGCCGAGCACGTGGCCCGCACCGCCCCGCAATTCGCCAGCACCGACCCGAGCCAATTCGGGATCGCACTCGCCGCCTGACGCGAGCGGGGCTCCCCGAACTCGCTCGCGTCTGCTCATATGCGCGGCATGAAGCCGCTCTCGATCCTATCCGGCCTCCTGGTCGGCGCCTGCTCGGTCGTCGGCGTGCGCAGCGGCACCGAGGAGCCGGGCTATCGCGTGCTCGCCCAGACCGGGCCGGCCGAGATCCGCGAGTATGGTCCTCGCATCGCCGCGGAAACGACGGTGGCGGGCGACGAGATCGCCGCCCGGAGTGCCGGGTTCCGCCGCCTGGCCGGCTACATCTTCGGGGACAACACGACCAAGGGCTCGATCGCCATGACGGCGCCGGTGGCCCAAACGGCGAACCGACCAGCGAACGAGACGATCGCCATGACCGCACCGGTCGCGCAGGACCGCACCGCGGCGGGGGAATGGACCATCCGCTTCTTCATGCCCGCGCACTACACGCTCGCCAGCCTGCCGCGGCCGAACGACCCGGCGGTGCGCATCGTGCCGGTCCCGCCGCAGACCTTTGCCGTGCTGCGGTTTTCCGGCTCGATCGGCCCCGATGCGGTAGCGCGGCGCCAAGCGGAGCTCGCGCAGGCGCTGGGCGGCACCGCGTGGCGGGCGACCGGCCCCGCGCTGGCCTGGTTCTACGACCCGCCTTGGACGATCCCCTTCCTGCGGCGCAACGAGGTCGCATTGCCGGTCGAACGCGCTCCCTGAGCCGGCGCCTGCATACGCCCGAGCGGAGCGCCTGCCGATGTCCCTGCTGTTATCCCGACGCCTCGCGCCGCTGTTCGTCACGCAGACGCTCGGCGCCTTGAACGACAACCTGTTCAAGAACGCGCTCGTGGTGCTCGTGCTGTTCCAGGCGGCCGGCTCGACCGGGCCGGCGCTGGTGGCGGCGGCGGGCGGGGTGTTCATCCTCCCCTACATGCTGCTGTCGGCGACCGCCGGACAGGTCGCCGACCGGTTCGAGAAGTCGCGCACCCTCCGCCTCGTGAAATGGGCCGAGGTGGGGCTGATGGCGGTGGCGGCGATCGGGCTGGGGCTCGGCAGCGTGACGCTGCTATTCGCCGTCCTGTTCGGCCTGGGCGTGCAGGCGACGTTCTTCGGGCCGCTCAAATACGCCGTCCTGCCCAGCCACCTCGCCGAGGGCGAGTTGGTCGCCGGCAACGGGCTGGTCGAGGCCGGAACCTTCGGCGGCATCCTCGCCGGCACGATCGCCGGCGGTGCGCTGATGGGCCTGGACAACGGCGCTGCGATCGTCGCGGCGGCGGGGCTGGCGGTCGCGGCCGCCGGCGTCGCGGCGGCCCGCTTCATCCCGCCCGCCGCCGCCGCCGCGCCCGGGCTGCGGATTGGCTGGAACATTGCCGGGGCGACGGCCGGCCTGCTTGCCGCCGCGCGCGCCAACCGCCCGGTCTGGCAATGCGTGCTGGGGCTGTCCTGGTTCTGGGTGGTGGGCGCCACCGTGCTGGCCGAGCTTCCGTCCATCGTCCGCGACGAACTCGGCGGGCGCGAAGGCACCGTGACGCTACTGCTGGCGTTCTTCTCGGTCGGGGTCGGGGCGGGCTCGCTCCTGTGCTCGCGGCTGCTGCGGGGCGAAGTGTCGGCGCGGCTCGTCCCGTTCGCGGCGGTCGGGCTGTCGGTGTTCCTGGGCGACTTCGCCGTTGCGGCCGTGCGCGCCGGCGGGCTCGCCGACCCCGCCGCATTGCTGCGGGATCCCCGAGGATGGCGGATGCTGGCCGACCTCGCCTTGCTGGCGGCGAGCGGCGGCCTCTACTCCGTGCCGCTGTACGCCGTGATGCAGGACCGGTCGGCGGCGGCGCAGCGGGCCCGCATGGTGGCGGCGAACAACGTCGTCAACGCGGCCGCGATGACCGCCGCGGCCGTGCTCACCGCGGTTCTGGCGCTGCTGCACGTGGCGCCAACCGTCGTGCTGCTGCTGGCCGCCGCCGCCAACCTGGTGATGGCGGGGTTGAATTGGCGCTGGTGGGCCCGGTGGGGATCGAACCCACGACAATCCGATTAAAAGTCGGACGCTCTACCAACTGAGCTACAGGCCCGGCCGAGGGGTGTTACAATGCCGACGGGGGTGGACGCCAGCCCATCCCCGTCGGCCGCGACAAGCGGGTGTCGCGCTACTTGGCGTCGGCGGCCACCTGCATCTTGACGATCTTGTCGGGGCTCTGGACCGAGCCGCTGCCGCCCGAGCCGCGCTTGATCTTGTCCACCACGTCCATGCCGGAGATGACCTGGCCCCAGATGGTGTACTGGCCATCGAGGTGCGGCGCCGGGGCGAACATGATGTAGAACTGGCTGTTGGCGCTGTTCGGGTTGCCGGTGCGGGCCGCGCCGACGGTGCCGCGCAGGAAGTGCGCCGACTTGGAGAACTCGGCCGGCAGGTCGGGCAGCTTGCTGCCGCCGCTTCCGGTGCCGGTCGGGTCGCCGCCTTGCGCCATGAAGCCCTCGATGACCCGGTGAAACGGGGTGCCGTTGTAGAAGCCTTCGCGGGTGAGCTCCTTGACCCGCTCGACGTGCTTGGGCGCGAGGTCGGGGCGAAGCTTGATCACCACCCGCCCGTCCTTGAGGTCCATGAACAGAGTGTTCTCGGGGTCTTCGACTTGGGTCTGTGCGTCAGACATGGCGGTTCCGATCAGGGTCAATGCGATGGTGGCAGAAAGCAGGTGACGACGAAGCATCTATCAATCCTTTTTGGCTCGCCCGACCCGGACCATGGTCCGGTTCAGCGTTAACGGCGGGACGAAGCTGGTCACGTCGCCCCCGAGCGTTGCGATTTCCTTGACGAAGCGGGACGAGATGAACTGGTGATGCTCGCTGGCCATCAAAAAGACCGTCTCGACTTCGCTGTCCAGCCGGTAATTCATTCCCGCCATCTGAAACTCGTAGTCGAAATCCGAGACCGCCCGGAGCCCCCGCACGATCACCCCGGCATTGACGGTCCGCGCGAAGTCGATCAGCAGGCCGGAAAACGGCCGCACCACGATCTCGGTCCCGGTCCGGGCAGCCAACGCCTCGGTTTCGGCGGCAACCAGCTCGACCCGCTCCGCTAGCGGGAACAGCGGCCCCTTGCCGGCATTCTCGGCGACGCCCACCACCAGCCGGTGGAACATGCGCGCTGCCCGGGCGATGATGTCCATGTGGCCGTTGGTGATGGGATCGAACGTCCCCGGATACATGCCGACACGCCACCGGTCCGGCGCATCGGCGCCGGCCGGGTCAGGCGTCGCCATGCGGTTCGTCCTCCAGCGCGGCCCCGTTCTCGTCGCCGGCGTCGGTCTCGATCACCGGGAACACGCTCGTCACCCGCTCGCCGTCGGCGACCCGCAGCAGGCGCACGCCCATGCTGGTCCGCCCGGTCACCCGCACCTGATCCACCGGCACGCGGATCAGCTGTCCGCCATCGGTCACCAGCATCACCCCATCGCCATGGCGCACCGGGAAGCTCGCCACCACGGCCGATCCGGTCCGCTCGCCGAGGGTGATGTTGGCGATCCCCATTCCGGCCCGGCCGGCGACGCGATACTGGAACGACGACGAACGCTTGCCGAACCCGGTGTCGGTGACGGTCAGCAGCACCTCCTCGGCATCGAGCGCGGCCTGGTCCACCGGGGCGGCCTCGACCGCCGCGGGCGCCTCCTCGGCGGTTTCTGCGGACGCATCCACCTCCTCGCCCGCCGAGCGGCGCCGGGCCGAGGACGCCTTCAGCAGCGCGTCCCGCTCCTCGGTGGTGGCCTCGAGGTGGCGCAGGATCGACAGGCCGATCACCTCGTCGCCACGGCCGAGCCGGATGCCGCGCACGCCCGAGCTGTCGCGGCCGGTGAACACCCGCAGGTTCTCGTCGGTGATCTGGAACCGGATGCAGCGGCCGAGCTTTGTTGCCAGGAACACGTCGTCGCCGTCGCGGCAGGTGGCGACGCCGATCAGGCGGTCGCCCTCGTCCAGCTTCATGGCGATGATGCCGGACGAGCGGATGCGCCCGAAATCCGACAGCTTGTTGCGCCGCACTCCGCCGCTCGCGGTGGCGAACACCAGATGCAGGTTCTCCCACAGACCCTCGTCCTGCGGCAGCGGCAGCACGGCCGTGATCCCGTCGCCGCCGAGCTCCGGCAGCAGGTTCACGAGGGCCCGGCCCTTCGCAGTCGGCGAGGCTTCCGGTAGCCGCCACACCTTCTCCCGGAACGCCTTGCCGCCGGTGGAGAAGAACAGCACCCATTGATGAGTGTGGGCGTTGAAGCTGCGGGTGACGATGTCGTCGCCGCGGGTGGACGCGCCGCTGCGGCCGCGGCCGCCGCGGTTCTGCTGCCTGAACGTTTCCAGCGGCGTGCGCTTGATGAAGCCGTCGCGGGTGATGGTGACCACCATCTGCCCCGGCTCGATCAGGCTCTCGTCGTCCTGGTCCGCCGCCGCGTCCACGATCGAGGTCATGCGCGGCGACTTGATCTCCTCGCGGCAGGCCAGCAGCTCGTCCCGCATCACCTCGAGCCGTCGCGGCCGGCTTTCCAGGATCAGCAGCAACTCGCGGATGCGCTCGCTGACCTCGGTCAGCTCGGCCTGGATCTTGTCCCGTTCGAGCCCGGTCAGCCGGGCCAGGCGCAGCTCCAGGATGCCGCGCGCCTGCGCTTCCGTCAGCCGCACCTGGCCGCCGACGATCTGGTTGCCGTGGTCGTCGATCAGATCGAGCAGCGGCTGGATATCGGTCGCCGGCCAGTCCCGCGCCATCAGCGCCGCGCGGGCCGCCGCCGCGTCGGGGCTCCTGCGGATCAGTTGGATCACGTCGTCGATGTTGGCGACCGCGATCGCAAGACCGACCAGCAAATGCGCCCGCTCCCGCGCCTTGTCGAGCTCGAACCGGCTGCGGCGGAGGATGACGTCCTCGCGGAACACCATAAAGACTTGCAGCGCGTCCTTCAGCCCCATCAGCCGCGGCCGGCCGCCGTCCAGCGCCAGGAAGTTGACGCCGAAGCTCGTCTGCAGCGCGGTGAACCGATACAGGTGGTTCAGCACCACCTCTGGCGTCGCGTCACGCTTCAGCTCGAGCACGATGCGCATACCGTCGCGGTCGCTCTCGTCGCGCATGTCGCCGATGCCCTCGATCTGCTTGGCGCGGATCAGCTCGGCGATCTTCTCCAGCAGAGTGGACTTGTTGACCTGGTAGGGGATTTCGGTGACGACGATCGCCGTGCGGTTGCCGCGCAGCTCCTCGAACTCGGCCTTGGCGCGCACCACCAAGCTGCCGCGCCCGCCTTCGAACGCCGCGCGGATGCCGGCGCGGCCCAGGATCATGCCGCCCGTGGGGAAGTCGGGGCCGGGCACGATCTGCATCAGGTCGTCGAGCGTCGCCTCGGGCTGCTCGATCAGATGCAGCACGGCGTCGATGATCTCGGTCGGGTTGTGCGGCGGGATGTTGGTCGCCATGCCGACCGCGATGCCGTTGGCGCCGTTGACCAGCAGGTTCGGGTAGCGCGCGGGCAGGACCCGCGGCTCCTTGTCGCTCTCGTCGTAGGTCGGCTGGAAGTCGACCGTATCCTTGTCGAAATCCTGCAGCAGGAAGGTCGCCGAGCGCGCCAGCCGGATCTCGGTGTAGCGCATCGCCGCCGGCGGGTCCCCGTCGACGCTGCCGAAATTGCCCTGCCCGTCGACCAGCGGCACCCGCATGCTGAAGGACTGCGCCATGCGCACCAAAGCGTCGTAGATGGCGCTATCGCCGTGCGGGTGGAAGTTGCCCATCACCTCGCCGACTACCTTGGCCGACTTGCGGTACGGCTTGTCCGCCGTGTAACCGCCGACCTGCATCGCATAGAGGATGCGCCGGTGCACCGGCTTCAGCCCGTCGCGCGCATCCGGCAGCGCCCGGCTGACGATGACCGACATGGCATAGTCGAGGTACGACCGCCGCATCTCCTCTTCGAGGGTGACGGGCGGCGAGGCGGGGCCGGGCGTGTCGGGCGTGTCGCTCAATCAGGGTTCCGTTCGTGTGTGGATGGCAAGGTCGCTGCATTCGACCGGCCGGAGGTGTCCCAAGCACCGTGAGGGTTCGATGGCCGGTGGCGCGGGCTGGACCGCCTCGGGACATAGTTTACAGGCGCACAAACATGCTGTCACGGGGGCATGATCGAGCCGCCGATGGGCGGGCCCGTTCACGATCGACTCCGGGTTTCGAGTTGAAGGAACTAACCCGGTCGTCGGCGCGTGAGGGCGTCGATGAGCAATAACGCCCACCCACCATTCGAGACTGCCCCGTCCGAGCTCGTCATCGTCGTGCTCGAGGACGAGCCGATCATCCGCATGGTGGCGTGTGCCGCGTTGGGAGATGCAGGCTTCAACGTCGTCGAGACCGGGCACGCCGACGAGGCGCTCGCCGCGCTCGAAAGCCAGGCGCCCGGGATCCACGCATTGTTCACCGACGTGCACGTCCCCGGATCGATGAACGGGCTGGAACTCGCCCATCATTCGCGCCGGTCCTGGCCGTGGCTGGCGGTGCTGATTGCCTCCGGCCGGGCGATGCCGGCCGCCCACGAGATGCCGGATGGCGCGCGCTTTCTGCAGAAGCCCTATGCCCTCGAACACGTCATCTCGCACCTGCGAGACCTGATGCATCCGTAGCGCCCGTTTGCGCCGGCAAGGGCGTGCCTCCCTTGCCGGCGCGATCAGCGGGTGCGATCAGGCCCGCTTGCGGCGGAGCACCCCGAAACCCGCCAAACCAAACCCGACCAGGGCGATCGACGCCGGTTCGGGGACCGCCATCGGATCGGTGAGCGAGAACGAATAGCTGTCGGGGGCGAGCCGCAGCACCGTCGCCCCCGCCGATAGGCGGCCGCTGGCGGTGTTGCCCGCCAAAGAAAGGGTGAACGGGCTGTCGAACGAGCCCGGGCTCGTTCCGGGACTACCAGTGAAGGATGCGGTCAAACCCGACGCGCCGTCGTCGACTTCGGCCTCCGACCTCGACAGGCCGCCGAAGCGGTATTGGTAGAACGAGGCGAAATCGGCACCCGGCAAAGCAAAAACGTGCTGACCAATGGTGATGCTGGCCCCGAGTGAAGGCGACGCGGTGCCCGACCATGCACCGCCAGTGGCGCTGTAATCGCCGGGCGAAGACGAGACGTTGCCGAGCGTGGTGTCGAACTTGAATTGTGCGACATAGCCGGCACCGGCCAAGTCCGTCATGGCCGCGCCGAATAAGCCGCTTCCGTCGATCCCGTCCGCTACGGCGCCGGATGTGACGATATACCCGACCGTCGCCATGGCCGGCGACACGAAGCCGGACAGGCTCACACCGACCGCCAACGCCGCCGCCGTCATCGAGAAACGCTTGCTCATCACAACTCCACACGTCGAACCACGACGTGTATGTCACGATCAAGCAACAAAATCGTGCTAGGTTTCGTTCAGATTACCTTGCCGTTCATGAATTTTAACGTAGCGTCTCCGATTCGATCAGAACGGGATTTCGTCGTCGAGGTCGCTCCCGCCGCCCTTGCCGGGGCTGTCCCAGGACGGGGCATTGCCGCGCGGGGGCGCCGAGCGCGGCGCCGACCGGCCGCCGCTGCCGCCGCCACTACCCTCGTAGTCGCCGCCGCCGCCGCCCGAATAGCCGCCACCGCCGCCCTCCTCGCCCCGGCCGCCGAGCAGCGTCAGCTCGCCGCGGAACCGGTCGATGACCACCTCGGTGGTGTATTTCTCCTGCCCCGACTGGTCGGTCCACTTGCGCGTCTGCAAGCTGCCTTCGACGTAGACTTGGCGGCCCTTCTTGACGAACCGCTCGACGACGTCGCCGATCCGCTCGTTGAACACCACGACCCTGTGCCACTCGGTGCGCTCCTTGCGCTCGCCGGAGGCCTTGTCGTTCCACGTCTCGCTGGTGGCCAGGGTGAAATTGACGATTTTGGTCCCGTTCTGCGCATTGCGCACCTCGGGATCGCGGCCGACGTTGCCGACCAGGATCACTTTGTTCACGCTACCGGCCATGTTCGCCCCCGCTTTCGTCCCGCATTATACTGCGGCGCCGGAGCGCAAGCAAAGCGGCGCCCCCGGTTACACGATCACCCACAAATCGGTCGCCTCCGTCCGCTCCCCGGCTGCGGTGATCAGCGCATGCGCCTGGCCGCGATGGTGCGTCTGATGATTGAAGAAGTGGCTCACGAGCACCGCGACCGGCTTGCTGACCTCCCGCCCGGCCGCGCCGCTGAACCAGGTCAGCTCGCCCTCGAGCCAGCCGGGCTCCACCCGCCCCGCCCAATCCTCCAGACGCCGGTCGATCGCCTCCCGCTCCGCCCGCAGTTCCGGGAACGGGCGCGGATCGGTACCGCTTTCGGCCAGCACCTGCTCGTTCTTGTCCCAACCATCGAACCGGCTCATCCATTGCCGGTCGGCCCACAGCAGATGCGCGAACGTGCCGTGGATCGAGCCCCAGAACGCGCCCCGGTCAGCGCGCCGGGCTGCGTCGTCCAGGCGACCTGCCGCGTCGTAGAGCCGGCGGTTCATCTCCGCATTGTAGCGGGCCATCATGCGCACGTAGCCGGTCGTGATCGTCATGCCGCGGCTCCTTCCGCCCGAACCGCCGCCATCCTAGGATTACGGCGACCGAAAGGACCAGGCATGACCGACGACGCTCTCCTGCTTCGCGACGACCGGGACGGCGTCGCCTGGCTGACGATGAACCGGCCCGCTGCGCGCAACGCCCTATCCATGTCGCTGATGACCGCGCTGGAAGACGCCCTCGCCGCCATCGAGGCCGACCGCAGCGTCAAGGTCGCCGTGATCAGCGGCGCCGGGCCGGGATTCTGCGCCGGGCACGACCTGCGCGAGGTGCGCGGGGCCGACACCGCCACACTGGAACAACTATTCGCGCAATGCAGCCGGCTGATGCAGCGCATCACCTCGCTGCGGGTGCCGGTCATCGCCCGGGTGCACGGCATCGCCACCGCCGCCGGCTGCCAGCTCGTCGCCACCTGCGACCTCGCAATCGCCGCCGACACCGCCCGGTTCGCGACGCCCGGGGTCAATATCGGCCTGTTCTGCTCCACGCCGATGGTAGCCTTGAGCCGCGCCGTGGGCCGCAAGCAAGCGATGGAGATGCTGCTGCTCGGCGACACCATCAACGCCGACGACGCGCTCCGCCATGGGCTGATCAACCGAGCCGTGCCGGAAGCCGGGCTCGACGACGCGGTGCGCGACCTTGCCGCCCGCATCGCCGCCAAGAGCCCGGCCATCCTCGCCATCGGCAAGCCCGCCTTCTACGCCCAGGCCGAGCTACCCCTGGCCGAGGCCTACGACTACGCCGCCGCCGTCATGGTGCGGAACATGGCCGAGCGCGACGCCGCCGAAGGGATCGATGCCTTCCTGCAGAAGCGCGCCCCGGTCTGGGCCGCTGCCGAATAACGCCTCAGGCCGGCCGCAGACTTTCACAGAACGCGACGATCCGTCCGCACGCCGCCTCCAGCGCCGCGTCCCCGGTCGCGTACGAGATCCGCACGTAAGGCGACATGCCGAAGTTGCGCCCGGCCACCAGCGCCACATGCGCCTCCTCCAACAGGGCCATCGCGAAATCCTCGTCCGTGTCGAGGCGGCGGCCCGCTTGCGTGACCTTGCCGAGGCACCCGGCAACACTGGGATACACGTAGAAGGCGCCCGCCGGGCAGTGGCACTGAATGCCGGGCGCCCGGTTCAGCGCGTCGACCACCAGGTCGCGCCGCCGCCGATAGGCCGCCTGCATCGCCGGCACCCCATCCTGCGGCCCGTCCAGCGCCGCGGCCGCGGCTGCCTGGCCCACGGAGGACACCCCGGCCGACACCTGGCCCTGCATGTTGACCATCGCCTTGATCAGCCCGCGCGGCCCGGCCGCGAAGCCGATCCGCCACCCCGTCATGGCATAGGTCTTGGACACGCCCGAGACCGTCAGCACCCGATCCCGCAGCGCCGGCACCGCGGCCGCCATCGTCGCATGGGCGCCGTCGAACACCAGGTGCTCATACATGTCGTCCGACATGATCCACACCTGCGGATGCCGCAGCAACACCTCGCCCAGCGCCCGCAGATCGTCCGCCGTCATCGCCGCCCCGGTCGGGTTGTTCGGCGAGTTCAGCACCACCCACTTCGAGCGCGGTGTAATCGCCGCCTCGAGGTCCTCTGGTCGAAGTTGAAAAAAATTGTTCTGCGGACAGGCGACGATTACCGGTTCGCCGCCGACCACCTTGGTCATCAGCGGGTACGCGCCCCAGTACGGCGCCGGCACGATCACCTCGTCGCCCGGGTCCATCGTCGCCAGCAGGGCGTCGAAGATCACCCCCTTGCCGCCGTTGCCGACCATGATCTCGTCAAGCGCCACCTCGAGCCCGGCGTCGCGCGCGAACTTGCGCTGGATCGCCTGCTTCAGCGCCGGCACACCATCTTGCGGCGGGTACTTGGTTTCACCCTGCAGCGCCGCCCGATGCGCCGCCTCGATCGCGTGCGGCGGGCTGGCGAAATCGGGCTCGCCGATCGTCAGCGGGATCACCTCGATCCCCTCCGCCCGCATCGCCCGGGCCTTGATCGTCATCGCCACCGTGCCGGCGACCGGAACCCGGCTCAGCCGGCTGGCCAGCTCGGGCATGCTATTTCAATCCCGCGCAGAACTTCTGAATGCGGGCGCACGCCTCGCGCAGGCTGGCGGTGTCGGTCGCGTAGCTGATGCGGAAATGCCCGGGGTACATGAACGCCGCGCCGTGCACCGCGGCCACCCCCTCCTCCTCCAGCAGCGCCACCACGAAATCCTCGTCGGTGGCGATCGCCCGCCCCCCGGCCGAGGTCTTGCCGATGCAGCCGTGCACGCTCGGAAACACGTAGAACGCGCCCTCGGGCGTGTGGCAGTGGAGGCCCGGCGCCTCGTTCAGCATCGACACCACCAGATCCCGCCGCTCGCGATACACGGCGACCATCTCGCCGATGAACTCTTGCGGCCCGGTCAGCGCCTCGACCGCCGCCGCCTGGCTGATGCTCGACGGGTTGCTGGTGCTTTGGCTCTGCAGCTTGTCCATCGCCTTGATCAGCGCGAGCGGCGCCCCGGCGAAGCCGATCCGCCAACCGGTCATCGCATAAGCCTTGCTGCAGCCGTTCATCGTCAGCGTGCGGTCGCGCAAAAGCGGCTCGACCTCGACGATCGTCGCCGGCTTGAACCCGTCATAGGTCAGCTTGTCATAGATGTCGTCGGTGAACACCCAGACATGCGGGTGCCGCAGCAGCACGTCGCACAAGCCGCGCAGCTCGTCGGCCGAATAGGCGGCGCCGGTCGGGTTGCACGGCGAGTTCAGCATCAGCCACTTCGTCTTCGGCGTGATCGCCGCCTCGAGGTCCTCGGGCCGCATCTTGAACGCATTGTTCTGCCCGCATGGCACGAACACCGGCTTGCCGTCCGCGAGGCTCACGATGTCCGGGTAGCTGACCCAGCAAGGCGTCGGGATGACCGCCTCGTCGCCCGCATCCATCGTCGCCAGCATGGCATTGAAGATGACCTGCTTGCCGCCGGTCGAGACGATGATTTCTTCCGGCTTGTAATCGAGGCCGCTGTCGCGCTTGAACTTGTCCGCCACCGCCTGCCGCAGCGCCTTGGTGCCGGCGACGTCGGTGTACTTGGTTTCGCCCGCCTGGATGGCGCGAATCGCCGCGTCCTTGACGTTCTGCGGCGTGTCGAAATCGGGCTCCCCGGCGCTGAGGCTGATCACGTCCCGCCCCGCCGCCTGCATCGCCCGCGCCTTGCTGCTGATGGCGATGGTCTGGCTGGGGCTGATCTTGTCGAGACGCGCGGCGGTGAGGGACATCGAGGGGCTTTCAGGGTTCAAAAACAGCGGCGGACACTAGGCCGCGGCATCCCGTTGCACAACCGGGGCGCTGCCCCAGACCCCGCTGGGGCGAGCCGCCCCAGACCGGCGAACCTTAGTCCGGTGGGTCCGGGGGCGCTCGCCCCAGGCGGGGTGCGGGGCAGCGCCCCGCCCTTTCCCCAATCTCCCGCTTCCCCATATACTCCAGCGAACGATTCCAGAACGCACCGGGGCCTCTGCATGACCGCCAACATCCGTGTCCGCGGCGCCCGCGAGCACAACTTGAAAAATATCGACGTCGAGATCCCGCGTGACTCGCTGACCGTCATCACCGGCCTGTCCGGCTCCGGCAAATCTTCGCTCGCCTTCGACACCATCTATGCCGAGGGTCAGCGGCGCTACGTCGAGTCGCTGTCCGCCTATGCCAGGCAGTTCCTCGAGCTGATGGGCAAGCCCGATGTGGACAGCATCGAGGGCCTGTCCCCGGCCATCTCCATCGAGCAGAAGACCACCAGCCGCAACCCGCGCTCCACCGTCGGCACGGTGACGGAGATCCACGACTATATGCGCCTGCTGTGGGCGCGGGCCGGCATTCCCTACTCGCCCGTGACCGGCGAGCCGATCGAGGCGCAGTCGGTGGCGCAGATGGTGGACCGTGTGCTGGCGATGCCGGAGGGCACCCGCCTGCTGCTGCTGGCGCCGGTGATTCGCGACCGCAAGGGCGAGTACCGCAAGGAGTTGGCCGAGCTGCAGCGCCGCGGCTTCACCCGCGCCAAGGTGGACGGCACGCTGTACGAGCTGGCCGACATCCCGCCGCTGAACCGCAAGACGAAGCACGACATCGAGGCGGTGGTGGACCGCATCGTGGTGCGCGACGGTATCCAGCCTCGCCTGGCCGACAGCTTCGAAACCGCACTCGGGCTCGCCGACGGCGTCGTCTATGCCGAGGACGCCACCACCGGCGCGCGCACCGTGTTCTCGTCGCGCTTCGCCTGCCCGGTGTCGGGCTTCACCATCGAGGAGATCGAGCCGCGGCTGTTCTCGTTCAACTCGCCGCACGGCGCCTGCCCGGCCTGCGACGGGCTGGGCCTGGAGCGCTTCTTCGACCCGGCGCTCGTGGTGCCGGACGAGCGCGTCACCCTGGCCGACGGCGCCGTGGCGCCCTGGGCCGGGGCACAGACGCCGTACTACGACCAGACCCTGCAAGGCATCGCCAAGCACTTCAAGCAGACGACCCGCACGCCCTGGCAGGACCTGCCGGAGGCGATGCGCGACGCGATCCTGAACGGGTCGGGCGCCACGCCCATCGCGCTCACCTACAAGGACGGCGTGCGGGCCTATGAGGTGAAGAAGCCGTTCGAAGGCGTGCTGCGCAACCTGGAACGGCGGCTGCGTGAGACCGACAGCGCTTGGGTGCGGGAGGAGATGAGCCGCTACCAGGCGGACAAGCCCTGCTCGGTGTGCGGGGGCGCCCGGTTGAAGCCCGAGGCGCTGGCGGTGAAAATCGCCGGGCTCAACATCGCGCAGGCGAGCGAGCTGTCGATCCGCCGGGCGCTGGACTGGTTTATGGGCGTGGCCGGGCAGCTCACGCCGCAGCGCCTCGAGATCGCCCGCCGCATCCTGCGCGAGATCGAGGACCGGCTGCAGTTCCTGGTCGATGTCGGCCTCGACTACCTGACGCTCGCGCGCGGCAGCACGACCCTGTCGGGCGGCGAAAGCCAGCGCATCCGGCTGGCGAGCCAGATCGGCTCCGGCCTAACAGGGGTGCTGTACGTGCTGGACGAGCCGAGCATCGGCCTGCACCAGCGCGACAACGAGCGGCTGCTCGGCACGCTGCGGCGGCTGAAGGCGCTCGGCAACACCGTGCTGGTGGTGGAGCACGACGAGGACGCGATCCGCGCCGCCGACCACCTGATCGACATGGGCCCGGCGGCCGGCGTCAATGGCGGCCACATCATCGCCCAAGGAACGCCGGCCGAGGTGATGGCGAACCCGGCCAGCGTGACCGGCGCCTACCTCTCCGGCAAGTCGTTCATCCCGGTGCCGAAGCGCCGCAAGACCGACCCGAAGCGTGCCATCCGCGTCGTCGGCGCCCGCGCCAACAATTTGAAGGACGTCACCGCCAGCATTCCCATGGGCGTGTTCACCGCGATCACCGGCGTGTCGGGCGGCGGCAAGAGCACGCTGATCATCGACACCTTATATAAGGCAGCCAGCCGGCGGCTGATGGGGTCGGGCGAGGTGCCGGCGGCGCATGACCGGATCGACGGGCTCGAGCTGCTGGACAAGATCATCGATATCGACCAGTCGCCGATCGGCCGCACCCCGCGCTCCAACCCGGCCACCTACACCGACCTGTTCGCGCCCATCCGCGACTGGTTCGCCGAGCTGCCGGAGGCGCGCGCCCGCGGCTACAAGTCCGGGCGGTTCAGCTTCAACGTCAGAGGCGGCCGCTGCGAGGCCTGCCAGGGCGATGGCCTGCTGAAGATAGAGATGCACTTCCTGCCGGACGTGTTCGTCACCTGCGACACCTGCAAGGGCGCCCGCTACAACCGCGAGACACTTGAAATCAAGTTCCGCGGCAAGTCGATCGCCGACGTGCTCAACATGACGGTGGACGAGGCGGTGCCGTTCTTCAGCGCCCAAACCCGCATCAACGACCGGCTGACGATCCTGCAGAAGGTCGGGCTCGGCTACATCAGCCTGGGTCAGCAGGCGACCACGCTCTCGGGCGGCGAGGCGCAGCGCATCAAGCTCAGCAAAGAATTGGCCAAGCGCGCCACCGGCCGCACGCTCTATATCCTGGACGAGCCCACGACCGGCCTCCACTTCGAGGACGTGCGCAAGCTGCTGGAGGTGCTGCACGCGCTCGTGGACCACGGCAACACGGTGGTGGTGATCGAGCACAACCTGGAAGTCATCAAGACCGCCGACTGGGTGCTGGATTTGGGCCCCGAGGGCGGCGAGGGCGGCGGCCGGATCGTGGCGCAGGGCACGCCGGAGATGATTGCGGCAACCGAAGCGAGCCACACCGGCCGTTTCCTCAAAGCGATGCTGCCGGTGCAGCGCCTGAAACGGAGCGCCTGACCCACGAGGCGGCTGCAGCATGATAAGTGATGACATTTCGATAATTTTGACGTCGACATGACTGCGTTATACATCCGATCACAGCCGCACTCCCCGAAAGGGCGAGGGCGATCAGTCGGAGACTTCGTTGATGCCCCGCGTCCTTACCGTTCTTCTTGCCGGCACGGTCCTTTTGGGCATGTCGAATGCAGCGCAGGCGGTGGTCATTACGACGCCGACCCAAACGATTACCTTCGGCCAGCTGTCGACCGACTGGGACCAGAGCGGCACGTTCCAACTCTTCAACACCTCGCTCGGAACGCTTCTGTCGGTCAGCCTTTCCGCCCGCTTTGCGGAGACCTCGACTGTAACGGTCAGCAACAATCCGACCGCCACCAAGGTCTCGACCGGCTCTGCCAGAACCAAGTCGATTCTGCAGCTCTCGTCGGACGTCAGCGGCATCACCGACGCAATCCAGTCCGCGCTCGGCAGCGGCAGCCCGGACACGCTGGACCTGCTCGGCGGCAAATTCCTTTACAACAAACTCGCGGCCGGCGCCTCTGCCAGCGGCCCGTCGAACGGCAGCATCGCCAGCGGGATCGTGCTCGACACCGACCCCGCGGACATTGCCGCATTTGAGGCTGCCGGGCCAGTCTTCGCGACGATCTTCGCCAGCACGAATACCTTGACCGTCCTCAGCAACACCGGCGGCAATGCCAGCGCCAACCAAGTGACGTCGGCCGGCGGCAATTTTACAGTCGCCTACACCTACCGGCAAGCCGTTCCCGAGCCCGGCTCGGCCGTGCTGGTCGGCATCGGCCTGCTCGGCGCCGGGTTCGTGCGGCGGCGTAGCCGGTAGTCCAGACCAGCCGTTTCAAACCGCGCGACCACGGACCGCCGCCAAGGTCAGCGAAAGCTTGTCCGACCAGGGCCGGGCCGGCATCGCCCACGGGCGCGCGAGGTCTCGCCGCGCCAACACCGCCGGCAGGGCCGCGGCCAGGGCCGAACGCGGGACCGGAGGACGGCTCGCCAGCCACGCTTGGGCCATCGACCGGACCCGGTCACGCACTGGCGACAGGGCCGGCGAGCGCGGATCGGCGATGACCGCTCCTTCGCTCGACCCGGCCTCGGCCACGAGGTCCAGCGGCAACAAGCACCGCCCTTGCCTGGCATGTGCCTCGACGCTGCGCAGCACGCCGGCCGCGCCATAGGCCGCGCCCCAGGGCCGCAGACCCTCCGGTGCCTCAATGCCCAGCGCCCGGCCGGCCTCCACCATGACGCCGCCGGCCGCGCCGAGCAGATAGGCCTCGAACGCCGCCGTGGTCTCGAACGGTTCCGCCTCGAGTTCGCGCGCGGCGATCATCGCCTCGAGGTCGGCCGGGTTGAACCAGCCGGCGTCGAGCGCCTCGCCAACCGGCCCGGCCACCTCGTGCCGCCGCCGCGCGCCCTCGACCACCTCGCGCCACCATTGCAGGCGGATCAGCGCCGCGAACGGCTCCCGCGCTGCTTCGCGCGCCCGCGCCAGCTCGTGGTTGAACGCATACAGAACGAACAGCGCCTCACGGCGGTCCGCCGGGGCGAACAGCGCCGTCAGGAACCGGTCCGGATCGACCCGGCGAACGAGCTCCCCGGCCGGCGATAGCAGGCCCTTTTTCTCCATCCGCCTCAGATGTCGGCGTCGTGCACGATCCGCAACCACCGCAGGGTTGACGCTCCGCCCGGGCCGCCCCCACTCTCCGGCCCATCCCACAGCGCCAAGGAGCAACCATGGCCTTCGAACTCCCCAACCTCCCGTATTCCCATGCCGCCCTCGCCGAGCGCGGCATGCAGCAGGAGACGCTGGAGCTGCACCACGACAAGCACCATCAGGCTTATGTCACGGCGCTGAACGGCTTCGTCGAGAAGGACTCCAACCTGCAGGGCAAGTCGCTCGAGGAGATCATCAAGCTCAGCTACAACAAGCCGGACATGGCGCCGGTGTTCAACAACGCCGGGCAGCATTGGAACCACATCCTGTTCTGGGAGAACATGGCGCCGAACGGCGGCTCGATCCCCGGCAGCCTCGAATCCAAGATCACGTCGGATTTCGGCAGCGTGCAGGCGTTCAAGGACGCATTCAAGGCGGCCGCGGTCGGCCAGTTCGGCAGCGGCTGGGCGTGGCTGGTGCAGGGCTCGGACGGCAAGCTGAAGGTGACCAAGACGCCGAACGGCTCCAACCCGCTCGCCACCGGCGAGGGCACGGCGCTGCTCGGCTGCGACGTTTGGGAGCACAGCTACTATCTCGACTTCCGCAACCGCCGGCCGGACTACGTCAGCAACTGGCTGGACAAGCTGGCCAATTACGAGTTTGCGGCGTCCAAGCTGACATAAGCGATACTCCGTCGATCGGTCATCCCCGGGCTTGAGCCGGGGATCTCTCGCACGGTGGGAACAGCGCACGTCGCGGGGCACGAGGCCCCCGGATCAAGTCCGGGGGCGGCCGTCGCCGACGTCACTTCGTGTCGTTGGCGACGGCCGGCTTCACCACGCTCGAAATCGTATCCCGCAGCACCGTCACCCGAACGTTCGGCGCGATCTCGACCTCGATCTCGTCGGATCCGTCCTTGACCCGCTGCACGACGCCCAGGATGCCGCCGGAGGTGACGACGCGGTCGCCGCGGCGTAGGGCGGACAGCATGGTCTTCATCTCCTTGGCGCGAGTCTGCTGCGGACGGATCAGCAGGAAGTAGAACACGCCGAAGATCAGCACGAGCGGCAGGAACTGCACCAATGTCGACGACATGGCAGCGGCGTCCTGGGCATAGGCGGGAGAGATCAACATCGGGGGTTCCTTGAATGAGAGCGCCGGCGCGCCGCCGCACGGGCTTGCCGCTGTGAGGGCCGGACCATAGTTTGGCCGGCACCCCCGTCAATCCACCCGGATCCCATGTCAGACACCGCCGCCCTGCTCGCCCGCATCGCCGACGCACTCGAACGACTCGCCCCCCCGCCCCCGGCGGCGTTGGACCTTAAGGCGGCCGACGCCTTTGTTTGGGACCCCGAGCCGGGCCGCCTGGTGCCCGTCCGCCGGGTCAACCGGGTCGAGATCGGCCTGTTGCAGGGGGTCGAGCGGCAGAAGCGGCTGCTGCTCGACAATACGCTGCGCTTCGCAGCCGGGCTGCCGGCCAACAATGCGATGCTGTGGGGCGCGCGCGGCATGGGCAAGTCGTCGCTGGTGAAAGCCGCGCACGCCGCCGCCAACGCCGCCCGGCCCGGCTCGCTCGCACTGATCGAGATCCACCGCGAGGACCTGCGCAGCCTGCCGGACCTGCTCAACCTGCTCCGCCCCGAGGCGCGGCGCTGCCTGATCCTGTGCGACGACCTCTCGTTCGAGCGCGAGGACGCCGATTACAAGGCGCTGAAATCGGTGCTCGACGGCGGCATCGAGGGCCGGCCGGACAACGTGCTGTTCTATGCCACCAGCAACCGCCGCCACCTGATGCCGCGCGAGATGATCGACAACGAACGCGGCTCGGCCATCAACCCCGGCGAGGCGGTCGAGGAGAAGGTGTCGCTCTCGGACCGCTTCGGCCTTTGGATCGGGTTCCATAATTGCGATCAGGACGCGTTCTTCGCCATGGTGGACGGTTATGCCGACGCCATGCAATTGCCGATCGGCCGCGAGGCGCTGCACGCGGCAGCCGTGGAATGGTCGGTGACCCGGGGGTCCCGCTCGGGCCGGGTGGCGTGGCAGTTCATCCAGGACCTGGCCGGACGGCTGGGAGAGACGAAGGAGGCCGCCGAGTGAGCACGGACCGGACACGGCACCCATACGTTCCAGCGCCGCACCATCGGCAATCTCACGGTGACGGTCGTCAGCGACGGCTTCATCGACATCGGCGCCGACAAGCTCCGCAATGTCGAGCCGGCCGAGGCCGAGCGTCGTCTCGCGGCTGCAACCGGAAGCCCGGCCATCCGCAGCAGCGTCAACACGTTCCTCGTGCAGGGCGGCGGCCGCATCGTCCTGATCGACGCCGGCAGCGGCGACACGATGGGCCCGACCATGGGCCGGCTGGTCGATAACTTGGTCGCGGCCGGCGTGCAGCCCGGCGACGTCGACACCGTGGTCATGACCCACATGCACCCGGACCACTCGGGCGGGCTTGCCACCCCGGACGGCCGGGCCGTGTTTCCCAATGCCGACCTCGCCCTCTCAGCCGCCGAAGCCGGCTTTTGGTTCTCCGCCGAGACCCTGGCGCGGGCTCCTGCCGCTATGAAGCCCTACGTGCAAGGCGCGCAGGACGCAGCGGCGCCGTATGGCGCTCGTACGTTGATCACGGACGACCCGGCCCCGGGCATCACCCGTGTGGCGCTGCCGGGCCATACGCCGGGCCACAGCGGCTATCGCATCGAGAGCGGCGGCCAGTCGCTGCTGATCTGGGGCGACATCATGCACGTTCCCGACCTGCAGGCGGCCGACCCCAGCGTGTGCATGGTGTACGACATCGACCCCTCCGCCGCGGAGGCGAGCCGGCGGCGCATGCTGGATATGGTCAGTGCCGACCGCATGCTGGTCGCCGGCATGCACCTGCACTTCCCGGCGTTCCACACGGTCGAGCGTGCCGGACCGGGCTTCCGCATGGTGCCCGCGGCGTAGCGTGGGCGCGAGCGCCGGGCCGGCTTAGGTACGGGCGCGCGTGAGGCGCCGCAGCCCCGCCATTTGCTGCTGCGCCCAGCTTCCCGAGGCAAGCGCTTCCTCGGCCGACGGGTCGCCGGTACGGACATAGGCGCGGTCGAAATCCGCCGTGCCGAACAGCATGTCCCACCACGGCAGGATCGCGCCGTAATTGGCGCTGCGCTGCCCGGCCGCCAGCACGCCGTGATGCGCCCGGTGGAACCGCGGCGAGATCAGCAGCCGGTCGCCGAGCCAGCCGAACGACACCCGCGCATTGGCGTGGCTGAGACTTTCGAGGAAGCGCAGCAGCAGCACCAGGAGCGGGAATTGCAGCGGCGGGATGCCGATCAGCAGCCCGATGGCCATGAACCAGACCGTGCCGATCAGCTCATCGAGGAAGTGGTTGCGGTCGTCCGACCAGAACGTCATCTGCCGCTGCGCGTGATGCAGCGAGTGCAGCGCCCACCACCAGCGGAAGCGATGGCTCAGAGCGGTGGCGCCAATACTCGGCGAAGTCGAGGATCACCGCATAGCAGAGGAACGTCACGACCTGGTGGCCCATCAGCGCCGGCAGCGCCCGCTCCAGCGTCGGGGGCACCCAGTCATGGTCGGTGAGCCAGCCGGTCAGCCGCACCTGCAGCGCGTAGAACAGCACGAACGTCACCAGCGGCAGCAGACCGATGCGCGACAGCAGCGTGTACAACACGTCCACCAGGACCGCCTTCTGGTCGGGCCACCGCTCCACCGGGCGCCACCGCTCGAGCGGCAAGCAGACCGCGAGGGTCAGCAATACTTGCGCCACGCCGTAGCAGGCGAACAGCGCCCAGTTGAGCGACACGTCCTCCCACTCCATCCCGTCCACGGCATACAGCATCGGCAGCAGCGCATGTTCCTGCAGCCACCCGGCGGCGGCGTAGAACGGATCGGTCACGGTTCAGGTTCCGGGGCCGTGCAGGGCCGGGGCGGTGGTAAGAAAGATGCCATGCGGCGAGCGTCCGACCGGGTAGGTCTGCACCGCGCCGCTGCCGGGGTCGAGCACCGCGACCTTCTGGGCGAAGCGCAACGTGATCCACAGCTTGCCGTCCGAGGCGAAATCGATGCAGTCCGGGCCGCCGCCGATCTTGTAGCTGCGGCCCGGCTCAAGCGTCTTGGCGTCGACCGCCACCGTCGTGCCGTCGACCCGGTTGTTCACCCACAGGATCTTGCCGTCCGGCGACGGGAAGATCTGATGCGCGCCGCGCCCGGTATGCACCCGTCGCTCGACATGCCCGTCGGTGGGATCGACCACCGCGAAGTGGTCGCTGCCCATGTTGGCGACCAGCAGCTTGCCCCCGTCCTTCCCAGTGTCGTGCCAGATGATGCCGGCCGGCGTGCTGCCGACCTCGGCGTTCCACAGCACCGCCATCCGCTTCAGGTCGAACGCCGCCACCCGGTTCGCGCCTTGCAGCGTGACGTAGACGACGCTGCTATCCGGCGCGAAGGCGAGATGGCTCGGCATCGAGGCGATCGGGAAGCGGTGCGCAAGCTGCATCGACGCGGCGTCATAGACGTCGACTTGGTTGCGGGCCAAGCCCGTCACCACCAGCCAGCGGGCGTTCGGGCTGAAGCCGAGCTGGTACGGGTCGGCGACAGGCATGCGATGCTTGATCTCGCCGGTTGCCGGGTCGAGGAACAGCATCTCGTTACCGCCCGCGTCGCCGACCAGCAGCTCGCGGCCCCCCGGGGCGAGTGCCACGTGGTGCGGTTCACGCAGGACCGGGATGCGGCGGATTTCGGTGCCATGCGCGGTGTCGAGTAGGCTGAGCGTTGCTTCGCCGGAGTTGACGACGATGGCGATGCCCGCGGCATGGCCCGAGGAGAGCGGCGCGGAGGCCAGAGCGAGGCCCAGCAACCCGAGGAACGATCGACGCATGGCAGTATCTCGTTGAGAGCTGGCCTGAACTAACACATCCAAGGCGATGCCGGGCAAAGCATTTCCGCACGGTTCGGCTGGTGCGCGACCACAGCCCTTAACCGAAAGTGAACAGTCACCACGGCATCATATTGCTATTCAATTATGTGTGAAAGTGATATGCCTTGCCCTCGCCACACGGGTTAGCGAGGCTCTGTCCATGGCGTTAGATAGCCCGCATCAATCGACGCGGATCCTGGTCGTTGAAGATGAGTTCCTGATTCGTCTCACCTTGGTCGAGGCCTTGGGGGACGAGGGATTCGACGTGCTTGAAGCCGAGAGCGGCGACGATGCGTTGCCGATGCTGCAGGCCGACCCTGGGATCAGCTTGCTGCTGACGGATATCCAACTGCCGGGTTCGCTCGATGGCCGCAGCTTGGCGCTGCGCGCGCGTGAGGAGCGGCCGAGCCTGCCGGTGCTTTACATGACCGGACGTCCCGACCCGGCGGCCGAGGCAGCGGGTTCCGCCAACGAGCGATACATCAGCAAGCCCTACACCCTGACCGACATCTGCGCCGCGGTGCGCAGCCTGACCGCTCCTGCCCCGGGCTGACGCCCGGCGTCTGATACCACGGGGCTGGTTCGTCCGATCGTCCGGCCGTCGATTGCGACCAAATCGTGCCGGCCCTTCCGCAATCAGGCCACACCGTCAACGTATCTCCTCCGGAGACATTCGAGGAGGTTGACGATGTCCAACCGCTTGTTGCACCGCGCGCTGCTTGGCGTGCTGCTGGTCGTGACCGCCGCGCTCGGCGGATGCTACGTGGCGCCGTATCCCTACTACCCCCGCTACGCCCGTGCTTACGGACCGGGGCCCGTCGTGGTGGCACCCGCGCCCGGCTATTACCGGCCGTACTACCGCTGGTAGCTTCTACCGACCGGTGCGGGGCAGGGCCGGCCAGCCCTCGCCCCGACTGAGCGCTGCCGCGCCGGCGAGGAGCCAGGCGCGCACGTCGTCCGGCGTGCCGAACCAGTCGTCGACCCGCAGGCCGGCGCCGCCCAGGCCTCGGGCGGCGGCCATGCCATCCTCGTCGGTTACGTCGTCGCCGATAAAGATCGGCAGCCGCCCGGCAAACGGCCCCTCCGACGCCAGTGCCAGCACCGCGCTTCCCTTGTCCGCCCCACGCGGGCGGATCTCCCAAGCCATCAGCGCGGACATCAGCTGGAACCGGTCACCCTGCGGCGCGATCAGCCGCTCCGCCGCGTCCCGCAACGCCGGACCGAGCGACGGGTCGGCGCGATAGTGCAACACGAAGCCGCGCTGCTTCTGCTCGAGCAACGCGCCCGGATGCGCCTCGACGATGCGGGCGGCTTCCATGACCCATTCGACCGGCGGGTCCGGCAGGTGCGCACGCGTCACCTCGGCCGCCGGCTCGTGTCGGATCGCGCCCCCGTGCTCGCCCGCAATCGCGTGGGCGACACCAGGCAGCAGGGCATCGACCTGGTCGATCGGACGCCCGGTCACGAACGCGAGCGCCCCGCCCAGCGAGGAGCGCAGCGAATGCAACGCGTCCGGGAGGCCGGCGGCGACGCGCACCGCGTCCGGGGTTGGAGCGATGTCGAGCAGCGTTCCGTCCAGATCCAGCATCAGCGCCGAACGCGCCGGCGGCGGCAGCGCGGCGGTCATTTGCAGGCCACCAAACGGACGTCGTACAGCGGGTGCTCGTATTGCGAAACCGACGGGGTGTTGGACAGCAGCCAGCCGTGGAACGGCGGAACGCTGCCGCGGCCGTCGGTGATGTCCAGGAACGCGGTCGAATTCTGCGGCATGTCGGGCGGCCGCGCCAAGCAGCTGCGAACGGCGACCGTCAGCGAACCGAAACTGGACTGCTGCCCGGTCCGCACGGTCAAGGTGGTCGGCTGTGCCCGTATCTTGTCAAGCATCACGATCTCCGCCGTCTGCTTTGGCAGCCAGGTATCGGGCGCGGGCGCCTGCGCCATGACCGCCAGCGCCAGCGGCAACGCCCCCAGCGCCAGCGGCAACGCCAAACGACGCCGCATCACAGGCGGCGCGGGCTTTGCAGGCCGTCCACGACGCCCGCCAGGATGCGACGCATCGCCGTCTCGTCGACGCCCATCAGGACGGCGTCCTCGAACGCGTCCTGCAGCACTTGGCGCAGCTCGGCGTGGTTGTCGTCCAGCGTCTTGACCTTCTCGCGGCAGGACACCGGCGCGCCGTCGGCACCAGGCCACACGATGCCGCTCACGGCTTGCCGGTCTCCGCCGGGTCATGCCCGTTCTGCTTTAGGCTTTTCTGCGTCGCGTCGGCCAGACTGCCGACGTTGAAGATGAATTTGCCGAGCAGGTCCTCGAGGTTGGTGGCACTTTGCGTGATGGTGATGGTGCTGTTCTCCTTCAGCACGTCGTCGGCGCCGCCGGGGCTGAGCGTGATGAACGGGCTGCCGAGCAGCCCACCGGTCGAGATCACCGCGCTGCTGTCGGTCGGCAGCTTCAGTTCGGGCTGCACCGTCAGGTGCACCACCGCCTGGAAGCTTTTCGGATCGATCTCGGTGTTCACCACCCGCCCGACGTTGACGCCGCTCAGCCGGACGTCAGCGCCCGCGGCGAGCGTGCCGACGTTGTCGAACTTCGCCGTCAGGGCCAGCCCGGTCGCGGCCGAGCGGCCGGTGTTGGCAAGCGCGTAGGCCAGGAACCCGGCTGTGACGGCCAGCACGACAACTCCGGTTGCGACCTCGGCAACGCTGCGCTTGGCCAAGCCGCTAGCTCCCCGGGGTCCAGGACTCGTAGTCGCCCGTCGCCTTGGCCCGGTTGCCACCGCTGTAATCGTGCCCGGCCGGACGATAGCTGCCCGCGGTTCCGGTCATGTTCGGCTGGTGCGGCGTCTGCCACGGCTGGCGGACCGCGAGCGGAAGCGGCGCGTCGGTGGTGTAATGCAGCCAGGCATGCCATTCGGGCGGCACCTTGCTGGCCTCGGCTTCGCCCGAATACATCACCCAGCGCCGGCCGCGGGCGCCGCGGCGAACCCGCTTCTCCTCGAAGTAGCGGTTGCCGGCCGGGTCGCTGCCGAGCAGCCGGCCATGAAAGAAGGTGAACAGGCGCGTACCGATGGTCATGCCGTGCATATACGAAACGCCGCCCGGTTGCGCCATCCCGCCAAGCCATGGTTGACGGAACGTGTGCCGCGCCCGCGGGTGACGCGCACGATCCGTTGCACCTGGCCGGGCCGCCGCCTACGATCAGGTGATGACCACCACTCGGATCTGGCGCGGCGTGCGCATGCGCGAGACCCAGGCCGGCGCGGATGCCGACGCGCCTCCACGCCCGCTCACCTTGCCGGCTGCCTGGGACGACCGCGCTGCCGCCGCGCTGGCCGAACTAGCCCCTGGCGAGGGCCGCGCCACCCTGCCGCGCGCGGCAGACGCTTGGATCCGCCCGGTCGCGCTGCGCGCCCGCGAGGCCGGCGACGATGCCTTGGCCGATCGGCTGCATGCCTTGCTGCTGCATCGCCGGGGTGCGCCGACCTTGCCGGTGTGGACCGGGACGGTCGGGGCGCCGCCGGGTTTCGTGCTGAACCTACCGGCCTTCGCCGACGGCGCCACCGGCTTCGACGTGCCGGCCTTCGTCGCCGCGATCCGCACCGCCGCGACCGCGCTGCGGCTCGGCCATCCCGATGCGCCGCGCTACGCGATCGGCTTCACCGACCTCGACGGCCTGCTGGCCGCGGTCGGCCTCGAATACGACAGTTCAGCGGCGCGGGACGTTGCCGCCTGCTTGGCCGCGCTGCTGCGCGCTACCGCCGACCTCGCCTTTGCCGGCAACCAGCCGGACCTGCTGTCCCGGCTGCCCAACTGGCCGCCGCCGCCCGCCCGCTGCGCCCTGCCGGCGCTGGCCGAGGCGGCGGCCGAGGCGCGACAGGCGGCACTGCGCGGCTCCGCGGGCCTGCCCGGCACCGCCATCCTGCCACCCGGCCCGGCCGATGCGCTGCTCGGCGCCGAGACCGGTGGCGTGGCCCCGGCCTTCTCCCCGGTCGGCCCCGACGGCACCCTGACCCGCGCCGCCCGCGCTCGGCTGGCCGCCCTCGGTCTGGGCCCGGATGACGCGCTGGCCCGGGTGCTGGGCGGCGAGGAACTGCTGCTGCCGCCGGGCCTGGCCGCGCACCAGGCGATGCACGACGCGGTCGCCGCCAGCCTGCACGCCATGCCGGCCCGTCCGGTTGCCGGCGCTCGCCCGGCCGCTCCGCCGCAACGCCGCGAACTGCCGGCCCGGCGCCGCGGCTACACCCAGAAGGCGTCGATCGGCGGCCACCGCATCTACATCCGCACGGGCGAGTATGGCGACGGCAGCCTGGGCGAGCTGCAGATCGCCTTGCCGCGCGAAAGCGGCCCGTTGCGCGGCATGCTCGACAGCGTCGCCGCGGCCGTCAGCCTCGGGCTGCAGCACGGGGTGTCGCTCGACGAGTACGTGCACGCCTTCACGCTGACCCGGTTCGGCCCGGCCGGCCGCGTCGAGGGCGACGCCGATGTCAGCCACGCCACCAGCCCGCTCGACTACGTGTTCAGCAACCTCGCCATCAACTACCTCGGTCAATGCACCGTGCCGGAGGGCGTGCCGGAGCCCGCCGAGGCGGACCCGCTGCCGCTGCTGCCGCTCGACCTGCCCACCCAGCATCGCGGCCGCCGGCTGCGCCTCGTCAGCAACGGATAGGAGCACGGCATGACCGGACGCATCGACGCCCGCCTCGAGGAACTCGGGCTCACCTTGCCCACGGCCATGGCGCCGATGGCCAACTACGTGCCGTTCGTGCGCTCCGGGAGCCTGGTCGTGGTGTCGGGCCAGGTGCCGGCGCAGGATGGCGTCATCGCCGTCACCGGCAAGCTGACCGAGGAGGTCACCGTCGAGCAGGGGCAGGCGGCGGCGCGGCTGTGCTTCCTCAACGTGCTCACGCATCTGCGCGGCGCCTGCGACGGCGACCTCGATCGGGTGGTGCGCGTCGTGCGCCTCGGCGGCTTCATCGCGGCGCCACCCGGGTTCACCCAGCATGCCCTGGTGATGAACGGCGCCTCGGACCTCGCGGTCGCGATCTTCGGCGAGGCGGGCCGCCACGCCCGCAGCACGATCGGCGTGCCGTCGCTGCCGGGCAACGCGGCGGTCGAGGTCGAGGGCATGTTCGAGATCGGCTGAGACGGCCGGACTTGCAGGCATTTGAACGCCGAAACCCCTCGCAGTCCGCCATGATCGGCGCAGTGCAAACTCCTCGGGGGATCGGTGTTCTGGCCGCTCAAATCGCTGCTGCGCCGTCACGCCCCGGGGGGCGGTTCACCAAACGCCGACACGCGCTATATCCCCTGCATGCCCGACGGCCTTCCTAGTCTCAGCCTTTCGCTCCATCCCCGCATCGCCGACATCCCGGCCGATGATTGGGATGCCTGCGCCGGCACGCTCGACGGCGGCGGCAACCCGTTCGTGTCGCACGCCTTCCTGTCGGCGCTGGAGGATAGCGGCTCGGCCAACAACCGCACCGGCTGGCTGCCGCAGCACGCGGCGCTGCGCGAAGGCGACCGGGTCGTCGGAGTGGCGCCGATGTACGCGAAGTCGCACAGCTATGGCGAGTACGTGTTCGACCACGGCTGGGCCAACGCCTTCGACCGCGCCGGCGGCAGCTACTACCCGAAGCTGCAGGTGGCGGTGCCGTTCAGCCCGGTGCCCGGCCCACGCTTGCTGGTGCGCGACGGTGTCGCGCCCGCGGCGATGGGCCACGCCCTGGCCCAAGCCTGCCGCGAGCTCGACCTGTCCTCGGTGCATGCGACCTTCTGCACCGAGGCCGAGCAGGCGGCGCTGGTGGAGGCGGGCTGGCTGGCCCGGCTGGGCAAGCAGTTCCATTGGGAGAACGCGGGCTACACGACGTTCGACGACTTCCTGGGAGCCTTGGCGTCGCGCAAGCGCAAGGTGCTGAAGCGCGAGCGGCGGGACGCGAATGCGGCCGGGCTCGACTTCGTGGCGCTGCGCGGCGCCGACATCAAGCCGCACCATTGGGCCGCGTTCTTCCGGTTCTATACCTCGACCGTCGATCGGAAGTGGGGCAGCGCCTACCTGACCAAGCGGTTCTTTCCGTTGCTGTCGGAACGGCTTGGCGACCGGGTGGTGCTGATGCTGGCCGAGAACAACGGCACGCCGGTGGCGGGCGCGCTGAACCTGATGGGCGGCGGCGCGCTATACGGCCGCAACTGGGGCTGCACCGGCGACTGGCCGTTCCTGCATTTCGAGCTGTGCTACTACCGTGCCATCGAGTTCGCGATCGAGCACGGGCTGGACCGGGTCGAGGCCGGCGCGCAGGGCGAGCACAAGATCCAGCGCGGCTATCTGCCGAAGCCCACCTATTCGGCGCACTGGATCGCCAACCCCGGCCTCCGCCGGGCGATCGGCGACTACCTCAAGCAGGAGCGCCCGGCAGTGCGGGAGGAGATGGCCGACCTCGCGACCATGTCCCCCTATCGCAAAACCGGCGAGGACTAAATTTGGCGGGGTCTGGGGGCGCTCGCCCCCAGCGCTTAACCCTTCTGGCCATCCTTTCCTGGTCAACTGCGCCGGTGCGCATGCTCACCGATCTCCAGCTGACCCGTCTTGGCCGCCGGATCGACGCCGTTGGCGTCACCGATCGCGCGATCCTGGTGTTCGCGGCGACGGCCGCTGCAGCCGAAGCGGCCGCGATCGACCTGGCCGATTTCCACGAAGGCTGCCGCGGCGTGCCGGTGCTGCCGGTCGTGATGGTGTCTGGCCAGTTCGTGGCGGCGCAGCGGCCGCTGCCCTTCGCCGGCGCCGCGCGGCCCATAAGCTGCACGCGGTTGCAGCTCCCGGGCCTGCTGGCGCAGGTGGCGGCGTTCCCGCCGGTGCCGGGGTTCGATCCCGAGCGGTGGGAGTTGGCCGCCTACAGGCCGGTGCCGGGCCTGCTGGACGCCGCGTGCCGGCTGTATGCGCGCCACGACGTCGTGGCGTTGCTGGCCAGCACCTCGGCGCGCGGAGATTTGGCCCGAACCAGGCATGCCGTCGGCACTGCGCTGTCGGCCGCCCGGCAATCTGGCGCGAAGATCGTGGTGTTCGTGACCGGGGCGCCGGGCGCGGGCAAGACGCTGTGCGGCTTGGACCTGGCGTTCACCCCGGACGCCGGCGCAGTGTTCCTGACCGGCAATCCCGCGCTGCTGCATGTGCTACGTGCTGCTCTGGTGCGCGATGCCGGGCAACGCGGGCTGGCTGGGCGGGCGGCGCGGCAACGGGTCGAGGCTTGCGTTCAAGCGCTGCACCATTTCCGCGACGCTGCCCTCGCCTCCGGCGCGGCGCCGGCCGAGCGGGTGGTGGTGATCGACGAGGCGCAGCGCTGCTGGACGGCGGCTTACGCGCGTCGCAAGTCGCGGAACCGCCCGCGGCCGCTGCCGGACTCCGAACCGGGCATCGTGCTCGACGCCATGGCCCGGCACGACGGGTTCGCGGCCGTCGTCTGTCTGCTGGGCGGCGGCCAGGAAATCCACGCCGGCGAGGGCGGCCTGGCCGCTTGGGGCGAGGCACTCGCGGCCCGGCCAGCGTGGCAGGCCGCCGCACCCCCGGATGCCCTGGTAACCGACGACACGCGGCAACGTCTGGCGGCGCGGCCGGGCATGGCACTCGATCCCGCCCTGCATCTGGGCGCCGCGGTCCGTGCCTGGCGGGCGCCGCAGGTGGTACAGTGGGTCGACGCGGTGCTGGCGTGCGACGCCGAGGCGGCGCGGCGGCTGGCCGGGCCGGCGCTGCCGATCCAACTGACCCGGTCATTGGCGGCAATGCAGGCGGCGCTGCGGGCCCGATTGGCCACGCCGGGCCGCCGCGTCGGGCTGGTCGCCAGCAGCGGAGCACGGCGATTGCGCGCGGAAGGCCTGGGCGGGCTGTTATGGCACCAGGACGAGGACGCGGTGGCGCGCTGGTTCCTCGAGAGCTGGCCCGACATCCGCAGCGCCGACGCGCTCGAGGTCGCGGCGACGGAGTTCGGCGCGCAAGGGCTCGAGCTGGACCATGTGGGGCTGTGCTGGGACGCGGACCTGGTCCGCCAGCAGGACGCGTGGCAGGCGCGTGCCTTCCGCGGCACTGCCTGGACGCTGCCGCGCGACCCCGAGGTGCGGTCCAATCGGTTGAACGCCTATCGCGTCCTGCTCACGCGCGCCCGCCATTCCACGATCGTCTGGGTGCCGCGCGGAGACGCGCGTGACCCGACACGAGATCCGGACCGTTACGAAGCGGTCGCCGCATTCCTGCTCCGGTGCGGTGCGATCCCGCTGGACGCCGCCGCCGCCGAGCCGGAGAATGCGGCGGTGCCAGAGCCCGTGCTCCTGTGACGCGCCTGCTCGTGCTGCTGCTCCTCTGGGCGGCGCCGGCCTGGCCGGTCGAGCTGAAGGTGGCGACCTGGAACCTGGAATGGCTGACCTTGCGCCCGGCCGGCGACCCGGCACTGCCCGAGAACGTGGTCCCGAAGCGACGCCGAAGACCGCGCGTTGCTGCGGCGCTACGCGAAGCTGCTCGATGCCGACATCGTCGCGTTCCAGGAAGTGGACGGCGCGCCGGCGGCGCGCGAGGTGTTTCCGCCGGACCGCTACGACCTGTTCACGACACAGGACGACGTCGTGCAGCAGACCGGCTTCGCGGTGCGCCGCGGATTGCAGGTGCAGCGGAACCCGGATCTCGTCGGGCTGGACGTCGTCCCCGACGCGCCTCACCGGCTGCGGTCGGGCGCCGACATCACCGTCGTCACACCCGGCGGCCGCT
Organism: uncultured Alphaproteobacteria bacterium; assembly: GCA_963792675.1. Lineage (GTDB taxonomy): Bacteria > Pseudomonadota > Alphaproteobacteria > Acetobacterales > Acetobacteraceae > JBBROS01. Next base: position 320,644 of record CAWBWT010000002.1, read on the forward strand.
TGCGGCTGCTGAACGTCCACCTGAAAACCGGCTGCCACGAGGCGCGGCTCTCCAATGCAAGCCGCAACTGCCGAACACTGAGCCAGCAGGTGCCGGCATTGCAGGGGTGGATCGCGCAGCGCCGGGCCGAAGGCGTGCCGTTCGTGATGTTGGGCGACTTCAACCGGGTGATGGACGGCCGCGACGACCTGCTTGCGGCACTCAATGCCGCCGCGCCGCTGACGCGTGCGACCGAAGGGCAGGCGACGCCATGCTGGGGCGGCAACGCGTTCATCGATCACATCCTGGCCGGCGGTGCCGCACGAGGGTGGATGGCGCCCGGCACCATGCGCGTCCTGGTTTATCGTGAGACCGACGCCGCGGCGAAGGAGCGGCTGTCGGATCACTGCCCGGTCTCGGTCCGCTTTCGTCTGCCGGACTGACGGGCTAGGGTCGGCGCGTTTGAGGGACGGAGAAAGCTGTGAAGAAGACTGTTCTGGTCACCGGCGCCAGCGCCGGGTTCGGCGACGCCATCGCCCGCCGCATGGTCAAGGACGGCCATCGCGTGATCGCGACCGCTCGGCGCAAGGATCGGCTTGAGGCGCTGCAGAAGGAGCTTGGCAGCGACCTGCTGGCCTTCGCGCTGGACGTGACCGACAAGGCCGCCGTTGCGGCGCTGCCGGGCAGCCTGCCCGAGGGTTGGCGCGAGGTGGACGTGCTGGTGAACAATGCCGGCTTGGCGCTCGGCGTCGCCCCGGCGCAGGTCAGCAAGCTCGACGATTGGGAGACGATGATCGCCACCAACGTCGTCGGCCTGGTGCAGGTCACCCACGCGCTGCTGCCGGGCATGGTGGAGCGCGACCGCGGCCACATCATCAATCTCAGCAGCACGGCCGCGACCTACCCCTACCCCGGCGGCAACGTGTACGGCGCCAGCAAGGCCTTCGTGACGCAGTTCAGCCTGAACCTGAAGGCCGACGTGGTCGGCACCGGTGTCCGCATCACCGATCTCGAGCCCGGCCTGGTCGGCGGCAGCGAGTTCAGCACGATCCGGCTCGGCGATCCCGAAAAGGCGGCCGCGGTCTATGCCGGCACGACCCCGCTCAACCCGCATGACATTGCCGAGGCGGTGGCCTGGGTCGTGGGGCTGCCGGCGCACGTGAACATCAACCGGCTCGAGATGATGCCGACCTGCCAGGCCGCCGGGCCGCTGGCGATCAAGCGCAAGCAGTAGGGCGCGCGCGGCTACCGGCGTCCGAGCCGCTTCAATTGGACGTCGGTGACGCAACGGCTGTCGGACGCAACGCCGCTCAGCAGTCCGTCTACGATCTCGCCCTGCATCAGGGTGAAGTTGTGGAAGCCATGCGGGCTTTTCCACAGGCCCGACGCGCGCAGCTTGCCGTCGGCGCCCACGGTGCCCGTCATCTTGGTGCCGGGATTGAACAGCTCCATCGTGAGCTTACCGCCGGCGACGCTCGCCGTGGTGCGTCCGGTGCTCGCGGCGAGGCCGCACGCATCGGTCAGGTTGGACTCGCGCATACCGACATAACGGCCATCGAAGGCGGGGGACGGGTCCGGGTTCGCGGTCTGGGCACAGGCTGACAGGGCCAGGCTACCGGTTGCGAGCAGGATCAGGGCAAGAGCTCTGCGCTTGACCGGTTGGGGCCGGCGGCTCCAGACCCGCATGAATTGCCTGGAGGCGCTGTCTTGCACGCTGCTTCGCTGCGCGAGTTGTGGTCCGACCGCCGGCTCGCCGCGATGCTGGGCCTCGGCTTCAGCTCCGGCATCCCGTTCCTGCTCGTCTACATCACCCAGTCGGCCTGGCTGTCCGAGGCCCGCGTGCCGATCGAACTGCTCGGCCTGATGAGCGAGATGACGATTGCCTACAAGCTCAAGTTCGTATGGGCGCCGTTCCTCGACCGCTATGACGCGCCGCTGCTCGGGCGGCTGCTGGGGCGGCGCCGCGGCTGGATCGTCGCCTCGCAGATCGGGGTCGCGCTGACCCTGGTCGGCGTGGCGTTCGGCGACCCGGCACATTGGCTCGCCTGGACGATCGCCTTCTCGCTCTGCCTGGGCTTCGCCGGCGCCACGCAGGATGTGGTGATCGACGGCTGGCGCATCACCGTCGCACCCCCCGAGCGGCAGGCGCTGATGTCGTCCTGGTCCGAGGTCGGCTGGCGGGTGGGGACGCTCGCCGCCGGCGCCGGGGCTTTGTACCTGGCGGATGGGTTCGGCTGGCGCGCCGCCTATCTGTGCATGGCCGTGCTGATGGCGCCCGGCATGATCGCCGCCCTGCTGGCGCCCGAACCAGCGCTGGACCGGGCCGCACCGGCCGAGCGGACCGGCATCATCGCGACCATCGCCGACCCGATCCGCGAGCTGATCGGCCGGCTCGGGCCGTTGGCCGTCCCGGTGCTGCTGCTGATCGCCGGGTTCCGCATGCCCGGCTACGTGTCGAACGCGATGGCGGTGCCGCTGTTCAAGGCGCTGCACTACTCCAACTCCGACATTGCGACCGTCACCAAGCTGTTCGGCTTCGGCGTCGGCATCGCCGGCACCTTCACGGCGAGCCTCGTCGTGCCGCGCGCCGGGATCATGGCGAGCCTGCTGGCCGGCACGGTGTTCGCCTCCGCCTCGCATTTGGCGCTCGCCTATCTCGCGGTCCATGGCGATCATGGCGGCGGCGAGTTCTGGCTGTTCGCCATCGCCGTCAGCATCGACAGCTTCGCATACGCCTTCGCCTCCATCGTGCTGATCACCTACATGTCGTCGCTGAGCTCGGCCAGGCACGCGGCGAGCCAATATGCCCTGCTGACCTCGTTGTGCGCGTTGCCGGGCAGCGTGCTCGCAGGCGGCTCCGGCTTCCTGATCGAACGCCTGGGGTTCGAGTGGTTCTTCGTAGCGACGTCGCTGATCGGCGTGCCGGTCGCCGTCCTGTGCTGGTACGTGATGCGGCTGCAGCGGCGGGCCAGCTTGCAGCCGGCGGAGTGAGCCGCGACACGCGCGCGCCGGACTGGCTAGAGTGGCGGCCATGCCCAACCCGACCCCGCCCAACGCAGCGTGCCGTCCCGTAACGATCGAGCAGCTCGGCCGCAGCCGCACCGACGACTACGCCTGGATGAAGGATCCGAATTGGCAGGCGGTGCTGCGCGACCCGTCCGTGCTGCGGCCCGACATCCGCGGCCATCTCGAGGCCGAGAACGCCTACACCGAGGCGGTGCTGGCCGAGACAACCGAACTGCAGCAGACGCTGTTCGACGAGATGGTCGGCCGCATCCGCGACGACGACAGCACCGTGCCGGCGCCCGACGGCCCCTGGGCCTATTACCGCCGCTTCGCACCGGGCGCGCAGCACCCGCTGTTGATGCGGACGCCGGTTGCGGGCGGAGCGGAGGAGGTGCTGCTCGACGTGGACGCGATGGCCAAGCCGCACGCGTACTTCCGGCTCGGCGGCGCCGCGCACAGCGCCGACCACCGGCGGTTCGCCTGGGCGGAGGACCGGCAAGGTTCGGAGGTCTACAGCGTCCACGTGATCGACCTCGAGAGCCGAGCGGCGCTGGGCGAACCGGTCGAGAGCTGCACCGGCGATTTCACCTTCTCCCCGTGCGGCGCGCATTTGTTCTGGACGCTGCGCGACGACAACGGCCGCCCCAGCGCGGTGTTCCGCCGCCCGGTCGGGGGCGGCGCCACGGATGACGTGCTGGTGTACCGCGAGGCCGACCCGGGCTTCTTCCTCGGCGTGGACGTGGCCGCGTCGCGGCAATGGATCGTGCTCTCGCTCGGCAACCAGGAAACCAACGAAGCCTGGGTGATCCCCGCCGCCGACCCGGTCGCCGCACCGCGCCTGGTGGCCGCGCGTGAGACCGGGGTGCGCTACAGCGTCGATCACTGGGGCGACCGCTTTGTCATCCGCACCAATGCCGACGGCGCGACCGACTACAAGCTGGTGACGGCGCCGGAGCACGATCCCTCGCGCGGCGCCTGGCAGGACTTGCTGCCGCATCGGCCGGGCCGGTTCATCACCGGCTTCACGCTGTTCGCCGGACACCTGGTGCACGTGGAGCGGGTGGACGCGCTGGACCGCATCGTCATCACCGAGCGCGCCACCGGCGAGGCAAGGCCGCTGGCCGTCGATGAGGAAGCGTACTGCCTGTCGGTGGTCGGCGGCTACGAGTACGACACGACGACGTTGCGCTACGCCTATGACAGCCCGCGCGAGCCGCGCCAGGTCTTTGATTACGACATGGCGACCGGCGAGCGCGTGTTGCGCAAGACGCAGGAGATCCCGTCCGGTCACGACCCGGCCGAGTACGTCGTCCGCCGATTGCAAGCGACGGCGCCCGACGGCGCCTCGGTGCCGCTGACGGTGCTGGCCCGGCGCGACGCGTTCCAGGCCGGCGCCTGCCCGGTCCTGCTGTACGGCTACGGCGCCTATGGGCATTCCACGATGCCGCACTTCTCCATCCAGGCGCTCAACCTGGTGAACCGCGGCTGGATCTGGGCGACGGCGCATGTGCGCGGCGGGTCGGAGAAGGGCTGGGGCTGGTTCCTCGACGGGCGCGGCCCGGCCAAGCCGAACACTTTCTCCGACTTCGTCGCCTGCGCCGACCACCTGGTGGCCACCGGGCATGCGACGGCCGGGCGGATCGTGGCCTACGGCGGCTCGGCCGGCGGGCTGCTGGTGGGCGCCGTGCTCAACATGCGGCCGGAGCTTTGGGCCGGAGTGGCGGCGGCGGTGCCGTTCGTGGACGTGCTCAACACGATGTCGGACACGACCCTGCCGCTGACCCCGCCGGAATGGCCGGAATGGGGCAATCCGCTGACCGACGCCGCCGCGTACGACGTGATCGCCAGCTACTCGCCGTATGACCAGGTCTCGACGCTGCCGTATCCGCCGGTGCTGGCGCTGGGCGGCTTGTCCGACCCGCGCGTCACCTATTGGGAGCCGGCGAAGTGGGTGGCAAAGCTGCGCGCGAACACGACCGGGACAGCGCCGATCCTGCTGCGGATCAACATGACGGCCGGGCCATGGCGGGCGGTCGGGCCGCTACGAGTATTTGCGCGAGCCGGCGCTGATCCATGCCTTCGCCTTGTGGGCGATGCGGCGAGCCGGGGCATGACGGCGCCCGGGATCGGCCATAATGGCGGGCCGCCGCTCGAGCCGCCCGACCCGAACGCGTCGTGGCGGCTGTGGTGCTGGCGCCGGGCCAAGAAGCGGGCCTGGTCGGCGCCGCGCGAGGTGATGCTGCGCCGGCTGTCGCGCGCGGAGGAGTTGGGGATGGGCTACCGCGAGTACACGCTCGAGATCCTCGAACGCGGCCGCTATCTGTGAGCGGGTCCACGCAGGCGATCACCGTTGAGGCAAACGGCCTCCGTTTCGAGGTGCTCGAGGCCGGCGCCGGCGACCGGCTCGCTCTGTGCCTGCACGGCTTCCCGGAGCACGCCGTGTCGTGGCGCGAGCAGATGCCGGTACTGGCCGGGCTCGGCTACCGGGTCTGGGCGGTGAACCAGCGCGGCTACGGCCGCACCACGCGGCCCGGCGCCGTTGCGGATTACGCCTTGCCGAACCTGCTCGACGACGTGGCGGCGCTGATCGACGCGTCGGGCGCGCGGACGGTGACGCTGATCGGCCATGATTGGGGCGCGATGGTTGCCTGGTGCTTCGCCGCCGGACGCATCCGGCCGCTCGAGCGGCTGGTGATCATGAACGTGCCGCACCCGCTCTGCTTCCGGGCGGCGTTGAAGCATTGGCGGCAGAAGCGGAAATCCTGGTACATCACCTTTTTCCAGCTCCCGTTCCTGCCGGAGCGGTTCCTCACGGCGGGGAATGGCGCCACGATCCGGCGCATGTTCCGCGGACTCAAGCTGCCGCCCGACGTGATGGAGACCTACGTGCGGCAGGTGACCGAGCCCGGCGCCGCCACCGCGATGATCAACTGGTATCGCGCCATGCGCCGGCCAGGACCCCGGATGCCGGATCTCGCCGCGCCGATCGAGGTGCCGACGCTGGTCGTCTGGGGCGAGAACGACGTGGCGCTGGACCTGATCTGCCTCGACGGCACCGAGCGCTACGTCCGCGACCTCACGTTGCGGCGGCTCCCGGGCGTCTCGCATTGGGTGCAGCAGGATGCGCCCGAGGCGGTCAACGCCCTGTTGCGCGAGTTCCTCACGGCCGCACCGCCGGCGTCTCCACCGTGAGCCCGTTCGAGCGGTAGCCGAGATAGAACTGCAGCGCCGCCATCTCCGGGCTGTCCGGCGGCAGCGGCTCGGCGCGCACCCCGGTCATGCAGTTGCGCAGGCGGCGGTCGAGCGAGCCCATCGACTGCCATTCGAGCCGGTACAGCGGGTAGCCGTTCGGTTGCCCCTGCGGCACGCGCGCGCCGCCCAGCCGCTGCCCGGCGAGTTGGTCGTGGCACTGCGCGCAGGACAGGTTGAGCTGGCCTTCCCGCTGGTTGAACAGGGCGCGGCCCTGCTCGATGAACGGCGTTGCCGGGCCGCCGCCGTCGATGGCGACCGGCAGCCCACGCGATTGCAGGCCGACCAGCGCGGATACGGCCAGCATCTCGTCGCTGTCGGTGCCCCAGGCCGGCTTGCCGTACCGCTCGGTGCGGCACTGGTTGATCCGGCCCGCGAGCGTGATCGGGCGGCCAAGGCGCGGGTCGTATTCGGGATAGCGGGCGCTCGTGCCGCGCATCGTCTCGGGCTTGCCGTGGCAGGATGCGCAGTCGCGGTCCCACAGGGCGGTGCCCTGCTGCACCCACAGCATGGCGGGGTTTTCCGAGTCGTCGTCCTGCATCGCCCGTACCGCGGGGCTGGCGTCGTCGCGGCCGCTATGGGGCGGGGCGGCGGCCGCGAGGAGGAGTAGGCTCAAGGCCGCGGCTCCACGCTTCCATGTCATGGCCGTGCTCGACCCGGCCATCTCGGGACGCCGGGACGCTTGGGCGGCGGCAACCGCCGACAGATCCCCGGATCAAGTCCGGGGATGACGTGGGGGGTAGCGGGGGGCGACGGTCGCGGCGGCGAAGGCGGCGACGACGGCGGGGGCGGCGACGGCGATGGCTGCGGCCGACGGCCGAGGCGGGCTGGCTCGGGCGTCACGTCACCTCGACGTGCGCCGTCTCGGTCTGCGCGGCGCCGCTGTCATCCTTCCAGGAGAACTCGAGCGTGCCCGACGCTTCGGCCTTTGCCGCGAACGCCAGAAACGGGTTGGCGGCGATGGCGGGGAACAAGGCGAGGTGCACCACCTCGGCGCCGTTATAGGAACAACGGAAATCGTTGATCACCATGCGCGGGACCAACTGGCCCATCTCGTCGCGACGCTGGCCGCTTTCCATCGGATGGCTGATGAGGATCTTGACCTCGATCGCCTCCCCCTTCTTGGCCGTCTTCGAAACGTTCAGCAGCACGCGCATTTTGCAAATCACTCCAGGCAGGCAGCGAGGGTGACGATCACCGAAACGCTGTCGGTCCAGCACGAGCCGTCGTCCATCACGCCCACCGCGACCACGGTCTGCGAGGTCGCGAGCCGCATGCGGGTGGACAGTTTCGGCGCGAAGGAAGCCGGGCCGAAGGTGGCGTGGAGCACCTCCGGGTTCGGGTTGCCCTCGGCAAAGACGTGCAAGCTGCGGACGGTGCGGCCTTCGGGTGGGGCGGCCGAGACCACGATGCCGACGGCATTGCCGTTCTCCACCATCTGCGCCAGATCGAGCGTCACGTGGCCGGGCTGCGGAGTCTTGCCGCCCGTCACTTTCTCGATCTCCGCCTCGACCTCGCGCGGCGTCGCGAGCGCCGGGCCGGCGACCACGGCGAGGCCGGCACCCAACACGACCTGACGCCGGCGGATCACTTCAGCCCGGCGAGGTAGGCGGTGGCGTCCTCGATCTCCTGCGGGGTCAGGATCGGCTTGCCCTGCCATTGCGCGCCGACCCGGGTGCGGCCGCCGACGGTGCCGAAGGACGGCATCACGGTGTCCGGGTTCAGTTCGGAGGCGTCCACCAGCCGGGCGCGGATCGCGTCCGCGTCGAGCCGGGCGCCGACGCCATGCAGGTCGGGGCCGATCGTGCCCTGCAGATGCGGATTCGGGAACGGCCCGGCATGGCACAGCGTGCAGGTGCTGGTCTGGCGGATCACAACGGCATAGCCCTTCTGCGGATCACCAGCCGGCGCGGCGGCAATGGCCAAGAAACTAGCCGAACACAGCGCCAGTGATCGTGCGATACCACACATCCGCGTAAGCCGCCTCCTGCGCCCTCACATCCGGCCCGGCGTCCAGCGCGCTGGTGCCGCCGGCGCCTTCGATGTCGGTGAGCTGCCCGTTGACCGGCCGATACACGCCGGCGACCGAGATGCCATATTGGGGCGCGACCAAGCTGTAGCAGGTGTTGATCAGCCTTGGCTCCCGCGGCTTCTGCCCGGACAGCAGCGTGGTGATTGCCAGCGCGCACACCTTGGCCTGCGCGTTGGCGGCGAAGGCGGATTTCGGCATCGCCCCCATGATCGCCGCGTCGCCGATCACGTGGATGCCGGTGACCCTCGTGCTTTCGAATGTTTGCGGATCGACCGGGCACCAGCCGGTGCGGTCGGCAACGCCGGCGGCAACCGCGATGGCGCCGGCCCGCTGCGGCGGGATCACGTTCACGACGTCGCCGTGCTGGGTGGCGAAGTCGGTGGTGACGGTCATGACGGCGGGATCGACCGCGGTCACCTTGCCGCCATCCGACAGCGACACCCATTCGAGCAGGCCGGGATACAGCTTGGCCCAGGCCTGCTGGAACAGCTTCTGCTTGCTGAACACATCCTTCGCGTCCAGCACGATCAGCTTGCTGCGCGGCTTGTTCTGCTTCAGGTACCAGGCGATCAGGCTGGCCCGCTCATAGGGTCCGGGCGGGCAGCGATAGGGGTTGTTCGGCACCACCATCACGACGGTGCCGCCATCCGGCATGGCCTCGAGCTGCGACCGCAGCAGCGTCGTCTGCAGCCCGGCCTTCCAGGCGTGCGGCATGACCGCCGTCGCCGCCTGGTCATAGCCCGGCAGCGCGCCCGCATCCGCGCCGAGCCGCAGGTCGATGCCGGGCGCCAGCACCAGCCGGTCGTACTCCGCCGCGGCCCCGTCCAGCAGCACCCGCTTGGCCGCCACGTCCACGCCGGTGGCCCGCGCCCGCACCAGCTTGACGCCGGCCGCGGTGACCTTCTCCCAGCCGAACTGCTGTTCTTCCAGGTCGCGCAGCCCGGCCACCACCGGGTTGCTGAACGGGCAGGACACGTATTGCGCGTCGGACTCGATCATCGTGACCTGATGCCCGGCGGCCGCGAGCGCCCGCGCCGCGGTGGCGCCGGCAAAGCCGCCGCCGACCACCACGAGCTTCGCCGCCCCTTGCGCGCGGGCCGCGAACGGCGCCGCCAGCGCGCCCGCCAGGACCGCGCGGCGCCTCATTGCCCGGCGAACCAGACGGCGAGTTGCGTCACCTCGTCCGGCGTGAAGCCCTTGACGATGCGGTTCATCAGCGTCGCCGGGCGCTGGCCGCTGCGGTAGGCCTCCATCTCGCGCACCGTGTCCTGCGCCGGCCGGCCGAGCAGCAGGCCGACGCCGCCGCCTTTCACGTGGCAGCCGGTGCAGCTTTCCGCCCCGGGCGGCGGCGGCCCGGCGGCCGCTAGCAACATCGCCCCGCCCATCAGCCAAGCCCGCAAGGTCAGGCTTTCGCCAGGTCGGTGTGCTTCAGCGGCAGGCTGCGCACGCGCTTGCCGGTCGCCGCGAAGATGGCGTTGACCACGGCGGGCGTCGCTACGGCGATGGTCGGTTCGCCGACGCCGCCCCAGAAGCCCCAGGACGGCGCCATCACCGTCTCGACCTTCGGCATGTGCTCCATGCGCATCACCTCGTAGGTGTCGAAATTGCCCTGCACCACGCGGCCCTTCTCGACCGTGATCTCGGAAAACAGGCAGGCGCTGAGGCCGAACACGAAGGACCCCTCGACCTGCGCCGTCACCATTTCCGGGTTCACAACGTGTCCGGGATCGGTGCCGGCGACGATGCGGTGGATGCGGAGTTGGCCCTTGTCGCTGACGGAAACCTCGGCGACGGCGGCGGTGTAGCTGCCGTAGCCGTAGTTCTGCGCGATGCCGCGGAACACGCCGGGCGGGAGCGGCTTGCCCCACTCGGCCTTGGCGGCGGTGGCGTTCAGCACCGCCAGATGCAGCGGGTTCTTGGCCATCAGCGACTGCCGGAACTCCAGCGGGTCGCGCCCGGCCGCATGCGCCAACTCGTCGATGAAGCATTCGAGGTAGAACGCGTTCTGGTTCAGGTTCACCCCGCGCCACGGCCCGACCGGCACGTGCGTGTTGCGCATGGCGTAATCGACCAGCAGGTTGGGGATGGCGTTGTAGCCGAACTCCTCCGGTCCCACGCCTTGCATCTGCCGCATGTCGGTGCCGGGCAGGTTGCCGTCGGGGCGCAGCCAGGCGTTGATGCTCTGCCCGCTGATCCGCATGTGCAGCGCGGTAAGGTTGCCCTTGTCGTCGAGGCCGCCCACGAACTTCGCCTGGCTGATCGGGCGATAGAAGCAGTGCTGCATGTCCTCCTCGCGGGACCACAGCACCTTCACCGGGCGCCCCGGCACCTGCTTGGCGACCGCGACCGCGAACCGCACGTAATCCTGCTGCCCGCGCCGGCCGAAGCCGCCGCCGAGAGTGTATTTGTTGACCCTGACTTTCTCGAGCGGCACGCCCGCCACCTCGGCCGCCGCGGCCAACGTCGCGTCGCCATTCTGGGTGCCGACCCAGACCTCGACGCCGCCATCGGCGACGCGGGCGGTGCAGTTCATCGGCTCCATGGTGGCGTGGTTGAGGAACGGCGCGGCGTAGCTGGCCTCGATGCGCTTGGCCGCGCCGCCCAGCGCCGTCTTGGCGTCGCCGATCACGTTGCCAGCGCCGGCGTCACTGGCGTCGAGGCCTTGGGCTACGTGCTCGGCGATCTGCCGGCTGTCCACGCCGGCGTTCTTGGCGTCGTCCCAGCGGACGGGCAGCGCCTCGAGCGCGGTTTTCGCCTGCCACCAGGTGTCGGCGACGACGGCGACGGCGTTGTCGAACACCGGCACGACCTGGCGCACGCCGGGCCGCTTCAGCACCTCGGCGGCGTCGAAACCGGCAAGCTTGCCGCCGAATACCGGGCATTGCGCGATCGCCGCCGACAGCATGCCCGGCACTTGCACGTCGATGCCATACAGCAGCGAGCCGTTCAGCTTCGGCGCGGTGTCGAGCCGCGGCAACGGCTGGCCGATGACGGTCCAGTCCTCGCGGCGCTTCAGCGGCACGTCCTTCGGCACTGGCAAGGCGGAAGCCGCCTGCGCCAGCTCGCCATAACGGAGCGAGCGGCCGCTGCCCGGGTGCGACACCACGCCGAGCTTGGCGCGGCACTCGCCGGTTGGCACCTTCCATTGCTCGGCGGCGGCCTGGATCAGCATGATGCGGGCCGCGGCACCGCCCTGGCGCACGTAGTCGACCGAGGTGCGGAGGCCACGGCTGCCGCCGGTAGACATGTCGCCCCAGGCGCGCTTGGCGGCCAGGTTCTCGTGCGGCGGCACCAGCTCGGAGCGGACGTGGCGCCAATCGGCCTCGAGCTCCTCGGTGACGAGCTGGGCGAGGCCGGTCAGCGTGCCCTGGCCCATCTCGGACCGGGCGATGCGCACCACGACGGTGTCGTCCGGGTGGATCGCGACCCAGATGCCGACATCGGCCGCCTTGCCCGGCGCCTCGGCGGCAGAAGCGGTCCGCAGGGCGCCGCCGGGCACGGTCCAACTGAGGGTAAAGGCGCCGGCTAGGCCGGCCAGGACGCCGCGCCGGCTGAGCCCGGCCGCTCCGAGGTCGCCCATCACGCGTGACTCAGGTCGACGTTTTTCAACGGCAGCGATCGCACCCGCTTGCCGGTCGCGGCGTAGATCGCGTTCAGCACGGCAGGCGCGGCGACCGCGATGGTCGGCTCGCCCACACCGCCCCAGAAGCCGCCCGAGGGGGCCAGCACCGTCACGATCTTCGGCGTGTCCGACATCCGGGCGACCTGGTAGGTGTCGAAATTGCCTTCCACGGCACGCCCCTTGTCGATGGTGGTTTCCGAGTAGAGCAAGCGCGCTCATGCCGTAGGTGAAGCTGCCCTCGACCTGCGCGGTGACCTGGTCGGGGTTGACCACATAGCCGGGGTCGGTGGCCGCAACGATGCGGTGGACCTTCAGCTCGCCCGCCTTGCTGACCGACACCTCGGCGACCGCGGCCGTGTAGCTGCCGAAGCCGCAGTTCTGGCACAGGCCGCGGAACACGCCCTCGGGCAGCGGCTTGCCCCAGTCACCCTCGGCCGCGGCCGCGTTCAGCACGGCCAGGTGCTTCGGGCTTTTCGCGAGCAGGGTGCGGCGGAACTCCAGCGGATCCTTGCCGGCGGCCGCGGCCAGCTCGTCGATAAAGCACTCGACGTAGACGGCGTTCTGGTTGTGGTTCACCCCGCGCCAGAACCCGACCGGCACCGACGTGTTGCGCATCGCGTAGTCGATCAGCAGGTTGGGGATCGTCTTGTAGCCGAACTCCGACGGAATCAGCCCCTGCATCGACAGCGTGTCGACGCCGTTCTCGAGCCGGGTCGGCGCCAGGGAGGCGATGATGCTTTGGCCGCTCAGACGGACATGCAGCGCGTCGACGTTGCCGGCGTCGTCCATCGCGGCCGACAGCTTGCATTGCGTCACCGGGCGATAGTAGCCGTGCTGCATGTCCTCCTCACGCGACCAGATCAGCTTGATCGGCCGCCCCGGGATCTGCTTGGCGAGCAGCACCGCCTGCCGCGTGTAGTCCTGCTGTCCGCGCCGGCCGAAGCCGCCGCCGAGCAGGAACTTGTTGATCCGAACTTTTTCAAGTGGCACGCCGCCGGCTTCGGCCGCGGCCGCCAATGAGGCGTCGCCGTTCTGGGTGCCGACCCAGACCTCCAGCGTGTCGCCGTCCAGCTTGGCGGTGCAGTTCATCGGCTCGAGCGTCGCGTGGTTCAGGAACGGCGTGCCGTAAGTGGCGGTGATGACCTTCTTCGCCGCGGCCAAGGCGGCCGGCGCGTCGCCAGCCTTGTTGCCGATTCCGGCCTCCTTCGCGTCGAGCCCTTCGGCGAGGCGGGCCGCAATGGCAGCGTTGTCGAGCCCGGCGTCCGTTCCTTCGTCCCAGGTGATCGGCAGCTTTTCAAGCGCCGTCTTGGCCTGCCACCAGGTGTCGGCAACCACCGCCACCGCGTTGTCACCGACCGGCAGCACGTATTTTACGCCGGGCATGGACGTGACGGCCTTGGCGTCGAACGACGCAACTTTGCCGCCGAACACCGGGCACTGTGAAATCGCCGCCAGCAGCATGCCCGGCAGCTTCACGTCGATGGCGAATTGCGCGCTGCCGTTGGTCTTTTCCGCCGTGTCCAGGCGGGGCAGCGGCTTGCCGATGATGGTCCAGTCGGCCGGCGCCTTCAGCGGCACGTCCTTCGGCACCGGCAGGGCGGATGCGGCCTGCGCCAGCTCGCCGTAGCGCAGGATGCGCCCGGTTTCGGCATGCACCACCGCTCCCTTTACGGCCTTGCACCCCGCCACTGGCACGTCCCAGTGCGCCGCCGCCGCCTGCACCAGCATGGTGCGCGCTGCGGCGCCGCCCTGGCGCACGTAGTTCACCGACTGGCGGATGCCCTGGCTGCCGCCGGTCAGCATCTCGCCCCAGGCGCGCTTGCTGATGTGGTTCTGCTCGGGCGGCACGTATTCGGTCGTCACCTTGGACCAGTCCGCCTCGAGCTCGTCGGCGACGAGTTGCGCGAGGCCGGTCAGCGTGCCCTGCCCCATCTCGGAGCGGGCGATGCGGATCACGGTGGTGTCGTCGGGCTTGATCACCACCCAGATGCCGACCGGCGCGCCGCCGGCCGAGGCGGGGGTGAGCGGGGCGGCAGCCTGCTGCGCCGCGGCTTCGATGGCGCCGCCGGGCAGCACCCAGCCGAGCGCGAAGACGCCACCCGCGGCCGAGGCGAGGAAGTGGCGGCGCCGCAGCACGGCGCCCATCCTAGGCCTTCCCGCCGCTGACCGAATGGATCGCGGTGCGGATGCGCTGGTAGGTGCCGCAGCGGCAGATGTTGCTCATGGCCTCGTTGATGTCGGCGTCGGTGGGCTGCGGCTTCTCGCTCAGCAGCGCGACGGCCGCCATGATCTGCCCGCTCTGGCAGTAGCCGCATTGCGGCACCTGGTGTGCGAGCCAGGCAACCTGCACCGGGTGGCTGCTATCCGCCGACAGGCCCTCGATGGTGGTGATCTTGCCGGTGACGGTGCCGACCGGGAGCTGGCAGGAGCGCATCACCTGGCCGTCCACATGCACCGAACAGGCGCCGCATTGGGCGATGCCGCAGCCGTACTTGGTCCCGGTCATGCCGAGCTGCTCGCGGATCACCCACAGCAGCGGGGTCTCCGGATCGACGTCGAGCTCGTGCGCGCGTCCGTTGATGTCCAGCTTGACCATGCGGCGATTCCCCCGGGAGGCTACGATGCGGTGTTAACTGACGTTGGCGCAGCGGGCCCTACCAGCGCAAGGCACATTGAGGAGACAGGATGGGAACCCTAACGGGAGCGGCAAGAGTGGCGGGCGTGATCGGCTGGCCGGTTGCGCATTCCCGCTCGCCGCGCCTGCACGGCCACTGGCTGGCCCGGCACGGCGTGGACGGCGCCTACGTGCCGCTGGCGGTGGCGCCGGAGCGGCTGGAGGCGGCGGTGCGCGGCCTGCATGCGGCCGGGTTCCGCGGCTGCAACGTGACGATCCCGCACAAGCAGGCGGTGATGGCGCTGTGCGACCGGGTGGACGCGACCGCGCACCGGGCCGGAGCGGTGAACACGCTGGTGTTCTCGCCCGACGGGATCGAGGGCAGCAACACCGACGGCTCCGGGTTTCTGGCCAATTTGCGCGCGCACGGCGTCGACCCGGCGGCCGGCCCGGCCTTGATCCTGGGCGCCGGCGGCGGCGCGCGGGCGATCGCGGCGGCGCTGCGGGACTGCGGGATCGCCGTGACCGTCGCCAACCGAACCCCGGCGCGGGCCGAGGCGCTGGCAGCGGCGTTGCCCGGTGTGCGGGTGGTGCCGTGGGAGGCGCGCGAGGCGGCGGTCGCGGACCAGGCGCTGCTGGTGAACACGACGCAGCTCGGCATGCAGGGGCAGCCGCCTTTGGCGATGGCGCTGGATCGCTGCGGCGCCGGGGCTGGTGGTGTCGGACATCGTCTATGCCCCGCTCGAGACTGCGCTGCTGGCCGATGCCGGTGCGCGCGGCCTGCGCACGGTGAGCGGCATCGGCATGCTGCTGCATCAGGCGGTGCCGGGCTTTGCGGCGTGGTTCGGGGTGACGCCGATGGTAGACGACGAACTCGCGCGGGCCGTGCTCGCGTGAAGACAATCGGGCTCACCGGCGGGATCGGGATGGGCAAGTCCACGGCCGCGGCCGCGTTCCGGCGGGCCCGGCTGCCGGTGTTCGACGCGGACGCCGAGGTGCACCGGCTGCAGGCGCGCGGCGGGGCGGCGGTGGCGGCGATCGAGGCGGCGTTCCCGGGCGTGGTGGTGGGCGGCGCCGTAGATCGCGGACGGCTGCGCGCGGCCGCGGTGCAGGACCCGGCGGCGATGGCGACGCTGGAGCGGATCCTGCACCCGATGGTGCGGGCGGCCGAGCGGCGGTTCGTGGCGGCGGCGCGGCGGGTCCGGGCGCGGGCGGTGGTGCTGGACATCCCGCTGCTGCTGGAGACCGGGGGCGAGCGGCGGGTGGATTTGGTGGTCGTCGTCAGCGCCCCGGCTTCGGTGCAGCGGGCCCGGGTGCGGGCGCGGCGGCGGATGACGGACGCGCAGATCGCGGCGATCGTGGCGCGGCAGATGCCGGACCGGGAGAAGCGCCGGCGCGCGGATGTGGTGGTGCGGACCGGGCTGTCGCGCTATCACGCCAATCGCATGTTGCACCGCCTGATTCGCCACCCGCCTCCGGCACCATGAGCCGTTCCGTCTGTTCGATACCGAGACCACCGGGCTCGACCCGCACGGGGGCGACCGGGTGATCGAGATCGCCTGCCTCGAGCTGGAGCGGGACCTGCCGACCGGGCGGGTGTTCCATGTGCTGGTGGATCCGGACCGCGACATCCCGGCCGATGCGACGCGGGTGCATGGGTTCACGCGGGCGGACCTGGTGGGCAAGCCGCGGTTTTCCGAGGTAGCGGACGAGCTGCTGGCGTTCATCGGCGACAGCCCGCTGGTGGCGCACAACGCGACGTTCGACTTCGCGTTCATCGATGCGGAGCTGGGGCGGCTCGGGCTGGGGCCGCTCGGCAGCCATCGGATGGTCGATACGCTGGCGCTGGCGAAGGCGCGGTTTCCCGGCCTGCCGAACAGCCTCGATGCGCTGTGCCGGCGGTTCGGGATCGATCTCAGCGAGCGGTCCAGCCACAATGCGCTGCTGGATTGCCGGCTGCTGGCCGACGTGTACGTGGAGCTCACCGGCGGGCGGCAGCGGGGGCTGCTGCTGGCCGACGAGGGGGAGTTCGCGGCGCCGGCGGTGTCCTACGCGGCGGCGGCCGGACCGCGGACGATCCGGCTGCTGGTGCCGACGGCGGCGGCGCTGGACCGGCACGCCGCCTTTGTTTCGCGATTGAAGGACCCGGTCTGGCTCAGTCCCTAGCTTCAGGCTTGGGCGACGGCGCCCTCGGCCTGGGCGCGGCGGCTTTGCCACAGGGACACGAAGTCGATCGGCTGCAGCAGCACGGGCGGGAAGCCGCCGTCGCGGGTGATGTCGGCGAGGATGTTGCGGGCGTAGGGGAACAGCAGCCGGGGGCACTCCACCAGCAGGACCGGCTCGACGGTGTTCTCGGGGACGCCGTTGAGGGTGAAGACGCCGCAATAGGCGAGCTCGGCGATGAACACCGGGGCGGGCTCGGCGCCGTTGGCGGCGGCGGGCTCGGTCGCCTCGGCCTTGATCTGCAGCGTCACCTCGAACACGTCCTGGCCGTCCTGGATGCGGCGGGCCTGGACGTCGAGGTTGATGTTGACGTTCGGCTGCGCGCGCAGGGTGCTGTAGATCGCCGGGGCGTTCGGGACTTCGAACGACAGGTCCTTCACGTATTGGATGTTGACGCTCAGCGGCGGGGCGACTGGCTGGGCCGGCGGGGCGGTCGGGGTGGTCTCGGACATGGCGGTTCCTTAACTCTCGATGGGCGGCTGTTCGGTTGGCGGGCGCGGTAACACGTCGGCGGCGGAAAGGCTACACGAACCGGGTCACGGCCGGACCCACAGGCGGCCGCCGTCTTCGTCTTCGCGGGCGAGCCGCCAGGCGTGGGCGATGGCGTAGGCGGCGAGCGGAGCGTCCATCGGGGTGCGCCAGGCATTGGCGTAGCGGCCGGCGTAGATGGCGCGCGGCGGGTCGGCGTCGAAAGCAGCGGCGAGGGTCGCGGGCGAGACGGCGTGGAGGCGGGACAGAAGAGCCGGGTCATAGGCGGCGCCGGAGCGGAACAGGAAGGGGCCGGTGGAGAACTCGGGGCGCACCGGGTTGGCGTCGATCACCAGCATGGGGAACAGGGTGGCGACGTCGCCGATCGGGTCCGCCACCGCGTCGCGGATGGCCTCGGCGTTGCGGTGCACGGCGACGCCGGCCCAGCGTTCGGGGTCGAGCAGGCGGGGCAGCTCGGCGACTTGCGGCAGCACGACGGATAGGCTCGACAGGGCGGTGACCGCGACCAGGATGCGCTTGCGGGCGAGGCCGGCGACCTCGGTGGTGATGCGGTCGAGATGGGCGATGCAGCAGGCCAGCAAGACCGCAACGGGGGCGAAGCTGGCGGACCGGCTCGGCGCCGGGAGCAAGGCGAGGGCGAAGGCGCCGACGGCGAGGGCCAGCAGCAGGCGGCCCGGGTGGTGCCATTGGCGACGCCGGGCCATGGCGAGCAGCGACAAGGCGGTCGCCAGCACCAGCAAGGCGAGATTGCCGCCGACGGCCGCCTCGTCGGCGACCGCCTGCAGCCGCGCCCAAGGCGCCAGCCAGGCGTCGAGGGCAGACGCGGCGTGCCAGGACGCGGGTGCGGTCAGGTGGAATTCGATCACGCCGAACCAGAAGCCTTCCGGCGCCTCGGACCAGCAATAGGCGACGGGAAGGGCTGCCACGCTGAGGCCGAGGAGCACCGGGCCGAGCCGGCGGAGCGGCTGGAACAGGGCGTCGATCAGCAGGATCGCCGGGCCGAACAGAAAGGTGAGCCTGGTTGCGGCGGCCAGGCCGAACAGGAGTGCGGCCAGCAGGCGGGCGGCGAGCTCGTGCCGGGTGCGACCGGCCCAAAGCTGCGCCGCCAGCCCGGCCAGCAGCAGCGTGAGCGCCAAGCCGTCGTCGAGCGCGTCGGCGAGCGGCGCCATCACATAGGGAGAGGCGAGGCAGGCGGTCAGCAGCGCCACCGACAGCACCGGCCCGGCGCCCAAGCGGCGCACCACGTGCCAGAGCAGCGCCCCGGACACCGATGCGAGGGCGAAGCCGAACAGCCGCGCGGCCAGGGTGAACCAGCCCTGGGCGATCTCGAACGGCAGCGACAGGACGAGGGGGAAGAGCGGCGGCTGCAAGTAGACGAAGTCGCGGTAGGGCAGCATCGGCCGGACCATCACGCCGGCGGCGATGAACGGGTCCTGGTCGAAGTCGATGGCCCGGGTCATGGCGGCGCAGAACAGCAGCAGCAGGCAGAGCACGGCCCATGCGGCGATGCCGACCCGGGCGAGCGCGGCCGGACGCCGGGCCGAGAGGCCGGCGGTGAAGACCGCGTACGGGTTCGTGTCGGGCATTGGAGTGCGTGATGCACCATGGCTCACGCGAACGTCAACACGCTCGTGATCGAAACGTTGGGCCGGGGCTCAGCTCCGCCAGCGGAGCGCTTGGGGGCGGAGCGGGTTGCTGAATGCGCGGTTCTCGGCGGCGGCTTCGAGGTATTCGCGCTTGAGGCGCAGATACCAGCGGACCTGGGTGTCGGCGCCGCCGACGAACATGGGCGACGGCAGATTGGGGTTGTCCATCATGCGCACGGCGACGACGCGGTCCTGGTCGAGGAAGTCGCGGGCCATCCAGGCGGCGAAGGGTTTCAGCGGGGCCAGCCATTTCGGCGTCCAGTAGACGCAGTAATGGACGTCGGTCTCGGTCTCGGAGACCGGGGTGGCGGCGGCGAGGACGCAGGCGGAGTGGGCGCTGCCTTCGATGTGCTCGATGCGGATGCCCGGCAGGGTGATGCCGATGTCGATGTGCACGTCGCGGCCGAGCAGGCGGTAGGGGTTGGCGCCGTGCTTCAAGTGATGGCGGAGCATGCGGAAGCCCATGCCGGCGGGCTCGAAGTGCTTTTCCTTGAGACGGAGATTGAGGGCGGACTTGGATTTCCACCAGCGCGAGGTGTGGACGAAGGCGGGATGGGCCGGGTCGAAGAAGCCCATGGCGGCGAGGTCGACGCCGCAGGGGAAGCGCATGGTGGTGGTGACCTGGGGGGCCTGGTTCTCGAAGCCGGGGACGGTGGGGACGTCGCCGGGGACGCCGTCGCCGACGAAGACCCAGACGTTGCCCTGGACGTCGCGGCAGGGCCAGGTTCTGAGCTTGAAGCGGGCCGGGTCGGTGGTGTCGTCGGGGGGGAGTGCCGGAATTTCGGTGCAGATGCCGTCTGTGCTGCGGAAGGCCCAGCCGTGGTAGCAACAGCGGAGGGTGTCGCCGTCGAAGCTGCCATGGCGCATGGGCATGCCGCGGTGCGGACAGACGTCGCCGACGGCGAAAACGCTGCCGTCGAGACGGCGGCCGAGCAGCATTTGCTCGCCGAGCAGGGTCATGGCGCGGGTCTTGCCGGGTTTGAGGTCGCGGCCGGAGAGGGCGAGATACCAGAAGTTGCGGAGCATGGTTTGCATGCTCCGGATGTAGTCCATCGGCGCGGATTTGGCAGCGGGCGCGGGGGTGCCGGCGCGGACCGTTACGGGGGGCGGGCGGCGTAGCGCAGGAGGGTGGCGACGGACGCGGCGGTGCGCGAGACGGCGGGCGGCGGCGGGCGTGGAGGTTTTGCCGCGGCGGGCGTCACCGGGATGGCCCCGGGCGGGGCGGGGCGGGGCACGCCGGCGGGCGCCGCGGCGCGGACGCAAAGCGCCTCGATGTCGGCGGGGGTGCGGCGCTTCCAAGGCTTGGCGCCGCCTGCGGCAGCGATGCCGAGGTCGCGGCAGATGTCGGCGATGATGTCGGGGATCGAGCGGTGGCGGATGTCGTCGTCGAGCTCGGGGGCGTCGAGGCGATCGTGCAGCTCGGCGTGGAGGGCGTCGGCGGCCTTATCCGCCTTCGGTGCGGACTGGGCAGCGCGGGCGATGGCGTCCTCGACGTCGCGGATGATCCTTTTCCGGGCGGCGACGCGGAGTTCGGCGGCGGTTTGCGCGGCACGATGTTCGGCGGGCACGGGCAGCGGTTCGGCGATGCGGCGGGCGAGCAGAACGGTGCGGCGGACGCAGCGGGCGACGCGGTCGAAGGCCAGGGTAAGGTCGGGGGTGGGGTTGTGGTGTTCAGGCGAGGCTGGGCGCGGCGCAGTGGTGGGTGGCGCTTCGCTTACCCACCCTACGGCCATGGCCTGCTTGTGGAGGAGCCGCGCGAGGTCGGCGCCCATGTCGATCAGGTCGTTCAGGACCTCGCGGTGGTGCCGGGCGTCGGTGGCGTACGGGCCGGGGTCGGTCGGAGGCTCGGCCGGGGTTGAGTGGGCGGACATGAACGAAGGAAGAACATTTACGATTGTTCGGCGTCAAGCGCGAATTGGCAGCAGGTGAGCGGCTTTGAGGCCCGTTTGGCGGTGCATGCGGTCCGTCCGCTCCGTGCTGCGAGACGTCCGCTACTGATTGATTTCGGGCTCGACCAGGTCGGCCAGGTTCCGCAGGCTTTGCTGCCAGCCGAGGTAACACGCCTCGGGAGGGATGGCGTCCGGGATGCCTGCCTGCGTGATGTGGATTTCGGTTCCGACCGAGACCTTCGCCAGCGTCACCGTCACCTCGATCTCGCCGACCAAGTTGGGGTCGTCGAATTTGTCGGTGTAACGCAGGCGTTGGCTCGGGACGAGCTCGATGTACTCCCCGCCGAACACGTGGCTTCCACCTGTGGTGAAGTTGCGGAACGACATTTTGAAGGTACCGCCGGGCTTGGGCTCGAGATGATGGACCGTGCAGGCGAAGCCGTTGGGGGGCAGCCACTTGGCGAGCGCATCCGGCTCGAGGAACGCGCGGTAGATTTTTTCGGGGCTGGTCGCCAGAACGCGATGCAGACGGATGGTGCTCGGCATCATGCCCTCCGGTGCCGATGAGGGGACAGGATGGGTCCTCGACCCGGGGCCGTGTCAACCTTACGCCAAAGGGATTTCACGCGGCCATCAACGGACATACCACGACCTTGATCGGTTTCGGCCAGCGCGCGACCATGAGTTCGAGCGAGGAAGGGTCATGACATGCGGTTCCGCCCCACCCGGGTTGTTCACGTGACCAGCAAAGACGAGCTCGACGCGGCGCTTCTGTCGGCCGATCAGGTAATCGTCGAAGGCAGCGACCAGCTGCTGTCGTATGCCGTGGCGAAAGCATCGCACGACCCGGAGCTTGCAAGGGTCGATGTGCAGATCGGGGATCGATCCATTTCCGTGGGGCGGGACGCAGCCGGCGACGGCTCGACGCGGGACGGCGATAGCGGAGTTCCAGCGAGCCGTCGTTCGGACGATTTCGGGGCCCCGCCGGCGGCAGCGCGGAGGTTGACCTTTCTCGTTCTCGGCCTGTGTCTTGCCGTGATGACCTTGGCGGCGATCGCTGCCATGTTGTACCTGCACTCACCGGTGACGAACTCGGTGGTTCCGAGCACGGGTTCGCCGCCTCCCGCAAGCGCGGGATCAGGTAGAGAGGTCACGACCTCCCCGGCGCCTGCCCCGTCACCCTCGCCGCCACCTGCAAGCGCGGGATCAGCGATCGACGTCCCCACATCCCCGGCGCCTCCCCCGCCACGCTCGCCGCCACCTGCAAGCAGCGTTCCTGAGATCTTGCAGTCGCTGGCATGGCCTGCCGTCGCCATTGCTGCGATCCTCGCCTTGTTTCTTGTTGCGCGTCAGGCGATCGCGGGCGGACGCAACGTCGAACTCAGCTGGCAAGTCACGGAAAAGGTGAGCGGGCGGGTGGTGATCACAAAGGTTCAGCCGAGAGAGAGAAGCGGTCGGCTTGCGGCATAGAAAGCCCTTGCTTCGAGCGAGACGACACCAAGGGCGGGCCTGGGGGCGCTCGCCCCCAGCGGGTCAAGGGCGGCGCCCTTGCTCTCCTCCCAACGCCGCGGCCTCAGTTCCCCGGTAGCGTCGCCGCTTCGGAGAAGAAGAAGTCGGTCCAGGCCTTGGGCTGGGTTTTCAGCACCTTGGTGACGGCCATGTGGGTGGCGACGGTCATCATGCCGAAGGGGGCGGTGGAGAAGCTGGTCTTGGGGTCGCCGATCTGGCTCAGCAGCATGTCCACGGTGCCCTTCTCGCCGGTGGCCTTGAGGTAGAGCTCGCAGGCTTCGCGGGGGTGGGCGGCGATGTAGTCGGAGGCGTCCTGGGCGGCTTGCATGAAGGCGAGGATCACGGTGGGGTTGGCGTCATGGAATTTTGCCTGCGCGAAGTAGACGGCGTTGCTGTAGGGGCCGCCGAGGATGGCGTCGCTGGTGGTGACGACGTGGACGCCGGGCGCCTCGGCTTCGGCGGCCTGGTAGGGGGCGCCGGAGAAATGGCCGGTCAGGCCGCCGCCCTGGGTGAGTGCGGCGGCGGCGTCGGGGTGGCCGAGGGTGGTGGTCATGCCGTCGAAGTGGGCGTAGTCGGCGTCGCCGTAGAGCTTGCGGGCGGCGATCTGCAGGATGATGGCCTGGCTCGAGACCTTGACGGTGGGCACGGCGATCTTGTCGGTGGGCTTGAGGTCGGCGAGGGTCTTTTCGGTTGGATCCTTGCTCAGCAGCCACATCGGCGTCGCGGACGAGCCGGCGAGGCCTTTGACCTGGCCTTTCGTGCGGTCCCACAGGAGCAGCATGTTGCTGGCGCCGGTGGTGACGATGTCGACGTTGCCGGAGAGCAGGGCGTCGGTTGCGGCGCCGCCGCCGCCGAAGGTGATGTACTTGGCCGTGACGGTGATGCCGAGCTTCTCGGCGGCGCGCTCGAGCAGATGCTGCTGCTCCATGACGATCGGGGCGAGGTAGATGATGCCGGGCTGCTTGGTGATGCGGACCTCGCTCACCTCGGCGCGGGCCGGGTGCGGCAAGGCGGGAGCGGCGAGCAGGAGTGCCGCGAGGCCCAGGAGTATGCGCCTTGTGGTCATGGGGGCGGTTCCGTTTTCCTGGTTTGTCCTGGCGACGGCGGCCGTCAGGGGCTGATGATTTCGGCTTCGCAGGGCTCGGGGACGATGGCGGCGACCGGGACCTTGCCGGCGGCGTAGTCGTCGAGGCGGCTGCGGACGGCGCGGTAGGTGTCGCTGGTGCGCTGCTCGTGGCAGGTCTGGGTCATGCCGTCGAGCCGGTTGGGTACGCCGCCGTGCTGCTCGATCATGGCGTTGATGGCGCCGGAGGCCTTGCGCCGCTGCATGGTGGCACGCTCGCGGAAGCGGGTCTTGGCGGCGTCGCTGAAGGGGCATTGGCCGAGCCGGGCGGTGAGGGCCTGGCGGTAGATGCGGCCGGCGACGCCGTCGCCGCAGGCGTCGAAGGCGTAGAACGAGGTCGCGTAGGCGCGCTCGAACGCGTCGGTGTGGTCCGGCGGGGCGGCCTGGGCATTTTCGATCAGGGCGGGGGTGGTCAGGGCGAGTAGGGCGACGACAACAAATCGCATAAAGATTCCTTAAACGAAGGCCAGGGCTCCCCTGCGCCGTTATTCCATCTGCCCGAAGGCGGACAGATGGAACCTTGAACGGCTCCCCCTCGACAGGCCGGGTTTCAGAGTGAGCCGAGGTAGTGGGCCAGGGCCTTGATGTCGTCGTCGGAGAGGCCGGAGGCGGCCTCGGTCATGGCGGCGACGCCGGTGCTGGGGCGGGCGGAGGAGCGGTAGTCGGCGAGGGCTTTGACGAGGTAGTCCTCGCGCTGCCGGGCCACGCTGGCGGCGGCGCCTTTGCCGAGGAAATTGTCCATGTGGCAGTTGGCGCAGTGATGCTGGTCGGCGATCTCCTGGCCTTTGGTGCGCAGGGCGTCGTCGGGCTGCTCGACCGGCGGGGTGGCGGACTTGGGCAGGCTGGCGAAATAGGCGCCGAGGTTGCGGACGTCCTCGTCGGACAGTTCGGCGGCCATCGGGCTCATGAGCTCGTTCTTGCGGCGGCCGGAGCGGAAGAAGACGAGCTGCCATTGCAGGAAGGAGTCGGTCTGCCCGGCGAGCGATGGCACGCCGGGCATTTGCGACACGCCTTGGGCGCCATGGCAGGCGAGGCATGTTTCGGCCCGCGCCTGGCCGGCCGCGACGTCGCCGGTCGCGCCCTCGGCCGGGGCGAGCGGCAGCAGCAGGGCGCCGATGAGGGCCGCGTGCAGCGGCCAGAACCGGGAAGCCGGTCGGCGGGCGACGTGGCCCGCCATCGTCCGCCGACCTTCACTCACTTGGAGTAGCTGATGCGGTAGACCGCACCGGCCCAATCGTCGGCGACCAGGATTGAGCCGTCCTTGGCGACGATGATGTCGTCGGGGCGGCCGGAGTATTCCTGGTTGCCGGTGATCCAGCCCTCGGCGAAGACTTCCTGCTTGGCGTTCTTGCCATCGGGGTCGACTGTGACCCGCATGATGCGGCCGCCCTGGTACTTGTGGCGGTTCCAGGAGCCGTGCTCGGCGATGAGGATGTTGTTCTTGTAGTCGGCCGGGAACATGCTGCCGGTGTAGAACTTCATCCCGAGCGGCGCCACGTGCGCGCCGAGGTTCACCACCGGCGGCGTGAACTCGGAGCATTTGTGGCCGCGGGCGAATTTCGGATCGGGCGTGTCACCCTGGTGGCAGTACGGGTAGCCGAAATGCTCGCCGATCTTGGTGATGTGGTTGAGCTTGTCGGACGGCAGGTCGTCGCTCATCCAGTCGCGGGCGTTCTCGGTGAACCAGTAGTCGCCGGTGCGGGGGTCGACGTCGCCGCCGACGCTGTTGCGGACGCCGAGGGCGACGATTTCGGCGAGGCCCGTTTTGGGATCGACGCGGCGGACCTGCGACACGCTGGTGGGTGGGATGCCGACGTTGAAGGGCGGTCCGAACGGCAAGTACATCTCGCCTTCCTTGCCGACGGCGATGTATTTCCAGCCGTGCGCCACGTAGGACGGCATGTCGTCGTAGACGACCGTGGGCTCGGGCATCTTGTCGAGGTTGGCTTCCGGGTGGTCGTAGCGCATCAGCTTGTCGATGGCGACGACGTAGAGGGCGCCGTTCTGGTAGGCGATCCCGGTGGGCATGTTGAGGCCCTTGAGGATGGTCTTGACGGTGTGCTTGCCGTCCTTGTCGGTGACGGCATAGACGTTGGTGGCGTTGTAGGAGCCGACGTAGAGGGTGCCGTCGTCGCCCCAAGCCATCTGGCGGGCTTCGGGGATGCCGCTCGCGTAGACCTCGATCTTGAAGCCGGCCGGGAGCTTGATCTTCTTGAGGTTGTCCTGCAGCTCGTTCAGCGTCGCCGGGGTGGCGGGGCCGGTGGGCGGGGCGAGGCCCTTCTGCTGCTCGGTCTCGTCGCCGAGGAACCAGTCGGCCGGCGGATGGGCCCAGAACGAGGGCTTGTCGGATTCGTAGTGCTTGAGATCGGCGGCCGTTGCCCCTGCCAGCGGCCATGCCGCCAACAGCGCGATCCCCCATCGCATACGCTGAACGCTTTTGCTCATGGATTGTCCTCCCCTCCCCAGCCGCCATGGCGCGTGCTGCGCTTCCGGGCGAGCCAGGTGGGGGCAGTGTGCCGAGAATCGGGTCGGGATCAACGCCAAAATATTGGCGGGCGCGTAAGCTTCGGCAATCCGCACTGGCGGCGGGGGACAGAAACGGGCAGGTTGTCGGCAATCAACCGCAACGATATCTTGGGAGCGAAATGGATCAGTCCGTTTCCGTGACTGCATTGGACGAGCCGTTGCTGGACGTACGCGGCGTCACGCTGCAGTACCGCACCAGCGAGCGGATCGTCACTGCGACGCACCGGGTCAGCTTCCAGGTGTTCCCCGGGGACCGGTTCGTGCTGCTGGGGCCATCGGGGTGCGGGAAGTCGTCGCTGCTGAAGGCGGTGGCGGGATACCTCGATCCGGTGGAGGGCGAGTTTCACCTGCGCGGGCGGGCGATCCACGGGCCGGGGCCGGACCGGATGATGGTGTTCCAGGAGTTCGACCAGCTGCTGCCGTGGAAGAGCGTGCGAGACAATATCATGTTCCCGCTGCTGGCGACCAAGCGGCTGCCGCGGGCGCGGGCGCGGGAGCGGGCGGATTACTACATCGACAAGGTGGGGCTGAACCGGTTCGGCGACGCCTATCCGCACACCCTGTCGGGCGGCATGAAGCAGCGGGTGGCGATCGCGCGGGGGATGGCGATGGAGCCGCAAATCTTACTCATGGACGAGCCGTTCGCCGCACTCGATGCGCTGACCCGGCGGACCATGCAGGACGAGCTGCTGCGGTTGTGGGACGAGACGCAGTTCACCGTGCTGTTCGTCACGCACAGCATCAACGAGGCGATCAAGGTGGGGAACCGGATTTTGCTGCTGAGCCCGCATCCCGGGCAGGTGCGGGCCGAGATGGACAGCCTGCCGCGCGACACCGCCGACGGCGAGCAGCAGGTCGGGCTCGAGCGGCGCATTCACGATTTGCTGTTCGCATGAGCCTATCGAGCCAGGCGGCGCCGGTGCGGCGGCCGCCTTATGTCGAGCACGAGGTGGTCGCGTTCAGCGGCGCCGACGCGGCGTCGCGGCCGATCCCCGCCTGGCAGCGGGTGTGGAACCACGGGTGGGTGCGCAAGATCGTGCTGATCGTTGCGCTGTGCGCGGTGTGGCAGGCCTATTCCACGTATCTCGACAACGACCTGCTGTTCCCGACCTTCAGCGATACGATGCGGGCGTTCTGGGCCAATATCGTCAACGGGGTGCTGCCGAACCGGGCGTGGTCGTCGGTCAAGGTCTTGCTGATGGGGTATGCGATCGGGGTCGAGCCTCGCGACGATCCTGTCGGTGGCGGCGATCAACACGCGGATCGGCAACGACCTGCTGGAGACGCTGACGAGCATGTTCAACCCGCTGCCGGCGATCGCGTTGCTGCCGCTGGCGTTGCTGTGGTTCGGGTTGGGCAATGGCAGCTTGGTGTTCGTGCTGATCCATTCGGTGCTTTGGGTGGTGGCGTTGAACATGCACGCGGGGTTCCTGGGCGTGTCGACGACGTTGCGGATGGTGGGGCGGAACTACGATTTGCGCGGGTTCCGGTATGTGAAGGCGATCCTGATCCCGGCGGCGTTTCCGTCGATCCTGACGGGGCTGAAGGTGGGCTGGGCGTTCGCCTGGCGCACGCTGATCGCGGCCGAGCTGGTGTTCGGGGTGGCGTCGGGGGCGGGCGGGCTGGGGTGGTTCATTTTCGAGAACAAGAACCAGCTGGAGATCCCGAGCGTGTTCGCCGGGCTGTTCTCGGTGATCCTGATCGGGTTGGCGGTGGAGAACATCGTGTTCCGGACGCTGGAGCGGCGGACGGTGCGGCGCTGGGGGATGCAGAACTAGCGACGACGGTTTGAGGCCAACAAGGGCAGCAGCCCGGCCGACGCCAGCAGCGATGCCGCCCCGAGGATCACGAACATGCGGGCGGCCGACCCGCCGCCGATTAGCGGCGCCGATAGCAGCGGGGCGGCTGCCTGGGCCAGGATCACCGGCAAAGCGAGCTGGCCGATGCGGGTCGCGTAGCCGGCGGGGCCGAACAGATGGAGCGGCAGCGTGCCGCGGGCGATGGTCAGGATGCCGTTGCTGGCGCCGTAGCCGATGACGAATAGCAGGGCGAAGGCGGGGAGCCCGGCGTGGCCGGCGGACAGGGCCAGCGGGAAGGCTACGACGGGGAGCAGCGCCGCGCCGATCCAGGCAATGACCACCGGGCTCCAGCGCTGGCCCATCGCGGCCTGGATCACGCGCATCCCCACCTGAGCCGGGCCGATCAGCGAGACCAGGAGGATGGCGGCGCCGGTGCCGAGGCCGAGGCCCACGAGCAGGGCCGGGGCGCTGACGGAGATGACGGTGGTGATTGCGGCGCGCAGGGTGAAGAAGGCGGCGATGCAGGCGAACAGGGCGCGGCCGCCGAGCGGCGCCGGGTCGTCGGCGGAGGGCGCCGGGGCGGCGGCCGGCACGCCGTGGGGCAGCAGGGCGATTGCCGGCAGGTTCACCAGCAGCAGGATGGCGGCGTAGGTCAGCAGGGTGGCGCGCCAGCCGAGCAGCGGCACCAGCCAGGCGCCGAGCGGCCAGCCCATCGAACTGGCAAAGCCGCCGATCAGGGTGATGCCGGTGATGGCCGGGCGGGCGGCGGCGCCGAGCGCGCGGCCGGCGGTGGCGAAGGCCGCGTCGTAGAGGCCGCCGGCCATGCCGAGCCCGGTGACCGCCCAGCCGGCGTACCACACCAGCATGCCCGGGCTGGCCGCCATGATGGCGAGCCCCAGCGCCTGCAGCAGCGTGCCGGCGGCCATCACCGTGCGTCCGCCAGCGCGGTCGATGCGGCGGCAGGCCCAGGGCGAGGCAATGCCCGTGACGAGCAAGGCGAGCGAGAAGCCGCCCAGCACGGTTGCGGTGCTGGCGCCGAGCCCGGCGGCGACCGGCGCCGTCATCACCGAGGGCACGTAGTAGGTCAGCCCCCAGGTCACCAACTGGGTGACGCCGAGGGCGATCGTCAGCCGGCGGGCCGGCGTCACGCCCGAGGTCACACCGTTGGGGCGGGCTTCAGACCATCGGTGGCCATCAGGGCCTCGAGCTGCCGGGCCAACGCCGGGGCGCAGGCCAGGATGGGTGCGCCGCCAACCAGGCCAGCGGGCAGGAAGTCGCTCACATGGGCGCCGGCCTCGGCCAGGATGGCGAGGGCGGCGCAGCAGTCCCACAGGTTGATGTGGCGCTCGAGATAGGCGTCCAACTGGCCGGCGGCGACTTCGGCCAGGCCCATGGCGCCGGAGCCGCCGGAACGGAACATGGCGCCGGCCTGCAGCACGCGGCCGCACAGGGCGCCGTAGACGTCGTTGGGCACGCGGGGCGACCAGCCGCATTCGACGATGGCGCGGGTCAGCTCGGCGGTGGCGGCGGCGCGGATCGGCGCGCCGTTCAAGGTCGCGCCGCCGCCCTGGGCCGCGGCGTAGGTTTCGCGCAGGGCCGGCGCTTCCAAGACGCCGAGCACGGCCGAGTCACCGTCGAGCAGGCCGAGCGAGACGCACCAGCGGGAGCCGCCGCGGGCGAAGTTGCTGGTGCCATCGATGGGGTCCACGACCCAGCGTAGGGGGCCGGGCCGGGCCTCGCCGCCCTCCTCGCCCTGGAAGCCGTCCTCGGGGAAAGCTTGCAGCAGGGCGTCGGACAGGAAGCGCTCGACGGCGCCGTCGGCCTCGGTCAGCCAGTCCTGCGGCGCCTTCAAGCTGGCTTGCGCGGCGCCGGAGGGCGGGCGCATGCGCATGGCGAGACGGCCGGCTTCGGCGGCGAGTGCGAGCGCGGTGTCGAGCCGCCTTGACAGGGAGGGCGGGACGGGTTGGATGGCGGGCATGCGTTGGACGATCCTCGTTGTTGCGGCCGGCGTCGGCGCCTGCGGCTATTCGCCGCCCGCCGGGACCGCGACCGATGCCCCGACATACCGGGCCGACCTCGATGCGTGTCAAGCCTCGGTGCCCGATGCAGTGGACAAGAACAACGCCAAGCGCGGCCTGTCCTGGTTCGGCGGGCCGGTGACGCGGTGGAGCCGGATCGGCGACGGGATGAACGCCTGCATGGCGGGCAAGGGCTGGGGGCACGCGCGAGCTTGTACGGCAGAGGAGCTGCGCGCGGGCAAGGGACTGGTGACGCGGACCGGGGTGCAGTGCTCGGATCCAAATAAGGCCTCGTAGAGCGGCTTCGCCCGTGGCGAGTAGCCGCGCGAAACGACGAGCGAGAGCGACTCCACTCCGAGTGGAACCGCTCTCGCCAGGAGCGCTGCTCCTGGACCTCGCCGGGGCCGGCGGCCCCGGACCCGCATCCGATTAGGTTAGGACGTCGATGCGATACTTCTCGGCGCGGTCGGATTGGGTGACGCGCAAGGTCGCGGCGACGTCGGCGGTGAACAGGTCGGCGGCTTGGTCGCCGGTACAGGCGCCGTCGGTGAGACCGTGCCAGTTGACCAGAACGACGGTGCCGCCGGGCTCCAAGCAGTCGAGCGTCTTACGGGCGGCGGCGTGGATGCCGTCGATCCCGAGGTAGTAGAGCACTTCGGAGAACACGATCAGGTCGAACCGACCGGACGGCCAGGCGTCGGGGACAGCCATGTGCTCGAGTTGGACGGATGGGAGGTCGGCGCAACGCACCCTCGCCTGCTCCAAGGCCGTGTCCGACACGTCGACGCCGAGCAGCGCGTCGCATTGCGCGGCCAACTGCCGGGTGAACACGCCGATGCTGCAGCCGACTTCGAAACAGCTCCGGAAACGGCGCACCGGCAAGGCGGCGATCGTCGCCGCGTATTTCTGCCGTTCGTAGTCGCTGGATGCGAAGCGCCACGGATCGGCGTCGCGCTGATAGAGCTTCTCGAAGTAGTCGGGATCGGCGTAACTCATAGCGGAGCAACGCCGCCCGCAAGGCTAAGTTGTGCGGGTTTGGGGCCGCCGGCCCCAACCTTATTGCGTAGTCGGGGGCCGCCGACCCCAACCTTACCGCCTACGCGGCCGCCTTGATCGCCACCGCCTTGACGTCCTCGCTGGCGTCCTCGGCGAAGGTGGCGAAGTTCTTCTCGAAGCGCGCCACGAGGTCCCGAGCCGCGGCGTCGTAGGCGCCCTTGTCGGGCCAGGACTGGCGCGGGTCGAGCACGTCGTTGGGGATGCCGGGCACGTCCTGCGGCATCATCAGGCCGAAGAACGGGTCGCGCACATAGCGGGCGTCGCGGAGCGAGCCGTCGAGCACGGCGGCGAGCAAGGCGCGGGTGTGCTGGATGCTCATGCGCTGGCCGGTGCCGAACGCACCGCCGGTCCAGCCGGTGTTGACGAGCCAGCAATCGGCGCCGTGCTGCTTGATGAGGTCGGCCAGCATGCGGCCGTAGACCTGCGGGCGGCGCGGGATGAACGGGGCGCCGAAGCAGGTGCTGAAGGTGGCCTGCGGCTCGTTGCCCATGCCCTTCTCGGTGCCGGCGACCTTGGCGGTGTAGCCGGACATGAAGTGGTACATCGCCTGCGCATCGGACAGCTTGCTGATGGGCGGAAGCACACCGAAGGCGTCGGCGGTCAGCATGACGACGTTCTTCGGCTGTCCGGCGCGGCCCGAGCGGTCGCAGTTGGGGATGAACTCGATCGGGTAGCAGGAGCGGGTGTTCTCCGTCAGGCGCCCATCGGAGAGGTCAAGGTTGCCATGCTGGTCGGCAATCACGTTTTCCAGAACGGTTCCGAAACGATGAGTGGCGGCGTAGATTTCCGGCTCGGCCTCGGCGCTGAGGTGGATGACCTTGGCGTAGCAGCCGCCTTCGAAGTTGAACACGCCGTTGGGGCTCCAGCCGTGCTCGTCGTCGCCGATCAGCGGGCGCTTCGGGTCGCTGCTGAGGGTGGTCTTGCCGGTGCCGGACAGGCCGAAGAACAGGGCGACGTCGCCGTGCTCGCGGCCAACGTTCGCGCTGCAGTGCATCGGCAGCACGCCTTCGGCCGGCAGCTTCCAATTCATCACGCCGAAGATCGACTTCTTGATTTCGCCGCCGTACTCGCTGCCGGCGACGACGATCAGCTTCTGGGTGAAGGAGACGGCGATGGCGGTGGACGAGCGGACGCCGTCAATGGCCGGGTCGGCCTGGAACTTCGGCGCGTGCAGGATGACGTAGTCGGGCTCGAAGCCATCGAGTTCGGGCTCGGCGGGGCGGATGAACATGTTGCGGGCGAACAACGTCTGCCAGGCTTCGCTGCTGACGAGGCGGACCTTGATGCGGTGCGCCGGGTCGGCGCCGGCATAGAGGTCCTGGGTGAACAGCTCACGGTCCTGCAGGTAGGCCTGAACGCGCGCTTTCAGGATTTCGAAGCTGGCGGGCGGCAGCTTCTGGTTGCCCATGCGCCACCATACGTCGGCGGTGATTTCCGGGTCGTCTACGGTGAACTTGTCCTGCACCGAGCGGCCGGTGTGGACGCCGGTCTCGACGATCAGGCCGCCATCGGCGGCCAGCCGGCCCTCGCCACGGCGGAGCGCGTGCGAGATCAGAGCGGCCGCTTGGAGGTTGGCATGCACCGCCCCGCCCGGCATCACGCCGGAGCCCTTGACGGCGGACATGGCTGCGGCGTTGGCGGCTTCCTGGTGCGGACTCATTGACGTTCTCCCTTAGTCTTTCTTACAGGCGGCCGTATCGACCTTCAACGCGGCAGGACGAGAGCGAGCCCGTCCAGCATCGGTCACGATCGTTGAGATGCTTCGGCCACGCGAGTCAATTCAACCATTGCCGCGCGGATCGCGCCGGGCCCGTCGAGCGGCGCCGGCCAGGGGATGCGGCGCACGACATCATCCAACGCGAGGTCGAAGCCGTCCGTGTCGCAGGCGACCATGCGCCAGCCGCTGCCCGCCTCGCCGTGCATGGCGGCGATGGCGTCGAGGGCGGCGGCGCGGTCGTCATTGCATTGGGCGACGATGTGCGGTTCGGCGGCCGCGACTTCGGGGGCGTCCACCACGAGATCGGCCCGGCGCAGGCGGTGTGCGCGGGCGAAGCCGCCGACGAACAGGCCGCCGCCCGGCTGGATGCGCCACAGATGAAAGTCGCCGAACCCGGCGTAGAAGGCGGCGTAGGGGTGGATCGTGACCCAGCGCGGGCGCCAGTCCGGCTCAATCGCGGCCAGCCCGGTGACGGTGACGCGGGGCGCGGTCTGCGCGTTCGGGCCGTCGGCCGCGCCTTGCACCATGACGGCGCAGCGGCCGTCGGCGCGCAGGTGCCGCGTGTGCTCCGACAGGTCGGACAGCAGCAGCAGGATGCTGCCGTCCGGCGCCGTGGCTGGGGTCACCAGCGAGGCGAAGGGCTGGCCGTCGATGCTGGTGGCCAGGGTGCCGGCGCGGGCGGCACGCAGCAGCTTGCGCGCGGCCCAAGCCGGGCTGTCTTGCGTCTCGGGCTCGGTTTGGCTGTTCATTCCGGTATTCCGCCACAATTCAGTGGTGAAACGTGCCCGCGCACGGAAGGCTGCAAGGATCCGAACAATGAAGCAAACGATCGCGCTGGTCGACGACGACCGCAACATCCTGACGTCGGTGTCGATGACGCTGGAGGCGGAAGGCTTCGTCGTGCGCACCTATACGGACGGCGAAAGCGCGCTGCAGGGCATCACCAGCAAGCCGGTGGATCTTGCGGTGCTGGATATCAAGATGCCGCGGATGGACGGGATGGAGCTGCTGCAACGGCTGCGGGCGCGCAGTGCGCTGCCCGTCATCTTCCTCACCAGCAAGGACGAGGAACTGGACGAGCTGATGGGTCTGCGGCTGGGCGCGGACGACTACATCACCAAGCCGTTCAGCCAGCGGCTGCTGATCGAGCGCATTCGGGCGCTGCTGCGGCGCAACGAGGCGGGGCGGCTGGAGGGGTCGGGCGCGGCACCGGGCGGGCTGATGGTGCGCGGCGACCTGCAGCTCGACGACACCAAGCATCAGTGCTTGTGGAAGGGCGGCGACATCCAGCTCACGGTGACCGAGTTCCTGCTGGTCAAGGCGCTGGCGGCGCGGCCCGGCATGGTGAAGTCGCGGGACCAACTGATCGACGCCGCCTATGGTGAAAACATCTACGTGGACGACCGCACCATCGACAGCCACATTAAGCGGGTGCGGAAGAAGTTCCGGACGACGGACGACAGCTTCGACCACATCGAGACGCTGTATGGCATCGGTTACCGTTACAAAGAGCAATGAGCGTCACCCGCGCCCATCCGTTGCTGCCGGGGCCGGGCGTTA
Source organism: uncultured Alphaproteobacteria bacterium (assembly GCA_963792675.1). Lineage (GTDB taxonomy): Bacteria > Pseudomonadota > Alphaproteobacteria > Acetobacterales > Acetobacteraceae > JBBROS01. The sequence goes on from CAWBWT010000002.1 coordinate 354,701, forward strand.
CTCGGTTCCGGGCACCGAGTGTGGAGTGGCGCATGCCCGATAGCGGGGTGCTGCCGCGGCTGCAGCCGGAGGCGCCGGCGCGCGAGCTGCGCGACCGGTTCGTGTCGCCGCTGCTGCGCCGCATCCTGCTGGTTAACGCGCTCCCGCTCGCGTTGCTGGTGGCGGCGCTGCTCTACCTCGATCAGTATCAGAACGGGTTGCTAGAGGCCGAGGTGCAGGCGCTGCGCGAGCAGGCGCGAATCTACGCCGGGGCCCTGGGTGAGAGCGCGGTGCGGGAGGCCGATCCGGAGAACCCGGTGCTGCAGGTCGATACGGCGCGGTCGCTGCTGCGCCGGCTGACGGAACCGACGCCCAACGCACAGGCGCGGCTTTATGCGCCGGACGGGCAACTGATCGCCGACAGCCGGGTGCGCGAGGGCACGGGTGGCGCTATCGTGACGACGCCGCTGCCGCCGGCCGTGGATCGCGGGCGGTTCGTGGGCATCATCGGCGCGGCATACGACAAGCTGCTGGCGATCCTGCCGCACCGGGGCAGCGGGCCGGTGGTCGAGCTGAGCCCGGCGGACGGCGGCGTCGAGTGGCAGCCGGACGTAAAGGAGGAGCTGCGGATCGCCGGGTCGGATAAGGGGCGGGAGATGCCGCCCTATATCAGGCGCACCCCGGACAACCTACTGCTGGTGACGGTCGCCGAGCCGGTGCAGCGCAACCGGCATACGGTCGGGATCGTGCTCGTGACGCGTGAGGCACGAGAGGTGGACAACAGCCTGTTCACGGTGCGGATGAGCATCCTGGGCCTGTTCGCGCTGGCGTTGGTGCTGACGGTTGCGCTGTCCTGGTACCTGTCGCTGACGATTGCGCGGCCGATCTTGCGGCTGGCGCGGGCGGCGCATGCGATGCGCGAGGGGCAAGGGCGCAGCGGCACGGTGCCAGACGTGCTGATGCGGCGCAACGACGAGGTGGGAGAGCTCGCATTCGCGTTGCGGTCCAGCTCGACGGCGCTGTGGGCGCGGATGGACGCGACCGAGCGGTTCGCGGCCGATGTGGCGCACGAGATCAAGAACCCGCTGAGCTCGATTCGCAGCGCGATCGAGACGCTGCGTCGGATCGAGGATCCCGACCAGCAGCGGCGCCTGCTCGCGATCATCGGCGACGATGTGATCCGGCTGGACCGGCTGATTTCCGACATCAGCGACGCGAGCCGGGTGGATGCGGAGCTGTCGCGGACGGCGACCGAAAGCGTGGACGTAACGCCGATCCTGCAGACGCTGGCGGAGATCGACGATGCGACCCGGGTGGCGGGTGATCCGGTGATGACGCTCGATCTGCCGGGTGGGCCGCTGGTGGTGGCGGCGGTGGAGCGGCGGCTGGTGCAGGTGCTGCGCAATCTGATCGGCAATGCGCGGAGTTTCTCGCCGCGGGATGGACGGATCGTGCTGCGGGCGCGCGAGGCGGCGCCGTATATCGAGATTGCGGTGGATGACGAGGGGCCGGGCATTCCGCCGGCCAAGCTCGAGCACATCTTCGACCGGTTCTATTCGGAGCGGCCGGCCGGCGAGGCGTTCGGCAAGCACTCCGGCCTGGGGCTGTCGATCAGCCGTCAGATCGTGGAGGCGCTGAAGGGCCGTATCGCGGCGGAGAACCGCAGCGATGCCACAGGCAATATCGTGGGCGCGCGTTTCGTGATCCGGCTGCCGCAGGCTTAGTCGGCCCTTGTTTCACGTGAAACATCGTTGATTGCTAGGCGACTTTCCTGCCCTGCCCTACAGCCCGAGGTAGATCCGCTGCACCTCGGGGTCGGCGGCGAGCTGGGCGGCCGGGCCGTCGAGCACGGTGCGGCCGGTCTGCAGCACGTAGGCGTGCTGCGCGATCTCGAGCGCGAGTTCCACGGATTGCTCGGCCAGCAGCAGCGTCAGGCCGTCCGCGTGCAGGCGGGCCAGTGTCTCGTACATGGTCTCGACCACGGCGGGGGCGAGGCCGAGGCTTGGCTCGTCGAGCAGCAGCAGCTTCGGGTCGGACATCATCGCCCGGCCCATCGCCAGCATCTGCCGCTCGCCGCCGGACAGGGTTCCGGCGCGCTGCCGGCGGCGTTCGGCGAGGCGGGGGAACAGGGTGAACACCCGCTCCAGCACGGATGGGAGGCGGGAGCGGTCGCGGAGCGCGGTGGCGCCGAGGCGGAGGTTCTGCTCGACGGTCTGGCCGACGAACAGCCGCCAGCCCTCGGGCGACAGGGCGACGCCGCGACGGACGACGGCGTAGGCCGGCTGCCCGGTGAGGTCGGCGCCGTGGGCCGTGATGCGGCCCGCGGCGACCGGCACCAGGCCGGCGATCGCGTTCAGGGTGGTGGTCTTGCCGGCGCCGTTGGAGCCGATCAGCGCGACGACGCCGCCGTCCGGCACCTCGAGCGAGACGTCGGCGACGCCGACCAAGTCGCCGTAGCGCACCATGAGGTTCTGCACCGTGAGCGCGGATGTCATGGCGCGGCCTTGCGGCTCATGCTGCGGCCCAAATAGGCGGAGATGACGGCCGAGTCCTGGACGACGTCGCGCGGCGGCCCGGAGGCGATGACCCGGCCCTGATGGAACACCACCGCGCGGTGGGCCAGTGTCAGGATCACCTCCATGATGTGCTCGACGATCACGAGGGTGATGCCGCGGGCATGGATGCGGCGGACGAGCTCGATGGCGGCGCGGATTTCGACCGGGGTGAGGCCGGCCAGGGCTTCGTCCAGCAGCAGCAGGCGCGGGCCGGTGGCGAGCGCGCGGGCGATCTCTAGCCGCTTGCGGCCGGGGGTGCCGAGGCTGCGGGCGGGGCTGCCGGCTAGCGGAGCGAGGCCGGTGAAGTCGAGCACCTCGGCGGCGGCGGCTTCGGCGGCGGCGCGGCCGGGGTGGCGCAGGAAGGCGCCAACGAGCACGTTCTCGGCGACCGACATGTCCTCGAACGTCACCGGGACCTGAAAGCTGCGGGCGATGCCGAGCCGGGCATGCGCCTCGGGGCTGGCGCGGGTGACGTCGTGGCCGTCGAAGGCGATGGTGCCGGCGGAGGGGGTGGTGTCGCCGGACAGGGTGTTGAAGAAAGTGCTCTTGCCGGCGCCGTTGGGGCCGATCAGGCCGACGATGTCGCCTGCGGCGATGGCGAGGTCGGCGCCGTCCACGGCCCGGAAGGCACCGAACGCCTTGACGATGCCGCGGGCCTCAAGCAGCACGGCGCACGCGGCGGATCAGCAGGTGCCAGAGCTCGGCCAGGCCGCCGGGGCGGAAGCGGGCGATCAGCAGGATGACGCCGCCATAGACGACGTAGGTGATGCCGGTGCCGGCGCCGCCGAAGCGGGCGTTGGTGGCTTCCTCGAGCGGGATCAGGATGGCGGCGCCGAGCAGCGGGCCGAGCAGGGTGCCGGCGCCGCCGAGGGCGGCGATGATGACCATCTTCACCGAGACCAGCACGCCCAGCACGCTGTCGGGGTCGGCGAAGCCCACCATGACGGCGTAGAGGGTGCCGGCGAGCGAGGTGAAGGCGGCGGAGCCGAGCAGCGCCCACAGCTTGTAGCGGCGCACGGGGACGCCGAGGCTGCGGGCGGCGCGCTCGCTGCCGTTGATGGCGCGCAGGTAGTAGCCCATGCGGCTGCGCTGCATCCACCAGGTGAGCGCCAGCAGCACGGCGAGCACGCCGAGGAAGATCCAGTAGTAGGTGCGGGGGTCGATGAACTGCAGGTCGGCGAGGCTGCGCGGGACGGCCGGGCCCATCAGGCCGACGGCGGCGCCGAGGAGCTCCCAGTTGGTCACGAGCAGGCGGACCAGCTCGGCGGCGGCGATGGTGGCCATGGAGAAGTAGTGGCCGCTGAGGCGGAAGGTGGGCAGGCCGATGACGGTGGCGAGCAGCAGGCTGGCGGCGATGCCGATCGGGGCGCCGGCGATGGGCGGCCAGCCGAAGCGGTTGAACGCCACCAGGGCGGCGTAGGCGCCGGCGCCGAAGTAGACGGCGTGGCCGACCGAGACCTGGCCGGCGAAGCCGCCGATCAGGTTCCAGGCGGAGGCGGAGATGGCGCCGAGCAGCACGAGAGCGGCGACCCGCTGGAAGAACACGTCCTGCAGCCCGAGGGGCAGGAGCGCCAAGGCGAGCAGCAGCGCCGCGTAGGCCAGGAGCTGTCTCATGCCCGGCCCAGCAGGCCCTGCGGGCGCACCCAGAGCAGCCCGAGGAACAGGGCGTAGATCACCACGTCCTGATAGGCGGCGCCGGCCCAGAAGGCGGACAGCGCCTGGATGACGCCGATCAGCAGGCCGGCGATCAGCGCTCCGGGCACGCTGCCGAAGCCGCCGAGGCAGACCGTGATGAAGGCGATCAGGGTCAGCGCCTCGCCCACGGTGGGTGCGATGTAGAAGAACAGCGCGATCAAGGCGCCGGCAATGCCGGTGCTGGCGCCGGCCAGGGCCCAGGCAAGCGCCTGCATCGGTTCCGGACGGATGCCAACGAGCATCGCCGCCGAGCGGTCCTCGGACACGGCGAGCAGGCGGCTGCCGAGCATGGTGCGGGTCAGCATGAGGTGCATGCCCAGGGTCAGCAGCAAGGCAACGGCGCCGGCGAGCAGGCGGGCCGCCTCGATGCGCAACCCGCCGAGCGCGAAGGTGCCGCCGACCAGGGTGTCCGGCAGGGTGACGAAGTTGGAGCTGAACGCCCAGAAGGCGCCGTAGCGCAGCAGCAGAGCGAGGCCGAAGGTCGAGAGGATCTGGCCGAGCATCGGCCCGCGCATCACGTGGCGGATCAGGCCGAAGTAGACGAGGACGCCGACGGCGGCCAAACCGAGTGCGGCCAGCGGCACCGATGCCAGCGGGCCGAGACCCAGCAAGGTGTAGGTGAAGAAGGCGACGTACATGCCCAGCATGACGAAGTCGCCGTGGGCGAAGTTGACGACGTTCATCATGCCCCAGATCAGCGTCAGGCCGGACGAGAACAGCGCATACACCGCCCCCATCAGCAGCCCGCTGACGATCACCTGCAGGAGGATCAAGGCGTGACGCTTATGGGCCCCAGCCCTTGAATGGCAGCTCGGCCGGGCTCACGGCCGACTTGTCGGGCCAGACCGGGACGTAGGCGCGGTGGCGGAGCTGGACCAGCAAGGTGGCGGCGCGCTCGTTCTGGCCGTCCTCGGCGAACTTGACGCCGTCGTAGCCGATCATCAGCTGGTCGGCCTTGAGGTCGGTGGCGCGGAGAGCGGCCTGGATCTTGGCAGGCTCGGTGGAGGCGGCCCGGTTGATCGCTTCGCACAGCACGAGGAAGCCTTGCAGGCCGCGGGCGCTGGTGTCGTCGAGGTCGTGGCCGGCCTTCTTCTTGTAGATCTCGTTGACCAGGAACGGAACGGTGCCGGGCTTGCCGATGTCGTAGGAGCTGCGGTTGACGGCGCCCTCGGCGAGGTCGCCGACGGCGGCGATGAAGGCAGTGTCGGAGAAGCCGCTATCGTCGCCGATCAGCACCGGCGGCTTCCAGTCGAGCGACTTCATGGTTTTCATGAACAGGATCGAGTCGGACGTGTAGCTGACGAAGATGACGACGTCGGGGTTGGCCTGCTTCAGCTGCAGCACCTGCGCGCTGACGTCGCTGCTATTGGCGGAGTAGGCGATGCGCAGCGCGGGCTTGAGGCCCTTGGCGTCGAGCGCCTTGCTGATGGCGTCGCCGGTGGAGGTGCCGTATTCGGTGTTCTCGTTGACCATGGCGACGGACTTCACCGTGCGTCCCTTGGCGGCGAGGCCGGACAGGAAGTCGGCGTAGGCGGCGCCGAAATCGGTGCCGATCGGGGTCGGGCGGAAGAACCACTTGAAGCCGCGTACGGTGAGGCTCGGGGCGCTCGCCTCGCCGGCGACGTAGGGGATGCCGTAGCGCTCGGCCACCGCGCTGGCGGTCAGGGTGGCGCTGGACTGGTAGGCGCCGACCATGGCGACAACCTTGTCCTGGGTGATGAGGCGGAGCGCCTGGTTCTGCGCGGTGGCCGGGTTGCCTTGGTGGTCGGCGAATACCGGTTCCACCTTGCGGCCGCCCAGGCCCGGCAGGCCGGACGTCGCGGCCAGTGGCAGGGCGGCGAGTTCGGGGTGCGGGTTGTTGACGATCTCGGCGCCGATCTCGACCGCGTCGCGCAGCGCGGTGCCGGCCGAGGCGGTGCCGCCGGTCAGCGGGTAGATGGCGCCGATCTTGACCGCCTCCCCGGCTTGCGCCCGTGCGCCGAAGGCCGGCGCGAGCATCGTGACAGCCGAACCAGTCAGCAGCAGTCGCTTCGAAATCATTGCGTTCCCCCGAATGCGGATCGCGCGCCCGCCGCGGCCAGCTTCACATAAAGCCCCGACCGGCAGCAAGGTGGCGGCCGGCTTCACGAAGGACCGCACCCGCATGCAACCGCCCCTGCCCGCCCATTGGCCCACCGGCAAGAGCCTGGCCGTCTCCGTCAGCGTCATGCTCGAAGGCTGGAGCGACGGCGCGGCTCCCGGCGTCGGGCCGATGGGCAACGTGCTGAAGCCGGGCGTGCTCGACCTGCAGGCGCGGTCCTGGGCCGAGTACGGGCCGAACGCGGGGGCGTGGCGGCTGCTGGATGTGCTGGACGCCGCCGGGGTGCGGGCGGTGTTCTACGTCAGCGGCATCCTCGCCGGGCGCTACCCCGAGCTGATGCAGGCGATCGTGCGCGCCGGGCATCCGATCGCGGCCCATGGCTGGGGACAGGAGATCATCCCCGCGACCCAGGACGAGGCAGCGGAGGCGGCGGACCTGGATCGCTGCGTGGACGCACTGGAGGCCGCCTGCGGCCAACGCCCACGCGGTTGGATCAGCCCGCGCTGCACGCCGTCGGCGCGCACGACCGAGCTGCTGGCGGCGGCGGGGCTGGCTTGGCATGCAGACTTCTTCGATCACGACCTGCCGCGGACTGTGCAGACCGCGAGCGGGCCGATTACCGCGGTGCCGTTCACGATGGAGGTGAACGACATGCCGCTGAGCGTGCGGTATGGCAACGAGCCGGAGGCGTTTACCCGCACCCTCGCCCGTATCCTGTCGGGCTGGCCGGAGTTACCGCCGCGTCCGGCGTGCCTCGACGTGACGGTGCACGCGCATGTGTTCGGGCGGCCGTTCGGAGCGATCGAGTTCGCGCGGTGTTTGGCATTGGTGGCGGGGGATAAGCAGGCGTTCTTGACGGAGCATGATGCGTTGGGGTGCGGGCGGTCAGGCGAGGGGCTTTGCCCCTCGACCCCAGCAAAGGCGGGGCCTTTGCAATCCAACACACAACCGGATTGCGCCTGCGGCGCGACTGGACTAGGGCCCCCGAGCGGACACGGAGCTTGATTGATCATGACCGTGCCCGGCCTCATGATGTTGGCGTGGCTTGTTTGCTCAGGGTACTTGATCCATAGACACGGCTGGTGAAGGACAATAACTGCCCTTAGCCTTTGCTTCTCTCTGTAAACAGTGTGATCGCAATTGATTGCGCGTCATTCTGCCAGGATAACAAACATCTTAAACGAATGGATTATAAAGGCACCGCCTTTACTGGGGTCCAGGGGCAAAGCCTCGGGCCTTAGACCGCTCCAACAACCTCTAAGGTTGGACTAGGAAGCGTTAAGGCGTTGATGAATGATCAGTCGTTTAAGGACTGTATTCAACTCGGCCAAAACCGAGATCAAGGCCCGGGAAGGATCGCTGTGGATTTGAAGAAACGGAATCAGTTAACCTGTGCTTCACTCTGAGGATTTATAGCGTAAACTTGTTCGCGAAAGACGGAACAAACGATTTCGACAATCTTAAGACTAGAATGCTGATCCGTCTGCTAATACATGGATTGTAAAGGCACCGCCTTTACTGGGGTCAGGGGCAGAGCCCCTGGCCTTTACCGCTAGTCGAACGCCCCCTCCGGCACGACCACCGGCGGCTTGGTCCGCCGAAGCGCGGCATAGACCTGCGCCAGGATCAGCACCGCGCTCATCGCCACGAACACGGCGCTGATCGGCCGGTCGACGAAGGTCTGCAGGCTGCCGCGGGAGAGCAGCACGGCGCGGCGGAAGTTTTCCTCCAGGCGGGGGCCGAGGACGAAGCCGAGCAGGATCGGGGCGGGCTCGAAGCCGAGCTGCAGCAGGACGTAGCCGACGGCGCCGAACAGCAGGGTGGCGCCGACGTCGAACATCTCGTTGCGGGCGGCGAAGACGCCGATGCAGACGAAGAACAGCGCGGCCGGGTAGAGGAAGCGGTAGGGCACGCTCAGCAGCCGCACCCAGAGGCCGATCATCGGCACGTTCAGCACGACCAGGATGAGGTTGCCGATCCAGAAACTGGCGATCAGGCCCCAGAAGATGTCGGGCTGCTCGACGATCAGCCGCGGGCCGGGCTGGATGCCGTGGATCATCAGGGCGCCGAGCAGCAGCGCCATGACCGCGTCGCCGGGGATGCCCAGGCTCATCGTAGGAATAAAGTCTCCTTGCACGGCCGAGTGGGTTGAGGCTTCGGGGCTGGCGACGCCTTCGATGGCGCCGCGGCCGAATTGGTGCGGGGTTTTGGACAGCTTCTTCTCGGTGGCGTAGGCGATGAAGGAGGCGATGGTCGGGCCGGTGCCGGGGATCAGCGAGCAGAGGCTGCCGATGATGGTGCCGCGGAAGATGGCCGGCAGGGCGCGCCGGACGTCGTCGCGTTGCGGGCGGAGGTCGCGGAAGCCGAGCCGCACCGAGCGGGTCACCACCGGGGCGACGGCGTTGACGCTTTTGAGGAACTCGGCGATGCCGAACAGGCCGAGCGAGACGGCGACGAGCTCGACCCCGTCGGAGAGCTGCACGAGGCCGAAGGTGAAGCGTTCATTGCCGGTGTTGACGTCGGTGCCGACCAGGCTGAGCAGGATGCCGAGCAGGGTCATGGCGACGCCCTTGACCGGCGAGCCCTTCGCGAGCGTGGAGCCGGCCAGCAGGCCGAGCAGCATGAGGCTGCAGATCTCCTGCGGGCCGAACTGGAAGGCGATGTTGGCGATGAACGGCGCCAGCACGATCATCTGCACGATGCCGAAGGCGGCGCCGATGACGGCGGCCAGCATGGTGATGCCCAACGCCACGCCGCCGCGTCCGGCCTTGGTCATCGGGTAGCCGTCGAGGCAGGTGACGGCGTGCGGCGGGTGGCAGGGCAGGTTGAGCAGGATGGAGCAGATCGCGCCGCCGTACTGGGCGCCGTAGTAGATGCCGGCGAGCATCAGCAGGGCGCCGACCGGGTGCATGGAGAAGGTCAGCGGCAGCAGGATGGAGATGGTGGACAGCACGCCCATGCCGGGCAGCACGCCGACGAGGTTGCCGACCATGACGCCCGATGAAGCACCACATCAGGTTGTGCGGCAGCAGCGCCACCGAGAAGCCGTGCACCAGCCCCAGGAACCCGGTCTCGATCACTGCAGCACTCCGCGGATGATGGGGAACTGCACCTTGAGGCCCAAGGAGAACAGCAGCACGCCGAACACGGTGACGCCGAGGGCGAGGAGTGCGGCTTCGCGCCAGGTGGTGGTTCGGGTGCCGAGGGCGCCGGCGAAGACGCAGGCGAAAGTCGCGGGCGCCAGGCCGGCGGTGTTGGCCAGTGCGATGAACAGCGCGACCGCCGCGGTGATGGCCAGCGTGCCGCGCCAGTCCGGCGGGGTGGCGGCGGCGTGCTCGCCGTCGGCCCGGCCGCCGGCGAGCGCCATCAGCGCGCCCATGGCGACCAAGCCGACGCCGAGCATGACCGGGAAGAAGCCGGAGCCGATGTTGCCGAGGGTGCCGAAGCCGTAGCTCTGGCCCTCGACGATGGCGCCGGCGCCGATCAGCGCCATCAGCAGCCCGGCAAACGTGTCGCGGTGGCGGACGAGGCGGTTCACTCGGGCGGCGTCCACTGCTGCTCGGGCCGGTCGTTGAGGATCGTGTCGTGCATCGCAGCGGCAGCGTAGCGCTCGGTCAGCACGGGCCACAACGGGCGGCGGCGGATGGCGCGAGGGCTCTGCCCTTGACCCGCTGGGGGCGAGCGCCTCCAGGCCCGCGAACGCTTCGGCTCGATGAGGGCTATACCGGGGTGATGCCGGCTTTCTGCACCAGCGCGCGCCATTTTGGCACCTCGGTGTCGATGCGGCGCTTCATGCCGTCGGGGCCGCGGGCGATCACCTCGAAGCCATTGGCCTGCAGCTGGGCGCGGATCGGCGCGTCGTTCAGGATCGCCAGCGCGGCGTCGGTCAGGGCGGCGACGGTCGCCGGCGGTGTGCCGGCCGGCGCCAGGAAACCCTGGAACGTGTCGGTGACGAAGCCGGGGTAGCCGAGCTCGACCATGGTGGGGACGTCCGGCAAATCGGGCCAGCGCGCTGTCCCGGTGACGGCCAGGCCGCGCAGCGACCCGGCCGCGACCAGCGCGCGGGCGGGCGGCAGCGACACGCAGCAGATCGGGGTGGTCGAGCCCATGATCGCCTGGACGGCCGGGCCGGCGCCGCCGAACGGCACGTGCGTCATAGCGATGCCGGCATCGGCCTTCAGCAGCTCGCCCGACAGATGCGGCGTGGTGCCGATGCCGGGGCTGGCGTAGCTGAGCGCCGCCGGGTCGGCCTTGGCCTTGGCGATGAGCTCGGCGATCGAGGTGATACCGCTTTTGAGGTCGGCCAGAAAGATGTTGGGCGAGGTGCCGAGCTCGGCGATCGGCGCGAAATCCCGGGCGGGGTCGTAGGGGACGCGCTTGTAGAGGCCGGGATTGACGACCAGGGCGCTCGAGGTCAGCAGCAGGGTGTAGCCGTCAGGCTCGGCGTGGGCGACGACGCCGGCGCCGATATTGCCGCCGGCGCCGGCGCGGTTCTCGACGATGAAGGAGCCGTCCAGGCGCTCGCCGAGATGGGCCGCGAGGACGCGCGCCATGATGTCGGTCGGGCCGGCGGGCGCGAACGGGACGATGATCTTGACCGGCCGGTCCGGGTAGCGGGCCGCCCGCGCCCGGGCCGCCGCGAGCACTCCGGCGCTGCCGAGAACGGCGCTCCGCCGCGTCAGCTTGGTCATGCACGTCCTCCCTTGCGGCATCTGGCTGCGCCGCCGTTCCCGCCAGCCTATCACGATCGGGATCGTCGGCGAGCCCCGGGACCCGGGACGGCGGCCCGGCAAGCCGCTAACGTCCGTGCCAACGAAACCAACAAGGGAGGGCACGCCGTGTTCACACGAAGGGGATTGCTTGCGAGCGCGGGGCTCGCGTTCTGCTCGTGCTGCATGCTGGAGGCCGCGCGTGCCCAAACGGGCGCGCAGCGGGGCGGGCAAGCGGCGCGGCTGCCGGTCAGCGTCGGCGGCCGGCGGGTGCGCACCGTCGACGCCCATGCGCATTGCATCTTCGCCGACGCGCTCGAGCTGCTGGGCACCGGCGCGCAGGCGGTGGTTCCGGCCACCAAGGGCGTGGGCGAGCATTTCCTGGCCGTGCCGGACGTGGTCGCCGGCCGGCTGCAGGCGATGGACGAGATGGGGATCGACCTGGAGATCCTGTCGATCAACCCGTTCTGGTATGCCGCCGAGCGCGACCGCGCGGCCCGCATCGTCGAGCTGAACAACCAGCATCTGGCCGAGCTGGTCGCCGCCCATCCCGACCGGTTCGGCGCCTTTGCGGCGCTCTCGATGCAGTTCCCCGATTTGGCCGTGAAGCAGCTCGAGGACGCGGTGCGCAAGCAGGGCCTCAAGGGAGCGGCGATCGGCGGCAGCGTGCTGGGCGACAGCTTCTCGGAGCCGAAATACCGCCCCGTGCTGGCGAAGGCGGAGGAGCTCGGCGCGGTGCTGTTCATCCATCCGCAGAGCACGCCGGAGCTGGCCAAGCGGTTCGCCGGCAATGGCTGGCTGTCGAACCTGATCGGCAACCCGCTCGACACCACGATCGCGCTGCAGCATCTCATCTTCGAGGGCACGCTCGACCGCTTCCCCGGCCTGAAAGTGCTGGCGGCGCATGGCGGCGGCTATCTCGGGTCCTATGCGCCGCGCAACGACCACGCCTGCTTCGTGTCGCCGCAGAACTGCAACCCGGGCGTGGCGCTGAAGAAGCAGCCGACCGAGTACCTGAACCAGCTTTACTTCGATTCGCTGGTGTTCACGCCCGAGGCGCTGCGGCACCTCGCGGCCCAGGTCGGCGCCGGGCAGATCGTGCTCGGCACCGACTTCCCGATCCCGTGGGAGCTGCATCCGGTGGATCACGTGATGAACACGACCGCCCTCGGGGACGAGGATAAGGCGGCGATCCTCGGCGGCAATGCGGCCCGGCTGTTCGGGTTGCCGGCCTGACGGATGGGCCGCGGCGGCCGGTGCCGCGACCCTGTCCGTGACCGGCGCGGAAGCAGCCGTGAATCAGACAGTAACATGTGATTAAACGCGGGCGGTACAGCCGTCTGTTTTTGTCTACGTCCGCAAGGTTCGCCGACAATTCAGCACGGTTGTGCTCGCAGCCTGACCACCTGCCCGGTCTACGTACATGTCTTAATTCATCTTCATTTCTTGCATAGACCATTCCCTGCGATGAACGGCTTACGGGCTTGCCGCATTGCAGATGGATTTAATCGATGAACGTGATCGCACCGAAGGCCGATTTGGCGCCGCTGCTGGCGTCGAGTGGTCAAGCGGACGACAGCCGGTCCGCGGTGCGCGACGCCGGAAACAGCCCGCCCGGTAGCCAAGCCTACGGTAAGGTCTCGGTTTCCAGCACCTCCAACAGCTTCGCCTCGCTCGCCGCCATGATCCCCGGCGTGGTCTATCAGCGGATCGTCACGCCTGCCGGGCAGATCTACTACACCTATATCAGCGAGGGCGCGTACGACCTGTTCGGCTTGACGCCGTCGGCCATCGTCGAGAACCCGGAGGCGCTGTTCTCCTCCTACAGCCCGGAGTACCGGGCCGCGTTCCGCGAAAAGCTGATCGAGGCGTCGCGCAAGCTGACGATCTGGGACGTCGAAGCCTCGTTCGTCCGCGCCGACGGCAGCCGCCGCTACACCCACGCCATCGCCCGCCCGTCGCTGAACCCGGACGGGTCGGTGCTGTGGACCGGCGTGATCCTGGACGCGACCCGCATCAAGGACGCCGAGGCGCGGGCGACCGAGACGGAAAGCCGGACCCGCGGCGTGATCGTGGAAAGCCTCAGCCAAGGCTTCCTGATGTATGGTCCCGACGACCGGCTGGTGATCCGCAACTCCCACCTGCTCGAGCTCTACCCGTTCCTCGAGACGGTCGCGCAGCCGGGTGCCAGCTACCAGGACATCGTGCGGGCCGAGCTGGGCTGCGGCGAGGTGCTGTCGGCCGAGGCGCTCGACCGCGACGCCGCCATCGCGGTCCGTCTGGCCGGTCACGCGCAGGCGAAGGCGGTCTACCAGTATCAGCTCGGCCCGGACCATTTCATCATGGTCACCGAGCACCGCGACGCCGATGGCGGCACCACCGTGCTGTATACCGACATCAGCGAGCTGAAGCGCCGCGAGCGGGAGATCCAGCGGCTGGCGCTGCACGACGCGCTGACCGGGCTGCCGAACCGGCTCCTGTTCCAGGAGCGGATCCACGAGGCGCTGCAGATCACGCGGCGGTCGAGTCTGCCGTGCTCGGTGCTGTGCCTGGACCTCGACAACTTTAAGGGCGTCAACGACACCTTCGGCCATCCGGCCGGCGACAAGCTGCTGGAAAGCGTTGCCGCCCGCGTGCGCAGCTGCTTGCGGCCCAACGACACCGCCGCCCGGCTCGGCGGCGACGAGTTCGCGATCATCATCCCCGATCTGCCGAACAACGAGTTCGCCGAGGCGCTGGCTTGGCGCATCCTGTCCGCGGTGTCCGAGCCGGTCGTGATCGACGGACGCAGCATCTACAGCGGCGCCAGCATCGGCATCGCCGTGTCCAGCACCGACGGACACGACCCGGACACCCTGCTGCGCAACGCCGACCTCGCTTTGTATCGCGCCAAGACCGAGGGCCGCGGCACGTTCCGCTTCTTCGAGGAGGAGATGGACAGCTCGGCGCAGCGCCGCCGCGCGCTGCAGGCCGATTTGCGCCGGGCGGTGCACAACAACGAGCTGGTGCTGCACTACCAGCCGCTGGTCACCGTCAACACCGGCGAGATCAGCGGCTTCGAAGCGCTGGTGCGCTGGAACCACCCGACCATCGGCATGATCCCGCCCGACGAGTTCATCAGCCTGGCCGAGGAGTCGGGCACGATCCTGACCCTTGGCGAATGGGTGCTGCGGCGCGCCTGCTCGGACGCGGTGACGTGGCCGGTCAACGTGAAGGTGGCCGTCAACCTGTCGCCGGCGCAGTTCCGCAGCCGGGACCTGTGCGCCACCGTCAAGGAAGTGCTGACCGAGACCGGCTTCCCGGCCGGGCGGCTGCAGCTCGAGGTGACGGAATTGCTGCTGCTGCGCGACAGCGACATCAACCTCGCGACGCTGCACCGGTTACGTAACCTCGGTGTCGGCATCTCGATGGACGATTTCGGGACCGGCTATTCGTCGCTCAGCAACCTGCGGTCGTTCCCGTTCGACAAGATCAAGGTCGACCGCTCGTTCGTCGCCGAGGTGCGGCAGCCCGGCTCGGCGGCGATCATCAACGCCGTGCTCAACCTCGGCCACGATCTCGGCATGAAGACGACAGTGGAAGGGGTCGAGACCTACGACCAGCTTTCGCGCCTGTGCGCGCTGGGCTGCAGCGAGGTGCAGGGGTTCCTTTACAGCCGCCCGGTGGTCAACGGCACCGCGATCGAGCTCCTGAACGGCGCCGCCTTCCCGATCCCCGATGCACGCCGCGGGGCGCCCGTCGCCGCGGGGCGCAAGGGCCGCCCCGCTTAACGGCCTTCGGGCTCAACCGACGTCTCCAGCTGATAGGTGACCAGTGTCCACAATGCTCAGCACCCTGCCGTTCGCGATCGATGACCGCATGTTCCGACGCTCCACCCGCGTCGATGCGCTGGAACGCCAGGTTTACGAGATGATCGACGGGCTGCGCATGGCGGTGATCTACGCCGGCAACAAGCAGCAGCCCGGCGCCGTCATCAACGCGACGGGCAATACGCGGTCGTGGAAGAGCTACGAGGCGGTCGCCGAGGACATCGCCGCGGCGCTGCGGCGGATCGGCGTCGGCCATGTCAGCGTGCTGCCCGAGGACATGAACCTGGGCACGCGGCTGCGCGAGGAGGACATCGAGTTCGCCTGGCTGAACAGCGGCGGCGTGCAGGGCCATTCCTCGGCCGCACACGGCCCGGCGATGCTGGAGATGCTGGGCATTCCCTACGTCGGCCACTCGCCGCTGGCCGCCGCGACGCTCGACGACAAGCACGCCTTCAAGCGGCAGATGACCGCCATCGGCGTGCCGACGGCGCCGTTCATGGCCTGGCACGCCGCCCAGGGGCCGCTCGATCTGTCGCGCTCGACGCAGTTCCGCCGGGTGTTCGCCAATTGGTCCGGCAGCTTCGTCGTCAAGCCGGTCAACGGCCGCGCCTCGCTCAACGTGCACCATGTCGAATACGCCGACGACCTGCCGGCCTTCGTGCAGGCGATCAGCGAGGCGACCAACAACCAGGTGCTGATCGAGGGCTACCTCGGCGGGCGCGAGTTCTGCGCCGCGGTGTGCGGGCCGGTGACGGCGGTCGGCGGCCATCTGCGCCGGCAAGCGGACCCGTTCGTGTTCGCCTGCATCGAGCGGGTGCTCGAGACCAACGAGCGGATCTTCACCTCGATGGACGTCAAGCCGATCACCGCCGAGCGGATCAAGCACCTCGACCGGGTCAGCGATGCGCGGATCGTCGGCGAGCTCGAGCGGATCGCGCACACGCTTTATACCGAGATGGAGCTCGAGACGCTGGTTCGCCTGGATCTGCGCGCCGACGATGACGGGCGTCTGTTCGTGCTCGAAGCGAACCCGAAGCCAGACCTCAAGGCGCGGCAAGGCCGCACCACCAGTATCATCGGCGAAAGCCTCGACGAGTTCGGCATGAGCTACGACGACCTCATCTTGTCGCTGCTGGCCGATCGCATCGACAACCTGTTCCGCCGGCGCCGGGGCAGCCTCGCCCATGTGCTGCCGCGCGCGGACGTGCAATTGTGAACGGCGCCGCGGCCGCGAGCGGGCGGCAGCGGGCGGCCGCCGACGCGGTAGCGATGCTGCTGGTTTCGGTGCTTTCGCTGGTCGTGCTGCTTTACGTGGCGTTCGGCACGGCGCGGGAAGGCTACAAGCGCCTGGTGGTCGAGCGCGTGGCCAACCAGGGCCAGATCGTCCAGAGCGCCATCGAGACGTTCGTGCGGCCGGGCCTGCCGCTCAACCAGTTCGTCGGCTACAGCCGGCTGGCGGAGCCTACCGCCGGCAGCGGCATCGCCGATTCGAGCGTGTTCGACGCCAACGGCAAGCTGGTCTTCACCGACGGCACAAGCTCGATCGATCCGTTGCCGCCGACCCTGGGCATCCCCACCGCCGACGGCTCGGCGCAGGTGCGGGAGGACGGGTCCCAGCTGCAGGTCGTGCTGCCGTTGCGCAACCGCTTCGAGCAGGTCGGCCAGCTCATCCTGACGATCCCGCGCGACATGATCGGCGCCCGGGTGCAGCAGAGCCTGACCTGGGTGGGCGGGGTGGCGGCCGCGGCGGTACCGGCCTTGCTGCTGGGCGTGCTGTTCTTCGGACCGGCCGACGAGGCGAGACGGCGGCGCTGGCTCAACGGCGCCTTTGCGGCGACCTACCTGCTCGTGGCCGGCGCCGTGGTGGCGGGGCTGGTGTCGCTCTACTCCGACGGTTCGCAGGCGAAGGGCGAGGCGCTGGTCGCATCGCTCGGGCAGCGGCTCCGCCCGGTGGTCGACTACCGGCTGAACCTGTCCGAGATCGACGGCATCGACCAGGTCTTCACCGACTACCGCCGGGTCAATCCGGAGATCAGCGGGATCGGCCTGTCGGTTAACGGCAAGGTGGTCGTCCACACCGACGAGTCGCAGCTCGGCAAGCCGTGGGCGGCCAGCGCCAGCGCCTACGAATATGGGGTCCGGCTGACGGCCGAGGACGATCCGCGGCGGATCGAGGTCCTGCTTTCGGTGCCCAAGCAGGTGGTCTACGCGACCGTGCTGCACAGCGTGAAGAACTTCGCCGCGCTGTTCGTCGCCTCGGCCCTGTTCGCGACGCTGTTCATGCAGATGGCACGCTCGATCCGCAGCCGCGCCGGGCGGCAGGCCAAGCCGAGGGCCGGCGTGGCCGACAACGAGCTGGCGCTGGCGCTGGTGCGTCCGTTGTTTTTCCTGGCGATCTTTATCGAGCACCTCAGCTACGCCTTCCTGCCGCAATTCGTGCAGGGGATCGTGCGGTCGCAAGGCTTATCGGCCGGCCTCGCCTCGGTCCCGTTCATTGCCTACTACCTGGTCTTCGCCCTGGTGCTGCTGCCGGCCGGGCGGTTCGAAGTCCGGTTCGGGGCCAAGCGGCTGATCGCGTTCGGCCTGCTGGTCGCCGCCGCCGGCCTGGCGGTGATGCCGCTGGCGACCGGGCTCGGGCAGCTCACGCTGGCACGGATGCTGACCGGCATCGGCCAGGGCACGCTGTTCATCGGGGTGCAGTCGTACATCCTCGCCAACACCGGCGCCGAGCAGCGAACCCGCGGGGCGTCGATCATCGTCGTCGGCTTCCAGGGCGGCATGATCTCCGGCATGGCGATCGGGTCGCTGCTGGTGGGCTACATCGGCGAGGCGGCGATGTTCGGGCTCGCCGCGCTGCTGGCGCTGCTGACGACCGTCTACGCGGCCTGCGTG
Organism: uncultured Alphaproteobacteria bacterium; assembly: GCA_963792675.1. GTDB lineage: Bacteria > Pseudomonadota > Alphaproteobacteria > Acetobacterales > Acetobacteraceae > JBBROS01. The sequence continues at coordinate 372,420 of CAWBWT010000002.1, forward strand.
ATCCCCGCCGCGGCGGCGGTCCCGGCCGGGCAGCGGTTGCAGCCGGCGATGGGCATCGGCGGCCAATCCTTGCGCATCGTGCTGTGCGACGCCGGCTTCATGAAAACGATCGCGCTGATCGGCATCCCGGCCAAGGCGGTCCTGACCGGCGTCGTGCTGTTCGGCATGCCGCTGCTGCTGACGCAGCTCGGCTACCAGAAGGAGGATATCGGCCAGTTCACCATGGTCTATGCCGGCGCGGTGATCGCGGCGAGCGCCTATGTCGCCAAGCTGGTCGATCAGCGCGGCCGCAGCAACCTGGTGCTGTTCTGGGGATCGACCCTGACCGCGGTGGGCGTGCTGTTCCTCGCGGCGCTCGGGTGGGCGCCGGGTGCCGCGATGGTGGGCGGCGGCGGCGGGCAGATCGCGCTGATCCTGCTGGCGGTGATCACGATCGGCATCGCCCATGGCCTGATCAACGCGCCGATCCTGACCCATGTCAGCGAGCTCGGCGTTTCGGCCCGCTACGGCACGAGCACGGTGGCCGCGACGTACCGGTTCCTCGAGCGCATCGGCCACGCCATCGGGCCGATGCTCGTGGGCCAGCTGCTGATCTTCAGCGGCAACAGCCCGGCGATCTTCGTCTGGGTGGCCGCCGCGCTGATGCTGTTCGGCCTGATATTCATCGGCCCGGCGCAAGCCGCGCCCCCGCACCGACAGGAAGCCGTTGGATGACCGATATGCCTGTCTCGCTGCCGCGGCGGACGCTGCTGGCCGCCTTTGCCGCTGCCTTGGCCGCCGCCCGGGCCACCGAGGCCGTCGCGGCGCCGGTCGAGCCTGCGCCCGGGGTCGCCGATGCGGGCCGCCGCTACGCGAAATGGTTCGCCTTGGCGCCCGGGACGGAGCGGCAATGGCAGGTGACCGAAGTCGGCACCGACGATTACCGCGCTTTGGTGCGTCCGCGGGCGCCGTCCAAGGGTGGGCTACTCCGCGTCCTGGTGCTCTACCCGCGGCAGTCCACCGCCTACGACGTCGCCATGAGCAAGGTGCTCGACGTGTTCCGGGCCAAGGATGTCGCGGCCGAGTTTGCGGTGATCAACTTCCGCAACGACGAGCAGCGCGGCCAGTTCGCGATCGGCGTCGCCGCGACCGGGAAGTTCGACCTGATCCTGTCGATGGGGTCGGAATCGACCGCTTGGCTTTGGGCCAACTACCGCAACGGGCGCATCCCGGTCGTGACGCTCTGCTCGAAGGACCCGGTCATCCTGGGGCAGGTGGGCGGCTACGACCAGGGATCGAACAGCAACTTCGCCTTCACCTCGCTGAACATCCCGATCGACGTGCAAATGGCCTATGTCACGCAGCTGCGGCCGAACCTGCGCAACCTCGCGATCGTGGTCGACAGCAACAACGTCAGCGCGGTCGAGACCCAAGCCAAGCCGATCCGGCAATATGCCGAGGCGCGCGGCACCCGGGTGCTGGAGGTTGCGGTGAACGACCCGGCGACGGTGCGGACCGAGCTCGAGCGCTCGGTCGAGCAAACCATCGCGCAGATGGCCAAGAACGACCCGACGCTGGACAACAGCCTGTTCTACATCACCGGCAGCACCATCGTGTTCGGCGAGATGGCCACCATCAACGCGCGTTCGTCGCGGGTGCCGATCCTGAGCGCCGTGCCCGAGGTGGTCCGGGCCGGGGACGACAGCGCCACCCTGTCGATCGGTGTCAGCTTCGAGTCGAACGCGCATTTGGCGGCCATTTACGCGGTCGAGATCATGAACGGGCACGCCCGGGCGGGCGACCTCCGGGTCGGCGTGGTGTCGCCGCCCGACATCGCGATCAGCTTCCGCAAGGCGCGCGACATCGGCATGCATGTCCCGTTCGGCATCTTCGAGAGCGCGAACAACGTGTTCGACTATGACGGCAGGCTGGTGCGCTCGGACGTCGTGGTGGAACTCGCGCGATAGAGCAACAAGCGGCCAGGCGCGAGCGCGAATGTCGGCCGGTCTTCAGCAATTTCTAACCCTTCGTGGGTAAAAGCTGGCGGCCGGGTGTGGTCTACCGGTGCTGCAAATGTCGAAGGATTCGTTCCAGCTGTGGCTGCCCCGCCCACCCAATCCGAGATGCGCTGCCGTGTCATGCCGCACGATGCCGCTCGACCCGCGACCGTGTCGCCGCGCCCCATTTCCATGACGGGCCGGGAGCGCCGGGCATGACTGCAACGCTGCTGCATTTCCAGCTGCGGCCCTGGACCCCGCGCCGCTTTCCCGACGACGTGCGCCAGGTGCTGATCGCGCTGTGCTACCAGTTCCCCGTGCTGGTCGAGTTCTTCGAGGACCACAATGCGGACCAATCGGCCCGACTGGCGCCGGCCAGCGGATGCGGCAGCAACTGGCTGGTCTTGACGGCGGACAGCCGCGGCACCGCCGTTTTATCGGCCGACGCCACGCCGATCGGCGTATTTCGCACCGGCGAGGAACTGCGGACGGCGTTGCTCCCGGTGGTCGCTGCGGTGGCGTCCCAAGCGGCCGGATCCGCGCCGCGCCGGCCGATGCTCGCGGCGGAGCTGCGGAGCGGCGGCGGTGACGATCAGGGCAGGGCGGATGGCGCCGTCCAACCCACGAGCGTTTTCCGCGTTACGGACCTGCACGCCGGCACGGCCAGCGACGACGCCAACGTCCCCAACAGCAGTTTCTGATCGGGAGCCATCGATGGACCCGACCTCCTTCACCGGCCACCGCCTCCACGGAACCCCATATCGTGCCAGCCGCCATCGTCCAGCCTTTGAACCATCGCGACCTTTGCCCTCGCTTGCTGGGCGGCGTTGAGGTGGACGACATCGTCGAACCGCGGCGGCAGCCCGCCCGGGTTTATCCCCGGCAGGATGGCGAGCAATGGATCGTCGAGCCGCCGGCCTGCCCGAGCCGGTGCGGCGACGATCCGACCACGTTCAGCGGCACGACCGCGATGGTGGTCGCACTGACCTACGCGTTCGAACGATACGGCAGCGTCATCCACCTCTCGCGCTGACCGGATGCGGCGCCGAGCGCCGGGTACTCGGCAGCGTCAATCCGGCGGGACCTGCGCGGCTGTGCGCGGGTCGACGCGGAGCCAGACCGCGTCGCCGACAGCCAGCACACGCGTGGGCGGCGCCGTCACGCGCAGGGTCGTCGCCGCGCCCGCGAGCCGCACGACATACTCCCAGTGCTCGCCGAGATAGGCACGCTCGGCCACGACCCCCTCGAATGACCACCATGCGCCGGGATCGCCGGGCCGGTCGTCCAAGCCGACGGCACCCGGGCGGACCGAAAACGAAACCGGCCCATCCGCCAGCGCCCGGCCAAGCGGGCCCGCCGGCACCACCGCGCCGGGAAAGGCGATCTCGCCAGCCTTCGCGATGCCGTCCAGGAAGTTGGTCCGGCCGATGAAGCCCGCCACGAACCGCGTCCGCGGCCTGGTATAGAGCGACACCGGGTCGTCCACCTGCTCGATGCGGCCGGCGTTCATCACCACGATGCGGTCCGACGTCACCATCGCCTCGCTCTGGTCGTGGGTGACGTAGACGGTGGTGATGCGGAACTCGTCGTGCAGGCGGCGAATTTCGAAGCGCATCTCCTCCCGCAGATTGGCGTCGAGGTTGGACAGCGGCTCGTCGAGCAGCAGCACCTCCGGCTCGATCACGATCGCCCGCGCCAGGGAGACGCGCTGCTGCTGCCCGCCGGAGAGTTCGGACGGGTAGCGGTCGATGAGGTGGCGCAGCTTCACGACATCCAGGATGGCGGCGACCCGGCGGCGGATCTCGTCACCGGGCCGCTTGCGCACCTGCAGGCCGAAGGCGACGTTCTCGCCGACGGTCATGTTCGGCCAGATGGCGTAGCTCTGGAAGATCATGCTCATGCCGCGCCGCTCCGGCGGCACCACGCGGCCCGGTTGCGACAGCACGGCGCCGTTCATGGCGATGCGCCCCTCGCTCGGCTCCATAAACCCGGCGATCATGCGCAAGGTGGTGGTCTTGCCGCAGCCCGACGGGCCCAGCAGGGACACGAACTCCCCGTCCCGCAGCGATAGCCTGACGTCCTGGACCGCCTGCGACGTGCCGAACCGCTTGCCCAGCCCGTCCAGCACCAGCTTCGCCAACCCGGCCTCGGGCGGGATGCCGCCGTCAGCTACCAAAGGTGTCGCGCCATTGTTCGATCACCTCGGGGATGCCCTGCACGATTTCGGCGCTCGACAGGCGCACCACCTTTACGTCCGACAGCGGACGGTCGCCCGCCGCCACCGGCGTGCCGGTCCGCACCGGCACGCGATGCCCCTCGGACGACAGCTTGGCATGCGGCTCGCTGAGCAGGAACTCGACATACAGCCGGGCGGCGTTCGGATGCGGCGCATTGGCCATCACCGCCGAGGGCGAGACGATGATCGCGGCGCCGTCGGACGGGTAGACGAGGCCGATCGGGTTGCCGCGCGACGCCTGCACCTGGCTCAACCCCATCGGGCCGACCGCCACGATCCGCTCGCCGGAATTGACCACGCCGACCGCGTCGTTGACCGAGCGGCCGATCAGCGGCTTGTTCGCCTCGAGTTTTTCGAAGTACTCCCAGCCGTACAGCTTGCGCATCGTCAGCACCCAGGTGCCGACGGTGCCGCTATAGGCGGGGTGGCCGACGGCGACCTGATTGCGCCATTTCGGGTCGAGGAAGTCCGGCCAGCGCTGCGGCGCGTCGGCGGCCTTGACGCGGCCGGTGTTGTAGATCGGCAGCACCAGCTCGGACAGGGTCGCGTAGTAGGTGCCGCCGGAGTCGAGATCGCGGAATTGCGGCTGCAGCGATGCGGCGCCTTCGGGGGTCCATTTAAGGAACTTGCCGTCCGCCTCGAGTGCGGCGTCGTGGCCAAGGTCGGTCGAGCTGAACACGTCGCAATTGGCGATGCCGTTCTTAATGTCCTGCAGCAGCCGCTGGTAGGCGACCTGTGCGGTGGTGCGGATCAGACTGACCTTGATGCCGGGATAGGTCCGCTCGAACAGGTCAGCGGTGAGCTGCGCCGTCTCGCCATCGGTATGGGCGGTGTACCAGGTGACCGCACCCTCCTTGCGCGCGGCCTCGGCGAGCGCCGGGATGTCGGCGCGGGCTACCCGCGCGGCCATCGCGCCGGCGGCGAGGGTGGGGAACAGCAGGCGTCGGGTCAGCATTGCTCTCTCCTATTCACGCGTCCGGCGCAGCATGAAGTCCCGCCCGACCAACGCCATCCCGAGCGCCACGATCAGGAACGTCGCGGCGAGAAGGAGGAACCCGAGTGCGGCCAGCAGCTCGAAATTGCCCTCCTCGCTGAGGTCCAGCAGCATGATCGACATCGGCCGCGTGGTCGGGCCGTAGAGGAACATCGCCGTGCTCAGCTCGCGGCTCGCGGGAATGAACACCAGCAGCCAGGCGCCGACCAGGCTCCGCTTCATCAACGGCGCGATGACCCGGCGGATCGCCATCCCGCGGCCACCGCCCAGGATGCGCACCGCCTCCTCCATCTCCGGGTTGATGCTGCGCATCGACGCCGACACGCTGGAGTAGCCGACCGGCAGGAAGCGGGTGGTGAACGCCAGCACCATGATCAGCCCGGTGCCATACAGCGAGAACGGGGGCGGGGCGTAGGCGCCGTAGAAGGCGATCGCCAGCACGATACCGGGGATCACGAACGGCGTCATGCACAGCACGCTGAGCACGCCGGAAAACCGCACCATGCGCCGGCTGACGATGTAAGCGATGCCGACCGCGAGCAGCATCGCGATCGTCGCCGCCGCGCCGGCATAGGTGAACGAGTTGACGATCGAGCCGCGCGCGCCGGGGTGGCGGAACAGCAGGTAGGCGAAGTTGTCGAGGGTGATGTTGTCGAGGCTCAACCCCCTGCCCCAAGCCTTGGCGAACGCCGCCTGCGCCAACACGAGGCTCGGCAGCACCAGCGCCAGCAGCACGATGCCCGCCGACCAGGCGAAGGCCAGCCAGCGCCAGAAGCCGAGCCGGATCATGCGACGCTCGCCGCCCTTGCCGCCGAGCGGTGACGAAGCCCTTCCGCCGCAACAGCCGCTGCTGCAGCAAATAGAGCAGCACCGTCACGCAGCAGCAGCGGCATGGTGTAGGCGGCCGCCACCTCGGCGCGGATCGGCGGGCTGAAGAACTGCATCAGCTGCGTGGTGACGACGTTGAGCCGCGCCGGCAGCGCGATCAGCGCCGGGGTGCCGACCAGGCTGATGGTCTCGAGGAAGGTGATGATGCCGCCCGCCAGCAGCGCCGGCAGCACCAGCGGCAAGGTGACCCGGCGGGCGGTGCGCCAGGTGCCGGCGCCGAGGATGTTGGCGGCGTCCTCCATCTCCGACGACACCACGTCGAGCGCGCCGGACACGAACACGAACAGGAACGGGAAGGTGTAGAGCGCGATGACGAAGGCGAGGCCGCCGAAGCTGTAGATGTTGAACAGCGGGTCGGCGGCGCCGGTGAGCGTGCGCCAAGCGATGTTGAGCCAGCCGGCATTGGGCCCGGCCAGCAGGATCCAGCCGATCGCGCCGAGATAGGGCGGCATCACGAACGACGCCAGCACCAGCATGCGGATCGTGCCCTTGGCCGGCATGTCGGTGCGCGACACCATCCAGGCGAGCGGCACGGCCAGCACGAGGCAGATCGCCGTCACCGCGGCGCCCAGCTCCATGCTGGTCCAGAACGCCTGAATATAGCGCGGCCGGCTGACGGCGAAGACGTAGTTCGCGAACGTCCAGCCGCCGCCGCGGGCGGGGGTGAAGCTGCTCGCGAGCAGCCGCAGCACCGGGTTCAGCACGAGGAACGCCAGCACCGCCGCCAAAACGAGCGCGCCCAGGGTCCAGCCGTCGAAGCGCCAGCGGAGTGCCTTGGGCGGCGCTGCTCCGGCCGCCAGGACGGCGGCGCGCTATCCACCGAGCTGGTCGCGCCAGAGGTCGGTCGCGTCCGGGATGCCCTGCACGATCTCCGCCACGGTCGGCCGCCTCGTCTTGATGCTGGCGAGCTCGGGCGTGTCGGCGGCGCTCGGCACGTCGGCGTTGATCGGCACCGCGCCCTGCTGCACCAGCAGCGCCGAATTTTCCGGGCCGAGCAGCCATTCCATGAACAGCTTGGCGGCGGCCGGGTGCGGCGCGTCGGCCATGATGGCGGCGGGCGAGCACATCAGCAGCGCGCCGTCGGTCGGGTAGTTGACCACGATCGGGTTGCCGCGCCGCCCGCTCTCAATCGCCACATAGGCCGGGGCGGCGGCGACGATCCGCTCGGCGGCGTTCAGCTGCGTCACGCTGTCGTTCGACGAGCGGCCGACCAGCGGCTTGTTGGCGGCGAGCGCGGAAAAGAACTCGTCCCCGTACATCTGCCGCATCAGCACGGCCCAGGTGCCGGCATAGCCGCTGAAGCCGGGATGGCCGCAGGCGAGCTTGCCGCGCCAGCGCGGGTCCAGCAGGTCCGGCCAGGATTTCGGCGCGTCGGCGGCGCTGACCTGCTTGCTGTTGTAGGCGAGCGCCATCATCGAGATCAGCGCCGGGTAGTACTGGCTTTCGACGTAGAGCGTCTTGCCGCGCAAGGCCGGCTGGATCTTGGCCGCGTTCGCCGGGGTGTAGGCCAGCAGCCGCTTTTCGCGCGCGAGGTCGTCGAAATGCGAGATGTCGCTGCTGCTGTAGACATCGCAATTGTGCAGCCCGGCTTGCTCGGTCCTGGCGCAGCCGCTGGAACGCCACCTGCGAGGTGGAGCGGATCGTGGACAGCCGCACGCCGGGAAAGGCGCGCTCGAACCGGCCGACCATGTCCTGCGCCACGGTGTCGCCGATATAGCCGTTGTACCAGGACAGGCCACCTTCGCGCCGGGCCGCGTCCAGCAGCGCGTCCTGCGCGTACGCTGAACCGGAAGCCAGCCAGGGGGCGGCCAGGGCGGTGGTCAGCAGGGTACGGCGATGCATGGACGTCCTCCGCCGCGGCCTCTCAGAGGGGCCGCGTGACGGGTCATCCTGTAGGCAGGGTGCGAACGCGGTCAAGCACCTGCCCCTCCCCACGCCGTCCTCCCCACGTCATGGTCGGACTTGATCCGACCATCCACGCGGATCGGGCAACGCCGGCCTAGTGAGTGGCGCGGGACGGTCATCCACGCCGGCGCCCTAACGGATGGCGGCGCGTGGATGGTCGGATCAAGTCCGACCATGACGGCGGGGCGGGTGTGGCGGCCGCCGGCGGCGGGGGGCGTTCGGCGGGTCCGCTACAGCAACCCTGCGCCGGCTTCCTCGGCGAAGCGGTCCGGGGGGCCTTCCCAGGCGATGCGGGCGTGCTCGAGCACGTAGACGCGGTCGGCATGCGGCAGCGCGAAGGTGACGTTCTGCTCGCCGAGCAGGACGGTGATCGGCGTCGTCCGGCGCAGGACCTCGAGCGCATGCGAGATCTGCTCCAGGATCACCGGGGCCAGGCCGAGCGTCGGCTCGTCCAGGATCAGCAGCTTCGGCCGCATCATCAGCGCCCGGGCAATGGCCAGCATCTGCTGCTCGCCGCCCGACAGCGTCGCCGAGCGCTGGCCTTGGCGGGATTTCAGGATAGGAAACAGCTCGAACAGCCAGTCGAGCTGCTGCGTCCGCTCGGCGGCCGGCAGGCGGGCGCCGCCGAGGTCGAGGTTCTCCCGCACCGACATGTCACCGAACAGCTCGCGGCTTTCCGGGCACTGCACGATGCCGTCGCGCGCCACCTGCGCCGCCGTGCGCCCGACCAGGGCCTGGCCGGCGAAACTGATGCGCCCGGAATACGGGACCAACCCCGAGATGGCGTTGAACAACGTCGTCTTGCCGGCCCCGTTCAGGCCGACCACCGAGACGCACTCGCCTTCCTGCACGCGCAGCGAGACCCGCTCCAGCGCCTGCGCCTTGCCGTAAAGGACGCTGACGTCCTCCACCTCCAGCAGCGGCGCCGAATTGGCGGCCGCCTTCGGCGCGCGCACCGACCGGGCCATCGAGCCGGAGCCGAGGTACACCTCGCGCACCCGCGGATGCGCCATCACCTCGGCGGCCGAGCCCTCGGTCACGCGCTCGCCCAGGTACATCGCCAACACCCGGTCTACGAGGGCGGCCACGCCCTTCACGTTGTGGTCCACCAGCAGCACCGCCCGCCCTTCGGCACGGAAGCCGGCGATCAACTCGGAGAAATCGGCCACCTCGGCCGCGGTCAGCCCGGCAAACGGCTCGTCCACCAGCACCACCTTCGGGTCGCGCGCGACCGCCTTGGCGAGCTCCATCCGGCGCAGGTCGGCGAACGGCAGCGTGCTCGGCTTGCGGTGCAGCACGGCGCCGAGGCCGCAGCGTTCGGCGATGGCGGCGGCGCGGTCGCGGGTATGGTGCTGGGCCGCCAGCCGCAGCAGGCTGTCCGGCAGCAGCGCCAGGGTGATGTTCTCCAGCACCGTCTGCCGGTGCAGCGGCCGCGAGTGCTGGAACACGAGGCCCACGCCCTGCCGCGCGATGCGGTGCGCGGGCTGCCCGGCGACGGCCGCGCCATCCACCCAGACCTGGCCGGCATTGGGCCGCTCGATCCCCATCACCAGCTTCATCACAGTGGACTTGCCGGAGCCGTTGGGGCCGATCAGGCCGAGAATTTGGCCCGGCTCGACCGCGAGGTCCATGTTCTTGACCGCGACCAGGCCGCCGTAGCGCTTGGTCAGGCCCTCGACGCGCAGCAGGCTCAAGCGCCGGTTCCCTCGGCCCGGTCCCGGCGATGCAGCACGTAGCCGAGCAGGCCGTCGGGGAAGAACAGGATCACCGCCAAGGCCACCGCGGACACGACGAAGGTCGAGAGCTGGCCCAGCGGCCGCAGCAGCTCGCCGGCGACGATCAGGAACACGGCGCCGATGGCCGCACCGATGATGGTGCGACGGCCGCCGAGCACGGCGGCGATGATCACCTGCACGCCGACCGCGATGTCGATGACGGTGCCGGGCGAGACGGTGCCGAAGTAGAACACCAGCATGGCTCCGGACAGGCCGCTGAACAGTGCGCTGACGCAGAACGCCGCCAGCTTGTGCTTGCTGACATTGAAGCCGAGTGCGGCCGCCTCGACCGGGTCCTGGCCGCAGGCCTGCAGGATGAGGCCGACCGGCGAGCGCGACAGCAACAGCAGCGTGAGCCCGGCGACGCCCATGAAGGCGAGCGCGATCCAGTAATTGGTGGTCTCGTCGATCGACAGCACGTCGGGCAAGGAGAGCCCGATCTCCCCCCCGGTCCAGTGCGCGCCGATCGTCACCGCCTGCATCAGCAGCAGCACCGCAACGAGGGTGACAAGGCCGAAATACGGGCCGCGCAGCCGCAGCGCCGGCAAAGCGAGCAGCACCCCGCCCACCACTGCGACCGCCGCGCCGCCGGCGACGCAGGCCGGCACCGGCCACCCGGCCTCGCTGTTCAGCAGCCCGGCCCCATACGCGCCGAGCCCGACCAGGAAGGTGGGGCCGAAATTGACCTCGCCGGCAAAGCCGAACAGCAGGTCCCACGACATCGCGAACACGCCAAAATAGTAGGCGAGCGTCAGCAGCCCGAGCACGTAGGCCGACACCACCAACGGCAGCCCGGCGAGCAGCGCCAGCACCACCACGCACGCCAGCACGGTCCTCATCGGCGTCCCAACAGGCCCTGCGGCCGCACGTAAACGACCGCGACCAGCAGCAGCAGCGACGGGATCGTCCGCAGCGACGGGTCCACCAGATAGGCGGTCATGGTTTCGAGGTAGCCGACCGCGTAGGCGGCAACCAACGATCCGGACACGCTGCCCAAGCCCCCCAGCACGACGATGGAAAAGGCGCTCGCGGTCAGGGTGCCGGCATTGTCGGAGCTGACGCCGAGAAATGTGCCGAGCAGCACCCCCGCAACCCCGGCCAGCACGCCGTAGATGGCCCAAACCAGCAGATGGATGCTCGACAGCTCGTAGCCCAGCAAGGTCAGGCCGCGCGGGTTGATCGATGCGGCCAGCAGGGCCTTGCCGGTCTGGGTGCGGTTGATCAGCACCCACAGCACGCCGATGGCTGCCCAGCAGATCGCCGCCGTCAGCAGCTCGTTGGTGGGCGTGCGCACCCCGGCGAGGTCCACCACGCCGGCGATGAGCGGCCGGACGGTGTGCGGGCTGGTGGTGGTGAGGTAGGCCACCGCCTCCTGGATCATGATGCCCCACAGCAAGGTGCCGGTGAGCACGAAGATCTCCTTTTCCTCGCTCGGGATGGCCCGGCTGCGCTGGATCGGCCGCACGATCATAAAGTAGGTCACGAAGGCGCAGGCGATGCCGGCCGCCAGCCCCGCCAGCGCGCCGCCATAGGCGCCGGCCTGGTCGGCCACCCACCAGGCGACCACGGCGGCGACCAGCATGGTGCCGCCATGCGCCAGGTTGAGGACGCCCGACACGCCGAACATCAGCGTGAACCCGACCGCGCCCAGCCCGTACAGCGCACTGATCGCGAACCCGTCGATCAGGATCTGCAGCGCGAGCGTCATCGCCCGCGCCGCCCCGACACGGTCAAGCTATTTTGCCTCAAGCTACTTGGCGGCTGCGGTGATTTTCACGAATGGCGGGAAGGTCATCTTCCCGACGCCCTTCAGGTTGAGCGGCCAGACCGGAACCTGCTTGCCGTTCTGCCACTGCACCACGAGGCCGCTCACGTCGTCCTTGCCGTAGATCAGCGCATGGGTGAACGGGTCGTCCTTGCCGAAGAAGCGCATCCGCCCGACCGTGCCCTGCCAGTCGGTCTTCTCCAGCGCGGCGACCATCTTGTCCGGGTCGGTGCCGCCGGCGCGATGGATCGCATCGGCCATGATGTAGACCTCGTCGTAGGTCATGTAGCCGGTGTAGGCCGGGGTGACGCCGTATTTCTTGGTGTAGGCCTCAGCGAACGGGATCGTCTTGGGCGTGGTCGCGACGCTGTCGGACGCGACAAGCTGCAGGACGACGCCCTCGGTCTGGCCGTTGGTGTCCTTCCAGAACGTAGAGCTGGTCGCCTGCGAGGAAATGCCGAACATCGGGATCGGCACTTGCTGCGTCGCCCACTGCACCGTGGGCTGCACGCCGACATGGCTGATCCCGGTGATCATGACGTCGGGCTTCTTGCCCTCGATGCGGTTGTAGATCGGCGTGAAGTCGGTGGTGTCCGGGTTGACCCGGATGTGGTCCACCACCTGGATACCGATCTTCGGCAGGCAGGCCTCGTAGCCGGCATCGAGCGGCGTGGTCCAGGCGGCGTCCTCGCTGAAGATCACGGCGGTCTTCATGTGCAACTGGTCGACCAGCAGGTCCTTGGCCGCGTCGCACACCGACTGCGCCAGGAACGCCGACGCGAGGTAGCCGTGGAAGGCGTATTTCAGATGCTCGTAGTCGCCATGGATGCGCTTGCCGAGCTCGTCGCTGGCCGCACCCGGCGTCATGAACGGCAGCTTGAGCCGGCCCGACCACGGCTCGAGGGCGAGCGCCACTTCGCTGGTGTAGCTCGCGATCACGGCCGCGACCTTGTCCTGGCTGGCGGCGCGCTGGAAGGCACGGACCGCGTCGGCGGCGGAGTTGTGGTCGTCGTACGCGACGATCTCGATCATGCGGCCATCGATGCCGCCCTTGGCGTTGATCTCATCGGCGGCGATCTGTGCGGCGTTCGGAATGGCGATGCCGGAAATGGCCGAGTTCTCGGCGATGATGCCGATCTTGATCGGATCGGCCGCCATCGCCGCCGTGCTGACGGCAAAGCAGGCACACGAGGCCAGCAAGAATGTTTTCATTTGGACGGCTCCTCAGGCGACCGGGCGCTTTTCACGCTCCGCTGACGCACAGGTAAGCCGGTTTGCGTACAGTCGGCAATGGGCGTCAAGCCTGCCGGTACAGCACCTTTGCGTTGCCCAGAAAGAACGCCGCCCGCTCCTCGGGCGACAGACGCAGCTTCAGGCTCTGCTGCGGGTCGTCGTAATCCCAGTGCGGGTAGTCGGTTGCGAACAGCAGCCGATCCAGACCGATCCAGCCGAGCGTGTCGCGAAGGTGCTCGGCCGGGTCCGGCTCCTCCATGGGCTGGGTGGTCAGCCAGATCTGATCGTGGATGTACTCGCTCGGCAGCCGCGTCAGGGCCGGGTTTTCGGCGGCGAGGCGGCGCCAGGCGCGGTCCAGCCGCCAGGCCAGCGGCGGCAGCCAGGCAAAGCCGGCCTCGATCAGCACCACGCGGAGCTCGGGGAGGCGGGCGAACACGCCTTCCACCACCATGCTCGCGACCATCGACTGGCAGGATTGCGAGTGGCCGATCATGTCCTCGATGTAGAAGGACGGCCAGCCGGTGCCGGTGGTGGGCTGCCCGCCATTGCCGAAGGCGTGGATGCCGACCGGCAGCCCGGCCCGCACCGCCGCCTCGTAGATCGGCCAATAGCGGCGGTTGCCCAGCGGCTCCACCGTGCGCGACAGCAGCAGCACCTGCACCATGTGCGGATGCCCGGCCCAGCGCTCGATCTCGGCCACCGACGCCGCCGCGTCCTCGTAAGGCACCACGATTGACGCCTTCAACCGCGGCTCCGGCGTCGTCCATTCCGCCACCTGCCAGTCGTTGATGGCCCGGCACAAAGCGGCGCTGAGGTCGAGGTTCTGGAACCCGCCCGGATGCGGCCGGATCATCGCCAGCACGCCGAGCTCGATGTTGTTGGCATCGAGATGGTGGCTGCGCATGAAGCCGAGATCGCTGCCCGGGCGCCCGCCGACCGGCGGCCAGGCGTCGCGGCGGGACGCGTCGGGCTGGCTTTTCGGGTATTGCGGCCCGGAGTAGTTGCCCTGCCGCGAGCGGGTGCCGAACAGGTCGATGTGCTCGCGCCAACGCGGCTCGAGATACGGGTAGAGCAGCTTGAAGTCGCGCGGGCTGTGGTGGATGTCGCAGTCGGCGATGGCGAGCCGGACGCTGGACGCGGGCGCAAGGGCGGGGGCGGGGCGGACGTCGATGGTCACGGCGGTCTCCTCAGTCGTTGCCGGGCGCGGCGAGGCCGGTCACCGGCAGGTCGGCGCTCAGCCCCTCGAGCGGGATCGGATCGCGCACCACGGTCGTATACAGCACCGCACCCGCCACCATCACGCCCGACCCGATCCAGAGCGCGAGCGAGAACGAGCCGGTCGCGTCCACCACCATCCCGGTCAGCAACGGCGAGACGGTGCCGCCGATGTAGGAGCCGAAGTTCTGGATGGAAGCGACCGAGGCCGAATAGGATTGCGGTGCGATGGCGGTGATCAAGGTCCATTTGCCGGACTGGGCGAAGGCCAGGAAGAACATCGAGGCCGAGATGCAGGTCAGTGCCGTGTCGAGCTCGGTCGAGTAGGCGGCGATCGCGCAGAACACCGCCGACGCGATGTAGCCGGCACCGGCCGGCAGCTTGCGGCTGGCAACCAGGCTCAGGCGGCCGTGCGCCAATCGATCGGTGACGAAGCCGCCGACCAGCGACCCGGCGATCGAGCAAGCGAGCGGGATCATCGCCAGCACCCCGGTCCGGGCGATGCTGACGTGGTGCTCCATTTCCAGGTAGCCCGGCAGCCAGGTGCCATACATCCAGATCGCGTAGCCGGAGCAGAACGCGCCGAGGATCATCCCCCACATCGAGCGATACAGGAACAGCCGGCGCCAGCTCGCGACCGTCACCGGCGAGCGCTCACCGACCTTGTTGGCGGCGAGGTAGGCGCGGTCCGCGGGCGGCATGCGCGACAGGTCGGGGTCGCGGTACAGCGCGAACCAGCCGATGGCGCCCAACAGGCCGACGACGCCCATGGCGACGAACATGGTGCGCCAGCCGAACGCGATCAGCAGCATCGTCAGCAGCGGGGTGCCGACCAGCCGGCCGACGTCGCCGCCGATGGTGTAGAGGCCGGTCGGGCGGCCGCGGTCCTTCGGGTGGAAGAAGTTGGCGACGGTGCGGACCGAGGCGGGAAACGCCGGGCTCTCGAACACGCCGAGGAACATGCGTGACACGAGGAATTGCAGGTAGCCGGTGAACAGCCCGCCTGCCGCCTGCGCCGCCGACCACAGCACCAGCGCCCAGCCCAGCAGCCGGCGCGAGCCGACCCGGTCCACGAACAGCCCGACCGGCAGCTGCGCCAGCGCGAAGGACAGCGACCACGCCGATTGCAGCGCGCCGAGGCCCGCCGCGGTGATGGCGAACTCTTCCCGGATCTTGAGGTTGCCGATCGCCAAGGTGGAGCGGTCGATGTAGTTGAGCGCGATCGCCAGCGTGCACAGGATGACGGCGACCCATTGCATGCGTCTCAGCTTGGGCGAGATGTCCGCCATCGTGTTTCCTCCGCGCCGTCAACCCGGCGGCTGGCGCACTGCGGCGCCTGTTCCGGCAATCACGACACGAACCCGGCCGCCGGGCAAGTCCCGCCGGCAGTTGCGGAAAACCGGCGGCGGCAGCACGATGAAGGCGGGATAACCGAAGTGCCGGGCCGGCAGCAGACCGGGGTGAGGGAGCGTCACGATGCAAGTCGACGATCAACATAGCGCCGTGGCCAACTTGCTGCCGACTGGCACGGTCGACTGCGACATCCATCCGAACGTGCCGTCGCTGAAGGCATTGCTGCCGTATCTGGACGACCACTGGCAGGATATCGTCGTGGCCCGCGGCATGGACGAGCTGAACTCCATCAGCTACCCGGCCGGTTCGCCGCTGACGGCGCGGGCCGATTGGCGGCCGGACCAGGGCAAGCCGGCCGCGACCTTGGAGCAGGTCCGGCGCGACTACCTCGACGCGTTCGGCGTCGCGACCGCGATCTGCAACCCGCTGTATGGCGTGCAATTGCTGTTCAGCGACGATATGGCCGCCGCCTTCGCCCGCGCGGTGAACCGCTGGATGGCGGCGGAATGGCTCGACCATGAGCCGCGGCTGCGCGGGAGCATCGTGGTGCCGCCGCAGAACGTCGAGCTGGCGGTGGACGAGATCGAGCGCTGCGCCGCCGACCGCCGCTTCGTGCAGGTGCTGCTGCTGGCGAGCGGCGACGCGCCCCTGGGCAAGCGGCACTACCATCCGATCTACGCCGCCGCCGAGCGCCATGGCCTGCCGATCGGCATCCATGCCGGCAGCAGCTACCACAACCCGCCGACCGCGGTCGGCTGGCCGAGCTACTACACCGAGGATTATGTCGCCCAGGCGCAGGCGTTCCAGACCCAGCTTACCAGCCTGATCTGCGAGGGCGTGTTCACCCGCTTCCCCGCGCTGAAGGTGGTGCTGCTGGAATCCGGCTGGACCTGGCTGCCGGCGCATCTGTGGCGGCTGACGAAGTATTGGCGCGGGCTGCGGATGGAGATCCCCTGGGTGGACCGCGCGCCGGACGAGATCGTGCGCAGCAACGTCCGCCTGTCGCTGCAGCCGACCGACGCGCCGCCCACCGCGGCCGGGCTGGCGCGGATCATCGACCATATGCAGTCCGACGAGCTGCTGCTGTTCTCGACCGACTTTCCGCACTGGCAGTTCGACGGCACCGACGCCGTGCCGGCCGGATTGTCGCCGGAGCTGGTGCGGAAGATCTGCGTCGACAATCCACGCGCGACGTACACGCGGCTGCTCGAGCCGGTTGTCCAGGAGAGGGTGCAATGAACGTCCAGACCGTTCCCGCCCCGGCCAAGCCGGCGGCCAGCCGCATCGCCATTGCCGATTGCGACATCCATCCGGCGCAGCGCACCGCCAACGACCTCGACCCCTATCTGCCCCGGCAATGGCGGGCGCACATGAACGAGTTCGGCGCCGGGCGGCGAATGGGCATGGCTGCCGGGCCGGCCTATCCCAAAAGCCAGCCTAACGCGTCCCGCCGCGACGCGCTGCCGCCGGAGGGCGGGCGCCAGGGCAGCAGCCTGTCGTTCATGCAGGCGCAGCATCTCGACGCCAACAACGTCGTGCTGGGTATCCTGAACCCGCTCAACAGCGGCCAGGGCGTCAGCAACCCCGGGCTCAGCGCCGCGCTTGTGCCACGCCATCAACCAGTGGCAGGTCGCGGAATGGACCGGCAAGGACCGGCGCCTGAAGGCCTCCGTCGTCGTGCCTTACGAGTACGCCGATGCGGCGGCGGCCGAGATCCGGCATTGGGCCGGGCACAAGGACTTCGTGCAGGTGCTGCTGCTGTCGCGCACCGCGGAGCCGCTCGGCAACCGCCGCTACTGGCCGATCTACCAGGCCGCCGCCGAGGCCGGCTTGCCGGTTGCGGTGCACGCCTTCGGCTATGGCGGCGCGCCGATCAGCAGCACCGGCTGGCCCAGCCACTACATCGAGGAGATGACCGGCCATGCCCAGAGCAGCCAGGCCGGGCTCAGCAGCATGGTGCTGGAAGGGATCTTCGAGCGCTACCCGACTCTGCGGGTGCTGATGGTCGAGGCCGGCTTCGCCTGGGCGCCGTCGCTCGCGTGGCGGCTCGACAAGGTGTGGCGCACGTTGCGCGCCGAGACGCCGCACCTCACGCGGCCGCCCAGCGAATACCTGCGCGAGCGGGTCTGGTGGACCACCCAGCCGATGGAGGAGCCGGAGCCGCGCACGCATCTGCTCGACACCGCCGAGTGGATGGGCTGGGACCGGCTGCTGTTCGCGACCGACTACCCGCATTGGGACTACGACGACCCGGCGCACGCCTTGCCGCTGCGGATCAGCGAGGATCAGCGCGCCGCGTTCTTCCTCGGCAACGCGCGGGCCGTCTACGGCCTCGACGCCCGCGCCGTATACGGGCTCGACGCGTGAGCCGGCATGCCGTGGCGCCCACCGGCGACGTGCCGCCCGGCAGCCGCAAGCTGTTCACCGTCAAGGGCCGGCCGATCGCCATCTTCAACCTCGAGGGCACGTTCTACGGCCTGCTGAACCGCTGCCCGCACCAGGGCGGCAGCCTGTGCGACGGCATCGTCACCGGCCTGCTGCAATCCTCGGCGCCGGGCCAGTACAGCTACACGCGCAAGGGGGAGATCGTCCGCTGCCCCTGGCACGGCTGGGAGTTCGACATCCGCACCGGCCAATCCTACTGCGACCCGGCGCGCATCCGCACCAAAACCTACGCGGTGGAAGCGACGCCGGGCGCTGCCGTGGTGGAAGGCCCGTACGTCGCCGAAACCGTGCCGGTCCGGGTCGAGGAGGACTACATCGTGGTCGAGGTCTGACGGCCGCTCAGGGCAGCTGGACCATCACCGCGTCGCCCTCGACCTTGACGGGGAAAGTCTTGATGTCCGAGTCGATCGGCGGTCCTTGGCCGGCGCCGGTGCGGATGTCGAACTGACCGGCATGCAGCGGGCATTCGATCACGTGCCCCTCGAGCCAGCCATCCGTCAGCAGCGCGAAGGCATGGCTACAGACGTTGTCGGTGCAGAACCACTCACCCTCGACCCGGTAGAGCGCGAGGTTGCGTCCCCCGACCTCAACCGGCTTCGCCTCGCCCTCGGCCACGTCGCCGGTAGCCGCCACCCTGATCCAGTCTTCCGCCATGCCCGCTCCATCGGTTGCCGGCGACGATGGAGCCACGCGTTCCCGGTCGCGTCCAGTGCCCGTGCCGCGGGCGCAGCGGCTCGGCGTGGGGCGGATGGCCGGGTCGAAGCCCGGCCATGACGTCTTGGGAACGTCATGCCCGGACTTGATCCGGGCATCTGCCACATTGGGTCGCGGCTGGCCGGCTCAGCTTGTCGTCACGACCTGGATATGGTGGTCGCCGCCGCGCTCGATCACGCTGACCGACACCTCGCCGGCGCCGCGGCTGACGCGGACGCTCACCCAAGCGCCGCCCAGCGACAGGTTGCGCAACGTCATCACGTCGAGGAACGGCGGCAGGCTCGGGCAGTCGAAGCGGATCGCATGCGCGGCCGGGTCGAAGCTGAGCCCGAGGCAGGCCTGGACCAAGGCCGGCAAGGTCGCCGCTGCCCAGGCCTGCGGCGAGCAGGCCACCGGGTACGAGGTCGGCGCCTGACGCGGGCGCCGCGGGAAGCCGCAGAACAGTTCCGGCAGCCGGCGCAGGTCCATCTCGACCGCAACTGCGAACATCGCCTCGAACAGCCGGGTGGTTTCGCGCATCAAGCCGCTCTTGGCCATGCCGAGCCCGATCAGGGCGTTGTCGTGCGGCCATACGGAGCCATTATGGTACGACATCGGGTTGAACCGCGCCTCGCACGAGTTGAGCGTGCGGATGCCCCAGCCGGTGAACGATCCCGAGTCCATCAGACCTTGCGCCACCCGCCGCGCGCGCGCCGGCGAGGCGATCCCGGTCATCAGCAGGTGCCCGGCATTGGACGCACGCACTTGGCACTGCGCCCCGTCGCCGTCCAGCGCCAGCGCGTAGGTGCCGAGCCGCTCGCACCAGAACCGCTCCTCGAACGCCGCCCGATGCTTCTCGGCGGCGGCCAGCAAGCTGCGCGCGCGTTCCTCCTTGCCGAGCCGGCGGGCGATCGCGGCGCCGCCGCAGCGGGCGGCATACACGTAGCCCTGCACCTCGCACAGCGCGATGGCGCCCTTCGCCAAGGTGCCGTCGGCATGCGAGATCGAGTCGTAGCTGTCCTTCCAGCCCTGGTTGGCGAGCCCGTCCTCGGTGCTGCGCTTATAGCTGACGAAGCCCTCGGCGTCGGTGCGGCGGTCGATCCAGGCCAGCGCAGCGTCGATATTCGGCCACAGCGACGCCAGGGTGGCGACGTCGCCGGTGCGATCGAGGTAGGCGCCGGCCAGCATGACAAACAGCGGCGTGGAATCGACGCTGCCGTAGTAGCGGCGGAACGGCACCTCGCGCAGCTCGGCCATCTCGCCGCCGCGCATCTCGTGCAGGATCTTGCCAGGCTCGGCCTCGTTGGCCGGGTCGAACGTGGTCGCCTGCTCCTGCGCCAGATAGCGCAGCACGCCGCAGGCCATGGAGGGGTCGAGCGCCAAGCTCAGCAGGGCGGTGATCAGCGCATCGCGGCCGAACACGGTGCTGAACCAGGGAATGCCGGCATAGGGGTAGGGCCCGGTCGGCTTCTCGGTGACGAGCATGCGCAGATCGTCGGCCGCGCGGTGCATGGTTTCGGCGAAATCCTCGTGCGGAGACGAGATCTCGGCGGTGCGCCGCGTGCTGGCGCGCAGCCGGCGCCTTGTCTGGACGTAGGAAACGAGGAACGCTTCCTTCGGCCGGCGTTCGACGGCGGGCTCCGTGCAGGCGACCTCGACGAAGATGGTCGCCTTGGCACGCGGTTCGAGCTCGAGCTCGAACACCGCGCCGTTGCCGGTGAGGCTTTGCGGTGCCGGCTCGAAGGTCAGCCGGGTTGCGCGCTGCACGTTGTCGAGGCCGCGGTACGACAGGGTGACGCGGTTACCAGCCAAAACCGGCGCCAGCAGCTCGCCGCGGCGCTCGCGGCGCATGCCGCGCACCTCGAACAGGTCGCAGAAATCGGCCGCGAAGCGCAGCTCCAGCCGCACCCGGCGCCGGCTGAAGGCGAAGTTGCGCACCGCGAGCCGGGCGTGGCAGGCGCCATCGGCCAGGAACAGCGAACGCTGCACATGGATCACGCCCTGGTCGAGATCGGGCCCGCTGAGATCGAGCGCCGAAGCATTCGAGCCGTCCGACGTGAGCATGACGTTATCGGCGCCGAGGGTCGAGGACAGCAGCAACGGCGCCACGCCGCCGATCGTCAGGTCCAGCCGCGACAGATAGCGGGTGTCCCGGTAATACAGCCCGTCGGTGCTGCCCGGCACTGCCAGGATGTCGCCGCCATGGTCGAACACGCCGAACGTGTCGCCGCTTTTCAACGTCCGATATCGCCGCTCCTGCAGCGAAACGACGGCAGCAACCGAAAACGGCTCCGGGCTCTGGTCGTCGGGTTCGATGAGGGTATTGGCGATCACGTTCATTCAGGCCTCAAGAGATGGAGGGGCAGGAGCTGGGCGCAGCGTAACCAGGCAACGCTCGTGCGAGATGGACGGATGCGGGAACCCTAACTCAGTCGGCCGCCCGTTGCATGTCCCGTCTCGTGAACGGAGTCTCATATGAACAGAAACGGTTCCGGCGGTCCTGTTAGGGTTTGTATTGCAAAGTCGGGAATGGAGCGTGGATTTGTTTGCACCTGCCGCACAAGCATCGCTAGGGTCCGGCATGGACGGCCCATCCCCCGAGTCGCAGACCACGCCCCGCCTTCCCTGGCACTTCCATCCGGCGCTGACCGAGCCGCGGTTACGTGTCTGCGCCCGGCTTCTCGCCAATGCCCGGCGCGACGCGGTGGCCATGGCATCATACGAGATGGGCGACGATAGCTGGTCGGTGGGCTGCCGCGCCTACGCCTTCGGCAAGCAGCGGCTCAAGCGGGTTGCCGGGTCGCGCCAGCATGACTGGTTGCGGGTGATGGACGACAGCCACCATTTCGTTTTCCTGATCGACCAGGTGCCGGTCCGCTTCTATCGCGGCCTGGCCGATGAGCCGACCAACCGCACCCTGCGCCGGCAGGAGGCCGAAACGCAGCAGCTCGGCCTGGCGCTGGGCCTCGAGGACGCCGGCGACGTGGTGTTCCGCCTGGCCATCGAGACCGGCGCCAGTGGCGGGGTGGAGCGCGTCGTGTTCCTGGCGTTGCGCGGCGAGGAGGGGGTGGCCGAGTGCGCCTGGCCGATCCCGCTGGAGCTCGCCGTCGAGCGGGAGAAGCCGGGGGTGCAGCTGCGGCTGATCGCCGACGATGGCTACGAGGGTCCGGTGCGCCGCCGCCTAGTTGCGGGCCTGCCGACCACCCGGGCCGCCGCGGGCTGAGGCAGCAGCGTCCCGCTCGACCGGCCGGAGCCCGCCGCGCGCGGCGGCCGCGTCAGCGAAGGAGCGGGTAGTTCAATCCGGCCGCCTCGGTTTCGTAGCGCCGCAAGATCGCGTAGTCGGCCGCGTCCGGCGCCACGATGTCGCGCAGCAGTAGCCCGGCGCGTGCCGCCGCCCATTCCGGCGCACGAGCCACGCACTGCAATGCCTCCTGCAAGATCGACCGCAGCTCCGGCGGCGTTGCGGCGGCCGTGACGAACGGAATGGCCGGGCTGGGCGGCGTCCCGGCCAGGATCCGCAGCCGCTCCGCAACGGCCGGGCGGTGCCGGGCGACGAACGCCCAGGTGACACAATCGACGCAGGTCGCGTCTGCCCGCCCGTCCGCCACCAGCTCGAGGTTGGCGGGATGGCCCAAGGCTTCGCGGACTGAGCCGAAGAACGGTCGGCCTTCGGCCAGCGGAGCGATGGCCCGGCGCGGCAGGTTCATGCCGGAGTTCGAGTGCATGCTGTTGAACACGAAATCGCAGCCGCGCAGGTCCGCAAGCCCGGCGTAAGCCGCGTCGCGCCGCACGACGAACACGCCCGCGTGGTGCGGCCCGTCGCAAAACGGCGCGTCATAGACCGGGATTCCGATCATGGCCGCCTGGCCGGCGAAGATGGTCTGCAGCGGCCAGCCGCAGACCTGGGTGAACAAGGTGTCCGGCTCGATGCAGCCCGGCACCGGCTGGCGCTCGAAGTCGGGCAACTCCGGCGCGCCGGTCACGCCTCGCCGCATCAGTTCGGTCCGCAGCGCCGACCAGAACAGGGCGTTCGCGTCCCGCATCTCCGGCAGGTTGTACATGGGGAGGCTGGCGCGCCAAGCACGCTGGGGCAAGCTTGCGCGGCTCATCGGCTCAGCGCCCGGGTCATGTCCTCCAACCCGCCCGGCGTCAGCGGATACATCCGGTCCTCTAAGAGTTGCCGCACCATGCCGATGGATTGCGCGCCGTCCCAATACTCGCGCGGCACTGGGTTGAGCCAGGCGCTGCGACGCCATTGGGCCAGCAGGCGGCCCAGCCAAACGCTGCCGGGCTCCTCGTTCCAGTGCTCGACGCTGCCGCCGCGGGAAGCGATCTCGTATGGGCTCATGCTGGCGTCGCCGACGAAGATGGCGCGGTAGTCGGGGCCATAAGTGCGGATCACCTCGGCCGTCGGGATGCCGCCGTCGCGCCGCCGGTGGTTCTGCTGCCAGACCTGCTCGTAGGGGCAGTTGTGGAAGTAGAAGAACGCGAGGTGCTTGAACTCGCTGCGCGCCGCCGAGAACAGCTCCTCCGATGCCCGCACGTGGTCGTCCATCGAGCCGCCGACGTCGAGGAACAGCAGCACCTTCACCGCATTGTGCCGCTCCGGCACCATCTTCAGGTCGAGCGACCCGGCATTGTGCGCCGTCGCCTGGATGGTGCCGGACATGTCCAGCTCGGTTGCCGCGCCTTCGCGCGCAAAACGGCGCAGCCGCCTGAGCGCCAGCTTGATGTTGCGGGTGCCCAGCTCGACCGTGTCGTCGAGGTCGCGGAACTCCCGCTTGTCCCAGACCTTGACGGCGCGCCGGTGGCGGCTCTCGTCCTGGCCGATCCGCACGCCCTCGGGGTTGTAGCCGTAGGCACCGAACGGCGAGGTGCCGGCGGTACCGATCCATTTGCTGCCGCCCTGGTGCCGGCCGTTCTGCTGCTCCAGGCGCTGGCGAAGCGTCTCCATCAGCGTGTCGAACCCGCCCAGCGCCTCGACCTGCGCCCGCTCCTCGGCGGTCAGGTGCTTTTCGGCGAGCCCGCCGCAGCCACTCCTCCGGCAGCGCGCGGGCTTCGGTGCCGGGTTCTCCCGTGTCGAAGGCCGCCTCGAGCCCGCGGAACACGCTGGCGAACACGCGGTCGAAGCGGTCGAGGTGCCGCTCGTCCTTCACCAGCGCCGCGCGGCTCAGATAGTAGAAGTCATCCACGCTATAGTCGGCGACGCCCTGCTGCAGGGCGCCGAGCAGGGTCAGGTATTCGGTAATCGAGGCCGGCACCCCGGCCTCGCGCAGCTCGAGGATGAACGGCGCGAACACGCGGTTAACGCGCCCGGCGGCTAAGGAAGGCCAGCCGCTCGAACAAATGCACGTCCTGCTCGTTCTTCAGCAGCGCGCCATGCAGCGGCGGGATCACCAGATGCGGCTCGGTGCTGCGCAGCGCCTCGGGCGGCAGGTCCTCGATCATCAGCAGCTTGAGCCAGTCCAGCAGCTCCGACGTCGCGGGCTTCTTCTTCAGCCCCGGCACGTCGCGGACCTGGAAGAACACGTTCAGCGCTTCCCGCGCCAGCTCGTGCTGCAGCCCGGGGTAGTGCGCGTCCACGATCCGCTCCATCGTCGGCCGGTCCGGGAAGCGGATGAAATGGAAGAAGCAGCGGCGCAGGAACGCGTCCGGCAGCTCCTTCTCGTTGTTGGATGTGATGATCACGACGGGGCGGTGCCGGGCGATGATGGTCTGTTTGGTTTCGTAGACAAAGAACTGCATGCGGTCGAGTTCGAGCAGCAGGTCGTTGGGGAACTCGATGTCGGCCTTATCGATCTCGTCGATCAGCACGACGTGCGGCCGGTCGGCGTCGAATGCGTCCCACAGCTTGCCGCGGACGATGTAGTTGCCGATCTCCGCCACCTTGGGATCGCCGAGCTGGCTGTCGCGCAGGCGGGACACGGCGTCGTATTCGTAAAGGCCCTGCTGCGCCTTGGTGGTGGACTTCACGTTCCACTCGATCAGTGGGTAGCCGAGGCTGGCGGCGACCTCGTGCGCCAGGATGGTCTTGCCGGTCCCGGGCTCGCCCTTGACTAGCAAGGGCCGCTGCAGCGCCACGGCGGCATTGACGGCGACTTCGAGGTCGCGGGAGGCAATGTAGCGGGCGGTGCTCTTGAACCCGGTCACGGAGGCTCCTGTCGTTGCAGCGGCCATAAGGCCAACCGCCATGGCCGCTTGCAAGCCGTCTGCGTCGGGTGAGGGCGGCGCCGCGGCGAATTCCGGCCGGCGAACTCGCGGGTGGTCCTGATCCGGGGCCGGCACGACCGCAACACCGGCGCGTTGCAGGTCGAGATCGACGACCCAGCCGGGAGAAGCTCGACGATCCCGTGCGGTCGTCGGCCGGGACGGCAGAAGCCGCCTGCGATCTTGGGAATTGTCTTTGGCCAGCCAAGTAGCGTCCAAATAACGAGCATGGCTTGGGCCCGAGTGCGGCTGCGGCGATGTGATGGGTCAAAGCAGTGTCAAAATGTGGACTGCGTTCTTAACCAATAAGCAAGCAACCGCGGCTTAGAGTTACCGGGACTGTCGGCTTTCCTTGGTTGAGGTACGGCTATGCTGCGCTGGAAGGAGACGTTTGGGCGAAGTCGCGTCTCTTTGTCACTCTCATGCTATCTTTTTCTGTTACATAAAATCAACGTTACACCGGTGCCGCTTGCAATCGGTCGGCTGCGCCCAGCGCGCCCGGCCGGGAACGGCGTGCCGCGATCGGTGCCGGCCGACAGAACCTACCACTTCCCTCCACGACGCCACCCCCGAACTATGTGCAATAACGCCGATCGTCTCAGGAGTAGTCGGCTTGTCGGATCGCGCAGCAGCTTTCGAACGTTGCATCGTGTACCTAGCGACGCCTTACCGGTAACGATCGATTCCGCTCGCCCCTTGGCTGGTCGATGATCCACCGCGGCTATTTAACGATGGCGATGCTGCTGGCGATGCTCGCATTCGGCTGGTCTAATCAAGGCTGGGCCTCCGTGTCGTCAAAGGACGTACAGGTCATCGCGCGCATGCTCGCCTTTATGGTGAATGCGCCGGCTGGGCCTACCATGATCGGCATCGTCTATGCGCCGGGCAATCCGGACTCCGTCACCGAAGCCAAAGAGCTGGCCGAGCAGCTTGCCGATGGCCTGAGCATCGGCCGGATCACCCTCTACGCCCGGCTGCTGCCGATCGACCAGCTCGGCAACGGCGCCGGGCTGGCCGCGATCTTCATCCCCGCCGGACTGAGCACGCAGGCCGAGCTGCCATCGGAATGGGCCCGGCAACTTCACGTGCCTGCCATCTCGAACAGCTTGGTCTGCGCCCAGAACGGACACTGCGCCCTCGGCTTCGTCACCTCCCCCACGGTCCAGATCATCCTGAACCGATCGGTGTGCGAGGGCGCCGCCATCAAGTTCCTTCCCGCCTTCCGCATTCTCGTGAAAGAAATCTGAGATGGGGACGCAATTCGCGTCGGCCCGCGCAGCCGCGTGCTCGATCTTGCTGTCGCTGGGCAGCTGCGTCTTGCATCCGGCGGCGGCCCAAAGCATCGACTACGGCTCGTTGGAGCAGATGCTCGGCGAACCCGTGACCACCAGCGTCACGGGCCTGCCCCAACGGGTCGGCGACGTCGCCGCCAACCTGGAGATCGTCAGCGCCGACGACATCAGGCGGTCCGGGGCCACCGATCTGCCGGGCGTGTTGCGGCATGTGACCGGGGTCGACGTGCTGCGCTGGGGCGCCAGCGGCGCCGACATCGGGATACGCGGCTACAACGGCCCCTACTCGCCGCGCTTGCTGGTGCTGCTGAATGGCCGCCAAGTCTATCTCGACCAGTACGGCATGACGTCCTGGAACGCCATCCCGGTCGAGCTGGGCGAGATCCGGCAGATCGAGATCATCAAGGGACCCAACACGGCGCTGTTCGGCTTCAACGCGAGCGGCGGCGTCATCAACATCGTCACCTACAACCCGCTCTACGACAAGATCAACACGGCATCGGTCACCTTCGGGTCGCAGACCTCGGCGCAAGGCTCAGTGGTGGCGACGGGGCAGGTGGGGGATCGCATGGCGGTCCGACTGTCGGCCGGCGGCTTCCGCACCGATGAGTTCACCGGGACCAAGGAGCTCGCGGAACAGGCCGGCCTTCGGCATCACGACGAGCGGGCCTCGGTCGCCGCCGACGCCTACATCCGCCTCGGCGACGGTTCGCAGATCGAGCTCGAGGCGACGCATGTCACGCTGCACGACATCGAGGTGCCCCCGTTGTGGCTGCCAAGCTACGCGAAATGGAACGTCACCTCGTTGAAGGGGGGCTACACGGCGAATACCGGCATCGGCATGCTCCAGGTGACGGCCTATACCAACCGGGCGGACTGGGACGGCAATCTGTTCGGGCTGGACCGGGTCAAGGCGGCCAACCAGCTGACGGCGGTGCAGGTTCAGGACACTTTCAAGCTTGGCCCGGATCACAGCGTTCGTCTTTCCGCCGAGTACCGCCACAGCGGCCTCAACACCTCGCCCATCTCCGGCGGCATGGTTTCGTATGACATCGGCTCGGCCAGCGGCGCCTGGAGCTGGACCCCGTTGCCGGCCTTGACCTTGACGCAAGCGTTACGGGTCGATGCGCTCAAGCTTGGTCGATCCGGATCGTTCGCCGGGTTCCCGTTCGACAACCGGGCCTGGAACCGGACCCTGGTGGAGCCGAGCTTCAACAGCGGGATCGTCTACAAAGTCGGCCCGGTCGACACGTTGCGGCTGTCGGTGGCGCGGGGCGTGCAGCTTCCGAGCTTGCTGGAGTTCGGTGGGTTGCAGGCCCGGGAGGGACCGCTCGCCTTCCTCGGCAGCCCGACCGTCAGCCCGACGATCACGATGAACTACGAGGTGGATTGGGACCACCAGTTCACCGAGCTCGGTGCCAGGACCCGGGTGGCCGGGTTCTACCAAACCAACACCGGGCTGCAGTCGCTGTTCGTCCCGCCGAGCGTGTTTTTCCCCCAACCCGGCGTGCTGACGAGCATCGCCCGCAATATCGGCAACTCGCAGGAGCTGGGGTTGGAGTTTTCGGTGAAGGGCACTGTCGGTGAACATTGGCGCTGGAGCCTCGGCTACTCGCCGCGGATCGTGCACGACGACATCCCTGCCAGCTTTCCGTTCACCCAAACCGGAGTGAGTTACCAGAAGACCGCGCCGAAGCATGTCCTCGACGCCTCGGTCGGTTACTCGATCGGCGCTTGGGAGGCCGACGCGTTCGCCCATTACGAGTCCGCTTTCTACGGCCTCGTTTCGACCGGCGGGTTCAACTACGCCCAGTCACGCGTGAGCGACTATCTCGCGATCGACGGCCGCATCGGCTACCGGCTGACGAAAGACGTGACACTGGCCGTCTCGGGCCAGAATCTCGGCTTGCGGACACAGCGGCAAACGACGATCGGCACCGTCGACCGCCGCTTGTTGGCGACCATGTCGGTACGCTTCTGAGATGAGCATGAGCACGCCAGACCCGGTGACGGCGGCCGGCCCCGTTTGGCGCTCCCGCGGCTGGTGGCGGAGCTGGCCGGTCAAGACCTCCGACTGGCCGTTCTCGGTGAAGATGACCGTGCTGCCGATCCTGGCTACCGCGTTCATCGTGGCGCTTGGCGGGTATGGGAGCCTGTCGCTGGCTCGGCAGGCCGACCTGATCCGTGCCGTCGTGCAGCAGGACTTGGCCGCCGCTACCACGATGTCGGACAGCGCCACGACCCTTCGCGGCATCAACGGCAAGCTCTACCGCCTGCTCGCGCTGCAGGCCGCGCACGTTCCGGGCCTCGACGTGGAGGCGGCGACGGAAAGCCTCGCCGACGAGCTGAACACGCTCTCCGGCAAGCTATCCGGTTATCGGGACAGTCAGAGCGAAGGCACCCAGGCTGCGTTGAACCGCGTTCTGGCGGAACTCACCCAATACCGTGACACGGTCCTGGTCGTTGGATCGATGCTGGACCTGGACTTCTCGAGTGCGGTGGAGCTGGTCCGGCCGTTCGATCAAAATGCCGAACGGATGCTGGCCGCGTTCGGCGCGGTTGCCGCCCGCGCGGTCGGAGAAGCGCGCGAGCGGGCCAATCACTCCGAGCAGATCGCCACCCGCGCGATGCTGACCTTCCTTGCGTCGGCGACGTTCGCGGCGATCATGCTGTCGCTTGCTGGCCGCCGCATCGCCAACGCAACGATCGAACTCGGTCCGTGAGATCGCCAAGGCAACGCTGCAAGTCGCGCGGGGCGACCAGACGCTCAAGATCGCCAGGCTCGCCCGGCGCGACGAGCTGGGCATCATCGTCGAGTCACTTGGCGCGTTTCAGGCCAACATCGCCAGGGTCAACTTCCTGGCTCACCACGACCCGCTGACAACTTTGCCGAACCGGGTGTCGTTCCAGAACCGGATCGGCAACGCCGTCGCGCAAGCCGCACGCGGCCGGCTCAGCGCCGTACTTTGCTTGGACCTCGACCACTTCAAGACCGTCAACGACACGCTCGGCCATGCGATGGGCGACGCGTTGCTCCAGCTGGTTGCCGAGCGCCTGATGGGTTGCGTCAGGGATGACGATCTCGTCTCGCGACTAGGAGGCGACGAGTTCGCGATCATTCAGTCCGACATCGCGACCGCCGAGGACGCGGGGCGGCTCGCGCAACGCGTGATCGAGTGCCTCAGCGAAGCATACGCGATCAACGGCCAGAACGTCTGCGTCGGCGTAAGCGTCGGCATCGTCGTGCTCGGCGGCGCTACGGAGGATACGGCAACCGCGATGAAGAACGCGGACCTCGCCCTCTACCAAGCCAAGGCGGACGGTCGCGGAATGTTCTGCTTCTTCGATCCGTCGATGAACGAAAGCTTGCTTGCGCGGCGGGCGCTCGAACTCGACCTACGCCTGGCATTGTCGCTCGACCAATTCGAATTGTTTTACCAACCGCTGATCGGCATCGCGTCCGGCCAGGTCAGCGGCTTCGAGGCACTGTTGCGTTGGCGGCATCCGACCCGGGGCTTGGTGTCCCCGCTCGAGTTCATCCCGATCTGCGAAGAGACCGGAATGATCCATAAGATCGGTGCCTGGGTGATCGACCGGGCGTGCCGGGACGCGGCGCAGTGGCCGGGTCGCCTCAACGTCGCCGTGAACCTTTCGGCGGTGCAGTTCAAGAACGCCGACCTCGTGGCGATCGTATCCACGGCCTTGGCCGCGTCCGGCTTGCCGGCGCAACGGCTCGAGCTCGAGATCACCGAATTGGTCCTGCTGCTCGACAGCGAAGCCACGCTCGCTATCCTGCACAAGCTGCGCGCGCTCAACCTGCGCATCTCGATGGACGATTTCGGCACCGGCTACTCGTCCCTCAGCTACTTGCAGAGCTTCCCGTTCGATAAGATCAAGATCGACCAATCATTCGTCCGCAACCTGACCGGGACCGACGAGTCGGTGGCGATCATCCGCGCCGTCACCGGCTTGAGCCGGAGTTCTCGGGATCGCGACGGTCGCGGAAGGGGTCGAGACGCACGAGCAGCTCGAGCTGCTGCGCAGCGAAGCGTGCACCGAGGTGCAAGGCTATCTGTTCGGCCGCCCGTGCCCGGTCGCCGACGTTCCCAAGCTGCTGCAGCAACTGGCGGTGCGGCAGCCCGCCTGACCGGCGCCCTTTTGGGGAAACGTCGCCCGGCGCGGACGGCGGCGCCCCTTGGTCGCACCCCTCGTTCAGCCCTATGGTCGAGTGGCCGCAGCGACGCCGGCGGGGGCGACCATGGATCCGAGTTACCGGTTTGGCATCGAGGAAGAATTCTTCCTTGCCGATGCCGCAACGCGCGGCACGCCGCGCCGGGGGTTGAAGCCATTCCATGACGCTGTGCAGGCGAGAATCCCCGGTGCCGAGCGGGAACTGCTCCAGGCGCAGGTCGAGACCGCGTCCCCGCCATCGACCAGCTTCGCCGAAGCGCGCTCGGCGCTTGGCGGGTTCCGCGCCGGGATCGCCGCGCTCGCCCGCGAACACGGTCTGGTCTTGCTCGCTTGCGGCACCCAGCCGATCGCCCGCTGGTCACGCCAGCGCCGGACCGACAAGGACCGGTATGAGAAGCTGATGAACGAGATGCAGTTGCTCGCCCGGCGCAACGTCGTGTGCGGCATGCATGTCCACGTCGAGGTTCCCCGGCCGGAGGATCGGGTCGACCTGATGAACCGCCTGATGCCTTACATGCCGGTGCTGCTGGGCCTTTCGGTTTCGTCACCGTTCTGGCAAGGCCGGGCGAGCGGGCTGGCCGCCTACCGCCTCTCGGTCTGGGGCGAGATGCCGCGCACCGGCATGCCGGACCTGTTCCGCGATGCCGAGGATTACGACCGCTTCGTCGCCGCGATGGTCAAGTCCGGCGCCATCGCCGACGGCAGCTTCCTGTGGTGGACGCTGCGGCCGTCGATCCGCTATCCCACGCTCGAGCTGCGGGTCGCCGATAGCTGCACCCGGCTCGACGACACGCTCGCCGTCGCCGCGCTCTACCGGTGCCTGGTGCGGCGCGCGGTGCGCCGGCCGGAGTTGCATCGCGGCGTAACCGGCGCCTCGCGCGCCATCGCCGCAGAGAACATGTGGCGGGTGCAGCGGGACGGCATCCATGCCAGCCTGATCGACCTCGCCAGTGGAGAGACCGTTCCGTTTGCAACCCATCTGGATGCCTTACTGGCAGAACTCGCGGACGATGCCCAAGCGCTCGGTTGCGAGCCGGAGCTGGAACACGGGCGCACGATCGTCGCCGCCGGGACGAGCGCCGACCGGCAGCTTGCGGTGTTTGCCGAAGCCGGGTCGCTCGGCGCGGTGGTGGATTGGATCGGCGCCGCAACCGTGGCGGGCTGCTGACGCTTCGACTTGGTCGGAGCGTGCGCGCGAGCGCGTCGAAGGCGGAGCGCCCGCCGGCGCGTCAGGCCGCCAGCTGCACCGCCGGTGGCACGAGCGGGCTGACGACGTCGAACCGCCGCCCGGCTTTCAGCGCGAAGGCCGGCATGATCATCTGCGGCGAAACGACCACCTCGCCGCTGTTGTCGCGCAGCTCGAACCGCCCATCGAGGACGTCGAGCACCGACACGTCGCCCTCCATGCCGGGGCGCAGCGCGCCGATGCGGTCGGCCATGCCCACCATCACCGCCGGGTTCGAGGTCACGGTCGCCACGATCTCGGGCAGGCCGAGGCCGAGCGCCAGCAGCTTCGTCATCGCGTTGGTGAGATTGAACGGCGCCACGCCGAAGAACGGGTTGGCGCTCACCTCGGCCGCCGCATCCGGAACGCGCACGTTGTAGCCGTGCATGTCGGCACCGAGCGTGGTCGGGCGGATGCCCGCGGCGATGGTGCGGCGGGCCATGTCGAAGCTGAAATGGCTGCCATGGCCGACATCGACCGTGACCCCCCGGCTCAGCGCCTCCCAGACCACCGGATGGACCTCGCCGGTTTCGGCCGAGATGAACCCG
The DNA here is from genome assembly GCA_963792675.1 of uncultured Alphaproteobacteria bacterium. Lineage (GTDB taxonomy): Bacteria > Pseudomonadota > Alphaproteobacteria > Acetobacterales > Acetobacteraceae > JBBROS01. Next base: position 404,361 of record CAWBWT010000002.1, read on the forward strand.
CCGGGGTGACGGGTGAACGGATGGGCGAGCACGTCGCCCGGCTCCATGATCGGGATCAGCGCGCGCACCACCTCGTCCGGGTCCACGGTCGCCGACTCCTTGGTCGGCCAAAGCTGACCCAGATGGATATAGAGCGGCAGCCCGGCCTCGGCGGCGATGCGCTTGCCCAGCTTGATCACCTCGAGCCCCCAGCGCGAAGCGCCGCCGATCTCGGCATGCGCCTTGATGCCGCGCACCAGGTCGCGGTTCTCGCGCGCCGCCTTCACGGTGGCCGCGACGTTGACCTGCTCCGGCCCGTACAGCTCGGGGTAGAGGTGGCCTTCCAAGCCGCCGACCAAGTAGGCCGACAGGAAACACAGCACGCGGGTCTCGGACGGCTCGACGATGAACTTGCGGAAGCCCGGCAGGGTCATGCAGCTCGGGCCACCCTGATCGAGCACGGTGGTGACGCCCGACTGGATGCCAACCATGTCGGCGGACAGGCCGAACTTGCCCGTCACGTACTGATACACGTGCCCATGCGTGTCGATCATGCCGGGGATCACCACCCGGCCTGTGACGTCGATGACATCCGTGCCGGGCCCGGCCGGGAGATTGGGCCCGACCGCCGCAATCGCCGCACCGGACAGCGCGACGTCGGCGACGCCATCGAAACCGCTGGCCGGGTCGATCACGCGACCGCCCTGGAGGATGGTGTCGAACCGCTGGTCCATGGCGCTGCTCCCCGTCGTGGTGGCTTGTGCGACAGATCGTCAGTATGCTCATGATCTCGGCACGGCGCAACGAACCACACAATACACGCGCTTGCGCGAAGCATGGGGCGGGCATGGACGGCGGGCACAGCAGCGGCGAGGGCGTGGGCCGGTCGGTGCCGCGCAAGGAGGACGACCGCTTCCTGCGCGGGCGCGGCCGGTTCGTCGCGGACCTGCGCCCGGCCGGCACAAGCGACCTGGCGTTCGTGCGCAGCCCGCTGGCGCATGCCCGCATCGCCGCCATCCGCAAGCCGGCCGGGCTGGAGCATGCCGTGTTCACCGCCGCCGACCTCGAAGGCGTGCTGCCGATCACCGCGGTGTCCGGCCTGCCGGGGTTCAAGCCGTCGTCGCAGGACGTGCTGGCGGCAACGCGCGTGCGCCACGTCGGCGAGCCGGTCGCGGTTTGCGTGGCCGCCACCCGGGCCGAAGCGGAAGACATCGCCGAACTGGTCGAGGTCGATTACGAGGAGCTACCCCCTGTCGCCGACATGCTGGCCGGGCGCGCGGCGGACGCGCCGCTGCTGCACGAGCACTGGGGCGACAACGTGTTCCTCGCCACCCACGTCGATCTCGGCGGCGACGGCGCCCGCGCCACGGCGCCCATCGTCGTGCGCCGAACGCTCCGCACCGCGCGCCAGCACATGGTGCCGCTCGAGGGCCGCGGCGTCGTTGCCGAGTGGGACCGGCGGCTCGATCAGCTCGTGCTGCACACCTCGACGCAGATGCCGCACATCGTCCGCAACGGTCTCGCCGAGTGCCTGCAGCTGCCGCAGGAGGCGGTGCGGGTGGTCGCCCCGGACGTCGGCGGCGGCTTCGGCTACAAGGGGATCCTTCTCCCCGAGGAGATCGTGGCCGGCTTCCTGGCCCGGCGTCTGGGCCACCCGGTGCGCTGGATCGAGGACCGGCGCGAATCACTGACCGGCGGCGCCAATTGTCGCGAGCACCATTACGAGCTGGTCGCCTACGCGGCGGCGGACGGCACCTTGCTGGCGCTGGACGCGCTGGCGACCGTCGATGCCGGCGCCTACTCGATCTACCCGTTCTCCGCCTGCCTCGAGGCGGCGCAGGTCGCCAGCATCCTGCCCGGACCCTACGTGTTCGGCGCCTACCGCTGCTCGACGTGGTCGGTCGCCACCAACAAGCCGCCGATCCTGCCGTATCGCGGCGTCGCTCGCGCCGGCGTCTGCTACGCGATGGAGACGATGATGGACGCGGTGGCGCGGGCGGCCGGGCTCGAGCCGCACGAGGTCCGGCTGCGTAACCTGGTACCGGCCGAGGCGATGCCGTTCGACAACATCACCGCCAAGCATTTCGATTCCGGCGACTACCAGCAGTGCCTGCGCCGCGTCGTTGCGACCATCGACCTGCCGGCCTTTCGGGCCCGCCAGCGCGCGGCGACGGGGCCGGTGAGGCTCGGCCTCGGCTTGTCCATCTTCTGCGAGCAGGCGGCGCACGGCACGTCGGTCTATGCCGGCTGGGGCATCCCGATGGTGCCGGGCCACGAGCAGGCGGCGGCGCGGCTGTCGCCGGATGGCGGGCTCGAGATCCGGGTCGGCATCCAGTCGCACGGGCAGGGGCTGGAAACCACGCTGGCGCAGGTGGCGCATTCCGTGCTCGGCGTGCCGGTGGCGCGGGTGCGGGTGGTGCACGGCGACACCGGGGCGACGCCGTATTCGACCGGAACCTGGGGCTCGCGCTGCATGGTGATGGCAGGCGGCGCCGTGGCGGCCGCTTGCACCGAACTGGCCGTGCGGATCGCCGCGGATCGGCGCGCACCTGCTGCAAGCCGACCCGGCGGACGTCGTCGTTGCCGGCGGCGAAGTGCGCGGCCCGGTCGGCAGCGTGCCGATCGCCGCCGTCGCCCACACCTTCTACCGGCGGCCGCAGGACTTGCCGGACGACGTCGACCCCGGCGGGCTCGAGGTCACCGCCGGCTACAAGCCGGGGCGGGACAGCGGCACGTTCAGCTACGCCGCCCATGCCTGCACGGTGTCGGTGGATACAAGCTCCGGCGAGGTGCGCATCCTCGACTACGCGGTGTGCGAGGATGGCGGCGTGCTGGTGAACCCGATGATCGTGGACGGGCAGGTGATCGGCGGCGTGGCGCAGGGGATCGGCACGGCGCTGTATGAGGAGATGGCGTTCGACGCCGCTGGGCAACCGTCGGCGGCGACGCTCGCCGATTACGCGATCCCCGGGGCGTCCGAGGTGCCGGTGCTGCGGATCGACCACATGGAAACGCCATCGCCCTATACCCGGTTCGGCCAGAAGGGGATCGGCGAAGGCGGCGCGATCGGACCGCCGGCCGCGATCGCCAATGCGGTCAACGACGCGCTGGCCGGGCTCGGCGCCCGGGTGGACCGGCTGCCGATCACCGCGGCGCGGGTCATGGAGGCGGTCATGGCGGCCGAGGCGGCATGAAGGCGGCCGCGTTCGCGCTTGCGGTGCCGGACGGCATCGGCCACGCCGCGGCCCTGCTGGCCGCCGACGGCAGCCGGGCGATGGGCGGCGGGCAGTCGCTCGGCCCGATGCTGAACCTGCGTGCGGCCCGGCCGGCAACGGTCGTGCCGCTCGCCGGGCTCGAGGCCCTGCACGGCGCGCAGGACGCCCCCGACGCGCTGACCCTGGGTGCGGCGACCACGCACGCGGCCATTGCCGACGGGCGCACGCCGGACCTCCCCGGGCGAATATTGGCCCGCATTGCCGCCGGCATCGCGTACCGGGCGGTGCGCAACCGCGGCACGGTCGGCGGCTCGTTGTGTCACGCCGACCCGGCCGCCGATTGGCTGACGACCTTGCTGGCGCTGGACGCGGCGGTGCTGACGACGACTCGGACCCTCGCGCTGTCCGGTTTCGTGACCGGCCCTTACCGGACCGCGCTCGGGCCGGGCGAGATCGTGCGGGCGGTGCGCATCCCGCGCCCGGCCGCCGGGTTCGGTTGGGGCTACCGCAAGCTGTGCCGCAAGCCCGGCGAGTTCGCCCATGCAATGGCGGCGGTGCTGGACGCGGGCGGCCGCCGGCGCCTGGTGATCGGCGCCGTGGGCGGGCCGCCGATCGTGCTGCTCGACGGCGCCGCCACGCTGGCGGGCGCCGAGGCGGCGCTCGGGTTCGCCGCAGCCGCCGAACGCCGCATCCACCTCGAGGCAGCGGCCCGGGCGCTGGCGGATGCCGGCGCATGACGGCGATCAACTTGACGGTGAATGGCCGCCCCACCACCGCCGAGGTGGCGCCGCGCACCCATCTCGCCGACGTCCTGCGCGAGCAGTTGCTGCTGACCGGCACGCATCTGGGCTGCGAGCACGGCGTCTGCGGCGCCTGCACCGTGCTGCTCGACGGCGAGCCGGCCCGCTCGTGCCTGGCCTATGCCGCCGCCTGCGACCGGGCCGACATCCGCACCGTCGAAGGGCTGGAGGACGACCCGGCCGCAATCAGGCTGCGCGCCGCGTTCTCCGCGCACCACGCGCTGCAGTGCGGTTATTGCACGCCGGGGATGCTGGTGACGGCGCGCGACATCGTCCACCGCCTGCCGGATGCGACCGATGACGAGGTTCGCTTGGAGCTGGCCGGCAACCTGTGCCGCTGCACCGGCTATAACGGGATCGTCCGCGCCATCCGCCAGGTGCTCGACGAGCGCCTTGCCATTCCCGCCGCCGTGCGGCCCGCAATCCCGGCGGTGCAGTTCGCGGACGCCTCCGCTGCCGCAGCACCCCCCTCGGCAATTCCGCCCGAGCGGGCGCGGCCCGGACGACAGGCGCAGCCGGGGCAGGGTTTGCATCAGCGGCTGCGATTCGAGATCGAGCCCGCGGCGTTGTGGCAGGCCGTTCGCAACCCGGCGACGATGGTGTCGTGCATCCCCGGCGCGACACTCGGTTCAGTGGACGGCGACACCGTTGCCGGAGAGATGCTGGTGTCGCTCGGCCCGGTGCGGGCGCGGTTCCGCGGCGAGGCGACGATCCGCTACGACGACGCCGAACGGACCGGAACGATCGCGGGCGGCGGCGCCGACACGGCCAGCGGCACCCGGCTCACGGCCACGGCGCCGTTCCGGGTCGAGCCGGAGCCTCAGGGCGCGGTGCTGGTGGTCGATTTGGAGTACGCCCTGCGCGGCCCGCTGTCGCAGCTGGCGAAGGGCCGGGTGGTGGACCTGCTGGCGGACGAGATCGCCGGGCAGTTCGCCGCGAACCTGCGCGCCCGCCTCGCCGGCCAAACCGCGCCCGTTCAGGCACCGCTCTCGGCTCTGCGCCTGCTGCTCCGGGTTGCGGGGCGTTGGCTGCGTGGACGGATCGGCCGTGGCTGACCTGCTGCGGCAGCGGCCGGGCTTCCTGATCCGCCGGTTGCATCAGATCCACCTCGCCCTGTTTGCCGAGGAGTGCGAGCCGTTCGGCGTCAGCCCGGTGCAGTTCAGCATCCTGACCGTGCTGGCCGAGCAGCCCGACCTGCAGCAGGTGGCGCTCGCACAGGAGATCGGCGTCGATCGCACGACGCTGACGAATGTGCTGCGGCGGCTGGAACGGCGCGGGATGCTCACGCGGTGCGTCGCACCCGGCGACCGGCGGGTAAAGCGGGTGACGCTGACCGAACAGGGCCGCTCGACGCTGACGCGGATGCAGGCCGCCGCCGAGCGGGCGCACGCGCGCACCGTCGCGGCATTGCCGCCGGCACAGCAGGCCGTGTTCCTCGAGGCGCTGGCGCGACTGGTTGCCGTCGGCAACCAGTATGGCCGCGCGCCCATGCGCCTGATTTAAATTCCGGCGGCGGCCTCAATCTAAGCGGCGACCAGCACTCGGGTCCCATCGACCCGCACCGGGAATACCCGCAGCGGGCCGCAGGCGGGTCCCCGGACCTGCTCTCCGGTCGCGACCACGAACCGCCCCTGGTGCCGCGGGCAATCGACGAAGCCGCCCTCGAGCGCGCCTTGGGACAGCCAGGCCGCGTGATGCGGGCAGACCGCGGACGTCGCGAACACGGTGCCGTCGATATCGTATACGAGGACGGCCAGCGAGCCCGCCTCGGCCTCAATCCAGCGGCGGGCGGCGAGCGTGGCGCGGTCGGCGACCACGTACCAGTTCGAGGCAGGCTGGACCGTTGGGGACATGGCGGGACCGCTCAGTTGGCTTGCAGGAGGGGTGCATCCTGCACAGTTTCGGCGCAACCGTCAGCCGGCTGACGATGCCGCCCGATAAACCCCGCCCGTGGCATGAGACTTGCTCCGGCTGCGTCATGATGTCGGACGAGCAAGACGCCATGCAGGTGCGATTCGGATCGACGGCCGATCCAGCCGGCGCGGTCGACGCGCCGCTCGCCGCGACCGTGCTCGGGCGCAAGACGCACCGGCGTTACGCGAACCGCGCGGTGCCGGATGCGCTGATCGATGCGGTGTGCGCGGCGGCGTTGTCGGCGTCGTCGAAGTCCGATTTTCAGCAGGCCAGCGTGATCGAGGTACGCGACCCGGCCAAGCGGGCTGCGCTGGCGAAGCCGTTCCCGTCGATGCCGTGGATCGCCGATGCGCCGCGCTTCCTGGTGTTCCTGGGCGACGCGCGCCGGCTGGAGCGCATCGGCGACCTCCGCGGCCACCCGCAATCCAATGCCGGGCTGGAAGGGTTCTTCAACGCCGCGGTGGACGCCGCGCTGGCGCTGCAGACGTGCATCCTGTGCGCCGAGGATGCCGGGCTCGGCACCTGCCCGATCAGCGTGCTGCGCAATCAGGCGCCGCTGGTGGGCGAGGTGCTGGGCCTGCCCGACCGCGTGTTCCCGGTCGCCGGGCTATGCCTGGGCTGGCCGGCTGGTGCCGGGCACGTGAGCATGCGGTTGCCGCCCGAGATCACCCGGCACGTCGATACGTATTCCGATGCCGGGTTCGCCGGCCACCTCGACCGCTACGACCGCGAGCGCGAAGCGCGCAACCCGACGCCGCCGGACAAGCAGCGTGCGCCGGAGGTGTTCGGCATCGCCGCCGCGTACGGCTGGTCCGAGGACAAGGCGCGGCAGGCGGCGCAGCCAGAGGGCGCGGCGTTCCCGCCCTGGCTGCGCCGGCAGGGTTTCACATTCGACTGAACCAGACGCCAAACGGGGGGACATCACCATGACGATCGACCGGAGAACCATGCTTCGCGCCGGTGCCGCGCTCGCGGCCGGCGCGGCGCTCGGACGCACCGCCACTGCCGCGACGCTCGCCGAAATCAAGGCGCGCGGCACCCTGATCGTTGCCACCGAGGACGATTTCAAGCCGTTCGAGTTCGTCGAGAACGGCAAGCCGACCGGCTACGACACCGAGCTGCTGGACCTGTTCCGCAAGACCGCCGGCGTCAAGATCCAGCAGGAGATCATCCCCTGGACCGGCCTGCTGCCCGGCGTCAGCACCGGCAAGTACGACGCCGCCGTCACTGCCGCCCTGATCACGCCGGAACGGGAGAAGTTCCTCGATTTCTGCAGCCCGATCGCCGAGGCGACCGACTTCTACGTCAAGCGCAAGGCCGACGCCTCGATCAAGGGGGTGAAGGACCTGGCCGGCAAGAAGTGCGGCGTGCAGGCCGGCAGCGCCATGCTGAGCGCATTGCCCGAACTTGAGGAGATGCTGAAGGCCAGCGGCGGCAAGATGGGCGAGGTGGTGCAGTACGTGTCCTACCCCGAGGCCTACCAGGATCTGGCGATCGGCCGCACCGACTACGTGGTCAACACCGTCATCAACCTGCAAAGCCTGGTCAAGGACAAGGGCAACATCTTCGAACTCGGCCAGCCGGTATCGAAGAAGATCTACATCGCCTGGGCGGTGAAGAAGGGTAACACCGAAGTCAAGGAGATGCTCGACAGCTTTCTGATTGCCCAGCGGCAAAGCGGCGAGATGGCGAAGCTGCAACAAAAATGGTTCGGCACCACCTTCGACATGCCCGAGCACTACACGACCGGCGCCTGAGTATCGGATGGGCTTGTCGGCGGCCGACTGGCTGGCGCTGCTGGAGGGGGCGGCCTTCACGGTCGCCTTGTCGCTGGCGGCGGTTGTGATCGGCGTCCCGGCCGGGCTCGGGCTCGCGCTGGTCCGCTGGCTCCGGGTTCCGCTGCTGTCGCCGGCGGTCGCGGTCCTGGTCAGCATCCTGCGCGCGGCGCCGGCGGTGACGCTCGCGCTGCTGATCTTCTTTGCGCTGCCGGCCATCGGCTTGTCGCTCGAGCGGCTGCCGGCGGCGATCGCCACCCTCACCCTGTCCACCGCGGCATTCAACTGCGAGATCTGGCGCGCCTCGCTGCTGGCCTTGCCGCGCGACCAGATGGATGCGGCGCTCGCGGTCGGCATGGGCCGCTCCCTGCGCCTGCGCCGGATCGTGCTGCCGCAGGTCGCCCGCGCGGCGCTGCCCGCACTCGTCAGCGAGGTGACCCTCCTGGTGAAGGTGAGCCCGGCGGTGGCGGTGCTCGGCGTCGTCGACATCACCCGCGCAGCGGTGCGGATCGGCGCGCAAACGTATGAGCCGCTGCCGCCGTTCACCGCGGCGCTGCTGATCTACAGCCTGATCGTGTTCGGCTTCGTCCGCTTGCAGCGCGTGGTCGAGGGCCGCTTCGGCCAGGACCGGTTTGCGGGCCAGCCCGGATACAAGCCCGGATACCAGGCTGCATGATCGACGAGTTCGGCATCGTCTGGGCGCATCGGGCGCTGCTGGCGGAGGGTTTCGGCGCGACCGTGCTGATCGCGCTGCTGGCCGGGGTTGCGGCGCTGGGGCTCGGCGGCCTGCTGTCCACGGCGCTGATGTCGCGCCGGCGTCCGGTGGCGATCGCGGCGACGCTGCTGGTGGACGCGATGCGTTGCGTGCCGTTCCTGCTGTTCGCTTACCTGATCTATTACGGGCTGCCCTCGCTCGGGCTGCGGCTCGGCAACTGGGGCGCCGGGCTGCTGGCGCTGGTGATCTACCACATGGCCTACATGGCGGAGCTGCTGCGCGGCGCCTGGCGCGAGCTGCCGGCCGAAACGATCGAGGCCGGCCGCGCTTACGGGTTCCACGGGCTCGGCCTGTTCCGCCGCATCATCCTGCCGCCGATCGCCTTCGCGGCGCTGCCGATGCTGGGCAACCAGGTGATCCAGATCATCAAGGACAGCGCGTTCCTCACCATCATCGCCGTCACCGAGCTGACCCATGCGGCGACCGCGATCCAGGCGCAGTACTTCGTGCCGTTCGCCTCGTTCGTGGCGGCGGTCGCGCTGTATTGGGTGATGTGCCTCGCGGTCGAAGCCATGGTCCGGGCGGCCTCGGCGCGCGCCGAGGGTTGGCGATGAGGGCGGGACTATGAGCGCGGTCCTGTCCGTGCGCGGCCTGGGCAAGAGCTTCGGCGCGCAAGCCGTGCTGCGGGACATCGACCTCGATGTGGCGCGGGGAGAGACGGTGTGCGTGCTGGGGCCGTCGGGCTCCGGCAAAAGCACCCTGCTCCGCTGCATCAACTGGCTCGAGCGGCCCGACGCGGGCAGCGTTTGGCTGACCGGCGCGCGGGTCGGCGTCCGGCCCGGCGGCAACGTGCCGATGGGCGACGCGGAGCTGGCGCGGATGCGAGCGCGGATCGGCATGGTGTTCCAGCATTTCGCGTTGTGGCCGCACATGACGGTGCTGCAGAACGTGATCGAAGCGCCGCTTTCGGTGCAACGCCGGCCTCGCGCCGAGGTGGTCGCCGAAGCCGAGGCGCTGCTGCGCAAGGTGGGTCTGCTGGACAAGGCGGGGGTGCATCCGGCCCGGCTTTCGGGCGGCCAGAAGCAGCGGGTCGGCATCGCCCGCGCGCTGATGATGCGCCCGGAGCTGCTGCTGTTCGACGAGCCGACCTCGGCGCTCGATCCGGAACTGGTCGGCGAGGTGCTGGCGGTGATGCAGGACCTCGCGGCCGAGGGCATGACCATGGTCGTCGTCACCCACGAGATGGCGTTCGCCCGCGAAGCCGCGACCCGGGTGGTGTTCATGGACGCCGGCCGCATCGTCGAGACCGCCGCGCCCGAGCGCTTCTTCCGCACCCCGCAAACCGAGCGTGCGCGGCAGTTCCTGCTGCGCTACGCCGGCGGCAAACCCCAGGAGGTCCCAGCATGACCGGTCCCGTTTTCCACATGATCCCCGGTGCGCCCAAGCCGGTGGCGCCCTACAGCCACGTGGTGGAGCAGGACGGCTGGCTGTTCGTTACCGGGCAGCTCGCGACCGATCCCGACGACGACAGCCGGCCGCTGCCGGACGGGATCGAGGCGCAGACCGCCAAGGTGATGGACAACCTGGGGCGGGCGCTCGGCGGCGTCGGCGCCAGCTTGGCCGACGTGGTCTGCGTGCGTATCTTCCTGACCCGGTTCGAGCAGGATTACGCCGCGATGAACAACGCTCTACGCCAGCTACTTCCCGGCCGAGCGGCTGCCGGCGCGCACCACCGTTGGCGTGACCGCGCTGGCCCGCGGCGGCCTGGTCGAGATCGACCTGATCGCGCGGCGGCCATGAGCGGTCTGGACTCCATCCCGCTCGACCGGCAAACACCGGCCCAGCACCGGTTGCGCTACGAGGCGCTGCGGCAGGGTGCCCAGGTCCGCGCCGGCGTGGTTTATCCGCCGACCTACCCGCCGATCCGGGCACGAGCAAATTCGGCAGCGCGCCACGATTCCCGGGGGCTGGTACTGGAGCACGCAGGTGCCGGCGGGCCAGACGATCCGCATCGCCGCCCCCGAGGGCGGCGCCACCGTCGCGGTGATGCTGTGGAACGCGCACGACCGGAGCGAGCGGTTCAACGCGCCCGATACGATGAAGCTGCAGTGGACGGTGCGCGTGGGCACCGGGCAGTTGCTGCTGTCCGACATGGGCCGCGTGCTGGCGGCCATCACCGCCGACAACCGGGGCCGGCACGACCTGCTGCTGGGCGGCGCGGTGATGCGCGGGCAGGCGCACAACACCCGTGACAACCTGCTGCTTGCCGCTGCCAAGCACGGGCTCGACCGGCGCGACATTGCCCCCTGCCTGACGCTGTTCGCCGACGTGCGGGTGGGCGCCGACGGCGGATTCGGGTGGCACGGCTCGAGCGCGCCCGGCAGCACCGCCGACCTGCGGGCGGAAATGGACCTGCTGATCGCGCTGTCGAACGGGCCGCATCCGCTCGACCCGGCACCGCATTTGGCGCCGGTCGACGTGGTGGTGTGGGACGCCGGGCCGGTTCCGGACCGGGATCCGTGCCGCGACGCCGGTCCCGAAGCGCGGCGCGCCTACGAGAACACCGAGGCCGCCGTCTATGTCTGACCCGCGCGACCCGGTTGCCGCGGTGTTCGACCAGGTCATCGCCGCCGGTGCGCCGTGGTCTGCGGTGCTCAAAGCCGGCCAGGTGCTGCGCATCGTCGACCTCGAGGGGCAGCAGGCGGTGGACGCCCTGTTCTACGCCGCCGGCAACCCGGCCGAGCGCTACAGCATGCAGGACACGCTGCTCGGCATGGGCGCGCCCTATATCGAGGCCGGCACTCGCCTCGTGTCCAACGAGGGCCGGGCGATGGCGACGGTGGTGGCCGACACGTGCGGGCGGCACGACACGCTGGCCGGCTGCTGCAGCTGCGAAAGCAACTCGGTGCGGTTCGGCCACCCGACCCGGTACATGCATGCCTGCCGGGAGAACTTCATCCTGGAACTCGGCCGGCATGGCATGGGCAAGCGGGACATCGTGCCGAACGTGAATTTCTTCATGAACGTGCCGATCAGCCCGGATGGCGAGCTGGCGGTGGTGGATGGGATCTCGGCCCCCGGCGGTCTGGTCGAGTTGCGGGCGGAGATGGACCTGCTGGTGGTGCTGTCGAACTGTCCGCAGCTCAACAACCCCTGCAACGGCTTCAACCCGACGCCGATCCGGGTGCTGGCCTGGGATCCGCCGTAACGGTGGCCGGGTCGGTGTTGGCGCCGCACAGCAGGACGCCGACCTGGGCGCCCGGCGGGGGCCGCCACACGCCGGCCAACAGCGCGGCCAAGGCGGTGGCGCCGCCGGGTTCGCAGACGATCCGCAGCCGCTCCCACAACCAGGCCTGGGCGCCGCGGATGGCGTCGTCGTCGACCAGCACCGAGCGCAGGCCGGTCCGCAGCGCCACCTCCAGCATCAGCGACCCGGCGACGCGGGCGCCGAGGCTGTCCACCGCCACGCCGCCGACCTCGACCGGCACCGGCCGCCCGGCTTGCAGCGCCGCGTGCAGCGTCGGGCAACGCGCCGGCTCGACGCCGACGACCTCGCGTCGCCGTGTCCGCGAACCACGCGGCGATGCCGCCGACCAGGCCGCCGCCGCCGACCGCGACCAGGATATGGGTCAGGCCGGGCGCGTCGCGCCGCGAACTCGCGCGCCACCGTGCCCTGTCCGGCCAGCACCGCCGGGTCGTCGTAGGCGTGCACGCCGACCGCGCCGGTCCGGGCCTGGTGCGCCTGGCAGGCCGCCAGCGCGTCGGCATAGGCCGCCCCCTCCTGGATCACGGTGGCGCCATACCCGCGGATGCGGTCCAGCTTGGCCGGGGGCGTGGGGCCGGGCACGAACACCGTGGCGGCGATCCCGAGCTTGTGTGCGGCGTAGGCGACGGCCGCGCCGTGGTTGCCGCCGCTGGCCGCCGCCACCCCGGCCGCGGGGACGTCGAGGGTCAGCAGCCGGTTGAACGCGCCGCGCGCCTTGAAGCTGCCGCTATGCTGCAGGTATTCCAGCTTGAGCGTGACGCAGGCACCCAGTTCCGACTCGTCGAGCGGCAGTATTGGCGTGGCGCGCACATGGTGGTCGAGCCGCGCCGCCGCGGCTTCGATTTCGTCACGGGTCGACATCGGCGGACGCTGGCACGGCGCCGGGCCGGTCACAAGACGCTTCCATTCGCGGCCAAAGCGGCTCAAAAAGCGTACCCATGCAACTCCACGCAAGCTGTGCCGCCCGCGACGGGCATGGTGTGCTGCTGATCGGTCCGCCCGGATCGGGAAAGTCGGACATGGTTCTCCGCCTGTTGGATCACGGCTTCGACCTCGTCGCCGACGACCGGGTCGAGCTCGACGGTGGCCTGGCCCGGGCGCCGGACGCCCTGGCCGGGCTGCTGGAAGTGCGCGGCCTCGGGATCGTCCGGCTGTCCTATCGGGACAGCGTGCCGGTCGCGCTGGTGGTCGAGCTGGCCAGTGCGGTGCAGCTGGAGCGGTTGCCGGAGCCGGCGACCCATCTCGGCTTCCGCCGCATCCGGGTCGACCCCGGCCTGGCGTCCGCGCCGGCCCGAGTGGCGCTGGCACTCGGTTGCGCGACCGGACGGGTCGAGCTGGTGGCGGGGGCGCTGGCTTGACCCGAGTGGTGCTGGTAACGGGCCTGTCCGGCGCCGGCAAGGCGTCCACGCTGCGGGCGCTCGAGGATCTCGGCTATGCCGCAGTGGACAATCCGCCGCTGACGCTGGTGGAAACGCTGGTGCATCGGACGGACCGCCCGCTGGCGGTCGGACTCGACGCACGCACCCAGGGGTTCGATCCGGATGCCGTGCTCGCGACCGTCGACCGGCTGCGAGCGGCGCCGGGGCTGGACGTTGTCCTGGTTTACATGACAGCCGACGCGGCGGTGCTGCTCCGGCGCTTCACCGAAACCAGGCGGCGCCATCCGTTGGCGCCGCGCGGCCGGGTGCAGGACGGGATCGAGCAAGAACTCGAGCTGACGCTGGCGTTGCGCGGCGCGTCCGACTTGGTGCTGGACACGACCGAATTGCCGTTGCCGCGGCTGCGGACCATCATCGAGGCGCGGTTCGGCTCGGGCGAGGGCACCGGGCCGGATGCGACGCCGATGACGGTGACACTGATGTCCTTTGCGTTCCCCGCCGGGCTGCCCCGCGAGGCGGACATGGTGTTTGATGCCCGCTTCCTTCGTAATCCCCACTACGACCCTATATTACGGCCGCTGACAGGGCTTGATCCCGCCGTAGCCGCCTTCGTCGAGGCCGATCCCGACTACGAGGCTTTCTTTGCTAGTGTGGCGGGACTACTGGAGTTGGTGCTCCCGCGCTTCGTGCACGAAGGAAAGAAGTATGCAACGATTGCGGTTGGCTGCACGGGCGGCCGGCACAGATCGGTGCGAACCGTCGAACGGCTCGCCCCCATCCTCCAGCGGCTCGGGACAGTGAGGCAGGAACAAGCATGGCAGGTTACGACGGTGCATCGAGAGTTGAAGAAACCGCAGGATGCGGCACCTGTTCCTGCTCCACCACCGGCCGGTCCCGCCCGCGCGGGCCTGGCGCTAGGGAAGGTTTGAAAACCCGATCATGATCGGCCTCGTGCTGGTGACTCACGGCCGCTTGGCCGACGAACTGCGTTCCGCCATGGAGCATGTCGTCGGGCCACAGCGGAACGTCGCCACGATCTGCATCGGACCGGACGACGACATGGAAGGGCGGCGCGCCGACATCCAGGCCTGCATCGCCCGCGTCGATACCGGGGACGGCGTCGTGCTGCTGACCGACATGTTCGGCGGCACGCCCAGCAACCTCGCCATCTCGATGATGAACCGGGCCGGGGTGGAAGTGATCTCGGGCGTGAACCTGCCGATGCTGGTCAAGCTGGCCAAGGTTCGGTCGAGCCAGACCCTGGGCGAGTGCGTCGACTGCGCTCAGACCGCCGGGCGCAAGTACATCGCCTCGGCCTCGCACGTGCTGCCGTCGTGCCGCAAGGCCGCGACGGGGTGAGCGGCGAGGACCACGCGAACCAAGCAAATCGAAGACCCTGCCGAACCGTTCGAGGCGGCCGACGGGACGGACGCGCCGGACCCTCCGCTGCCCGGTTCCGCCGCGAGCGCCACGCTCCTGTGCCGCACCGTCACCATCGTCAACCGGCGTGGCCTGCACGCGCGCGCGGCTGCGAAGTTCGTCACCCTAGCCGAGCGGTTCGGGGCGTCGGTCGAGGTTCTGCGCGACGGGCAAAGCGTGTCGGCCCGATCGATCATGGGATTGATGATGCTGGGGGCGGGCCTGGGTTCCACGATCCAGCTGCAGGCCGACGGGTGGGACGCCAAGGAGGCGCTCGAGGCGCTGACCGGGCTGGTCGAGGCCGGCTTCCATGAGCAGGACTGACGCCGGGCCTGGCCGCCCTGCCCCGCCGTCCGGCTGCGCGCGTCCCGAGCGCCGCTTGATCGGCATCCCGGCCTGCGCCGGCGTCGCCATCGGACCGGTGTTCCGCACCCAGGAAGCGCCGGCCGTCGTCACCCGTCACCGCATCCACGCCGCCGACATCCAGGCCGAACTGGCCCGGCTGGATGCGGCCATCCTGCAATCCCGCAAGCAGCTGCTGAAGCTGCGCGCCCGGCTGGCGGTGCTGCCGGAGGAAAGTCAGGGCGAGATCGCGCCGTTGCTGGACGCTTACCTGCAGATGCTGGGCCCGTCGCGGCTGATCCGCGGCGCCCGCAGCCGCATCACCGACCGGCTGGTCTCGGCCGAGACCGCGGTGATGGAGGAGGCCAACGCGGTGGCGGCGCAGCTGTCCGAGCTCGCCGTCAGCGAGGGCGCCAAGGGTTCGCAGCGCCAAGCCGACGAGGTCCGCGAGATCGGCCGGCGGCTGGTCCGCAACCTGACCCGGGCACCGTTCCGCAGCTTCGCCGACAGCGCACCCGGCTCGATCCTGGTGGCCGAGGGCCTGCGGCCGAGCGACGCCGCGTTGATCGACCCGGCACGGATCGCCGGGGTCGCCACCGAGGAAGGTGGCACGGACGGGCACACCGCCATCCTCCTGCGCGCCCTCGGCGTGCCGTCGGTGCTGGCGGCGCCGGGGTTGATGGCGGACCTGCATTCAGGCGACATGATGGTGCTGGACGGCTCGGCGGGCACGATCCTGCTGCATCCGACGCCGGGGAGCCTGTCCGCGGCGCGGCGGGCGGTCGCGGCGTTCGCGCGCGACCGGCAGCGGCTGAGCCGGCTGCGGCGGCTGCCGGCGGTGACGCTGGATGGCGAGACGGTGGACCTGCACGCCAACCTCGAGCTGCCGGTCGAGCTGCCGATGGTCGCGCAATCGGGGGCGACCGGCATCGGGCTGCTGCGGTCCGAGTTCCTGTTCATGAACCGCGACACGGTGCCGAACGAGGACGAGCAGGCGGACACCTACCGCAACGTGGTCGAGACCATGCAGGGCGACCCGGTCACCATCCGGGTGCTCGACTGGGGCGGCGAAAAGGAGATCGAGGCGCTGACCGCGGCCGGCATGGTGCCCGACCTGGTCGACGCCAACCCGGCGCTCGGCCTGCGCGGCATCCGGCTGCTGCTGCGGCAGCCGGCGCTGCTGCGAAGCGCAGCTGGCGGCGATCCTGCGCGCCGGCGCGGCCGGGCCGGTCCGGGTGCTGCTGCCGATGGTGACGAACGTCGCCGAGGTGCGGTCGGCCCGCAGCATCTACGGCCGCGTCGCCGAGGCGCTGCGGGGGAACGGCACGCCGGTCCCGGATCCGCTGCCGCCGCTGGGGATCATGGTCGAGACGCCGGGCGCCGCGCTGTCCGCCGACGCGCTGGCCGCCGAGGCCGAGTTCTTCGCCATCGGCACCAACGATCTGTGCATGTATGCCTTGGCGGTGGACCGCGGCGAAACCGGGGTGGCCGAGTTGTACGATCCGCTGCACCCGGCGATGCTGCGGCTGATCCAATTCACCGTCGAGGCGGCCGGGCGGCATCGGATCCCGGTTTCGGTATGCGGCGAGATGGCCGCCAATCCGGCCATGACGCCGTTGCTGCTCGGGTTGGGGCTGCGCTGCTTCAGCACCAACGCGTCCGCGGTGCCGCGGGTGAAGCAGGCGGTGCGGGGGACCACGATCGACGACTGCCAGCGGCTCACGTGGCAAGTCATGAAGCAGTCCGACCCGGCGCGGACACGTGAGATGATCGGTAATTTCGGCCGCTGACCGGATCACTATTTCGAGACATCGCGGCGCCAACCTGTTAAATCGGCTGGGAATGATGATGGCTGTCCATCTCCATGCCGCAGGCGGATAGTTCCCCCAAGCCGACTGAACTGGCCAGCCGGCATGGCGGTGCGGAGGATGAACGGCTGGTCTTGCTGCGCTTTGCCCGGCTGGCGGCCAGGCTGGCCGGCGCCGAGGCGGCCGTGGTCGCCGCGGGCTCGGTCGTCGCCGCGGTGGGCGCCGACCCGGAGGTGGCGGCGCGGATCGATGCCGAGGTGGGCGATCGGCCCGGCGTGACGACGCTCGCGGACCTGCCGGCGAGCGATGCCGCAGGGCCGGGCTTTGCCGCGTATGCGCCGATCCTGGCGCCGCACGGCGGCCGGATCGGCTACTTGTGTGTGCTCGACCGTGCGCCGCGCGACCCCTTGTCGCCGCACGCGGCCGCGGCGCTGCTGGACGTGGCGGCGCTGGTCGCCGCGGCCGCTGAGCAGGACCGGCAACAGGCGGAGCTGGCCCGGGCGACCGGGCGCGCGGCCCGTGCCGACCGCATCCTGCGGACGGTCGCCGAAGCCGAGTCGTGCGCGGACGCGCTGACGCTGCTGCTGAAGGAGTTGTGCCGGCATCACCGCGCCGTGGTGGGCCGGATGTGGCGGATGGCGCTGCCGAGCGGCGAAGTCCACGAGATCAGCCGGTTCGACGACGACGGGCTCGACGCCGAGCGCTATTACCGCATGCAGCCGACGGTGGCGATCCGGCCGACCAACTCGCTGACGGCCGAGGCGATCCTGCTCAACGAGCCGCGGACCTTCGTTTACTCCAGGATGGCCGAGTACCACCGGTTCGTGCTGCTGCCGGCGGCGATCGCGGCCGGGCTGCGCAGCCAGATCAGCTTCCCGATCTGGCTGAAGGACCAGCGGTTCGGCGTTTCGCTGGCCTTCACCACCGAACGCGACGACCTCGCGGCGATCGTTGCCGATATCGCCTCGCTGGCCGACACCATCCGCCCGGCGCTGTTCCGCAAGATGACCGAAGATCGCATCCGGTTCATGGCGCACCACGACCACCTGACGCAGCTGCCGAACCGGGCCTTGTTCATCGAGACGCTGCAGCAGGCGATGGCGTCGCCGCAGCCTGGGTCGTGCGGGCTGGCGTTGCTTTATCTCGACCTGGACGGGTTCAAGCTGATCAACGACGCTCGCGGCCATCCGGCCGGCGACCGGCTGCTGGCGGCCGTCGCCGAGCGGCTGCGGTCGGTGGTGCAGGACGGCGACATGGTCGCCCGGATCGGCGGCGACGAGTTCGCCGTGATCCAGCAGCGGCCGGGGCAGCCGCACGCGGCGTCCCACCTCGCGGGGCATCTGCTCGGGGCACTGGAAGCACCGTTCGACATCGACGGCCGGCCGGCCGCCATCGGCGCCTCGATCGGCATCGCGCTGCACCCGTGGGACGGCGAGACCGCCGACGTCCTGCAGCGCAATGCCGACACCGCCCTGTTCGAGGCCAAACGGTCCGGGCGCAACACGTTCCGGCTGTTCGAACGCTCCCTGGGGGTCTTGCGGCAGGAGCGGACCTCGATCGAGCGCGACCTGCGCGACGCGATCGGCCGGGGCGAGCTGTCGTTGGCGTTCCAGCCGATCCTGACGGCAAAGACGCTGCGCGTGCGCGGGCTGGAGGCGTTGCTGCGCTGGACCCATCCGACCCGCGGGCCGGTGCCCCCCGCCCGCTTCGTGCCGATGGCCGAGACGAGCGGGCTGATCGTGCCGATCGGCCGCTGGGCGCTGGAGGCGGCTTGCGCGGAAGCCTTGCTGTGGGAGCGGCCGGTCCGGCTGTCGGTGAACTTGTCACCGCTGCAGTTCCGCCAGGGCGGCTTGGCCGACCACGTTGCCGACACGCTGCGCCGGACCGGGCTGGCCGGCACGCGGCTCGACCTCGAGGTCACCGAAGGCGTGCTGGCGGACGATGGCGGCGAGGTGCTGCGAACCATGCACGCCCTGCGGGAGCAAGGGGTGACGATCACGCTAGACGATTTCGGCACCGCCTATGCCAGCCTCGGCTCCCTGCGGCGCTTCCCGTTCAACCGCATCAAAATCCACCAATCCTTCATCCAGGCGATGTGCGGCGACGACGGCACGCTGGCCATCGTGCAGGCGATCCTGTCGCTGAGTGCGCGGCTGGGCCTGGAGGTGGTGGCCGAGGGGGTCGAGCGACGGCAGGAGCTCGAGCTGCTGCAGCAGCTGGAGTGCGGCCTCGTGCAGGGCTACCTGACCGGCAGCCCGGTTGCGGCGCCGCTCGCGCGCGAGCTGGTGTGCGCGCCGACCTGGAGTGCCGAATCGTCGCCCGATAGCGGGCCGGGTCGCCCCAGCGCTCAGGCGGCTTGGCTGGCGACGATGCGGTAGAGCATCTCCTGGCCATCCGGCCGGCGCAGCCGAACGAGCTCACCCGGCCGAAACACATGCCCCTCGAACACCCAGATCGGATCATCGAGGCTGTTGGTGCTTTGCAGCGCCCAGCCCTCGTCGAGCCGGATCACCTCCAGCCGGCGGGGGGCGTCGCGGTCGTGTTGGCGGGAGGCGAGCCATGGCGACGGCGCGCTGTCGTAGCTGGCGCCGTCGATCTGTCCCTGGCTCGTCAGGACCAGATCCAGGAACAGGCGGTCCTGGATGTCGCCCTCCGGCTTGTCGGGCCCATGTGCTAGCACCAGGGTCAGCTTCGCCATCACCCGCCTTGCGTTGTCCAAGTTTGGAAACGCATCAGCGACGATCCCGGTTTGGCCCGCTAAGGGTCAAATGGCCACCCGCACGCCGAGTTCGACGACGCGGTCACTCGGAATGCGGAAGAACTCGGTCGCCGGTACCGCATTGCGCGCCATGATCAGGAACAGGAACAGGCGCCACGCCGGCAGTTTCGGCACCATCGCCCGCACCAGCACCTCGCGGCCGAGAAAGAAACTGGCCTGCATCGGGTCGTAGGCCAGCGCGCCTTGGCCGAGTTCCTCCAGCGCCCGCGGGATGTTCGGGCTTTCCATGAAGCCATAGCGCAAGGTGACCCGATGCACGCCGGGCGCAAGCTCGGCAACCTCGGTGCGGGTGCCCGGCGAAGCCTCGGGGACGTCCAGGTTCTGCACCGTCACGAACAGCACGTTCTGATGCAGGACCTTGTTGTGCTTGAGGTTGTGCAGCAGGGCGGCGGGCACGTAATCCGGGTTGCCAGTCAGGAACACGGCGATACCCGGCACCCGGATGGTGCGGGATTGCGGCAGCCGCTTGAGGAACGACGCGAGCGGCAGGCTGTCCTGCTTCCAGCGCGCGAACATCAGCTCGCGGCCGCGATGCCACGACGTCATCATCGCCATGATCGCGAACCCGAGCAGCAACGGCACCCAACCGCCTTCGGGGATTTTGAGTGCGTTGGCGGCGAAGAACAGCAAGTCGAGCGTGAACAGCGAGCCGAACACGGCCACGCAAGCGGCCCGAGACCAGCCATAGCGGCGGCGGAACACCACGGTGGCCAGGATGTCGGTGCAAAGGAACGTGCCCAGTGACGGCAATGCCGTAAGCCGAGGCCAAGGCATCACTGCTGCGGAAGGCGAATACCAGGATCAGCACGCCGACGAACAGGGCGGCGTTGACCTGCGGCAGGAAGATCTGGCCTTCCTCGGTCGTGCTGGTGTGGCGCACCGTCATGCGCGGCAGGAACGACATCTGCATACACTGCCGGGCGATGGAGAAGCCGCCGGAGATCAGCGCCTGGCTCGCGATCACCGTCGCCGCGGTCGCGAGCACCACGAGCGGCAGCCGGATCATCTCGGGGGCCAGCAGGTAGAACGGGTTCTCCAGCGCGGCCGGGTCGGACAGCACGAGCGCGCCCTGGCCGAAATAGTTGAGCAGCAGGCACGGGCAGCACGAAGGTGGACCAGGCGACACGGATCGGCGCGCGCGCCGAAATGGCCCATGTCGGCGTAGAGCGCCTCGGCGCCGGTGACAGCCAGCACCACCGAGCCCAGCGCCACGAAGGCCAGCCAGCCGTGCTGGCAGCACAGCGAGGCCGCGTAGATGCGGCGACAGCGCGGCGAGCAATCCGGGATGGGCTGACGATCTGAGCGGCGCCAAGCACGGCGAGGGCGACGAACCAGAGCGCCATGATCGGGCCGAACAGGCGGCCGATGGTGGCGGTGCCGCGGACCTGAACGGCGAATAGGCCGATGATCACGACGACGGAGATCGGGGAGCACGAAGCGCTTGAACTCGGGTGAGACGATCTCGAGCCCCTCGACGGCCGACAGCACCGATATGGCCGGCGTGATGACGCCGTCGCCGAAGAACAGGCAGGCGCCGCCGATGCCCGACCAGGCCGAGGAAGCCGCGCATCCGGCTGCCGGTGCAGCCGCGCTGCGCGCACCGCCATCAGCGCCAGGATGCCGCCCTCGCCATTATTGTCGGCGCGCATCACGAGCAGGACGTATTTGATCGTGACGGTCAGCACGAGCGCCCAGGTGATGAGCGACAGGACGCCGAGCACCTCGGGACGGCCGACGCCCGGGCCGGTGAAGTGGCCGAGACTCGCCTTCAGGGCATAAAGCGGGCTGGTGCCGATGTCGCCATAGACGACGCCGAGCACACCGAGGATGGCGGCGGCGCGCAAGGGACGACGATCGGCGGCAGCGGCGAACCCGGCAGTCGTCGTCGGGGTCACGCGGCCGCCCGTATGGGGGGTAGCGGCATGGATCGAACTCTCCGCGCCTGCGCGAACGGACATGGCCCGGCGCCAGCAGCGACGAAGGCATAGTCCGGCTGGCGGCGCTTGTGCAAGCCGGCCGGGGCTCGGCGGCGGGCGGCGTCGGTCTGACAGGGTCGATCGACGGACATGCTCGGACATCATCGAAGCCGGTGATCGCAAGTTCCCGCGGTGACGCAGCCTTGACGCCGTCCCCGGCCCTTGGCTGGGCCGACCCGAAGCACGATGGAGGCCCGGGCACGGGCGAGGTGGACCCGGGCGGCGAATATGCTTCTATGGATCGATGGTGACCCCGTCCCACACCCGGCCCGGGCGCGTGTTGCCGGGCTTCGCGCTGACGCTCGGGATGGCCGCAAGCTGGCTCGGGCTGATCGTGCTGCTGCCGCTGCTCGGCGTGGGGGCGAAGGCGCTGACCATGCCCGGCGGCGATGCCTGGGCGCTGCTGTCGAGCCCGCGCACGCTGGCGGCGTTTCGGGTCAGCCTGGTATCGGCATTGACCGCCGCGGCGGTGAACGTGCCGCTGGGCGTGCTGGTGGCCTGGGTGCTGACCCGCTACCGGCCGCCTTTGCGGCGCTTGCTGGACGCGGCCGTGGATCTGCCGTTCGCGCTGCCGACCGCGGTGGCGGGGATCACGCTGACGACGCTGCTGGCGCCCGACGGGCTGCTGGGCAGCCCGCTCGCGGCGGCGGGGGTGAGCGTCGCCTATACGCCGCTCGGGATCACGGTGGCGCTCGTATTTGCCGGCCTTCCGTTCGTGGTGCGCACGGTGCAGCCGGTGCTGGCCGCCGCCGACCGCAGCAGCGAGGAGGCGGCGCTGCTGCTCGGCGCCTCGCCGTGGCGGATCTTTGCCAGCGTGATCTGGCCGAGCCTGGTTCCGGCGGTGGCGATGGGCGCCGCGCTGGCCTTTGCGCGCGGGGTCGGCGAGTACGGGTCGGTGATCTTCATCGCCGGCAACATGCCGATGGTGTCGGAGATCCTCCCCTTGCTGATCGTGACCCGGCTGGAGCAGTTCGATTATCCCGGGGCGTCGGTCCTGGGTTTGGCGATGCTGGCGCTGTCGGTCCTGCTCCTGCTCCTGTTGCAGGCCGTGGGCCGCCGCCTTGGTTGACATCGGCGAGGGGCCTTGGCTGCGGGCCGGATTGTCGCTCGCGGCCATCCTGGTGATCGCGGTCCTGCTGCTGCTGCCGCTGGGAACCGTGTTCTGGGAAGCCTCGGCGGCGGGCCTGGCCGGCGCGCGGGCGGCGCTGGCCGACCCGGACGCGGCGGCGGCGATGCGGCTGACGCTGCTGGTCGCGGCCGTGGTGGTGCCGGTCAACACCGCGTTCGGCCTGGCGACGGCCTGGTGCGTGGTGCGGTTCGAGTTTCCCGGCCGCAGCGTGCTGCGGGCGCTGGTCGGGCTGCCGTTCTCCATCAGCCCGGTGGTGGCCGGGCTGGCCTACGTCACGCTGTTCGGCGGCCAGGGCTGGTTCGGGCCGGTGCTGGCCGCGGCCGGCGTGAAGGTGATCTTCGCCCTGCCCGGCATCGTGCTGTGCACCATGTTCGTCACGGTGCCGTTCGTGGCGGGCCAGTTGATCCCGGTCATGGAAGCGCAAGGCGCGGCCGAGGAGGAAGCGGCGCTGACCCTGGGCGCCGGGTTCTGGCAGGTCTTGTGGTATGTGACCTTGCCGCGGGTGCGGTGGGGGTTGGCGTTCGGAGTGCTGTTGTGCAATGCGCGGGCGATGGGCGAGTTCGGGGCGGTGTCGGTGGTGTCGGGGCACATCCGCGGCCTGACGAACACGATGCCGCTGCAGATCGAGATCCTGTATAACCAGTACGATCTTCCGGCCGCGTTCAGCCTCGCGGCGGTGCTGGCCGGGCTCGCGCTGCTGACGGTGGCGGCCCGCAGCGTGCTGGAATGGCGGCAGCGACGCGCCGCGCGAGCCGGGCAGGACGCCGCCCTGGCGACCGCGTGAGCGAGCCGGACGAGGTGATCCGGCTGGACGGGATCTGCAAGCGCTTCGGCGCCACGCGCGTGCTCGACGAGGTGTCGCTGGCGGTGGCGCGGGGCGAGTTCTTGGCGCTGCTCGGCGCGTCGGGGTCGGGCAAGACGACGCTGCTGCGGGTGATCGCCGGGCTGGAGCAGCCCGATGCCGGGCAGGTGCGGCTCGATGGCCGCGAC
Source organism: uncultured Alphaproteobacteria bacterium (assembly GCA_963792675.1). Taxonomy (GTDB): domain Bacteria; phylum Pseudomonadota; class Alphaproteobacteria; order Acetobacterales; family Acetobacteraceae; genus JBBROS01. The sequence continues at coordinate 427,846 of CAWBWT010000002.1, forward strand.
GTCACCGCGCTCGGGGCCGGCAAGCGCGGCGTGGGCTTCGTGTTCCAGGGCTATGCGCTGTTCCAGCACATGACCGTCGCCGACAACATCGGTTTCGGCCTGCGCGTGCGCGGCATCGGCCGGGCGGCGCGGGCGGCGGCGGTGTCGCGGCTGCTGGCGATGGTGCGGCTGGAAGGGCTGGAGCGGCGGCTGCCGTCGCAGCTCTCGGGCGGGCAGCGGCAGCGGGTGGCCTTGGCGCGGGCGCTGGCGCCGGAGCCGCGCATCCTGCTGCTCGACGAGCCGTTCGGCGCGCTCGACCGGCCGGTGCGGGAAGCGTTGCGGGAAAGCCTGCGGGTGATCCAGCGCGGCCTGGGCATCACCGCGGTGTTCGTCACCCACGACCACGAGGAGGCGGAAGCGCTGGCCGACCGCTTGGTGGTGATGGAGGCGGGCCGGATGGTCTGAGCCCCCGTGCGGGGGTCGGCGCTCAGGCCGGGCTGCCGGGCGGCGGTCTGCTGCCGAAGATCGCGCTGCCGACCCGGACATGGGTGGCGCCATGGCGGATGGCGGTCTCGAAGTCGCCGGACATGCCCATGCTGATCGTGGCGAGCCCATGCGCCCGGGCCCGGGCGGCCAGCCAGTCGAAATGCGGCGCCGGGTCGCCCTCGGCCGGCGGGATGCACATCAGGCCTTGCAGCGCGGGGCCGAACCGGTTCTGGCAATGGGCGATGAAGGCGTCGGCCTCGGCGGTGGGGATTCCGGCCTTTTGCGGCTCGTCGCCCACATTCACCTGCACCAGCAGGGCGGGCGCGCGGCCGGTGCGCTCCATCGCGTCGGCGATGGCGTCGGCGAGGCGCGGGCGGTCGAGGCTCTCGATGACGTCGGCCAGCGCCACCGCGTCGCGCGCCTTGTTGGTCTGCAATCCGCCGATCAGGTGCAGGCGCAGTCCCGGCCAGCGTCCGCGCAAGGCGGGGAACTTGCCGGCAGCTTCCTGGACCCGGTTCTCGCCGAAGGTCGTGACGCCGGTTTCGAGCGCCTGCTCCACGAGATCGGCCGGATGAGTTTTCGAGACGGCCACCAAGGTCACGCTGCCGGGTGGACGGCCGGCGGCGGCCAAGGCGGCGCCGATCCGGCCCTGGACGGCATCGAGGCGCCCGGCGACGCTCGACGGATCGGATGGCGGCGGGGAGTTGGGCATGGACGACAAGCTTGTCGGCTGGGCGCGGGCGGTCAAGTCGCGGACACGCAGCCGGCTGCCTCCGCTCTGGCTGTTCACCGATCCGGGGCGGATGCCCGACCTGCTCGCGACGGTGCGGCGGCTGCCGGCCGGCGGCTTGTGCGGAGTGGTGTTCCGGCATGACGGCGCGCCAGCGCGTGCAGAACTGGCACACCGTGTGTGGCTGCTTTGCCGCATGCGCCGGATGCCGATGGTCGTTGCCGGCGAATCGGTGGCCGAGCCGGGGCCGGGACGGCACCTCCGGGCCGGCCGGGGGAGCCGCGGCGGCGGGCTGCGCACGGCGTCGGCGCATGGCGTCGCCGACCTCGTCCGGGCCAATCGGAACGGTGCCGCGACGGTGTTTCTTGCCCCTGCCTTCGCGACCGCGACCCATCCCGGCCAAGCCGCGTTCGGCCCGTGCCGCTGGTCGTTGGCGGCGCGGCGGGTTGTCATCCCGGTGTTCGCGCTGGGTGGCATCGATGGGCGTAGCGTTCGGCGGCTGCCGCGCTGGATTCGGGGCGTCGGGGCGATTAGCGCGCTGCTGTAGGGTCGGCCGACATGTGTCTGCTCTGCCACAGTGTTTCGCGATTGCCATGGATGTCTCGGTTTCGCGATTGCTGCCGCGGACGGCGCTTGGCAATACTCCTTTCAGGTCTGGCTGACCCGCCCAAGCGAACCGAGGCAGGTTTTGGGGGTACGGGGCGGGATCTCGATTGGTCGCCGTTCGACGGCGTTTTGAGGAGGGTTTCTTATGCGTAAGCTCCTGCTGGCCACCGTGGCCGTGCTGGGCGCGTCGATCGGGGTGGCCAGCGTTGCTGATGCCCAGACCGCCAGCCCCGCCCCCGGCACCGTGACCGTCCGGTTGAACGGCCGCTTCCGGTTCTATGCCTACGCCTCGTTCGACCGTGACGTGGACAACAACACGGCCGGCTCGACGTCGGGCACCAGCGCCACTCCGCTGACCGGCGGCAACAAGCAGACCAATTACGGCTTTGCCGACTATGCCCGTCTGTATCCGGGGTTCGACGGCGTCGCCGCGAACGGCCTGAAGTATGGTGCCAGCCTCGAAATCCGGCAGGATGCCGGTGGCGGCGCCGGCGGCGGTCTGCTCGGCAGCGTGTCCGGCCGCAACCCGGTCCGCGGTGAGCTGTACCTGCGTCGCGAATGGGGCTACATCGGCACGGATCAGCTCGGCACCATTCGCCTCGGCTCGACCGACCAGCCGTCCAGCCTTTACATGACCGGCAACTTCGAAAACTTCGACAGCGGCGGTCTGAACGGCGACGTGCCCGGTATCTCGGGCAACGCGCTGATCGCCTGGCCGTTCGCCGACATCGGCAGCTATTACACGACACAGAAGGCGATCTACCTGTCGCCGCAGCTGTACGGGTTCGACTTCGGCGTGTCGTTCGAGCCGAGCACGGCCAACGTCAACGGCGGCAGCGGCTGCGGCGGCGGCGGCATCGGCGTGAACACGCAATCCGTGTCCGGCCCGGGCTGCGACCGGTTGTCGTCGTCCCCGTTCAACGCCGAGGCAGCGCGCCGCAAGAACACGTTCGACGGCCTCATCCGCTACCGCGGCAGCTTCGGCGGCTTCGGCATCGCGGCGACCGCCGGCTACATGGGCGGCAGCCACGTTGCCGACAACCAGACCGGCGTGGCCTACAACAACAACCCGGCCGCCGGCCCGGTCCGCTACAACTACGACGGCCTGAGCGTAGGCGACTTCGGCCTCGCGTTGACCTATGCGGGCTTCAGCATCGGCGGCAAGTATCAGTTCGGCCGCTTCAACACCAACCTGAGCCCGGTGCCGAAGGGCGAGACGGACGGTGAAGCCGCGCTGATCGGTGCCAGCTACACGTTCGGCCCGGCCGTGGTCGGTGTCCACGCCCTCTACTCCAAGAGCGCGGGCGACACGAGCAACGCGGCATTCGGCCGGTTCCGGACCGAGCGCGGCATCGCGGCCGGCGGCACCTACTCGCTGGCGCCAGGCGTGTCGTTGTTCCTGTCCTACCTGTGGAACGACCGCAAGCAGAACGGCTTCAACTTCGTCACCGGTCAGGGCGCCACCACGACGGCTACTGCCGGCAACGCGAACAACAACAAGATCAACGCTCAGTTGATCTACTTCGGCACCGCCTTCAGCTGGTAACGGCATCAGCAAAGGTCGGGGGAACCTGATCGGGGGCGGTGGGCAACCACCGCCCCCTTTTGTTTGGGGACACCAGCCACGAACGGGTTGGCGGAATTGGCGGCACTGGATAGAAGACGGCGACGAGAAGACGGCGGCGCGGCGTGCGCCCAATCAGGTAGAAGCAATCATGAAGCGTTCATCCATCCGCTCGTTCGTGCTGGCCAGCCTGTTGGTCCCGCTCCTCGTGGCCGGGTGCGGCTCATCCAAGGTTCGCCCGGTCGCCGACGACGAATACCAGGATTACCGCACCAAGGGCGGGGAGCAGGGCAAGCTGTTCGGCGACCAGGGCCTGTCGTTCGGCATCGGCAAGGGCGCCGGCGGCAACGGCGACCGCAGCCAGGACGGCGCGGCGCTGGGCGTGAACGCGTATTTGTGGCGCGCCGCGCTCGACACCCTCTCGTTCATGCCGCTGGCCTCGGCCGATCCGTTCGGCGGCGTGATCATCACCGACTGGTACGAGCCGCCGCAGGGCCAAGGTGAGCAATTCAAGGCGACCGCCTACATCCTTGGCCGCCAGCTGCGCGCCGACGGGGTCAAGGTGTCGATCTTCCGCCAAGTGTCGAACGGCGGCCGTTGGGTCGACGCGTCGGTCAGCCCGATCACCACCAGCGACATCGAGAACAAGGTCCTGGCGCGGGCGCGGGAATTGCGGTCGCAAACCGCGAACAACTGACCCGTCCCAGCCGCGGCCAGGCAAGCGGGCCGGTGTTCGCATCCCGACCCCTCGCTTGGCGACGGGCGAGGGAGTAGATCAATCCCCATGAACGACGGATCCGCTCCCCCGCCTGCCACCTACGACTTCCGCGCCGCCGAGCCACGCTGGCAAGCCGCTTGGGCCGAACGCGAGTGCTTTCGCGTGGCCGACGTGCCACGCGACGGCAAGCCGAAATACTACGTGCTCGAAATGTTTCCCTACCCGAGCGGCAAGATCCACGTCGGCCACGTGCGCAACTACACGCTCGGCGACGTGGTCGCCCGCTACAAGCGGGCGCGCGGCTTCAGCGTGCTGCACCCGATGGGCTGGGACGCGTTCGGCTTGCCGGCGGAGAACGCGGCGTTGGATCGGGGCCAGCACCCCGATACCTGGACCCGCGCCAACATCGCAACCATGCGGGCCGAATTGCGGCGGATGGGGCTGTCGATCGATTGGACCCGGGAGATCGCGACCTGCGATCCCGAATACTATGGCCGTCAGCAGCAACTATTCCTCGACCTTTGGCGCGCCGGCCTCGTGACGAGGCGGGAAAGCTGGGTCAACTGGGATCCGGTCGACGGGACGGTGCTGGCGAACGAGCAGGTGATCGATGGCCGGGGCTGGCGGTCCGGAGCACCGGTCGAGAAGCGGCAGCTGAACCAGTGGTCGATGCGGATCACCGATTACGCGGAGGATTTGCTGGCGTCGCTGGACAACCTGCCGCGCTGGCCGGAGCGGGTGCGGACCATGCAGGCGAACTGGATGGGGCGCAGCGAGGGGGCACTCGTGCGGTTCGCGCTCGTCGACCCTGCGCCGCTGCCGACGGTGGAGGTGTTCACGACCCGTCCGGACACGTTGTTCGGCATGAGCTTTGTCGCGGTGGCGGCCGAGCACCCGATCGCCGAGGCGGTCGCCAAGGCGAACCCGACGGCTGCGGCCTTCGTCGCCGCGTGCCGGAGCCTGGGAACGAGCGAGGCGGTGATCGCGACGGCGGAGAAGCAGGGGTTCGACACCGGGCTTTCGGTGCAGCATCCGTTCGATCCGGCGCGGACGGTCCCGGTCTGGATCGCCAATTTCGTGCTGATGGAATACGGCACCGGGGCGATCTTCGGCTGCCCCGCGCACGACCAGCGCGACCTGGATTTCGCCCGCAAGTACGACCTCCCGGTCGTCCCGGTCGTCGCCAGGCCGGACGGCGATACCGCCATCGGCGCGCAGGCCTACGCCGGCAGTGGGACGATGGTGAACTCCGGCTTCCTCGATGGCATGAAGCCGGAGGACGCGATCCGGGCGGCGATCGCGGCCCTGGAGGCGCAAGGGTCCGGCACCGGGGTGGTCAATTGGCGGTTGCGGGATTGGGGCATCAGCCGGCAACGCTACTGGGGCTGCCCGATCCCGGTGATCCACTGCGACGCGTGCGGGATGGTGGCCGTGCCGGACGCGGAGCTGCCGGTGCTGCTGCCGCTGGATGTGACGTTCGACCGGCCCGGCAACCCGCTCGACCACCATCCGACCTGGAAGCACGTCGCCTGCCCGGGCTGCGGCGGCGCAGCCGTGCGAGAAACCGATACCTTCGACACCTTCGTCGACAGTTCGTGGTATTTCGCCCGCTTCTGCAGCCCCGGCTCGGCGGCGCCGTACGACCGGGCAGCGGTCGACCACTGGTTGCCGGTGGACCAGTATATCGGCGGCGTCGAGCACGCGATCCTGCATCTGCTGTATGCCCGGTTCTTCACCCGCGCGCTGCACGGCATGGGCGAGATGCCGGTCGCCGAACCGTTTGCCGGGCTCTTCACGCAAGGCATGGTGACGCACGAAAGCTACCGTGGCGCCGACGGGCGCTGGCTGGCACCGGGCGAGGTGGAGAAGCTGCCGGACGGCACTGCGCGGCATCGCGGCACCGGCGAGGAGGTGGTGGTCGGCCGCAGCGAGAAGATGTCCAAGAGCAAGATGAACACCGTCGATCCCGGCGCGATCATCGACACCTATGGGGCCGATACCGCGCGCTGGTTCGTGCTGTCCGATAACCCGCCCGAGCGCGACATCGAATGGACCGAGGCCGGCGTCGCGGGAGCGTCGCGGTTCATGGCCCGCGTGTGGCGGCTGGCCTCGGGCTTGCGCGACGCCGGGATGGACGCCGGGCTGGGCCAGCCGACAACCACGGACGCAGCGCTGGAGCTGCGGCGGGCGACGCATCGGGCGATCGCAGCCGTCACGGAAGCGCTGGACACGTTTGCCTTCAACGTAGCGGTGGCAAAGCTGTACGAGCTGGTCTCGGCGCTCGGCGAGGCGGAGCGGCACGAGGTCGATGCCGCGGTCCGGCGGGAGTCGATCCTGCTGCTGGCGCGGCTGATGGCGCCGATGGCGCCGCACATCGCCGAGGAGGTGCAGGCAATCGTGGACCCCGCCGCCACCATCCTGGTCGCCGACCAGCCCTGGCCCGAAGCGGATCCGGCCTTGCTCGCCGTGCAGCGGGTGACGGTCGCGGTGCAGGTGATGGGCAAGCTGCGCGGCACCGTCGACCTGCCGCCGGGCGCTTCGGCGGATGTGGCGGTGGCGGCCGCCGAGGCCGAGGTGGCGCGGCTGCTGGAAGGGAAGCGGATCGTCAAGCGCATCCACGTTCCGGACCGGATCGTCAACTTCGTGGTGGCAGGATGAAGCGTCGGGCGTTGCTGCTGGGGAGTGCCGGGCTGTTGGGCGGGCTACTGGGCGGCTGCGGCTTCCGGCCCTTGTACCTTCCGGAAAGCTCCGCCGGCAGCATCGCCGGCAACGAGCTGGCGGCGGTCTACGTGCCGGTGATGAGCGAGCGGGCCGGGCAACTGCTGCGTCAAGCGCTGCAGCAGCGGATGGAAGGCGCCGGAACCGGCATCGCCAAGAAGTACGAGTTGGTGACGGCCCCCGCCATCACCGGCGAGGGCATCGCCATCCAGCGCGACAGTTCGACCACGCGGGTCCGGCTGAACGGCACGGCGGCCTGGACGCTGCGCACGCTGGACCCGGCGCATACGGTCATCGCCTCTGGCAGCAGCCGGATCGTGGACGGCTACAACATCCTGAACCAGCAGTACTTCGCTGCCGACCTGGAAGGCGAGGCGGCGCAGCGGCGCGTGTGCGACGCCCTGGCGGACCAGATCGTGACGCAAGTGGCGATCTTCCTTCGCCGGCGCGCGGTGACGGCTTGAGGCTGTTCGCCTCGGCGGGAGGAGATCGCCGGATCAAGTCCGGCGATGACGTCGGTGGCGGAGCCGGCCGTCGGTGAAGGTTGACGGGCGGCGGGTCGCGGCGTTCCTGAAAGACCCCGGGACGGCGCGCGTCGTGCTGCTCTATGGCGAGGATGAGGGGCTTGTGCGCTCGCGCGCCGAGGCGTTGACGGTCGCGGTCGCGGGCGGCACCGACGATCCGTTCCGGGTGGTGTGGCTCAACCGTGAGGATCATGGCCGGATGGCGGAGGAGGCCAGCGCGATCGCCATGCTGGGCGGCCGTCGGGTGGTGCGCGTGCGGGAGGTGACGGACGGCTTGGCCGGGGCCGTCGAGCAGGTGGCCCGCGCCCCCGGGGACAGCGTGGTGGTGCTCGAAGCCGGCGCGCTGGCCCGGCGCGGCAAGCTGGTCGCGCTGCTCGAAGGCCTGGCGAACGGTGCCGCGGTGGCCTGCTATCCCGAGGAGGGCCCGGGATTGCGCACGGCGATCGAGGCCGGGCTGGGGGCCGAGGGCGTGCGCGCCGATGCCGACGCGCTGGATTGGCTGCGCGACCACCTCGGCGGCGACCATGCCAGCACGCGGGGCGAGATCGAAAAGCTGGTGCTGTACGCCGGGGCGGCCAAGCGGCTGGACCTCGATGCGGTGCGCGTCTGCGTCGGCGACAGCGCGTCGGTGTCGCTGGATGACGCGCTATATGCGGCGGCTTCGGGCGACGTGGCGGCCGCCGACCTCGCGACCGAGCGCAGCTTCGCCGACGGCATGACGGCGGTCGGGCTGATCCGGGCGATGTTGCTGTTCCTGTCGCGAATGCACCTGGCGCGGGGCCGAATGGACGCCGGCGCGTCGGCGCAGGAGGCGGTCAAGTCGATGCGGCCCCCGGTGTTCTGGAAGCGGGAGGCCGACATGGTGCGAGCGGTCACGGCCTGGCCGTCGCGACGCCTCGCCGCCGCGATGGGCGAGGCGCGGCGGTCGGAGCTGGCGTGCAAGCAGACCGGGGCGCCGGACGAGGCCATCGCCCGGCGGCTGATGTGGGACGTGGCGCGGGCGGGAACGGCGCTCAAGCGGCGGTAGCGCAGGGCCGCGCCGTCGGGAGCGGCGGCTACTCTTCCTCGTCCAGGAAGAACTGGTCGGCTTCCTCGTCGTAGCCGTAGAGCTCGGCATAGCGGCCCCAGGCGATCGCGGCGTCGAGCGTTTCCTCGGCGTAGTCGGGCGACATGAAATCTTCCAGCTCGTCGCGGAAGCGAACGGCGGCGGCGCGATGGGCGGGGCGCTCGTCCAGCACCCGGCGCACCTGGGCGACCAGCGGCACGTTGCTGCGCAGCGCCGTGCCGAAGATCGCCTTGCGCGCGTCGGTGTCGGCTTCGGTGAATTGCTGCCCGAGCGGGGTGCTGCGCAGGTCGCCCTCCTCGAGCACGCCAAGGCCGAGCAGCTGCAGCGTCTCGCCCATCGGCAGCAGGTCGTCGAGCTCGAGCTGCAGCGACTGGGCCAAGGCGGGCAGGTCGGCGCGGCCGCGATACGGCGGCGCGGCGAGGGTCTCGAGCAGGCCGGCGAGCAGGTTGGTGCTGACCGGCTGCAACTGCATCGCGAGCGTCGGCGCGGCCTGGGCGGCGGCGCGGGTGGTGGGCGCCGCGCGCCGGGTCATGAGCGCGTAGATGTCGTCGACCATCTGCCGGAACGCCGGGTCGTGGCGGTTGCGCGGGTGCGGGAACCGGACCCGCAGCTCGGAGGCGACCCGGCCCGGGTTGCTGCTGAACACCAGGATGCGGTCGCACATCAGCACCGCCTCCTCGATGTTGTGGGTCACCATCAGGATCGACTTCACCGGCAGCTTGCCCTCCGACCACAGGTCGATGAGGTCGGTGCGCAGCGTCTCGGCAGTGAGCACGTCGAGCGCCGAGAACGGCTCGTCCATCAGCAGCAGGTCGGGGTGGACGACCAGCGCGCGAGCCAGGCCGACCCGCTGCCGCATGCCGCCCGACAGCTCCTTCGGGTAGGCGCTCTCGTAGCCGCCGAGGCCGATCAGGTCGATCGCCGCCTCGGCGCGGTCCTCGCGCTCGGCCCGGTGCACGCCCTGCGCCTCGAGCCCGAGCTCGACGTTCTCCTGCACGGTCAGCCAAGGAAACAGGGCGAAGGACTGGAACACCATGGCGACGCCGTCGGCCGGGCCGCGCAACGGGGCGCCGCGCCAGGTGACATCGCCGGAGGTGGGCGTCAGCAGCCCGGCGATGATGCGCAGCAAGGTGGACTTGCCGGAACCGGAACGGCCGAGCAGGCCGACGATCTCACCCGCCTTCAGCGACACGTCGACGTTGTCGAGCACGACGAGGTCGGCGTTGCTGTCCTTGTAATAGGCCTGGCGGACGTTGCGGACCTGGAGCAGGTCGGCGACCGCAAGCTGCTGGTCCATGGCGACGGTCCTATCCAAGCGTGAGGCGGCGGCTGGCGTAGCTATACATCGGACGCCACAGCAGGCGGTTGAAGGCTACCACGAAGGCCGACATGACGGCGACGCCGAGCACGACCCGCGGCGTGTTTCCTTCGGCGGTGGCCTGGGCGATGTAGGCACCGAGCCCGTGCGCCTGCAGCCTGGTATTGCCCCAGCTCGCGACCTCGCTGACGATGGCGGCGTTCCAGGACCCGCCCGAGGCGGTGATCGCGCCGGTGACATAGTAGGGGAACACGCCCGGCAAAATGACCCGGCGCCACCACAGCCAGCCGCCGACGCGGAAGTTGCGGGCCGCCTCCTGCAGATCGCCCGGATAAGCGCTGGCGCCGGCGATGACGTTGAACAGGATGTACCATTGCGTGCCCAGGATCATCAGCGGCGTGAGCCAGATGTCGGGGTTGGCGCCGAACCGCACGATCAGGACGACGAAAATGGGGAAGAACAGGTTGGCCGGGAAGGCGGCGAGGAACTGCGCCACCGGCTGCGCCCGGCGGCCCCATTTCGGCCGCAAGCCAAGCCACACCCCGATCGGCACCCAGACGAAGGTCGCGAGCGTCATCAGCACGACGACGCGGACAAGGGTGATGAGGCCGAGCTCGACCGCCGTCAGCAGGTCCGACCAAGCCAGCACGTTTCGGGCGAACACCACGATCTGCCACAAGGCGAGTGCGATCGCGACCACCAGGACGGCGGCGAACACGGCGTCGCCGGCGCGCGACGGCGACCGGCCGGCGTTGGTGCGGGCCCGGGGCAGCAGCGACATGCGCAGCCCACCGAAGGCATTGAACGCCAGCCCGAGATAATCCGACATGCGGCGCAGCAAGCGGGTGCGGCGCAGCAGCTTCAGCACCCAGGGATCCTCGGCGCCCTCCGCCGCGGTCGTCTCGAAGCGGAACTTCGCCGACCAGGCGACCAGCGGCCGGAACAGCAGCTGGTCATAGGCGAGGATCACGACGAGCATGGTCAGGATGGCGTACAGCACGGCCGTGAAATCCTGCCGCTCGAGCGCGAGCGCCACGTAGCTGCCGATGCCTGGCAACTTCCAGGTGGTGTCGCCGACGGTGACGGCTTCGGAAGCGACGACGAAGAACCAGCCGCCGGACATCGACATCATGGTGTTCCACACCAGCCCCGGCATGGCGAACGGCACCTCCAGCCGCCAGAACCGCTGCCAGCCGGACAGGCGCAGCGACTGCGACGCCTCGTTGAGGTCGGCCGGCACGGTTTTCAGCGACTGGTACAGGCTGAACGCCATGTTCCAGGCCTGGCTGGTGAAGATGGCGAAGATGGCCGCCAGCTCGGCGCCCAGGATGCGGCCGGGGAACAGGCTCATGAAGAACACGACGGTGAAGGTCAGGAAGCCGAGGATCGGCACCGATTGCAGCATGTCGAGCACCGGGACCAGGATCAGCCCGGCGCGCCGGCTTTTGGCCGCCCAGGTCGCGTAGGTGAAGGTGAACAGCAGCGAACAGACCAGGGCCGCGAACATCCGCAGCGTGGTACGGACGGCGTAGCCGGGCAGCGCGGCCGGGTCGAGCGTGATGGTGGTGGCGTCGGGGGTGTCGAGCGGCGCCAGGGTGCCGCGGGCAACGCCGGCGACGTAGATCGCCGACGCCAGGATCAGCGCGCCGGCGACGATGTCCATCAGGTTGGGTAGGCGCCGTGCCGAAACGAACGCGGGGTGGGCGGTTTCGGACATGCGCGGCCCTTCAATCGATCATGCGGGCTGTTAGCGGGTTGCGGCGGACGTGTCAGCCCAGGCCGACTGTGTCAGCCCGGGCGGGCGAATGGGCCGACTCGGAGCGCGTCCGAACGCAAGACGGATAAATCCGGTCAGCCGTGACCCGTGCTGCCGAACCCGCCGGCGCCGCGTTCGGTCGAGTCGAGCGTGTCGACCTCCTGCCAGCTGGCATGGGTCACCGGGGCGAGCACGCATTGGGCGATCCGCATGCCGCGCTCGACCGTGAACGGTTCGGCGCCGGCGTTCATGACGATCACCTGCAGCTCGCCGCGGTAATCCTCGTCGATGGTGGCCGGGCTGTTGGGCAATACGATGCCGTGGCGCAGGGCCAGGCCGGAGCGGGGCCGGATCTGCAGCTCGTGTCCCGGCGGCAGGGCGACGGCGAGGCCGGTGGGAACCAGGCGCCGTTGCCCGGGCGCCAGGACCATCGGGCCGTCCACGGCGGCCAGCAGGTCCATGCCCGCGGCGCCCGCCGTGGCGTAGGCCGGCAACGCCAAGTCCGCGCCATGCGGCAGGCGCACGACGCGAATGGTCGCCTCGGTCACGCGGTCAGGTCTTCTTGGCGCGGTAGCTCGGCGTCCACCAGCGAACTGGCTTTGGCTCGGGCGCGGCGGCGGTGCGAGGCCGGCCGCGGCCGCGCTTGACGGGGGCAGCGGGCTCGGGCGACGCGCCAGGTGCGGCAGCAGCCTTTGGTGCCGGCGCATCTTCCCGTTCAGCGACGTCCTGGCCGTTGTCCAGGCCGATGTCAGCCACGACCGCCGCGACCGGGGCGCGGGCGTCGCGCGGTGCCGGCGGCGAGCGCCTCTGCCAAGGCCTCCTGGGCGGCGACGCGCATCCGCCGCTCCTGCTCCAGCGCGTCCTTGTGGGCGAGGTCGTTGTGCGCCACGCGGGTCTGCAGCGCGGTGACGGCATGATGCTCCGCGTCGAGCGCGCGCCGGGTGGTCGAGTGGCTGGCGCGTTCGGCCTCGAGTTGGGCTTCGAGGGTCGCGATTCGCTCGCGGAGCGCCGCGGTCTCCGGCTCGGCCTTCTGGCCCAGCATGACCACCGGGACGCCGCCGTCCTGAACGAAGCGGTGGCGGGCGCGGGCCTGTTCCGGCCGTTGCTGCGGTGCCGCCTGACCGGAGCCGGTTCCCAGACCCAAAGCGCGGCGCATCCGTGTCTCGGCCGCTTGGGTGTCGCTCATCGGGTTGTTGTCGCTCTGCGGCGCCAGCGGCGCACGCCTGCCTGTATCGGACATCTGATCCTAATTTCGATTGGATTACAACTTCGACGCTGCTGCGATACGGTGGTCGGACGCGGTCGAGTCCGGTGCGTAGCGGTTCCCGCATATTTAATGGATGATTGCAAGCCCGCATGCAAGACTGCATCTCCGCTTTGTCACAAGCCCGCTCATTTCAAGCGGCAGGCGACAGGACGTAAATAACACGGCTTGCCAGGATAGGCTTTACCTTCGCGGCATAGGCGGCCATGTGCGGTGACGCCGCGTGTGCCTGCAACGCGTCCATGCTTGCCCATTTCTCGATCACAACGAAACTGTCGGTGCCCAACTGTGTCTGCATCGAGCCCGTCGGCACGGCATCGGTCGCCGGCGCGTACTCGATGCAGCCTGTTTCGGCATGGACGGCGGGCATGTTGGCGCGGAAAGCCTCCAATACGGCGTCGCGCTGCCCGGGTTGCGCGGTGATGATGGCGATGACGTGGATCATGAAGCCTCCCATTTTTTATACGTCAATACTTGGCGACAGCTTGCGCGAAACCGCAATGCCTGGCGAGAGGCGACGTTTCCGACCCTGATGCGTTGCTGCCCGCATGAGTGACCTGCGGAGGACCGGCGATGGATGAGGCAAGCACGGCGGGCGTCGACCCGGTGCGTCTGGCAAAGATCGGCGGCTGGATGCAGCGCTGGATCGACAGCGGGCGCTTGGCCGGCGCGTCGGTGCTGGTGCACCGGCGGGGGCGGACGGTCTACGCCGGCCACGCCGGGCTGGCCGACCGCGAGCGAGGCTTGCCGATGGCCTCGGACACGGTGGTACGGCTCTATTCGATGACCAAGCCGCTGACCAGCGTCGCGCTGATGATGCTGTACGAGGACGGGCTGTTCCAGCTCGACGACCCGGTCGCTTCGGTGCTGCCGGAGTTCGCCGAGATGCGCGTATGGGCAGGCGAGGGGCGTGACCCGGTGCCGGCGGAGCGCGGCATCACCTATCGCGACCTGCTCACTCACACCTCGGGCCTCACCTACGGCTTCATGAACGCGACCCCGGTCGATGCGATGTACCGCGACACCGGGGTGGATTTCCAAACGTCCGACTTCACCTTGGGCGAGGTGGTTGCCAAGGCGGCTGCCCTGCCGCTGCTGGCGCAGCCGGGCACGCGCTGGAACTACAGCGTCGCCACCGACGTCGCCGGGCACCTCGTGGCCGTCCTGTCGGGCCAGCCGTTCGACGTCTTCCTGCGGGAGCGGGTGCTGGCGCCGCTGCGCATGGGCGAGACGGGATTCGCGGTGCGCGACGACCAGCGGCCGCGCTTCGCAGCCAATTACGCGCGCGGGCAGGACGGCGCGGCGGCGCTGCTCGACGACCCGGCTACCAGCATCTTTCTCACACGGCGGCTGCCGTCGGGCGGCGGCGGCCTGGTCGGCACCGGCGAAAACTACCTGCGGTTCTGCCGCTTCCTGCTGGGAGGCGGCGAGCTGGACGGGGTGCGGCTGCTGGGACGCAAGACGGTCGAGCTGATGATGTCGAACCACCTCGACGGCGACATGGCGGCCATGGGACAGGCGCGGTTCAGCGAGAGCACCTATACCGGCATCGGCTTCGGGCTGGGCTTTTCGGTGATGCTCGACCCGGCCCGGGCGCAGATCGTCGGCACGCCGGGGGAATGCGCCTGGGGCGGGGCAGCGAGCACGGCGTTCTGGGTCGATCCGGCCGAGGACCTTGCGGTGGTGTTCCTGACCCAGCTCACGCCCAGCAGCACCTACCCGGTGCGGCGGGAGTTGCGGGTGCTGGTTTACTCGGCGCTGGTGGACTGATCAGCAGAAGCGCAGGCGCTGGCCGACGCCGAGCAGCTTGGCCTTCTCCAGCATGGCGTGGCCGAGCGCGATGTCGGACAGCGACAGGCCGCGATGCCAGAACAGGATGCGTTCCGCGTCCGTCTCGCGGCCCGGCTTCAGCCCGGCGACGATCTGCCCCATCTCGGCATACAGCGTCGCCTCGCTGAGCCGGCCGGTGTTGACGTGCTCGCGCAGCGCGCCCCACTTGCTGTTCTTGCACTGGCCCCAATCGTCCACGATCAGCTTCGACATGATCTCGGTCAGCGACAGCTCGACCGCGGACTGGGTGCCGTACGGCATCACGAGCGCGCCGGGCTTGATCCACTCGGTCTTCAGCAGCGGTTCCGGGGCGACCAAGCGCGAGGCCTCGACGACGATGTCGGCGCCTTCGAGGGCGGATTGCCAATCCGCGGTGGCCGTCACCGGCTTGCCGAGGTCCTGCGTCAGCCGCTCGGCGAAGGCGTTGCGCGACTCCGGGCGGCGCGAATGGACGCGGATCTCGTCGAAATGGAACAGGCTGTCGAGCAGGCGCACGTTCCAGTAGCTGCTACCGCGGGCGCCGATATGACCGAGGATCCGACTGTCCTTGCGGGCGAGATACTTGGCGCCGACTGCCGTCACCGCGCCGGTGCGCATGTCGGTGATCCCGGATGCCTCGATGATCGCCCGCGGCGCGCCCATGACGGGGTCGAGCAGCAACAGGGTCGCGAGCTCGCTCGGGTAGCCCAGATGGTAGTTGTCGACGAAGTCGCCGACCACCTTCACGCCGGCCCGGTTAATGTCGCCGGCGATCGCGCCGCGCAGCACGTTGAAGTGGCCGTGCGACTCATTGGCGCCGCTGCGGCCGGGCTCGAGGAACACGCGCGGTTCGATCACGGTCTTGCCGGCGCCTTGCAGCGCAAGCTGGCTTTCGATGGCGCCGATGATCTCGGCGTCCGTGAGGTGCAGCTCCTCGACGTCGAACCGGTTGAGGAAGTCGATGTAGACGGGCGGCATGTGGCTGGACATCAGATTGTTCGTCCCGAAAGCAGATCGCCGCTCATGCGAAGTATTCGGCCAGGTTGGCGCGGATCCGGGCCAGGATATCCGCGCCGGGTGGGGCGGGCGTGAAATCGTTGCCGGTGATCAACTCGTAGGCCTCGATGTAGACGCGGGCGGTGGCCTCGATCAGTTCGGGCGGAATGGTCGGGATCGGGTCGTTGTAGGGATCGCAGCGGGCGGCAACCCAGTTGCGGACGAAATCCTTGTCGAACGAATCGGGCTTCTCGCCGGCCTCGAACCGCGCCTGGTAGGTGCCGGCCCGCCAATATCGGCTGCTGTCCGGCGTGTGGATCTCGTCGGCCAGCACGATGCGGCCATCGGCGTCGGTGCCGAACTCGTATTTGGTGTCGGCGAGGATCAGCCCGCGCTCGGCGGCAAGGCGGGCGCCGCGCGCGTAGAGCGACTGGGCGAGCGCCGAGACCTCGTCCCATTGCGCGTCCGTCAGCAGCTTGCCCTCGAGGATGTCCGCCGGCGTGAGCGGGGCGTCGTGCGCGCCGTCCAGCGCCTTGCTGGTGGGCGTGATGATCGGGGCCGGCAGCTGCTGGTTGTCGCGCAGCCCGTCGGGGAAGGTGTGGCCGTACATGGTCCGGGTACCGGCCTTGTACTGGGTCAGGATGGAGGTGCCGGTGGTGCCGGCGAGGTAGCCGCGGACGACGATCTCCACCGGCAGGATGCGCAGCCGGCGGCCGATGACCGCGTTGGGGTCGGGATAGGCCTCGACCCAGTTGGGGCAGAGGTCGGCGGTGCGCTCGAACCAGTGCCGGGCGGTCGCGGTGAGCACCTCGCCCTTGGCCGGGATGCTGGCGAGGATGATGTCGAACGCCGACAGGCGGTCGGTGGCGACCAGGATGCGGCGGCCGTCGGGCAGGTCGTAATTGTCGCGCACCTTGCCCCGGTAATGGCCGGGCAACTCGGGGATGGTCGCGTCCGTGAGCGGCGGCGGCAACGTCACCGGACCCCTCACCGGGCGGCCTCGTCCCAGTATTCGTTGGTCCAGAACGGCGCCTTCGGATCGAGCCCGGTGACGGCGTCGCCGGCATAGGCGAGCAGGGCGTCGATCCCGGCCGGGTCGAACCGGCCACGCGCGGTGATGCCGGATTTGAGGCTCTCTATGGCGGCGGCCATCACCGGCGCCTTGATCCGCGGATAGAGCTTCTCCTGGATCCGGGCGGCCGTCGCGGCCGGGTCGGCCAGCAGCCGCGCACTGGCCGCCTGCAGCGCCTTGCAGGTGGCGACGACCAGGGCGCGGGTTTCGGGTCCGACCGGCGTCTTGACCGCGAGCACCAGCGACGGCACCGCATTCAGCGCCGGGAACTCGTCGCCCATGCGCACCAGCACCTGGCCGGTGCGGGCGTCCTCGGACAGCAGGCCTTCGGGCGGGCTCAGCACGTAGGCGTCGATCCGCCCGGCCTCGAGCGCGGCCTGGATGGCGGGGGGCGGCCCGGTCATCGCCACCTGGATGTCGGTGCGCGGGTTGAGCCCGGCCTGACGCGCGAGCCAGCGGGCGGCGCGGTCCTGGGTGCCGCCGATCGCGCTCACGCCGACCGTGGCGCCCTTCAGCACGGCGAGACGCTTCTCGAGCGGGTCGTCGGCCGGGGCGACGCCGGTCCGCTCGATCAGCTTGTCGCTGACGACCAGCTCGAGCGAGACCTTCGACATCAGCGACGCCACCATCTGGAACGGCTGGCCCTTGGCGATCGCGTTCAGCAGGGTTTCGGAGCCGACCGCAGCCAGCTCGATGTCACCGTGGTCGAGCGCCGCGAGGCAGGCCGGGTCGCCGCCGGGCAAGGCCGCCCAGTACAGGTCGAGCCCGGACGGCGGCGAAGCTGTCGAGCGCCCGGGCGGCCATGAAGGGCAGGAAGCTGACCGCGGGGGTTGCCTGGCCGATGTGGACCTTGGCCAGCGTCTGCGCGCGCAGATGCGGCGCCGCGCCGAACAGGGCGGCGGTGGCCAGGATGCTGCGGCGCCGAATCATGGGGAGACGTTAGTCAAGCGGCCGGGGGAAGGCCAGGGGTGACGGGGAGCTCTGCTTCTGGACCTCGCCGCGGCCGGCGGCCTGGACCTGCCTATCCGCCCTCGTTGAGCGCGCCGGGCAGTGGGGGGCGCCAGCGCAGCAGGCGGCGTTCCAGCCTTGTGGCGAGGGCGCCGGCCAGCAGCACGAAGACAAGAAGAAGAAAAATGCCGGCAAACACGCCCGGCCGGGTCGTAGGTGGCGCTGGCCTGGTTGATGAACAGGCCGAGGCCGCGCGTCGAGCTGGTGAACTCGCCGGCGATGACGCCGATGACGCTGTACGGGATCGCCATGCGCATGCCGAGCAGCACGGCCGGGCTGGCGGCCGGCAGGTAGACGTGGCGGGTGAGCTGGGCGGAGGTTGCGCCCATGACGCGGGCGAGATCGACCATCTCGGGATCCACGGCGCGAACGCCGGCATAGACGCTGTAGAACACCAAGAAAAAGACCATGGTGCCGGCGAGCGCCACCTTGCTCCAGATGGCGATGCCGAACCAGATGATGAACAACGGCGCCAGTGCGATCTTCGGGATACCGTAGAACGCCATCAGATACGGCTCGAGGATGGCGGCGGCGCGGGGCGCGCGGCCGAGCGCGTAGCCGGCGACGATGCCGGCCGAGACGCCCAGCGTGTAGCCGAGCAGCAGCTCCTGCAGCGTGATGGAGAGATGCGGCTGGATCTCGCCGGTGGCGAACATCTCGAACAGCCGTGCGGCGACATCGGTCGGCCGGCTGACGTAAATCGGCCGGATCAGCCGGCCCGAGGCATACTGCCAGAACGCCAAAAACAGCAATCCGGGCAACAGCCGTAACGCGACACTCCGAAGCAAAGTCACGCCGCCCCCGCCCGGGGGTCGACTTCGCTACGGAAACTGGACCAGACCGCGGCATAGGTTTCGGAGAAGCCCGGGTTGGCGTGCGGCTCGAACGGGTTGCGCGGGCGGGGCAGCGTGACCTCGTGCTGCGCGAGCAGGCGGCCGGGGCGGCGGCTGAGCACCACGATCTCGTCGGCCAGGACCACGGCCTCGGTGATGTCGTGCGTGACCAGCAGAACCGCGGCCGCGGTGCGGGCGGTCAGCGCTTGCAGGTCACGCTGCATCAGCATCCGGGTCTGGGCGTCGAGCGCGCCGAACGGTTCGTCCATCAGGATCAGGCTCGGGTCGTAGACCAGCGTGCGGGCGATCGCGCCGCGCTTCTGCATGCCGCCGCTGAGCTGCCGGGGATAGTGGCCGCCGAAGCCGTCGAGGCCGACATCGTGCAGCGCCTGCGTGACCCGGCGCCGGCGTTCGGCGGCGGCGATCCCCTGCAGCTCGAGCTTGAAGCCGACATTCTCGGCCAACGTCTTCCACGGGAACAGCAAGGCCTGCTGCGGCACCAGGCCAAGGTCGTGGGCGCCGGGCCGGGGCACGCCGTCGACCGGGACGCCGTCGCGGCACACGCGGCCGGCGCTGGGCCGGAGCAGGCCCGTGGCCATCTGCAGCAGCGTGCTCTTGCCGCAGCCGCTTGGGCCGATCACCGCCACGAAGCGAGCGGCCGGGACGGCGAAGCTGACGCCGTCGAGGATCGGGGTGGGGCCGTAGCGGTGCGTGATGGCGTTGAAGGCGAGCCGGGGTGGCGTCAATCCGGCGCCCTGCCCGCCACGATTCGTTGTTGCAGGCGCGGGAGGCCGATCGCGTAGGCGAGTTCGCTGGGGTGGCCGACGCGCCACAAGCACAGGTCGGCGCGCCGGCCCGGCGCCAGCGTGCCGCGGTCGGCCAGGCCCAGGGCCCGCGCCGCGTGGCGGGTGAAGCCGGCCAACGCCTCTTCCGGGGTGAGGCGGAACAGGGTGCAGCCGAGGTTCATCACCGTCAGCGGCGAGTAGATCGGGCTGCTGCCGGGGTTGGCGTCGGTCGCGAGCGCCATCGGCACGCCCGCGGCGCGCAGGGCGGCGACCGGCGGATACTGCGTGTCGCGCAGGACGTAGGTCGCACCGGGCAGCAGCACCGCCGCCGTCCCGGCCGCTGCCATGGCGTCCACGCCCGCTTGGTCGAGGTGCTCGAGATGGTCGGCGGACAGGCCGCCGTACCGGGCCACCAGCGCGGCGCCGCCGCCGTTGCTGCGCTGCTCGGCGTGCAGCTTCACAGGCAGGCCGATGGCCGCCGCCGCCCGGAACAGCCGCTCGGTTTGCGCCGGCGAGAAGGCGATCATTTCGCAGAACGCGTCCACCGCGTCGCTGAGCGGCGCCGCCCGCGGCAGCATGTCGGCGATGACGTGGTCCATGTAGGCGTCCGCGGTGACGCCGGGCGGGACGGCGTGGGCGCCCAGGAAACTCGTTTGCACGGAAACGGCCCGGCGCTCACCCAGCGCCCGGGCGGCGCGCAGCATGCGCAGCTCGGTCTCGGTCTCGAGCCCGTAGCCCGACTTCACTTCCAGCGTGGTCACGCCTTCGGCCAGCAGCGCATCCAGCCGAGGCAGAGCGGCGGCCACGAGGGCGTCCTCGTCCAGCGCCCGGGTGGCCGCCACGGTGGACAGGATGCCGCCGCCGGCGCGGGCGAGCTCCTCGTAGCTGGCACCCTCGAGCCGCAGCTCGAACTCGCGCGCCCGGTTGCCGCCATGGACCAAATGGGTGTGGCAGTCGATCAGGCCGGGTGTGGCCCAGGCACCGTTCGCGTCATGGACGGCGTCGGCCGGCGGCGCTTCGGCGGCCGGGCCGATCCAGGCGATCGAATTCGCCTTCGACGAGGATGGCGGCGTTCTCGATCGCCCCGTACGGCGCGCCGTCGGCCGCCATCGTGGCCGCATGCAGGTTGAACCAGAGTTGCCGCATCGCTCCGACCTTATTAGACCCGGGGACATGCGCAACTTTCATTTCAGCACCGCCCTGCTGCCCGAGGGCTGGGCCGACGACGTGGTGATCGCCGTCGAGGACGGGGTCATCGCCGATATGAGCGTCGGCATGCCCTGCCCGCCCTTCACCGACCGCCTGCCGGGCATCGCCGTGCCCGGCGTTGCCAACCTGCACAGCCACGCGCACCAGCGGGCGATGGCCGGGCTCACGGAGCGGTCCGGGCCGGTGCCGGACAGTTTCTGGACCTGGCGCGAGACGATGTATCGCGCTGTCGCGGCGATCACGCCGGACGATCTGCGCGTCATCGCCACCCAGGCCTTCGTCGAGATGCTGCTGGGCGGCTACACGCACGTTGCCGAGTTCCATTACCTGCACCACGCCCCCGACGGGCAGCCCTACGCCGACCGGGCCGAGATGGCGCGGCAGGTGATCGAGGCGGCGCGCGCGGCTGGGATCGGGCTGACGCTGCTGCCGGTGCTGTATGCGGCCGCCGGGTTCGACGGGGCGGCGCCAAGCGCGGGGCAGCAACGCTTCGCCTGCGACGTGGACGGGTTCGCGGCGATCCGCGCGGCGCTGCCAGCCGCACCGCCCGGGGTGAATTACGGCATCGCGCCGCACAGCCTCCGCGCGGTGCCACAGGCGGCATTGGCAGCCGTTCTCGCCGCGGCGCCGGACGGTCCGGTGCACATCCACGTCGCCGAGCAGCGGCGGGAGGTCGAGGAGTGCGTGGCCGCCTGGGGCCAGCGGCCGGTCACCTGGCTGCTGGACCATGCGGCCGTGGACGGGCGGTGGTGCCTGGTGCACGCGACCCACGCCGACGCGGGCGAGATCGCCGCCATCGCCCGCAGCGGCGCCACGGTCGGGCTGTGTCCGACCACCGAAGCCGACCTCGGCGACGGCATCTTTCCCGCCGGCGTGCTGCAAGGAGAGGGCGGCCGCTTCGGCGTGGGGTCGGACAGCCAAATGTCGGCGTCGTTCCTCGACGAGCTGCGGCTGCTGGAATGGGGGCAGCGGCTGTCGAGCGGGCGACGCACGGTGCTGGCCGGCGGCGCGGGGCTGAGTAACGGCCGGACCATGCTGGAAACGGCGTGCGCGGCCGGTGCCGCCGCCTGCGGCGTACAGGCGGGGCGCATCGAGATCGGCATGCGCGCCGACGTGACGGTGCTGGCGCCCGGCTTGCCCGGCGATGCCGGCCTCGACATGGCGGTGTTCGCGCCGCGCGGCACGCCGGTGCGGCACGTGGTTGCGGCTGGCGAGTGCGTGGTGCGCGACGGGCGGCACCGGCTGCAGGACATTGCCGCCAAGCAGTTCGGCGCGGTGATGGCCCGCTTGGCCGAGACGGTGTGACCCCACGGCTGGTCCAGGCGCTGGCGATTGCGTTGTCGGCGCTGGCCGGCTTCGTGGACGCGCAGGGATACCTGTCGATCGGCGCGTTGTTCGTGGCGTTCATGAGCGGCAACTCGACCGTGCTGGGGATTTCGGCCGCCGCCGGGCTCGGCGGGCGGACGGAGCTGGCGTTCGGGCTGGTGGCGACGTTCGTCGCCGGGGTGATGCTCGGGACCTGGGTGGGGCGGCCGTTCGGCGCCCGCCGGGCCCCGGTAATCTTGCTGCTGATGGCCGCGCTGCTGGCCGGGGCGGCGTGGTTGGGGCGGCAGGACCAGGTCGTGGCCGGGGCGCTGGTGATCGCGCTGGCGATGGGAACCGAGAACACGGTGTTCCAGCGCGACGGCGTGTCCGGGATCGGCCTCACCTACATGACAGGCACGCTGGTACGGCTGGGCCAGAAGCTGGCCGAGGCGGTCACGGGCCGGTCCTGGGCGGCGGCGGTGCCGGACCTGCTGTTGTGGCTCGGCATGATCGGGGGCGCCGGGTTGGGCGCCGCCGCTTATCAGCGGATCGGCTTGGAGGGGCTCTGGGTCGCGGTGGGCCTGGCGGTGATCCTGGCCGGGGCGGCTTGGCTGGGCGGCCCGCGGGCGGCGGCGACCGCCGCATAGCGGTCACGCGGGCGTTGACTTGCCGCGGCCTTCGCACCTGCGGTATCGAACGCAGCATGTCGAACTTCAACTCCGAGACCGTGACGGATGTGCGTCACTGGACC
The DNA here is from genome assembly GCA_963792675.1 of uncultured Alphaproteobacteria bacterium. GTDB lineage: Bacteria > Pseudomonadota > Alphaproteobacteria > Acetobacterales > Acetobacteraceae > JBBROS01. The sequence goes on from CAWBWT010000002.1 coordinate 450,343, forward strand.
GACACGCTGTTCAGCTTCCGCACCACGCGCGACCCGGCGTTCCGGTTCCTGTCGGGGCAGTTCACCATGATCGGGCTGCCGGTGGACGGGAAGCCGCTGCTGCGCGCTTACAGCATGGCGAGCGCCGCCTACGACGACGGGCTCGAGTTCTTCTCCATCAAGGCGCCGAACGGGCCGCTGACGTCACGCTTGCAGCATCTCAAGCCCGGCGACACCATCCTGGTCGGGCGCAAGCCGGTCGGCACGCTGGTGCAGGATAGCCTGGTGCCGGGCCGGACGCTGTATTTGCTGGGCACCGGGACCGGGCTCGCCCCGTTCGCCAGCATTATTCAGGATCCCGACGTGTACGAGCGGTTCGAGCAGGTCGTGCTGGTGCATGGCTGCCGCCACGTGGCCGAGCTGAAGTTCGGCGAGGCGCTGGTACAGTCGCTGCACGACAACGAGCTGCTGCGCGAGCTGGTGGCGGCGAAGCTGCGCTACTACCCGACCGCGACACGCGAGCCGTTCTTGCACAACGGCCGTATTACCGAGCTGCTCGACACCGGCAAGCTGACGACCGATCTCGGTTTGCCGCCGCTGGGGCCGGAGCACGACCGGGTGATGCTGTGCGGCAGCCCGGCGTTCCTGGCGGACATGGTGGGATTGCTGGAACGGCGCGGCTTCAGCGAAGGCAGCGCCAACCGGCCGGGCAGCTACGTCATCGAGAAGGCGTTCGTCGAGAAGTAATCGTCCTGCCCGTCGCGCTACTGGCGGCGCGCGGACCAGCAAGCGGTCCCAACGGAGGTTCAATGGGTTTCGTTTCCAGTCACCGGCCGGCCGTGCTCGGTGCGGCCACCATCCTGTTGACCGTGACAGCGGCATTGCCGGCGCGGGCCTACTGGAGCGGCGGCTTCTATGCCGAGCCGTATCAGCCCTATTACGCCGCGCCGCCCGCTTATTACTACGACGCGCCGCGCGTGGTGTATGCGCCGCCGCCCTACTACTACGCACCGGCCCCGGTGCGGCCCGTTTACTTATCGCGTCGGGCGGTGCATCCGGCCCGAGCGGCCCGGCTCCGGGCGGCGCCGTCTTGCACGCCCACCCCGGCCAGCCATCACGACGCCGCATCGGCAGCGGCCCCGGTCAGCCATCCGGCCCGGGCGATCCCTGCCAAGCCGACCTTCGGGTCGCGGCCGACCGACGTTCCGGCGACGCCGGCCGAACCCGCACCTGCGGAGAATGCGCCCGCCGACCAGTAACATCTCTGAGTCCCCCACGACGTCGCACCACAAGCGGCGTAGGATCTCCTGACGAGATCGGGAGCATGGGATGAGATATTTGCGGGGGGTGGGCGTCGCAGCCGCGATCGGCCTGCTGCTGACGGCAACGGCGGTTGCGCCGGCCGAGGCGCGGGGCGGCGGCGGTCATGGCGGCGGCTTCGGGTATGGATACCGCTCGCCCGGTTTCGCGTTCCATGGCGCCGGCTCGCCCGCGTTCCGGTCCCGGTTCTTTGGCCCCCCGCTGTTCTTGGGCCGCCCGTTGTTCAACCGGCCTTATGCGGCCTTCGTGCCGTTCGGGTTTGGCTTCGGGGTCGGCGGATACCGGTATGGCTACGGCTATGGCGCAGGATACGGGCCGGGGCTTCCGATCTATGAGGTGCCGCCTTACCCCGTTCCGGCTCCGGTCTACGGCCAGGGCGCACCGACCGCACCACCCGAGCGGACGCCGATCGAGACTGCGGCCCTTATCGCCCCAGCCGTACCGGGCGCGCATCCCCCACCGATCCCGACCGTGATCACGCCGTTCGAGGTCCGGCCCGGCACCATGCCGGCGCACGACGTCGCCGGGACCGGGCCGTTGCCGACGGTGGTCGCCGGCCGATAAGCAAGCGGCCTCTCCCGCCCGGGCGGGAGAGGCCGATCCCGCTCAGTAGCGGTAGGCGTCGTGCTTGAACGGGCCGCTGACGCCGACGCCGATATATTCGGCCTGAGCCGGGGCGAGCTTGGTCAGCTTGGCGCCGACCTTATCCAGATGCAGCGCGGCGACCTTCTCGTCGAGGTGCTTCGGCAGCACGTAGACCTTCTTCTCGTACTTGCCGGCCGGCGCCGTCCAGAGCTCGATCTGCGCCAGCACTTGGTTGGTGAAGCTCGCCGACATGACGAAGGACGGGTGGCCGGTGGCGTTGCCGAGGTTCACCAAGCGGCCTTCGCTCAGCACGATCAGGCGCTTGCCGTCGGGGAACACGACCTCGTCCACCTGCGGCTTGACGTTGTCCCAGGTGTAGTTGCGCAGCGCCTCGATCTGGATCTCGCTATCGAAGTGGCCGATGTTGCAGACGATCGCGCGGTGCTTCATGGCGCGCATGTGGTCGATGTTGATGACGTCGATGTTGCCGGTGGCGGTGACGAAGATGTCGCCGCGCGGCGCCGCGTCGTCCATGGTGACGACCTCGTAGCCCTCCATCGCCGCCTGCAGCGCGCAGATCGGGTCGACCTCCGTCACCAGCACGCGGCAGCCGCCGTTCTTGAGGCTGGCGGCCGAGCCCTTGCCGACGTCGCCGTAGCCGGCCACGACCGCGACCTTGCCGGCCAGCATGACGTCGGTGCCGCGGCGGACGGCGTCGACCAGGCTTTCCTTGCAGCCGTAAAGGTTGTCGAACTTCGACTTCGTCACGCTGTCGTTCACGTTGATCGCCGGCACCTTGAGCGTCCCGGCACGGGCCATTTCCCACAGCCGGTGCACGCCAGTGGTGGTTTCCTCGGAGATGCCCTTGATGTGGTCCAGCATCTCGGGGTGCTTCTCATGCAGCAGCTTGGTGAGGTCGCCGCCGTCGTCGAGGATCATGTTCGGTGCCCAGCCGTCCGGCCCAGTGATGGTCTGCTCGATCGCCCACCAGAATTCTTCCTCCGACATGCCCTTCCAGGCGAACACCGGCGTGCCGGCGGCGGCGACTGCCGCGGCGGCGTGGTCCTGGGTGGAGAAAATGTTGCAGGACGACCAGCGCACGGTGGCGCCGAGCGCGGTCAACGTCTCGATCAGCACGGCGGTCTGGATCGTCATGTGCAGGCTGCCGCTGATGCGGGCGCCGGCGAGCGGCTTGGAGGCGCCGTACTCGGCCCGCAGCGCCATCAGGCCGGGCATCTCGTCCTCGGCCATCGAGATCTCCTTGCGACCCCAGGCGGCAAGCGAGATGTCGCGGACTTTGAAGTCCTCGTTGGCGATGTTCATGTCGGGCATCGATGGCGGCTCCTTGAGTTGGCCGCCGTATATAAGGATATCTTTATTGTCGCAAGGTTAAGACATCGCCGACCCGGAGCGTGCCGGTCGCCTCGGGGATGACGTTCCAGCCGAAGGTGATGCGGCCACGCTCGTCACGGTGGAAGGTGCCGAGTGTCTTGAGCGGTTCGTTGCGGGCCGGGTTGTCGCCGGTTTCCTGGTCCAGGGTGATGACCTTGCAGCGGGAGCAGGGCGAGGCGAGGCGGAGACCGAGGTGGCCGGCCTCGATGCGGGTCCAGCCATCCTCCGCCCAGGCCGGCGCGCCGGAGATCACCAGATTGGGGCGGAAGCGGGCCATCGGCACCGGCTGCCCAAGACGGGTGTTGAGGTCGTTCAGCGAGCCGGTGTTGGTCAGCAGGATGGGGAACCCGTCGGCGAGCGACACATGGTCACCGGGCCGGGCCAAGTCGGGCGTGACCGGGCGCGTGGTCGGGTCGGGCATGTAGGCCAGGGTGCATGCCGTGCCGAGCACCTTCGAAAGCCACTCCGACGCTTCGGGGTTGGCGGCGATCGTCGGGACCGCGGTGCCCCAGATATCCATCATCAGCGGGTTATCGCCCGGACGCGCGTCGACGCCGCCGTGGCCTGCGGCCTCGAGCCGCAAGGCGGCCGGCTCAAGACGGGCGTCGACCCGCGCCATGACGGGATATTCGCGTTGGGTGAGAACCTGCCCGGTCGGGCGCACGATGGCCCAGCGGCGGTCACCGGCCAGACCGCAACGCTCCACTCCCACTCGGTCCAGCGGAACGGCGCGCAGCCCCTTTACGGGATAGATGGCGAGCGAGGCGATCTGCATGCGGGGTCCGGGGCCAGTGGCCCCGGCGGGTCGAGGGCGGAGCCTCGCCTTACCTCAGGTATTCATCGCATCGAAGAAGTCCTGGTTGGTCTTGCTGTATTTCAGCTTGTCCAGCAGGAAGTCCATCGCGTCGGTCATGCCCATCGGGCCGAGGATCCGCCGCAGCACCCACATCTTCGAAAGTGTCCCGCGGTCCACCAGGAGTTCTTCCTTGCGGGTGCCGGACTTGGTGATGTCGATCGCCGGGAAGGTGCGCTTGTCGGACAGCTTGCGGTCCAGCACGATCTCGCTGTTGCCGGTGCCCTTGAACTCTTCGAAGATCACCTCGTCCATGCGGCTGCCGGTGTCGATCAGCGCGGTGGCGATGATGGTGAGGCGAGCCGCCTTCCTCGATATTGCGGGCGGCGCCGAAGAAGCGCTTCGGCCGCTGCAACGCGTTGGCGTCCACGCCGCCGGTCAGCACCTTGCCGGAGCTCGGCACGACCGTGTTGTAGGCGCGCGCCAGGCGGGTGATGCTGTCCAGCAGGATCACGACGTCGCGCTTGTGCTCGACGAGGCGCTTGGCCTTTTCCAGCACCATCTCCGTCACCTGCACATGCCGTGTCGCCGGCTCGTCGAAGGTGGAGGCGACGACCTCGCCCTTCACCGTGCGCGACATGTCGGTCACTTCCTCGGGCCGCTCGTCGATCAGCAGCACCATCAGGAAGGCCTCGGGATGGTTGGCGGCGATGGCGGTGGCGATGTTCTGCAGCATCACCGTCTTGCCGGTGCGCGGCGGGGCGACGATCAGCGCGCGCTGGCCCATGCCGATCGGCGCGATCAGGTCGATCACCCGCGGCGTCATGTCTTTGCCGGGGCCCTTGGCCACCGACTGGAAGTTCTCGACTTCCATCTTCAGCTTCCGCTCCGGGTAGAGCGGGGTGAGGTTGTCGAAGTTGATGCGATGCTTGACGGCGTCCGGCGGCTCGAAGTTGATCGAGTTCATCTTCAGCAACGCGAAGTAACGCTCGCCGTCCTTGGGTGCCCGGATTTGGCCCTCGACCGTGTCGCCGGTGCGTAGCGCGTAGCGGCGGACCTGGTTGGGGCTGATGTAGATGTCGTCGGGACCGGGGAGGAAGTTGGCCTGGCTGCTGCGCAGGAAGCCGAATCCGTCGGGGAGGATCTCGAGGGTGCCTTCGCCGTAGATCGCCTGGTCGTTGTCGGCCAGGTTCTTGAGGATGGCGAACATCATGTCCTGCTTGCGCAAGGACGAGGCGTTCTCAATCGCCAACAATTCGGCGAGCGCGAGCAGGTCGCCTGGGGGTTTTGCCTTGAGTTCGGCGAGGTGCATCTGTGTCGCGCCTTGCGAAAAGGGCCCGGCGATCGTCGCCCGGGCAGAGCCTAGGGCGGAAGAGGCGGGGCCGGAGGGAGAACGGGGCGATGAGGCCGCCGGTTCGCGATAGGAGGAGAGCGACGGTCCGGCGAATGCCACGTCGCACGCGTGAGTTGGCATCGGGGGCCGGGCGCGTCAAGTGGAATTTGCCGATCGCGAGGCTGCGGCCCCCGAGCCGTCAGCGTCCCAGGCGCAGGAAGCCGATCTCGTGCCGGGTGGTGCCATCGCCGGTGGCAAGGTCGGCCAGGATCTCGCCGATCACGCTGCAGAACTTGTAGCCGTGGCCGGAGCAGGGCGAGGCCAGCACCACCTGGGGGTGGTCCGGATCACGGTCGATGATGAAATGCTCGTCCGGGGTGTTGGTGAACATGCAGGCGCGCAAGGCCATCGTCGCACCGCTGCCGTCCGGGAAGTAACGCTCGCCGAATTCGCGCAGCAGCGCTTCGTCGGCCGCGTCGGGCTCGCGCAGCAGGGTGTCGGCGCTTCCGGTCTCGTTCTGATGGTGGTAGCGGCCGAACTTGAAGCCGGGCACTTCGTAGACCGGGAAGCCGTAGTAGCGCCCCTCCTCGACCTGCAGGTTGAACACCGGGAAGCGGTCGGTGGTGAACCACTCGGCGCGATGCGGCTGCAGCCACGCCAGCACCTGGCGCTCGGGGACGGCGACACGGGCGAGGCGTGCGGCCAGTTCGCCGATCCAGGCGCCGGCGGTCAGCACCAGGCGGGCGGCGCGGTACTCGCCCTTGTCGGTGGTGACGGTCACGCCCTCGCCGCTCGGGTCGGCGGTCCAGCGCAGCACGCGCTCGCGGGCGCGGATGTCGGCGCCCTCGCGCTGCGCCAACGCGACGTGGCTGACGATCGCCCGTTCGCTGGCGATCAGGCCGCCTTGCGGCTGGAACACCGCCCGGTGCGCGGCCGGCAGGCGATAGCCGGGGAAGCGCTTGTTCACCTCGGCGCCGGTCAGCACCTCGTGCTCGAGGCCGTGTTCGCACGCCGAGGTCAGCGCCCCCGCGAACAGCGGGTCGTCCTCGGGGCTGGCGTCGATCGAGCCGGTGGTGACCAGCAGCTCGGCCCCGGTCGCCGCCTCGGCCTCGTGCCAGAGCGCGTAGGCGCGGTGCAGCAGCGGCACGTACGCCGGGTCCTCGTAGTAGGGCAGGCGGATGATGCGGCTGACGCCGTGCGAGGAGCCCTTGTTGTGCGGGATGTCGAAGCGCTCGAGCCCCAGCACGCGCTGCCGGCGGCGGGCGAGCTGCCACGCGGCGGCGCTGCCCATGCCGCCCACTCCCACCACAATGACGTCGTAGACCATGGCCCGCTCCCAATTCGCCGCCGAGACTATCCCGGCCCGAGCGCCGCAACCATGCCCGGCCGTCTCCACCGTCCTCATGCGACATGATGTATCCTTGTCGCGGCGCCGGATGGGAGTCAGGCTCGGAGCCGGCAGCAGGAGCATCGCGTGAGCCGTCTCGTCTACGTCCTGAACGGACCCAACCTCAACCTGCTGGGCAAGCGACAGCCGCAGATCTACGGTCACGAGACGCTGGCCGACGTGGAGCGGGACTGCCGGGCCTTGGCCGGGGAGCTGAGGCTCGAGCTGCGCTTCCACCAGAGCAACCGCGAATACGAGATCATCGATTGGGTGCACGAGGCGCGGGAGACGGCGTGCGGCCTGGTCATCAACCCGGCTGCCTTCACCCACACTTCGGTCGCGATCCTCGACGCGCTCAACGCCTTCGACCATCCGGTGATCGAGGTGCACATCTCCAACGTCCACAAGCGCGAGGAATTCCGTCATCTATCTTACGTGTCCAAGCGCGCCGACGGGGTGATCGCCGGGTTCGGCACCCAGGGTTACTTGCTCGCACTGCGGCGCGTGGCCGCGCTGGTTCCCGCCGCATGACGCTGCGCAAGTCGATCGCCACGGTGGCGTTGAGCGGAACGCTGCCCGACAAACTCGAGGCGGCAGCGGCGGCCGGGTTCAACGGGGTGGAGGTGATGGAGGCCGACCTGCTGGCCTATGACGGCACGCCGGCCGACGTGCGGCGCATCGCCGAGGACCTCGACCTTGCGATCGATCTCTACCAGCCGTTCCGTGACTTCGAGGCGATGCCCGACACAAAGCGCGCCCGCAACCTCGACCGAGCCGAGCGCAAGTTCGACATCATGCAGGAGCTTGGCGCCCCGATGCTGCTGGTTTGCAGCAACACGCTGCCGGCGGCGCTCGACGACGACGCCCGCGCCACCGCCGACCTGCGCGCGATGGCCGAGCGGGCGGCGGCGCGCGGCCTGCTGGTCGGGTTCGAGGCGCTGAGCTGGGGCCGGCACATCCGGCGCTGGGGCCACGCCTGGCGCATCGTGCAGGCGGTGGACCACCCGGCGCTGGGGTTGATCGTCGACAGCTTCCACACCCTCGCGCTGCGCGACGACCCGGCCGGCCTCGCCGACGTGCCCGGCGAGCGGATCTTCTTCGTGCAACTCGCCGACGCGCCGCTGCGCGACATGGACGTGCTGTCCTGGAGCCGGCATTTCCGCAACTTCCCAGGCCAGGGCGACCTGCCTGTGGACGGGTTCGTGCGCGCGGTGCTGGCGAGCGGCTATGCCGGGCCGCTGTCGCTCGAGGTGTTCAACGACCAGTTCCGGGCGGCGCCTTCACGCACTATCGCGCGGGATGGGCTGCGCTCGCTGATCCTGGCGGAGTCGCGGGCGAGCGTGCCGGAAACGCTGCCGCCGGTCTCGGACACCGACGGCATCGAGTTCCTCGAGTTCGCGGTGGACGAGCCGTCCGGCGCCGCGCTGGCGGCGTGGCTGGAGCGGCTCGGCTTCCGGCTGGCCGGGCAGCACAAGTCCAAGGCGGTGACGCTGTATCGGCAGGGGCGGCTGAGCCTGGTGCTGAACGCCGAGCAGGACAGCGCGGCGGCCGAGCACTTCCAGCATCATGGCCCGTCCGTGTGCGCCATGGCGCTGCGCGTCGCCGACCCGGCGGCGGTGGTGGCGCGGGCGCGGGCGCTGCTGATCCAGGTCTGGCACGAGCCGACCGGCCCCGGCGAGCGCCGCATCCCGGCAGTGCGCGGCCCGGACGGGACGCTGATCTATCTGGTGGAAAGCGAAGACGCGCAGCCGTCGTTCTGGCAGGACGATTTCAGCCTGGTGCCGACCCCGGCGGACGATGCGCTGGTGCTGGGGGTTGACCACCTGGCCATCGCGCTGGCGCCGGGGCAGATGGACACGTTCGTGCTGTTCTGGCGCTCCCTGTTCGGGCTGGAGCCGCAGTCGCTGATGGACGTGCCGGACCCGTACGGGCTGATTCAGAGCCGGGCCATGGTGAACGGTTCGGGGACGATGCGGCTGACGTTCAACGCATCGGACGCGCGGGAGTCGGCGACCAACCGCTTTGTGTCCACGTTCTCCGGCGCCGGCGTGCATCATGTGGCGTTTGCGACGGCCGATGCGGCAGCGCTGGTTGAGCGGACCCGGGCGGCGGGCATGGCGCTGCTGACGATCCCGCCGAACTATTACGAGGACCTGCTGGCCCGGTCGGACCTCGACGACGCTGACGCGGCCGCGCTGGAGCGCCTGGGCATCCTCTACGACCACGACGCCGGCGGCGAGTTCCGCCACGCTTATACCGCGGTGTTCCAGGACCGCTTCTTCTTCGAATTGGTGGAACGCAGGGGCTACTCGGGCTTCGGCGCCGTCAACGCCCAGGTCCGCATCGCCGCCCAAGCCCGGAACCGGTCCGTGCGGTTCTGACTGTCTCCTTCGCCACCCCCATCCGTCATGGTCGGGCTTGACCCGACCATCCACGGGGTTCGGTTGCGATCAGGGTCGGGTGGTTGAGCCGATAGGTCCGGCCGGGCTGTGCTGAGGAACGTGCACCGCGTGGGTGGTCGGGTCGAGCCCGACCATGACGAGCAGAAACGGCGTCGGTTCGCTCAGGCCCGTCCCGCGAAAACCTCCTTCTTCATGATCGCGTGCACCCCCCAGTTCCCGTCCACCACCTGGGTGATGCCGAAATCCACCGCCACCGACATCAGCGAGATCGCCTCGTCCTCGGTCAGCCCTTTGGCATGCATCAGGAACTGCCGCATCTTGCGGAAGGCGTCGCGCATGGCGAGGTCGATCGAGCTTTTGGAGAAGATCTCGCTCTGCGCGCCGGCGCCGAGGTCGGCGAGGTAGTTGGGATAGCTGAAACCTTGCAGCACCCAGTCGTCCTGGGTCTCGATCATCGGGAAGTCGAGCGCTTCGAGCGCCGTGCCGGGCAGGTCGGCGGCCTTGTGCAGGATGAACTGGAAGGTGCCGGTCAGCGAGCACTCGATCGCCGTGCCGCACAGCTCGGAATCGCCCTGGCTCGCATGCGGGTCGCCGGCGGAGAATAGCGCGCCGGGCACCGCGACCGGATAATAGAGCGTGGCGCCCTTGCCGATGCGCCAATTGTCGAGGTTGCCGCCGGTGTAGCTGGGCGGGATCGAATTGACGTAGTCGGCTTCTTTCGGCGCCAGGCCCATGACGCCGAAATGCGGCCGGATCGGCACGCGGATGCCTTTCAGCACGTCCCAGTTCCGCTGCGTCTGGGTGTGATCCACGATCAGGCCGGGGTAGTCGATGACTTTGTGCACGACGCCGTTCGGGTCGGTGATCGTCGGCCAGCGGAAGTTGTAGATCGCCTGGGCCCAGTTGCGGCTGCCGGTCGTGTCCAATTCGTAAATCGTCACCACTTCGCGCGGCCGGTCGCCGGTGATCAAATCCTTGTAGTGGAAGCCCCAATTGGCGGCCGCATTGCTGCCGAACGCGGCGTTCTTGAACTTCGGGTTGCCGGACGGGCGCAGCTTGGTGTCGAGGATCCGCACCTCGAGTACGTCGCCGGGCTCGGCCCCGGTGATCGCCACCGGCCCGGTGCAGATATGCACGCCGAGGCCGCCGCCGGCGCCGATCGGCGCGTCCATCGGCCCGGCGCCGCGGCGCGCCACGCCCTTCTTGTCCTTGGTCCAGAGATAAACGCTCTCGGCGCCCGGGTCGCCCTCGACCATACGCTCGGTGTCGTCGCTGGCTTGGTGGGTGAGCGTCTCGATGGTGACGTAGTCGCCGGACCGGATCTCGATTTGCGGCTTCAGCAGCTTGCTGAAGTAGCCCCAATGCACGGTGTCGGCGTTGGCGGGCAAATGGTGGTGGCTCGCCGCGCCCGGCTGCCGCTGCGCCGAGCTTTGCGCCAGCGCCGGCGAGATCAGCGAGAGCGGGCTTGCGACCATGGCCGCCGCGGCACCGGTGGCGGCGAAGCCGCTGCGCAGGAAGGCGCGGCGCTCCCGCTGCAGGTCGCCCATCAGGTCCGCTCGATGCTGCTCGAACTCCGGGCAGTCCGGGTTGTCGCCCTGGCACATGGTCCCACCTCGACGTCGTTGGTCGTTTGCTTGAGGAAGGCACATCGCAAGATCCAGGCCATGGCAGGCCCGGGCGGCAACGAACGGTGTCAATGCGGGCCGCGCGGGTGTAAGGACCTCTTGCAATGAACCGACAGGACCGCAAGGCCGGCGCCCGGGGCGCTTATCACCATGGCAACCTGCGCGAAGCGCTGATCCAGGCGGCCCTTGTGCTGATCGCCGAGCGCGGGCTTGCCGGCTTCGCCGTGGCCGAACTGGCCCGAGCCGTGGGGGTCAGCTCGGCGGCGCCCTACCGGCATTTCCGCGATCGCGACGCGGTGGTGGCCGAGGTGGCGCGGCGGGGCTTCGAGCAGCTCGCGACCGAGATGCGGGCTGCCGCCGACGCGCCCGGCGGCAATGCGGTAACTGCGCTGGAGCGGTGCGCGCAGGCGCATCTCAGCTTCGCGGCGCGCGAGAAGCCCGTTTATGCGGCGATGTTCGAGCCGGACTTCCCGGTCGCCAGCCACCCCGAGCTGAGCCGCACGCGCGATGCCGCGTTCGCGGTGCTGCGCCGCCTGGCACACGTGGCCTCTGACCAGAGCCGGGCGCCGACCCGGCCGCCGGCCTTGATGGTGGCATTGCACATTTGGTCGATGACGCACGGGATCGCCGCCCTGTTCGTCAGCCACGACGGCGCCGGGCAGCTGGCGATGACTCCGGCGGAACTGTTGGAGGCGGGGCTGCTTGTTTACCTGCAGTCGCTGCAGCTTCCGCCGGGAAGTTAACGCACACGCAGTCGTGTCCAACATCCGGCGGTACTCTCAGGCCGTTTTGGAGTAATAGGCTCTCACATACGAACGGGAGGGCGCCATGCTGATCAGCAAAATTGACGAGGTACGGCAAGATGGGCTGGATCGCCCTGACGTTGGCGGCGTTTTGGCTGGCCTGGCCGGTCGGATTCGCGGGTACTGGCCTACCTGTATGGCAGCGGCCGGATGCAGGCCTGGCGCTCGGAAGTCCGGGCGCCCGGCACATGGTTCAACCTCGGTTCGGGCGGCTTCTCCGGCATGAAGTGGCCGGGCAGCGGTTCGGCCTCCAGCGGCAACCAGGCGTTCGACGACTACCGGGCAACGACCCTGCGCCGGCTCGAGGAAGAGCAGCAGGAATTCCAGAGCTTCCTCGAGCGCCTGCGCAAGGCCCGCGACAAGGCCGAGTTCGATGCGTTCATGGCCGAACGCCGGCAACGCGCCGGGAACAGCGAACCGGTGGACGTGTCCTCCGCCGCCTAGTCCCGCTCTAGCCTTCAAGACCGCACGGGGTCGCGGCACGCTGCCGCGCCCCCGACGGGCCGCCCGCCGACCGAACGGTCGCCGGAGCCGGCAACGACCACCCCCAAAAATCAGCGATAAACCCACACGGAGGCAGCAATGACTTCACGCACCGTCACCGCTATGTTCAATTCACGTGAACAAGCCGAGCAGGCCGGTCAGGCACTCATGAGCGAGTTGGGCCTGGACCGCGGCAAGATCCGCACCAGCCCTGCGGCCGGCATGACCGACACCGGCTATGATGCGAAGCGCCCCTACGAAGAGAAGGGGTTCTTTGCCTCGATCAAGGACCTGCTTGTCCCGGACGAGGATCGCTACGCTTATGCCGAGGGCATGCGCCGTGGCTCGGTGCTGCTGAGCGCCACGCTCGACGACAATCAGGTCGACCGGGCGTCCGACGTGCTCGAGCACCATGGCGCGCTGGACCTCGACGAGCAGGAAGCCAGCTGGCGCAAGTCCGGCTGGACCGGGTACGACTCGGCGGCGCACAACACCGCCCGCAGCAGCGCGACGCCTGCGTCCATGGGGAGCACGCCGGCCGCGACCGCCACCGCGCCGACAGCTCCGGGCGTTTCCGGAACGGCCGCGCCGGCAGCAGGCGTGCGTCCGGGCCAGGACGAGACGATCAAGGTGATGCAGGAACGCCTGCTGGTCGGCAAGCGCCAGGTCGAGGGCGGCCGGGTCAAGGTGCGCTCCTACGTGATCGAGCGCCCGGTCGAGGAGCAGGTGACGCTGCATCAGGAGAGCCTGCACGTCGATCGCCATCCGGTGGACCGGGCCGCGACCGCGGCCGACATGGCCGCTTTCCAGGAGCGCACTATCGAGGCTCGCGCCACCAGCGAGGAGGCGGTGGTGAGCAAGGAGGCCCGAGTGGTCGAGGAGATCGCGCTGCACAAGCAAGCCAGCGACCGCACCGAGACGGTGCGCGACACGGTGCGCGAGACGAAGGTGGACGTTGACGACACGACCGGTGCTCGTGCGGCGGGCGGCGCGACACCGGCGCAGCGCGGCTCGGCCGCCGCGGCCACCTCCAACACCACGCCGGGGACCGGAACGGCAACCGGCGCGGCCGGCAAGGTTGACCGCACGCTGAACACCAACACCAGCGGCACCAACCCGGCGGCCGACGCCCCCGACGGCACGCCAGGCAACCCGTCCGGCACGATGGCGAGCCGTGCGGTCGACAAGACGCTCGGGACCAACATCAGCGGCGCCAATCCGACCCGCAAGTAAGCCGCAACGATCCGGACAACCGGACGCCGGGGAGGCGCGCGACGCCTCCCCGGACGGCTCTCCGCCACGAACGCAAGGACACACGGACATGAAGACCACCAGCCTCGCCATCGCCGCAACGCTGCTCGCGGGCGGCGCGTTCGCCCAGACCACGACGCCGGCGCGCCCGACCCCGGGCAATGCGGCGCCGGGTGCTACCTCCAACGCGCCGATGAACGGCGTGAACCCGAACACCGGCGTGACGCCGAGCACCGGGATGGTGGACCGCAACAGCGGCGCCGCCGCGGCGGCGGGCGACCGCAACCAGGCCGTGGCCAGCACATCGGCCAACGCGCCGCAGCCGGCGCGCGGCGCCAATTCGTTCTCGGAGGGCGAAGCCCGGCGCCGGATCGAGCGCAGCGGGTTCCAGCAGGTGACCGGGCTGCGCAAGGACAGCAACGGCGTTTGGCGCGGCACGGCGAAGCATGACGGCACCAGCGTGCCGGTGTGGCTCGACTACAAGGGCAACATCAGCCCGGCGGCAGCCTCGGGTGCGGCCGACAACTCGGGTGCGGACCGCAACGTCGACGGCACCACGGGCAACCCGCCCGGCACGGCCGCGACCCGTTCCATGGACCGCACTCTGGGGACCAACACGACCGGGACCAACCCGCAGCAGCGCAGCGCCGACGGCACCACCGGCAACCAGCCCGGCACGGCCGCCACCCGCACGATCGACCGCAACCTCGGCACCAACACCAGCGGTGCCAACCCGAGCGGAACAACGCGCCCGTAATCGCCACTGCCCGATCAGCCGGCGCGGGATCCTCCGCGCCGGCAGCCTTACCCACACCAGGAGGCCGCCATGGCCACACGCACGATCACCCGCCTGTTCGACAGTTACGACGCGGCGGCGAACGCGGTTCAGAGCCTCGAGGCGGGCGGGGTCCCGCATGACGACATCAGCCTCGTCTCGAACGACGCCGAGGGCCGCCACGGCAGCGCCGCATCGGCCGGAGACGCGGCGCCGATGGGAACGGAGACGGGGGTAACCTCGGGCGATCCGGCGCAAGGGGCGAGCACGGGCGCCGGCTCAGGCGCCACGTTGGGCACGGTGCTCGGCGGCGGCGCGGGCTTGCTGGCGGGGCTTGGGATGCTGGCGATCCCCGGGGTGGGACCGATCGTCGCGGCCGGGTGGCTGGTGGCAACGCTGACCGGCGCCGGCGTGGGCGCGGCGGCGGGCGGCCTAGCCGGGTCGCTGGCGGGAGCGGGCGTCAACGAAGCGGACGCGCACGTGCATGCGGAAGGTGTTCGCCGCGGCGGCGCGGTGGTCACGGTGCGGGCCGACGAGGCGAAGGCGCCGGCGATCGAGGCGCTGCTGGACGGGCGCGCGCCGGTGGACCTGTCGACCCGGCGGGCGGAGTATGAGGCGGAGGGCTGGAAAGGCTATGATCCCGCGGCTCCTGCCTACACGCAAGATGAAGTAACAAGGGAGCGAAACCGTCGCGTCAGCGTTACATAGCGTTATGACGGGCATGGGGCCGGACTGGCCGGTCTCAGCCCAGCTTTAGAGGAGGTAGACAATGTCCATCATCGCTTGGCTCGTGCTCGGACTGATCGCCGGTTTCATCGCGAGCAAGATCTACACCGGCTCCGGCCAGGGCGTCGTGCTCGACATGGTGCTGGGCATCGTCGGCGCCTTCGTGGGCGGGTTCCTGTTCTCGACCTTTGGCGCGGCTCCGGTCACCGGGTTCAACATCTACAGCATGATCGTTGCCGTGATCGGCGCCGTCGTGGTGCTGTGGATCTACCACGCCGTCGCCGGCCGCCGTACGCTGACCTAGCCTTCGCCGAGACACCCGGCCAGGTCGTCGTTCGTAATGGCGGCGACGTTCCTGGCCGGGTCGTGTCAATGAAACCGCGCTTTGCTTCACCTGCTCGGACTGCCTGGCGAACGCGCCGTCGTGCCGCATGTGGACGACCTGGGCGCGAGCCGCGGCGCCAACCTCGCCTTCCTCGACCTCGTTGACCGCGGTCGCGTCACCTGCGGGTCCGTCATGGTGCCGGGCCCCTGGTTCCGCGACATCGCCGAGACCGCCGCAGCCCGATCCGGCACTCGACATCGGCATCCACCTCACCCTGACGAGCGAATGGAACGCATGCCGCTGGGCACCGATCTCGACTGTCAGCCGGGCATCGGGCTTGATCGACGATGACGGATATTTCTGGCGTGACGTCGCGAGCCTGCGCCGGCATATGGTGCCGGAGGCGGCGGTTGCCGAGTTGCGGGCGCAGATCGAGCGAGCCGTTGGATGCTTCCAGCCAACCCATATCGACGCGCACATGGGGGCCGCCATGCTGCCCGGCGTGCTCGACGCCCATGCGGCGCTTGGCCGCGAGTTCGGCCTGGTCCCGGTGCTGCCGCGCTCGATCACGTGGGCGCCCGACCCGGACGTCTACGGCGAGGCGCTCGCGGCCCTCGATGGCAGCGGCGCCCCGGTCGTGGATCATTGCCGCGGCACCTTGGCCGTGCCGCCGGACGACCTCGGCCCGGGTTGGGCGGCGACGGTCGCGGCATTGCCGACCGGGCTCACCCACCTCGCGCTGCATTGCACCGCGCCTGGCGAGTTCGCGGCCATGGCGCCCGCACATGCTGGCTGGCGATTCCGCGAATATGAGTTTGTGGCCGCGGGTGGGCTCGACGCCTTGCTAGCCGAGCACCGGGTGGCGACGGTCGGAACCCGTGCCTTGCAGCGGCTTTGGACGGCGACCGACGTCTAAGTCAGAACTGCCAGACATCGCCCGGACGCAAGGCGCGGAACCGGTCGGGATCGATCCCACCCTGTGCGAGTGCAGCGTCCAGCGCGGCCAGTGGGGCGAGCCGGGCCTCGTCGGTGAGCTGGAACGTGCCCCAGTGCACGCCCAGCGCTTGAGTTGCGCCGCAGTCGAGCATGATCCGCACCGCTTCATCGGGGTTGACGTGCTGCCCGCGCATGAACCAGCGCGGCTCATAGGCGCCGATCGGGATGACGGCGACGCGCGGCGGCCCGAACCGCTCGCGGACCCGGCGGAAGATGTCGCCGTCGCCATAACCGGTATCGCCGACCAGGTAGACCGCGCCCGCCGGCGTCTCGAGCACGAACCCGCACCACAGCGCCATCCGCCGGTCGCCGATGCGGCGGGCCGACCAGTGATGCGCCGGGTGCAGCGTTACCGCGAGGCGCTCGGCCAATACGAAGCGGTCGCCCCAATCGCCGGTCTCGACGCCGGCGCATGCGGCCGCGATCAGGGCGTCGTTGCCGAGCGGCGTGATGACCCGCGGGCGATGCGCGGCGGCCAGCCGGGCCAGGGTCGCGAGGTCGCAATGGTCGTAGTGGTTGTGGGTGAGCAGCACGGTGTCGACCGGCGGCAGGTCTGCGAAGGCGATGCCGGGCGGATCGACCCGCCGCGGCCCGGCGAAGCGGAGCGGGCTGGCGCGCTCGGACCACACCGGATCGACCAGGATGTTGTGGCCGACAGCCTGGATCAGCAGCGATGCGTGGCCGACCATGGTGATTGCCACGCCGTCCACGCGCGTCGCAGGGCGGACCGTTGGCGTGCCGGACGCTGGGCGGTCCCAGGCCGACCGGGTTCCGCCCCATTGCCAGCGGAGCAGGTCGGCGAGGGAGCGGTCCGTCGGAGGCTGGCCGGGGTTGAAGAAGCGGGTCCCGTCGAAATGGTCGCTGGCCGGACCTTGGTAGTAGCGGTTGCCGGCCACTCCTATGGCCTGCCCGCGGCCGGGCCCCACAAGCGCGGCAGCCAGCCATCCAGGCCGGCGACGGGATCGGTCGCGGGCAAGGGCACGGCGGCGATGGCGCGCATTGCATCCTGATACTCGGATGCGGCGCCGCGCCGGATATCGCACTCGGCCCCGCCCGGATAGGCGCCGATCACCAGCAGGTCCGGCGTGGCTCCCACGTTGCGGTGTGCGACCCCGGCCGGGATCACCACGGCGTCGCCGGCGCGTAGGGTCAGCTCATGCCCGGACGGCCCGCCAAACGCGACCCGCACCTCGCCCGCGGCAAGGCCGAGCACCTCGTGCGCGATGCTGTGGAAATGGTGGAAGGGGAACACGCCGTTGCGCCAGGAATTGGACCAATCATGGCTGGCAAACAGGCGCTCGATCGCCGCCGGGTCGGCGGGCACGACGCCGGGATACAGCAGCAGCGGTAGCTCCGAGTTCGGGAAGCGGCCGTCGCCGCGGAAGTGTCGGGTCGCGGGTTCGATCATGCCTTGTACAACGCCGCACGCCGCGCCGAGTGCCGCACCGGCGTTGCGGTCAGGGCAAGGCGACACCGGACAGCCGCGCGCATTCGGCAAGCAGCGTCTCCTGCAAGCCGGGGTCGCCGGTGCCGCCGCGCGGCTTGCGCGGGCGCTCGTGGAAGAAGTAGCCGCCGGTGCCGCACGCGTCGGCATCGTCTGACGTCGCGAGCCAGACCTGGGTCCGATGCGCCTGGTCGAGGTCGCCGGTCGCGTGCGCGCCGCCCATCTTGGTCGGCACCCAACCCGGCTCGATTGCGTTGGACCGCACCTCCGGCCAGCGCCGCGCCACCGCGAAGGCGAGCAGCACGTCGTGCAGCTTGGTATCCGAATAGGCCTGGTTGCCGCGCCAAGGTCGCCGCTCCCAGTTCAGGTCCGCGAGGGTGATGTCGCCGCGGCGATGCAGCTCGGAGCTGACGTAGACCAGCCGCTCGCGGCCGGGTCATGAGCGCGGTCAGCACGTAGGGGCCGAGCGTGTTGACGGCGAATACGTGGGCGAGCCCGTCCACGGTCTCGATCCGGCGCCGCTCGCGAAAGCCGACGGCGGCATTGTGGATCACGGCATCGAATCGGCCCGAGGCGTTGGCGGCGGCAGCCAAGGCGCGTGTCTCGGCGAGGCTCGACAGGTCGCCGGTCAGCACCGCCTCGGCCCCCGGTACCGCGTCGGCGGCAACCCGGGCGCGGGCGGTGTTGCGAGCATGCAGCACGACGCGGTGGCCACGCTCGACCAGCAGCCGGGCAGTCATTCGGCCGATCCCGTCCGATGAGCCGGTAACAAGAATGCGCGACATCGCGGTCCGTCCTCAAACGCTGGCGTGGTCCCGTGCGGGAGGCAGTGGTAACTGCTGCGGGCCGGCGGGGTTCAAACCACCGGCGGGAACGGAGGAGATCGGCATGAAAGCCATTGCGCTGCACGCGCCAGGCGGACTCGACAACCTACGGCCGGTCGAACTGCCCGATCCCGGCCCACCCGGACCTGGCGCGATCCGGGTCCGCCTGCACGCCAGCTCGCTCAACTACCATGACTATGGCGTCTGCTCGTCGCCGGGTTGGAAGGCCGACGGACGCATCCCGATGTCGGACGGCGCCGGGGTGGTCGAGGTGGTCGGCGAAGGCGTGACCGAGTTCGCGCCCGGCGACGCGGTCGTTTCCTGTTTCTTCCCGACCTGGCTGGACGGTCCGGCGACGCTGGGCAATTTCGCGACGGTGCCCGGGGACGGAGTGGACGGCTTTGCGCGCGAGGCCGTCACCTGCCCGGCGACGAGTTTCACCCGGGCGCCGCGGGGCTGGAGCCACGCCGAAGCAGCGACGCTGACGACCGCCGGGCTGACCGCCTGGCGTGCGCTGGTGGTGGATGGCGGGCTGAAGGCCGGCGACACGGTGCTGGTGCTCGGCACCGGCGGGGTCTCGGTGGTGGCGTGCCAGCTCGCCAAGGCGATGGGGGCGGTGGTGGTGGCAACCTCCTCGTCGGACGCGAAGCTCGAGCGGATCCGCGCCTTAGGGGCAGACCACACGGTCAACTACAAGTCCGAGCCGGACTGGGGCCGGGCGGTGCGGAGCTGGACCGGCGGCCGCGGCGTGGACCACGTGGTCGAGGTGGGCGGCCCCGGCACCTTGGCGCAGTCGATCGCGGCGGTGCGTGTGGGCGGCCACATCTCGCTGATTGGCGTGCTGACCGGGCGCGGCGGCGAGGTTCCGACGGCGGCGCTGATGGCGCGACAGGCGCGGCTGCAAGGCCTGATCGTCGGCAGCCGGCGCGAGCAGATCGACATGGTGCGCGGGATGGAGGCGATCGGGCTGAAGCCCGTGATCGACCGCAGCTTCGCCCTCGAGGCGCTGCCGGATGCGTTCCGCTACCAGGCGAGCGGGGCGCATTTCGGCAAGATCTGCCTCGACATCTGACCGGGCGCGGACCGGCCAACGACGTGCAGGCCGGTCTGCCGCCGCTGGGGCGATTCCTTATACTCTATGGCGCTATGTTCGCCGCCTTCGGGGTGGTGGCGCCGTTCTTGCCGTCACTGCTGGTGCAGGACGGGCTCGGCGCGGGTGAGGTCGGTCTCGTGCTGGGGGCCGGAACCGGCATCCGCCTGCTGGCCGGGCCGGTGGGGGGCAGGCTGGCCGACCGTTCCGGGCGGGCGCCGCTGGTGCTGGCGGGCTTTGCCGCGGCGTCGGCGGTGGTCGCGCTCGGCTACGCGCCGGCCCGCGGGCTGCCGCTGCTGCTGCTCGTCAGCGTCGCTCATGCCATCGTGCTGGCGCCCTTGACGCCGGTCGCGGACGCCTTGGCCCTCGGCTCAGCAGCGGGGCCGCGGAGGTTTCCTTACGGCTGGGTGCGCGGCATGGGGTCGGCCGCGTTCATCGTCGCATTGCTGGCCTCGGGGCAACTGGTCGAGCGGCTCGGACTGGACGTGGTGGTTTGGCTCAACGCGGCGTTGCTGGCGGTTGCCGCCGGCTGCGCTCTGGTGGTGCCGAACCGGGTTGCCGGCATCGATCCCGGCCCCCGATCACGCACCGATGCGGGGGCGGCCCGGGTGTTGCTCGCGATCCCGGTCTATGTCCGGTTGATGGTCGTTGCATCGCTGATCAGCGGCAGCCACGCGCTGCACGACGGCTTTGCCGTGATCCGGTGGCGCGCGGCCGGCCTGGATGCGGTGCAGTGCAGCGGGTTGTGGGCGTCCTCGGTTGCCGGCGAGGTGGTCGTGTTCCTGCTGTTCGGGCGGCGGTTGCTCGATCAGCTTGGCCCCGGCCGCGCGGTCGCGCTGTCCGCCGTGGCCGGCATCGTGCGATGGGGCACGGCTGCGCAGACCGCGTGGTTTCCGGCGATGCTGCTGGTCGAGCCGCTGCACGGGCTGACCTTCGCCTTGCTGCACCTTGCCTGCATGGACGTGATCGCCCGCACGGTGCCGACGCCGTACGCCGCGCGGGCGCAGGCGTTTTATGCGACGGTCGCCATGGGCGTGGCTTCGGTGGCATTCACGCTGGCCTCCGGGCCGCTTTACGGCAGTTTTGGCCCACAGGCGTTCTGGGTGATGGCCGCGCTGTGCGCGGCCGCGGTGCCGGCCGCGCTGCGGATCAGGTCCCCGGCGGCCGCGCCGGATCTTGCCGACGTGTCGCCCCGCCCGCTGACGAGTTCCTGATCCGGCGTCAGCGGGCGGATGAAACCAAGGTCCGGATCCAAGCGGCCGCCGTGTCGAGCAACTCGTCCAGCACCTCCGCGTCGGTGCGCCCGGACCGCGCTGTAACGTGGAACCCGTGATCGGCCCCTGCCACGGCGTGGAGGGAAGCGAGCGGTCCGAGCCCGGCAATGGCCGGCCGCAGCAGGTCCATGTCGGCCAGCCCGTCGCGCGTGCCTTGCAAGAACAGCATCGGGACCCCGACGTCGGACAAGTGCCGGGCCCGATCCGCGGAAGGCCGCTTGGCGGGATGCAGGGGAAAGCCGAGGAGCACGAGGCCGCGGACGCCGGGCAGCGGACGTTCGGCTTGGGCCTGCGAACTCATGCGGCCGCCAAACGACTTGCCGCCGGCCAGCAAGGGCAGGTCTGGGAGGAGCACCGTTGCGGCCGCCACGGCGGCCCGTACCGCGGCTTGGGCCACCGCAGGTGAGTCCGGGCGACGCGATCCCCGTTCCATCGACGGGAACTGGTAGCGCAAGGTCGCGATACCCCGCTCGGCGAGGCCAGACGCGGCCGATGCAATGAATGGGTGGGTCATGCCGGCGCCGGCACCATGCGCCATCACGTAAGCGGCGACCGCGGATGGCGGCCGCAGGAGCAAGCCAGACGAGGCATCACCGCCGTCCAGGTCGATCCTCACACGGTTGGCGGCGTCCACGTGGCGGGAGCCGGCTACTCGGACGGCGGCGGATCAGCCGTTGAAGCGGTAGCTGCGCACCGGCCCGGTTTGCCGCTGCGCGACGAATTGGCCGCGGCGCAGTGTCGGCGGGGGCGCATTGCGGGCGACGAGGCGCTGGTGGTCCTGATCAGCATCGGCGAGGCGGCGGGCGAACTCGGACGTGAGGTTGGGATTGACCGGAACCCGAGGCAGCGCCGCCCCCGGCTGCGGGCCGAAGCTGGCGTACTGAGCGCCCAACGACCACTGCGCCGTCACGCGGCCCCAATACTCGGCGCCAAGCGCCGGGGTCTGCGAATGATAGGCGGCCACGGCGAGCGGCCAGCCGCCGGTCTGATGGAACAGCGCGCCCAGGAACCTGGCGCCATAGGCCACATTGACGCGCGGCTCGAACGCCTCGTCCATGGAACGGAAGGCATTCGGATGGTGCAGCAGGTTGATCTGCATGCAGCCGACGTCGATGGAGCGCACGCCCTGGGCGTTGAACCGGGCGACAGCTTCGATTGCCTCGGTTTTGGTGGCGAAGAAATACCCGTTCCCTTCGACGTTGATCGTCCAGGGCCAGGGCGCCACGCGTCCGGTCCTCGGGTCGGGTCGACCGCTTTCGACGTTGGCGATCGTCCGGAGCAACTGGCTCGGGAAGCGCACCTGGCCCTGCACGGCGTCCAACGCCGACAGGCAGGCTTGCTGCTCCGAGTTGATGGCAGCGGACTGCGCATGAGCAGTAACGGTCGCCGCGCAGAGAGCGCTGGCCAATGCTAGTCTTGCAATCATAGAGTCTCCGATAACACAGCCTGTTTGACGTCGGAATAACAATTTTGTCATGCCGTGGCGGGAACGGCGTGGGGATGGAGACGTTCGCGACGGTGCGCTAGTTGCGCTGCGATCTTCCGGAACAAGGTAGATCCGGCGTCCGTCCCATATCGGCGGACAACGTTGCCTCGGGGTCAGGGCGTCGACACGCCGCTCCCAGCGCGTTCCGGTCGGCGGCAAAGCGTGGCATGGGAGATACACCCTGTGGCCGTATCCGGATTTGGACACAATTACGACACGGGCTCCCCGTATCGTGCATTGCAAACAACGCTGTTCATGCTGCATTGCAGCGAACTAGGAAACTGATGCACACGCGCCGTGACACGGAATCATAGTGTGGCCAGGGCTGCCGCTGAGCGCTGCATCGGAGCGGGCCCAGAATCGCGCGAAACCCATATGGGTGGCCGCACAAAACCATTGTGAATTGCCAACGTTATGTGTACGTCAATCCTGGCGTTGCGTGAAGGATGAATGATGCGGGTGGCGATCGTCCACGACTGGCTTTACGTGTTAGGCGGTGCGGAAAAGGTGCTCAGCTCGATGCTGCGCTGCTATCCGAACGCGGACCTGTTCTGCCTGTTCGATGTCTTGTCTCCGGAAGATCGGGCCCGCGCCGGCCTGCCGCGTAGCCGCACCAGCTTCTTGCAACACATGCCTGCAATCGATCGGCGCCATCGTCAATACCTGCCATTGATGCCGATGGCAGTGGAACAATTCGATCTGTCCGGTTACGATCTGGTTTTGTCGAGCAGCTATGCCGTGGCAAAGGGCGTGTTGACCGGACCCGATCAGCTTCATATCGCCTACGTCCACTCTCCCATGCGCTATGCGTGGGACTTGCAGCACCAGTACCTCCGCGACGCCGGCCTGCACCGCGGGCTGAAGGGGGCGCTCGCGCGCTACCTGATGCACAAGGTCAGACTGTGGGACTCGCGGACCGCCTCCGGCGTCGACGAGTATGTCGCGAACTCTCATTTCATCGGCCGCCGGATTCGCAAGGCATACGGTCGGACAGCAACGGTGATCAACCCGCCGGTGGACGTGCCCGAGGTGCTGCCGCCGCCTTCGGTCCGGTCGCCCGCGCTGTCGTCGATCGCCGCCGACCGCGGCTTCTACTTGGTTGCGAGCCGGCTCGTGGCCTACAAGAACGTCCGCGCCATTGTCGAAGCGTTCCGCGACATGCCGAACCGCCGCCTTGTGGTGGCCGGGTCTGGCCCCGAGCTCGCACGCTTGAAGGCCATCGGCGCACCGAATGTCGAGTTCGCCGGCTTCGTTTCGGACTCCAAGCTGCGCGAGCTGATGCGCGGCGCTGAGGCCTTCGTATTCGCCGCCGAGGAGGATTTCGGCATCGTGCCGGTCGAGGTTCAGGGAGAGGGAACGCCGGTGATCGCGCTCGGCCGCGGCGGCGCTCGCGAAACGATCGTCGCCAGCGGGCCGTCGCCCACCGGCCTGTTCTTCGACGTGCCGGAAGCGCATGCAATCGTGGCCGCAGTCGAGACCTTCGAGCGGCGTCGCGACACGTTCACGCGCTCGGCTTGTCATGCCAACGCGCTCCGCTTCCGCACCGCACGGTTCGAGCAAGACTTCGCAGCCTTCGTGGCCGAGCGTTATGCCGCGTTCCACGACCGCATGCGGTCCGGTTTCGCGACCGCAGCGCCGGAGCCTGTCGCCGCCGAGCCGATCGGCCCGGCAACGCGAAACTGGAACACCGGCTACGACGCCCGGGTCGAGATCGACGTCGGCCCCGCACACAGGTTTCAAAGCACCGGCGGTCGTGCCGCAAGCAGGGATTTTTCATGATGGACCTCATCCCGCGCGACCCGTCGGGTAACCCGGCTTACCCGCACCAGAGCATGCCCGAGCTGATGCTGCCGCCGCAGCCAAGCGCGCCAGCCTCCGACGGCGGTATCCTGTTGCGTTTGCGGCGCCGCAAGCTGCTGTTCGCATCCGTGTTCCTGCTCGTGCTCGGGCTGGTCACGGCCGCCTACCTGTATCTGCCGCCGACCTACCGGGCCGAGGCGTCGATTACCGTTTCACCGCCGGAGCGGATCCTGGCGTCGCAGCAAGGCGTGGACGCCGCCCAAACCATCGGTGACACGTCCGACTTGGAAAGCCAGGCGGTGATCCTGTCCTCGCCGTTGCTGATCCGCGAGCTGCTCAAAAACCCAGCCATGCAGGCCGATCTCCGCACCGAATGCGAGGTCTCCCGGCCGCCGGCGTGGAAAGCGCAGGTTAAGGATCTGCTCGGGATGAAGCCGACCCCCTCCTGCGACGTGCTGCTGGCGGACACGACGGGGATGGTGTCGAACCTCAAGGAACGGCTCGGCGTCGCCACCAACGGGCGGTCGCGGGTGATCAACGTGGCCGCCACGTCGCCCCTGCCCGAGGTTGCGCAGGCGATCGCCAACGGGATCGTGCAGGCCTATCTGGACGCCCGCATCCGGGAAAAGCTGGAACCCCGCGACGAAGCCATCGAGTGGCTGCGCGGCGAGGGCCAGCGGGTTTCCGCTCGCCTGAAGTCGACCGAGCAGCAGATCGAGGCGTTCCTGCATTCGAAGGGCGTCGTCCGCGGCCAGGTCGGTCCGATCGCGTCCGAGCAGCTCACCAGCCTCGCGCAGCAGCTCTCGCTGGCCGAAGCCGACAAGGCCGCCGCCGCCGGGCGTTTGCAGCAGGCGAACGCTCAGGGTGGAGCGACGACGGGCGTGCTCGACAACCGCGGCGTCAGCGACATCAAGCAGCAATTGGCGCTGGTCAACTCGCAAATGGCGCAGATGTCGGCCCGTTACGGCGCCTCCAACCCGGCCCTGGTCGAACTGCAGCAGCAGCGGCGTAGCCTCGAGAGCTCGCTGGGCCGCGAGACCGGCCTCGTAACGCGCAGCGCACAGGCCGATTACAACGCCGCCAACAGCCGCGTGACCACGCTGCGAAGCCAGCTCGACAGCCTCAAGCAGGATGTTCGCGGCAACGACGACGCCACCACCCAGGTGGCGTCGCTGCAGCGGGACGCGACGACTGACCGGGAGCTGCTGGTCGACTTGACCAAGAACCTGAACCAGCTCGAGACCAACCGGCGCCTGGCCACCGCGAATGCACGCCTAGTCAGCTTGGCCGAGCTGCCGCAAAGCGTGTTCTTCCCCAAGGTCACGACCTTCGCCTTGACCGGCCTGCTGCTGGCGACCGCGTTCGCGGTGGTCGCGACTCTGCTGCGGGATCGGGCCGACCCGACGATCCGGGCAATCGATGGGCTGGAGGACGCCTCCCGTTTGCGCGTGCTGGCGCGGGTGCCGCACGTCTCGCGCGTCGGGCGCACGTCCGGGCAGCTGGATAAGAAAATGAGCCAGCCTTCTGCGTTTCAGGAAGCGATCCGCGGCCTTTACGCCGAATGCCTGCTGCTGCGCTCGCAGCGGCGGCGTGAACGGCCGTTACGCAGCGTCATGGTCTGCTCGGCCTCGAAGGGTGAGGGCAAGTCGTTCATTACGTTGTCGCTGGCCCACTTCGCTGCAGCGGCGGGGCAGCGCGTGCTGATCCTGGAGTGCGACCTGCGGCGGCCGAGCATCGGCCGGAGCTTGCGTCTGCCGGCCGTGGTCGGGGTCAGCGACGTGCTGCGCGGAACGACGCTTCCGGAAGAAGCGGTGGTGCGGGCGGCGTCGGACCGGCTCGACGTGATCGTGGCAGGGCGTCCGACGATGGACTCCGCCGAGCTGCTGGGCGGGCCTGAGATGCGCAAGCTGCTGGATTGGGCGTTCGGGCGGTATGACCTGGTGCTGATCGACACCCCGCCGTCACGGTCGGTCGCCGATACCCGCATCCTTGCTCCGGAAGTGGACGGCATCCTGTACCGTGCGCAGTGGGGGCACTCGCACACCGAGTCGGTGGTCGAAGGCGTCAGCGAAGTTCGGGCAGCGGGCGGCAACGTGCTCGGCCTGGTTCTGGACCGGGTCGAGCCCGACCACTACCGCCTCTACGACACCAGCAACCCGGCCGACCTTTACCTCGTCTCCGAACGGAGCTGATCATCACCGAGTACCTCACCCCGGAGCCAGCGGCGCCGGTTCGGGCCGGTGCTTCCCGGCCCGTTCTCGCGCCCGCGCGCGACAGCCAGGCAGCGCTCGGCGTCTACCTCGTCCTAGGCGCGTTCCTGCTGCTGGTCGCGGCAATGGGGCAAGTCGGGATCGGCGCAGCGCGAATGGTATTCATCGCCGGAAGCGTCGCGATGGCCTACCACGGCTACCGCCGCGGCGGCCTGCCGCTGCACGTTGAAGTCGTCATCGTCTTGTTCGTGGTCGGTCCGCTGCTCCGTCGGATTATCGATCTCCACACGGGCTACGACGCCAGCGGGATGATGCTGATCGGGCCGTTGCTCGCCATGGTCGTCGTGTTCGGCGAGATGAAGGTTTTGGCGACAGACCGGAATATCGCAATGGGCGTGTTCTCGCCCTACCTGCTGATGACGATCTGCGTCATGTATGCCTGGGCGCTGTCGGCGTTCCAGGGCAACATGTTCGACGCGTCGGTCGTGGCCATCAAATATCTCGCGCCCATGATCTACTGCATGTGCGTGATCCTGCGCGCCAACGAGAGCGAGGCCGTTCTCGAATCCGCCGCCCGGGCGTTCCTGATCGTCAGCGCGCCGGTCGGCCTGTATGGAGTCTTCCAGCATCTCGCGCCCCCGCAATGGGACCAGTTCTGGATGATCTCGTCTAAGATTCCTTCGATCGGTCAGCCCTATCCGGGAATGGTGCGGGTGTTCGGGACGATGAACTCTCCCGTCAGCTTCGCCGCTTACGCCACGTTCGGCCTGCTGCTGTTCAGCTTCACCCAGAAATCCTTCATCCCGCCGGTGCTCGTGCCGGTTGTGGCGATCCTGCCGCTGTCGCTTTCGATCATGCTGACCAGCGTGCGCACGGCTTGGATCAGTGCGAGCCTGTCGCTGCTGTTCTGCTTGCTGTTCAATCGCACGCGCGGACGGGCGCTGTTTTTGATCATCTGCCTAGGATTCGGGGTGGCGATTGCGCTTTTGTTTACCTCTTTCGGCGATACCATCTCCGACCGGTTCGCTTCGCTTGACACCAACGTGGCGGGCGACGGCAGCGGGCAGGAACGAATGGGCGACTACGCGCACGTGTTTACTGAGGACCCTCGCTACAATATCGGTGCCGGGCTGGTGCCGATCGATCCCGACACCAAGATGGCGGCAATGGACGGCCAGCTACTGACGTCCGCCGTTCAGATGGGCACGACCTTGGGCCTGTTGCACGTGCTCGGCATCGTCTGGGCTGGCGTGCAAGCCTTACGCAGCCTACGGCGCGATGACAAGCCGCTGCGCCTCGTCGCCGGCGCACTGATTATCGGCAATCTCGCCATCATCCCGTTGACGGCGATTGCCATTGGCGAGATCGGGTTCCTGTTCTGGCTGATGGTTGGCGTTCTGTCCGCTCCCTCGCAGGCCGTGCGCCGGCGCCGCCGCTACGCCTGACAGTTCACGCAGAACGCGTGTTAATTCGAGCGTGACGAAACATGACGTGGCGTCGGCGGGTGGGCCGCCTAGTTTGGTTATCTAAGATGTAGGCTGCTGCCACTGGTCCGGCTTGGCCGCGACAGGATGGCTTTCCGGGAAGGGTCGTTTCACTATCATGGCTGATGCTGGGGGATCCCTTGGGCGCACCGCCGCTCGAGGCGCGGCGTGGCTGATGTTGCAGAGCGCCGGCGGCCGAGCCCTCGCATTCTTCGCCCAGCTCGCTCTGGCGGCAGTTCTCGCACCGGCCGATTTTGGCCTGATCGGCCTCGCCTACACCGTTTCCACCTTCGGTTCGATCGTCGCGAACTCCGGTGTCGAAGGCGTCGTCGTGCAGCGGCATAAGACGATCCGGTTCTGGTTGGTACCGGCATTCTGGTACAGCTTTGGACTTGGCGTCCTGGGCTTCTTCATCGTCTTGGTACTCGGCCCGATCTTCGCATACTTTTACCGTGCGCCTCAGGTCGTTCCATTAGCCTTGATTGTCGGCGTCAGCATCCCGCTCACAACGCTGGCCACCGTGCCGATGCTCACGATGCGCGCCGGTCTGCGGTTCCGGACCATCGCGGCGTTCGGGATGGTCGAGACGCTCTTGATCCAAGGGCTGACGATCGGATTCGCGTTCACAGGCTTCGGTGCCTTTGCCTTCGCGTTGCCGCTGCCCATCGTGGCTGGACTGAGGACGGTGGCGTTGTGGCTTTGGACCCGGCCCAAGCTGCCGGGCTTTTTCAGCAAGATCGGACGTATCCGTTACGTCGTGGGCAACAGCATCTTCGTCTTTGCCACCGGGGCGGTGCAGGCGGCCGTCAACCAAGGCGATTACATTGTGCTGGGCTTGTTAGCCGACAAAGCAGCTGTCGGCCTCTACTTCTTTGCGTTCAAGATGGCATCGCAACCATTGATGCTAATGGTGATGAGCCTCGGCAACGTGCTCTTTCCAGCTCTGTCGCACATGCGCAACAACCCGGCTGTGCAGGGTGAGGCTGCGTTCCGCGCGGCCAAGCTGCTTGGGCTGCTGATCATGCCGCTCGCCTTCCTGCAGGCTGCATTGATCGACCCGGCAGTCCATCTGTTCTTCGCGTCGAAGTGGGACGACAGCATCCCGCTGATGCAGATCCTCAGCATTGCGCTCGGGCTCGATGCGATCTCCTGGATCGCTGCCACATTGCTCTCGGCCCAGCGTGCGTTTGGCCGCCAATTCGGCTACCTTCTGGTCTGTACTCCGATGTTCTTCGTGCTTGTCACAATTGGCGGCTACTTGGCATCGGCGCTCGGAGTGGCGTTGGCGGTTGCCGCTTACTACGGGACGGTGACGCCGATCTTCAGCTACGCCGTGTTCCGTCGCAGCGGGGTAAGCTGGCACCGGTTGCTGATGATCTATCTTCGGCCGGGACTTTCAGCCGCAGTCTCGGTGGGCGCAGCACTTGCCCTCAGCAACGCCATCGGCGTTCGCAGCCGCATGGTGGACATGGCGCTGATCTCCACGACCATGGCCGTCTGCTACACGGCGCTGATCCGGTTGATCGACCCTGACGGCTTTCGCGAGATCCAGCAGTTGCTGATGAAGCTGGTCGCCCGCCGGACCACCCCGACGGCCAGCTTGGTGGGAAGCTGAGTGAGGCACCTGTCTCGATCGGCAGTCAGATCCGATCGCGAACCCAATCGAGACGCCGTAACGTGCGGCGCCGCAGCCCGGGTATCGCCAAACGCGCCAGCTTCGTGATGTCACCGAAGGCGCCGCTCATGCGCATACGGTAGTTATCGATCACGTTCTCCATGACATCGGCCGGGAACACGCCTTGGAACAGATCGGTCAAGCCGTGCGCGACGAACTGCTCGTGCAAGTAGGAACCAGGCGGCGGCAGGACGTCTTTCCAGACGCCCACTTTACCCACGACATTGTTCCAGAGATGGAGGGTGTTCGCCTGCCGGCAAAGCTCCTCGCATTCGGCGCGATACCGCGGCAGGAAGACCTTCCAGAACTCATCGTAGTGGACCGGAAAGAACAGCTCAGGGCCGAACGAGGCGTTCAGGACTTGTGATCCGAATACCGCCGTGAGCAGACGCGGCCCGGTATCTCCCCAAGCCAACTCGCGCCCGGCAACCGCTTCCGTCCGTTCAACGAGGCGACTTAAGGCCGGGTCATCCCGGTTGAGGCGCATGATCGCACCGCACAGGTCATCCTCGCTCTCCCGGGCGAGCAGGGTATTCGGCAGGTCCTGCTCGAACCTCCGAAGGAGGAACATGTCGCTGTCCACCCAAATCGCATCGGTGTTCTGGAACAGCCGATAACGGAACAGGTCGGAGAAGTGGCTGAGGCTTGGGACCCCCTTGATCAGGAAGGCCGACATGAACCGCTCGTCAACGATCTCTGCCGCTGACCGGCTGGACACGCCGCTCGGCAGGTTCTCGATCTCGTTATACGAGTAGACGGTGATCTGGTAGCCGAGCCGGCTGAACGAGGACAGGCAAGCCGCCTCGTATCCGGCAATGCGCCGACCCGCCCAAAATGTTGCAAAGTTTGGGATCGAGATCGTCATGGTTAACCGTGCTATAAGTGCACGGTCTCAACGGCGCAAGTCAGCCGAAAGGCTTAGAACGCTGTCTTGCTGTTGATCTCCCGGGTGACCGTCAGCAGCAGGATCCGGAGGTCCAGTTTCAGCGACCAATTGTCGATATACCAAAGGTCGTGCGCCACACGCTGCTCGATCTGCTGCAGTGTCTTGGTCTCTCCACGCCAGCCATTCACCTGAGCCCAACCGGTGATCCCCGGTTTCACCCGGTGTCGCAGCGCGTACTCCGCGACAGCGTCGTGGAACAGCACGTCACCGGCCTTCGTATTCGGCGCGTGCGGCCGGGGGCCGACCAGCGACATGCTGCCACCAAGCACGTTCAGCAGTTGCGGGAGCTCGTCGAGGCTGAAACGGCGAAGCAGGCGCCCGATCCGAGTAATCCGGTCGTCACCGCGCCTCGTCTGCCGCTCTGCCAGCAGATCGGCCGACCCATGTTTCATGGTGCGGAATTTGTAAACCGTAAACATCAGGTTGTTAAAACCAAGCCGGGGCTGCCGGAACAACACCGGTCCGGGGCTATCGATCTTGATCAGGATCGCGATCAGCAGCAGCGGCAGTGACAGTGCGCACAACAGCAGGATCGCTGCAAAGCGGTCGAGCGTTGTTTTCTCGATCATCTGCCAGGTGTCGAGCGGACGACGCGTCACCCGGACCATCGGCGTGGACGCGAAGTCCTGGACCTCGGTCGACTTGAATTGCAGCCCCGTCAAACCCGTCGTGAGATAAACGTCGGAGACGATGCAGGCCAGTGCTCGCTTGGCCTGGGCGATCCGCTCCGGCTGCGTCAACGGGATCGCTAATACGACCGCGTCGATGCGTTCGCGCCGGCTATGAGCGACGACGTCACCAATTCGCCCGATTACCGGATGCCCGCCATGGAAGTCGCCGTGCTCGTCGTCGTAGTCGCGATATACCCCGACAATCTCGACCCCGTCGGATGGCCGGTTTGCGACCCGTTCGAGAAAGCTCTCGCTAAATTGGTTGACACCGACGACCGCGACGCGGCGCGACAGCCCGCCGTCGGCGGCCCAGCGTCGAATGAATGTGCCCGCGAACAGGTGCCCGACGGCCAGGAACAGCAACGATGCCGCGAGCCAGGCCACTGGCCAGATCGGCAGCAATACGCGCTCGCTCGGCAGCAACGCAATGCAGCCGATTGCCATCGGCACGCCCGGCAACAGCCCGATCAGGCGCGTCAACAAGCCGCGACGCACGTTGCGGATCGCGGACCGGTCGTAGGCGTTCAGCCGGCCGAAGAAGAACGTTGTGACGGCGGTCACGCCCAGGGAGACGAGGATCTGCGGCTGGTATTGTGCATGCACGCTCAGCGAGTGGATCAGCAGGCCTGCTGCCAGCCCACCGGAAAATACGGCGAGGACGTCGCCGATTCGCATCGCTGCAAGCAGGAGGTCGATCGGGATAGGTGGCCGAGGCCGGCCGGTTCTTGCTACGGCCGGGAGCGGCCGGAAAACACCGGCGACCTCCCGGGTCGAAGGTACTAGCCAACATTATTCGAACCTCGCGCGATTGCTTAGTCGTGCATTAACGTGGGCCATGCGGTACTAATCCCTCAGCAAACGCGGAACAAAGCCGGCAAATTGCCGGCCGTCAGCGCCTCGGCAGTCCGTCATGTCGGGCAACGCTGAAACAGCGATCTGGATTTGAATACATTAACTTGGTTTGGGTAAGGTAAAACTTTACACAACCGGACGACACGGTCGCCTCCATTACGTAAACTACTTCTAGTTGCTAAGCCTCATGTTCCTCAACTAACAACCCCGTTATCGCAAACCAAAGCTGACAATTCTTGGAGGGTGTCTCGTCCGAACAACACGCATAATGAACCCGTTGGTTGCAGTGCAGCATACTTTAACGCGCATTTAGCAATTTGGAAGGTGAAATTTAGGTAGCATCGTAGTTAGGGGAGGAATACGAACGTGAATCAACGCATTGCCAACGCGCGTTCAACCGTGACGGTGACTAAGAATCAATGTGAAATTCCCGCGATCCTGAACCTGCCGGTGGCGCTTGCCGAAGTCGTGGCGGAAAGCCGGGAGTACGACGGACCCGTCCTGTTCGGGTGTGCGGACGATGCTGAACCGAGGCTTTTTCGAGGCGTATTTTTCGGCCTCATCTTGTCAGCGATTTCCTGGGCTGGAGTGGCGGTCGCGGTATTTTGCTAGAATATTAGATTGCTGATTGGGAATAGACCGCTTGGACTACTCCCGATGCTCAATCATTGTAGAGTAGATGCTCGCCAGCCTGGTATGAAAGCCCTCCACTCCGTGCTGCGTCCGGACCTGATCGAAGGCCGCCCGCCGCAGTTGCTCGCCGACACTGGGAGCGTCTTGCAGTATCCGCAACTCCGCCGCGAGCGTGTCCCCGCGTTCGACGAGCAGCCCGGTCCGTTTGTCGTCGATCATCGTGGGTATGCCGCCCGCCGGGTAAGCGGCGACGATCACCCCCGCGCTCATCGCTTCCAACACCACCAAAGGCGCCGGGTCAGGGGTCTTGGACGGGATCAGGAGCACGTCCAGGTTGGCGTAGGTCGCGGAACCGGTGGTCCATCCCTCCTCGACCACATCTGCGGCATAGTCGCTCGCTCGGATCCGCGCCTGGATCGCTGGCCAGTATTGGGGGAGATCCGGATCAGGCCGGCCCCTGATCGTAAGCGTCGCCGCAATCCCGGCCCCCCTTACGGCGGCAAACCAGTCCAGCAGCAGGTCGAGGCCCTTGTTCGGGTGAAAGCGGCCCACAAAGCCGAGCCGGATCGGCCCCGGCGGCTTCGGATCAGACAGATGATCGCTGACCGGAGCGATGCCGTTCGGCACCACCGTGACGTTGGCCGGGAGCACCGAACCGGGATAACAGGGCCGCGAGACCATGATCACGCGGGTCACCCGCCGTGCGATCAGCCGCCAGATAGCGCGTTCCGAGCGACGGTACGGGATGTCGTGCAGGTGGACCAGCGTCCGGACCCCGGCCGAGGATCCGAGCAAGGCCAACAGCATGTGCGGCTTGAGCCCGTTGCTGTGCAGGATCGGACAGCCGTGCTCCCGGGCGAGGCGCTTCAAGCGGCGGGAACAGCGGAACGCGTCGGCGATCGCGGCCGCGATCGGCCCGGGCCGCGGCGGCCGGTGCACGTGCAGCATCGCGCTCGGCCGATAGAAGCACACCGGCACGTTCATGGCGCGTGCGGCCTGCTCGATCGGACCCTCCTCGGGCAACGCCAGGACGGGCTCGATATGCGGGTTGGCCAGCATGGTGCGAAGCACCACCTCCGCGCCGCCTTTGAACTCCGAAACCGGCGAAACCAGCAGGACACGCGGCTTGACGGTCACGGCGCCGGCCTGCCCGCGGCGGCGCGATGGGTCCGGCGTGCCGCAGCGGCGGCACGGAACGAATCGGCGAGCGCGTCGGCCACCGTCCGCACGGAAAACCGCCCGCGCGCTTGCTCCAGCCCGGCTGCACGGGCACGCTGCACCTCCTCGGGTGACGCCATCAAGCGGCCGAGCAACTCGGCCAGCGGTGCCGACCGGCCTTCCGGCACGATCCAGCCGCCCTCGGCCACCACCCCGGGGATCGAGCCGGAGTCGGATCCGATCACCGGCACGCCGCAGGCTTGCGCCTCCATGATCACCCGACCGAACTGCTCCTTCCACGTCCGCGCCGTGCGCGACATCAGCACGAGGACGTCGAGCGCGCTCATCACCTCCGCCACCGCCGCGGGCGGCCGCGGATCGAGCAGGCGCAGCTGCGGCAGCAAGCCCAGCGACGTGGCATGAGCAACCAGCGCGTCGCGGTCCGGCCCAGCGCCCAGGACGACGAACGTCACCGGGCGGCCACAGGCCGCCATGGCGTCCAGCACATCGAGCAGGCCTTTCTCGCGTACGATCCGCCCCACGTAGCCGATCACGAAGCCGGATACGCCGAGTGCGGCGCGCGCCGCGTCGCGGCTCTGCTCGTGGAAGATGTCCGCGGCCACCCCGTACTCCACGATTGCGGTCGGCCCGGCAAAGCCGCACGCCCGCGCCACTTCGAGGCTCTCGGGCTGCCGCCCGATCAGCAGGTCGATGCGCCTGAGGTTGTAGCGGCGGATCTGCTGGAACGGCGGCGGCAGCCGGCGGAGGATGTTCTGGTCGGTCTCGAGGATAACCGCGGCATTCGGCAGCAGCCGGTCCCGCAGCCGCACCGCCTGCAGCCCGACGAGGCTCCAGGGCTCCTCCCAGAGATGGATCACGTCCGGCTGCAAAGTCGACAGCACTTGTCCCAGCTTCGGATAGTGATGCAGGTACCACTTGGCCATCGGCACAACCGGCAGGCGCACGCGTTCGACGCGGAACTTGAGCGGGCCCGAGTGCGGGTCCAGCTGCATGCGCTTGCCGTATTCGATCCAACGGTCGGGCGCCACCAACGTCAGGTCGATATCCGGGCGCTCGGCCACCAACGTCTCGTAGCGGATCCGCCCGCTGGCCTTGTTCACCGCGGAATGCGAGATCGACACCACCCGGAGCTTGGTCGCAAGCGTCGGTGCGGTGTCGCGAAGGTCTTGCCGGGTCTCGGTCATCGGTCGTCCTCGTCCGGCAGGGAAACCGTGGCGGCCCCCAATGTCGCCTTGTCGGCGGGCATCGACGTCCTGTCCCCAGACGCTCCGGCTGATTGTGCCAATCCGGCTACGTCCCTGCTTTATAAGAGGAGCAGGATTGAAGGTCTACGACCCTGCCATGACGTCTGCGTAGAAATGGCCGCACCGGCCGGGACGCGGGGCGGCCCCGCAAACGAGGCAAGATGGTAATGGCGGACCCCATCGCACCGGAGACACCGATCATCGCGGCCGCTTCGCGCCGCGCGGCTTGGATCGACCACGCGCGCGGCATCGCCATTATCCTGGTGGTTTACGGCCATTGCTTCCGCGGATTGCGTTCGGCCACTCTGATCGACAGCCCGGCGCTCTCGACGCTCGATTACCTGATCTACGGCTTCCACATGCCGTTGTTCTTTTTCATCTCCGGCGTGCTCGGGGTCCGCACCGCGAGGCAGGGCGGGCGGCCGTTCTGGCGGCGGCTGCGAACCATTGCGTGGCCTTACGTGTTCTGGATGAGCTTCGAACTCGCACTGCTGTCGTCGTTGGGTAACCTGACCAACATCGGCACCTTCTCGTTCGGCGTGAACACCTACCTCTACGAACCGGTGTCGCCGTTCTGGTTCCTCTACGCCGTGCTGTGCTGCGTGGCGTTCGTCCATATCCTCGTGCGCTGGGGCGTGTGGGTTCCGCTGCTGGTCGCAGTCCCGATCTTCGTCGCCGGGCAGTTCGCACCGACCGAATTGGGCCAGCAGGTGACTTGGGGCCTGCTTTACTATTCGGCCGGCACCGCCGGCGCGGCGCTGGTGCGCGGGCTGGCGTTCGAGCGGATAGTGGCGTCGCCGATGTTGATCGCCGGGTCGGCACTCGCCGCGGTAGGCCTGGGATTGGCGCTCAACGGTGCGGGGGTCGGCAATCAATGGGCGGTCCCGGTGGCCGTGCTGGGCACCTTGGCCGTATTCGGCGCGGCCCAACATCTCGCCCGGTGGTCCGGCCGATGGCCGTCGCTGCGCCTCGTTGCGTATCTCGGGCAAATCTCGCTGACCGTCCTCGTCGTGCACATCCTGGGCACGGCGGGCGCGCGCATCGCGCTGGTCAGGATCATCGGCGCCCACGCCCCGGCGGCGCTCTACATTGCCGGCGGCATGGTCGCGGGGCTCGGCTTGCCGATCGCGCTGCAGCTCGTCGCCATGCGGCTCGGCGTGGCCGGCTGGCTGGGCCTGCCCGATATTCCGGCCCGGCCCCAGCCGGCGCGGCCGGTCAGTTTCGCGCCGGTCCCGGACGCAGTTCAACGAGCACCGGATGACCGCGCAGCCTGACGCTGACCCGGCGTCCGGTCTCGAAATCCGGGGCTGCGGGCTCAAGCAGGTCATGGATGGCGAATCGCTGCGTCGACCCGAGGTCCAGCGTGATGGCCTGTGACGCCGGCACCAGGCTGTTGCCCTTGCCATCGTCGATGGGTGGCTCGTTCCAAACGGCAACGACACTGCTGCCGTCCGACTTCTGCAGCACGAGCACTTCGGCGGCGCCGCCGAGGGTGAGGTCGCGGGGATCGTAGGCTGCCGTGACCGGACCGGTATCGGCGCGGTTGCGCGGGTCCTCGAATTGGCCGACCGACAGGAGGTGCTTCAGCCGTTCCAACATGGCGACGGCGGGCTTGGGCAACCCGTCGTGGCGGAACAGGCCGAAATTGCCCTCGGTATCGCCCGGTGCACTGCTGCCGTCGATCAGCTGGTAGAAATACAGCCGCTGCGCGCCGGCGGCGAACGCGTCGAAGAACTGGTTGGCCAGGTATTTGGCCTGCGACACCCCGTCGCGCGCGTAGTTGCCCGAGGTGCTCGCCCCCGTCTCCGTCAGCCACATAGGACCGGCTGGCAGTTGCGCGGCCTGGGCCCATCCGAACACCGACGCGAACGAGCCGACATCGGGGTTGGGCGGGATGGAGAACCCGGGCTGCCGCCCGCCGCCGGCGTAGAAATGGACGTTCCCGGCGTCGGCGAGGCCGGTGAGCGGGGGTAGGCGGGCGTAGTCCTCGCGCAGACCGCTGGCAATCGACGGCGCGATCAACGGCAGCCCGTGCAACTGTGGGGTTTGCCGCCGGAACTGGTCGAGGACTTTGGCCCAGGCGAGGCTGTTGGCAGGGTAGGCGTCCGGCCCGGTGCGATCGGCGTGATCGTCGGGGCCATGCGAGCCGCCCCCGGTCACTCGGTTGTTGATCTCGTTTGGACCCTCGATTGCGCCGAGCAGCCCGCTTGCCGCAACCGCCCGCAACGCCCCTTGCTGCATGGCCCAGGTGGTCGCGGCGTCGTTCAGGTAAGCGGTGACGATCGCAGTCAGGCGGGGCGGCGGCAGCGCCGGATCGAGCCGGGCCATCGCTAGACGCAGTGACTCGAATTGCGGTCCGATCGGCCGGCCGTCTCGCGCCAAGGGCGAGCGGACCACGCTGGTGCCGATGCGTTGCAGCATCGCGGCATAAGCGTCGATCCCGGCGTCAATCCCGGGGTTACCGCACACCCCCCAGCCGTTGCGGAGATCACGGGCGCGGCGCACCGCGACCGAACCCGGGATCGCACCGCTGGCCGCACGCGCCGCCGGCCCGGACGCCAGGTACCAGGCCGGCGCCCAACAGGCGCCGGCGGCTCAGGCGCACCGGGCCGGTCTGGCCGTTAGAACAGGCGTTCGTAAACCTTGATGACGTCACCGGGCTTCACGTAGTCCTGCGGCGAGATCTTGCCAACGGTCGTGGTCGCATCGTTCGGCCGCACGACATAGGCGTAGTCCTCGACCGAGCGGTAGGTGAACCCACCGGCCGAAGCGATCGCCGTCAGGAGCGTCATGCCGGGCTGGTAGGGGTATTGGCCGGGCTTGGCCACCTCGCCGA
This sequence comes from uncultured Alphaproteobacteria bacterium, assembly GCA_963792675.1. Taxonomy (GTDB): domain Bacteria; phylum Pseudomonadota; class Alphaproteobacteria; order Acetobacterales; family Acetobacteraceae; genus JBBROS01. Next base: position 488,166 of record CAWBWT010000002.1, read on the forward strand.
GCACCGAGATCGGGCGGTAGTTGACGACCTCGACGGCCACGCTCGGGTTACGCAGCAGCTTCTGCTTCAGCAGCTCGCCTTCGATCGTCTTGCCGAGCTCGGTTGAGGTCAGGCCAGCCGCGCGGACGTTGCCCAGCAGCGGGACGGCGATGTAGCCGCCGTCGCCGATGCGGAAATCCTGGCTCAGCGACTGCTCGCCGAAGGTGATGATGCGGAGCTGGTCGCCGACGCCGAGTTGGTAGACCGTTCCGTTGTATTCGGGAATGGGCTGCAACCCGCGCCCGGGGGAGCACGCTGCCAGGACCAAGCCGAGCAAGCAGATCCCGAGCATGGGAAGCAACGATTTGAGGGAGCGTCGGTGGTCCTTCATGGTCGTCTCCAAAAATTCGCCGGCACACAAACAGCCGGCGTTACTTACAGCCGTAAACCAAGCGTGAGCAGGCTGAGCGTCGAGGTGTAGCTGTTGCCGCCTCCGCTGCGATAAGCGACGCTGAACTGACCGCCCACCCGCAGGTACCGATTTAGCAACCAATTCGCACCGGCGCCAGCATTGTAGATGGTTTGCGTCGTGCCGGCTTCGCGGGTGGTGAGCCCATTGCCTGCGACGCTGGCCGACGGGAAGTCGGCTTGCAGGATTTCGCCGAACCCGATCAGGGTGACGTTGCGGCGCAGCTCGTGGTCCACGCTCAAGCGGGCGGCGGTGAAGGTATAGCCGGCGATGCTGTCGTCGGTCGGGTCCTCGATGTCGCGGCGGGCGAGCAGCGTCACCGTCGTCAACCGGGTCGGCGTCCAGATCACCGACGCCTCGACGATCGGCGTCGTCAGGTTCTTGTAGGCGGCCGCGGTGAAGTAGCGCGCCTGCACGCCCGCCAGGACGCGGAAGCGGAAGTTCGAGCCGGGCGCCGGATAGTCCAGGCCGCCGAGGATGGAGAACCCATTGGAGTTGCGCTTCGGCTGCCCCACCGTCCCGGCCGACGAGTAGTCGATATTGGTACCGCGCACCACGACCAAGGCGTCCTGCTGCGCCCCGATCTGATACCGGGTCGTCAGCGCGCCCTGCAGTACCGTGCGGTTGCGGTAGCTCTGATCGACCCGGGTGGTGCCGCTGCTGAAGCTGTCGAAGTCGTAATGGGAGACGGTCAGTTCCGGCACGAACGTCAGCCGGCCCGATGTCCGGGCGGTATAGCTGATATCGGCGGTATCGACGCGGAACGCGACCGGCTGCGAGACGCTCGTGAAGTCGAGCGCGCCCGGGATCTGGGTCAGGTTCTGGTGGTCGTAGCGGGCGTCGATCCGATCGCGACCGACGTCGATCGAGCCGCCGATATTGGCCGACCATGTGGTGAAGTTCTGCGACGGGACGTCGAAATACCGTCGATCGTCCAACGCCGCGCCGACGAACAGGGCATTGCGGTCCCAGTCCGACCGCGCCTGCACCGAGGCGGTGGTGTCCAGGAAGCTGCTGCCGCGGCCGCCTTTGAAGCCTTGGACGTTGCTGTTGTAGCCGAAGCCCTCGACGACGTTGGGGCGGACGATGAAGCTTCCGGCGCGGACGCCGCCTGCTTCGTAGCGGCTGAGCGCCAAGCCGCGGCTGTTGTCGAGTGTCGGCGTGCCGCGGATGTCGGCACCGTAGGGCTCGAAGTAGGTGTCAAGCACCTGGGCGGCAGCAGGCTTCAGGCCCATTGCACACCCAAGCGCCAGCACGGGCGCAACCCCGGCTGCCCGCTTCAACAACTCAACCGTTTGTCGCCGTACCGCCATTGCCCACCAAGAGTCTCTCGAACTGTATGGACAATCATACCCCAATCCGTCTCTACCCCAACGTGGGTTCGTGCTTTTTTGTAGCGGGAAAACCACAGATTTCGATCAAGAGGGACCTGGAAGCCACACATCGGTTCGGCCTAGGAAATAATACGCAATCAGGCCGACCCACTCGTGCAACGCCGAATCGATGCCGCCGAGGCGGTCCGGCAAGCCTTGCTCGAGGTCGAACCGGGGGTGCCGGCCGACGCGGTATCCCACCGGCCAAGCCAAAACCGGCCAGCCGGCCCGGCGGAAGCTGCCGACTGCGCGCGGCATGTGGGCCGCCGACGTGACCAGCAGCCAGGACTTGCCGGGCTGCGGCCGCACGATCGCCTTCAGCATGACAGCATTCTCGTGAGTGGTGCGCGACCGGTCCTCGTAGACGACCGGGCGCACCAGGCCGAGTTGCGCGAACAGCCTGGAAGCGACCTCCGCCTCGGACAGGCGCGAGCCCTCCAGCCGCCCGCTGCCGCCGGTAAAGGCGAGTTGGGCACTGGGATACTGCCGGGCGAGGGCGACGAACGCGGTCATTCGTTCGGCCGATCCGTTCAGCGCCGGCGTGCCATGCTGCTCGGTCAAATAGGTTTCGACCGCGCCGCCGAGCACGACGATGCCGTCGACGCGCGCCGGCGCCGGCTGCGGCCGCGAGAACCGGCTCTCGAGCGGCAGCAGCAGCAAGGCGTCCACCGGCAGCACGACGCACAGCGCCAGCATACCGGCCGATAACGCCAGCAGCCATCGGCCCCGGCCCGCTGGCCGGCGCAGCAGCAGGGCGGCTCCGGCCGCGACACCGAGCACCAGGACCGTGCTGGGCCGCAGCAGCAACCACAGCAGCTTGGGAATGAAGAAGTCCACCGAAGCTCCGCAAAGACGCCGGAGCGAACACATCCGGGCCAGCAGTGCTTAACCGTCAGGCGGACTGCGCACCAGCGTGGCCGGCCGCGGAACGGAAGGCCGGGTTCGGGCGCTACCAAGCCGACCGCGCGGGCATGGTCGCCGCGGGGGCGGGGAGATGCGATTTGCCCAAAGGCGTGCGCAGGCAATTTCTGATCGGCATGGCGGCCGTCCTTCTCGGGCTCCTGGCTGGATGCGGCGATCGCGCCACCTTGCCGCTCGAGGCGGGGATCGGCCCGGACCCGACCCTACCGCCGCCGCATGCCACCTTGCTGCCGACCCTGAACATCGCCCCGGCAACGGCATGGCCGGCGGGTGCCACCCCGACGGTGGCGCCGGGGTTGCGGGTTGTGGCGCTGGCGCGCGGGCTGGACCATCCGCGCTGGCTTACGGTGCTGCCCAACGGCGACATCCTGGTCGCTGAAACCAACGCGCCCGTCCGGCCGGCCGATGCGTCCGGCGTGCGCGGCATGGTGCAGCGGATGATCATGGCGGCCGCGGGGGCCGGCACGCCGAGCGCCGACCGCATCACCCTGCTGCGCGACGACGGCCATGGTGGCGTCGAGCGGCACCTGTTCCTGGACGGCCTGCATTCGCCGTTCGGGATGGCGCTGGCCGGCGACGCGCTCTATGTGGCCGATACCGACGCGTTGCTGCGGTTCCCGTATCGGACCGGACAAACCGCGATGACGGCGCCCGGCGACAAGGTCTGTGACCTGCCGGCGGGCCCGATCAACCATCACTGGACCAAGAACGTGGTGGCCACCGCGGACGGCCGCACGCTGTATGTGAGCGTCGGCTCGAACAGCAACGCGGCCGAGAACGGGCTTGCGGCCGAGGACGGGCGCGCGGCGATCTGGCAGGTGGACGCCGCAACCGGACGACACCGCATCTATGCGAGTGGCCTGCGCAATCCGGTCGGCATGGCGTGGGAGCCGCAGACGGGCGCGCTCTGGGCGGCGGTGAACGAGCGCGACGAGATCGGCAGCGACCTCGTCCCGGATTACATGACGGCCGTGCAAGACGGCGCGTTCTATGGCTGGCCGTTCAGCTATTACGGACAGCACGTCGACACCCGGGTGAAGCCGCAGGACCCCGCCCTGGTGGCGCGCGCGGTGGCGCCCGACTATGCGCTCGGGGCGCATACGGCGTCGTTGGGCCTGGCCTTCTCAGGGCCCGAGGGCTTGTCGCCGTTGTTCAAGCAGGGGGCGTTCGTCGGTCAGCATGGCTCGTGGAACCGCAAGCCGCGGAGCGGGTACCGGGTGATCTTCGTGCCGTTTGCCGGCGGGCGGCCCACGGGCGCGCCGGTGGAGGTGCTGACTGGATTCCTCGACCGGGCCGGGCGGGCGCAAGGGCGGCCGGTGGGCGTGGCGGTCGATCGGAGCGGCGCCTTGCTGGTGGCCGACGACGTCGGCAACACGGTTTGGAAAGTAACCGGCTCCGTTGAAGCGCTTAGAACGGCTTCGCGATCACCATGATGACGATGATGGCGAGCAGCACCGTCGGGACCTCGTTGGCGATGCGATAGAACCGTTCCGGCTTCTGGTTGCGGTCCTCGAGGAACTGACGCCGCCACTTGCCGGCCGCGCCCTGGAACCCGGTCATCAGGATGACCATCAGGAACTTCACGTGCCACCAGTTGAAGTGCGCCCAGTCCACGACCCCGGGCGTCAGCACCAGCAGCACGCCGAAGGTCCAGGTGGCAATCATCGCCGGCAGCATGATCTGCTTCAGCAGCCGCCGCTCCATCACCTTGAACCGCTCGCTCTCGGTCGAGCCGCGGGCCAGGCTGCAGTGGTATACGTATAAGCGGGGCAGATAGAAGATGCCTGCCATCCAGGCGATGACCGCGATGACGTGGAACGACTTTACCCAAGGGTAGACGGCGAGGAGCCAGGACAGGGTCATGCGGCCCGTTGCATGGCAATCCGCAGGATCGGCGCCAGCTCGGACAGCGCCCGGACCGGCGTGGCGCCGGCCGCCCGCAAGGCGGCCCCGTCACCATGGAGGTCGAGACCGACGACCGCCATGCCGGCTGCAACCGCGGCCTTCACCCCCGGAACGCTGTCTTCCACCACCAGACAGGCGGCAGGCGGCACGCCTTCGGCCGCGGCGGCGGCGAGGAACACGTCCGGGAATGGCTTGCCGCGCGGCACGTCGCGGGCGCTGTGCTGGCGGCCGGCGATCAGCCGCGCGAGCCCGGTATGGCGGAACTTGACGTCCATTTCCTCATGGGAGGAGTTGCTGGCGACCCGGTAGGGCAGGCCCAGGGCACTGGCCGCGCGCAACGCGTCGGCCGCGCCGGGGATGGTTTCGAGCGTGTCGAAGACGGCTATCAGGCGCTGCCGCAAGTGCTCGACCCAACCGTCGGGCACCGGGTGGCCGAGCCGGGCCTCGACCACGGGCGGGATGTCGGACAGGCGGTGGCCGATGAACAGCGCGGTGCTTTCCGCCTCGGTCATCGGCCATCCGAGCTTGCTGATCTCGATCGCGACCACCCGGTTGCTCGGGCCCTCGCTGTCGACCAGCACACCGTCGCAATCGAAGATGACGAGGCGGAGGGGTTCGGGGGTCATACTCGGCGCGTCCTCGCGGTCTCGGGCCCGATCGCCCCAGGAAGGGCCGCGCCGCCGGCGTTCTCTGCGGGGGAGAGGTCCCCGGGTCAAGCCCGGGGACGACGTGTCGACGAAAAGAGGAGGGTTAAGCCAGTTCCTTGACCGGTGCGGCGACCGGGGGCGCGACGGCAGGCTGGGCGGCGCCAGCGCGCGCATGGGGGCAGTCGCCGAACGGCTTCGGGCAGGTGCGGCCGCCGACAAAGCTGCACAGGCCGGGGCCGCGGCCGGTCGAGGCCTCGACCAGTTCGGCCAAGGCGGCAATGAACCCGGCGTCGCTGTTCTGTGCCGGCGCCCGGAAATAGCCCGGCACGCCCTGCTTCTCGGCGAACTCCCTATATTCGACGTCGAGCTCGACCAGCGTTTCCGAATGCTCCGAAACGAAGGCGATCGGCACCACCAGCACGGCGACCTTGTCGTGAGCGGCGCGCTCGATCTCGAATTCGGTGCTGGGGTCGATCCACTTCTGCGGGGTCGCACGCGACTGGTAGCAGGTGGTGAAGTCCAGGTCCTCGATCCCCAGCAGGCGAACGACGCCGGCGACGGTACGCTCGACCTGAAACTGGTAGGGGTCGCCCGCCTTGACGATCACCTCCGGCAAGCCGTGCGCCGAGAACAGGACGCGCAGCCCGGTCTCAGCCGGCAGCGCCGCGCGGGCGGCCTCGTAGCTGCTGCGGACGATCGCCGCGGTCGCGTGCAGGAAGCCCGGATCGGAATGGTAGCAGCACAGCGTCGTCACCGGCGCCACCAGCCCGGCTTTCGCCGCGGCCTCGCGCCAGGCAGTCAGGCTGCTGCCGGTGGTGGTTGTGGAGAAGTGCGGGTAGAGCGGGACCAGCACCACCTCGTCCGGGTCCCATGCCTTGACCGCGCGCGCCGCCTCCAGGCTGAACGGATGCCAATAGCGCATGGCGATGAAGCAGCGCACGTCGTGGTCGGGACGGGTCTCGGCAATCGCCGCCTCGAGCGCGCGGGCCTGGTCCTGGGTCAGCTCGAGCAACGGGCTCTTGCCCCCGAGGATCTCGTAATTGGCAGTGGCCGCCTTGACCCGCAGCCTGGCGATCAGGCGCGCGAGGAACGGGCGGACGAAGAACGGGACGCGGAGGATGGCCGGGTCCTTGAACAGGTTGATCAGGAACGGCTTGATCGAAGACGGCTGGTCCGGCCCGCCCAGGTTGAACAGGACAACGGCAATCTTTCGCTGTTCGGAGGCGGGGCGGGGCATTCGAGGCAAGTTGGCCCGCGGCAACCGGTCGTCAAGCGGCACGGATCTGCTCCATCAAGGCGGCGACGTTGGCCGGCGGCGTTTGCGGCACGATGCCGTGGCCGAGGTTGAAGATGTGCGGACGGCCGCGAATGGCGTCGAGCACGCCGGCCGCTTCGGTGCGCAATGCGTTGCCGCCGGCAACCAGCGCCAGCGGGTCCATGTTGCCTTGGGTGGCAAGCCCGGCCGGGATCAGCGTCTGCGCCACGGCGAGATCGGCGCCGGTGTCGAGCGCCACGGCGTTGACCCCGGTGCGGGCGGCATATTCGCCAACCAGCACACCGGCCAGCCGGGGAAAGCCGATGATCGGGACGCCCGGGTGCAGCGCGTTGAGCCGGGCTACGATCGCCGCGGTGGGCGCGACCACCAAGCGGCGGAACAGCGCCGGCGACAACACGCCCGCCCAGCTGTCGAACAGCATCAGCACATCCGCGCCGGCCCCGACCTGGGCCGAAAGATAGGTGACCGTCGCGTCCACCAGCGTCGCGATCAGCGCGTCCATCACCGCCGGCCGCCCATGCGCCATGCCGCGGATGTTGGTGAAGTCCTTTGAGCCGCCGCCCTCCACCATATAGCAGGCGACGGTGAACGGGCTGCCCGCGAAGCCGATCATGGTGGTCTCGGGCGGCAACCCGGCACGGGTACGCGACACCGTTTCCAGGATCGGTGCCACCGCGGCGGGCAGGCGGGCCAGGTCGAGCGCCGCCACCCCGGCCGCATCGCGGATCGGCGGCAGCACCGGCCCTTCGCCTTCCTTGAAGGCGAGACCCTGGCCGAGCGCCCAGGGCACGATGAGGATGTCGCTGAACAGGATGGCGGCGTCGAAGCCGTAGCGGCGGATCGGCTGCAAGGTGACTTCGGCGGCCAATGCCGGGGTGGTGCAGAGGCTGATGAAGTCCCCGGCGCGGCCGCGCACCTCGCGGTATTCCGGCAGATACCGGCCGGCTTGGCGCATCAGCCATACCGGGGGTGGCCAGACTGCCTCGCCGGCCAGCACGCGGAGGAGGGGTTTGGCAGCCTTGCTTCTATCCATTCTAAGAGTCTTAAACTCCTTTTGGAGTGGTCAATAGGGCCTGTGGATAAAGGGGTACCCGGACTTCTCAACTCCTGTCCCGGCCTTCTCCACAGGCGGGCTTCGTGCCAAGCCATTGTTTCTGCTTGCGCCCCGGGGTTTGTCCCAGCATGCCGCCGACCGTCGCCGGGGTTTGTCCCGTGTTCGCCCGGACGGGGCGCTTATCCCCGCACCCGGGTTCGAGCCTGCAGATGGGACTGCCGCAAGCCGGTTATCCCCGTTATCCTCGCTTCCATGGAAACGCCCCGGCTGAACCTGCATTTGGTCTCCGACGCGACGGGGGAGACGCTGAACAGCATCGCCCGCGCGACCGTGTCGCAGTTCGAGCACGTGTCGATCGCGTATCACCGATGGAGTCTGATCCGCACCCGGTTCCAACTGCATCGCGTGCTCGAGGGGATCGAGGCCGACCCGGGACCGGTGCTGTCGACGGTGATCGACAGGGCGCTGCGCAACGACCTCGAAACCACCTGCGCGCGGCTGGGCGTCAGCGTGGTCAACGTGCTCGATCCGGTGATGGCGTTGCTGCAGGAGCAGAGCGGCGAGCAGGCGCAAAGCCGGCCGGGCCGGCAATACGTGCTCGACGCCGACTATTTCCGGCGGATCGACGCGATGCATTACGTGCTGGCGCATGACGACGGCCAGGCGCAGGCGGGGATCGCCGAGGCCGACGTGGTGCTGGTGGGGGTGAGCCGAAGCAGCAAGACGCCGACGTCGTTCTATCTGGCCAATCGCGGCGTCAAGGCGGCCAACGTGCCGCTGGTGCCGGGCACGCCGGACCCACCGGGACTGACGGAACCGGTCTGCCCGGTGGTCGGGTTGACGCTGGACCCGCTCGCCCTGATCGAGATCCGCCGGCATCGGCTGAAGCTGATCGCCGCCGGCACCGAGACCGGGCGTATCCGCAACGAGCAGACCGACTACGTGGACGTAGACGCGGTCAAGGCGGAGCTGCTGTGGGCGCGGCGGCTGTGCGCCCGGCGTGGCTGGCCGGTGATCGACGTGACCCGGCGGTCGATCGAGGAGACGGCGGCGACCGTGCTGCAGCTGGTGGATGCCTGGCACGACCGGCGGCGGCGCGTGGCGCATGAGGCGAAGCTCGCCGATGCGGCGGCCGTCGCGTCGCCGCCGCCGTCCTGACGCGTGACATGATGCAGACCGCGACCGTGATCCTGGCGAGCCAGTCGGCGGCGCGGGCGGCGCTGCTGCGCGGCGCCGGAGTGGCGTTCGAGGCGCGGCCGGCGCGGGTGGACGAGGCGGCGGTGAAGGCGGCCGGCCGGGCGGAAGGCGCCGGGCCGGACGACGTGGCGCTGGTGCTGGCCGGGATGAAGGCCGAGCGGGTGCGGGCGCCGGGCCAGGTGGTGATCGGCGCCGACCAGTTGCTCGTGTGCGGCGATGACTGGTTCGACAAGCCGGACGGCGTCGAGGCAGCCAGGCGGCAGCTGCTGCTGCTGCGCGGGCGCACCCACGAGCTGGTCACCGCGGTCGTGTGCACCAAGGATGGCGCCGAGATCTGGCATCACGTGGCCCGGCCGATGCTCACGATGCGGCCGTTTTCCGAAGCGTTTCTCGGCGCCTATCTCGCCGCCGAGGGCGAGCGGGTGACGGAAAGCGTCGGCGGCTACCGCCTGGAAGGGCCGGGCGTGCAGTTGTTCGACCGGGTCGAGGGTGAGTTCGCCGCCATCCTGGGACTGCCGCTGCTGCCGCTGCTGGGCTTCCTGCGGCAGCACGGGGTGTTGCCGGCCTAGACTTTTCCGCCGGCGCCCGGCTGTGCGATGGTGCGCGAAGAATGACGGGATGGATACGACAATGAAGAAAGTGTTTCCCGACGCGGCGGCGGCGCTGGCCGGGCTGCTGCGCGACGACATGCTGATCCTGGCCGGCGGCTTCGGCCTGTGCGGTATCCCCGAGGCTTTGATCCTAGCGATCCGCGAAAGCGGGGTGAAAAACCTGACGGTGGTGTCCAACAACGCCGGGATCGACGACGCCGGGCTCGGCTTGCTGCTGCAGACCCGGCAGATCAAGAAGATGATCAGCAGCTACGTCGGCGAGAATGCCACCTTCGCCAAGCAGTTCCTGGCCGGCGAGCTCGAGATCGAGTTCAACCCGCAAGGCACGCTGGCCGAGCGCATCCGCGCCGGCGGCGCCGGCATCCCGGCCTTCTTCACCCGCACCGGCGTCGGCACCGCGGTCGCGGAAGGCAAGGAGGAGCGGGAGTTCGACGGCCACCGCTATATCATGGAGCGCGGCATCTTCGCCGACCTGGCGATCGTGCATGCCTGGAAGGGCGACACCGAAGGCAACCTCGTCTACCGGCGCACGGCGCGGAACTTCAACCCGCCGATGGCGACCGCGGCCCGGATGACGGTCGCCGAGGTCGAGCACCTCGTGCAGCCCGGCGAGATCGACCCCGACGCCATCGTGACGCCGGGCATCTTCGTGCAGCGGCTGGTGCACGTGCCGGCGATGGAGAAGCGGATCGAGCAACGCACCGTGCGCAAGCGCTCCGAGCCGACCCCGGCCGCGACGGCTGGCGCCGAATCGCTGCCGGCATAGGGAGAACGACGATGGCATGGACACGCGACGAGATGGCGGCCCGGGCGGCGCGGGAGCTGCAGGACGGGATGTACGTGAACCTCGGGATCGGCATCCCGACCCTGGTCGCCAACCACATCCCGCCCGGCATCAACGTGCAGCTGCATAGCGAGAACGGCATGCTCGGCATCGGCCCGTTCCCGTTCGAAGGGGAAGAGGACGCCGACCTGATCAACGCCGGCAAGCAGACGGTGACGATGCTGCCGACCACCTCGATCTTCGACAGCGCGCAGAGCTTCGGCATGATCCGCGGCGGCCATATCGCCATCAGCATCCTGGGCGCGCTGCAGGTGGCGGAGAACGGCGACCTCGCGAACTGGATGATCCCCGGCAAGATGGTCAAGGGGATGGGCGGCGCCATGGACCTCGTCGCCGGGGTGCCGCGCTGCGTCGTGCTGATGGAGCACACGGCGCGCGGCGAGCCCAAGATCCTCAAGCGCTGCAACCTGCCGCTGACCGGGGCGGGCGTCGTCAGCCTGATCGTCACCGACCTCTGCGTGCTGGAGGTGGACCATCCCGGGCAGGACGGGCTGACGCTGATCGACATGGCGCCTGGGGTGACGGTGGACGAGCTGCGCAGCAAGACTCAGGCTGAGTTCAAGGTGCGCGAAGGGCTGCGCGCGGCCTGATTTTATCTTGCGGCGGGGGGTGGCCGGGGCTATAGGCACGCCTCCCGCGCGCCCGCGTTGTGCGATTGGGGCCGTAGCTCAGTTGGGAGAGCGCCTGAATGGCATTCAGGAGGTCAGGGGTTCGATTCCCCTCGGCTCCACCAAGTCGCGGTTTCGCTAGTACCGCAAGCGAACTGTAACTAAACTGACGCCGAACGGTCACGGCGCCGCCCGACGAACTGGGACATATGCGTCTCAGGATCTGGGATCGGGCCGTGCCACTCGCCATCGAAGTCAACACGCTCCGCAAGACGTTCCGCGGTGGACGACGCTCGCTCGACGTCGCTACGTGGAGCGTGCGCGCCGGTGAGATGGTCGCCCTGATCGGCGCGTCCGGCTCGGGCAAGAGCACGCTGCTGCGCCATATCGCGGGACTGACGATCGCCGACCGCGGCAGCGGCGCGGTGCTTGTGGGCGGGGCTTGCGTGCAGCGGGACGGCCGCATGTCGGGCGGGGTGCGGCGCGTGCGGGCCGGGATCGGGGTGGTGTTCCAGCAATTCAACTTGGTCGCCCGCCTGCCGGTGCTGACCAACGTGCTGCTGGGCGCGCTGGGCCGGCTGCCGCTGTGGCGCACTTTGCCGGGCTGGTTTCCCGAGGCCGAACGCGTGCGTGCGCTCGAAGCGCTGAGCCGTGTCGGCATCCGCGAGCAGGCCTGGCAGCGCGCCGGCACGCTGAGCGGCGGGCAGCAGCAGCGGGCGGCGATCGCCCGCACCCTGGTGCAGGGCGCGCGCGTGGTGCTGGCCGACGAGCCGATCGCCTCGCTCGACCCGGAAAGCAGCCGGCGGGTGATGGAAACGCTGGCCGAGCTCAACCGGCGGGACGGCATCACGGTCGTGGTGTCGCTGCACCAGGTCGAGTTTGCCGTCCGCTACTGCTCGAGGGTGGTGGCGCTGCGGCAAGGCCGCATCCTGTACGACGGCCCGGCCGCCGGCCTCACGCAGACGGTCCTTGCCGAGGTCTACGGGTCGGAGCTGCCGGCCGTCACGGCGCCGGGCGTCGACGAGACGGCGCTCGTTCCGGCCTGACGCCCATCCATCGAAGGAGAACGACCATGCTGACCATCACCCGTCGCGCCGCCCTGTTCGGGCTGCCGTTGCTGGCGACTGCGGCCCGCGCCGCCGAGCCGAGCGAGCTCAATTTCGGCATCGTCTCGACCGAAGGCGCCTCGGTGCTGAAGTCGCAATGGACGCCGTTCCTGGAGGACATGCAGAAGGCGGTCGGCGTCAAGGTGAACGGGTTCTACCCGTCCGATTATGCCGGCGTGATCGAGGCGATGCGCTTCGACAAGGTGCAGGTCGCCTGGTACGGCAATGCGTCGGCGATCCAGGCGGTCGACCGGGCCGACGGCGAGGTGTTCGCGCAGAAGACCTACGCGGACGGCTCCAAGGGCTATTACTCGCTGCTGATCGTCAACAAGGACAGCCCCTACCAGTCGCTTCCGGACCTACTGAAGGCGGCGCCGGGGACGCTGAACTTCGGCAACGGCGACCCGAACAGCACGTCGGGCTTCCTGATCCCGAGCTACTATGCCTGGGCGAAGAACAACGTCGATATCCGCAAGTTCTTCAAGAACGTCGTCTCCTCCAACCACGAGACCAACCTGCTCGCGGTCGCCAACAAGCAGGTGGACGTCGCCACCAACAATACCGAGGATTTCGAGAAGTTCGCCAAGTCGCAGCCGGCTCGGGCGGCCAACATCCGTCCGATCTGGAAAAGCCCGATCATCCCGGCCGACCCGATCGTGTGGCGCCGTGACCTGCCGCCGGCGCTGAAGGAGAAGGTGCGCGGGTTCTTCCTCGCTTACGGCACCGACCGGCCGGGGGCCGACGTCGCGCACGAGAAGAAGGTGCTGGCCGACCTCGGTGGCTGGGGCAGCTTCATCGCCAGCAGCAATGCGCAGCTGCTGCCGGTGCGCCAGGTTGCCGCGTTCAAGGACAAGCTGGCGCTCGAGGCCAGCACCACCGTGTCGGCGGACGAGAAGGCGAAGAAGATCGGCGAGATCGACGCCCGTCTGAAGGCGCTGGATGCGGAGATGGCCAAGGTCGGCAGTTGACCGCGGCCGCCATGTCCAAGGCCGGCGGTTGAGGTGAGCCAAGCATCGCTCGGCGCCGATCCCGGATCCCGCGCGCGGGGCCCGGGATTGCCGCGCTTGCTGGGCCTTGCCGCCGTGCTGCTGGTGCTGGCGTGGTCCTATAACGGGGCCGGCATCAAGCCGTGGGACCTCGTCAAGTACAGCGGCAACATCGCCACGCTGGGGGCGGAGTTCTGGCCGCCCGACTTCCACGACTGGCGCATGTACCTGGACGAGACGCTGCTCACGCTGCAGATCGCGATCTGGGGCACCGGCCTCGCCATCGTCTGCGCCGTGCCGTGCGGCCTGATGTGCGCTGGCAACATCGCGCCGTGGTGGATCGCTCAGCCGACAAGGCGGCTGATGGACATGTTCCGCAGCATCAACGAGCTGGTGTTCGCGATGCTGTTCGTGGTGGCGGTCGGCCTCGGCCCGTTCGCCGGGGTGCTGGCGTTGTGGGTGCACACGACCGGTATCCTCGCCAAGCTGTTCGCCGAAGCGGTCGAGGCGATCGACCCGCAGCCGGTCGAGGGCGTGCGGGCGACCGGCGCGCGCGGCATCGAGGAGATCGTCTACGGCGTGATCCCGCAGGTGATGCCGCTCTGGGTAAGTTTCTCGCTGTATCGGTTCGAGAGCAACGTGCGGTCCGCGTCGGTGATCGGGCTGGTCGGCGCCGGCGGCATCGGCCAGGTGCTGTGGGAGATCATCCGGGCGTTCCGTTTCCAGGAAACCTGCGCGGTGATGCTGATCATCGTCGTGACGGTGACGTTGATCGACGGCTTGTCGCAGCAGTTGCGGCGGATGTTTATCTGAGGCCTCGGAAGCGGCGCTGAGACGGGCGCCTGCCCTCAAGTCCCTTCAGCGACGGCAGGCGGCATATTGCCGGATCGGCGACCGGTCGCGTATCTCGGACCTAGCTGGCAGCGGCGCTGCCCGAGTCCGAGGCGGCAGGGAGAACCATCATGCGGATGATCGCGGCCGTGCTGGCGCTGTGTGCGATGTCGGCCGCGTCCGAGGCGCGGGTGGTGCGGCTGGAGATCGCCTCGACGCAACCCTATGGCAGCTTCGGGTCCGGCGAGTTCGTCCGCACCGAGGGCCGGGTGGTGGGCGAGCTGTCGCCCGACGAGCCGATCCCCGGGCTGCAGCAGGCCGCCCGCACCGACCGCGGGACGGTCGCCTATGCCTCGCCGTTCGTGCTGATCCGGCCGCGCGACCCGTTGGGCGGCAACGGCGCGCTGCTGTTCGACGTTGCCAACCGCGGGCGGGCCATCTCGCACGCACTTTACAACAGCCCGCGGGCGGTGCCGCTGCCGATCGGGTCGCTCGAGGCTGGGACCGGGTTCCTCGAGGTGCGCGGCTTCAGCACGGTGACGGCGTCGTGGGAGCTGGGCACCGGGATCGAGTTGCCGGGTCATGCGGGCGCCGATGGCAAGACCGTCTATGCCGAGGGCGTCGGCTTGGCGGTGATCCGCGACCTCACGGACTTCCTGCGCAACGCCGCGCATGACGACGCCGGTACGCCCAACCCGCTGGCCGGGCGGATCAGCCGCACGCTCGTGGTCGGCTACTCGCAGACGGCGCGGCTGCTGAAGACGATGCTGATCGAGGGGTTCAACCAGGTGGACGGGCACCGGGTGTTCGACGGCATGCACATCCAGGCTAGCGCCGGCGGCCGGGCGGCGATCCTGGCGGAGAACCCGGGGCCGCAATCCAGCAGCTTCTTTACGCCGCGCTTCACCGACCCGGATTGGCGCGGCGTGCACGAGCCGCCATTCACCTGGGCCGACATCGTCGCCGCCGCGTCGGCCCGCGGCGCAGGTGCCGCCGCGCATGCTGGTGACCAACATGACAACCGACTATTTCAGCATCCGCGCCTCGCTGGCGCGGACCGGCCCCGGCGGCACCGAAGACGTGGCGATCCCGGCCAACGTGCGGGTCTACGACGTGGCGGGTGCGTCCCACGAGCGCAGCCTGGCGCCGGGCTGCGAAAAGCAGCGCGACACGCTGGACTGGTCGCCGGTGATGCGGGCGACGCTGGCGAACCTCGACGCCTGGGTTGGCCACAACCAGCCGCCGCCGCCGACCGTGCTGATGCCGCTGGAGCCGCGGCCGGAGGAGCCGGCCGTGCTGCAGGCGCCCAAGCATCTGCCCGGTGCGGTGGTGCAGGTGCCGAAGCAGGCCGACGACGGCAACTTCCTGGGCGGCGTACGGCTGCCGGACGTGGCGGCGCCGCTGGGCGTGTACGGGCAGCAGAACCTGCCGTTGTCGGACCGCTCCTGCAACCTGAGCGGCAGCTTCGTCGCCTTCACGCCGGAGCAGGTGCACGCCCGCTACAAGGACCATGCCGCCTACCTGGAGCAGATCCGTGCCGCCACCCGCGCCTTGCTGCGGCAACGTCTGCTGCTGCCGGTGGACGCGGCCGTGATCATCGACGCGGCCGCTTCCGTGCCGGGGTTCGAGCCGACCAAGTAGGCAGGCGCATGGCTCGCCCCGCCGTCGCCGCGGGCACCCCGATGCCTGACGACTTCGTCCGCGGCGCCGCGCTGATGCTGGCCGCCACGCTGCTGTTCTCGCTGTCGGACACGATGGCCAAGTACATCACCCAGAGCGTGCCGGCGGTGCAGCTCGCCGCCATACGCTATGCGGTGTTCGTGCTGATGGCCGCGAGCCCGCTGCTGCGCAATCGCCGCACCTCGATGCGCAGCCGGCGGCCGCTGCTGCAGGTGGTGCGCGGGGTCAGCGTGCTGGGGAGTGCGGTGTGCTTCATCCTGTCGCTCGCGAATTTGCCGATCGCCGAGGCGACGGCGATCAACTTCATCACCCCGCTGCTGATCACCGCGCTGGCCGTGCCCGTGCTGGGCGAGGTGGTGCGGCCCCAGGGCTGGATCGCGGTCGGCATCGGCTTCGTCGGCATGCTCGTCGTGGTCCGACCCGGCATGGGCGGGCTGCATCCGGCGGCGCTGCTGGTGCTGCTGTCGTCCTTGTTCTGGAGCATTGCGATGCTGGTCACGCGGCAGCTCGCCGGGATCGAGCGCACCGCGGTGACGCTGCTGTGGAGCGCCGGCACCGGGTTCGTGCTGCTGCTGGCGGCGTTGCCGTTCTTTCTGACGCCGATGACGTGGCCGCTGGTCTGGCTGTCGGTGGTGCTGGGGGTGATCGCCTCGTCGGGGCAGTGGCTGGCGGTGCTGGCCTATCGGCAGGCGCGGGCGACGGTGTTGGCTCCGCTGGGCTACGCGCAGCTCATCTGGTCGTCCGCGCTGGGGTTTGCGGCGTTTGGCAACGTGCCGGACCGCTGGGTGCTGGCGGGCGCGGTGATCATTGCGCTGAGCGGCTTCTACGTCGTGCAGCTCGAGCGCCGGCGGGTCGCGCAGCTTGCCGCGGTCACCGCCCCTGGAACACCGGTGGCCGCCGCTCCGCCATCGCCTTGACGCCTTCGCGGAAGTCGTCGGTCGCGAAATGCCGCTCCTGCTCGGCCAGCTCGTGGTCGGTGATGGCGGCAATGGCGTCGGCGAGGCCGCGGCGCAGCGTGGCGCGGGTGGACGTGACGGCGATCGGGCTCGACCCGGCGATCTCCGCCGCCAGCGCCAGCGCCGCCGCGCGCAGCCCGTCGGCCGGGGCCAGCACGTCCACGAGGCCGATCGCCTGCGCCTCCTCGCCGCCGATCCGGCGTCCGGTGTAGAACAGCAGCGCCGCCTTCTGCTCGCCGACCACGCGCGGCAGGGTGATGCTGAGCCCAAAGCCGGGGTGGAAGCCGAGCCGGCTGAAGTTGGCGGCAAACCGCGACTCGGCTGTGGCGACGCGGAAATCCGCCACCAGGCTGAGCCCCAGCCCGCCGCCGACCGCGGCGCCTTGCACCGCGGCGACCACCGGCTTGCGGCAGCGGAACAGCCGCACGGCTTGCTGGTAGAGGTGGCCGCCCTGGCTGTCGCCGATCACCGTGTCGCGGTCCCGGTTGGAGAAGTCGGCGCCGGCGCAGAAGTTCTTGCCCTCGGCGCAGAGCAGGATCGAGCGGACCGCCGGGTCGGCATCGAACGCCTCGAAGGCGGCGGCCAGCTCGCCGATCAGCGCCTTGTCGAAGAAGTTGTTTGGCGCGCGGCAGATCTCGGCGATCCCGACATGGCCGTCGGTGCCGGTGCGGACGTCGCTCATCGCAGGCCGAGCCCGCGGGCGATGATGCCGCGCAGGATCTCCCGCGTGCCGCCGCGGAGCGAAAAGGACGGGGCGGTCATGATCAGGTGCGCCAACACGGCGGACAGCGACGAATTGCCTTCCGCCTCGGACGGCTCGACGTCCACCAGCAAGCGGACCACCTCGACCGTTTCCTGCTCGAGCACGTTGCCGAGGTCCTTCACCAATGCCGCTTGCAGCGCCGGGTCCTCGCCGGCCTGCAGCATGCCGGCGACCGAGCGGGACAGCCGGCGCAGGGCCAGGATGTGCGAGGTGAGGCGGCCGATCGCGGCAGCGGCTTGGTCGGACGCCGCCGGGCCGAGCGCGCGCACGGCCTCGGTCAGCAGGGCGAAGGAGGACAGGAAGCGGTCGGGACCGGACCGCTCGAACGCGAGCTCGGCCGTCACCTGCTTCCAGCCGTCGCCCTCGCTGCCGAGCAGCGCATCCTCCGGCAGCAGCAGATCCTGCATCGAGACTTCGTTGAAGTGGTGGTCGCCGCGCATGTCGAGGATCGGGCGCACGGTCATGCCGGCCTGCCGCGCCTGTTGCATGTCGACCAGGAACTGGCTCGCCCCGGCATGGCGGTCGCCCTCGGCCTTGTCGCCGGTGCGGCAGAACAGGATCATGTAGTCGGCCAGGTGCGCCGATGAGGTCCAAACCTTGGTGCCGTTGACCAGCCAGCCGCCCTGCACGCGCTGCGCCCGGGTGCGCGCGGCGGCGAGGTCGGAGCCGGAGTCGGGCTCGCTCATGCCGATCGAGAAGCAGCATTCCCCGGCGGCGATGCGCGGCAGCACGAGTTGCTTCTGCGCCTCGGTGCCGTTGCGGAGGATGCTCGGCCCGCTTTGCCGGTCGGCAACCCAGTGCAGCCCGACCGGGGCGCCGGCGGCGAGCACCTCCTCCAGCACCACGTAACGTTCGAGCGCCGAGCGCTCGTGGCCGCCGTAGCGCTTGGGCCAGGTCATGCCGAGCCAGCCGCGCTCGCCCATCTTGCGGCTGAACGCCTTGTCGTGGCCGCTCCAGGAAAGTGCGCGCTGCTGCGGCGTGCGGTCGCGCAGCTCGTCGGCGAGGAAGCTGCGGACCTCGGCGCGGAGGTGTTCGGCGCCTTGCGTGGGCGCGGGCGGGGTGGCGAAGGCGAGGGCTTGCATGCGGGTCAGGCTCCTTCGTGGCCCTGCGGCGCCAACACCAGCAGGGCGTCGGCCACCGTGCAGCCCTGGCCTTGGGGGTGGACGATCACCGGGTTGAGCTCCAGTTCGGCGATGTCGGCCTGGCCGGCCACGGCGATGCGCGAGACCAGTGCGACGAGGTCGGCGAGCGCTGCAACGTCGGCCGGCGGGGCGCCGCGGAAGCCGCTCAGCAAAGGCGCGCTGCGCAGGCCGCGCAGCATCGCCGCCGCCTCCTCCCGGTCGAGCGGGGCGAGCCGGTAGGCGACGTCGCGGAACAGCTCCGTCGTCACCCCGCCGGCGCCGACGCTGACGACGGGGCCGAAGGCCGGGTCGCGCACGACGCCGACGATCATCTCGACGCCGGGCGGCGCCATCCGTTCGACCAGCACGCCGTCGATCGTGGCGGCGGGCGCATGGGCGGCGGCGGAGGCGAACACCGCATCGAACGCGGCGTCGAGCGCCGTCTGGTCTCCGAGGTTGAGCCGCACCCCGCCGACTTCGGTCTTGTGCGGAAGGGCGGCGGACTGGATCTTCACCGCCAGCGGGAAGCCGAGCGCGTCGGCGGCGGCGGCCAGCTCCTCGCGCCGGCGCACCAAGCGTCCGGCCGGCATCGCCACCCCGCAGGACGAAAGCACGGCCTTGGCGCCGTGCTCGGTCAGAGGCCCGGTCCCGGCCGACAGGGCGGCACGTGCCGCGTCCGGCAGCTCGAGCACGGCCGGCCTCGGCGCCGGAAGGGCGGCGGGCCGCTCATGCAGCGTCCGGCAGGCGCGCGCCAGCGAGGTCATGGACGGGACGATGAACGCGCCGGCTTCGGCCAGCACTTGGCGGCTGAGCGGCGACGGCAACGTATAGCTATAGAACAGCACCGGCTTGCGTCGCTCGGCGAGCAGCGCGGCGAGCGACGGGCCATCGAACGCGACGCGGGCCGGGTTGGCGAGCGTGGTGACGACCACGACCTGGTCCACGCCGGGGTCGCGGGTCAGCAGCTCGATCGTGCGTAGCGCGCCGCCGCCCGCGGCACCGCCCGCCGTGAGGTCGACCGGGTTGCGGGCGGCGCCGTAGCTCGGGATGAAGGAGCGGATCTCCCGTTGCGTGGCGGCGGAGAGTTCGGGCAGCGCGAGCCCCTCGGCCTCGAGCAGGTCGGCGGCCCAGGCGCCGGCGCCGCCGGAGATGGTCACGACGGCGACACGGGGGCCGGCCGCGGCGGGACCGACCAGCGCAGCGGCGAGCACCAGCGCCTCGTCCAGCTCCTCGGCGACGATGACGCCGTGGCGCGCGAAGAACGCGTCGGTGCCGGCCTCCCAGCCGATCATGCTGGCGGTGTGCGAGGCGGCGGCGCGCTTGCCCGACGTCGAGCGGCCGACCCGGATGGCGACGATCGGCTTGCCGGCCTCCCGCGCCAGGCCGGCGGCGGCGGCGAACCCGGCCGGGTCGCGCACGCTCTCGATGAACAGCAGCATCCCGGCGGTATCCGGGTCCTGCGCCATGTGCGCCAGGATGTCGGCGGCGGTCAGGTCCGCCTCGTTGCCGGTGCTGACGACGCTGCTGAACGACAGGCCGAGCGCGCGGCCGCGGTTGTAGAGGGCAAAACCGATCCCGCCGCTCTGTGCGACGATGCCGATGCGGGCCGTGACCGCAATGGGGTTGGTATCGGCGGCGCGGTCGATGGCCGGGCTGAACGTGGCGCTGACCCGGGCGACGTCGTTGTGGAAGCCCTCGCCGTTGGGGCCGAGCACGCGCATTCCGGTCCGCCGCGCGAGCTCGGCGACCCGGCCTTGCAGCTCTGCCGGCGCGGCCTCGTCCTCGGCGAAGCCCGACGAGATGACCACGGCGAAGCGCACGCCGGCCGCCGCACACTCCTCCAGCGCCGGCAGCACGCGGTCGGCCGGGATCGCGACCAGCGCCACGTCGACCGGCTCGCCGGCCGCGGCCAGGGTCGGGACGCACGGCAGGCCGTCGATCGTCGTGTAGCTGGGGTTCACCGGGACGATCCGGCCGAGGAAGCCGTTGTTGCGCAGCAGGGGCAGCAACTGGCCGCGGATACGGTGCGGGTCGGGCGAGGCGCCGACGATCGCGACCGAGCGCGGCGCCAGCAAAATGTCGAGCGGACCCATCAGGCGGCGGTCAGCGCGGGCCACAGGCCGTCGGCGCCGGCCTGCAGCGCGATGCGGCCGACGACGGTGTTCCACTCGGCCTCGTTGCCGAACTCGTCGCGCCAGGACCACAGCCGGCGGGTAAAATGGTGCAGGTGGTATTCCTGGGTGAAGCCGATCGCGCCGTGCGACTGGTGGGCGAGCCCGGCGGCGATGCTGGCGGCCTCGCCGGCTCGCGCCTTGGCGGCGCCGACCGGCAAGGGCGGCAGCCCGCGCTCGAACGCGTCGGCGGCCAGGTCGGCGGCGGCGATGGCGGCCGCGGACTGCCCGGCCAGCACCGCGAGGTTGTGCTGGATCGCCTGGAACTTGCCGATCGGGCGGCCGAACTGCACTCGGGTCTGCGCGTACTCGGTGCTGATCGCCAAGGTGCGCGACAGGGCGCCGGCGATCTGCACCGTGCGCAGGACGGCGCCGGCTGCACGCAGCGTCTCGCGCGACAGCCTGGCCTCGGCGACATTGTCGGCCGGCAACGGGGCGTCGAGCGTGACGGTATCGCGCGGCTCGCCGGCCAGGTTGGCGTCGTGCGCCGTAATGGCGAGCGCCGCGGCGGGCACGCAGGCCAGCATCGGTCCGTCCGGGCCCTCGGCCAAGGCCACGCAAGCCGCGGCGTCGCGCGCCCAGGGCACTCGGGCGGCGGTGCCGGTGATGCGCCAGCCTGACCCGGCGCGATCCACAAGCAGGTTATCGCCGCGGCGCACCGGCGCGACCGTCAGCACGCCGGCCGGCACCGGCAGGCCGGCCCGGGCCAGCAGCCAGCCGCCCAGCATCGTCTCGGCGAGCGGGATCGGGGCCGCGAAGCTGGCGGAGATCTGCAGCAGTCGCAGCGCCTCGGCGACGGTGACGCCGAACCCGCCCGCCGCCTCCGGCAGCAGCGCCGCGGTGAAGCCTGCGTCGGCGACGGCGTCCCACAGCGCCTGCGCGAACCCGCCGGCGTCAGCGGCTTTCAGCACGTCGGGGCCGCAATGCTCGGAGAACAGCCGCTCGGCGCTGTCGGTCAGTTGGTCGCTCATGAGGCCCACTCCCTCGGTCGGTCGCCTTGTCCCGAGCGGGCGGCGGTTGCGGGCAGGATAAGCACAGGACGGCGCGAAACCTAAATTCCGCTATGGCGCCGGGCGCAGCTGCACGCCCTGGCAACCCTGGGCGCCGATCACCGCCTGTCCCGAGCCCAGCCGCGCATGCACGTCGAAGGCGAGACGCTGCAGGTAGCCGTCGGGCGACACCGTCGCTTCCGCCACCGAAGGCGCGCCGCCGGCCAGGGCGGGATGAACGAGTTGTGCCACCCAGCGCCGCCCGCCTTCGGCTGGGGCCGCCGGGCCGAAGGCGAGGTCGCTGCGGAGGTCGTGCTTGAAGCCCGGGAGGAATACCGGTGCCACGCCGCCGCCGGGCGGCAGCCAGCGGCTCCAATAGAACGCCAGCGCCAAGGGCGAGCGGAGCCCCTGCGGCAACTCGGCAGCTGGCAGATCGAGGTCGAGGCGGCGTTCCGGCCCGGCTGCGGCGTAATCCTGCAGCCAGGGCCGGCCAAACGCGGACAGCGCCCAGTGCCGGACGAAACCGGGGTGCCGGCGCTGGAAGTCGGGCAGGGACTTGGCCTGCACCCGAAAGGCGGCGAGGCCCGCGGGTTCGCGCACGAACCGGTCCCATTGCTGCCGCCGCACCCGGCCGGCGGTGACGGTGCGGGCGTTCACCGCCAGGCTCTGCAGGTCCCCGCCGCGCCAGGTGCTGATCTCCTCGCCGAGATAGGTCACGTCGGAGATCCAGCCCGAGATCGTGACGGTGAGAGCGACGTCCACGTTCAGCAGATCGCCCGCCGCCGACACCTCGGTCTGCACCGCGACCCGGCCGGAGTGGCTGGTGTTGCCGGCGAACCGGCATGTCTCGGCCGCGGCCGGGCGGGAGAGGGCGAGGCTGGCGAGCAGGACGCAAAGTCCGCCCCGCAGCGTTGCGCTTCGCCAGCCCGGTCGGGTGGTCAGGGTCGCTGCTCCCGCTCGGTTGCCGCCTCGCCGGACGGTTCGGCCGGCGGTTCGGCGGCGGATCGGGCCGATGTCCGGCGCGCCAGGAACCGCTCCATCCGCGCCAACTCGGCGTCCAGCGCCCGGCGGAACGCCTGGCTGCGCGGCTGCCGTCCCGCATAGCCCAGCCTTGCGTCGATGCGGCCGCCCGCCATCGCCACGTTGGCCCAGCCGATTACCGCGTCGCCCCAAAGCAGCGGCAATGCGTAGTAGCCAAGCCGTCGTTGCGGCGGAGGCACGTAGGCCTCGAACTTGTATTCCCAGCCCCAAAGGTGCTGGAAGCGGCGGCGGTCCCAGACCAGCGGGTCGAAGGGCGCGAGCAAGCGCACATCGCGCGGCACCGGACCGTCGCGCCGGGCCGGGTCGGCAGCGGGCCAGAGATAGGTTTCGCCCTCGACGGTGGCGCGCTCGAGTTCGCCGCGATCGATGGCGGCGGCAATGACCGGGGCGAACGGGCCGAGGCCGGGGTTGCGCTGCGCCAGCAAGGCCAGCGCACCGCGCAGGCTGACGGCGGAGATCGGGGCGAGGATGCGTGCCGCCAGCAACACCAGGCGGCGGGCCCGCTCCGCCACCTCGGCCGGGTCCGGCCGCACCGACCCGGCGGCCTCGTAGACGCGGATGCCGTCGCGGCGCCGCGCGACCCGCAGCAAGCCGTAATGGCGCAGGCTTTCCAAAGCTCGGGTGGTCGCCTTGGAATACCCGCCCCAGCCGTTCACGGCGCGGTCGCGGCCGAACCGCGCCTCGAGGTCGCGCGGGTGGGTGGGGCCGCGGGCGCGCACGAACTCCAGCACCTCGGCCGCGAGCCCGGCTGGCACGTGCACCCCGGCCACGCCGTCCGGGTCGAAGCGGGGATGCAGCAGGTCGCGGGTGGCGGCCGGCATGAACCCGTACGCGTACAGGAAGTCCTCCTCGAGCTGCAGCCGCACGAAGCTGCGCTCCAGCGCACCGGCCCGATAACCGGTCACCCGGTGGCGCAGGATCAGGTCCTGCGCCCGGGCCGGGGCGCGGATCGGGTCCGCCTGGACGAAGCCCAGCCGGTGCACGGCGCCGGCCAGGGTGGCGGGCGGGAACAGCGTCGCCCGCCGGGCCTGGGCGCGCAGCTGGTCGAGCGTCGGTTCGGTGGTCATGGTTGCGGGGCGGTGGCGTCGCGATCAGGTCAGCATGGGTGTCAGGTCCGGGTCCCCCTTCGCCATCGCCCGCTGATAGGCCGGCCGGGCGCCGATACGCTGCAGATAGGCCAGGACGTTGGGGTATGGGGCCAGGTCGAGCGGCTGGAAGATGCGCATCGTGGTGAGCGAGAACACCGCCATGATGTCGGCCGCGGTGAACGCGCCGGCGAGGTGCGGCACCTCGGCCAACCGCGCCTCGATCAGGGTGAGTGCCCGGTCGAGGCGGTCGGTCACGAAGTGCAGCACCGGGTTCTCGGGCGGCAGCTTGAGCCGGCGCAGCATCATCATGCGCCCCATCGCCGGCTGCAGCCCTCCGTTGGCGAAGTGGAACCAGAACAGGAAGTCGGCGAAGGCGGGGTCCTCGGGGCCGGGCTTGAGGCGGCCGCCGCCGTGCTTGGCGATAATGAACTCGATGATGGCGGCGGATTCAGCCAGCACGAGGCCGTCCTCGGTCAGCACCGGTGCAGTGCCGAGCGGGTGCAGCCGGCGCAGCTCCGGCGGCGACAGGATGGTGACGGGATCGCGCCGGTAGAGCTTCAGGTCGTAGGCGACGCCCAGCTCCTCGCAAAGCCAGATGATCCGCTCGGATTGCGACTTGCCGAGATGGTGGATGGTCAACATGCTGTTCCTCCGTTGCCGCCGCGATGGACCAAGCCGGGCGACGGCGTGAAGTTGGCCTGCAGCAGCCTCGGAGGCAAACCGCCGCCCCATGACCATGAGCCCGATGCACCCCGATGCCCTGCGCCTGATGGAGATGATCCGCGCCTCCGGCCGCCCGGCGTTCGAGACCATGACGCCCGTCGAGGCACGCGCCGCCTATGCCGCGAGCCGCCCGGTGCTGCAGCCGCCGGGCGAGGAGGTGGCGTCGGTGCGGGATTTCACGATCCCCGGTCCGAGCAGCCCCATTCCGCTGCGCGCCTACCGGGGCGCCGGGACGGCGGACGGCGCGGTGCTCGATTGCCTGCTGTACTTGCACGGCGGCGGCTGGGTGGTGGGTGACCTCGAAAGCCATGACGGCGTGTGCCGACGGCTGGCGAACTTGGCTGGTTGCCTGGTGGTCGCAGTGGATTACCGGCTGGCGCCGGAGAACCCGTTTCCGGCCGCGGTCGAGGACGCTGCCGCGGCGCTGCAATGGGTGGCGGACAATGCCGGGTTGCTGGATACGGACCGGCGCCGGCTTGCGGTCGGCGGTGACAGCGCGGGCGGCAACTTGGCCGCGGTGCTCGCGCTGATGGGCCGCGATGGAGCCGTGCCGGCTTCGGTGTTCCAGTTGCTGTTCTATCCCGCGACCGATTTCGCGATGGACACCAAGTCCTATGCGCAGGCCGGCGACGGGGTGCCGTTGACGGCGGCGGCGATGCGCTGGTTCGCCGACCATTACGTGCCGGCGCTGGAAGCCCGGCTGGTGTGGCAGGCGTCGCCCGCGCTGGCGTCGAGCCTGGCCGGAACGCCGCCGGCCTTCGTGCTGACGGTCGGGCACGATCCGCTCGCAGATGAGGGCATCAACTACGCGCAGCGCCTCGAGCGGGAGGGCGTGCGGGTGACCGCGGTGCACCTGTCGGATCAGCCGCACGGGATCCTGACCATGGGCCAGGTGATCGGCGCGACCGAGATGGTGCTGCAGGTCGCGGCGGCCGCGTTGCGGGACGGGTTTCGGAACGCCTGAACGGCGGACGAGGGAAGGAGGAAACGGATGCAGATGGATTTCTCGGGCAAGGTGGCACTGGTCACCGGGGGCGCCAACGGCATCGGCCTGGGCGCCGGGCAAGCGTTCGCACGGCTCGGCGCCCGGGTCGTGCTGGTCGACCGCGACGCCGCTGCAGGGGAGGCAGCGGCGGCTTCGATCCGCGGCGCCGGCGCGGAGGTGCGCTTCGTCGCGGCCGACGTGTCGCGTGGGCCGGACGTCGAACGCTATGTCGCGGCGACGCTGGACGCGTTCGGCGCGATCGATTGCTTCTTCAACAATGCCGGCATCGAGGGCCGCGTGGCGCCGATCGCCGAGGCCGACGAGGCGGTGTTCGACGCGGTGATCGGCGTGAACTTGAAAGGCGTGTTCCTCGGCCTCCGCCACGTGCTGCCGGTGATGCTGCGGCAGGGGCGGGGCGCCGTGGTGAACACGGCCTCGACGGCGGCCTTGATGGGCTCGCCGGGCCTCGGCCCCTATGTGGCGTCGAAGCATGGGGTGTTGGGATTGACGCGGACGGCGGCCGGGGAGGTGGCGGCGGCCGGGGTTCGGGTGAACGCCGTCTGCCCCGGGCCGACCGACACGCGAATGATCCATTCGCTGGTGGAGCAGAACAGCGGCGGCGACGTTGCGGCGTCGGCGGCGCGCTACCAGAACAGCATTCCGCTGAGCCGCTTCGCCACGGTGGACGAGGTGGTGGCGGTGGTGCTGTTCCTGTGTTCGGACTTGGCCGGCAGCGTCACCGCGGCGCATTTCGTGGTGGACGGCGGGAGGACCGGGACGACGCCGGCCCTGCGGCGGGGCGCGCGATAGCCATTTCCCAGAAGCCGGCCCGGCCCGGTGATCAGGGACCGGTAGCTTGTGTCAGCAATGTTCACATCCACTTGCCCTGCGCCGCGTGAAATGTTGTGTTCACAACATCGCGAGCAGGGGTTCCACATGCAGTCCGCCTTCGACAGCGTCGTGTTCCAGAAGGTTTCGCAGGCCGTGGGCCAAGTCGTCCGTGGCACCCGCGACGTGTCGCCGGCCACACGCCTGACCGACGACTTGGCGCTCAGCCGGTTCGGGCGTCTCAAGCTCGCGATCTGCCTCGAGGAGGCGTTCGACGTCGAACTCGAGGACGAGGAGGTCGAGCAGTTCACCGTTATCGGTGACATCGTCAGCTATCTCAGCAGCCGATACTTCCGCGACGCCGACCACGCCGCATTCTGAACCGCGCCACCAGAACGGACCGAGGAACTCGGCCCCTGGTCTCAGCGGGGCATCCTAAGGACCCGTTAACCCGAGCGCGGCTATATGGGCCCGCACGCGATGGCGCGGCACGGCAATGCCAGGACGGCTCTCGATCGGTAGGCCACAATGTCACATGGATTCCCTTTCCGCGCCGCGTTGTCGGCGTTTCTCGCCGCGCATGTTCACGGCGCGGCTGCAGCAACGGTCGTCAGCGCCGGGCGCGGGCCTGCGACGAGCGGGTGGAGAACCATATGGCGCTCGTAATCCCGTTCCCAGCGGCCGATCCCGGCGCCACGCGCCGGCGTGGCAACCGGTTCGGGACCGAGGCGAGGTCCGCACTCGCGGCGCTCGGCTATGCATTGCCCGGCGTTGCGGTGCAGTTCTGTGCCGATGGGACCGGTGACGAGTGGGCCGTCGTCGGCCCGGCTGCGCATGCCGCAATCTGGTTCTCGGTCTATCCCGGGGCGGCCGGCGACCTCGTCCTGCGGGATGCCCGTATGCGCTTTGTCGGCCGTTACCGGACGGGCAGCCGGCTGCGGGCGGCGCTGCAGCCGCTGGCACGGAACCTTGCCCTGCTCTACGAACTACCGGAGAGTTCGGCGCGCTAAGCGTGCCCAGATGGTGCGCCTTTGCCGCGTTCGGAATGCGGGACGGGGTTGTGGATAAAGCTGTGGACTGATGTCTTGGAACAGGTGGATGGCTGGAGTTCGGATCGAGTTCGCGTCAGCCGGGCCGTTTCGGTTAAGCTCTTGTCCTCGTTACTGAAAATGGCTGTCAGGCAAATCTAAGTTCCGATGGTGTCAGCCATAAGAAGCAACGCTTCGAACAGTGGACCAAACATGCGGCAGCAGCGGTGGCGGTGACTGTCAGGCCGGAAACACAAATACGTATCGAGTTAAAAACCAAGCGCTCCATTCGACGCTCATTGCCTTTCTTGACCTGATTGGGCCGGACGCCTCGCGGTTCGGCGATGGTCCCCCGGCCTCTATGCTGTCGAGCTACGCCTGGCCGAGCGTCTCCTCGATGCGCTCGAGCAAGTAGCCGATTGTGAATGGCTTCTTAAGAACGGTCGTGATCCCGGCCTGGGCGGCCCGATGCAGATCGGCGCTGTTCCCGCTCACGACGATGATCGGGGCGGTGAAACCAGCGGCCCGCAACTCGATGCACCATGCCAGGCCGTCACCGTCCGATAGCCGAATCGCGAGCAGGATGAGGTCGAACTGATCCCGTCCGGCGACCACCAGGGCGCGCGCGGCGGCAAGCGTCGAGGTCGATGAAACCTTGAACCCGGCGTCGGACAGGATGTCCGCCACAAGCTCACGAATAGGACGATCGTCCTCGACGATCAGGATCGATGCGGACACGGGCAACTCATCGGTTTCATATCGTTACAATAACATGTTATAACGCAAATGTAACGAACAAGCTGTCATGAAATGTCAAGGGCGAGCATGCCGGAGCGTGAGACGCGCATGCAAGCGGGCCGACCTGTCGCCAAGCGCCAGGGTTCGTGAGAAATGGTCGGCACACCCTCTACGGCGTTGACCCCACGCAATCGTTACGTCAATGTTCTGAACATCATGGAGGGATGCAGCCGATGTCCGAGCAGGTTTCCACACGGTCCAGCGGCCAGTCGGGATCCCGTCGCGGGATCGCCTACGAGGTCCGGACCGTGTGGCTGCGGCCGGACTTCAAGCCGTACGGTTGGGAGATCGTCAACGAGATCACCGGCGAAGCGATCAAGCAGTCCACCGCGCGGTTCCGTAAGCCTGCCGAAGCGTGGGCGGCTGGTGTGGCGGAACGGGCCAAGATGGAGCTCAACCCCGCTTAACGGTCCGACCCTGACAGAAGCGGTTCACCGGCAACGGGCGGTGTGAAACGAGCGAGGGCGGCCCCACCCTAGGCAAGACCGCCCCCGCAACCACCCGCAGAGCGGCGGCTCGTTACACGAGGGCGGTCCGGAGTTGGCGGTGCGTGACGATCCGAGCCGGGTCACCGGCATGGCGGCCGACACTGATCTCGTAATCCCCGCCATGGATGCGGAAGCGACCGAACTCCGGGTCGAAGCTCGCGAGCAGCCGGGGATCGGCCGGGATCGTCACCCGGCGTTCCTCGCCCGGCTGCAGCATGACGCGAGTGAAGCCGGCCAGGCGGGCAGCGAAGCCGTCCGGCCCGGCTTTCGCGACATAAAGCTGCGGCACCTCGGCACCCGCCCGGTCGCCGACGTTGGCGACCGTAACCGACAACGTGACCGCGTCGCCGACGACTGCCACCTGCACGTCCGACAGTTCGAACCGGGTGTAGGACAGCCCGTGGCCGAACGGGAACAACGGCGTCAACGCTTGCCGCTCGAACCAGCGGTAGCCGACGTCGGCGCCCTCGATATTGTAGTCGATATGGAAGACGGCGTTGTTGCGCGCTTCCTCCGGCACGGAGGTGGTGGTCGCCGGATCCTTCTGGGCAACGTGCGGCAGATGCCGCTCATCGGCGGGGATGGTGATCGGCAGGCGGCCCGACGGGTTCACGCGGCCGGACAGCACGCCGGCAATGGCCGGGCCACCCGCGGTGCCGAGGTAGAAGGCCTGCAGCACGGCCGGCACCTTGCCGAGCCACGGCATCGTCACCGGCCCGCCGGTTTCGAGCACGACCACCGTCCGCGGGTTGGCCGATACGACCGCGTCGATCAGCGCGTCCTGGTTATGCGGCAGCGACAAGCCATGAGCATCGACGCCTTCCGACCGCCATTCGGTC
Source organism: uncultured Alphaproteobacteria bacterium (assembly GCA_963792675.1). Taxonomy (GTDB): domain Bacteria; phylum Pseudomonadota; class Alphaproteobacteria; order Acetobacterales; family Acetobacteraceae; genus JBBROS01. The sequence continues at coordinate 517,471 of CAWBWT010000002.1, forward strand.
GCGAACAGCACGACGAGGTCCGCACCCCGGGCGGCTTCGGCCGCGGCCGCGGCGTCGTTGCCGTCGAGGTAATCGATCTGCGCGGCGGCGAGCTCGGTGCGGATCGCCTCCAGCGGCGACGAAGGATGGTAGGTGCGCGGCATGTTCTGGCCGGTGATGGTGACGCCGGGCTCCTGAAAGCTGCCGAGCGGCGTGACCTGCGACGATCCGCCACCGGCGAGCACGCCGCGATGCGCATGGCCACCTACGACCAGGATCCGGCCTGCGCCGGGGGCCACCGGCAGCACGCCCTGCTCGTTCTTGAGCAGCACGATGCCGCGCTCGGCCGCGCGCTGCGCGATTGCCCGATGGGCGGCAAGATCGATCGAGCCGCCCGGCTGCGGCGGATCGTCGATCACGCCGATGGCGAACAGGCTGCGCAGGATACGGCGCACCATGTCGTCGATCCGGGCTTGCGGGACCCGCCCGGCGGCGACGGCCGCGCGCAGCGGGCCATCGAAGAACGGCTCGCGATCCAGGTTGGACGCGGATTGGGTGTCGAGCCCGGCCAGCGCCGCTTGCTCGCATGAATGGGTGCCGCCCCAATCCGACATCACCCAGCCCGGATAGTGCCACTCACCCTTCAGCACGGTGTCGATCAGGAAGGCGCTCTCGGAGGCGTAGGTGCCGTTGACCAGGTTGTAGCCCGACATCACCGAACCCGGCTGTCCGACTTCGATGCCGATCTGGAACGCGAGCAGGTCGGATTCGCGCATCGCCGCCTCGTCGAGGTCGGAGCTGACCACCACGCGCCCGGTCTCCTGGGCGTTGAGCAGGAAGTGCTTGATCGTGGACACCACGCCCTCGGACTGGATGCCGGCGATCGAGTGGCCGGCGATGACGCCGGTCAGCAGCGGATCCTCCGACACGTATTCGAAGTTGCGGCCGCCGCGTGGCTCACGCACCAGGTTGGCGCCGCCGCCGAGCACGACGTTGAAGCCCTTGGCGCGCGCTTCCCGCCCGACCAGCGCGCCGGTGGCGCGGGCGGTCTCGGGGTCGAAGGTGGCGCCGAGCAGCAGTGACGACGGAAGCGCCGTTGCCTGGTCGCCGGGCCGGACGTTGCCGGGGTTGGTGATGCCGAGGCTGGCGTCGGTCTGCTGCATGGCCGGGATGCCGAGCCGCGGGATGGCCGGGTAGTACGCGGCCGAGCCGAGCGCACCCTCGGGCTTCGGGCCGCCGTCCACCGGAAGCGCGATCGGCCCCGAGATCCAGGCGTACTTCTCGTCCTCCGTCATTGCCGCGACCACCATGGCGGCGCGCGTGTCGGGCGACAGGCTGCAATCGATCCATGGATGGTGCTGGGGATGGTGCTTGGGATGGTGCTTGGCGGAATTCGTCATCGGCTCACAGGTGGACGCGCTCGCGCAGGGCGTAAACACATCGGACGAGGTTGCAAAGGAATCCATGCGCATCCTGATACAATGAAGCGCCGACATTAGGCGCGAACAGCGCTCAAATACTCTGAATAGGCTAGCGAGGACGACCGCAACTTTGGTCGGCTTTTGTTAAATAAAGTTTCAACAGACTTTACTGCTTCGTAAGGCTAAGTCTAAAGGTTACCATTCGACGCGCCGGTTTCAATGAGGCTGCCGGCACGGAGTCGCTCGGACGGGACCCGATGGCAGAGCCGCCGTGTGATGGTGGTCACTGCCCGGCATCGGCGTGTGAGCGACAGCAACCGGCCGACCGGTCCCGTTCCAGGGCGACCGATCGCCGGCTGGAGAAAGGAGCGACGCGGCCCCATGCTGTACCGGATCGCGACGATGGCCGGCATCGTCCTTTTGGCCTCTCGGCTGGACGCCGCCGCACAACCGGCGGTGCCGCCGCAACCCGCCGTGCAGGAGACAATCTACAACGGCGAGGCGACCAGCATCCTGGGTCGCCTGGTGCTCGGGCCGGACAGCAAGACGGTGGGCCGCATCGTCGACGTGCTGGTCGATGACGGTGGTCAGCCGCGGGCGGCGGTGATCGACGTCGGCGGCTTCATGGGCATCGGCAACCGGCGCATCGCGGTGGTCTGGCGCGCCATGCACTTCACCGCCGACCCAAACGGCCCCGGGAGTATCTCCGTCGAGATGACGGTCGACCAGATCAAGGCCACTCCCGAATACAAGCCGGCCGGCAACCCGATGACGGTGGCGGCGCCGCCGCAGCCCGGGCAGGGGCAACCCTGATGCCGTCGCGCAACAGCCTGCGCGGCCTCGACGGGGCAAACTTCTTCGTCGCCACCGTGCAGACCGGGTTCGGCTCGTTCATCGCCGTCTATCTGACGACGCAGGCCTGGACCCAGGTGGAGATCGGCCAGGCGCTGAGCGTCGGCACCGCCGCGGCCATGCTGAGCCAGTTGCCCGCCGGGGCGTTCGTCGACCGGCTGGCCGACAAGCGCTGGGCGGCCGCGCTGGCCGGGGTCGCGGTCGCGCTGGCGGCGGCCCTGTTCGCGCTCGCTCCGGTGAAGCCGGCCGTGCTGGTGGCGGAAGTCCTGCATAGCTGCGCCAGCTCGATGCTCGGCCCTGCCATCGCGGCCCTGACCCTGTCGCTGGTCGGCCGGTCCGGCCTCGGCGAGCGGCTCGGCCGCAACGCGCGGTTCGCCTCGCTCGGGACCGGCGTGTCGGCGGCGGTGCTCGGCGTGCTCGGCACCTACGTGTCGAGCCGCGCCGTGTTCTGGCTGAGCGCGGCGTTGATCGTGCCGGCGCTGCTGTCCTTGCGGGCGATTCGGCGCCAAGACCTGGCCGTCGTGGCTCCCGCCGCAAGCGCCGCGGCGCCGCATCGGCTGCGCCGCGACGTCACCGCCGTCCTGACCGATGGCCGGGTGCTGGCGTTCGCCGCGTGCGCGGCGCTGTTCCAGCTCTCGAGCGCGGCGCTGCTGCCGCTGGCAGCCAGCAACGTCACCCGCTCGGTCGGCAGTGTCGCCAACCTCTACATCGCCGCCTGCATCGTGCTGCCCCAAGGCCTCGTAGCGGTAGCCTCGCCGTGGGTCGGACGGGTCGCCGACCGGCGTCACTTGCGGCTGATCCTGGTGCTCGGCTTTGCCGCCGTGCCGGTGCGCGCCGTGCTGTTCGCGATCACCGGCAGCAACCCGGTCGCGTTCGTCGCCGTGCAATCGCTCGACGGGCTGAGCGCGGCGGCGTTCGGCGTCGTGATGCCGCTGCTGGCGGCGAAGCTCATGCAAGGGACGGGGCGGTTCAACCTGTGCATCGGCGTGTTCGGGCTCGCCTCGGCTGCGGGCGCCACGTTGAGCACCTTGCTGGCGGGACACGTGGCCGACGGCGTAGGCGACGTGCCGGCGTTCTTGCTGCTGGCCGCCTGTGGCGCGCTTGCCACGGCCGGTTCGATGCTGACGCCGTTGGCAACTCCGCCCCGGCGAGGCCCCGAAGCGAACTGCCCGGTGACGGACGTGCCGGTCAAGAACGCGACCGCGCCAAGCACCCGCCCGCAGCAGTTCGGCAGACTGCTGCGGACCTCGGGATCCGCTGCGGGCTGACCCGGACCGCCGCTTGCCAAAGCCGGCGGGCGGTGGGAGACGTCAGGCAAGGGTCAACCGGAGCTTGAGCGTGTCGCCTGCCACCATCGTCGCCGCCTTGCTCGCCCTGGTCACGTTGAGCGGATGCGGCGCCGACTACCACCCGGGCGTCAGCGGCGCGAAGCGGATCCTGCTGCAGAACGCCGCCTCCAACGCGGGCATCCAGCCATCCGGGAGCTTGCCGCGATGAACCGGTGTTCCGGCTGGATGGTCGATCTGCTGGCCGTTGCCGCCCTGTGCGGCTTAGCCGGCTGCAGCGGGTTGTATTTCGGCGACAATCCCGGGCGCGACGTGCGCAAGGAAGCCGGACCGCTCACGGTGCCCCCGCCCGAGGTGCGCGCCGGCACCGCCAAGTAGCGGCGCGTTACAGGAGTTCCTCCACCAGCTTCGCCTTGATCTCCCGGAACCGTTCGCCGATACCGCGGCGGCGCCAGTTCTCGAGGGTGATGGTGCGTGACTTGGCGACGTCGCCCTTGAACATCGCCTCCATCTGGGCGCCGAAATCCTGGCTCAGGATGATGGCGTCGATCTCGTTGTTCCAAACCGTGCTGCGCCAGTCGAGGTTGGACGAGCCGACCGCCGTCCAGGCGCCGTCGATCACCGCGGTCTTCGCGTGCAGCACACGGTCGAGCCGTTCATGGATCACCACGCCGGCCTCGAGCAGGTCTCCGTACTTGGCGCGCCCGGCGGCGACCGCGGCGTCGCTGTCGCTGAGCCGGGGCACCACGATTTGCACGTCGACCCCGCGCCGGGCGGCGGCGATCAGCGCGTCCGACGTGTCGGGCGTGGGCACGAAGAAGCCGGTCGTGAGGTGGATCGACTTCTGCGACAGTGTGATGGCGGCAAGCAGGGTGCGGTAGATCAGCGGCTGGTCGCTGTCGGGCGAGCCGTCGATCGCCTGAATGGTGGTGTCGCCCAGCTTGGTCTGGGGCGTCGGCGGCGGGTCGGCCAGGGCCGGGCCGTTCTGCGACCGCCAGGTTTCCATGAAATAGCGCTCGAACTGAGCAACCACGGGGCCTTCGATCAGCACGTCGGTGTCGCGCCAGGCCTGCTGCTCGGGGTCGGTGTTGCCGGCCTTGGGGGCGTTCTCGGTACACGGCGCTGATGTTGACTCCGCCGGTGACGACCAGGCGGCCGTCGATGCAGAGCTGCTTACGGTGGTCGCGCTTGTTGATGCTGACCGGGACGCGATCGTTCGGGTGCAGCGGGTTGAACTCGAGCACGCGCACGCCGCCGGCACGCAGTCGGTCGAACACAGCGCCCGGCGTATCCTTGGCGCCCCACGCGTCGTAGATCAGGTTGACCTCAACGCCGCGGGCGCGGGCGGCGATCAGCAGGTCGGCGAACTGCCCGCCGGCCTTCTCGTCGAACTCGTAGCTTTCCATGTCGATACGGGTGCGGGCCGAGCGGATAGCGTCGGCCAGCGCGGCGAACGAGGCGGGGCCGTCGACCAGCAGCTTGACGCGGTTGCCGGGCAGGAAGGGCACGCCGGCGAAGCGCTCGCCCTGCTGGCGCATGAGGTCGAGCGCGCGGGCCGGGTCGGCGCTGGCGCGGGCTTCGAGCAGGTCCGGACTTACGCCCGGGGTGGGCGCGCGGGCGCAGGCCGAGAGCACGGCGACCAGCAGCAGGGCGGCGAGGCGGGGCGATCGAGACGCGGCAGCCATGGGATGTTGCTCGTTTTTCACGATGTATAAACGGTGAGATGCTGGGTAAGTTGGGTCACAACGGCGAGATTTCAATCTCGCCTCGTAATGGCCCCAAACAGGACGCAATGCTGCCGCATGTTTCGGTGGTATTAACGACAACAAGAGCAAGCAGAACTTTGCCCGGAGCATGGCGCCGGACTTCTGCGGTGGCTTGCGGTGGCAAACGGCTGTCTCACGGTGGCTTGCCGCCCGCGTTTGCCGGCACCTTGGCGTCCGCGGTCGAGCGAGGCATCGTCGCTGCCGGACAATGACGAGGGCATCCCATGGACGAGCTGCTGTATGCCGTCGAGGACGGCGTGGGCACGGTGACCTTCAATCGGCCGCAGGCGCGTAATGCACTGACCTGGGCGATGTATGCAGGATTGGTGGAGGCGATCCGTGCCGCCGATGCCGACCCGGCGGTGAGGGCGGTGGTGCTGACCGGCGCCGGAGACCGCGCCTTCGCCGCCGGCACCGACATCGGACAATTCCGCTCGTTCACGACCGCCGCCGACGCGATCGGCTATGAACGGCGCATCGACGAGGTGCTGACGGAGCTCGAGAGTTGCCGCAAGCCGACGATCGCGGCGATCGCCGGCGCTTGCACCGGCGGCGGTGCCGGGATCGCCGCGTGCTGCGACTTGCGGATCGCCGCGGTCGGGGCGCGATTCGGCTTTCCGATCGCTAAGACGCTGGGCAATTGCCTCAGCAAGGCCAACCTGGCGCGGCTTTCCGCGACCATCGGGGCCGCGCGCCTGAAGGAGATCATCTTCACGGCGCGGCTGCTGGACGTCGCCGAGGCGCAAGCGATCGGCCTGGTGTCCGAGGTGCTGCCCGACCACCCGTCGCTGCAGGCGCGCGCGGGCGAGTTGGCGCGGCAAATCGGGGCGAACGCGCCGCTGACCTTGCAAGCCACCAAGGCGCAGTTGCGGCAGCTGCGTGGACCGGTGGCGGAAGACGAGGCGCTGATCCTGATGTGCTATCAAAGCGCCGACTTCCGCGAGGGCATGGACGCGTTCCTGAACAAGCGGGCGCCGGCCTGGGCGGGGCGCTGAGCGGCGCCGGACACGTGCGGTGGAAGCGAGTTCGCGGATGGCTTGATGCCCAGCACGCTGCCGACTAGCGTAAACCGTGACGTGACCGCGGAATGAACCGCGGCGCGCCGGCGAATGGGGAGCGAGCGGGCATGAAACGGATGTTGCTGGCGGGAAGCGCCTGGCTGCTGCTGAGCAGCGGCGTGTTCGCCGCCGACCTGCCGACCGGGTCACCGGCCGAGTTCGGCATGGCGCGGCTGGACCGCATCACCTCGCTGTTCAAGGCGGACACCGACGCCAAACGCATCCCGGGCGCGGTGGTGATGATCGCCCGCGACGGACGCATCGTCTACCAGCAGGCGTTCGGGGTGCTCGACCCGGAGACCGGCGCGCCGATGCGGATGGACAGCATCTTCCGCATGTACTCCATGACCAAGCCGATCACCGGTGTCGCGGTGCTGATGCTGATGGAGGAAGGCAAGTTCCGGCTATCGGACCCGGTGTCGCGCTACCTGCCGGCGCTGAAGGACATGAAGGTGATGGTGGAGTCGGTGGACGCGCAAGGGCGCCGGACCAACAAGACGGTGCCGGCCGAGCGCGAGATCACCATCCAGGACCTGCTGCGGCACACTTCGGGCATCACCTACGGCGCCGGGCCGTCGGCGGCGGAGCAGGCGATGACCAAGGCGGGGCTCGGCATCCAGCTCGGCGGCGCCCAGCCGCTCGCGCAGCGACTGACCGACCAGCAGGTGGTGGAAGAGCTCGGCAAGCTGCCGCTGATGTTCCAGCCGGGGACGAGTTGGGAATACGGCCGCTCGATCGACGTGCTGCTGGCATTGGTGGAGGCGGTGTCGGGCCAGCGCGCCGACGCCTTCATGCAGGAGCGGATTTTCGGGCCGCTCGGCATGACCGACACCTTCTTCAACGTGCCGAAGGATAAGCTCGACCGGGTGGCGCAGCCGGGGCCCGACCCCGAAACGCACCAGACGGCGAAGCTGACGGACGTGACCCAGCCGCGCATCTTTCTCGGCGGCGGCGAAGGCTTGCTGTCCACCGGGCCCGACTACATGCGGTTCGCGCTCATGCTGGCCAATGGCGGCGAGGGCAACGGGGTGCGGCTGCTGTCGCGCAAGACGGTCGAGTTCATGGCATCGGACCATCTCGGCCCGGCCTTGTCGCAGGGGCCCAACTTCGCACCGGGACCCGGCTATGGCTTCGGCCTGACGGTCGCGGTGCGTACGCAGCCCGGCATGGCGAGCTATCCGGGCAGCATAGGAGAGTACAACTGGGGCGGCGCCGCGGGGACGGCGTTCTGGGTCGATCCAAAGGAGAAGCTGGTGCCAATCATGCTGATCCAGGCGCCGGGTGCGCGGATCTATTACCGCTTCGCGTTCCGTGACTTGGTATACCAGTCCCTGATCGACTGACTGCCACGACGCCGGCCGGGACTCGCCATCCCGGCGAGGCGCATTTCGGCGGTTCCGAGCCGCACCACGATCGGGCGATGGTCGGACGAGCTGAAATGCAGCGCCTGCACCGCGCCGCACACCAGGCCGCGGACCAGGCAGCGGTCGAGCCGCAGCGGCCAGACGTCGGCGGCTCGATGGGTGGGCTCACGCGGGCCGACGTCGCGGAAACCCGGCAGCAAGCAGGGGCCGACCAGGTTGTAATCGCCGAGCACGGCGGCCCGCTGCGGCAGATGCCGGGCGACACGGCGGAGCTGCCGGCGGTTCAGCACCTGACCATGCGACAGGTGCACGTTGGCCACCGAGAACGGGCCGACGTCGATGATCTGTGACACGCGCTGATACATGGCGCCGGGCTGCAAGTCGACGATATGGGCGGTTGGGAGCGCGGCCGGGCTCCAATAAGCGAGGCCGTGGATGCGGCCGGGCTGCAGCACGCGCTCGTAGCTGCCGCCGAGGATCTTGGGCAGCTCGTCGATGCGCGGCGTCGCCTCCTGCATCATGAGCAGGTCGGGATGTTCGTGACGCACCAGGTGGATGACGTCGTCGAGCGAAGCGCCGACCAGCCGCAGCAGGTTCCAGCTGATGATCTTCAGCATGCGGTGGCGCTCTGCCCGGTCGCGGCCATCGTCGGGAGCGGGACCCTGGGCCAGAACGCACAAAGGGCGCGGCCGACGCGGCCACGCCCCGATAGTGCCGCCACGTGGGTGGCGTTATTTCTTGGTCGTGGCTCCGAGGTTGCCCTGCGGTACGGGGGCCGGATAAGCCATGTTGCCGGTATCCGTCGGGCGGCGCGCTGTCGACGCGGTGCTGCCGACGTTGCCCTGCGGCTGCGGCGACGGGTAGGCCATGTTGCCGGTATCGGGCGTGCCGCGCCGCGGCACCGTGGTGGTGCCGATGTTGCCCTGCGGCAACGGTGCCGGGTAAGCCATGTTGCCGGTGTCGGTTGGCGCCCGCGACGTCTGCGCAAGGGCCGGAGCGGCGGCGCCGATGACCAGGGCTGCTGCGGCGGCTAGAGCGGTAAGCTTCATTTGGATTCTCTCCCAAAAGGGTTTCGGCCCATCGCCCCCCACGAGCGGGACAACATGCTGTGGCCAACGTGTCACGGATGAGGAGGTTGCGGAATACGGAACAATCGAGTCCGGTGACTTGCCTTTTCGCGCGACGCGTGAGGGAGGTTACGCGAGCGCTGCGACCACAGGCAAGCGCCATGCCCGGCCTGGGCCCGCGCATTTGCCAGTCCGGCGGCCCTGGTCGAGAGTTGCCCGGCTTTGAATGCGCCAGTTTGGAGGTCGATCATGCCGGATAAAGTTGCGCTCGGGACCGGCTTTGCTTGCGCGGAGCGGACGCTTTGAGCGGGTGGCAGTTCTGGATCGACCGCGGCGGCACGTTCACCGACATCGTCGCACGGGCGCCGGACGGGGCGCTCTCCACCCATAAGCTGCTGAGCGAGAACCCGGGCCGTTATCGGGACGCGGCGATCGCCGGCATCCGCCAAGTGCTGCGGCTCGGGCCGGAGCAGCCGATCCCGCCCGGTTTGGTGGAGCACGTGAAGATGGGCACCACGGTCGCCACCAACGCGCTGCTGGAGCGCAAGGGGGAGCGGACGCTGCTGGTGATGAACCGGGGCTTCGCCGACCTGCTGCGGATCGGCAATCAGGCCAGGCCGCGCCTGTTCGACCTCGCGGTGGTGCTGCCGACCTTGTTGTACGAGCGGGTGGCCGAGGTTGGCGGGCGGGTCGGCGTTGACGGCGACGAGGTCGAGCCGCTCGACGAGGACGGCGCCCGCAAGGTTTTCGCCGCGGCGGTGGCGGACGGGGTCAAGGCCTGCGCGATCGCGCTGATCCACGCCTGGAAACACCCGGCGATGGAGGCGCGCCTGGCCGAGCTGGCGCGTGAGGCCGGGTTCGAGCAGGTTTCGGCAAGCCACGCGGTAAGCCCATTGCTGCGTCTGGTTCCGCGCGGCGACACCACCGTGGTGGACGCCTATCTGTCGCCGATCCTGCGCCGCTACGTGGCGCAGGTGGCCGGCGAGCTGGCCCCGGCCGGGCAAGAGGGCGTGCGGCTGTTCTTCATGCAGTCGAACGGGGGCCTTGCGGAAGCGACGCGGTTCGGCGGCAAGGACGCGATCCTGTCCGGCCCGGCCGGCGGCATCGTCGGCGCCGCGCGCACGGCCGGGATGGCGGGGTTCGAGCGGATCATCGGCTTCGACATGGGCGGCACCTCGACCGACGTGGCACTTTACGACGGCGCGTTCGAGCGGACGTTCGAGACCGCGGTCGCCGGCGTGCGGATGCGGGCGCCGATGATGGCGATCAACACGGTGGCGGCCGGCGGCGGCAGCATCCTGCATTACGACGGCAGCCGGGTGCGGGTCGGGCCGGATAGCGCCGGCGCCAACCCGGGCCCCGCCTGCTACCGAGGCGGCGGCCCGCTGACGGTGACGGACGCCAATGTGTGCGTCGGCAAGGTGCAGCCGGCGCATTTCCCGGCGATCTTCGGACCGGACGCCGACCAGACGCTCGACGCCGGGACCGTGCGCGAGCAGTTCGCCGCGCTGGCGCAGCGCATGGGTGTGGACGACCCGCGCGCGGCGGCCGAGGGGTTCCTCCGCGTCGCGGTCGCGAACATGGCCAACGCCATCAAGCAGGTCAGCGTGCAGAAAGGCCACGACCCGGCCCGCTTCGCGCTGCAATGCTTCGGCGGCGCCGGCGGCCAGCATGCCTGTCTGGTGGCGGACGAGCTCGGCATGGAGACGGTGTTCATCCACCCCTATGCCGGCGTGCTGTCCGCCTACGGGATGGGCCTCGCCGACCAGATCCTGCTGCGTGAACAGGCGGTCGAGCGCCCGTTCGAGCCCGACGCCGTCGCCGACTTGCACCGTGTCGCCGACGAGCTGAGCGAGGCGGCACGCGCCGGGCTGGTGGAGCAGGGTGCTGCGCCGGAGCGGGTCGAGGTGCGGCGCACGGTGCATCTGCGCTACGCCGGCACCGAGGCGGCGCTGCCGGTGCCGCTCACCGAGCACGCCGAGACGCTGGCGGCGTTCACCGCGGCGCACCGGGCGCGGTTCGGGTTCGCGACCCCCGAGCGGCCGCTGGTGGCTGAGTTGGTCGCGGTCGAGGCGGTGGCGCCGGGCGAGCCCATCACCGAGCCGGAGCTGGCGGCGCGAACCGGCGAGGCGCTCGAGCCGATCGACCACGTGCCGATGTGGAGCGGCGGCGGCGAGCACCGCACCCCGGTGTTCGAGCGCACCGCGCTGCGGGCCGGGGACCGGATCGCCGGACCGGCGCTGGTGCGGGAAGCGAACGCGACGACGGTGATCGAGCCCGGCTGGGGGGCAGAGATAACGGCGCGCGACCACATGATCCTGCAGCGGACGGCGCCGCGGCCGAACCAGGCGGTGGCCGGGTCGGAACGGCCCGATCCGGTGCTGCTGGAGCTGTTCAACAACCTGTTCATGAACGTCGCCGAGCAGACCGGCGCCGTGCTGCAGAACACGTCGCTCAGCGTCAACATCAAGGAACGGCTGGATTTCTCCTGCGCCATCTTCGACGCCGAGGGCGGGCTGGTGGCCAACGCGCCGCATGTCCCGGTGCACCTCGGCGCCATGGGCGAGAGCGTGCGCACGGTGATCCGAAGCCGGGGCACCAGCCTGCGGCCCGGCGACGTCGTGGCGTTGAACAACCCGTTCAACGGTGGCACGCATTTGCCGGACGTCACCGTCATCACTCCGGTGTTCGACGACGATGGCCGTGCGATCCAGTTCTTCGTCGGCAGCCGCGGCCATCACGCCGACATCGGCGGCCTGACCCCCGGGAGCACGCCGCCCGACAGCCGCACGCTCGAGGACGAAGGCGTGGTGATCGACGATTTCCTGCTCGTCGACGCCGGGCACTTCCGGGAGGACGAGTTCAGGGCGTTGCTGGCCGGGGCGAAGTATCCGGCGCGCAGCCCGGACGTGAACGTGGCCGACATCAAGGCGCAGGTGGCGGCCAACCAGCGTGGCGTGGAGGAACTGGCCCGCGTCGTGCATCAGTTCGGCTGGACCACGGTGCAGGCCTACATGCGTCACGTGATGGACAATGCCGAGGAGGGCGTGCGCCGGGTGCTCGACAGGATCGGCGATGGCGCTTTCCGCTATGTGATGGACGACGGCGTGCCGCTGTGCGTGCAGGTGACGGTGGACCGGGCGAGCCGGACGGCGACGGTCGATTTCACCGGCACCGGGCCGCAATCCCCAGGCAATTTCAACGCGCCGCCTGCGGTGACGCGGGCGGTGGTGCTCTACGTGTTCCGCTGCCTGGTCGGCGAGGATATTCCGCTCAATGACGGCTGCCTGAAGCCCATCCGCATCGTGATCCCGCGCGGCACCTTCCTCAGCCCGGAGCCGGGCGCCGCGGTGGTTGCGGGCAACACCGAAGTGAGCCAGGCGACGTGCAATGCGCTGTTCGGGGCGCTGGGGCGCCTCGCCTGCAGCCAGGCGACGATGAACAACGTCGTATTCGGCGACGCGACCCGGCAATACTACGAGACGATCTGCGGCGGCATGGGCGCCGGCCCGGACGCCGACGGCGCCAGCGCGATCCAGACCCACATGACCAACACGCGCATGACCGATCCGGAAGTGTTCGAGCTGCGCTACCCGGTGCGGCTGGAGGAGTTCTCCATCCGCCGCGGCTCCGGCGGCGCCGGCGCGCATCGTGGCGGCGACGGCTCGGTGCGGCGGATCCGGTTTGCCGAGCCGATGACGATGGTGGTGGTGGCGAGCCGGCGCGACGTGCCGCCGTTCGGCCTCGAAGGCGGCGCGGATGGAGCGGCGGGGCGGCAATACGTCGAGCGCGCGGACGGCACGGTGACGGTCATGGGCGGGCGGGACCGGGCGGAGTTGTTCCCCGGCGACGTGTTCGTCATCGAGACCCCGGGCGGCGGCGGGTTCGGGGTTGCGGGGTAAGGCGGCTGTGCGCTCCCCTTCTGTCATGGTCGGGCTTGACCCGGCCATCCACGGGGTGCCGCTCCGCCAGCCTGTGACGGGGGCATCGGGTGGTCCCGCGCACCATTCGGACCGTCCGATGCGCTTGCAGCGCGTGGGTGGTCGGATCAAGTCCGACCATGACAAAAGGGTCTGGGCACACCCGCGTGGCTGAACAGGTGGCCCAGGCGCTCGTCAGCGGATTGCTGATGGGCCTCATCTATGCGCTGGTGGCGGCCGGGCTGAGCCTGATCTTCGGGCTGATGGACGTCGTTAACTTCGCCCATGGTGAGATGCTGATGCTGGCGATGTACGCGGCCGTCGTGCTGTTCGGGCTCACCGGGCTCGACCCGCTGCTGCAACTGCCGATCGTCTGCGTGGTGATGTTCGCGCTCGGCTGGGGCGTCTACCGGGGGATTATCGCCCGCGCGCTCGGGGTGCGCTTCAACCGCGGGATGGTGCAGATTTTCGCGACCTTCGGGCTTGCGATCTTCATCCGCGGCGCGGCGCAGTTCGCGTTCGGCGGCGATTTCAAGAGCATCTCCGGCACTTGGTTCACCGGCAAGACGGCGAACCTGCTCGGCGTCTACGTGCCGCTGCCGCAGCTGGCGGCGAGCATCGTGTGCCTCGTGGCGTTCGCCGGGCTGCTGCTCGTCGGGCGCACCGAGTTCGGCCGGGCGCTGGAAGCGACGCGTGAGGACCGCGATGCGGTGGCGCTGATCGGCATCGACCGGGACCGCATATTCGCGCTCGGCTGGGGGCTGGGGGTCGCGACCGTCGGCGTCGCAGGGGTGATGCTGATCGCGTTCTATTACGTCTCGCCGACGGTCGGCGCCAACTTCGCCATCATCGCCTACGTGACGGTCGCGCTGGGCGGCTTCGGCTCGATCCTGGGCGCGCTGGTGGCGGGCATCGTGATCGGCGAGGTCGAGGCGATCACCGCGCTCGTGCTGGAGCCGAGCCTGAAGCAGGTGGGGATGTTCGCCGTCTACCTGGCGGTGCTGATGGTGCGGCCGCGCGGATTGTTCGGGAAGATATGACGGCATGAACTCCATCGTGCGCGGCCGCCGGCGCGAGGTGGTCACCGGCGTCATCGTGCTGATTGCCTTGGCGCTGCTGCCGCTGCCGATCCGCGACGTTTATGCGCAGAACCTGATCATCATCACCCTGCTGTTCGCCGGCTTGAGCCAGGCGTGGAACGTGCTCGGCGGCTATTGCGGGCAGATCTCGCTGGGCCATTCGCTTTACCTGGGCATCGGCGCCTACGTCTCGACGATGCTGTTCCTCAACGCGGGCGTGCCGCCGAGCCTGGGCATGTTCGCGGGCGGCGCGGCGGCCGGGCTGTGCGCGCTGCTGGTGGGGTGGCCGTGCTTCCGGCTGAGCGGGCACTATTACGCTATCGCGACCGTGGTGGTGGGCGAGGTCGGCTATCTGCTGTTCCTGAACTGGGAGTTCGTCGGCGCCGCGACCGGCCTTTACGTGCCGTTCCATGGCGAGAGCCTGCTCGAGCTGCAGTTCCGCACCAGCAAGCTGCCGTTCCATTACTTGGCGCTGGCGTTCGTGGCGTTGACCTGGATCGTGGCCTGGGCCGTGGAGGGCAGCCGTTGGGGGTATGCCTGGCGAGCGGTGCGGGACGATGTGGTGGCGGCGCGGTCGCTGGGCGTGCGGGTTTTCCCGTCGAAGATGGCGGCGGCCGCCATCAGCGGCGGGCTGACCGGCATGGGCGGGGCAATCTACGCGCAATATGTCGGCTACATCGACCCGGACAGCATCCTGTCCGGCCAACTCAGCATCCTGATCGCGTTGCCGGCGGTGCTGGGTGGCGTCGGCACTTTGTGGGGGCCGTTGCTGGGTGCCGCCTTGCTGATCCCGCTGTCCGAGCTGACCCGCAGTTACCTGGGCGGCAGCGGCCAGGGCGTGGACCTGATGATCTACGGCGGCCTGATCGTGCTCGTAGCCCTGGCCCGCCCCGCCGGCCTAGTCAGCCTCTTCAGTCTGCGGGATCAAAGGGGCCGTGCCCCTTTGCGGGTCCGGGCAGAGCCCGGCACTTGAGCGCCTTCCTAGAGGTCGATGGCGTGACGAAAACCTTCGGCGGCGTCGCGGCCAACGTCGACGTGTCATTCTCGGTTGCCGAAGGCGAAATCCTCGGCCTGATCGGCCCCAACGGCGCCGGCAAGACGAGCCTGTTCAACTCGATCGGCGGCGAGGTGTCGCCCGACCGCGGCGAGGTGCGCCTGGCCGGACGCCGGGTCAGCGGCATGGGGCCGGTGGCCTGCGCCAGGGCCGGCATCGCCCGGACGTTCCAGGTGGTGCGCAGCTTCGACAGCATGACGGTGCTGGAGAACGTCATGGTCGGCGCCTTCGCCCGGCCGGGCGGCGCCCGGGCGGCGATGCGGGTGGCCGACGAGGTGCTGACGTTCTGTGGCCTCGAGGCGCGGGTGGACGCGCCGGCGCATCAGCTCACGCCGCCGGAGAAGCGCCGGCTCGAGATCGCCCGGGCGCTCGCGACCCGGCCGCGCGTGCTGTTGCTCGACGAGATGCTGACCGGCCTCACGCCGACCGAAGCAGCGGCCGGGGTGGCCTTGGTGCGGGCGGTGCGGGACCAGGGAATCACGGTGCTGATGGTGGAGCACGTGATGGAGATCGTGCTGCCGCTGGTGGACCGGGCGGTGGTGCTCAATCTCGGGCGGGTGCTGATGCAGGGGTCGCCCGGCCGAGGTGGTGCGGCACCCCGAGGTGATCCGGGCGTATCTCGGGGACCGGTACGTTGCCTGACGCGCTGCTCACGCTGGAGAACGTGTCCGCGAGCTATCGCGGGCTGGCGGCCTTGACCGGGGTGAACCTCGTGGTGCACCCGGGCGAGATCGTCGCCGTGGTGGGAGCGAACGGGGCGGGCAAGAGCACGCTGCTGCGGGCGATCTCGGGTCAGGTCGCAACGCATGGAGAAATCCGGTTTGCCGGCACGGCGATGACGCGGATGGCGCCGCACCTGATCACCCGCGCGGGGATCGGCCTGGTGCCGGAAGGGCGGCGGCTGTTCCCGCGGCTCAGCGTGGAGCACAATCTGCGGCTCGGCGCTTATGCAAGGCGCGGCGATCCCGACCGGTTCAAGCCCTTGGAGCTGGTGTTCAGCTTGTTCCCCCGCCTGCAGGAGCGGCTGCCGCAACGGGCCGAGACGCTGTCGGGCGGCGAGCAGCAGATGCTGTCGATCGGCCGGGCGCTGATGACGCAGCCGAAACTGCTGATGCTGGACGAGCCGAGCCAGGGGATCGCGCCGAAGCTGGTGGACGACATCCTGGCCGCGGTCGGCCGCATCCGGGCGCTCGGCACGACGGTGCTGCTGGTGGAGCAGCGTTTGGCGGAAGCGCTGGAGTTGGCGGACCGCGCCTATGTGCTGCAGACCGGGCGCATCGTCATGGAAGGCCCGGCCGCGCAGATCGCCGGCGACGCGGAGGTGCGGCGGGCCTATCTGGGCATGTAGCCGGCGCAAGGAACGGAAGGCGCCGCGCTGGCCCGGCCGGCAGGGTGTCGGCAACCGAGGAGGTTGCCATGACCGCGTTCCGCTGCATTCCGATCCCGACCGAAACCGCCGAGCGCTTCCGCGCGACCGGCGTGGACGACAACGGCAACCGGCTGCGCCGGATGGAGGCGACCGAAGCCGGCGGGTTCCCGTGCCGGCATTGCCTGCGGCTGGGACAGCCCGGCGAGACCATGCTGCTGGGTTCCTACAACCTGCCGGGGCCGAAGGGGATCTACTGGACCCCGAGCCCGATCTTCGTTCATGAGCGGCAGTGCGAGCGGTTCGAAGCGGCCGGCGTCGTGGCCGAGATCGTGGAGCGGAACAGCCTCGTCTCGGTGCGGGCCTATGACAGCGCCGAGCAATGCATCTACGAGCTCGGCGACGTGTGCGACGGGGCGGTGGCAAAGGCGCCGCTGCTGCGGGCGCTCGCCGACCGGCGGACGTCGTTCGTGAACGTGCACACGGCCCGGCCCGGCTGCCTGCTGGCGCGGGTGGAGCGGGATGGCGCGCCGGATTGAGGGACTGGGGGAGCGGCGCGGTCCGGTGTAGAAGGTTGCCGGATCACGCGCGGGCAGGACCACCATGAGCAGCATCGCACCGCCCTTCGGCATCACCGTCTGCGGGGTCGAGGAGTTGGCCGGGCACTGTGAGACCCGCGCAAGCCACGTGCTGTCGATCCTCGATCCCGACCATCCGGTGCCGGAAGCGTTCGGCACCTTCGGCGAGCACGACAAGCTGGAGCTGCGGTTCCACGACATCGTCGAGGAGACCAAAGGCCTGGTTGCGCCGACGCCCGAGGACGCCGTTGCCTTGCTGGCGTTCGGCCGCAAGGTGGTGGCCGAACCGTCGGGGGCGGCGCATCTGCTGGTGCATTGCATTGCCGGAATCTCGCGCTCGACCGCGGCCATGGTGATGATCCTGGCGCAGGCGATGCCGGACCGGCCCGAGACGGAGGTGCTGGCGATGGTGCACGGCATCCGCGAGAAAGCCTGGCCGAACCTGCGGATGATCGAGTTCGGCGACGCCCTGCTCCGCCGCCGGGGCCGGCTGGTGGCGGCGACCCACGCGCTGCATCGGCTGCAGCTCGAGGTGCGGCCGCACCTCGCGGAGTTCATGGCGGGCGGCGGCCGGGCGCGCGAAGTCGAGGGCGCGCGGGCGACCGCGCCGCTTCAGCCGGCAACCGTCAAGTACGCCGGACCCCAGTGAACAGCACGAGGCCCTTCGGCACGTCGGTGAGGTTGGACTTGTAGGCGACCGGCTGCTGGTAGGAGCCCAGCGGCAGGTATGGCACGTCCTGCATCGCCTGAGCCTGGAACTCGCGGGCCAAGCCTTGCTGCGCGGCCTGATCGGGGGCGGCGAGCCACTGGTCGCGGATCGTCTCGAGCTTCGGCAGGTCGGGCCAGCCGTTATAGGCGCCCTGCGCCGTTGCCGCGGGCAAGCTGGTGCGTGCCGAGCGACGCCATGTCGATGCCGCCGGAGAAAGCGGCGAACATGTGCCAGCCGCCCTTGTCCGGCGGCTGCCGGCTGACGCTGCGCTGGACCGTGGTGCCCCAATCGGTGGCGATGACGTCCACGTTCATGCCGATCTTGCGCAGCATGTCGGCGCCGACCTCGGCAATAGCGTTGATGCGCGGCACATCGGTCGGCTCGAGGTAGGTGATCTTCTCGCCGGCGTACCCGGCCGCCTTCAGCTCGCGCTTGAGATCGTCGAGCTTGTGGGTGCCGCTCAGCATCTCCATGCCGGCGTCGTTGGCCATCGACGTGCCGGTGGTGAAGATGCCGCACTGGCTGTCGAACGGGGCATTGCCGCCGACCACCGCCTCCATGAACTCGCGCTGGTTCACCGCCTTCAGCACGACCCGGCGGATCGCCGGGTTGTCGAATGGCGGGAACAGGAAATTGAATCGGAGGAAGCCGATCAGGCCCTTGGTCTCGACCACCTCGACTTTGATCCCGCGCGTGGTGCGCAGCGAGCCGACCAGGTCCATGAGCGGCTGCTCGACATAGTCGACCTCGCCGTTCTTGAGTGCCGAGACCTGGGTAGCCGGGTCGGGGGTGGTGATCCACTCGACGCGGTCGAAGTTTGCAATGCGCGGCCCGGCGGTGAAGCTCGGCGTGCCTCCCCGCGGCACGTAGCCATCGAACTTCGCATAGTGGTTGCGGGCGCCGGGGACCCGCTCGTTGGCCAGATATCGGAACGGGCCGCTGCCGACCATCTCCACCAGGCGGGTGGTGGCGGGCGTGTTGGCCAGCCGCTCCGGCATGATCGCCGCCATCGTATTGGTGGGGTGGGCGAGCGCGTCGGGCAGCAGGTGGAACGGGCGCTTCAGGCGGAAGCGGATCGTCTTGTCGTCGGGTGCCGCGAGTTCGTCGGTGGCGGCGGCCAATGCCTGGCCGAACGCGTCGTTGACCCACCAGCGGCGAATGCTGGCGACGCAGTCGCGGGCGAGCACGGGGGCGCCGTCGTGAAAGCGCAGGCCGGGGCGCAGCGTCAGGGTCCACAGCAGCCCGTCCTCGCTGGTGGTGTAGGCGTCCAGCATCTGCGGCTGCACCGTGCCGGCCTCGTCCACCGCGAACAGGGTGTCGAACACCATCAGCACGTGGTTGCGGGTGATGAAGGCGGACACGGCCGGGTCGAGCAAAGCGAGGTCTGCGTACGGGATGATCTTCAGCGTCGTGGTCGCCTCGGCCCGCAGCAACGCCGGGCGGGCGAGGGTGCTGGCGACAAGGCCGGTGGCGAGCAGGGTACGACGGTGCATGGGTGGATCCTGTCGGATGACGGCCGATTGACTGCAAGTCTCGTGCCGCAACCTTGTCGCAAGCGGGGGCAGCGGGCATGCTTTCTCCGACCCGAGATCGAGGCCCGGCCATGCGCTACCCTGCCGTGAAAACCACCCTGCTCGCGCTGGTCTTGCTGGGGTCGGGCGGGGCCGAGGCGCAGGTTGCGCCGAGCGTGAAGTCGCTGGGCCAGTCGGGGCCGGAAACGTTCCTGTTCGTGGGGAACAGCTTCTACTACTACAATAACGGCATCACGCAGCATATCGCCGGGCTCGAGCGCGGGCTCGGGCAGGCGGTGCACCGGTCGACCATGGCGACGATCGGCGGCTCCGGCCTCGATTGGCATGATGTCGAGAGCTATTTCCGGCCGGATGCGGTCGGCTCCTACGTGTTCGACGAGGGCAACAACATCGTCTTCAACACGGCGGATAAGAAATACGACGCCGCGGTGATGATGGATTGCAGCCAATGCCCGATCCATCCGACCCTGGCGCCGGTGTTCGTGAAAACCGTCAAGCAGGACGCCGACATCGTGCGCCGGCACGGGGCGATCCCGATCCTGTTCATGTCCTGGGCCTATGCCGACAAGCCGGAGATGACGGCGGCGCTGGCGACGGCCTACACCCAGGCCGGCAACGACAACAACGCGCTGGTGATCCCGGCGGGGCTCGCCTTTGCGCGGGCGCTGAAGGGACGGCCGAGCGTCCGGCTTTACGTGGCCGACAACCGGCATCCGACGATGGCCGGCACCTATTTGGCGGCGGCCACCACCTATGCGGCGCTCCGGGGCCGGTCGCCGGAAGCGAGCAGCTACACGGCCGGGCTGGACTCGGACCTCGCGTCCTACCTGCGGTCGGTCGCCTGGGCGACGGTGCAGGCCTACTACAACGGCAGCGTCACCAACTGATCGTAAGCGGGCCGAGCTTCAGCGGGCCGAGCTTCAGCGGGTAGGGCCGACCATTGCGAACTTCGAGCCCTCCGGGTCGGTGAGTTGGGCGATCCAGGAGCCGCCGGGCACCTGCTGCGGCCCGTGCAGCAGCGTGCCGCCGGCGGCCTGGGCCCGGGCGACCGCGGCGTCCAACCCGTCCACGTTGAAGTAGTAGAGCCAGCCCGGCTCGGCTGCCATCGGCGGCTTGGTCATCATGCCCCCCGACATGTGCCCGGGCGGCGTGCCCGGCGTGGCGAAGATTTGGTAGGTGCCCATGCCGCCCATGTCGATCGCCTGCACCTTGGTCCAACCGAACAGGCCGGCGTAGAAATCGAAGGCGGGCTGCCAGTCCTGGGCATAAAGCTCGTTCCAGCCCACCCGGCCCGGTTGCGCGCCGGCTGGCTGTTGCCCCGGTCCGCCGGGCAGCGGCGTGAACAGCACGAAGGCGGCTCCCTGCGGGTCGGCGGCGACGGCGAAGCGGCCGACGCCGGGGATGTCATCGGGGCCGCGATGCACGGCGCCGCCGGCTTCGGCGACCCGCGCGGCCATGGCGTCGACGTCATCCACGCCGATGTAGCCGATCCAGCCGGTGCGCGTGTCTGCCAGGGCGGGCGGCATCTGCACCATGCCGCCCATCGGCACCCCGCCGGCGTGCAGGATGGTGTAGCGGACGTGCGCGGCGCCGGCGTCGGCGGTGGTCCAGCCGACCGCCTCCCGGTAGAACGCCTCGGCGGCCTCCAGATCCTTCGTCATCAGCTCGCACCAAACGAACTGGCCGTGATGTTGCGACACGCGTCTGCTCCGTTGTTGCCGGTTGTGGTCAGGCCGCCCTCCGCCGGTCAGGGCGCAGGATGGCGTGCTCGGGCCTCCAAGCGATCGGGGATGCGGCTCATGCGGCCGTCGATGCAGAGCAGCAGGAGGGCTTGGCCGGCGCGTCCGCGTATTCGTCGTGGCGGCGGACCCAATCCATGATGGTGGTCTCGTTGCGGCCGAGCGGCGCGCGGTCGAGGATCATCAACGTGCCGATCAGCTCCTCCGGGCCACGCGCATAGGAGGAGTAGGTGTGGAACACGGCGCCATCGTCGCCGCGGAAGAAGGCGCTCAGGCCAGGCAGCTCGTCGTGGGCGCGGGCGGTGGGGGTGTCGACATAGTTGTAGGCGACGGTGTCGCCGCCCAGTTGCTCCTTGGTGAACGAGACCCCAAAGTCGAAGTTGAACGAGGTCCCGAACGACGACACCCAAGGAAAGCGCCAGCCCATCCGCGCCTTGTAGTCGGCGATCTTTGGCAGCGGCGCGCGGGACACCGCCACCAGGCTGACGTCGTGGTGCTCCAAATGCGGCAAGGCGCCGTCGAGGTGGTCGGCCAGGAACGAGCAGCCGGGGCAACCGGCGCTCCAATCCGGCCCGAGCATGAAGTGGTAGACGATGAGCTGGCTGCGCCCGGCGAACAGGTCGGCGAGCCGTTGCGGTCCGGACCCGGTGTCGAAGACGTAATCCGGCTCGACCCGGACCCAGGGCAGCGCCATGCGCGCGGCGTTGACCTGGTCACGCAGCCGGGTCGCCTCCTTTTCGCGCAGCAGCAGCGCGCGGCGCGCGGCGAGCCATTCGTCGCGGCTGACGACGGGGTTCCTGGTTGTCTGCATCATGCGTTCTCCCATGTCCTGGTTGTCGGGGTCCGTTCGCCTAAGCCGCCTCGAGCGCGGCCACGTCGAGCTTCTTCATCTTGAGCATCGCCTGCATGACCCGCTTGGCGCGGTCGCGGTCCGGGTCGGCGAGCAGGCGGCCGAGCGCCTTCGGCACGATCTGCCAGGACAGCCCGTAGCGGTCCTTGACCCAGCCGCATTGCTCGTTCTGCGGGTTCGCCGACAAGGCCTCCCAGTAGCGATCGACCTCGGCCTGATCCTCGCAGTCGATCTTGAACGAGATCGCCTCGTTGAAGCGGAAATGCGGGCCGCCGTTCAGCGCGCAAACGGTCCGGCCCGCCAGCGTGAACGTGACGGTCAGCACCTTGCCGGCCTTGCCGCTCGGGTAATCGGCCGGCGCACGCGCGACGTCCAGGATCTCGCTGCCGGGAATCAGCGACGTATAGAAGGAGGCGAGCTCCTCGGCGTTGCCGTCGCACCACAGCCAGGGCGTCACCTTGTCCATCTCGTCTGCTCCTTCTCGCCGGTGCTACGTCCTAAGACGCGGCCGGCCGGGGCGGCCCGACATCGTCCTGGGGTTTTTCTCCGAATATTTCGTCCGGGCCTCGCTGCGCTGTCCCGCAGCAGCCGGTCGAGATGGCGGCGAATGTGCCCGGCCTCGGCGACGCTGCCGGCCAGCGCCACGGCTGGTCGAACGCGACCCGGGCCTCGGCGGCCCGGCCGGTCTGCAGCAGAAAGGCGCCGCGGGCACCGTGGAACGGGTAGTAGCCGGCCAGCCGGGGCGCGAGCGGCTCGATCAGCGACAGCGCGGCCTCGGCGCCGCGCAGCTTGGCTACGACGACGGCGCGGTTGAGCCGAACCACGGGCGAGGGCTGCAGCGTTTCGAGCGCCGCGTAGAGCGCGTCCATCTGCGCCCAATCGGTGTCGGCCGGCGTTGCCGCCCTGGCGTGCAGCCCGGCCAGCGCCGCCTGGATCTGGAAGGCGCCGGGCCGGTGGTGGCGCAGCGCCTTGTCGATCAGCGCCAGGCCCTCGGCGATGGCGTGCCGGTCCCACAAGCTGCGGTCCTGGTCGTCGAGCACCACCACGTCGCCTGCCGCGTCGAACCGTGCCGGGGCGCGCGCGTGCTGCAACAGCATCAGCGCGAGCAGGCCCATGATCTCGGGTTCGGCCGGGAACAGCCGCAGCAGCAAGCGGCCGAGCCGGATCGCCTCGTTGCAGAGCGGCGACGGCAGCGTCGCGGCGCCGCCCCGGGCGGAGTAGCCCTCGTTGAACAGCAAATAGAGCATGGCCGCTACCGCACCGAGGCGCTCGGCCCGTTCCAACGCGCCCGGGGTGGCGAACGGCACCTCGGCGGCAGCAACGCGGGCCTTGGCGCGGGTGATGCGCTGCTCCATCGCCGCCTCGCCGACAAGGAAAGCGGCGGCGATCTGCCGCACGGACAGGCCCGACACGACGCGCAGCGCCAAGGCGATCTGCTGCGTTGCCGGCAGGTCGGGATGGCAGCAGACGAACAGCAGGCGCAGCAGGTCGTCGCGGTAGTCGGTGCCGTCGAGCGTTTCCACGATCGGCGTTTCGGCGTCCTCGACGTCCGACAGCACCGCCTCATCCGGCAGCGCAGCTTCACGGCCGAGGCGGCGGCGCTGATCCACGGCCGCGTTCCGGCCGACCATGATCAGCCAGGCAGCCGGGTTGCGCGGCGGTCCGTTCACGGGCCAGGTGCGCAGCGCGCGCAAGCAGGCTTCCTGAAACGCCTCCTCGGCGGTGTCGAGGTCGCGGAAGCGGCGCAGCAGGGCGGCGACTGCCTGCGGCCGGGCGGCGGTCAGCGCTGCGGCGATCCAGGCCTCCCCGGTCATGTCGGGGCCGGCCGTGTCAGGTCGGTCATGTCAGGCTTGGGACGGCGCTGCGGCAACGATTACACCGTTGGAGTAGCCGACCGGCCGCAACTCGTAGCAGCCCGAGCCCGGGTTGGCGGCGGCCAGCTCGCGCGCTGTGGCCACCGCGGCGTCGAGGTCGGCGCAGTCGACGATGTAGAAGCCGAGCAGCTGCTCCTTGGTTTCGGCGAACGGGCCGTCCAGCACGAGGGCCTCGCGGCCCTTGCGCAGCGTTGTCGCGGCGGTGGTGGGCAGCAGCCGCGCCACCGGTCCGAGCCGGCCGGCCTGTGCCAGGCCTTGCTGCACGACCGCAAGCCGGGCCATGCAGGCCTCGTCCTCGGCGCGGGTCCAGGCGCCGATTTCGGCCTCGTCGTGGTAGCAGAGGATCGCATACAGCATCGGCGTGGCCCCCTTCAGTTCGCTTGCCGGTCGCGGAACGCCTGCTCGCGGGCGCGCCAACCATCGGGGGTCTCGCCGGGGCTTGGCGCGAAGTCGGCGAGCTCGAAGACTTGTCGCAATTCGAGCTCCACATCGGGTTCGGGCCAGCGGCGAACCCAGTCCAATGCCTCGGCACGCGAGGCCACCTCGACGATGGTGAAGCCGGCGATCAGGCTGTTCGGATCATCGAACGGGCCGTCGGCCACGGTGGGCACGCCAGATTTGAAGCTGATGCGGGCCCCCTTCGTCGTCGGCTGCAGACCCTCGCCAGCCCGGAAGATGCCGGCCTCGATCATGGCTTGGTTGTAGGCGCCCATGGCGGACAACAGGGCTTCGCCGGGCATGACGCCGGCCTCGGTGGCGGCGTCGGCGCGGCGGATGATCATGAAGCGCATGGACGGATCTCCCTCGGTCGGCGGGCCGCTTGGCGGGCCCGCTTCGAGGACGATCCTACCGAACCGACCCCGACAACCGCGAGGAGGGTTTTTCGGTTCGTGGGCTGGCTCAGGCTGGCGAACGAAGCGGAACCGGTCAGGGGGGCGCCGGTCCCGCTTCGACGGCCGGGCAATCAGCCCGCCGGCCGCTCGGTGCCGGCGATGCGGTGCGGAACCGCGCGCGTCCGGGCAAACGTCATCGGATCAGCGACGAAACCGCGCGGCTGCGAGTTCACCGTCTGGATCAGCGCCTCGTTGCTCGACGCCGCCTCGACGAGCGCCAAGCCGGACCGGCCGGCAGCGTTGCCCGTCAGGCTCGGGTAGGCGTCGCTTCCGGTGTCGTTGGCGAAGGCCGCGCCGTGGGTGACCTGACCGGGCGATGGCATCGGGAACGGATTGCCGCTGCCTTCGCTCTCGGCGAACACCGGACCGGACGCCAGGCTGACGATGACGGCGGCGGCGAATGTGATTTTCGTGACCATGATTGCTCTCCTGCCTTGATGGCCGATGCGCCGCAGCCGCTGGACCCGTTGTCCCGACCGACCGTGCTGGCCATGAGCAGAACCTAGATTTGCTTCCGCTTATTCGCTGTGTGCTGGCTCACACCGTGGCGATGCCGAAACGGGACCCTGCGGGACGGGGCATCGTTGGCATTGCGAATCCACGGCCGCCGCCCCTATCGTCGGGTCATGATCACGCCCGCGACGGGGATGGCACAATCGCTTGCCCGGCACAGCTTCCTTGCCGGGTCGCCCGGCGCCGTGCTGGACAAGCTGGCCGGCCAGGTCCGTTGGATCGATGCCGCGCCGGACCAGACCATTGCGGAGTTCGAGGACGAGACGACCGATGTGTTCCTCATCCTGCAGGGGAACGTCCGCGTCCTCGTGCGCACCGCGGACGGCAAGCGGACCCAAATCCTGGGCGACTTCGCCACCGGCGACTTGGTGGGCGAGATGTCGGCGATCGACAATGCGCCGCGCTCGGCACGGATCGAGGCGCTGGTGCGGACGCGGCTGTGCGTGGTGCCTGCCGCCGTGTTCCTGGCCACCGTATTCGCGTCGCCGGCCGTCAGCCACCGCCTGATGCGGCTGTTGGCGGCGCGGATCCGTGGCTTGAACCGCCGGTTGCTGGAGGTGACGGCATTGCCGATCCGCCTTCGGTTGGCGGCCGAGTTGCTGCGGCTCAGCCGTCCGCGTCAGGATGGAAGCCGGAGCGTCAGCCCGCCGCCGATCCAGGAGGAGTTGGCGGACCGGATCGGCACCAGGCGCGAGACGGTGTCGCGCGAGCTGTCGCGGTTGACGGAGGCCGGCTTGCTGCGCCGCACGCAAGCGGCGTACGTGATCGACGACCCGGCGGCGCTGCAGGCGGCGATCGACGCGGGCCTCGATCAGCCGACGTGAGACGTGCGGCGGGGGTCGCGCGACTCGGATGCGAACGGGCATGGTGGTCGACCCATGCGAGACCGAACATGACCGAAGCGCCGCGCGACTCTGCCAGGATTCCCATCTCTCATCACTGGGTCCGGCTCGACCGGGCCGAGGTGCTGCGCCGGCGCCCGGGGCGGCGGTCATCGAAGCCGGAATGCGTCCTGGTCGGCCATGCCTGGGTCGACGAAGCCGGGCGGGATGGTTGGTTGATCTGCCTGGCGTGCGAGGCGGTGCGTGGGTCCAGAAGCGGTTAGCGCAGGGAGCGTTCATGTCCGACATTTCGATCACCGCCGGCCCGTTCCGGTTCAAGGCCCGGTTCGAGGCGGGGAAGTCGCCGCAGACCTGCGCTGCGTTCCAGCAGGTCATGCCCTATTCGGAGAAGCTGATCCACGTGCGTTGGAGCGGGGAGGCGTGCTGGATCCCGCTGGGTGAGCATCGGTTCGGGGTGGGATACGAGGACCCGACGAGCTTTCCCGCGCCGGGACAGGTGATCCTTTACCCCGGCGGCGTGCCTGGAGCGCTCAGCGAGACGGAGATCCTGGTCGCCTACGGTCCCTGCCGGTTCGCGAGCAAGGCCGGACAGCTGGCGGGCAACCACTTCCTTTCCATCACGGAGGGCCTGGAAAACCTGCACGCCCTCGGCCGGCTGACGTTGCTGGAGGGCGCACAGGCGATCCGCTTCGGCGACTGACCGAGTGCTTCGGAAGCGGCCGAAGCTCCGGAGGGATGCCCGTGCTACCCCGCCGGGCGATTCACCCGGCGCTCGATGCTGTCCCAAATGGCTGCCGACAGATCGACGCCGTCGAAGCGGGCGACTTCCTGCAGGCCAGTCGGTGAGGTGACGTTGATCTCGGTCAGATAGTCGCCGATCACGTCGATGCCGACGAAGATCAGACCGTGGTCGCGCAGATGCGGGCCGATGCGGCGGCAGATCTCGCGCTCGCGCTCGGTCAGCACGCTGGCTTCCGGGCGGCCGCCCACGTGCATGTTGCTGCGCGCCTCGCCTGCCGCCGGCACACGGTTGATGGCGCCCAACGGCTCGCCGTCGATCAGGATGATGCGCTTGTCGCCCAACCGGACCGCCGGCTCGTAGCGCTGGATCATCAGCGGCTCGCGCGAGCGGGCGAAGTGCATCTCGAGCAGCGAGGCCAGGTTCTCGTCGTCGGGCTTGATGCGGAACACGCCGGCGCCGCCGTTGCCGAATAGCGGCTTGACGATGATGTCCCCGTACTGGGCGCGGAAGGCGCGGATCGCCTCCGCGTCCCAGGTGATCAGGGTCGGCGGCATCAGGTCGGGGAAATGGGTGACGAGCAGCTTCTCCGGCGCATCGCGGACGTGCTTGGGGTCGTTGACCACCAGCGTGCGGGGGTGGATGTGCTCCAGCATGTGGGTGGCGGTGATGTAGGCCATGTCGAAGGGTGGATCCTGCCGCATCAGCACGACGTCCATGGTGCCGAGGTCGAGGCGCCCGGGCGGACCGAAGGCGTAGTGGTTGCCGGACACGCGTTGCACCGTGACCGGCCGGGCGGTCGCGGTCAGGCGCTCGGTGCGGCGGCCTTCCGGCGCCTCCTTGCCTTCGTGCAGCGACAGGTGGCGCACCTCGTAGTGCCACATCGCATGGCCGCGGCGCTGCGCTTCCAGCATGAGGGCGAAGGTGCTGTCGCCGTCGATGTTGACGGTTTCGATCGGGTCCATCTGGATGGCGACGTCGAGCTTGCGGGTCATCGGGGCCTCGTGGCGGAAGGTGGCGCACAGATAAAGCAGTTCGGGCGCAGGCGGTATCCGGGGCTGGCTCGACGCAGGCGGTGCCGTGCCATATTGCTTCGGGCATGGATGACGTTGCCCGCGCCGTGCTCGCGTTCGGATCGACGCTTTGGCAAACGCTCGATCGGGCCGTGGCAGCGCTCGGGGCATTGCACGGAGTGATCCGCTCGTTCCTCAACTCGCTGCACGTGCCGCAATCCCTGCACGGCGGCATCATCGCCCTGCTCTGGGTGGTCGTTCTGGTGTCGTGCTTTCGCGCGCTGCCCGTTTGGGGCCGCATGGTGCTGGTGTTCTGCACGTGCGTCATGCTCGCCAAGGTGTTCGGCGGAACAAAGTTGATGTAGCCGGGTCAGCGGTTGGGGTCGTAGCGGGCGCAGAACTCGGCCGCGCCCAAGCTCCGGATGTCGGCCATCGCGCGGCCCAGTCGGTCGTGCGGCCAGTCCCACCAAGCGATGCGCTGTAGCGCTTCCACGATGGGATCGGGAAACCGCAGGCGCAGCACCCGGCCCGGATTGCCGACGACGACCGCGAAGGGCGGCACGTCCTTTGTCACCACCGTTCCGGCGCCGATCGCGGCACCGGTGCCGATACGCAAGCCGGGCAGGATGATGGCGGCGTGGCCGATCCAGACGTCATGGCCGAGGGTGACGGGGCTGCTGCGCCGCCAGTCGAAAAAGGCCGGGTCATCGGGACCGAGCCCATAGGCGCTGCTGCGGTAGCTGACATGGCTGAGCATGACCCGGTCGAGCGGATGGTTGCCGGGGTTGATGCGAGTGTGGGCAGCGATCGAGCAATACTTTCCGATCGTCGTGTAGATGATATCGCTGTCGTTCACGACGTAGGAGTAGTCGCCGAAGCTGCTTTCGGCGACTTTGGTGCGGGCGCCGACCTCGCAATACTTGCCGAATGTCGTTTGCCGCACCGACGCGGTACGATGGACGCTCGGCGCTTCGCCCAGGTTCTTGTCCGAGGCCGGGTCGTTGACCATCGGGCCCGTCAGTTCAGGAACAGCTTGCCCGGGTTCATGATGCCGCGCGGGTCAATCGCCACCTTCACTTGCCGCATCACCGCGAGGGTTTCGGCGCCGTGCTCCTGTTCGAGGAACTCGCGCTTGCCGATGCCGACGCCGTGCTCACCGGAGCAGGAGCCGCCGAGCGACAGCGCGCGGGCGACGATCTTGCGGTCCAACGCCCAGACGCGCTCGAGCCCGTCGGGCTCGTTGGGCACCAGGATGACCGTGTGGAAATTGCCGTCGCCGACATGGCCGACGATCGGCGCCGTGAGGCCAGAAGCGAGGATGTCCGCCTTGGCGCCGACAATCAGGTCGGCGAGTTGGCTGATCGGCACGATCGCATCGGTCGCGACGCCCTTATGGCCGGGCTGCAGCGCGAGCGCGGCCCAGTAAGCGTCGTGCCGGGCCTTCCAGAGGCGGTTGCGCTCGGCGGCGTCGGTGGCCCACTGGAAGCCCTGGGCGCCGAACTCCGCGGTGATCTCCTGGGCCAACGCCGCTTGCTCGGCCACCGCGGCGGTTGTGCCGTGGAACTCCAGCAGCAAAGTGGGGACGGGCTGGTACCCCTCGAGCTTGGAGAAGGCGATGCAGGCGCCCATCTGCACATCGTCCAGCAGCTCGATGCGGGCGATCGGGATGCCGGCCTGCAGGATGGCGATCACGCTCTCGACCGCGCCGGCCAGGCTGTCGAACTGGCAGATCGCGGCGCTCATGGCCTCGGGGATGCCGTGCAGGCGAAGCTGGATCTCGGTGATGATGCCGAGCGTGCCTTCGGACCCGATCATCAGATGCGTGAGGTCGTAGCCGGTGGCCGACTTGCGCACCCGGCCGCCGGTCTCGATCAGCCGTCCGTCGGGAAGCGCCACCTGGAGGCCGAGCACGTTCTCGCGGATGGTGCCGTAGCGGACGGCCGCGGTGCCGCTGGCGCGGGTCGCGCACATGCCGCCGATGGTGCACTCGCTGCCGGGGTCGACCGGGAAGAACAGGCCCTGGTCGCGTAGGTGCTCGTTGAGCTGCTGCCGGGTCACGCCGGCCTGGATGCGGCAGTCCATGTCGGAGGCGTTCACTTCGAGCACCCGGGTCATGCGGCTGAGATCGACCGAGATGCCGCCGCGCACCGGGGTGACATGGCCTTCAAGCGAGGTGCCGGCGCCGAACGGCACCACCGGAACGCCGTGGGCGTGGCACAGACCGAGCAGCTTGGCTGCTTCCGCCCCGGATTCGAGAAACGCAACCGCGTCGGGCATTACCGGCGGCTGGGTGTCCTCGCCGTGCGAATGCTGCTCGCGCAGGGCCGTGTTGGTCGAGATGCGGTCGCCGAGGAAGGCGCGCGCGGCGTCGATGACGGCGGCGGCTTCGGGCGACAGGCGGGCGGGCATGAGATCGGGCATCGCGGGCTGTCCTGAGGCTGCTGGAAGCAAAAGCCCAGGGCGCTGCCCTGGACAAGCTGGGGCGGGCCGCCCCAGACCCGCGCCCGTGAGTTAGGGGGCGAAGCGGCCGACGTCCAGCGCCGCCGCCGCAAACCACGTTCCCGCCGGGGCGTTGCGTCGCCGATCGCTCGGGAGAGGCCGTCCATGCCGGAACAAGAAACCCATGTCGCCATGCTGGATGACATACCGGCGAGCGGTGTGCGAGCGGTCGAGCTGGACGGCCAGAAAGTGCTGCTGCTGCGCGACGGCGATGCCGTGCGTGCGGTGGGCGGCACCTGCACCCATGCCGGGGGACCGCTGGCCGAAGGGGTGCGGGACGGCACGCGCATCGTTTGTCCGTGGCACAAGGCGGCGTTCTGCGCGCGCACCGGCGCCGTGCTGGACCCGCCGGCGCTCGATCCCCTGCAGCGTTATGAGGTGCGGCTCGACGGCGGGCGGGTGCTGCTGAGCAAGCCCGAGGCGGCGCCAGCAAAGCCGGCGGCGGGTGGCGACGAGCGCTGCTTCGTGATCGTGGGCGCCGGTGCGGCTGGGGCGATCGCGGCGCAGACCTTGCGCGAGGAGGGGTTCGCCGGCCGGGTGGTGATGCTCGATTCGGTGAACCGGGTGCCATACGACCGCACCACGCTCAGCAAATACGCGCTGTCCGGGCAGAAAGGCGGGGAGAAGTCGCCGCTGCAGTCCCAATCCTTCTACCGCGAGCACCGGATCGAACGGCGAACCGCCACCGTCACCGGGCTCGACCCGGCTACGCGGCGCATCACTTGCGACGACGGTACGGTGCTACCCTACGACGCGGCCCTGCTCGCGACCGGCGGCGTGCCGTCGCGGCCCAAGCTGCCCGGCGCCGAGCTCGAGAACGTGTTCACCTTGCGCAGCCGGTCCGACGCCGACGCGATCTTGGCGCAAGCGGAGCGGAGCGAGCGGGTGGTGGTCCTGGGCGCAAGCTTCATCGGCCTTGAGGTCGCGGCCAGCCTGTGTGAACGGGGCCTGGACGTGACGGTGGTCGGCAAGGAAGCGGCCCCGCTGGACAAGCAACTCGGCCCCGAGGTCGGCGCCGCCTTTGCCGCCCTGCACGAGTCGCGCGGGGTCAGGTTTCGCCTGGGCGCCAATATCACCGCGCTGGAGGGCGGCGGGGCCGTCGCGGCGGTCATGCTGGAGGGAGGCGAGCGCATCCCCGCCGATCTCGTGGTGATCGGGTTCGGAGTAAGGCCGGCTACCGGGTTCGTGGAGGGGGTGAAGCAGCGCGAGGATGGCGGCTTGGCCGTCGACGCCGAGCTGCGGGCGGCGGACGGGCTTTACGCGGCGGGCGACATTGCCGGCTTCCCGCTGCGCGGCGATGGCGAACCGATCCGAGTCGAGCATTGGCGAGTGGCCGAGCAGCAAGGCCGAGTTGCGGCGCTGAACATGCTCGGCCGGGCGGTTCGATACGACGCGGTGCCGGTGTTCTGGACGATCCAGTATTTGAAACGCCTCGATTACGTCGGCCATGCGTCGAAGTGGGACAGCGTCGTGGTGCACGGCGACCTCGGCAAGCCGGACTTCCTTGCCTATTACGTAGCGGATGGGAAGGTTGCGGCCGCGGCCGGGCTGGGGCGCGACCAGGATACCGCCGCGCTGATCGAGCTGTTCACCCGGCGGCGAGACTGGTCGGTCACCGAGTTGGGCGAGCATCCATCGGCGGTGCTCGCCGGGCTGCAATGATGAAGGCGGGGCTTGCGGCTGCCGCGTAACGGACGATTTTACGAGGGGTCATCCGGAAAGGTCGTCCCCTGGTCCTGCTGTCCCGCTTTTTCGCCTACTATCGGCCGCACCGGCGCCTGTTCGTTCTGGACTTCTCCTGCGCGGTGGCGTCGGGCCTACTGGAACTCGGCTTCCCTGTCGCAGTACAAACCTTTATCGACCGCCTGCTGCCGGGCCATGACTGGAGCCTGATTATCCTGGCCGCCGCCGGGCTGCTGGCGATCTACGTGCTGAACACCGGGCTGCTGGCGATCGTGACCTATTGGGGTCACCTGCTTGGCATCAATATCGAGACGGAGATGCGGCGCCGGGCGTTCGACCACCTGCAGAAACTGTCGTTTCGCTTTTACGACAATGCAAAGACCGGGCACCTCGTGGCGCGCATCACGAAGGACCTTGAGGAGGTGGGCGAGGTCGCGCACCATGGGCCCGAGGACCTGTTCATCGCTGTGATGACGTTCCTGGGTGCGTTCGTGCTGATGGCGGCGATCAACCTGCATCTTGCCCTGATCACGGCGCTGATCGTGCCGGTGGTGGCGTTCCTGTCGTCGCGTTACGGCGCCCGCATGACCCGGACGTTCCGGGCGCTGTTCAGTCGGGTCGGCGAGTTCAACGCGCGGATCGAGGAGAACGTGGGCGGCATGCGTGTGGTGCAGGCCTTCGCTCGCGAAGACCACGAGCGGTCGCTGTTTGCCCGCGACAATGCGCGCTACCGCACCACTAAGCTCGAAGCCTACCGGATCATGGCGGCGAGCACGTCGCTCAGCTATCTCGGCATGCGGCTGACGCAGGTGGCGGTGATGATCGCCGGCACCTGGTTCGTGCTGCGGGGTGAACTCAGTCAGGGCGGCTTCGTGAGCTTTCTGCTGCTGGTCGGCGTGTTCTTCCGGCCGGTCGAGAAGATCAACGCCGTGCTGGAAACCTATCCCAAGGGGATTGCCGGGTTCCGCCGCTACACCGAGTTGCTCGACACCGAGCCCGACATTGTCGACGCCCCGGCTGCGGCCGATGTAGGACCGCTGCTGGGCGATATCCGGTTCGAAGGCGTGCGCTTCGGCTATAGCGCCGAGCGGCCGGTGCTGGATGGCGTGGACCTGGCGATCCGGGCTGGCGAGACGGTGGCGTTCGTCGGCCCGTCCGGCGCCGGCAAGACGACGCTATGCTCGCTGCTGCCGCGGTTCTACGAGCTTGGCGGCGGCCGGATCACCATCGACGGTATCGACATCCGGCAGATGACGCTGCGCTCGCTGCGGGAGCAGATCGGCATCGTGCAGCAGGACGTGTTCCTGTTCGCCGGCACGGTTCGCGAGAACATCGCCTATGGTCGGCTCGATGCGACCGAGCGGGAGCTGTGGGATGCGGCCCGGCGCGCGCGGCTGGATGTCGTGATCCGCGCGCTGCCGGACGGGATGGACACGGTGGTGGGCGAACGCGGCGTTAAGCTGTCGGGCGGGCAGAAGCAGCGGCTGGCGATCGCCCGCATGTTCCTGAAGAACCCGCCCATCCTGATCCTCGACGAGGCCACCAGCGCGCTCGACACCGAGACCGAGCGGGCGATCCAGCAATCGCTGACGGAGCTGGCGGAGGGGCGGACCACGCTAGTGATCGCGCATCGCCTGGCGACGGTGAGGGATGCCGATCGCATCGTGGTGGTGGACGAGACCGGGGTGGCCGAACAGGGAAAGCATCGCGAGCTGCTGGCGGCGGGTGGGGTGTACCGTCGGCTGCACGAGGCGCAGCACGGCGGCTGAGCTGGCCGGTTCGGCGCGTCAGGGCGCGGCGGCTGCGCTCGCTGCGGCGTTTTCGGTCGGACCCCAGGCCATCGCTTCGATGCAGTTCGCCCGGCCGCAAGCCCATTGTTTCACTAAACCTGCCGGATACCGGTCGTTGAGCACGCCGAGGTAGGGAACGTCGATTGCGTTCGAGATGGCGACTACCTTCTGCCCCGCCGCAATCGCCGCCAGGATCTGCTCGCGGCCGATGGTGCCGACGCCGATCCGGGTGGCGACGTCGGTCATGATGGTCGGTGGCAAGTGTTCGTCCCAAACCCACACGTTGCGTGTGCCTGATCCGTAATACCGGGCAGTCAACGGGTCGGAGCGAGGACTCAGGACGATAAGGTCGGCATGGTGCAAGACAGGCGCGAGATCGGCGTAGACGTCGCGCCAGGGTTCCTTGCCGGCATTGGGCGTCGTCCGTTCCGTGACGAGGCCGGCGCCGAACGCCAGCACTGCCGCGGCAGCCACCACGAAGCGAAGCCGGCCGCCCACCAGGATCTGCCGGGCCAGGAGGACGCAGAACGGCACGATCGTCCAGCACATGATCCGCGGCAGCAGGATCGGGCGAACGAGGCTGACGGCCACAACCAGGCCGAAGAACAAGCCCGGGATGAGTACGGTGGTGACTAGCATCGGCGTTGCCGGCCGGTGCCGGACGACCGACCAGGCGAGTGCGACGAACAAGATGGCGGTGATCGGCGCGGCGATCGGGAGTGGGGTGAGCACCCCACTCGTTACCGCAGCCAAGGCAAGGACGATGTCGCGGACGTGCAGCGGACCGATCCACTCCAAGCCGCCGCCTTGGCTGGCGCCGGCCAGGTTCACCAAGTAGGGCAGGGCCAGTACGGCGACGACGACATTGAGGGCGCACCACCGCAGCAGCAGTCGCCAAGACGCAACCCCATGCTGCAGCAGCAGACAGCCGGCGACAGCCATCCCCGAGGCCGCCACTAGGAAGACCAGCGTCGCATGCAAATAAAGGCAGGCAGTGCCGCTGATCACATACAGCCAGGCCGTGAGATGCGGCCGGCGGTTCTCGAGGAAGTCGGAGCAGGCCAGCAGCAGAACGGCGGTCGGCGCCAAGGTGAGCGCGTAGGCGCGTGCCTCTTGCGCGAAGTGCAGGCCAAACGGCGAGAGCGCGAACAGCAATGCCGCGGCGGCCGCCTGACGCTGCGCCCCGAACCGCCGCGCCAACCAGTAGACCACGGGAATGCAAGCCGCGTAGGCCACCGCCGACATCGCGCGTAGCGCCGCTTCGCTGTCGCCGAATACAGCGATCCAACCGCGCAGCAGGATGGCGTGGGTCGGGGGCGTTGGCTCGTGCTGCAGACCGTCGGTCAGCAGGAAATGCAGCCCGAACACGTCGAAGTAGTAGCGGGAAAAGATCTCGTCGGTCCAAAGCGATGCCTGGCCGAGATGAAACGCGTCGAGCGCGGCGCAGATCGCCACCGCGAGACCAAGCCATGTGAGCGTATCGACGCGCCAGGCCGGCCTTACGGCATACCGATCGAAGCCGGTGCTCGGTCGCGCGGCGACTGCGGCAAAGCTTTTGCTTGGGCTGATCTGTTCACTCATGGAGCCTCGGATCGAGCAGGACGGTCCGCGCCGGGCGGCGATTTGGGCCTGCAGAAAGCAGCTTCGACATGTCTCCACAACGTAACGGTCTACCACCGTTTTCATCACGAAATGGTCAGCGGTGGTGGATTCTGGCTTGCCGTTGCGGGTGCGGTTACGCGTACCCGGCCGCCTGCAAGCGAAACAGTTCGGCGTAACGGCCGCCGGCTCGCAGCAAGGCGGCATGGCTGCCGCTCTCCAGGACGCGCCCGTCCTCGAGCACGACGATCCGGTCTGCCCGCCGCACGGTGGAGAACCGGTGTGAGATCAGCACCGCAGTGCGGCCGTGGCTGAGTGCGGCGAAGCGGTCGAACACCTCCGCCTCGGCGCGGGCGTCGAGGGCTGCGGTGGGTTCATCAAGGATGAGCAAGTCGGCGTCACGCATATAGGCCCGCGCGATGGCGACCTTTTGCCATTCGCCGCCCGACAGGTCCTGCCCGCCGGCGAAGCGCCGCCCGAGCTTTTGGTCGTAGCCGCCGCGCAGGCGGGCGATCACGGTGTCGGCCAGGCTGCGGCGCGCCGCCGCCTCGATGCGGGGGATGTCGTCGGCGGCGTCGGTGCGGCCGACCGCGATGTTCTCGGCGGCAGTGAAGTTGTAGCGGATGAAATCCTGGAAGATCACGCCGACGTGGTCGCGAAGGTCTTCCAGCGCGATGTCTCGCAGGTCGATGCCGTCAACGGTGATACGGCCTTCGGTCGGGTCGTAAAGCCGGGTCAGCAGCTTCACGATCGTCGTTTTGCCGGCGCCGTTCTCGCCGACCAGCGCCAAGGTCTCGCCGGCGCCGAGCGAGAAGCTGAGGTCGCGCACCGTCCAGCGGTCGGTGCCGGGGTAGCGGAAGCCGACCAACTCGAAGGCGATGCCGTCGCGCATCGGCGCCGGGAATGGGATCGGATGCGGCGGCGAGACGATGCCGGGGCGGATGGCGAAGAACGAGAACAGGTCATCAAGGTATTGCGCCTGCCCGGCCACCTGCGTCACGCCGAGCAGCAGCCCTTGCAGCAGCCCGTGCAGGCGCAAAAGCGAGCCGCTCAGGAAGGTGAGGTCGCCCAGGGTGAGCCCGCCCTCGACGGTGCGCCAGACCAGCACGGCATAGGCGCCGTAATAGGCGAGCGACCCAGCGGTCGCGAACACCCCGCCCCAAACGGCCCGGCGCAGCGCGAGCCGGCGGTTGGCGCGGAACAGCGACTGCGCCAAGCCACGGAAGCGCTCGACCAGGAAGCCGCCGAGGCCGAACAGCTTGATCTCCTTGGCACTGTCCGCGCTGGCACCGATCAGGCGGATGTAGTCGAGCTCGCGCCGCTCCGGCGTGGTGCGGCGGCTCAAGCGGTAGGCTTCGGCGTTGAACCGCGCTTCTCCCAGCACCGCCGGCAGGGAGGCGAGCACCAGCAGCACGATCGGCCAAGGCGCGGCGGTCAGCAGCCCGGCGGCCAGTGCCACGATGGTGATGACGTCCTGCGCCTGGCCGAGCAGCTGGGCAATCAGCCCGGTGCGGCCGCCGGCTTGGCGCCGCGCGCGCTCGAGACGGTCCTGGTACTCGCTCGAACTCGAAATGGTGCAGATCGAGCCGGGCCGCATGCTCCATCAACTGGACGCTGACCAGGTTCGCATGCAGCTCGCCCAAGGTGGCGTCAGCCCAGTTGGTCGCGCGCGCCAGCAAGTCGGCGGCGACGACCAAGCCGAACTCGAGCGCGATCAGCACCGCGAGATGCGTGAGCCGACCGGAGCCGAGCCCGGGCGGGTCGGCCGAGCGGGCCAGGATCTCGTTGATCACGAGCTTGCCGACGTAGAGCACCGCCGGCGGCTGCACCGCACGCAGCAGGCGCAGCAGGACGCTGGCGAGGGTCAAGGAGGGGCTGGTGCGCCAAACCTGGGCGAACAACTTCGGGACGTTGGCGAGCGTGCCGGCGCGGTCGGGAGTGTCGGGTGGGATGGAGCTGGTCTTTCGGTCGAGCGGTCCGGGACGGGCCCGGCGTGTCAGCTCTTTTGCACGTTCCAGAACTTGGCGAAGCCGTCCAGCACCCCGGTGACGTTGTTGCGCACCGAGGTCGGCTGCAGGATCTGCCCAAGCCCGATATGCGGTGCGGCGTCGAGCACGGCAAGCTGCATCCGCTCGCACAACGCGCGTTGCGCGGGGAGGTCGGGAGCGTCGAACCAGGCGGCGCGGGCTTCCTCCAGCGGCGGGATGGTGGGCCACCCATACCAGGCGTCGGCGCCGTTGCCGCGGGTCAGGAACGAGACGGCCGGGGTCAACGTGTCGGCGCCGCCCACCATAGATGGGAAACAGCTCCAGCCGCCGCGGTCCACGCCCTCGCGGTTGGCCCGGCGCTGGAACATGGTGCCGGCATCCATCGCCTGGATGTCGACGTTGAGGCCGAGCTGCTTGAACAGGTCGGCGCCGACTTGCGACATGGCGTTGTTCACCGGATGGTCGGTCGGCTGCATCACCACCAGGCGCTCGCCGGCGTAGCCCGATGCGGCGATGGCCCGCTTGGCGGCGGCAAGGTCCGGCTCCGCCCGCAGCCGGTCCAGCCCGGCGGCGTTGGCCATCGGGGTCGCGGGGGTGAACAGGCCGACCCCGTCCTGCCATAGCGTGGGGTCGCTGCTGAACGCCTGCATGAAGTCGCGCTGGCTCGCAGCGGCGAGGGCGGCGCGGCGAACGGCCGGGTTGTTGAACGGCGGCTGCAGGCAGTTGAACCGCAGCACGGGCATCACCCCGGTTTTGTCGCGCACCGCGGTGGCCAGGCTGCGATCGCCGCGCAGCATGGGCAGCAGGTCGGGCGGCGGCGCCTCCCACCAATCCACCTCGCCGTTGCGCAGTGCCGCGGCGGCGGTGCCGGCTTCGGGCATCGTGAGCCACTCGACCCGGTCCACCATGACCCGCTTCGGCCCGCTCGTCAGGCCGGGGCTGGCGCCGCCCGGCCGCGGCACGTATTCGGCGAAACGTTCGTAGACGGCGCGGGAGCCGGGGACGCGCTCGTTGGCGACGAAGCGGAACGGGCCGCTGCCGACCACCTCCGTGATGGCCTTGGTGGGCGGCGTGCTGGCGAGCCGTTCGGGCATGATGCAGGCCATGCTCGGCGCGATCTTCCCCAGCACGTCGGGCAGCAGGCGATAGGGGCGGCGGAATTTTACGACGACAGCGCGGTCCGAGGGTGAGGCGATCTCCTCGACTTGCCCGAACATCGCCCGGCCGGCCGGGTCGGCGGCGCCCCACCGCTTGAGGCTCGCGACCACGTCCCGTCCCAGCACCGGCGTGCCGTCATGGAATCGCAGGCCGTCCCGCAAGGTGAGCGTCCAGCGCTTGTGGTCATCCTCGATCTGGTGGCCTTGGACCATTTCCGGCTGCGGACCGAACGCAGCGTCCTGCGCGTAGAGCGTGTCGTAGACGAGGTAACCGTGGGTGCGGGTCTGCGACGCGGTATTGATCATCGGGTCGAGAATCGCGAGGTCCACGTACGGCACGAAGCGCAGCACGCGGGCACCCTCGGCGCGACCGAGCGACGGCATCGCCAGCGCGGCGGCGCCGAACGAGGCGGCTTGCAGCAATCGGCGTCGGTGGACCACCGCTTCTCTCCCTTGGAT
Source organism: uncultured Alphaproteobacteria bacterium (assembly GCA_963792675.1). Lineage (GTDB taxonomy): Bacteria > Pseudomonadota > Alphaproteobacteria > Acetobacterales > Acetobacteraceae > JBBROS01. Next base: position 556,140 of record CAWBWT010000002.1, read on the forward strand.
TCACGGCCGCTCTGACGGCGGCGCTTGGCGAAGTCTACTCGGCAGCCTTGGGACGGTCGATGATGGAGTCGAGCAGGCCGGGCAGGTCGCCGGCGAGGCGGCCGCCCATCGCGGCGCCGCGGTCGGCGGCCCAATCCTGCCGCTGGGCGATGGCGCTGCTCAGCAGCGGCTCGACCCCGGCGTCGGCGACGGTGCGGGCCACCTCGCGCATCTCCTCCGCCCGGCGGCGGCCGTGCACCAGGGCGCGACCGATCATGTAGCGCGCCAGCTCCGACCAGTCCTCGTGCGGCAAGGTGTCGGAAAGCGAAGCCAGCACGTCGCGCTCGACCCCGTAATGGCGGGCGGTCAGCAGGCACTCGGTGGACAGCGCCTCCAATCCCTTGATCATCACCGAGCGGCACATCTTCACCGACGACGCGGCGCCGATGCGGTCGGAGTAGGACGTCAGGCGCATGCCCCAGGGCTCGGCCATGGCGATGAACGCCGCCCGGTGCGGGCCGCCGAGCAGCATCGGCGAGGCGAGGCCGTGCGGCGGCACCGAGGTCATCACCGCGGCCTCGACGTAGCGGCCGCCGGCGGCGGTGATCGCGGCGGCGTCCTCCGCCTTGGTGGCGGGCGAGACCGAGTTTACGTCGAGCACGATGGGCGCGTGTCCCAAGGCGCCCTCGAGCGACCGGGCGGCGGCGAGTGCCGAGCCGGCGGTCACGGCGATGATCACCAACTCGGCGCCAGCCACCGCGGCTTGCGGCGTGTCGTGCCATTGCACCGGGGCGTCCCGCAGCCGAGCGGCGGGGGCGATGTCGTAGGCCGTCACGGTGGCTCCCTTCTTCACCAAATCGCGGGCGAAGTGGCGGCCGACCTCGCCGCAGCCGATCAATGCAACCGTGGTCATGGCGTCTGCTCCACTCTGGCGATGCCGCGCATGAAGCGCTGGCGGATGGCGACCGGGTCGCGCTCGGTGGTGCCGGTGGCCGGCTGGTCGTCGAGGCGGACGCCGATCAGATGCGGCCCCGGCTCGGCCAGGCCGCGTTCGACGAGGTGCTCGAACATGGTCTCGTCCGCGGCCCAGTGACTGCTCGAGATGCCCGACGCGCGGGCGATTCCGACCAGGTCGACGTTGCTCGCGGTCGCGGTCGGCTGGCCGCCGGTGATCTGGTAGCAGGCGTTGTCCAGGACGATGATCAGCAGGTTCTGCGGGCGCAGGCTGCCGATCGTGGACAGGCAGCTCATCTGCATCAGCAGCGAGCCGTCGCCCTCGAGTGCCACCACGCCGCGCTCGGGTTGGGCCAGCGCCACGCCCAGCGCGATCGGGCAGGCCAGGCCCATGCTGCCGAGCATGTAGAAGTTTTGCGGCCGCTGCCCGCTCATCCAAAGGTCGAAGTTGGTGTTGCCGATGCCGCCGATGACCGCCTCGTCGCGGTGCAGGCAGGCAACGAGGCGCCGGGTCAAGTCGATCCGGCTCATGCGCTTGAGGTTGCCGAGATGGGTGCCGTCCATGCGCGCGGTCCTAAGCCTTGAACGCTTTGCCGCCGGTCAGCAGCGGCGACAGGATCAGCGCGAGCGGCGCCTGGGTCATGACCGCCTGCTTGATCGCGCGGTCGGCGATGAACTCGAGCTCGTCAAGCCGCGTCGCGGTGTGATGCTCGACCCCGAGCGATTGCAGCACCGGGCGCATCGTGCGGCACACCATGGCCTGGCCGAGGTTGAACTCGCCGAGCGTGCCGCGTTCCGAGACGATCATCAGCAGCGGGATCTGATACGGGACGGCGAGCGAGGCGAGCGCGTTGGGGATCGTGGCGAAGCCGCTGGTCTGCATCGCGACCACGCCCAGCATCCCCGCCATCCAGGCACCGGTGACGATGCCGACCGCTTCCTCCTCGCGGGCGGCGACGAAGCTCAGCAGGTCGGGGTCGGCGTGGGCGGCGGTGATCAGCGGGGTGAGCACGCGGTCCGGCACGTAGGTGAACAGGCGGACGGCGTTGGCTTTCAGCACGGCATGCAGGATGGCGTGCCAGGGTCTGCTGTCGGCCGCGTCCATTCAGTCCCTCATGCCGTGTCGTTGCGAAAATCTGGGCCGATCCGCAGGAGGTGGCAAGCAGGGCCGGGCGCGCTAAGCTCGCCGGCAAAACGAACCGGCGGGGAACGCACGATGCGGCGGTTGAGGCTGATGCTGATGATCGGACTGGCCTGGATGGCAACTGCGGCGGTTGCGCGGGCGGAAACCGATCGGCTGCGGATCGGGCTGCAATACGGGTTGCCCTACATGCAGCTTGTGATCCTGCAGGACCAGGATTTCATCGGCGCCCGAGCCAAGGCGGCGGGCATCGAGCTCAAGGCCGAGTTCGTCACCGTCGGCGGCCCGGCCGTGCTGAACAACTCGCTGATCTCGGGCGCGCTCGATGTCGGCGCGGTCGGCATGTCGAACTTGGTCACGTTGTGGGACAAGACCCGCGGCAGCATCGGCATCCGCGGCTTGGCAGGAATGAACGTGATGCCATTGCTGCTGGTCACGCGCGATGCGCGGCTGCGCAGCCTGGCCGATTACGGTCCGGACGACCGGATCGCGCTCCCGTCGGTGAAAGTGTCGATGCAGGCGATGATGCTCGATATCCTGGCGGCGAAGGCGTTCGGCGAGGCGAACGCGCGCAAGCTGGATCCGAATACAGTGTCGATGGGGCATCCGGACGCGATGGCCGGGCTGCTGGCCGGCGGCGGCTCGTTCACGTCCCACTTCAGTTCCCTGCCGTATCAGCACATGGAGCTGGCGCAACCGAGCGTGCACGTGGTGGCGAGCACGTTCGACGCGATCGGGCCGCACTCGGTCAGCGCGCTTGCGGCCACGAGCCGGTTCCGCAACCAGAACCCCAAGGTGGTGGGCGTGTTCCTGCAAGCGCTGGAGGATGCCACGGCGCTGATCAACGATCATCGGCCGGAGGCGGCCGCGGCCTATCTCCGCGTCACCCGCGATAAGACCACGGCGGACGAGCTGGTCGCGATGATGGGCGATCCGGGCGTTTCCTTCACCCTGGTGCCACGGGGCGCGCAGAACACGGCGGATTTCATGTTCAAGGCGGGCGTCATCAAGCAGCAGCCGAAAACCTGGCAGGACATGTATTTCGACACAGTCCCATCCGGAGCCGGAAGCTGATGTCCGCTGGTCCGGGGCCGCTGGCCCCGGCGGGTCTCGGACAGAGCCCGGCATGAAAGTCACCCGCCTCAGGACACAAGTCGTCCAGGTCCCCCTCCCCAAGCCGATCCCGAGCGCCCGCCTGGTGATCCGCACCGCCGGCTGCGTGTTGGTGACGCTCGAGACCGACGCCGGGCTGGCCGGCGAGGGGCTGTGCTTCAGCCTCAATGGCCGCCGGCTGGACGTGCTGCTGGCGACCGTGCGGAGCTTCGAGCCGCTGATCGTCGGGGCCGAGGTCGCCGGTGAGGCCTTCCTTTGCGAGGCCGAAGCGGAGCTGATGTTCTTCGGCCACAGCGGGATTGCGGCGATCGGGCTGGCGCCGCTGGACATGGCGTTATGGGATCTGCGCGGGAAGGCGGCGGGGCAAAACGTGGCGCGGATGCTCGGCTCCGAAACGGTGGCGGTACCGGCTTATGCCAGCGGCGGGCTGCGGTTGTCGGCCTCCGTCGACGAGCTGCAGGCCGAGGCGGCTGCCGTGCTCGGGCAAGGGTACCGGGCGCTGAAGATGTCGCTCGGCAAGGCGGATCCGGCCGAGGACGTTGCGCGGGTGCGGGCGGTGCGCGAGGCGGTCGGGCCGGAGACGATGCTGATGGCGGACGCGAACCAGCAGCTGACGGTGGAGCGGGCGATCCGGCTGGGCGGCCTACTGGAGGAGTTCGGCCTCGCTTGGATCGAGGAGCCGCTGCCCTATCGCGACCATGCGGGCGAGGCGGCGGTCGCGGCGGCGCTGCGGACCCCGGTGGCGAGCGGCGAAACCGAGTACCAGGACGGCATGGCGGAGATGCTGCGGCTCGGTTCGGCCGACATCCTGATGCCGGACCTGCAGCGGATGGCGGGACCGACGGGTCTGCTGCGGGTGGCGCGACGGGCGCATGCGGCGGGCGTGACGGTGTCGCCGCACTTGTTCACGGAGATGAGCCTGGCGCTTGCGGCGGCCTTGCCGAACGTGCTCGTGCTGGAGCACATGCCCTGGTTCCGGCCGCTGTATCGCGAAACGCTGGAGTTGGACGCGGACGGGCGGGCCGTCGTGCCGGACCGCCCGGGCTGGGGGTTCTCGTTCGATCCGGCTGCCGTGGCCCGCTTGGCCGCTTGAGGGAGGATGACGCATGAAGATTGCGCGGATCGAGACTTGGCGGGTGAGCATCCCGTTCGAGACCGGTGGCCCGAAGATCGGCATGCGGCCGAGCCTCAATGCCAGGCCATGGACGGCGATGGAAAGCCTGATCGTCCGGGTCGAGACCGACGACGGCTTGGTCGGCTGGGGTGAGGGGTTCGGCCACCTGGTCAATCCCGGCACCCAGGCGATCCTGGAGACGCTGGTCGGCCCATGGTTCGTCGGCCGTGACCCGGCGCCGATCGCAGCAACGATGGAGGAGGCGCAGCGCGCGTTCCATGGTTTCGGCCGCACCGGACCGGTGATGTATGCGCTGTCGGCAATGGACATCGCGCTGTGGGACCTGGCGGCCAAGCGGGCGAGTGTGCCGGTGTTCCGCATGCTTGGCGGCGAGGCGCGTCCGTTGCCGCTGTATGCCAGCCTGATGCGCTATGGCGGCGACGCCGACGCGATCGCGCGCAACGTGCGCCGGGCTCAGGACGCCGGCTACACCTGGATCAAGCTGCACGAGAACACGGTGCCGGCGTTCCGGGCAGCGCGAGAAGCGGTCGAGCCGGCGACGCGGATCATGCTGGACGTGAACTGCCCTTGGGCGGTGGACGAGGCGCGGGCGATCGCCAGCGAGATCGCCGGGGACGATTTCCACTGGCTCGAGGAGCCGGTCTGGCCGCCCGAGGACTTCGCCGGCATCGCCAACGTGCGACTGGAGGGCGTGTCAATCGCGGCGGGGGAGAACATCTGCACGCTGCACGACTTCCGGCAGCTATTCGAGGCGGACGCCGTCGATTTCGTGCAGCCGAGCGTGATCAAAGTGGGCGGCATCAGCGCGATGCGGCGCATCATCACGCTGGCAGAGGCGTATGCGGTGCGGGTGGTGCCGCACTGCTTCTATTGGGGGCCGGGTTACCTGGCCTCGGCGCACGTCATTGCCGCCATGACCCGGCCGACGCCGCTGGAAACCGCGTTCATCACGCTGGACGCGCGTCCGCATCCGCTTTGGACCCCGGAGCAGGCTTCGCTGATCTTGCCGGACACGCCGGGCCTCGGTTTCGAGCCGGACATGCAGGTGATTGAGCGCTACCGGGTATAGCGGGAGCGTCTCGATGAATTTCGAAACCGTCGCCATCTCCGACCGTCCCGATCTCGCACCGCTGGTGGCGACCTGGTTGGTCCGTGCCTTCGGCTATCCGGGCAGCCGCACGGTCGAGCAGATGACGGCCCTGGTCCTGTCGCCGCAGGTCGGGCCGGAGGAGACGTTCGTGCTATTCGACGATGGGACTCCGGTCGGCACTGCCAGCTTGGCCCATGAGGACTTGGTGTCGCGCCCGGACCTGACGCCCTGGCTCGCCGGGGTCGTGGTGGACGAGGCGCATCGCGGCCGCGGTTGCGGCACGGTGCTGGTGCGCCGGGTCGAGGCGTTCGCCGCGGAGTTGGGGGTCGGGACAATGTGGCTTTATACCTGGACCGCGGAGGCGCTTTATGCGCGGCTTGGCTGGCGCCGCACCGGGCTCGAGATGAACCGCGGCCGCGAGGTGGTGCTGATGTCGCGATCACTGCAAACCCGGGGAACTCCGCCCGCCTGACGTCCGACGCCGCAGGCGGCATTCAGGTGCAGTCCAGCTTGCATATGCGTGCTGTGACAGCTCGGTTTGACAGTTGCGGCGCCGGCGCATCTGCTGTTGCCGGGTGATGCGGAGGAAGGAATGCAGGCAGCGGATGCCGCAACATCGTGGCCGGACCAGATCTATGACCTGCTGAAGCAGCACGGCATCCGGCAGGTCGCCCTGGTGCCCGACGCTGGGCACACGCGGCTGATCCGGCGCTGCCTGGCCGACAACACGATGCAGGTCGTGACGCTGACCACGGAGGAGGAGGGCATTGCGATGCTGTCGGGCGCCTGGCTGGGCGGCGACAAGGGCGTGCTGCTGATGCAGAGCTCCGGCGTCGGCAATTGCGTGAACATGCTGTCACTGCCGCTGCTGCACCGCACCCCGATGCCGATGATCGTGACGATGCGCGGCGACTTCGGCGAGTTCAACCCGGCGCAGGTGCCGATGGGGGCCGCGACCCAAGCGGTGCTCGAGGCAATGGGCACGCTGGTGCGCCGCGCCGACCACGCCGAGGACGTGGCGCCGACGGTGGATGCGATGCTGCGCATGGCGTTCAACACGTTCCGCCCGACGGCGACGCTGATCGGTCAACGTGTGCTGGGCGCCAAGACGTTCGGGAAGGATTGAGGCAATGGCGAACGACAAGGCCCGGCTCGATCGGCGGGAGCTGTGCCGCGCCGTGCTGGCCGACCGGGGCGGCATGCTGGTGGTGGCCGGGCTCGGCGCGCCGGCCTGGGACATCACAGCGGTCGGCGACTGTGCCGAGAACCTGCCGCTCTGGGGCGGCATGGGCGGGGCGGCGATGATCGGGCTCGGCCTCGCCTTGGCGCAACCATCGCGCAAGGTGCTGGTGATCACCGGCGATGGCGAAATGCTGATGGGCCTCGGCAGCCTCGCCACCGTCGCGGTGAAGCGGCCGGCCAATCTTGCGATCCTGGTGCAGGACAACGAGCACTACGGAGAGACCGGGATGCAGGAGACCCACACTAAGCACGGGGTGGATTTGGTGGCGATCGCTGCCGCGGCCGGGTTCCCACGCACGTTGCTGGTCACGGAGCCGGGGCAGGTGCCCGGGCTGCGAGAGGCGATCCATAAGGACGGATGCCTGTTCGCGCTGGCGAAGGTGGCCGCCGCGCCGTTGCCACTGGTGCTGCCGCCGCGCGACGGCGCGCTGCTGCAGGCACGGATGCGGCAAGCCGTGCTGGGGCCGGAGGCGCATCACCAACTGTGACGCGATCTCCGGCCGCGCACCCGGTTGCGCCGGTTGGCGGCGGGCGCTAGATGGCCGGCAATGATGCTTCGGCCCCCCACGTCCCTGACCGTTAGCCGCCGTGGCCTAATGGCGGGCGCCGGGGCGTTGGCCGCGGCGCCGGCAATGGCCGAGACCGCGCCGGTCCGCGTGGCGACGTTGCGGTTCGGCTCGGTCGCCTGGGAACTCGATGTGATCCGTACCCATGGCCTCGACCGCGCCGGCGGGGTTGCGATCGAGCCGGCCGAGTATGCGGCAACGCAGGCGGCGCAGGTGGCCCTGCAGGCCGGGCGCGTCGACATGGCGGTGCAGGATTGGTTGTGGGTGTCGCGCCAACGCGCGTCCGGCGCCGACTGGACGTTTGCCCCGGCGACTTCGGCGGTGGGCGCGGTGGTGGCACCGTCCAACTCCCCCGTGCGCACGCTGTCCGACCTTGCGGGGCGCCGGTTCGGGATCGCCGGCGGGCCGCTCGACAAAAGCTGGCTGATCCTGCGCGCCTTTGCCGGCAAGACGCTCGGCCTTGATCTCGACGCCAAGGCCGACAAGGTGTTCGGCCCCCCGCCTCTGCTGCTGGAGCAACTCCGGGCCGGGCGCCTGGACGCGGCGCTGACCTACTGGCCCTATGCGGCTCGGGCCGAGGCCGACGGCATGCGGTCCGTCCTGGCGATGGAGGAGGCCGTGAGCGGCCTGGGCGTTTCCGCCCATACTCCGGTGCTGGGATGGGTGTTCTCCGAGCAATGGGCGAAGCGTCCCGGAAGCGGCTTGCGGGCGTTCCTGGACGCCTCGCGCAAAGCGCGGGACATCCTGGCCACGTCCGACACGGAGTGGGATCGGGTGGCTCCGCTGACCGGCGCGTCCGGCCCCGCCGAGTTGGTTCGCTTGCGTGACTGGTATCGCAGCGGCATTCCCGAGGAGCGTGGGGCCGGTCGAGACGACGCTGCCCGGCTTTACGATATCCTGGCCGCCACCGGAGGGCCGCCGCTGGTCGGCGCTGCCCCGCATCTGGCCGCCGGCACGTTCTGGCAATCCGACGACGTCACACCCGGCTAGCAGTCTCCTGGCTCGTCTGGCCGCGCGCATCGGTCCCACTTTCGGGCTGCTGATCGCGTGGGAAATCGCGGCGCGCTGGGCCGGCAGCCGGCTGTTTCCGACCGCGTCGGCGGTTTTCGCGGCGCTGGCGGCGGAAACCGCCTCGGGCCAACTGCCCTACAACCTCGGCGTGACCCTGGCGCGCGTGGCTTGCGCCTTCGGCCTGGCGATGCTCGCGGGCAGTGCGCTCGGCATCGCGATGGGGCGGTGGCGGCTGCTGGACCGCCTGCTCGACAGCTTGCTCACCGCATTGCTGAACTTGCCGGCGCTGGTCGGCATCGTGCTGCTTTACGTGTGGTTCGGGCTGAACGAGGCGACCGCGATCGGCGCCGTCGCCCTCAACAAGCTGCCCAGCACCGCCGTGACCTTGCGCGAGGGCGCGCGGGCGCTCGACCCCGGCTTAGCCGACATGGCCGCAAGCTTCGCCATGCCGCGTGCGACCCGTCTGCGCCACGTCGTGCTGCCACAGCTCTATCCTTATTTGTTCGCAGCCGCCCGGTCGGGCCTGGCGCTGATCTGGAAAATCGTTCTGGTGGCCGAGCTGCTGGGCCGCAACAACGGCGTCGGCTTCCAGATCCAGGTCTACTTCCAGCTGTTCGATGTGACCGGCATCCTCGCCTACACCATGGCGTTCGTCGTGGTCGTGCAGCTAATCGAATGGCTGCTGCTGCAGCCGTTCGAGCGGCGGGCCAACCGATGGCGGTGATCCTCGAGGTGGACGTTCGAAGCAAGCAGGTCATGGAGCGTGGCGTTCCGCGAACGGTAATCGAGGATCTGCGCTTCACACTCGAGGCGGGCGAGCTGGTGGCCCTGGTGGGGCCGTCCGGTTGCGGGAAAAGCACGTTGCTGCGGCTGATCGGCGGATTGGACTTGGGGTTCGAGGGGCGCATCGGCTGGCCCGGCGGGGCGCGGCCGGCGATCGGCACGGTGTTCCAGGAGCCGCGCCTGCTGCCTTGGCGCACGGTGCGGGAGAACCTGGCCCTGGTGCGTCCTGCCGACCCTACACAGTCCGAGCGGCTGCTCGGCTTGCTTGGGCTTGCGGCGGCGGCCGACCTGTACCCGCCGGCGTTGTCGCTGGGCATGGCCCGCCGGGTCGCGATCGCCCGCGCTTTCGTGATCGAGCCGGCGCTGTTGCTGCTCGACGAGCCGTTCGTCTCGCTCGACCCGGCAACCGCGGAGCAGGGCAGGGCGGTGCTGCTGGAGGCGTGGCGCACGCGCCGCTGCGCTGCGTTGCTCGTGACCCACGATCTGGCCGAGGCGGCCGCGTTGGCCGACCGGATTCTGCTGCTGTCGGCCTCGCCGACCCACGTCCTGCGCGCAATCACGGTGCCGGAGCGCAGCCGGCGGCTCGGTCTGGGCGAAGGGGCCCGGTTCGCGGCGACCCTCACCGCCTCGTCCGGCTGAACGACCAGACACTCTGCCCGGATCGCCTCGTGAAACCGGCCGCTTTTATGGCGGCTTTATGCGCGCGGCCGCCGATCCCGATGGGCGCTTTATACGGTCGAAGCCTAATGCACCGTCAAGCAACGGAGCATTTGCTGTGACGGATCTCATCATTGTCGTGCTGAGCACAACCGGCCTCACCCTGATGGCGGCCTACGCGTCGCTTTGCGACCGGATCTGAGCACCATGCTCGACCTGATCCTGGGTGCGACCGTGGCAGCCGGGCTGCTGGTCTACCTGGTCTGGGCGCTCGTGCGGCCCGAAGACTTCTAGGAAACCCTCATGACTCTCATTGGTTGGGCGCAGATCGCGCTCGTGCTGGCGCTCGTGTTCGTGCTGGCAGTTCCACTCGGGCATTACATCGGGGCCGTGCTGCAGGGCCGGCGAACCGCGTTGTCCACTGTGCTCGAACCGGTCGAGCGCGGCTTTTACCGTCTGGCCGGTGTGGACCCGGCGGCTTCGATGGGCTGGAAGACCTATACTGTGGCGCTGATCGCGCTGCAGGCGGTCCACTTCCTCGTGCTGTATGCGATGCTGCGGCTGCAGCCGTTTCTGCCGTTCAATCCGGACGGACAAGGGGCGGTGCCGCCGCGCTTGGCGTTCAACACCGCCATGAGCTTCGTCACCAACACCAACTGGCAGGCCTATGGCGGCGAAACAACGCTGTCTTACGGCACCCAGATGTGGGGCCTGACGGTGCACAACTTCCTTTCCGCAGCGACCGGGATCGCGGCCGCGGCGGTCGTGGCGCGCGCGTTTGCCGGCGGCGGCCTGAAGACCCTGGGCAACTTCTGGGTCGACCTCACGCGGGTCACGCTCTACGTGCTGCTGCCAATCGTTATCGTTTACACGGTGGTGCTGATCGCCTGCGGCGTGCCGCAGACGCTGTCCGGCGCGGTCGTTGCGAACACGCTCGAAGGCGGCACGCAAACGATCGCAATCGGACCGGTCGCGTTCCAGGAAGCGATCAAGCTGCTCGGCACCAATGGCGGCGGGTTCTTCAACGCCAACTCCGCGCATCCATTCGAGAACCCGACGGCGGTGTCGAACGTGGTCGAAACCTGGTCGGAAATCGTCATCCCGTTCGCGTTGACGGTTACGTTCGGCCTGATCGTGCGCGACAAGCGGCAGGGTTACGCCCTGTTCTGGACCATGGCGATCCTGATGGTGGGGTTCGTTGTGCTTTGCTACGCGGCCGAGGCAGGCGGCAACCCGCTCCTGGCCGCGGCCGGGGTCGATCTCTCGATGGGCAACATGGAGGGCAAGGAAGTCCGGTTCGGCACCGCGATGTCGTCGCTGTTCGCGGTCACCACGTCGGCCACCTCGGACGGGGCGGTAATCGCGATGCACGACAGCTTCACTCCGCTCGGCGGCATGATCCCGTTGTTCCTGATCCAGCTCGGCGAGGTCGTGCCCGGCGGCGTCGGCTCCGGCCTATACGGCATCATCGTGTTCGCCTTGCTGGCGGTGTTCGTGGCCGGGCTGATGGTCGGACGGACGCCGGAGTATCTTGGCAAGAAGGTGCAGGCGCGCGAGATCAAGCTGGCGATGCTCGCGGTGCTCATCCTGCCGCTGTGCATCCTGTCGGGCACGGCGCTGTGTCTGGTGTTGCCGAATGGGGTGTCGTCGCTGGCCAATGCCGGGCCGCACGGGTTGTCCGAGATGCTGTATGCGTTCAGCTCGGCCACCGGCAACAACGGCAGTGCCTTTGCCGGGCTTTCGGCGGACACGCCGCTGCTCGATTACGGGCTTGGCGTCTGCATGCTGCTGGGTCGGTTCGCATTCATGATCCCGGTGCTGGCGATCGCCGGGTCGTTAGCGGCGAAGCCGAAGCTCGGCGAAAGCGCGGGCACGTTCCCGACGCATGGGCCGCTGTTCGTGGGCTTGCTGGCGGGCGTGATCCTGATCCTCGGCGGCCTGCAGTTCCTGCCCGCGCTGAGCCTGGGCCCGTTGGCGGAGCACTTCTCGATGCTCGCCGGCAAGACGTTCTGACTTTTCCGGGTCTGAGGGCGGTTGCCCCCAGCAGGTCCAGGGCAGCGCCCTGGCCTTTCCAAGGGACCACGACAATGGCTCAAGCCGATACCATCGCTCTGTTCGACAGCGCCATCCTGGCTCGGGCGGCCGGTGACGCGTTCGTCAAGCTCAACCCGCTACGGCTCATCCGCAACCCCGTCATCTTCGTCACCGAGATCGTCTCGGTTCTGGTCACCGTTCTCGCCCTGCGAAATCTCGCGACCGCTCAGCCGGCAGCCTTCCCGACCGCCATTGCCGCCTGGCTCTGGCTGACCGTGCTGTTCGCGACCTTCGCCGAAGCCGTCGCCGAGGGCCGCGGCCGTGCGCGCGCCGAAAGCCTGCGCCGGGCTCGCACCGACACGGTGGCCAAGGTGCTGAACCGTGCCGAGGATCGGACCAAGTGGCGCGAGGTGCCGGCGTCCGACCTGAAGAAAGGTACGCTGGTTCTGGTCGAGGCCGGCGACCTGATCCCGTCCGACGGCGAGATCGTGGACGGCGTCGCCAGCGTCAACGAAAGCGCCATCACCGGCGAGAGCGCGCCCGTCATCCGCGAAGCCGGCGGCGACCGTAGCGCCGTCACCGGCGGCACGCAGGTGGTCTCCGACTGGCTGGTGGTGCGCATCACGGCCGAGCCCGGCAGCACGTTCATCGATCGTATGATCGCGCTGGTGGAAGGCGCCGAGCGGCGCAAGACGCCGAACGAGATTGCGCTCGACATCCTGCTGGCGGGGCTGACGATCATCTTCCTGATCGCGGTCGTCACGCTGGTCGGCTTGGCCAAATACTCGGGCACGGACCTCGGCGTGCCGGTGCTGGTAGCGCTGTTCGTGACCTTGATCCCGACCACGATCGGCGGCCTGCTGAGCGCCATCGGCATCGCCGGGATGGACCGCTTGATCCGCTTCAACGTGGTCGCAACGTCGGGCCGCGCGGTGGAGGCGGCGGGCGACGTCGATACACTGCTACTGGACAAAACCGGGACGATCACCTTCGGCAATCGCGCCGCGGCCGGGCTGTTCCCGGTGCCGGGCGTCGACGAGCGCGACCTGGCGCAATCGGCAATGTTGGCCTCGCTGGGGGACGAAACGCCGGAGGGGCGGTCGATCCTGGCCTTCGTGCGCGACCGTCACGGTCTGACGGCGACACGGCCGGCCGGGGCGATGGTGGTGCCGTTCAGCGCCAATACGCGGGTCAGCGGTCTCGACGCGGATGGCCACATCTATCGCAAGGGCGCCGTGGAGAGCGTGGCCGCCCTGGCGCAAGGGACGGCGCCGGCGGAGTACACCGCTGCGGTCGATCGGATCGCGCGTTCGGGCGGAACGCCGCTGGGCGTGCTGCGCGACGGGCGGTTGATGGGCGTGATCGGCCTCAAGGACATCGTCAAGCCCGGCATCCGCGAGCGCTTTGCCGCCCTGCGCGCGATGGGCATCCGCACCGTCATGATCACCGGCGACAACAAGGTGACGGCGGCGGCAATCGCCACCGAGGCCGGGGTGGACGATGTCCTGGCGCAAGCGACGCCGCAGGACAAGCTCGACTACATCCGCCGGGTGCAGGCCGAGGGACGGTTGGTGGCGATGTGCGGCGACGGCACCAACGACGCGCCGGCGTTGGCGCAGGCCGATGTCGGAGTGGCGATGCAGACCGGCACGCAGGCGGCGCGGGAAGCCGGCAACATGGTCGACCTCGACAGCGACCCCACGAAGCTGATCGAGGTGGTCGAGATCGGCAAGCAGTTGCTGATCACCCGCGGCTCGTTGACGACGTTCAGCATTGCCAACGACGTCAGCAAATACTTCGCCATCCTGCCGGCGATCTTCGTCGCGACGTATCCGGAGTTGGGCGCGCTCAACGTGATGCGGCTTTCAAGCCCGCAGAGCGCCATCCTTTCGGCCGTCATCTTCAATGCGCTGATCATCGTAGCGCTGGTGCCGCTGGCGTTGCGGGGCGTGCGGTTCACCCCGATCGGCGCCGCCGCGCTGCTGCGCCGCAACCTGCTGATCTACGGCCTCGGCGGCCTGCTGGCCCCGTTCGCCGGAATCAAGCTGATCGACTTTCTCCTCACCCTGCTCGGAGTTGCCTGACATGACCCGTCTCGATGCGCTCGTCGTCAGCGAAAGCCGCCCGCTGCGCCACATGCGTCCGGCGATCGTCCTGGTGGCGCTGTTCACGGTGCTGCTCGGGATCGTGTTTCCGCTCGGCTTTGTCGGCCTTGCCGGCCTTGCCATGCCGTTCCAGGCGGGCGGCTCGATGATCGAGCGCGACGGCAAGGTGGTCGGGTCCGCGCTGATCGGTCAGAGCTGGACGGACGGCAAGTATCTGCAGGGGCGGCCGTCCGCGACCACGGCGCCCGACCCGGCGGACAGCAGCAAGACGGTCCCGGCTCCTTACAACGCCGGCAGCTCCGGCGGCTCGAATGCCGGGCCGACGGCGAAGGCGCTGATTGACCGGGTGACGGCGGACGTCGCCAAGCTCGGAGCACCCGTGCCGGGCGACGCGGTAACCACGTCGGCGTCCGGTCTCGACCCGCACGTGTCGCCGGCCTTCGCCGCCCGGCAAGCGGCGCGGATCGCCAAGGCCCGGAACCTGCCGCAGGAACGCGTCGAGGCGGTGATCGCGGCGCACACGCACGGGCGTTTGCTGGGCCTGGTCGGCGAGCCGCGGGTGGACGTGTTGGGGGTCAACCTCGGCCTGGACGCGTCCCGTCCGTAGCCCCGTCGAACGGTGTAGCATGCGGCGATGGATGACCGCCGCCCCGACCCGGATGCGCTGATCGCCGCCGCGGCGGCCGAGGGGCGGGGCCGGCTCAAGATTTTTCTCGGTGCCGCACCGGGGGTCGGCAAGACGTGGGAAATGCTGACCCAGGCCCGGCAGCGTCGTGCGGACGGGGTCGACGTCGTGGTCGGGGTGGTAGAGACCCATGGCCGCGCCGGCACCGAAGCGCAGCTCGGCAATCTGCCGGTGTTGCCGCGCAAGGCGATCCAGTATCGCGGCCAAGTGCTGGAGGAGTTCGATCTTGATGCCGCGTTGGAACGCCGGCCCGGCCTGATCCTCATCGACGAGCTGGCCCACACCAACGCCCATGGCAGCCGCCACGCGAAGCGCTGGGAGGATGTGGAGGCCCTGCTCGAATTCGGGGTCGACGTGTGGGCGACGCTCAACGTCCAGCACCTCGAAAGTCTTAACGACAGCGTCGCCCGCATCACCGGGGTGCGGGTCGCCGAGACACTGCCCGATCGCGTGCTGCAAACGGCGGACGCGATCGAGCTCGTCGACCTTCCACCGGCCGAGCTGCTGACCCGGCTGCGCGACGGCCGGATCTATCGCCCCGACGTGGCCAAGCGGGCGCTGGACGGGTTCTTTCGCGAAGGCAACTTGGCCGCCCTGCGCGAGATCGCGTTGCGCCGGGCCGCCGAGCATGTGGACGGCGACCTCCGCAGCTACATGCGCCGCCACGCCATCAGCGGCCCATGGCCGGCAAACGAGCGCGTGCTGGCGTTGGTCGGCCCGGATGGCGGCGCCGCGGCCGTGGTTCGGCATGCCAAGCGCCTGGCCGACGCCTTGCACGCACCCTGGATCGCCCTGCATGTCGAACGGGGCGCGAAGTCCGGTCGCTCTCGTGGCGCCGCTGGAGTTGGCCACCCAACTCGGCGCCGAGGTGGAGGTCCGTGCCGGGCCGAACCTGGTCGCGGTGGTGGTGGATGCCGCACGCCGCCACAACGCAACCCAGCTCGTGATGGGGCGCGGCGAGCCGGTGCTGTGGCGCCGGCTGCTGGGCCGCACGCTCGCGAGCCGGTTGCTGCGGCAAACGCCCGAGCTCGCCCTGCACGTCGTTCCGCGCTCCGAGGTGCGGGTAACACCCGTTCCGGTGGAACGGCCTGCCTGGATGTCGCAGGCGTCGGCCTCGGTATCCGTCGCCGCCGTGACCGGAGCGGGCGTGCTGCTGGACCGGGTGGTGCCGCCGGGTTCGATGGGGCTGGTGTACGTGGCGGCCGTCGTTCTCGCTGGCAGCATCGCCGGCTTGCAGGTGGCCTTGTTCACGGCCGTGTTCGGGTTCTTGTGCTGGGACTTCTTCTTCTTGCCGCCGCTCTACCAGTTCACGATCGGCAGCCTTGACGACCTTGTGGCGGCCGGCGTGTTCGCGCTGGTCGCGGTGATCACCGGCGGCTTGGCGAGCCGGGTGCGTGCCGAGGCCCGGTCCGGCCAGGCCCGGATCGAGGGCCTGCGCCGGATTGCGCAATTCAGCCGCCGCCTGGGCGAGCCGACGACCGAGCCGGACGTGGTGGCCGAGATCGCGCACCAAGCGGCCGGAATCCTGGGCCGAGCCGTGGTGCTGCGTCGCGATGGGGAGGACCTGGCGATCGCCGGCGCGGAGCCGGTGGCCGACACGATGGACGAGGCGAGCTGGGCAGCGGCCCGATGGTGCGCAACCCGTGACGAGCCGGCCGGCCGCGGCACGGCGACCTTGCCGTCGGCGCCCTGGCGCTTCCTGCCGATGCGGACCGTGCGCGGGCAACTCGGCGTGCTCGGTGCCCGCTCCGAGACAGACGGGCCGGTGGATCCGTCGACCTTGCAGACCCTCGCGGCATTGGCCGATGCCGGCGGCGTGGCGCTTGAGCGTATAAGGCTTGCCAACGAGGCCGCCCGGAGTGCGGCGATGGACGAAACCCAGCGGTTGCGGACGGCATTGCTCAACTCGCTCAGCCACGACCTGCGTACGCCCTTGACCGGCATCCGCGGCGCCGCGGAAACGTTGCGTATCGGCTGGGACCGGCTCGAGCCGGCGCAGCGGCGGGATTTGTTGGCCAGCATCGACGAGGACACCGGCCGGATGACGCGGTTCCTGTCCAACATCATGGACCTGACGCGCCTGGAAAGCGGCGCGATCGAACCGCGCCTGGCGTCGACGCCGCTGGCAGAGCTGATCGACGCCGCCTTGGCCCGGGTGCCCGGCCTGGATGCGGTCGCGGTGTCGATCGCCGACGGGACGCCGCCCGTTCTGGCCGACCCGGCCTTAATGGAGCAGGTGCTGGTCAACGTGCTCGACAATGCCAAACGCTATGCACCCGAGGGCTCGCTGGTGCGGATCGGGGCGCGGGCGGCGGGCGGTCGGGTGGTGCTCGAAGTGGCCGACGAAGGCGTCGGCATTCCGCCGGCCGATCTTCCGCACGTATTCGACAGCTTCTACCGAGCCCGGCGCGAAGACCGGGTCGCGCCCGGCACCGGTCTGGGGCTGGCGATCGCCCGCGGGCTGCTGCAATCCATGGGCGGCACGATTGCCGCGATCAGCCCACGGCCGGACGCCCCCCGCGATGGCTCGCCGGGAACGGTGCTCAGCATCGTGCTGGCGGCCGGCTGATGCAGGACCGCGTCCTGGTGATCGACGACGAGCCGCAGATCCATCGCTTCCTGCGGCCGGCACTGGAGGCGTCCGGCTACGCAGTGGAGCGGGCGAACACTGCGGCCGAGGGTTTGCGGCTGCTGTCGACGCGCGAGCCGGCCTTGGTTTTGCTGGACCTCGGCCTGCCCGACATGGACGGGCAGCAAGTGCTTCGCCGGCTGCGCGCGACGAGCAAAGTCCCGGTGCTCGTGCTGTCGGCGCGCGACCGGGACGCGGAGAAGGTCGAGGCGCTCGACAACGGCGCCGACGATTACGTGGAAAAGCCGTTCAGCGTGACCGAATTGCTGGCGCGCATCCGGGTTGCGCTCCGCCATGCTCGCGGCTCCGTCGCCTCGGAGCAGGTTCGCGCCGGCCCGCTCGAGGTCGACATGGCCCGGCGCCAGGTGCGGGTGGCCGGGGAGCCGGTGCAGCTCAGCCCGCGCGAGTACGAGTTGCTGGTGATGCTGGCGCGGGATGCGGGGCGCGTGATCACCCATCGCCAATTGCTGGCCGGGGTATGGGGGCCGGCGCACGTGCACGATGTGCAGTATCTGCGGGTGTATGTGGGACACCTGCGGCAGAAGCTCGGCGCGGCCGCGCCCTTGCTTGCGACCGAACCGGGCGTCGGCTACCGGCTGCTGGACGAATAGGGGCTCGGGACCATGGAAGCACCGGCCATGACTTGGACAGTACGGCCGCTCGTCCTCGACGATGCGGCCGAGGCCGTCGCATTGATCCATGCCGCCTTCTCGGCTCAAGCCCTGCAGACCGACCCGCCATCCGGCGCCCTCGGGGAAACCATCGGGTCGGTGTCCGACCACATCACGGCGTCTGGCGGCGCGTGCGTCCACGAAGGCGGGTCGATACTGGGCGTCGTGTTGTGGTCTCCCGCGGACGGAGCCCTGTATTTCGGGCGCCTGGCCGTCCGTCCGGACCACCACGGATGTGGCATTGGCCGCCGACTTCTGGGGGCGGTCGAAACCGAGGCGCGGCGGCTCGGCCTGTCGCGTGTGGTCGCAGGCACCAGGCTCATGCTTGCCGACAACCGCGCCTTCTTTGCAGCTTGTGGCTATCGCGAAGTCGGGGTCACGGCGCATCCGGGTTACGCAACCCCCACCTCGGTCAATCTGGAACGGCGGCTATAGCTGCTCGCCGCCGGTTCAGGCGGCTTGCGCCATCGCCACCCGCCGCGGTGCCGTTCGCATGATGGGACACGGCAGGCTCGCTCGAACCCGGGCCACCAACTCGCGCTGACCGAGCGTCATGTCCAAAACGTCATCGGCTCCGGCGTCCAAGCATGCCACGACGGTGTCCTCGCTCGGCGCGGCACCGAACACCATGATCGCACCATGGAAGCCGTCGCCGCGCAGCTTGGCGCAGAGATCGGCGGCACCACCGCAGTTCAGCGCAGCGTCGAGCAGCAGCCCGTCAAACGCCGCCCCCGACCAACGCAGCAGGAAGTCGGACAGGCACACGGTGTTCAGCGACGCAACGGTCAGTCCGTCGGCGGTCAAGGCGTCGACCGCGTCGGCGAAAACCGCATGGTCATGCTGCACGACAAGAACGTTCTGTATCATTTGAGCGCTTCCGCAGTGTTGCTTTGTCGAGTTAACTCGATGATGCACTTTGATGAAATCGCTTGTTTGTCGATATTTGTTGATCTTCGGCTGCGAGCGAATCCGTCACGGCCGGATCGGCACCGCACCGGATGCGGCAGCAGCCGCGGTCTCTGGTCAGACACGTGCGATTCGCCCACTCTGCTGCTGTCACGACGGAGCGGCAATATGGAATACCGCACTCTCGGCCGCTGCGGCCTCCGCGTCTCGCCGCTGTGCCTCGGCACGATGAATTTCGGCGGCCCGACCGACGCCGCCACCGCCGAGCGGATCATCGCCCAGGCCAGCGAGGCGGGCGTCAACTTCATCGACACGGCCGACGCCTATACCGGTGGACAGTCCGAGCGCATCACCGGTGCCGCCATCCGTTCAAAGCGGGACCGCTGGGTGCTCGCCACCAAGTTGGCCAACCCGACGGGCGCCGGGCCGAATGGCAGCGGGCTCTCGCGCAAATGGGTGATGCAGGCGGCCGAGGCGAGCCTGCAACGGCTCGGTACCGACTACATCGACATCTATTACCTTCATAAGGAGGACCACCTCACGCCGCTGGCCGAGACGGTCAGGGCGATGGGAGACCTGATCCGGGCCGGCAAGGTCCGCTACTTCGGCGTCTCGAACTACCGGTCATGGCGGGTCGCCGAGATCTGTCGCATCTGCGACGACCTCGGGATCGACCGGCCGGTGGTGAGCCAGCCTTACTACCACGCCCTCAATCGAACGCCCGAGATCGAGCACTTGCCGGCTTGCGGCTATTTCGGGCTGGGTGTCGTCAGCTACAGCCCGCTGGCGCGCGGCATCCTGACGGCGAAGTACGACCCGGACGCGCCACCGCCGGCCGATAGCCGGGCCGGTCGGCAGGACCGGCGGATGCTGCAAACAGAGTGGCGTCCGGACTCGTTGCGCATGGCGCGGGAGATCGCTGCGCAAGCGGCCCGGCGCGGTTCGACCGCCAGCCGGTTCGCGATCGCCTGGGTTCTGAACAACCGCTTGGTGACCGGCGTGATCGGCGGTCCGCGCACGGAGGAGCAATGGCAAGACTACCTTGCCGCGCTTGACGAGCCATTTACTGCAGACGATGAAGCGCTGATCGAGCGGCTCGTGCCGCCAGGGCACGCGTCGACCCCGGGCTACAACGATCCGGCTTATCCCATCGAAGGCCGGCCGGTGTGGACGGGTAAAAGAAACGGCACAAAATCTGACGGTGCGTGACATTGCTTGCTGCAGGGTTTTTTCCGGCTGAATCGCAAGCCGTGTCGGCACTGACGTCGAGTCCTCGATATTGCAACGCTGAGATGACGATCCGGCTGCGTGACGGCGGTCGGTTCGCGCAAACGCAAGGAGCTTGAATATGGCCCATTCGCCGACCCACCGCGGCGTCTACCCCGTCGTCCCGACCACGTTCAGCCAAGCCGGCGACCTCGACCTCGACAGCCAGCTTCGCTGCATCGACTTCATGATCGACGCCGGATCCAACGGCCTCTGCATCCTGGCGAACTTCTCCGAGCAGTTCGTGCTTTCGGACGCTGAACGGGAAACGTTGACCGACGCCATCCTGCGTCACGTCGCCGGCCGTGTTCCGGTCATTGTGACCACTACGCATTTTTCGTCCCGCGTCTGCGCCGAGCGGAGCCGGCGCGCCGAGGAACTCGGCGCGGCGATGGTGATGGTGATGCCGCCCTATCACGGCGCCACCATCCGGCTTGGTGAGCCGGCTATCCGGGCCTTCTACCAAACGGTTTCCGACGCCGTCGGCATCCCGATCATGATCCAGGACGCGCCCGTTGCCGGAACGCCGCTTTCTGCCGAGTTCTTGGCCCTGCTGGCACGCGAGATCGAGCACGTCGCCTATTTCAAAATCGAGACCCCAGGTGCGGCCGGTAAGCTGCGCGACCTCATCCGCGTGGGTGGGGAGGCGGTCGAAGGTCCATGGGACGGCGAGGAGGCCATCACGCTGCTGGCTGATCTCGAGGCCGGCGCCACGGGCAGCATGACCGGTGGCGGCTATCCCGACGGCCTCGCACCGATCGTGGCCGATTGGCTCGCCGGGCGGCACGAAGCGGCCCGACTCGGCTACGAGCGCTGGCTGCCGCTGATCAACTTCGAGAACCGGCAGGGCGGCCTGCTCGCATGCAAGGCGCTGATGCAGGAAGGGGGCGTGATCGCCTGCGAAGCGCCCCGAGCGCCGATCGCGCCGATGCATCCGGCTACCCGCGCCGGGTTGCTGGCGGTCGCCCGCCGTCTCGATCCCATGGTGCTGCGGTGGGGCCGGTAGCGACCGGTTCCCACCCCCGTCCCAGGCTCGTCATTTGCCGGGCCGGGCACGATGTGGTGAATGCCGCCTGTCACGAGCCGGGAGTTGCGCGGTGAACAACGAGACCCTGACCTACCAAGCCGACGGCCTCACGATGAAGAGCCAGCTGTTTTTTGAGCCGGGCGGCGGCAAGCGGCCGGGCGTGCTGGTGTTTCCCGAGGCGTTCGGGCTGAGCGAGCACGCGATCGGCAAGGCGCAGCGTTTGGCCACGATGGGCTACGTGGCGCTGGCCTGCGACCTGCACGGCGACGCCAAGATCGAGGACGACCTGCAGGCTGCGATGGCGCTGTTGAAGCCGATGTTCGACGACCCGTCCAAGACAAGGGCGCGGGCGCGGGCGGGGCTGCAGGCGCTGACTGCCCGGGCCGAGGTGGACGCGGCGCGGATGGCGGCGATCGGCTTTTGCTTCGGCGGCACCATGGCGCTCGAATTGGCGCGCGGCGGGGCCGAGTTGCGCGCCGTGGCGGGGTTCCATAGCGGCCTCGGCACGGTGTCGCCCGCCGATCCGGAGACCAAGTTCCACCCCCGCGTGCTGGTCTGCATTGGCGCCGACGATCCGATGATCCCGGCGCCGCAGCGGGCCACCTTCGAGGGCGAGATGCGGACCGCCAAGGTCGATTGGCAGATGCACCTCTACGGCGACACCGTGCACAGCTTCACCAACCCGCACGCGGCCAAGCGCGGCATGCCTGAGGCGATCCGCTACAGCGCGGAAGCGGACAAGCGGTCCTGGCTGGCGATGACGGCGCTGTTCGAGGAGGCGTTTGTTTAGCCGCTTCGGGGTGCGGCCACTGCCGGAGCCTCGGCTTGCCGCGGCCCCTGCACGGGCCTAGCCTTTTCCGGCAACAGAGAAGGAAACGCCGGGTATGGCAAACAAGCTGAAGACGTCCTGGGCCGCCGGGAAGGCCACCGTAAATGGATGGCTGGCCATCCCGAGCGGCTTCGCCGCGGAAACGATGGCGCAGGGCGGCTTCGACAGCCTGACGGTCGACCTGCAGCATGGCGTGCAGGACTACCTGTCGATGGTGGCCTGCTTCCAGGCGATCCAGTCGCATCCGGTGCTGCCGATGGTGCGGGTGCCGTGGAACGAGCCGGGCATCATCGGCAAGGTGCTCGACGCCGGCGCCTATGGCGTGATCTGCCCGATGATCAACACTCCCGAGGAGGCGAGCGCGCTCGTCAGCTACTTGCGCTACCCGCCGGCGGGCAAGCGGTCCAACGGGCCGATCCGGGCGGCGATCTACGGTGAAGCCGGCAGCTACCAGAAGACCGCCAATGACGAGATCCTGTGCATGCCGATGATCGAGACGCAGCAGGCGATCGACAACCTCGACGCGATCCTCGACGTGCCCGGCATCGACGCCGTCTATATCGGGCCGAGCGACCTGTCGTTCAGCCGCGGCGGCGTCCCGGCGCTGGACCAGGAGGGGCAGGAGGCGATCGACACCTATCAGCAGATCCTCGATGCGACCAAGAAGCGCGGCCAGTTCGCCGGCATCCACACGGGAAAGCCCGACTACGCCGCCCGCATGATCAAGATGGGCTTCAACATGGTCACCTTGAGCAACGACAGCGGCATCCTGCTCAACGCCGCCCGGGCCGCGGTGCAGGTGGCGCGCGGCTGATGAGCGCGCTGATCCGACTGCACGCCGACGACGCTGTGCTGATCGCCCGCTCCACCCTGGTCGAAGGGGTGGAGGTGGCGCCGGGCGTGCGGACGACCGAGCGTATTCCGGCCGGCCACAAGGTTGCTGTGCAGCCGGTGGCGGTGGGCGAGCCGGTGCGGCGCTACGGTCAGATCATCGGTTTCGCCACCCAGCCGATCGAGCCCGGGCAGCACGTGCACGTGCACAACATCGCCATGGGCGACTTTGCCAAGGACTATGCCTGGTCGGTCGATGCGCGCCCCACCGCCATGGCCAACGAGCGCCGCACCTTCCTGGGGTTCAAGCGCCCGGACGGCCGGGTCGCGACGCGCAACTACATCGGCATCCTGACCAGCGTGAACTGCTCGGCGCACACCGCCGGACTGATCGCCGACCAGTTCAAGCGCAACCCCTTTTCCAGGCACGACCCGCTCGCCGACTACCCCAACGTCGACGGGGTTGTCGCGCTCACGCACAAGACCGGGTGCGGCATGACCGACGGAGAGCCGTTGCGGCTGCTGCGGCGCACCCTTGCGGGCTACGCGCGACACGTGAACTTCTCCCACATCATCGTCATCGGCCTAGGCTGCGAGGTGAACCAGATTGGCGGGCTGATCGAGGAGCAGGCGCTCGCCGGCCGGGTGCGGAACATGGACATCCAGACCATGGGCGGCATCCGCAAGACGGTCGAGGCCGGAGTTGCCTTCGTGCGCGAGGTGTTGGCCGAGTCGAACGCCGTCAGCCGCGAGCCGGCACCGTTGTCCGAACTGACTGTCGCGCTGCAATGCGGCGGCAGCGACGGTTACTCCGGGGTGTCGGCCAACCCGGCGCTCGGAGCGGCGAGCGACCTGGTTGTCCGGCACGGCGGTGCCGTGATCCTTTCGGAGACGCCGGAAACTTACGGGGCCGAGCACTTGCTCACCCGGCGCGCGGTAAACCAGGACGTGGGCGAAAAGCTCGTGGGCCTGATGCGCTGGTGGGAAGCCTATTGCGAGCGCGAAGGCGCCGAGATGAACGCCAATCCGAGCCCGGGCAACAAGGCCGGCGGGCTCACGACCATCCTCGAGAAGTCGCTCGGCGCCATGGCCAAGGCCGGCAGCACGAATCTGGTCGACGTCGTTCGCTACGCCGAGCCGGTGACCGCCCGAGGCTTCGTGTTCATGGACACGCCCGGCTATGACCCGGTCGCCGCCACCGGCCAGGTTGCCGGCGGTGCCAACCTCGTATGCTTCACGACCGGGCGCGGCAGCGTGTTCGGCTGCAAGCCGTCACCATCGATCAAGCTCGCAACCAACACGCCCATGTTCGAGCGCATGGAAGACGACATGGACATCAATTGCGGCACCATCCTTGACGGCGCGGAGACGGTGGAGGAGTGCGGTGCCCGCATCTTCGACCACATCGTCCGGGTGGCAAGCGGCGAGCGGACCAAAAGCGAAAGCTTCGATGCCGGACAGGCAGAGTTCGCACCTTGGGTGATCGGCGCAACGATGTAGGGCGGCCATCCCGGCTGGCACCGACGATGACGGGACCGGCGGGCTGGACTGAACGGGAAGTCACCGTCGAGAATGGCGGGGTCTTGCACGGCACTTTGACCCTGCCGGGCGACGACAATCCCGTACCCGGCGTGCTGATCGTCGCGGGGTCGGGCCCGGTGGACCGGGATGGCAATCTCCCCAACGTACGGAACGACGGCCTGCGCCTGTTGGCGCGAGGGCTTGCCGAGCGAGGCATTGCCTCGTTGCGAGCCGATAAACGGGCCATCGGGGCGAGCCAATGGGACGGCCTCCAGGAAGCGCAGCTGCGGTTCGGCGACTACGTGCGCGATGCGGTCGCGTGGGCGGAGGTCCTGCGGTCCGAGCCGCGCGTCGGCCGGCTGTTTTTGCTGGGCCATAGCGAGGGTGCGCTGGTGGTGACCCTGGCGGCCCGCCCGGCCGGGGTGGACGGGCTCGTGTTGGTCGCCGGCGCCGGCACGCCGGCCGCGGCGCAGATGGAGCGGCAGTTCTCAGCCGGCGGCCTGCCGGACGAACTGCGGGCCGATCTGCATCGCGTGCTTGCATCCCTGGCCGCCGGCCAAGCCGTGCACGACGTCCCGGCCCCGCTCGCGACGATGTTCAGGCCGAGCGTGCAGCCTTACCTGATGAGCTGGTTGCCGCTTGATCCGGCAGTCGCGGTGTCGCGCGTCGCGGTTCCGGTGCTGGTGGTGCAGGGGACCACCGACATTCAAGTCGGCACCGCCGACGCCCGAATTCTTGCGGCGGCCCGGGCGGGGGCCGAGCTGGCCTTGCTGGAGGGGATGAACCACGTGCTGCGGCGGGCGCCGCTGGACCGAGCCGCCAACGTGGCCACCTACCGCGATCCCGGCCTGCCGCTGCACCGAGAGCTGCTGCCGGCCGTGGCGGCGTTCATCCTGAGATAGAACCTGCAAGTACGGGTGGCGTTCCCGCTCCAATGTGACGCCGGGGATCGTATGCCAGGGATAGTATGACAGAGCTCGGACGCGACGCGAGCGACCCGATGGTGCCGCCGCCACGAGCGGCCACGATGAGCACGGCGCTCAGCCGCAACATCGACGCCCTGGTGGAGCGTCGCCGCAACGAGGCCGCCGCTGCGACCCGTGAGGAGAAGATCGCGCAAGCCATCACCGGCTTCACTGGCAGCATGCGCTTCGTTTACCTGCATGTGGTGATCTACGGCGCATGGATCGCAGCCAACCTGGGCGTGATCCCCGGGGTTCCGAAATTCGACCCGTCCTTCGTGATCCTGGCGATGGAAGCCTCAGTGGAGGCCATCTTCCTGTCGACCTTCGTGCTGATCAGCCAGAACCGCACCTCGGCCGCGGCCGACAAGCGGGCTGACTTGGACCTGCAGATCAACCTGCTCACCGAGCACGAGCTGACCAAGGTGATGGACATCGTCAGCCGGATGGCCGCGCACCTCGATGTTCCGCTCGTTGACGCCAAGGAGGCCGAGGAGATCGAAGAGATCAAGAAGGACGTCGCTCCGGAAGCAGTCCTGGACGAGCTGGACGCGCGTCAATCCGATAACTGACCTCCGCCGCTTGTCCTACCGACCGTCCTTCTCGCCAAGCTCGTTGAAAGTGGGTTAGCGTTCCGGCCAATCGGAACAGGGAGGTCACGATGCGGAAACTCGCCGGACTCGTCGCGGTCGCCGCGTGCCTGGCATGGCCGGTGCTGGCGCAGCCGCATGTCGGCGACCCGCCCGCGTCGTCGAACATGACCCTGGTCGGCTACAACGACCTGCAAGCCCGGTCGGCTTACCAACCGACCATCCATCAGCAGGGCAATCGCTGGATCGCCTATATCGGCCACCACGGCGGCACCGACGACATCCCCAATCCGGTCAATCCGATGACGGGAAAGGCGGAACCGAACGGCACGTCCATCGTGGACGTCACCGACCCGGCCAACCCCCGCTACCTGAAGCACATCCCAGGCCAGCCCGGCACCTACGAGGGCGGCGGCGGTCAGATGGCTCGGGTCTGCGACGGGCGCCAGTTACCGCACGGCGATCCGTCGGCCGTTTACCTGCTGCGCACCTTCGGCAGCGAGGCGCACGAGATCTGGAACGTCGCCGATCCGGCCAACCCGGTCCTGCTGACCCGGATCGCCGGGCTCAAGGATACCCATAAGAGCTGGTGGGAGTGCGGCACCGGCATCGCCTATCTCGTTTCCGGCGCGCCGGATTGGCGGACGCGGCGCATGACCCAGGTCTACGACCTCGGCGACCCGGCGCATCCCGTGAAGATACGGGACTTCGGCTTGCCGGGTCAGGAGCCTGGCTCGACCGGGGCGGTGCCCACCGAACTGCATGGCATGATCTCAACCGGACCCGAGGGTAACCGAATCTATTTCGGCTACGGCACCAACAAAGGCGGCATCCTGCAGATCATCGACCGCGACAAGCTGATCCATGGCCCGGCGGCGCCGACGCCGGAGAACCTGCGCGCGCCGGAGGTCGGCCGGCTGACGATGACGTCCAGCAACGGCGCCCATACAACTTTCCCGATGCTGCAGATGCCGATCCCGGAGTTCACCAACGACAAGGAGGGCAGCAAGCGGGACATTGTCATGATCGTGGACGAGGCGATCGCCAACGAATGCAACGAGCCGCGGCAGATGGTGTGGTTCGCCGACATCTCGATCGAGAACCGGCCGATGATGATCTCGAACTACACCGCACCCGAGCGTAGCGGTAACTTCTGCGAACGCGGCGGCCGGTTCGGCTCGCATTCCGCCAACGAGAGCATGGACCCGGTGTTCTACAAGAAGATGGCGTTCATCTCCTTTTTCAACGCCGGCGTGCGGGCGCTCGACATCCGCGATCCCTACAGCCCGAAGGAGGTCGGCTACTTCATCCCGGCGATCACCGAGGCGACCGACAAGCGTTGCGTGACGGTCGATGACAAGCCGCGCTGCAAGGTGGCGATCCAGACCAACAACGTCGAGACGGATGCGCGCGGCTACATCTACATTGTCGATCGGGCGAACACCGGACTGCATATCCTTCAGCTGACCGGTCCGGCGCGTGCGGTGGCCGGACTGCCGTGACGCGGTCGCGCTTCATCGTGCTCGGCGTGGTTGCGGCGGCGGCCTCGGCCGGCACGGTTGCAGCGATGCGGAGCAACTCGGAGGGCGGGGCCTGGCACGAGATGGCCTGGCCGTTTCCCCGCGACGGCTGGGCCGCCGGGCGCGCGTTCCGGTGCGACGGCGCCGCTTGCGGGGGCGCAATGGAACTGTATGTCCGGCCCAAGATCGGCTTCTGCAACTGCGCCACCGGGGTCACGGATGACGCCGAGGTGGACCGGGTGAGCGACCTCGACATGATCGGCGCCGACTACGTTCCGCAAGCGGCCGGCGAGCCGATGCAGATCGGCGAGCTGCGCGGCCGGATGCGTTCCTACCAGCTGACGACGCCGAACGGGCAAGTGCGTCCCGCGACCGGGTACGCCTTGTCCTCGAAGTGTGACCTCGTCGCGGTTGCGACGATCGGCCCGGCGGCCAATACGCCTGCAGCGCGGCGGGGCGTGACGGCGCTCCTGGAGTCGAGCGGCGTTTCGGGCTGGATCCGGCAGAAGCTCGGCCGAGGATAGGACCTGGCCCGCCGCCGCGGCGCAATCGTTGCACACCGACGCCCTTGCGTTTCCCGAACGGGTTTGGGACGAGTAGCCGGTAGCAAGCCGGACGGCGGCGGGCTGGGTCGAGGGGCGAACATGGCAGATCTGACGCGCCGCGGCACCGAGCCCGAGCTGATGGATTCCGGCCTCCTCGATCAGGCCGAGTACGCCCGCTGCCTCGCCGACCTCGAAGCGGTCAACCGTGTCACTCTCACCCATTGGCCAACGATCGGCTGGCTGCAGGCGGCGACGCGCGGTTTCCCGTCCGGCGCCGATGTGTCGGTGCTCGACGTCGCCTGCGGCCATGGCGACCTGCTGCGCGCCATCCATGCCTGGGCGACACGGCGTGGGTTCAATCCGGTGCTGGCCGGCATCGACCTCAACCCCGGCAGCGCCGTCGCCGCCCGGGCGGCGACACCGGCCGGCCAGGCGATCACCTGGCATACCGGCGACGTGTTCGCCTATGCCCCGGATCCGGCGCCCGCCTTCATCGTCAGCTCGCAGTTCACGCATCATCTGGACGACGATCAGGTGGTCGCGTTCCTGCGCTGGCTGGAGCAGCACGCCGGTCGCGGCTGGTTCGTCGCCGACCTGCACCGCAATGTCGTCCCGTATTACGGCTTCCGTCTGCTCGCCCGCCTGATGCGCTGGCACCCCATCGTGCGGATCGACGGCACCATCTCGATCGCGCGCAGCTTTCGACGCGCCGACTGGCGGCGGTTGATCGCTGCCGCCGGCGTCCCGGCCTCGGTGCACTGGCATCCGATGTATCGCTTCTGCGTCGGCCGCTTGCGCAGCCCGGCGGCGTGATGATCGTCCCGACCGTACGGCAGACGACGGCGGCCGTCGCCGCCCACTACGACGACCTGGACCCGTTCTACCGCGAGATCTGGGGCGAGCATGTGCACCACGGATTGTGGCGAACCGGGCGGGAAACCGCGGTCGAAGCGACCGAGGCCTTGGTCGACCTGTTGGCGGACCGGCTGGAACTCGCTCCGGGGCTGCAGCTGGTCGACATTGGCTGCGGCTACGGCGCCACCGCCCGGCGTCTTGCATGCCGGCATGGGGTGGCCGTTACCGGGTTCACCGTGTCCCCCGTTCAGGCCGCCCGCGCGACCGCTGCCGTGCCCGCGGGCGCGAAGGTGGAGGTCCGGCTGCAGGATTGGCTCGATAACGGTCTCCCCGACGCCGTGTTCGACCGGGCCTACGCGATCGAGAGCTCTGAGCATTTCGAGGATAAGCAGCGCTTCTTCGCCGAAGCGTTCCGCACGCTGCGGCCGGGCGCGGTCTTTGCGCTCTATGCCTGGCTCGCCCGCGACGAGCCCGGCATTTGGGAAACGCGCACCCTGCTCGAGCCGATCTGCCGCGAGGGACGTTTGCCCGGGTTGGGCGACGAGCCCGAATACCGCGCGCTGGCCGCCGAGGCCGGTTTTCGTCTGGAGGAGGTCCTCGATCTCAGCTTGGAGGTTCGGCGCACCTGGTGGCTGTGCCTGCGCCGGGTCGCCGGCAAGCTCGTCACCGACCGTCGCTACCGGCGCTTCGTCCTCGCAGCATCGGCGAACCGCGTCTTCGCCCTGACGCTGATCCGGCTGCTGATCGCATATCGGACGGGGTCGATGCGATACTGCCTTTTCGTGTTGCGCAAACCGCAATCGTGACCAGGCGTCGCAAGCCGCTACATCAGCGACGGGTCGTGGGTGCAGATCACCTCCACCTCGTCGCCGTGCTCCCGCACCACCCGGCGCAGGTCTCGCAGGGAGCGGCGACGCTTCCGTTGGCTGGTTTCCATCAGCCATTGATACAACCGCGCCCCGGTCGGCGTGCTCGGATGCTCCACGTCCAACTCGGTGTGGTTGAACACCGCATCCGCCGCATGCAGCAGCCAGCCGCCGTCGCGCTTGATCGCGACCCCGCAATGCCCGTCCGTATGCCCCGGCAGCCAAACCAGGCTGATGCCCGGCAGCACCTCGGACGCCGGGATGCCGAACCAGTCCGTCTCGAACTCCGCATGGCGCTGCCAGCGGCCGATGTCGCCCCATTGTGCCGGGCAGTAGCGCTTGCGCCCGATCGGCCCCGTCGGGTGCCGCGCCGCATCCGCCTCCGCCCGCGACAGATGCACCGTCGCCGCCGGGAAGTCGCGCAGCCCGGCCGCGTGGTCGAAATCGAGATGCGTCATGACGATGTGCTTCACGTCGCCCGGCTGATGCCCGAGGTCGCGCACCTGGTTTGCCGCCGCTTCCGCGCTGTCGAGCTGCACCCGGTCCATCCACTGGAACGTGCGGTCGAGGTGCTGCCGGTCATAGCCGGGGTCGACCGACACCGTCCCGGTATCGACCAGCACCGGCCCGTCATCCGTCTCCAGCAGCAGGCAGTGGCAGGTCATGTTGGCCGGCGCCAGGCCCGGCGTTTGCCCGTCCATCAGGGCGCCGCCGTAAGGCCGCATCGCGCCGCAATTCATGTGGTGGATCCTCATCGTCGCCTCCGTGACTCAGGTCCGCGCCTAACGGCTCGCCTGGCCCGGCGTCGCATCCCGCCCGGTCAATACGTTGACACCGGCCCCGCAATGCCACCCCATTCGGCAGGGGAGAACGGGCGGAAATAATGGCAGACGGGGCGTTCTGGATGGGGTGCGGCGCCGGGTTCTCCGGCGACCGCCTGGATGCGCCGGTCTCGGTGGTGGAGGCCATCGCCCGCTCCGGGCGGCCCGGCGCCATCATGTTCGAGACGCTGGCCGAGCGCACGCTCGCACTCGGTCATGTTGCCCGCCGCGCCGACCCGGTCGCCGGCTACGAGCCGCTGCTGGCCGAGCTCGTCGGTCCCGTGCTGCCCGCCTGCGTCCGCGCCGGCATCCCCATCGTCGGCAACTTTGGTAATGCCAACCCGCCGGCGGCGGCGGCGCTGCTGCAACGCCTCGCGCGTGATGCCGGCCTCGGCCCATTGCGTATCGCCGTCGTGGAGGGCGACGACGTGGCCGGGCAGATCTCCGTCGCCGACCTCGACGTGTGGGAAGGCGACGCCACCCTGTCCCAAAGCCTCGACGGGCTGATCGCCGCCAATGTCTACCTCGGCGCCCGGCCGATCGCCGACGCGCTGCTGGCCGGGGCCCAGATCGTGGTGACCGGCCGCGTCGCCGACCCTTCATTAGCGCTCGGCCCGCTGGCCGCGCATTTCGGCTGGGCCTGGGACGATTGGGACCGGCTTGCCGCCGGCACCCTGGTCGGCCACTTGCTTGAATGCGGCAGCCAGGTCACGGGCGGCTACTTCGCCGATCCCGGGTTCAAGGACGTGCCCCGCCCCGAGGCGATCGGCTTCCCGATCGCCGAAGTCACCGCCGACGGCAGCTTCGTCGTCACCAAGGCGCCCGGCACCGGCGGCTGCGTTACCCGCCGCACCGTCACCGAGCAGGTGCTCTACGAGGTGCACGACCCCGCCGCCTATCTCACCCCCGACGTGACGCTCGACCTCACCAGCTTGACGCTGCAGGACGACGGCACCGACCGCGTGCGCGTGCTGGGCGCCGCCGGCCATCCGGCGCCGCCCAGCCTGAAGGCCACCGTGTCGTTCGCCGGCGACTGGATCGGCGAGGCGGAGATCTCCTATGCTGGCCCCAACGCGCTCGCCCGCGCCCGCCTGGCCGCCGAGGTGATCGGCAGGCGTCTCGACGGCCGCGGCCTCGCGTTGCGCCGGCGTTTGGATCTGATCGGCACGTCCAGCGTGTTCGACGACGATTCCGGCAGCCTCGCCGCCGCCCACGACGCCGCGCCGTCCGAGGTCCGCATGCGCCTCGCGGTCTCGGGTCTGGAGAAGAAACCGGTGGAGCAGGCGGTGCAGGAGGTGCTTGCGCTGCTCTGCTGCGGCCCGGCCGGCGGCGGCGGGATGCGCTCTCAGCTGCGCAACCGGGTCCGCACCTTGTCCTGCCTGGTGCCGCGCAACCGCGTGAGCCCGGGGGTGATGTGGGCATGACGCTCCTGCACGAGATCGCCCACGCCCGTGCCGGCGACAAGGGAAACCGGCTCAACGTCTCGGTCGTGGCCTACCACCCCGACCTTTGGCCTTTAATCCGCGACCAGGTGACGGAGGCGCGGGTGCTCGACCTGTTCCGCCACCGGGGCGCCACCGGGGTCGTGCGCTACGAGCTGCCGCTGCTGCATGCGCTCAACTTCGTCATCGACGCCGTGCTCGAGGGCGGGGTGAACGCCAGTCTCAACCTCGACATCCACGGTAAGACGCATTCCTTCCGCGTCCTCGGCCTGCCCGTCGAGGTTCCCCCGGCGCTGCTGCCGCGCCTGCCGGCCTATCGGAGCGACCCATGAGATTTTGTCTTCGTATACTCCTGCTTGCGCTCTTATGTGTGCCCGTGCTGCCAGCACCCGGGCGGGCGGAGGTGTCGGAGGTCACGATTGCCCAGCAGTACGGGCTCGCTTTCCTGCCGTTGATGGTGATGCAGAAGCAGGGCCTGGTGGAGAAGCATGCGGCCGCCGCCGGCATCCCGGGCTTGAAGGTGAACTGGTCGTCGGTGGCCGGGCCCAGCGTGATGAACGACGGCCTGCTGTCGGGCGCCATCCAATTTGCCGCCCAGGGCGCGCCGTCGCTGATCACGCTGGCCGAGCGCACCCGCCGCAACGCCGGCATCAAGGGCGTCGCCGCGGTCACGACCTATCCGCTTTACCTCATCACCCGCGACCCGGCGGTGCACTCGATCCGCGATTTCTCCTCGGCCGACAAGATCGCGGTGCCGTCCGTGAAGATCTCGACGCAGGCAATCATGCTGCAGATCGCCGCCGCCGAGGCATTCGGCGATGCCGATTTCGCCCGTCTCGACCCGTACACGATCTCGCTCGCCCACCCCGACGCGATGGCGGCGCTCACCACCGGCACGGCCGGGGTGAACGCCCACTTCACCTCGGCGCCGTTCTACGCGCAGGAGATGAAGCTGCCGGGCGTGCACTTGGTCACCACCAACTACGACATTCTCGGTGGCCCGGCGACCGCCCTGGTACTCACCGCCAGCGCCCGCTTCCGCGACGCCAACCCGCATGTCTATCGGGCGGTGTATGACGGGCTGTCCGAGGCGATCGACACGATCAACGCCGACAAGGAAGCCGCGGCGCGGCTTTATCTGGAGATGTCGGGCGACAAGAAGACGACGCTGGCCGAGGTCACGGAGGTCATCACCGACAAGGATTACGCATACACGCTGCGCCCGGCAAAGGTGCTGAAGACGGCGCAATGGATGGCGAAGTTCGGGTCGGTGAAGGAGTTGCCCGCGAGGGTGGAGGATCTGTTTTTCAGCGAGGCGGCGGGATTGGGTGGGGATTGATGAGGATCACGCGTTTACCTTGCTCGTCCCATACTCCGCGAGCTCAGGCAGCATCGCTTCGATGACGAAATCGACGAACGCAGACGGTGCGTCGAGGTAGAATTCGCGGGCGGAGTAGGCTTCGACCTCGGCCGCGATCCCCCGGGCGGCAAGCCATTCGCTCAACCGCTCCAATTCCAACCGCGGCGTTTCGCTCAGGAAGGAGACTTGCGAGCGCCTCTTGTCTGCGTCCCGGCCCGGCGTGTCGCTGCGATTGAACTGCAGGTCAACGTTCGCCTGAGCCTGCCGCAACCAGATCGAGCGCTCGGTGCGGCGCAGCACCACGAACCCGAGGCAGGTTGTCAGCATCGCCACGACGGTCTCGAAATGCTCGCTGCTGACACGGTTGGCGACATGGTTTAGGCGCACGTGATCTCTCCCCCCTTGGTCGCGGCCAGCCACGGTACGGCAGAATTTGTGTGTCCGGAACCGCAATCCGGCGCCGCTCGGGGACACGCTACCCCGAGCGGCCGGGCCCCGCACCAACCTGCCGGACCGACCGGATGTGCCGTGTCAGGAAACGCGAACCGGCGCCACGGTACCCGTCGTGTCGGGTAGGGTGAGAATGTTGTCGGCGCCGCCGGACACCATATCGCCTGCCCCCAGTGACGGGCCGACCGGAAGCAACGTGGGTCCCGCGCTCGTGTTCGCCGGGTCCAGGAAGTCGCTTGCGCTCATGCTTGGCTGGGCGTTGCCGTCCGCAACGCCGCCGCTGGCATCGACCGACGTGCTGACGGCCATGGTGGCGCCTGAGTTCGCCGTCGGTGCGGCCTCTGTCAGGAAGGCCGGTGTCGCATCGCTGGCAACCGTCGCCGGCCCGATCAGCAAAGACCCGAGCGCCGTTCCGTTCGTCGCACTGCTGCCGGCAGCGGCCAGCGTCGTCGACGCATATCCCCCGGAAGTAACGTTGTTGTCCTCAGTGACACCGGTATTCGAGCTGTCGATACCGATTCCCGTTCCGCCGGGGCCGGCAACCACGGTGTTGTTCTCGACCAATCCGCCGTTAAGCTTGCTGCTGCCAATCTGCCCGCCAAACGTCCCACTCGGGTCGTTGCCGTAAGCGGTGTTGCCGATGAAGTCCACGTTGCTGCTGGCATAGGCGCCCAGTCCGACTGCGCCGTTGTTATAAACAAGATTGTTTGCGACCAGCGTCGCACCCTTGTACTGGACGCCATCCGTCTGGAAATTCGAGTTGCTGTCGATCAGCACGCCCTCGCCGTCGGTGATGGAGGAACTGCCGATGGCATAGCTGCCGACCAACTGCTGATTGCCGTAGATCGTGTTGTCGACTACGAAGTTTTTGTATCCGGTGGTGACGCCGTCGCTGTCGTGTGACCCGAACAGACTTACCCCGCTGGTGCCATAGGGCCCATACTTCCCATTGTCGTAGACGGTATTGCCCTGGATGGTGATGTAATCCGACTCTTCCGCGCTGATGCCGTTCGCGCCGAAGTCGTGGACCACGTTGTTTTGAATCGAGACGTGATTCACGATGGTCGGGTTGCCGTTCCAGCTGACCGTGATGCCCGTGTTGTTGATGGTGCGGTTGGAGCCGCTGCCCGGCTGCGCCGCCAATGACTGCGCTTGCGCGAGGCTGACGCTCTGGGCATTGCCGACCAGTTCGAAGCCCTTGAAGTTGATGTATGAGGCATTGATCTGGACGGCCGAGACGCCGCCGTTCGGCAAGCTGATGACCGGGCGGGCGCCGTTGTAGCCTTCGTAGGTGATGGGCGCCGCGGCGGTGCCGGACCGCGAGGTCGCGAGGACGTAGCCGGTCACAGCGTCGGCGGAGTAGGTGCCGGCCATCACCTCGACCTTGTCGCCCGGCTGCGTCATGTCAGCAGCCTGTTGGAGGGTGGCAAAGGGCGTCGAGGCAGAGGTGCCGCTGTTCGAGTTCGAGCCCCGAATCGGAGCTTACATAGTAAGTAGGCATTGAATCTCCTTATCTGTCAGAATGGAGAAGCAGTTATCATCTCAGATGTCCAGGTCCACGATGGAAGATTTACCATAATGTTCTCGAACTAGACTAAAGTTTGCCGAGTTCTTCGAGCGAGTTACGTGATTACATTACGGAATAAACCAGGAGACTGTAGTGCTGACGTCGAGTTGGATTCGACTCGCTCGCAAACTGGACATCCTCAAAGCCGCCCAATCGGTCGGCGTCGTCCTGCTTCACCCGGCATCGCCGGAGCGAAGGGTTCGGAATGGGTTGGCCGCCGAGTTCTTCGATCAGTTGTCGAGCATGTCTTTGCCCGCGAGAAGGAGCCGGCTGGGACTGATTGTGCGGACCATCAGTGTGGCCCAAGGGCAGGTGAAAGTCGGCTGGCCAGCGGAGCTAGGACATGCGGCGCTATGTCTGGCCCAGTCGCCATCCCGCTCCCGCGTAAGCAGACAAGATCACCCCCGCGCCATCAGCTCCGCCATCCGCTGGAACACCGGGACCGCCGCCGCCAACGCCGAGACGCTGACCGCTTCGTGGGGCGTGTGCGCCACCGCGATGTCGCCGGGACCCATCACCAGACACGGTGCAAGCGCCTGCAGCTCCGAGGCGTCCGTGCCGTAGGGCGCCGTGCGCGGGGCGTTGCCGGTCAGCTCGGCGGCGGCGCGGACCAGGCGGTGGTCGGGCGGCAACTCGGGCGGGCTGCCTTCCATCTTCTCCACCAGCTTCAGCCGCGCCGCCGTGGCAGCGTCGCGCACCGCGTCCACAATCGGCGCCGGGTCCACATTGGCGCTGTAACGGAACTTGATCCGCACCGTCGCCCGCGGCACCGTCACGTTGATCGCGGCGCCGTGATTGTCGATCACCGGGTTGAAGTCGCTGAACGGCGGGTCATAGGCCGGGTCCTGCCAGTCGGGGTCGGTGCGCAGCCGCTCGTGGATCACCCGCAGCGCCGACAGGAACGGCACCAGGTCCCAGTTGGCGTTGCGGCCCCGCCCGGTGCTGCTGTGCGCCTGGGCGCCGGTTGCGGTGGCAATGAACTCGATATGCGCGCGGTGACCGCGCACCGGGATCAGCCGGGTCGGCTCGGCCACCAGGATGCCGTTGGGCGCGAACCGCCGGGCCAGCTCGCTCGCGAGCGCGACGCGGGCGCCCTGCTTCGTCGTTTCCTCGTCGGTCGTCAGCAGCAGCGCCACCGGGACGCGGCCCGGGAGTGTCTGCGCCGCCACCACCAGCGCCGCGATCGGGCCCTTCATGTCGGTGGCGCCGAGCCCGTACAGCGTGTCGTCCTCAATCCGCCCCGACCACGGGTCCGTCAGCCAGCCGGTGTCGGGCACCGTGTCCATGTGGCCACTGAACGCCAGCCCGCCGCGGCCGCGCGTCGCCACCAGCACCATCTTCTCCACGTTGTTGTCGTCGAGATATGGCAGTTTCTGCACCTCAAACCCCGACAGCTCGCGCTCCAGCCGCTCGGCCACCTTCAGGTTCGAGACGCTGCTGCGGCTGTCGATGCGGACCAGGTCCTGGGCGAGGGTGGCGACGACTCGGGTGGGGTGGTCCATGGGCGGCGGCTCCGAAACGGGGGGCGCGGCCCTCCCTCTTGCACCGGCGGGATCGGGCGGGCAAGGCTGGGTTAATGAGGGAATACATCGATCCGCGTTCCGGACAGACCTGGCCGCTCGACCCGCCGCGCTGGTGCGGCGACGCCGGGCAGCCGCTGTTCGTCACGCCGGCCGCCGGACTCGCCGAACAGGACATCGACCGCTCGGTGCGCAGCCTCTGGCGCTACCGGGCGGCGTTCCCCTTCGCGGTCGAGCACCCGATCACCATGGGCGAGGGCTGCACGCCGCTGCTGCGCCGCACGCTGCATGGCGGGACCGTGCACTTCAAGTGCGAGTGGTTCATGCCGACCGGCAGCTTCAAGGACCGCGGCGCCAGCGTGATGCTGAGCCTGCTGCGCGCCCAGGGGATCGCCGCCGTGCTGGAGGACAGCAGCGGCAATGGCGGCGCCGCCGTCAGCGCCTATGCCGCTGCCGGCGGCATGGACGCCACGGTCATGGCGCCCGCCAGCACCAGCCCGGCCAAAACCGTGCAGATGCGGGCGCACGGCGCCGCCGTCGAGCTGATCCCCGGGACAAGGCAGGACACCAGCGCCGCCGCCGAGGCCCGCGCTGCCGAGATCTTCTATGCCAGCCACAACTGGCATCCGTTCTTCCTGGAGGGCACCAAGACGCTCGCCTTCGAGCTTTGGGAGGATCTGTCCCACCGCGCGCCCGACCACGTCATCATCCCGTGCGGCGCCGGGTCCAACGTGCTGGGCTGCGCCATCGGGTTTGCCGAGCTGCTGCGGGCCGGGGCGATCGACAAGGCGCCGAAGCTCTGGGCGGCGCAGCCGGCGCATTGCGGCCCCATCGCCGCGGCCGCCCTCGGCGTGTCTCCGAGCCCAGTGCAGCCGACAATGGCGGAAGGCACCGCCATCGCCGCCCCGATCCGTCTGCCGGAGGTGGTCGCGGCGCTCCGGGACAGCGGCGGCGGCGGCGTATTGCTGGCGGAGGAGCAGATCGGCGCCGAGGTGCTGCATCTGGCCCGGCTCGGCCTCTACGTCGAACCCACCTGCGCCCAGGCCGCGGCCGCCTATGCGATACTGCTGGAAGCGGGGACGATCGGGCCGGACGAGGTGACGGTGGTGGTCCTGACCGGCACCGGCCTCAAGGCGACCCCGCATATCGCCGAGCTGCTGGGAGTGACATTGTGAGACTGCGCGACCTGCCGACTCCGTGCCTGGTGCTCGACCGGCAAACACTCGCGCGCAACATCGGCGGCATGGCCGACATCGCCGCCCGGCATGGTGTCGCCCTTCGCCCGCATCTGAAGACCGCGAAATCGGCCGAGGTGGCCCGCATGGCGCTTGCGGCCGGCGCGCGCGGCATCACCGTCTCCACCCTGGCCGAAGCCGAGTACCTCGCCCGCGCCGGGCTGCGCGACATGATCTACGCGGTCGGCATCACGCCGCGGAAGCTGGACCGGGTCGCCGCGCTGAACGCGGCCGGCGCGGACGTTGCGGTCATCACCGACGATCCCGACATGGCCGACGCCATCGCCGCCCATCCGGCGCCGCTGCGTGCTTTGGTCGAGGTTGACAGCGGCGAGCACCGCGGCGGCATGGCAGTGGCGGCGGACCGGCTGCTGGCGGTGGCCTTGGCACTCGGCCCGCGCCTGGCCGGGGTCATGACCCATGCCGGCCACAGCTACGCCGCCCGCGCGCCCGACGAGATGGCCGCGGTCGCCGAGGCCGAGCGCGCCGCCATCACCACTGCAGCCGAACGCCTGCGCGGGGCCGGGCTTGCGTGCGGCATCGTGTCGATGGGCAGCTCGCCCACGGCCCGGCATGCGCGGCATCTGGACGGTGTCACCGAAATCCGCGCCGGGGTGTACATGTTCGGCGACCTGTTCCAGGCCGGCATCGGCACGCACGGCCTCAACGACATCGCGTTGACGGTGCTCGCCAGCGTCATCGGCCGCCGTGTCGCCGAGCACCGCCTCATCGTCGACGCCGGCGGGATCGCGCTCTCGAAGGACCGCAGCACGTCGGCCGGCCCGGTCGATTACGGGTTCGGCCATGTGCTCGCGGCGAACGGCTCCGCTGCCTACGGTCACGCCACCGTACTGCACGCCTATCAGGAGCATGGCGTCGTCGCGCTCGACCCGGCGCTCCCGTTCCCGCCGCTCGCGGTCGGCGACACCGTGCGCATCGCCCCCAACCATACCTGCATGACCGCCGCCGCCCACGACCGCTACTATGTCGTAGACGGCGGCGACGAGGTCGTGGCGGTGTGGGACCGGGTCAACGGCTGGTAGGCGCCGGCCAGAGACCCTGCTCGCTCAGGCGAAGCCGTAGAGCCGCCGCGGGTTGTCCACCAGGATGGCGTGGCGGGTCGCCGCATCCGGCGCCCATTCGCCGACCAGGCTCAGCAGCTTGCCGTCGTCCACGTCCTGTGCCGGGGCGATGTCGGTGTTCTTGCGCCCCTCCACCTGGACGCTGTCCGGATGCGGCCAGTCGCTGCCCCACACCAGGCGCTGCCGATTGGCGGCGATCAGCGCTCGGGCGAGCGGCGCCACGTCGGCATAGAGGGGCTTGGCCGTTGACGCCCGGTACGCGCCGGAGAGCTTGACGTAGGCCTTGCCGGACTTGACCAGCTGCAGCAACGCGTCGAACCCCGGCTGCTGCGGCCCGAGCGCCGCGTCGGCGCCGGCGAAGTGGTCGAACACCACCGGCATCGGCAGGCTGGCGAACTTCGCCTGCAGCGGTGCGATCACCGACAGCCGCGCATACATCTGCAAGTGCCACGGCCGCCCGCCGATCTTGGCGACGATCGCATCGAGCTGCTTGGCCGAAGCCTCGGGATCGGTCACCCCCGTCGTCTCGAGGTTGATCCGGATGCCGCGGATGCCCGCCTTCACTAGCGCGTCCATTTCGGCTGGGGTGGTGTTCTCACCGATGACGGCCACGCCCCGGGCGCGCCGGGAGCCAAGCTGCTTCATGCCGTCGAGCGTAGCCGAGTTGTCGGTGCCGTATACGCTCGGCGTCACGATCACGACGTGATCCAGGTGCAGCGCATGTTGCAGCGCCAGCAAATCCTGCGCGGTCGCGACCGGCGGCGTGTAGGTACGGCGATCGCTGAACGGGAACTTTGCCGGGTCGGGGATGACGTGCACGTGGCAGTCGCACGAGCCCGGCGGCGGCCGGAACGTCACAGATGTCCTGACCGTCGGCGCTTGGGCCGGGACGGCTCCGGCGGCTGCGGGCCGCGCGGCTAGTGGCACGGCCGCGGCCAGGGTCAGGGCGTGGCGTCGTGCAATCATCGCAGGTCTCCGCAGGAACGCCCCAGCCCAAGACGGCCGGCCGGCAACGTCGAGCCTAACGCCTGGTGAGGCTACGACAAGGATCAGCGACGACCATAACGTCTTGTTAATGATATCCGTCTAACTCCTGAGACGAAACCTTCCGGAACCATAACATGCCGACAAAGCGATCGATCGCCGATATCCTGACCGATGACGGCTCCTGGGTGGGGCCAACGGTTGCCCCGACCTGGACGGACACCCTGGCCTCCACCGCGGTTGAGCCGGGCTCGTATGGGGCAACGGCCCTGGTTCAAACCTTGTACCTGAAGGAGGCAGGCGACACGGCAACGATCAGCGTCAACGACCTGCACCAAGGGCAGATCGGCGACTGCTTCCTGATTTCGTCGATCGGGGAGTTGGCGCTGTTCCATCCCACCAGCCTGTCGAACATGGTCAAGCTTAACGCGAATGGCACTGAGACCGTGACGCTGTACACCGGCGTGAACGGCAGGGTTCCGGGTTACGGCGCGACCGCCTTCAAGGCGGTGAGTGTGTCCGTCACCAACCTGTTTCCCAACTATTCCGTCAATAGCCTCGCCACCCAGGACGTTGTCGGAAACCAGAAGGAGATCTGGGCGCAGGTGCTGGAGAAAGCCTACGCGACGCTTTATGGGGGCTACGACCCGATCTCATCCGGCGGCAATCCCACGATTGCAATGGGCATCCTGACCGGCAAGTCTGCTCGCGCCGTCGCGCCCGGCAGCCTGACGGCGGACTTCCTGACCAAGAACGCAGACGCCGGCAACTTGATCGTGTTCGATACCGCCAACAGCCGCACCTTGCCGTACAACCTCGTTGGCAACCACGCCTACATGTTCGAGAAGCTGACGATGGTGAATGGCGCCGCGATGGTGCAACTCGGCAATCCCTGGGGCTACAACCAGCCCAGTCTGATTCCCTTGTCGCAGGTCACCAAGGCGTTCGTCGAGATCGACGTCGGCCAAGTTTGACTTGCCCGCTCTGCTTCCTCGGCCAGAACGGCCGGCAGAGCGATTCGCTCGCTCGCAAGAATCTTCCCAGTTCACGGCAACTTGAGGCATCCAATCCCCGAAACGGCCTGATCCCTTTCATTAAGCCACGCGTTCGGGAAACGTAGTCCTCTCGAAAGTTCCGGCTCCATCATATATGTTAAATGTTGCGGAACGAATTTGGGGAAGGGCCTTGGGGATCAGAGCCACCGACGGAATGGCTGAGACCTACCTGCTTGGTGGCAGCGAGGTGACGTTGCTGCGCACCGACCAGCAGACCCTCGGGGCGTTTTGTCTGATGCACATCACCAAGCCGGCCGGATTTGCCACCGCGCCGCACGTTCACTCGCTCGAGTGGGAAGCGATCTATGTTCTGTCCGGCGAGTTGCAGGTGGAGATGGCCGGTGCCGCGTGGACGGTCGAGCCTGGCGATCTGCAGGCTTTTCCGGCCGAC
This sequence comes from uncultured Alphaproteobacteria bacterium, assembly GCA_963792675.1. Classification (GTDB taxonomy): domain Bacteria; phylum Pseudomonadota; class Alphaproteobacteria; order Acetobacterales; family Acetobacteraceae; genus JBBROS01. Next base: position 597,560 of record CAWBWT010000002.1, read on the forward strand.
GTCCCGCATCGACTGTCCAACACGTCAATCGAGCCGGCGACCTACTTGCTGATCTGCGCCCCAGCCGGCTTCGACGATTTCGTTCGCGAGGTCGGTGAGCCGCGCTGCCCCGACAACAGACCAGTTTCAGTGCCGACCGCGGCGGAGTTGCGCCGCCTGCGGGAGGCGGCTCCGCGGCACGGCATCACCCTGCTGCCGGAGTCGGCGCTGGGGCGGCGGTTCGAGCGACGCGGACCCATGCCGCGGCAGCGGATCAACGCACTCGGGGTACAGGTCGATATCCTGGCCGAGCGGCCCGATGCTGCCTACGGATCGGCCCTGCTCCGCGTCAACATGCCGCCGCGCGTCACGATCCCGCTGCATTGCCACAGCTGCCCGGAGCTGTTCTACCTGACGCGAGGGCAACTGGATCTTTACCGGTTGCTCGATGGCGTCGGCCATTGGAGCGTGCTGACACCTGGCAGCGTCGCCGAGATGCCGACCGGGGTCGCTCATGCGCTGCGCAACCCTGCCTCGGAGCCAGCCGAGGTGGTCGTCGTGACGACCTACTCCCGTTTGGAGTTTTTGCGGGCCGTGGCTTACCCGCCGGATTCGGTCTCGCCGCCGCCGACGACCGACGAGATCAGTCGGCTGCTCGACCGGGCGAACCAAGTCACCTATTGGGCCGGACGGGCGTTCTCGGGTCACTGCCGCCAAGCGCGCTTGAACTGACCCTCTATCGCCGCCGGCGCTTTCGCCGACCTTACGGCCGGGCCGCACCGACCCGATCTCCAGTCGCCTGAATGGCCGCCCATGTGGTCGCCTGCAGCGGAATGCCGTCGCGCAGGCGCTGGATCCGGATACGTGCTTCGGTGTCACCCGGCACCAGCACTGGCTGCGCCGGGTCAATCGGGTGGGTGGCGCGAACATACTCGGCGAAGTCCCGCGCCGTTTGCGCGAAGCCGGCGGCGCCGAAATGCCTGGGGTCCAGGTAGATCGACAGCATGCCGTTGACGATGCCGCCGCGCTTGCTGTTTGGCAGCGGGCCGGCAGTCGGCGAACCGGCGAAACACCCGGCCAGGATCTCGCACATGAAGGCGATGCCGCTGCCTTTATGGTCGCCGAACGCCCGCAAGGCCCCAGTTCCGTTGCCGGGGTCGCGGACGTGGGTGCCCTCGAGCGGGCCATAGAAATCGGCCGGGTTGCTCGACAACTTGCCGTCGGTCGTGACCAGTGCGTCGTGCGGGATCGGCTTGCCGCCGTTGCTGGCGACGAGCACCTTGCCCTCGGCGACGATCGACGTGGCGAAGTCCAGCAGCAGCAAGGGGCCGTCCGGCTGCGGCACGCCGATGCAGAGCGGGTTGGTGCCGAAGCGGCGCTCGGTCCCGCCGAACGGGGCGACGATCTCGCCCATGCCGACATTGACCATGTGGATCGACACTAGACCCTGCTCGGCGGCCCGCTCGGCCCAGGCGCCGATGCGGCCGATATGCCCGGCGTTGCGCAGCGCGATCACGCTGAGCCCGGCTTCGCGCGCCTTGCCGATGCCGAGGTCGACGGCGATCGGCGCGATGGTCTGGCCAAGGCCTTGGTTCCCGTCCACGACCGCATGGGTGGCGCTTTCCATCACCACTGTCGGCTGCTGGCCGGCTTTCACCTTGCCTTCGTCGAGCCATTGCACATAGCGCGGCACGCGGATCACGCCGTGGCTGTCGTGCCCAGTGAGATTTGCGGAAACCAGCCACTTCGCCACCCGGGCGGCCTCGTCGGGCGCGCAATGCCGGGCGGCAAAGATGGCGGTGACGTAGGCCTCGATCGTGGCGACCGGGACCGTTGTCTCGGCGGCGGCCATCAGCCCGGCATCCCGGCGATCGCCTTGGCAGTCGCTCGATAGAAGTTGTTGTCGGTGGGGGTGATCAGCATCTCGGCCATGCAGGTTCGGGGCGGCAGCATTGCCGCGAATACGGCGGCGGCGGCGATGTCCTCGGGCTGCACCATCAGCGCGCGGTCGGCCGCGCCCGGCGGTTGCGGCCTCGTGTCGAGGATCGGCGTCTCGACCTCGCCCGGGTTGATGCAGACGCTGCGGATACCGTGGATGCCTTCCTCGGCGTTGATGGTGGCTGACATGGCGCGAGCCCCGTGCTTGCTGGCGGTGTAGGTCGGGCCGGACACGGCGTAGATGCCGGTTGCGGCGTTGCTGACGACATGGATCAGCGTGCCGCCGCCCCGCGCCCGCATCGCGGGCAGCACGGCAAGGCTGCACAGGAACGGACCCTTCAGGTTCACGTCCACGACCCGGGCCATGTCCTCGGGGGCGAGGTCCTTCCAGTGCCGCCGCTTCGCATTGGTGCCGGCGTTGTTGACCAGGATCTCTACTTCGCCGAGGGCGGCGATGATCTCGGCATGCGCGCGGGTGACGTCGGCGGCATTGGCCACGTCGGCCGGCGCGACGGTGGCGGCACCACCCGCTCCCTCGATCAGCCGGGCGGTCTCGCCCAGCATGTCGGCGCGGCGGCCGGAGATCGCGACCCGGGCGCCGGCGGCGGCGAAGGCGAGCGCGGTCGAGCGGCCGATGCCGCTCCCGGCGCCGGTGATCCAAACGACCTTGCCGGTCAGATCCTGCATCAAACGACGAGACCGGTGTGCGGGTCGAGCAAATGCATCTGGTTCATGTCCGCTTGCAGTGGAAGGGTTTCGCCGGGGTTGGCCGGTGTTTCGGGGGGGATGCGAGCCGTGTAGCTCGCGCCGGCCAAGCCGTCGGTGGCGTGGCCGAGGCGGAAATGCACCATCGTCTCCATGCCCATCGGCTCGACCACGTCCACCAGCGCCCGAAGCGGCGCGGAGCCCGGGCGCGGCGCTTCCGCCAGATGTTCGGGGCGGAGTCCGAACAGCATCGGCGTGTCGCGGTGGCGGGCATAGCGCTCGCGCTTGGCCGGCGGGATCGGCAGCGTTTGGCCATCTTCCAGCCGGACCGTATCGTCTGTGACGTGGACCGGGAAGAAGTTCATGCCGGGGCTGCCGATGAAGCCGGCCACGAACCGGGTCTTCGGGTGGTGATACAGCTCCTGCGGCGGCCCGACCTGCTCGATGATGCCGCCGTTCATCACTACCACGCGGTCGGCCAGCGTCATGGCCTCGACCTGGTCGTGGGTGACGTAGACGGTGGTGGTGCGGACGGTCTGATGCACCTTCTTGATCTCGGTGCGCATCTGCACCCGCAGCTTGGCGTCGAGGTTCGATAGCGGCTCGTCGAACAGGAACACCTTCGGGTTGCGCACGATGGCGCGGCCCATGGCAACGCGCTGGCGCTGCCCGCCGCTCAGCGCCTTGGGCTTGCGCGCCAGCAGCGGCACGATGTCCAGGATGCGCGCGGCCGCATCGACGCGCGACTTGATCTCCGGCTTCGCCGTGCCGCGCAGCTTCAGGCCGAATCCCATGTTGTCGTAGACCGTCATGTGCGGATAAAGCGCGTAGTTCTGGAACACCATGGCGATGTCGCGGTCGCGCGGCGGCACGTCGTTGACGACCCGGCCGCCAATCCAGATTTCTCCCCCGCTGATCTCCTCGAGGCCGGCGATCATGCGCAGGGTGGTTGACTTGCCGCAGCCGGACGGGCCGACCAGCACCACGAACTCCTCGTCGGCGATCTCGAGGTCGATGCCGCGCACCGCCTGCACTCCGCCGTCATAGGATTTCTGGACGTTGCGGACCGAGACCTCGGCCATCGAGTTGCGTCCTCCCGTTTGTTCGGCGCCAGCATGGGCCGGCCCGGCGCAGGCTTCAAGCCACTGACGCGACCCGCCATCACGTGGGCGGGACACCGGCAACCCCCGCCGCAAGCCTCCGTTGGGTGGCCGAACCAGAGGAGCATCCATGACCGACCCGACCGACAACAACGCCTCGCGCCGCCGCCTTCTCGGGGGTGCAGGTGTCGGGCTCGTGGCTGCCGCTGCCGCCCCCGCCTTCGCGCAAACGCCGCAAGCCCAGCCGGCAAACGCCGCCGCACCGCTGGTCGACCCCACCAGCAAATATCCGAAGCCGCCGTTCGAAAAGCAGTCGCAGGACTGGCCGGGCCTGGCGAGCAAGATGGACCCGCGGCCCGACCATGGCGAGACCAGCTACAAGGGGTCGGGACGCCTGCTCGGCCGCCGCGCGCTCATCACCGGTGGCGATTCCGGCATGGGCCGGGCGGCGGCGATCGCCTTCGCGCGCGAAGGCGCCGACGTCGCGATCAACTACTTCCCGAGCGAGGAGCCCGACGCGCAGGAGGTGATCGCCATCATCAAGGCGGCCGGCCGCCAAGGCGTGGCGATCCCCGGCGACCTGCGCGACGAGGCGTTCTGTCAGCGCCTGGTGGCGGACGCGGTGCAGGGGCTTGGCGGCCTCGACATCGTCGTCAGCAACGCTGGGCGGCAGCAGGCGCACGACTCCATCCTCGACATCTCGACCGAGCAATTCGACTGGACGATGAAGACCAACATCTACGCGCCGTTCTGGATCATTAAGGCGGCGCTGCCGCACTTGCAGCCGGGCTCCTGCATCATCGCCACCACATCGGAGCAGGCGATGGATCCGACCCCCGACCTGTACGACTATGCGCAAACCAAGGCGGCAACGACGAACTTCGTTCGGTCCCTCGCGAAGCAGCTGGCCAAGAAGGGCATCCGGGTGAACGGTGTGGCCCCCGGGCCGATCTGGACCCCGCTGCAGGTGAGCGGCGGGGCGTCAATGGCGAAACTGGAGAAGTTCGGCGGGATGACGCCGATGGGCCGGCCGGGCCAGCCGGCCGAGTTGGGCGGCATCTACGTACAGCTCGCCGATGCCAGCGGTAGCTACGCGACCGGGCAGGTCTACGGATCGATGGGCGGCAACGGCTCGCCCTAAGAGATCGGGCGACGACGGCTTAGGCGACCGGCCGGGGTTACCGGGCCGGCGCGCTGTTGCCCGCGGGGAACAACGCGGTCAGCGGCTTGGCTTTCCGCGCGACGTCGGCGGGCCGATCGCCGGGCTTGTAGAGGGCGCTGCCGATGCCGAACCCGGCGGCGCCGGCGTCGCGCCAAGGCGGGATGGTGGTCGCGTCCATCCCGCCCACCGGCAGCACCTTGGTGCCGGGCAGCAGCACCGCCCGGATCGCCCGCAGCACGGCAGGGCTGGCCGCTTCGGCCGGGAACAGCTTCAGCGCGTCGGCACCTGCGTCCAGCATGGCGAACGCCTCGGCCGGCGAAAAGAACCCGGGCGCCGCCTGCATGCCGTACGATTTCGCGGCCCGGACCACCAGCGGTGCGGCGTGCGGCGTCACGATCAGCCGGCCGCCAGCCGCCTCCACCCGGGCCACGTCGTCCGGCGTCATCACCGTCCCGGCGCCGATCAGTGCCTGCTTGCCGAACCGCCGCGCGAGCCGGCCGATGCTGTCGAACGGCTCGGGCGAGTTGAGCGGCACCTCGATCACCCGCAGCCCGGCTGCCACCAGGACCTCGCCGATCGCTTCGGCCTCGTCCGGGCGGATGCCGCGCAAGATGGCGACCAGCGGGCAGGCGGCCAAAGCGAGCGTCAGGTCCATGCGATATGCTCCGCAAGCCGTCCCAGGCCGGTCGCGGCGGCGTCCTCGTCGAGGATCAAGGCGTTGCCGCCGACATGGGCGATTGCGACGGCATACAGCGTGCACAAGGCCGGGGCGCCGACCAGGTGCACGAGGCCGCCGGGCGCCATCGCCCGGACTTCGTGGCCGATCAGCAGGCCGGACAGGAACGACCCCGCCTGATTCGGCGGCAGCCGGTCGAACAAGCCGAGCGTGCGCACGCCGAACAGGTGGTGCAGCAGCCCGCCCGGATCGGCGGACCGGTCCACGCCGTCAGTGAACGCGGCGGTGTGGGTGGGCGCGTCCTGAATGAGCCGGCCCAGGATAGTGTGTTGCCGCAAGGCCGCGAACGCCTCGCCGGTCAGGTGGGTGGTGAAGCCGTCGATCCGGCCCTCCACCAGCCGCACCCATTTGGAATGCGAGCCCGGCAGGCACACCACGGCATTTGGTCCGGTCCGGTCCAGCACCCCGGCAATCTGCACTTCCTCGCCGCGCATCACCTCGGGCGTGCCGGACGGGTCGCTGGCAACGAGGCCCGGGATCAACCGAAGGTCGGCGCCGGCAAACGGGACCGGCAACGCCGCGGCGGCCAGTGCTGCGGGATCGGCCGGGCAGGGGAGGTAAGGCGCTTCGACCCAGCCCTGGCGGCTGCCGACCATGCCGGACATGACGATGCGGCGCTCGCCGGCCTCGAGCCAGGGATGGACCGCCGCCTCGAGCACGGCGGGGAAGCTGTCCGGGGAAACCGCCAGGATCCCGGGGCCTTCCGGGATACGCCCGACGAGGGCAGTGCCATCGAGGCGGAAGGCCCGGAAATTCGTCGTCCCCCAATCGACGGCAATCATTGGCGCGGGCCGGTCATGCCAGGTCGATGATCACGGGCACGTGGTCGGAGGGCTGCTGCTGGCCGCGCTCGTCGCGGTCCGGCTGGGCGGCCGTCAGGCGTTCCGCGAGTTCCGGCGACAGCAAGGCGTGGTCGATCCGCAGGCCCATGTCGCGGCGCCACGCGCCGGCCTGGTAGTCCCAGAACGTGTAGGCCTTGCCGGCCGGCTTGAGCGCCCGCACCGCGTCGGTCATGCCCTGCCAGATCATGCGGCGGAACGCGGCGCGCGTTTCCGGACGCACCAGCGCATCGGTCGGCGGCAGCGTGCCGGGCGCGTAATCCTCGTCGGTCGGCGCCACGTTGTAGTCGCCGGCAAAGAGGCAGGGTACGTCATCCTCGAGCAGCACGCGCGCGCGCGCTCCCAGGCACTCCATCCAGCGCAGCTTGTAGGCGTAGCCCTCGGCACCGCCCGAGTTGCCGTTCGGGAGATAGAGGTTCGCAATCGTGAGCCCCTCCGCCTCGACCTCGATGTAGCGCGCTTGGGCGTCGTCCTCGGGCAGGCCGGGCAGGGCTCGGTGCGTCACCCGGGCCGGGACGCGGGACAGGGTGGCAACGCCGTTATAGCTCTTTTGCCCGACCACGTGGGCGGTGTAGCCGGGAAAAGACAGGCCGGGAAACGCCGGCTCCTCGCACTTGATCTCCTGCAGCAGCAGGAGATCCGGCTTGTTGCGCTCCAGCCAGGCGGCCACGTGGGTTTCACGCTGCCGGATCGAGTTGACGTTCCAGGTGGCGACCCGCACCGTCAGCTCAATCGACGGAAAAGCTGGTTCCGCAGCCGCAGGCCGAGGTGGCGTTGGGGTTCTTGATCGTGAAATGGGCCCCCATCAACGCATCGGTGTAGTCGAGCACCGAGCCCGCGAGCAGATCCATACTGGCCGGGTCCACCAGGATCCGCGCCGCCCCTTGCTCGACCACGAGGTCGTCGGGCTGCGGCGTCTCGTCGAGTTCGAACTTGTATTGGAACCCGCTGCAGCCGCCGGCGAGCACGGCCACCCGAAGCGCCGCCGGCCGGGTCTGGGCGGCGACGATCTCGGCCACACGCTCGGCGGCCCGCTCTGATACGCTGAAACTGCTCATGGAGGTGACATAGCGCGTCGCACCGGCAGATTGAAGAGTGACCGCAGCTTTGGGCGTCGCGACAGGCGACAAGCCGCCCTCCGGTTGCTAAATGCCCGCCATGCCGCACGCCCCTTACGCCGTTCGGGCCGAAACCTCGCGCGGCCGGCTGCACCCGGAACCGGAGGCGAGCGGCCGCGGGCCCTGGCAGCGCGACCGCGACCGCATCATCCACAGCAGCGCGTTCCGCAAGCTCCAATACAAGACCCAGGTGTTCGTCAACCATGAGGGCGACTTCTTCCGCACCCGGCTGACCCATAGCATCGAGGTGGCGCAGATCGCCCGCTCGATCGCCCGCGAGCTGTCGATCGATGAGGACCTGACGGAAGCGCTGGCGCTGGCGCACGACCTCGGCCATCCTCCCTTCGGGCACGCCGGCGAGGATGCGTTGAACGCCAAGGCCAAGCCCTATGGCGGCTTCGACCATAACGCCCAGAGCCTCAAGATCGTCACCAAGCTGGAAAGCCGCTACGCCGCGTTCGACGGGCTCAATCTCACCTGGGAAACCTTGGAAGGCCTGGCCAAGCACAACGGCCCGCTGCGGCATCCACCGCCCTACATCGCCGAATACGACGCGCGGCATAAGCTCGACCTGCACAGCTATGCCTCGCTCGAGGCCCAGGTCGCGGCGATGGCGGACGACATCGCTTATCACAGCCATGACCTCGACGATGGCATCCGCGCCGGCTTGTTCGGCCCGGACGACATCGCCCACCTGCCGGTGGTCGGGGTGGCCTTGGCGGCCGCGCGCCGGGCGAGCTTGGACGTGCCGCCGCCGCGGCTGCGGCATGAAACCATCCGGCGGGTGATCAACGCCTTCGCCACCGACCTGGTAACGGAAACCCGGCGGCGGCTGACCAAAGCGGACCCGGCCAACGCCGACGCGGTGCGGCGAACCAAATCGGCGCTGGTCGCCTACAGCGCGCCGATCGCGGAAGCGAACCGGGCGGTCAAGGAGTTCCTGCACGCCCGGATGTACCGGCATTGGCAGGTCACCCGCATGCAGGCGAAAAGCCGGCGGGTGACGGAAGCGCTGTTCCAGCTGCTGCACGACGACACCAACCTGCTGCCGGATGGTTGGCGCGCCCAGGCCGGCGGGGGGGCCGGCGGTGGCGACCCGGTGCGGGCCGCGCTGGTGGTGACGGACTACATCGCCGGCATGACCGACCGCTTCGCGCTGGACGAGTGGCAGCGGCTGACCGACCCGTTCAAGCGCGGCTGAGCGCGCACGCCCGGCCGTCATGGCCGGGCTTCGACCCCGGCCATCTCTTGCCGGCTTGAACTCCGCGCGCCGGCGGGGGAGAGATCCCCGGGTCGAGCCCGGGATGACGTTGCGGGCGGGCAGGCGACGCATGCGGGATCGGCCGCGGCGGGTGAGAGGCAAGGTATGAGCGAGAACATTTATGCCCGGGTGCGCGACACCGTTGTGGCCGCCTTGCGGACGATCGTCCCGGACCTGCCGGACGAGATCGCGGCCCGTGTCGAGGTGTCGCCGGCGCGGGAGGCGGCGCATGGCGACATGGCCACCAACGCGGCCATGGTGAGCGCCAAGGCCGCACGGCAGCCCCCGGCCAAGATCGCCCAGGCGCTGGTCGCGGCATTATCGGACGGCGCCGACGTGCTGCGCGCGGAAGCCGCCGGCCCTGGTTTCGTCAACCTCGTCCTCCGGCCCGACACGTTGCGGGCCGTGCTTCCGGCGGTGCTCCGCGCCGGCGAAGCCTACGGGTCGAGCGCGGTGGGTGCTGCGCTCCCGGTGAACGTCGAATACGTGTCCGCCAACCCCACCGGTCCCATGCACATCGGCCATTGCCGCGGCGCCGTGGTGGGCGACGCGCTGGCCAACCTGCTGCAGAAAGCCGGGTTCGCGGTCACCAAGGAGTTCTACATCAACGACGCCGGCGCCCAGGTGGCCGCACTGGCCTGGGCGGCCTATTGGCGCTACCTGCAGGCGGCCGGCACCGCGCTGACCGAGGACGAGTTCGCGGCCGCGGTGCCGGGTGGGCTGCAATATCGCGGCGACTACCTGGTGCCGGTGGGCGAGGCGCTGCTGGCGCGGCACGGCACAAGCTTGGCCGGCCCCGGCGGCACTATCGCCGAACCGGCGGCCTGGTTCGACACCGTCCGCGAGGAGACGGTGGCGGCCATGATGGCCTCGATCCGCAGCGACCTTGCCGCCCTCGGCGTCGTCCCCGACGTGTTCACCAGCGAGCGGGCGCTGGTGCAGGCCGACGCCGTGGACAAGGTGATCCAGCGGCTGGCGGCCCAGGATCTCATCTACGAAGGCGTGCTGGAGCCGCCCAAGGGCAAGACGCCCGAGGACTGGGAGCCGCGCGAGCAGACCCTGTTCCGCGCCACCAAGTTCGGCGACGACGTGGACCGGCCGCTGCGCAAGTCCGACGGCAGCAACACCTACTTCGCCAACGACATCGCCTACCACGCCGACAAGATGGACCGCGGCGCCCAGCTCATGATCGACGTGCTGGGCGCCGACCACGGCGGCTACGTGTCGCGGATGAAGTCGGCCGTGCGGGCGCTGGCCGGCAACGGGACGCAGCGGCTCGAGGTGGTGCTGTGCCAGATCGTCCACGTGCTGCGCGGCGGGCAGCCGGTGCGGATGAGCAAGCGGGCCGGCACTTACGTGACCTTGGCCGACCTGATCGACGAGGTCGGGCGCGACGCGGTGCGGTTCACCATGCTGACCCGCAAGTCCGACGCACAGATGGAGTTCGACCTCGACGCGGTGGTGGCGCAGACGCGGGAAAACCCGGTCTTCTACGTGCAATACGCGCATGCCCGCTGCCGCTCAGTGCTGCGCATGGCGGCCGCAACGCACGACGTCTCGCCGGCGGCGCTTGCGCAGGTGCCGCTCGACAGCCTCGAGGCCGATGCGGAATGGGCGCTGATCCGCCGCCTGGCATCCTGGCCGCGCACGGTCGAAGGTGCGGCGCTGGCGCAGGAACCGCACCGGATTGCGTTTTTTCTGTATGACTTGGCGAGCGACTTTCATATGCTGTGGAACCGCGGCCGGGACGATTCGACGCTGCGTTTCCTGCAGGCCGAGCGCCCGGCGGAGACGGTGGCCCGGCTCGCTCTGGTCGAGGCGACGGCGACGGTGATCCGCTCCGGGCTCGGTGTGCTGGGGGTGGCGCCAGTAGAGGAGATGCGCTGAACCGTGTCTGACGATCTTCGGATTCCTGCGATGGGATACGCGCCGGCCGGGCGGGCGCCGTTGTCGCCGAGCTACCGGCCGCGGCCGGCCGGGCGCTCCGAGCCCGGCATGCGCTGGGCGATGCTGGGCGCGGCTGGCCTGGGCGGCCTGTTGCTGCTCGGCATGGGCGGCTGGGCGATGATGGGGCGCCGGCCCGCCGCCGTACCGGTGATCGAGGCCGACAGCCGGCCGTTGCGGGTCAAGCCGGACAATCCGGGCGGCATGCAGATCGCGGCCGCGGACGAGCTCGGCGATGGCGTCCGCGGCAGCGAGCGCATGGCGCCCGCGGCCGAACTGCCCGCCCCGCAAGCGCTCCGGGCGCAGATGGGCCAGACCGCGCCCGCCGCCAACGTGCCTCCAACTCCTTCTCCGGCCTCGGCCCCGACTCCCGCCCTGGCCGTCGAGACGGCCGCTCCCGTGCCGCTTCCCAGTTCGGTCAGCCCGCTTCCCGACACCCCGTCCAAGCCTGCCGCACTCGTCGCCTCGGCGCGGCCGCCCGCCATGCCGCCCGCCACGACCGCCAAGGCGGCGCCTCCCCAGGCCGCCGCCACCGCCTCCGGATCGACCCTGGTGCAGCTTGCGGCGCTCGGCTCCGAGGCGGCGGCCATGGCCGAATGGCAGCGGCTCGGCAAAATGCTGCCCGATGTGTTCGGCGACCGCCGGCCGACGTTGCAGAAGGCGGAGCGCGACGGCAAGGCGTTCTGGCGGCTGCGCACCACCGGCTTCACCGACGTGGCCGACGCGACCGCGTTCTGCGCCAAGCTGCGCGCCAAGGGCGCATCCTGCACCATCGCCAGCTTCTGAGCCGATCACCCGCCGGCCCGACGCCCGCGCCGCCCGGTTCGCCGCCCGGGTGTTGAAGGCGCGGGTCCTGCGCTATGTTGACCGCATGACACGCAGCGCGCTGGGCCGGTCGGCGGCATGAGGGCCGCCATCGTCGGCATCGACGGACCCGAATTGTCACGGGACGAGGCGGCGCTGTTCGAAGCGTTGCCGCCGGCCGGCGTCATCCTGTTCGCCCGCAACATCAAGGACACGGCGCAGCTGGCCCGGCTGATCGGCGACCTGCGCGAGGCCATCCCCCCCGGCGCCCGCATGATGGTCGATCAGGAAGGCGGCCGGGTCGCCCGCCTCAGGCCGCCCGACTGGACGGCTCAACCCGCCGCGAGTCTGATCGGTGCCGTCGGGGCCAACGACCCGGCCGCGGGCTTGCGCCTGGCCTGGCTGACCGGTGCGCTGATCGGGCTCGAATGCCGGGATGCCGGGTTCGACGTGGTGTGCGCCCCGGTGCTCGACCTGTTGCACGACGAGACCACCGACGCGATCGGCGACCGTGCCTATGGCAGCGACCCGGCCCGTGTCGGTGCCTTGGCGCAATCGATGGCCGACGGGCTGCTGAGCGCCGGGGTGCAGCCGGTCGGCAAGCACGCTCCGGGTCATGGCCGCGCGCGGGTGGACAGCCACGCGGCGCTGCCGTTCGTGGACGCCACCACCGACCTCACGCCCGACATCGCCGTGTTCAAGCAGTGCGTCAGCCTGCCGTGGATGATGACGGCTCACATCCTGTTCGCCGGCCTCGATCCCGAGCGGCCGGCCACCTTGTCGCGACGGGTGATCGCCCAAACCATCCGCGGCACGATCGGCTTCGACGGCGTGCTGGTCAGCGACGATCTGGCGATGTCGGCGCTGTCCGGCGACGCCGGCTCCCGCGCGCGAGATGCGGTCGCCGCGGGCTGCGACCTCGCGCTGCACTGCTCGGGCCGGCTGGCCGACTCCGAAGCGGTGCTGGGGGCCGTGCCGGAGGTTGCCGCCGTCGCGCATGCGCGGCTGGCGCGGGCGGCGAGCCTGGCGGCGCGGTCCCGGCTCTCGCTCGACCATGCCAGCCTGGCCGCCGATCAGGCGGCGCTGCTCGCCGGAACGGTGGTGGCATGAACGAAGTGCTGCTGCAGATCGTGCTCGCCGCGATCCCGGCCATCGTGGCGATCACCCTGCACGAGGCCGCGCACGGCTATGCCGCCCTGGCGCTGGGCGACGACACGGCGCGGCGGATGGGGCGCCTGTCGCTCAACCCGCTGCGGCATATCGACCGGTTCGGCACGCTGGTCCTGCCGGGCTTGCTGGCGCTGGGTCAGCTGCTGACCATCGGGCGGATCTCGTTCCTGTTCGGCTGGGCCAAGCCGGTGCCGGTGTCGGCGCACCGCTTCCGCGACCCGCGCCGCGGCATGGCGCTGGTCGCGGCCGCAGGGCCGGCGGCCAATTTCGTGCTGGCCTGGCTCGGCGCGCTGGCGATGCACGGGCTGGACTACCTGCCCGACACGGCCGCCACGCTCGGCCTCGCGATGCTCGAAACCTTCGTGCTGGCGAACCTGGTGCTTGGCCTGTTCAACCTCCTGCCGATCCCGCCGCTCGACGGCGGCCGCATCATGGTCGGCGTGCTGCCGGAGCGCTGGGCCGCCGCCTGGGCGCGGCTGGAACGCGCCGGCATCGTGATCGTCATCCTGCTCGTGTTCCTCGGACCGCGGCTGCTGGCGGAGATGGGGGTCCGCTTCGACCCGGTCGGCTCGGCGTTGAACACCATCCTGCCGCGAGCCTTCCACCTCGTGTACCGGCTCGCCTTCCTCGATGTCTGAGGCGGTCCTGCCCGCGGCGTCGGCCGAGCCCCAGCTGATGCTGAGCCTCGACGGCTTCGAAGGGCCGCTCGACCTGCTGCTCGACCTGGCGCGCGGCCAGAAGGTGGACCTGGCACGGATCTCCATCCTGTCCTTGGTCGAGCAATACCTCGCCATCATCGAAGGCGCCCGGCGCATCCGGCTGGAGCTCGCCGCCGACTGGCTGGTGATGGCGGCCTGGCTGACCTGGCTGAAGTCGCGCTTGCTGCTGCCGGCCGGGAGCGAGGCCGCCGAGGAAGCCGAGGAGGCGGCCGAGGTGCTGGCGGCCCGGCTCGAGGCGCTCGAGCATGTGCAACGTGGCGCGCGCTGGCTCGCCATCCGCCCGCAGCTCGGCCACGAGGTGTTCGCCCGCGGCGCGCCGGAGCGGTTGGTCCGGATCGACCGTTCGGCCCTTGCCGCCGACCTGGCCGGGCTGATGCGGGCCTACATGTCCGCCGTTCGGCGCGGGGGCGCCCGGCACGCCTATCAGCCCAAGCCGCCACCGTTCTGGACCGTCGCCGAAGCGATGGACCGGCTGGAGCGGCTGCTCGGCCGCCGGCCGGGTTGGACCTCGCTGGCGGGCTTCCTGCCGCATATCGCCGACGACCCGGTGCAGCGCCGGGCGGCGCTGGCGAGCACCCTGCTGGCCGGGCTCGAGCTGGCACGGGCCGGCAGCGCGGACCTGCGGCAGGAGCATCCGTTCGGCGACATCTTCGTGCGCGGCGCGGCCAATGGACCCTGAACGCCTGGTCGAGGCGCTGATCTTTGCCAGCGCCGAGCCGGTGGCGCCGAGCGCCGTGGCGCGGCTGCTGCCCGAGGACGCCGACGCCGACGCCGTCCTGGCGGCGGTGCAGGCACGCTACGCCGGGCGTGGGGTGGAGCTGGTCGAGGTCGCCGGCGGCTGGCAGTTCCGCACCGCCGCCGACCTCGCGCCCGCCCTCACCAAGGTGGTGCCGCAGCCGCGCCGGCTGCCGCGGGCGGCAATGGAGGCGCTGGCGGTGATCGCCTACCATCAGCCGGTGACGCGAGCCGAGATCGAGGCCGTGCGCGGCGCGTCGTTGAGCCAGGCGTCGGTGGACGCGCTGTTGGAAGCCGGGCTGATCGAGCCGAAGGGGCGCCGCGAAGTGCCCGGCCGGCCGACGCTGTGGGGCACCACGGCGGCGTTCCTCAGCCAGTTCGGGCTGAGCGGGCTGCGCGACCTCCCCCGGCGCGAGGACCTGCTGCTGGAACCGCCGGGCTGACCGGGGCCGGCCGCAGTCAGCGGCCCGGCGTTCGCAGCGCGCGGTAAACGGTGTTCCGGGACACGCCCAAGGTACGTGCCGCGATCGACACGTTGCCGTCCACGGAGGCGACCACCTCGCGGATGCGCCGGATGGCAGATTGGTGCAGACCCGCCGTCGGCTGGTCGGCGGCCGGTTCGGACGCGGCCGGCTCGATCCCGGTCAAGGCCAGCCGGGTGAGGACGCTGCGCAGTTCGCGCACGTTCCCCGGCCAGGGTTGCCGGGCGATCCAGTCACGCATCGCCGCCGAGAGTTCAAGTCCGGGTGCCACCAGTGCCATCACATGGTCGGTGATGGCAGCGATGTCGGTGCGTCCGGCCAATGCCGGCAGCGCGGCCTCCACCACGTTCAGCCGCCAATACAGGTCGGCGCGGAACCGGCCCGCCGCCACCGCCGCGCGGAGATCGCAGTTGCTCGCGGCCAGCAGCAGCACATCCACCGTGCGCGGCTTGCCGCCGCCGACCGGGCGAACCGCCCAGTCGTCCAGCAAGCGGAGCAGCAGCGCCTGCAGCGCAGGTTTCATGTCGCCGATCTCGTCGAGGAACAGCGTCCCCCGGTCGGCCTCCAGCACCAGGCCGGGGTTGCCGCCGCGCTGCGCGCCGGTGAAGGCGCCCGGGGCGTGGCCGAACAGCTCCGCCTCGGCCAGGCTCTCGGCGATGGCGGCGCAGTTCACCGGAACGAAGGCGCCGGTCCGGCCTGAGACGGCGTGCGCGTGGCGGGCCAGCTCCTCTTTGCCGGTTCCGGTGGGACCACGGATCAGCACCGGAACGCCGCGCCGGGCGGCTGCCTCGGTCAGCGCCACTGCCGCGGCCACCGCCGGGTCGGCGGCGACGAACGGCCGTGCCGGCGACGGGCTGCCGAGCGCCCGCACCGCCGGTCGGGCGGCCGGCTGCACGGCTGCGGCGTAAACCGCCCCGCGCCGGTCGTGCAAGGCCGCCCGCCCGCCCTCGGCCGCCAGCAAACGTCCCCAGCCGATGTCGAACAGCTCGTCGCAGCGATGGCCCGGCAGCGCCGGCAGACCGTCCAGCAGTGCTCGCGCGTGCGAGTTGCTGCCCAGCACGATTCCGTCGGCGTCGAAGGCGAGCAGTCCCGCGGCATGGGTGTCGATCCCGCCGGGCTGCGGATGGAAGGTGACCACGATGTCGCCGCGGTGTTCCGCCCGGAATAACCCGGCCTCGATCAGCGACGCCGTCAGCCCGACCAGGGCGCCGGTGTGCACCTGCCGTGTGCGGCAATCCGACGATACGTCGAGGATGCCGGCGAGACGTGCGCCGGGTCCGTAGACCGGCGCGGCGATGCAGGTGAGCCCGGCATGGGCGCGAAAGAAGTGCTCGGGACCGTGCACCGTCACCGCCCGCCCGGTTTGCGCTGCGGTGCCGAGCGCGTTCGTGCCGCGCCAGCGCTCCGTCCACATCGTGCCGGCGCGGATCGCAGCGTTGCTGCCGGTCTCGCAAAAGCCCGGGTCGCCCATCGTCTCGAGCAGCCGGCCGTCGGGGGCGGCGAAGGCGACCATGAAGTGGGTCCCGGCGATGGCGCGATACAGCCCGCGCATCTCCGCCATTGCCACGTCCAACACCTTCTCGTGCGGCTCGCGCGCGTGCTTCGGCCTGCCGACGAGGTCGAGCGGCGCGGGCGTCGCGGTCGGGTCGAGCCCGGCCCGCAGGCAGCGCTGCCAGCTCTCGCCGATCTCGGGCGGCAGCAGCTGCGTCGCCACCAAGCCGCGGCCCTCGAGCAGCATGCGCGCGCGGCCGACCGGATCCTCGATGGACGTCAGCATGCGGTGCTCTCCCCGATCGCCGCTCTTGTCATTCCGGCGGGCCAGGGATCACCCGGCGCTCCGTGACGGCACATTGTTCCGGCGATGCTGCGCCAGAACGGAACAGCTTGTCGCGAACTTTTGCGCGAGGAACGCCGAAAAAGCGCACCGGCGCCCCTTGGCACGCCGCGTGCTCTACAGGTGCCAAGCCGCGCCGGCGTCATGAGCCGCGGCACCGACAGGAGGACGCGCGATGAAGGCAGCCGTGCTGCACCAGTATGACGAGGCGCTGAGTGGCGACGAGTTCGTCCGTTACGAGGACGTGGCGGACCCAAAGCTGCGGCGCCCGAACGACGTGGTGGTGCGGATCGGCGGCGCCGGGGTGTGCCGCACCGACCTGCACATCGTCGAAGGCATCTGGCGCAGCAAGGTCGAGGTGGCGCTGCCCTACATCATGGGCCACGAGAACGCCGGCTGGATCGAGGAGGTGGGCTCGGGCGTCGAGGGCCTGAAGAAGGGCGACGCGGTGATCTGCCACCCGCTCGTCACCAGCGGCCACTGCCTCGCCTGCCGCCGCGGCGACGACATGCATGCGACCGACAGCAGCTTCCCCGGCATCAACGCCAATGGCGGCTATGCCGAGTACCTGCTGACCGGCGAGCGCAGCCTGATCAAGCTGCCGCAATCGCTGGCGCCGAAAGACGTGGCGCCATACACCGATGCCGGGCTTACGGCCTACCGGGCGGCCAAGAAGGCGTCGCGCCACTTGCTGCCGGGCCAGTTCGCCGTGGTGATCGGCGTCGGCGGCTTGGGCCATATCGGCATCCAGGTGCTCAAGGCGCTATGCGCGGCGGAGATCATCGCCGTGGACCGCGCCGATACCGGGCTCGAGCTCGCCACCGAGTGCGGCGCGCAGCACACCGTGCGGGCGGACGGCAACGAGGTGGCCGCGGTACTCGACCTGACCCACGGGCGCGGCGCCGAGGCGGTGCTGGACTTCGTCGGCGAGGGTGAGGCGGTCGCCAAGGGCCTGGCAATGACCGGCAATGGCGGCTTCTACTACATCGTCGGCTATGGCGGCAAAATCGACCTGCCGACGATCGACATGATCACCACCGAGAAGACGATCGTCGGCAACCTGGTCGGCACCTACCCGGAGCTGGTCGAGCTGATGGCGCTGGCCGATCGCGGCCTGGTCAACCTGGCGACCCGGCAATACCGGTTGAGCGAAGCGAACCAGGCGTTGCACGACCTGCATAACGGGCGCATTCGCGGCCGCGCCGTGCTGGTCCCGTGACGCTGCAGCCGCCCTTGGCGGAGGTGCTGGGCGCCGGTTGGGCGCTCGGCAGCGCGGTGCAGGCGCTGGCCTGGAGCGCCGGCTGCGCCGCCTTCGCGCTGGCCGACGGCACCGTGGCGCTCGGCCCGGCGCCGTGGGAGGGCGCGCCCAGCGTTCGGCAGCGCGACGGGCGCACCGAGTTCGTGCCGGCGCGCGGCGAACCGCGGCCGCTGGTGCGGGTCGCGGTCTCGCGCGGGCCGTGCCTGACGGTCGCGTCCTGGGGCGTGGGCTTCCTGGTCGGCTGCAGCGACGGCCGGCTGCGACGGGTGGATCCGGACGGCACTGCCGAGAAGGTCGCGAAGTTCGACGGCGCCGGCGCAGCGGGTGATCCCGGTTCGCAACGGCTGGGCGTGCCTGGTCGGCGGCCGTCTCGAGGGCGGGCCGGGCGTCGAACTCCCCGAAGCATCGGTGGTCGATGCGACCGGGCTCGCCTGGCATCCGGATCGCGGCGTGGCGGTGTCGCTGCCCGGCGGTGCCGGCTTGCTGCGCGGAGCGCATGTTCGGCTGCTCGAGGGCGCTGGGCCTTCGGCGTCGCTGGTGTTCAGCCCCGATGGCGGCTGGCTGGCCGGGGCGGCGCTGTGGCGGACGGAGCCGCCGGGGCTGGCAGCACTGCCGGGCCAGTCGGGCGAGCTCCGGGCGGCGGCGTTCGCGGCCGATGGCACGCTGCTGGCCGGGTTTGGCACGGAGGGGCTGCGGTTGTGGCGCCTGGAACCGGACCGGTCGGGCTGGGCGCCGATGCCCGGCGGCGACGCGTTCGGGCGCGACGTCGAGGCCTTCGCCTTCCATCCGCGCCGGCCGTTGCTGGCGGTGGCCTACGGCACCGGCGCCGTCACGCTCGGCCGGCCGGGCATGCCGGGCGCGCTGCTGCTGCGCGCCAGCGGGCCGGACCCGGCGCGGTCGCTGGCGTTCTCGACGACCGGCGAGTGGCTGGCGCTCGGCACCGCCGGCGGCGCCTGCGAGATCGTCGCCCTGCCGGACGTGCTGTTCCGCGACGGGGCGGCAGACCAGAACGCGGAGAAGGCGGCATGAACGGATCGGCACGGCCCGGTGAGGCGCACACCAAGGACGACTACTTCCGCCAGGTCGGCGAATTGGCCGAGGCGATGATCGCGGCGCACGGCAAGGAGTTCACCATGGGCACGCTGATCCTGGCCGCCCGCTTCATCGCCGAGGGCAAGCCGCTGGTCCCGCCGGCGCCCGAGCACCGGTTGTGACACACCTGTCTCAACCCGGGACGGGGTGGACGCCCCGCCTGTCTCAAGCTGAGACAGCCGAACGCCGGCACCGGACAGGCCACGGTCCACTTGCGCCCAAGTTCCTGACAAGTATTGACATTTTCTGTCGCGAAGTGCTGGCACGCCGATTGCTGTTGGAAGCCTTACGCATGGCGGCGGCTTGGTCGACGACTTGGACAACGTGCCTCGGTGCCGACCGGTTCCGCCCTGCGTCGCAATGACGACCGTGACGGCCAACGAACAAAAAGGAGGATCGCAGACATGCCTGATGGCTTGAACCTCAACAAGATCACCGCCCAGCGCGGGATCAGCATCGGCGAGGCCGCGAAGCGGGTCGCCGACCTCGGCTGGACGCCTTCATATGTCCAGGAGGCGATGACCTTCCCGACCGACTACAAGATCAAGAAGACACCGCGCGACCCGATGAAGCAGGTCCTGCGGTCCTACTTCCCGATGCAGGAAGAGAAGGACAACCGGGTCTATGGCGCGCTCGACGCGGCGCTGCGCGGCGACATGTTCCGCAACGTGGAGCCACGCTGGATCGAGTGGATGAAGCTGTTCCTGGCGATCATCCCGTTCCCGGAGATCTCGGCCGCGCGTTCGATGGCCATGGTCGGCCGGCTGGCGCCCGGTGAAGAGCTGCGCACCGGGTTCACCATGCAGATGGTCGACGAGTTCCGGCACTCGACGATCCAGATGAACCTCAAGAAGTGGTATATGGAGAACTACATCGACCCGGCCGGGTTCGACATCACCGAGGCCGCGTTCGGCAAGTGCTACGCGACCACGATCGGCCGCCAGTTCGCCGAGGGGTTCGTCACCGGCGACGCCATCACGTCGGCGAACGTCTATCTCACCGTCGTGGCCGAGACGGCATTCACCAACACGCTGTTCGTCGCCATGCCGTCCGAAGCCGCCCGCAACGGCGACTACGCGCTGCCGACCGTGTTCCTGTCGGTGCAGTCCGACGAGAGCCGGCACATCGGCAACGGCCATTCCATGCTGATGGCCATGCTGCAGGAGCCGGACAACCACAAGCTGCTCGAGCGCGACCTGAAATATGCGTTCTGGCAGAACCACGCCATCGTGGACGCGGCGATCGGCACGTTCATCGAGTACGGCACGGCGAACCGCGACAAGAACAAGGAGAGCTACGCCGAGCTGTGGCACCGGTGGATCTACGAGGATTACTACCGGACCTACATGCTGCCGCTCGAGAAATACGGCATCAAGATCCACCACGACGACGTCGCCCACGCCTGGGACCGCATCGTCAAGAAGAACTACGTGCACAAGACGGCGCAGTTCTTCTCGGTCGGCTGGCCGGTCGCGTTCTGGCGGCAGGAAGCCCAGACGGACCGCGACTTCGAGTGGTTCGAGCACAAGTATCCCGGCTGGTACGCCGAGTTCGGCGATTACTGGCGCTGGTACGAGAAGCTGTCGCACAAGGGTGAGACGAACATCCTGTTCAACAGCGCGCCGGGCTACGTTTATCCGCACCGCTGCTGGAGCTGCATGGTGCCCTGCCTGATCCGCGAGGAGTTCACCTACGATACGGTGGACGGCAAGGTTTACACCTACTGCTCCGAGGAGTGCCGCTGGACGCACAAGGTCGCCTTCGCGGCCGAGTACGACGGGCGGCCGACCCCGGCAATGGGCCGCTTCGCCGGTCGGCGCGAGTGGGAGACCTGCTTCCACGGCGTGGACCTCGCGGATGCCATCACCGACCTCGGCTTCGTCCGGGCGGACGGCAAGACGCTGACGCCGCAGCCGCATCTCCGCTTCGACGACAAGGAGATGTGGACGCTCGACGACGTCCGCGGCTTCGTGCTGCAAAGCCCGCTTGAGAACTTCCGGGCCTTGACGCCCGAGGGTCGCGAGAAGGCGGCGGCCGAATACCGCAAGGGGTTCACCATCGCCCCTTGCCACTAGCCTGACGCCTACCCCCGGGGCCGGCCACACCGGCCCCGGGTACCGCCCCAAGCACGAACAACAAAGAACGTCCGGGGGGACTGATGGCTGATAGCGGCTACAACGTCCGGTTCGAGCCGGTCGGGGTCGAGATGACCGTCGATGAAGGCGAAACCGTGCTCGACGCGGCCTTCCGCCAGGGCATCGCGCTGATGCACGGCTGCAAGGAAGGCCAGTGCAGCGCCTGCAAGTCGTTGCTGGTCGAAGGCGACATCGAACTGCAGAAATACTCCACCTTCGCGCTGCCCGAGTACGAGCGCGACACCAACCACATCTTGCTCTGCCGCACCCACGCCTACAGCGACCTCGTGATCGAGCTGCTGAACTTCGACGAGGACATGCTGCGCCGCGCCATTGCGGTGAAGGAGGTGCCGGCGACGCTGACCTCCATCATGCACCTCACCCATGACATCCGCCTGCTGTCGGTCGAGACGGCGGCGCCGATGCGCTACTGGGCCGGGCAATACATGGACCTCACCATCCCCGGCGCCGGCATCACCCGGTCGTTCTCGATGGCCAACCCGCCCGACGGCGGCACGCGGCTCGACTTCATCATCAAGAAGTATCCGCAAGGCCAGTTCTCGTCGCTGCTGGACGGCGGCCTCGCGGTCGGCGCCGAACTCCGCGTGCGCGGCCCGTACGGCACCTGCCTGCGCCGCGAGGGCCGGCCCGGGCCGATGATCCTGGTCGGCGGCGGCTCCGGCATGTCGCCGCTGCTGGCGATCCTGTCCGACCAGGCGCGCAGCGGCGAGCAGCGCCCGGTGCGCTTCTTCTACGGCGCCCGCACCCGGCGCGATCTTTTCCATCTCGACGAGATCGCGGCACTTGGCGCCCAAATCGGCGATTTTCGCTTCGTCCCCGCCTTGTCTGAGCCCGGCGACGACGACTGGGACGGCGAGCGCGGTTTTGTTCATGAGGTGATGGGCCGGCATTTGCGCGACGAAGCGCTCGACGGCGAGATCGACGCCTATTGCTGCGGCCCGCCGCCGTTGATCGACGCGGCAATGCCGGCGCTGCGCATGGCGGGCGCCGAGCCGGAACACATCCATTGCGACAGGTTCACACCGGCCGTGCGCTGAACGGCCGGGCAACAACACCAAACGGGGAGGACACAGCATGAGTGCAACCACGAACGAGGGCGGCCAGCGCGGGACGATTTCGGGGTCGGCGGGCTCGGGCGCCGCCGGGGCGGCGATGTTCGCCGGATCGGACAGCCGCAAGTTCAACTACTACGAACCCAAGGGCCGCAAGGCGACGCATTACGAGGACATGACCCTCGACGTGCAACCGGACCCGAAGCGCTATTTGCTGCAGGACTGGATCATCTCGTTCGCGGACGGCACGCCCACCTACGACGAAAGCTGGACCCAGGCGAAGTCCTCCGACTGGCACAAATTCCGCGCCGTCGACCAGGAATGGGAGAAGACCCACTACCAGCGCCAATCCACCATCGTCGGCATGCTGAAGAACGTGATCGAGAACGGCCGGCGCTCCGGCGCACCGTCGCGCTTCGACCCGGCTTGGGTGAAAGTGCTGCAGAACCACGTCGGCGCCTGGAAGCACGCCGAGTTCGGCCTCGGCACCGCGACCATGCAGGCGCAGCGCTACGGTTACACGCAGATGATCAACAACGCGATCCTGACCAACTCCTCCTACAAGCTGCGCTTCTCGCAGGATTTGACGCTTTACTTGGGCGAGTTGGGGCTCGACATCGAAGGCCTCGACGGCAACGCTGGCAAGCAGCACTGGCTCGACGATCCGATCTGGCAGGGCACGCGCGAGGCGGTCGAGACCATCATGGGCGCGACCGACTTCCTCGAGCAGTATTTCGCAGTCAATCTGGTGTTCGAGCCGCTGGTCGGCGAACTGTTCCGCAGCGGCTTCGTGATGCAGATGGCGGCCGCGCAGAACGACTTCATCACGCCCGCCGTCGTCTCCGCCGCCGAGGGCGACTACGAGCGCAACCTCGCCAATACAGTGGAGCTGTTCCACATGCTGACCGCCGACGAGCAGCACGGTACCCATAACCGCACGCTGTTCATGGGCTGGCTCGAGAAGCACGGCGCCGTCGCGCACCGCGCGGCCGCCGGGCTGCAGCCGCTGTGGTCGCAGCCGCGGGTCAAGGTGGCGCAGTTCACCGACGCGGCCGAGTCGGCACGCAATCGCCTGCGCGCGATCGGCTCCGAGGTCGGCCTCGACGTGCGGCCGGTGGTCGAAGCCTGATCCCTCCCAACAAGAACCCAAAGGACGCGAACATGTCGCAGCAAGGATACCACCAGGCCACCGTGTTCCGTAAGTTGAGCGACGTGACGTTCGAGAAGACGATCTCGGACGAGTGCGGGATCACGATGAACGACAGCGTCGAGGCCCGCGCCATCGCCGAGGTGATGGCCGAGAAGCCCGGCGTCACCGTCACCTACCAGCCGGCGCTGATCCGCATCGACGGCAAAGGCAAGATCGAGTTCCACATGGACGAGATCGGCGAGGCGCTCGGCCGCGAAATGACCCCGCATTTGTTCGAGATCTCCACCTCCACCCATTACGGCCGCATGGTGATGGTGGACGACAACACCGTCACCGTCTTCGGCAGCATGGACGACATGCGCGAATACATCGAATAGGCCGGCCGGGGCCGGCCACCACAACGTGTTCTTGTGCAGATTGGGGGTTGCGGATGTTCAGGACTGACACGGGTGAAGAGATTTTCGTGATCGACGGGCATGTCCATCTTTGGGACGGCTCGAAAGCCAATCAGCGGAACGTGCATGGGGAGCAGTTCATCGACTGCTTCTATGCCTACCACTCCAATTTGAGCCCGGCCGAATACAAGTGGGATCGCGAGAAGTTCTATAAGTACGGGCCGGAGACGATGTACAACGACCTGTTCGTCAACGGCTATGACGACATGGCGGTGTTCCAGCCGACTTACCTCAAGGACTTCTACGTCAACGGCTTCAACACCACCGAGCAGAACGCCTTCCTGAAGGCGAAATACCCCGATCGCTTCATCCTCAACGGCGCCTTCGACCCGCGCGACGGCGAAGCCGGGCTCGACGCTCTCGAGGCGCTGCACGAGACCCACAAGCTCAAGGGCGTGAAGCTCTACACCGCTGAATGGAAAGGCGAGAGCAAGGGCTGGAAGCTCACCGACCCCTGGGCCGTGCGCTACCTCGAGCGCTGCGTGAAGCTCGGGATCAAGAACATCCACGTGCACAAGGGCCCGACCATCCTGCCCTTGAACCGCGACGCCTTCGACGTTGCCGACGTGGACGATGCCGCCACCAGCTTCCAAGGCCTCAACTTCATCATCGAGCATTGCGGCCTGCCGCGGTTGGACGATTTCTGTTGGATCGCCACCCAGGAAACCAACGTCTATGGCGGCCTCGCGGTGGTGCTGCCGTTCATCCACTCGCGGCCCGGCTACTTCGCCCACGTGCTGTCCGAACTGCTGTTCTGGCTCGGCGAGGACAAGCTGCTTTACGCCAGCGACTACGGCATCTGGTCGCCGAAATGGTTGATCGAGAAGTTCATGGCGTTCGAGCTGCCGGACGACGTGCACAAGGAAACCAACGTCAAGTTCGACTTGGAAACCAAGAAGAAGATCCTCGGCCTCAACGCGGCGCGGCTCTACGACGTGGACATCGCGCGGCAGAAGCAGATCCTCGCCACCGAGCACGCCGTCGCGGCGGAGTAGGCGGCGGTGACCGACGATCCCTCCGCGGCCCGCGTCGCGGAGGTCTGGCAGCGTCTGGCCCGGGTCACCGACCCGGAGCTGGACGAGCCGGTGACGGAGCTGGGCTTCGTCACCGCGGTCACGTTGGGCGACGGGGACCGGGTCGATATCGGCTTCCGGCTGCCGACCTATTGGTGCGCCGCCAACTTCGCCTTCATCATGGCCGACGACATGCGGCGCGAGGTGGCGGCGCTGTCCTGGGTGCGGACGGTCGGCCTGGTGCTCGACGCGCACATGTATGCCGACGAGGTCAATCGCGGCATGGCCGAGGGCCTGTCGTTCGAAGCCGCGTTCGGTGCCGAGGCGACCGGCGACCTCGACGCGGTGCGGCGCATCTTCCAGGTGAAGTCGTTCCAGCGCCGGCAGGAAGGCGTGCTGCGGCATTTGCTCGCGGCCGGGCTGGATGGGCCGGCGGTGCTGGCGCTGACGCTAGCCGCGTTGCGGGCAGTGCCGCTCTCGACCGAGGGGGAAGCGCTGGTGTCGCGCTACCTCGAGCGCCGCGACGTGCCGGGCGCGGCGGGGCCGGACGACCCGGCCTTCGTGGACGAGCACGGCGGCCCCATCCCGGCGGACGGTCTCCCCGACTACCTGCGGCGGCTGCGCCGGGTAACGATCAACACCGAGTTCAACGGCGCGCTGTGCCGCGGCCTGCTGGCGGAGCGCTATCCGGAGCCCGCCGAGGGCAGCGAGCCGACCTTGCTCGACTTCATCCGCGCCGTGCCGTCGCCGGGAGACGCCATGCACCGGTAGGCACGACACCAAAGCAGCAGCCGAATTCCGACAAAAAACGGGGGAAACAAACTTGGCCAAGATCATGCTGCACGATGCCGAAGCGCGCGAGGCCCTGGGCCGCGGCGTGGCGAAGCTGGCCCGCGCCATCCGCGGCACGCTGGGGCCGCGGGGAATGAACGCCGTCATCGACCGGCCGATCGGCACGCCGCTGGTGTCGCGCGACGGCGTCAGCATCGCCGCCGAGATCGAGCTGGAATGCCCGTTCGAGAACATGGGCGCCCAGGTGGCGCGCGAGGTCTCGAAGCAGACCAACGAGGTCGCCGGCGACGGCACCACGACCGCCACCGTGCTGGCCGACGCGCTGGTGCAGCAAGGCCTGGCCCGGCTCGGCCATGGCAGCAATCCGGTCGCCCTGGTGCGCGGGCTCGAGCAGGCGGCAACCCATGCCGCCGCCGCCCTGCGCAAGTCGGCCCGCCCGCTCTCGGGGCCCGAGGAGACCCGCGCCGTCGCCGTCATCGCCGCAAACGACACGGCCATGGGCGAGCTGGTCGCCGAAGCGCTCGCCCGGGTCGGGCCGGCCGGGCTGATCGGGGTCGAGTTCGGCCCCACCGTGCAAACGACGCTCGACGTCGCCGACGGCATGTCGTTCGACCGCGGCTACCTGTCGCATCACATGGTCACCGACGTGGGCCGCATGGAGGCGGTGCTGCACGACGCGCTGATCGTGCTCACTGACCAGAAGCTGCAGACCGAGGTCGAGGTGGCTGCCCTCGAGCGCTTGGTTGCCGGGCAGCAAAAGCCGCTGCTGGTGGTCGCCGAGGAGGTCGGCCCGGATGCGGTGGTGGCGTTGCTGAAGCGGCGCGACCGCGGCCTACCGCCGGCCGTCGCGATCCATCCGCCGGAATATGGCCATTGGCGCAAGGCGATGCTGGAGGATTTGGCAATCCTGACCGGCGGGCGGGTCATCGCCCGCGATCTGGGCGGCACGCTGGCCGGCGCCGAAGCGCGCGACCTCGGCCGGGCGCAGCAGGTCCGGGTGTCCTCCACCCGCACCTCGCTGTCGGGCCCCGGCGGCGACGTGGCCTCCATCGCGGCCCGGCGCGAGCAGGTGCGGCAGCAGATCGAGATCGCGCCGCCCAACATCGAGCGCGACAAGCTGGGCGAGCGCCTGGCCAAGCTGTCGGGCGGTGCGGCCACCATCATGGTCGGCGGGGCCACGCCCGTCGAGCAGAAGCGCCGCGCGCAGATGGTCGAGGACGCGGTCAACGCCACCCGCGCCGCGGTCGAGGAGGGGATCGTCGCCGGCGGCGGCACCGCCCTGGTGCAGGTAGCGCCCGAGCTCGACGGCATGATCGCCGGGCTCGACGGCGCCGAACGCGACGGGGCGGCGCTGCTGCGGGCGGTCCTGGCCTCGCCGCTGGAAGCGATCGCGGCCAATTGCGGGATGGATCCGGCCGCCGTGGTGGCCCGTGTGGCGCAGGCGCCGCATGGCACCGGGCTCGACGCCCATACCGGCGCCTTCACGGACCTGTTCGAAGCCGGCGTGATCGACCCGGTCCGGGTGACGGCGACGGCGCTGCGCAACGCGGTGTCGGTCGCGAGCCTGATCCTCACCACGCAGACGCTGATCGCCGACCGCGGCACCTACGTCGATCCGACTGAGGGCCCGGCACTCGGCGGCGGCGCCGAGCGGCTCGGCCGTGCCTGACGGCGGCGCCGATGCCGCAACGCGTGCAACCGGCGTCCCGATCCGGTAGTCTCGTCGCTTCGCCCGGGGTGACGTCGATGGCCGGACAGGACCGCGACATGCGGCGGGGGGAGGGGGCCGGGCTGCCCACGATCCTTTGCCGCACCGAAGCCAGCGACACGATGGAGGCGTGGGAGCGCTTCCTGACCGGCGGCGCGCGGGCGGCCATGCCGCGCGGCAATTTCGTCGTCTCGTCCTGGCGGCGCAGCCAAGCGCACGGCATCGACCCAGGCGGCCGGGCGGCACCGCTGGTCGCACAAGGCGACGCCTTCTTCAGCCTGCACCAGCGCAACCGCCGCCTGATCGAGGCGGCGCAGGACATCTTCTCGACAACCGCCGAGCTGCTGGCCGGCGCCCGCTCGATCATGGTGCTGACGGACGTCAACGGCGTCGTGCTGCAGGTGACGGGCGACCACGCGACCCGCGGCGAGGGTGAGGCGATCCACCTGATGCAAGGCGGCCATTGGCACGAGGACCGCATCGGCACCAACGGCATCGGCACCGCAATCGCCACGGCCCGGCCCACGCACATCCACGCCGCCGAGCATTTCTGCGAAGGCATCAAGAGCTGGACCTGCGCCGCCTGCCCGATCTTCGAACCGGACCCGACCGGCGCCGGGCCGGGGATGATGATGGGCGTCATCGACATCTCCGGGCCGCCGATGACCTACCAGCGCAGCAACCTGATCCTGGCCGTCACCACGGCGCGGCAGATCGAGGGCGCGCTGGCGGAGCGATCGGCGCGGGAGCGATTCCAGCTTATGGAAGCTTGCATGGACCGGCTGTCCGGCCGCGACGTCGGCGGCCTGGTGGCGCTCGACCGCGGTGGGCGTTTGATCCACGCCGCCGGGCGCGCCTGCCTGCCGGTGCCGGTCGGGCAGGTGCTGCCGGGCCTGGACGAACAGCTCAAGGTCGAGGACTGGGCGAAGCGGCTGCCGAGCGGCTGGCGGCCGGAATGGTTCAGCCCGGTGGCCGTGGGCGGCGAGACGATCGGCGCCATGCTGGTCGTGCCGCAGGCGCCGACGCTGCGCAGCCCGCCGGACCGGACGGCGCCCGCAAAGGGCAGCCAGGTTTCCGAAGCGGACCCCGATCGCGCCTCGTTCGACCGCATCGTCGGCCGCAGCGAGGCGATCCGCGTCGCGGTCGAGCGCGCCCGCATGCTGGTCGACAAGCAGGTGCCGGTGCTGATCGAAGGCGAGACCGGCGTCGGCAAGGAGCTGCTGGCTCGCGCCATCCACGGCGAAAGCGCGCGCGACAGAACGCGCGACGGCGCACGCGACGCGGGCGGCAACCGGCCATTCGTCGTCATGAATTGCGGTGGCGTGACCCGCGAGCTGGTGCCGGGCGAGCTGTTCGGCCACGTCCGCGGCGCCTTCACCGGCGCCACCGCCGAGGGTAGGCCCGGCCGCTTCGAGCTGGCGCACGGCAGCACGCTATGCCTCGACGAGATCGGCGAGATGCCGCTCGACGTGCAGCCCTTCCTGCTCCGGGCGCTCGAGGAGGGTGTGGTCTATCGCCTCGGCGACGCGCAGCCCCGGCGGGTGGACGTGCGGCTGATCACCATGACCAACCGCAACCTGCTGGACGACGTCAACGCCGGCCGCTTCCGCCGCGACCTTTACTACCGCATCAGCGTGACCCGGCTGCGCATCCCGCCGCTGCGCGAGCGCGGCGACGACGTGCTGCTGCTCGCGGATTTCTTCGCCCGGGTGCAGTCCACGCGGCATGGCGTGCCGCGCCGCCGCTTCACCGCCGCCGCCGAGGACGCGCTGCTGGCGCATGATTGGCCCGGCAATGCGCGCGAGCTGCGCAACGTGGTCGAGAGCCTGCTGCTGATGGGCGGCCCCGGCGACGTCACGGCCGACGAGCTGTCGCCATATTTCGGCGCCGCGGACCCGGCTCCGCCGCGCCGCCCTCCCGCCGCCGCTACGGTGGCGGCACCGCCTGCTGCCCCGCCCTTGGCCCGTTCCGCGGGCGCGGACGACCTCGCGACATTGCGCGACGGGGAGCGCGACATGATCGTCCGTGCGCTGTCCAACGCGCATGGCAGCTTTTCCGCGGCCGCCCGCCTGCTCGGCATCTCGCGCGCCACCCTGTATCGGAAAAGCGACCGCTACGGCCTCCGCCCTTAAGCGGAAGCGCTAGGTCCGTCCCCCCGCGCCCGCGGCTTGACGTGGCCGGGCGCCCTGGGCATCTGGCAGGCCGGACGGAGCCCTGCATGCGCCTTCTCGTCACCATCCCGCATTTCTGCCGCCGCGACCCGGCCCGGCCTGGCCTGTATGGCTCGGAGCTGCATCCGCTGCGGGATCGCGTCGAGGCGGTGTCCCGCTGCCTCACGTCGCTGCACCAGACGTTCGGCCCGAAGCAGGTCCTGACCGGCGGCGACGGCATCCCGGCCAACACCGACCTGCGCACCCATCTGGAGGTCATCCTGATCACCAGCGGCGACCAGCACCTCGTGGACGAGCTGCCGCGGCACCTGTTCTTCCACCAGGCGACCACGCTCGACCCGCGAGCCCTCGGCTTCATCGCCCACCATTTCCTGCGCATGAACCTCAAGCGGTTCGACTGGTTTGCCTTCCTCGAGGACGACATCGGCGTCAGCGACGCACTGCTGTTCGACAAGCTCGCCTGGTTCAACGCCCAATTCGGGTCGTCCGCCCTGCTGCAGCCGAACCGCTTCGAGCTGTCGGCCGGGCCCGATACCTTGAAGCTGTACGTGGACGGCAACACCGCCCGGCCCGAGCTGACGGCGCAGTTCCAGGACGTAACGGTCCGGCCCTCCCTGCACGCCGCCGCGTTCGGGCGCCCAGTCCGGTTCCAGCGGGTCGACAACCCGCATTCGGGCTGCTTCTTCGTCACCGCGCAGCAGCTCGAGCGGCTGATCACCTCGCCGCGCTTCGCGGTCGCCAACGCCGAATTCTTCGGACCGCTGGAAAGTGCGGCGACCTTGCCGCTGATGAACCGTTTCGAGGTCTACAAGCCGTCCCGCGAGAATGCGGCATTCCTGGAAGTCGAGCATCTCGGTCGGCGCCATCTGTCCGACCCCGCCGACACGCCGCCTGCCTCGACCCCGGAGGTGGCGCCAGCCGACGGCGCCCCTGCGACCGCCCCCGCGACCGCTAAGTGACCGCCACCGGAGGCCTGCCGCCGGCGCAGCGGCGGGCGGCGGTGCTGACAATCGTGCTCGCGGTGGGCATGGCGTCGCTCGACACCAGCATCGCCAACACCGCGCTGCCGACCATCGCCGCCGATCTCGATGCGAGCCCGGCGTCCTCCATCTGGGTGGTCAACGCCTACCAGCTCGCGGTGGTGGCGAGCCTGCTGCCGCTCGGCGCCTTGGGTGAGATCGTCGGCTTCCGCCGGGTCTACAGCGCCGGGCTGCTGGTGTTCACGCTGGCCTCGCTGTTATGCGCGCTGGCCTGGTCGCTGCCGTCGCTGACCGCCGCGCGGGTGCTGCAGGGCTTGGGGGCGGCCGGGATCATGAGCGTCAACACGGCGCTGATCCGCTTCATCTACCCGTCCAACCAACTCGGCCGCGGCGTCGGCTTCAACGCGCTGGTGGTCGCCGTCTCGACCGCGCTGGGCCCGAGCGTTGCGGCGGCCGTGCTGAGCGTCGCCGCTTGGCCGCTGCTGTTCGCGGTCAATGTGCCGGTCGGGATCGCGGCGCTTGCGCTGGCGGCGCGTTCGCTGCCGGAGACGCCGCGTGCGGCGCGGCGGTTCGACTGGTTCGGCAGCACGCTCAGCGCCGTCACCTTCGCCGCCATCATCCTGGCCGTCGGCGAAGCGGCGCACCAGGCGACCATCGGCCAGACCTTGGCGGCCTTGGCGGTGGCGGCAGCCGCCGGCACGCTGCTGGTGCGG
Source organism: uncultured Alphaproteobacteria bacterium (assembly GCA_963792675.1). Lineage (GTDB taxonomy): Bacteria > Pseudomonadota > Alphaproteobacteria > Acetobacterales > Acetobacteraceae > JBBROS01. Next base: position 628,626 of record CAWBWT010000002.1, read on the forward strand.
CAGCAGGTCGGGCAGCAGGCGCCGCTCTTGCCGATCGACCTCTACCGCCGGCCGCTATTCGCGCTGTCCTCCCTGACCTCGATGTGCTCGTTCTCGGCGCAGGGCCTCAGCTTCGTGTCGCTGCCGTTCCTGTTCCAAACGGTGCTGGGGCACAACGCGGTCGAGACCGGGCTGCTGCTGACGCCATGGCCGGTGGCGACCGGGATCATGGCGCCGATCGCCGGGCCGCTTTCGGACCGGTTCCCGCCGGCGATCCTGGGCGGCATCGGCATGGCGATCCTGAGCGCCGGCCTGGTGCTGATGGCGACCTTGCCGGACGGTGCCTCGAACGCCGCGATCATGGTGCGGATGCTGGTGTGCGGCGCCGGCTTCGGCTTTTTCCAATCGCCGAACCTGAAGGCGATCATGTCGTCGGCGCCGCCCAACCGCAGCGGCGGCGCCAGCGGCACGGTGGCGACGTCGCGGCTGATGGGCCAGTCGATCGGCGCCGCGCTGGTTGCGCTGTGCTTCGGCCTGAGCCCGCTGCATGGGCCGACGCTGGCACTTGGCCTGGCGGCGTGCTTCGCCGCAACGGCGTGCGTCGTCAGCTTCTCCCGTCTGCTGGCCCGCTGAGCCGTTCAGGTCAGGTGCGGCAGCGCTTGGTACTCCCGGCTGCCCATCTCCTCCAGCCGCGACGCGGTGCGGCGGAACGCGGCCGCGCCCTCGCCGCGTGCATACAGCTCGTCCGGCGCGGCATCGGCGCTGGCGATCAGCTTGACCCGGTGCTCGTATAGCGTGTCGATCAGCACGATGAAGCGGCGGGCGCGGTCGTAGTTCTCCGGGCTCAGCCGCGGCACCGCGTCGATCACCAGCGCATGGTAGTGGGTGGCCAGCGCCAGGTAATCGCCGGCGCCCAGCGGCTGCCCGCACAGCGCCTCGAAGTCGAACCGTGCCACGCCGTTGGCGGCCAACGGCACTTCCAGCGTATGGCCCATCACTGTCATCCGCTCCGGACGGGCGGGCGCCGACCCGGTCAGCTGCCGGAACGCGTCGTCCAGGGCGGCGTCCGCGGCGGCGTTGGCCGGCACGTGCCAGGTCGCCAGGCGTTCGGCCCGCTTGCGGCGGAAGTCGTGGGTCCCGCCCAGCACGAGCAGGTCAAGATATTCCTTCAGCAGCCCGATGAACGGCAGGAACGCGTCCCGCCCCGGCTGCCCGGCGAACAGCTCGTCCGGCGGCACGTTGCTGGTCGCGACCACCACGACGCCGCGGGCAAACAGCGCCTTGAACAGCCGGCCCAGGATCATGGCGTCGGCGATGTCGTTGACCTGGAACTCGTCGAAGCACAGCAGCCAGGCCTCGTCGGCGATCCGGTCCGCGAGCGGCGGGATCGGGTCGTCGCTGTGCGGGTCGGCCAAGCGGTGCGGCTCGCGGCGCCAGGCATGGATGCGGGCGTGGCACTCCTGCATGAACTGGTGGAAGTGGACCCGGCGCTTGTGCTCCACGGCGGCCGCGCCGAAGAACAGGTCCATCAGCATCGACTTCCCGCGCCCGACCTCGCCGACCAGGTAGATGCCGTGCGGGTAGCTGGCCGGGATGTCGTCCGGCGGCGCCCGGCCCGGCCGCAGCCGGTCCCAGAAGCTGCGTTCCTCGCGCCGGGGCTGCGGCGCATAGCCGCGTAGCCGCCGCCACAGCGCCTGCAGCCGCTCGGCCGCGAGCGCCTGGGCCGGATCGGTGGCGAGTTCGCCGGCAGCGAGCTTGGTGCGATACGCCTCGAGTGGGCCGGGAAGGTCGGGAGAGGTGCCGTGCATGGCGCCCGATCCCTGCCGCAGTGCGGGTCGGACGGCTAGTGGTGCAGATCAGCCACATGTCACACCACTGTGAAGTTGTAACTAACTGGTCGATTGACACGTTGTGAGATCAGGAACTTCCAGGGTGGAAGAGAGACTCTCGATGAAGATTATGCTACTTGCCCCTGTTTTCGTCTTCGTGACCGGTACCGGAGCCGCTTTTGCTGCCCCACCGCAGGTGCCGCTCCCGCCGTCTGTGTCCGTTTGCGAGGGACACGCTTTGTCCCGGGTCGCATTCCACGGTAACGACCCGGCGCCGTGCTGCGTCGGGCGGTTCAGTTGCCCGCAATTGCTGTCCAATACCGGTCTGATCAAGCCGAAGCACTCCAACCGCACCTGACGCGCGGGCATCGCTCGGGCTATCAGGTGCCAGCCGAGATGCGAGGCGGCACCCTGCGGAGTCGAGTTGCCAGCCGGGTCGGTGCGGGAGTAGGAGGGCGCATGCTCGCGCTCGATTATGACCGCCTTGCCGCCACCCCGGTGGCCGCCGATCCGTTCACGCATGTTGTGGTGCCGAACTTCGTCCCCGCCGACCTGCTGCCCGCAGTTGTCGCGGACCTGCCGGCGATTGCCAAGGGCGGGTCCTTCCCCACCGACGGGCTGCGTCTCGGCCCGTCCGGCAAGGCGCTGATGGCTGAACTGGAAGGACCGCGGTTCCGAGCGGCGATCGCTGGGAAGTTCGGGCTGCAGCTCGATGACGCGCCGGTCATGGTCACCTTGCGCGGCCAATCCCGCGAGAAGGACGGGCGAATCCATTGCGACAGCCTGGCCAAACGGGTGACGGTCCTGCTTTACCTCAATCCCGAAACGGCCGATTGGGCGCGGCAGGACGGCTGCCTGCGCCTGCTGCGTGGTCCCACCGACATCGAGGACTACGCGGTCGAAGTGCCGCCCGTGAATGGCACCCTGCTGGTGTTTCCGAACGGCCCGACCACGTTCCACGGCCACAAGCAGTTCGTCGGACGGCGCTACGTGGTGCAGCTCAACTACATGACGACGGACGACAAAGCCCGTTACGAGTTGCGGCGGCATCGCGTCTCTGCGTTCCTCAAGCGTCTGACCCGCGCCGCCTAGGGGTCTGGGCGCTCGTTCCGGCTCTGGATCGGATCTATAACGCCGCCCGAGGATTGATCCTCGGAGAGACATCATGGGTGTTCCGTTCCCTCGCTTGCCCGGCGGCGTTGTCGTTGCCGGCGCGGTCGGGCTGTTCGGTCTGCTTGCCGTCAGCGGTAGCTTCTACTCGGTGCAGCCGACCGAGATGGCCGGCGTGCGCCGCTTCGGCGTCGTCACCAGCCCGGCGCCGGTTGGGCCTGGCCTGCACACCAAGGCGCCTTTCATCGACAGCGTCGACCACCTGCAGGTCAGCCTGACGACGTTCCAGGCCAACGACCTCGGCGTCTACACGATCGACAACCAGCCGGTTCGGATCGGCATCGGTCTCAGCTTCCGGGTGCCGCCCGAGGCGGTGTTCAAGCTGCTGTATGGCGTGGGCCGCACCGGCAACGTCGACATCGACGGCAACCTGCGACCGATCGTCGCCGACCGGGCGTTGCGCGTGTTCGCCCGGCGCAACACGGTCAACATCTCGGCCGAACGCGAGGCGATCGCGACCGAAATCCGCCGCTCGATCCAGGAGGCGGTACACGATGCGTTCGGCATCGACGTCGTGGACCTGCAGCTCAGCCGCATCGAATACAGCGCCTCGTTCAATGCCTCGGTGGAGGCGGCGGTGAAGGCCAAGAACGACGCCCTGCAGGCCGAGAACACGGTGCTGCGGGTGCGCTACGAGGGCGAGCAGGCCAAGGTGCAGGCGGAGGCGCAGGCGACCGCGGCCGTGACGCGCGCCGAGGGCGAGGCCCGCGCTGCCGTCGCCAAGGCGCGGGCGGATCGGGAAGGCACGGTGCTGCGCGCCGAGGGCGAGGCGCAGGCGACGAAGCTGCTGGGCGAGGCGCAAGCCGCCGCCGTGCAGCAGGTCGGCGCCGCGGTGGCAGCGAACCCGGACGTCGTGCAGTACGAGACGGCCCGGCGCTGGACCGGCACCCTGCCGGCGACGATGCTGGGCGGCGGGGTGATGCCGATGCTGACGCTGCCCGCGGCGAAGTAGCCCACGTTCACGCCCAACGCCCAACACCCAACACCCACGCCCAACCTCGCCACCAACACGTCATGGCTGAACTTGATCCGGCCATCTCGTCCCGCATGGAACGCAGGCGTTCCCGCGTGCAAGAGATCCCCGGGTCAAGCCCGGGGATGCCGGAGGTGGTGACGTGGGTCGTGAAGTGCGTCGGGTTGCGCTGTCCGTCCTACGTGTCAGCCCGCTTCGCCCGCGCCACGATCTGGGTCGGGTTGACGAAGCGGAGCGCGATCAGCAGCCAGACGAGCGTGGTCACCATGTAGATCACCGCCATCGCGTCGATCGACTGCACCGAGCGCACGCCGGCGGCGAACACCGCGTAGTAGAGCGCGACCACCAAGGTCTGGCTGGTCGGGCCGGCGACCAGGAACGTCAGCTCGAACATCGCGATCGTCCGCACCAGCACCAGCAGCAGCGAGGCGAGAATGCCGGGCAGCAGCAGCGGCAGCAGCACGTGCTGGAACAGCCGCGGCGTGTTGGCGCCGAACACCCGCGCCGCGGCCTCGACCCGCGGGTCGATCTGCTCGATGAACGGGATCATCACCAGGATCACGAACGGCACCGTCGGCACCAGGTTGGCGATCACCACCCCCGCCATCGAGCCGGCCAGGCCCGTCTGATACAGCACCGTCGCGAGCGGGATGCCGAAGGTGATCGGCGGGATCAGCAGCGGCAGCAGGAACAGCAGCATGACCACGGACTTGCCGGGGAAGTTGCGCCGCGCCAGCGCGTAGGCGGCCGGCACGCCGAGCATGCCGGACAGGGCGACAACCAGGAACACAACTTGGAACGTCACCGTCAGCACGTCGCCGAGCTGGAACTCGTCCCAGGCCGAGCCGTACCAGCTCAGCGTGTAGCCGGTCGGCAGCCAGGACCGCAGCCAGCGGGTGGCGAAGCTGCTGACGACGACGCTGGCGATCATCGCGAACAGGTTCACGATGAAGAAGCCGATCAGCGTCCAGACGCCGGCGGCCCAGAGCCGTTCGAGCGGCGTCCTGCCGCCCGGTGTGGTCACGGCCGCCATCAGCCTTTGCCCCCGCCGGCCGGGCCTCGGTAGAGCAGGCCGCGGGCGCCCAGCACGGCGGCGACGATCACCAGCTCGATCAGCCCCATCAGCATCGCGATCGCCGAGGCCATGGAGTAGTCGTACTCCTCGAACGCGGCTTGGTAGGCGGCGATCGAGATCACCCGCGTCGGCCCGGCCGGCGCGCCCAGCAGGATGGCCGAGGGAAACACCGAGAACGCCTGCACGAAGGACAGGCAGAAGGTGATCGCAAGGCCCGGCACCAGCAGCGGCAGCAGGATGTGGCGGAACCGGCTCGGCGACCCGGCGCCCAGCGTGGACGCCGCCTGCTCCAGCGCCGGGTCGATGCCGGACAGGTAGGACAGCGTCAGCAGGAAGGTGAACGGGAAGCCGGTGATCAGGAGCGAAAGGAAGACGCCCCAGTAATTGTGGATCAGCCGCACCGGGCTGCCGATGATGCCGAAGAACATCAGCGTCCGGTTGAACCAGCCTTGCGGGCCCAGGTAGTTCAGCAGCCCCTCCGCCACCAGCACGGTGCCGAGGGTGATCGGCACCACCAGGATCGTGGTCAGCAGCCGCTGCCGCCGCATCGGCCGCACCCGGAACGCGATCGGCACCGCGAGCAGCAGGTTCAGCAGCGTCACCGGGATCGACAGCCACAGCGTGGTGCCGATGGTGTTCCACAGGAAGGGGTCGGAGAAGAAGTGGGCGTAGTTGGTCCAGGCGCCGCCGGCCTTGGGCGTGAACGACAGGAACAGCCCGTACAGGAACGGGTAGACGAAGGTGAGTACCAGGAAGCCGGCCGCCGGCAGCGCCAACAAAGTCAGCCCATCGAAGCCCCGCGCCGCCAAGCGCTGCGACAGCGGAATGGTGTCCGGGGCGCGTCCAGCGACGGCGCTCATGCCGCGTAAACCAGCGTGCGGGCCGGGTTGGCCACAAGTTGCACCGCCGTCCCCGGCGCCACGCCGTCATGGGAGGCGAACACCAGCTCGGTGCCGTCGGCCATGCGGGCGAACCCGGTGAAATCGTTGCCGCGGAACTCGGTCGAGACCGCGGTTGCCGGCAGCGCGTCGTTGGCGCCGGGGCTGTGCACGAGGTCGTCGGGCCGCACCGCCAGGATGCAGGCAGCGCCCGACGCCAGCGTGTCGCGGGCGATGCCGACCAGGCGAGCGTCGCCGACCGCGACCGTGGCCCGGCCGCCCTCGACGGACGCGACCTTGCCCGGCACGGCATTGCGGAAGCCCATGAACGCGGCGACGTCCAGGTGGTCGGGCCGCGCGAACAGCTCGGCCGGCGTGCCGACCTGGCGGATCACGCCGTCCTTCAGCACGACGATGCGGTCGGCCAGGCTCAGCGCTTCCTCCTGGTCGTGGGTGACGTAGATCGTGGTCGCGCCCAGCATGGTGTGGATGCGGCGGATCTCGGCGCGCATCTCGAGCCGGAGCTTGGCGTCGAGGTTGGACAGCGGCTCGTCCATCAGCACCAGCGGCGGCTCGATCACCACGGCGCGGGCGATGGCGACGCGCTGCTGCTGGCCGCCGCTGAGCTGGCCGGGCAGCTTCTCCTCCTGGCCCTGCAGCCGCACCAGCGCGATCGCCTCGTCCACCCGGCGCTTGGCGTCGGCCCGCGCCACGCCCTGCATGCGCAGGCCGAAGCCGACGTTCTTGCGGACGCTCATGTGCGGGAACAGGGCGTAGTTCTGGAACACCATGCCGAAGCCGCGCTGCTCCGGCCGCAGCGTGTCGATGCGGCGCTCGTCGAGCCAGATGCCGCCGCCGGTCGCGGGCAGCAGGCCGGCGAGGATGTTGAGCGTGGTCGACTTGCCGCAGCCCGAAGGCCCGAGCAGGGCGATAAACTCGCCCTGCTTCACGGTCAGGCTGATGTCGCGGAGCGCGTTGAGCGCACCGAAGTCCCGGCGGACGCCATCGAAGCGCAGCTCGCGGAACGGCGTGGCATGAATTGTCATATGCATTGCCCTTCGCCCCCTCCCGATCAGGGAGGGGGTACTTGCAAAAAAGCTACTTGGTCTTCTTGCCGCCGATCTGCTCGTCCCAGCGGCGGAAGGCGAGCACCATCTGGTCGGCCTCCAGCGGCAGTTCGTTGGGCGTATCGGCGACCAGCTTCTCGTATTCGGGGCGGCCGAACTGCTTGATGGTGTCCTGGCTTTTCTGCGGCGCCATGCTGAGCGGCACGTCGCGGACCGCCGGGCCCGGGTAGAAATAGCCGTCGTCCCAGGCGAAGGCCTGCGCCGGTTTCGTCAGCATGAAGCTCACCACGTCCAGCAGCACCGCGGTCCGCTCGGCGTCGAGCCCCTTGGGGATGCAGATGTAGTGGCCGTCATTGATGAAGTGGAACCCCTTGATCAGCGAGATCTTGGCTTCTTCCGGCACGATGCCGAGGGCGCGGGGGTTGATGTCCCAGCCGGTGATGGTGGTGATGATGTCGCGCGAGCCCTCGCCCAGCTCCTTCATCGTCGCCCCGGTGCCGGTCGGGTAATATTCGACGTTCTTGTCGATCTCCGACAGGTAGGCCCAGGTCTTGTCCCAGCCCTTCACCGGGTCCTTCGGGTTGCTGTCGCCGAGGATATACGGCAGGCCCATCATGAAGGCGCGGCCCGGGCCGGAGTTGGCCGGGCGGGCATACATGAAGCGGTTCGGGTTCTGCTTGGTCCACGCCAGCAGCTCGTCGGCGCTGGTGGGCGGGGTCTTCACCTTGTCCGGCATGTATTCGAGGATCGGGCCAGCCGGGCAGAAACTGACGATGACGCCCTGGTTCTGCGCCAGGCCTTGCATCCGCATCGCCCCCGGCAGCAGCACCTCCTGCAGGTTCGGCAGTGCCGCGGCGTGAGCGGGGAGGATGTCGAGCCAGATCTTCTGATCGATGCCGGCGGCCAAGGCGTCGGTGCCGGTCAGCACGATGTCGATGTCCACCTTGCCGGCGTTCTGCTGCGCCCGGATCTTCGAGGGCAGCTCCGGGGCCGGCGCCTTGGTGAAGCTGATGCGGCTGACCATGTCGGGCTTGGCGCGCCGATAGGCCTCGAACGCCGGCTGCGTCAAAGCGAGGTTGCCGGCCACGTCCACCACCGTGATGGCGAGCGGCGATTTCGGCTTGGCCGCCGTCCCTTGCGCCGCCGCCGGCCGAACGAGCGACCCGGCGGCGAGCAGGGCCGCGCCGCCGAGCACGGTGCGGCGGGTTGTTTTCTGATTCATTGTCCGTTTCCCCTAGATTCGTAGAAAATTACTCCGCGGCAAGCGCCGGCCGGTCGGTCTGCCAGGACTGAAGCACGTCGGCGAGCAGCTTGGCGTCCGCCTCGTCCAGCGCTGGCAGGTTCGGCAACCGGGCCGGCCCGACGGCAAGGCCGCGCAGGGCCATCGCCTGCTTCACCACCGTCACGTTGGCACCGTTATTGTAGCGTGTTCGCAGCGTCTCGAACGGCACGATGGCGCTCACCAGCCGGCGCGCGGCCGCGTAGTCGCCGCTGTCGAGCGCCCGCCAGATCGCCAGCGACCGGGCCGGCTCCACGTTGACCAGGCCCGAGGTAAAGCCGCGCGCGCCCAGCGCGTAGAACGGCGCCGCCCAGCCCTCGGCCAGGCCGCACACCCAGACCGCCGGCCCGCCTTCGGTCGCGCGCACGCACTCGGCGAGCTGCATCAGGTTGGTGTTGGCGAACTTGACCCCGGCCACGTTCGGATGCGTCGCGATCCGCACCAGGTTGGCGACGCCCAGCGTGTCGGTGCGCACGTAGGCGACCAGCGGCAGGTCCACCGCGTCGGCGAGGCGGAGGAAGTAGTCGGCCTGGCTCTGCGGCGCGGCGAACGGGTCGTTCGGGTGGTGCGCCATGATGGCGTCGGCTCCGGCGGCCTTGGCGGCGCGGCCGGTGGCGACGGCCTCTGCCAGCGAGCGGCCGACCGCTGCGGTCACCAGCGCGCGTCCGCGTCCGGCTTCGACCGCGGTCGCCTGCACGTCGCGCACCTCACGCTCGGTCAGCGAAAAGAACTCGCCGGTGTTGCCGGCCGAAACGATGTTGTGCACCCCGGCCTCGGCGATCGACGCGACGATGCGGGCCAGCAGCGGGCGGTCGACGCTGCCATCGACACCGTAGGGCACGACGTGGACGCCGGAGATGCCGGCCAGACCGGCGCGAATTCGGGCGATGCCGGCAAGGCCGGTGGGGGCGAGGGTCATTCGGGACCTTTCAGGCAAGGGAGAAAACAGAACGGACGTGTTGCTGGCCGGAGCGGACGATGTGGTCGCGCATGGTCCGTTCGGCGCGGTCCGGATCGGCTTCGCACAGCGCGTCGAGGATGCTGGCGTGCTCGCCGAGCGCGCAGCGGCGCTCGTCGCCGTCGCCGAGCAGCGCAACGCGGGCGGCGTGATCGTACATTCGCTGCCCGTCCAGCAACCGCTGCAAATAGTGGCAGCCGGACGCCTCATGAATGCCGCCGTGAAAGCGTTCGTTCAGCTCGATCAGCCGCTCGACGTCGCCCGCCGCCGTTGCCTCGGCCATGGCGGCGACGGTGGCTCGGAGCCCTGCGCAGTGCTCCGGGGTTGCGCGGCGGGCGGCGAGGCGGGCGATCATGCTTTCCAGGGCGGCGCGGGCGAGCGCCATCTCTTCGGCTTGCGCCGGGCTGAAGGTCACGTAGACGCCGCGCCGGGGCTCGATCCGCACCAGGCCCTCGGATTCCAGCCGGCGCAATGCCTCCTTCAGCGGCGTGGTGCTGACGCCGAGCGCGCCCGCAAGCTGCCGCTCGTTCAAACGCTGCTCAGGGCGGAATTGGCCGGCGATGATGGCGCGGCGCAGCGTGTCGTGCACATGTTCCCGGAGGCTTTTGAGGAACGACGGGTCCACCGGAACAAGCGCCGACGTGCCGAGTGCGGCATCGGTCTGCATGGCGGGCCCTCCCTCAAAGGCGCTTCGTTGTCCGGCGGCGTAGCATCTGATGTTTGAAATATCAAGCTGCAGTATGGGGCGGTGCCGGAATTGCCGTAGATGTGGTATGCGGCTGGACGCGGACCGTCCCGCAACACTCCACCATGGAGCGCGTTGAGTTCCCGATGTCGCCGTCAACTCATCTGCTGGGCATGCGCGAGTGCCCGGATTGTGGCCTCTTCCAACGCATAGGCGGTCTCCGGCCGGGTCAGATGGCCGAGTGCGAGCGGTGCCACGCGTCGTTGCGGCGGCGTCATCGCAGCAGCCTCAGCACCGTGTCGGCGCTCTCGATCGCGGCATTGATGCTGCTGATGGTGGCGGTGATCTCGCCCCTGCTCGACTTCCGCCTGACCGGACAGGAGCGCTCGACCGGTCTCGCCGGATTGCCGATCGGGTTCGAGGACCAGAACATGCCGCTGCTGGCGATCGTGGTGCTGGCGACCACGATGCTGGCCCCGTTTCTGCGGCTGTTCCTGACGGTTCTGGTGATCGGCGGCCTCCGTGGCGCCTTGTCGCGGCCGACGCTGGTGTTCATGGCCAAGCTGCGCCACGTGCTCAAGCCCTGGGCGATGATCGAGGTGTTCCTGCTGGGCATGTTCGTGGCCTACACGCGCCTTGCTGCACTCGCCACCGTCACGGTCGGGATCGGCATCTACGCCCTCGGCGCGCTGATCGTGCTGACCGCCTGGGCGGATTGCTGGCTCGATGAGGATGCGATGTGGGCGGCAATCGACCGGCGCGGGCCGCGTCGACCGGTCGATTCGCCGTCAGGCCGGCTGATCGGCTGCGACAGTTGCGGCCAGGTGGCGCGGAGCCGTCCCGGGGCGCCTTGCCCGCGCTGCGACACCGCGCTCCGAGAGCGGCGTCCACAGGCGATCACCCGCACCTGGGCACTGCTGATTACCGCCGCGATCCTCTACATCCCGGCCAACCTTTACCCGGTGATGACGGTGATCCGGCTCGGACGCGGCGCGCCCAGCACCATCATCGGCGGCGTCCGCGAGCTGATCGAGTACCGCATGTGGCCGCTCGCCGCGCTGGTGTTCGTGGCCAGCATCCTGGTGCCGATGCTGAAGCTGCTCGGGCTCGGCACGCTGCTGATCATGACCCAGCTCCGCAGCGCCAGGCGCTTGAACGACCGGACGCGGCTGTATCGCCTAGTCGATTTGGTCGGACGCTGGTCGATGATCGACGTGTTCATGCTGGCGATCTTGACCGCGCTGGTCCAAATGGGCGCGCTCGCGACGGTGCGGCCCGGCTACGGGGCGGTGGCCTTCGCGTCCGTCGTCGTGACTAACCATGCTGTCGGCGTTGAGCTTCGACCCGCGCTTGATGTGGGATGCGGCCGAACAAGTCCGGCCGGCGCCGTCAAGCCGCTTGCGGGCCGAGGCGGTGGAGGCGTGAACGAGGGCACCCGTCCGGAGATCCCGCAGGCAACGGTGCGGCGAACCCGGTTCTCGCTGATCTGGGTTCTCCCGGTGATCGCGTTGGCGATCGCCGCCTATATCGGTATCCGCACGATCCGCTCCGAGGGACCGCTCGTCTCGATCACCTTCAAGACAGGCGACGGACTGGTCGCGGGCCAGACCAAGGTCCGGCACAAGGCGGTCGAGCTCGGTCAGGTCGAGGGCGTGCACCTGACCAACGACCTGCAGAACGTCCAGGTCTCGATCCGCATGCGCCAGGAAGCGGCGCCGTACCTGACCGACCAGGCCCGCTTCTGGGTGGTGCGGGCCAGGCTGAGCTCCGGCAGCATCTCGGGCATCGAGACGCTGGTGTCCGGCAGCTACATCGAGATGGATCCGGGCGGCCGCGACGGCCAGGCCCGCACCGAGTTCACGGGCCTCGAGAACCCGCCGGGCGTCCGCAGCGGCGAGCCGGGCAAGACCTTCCAGATCAAGGCCAACCGCCTCGGCTCGCTCAGCAGCGGCTCACCGGTGTTCTGGCGCGACATCACCGTCGGCGAGGTGATCGGCTACGACATCGGCAACGGCGACGGGCCGGTGACGGTCAACGTGTTCGTCCGCTCGCCCTATGACGGCTTCGTCCGTGACGGCACGCATTTCTGGAACGTGTCGGGGCTGTCGGTAAACATCGGCACGGGCGGCGTCCACGTCGAGCTCGCCAGCCTGCAGGCCGTGCTGTCGGGCGGAGTTGCGTTTGACACGCCGCGCGGCGAGCCCGAAGCCAAGCCGGTCGAGGCGGGGACCGAGTTCCCGCTCTACCGCAATTACCAGGAGGCGCAGGCGGCCGGCTTCAAGACGCGGCAAACCTTCGTCACTTACTTCGACAGCGACGTCTCCGGGTTGGGCCAGGGCGACGCGGTGCAGTTCCTCGGGCAACAGATCGGCACCGTGTCGGACGTGGCGCTCGATTTCGACCCGGCGACCACGCGGGCCCGGGTGCGGGTCAAGTTCGAGGTGCAGCCGGATCGCATCAAGGGCGAAACCGGCCAGTCCAACCCCGTCGACGTCGCGCGCCGGCTGGTGGAGCGCGGGTTGCGCGCGCAACTGCAGACGTCGAGCTATCTGACCGGCTCCAAAGTGCTCAGCATGAGCGTGGTTCCGAACGCCCCGAAGGCGGACGTCGTCAAGGAAGGCGAGTACTTCGTCATCCCGAGCACCGGGGGCGGCCTGGACAATATCCTCACGGCCGCGAGCGACGTCGCCAGCAAGATCAGCCGGCTGCCGCTGGACGAGATCGGCGCCAATCTCAACGAGACCCTGCGCTCGGCCAACGGCGCCATGGGCAACGTGCAGGAACTGGCGCGCAAGGCCGATAGCGGGCTGTCGCCGGTGCTGCAGCGGCTGCCGGCGGTGATCACCGCGTTGCAGGACGCCGTCACCCAGGCGACCCGCACCTTCGGCTCGTTCGGGTCGAGCTACGGCAAGGACAGCCAGTTCAACCGCGAGCTGGAGCGGGCGATGAGCCAGGTCGGCGACACCGCCCGCTCGATCCGGCTGCTGGCGGATTATCTCGACCGGCATCCGGAAGCGTTGATCCGCGGCCGGGCGGATTACGGGCAGACGCGATGATCGGACGGCGGTTGTTCCTGGCGGTTCCGGCCCTGCTTGCGGCCTGCGCGTCACCCGATCCGAACTACTACACGCTGGCGGCGCGGCCCGGCGTCCGCATCAACGGCGGACCGAAGCTGGTTGAGCTGCGCCGGATCGGCCTGGCCGGCTACCTCGACCGGCCCGAGATCGTGCGCACCAGCGCCGACTACCGGCTCAGCATCGGCTCGCGCGACCGCTGGGGCGAACCACTGGGCAACCTGGTCGCCCGCACCCTGGCCGAGGACCTCAACCTGCGCCTGCCGGGCACCAGCGTGTTCACCTCGTCGGGTTCGATCTCGGCCGATCCGGATGCCACGCTGGAGATCGACCTGCAGCGCTTCGACGCCGACGCCAATGGCCAGGTGGTGCTGCTGGCCCAGGTCGCCGTCACCCGCAGCGGCCGGCACGACGACGCCGGCGCCCGCGCGGTGCGGCTGACGGTGACGCCGGACGGTCCGGGCACGACGCCGCTGGTAGCGGCGATGAGCCAGGCGCTCGGCCAGCTCGCCGACCAGATCGCGCCGATGTTGCTGGCCGGCCGCGCCGCAACTGCGTCCACTGACGCCGGCCGGCATGCGGGCCGAGTTGCCCGGCCGGGTCGCCGCAAGTAAAAGCACGCTCCCGCCGCAGCTTGGCCCCGCCGGTCCTGCGCGCGGAGCCTGACGCAGGAGTTCAGCATGGCCGCCTACCAATACGTCTATGTCATGAAGGACGTGACGAAAGCCTTTCCGGGCGGGCGCGAGGTGTTCAAGGGCATCACCCTGTCGTTCCTGCCCGGCGTGAAGATCGGCGTGCTCGGCGTCAACGGCGCCGGCAAGTCCACGCTGCTGAAGATCATGGCCGGGGTCGAGACCGAGTATGGCGGCGAGGCCTGGGCGGCCGACGGCGTGCGCATCGGCTACCTGGAGCAGGAGCCGCAGCTCGACGAGACCAAGACCGTGGCCGAGAACGTCATGGTGGCGTTCGGCCCGCTGAAGGAGGCGATCGACCGCTTCAACGCGATCAGCGAGAAATTCGCCGAGCCGATGGAGGAGGACGAGATGAACGCCCTGCTGGCCGAGCAGGCCGAGCTGCAGGAGAAGATCGACGCCGAGGACGGCTGGGACCTCGACCGGCAGATCGAGATCGCGCTCGACGCGCTGCGCTGCCCGCCGCCGGACGCCGCGATCGAGCAGGCTGTCGGGCGGCGAGCGGCGCCGGGTCGCGCTGTGCCGGCTGCTGCTGGAGAAGCCGGACCTGCTGCTGCTGGACGAGCCGACCAACCACCTCGACGCGGAAAGCGTCGCCTGGCTGGAGAAGACGCTGCGCGACTTCGCCGGCACGGTGATGATCATCACCCACGACCGCTACTTCCTCGACAACGTCACCAACTGGATCCTCGAGATCGAGCGCGGCCGCGGCTACCCGTTCGAGGGCAACTACTCGTCCTGGCTGGCGCAGAAGCGCAAGCGGCTGCAGCAGGAGGAGAAGGAGGAAAGCGCCCGGCAGCGCGCGCTGGCCGCCGAGGAGGAGTGGATCCAGAGCTCGCCCCGCGCCCGGCAGACCAAAAGCCGCGCCCGCATCGCCAAATACGAGGAGATGCTGCAGCAGAGCCAGGAGAAGGTCAGCGGCGTCGCCGAGATCGTCATCCCGCCCGGCCCCCGTCTGGGCGGCACCGTCATCGAGGCGAACCAGCTGCGCAAAGCGTACGGCAACCGCCTGCTGATGGACGACCTGAACTTCAAGCTGCCGCCGGGCGGCATCGTCGGCGTGATCGGGCCGAACGGCGCCGGCAAGACCACGCTGTTCCGCATGATCACCGGCCAGGACCATCCGGACAGCGGCACGCTGAAGGTCGGCGAGACGGTCAAGCTCGGCTACGTCGACCAGAGCCGCGACAGCCTCGACCCCGACAATACCGTCTGGCAGGAGATCTCCGAAGGCACCGACGTCATCTATCTCGGCAAGCGGGCGGTGCAGTCCCGCGCCTATGTCGGCGCCTTCAACTTCAAGGGCAGCGACCAGCAGAAGAAGGTCGGCATCCTGTCGGGCGGCGAGCGCAACCGGGTGCACCTGGCGAAGATGCTGAAGTCGGAGAGCAACGTCATCCTGCTCGACGAGCCGACCAACGACCTCGACGTGGATACGCTGCGTGCGCTGGAGGAGGCGCTGGCCGAGTTCGCCGGCTGCGCCGTCATCATCAGCCACGACCGCTGGTTCCTCGACCGGCTGGCGACGCACATCCTGGCCTTCGAGGGCGACAGCCACGTCGAGTGGTTCGAGGGCAACTTCCAGGCCTACGAAGAGGACAAGCGACGCCGGCTTGGCGCCGACAGCACCGAGCCGCACCGGATCAAGTACCGCCCGCTCCAACGGTAGCGTGTCGGGCGCCCGGACCTTGCAGACCGGGCGCCTGGTGCTTTCGCCGGTGGCCTGGGGCGACCTGCAGGATTTGCAGCGGCTGAAATCCGACCCGCTGGTGTACGGCCAAATGCTGGGCGGCGTGCGGCAGCCCGGCCAGGTGCTGGACGAGCTCGCCGCCGACACGGCGTTTTGGGCCCGGCACGGCACCGGCATGTGGACCGTGCGGGAGAACGGGATCGCAATGGGCCTCGTCGGCCTGCACGAGCGGCCGGACGGCCGCGGCATCGCGCTGCGCTTCGCGTTCACCCCGGAAAGCCGCGGGCGCGGGCTGGCGCGGGAAGCCGCTGGGGCCGCGCTGCGGCACGCCCATGACCGGGCCGGGGTGCAGCGGGTGGTCGCGGTGGCGCGGGAAGACAACTTCGCCAGCCGCACCGTGCTGGGCGCGATCGGCATGCGCGAATGCGGCGCCTTTCTGCGCGGCGGCGAGCGGATGCTGGAGTTCGAAAGCCTGGCCCCGGCGCCGTTCGGCAAATCCCTCCCCCGCTGACCGCGGGGGAGGGCCGGATCCTACTCCATGCGGACCATCTGGCCGCGGATCTCGCCGCCCGGGTTCGCGGCGGTGTGGATGTTGAAGTAGTCCTTGCCGGCCATGAGGTCGTCGAGCTGGGCGGGCGTTAGGGTGTAGCTGCCGCTGATCGGGCTGGGCGATACGGTGGCCGTCACGACCGGCGGGGCGTTGGCGCCCGGGGCGGCGGGGCCATGAATGTGCGCCGCCGTGGCGGGGCCGGTCAGGTCCTTGTAGGTGGCGGTATAGGTGACGGCGCGGGTGGACGGGTAAACGGTGGCGACGACCGCCCCGGTTCCGCTGGAGGCGTTCGGCGGGGTCTCGAGGCCGCCGCTCATCGGGCCGCCGAACTTCATCGGCGAGGCGCAGGCGGACAAGGCGAGGGCGGACAGGCCGGCTAACAGCAGCTTGGAACGGATCATCGACGTCTCCCAATGGTTTCGACGGAGAAAGCTTGGCCGGTTCTCGGCCCTCTGTCTGCCCCCGAATTGATGGGACGCGATATCCTTGTGACTGTGCGATGATCAGACCATGAACGAACGCTTGCTCGGACCCCTTGTCGACGCAACCCCCCGATCGCTGCCGGCGCGCGTGCCGGTGCGCGGCCGCTTCGCGGTGCTCGAGCCGCTGCACCGCCGCCACGCGCCGGAGCTGTGGCAGGCCGCGCAAGCCGCCGGCGCGGAGGCAAGCTGGGACTACCTCGGCTATGGCCCGTTCGCGACCGAGGCGGCGCTGGCGGCGTTCGTGGCCGATTTCGCGAGCGGGCACGACCCGATGGCCTGGGCGGTGCGGCCGGTCAGCACGGGCGTCGCGAGCGGCTGGCTGACGCTGATGGACATCCAGCCGAAGCATGCCGCGATCGAACTCGGCCATATCTGGTTCGCGCCTCGCCTGCAGCGCACCCGGGCGGCCACCGAAGCGATGTTCCTGCTGATGCGGCTGGCGATGGACGAACTGGGCTATCGGCGGCTGGTGTGGAAGTGCAACGCGTTGAACGAGCCGTCCCGCCGCGCCGCGGCCCGGCTCGGGTTCACTTACGAAGGGCGGCTGCGGGCTCACTACGTGATCAAGGGGCGGCAGCGCGATACCGACTACTTCAGCATTCTGGCCGATGAGTGGCCGCACTGCCGCGACGCGCTGATGGCGTGGTTGGACGACGCCAACGCCGCGCCGGATGGCACCACCCGGCGCGGCTTGGCCGAGATCCGCGCGGCCGGCGCCTGAACGCCGGCGGCCGGGTTCAGACCGGCCTCAACGCCCCGGCTGGCGCCACCGCGTCCATCCGCTCCTCGGTGATCGGGTCGTGCACGACGAATAGGTAGCACGCGGCCGACACAACGCCGATCGCCGCGCCCACCACCAGCGCCAGCACGAACGAGCCGGTGGCGCCGACGATCAGCCCGGTCACCGTCGGCGCCAGCGCGCCACCCAAATAGCCGCCGAAGTTCTGCATGGCGCCGATCGAGGCGGTGCAGTTGGTCGGCGCCGCGACTGAGCTCAGTGCCCAGGCGCAGGTGCTGGTGACGTAGACCAGGAACAGGCTGGCCGAGATGAACGCCACCGCGAGCGTGTTGCTGGTGACATAGGCGGCGGCCACCGTGCAGGCGGAGGTGCCGAGCAATGCGATGGCGGCCGGATACTTGCGGCTGTTGACCGGCGACACGCCGCGGCGCACCAGCACGTCGGCGAGGTAGCCGCCGAGCACGCCGCCCACCACGCCGCAGGCGAACGGGATGGCGGCGGCGATACCGGTCGCCTTCACGCTCATGTGGCGCTCGATCTCGAGGTAGCCCGGCAGCCAGGCGGTGTAGATCCAGGTGAGATAGATGCAGCCGAAATAGCCGGCGATCATCCCCCAGGTGGTGCGAAACCGGAACAGCGTCTTCCATTCGCGGAACGTCACCTCGGTGCGCTGCCCGGGCGGGTCGCCGGCGGTGCGGTAAGCGGTCTCCTCCCCGGTCAGCGCGACCGCGGTCGGGTCGCGGTAGCGCCAGAACCAGACCGCCGCCACGACCAGCCCGGCCACCCCCATGATCACGAAGGTCACGCGCCAGCCGAAGCTCAGCATCAGCCAGGTCAGCAGCGGGATGGCGATCGCGGTGCCGAGCGTGGAGGCGCAGTTGAACACGCCGGTCGCCAAGCCGCGGTCACGCGGGTTGAACCAGTCGCGCACCACGCGGGCGCCGGTCGGGAATTGCGGCGCCTCGCCGACGCCCAGCAGCAGACGAGCGGCGAAGAACTGGCCGAAACTCTGCACCAGCCCGCCCAGCAGCTGCGCCGCCGACCACAGCGTGAGGCCGGCCGTCAGCAGCCGGCGCGGCCCGAGCTTGTCCACCATGGCGCCGGTCGGCAACTGCGCGAAGGCGTAGGACCACAGGAACGCCGACAGCAGGTAGCCCATCTGCGGGATCGACAGCCCGAGCTCCTCGCGGATCAGCGGGTTGGCCACCGACAGGGTCGCGCGGTCGATGTAGTTCACCACGCCCGCCACCACCAGCATGGCCAGCGCGCTGCGTTGGATCGACTTGAGCCGAGGTGTCGCGTTCACCGCTGCGGACATTCGTTCTGACCTCCCTGGTTTTGTTCAGGTCAGACTAAGACTGGCCGGAGTGACTGCGGTAGGGGCGTTGTGGCGGGCGAGCGATGGCCGGATCACGTCCGGCCATGACGTTTCAGTGTGACGGGACGATCCCTTACATCGGCGGGGTCATGCCGTTCTTGCCGGCGTTGACGCGGGCGGCCGACAAGCTGCCGTCGGCGGCCTTGGTGGCGCCGATGAACACTTTGGTGCCCGGGGTCAGCATCGCCGGCGTGCCGGGCTCGAAGGTGACGATCGGCGCGTTGGGCGGCACCGTCAGCTTCAGCTTCTCACCCTTGGCCACCACCGTCAGTTCGCGCCCATCGGCGCCTCCGACCTCGCTTTCGATGGTGGCGTTGGTCATGGTGCTCTCGGGCATCAGGTCCCAGGGGTAGTGGCCCTCGCCGGAGCCGCGCATGGTGTCGGGGAAGATCAGCACCTCGACGGCGCGCAGTTTGTCCTTCGGCCCGGTCGCGGCGGCGCCGATGAAAGTGCCTGGCTTGGCGTCGGCAAGCGTCGCCGGCACGACCGCGGCGACGGAATAGCCCGCCCCCAGCGTAATGCGGGCCGTGTCGCCCTCGCGCGTGTCCACCACCAGCGTGTTGCCGTCCAGTGACTTGATCGTGCCGCGGATCCGTTCCGGCGTTTGCGCAGCGGCCGGCAGGGCAAGCGCAGTAAGCAGGGCAGTCAGCAGGGCGGTAGTGGGCAGGAGGTGGCGCATAACGGTTCCAATGATGTTGCGAAGGCAATAACGCCGCCTGTAGGACCGCAGATGCAAGGTGCACCTGGCAGCAAGGCTGGAGCGTGGAACATGGACGCCGTCCGATTGGTCAAGCCGCATGCGGGCCTGCTGCCGGAGTACGTGGCGGCGTTGCGCAGGGGCTGGTCGCCCAGCAACACGCACGACCTGTCGGGCCAGCACCTCGCCGAGATCGAGGCGGACCCGGCGGCGTTCCTGGCCCAGGACCATTGGGTGCCCGGCAGCGTGGTCCGGTTGCCGGACGGCACCGAGCAGCCGCGCTTGCCGGGTCAACAATACTGGATCACCGGCGATGCGTTCGCCGGCACCATCGGCTACCGCTGCCAGCCCGGCACCCTCGACCTGCCGGCCGCCGTTTCCGGCCATGTCGGTTACGCGGTCGTGCCCTGGCAACGTCGGCGCGGGATCGCCACTGCGGCGCTGCGTTCGCTGCTGCCGATCCTGGCCGAGGCCGGTCTCGACCGCGTGCTGATCACCGCACACCCGGACAACGCCGCTTCGCACCGGGTGATCGAGGCGGCCGGCGGGGTGTTGGCGCCCGACCTGCCGGCGTCGGACTTCTTCGGGCCGCGGGTCGGCTACTGGGTTCAGACCGCGAGGTAGGCCCGGCGCGCCGCCTCGTCCGCCTGCAGCGCGGCCATCGTGCCCGACCAGGCGACGCGGCCGCTTTCGAGCACCACCGCGCGGTCGCCGACGCGCTCCGCGAAGTGCAGGTTCTGCTCGGCCAGCAGGATCGCGACCCCTTCCGCCTTCAGCGCCAGGATCGCCGCCGCCATCTGCTCCACGATCACCGGCGCCAAGCCCTCGCTGGGCTCGTCGAGCAGCACGAGGCGCGGATTGCCCATCAGCGTGCGGGCGATGGTCAGCATCTGCTGCTCGCCGCCGCTCATCCGGCCGCCGGGCCGGTCGCGCATGGCGCCGAGATTGGGGAACAGCGCGAACAGCCGCTCCGGCGTCCAGGGCGCGAGGCCGGCGCGGGCCTTCTGGCGGCCGACCTCGAGGTTCTCCATCACGGTGAGGTCGGCGAAGATGCGCCGCTCCTCCGGCACGTAGCCGAGCCCGGCGCGGGCGATGCGGTGCGGCTCCCAGCGCGCGAGGTCCTGCCCGTCGAAGCGGATGCTGCCGGCCGCCGGGCGCACCAGGCCGATCAGCGCTTTTGAGCGTCGTGCTCTTGCCGGCGCCGTTGCGGCCGAGCAGCACCAGCACCTCGCCGGCGGCCGCCGTGAACGAGACGCCGTGCAGGATGTGCGCGCGGCCGTAGAACGCGTCGAGCCCGGCCACCTCCAGCATCAGGACGGCGCCGTCCGTGCCCAGATAGACCGCGCGCACGCCGTGGATCGGCGCGGATCGCGGCGGGGGCGCCCTCGGCGATCAGCGTGCCGCGGTCGAGCACCAGGATGCGGTCGCTGACGCCGAACACCACGTCCATGTCGTGCTCGGTGAACAGCACCGCCAAGCCGCGCTCGGTGGCGAGACGCCGGGTCAGCGCCATCAGCGCCGTGCGCTCGGCCGGCGCCATGCCCGCGGTCGGCTCGTCCATCAGCAGCAGGCGCGGGTTCGTTGGACAAGGCAAGGGCCAGTTCGAGGCGTTTCAGGTCGCCATAGGCCAGCACGCCGGCGCCGCGGTCGGCCTCGGTGGCGCAGCCCGACCTGGTCCAGCAGGGCGTCGGCCTCGGCCATGAACAGGTGCCGGGCCGGGCGCCAGGGGCGCGCGACCCGGCCGGCGGCGGCGAGCAGCGCCGTCTGCACGTTCTCCCGCACCGTCATGCTGGCGAAGGTCGCGGTGATCTGGAAGGTGCGCCCGACCCCGCGGCGCCAGATGGCGCGCGGACCGAGCCCGGTGATCGGCTGCCCGTCCAGCAGCACGCGGCCGGCGTCGGGCCGGAGCTGCCCGCCGAGCATGTTGAAGCAGGTGCTCTTGCCGGCGCCGTTGGGGCCGATCAGCGCCAGCATCTCGCCGGCCGCGACGGCGAAGCCGACCGACCGCACCGCGGCGACGCCGCCGAACGACTTGGACAAGCCCTCGACCGCGAGCACCGTCATGCGCGCCGCCACCGCCGCTGCACCGCGCCGGCGATGCCTTCGGGGAACAGCAGCACCAGCGCAACGATCGCGGCGCCCAGCACCAGGCGCCACGAGATCGGTCGCGCGCAGCAGCGTGTCGTAGAGGCCGACATAGGCGAGGGCGCCGACGATCGGGCCTGAGATGGTCTCCACCCCGCCGAGCAGCACCATCAGCAGCGCGTCCACCGATTTCGGGATGCTGATGTAGGTCGGGAACACGCTGCCCTTGGCGTAGGCGTACAGCCCGCCGGCGAGCCCCGCCGCGGCGCCGGCCAGGGCGAAGGCCGCCAGCCGCAGCCGCTGCACCGGCAGCCCGATCGCCTCGGCCCGCAGCGGGCTGTCGCGCGCGGCGCGCAGGGCCGTGCCGAACGGGGCATACAGCACCCGGCGCAGCAGCAGCACCGAAGCCGGTGCAAAGCAGGAGCGTGAGCCAGTAGAACGCGGCCGGGCTACCGCGCCCACGCGGGCGGCCGTACGCCCAGGATGCCGTTGTCGCCGCCGGTCCACTCGACCGACTGGAACGCCACCGCCCAGACGATCTGCGCGAAGGCCAGGGTCAGCATGGCCAGGTAGACGCCCGACAGCCGCACCACCACGGCGCCGAGCAGCAGCGCCGCAATCCCGGCGGCGACCGGCGCCGCGGCCAGGCCCGGCCGCCATCGGCACGGAGCGGCGCCAGCAGCCCGGCCGCATAGGCGCCGATGCCGAACCAGGCGGCGTGGCCGAAGCTCGGCATGCCGCCCGGGCCCATCATGACGTGCAGGCTGGCGGCGAACAGCACGAGGATGAACGCCTCCGTCAGCACGCTCAGCGCGTACGGACCCAATGCGAGCGGCGCCAACGCGGCCAGCAGCAGCGCCGCGGCGCCGAGCCATCGCAGCATCGGCGGCGCCGGGCGAACCACGGCAACGCTGTCGGTGCCGACGCGCGCGAGCGTCTGCGGCCGGCCGAGCAGGCCGTGCGGGCCGCAACACCAGCACCGCCGCCATGACGGCGAACACCAGCACCAGCGTCGCCTTCGGCACCAGCGCGAGGCCGAACGACTGCAGCAGCGCGATCAGCAGCGCCGCCAGGTAGGCGCCGGGCAAGCTGCCGAGCCCGCCGACCACCACCACCACGAACGCGTCGGTGATCACCGTGAGGTCGATCCCGAGATTGGCCGAGCCGGACGGCAACGAGAGCGCGCCGCCCAGCCCGGCCAGCCCGGCGCCGAGCGCGAAGACGCTGGTGAACAGCCAGCGCTGGTCGACGCCGAGGGCGGCCACCATCTCGCGGTCCAGCGTCGCCGCCCGCACCAGCGTGCCCCAGCGCGTGCGGGTGAACAGCAGCCACAGCAAGGCCAGCACCAGCGGGCCGATGCCGATCAGCACGAGGTCGAACACCGGGAACCGGGTGTCGCCGAGTTCGACTGCCGCCCGCAGCCAGCGCGGCCGCGGCAGAGCGAGGTCGTTCGGGCCCCAAAGCAGCAGCGTCAGGTCCTGCACGATCAGCACGACGCCGAAGGTGGCGAGCAGCTGGAACAGCTCGGGCGCGCGATAGATGCGGCGCAGCAGGGTGGTCTCGATCAGCACGCCGATGGCGGCGGTGGCGAGCGACGCCAGCAGCACGCCGCCAGACGAACCAGGCGGGCTCGCGCGGCAGGCGGGTCAGGATCGACCAGCCGAGATAGGCGCCCAGCATGCACAGCGAGCCGTGCGAGAAGTTGACGACGCGGGTGACGCCGAAGATGACGGTCAGCCCGGCGGCGACCAGGAACAGCGACGACGCGCCGGCTAGGCCGGTGAGCAGTTGCGATAGAACGTCCAAGTTAAGGCGAGGGCTCTGCCCTCGACCCGCCGGGAGCGGCGCTCCCGGACCCGCACTGGTTGGAGTTCATGCCGGCCGCATCGCCTTTACCTCGGCGTCGCTCGGCAGCGCCGCGCTGCCGTCCACGTAGTGCCAGTCCAGCATCGTGCCGCGGCCGTCCTTCAGCCCGAGCGTCCGACAAAGGCGCCCAGCGTGGACTGATGGTCCAGCGCGCGGAACGTCGCCCGCCCGAACGGGGTCTCGAACTCGGCGCCCTTGAAGCCGTCCGCCATCGCCTCGCTGTCCGCCCTGCCGGTCTTCAGGATGCCGGCCGCGATCGCGTTGATCAGCGCGAACCCCACCACCGAGCCGCAGCGCGGCGTGTCGCCGAACTTGCCGCGATAGGCGGTGGCGAAACTCTTGTGCTCCGGCGTCACCAGCGAGTCGTGCGGATAGCCGGTGACGATCCAGCCCTCCGGCGTCTCGTCGCCGAGCGGGTCGAGATATTCGGGCTCCCCGGTCAGCATGCTCGCGACGGCGCGCTTCTCGAACAGCCCGCGGTCGTTGCCGGCGCGGACGAAATTGGTGAGGTCGGCGCCGAACGTCACGTTGAAGATCGCGTCCGGGCGCGGCTGCGCCAGCGCGCCCACGGTGGCGCCGGCGTCGATGCGGCCCAGCGCCGGCCATTGCTCGGCGACGAACTCCACGTCGGGGCGCTTGGCCGATAGCAGCTGCTTGAACCACTTCACCGCGGACTGGCCGTACTCGTAGTTCGGCGCCACCGTCACCCAGCGCTTGGCCGGCAGCTTGGCCGCCTGCTCGACCAGCATCGCCGACTGCACGTAGGTGCCGGGGCGCAGGCGGTAGGTGTAGCGGTTGCCCTTCTCCCAGATCAGCGCATCGGTCAGCGGCTCGCCGGCCACGAACAGCTTCTTGTTCTGTAGGGCGAAGTCACTGACCGCGAGCCCGACATTGGACAGGAAGGTGCCGGCGAGCACGTCCACCTTGGCGTCGTTGACCAGCTCGCCGGCGATCCGCACCGCGTCCTGCGGCCGCCCGGCGTCGTCGCGGCTGACGACCTCGAGCTTGCGGCCCAGCAGCCCGCCGGCCGCGTTCTGCAGCTCCAGCGCCAGCTGCCAGCCGTTGCGGTAGGGCAGCGTGAAGGCGGGCTGCGCGGTGTAGCTGTTGATCTCGCCGATCACGATCGGCGCGCTGGTGGACTGCGCGCGGATGACGCTGGGCGCGGCGAGCGCCCCGGTGGCGGCGAGGACAATGCGGCGTGTCAGCATGGCTTGGTGGTCTCCTCGACTCAGCGCAATCCGTCCTGCCCCTCGATATCCTTGGCCTCGAGCCCGCCGATGCGTGGCAGCGGCCGGCCGCTATCGGTCACGACGACAGCGACCACGATCTCATCGCGCCGGGGCGCGTCGGCGACGCGGATCTCCATGGCGTCGAAATGGCTGCGCACATAGGCGGCGTCCTTGTGGCCCAGCGGCACGTCGATCGCCGTGCCCATGCCGCCGCGCTTCTTGGCCGACGGCACCAGGGCGGCGCCCTTCTCCACGGCGGCGCGCAAGCGGGGCGCCGAGCTTGGGGTGCAGGATGGCGGCGGCGTGCTCCAGCTCGCCATCCTCGCCGACGATGGCCGCCTTGCCGTAGCTCTGCGCCTGGCCGGGCTCGATGCCGAGCAGCGCAACGGCGCGGCGGCCGAGCTGCCAGCCGAGCCGCTCGCCGAGGTCGATCAGCACCTCGAGGTTCTCCTCCCAGCGCCCGGCATAGGGGTTGCGCACCACCGCGATGGCGGCCGCCTTGCGGGTCGGCGGGAGGACGTCGCGGCCGCTTTCCCCATGGGTTTCTTCCAGGACGGTGACGATCTTGCGGATCATGCAGCCTCCAGCACTGGGTCGAGGCAGGTGACGACTTGGCCGCGCAACGCGAGCACGGCGCCGTCGATCAGCCCGGCCCGGCGCAAACCTTCGGCGACGGCGCGCCCCGCGTCGAGCGCTTTCGCAACCTCGTGCGGTGAGAGCGGGCCCAAGCCCCAGGTGACGAGCCGGCCGCCGAGGTCGCTGTCCGGGTCGATCGTGTCGGCCGGGCGGCGGTCGATGGCGGGATGGCCGGGCAGGTCGACGGCGTTGCCGATGACGGTCGCGGCGGCGTCGGCCTCGGCCGCCGTGCGGGCCAGCACCGTCACCGCGTCGGCGATGCCGAGGGAGAAGCTGCGGCCGCCTTGGCCGCGGCAGGCGCGGCCCGAGGTGGCCAGGCCCCGGCTCGGCTGGGCATGGTGCAGCAGGAAGACGCCGCCGAGCGCAGGGGCGGCCACGTCGGCGACCAGGCCGCAGCGCAGCGTCTGGCCCGGCGCGAGATGGAAGGCGATGTCGCCGCGGTTGTTGACGAAGGCGCGGTCGAGCGGAGCGGCCGCGGTCATGGCCGCCAGCACGTGATCGGCGACCGCACCGGCGACGGCGGCCATGGGCGTGATGGTTTGGCCGGCAAACGGGAGGCAGGCCGCATGCATCGCCTGTCCGACCGGATGGCGTGGCGGCGCCGTCGGCAGCGGCGTGCGCAGCGCTGCGCAGCTCGGCACACAAGCCGGGCAGGATCGGGGCGAAGGCGTCCGACGCGGCGGCGTAGGCGGCGCGGACCGCCGCCGGCGTCCCCCCAGGCCCGGATCACCAGGTCGATCGGCCCTGCTGGAGATGCAGCCGGCTGCGGGACCGCCTTCATGGGGCGGTCCGGATGTCGGGGCGGCGTTGGCGGACCTCCGCCATCGTCAGCACGCGGTCCACGAAGCCGCCCATCGCCGCATATTCGGCGAGCGGCAGGGTGAACTCGATGGGTGCGACCAGCGCCGGGGTGGGGACGCTGCCGAAGGCGCCGTCGGGCAACGCGAGCACGTCCACGCTGTAGGTGATGCCGCCGCCGGGCCAGAGGGTGACGGGCGCGCCGCCGGCGGTGACGCGGGTGCGGCCCTCCTGCACGCTGCGGGTCAGCAGCACCGGGTTTTCGGTGGCGCCGGCGCGCAGGGAGCCGCCGGCGCCGGCCATGAACAGCACGGAGCACAGCGCCGGCTCGCAATTCTCGCCGATGCGGGCGACCGCCTGCTCGATCGCCGGCGGCATCGGCGCAGGCTGCGGGCGCAGCTCGTCGTCCAGCACGAACCAGCCGGCGTGCTCGCCGGTGGTGCCGACCATCAGCAGGCGCAGGCCGGGCCAGGCGAGCTGCGGGTCGATGCGCTCGATGATGTCGAGCGGGTCGTCGATGTCGGTGCCGCCCCAGCCCGGTGCCCGGATTGGCCACCTGAAAGTAGCGGCCCGGCGTCGAGCGGCGGCCGCGGACCCGGATGCCCGCCGGCCGCATGCTGGAGAAAACGGCCGGCCTGGTGCTCGGTCAGCACGCCGGTGATGTGGTCGTCCACCACGATCACCTCGTCGGCATGGCCCTGCCATTGCGGGCCGAAGATGCCAATGGTGGCGCTGCCGCAGCCGACGCGCATGCGCTGCTCGAGCACGCCGTCGATCACCGGCGGTGCGCCGGCCTGGACGCGGACGCTGGCGCCGCCGTCGATGGTGAGGTCCGCGGCACCGCTTGTTGGCGAGCGCGAGCAGGGTGGCGCAGGTCGACGACGCCCTCGCGCTTGCTGCCGCCGGTCAGGTGGCGGACGCCGCCGAGGCTCAGCATCTGGCTGCCGTACTCGGCGGTGGTGACGTGGCCGATCTGCTCGCCTTCCGCGCGGACGGGCGCGCACTCGGGGCCGAGGTGGCGGTCGGTATCGATCTTCACCTTGAGGCCGCAATAGCTGAACACGCCCTCGCTGACGACCGTCACGGTGTCGACGCCGTCGATCTCGCTGCCGACGATCAGCGGCGCGGGCTTGTAGTCGGGATAGGTGGTCCCGGCGCCGATCGCGGTCAGCGTGCCGTCCGCGAGCAGCACCAGCGGGTCCATGCGGGTGAGCCGGCCGTCCACGTTGCCGTAGCGGTCGCAGGCCCCGGTCTTCCCGGCCGGATGCGGCACAGCACCGGGCAGGCGTCGCAGGTGACGATGCCGGGCGCCGGCGTGGTCGCCTCGGCGAGGGCGGCGGAATTGGGGGCGCCCTGGGCGGCGTGGGTGGTCACTGGGGGGTCACTGGGCGCGCAGCGCCGCCAGCACCCGCGGCGGTGTGGCGGGAACGCGGGTGAGGCGGGCGCCGGTGGCGTGGTGGATCGCGGCCAGGATGGCGGGCGCGGTCGCGACCAGAGCCGGCTCGCCGACGCCCTTCGCGCCATAAGGACCGTGCGCGTCACCGGCCTCGATCAGGATCGTGGTGATCGGCGGCACGTCGCCAATCGTCGGGATCAGGTAGTCGTGCAGGTTCTCGGTGCGGCCCGGCACGAACTCCTCCATCAGCGCCAGGCCCAAGCCCTGGGCGATGCCGCCATGGATTTGGCCCTCGACCTGCTGCGGGTTCACCGCCCGGCCAACGTCATGCGCGGCGACGATCTGCCGCACGCGCACGGTGCCGAGGCCGGTGTCCACCTCGACCGCCGCGATCTGCGCCGCGAAGGCATAGGCGGCGTAGGGGACGCCTTGTCCGTCGGCGTCCAGCACCGTGGTCGGCGGGTCGTAGCGGCCCTCGCCGCGCAGCCCGGCGGCGTCCACCGTGCTGGTGGTGCCGTCGTGCTCCACGCACACGAGCCCGTCGCGCAGATGGATGCGGGCGCCGGGCCCGGCATTGGCGCGGCGCAGGATCTCGCCCCGCAGCGCTTCTCCGGCGAGGCGGGCGGCGTTGCCGCTGACGAGCGTCTGGCGCGAGGCGCTGGTCTTGCCGGCGTCACGCGTGAGGTCGGTGTCGCCGGTCACCAACCGGATTGCCGCGGCGGGCACGCCCAGCGCGTCGGCGGCGATCTGGGTCATGATCGTGTTGCTGCCCTGGCCGATATCGACGGCGCCGGAGAACAGCACCGGATGGCCGTCGTCGCTTATCGCCAGAACCATCTCGGACGGGTTCGACATGCTCGTGTTGCCGATCCCGTACCACATGCAGGCGATGCCCACGCCGTGCCGGACCGGCCCCGCGCCTGTGTTGTGGCGCTCGGCGGCCGACCGCAGCGCGGCCCAGTGCGGGCGCAACGCGTCGAGGCAGTCCGCAAGCGCCGCGCCCTTACCGAGCACCTGGCCGGTGGCGGTCGCGTCGCCGGGGCGGAGCGCGTTGCGGTGACGGAACTCGAGCGGGTCGAGGCCGAGCTGCTCGGCCAGCATGTCCATCAGCGCCTCGGTCGCGAGCGCCGCCTGCGGCACGCCGAAACCGCGAAAGGCGCCGGCGGGCGGGTCGTTGGTGTGCAGCGCCACGGTGGTGGCGAGCACCGCCGCCACGCGGTATGGGCCGCTGGCGTGCACCGGCACCCGATTGGCGACGGTCGGGCCCCAGCTCGCATAGGCGCCGGTGTTGAAATCGCCGTGGAAGCGCAGCGCGGTAAGGCGCCCATCGGCACTGGCGGCGGCCTCGGCCGTGATGCGGGCCGGGTGGCGCTTGGTGGTGGCTGCCATGCTTTCCGGGCGCGTGTAGACCATCCGCACCGGTCGCCCGGTGAGCCAGGCCGCGATGCAGGCGAGCGGCTGCATCGAGAGGTCGAGCTTGCCGCCGAAACCGCCGCCGACCGCGGTCGGCACCACCCGGACCTGCTCCCGCGCGATGCCCAGGATCGGCGCCAGCTCGTCGCGGTCCATGTACGGGGTCTGAGTGCAGGCAACCACTTCGATCCGGTCGCCCACGCGCCTGGCATAGCCGGCCTCGGGCTCGATTTAGGCGTGCTCGACGAAGCTCGTCTCGGTCTCGATCCCCGCATGCGCGGCAGCGCGCAGTCCGGCCTCGACGTCGCCGGTCGCGACCCGGCCGCGGCACAGCACGTTGCCTGGCGCATGCACGTGCAGGTCGGGTGCCGAGGCGGCGGCGTCGAAGGTGATGGCGGGCAGCTCGTGCCAGGTGATCGGCACGGCGGCGTCCGGAATGGCGGCGAGCGTCTCGGCGTCGCCGACCAGGGCGCACACCGCTTCGCCGCGATGACGGGCGACGGTCTCGGCCAGCACCGGCTGGTCCTTGCCGGTCGGGTAGATGCCGTAGAGGTTGCGGCCGGGCACGTCGGCGGCGGTAAGGACGCGCACTAGGCCGGGATGGGCGGCCAGCAGCGGCGTCATGTCGCCCAGGGTGAACCGGGCGTGCGGGAAGGGGCTACGGACCGCGCGCACGGTCAGGAACGCCTCGTCGGGCAGCGCGTCGGCGCCGAACGCTTCCCCGCCCGTCAGCTTGGCCGCGCCGTCCACCTTGCGCATCCGCGCGCCGACGGCGGCGCCGGCGGCCGGCGGCTCCGGCTCGGCGTTGCTGCCGACATCCAGCACGGCTTCGATGATCGTGCGGTAGCCGGTGCAGCGGCACAGCACGCCACCGAGCGCATCCTGCACCTCGGCCTCATTGGGGGCCGGCCGCCGGGCGAGCAGGCCGGCGGCCGCGAGCAGCATGCCCGGCGTGCAGATGCCGCACTGCGCCGCGCCATGCCGAAGAAAGGCGCGTTGCAACGCGTCGAGCCGGCCGTCCTGCGCCAATCCCTCCACCGTCCGCACCACCCGCCCGGCCACCCGCGCCGCCGGCACCAGACAGGCGCAGACCTGACGCCCGTCCAGCAGCACGGTGCAGGCGCCGCAATCCCCGGCATTGCAGCCGACCTTGGTCCCGGTCAGGCCGAGATCGTCGCGCAGCACGTCGGCGAGACGACGGCCGGGCGGCACCCGCACCTCGGCCGCGCGGCCGTTCAGGGTGAAGGTGATGGGTTCGGCGGGTGATCTCATGCGGCGGCGGCCAGTGGCTCGGCCAGGCCGCGGCGCAACAGCTCCAGCGTTGCGTCGAGGCGGTAGCGTGCGGTGGCACGGACGTCGTCGATCGGCTGCAACGGGGCGAGATGCTCCGCCCGCACCAGGTCGGATTGCGGCACCCGGCCCAGCAGCGCCGTCTCCAGCGCGGGCAGGCGGGTCGCGACCGGACCGCAGGCGCCGACCGCCACCGCGGCATGGGTGATGCGGCCGGCGTCGTCGCGGGCCAGGGTGATCGCCGCCATGCTGATGGAGATCACCAGATAGCGCCGGCCGCCGAGCTTCAGGAACGCGGCTCTCGGCGTCGCGGTGCGGCACCAGCAGGGCCGTCACCAGCTCGTCCGGCCGCCGGGCGGTGAGGCGCGGGCCGAGCACGAACTCGGCAAGCGGCAAGGTGCGGGTGCCGGCGAGGCTTTGCAGCTCGACCGCGGCATCGAGCGCCAGCAAGGCGGGGATGCCATCCGCGGCGGGGCTCGCATTGCAGACGTTGCCGACAAGGGTGCCGGCGTTCTGGATCTGCCAGCCGCCGACCTGGCGCGCTGCCGTCTTGAGCCCGTCGAACAGCGGCGGCAGCTGCGTCTCGATCAGGCCGGTCCAGGTGGCGAGCGGCGGAATGCGCCAATGCGCGCCAACGCATTCGATGGCGCACAGCCCGGGGAGTGCGGAAAGGTCGAGGATGTCCTCGTCCGGCTCGAAGGTGGCGCGGGCGGGGAAGTGGTCGGTGCCGCCGGCCAGCACGGTGCGTGGCCCGGCAGCGAGGGCGGTGAGAGCGTCTTGGAGCCGGGTCGGGCGCAGGAAGCTGGCCAAGTCACCCCCGGATTGTTCGGCACCTACGATCGGGGCGGCGCGGCGGCGGTGTCAAGGCCGGCCAGCAGGCGCCCATAACCCGGGACGGCGGCGCGCACGCCGGCCACCCGCAGCGCGTGCCACATCATTGCCGCGGCGGCGGACACCACGGGCTTGCCGAGGTCCGCCTCCAGCGCCGCGAGCGTCGCTACCGTCGGCATGCCGACACCGCTCAGGAACACGGCTTCCGCGCCGGCGTCGTCCACGAGGCGGCCGAGCTGGTAAGCGCGTTCCGGCGTCTCGTCGTAGATGTTGACGACGCCGGGCAGCACGGCGAAGCGGACGACCTCGATCCCGTGCCGTTCCAGCAGCGCCTTGCCGCGCAGCGTGGTGTCCATCGCGTAGGGCGTGCCGTAGGCAATCCGCCGCACGCCGAGCGCTCCGAGTGCGGCCAGCACGGCGCCGAACGCGGTGATAAAGCGGCAGCCGTGCCGCGCCTCCATGCCGGCGACCAGCGCCGCCTCGGCATCGGGGCCGAGCGTGGTGCTGGTCGCGGTATGCGCCAGGGCGATCACCGCCGGGCGCACCATCGCCAGCAAGGCGGCCGCGGCGTCGAGCCCGTCCAGCATCTGCCGGTTGCGCTCCTCCTGCCCGTCGAGGCTGCCGGTCGCACCGGCGGCGGTCATGCGGGTGAAGTGCGCGCTGCAACCCGGCGGCAGCAGCGCCGTCATCTCCGGCTCGACCGTCGGGTTGCCGGGCGGCACCAGGAAGCCGAGCCGGGCCCGCCAACCGATCATGGCCGTACGTCGGGGAAGAAGATGTCGGACCAGTCGCCGGGTTTGTTCTTCAATAGTCCGACGCTGCTCATGAAGTCGGCGAACTGCATCACGCTGCGCGGTGCCGGGTCGTAAGTGGTGTCGGGGTCGGTGATCAGCGCCAGGATCTCGTCGGGCGTGGACTTCTTGTCGCCGGAGATCTCCAGGTAGCGGCGGGCCGCGGCGGGCGGGTCGCGCCTGATCGCGGCGTCGGCTTCGCGCAGGGCTGCAAGCACGGCGCCCATCAGTTTCGGATTGGCGTCGTGGAAGCGGGTGGTCGCGAACATGATCATGTCCCAACCGTCGCCGAGCACGTCCTTGGCGTTCAGGATGGGCCGCATGCCGGCCTTGATCTCGAGCGTCGAGAAAGGCGGCCCGGAGAAATGGGCGGTGACGTCGCCGGTGCCGGACAGCATCGTCGCGAGCGCGTCCGGGTGGCCGAGCGTGGTGGTGCGGGCGTCAAGATGGCCGTAATCGGCAAGGCCCCACTCCTTCGCGGCGGCCATCTGCAGCAGGATAGCGTTCAGCGCGATCTTGACCCCGGGCAGCGCGATGCGGTCGCGCTCCGTGAAGTCGCGGATGGAGCGGACGGCGGGGTTGCGGGTGACGAGGATCGAGGGGTTGGTGCTGACGGAGGCAAAGCCGCGCACCGGGTTGGCCGAGGCGCGGGTCTTGTCCCAGAGCAGCAGCACGGAGGGAGCGCCGTTGATGCCGATGTCGAGCGCGCCCGACAGCACGCCATCGCTCATCGCGACGGGCCCGCTGATGTTGCGGTAGCTGACAACCACCTCGCCGAGGCCGGCGGCTGCCGCGTGCTTCTGCACCAGCCGGTCGCCTTCCATCAGCATCACTGCGAGCATGCTGGTGCCGTACTGCGCCCCGATCCGGAGTTGGGTCGTCTCCGCGAGTGCGGGCCGGATCAGCAGTACAGCAGCGGTCAGCAGGGCGGCGATGAGGTGGGGCATGGAGCACCCTACCTCGTTTGACGGTCCACGGTAGCGGTCGTGAGCAGACGATCGGCTGCCTCGATGCCGCTGAGATAGGCGCCGCCTACGGTGCCGGCGAGGCCGTCGGTGCGGGTCGCCTCGCCGGCGAACAGCAGGCGTTCGGCGGGAAAGGCGCTCGCCAGCACGCCGCGCTGCTCGGCGTCGCCGGGGCCGGCATAGGCGTAGCCGCCGAGGAACTCGGGGTCGGTACCCCAGGTGGAGATGATCGCGGCCGAGCCGATCCCCGCCAGCGCGTCGGGGCCGAGGGTGCGACGAAGTTCGCTGCGGGCGAGGTCCTCCATGGCGGCCGGGTCGGCGGCCACCGACCAGGCGCTGCGGCCGCCGGCGAAGCCGGCGACATAGCCGCGGCCGTGCGGCCAGGCATTGAAGGTCATGATCGCCTCGCGATCCACCAGCAGCGTGCTGGGGGCGAGCCCCAGTCGGTCCGGCCCGGCGGCCGGCAGCGCAATTTTGCTCAGCAGCCCCATCGGCAAAGCGTGGATGGCATGCTGCACCTCGGGCGGCAGCGGCGGGTCGAAGCGGATGTGCCCGGCTGCGAGCACGCCGGTCGAGACGGTGAGGATGGCGGCGGCGGCGTGAAGCGTGCCGCGCGGAGTTTCGATCGTCACGCCGTCGCCCGACCAGATGACCTCCGTGGCGGGGCAGGACAGGGTCGCCTCGGTTGCGAGCACGCGGGCGACGAAGGCGCCGACGCCCGCGGCCGGGACCCGGTTGCGGCCCTCGAGGCGGTTGCGGTGCCAATCGCGGAGGCCGAGCACATCGGCATCGGCGCCGGCGATGATGGCGCCCTCCCACAACGCCAGCAGCCCCGTCCAGGGCTTGTCCCGGATCGGCGCCATGGCCGCGGCGAGCGTGATGTCGGGGCCGGCGAGTGCCGGGGCGACGGCGTCGTCGAGCCGGTCCCACGCCGTGTCGTAGGCGGCCTGCTCCGCCGGCGTCGCCAGGCGGCCGCCGATCGTCAGGCGCTCCTCTCGCTGTGCGTCGGAGTCGAGCAACCGGTCCTCCGGTCCGGCGAGCGGCACCAGCGGGTTGTGGTCGGCATCGTGCAGCCAGGTGGCGCCCAGGTCGAATGGGTCTGCCCCGACGCGGGCGGTCACGGCGCGGCCGCCGATCCGCGGCAGCGCGTCGATCAGGGTTGTGGGGACGCCGTGCGCCCGCAATTGCCGGGCCGCGGCGAGGCCGGCGACGCCGGCGCCGATCACCACGACGCCGCGGTCATGCTCATGCATTGGGCCGCCCCTCATTCCGCCGGGTGCTGCTGCCGCGGGCCCAAATGCAGCCATCTCTTGACCCGCGCCAGCGACGGCATCCGGGCTTGGGTGAACACCGGATACAGCGCCGGCAGCAGCACGAGCGTCAGCAAGGTCGCGGTCAACAGGCCGCCGATGACGACGGTCGCCAGCGGGCGCTGCACCTCGGCGCCGGCGGTGGTCGACACCGCCATCGGCAGGAAGCCGAGCGAGGCGACCAGCGCGGTCGTCAGCACCGGGCGCAGCCGGGTCTCGGCGGCGTCGGCGGCGGCCTGCCGCGGGTCCTTGCCGGCGCGGCGCTCGGTTTCGATGTAGCTGGTCAGCACGACGCCGTTCAGGATGGCGATGCCGAACGTCGCGATGAAGCCGATCGCCGCCGAGATGCTGAACGGCAGCCCGCGCAGCAGCAGCGCTGCGATGCCGCCCGTTGCCGCCATGGGAACGTTCAGGAAGATCAGCAGAGCCAGCCGGACGCTGCCGAAATTGAGGTAGAGCAGCAGGAAGACGGCCGCGAGCATGACCGGTACCACGATCGACAACCGCGCGGTCGCGTCCTGCAGGTTCTGGAACTGGCCGCTCCACTCGACCGAATAGCGGGGCGGCAGATGCAGCTTGTCGCCGACCGCCTTCTGCGCCTCGGCGACGAAGCTCTGGACGTCGCGGCCGCGGACGTTGATCTGCACGGCGATGCGCCGCTGCAGGCGCTCGCGGCTGATCTGCGCCGGTCCGTCGGCGACGCCGATCTCGGCCACCTCGGACAGCTTCACCGAATGCCCGGCGCCACCCACCGGGAGATCGGACAGGCGCTGCACGCTGCCGCGTTCGTCAGCGGGCAGGCGGACGACCACGTCGCTCTGCTGGCCGTTCTCGCCATAGATCGTGCCCGCGGTGTGGCCGCCGATCGCTTCCACCACGGCCAGCACGTCGGCCGCGTTGAGCCCGAAGCGGGCCACCTTGGTGCGATCCACCTTGACCGTCAGCGCCGGCAGGCCGCCCTGCGCCTCGGGCTTGACGTCGGCGGCGCCTTTCACCCCGTTGATCGCCTGCACCGCTTGGTCGGCCAACTCGCGCAGTTTGCCGAGATCATCGCCGTAGATCGTCAGCGCCACGTCGCCGCGAACGCCCTGCAGCAGGTCCTCCATGCGCATCTGGATCGGTTGCGAGAAGGTGAAGGCGACGCCCGGGACCTCCTGCTTCAGCTTGGTCTCGAACGCCGAAACCAAGCCGTCCTGGGTGTCGGCGGTCTTCCACTGACTTTGCGGGGTGAGGGTGACGAAGCTGTCGGTGCTCTCGACGCCCATCGGGTCGGTGGGGATCTCCGCGCTGCCGGTCAGCGAGACGACGCGGGCGGCTTCCGGGAACGAGCGGACCACCTTCTCGATTGCCGTGACGGTGCGCAGGGACGCGTCGAGGTTGATGCCGGGCAGCTTCTCCGAGGTGATGACGATCGAGCCTTCCGCGAGCTGGGGCAGGAACTCGCCGCCGAGACCCATGCCGAAGAACGCGGCGGCGGCGAACAGGCCGCCGGCGATGGCGGCAGTGAGGAACGGATGCGCCTCGCCGCGGCGCAGCAGCGGCGTGTAGCCGCGTCGGGCCATGCGAACCAGCCAAGTGTCTTTCGATTGCGCCTTGTTAGACAGGAACACCGCCGCCAGCGCCGGCATCACCAGCATCGTCACCAGCAGCGAGCCGAGCAGCGCCATCATCACCGTGATCGCCATCGGCCGGAACATCTTTCCTTCCACGCCCGAAAGCGACAGCACCGGCAGGTAAACCAGCGAGATGATGAGCACGGCAAAGGTGACCGGGCGCGCCACCTCGGCGGCGGCCTGCCACACCGCTTGCCGCGGGTCGGCGTCATCCGCGCTTTCGGCCCGGCGGCGCAGCACGTTCTCGATCAGCACGACCGCCCCGTCCACCACCAAGCCGAAATCGATGGCGCCGAGGCTCATGAGGTTGCCGGACAAGCCGATCGCCCGCATGCCGGCAAAGGCGATCAGCATCGACAGCGGGATCGCCACCGCCACGATGAGTTCGGCGCGCAGGTTGCCGAGCACCAGGAGAAGAACGGCGATCACCAGCACGGCGCCTTCGAGCAGGTTGTGCTCGACGGTCGAGATCGTGCGAGACACCAGGTTCGAGCGGTCGTAGTAGGGCCGGATCTCGATGCCGGGCGGCAGTTGCTTGCTGATGTCGCCGACGGCCGCCTTCACCGCCGAGATCACCTGGCTGGCATTGTCGCCGTATTGCATCAGCGCGACGCCCACCACCGTCTCGCCTTCGCCGTCGTGGGTGACGGCGCCGAGCCGTACTTTCGGCGCCTCCACCACCTCGCCGACGCTGCCGACCGTGATCGGGGTGCCGTCCGGCGTCGTCGCCAGCACGATCGCCTGCAAGTCGGCGGGCGAGGACGCCAGCGCCATGCCGCGCACCACCTGCTGCTCGTCGCCGTGCTCGATATAGGCGCCGCCCTTGGTGGCGTTGTTGTCCGATAGCGCTCCGAACACCTGCGGCAAGGTGAGGCCGTACTGGCGCAGCGAGTCGAGGCGGACCCGCACCTCGTAGGTGCGCAGCTGGCCGCCGTAGATGTTGACGTCGGTGATGCCGGGCACCAGGCGCAGCTTGGGGGCGATGGTCCATTGCAGGACCTGGCGCAGCTCCATCGGCGAGTGGCCGGGTCCGCGCACCTCGAATTGGTAGACTTCGCCGAGCCCGGTGGCGATCGGGCCCATTTGCGGCGCGCCGGCGCCGGGCGGCATCATCTCGCGCGCCCGCTGCAGCCGCTCGAACACCATGGCGCGAACCGTGTTGGCGTCGGCGCCGTCCTGGAAGGTGACGTAGACTGCCGACAGGCCGAACCGCGTGGTGGAACGGATGCCCTTCATGCCGGGCAGGCCGGCCATCGCGTTCTCGACCGGGAATGTGACCAGCCGCTCGACCTCGAGCGGGCCGAGGCCTTGCGCCTGGGTCAGCACCATCACCTGCTTGGGCGAGATGTCGGGCACTGCGTCCACCGCGAAACCGCGCAGGTTCAGCACGCCGGCCGCGACCAGGCCGGCGGCGAGGATCAGCACCAGCCAGCGGCGCTCGACGATGCCCTGGAACAGGCGCTCCCTCAATCGGTCCCGCCCAGCAGGTCGCGCTGCAAGATCGCCTTCAACTGGAAACTGCCATCGGTCGCGACCTCGTCGGCTTCGCTCAGCCCCTTGCGGACCTCGACGATATCGGGTCGCTGCACGCCGAGGGTAAGGTCGTGCCGCTCGAAGCGGTCGGGCCCGGTGCGCACGAACGCGACCGGCTTGTCATCGATCGTCTGCACCGCGGACGCTGGCACCTCGAGCCCGTCGCGGCCGCGGTCGGCCGACAAGGTGACCTGCACCAGCATGCCGGCCCGCAGTGCCCTGTCGGGGTTGGGCAGCAGGATGCGGGCCGAAAGCGTCCGCGATTGTGGATCGACCTGGGCCGCGGTGGCGACCACTTCGCCGGTCCAGGTCCGGTCTGGGCCGGCAGTCAGACGGATGCGCGCCGGGTCCCCGACCCGGACCAGCGTGGCCTGGCTTTCGGAAATCTGCGCCGTCGCCGCCATCACCGACAGGTCGGCGACCACGAGCGCTTCGGCCGCCGGGTCGACGACTTCGCCCGGGGTGATCCCGACGGTGACGACCACGCCGTCGATCGGGCTGGTGAGGGTAGCGATGCCGGCCGCTCCGCCCGGCAGCGGCGCCAGGCGGGCGATCCGGCTTTCGCCGGCGGTGACGGAGGCGCGGGCAGTGTCGACGGAGGCGCGGGCGCGGGCGGTCTCGGCCCGGCGCCGCTCGGCCTCCGCTCGCGACAATGAGCCGTCGCGCGCCAGCATCTCGCCGCGCCGTTGCGCTGCCTGTGTGACGTCGAGCTCGGCCAGCGCCTGACGCAATGCGGCCTGGGCGCCGGCCAGGGTGTCGCGGCTGTCGGCCAGGCTCGGCGTGTCCAGCTCGACCAACGGCTGGCCGGCCCGCACGCTGTCGCCGGGCGCGACCAGCAGGCGCATGACCCGGCCCTGGGCGAAGGGCCGCAGGCGGGCGACGTGGCCCTGGTCGAACATCACCGTGCCCGGCGCTTGCACCGGCTGAGCGATGCGGGCGCGTGTCGCGTGCGTGGTCTTGAGGCCCATGGTGCGCTGCGCATCGGCGCTGACGCGGACGACACCCGGCGGGTCCGTCGGCGGCTGGTCCTTCTTGTCGTCGCCCTTGGCGGCGAAAGCGGGCCCGGCGAGCAGCAGCAGGCACAGCACCGCAAGCCTCAAGGCAGCAATCCCTGAACGATCCGCGCCCGCTGCTGCGCGACGCCCAAATTGGTGCGTGCTTTGTCGCGGGCCAGCTCGGCGTCGAAGGTGATGGCGTTGGCGCGAACGACCTCGAGCAGCGGCATCTCGCCGGCGCGCCATGCCCGCTCGATCTGCCCGCGACGTGTCGCAAGCGCCGTGGCGGCGCGGCTTGCCGCATCGGTGCTGCGTTGCGCGCCGAACAGGATCGCTTCGGCTTGGCGTCGCTCGGCCCCCACCTGGCGCAAGACCAGGTCGAGCTGCGCCTCCGCCCCGGTCAGCGCGGCTTGCGCGGCGGCGCGAAGCGGGGCGTTGCGGGCTTCGGTCGCGAAGGGGAAATGCACCACGAGGCCGAACCGCGTGTCGTAGGGCTGTCCGGCGCCTTGCTTCTCGTGGATGCCTTGGATGCCGACGGTCGGGCTGTCGCGGTTTTGCAAGGCGGCGAGGTCGACCCCGGAGCGGGCCGCGTCCACCGCCTTGCGCGCGGCGACGACGCGGGGATGGGCGTTCGGGTCCGGCATCGCGGCGGCGGCGGCGGCCCCGGGCTGCAGGACGGGCACATCCTCGGAGCCGGTCAGGGCGGCAAGCCCGGCCCGGGCGGCCGCGAGCTGGGCGTCGGCCGAGGCGAGCTCCAGCCGGGCGTTGCTGGCGTCCGCCTCGGCGACCAGCGCGTCCGCTTCGGCGCTTTCGCCGAGGCGGAACCGGCGCCCGAGGTCGGCGGCCAACGCCTGCGACGTCGTCACCCGGCGCCGGGCGACGTCGCGCGTGTTGGCAGCGAGCGCGGCCTGCGCGGCGAGGTCGAGCACCTGGTTGGCGAGCGCCAGGTGGGCGGCATCGACCTGCGCCGCGAGGCTGTTGAGGTCGGCGCGGGCGACGTTCTCGGTCGCGGTGCCCTCGCCGGGTAGCCAAATCGGGGTGGCGAGCTCACCTTGATAGGTGATGTAGCGCTGGCCGCTGCCGACCTGGTCGTTGATGTAGGTTCCGTTGAAATAGGGTGCGTTGGGCAGCAAAGCCCCTCCGGCGCCGAGCCGGGCAGCAGCGGCGGCACGCTGTCCTTCAAAGCTGCGGCGATCCGGAAGGCGCTGCCAGGCAGCCTC
This sequence comes from uncultured Alphaproteobacteria bacterium, assembly GCA_963792675.1. Taxonomy (GTDB): domain Bacteria; phylum Pseudomonadota; class Alphaproteobacteria; order Acetobacterales; family Acetobacteraceae; genus JBBROS01. The sequence continues at coordinate 667,792 of CAWBWT010000002.1, forward strand.
CACGCTATCGTGCAAGCTCGGCTGCGCTGCGTGGGCTGCAGGGCGAGACGGCCGGGATGCCCGCGCGGGCGACTGCGCCGCTCCGGCATAAGCCGTTGCCAGAGTGGCGGCGATCGCCAGAGCGAGCGGTCGACCTGCCACCGTGCCACCCATGTCGCTCACCCGGCCCAAAAATCCGTGCCTGTAGCGCGGGGCGGCAAGGAGAGTTGCCCGAAGGGTATGTGGAGATGCCGGGTGCAGGATTTGAACCCGCGACCTTCGGTTTACAAAACCCATGCTTGTTCATGTCACGAGACGCCACGAGACGCCGTGACCATCCAAAATAGGCATAGGCAGCAGTGGGTTGTAGTGGCGCCTTTGCGACGCGCTTGTCAGGAGATGCCACGAGACGCCATAACATACCCATGAAAGTGAGTCCGCAAGAGTCCGCGCCGGGCGTGTGTTTTGAGTTCGCCGGCGGTTTCATGAAGCTAAGCGACCGGGTGATCTCGGCTCTGACGTGTCCCGAGGGGCGAAAGGACGCTCTGTTTTTCGATGGTGATCTGCCGGGTTTCGGCCTGCGTGTGACCGCCCAGGGCAGCCGGATGTTCCTCTTCCAGTACAGAGCCGGGGCCAAAGTTCGGCGGATGCGTATCGGCCAGTGGGGCAAAGAAGGGGAGGGGCTCTCGGCCGCCCAGGCGCGAAAGATCGCGTCAGTGCATTTTGGCGCCGTCGCCGGCGGCGGCGACCCCGTGGCGAGTGAGAAGGCAAAGCAAGCTGCTGCCGCAGCTGTCGAGGCTGAGACAAGGCGAAAGCGGAAGGTGGACGCATTCACCTTCGGCAACCTGGTCAGCGAGTGGGAGGCCAAACATCTTGCCTCCATGCGCCTCTCATACAGGCGGGACGCGCTCGGCCGGATCCGGCTGCATCTGCGCGAGATGCTCGAGCTCCCGGCCGCCGCGATCACCAAGGCTGCTGTGATCGCCGCCATTGATCGGATTGCAGCCGACGTCGGCGAGACCACGGCGAGGCGCACCGTCGGCTACGCACGTGCAGCATACGCCTGGGCCGGCAAGCGCGGGTCTGTCGTCGGCAATCCCTTCGAGGGGGTGCCGATGCCAGGCCGGGATGTGCCACGCGACCGGGTGCTGACGCCTAGTGAGGTTGCGGAGATCTGGGCCGCGACGTACGCCTTGCTGCCGCCCTATGGGGCCTTCATCCGGTTTCTGCTGCTGACCTTGCAGCGCCGCGAGGAAGTCGCAGGCATCACCTGGAGCGAGTTGGCGCCAGATCTGTCAGTCTGGGAGTTGCCGGCCGAGCGAGCCAAAAACGGCAAGGCGCACCTGATTCATCTCGCGCCGGCCGCCCGAGCCGAGCTGCAGGCTTTCGAGCGTGGTGCGCCTGGTGAGCTGGTCTTCCGTCCGGTGCTGCTGAGCGGCCGCGGTCGAAAACCAGAGGCCGAGCGCGGTCTTACGGCTTTCAGCTATGCCAAACGCCGCCTGGACGAAGAGGTGTCGGAGGGACGTCGGCTGGCGGCGTCGGCGACCGGTCAGAAGCCTGGCACTATGCCGGCCTGGCGCTTCCACGACTTTCGTCGGACGGGCGTAACCCGGCTGGCCGACATGGGTTTTCCGCCACACGTGGCCGATCGGCTGCTGAACCACGTGCAGGGAACGATCAGCGGGGTGGCAGCGGTGTATCAGCGGGGGGAGTTCATGGCGGAGCGGAAGGCGGCGCTGGAGGCGTGGGCGGCGGCGCTGGGGTAACAACCTGAGCCGACGCAAGTTGCTCACCAACTAAGCGAGAAAGTAGCGCGTGGAGGGGGACCAAGTCGACGCTGCCGGCACGAAAGGTCCTATGGGCCTGCAGGAGCCCTTGGATATACTCGTCGCGGTTGCGTGTGATCAGCTCTGGCAGGGGAGGATATCCGGGGAGCAGGCCGCCTGCGGCGAGGCAAAGGACGAAGTAGCAAGCTGCTCGGGCGGTACGCCCGTTTCCATTGATGAATGGATGGATATAGTTCAGACGCCATAATACAAACGCCGCCAAAAAGACCCCGTCTTGAGTGGTGCTCCAATGTCTATTCACCTCGTTGACGAAGTCGTCCATGAGTGCCTGCACTCTGTGGAAACCTGGTGCATAATGGGTGTTTGGATCACCATCCTCACCGGCCTGCACGTTCACCGGACGATACTCTCCGGCGTTAACGTGCAAACAACAGATCGCGTGGAAATTGAGTGCACGAATTATCGTTTGAGATAAGAACGGCTTGCGCACTTCAAGAGCTGCTATTACGGCAGAGTTCAAAAAGTGGTACTGACGTGACCCATTCGAGACCGCAAGCCTCGCGTAAGCTGGATGAGCTTCACTCTCGCCTGTGATTTCGAACAGGATCACGCTAGGCTATTTCTGCGGTCGGCCTTCTTGCTTGCTTACGATACGCTCGACTTGCTCGCGAGTGATGTTGCCATTGCGAGACACCGCGCCCATGGCGAAAGAAACGCGTTGCCCATGAAGATCCTCGGGCGAGAGATCGCTTGTCGCTGCCCGCTGTATGGCGTCGAGCAGCTCCGGGGATGTCTTGATCTGCGTCATGGTGCGCCCTCCCTATTAGCAGCTTGAATCGCACGGGCCAGCCCCGTGGTGCGAGGGCCGGCCCGTGCATGCTCATCGACAAGATGGCCGTTGCGGGAGGACTCCACAAGCGGATTCGAAGTCAACACCTATTTTGAGAAGCGCTAAGCCGCGCTGATTTCAGCCTTTCAGGCGACTAGTGCGACGTGCCCGTCATGATAGTAGCCCGACAGCACTTATCAGCCGCTGGCTTGGTCACTCGCCGCCGCGGCTCATCCCCCAGCAGCATGCGAGCCTGCCTCGCGACCGGCACCTGGTCACTCAGCCGCTCGCCCTCCACGTCATAGCAGCCGACCGCGTCGACGTGGTCGATCAGCGCCGCCAGCACCGTCTCGAGCTGGGCAATGCGCTCGGCTGGGTTCGGCATCAGCGCCGCGGCAGCAGCGAGTGCTCCGGTTCGGCTCCCGCGTGGTTCGGCGCCGGCGGGCCGCGCATGATGACGAAGCCGGATAGGCGCAAGGCCTCAACAAGGTGCTCGGCCGCGGCATCGGCCATGATGCTCGCCCGGTCCTGCGTGCGCCGGCCGGAGCGGTCGTAGCGCAGGGCATGCGACAGGGCCGCGCGCAGCTCTGCGGGATCAGCGGGCGAGAGCGGGCGGTTGGTCATGGGCATCTCCGGTTGTGAACCGGAGCATGCCGTTTTTAGGAGAACAAATTAAGAACACGCCGACAGCTAACGCGATCGCACGGTGCTCCGAGTTGCAACGATCTCGGTCTGATGTGCCTCGTGCCAATGCTCGAGCGCTCGATCATCAGGACACCCAGCGTCGAGCCACAGAAAGTAAGCCCGTTCGCGGATGCGCTGCTGAGACCGTTCCCACGCCTGACACCTTGTTTCCAGAACGTCGGCATAGGGCGTCAGCGGTCCGCCGCGGCTGACGTGTGGGCGCGCGTGTAGGATCTCGGTCTCGTCGGCCAACTTCACGATGGCGGCGGCCTTCAACGCCTCCTGCTCAGGGTCCACTGGGATCGGTGTGCCGTCATCCTTCTCAACCGGAATCGGGAAGACATGCAGGACGGTGTCTCGCTCGTTCAGAACGTCAACCAGGCATTCCTTCATCGTAGATCCTTCCGAGAGGCTGTCCCGAGGCAGAAATACGATGCCCAGCCGCTGGCCGCCTGTTCGGAATCGTTACGAACGGTTAGCCGCGAAGATAACTCGAAGGGTAGGTGCCCCGCCTGCATACGGTCGGCCGCCGCAACCAGCAGTGACTGGAGCGGGTGAGCCGCTAGCAGCCGTGGGCTGCTACTGACCCATGCGGGACCTGTGACCTTGGTCATTCCGACACTTCCTGACTTCCGTCACACTGCCGGCCTGTGCGTAACCTGCGCTTACCGTCCCAAGGAGCTGGCCGGCCATGCCCAAAACGAAGCTGGGAAAGCCTCTGAGTGACCCCAATCGCCAGCAGGTCGGCGCGCTGCCGCTTCAACTGAACGAGGACGGAGCACCAGAGGTGCTGCTCGTCACCTCCCGCACGACAAGGCGTTGGGTCATCCCGAAAGGGTGGACGATGCGCAAGCTGACCCTTGGACAGGCAGCCGAGCGCGAGGCGTTCGAAGAGGCCGGCCTCGTCGGATGGATCTACGGCGAGGACCCGGTCGGCCGCTACCAGTATGAAAAGCAGTTCGACGGGGGCGACACCCGGATCGTGGGCGTCAACGTCTTTCTTTTCGTAGTCTCGGGCCAAAGAGATACTTGGCCAGAACAGGCTGAGCGCGATACGGCGTGGTTCAATCTCGAGGAGGCTGCGCAGCTTGTGGCCGAACCGGAGCTCGCCGAGATCATTCGCCGGGTCGGCCAGTGGGTGGTCAGGATGGCTTTTTGACGAACTCTGGGCGGCCGCGACGCCCGCGCTGATTAACGCTGCCGCCCTTGCTCGAATTAGGACGCAGCGGCCTTCTTCTTTCCCGAAGCGACCTTCTCGACCCTGGCTTTCCACATCGCCAGGTCCCCCTTCTCGCTGAACATGAGACGCACGCCAGTGCCACCCTGGCTCACCCGGATCTTGCCACCCTTTTTCGCCCGGTGCTCAGCTAACCATGCCACGACTTCCGGATCCTCGCTCGTTCGGCCCTCGAACTCGAGCACGCCGGCGACGTCCTCCTGTTTCGTACGCTTCACCATCGGTCTGCTCCCACACGGATGCGCAAGAGCATGCATGACGCTTGTCTCCCACGTTTAATGATGAAGGAGATCTGGGGCGCCGCGAACGGTTTCACCAATGCGCTTTGAGGGTGCCTGAAGTCACCGCCGGCGCCTAACCGCCTCGAGCTAAACTTGACATTGCTGAACGATCATTCCGTTCCCGATCCACATACGCTGGCCTGGGCGCTGACCTGCATGGTGGCTCAGCGCCTCCCTAAAGGATCGACAATGATCGCGCGCGCCAAAAAGTGGGTTGAACTAGCATCTGAAACTCGTGCGGTGACCGCCCTCGAGTATGGCTTGATCGCCGGCGTGCTCGTGCTGACCATGCTGGTCGGCTTCAACGCTCTCGGCCGTAAAATGCAGACCCAGTTCAACGTCGTTGCCAGCAAGCTTAACGCGACTTGACGGGCGATCAGCGAGAGCGCCGACGCGCGAGCGTTCCACCAGCTGGCGGCCAGGAGCATTGGACCTGGCTGCCGAAGCCTAAACGCGAACCCAGGCTCGTCCGCCTATTGGCCAAGTCTGAGACCTTGGTGACAGTTCAGGTGCTCATCCTGTTTTTCTGCTTGCTCGCGACGGTGGTGGCCTATTGCGTTCTGGCGGCCGCAGAGATCGCGCGACCAAAAGGGCGTTTTCTTACGCTCGGCTCGCTCAGAAAATCGGGCCCAAAGCGGCCGGCCCAGGCTGACACCGAGATACTCGTCACCTCTGTCGCGCATCACTAGGAAGGTCCGGACAGCAGGTTCATCGCACCTAACGTCGATCACTAGTCGAATCGGCTTAGTCCGGGGATGCGCTTCGCGGCCCTGGGGTCAGATAGCGTGGCATTGGCACAGGTGCCCAATGCCGCTCTACTTTTTCGACTACAAAGATGACGCCGGCGACGATCGTGACAGCGAGGGCAGCAGCTTGCCCAGCCTCGAAAAGGCTTGTGCCCTGGCCGTTGGCCTGTTGCCCGACATGGCCAGCTACAGCTTCCGACGCTGTGGCCATCACGAGTTCAGCATCACTGTGCGAGATGACACCGGCAGGGCGCTTTATCGCGCGACGCTCTCGTTTCGAGGCGAGATGCTGGAGTAGCCCTAGGGGGCTGCAACTCGCCTCGCCTGCGTTGGGCGAGTAGCTCCAGGAAGCTATCGCTCATGCAGCGACTAGGCGGATGCCGGAGCAGTCACCCGGTCAGTCTGCCGGGACGGTTCCTCGCGACCGTGCCGTAAGCAGGTTTTCAGCGTCGTAGGCAAGCTGCTGGAGCTGCTGCGCGCCACGGTCGCTAACGCCTCGCGTCTTGGAGTCCAACACACAGAGGGTAGCCACAATGTGACGGTCGGGCCCGTGGATTGGCACGCCCATGTAGAAGCGAATGAACGGGCGGCTCACGACACACGGGAAGGCCGAAAAATGCGCATCGGCTGCTGCGTCCTCGACCACCAAGGCGTCGTCGCAGCGTATCACGGTGTCGCAGAAGGTTCGGGGACGTGGCCAATCATGTGGCAACGGTCCGACGCGCGCTTTCAGCCAAAGGTCGTGGGCTCCGACGATGGCGAGCATTGCCATTGGCGCCCGGAGCACCTGGGCTGCCGTAAAGACGATCCTGTCGTAGACCGCCTCTGGCTTGGTGTTCAGAACGTTGCATGCCGCGACGGCCTGGATGCGAAGTGCCTCATGGCCCGACATTGTTGGGACCAAGTCCATGGCGCTCTTTCCTGAATTGCAAACTTGCGGTCGACCAGCCCTATACGGGCCAGATCTCAACTTGGATTAACCCGCGCCGCTCAGTCTGTGACGCGCGTCACAGCCAAGGACGGACCCGCTAGTCTACTACGCTCGTCCGCAGCCGCACGCCGGGGCCGCCGCCGTTTTGCTGGATGAACTCGACGCCGGCTTGCTCAAGTGCGGCGCGGATTGCGTCGACAGTGCGAGGGTAAAAGTCCCGCCTCGTTAAGGCCGCGATCGTGTCGTCGACACATCGGCAGCCGCCGCTTGCTCGCGCACAAGGCCCAGCCCTGCTCTCGCCATACGGCATTGCTCTGGCGTCATCACAAAGTTTAAAACATGTTCTAATCCCTTGACGGTCGGCCCCGACATCGCAACACTGTAGCGACCTGGCCAACGAAAGCAAAGCGGCCGAGAAGGTGGTGGAACACCGAACTCGGCCTAACCACAACGCAGCTGATGGGATCAGCAGGCTATGGCTAATCATGTTCATACCACGCCCGAAGTTTGTCTACAGCCGGGGCAGCATCCCGTCGATCGCTGTTCAGCGCCGCGGCCGCGCTCGCGCTGGCGTCACCGGCGGTTGCAGCCGATTTTCGACATCTGTTGCCGACGCCCGGGCGGTCAGTGCCGCTTGCATGTCCGGGCGCCGACGATCGCCACCTGCTCGAGCTCGGCAACCGGTTCGCCGACCTCTACGCCCGCGAGCAAGCGGCCTGGGCGCTGGCAGACCTCGAGCACGAGGACGACGGACCGATCACCACCTGCGCCACCGCACTGACCGATCAGTGCGCGGAGCTCGCCGGCCGCATCCAACCTCTGCGGCAGTCACCATCGCTGCGCTGGCCGTAAAGGTGCGGGTGATCGGTGCACCAGGCGGGGCGGGTGTGACGCCGAGCAGGTATCTCGTTTGACGGACCCCGCAGCCCTACGTCGCGGCCGGGCTGCTTTCTAACACGGACGCTCGAGGGAGCCGAAGCATGAGCGCCGCCAGCATGCCGACCTCGATACCCAGCATCCACGACCTCGGTCGCCGCATCGCCGCGCTCTACGTCGAGCACAACCGGCTCGATGAGGAGGGCTTCGTGCCGACGGTCACCAAGCCAGCCTGCGCTCGCAGGCCGGCATGGACATCACCGACGCGCAAGCCAGCGCAGCGAAGGAGTTGATCTGCAGCATGCCTGCGGTGACGCTGGCTGATGCCGCGGTGCAGGTTGCGACGGCCCTCACCATCGTCGACCAGATCGACGGCGCAGCTGGGTGCGAGGCAGCCCTGAGTAGGTTGGAGAGCAAGCTCGACCGCCTTCTGTTGAGCGCGCTGCCGGTCATCGCCGAGGCTGCTGGACTTGGCATAGAAGAGATGGGCTGGGCCGACTTGGCAGCGCTTCGGGCGCATAGGTTCGAAGCTTTGGAGACCGTGCGATGAGCCGCGCCTCTCTCGCCGTGCCGTGTTCGGCATCGCGGCCGCAGTCACCATGCCGATGGCGCCTAGGTGACGCGGCCCGAACATCCCGATGCCGAGCTGTTGGCGCTGCGCAGGACGTTCGACGAGCTGCAGCGGCGATATTCGCAACCGACTTCGATGCGACCCGATAGCCCGGCCGAGCTGGCCGCATCGGCCCAGGAGCGGCTCGAGACGCACAGGAGCGCTCGTCGATCGCATGGTCGAAATGCGGGCGTCACCCGGAAGGCGTCGCGGCCCGCGCTCGAAGCCTGGTCGGGTGGGATTTGGAGTTGTTGCGCGAGGATCGGGAAGTCGGCACCGGGGCCGAGATGCGCGCGCGGTCTTTCGCGACCTGTTGGCGCTTGACGGGGCGACATGACCGGGCCCGACATCGAGTCGGTCGCCTGCCGGCCGCGCCCGCTGCTAGACTTCGAATCGGCGCGGCTAGGTTTGGCCGCCGAAACGCTCTGTCTCCGCATGAAGCTGCCGCGCCACTTTCTTGCGGGTGCGCTGCGGAGGCGTGTGTTGGACGAGCGTCGACCACCTGTAAGATCTGCCGGCGAGCCGCCGATGCCTGCTTTGATCCCGCCAGACCAAGCAATCGATTGGCTCGCAGAGCGTCTCGAGATGACGGAGGCGGCGGCGTTCGAGGCCCTTCTATCCAAGCTGGTCACCGGGTCGCTGAAAATGTTCGCTGCCCCAAACGGAGTAAGGGGGGCGCCATCGATGGAAATCCCGGTCTCGGTCTTCGCCAGTCCGGATGTTGCTTTTCGAGATGGAGGGGGCGTGCTCGCGAACGGCGGTTGGCCTTACATGAAAGCACGGTTGCGCTCGTCAGACCTTGTGGCGGTTTGGCCGGTAGCGAGCGAATCGCCGTTGACCGAGGCGAACATAAACTCGCCAGAGACGGTTGCTGGTTCGGCGCCGCACGGATCTCGTCGCGGGGGGCGCAAAGAGAAGTGGCCGTGGCAGGACTTCTACCAGGAGTGCTTCCTGGCAGCGGACCAGGGCAAGTTCATCACTTACGCCAACATCAAAGATAACATGACGGCTTGGTGCGCCACTACCTGGAACGAACAGCCAGGAAACAACGATACGCGAGCACCTGACCAGTTGGTTCCCCAAGCATCGTAGTGAGTTGCGCGCGATTGCGCCGTTGTCCCTTGCAAAACATAACACGGCCCGATCCTAAGCATCAGAAGCCAACACGCTTCATTGATGAATCGGAAAAGGCCATGTAACCCAAAAGCGTTACAATGATAGAAGAGACAGAGGAGAAGTTGCCTCGGCATCGGCGAAACCACTCTGATCCGCCGCTAAAAGGATATGGATTTCCGTTTATCCGTTTCGGGAAACGGATACTGTTGACCCGCAGCTCAGCGATGAGTTTATGGCAGCGAAGACACATAATGGCCGCGCCGCCGGACTCGCGAAAGCTGCCTGACACGAAACCCCCGTCGCGGGCGCAACACGGCGTCGGAAAGCGGTAGGCGGCCTGGCAGTCGTCATATGCCTCAATCCGGCTCGGTTCTCAAGCCCCCGCCAACTTTTCAGAGCTCGAATGAGGACCCGAACAACAGAAGTCCAAGCGTAAGCGGCCCGGACCAACGTCCAAGCGTAGCAGGCCGCGGCAGGCGCAGACGCCCGTCAGTATCATCCATTTCCGCGCCGCACGTGCGGCGATGCTGGACCGGCTGGCCGACCGAACTGCAGCTGGACATCATCACCAAGCAGAGCGCTTGTCCCACCGCGCTGCCGAGATGCGGGAGCAAGCCCGATGAGCCGCGCCGTGACGATCCGCGACTGGCGGCCCATGCGCAAGAATTCGCTGCTCGGCTTTGCCCGGGTCGAGCTCCCTAGCGGCATGATCGTAGCCGACGTCACGATCCTGGTCGGCGAGCGGGGCCCATGGCGTCGCCACCAAGCAAACCGATGATGGGCAAGGACGGCGTCGCCCTCACAGACGACAAGGGCAAGATCCGCTATTCGCCGGTCATCGAGTTCGCGTCCAAGGAGATTCGTGATCGCTGGAGCGCCGGCGTCGTCGAGGCGATCGAGCGTCGGATCGAGGTGTTCGCATGAACGTTCCCTCGGACCAAAGCGCCGGCTTGGAAGCTGCCTGGAGACGATGCTGTTCAGGACGGTGATCGGGACGGACGTCCAGCGGCCATCCGCTCGCAGGCGGCATCGATGCCGTTTACGCCAAGCCCGACGGCAAGAACGATCATCCGTCAAGGGAGATCCTCGACGATCTAGTGGCCGTAGTTCGGCGCGGCGGGACTGTGCTTGTCATGGCGCGAGGGAGCGGACAGCGCGACCGAATGAAGGCGCTGCTGATGGCCTTGGGCGGCGGCGCGCCCGAGAAGCCGCCGGGCTCGGCGACATCGGGCGGCGGTCTGCATTGAACAAGCTGCCGCACTTGAACCTCGACTGCCCAGCCGACCTGCCGACCGTCGAGATCACGCGTCTGGCCAGCGCCACGGGCCCGCTAACCAAGCGCATCCGACTCGCCGACGACGGCGCCCTGATCAGCGACGGGGCCGTATGCCTGATGGGTCGAGGCGCGGCAAGCCGGCTCCGGCTCGCCGGCATGGGAGCTTTCGCGAGGCAACTCGAGACGCTGGAGACGAACCAGGCGATCGCGCTCGGCGCGCTCGCAGCCGACCTGCCCGACGAAGTCGAGATCACCACGCAGCGAAAGCTGGCGGCGATGAACGGCCCGCGCCGCCCAACCTCATCGCCCGCACCGCCGGCCACATCGCCTACCGCGCCGACCGCCGGCGCTCGCGCTGATCGACATCGACACCAAGGGTATGCCGCCCGCGGTCGCCGACCGGATCAGGCGATCGGCGGATACTGGGCCGCCCTGGCCAGGCGTGCCGGATCTGGCGCACGTCGCCCGCGCCGTGCGAACCTCGACCAGTTCCGGCATCTGTCGCACCGACACCGGCGAGGCTCTCAAGGGTTCGAACGGGGTCCACATCTTCTTGCTGGTGCAGGACGGCGCCGACGTAGAGCGGTTCCTGCGCACGCTGCACGATCGCTGCTGGCTCGCCGGGCTCGGCTGGATGATGGTCGGCGCCGGCGGCCAGCTGCTCGAGCGATCGCTGATCGACCGGATGGTGTTGCGCGCAGAGCGGCTTGTGTTCGAGGCCGCGCCGATCATGGAACGAGCCGCTTTGGCAGGACCCGGTCAAACGCGCGCCAGCGATCATCCAGGGCGAGGCGGCCGAAACCGGCAGCCTCTGTCCGGACCTGACCGCCTTGGAGCGGCCGCGTCTTCGGGATGCCAAAGCGTGAAGAAAGCGGTTCGCCTGCGGGGGCCGGCCGAGGAAGCCAGCGCAGCATTCGTCACGAAGCAGGCAGAGCCGTATCGTCGAGCGGACCGGCATCGCCATTGCTGACGCGCGGAGGGCCATCGAGCGCCAATGCGGGGGCATCCTTTTGCCGCCGGTCGTCCTGCCATTCGACTCTGACGAAATGGCCGGGGCGACCGTCGCGGACGTGCTGAACGACCCAACGCGGTTTGTGGGCGCCACGCTCGCGGATCCTTTGGAGGGCGTCGAGCTATGGCCGCTGCAAGGCGAAGATCATGCGTCGCCCCGACGGATCGCTGTGGATCAACTCCTTCGCTCACGGCCGAGCCGTTTACGAGCTGAAGCACGACTTCACCACAGTTGCGGCCGCGGTTGAAAGCGCTGCCGCCGTCGAGTGCGGCCGACGTGCTCGTGCAGGATGATGCTCGTCGCGGACCTCGCGCCCGACGAAGAGCAAGAGCTGCGCGAGCGGGTCCGCAAGAAGTCAGGCGTGAAGGCCAGGCCGCTCGACCCCAAGATCAAGGCGGCCCGCCAGACCAAGCAAGCGAGGAGGCCAGGGCGCGAGCGATCGGGAAGCGGTGGAGCGCACCGACCGGCGGCCGCATGATCCTCCGGCGCCCCGCCGGATGGCGAGCGACTGCCCGTAATGCGGCTGCTCGACGAAGCTGTTGAGCGAATGCCCAGACCCGGTGCCGCCGATGCGCGACCTCGACGGCCAGCCGGTCGAGGTCCGGTGCCGGCCGCCGATGCTGCTGCACGAGTTGACCTCGGAAGGCGCGAACCAGACCGAGAGAGCCAGAGACCCGCCTGCCACCGCCGGCGCTGCCGCTGCTGACGCGAGCACGACCGGTATCAGCCTCGCGCACGAGATCGAGCAGCACGTCGAGTTCACCGCCGAGACCGAAGCACGCCGCTCCGGTCGGTCGCGCTGCCCGGGACTTCGTCGATCACTTCATGGCCTACCGGGACAGCGCGCTGCCCCGCGTCGGCGCGATCGTGACGGCGCCGCTGGTCCTGTCGGACGGCGCGCTTGCTCGCACCGCCCGGGCTCGACCGCAAGCGCAAGCTCGTGTTCCAGATCGAGCCGGCGCTGATGGCGCTGATGCCGGAACCGGACCAGTCGCAGCCTACGAAAGCGCCGGCCGCCGCGCTCGACTTCCTGATGCAACAAATGGCTGTGCGACGTGGCCACCGATTTCGCCGGCAAGTGCGTGCTGATCGCATTCGCGCTGACGATCCTGGAGCGCGTGCTGCTGCCGGAGCGGCCGGCCTTCTTCGTCACGGCCGGCAAGCGCGGCGGCGGCAAGACGACGGCGCTCACGATGGTCATCCTGGCCGTCACCGGAAAGAAGCCTGCCGCAGCGGCGTGGTCGTCGAGCGAGGAGGAGCGGCGCAAGGCGATACTGGCCTATCTCAGCGAAGGCTTGCCCGCGATGGTGTGGGACAACATACCGCTCGGCACGCACGATCTCCTGCCCGACGCATCGAGAAGGTGCTGACGGCCGAGAGCTACTCGGACCGCGTGCTCGGCCAGACGCGCACCATGACCGTCCCAGCGTTGACCATCATGGCTTCACCGGCAACAACATCGGGCCGAAGGGCGACCTGGCCTCGCGGTCGCCTGATGGCGCGGCTGGAGATCGACCGCGTCGACCCGGAAAACCGCCCTTTCACCCACGCCGATCCGATCGCCTGGACGCTGGAGAACCGCGGCAGGATCCTGCGGGCGCTCTACACCATCCTGCTCGCCAACCCGCAGCTCCGGGACACGCGCAAGCGAGCCAGAAGACGCGGTTCAAGACGTGGTGGCATCTTGTCGGGTCGGCTGTCGAGAACGCGGCAGCCTCCCTGGTGGACATGTCAGTCGGCAAGGCTGACAGAACCAATGCACCGCAGAGAAGATCGACTTCGGGAAGCTGTTCGCGATGGGCGAAGACGATGACGAGGACGGGCGCCGCGCTAGCTGATGTGCTGGACATCTTGCACGCGATCTGGCACAGACAAGTCGTTCCTCGCCGTTGACGTGGCGCAGGCTCATCAGTGATCCGATGGAAGGTGAGGCTGATGCCGCGAGGGTTCTGAAGGAGTTTCTTTGAGGCGGGTGGGCGCAGGGGGACCAACAGCCTGGTCCCCTCGCCGCTCTCAGTTGGACGGCGTCTGGGCAGTAATGACGGGCGCACCAGTGCCCTGTCGGCGAGCGTCCTATGGTGTTGGCTCGGTTCTATACCGGGAATCAGACACACAGAAGCGTGCCGGTCGGTTCCGGGTCCGTTGCCTATGAGAGAAATGCGGGATGTGCGGTTTGTGCGGGATGTTTCAGCCGTCGCTGGGTCGGGCGACCGAGTGTTTTGGAGACAACTCTCTTCGAAATCATCGTGTGGGGGCCGGAGCGTCGGCCGAAACATCCCGCAAATCCCGCACATCCCGCATCTCACCCATGGAGAACAGCATGATCGACGTCACTCGGCTGCGGCCGGCCGACAACACGCCCACCGAACTGCGCGCAGCGCTGGTCCGCACCAACCTCGCTTGTGGAGAGTGCGCCGCCGACATTGCCAGCGCCCGGCAGCAGCGCGATCAAGCGCTGCTCGCCGGCACCAACAACGCATCTCGGTGGCCGAGGCCCGGCTGAAACTGGCTGGCGACATCGGGGCCCGAGTGTCTGCGCTTCACGACCACTTGCAGCACCTGGTCGAGCAGTTGCCGGCCGAAACCCAGGCATCACCGACCAGACTGCACACGTAGGTTCATGCTGTGTCGTCGATCGCGGCGTTCGCCGCATGGTGGCAGGGCGAGGGCGCCGGCATCTGCGCCTCGATTACGGTCGGGCTCGAGCTGATGGCCAAGGCTGCCGCGGCCGCCGCCACGCTTGCACAGGCCGAAACCGCCGGTCGGCCGCAATCCGCCGGCGGCACCGTCGTCCCGATCAGCGCACCACGAACCAGCGCCTGACTCATCCGCTCGCCGCGCACCCGCCGCGGCCGGCATCACCAACCGCGGGCATAGGATCAAACATGGCAGCCTTCGACATCTTCACCCTGCGACCCGCCGGCACCTCGGCCAAGTCGATCCGCGAGGCGCTTGATCGCGCCACGCAAGCCGACGCCGCTCAGGCGGAAAACCTGAGGCAGGCGAGAGCCGCGCGGGACGGTCTCCTGCTCGACGGAACGCCTGCCGAGCTCAAGCAGGCCGACGCCCGTGTCGCCGATGCCTCCGCCGCTGCCGAGCGCGTCGAGACGATCAAAGCGCAGCTCACCGCACGGTTGGCGGCAGCTGAGGAAGCCGAGTTCATGGCGGAGCTTGAGGCAGCCCGTCTCGGCGCCGAAAAAGCGATGCAGGCCCACGCGAGGTGGTGGTCAGAGAAGCGAGGCGCTCTTGCTAGAGAATTGAGTGCCGGGCTGGCGCTCAAGCAGCAGGAAGCCAACGCGCATCAGGACTTCCAGCGCTTGATGTCTCGTGCCGCACAGCGGTTCCCTGATCGCCCGCTAGCACCCGCAGTGCCGCCGCCCGACCAGGCCTGGGCTCTGGATCTACCGCGTGCGCGATTGCGCCGTGCTCGGCGATTTCAGTGGCCTTGCGCGCGACTTCGAGTAGCCGGTGCCCAACGTAGGTTTCAGTGTGTCACGGTGGGAGGCGCAGCGCCTCTCTGGCCTTGCGGGTAGTGTCTGCGGGCAGATCAGCGCTGCCGTTCTCGGCTTGCTCCAGCGTCACGGGGTCAATCCCGATGGCGCTGGCCAGCTGCTCGAGCGTCATGCCCCGATACCTGCGCCAAAAGCCGAGGGGGCTGGGTGCGGCCAGGAGCTGCTTCACCTCCTCGTTGGTCAGGGTCGGCAAGGTTCTGCTCGCCAACAGCCTCATGGCGGTGTCGTGGCCCGTCGTCTTGGGCGTGTCACGTGGGTCCATTCGAGGTTCACCAACGGCAAGGGTGGACCGCCTGAGCGGCCTCTATCACCGGCCGTTGCAGGAACCGAGCCAAAAGACCGTCCCCCGTCAGGCCATGCGTCCGACGCATGGACAACGGCGAGGCATGCAGGGGCCCCCTGGGACGGCCACCGACAGAGAGGGTGGCCAATGCCGCAACATGTCTGGCTAGGTGGCATGTGTCCTAGGGTAACATCATGCTGGCACCGTCAACGGCCAGGTCCGGCAAGTTCGCCAGGGGGACCTGGAATGTTGCGTCGTGCTCGCACTCGGGTTGGTGGCCGCTGGAACGACGGTGCTGAGGCAGGGCAGGAGCCGCGCCCGTGATGGATCCGCAAAGCCGATTGGGCAATATCTCTATTCCGTCAGGAAGCGTCGCCTGAGTAGTGAGGCTGTAGGACCGATCATTAGGCAACGAACCCGGCCTAAATGGCTCAGCGGCTCCAAAAGTGTCCGATGCGCAAGCCTATGCTGCCTCGAGTACAGCCACGCTTGGGATTGGTTTGAGATGAATTGGTATCGCATCTACCCGCTCGATCAGTCTGGTCGGGTCATGCTGCCGCTTGTGATCGAGAGCGGCAGAGACGATGCGGCTCTGGAGGAGGCTCCGTTTCACGTGCCGGCAGGCTTGACTGCGGAAGTCTGGCAGGGATCTCGGCGTATCGGAATTGTGCAGGGCCAAAGTCAGGCCTGAACCCCTGATCAGGACCGTTTCATCTTGGTTTTAGCCGGAAGCGGCTACATTCTGTGATGAAACCGCTCGCGCCGGGAGGCAGCCAGCATGATGATCTTACGTACGGCGCCGGTCGGCGCCCGATTTGCACACAGTTCCCAGAGAACCGCGGTTGCCGCGCCGGCCGAGACCGCGTCAGCCCAGCCGGTCGTGGCCGGAATGGGTGCTCCCAAGACAGCGCGCCTTCCTGCCCTGCCATCCCCCGCCCCGGCTGCTCCGCAGTATTTCGCGTGCGTGTCACGGCGTATGTGATTTACGGCCGCCTAAATGGGCGGCCCGGGACGAGGCCTGCCGCGCCAGATTCCGGACGAGAACAAGGGCCATGCCGACCGTTCCACCTTAACGGTGCGGTCGCCGTTGTTTGACCTCCCGCTCAGCGCCGCACTCTGGGCAGCCGTAGTATGTCACGCCATCAAATTGCGCGAGGCGCTTCCATGAGTGTCGGTGCATGAGCCAACGCAGCAGTCTGCGGAGCATGCCGCACCATAACACAGTCAGCTGGGGCCAGCAGGTTCCGGTTCGAAGGCCGGTTCGGTCGACGGCGGCTGACATGGCGGGTTTCCGTTAATGGCGGCCCAGCGCACCGTTTCCACCGGTCTGAACATCGAGCAGGCAGCCGAGACCCGGGCGGCGCTCGAGCAGCTCGGCTCGACCGGCGGCGGTGCTCTGGACAAGCTGCGGTCCGGGATTGAGCGGCTTGGTGCGGCCGACACTTCGTCGGTTGTCGCCGCGCTGGAGCGTATCACGACCGCGGCGAAGCGAACTCAGGAGGCTACCGCCCAAGCTCAGGCTGCTGCCTTCGCGGGCATCAAAGCCCCGACCGGGGCTGACGATTACAGCAAGCGCGCTGCTGATGTGCAGGCCTACGGTGCCCAGCTCGACGCGCTCCCGGGCCAAATTCAACCCGCTATTCGCTGCCAGCAAACAGTATGAAACAACGCTCGCCGAAATCGGCCAAGCCGAGAAAATCGGCGCGATCAGTGCCAGTGAAGCAGCGGCTGCACGGGACAGGACAACAGCAGCGTTCGCGGCCTCTGCGGCTCCTACGGCGGCTGGCACTGCGGCGACCCAGGCACACAGTGCGGCGTTGCGGATAGCACCGTCACAGCAGGCAATGCTGCGTTTGCTCAGAGACAGTTGGGCGTGCAGCTCGTTCAGTTTTTCAGCTCGGTTCAGGGCGGGATCGGTGCTGACTGCTTTTATTCAACAAGGTCATCAGATTGGCGACGTCGCTTTGTCGACGGGCACTGGGCTATCGGGCATCGGAACCGCGGCCAAGGGGCTGTTCAACGCCATCGGCGGGCTGCCGACGCTGCTGACGGTGGGCGTGGTCGGCGGCATCGTGGCGCCGGCGCGGCTGCCGAGAGCCAGGGTCGGCAGTTGGTCACGCTGCGCGAGCAGCTGCGCGCCACCCATGACGACTACGGCGTTCGCCAAGGCGGCCGAGGCCGCGGCCCGGCCGCCGCCGCCAGCAGCACGCTGACGATCGGCCGCGGAGCGTGCGCAGACGATCTCCGGCCAAGTATTTCGGCGGACCGCGACGACATCGAGAAGCTGACAAAGATGTCGGCGGACTTGGCGAGGGTGTGGAAACCGACGTCGTCAACGCGCCGGAAGTTCCGAGACGCCATCAACGACCCGGCCGCCGCCGCCAAAAAGTTCGCCGATGAGGGCTTGCCCGGCTTTAACGATCCCTCGACCCGCACCGTCACCACGCTGCAGGCGGCGGCAAGGGTGCCGAAGCGCTTTCGCTCGTGCTGCAAGCCCTCGGCCAAGCCGGGGCGCGCGCGATCGAAGTCCGCTCAAAAGGCGCTGCACGACCTTGAGCAGAGTTTCTACGGCGCCGGCACGGCGGAAAGTCGCTTCGCGGCGACCATCGGGCGAATCGATCACGGCGCCGCGGCCCTGGCGGTGCGCGGCGCTGACGGGACGTCAACGCGATAAAGGCGCACCTACAACGGTAGCTCAGACGGAGCTGGACAAGTCGCGACGTTGGCGGCGAACCCCGGTCGGAACGCCGCCACGACGCCGGACGCGACCGGCGTGCGCCCTGCTTGGCCCCGCTATTCAGGGCAGCGGCGGAACGCGCGACCGGTTTGTTCCAGGTGTTGCCGTCCACCGGTCGGGCGCTGGGCTACGACGTGAACAGCCAAGACCAGAACATTCTGGCAGGCCTGACTTATCTCCAGCAGTCGATCCAGGCTCGTGGCAGCGTCGAGGGTGGGCTCGCTCAGTATGGCGGATACGGCACCAACGTTCCGAAAGCTCAGGGTTATATTGCCAGCGTTCAAGGCGCCGACCCGGACGCTCCGCCGACATCGCGAGCCAGATCGAATACTGGGGCCAGGTGCTCGGAATGCCGGCCGACAGGAATAACCTCGGGGCAAGAAAATGGCTGTCGTCGAGAGCGGCGGCCGGCAATATCAGGGTGCCGGCGCCATCACGCGCGATCAAACGCCGGTTCTGCCAGGCGTTGGTGGTGATCAGCTGAGCGCGCCGATCGGCGCCACGACTGTCACAGGCGGCATCAGGAACGACACCGCGGCGAACGTCGACGCAGCCGACAAAGAGCGCGCCTCTCTCAACCTGCTGGCGGATGCCCGGCAGAAGCTGATTGAGGAGGCCGGCGACAAGTTTCAGGCGGCGCTGGACGATCCGAACGCGCACCTTTCTGCTGAGCAGGTTACGGCCTACAAGTCGGCGATCGCGGACCTGAACGGCAAGCTGAACAACGCCATCACGCCGGCACAGGCCTATGTGCGGAGTTTGCAGGATCAAGGCCCGGCCGCCCGCGCTCTGACCGAGGTGGAAGCGAAGCTGGTCGAGGTGCAGCAGCGCCTGAACGAACAGGAGCGCTCACAGCCCGGTTCAGTCACCCCGGCGATTCGGGCGCAAGCGATCGCGGCGGCGCTCGGGCTTCAGTCGGCCGCGCTGGACAAGACCATCGCGACGACCCAGCAGACCATCTCGTCGCAGGACAAGCTTACGGCGGCATATGGCCAAGGTGACGGAGCAGTCCTTCATGCCACTGCCGCGAATGCTGCCTACCTAAAGTTCGATCAAGCTTTTCCCGCCAAACACCGACAAGCAGCGTGCTGCAGCGGAGGCGCTGACCTCTGAGTTTGAGCGGCAGGCTGCGTCCACGGCGAAATTGCAGGTTGCCCAGCAGAACGCCGCCAGCCGCGACAACTTGGCAATCATCCAGGCCGAGAGAGCGCTACTCTCGGTCAGAATTCCGACCAGCGCACCAAGCTGATCGACATCATGAAGGCCGAGCAGGATATGCACCGCAAGTTCGGTGACGTCCTGCCGGCAGAGGCAGAGCAATACATCGCGCTGGTCGGTGCCACGGCCGACGCGACCGCGGCCCTCACATCAGCAGCAGGCTCTGAACGACCTTACCGGCGCCATCAGCGGCGTGGCTGATACAATTACCAACGACATCACGCAGGCGTTCGTCCAGGGCCAAGGCGCCGCGGTGAACTGGGGCAACATCATCCAGGGCATTGAGAGCCAGATTGTCGGCCTCATCGCCAAACTCCTCATCGTCAATCCGCTACTGAACGCGCTTGATGGTCAGCACCGTTCGACGTTTGGTGACGTCGGCGGGATCCTGGGCAACATCTTCGGTGGCAGCGGCGGCAGCACATTGGATGCCGCGGCCGTTGCCGCCGGCGGTTGAGTCGCAACGCTGGCCGGGGCTTTCGATGGGCCCGGCGCCACGGTCGACGCGACGGGCAATGTCATCGGCACTGCCGCGTCGGTGAGCAGCGGCGGCGGATCCAGCCCCATATCCAGCGGCCTTGGTCTGCTCCGGCGCCGGCACCAAGCTGCTCGGCGGCTCGAGCCTGACGTCGGGGTTGTCCGATTTCGTCAGCAGCGTCGGCACCAGCATTGCGAATTACGCTGCTGGTGCCCTGTCCAGCGCAGTCGGCAGCACGGTGGCGAGCACAGCAACCAACTTGGCGCTGAACGCGGCCGGACCCGGGATCTACGGCGTCGAGACGGCCGGGCAGTTCGCGGCCGGCGTGGGCGTGACCGAGGCATCTGCGGCCGGCATCACCGGCGCTGCAACCGATGCTGCGGTGTCCGCTGCCGCGTCCGGCGCCGGCGCGGCCGGAACCGAGGCTGCGGCGACCGCCGCCATCGGCACGGCTACCAGCACCATCGCCTATGCGCTGCCGGTGATCGGCGCCGGCATCAGCGTGGTAACCGACCTCATCCAGGGCAACTATCGCGGCGCGGGCCTGGTCGCGGGCGGCGCGCTGGTCGGATCCGTGTTCGGCCCGGTTGGCACGGCTGTGGGTGCGGCGGTCGGCGCGCTGGTCGACGCGTTCCTGCCCAACCACCCGAAAAACCCCTACCAGGACACCGAGGTCAACGTCGCCAACGGCCACCTGGTATCTGGCAAGACGGTGAGCCAGCTTGAGAACACCGACGCGGCGCAGAACAGCGTCGACGAGTTCGGCCGCCAGCTTGACGACTACATGTCGAAGGTCGGCATCGTCATCACCAACGCCGATAGCACGATCGGCCACGTCGGCGACCACATCAAGGGGCTGACCCAGGTCGACAACGTCGGCGCGCTGTTCAAAGACCTGAACTTCGCCAACGACCCGAACGACACCAGCAACTTTGGCGTGGCCAAGGGCGCGCTGGTCGGGATGAACTTCAACAGCATTGGTGACCTGAACACCGAGCTCGCCAAGATCGCGGCGTTCAGCGATTCCATGTCGGCGCTGGGGATCAAGCTCAACTCGGTCGGCACCGACCTGACCAACATCTCGGTGGCCAGCGTCAGCCTCACCGGCGCGCTGCAGGATCAGGCGGCCGCGACGAATGCGGACGGCACCTCGCTGAAGGCGGCACGGCCTACGACCCCAGCACGCCGCAGAACCAGTTGCGCATTGCCCTTTCGCACGACCTGCCGGGCCAGTCGTTCGCCAACGTGGACGCGCTGTCGGCCGAGATCGACAAGGTCAACCAGTTCGTCAACGGCACCATTCCAGGGCTGCTAAACCCGATCCTGAA
Source organism: uncultured Alphaproteobacteria bacterium (assembly GCA_963792675.1). GTDB lineage: Bacteria > Pseudomonadota > Alphaproteobacteria > Acetobacterales > Acetobacteraceae > JBBROS01. The sequence continues at coordinate 688,712 of CAWBWT010000002.1, forward strand.
GTCGACCAGCCAGCTGCAGCAGCAGATTGCCGACACCAACCAGACTTACGGCCAAGCCATCATCCAGGCTCAGAAGTATGGGCTTGAGACGCAGGCGCTGATCGACGCTCAGACCAAGGCCGACAACCTGATCCTGGCAGACGGCCGCAAGCAGCTCGACCAGCAGGTGACGGCGTTCCAGAGCCGGGCCATTGTGGCGAGCGGCGTCGATCCCACCACGGCGTTCCAAGCCACGTTCGCGGTCGACCAGCTGAAGCGCGACCAGGAGCGGGACGCGTTCATTAAGCAGTTGACGGACGTCTATGGCGACAGCGTCACCTCGACCCAGTATTTCCTGGACTTCGTCTCGACGCTGAACGGCGCGCTATTCAACGAGGCTCAGTCATCGATCGACGCCTTCAACCGGCAGCAGCAGACCAACACGCTGTCGATCCAGGCCACCGTGGCCAGCGTGCACGCTCGAGGCTACGCGGCCCAGGGCGACCAGCAGACCTCCGACCTGATCAATTTCGACGCCAAGGCGGCACAGGAGCGGGACAGCTTACGCGAACCAGCTGACCTCCGCGTTTGGGAGTGCCTACGCGCAAACTGCCGACTATCAGCAGGCTCTCGTCGACCTTGAGACGGTGCAGCAGGAAGAGCGGGCGAACATTATTCAGCGCTACGCCCAGGTCGGCACGCAGGCAGTGCAAACTGCAGCGCAGGCACAAGCGACCCTCGCTCAGCAGATTGCTGCACAGGCTCAGCAAATCTCAGCAGAGCTGGCGACCGGTGTCAGTGTGGCGAGCGTGCATGCTCGAGGCGCCGCGGCGCAAGGCGACCAGCAAGCGGCCGACCTGATCAACTTCGATGCCAAGGCGCTGCAGGAGCAATACACCTACACCCAGCAGCTGGTCGCCACGTATGGCGATTCCTACGCCCAGACCGCCGACTACCAGCAGGCCTTGGTCGACCTCGAGACGATCCAGCAGGAAGAGCGCGCCGGCATCGTTAAGAAATATGCCGACGAGGCCACCCAGGCGGTGCAGGCGGCGGCCCAGCAGCAGGCTCAGGCCTTGTCGCAGGCGCAGAACAACGTCTCGTCGCTGTTCGACAACCTGACCACCTACGCGCAGAAGCTGCACGTCGGCGCGGACAGCCCGCTCTCGCCGCTCGACCAGTATGCAGCGGCGTCGAACCAGTTCAACGCGGTGTCGGGCGCCGCGGCCGCGGGCGATTTCAACTCGGCCTCGCACCTGACGACCTATGCCGACGCGCTGATCTCAAGCTCGAGGGCCGTGAACGGCAGCGGCGTGGGTTACAGCCAGGACGTGGCCCGAGTGCTGGACGCGCTGGGCAACGTCTCGACGGCAGCCGATGCCCTGACAGCTTCCTCGATGAAGCAGATCCAGGAAGACAGCACCAAGAAGCTGCAGGACACCATCGTGACCACGAACCAGGCTCTGCAGGATGAGGTCCGGCTGCTCCGGCGGGAGATCGCGCAGCAGGCCCGGGCGGCTTAACTAGGCTTGTAGTCTTTTCCCAGCGTCGCCCTCAACGCAGCTTCGACTGAAGGATCCGTTGGGGGTATCTCGCGGCCAGTTTGCCGAAACAGCACATCCCTTTCCTCGCGTTGAGCAATGAAATCCCGCGCGACCGTCTGAGCGTGCTCTGCCCTTAGCCGGACTTCGACATCGGCACTCTTCTTACGTAGGGAAGCCCAGTTGTCGGCTGCCGGCCGGCCAAAACGGGCGGCGTTTGTCATCGCGAGCTCGCCCGAAGCTGCTTTCCCCGCGACTTCTCCGCCATCGCCAACGTTCCAGCAGTCCACGCCTCATGAGGTCTGCGAAACAGGTCGACTGACTGCCGCACCACTTCACCAGTGATGTAGTCCACGATTTCCCACCCATAAGGCTTGAAACCCGAGTTCCGGCGGACGGATCGGACCTCAAACTCGAGGCCGCGCCTGGGTCTGTATTCGCCACATCGCTCGAAAGAAACCTGCTCGGACATCGCCGTGTTCCTGAAACCAAAACTAAGCCTCAGGGTTAACTTAGAGGGTCCGGATGAGTTGAACGCCGAGAATAGCGATTTCTCACAGTTCCTATTCTTAGCCAGCAAGTCACCATCCGGCCGTCACGCAGCGTGCCGCGGCGCAGACAACTCCTACAGAAACTTGCGTGATCTAGTTGTTACAAAACTGATATGAATGCTGCGTTCCCTAACGCGAGAGTAGAAATGGTTGTGTCGGTGTTGGTCGTTGAAGGCAACGACATGATCCGGGGTCTCACGGCAGAGATCCTCGACGAGAGCGGCTTCGCTGCCTCAGAAGCAGCAACACTTGCCTCGGCTTTCGATCAGCTGGCGGCTGATCCGGACGAGTTCGATCTTCTGCTGGTCGAAGCTGGCATGCCGGACGGCAACGGCCTTGATTTTGTGGCCTCTCTGAGGGCCCTCGGCTTTGACCGTCCAATCATCGCGGTTAGCGGCGCATGTCGGGAGATCAGCCGAGCGACCGAGTGCGGCGCCAGTGCTTGGATGCAGAAGCCGTTCTCGGTCAACAGCCTGCTTCAGATGGTCAACGCTTCGGTCAAGCTCCACGCCAACCACGTTCGTGGCGCGATCCAGGCGCCAGTCTGCAACCCGCCCCTAGTCTGCTGAGACCCTCGGATTGCGTGGCTGTGTGCAAGCTCTACGGCAGGGGCGGAGAGAATGTCAGCGTCGGTTTTGATCGTGGACAAAAATCGGTTTGTCCGTCACCTGCTGGGGGACGTGCTTGAGGAGGCCGGCTACCAAGTGCGCGCGGTCGCAACAGCCTCATTCGCGCGCTTGCTAATCGCCAGTCACGGCGAGCGGTTTGATCTGGTGCTGCTATACGTTCGATCCTCGTCTGACGAGAATGTCGATCTTGTCCGCACCCTAAAAGCAACTGGGTTCGACCGACCAATCGTGGCACTGAGCGTCGACGCCGCCAAGTCGCAAGAGACGTTTGCAGCCGGCGTGAGCGCCTCGATTCAGGCGCCTTTCACGATCGAGGATCTGCTGAGGCAACTGGGTCTGTTGGTGCAGCACCGCGGAAAACAAACGCCGGTGCTCCACAGACCGAGGGTTCATTCAGCGTCGGGCCGCTGAGCGAGTTTAGCCAGCCTCGAGAGCTGCAACTCCGGCTGTCCATGCCTCGCCAGGCTTGCGATATCGGGCGGCTGATCTCCTAACGACCTCCCCGGTCAACTCGTTCACGATTTCCCAACCGTAGGGGCGAACGCCAGCTGCCAACCAGGCGGTACGAACCTCAAACCGGGCTGGAGCCTCCGTTGCTTTAGGCGCGATCGGGATCGTAGCAGTCTGCCCAGACATTGTAGCCTCACTCAGTGAAGCCGGACATTACCGGCGGCCCCCAGATTGGAGCCACGGCGGACTTGCCCAATGTTGGTCATGGCTGATCTGCGTGATCGCAGGCGCAAGATACAGCGAACCGACATCCCGCGCGCGACTTTGAGTCCGCGATGAGTCCGCGAGTGAATGCCTGGCCTGATTCTCTGGAAAACACGATGCCGGGTGAGGGGATCGAACCCCCGACCTTCGGTTTACAAAACCGCTGCACTACCGCTGTGCTAACCCGGCCCGGCGCGGCCTGTGTCGGACGTTTTGCCGGGCGTTTCAAGCAAATCCTGAACGAACGATGTCGTGTCGTTCATGAATGCATCGTCACGCCGCCGCAAGGGTCTCGCAGGCCGGGCCGCCACATATTGCTTCCCTTAGAGGAGCATCGGCTCCGCTTTCGAGGAGGATCTGGACGATGACAGTCAAGCGGTTTGCACGGGCAGGGTTTGTGTCGGTGTTGCTGGGCAGCAGCGCGTTGGTGGGAACCGGCGCATGGCAGGCCCAGGCGCAGGCCCAGGCCCAGACACAGACCCAGACACAGGACGCCGCGGCCGGCCCGATTCAGCCGTCGGCGGTGGCGCACCCGCTGCCGGACTTCTCCGACCTGGCGGGGCAGGTGAGCCCGGCGGTGGTGTCGGTGACGGTGCGCGAGCGGGCGCAAGCGGACGGGCCGCAGGAGATGCGCGGGCCCATGGGCATGATGCCGGGCCAAGGGCAACGGCAGGTGCAGATGGCGCGCGGCTCGGGCTTCATCATTGACGCCGACGGCACCATCGTCACCAATAACCACGTCGTGCAGGGCGCCGACCGGGTGACGGTCACGCTGACCGACGGCACCGAGCTGCCGGCCAAGATCATCGGGCGCGACCCGCGCACGGACCTGGCCGTGATCAAGGTCGACGCCGGCCACGCGCTGCCGTCGCTGCGGCTGGGTGACAGCGACCAGGTCAAGCCGGGTCAGTGGGTGCTGGCGGTCGGCAACCCGTTCGGGCTCGGCGGCACGGTGACGGCGGGTATCGTCAGCGCGCGCGGACGTGACATCGGCTCCGGGCCGTACGACTCGTTCCTGCAGGTCGACGCGGCCATCAACCAGGGCAACTCCGGCGGGCCCCTGTTCACGCAGGATGGCCGCGTGGTCGGGGTGAATACGGCGATCCTGTCGCCGAGCGGCGGCAGCGTCGGCATCGGCTTCGCGATCCCGAGCAACCTGGTCAAGCAGGTGACCGGCCAGCTGCGCACGGCGGGGCACGTGACGCGCGGCTTCCTTGGCGTCGAAACCCAGCCGGTGACGGCGGCGATCGCCCCCGAGCTCGGGCTGGCGAAGGGTGCCAAGGGCGCGTTGGTGGCGTCGATCTCGCCGGATAGCCCGGCGGCCAAGGCGGGGCTGCAGCCCGGCGACGTGCTGACGTCGGTCGACGGCCATGCGGTCGGCAATCCGCACGAGCTGGCCCAGGTCGTTGCCGACCTGAAGCCCGGTCAGTCGGCCGCGCTGCAGCTGATGCGGGACGGCTCGACCAAGTCGATGAACGTCACCTTGTCGGCCATGCCGGAGGAGCGCCAAACGGCGGATGCCGGCGAGCAGGACCCCAAGGGTGGCCAAATCGGCCTAGCCTTGGCGCCGCTCAGCCCCGACGTCCGCCAGCAGCTCGATATCCCGAGCGGGCAGCACGGTGTGGTGGTCGCGGGCGTGCAGCCCGGCTCGGCCGCCGAACAGGCCGGTTTGCGGGAAGGTGACCTCGTGGTCGGCGTCGGCAACAAGACGGTGACCAGCCCGAGCCAAGCGGTCGAGGCCATCCGCGGGGCGACCCGGGACGGCAAGGGCGTCGCCCTTCGGGTGGTTCGCGACGGCCATGCCCGGTTCGTCGCGGTGTCCCCGACCTCGGAGGGCTGAGGAGGCGCACCCTGGCCGAGGCCGGTCAGGGGGACAAGGAGCACAGGCAAGCCGGCCGGGTCGTATCAGGCCCGGCCGGTTTGCGGTACTTTACTGGTGCCGAGCGCACGAACGATGGCGGCCATCAAACGCAAGGCCTCGGCGCCGCCTCGATCGGCCAAGGTTCCGGCATCGAACTCCCCGGCCAGGACTTCGGCTTGCCCGGCGATGGTTTCCGCCGCTTGGCAGAAGGCTTGCTGCGCCAGGTGCAATTGCAACGATTCAGGTAGGCTGTTCCATTCAGTGATCACGGTTCAGTGGTCCCGCAAGCCATTCTGGCGCCAAAACTGCCGCAGGTTTTGCTGTCGCGGTCAGGCGCAGAACTAGTCCATTCTGCTTAACGAATGGTTTAAGCCGAGCGGAGGACGGGATCACGCAAGCGTGAGGCGAGCCGGCTCAAGCGGTCCGAACCGCACCGTGATGTCAACCGGGCGCTCGAGCCAGAACGGCGGCGTCACGCTGCCCAGCATCACGATCTGACCGGCCCGCAAGCCGCCGAATGCGGCGGCTTCGGCCGAACCGGCCAGCCAGGCCAACGCCTGCATGGGGTGGCCGAGCAGGTCGGCGCCGCGCCCGGTTCCGGCGCTTGCGCCGTCCAGCGTCAATTCGCCGATGATCGTTTCGAGATCCAGGCTGCGCCAGTCGGCGAACGGCTCGCCGAGCACGGCGCCGGCGTGGAACACCTGATCGGCGATCAAAGCGGGGGTGCCGAACTCGGCGAGGTCGGCGTAGCGGTTCTCGACCACCTCGATTGCGGTCATCAGCAGGTCCACCGCGTCCGCCGCCGCCTCCGGCGTGCAAGGGCCGGGTGGAAGGTCGCGCGCAAGATGGACGGCCAGTTCGCATTCGACCCCGGGCCGCAGGAACCGGCTGAAGTCCAGGATACTGCCGCTGGCATGCAGGTTGTCGCGCGGCATGAACCCGGCGGCCGGGCCGTCCAGGCCGAGGTAGCGCTGCATCTGCTGGGTGGTCGCGCCGATCTTGAACCCGCCCGGCGCGGCCTGGTCGGTCAGCTGCGCCAAGGCGGCCTGCCCCGCCACTCCCTCGGCGAGCGTGGCGGGCCGGGCGCCGGGCGCGAGCGGGGCCATGGGTGCACGCATCGGCTTGCGTCGCGCGCCCATCAGCGCGGCGGCGCAACGCTCCGGCGAGAAGTCGCTCATTCGGGCCTCGTGAGTTCGTAAAGGGCGAGGGTCGCGGCGGCTGACACGTTCAGGCTTTCCATCACGCCCGGCATGGCGAGGCCGACGAGCTCGTCGCAGGTTTCGCGGGTGAGACGGCGCATGCCGTCGCCCTCGGCGCCGAGCACCAGCACGACCCGCCGCTGCCGCAACGCGGCCCCACGCAGCGGCGGGGCGCCGGCGTCCAAGCCGACGACCCAGCAACCGGCCGCTTTCAAAGCGACCAGGGTGCGGGCCAAGTTGACGGCGCGCAGCAGCGGGACCGTTTCGAGTGCGCCCGAGGCGGCCTTGGCCATGACGCCGGTTTCCTCGGGCGCGTTGCGCTCCTGCACGATCACCGCGGCGGCGCCGAACGCGGCGGCGCTGCGCAAGGTGGCGCCGATGTTGCGGGGATCGGTGACCTGGTCGAGCATGAGTAGCGGGCCTGGGCGCGCCAGAACCGCGGTCAGGGCCGGCGGCGCGAGCAGGTCCGCGAGCAGCCCGGCCCCTTGATGCACCGTGTCGCGGCCGAGCAGCTGATCGAGCCGGTTGCGCTCGATGCGCTCCGGCGCGAGCGGCCAAGGCGGGGCGAGCTGGGTGGCGAGCGTCGCTTCTGCCTCGGCGGTCAGCACGAGCCGCTTGAGGCGGCGGGCCGGGTTGGCCAGGGCGGCGGCGACGGCGTGGATGCCGTGCAGCCAAACGCTGCCGCGCGGCGCCGCCGGTCCGGCCGGGCGAGCGGGCGCTTGCGCCGCGGTGGCGGCTGCGGGCGCATGCAGCGTGTCCCGACCCGGCTTGCGCTCGGTGGGCGCCGGCGGCGTCTCGCGCGGTTCGGGTGCTGTGGCCTTGGGCTCCGGCCTGGCAGCGGGCCGGGCGGCGTGACGGGGCGGGGCACCGGGTTCCGGGGGACGGCTGGGGCGAGGTCCGCTGGCGTGACGGTCGCGTGGCGGCGGCCGCCCGGGGCCGCGGGGCCCCGGCGGCCTGGCCGGGCCGGACGGAGGGCCGCCGGCGCCGGGCCGGCTGGGTGGTTTGCTGCGCATCGCGGGTTTATAGGGGCCTTGCTGCCGGAAGGGTATGGCGGTCGATTGACAAGGGTGGCAGCGGGGCGCTACCCCGCGCGCTCCCTGCCCGTGGAGGGGTGCCCGAGTGGCTAAAGGGGGCGGACTGTAAATCCGCTGGCGTACGCCTACGCTGGTTCGAATCCAGCCCCCTCCACCAGCGGTTTCCACAGCAGAATTTCCGTGTTGGACCGTGCGACCGGACGGCAGCCAATCTTGTGCGTCTGGGGTATTCCGCACGTGGATCAGTCCGTTAAATCAACAGAGCACAGGTGTTTGTTTTCCGGGATTTGATCGTTAACTCTGCTTGTCGTTGGTTCGCGACCCAAATAAGTTCCGATGAGAAATCGCGAATTCGGGAACGTTCAATGGGAACTTACAACTGGAAATCACCCGTTAGTGGGTCATGGGGTAACCCGCTGCTTTGGTCGCCGAGCGGGCCGCCGCCGACAACGATTGCGAGTGGCTTTGCTTACTACACCTACTCGTCAGATGAGGCTGTGTTCAGCACCGGCGCGGTTCTTCCTTACACGGTCACTGGCGATGCCCATGCCGCATCACTGACGATACAGCACGACCAAGTCACGTTCTCGAACTTTACTTTCAACAACAACCCGGGCGGCTATGCCGTGCCCGAACCGATAATTTCCGTCAGCAATGGCGCCGCGGTGACGGTCAACGCCAGCGCTTCCATATCGACCGTGGATACCGTCGCTTATCCGTACAGTGTCGATGGTCCGCTGGTGATCAACAATGCCAGCGTTAACGTGCTGGGCTCGCTCGATGCCACCCTCGATCTCCAAGCCGGCGGCGTGCTGACGGTTGGCAATGGCGGTCGGTTCTACTCGCCGGTCACCAACCACGTGCCGATGCCCCTGGCGGTGGTCGAACAAGGCGGCACCCTCAATGTCGAAGCTGGCAGCACCGTCAACGCACCATTCCAGAAGATGGGCGGCACCCTCAATATCAATGGCGGAACCGCGCCAGGTGGGGCCATACAAAGCACCGGCATTGTCAACGGCAGCAACGGCGGCCTACTAACCGGGCTCAGCTACAACTATCTAGCGAATATCGCCAATGACGGAGTGATCGCCGCTACCGCCGGGCTGTTTACTATCCAAACCCAATCGATCGCCGGGAGCGGCCATCTAACCATCGCCGCGGGAGCCAAATTGGTGATCACCGACTACGGTGGCGGCGGCACGCTCTACGCTGGCAACGTCGCAGGCCTCTCGCCGATCCGCGTTATCACGGTCAATAACGACGTCGTCTTCGCGCAGAATGCCAGCCTGCTGCTGCGCAATGCGGTGCAGGGTAATGGCAACTTGCTGAATTTCGGCGCGGGCGACTCCGTCGACCTGACCGAGTTGCGAGCCACCACGCTGACCGCCACCGACCGCAACGGAGTCACCACGGTCACCGCGACCGGCACGCCGACCGGGCAAGCGTCTGGCTTCTCGGTCTCGTTCAAGCTGGGCGGCGACTACTCGCTGAACGACTTGGCGTTGGGCGAGGACGGTGCTGGCGGATCGCTGGTCAGTTTCGTCGACCATTCGCCTCCATCTGTCGTGACAGCGCCGCCGGCGCCGACACCCCCGACGCCCGTGGTCGCCCCGACGCCGACCCCAACGGTTGCCGTCACCGAGGGGCGCCGGGGGGACAGCTTCGCCCTTAACAGCGATGCCAGCGTGCTGTTCAGCCATGGCGGCAAGACCGACACGCTGTACGGCCTCAAGGAGATCGACTTCATTGATGGCCGCGAGGTGTTCGATGCCAACGACCCCGTCGCCAGCATCGTCCGCCTGTATCAGGCGGCCCTCGGGCGTGCTCCTGACCAGGGCGGTTTGCACTATTGGTCCTATGCGTTGGCGCACGGGTCGACCCTCACGGACCTTGCCAACGGCTTCCAATCCAGCCCCGAGTTCATCACCCGGTTTGGCGGCGACCTGCCGAACAGCAACTACGTGGCCCGCATCTACCAGAACGTGCTGGGCCGCACGCCGGACGCGTCCGGGCTCGCCTTCTGGCAGGGCAACCTCGACAACGGAACCGCCACCCGCGCCCAAACGCTGGCGGGCATCTCCGAGAGCGCCGAGAACAAGGCCGCGACGGCCCCCGCGGTTGCAACCGGGATCTGGGACCTCGACGAAACCGCCGCCCGGGTCGCCCGCCTCTACGACGCGGCGCTCGGACGGCTGCCGGATGGGCCGGGACTGGCCTACTGGACCAGCGACATCAAGGGAGGGGCGCCCCTGCTCGACCTCGCCAATGCGTTCGTCGGCAGCGCCGAGTTCACCGCCACCTATGGCGCGCTCGACAACTCGGCGTTCGTCGACACGGTGTATCACAACACGCTGCACCGTGCGGCCGATCCGGGCGGCGCGGGCTACTGGGTCAACGCCCTCAATGCCGGCACCAGCCGGGCCGAAGTGATGGTGGGCTTCTCGGAAAGTCCGGAGCACCTGAACAACACCGCGCCCAACGTCATGAACGAGACGGATTACGGCATCCGTCTCGCCTGAGCCGGCGTTGCCCGCGGCCGGCTTGCGGGTTGCGGGCGGCTGACCATGTCGGCGGGGTCAGGGAGGTTCACGTGATCCGATTGTTGTCCCCGCCGGGCCTCGTCACCGGCGCCGTGGTCATGCTGTCCGTCGCCGGGGGTGTCGCGTTCGGCGCGGGCGTGGTCTCGGCCTTGCTGGCCGCCCATGCCATCGGCCGGCCGGCGCGCGCATGATCGCGCTGCTCTATCTGCCCGCTTTGGCGGCCCTCCATTTCAGTGCGGGCGCGGCACTGGGCGGCATGGCGGTGCTTTCGACGAAGGCGGTGATTGACGTCGTGAGAGGGCGGCCCTAGACGCCGGGCGGGCTGCTCAAACGGCGGCCCGGGAGCGGATCACGCCCCTTCGGCCGCACACACGTCCTCGGGCTCGGTTGCCGGGTCGGCCGGTGCGGGCAGGGCCGGGCACAGCGGGCCAGCGGCCGGTTCGATCGCCGTCAGCCGAACGCCCAGACGCCGCCGGTCCATACCGTCGCCGGCCTCGATCGGTGCGACCGGGCGGTCGATCACGAAGCTCAGCAGGACCGAGTGCCCCGGCGGCGGCCGAGCGGACATTGAAGGCGTGATCCGGATGGCCACGGGTCCGACCGGCTCGCCGGGCGGAACATACCAGGTCGCGACGGCAATCGCGTTGAGCAGGATCGTGATCGTGCGCGCGCCGGGCTCGATGGTGTCCGGGGGGATGTAGCGGCTGAGCACCACGTCGAACCCGTCGCTCCACCGATCGATGATCCAGTCCGGCAAGCAGAGGCTGGCGCGTTCGGCGGCTGACCAGACGCCCCACTCCTCGGCCGCATGCCAGCCGCTGCCCAGCAGAAGCTGGCCCAGCGAACCCGGGCGGAACACGATGGACGTCAGTTCGCGGCCGGTCCCGTTCTGCATCATGTCGAGGAAGGCTTGGACGTTGTGCTGCTGGGTCCTGACCCGGTCCTCGGCATAGCCGGCCTCGGTGATCTGATCGGCGCGCGGCAAGTGACGCGCCAGGAACGCTGAGAGCGCGGCGCCATCGCTGTCCGGCGCTGAGGCAAGCGGCGCGTGCCCCGACGGGTTGCCCGCCTGGCTGATGGCCCGGTCATACAGCGCCTCCCATTGCGGGGCGAGCGAGGTCAGGCCGATGCGCTCCCTCAGCATGGCCGTGACGGCGCGGGTGGCGGCCGGGTCGTAGTCCAGGATCAGCCGCGCGAGACTGCCGGCCGTGGGCATCGGGCCAAGCATGCGGCGCGACAGCGAGGTGTCCGGCCAGTCCGTGATCTGCTCGGGGCCGAACCGGCCGCCGAAGCCGAATTCGTCGATGACGATCACCGACGCCCCGACCGCGACGGCCTCGATGGCGCTGCGGGAATGGGCGAACACGATGTCGGCGCGGCGGCAACGCTCCGCGAGGTCGGACACCACCACGCCGGCGCCGGGTCCGACGACTTCGAGCGGGATGTCCGCTTGCCGGCAGGCTTCGGCCACGAGCGCGACATGCCCGGTGTTCTGCTTGACGATCAGCAGCGCGGACCGGGGCCGTTCCGGCCATTCGTCGCGCAAGGTGAACCGGTCGAGGTCGACCCCGTTCGGCAGCACGGCGATCCGGGCGGCATCCACGCCGTCGAGCAGCAGGCGGTCCCGGCACGCAGCGTCCACGGCGACGTAGCAGCCGATGCGCGCGCACAACAGGGGCTCGTCGAACAGACTGGCGCTGTCATGGCAGGTGAACAGCGCCGGGACGGTGGGGAAGCGAACCATTGCCAGCGCCAGCACGACGTTGTGGCTGCCATGGATGATGTCGGGCAGGTAGCCGATCGACTCGATCCGGCTGGTGACGGCGATGCCCAGCATCCGTGCGCGGGTCGCGGTGGCGCCGAGTGTCGGGCTGTAGATCGCGACGTGGTGGCCGCGCGCGCGCATGGCGATGGCCAGCTCAAGTGTCGCGACTTCGGTTCCGGTGCGTTCGGAAAAGACGATGTTGGTGAACAGGATCGAACGCATTGCCGGTGCTGTAATCCGTCAGCCGAGTTGCAGGCCCTTTGCGGTCACGTTCAGCCATCGCCGGTTCAGGTCGACGCTCCGGATCAGAGATGGCCGCATGCGTGCCGTCCGGACTCTACGACTATCGGTATCATTCCGATTAAAGCAAGAAACCGGTTGCGAGGAATTGTTTGCGCGTTCGGTCCTTGGCGGTCAGGTGCCGATGGCCAAGGTCGCGCGGAGCTTGCGCAGGAGTGCTACCGCCGATTGCGCGGTGATGCGGCCGGTGCGCGGGTTTTCGCTCGGCACGTTCTCGATCTGCATCTCGAGCCGGGCGGCGTCGCTTTCGAGTTCGATGCGGTGGATGTTGCGGTCGACGGCCGGGTCGGCCCAGATCTCGATCGTGGTGCGGTCGGGGCCGATGCCCGCCAGCGAAAGTGCGGCGGCGACGTTCACGTTCGCGGGGAAGCCGACCGCCGCCTCGCGCGCCGAGCCCGAAAACACGAGCAGCGGCCCGGTGAGCGCGGACACGTCGATGCCGTGCCGCAGCAAATGCGGCGCGCCGGCGAGGCCGTCCGGGGGCTTGCGGGTGATCATGCGGACGCTTTGGATGGTGCCTTCTGCGGCGGCGAGCACCGCGTCGAGCCCCAGCAGAGCTCCGCTCGGCACCAGGATGCGGGCGCCGTGGGCGGCCGCTAGGTCGGTCAGCTCCGGATGCCGCAGCAAGGCCGCGCAGCTGAACACCACCAAGGTGCGGCCGGCGCGCAGGACCGGTTCGGCAATGGCGGGCAAGGCGGCGGCGGGCGCGCACTCGACGACGATGTCGGCGATTTCGGCCAGGGCGTCGGACGGCAGCACCAGGACTGCCAGGCGCCGGAGGGTCGATGGGGGTGCGGACGCCGATCGCGACCAGCTCGATCCCAGGGATGCCGGCCAGGATGGCGGCCGCGACCGATCGTCCGATGGCGCCGTAGCCGGCAATGGCGATGCGAAGATTTGGCATGCTGGAGCTTACCCGGCGGCAGCGTTGACCGGCAACGCGGGAAATTATACCTAGATTCGTATGGAAAATGCGGGTTCTTGACCTATTCAGCGGGATCGGCGGGGCAGCGCTGGGGCTGCATTGGGCCGGCATGCGAACGGTGGCGTTCTGCGAGCAGGACCGGTTCGCGGCGGCGATCCTGCGCAGGCGCTGGCCCGGAGTGCCGGTCTACGGCGACGTGCGACGGCTTACCGCCGCGCGGTTGCGGCACGACGGCGTCGGCTGGGCCGAGCTGCTGGTCGGCGGCTTCCCCTGCCAGGACGTCAGCCTGGCCGGCGCCGGAGCCGGGCTTGCGGGCGCGCGGTCGGGGTTGTGGACCGAGATGGAGCGGCTCGTCGCCGAGTGCCGACCGCGTTGGGTGGTGGTTGAGAACGTTCCTGGCTTGCGAGTGCGGGGCGCGGACCGGGTGTGCGCCGGCCTGGAAGCGATCGGTTACGCCTGCTGGCCGGTCGTGGTGGGTGCTGTCCATGCCGGGGCGCCGCACCGGCGGCAGCGGGTGTGGATCGTGGCGCGGTCCGTCGCTGCCGACCCCGCGGGCGCGGGACTGGAAGTGCGGGAGCGTCGCGCAGCGGGGGCGCCGGCGGGCCTGCCCGCTGAACGACGTGGTTGGTGGCAGGCTGAACCCGGCGTTTGTCGAATGGATGATGGGGTTCCCGGTCGGGTGGACCGGATCCGGTGCCTGGGCAATGCGATCGTGCCGGCGAACGCAGCGATGATCGGCCGGGCGATCACCGCAGCCGATCGCACCGGGGCGGAGTGGGTGGACCCGCGGCGGCCGATGCCAGGGATCAGGCGGCCTGCCGTGCTTTCAGTCGGTCGCTGATCAGCTTGCGCAGCTTCGCGACCTTGGGCGTGATGACGGCGATTGCGGGCGAGATAAGCCATTCACCTGGCGCATGGGTGCTTTTGTCAGGATCGGAGCACTAGGCCCCGGTGTGCGGATCGGCCTGGACGATGCGCGAGACGGCCTGCATCAGCGTTTCCCAGCCGAACGGCTTCGGCATGTACTCCTGCGTGCCGGGCGGCTGCGGGCGCCCGCTGACGAGCAGGACCGGGAGGCGCGGCCACCGCGCCCTGGTGTGCTGGGCGAGTTGCAGCCCGTCCATGCGGGGCATGTTGATGTCGGTGATGACGAGATCGACCGGGCCCTGACTGTTGAGGTACTCGAGCGCGGCGACGCCATCCGCGGCCTCGTGGACGCGATGCCCGGCGTCGGCCAGCATCCATGCTGTTGCCTCGCGCACCATGACATCATCGTCGACGAGAAGAATGGTCAGGCTCGGATCCGCGGTTCGGTTCGGCACAGCTGTCCAGATCAGTTCGGGTCACCGGGCGGGACGTTACATTGGTTTCGTGAACAGGTCGGTAAAATCGTATCCCGACGGCTGCGGCACTCGGACAGTTCATCGTGAGCCGCCCGGCCGTGACACCGCTACGACAGCGATATAGCCAGCGTCCATCGATCTAGGTATGATCCCATAACGGCCGCTTGACGGCTGACAGTAGAACAGGGACGTCCGCATGGCCACAGTTTCGATCCGGGGGGTGCGGAAATCCTTCGGGTCCACCGCCATCCTGCATGGCGTGAGCATCGAGATCGCCGACGGCGAGTTCACCGTGCTGGTCGGTCCATCGGGCTGCGGCAAGAGCACGCTGCTGCGGATGCTGGCCGGGCTCGAGGAGATCGACCAAGGCGAGATCGCGATCGGCGGCCGGGTGGTCAACAAGGTGCCGCCGAAGCAGCGCGACATCGCGATGGTGTTCCAGAATTACGCGCTGTATCCGCATATGACGGTGCGGGACAACATGGCGTTCAGCCTGAAGCTTGCGAAGGCGCCGCAAGCGGCGATGGACGAGCGGGTGAACCGGGCGGCGGGGATCCTGGGGCTTGGTGCGTTGCTGGACCGCTATCCGCGGCAACTCAGCGGCGGGCAGCGGCAGCGGGTGGCGATGGGTCGGGCGATCGTGCGCGACCCGCAAGTGTTCCTGTTCGACGAGCCGCTCAGCAACCTCGATGCGAAGCTGCGGGTCGGCATGCGGGCCGAGCTGAAGGACCTGCACCAGCGGCTCAAGACGACGACGATCTATGTGACGCACGACCAGATCGAGGCCATGACGATGGCCGACAAGATCGTGGTGATGAATGGCGGCCGGGTGGAGCAGATCGGCAGCCCGCTGGAGCTGTACGACCGGCCGGCCAACCAGTTCGTGGCCGGGTTCATCGGCAGCCCGGCGATGAACTTCATCCCCGGCCTGGTCGAGGCCGGCGGGTTCCGGGCGGAAGGCGGCTCCTTGTGGCCGCTGCCGGCCAACGGCGCCAACCAGAACGGCCGCCCGGCGATCTACGGCGTCCGGCCGGAACATCTGCGGCTGCATGATCAGGGCGTGAAGCTGATGGTTCAGGTTGTGGAGCCGACCGGGTCGGAGACGCAGGTGCATGGCCGGCTCGGGCCGCTGCCGGTGATGGGCGCGTTCCGCGAGCGCGTGGCTGCAGCACCCGGTGAGCCGATCTCGGTCACCGCCGACCCGGCGCTGGTGCATCTGTTCGACGGTGAAACCGGCCAGCGCCTGGTCGCCTGAACGCACTCGACTAATCCAAGGGGGAAACACGAACAATGCTTGATTTGAACCGTCGCCAGCTCGGACTGGGAGTGGGGGCGGCCGCCGCGTCCGGGCTGATCGGAACCGGGGCGCGGGCGGCGATCCCGATGGCCGATGTGGCGGCGCCGAACCTGCCCATCGAGAAGGGGGCCGCGCTGCGCGTGCTGCGCCCGGCCAAGTTCGTCGACCCGGACGAGCGGATCTGGAACGAGAACACCAAGAAGTTCACCGAGATGACCGGGTGCACCGTGAAGGTGGACTACTCCGGCTGGGAGGACCTGCGGCCGCAGACGGCGGTGACGGCCAACACGGGGGCCGGGCCGGACGTCGTGGTGGGCTGGACCGACGACCCGCACCTTTATTCGGACAAGCTGCTCGACCTCACCGACATCGCCGACTACCTCGGCAAGAAGTACGGCGGCTGGTATCCGCTGGCCGAGCGGTACGGCAAGAAGTACAAGACCAACGAATGGATCGCGATCCCGATGGGCGCCAGCGGCGGCCCGGCGGTGTACCGGATCAGCTGGCTGAAGGAGGTCGGGTTCGACGAGTTCCCGAAGACGACCGACGGCCTGCTCGACATGTGCCGCAAGCTGCAGAAGTCGGGTCATCCGGCCGGCTTCGCGCTGGGCCATGCGGTGGGCGACGCGAATGCGTTCTGCTACTGGCTGATGTGGGCGTTCGGCGGCAACCTGATCGACGAGAACGGGAAGGTGGTCGTCAACTCGAAGGAGACGATCGAGGCGCTGAAATATGTCAAGGCGCTGTATCCGACCTTGATTCCCGGGACGAACTCCTGGCTCGACCCGAGCAACAACAAGGCCATGCTGTCCGGTGAGCTCGCGGCGACGCAGAACGGCGTGTCGCTCTACTTCTCGGCGCGCAACAGCAAGGACGAGTTGCTGCAGAAGATTGCCGCCGACATGAACCATGCCCGGATGCCGATCGGGCCGTCGGGCAAGAGCGCGGAGTCGGCCAACGCGATCAATGCGATGATCTTTAAGCACACCAAGGCGCCGAATGCGGCCAAGGCGTACCTGACCTACATGATGGAGGCGCCGCAATACGACCACTGGCTGACGGACAGCTTCGGCTATTGGGGCCAGCCGTTGAAAGCCTATGAAAGCAGCGCGGTGTGGACCAATGACCCGAAGGTCGCGGTCTATAAGGACACCATGGCCGACAGCCGCTGGCTGGCCTATCCGGGCGCGATCACCGAAGCGTCCGGCGCGGTGGTGGCGGATTACGTGGTGGTGGACATGGTTGCCGCGGCGGCCACCGGCGCCAGCACGCCGGAGGAGGCGGCCAAGGAGGCCGAACGGCGGGCGAAACGCTACTACCGCTAGGAGCTTGCGGGGAGCGGCTTGGCGGCCTCCGTCCAGCCCTCCCACGGGTCTTTCTTCTTCAGCAGCGCGGGTGCGGTACGGATCGTGTAGGCGGCCGGATTGAGCTTGGCGGTGACTTGCGTCCAGGCGACCGGAAGCGAAACCGGCGCGCCGGGGCGGGCGCGGGGGGACCAGGCAGCAACGGCGGTGCTGGTGCGGTCGTTGCGCAGGTAGTCGAGGAAGATCTTGCCGGTGCGGGCCTTCTTGGCCATCACCGGCACGTAGGCGAGCGGCTCGTCGGTGGACATCCGTTCGCACAGTGCCTTGGCGAACGCCTTGGCTTCGGGCCATTCGGCGCGGGGGACGAGCGGCACGACGACGTGCAGCCCCTTGCCGCCGGTCGTCTTGCAGAACCCGGTCAGCCCATACCCGGCCAGGCGGTCGCGAACGGTTTTGGCCGCCTCGACCACCCGGGCGAACGGCACGTCCGGCGCCGGGTCGAGGTCGAATACCAAGCGGTCGGGCCGTTCGATGTCCTCGACCGGAGCGCCCCAGGGATGCAGTTCGAGGGCGGCAATCTGCGCCAGCGCGGCCAGGCCGGCGGCCGTGTCGATCATGAGGTAGGGCTGCTTCTCGGTGCGGACCTTGACCTGGTGGATGAGTGCCGATTGACCGCGCATGGCGTGACGCTGGAAGAAGTGCTCGCCATCGATCCCGTCCGGCGCTCGCATGATCGAAATTGCGCGGCCCTCTATATAAGACAACAGGCGCGGGGCAATGGCGGCATAGTAGTCCGCGAGGTCCTGCTTGGTAATGCCGTCGGCCGGCCATAGCAGCTTGTTCGGGTGGGTCAGGCCCGGCACCCTGGCCTGCACGATGATCGGGGAAGCAGGGGCCCGCTTGGGTGCGGGTAGGGTGGCGGGAGGCGCGGGCGCCGTGACCTCATCGGCCGGCTTGTCCTCGCGGAGGCCCTTGTAGCTGCCTTGGCGGATCTTGCCGTCGCCGGTGAAACCCTCGGTACTCCACCTCGGCGACCAGCACCGGTCTGGTCCATCCTTCCGCGTCCTTCGGGGCCGTGCTGAACGGGCTTTTGGTTGCCGCCTCGGCCTTCAAGGCGCGCCCCAAGGTGTCCGCCGCGGCCCCACCGATGCCGGAGCCGACCCGGCCGAGATAAACGAGTTGTCCATCCCGTTGGGCGCCGACCAGGAGCACCAGGCGGCCTTGTGCGCCCTGGCTCCAGCCGCCGATGACGAACTCGTCGCGGCCGCGGCACTTGGTCTTGAGCCAAGCCGGGCCGCGGCCGGAGGTGTAGGGGGCGCCGGCCTTCTTCGACACGATTCCTTCCAGGCCGAGCTGGCAGGCGGACTGCAGCACGGCGCTGCCCGCGGCCGCGAAATGCTCGAGGTAGCGGACCCCGGCCGGCGCCGGGTCGAGCAGGATGGCGAGCGCCTGCTTGCGTTCGGCGAGCGGCAACGGGCGTAGATCCTGCTCACCCCTGAGCAGGAGGTCGAAGGCGTAGAAGACCAGGGCGCCGGTGGCGCCTCGCTCGATTGCGGCTTGCAGGGCGGCGAAGTCGGGGCGGTCCTCGCTGTCGAGGGCGCACAACTCGCCATCCACGATGCAATCGGGCAAGCGCGCCAGGCTGCGGGCGGCGCCGCGGAACCGGTCGGTCCAGTCGAGGCCGCTGCGCGTGAGCAGGCGGGCGGCACCGCCGGCGACATGCGCCTGCATGCGATAGCCATCGAGCTTCAGCTCGTGCAGCCAGTCCGGTCCGGAGGGCGCGCGGTCCACCGGGGTGCAAAGCTGGGGCGGGATGAAGTCGACGCCGGCTTTGGCCGAAATTTTGCCGCGGCGGGCGGCGCCGCCGCGGGCCGGGACGGGTCTAGCCTTGACCACCTCGAGCCCGGCCGTGACCTGGTCGACCGTGCGTCCGGTGGTGATGCTGGTGTCGGCTTCCAGCAAGGCGGCGCCGGTGCCGGGCCGGGCATCGGCGTCCTTCTCCTTGATCAGCAGCCAGTTCGGGTGCTTGTCGCCTGGCCGCGGCTTCATCCGGATCAGCACCCATGCGCCGGTCATGCGATGCGCGTCGACGCGGAATTTCAGCTCGCCGCGGGCAAGGTCGGCGGCCGGGTCGCTGTCCGGCAGCAGCGGCGCCCAAGTACCCTGGTCCCATAGGATCACGGTGCCAGCGCCGTAATTGCCCTTGCCGATCACCCCTTCGAAGTTGGCGTAATCGACCGGATGGTCCTCGGTTTCGACCGCGAGCCGCCTTTCCTTGGGGTCGAGGCTTGGACCGCGCGTGACGGCCCAGGATTTGAGGACGCCGCCCAGCTCGAGCCTGAGATCGTAGTGCAGGCGGGTGGCGTCGTGCTTCTGGACGACAAACAGGTGGGTGTCGGCCGCGTGCGCGGCGCCTTCGGGTTCGGTCGTGCGCTTGAAGTCGCGTTTTTGGCGGTAGGTTCGCAGAGCGTCCATCGGCCGGCCTCTTGGGAATGGGATGCCGTCTCGGCATCGTGGGTCATTTCGAACTGGATCGGGCTTGCACGCCGAGACGGATACCGCCATATCGCCTCCATATTGGAGTCGGATTGGAGCTATGGCGGTTACATTGTCGATCAAGAACGCGCCCGATCCTATCGTCGAACGCTTGAAGGAGCGTGCCATCCGCAACCATCGCTCATTGCAGGGCGAGCTGATGGCGATCATCGAACGCGCGGCCGAAGAAACACCGGTCCGGCGCTCGGTTGCCGAAACGTATGCGTCGGTGAGAGCGCTCGGGTTCCGGATGCCCGCCGAGTTCGACCGCGATGGTGCGCGAGGATCGTGACCGTTAAGGTCATCGACGCATCGGCATTCGCGGCGCTGCTGTTCGGGGAGCCAGATGCCGAGACGGTGTTGCAGGCCGTTGGAACCGACCGGCTCGCGGCGCCTACCTTGCTCGAATACGAATTGGCCAATGTGTGCTGGAAGGTGCTGCGGCGGCGGCCGGAGCAGCGGGAGGCGATCCTGGCCACCTATGCGGCACGGCACTTGTTCGCGGTCGATGAGCACCCGGTCAACACCGACGAGGTGGTGCCGCTTGCGGAGGCGACCGGGCTAACGGCGTACGACGCCAGCTATCTGTGGCTGTCGCGCCATTTGCGGGTCCCGCTTGTGTCGTTGGATCGGCAACTCATCCGGGTTGCCGCCACCGGCTAAGGTTGCTTGCGCCACTTGGGCGCCTCCCGCATGGTCGAGCATGGCTTCACCTCCGCTGCGCCTGCTCTGCACGCTTGCCTTGTCCGGGGTCGTCGCCGAACTCGCGCCGGTGTTCGAGGCCCGGCACCGCGTGCGGGTCGAGGCGACGTTTCTGCCGACCGCGGTGCTCATGCCGCGGCTTCGTAGCGGCGAGGCGGCCGATGCGGCCATCCTGACCGCCGACGGAATGGCGGCACTGGTGGCCGAGGGCCGGGTGCGCACAGACAGCAGCCTCGATCTGGCCCGCTCGTTTGTCGGCGTCGCGGTGCGGCAGGGCGCACCGACAGCCTGACATCTCCACCCCGGACGCATTCGTGGCCGCGTTGCTGGGAGCCGGCTCGGTCGGCCTGTCGCGGCAGGGGGCAAGCGGGCTGTTCCTTGCGGCGCTGTTCTCGCGGCTCGGCATCGCCGACGCCATCGCGGCAAAGGCGACGGTGATCGAAACCGGTTACACCGCGGAATTGGCGGCGAGCGGCGCAGGTGGAACTCGCCTTGCAGCAGGTCAGCGAGCTGATGGTGGTGCCGGGCGTCGAGATCGTCGGCCGGATCCCGGCCGCGTTCGGCGGTGACAGCGTGTTCACGGGCGGCGTGCTCGCCGGCGCCGATCCGGCCGCGCAGGCCGACGCCTTTCTGCAGGCGATCGCGTCGGCGCGCGAGCTGATCGCGGCAAAGGGGTTGGAGCCGGTCTGACTCCCCGGTTCAGGCCCGGCTCGGCGCCGTCTCCGGCTCCCCGCTGTTGAGCGCGCCCGCCAGCCGCGGCATCTGCTTCTTCTTGGCGGGCACCAGCCAGGTCTGCAGCTTGTCGAGGTAGAGGTAAATCACCGGTGTCGTGTAAAGCGTCAGAACCTGGCTGAGCGCCAAGCCGCCGACCATCGCGAAGCCGAGCGGCTTGCGCAGCTCCGACCCGGCGCCTCCTTCCAGCATCAGCGGCAGGCCGGACAGCAGCGCAGCCATCGTGGTCATCAGGATCGGCCGGAACCGCAGCAGGCAGGCGCGGCGGATGGCGTCCAACGGCGCCACCCCCTCGTTGCGCTCGAGGTGGATCGCGACGTCGACCAGCATGATGCCGTTCTTCTTCACGATGCCGATCAGCAGGATGATGCCGACGATGCCGATCACCGTCAGGTCGTAGCCGAACGCCAACAGCATGAGCAGCGCGCCGACGCCGGCCGAGGGCAGCGTGGACAGGATCGTCAGCGGCAGGATGTAGCTCTCGTACAGGATGCCGAGGATGATGTAGACGGCCACCAGCGCGGCGGCGATGAGCGCCGGCTGGCTGCTGAGCGAGGCCTGGAAGGCTTGCGCGGTGCCTTGGAACTGGCCTTGCACGGTGGCGGGCACGCCCGAGCTCGGCTTGCGCCGCCTGGATCGCGGTCACGCTGTCGCCCAGCGAGGAGCCGGCTTTGAGGTTGTAGGAGATCGTCACCGCCGGGAACTGGCTCTGGTGGTTGACGACCAGCGGCTGCACCGGCGCCGTGTCGATACGGACGAAGGTGCTCAGCGGTACCGGCTGGCCGCTGCCGGAGCGGACATAGAGCTGCTGCAGCGTGTTGAGGTCGCCCTGCTGGTTCGGCGTGACCTCGAGGATGACGTAATAGGCCTTGAGGTCGGTGAAGTACTGCGCGACCTGGCGCTGGCCGAAGGCGTCGTTCAGGGTCGCGTCGATCGTGCCCGGCTGGATGCCGTAGCGGGCGGCGGCGTCCTTGTCGTAGGTGAGCGTGGCGGTCAGGCCGGCGCCGGCCGCGTCTGAGGTGACGTCGGCGAGCTGCGGCAAGGTCTTGAGCTTGTCGAGGATCTTCGGCGCCCACTGGTTCAGCTCGGCCGCATTGGGGTCCGACAGGGTGTACTGGTACTCGGTGCGCGACAGACGGCCGCCGACGCGCACGTCCTGCGCCGGCTGCATGAAGAAGCGGATGCCTTGCACGTCCTGCATGCGCTTGTTGATGCGGGCGATGATCCCGCGGGCGTCCACGTCACGCTCGCTCCAGGGTTTCAGCGAGATGTAGATGCGGCCGTTATTGGCGGTCTGGCCGCCGCTGCCGGCGCCGATCGAACTGGTGACGCCGGCGACGGCCGGGTCCTCGCCGACGATCTGGTTCACCCGCTTCTGGAGGATGGTCATCTGCTCGAAGCTGACGTCCTGCGCCGCATCGGTGATGCCGATGATGATGCCGGTGTCCTGGCTGGGGAAGAACCCTTTAGGGATCAGCGTGTAAAGCACGCCGGTGAGAACGAGGGTGGCGAAGAACACCATCAGGGTGACGAAGCGGAAGCGGAGCGCCACGTCGAGGGTGCGTTCGTAGAAGCCCAGGATGGCATCGAAGATGTTTTCCACGAACTTGTAGAAGCGGCCGTGCTCCTTCTTCTCCGCCGTCAGAAAGCGCGACGCCATCATCGGCGTGAGCGTGAGCGACGCCAGGCACGAGACGGCGATGGTGATGGAGACCGTGACCGCGAACTCGCGGAACAGCCGGCCGATGATGCCGCCCATCAGCAGCAACGGGATGAACACCGCGACCAAGCTGATGCTGATGCTGAGGATGGTGAAGCCGATCTCGCCGGCGCCCTTGATCGCCGCTTGCATCGGCGTTTCGCCTTCTTCGACGTGGCGGACGATGTTCTCCAGCATGACGATGGCGTCGTCGACAACGAAGCCGACGGCGATCGTGAGTCCCATCAAGCTCAAATTGTCGAGGCTGAAGCCGCAAACGAACATCACGCCCAGCGTGCCGAGCAGCGCCACGGGGATGGTGACGCTGGGGATGATGGTCGCCCAGGCGTTGCGGAGGAACACGAAGATCACCGAGACGACCAGGCAGATCGACATCGCGAGGGTGAACTGGACGTCGCTGACGGAGGCGCGGATCGTTTGCGTACGGTCGCTGACGACGTCCACCTTGATGTCGGGCGGGATGTTCTTGAGCAGCGCCGGCAGCTTGGCCTGCACGGCGTTGACGGTCTCGATGACGTTGGCGCCGGGCTGCTTGAACACCAGCAGCAGGACCGCGGGCTTGTTGTCCTGCCAGGCGGTCAGTTCGCGGTTCTGCGGGCCGGAGACTGCGTTGCCGATGTCACGGACCCGCACGGCGCCGCCGTCGCGATAGTTGATGATGGTGTCGTTGTACTCCTGCGCGGTCATGCGCTGGTCGTTGGAGTAGACGGTGTAGGATTGGTGCTTGCCGTCGATGGTGCCCTTCGGCGCGTTGGCGGTCGAGTTGGCGAGCACCGTGCGCACGTCCTCAAGCGTCAGGCCGAGGCCGGCGAGCTTGGCCGGGTCGACTTGGACGCGGATGGCGGGGGTCTGCTGGCCGCCGACCAGGACCTGGGACACGCCGGAGACCTGGCTCAACTGCTGCGCGACGATGTTCTCGGCGGCCTGGTCGACGTCGGTGAGCGGCATCGAGTTCGGAGCGTGCGGCCAGGATCAGGATGGGGGCGTCGGCCGGGTTGGTTTTGCGCAGCGTCGGCGGGTTGGGGATGTCCTTCGGCAACTGACCGCCGGCGGCGTTGATGGCTTCCAGAACGTCGGTTGCCGCGCCGTCGATGTTGCGGCTCAGGTCGAACTGCAACGTGATCTGGCTGTTGCCGAGCACGTTGACCGAGGTCATCTGCGCGAGGCCGGGGATCTGGCCGAACTGCGTCTCGAGCGGGGTCGCCACGGCGGTCGCCATCGTCGCCGGGCTGGCGCCGGGGTATTGGCCGGTAACGCTGATGGTGGGGAACTCAACCGCCGGCAACGGCGCGACCGGCAGGAACGGGTAAGCGGCGATGCCGGCCAGCACGATCGCCGCGATCATCAGCGAGGTGGCGATCGGCTTGCTGATGAACGGGCGAGACAGGTTCATCGACTGGCACTCTGGTTGGTGGGCGTCGCCCCGGGATCATCGGCGTGGCCGAGTGCCAAGTGGGTGCCGGGGCCGATCCGGCTCTGCCCGGCTGTCACGACCTGCTCGCCATCGGCGACGCCGTCCTTGACCACGGTGTCGACGCCATTGTCGTACAGGACCTTTATGTCGCGTCGCTCGGCGGTCTTGTCGGGCTTGACCGCGAACACGAACAGACCGTCCTGGCTATGCTGCACGGCGACGTGCGGGATCGCCACGCCTTTGGCGACGTCCACCTGCAAGCGGGCGGACACGAACTGGCCCGGGGTCAGGCGGTCGTCCCGGTTGGCGAAGATGGCCTTGAACTGCATCGTGCCGGTCGAGGTGTTGATGGCGTTATCGGGGGTGAGCAGCTCGCCCTGGGCAAGCTGGCTGGCGCCGTCGGTGGTGTCAGCCAGGACCGGCAGCTTGCCGCGGGCCATGGCGTCGCGCACCCGCTGCAGGTCGGTCTCGGGCAGGGTGAACACCACGCTGATGGGATGCACCTGGGCGATCGAGAGGATGCCGGGGCCAGTGCCGTTGGCTCCGATCAGGTTGCCGGGATCGACCCGGCGCAAGCTGACCCGGCCGTCGAGCGGGGATTTCACGACCGCGTAGCCGAGGTTGATCTTGGCTTCCTCGATGGAGGCATCGTCGGCGGCGACCACGCCTTCATAGCGGGACACGGTCGATTTCTGGGTGTCGAGCTGCTGGCGGGACGCGAAGTCCTTGGTGGCAAGCTGTTCGTAGCGGTTGGCGTCGAGCCGGGCGTTGTCGAGGTTGGCCTGGTCCTGCACGCGCTGCGCTTGCGCCCGGTCCAGCGCCGCCTTGAGCGGACGCGGGTCGATCACTGCGACCACGTCGCCCGCCTTCACCTCCTGCCCTTCCTTGACCGGCTCGTCGATCAGGACGCCGCCGACCTGTGGGTGGATTTCGACCGCGTTCAGCGCCTGAACGGTGCCGATGCCGCGCAGGTAGATCGGCAACTCGTCCAGCTTTGCAGCGGCGGTCGTCACGGGAACGTCCGGCGCCGCGGCGGGCGGCTTGGCTTCATGGGACGCGGTGTAGCGCCACGCGCCGTATCCGCCGCCGACCAGGACGGCTGCGACAACGAGCAGCGGAAAGGGTTTCAATCGCACGAGTTTATCCCTGGGGCCGAACGCAAAAGCGCGCCCACGATCCAGTTACGCACGAATGCCGGCGTACACATGCTGATCGAGGGGACGTGAACGGAGTGTTGTCGCTGGCGTGAGCGGTGCGGCTTGTGTATTTTTTGGCAAGAAGCGCCACCGGGCGCCGGTCGGTCGTGGCAGCTTTGGGGGAAACATGGGTGAGAACGTTGCCGTAGCGGGAGGAGCGCCCGCACATGCGACCCATGCGTGGCGGTGGTCGCCGCCCGGCGACACCTGGTTGATCCGGCTGTTCGATCACCGCGGCTTCCTGGCGGCGCTGTGCCTGTTCCCGGCGCTGGCGTTGCTGCTGGTGTTCCTGACCTACCCGCTGGGGCTCGGCATTTACCTGGCGTTCACCGATACCAAGATCGGCCGAGCCGGCGTGTGGGTCGGGCTGGAGAACTTCCAAAGCCTGTGGGACGACCGCATTTTCTGGCTCAGCGTCACCAACACGCTGTTCTACACGGCGGTGGCGACGGTCGGGAAATTCGGGTTGGGCCTTTGGTTGGCGCTGCTGCTGAACAACAACATCCCGTTCAAGTCGCTGATCCGGGCGATCGTGCTGGTCCCGTGGATCGTGCCGACGGTGTTGTCGGCGATCGCGTTCTGGTGGATCTACGACCCGCAGTTCTCCATCGTCTCGTACGTGCTGAAAAGCATGGGCGTGATCGACGGCAACATCGATTTCCTCGGTACCCCCTGGCATGCAAGACTCAGCCTGATCGCGGCGAACATCTGGCGCGGCATCCCGTTCGTCGCCATCAGCCTGCTGGCCGGGCTGCAGACGATCTCGCCATCCTTGTACGAGGCGGCGATGCTGGACGGCGCCACGCCGTGGCAGCGGTTCGTCAACGTCACCCTGCCGATGCTGATGCCGGTGCTGTCGGTGGTGCTGACGTTTTCGGTGCTGTTCACCTTTACCGATTTCCAGCTGGTCTACGCGATCACCCGCGGCGGTCCGGTGAACTCGACGCATCTCATGGCCACGCTTGCCTTCCAGCGCGGCATTCCCGGCGGGCAACTCGGCGAGGGGGCGGCGATCGCGGTGGCGATGATCCCGTTCCTGGTGGCGGCGACGCTGTGCAGCTATTTCGGCCTGGCCCGGCGCAAGTGGCAGCAAGGCGAGGGGAACGATTGAGATGAGCGCCGCCACTGAAGCCACGGTCGCCCCGAACAGCAATCCCGAGCGACAGGGGGCGATGAACTGGGACAGCATCCCGCGGCGGGTGGTGACGCTGTATATCCCGCTCGCGACGTTCGTGCTGGTGCTGCTGTTCCCGTTTTACTGGATGGCGGTGACGACGTTCAAACCGAACAACGAGCTGTACAACTACAAGGAGTTCAACCCGTTCTGGGTGCGCTCGCCGACGCTGCAGAACGTCAAGAAGCTGCTGTTCGACACGGACTATCCGCAGTGGCTGATGACGACGATGGGGATCGCGGCTGCGGCGACGTGCATCAGCATCTTCGCCAGCGTGCTGGCGGCGTATGCGATCCAGCGGCTGCGCTTCCGCGGCAGCAACTGGGTGGGGCTGGCGATCTACCTGGCCTACCTGGTGCCGCCGTCGATCCTGTTCATCCCGCTGGCGACGATGGTGTTCAAGCTCGGGCTGTTCGATACGCCGTGGGCGCTGATCCTGACCTATCCCACGTTCCTGATCCCGTTCTGCACCTGGCTGCTGATCGGCTATTTCAAGTCGATCCCGTACGAGCTCGAGGAGTGTGCGCTGATCGATGGCGCCACCCGGTTGCAGATCCTGCGCCGGATCACGCTGCCGCTTGCCGTGCCGGGGCTGATCAGTGCCGGCATCTTTGCCTTCACGCTGTCGTGGAACGAGTTCATTTACGCGCTGGCGTTCATTCAATCGTCGGAGAAGAAGACGGTGCCGGTCGCGGTGCTGACGCAGTTGGTGCAGGGCGACGATTATCAGTGGGGGTCGTTGATGGCGGGCGCGCTGTTCGGGTCGATCCCGGTGGCGCTGCTGTATTCGTTCTTCGTCGAGTACTACGTCAGCTCGCTGACCGGGGCGGTGAAGGAGTAGGCGGGTTGTTTCCGGCCGGCGCCGTGCCGATTATGGGAGGGCCGGCAGCGGCCGGCGGTTTTCTCGGGGGTTCGGCTTAATGACGCGACGCGATCCCGTGCTGGTGGCCTGGGTGGCCGGCTTGGCGCTGGCGGCTCTGGTGTTCCTGGTCGGGCCCGATCAGTTCATGTTCCGACTGCTCGACGCCGTCCATGTGGCGTTCTGGCGCATCGGCGAAGCGGTGGCGCAGCTTTCGGCCACGGCGCGCGACGCGGTGCGGGCGCTCTCGATCGGGTTGTTCGTGACCTTCCTCGGCCTTGCCCTCGCGGTGGCGCGTCGCGGCGGACGCGCCCGCGGGGCGATCGTGGCGGTGGCCGTGGTGTTCTTCCTGCTGGTCGGGGATGCCGGGCCGCAGGACCAGGGCCGTTGGGTCGCTGCGCTGATCCTGTCGGCCACGGGGGCGGCGGTCATGACGGGGCGGCTGCGGCATACTGGATTGTCCGTGCGTCCCTGAGCGGGGCGGCCGCCGGGGCGTCGAGCAGCCGGGCGACGATGATGTCGATGCCCTGGCGATGCCAGCGCTGCACCGCTTTATGGTCGGCGCCGATGCCGAGGGCGACCCGCCGCCACGTATAAAGGTGACGTCCTGTCATGGGGTTGACCAGGCTGCGCGCGCCGACCACCCGGCGCAGCACGTACTTGTCCGCCGGAATGAGCGGTATCCAGGCCAGTGCCTGATCCATCCGGCTGATGCAGGCGGCGTCCGGAATAGCGGGACGCAAGCGCGCCCGGTGCGGCGCGAATTGCTCGGATGCGTCGCGGACCCACTCGAGGCCGCTCTGAACGAGTTGGGTGCTCGGTCCCGTATTCGGCAACGCCAGCAGCGTTCGTCCGGCTTCCTCCAAACGATTCATGACAAATATACTGTCAACCAAGTAGCCAGGATTGGCGGACTCATTACGTACTGACATCGTCACCTTGCTTCAACGACGGTTCGGTTTGGTCAAGATTAGCGCGGCCCGCGAAAATGGTCGCGATGTGTGACCGTGCGGCCACTGAGACAGGGATCCTAACCGGAGTTCAGGTTGAAGACGGGGAACGGGTAGCGCGCGCCTTCCAAGCTGGTGCCGTTGGTGAGCAGCTGCCACGAGATGGGGTGCCCGGCGGGCAGCGGCGGCCGGTCATTATGTCCGGGCCGGCCGCACACGCGATAAACGATGGGGGCAGGCGGCCTGGTCTGGTGGACGGCTGAGGCGAGATTCGGCGGCATCGCGCGTGTTCCGTTTTTGTTCACACACGAAGGCTAATTTTCCTACACCCGGACCGTCAACCGTAAATCGCGTTCTTACGTCGAATTGGCTGCGCCGGTGATCGTGCTTGCTTCAACCGAACGGATTCGGTATCGAGTTTATGTCATTCGAGCGTTGCGCGTCATCGTGCAACGATTGGTCGAATGATTTACAGAGTGCCGGCGCTTCAGCTATGTTGCGCAGCACAGGACGAGTTCTTGTTGTCCGGCAACAGCGCCGTTTCGGCTTGAGCGGGGCTGAGCTTAACCAGACCGGGGGTTTTCCGATGGCGACTATTTCAGGCGGCGGCACTACTATAACGTTCAATGAGGGCTCGAACGATTCGAGTGCGATCTCCGCAAGTGTCACGAGCGCCATCAGCGCCCAGCTCACTGCCGGCACGCTGCATGCGACGACGCCGGGCATCAATCCGACCACCGGTTCGGGCCTGGCGACGATCAATAACCCGGGTCAGCAAACCAACTTGGCGGTCGCCGTCAGCTCGTTTGTCGTCAATCAGGGCGGCGGCACCACGACCGTGGTCGGCGCGGGCAGTCAAAACCAGCAGGTGCTGATCGACAACACCAATACGACCTACTTCTCCGGCGGCGGCTCGGGGATCGTCGTGGCCGGCGACGGGAACGACTTGATCGGCGTTCCCGCGGCGGGCGGCGGCAACTTCGCCATCTATCTGGGCGCCGGCCGGGATACCGTCACCTCGTTCTCCGGCGTGAACACGATCAGCGCGGGTTCCGGCAACGACCTGATCGGCACCGGCGGCGTCGGGACGCTGGCCAGCGACCTGATCTTCGCCAACGCCAGCAATATAACCGTGACGGGCGGCACCGGCCAAGGGACCGACACCATCATCGGTGGGTCCGGCCGGGCGCTGATCATCGAGGGCACCAAGAGCTACATCTTCAATGGCGCGGGAAGCTCCGGCTCCGTGTCCACCGTGGGCGGCACCGGAAGTGCAACGGTCTTCGCCGGCGCGGGCGGCGGTTCGATCCAGGGTGGCTCGAGCGGGCATAACGTGCTCGTCGGCGGCGTATCGAACGTTGCCAGCACGCTGGTCGCCGGCGGCGACGGCGATCTGCTGGTGGCTGGCGGCGTGAACTCGGCTGGCACGGGTGCGACGACGATCGCCGCGGCGACCGGCAACGAAACGCTTAAAGGTGGCGCCGGGGCCGACACGTTCCAGATCACCAGCGGCAAGGCGGGCGCCAACCTCCTCGTCGTCGGGTTCCGGCCGGCCGAAGGCGATCGCGTGCAGCTGCTGGGCTACAATGCGGGTGAGGCGAACAACGCCGTCGCGACCGCGGTCGGCAACAATGGACTGCCAAATCAGCCCGGCGCCGTCGTCACGCTGTCGGACGGCACCAAGGTCACCTTCTCGGGCGTTACCAACCTGAGCTCGAGCAACTTCGTCTAACGCGACGGCCCGTCTGTCACGATGCGGTAGAAGCCGGAACGAAAGTTCCGGCTTTTTTCGTCCGTGCAGGCATCCCGGACCGCAATGCCCCGTTGTGTCAGCATGAACCAGTTCATGCAGATGCCCGATCCCATGCCGCAGCCGAGCCCGGTGCCGATCCAGGATCCGATGCCGGACGACGTTCCCCCGCTCGAGGTGCCGCCCGACGGCGATCCGATGCCGACGCCGCCCCCCGCCCGCATGTAAGCTGTTCCGCCGCGTGATCATGGTCGCATAATGCGACCTGATCACTAAGCAAAGGTTAAGACCGGTCGGGAACGCGGCAGTGGCCGGTCCAGCTTGGTTCAGTGCCCCGACATCGCGCTCGTTGCGCCGCCGATGGCCGCCCGGAACGCTTGGTCGAAGCTGTCGCTTCGGGTCGCATACTGCACCTCGCGAGATCCCCAGCTCAGCGTCCAGGCTCCATCCCAGCCGCTGCCTATATCGTCCCATCTCAGCCGGCCGGTCAGTCGTGGCGAATCGGCAAGCTTCGGCGCTGGTTCCACGGTGGCGGGAATCGCCACCTCGAGACCAAAGCGCTCGGACGCGGCAAGCAGCGCTCCGCGCATAGGCTCGTCGCTATCAGTGTCGGCGCGGATCGGAAACTGGTCGCCGGAGCGCGTGACGACCTCGAGGTCGACAGCAATTACGGGACGGTCGGCGGACCAAAGGTGGTCGCCCCAACCGTGAAGTAGGTTTTCGGTCGCGGCCCGGTCGAAGCGAACGAGGAGGTCGTAGGGCCGGTCACGGGATCCTTGCTCATCGTGTTTCGGGATGGTCGACTCGCGGTCCAGGTATGCGAAGTTCGAGACCAGCGGGGCGGCGGCTGCGCCGGTCACCCGATCGTCGTCGAGCCAAGCGGGGTTGCCGGACAGCTTGGTCAGCACCTGACGCAGTGCGCGCGCAAAGCCTTCGGGGCGTGAGCGCAGGTCCATTCCTGTAACGATCACCGATCCCTGGTACAAGCTGGCGGCCGCGCCGGGGCAGGCGTTGAGCAGCAACAAGCAAAGCAGGGCGGCTCCGAGGCGGGGCATGTGACCTCCGTTGCAGTCGGCGGGCTTGTTCATTGTCGCCGAGGCGGGCAGTTTGCACCCTCATCGTTTCCGGGACGATTGCATGCGCCGCCTTGCTCCTCTGCTGCTGCTCAGCCTGCTACCCGCCTGCGCAGGCGGCCCGCCCCAGGGACGCACACCTTACCAGCCCAGCCCGGCGATGACGCTCGTGCTGCAGGAGCGGCAGGCGATGCATGCGGGCGAGCCGTCCGACTTGCCGCTCGACCAAGCGCGTGACGTGCCCAGCCTGACCGATGCGGCACGGGCCATCCCGAACGTGCAGGGGTTGCCGGCCAGCAGCACCGACGTGCCGCAGCTTCAGCAGGTAGTCGGGAGCGGTGCCGAGGGCCCGCTCGTGGCGCGGCTGTATCGGCCGGCGCTGGCGAAGGACACTCCGGTGATCCTGTATTTCGTAGGCGGCACCTGGGTGACGGGCACGCTCGACACCTACGACGAGACGGCGCGGGAGTTGTCGGCGCGAACCGGGTGGGTGGTCGTAAGCCTGCGAACCCGCCTGGCGCCGGAAGCGACGTTCCCCGCGGCGCATGACGACGCATTCGCGCTGTACCAATGGGCGCGCGCGCACCTGCGCGAGTGGGGAGCCGATCCGACCCGTGTTGCCTTGGCCGGCGAGGGCGCCGGCGCCGACTTGGCGATCAGCACGGCGCTGCTTGCGCGGGACCGCGCCGATGCCGGGTCGCCGACGCCGGCGCCGGACCACCTGCTGCTGATCACGCCGGTCGTCGGGACCGAGCTCAACACGCCCAGCATGAGCGAGAG
Organism: uncultured Alphaproteobacteria bacterium; assembly: GCA_963792675.1. GTDB lineage: Bacteria > Pseudomonadota > Alphaproteobacteria > Acetobacterales > Acetobacteraceae > JBBROS01. Next base: position 720,579 of record CAWBWT010000002.1, read on the forward strand.
CGGCCGCAGCCGACCGCTGTCGCGCGCGACGGTGGATTGGGCGCAGTGGACCTACGCCAAGCACCATCTCGATGATCCGCGCATCGACGTCGTCGCGCGCAACGACCTGGCTCGGCTGCCGCCGACCACGATCGTGCTGGCGGAGATCGACCCGCTGCGTTCGGGCGGGGAGACCTTGGCGTCGAAGCTGTCGGCAGCCGGTGTGCCGACCGACGCGAAGCTGTTTCCCGGCACCACGCACGGTTTCTTCGGCCTCGGCGCGCAGGTGCCAGAGGCGGCGGCCGCGGAGGATTACGCCGCGACCCGGCTCAAGGCGGCGTTCTATCGGCCGCCCACGCCGGCGCTCCGGGCGCCTTTGCCGCACGAGCATCGCCCGGCTCGGCGCCATCGGCGGTAGGAACCGGGCAGCGGGCGCCCCGAGGCGGGCGCTTGTGAATAGGTGCATATGCGCCTATTGTGCCGCCACGCATTGGAGCGATCCCCCGTATGAGACGCCTGCATCCTGCCTGGATCGTTGCCGCCTGCACCTTTGCCGTCCTGCTGGTCGCGGCCGGCACGCGGTCCACGCCGGGCGTGCTGATCGTGCCGTTGGAGGCGGAGTTCGGCTGGTCGCGAGCGACCATCAGCTTCGCCGTCGCCGTCAACATCTTGTTGTATGGCTTGATCGGGCCGTTCGCCGCGGCGCTGCTGGAACGGTTCGGGCTGCGGCGAACGGTCGGGTCCGCGCTGGCGCTGCTGGCGTTCGGGGTGGCGCTCACGCCCATGATGACGCAAACCTGGCACCTCGTGCTGCTGTGGGGCGTGCTGGTCGGCAGCGGCAGCGGCGTGGTTGCGCTGGTGTTGGCGTCGACGGTGGCGTCGCGCTGGTTCAGCCAGCGGCGGGGGCTGGTCATGGGCCTGCTGACAGCCAGCACCGCGACCGGGCAGCTGGTGTTCCTGCCGCTCCTCGCCTACCTGGCCGAGACGTTCGGCTGGCGTGCGGTGAGCCTGACGATCTCCGGCATCGCCGCGCTGATGATCCTGCCGGTGGCGGCGTTCCTGTGGGACCGGCCGAGCGACCGCGGCATTCCGCCCTATGGCGGCACAGCCATCGTGCCGCGCGTGGCGCCGACGGTGAACCCGGCACGGCGGGCGATGGGGGCGCTCGGCGCCGGGGTGCACAACCGCGACTTCTGGCTGCTGGCCGGCAGCTTCTTCGTGTGCGGCGCCAGCACCAACGGCCTGATCGGCACGCATTTGATCCCGGCCTGCGTCGATCAGGGCATCCCCGAAGTGACGGCGGCCGGGCTGCTGGCGGCGATGGGGGTGTTCGACATGATCGGCACGACGTTGTCGGGCTGGCTGTCGGACCGCTGGGACAACCGCATGCTGCTGGCCTGGTACTACGGGCTGCGTGGGTTGAGCTTGATTTTCCTGCCATTTGCGCTCGAGAGCGGGACGGTCGGCTATACCGGGCTTGCGGTGTTCGCGGTGTTCTATGGGCTCGACTGGATCGCGACGGTGCCGCCGACGGTGCGGCTGGCGGCGCAAAGCTTCGGCGAGGGCAACGCTCCGATCATGTTCGGCTGGATCGCGGCGGCGCATCAGGCCGGTGCGGCGAGTGCTGCCTGGCTGGCCGGGCTGACCCGGGTCGGCACCGGCAGCTACGTGGCGGCGTTCATGGCGGCCGGCGTGCTATGCATGGTGGCGAGCGTGCTGGTCGCGTTCATCGGCCGCGGTACCGCGCGGCGGCCGGTGGCGGTGGCTTGAGGCGTTGCGCCGGGGGCCGCAGCGGGTTCAGGATGCGGATATGAACGATATCCCGGATCGCGCGGCGCTGCAGGCGCATGTCGGCCAGATCAGCGCCATGGCCGAGAAGAAGGTGATCTACAAGCTGGACCGGCATTGCCGCCGGTTCATCGAGTTGTCGCCGTTCCTGGTCATCGCGACCGCTGATCGGGACGGAAACGTGGATGCGAGCCCCCGGGGCGACCCGCCAGGCTTCGTGCGGGTGCTGGACGACACGAGGCTGCTGCTTCCGGATCGGCCGGGCAACAACCGTGTGGACAGCTTCGCCAACATCCTCGCCAACCCCGGGGTCGGGCTGATCTTTTTCGTGCCCGGGATCGACGAGACGCTGCGGGTGAATGGGACGGCAGCGGTCATGACCAACGCGGCGGCATTGGCCGGGTCGGAGGTGAATGGCCGGACGCCGAAGACGGGCGTGGTCGTCACAGCGCAGGAGATTTTCTTCCACTGTGCGAAGGCGCTCAAGCGCTCGCGCTTGTGGGATCCGGCGGCGCAGGTCGAGCGAAGCGCGTTCCCCACTTTGGGCCGGATCATCGCCGACCAGCAGACCGGGTGGACCGCCGAGGACGCGGATGCGCGGATCGAAACGGCGTATCGCGAGCGGCTGTACTAGGTTTCCTGCAACGGACCGGGTGGCACGCCAGGGCGAGATGGCCGGATCAAGTCCGGCCATGACGTGACGGTGCTGGGGCGGAGGGACGCTGGCCCGACGCCGGGTGGCTACAGGAGGCCGGCGCCGGAGAAGCCGCCGAACACGCCCAGGACGGTGGTGATCCCGACCACGACTGTCACCACCCAGAGGTACCAGCCGCGCAGGCGATAGGCCGGCGGCAGCGCGCGGACGGCCAGCGCGATCAGGAAGCCCAACACCAGCGGCAGCATCAGCGCGTTCATGATCTGCACGCCGACGTTGAGCGCGACCAGATCCGGCCAGATTGCCACCAGAACCGCACAGCCGACCACGCACAGGGCGTAGATGCCGTAGAACCACGAGGCCTGGGTGGGCCGCAGCTCGAGCGAGCGGCGGTAGCCGGCGACCTCGCCGACGCCCCAGGCCAGCGCCAGCGTTGCAACGACGGCGGCGACCATGCCGGCGCCGAGCACGCCGAGGCTGAACACCAGCCGGCCCATGCCGTCGCCGAGGAACGGGGTCAGCGCCTGGCTGAGGTCGCCGACGGTGGAGAGGGTAGCGTCGGGGGATTGCTGCCCGATGGTGGCGGCGGTCGCGACCAATACGGCGGCCATGATAAGCTGGGTGATGACGGCACCCATCGCGGTGTCCCAACGAGCCGCTTTCAGGTGTTCGGGCCGCAGGCCCTTATCGGCGACCGCGGATTGCTGGTAGAACACCATCCACGGCATGATCACCGCGCCGATGTTGGCGGCTGCCAGATAAACGTAGTCCTTGTTGCCGAACGGGATGCTGACGGCTCCGCTCGCGATGTCGGCCAGGCTCGGCTTCGCCATCCAAGCGACAGCAAAGAAAGCGAACTCGAACAGTCCGAGCGCGATCGCCACCCGCTCTACCCGCCGATACGATCCGGTCAGCACCACCGCCAGCAACGCCACGGCGGCAAGCGCGAGGCTCAGCATGCGCGGGATGCCGTACAGCTCGCCGACCCCGGCGACGCCGGATAGCTCGGTGATCAAGGCGCCCATGGTCGCGACGGTCAGGCCGAGCACCGAGATCCAGGCCCAGGCCCGGCCGAACGTCTCGGCGATGAGCTCGCCATGGCCGCGGCCGGTGAAAATCGCCAGCCGGACCGTCAGCTCCTGCACCATGAACAGGATCGGCACCAGCACAAGCTGCAGCAACAGCAGCCGATAGCCCCACTGAACCCCGGATTGGCCGGCGGTGATGATGCTGCCGACATCGGTGTCGGCGAGCATGACGACGAGGCCAGGGCCGAACACCGAGACGTAGCGGGACAGCCGTTTGGTTGGAGCGAGGGTGGTCAAAGGGTGTCCAGGGTTGAGAACTGGTCGCAACTCCTAGACTCGAACCGGGGTGCCGGCAATGCGGCGCCGGGCAGAGGGCCGTTCGCGCCTGTTGATTTGGCCGGGCCGCCGCCGCAGAAAGCGCCATGCCGACGTTGACGCTCCATAACAGCATGACGAGGCGGCGCGAGGTGTTCGTGCCGCTCGACCCCAGCCATGTGCGGCTGTACGTGTGCGGGCCGACGGTTTACGACCTGGCGCATATCGGCAACGGGCGCGGCATGACGTCGTTCGACGTGCTGGCCCGGCTGCTGCGGCATCTGTTCCCGCGCGTGACCTACGTGCGCAACATCACTGACGTGGACGACAAGATCAACGCGCGGGCGGCGGAGTCGGGGGAGTCGATCGCCGATGTGACGGCGCGGACCGGGGCGCAGTTCACGGCCGACATGGTGGCGCTCGGCAATCTGCCGCCCGACGAGGAGCCGCGGGCGACGGCGCATATTGCCGAGATGCTGACCCTGATCGGGAGGCTGATCGAGGGCGGGCACGCTTATGCCGCGGAGGGGCATGTGCTGTTCGCGGTCGCTGGCTTTGCATCGTACGGGGCGCTGTCGGGGCGGTCTCCGGACGAGTTGCTGGCGGGCGCCCGGGTCGAGGTCGCGCCGTACAAGCGGCACCCCGGCGATTTCGTGCTGTGGAAGCCGTCGCCGCCCGAGTTGCCGGGCTGGGACAGCCCGTGGGGGCGGGGGCGGCCGGGCTGGCACATCGAGTGCAGCGCGATGGCGTGGCGCTATCTGGGAGAAACATTCGACATCCATGGCGGCGGTGGCGACCTGCTCTTTCCGCACCATGAGAACGAGCGGGCGCAGAGCCTGTGCGCGTTGCCGGGCAGCGGCTTCGCGCGGGTGTGGCTGCATAACGGGATGCTGCTGAGCGAAGGGGAGAAGATGTCGAAGTCGCTCGGCAACTTCACCACGATCCAGGATGCGCTGGCGCGGGCGCCGGGGGAGGCGGTGCGGTCGGCGCTGCTGCGGGCGCAGTACCGCTCGACGCTGGAGTTCGGGACGGCGGCGTTGAGCGAGGCGCGGGGCGAGCTGGACCGGTTCTACCGGGCGCTGCAGCGGACGCCGGGCGGCGAGGGGCCGCCGCCGGCGAGCGTGGTGGACGCGTTGTGCGACGACCTCAATACGCCCGAGGCGTTTGCCGCGATGCACGGGCTGGCGGACCGGGCGATGCGCGGGGACGCGGCGGCGGCGTCCGAGCTGAAGGCGGCGGGTGGGATGCTGGGGTTGCTGCAGCAGGCGCCGGAGGCCTGGTTCCAGGGCGGCGTCGATGCGGCCGCGGTGGAGGCGGCGATCGCCGAGCGGCTGGCCGCGCGACGCGCCCGCGACTTTGCCCGCGCCGACGCGATCCGCGCCGAGTGGCTGGCGCGGGGGATCGCGTTCGAGGACAAGCCGGACGGGACCACCCTGTGGCGGCGTGTGTCCGAGCCGGCATGACGGTCCTGCGGTGACGGGGCGCGAGGGCGGCGCCGAGCTGACGCCGATCGAGCCGAGCCCGGCGGTGATCCTGGTGCGGCCGCAGCTGGCCGACAATATCGGCGCGGTGGCCCGCTGCATGGCCAATGGCGGGCTGTTCCATCTGCGCCTGGTGGCTCCCCGCGACGGCTGGCCGCAGGAGCGAGCCTGGCGGCTGGCGTCGGGCGCCGACCGGATCCTGGACGCGGCAACCGTGCACGAGACGGTGGCGGATGCGGTGGCCGACCTGCAGCGGGTGTTATGCGACCTGTCCGCGGCCGCGGCATGTGGTGATCCGGGTGCTGACGGCGCGGGCGGCGGCGGAGGAGGTCCGGGCGGCCGAGGCGCGCGGGCTGCGGACCGGGATCCTGTTCGGGCCGGAGCGGGCCGGGCTCGATGCCGAGGACATGGCGCAGGCCGACACGCTGGTGCGCTATCCGCTGAACCCGGCGTTCGACTCGCTGAACCTGGCGCAGGCGGTGATGGTGATGGCGTATGAATGGTGGACGGCGGCGGAGACGACGCCGCCGGCGCGTTCGGCGACGCATGGCACACGGGTCGCGACGAAGGGCGAGCTGGAGCAGTTCCTGATGCATCTGGTGGACCAGCTCGATGCCTGCGGGTTCCTGCGCAACGCGCCGAAGCGGCCCGGCATGGTGCGCAACATCCGGCACCTGTTCGAGCGCGGCGAGGTGACGGAGCAGGAGCTGCGCACCTGCACGGCGTGGTGGCCGGGCTGGCGCTGGGGCGGCGGCGGCTGGGGCGGTTCGAGGACGAGCTGCCTAGCCCCGATCTGTGAGCTGCGCGGCAAGGCGGCGGGCCAGCAGCCAGCCGATGAGGGCGGAGGCGGGGCCGCCGATGCAGACCAGGATCAGGCCGAGCGGCTGGCCGTTGACGGCGAGGTCCATGCCGACGCCGAGCATCAGGCCGCCGATCAGGCCGCCGGTGACGCCGGACGCGATGCCGAGCCAGAGGATTTCGCCGCGTGTGATCATGCCGGGAAGTTAGCCGGCGCTTGGTGTTTGACAAGCGCGGGCGGCACTTGTAGCACCCGCGTCACTGCCGGGAACGTGGACGGGCCTTCGGGGCCTGCGCCCGCCATTGCCCATTCGGGGCAAGGCCTACCGGTGCAACAAGCCATGATGAGCTCACCACGCGTCAAGCGGGGGGCCGCGGGCAGATAGAATGGAGTGCCGCGCATGACCAAGCGCGTCGAGAGCAAGTACAAGATCAACCGCCGCCTGGGTGTGAACCTTTGGGGCCGGGCGAAGTCGCCGATCAACAAGCGCGAATACGGGCCCGGCCAGCACGGGCAGCGCCGCAAGCAGAAGCCGACCGACTTCGGCATCCAGCTGATGGCGAAGCAGAAGCTGAAGGGCTATTACGGCAACATCAGCGAGAAGCAGTTCCGCAAGTATTATGACGAGGCCGTGCGCCGCAAGGGCGACACCTCCGAGAACCTGATCGAGCTGCTGGAGCGCCGGCTGGATGCGGTGATCTACCGCATGAAGTTCGCCATCACGCCGTTCGCGGCCCGGCAGTTCGTCAACCACGGCCATATCATGGTGAACGGCAAGCGGGTGAACATCCCGAGCTACCTCGTCAAGGACAATGACGAGATCGAGGTGCGGGAGAAGTCCAAGCAGCTTGCCGTCGTGCTGGACGCGACGCAGAGCGGCGAGCGGGACGTGCCGGACTATCTGGACGTCGATCATCGGGCGATGAAGGGCCGGTTCGGCCGCGCGCCGAAGCTGACCGACGTGCCCTATCCGGTGACGATGGAGCCGAACCTGGTGGTCGAGTTCTACTCGCGGTAACGGATCTCGCTCGAGTCCAATGTCATGCCCGGGCTCGACCCGGGCATCTTTCGCCCGTGTGGCATCCAGGCCGCCCCGCACGCGAGAGATGGCCGGATCTAGTCCGGCCATGACGCATTTGGGGGCGGCTCGAGCGAGAAAGCGTCATGACCCCCAACGAAGAGATCGCCCGGCGCCGGACGTTCGCGATCATCTCGCACCCGGATGCCGGCAAGACCACGCTTGACGGAGCGGCTGCTGCGGGCGGGCGGCGCGATCCAGCTTGCGGGCAACGTGCGGGCGAAGGGCGAGCGGCGGCGGACGCGGTCGGACTGGATGGGGATCGAGCGCGACCGGGGCATCTCGGTCGTGACCTCGGTGATGACGTTCGAATATGGCGGCTGCGTGTTCAACCTGCTGGATACGCCAGGGCATGAGGATTTCTCCGAGGACACGTACCGGACGCTGACCGCGGTGGATAGCGCGGTGATGGTGATCGATGCCGCCAAGGGGATCGAGGCGCGGACGCGCAAGCTGTTCGAGATCTGCCGGCTGCGCGACATCCCGATCCTGACCTTCATCAACAAGATGGACCGCGAGGCGCGCGACCCGTTCGAGATCGTCGACGAGGTGGCGAACACGCTGGCGCTGGACACGGCGCCGGTGACATGGCCGATCGGGCGCGCGGCGACGTTTGCCGGCACCTACGACGTCCGCACCCGGGACCTGCATCTGACCGACCCGTTGGAGCAGAGCGACCCGCGGATGATCCAGCTCGGCGAGGAGCTCGAGCTGGTGCAGGCGGCGCTGCCGGAGTTCGACCGCGACGCCTTCGACCAGGGGACGCTGACGCCGGTGTTCTTCGGAGCGCGATCAAGGAGATCGGGGTGCGCGACCTGCTCGACAGCCTGGTGGCGTTCGGGCCGTCGCCGCGGTCGCAGCCGGCCGATACGCGCGTCGTGGTGGCGACCGAGGACAAGCTGACGGCGCTGGTGTTCAAGATCCAGGCCAACATGGACCCGAACCACCGCGACCGGATCGCCTTCGCGCGGGTGTGTTCGGGACGGCTGGAGCGGGGCATGCGGCTGCGCCAGGTGCGGACCGGCAAGACGATCCCGTTGCATGCGCCGCAGTTCTTCTTCGCGCGCGACCGGCAGATCGCCGAGGAGGCGTTCGCCGGGGACGTGGTCGGGATCCCGAACCACGGGACGCTGCGGATCGGCGATACGCTGACGGAGGACGAGGACGTGAACTTCGTCGGCGTGCCTTATTTCGCGCCGGAGCTGCTGCGCCGGGTGCGGCTGGACGACGCGATGAAGGCCAAGAAGCTGCGGCAGGCGCTGCAGGAGCTGGCCGAGGAAGGCGTGGTGCAGCTGTTCCGGCCGCAGGATGGCAGCCAGCCGATCGTCGGCGTGGTCGGGACCTTGCAGCTCGACGTGCTGATCGCCCGGCTGATGGGCGAGTATGGGGTGAAGATCGGGTTCGAGCCGGTGCCGTATTCGCTGGCGCGATGGGTGACGGGCGACCGGGCGTTGTTGGAGCGGTTCATCAGCGAGAACCGTACGGGCATGGCCGACGACGTGGACGGCGACCCGGTGTTCCTGGCGAGCAGCGCCTTCATGATGCGCCGGGCGGCGGAGCAGAACGAGGGACTGACGTTCCGCGACATCAAGGACGTTCGGGCAGAGGCGGTCAGCGCCTGAGCCGCTAGGTCAGCGCTCATAGTGGTAGCGGCAGGCGGCGATGACGACGCGCTGGTCGGCGCCGGCTGAACCCACGACTCGATAGACCAGGCGGTGGTCACCGGTGATGCGGCGCGACCACCAGCCGTGCAGGTCACCCTTTAAGGGCTCAGGCTTGCCGAGGCCCTTGAACAGGTTGCGCCGGCTATCTTCGATGAGGGCGTTCAGGCGCTGCAGACCGTTGCGGTCGTTCGTCACCCAATGCTGGTAATCGGTCCAGCCCTTAGGCGTGAACTGGACGATCACGCCGGGTCGGTAGGCACCGTGTCGGTGATCAGGGCTCGCTCGATCACCTCACCGGCGTCGGCGGACCGGATCGAGCTCAGCAGCCACTCGGCATTGGCGGGGTTGCGCAGGAGGTGGACCGTTTCCTGCCAGCCAGCGAACTCCTCTTCGGAGACCAGCACGACGTTGCCCTTGCCGTTCTGCCGGGTGATCAGGATCGGCGCGTGGCCATCCACCGCCTCGTCCATGTAGCGGGCGAGGTTCTGGCGCAAATCGGTGTAGGACACTTGGCTCATGATAGCGCTCCTCTTGTACAGCAATCTGTACGTTGTGGGTGGGAAATGCAAGCGATGATGTCGGTCGGCGGCATGTTAAGGGAACAGGCCCCTTGTGGCTTTCGCATCGCGCACGCGCTCGACGCCGATCGCCATGGCCGCGGTGCGCTCGCTGACCTCGTCGCGGGCGACGCGGGCGAAGACGCGGTCGAAGGCCTTATCGAGCACGTGGCGTAGCTTGGTGTTGACCTCGTCCTCCTCCCAGAAGAACTGCTGCAGGTCCTGCACCCATTCGAAATAGCTGACGATTACGCCGCCGGCGTTGCAGAGGATGTCGGGGATGACGGTGATGTCGGGGCGGCGTTCGAGCACGCGGTCGGCGTCGGGCGTGGTGGGGCCGTTGGCGCCTTCGGCCAGGATGCGGCATTGCAGCTTCTCGGCCATCGCGCCGTCGATCACTCGCTCCATCGCCGCCGGGACCAGGATGTCGCAGGGCTGGGTCAGGAGGCTGGCCGGGTCGGCGGCGAGCTCGTTGCTGAAGCCGGCCAAAGCGCGGTGCTCAGCGGCCCAGGCGACCAGGGCCGGCACGTCAAGGCCGCGAGTGTCGTAGTAGCAGGCGCTGTGGTCGCTGACGCCGACGACCTTCACGCCACGCTCGGCGAGCTCGGTCGCCGCGACCGAGCCGACGTTGCCGAACCCCTGCACGATGGCGGTGGCGCCGAGCGGGGCGAGCCCGATCCGTTCGGCGGCGCGCATGGCGCAGTGCACGACGCCGCGTCCGGTGGCTTCGCGCCGGCCGACGGTGCCGCCCGAGGCGACCGGCTTGCCGGTGACGATCTCGGTGACGGTTTTGCCTTGATACATGGAGTAGGTGTCCATGAACCAGGCCATGACCTGCTCATTCGTGCCCATGTCGGGCGCCATGACGTCGATCTGCGGGCCGACGAAGGGGATCATCTCCTGCATGTAGCGGCGGGAGAGCGCTTCGAGCTCGTGCGGGCTGAGCGCCGCCGGGTCGACGGTGACGCCGCCCTTGGCGCCGCCGTAGGGCAGTCCGGCGAGGGCGCACTTCCAGCTCATCCAGATCGCCAGGGCGGCGACCTCGCCCATGTCGACGCTGAGCGAGAAGCGGGTGCCGCCCTTGGTCGGACCGAGCGAGAGATGGTGCTGCACGCGGTAGCCCTGGAACACCGCAGTGCGGCCGCTGTCGAGATGGATCGGGCAGGACACCGTCATGGCCCGCTTCGGGTAGAGCAGGCGGTCGCGCTCGTCCTCTGGGAGGCCGATGTAGTCGGCGATGGTGTGGAACTGGCTTTGCGCCATGGCAAAGACCGGGCCGCCGTAGATGGTCATGTCGTCCACTCCCGTTTTCGATCAGCCTAGCGGCTTCCTTGCGGGAGCGCAGCATCGGCGCCACTTGTGCTATGCCGCGTTGCAGCAAGCCCGAGGTCCCCGATGGCCCAGATCGAAGCGACATTGATTCCCGGCGATGGCGTCGGCCCCGAGATCACGGCGGCGGTGGTGCGCGCGCTCGACGCTTTGGGCCAGCCATTCGCATGGGATGTGCAGCAGGGCGGATTGGCGGCGATTGCCGCGGTCGGCGACCCGCTGCCGCCGGCGCTGCTGGACAGCATTCGGCGGACCAAGCTCGCGCTGAAGGGGCCGCTGACGACGCCGGTGGGCGGCGGCTTCCGGTCGGTCAACGTCCGGCTGCGCGAGGAATTCCAGCTGTTTGCGAACGTCCGGCCCAACCGGACCATGATCCCCGGCGGACGCTACGACGACATCGACTTGGTGGTGGTGCGGGAGAACCTTGAGGGGCTCTACGTCGGGTTCGAGCATTACATTCCGGTCGGCGACGATCCGCATGGGGTGGCCCTGTCGTCGGGCGTGAATACGCGCGAGGGGTCGCGGCGGATCGCGCGCTACGCCTTCGAGTATGCCGCGCGGAACGGGCGCAAGAAGGTGACGGTGGTGCACAAGGCGAACGTGCTGAAGGCGCTGACCGGGATCTTTCTCGAGACGGCCTACGATGTGGCGAAGGAGTACGAGGGCCGAGTCGCGGTGGATGACCGGATTGTCGACGCCTGCGCGATGCAGCTGGTGCTGAACCCCTGGCAGTTCGACGTGATCGTCACGACCAACTTGTTCGGGGATATCTTGTCCGACTTGGTGGCCGGGCTGGTCGGCGGGCTGGGAACGGCGCCGGGCGCCAATATCGGGGCGCATGCGGCGATCTTCGAGGCGGTGCACGGTTCGGCGCCGGACATTGCCGGGCAGGGGGTGGCGAACCCGCTGGCCGTGCTGATGGCGTGCGGGCTGATGCTCGATCATTGCGGGCGGCAGGACCTGGCGACCCGGCTGCGCGGCGGCATCGACCACGCGCTGCTGACCGCGGGGGTGCGCACGCGCGACTTGGGCGGCAGCGCCGGGACGGATGCGTTCGCCGATGCGGTCATTGCCGCGCTCGGCTGAATGGATCCGGCTTCCACCATCGCCCGGCTGCTGGGGGCGCCGATGCAAGCGGGCCGGGTCGAGTGGATCGGCCTGCGGATTGCCCGGCGCGGCGCCATCGAGGCGGTAGAGGCCGTGCAGCTCGACCCGGAGCATGGCGTCGTTGGCGACCGCTACGCGGGCCGCACCGGCAACCGGCAGGTCACGCTGATGCAGGCGGAGCATCTTCGCCCGATCGGCGCCTATTTGGGGCTGGAGACGGTGGCGCCGGCGCAGTTACGGCGCAACCTCGTGGTGTCGGGGCTCAACCTGCTCGCCGTGCGCGACCGCCGCGTGCGGGTCGGCGGCGCCGTGCTCGAGGTGACGGGGCAGTGTCATCCGTGCTCGCGCATGGAGGAGGAACTAGGGCCTGGCGGATACAACGCGGTGCGCGGGCATGGCGGGCTGACGGCGCGGGTCGTCTGCGGCGGGACCGTGCGGCTTGGCGACGCGGTGACGCGGCTCGATGTTCAGCTATGAGCCGCGTGACGCGGCTGGTGGGGGGTCAGCCATGATCCGGATCGGCTACCTCCGCCTCCCCATACCCAGTAGCGCGCGCTGCCTGATCACGGACGAACCATGGCCGACTTGAACAATCCGCTCCGCGCCCTCCTGCTCGAGGGCGTCAACGACAGTGCCGTGAGCTTGTTGCAGGCGAATGGCTTCGACGTCACCCGGCTGCCGGGGGCCATGGATTCGGACGCGCTGGCGCATGCGCTGGCGGAGGGCGTCAACCTGCTGGGCATCCGCTCTCGCTCGCAACTCGACGCGGCGGCGTTGTCGCGGGCGAGCATCGGACTGCTGTCGGTTGGATGCTTTTCGGTCGGCACCGACCAGGTGGATCTCGAGGCGGCGCGCGCCCAGGGCATCCCGGTGTTCAATGCGCCGTTCAGCAACACCCGCAGCGTGGCGGAGCTGGTGATCGGCGAGATCGTCATGCTGATGCGCCAGGTGGTGCCGCGCTCGGCCGCCGCGCATGCCGGGCGGTGGGTGAAATCGGCGATCGGTGCGCGGGAGGTGCGGGGCAAGACGCTTGGGATCGTCGGCTACGGCAACATCGGCACCCAGCTCTCGACGCTGGCGGAGGCGATGGGCATGCGGGTGATCTATTTCGATCGCACCGACAAGCTGCGGCACGGCAATTCCGAACCGGCCGCTACCTTGGGGGCGCTGCTCGCGGCGGCCGACGTCGTCAGCCTGCACGTGCCGGACACGCCGGAGACGGCGGGGATGATCGGGGGTGCCGAGCTGGCGGCGATGAAGGCCGGCAGCTACCTGATCAACAACAGCCGGGGTTCGGTGGTGGACTTGGCAGCGCTGGCCGACGTGGTGCGCTCCGGCCACCTCGCGGGGGCGGCGATCGACGTGTTCCCGCGGGAGCCGGCGTCGAATGCGGACCGGTTCGAGACGCCGCTGCAGGGGGTCGAGAACGTCATTCTGACGCCGCATGTCGGGGGCTCGACGGAGGAAGCGCAGGAGCGCATCGGCGCCGAGGTGGCGCGCAAGCTGGTCGACCACGCGTTGAAGGCCGCGACCGAGGGGGCGGTGAACTTCCCGCCGGTGCAGCCGCCGCCGAGCCGGCCCGGCACGCTGCGGTTCGCGCATGTGCACCGAAATGTGCCGGGCGTGCTGGGCGGCTTGAACGCGGTGCTGTCGGCGGCCGGACTGAACGTGGTGGCGCAGCATCTGCAGACCGACGGCGACACCGGCTACGTGGTGGTGGACGCGGAGCCGGGGCCGTTCGGCGCCGACGCCGGCTGCATCCTGGAGGCGCTGCTCGCGGTGCCGGGGACGGTGCGGGCGCGGGCGATCGGCGGGTGAGGTCGGGGCGCGGGTTCAGGGATAGCCGAGCTCAGGCCCAGCCGAGCTCCTTCAGCGCCAAGCCGGCATTCCAGATCTTGGTCATGTGGGCGATTTTGCCGTCGCGGAATTGCATGACGTAGACGTAATCGGTGATGGTCCGCTTGCCCGTGGGCGGGATCGGGCCTCCGGCCAGGTGCGTTCCGGTGAACACCGCGTAAACGGACACGGTCTGGCGCGCGTCGTCGGTCGCGAAAGATTTCACCTCGTAGCCGCCGTCGGTCAGGACGGTCAGTAGGCCCTTCATCCACTCGGTATAGGCCTGCAACGTCGTGACGTCGGTAAGCGGTTCGGCCTGGGCGGCGAAGGTCGCGTCCGCGATACAGAACGCACTGCAGGAGGCCCACCCCTGGCCCGTCTCGCAGGCGTCGAAGAATGCGTGCGCGGTGTCGCTGATCGCCGGCATGGGGTGGTTCCTTTCTGATCGAGACGAAACCGTAGCGGTTCCGGAGGAGCGGCGCCACCGAGCGTGGCGGGACGGCACGGTGCGAGGGCGGGCCGCGACGGGCGTGCTTGGCCCGATCTGGCCCAAGTTTTGCAGGCAAGTTTGCAACGGATTGAGGGCGATCCGGCCCGTATCGGAGGATGATGTGACGCAGCACCCGGCGCCGCTCGACGCTCTGCCTTACCCGTTCGCCTTCGACCCTGCCCGCTGCGCCCTGCTGATGATCGACATGCAGCGGGACTTCCTGGAGCCGGGCGGCTTCGGGGCTGCGCTCGGCAACGACGTGTCGCGGCTCCGCCGCACGATCGCGCCGAACCAGGCGCTGCTCGCGGCCTGGCGGCGGGCCGGGCTGGCGGTGATCCACACGCGCGAGGGGCACCGGCCAGACCTCGCGGACTTGCCGCCGTCCAAACGGGTGAGGGGCGGCGCCGACTTGCGCATCGGCGACGAGGGACCGATGGGGCGCATCCTGGTGCGCGGCGCGCCGGGGCATGACATCATTGCCGAGCTGCAGCCGCGTGAGGGCGAGCCGGTCATCGACAAGCCAGGCAAAGGCGCCTTCTTCGCCACCGACCTGCACGCCATCCTGCAGAACCTCGCGATCACCCAATTGGTCGTCACCGGCGTGACCACGGAGGTCTGCGTCAATACGACCGTCCGCGAGGCAAACGACCGCGGCTATGACTGCCTGGTGCTGGAGGATTGCTGCGCCTCGTACATCCCCGAGCTGCACGAGGCCGGGCTGCGCATGATCGCCGCCCAGGGCGGGATCTTCGGCTGGGTCGGGACATCGTCCAGCGTCATCGCCTTTCTCACCGCAGGAGCCACGTCATGAGTGCTTCGATGAAGGGCGCGACGCCGAAGCTTTGGGTTTCCGGCGACTGGAACGCCCTGTTCGGCTTCGGGACCAACATCCTGGTCAACGTGCTGGTGTTGACAGGGCTGCTGCGGTTCGTGATCGGCATGCCCGGCGACATCGTGTTCCACCGGATCCTGCCGGCGCTTGGGGTGATGCTGTGCCTGAGCACCGGCTATTACGCGTTCCTCGCTTGGCGGCTGGCCCGGCGCACCGGCCGGAGCGATGTTTGCGCGCTGCCGTCGGGGATCAGCGTGCCGCACATGTTCGTCGTCACGTTCGTGGTGATGCTGCCGATCAAGGTTGCGACGGGCGACCCCGTGCAGGCCTGGGAGGCGGGGCTGACCTGGGTGTTCGTGCAGAGCTTCGTTTTGATGCTGGGCGGGTTCGTGGGCCCGGCGATCCGCCGCATTACCCCGCGCGCGGCTTTGCTCGGGTCGCTCGCCGGCATCTCGATCACGTTCATCGCCATGAGCCCGGCGGCGCAGATGTTCGCGACCCCGGTGATCGGTGTGGTGTGCTTCGTCGTGATCCTGGCGAGTTGGTTCGGCGGCGTGCGCTACTTCGGCGGCGTTCCCGGCGGACTGGTTGCGATTGCGACGGGAACGGTGATCGCCTGGGTCTCGACCGCGCTCGGGCTCGGCTATGGCGGGCTCAGCCTCGGCAACCTCGCCGGGTCGTTCTCGACCTTCGGCTTCGCCGTGCCGATGCCGGCCACGGAACACGTGTTCGGCGGCTTCAAATACCTCGGCGTGATCCTGGTGACGGCCATCCCGTTCGGCATTTACGACCTAATCGAGGCGCTCGATAACGTCGAGAGCGCATCGGCGGCGGGCGACGGCTACCCGACAATCCAGGTGCTGACGGCCGACGGCGTCGTCAGTCTGATCGGCTGCTTGCTGGGCAATCCGTTCATCAACGCCGTTTATATCGGCCATCCCGGCTGGAAGGCGATGGGCGGTCGGATCGGCTATTCGGCGGCGACGGGCGTCGTGGTTCTGCTGCTGACGTGGTTTGGCATCATCGCGGTGCTGTCGGCGCTGATCCCGGTGATCGCAATCCTGCCGATCTTGCTCTACATCGGCATGCTGATCGGATCGCAGGCGTTTCAGGAAACGCCGCACCGGCACGCCCCGGCGGTGGTGCTGGCGCTGCTGCCGCAGATTGCTGCCTGGGGCAAGACGCAGATCGACAACGCACTCGGCGCGGCGGGTACGACCGCCTCGGCGGTGGGCCTCGGAAAGCTCGCGTCGGTGGGGGTGCTGTATGGCGGGCTCGAGACGCTGGGCGGCGGCGCGACGCTGGCCGGGATCATCCTGGGCGCGATCACGGTGTTCATTATCGATCGCGAGTTCGACAAGGCCGCGGCATTCGCGCTGGCCGGGACCGGGCTGACGCTGTTCGGCTTCATCCACAACGAGCAGCTCGGGTTCGGACGGTCGCCGGAGGTGGCGGTGGGCTATCTCGGCGTTGCGGCGACGCTGTTCTTGTGTTCGCGCTACGCAACGTTCTCGCCGATGCTTGCCCACTCGCACTCGACCACACCGGAGGCGGCCGAGTGACCCCGTCGCACCCGGCAAAGCAAGCGGGCGGACCGGTCATCTCTTAAGGCGGCGCCTTGCTCGCAGTGCGGGAGCTCTCGCCTCGCCGGGCGCTCACTCCCAGAGCAGGATGCGCCATCCGCCGCGGTCGGCGCCGAGGCGCACGACGGCACGGCGGGCGGCGCGGCTGCCGTTGTCCATGACGGCTTCGACGTCGATGACGGCGACCCGGCCGGGGCGGGGCGGGGCCGGGCGGGCGGCGGCCGAGGCGACGGCCGGGCCACCGATCAGCGCGAGGACGACCGGGTCGGCCGCGCGCGGGTCCGGGTCGCCTTCGTGGTAGACGGTCACGTGCGGGCGCAGACGGACGAAGATGTCGGGCGTCATGCCGAGCACGAGCGAAAGCTCGGCGACCGATTGGAAGGGTGAGCCGGGCGGACCGTAAGACAGGCCGGCCTGTGCGTAGGCGGCCGCGCGCGCCGTGCTGTCGGCCGAGGGGAAACGCCAGAGGGCGATGTCGATCGCGAGGCGCTGCGCCAGCGAACGGTCGGTGCCTACGGCGCGCAGCAAGGCGGCCAGCACGTCGGCAGAGATGCCGTTGAGGTCGAGCTTGCCGTCGTCGCTGCCGACCCGAAGGACAAGGCGGGCGTCGGGACCGCGTTCGGTCACCGGGGCCGGGTCCGGCGGCCACGGGGCGTCGGCTTGCTGCAGCAGCCGCATGATGGCGGCGTAAACGGCGCCGTCGGCGGTTGCTGCGGCCTGTGCCGCACCGCGCAGGTTGCCGGCCAAACGGATCTCGGCGCGGCCGGACGCGGTCAGCTGGGTGGCGATCAGGGTCAGCAGCACGATCGCCCACAGCACGATGACGAGCGCGAAGCCTTGCTGGGGACCGCGCGGCGTGGCCCAATGGCGGCGGGCCATCCCCGTTCAGTTCTCCAGCCGCAGGCCCCGCCGGATGCGGCGCTGCGGATCGGGGGAGCCGGCGGGACCAAGGCGCTGCAGCTCACCGGGTA
The DNA here is from genome assembly GCA_963792675.1 of uncultured Alphaproteobacteria bacterium. Taxonomy (GTDB): domain Bacteria; phylum Pseudomonadota; class Alphaproteobacteria; order Acetobacterales; family Acetobacteraceae; genus JBBROS01. The sequence continues at coordinate 738,071 of CAWBWT010000002.1, forward strand.
CGCTGGCGGCATTGATCAGTTGGTCACGCAGATCCTCGGTCAATGCCCGCGCGTCACGCTGGTCGTGGATGACGTGCGGGGTGATGAGGACGAGCAGTTCGGTGCGGGTGCGCTTATTGCTTTGCTGACCGGCAAGCAGGCCCAGCAATGGGACGTCCTTGAGCCAGGGAATGCCGGAGTTGCCGGCGGATACGTTGTCCCGGATCAGGCCGGCAAGCCCGATAGTTTGGCCATCCTGGACGACGACGCGGGAGCTGACCTTGCGTTCAAGGAAGGTAGGCGACGCGATCGGGCTGGTGCTGGTTGCGGCGGTGTCGACGTCGCTGACTTCCTGGGCGATGTCGAGCGTGACAAGGCCGCCGCTATTGACGCGGGGGGTGACGTCCATGATGACGCCTGTTTCGCGGTAATCGATCGAGTTGATGACCGGAGAGTTCGCAACCAGCTGGCCTTGCGAGGCGCTGGTGAGGAACGGCACGAGGTTGCCGACCTGCAGCCGGGCGGCTTCGTTGTCGAGCACGAGCACCTGTGGCGAGGACAGCACCTTGACCGTGGTGACGGCCTGCAAGGCGCCGAGGGCGGCATTGCCGTTATTGTCGCCGCTGAGCACGAAGCCCGGGAAGTTGCTGGCGAGCACGTTGGCGGCAGTGCCGGCCGGACTGAAGTTCAAGGCGCCGTTGATGCCGCCCGCTTTGAAGAAGAACTGGGTGCCGTAGCTGATGCTGTCGTTGAGCGTGACCTCGGCGATGGTGGCGTCGATGCGAACCTGCAACGGCAGGATGTCGATCTTGCGCAGCATTGCCTCGATGGTGTCGCGCTCCTGCGCGGTGGCGTAGATCATGAGCGCGTTGTTTTGCGCGTTGGGAATGATGCGGATGGAGTTGGCGTCCTCGGGACTGCCGCCGGCGCCGCCGGATGCACCGCCGGTGGGGTCGAGGCCGCCGAGCAGCGGATTGGCCGGGTTTTGCGAGGGGTCGGCCGGCTGATTGCCGGGGCCGTTGTTGCCGCCGAGCCCGCCGCCGTTGCCGAGGCCGCCGCCGCCCAACCCGCCGCCGCCCAAGCCTCCGCCGCCGAGGCCGCCGCCGCCCAATCCACCGCCGCCGAGGCCGCCGCCGCCGAGTTCCACCGCCTCCCAGTCCGCCACCGCCGCCCAGTCCACCACCGCCGAAGCGCTGGCCGTTGCGGCCGGGCGCGATCGAGCCGGTTCCCCGCTGCGACGGCTGCGCCGTGACCCGGCCGGGCGTGAACGCCTGCTGCAGCACGTAGGCGATGTCGTTGCTGCGGCTGTTCTGCAGGTAGTAGACGTTCCAGCCGCGCAGCGTTTGCCGGCGCTGCCGCTCGATCAGGCCGTACACACGGCGAGCTTCCTCGATGTAGCGGGGCTGGCTGGAGACGATCAGCACGGAATTGATGCGTTCCATCGGCACGACCCGGACCACGCCGGCGAGGGAGCCGCCCTGGCCGCTGCGGAAGCTTTCGGTCAGTGAGGCGGCGAAGTCCTTGGCGCCGCCGCTGGTGACGGGGAAAAGGCCGTAAGATTGGCCGGCGAGGGCGTCGATGTCGAAGGCGGCGACGAGGTTGATCAGGGCGTCGCGGGTGGCTGGGTCGCCGTTGATGACGAGCGCGTTGCGGCCGGGATCGGCGATGATCTTGCCGCCTGGCCCGGCGTAGGGCTGCAGGACTTTGGCGAGGTCCTCGGCCGAAGCGAAGCGGAGCGGGATCACGGCGCCGCCGGCCAGGTCGGGGCCGCCGGCGAGGCCTGCGGAGGCGGCCGCGGCGGCGGCGGGGATGATCCGGTAGAGGCCGGCGGTTTGGGTGATGGCGGCGCCGTTTTGCGCCAGCACCGCGCTCAGGGCCGGAAGCACCTGGGAGCGGCCGATCGGAGAAATGGTGCGCAGGGTGGCGGTGCCGCGGACGGCAGGGTCGATGGTGTAGTTGACGCGCAGGACGGTGCCGAGGACCTGGGCGACGACTTCGCGGATGTCGGTGTCGACGAAGTTGAACGAGATGTCGCCGGGTTCCGGCGTGGCCGATTGCGGCAGGGCGACGGAGCGACCGGTGCCGATGGCGATCTGGACCGCGGGGTGGGCGTCGGTGGCTCCGACCGGGCCGTTGATGCGCGGCGCGGCGCGGGTGTCGTTGCCGCCGAGCGGCGGCAGCGCTTCAAGCACGGGCGGCTCGCGCCGTGCGCAGCCGGCCAGGACGGCGAGGAGCAGCAAACACTGAGCGGGCTTCATCGGGCGGATGGACCTGGCGGGGCGTTCGGTGGGGCGCCGAGCATCGGCAGACCGGGGATGCCGGTCAGGCCTTGCAGGCCGGGCAGGCCCGGAGCCGGAGCGGGCGGTGCGGACGCGGCGGGTTGCGGATCGAAGCTGGGGCGCAGCGTGCGAGGCCCGTCCGGACCGGACAAGACGACTTGGCCGGTATCGATCGACTGGACGCGGAAGCCGTTCATGGTGCCGCCTTCCGGGACGACCACGGGCCGGCCGCCGGGGTTGGCGAAGATCACGCTGCGACTTTTGCCGTCGATCAGGATTCCGGTGACGCGGGGCAGCGGCGGGGGCGCTGCGGCGGCGGCGGCGGGCGCGTTGGCGGGGGGCCGCCGATTGGGCGCGAAGAGCGGTCGGGCCAGGATCGTTTCCACCCATTCTTGCGTGTGATTGGCGGCGGCGGGCGGCACCGGCGCCGCCGGTGGGGTCGCGGCGCGGGTGGGCGGTTCGGTCATAGCATCCTCATCACCTGCGCGCGGCTGCAATTCAAGCGCAACGACGGCCGACAACATCACGAGCAGCGATAGCAGCAGCCAGGGGGCAGCTCGCGTCATGGCGGCGGTGCTTCGGAGCGGAAGCCGATTACGGACAGCGAGGCGTTGAGCGGAGCGCTGCCTTCGCGGATGAAGCCGTAGGCGCCGTGGACCTGGAGGTCGTCGACCAGCATCTGCGGCCGGGCGGTGTCGATGGCCTGCAGCAGACGCACGAGGTTGGGCCAGGGCGCATTGACGGTGATCCGAACGCCGATTGCACGGTAGGCGCCGAGCGGCTGCGGCGGCAGCGCTTCGGTGCTGGACAAGGCGGTGCCGGCCTTGACGGCCATCTCCTGAAGGCGCTGCTGCAGGTCGGCGCCGGCGACGGCGTCCGAGCCGCCACTCAGGACCGCGATCGGGGCGGGGCCGGACCCGACCGAGGCGGCAGCCTCGCGTTCGAGCCGGGGGAGGTCGGCGGCGATCTGGGCCATGCGGTGCGCGAGGGTCGCGCGACGGACGATCGCTTCGGTTCGCTCGGCGTGCCATTCGAGCAGAGGGGCGGCGATGACGGCCCAAGCGGCGGCGAGCAGCAGCAGAACCAGCAGGACGGCGATTGCCTGTCCGGTGCGGCCGGTGGGCAGGCGCGCAGTCAGGGCGCCGCTCATGGAGCGCCCCTGGGTGTGCCCGTGGGCATGCCCCGGCGGGTGGCGGCCTGGGCGGCGGAGACGGCCTCGGCCTGCGAGGCGGCCTCGGCACGGATGGAGAAGATGTCGGTGCGGGTGGTCTCGTTGCGGGTCACCGGGGCGGTGAAGGTGGGGTTGCGGATGGCCGGGTCGGCAGCCAGGGCGGCGATGAGGCGGGCGGCGGTGGCGGACTGGCCGGTGATGGTGATGACCCGCTGGCGCAAGGTGAGGTCGGTGAGGACGGTGTCGTCGGGCAGGATGTCGGTGAGCGCGGTGAGGATGGCGAGCGGGTCGCCGAGCTTGGCGCGCTGGGTCGCCAGCACGTCGACGCCGGCCGCGGCGGTGCTCATGCTCCGGCGCAGCGCCTCCGCGCGGTCGACCGGCGCGCGCAGGGCGTCGATCTGCTGCTCGATGCGGCGTGCATCGCGGGATTGCTTGACGAAGGGGATGGCGATGGCGGCGAGGGCCAGCAGCACGCAGGCGGCGGCCAGGAGCGCTGCGGCGCGACGGCGCCAGGCACCGGTGCGAGCAGGGTCGAGCGGAATGCGGCGGCCGCCCGCATCGGCGAGTGCGGAGGGATGCAGCCCGGCGAGGCGCAGCATGGCGAGGGCGGCGTCGACCTGGGTGCGGAGGACCAGCAGGAGGCGGAAATGGAGCTGGGAGCGGGCGCGGTCGCGGCGGTCGACCGCCCAAGTCCAGTAGAGCTCGTTCGCGGCGAACGGGGTCAGCCGGTCCATCTCGAAGCGCAGCACGCTTTCGGGGTCGCGCTCGGCGGCCAGCGGGAGGGTGACGGCGTGCTCGAGCACCATCCCGGGGGGCAGCAACAACTCGGCCGGCGGCCGGCGGGAGCCGAGGGCGTTGCGCAGGGAGGCCATGCCGGTTTCGGTCAGCGGGAAGGCGCCGAGCGGGGCGGCCTTGGTGCGGCGGCGGACGGCGACGTCCACCGACCCGGCGCCGGCATCGGGCCCGGAACGCCGCAGGCTGGCCAAGACAGCATCTTCATGCCCGGCCCGAGCCTGGGCGGGGCTCAACGAGAGAAGCTGCTGGCCCCACCATGCAAGAAAGTCTCCGACCATGGACGCGTCTAGTAGGGCATTGGCGAGCTGTTGGGCAGGCTCACCGGGCCGTGAAGTCACGTGTTCATAAAATCTTTCCTCGCAGTGGCGCAACGACAATGTCGGGCCAGTGCCGGGGATCGCCGGGCGCGAACAGCAGGCGGACGCGGACCAGGGCCGGTAAGGTGGGTGCCTCCCAGGTCGTCTGCCAGCCGTCCAGCCAGTAGGCGAGCTCCAGGCGATCCACCCCGCGCAGCAGCTCGGCTTCGCGGGGGGGCGGGGGCGGGCCGATGCGGCGGGCGTGGAGGTGGGGGGTCCAGCGCAGGACGAGGCGGCGGGCCGGGTCGATGCCGAGGGCGAGATCGGCCGGCTGGCCGGCGAAGCCGGTGATGGCTTCGGGCAGGATCGAGGTGAAAGCGAGCCTGGCCGGCGCGCCGTGGAAGACGGGCGGATCGCGGGTGATGCCGGGGTCGGCTTCGGTCAGCAGGCGACGCAAGGTGCGGTCGACCGCGTCGAGTTCGCTGCTGCCTTCCACGAGGCGGGATTGAGCGTCGCCGGCGCGTAGCCCGTAGCGGGTGCCGCCGGCGAGGGCGGCGAGGATAAATCCCAGCACGACGATGCCGACGAGCAGTTCGAGCAGGGTGAAGCCGGATTCGGCGCGGCGCCTTGTCATGGCGACTCGGGCGGGGCGAGGCCGAGGCGGCGGGTGGACAGCGCGACCTGGCGGGCGGCGCCGTCGGTGCGCCAGGTGATTGCGACGGTGATGTCGTAAAGGACGGTGCGGTCGAGGGCGCCACCGGGTGGCCGGTTGGCAGCCGGAGGCGTGCCGGGGCGCGGTGCGGTTGGCGGCCGGGGAACGGCGATGGAGGGGCCCGGACGGATGGCGACACGCCAGGTATAGCCGCCGCCGTCGTCGCCGGTCTGCTCGCCCGGCTGCAGGGACGCCGTGAGCGCGGCGAGGCGGGATTGAGCGCGGGCGATGGCTTCCTGGTAGTGGGCGGCGATGCGGGCGTTCTGCAGGCCGCCGCTGGAGCCTTGCAGCAGGGCCGCCAGAGCGAGGGCGGCGATGATGAAGGCGACGAGGACTTCGAGCAGGGTGAAGCCGCGTGGACGGGCCGTGCCTGCGCCTGCCGTGCGGATCAAGAAGCGGTTGGGGTCAAGACGAGGGCGCGAGGCTGACGCGCCCGGTCAGCCAATCGACGCCGACCTGGGCAGCGCGGCCCTGGCCGGCGAGTTCGACGCGTCCGCCGGTGGAGCTTCCGTCGGGCAGGAAGCGGATGGCGGCACCCTGGTCTTCGGCGGTGATGACGGAAAAGCCGATGCCTGCAGGGAGACCGCGGATCGGGTCGGCGCCGACGCGCAGGGTGGCGTGGGCGGGGTCGAATTGCACCACAATGGGTCGATTGGTGGCGATGGCGCGGGTGCGGGCGAGGCGGAGGGCGCCGGATACGGTCGTGGTGGCGGAGCGCATGTCGAGGGCGGCGCTGTGGGCCGGACCGCGGGCGAGGACGAGGCCGCCGATCAGGCCGACGATGGTCAGCACGACGAGCATTTCGATGAGGGTGAAGCCGGCTTGGTGAGGTGGGCGGGGGCGCATGCGCTCGCCGGCGGGGGATCCCCGGATCAAGTCCGGGGATGACGTGGTTGGGGCGGGGGATGGCGTGCCGTGGGCCACGGTGTGCGGGGGGTTATCCGGCGGCAAGGTCGTTCAGGCCGAGCATGGCGAGCAGCAGCGAGGAGACGATGCCGGCGATGGCGATGCCCATGACGACGGTGATCGTGGGCACGAGGAGGGCGACGAGGCGTTGGACGCCGAGCCGGGTCTTTTCCTCGTGGATCTCGGCGGCGCGGAGGGCCATGGGGCCGAGCTGGGCGGTTTCCTCGCCGAGGCGGAGCAGGTCGGTGGTGCGGAGCGGGAAGATGCCGCTTTCGCGCAGGGGGCGGGCAAGGCCGGCACCGCCCTTGGCGCTAATGGTGGCCTGGTCGATGGCAGCGACGCCGGCAAGGTTGCCGACGGCGTCGCGGACGATGTTGAGGGCGCCGATCAAGGGAACACCGTTGATCAGCAGGGTGCCGAGGGTGCGGGTGAAACGGGCGGCGACGACTTCGCGGGCGAGGCCGCCGATCACGGGGATGCGGAGCAAAGCGCGGTCGGCTTGCAGGCGGAAGGCGGGGCGGCGGAGGGCTTGGCGCAGCAGCAGGCCGCCAATGCCGAACAGGATCAGGGCGTAGAGGCCGTAGCCGGAGACGGCGTCGCCGGCGGCGATCAGGAGCTGGGTGGGGCGGGGCAGGACGGCGCCGTTCTGCTCGAACAGGGGCACGAACTGGGGCAGCACCTCGGTCAGCAGCAGGGTGATGGAGCCGACTGCGACGATCGTGAGCAAGGTGGGATAGATCATGGCGGACTTGACGGTGGAGGCCAAAGCCCGCTCGCGCTCCATCAGTGAGGCGAGGCGCTCCAGGGTGGCGGCGAGGGTGCCGCCGGCCTCGCCGGCACGGACCAGGCCGACGTAGAGGCGGGGGAAGGTGTCGGGCTGCTCGGCGAGCGCGGTGGCGAGTGATCCGCCGTCGCGAACGACGCGGCGGAGCAATTCGACGCAGGCGAGGACGCGGGGGTTGGGAGCGGTCTCGGCGAGGAAGCGGAGGCTGCGGTCGAGGTCCTGGCCGGCGCCGAGCATGACGGCGAGCTCACGGGTCAGGTCGGTGACGGCTTGGCGGCCGATGCCGCGGCGGCTGAGGCGCAGGTCGAACAGGCGGGACAGGCCGCCGCCGGCGGGGGCGGCGCTGATGGGGATGTTGCCGGCGCGCTGCAGACGGGCGACGACTTCGGCGTCGGTGGCGGCTTCCATCAGGCCGCGCTGGGTTTGGCCCGCCGGGTCGATGGCGACGTAGCGGAAGGAGGGCATCGGGGTTCAGGCCTCGGCCCGGATGCTGCGGACGACTTCCTCGACGGTGGTCTGGCCGTCGAGGGCGGCGTGGAGGCCGGCGTCGAACATCGTCACCATGCCGGCTTCGACCGCGGCACGCTCGATCTCGGTGTGCTCGGCGCGGCTGAAGATCAGGCGCTCGATGGCTGGGGTCGGCTGCAGGAACTCGGCGATGGCGATGCGGCCGCGGTAGCCGGTGCCGCGGCAGTGGGGGCAGCCGACGGCGTGCCAGATGCGGACCGGGCGGGCGGCGGCGTGGCGGTGCAGGTCGAAGCGCTCGATCAGCTCGGGGGCGGCGTCGGCTTCGGTGCGGCAGTGCAGGCAGAGGCGGCGCACCAGGCGCTGGGCGAGGATGCCGCGAAGCACGGCGGTGAGCAGGTAGTCCTCGAGGCCCATGTCGCGCAGGCGGGAGATGGTGGCGGCGGCGGAGTTGGTGTGGACGGTGCTGAGGACGAGGTGGCCGGTGAGTGCGGCTTGCACGGCGATCTGAGCGGTTTCGAGGTCGCGGATCTCACCGACCATGATGACGTCGGGATCCTGACGCAGGATGGAGCGGAGGAGGCTGGCGAAGTTGAGGCCGATCTGCGGCTTGACCTGGATCTGGTTGACGCCGGGAAGCTGGTATTCGATCGGGTCCTCGACGGTGACGACCTTGCGGTCGACCGAGTTGAGCGAAAGGAGGCCGGTGTAGAGGGTGGTGGTCTTGCCGCTGCCGGTCGGGCCGGTGACGAGGACGATGCCGTTGGGCAGAGCGAGTGCTGCGTCGAGGCGGGTGATGACGGAAGGGGGCAGGCCGAGCTTCGAGTACTCGAAGGCGACGGCGCTGCGGTCGAGGACGCGCAGCACGACGGTCTCGCCGTGCAGGGAGGGGATGGTGGAGACGCGGAAGTCCACTTCCTGGCCGCGGACAGCGAGCTTGATGCGACCGTCCTGCGGCAGCCGGCGTTCGGCGATGTCGAGGCGGGACATGATCTTCACGCGCGAGGTGATGGCGGCGGTCAGGCGGGCGGGGGGGCTGTCGGCCTCGTGCAGCACGCCGTCGTAGCGGTAGCGGACGCGGAGGCGGTCCTCGAACGGCTCGATGTGGATGTCGGAAGCCTGGGTCTCGACGGCGCGGGCGATGAGGCTGTTGACGAGGCGGATGACGGGGGCTTCGGAGGCGAGGTCCTTCAAGCGTTCGGCGTCGTCCTCGGAGGCGTCGCCGTGCGGCTCGGCCTCGCCCGGCGCCGGGGTGCGGTTGGGGTCGGGGTAGAGGCGGTCGAGGGCGGCGTCGAGCTCGATGGGGACGGCGACGAGGAGGGCGACCTCGGTGCCGGTGGCGGCGGCGATGGCGGCGGGGATGAAGGGATCGAGCGGGTCGGCGACGGCGACGAGCAGGCGGTTTCCGTCACGCTCGACCGGGAGGGCGCGGGCGTTGCGGAGGAAGCGGGCAGTCAGGCGCTCGCCGAATAGTGGCTCGTCTTGCGGATACTGGGCGGGGGTGGCGACGCGGAGGCCGAGCAGGTCGGCGAAGGCGTCGGCGAGGCCACGTTCGCTGACGAGGCCGAGCTGGATGAGGACCTTGTCGAGACGTTGTCCCGACTCGGCGGCGACCCGGCGGCCGCGGTCGATCGTGCGTGGGTCGCAATGGTCCCGCGCGATCAGGAGGGCGGCGAGGGCCTCGACCGGGTCGGGGTGGGTTGCGGCGTCGGGGCCTTGGACGTCCATGCCAGCCATCGGTTGTGGGTGTTTCTCATCGCATTATACATGGGCGCGAGGCGGGGTGGGAGTGAGGGCATGGATTGGATCTGGCCGCTGCTGCTCGCCCCGTTTGTCGGGAGTTTCCTAGGGGTGCTGATCCGGCGGCTGCCGCAAGGACGGTTGCTGCATCCGGCACGGTCGGTGTGCGAGGAGTGCGGGACGACGATCGCGCTGGCGGATCTGGTGCCGATCTGGAGTTACATGCGGCTGCGCGGGCGGTGCCGCGCGTGCGGAGCGGCGATCGCGGCGCAGCATTGGCAAGTGGAGCTGGCGGCGGTCGCGGTGGCGGGCAGCGCGGTGCTGTTGGAGGCCGACCCGTTGTGGCCGGTTTGCGTGCTGGGGTGGACGCTGCTGGCGCTGGCGTGGATCGACTGGGATTGCATGCTGCTGCCCGACGTCCTGACGTTGCCGCTGGTGGTGGCGGGTTTGGCGGTGACGTGGTGGGAGGATGCGCAACTGGCAACCGAGCATGCGCTGGCCGCCGCATTCGGATATGCGGCGGTGATGCTGTTGGCGCTCGGGTATCGGCGGCTACGCGGGCGGGACGGAATCGGCGAGGGCGATGCGAAGCTGGTGGCGGCGCTGGGGGCCTGGGTCGGGCTGGAAGGGTTGCCGCCGGTGGTTGTGGGGGCGGCGCTGATCGGATTGCTGGCGGCTCTGGTGTTGATGCTGCGCGGCCGGGATGTGCGCGCGACGACGCCGTTACCGTTCGGTTGCTGCCTGGCCCTGGCGGGTTGGGGCGTGATGCTCGCCGGCAGTTGAGCCGGCGCGCCGGGCGGCCAGCAGCGGGGGCAGAAGGGTGAGCCAGGCGATGCGGGCCTGGTAGCGGTGATGCGGCCCGGACAGGGCTCCGGTGGCGGCGGCGTTGGCGAGCAGGGCGACGAGGACGAGGGTGGCCAGAACGGCGGCGGGACGGTCCTCGCGCCAGCGCGCGGCGAGGAACGCCGTGGCGATGGCGGCGACCACGAGCAGGATGGTTTGCAGCGGGCGGAGCGGGGCGGCCAGCAGCGCCAACTCGCCGTGGTATTGGCGGCCGGCGGTGAACCGGTCGGCTTCGGCGGCGGGGAAGAACAGCTTCATGCGCGGGAGAACGGCGATCTCGAGGTGGTCGGGGACGAGGGTGTCGCCGACCTGCACGAGAGTGAGTTGCTGCAGGGTGTTGCGAAAGGCCGCAGCGAGCACGGCGGCGGGGTGTGCGAGCAGGGTGGCGCGGACGATGACGGCGGCCTCGGGAGCGATACGGGTAGGGCCGTAGCCGCCGGCCCAGACCGGGCCGAACGGATCCCAGAGGAAGTCGTCGGCATTGTCGGGGAGGCGGTCGCGCCAGGCGCAGGTGCGCCAGCCGGCGGCTGGACAGGCGTCACGGATCGTGGCGCGGGCGGGGCCGTCGGCCACGAGGCGGGCGAGGGCGAAGTCGGCGCCGTAGGGCGAGATCGCGAGCCGGTCGAAGGCGATCCAGTTGGACGCGAGCAGAAACAGCAGAGCCGCGGCAAGGGGGGTGACGGTTCGCGCCAAGCTGCGCCAGTCGGCCAGCGCGAGCACGGTGATGCAGGCGGTGGCGAGGATGAGGTGGGCGAGGTGGGCGGCGATGGCGATGGCCGTGAGCACCGCGGTCGCGGCGAGGGCGACGGGCCCGACCTGACGGCGGGCGAGGATGAAAAGGCCCAGGACAGTGATCGGGGTGAGGGTGTCGGGCATCAGGAGGGAGGCGAACCAGGGGGCGGCGGTGCCGGCGGCCAGGATGGCGCATAGGACGAAGTGGCGGGTGGCGCACGGCGGGCCGAGGCTGGCTTGGGTGAGCCAGAGCGCTGCCGAGAGCAGGAGGCATTGCGCGTAGGCGGCGGGCCAGAGGGTCAGGCCGGCGTGGAACGGGGTGAGGAAGGGTCCGTAGACCCAGGGCTTATCCCAGCCGGCGTCGGGCAGCAGGGCCTGTTCAAGGAAGCCGCCGGTGTCGCTGAACACGATGGGATAGCGGTTCAGGAGGGCGGGCCAGAGGAACAGAACGGCGCTGCCGGCGACCGATAGAAGGCTGGGGCCAGGAGCCCCAGACCCCCCGGACTTAAGTCGGGATGTCAAAGGCTCCGCCTTTGATGGGGTTCAAAGGGGCGAAGCCCCTTTGCCTTCCCAGCGTGCGGTCGCGTCGTCATCGGCGTGGTTGGCCGACACCCATGCGGTTTCGCCGGAGGCGAACTCCTCCTGCTTCCAGAACGGCGCCTTGGTCTTGAGCCAGTCGATCAGGAAAGCGGTCGAGTCGAGGGCGGCCTGGCGGTGCGGGCTGGCGGTCAGGACGAGAACGATCGGGTCGCCGGGGACGAGACGGCCGGTGCGGTGGATCACGGTGCAGCCGAGCAACGGCCAGCGGGCTTCGGCGTCCGCGGCGATGCGCTCGAGGGCGCGCTCGGTCATGCCGGGGTAGTGTTCGAGGGTCATGGCGGCGATCGGGCGGCCGGCGGCCGTGCCGCGAACGGTGCCGACGAAACAGCCGATGCCGCCGATGTCGACGCGACCGGCGAGGAGGGCGGCGATCTCGGCGCCGGTGTCGAAGGGGGCGTCCTGGACGCGAATGGTCGGCATCAGCCGCCGGTGACCGGGGGGAAGAAGGCGACTTCGTCGCCGTCCTGCACAGGGGTGGAAGGGGAAGCGAAGTCCTGGTTCACGGCGGCTCGGACGACGCCGGGTTCGGCGAAGGCGCGCGCGCCGCGGTCGTCACGGGCCTGCAGCCAGGCAGCGAGGTCGCCAACGGTGGCCACGCCTTCGGGCAACGACAGGCGCTCGCCGGGAACGCCCATGCGTTCCTTGAGCCAGGCGAAGTAGAGCAACTCGAGCATCAGCGGGGGGTCGGGATGGTTTGCACGGAGCCGTTGGGATTGATGATGGTGCTGGTGCCGTTGCCGTTGGGGACGATGATAGCGCCGGGACCCTGGGGGGTGGTGAGCTGGCGGTAGGAGTTGGTGCCGCCGGCGTCGACGGCGGGGCCGCTCGGCGTCTGGATGACCTGGCCTTGCGGGCCGGGGCCGGGTGCGGAGCGGGGGGCCGGGGCGAGCGGCGGGATGCTGGCGGATGGTGCGCCGCTTTGCGGGTTGCCTGGGGCGTTTCCGGGCGGCGTGTCGCTGCCACGGGGGCGAGGCTGGCGGCCGGCGGGGTAGTTGGGCTGGGCGCCGGGCACGGTGGATTGGGGCTGGTTGCGTTGGTTGTCGCCGTTCTGGATGTCGGCGAGGGTCGGCTCGGGACCCTGCGGACCGGGCCAAACGTTGCCGGGCTCGGGTTGCAGCGGGGTTGGGTCGGGGGCCTGGCCGAGCACGCGACGGACGTTCTCGCTGTCGGTCATGGGGATGTTGGGGTTGGTGCCGGGGAGAGAGAAGGCATGATCGAGGAAGGTGCCGAATCCGGTGCAGCCCCCGAGCAGGAGAGGGGCGAGGATCGAGACTGGGAGTGAGATTGGGACTGTCGTACGCCGCATGAGGGCTCCTGAAGTGGCCACGCGGCCGGTCGTTGAATTTTGCCTGGTCAAAATGGATTGCTCAAGCATCGGTCGCGGCGCGAGGCGCGGCCGGGGGCCTGGGCGTGGCCACGGCCGGCCGGACCGCATGGTGCAGGCCGGCGGTGAGATAGTCCCAGCCGGTCCAGAGGGTGAGGGCCGCGGCAACCCAAAGCATCATCTCACCGATCGTGGAGACCGGCAGAAAGCCAATGTGGAGGAGAGTCGCGGAGTCGTCGCCGGCGAGGAGCGTGCCGAGGGCGCCCATTTGCACGCCGGTCTTCCATTTGGCGAGGGCGGTGACGGGGAGGCCGACGCGCAGCCCGGCCAAATACTCGCGCAAGCCGCTGACGAGGATCTCGCGGAGCATGATGACGATGGCGGGATAGAGGCCCAAGGCGGACAGCCGCCCCTGGCCGGCGAGCAGCATCAGCGAGGCACCGACGAGGAGCTTGTCGGCAATCGGGTCGAGCATGCGGCCGAAGTCGGAGGTTTGCCGCCGGCCACGGGCGAGGCGGCCATCGAAGTAGTCGGTGATCCCGGCGATGGCGAAAACCACGCAGGCGGCGAAGTTGGTGGCGGGCGTATGCAGCGCGACCAGCAGGACCAGCAGCGGGATGGCCGCGATCCTTGAAAGCGTTAGAAGATTGGGCAGGTCGGTGAGCATCGCGAGGCGCACCATATACTACCGGAGATTGGCGAACAGTGGCTCGACCGGACGGGGTGGTCTGGCGATCCGAGGTGAGCCGGTGCGGGGCCGTGGCCGCCGACCGGAGACGGTGCGGTGCCCGATCCGGGTGGCCCGGGGCGGGGATCAGATCACGAGATAGGCAAGCAGGGCACCGACGAAGGCGAAGGCGGCCAGAAGAAGGATGGCTCGGAGGGCGCCGGTCTGCAGGTTGGCACCGAGGACGTTGCGGAGGATGGTATCACTGTCTTTGGCCATGGCTGGGTCTCCGGTCCGTGGCGGCTTGAAGGGGTCGAGGCCTTATAGTGGCGGAGTTGGACGGCGCGAAGCGAGGCTTTGGGGGGCGGGCGATGCGCGTTGCGGCGGTGACGATGGTCTACAACGAGCCTCTCTGGGCGCCGGCCTGGGTGCGGCATTATGCGCGCCAAGTGGGGGTAGAGAACTGCTTGGTGTTGGATCATGGCTCGGATGACGGGAGCACGGCAGAGCTGGGGGTGGCGGTCGAGCGGATGCGGCGGACGGCGCTCGACGAAGATGCGAGGGCGGCGCTGGTGTCGGATTGCGTGGCCGAGCTGCTGCGTCGGTACGACGCGGTGGTGCATTCCGATGCGGACGAGCTGCTGATTGCGGATCCGGCGCGGTATGCCGATTTGCGCGCCTATGCGGCGGATGCAGCGGAGGTGACGACGGCGGTGGGGCTCGACCTGCAGCATCTTCCCGACGAAGAGCCGGCGTTGGAGGCGGGGCGGCCGATCGGGGCGCAGCGGGCGTTCGTGCGGTTCAGCGCGGCGATGTGCAAGCCGGCGTTGGTGCGGCGGCCGGTGCGCTGGGCGCCGGGGTTCCATTCGTGCGATGCGCCGCGGGCCACCGGGGCGGTGTACCTGGTGCATCTGCGCTACGCCGATCTGGACGCCGGGCTGGCGCGGCTGGCGCGGACGCGGGGGCAGGAGTTCGCACGGCCCGACACCAACCCGCATCAGCGGGTGCCGAACGATGCGTTCGAGACGATGGTGCGCGCGATTGCGAAGCTGCCGCGAACCGAGGGGGATCTTGCGCCGGACGGGGCATCGGTGAAGCCCTGGATGGATCGTATGTGGGACGGGTGGAGGGCCGGCGAGGAGCAGCTCAGCTTGTCGGGCGACACGCTGTGGCGGTTACCGGACGCCTATCGCGCGGCTTTGTAGTTTCACGTTCCCGTGCTTGGGGGGGAAAGCCTGCCCTGGGTGTGCGTTCGGTCTGCACAGGGATCGGAGACCAAGATGATGCACTCCAAGCGCCGGCGACGGGTAGAAGCGGCCGCGCAACCGCGCGCGATTACGGCGGAATGGTGGGTTCTGGCGTTGCTGGCGATGGCGGCCGCGGTGGCTGCCCTGCCGAGCTGGGCGCAGACGGGAACGGCCACCCCGACGCCCGATCAGACGTTGCCGGAGGTGGTACGGCCTCGGCCGAGCACGCCGACGCTGCCGCGCGGTAACGATGGGAGCACGATGACGGCGCCCCGGAGCGAGGATCCACAGGTTGGCGGAACGACGAAGCCGATCCCGGATAGCGGGGTGATCGCGCCGCCGGTCTCGGGGCTGGGAACGACTCCAGTGATCCGGCCGCCTGCGACCGGAACGATGCCGGTCATTCCGCCGCCCGGCTCGGCGGGTGGAGAGAAGGGCGTCGTGCCGAAGTAGGTTCAGCGCCGGGTCAGCACGACCTTGAAGTGGCATTTCGGGGTCGTGTAGTCGCCGGCGACAGTGTCACCGGTTCGGCGGCCTTGGAACGTCGTGTCGTAGATCTGCTTGTTGACACCGACCTGGGACCGATCGGCCGAGACGACACCGTCGGGGCCGAGCGGGCCTTGCAGGACCCAGGTTCCTTCGTCGGGAACGAAGATCGCCACCTCGCGGCGGATCTGGAGGGTGCCTCTGGACGGGGCGCAGTCGGGGCCGGGCTGGTCGGGCGTGACGGGGCCGGCGTAGAAGCCGTCCGAGCCATCAGATCTGGCGCACGCTGCCAGGAGTAGCGTCAGAGCGGCGAAGCGGGCCGGATGGCTCACGTCACGGTCAGTTCCGGCGCCACGTGCGAGGCAAGGGTGGCGCGGGCTTTTGCGTGGTCGAGCTCACCTTCCCACTTGGCGACGAAGATCGTTGCGACGGCGTTGCCAAACAGGTTGGTGATGGATCGGGCTTCGGACATGAACCGGTCAATCGGGAAAACCAGGGCAATCGACTCGACGGGGATCTTGCCTGAGAGGGTTCCAAGGGTTGCGGCGAGGGTGATGAAGCCACCGCCCGTGACAGCGGCGGCCCCCTTCGAGGTCAGCAGCAGAACGCCGAGGATGGTCAACCAGTCGCTGGCCGAGAGGGAGATATTGAGCGCCTGGGCGATAAAGGCGATGGCCATGGTGAAGTAGATGCTGGTGCCGTCGAGGTTGAAGGCGTAGCCGAGCGGGACGACCAAGCCGACGAGGGGTCGGGAGCAGCCCATTGCCTCCAGCTTTTCCATGAGCGTGGGCAACGCGCTCTCGGAACTGCTGGTGCCGAGGACGATGAAGAACTCCTCCTTCAGGTAGCGCAAAAGTTGAAGAAGGTTGAGGCCGCAATAGGCCATGACCAGCGAGAGCACGACGAAGATGAAGACGGCGCAGGTGGTGTAGAAGGCAAGCATTAGTTGCAGCAGGTTGACGAGGGTGCCGGCGCCGTAGCGGCCGATGGCGAACGCCATGGCGCCGAATGCGCCGAGCGGGGCGACGCGCATGATGAGGGCGACGACGCCGAAGAAGGCGCTGCTGGCCAGTTCGAGGATGCGAACGAGGGGGGCGGCGCGCTCGCCGATCTTGGCCAAAGCGATGCCGAAGATGACGGCGAAGAAGAGGACGGGGAGGATGTCGCCTTTGGCGAAGGCGTTCACGACCTGGTCGGGGATGATGTTGATCAGGAAGTCTTGGACGGATTGGTGGCTTTTCGGGTCGACATAGCGGGCGACGGACGCGGTGCTGATGGTTTTCGGGTCGGCGTTGACGCCGGCACCCGGGGCGTAGAGGTGGCCGACGGCGAGGCCGACGAGCATGGCGACCGAGGTGAGGACCTCGAAGTAGATGATGGCCTTTATGCCGATGCGGCCGACGCCGGCGGTGTTGGTGAGCTTGGCGATGCCAACGACGACGGTGAGGAAGATGATCGGGGCGATGATCATGCGGACCAGTCGCACGAAGGCGTCGCCGAGCGGCTGCATCTGGACGGCGATGTCGGGGTAGAGGTGGCCGAGGAGTGCGCCGGCCACGACGGCGACGAGCACCTGGATGTAGAGGGACTTCGAGCCGTTTATCGTCATCGTTGCAGCGCTCCCGTTCGCCTGCGCTTAGCGGATGCGTGACGGTTTGGCGAGGGGCGGGTGGTCTGCGCGGCCGGAGATGGTTTAGGAAGAAGCCGGGCCGAGTGGCGGCTGAGTTGGTGAGGGTGTGGCGATGTCAGAGTTCGTAATTGCCGCCCCGGCGCAGGCGTATGTGCCGGTGCAGGGCGGGGGACGATTTCCGGTGCGGCGGATTTATTGCGTCGGCCGGAACTATGCCGAGCACGCGCGGGAGATGGGGCATGATCCGGACCGGGAGGCGCCGTTCTTCTTCATGAAGCCGGCCGATGCGTTGGTTATTGGTGGGGCGGACATGCCTTATCCGCCGGGGACGGCAGACTTGCACCATGAGATGGAGTTGGTGGTCGGGCTGGGATCGGGCGGCGCCGACATCGCGGAAGCGGATGCGCTTGGCTGCGTGTGGGGTTATGCGGCGGGGCTGGACATGACCCGACGTGATGTTCAGGGCGAGGCGAAGAAATTGGGCCGGCCGTGGGACATGGGAAAGGGGTTCGATCACTCGGCGCCGATCGGGACGATGGTGCCGGCGGCGGGGATCGATCCGACTCGGGGGTCGATCGAGTTGAAAGTGAACGGCCAGGTTCGGCAAAGCAGCGATCTGTCAAAGCTGATCTGGACGGTTGCCGAAACGATCGCGTTCCTCTCGAAACTGGTGCGTTTGGAGGCTGGTGACCTGATCTTCACGGGAACGCCGGAAGGGGTGGCGGCCGCGCGACGGGGTGATGTGCTCGAAGGGCGGGTTGCGGGCGTGCCGGAGCTGCGGGTCCGGATCGTATGATGCCTCGCCCCGGACCTGCGGCCCGGGGCGATCACGCGGTCAGCGGTTGTAGGACCGGATACGGCGCCGGCGCGTAGTAGGCGGGAGGCGGCGCGTAAGCGTAGGCCGGAGGCGCGTAGTAGGCCGGGGGCGGCGCATAAACCACGGGCGGCGGCGGGGCATAGTACGGAGCGGCAAGCAGCGAGCCTACCCCGAGACCGAGCAGGGCCCCGCCGACGAGAGCACCGGCGCCGTAACCACCACCATGGTAGTGTCCGTAGCCTCGACCGTACCCATAACCGCCGCGGTAATACTCAGCGTGTGCCGGAGTTGGCGCGAGCGCGGCGGCGGCCATTGGGACAGCGATAGCGGCGGCGAGGAGTTTAGCGGCGAAGCGGGCCATGATTTACCTGGTGAAAACGGGTGGGGTCGATTCCCCATCGCTGCTTTATATACGGATCGGTCGTGGCAGATTTAAGGCGGCGGCCGGCTTGCCCGGCCGACGCTGTTTGCCAGTGCAGCTGACACATTCGCGTGCTTAGGAAAAAATGTGCGTGATAATAGGAAAATGTGCTTGTGCGGCGCCCCAGCTTTCGGTATGTATTGCGGCATGCTCAGGGTTGTCGCGGAGGCGGCAATCGGGGTGGTTCCGCAATTCTTTGAGGCCTGATGGGGACGGTATGACCGAGCTCTCGCCGTTGCATGTGTTGTTGTCAGTGATGAAGCGGCGTTGGGATACGGGCGATCTCGACGGGGCCGTCGCGTTGGCGAAGGTCGCTGCCCCGTACCTGCATGGCCGGGCGCCGTCGGCTCGGCCGGGCGGCGATATAGCCGGGGTACCGGATGACGAACTCGACGGGTATGGACTTGGTTTCGGCGGAGCGCCGTTTGCGCCGGAGGGTGCGGGATAGCCTGGGCGACTGGTCGAAGCTGGCGCTGGCTCCACAAGGGTTCGCACCGGCCCGGCACCACAAGCTGGTCATCGAGGAGTTGGAGGGGCTGGTGGCGGGGCGGTGCGACCGCTTGATGCTGCTGCTGCCGCCGGGGTCGGCAAAGAGCACGTATACGAGCCAGGACAACTGGACCGGGACCGACATCCTGGTTCCTCCGGCATCGGTGGTCGAATGGATCGGCGCGTGGGGTGGCTGGCAGGCGGTCGGGTTCCCCATGGCCGATTACGTGTCCCCGGCGGGAGATGGCAGCGTGGTTCTGCGGAGCGTAAGCGGGGACGTGGTCGTCCGTCCGTCCGGAGCCGGGCATTTGCGGGTGAGTTCCGAGGTTGAGCTTGTGGGGTTCGCAACACTGCTTGGGCGCGGCGGACCCGAGGGTGTGGTGACTGCGCCGCCGGGCAGCGACTATCGAAACCTCGACGGCGGAGCAGGCAACACGCTTTGGGTGAAGCGATTGGGCACCGCCGCGTCAGGCTGGGTGGCCGTCGCTTAACTGACGGTCAGCCGCTCTCGGGCCAACCGCACCTACAATCACGAGGACCTCATGCCGACCATTAAGCAATTGCCGGCGGCGACCGCGATTCAGACGACGGATCTGCTTCCCGTGAGCCAGGGTGGAGCAACCCGAGCGTTAACGATCGGAGGATTGCTGTCCTCGACACAGGCGGCGATCTCGCTTGCATCTGGCAAGTTGCTCGGCCGGGCCTCACCGACAGCGGGTGGACCCGAACCGATCGGCTTGGGTCCGGGGTTGGCGGTCGTTTCGGGTTCGATTGCTGCGACCGCCGGCGATCACCTGGGCCTTCCGCAGGCGACAGCGCTGCTGCCCGCCGACGAAGTTATCGTCAACACCGACGGAGCTGCTAAGCGGATGCCGTCCGCGATGTTGCGAGCACTGTTCAGGGCGGGAAGCGGCGTTTCGATCGATGGCGACGGGGTCGTTTCCGCAACTGGCGGTTCGGCGGTCGGGCCCGCAACAACGACCACGCTTGGCAGCGTCAAGATCGGAGCGGGTCTAGTTGTATCGGACACCGGTACTATCTCGCCAGATCCTGCTCTCATAGGATTCCGAAACGCGCTTTCGACAGTGGCGCTCAGCGGAGATTATGGGGATCTGTCCGGACGCCCGACGTTCGGCCAAGCTGCCGGACTCGATGTTGGGACGACGAGCGGGAGCGTCGCTGCCGGCGACGATCCCCGGATTATCGGAGCGCTGTCAGCGATGGCGGCTGCGACGACTTACCTGACAGGCGCGGACGCGTCCCGCACCTACCAAACCGCACAGCAGATCAACTCCCTAATTGCAGGCGGCATCGCGGCCAATGTTTCGGGAGTGGTTGCAATGTCAAGCGGCGGTACGGGCGCCACAACCGCCGCAACTGCGCGGGGAAACCTCGGTTTGGGCACCGCTGCCTTGGCAAATTTCGGCACGACAGCCGGTACTGTCGCCGACGGTGGCGCGGTAGCAGCGGCACTCGCGGGCGCAATCACGATCGGTGGCTCACCAATCGTGACACCACGGGCAGTTGCAATCATGGCAGCAGCCGGCACCAGCGTGAACGACGCTCCCTCAGTGGTATCGGCGGTGAACGTGCTCGGTATCGTTCCGGCCGGGGCTGGCGTCCGGCTAACGGCCCAGCAGACGACCGTGGTGATCAATCGCGGGGGAAACTCCTTGCAAGTCTTTCCGCCGCCTGGCGGCACGATCGAGAATGGGACGGCAGATACGGCCGTGCAGATACCGTCCGGAGGGTCGGCCACGTTCATAACGGCCGATACGATGACCTACTTCGCCATCTGAAGGACCTTTGCATGCGAACGATTTTGGTAGCCAGCCTATGCTGCCCCTTCGTGGCTGGGTCAGTCCAGGCTCGCGATGTCGGCCCGATCCCTTTTTCGGCACTTAACCAGCCCAACGGGCCGGCAGCGTTGGACAGTGCCGGTCGGCTTTCAAGTCAGTCGGTCATGCCGACGGGTGGCGTTGTCGCACGTACACTGGGCGACCGCGCACTTGACGCACTGAGTACAACTGATTTCGGGGCTGCGGGAGACGGTACAACAGCAGACACGGCCGCTTTTCAGGCAGCGCAGAACTATCGGCAAGGTCACGCCGGCGGTACGGTCAGGGTGCGCCCGGGCTTGTATGCGCTGAACAGCAACGTTTACACCGCCGGCAACGTGACGTGGCTGTTCGAGAACGGTGCACGGGTGACCGGACGAGGACAACTCGACGCGGTTAGTGACAGCGCAACGCTGAATGCAAGCGGCCTCAGCCTTGCCCGGCTGTATTCCTCGACCACCAACGAGCATGGGCTGTTTGTCACGGCTCGCGCCGCTCCGACAGCCGGGAGCGTGCAATACGAAAAATCGGGCGTGATCGTCAGCTTGATCCAGAACGACCCTTCGACTTATGCGACCGGGGCACTGAAAGACCTCGTTGCGTTCGAGGGACAAGGGCTGATCGAGGCAGGAAATCTCACCGGACGCATCTGGGGCATCAACACCGGTGTTGGACCAGGCGCCGGTGCTGATGGCTACGCGGTTGGGGGCGAGTTTGGTGTGCAGTCTTACTCGGGCTCTCCAGCCGGCGCGCTCGGCACCGCAACGTCGAAGATTGGCGTGCACGTGGTGGCTTACGGAAACAGCAGCAGCACCGCCGCATTGGTTACCAGCGGAAACGGCACGACCTGGCAGGACGGGATCGTGGTTCAGCAGGAGGCGATTGATCCCGGCGCGCACGCCTTGTCGGTCCGACCCAACGGAAGCGGTCGCAGCGCTGACGTTGCCTGGATTGCGCGTGATGGATCCGGAGGGCTGACGCGCGAGGCCGCCATTCGGAGCGGGGGCATCGGAACCGCCCGCAAGCGGGTGCTGACGGCGTCAACAAGCGGGGCAGGGCAGGTCGAGTTGACGGATGATGGCGGTGCCCCGAGTTCAACGAACACGATCACGCCGGATGCAAACTCGTCGCTGGTCATTAAAAACCTGCGGCTTCTGGTTTTTGGACCGGCGACCGGCTTTGCTGCGACGTATCACGTTGGCGACGTGCTAGTGGCACGCGGGGGCGCTGCGTCGTCGCTTGCGTCATCGCCGAACACAATTGTGCTTACCCTTGATCAGCAGCTGGGTGCTTCACCGGGACCGATCGGGCTGGCTCTCGCGTTGGACAAAACGGGAGGGCGTGTCGCGCTGACGGTGACAGCGGGAGCCGCTACAGCCCTCCACTATGTTGCGGAAATCGAGACGATCGAGGCTCGCTGAGGTGGGCTGCCGTGCTCGACGGGGCAGCCGGGCTGTGCAAGCGACCAGCCTGAATGATCGGTGATAATTCCGCTGTGCAGCTGAGGAGCCGGCATGACCGAACTACTTAACCTTCCAGATCTACCTGCGGGTCAAGCTGGGTCAGCCCAAATGCTTGTCGCCGTTCCAACGGCGTCAATGGCAGTTCCGTTCAAAGTTGCACTGGGCGCCTATCTATCGACGGCAGCTGCCAACGTGACCTATGCGCCTCTCTCGGATCCGAGCTTCACGGGCGTGCCGAAGGCGCCTACCGCAGCGCCGGGCAGCAGTACGACGCAGATCGCGTCAACAGCATTCGTCGCCGCCGGGTTTATTTCCAAGACGGCTCGCGTTGCTTCAACATCGTCCGTTCTGATCAATTCGTCCGATGGGACCGTTTTCATTAACAAGGCAAGCGGCAGCCCGACCATCGTGACGTTATATTCCTCACCCCCAATCGGCGCGACGCACGTTATCAAAGATGCCCGAGGCGATGCCGGACTGAACAACATCACCGTGCAGTCGGCGACAAGCACGATAGACGGCCAGGCCAGCTTCGTTCTTCGTGTCAATTACGCGGCGATTTGGCTGGTATTCAACGGCGTCGAGTGGAGCGTTATCTGATGGCATACTTGCCCACCAGTTTGAATATCCCGACTGCCACGGGCAACTCGGCCGGGGTTGTCCAGCCGGATGGCAGCAGCATCCTCATTAGCGGCGGCGTAATTTCAGCCGCTCCACAGGCAGCGGTGCTACCGCAGCAAATACCGGTTACGACCACGGCGCAGGTGCTCAACTTCAAAGCCGGTGCGCGTGAAACGAGCTACACGGTCATACTTGGCCAAAGCTGCAGTATCACGATCGGAGACGGCTCCGCTGGCTTCGACCAAGTCATGACGATCGACTTGCTGCAAGGAGGTGTCGGCGGGTTTACGCCTATCTTCACCAACGTGTCCTGGGCTGCTGGAGTGGCGCCTGGATTTAACACCGCAGCCGGTAAGCGTGACACGATCCAGATCAGAGCAATCGGCAGCGACGTCATGGGTTGGCCGGTGAGTATGGGGCGAGCACCCTTAGTGGCCGCTGTGCCGGTAGCCCCTGCCAGCATCAGCGTGTCAGCGGGCACGTTGCAGAACACGGTGGCGGCGAGTTCGGTCAGCGCCTACCCGCCCGTTACTGGGTACAATGTTTATGCCGGGCCGACGGCGGGCAACGAGGCCGCCGCGCCGATCGCAAGCAGAGTCACGTTGCCGTTTGTCGATGCCGGTCTGCCGGCAGGTGTGCCTCGGTTCTACAAGGTGTCAGCGGTGAACAGCGTGGGCGAGGGTCCACTTTCGATCGAAGGGTCGGCTAGTCCGGCCGCACCGGTCGGTTTGCCGTCGGCACCGACATCGATCGTGGTAACTCCCGGGGCGGCGCAGAACACCATCAATGCTGCGGCCGTTTCAGCCACCCCCGCCGTCACAGGGTTTACCGTCCGCCGTGGGTTGTCGTCGGGAGCGGAGGCAACGGTGCCTGTCGCGACCAACGTCTCGCTCCCATGGGCTGATACCGGTCTGATAGCGGGAACGGCTTACTACTACACGATTGCGGCGGTTA
The DNA here is from genome assembly GCA_963792675.1 of uncultured Alphaproteobacteria bacterium. Lineage (GTDB taxonomy): Bacteria > Pseudomonadota > Alphaproteobacteria > Acetobacterales > Acetobacteraceae > JBBROS01. Next base: position 761,330 of record CAWBWT010000002.1, read on the forward strand.
ACGGGGTTGGAACCGGTCCGGCTTCGCCTGAGGGCGTAGCCACGCCATTCGCCGGCAACGCCCACTATGCATCATTCACAGCGGTCAACTCCGTCATCTACGCGTCGCCAAGTAGCACGTTCAACCCGGGAAGCGCGGCATTCGACATGCAAGCGCGTGTCAGGATGGCGAGTTGGGCCAGCGGCGGCAGCGTGGAAACCAACCTGTTCGGCTGCTGGGACGTCGCAGCAGCCAAGCGGTTGTGGCGTCTTGGCATTACCACAGACGGCCGGTTACGGGCGAGTTGGGCGACGGGGGCAAGCACCAGTGCGACCGCAGTGTCGAGCGCTCTAATAGCGGCGGCGGGTAATACGGATCTGTGGCTACGGGCTGCCGTCATTCCAAATGCTGGATCCGTAACGTTTTATGTATCCGCCGATGGCAGCAATTGGAGTGCCCTCGGCAGCCCACAAACGGCGAACGGTTTTGCCGCGGTTTATACCCCGTCTGCGTTGCCCTATTTCGTCATCGGAGCAAATGCGAGCGCGTCCGCTGGACCCGCGGCTGAACAGTTTTTCGGCCGCTTTTACGAGGCGCGTTTTTACATCGCGGGCGGACTGGTGACCAATCCCGTCGCAACTACGAGCAGCACGACGGACAGCAAGGGTTTCACTTACAGTCAGTCGGTCGTGGTGTATGTTTAATGCTTGCAGGGACGCGGCCCTACGGTGCAGTCCCAGTCGCTGGTGCCCCCGTCAAGCTAAAAGGCGCTGCCATTCTCCAGGCACCCGGCCAATGGCCGTATTGGGCGCAGTTCTGGCGTGATTGGGATTGGCCGACGATTGCGCAAACAGTCGACGCGCTTGCCGCAGTAGGCGTCAACTGCTTGCAGGTGACGGCGACCGGGCTGGCCGACAACGGCGTTGCTCACCCCGACGTGCCGACGATGCGGCGCCGGATCGGGCAGCTGGCATCGTTTGCCGCGGCTCGGCGCATGATGCTGAACCCACAGCTCGGCTACCAGCCGAGTCATAGTTTCGCGGCAGGTGCAGCCGCCGCGGCGGCTGCGGCGGCGCAGATGGCCCGGCTGTTCGCGGAGCAGCCGAACGTCTGCTTCGTGGATGCAATGAACGAGGTGAACTACTACGGGGGCCCTGGCTGGTCGGGGCCCGGAGGGCAAGCGCTCAGCGACATGGCGATCTTTGTCGGTGCGATCCGGCAGGTATTGGGGGCGATTCCGGTCACGGTCTCAGTTGGCGCGACATCCATTGCCGACATCGCGGGAGCTTGGACACAAACATACGCGACGTTATCGGACTTCCACAACATTCACACCTACCAATATCAGCAAAGCGGAACCCTTGCGCCGACTTCGTCGGATTTCGCCGCACTCCGGTCCGCTACTTGGTATCTGGGCCGTTTCGTTGTCGGCGAGACCGGCATGCCGACCTCACGAGGGGCGGTCGCGCAAGCGGCGTGGCTGGCTGGAACTGGCTTAGTCGCGGCAACGCCAGACTGCCTCGGCTCGATCCTGTGGGGAGCAACCGATACCAGCGCTGCCCCCGGGCGCAGCGAGGATGTCGCAAATTTTGGGATGATCGACGCGGCCGGCGCGTCGCGACCGGCGATTGCTTCGCAGCTACAAGCTTGGCCAGGAGGGCTGTGGTGAGAGATGCATTCCGTCGTGGCGCGGACCGGGTGTTGGCACTCGAACCCTGGTGGGCAGAGTTCTGGTCAGCGTCGACCGCCGTTCTGTGGGCTGGCTTGTCCTATGCCGGCGCTGCCCGCTTGCAGGACTGGCCGTCGATGCGATTGTTGCTCGAGTTGGGCGACGAGCGTTTCTGGCACTTGCTGGGATTTGGACTGGGCTTCTGCCAAATCGTCGCGCTGGCCTGCGATCGACGCTGGTGGCGGTGGGCAATGGCGTTAGCACAAGGCTGGTTCTGGGGGGTGCTGACACTCGGCATGTGGGCGGCAACGCCGTGGTCGCCTGCGGTCGCCGTCTATGCCGGATGGTGCGTAAGCAACGTCTTTTCCGTGCTGCGGCTGCTGCGGCCCTTGCGTGCCGGAACTGGGTTCAGGTGTTGAATGGGCGACGTCATAGGCGGGCCGTGGTGGGTCGTCGCGGCCGCGTCGCTTCCCTCGGTGCTAAGCGGCGGGTGGGTTATCTGGCGGTGGTGGGTCGAGCGGATGGACCGGCAAGCCGAGGGCGCCTCGAGCCGGGAGGAGCGGCTTGGGCGCGAGATCGAGGCTCAACGTACCGCCTTGTCCAGAGAACAAGCGGAGCTGTTCGACCGTATCCGTGCCGAATTGGTCCGATGCCAGGCCCGGCTCAGCCAAGTCGAACGCGACCGCGAAGTCGGCTGGGACCTGGCGCGGTATTGGCATCGTCGAGCACACGAGTTGCGCCACATCGGCTTGAACGCGCAATCGATTGTCGCCGGCTTTTGTGCCCGGGATGACGTTCCGGTTCCGGTTTGGCCGGACATGACGGTGGCGGGTTTGGAGGATCCAATCGAATGAGCGGCGAGTCGTTCTCGAAAGCTTTCCGATTCGTCGTCGGGGAGGAGGGTGGATTCACCGAGCTGGCGGCGGACCCCGGCAATTGGACCGGAGGGCAATGCGGCGTCGGCCGATGCTTGGGAACGAAGTTCGGAATATCGGCGGCGTCCTACCCGGCCATCGACATTCGCCAACTCACGATCGCTGAGGCCCAGGCGATCTACAGGCGAGACTTCTGGGACCGTGTCAGAGGTGATGAGCTCCCCCCGCCGCTCGCACTTCTCGTATTCGATGCGGCCGTCAACAACGGCGTGGGGCGCGCCATCCGTTGGCTGCAAGTCGCGGTCGGGACCGTGCCGGACGGCGTGGTCGGCGAGGTCACCTTATCGGCGGTGCGCGTTCGATCCGGTGAGGGTGCGGCCTTGCTGACCGAGTTCCAGGCGCAGCGGATGGCGTTCATGGCCGGGTTGCCGACTTGGCGCACGTTCGGCTTGGGCTGGGCGCGACGGCTGTGCCGCCTGCCATACGAGGCCGTCAAGATGGGCGAGTGGGAAGTGGGGACACACGATGGAGTTTAGCCAGGTGGCGGCAGATGCGGTCAAAGGGGCGGCGGCCGGCAGCATCGTGCCTGGTATCGGCACGGCACTGGGCGCGGTCGGCAGCATCGTGCTCGATCTTGCTCCCGAAGTCGGTCGGTGGCTGTTTGGGCCGGACGCCGAGCCGGTCGTCTCCGCAGTCCAGAGCGCGGTGGCCGACGTGACCGGAACCGGAGAACCCAGCAGGCAAGCGGCCGCGCTGTCCGACCCGGCGAAGGCTGCGTCGCTGCGCATCGAGCTGGCGCGCATTGCCGCGGCGCAGGAGATCGCTGCGGCCAACGCTGCGCAAGCTGCGCTCGTTGCGCGTTTGAACGACATCGCGAATGCCCGAGCGACGACGTTGCGATTGGCAGAGGCGGGAAGGACCATTGCCTGGGGTGCACCGGTCGTGAGTTCTTGTCGTGCTGCTGACGTTCGGTGGTGTCGTCTCGATCACCCTTACGCGGACGATGCCGCCGGGCGCCGAGCCGGTGCTGAATGTTCTTCTCGGGACGCTCGGGGCGATGGCGACCAGCGTTGTCGGCTACTGGGTCGGCAGTAGCGCCGGCTCGGCGCGGAAGGATGCGAGGCTCGCCACTCTAGCCGACCGAGGGTGACGGGGCCTTCCACCCCGATCGGACATGCTGCCTTTAGCGGTTACGAGCCGGTGCAGAGGCGCGAGTCGCGGAGGATCGTCCGCCGGACGTCGCGGGACGCGCTGGTGCCGCTGCAACAGGCGCGGGCGGTGTCACGCCCTCGCCGAGACTCACGTTGACTGTGACTTGGATCGTCGAGTCAGGCGTGCTCGGCTCGTTGGACGCCAGGGCCACAGAGAAGCGGTCGGTGCCGACGTAATTGTTCTCAGGCGTGTACTCGACGCGGGTTTCCCCACCGATTTTCTGGATCAGAATCCGACCGTGCTGAGACTTCGCCTTGACCAGTCCGAACTTAAACGGCTTGCCATCCTTGTCTTTTGTCCGGACCGCGCACCAACCGTCATTTGTCATGCTGATCGTGGCCGATCCGCTCGAACCCGAGGCCGGATCGATCGGCGTGGGAGCGCAGGTCTTCGCGATCCCGACGTTCAGGTCCGCAGTCGCAGCCGGGGCAGCCGGTCTTTGTGGGGCACAGCCCGCAACTGCCAGGGCGGTTGCGGTCACTGCCATTATACATTTGCTCAAGGAAGCACTCCTGACGATCCCAGGGCGCGTTGCTGCCACACACGGGCGTCCGAGCCAAGATGTGACGCTGTGTCGACCTCAGGGTGACGGCAATAAACCAAATTGGAACACGGTGGCGGCAGTGTAGGGCGTTCCAGGTCGCAAGACGGTCGACGGGAATGCCGCATGATTGGGGGCATCCTGGGGGTGCTCCGCCTCGAAGCAAACGCCAGCGAACTTGCCATAGGGCAGGCCGGACCGGCCGGCGAAAGTACTGGTCAAGTTGTTGCCGGTGTAGAAATGCATGACTGGCTCGGTCGTAGTGACCGTCAGCGTGCGGCCGCTGGTCGGCTCTACGAGACGCGCGGCCTCACGCAGTCCAGCACCGCGGAGCAGGAAGGCGTGGTCGTAGCCGAGGCCGTTGTCGAGCTGCTGGTTGGGAGCGTGGATGCGCTCCCCGATCGCGTGTTCGGCACGAAAGTCGAACGGCGTACCGTCAACCGCCAGGATCTCACCGGTTGGGATGCCGTCCGGCCTGATTGGAAAATAGGCGTCGGCATTCAGCGTGACTCGGTGACCGAGAATGTCGCCTCTACCTTCTCCAGCGAGGTTGAAATAGCTGTGGTTCGTCAAATTGACGATGGTCGGGCGGTCGCTTTCGGCCCGATACTCGATCCGGACGTCCTGTTCCGCGACCGTGTAGGTGACTTGAACCCTGATAGCACCGGGGAAACCCTCGTCGCCATCCGGGCGCTCCAGCACCAAGGTCACGCGGTGCGGCTCGTACTCGGCAATCGTCCAATTGTGCTTCCCAAATCCCTGCATTCCCCCGTGCACAGTATGCGGGGGCTTGTTGACAGCGAGTTGGTACGACACGCCGTCCAGCATGAACCGACCATAATCGATACGGCCGGCGTATCGCCCCGGCACCGCACCGAAGTGCCCGCCGTTGGCCAAATACTCCTGCAAGGTATCAAACCCGAGAACGACATTGGTGAAGGTGCCGGCACCGTCGGACACCTCTAGTATCTGCAGGGCGGCTCCATAGGTCAGCACCTGGGCCCGAACCCGACCACCCCCGAGGGCGACACGATATACCGGCTCCCCGGATGGCATTTGGCCGAACAGTTCAGTCATCTCTGCAGCTCATCATTGCTCACATCAACGTGCCACGGCGCCGGACGGTTCGGCAACTCCGACCCGCGAACTGGGTAGTGCTTACCCTCGTCGTCCTGGCACTCTCACGATGCGAGCTTGCAAGAAGGGGAACGCAGGATGGCGACCATCGGGATCGTGGCACCGGGTGCAATGGGCAGTGCGGTCGCGCGACGCCTGCGCGAACGAGGTGCAGACGTTCTGACCTTGCTGCAGGGACGCAGCCCGGCCACCCAGTCCCGCGCCGAAGCAGCCGGCATGCAGGGAACTGACCCGGCCGGGATCGCGGCCTCGGACATGATCCTGTCCATTGTGCCGCCTGGTGAAGCATATCAGCTTTGCAGAATCGTTGGTCCCAGCGCTGCAACAGTCCGTGCACAAGCCGATTTACGTGGACTGCAATGCAATCGATGTCGCAACCGCAACAAGCATCGAGGGCGTGATCACCTCGGCGGGGGCGCCGTTCGTGGATGCGGGGATCATCGGCTTGCCGCCCAAGCCGGGAACGATCGGTCCCACTTTTTACTTGTCCGGCACTGAGGCCCAACGAGCGGCCCTCATCCTCGCGCCGCTTGGCCTCAAGGTGCAGGCCATGGATGGCCCAACCGGTGCGGCGTCGGCCCTCAAGATGAGCTATGCCGGCATCACGAAAGGTCTGGCCGCGATCGCGTCCATCATGATCCTTGGCGCCGAGCGGGCCGGCGCGGGTTCCGCGCTCCGGGCGGAGCTCGCTTCGAGCCAGCCGCAGTTGCTCGCCCGTTTCGGCAGCAGCCTTCCCGATATGCTGCCCAAAGCCTACCGGTGGGTTGCCGAGATGCGGGAGATCGCTGCCTTCCTCGGTGACGATCCGGCTGGAGCCGCCGTTTTCGGCGGGATCGCAGAGTTCTACCAGCGCATTGCCGCCGACACCGCCGGAGAGCGTGCCGAAGCGTTACGCATCGAAGCGTTCGTGGCGACGGCGGAGCGTTGAGCGCTTCGGTTCAACGCCCTCGCTGCCGTCTCCACTCGGCGAAAGCGGCCAAGTTTGCCGGATCGGTGGCCGGATACAGCCCGACGATGGTCGCCCCCGCCTTGACCCGCTCGGCAACGAAGTCCTCGTAAGCCGTCATCTCGGTCGTTTCCGCCGCGATTTCGTCGGCCATAGCGGCCGGAACGATGATCACGCCGTCGCTGTCGCCGATCACCACGTCGCCGGGGAACACCGGAGCGTCACCGCAGCCGATCGGCACATTCGTGTCGATGGCCTGGTTGAGCGTCAGGTTCGTCGGCGCCGAGGGCCGCTGATGAAATGCCGGGAAGCCAAGCGCCGCGATCTCGGCCGCGTCGCGGAACCCGCCATCGGTCACGATTCCGGCCGCCCCCCGCACCATCAGGCGCGTCACCAGGATGTTGCCGGCCGACGCCGCACGCGCATCCTTGCGGCTGTCGATCACCATCACATGACCCGGCGGACAAGCCTCGATCCCAGCCCGCTGCGGGTGGGCCGGGTTCTTGAACACATCGATCGTATTGAGGTCCTCGCGCGCCGGAATGTAGCGCAGCGTGAAGGCAGGCCCGACCATGCTCTTGCCGAGCGGCCCAAGCGGCAGCACGCCTTGGATCATCTGGTTGCGCAAACCACGCTTGAACAACGCGGTCGCGATCGTCGCCGTGCTGACGCGCTCGAGTTTGGTTCGTGTATCGTCGTTCATGGTCAGAAAATAACCGGTTCGGGGACGGGCGCGCCGGCATCGGTGCGCAGGAAGTCGAAGTCGCAGCCCTCATTGGCCTGCTGCACGTGCTTGCTGAACGCGAGGCCGTACCCGCGCTCATAGCGCGGCGGCGGCGGCGTCCAAGCGGCACGCCGCCGGGCCAGTTCGTCCGCCGGCACGTCCATGCTGATCGTGCGCGCATCGACGTCGATGCTGACCACGTCGCCCGTCCGCAGCAGCGCGAGCGGCCCGCCGATCCAGCTCTCCGGGCTCACATGCAGGACGCAGGCGCCATAGCTCGTCCCGCTCATGCGCGCGTCCGACAGGCGCAGCATGTCGCGATGCCCCTCCTTCAGCAGCTTTTTCGGCATCGGCAGCATGCCCCATTCCGGCATCCCCGGCCCGCCTTGCGGCCCGGCGTTGCGCAGCACCAGCACGTGGTCGGCAGTGATGTCCCAGCTCTCGTCGTCCACCGCCTTCTTGAGGCTCGGGTAATCGTCGAACACCATCGCCGGGCCGGAGTGCTTCAGGAAGCGCTGGTCCATCGCCGCCGGCTTGATCACGCAGCCATCCGGCGCGAGGTTGCCGTGCAGCACCGCGAGCGACCCCTCGCCATAGATCGGGTTCGACTGCGGCCGGATCACGTCGTCATTGTAGACCCGCGCGCCTTCGATGTTCTCGCCGAGCGTCCGCCCGGTCACCGTCAGGCACGACAGGTCCAGGTGGTCGCGGATATTGTGCATCAGCGCCCGGATGCCGCCGGCGTAGAAGAAGTCCTCCATCAGGTACTGGTTGCCGCTCGGCCGCACGTTGCCGATCACCGGCACACGCCGGCTGTAGCGCTCGAAATCCTCGAGCCCGACGTCTTGCCCGGCCCGCCGCGCCATCGCGATCAGGTGGATGATCGCGTTCGTCGAGCACCCCATAGCCATCGCCACCGCGATCGCGTTGCCGAACGCCGACCGCGTCTGGATCCGGCTCGGCTTCAGATCCTCCCACACCATGTCGACGATCCGTCGCCCGCTTTCTGACGCCAGCCGGATATGCCCGGCATCCGCCGCCGGGATGCTCGACCCGCCCGGCAGCACCATTCCCACCGCCTCGGCGATCGCGGTCATGGTGCTGGCCGTGCCCATCGTCATGCAGGTGCCGTAGCTGCGGGCGATGCCGCCCTCGACCCCGAGCCAATCCTGGTCGGTGATCTTCCCGGCCCGCAACTCGTCCCAGTATTTCCAGCTATCGCTGCCCGAACCCAGCGTCTTGCCCTGCCAGTTGCCGCGCAGCATCGGCCCGGCCGGCACGAAGATGGCCGGAATGTCCATGCTGGTCGCCCCCAGCAGCAATCCGGGCGTGGTCTTGTCGCACCCGCCCATCAGCACCGCGCCATCGATCGGATGCGAGCGCAGCAGCTCCTCCGTCTCCATCGCCAGCATGTTGCGATACATCATGCTGGTCGGCTTCACGTAGCTCTCTGACACCGACAGCGCCGGCAGCTCGACCGGGAACCCGCCCGCCATCAGCACGCCGCGTTTGACGTCCTCGACCCGCTGTTTGAAGTGCACGTGGCAGGGCTGCAGGTCGGACCAGGTGTTGACGATCGCGATGACCGGCTTGCCCGTCCATTCCTCCGGCGCGTAGCCCATCTGCATCGCCCGGCTGCGATGCCCGAACGAGCGCAGATCGGCCGGCCCGAACCAGCGCGCCGAGCGCAGCCCGGCTGGGCTCATGGTCCGCGAAAGCGGCTCCGCCGGGATCACTCCAGGCTCGAGCTGCGGGGGTGTCACAGGTTGGTCAGCCATTTCGTCCCTCGATCATCGTTCGCGGCCATCTGTTCGCTGGGGCCCGAGCCGCCCGTCGAAACTGCCCGCCGCCGGACTCGAACCGGCAAGCCCTCACGGACATCGGATTTTAAGTCCGCTGCGTCTACCATTCCGCCAGGCGGGCCAAGCCATCGAACTGATCACGCCCCCTTAGCAATCTCGCACGCAATGTCCAGTGCCCGGCGGATCAGGGTCTGGCTCGCTTCCGGCGTCCGGAACGCGCTATGCGCCGACAGCGTCACGTTCGGCAGCGTCGCGAGCACGTCTCCGGGCGGCAGCGGCTCGGTGTCGAACACGTCGAGCGCCGCATGACCCAGCGCCCCGCTCCGCAGCGCAGCCACCATCGCCGCCGTGTCCACCACCGCACCCCGCGCCGTGTTGACCAGCACCGCGCCGCGCCGCATCAGCGCCAATCGCTCCGCGCCGAGGAAGCCCCGCGTCTCATCCGTCAGCAGAAGATGCAGCGACACCACATGGCTCTCCGCCAGCAGCCGCTCGAGCGCCACGAACTCGACCCCGTCCGCGGTCCGCGCCGTCCGGTTCCAAGCCAGCACCCGCATCCCGCTGCCGCGCGCGATCCGCGCCACTTCCGCCGCGATGCCGCCAAACCCGATCAGCCCGATCGTCTTGCCGGTGAGTTGCACCCCCTCCGTGCGCAGCCACTGCCCGGTACGCACTCCTGCATCCATCCGCGCCAGCCCGCGCGCCGCCGCCCACATCAGCGCGATCGCGTGCTCCGCAACCGCCGTATCGCCGTATCCCTTGATCGTGTGCACCGAAATGCCGAGATCGGCCAGCGCCTCGGGATCCATGTAGCTGCGCGCGCCGGTACCGAGAAAGATGACGTGCCGCAGCCCCGCGCACCGCGCCATCGTCTCGGCCGGCATCGACGTGTGGTCGTTGAACGCAAAACCGTAGCCGGCCAGCAGTTCCGGCAACGCCTCGGGCGCAACCTGGGCTTGCAGGTTCAGCGTCAATGCCGGATCGCTGGGCCGGGCCACGGCGTGATATACCTCGCCCAACTCGCCGCTCGCGTCCAGGAACAGACCTTTCATGCGTCCCCCTCTATGTCAGCCGATCCTGCGCGACCGGCCCGCGTCCGGCAACCCAGCCGCCTCCGCCACCCTCCGCCGCTCTCCTTCGCCACACTGGTTCGGGCTGGTCGTCGCACTTGCGGCGCTTGCCGGGCCAGCGGTGGCGCAGCGCAGCACCAGCCCGTTTGACACCGGCCCCGAGCCCACGGCCAAGCGCCCCTACGCCGGCCCGCAATACTCCGGCAAACCGCCGCCGCTCGGCAGTTCCGACGCGGCGCCGTCTCCATTCGCCGACGCCCCCCGCCTGCAACCCGCCACGCCCGACACCTCGGGCTTCCGCCCGCCTCCCGGCGCCCGACCGGCCAGCAGCGGCACCGGCTTCATCGTCGCCGAAGGCCGCGTGCTGACCAACAATCACGTCGTCGCCGAGTGCAGCGGCATGCTCGCCCGCAACGCCCGCGGCGTCCGCGTTCCCGCCCGCGTGCTCGCCACCGACCGCCGCCGTGACCTCGCGCTGCTGTCGGTGGCGCCCGATACCGGCCCCCCGCTCGCCTTCCGCGAGGCGCCGCCGGTGCACCGGGGCGAGGCGGTCATAACCTACGGCTACCCGCTCTCCGGCCTCGCCACCTCGGGCCCGACGCTCACGACCGGCGACCTCAGCGCCCTAGCGGGCCTGCGCGACAACCCGACCAACTTCCAGATCACCGCCCCGGTGAACCCCGGCAACTCCGGCGGCCCGCTGTTCGACAGTCAGGGCAACGTCATCGGCGTCGTCGTCTCGAAGCTGAACGCCCTGCGTACCGCCGAGATGACCGGGGGCGACATCCCGCAGAACGTCAACTTCGCCATCAAGGGCACCGAGGCGCTCGCCTTCCTGCGCGCCAATGGGGTGCAGCCGCGTACCGTCGCGACAACCGGCCCCGACCGCCGCAACACCGAGATCGACGACATCGCCAACCCGTCCACCGTCCTGCTCGCATGCTACCGCTGACCGGACGCTAGGCGTGGCTCGCCCGCCCTTCGCCTTCCCGGCGCGGCCCTCCGCGCATCCGCCGCCCGCCCCGGCCGCCGCCCGTCCCCGTCGTCGTACGCTGGGCTGGCGCCTGCTGCGCTGGGCCGTGATCCTCGCCGTCTGGCTCGGCCTCGCCGGCGGCCTGGCCCTGCTCTGGCTGGCCCGGGACCTGCCGCGGCCCGAGACCGCGCTCGACACCGCCCGCCGCCCCGGCCTCACTTTGCTCGACCGCGGCGGCCGCGCCTTCGCCACCTACGGCGATGTCGTCGGCGAGCCCTTGCGTCTCACCGACCTGCCGCGCGCCCTCCCGGCCGCCGCCGTCGCCGTGGAGGACCGCCGCTTCTGGTCGCACCCCGGCATCGACCTGCTCGGCATCGCCCGCGCCGCCGCGGTCAACCTGCGCGCCGGTCGCCTGGTCCAGGGCGGCTCCACCATCACCCAGCAAGTCGCCAAGAACCTCTTTCTCACCAACGCCCGCACCTTCCGCCGCAAGGTGCAGGAGCTCATGCTGACGCTCTGGCTCGAGCGCACCTTCAGCAAGGCCGAGATTCTCGAGATCTGGCTCAACCGGGTCTACCTCGGCTCCGGCGCTTGGGGCATCGACGCCGCCGCGCACATGTATTTCGGCATCTCCGCCCGCAAGCTCTCCCTATGGCAGAGTGCCGTACTGGCCGGGCTGCCGCGCGCGCCCTCCCGCTTCAACCCGCGCACCGACCCCGCCGCTGCCGCCGCCCGCGGCCGCGAGGTGCTGGCCGCCATGGCCGCCACCGGCGCCATCTCGAAACAGGAAGCCGAACTCGCCGCGTCGCAGATCGCCTTCCCACAGCGCCCGTCCACCGCCGGCTGGTTCGCCGATTGGGTCGCCGACGCCTCGCCCACCCTCATTCCCGCCGGTTCCGACGCCGTGCTGCGCACCACGCTCGACCCGCGCCTGCAGGCGGTCGCCGAGACCCGGCTCGCCGCCTTGCTCGACGGGCCCGGCGTCGCGGCCGGGGTAGGGCAGGGCGCCATCATCGTGCTCGACGCCGGCACCGGCGCCGTCCGCGCCATGGTCGGCGGCCGCGACTGGCACGCCAGCCCCTACAACCGCGCCGTCGCCGCCCGCCGCCAACCAGGCTCCGCCTTCAAGCCGGTCGTCTGGCTCGCCGCCCTCGAGCGTGGCCTCCACCCCGACGACACCGTGCTCGACGCGCCGATCCGCATCGGCACGTGGAACCCACAGAACTTCGATAACGCCTTCCACGGCGAGGTCACGCTCGAGGAGGCGCTCGCCCAATCGCTCAACACCGCCTCCATCCGCCTCGCGCAGGGCGCCGGCGGGCCGGCCGCGGTGATCGCCGTCGCCCGCCGCCTCGGCATCGCCGACCCGCTGCCCGACGATCTCTCGCTCGCCCTCGGCACCGGCGAAGTCGGCGTGCTCGAACTCGCCGGCGCCTATGCCGCCATCTTCAACGGCGGCCGCCGCGTCACCCCGCTCGGCGTCGAGAGCGCCGAGGCCGACCGCAAGCCCGTCCCCATAACCCGGCCGCCAATGGACCGCGTGGTCGACAGCGCCCGCGCCGCCGAGATGACCCGCATGCTGGCCGGCGTCGTCTCCCACGGCAGCGGCCGCGCCGCCGCCATCCCAGGCCGCTTCGTCGCCGGCAAGACCGGCACCACGCAGGATTTCCGCGACGCATGGTTCGTCGGCGAGGTCGGTACCACCGTCATCGCCGTCTGGCTCGGCAACGACGACGCCCACGCCATGCGCAACGTCAGCGGCAGCGGCCTGCCCACCCGCCTGTTCCATGACATCGCGATGGAGGTAAAATGATTCCCCTCAGCGCAACCGCATGCCAGATCGTGAGTCACGTCATCTCAGCCGGAGCAAGTTCATGATGCCCAGAATGGCCCTTCTTCTCGCGCTGCCGCTCGCGCTATCGGCCTGCGCCGCCCTTCAGCGCGACGAGATCGGCGACAAGGAGAACACCCTGGCCGCGGCCGGTTTCGTCGTCCGCCCGGCGAACAGCGACACGCAGATGGGTATGCTCCGCAGCCTGCCGGCCAACCGCATCTCGCAGCGGATCGAGGGCAGCCACGTCTCCTACCTCTACCCCGACCCGGTCGTCTGCCACTGCCTTTACGTCGGCGGTCAAGCGGCGTACGGCCGCTACCAGCAGATGGCAATCCAGCAGCGCATCGCCCGCGACCAGATCGAAGCCGCCCAGCTCAACTCCGACTTCGCCTGGGATTGGGGTCCCTGGGGCGGCTACGGGCCGGGCTTCTACTGAGCCCGCAAACCGGCTTCGCCCGGTTGAGATCGCGCAGCGATCCGGGCGAGTAGCCGCGCGAACCAAATCGGTTCAGAACGCCGCCTGCGCCCGCAACGCCACGGCCTGGATCCGCTGCCCGATCTGCGTCGTGCCCGCCGGGTTGAGCCGGTCGACATTGATGATGTCGTAATCCAGCATGAGGCGCAGGAAGTCGTTCGGATACCAATTCACGCCGACCGCGTAGACGTCCTGCGACCCGCCATACACCCCGCCGGTCGTCGCCGCCGCCACCCCGCGGGTGACCTTGTCGTTCAAGTCGATGTGGCTGTACCGTCCTACCAGCTCGAACGCACCATAGCCGCCATCCTTGGGCGAGAACGGCCGCTCCGGATGCGGGCTTCCGAACGCCGCAGCGCTCGGGATGTACTTTCGTGGTTCGCCGGTCATGACCCAGCTCGCCTCGGCATAGCCGCCGCTGAACTCCAGCCCCGGTGTCTGCGCCGACGCCCCGCCATTCGTCCGGTCCACCCCGATCCGGATGTACTCGCCCTGCACCAGCACGTTGCGCCACCGCAGCGCCAGCTCAGGCCCATACGTGTAGGCGCTGCGGGCATTGAGGCTGCCCGTGCTGACCAGGCGGTTGTTGTCGATCCGCAGCTCCGGCCGGTCCTGCACAGTCAAGGTCTGCCCCGTGCTCGTGCGCTGGATGCGGAACGCGTCCGACGCCGAGAACCCGGCGTGCAAGTCCCAGTCGTCCGTCGCGACCGGACGGCCCGCCACGCGCAGCGTCGCCCCGGTCTGCTGCGGCTGCGCCAAGGCCGTCGTCTGGCTGCCATACGGCGCCCCGGTCAGCGCGGCGGCGAGGAAATAGCGGTCCTGTGCCCATCGCAAGCTCGCCGACGAGCGCGCGTCGCCGCCGGCGATGTTGCGCGACGCCTCGACGATGCTCGGCCGCTCGAGGAAGAAGAAGTCGTTCGAGCTCTCGCTATCGCCCAGCGTCAGCCACGGCTTGAAATACCCGAGCGTCGCCGTCAGTCCCCGAACCGGCGCCCAGTTGATGTTTGCTTCGTAGAGTGACGGCGTTCCGTCCGGTGAGTTGCCGAAATCGGGCGTGATGTTGATCTGGAAATCGTCATACTTGAACACGAACGGCAGCCGCGCCCGCCGCAGGTTCTCGCCGAACGTGTTCAGCCGGGGGACGCCGCGGTTGTCCGGGGTGTTGCGGCTGCCCTGGAAATACCCGCCGAGGTCGTAATGCAGCTGCAGCCCGACCGCCGCCGAAAAGCGGCCGTCATTCGACGTAAAGGTCGGCCGGCCCGCTGGGAAGCTGACCCCGCCCGGATTGACCGGTGCCGGCGCGCCACGCGGCGGCGCCACGCTGCTGGGCGGCCCGTTCGGATCGATCCCACCGCCGCTCGCCTGCTGCACGCCCCCCCCACCTTGACCGCCGCCCGCTTGACTGCTGCCTCCCGCACCGCCGGCGGCCCCGCGTCCCGCCGGCGCCTGCGCCTCGCGTTGCCGCGTGGCCCGCAACTGGGCGTTGCTGGCGTTGAGGTCGCGCCGCACCCGCGCCAGTTCGGATTGCAGTGCGCGGATTTGCGCTTCGATCGCAGAAAGGCGGGGGTCCTCCTGCGCCATCGCCGGGGTGGCCAGCGCCGTGCCGGCCAGCAGGGCTGCAGCAAGGATGCGGACGGGGTTCATCGCACAGGCTCCACGTTCGGTATCACCCCACGTGTTGCCGGTTCAGACGACGAGCGCGTTACAACATCGCGTCAGGCGCATGAAGCCCGGCGAGTCCCGGCCAGCAAATTGAGACGTGTTGCCGCCGTGCCACGGACCGTTTCGGCGCATGATCAACGTCGTGCGGCACCTACCGCCGAGAGATCCAGCCGACGCAGCTGCGGAAACAGCAACGCCGTCCCCGCCACCACGGCAAGGGTCACCACGCCCCCCGTCCAAATCGCCGCCGGCACGCCGAACAGGCTCGCGGCCATGCCGCTTTCGAACGCGCCCAGCTCGTTGCTCGATCCCACGAACACGCCCTTGACCGCCGCGATCCGCCCGCGCATCCCCTCCGGCGACGCCAGCCGCAGGATCGCCCGCCGGATCACCACGCTGGTCCCGTCGCACAGCCCCGCCACGAACAGCGCCGCCACCGACAGCCACAGCACCCGCGATAGCCCGAACACCACGATCGCCGCTCCGAACCCGCCAATCACCAGCAGCAGCGCCTGTCCCGCCTGCCGCTGCGGCAGCAGCCGCCCGGCCAACATCGCCGCAATCAGCGACCCGGCCGCACTCGCGCTGCGCAGTACCCCGAACCCGGTTGGCCCCACATGCAGGATGTCCGTCGCCACCGCCGGCAGCAGCGCGGTCGCGCCGCCGAAGAACACCGCGAACAAATCGAGCAGCATCGACCCCAGCAGCAGCTGGTCGTGCCACACGAACCGCACCCCTTCGATGATGCGCGGTACCACACCCTGCTCGTCCCGCACCACCACCGGCTGCGACGCATCCGGCACCGGCAGCAGCGCCAGCAGCGATCCCGCGAACAAGCCTCCGATCGCCGCATAGGTGGCCGCCGGCCCGAACGCCGCCCAGGCGAAGCCCCCCACCGCCGGCCCGAGCACCATCGCCAACCGCCCCGACGTCGCCAGCATCGCCGTGCCGCGCACCAGCGCATGCAGCGGCACCACCTGCGCTTCCAGCCCGGCCGCCGCCGGGTCCTCGAACGCCCGCACCACCCCCAGCAGGAACGCGATGGCAAACAACGGCCCGACCGCGTCCGCCGCCCACGCCGACACCATGGCCGCGCCGAGCGCGAGCAGCGTGAACCCGGCCGACGTCAGCAGCAGGATCGCCCGCCGCCTGTGCCGGTCGGCCACGTGCCCGCCATACAGCACCAGCCCGACACCCGGGACCGCCTCGATCAGCCCCAGCCAGCCCAGGTCCAGCGGATCACCGGTGATCGCGAACACCTGAAACCCCAGCAGCACGGCCATCGCCGACGAAGCCAGCCGCTCCAGCACGTTCGACACCAGCACCGCACGGAACACCGGGTCGGCCAGCAACCGCGCCGGCGGCCTCACCCGATCCGCATCAGCCCGGCGCCGCCCTGTTCCAGCCAGCGCATCGCCCTCACCCGGTACGGTGTCAGCGTTTCCACGAACGCCCAGAACTGCGCGCCATGGTTCATGTGCCGCAGATGCGCGACTTCGTGCCCGACCACGTAATCCTGTACCTCGGGCGGCGCCATCACCAGCCGCCAGCTGAACATCAGCGTGCCGTCCGCGGTGCAGCTGCCCCACCGGCTGCGCGTGTCCTTGATCACCACCCGCCGCGCCGTCAGCCCGGCGCCGGTGGCCTTGCCGGCCGCCGCAACCGCCAGCCGGCGCCGGGCCTCGGCCTTCAGGAAATCGATCACCCGGCGCGGCAGGAACTCCGCCGCCCCCGCCACCAGCAGCTCGCCGTCCACCAGCCGCGTGCCGCGCCCGCCCGGCGCATGCCGCACCCGGATCGGCCGCCCATCGAGCGGCACCTCCGCCCCGTCCACGATCGCCACCGGGCTCGGCAGCCGCGCCAGCCGCTCCGCCACCCACCCGGCATGGTTCAGCAGCAAGGCCCGCCCGGCCGCGACCGCCGCTCGCGGCGGCAAGGTGACGATCACGCTGCCTTCGCGCGGGTCGATCCGCAAGCTGATCCGCCGCGCCCGCGCGCTGCGGCGCCATTGCACCCGGGTCGGCCCATGTGGCAGCGCGAGCGACTCGGTGGCGGGCGGCGGCATGGCCCGCACCATGCGGGAAACGTTCCAAACCTTCAATCCCGGCGTGCTTGCCGGCACGCGCGGATCGTGATGATACGACGACCATGTATCGCCGCCCCCTCCTCACTCTCCCCCTCCTCGCCGCGTTTCGCCCGGCCGCCGCGGCGGGACCGGTGACCGTCATCGCCAGCTTCACGATCCTGGCCGACCTCGCCGCCGAGGTCGGCGGCCCCGACACGACGGTCGCCTCGCTGGTCGCCCCCGATGGCGACGTCCACACCTTCCAGCCTCGCCCCAGCGACCTCGGCCGGCTTGCCAAGGCCGGTGTTGCCGTGGAGAACGGCCTCGGCCTCGAACCTTGGCTGCCGCGCCTGATCACCGCGTCCGGCTTCCGCGGCCAACGCGTGGTCGCCAGCGCCGGCATCGCCACCCGGACCTTCCAGGAAAACGGCCGCAACGCCGTCGACCCGCACGTCTGGCAGAACCCGCGCAACGCCGCCCGGATGGTCGCGACCATCGCCGCCGCCTTCGCCGCCGCCGATCCGGCCCATGCCGACGGCCACCGGTCTCGCGCCGATACGCTGCGCGCCGCGATCCTGGACGAGGACGCCGCGATCGAGCGCGCCTATGCCGCCATCCCTCCCGAGCGCCGCCAGATCATCACCAGCCACGACGCCTTCGGCTACTATGGCGCCCGCTACGGCATCACCGTGCGCGGCGCCCAGGGCATCAACACCGAAACCGAGCCGACGCCGCGCGACCTGGCTCGGTTGGCCGCCCAGATCCGCCGCGACGGGGTGCGGGCGGTGTTTGTCGAGAACATGACCGACCCCCGCATCGCCCAGGCCCTGGCCCGCGAGGCCGGTGCCGTGGTCGGCGCCAAGGTCTACTCCGACAGCTTGTCGCCGCCGGACGGCCCGGCGCCCACCTACCTCGCCATGCTGCGCCACAACACCAGGCTGTTCACCGCAGCGATGATCGCTGCGGCCCAGCCCGGCTAGGGGAGGGGTCGCCCCCGAGCACCCGCATCTCATCGCCCGGCGCCCCGCCCAGCAGCGCCGCGACCCGCCCGGCGACCGCAACCCGGTAGTGCAGCGGGTCCCAGTAATTGCCCCGATCGGCGGTGATCGCGCTCGGGATCATCATGTCCAGCACCGTCGCCCCCCGCTCCGCGGCGATCCGCACCGCTTCGCGCTTGCATTTCGCCCAACGTGAAGCGGTCCGCGATTTCGGCTCCCCCTGCTGCTCCACATGCGCCGGCGGGAAGAACAGAACGACCCGCGTCGCCGCCGGGATCGGACCGAGCGCCGGGCCCAGCAGCGCCAATGCCGGAAACGCCTCGTCCTCATCGCCGCTCACCTTCGTCTGGTCGGTCGGCGGCCAGCGTGCAAAAGCGGCATCGACCCGGGCCTTGTCGTAGGCGGCGTCGGGCGGCACGAACGAGGTGTAGCCGTCCGACCCATATCGCTGCTTCTTCAAGCGCAGCATCACCATGAGCTGGTTCGCTGCTTCCTGCACCGCGTAGGGCGTCAGCATCTCGCGGTAGCCGCGCCAGAGGTCCGTGCCATACATCCACTCCGGGAACGGCCGCGGCGTCAGCCGCTCCGCCACCGGCCCGCACCAGGCGCCGTCGAGGTCGATCAGCACCGCCCGCGGAACCGGATGCGCCCGCAGGAACACCCCGAGCAGTTGCGTCTGTTCCCACGCCGTCGCGCTGTTCATGGCGAGGTTCACGAACCGCGCCCCGAACTCCGGGTCGAGGTCCGCCGGCCGCAGCAGCCGCGCCGTGGAGGTGCCGAACACCGCCGCATCGAAGCGCGGGCTGCGCGCCAGCGCCGGGTGCGAAAACCGCGCATTGCTGCTGATCGGCACCCGCGGCAGCGGCGGCGACAGCGGCAGCATGCCCCAAGGGTCGATCACCACCACGAACGCATATAGCACGGACACGACGCCCAGCGCCGTCGCCAGCAGCGTCCCGGCGAACCGGCGCCACGGGTCAGAACTGGAAATAGATGAACTCGTTCGGCACCCGCCCGCCCGCCAGCAGCAGCAACCCGGCCAGCGCCGCCCCGGCCGCCCCCGCCAGCCAGCGATCCGCCCGCAACCGATCCAGCGCCACCTCTTGGCTGGTCGGCCCGACCAGCGCCACCGCCGCAGCCGCCACCAGCACCCAGCGCCCTTCGACGTGCACTCTCGCCCCCCAGCCCTCGGCCCCGAACAGTCCGCCGTAGACCCGCACGGCCGTGGCGAAATCCGGCGCCCGGAACAGCACCCAGGCCAGCACCACGAATATCAGCGTCAGCGCCCAGCCGAGCGCCCGCGGCATGCCCCACCCCATCCGGTTCCAGGCGCCGTTGGCCGCCAGCGCCAGCCCATGCACTCCGCCCCACGCCACGAACGTCCATGCCGCCCCATGCCACAGCCCGCCCAGCAGCATGGTCGCCGCCACGTTGCCCGCCTGCCGCCACGCCCCCGCCCGGTTGCCGCCCAGCGGCACATACACATAGTCGCGCAGGAACCGGCTCAGGGTGATGTGCCAGCGTCGCCAGAAATCCCGCACGCTGACCGCCCGATAAGGCGCGTCGAAGTTGAACGGCAGCCGCAAGCCGAACATCAGCCCGAGCCCGATGGCCATGTCGGAGTAGCCGGAGAAGTCGAACAGGATCTGCAGCGCGTAAGCGGCCGCCCCCGCCCAGGCCTCGGCCGCCCCGACCGGCCCGCCCGCCGCATGCCCGAACACCAGGTCGGCCGTCAGCGCGGCGGTGTCCGCGACCCCCGCCTTCTTGGCGAACCCGATCACGAACAGCACCGCCCCGCGCGACAGGTTTTCCCACGCCGCCTCGCCGCGCGGATCACGCGCGAATTGCGGGATCATCTCGTTGTGCCGCACCAGCGGCCCGGCGATCAGCTGCGGAAAGAACGTCACGAACGCCGAGAACTCCAGCAGCCCGTAGACATGCCGGTCACCCCGCCGGAGGTCCACCAGGTAGCTGATCTTCTGGAAGGTGAAGAAGCTCACGCCCAGCGGCAGGATGATCGGCAGCGGCGTCCAGGCGGCGCCCACGAGCCCATACAGGTTGGCGCCGATGAAGTTGGCGTATTTGCAGACGCCCAGCACCAGCAGGTTCATCACTACCCCGCCGACCAGCACGCCGTCGCGCCGGGTCGCGCCCCACCAGCGCGCCACGGCCCAATTCGCCACCGTCAATGCCACCAGGGCCGGCACGAACCGCGTGTCCCAGCCCGAGTAGAACACCAGCGACGCCGCCACCAGCACGCCGAGCCGCCACGGCCGCGACGGCGCCAGGTAGTAGGCTGCCAGCACGACCGGCAGGAAGCCGAGCACGAAGGCCTGGGAGTTGAACAGCACGGCCTACCCCTGGCGCAAGAACAGCCCCACCGTCAACGCCAGCCCGACCACCACCACGCCCACCCGCAAGCCCCGCTCCGGCACCCGCGCCAGCAGCCACGAGCCGCCGAGCCCGCCCAGGATCGACCCGCCGCACACCACCGCCGCCGGCGCCCAGCGCACGTCGGGCGACAAGGCGAACACGACCACCGCCGCCGCGTTGATCACGGCCGCCAGCACGTTCTTGCTCGCACTCGCCGCCCGCACCGTGACCCCCGCCACCGTCAGCGCCGCCATCATCAGGAACCCGATGCCGCCGCCGAAATAGCCGCCATACACCGCGACCGCCACCTGGACCGCCACCGTTGCGGCCGGGCTCAATCGCGCCGCCCCGGCGCCGGGCTTGCGGCCGAAGCTCCCCCACGCGAACACCGCGGTCGCGAACAGCACCAGCCACGGCACCAGCCGCGCGAAGAACCCTGCCGGCGTCGCCAGCAGCAGCGCCGCCCCCACCGCGCCGCCGCCGAGACTGACCACCACGAGCCGCGCCAAGCCCGGCGTCCCAGCCGCCATCCCGCGCGTCACCCAGCCCGACACGGCCTGGCTCGGGAACAGCGCGACCGTCGAGGTCACGTTCGCCGCCCGCGGATCCATCCCCGCCAGCAGCAGCGCCGGGAACGTCACGAACGAGCCGCCCCCGGCCAGCGCGTTCTGTGCCCCGGCCCAGGCCGAAGCCAGGAACAGCAGCGCATAAACCAACGGCGTCATCCCGACGGCACCCCTTTCGCCACCCTACCCAATTGTAACGCGGCGCCGCTGGTCGCCCCGCCCGTCGTGCACTACACTCACGGTTGGAAGCGTAAGAAAGGATCGCATTGGTCCAGCATCGTCAACGGGCGTCCTTCGGCTCCTTCGTATCCCTGATCCCGGTTGCCGTCCGACGCCTGGAAGATTGCGGGCCTCCGACGACGACCATTGGATGCGCCATAGCCCCCGCATGACCTCGAGCACGATCCCAGGCCAGGACCCGGAGAACGCGGCCGCGTGCGGCTCCGTCACGGCCGATCCTCAAAGCCGAGCCGCGAAAGTCCTCCTCGTCGAGGATGAGCCGCTGTTCCGGATGTCCATGGCCGAACTGCTCGAAGACGCCGGCTTCGACGTCACCGTCGCCTGCAGCGGCGACGAGGCCGTCATCCTGCTCGCCGAATACGACCGCTTCGACGCGCTCATGACCGACATCACCATGCCCGGCGCCATCGACGGCGTCGCCCTGGCTGAACACGCGCGTGAGATCCATGCCGGCCTGCCGGTGGTGTTCGTGTCCGGCCAGCCCGGCAATGCCACGCGAAGCCACGAGGTCGGCCAGCCGATGGCGTTCTTCCCCAAGCCGTACGACATCGACGCGCTGCTCGAGACACTCGGCCGGCTCTTGCCAAACGAGCCTTGAGCTCAGGCCGCCTGGCTCAGCACCTTGCGCCGCATCACCCGCTGGATCGGCAGTGCGGCATAAACATCCTTCACCGCCTCGGTGATCGTCACCCCGGCAAGGTGCGGCGCCAGCCAGCGCCCGCCCGCTTCCCACACCGGCGCGCTGCGCAGCACCAGCCGCAGGTTGACCGGCGGCAAGTAAAGCGCCGTTTCGCGCCGCTCGACCCGGAACATGCTCGACGCCAGCAACCGTCCGATCTGCCCCGGCGAGTAAGGCTGCCCATGGCCGAACGGCGTACTCTCGACATGCGCCCAAACCCCGACCCGGTTCGGCACCACCACCAGCAGCCGCCCGTCATCCTTCAGCACCCGCCACACCTCCCGCAGCAGCGACCGGGCGCTCTCCACCGCTTCCAGCCCGTGCACCACCACGATCCGGTCGAAGCACAAATCCGGGAACGGCAGCGCGTCCTCGGCCATCGTGCACGTCAAGTTGCCGCTGACGGTCGGCCAGCGCACCGCCCCCACCTGCGACGGGGTCGCCACCACGCACCGCCGGGCGCTGCCGGTCCAGGCGCGCACATACGGCGCCGCGAACCCCACGCCCAGCAGCGACAATCCATCCATCGACGGCCACGTCGCCTTCAGCCGCTCGCGCACCAGCCGGCATGCGACCGCGCCGCGCGGCGTGGCGTAGAAATGGGCCGCCATGTGTGCATCCGCCGCCGTCATGGGACGCGTATAGCATGCCGAGCGCCACCACGCTTGCAGCCTCCGCCGGGCTGCACAACTCTGTGCCTGCTTTGAAGGAGTGCGCCATGCCGCTGTCCGCCCGGGCCGTGCCGATTCTGTCCGACAACTACGCCTGGCTGCTGATCGACGACGCGACCGGCGCCACCGCCATCGTCGACCCGGCCGACGCAGCGGCCTGCGGCGAGGTGATCGAGGAGGCCGGCGGACGCCTCGACATGATCCTGATCACCCACCATCACGACGACCATATCGCCGGCGTCGACGCCGTGCGCGACCGCTACCGCGCCACGGTGGTCGGCGCCGCCGCGGACGCCCATCGCTTGCCCCGGCTGGATCAGGCGGTGAACGAGGGCGACCTCGTCACCCTGGGCGACATCGCGCTCCGGGTGATCGACACGCCGGGCCACACGCGCGGCCACATCGCCTACTACGCCGAGGACGGCGGCATCCTGCTCTCGGCCGACACCCTGTTCAGCCTGGGTTGCGGCCGCCTGATCGAGGGCACCGCGGCCGACATGTTCGCGAGCCTGCGCAAGTTCGCCGCCCTGCCCGGCGACACGCTGGTCTGCTGCGGCCACGAATACACCCAGTCCAACGCGCGCTTCGCGCTGACGGTCGAGCCGGACAACGCCGCCCTGCAGACCCGCGCGCGAGAAGTCGGCGAGCAGCGTGCGGCCGGGTTGCCGACGGTACCGACCCGGCTGGCGGCCGAGCTCGCCGAGAATCCGTTCATGCGCGCGCCCGACGCCGGCGCGCTGGCCCGCATCCGCACGCAGAAGGACCAGTTCCGATGAAATTCTTCTTCTCGCCCACCAGCCCGTATGCCCGAAAAGTGGCTGTGGTGGCGCTCGCGACCGGCGTCCACGACCGCATCACCCGGGTCCCGACCAATCCGCACGAATCGGGCGCCGACTTGCTGGCGACCAATCCGCTGTCCAAGATCCCCTGTCTCGTGACCACTGACGGCCTCGCTCTGTTCGACAGCCCGGTGATCTGCGAATACCTCGACAGCATCGGCAGCCAGCTCCTCTACCCGACCGGCGCCGCCCGCTGGCGCGCGCTGAAGCAGCAGGCCCTCGGCGACGGCATCATGGACGCCGCCGTGGGCCGCCGCGGCGAGCAGGCCCGCCCCTCCGAACCGGCCCGCGATATGGTCATGGAGCGCCAGCGCCTGGCCGTGAGCCGCGCGGTCGACGCGTTGGAAGCGGACGTGCCCGCCGACCATCTCGACATCGGCACCATCAGCGTCGCCTGCGCGCTCGGCTACCTCGACTTTCGCTTCGCCGCCGAAGCCTGGCGCCAAGGCCACCCGCAACTGACGGCCTGGTACGCGAAGATGATCGAACGTCCCGAGATCGCCCAAACCGCTCCGTCGAAGTGACTGGAACCCGCCGCGCCGGGACGACCGGCGCGGCGCGTGCGATAGGACCCCTCAGTACATGTGCTGGCCACCGTTGATCGACAGCGTCGAGCCGGTGATGAAGTCCGCGTCGTCGTTGGTCAGGAACACCACCCCGCGGGCGATGTCCTCCGCGTGGCCCAGCCGCCCGACCGGTATCCGCGCCACAATCTTCGTCAGCACGTCGGGCGGCACCGCCCGCACCATCTCGGTATCCACGTAGCCGGGCGCGATCGCGTTCACGGTGATGCCGAACCGCGCTCCTTCCTGGGCCAGCGCCTTGGTAAAGCCGTGGATGCCCGACTTCGCCGCCGCATAGTTCACTTGGCCATACTGCCCGGCCTGGCCATTGATGCTGCCGATATTCACCACCCGGCCGAACTTGGCCGCCCGCATGCCGTCGAACGTCAGCTTACATAGGTTGAAGCAGCTGCCGAGATTGGTATCCATCACCGCGTCCCACATCTCGCGCGACATCTTCGACATCGTGCCGTCGCGCGTGATGCCAGCGTTGTTGACCAGGATTTCGACCGGCCCATGCTCCTCGGCGATCTGCTTGATCGCAGTGTCGCAGGCGGCGAAATCGCCCGCGTCGAACCGCATCGCCGGGATGCCGGTCGCCTCGGTGAAGGCCTTCGCCGCCGAGTCGTTGCCGGCAAAGCTCGCCACGACCTTCCGGCCGGCCGATTTCAGGGCGATGCTGATCGCCCCGCCGATGCCGCGTGTTCCGCCGGTCACCAATGCCACTCGTGCCATTTCCGTCCTCCCCTGGCTTATCCCGGCACTGTCACCCGAATGACACCAGGACGCCAGGGGACCGGAGAATCACAACCACGCAAGAAAAAGCCCCCTCCCGCAATGCAGGAGGGGGCCCGGTTACTCCGCCCGATACTCCGCCCGGTCGTCTGATCGGATCGGCGGAGCCTACCGCTCGATGCACATGGCGACGCCCATGCCGCCGCCGATGCACAGGGTCGCCAAACCCTTCTTCGCGTCGCGCTTGCCCATCTCATGCAGCAGCGTCACCAGCACCCGGGCGCCCGAAGCGCCGATCGGGTGGCCGATCGCAATCGCGCCGCCGTTGACGTTGACCTTCGACGTGTCCCAGCCGAGGTCCTTGTTGACGGCGCAAGCCTGCGCCGCGAACGCCTCGTTGGCCTCGACCAGGTCGAGCTGATCCGCCTTCCAGCCGGCCCGCTCCAGCGCCTTGCGCGACGACGGGATCGGCCCGGTGCCCATCACCGCCGGATCGACGCCGGCGGTGGCGAAGCTGGCGATCCGCGCCAGCGGCGTCAGCCCGCGCCGCTGCGCCTCGCTCGCCGACATCACCACCAGCGCCGCGGCGCCGTCGTTGATGCCGCTGGCATTGGCCGCCGTCACCGTGCCGTCCTTGCTGAACGCCGGCCGCAGCTTGGCCATGCCTTCGATCGAGCTGTCGTGGCGGATGTACTCGTCGTCCTTGACCACGGTGTCGCCCTTGCGGCCCTTGATCGTCACCGGGGCGATCTCGTCGGTGAACCGCCCGGCCTTCTGCGCCGCACTCGCCTTCTGCTGGCTGGCCAGCGCGAACTCGTCCTGCTCGCTGCGGGTGATCTGGTACTTGGTCGCCACGTTCTCGGCCGTCGTGCCCATGTGATAGCCGTGGAACGCGTCCCACAGCCCGTCCTTGATCATGGTGTCGATCAGGCCGAGGTCGCCCATCTTCTGCCCGGCCCGCAGGTAACGCCGCATGCGCCGACTGGCTCATGCTTTCCTGGCCGCCCGCCACGACCACTTGGCTTTCGCCGGTGCGGATCTGCTGCGCCGCAAGTGCCACCGTGCGCAAGCCGCTGCCGCACACCTGGTTTACCCCGAACGCGGTCGCCGAATCCGGCACGCCGGCCAGCCGCGCCGCCTGCCGCGCCGGGTTCTGCCCCTGCGCCGCCGTCAGCACCTGGCCGAGGATCACCTCCTCGACGTCGCCGGCCTCGATCCCGGCGCGGGCGATCGCCGCCTGGATCGCGGCCTGGCCCAGCACATGCGCCGGCACGCTGCCGAACGCGCCGTTGAAGCTGCCCACCGGTGTGCGGGCCGCGGAAACGATGACGACGTCTTCCATGCTTGGTCCTCCCAATTCGTCCACCGCAAATAGGTGGTCAGACGCTCCGCAGCCAGTCCAGCAGTGGTGTCCACAAGGTGGCCGCCGCGCGCGGCCCGGCCGCCATGCCGATATGCCCCGACGCCGGCCGATGCACCACGGCGCCCGGGATCATGGCAGCCAAGGCGAGCGCGCTGGCCGGCGGCACGATCCGGTCCTGCCCCGGCACCGCCACGAAGCACGGCAGCGCCAGCCGCTCCGGCCGCACCGGCTCGGCCGCAACCCGCCACTCGCCCCGCGCCGGGGTGTTCGCGCCATACCAGCCGCCCATCGCCTCCCGCGCAACCGGCGCCGCCAAGGGTACACCGTCGTTCAGCCAGTCCTCCAGCGCGACGAACCGCATTGCCTTGTCGCTGGCCTGGTCCATGGCACCGAACGCGACGAACTTCTCTCTGATGCCGCTCCCGTCCAGGCCGGCGAACAGCGCCTGCAGCGCGTCCACCGGCAACGTCCCCGTGGCCTGCAGAAGGGGCTCCATGGCCGGCAGCAGCGCCCCGAGCCGCCGGGCTTCCCCCACATCTTCGGCATGGAAATCCCAAGGCGTCGCCAGCAGCGCCAAGGCCCGCACCCGGTCCGGCCGCCGCTGCGCCGCCGCCGCCGCCAGCATGCCGCCCATGCAGTACCCGGCGAGCATTACCGGGGCCCCCACCGCCGCGAGAGCCCGCTCCAGCGGGCCAGCAACATAGTCGGTCAACGTAAAAGTCCGCTCTACCAGGCCCGGCGCGCCCCAATCCAGCAGCAACGGCCGCACCGCATGCTCGGCCAGCCAGCGCAGCATCGACTGGCCCGGCAGCAGGTCCAGGATGTAAGCCCGGTTCACCAGGCTCGGCACGAACACCACCGGCATGTCGCCGGCACGCCCGTAATCCAGCAGCCGCGCCGCGCCCTCCGACCAGATCGCCGGCGGGTCGGGCAAGCTGCGTTGATAAGGGTGACGCCGGTAGGCGGCGATGCCGCGGACCAGCGCCGGATCGAGCGTCGCCGGATCAGCCGTGCGATTCGAGGCGCGCGAGCCGTCGTTCAAGCTCGGCAAGTTGGCCGCTAAGTCGTGCGATGAGGGCATCCCGCCCATCAAGTGCAGCAGCAGCGGCCGCGGACCCCGCCGCCGCATCGGCCCCGGCAGATCCGCCCGAAGCGTCACGCCCGCCGTCGTCAACGGCCGCCGCGATCAGCGCCAGCGATCCGCGCGCCTGAGCGGCCCACATGTCCACCAGCCGCAGCACCGCATCCTGGCTTTCGCGGTCCAGTATCAGGGCGGCCATTTCGCTGTGCCAAATCGTAATCCAGTCCTCGAGCAGCTCGAATGCCGCCGCTCCGCTGCCGGGCTGGCGGGAATCGGTGTTCGCCATCGCTTAATTGCTTCTTGTCGCCCATGCTGCATGTGCGTGATACACTCAACCAAGACAAGCGCCAGAGGCAAGCATGGCCGAGAGCCCCCCCAACACCGCCGACACCGTCCCGCAGCGCCCACCCGTCGTGGTCAAAAAATACGCCAATCGACGCCTCTACAACACCGAAACGTCCAGCTACATCACACTCGACAACCTGGCCGACATGGTCCGCCTCGGCCGCGACTTCGTGGTCTACGATGCCAAGACGGGCGACGACATCACCCGCAGCGTGCTGACGCAGATCATCGTCGAGGAAGAAAGCAAGGGCACCTCGATGCTGCCCATCAACTTCCTGCGCCAGCTCATCGGCTTCTACGGCGACAGCCTGCAGGGCGTGGTCCCGCGCTACCTCGAATCGGCGATGTCGAACTTCGCGCGGCAGCAGCAGCAGATGCGCCAGGTGATGCAGCAGACCTTCACCCCGTTCCTGCCGATGGGCGTCGACGAGCTGAGCCGCCAGAACATCGCGTTGATGGAACGAGCGATGGCAATGTTCAATCCGTTCCACCGCCCGGGCGAGGGCGGCAAGACGGCCGAGACACCGGCGGGACCGCCTCAGCACGGACAAGCCCCCGCATCCGGCGAAACCGACGCGTTGCGCCGCGAGATCGAGAGCCTCCAAGCCCAGCTCGCGATCGCCCGGGCCGAGGCGGTCGTGCAGGCTGCGCCAGTGCCGGCAGCCGCGCCGCCCAGCACCGTGGCGCCCAACTTCGGGATCTCGCCCCCCAGCGCCGCCGAGCCGACGCCGGCCTCCCCCTTGGCCGTCCCCCGCCGGGTGCGCAGCGCCCGCAAATCTTGATCGCCCGGGGCTGCAACCCGGTTCGGTAACACAGCGACTTGACCACCTGGCGGCAATCGGGCCGACAACGGCAGCGTTGTATGCCCAATGCCAGGGGATCAAGCGTTGATGAATGCACTCGAACCAATCGACCTGCTCGAGCGGGTGGTCGTCGCAGAGGAGGAAAGCTCTTCTCGCGCCGCCGCTATGGACCATCACGTGGGCGCCCGCATTCGAGAACGCCGGACCATGCTTGGTATCTCGCAGCAGCAGCTCGCGCAGACGATCGGGGTCACCTACCAACAGGCCCACAAGTACGAGCGCGGGCTGAACCGGATCTCGGCGGGCCGCCTCTACGAAATCGCCCTGGCTTTAGGCGTGAAGGTGAACTGGTTCTTTGAAGGCTTCGTCGACGACCCACTGCCGCCGGAGTTGACGGCCCGGCAGCGTATGTGCCTGGAGCTGGCGCGGAACTTCGCCGCCATCGACAACGCCAAGCATCAGGAAGCCCTCAGTCAACTGGCCCGTGCCCTGGCCGCCCAATCCGCGCCCCGCCGCGGGGTCGGAGACGACCCGGCGCCGGTGTCCGAGGCCGTCGCGGGACGCTGACCCGCGCTCGGTCGGGCCCGGTCAGCGGCCCCGCTTCACGGCCAGACGACCGTCGCCAGCCGGGCAATCGGAAAGCCGGCCACCGCCACGATGCGGTCGGCGAGGACGACAGGCAGCCGGATCGGCCCTGCCCCCGCCGCCAGCACCAGCAAACCGAGCACCGCGCGAATGGCCGAAGCCGGCCCGGGCGGCAAGACGCCCTCTCGCGATATCGCATCCACCAGGGCAGGGGCGCCGTCGATGAGCAGGACGGCTTGCCCGACCGGCTGCAGGTCCGCGTCCAATCCCCCGTCACCCGACCCGGTCGCATGCAGCGGGCCCCAGCGCACTTCCAGCGACGATGCCGTGACACGCCCCCCTCGCGCGCGCCACATCGCAGCCGCCGATGCCGTCGGGGTCGCGGCCGGGAGCGGCGGAGTGCTCGAGACGGCGGCCGACGCGTCGGAGGCTCGAGTTCGAACGGCGCCGGAAGCGGTGGCGACAAGCGAACATCCGTGGCCGATATCTCCACCCCCGCCGGCGTCCCACGCCCGATCACGGCATCGACCCGGATCGGACGCGCCGCATCGATCACCAGGGCGCGCGCTTCGAACGTCCACGGCCCGCCGGCAAATGGGATTCGAAACGCGGCCCGGTCGGCTCGCCAATGGAGCCCCAATTCCGGACCTGACCCGATCTCCTGTTCCCCCAGGGCCGATACGTGCAAGGCGGCGGGGTCGCCCGGCGTCAAGATCACATCGACCTGTTCCGCTTTCCATTGCAGGGGGCCGTCGGCGCCGCCGCGGCTCGCGGCCACGCCGTTCAGGCGGACGGTCGCGGCCCACGGCCAGCCCGCCCGGCGGTATTGCGCAGTCTGCAAGGTCCAACCCGACGCGGCCGCCTCCGCGAAGAAGCCCGGCAACGCCAACTCGATCCACTCGGTCGCAATCAACCAGACACCGGTATGCAATGCCGTGAGAACAAGCAGGATGCCGGCCAAAGACCGCGTCCACCGTCCGGCAAAGGGGCGCTTCGGCGCGAGATCAGGCACGGAGCGCGCCCGATAGCTGCACGCCATCCACAGCGCCGCCGCCGAGGAAACAGGTTTTGACAAGAGACAACAGATTTACTACGCCACCGGCCACGTCGCTGCACCGCGGCAGCCCGATCACACAAGCAATCAAGCTGTTACGACAGTTTTTCCTTCCGGCGTCGTCAAAGTTGCAAGGGTGCCCGAAAGCGCTGGTTAACAGAGATTTGTTAGGAATGGTTGCTTCACCCGCGCGTCTCCCCACCCCGCGCCATACCGCGGTTGAACCGCCCACAGGCTTATCCACAGGCGGACATCTTTCTCGAACCGTTGATCCATGATTGACGGAGTGTGACCAGCAACTGCTTCTGCCCGTCGCGCGCCGTGATCGGCGGGCTGATGACGATATGCACCAAGCCGGGCCGCTTGATGAATGCTTCGCGCCCCCAAAGCCGGCCCGAATCCGTCGAGACGGGGATCACCGGCAGCCCGGTCCGCGCTGCCAGCGCTGCGATCCCCGGCCGCAGCGGCGCATCGATTCCATGCTCGACCCGAGTTCCTTCCGGGAAAATCACGATCTGCCGGCCATCCGCAACGGCGCGTTCGGCGCCCTTCAGCAATGTTTTGATGGCCGAGAACCCAGCCGCCCGGTCGAGCTTGATCTGTCCCGACACCCGCAGCAGCGGCCCGACAAGCGGCCAGTTCGCGAGTTCCGCCTTATACACATACGCGACCCGCGGCACGATCAGCAGCCAGACCAGCGTGTCGAACGCGGACTGATGCTGCGACGCGATCAGCGCCGCGCCGGCCGGAAGATGGTCCCGCCCGATGACGACGTAACGGATCCCGCACAGCACCCGTGCCCCGCCCAGCAAGGTGCGGGCCCAAAGCTGAGCCAGCCAAAGCGCCCGGTCCGGCGCGAATACCCGCACCCCGATCCCGAAAAGGCCGAGCGCGATCGTCGCAGCCACGAACCACACATTGAAGACTGTCGAGCGCAGCCAGATCATCGCCCGGCCGGCTCAGGCCGCCGCAACAGCCCGAGGCGCACGACCCCGAGCCGCACGACCCCGAGCCGCACCAGCAGGTACTTGTCATACTCATTGGCCATGATCCGCAACGTGCTCATCTCCAAACCGCCTCGCAGTGCCGGGGGGCGCACCGGCACGGGGTATAGCGCGACCCCGGGCAAGGCGCGCCCGATCTCGAGCAGCGCGCGCCACATGTGATACCCGGCCGTCACCACCAGCAGGCTGCGCACGCCATGCGACCGGGCCCATGACGCGGTTTCTTCCGCATTGCCCAGCGTCGTCAAGGCCGAGCGGCCCAAAGTGACGCGCCCGGCCTGCTCCGTCGACAAGCGGCCGTGCCGGTCGAGCTCGGCCAGGTCGGTGCCCCGGGCCACCCCGGAGATCAGCAGCAGCGGCGCCTTGCCCGCGATCAGCAGGCCGAGCGCGGTGTCGACCCGATCCGCCCCGCCGGTCAGCGCGACGATTGCGTCGGCTTGCGGCGCCGGCTCCGCTTCGGCCCGCGCCGCACGGTCGAACGCCGCAAAACCGGCCGCCCAAACCGCCCCGGCCAGCAGCAGCAGCAGGCCGGCCCGCCCGGCCCACCGCACCGCCCGACTCACGGCAGCCGGCGCAGCCATCGCCGGACGGTCGCCTGCGCCGTCACCCAGCCGATCGCGACCGCCAACACCGGCAATGCCAGCAGTCCGAACCAGAGTCCCGTCGGCATCGCCAGCACCAGCGCGGCAACGCCGTCCGGCGGCTCGCCCCCGCCCAGCGGCGCCGCCAACCCGGTCAGCCGCAACAAAACCGGCAGCGCCAGCACTGCACCGGCAACGGCGCCGGCCGCGGCGCGCTGCGTGGCCCGGCGCGCGAACCGTCCGGCAATGAACCCGTCGGTCGCGCCCAGCCCGTGCACGATTTCGATCGTCTCACGCCGCGCCGAAAGTCCCGCCCGCGTTGCCACCATCACCACCGCCACCGCCACCACCGCCACCACGGCCATCGCCAGCGCCGCGCAGGCCTGCAGGTTGCGAGCCAGACCCGACAGCCGGCGGACCCAGACATCCTGGCTTTCGACCAACGTCCCCGGCGCCACCACCGTCAGCCGGCTCGCCAGCGCCGCCGCCTCGAACGCCGGGTCGGCCACGCGCACCGCCACCACCGCCGGCAACGGCACCGCGATCCGGCCCGGCCCGCTGCCCAGCCAAGGCCGCAACAGCGCCTGCAACTCGGCGTCCTCCAAGGCCCGCGCTTGCAGCACGCCGGGCGTGCCGCGCACGACATCCAGCACCCGCGCCAGGCGGCCGCCGACCTCCGCATCCGGCACCTGCACCGTTAGCGCCGCGGCCGCGCCCTGCTGCCAGTGCTGCGCCAGCGCCGACGCGCCCATCACCCCCGCCATCGCCAGCGCCGCCAGGAACGCCATCGCCCCCACCAGCACCGGCAGCAGCCGGTCCGACAGCGCCCGCCGCAAGCCGAGGTCGTCCGAGCCAGGCGGCCGCAGCCGGACCGGCTTGGCGTCCCGGACCCGAATTTAGTCATCCCGCACCAACTGCCCCTCGTGCAGCTGCAGCGTATGGGCGGGGTGTCGCGCCACCAGCGCGTCGTTATGGGTCGCGACGATCACCGTCGCGCCCAGCCGGTTCATCTCCGCGAACAGCTGCATCAGCCGGCCCGCCTGCACGTCGTCCAGGTTGCCGGTCGGCTCGTCCGCCAGCAGCAGCGACGGCCGCCCCACCACGGCGCGGGCGATCGCCACCCGTTGCTGCTCGCCCCCCGACAGCTCGGCCGGCCGCTGCGCCATCTTGCGCGACAGCCCCACCCAGGCCAGCAGCTCGGTCGCGTCCACCCGCACCTGGCCCTCGGGCCGGCCCGCCAGCCGCAGCGGCAGCGCCACGTTGTCGAACGCCGAAAGGTGCGGCAGCAGGCGGAAATCCTGGAACACCATGCCGATATGCCGCCGCAACTCCGGCAGTTGCCGCCGTGGCACGTGCCCGATCGAGGTGCCCAGCAACGTCAGCACCCCGGAACTCGGCCGCACTGCGACATGCAGCAGCCGCAACAGGCTGGTCTTGCCTGCCCCCGACGCGCCCAGCAGCCAGCGGAACCCGCCCTCCGGCACCTGGAACGACAGGTCGTGCAGCACCTCGGCGCCGCGACCCGCGGGACCGTAGCGCAACCCCACCCCCTCCGCCTCGACCATGCTCGACCACCTACCCCGGACGCGCCGGGCGCCCGCCGATCCCCGACTCGGTGCGGGCCCGGCGCCGTCAACCTTGTGCCACGTTGCCACCGGAGCGGGGAACAGGCCGCGCCCGGCCCTGTTCAGCGCAAGGTGCAGCCTGTATTGCCGAAACGATGAGGATCGTTTGCCCGACCTGCAGCGCCGCCTACGAGATCCCGCCGGAGCGTGTCGCGCCGGGCCGCCCGGTGCGCTGCGCCCGCTGCGCCGGGACCTGGGTGCCGCTGCCCGTTTCGGTCGTCACCGTGCCCGACACCCAGGCCCGCCGCGAGCCCGACCCGGACCCTCCCTCGGTCGAGGCGGGGACGCCGCCCGAGTTCGAGTTCGACCCGACCGGGCCGGTCGCACCGGCCGCACCGGTCCGCGCGCCGGCTTACAAGCGGTTCATCCCGTCCTGGCCGCCGTCCGAGCCGGCCCTGCTGCTCGGCGCCTGGATCCTGACCGCGCTCATCCTGCTCACCGCCGGCTGGATCGTCGTGGCCCGCCGCGCCGAGATCGTCCAGGTGTGGCCGCCCAGCGAGCGGGTCTACGCCGCGCTGGGCCTGCTCCCGCGGCCGGATTGACCGGCGCGCCGGGATCAGCCGAGCGACAGCTCCCGTTCCACCAAACGCACCCAGTAAGCGGTCCCGAACGGGATCGCCTCGTCGTTGAAATCGTAGGTCGGCGTGTGCAGGCCGGTGCTCGCACCGTTTCCGAGCATGATGAAGGCGCCGGGCTTGGCTTGCAGCATGAACGCGAAATCCTCGCCGCCGGTGATTGCTTCGTCGTTCAGCTCCACCGCCTCCTCGCCGACCAGCGTCGTCGCCGCGGCAGCCGCGACTGCGGTCTGCTCGGCGTGGTTGACCAGGGGCGTCGTGCCCCAGGCGATGGAGAACTCGGCCGTGGCGCCGTGGAGCGCCGCCAGACCGTGCGCCAACTCCGCCATCCGCTGGTCGAGGATCGCCTGCGTCGCCGGTGTGAAGCAGCGTGCGGTGCCGGCCAGCACGAGCGACGACGGCATCACGTTCACCGCCTGGTCCGACCCGCCGCCGATATGGCCCACCGAGATCACCGCCGTTTCCAGTGGCGGCACGTTGCGGCCGACGATCGTCTGCAGCGCGAGCACGTAATGCGCCTGCACCACGCTCAGATCCGCCGCCAGATGCGGCCCGGCGCCGCCATGGCCGCCATTGCCGCGGAACGTCGCCCGCCACCCCGACGTGCCTGCCAGATAGGGCCCCGGCCGGATCGCGAACTGACCCACCGGCAAGCCCGGCACGTTGTGCATGCCGTAGACGCTGTCGACCGGGAAGCGGTCGAACAACCCGTCGGCCAGCATCCGCTTGGCGCCGCCGCGGCCTTCCTCGGCCGGCTGGAAGATCAGCTGCACCGTGCCGCTGAAGTCGCGCGTCGCCGCCAGGTGCTTGGCCGCGCCCAGCAGCATGGTGGTATGCCCGTCATGGCCACACGCATGCATGGTGCCGGGCGTGGTCGAGGCGTGGCCCGCCCCGGTCGCCTCGTGAATTGCCAGCGCGTCCATGTCCGCGCGCAGCCCGATCGCCCGCTGCCCCGGCCGCTTGCCCTGGATGGTGCCGACGACGCCGGTGCCGCCGACCCGTTCGGTGACGTCCACGCCCCATTCGCGCAACTTCGCCGCCACCAGGCCGGCGGTGCGCTCCTCCTCGAGCCCCATTTCCGGATGGGCGTGGATGTCGCGGCGGATCGCGGTCAGCTCGGCTTGCTGGCTGAGGAGCGCTTCGATCAGCGGGTCGGTCATGACGGGATGCTCGTGTTGCTGCAACTGGCAGCCTCCCCGCATCGGCGGGCGCGCGCAAGAGAGTTGGCCGCGCCGCGCCGCTCTCGGCTAGAGTTGGTGGCAAGAACGCGAACGAGGATGCGCCCATGAAGCTTGGCTTTTTCACCATGCCGATCCACCCGCTCGAGAAAGACTGGCGCCAGACGCTGCGCGAGGACCGCGAGGCGTTCATCCTGTGCGATGAGCTGGGCTTCTCCGAGGCCTATGTCGGCGAGCACACCACCGACAAGGCCGAGAATATCACGTCCTGCGTGCTGTTCCTCGCGAGCCTGGTCGGGCGCACGAAGCAGATCCGGCTCGGCACCGGCACGGTGAACCTGCCGAACACCCACCCGGCCCGGGTCGCGGCCGAGATCGCCATGCTCGACCACATGCTGGACTGGCAGGCTCAACTTCGGCATCAGCCCCGGCGGCCTGCCGTCCGACGCCGAGGCGTTCGGGACCCTCGAGAAAAACCGCAACGAGATGTTCGTCGAGTGCATCGACCAGGTGCTGAAGATCTGGGCGAGCGACCCGCCCTACGACATCACGGGCAAGTACTGGTCGGTAACGACGGAGAAGACACTGATCGCCGACATCGGCCAGGGCATCATCCCGCGCCCGCTGCAGGCGCCGCACCCGCCGATCATCTGCACCGTGGTGGCGCCGTTCTCGAAGGGTGTCACCGAGGCCGCGGCCCGCGGCTGGGAGCCGATCAGCGCCAACTTCCTGATGCCGCAATGGGTGGCGTCGCACTGGCCGAAATACGTGGAAGGCTGCGACCGCGCCGGCCGCCCCGCCGACCCGGCCAATTGGCGCATCGCCAAATCCATCTGCGTCGCCGACGACGCCGCCACCGCCCGCCGCTACGCCACCGACCCCGACAGCCCCTACCGCTTCTACTACGCGCAGCTGCTGACCAAGATGAAGCGCGCCGGCCGGATCGAGCTGTTCAAGACGAGC
Source organism: uncultured Alphaproteobacteria bacterium (assembly GCA_963792675.1). Lineage (GTDB taxonomy): Bacteria > Pseudomonadota > Alphaproteobacteria > Acetobacterales > Acetobacteraceae > JBBROS01. The sequence goes on from CAWBWT010000002.1 coordinate 797,115, forward strand.
CGCGACCAGCCCGACGATGCCGTCACCTTGGACTCGATCTGCGACCGCCTGATCATCCACGGCACCCCCGACCGCGTCGCCGACCAGCTGCTCGCCTTCCGCGACGAGGTCGGCGATTTCGGCACGTTGCTCTACGCCGGCCACGACTGGGCCGACCCGGTCCTGGCCCGGCGCTCGAAGGTGCTGATGGCGGAGAAGGTGATGCCGCTGGTGAACGCGGGGATCGGCGGGGCGAGGCGGGCGGCGGAGTAGGGCAGGGGCTACCCCTCCGCGGCCCTTGCAAATGTTCGCAGGCGAACATCCGTAACCTTTGGCCGCTCCACCCCTGGACCCCGCAAGGGCTGGCTGACGCTGCCGAGCCCTTCTTCGTTCGGGTCAGTCGTCGGGAGGGCGGGGGGCGGCGTAGCGCAGGATTTTGGCGATGTCGGCGGCCGGGTCGGGCGGCCGGGGGCGGATGAGGGGCGGAGGTTCGGCGCGGGCGACGGGCTGGCGCGGGTCGCCGGGTCGGGCGGCGGCGCGGGCGACGAGGCGTTCGACGTCGGTGGGGGTGCGGCGCTTCCAGGGGCGGGCGCCGAGGCAGTTGTCGAGGCCGAGGTCGCGGCAGATGTCGGCGACGATATCGGCGACGGGGCGGTGGGCGAGGGCGAGTTCGAGGTCCGGGGCGTCGAGGCGGTCGAGCAGCTCGGCGTGGAGGGTGCCGGCTTCCTTGCCGCGGGCGGTGCGGGCGATGGCGTCCTCGACGTCGCGGATGATCTGTCCGCGCGCGACGGTGCGCCGCCCGGCCGGGTCGGCGGCGGCGGGGACCGGGGTCGCGGCGATGTGGCGGGCGAGGAGGATCGAGCGGCGGACGCCGCGGGCAACGCGGTCGAAGGCGGCGGCGATGGCGGCAACTTGGGCCGGGGGCTGCGCCGGGGTTGCGATGGGGTCGGCGGGGGTGGCGTCGCGCGGCGTGTCGGCGCCTGGCGCCTCGGTCACGCGGGATGCGGCGGCGACGGCGTGGGCTTGGTCGGCGAGGAGGCGGGCGAGGCCGGCGCCGAGGTCGATGAGGTCGTCAATGACGTCGCGGTAGTGGCGCGAAGCGGCGGCCTCGTCCCGGGCAGGCGGGGCGGTGGGCTGGGTGGGCTCGGCCTTGGAGGGCTGGGCGAACATGAACGGATCAGGAACATTTCGGCAGGGGCGGAGTCAAGTTCGTCTGTTTGGGGCGCGAGTTGGCCAGGCAATGTTTGCAGTCTCGTCTACATCCGGCTGTTTGCTGCGTCGGTTCAGGTGCGGCCGGTGAGGGTACGAAACTGGCGTAGTGGGTGGCCGGCTGGAAATGGTGGGTGGCGCTACGCTTATCCACCCTACGCCTGCTTGTCCTTGACTACGCTTCAAGCGTAGTCTACTTCGATGGAGCTGGAATGGGGCTCCGGCAAAAGCGTGGCGACCTTCGCAGCCCGCGGATTCGACTTCGCCTTTGCCGCCACCGGAGTGTTTGCCGGGCCGACGGTCGAGGCGGTGGATACGCGGCGCGGCTACGGCGAGGTGCGGATACGGGCCGTGGGCAAGACACAAGGCGTGATCCTGGTCGTCGTCTACACGGACCGCGGCGCGGTTCGGCGGATCATTTCGGCCCGGGTCGCCAACAGGAAGGAGCGTGCGCAGTGGCAAAAGTGGTTCGGATGAGCGCGGAGCAGATCGAACGGGCCGGCGGCGGCCGGGTCGACCGCGCCCGGGTGGACGCAACGACCGAGGCAGACGTCCGTCGGCAGATGCTCGAGGACAGCGAGGGCCCGAACGCACCATTGCCCGACTACCAGCCGGTACCCGACGTGCAAGCGATCCGCGAGCGGCTTCATTTGTCGCAGAAGGCCTTTGCCCGCACGATCGGCGTTCCGGTCGCGACAGTGCGGAACTGGGAGCAACGCCGGACGGGCATTGCGCCGACGGCTCGGACGTTGCTGCGGATTTTGGAGCGCGAGCCTGAGGCGGTGCTGCGGGCCCTCGCTTCGTGACTGGCTACGACGGACTACCTGAGTTTCCCTGCAATCGAGCACACTGAAATCGAAGGACCTAATCAGTACATCCTCCAGATCACCTTCGTTTTGGTGCTCATCCGGACCGTGATATCGGACGGCACGGTAGTCGATCTCGGTTCCCTTACAATTTTTAGTGCTGACCGATACAAGATCGGTATCTCATACGAACTTCCCGCACGCCGAAACAATCCAATCTTTTCCAGCTCTTCAGCTCGGCTCGAGCACTCCTTCTCATTGACGTGCCATAACGATGATAGAGTTGCTATGGACTGAAGGCTCCTCTGCTCCTTAAGAGCCTCAATCCACGGAGTCATCACTGCGTACTCTGCGTAGATTGTGTTCTTGAGCCTGTTTGCTGAGACTGGCACAAGTGCCGCCTTAAACGACGCTCTCTCAAAGAGTAACTCGTCCGGAGGCGGCGCGGCAGACTTCTCGAGACGTTCGAGTTGTTCAGATCTTAGAGCAGAACAGAATTGTATTAACTCTCTTGGGGTGACCTGATTTTTCCCATCTTCTATACGCCCGCAAATCCAGTCGAACGTCTTCGGATTCCGGCCAGTATCTACCTTATCTGGGAAGATGCGATCTACAAATTCCCTTTGGAGACTTGCATCTCCAAGTACCTCCGAACGATCTATCCCGTAGACGTTACACAACAGATCACTTCGAAGCAATCTTTTGACAAAGACAGAGAATAGAAGTTCATTGTCCCACTTCAACGTGACGGTTCGTTCTGGGCTTGCAGCGTGCGTTGCCTCACGAAGTCCAGGCCGGACTATGCGGTCCCAAATGTCGGATCGGATGAAGAGCTTCATCCGTAACCGATCTAACTTACCCATATCCTTGTAAGCGCCAAATAATGCACGAAGTGCGCGGGCTTCGATATCATCATTCCCAGCAAAGGCCACGTCGAGCCTGTCTAACAGCAACCATAAAGTTTGACCTGATTGCGCGAGGGCAAGGTTCAGCTGTGCTAGGATCTCCCTAATAGGGCGGACGCCTTTGTCTCGAGCGTCCGTCGTTGGTTCTGAAAACGAGATCCTGCCACTAAAGCCACGAATGGCACCTGTGGTGGGGTCAATCAGCGCAGTGCCTTCAATCTCTCGAGGCCGAAACACGCGCTTCACATATTCGGAGATAGACTTGATGATGCGATTAAGGCTGATATCCAAGTGGACGATTTTAAGTTCACCGAGATAGTCGAGAACCTCACTTAAGTGTTCATTCTTTACGCCAGCGTCGCGCGCCCGGACCGCCGCAACAGAGCAAAGGTAAAGCTTCCAAAGGCTGGTAAATTCTTCCTCCGACGGCGGTAGGTCCTGACGTATTTCATTAAAAGCGGGATCCTCATCGGGGTTTTCTGCAGGGACAAGCAGAATATCTCGATCCAATTCACAATTCTCTTTCCAGATCCCTTTGCGCCGTAAATAACATCAACACTTCCTGAAAAGATTTTGGTCCACTGATCAGTCTCGACAAAATATTGTGCCAGATCACTGATTTCATGTTCCGCAACGTCGGAACCAAAATTCAGCGACTGGATGAACTCTTTTCTTATCCATAGTTGCGTCCCAAGACATTACGTTACTAAATTAAAACCAACATCGCTAGAATGCGGCACAGCGAGTTAGTTTGCAATGTACCGCCTGGTTTCGCCCGGTGAAACAATACGCGGCTATCGTTCACAAAAGTGAGTGCCTCGCAGTTGGCGTGTTTCACCGCCAACCGAGACGATACCGGTGTGTCGCGATCGCAAGCCATTACACCGAACAATACCGCTCCTTCACCGCCTCATCCGCCAACAACGCCGCCGCCGTCGCCTCGTGAACGATCGTCCCCCCATCCATGATGTAAGCCCGGTCCCCCAACCCCAGCGCCAACTCCACATTCTGCTCCACCAGTAGGATCGTCGTCCCCCCGGCGCGCAGACGGCCGAACAAGGCGAACATCTCGTCCACCAGCACCGGCATGATCCCCTCCGAGGGCTCGTCCAGCATCAGCAGCTTGGGCTGGCTCACCGTCGCCCGGGCGATTGCCAGCATCTGCTGCTCGCCGCCGGACATGGTAATCGCGGTCTGGTCCAGGCGCTCGGCCAGGCGCGGGAACGTTTCGGCGACCTCGTCGATGACCACCCGCTCCGGCCGGCGCACCCGGGCGGCGAGCAGGCCGAGCCGCAAATTCTCCCGCACCGTCAGCCCGGCGACGATGCGCCGCTCCTCGGGGACGTAGCCGAGGCCGAGCGCGTTGCGCACATGCGCCGGCCGCGGCGAGCAGGTCGATGCCGTCGAACACCACCCGGCCGCGCGTGCGGCCGACCAGGCCCATCACCGAGCGCAAGGTTGTCGTCTTGCCGGCCCCGTTGCGGCCGATCAGGCAGACGATCTCGCCCTGCGCGCACCTCCAGGTCGATGCCCTGCAGGATATGGCTGGGGCCATACCAGGCCTCCAGGCCAGAGATCGTCAGCCCATTGGGGCCGCGGGCCCCAAACCCCGGAAACCTTAGTCGGGATTGCAAAGGCTCCGCCTTTGCCGGGGTCCAGGGGCAGCGCCCCTGGCCTTCAGTGCTCCCGCTGCCCAAGATAAACCCGCTTCACCGTCTCATTCCCCCGGATCGCCGCCGGGCTGCCCTCGGCCAGCAGCTCGCCATGGTGCAGCACCAGCAGGTGGTCGCAGATCCCCATCACCAGCTTCATCTTGTGCTCGACCAGGATCACCGTGCGCTCGGCCGCCAAGCGCACGATCAGCTCCATCATGGCCCGGGTTTCCTCCGGCGACATGCCGGCCGTCGGCTCGTCCAGCAGCAGCAGCCGCGGCCGGCTCGCGAGCGCCATCGCGATCTCCAGCGCCCGCTGCTCGCCATGCGCCAGCGTGGCGGCCAGGCGGTCGCGCCGGGGCCACAGGCCGACGCTGTCGAGCAGCGCGCCGGCCTCCTCGATGAGGTCGGCATGCCGGGCCCGCGGCCGCCAAACGTCGTAGCGGGAGCGCAGCGCTTGCAGCGCGACGCGGACGTTCTCGAGTGCGCTGAGCTGGTTGAACACGGTGGTGATCTGGAACGACTTGGCGATGCCCATGCGCGCGAAGCGATGCTGTGGCGTGCCGGTGATGTCGCGCCCGTCGAACAGGATGCGGCCGGCCGACGGCGGGAAGGCGCCGGACAGGGTGTTGAAGTAGGTGCTCTTGCCGGCGCCGTTGGGCCCGATGATGCCGGTGAGCTGCCCTTGCCGGAACCGAGCCGACACGTCCTTCAGCGCCACGAACTTACCGAATGATTTCCCAACGCCCTCGGTCTGCAGGATGTGACCTCGCTCATGCCCGGCCGAGGACTTGTAAAAGCGTGCCCCAGACGCCGCGCGGGAAGAACAGCACGCAGACGATGAACACGATGCCGACCACAAGCTGCCAGTGCACGGTCCACAACGAGACGAGGTTCTCGAGCAGGAGAAAGATACCGGCGCCGATGAACGGGCCGAAGAAGGTGCCCATGCCGCCCAGCAGCGCCATCATCACTACCTGGCCCGAGGTCGCGACCGTCAGCGTCTCGATCGGCACGATGCCCAGATGCAGCGCCTGCATCGCGCCGGCCAGGCCGCAGAACCCGCCCGACAGCACGAACGCCAGCCAGCGGGTCGCGCGCACGTCGAAGCCGCAGGCGCGCGCCCGCGCTTCGTTCTCGCGCAGCGCCTGCATCGCCGCTCCGAACGGCGAGTCGAGGATGCGCGACAGCACGTAGAGCGCCAGTGAAACGAAGGCGGCGACCACGTAGTAGCGCGTGGTCGGGTCCACGAAGTCGATCCCGAGCCCGGGCGGACCGATCCGCCCGAGCGAGACGCCGCGCAGCCCGTTCTCGCCGCCGGTCCAAGACGTGGCCTGGAAGGCGACGTAGTAGACGCATTGCGACAGCGCGAGTGTCACCATGGCGAAGTAGATGCCGCGGGTGCGGGTCGCGAGCCCGCCCATGACCGCGGCGATCCCGGCGCCGGCCAGCACGGACGCGGCGACGCCCGCCCACCACGGCAGGCCGAAATGCACCATTGCGATGCCGCAGGCATAGGCGCCGCTGCCGAACAGCGCCGCGTGGCCGAACGATAGCAGCCCCATGGTGCCGTAGAGCAGGTTGAAGCCGAGCGCGAACAGCCCGTAGATCAGGATGTTCACCGCGATCGCCTTGAACGGCATCAGCAGCGGGAAGACAGCGAGGAAGGCGACCGCGAGCAGCACGCGGTGCCGGGTCGCGAGCGTCAGCCAATGCGGGCGTGCGGCGGGGAGGGCGAGGGCCTGGCTCACCTTAGCCGCTCATCAGCCCGGCGCGGCCGAAGAACCCCTGCGGCCGGATCAGCAGCACGATCGCCATCAGCGCGAAGATCGACACCTGCGCCATCTCCGGCGCGAACAGCGAGGCCAGGCTCACGACGACGCCCACCAGCAGCCCGGCCAGCACCGCGCCCAGCAGCGAACCCATGCCGCCCACCACCGTCACCACGAAGGCGATCGCCAGCACGCTGTCGCCCATCTCCGCGCTGGCCCCCTGCAGCGGCGCGGCCAGCAGCCCGGCCAGCGCCGCAAGCCCGGTGCCGATGCCGAACACCACGAGCCAGACCCGGCCGACATCGATCCCGAGAATGCGGACGATCTGCGGATCACGCGCGCCAGCGCGGATGATGAGCCCGTACGGGGTGCGCTCCAGGAAAAGCCACAACGCCAGTAGGACCACGCCAGCGACGCCGATCACGAACAGGCGGTAAGTGGGAAAAAAACCGATCCAGATGTCGGTGGCGCCGACCAGCGCGTCGGGGGTGTCGAACGGGATCGCCTGGGTCCCGAACAGGATGCGCACGCCCTCGACCATCACGTAGGACAGCCCGAAGGTCAGCAGCAGCGGATAGTCGATCCCCCGTCCATACAGCGGCCGGATCAGCACCCGCTCGACCGCCAGGCCAAGCAAGCCGATGGCGAGCGGGGCGAAGAACAGGCAGACCCAGAAGTTGGCGCCGAGCCCCAGCAGCGCCACCGCGGCATAGGCGCCGAGCATGTAGAACGCGCCATGGGCGAAGTTGACCACCGTCAGCATGCCGAACAGCAGCGACATGCCGAGCGCCACCAGCACGTAGATCGCACCGAGCGCCAAGCCGGTAAAGATCTGCAGCGCGATCAGGTCGGGGGTGATGCCGTCCATCATTCGGCGATGCTCGAATCAACAGCGTCATGGTCGACCTTGATCCGACCATCCACGCGGTTCAGTTGCCCGGTATGGTCCCAAGTGCGCGTGGGGCGGCGACTGCCCATGCGGACGGCCCGCCGACGCGACATCGCGTGGATGGTCGGGTCAAGCCCGACCATGATGGCGGGGGGCGGAGGCATCGAGACCGGCCTAGACGTGCCCCTCGTCCTTGCAGCTCACCAGCGCGTCCTCGCTGGCCGGCGACGTTTCGAGGATGTTGAACACGTCGGACGGGCTCGACATGTCCTTCGACTTGCTCTCGATGATGAACACCGACTGCACCGACTGATGATCGCAGGCGCGGTAATGCTGCGGTCCCTTGTAGAAGTCGTATTTGAGGTTCTGCAGCACCTCGACCACCTTCTCGACGTCTGTGGTTCCCGCCTGCTTGGCCGCCGTAAGCACCGTGCGCACCCCGGCATAGCCAAGCGCGCCGTAATCGGACGGCACCTTGTTGTCATAGGCCTTGCGGTAGCGGTCGTTGAACGCCTTGGCGCTCGGGATGCTGCCCTCGGCGCCCCAGTAATAGGAGGTGCCGCCAACCACTCCATCGAACGCCTGCGCCCCGCCCGCGACCCGGCTGGTATAGAGCAGGATTGGCGCCACGATCCGCGTCGTGCGCTTCAGCCCGAAATCGGTCGCCTGCTTGATCGAGATCTGCTGGTCGCGGCCGAAATTGCACAGGCACAGCACGTCCGGCTTCAGCGCCTGGATCCGCGGCAGCAGGGTCGAGTAGTCGGTCGTCCCCAGCGGGTGCCGTAGCTCGGCCAGCACCTCGATCCCGGCCGCCTGGCCCGCCGCCTTGAACCCCTCTACCATCTCCTTGCCATAGGCGTAGTCGGCGCTGAGGAACACGACGCGCTTGCCGAACTTGCCGAACGCATAACGGCCGACGGTGCCCGCCGTCAGATGCGGCGTCATCGCCTCGTGGAAGGTGGTGCGGCCCCAATCCGGCAGCGCGGTGATCTGGTCCGACTGGCTGATCGAGTTGAACAGCACGTTCCGCTGCTTGGTGATGTTGTTGATCGCGAGCTGCACCGACGCCGACAGACTGCCGACGACGAAATCCACGCGGTCCTTCTCCACCAGCTCGAGCGTCCGGGTCGCCGCCTCGCCGGGGTCGAGCTTGTCGTCGCGCGGCAGCAGCTCGGCGCGGCGGCCATCGAGCCCACCGGCCTCGTTGAACTCGGCCACGGCGAGCTGGCCGCAACGCACCTGGTCGGCCGCCTCCGTGCCGTAAGGCCCGGTCAGCGGGACGGGAAAGCCGATCTTGATCGTCGCCGGTTGCGCGCGCACCAGGGCAGGGGCGGCCAGGGTGGCGGCGGTGGCGCCGATCAGCGCGCGCCGGGTGACCGGCAACCGGGTTTGCTCAGGCACGTGGCGTTCCCCTGACATCGTTTATTCTTCGCCCGGACGATAGGGACGATCGGAGGGGGGTGCAATCGCCGCCGAACCTTGTCAGCCGCCGGCAGCATGCCGGGCCAAAGGTGAACGATCGAACTGCGCCAGGAGGTCGGACGGCCCGTCGAAGATGGCGACGCAACCCGCCGCCCGCAGATCCCCCTCGGGGAACCCGCCGCAGCGCACCCCGACCGTGCGCAGCCCTGTCTTCGCCGCCGCCTCCGCGTCATACGGGGTGTCGCCGACGACAACGACCTGCGTTCGGTCGATCGAGCCGAGCCGGGACAGCGCCGCCTGGAAGATGTCCGGGTACGGCTTCGAGCGTTCGGCGTCGTCGGACGTCGTCTCCTCCTCGATCAGGTCGTCGATGCCGGCGATGCGCTTGTAGGCTTGCAACTCGTCCGCCTTGGCCGACGACGCCAGCACGGGTTTCACCCCGTCGGCAATCAGCCGCTCGAACAGCGTGCGCACCCCTGGGAAGGCTTTGATGGTCGGCAGGTAATGCTGCTTGAGGATCTCGCCCCGGCGCTGCTCCAACGCCTCGCCGCGCGCCTCGATCTCGTGGGCGTCGAGAAACACCGGCAGGAGTTGGTCGCCACCCTTGCCGATCTGGCTGCGGATCGTAGCGAACTCGATCTCGTGCCCGAACTCGCGGAAAGCGTCCTGCCACGCCCTCGCGTGCTGGTCGACCGAGTCGACCAATGTTCCATCCACGTCGAAGATTACGGCGTCGGTCATAGCGGCCCTCCTAGAGCACTTCCCGAGCCAATCCGCCCGGGAGTAGTGCTCTACAACTAAGTAGACAGCCGCAACGCAATGGGAGCCGGCCCGTTCCGGCCGGGCCCGAGCCTCAGAAGTGGTAAGAGGCTCGCACCCAGAAGGCCTCGCCCTGCTTGCGGTTGAACGAGAACACCTCGTGCGCCCAATGGAAGTTGGTGTTGATCCGCGGGGTCGGCGTCCAGGTGATGGTCGGCCCGAGCGCGAACACCTCGCCGCGGTTGCCGGCGCCGCCGTTGAGCGGATCGAACGGCACCAGCGGGCTCGGCGAGCGCACGGTGTTCACCGTGGTGCCGTTCTGGGTGTCGTCGGTGAACTGCCGGTAGTAGTAGCCCTCCAGCCCGGCGGCGAATTGCGGCGAGAAATGCTGCTGCAGCACGTAGGTGATGGAGAACTCATTGCCCGACTTGTATTTGGTGGCGTTGTTCTGCGAGTTGAACGACAGGTTCATGTTGGCCGAGGCTTCCTGTCCGGTCGCGTTCAAGTAGGTCAACTCGAGAGCGGGACGGTAGCTCCAATAATTGAGCCCGATGTTGTTGCCGATCGGGTCGGCTTCGTTGTATTGGCCGCTCGGCGCCGTGAACTCGAGCGGCGACAGGATGATCGACAGGTTGGCGCTCGGGATCTGCCATTGCAGGAACACCGGCACAACGGTCAGGTCGCCGAACCCGCGGCGTGTTTCACCCGAACCGGTGGTCCGCCCGAACAGCGTGAACTTCGCTTCCGCGCGGGATTGCGCATAGAATCCGTAGATCGCGGTCCCGAGCCGCGCGTTGATGAACGGCACGACGTAGTTGGACGAATAGATCAGGCTGAACACGTTGGCGGCGTTGCTCTGGTAGAACTTGAGCGGGACGGTGCCGAGCCGGCCGCCGTTGAGTTGGACGCGGTTGCCGTTCTGGTCGTTCAAACGTTTGGAGATATTGTAATTGATGTCGTCGCGGACATAAAATCCGGCGGGCAGGTTATAGCCGGCCAGCGTGTCGATGTAATCGAGGTCGACGTGGGTCTGACCGAACTCGGTCGCGGCACTCGGCCCAGTCGCGGCAACGAGTGTCGCAGTCGCGGCCGCCATAACCCGCAGCTTGAGTGTCCAGGTCATCGACATCGTCTCCCGTCCCTACCGGCTTCAGGCCGGGCTTGCTATCTTGTACGATCCGCCTTGCCGCATCGCGTCAGCGTAGTCGTGGTTAACAATGCCGACGCGCGCCGCGTGATCGTTTATGCGCCGAAGCATGGCCCGACTGTCGCATTTCTGTCAACGACCGGAGCGGCCCGTAATGACGAGAACAAGATCTGCGGCAGACGGGACACAGAAACGCTGTTCGACTGTAACAGATAGGTTCGGCGGGATCGACCGCCGCCAACGTGCGTTGTTCATCTCCGCGGAACCGCGCCGCGCAACTTGCGGCCGCGTCAGCCCTTGCGGCTGAACCTCAGGCTGCCGTCATACAGCGGCGCGAAGCGGTAATTGACCAAGTCGAGCAAGTAGTTCTGGTAAATGCGCCATGGACGCTTATCGCCCTGGCTGGGGAACAGGCCCGAGCCGCGCTGCACATAGCCCGACGAAAACTCCAGCAGCGGTTGCGCGCCGACTGTCGGATCCGCGCGCGGCGTGCACACGTCGAACCCGCGCCGGTCCATCGTGCGCAGCAACCGGCACACGTACAGGCAGGTCAACTCGCTCTTCAACGTCCAGGACGCATTGGTGTAACCGAACGCGGTCGCGAGGTTCGGCACGCCGCTGAACATCACCCCGCGATAGGACAGGGTCCGGCCGAAATCGACCGCCTCGCCGTCGACCGTCACCTGCATGCCGCCGAACAATTGCATCCGCAGACCGGTTGCGGTCACCACGATGTCGGCGTCGAGCGTGCGCCCGGAGTGCAGCAACACGCCATGCTCGGTGAACCGCTCGATCCCGTCGGTCACGATCTCCGCCTGCTTAGTCCGAATGGCCCGGAACAAATCGCCGTCCGGCACCAGGCACAAGCGTTGGTCCCACGGCTTGTAGGTCGGGTTGAAGTGGGTCTGCACGTCGTATTCGGGTCCCAGATACTTCTGGATCGCACCCATGATCTTGGCCTTGGTCTCGTCCGGCTTGCGGCGCGCCATGCGGAACAGCACGATCGACAGCAGGATGTTCTTCCACCGGATCAGCCTGGCCAACATTCGCGGCGGCAAATATGGGCGCAACCGGTCGGCGACCGGGTCGGTGGACGGCAACGCGACCACGTAGGTCGGCGACCGCTGCAGCATCACCACATGGGCGCCGAGCTTGGTCAGCGCGGGAACCAGCGTCATGGCGGTGGCGCCGCTGCCGATGACGACGACGCGCTTGCCGCCGACCTCCAGTCGGTCCGGCCAGGCTTGCGGATGCAGGATCTCACCGGCGAACGTGTCGCGCCCCGGGAAGTCGGGCGTGTAGCCGCCGGAATAGTCGTAATAGCCGCAGCAGGTGAACAGGAACCCGCAGGTGAAACGGACCGTGTCGCCTTCCGCTTCGCGTTGCACCTCGACGGTCCAGCGTGCGTCGGCGGACGACCAGTCGGCACGCAGGACCTTGTGGCGGAATCGGATCCGGCGCTCGATGTCGTGTTCGGTTGCCGTCTCCTTCAGGTAGTCCAGGATCGCGCCACCCTCGGCGATCACCTTGCGGTCGCGCCAGGGCCGGAACGCGAAGCCCAGCGTGTGCATGTCCGAATCGGAGCGCACGCCGGGATAGCGGAACAGATCCCAAGTCCCGCCCAGCGTCGCCCGCCCCTCGAGCAGCACGAAGGTCTTGTTCGGCAGCCGTCGCCGCAGATGGTAGGCGGCGCCGATGCCGGACAACCCGGCGCCGATGACGATGACGTCGAAGTGCTCGGTCGGGGCGGCGGGTTCGGGCGCCGGACGTTCGGCCACCAGGGTCGTTTCGCTCATGACAGGACGCGTTCCTTGCGCGAGACCTTCGCGGCCATGCGCCGGATGAAGGCGATGGTCCGCTCCGGCGCGGTGATCGGGGTCATGTGGCCGCCGCCCTGCACCAGGTCGAGATCGGCGCCGGGGATCATCGCCGCGGTCGCGCGGCCATGGATGGCCGGGTCGAGGATGCGGTCCCCGGTTCCGAACAGGATGCCGACCGGCACGGCAAGCGTGCCGTAGCGGGCGGCGTAGCCGGGCAAGTCGTCATTGATCGCGACCAGGTCGCTCGACGCGGTGTAGAACGAGCCCGGCCGCAGGCTCAGCAGGCCGCCGCCTTTCGTGCCGTAATCGAGCGGGATCGGGTCGGGGCCGAACACCTCCTGCAGCGTCGCCGCGCCCCGCGCCATCGCGCCGGGCACCGCCACCGTCCACGCCGCGAGCAGGCGCAGCCAGCGCGAGCGGACCGCGAGGGCGCGGAACGGCGCCGGCACCTGCTCCTGCGGCTGCGTCAGCGGAGCGACGAGTGCGAGCCCGCCGACCACGTCCGGATGGTCGAGCGCCAAGGCCAGCGCCATCGCGCCGCCCAGCGAATGCCCGACCACCAGCGGCCGGTCGAGCCCGAGATGACGGATCATGGCGGCAATTGTCTGGACCTGATGGTTGATGTGCGCCGACATGCCGAGCGGACGGCTCGAATGGCCGCTGCCGGGCCGGTCGATGGCGACCACGCGGAAGTCGCGCGACAACGGCCCGACGAGTTCGGGCGGGAAGTTGCGCACTTGGCCGCCGAGCCCGTGCAGCAGCACGATCGCCGGGCCGCTGCCAGTGTCGGTGTAGTGGATATGCTGCCCGCCGACCTCGAGGAAGCGGCCCTGCGCCGGCACCGCCGCCTCGACCCGGCGCGCGGTGAACAAGCTGAACAGCGCCAAGCCGGCGCCGGTCGCGGCCGTGGTCCCGAGCAGCCAACCCAAAACCCGGCGCATCAGTGGGCGGCCTCGGCCGCAGCCGAGCTTGGGCGCGCCGGCTGCCCGGACGCCATCATGCGCTCCAGCACCGGCCAGTACGAGGTCGGCGCGATGCGCTCGACCAGCGCGGCGATCTGCGCGTCGCGGCCGACCAGCACGCGGTTGCGGCGGCGTTCGACGGCGCGGACGATGGTTTCCCCGGCGACGTCCGCCGGCAGCCGTAAGGCGCGTTGGAACGTGGCGCGCTGCCGCTCCAGCTCATGCGCGGGCACGGCGCCGATGCGGGCGTTGCGCGCAATGGCAGTGGCGACACCGCCGGGATGGACCACGGTGATGCCGACCGGCGAGCGACGCAGCTCCTGCCGCAACGATTCCGAGAAGCCGCGGACGGCAAATTTGCTGGCGCAATAGGCGGTCTGACCCGGCGGCGCCACCAGGCCGAACAGGCTCGACAAGTTCACCAACCGGGCCTCGTCCGCCTGCCGCAGCATCGGCAGGAAGGCGCGCGTCATGCGCACCACGCCCCAGAAATTGATCGACAGGACCCAATCGAAGTCGGCCGCCGAGACCTGCTCGAACGTGCCGCTCAGCGCGACGCCGGCATTGTTGACCAGCACTTCGACCCGGTCATGCCCGCGCCGCACCTCGCCCGGGAAGGCGGCGACCGCGGCCTCGTCGGCGACGTCCAGCCGATGGGTGGTGATCCGCACGCCCGCCTGCGACAGACGTTCGGCGGTGGCGTTCACCCCCGCCTCGTTGATGTCGGCCAAGGCGAGGTTGCAGCCGCGGCGGGCGAGGCAGGCGGCGATCTCCCGCCCGATGCCGCTGCCGGCGCCGGTGACGACGGCGGTGCGGCCTTGCAGCCGGAAGCGTCGGTCCTGTCGCATGCCGGGCCTCAAAACGCTTCGGCGGTCATGCGGGTGAGCGTCTCGCCGCCGGCCATGATGTCCTGGAAATGGACGCTGTGGCGGGGCAGCACGCGCGCCATGAAGAAGGCGCCGACGTCGAGCTTGGCTTGATAGAACCCGGACTCGCCGTTCGCCCCGGCGCGCAGCTTCTCCCGCGACACCACCGCCATGCGGCACCACATGAACGCCATCGCCACGAGCGCGAACAGCCGCAAGAAGTCGGTGGCAGCGGCCGCCGCCTCCTCGGGCCGGGCCATGCCGCGCTGGGCCACCGTCATCGTCGCGGTCTGCAGCCGTCCGAACGCCTTGGCGGTCGGGCCCACGAACGGCGCCAGCTCGGCGTCCTCGGCATGCGCCTCAAGGAAGGCGCTGACCGGATGGAAGAACCGGCGCAGCAGGCGCCCAGCGTCCTGGCCAAGCTTGCGGCCCACCAGATCGAGCGCCTGGATGCCGTTGGTGCCCTCGTAGATCTGCGCGATGCGGGCGTCGCGGACGAGCTGCTCGACCCCCCATTCATGGATGTAGCCGTGGCCGCCCAGCACCTGCACGGCGTTGTTGGCCGCCTCAGAGCCCAAATCCGACAGCGCCGCCTTGATGATCGGCGTCATCAGCGCCACGAGATCGTCCGCTTCCTGCCGCACCGCCGCGTCCGGATGGTGCCCGGCGCGGTCCAGCTCCAGCCCGATCCAATACGACAGCGCCCGCCCCGCCTCCGTCATCGACCGGGCCTCCAGCAGCATGCGGCGCACGTCCGGATGGACGATGATCGGGTCTGCCCCGCCTTTCTCATTGCCTGGCTCGCTGCTTTTGGTGTCGCGCGCATCGCTGCGCTTCACCGACTTGCCCTGGCGCCGGTCCTTCGCATAGGCGGCGGCCGACTGATACGCGGTCTCGGCAATCCCAAGCCCCTGCATGCCGACCGCGAGCCGGGCCGCGTTCATCATGGTGAACATGCAACGCATGCCGCCATTGGCCGGGCCCACCAGCCAACCCTGAGCGCCGTCGAAGTTCAGCACGGCGGTGGCCGACGCCCGGATGCCCATCTTGTGCTCGATGCTGCCGCACATCACCCCGTTGCGCGGCCCGGCGCCGCCCTCGGCGTTCGGCAGGAATTTCGGCACCAGGAACAGGCTGATGCCCTTGGTCCCTGCCGGCGCCCCAGGCAGTTTCGCCAATACGAGATGCAGGATGTTGTCCGTAAGGTCGTGCTCGCCGGCACTAATAAAGATCTTGGTGCCAGTGATGCGGTAGCTGCCATCCTCGGCGGGCTCGGCCTTGGTGCGGATCAGGCCGAGGTCGGTGCCGCATTGCGGCTCGGTCAGGCACATCGTGCCCGACCAGGTGCCGTCCACCAGCTTCGGCAGGTATTGCGACTTGAGGTCGTCCGAGCCGTGCTCGTGCAGCGCGCGGTAAGCGCCATGCGACAGGCCCGGGTACATGCCGAACGACAGGTTGGCGCTGCTCACCATCTCCTCGAACACCGTGCTGACCAGCTTCGGCATGCCCTGGCCGCCGTACTCCGGGTCGCAGGCGAGCGACGTCCAGCCGCCGGCGATGAGCTGCCCGTAAGCCTCCTTGAACCCCTTCGGCGTGCGCACCACGCCGTTCTCGTAGGTGCAGCCCTCCTTGTCGCCGCTGAGGTTGAGCGGGAACAGGACCTCGGCGGAAAACTTCGCCGCTTCCTCGATGACGGCGTCCATCAGCTCGGGCGTCGCCTGCTCGTAGCCGGGCAGGGCGGCAACCTGGGAGCTGTCGAGCAGCTCGTGCATGACGAAGCGGATATCGCGCAGCGGCGCGGTGTAGGTGGCCATGATCCAGTCCCCTTCAGTTCCGGAGCGGCTTGCCGGTGTTGAGCATGTGTTCGGTGCGGGCGAGCGAGGCCGGGTTGCGCACCAGCGCCATGAAGGAGCGGCGCTCCAGGCCGGTGATGTCGTCCTCGGACAGCGTATCGAGCGGGTCGGTGTCGCCGCCCGTCAGCACGCGGGCGACCTCCTTCGACACCACCACGTCGTGCGGCGTCGCCTTGCCCTGGGCGGCAAACCCGTCCACCGCCAGGTCGAGCGCGACGCGGCCGCCGGGCCCGGGCAGGCGATACTCGGCCGGCTTGGGCGGCTGATAGCCGTCGGCCAGCGCCAGCACCCGCGCCTTGGCGTCGAACAGCAGCCGGTCGCGGTTCATGGTGATGCCGTCGGAGGGTCGCAGGAAGCCGAGGCCCTGCGCCTGGGCGGCCGACTTGCTGACCTGCGCGGTCGAGATGATCTCGAACACTTTCGCCACCGCCGGCATCGGGCCGCGCGGGATGGCCGGGTTCGCCTGCCAGCGGGCCAGCATCTCCTTGCAGCCACCCCAGCCCGGCAGCAGGCCGACGCCGACCTCCACCAGGCCCATGTAGGTTTCGGCATGCGCCTGCACGGCGCTGCAGTGGAGAAGGATCTCGCAGCCGCCGCCGAGCGCCATGCCGGACGGCGCGCCGACCACCGGCACGGGCGCGTATTTCAGCGCCTTGTAGGCTTCCTGCCCGCCCGCGACCGACTGCTCGATCACCGGCCAGGCCGCGACGTTGGCGGCGAACAGGGCGATGCCGAGATTGGCGCCGACGGAGAAGTTCTCGCCCTCGTTGTAGATCACCAGTCCCTTGTGCGACTTCGCCGCTAGCGCCACCGCTTTTCCGAGCAGGCCGAGTATGTCGGCGTCGAGCGCGTTCATCTTGCTCGTGAACTCGAGGCACAACACGCCGTCGCCGATGTCCCACACGGACGCCGAGCCGTTGCGTAGCACAGGTTTCGAAGCCCGCTTGACGTCGGCCAGCAGCAGCACGCCCTCGGGCCGCTGCACCGGCCCGTACTCGCCTGCGGTGGTCAGGCATTCGAGCTGTCCAGCCTCGACGCGGTAGAATGGACGCCGCAGCGCCAGCAACGGCGGCACCGGCAGCCCGGCGGCCTCGACCGCGTCCGCCACCCAGCCGGCGCCGAGCCGGTCGATCAGCTCGAACGGACCCTGCCCCCAGGCATAGCCGAGCCGCATCGCCTGATCGACGCTCGGGATGTCGTCGGCGATCTCCGGCACCAGCGACGCCGCATAGGCCAGTACCTGCACCAGCACCGCCTTGGCATAGGCGCCGGCCGGGCTGTCGTGCGTGGCCAGGGCGGCCAAATCGCGGCGCCCGGCGTCCACTGCCTCGAGCCGCGGCTTGTCGGCCAGGCGGTACTCACCGGTTTTGAGGTCGATCGCCTGCTTGACCCGCTCGGCGCCGTTGCGTTCCAGGCGGTAGAACCCGCCCTTGCCCTTCCGCCCGATCTGCCCCTGCTCGATCATCCGCATCAGCAGCGGCTGGATCTTGAACACGCGGCGATAATCGTCGGCCGGCGGCAGGCTCATCAGCAGCGAGCGGGCGATGAGCGGCATCAGGTCGAGCCCGACCAGGTCCACCAGGCCGAACACGCCGGTCTTGGGGATGCCCATCGGCCGGTGGATGGCGTCCGCCTCCTCGACCGTCAGCCCGCGCTCGATCGCCTCGTTGATCGCGACCGTGATCCAGTAGGTGCCGATCCGGTTGGCGATGAAGCCCGGCGTGTCGTGGCAGGCGACGACGCCCTTGCCGAGCCTGACGTCGCACAGCCGGGTCAGCTCGGCTGCGACGTCGGGCCGGGTCGCGGGGCCGGTGACCAGCTCCAGCAGCCGCATGTAGCGCGGCGGGTTGAAGAAATGGGTGATGCAGAAATCGGCCTGGAACGCCGCGCTCTGCTTCTTTGCCAGCGACCGCAGCGGGATCGTGCTGGTGTTCGAAGACACGATGCTGCCCGGCTTCCGCACGGCGTCCACGCGATCGTACAGGGCGCGCTTGGCGGCCAGGTCCTCGACGATCACCTCGACGATCCAGTCGCACTCGGCGATCCGCTCCAGCTCGTCGAACGAGGCCGGGGTGATGAGGCGCGCCGCCTCGAGCGACATCAGCGGTTGCGGGTCGGCTTTTTTCAGCTTTTCCAAGGCCGCCGCGGCGCGGTCCTCCATGTCGAGCAGCAGCACCGGCAGGCCGGCATTGGCAAGGTGCGCGGCGATGCCGGCGCCCATCAGCCCGGCGCCGAGCACGGCGCAGCGTTCGATCGTGGAAGTCTGGGGTGCCATGATGCTAGGCCCGGCTGAGGATGGTGGCGGTGCCCTGGCCGCCGCCGACGCACATGGTCGCCAGCGCATGCCGCCCGCCGGTGCGGGCCAGCAAGGACGCCGCCTTGCCGGTGATGCGCGCGCCGCTGGCGCCCAGCGGGTGGCCGAGCGCGATGGCGCCGCCGTCGAGGTTTACCTTCGCATGGTCCAGCATCAGGTCGCGCTCGACCGCCAGCGCCTGGGCGGCAAAGGCCTCGTTCAGCTCGATCACGTCGATTGCGTCCATCGCCAGCCCGGCCCGCGCCAGCGCCTTGTGCGCGGCCGGCACCGGGCCGATGCCCATCACGTCGGGCGCGCAGCCGGCCACCGCCATCGATTGGATGCGCGCCAGCACCGGCAGCCCGTTCGCCTCGGCATAGGCGGCGCTGCACACCAGCACCGCCGACGCCCCGTCCGTCAGTGGCGAACTGGTGCCGGCCGTCACAGTGCCGCCCGCCGAAAACGCCGGCTTCAGGCCCGACAAACCCTCCTGCGTGGTGTCGGCGCGGATGCAGCCGTCCTGGTCCACGACGCCCGCCTTGGTCGCGATCGGCACGATCTCGTCGCGGAAATGCCCCTCGGCCTGCGCCGCGGCGGCGCGCTGCTGGCTGGTGATGGCGAATTCCTGCTGCGCCGCGCGGTCGATCTGGTAGCGCTCGGCCAGGTTCTCGGCCGTCATGCCCATGCTAATGTAGCTGTCGGGCTTATCCTTGCTGAGTTTCGGGTTCAGCACCGGGTTGAACCCCAGCATCGGCACCCGGCTCATGCTCTCGACGCCGCCGCACACGAACAACTCGCCGGCACCGGCCGCGATGGCCCCGGCAGCCATGTGCACCGCGCTCATGGAGCTGCCGCACCAGCGGTTGATCTGCGACCCCGCGGCCGTGATCGGCAGGTCGGCCAGGAAGGCGACCACGCGGCCGATGTTGAAGCCCTGCTCGCCCTCGGGGAAGGCGCAGCCGATGATGATGTCCTCGATGTCTTCGGGCTTGGCGCCGGTGCGGTCGAGCAGCGCGCGCACCACCTGCGCCATCAGGTCGTCGGGCCGCACCCGGGCCAGCGCGCCCTTGCCGGCCGGAGTGAAGGGCGAGCGGGCGTAACCCGCAATCACGGCCTGTGTGTGGCTGGCGCTCATGCTAGGACTCCTTCTGCGGCGGCTTCGTCGTGGGCGGCGGCCGGGTGTTGCGTGTAAGCGACGATCTCCGCCTCCATGTCGCGCAGCTCGGCCAAGGTGAGGGTGAGGTCAGCGAGCTGCTGCTCGAGGTCGCGGATGCGCCGGCGCGTGCCGTCGAGTGCCGCCGTCATCTGCAGGCGCTTGGTGCGGTCCACGTCGTAGAGGCGCAGGAACTCGCCGATTTCCGCCACCGAGAAGCCGAGCCGCTTGCCGCGCAGGATCAGCTTGAGGCGTGCGCGGTCGCGCTTGGCATAGACCCGCGTGGTGCCGGCCCGCTGCGGCGCCAGCAAGCCCTGGTCCTCGTAGAAGCGGATCGCACGCGGCGAGACGGAGAACTCCGCCGCCAACTCGCCGATGGTGAAAAGGTCCGGCACCTTGTCGCGCCTGTCAGTTGCTTGACGTATACGTAAGGTCAGCCCGGGTTGGCGTCAAGCCTCGCCTGCGCCGCCGCCTTGGCGCGTTCCTCGGCGACGAGCTCCTTCTTCGACAGCTTGCCGACCAACGTCTTGGGCAGGCTGTCGCGGAACTCGACCTGCTTCGGCATCTCGATCGGCGACAGGTGATCCTTGAGGAAGTCGACGAGCGCCGCCGCCGTGAGCGTTTGGCCGGGCTTGCACACGACGAACGCCTTCACCGTCTCGCCGCGATGCGGGTCGGGAACGCCGATTACGGTCGTCTCGAGCACCGCCGGATGCTGATAAATCGCGTCCTCGACCACCCGCGGGTAGACGTTGTAGCCGCCGGCGAGGATCAGGTCCTTGATCCGGTCAACGACAAAGAAATAGCCCTGCTCGTCCATCACGCCGATATCGGCGGTGCGGAAGAACCCGTCCGGGGTGAACGAGGCCGCGGTCTCGTCCGGCCGGTTCCAATAGCCCAGCATCACTTGCGGGCCGCGCACGCAGATTTCGCCGCGCTCGCCCGGGGGCGTCCGCCGCGACGGGTCGGCCGGGTCGCGCAGCTCGACCTCGGTCTGCGTCATCGGCTGCCCGATCGACCCGGTCTTGTTCAGGCCCCCCGGCGGGTTGCAGGTCACGCAGGGGCTGGTTTCGGTCAGGCCGTAGCCCTCGACCACGACGCAGCCGGTGCGGGCCTCGAACCGCGCCTTGACCTCGGCCGGCAGCGGGGCGCCGCCGCTGATGCAGAAGTTGATGCTGGTGAGGTCGGCCTTGCCCTCGTAGTTGGCGATGGCATTGAACAGCGTCGGTACGCCGGACATGAAGGTCGGCCGCCGTCGGGCAATGGTGCCGACCGCCTGTTTCAGCTCGAACCGCGGCAGCATGATGATCTCGGCGCCGGCATGGACCGAGTACAGCAGCACCGTCGTCATGGCGAAGACGTGGAAGAACGGCAGCACCGCCATCGTCCGCTCGCTCCCGAAGCGGGTGGCGGAAAACCAGCGCACGCCCTGGATCGTGTTGGCGTAAAGGCTGGCGTGGCTGAGCATGGCGCCCTTGGGCACGCCCGATGTGCCGCCCGTGTATTGCAGCACGGCGACGTCGCGATGCGGGTCGATCGCGACCGGCTTTGGCGTACCGGGGGCGAGCAGGTTGGCCAAACTCACATGCCGCTCGTCTCGGGGCACCGCGGCCACGTCCTTGCGCTTGAGCAGCTGGAACAGAACCCGTTTCGGCATCGGCAGCATGTCGACGAACGGGCACACCACCAGCAGTGGGATGGCGCCGGCTTGCAGCAGAGCCTCGGCTTTGGGGTAGATGGCCTGGAGGTCGAGCGTGACAAGCGCATGCAGGCCGGCGTCGCGCGCCTGCACCTCCAGTTCCCGCTTAGTATAGAGCGGGTTAAAGTTGACCACCGTCATTCCCGCCGTGAGGGCGGCGAAGTAAAGCAGCAGGTAAGCCGGGCAGTTCGGCAGCAGCAGGCCGATCCGGTCACCCTTCGCGAAACCCAGCCGTTGCAGCCCGGCGGCGATCCGGGAACAGGACTCGGCCGCCTCAGACCAGGTGGTCCGCGCCCCGAGGAAGTCGTAGGCCGGGCGAGTGGGGAAGCGCTGTCCGGCCTCGACGATCAGGGTATGCAGCGGCGCCACCGGGATCGGCGCGTGCCAATCCACCGCGTCCGGGTAGTGCTCCAACCACGGATGCGTCGCCGTCGTCACGTTCCGGTTCGGCTGCGGCGAACCGCCGGCGAGGCCCTCGGCGCCATGCAGCCGGACGTGATCCCCTGTGCACTCCGATGACATACGCCTCTCCAAGCCGCCGATGTCGGCACCATTGGGATCATACGTTACGCGATGCCGTGGTTTTGGCGAGTGGGGGACAAGACATCATGATCGTCACGCGCCGGGCCCGGCGGCGCGACGATCCGATCACGCGCCTCTCGAGGTCAGGCGTGCAGGCTCGTCACCAGGCGCGGGCGCCGGGTCATCCAGTCGCCGAATGCCTCTGCGTCGAGCGCCGGGCAAAACAGGCTGCCCTGCGCTTCGTCGCAGCCGTCCCGGGTCAGCAGGTCCGCCTGGGCACGCGTTTCGACGCCGTCGGCGATGACGGGGAGACTGCAGGCGCGGGCCAAGCCGATGACGGCCCGCACGAGCGCGCTGTCGGCGACGTCGCCACACAGGGATCGGGTGAAGTTTTGGTCGATCTTTAGCCGCGACAGCGGGAGGCGCTTC
This sequence comes from uncultured Alphaproteobacteria bacterium, assembly GCA_963792675.1. Classification (GTDB taxonomy): domain Bacteria; phylum Pseudomonadota; class Alphaproteobacteria; order Acetobacterales; family Acetobacteraceae; genus JBBROS01. The sequence goes on from CAWBWT010000002.1 coordinate 819,252, forward strand.
AGCAGCCCGAGCGCCGCATGACCTGAGCCGAAATGGTCGAAGGTGATCCCGACGCCCAGGTCCCGCAGGTCCCGCAACGGCCTGGCGAGGCGGCTTTCATGCTGCAGCAGGGCAGCCTCGGTGATCTCGAGTTCAAGCGCTTGCGGCGGCAACGAGACTGCGGCGAGGGCGCTGCTGACGATCTCGACCAGGTCGCCTGCTCTGAACTGCGCTCCTATCAGATTGATGCCGAGACGCAGGACAGGCGACGAGCGTCGCCAGAGCGCGGCCTGTCGGCAGCCATTGCCGATCATCCAGCGGCCGACCAGCGCCGCCTGGTGGCTGTTCTCGATCTCCATCGACAACAACTCCGGACCGAGCAGCCCGCGCTCCGGATGATGCCAGTGCAGGATGGCCTCGACGCCGGCGAGCGCGCCATCCGACAAACGTATCTGCGGCTGGTACAACAGCGCGAACTCGCTGCGCTCGATCGCGGCGATCAGTTGGCCGTCGCCCGACAGCCTGCGATGGGCATCCGCTCGCAGCGCCGCGTCGTAGAAGCGGCTGCAATGCCGACCCTCGGCTTTGGCCTTGTAGAGGGCCAGGTCGGCATTGGCGAGCAGGTCCTCCTCGTTGCTGCCGTGCGTCGGGTAAACCGCGATTCCGACGCTGGCGCCGATGTTGACGGACTGGCCCCCGGCCCGCACCGGCAGCGAGGCTGCGGCGATCACCCGCGCGGCGACCTGCTCGGCCACCGCGACGTCTTGGACAGCCGGCAGCAGCAGCGCGAACTCGTCACCCCCCAAGCGGACCGCAAGATCGCCGCCGCGCGCCGATCTGCCGATCCGCGCCGCCACTTCCCGAAGCACCTCATCTCCGGCGGAGTGCCCCAGCGTGTCGTTGACGTACTTGAAGCCGTCTAGGTCCACCATCAGCAGCGCAGCCTGATCCGCGGCGGCAACCAACTCCGCCAGCCGCATCTGCAGCAACGTCCGGTTGCCAAGGCCGGTCAGCGCGTCGGTGCGGGACAACTCAATCAGGCGCCGCTCGTTGGCGCTGCGCTCGGCGATGTCGCGGGCGATGGCCGCGCGTTCGGCCGCCTTGGCGTCGCTCCATTCCCTCCAAAGACGGATGGCGCCGAAGCCGAGCAAGACGCCGGCCAGGGCGACGCAGAACACGATCAGGCCGCTCGGGGGGTCAGGCGCAACCAAAGCGACGAATGGGAGCAGCACCGCATAGGCCAGGAACGGGGCGAGCGAGGCAATGAAGGCTGCCCGGCAACCAATCGTGGTCAGCACCGTGTTCAGGATAGATCCCGCAAGCAAATAGGCGGCACAGACCTCGCCCCAGGCGGCAAGCTTCCAGGCCTCCAGCAATGCGAGCCCGCCAAAGATCACGCTGTTGAGCGCGAGCAGCGTCAGCGCGACCCACTGCCCGGCGCGATCCGTCGCCGCGAACACCGGGCGCCGGACGTTGAAGTAAGCGACCTCGATCGCTTGCAGGCCAAAATAGGCCGCTGCCCAGAGCATCGTCTCCGTCCACCCGACCAGCGGTGCGTAGCAGCCGGCCGTGACGACGCAGACGGCCAGCCGGAAGACCACCTGCTTGCGGCGGTTTGCGACCACGTCGGCGAGCGGAAACTCCGGACCCACGACCACGCGACCTATGCCCCGACTTGTTGCCTCCCTGTAGCGCCAAAATCATGACCTACAAGTTAATAACTGTCGGATAACAACATTCGGTCCCTGGTGACTGGGCGGACGAAGCGGCCAGCCGTGGTTACTGGCCCGAGACGCGATCCAGGCTGCGCAGCACCGCTTCCGGCGTCAGCGGGACGGCGGTCAGCACCGCGCCCAACGGCGCCAGGGCGTCGTTGACCGCGTTCAGCACGCAGGCGGCGGCGCCGGCGGTTCCCGCCTCGCCGGCGCCCTTGGCGCCCAGCGCGCCCTCGCGGGTCGGCGACACGACGTGGGCCACGGCGATGTCGGGCATCTCGGCCGCCATCGGGACCAGGTAGTCGGCCATGTTGGCGTTCTGCATTTGGCCCTGGTCGTCGTACAGGCACTCCTCGAACAGCGCGGCACCCAGGCCCTGGACCACGCCGCCGCGGATTTGCTCGTCCACCAGCATCGGATTGAGCACGGTGCCGCAATCCTCCACCACCCAGTGCTGCAGCAGCCGGATGAACCCGGTGTCGGTGTCCACTTCGAGGTAGGAGGCCTGGACTCCGTTGGTGAACGCGAACGGGTATTCGCGCGGCACGTAGTGTCGGGTTGCGATCAGCTCCGCCTGCACCCCGGGCGGCAGGGTATCGGGCCGGAAATAGGCGATGCGGGCCAGTTCACGCAGCGACAGTCGTTCGCGGCCGCCGGCGGCATCCACCACGGCGCCCTCGCGGAGTTCGAGCGAGGCCGGGTCGGCCTGCAGCATGGCGCCGGCGAGGCCGAGGATATTGGCCCGGAGCGCCTGGCCGGCCTGCAGCGCCGCCTCACCGCCGATGCCGGCGCCGCGCGAAGCCCAGGTGCCGCCGCCGTAGGGCGTCACGTCGGTGTCGCCGAGCTGCACCCGCACCTGCGCCATCGGCACCCCAAGCGTCTCGGCGACGATCTGGGTCAGGATCGCCTCGGTACCCTGGCCCTGCTCGGTGACGCTCGCCTGCACCACGGCGCTGCCGGCGGCGTCGAGCCGGACCGTGACGCCGTCCTGGGCGGAAATCCGGGCGCCGCCGACCCCGTAGAAGCCGGGGCCGGGGTTGGTAATCTCGATGAAGCTCGCGAAGCCGATGCCGCGGTGGATGCCCCGGGCACGCAGCTCGGCCTGCTCGGCCCGAAGGGTGGGGTAGTCCATCATCGCCAGCAGCTTATCGAGGCTCGCATGATGCGACAGCGCCTCGAACCGGAGGCCGGAGGCGGAGGTGCAGGGATAGGCGTCGTCCTGCAGCAGGTTGCGGCGGCGGATCTCGACCGGGTCCATGCCGATGCGCCGGGCGGCGAGGTCCACCAGCCCTTCGGTGACGCCGGTGGCGATCGGATGGCCGACGGCGCGGTACTGCGACATCATCGCCTTGTTCTGAAACACCACCCGGCCCCGCGCCCGGTAGTTGGGACAGGCATACGGCCCGCCGACGAGGTTGAGTACTTGGTTCGCCTCGACCGCCGAGGTCCGCGGGTACATCGAGTAGGGCCCGACGCCGGTCAGGTCGTCGATTTCGAAGGCGGTGATGCGTCCGTCCCGCATGACCGCGGCGCGACCATGCACCGCGTGGTCGCGGGCGTGGATGTCGGCCACGAAGCTCTCCAGGCGATCGGCGACGAACTTCACCGGCCGGCGCAGGATGCGGCTCGCGGCGGCCGTCGCCATGTCGTCGCCATAGACGTGGATCTTGATCCCGAACGAGCCGCCGACGTCGCGGCACACCACTCGCACCTGGTGCTCCTCGAGCCCGAGGTGCTTGGCGAACAGGTTCTGCATCATGTGCGGCGCCTGGCTGCCCTGGTGCACCGTCAGGCGCTGCTCGCCCTCGTTCCAGTCGGCCACGATCGAGCGCGCCTCGAGCGGCACGCCGGTGTGGCGGGCGAAGCGGAACGTGGCGGCGACGATCTCGTCGGCGGCGGCAAAGGCGGCGTCGGCGTCACCGGCGTCGATCCGGCGTTCCCAGGCGAGGTTGTCGCCGAGCTCCGGATGGATGACCGGTGCCGCTGGGTCGAGGGCCGCGTGCATGTCGACAGCAGCCGGCAGCGGCTCGTACTCGACCAGGATCTGCTCGGCGGCGTCCTCGGCGATGGCGCGGCTGACGGCGATCACCATCGCCACCGGCTCGCCCTGCCAGCGCACCCGATCGGTCGCGAGCGGATGCTGCGGCGCCGATTTCAGCCCGGCCAGATGCGTGAGGGTGCCGACCCAGGGCGAGCAGTGCGGCACCAGGTCCGGCCCGGTGAACACCGCGGCAACCCCAGGCAGCGCGCGGGCGGACCCGGCATCGACCGACAGGATCGCCGCATGGGCATGCGGCGAGCGCAGGAACACGGCGTGCAGCATGCGCGGCAGTTGCAGGTCGCTGACGTAGCTGGCGCGACCCTGGGTGAGGCGGCCGAGGTTCGGTCGCGGCACGGCGCGGCCGATATAGGCGTTCGGCCGGTCGAGCGGGGTCAGGCCGCTCATGCGCCGCGCCGGGCGCTGGCGACGGCCTCGACCGCGTCGACGATGGATTGGTAGCCGGTGCAGCGGCAGTAATTGCCGGACAGGTGCTCGCGGATCGCGTCCCGATCCGGGTCCGGTTGCTGCAGCAGCAGGTCGTGCGCGGTCAGCAGCATCGCCGGCGTGCAGAAGCCGCATTGCAGCGCGTTGCGGCGGGCGAACTCGGCTTGCAGATCGGCGATCTCGCCGCGGTCGGACAGGCCCTCGATCGTCTCGATGGCGCAGCCCTCGGCTTGCACCGCGAGCACGAGGCAGCCGCGCACGATGGCGCCGTCGAGCCGCACCGTGCAGGCGCCGCAGACGCCGTGCTCGCAGCCGAGATGGGTGCCGGTGAGGCCCAGCGTTTCCCGCAGGAAGTCGGCGAGGTGGAGGCGGGGCGCCACCGTCGCCTCGATCGGCTCGCCGTTCACGGTCAGGCGGAGCGTGGTCATGCCGCCGCGGCCGCCGGCGCCGCCCCCCAAGGCGTCACCACCCGGCGCAGCAGCACCCGGGCGAGGTGCAGCCGTGTCGCCGGGGTGGCCTGCAGGTCGCCATGCGGCTCGAGGTCCTGGGCGAGCGCTTCGCAGGCGGCGGCGATCGTGGCGGGCGTGACGCCGGGCGCGAGCGCCGCGGCAGCGTGCGGCGCCAGCACCGCGCGGGAGCCGACCGCGAACCAGGCGAGGCGCGGCGCCGCATCCGGCACGGCCTGCGCGGCCAGCCCGACCATGGCGTAGTCGCCGCTGCGGCGGGACAGCTCGGCAAAACCCCAGGCGGTGCCGGGCGGGGCCGGGTCGATCTCGATCGCGGTCAGCACCTCGTTGACCGCCAGCGCGGTCTCGAACAGCCCGGTGAAAAACGCCGCGGCCGGGATCGTGCGTGCGCCGCCGGGTCCCTGCACGACCATCCGGGCGCCGAGGGCCTGGGCGCAGGCCGGCAGCTCGGCGGCCGGGTCGGCGTTGGCGAGGCTGCCGCCGATGGTGCCGCGGGTGCGGATCGCGGGATGGGCGACGTGGGCGATGGCGCGCGTCAGCATCGGCGCCAGCCGTGCGACAGCGGTCGAGTCGGCAAGCTCGGCATGGGTCGTGCCGGCGCCGATCCGCAGGCCGCCATCAACGGCCTCAATGCCGCGCAGCGCCGCGAGCCGGCCGATATCGATCAGCAGGGAAGGCGCGGACAGCCGCAGGTTCAGCGCCGGCAGCAGGCTCTGGCCGCCGGCGATCAGCTTGGCGTCGCCGCCATGGCGCGCGAGCAGCTCGATTGCCTCGGCCACGCTGCCAGCGCGGACGTAGTCGAAGGCCGGTGCTTTCAGGATCGTTCCCCCTTGACGTCCCTGCAAGATCGCGGTTGCGCTGGCGCCGTCAAGGCGCCTCGCGCGCCGCAAGCTCCGGGAAGGGCGCCATGCCGATCAGCCGTCTCGACCACTACTCCATCCGCACCACCCAGCTCGACGCGACCGAGCGGTTCTATACCGACGTGCTCGGCTTCGAGGTCGGGCCGCGGCCGAACTTCCCGTTCCCCGGTGTTTGGCTGTATCAGGGCGGCATCGCCGTCGTGCATGTGGTCGGCATCGACCCGAACGATCCGGCCGGGCTCAAGGACTACTTGGGCGACAAGGGCATGGACGGCGCCGCCGGCACCGGCACGATCGACCACGTGGCCTTTGTCGGATCGGATGTGGCGGCGATGCGCGAGCGGTTCCGCGCCGCCGGGGTCCCGTTCCGCGACCGCACGGTGCCGTCGATGAACCTCGAGCAGGTGTTTCTCGAGGACCCGAACGGCATCACCATCGAGTTGAACTTTCCGGCCTGACCGCGGGGGAGGGCGCGTGGCCTTCATCAGCGTCACCCGGCTGCGGATCCGGTCGATCCGCTTCCTGCCGCCGTTCGGGATCGACATCGTCCGCACCCGCCGGCAGGTCAGGTCGGCGGCGGGGTTCCGGGGCGGGTCGTTGCTGCCGGATCGGCACTGGGTGTTCTGGACCCTGACCGAGTGGGACAGCCAGGACAGCATGCGGCACTACATGATCGGCGGGTCGCATCGGGTGGCGATGCCGAAGCTGATGGAATGGTGTGACGAGGCGTCGGTGGTGCATTGGGATCAGCCGGATGACGGGCTGCCATCCTGGGCCGAAGCGGATCGGCGGATGCGCCAGGGCGGGCGGCCGTCGAAAGTGCGGAACCCAAGCCCGCAGCACGCGACGCTGGACTACCAGCTGCCGCGCACGGGTTCGGCGGGGCCGATCCATCCGGCGCGGCGCCGCTGACGGTTTCCCCCGGGGCGGATCGCAGATTAACGTGCCGCGCGACGACGCCCCGTTCGGGGGCGGGACAAGGAGCACCCACGCATGGACATCACCGCCGGCCGTCCCGCGATCTACGCTGCCGCCGAGGCGCTGAAGAACTGGGGCCGCTGGGGCAAGGACGATCAAATCGGCACGCTGAACCACATCCGTCCGGAGGACGTGGTGGCGGCGGCCGGGCTGATCCGGCGCGGGAAGGTGTTCGCGATGGGCATCCCGCTCAACAACCAGGGACCGCAGAGCGGACTGTTCGGCGGCCGCTGGAACCCGATCCACACCATGCTGGCGACCGGCACCGACGCCACCGCCGGCCGCTTCGACGTGGGCGGCCCCGGCCAGACGCTGCGCTACTCCGACGATGCGCTGAACATGCCAGTGCAGGCCGCGACCCATTGGGACAGCCTCGGCCACATTTTCCTCGATGACACGATGTACAACGGCCATAGCGCCAATCGCGTGGACAGCGGCGGCGTGCACGAACTCGGCATCGAGCATGCGCGGGCAAAGATGGTCGGGCGCGGCGTGCTGCTGGACGTGCCGCGGCACAAGGGTCTCGACTGGCTTCCGGACGGCTACGGGATCAGCAATGCGGAGCTTAACGAGGTCGCGGCCGCGCAGGGGGTTGAGATCCGGCGCGGCGATTTCGTGATCCTGCGGACCGGGCAGATGGAGCGGTGCCGGGCCGAGGGCGCCTGGGGCGGCTATGCCGGCGGCGACGCGCCCGGCGTCAAGTTCGAGAACTGCTACTGGTGCCAGGAGCGCGAGATCGCGGCGATCTGCTCCGACACCTGGGGCGTCGAGGTGCGGCCCAACGAAACCGACGACGCGAAGCAGCCCTGGCACTGGGTGGTGATCCCGGCGATGGGTCTGACGATGGGCGAGATGTTCGACGTGAGCGAACTGGCCGCCGACTGCGCCGCGGACCGGGTCTACGAGTTCTTCTTTTCCGGCCCGCCGCTGGTGATCACCGGCGGCACCGGCTCACCGATCAACCCGCTGGCGGTCAAGTGACGGCGGCCGGGGCGCCGCGAGCGGCCGCGGTTCAGGAGGCCCGACGGGACGGCTGCTCCGGCGCCCTGTCCGCGGCGGCGGCGATGAGGTCTACCTCGTCATAGGCGGCCCAGGCCAGGAGGAGGAAACGATCGGCCTGCTCGATCCGGCCGAGGGCGCGGGCGCGGTCCGCCAAATCCGCCAAACGAACGGCCTTGTCCCTCGACGACGGCTTGACCATGACACCCGGTTCCTTGACCCAACGAGCGGCACTGCCCATGGACCTTCGTCGTTTCGGCCAACCAGCCGGAGCCGCGCAGTGACCAATGTCACTTATATAGAAGGTTTTTTCAGCTAATGATTAAGAAATCGATCAGATTTTGCTGATAGTCAGGACGCCGGCCACTCTGCCCGCTCATCCCGCCGGGTTCCGCCCGGCGGAACCGGTGGATGTCAAACGGCCGATCTCCTCCACCAGCGCCGCCGTGGTGCGTTGCCGGCTGTAGCCGCGGGCGTTGCGCAGCGACCAGTCGTGCCGATCCTGGCTCAACGTGGCGCAGGCATCGGTCGCGGTCGTGACGAGGTAGCCGAGGTCGCAGGCGTCGCGCACGGCGCTGTCGATGCACTGGTCGGTCAGCACCCCGGCCACGATCAGCGAGCGGACGCCGAGGTTGCGCAGCACATAGTCGATGTTCGTGGAGATGAACACCGACGACGAGGTCTTCGGCAGCACGATCTCGTCCTCGCCGGGCGCGATGGCGTCGATCACCTTGGCGTCCCAGGAGCCGCGCGGCACGTCGAGGCCGCTGATCTTGTAATCGAGGCTGCGGTCGCGGCCATCGCGGGTCAGGTTCTCGATCACGGTGTACAGCACCTCGATGCCGCCCTGCCGGCAGGCGGTCTGCAAGCGCTGCATGTTGGGCACCGCGGTCTCGCGCAGGGTGCGGAAGAACCAGCCGTAGCGGGCTTCGCGTTCGCCGGGGTCCATGCCGGCGTATTCGCCGCCGTCAGGTCCGGCGGTGTAGTTCTGCACGTCGATGAACAGCAGGGCGGCGTGCGCCGGGTCGATCTCCACGTCGCGGCTTAGCATCTCGGCAATGATCCTTCAGTAGATTGCGGCATAGCGATCGCAGATCGCCGCCTCGTCCAGCCCGGCCAGCGCCTTCAACTCGGCCCGCTTGAAGCGGACGTAGACGGCGTGGAACTCCGGGCCGAACCAGGCGGCGGCTTCGGGGCTGGCCTCGAACCGGTCCATCGCCTCGGCGAGCGAGGCGGGCAGCGGCGCGGGGATATGGTCCGCCAAGCGGCGGCGCTGCCGCAGCCCGTCGAGCCCGGCCCAGACCAGCGCGCCGAGCGTAAGATACGGGCTGGCGGCGGCGTCGGCGACGCGGAATTCGACATTGAACTGGCGTGCGACGCTTTCGGCGGCGGTCCCGTAGGTCGGGCAGATGCGAACGGCGCTGCCGCGGTCCTGCACGCCCAGATCGGCCGCGGTCGGCGCCCAACGGCCGGGGCGCAGCCGGTAGTAGGAGGCAACGGACGGCGCGGTGACCGCGCACAGCGGCGGCAGGAGATGCAGCATGCCGGCCGTCATGTGCTCGGCGAGCTCGGACAGGCCATCGGGGCGGGCGGGATCGTGCGTGGCCGGCTCGCCGGCGCGGTCGAGCAGGCTCCAATGCACGTGTGTGCCGTTGCCGGTGCCGGCGGGGTGCAGCATGGGCGCCAGGATGGCGCGATGGCCGAGCTGGGCGGCGACGGCGCGGGCCAGCTCGCGCACCAGCACCGCTTGGTCGGCCGCGAGGACGCCGCGGGCAGGGCCGGCCGTCACCTCGTATTGGCGCGGGCCGTACTCGGACAGGAACGAATCCGGGGCGATCCTGGCCGCGCGCATCGCGGCGAGCAGCGCGCCGCCGAACGGACCCTGCCGCCGTAGCGCGTCGAGCGTGTAGGGCGAGCCGGGCCGCTCCTCGGCGCCCGTATAAACGAGCTCCTGCTCGAAGGTGGCGAGCAGGGTCAGGCCGAACTCCGCCTCGAGCTCGGTCAGGGCGCGGCGGAGGAAGCCGCGCGGGCAGCAGGTCCAGGGCGTGCCGTCGAGGTTCGAGAAGTCGCCGAGCAGCAGCTCGATATCGGGGGCGCCGGGCGAGGGGATCGGCGTGCGAGTGGCGGGGTCGGGCACCAGCATCACGTCGCCCTGGGTGCCGAACGGCGTGTCGAGGATCGGGCCGAAGGGCGACAGCATCAGGTTGCTGTGGGTGATGCCGACGCCGCGGCCCATGCGTCCGGGCAGGTCGGCAAGCGGAATTGACTTGCCGCGCAGCAGCCCGGCGAGGTCGGCGGTGCCGATGAAGGCGAGCGGCTCGGGCGTCACGCCGGCACCCCGTAGAGGCGGGCGGCGTTGCCTTGGAACATGGCTTCCTGCTCGCCGGGCGTATACTCGGCCACCACCTCGCGGAAGCGGGTACAGAGCGCGGCGTAGGTCATGGTCCGCCGGGCGACGGGATAGTCGCTGCCGAACAGGCAGCGCGCGGGGCCGAAGGCGTCGATGCAGGTGCGCAGCGTGTCGCGGTCGGCTTCGAAGCTGCGGTCGGGCGCGTAGGCGGCGTAATTCGACAGCTTGATCGCGATGTTCGGTTGGGCGCCCATCGCGCTCAATCCGGCCCGCCAACGCGCCATGCCTTCGACGTCGCGGTCGTTCGGCGTACAGCAGTGGTTCACCACGAATTGCTGCCCCGGCACATCTTGTGCCAGCGCCGCTACCTCCGCGGCCTGGTGCGGGTTCATCAGCAGGTCGAGCGCCCAGCCGTAATGCGCCAGGCGCCGCAGGCCGGCGCGCCAGGCGGGCTCGTCCACAATGCCGGGCCGGGTCCAGCGCTTGGCCGGGTCGGGATGCCAGCGGATCGTTTCGCGCACCGCGGCGACACGCGGCGAGGTGGCGTCGTGCGCTGCCAGCAGCGCCGGCAGCTCGGGCGAGGCGAGCGGGGCGGCCACGACGGTGCGGGCGGCGATGCCGTGCGGCCGGGGCAGCGCCTCGAGCCAGGCGGTTTCCTCCACCGGGCTGCGCGCCGGGTCCCACACCGCCTCGACGTGCACGGAGGCGACCACGCCTTGGCCGGCGATGTCGGCGGCGTAGTCCTCCGGCAGGTAGTCGCGGCGCAGGAAGCCGACGTCGCCCAGCGCGGCGATGCTTGCCTCCGGCGCCGTCAGCCAGGGATAGCGGCCGTCCGACAACTGCCAGAGATGGTGGTGCGCATCGATGATCGGACCGGCGTAGAGGGGGTGGGACGCACGCATCGGCGCATGGTGGCACCGTTGGCGGCATGCCGGAAAGGGTGCGAGGCTGCGGCCGACGCCGAAGCTGGGAGACACGCGATGCGGATCGCCGAGATGAACTGGATGCAGGTCGAGGAGCAGGTCCGCCGCGACGACCGCTGCGTGCTGCCGCTGGGCAGCACCGAGCAGCACGCGCAGCTCAGCCTGTCGGTGGACAGCATCCTCAGCGAGCGAGTTGCGGTCGAAGCGGCCGAGCCGCTGCACCTGCCGGTGTTCCCGGTGCTGGCCTACGGGCTGACGCCGTATTTCCAGGCCTATCCCGGCACGATCAGCCTGCGCATGGACACCTACGTGCGGCTGGTGCGCGACGTGCTGGACGGGATGCGGCAGTCGGGGTTCCGCCGCATCCTGATCTGCAACGGCCATGGCGGCAACGCGCCGGCCGCTACGGTCGCGCTGGAATGGATGGCGGACCACCCGGAGTGCCGGGTCAAGTTCCACAATTGGTGGGCGGCGCCCGAAACCATGGCGCTGGTGCAGCAGACCGATCCGGTGGCGTCGCACGCCTCCTGGATGGAGAACTTTCCCTGGACGAGGCTGCCGAACATTCGCGGGCCGGAGGAGCAGAAGCCGATGATCGACCTCGCCCGGCTGCGCCTGCTGCCGCCCGCCGCCGCGCGCGAGGCGCTCGGCGACGGCAACTTCGGCGGCCTTTACCAGCGTTCCGACGAGGATATGTTGGCAATCTGGCACGTCGCCGTCGCGGAAACTCGCGGGCTGCTGGAAGGGCCCTGGTCATGAGCGGCCCGATCGTGATCTGGGGCGCCGGGGCCATCGGCGGCACCATCGGCGCCTTTCTCGTGCGGGCCGGTGAGGACGTGCTGTTCGTGGACAACGCCGCCGACCACGTCGCGGCGATGGGGGAGCGCGGGCTGGCGATCGAAGGCCCGATCGAGCAGTTCACCGTTCCAGTCCGGGCCGCGACGCCGGACCGGGTCGAGGGCCGGTTCAGCCGCATCCTGCTGTGCGTCAAGGCGCATCACACCGAAGGCGCCGCGCGGGCGCTGCTGCCGCATCTAGAGCCCGACGGCTATGTCGCGTCGTTCCAGAACGGGCTCAACGAATACGTCATCGGCGGCGTCACCGGGCTCGAGCGCGTGGTCGGCGCCTTCATCAACTTCGGCGCCGACTACCTCGACCCCGGCCGCATCCTGTTCGGCGGCCGCGGCGCCTGCGTCGTCGGCGAGCTCGACGGCACGGCGACGCCGCGGGTGGATGCGCTGCACCGGCTGCTGACCCGGTTCGAGCCGAATGCGGTCGTGACCGACAACATCCTCGGCTATCTCTGGGGCAAGCTTGGCTACGGCGCGCTGCTGTTCGCGACCGCGCTGACCGATGACTCGATCGCCGACGTGCTGGCCGCACCCGAGCACCGCGCGGTGCTGGTGGCGACGGCGCGCGAGGCAATGGCGGTGGCGGCGGCGAAGGGTATGCGGCCGCTCGGCTTCAACGGCTTCGAGCCGGCCGCCTTCGGGCAGGGCGGCAGCGCGGACGCGATCGACGCCTCGATGGCGGAGATGGTGGCGCATAACCGCAAGTCGGCGAAGTCGCATAGCGGCATCTGGCGCGACCTCGCGGTGCGCAAGCGGGCGACGGAGGTGGACGCGCAGCTCGGCCCGGTGGTGGCCGAAGGCGCGGCGCACGGCGTGCCGACGCCGGTGACGGCGCGGCTGATCGCGATGATCCACGAGATCGAGGGCGGGCGGCGCCCGCTGGCCCAAGATAATCTTGTCGAGCTGGCGCGCGCCATGACGGGAGCCGGCTGATGCAGATCGAGTTCGCGGGCAAGCGCGCGCTCGTCACCGGCGCCGGGCACGGGCTGGGGCGCGGCATTGCGCAGCGCTTGGCGATGCTGGGCGCCGACACGCTAGGGGTCGATGTCAACGCGGCGGGCCTGGCCGAGACCGCGCGCGGCGGTGGCGGCAACGGCACGTTGCGCACCGAGCCGCTCGACGTCACCGACCCGGCGGCCGTGACCGCGACCGTGCAGCGGTTCGGCGCCGCCGACATCCTGGTGCACAGCGCCGGCGGCGTGTGCGGGCAGGTCGGGCAACCGGCCGAAGCAGTGACGCCGGCGGAGTGGCAGGCGATCCTGGCGGTGAACCTCACCGGCGCCTTCCTGATGGCACAGGCGGTGATCCCCGGGATGAAGGCGGCCGGGCGCGGGCGGATCGTCACCATCTCGAGCGGCGCCGGCATCGGCGTCAGCCTGACCGGCATCCAGGCCTACGCCGCCGCCAAGGCCGGCGAGATCGGGCTGACCCGGCAGTTGGCGCACGAGCTCGGGCCGCACGGCATCACCGTCAACAGCGTCGCGCCAGGCTTTATCCGCTCCAACCCGAGCAGCGAGCGGCAATGGGAGGCATACGGCGCCGAGGGGCAGCGGCAACTGGTCGAGCGCATCGCCATGCGCCGCACCGGCGCGGTGGACGACATCGTGCACGCGGTGCTGTTCCTCCTGAGCGACTTCGCCCCGTGGATTACCGGGCAGGTGCTCAGCGTCGATGGCGGGAAGTGAAGCCGGCCCGCGCGCCGGGCGTTGGCTGCGGCAGAACCAGCAGAAGGAGACCGACATGGCCGACGAGATGAAGCACCCCACGCCGCCCAAGCTGCCGGGCGACCACGGCCAGTTCGGCACCTCGGACGCGACCGAGGACTACAAGCGGCTGAAGGATTTACCCAAGCCGACGCCCGATCCGAAGGAGGTCAACCAGCCAGGGCCCTGACGGCGGCGCCCTGACGGCCCCCGTCAGGTCCGGTGGGAGCGCCGCCTGCCGAGCCCGGCGATGCCGAGCAGCGCGGCGCCGAACAGTGCCGCCGAGGACGGCTCGGGCACCGCGGCGTCCGGGGTGCCGATGAAGCCGTGGTCCACCCCGCCGGGATCGACGTAGTCGCCGACGATCACGCCGAGGTTGTTGATGTCGCGGATGGTGGTCGCGATGGCGCCGGGCACATCGACCGTGCTGTATGCGCCGCCGGCGTAAAGGAAGCCGTGGTTCACGATGTTGCTGAACACGAAATTCTGCAGCACGCCGCTCGAATAGCCGCCCACGATGGTGCCGGCGTTGTTGATCCCGTAGGCCGACGTGGTGAATCCGGCCGGGACGGCGAGCAGCGTCGTTTGTCCGTTCTTGAACAGGGCGCTCTGCCGCTCGTCGGTGACGTAGGTGAGCGCAATGTCGCCCGTGTCGTTGACGGCGTTGAAGTTGACGAAGTTGTAGAGGCTGGTGCGGGGCACGTTCGGCGACGCGTTCACCGGCGCGCCGTTCTGGGTCAGGAACGGCCCGATGCTGCCCGGGCTCGGCCCTTCGACGCGGCCGACCACGGCGCCGGCGTCGTTCAGGCCGCGCGGCTGGGTATCGAACGAGTTGACGTCGATCGTGCTGAACGAGGCGCCGTTAAGGGTGTAGCCGACCTCCTTTCCGCGGGTGGCCGAAGAGCCTGGCACCGTGGGCAGGGTGCTGTTGTTGTAGCTGCCGGTGATCGTGCCGGCGTTGTTGATCCCGACCGCGCTGACGGGGCCGTTCGCCCCTGTGGCGGTGCTGGGCAGCAGCACGGGGGTGACGGTGCCGTTGCTGTAAACGAAACCGCTGACCCGCGAGAAGGCGGTGCCGGTATTGCCGACGGCGGTGCCGGCATCGTTGAGGCCGAACAGCGCGGTCCCGGTCGCGCCCGGCGCATTCACGGTGCTGAACGTGTAGGAGGCCGCATGTGCGCCGGAGATGGCGGCAAGGCCTGCCGCCACTCCGGCCATCACCTTCGATCCGTCCATCATCGCTGCTCCTCAAGCCCGGATGCTCACGGTGCTGTGTAAAATTTGCGAAAGCAACCCGGAGTTACATTCGGCGTCGCGAACAATTACACGTTGCGCCAGATTTGAGAGGGGTGGGAGGTGCCGGCTTCGCCCGCCGGCCGCCCTTTCGCGCCGGCCCGGACGCCTGTTAGGGTCCGACTTCAACCATCGCGAGGATACGACGTCATGCGCCTTCGCCCCACCCGCCGATCCGTGCTCGCGACCACCTTGGCGGCGGCGGCCGCAGGCACGCTGCCGCTCGACGCCATGGCCCAGGGCGCAGGCAAGACCCTCGTCGTCGGGATCGCCGCCGACCCGACCGGGCTCGATCCGGAAGCGGTCGAGAACAACACGTCGGGCTTCATCATGGCGACGATCTACGACAGCCTGGTGCGCTACAAGCCTGGTACCGTCGAAGTGGAACCGGGCCTGGCCGAGCGTTGGGATATCAGCTCGGACGGGCTGACCTACACCTTCCACCTGCGCTCCGGGGTGAAGTTTCACGACGGCACCCCGCTGACGGCGGAGTCGATCGTGCAGGGCGTCGCGCGCCAGTTCGACAAGTCGAGCCCGATCTACATCTACAATACCGGCCCGGTGGAGAGCTACGCGGACTTCACCTACGGCAAGGACTGCAAGTATCGCGCGGTCGGCGACAACGCCGTCGAGTTCACGTTGAAGGAACCGTCGGCGGCGTTCCTCAACAGCCTGGCGATGGTGTGGAACGGCGTCGTCAGCCCGGCGGCGGCGCAGAAGTCCGGCAAAGAGTTCCGCAACAATCCGGTCGGCACCGGCCCGTTCGTGTTCAAGGAATACCGGCCGCGCGACCAGATCGTGCTTGAGGCCAACCCGAGTTATTGGCGCGGCAAGCCGAAGCTGGACGGGCTGGTGTTCAAGATCATGCCGGATCCGCAGGCGGCGCTGCTGGCGCTGCGGCGGGGCGAGGTGCATATCCTGGCCGACGTGGGCGCGGCAACCATTCCCGCGCTGCGGCAGGAGCCGAGCGTCAACCTCGTGACCCAGCCCGGGCTGGCGGTTTCGGGCGTGGCGCTGCCGATGGAAACGAAGCCGTTCGACGACGTGCGGGTGCGCCGCGCGCTGAATCTGGCGGTGGACAAGGACGCGATCAACAAGGCGCTGTTCCGAGGCATGGCGGTGCAGATGACGTCGCCCTTGCCGCCGGCGCAGTGGGGCTTCGACAAGTCGATCACGGGCTATGGCTTCGATCCGGAGCAGGCCAAGAAGCTGCTGGCCGAGGCCGGCGTGCAGCCTGGGCTCAAGGTCGAGCTGCTGACCTACAACTCGCCGCGCGGCTACAACTCGGCCGGCGCCGACCTGGCGGTGGCGATCCAGGGCTATCTGAGCCGGGTCGGGGTCGAGGCGGACGTGCGGCAGATGGACATGGGCGCCTTCCTGTCGACGGTGCGCTCGGGCAAGCACGAGGGGCTGCGGATGGGCGGGTGGACCGGCGACAATGGCGACCCCGACAATTTGCCGGCGCGCTGTTCGCGTCGAAGGAGATCCCGATCAACAACTCCGCGCATTACCGCAACGCCGACGTGGACCGGCTGCTGGCCGAGGCGGCGCGCACCGTCGATCACGACAAGCGGGTGTCGCTGTATCCCGAGATCCAGAAGCAGATCGTCGAGGATGCGCCGTGGATCTTCATCAACTCCGTGCTGCAGGTGCGGGCGGTGCGCAAAGAGGTGCGGGGCTACCAGCTCAACCCGACGCAGATGTTCTTCGACATGGACCAGGTGTCGCTCGGCGCGTGACGTGGCTTGCGGCCCGGCGGGTCGGGGATCCCCGGATCGAGTTCGGGGATGACGGTGCCTGCCACCCATCCAAGACGTCATCCGCGGACTTGTTCCGCGGATCACCCACCAATGGCGCCACGACCTGCCGTCCACCACGCCGTAGCACCGTTGAGCCGCTACCTCGTCAGCCGCGTCCTGCAGCTCCTGCTGGTGCTGCTGGGCGTCAGCGTCGTCGTGTTCGTCGCCATGCACTTGCTGCCGGGCGACGTCGCCACGCTGTTGCTCGGCGACCGGGCGACCGCCGAGCAGCTCGCCCGGCTGCGCGCCCAGCTCGGGCTCGACCAGTCCGTGCCGGTGCAGTACTGGCGCTTCCTGGTCGCCGGGCTGCAGGGCGATTTCGGGCTCAGCATCAACACCAACCGTCCGGCGCTGACCGAGGTGATGGCGGCGTTCCCGATCACGCTGCAACTCACCCTCGCCTCGCTGCTGCTGGCCTGCGGCGTCGGGATTCCGCTCGGCGTGCTGGCGGGGACGCGGCAAGGCTCGCGGCTGGACGCGGCGGTGCTGGCCGGGACGCTGTTCGGGGTGTCGATGCCGATCTTCTGGCTGGGGCTGATGCTGCTGATGCTGTTCGCCGCCGGGCTCGACTGGCTGCCGACCGGCGGCGTGATGCCGATCGGGAAGGAGCCGCCGTGCATTACCGGCATGAGCGTCGTGGACAGCGTCTTGGCGGGCGACCCGGCGCTGGTGCGGCTCGCGCTGCTGCATCTGGTGCTGCCGGCGGTGACGCTGGCGACGATCCCGCTGGCGTTGATCACCCGGGTGACGCGGGCCGAGGTGGTCGCGGCCGGGCTGCTGGACCATGTGCGGACGGCGCGGGCGAAGGGGCTGCAGGCGCGGCTGGTGGTGCGGCGGCACGTGCTGCGCAACGCGGCGATCCCGATCCTGACGGTGATGGGGCTGCAGCTCGGCCTGTTGCTGTCGGGCGCGGTGTTGACCGAGAGCATCTACTCGCTGCCGGGTCTGGGGCGGCTGATGGTGGATAGCATCTTGTCGCGCGACTACCCGGTGGCGCAGGCGGCGGCGATGTTCGTGGCCGGCATCTTCGTCGTGGTGAATTTCATCGTCGATCTCGGCTATCTGGTGCTGGATCCGCGGGTGCGGCGGTTGCGTGAGCGGAGCCGCCGTTCCGGCCGGGCTGTTCCGCCGGGCCTTGCGTGGCACCGGCGCGCGGCTGGGCTTGGCGATCATCGTTTTCCTGCTGTTGCTCGCCGCCTTCGCGCCGCTGGTGGCGCCGTACGACCCGTTCGACCAGGACCTGTCCGCGGCGCTGACGCCGCCCGGCGCGGAGCATTGGTTCGGCGCGGACCAGTACGGGCGCGATATGCTCAGCCGGGTGCTGTACGGCACGCGCTATGCGCTGCTGGCGATCCTGGTGGCGGACGGGCTGGCGCTGGTGCTGGGCGGTGCGACGGGGTTGGTGGCCGGGTTCGCCGGCGGCCTGGTCGATGCGGCGATCATGCGGCTGACCGACGTGCTGCTGGCGTTCCCGTACTTGCTGCTGGCGCTGGTGATCGTGGCGGCACTGGGGCCGAGCTTGGTCAACTCGCTGATCGCGATCGGCATCGTCTATGCGCCGCAATATGCGCGGATGATGCGCGGCCAGGTGCTGGCGGTGCAGGGGCTGGACTTCGTGCAGGCGGCCCAGCGACCGGCGCGCGGCCGCTGCGCGTGGTGCTGCGGCACGTGCTGCCGAACTGCATGGGGCCGGTGCTGGTGCTGGCGACGTTGCAGGCCGGGTCGGTGGTGGTGGAGACGGCGGGGCTGTCGTTCCTGGGCCTGGGCGCGCAGCCGCCGTCGCCGGATTGGGGCGCGCTGCTGGCCGACGGGCACGATTACTTCCTGTCCGCCTGGTGGATCGCGACTTTCCCGGGCCTGGCGATCCTGCTGGCGGTGCTGGGGTTCAACCTGCTCGGCGACGCGCTGCGGGACCAGGCGGACCCGCGGCAGCGGCGGTGACGCATACGCGTCGGCCCGATCTCAGCGGTCCTAGCAACGAGCATGGCGCTGCCGCCCAAACCGCAGGTTTTTGAAGCCCGCTAACAGCTCGGTAGTGGGTCAGTGACCGCTACTAACATCTCAATGACGTTTTGAACTCACGACGACAAATGACAAGACCGGTGTCACAGGCTGTCCGCAATTGTAGCCCATTCGCGACGAGAACTAACTATCGGTTCGTTAACAAAACGTCTATTTCCTTCGGTGCGAGACAAACCTGAAAGACAAAACTTATGCGCCGGCACCTTCCGCATCTCCTGACCATCGTCGGCCTGCTTGCCGGGACGCCGGCAATGGCGTCTGTCGAGCTCATCACCAACGGTGATTTCGAAACCGGCACTGCCGCGGGCTGGACCTTTACCGGAAGCGGGG
Source organism: uncultured Alphaproteobacteria bacterium (assembly GCA_963792675.1). GTDB lineage: Bacteria > Pseudomonadota > Alphaproteobacteria > Acetobacterales > Acetobacteraceae > JBBROS01. Next base: position 838,006 of record CAWBWT010000002.1, read on the forward strand.
GCTCCGGGAACGATGCCTACGTAATGACCAACGGTGCCGCGACCCCGGTCAGCGGTCATGCTGTGCCGGTCCTGACCGGAGGGGGCACCACGATCGCGATCACCGACCAGAATGGCGGTGGCATCGAGGCGTTCCTGCAGACGTTCGTGGTGCCGACCAACGCCACCAAGGTCACGCTGAGCTACAACTTTTTCGAACAATCGTACACGAGCCAGTCTGGCACGGCGCTGAACGGGAGCACCCAGATCGGACGCATCGACCTCCTGAACGCTGGCGCGACGGCATTCGACACCTCGCCGACCGGGGTTCTGGCCAACTTGTTCACCGGCACGACCAGCGGCACTTGGCAGTACAACAGCCTCGACATCACCAGCATGGTGGCCCCGGGCGGATCGTTCCAGCTGCGCTTCGCCACCGACACCTGCTGCTACTACCAGGAGATCGGCGCCGACAACGTCAGCATCATGGCTGACGTCCCGGAGCCTGCGTCGTTCGCTCTGCTCGGCGGCACGCTGGTCACGATGGGCGCAGCACGCCGCCGCCGCCGTTAAAGCGATTTCGCCCGGGGATCGCTTCGCCATCCCACCCCGGGCGTAGCCGCTTAGCGGTAGTCCGCGCTCGAGGTGGTCTGCGGCGCGGGCAGGTTGCTGCGGGCCATGAAGTCGAGGTTGCCGAGGCTCAGCATGATCGCCAGCCAGAACAGCCCGGCGATGGCAAAGATGCGGCTCAGCGGCGTTTCCGCGCGCAGCCGCATGTAGCCGAACGCGACCAGCCCGATCATCACCGGAGCGGCGACGGCGGCGAGCCAGGGCTGGTGCGTGAGCGCGCCGATGATCTCGACACCGAGCAGCAGCAGCAGGCCGAGCCAGATCGCCGCACTCATGGCCGGGCCGCGATGTAGATCAGCGGGTAGAACGTCAGCCAGACGATGTCGACGAAGGACCAATACAGGCCGACAACTTCGACCTGGGTGTGATGCGCCTTCGTGTAGTCGCCGCGCCGGGCGCGGAATGCGACCCAGGACACCAGGCTGATGCCGATGATCATGTGCGTCGCGTGCAGGCCAGTCGCGATGAAGTAGATGATGAAGAACAGCTGCGCGCCATTGCGGGCGGGGCCGGTGAATGGGAAAGTCGGGGCCGGGCCACAGGTGCTCATGGAAGTCGAGACCCCATTCGATCCCCTTCAACACCAGGAATTCGAGACCCAGGGCCACGGTGATAAACGCACGCGCGGAACACCTCGTCGTTGCGGCCGCGCTCGGCGGCGCGGACGCCGCGGGTGAACAGGAAGCTGCTGGTGACCAGCAGCGCCGTGTTGATGCTGCCGATCAGCAGGTTGGTGTGCTCGGCGGCGGCATGGAAGCCAGCGGGGTGCTTGGCCCGGAACACCACCCACGACCAGACGATGCCGCCGAAGAACAGCACCTCGGTGGCGAGGAACAGCCACATCCCGGACAGCGCGGTTTCCGCCTCGTAGCGCCGGCTGGGGTACTGAAAGCCGGCGTCCACGCCCTTGGCGATCACCTCGGGTCCGTGCTCCTCATGTAGACGCCCGGACGGCAGACTGATCGGGCGCGTGCCGGGGACGACGCTGCGGACGGTGCTCACCGATCGCCCCGCGAGCCGGCGAAGGCGCCCTGATGCTCGGGCGGCGGGAAGTCGTAGGGGTCGCCGGTGATAATGGGCGTGTGGGTAAAATTCTCCACCGGCGGCGGCGAGGTCGTCTTCCACTCGAGGCCGAGGGCGCCCCATGGGTTGTCCGGCGCCCGCTTCCCGCGCAGCAGCGACCACGGCAGGTAGAACAGCGGCAGCAGGAACCCGGCGGCTAGGATCGCGGTGCCGGCGCTGCTGAGCACATTCAAGACCTGGTACTCGGGCGCGTAGGTGGCGTAGCGCCGCGGCATGCCCAAGTAGCCGAGCACGAATTGCGGGAAGAAGGTGACGTTGAAGCCCAGGAACAGGATTCCGGCAGCGATGCGCGACCACATCTCGGGGTAGAGCCGCCCGGTGATCTTCGGCCACCAATAATGCAGTCCGGCGAAGTAGGCCGACACCATCCCGCCCACCATGATGTAGTGGAAATGGGCGACGATGAAGTAGGTCTGGGTCAGGTGCACGTCGGTCGCCAGCGAAGCGATCCACAGCCCGGTCAGCCCGCCCATGGTGAACAGGCCGATGAAGCCGAGCGCGTACAGCATCGGCGCCTCGAACCGGATAAAACCCTTGTGCATGGTGCCCAGCCAGTTGAACACCTTGATCGCCGACGGCACGGCGACGAGGTAGCTCAGCAGGCTGAACACGATGGCGGAGATACACCGACTGCCCGGCCACGAACATGTGGTGGCCCCAGACGAAGAAGCTGATGACGGCAATCGAAATGCTGGCCCAGACGACGAACCTGTAGCCGAACAACTGCTTCTGGCAAAACGTCGGCACGATCTCGCTGACGACACCGAACCCCGGCAGGATCATGATGTAGACGGCCGGATGGCTGTAGAACCAGAACATGTGCTGGAACAGCAGCGGGTCGCCGCCGAGTTGCGGGTCGAACACGCCGACATGGAACAGGCGCTCGAACGCCAGCAGGATCAGCGTGATCGCCAGCACAGGGGTGCCGAGCACGTAGATCACCGACGTCGCATAAAGCGACCAGCAGATGACCGGCATGCGATACCAGCCCATGCCGGGCGCCCGCAGCCGGTGGATGGTGACGATGAAGTTGAGCCCGGTCGCAATCGAGCTGAACCCGGATACGAAGATCCCGGTCACCGCCAGCACCACGTGGCCTTCGGTGTAGTTGGTCGTGAGCGGCGTGTAGAACGTCCAGCCGGTGTCGAGCCCGCCCATCAGCAGCGCCCACCCGGTCAGCGCGCCGCCGATGACGAACAGGTACCAGCTCATGCAGGTTCAGGCGCGGGAAGGCGAGGTCGCGGGCACCGAGCACCAGCGGCAGCACGAAGTTGCCGATCGTCACTGGGACCGCGGGCACCAGGAAGAACCACACCATGACCACGCCGTGCAGCGTGAAGGTGCGGTTGTAGCTCTCATGCGACATGATCGCGCCCTGGGGCGTGACCAAGTTGAGCCGCATCAGGAACGCCGCGAACCCGCCGACGAAGAAGAACACGGTGATGGTCGCCATGTACAGCAGGGCGATCCGCTTGTGGTCCGTGGTCAGCAGCCAGGTGCGGAGGCCGGTTTCTTTGGTCAGGTAGTTTTCCGGCGCTTCGCTTGCCGGCGACTCGCGCGGGGCGGTCATGACGCTGCTCATGGGCGGGCTCCGGGCTGGCAGAAGGCGGCGGGCACGGCAATCACCGCTTCATTGTCATGGTCGGACTTGACAGTCGGAATGGTCGGGCGGGTCCGCGCATCACGATTCGTCCCCGCCAGCGACTTGATGTAGGCGATCAGCCGCACGAGGTCGGCCTCGGTGACCACGCCGGCGAATGGCGGCATGCGGTTCTCGTAGCCGGCGACGACCTGCTTGGACGGCTGCAGGATGCTGTCCCGGATGTATTGGTCGTCGGCCGTGACCGTGCTGCCGTCGTTGAGCGGCACCGGGTGGCGGTACACGTTGTTCAACGGCGGCGCCCGCACCGAGCCGTAGCTGCTCGCGGCGCCTGGTTGCCGCCAAGCGGGCCGGGTTGCGCCATGTGGCAGCCGCTGCAGCCGTACTGCGTGAACAGCACCCGGCCCTGCGCGGCCAAGGTGTCGCTGGCGCCGTTCTCGGTCAGCCATTTCTGGAAACCGGGTCCGTCCAGCACGACGACGTCGCCGCCCATCACCGAATGGTCGGTGCCGCAGAACTGGGTGCAGAACAGGTGGTAGGTGCCGGGCGTCGTCGCGGTGAACCACAGCGTGTCGTAGCGGCCCGGCAGCACGTCGTGCTTGATCCGGAAGGCCGGGATGGCGAAGTCGTGGATGACGTCCTCGGACGTCATGACGAGTTCGACCGGGCGGTTGGCCGGGATGTGCAGCGCATTGATCTCGCGCTGGCCGTCGGCGTGCTCCGCCTTCCACATCCATTGCTTGCCGGTGATGCTGATCTTCAAGGCCTCGGGCGGCGGCTGGAACAGGCGCACGTAGAGGTCGGCCCCCCAGAGGAACAGGCCGAAGAACAGCACCAGGGTGGCCGCCGTCCAGCCGACCTCCATGCGCCAGGTCTTCTTCGCGAGCTGGCCTCGGTCGAGGCCGCTGTCGTGGCGGTAGCGCACGATGAAGATCAGCATCAGCCCGAACACGAGAGCCAGCACGAGCCCCGTGACGATCAGCAAGGCCAGCATGAGGACGTCGGTTTCGAACGCGTTGGCCGAGGCGCCGGGAAGGGTCAGCCTCATGTCTGCGGCCCGCCCCGATGCGCGAGGTAGAGCGTGCCGCCGATCGTCAAGGCCGTCAGCGCTGCCGCAAGCTGCAGCACGCGGGTGATGGCGAGGCTGTAGCGGCCGGTCACCGGGTCGTAGTGGAAGCACAGCAGCAGGATCGGGTTCGCCTTCGCCGCGACCACCCCGCTTGCTGCCTGCTCGATGGCCCGCTGCAGGTCGGAAGGGGCGTAGCCGACGCCGAGCACGTAGCTGGCGACGGTGCCGGACGGCGTCAGCACCACCAGCCCGGCGGGATGCAGGAACTGCTTTTCCTCCGCCATCCAGCGGGTCGGAAAGCCGACCGCCTGCTTCAGCGCCGCGGCGTCGCCGGTCAGGAACGCCGTGTTGGCGGGCGCTGCCGCGCCGGTGTGCGCGGTTCGGGCGTCGGCCGTGGTCTCGGCGGGGTCGATGGTGACGGCTGCTGGCAGGAAATCGGACGGGGTGAGGGTGGTATGCTCGAGAGCGGCGAACACGTCCTCGCGCACCGTGCCGCAGAGGTTGGGGCAGCGGAAATAGTTCAGCACCAGCAGGATCGGCCGCCCGGCCGCGAGACGGCGCAGCGTCGTGGTGGTGCCGTCCTCGGCGACAAGCGGGGCGTCGATCGGCGCCTGGGCGCCGGGATGCTGGTCGAACGCATAGGCAGCGGCATTGGCCGGTGCGCCGGGCGCATAGGCCGGCGCGTCGGCAGCACGCGCAGGCACCGCCAGCAATGGCAGCAGAAACAGAAGCCGAAGCCGCCTCATTTGTCGGGCCGGTACGGCGTGGTCGGCCAGTCGGGGATGCCGCGCTGGGCGACATCCTGCATCGCCTGCCGGATCGGGATGTGCGCGACGCCCGCCTTTTGGTCGATCCAGCCGGCGCCGTTGATCCAGGCCATTTGCGCCGCGTGGAACTGCGCCATGTCGGCGGCCGTGTTCGGCTGCAGCGGCGGATCGGCAAAGCTGGGAGGGGCGGCCGTGTGCTGGGAATCGCGGATCAACTCCGGATACAGCCAGGCGGACAGCGCGATGACGCCGGCCAGCGTGACCAGCATGGCGACCCCAGCGATCAGCATCGGCGCGAAGCCGACGTCCTTGGTCTCGACGCCCGACGGTGCGACAAGTTTTTCAGGCATGGGAATGCTCCCGGTGGCGCGCCCGACTGCGGACGGGAACACGGCCGCGAATGCTGGCGACGATCGCCCCCGCCAAGCAGAACACGCCGACCATCGCGGCGAGGTCGAGCCAGCCCGGCAAACGCGGCATCGCGGGCAAGATGGTCCACCAGGTGCGCAGCGCCTCGCCGAGCAGCAGCAGCGCCGCAACACCGGTCAAGGCGAGGTTGCTGCGCTGCAGCGGCGGCAGCAGCAGGACGGCGAACGGCAGGACGAAATGATCGACGAACACCAGCGCCATCACCACGCCCCAGAACCCGTACAGACGGGCGGCGAGCCAGGGCGCCTCGCTGACGAGGTCCGACTGCCACACGATCAGGAACTGCATGAAGTCGAGGTACTGCCACAGGCACAGCAGGCCAAGCATGAGCTTGGCCGCGTCGGCGCGGACATGCCGGTGCAGCGCCGGCCCGGTGATGGCGACCGCGAGGGCGAGCGCCAGCAGCGTCATGCCGGCGGCGGCGATCATGCCCCACGAAGAAGAATTGAACTCGGGCTGCAGCGACAAGGTCGCGTCGATTGCGGCGAAGTTGACCGTGAGCCCGAGCAGGATCAGCAGCGGCGCCGCGATCCGCCGGTGCAGGTTGCCGAGCACGAGCGCGGCGATGCCGTTCCAGACGACGAGATAGGCGGCCCCGCGCAGCCCCGCATCGTGGACATTCAGGTACCAGTCGTTGTGCACCGGACCGGCCGCCCAGGGGTAGAGGTGCGGCAGGGTCAGCACCACTGGCGCCCAGAGCGGCACCAGCAGCGGCGTCAGCCAGGCGCCCAACCGCAGCGCCGGCGTCAGCGCCTCGCCCCAGCGGCCACCGGTGAGCGGGTGGATCAGCAGCAAAGCGAGGCTGCCGAGCGGCCAGCCGCTGACCAGCACGGCGGCGCTCAGCCAGGCATGGGGAAACCGGTCAGGCGTCAGCACCGCGCCGAGCCCGCTCAGCAGCAGCCCGGCCGCGGCCGCGATCCACAAGGCGCGGATCACCGCGAGGGCTCCGCGCTGGCCGACTGCTTCTCGAGGTCGGCGCCGCTCGCGTCCTGGCTGCGCTGCAGGGCGCGGATATAGGCGGCAATGGCCCAGCGGTCGTCCGGCGCGATGCGGTAGTTGAACGGGTACATCGCGCCCCAGCCATTGCTGATGACGTCATAGAGATGCGTCGTCGGCGCCTCGCGCAGCCGCTGCTGGTGATAGGTCGGCGGCGGCGAGAAGCCGCGAGCGGGGATCATGCCGCGGCCGTCGCCGACCTCGCTGTGGCAGGGAGTGCAATACACCCGGAACCGCTGCTGGCCGCGCTCGATCAAGGCAAGCGTCAGCTTGGGCGGCGGCGACGGCCGCTCCCGGTAGGTGACGGTGCCGGCCGGCACCGGGCCCGGTCCGGTCTTGGCGCTGGCGTAGGCGTTCTGCTTCTTCTGGTGGATCATGTCGTCGCAGCCGGCGAGCGACAGCAGCGCGAGGGCGAGCAGGGCGGCGCGCGTCATGCGTCCAGCGCCTCGACGCGCACCGGCGACAGTGGCGCCAGCAGCTCGCGGGCGTGCCCGTCCTCGAGGCCCTCGAGCGTGAGCACGTTGGCGCCGCGCATCACGCGGCGGATGGCGGGTGCTTCGTCCACCGGGTCCCACAAGCGCGGCATCCGGTTGGCGATGAGGAAGGCGAGCAGCCCGGCGGCGATGGCCGACAGCACGCCCACCTCGAACGCGTTCGGGATGAAGGACGGCCAGGCGAAGGCGGGGCGGCCGCCGATCCCCATGTAGTAGCCGAGCGTGGTCGCGTAGGTCTGCAGGAGGAAGAAGCCGATGGCGCCGACGAGGAATGCACCCAGGATCACCAGCGGGATGCGCGACAAGGTGGTGTCGGCGGCGGCTTCGGCGACCGCGGGCTCCTCGGCGGTGTAGGTTTCGACGCGCGCGCCGGGCTGGTGCCGCAAATGGGCTGCGGCATGCAGCAGGCTCGGCTGGTTCGGGAAGGTCGCGACGATCATCCGTGCTCCCGGATCAGCTTGCGCATTTCGTACATCGACAGGATCGGCAGCAGCCGCACCGCAAGCAGGTACATGGTGAAGAACAGCCCGACCGTCCCGGCCATCAGCGAGAAGTCCCAGAACGTGGCGTGGTAGTCGCCCCAGGAGGACGGCAAGTCGGGGCGGTGCAGGCTGGTGATGACGATCTCGTAGCGCTCCCACCACATGCCGATGATGATGGCGACGCTGATCGTCATCAGCAGCGGCAGCATCTGGCGCAGGCGCGGGATCCAGAGCAATTGCGGCAGCACGAAGTTACAGGCGATCTTGCCCCAATAGACGTAGGCGTACTGGCCGGAGACCCGTGCGGTGAACATGGTGCGGTCGGCCTCCTGCGGGCCGTACCAGGTCGAGAACGCGTCCATCAGGTAGGTGAAGCCGATCAGCAGCGACGCCAGCAGGATCAGCTTCCCCAGCACATCGATGTGCTTGGCGGTGATGAACGGCTCGAGGTGCAGCGCGGTGCGGATCGGCAAGGTGATCAGGATGACGGTCGCGAGGCCGGACAGCAGGGCGCCGAACACGAACAGGATCGGAAACTGCGTGGTGTGCCAGCCGACCGCCTGGGCGCCGGCAAAATCCAGGCCGACGATGCTGTGCACCGACACGACCAGCGGCGCCATCAGCGCGGCCATGGCGCCGTAGGTGGCGCGCAGCCGCCGCCATTGCGTGCCCGAGCCGCGGAAGCCGAGCGCCAGCACCCCGTAGAAGATCTGCGCCCCCCGGCGCTCCGCCGTGTCGCGCATGGTGGCGAGGTCGGGCAGCAGGCCAATGTACCAGAACATCACCGAGCTCAGGATGTAGGCGAGGACCGCGAAGAAGTCCCACACGAGCGGGCTGCGGAACTGCGGCCACAGCGTCATGGTGTTCGGGTAGGGGAACAGCCAGTAGAAGAACCAGGGCCGGCCGAGGTGCACGATCGGGTAGATCCCGGCGCAGGCGGCGCCGCACAGCGTCATGGTCTCGGCGACGCGGTTGATCGAAGTGCGCCACTCGGACCGGGTCAGGAAGAACACCGCCGAAACGATGGTGCCGCCCGAGGCGATGGCGATCCACCACACGTAGTTGATGATGGGGAAGCCCCACATCACCGGCCAGTTGTTGCCGAACACCTGGATGCCGTTGGCGAACAACCAGCCGAGCGACACCGCGCCCAGCAGCAGCAGCGAGACCGAGATGCCGAACGCGATCCACCACCAGCGCGGCGTGTGCTCGGACAGCGGCGGCGATGCGACGTGCTCGGTCATGCCGGGCAGCGATTGGCCCGGCAGCAGATAGGGCGTGTGGGAAATGGGGGCGACCGCGGTGTCGGGCATCAGGTCTTCCCCGTGTCGCGGGACAGCGCCGGGTTGCGGTTGATGATGCGGCCCTCGTAGGTGACGCGCGGATGGGTCTGCTGCTCCGGCAGCAGCACGTAATCGAGCGGGCTCTGCTTGCGGCGGCTCACCTCGGCGTCGGGGTCGCGCAGGTTGCCGAAGCTGAACGCCTGGGTGGGACACGCGGTCTGGCAGGCGGTGGTGGTCTGCTCCGGCGTGCCGTCCCGGTCGTGCGCGATGCGGGTCTCGGCGATGCGCTGGATGCAGAAGGTGCACTTCTCCATCACGCCGCGGGCGCGCACCGTCACGTCGGGGTTGCGGCTGATCTCGGGCCGCGGCTCCTCGGCGGCATACGGGCCGAAGTTGAAGCGGCGGACCTTGTAGGGGCAGTTGTTCGAGCAGAAGCGGGTGCCGACGCAACGATTATAGACCTGGACGTTCAGCCCCTCCTGGTCGTGCATCGAAGCGCCGACCGGGCAGACCGTCTCGCACGGCGCTTCCTCGCAATGCATGCACAGCATCGGCTGGAACGAGGTTTCGGGGTCGTCCTCCGGGCCCTCCCAATAGCGGTCGATGCGCAGCCAGTGCATCTCCCGCTGCTTCAGCACGTTGTCGCGCCCTACCGTCGGTACGTTGTTCTCGGCGTTGCAGGCGACGACGCAGGCGTTGCAGCCGATGCAGGCGTTGAGGTCGATCGACATGCCCCAGGCGGCCGGCCCCTGCCAGCGCTCGCGGTAGAGCGAGTTGTCGGGCGCACCCCCCTTCAGGAAGGCGGCATTGCGCTTGAATGCCTCGAGCGGCCCGTGGCGGGCGATGTCGTCCGGCGGCGCCGCGAGGAAGGCGTGGTGGTCGGTGCAGGCGAGCTGCTTCTTTCCTCCGGTCCGTTCGAGCTGGACGCTTGCCTGGTGCAGCGCCGTGGAGCCGCGCAACGGGTAAAGATCGGTCCCGGCGATGAAGGCGACATCGCCCGCGGCGCGGCGGCCGTTGCCGAACTGGGCGGTGATCACGCCGGGCGCCTGGCCGGGCAGGATCCAGGCCGGCGCCTCGACCGTGCGGCCATCCACCGTCAGCCGGCACATGTCGCCGTCGGTGACGCCCAGCGACTTGGCGGTCGCCGGCGCCAGCAACACCGGGTTGTCCCAGGTGAGCTTGGTCAGTGGCCGCGGCAGCTCCTGCAGCCACGGGTTATTGTCCCAGCGTCCGTCGCCGAGGTGCGGGTCGGGGCGGAACAGCACCGTCAGCTCGGCGGCGGGCGGCGTGGGCGGTGTCGCCGTCGCGGCGGTTCCCAACAGCTTCGTGTCGAGCACCGGGCTGGCCGTCCCGGGGATAACGCCCTCGGCCAGCGCCGAATACCAGGCCTCCTCGTCCGGCAGGAGGTCGCGCCAGGTCTGCTTGACCGCGTCCATCGGTGCCATGGACGGGGTGCCGAGCAGCATCTGCAGCAGGGTCAGCGGGCTGCGGCCGTCGTAGAGCGGCAGCGCCTGCGGCTGGGTCACGGACGCGGTCCCGTCATGGGCGCGGGCGTCGCCCCAGGTCTCGAACAGATGCGTCTCGGGCATGTGCCAGGTGGCAAGCTGCGAGGTCTCGTCCGGCGCCGGCGAGGCGTGCAGCACGGTGCGCACCCGCTTCCGCGCTTCGGTGAAGCCCGGCAGGGTGAAGGCCGGGTTGGTGCCGATCACCAGCAGCGTCTCGACCCGGCCCGCCTGCATGTCGGCGAGCAGCCCGGCCACATCGGCGGCCTGGTCGGCCGGGCGATACAGCGGCGAGGCGATTAGGTCGAAGGTGGTCCCACGCCCGCCCAGCGCCTCGTTCATGGCGTGGACCAAAGCGTGCGTGTCCGGGGCGAAGGCCGGGCCGGCATGGATGAACGCCTTGGCGCCGGCCGCCTTGAGGTCGGCGGCGACCGGCGCCACCCAGGCTGGTGCACCCGAGCCTGAGGCATCGGCGGCTTCGTTGTGCAGCACCGCGGCGGCGAGTGCCGCAATCCCGGCATGCAGCTCGGCTGGCGAGGCGGGCAAGCGGTGGTCGGCGATGCCGCCGATCAGCGTCGGCGTCGGCTCGACGGCGTAGATGCGGTTCATCGTGGCGCGCGTCGGGTTGCGCCGCGAGGTCAGGTCGCGCGCATGCCGCACGTGACCCGGCGCCTCGCTGATCAGGTCGCTGTCGAGCGCCAGCACCACGTCGGCCCGGTCGGCGTGCGGGATGAGCGCCGCGTCGCGCCCGTAGGCCAGGCGGATGCCTGCATCGGCGTCGGCGCGCGACGCCGGCTCCCACTGCACCCAGCGCGCTTCGGGCCAGCGCTTGAGCACGGCGTCGATCGCCGCACCCAGCGTCGGCGAGCCCACGGCCGGCGTCAGGATGCGCAGCCCGGCGCCGTGCGTCGCGTCGAGCCGTTCGCGCTCGGTGATCAAGGCCCCCTCGAAGCCCGGCGAGTCGGTCGGGCGGCCCTCGTGCTGCAGGCCCATGGCGCGGTCGGGGTCGTAGAAGTCGAGCAGCAGCGCCTGGGCGAAGGCGTCGGTGGAGCCGAGGCTCGACGGGTGGTTGCGGTTGCCCTCGATCTTGGTGGGGCGGCCCATGCGGTGCTCGACCACGAGGCCCATCGCGGTGCCGCCGGTCGTCATGGCGGTGCTGTAGTAGTTTGGCAGGCCGGGGGCGATGCCGGGCGGGTGGAGCACCGCCGGGACCCAGTGGCCGTCCGGCTCGGACGGGTCGCCGCAGCCCGACAGGCCGCCCATCGCCATGCTCGCCGCCATCATCTTCAGCAGCGTGCGGCGTTCCGTGGGGTTTGCGATGCCTGCCGCGAGCGACGGATAGCGGCGGGCGGCCTCGGCCGGGTCTTCCAGCAGGCGGCGCCAGCGGGCGCGGAGGTCGGCTACCGGTGGCATATCGAGCAATCCGTCAGGTTGCGGCCGCCGACGTGGTAGTGGTCGACCAGCGCCTCGGGCGAGGGGGTGTCGGGGCCGCGCTGCCACGCGGTGTTGTAGATCTCGCTTTCCGGGCGAAGCTGCGCGCCGGGGTTGCGGTGGCACTCGAGGCACCACTCCATCGTCATCGACTTGGCCTTGTACATCAACGGCATGGACGCGACGTCGCCGTGGCAGGACGAGCAGCCGACGCCCTTGTTCACGTGGATCGAGTGGTTGAAGTAGACGTAGTCCGGCAGGTTCGTGACCCGGCCCCACACGATCGGCTTGTTCTGCGCCAGGCTTTCGCGCACCGGCGCCAGCAGCGCGGCATTGGTCCAGATCTGCGAATGGCAGGTCATGCAGGTCTGGGTCGGCGGGATGCCGGCATTGGTGCCGATCTCGACGTTGGTGTGACAGAAGCGGCAGTCGATGCCGAGCCCGGCCACATGGTGCTGGTGGCTGAACGGCACCGGTTGCCCGATGATAAAGCCGACATGCCGGGCATAGTCGGAGCGCGGCCACAACCACCACCAGGCGGCGCCGGCCGAGGCGGTGCCGGCCAGCGTCAGCAAGCCGACCGTCATGATCAGGTTGGCGGCGGGCGTGAACACGGCCGTGCCGCCATGCGCGGCCACTTCGGGTGCCTGGGCGCGGCGCCGGGCCGGGCCGAACAGGCGACCGAGCAGGCTCATGACGCGGCGGCCGGTCTAGTTGCCAACGGCTTTGGCGCCGGCTTCGGCGATCTGCTGGTCGTGCGCCGGGGTGTCGGCGCTGACGCCGATGGCGCCGACCACGTCCTTGCCGACGGTGATCGGCATGCCGCCCTGCATCTGGGTGAACGGCGCGGTGACGGCGGCGCTGCGCCCCTGGTTGATCGCCTGCTCCAGCGCCTGCGTCGGCTTGCGGTAGAGCGCCGCGGCGCGCGCCTTCTCGGGCGCCAGCTCGACACTCGCCAGCATGGGGGCACCGTCCATTCGCTGCAGCGCGATCATGTAGCCGCCGTCGTCCACCACCGCCAGCACCGCCGGGGCGCCGGCGCGGCCCGCTTCCGCCGCCGCCGCGGCAATGACCCGGTTGGCGGCCTCGAGCGTCAGCACCGGCTTGGTCGGCAGTGTCTGGGCCACGGCCGGCGAGGCGGCCAGGACGGCAAGGGCGAGCAGGCGGCGCATCGTCTAGTGCTCCCCGCCGCCGGCGCCGGTGCCGCCTTCGGTGCGCGAGCTCTGCGCCCCGGTGACGCCGCCGCCGGACGCGGGTGCCGGCCGGTTCGGATCGGGCCGCGGCTCGATCGGGGAGCGGACCAGATTGTTGCCGTTGTACATCGACCCGGTCGGGCCGATGCCGGGCTGCATCTGCACCGGTGGCTGCTGCGCCGAGACGGCGACCGGCGACAGGATGAGTGCGAGTCACTGTCAGCAGTTTCATTGTTCGGCCACCGTGAGGTCCTTGCGGGCGCGGGCGACGGCGGCCGCATCGACCGCCGGGGCGGCGTTGCCCCATGAGTTGCGGATGTAGGTGAGGACGGAAGCGATCTGGCCGTCGTCGAGCCTCCAGGCGAAGGACGGCATGGCCGGGCCGGTCGGCGCGTGCGGGGTCGAGACCGCGCGGGCGCCGCGGAGCACGACGTGGACCAGGCTGTCGGGCGAGTCCTGCAGCACCGAGGGCTGCTTGGCGAGCGCGGGAAACAGGCGGGCGATCCCCGCCCCATTGGCGGTGTGGCAAGCGCTGCAATTATCGGCGTAAAGCGCGGCGCCCGCCTGCATGCCGGGGTCGGTGCCGGCGACCGGGGTGCGCCCGGCCGGTCCGGCGTCCGGCTGGTCTTTGAGATAGGCGGCAATCGCCCAAAGGTCGTCATCGGTCATCCGGGACGTGCTGTAGCTGATGACTTCGGCCATGGGACCGGACGCGGCGTTGAACTCATTGCGACCGGTCTTGAGGTATTCGACGATCGCCTCCGCCGGCCAGTTGCCGAGGCCCGCCTGGCTGTTGCCGGTCAGGTTCGGCGCCACCCAGCCCTGCAGCGGATAGCCCTGCAGCGCGCGGCTGGTCTCGTCGCCGCCGGTGACGTTCTTCGGCGTGTGGCAGGCGCCGCAATGCGCGAGGCCCTCGACGAGGTAGGCGCCGCGGTTCCACTCGGCCGACTTGTCCGCGTGGGGCTGGAACTCGCCGGGCCGGAAATTGAGCGTGTTCCAGGCGATCAGGCTGGTGCGGACGTCGAACGGGAACGGCAGCTGGTTCGCCTTCACTTCGTTGCGCGTGGCCGGCAGCGTCGCCAGGTAGGTGCGGATCGCCAGCACGTCCTCGCGGCTGGCCCTGGTGTAGTAGGGGTAGGGCAGCGCCGGGTACAGATGCTGGCCGCCGGACCCGATGCCGTCGCGGACCGCGCGAATGAATTGGTCATCGGTCCAGTTGCCGATGCCGCTCTGCTGATCGGGGGTGAGGTTGGGGCTCAGCAGGGTGCCGAACGGCGTCACGATGGCGCGGCCGCCGGCATAGGGCGTGCCGCCCGGGACGGTGTGGCAGGCGACGCAATCGCCCACCGTCGCCAAATAGCGGCCGCGCTCGATGCTGGTGAAGTCCTGGGTGTCGCTGCGCTGGGCCACCGCCACCGTCGGCATGAGCAGGACGGCGGCAAGCAGGAGCCCCCTCATGCCTGCACCAGCGGGCCGGGGTTCTTGAGATACTGGGTGCGGATCGCGTGCGCGGCCCAGAAGGTCAGCGCGCCGACGGTGCCGGTCGGGTTGTAGCCGGCGTTCTGCGGAAAGGCGGTCGCGCCCATCACGAACAGGTTCGGCACGTCCCAGCTCTGCAGATAGCGGTTCAGCGCCGAGGTCTTGGGGTCGGCGCCCATGACGGCGCCGCCGCAGGTGTGCGTGGTCTGGTAGGGGATCGAGCTGTAATGGCCGAGGCGGGGCGCCTTGACGGTCTGCCGCGCGCCCATCCGCTTGACGATCTCCTCGAGCTTGTCGGTGAGGAAGGTCGTCATCCGGTGCTCGTTCTCGTAGAAGTCCATCGTCAGCCGCATCATCGGCCGGCCGAAGCGGTCCTTGTACGTGGGGTCGAGGTCGAGGTAATTGGTGCTGTAGCTGTAATGCGCGCCATGCGTCGCCGGCAGGATCGAGCTCAGGTAGTTGTCTTTGACCGCCTGCTTCCATTTTGCGCCCCATTGCGGGGTGCCGGGCGGCACCGGGGTGGTCAGGATCGGGCGCGCATTGGGCTGCACCATGCCCATGTAGCCGCCGCCGACGAAGCCGTGCGGGCCATGGTCGAAATTGTCGCCGTTGTAGTCGTCGATGCACATGCCGATCGCGCCCGCGGCGATGAACGGGTTGAAGTTCTTGTCGTCGAAAAACGACTGCACGCTCGAGGTGACCTGCTGGGTGAAGTTGCGGCCGATCACCCCTTGGCCGCTGCGTGCGTCATACGGCGTGCCGATGCCGGACAGCAGCAGCAGGTGAACGTTGAACATCTGGAAGGCGCACAGCAGCACGAGGTCGGCCGGCTGCTCCCATTCCTGGCCATTCGTGTCGACGTAGGTGACGCCGGTCGCCTTCTTGCCGGTGTTGTCGAGGTTGATGCGCAGCACCTCGCAGAGCGTGCGCGCCTCGAAGTTGGGCTTCTGCACCAGTGCTGGCAGCACGCAGGTCTGCGGGCTCGACTTGCTGTAGTTGCCGCAGCCGTGCCGCTCGCAGAAGCCGCAATAGGTGCAGGGTCCCATCGTGCAGCCGAGCGGGTTGGTGTAGGCTTCCGACAGGTTCGATGAAGGCTGCGGGAACGGCTTGTAGCCCATGTCGCGGGCGGCTTGCGCAAACAAGGTGGGGCCGTACGGCTGCTTTTGCGCCGGCGTCGGATAGGGGCGGGAGCGGGCGCCTTCGAACGGGTTGCCGCCCTCCTGCTTGGCGCCGCTGACATTGCCGGCGATGCCCGACGTGCCGCATAGATACTCGAACCTGTCGTAATGCGGCTCGAGTTCGTCGTAAGTCACGCCCCAGTCCTGGATCGTCATGTTCTCGGGGATGAACTTCTCCCCGTAATGCTCGACGTTGGTGGTGCGGCAGGTGAAGTCGCTGGGCAGGAACCGCCAGGTCTCGCCGTTCCAATGGACGCCGCCGCCGCCCACGCCGTTCGGCAGCAGGAAGCTGCCCCAGGTGCGAATCGGCAGCGCCTCCTGGCCGTCGTTGTTGCGGAAGGTCAGCGACCATTGCGCCGGGCGCAGGAACAGCTCGTGGCGGATGGCGTAGCGCAGCTCGTCCGGCGCGTAGGTGGTCGGGAAGTCGGTCGCGGTGTCGCGCCAGGGCCCGCGCTCGATGGCGACGACGTCCAGGCCGTGGTCGGTCAGCTCCTGCGCCAGGATCGACCCGGTCCAGCCGAGGCCGATGATGACGACATCCTTGTGGGGCAGCTTGGTTGCCATGTCAGGTCTTCCCCGGTTGCCATTCCGGCCGGCCGATCAGGCTCACCGGCGGATGCGGGTAGCGTTCGTTGTGGCGCTCGACCCAGTCGCGGTAGTCGTAGCGGGCGCCGGGGAAGCCGATCATGCGCCAGCCGGCCATGTCGCGGTTGCCGCCATAGATCGGGTCGGCGAAGAACCCTTCCTTGGTGTTCTGTAGCAGCAGGGCGAAGAAGGCGCGGCCCTCCGCTTCGCCCAGCACCTTGCCCTGCGACATCGCCTCGATCAGACCGTCCTGCTGCTCGGGCGTGAGGTCGTGGACCGTCTTGCCGGCGAAAGCCTGGCTGCAATGGTCGGCGAGGCCGGCCAACGACTTGCGGTAGCGCTGCGCCGGCGTGGCCGCGGATTGCTGGCCCTGCTCGGGGGTGCCCTCATGAAAAGGCGGCCGCATGAACAGCCCGGCCGATTCTCCATACCTGCCGGCGAGTTGGCGGTCGATGAACACGGCGCAGCCGGCGTCCTTGCCCCCGGGCGTGTCGGGATCGGGCGGGATCAGGCGGTCGACCAGCGCCTCGACCGCGGCGCCTTCCTCGGGCGTGAAGTAGGTCCAGCCGCCCGGCGAGACGCGCGGCGGCGGGTCACCGGCAGCCGGTGCCCAGGGGAGCTGGCCGGAGATGGTGGCGGCGCGCAGCGGGCCGGCGAACAGCGCGGCGGCGGAGGCGGCGAGCAAGGCGCGGCGGCTTGGGGCACAGGGTCGCATCGCTCCTCCTCCGTCGGCCAGCAACATCCGTGGAGCGCTCGAGAGTAGCTCCGGTTCCCCGCTTTTGGCGGTGTGGACAGGGCGGTCGCGCACACATTACGGAGGGCCGATGCGGCGTCGCTTGTTGGACCTGATTCTGGCTATCGCCCGGTCCTCGGCCCTGACCTTGGGCGTGGCCGGCTGCGCGGTGGTGCGGTTCGATGTGCCAGGGGCGGCGGACGAGGCGGCCTATGTGGCCGACCACCCGTACTATGCCGAATACTGCACGCTATCGCAGATCAAGAAGCGGCCCGGCTTCGGCGCCGACATCCGTGGCGAGATCGGCGGCCACGCGGTGTTCTACCTCAACGGCGCCCGCGTCGTGCCGGGCGAGCCGGTGCTGGTGCCGGGCGGCCCGGAGGATGGCGCCGGGCTCAGCATGAACGAGCACTTCGCCGACGCCAAATGGGTGCCGACCCCCGGGCGCGGCTTCTTCTTCCGCGGCGGCCTGCCGTCCGGGGGCGGGGTGACGCGGGCCGATTACCAGTCCGTGCAGGCGGAGGCGAAGCGCCTCGGGATCTACGACCACGTCCGCTTCCACGACAAGGTGTTCGCGACCATGCCGCCTGGCTGGTCGCGCGAGGACTGGAAGTACGAGGTCTCGGTCGCCACCGACTACGCGGTCGGCCTGGGCCGCGGCCGGTATTGCGCACGGGTGCCGGTGACGCGGGAGCAGATGGCGCGGATGATCGGCTTCCTGAATGCGCAGAACGAGCCATACCGGTCCGGCCGGCGCGAGTTCGTGTGGAGCGTGTTCAACGACAATTGCATTCACCTGGCGCACAACGCGCTGGCCGCGGCGGGGCTGTGGGCAGTGTGGCCCACCGACCGGTTCCTGCCGCTCGCGGTGCTGGACTTCCCGGTGCCGCGCAACGAGTTCGTCAACCTCGCGCGCCGCACCAACGACGCCTGGCTGCCGGACCCGGGTTCGGTTTATGCCGACCTGCCGGCGCGGGCGGAGCTACTGGCGTACGGACGCCTGCCGACCTTTCCCGGTGCGCTGGTGGAAGCCGCCGGGCCGCTCGAGCCCAACGACATCTACGAGACCAGCCTGAAGATGATCTTCTACGACGAGCCGATGCTGGGGCGCTACCAGGCCCGGTTCGATCGCATCTTCTCGGAGCCGCGCTACCTCGACGCAAGCGCGAACCGGGCCTGGTTCGCCGGCCTGGCCCGGCGGGCGTTGGCCGAGCGCAAACCGCTGTCATGGTGGCTGGACCGCGCGCCTTGGCGCAACGACGCGGCCGGGTTCGCCGCGGTCTATGCCGCTTACGGCCGGGTGCTGGAGGAGCTCGCCTCCCACTGACGCATAAGTCGTCGGGTGCCGCTGATGGTGTCGGCGAGGCTCGTTGCGTGCTCGTGCCGCCAGCGCCAACGCCGGACCGCCGCCTCGGCCAGCAGCATGGCGAGCACGAGCGGCAAATGTAGGGTGGTCACGAGGTCGCGCCACAGGCCACGGTCGGTCAGCAGCAGCACCGCCGAGGCCACCAGCTGGGCGGCGAAGAACACCACCCAGGCCCAGGTGACGGCGCGGGTATAGGGCACCTGCCCGGCATGGAAGCTGGGGTTGAGGCGGGAGGCGAGCCAGGTGGCGAGCGCCACGCGGCGGGGACGGAGCGTGTTGGCGAACACTGCCAGCAGGGCGGCGTAGAGGATGGCATGGGCCACGCCGGCCTCGGCCAGCAGCGCGGTCGGGCGGGAGAACCGGGCTCCGGCGGCAAGCGCCCCGAGTAACGTCAACGAAATGATTGGACCCAGCCAGCGGCGAACAGGCAAACTGCTCCACAGCAGCAGCCCGGTCGCGCCCGCCTGGGCAACCGCGCAGGCGAGTGCGGCGCCATAACCTTGCCCCAATAGCAGGGCGATGTGGCTGAGGACGGGAGACAGGACGGCCACCGCAGCCGCGACCGCGCGAAGGCGCCGGCGGGAAGGAGAGGCGAGCGAAACGTTCATGACTTGCACTCGGCGGCGGCCCGTCTAAGCATCGCTGCTTGTTGAGGGCTATGTTAACAATTAGAGAGACACCGTGACAGACCTGCAGACACATAGCCCGGAGCCGGGCGTTGCCGTCCAGAGCGAGGCGGAACGTGCCTTGGCCGGCCTCATCGTCTCGTCGCTGCAGCTCGAGGTCGCAGCTGACGAGATCGCGCCGGCCATGCCGCTGTTCGGCGAAGGGCTCGGCCTCGACAGCATCGACGCGTTGGAACTGGCCCTGGCCATCAGCCGCGCGTACGGCTTCGAGCTGCGGTCGGACGACGAGCGCAACAAGCGCATCTTCGCCAGCCTGCGCAGCCTGTCCGCGTATGTCGAGGCGCATCGGACCAAGTAGGTGTCGCCAACCGAGCCCTTGCCAACCGAGCCCTTGCCAACCGAGCCCTTGATCGAGCGGGCGGCGGACGCGGTTCTGTTCCAGCGGCCGCAGGGGCCGGTGACGGCGGCCGCGTTCCTGGCCGAAGCGACCGAACTGGCCCGGCGTTTGCCGGCCGCGGCGGCGCTGATCAACGCCTGCCGCGACCGCTACGCTTTCGCCGTCGCCTTTGCGGCCGGGCTGCTCGCCGGCAGGACCTCGCTGCTGAACGTGGAGCCCTCCCGCCTGGACGCGGTGGCGGCCGAGTACTCCGCCTGTGTGGTGTCGGATTGGGCCGGGGACGGCGCGGGTGCATGCGAACGCTTGCTGGTCGAGCTTGACCGTCCGTCCGGCCGGTCGGCGCTCGGGGCGCCGATGCCGCAGGTCGCCCGCGACCTTGTGGCGGCAATCGTGTTCACCTCCGGCAGCACCGGCGTCCCGGTGCCGCACGCCAAGCGCTGGGGCAGCCTGGTTCAGCGCAGCCGGGCGGCGACCGGCGCGTTCGGGCTGACCGGCGGCACGGTCGTCGGCACGGTGCCGCCGCAGCACATGTACGGGTTCGAGACCACCGTGCTGCTGCCGCTGCATGCACCGGTCGCGAGCTGGTGCGGGCCGGCCTTCTTTCCCGCCGACGTCGCGGCGGCGGCCGGGCGATGCGCCGCGCCGCTGCTGCTGGTCACGACGCCGCTGCAGCTGCGGGCCTTGCTGCTGAGCGCGGTGGCGCTGCCGGTCGCCGCCGTGGTGTCGGCCACCGCGCCGCTCGACCCGGCGCTGGCCGCCCAGGCGGAGGCCGCCTGGGCGGCGCCGGTGCTGGAGATCTTCGGCGCCACCGAATGCGGCAGCATCGCCCGCCGCCGCACCACGGCGGGGCCGGACTGGACCGCCTATCCCGGCGTGGAGGTCGCGCTGGACGGCGATGGCGCGGTCGCCGCGGCGCCGTGGATGGAGGCCGTGCGCCTGGCCGACGTGGTGATGCCGGCGCCGGGCGGGTTCCGTCTGGTGGGGCGCCGCACCGACGTGGTGAAGCTCGGCGGGCGCCGGGCCTCGCTGCCCGGCCTGGACCGGATGCTGCTGGACATCGAGGGGGTCGATGACGGTGCCTTCGTCGTGCCCGATGCCGAGGATGCGCGGCTGGTGGCGGTGGTGGTGGCGCCGGGGCGGACCGGCGCCGATATCCTGGCCGACCTGCGCCGCGTGGTCGAACCGGTATTCGTGCCCCGGCGGGTGATCCGGGTCGAGCGGCTGCCGCGCAATGCAGTCGGCAAGCTGCCGCGGCAGGCGCTGCTGGCCTTGTTGGACCCGGCGCCTTGACCTTGACGATCTCGGTGCCGCCGGACCATCCGAGCTTGGCCGGGCATTTCCCCGGGCGGCCGGTGGTGCCGGGCGTCGTGCTGCTCGATGCGGTCCTGTCCGGCCTCGGCATCGACCCCGCTCGGCTCGGCTCGGCGCGGTTCAGCCGGCCGGTGCTGCCGGGCGAGCAGGTCGAGGTGGCGTTCGCGGCCGGGCGGTTCACCGGGCGGGTTGCCGGCGAGGTCGCGCTGCAAGGGACCGTCGCCCCCGGATGACCCGGTTGCGGCGCCGGTCCTTGCTGCCGCTGCTGCTAGCCGCGGCTTGGTCGGTTCGGGCCCTGGCCGAGCCGCCGCTCACGCTGGACGCGCTGATGGCGCGCATGGCGGCCGTTCCGGCCCGGCGGGCGTGGTTCACGGAAACCCGACGTTTCGCCGCCCTCGACGGCACCCTGGAGAGCCGCGGCTGGCTGTCGTTCAGCCGTGCCGGCGGTGTCGGGCGGCTGGAAAAAGCGACGGAATGGCCGGAACCGGAGCGGCTCGAGGTGGACGGCGCCCGGGTCGTCATCACCACCGGCAACGAGCCGCCGCGGGTGATCGACATCGGCATGGTGCCGCAACTCGCGGTGCTGATCGATGCCATCCGGGCGCCGCTTTCGGGCGATGTCGCCGCCTTGCAGCGCGGCTTTGCCGTCACGCTGTCCGGCACGATGCAGCAATGGCGCATGGAGCTGGTGCCGCGGACGCAAGGCGTCCTGCGCAGCGTGCGCCTCGAGGGCTCGGGCAACGCCATCTCGCTGATCGACATGGTGCAGCCGAACGGCGACGAGCAGGCGATGGCGATCACTCCCGGATGAGCCTGCTCGCCGGGGCGCCGCGGCCGCCGAGCCTGCTCCTCCGCGGACGGTCGGTCGTGCTGGCGCTGGCGGCTGCGATCGTCATGTTGGTGCTGGTGCTGGGGCGGATCACCGTCCGCACCGACATGGCGGCCTTCCTGCCGGCGGGGCACGGGGAGGTGGGGCGGCTGGTGCTCGACGAGGTGCGCAGCGGCGGCGCCGCGGGCGTGCTGCTGGTCGGCATTGAGGGCGCGGCCCCGGCCGAGCTGGCGCGGGTGGCTGCGAGCGTGGCCGCTCAGCTGGGCGACGCCGGACTGTTCTCGGCGGTGCTGGGCGGCCCTGGTGCGGTGGATCCCTCATTCCTGTTCGCCCACCGCTACCTTTTGAGCCCGGCTGTCACCCCCGCCGCCTTCTCGGTCGAAGCGTTGCGCACAGGGATGGAGGCGGTGCTGCGGACGCTGCGGTCCTCTGCGGCACCGCTGGCCACGCAGTATGGCTTGGCCGACCCGGTCGGCGCGTTCCTGGCACTCGGCCAGGCCCTGGCCGGGTCGAGCTCGGTGCGGACTCTTTCGGGCGTCTGGTTCGCGCCTGACCTGTCGCGGGCCTTGCTGCTGGCCCGCACCCGCGCCTCGGGCATGGACGTGCCGGGCCAGGACGCCGCGGTGGCGGCGGTGGAGGCCGCGTTCCGGGCCAGCGATCCCGGCCCGGCCCGGCTGCTGGTGTCCGGCCCCGGCGTGTTCGCGCGCGACGCGGCCCGGGCCATCCGCGGCGACGTGGAGCGGATCTCGGTCATCTCCACCTTGCTGGTGATCGGCTTGCTGTGGTGGCGGTTCCGCTCGCCGTTGGTGCTGGCGGCAATTGCCGCCCCGGTGGTGGCGAGCGTCGCATTCGCGGCGGTGGTGGTGCAGGCGGCGTTCGGCAGCGTGCACGGGGTAGCGCTCGGGTTCGGCGCGACCATGCTGGGCGTTTCGGTGGATTACCCGGTGCTGATGATCGGCCACCGCAAGCGGGGCGAGGCCGCCCGGGCGACGCGGGCGCGGATCGGCCGGGCCTTCGCCATGGCGGTCGCCTGCGCCGTGCTCGGGCTGCTGGCGATGGTGGCGTCGGGCTTTCCGGGGCTGATGCAGCTCGGCGTGTTCGCGGCCGCCGGGCTGATCGCCTGCGCTGCGCTGACCTGGGTGGTGCTGCCGCGGCTGATCGTCAGCGCGGAGCTGGCGCCGGTGGCGGCGGCTGACCCGGTCTGGCTGGCGCGGGTGGAGGGATGGCGGCGCCACCGCGCGTGGGGGTTGCTGCCGGTGGCCGCCGCCGGAGCATTCCTGGCCGTGCGCGGCGTGGCCTGGGAAGGCGACCTGCAGGCGTTGAGCCCGGTGCCGGCGGCCGCCGTGGCGCTGGACGGGGAGATGCGTGGCCAGCTCGGGGCCGGCGAGGCGGGCCAAGTCGTGCTGGTGCGCGGCAACACGGCCGAGGCGGTGCTGACGATGCAGGAGCGGCTGCTGCCTGTGCTGGACCGGCTGCGTGCGGCGGGCGCGTTGCACGGGTTCGAGGCGGCCGCCCGGGTCCTGCCCAGCGAGGCCATGCAGCGGGCCAGGCTCGCGGCGCTGCCGGCGCCCGACGAGCTGGCCGCGCGGGTCGCGGCGGCGCAAGCCGGGCTGCCGTTCCGCGCCGGCGCGTTCGAGCCGTTCCTCCGGGACGTGGCGGCGGCGCGCGCCGCGACGCCGCTGCAGCCGGCGGACCTGGAAGGCACCGTGCTGGGCACCCGCCTGGCGCCGTTGCTGGTGCAGCGGGACGGCGGTTGGGTGGGGCCGGTGGCGCTGCAGGGCGTGGCCGACCCGGCCCGCATCGCCGCCGCGGTGGACGGGCCGGGGGTCGTGTTCGTGGACGTGCGCTCGGCGCTCGGCGCGGTGCTGGCGGAGTATACCGGACGCGGCTGGTGGTGGCTGGGCGCAAGCCTGGTGCTGGTGCTGGGTGTGCTCGCGGTGGGGTTGCGTGACCTCCGGGTGGTGCGTGTGCTGGGCTCGCTGGGTGCGGCGGTGGTGGTGACGGTGGCCGCCCTGTCCGCGGCCGGCGTGCGGCTGAGCCTGATCCACTTGGTGGCGCTGCAGCTCGTCGTGGGCGTCGGGCTCGATTACGCGCTGTTCTTCGCCCGGCGGCAGCTGGACGAGGAGGAGCGGGCGCGCACGTTGCGCACCCTGGTGACGTGCAACGGGATGACCCTGCTGACTTTCGGCTTGCTCGCGGGTTGCCAGACGCCGTTGCTGCGCGACATTGGTGTGACAGTGGCGGCCGGCGCGCTGCTGGCCATGGGGTTCGCGTTCCTGTTCGCAGGGCGCGCGGCGAGCGAGGAGGAATGATGCGGCCGTTGCAGGTCACCGCAATGACCGCCGTGAGCGCGCTGGGCGTGGGCGCCGCCGCGCACCGGGCGGCGCTGCTGGCCGAGGCGAGCGGCTTGCGGCCGAACGATTTCGACCCGTCGGTCGGCGGCTGGATCGGCCGTGTCGCCGGGGTGGAGGACCATCGGCTGCCGGCCCGGATGGCCGCCTATGATTGCCGCAACAACCGCCTGGCGGACATGGCGCTCGGGCCGACGGCTTCGCGGCCGCGGTTGCGGCGGCGGCGGCGCGGCATGGCGCCGGGCGGATCGCGGTGGTGCTGGGCACCAGCACCAGCGGGGTGAGCGCCGCCGAGGACGCCTACCGCGAACGCGCCGGCGATGGCGCGCTGCCGGCCGGGTTCGACTACGACCACACCCAGGACCTTTACAGCGTCGCGGGCTTCGTGCGTGCCGCGCTCGGGTTGCGAGGCCCGGCGCTGGTGGTCTCGATCGCCTGCGCCAGCAGCGCCCGCTGCTTTCTGGATGCGCAGCAGCTGATCGCGGCCGGCGTGTGCGACGCGGCGGTGGTGGGCGGCGCCGACAGCTTGTGCCGCATGACGCTGCAGGGGTTCGCGGCACTCGAGCTGGTGTCGCCGAGCCCGTGCCGGCCCTGCGCGGCCGACCGGACCGGGATCTCGATCGGCGAGGCGGCCGGCTTCGCGCTGCTCGAACGCTGCGGCGCGGGCATGACCTTCCTGAGCGCCGGCGTCAGCAGCGACGGCTACCACATGTCGTCGCCGCATCCGGACGGCGCCGGCGCGGCGGCGGCGATGCGGGGTGCGCTCGACCGGGCCGGCCTGGCGCCGGGCGCGGTGGACTGGGTGAACCTGCACGGCACCGGCACGCGGGCCAACGACGCGGCCGAGGACGCGGCCGTGTTCTCCGTGTTCGGTGACGCGGTCGCGTGCAGCAGCACCAAGGGCTGGACCGGCCACACGCTCGGCGCGTGCGGCGTGCTGGAGGCGCTGGTCGCGCGGGAATGCATGGAGGAAGGGATCGTCCCCGGATGCCTCGGGGTGGCGGCCGCCGACCCGTCTTTCCGCTCGCACGTGGCGACCGGGGTCGAGCGCCGCGCCGTCCGCATCGTGGTCAGCAACTCGTTCGGCTTCGGCGGGGTGAACTGCTCCCTGGTATTCGGGGGGCCAAGATGATGCCCCAATTGATCCCCAAGTGATGCACGGCCGGGAGACGATGTCCGGCGCGCTCGCCGCTCCGTTCGGTGACGACGACGGGTGGCTTGCCGCCTCGGTTCGCGGAGTCTCGGTCTGGGGTCCCGGCCTGCCCGGCTGGGCGGCAGCGCGTCCGGTGCTGGCCGGGCGGGCGCCGTTTGCCGCGGCCGAGCTTCCGCTCCCGCCGCCTGCCATGCTGGGCGCAACCGAGCGGCGCCGGGCCGGTCCGGTGGTTCGGCTGGCCCTGGCCGTCGCGGGCGAGGCGGCCGCGGCCTCGGGTATTCCGCCGGCCTCCCTGCGCGGCGTGTTCGGCAGCAGCAACGGCGACGGCCTTGTGGTCGGCAGCATCCTCGACGCGCTCGCCCGGGCGGCCGAAGGCGAGCGGGTGGTGTCGCCGACCCAGTTCCACAATTCCGTGCACAACGCCGCGGCCGGCTACTGGTCGATCGCCCAGGGCGGGCGGCAGGCGGCGACCTGCCTCGGCGCGCATGACTGGACCTGGGCGGCCGCGCTGCTGAAGGCGATGGTGGAGGTGGCGGCCGAGCGGGAGCCGGTGCTGCTGTGCTGCTACGACCACCCGTTGCCGGCGCCGCTGGATGCGCTGCGGCCGACCGCGGCGCCGTTCGGCGTCGGCCTGGTGCTCGCACCGGTATGCGCGGGCGCGCCGCGGCTGCTGGTGCGGTGGCAGGAGCGGGCGGCCGCTCCGGCGCCGCTGCCGCCGGGCTTGGAGGCGCTGCGCGGGAGCAACGTGATCGCAGCCTGCCTGCCGCTGCTGGTGGGGCTTGCCGCGGAGGTCGGCGGCGAGCATGCGGTGGCGTATCTCGACGGGTCCCTGTCGCTGCGCCTGGACGGCATGCCCGGTCCGACCGGGCCCGACCACGACCTTGATCACGATCACGGGCCGTGATCGAGGGTGCGGCCCTGGCGGCGCTGGTGCCGCATGGCGGGGCCATGGTGCTGCTGGATGCGGTGGTGCGGTGGGATGCCGGGCGCATGCTGTGCCGCAGCCGCTCGCACCTCGCAGCCGGCAACCCGCTGCGACGGGACGGGCGGCTGCCTGCGGTGTGCGGCATCGAGTACGGGCTGCAGGCGGCGGCGCTGCATGGGGCGATGCTGGCCGGCGGGGTGGCGCAGCGGGCGGGATACCTGGCCCGGCTGCGCGACGTCGCGCTGCAGGTGCCGTTCCTCGACGACCCGGCGTTCGGTACGCTCGGCATCGAAGCCGGTACTGGAGCGGTCCGAGTCGGGCGGCATGCTGTACCGGCTGAGCGTGTCCGACATGCACGGGCAAATGTTGGTGTCGGCGCGCGCCGGGATCGCGCTGCCGGCCGGTGGCCTGTCCCGGTGATGAGGGCGCTGGTCACTGGGGGCGCCAGTCCGCTGGGCGCAGCGATCTGCCGGCGGCTGGCCGCCGACGGCTTGTTCGTCGTCGTGCACGCACATGCCAACGCGTCCGGCGCCGCGGCCTTGGCGGCCGAGATCGACGGCGCAAGCGTCGTGTTCGACCTTGCCGACCCGGCGCAGACGCAAACGGGCATGGCGGGCTTGCTGGACGGCGGCCCGCTGCAGGTGGTGGTGCACAATGCCGGGGTGCACGACGACGTGGTGATGGCGGGGATGAGTGCGGCGCAATGGCGGGGTCCGCTCGGTGTGGGGCTCGATGGCTTCTTCGGCGTGGTGCAGCCGGCCCTGCTGCCGATGCTGGGCACGCGCTGGGGGCGCATCATCGCGGTCTCGAGCGTGACGGCGCTGCTGGGCAACCGCGGCCAGGTCGCCTATGGCGCCGCCAAGGCCGGGCTGATCGGGGCGGTGAAATCCTTGTCGCGTGAGGTCGCGTCGCGCGGGGTCACTGCCAATGCCGTCGCCCCCGGGGTGATCGCCTCGCCGGCCGTGGATGCGGCGATGGATGCGGCGCGGATCGCGTCGATCGTGCCTGCCAAGCGGGCAGGGCGGCCGGAGGAGGTCGCCGACCTGATCGGTTTCTTGGCGTCGCGACAATCTGGTTATATCACCGGCCAAACGATCGCCATCGACGGGGGCATGACGTGACGACGCGGACGCTCGAGTGTGACTACCTGGTCGTCGGCGCCGGCCCGGCCGGCTGCACCGCGGCGGCCTTGCTGGCCGAGCGCGGCCACGACGTGCTGCTGCTGGAAAAGGACCGGCATCCCCGGTTTCACATCGGCGAAAGCCTGCTGCCGCTGAACTCGGCGATCTTCGACCGGCTCGGTATCCGCGACCGCGTGGCGGCGATCGGCGTGCACAAGCCGGGCGCCGAGTTCGTCGCCGACAACACCGGCAAGGAGGTGCAGTTCAGCTTCGCGAACGCGCTCGACAAGCGGTTCACCTCGTCCTGGCAGGTGCCGCGCGCCGACTTCGACTCGCTGCTGTTCGAGGTGGCGCAGGCGCGCGGGGCCCGCGTGCTCCAGCAGACCCGGGCCACCTCGCTGACTGCCGGCGGCGCGCGGCAGGAGGTCGTGGCCACGGACGCTGACGGCGAGATCCGGATCGGCGCAAAGCTGGTGCTGGACGCGTCCGGGCGGGACACGTTCGCGGCGGGAAAGCACGGGCTCAAGCGCGCGAACAAGCGCAACAACACTGCCGCCGTCTACGCCCATTACACCGGCGCCGAGTTCCGCACCGGCGACCGCGAGGGCTTCATCAGCATCCATCTGGCCGAGGATGGCTGGTTCTGGATGATCCCGCTGCCGGACGGGATCATGAGCGTGGGCTTCGTCGGCAACCCGGACGCGTTCAAGGGCCGCCGCGGCTCGCCCGCCGAGCTGCTGGCCGAGCGCATCGCCGCCAGCCCCAGCGTGAGCGCCCGCATGCGCGATGCGACGCGGGTGTCCGAGGTCACCGGGACCGGCAATTACTCCTACTACGCCGACTGCAACGCGGTGGACGGCTGCCTGATGATCGGCGACGCGTTTGCCTTCCTCGACCCGATGTTCTCCTCCGGCGTGCTGCTGGCGATGGCGTCGGCGGAGAAGGCGGTCGGCGTCGCCGAGGCGTGGGTGCGGGACCCGGCCCGGGGCAAGGTGCTGGCGGCGCGGATGGAGCGCGAGATGCGGCATGCAATGGGCCGGTTCGCCTGGCTGGTGTACCGGATCAACACGCCCGCGCTGCGCCTGCTGTTCATGGCGCCGCGCAACGTTTTCCGTATGCGGGATGGGCTGGTGAGCTTGCTGGCGGGGGCTCCGAAGGGGACCTGGGGGCAGCTCGTCCCGGTGCTGGCGTTCAAGACGATCTACTATGTCACGTCCGGCTTGCTGCGGATCGGGCTGCATCCGCCGGTGCCGCACACGCCACGCGGGCCGGAGCTGGTCGCGGCCGAGTGACGGCGGCGACGGGC
The DNA here is from genome assembly GCA_963792675.1 of uncultured Alphaproteobacteria bacterium. Classification (GTDB taxonomy): domain Bacteria; phylum Pseudomonadota; class Alphaproteobacteria; order Acetobacterales; family Acetobacteraceae; genus JBBROS01. Next base: position 866,303 of record CAWBWT010000002.1, read on the forward strand.
AACCTCGTCGCCGGAACGGCGCCGAGAGTGGTCGGGATCGACTTCGGCACCACGAACAGCGTCGTCGCCCTGCTCGGGCCCGACGGTGAGGTGACCACGCGCCGCTTCGCGACCGGTGACGTGTTCCGCTCCGTGCTGTGCTTCTGGATGGGCGGCGCCGGAGGGCGCAGCTTGCTGCATGCGGCCGGGCCGGCCGGGATCGACGCCTACCTCGACGATCCGCTGGAAAGCCGGCTGATCATGTCGATGAAAACCTACCTGGCCCAGCGCAGCTTCACCCGCACCCAGGTGCACGGGCGGCCGTTCACGCTCGAGGCGATGGTGGCGCTGTTCCTGCGTGCGCTGCTCGACGGGGTGGACCTCGGCGGCGCCCGCATCGTTGCCGGGCGGCCGGTGCGGTTCGCGGGCGAGCTGGCGGACGACACGCTCGGCGAGGCCCGGCTGCGGGAGTCGTACCGCGCAGCCGAGGTCGGTGAGGTCGAGGTCGCGTTTGAGCCGGAAGCGGCCGGCTATCGCTTCGCCCGCACCCTGGATGGCCCCGCTACCGTGCTGATTGGCGACTTCGGCGGCGGCACCAGCGACTTCTCGGTGCTGCGCTTCGCGCCCGGCACCGCGCAACCGGTCACGGCGCTCGCCACGACCGGCGTGGGCGTCGCCGGGGACACGTTCGACTTCCGCATCATCGACCGGGTGGTCTCGCCGCTGCTGGGCAAGGGCAGCACCTATCGGGTGATGCGGGCCGAGCTGCCGGTGCCGATCGAGTACTATAACGGCTTCGCGCGCTGGCACCGGCTCAGCCTGATGCGGGCGCCCAAGACGCTGCGCGAGATCGGCGAGGTGATGCGCGGCGCCGCCGAGCCGGAGAAGCTGGCGCGGTTGCTGCGGGTGATCGAGGCGGAGCAGGGCTACGAGCTGTATCAGGCGGTCTCGGCCACCAAGGCGGCGCTGTCCTCGGCGGACCGGGCGGTGCTGCGGTTCGACGGCGGCACGTTCCAGGTGGAGGCGGAGATCGCCCGCACCGACTTCGAAGCGTGGATCGCGCCGGACCTCGCGGCGATGTCGGATGCGGTGGATCGGGCGTTGGCGCTGGCCGGGGTCACGGGCGTGGACCGCGTGTTCCTGACCGGCGGCACGTCGTATGTGCCGGCGGTGCGCCGGCTGTTCGAGGACCGCTTCGGCGCCGAACGTGTGTCGGGCGGCGGCGAGTTCGTGTCGGTCGCCGAGGGCCTGGCGCTGATCGGGCGCGACCGGTCCGGCCTCGAAGCACGCGAGACGGCCCAACAGCCCCCCGCGTGAGGTCTCCGCGACTCGGGTCGCCCGGCGGCCGGCCTAGGAGCGCGCAACCTGCTGGTTCATGGCCTTAATCAGCGCGCCCACGTCACTGTTGTTGCGCGACAGGTAGGCCGCATAGTCGCTGCGCTGGGTCAGGCGCAGGCTGGTACCTTCGGCGATCACGTCCATGATCTTCGGCTGTCCGCTCACAGGCTCGACCACCCATTGCACGTTGTTGGGCTTCTGGTTGGGCCGGGTGATCAAGGTGCCGACCAAGGTCTCGCCTTCGCGCTGCGTCGTCTGGGTCAGGCTGAAAGTCACGCCCTGGAATTCGCCGAGCTTGCTGCCGACGTTGTTCAGCAGCACGTCGTGGAACACGCGCGTGTATTCCTGCTGCTGTTGCGGCGTGGCGGTGCGCCAGAACCGGCCCAGGCAGAACCGGGCGATGCCCTCGACGTCGACCGCGCTCTCGATCAGCGGACGCAGGCGCCGCTTCTTCTCATCATACGGCCCGGACGCATTGACGATGCCGATCAGCTCGGAGCCGAGCTTGTTGATGAAGGCGGTCGCCTGGTCGGCGGGTTGGGCCCAGGCACGCGGCCCGGCAGCGAGCAGCACCCCGGTCAGGGCGGTGCAGGCAAGGAAGTGGCGTCGGGTCAGCATGAAACGCAGCTACTCTCTCGATTGTGGCCGGGCGATCAGGCCCAGGCGATTGGGTCAGGGATGCGAGAACCAGGCCGGCACCGTCGCGCGGTTGTCGTCCCTGGTTTCGTCGATCTGGGACTGCCGGTTCTGTCGATACAGGCTGCGGAAGGTCGCGTAGGGGTCCAATGCCGTCTTTTTGACACTGTCGACCGTGTCGAGCACCCGCTCGCGGGCATCGACGGCGCCCAGCCCGTAGCGTGACCAGCCGAACGTGTTGGAGCCGCCGAAGCTCGCCCAGGTGAACGGATCGAGCACGATGTTGCCGGCAAAGCCGCCCGCGTCGCGCGGGTTGCTCGGGCCGAGCACCGGCAGGAACAGGAACGGACCGTCGCCGGCGCCCCACAAGGCGAGGGTCACGCCGAAATCGGTGTCGTGCTGCTTGTAGCCGACCTCGGACGCGACATCGAACAAGCCGCCGACCCCGGCGGTGGTGTTGATGAGGAACCGCATCATGGTGTCGCCGGCCCGGCGCGGCTTGGTCTGTATGACGTCGTTGGCGAAGATCACCGGGCTTGAGATATTGGCGAGCACGTTGTGGATCGGACGCCGGATGCCGCCCGGGATATACCGGTAGGCGACGGCCACCGGGCGCAGGAAGTAGGTGTCGAGGCCGTCATTGACCTGGTAGAAGAAGCGGTTGGTGGGCTCGAGCGGGTCGTTCGTCTGCTGGAAGTCGGCGACCGCGTCCGGGTCGCTGGCCGGCGGCGGTGTTGCGCATCCGGCCACCGACAAGCCCAGCGCTATGCAGGCAACGGTCGGAAGGACGCGTAACAGCCGGGCCATTGAAGGACGCATGGGAAGCCTTACTGTGAAGCGAGGGCCGGTTGGAACCGGGACAGGGACAACGCATCGCACAGGTTGGTGTTGCCCGCAAATGCCGGTATTCTGCTGGCGAATGGTGCAGTGTTGCACGTGCACAACATAGATTGCAGGCATGAACCAGATCTTAACGGCCAAGCCGCACGCAGACCCTTTGGAGGGCGCCACGCTCGAGCGCTGGCTGACCGGACCGCGATTCGAGGGGCTGCCGCCTCGTTCCACAGCACTGCCGGCTCCGGCGTTGTCGTTCGAGTTCTTTCCGCCCAAGAATGAGGCGCTCGAAGCGCAGCTTTGGACCTGCATCCGCCGGCTGGAGCCCTTGGCGCCGCGCTTTGTCAGCGTGACCTACGGCGCCGGCGGCAGCACGCAGGCGCGAACCCATGCGACGGTGGCGCGGATCGTCAGCGAGACGTCGCTGCTGCCGGCGGCGCATTTGACCTGCGTCGGCGCGTCGCGCGGCGAGGTGGACGACGTGGCCCGGCAATACTGGGACGCCGGGGTGCGCCATATCGTCGCCCTTCGCGGCGATGCGCCGGCCGGCGAGGAGTATGTGCCGCACCCGCAGGGTTACGCGTACGCCGCCGACCTCGTGGCCGGGCTGAAGCGGGTGGCGGATTTCGAGATCTCGGTTGCCGCCTATCCGGAAACCCATCCCTCCGCTCTCAGCGCCGATCACGACGTGGACAACCTCAAGCGCAAGCTCGACGCGGGCGCCACGCGGGCGATCACGCAGTATTTCTTCGAAGGACCGCTGTTCCTGCGCTTCCTGGATCGTGCGCTGGCAGCCGGGATCACGGCGCCCATCGTACCGGGGATCATGCCGGTGTCGAATTACGCGCAGGCGGCCAAGTTCAGCGCCATGTGCGGCACGTCGGTACCGGCCTGGATGGGGCCGCTGTTCGAAGGCACCGAAGGCGACGCCGAAACGCGGCGCATGATCGCCGCGATCGTGGCCGCGGAGCAGGTGCGGCTGCTGCAGGTCAACGGAGTCGACGAGTTCCACTTCTATACGTTGAACCGGCCCGACCTGACCTACGCGATCGCGCACTTGCTGGGCGTCCGCCCGGTCAACTCGGCGTCCGCCTAGTGTCCCGTCTAGTGTCCTGCCCCCGGGGCTAGAAGCTCCTCGTGACGCGGCGCATCTTCCGGACATGACCGACTATCTTGCCAGACTGAACCCTGAGCAGCGTCAGGCCGTCGAGACCATCGACGGCCCGGTGCTGGTGCTGGCCGGCGCCGGGACTGGTAAGACCCGGGTGCTCACCACCCGCTTCGCGCACATCCTGCTGACCGGGCGGGCGGCGCCGGGCCAGGTGCTGGCGGTGACGTTCACCAACAAGGCAGCCCGCGAGATGCGGGAGCGCGTCAGTGCCATTCTCGGCCGTCCGGCCGAAGGGCTGTGGCTCGGCACCTTCCACGCTTTGTGCGCGCGGATGCTGCGGCGTCACGCGCACCTGGTCGGGCTCACCCCCGGCTTCACCATCCTCGACGCCGACGATCAGCTTCGGCTGCTGAAGCAGGTGATGGAGGCGGCGCGAATTGACGCCAAGCGCTGGGCGCCGCAAGCGCTGATGGGCATGATCCAGCGCTGGAAGGACCGCGGCGTGGTGCCGGACCGGGTGCCGGCGTCCGAGGAGGGCGACTTCGCCGGTGGCCATGCCAAGGCGCTGTATGCCGCCTATCAGGCGCGGCTGCGGCAGCTCAACACCGCCGATTTCGGTGATCTGCTCCTGCTGATGACCGAGGTGCTGCGCAACCATCCGGACGTGCTGGCCGAGTACGGGCGGCGGTTCCGCTACATCCTGGTGGACGAGTATCAGGACACCAACGTCGTGCAGTATATGTGGCTGCGGCTGCTGGCGCAGGCGCACCGCAACATCTGCTGCGTCGGTGACGACGACCAGTCGATCTATTCCTGGCGCGGCGCCGAGGTGGAGAACATCCTGCGCTTCGAGCACGACTTCCCTGGCGCCGTCATCGTCCGGCTCGAGCGCAATTACCGCAGCACGGCGCCGATCCTGGCCGCGGCCGCGGGGCTGATCGCCAACAACGAGGGGCGGCTGGGCAAGACGCTGCGCCCCGGCGGCAACGACGCTGCCGGCGAGCAGGTCCAGGTCGTCTCCCTCTGGGACAGCGACGAGGAGGCCCGCATGGTCGGCGAGCGGATCGAGACGCTGCGCCGCGACGGGCATAAGCTTAGCGAGATCGCGATCCTGGTCCGCACCACGGCGCAGACCCGCGCCTTCGAGGAGCGGCTGATCGTGCAGGGCACGCCGTATCGCATCATCGGCGGCCTGCGCTTCTACGAGCGCGCCGAGATCCGCGACGCTGTCGCCTATATGCGCGTGCTGCATCAGCCGGCCGACGACCTGGCGTTCGAGCGGATCGTCAACGTGCCGCGCCGCGGCGTCGGCGAGATGGCGTTGCGGACCATGCACGAAGCCGCCCGCGCGCAGGGGATCCCACTCGCACAAGCGGCCGAGGGCCTGGTACGAGCCGGCGGGTTGCGGGGAAAACTGCGGGAGCAGCTGCTGACGCTGTTCAACCAGTTTGCCGGCTGGCGCGAGACGCTGCCGCGCGACGGCCACGTGACGACGCTCGCGACCATGCTGGACGAGAGCGGCTACATGGCGATGTGGCAGGCCGACAAGTCGCCGGACGCGCCGGGCCGGATCGAGAACCTGAAGGAGCTGGTCCGCGCGCTGGCCGACTTCGAAAGCCTGGCCGGGTTCCTCGACCATGTCAGCCTGGTAATGGAGAACGAGGAGAACGCCGCGGGCGACCGCTGCAGCATGATGACGCTGCATGCCGCCAAGGGGCTCGAGTTCGACACGGTCTTTCTCCCTGGCTGGGAGGAGGGGCTGTTTCCGAGCCAGCGCACGCTTGACGAGGGCGGGCAGAAGGGGCTCGAGGAGGAGCGGCGGCTGGCCTATGTGGGCCTCACCCGTGCCCGGAAGCGCGCCGTCGTCAGCCATGCGGCCAACCGGCGCCTTTATGCGAATTGGCAGAGCAGCATCCCGAGCCGCTTTGTGGACGAGCTGCCGGACGACCACATCGCCCGCGCCGGCTCGGCCGCGCTGCAACGGGAGCAGCGGCTGATCTCGGCGCCGAGCGTGTTCTCCGGCGGCCCGCTGATGGCCCGGCGCATCTCTGAGCCAAGGATGGGGCAACCCAAGGTGATCGAGGCGTGGGAGCAGCCGGCCCGACCGGCGCGGTCGGCGGCGATCCCGGTTGGAACGCGAGTTTTCCACGAGAAATTCGGCTACGGCACGGTGCTGTCGGTGCAGGACGACCGGCTGGACGTCGCGTTCGAGAAAGCCGGGCAGAAGCGGCTGCTGGACCGGTTCGTCGAGCGGGTGGTTTGAACTGGCGATCTATCAGAGATCGCCTGTGAACAGGCGACTTCTCAGAGACCGCCTGTGAACAGGCGGCGGGCCGGTCCGCTCGAGACGGTCTCGGTCACGGTGCCGGAAGCCGCACTCGACGCCTACGAGGCGGCATTCACCGCTTGCTGCGAGACGGTCGGGTTCTTTCTCGATGACGAGGATGCGCGGACCTGGCGCATCGAAGGCGTGCGCACCGCCGGCGACGACGAGACCCCGCTGCGGCATGCCTTGCTGGTCGCGGCCGTGACCACGGGGGTCGAGGCCGCGCTGTCGCATGCGCCGACCGAGGCCGAGGGATGGCTTGCCCGCACCCAGGCTTCGTTTCCGCCGATGCGGGTCGGGCGCCGCTTCCTGGTGCGCGGCACGCACGATGCCGGGCCGGAGCCGGCCGGGCTGGTGACGCTGACGCTGGATGCCGGGCTGGCGTTCGGCTCGGGCGAGCATGGCTCCACCCGCGGCTGCTTGCGGGCGCTCGAACTGGTGGCAAAGCGCCGCCCGCTCCGGGTGCTGGACCTCGGCACCGGCTCGGGCATCCTGGCAATGGCGGCCGCCAAGCTGCTGCACGTGAAAGTGCTGGCGACCGACATCGAGCCGTGGTCGGTGCGGGTTGCCGGGGAGAACGCGGCGGCGAACGGCCTGGCTCGGCTGGTGCGGCCGGTGCTGGCGGATGGCTGGCACGCACCCGTCGTGCGGCGGGGGGCGCCCTACGACCTCGTATTCGCCAACATCCTGGCCCGGCCGTTGTGCCGGATGGCGCCGGCTCTCGCCGCCCACCTGGCGCCGGGCGGCACCGCGATTTTGGCCGGGCTGCTGGATTGGCAGGCCCGCTGGGTGCTGGCCGCGCATCGGCGGCGCGAGCTGGTGCTGGAGCGTGTGTTGAGCGAGGGCAGCTGGCGGACGCTGGTGGTCAGGCGGCCGGCTTCGGGTAGGCGGCCTCGACCATGACTCCGGACAGGGCGCCGTAGGCTGCGACCCAGGACTGCCTGACCTCCGGCGTGAACGCCGGCCCGAGCCCCTGCTCGAGCGTCCACAGCAGCGCGTTGCCGACCGGCTCGTAATGGTCCGGCCGGACCCCCCATTGCACGTGCTTGACGGCAAGCTGCCGGACCGCCGGTAGCACCGTCTCGAGCCGGTCGAGGGACGTGACCACCATGCCCAAGGTCGTCATCAGCTTGCGGCCTTGTTCGGCCATGTCCGCCTTGAACAAAGGTTCCGTCTCGGGCGCGATCTCGAACAGGCGGCCATAGAACAATGCCGCGGCCTGCGGGGCGATCGGCTTGACCGCCTCGAACGAGCGCTGCACCGCTGCAATCTGCTCCGCGTTCATGTCCGCCCCTGCATCCCGATGGCGACAGGATGCCACGCTCGGTCCGAGTTTGCACCGGATTGGTGAACGGGAGGTAAAGCGCGGCCCGGTTAGCTGCCGCCGAGATCTCCGGCTTCCGGGAAGAACAGGTCGGCCAGGTTCGCCGGCCGGCGCTTCAGCACGCCGGTATCGGCCATGAAGTCGGCGACCTTCCGCAGGCCGCGCGGCTGCAGCGTGAAGGCGTTGCCGGGCGTCGTCATGGCCGCGAGCACGTTCTCCACCGTGTCCTTGTCGCCGGAGTTGAGCAGATAGAGCTCGGCCGCCTGGCGCGGCTCCTTGTTGATGAAGTCGGTTGCTTCCGCGAACGCGGCCAAGGTGGCGCGCCATGCGATCGGGTTGGCCTCGCGGAAGGCGCCGTTGCCGTAGATCGTGTTCGGCGTCACCGAGGGCAGGTCCATGATGCGGAAGCTGCTCGCCACCTCGTGCACGGCCGGGTTGGCGAGCTCGCGCTCCTGGAACGGGCTGGTGGTCCAGTGGCAGTTGATCTCGGTGCGGCCGAGCATCTGCGCCATGCTGTCGGGATGCGCGCGGCTGACGGTCTGGGCGTCGAAGCGGGCCCACTCGGCGGGACCGAAGGCCTGCACGGCGGCCATCTGCAGCCAGATCGCCTGGGGCGCGGTCTTGACCGCCGGCAGGGCGATGCGGTCGGTCGGCGCCAGATCCTTGACCGTGGCGAGGTCGGGGCGGACCGTGACCAGCTTCTGGTCGGTGGCGTTCATCGCAAAGCAGGATTTCACCCCGCCGCGGGTGCGGTCCCACAGCAGCATCGCGCCGGGTGCACCGCCGCTGGCGAAGTGCAGCTTGCCGGACAGCAGCCCATCGGTGACCGGGCCGGTGCCGGCCAGGCGCAGGAACTGCGCCTTGAGGTTCGGCAGGCCGAGTGCCGCGGCGTGCTTCTCGATCAGCCGCTGCTGCTCCATCACGTCTTGCTGCAGGTAGAGCGTGCCGAACTGCTTGGCGATCAGCACCTCGCCGGTCTCGGCAAAGGCCCGGCGCACGGCCGGCAGCGCCAGCGAGGCGCCCAGCACGGCGCGGCGAGTCATCCTGCTCATAGACTTGTTCCTCCCTGAGGGCTCTGCCCTCAAAAGCGGGCCCCAGACCCGCCCTATACCAGGTTCAAACGGCGAAGCCCTCCTGGCGTTGGAGAAAGCCGGCCACCGTCAGCCCGGGCTCGTCGATGCCGAGCTGTGCCTGCACCGCCGGGCTCAACACCAGTGCTTCCTTGCGGGCCTGGATCGTGGCCAGCGCGGTGTCCCAGGCGGTGTTCGTCGTGACGGCGGCGGCCAGCGGATTGAGGTTGCTGCCGTCGTCCTTCAGCAGGTACTCGCCGACCAGCTTGTCCTTGAGGCGAAAGCTCGACGGAAAGCGCGACACGATCCGCAGCAGCAGGTCGTAATCCTCCAACGCGACCATGCCTTCGTCGAAGGCCAGGTCCGACGGCAGCCTGCTGCGGTCGAGCACGAAGCTGTGCAGCGGACAGAAATTGTTCCACAGCAGGCGCGGCAGCCCGTCGCCCTCGAATACCCGTCGCTTGGCGGTCACGAACGGCACCAGCCCGTCGCGTGACACGCTGGCGTTGAGCACGGCGCCGAACGCAACCGCAGCCCCGCTCGCCTCGAGCTCGCCGATCAGCAGCCGCCAGCCTTCCGGATAGATGAGGTCATCGTAGTCGAGGAATGCGACGTAGCGCCCGTGCGCCGCCGCCAGCCCCTGGTTCAGCAGCGCGGCCCGGGCGTCGACGGGCAGCGGGTCGGACCGGTTCAGCACGTGCAGCGCGGCCCCGGACGCGATGGCGAAGATCGGCGCGAGGTCCGCCCGCACGGCGTCCAGCGCAGCGGCGGAAAAGCGCTGGCAGACGACGTGGACGGTGACCGGCGCATAATCCTGCAGCGCGGCCGAGAACACGGCACGGTTCAGCTCGCCGCCGCGCGCCGGGTCGTGGGTGCGGATGATGACATCGAGGGTCATCGGCGGAGGCTCATCGGCGGCAGCTCACCACCGGCCCGGCGCGAAGGCGATGCCGTGCGAGAAGTCGGCGGCCGAGGCGTCCGCGACCGGCGTCACGCCGGACAGGTCGGGCAAGGGGAAGCCGAATTGGGCGATCTCTGCCCGGATGTGGTTGGCAAAGGCCGGGTCGCGCCACTTCACCGCGAGCGTCAGCGCGCTGTCGAGGAACATGCGGTGCGTCCGCGGCTCCAGCACGCGGTCGGTGGTGGGATGGAACAGCGACGCCGCCGGACAGGTGAGGGTGCGCAGGCCGGCCGCCCGCGCACGCCAGGACAGGTCCACGTCCTCGCAATAAATGAAGAACGCCTCGTCGAAGCCGCCGATGGCGTCGTGGGCGAGGCGCGGGATCAGCATGCAGGCGCCGCTGATCCAGGGCGTCTCGAAGCTCGCCGGGTCGTAGGCGACGGTGTGCTCGGCGGGGAACTGGATCGCCTGCACCAGGGCACGGCCGCCAGCCGCGCCGGCCATCCGCAGCAGCGCGCCGAGCGCCTCCGGGTGCAGCGCCGCGTCGGGGTTGAGCGCCAGATACCAGGCGGCGCCGGCGTCCCACGCCGCCTGCATCAGCCGGTTGTGCCCGGCGCCGAAGCCGATATTGCCGACCGCCGGCAGGGTCGGCACGTCCGGCACCGCGCCGCTGGCCGGTCCGCCATTGTCGAGCAGCAGCAGCCCGGCCTCGATGCCGGCATGTGCGGCGGCAATCCGGACGCTGCGCACCGCCCGTTGCAGCACCGGGGCCGGGTTGTTGTAGGTGACGACCCCGACGACGATGTCGCCGCCCGGCATCGTGTCGCCAAGAGAAGCTGCTTGCCGGGCCCGCAGCGCGGCGAGCCGCCTGGTCTCGGCAACCCGGGGGTTGGGCGCCAGCCCGGCGGCCCGGCCTTGGGCGAGGTAGTGCAGCAGGGCATCGGCGCCTTGCGGCAGCCGGTGCGCGGTGCGGTAGAACGCGTCGTCGAAGCCGCCGGACCGCAGCAGCTCGCGCGCCTGCCGCCGAGTTTCGAGATACGCACGGATGCGGCCGGACCGCCCGGTGACTGCCCAGGCCAGCAGGCGCGATGCCTGGAGCAGGCGGCTCAACCCGGCAACTCGTCCATGCTGGGCCGGCCGGTGATGAACCGCCAATGGTGCCACAGGAGACGGGCGGCCAGCGCCCGATGCGGCCGCCAGGCCTCGGCCAGTTGCCGCAAGGCGACCGGGCCCGGACGCGCGGGGAGACCGAGCAGGTCGGCGGCGGCCCCGGCCACGGCGATGTCGCCGGCCGGGAACACGTCCGCCCGGGCCTCCGCGAACAGCAGGTACACCTCGGCGGTCCAGGGCCCGAGCCCACGCACGGCGGTGATGGCTGCCAGCGCCGCGGTGTCGTCGAGCGCGGCGAGGGCGTCGGCGTCGAGGCGGCCATCGGCGAACGCGGTCGCGAGGGCTCGCGCATGCGCGAGCTTGGGCCGGGACAACCCGGCGCCGAGCAGCGCTTGGTCGTCGAGCGCGAGCAGCCCCGCCGGTGTCAACACGGCGGGCAGGGCGGCCAGCCGTGCCCAGATCGCCCGCGCGGCGCCGTTGCTGATCTGTTGGGCGACGATAGCCTGCAGCAGGCCGGGGAAACCGGCCGGCCGCACGCGCCACGGCAGCGGGCCGGCCTGCCGCTCGATCGTGGCCAGACGCGGGTCGCGGCGGATCAGCGCGTCAAGGGCGGCGCGCATGGCGGGGGGCGGGTGGGGGAAAGCGGCGGCGCTCACCCCGAGGGAAAGCCAGGGGCGCCGCCCCTGGACCCCGCTGGGGTCGGCGACCCCAGGCCTGGCGACCCCAGGCCCGCGACCCGGCGCAGCTTGCGCACCGCGCTTTCGGGGGTGGTCAGCACCGGGCGGCCGGTGGCTTCGGCCACGGCGCGGGCGGCGCGGGCCAGGCTGAACTGGCCGAGCGCGATCACGTCGCAGCCGGCCAGTGAACGCGCCGCCTCGGCCGCGAGCTGGTCGTGGCGGGCGCCGTCGCCGGCATCCAGCGCGTTCAAAGCGCCGTTGGCCAGCGCGGTGGTGATCTCGGCGTCGGGGCGCAGCGCCTTGAACTCCGCCGGCAGCGTGTCGAGCGACGGGCCGAAAGTCGCCAGCAAGCCAATCCGCGGGCCGATCGCCACCGCTTCCTCGACCATCGCCTCGTTGGGCTTCAGCACTGGCAGCGGCGCGAGGTCGGCGACGCAGGCCTCGATGCAGGGACCGAACGCCGAGCAGGTGAACAGGATCGCTTCCGCCCCGGTCCCGGCGGCGTAGCGGGCAAGGGTCAGGAAGCGGCCGGTCATGCTGGGCGGCATCGACCCGGCGAGCGCGAGGTCGGCCGACAGGCTGTCGTCCAGCAGGGTCATCAACCGCGCCTCTGGCCAGAGCCGGGCAAAGGCCGCCTCGACCGGCGCGGCGGAGTGGCGCAAACCGTGGATCAAGGCGATCCGTGGGGTGGGCGGCGGCTCCGGGTGGACGGCACCTAGTTCGGCGTAGATCTGCTCGGCCGGCATCGCGTTGCTCCGTTGCGACGATGTCTAGCGGCAACGCACGAGCGGGCTGGGGAAGTCGGCGCAACCAGGAAAGGTGATCTCGTTCTCGCCCCGGCGCTGCACGTGCAGCACATCGCCGTTCTCGCAGCCGAACCCGGCCAGCACGCTGCGGCCGCCCAGCATGCGCGACCCGGTGACGCCGGCGGTGAAGCGGAACTCGACCCCGTTCTGGTCGGCGCGCGCGGTCTCGACTTCCCGCTGGGTCAGCGTCTGTTCCGTCAGGGTCGCCCGCATCACCAGGTCGCGCGTGAAGATCACCACCGGCTGCGAGAAGCAGGCCTGCGACGTCATGCCGACCGGCGCCGGGAACAGGCCGCCGGTCCAGGTGCCGAACAGCCAGGCATGCGGCGGCTGCGGCGCCTGCGCCGAGGCGGGAGCGGCGGCGAGGAAGGCGAGGAGGGCGGCAACTCGGCGCATGCGGAAAGGTCCTGAATTGTCAGGCGCGACCATAAACCGGGCCATCCGGCGGCGGAAGCATGCGGCCGAGCATTGAACCGGCCGCGTCCGCGTGCCATGCAGCCGCATGCTGCGCCGTATGTACGACCGCGTCCTCGCCTTGTCCGCCAGCCCGCATGCGCCGTGGTGGCTGGCGCTGGTGGCGTTCGCCGAAAGCAGCTTCTTTCCCGTGCCGCCGGATGCGTTGCTGCTGCCGATGGTGGCGACGCGGCCGGACCGGGCCTGGCGGCTGGCCCTGGTGTGCACCGTCAGCAGCGTAGCCGGCGGCCTGCTGGGTTATGCGATCGGCTATGCCCTTTACGAGCAGGTCGCGCTCCCGGTCATCCACTTCTACCACTACGACGATGCGGCGGCGGCCGTGGTCGAGAACCTGCGCGCCAACGGGGTGTGGCTGGTGCTGGCCAAGGGCCTGACGCCGATCCCGTTCAAGATCGTCACCATCGCGGCCGGCGCCGTGCACCTCGACCTGATGTCGTTCGTGCTGGCCTGCGTTGTCACGCGCGGCGCCCGGTTCTTCCTCGAGGCGGCAATCCTGAAACGGTTCGGCGCGCCGGTCCTGCGGGCCGTGGAGAAGCGCTTGGCCATGGTGATGGTCGGCTCGATCGCGGCAGTGGTGGCGGGGTTCCTGCTGCTCAAGGTGATCTGAGGCCGGCAGTCTGAGGCGGCAGCCGGCGCGTTCGCGCCCGCCGCTTAGCCGCCGCTTAGCGGAGCGGGGCGCAGGCGGCGGTGAGCCAGACGCGCTCGGCGGGGGCGAGCGCCGGTCCGACTTCGGCCAGGACCCGCGCGTGATAGGCATCGAGCCAAGCTCGCTCGGCCTCCGTCAGCAGCGCCGGGTCGAGCAGGCGGCGGTCGAACGGCGCCAGGGTCAGCACTTCGAACCCCAGGAACGGCTTGCGCGCGTGCGGGAAGGCCCGCGGCTGCACCAGCAGCAAGTTCTCCAGGCGGATGCCGTACGCCCCGGGCTCGTAGAAGCCGGGCTCGTCGGACAGGATCATGCCTTCGGCCAGCGGCACCGGCTTGGCGTTGCGCGACAGGCTCGCCGGTCCTTCATGCACCGACAAATAGCTGCCGACGCCGTGCCCGGTGCCGTGATCGTAGTCGAGGCCGGCCGACCATAGCGCTTGGCGGGCCAACGCATCGAGGTGCGGGCCGGCGACGCCTTGGGGGAACACCGCGGTGGCGATGGCGATGTGGCCCCGCATCACCCGCGTGACACGCTCGCACAGTTCGGGCGGCGGCGTGCCGGGTCCGGTCCAGACCGTGCGGGTGACGTCGGTGGTGCCGTCCGGATACTGCGCTCCGCTGTCGATCAGGTAGACCTCGTCGGAACCGAGCACGCGGTTCAACTCCGGCGTGACCCGGTAATGGATGACCGCGCCGTTGGGCCCGGCGCCGGAGATCGCCGGAAAGCTCTCCTCGCGGAACCCGTCGGCCTCGCGCCGGAACGCCAGCAGCCGCTCGGCGGCGTCGATTTCGGTCGTAGCGGCGTCGCGTCCGGTGTCGAGCCAGTGCAGGAAGCGGCACACCGCGACCGCGTCGCGGGCATGGGCGTGGCGGGCGCCGTCCTGCTCGGCAGCGTTCTTGCTGGCCTTCGGCAACGCGCAGGGATCGGGACCGTCGGCCACCTTGGCGCCCGCGGCTTCCAGCACCTGCGCGAACCACACCGGGGACCCGGCCCGGTCCACCCGCACGGTGCGCCCGGCGAGCGCCTGCAACGCCGGCTCGAGCGCGGCCGGCTCGGCCACCGCCACCCCGTTGCCGAGCCAGGCCCGCGTGTCGGGTCCGAGCTTGGCGGCGTCCATGAACAGTTGCACGGCCCCGTCCCGGTGCAGCACCGCGAAGCCGAGCGCAAACGGGGTGAAGGCGACGTCGCCGCCGCGGATGTTGAGCAGCCAGCAGATCGAAGCCGGATCGGTCAGCACGGCCGCGTCATGTCCGCTGCCGCGGAGCGCCTCGGCCAGGCGGTCCCGCTTTTCCGTCGAGGAGTAGCCGGCCAGCCCAAGCGGCTGCGGCACGGCGGGAGCGGCCGGCGGGGGCGGCCGGTCGGTCCAGACGGTGTCCACGGGGTTGACGCCGACCGGCACCATCGACAGCCCCTCGTCGATGAAGCGCTGCAGTCCGTCGGCACTGATCAGCCGCGGGTCGTAGCCGATGCGGGCGCCGGGGGCGGCGTGCGTCTTCAGCCACGCCGGCGCCGGCTCGTCGGTGATGTGCCGCCGCTCCCAGCAGGACGCGTCGGTCTGCGCGGCGAGCTGGAGCACGTAACGGCCGTCGGTAAACACGGCGGCCCGATCCGGCAGCACGGCGGCCAGGCCGGCGCTGCCGCTGAAGCCGGTCAGCCAAGCCAGCCGCTCGGCCCCGGGGGGGACGTACTCGCCCAAATGCTCGTCGGCGCGCGGCACGATGAAGCCCGCGAGCCGATGGCGTGCAAGCTCCTGACGCAGCGCGTCGAGCCGTGCCAGTGCAATGACATTGGTCAACATTTCTTCACATTTAACATAGCTCAGCCGTTATCTATGCGTTGAAGGCATAACAGAGACGGTTTGTTAGCAGGTGCAGCATTCGCTGCGAGAGCGCATATACCGCCTGTCAATTCGAGGCGCTGGCGATACGGTTAGCGCCGATCACGTTGTAAGGAATACAGAAATGAACGCTCCGCTTGCCAAGGAGCAGATTGCCCTGCTCATGTCCGAGAGCCTGACCTATCGCGCGCCGGTCGTCGAGGGGACTGACGGGACCGTAGCCGATCGCCGTCCGACCTGGGTCGACCGGGTGAAGGCGTTCGCGGCTTCGATCGCCGCTTTGCCGCGTCGCCGCGCGGTGCTCGACGAGCTGAGCACCCTGAGTGATCGCGAACTGGCCGACATCGGCCTGTCCCGCGCCGAGCTCGGCCGCGTGTTCGATCCGGGCTTCCAGGCGACCCGCGCCTGACCGCGCCAGGCGGGACGGTGACTTGCTGAAGGGGGTGGTCGTCCGACCGCCCCCTTTTTTCGTGGCGACGCCTCGCTCCTGACAATTCTGGGGGCGCAACCCCCGCGGCCAGAGTGCGTAGGACCCTTCTTGGCACGGCCGCGTTTCGTTGCGACCGTCTTCGAAAGGCCGCGCAACGCATGATCCTCCTGACGCATCCGCCGGCCGTCCGGGAACTCTATTACAGTGAGCGCGCCTTGGCCGGCCTGCAGAAGCTGGACAGCGTCCGGCTGAACCGCGACGGCCCATTGAGCGGCGAGAAGCTGATCCGCGCGGCGGCCGGCTGCAAGGTGATCGTGGCCGACCGCGCGGTGCCGGCGCCGGCAGCGTTGTTCGAGGCTTTACCCGAGCTGGTCGGCTTCGTCCGCAACGCGGTCGACATCCGCAGCGTCGACGTGCCTGCCGCGTCGGCCGTCGGCGTCCTCGTCACCCAGGCCTCCCCGGGGTTCGCCCCGGCCGTGGCGGAACTCGTGCTCGGCGTGACGATCGACCTGTGCCGCGGGGTCTCGGCGGGCGTGTGCCATTACCGCGCCGGGCGGCAGCCGCCGCCGCGCATGGGCCGGCAAATCGCCGGGAGCACGGTCGGCGTGATCGGCTATGGCGGCATCGGCCGCCGTCTCGTGCGCCTGCTGCGCGCGATGGAGGCGGATGTGGTGGTGCACGACCCCTATGCGGACGCGTCCGACGCCGTCGCGGTCAGCCTGCGGGACCTGCTGACCCGCTCGTCGGTGGTCATCTGCCTCGCCGCGGCGACGCCGGAAACGGCCGGTCTGGTGGATCGGGCGGCGTTTGCGGCCATGCAACCCGGTGCGTTGTTCGTCAACGCCAGCCGCGGCGATTTGGTCGACGAGGCGGCGCTCGCGGATGCGCTCGACCGCGGTCATCTGGCCGGGGCCGCGCTCGACGTCGGCAGCGCAGCCGACCAGATGCCGGCCTTCGAGCTCGCCAGCCGCCCCGACGTGATCGCGACGCCGCATATCGGCGGGCTGACGGTCGAGGCGGCCGAGCACCAGGCGATGGAAACGGTGCAGCAGACCGAAGCGATCCTGCGGAACGAGGCGCCGCCGGGGAGCGTCAACAAGGCCTCGGCACACCGGCTGCGCGATCCTGCACGCCGCACGTCGTGAGACGGACCGTGGCGGCGCCGTCGCGCTGACGCCAAGCGGCGCGGCGGGCGGATCTCGCGACGGGCTTGTCCAACTCCCCCTCGGAACCAGCTTACGGCAGGCGCCACCGCGCCCTGCCGATCCTCATGGGCCGACCCTTCTGACAGGTGATCCACGCGTGAAACCCAGCCTCAAGCCGATTTCCGAACAAGTCATCGTCGTAACCGGCGCCACCAGCGGCATCGGCTTGGCCACCGCCTATGCCGCGGCCGAGCGAGGCGCCCGGGTCGTCCTGTCGTCCCGCAACGCGTCCGCGCTCGACGCCGCCGTGGCGACGATCGAGGAGAAGGGCGGAGTCGCCACCGGCGTGGTCGCCGACGTGTCCGACCGGGCGCAGGTGCAGGCGCTCGCCGACGCCGCCATCGCCGCCTATGGCGGGTTCGACACCTGGGTCAACAATGCCGGCGTCGGCATCTACGGGCGGCTCGACGTGGTGCCGGAGGCGGAGCAGCGCCGGCTGTTCGACGTCAATTACTGGGGAACGGTGAACGGCAGCCTGGTGGCCGCGGCGCATCTGCGCGAGCGCGGCGGCGCGCTCGTCAACCTCGGCAGCATCCTGTCCGACGTATCGGTGCCGCAGCAGGGTCCGTATTGTGCCAGCAAGGCGGCGGTGCGGGGCTTCACCGACGCGCTTCGGATCGAATTGGAGCACGAGCGGGCGCCGGTTGCCGTCGTCCTGGTCAAGCCGGCAGCAATCGCCACGCCCTTCCCGCAGCACGCCCGCAACTACATGGATCGCGAGCCGACCCTGCCGCCGCCGCTCTATGCGCCGGAGAATGCGGCCGAGGTGATCCTGCACGCGGCCGAGCAGGGCGGGCGCGATCTGTATGTCGGCACCGGCGGCCGGGTGATCGTCGCCATGGGCCGCAGTGTGCCCGGCGCGCTGGACGTTGCCTCGGCCCGGGTCGGGACGGCGGCGCAGAAGCGGTACACCCCGCCGGAGAATCCGGGCGGCAACCTGTTCGAGCCCGGCGCCGACGGCGAAGTGTGGGGGCGCAGCTCCTATCCCGTGTTCGGCCGTGGCGCCGGCAACGCGCCATCGCGGGGCGGGCCGATTGCCGCCGCGGCCGTGCTGATGCTGGCCGGGGCAGCGGTGATGTTCGGCCGGCGCGCCTGAAGCCGGTCCGTTCACTCGGGTCGGTCCTTTCGCTGCTTTTGCTGGCCGGTTGCGCCCAGCCTGGTGCGGCGGGGTGCCACCCTATGCTGCAGGCGCAGCTGCTGTTCGGTTTGACCGACGATGCGGCGTTCACGCGCTTCCTCGATACCGACGTGACGCCGCGGTTCCCGGCCGGGCTGACCGTGTTCGACAGCGCCGGCCGTTGGCGCACCCCGGCGGGACACTTGCTGCAGCAGCGATCCAAGGTGGTGCTGATCGTGGCCGAGCGCGGCGAGCAGACGCTGGACCGGTTGCAGGCAATCCGGACTGCGTACCGGACCGCCTTCGCGCAGGATTCGGTCGGCCTGGTACTTGCCCCGGTGTGTGCCGACTTCTGACGGATCGCCGGGGCCAACTGGCTCGGTTCGAGTGATGCTGTGTGGACCGCGCGGGAGGAAGGGCAGCCATTCCGCGCGGCTACGCTGCTTGCCGCCCGAAACCACGATCCCATTTCAGTGATATGCGAAAAGTTGTTCTCGCCGCCGCTTTGCTGGCGGCTTCTCTGATCGGGACGGGTCCAGCTTGGGCCGGCAATGTCGAGGTGCGGGTGCACAATGTGGGCGATGCCTCGGGCACGGTTCGCGCGCAGCTGTGCGAGCGGCACGAATGGCTGACCGATGACGGCTGCGCCCGCAGCGTCGCCGTGCAGGCCACGCCGGGTGTCACCACGATGACCATTCCGGACGTGCCGCCGGGCACCTGGGCCGTGGTGGCGTTCCACGACAAGGGCAACACCGGGGAGGTCGCCCGCGGGCTGTTCGGCATCCCGACCGAAGGCGTCGGCTTCTCGCGCAATCCCTCGCTCGGCTTGCACGGTCCCCGGTTCGCCGACAGCGCCTTGGCGGTCGGCGATGCAGGGGCGGTGATCGACTTGCGTTTGCGGTTCGAATAGGGCGCGGGTTCGCGCGAGGTCGGGTCTCGGGAGTTAGATGGCCCGGCGGCCGCGCAAGGCGGCGCCGAGCGTGCCGTCATCCAGCACGTCGAGCGCGCCGCCGATCGGCACGCCTTGGCCGACGCGGCTGATCCGCAAGCCCGGTGCGACTTTCCGCACCCGCTCGCCCAGCCAATGCGCGGTGCTGGCCCCGTCCACCGTGGCACCGAGCGCCAGGATCACCTCATCGACCTCCCCGGACTCGACGCGGTCGAGCAGCGGCGCCGTGTTGAGATCGTCGGGGCCGGTGCCGTTCAGCGCCGACAAGGTGCCGCCCAGCACGTGGTAGACGCCGCGGTGCACCTTGGCCCGCTCCAGCGCCCAAAGATCGCCGACCCCCTCGACCACGCAGACCAGGCGCTGCTCGCGGGCCGGGTCGGCGCAGATGCCGCACGGATCGCGGCTGTCGAGGTTCCCGCAACGACGGCATGGTCGAACCGCACTGGCTGCCTCGGACAAGGCGGCGGCGAGCGGCAGCATGCGGGTCTGCGGCTGCTGCAGCATGCGCAGCGCCGCCCGCCGCGCGCTGCGTGGGCCCAGGCCCGGCAGCCGCGCGAGCAACCCGATCAGGCGCTCGACCTCGGGTCCGCCCAAGCGGGTCAGGTCTTGGCGGCGGCGATCGACTGCTTGATCACGTCCATCGCCGCCTCCTTGGGCGCCCAGCCGGTCACCTTCACCCACTTGCCGGGCTCGAGGTCCTTGTAGCGAGTGAAGAAGTGCTCGATCGCCTGGCGGGTAATCTCCGGCAGGTCGTCGACCGAGTGCACCGTCTTGTAGAGCGGTGTGGATCTTGTCGTGCGGCACGCAAATGATCTTCTCGTCCTGGCCGCTCTCGTCCTCCATCTGCAGCATGCCGATCGGGCGGCAGCGGATGACCGCGCCGGGGACAATGGCGGCGGGCGCCAGCACCAGCGCATCGGCCGGGTCGCCGTCGGCGGCCAGGGTGCCGGGGATGAAGCCGTAGGCCGCCGGATAGGCCATGGGCGTGAACAGGAAGCGGTCCACGACCATGGCGCCGCTGTCCTTGTCGAGCTCGTACTTCACCTGGGAGCCTTGCGGGATTTCGATCACCACGTTGATGTCGGTCGGCGCGTCGCGGCCGGGGGAGAGCTTGGTCACGTCCATGATGGAACCTGCGCGTTGGGGTGTGGCGGCGGGGTATAGCGGTGCGCGTGATGGAGTGCCAGATTGGTCCGGCGAGGCGCCTGTAGCTCAGTTGGTCAGAGCGGGCCGCTCATAACGGCTTGGTCGCAGGTTCGAGCCCTGCCGGGCGCATCGCTTCGCCGAGTTCGCGCAGCGCCTCGGTCGAGGTGCGGCGGACGGCGGCCTCGTCCTCGTCGACGAGCACGGTCAGACCCGGCGTGGTGCCTTCGCTTGCGTCGTGGGGGCCATTGTCCGCCTGCGGTGCGCCGCCGGCGTGTCGCGGCAGGTAGATGGTGACCGTGGTCCCTTTGCCGGGCGCGGTCTGGATCGCCACGTGGCCGCCGCTCTGCTTGACGAAGCCGTGCACCTGGCTGAGGCCGAGGCCGGTGCCCTGGCCCGGCGGCTTGGTGGTGAAGAACGGCTCGAAACGCGTGCGAGGCGACTTCGCGGCTCATGCCGGTACCGGTGTCCGAGACGGAAAGCTGGACGTAGTCGCCATGCAGCACGTCGGGGTCGTTGGCGGTGAAGCTGGGCCCGAGCGTCGTGTTGGTGGTCTCGATCAACAGCCGACCGCCGCCGTCCGGGGTCGCGGCCATGGCGTCGCGCCCGTTCACGGCAAGGTTGAGCAGGGCGTTCTCGAGCTGGTTCGGGTCGGCCAGGATCTGCCACAGGTGCTCGGCGAGCACGGTCTCGACCTGGACCGCCTCGCCCAAGGTGCGGTGCAGCAGGTCGGACATGCCGGCGACCAGGCTGATTGGCGTCCAGCGGCTGCGGCAGCAGCGGCTGGCGGCGCGAGAAGGCGAGCAGCCGCGCGGTCAGGGTGGCCGCCCGCGTGGTCGCCGTCCAGCGCATTGTCCAGCAGGCCGGATCGCGCGCTCCTCGGTGGCCCGGCGCCGCAGCAGGTCGAGGCTGCCCATGATGATGGTGAGCAGGTTGTTGAAGTCGTGGGCGATGCCGCCGGTGAGCTGGCCGACGGCCTCCATCTTCTGCGACTGGCGCAGCTGATCCTCGGCCTCGGCGCGGGCAGTCATCTCGTCGCGCAGCCGCTGGTTGGCGTCGCGCAAGGCGGCGGTGCGCTCGGCCACCTGCGTCTCGAGATGGTCGGCGAAACGGGCTTCGGCTTCCCGGGCGCGCACGGCGTCGTCGATGTCGCGCAGGGCGACGATGCCGCCGGTCACGGTTCCGTCGCTGTCGCGAAGCGGCGCGCCGACGATGTCGATCCAGATCCGGGTGCCGTCGCCCCGCTGATACAGGCATTGCAGCTCGGCATGCGGCTCGCCGCGCAGCACCCGGGCCAACGGGTAGTCCGAGGCCGCGACGAGGCTGCCATCGGGGCCGTAGGCGGTCCACTCGCCATAGCCGGCGATGGTTTCGCCGGGCCGAAGCGGCTGGCGGAGCATGCGCTCGACCTCGTTGTTGCCGCTGACGATGCGTCCGTCCGGGGCCTCGGCGATCACGAGGCCGACCGGGACGGTCTCGATCACGGTGGCGAGCTGGGAGCGTTCGGCGGCCAGCGCCTCGGCCCGGCTGCGCAGGTCGCGTGTCGCCTGGACCAGGGCGCGCGATACGGCGTCGACCTCGGCGATCGAGGAGCGCACCCCGCGCACCTGCTCGCCGCGGACGAGCGCGTCGCCGGCCTGTGCGAGGCGCTGCAGCGGCCCGGCGACGCTGCCGGCCAGGAACCAGGCCAGCAGGCAGGCCATCATCAGGGTGACAAGGCCGGCGACCGCGAGCAGCGTCACGGTCCGGCGCAGCGGCGCCTCGACCACCGAGAGCGGCACGCCGACGCCGACGCGCCAGTCGGCCAGGCGCTGCCGCTGCATGGCGACGAGCACCGAGCTGCCTTCGACCGTGGTCCCGATCCACTCGGCGTGGTCGAGGTCGGCGTGAGTGCGGAACTCCTCGGGGGCGGGCTGTCCGACGAAGCGGGCCGGGTCGACGGTTCGGGCGAAGATGCGGTGGTTGGCGTCCACGACGGTGGCGACCCACGCCTTCGGCAGGTTCTGCTGCCGCAGGATTTCGTAAATGCCGTTCGGCCGGACGTTGATCGCCAGCACGTAGCGGAGCGTTCCCTCGCGCTTGACCGGCACGCCGATCGCCAGCGAGGGCGCCTGGTTGACGCGGGACAGGAACAGGCCGGAAACGGTCGGGGTTTCCATTTCGACCACGCGGCGGACGGTCTCGATGCTGCCCATTTGCGGCAGCGCGCTGCCGCCGGGAGCGGCGGTGTTAACGATCTGCTGCCCGCTCGGGTCGGCCAGCACGATGCCGAAGCCGAGCGCGTGGGAGACTGCCCGTGCCTGGATATCGAACGCGTCGGTGTCGCCGGTGTCGAGCGCCGGCGACGTGCCGAGCGCCACCAAGGCGGCCGTCAGGTTGCTCACCTCACGGTCGAGCGTGTCGGCCGTGCGCTGGGCCGTCGCTTGTGCGGCTTCCAGCGAGCGGGTGCGCTCGGTGCTGGCGATCTGCTGGATCAGCACGCCGCAGAACAGCAGGCCCGGCAGAACCAGGGCGAAGACGATGCCGACCATGATGAGGCGGACCGGCCATCGTCGCGGCGCCGAGTCGTCCGAGTGGTCCAGGGCGCCTGTCACAGCCATGTCACGGTCGTTGTAGCACTCGGGCCTCCAGGCCGGAAGCCGGACAGCCCCCTCCGGGCCGAGAGGAGCAAACTCGTGTCCCGAAAGCAACAAGCCTGGCCGGCTTTACGCGGCCGGGCGGGGCGCCGTAGGGAGCCACGCATGACGGAGCCACCCCATTGCATTCCGGCGTCAATTCCTCGCGTGGCGCTCGTGACCGGCGCCGGGCAGCGCCTCGGACGCGCGATCGCCGAGGGGCTGGCGGACAGCCGGATTCTCGATCGCGGTCCATTGCCATGCGCAGCACGGAGGCGGCCGAGGCGGTTGCGAGCCACGTCCGCGCGCTCGGCCGGCGCGCTTGCGTGCTGCGGGCCGACTTGCGGCACGAGCAGGACGTGGTGCGGCTGATGCCCGGATGCGGCGGCGGCACTCGGGCCGGTCGGCGTGCTGGTCAACAATGCCAGCACCTTCGAGCGGGACGAATGGGACGACGCGACGCGGGAAAGCTGGGACCGCCACCTGGAACCGAACCTGCGGGCGCCGTTCGTGCTGATGCAGGCGTTTGGCCCGTGCATTGCCGGCTGAAGCGGAGGGCGTCGTGCTGAACTTGCTCGACCAGCGGGTCTGGTCGCTGACGCCGCATTTCGTGTCCTACACCGTGTCGAAGGCGGCGCTGTGGTCGCTGACGCAGCAGATGGCGCTGGCGCTGGCGCCGCGCATCCGGGTAAACGCGATCGGGCCCGGCCCGGCGTTGCCGAGCCCGCGGCAAAGCCAGGCGCAATTCGACCGGCAAAGCGCGTCGGTGCCGCTCGGGCACGGCACCGGCCCGGACGAGGTCGTCGCGGCGGCGCTGGCGCTGCTGCGTCTGCCGTCGGTGACGGGGCAGATGCTGGCGCTGGATGGCGGCCAGCACCTGCAATGGTCGCCGGCCGGCAGCGGCGGCGCCGAGGAATGACGGTGCTGGTCGGACCGGGCGTGCGCCACGTGTTCGTGCGCGACATGATGCTGCAAGCCTCGATCGGGGTCGATCCGCACGAGCAGAACGGCCGGCAGCGGGTGCGGGTCAACGTCGACTTGGCGGTGCAGGAAAGCGGCGAAGGGCAGGACCGGCTCGAGCGGGTGGTCAACTACGAGCGGGTGGTGGAACGGGTCCGGGCGATCGCCGTGGCCGGCCATACCAAGCTGGTGGAAACGCTGGCCGAGCGGATGGCGCAGGCCTGCCTCGACACCGATGCCCGGGTGCTGCGGGTGCGGGTGCGGGTCGAGAAGCTCGACGTGTTCGCCGATGTGGGAGCGGTGGGCGTCGAGGTGGAACGCTGCAAAGCGTCCACCACGGCGGCTTGACTCGCTGACTTTGCAATCAGATGCGTGTCCAACTTGAAGCAGACATCAGTGGTTTAACAGCTAATCGTTGAATATCAGTAACTTAGTCTGGCGTGCCCGGTAATGTGGCAAATCGTCACAAAGGCAGGAAAAGCAGCAGCCGGACCAACCTCGGGCAAGGTTGCCCACAAGGTTTTCCACAGCTTCGGGGGATAACGCTCGCCGCCAATTCGCCGCTCTGCGGTTCGCACGGGCCTTGAGCAAACCGGCGGTAAGGGCCTAATCAACACCGCTTCATGGACCAGCAGGATCCTCGACCGCCGCGCCGGAGCGGCCCGTCTCGATCGCCCACGGGGTGGCGGTGATCGAACGGGCGCTGGCGACGATGCCGCAAAGTCCCGGCGTGTACCGGATGCTCGATGCGAGGGGCGAGGCGCTCTATGTCGGCAAGGCGCGCAGCCTGAAGAAGCGGGTGGTCAACTACACCCAGGTGACGCGGCTGCCGGAGCGGCTGCGGCGGATGGTGTCCGAGACGATCAGCATGGAGATCGTCACGACGCATACCGAGGCCGAAGCCTTGCTGCTCGAGGCGAACCTGATCAAGCGGCTGAAGCCGCGGTTCAATATCGTGCTGCGCGACGACAAGAGCTATCCGTGGCTGATGCTGACGGAGGATCATCCGTTCCCGCAGATCACCAAGCATCGCGGCGCGCGGACGCGCAAGGGCAGCTATTACGGGCCGTTCGCGAGCGCCTGGGCGGTGAACCAGACGGTGACCGCGATGCAGCGCGTGTTCCTGCTGCGCTCGTGCCAGGACACGGTATTCGCCAACCGCAGCCGGCCCTGCCTGCTGTTCCAGATCAAGCGCTGCAGCGGGCCCTGCGCGGGCCGGATTGGCGCCGAGGAGTACGGCCACCTGGTGGACCAGGCGCGGGCGTTCCTGGGCGGCAAGGCGAGCACGGTGCAGCGGGAGCTGGCGGCCGAGATGGAGCGGGCGGCCGAAGCGATGGAGTACGAGCGGGCGGCCGCGGTGCGCGACCGCATCCGCGGCCTGACGCACGTGCAGGGCACCGCGGTGATCAACCCGGCCAGCCTCGCCGAAGCCGACGTGATCGCGGCGCATCAGATCGGCGGCCAGACCTGCGTGCAGGTGTTCTTCATCCGCGGCGGCCGCAACAACGGCAACCGGGCGTTCTTCCCGACCCACACCAAGGACGAGGACGCCGACGCCGTGCTGGCGGCGTTCCTGGCGCAGTTCTACGACGACAAGCCGCCGCCGCCGGCTATCCTGCTGAATGTCCCGCTGCCCGAACAGGAGTTGCTGGCGGAAGCGCTGAGCTTGAAGGCCGCGCGCAAGGTGGAGCTGTCGGTGCCCGTGCGCGGCGAGAAGCGGGCCGTGGTGCTGCATGCGGAGACCAATGCGCGCGAAGCACTGGAACGTCGGATGGCCGAGTCCGCCGGCCAGGCGAAGCTGCTCGAAGGGGTGGCCCAGGAGTTCGGCCTGTCCGGGCCCCCGGACCGGATCGAGTGCTATGACAACAGCCACATCATGGGGGCCAACGCCTACGGAGTGATGGTGGTCGCGGGGCCGGAGGGGTTCACCAAAAACGCCTATCGCAAGTACTCGATCCGTGGCCCGATCGCGCCCGGCGACGACTTCGCCATGATGCGCGAGGTGCTGGAGCGGCGGTTCGGCCGGGCGTTGCGGGAGCAGGCGGCGAGCGAGGCGGGCGAGGGGCCGGCACCGGCTATTCCGGACCTGCTGCTGATCGACGGCGGCGCCGGGCAGTTGAGCGCGGTGCGCGGCATCATGCAGGACCTCGGCATGCACCAGATCCCGGTGGTGGCGATCGCCAAGGGGCCGGACCGCGACGCCGGGCGCGAGTGGTTCCACATGGACGGGCGCGAGCCGTTCCAGCTGCCGCCACGCGACCCGGTGCTGTATTACCTGCAGCGGGTGCGCGACGAGACGCACCGCTTCGCCATCACCACGCACCGAGCGGGCCGCAGCAAGGGGCTGGTGACGAGCGAGCTCGACGAGGTGCCGGGGGTGGGCACGGCACGCAAGCGGGCGCTGCTGAACCATTTCGGCAGTGCGCGGGGCGTCAAGCAGGCAGGGCTGGTCGATCTCGAGAACGCGCCGGGGATCAACCGGGAAACGGCGCGTCGCATCTACGCGCATTTTCATCCCGGGTGACGGGCGATGCGGGACGCGGTAGCGTCGCCGCCATGGAGCTCGATAGCGCGGCGGCCGACCGATTGATGCACGTGGGCCTGCTGCTGGCGATGCGCCACAGCGATGAGCCGATGATCCTGAGCGACCCGAACCAGCCGGATAACCCGGTGGTCGCGGTCAACAAGGCGTTCGAGACGCTTTCGGGCTATGCCGAGTCTGAGATCGTCGGCCGCAACTGCCGCTTCCTGCAAGGACCCGGAACCGACCGCGACACGGTGGCGGAGATGGGCGCCTGCCTGCGAGGCGGCCAGGGCTGCGTGCAGTGGCTGGTGAACTACCGGCGCGACGGCTCGAAATTCTGGAACCTGCTGTTCATCTCCCCCGTGCACCGGCGCGACGGTCGGCTGATGTTCTTTTTCGCCAACCAGCACGACCTGGCGGGCGAGGCGTCGGCCGACAAGGCGGAGTTCCGGCTGGGGGTCGCACACATGACCGAGCCGCAGCAGGCGGAGTTCCGCGAGGTGCTGGAGCGGCTCGGCCACGGCGTGCTGGAGGGTGACAAGCAGGAGGGTGATGCGGTCCGGGCGCGCGCGCTCGAGGCGACCCTGGCGGCGGCGCGGCAGGTGGCGCGGCTGACCGTGCGACTTGCGGACGGCCCCGCTTCCGACGAAGCGCGGCCGGCGCCCGCAGACGGTTTGGGCGGCGAAAAGGAACACGGATGAACCAGCTCGACATGCAGGGCCGCGTTGCGGTCGTGACGGGCGGCGCGCGCGGGATCGGCCGAGCCATCGTCGAACGGATGCTGGCCTCGGGCGCCCAAGTCGCGGTGTGGGACATGGACGCGGCGGCAATGGAGGCGATGGGGCTGCCGGTCAGCACGCATGCGCTGGACTTGACCGACGAGGCGGCGGTGCGCGCGGCGGCGGCGGCGACCGTGGCCCGGCACGGCAAGATCGACATCCTGGTCAACAATGCCGGCATCACCGGCGGCAACGCGCCCACCTGGGAACTGCCGGTCGAGCAGTGGCGGCGGGTGGTGGACGTGAACCTAGTCGGGCCGATGCTGACGTGCGCGGCGGTGCTGCCGGGGATGATCGCGGCCGGCTACGGGCGGGTGGTCAACATCGCCAGCGTCGCCGGCAAGGAAGGCAACCCGAATGCGAGCCATTACTCGGCCAGCAAGGCGGGGTTGATCGCGCTGACGAAATCGCTCGGCAAGGAATTGGCGGGCAAGGGCGTTCTGGTCAATGCGGTGACGCCGGCAGCGGCCAAGACGGACATCTTCCTGCAGATGACCGAGGCGCAGATCGACTACATGCTGTCCAAGATCCCGATGGGCCGGTTCGTGCAGGTCGAGGAGATCGCGGCGCTGGCCTGCTGGCTGGCGACCGAGGAATGTTCGTTCAGCACCGGGGCGGTGTTCGACGTGACCGGCGGCCGGGCCACGTACTGACCACGTACAGGTCAGTGCAGGTAGAACCGCCACACCGTCAGCAGCGGCAGGGCGGCGGCGCCCAGCAGGCTGGCAACGATCACGGGCGCGGCCAGCAGGCGGCCGGCCCAGCCGCCAGGACCGGGCCAGGCGCCAGCCAGGATCGCCAGCAAGGGCAGCACGTAACGGCCCTGAACGCCTTCGACGTGGTCGGCGCCGACGGCGGTCCAGGCGAAATATTGCAGCAGGAAGACGCCGTAGCAGGCTGCCAGCACGGCGAACCCCGCCGCAGCGCTGGCCCAGCGCGGCGGGCGATTGCCGGGAGGCATGAGCAGGCCGAGCAGCATACCGGCGCCCGTGGCGGCCAAAGCGAAGTACCAGGTCTGATACAGCCAGTGGGGCAAGGCGAAGTCGAGCGGCCCGAGCGCGCCGACGGCGGCGGGGAGCATCAGCCCCCAATCGCCATACAACGTGGTGAATGGCAGCGACAGGGTGGCGAGTGGATGGTGCAGCAACGTTTGTAGCTGCGCGGCCGGGTCGGTGGTGCGGAACAGGATCGCGGGGTCGCCCGGCCAGAGCGGGCCGGGATGATAGGGCGGGCGCCAGAACGGCACCGCCGCCCAAATCGCAGCGACCGCAGCCCAGGTCAGGGTGCAGCCGACGACCACCGCGGCGCCGACCCCATGCTGCCGCACGCTCCACGAGCCGCCGCCGAGAGGCAGCAGGGCAACACCGGCCAATGGCAGGTAGGACGGCTTGGCCGCGCACACGCAGGCCAGCGCCGCGACCCCGGCCCAATAGGAGCGCCGGTCGGGGCGGGTGAACAAGGCGGCGGCGAGCACGGCGGCGGCGATCAGCGGGCCGTCCTGGTTGATCGCGGCCGACAGATGCAACGTCATCGGCAGGGTCAGCACCGCGAACAACGCGGCCTGGCCGCGGCGGGCGAGCCGCAACGCCAAGGCGCCGGCGCCGAGGCAGAACAGGGCGCCGGCGAGCCGCCCGGCAAGGTCGGCCGGCATCGGTCGGGCGCCGAGCAGCCGCGCCGCGCCGAGGCCGACCGCGGTGGGAATGTAGAACATCGGCAGGTAGCTGGCGGTGTTCGACGCTTCGACGAACACGCGCCCGACCGGCCAGGTCTGACGCCATGCGCCTTCGAGCTGCGGAAGGGTGAACGGCTTGTGCGCGGCGTCGGACGAGGGCACGGGCGCATGCAGCGGCGCCAGGAAGCCCGGGTTGATGTCGACGCCGGCGACGGTCACCGGCGCGCCGTCGACGGGATGCGGGAGCTGAACGCGACGGCCGACCGGCTGCGCGCGCAGCACCGAAGCGGCGCGGGCGAGTTGGGTGGCCTCGTCGGGCGGCTCGCCGAGCGGGAACATCAGCGCCAGGAACAGCAGCACCGGCGCCGCCACGAACACGTAAAGGCGGGGCCAGGCCGAACGCATGCCGCGCGGCTTAGGGGCGGGGCGGCCTGCGGTCAACCGGGATGCGGGTGGGCTACTCCGGCGCGGGGGTGGCGAGCGGCTTGTCCTTGTCCACCACGTAAACCGACAGCACGCGGGTCTTGGCCGGGCCGTTCTTGACGAAGTGCGGCGTTGCGGTCGGCACCTGGAACGCGTCGCCGGGCTTCATGGCCCGGTCGGCCTGGCCCTGCATGCCGAAAATGCCGCCGCCCTCGACGAAGTAGCCGGTTTCGGTACCGGGATGGGTGTGGCGGGCGACGACGAAGTTGGGGTCGATCTCCACCAACACCTGCAGCGTGACCATGGTGTCACCGGGAGTCTCGCTCCGGTTCAGCACGGTGCGGCTGAAGCCGGGCGCCTGGGCGCGCACGCCGACGGCCGACGCAAGCACGCCCCCGGCGGCGCATAAGGCGCAGGTGGCAAAACGACGTCTGGCAAGCATGGCAGCATCCCCCCGATTGTTTCGGGGAAGCTTAGCGCGCTCAGCCGCCGCGTGGGAACATGCTGCTGAACTTCGCCTGCAGATCCTGCCGCTTGTAGGGCTTCATCAGGAAATCGATCTCGGGCGAGTTCATGTCGGCGGCCGACAGGCTGTGCTCGGTGAAGCCGGACGTCAGCAGGATACGGGTGGTCGGGAAGCGGTCGCGCACGTCCTCGGCCAAGCCGACCCCGTCCAGCGCCCCGGGCAGCACGATGTCGGTGAACAGCAGGTCGAACGGTTCGACCCCGTCCAGCATCTTGACCGCCGCGTCGGCCGACGTGGCGGCGGTCACGGTGAAGCCGAGCGCCTTCAGCATGCGGGTCACGGTGCGCAGCACGCTTTCCTGGTCCTCGACCACCAGCGCACGCAGGCCGTTGGCGGACCACTCGCTGGAGGTCGCCTCGTCGGCGACGGCGTCCTCGCCGGGGCCGGACGCGACCGGCAGGAACAGCCGGACCGTGGTGCCTTTGCCTGGCGTGCTGTCGAGCGTGACGTGGCCGCCGGACTGGCGGGCAAAGCCGTAGACCATGCTGAGGCCCATGCCGCTGCCCTTACCGACCGCCTTGGTGGTGAAGAACGGCTCGAACACGCGGGACAGCAAATGGGGCGGGATGCCCTCGCCGCGGTCGGCGACCGAGATCACCACGTAGCGCCCCGGCACGACCTCGTCTTGGAAGCCCGGGCTGTCGGCGGCAAGCGTCACCGACTTGGTTTCGAGCACGATGGTGCCGCCCTGCGGCGTCGCGTCGCGGGCGTTGATGACCAGGTTCATGATCGCGCTGTCGAGCTGCGCCGGGTCGACCATCGCGCTGCCGCCGTTGTGGCGCAGCAGCACCTGCAGCTCGAAGCGCTCGCCGAGCACGCGGTTCAGCAACGGCCGCAGGGCGCCGAAGAACTCGTCGGGCCGGACCCGCTCCGGGCGCAGGGTCGCGCGCCGCGCGTAGGACAGCAGCTGGCTGGTGAGCTCGGCGCCGCGCACGGCGGCGTGCAGCGCGGGGGCGAGGATCTCCTGCAGCTCGTGCTTGGGCTCCAGGATCTCCTGCGCTTCCTCGAGGTTGAGGATCACCACCGTCAGCAGGTTGTTGAAGTCGTGGGCGACGCCGCCGGTGAGCTGGCCGAGCGCCCGCAGGCTCTCGTTGCGCAGCAGCGCCGCTTCGGCTCGCTTGCGGTCGCTGATGTCCTGGCTGTAGCCGAACAGCTCCGTGACCCGGCCCTGCGCATCGACTTCGGGACGGATCTCGGCGCGCAGATGGCGGATCTGGTCCTCGGGCAGCACGACCCGGTACTCGAAGTTGCGCGACACCCGGTCGCGGGTCGCGATGGCCAAGGCGTTGCGGACGAGTTCGGAGTCCTCGGGATGGATGCGGCGCAGCAGGCCCTCAAGGCTGAGGCCGACCAACTCGCGCGGCAGCCCCATCAACTCGTACATCTCCTTCGACCAGCTCACCTGCTGCTGGTCCACCGACACGCGCCAGGTGCCGAGCCGCGCCAGGCGCTGCGCCTCGCCGAGCTCCTCCGTGCGGGCGTGCAGCTGCAAGGTGCGCTCGCGCAGCATCTCGTTGGCATGGTGCATGTCACGCCGCGCCGCCTCGAGATCGGTCACGTCCCACAGCACCGCCAGCACGGCGTCACGGCCCTGGTAGAAGGTCTCGTGCACGAAGGCGCGCACTTCGAGCACGCTGCCGTTGGCGCGCATGTGGGTGGTCGAGGCGCTGCCGCTCAGGGCACCGGCCAGGAGCGCCTCGGCGACGGCCTGGCTGCCGCTGGGGTCGAGGTCGGCGAGGGCCTTGTCGAGGAAGGCGTCGCGCGACCAGCCATATTGGGCGATGGCGGCGTCGTTGACCTCGATGAAGCGGTGCGTGCCGGGCTCCATCACCACCATCGGCAGCGGGTTGTCCTGGAACAGCATGCGGAACGACGCTTCGTGGCGGCGCTGGGCCGCTTCGGCGGCGCGGCGGGCGGTGACGTCGCGTTGGATGCTGACCCAATGGGTCGGCAGGCCGGCGTCGTCGGTGATGGGCGTGAGGTCCATTTCGGCCCAGAACTGCGTGCCGTCCTTGCGGTAGTTCAGCAGCTCGGCGCGGGCCGGCTTCCAGCGCCGCATCTCCTGCCGCAGCCGGGTGACGGCGGCCCCGTCGGTGTCGGGGCCGTGCAGCATGCCGTGCTGCTGGCCGATGATCCCGTCGAGCGTGTGGCCGCTCTCGCGGCAGAAGCTGGCATTGGCGTAGACGATGCGCGGGCCGCCGGCGCCGAGCGGCCCGGCCTCGGTGATGAGCACGGCGTCGTTGGCGCGGTCGAGCGCGGTGCCGAGCAGGCGCATGCGCCGTTCGGCGGCCTTGCGGTACAGCGCCGGGCGGACATGGCGGGCGATGGCGGCGACGTCGTCGGCGATGGCATCGAGGTCGGCGCGGACCGCGTCGAACATCAGCACGAGGCCGAACTTCTCGTCGAGCAGATGCAGCGGCTGCACGATCTCGGCGCGCAATCCGCTGCGGATCGCGTCGGCGTAGGCGGCGGCATGGGCCGGGGCATGGGCCGCGCCGGGGCGGACGTCGTCCGGATCGAACACCATCAGCCGCGGGGTGCCGGCCTGGATGGCGGCGGCAGCGTGGCTGCTGTCGGGCGTCGCCGCGGGGGTCGCGTTGCGGGCGAAGTAGTCGCCCAGCTTCGATTCGTCGTGGTAGTGATTGATCTCCTGCATGGCCCGCGCCGAGCTGGCGAGCTTGCCGACATAGCCGGCCGTGGCGCCATGATGCTTGCACAGCATATGCAGCATGCTGGCCAGCGCCAGCTCACTCGATTGCGCGCGGATCACGGCGGCCTCGACCTGCTCGGTGCGGGCGGTGGTGGTGCGGGCACGGAGCTGCGCTTCGGCGGCGGCGCTGCGTTCCAGCATGCGCGCGGCCAGGGTGGCGAGGTCGCCGAGCGCGTCGTCGTGCTCGTCGGCCAATCGTGCGCGCGGGCGCACGTCCATCACGCAAAGCACGCCGATCGCATCGCCCTTGGCGCCGAGCAGCGGCACGGCGGCGATGAACCGCAAACCCGGCGCGCCGACGACAGCGCCATTGTGCCAAAAACGAGAATCCTGGGTGGCGTCCGGGACCACCGTCGTCGCGGTCCGGCCGCCCAGCTGCCGGACGATGTCGGTCAGCGGCTCGAGCTGGTCCGGCGCCAGGCGCAACGCCGGATCGGACCAGGCTTGCTGCAAGCCCGGGCCGCAGACCACGGCAACCGGGCTGCGGGTCAGCCGCGCGGCCAGCCTGGCGACCTGGAGGAACTCGGACACGGCCGCGGCCCCGGCCCGCCGAAGGTCCGGCTCGGTGGCCGCAGGCGCGCCAGGGTTCGCGCTCGGACGTTCGTCGATCCTGTCCAACATGGCACTGATCCCGCAGCCGATTGGTCCGGTCGATCGCGCGGCCACGCCATCGTCCCACTCGTTCACTCCAACCTATACGCGATTTCTGTCCGCGCTGTCCCGCTTCGCGAATGGTCCGGGCAAAACACGACCTTTGGCGAATGTTCCTGACTTGCCGCGCCAGCGCCCGACGCCCGATAGGACGGAGCATGGTCAAGCACGTGGATGCCACTTCCAGACCGAACCGCCGCCCACGCCGCGCGGCGTTCGGGCGGATGCGGGCGAACGGCGCACCGCAGCGTCCGCCCGCCGCACCGATGCGGGGCGGGCCGCAATGAGCGTGCGCTTGCTGGTGATCGAGCCGCAGGCGCTGGTGCGCGAAGCGTTGGTGGCGCTGCTATCGGGGGCGCTTTCGCCCGCGCTACCCGTCGATGGCCCGAGCGTGGCCTCGTTGCAGGATGCGCTGCCGGCGGTGGCGGCGTCGCCGGGTTGCGTGCTGCTGCTGAATGAGGCGCTGGCGGGCCTGCCGGGCCCGGCCGCGCCGTGGCGCGCCCTGCGGGAGCGGCATCCGGACGTCCGCGCCATCGTGCTCGCCCCGGTCGGGACGCGGGACGGAATCGTGCAGTGCTTCGCGGCGGGAGCGCGCGGCTATGTCGCGCAATCGGCAAGTGCTGCGGAGTTGGTCGAGGCGGTGCGGGCGGTGGCGGCCGGCGATGTCCATGTGCCGGCCGTGCTGGTCGGGACGGGAACGCAGGGCGCGGACACGACTCCGGCCCGCGGTGCCGGGCCAGTGCGGGTCGGCCACCTGACCGGGCGGCAGCGTGACGTGCTGCTGCTGATGGCGGAAGGGCGGTCGACCAAGGACATCGCCCGCACGCTCGATCTCGCCGTCTCCACGATCAAGGTGCACCTGGCTGCGGTCTACCGGGCGGTGGGTGCGCGCAACCGGGTCGAGGCGTTGTGCCGGGCCGGATTGCTGCCGCCGGCGCACACGCTCGTTTCGTAGCAAACGAGACGCGCCGTCCGGACGGTTCGCGGGCAAGCAACTCATCACGGTTGCTGTGAGTTCTTGATCGACGGCAACTATTTCTTGCTGGGCGCCGGGGTTGAGCGGCGACGGCGAAATTGTTTCGACAGACAAGCTTCTGTATGTGTTGCAGCGAATGCCGGAGATCGTCTTGGCAGATCGTCACACCGTTTCGAGTGCTTCACGCTGCGCCGCGGCCAGGAACGCACCCCGGTGACGACCTCGGCGGCCGAAATCCGCCATGACCGCCGAAGCCGCTGCCGGCCGCGCGCCGGTGCGGCCGCGCGCCGTCCAATTCTGCGGATGATGGCCGAGCGGGCCGGCACCGTGGCCGCCCTGACCGCGGCGGTCATGCCGATGCTGCTGGTCCCGGTCGGCGCCGCGATCGAGGTCAGCCGCTGGTCGACGGTGCGCCAGCGGCTGCAGCTCACCGCCGACTTGGCGGCCCTGGCCGGCTCCACCACCTTCGCCGCCAACCCGGACGCGCAAGCGGCGGCCATCGCTGCGGCGCAGGTCGCGGAGCTGAACGGCGGCGGCGCCGGTGCGTCCCGGGTCTGGGACGGCGCGGCCCGGACGCTGGCCGACGGAACGATCACCGTCAGCGTCGGCGCCGGGCTGCGGACCAGTGCGAATGTCGGTCTCAGCGTCACGGTGCTGCAATCCTTGCCGATGATGATGGCGGGGTTCGGGGGCGGCAGCAGCGGGACCACGATCCGCGCCACCGCCTGGGCGGAGCTGTCGTTCGTGCAGGCCTGCTTGCTGGCGCTGGAACCCGGCGGCAACGGCGTTACCTTGGCGAACAACCCGAGCCTGACGTTGACGGAATGCGGGGTGCGGTCGAATGCCGGCATCTGGACCGGCGGCAACGGCACGATCACGGCGTCGTCGCTCTGGGCGCGCGCCGGCATCGGCGGCGGCGGCATCTCGGGGACACAGCACCCGAACAGCGGCACGATCCCCGATCCGGTCGCCGCGGCGACCCCGGCCGTGGCGCGGGCGTTCGACACCCTCGCGGCCGGTGCCGGCACGGCCGTGTCGGTCAACCCGAACAGCGCGCAGCCGTTGACGCCCGGGACCTACTCGGGCTGGGACATCAAGGGCGCGGTGACGCTCGCCCCCGGGCTCTACATCGTCAATGGGCCGATCAGCCTCGGGCCGCAGGCTAGCTTGAGCGGCCGCGGAGTGACGGTGGTGACGTCCGGGGCGATGAGCGTGACGGGCGGCGCCTCGATCACGCTGGCGGCCGCGCCGAACGACGGCAGCGCAACGGGCGGCGCCATTCCGGGGGTCGTGTTCGCCGGCAACTCCGTCGCGGCCGCCAGCTTCGGCGGCAGCGCCGGCGCGTCCGTCACCGGCGTGGTCTACTACCCGAACGGCTCGCTGACCTTCAACGGCGGCCCGCAGAACGGCGCGGCGGGCTGCCTGGAGGTGATCGCGGCCGCCATCACCCTCCAGGGCAACAGCAGCATGGCCGCCAAATGCAACTCCTATTACGCCAAGAGCTTCGGCGACTATGCCGCCCTGGGGCTGGTGCAATGATGCGGCCTGCCCGGCTGGGATGGGCGCGGCTCCGACGGGGCCGGCGCGGCGTGGCGGCGGTGGAGTTCGCGCTCGCGAGCCCGGTCCTGCTGCTGCTGGCGGGAGGCACCGCCGATTACGCCCTGACGTTCATGGCGAAAGGCATGCTGGCGTCGTCCGTGGCAGCGGGGGCGCACTATGCGGCGCTGGTCGGCCCGAACGTCGCGACGGCCGACGTCAGGATCGTGGTGCAGCAAAAGCTGTCGCTGCCGGCCGCGAACGTCACCGTCACCGCGCCGGCCTGCTATTGCCTCACCGGCGTGCCCGCGGTGGCGGCGGCCGAACCGTGCGGGGTCGTCTGCGACGACGGCACCCTGCCGAGCGCCTATCTCACCATCGCCGTCACCTACGCTCCGGTCCCGGCGACACCCGGGATGAGCCGGCTGCTCGCTCCGGTCCTGACCGACGGGGCCATGGTGCGGTTCAACTGACCGCCCTTCGATTGACCGCTTTGCAGCGCCTGCGCCGGGATCGGCGCGGCGTGACGTCGCTCGAATTCGCCGGCGTCGGCGCGGGGCTGGTGGCGATCCTGATGTTCATCACTGTCGGCAGCATGCTGCTGTGGGCCAGCTCCGCAATGCAGGTGGCGGCCACGCAGACGGCGCGATGCGTGGCGATCGGCTCGTCCCGCTGCGCCGACCCGGCTGGCTTTGTGGCCGGCATCCTGGCCGGTTGGGGCGTGTCCGGCATTATCCCGAACCTCACGGTGACGACCGCCTCGGGCCAGACCTGCAATGTGAGCGCCGGCCATTACGTGCAAGTGTCGATCGTGTCCGGCACGGGCCAGGTGATGAGCGCCATCCCCGGCCTGGACGCGGTGAGCCTGAGCGCCACGGCCTGCTTCCCGACCGGAACTTAACCGGTCGACCTGGGCTCAGCGGACCTCGTAGAGCACGTAGCCGCCGGGTCCGGCATCGGCCAGGCGGTGCAGCCAGGACGGCGGCCGGTCGGCGATCAGCCGGTCCAGCAGGGTGGTCTGCGGCGTTCCGGCCATGATCGGCGACCGTGGGCCGCCGGGGCACCCGAGCACCAAGGTTGCCTGCGTGGCAAGCAGCTCGGGCGTGGGGCCGGCCGCGTCGTCCGGAATGCTGCGCCATGCGGCACGCAGCCGCATGAAGCCCTCGGGGTTGCGGTGGTAGAGCGAGCCGACGGTGCGGACCTGGGTGCGATACAGCAGGTCCGGCGTGTCGTTGATGCCGGCCAGGACGATCGCGCCGGCGTGCCCGGCCAGCAAGTCGGCGGCGCCGTTGAGCGGGCAGGGCGCCGGGGAGGCGTCGCGGGTTCCGGCGCTGGCGGCCAGCGGCGCAAAGCGGGGCGCGGCGATCATGATCAGCACCAGCGCGGTGCGTGCCAGCGACTGCAGCGTCGAAGGAAGCCATGACGTGCCGACGGCGGTCAGCGCGACCGGCAGCAGCACGGCGCCGGCCGCGCTGGGGTAGGCGGCGAAGCGGAGGTGCAGCGACGCCAAGGCCAGCAGCCCGGCGACGCAGATGGCGGCGTAGCCCAGCAAGGCGGCTGTTGCCCGGTCGCGGCGGCTGACGGTGAGCGCAACGAGCGCCGACAAGGCGAACAGGCCTTGTGTCAGCTCGACGGCGACGCCTTCGAAGCTGCTGATCGGTTGCATCTCGCGGATCCGCCCGAAGAACGCTTGCGCCTGGTCGGGCGGCATCAGGGCGGACGTGCCGTGCAGGATTTCGGGGAACGCCGCCAGCCAGGCCAGGCCGGATGCAAGTCCGACGCCGACGGCCGCGGCCCGCCGCCCGGTCGCACGCGCGGCCGCGGCGGTCAGGGCGACACCGGCGGCCAGCACGATGAACGGAAGCGACAAGCGGTCGAGCTCGACCGCGCTCCACCCGGTGGCCGGCGGGTCGGCCAGCCAGGCGAGCGTCGCCAGCCCGAGCAGGGTGGCGCCAGCCGCCTCGAGCGCGGTCGCAAGCCGGCGCTCCGGGGCGAGGAACCAGGCGGCCCACAGCCCGCCCGTGGCCAGCAGCGCGAATGGAAGCGCCTCCGGGCTGAGCCAAAGGCCGAAGGCGCTCCAGGAGCCCAGCGCTATGCCGCCGCCGACCGGGTCATGGCCGCGCAGCAGCCGTACCGACCAGCCCGCGGCCATCGTGGCGACCACGGCCAGCAGCACGTGGTGGTGGGCCACCCCCAGCATGCCGTAACCGGCGAGCGAGGCGGCCATCCCGGCGGCGAATGCGCCGAGCCAGAGCCAGCCGGCAGCGGCCAACGGCGCTGCCGTCCAGGCCACGGCTGCGCCGAGCGCCGCCATCGACAGCGGACCGCAGGCCAGCCCCGCCGCGTGCAGCGCCGCCGGCCAGCCGGTCCAGGGGGCCAACGGCGCCGCGAGCAGCAGCAGCAGGCTGTCCAGCAGGTGGGTCCACGACATGATGCTGCCGGCGCCGGAGCCGTCGCGCATGACGGCATGCAATGGGGCGCCGGCGGCGACGATGTCCTCGAGACGGACCAGGCGCATGGCGCTGTCGGGGTTGATCAGCCCGCGCCCGAACAACTCCTGGCCGCTGTCCAGGCCATAGCCGATGGCAGGCCCGGCCGCGGCCAGGGCCGGCAGCGCGAGCGATCCCAGCGTCGACCGGGTCGTTGAAGACGTCATTGCTGTCCCGTGGCAAGCTGGACCCAGTATTGGATCGCGCCGACGGTGAATACACTTCGGCTAAAAGGACTAGTCCGCCTAGCCGAGAGGCAGGACCGGGCTCGGGAGGCTACAACCCGGCCATGATCACACACCGCCGTGCCTTCCTTGCGCGCTTGCCGGCATGGTTGGTCGGCTTCGGCCTCGGCGTCTTGGCGGCCGGCGCTGGCGGCGTGCGGCCGGCGGCGGCGCAGGAGGCGGCCCTCGAGGCAAGCCGCGCGTGCGACGCGGCCGGGGCCGCCGCGGAGCGCCGCTACGACGTGCCGTCCGGGTTGCTGGGCGCCATCGGCCGGGTCGAAAGCGGCCGTCGCGATCCGGCGACCGGGCGGATCGCGCCCTGGCCCTGGACGATCAACGCGGAAGGCCGCGGCCACCTGTTCGACAGCCGGTCCGACGCGCTGTCGGCCACGCAAGCGTTGCAGCGATCCGGGGTGAGCTCGATCGATGTCGGCTGCTTCCAAGTCAACCTCATGTATCACCCTTCGGCGTTCCCGACCCTCGAGGACGGGTTCGAGCCGGCCAGCAATGCCGATTACGCGGCGCGCTTCCTGGTCTCGCTGCAGGCCAAGACCGGGAGCTGGGAGGCGGCGGTGGCGGCCTATCACTCGGCGGATCCGGAGCGGGGCAACCCGTATCGCGATCGCGTGCTGGCCGGCTGGTCGCGCGATGGCTTGCCGGCTGCATCGTTGCTGCCGCTCGCGCCCGCGGCGCCGAAAGCCTTCGTGGTCAGGGTGGTGACGTGGTCGCCGCCGCCCGCGACGGCGCGCGGCATGCGCATCTGGACCCCGAGCGCGGCCGGCCAGGGCGCGTCGATCATCCGCATCACCCGCGGCTGAACCGCCGGATCGCCTGCGCGCGACGTGCCGACGGGCGGTGCGCGGCAGAAGCGGCAAGTCACGGCAAAACCCCGGAACGTGTCAAAAACTGTTTCAGGCCCGGGTACAATTCCAGGCGTTTCTCAATTGGTAAATGAAAGATGAAAGTCGCTAGTGTCTGCCTGCACACAGACGGTGATTACAAAAAAAGTAGTCAGCGGGATCTGGGTGGGCAGAGAAAGTAAAGGACTTACCAGATGTATGAGTACGTGAAGACCTGGCTCGAGCTGAAGACCGACAAGCGCGCCGTGACTGCCCTCGAGTACGGCCTCATCGCCGGCGTGCTCGTCATCACCATGATCGTCGGGTTCAACTTCCTGGGCGGCAAGATGCAGACCCAGTTCAACAACGTCGCCACCCACCTGAACGCCACCTAACACCGCTTCGTGCGCGAGCGGCCGGCCGATGCCGGCCGGTCGCGTCGCGGGCTGCAAGCCGAATACGTTGAGGTTGGCAATGTTTAAGTCGATGCTTCGTGACTTCTTTTACTTGAAAACGGATCGTCGCGGAGTGACTGCGCTCGAGTACGGGCTGATTGCGGGCGTGCTCGTGCTCGCCGTGCTCGTGGGGTTCCAGACGCTCGGCGACGCCATGTCGAACGAGTTCGAGAACGTCGCAAATCACCTGAACGCAGAATAGTTCTACCGTGCCGAACCTGATTGTTCTCATCGGTGCTGCCGGGGCCATCGCTGGCCTCGGCATGCTCGTTGCCGCCGCGGTCCACGATGTGATGGCCCGCACCGTGCCGAACCGGATGTCGGCGCTGATCGCAGCATGCGGCCTCGTCACCCAGCTCGCCCGGGCCTCCCTCGAACAGGGCGGCATGCGCGGATTGGGCCTGTCCCTGCTG
Source organism: uncultured Alphaproteobacteria bacterium (assembly GCA_963792675.1). GTDB lineage: Bacteria > Pseudomonadota > Alphaproteobacteria > Acetobacterales > Acetobacteraceae > JBBROS01. The sequence goes on from CAWBWT010000002.1 coordinate 906,008, forward strand.
ACCTCGTTTGCCGTGTTCGTCGTCGCGGCGTTGATGTGGCGGCGCGGCTGGATGGGCGGCGGCGACGTGAAGCTGCTGGCCGCGGCCGCCTTGCTGGTGCCGGCCAACCTCGTGCTCGACCTGATCATGGCGACGGCCATCTCCGGCAGCGTCCTGTCGCTGTTGTATCTCGTGGCTCGCCGGCGGATGCCGCGGCCCCGGCCGGGCCGGCCGCCATCGTTACTTTACCGCATCGTCAAAGCCGAACGCTGGCGGCTGCGCCGCGGCGGTCCGCTGCCCTACGCCGTGGCGATCGCCAGCGGCGCCTGCTTCGTGTTGTCGCTTGGGGTCCCCACATGATCATCCGCATCGCCCTGTTGGCGTTGATTGCGTCCGGCCTGGCCGGCTTCGGCACCATCATCTGGATGGTGATGCCGCACAACGACGCCGTCGCAGCGGCGGTCGCCAATCCGATCGAGCGGGCCCGCGTGGTGGTCGCTGCCAAGCCGATGCGCCCGGGCGCGTTGATGAAGGCGGAGGACATGGCGGTCCGCGAGATCGAGGTGGACAAGCTGCCGGAAGGCTTCATCCAGGCCGACGACGCGAACGTGCGCCGCAACCTGGTCGGCGCCATGACGCGGCGGGCCATGGCGGTGGGCGATGCGTTCGTCCACGGCGACCTGCTGCGTCCCGGCGACCACGGCTTCCTGTCGGCCGTGCTGCGGCCCGGCTACCGCGCCGTCACCATCGCGGTCGACGCCGTCAGCGGTGCGGCCGGGCTGATCTGGCCGGGCGACCGGGTGGACCTGATCCTGACCCAGACCATGGACGAAGGCGGCACCAGCGCGGCCAAGCGGATCGCCGCCGAAACCGTGCTGCGCGATGTGCGGGTGATCGCGATCGACCAGCAGATGGTGCAGGGCGCGTCGGGCGTGATGGACAACTCGCCGGCCCGCACGATCACCCTGGAAGTGTCGTCGGCCAGCGGCGAGCAGGTTCAGATCGCGACCAAGCTCGGCAAGCTGTCACTGGCGGTGCGCTCCGCCGAAAGCGGGCCGAGCGACGACAAGGATGGAACGACCTGGGCGGGCGACGTGAGCAACGCGCTCAACTCGCGGACGCCGAGGCCGGTGGTCAGCTCGGTCAAGGTGTTCACCGGCGCCGGCGAAGGCAAGGAATTCAAGTTCTGATGCAGCTCTCCTCGCACAAGCCGGGCCGCCCGGTGTTTCGCCTCCTGCCTGCGACCCTCCTGCCTGCGACGGTCGGCCTCGGCCTGCTGTTGTCGGCACCGGTCTTCGCCCAAGCGCCCGGAACCGCGCCCGGAACCGCGCCCGGAACCGCGCCTGGGCCCACCCCCGGAACCGCACCGGCGCCGCGCCGGCCGGCCGGCCCGGTGGTGGTCAACGAAGGTGCGCACGGCCAAACGTTCTCGCTCGAATCGGGCAACGGCAAGATCATCGCGCTGCCCGGTCCGGCGGCCAACGTGTTCGTCGCCGATCCGAAAGTGGCCGAGGTGCGGCCGGCCAGCGCCAACAGCCTGTTCATCTTCGGCGTCGGCGCCGGGCGCACCACCATCGCTGCGATGGACGCGGAAGGCCACGTGGTCACCCAGTTCGAAGTGCTGGTGCGGCCGAGCACGTTCGTTTCGGCCGAGATCGAGGCGCTGGTCGCCCGGTTGGTGCCGAACGGGCGCATCCGGGTGGCGGCCCAGCCGCGCGGCATGCTGCTGACCGGCTCGGCCGGCTCGCCGGGCGATGCGGCGCGGGCGGTGGCGATCGTGAAGTGGTACCTCCCCGAGGGACAGGCGATCGAGAATCAGATTTCTGTGCAGTCGGCGATCCAGGTCAACCTGCGCGTGCGGGTGATCGAGATGCAGCGCAACGTGACCCGGGCGTTGGGGATCGACTGGCAGGCCATGGGCGCCCTCGGCCGGTTCGGGGTAACCGCGGCGGCGACCAACGGCTTGTCGGTCGGCAGCGCCGCAGCGGGCCTGCTGAAGGCCGGCACCAAGGACGTCAGTGCGGTCGTCTCCGCGCTGGCACAGGACAACCTGGTGCGGGTGCTGGCCGAGCCGAACCTGACGGTGATGAGCGGGCAACCCGGCAGCTTCCTGGCCGGCGGCGAGTTCCCGATCCCGGTCGCGACCGCGGCAGCCGCGGGCGGCGGCAGCACGATCACGGTCGAGTTCAAGCGCTACGGCGTTAGCCTCGCGGTGGTGCCGACAGTGATGAACGACGGGCGCATCAACCTGCATATCGCCCCCGAGGTCAGCGAGCTGACCGACACCGGTGCGGTGCGGCTGTCGTCGGGCACTGCAGGTGGCGCCGGGCTGTCGATCCCCGGCCTGCTGGTGCGCCGCGCCGAGACCAGCGTCGAGCTGGGCAGCGGGCAGAGCTTCGCGATCGCCGGGTTGCTGCAGGACAACGTGACGCAGCAGACCAACGGGCTGCCGTTCCTCGGCGACCTGCCGATGATCGGCTCGCTGTTCCGCTCGGCCGCCTTCCTGCGCAACGAGACCGAGCTGGTGATCCTCGTCACTCCGTACATCGTGCGTCCGGTCGACGACCCCGCGTCGCTCAAGACGCCGAATGACGGGTTCACGCCGCCGAACGACCTCGAGCGGATCCTGCTGCTGCGCCAGACCGGCGCGACGCCGCCCGCGGTGCCGATCCGGATCCCTGGTGCGGCCGGGTTCGTCGTCCAATGAGGGGACCTGTCATGCATCGCATCGCCGTTCTGGCCGTCCTGCTGGCCGTGGCCGCCTGCGCCAACACCGATCCGTACCTCAAGCCGGCCCGCTGGCAGCCGACCGGCGCCAACGCGGTCAACCTGGCCCGGATGGTGAACCGGCCGACCGACCTGATCCGTGGCCGGAGCGATGCGGGAACGATCGGCGTCGAGGCGACGCCGCCGGTGGCCCGGCTGTGGTCGGGCAAGTTGACGCCGCTGCCGGCCGTCGGCTCCCAGGATTCGTCGACCGGCCCGGCGGCGCAAGCGCCTGCAGGAGGACCCAACTGATGCCGCCCCTGGACGACACCCCGGCCGGCGCCGGCGCATTGGAGCAGGGGCGGCACGACCGCCCCAACTGCCTCGCCTTCGTAGGCGACGCCGCGACCGAAGCGGCGGTGCAGGACGGCTTGGCCGACGTGATGCCGGGCGGCGTGGAGACGCGCCGCGGCGGGATCCGCGCGGCGATCACCGCCATGGGCAAGATGGCGACCCCGCGCGTGCTGATCGTCGACGTGAGCGGCGAGGAAAGCCCGCTGGGTTCGCTCGAGCATCTCGCCGAAGTGGTCGAGCCGAACGTCTGCGTGCTGGTGACGGGCGACCTGACCGGCCTGGATTTCTATCGCGAGGTCACGCGCGGCTTCGGGGCGATGGAGTACCTGGCCAAGCCGCTGACGTCGGAAAGCGTGTCGCGGCATTTCGGACCGCTCGCCCAAGGCCGGGCACCGACCGGCGAGGCGGCGATGGGCGGCCGGCTGCTGACGGTGACGGGTGTGCGCGGCGGCGTCGGCGCCAGCACGATCGCGGTCAACCTGGCCTGGTACTTCGGCGTGACGGCACGCCGGCATACGGTGCTGCTGGACAGCGACCTGCATTTCGGCGTGACCTCGTTCCTGCTGAACGTGCCGCCGGGTCGCGGCCTGAGCATGGCGCTGCAGACGCCGGAACGCATCGACTCGCTGCTGGCCGAGCGGGCGGCGCAGCCGGTGACGGACCGGCTGCACGTGCTGGCGACGCAGGAGCCGCTGAGCGACGCGCAGGATCATGCGCCGCGGTCGGGGGAAGCGTTGGCGGAGGCGTTGCGGCGGCGTTACAACTTCGTCGTTGCCGACGTGCCGTTCCGGCCGCTGGCGCTGAACCGCGAGCTGCTGGAGCTGGCGCACCGGCGGGTGCTGGTGATGGATCCGACCCTGGCTTCGGTGCGCGACGCGCTGCGCCTGCTGGCGATGCGCCCGGGGGCGGCGCAGACACGGCGTCCGATCATCGTGCTGAACCGGCAAGGCCTGCCCGGCGCGCTCAACAAGCGGCAATTCGAAGATGCGCTGCAAACCAAGGTGGACATCACCATCCCGGACCTGCCGAAGGTGGTCGGCCAGGCGGCGACGCTGGGCAAGCCGGCCACGACGCTCCGGGGGCCGTTCCAGGCCGCCATCAAGGAACTCTCGAACCAGGTGGCCGCCAGCCGGCTGCTGGATGCGGCCGGCGAGGCCGGGGCCGACTTCGACATCAAGAAGAAGGCGGGCTTCCGCCTGTTCGGCAAGAAATGACCATCGCGTTCGGGCGCCGCCGCGCCGAAGGATCGGCCGAGCCCGCGCCGGCCACCCCGGCCAACGACGAAGTCGAATCGGCACGCTCGACCGCGCCGCCGGAATCGATCGCGGAGCTGCGCCAGCTCTGCCTGGCCCAGCTCGAGCCGAGCACGGTGGCGATGCTGACGCCGGAGCGGCTGGAGCGCGAGGTCGAGCGGCTGATCAGCGAGCTCGCCACCCAGCGCCGGGTGCAGCTCAACGGGCGCGAGCAGCGGCAGCTCGCGATCGAGCTGGTGCACGACATGATCGGGCTCGGGCCGTTGGAGATCCTGCTCGAGGACCAGACGATCAACGACATCATGATCAACGGGCCGAACCGCATCTTCGTCGAGCGGCTCGGCAAGGTCGTGCAGTCCAACGTCGTCTTCCGCGACACCGCCCACCTGTCCAACATCTGCCAGCGGATCGCGGTTGCGATCGGCCGGCGGGTGGACGAAAGCAGCCCGATGGTCGATGCGCGCCTCAAGGACGGTAGCCGCGTCAACATCGTCTTCCCGCCCTTGGCGCTGGACGGTCCGTATGTCTCGATCCGTAAGTTCAGCAAGAAGTCGATCGACTTCGCGAAACTGGTCGAGTTCGGCGCGCTGACGCCGCAAGTGGCGCGCATCCTGGAACTGGGCTCGAAAATCCGCCTGAACGTCATCATCTCGGGCGGCACCGGTTCGGGCAAGACGACCTTGATGAACGCGATGTCGCGGCTGATCGAGATCGACGAGCGCGTGCTGACGGTCGAGGACGCCGCCGAGCTGCAGCTGCAGCAGCCGCACGTGGTGCGGCTGGAGACCCGGCCGGCCAGCCTCGAGGGCCGCGGCGAAATCAACCAGCGCGACCTCGTCCGCAACGCGCTCCGCATGCGGCCCGATCGCATCATCATCGGCGAGGTGCGCGGCGGCGAAGCGTTCGACATGCTGCAGGCGATGAACACCGGCCACGACGGTTCGATGAGCACCATCCACGCCAACACCACGCGCGACGCGCTGACGCGCATCGAGAACATGGTGCAGATGGGCAACATGGGCCTGCCGAGCCGGGCGATCAGGCAGCAGATCGCGGGGGCGGTGAACCTCATCGTGCAGGTGGAGCGGCACCGCGACGGCGGCCGCCGCATCACTCAGGTGACCGAGGTGTGCGGGATGGAGGGCGAAGTCATCACCCTCAACGACATCTTCCAGTTCGAGATCAAGGGCATGGGGACGAACGGCAAGCTGTTCGGGGCCTACAAGGTCAGCAAGGCGCGGCCGAGTTTCATGTCGCGGCTGGTCTATTTCGGCATCGAGGACCAGTGGATGGCCGCCCTCGAGGGCAAGCTGGGTGACTGACGATGAATGACGGACGTTTGCTGCTGCTGATCGCGATGCTGATCGCCTTGGCGGCGATCGCGGCATGGGTTCTGCTGCGCACCGGCAAGGAAGACAAGGAGCTCGCGCGACGGCTGGCCGAGGTGTCGGCGACGGGCCGCCCGAAGGTCGTGGTCGCCGCCCCCTCGATCACCAAGCGCGAGGCGGGCAAGAAGACGTCGCTGAAAGAACAATTGGCGAAGCTGTTCGGCTTTTCGTTCGCGCGGGCCGACCAATACACGCTCGGCTGGCCGTTCGTCGTGCTGCTGTCGCTGGTTGCCGGGCGGATTGCCGTGCTGTTGGCCAGCGGGTTGCTGGGTTGGCTGGCCTGGGTGCTGATGCCGATCGGCACCCTCGTGGTCAGCCGGAGCATGTTCAAGTCGATGGAGGCGAAGCGGACGGGCCGGCTGCGCAGTCAGTTCCCCGACGCGGTCGGCCTGATCGTGCGCGCGGTCCGGGTGGGCGTGCCGGTGTCGTCGGCGCTGCGGGCGGTGGCGCGTGACAGCATGCTGCCGACCTCGACCGAGTTCGAGCGGCTGGCCGACGAGATCGCGATCGGCACGGCGTTGGACGTGGCGCTGCGCGACATGGCGACGCGGAACAATCTGCCGGAATACGGCTTCTTTGCCGCGGCGCTCAGCCTGCAGGCGCAGACCGGCGGCGGGTTGGCGGAAACGCTCGAGCTGCTGGCCGACGTGACCCGCAAGCGGCTGGCGATGCAGGCGCGCGGCCATGCGCTGTCGTCGGAGGCCCGGACCAGCTCGTACATCCTGGGCGCGCTGCCGGTGGTGAGCAGCGCCGGCATCTACGTGGTCGACCCCAACTACCTGTCCGTGCTGGTCACCGAGGAGGTCGGCCGCACGATCCTCGGCTTGGCAATCCTGTTTCTGTTGATGGGCATGTTCTCGATGCGGATGATCATTCGCTCGGCGCTTTCGGTATGAGCGTCACCCTCCTCCTCGCCGTTGCCGGCTTCAGCGCGGCGGTGCTGATCATCGCCGCGTTCCTGATGCTGCGCGTGTCCGACGCGGACGGCCAGGTCGGCGCCCGGTTCGATGCCGCCCGCGGCACATGGCCCACGCCGCGCGACGCCGAGCGCGTCAAGAGCGGCCCCAGCGTCACCGTCCTGGCGCAACAGGCTCTGCTGCAGGTGGGCCGCGCGGTCATGCATAGCGGCTTGGTTCGGGGGCGGACCCGGACCGGCTTGCAGCAAACCCTGTCGGTGGCCGGGTTCCGTGGCCCGAATGCCTTGCCGCTGTTCGTCGGCGGCAAGCTGGTGCTGCTGTTCGGGTTGCCCTTGCTGGCCTGGTTGGTGGTCGACCCGCATACGACCAACGGCATGCTGATCATGGCTGCGGTTGGCATATTGGGCTTGGTGCTGCCGGACAACGTCATCAGCCGACGGCGGCAGGCGCAGCTGAAGAAGATCGAAGCCGGTTTGTCGGACGCGCTCGACCTGATGGTGATCTGCGCGCAAGCCGGGCTCAGCCTGGAGCCGGCGATGGCGCGGGTCGCGGCCGAGCTGCGCAACGTCCATCCCGCCATGTGCGACGAGCTGGCGATCACCGTGCGGGAGCTGGAAATCATGTCCGACAGCTCGCAGGCGCTGACGAACCTGGGCAAGCGGACCGGGCTCGAGTCGCTGATGCGGCTCACGTCGACCTTGATCCAGACGATGCAGTACGGCACGCCGTTGTCGGATTCGTTGCGCACCCTGTCCAACGAGATGCGCACCGCGTCGCTGACCCGCTTTGAGGAACGGGCGGCGCGGCTGCCGGTGCTGCTGACGCTGCCGATGATCGTGTTCATCCTGCCGACGGTGTTCATGGTTGTGGGCGGCCCGGCGGGCATCCAGATCATCAAGGCCCTGAGCTGATCATGGCGGGTGCGAATGGTCCGGGACGGCGCGGTCGCCGCGGCTGGGGCCGGTCAGTCACGAGACGCTTCCAAGTCCGCTTGGGTCGGGGTATGAACCCGCCGGTGATGGAAACTTTACAGCGCCGGAACTGCCGGCCCGCCCTCGCAGTGCTCCTCGCGGCCGCGCTTCTGAGCGGTTGCGCGGGCATCGACGCCACCCTGAACGGCGCTCCGAGCCTAGAAACGGCGCGAGTGGCACTCGCGAGCGGCTCGAGCGACTTGGCGCTGAATATCTGCAACAGCCTGTTGACGCGGCTTGGGCAGGAGGCGCCGCTGCTGGTGTGCCGGGGCGATGCGCTGACATCGATGGGGCGCACCTCCGAGGCGACGTCCGCCTATCAGGAAGCGTTGACCGTGGACGCGAACTCGGCTCCGGCCAAGCTGGGGCTCGGTCGGCTCTACCTCGGCAGCGACCCGGCCCGCTCCGAAGCGCTGTTCCTGGACGCGCTCAATAATGATCCGCGCAACGCCCAAGTATTGAATAATCTCGGCATCGCCCGCGACCTGCAAGGCAAGCACGCCGACGCGCAGGTCGCCTATGGCGAGGCGATCGCCGCCTCGCCCGATCTGCGGGCGCCCCAGGTCAACCTCGCGCTCTCGCTGGCGATGTCCGGCAAGGCGGCGGAGGCAGTGCGGATCATGCGGCCGATCGGCGAGCGCCAGGACGCCACGCCGCGCGAGCGGCACGATCTCGCGGCGGTTCTGGCGATGGATGGCCGGCGTGATGAGGCTGCCCGCCTGCTGCGGGCCGATCTCGAGGGTCAGCAGGCCGACGATGCGATCAGTGGATTCCAGTCGCTTCCAGCACACTGAACTCGCCCACGCGCGCCACGCTTCAAAATCGGGCAGTAATCGCAAAATATAGAGTGTTAATCTGGTCAAGGCTGCTAAGTCCTTGATTTATGCCGGTCACGAAATGCAGCGTGACAGATCGGTTCGAAGAAATTAGTCGAATTATCAAAAACGATATGTTTTTGTTCCGGTATTAGCCGGTGTCGATGACATTTTGTGGCCTTCGTTTGATATGAAATTGACGGTTATACTGCTCACGAAATGTTGGCCGGACGTTGTTTTCTGCTAATAGTAGGTCATGGTTACCGCCCGGGAGAGGACGGATGCACGTTTCAAAGCCTGAGTCTGACGGTGTTCTTGCCAACCCGCGCGTCTTGCTGATCGAGGATGACGAAGCTGTTGCGCAGGCGATGGTCCGCAGCATCGAGCGGTCGGGCATGAACGTCGCGTGCGCCACGACCGGCGCGCGCGGCATGGCGCTCAAGGCGAGCTTCAAGCCCGACGTGGTGCTGGTCGATCTCGAGCTGCCCGATACCAATGGCGTCGACCTGATCGGCTGGTTCGCCGAACAAAAGACCTGTGGCGTCATCGTCGTCAGCGGCATGGGTGAGGAGGCGGACCGCATCGTCGGGCTCGAACTCGGCGCCGACGACTACATCGTCAAGCCGCCGCGGATGCGCGAGATGATTGCCCGCATCCGCGCCGTGCACCGCCGGGTCAACCGACGCGAGGAGGTGAAGCTCTCGCCGCGTCCGCGCGAGCAGTTCAGCATCGGGCCGATCCGGATCAACGTGTTGCTGCGGACGGTGACGATGGCGGACGGCAAGCGTCTGCAGCTCACCTCGGCGGAGTTCACCCTGCTGGAAGTGCTGGCGGCGGCAAACGGCCAGGCGGTGTCGCGCGATGCCTTGTCGGAGGCGGCGCTGCGGCGGCCGTGGCGGCCCGAGGACCGCAGCGTCGACCAGCTCGTGTTCAGCCTGCGCCAAAAGCTTCCGTCCGACGAGGGCGGCGGAGCGCTGATCCACAGCATCCGTGGCGCCGGTTACTTGCTGCGGGCGCCGGATGAAGGCGTCTGACGCCGGGCGCACACAGGTTCAACCAAGCTGCTTCGGGCGGGACTCCATCGGGTCCCGCCCTTTTCGTGTCAGCCATTCACCCGGTCGACCCGCACATCCGTGTCGAACACGACGAGGGTGCTGACCGAGGCCGGGTCGATGCGTAAGCGGTGCAGGTGGTCCAGCGATAGACCCAGTGCCGGGGCCAGCAGCGCCTTGATGATGTCGGCGTGGCTGACCACGACGATTTCCCCTCCGCGATGGCTGGCCCGCAGTCCGTCGAGGGCGGTCAAGGCGCGGGACTGGGCGCCGTGCATCGACTCTCCCCCCGGGCAGCACGCGAGGCTGCGTAGCCGGTTCCAGGCCTCCCAGGCAGGGTCGCCGTCGAGGGCGTCGAAGCGCAGCCCCGTCCAGCGTCCGAAGTCGATCTCGGCAAAACCCGGCTCCGCCACCGGGGTCAGCGTCAACCGCGCGGCAAGCGGCGCCGCGGTCTCGCGCGCCCGCTGGACCGGGCTGGTCGCCACGGCGGCGATGTCCTGGCCGGCAAAGCGGTCGGCCAGCGCCACGGCTTGCGCCTGCCCGTCCGGGCTGAGTGGAACATCGGGCATCCGCCCGGCCAGCACGTGCGGGAGCAAAGCGTGGGCGGCGTGCCGAACGAGGTGAAATGTCGTCGGCGCCGTCACCCCTCAACCCTGCTGCGTCTCGGCCGGCAGAGCGGGATGGGCCGCGAAGTCGGGGTCCAGGCGGGCATCCCACAGCCTGACGCCACCGGTGATGCCGGCGTCGTTGCTGACGATGTGGATGTCGGCCGGCAAGGTGAAATCGACCAGCCGAGCGTCGCCGCCGCCGATGTAGAGCGTGTCCCAGTTCACCAGCACGCGCAGCTGCTCCAGCATCTTGCGCACTCGGTTGCGCCAGCGCTGCTTGCCGATCATCTTCAGCGCCTTGACGCCGAGATACTCGTCGTAGGTGCGGCGGCCACGGCAGATGTGCTGGCTGAGCTCCAGATGCGGCGCCAGGCGGCCATCTTTATACAGCGCGAAGCCGAAGCCGGTTCCCAGCGTGATCACGCACTCGACGCCCTGCCCGGAGATGACGCCCAGCCCCTGCACGGTCGCGTCGTTGAGCAGGCGCACCGGCCGGCCGAGCCGCTCCTCCAACACGCCGCCGAGGTCGTAGCCTGCCCAGGCCGCCGTCCCGAGGTTGGGCGCGGTCACCACCTTCGTGCCGCGCACCACCCCGGGAAAGCCGACCGAGACCCGGTCGAAGGCGCCGAGGCAATGGGCGAGGCCCACCAGCGCCGGCACGACGGCGTCGGGCGGCGATGGCTGCGGCGTCTCGACCCGGGCGCGGGTTCCGACGATTTGCCCATCGGCGTCCAGCACGCCGGCCTTGAGCCCGGTGCCGCCGATGTCGAGCGTCAGGGTCAGCGGACCTTTCGGCGCCGCCTGCTGCGTGGCCGACGTGTCGTTCATGCGCGCTCCAGTCGCTTGAGTCCCTCGGCCGTAGCCGCGATGACCGTGCTCGCCAGGCCGATGAACAGGCCCGTCTCGACGACGCCGGTGATTGCCTTCAGCCGGCATTCGAGCGTGGCCGCGTCGGCGATCGCCGGAAAGGCGCAGTCGAGGATGAAATTGCCGCCATCGGTGCGGAACGGGTTGTCGACGCCACCGCGCAGCGCCGGGTCGGCGCCCTCGTTGCGCAGCCGCTCGGCCGTGACCTGCCAGCCGAAGCGCACCGTTTCGACCGGCAGCCGAACCGTCCCCAGCGTCGGCACCAGCTTGCTGCCATCCACGATCACCGTCATGCGCCGGCTGGCCGCCGCCACGATCTTTTCCCGCAGCAAGGCGCCACCGAGGCCCTTGATCAGATCGAGCGTGCCGGTGTGCACCTCGTCGGCGCCGTCGATCGTCAGGTCGATCGCGGGGTGGCTGGCAAAATCGACCAGCTTGATGCCGAGCGCTTCCGCCTGCCGGGCGGTGCGCTCCGACGTCGGGATGCCGACGATCCGCAAGCCCTCCCGAACCCGGCGCCCGAGCGCGTCCACCATCAGCGTGGCGGTCGAACCGGTGCCGAGGCCCAGCACCATGCCGTCCTCCACGTCGGCCAACGAGGCTTCGGCAACCTGGCGCTTCAGCTCGTCAACGGCTTGGCTCACGGGCTGGCCTCCGGGTTAAGCACGCGGCGGGCGATGTTGGCCACGATCTCGGGCGGGGTCGGGGCCACCGACACCGTCAGCGGGTGCTCCTCGGCGCCGGGCTCCTCGAGGGTGGCGAACTGGCTGTCCACCAGGGCGGCGGGCATGAAATGGTGGTGCCGCGCTTCCTGACGCTTGGTGATCAGCGCCTTGTCGCCGCGCAGGTAGACGATCCGCACGTCGGCATGGCCGGCCACCAGGACCTGCCGATACGCCCGCTTCAGCGCCGAGCAGGCCAGCACACCGTGTCGGCCGGTGACACGCGTCGCTTCGATCCAGGCCGCCATGGTGGCGAGCCAGGGCCAGCGGTCTTCGTCGGTGAGCGGCGTGCCGCCATGCATCTTGCGGATGTTGGCCGGCGAGTGGAAATGGTCGGCGTCGACGAACTCCCAGCCGAGCCGGCCGGCGAGCAGCGCCGCAATGGTGGTCTTGCCTGAGCCGGACACGCCCATGACGACCAGGACCGAGGGAAGGGTGGCGTTCATCGAACCGAGGATACCGGGCTCACCCGTGCACGCCAGCCCCTCGGATGTGACGATTGCGGGCGGCAGGCTTGCCGGGCCGCGCCACAGGTTATTTCGCCGCCTCCATCACCCGCGCCGGTTCGGCAAAGAACTTGTTCTTGAGCCCTTTCTGGTTCTCGTAGATCGACCCGGCGAGGTCGGCCGGCGGCAGCGGCAGCCGCACCGGAACCGGCGCCAAGCGCGGCACCACGCTGTCCGCGTGCCCGGCCGCCATCAGCCCGTCATACGCCTCGATCCCCTCCGGGAAGCCCAGCAGCGGCCAAGCGTCGGCGGCGCGGAACTGGAACAGCAGCAGCCGCCGCTCCTTGGCCGAGGTGTTCGGCGCCGAGCCGTGCACCGCCCGCACGTGATGGATCGTGATCGACCCGGCGCGCCCGGTCAGCGGCACCGCGCTCGCGTAATCCACCTCGCGCTTCGACGGGTCCATAGCGCCGCAAAACCGGCCGTCCGCGTGATGGTCGAACACCGGCCCGGTATGGGTGCCGGGAATGATCAGCAGCGGGCCGTTCTCCAGCTCCATGTCGTCCATCATCACGCCGACCGCGAGCAGGTCGTCGTTGGTATGCGGGTAGAACGCCCAATCCTGGTGCCACTCCACCGCGGCGCCGAACCCGGCCGATTTCATGTTCAGCTTGGCCGTGTCGAACCGGATGTCCGGCCCGATCAGCGGCGTCAGCGCGGCGACGATGCCGGGGTGGCTGACGAGCTTGCCGTAAGCCGGGTGGTGCTTGTGCGGCGTCTTGATCCGCCGCACCCGCGGCTCGGCCGGGGTGTGGCTGTCCTCGAGGTCGTAGACGGCGTCGTGCGCGGTGACCCGGCTCGCGTCGCGGACGAACTGCTCGGTGACGGCGCGCAGCTCGGCCAGCTCGACGACCGAGAGCACGTCCGGCACCACGATGGCGCCGACGCGGTTGTATTCGTCGATCTGTGCTTGGGTCAGCATCGGGAGAACTCCTTAAGCCTTGTAGTAGCGGGAAGCGGCGCGGACCGCGGTGCGCAGGCTGGCCTCCGGCGTGGCCTCGCCGGTGGCGACCCGGGCGAACATGTCCACCAGGATCCAATCCGCCTGGATCGACCCGGCGGCCGCGTTCAGCTCGCCGGCATAGCCGTCGTGGAACGGCGTATCCATCGCGGTGCGGAAGTAAGCGAGCTTCGGGTCGCTGTCCCACACCGCGCTGCCGGCATACGCCTTCAACGGCTGCGACCAATAGCCGAGGCTGCCAGTCAGCCACGGGTCGTACTGCGGCGCCTCCATCATGAAGCGCAGGTAGTCCTTCGCCGCGTTCGGGTACTTCGAATGCCGCATCACCATGCCGTTCATCACCAGGCAGGTGTTGGGCGCCCGTGTCGCGACCCCGAACGGCATCGCCGCATGGTTCATGTCGGCGGCGATCGCCTGCTGCTTCGGGTCGCCCGAATTCTTCGCCGCGTAGTAGATGCTGACGCCGTTCGAGGTCAGGCCGATCTGGCCGGCCGCAAAGGCCTGGTTGTTGCTCGAGCCGTTCCACGACATCGTTCCGGCCACCATCGTTTCCTGCATGGCGCGGCTGTAATCGAGCGCCGTCCGCGTCTCCTTGCTGTCGAGCGCGAGCCGGCCCTCCTCGTCCACCAGCTTGCCCCCGTGTGACCACAGCAGCCATTGCGCATAGGCGGGCGCGTCTCCCGGCGCGTGGCTGAGCGCAAAGCCGCACGGATGTCCGATCGCCTTGAGCTTGCGACACAGGTCGAGGAACTGGCCGTGATCGTTCGGGATCTTGTCGAACCCGGCCTCGCGCAACCACGAGATGCGGTAGTTCGCCGGGCCCGAGGTGCCGCCCATCGGCAGGCCGATCCAGTCCGTCTTCTTCCAAGCCCGGCCGCACAGCGTCGCCAGGTCGTACCAACCGCCATACTTGCGCCCCAGGTAGTCGGCGATATCGGTGAGCGGCACCACCTTGTCGGCATAGATGTGCGGGTCGGCGCCGAAGCCGCAGATGATGTCCGGCCCGGCGCCGGTGTTGGCGGCAACCGCGGTTTGCACCGGCATGTTGTCCCAGGCCAGGTAATCGACCCGGACCTCGATCCCGGTCTTGTCGGAATAGGCCTTGCTGTTGGCGGTGAAGATCGTCTCGTCAGGGTCGACGAACTTCGCCGGGCGCAGCACCCGCAGCCGGGCGCCGGGCTCGATCGCGAGCTTCGGTTCGGGCACGTCGGCGGCGGTGATGGCGGCGCGGGCGGGCAGGGCGCTGCCGGCCAGCAGGCCGGCGCCGAGGCCGATTGTGCCGCGGCGGGTAATGCGGTGCATGAGACGATCTCCCATCGCGTGCGCGGTCTTGTTGCCGCTGCAGGGGAGTAGACTACGCGGCGGCGGCCTCGTCCATGAACCAGTGCAGCTGACCGGCCGTGCTGTAATGGGCGGCGACCACGTCGAGGTCGCGCGCGCGGGTCCGGGCCACCATCTCGCGCTTGTCGGCGCCGGCCACCAGGAACACGGCGTGCCGCGTGTCCTCGAGCGGCGGCCAGGTCAGCGTGATGCGGGTCGGCTCGCCGGGCGGCGTCACCGGGGCGGCCCAGGCGGTCCGCTCCGCCAGCACCGCCTCGCCGGGAAACAGGCTCGCGGTGTGGCCGTTGGTGCCGAGGCCGAGCAGCACGAGGTCGAATAGCGGCCGCCCCGGCTGCTCCGCCTTGAAGGTGCGCAGGAACGCGTCGTAGCTGCGCGCCGCGTCGTCCGGCGAGATGCCGACCGTTGGCACCGGATGGATGTGCCCCGGCGGCACCGGCGCACGGTCCAGCATCGCCGCCCGCACCATCGAGGTGTTGCTGCGCGCGTCTTCGGGCGGCACGAAGCGCTCGTCGCCCCAGAACCAGTGGATGCGGTCCCACGGCATGCGGTCGAGCAACGGCGCCGCCGCCAGCGCCTCGTACAGCCGCTTCGGGGTGGAGCCGCCCGACAGGCTGACGGCGAGCCGGCCGGGCAGGGCGGTGAGCGTCGCCGCGACCCACTCGGCGGCGGCGGCGGCCAGGCTGTCGGCGTCGGGGCGGACGAGGTCCATCAGCCGGCCTTCGGCAGGATCAGGTGGTCGATCGCCTGCGCCCAGCCCTCATGGTCGTTGGCGCCGGTGGTGGCCGAGGCGGCCGCCTTCGCCTCGTCCGAGCCGTTGCCCATCGCCACCGAGAACCCGGCCACGCGGAACATCGGGATGTCGTTGACCATGTCGCCCAGCACCGCCACCTCCGACAGGTCGAGCCCCATATGCCCGGCCAGCGCAACGACCGCATGGCCCTTGTTGGCGTTCCTGTGGGTGACGTCGAGGTAGTATTTCTGCGACCGCAGCGCCGAGGCGCCGTCGCCGACGATGCCCTGCAGTTCGCGCTCGACCTCGGCCAATTTCGCGAAATTGTCGGTGACGCCGACCAGCTTGCCGACCTCGCTGACATAGGGCGCGTAGTCCGGCACCACCCGCTCGTTGAAGCGCACCGTGATCCGCTCGTGGTCCACGTAGACGCCCTTGGGGTCGCGAACGAGCCACTCGTCTTTCGTGAACAACCAGGCGTCGACGCCGCGTGCCGCGAACAGGTCGAGCGCCTTTTGCACCAGATCGGCCGGCGCCGGGTTCCATTCGACCGCGGCGCCGTCGGGGCCGATCAGCAGGCCGCCGTTGAACCCGGCATACGGCGCCTGCAGCTTCAGCGTCTCGGTGATGTAGGCCATGCCGCGCGGCGGCCGGGCGCTGACGATGGCGAGCTTCACGCCGGCCGCCTGCAGCCGTGCGGCGGCCGCGATCGTGCCCGCGGAGACCGACTTGTCCGGCTGCACGATGGTGCCGTCCACGTCGGAGACGACGAGCTTGATGGTCATCGTGCCGCCCTCACGGCAACGGCAGCCAATGGCGGCCGTCGCGGTCGAGCAGGCGGTCGGCCGCTTCCGGCCCGTGGCTGCCGGCCTCGTACCACTGCACCTTGGTGTGCCCCGCCGCCCACTCGTCCAGCAGCGGCTGCGACGCCGCCCAGCCCGCTTCGACCATGTCGGCGCGCTGGAACAGGGTCGCGTCGCCCATCATCACGTCGTACAGCAGCGTCTCGTAGCCGGTGCTGCTGGGCGCGTGGAAGTAATCGCTGTAGCGGAAGTCCATCGCCACCCCGCCCAGCGCCAGCTTCGGCCCCGGCACCTTGGCGCTGAGATTGAGGGTGATCCCCTCGCTCGGCTGGATGTGCAGCACCATCACGTTGGGCGTCAGCCGCTCGACCGGCGTATCGCGGAACATCGCATACGGCGCCTGCTTGAAGTGGATCGCGATCTCCGTGCGGCGCACCGCCATGCGCTTGCCGGTGCGGATGTAGAACGGCACTCCGGCCCAGCGGAAATTGTCGATCTTGAGCCGCATCGCGACATAGGTTTCGGTGATGCTGGTCGGATTGACGTCCTTTTCCTGGCGATAGCCGGTGGTCGGCTTGCCGCCCAGCATCCCGGCGGTGTACTGGCCGCGCACCGTGTCGCGGGCGACCCGCATCGGCGTCCACGGCTTGATCGCCTCGATCACCTTGGCCTTCTCGGCCCGCACCGCGTCGGCGTCGAAGGCGTTGGGCGGCTCCATCGCCGTCACCGCCAGCAGTTGGAACATGTGGTTCGGCACCATGTCGCGCAGCGCCCCGGTCGGCTCGTAGAACCGCGCCCGCTCCTCGACACCGACCGTCTCCGCGGCGGTGATCTGCACGTGGTCGATGTAGAAGCGGTTCCATAGCGGCTCGAAGATGCCGTTGGAGAAGCGCAGCGCCATGATGTTCTGCACCGTTTCCTTGCCCAGGAAATGGTCGATGCGGAACACCTGGTCTTCGCTCATGCGGTCCAGGATCAGCTTGTTGAGCGCGCGGGCGCTGGCGAGGTCGTGGCCGAACGGCTTTTCCACCACCACCCGGCGGAAGCGGCTGTCGTTCTCGGCCATCAGGCCGTTATCGGCGAGCTTGGTGATGATCGGGCCGAAGAACCGTGCCGCCACGGCCAGGTAGAAGATCGCGTTCCCCTGCAGCCGCTGTTCCAGCGATTGGTAGGTGGCGTCGCTCTCGAAATCGCCGGTGTGATAGTGCAGGCGGTCGCGGATGGCGCCCCAGGCTTTTTCGTCCAGGCCGGACAGGTCGCTCTCGCCGCCGGTCTTGCCGACGAAGCCCTGCATTGCGCCGGTCAGGGTGGCCCGATAGGCCTCGTCGGTGCTGTCGAGGTGATCGACGCCGATGACCTCGAACTTGTCGTCGAGCAACCCGGCGAGCTGCAGGTTGTACAAGGACGGCATCAGCAGCCGCCGGGTCAGGTCGCCGCCGGCGCCGAAGATCACCAGCGTGGTCGGCGGCGCCTTCTTCGCATGAGCGAGACCCTGGGCGCCCCCCAGTCGGTCCGGCATCGGCGTCTGCATGTCCATCGCGATGGTCTCCTTGCCGGTCGAACGAACGCCCTACGTCGTGGCCGGACTTGATCCGGCCATCTCATCCCAGTTGGGACCGCGGTGGAGCAACCGGGACGAGTTCTCCGGATCAAGTCCGGGGATGATGTGTTTATTGGTGATGAACGCCGTCCTTCAATCGCTTTCGATCTTCGCTTCCTGGTGCCCGCCGAACTGCGCGCGCATTGCCGATAGCAGCTTATCCGCAAAGGTGTGCTCGCGCCGGCTGCGGAAGCGGGCGAACAGGCTCGCGGACAACACGGGCGCCGGCACCGCTTCCTCGACCGCTGCCTCGACCGTCCAGCGGCCCTCGCCGCTATCGGCCACGCCGCCGACGAAATTGCTCAGCGTCGCGTTCTCCGCCAGCGCGATCGCCGTCAGGTCCAGCAGCCAGGATGCCACCACGCTGCCGCGGCGCCACACCTCGGCGACGTCGGCGGTGTCGATCGTGTAGCGCTCGTCCTCCGGCAGTTCGGGGCTGCTCTTGTGGTGCAGGATATCGAACCCTTCGGCATAGGCCTGCATCAGCCCGTACTCGATGCCGTTATGGACCATCTTGACGAAATGGCCGGAGCCGGCCGGGCCGGTATGGATGTAGCCCTGCTCGACCCGGGGGTCGCGGCTACTGCGTCCCGGCGTCTTGTCGATCTCGCCGGCGCCGGGGGCCAGGGCGGCGAAGATCGGGTCGAGCCGGTCCACCGCCGCCTTGTCGCCGCCGATCATCATGCAGTAGCCGCGCTCGAGCCCCCAGATGCCGCCCGACGTGCCGACGTCCACATAGGTGATCCCTTGCGGGTGCAGCGCCTTCGCCCGGCGGATGTCGTCCTTGTAGTAGGAGTTGCCGCCGTCGATGATGGTGTCGCCGACATCCATCAGCCCGGCCAGCTCGTTGACGGTCGCTTCGGTGATGGCACCGGCCGGCAGCATCACCCAAATGGCCCGCGGCGGCGCAAGCGCCTTGACCATGTCGGCGAGACCGCCGACGCCTTCGGCGCCGTCCTTGGTCAGGCCCGAGATCGCGTCGGCATTGCGGTCATAGACGACCGTCTTGTGCCCGGCGCGCATCAGGCGCCGGCTGATGTTCCCGCCCATCCGGCCAAGGCCGATGATCCCTAGTTCCATCCTGGTCCCCTTCTGGCGCCGTCACACAACGGTAGTATCAACGTCATGGCCGGGCTTGACCCAGCCATCTCTTGCCCCTGACGCTCCTCGCTCCAGCCGCGCCAGATCCCCGGGTCAAGCCAGGGGATGACGTGGGCTGGAGGACTTGCCACGAGGCGGCGGATGCCCGTCTCAGCGCCACTCAGCCAGCAAGCGCGCCTTCGACGGCCTTCACGAGCCGGGCGAGGCCCGCGTCCACATCCGCGCCGAGATGCACCCGCAACGCCCGCCGCTTGCGCTCGGCGAGCACGTCGAAGTCACCGCGCGCCTGCGCCGCCTTGACCACCCCGAACGTGTAGTTTTCCCCCGGCACCGGCAGATCGCGGGCATCGTCCGCCGTCACCTGCAGGAACACGCCGCTGTTGGGGCCGCCCTTGTAGGTCTGTCCCGTCGAGTGCAGGAAGCGCGGCCCGAACCCGGCCACCGTCGCCACATGCTTCGCGTCGCGGATCTTGCCCCGCAGCGTGTTCAGCAGCGCGATGCGGGACGGCGTCCGCTCGACGTAGGCGAGCAGCGCCACGTAGTCGTTCGCGCCGGCGCGGGCGAGGTGCGCCTTCACGATCGCGTCGAGGCTGCCATTGCCGAGCGCCTGCTGGTTCGCGCTGTCGGTGAACAGCTTGATGCCGTCCGCCTCGAAGAACGGCGCTTCCGCCGGCAGATGCGCCGTCCTTGGCGTAGGCGTCGGTCAGCTTGCGGGTCTCGATCTTGCTCGCCTCCACGTCGGGCTGGTCGAACGGGTCGATACCGATGACGCTGCCGGCCACCGCGGTCGCGAACTCCCACAGGTAGAACGCCTGGCCGACCTGCACCGGGCTGCTCAGCACCAGCCGCACCACCGGCTGCCCCGCTTCCTCCAGCGCCTCGATTGCCGCGTCCTGCTTGCCGTCGGCCTTGCCGGCCAGGGTCAGGTAGGCGAACACCCGGTCCGACCCGTAGGCGCCGGGGGCGGCGAGCGGCTCCATGTCCACCGGCACGATGCCATGGCCCCCCTTGCCGGTGCTTTCGGCCAGCAGCTGCTCGAGCCAGGCGCCGACGTCCTCGAGCCCGGGGCCGCTGACGATCGTCACCTTGTCGCGCCCGGCGTTGCAGGCCTCGCCGAGCGCGATGCCGAGCTGGACGCCCGGGTTGGTGTCGGGCGGCGTGCCGGCGGCGCAGGATCGCACCATCAGGCTGGTCGCCTTCAGGAACGCCTCGAGATCGACGCCCATGGCGGCGGCCGGGACCACGCCGAAATTCGACAGCACCGAGTAGCGGCCGCCGATCGCCGGGTCGCCCATGAAGGTGTGCCGGAACCCGTCCGCCTCGGCCACTTGCTGCATCTTGGAGCCGGGGTCGGTGACGGCGACGAAGTGCTTGCCGGCATCGTCGCCGACCGCCTGCTTGGCGAGGTCGAAGAAGTATGCCTTCAGGATGTTCGGCTCGAGCGTCGAGCCGGACTTGCTGCTGACGATGAACAGCGTCTTGGCCGGGTCGATCTTGGCCGCAAAGGCGGCGACTTGCTGCGGGTCGGTGCTGTCCAGAACCAGCAGTTCCGGGAAGCCCGTCCTGCCGCCCGAACGTCTCAGCCAGCACTTCCGGCCCAAGGCTCGAGCCGCCCATGCCGAGCAGCAGCACGTGCTGGAACCCGCCCGACTTGACCTCGTCCTGGAACGCCAGCAGCGCCGGCAGGTCGGCCACCCGGTTGTCCACGATGCGCAGCCAGCCGAGCCACTTGGCCTCGTCGCCGCCGGTCCAAACCTTGGCGTCGCCGGCCCACAGGTCGCGCAAGGTGCCGGCGTGGCGCCACTTGTTGCGGGTGGCGTTGACGGTGTCGGACAGCTCCTTCGGCAGGGTGATCGCCAGCTTGGCGATCGCGTCGCCAGCCATCGCGACCCGCTTGGTCGCAACCGCGCCCAGCAGCTTGTCGGCGGCGTCGGCGAACAGCAGCACGCCGTCCTCGACCAGCTTCTTCGTCACGCCCGGCAGGTCGAGCCCGGCCTTCTCGGCGTCGGCCAGGATGCGCTTGGCGCCGTCCAGGTCCTCGACCAGGCTTTCCCGCAGATGGCCGTGGTCGCGGAACGCGTCCATCGTCGCCGGCGGGATGGTGTCGACGGTGTCGCGGCCGATCAGCTCTTCCACATACAGCACGTCGCTATAAGCCTTGTCCTTGACCCCGGTGCTGGCCCACAGCAGCCGCTGCGGCAGCGCGCCCTTGGCGGCCAGCGCCTGCCATCGCGGCGAGGCGACCAGGCCGAGATAGTACTGGTAGGCCAGCTTGGCGTTGGCGATGGCGATCTTGCCGCGCAGCTTCTTGAGCTCGGGGTAGCCGGCCTGGATCTTCTCGTCGATCTTCTTGTCCATGACCGCGTCGATGCGGCTGACGAAGAAGCTCGCGACGCTCGACAGCCCGGCGATGCTGTGCCCCGCCTTTGCCCGGTCCTCGAGCCCGGCAATGAAGCTCTCCGCCACCGCCTCGTAGGCGGATTGGGCGAACAGCAGCGTCACGTTGATGTTGATGCCTTCGGAGATGAGGGTGCGGATCGCCGGCACGCCGGCATCGGTGCCGGGCACCTTGACCATCAGGTTCTCGCGCCCGACCGCCTTCCACAGCCGCCGCGCCTCGGCCACCGTCTCCTCGGTGCGCAGCGCGAGGTAGGGCGAGACTTCGAGGCTGACATAGCCGTCCACCTTGCCCGTCGCCTCCCAGACCGGGCGCATCTTGTCGGCGGCTTGCTGGATGTCCTCGATCGCCAGCGCCTCGTAGATGTCGAGCGCGTCGTGGTCGCCGGACTCGGCCAGGTGCTTGAAGCCCTCGTCGTAGTCGGTGCCTTCGCCCATCGCCTTCTGGAAGATGGCGGGGTTGCTGGTGATGCCCTTCAGCCCGTCGCGGTCGATCAGCTCCTGCAGACCGGACGACGTGAAGCTGCGCTGGATGAAATCGAGCCAGGGGCTCTGGCCGTAGGCCTCGAGCTGCTTGAGGCTGTTACCGGTCTTGCCGGGCTGGCAGTCGTGGTGGGTTGGCCAGTCGTGGTGGGTTGGCCAGTCGTGGTGGTTTGGACGGTGTCCATGACCTGTCTCCGTTCTCGTTGTGACAACCGGATGCCGGCCGCCACCTGCCTCAGAACATCTGGTCGTTCGGCACGGCTTAACCAACGCGCCTAGCGCTTGGCCTGCGCGCGGGCGGCTTCCAAGACCTTTTCCGGGGTGAAGCCGAACTTTGCGAGCAGCTTGGCCGCCGGGGCGCTGGCGCCGAAGGTGTGCATGCCGATGATGGCGCCGCCGCTGCCGGTGTAGCGGTCCCAGCCGATCACCGAGGCCTGCTCGACCGCGACCCGGCCCTTCACGTCGGGCGGCAGAACCTGGTCTTTGTAGGCTTGGTCCTGGTCCTCGAACAGCTCCCAGCTCGGCATGCTGACGACGCGGGCGGCGATGCCCTCCTCCTTCAGCTTCTCGTAGGTCTCGATGCACAGGTTCAGCTCGCTGCCGGTGCCCATCAGGATAACCTTCGGGTTCTCGCTGTCGGCAACGATATAGGCGCCGCGCGCCAGCCCGGCCGCCGAGGCGTACTTGCTGCGGTCGATCGTCGGCAGCGCCTGCCGGCTCAGCGCGAAGGCGACCGGGTGATGGCGCTGCGTCATCGCCACCTTCCACCCCTCGGCCACCTCGTTGGCGTCGGCCGGGCGCAGGCAGATTAGGCCGGGGATCGAGCGCAGCATCAGCAGCTGCTCAATCGGCTGATGCGTCGGCCCGTCCTCGCCCACGCCGATGCTGTCGTGTGTAAAGATGTAGATGACCGGCAATTCCATGATCGACGCGAGCCGCACCGGCGGCTTCATGTAATCCAGGAAGATAAGGAAGCCGGACGCGTATGGCCGCAGGCCGGACAAGGCGAGCCCGTTGCAGACGCTGCCCATGGCATGCTCGCGGATGCCGAAATGCAGGTTGCGCCCGGTGTAATCGGGCGGCTGGAAGCTGCCGGCGCCCTCGAAGGTGAGGTTGGACTTGGTGCTGGGCGCTAAGTCCGCGGCGCCGCCGAGCAGCCACGGCACATGCGGCGCGATGGCGTTCAGCACCTTCTGCGAGCTGTCGCGCGAAGCGATCCCCTTGGCGTCGGCGGGGAACACGGGGATGTCCTTGTCCCAGCCTTCCGGCAGCTGGTGGTGGTCCATCATGTCGATCTCGGCCGCGAGCTCCGGGAACTCCTTGCGGTAGCGCGCCAGCATGTCCATCCAGGCATGGCGGAGACGGTGGCCGCGCGCGCCGATGCCCTTGTCGAAATGCTCGCGCACCCCGTCGGGCACCAGGAACTGGGCGTCCTCGGGCCAGCCGTAGAACTTCTTGGCGGCCTTGATCTCCTCGTCGCCCAGCGGCTCGCCATGCGCCTCGCGGGTGCCCTGCTTCTTGGGCGCGCCCCAGCCGATGATGCTGTGAATGCGGATGAACGTCGGCCGGTCGGTGACGCCCTCCGCTTCGCGCAGGGCCGCAACGACGGCGCTGGTGTCGTTGGCATCGGTGATGTCGATCACGTGCCAGCCATAGGCGGCAAAGCGGGCGCCGACGTCCTCGGAAAAGGCGAGGTTGGTGCTGCCCTCGATGGTGATATGATTGCTGTCGTACAGCCAGACGAGGTTCGACAGCTTCAGATGCCCGGCCAGGCTCGCCGCCTCGCCTGACACGCCCTCCATGTTGTCGCCGTCACCGGACAGCGCATACACGCGGTAATCGTACAACGGGAAGCCCGGCCGGTTGTAGCGGGACGCGAAGTAACGCTGCGCCATCGCCATGCCGACCGAGTTGGCGAGGCCCTGGCCGAGCGGGCCGGTCGTGGTCTCGACGCCCGACGTGTAGCTGTACTCCGGATGGCCCGGCGTCACGCTGTCGAGCTGGCGGAACGACTTGATGTCGTCGAGGCTGACGGCGGGCTCGTCCATCGGCCCGTGCTCGTTCAGCTTGCGGACGCCGGTGAGGTGCAGCAGCGAATACAGCAGCATGCTGGCGTGCCCGACCGACAGCACGAAGCGGTCGCGGCTCGGCCAGGTCGGGTCCTGCGGGTCGTAGCGCAGCACGTCCTGCCACAGCGCATAGGCGACCGGGGCCAGGGCCATCGGGGTGCCGGGATGGCCGGACTTGGCCTTTTGCACCGCGTCCATCGAGAGCGTGCGGATGGTGTCGATACAGGTCTTGTCGATGCCTGTCGGGAGGGCCTGGCTGTTGCTGCCTTGCACCATGGTGTCTGCTGGCATGGCTGATCCCCGTTGTATCCCTGGCGGGTATGACCTCTACGCGCCGGAAAAGGAAGAGTTACGCTTGCGGCGCTCCCTTTGCCTCGCGTGAACGTGCCGTGTTCAGCCGGGCTCGGGTGTGGCGGTTTGATGAAGGTGAGACGCGAACGGCGGAGCAGGGTATGGGGAATGCATGGTGCTGACGCGCGATTTGCTCGAGAACGGCGGCCTGCTGCGGATGATCGCCGAGACGTCCCCGACGCTGCCGGTGCTGACAGAGGCGGAGCGGGCGGCGTCGCTGGCGGCGACCCTGGCGCAGCGCCCGCCCGAAGATCGTGCCCGCCGGGCTGGGGTGTGGCTGTTCGCCTATGGCTCGCTGATCTGGAACCCCGCCATCGCCTTCGCCGAGCGCCGTTTCGCCCGCATCCATGGCTGGCACCGCGCCTTCTGCCTTTCGACCCATGCCGGCCGCGGCACGCCGGAAGAGCCCGGCCTCGTGCTGGGCCTGGACCGCGGCGGCGCCTGCGCCGGGGCGGCGTTCCGCGTCGAGGAGTCGCTGGTCGAGACCGAGCTTGCCTTGCTGTGGCAGCGGGAGATGCTGTCCGGCAGCTATGTGCCGCGCTGGGTGCCGGTGCGCGGCGCCGACGGCGTGGCGTTCGCCCGCGCCGTGACGTTCACCATCAAGCGCGAGGGGCCGTTCTACACGGCGCGGCTGCCGCGGGCGGAGTTGGTGCGGCGTTTGGCGACGGCGCGGGGCGCGTTGGGGACCAGCGCCGAGTACCTGACGCGAACGCGGGACGGGCTGCGGTCGCTGGGGATCCGGGACCGCTGGGTGGAGGGCTTGGCGCGGGAGGTTGAGGCGGGTCCGGGGCCGCTGGCCCCTTCACGCGCATAGCGTGCTTCGCAGGACGGGTTGAGGGTAGCGCCCTCATTCTTCTAGACTCTTTCCCATGTCTCCGGCCCTCCGCTCCCACCAGCGCCAGCTTGCCAGCGTGGTCGCCGCCATCGCCGCCGGGGAAACCGACGCCCGCGACCTGCTCGCCGCCGTCACCCCGGGCGGCGGCAAGTCGCTGCTGCCGGTGCTTGCCGCCGCGACGCTGATCCGGGCCGGTGTCGTGGAGCGCGTCGTGTGGGTGGTGCCGCGCGACAGCTTGCGGCTGCAGGCCGAGGAGGCATTCGCCGACCCGGCGTGGCGCACTGCGCTCGGCCACAGCGTCACGGTGCGCGCGGCGGACAACACGCCCGACCCGGCGCGCGGCCTGTCCGGTTATGTGACCACGTTCCAGGGCGTGGCCGCCGCCCCTGGCCTGCATCTGGGCGAGTTGCGGCGGCATCGCACCTTGCTCGTGCTGGACGAGGTCCACCACCTTCCGTCGCTCGCCGACGTGGATCCGGCCGCGGTGTCCCTGGCGGCGAACCCGGACGACGAGGCGGCCAGCGCCTGGTCGGAGGCGATGCTGCCGCTGCTGGAATGCGCCGCAGTGCGGCTGCTGCTGTCGGGTACGCTGCAGCGGGCGGACGGCAAGGGCATCTTGTGGCTGCCCTACCGCAAGGGGCCGCGCGCCGGGACGCGCGAGGTCGAGTTGGACGCACCGGGCTGGGCGGTGGTCGGCTACTCCCGGGCGCAGGCTTTGGCCGAGCGCGCGGTGCTGCCGCTGCGCTTCGGCGCGCTCGACGGGGAGGCGAGCTGGAGGGACGAAGTCGGGCGCCGAACTGGGGCCGCACCGGTTGGCGGCGCCGCACCCGCAGGAAACCACCCGGCCGGCGCTGTTCACCGCGTTGCGCACCGGTTTCGCTGAAGCGCTGCTGCGGCAGGCGTTCCTCGCCATCCGCGATCTGCGCACACGCCGGCGGCAACAGCGCGGCTTGGCCGCCGATGCGGTCGCGCGGGGCCTTGGCAAGCTGCTGGTGGTGGCGCCGGACCAGGCGACGGCGAAGCATTATTTGGACGTGCTGCAGCGCTGGCTGCCGGCCGGGCAGGGCGCGCGCTCGGCCCAGCTCGCGACGTCGGACACGCCGCGCGCGCACGAGATCCTGGCCGCGTTCCGGCTGCAACCGGAGCCCTCGGTCCTGGTCACGGTGGCGATGGCCTATGAAGGCCTGGACGCGCCCGAGGTCGCCGTGGTCGCCGCCCTGACCCACATCCGCTCACGGCCCTGGCTCGAGCAGATGGTGGCGCGCGCGACCCGGGTCGATCCCCACGCGGGCCCGTATGCCGAGCAGCGGGCGGTGGTGTTCCACCCCGACGACCCGCTATTTGCGCAGTTCCGCCGCCGCATCGAGACCGAGCAGGGCACGCTGGCCCGGCACCGCCGCGGCGGCGGCCGGCAGCCGGGCCTGCCGTTATGGCTGCTGGACCAGTTGCCGGACCCGCCGGACGGCATCGTGCCGCTGCACTCCAACGCGCTGGCGCTGCGGTTCGACACCGTGCGGCCCGGCCCCGACCTGGCGATGCGGCGCCCGGAGCAGGATGCGGTGCAGTCCGAGCTGGTCGAGGTGCCGTCGGCGGCCGAGCGGCGGCTGCGGATCCGGCTCGGCGAAATGGTGGCGTCGCAGGCGGTGGAGGACGAGGCCGGCCGCGCCGGGCTGCGCGGCGGGGTCAGCGGGGCGGGGTTATACCACCGCTACAACGCGGTGCTGAAGCGCATCGCCGGCAATAAGAGCCGGGCGGCCATGCAGCTCGCCGAGCTGGAAGCGGCGGCCGCCTGGCTCGAGCGCAACCGGCTGTCCGAGCATTTGCATCTGCTGGAGGGCGACACTCGCTATGCCTGGACCGCCCGCAAGCGGGGCGAGTGGACGCCGCCTGTGGGGCGCGACGTGCGCTCGGTCGGTCCGGTCCGATCGGATACCGGCGACGGCTAGGGGCGGCCGATCAACCTGACGCATTGGCTGCTTCCGGGGCCCCCTCGACCGATTCCGGGACGTGGGATATCGCCGATTGCCGCGTCCGTGTGCTAGGTTGCAGCCATGAACGTTGCCCTGCGCCGGCCGATGTCGCTCGACGAGTTCCTGGCCTGGGAGCGCCTGCAGGAGTTGCGCTACGAGTTCGACGGCGTGCGCATCGTCGCGATGACGGGCGGCACGATCGAGCACAGTGTGATCGCGACTAACCTCGTGATCACTCTGCAGCCCCGGTTGCGCAGTGGCCCATGCCGGGCTTTTCGCAGCGACCTCAAGATCATCGTCGCGGGTCGCGTGCGCTACCCCGATGCGGTGGTGACCTGCAGCCCACCGGAGCAGGGAACCGACATCATCCCAAAGCCTGTTATCGTTTTCGAGGTGCTGTCGCCGAGCGCTGCCGCCGTCGATCGGATTGAGAAGAACGAGGAATACCGCGCCACCCCCTCCATCCAGCGTTACGTGATGCTCGAGCAAACCCGACAGGCCGCGACCGTGTTCGCGCGCGTCGGGGAGGACTGGGTGGGCCACGTGCTGACCGGCGCCGCCATGCTCGCCATGCCGGAGATCGGTGTCGAGCTGCCATTGGCGGACCTCTACACGGATATCGAGTTTCCGCCACCCGACCCGGCGCCGTAGCGTCCGGGGGTTCGACAGCGGCCGCGACCCGGCGCAAACTCGGCCGCCTCGATCGGCGGAGAAGCAGCGATGACCCATGATCTGGTCCTGAAGAACGGCCGCGTGCTGGACCCCGGCAGCGGGCGCGACGAGGTGACCGACATCGCGTTTACCGGCGGCAAGGTGGCGGCGGTCGGCGCCGGGCTGCAGGGCCGGGCCGAGCGCGACGTCGCGGGCTGCGTCGTCATGCCCGGCAACATCGACTTCCACACCCACGTCTATTGGGGCGGCACCTCGATCAGCATCGACGCCGATGCGCTCGCCCGCCGCTGCGGCACCACAACCTGGCTCGACGTCGGCTCGGCCGGCCCCGGCAACTTCGCCGGCTTCCGCAAGCACGTGATGGAGGAAAGCCAGACCCGCATCCTCGCCTACCTGCACGTGAGCCATGCCGGCATCTTCGCCTTCTCGCATTCGGTGATGGTCGGCGAAAGCCAGGACATGCGGCTGATGGACACCGCGACCTGCGCCGCGGTCGCACGCGACAACCCGGACCTGATCCGCGGCATCAAGGTGCGGGTCGGCGCCAACACCAGCGGCGTCAACGGCATCGCGCCGCTCTATCACGCGCTGGAAGCAGCCGACCGCGCCGGGCTGCCGGTGATGTGTCACATCGACCGGCCGCCGCCGCGCTACACCGACGTGCTGGCCGAACTGCGGCCCGGCGACACGCTGACCCATTGCTTCAAGCCATTCCCCAACGCCCCCTGCACCGCCGACGGCACGGTGAAGGAGGCGTGCTGGCAGGCGCGCGAGCGCGGCGTGATGTTCGACATCGGCCACGGCAAGGGCTCGTTCGACTTCGACGTGGCCGAGGCGATGCTGCGCGCCGGCTTCCCGCCCGATATCATCAGCTCGGACGTCCACGTGCTGTGCATCGACGGCCCGGCCTACGACAACATGGAAACCATGAGCAAATTTCTGGCTCTTGGCATGGAGCTGCCGGACATCGTCCGCGCCGTCACCGCCACACCGGCAAAGGTGCTGAAGCGACCGGACCTCGGCGACCTGTCGGCCGGCAGCACCGGCGACGCGACCGTGATGCGGATCGAAGAAGGGCGATTCACCTTCACCGACGTGTCGGACAAGACCCGCACCGGGCGGCAGCGGTTCGCGCTCGACAGCGTGGTGGTGGCGGGCAAGCTGTGGCACGCGGCCGACCAGCAGGCGCTCGCGGCGGATTGACCAACAGGCTGGTTTTAGCGCCGGGCGGAACTATCTTCGGCTGATGTCCTCGACTCTCGCCCGCAAGCTCGAAGAAGCGCCGCCCGTCACCTTCAAGCAGGTCAAGCAGGGCGCCAAGCCCATGCAGAAGCCGCTGCGGGTGGCCTCCCCTTACGAACCGGCCGGGGATCAGCCCACGGCCATCGCGGAACTCGTGCGCGGGGTGACGGCCGAGGAGCGGGACCAGGTGCTGCTGGGTGTCACCGGCTCGGGCAAGACGTTCACGATGGCCAAGCTGATCGAGGCGTCGCAGCGGCCGACCCTGATCCTGGCGCCCAACAAGACGCTGGCGGCCCAGCTCTACGCCGAGATGAAGGGGTTCTTCCCGGACAACGCGGTCGAGTATTTCGTCAGCTACTACGATTACTACCAGCCCGAGGCCTACGTGCCGCGGACCGACACGTATATCGAGAAAGACAGCCAGATCAACGAGGCGATCGACCGCATGCGCCATGCGGCGACGCAATCGCTGCTGGAGCGCGGCGACGTAGTGATCGTCGCCTCCGTGTCCTGCATCTACGGTATCGGCTCGGTCGAGACTTACGGCCGCATGGTGGTCAAGCTCGAGGCGGGCGGCTCGATCGACCGTGACACATTGGCCCGGGCGCTGGTGGAGCTGCAGTATCGCCGGAATGACACGGCGTTTGCCCGCGGCACGTTTCGGCTGCGCGGCGAGGTGGTGGACATCTTCCCGAGCCACCTCGAGGACCGCGCCTGGCGCATCACCCTGTTCGGCGACGAGATCGAGGCGATCCGCGAGTTCGACCCGCTGACCGGTGAGATCACCGGCGAGATGGAAAGCGTCGCCGTCTATGCCAACAGCCACTACGTGACGCCGCGGCCGACGCTGACCCAGGCCATCGCCGACATCAAGGTCGAGCTGCAGCACCGGCTGAAGGAATTC
Source organism: uncultured Alphaproteobacteria bacterium (assembly GCA_963792675.1). GTDB lineage: Bacteria > Pseudomonadota > Alphaproteobacteria > Acetobacterales > Acetobacteraceae > JBBROS01. The sequence continues at coordinate 935,605 of CAWBWT010000002.1, forward strand.
ACGGCGCAGGGAAAACTGCTGGAAGTCGAGCGGTTGCAGCAGCGCTGCACCTTCGACATCGAGATGATGGAGACGACCGGCAGCTGCAAGTCGATCGAGAACTATTCGCGCTATCTTTCGGGCCGCAAGCCCGGCGAGCCGCCGCCGACCTTGTTCGAGTACCTGCCCGAGAACGCGATGCTGATCGTGGACGAAAGCCATGTGACGGTGCCGCAGATCGGCGGCATGGCGCGGGGCGACTTCGCGCGCAAGAACATCCTGAGCGAGTTCGGCTTCCGCCTGCCGTCCTGCCTCGACAACCGGCCGCTGCGCTTCGAGGAGTGGGAGAGCTTCCGGCCGCAGACCATTTTTGTGAGTGCGACGCCCGGCCCGTGGGAGCTGGAGCGCACCGGCGGCGCCTTTGCCGAGCAGGTGATCCGGCCGACCGGGCTGATCGACCCGGTCTGCGAGATCCGCCCGGTCGAGCGCCAAGTGGACGACCTGCTGGCCGAGGTGCGGGTAGTGAGCGGCCGCGGCGGCCGCACCTTGGTCACGACGCTCACCAAGCGGATGGCCGAGGACCTGACGGAGTACCTGACCGAGAACGGCGTGAAGGTCCGTTACCTGCACAGCGACGTGGACACGCTGGAGCGGATTGAAATCATCCGCGACCTGCGGCTCGGCGTGTTCGACGTGCTGGTCGGGATAAACCTGCTGCGGGAAGGGCTCGACATCCCGGAATGCGCGCTCGTGGCGATCCTCGACGCCGACAAGGAGGGCTTCCTGCGCAGCCAGACGAGCCTCATCCAGACGATCGGCCGGGCGGCGCGCAACATCGATGGCCGGGTCGTGCTGTATGCCGACGTGATGACCAACAGCCTGCGCTTCGCCATCGAGGAGACCGAACGCCGCCGCGCCCGGCAGACCGCCTGGAACGAGGCCAACGGCATCACGCCGACCAGCGTGCGCAGCCATATCGGCGAGGCGCTGAGCAGCGTCTTCGAGCAGGACTACGTGACGGTGGCGCCGGTCAAGGATGCGGGCGTGACCGACATGGTCGGCAAGGACCTCAAATCCTCGGTGGCCGAGCTTGAAAAGCGTATGCGCGCCGCCGCGGCCGACCTCGAGTTCGAGACCGCGGCGCGGTTGCGCGACGAGATCAAGCGGCTCGAAGCGCTCGAACTCGGCCTCGAGCCGCCGCCGTCGCGGCTGCCGGCGCCGGGCCGCAAGAAGGACCGCACGCCGGAGCCGCTCGGGCCCGGCGGCGGCGGCTACGATCCGGCCAAGCTGAGGCGCGGCGGCGCCCGGCGGCGGCGCGGTCCGTAAGGCCGACTCGGACGCCTCAGCGGCCGGCCTCTCCAGTTAACGGCTAGCAACACACCGCTGGGGCACCCGCGCCCGAACTGCCTCGATAAGCGGCCGTTGCGCGAACGCACAAAGCTGTGAACGGAGACCGTTTCAGTTTCGTTTGCAAAAACGTACCGGATCGTTAATAAATGCTTTTGTAACGATCTGCCGAGTTCCCTTTATATGCCTTGGTGTTGGCCGAAGACGGCGGTGGAAGACGCATCGGCGAGCGGATTGGATCCGTCGGCCCCGCGCGCGATCTGGCTGCTGACGCTGCTTGGATTGACGGTCGCCATCAGCATGCTGCTGCTCGGCGCCGCGGCGCTGTTCGACGCGCGGCGCGACACCTGGCTGCAATCCCACAAGGCGCTGCAGAACCTGGCGACGGCGCTGGAGCGGGACGTCGAGCGAACGATGCAGGCCGGCGACCTATCGCTGCAGGGCACGGTCGAGGCGTTGCAACATCCCGGGCTCGATCGCCTCGATCCCGAGTTGAGGCAGCTGGCCTTGTTCGACCGAGCGGCCGCGACCGAGATGCTCGGCCCGGTGCTGGTGCTGGACGAGGACGGCAATGTCGTCGCCGATTCGGCGTCGGTCCGCCCACGGCAGGCCAACCTCGCCGACCGGGACGACTTCGCGCTGCTGCGCGATCAGCCGGCCGCCGGGCTGGTCGTCAGCCGGCCGTTCCGCAACGGCTTGGACGGCGGCGACCCGAGCATCGCCATCAGCCGGCGGCGCCCATCCGCGGACGGGCGGTTCGCCGGGGTGGTGATCGCGACAATCCGGCTGACCTATTTCAGGGACCTGTTCGCCAACCTCGATTTGGGCCCGCACGGCTCCGTCGCGATGGCGCATGCCGATGGCCGGATGGTGCTGCGCCAGCCGCATCGCGAGATCGACCTCGACTGGAACATCGCCAACCGCGACATGTTCGAACGCTACGCGCACGAGCCCGCCGGCATGTTCGTCAGCACGTCCAGCATCGACGGCGTGGAGCGGCTGTTCGCGTTCCGCCGCATCGGCTCGCTGCCGCTGACGGTCGTGGTGGCGCAGTCGGTGGCCGACATCTTCGCCCCGTGGTGGCGCAAGGCGGCCGGCATCGGCTCCATCCTGCTGGTCCTGTCCGGCGCGACCGTGGTGCTGAGCCTGCTGTTCCGCACGGAGATGGCGCGTCGGCTGGCGGCGGAGGCGACGCTGCTGCGGACGGCCGGGCAGCTGTCGGTGATGGCGACCACCGACAGCTTGACTGGCCTCGCCAACCGCCGCGCGTTCGAGACCGAACTGTCGCAGGAATGGAAGCGGGCGGCGCGGGACCGCACACCGCTCTCGCTGCTGATCCTCGATGCGGACTGGTTCAAGCTCTACAACGACCGCTACGGGCACCAGGACGGGGACGAAGTGCTGCGGCAGGTCGCCGGCTGCATCGCCGCCAGCGCCAGCCGTCCCGGCGACCTCGGCGCCCGCTACGGCGGCGAGGAGTTCGTCGTCCTGCTGCCCGACACCGACCTCGCGGGTGCTGCCAGCACGGCGCACCGGCTGTGCGCGGCTGTCGCCGGGATGGCGATCCAGCACGAAGGCAGCCCGCTCGGGCACGTTTCCGTCAGCGTCGGCGCCGCGGTGGCTTACCCCGGCCGCGACGAAAGCGACCGTAAGCTGCTGCGGCAGGCGGACGCCGCGCTCTACGAGGCCAAGCGCCGCGGCCGGGCCCGCGTCTGCGTCGCCGAGCGCGGGGAGAGCTCGCTCGTCGATGGCATCGCTCAGGTGTTGGTGGCCGGCGACTGAACCCGTCCGACCGGGTGCGGGCGCGGCCCCGGCGGATCCGGCGAGACCGGCCGGACCGAGGCCGCCGCCTCGCGCGGCGTCAGCAGCCGGGCGGCGTGCCGGGCGACGAAGCCGGAGAGGTCGTCCATGACCGTGTAAAAGGACGGCACGAACACCAGGCTCAGCAGCGTGGACACGATCAGCCCACCGATCACCCCGATCGCCATCGGCGAACGGAACTCGCCGCCGTCGCCGATGCCGAGCGCGCTGGGGATCATGCCGGCGACCATCGCCACCGTCGTCATGACGATCGGCCGCGCCCGCTTGCGGCCGGCATCGAGGATCGCGTCCGCGCGGCCCATGCCCTCGGCCCGGCGCTCGATCGCATAATCCACCAGCATGATCGCGTTCTTGGTGACGATGCCCATCAGCATCAGGATGCCGATCACCACCGGCATGCTGATCGGCTGCCCGGTTAGCAGCAAAGCGAGGATCACGCCACCGAGGCAGAGCGGCAGGCTGAGCAGGATGGTGATCGGCTGGAACACGCTGCCGAACAGCAGCACCAGCACGCCGAGCACGATGGTGATGCCGGCGCCCATCGCCATCGCGAAGCCGGCGAACACCTCGCCCATGATCTCGGCGTCGCCGCCCTGCTGCACCCGCACGCCAGGCGGCAGCGCCTTGGCCGCCGGCAGTTCGATCGCCTGCTGCATCGCCGCGCCCAGCGCCAGGCCGCGCGCGAGGTCGGCGCCCAGCACCACGCGGCGGACGCGATCGTAGCGCTCGATGCTGGCCGGGCCCTGGCCGAGGCCCAGGTCGGCGACGGCAAGCAGCGGCACGGCGAGGCCGCCGGCGCCGACCACCGGCAACGCGGCCAGCGCGTCGAGGTCGGAACGCACCGACAGCTTCGATTGCACCCGGATCGGGATCAGCCGGTCGCCGTCGCGGAACTTCGCCAGGTTGGTGCTGACGTCGCCGATGGTGGCCACGCGCACGGCGTCGCTGATCGCCTCGGTGCTGACGCCGAACCGAGCCGCCTCGTCGAGCCGCGGCGTAACCCGGATCTCCGGCCGGTCGGCGCCGGCCGACGGCGCCACGTTGCCGAAGCCCGGCAGCCGGCGCATGCCGCTTTCCATCGCCGCCACCCCATCCGCCAGCGCCGCCGGATCGTCGCCCAGGATGGTCAAGGCGAGTTCCCGCTCGCCGCGATCGTTGACGAACCAGCCGCGCACGTCGGGCACGGCGGCCAGGCGCTCGGTCAGCTCCTGCTCGATCTGCTTCTGCGAGCGGCTGCGCTCGCCCTTCAGCACCGTGTTGACGATCATCGCCGCCCGGCGCACCTCGGGCGACACGCCGGTCGGCGTGGTGCCGCCGACCACCAGCACGGTCGTCACCTCCGGCACTTGGCGGAAGCTCGCGACGATGCGGTCGGTGGCGGCCCTTGTGTCGTCCAGCGTCGAACCCGGCGGCAGCTCGAGCGACAAGGTGATGCGGCTCTGGTCGGCGGCCGGGATGAAGCCGGTCGGCAGCAGCGTGGTGGACCAGATCGAGGCGGCGAAGGCGGCGACCCCGCCGACCAGCGTCAACCCCCGCCAGCGCAGCGTCCCGCGCAGGAATCTCGTGTATCCGCGCATCAAGGCGCCGTCGTGCACGACATGATGCCCGGTCGGGACCATCAGGTAGGCGGCCATCAGCGGGGTGATCAGCCGCGCCACCAGCAGCGAGGCGATCACCGCCGCCGCCACCGTCAGGCCGAACTGCTTGAAGTATTGCCCGGCGATGCCGCCCATGAAGCTGACCGGCGCGAACACCGCGACGATGGTGCAGGTGATCGCCATCACCGCCAGGCCGATCTCGTCGGCGGCTTCGATCGCGGCCTCGTAGGGGCGCTTACCCATGCGGATATGACGGACGATGTTCTCGATCTCGACGATCGCGTCATCCACCAGGATCCCGGTCACGAGCGTGATCGCGAGCAAGCTGACGAAGTTCAGCGAGAAGCCCATCAGCTCCATCGCCGCGAAGGCGGGGATTACCGACAGGGGCAGGGCAACCGCCGACAGCAGCGTGGCCCGCCAATCGCGCAGGAACAGCAGCACGACGAGGGTGGCCAGCGCCGCGCCCTCGAGCAGCCCGTGCATGGCCGACAAGAAGCTGCCGCGGGTGGCGCGGACGCCGTCGTCAATGAGGGAGAACGTCGCTTCCGGGTGGGCGGCGCCCAGCTTGGCCAGGCGTGCGGCGACCGCGTCCGCCACCGTCACGTCGCTGGCGCCCTTGGCGCGATAGATGGCGAAGCTCACCACCGGGGTGCTGCCATCGAGCCGGGCGAAGTTGCGCGGTTCCTCGTAGGTGTCCTCGACGCTGCCGAGCTCGGCCAGCCGCACCTCGCGCCCGCCGGGCAGCACGATGCGGGTCGCTTCCAGCTGCGGCAAGGTGCGGGCGCCGGCCAGGGTGCGGATGGTCTGCTCCTGCGCGCCAAGCTCGCCGCGGCCGCCCGACATGTCGGCGCTGGTGGCGCGCAGCTGGGCGTTGACCGCGCCCGCGGTAATGCCGAGCGAGGCTAGCCGGTCGGGGTCGAGGTTGACCCGGATTTCGCGGGTCACGCCGCCGATGCGCTGGACCCGGCCGACGCCGGCCACGCCCTGCAGCTCGCGCAGCACGGTATCGTCCACGAACCAGGACAGGCCTTCCAGCGTCATCGCCGGCGCCGTCACGGCGTAGGTCTGGATGGACTGGCCGACGACGTCGATGCGCTCGATGATCGGCTCGTCGATGCCGCGCGGCAGGTCGGAGCGAATCTTCGCGACCGCATCGCGCACGTCGTTCAGCGCCCGGTCGCTGCTGACCTCGAGCCGCAGCTCGATCACCGTCTGGCTGCTGCCATCGGTGACGGTGCTGGTGGTGTGCTTGACGCCGGTGACGTTGGCGACCGCGTCCTCGACCTTCTTGGTGACCTGGGCTTCCAGCTCGGACGGCGCCGCGCCCTGCTGCGTGACGGTGACGGCAACGACCGGCACGTCTACGTTGGGCGCGCGGGTGATCGGCAGCAGATGGAACGACACCAGGCCGACGAGGGTCAGCACGGCGAACAGCACCAGCGGCGGGATCGGGCGGCGGATCGCCGCGCCGGAGATGTTCCAGGCCACTCAGCGGGCTCCGGACGTGGCCGAGACCGGGGTGACCCGGTCGCCGCCGCGGATGAAGGTGCCCGACACCGACACCACGGTCTCGCCGGCAGCCAATCCCTGGCGGATCTCGGCATGGGCGCCGTCGCGCAGGCCGACCTGCACCGGCCTGGTCTCGACCAGACCGTCGCGCACCACCTGCACCACGGCGCCGCCGGGCTGGAACAGCACCGCGGACAAGGGCGCCAGCACGCCGTCACGCCGGGCCGTCTCCACCTGGGCGCGCGCAAACGAGCCGATCACGAGGTTCTCGGCGCCGTCCACCGCGACCCGCACCCGGCCGAGCCGGGTCGCCCGGTTCACTTCCGGCGAAACCAGGCGGACGGTGCCGGCGCGGGCGCCGCCGACGGTCTCGACCCGGGCCGTCTGTCCGAGGCGCAGCTTGGCGAGCTGCAGCTCCGGCACGTCGGCCTCGAGCTCGATGGCGCCATCCTCGATGATGCGGAACAGCGGATCGCCGGCGCCCGCCACCACGGCGCCGAGCCGGGCGGTGCGGCGGCTGACGATGCCGCCGACCGGGGCGCGGATCTCGGTGCGGGCGAGGCGGACCTGCAGCTCGCGGCCTTGCGCGCGGGCCAGGTTCAGCTCGGCCTCGGCGACCGCAAGCATGTTCTGACTGGCTTCGGCGCGGGCGGCGGCGATCCCGGCGGCCGCCTGCCGCTGCTCGAACACCTCGCGCGAGGCGTTGCCGCCGGACACGAGGTCACGGGTGCGGGCCAGCGCGAGGTCGGCCTGGGTGCGGGTGGCCTGGTTCTCGGCAATAGTGGCGCGTGCCTGCGCCGTCATGGCCTCGGCCCGGGCGACCGAGGCGGCGTTCTGCGCCACCGAGGTGTCGAGCACGTCGCGGGACAGGCGCGCGAGCACCTGGTTGGCGACAACCCGGTCGCCCTCCTCCGCGAGCACGGCGACGATCGCCAGCTGGTCGAGCTGCGGGCTGACGAGGACCTCCTCCCGCGGTACCAGCGTGCCGGTGAGCACCACGTTCTCGGCGATGCTGCCGGTTGTGGCCGCGGCGACGCTAACGCTCGGCGCCCGGGTTGGCGGGACGGCCGTCTCGGCGCGAGCAGCAAGCGGCAGGCCGAGCAGCAGCAGAAGCGCCACCACCGGTGGCCGCAGGAAGCGCCGCAGCAGCACCTGCAGCACGGGACGGAAGCGGGCGGCCGTCAGCGTCGGGTCGAGCTGCTGGTGCACCCGCAGCCCGTCGCCCATCGACATGATCAGTTGGCAGGCAGTGTCGAGGTCGAGCGCCGGGTCCACCTTGCCCTGCGCCTGGCCGCGGCGGAGGGCGGCCACCATGTGCGCCCGGGCCTCGGTCTGGTTGCGGTAGAACATGTCGCAGACTTCGCGGTTGCGCGACGCTTCGGCCATGACTTCGGCGGCCAAGGTGGCGGTCTTGTAGCCGAGGATCTGCTCGAGCTTGTCGAGGCCGATGCTGGCCAAGGCCTCCACCGGGTCCTCCGCCTTGTCGAGCCGCTCGAAGAAGTGCAGGTGCTGCTGCCGCTCGGCTTCGGCAATGGCGGCGATGATGCTGACCTTGCTTGGGAAGTAGCGGTAAAGTGCGCCGGGGCTCATGGCCGCTTCGGCGCAGATTTGCTGCATCGACGCCCCGTGGAAGCCGTCGCGGCCGAAGCAGGCAATCGCCGCTTCGATGATGCGTTGGCGCGGCGGGATGGCCGGAGAGGACGCGGTCTGGGACATAGGCCACCCGGCTGCGAATGAACGTTCATGTGCGGGTATGCCGGGTCGGTGTCAAGCATGCGACCGTCAAGCATTGTCGCCAGCTTCCAACCCGATCATGCTAACGGCCATGATAACGGCCTTGGGCTCGGCGCCACTCAAGGCGACGGCGACCAGGGCGCGCGAACGCGACTGGGACGAGCGGCATGGCGGATGGTGGCATCGGGGCTGGAGCGTCGCAGGCCGTTGTCGGGCCGGTCGGGGAGAAGCTGCCGCGCTGCGCCTCGATCGTTGCCGCCAACTCCTGGCACCGCAAGCTCGGCTTGCAGGCGGCGGTGGCGGCGATGGCAGCCGACGGGGTCGAGCCGGTTTGGGTCGGCAATCCGCTGAAGGCGCCCATGACGCTGCGCCGCCTGCTGATCCAACTCGGCGCGGACGACGCCGGCGCGTCGCCCAACGAGGATGACAAGTCGCGCCTCGCGGCCGCCGTCGCCGGCCGGCGTGACGCACAGGGCCGCGTCGTGCTGGTGGTGTCGCAGGCCGAAACACTCAATTCGGCCGTGTTGCCGGTCCTGCAGCGGCTGGCAAGCGGACCGGACCCGGCGCGCGTCGTGTTTGTCGGTACGCCCGAATTCTGGCCATTGCTGAACGCCGACGAGTTGGCGCCGCTTCGGCGCGCCTTGGGGCGGACTGCGTCGCCGGCAGCGGCGGACGATGCCCGTCGAGCCGTGCCGGCGCGGCCGCCGGGACGCTCGCGGGGCGACCGCGTGCTGGCCTGGACGACCGGCGGCCTGCTCCTGCTGGCTTTGCTCGGCGGCGGCGTGGCGGCGGCCATGCTGGCGCCGGGCGGCCTGTTCTACCGAGCGACGCCGCAACGGTCCGCCTATGTGATCAACACCGCCCCGACCTCGGTTCCGGGCCCGGCTGCGCCTTCCGGCGGTCCGGCGCGGACGCCCGCGGCGCTCCCCGCCTCGCCGCATGCTGCCCCGCCCGCCGCGCCGCCCGTCCCGGCACCCGTCTCGACTCCGGCAACCGGGTCCGAGGGCCGGGTGGTGATCCATTATCGGGAGGGTTCGGCTCCGGGCGAAGCCGCCGCCAACCGGTTGGCGTCGCTGGCGACGCCCTTGGCGGCTCGGGTGCAGACGCGGGCGGTGCCGAACACGCCGGCCACGCCCGCGATCCGCTACTTTCACGCCGAGGACGCCACCCGCGCCCATGCGCTTGCGGTGGCCCTGCGCAGCCCCGACGCGGCGTGGGAGATCAGGGACTTCAGCAACTTCCGCCCGCTGCCCTCGTCCGGCACGGTCGAGGTCTGGATCCCGTCGCGCTGACCCCCGGCCCGCGTCCTCAGCAGCAGGACGCGGGCGAGAGCCGATTCAGAACGGCAGCTTCATGCCGCCCGGCAGCTCCATGCCGCCGGTCGCCTTCTCCATCTCCTCGGCCATGGCGGCGTCGATCTTGCGCTTGGCGTCGGCGTGGGCGGCGACGATCAGGTCTTCCAGCATCTCGGTTTCGGCCGGGTCGGCAAGCTTCGGGTCCACCTTCAGGCGCTTCAACTCGAACTTGCCCGACATCGTCACCGTCACCATGCCGGCGCCGGCGCTGCCCTCGATCTCCATCGCTTCCAGCTTGGCCTGCATCTCGGCCATCTTGCACTGCATCTGGCTGGCCTGCTTCATCAGCCCGGCAAGGTTCTTCATCGGCTAATCCTCCATGGTCTGCGTATCGGCCTCGTCGGCCAGTTCGGCGTCGGGCGGCGCGAACTCGAGACCGTCGGGTTCGCCCAGCGGCACCTCGGGCGCAAGCCCGTACACGTCGGCGCGGTTGTCGCTGACCCGGTCGATCACCGCACCGGGAAAGGCCTCGAGGATGGCGCGCACCAGCGGGTGCTCGGCGGCGGCGGTCCGGCGCGCGGCGTCGGCGGCATGGCCCTGCTCGGCCAGCGTCGGCTCGCCCGCCTCGCGCGACAAGGCGATGGTCCAGCGCTCGCCGGTGGCCTCGAGCAGCATCTTCGCCAAGGCCGGCGCCAGGTCGCGCGGCGCGTCGGGCTCGGGGCGCAGCTCGATCAGGCCGCCGCCGTCAGATGCGGGGCGAACCGCACCAGGTGCACGTGATGCAGCAGGTTGGCGTGCAGCATCGCCTCGCGCTGCGTGGCTCGGCGAGCTGGGCCACGTCGCGGAAGCTGCTCGGGCGGGCCGTGCTCGGGGAGGGCCGGCGCCGCTTCCAGGCGCGGGGCGCCGTTGGCGACCGCGCGCACGCCGCCGCCGCCCGAGGCCGGCGCGGGCCGGGCGGCCGGCGCGCCGGGGCCGGCCTCGCCAAGGCGCTTGACCAGCTCGCCGGGCGTCGGCAGGTCGGCGACGTAGCAGCAGCGGATCAGCACCATCTCGGCGGCGGCACGGCGGTCCGGCGCCTGCTCCACCTCGGCCACGCCCTTCAGCAGCATCTGCCACAACCGACCCAGCACGGGCATCGACAGCCGGTCGGCCAGGGCGGCGCCGGTGGTGCGCTCGGCTTCCGGCAGCTCGTTGCCGTCGCGCAGCGCCGGCACCGCCTTCAGCCGGGTCACGGTATGGGTGAGCTCCAGCAGGTCCTGCAGCACGAGCCCGAGGTCGGCGCCGCGCTCATGCGCCCGGTCGGTCAGCCGCAGCACCTCGGCCGGCTTGCCCGGCGGCGACCGCCTCGAACAGCTCGTACACGGCCGTGCGGTCGGCCAGCCCCAGCATGTCCACGACTGCCGCCGCGTCCACCGGCTCGCCGCCGGACTGGGCGATCGCCTGGTCCAGCAGCGACAACCCGTCGCGGGCGGAGCCGTCGGCGGCGCGGGCGATCAGGTCCAGCGCCGCCGGGGCGATCGCGGCGCCCTCCGGCCGCCGAACTCGGCCGAACAGCCCGGCCAGCTCGGCGACCGAGATGCGGCGCAGGTCGAACCGCTGGCAGCGCGACAGCACCGTGACCGGCACCTTGCGGATCTCGGTCGTGGCGAAGATGAACTTCACGTGCGGCGGCGGCTCCTCCAGCGTCTTCAGCAGCGCGTTGAACGCGTTGCGCGACAGCATGTGGACTTCGTCGATGATGAACACCTTGCTGCGCGCCTGCAGCGGGCGGTAGCGGCGTGGCGTCGATCACCTCGCGCACGTCGTCGACGCCGGTGTTGCTGGCGGCGTCCATCTCGATCACGTCGGGGTGGCGGTCGGCGAGGATGGCGATGCAGTTGGCGCACACGCCGCACGGGTCGACGGTGGGGCCGCCCGTGCCGTCGGGGCCGACGCAGTTGAGCGCGCGGGCGATGATGCGCGCCGTCGTGGTCTTGCCGACGCCGCGCACGCCGGTCAGCATCCAGGCATGGGCGATGCGGCCCTGGGCGAAGGCGCTGCGCAGGATGCGGACCATCGCCTCCTGGCCGATCAGGTCGTCGAACCGCGTGGGCCGGTATTTGCGCGCCAGCACGCGGTAGGCGACGGCGGGCTGCGCTGCAGGCGACCAAGGCGGCCGGGGAGCCTCGGCCGAACAGGCCGGGTCCGGAGGGCGGCGGGCTCCGGCAGGATGTCGTCGAGCAGACCAGACATCGAGGGGCGCCGCGACTCCGATCACGAGGGTTGGGGGCAAGGGTGGGAGGCCGAACGTCGACCCGAGCGGAAACTCGTTGCGGCTGCTGCCTTCCGGCCCTGACCGGGTTGGCGAGGCGCCCGTCCGCCGCCGACCTCCCGCGCTCGGTTTAGCACAGGCTGAGCCGCGGGGGCCAGAGGCAGCCGCCTGGGCCTGCACCGCGGGGGCTGGCACAAGCGTGCGCGCCATGCGAAACCAGCCGCCGCATGACGCTGATCCTCGCCAGCCGCCCCAACGTCTATACCGGCAGCCCGCTCGACCGCGCCGGACATCTCCGCGACGACGACCGAGTGGATCGAGGCGCGGCTCGCCGACCCGGCCACCCTGTTCGTGCCGGTCTGGCGCGCCCGCACCCTGGTGCGGGGCACCGAGGACGGCCCGCACGCGGTGTTCCTGTCCAACGAGGCGGCGGCGCAGGTGCGCATGGCGGGCGGCCCCTGGGCCTTCCTCGGCCTGCAGGGCGACACGGCCGTGTTCGCCGTCGACGTCAGCGGCGTCGACGACCCGCTGCCGCTGCTGCCCGGCAGGCGCTGGGCCGGTTCGAGGACATGCGGGCCCTGGCCGGGCTGCTCACCCCGGACGACGCCGCGGTCATGGCGCATGCCCGCGGGCTGATGCATTGGCGCGTGCGCCACCGGTTCTGCGGCGTCTGCGGCGGCGCCTGCGAGCCGCGCAGCGCCGGGCACGCCATGGCCTGCACCGCAATGCGGCGCCCAGCACTTCCCCCGCACCGACCCGGCCGTCATCATGCTCGTCCACCACGAGCGACCGCTGCCTGCTCGGCCATTCGCAGCGGTTCCCCAACTCCACGATGTATTCGACCCTGGCCGGCTTCGTGGAACCCGGCGAGAGCCTCGAGGAGGCGGTGGCGCGCGAGGTGCTGGAGGAAAGCGCCATCCGCGTCGGCCGCGTCACCTATCACAGCAGCCAGCCCTGGCCGTTCCCCGCCAGCATCATGCTCGGCTTCTACGCCGAGGCGCTGAGCGAGGAGATCACCATCGACCCGACCGAGCTGCGCGACGCCCGCTGGTTCACCCGCGCCGAGCTGCGCGACCCCGACCGGCACGGCTTCAACCTGCCGCGCCGCGACAGCATCGCCCGCCGGCTGATCGAGGACTGGATGGACGCCGCATGAGCCGTGCATTGCTCGTGGTGCTGGCCATCTCGATGTCGCGGCGCGATGGTGGGCTGCGGCCGCGGCAGCCGTCTCCGGCCACGGACCAGGAAGCGTGCGCCCGGCAGGCCGAGGACGACCCGGTGGTCAAGGAGCTGATCATCAAGGGCGCCGGCAACCCGCACTTCCAGCTCGAGGGGCAGGACCAGCTCCGGGCCGCCAAGCAGGACGCCACGACCTGGCCTGCCTGCGCAGCCGCGGCGTGATCCGCGCCGGGCGGGGTGGAGCGGCAGAAGCCGCTTTAAGTGCGCGCTGCGGCGTCGCACGGGAGGCGGCGCTGGTCTACGCCGGCGCGCTGGCGATCGGCGTGGCGATGATGCTGTGGGTGCTGCCGCCCGCGGTGCTGGCCGGCGCCGGCCCGGGCTGGTACCCGCCGGGTCCGGATCAGGCGCAATCGCTGACCGGGCATCTCGCCTTCCAGGCCGACGAGTGGCGCTGGCCGTTGCTGGACACCGAGCGGCTGTTCTGGCCGCACGGCATCTCGCTGGCGCTGGTGGACAGCAATGCGCTGGTGTCGATCCTGGCCAAGCTGTGGGCCGGGGCGGCCGGCGAGGCGCCGCAGAACTGGCTGGGCGGCTTCGTCGGCGCCTGCTTCGTGCTGCAGCCGGTGGCGGCGGTTTATGCGGCGCGCGGCCTGCGCGTCGGCCCGGTGGCGGCGCTGGCGGCCGGCGTGCTGGCGGCCTGCTGGCCGGCGATGATGTTCCGCATGATGCACATCAACTTATGCGCGCACTTCCTGCTGCTGCTGGCGCTGGGCATGGCGTTTCGGCGGATTGAGCGGCCACGCGGCTGGGCGGCGCCGGCCGTGCTGCTGCTGGTGTCGGTGCTGACCCACCCGTACCTGTTCCAGCTCTGCGCGGCGGTGCTGGCCGCGGTGCCGCTGCATGCGGCGATCCGGCGCCGGGCCGGGTGGCAGCGGGAAGGGATGCTGTTCCTGTCGGCTGCCTGCGCCGCGGTGGGCGTGCTCGCTTTGCTGGCCGGGCCGCTCGGCGGTGGCGACAAGGGATATCGCGTTCTTCTCGATGAACCTCCTGTCGCCGGTTTGGCCGCAGCTGTCCGGGGTGTTCGGCGCCACGCTGCCGGTGCTGGACGGCACCGGGGGGCAGTACCGAGGGCTTCAATTGGCTCGGCGCCGGGACGATGCTGCTGCTGCTCGCCGGTGCGGTCGCGGCTGCAACCCGGCGGCGCTGGCCGCGCCCGGCGCTGGGGCTGGTGATCGTGCTGGCCGGGCTGTTCCTGCTTTCGCTCGGCAGCCGGGTTTACGCCGGCCCGGTCAAGCTGCTCGATCTCGGCGCCAAGCCGTGGGAGGACATCTTCGGCTCGTTCCGCTCGTCCGGGCGGGCGTTCTGGCCGGTCGGCTATGCGCTGATGCTGGCCGGGGTGGCGGCGGCGGACCGGCTGCCGCGGCGCGGCCGCGGCCGCCTTGCTGGTGGCGGCGGCGCTGATCCAGGTGGCCGACATCGTGCCGCTGCGCGACCGCGCCCACGCCGGCTGGGCCAACGGATCGGGCATCGAGTTGCCGCCGGTGCCGGGCGGGACCACGCTGTTCACCGTGGCGCCGCACCCCGGCTGCGCCCCGGACGCTGACGACCAAGCTGGGCGGGCCCGATCATGCTGCTGGACGCGGTGCGCCATGGCGCCCGGCTCGGCGACATCGGCCTCGGCCGCTCGCCGTCCTGGTTCAACTGCGAGACCGTCGTCGCCGACGCGCTGGAGCTGCCGCTGCTGCCGCACGAGGTGCGGGCCTTCATCGGCGCCCCGATCGCAGGCGTCGCTGCGTCCGGCGCTGCTCGGCCCCGGCGCGGTGTGCCGGCGCGACGCGACCGCCGGCGCGGCCGTCTCGAGCGTCGTGGTGTGCGGCAAGGATGTCGCGGATATCGCCGGCGATGCCGTGCCAGCCGGCCCGGCGCCCGACCCGGTGGCGCTGCCGTTCGAGGCCGGCCCCGGCGAGTTGGCGCAACTGCTCGGCTTCGGCTGGCATCAGGGCCTGGGCGGCGGCGCCTGGTCGGAAGGGCCGCACAGCACCATCCTGCTCCCGGTGCCGACCGGGCAACCGCTGGAGCTGCGGCTGCGCGCCTCGGGCGTGGCGTTCCGGCCCGGCGAGCCGCGGACCGTCCGGGTCACCGCGGGTCGGCTGCCGGTCGGCCAGTTCAGCCTGCCGGACGGGCTGGTCACCGAGGTGACGGTGGCGATCCCCGCCTCGACCATCGCCAGCGGCATGCTGCGCCTCGCGTTCGACGTGGTGCGTCCGGTCGACCCGGCCCGGCGCGGCATCGTGGCGCCGGTGCAGCGCGCCGCGATCCAGCTCAGCAGCGTGTCGTTGCGGCTGGAGTAGCGGCGGGGGCGGCGGGCCGGGTCAGACGGTGGCCGAGGCGGATGCCGGGCCGCTCGATCCACCGCTCGGACAGGGCGGCCACCGGCAGCGCGAGCAGCGTCGCCACCGAGCCGACCGCGAGCCCGGTCGCCAGCGGGTGGGCCGCCGCCGTCGCCGGACCGGCCATGGTCATCAGCAGCTCGAACGCCGGCACGTTCCACAGATAGAAGCTGAAGCTCAAGACACCCAGCATCTGCGACAGCGGTGCGCGCAGCACCCTCGCCACCTGGCCGGACCCGGTTGTGCCGACCAGCGCCACCAGGATCGGGATCGCCACCAGGGTCGCTGCCGAGCGCAGCAGCAGCAGGTTCGCCGGCGCGAGCAGCATGCCGGCGGCCAGCATCGCCAGCGCCGCACTGCCGACCATCACCCGGCGCCCCGGCCGGAGCAGCGTGTCGTACCAGCCATCGGCAATCGCCACGCCCGCGAGGAGGTAAGGAAACCCGGTCAGCAGCTCCGGCGAGAACGCCAGCAGCGCCTTTAGCTTGATCGCCGCCACCGCATAGACCGCCAAGGCCGGCACGAGCCAGCGTCCCAGCCGCCGCACGCCGTAGAAGCACAGCAGCAGCAAGGGCGCCGCTGCCATCTCGACCAGAAGGGTCCAGGTCGCCCCGTTCACCGGGAAGCGGGCGAGCACGAGGTTGGCGAGCAGGTCGCCCGTCGACGGCACCGCCACATGGCCGGGCCACGCTGCGTCCACGGCCCGGACGATCACGAACTGCATCAGCAGGCACACCGCCATCGCCGGCCAAATCCGCAAGGTCCGGCGCACCAGAAAGCGCCACGCCGTGGACGCCGCCGAGCCGCCCTGATCCGCGTCAAGCCGGTCCAACGCCCGGCGCAGCACCAAGCCGCTCAGCACGAAGAACACGCCGACCGCGACTTCGCCGCTGCTGAACGCCAGCGCGAGCTTCAACAGCACCCGTTCGAGACCGTGCTGCTCCCCCAAGCCGGCCCGCATGATCTCGGGGGCGATGCGCGGGTCGGTGGCCAGCAGCGAGTGGTAGAACACCACCGCCAGCGCCGCCCAGCCGCGCAGCCCGTCGAGCGTCGCGATGCGTCGGGAAGCCATGACCCGGAATACCGGCGCTCGGCACGGGGCCACAAGGGCGTGCTCCCGACGTCGCTCGAGTTGAATCTCAGCTTCGCTTGGTAAAGCCATGCGGAGGTTCTATGATACGCCGAATCGATTCGGGGATCTCCGATGCGCCTGTATCCTTTGTTCATGATGCCGGCCTTTATGGTTCTGTCGCTGCTGCTGCCAGGGGCCGCGCGGGCCGAGGGCGAGCAGCAGATGCTGGTCGACCGCGCGACGCTGGCGGCGCAGGAAATGCTGAACAACCACGACGGCACCGACGCGCAAGGCGTGTTGCGGCGGGCGCGGGCGGTGATGATCTGCCCGCAGATCTTCCGCGCCGGGTTCCTGCTCGGCGGCCAGGGCGGCAGTTGCGTGCTGACGGCGCGGGACGGCGCCGGATCGTGGTCGTCGCCGGCGTTCTACGGCCTCGGCGGCGGCTCGATCGGCTTCCAGGCGGGGGTCCAGGATGCGCAGGTGATGCTGTTCATCATGAACGACCGCGGCTTGAAGGCGGTGATGGACAGCCAGTTCAAGCTCGGCGCCGACGCCAGCGCGACCTTCGTCGACCTCGGCGGCGGCATCGAGGGCGCCACCACGGCGGCGCTGCGGGCCGATATCGTCGGCTTCACCCGGGCGCGCGGGCTGTTCGCCGGCATCTCGCTCGGCGGCACCCTGATGAGCAGCAAGTCGGATTGGGACCAGGCCTATTACGGCCGCCTGGTCGGACCGCAGCAGATCGTGATCGGCATGGAGGCCAGCAATCCCGCCGCCGACCCGTTGCGCGAGGTGTTGGGCCGGTTCGGCGCATCGACCGCCGCCGCTGCCCCGGCCATGCCGCCCCCGGTGCCGATGGGCGCCTCGGCGTCCGGCCCGGTCCAGATCGCCCCGCGCGGCAGCGTGCAGCAGCAATCGCTCGCAGCGCCGACGCTGTCGCGCCGCTGACGGCCGGCCCTCGCCTGGGGGCCGCGGCGTGATCTACGACGATGTGAAGGAAACATCGCCGCTGGCTCGTGTTCCCGCCGCCATCGGTCCGGTCCGTTCGCCGGGCCGCGATCGGAAGGAGTGGGCAATGAGCGGCAACAACAAGGCGATGGACCTGTTCATCACGGGTCTACGCAACCAGCACGCGGTCGAGACGCAAGCCGTGCAGCTGCTGTCCCGGCAGGTGGAGCGGCTGGAGAACTATCCGGAGATGGAGGCGCGCATGCGCCAGCACATCGACGAGAGCAAGATCCAGGCGCAGCGCATCGAGGAGCTGCTGCAGTCGATGGGCAGCAGCCATTCCAGCCTCAAGGATGCGGGGCTGGGCCTGGCCGGCAACATGGCGGCGCTGGCGCATACGGTCGCGCCGGACGAAGTGCTGAAGAACACCTTCGCCAACTACGCCTTCGAGCACTTCGAGATCGCGTCGTACAAGTCGCTGCTGTCGCTGACCGACGCCTCGGGCCAGTCCAATGCCACGACCGCGCTGACCCAATCGCTGCGCGAGGAGGAGGACATGGCGCAGTGGATCGACTCGCATTTGGCCGATACCACGATGCGCTTCGTGCAGCGCTCGGCGGCCGGGGAGAAGGCCGGCCTGTAACCGGCCGGGTCCGCGCCGCCCCCCGTGGCGCGCGGGCCCGCTTGGTGCCATTCTCCGCGAATGGCCGAATATGCATTCGAGACCGTCGACGTCTTTACCGCCACCCGCTTCGGCGGCAACCCGCTAGCGGTTCTGACGGACGCACGCGGGCTGGATGAGGCGGCGATGCAGCACGTGGCGCGCGAGTTCAACCTGAGCGAGACGACCTTCGTGCTGCCGCCCGCCAACCCGGAACACACCGCCCAGGTCCGCATCTTCACGCCGCTGCATGAGGTGCCGTTCGCCGGCCACCCGAACGTCGGGACTGCGCTGGTGCTGGCCGGCCTGCGTGGCGGGCGGCCCGACACGATGGTTTTCGAGGAGCTTGCCGGATTGGTGCCGATCCGGTTCGACTGGTGGGGCGCCTCGCCTATGGCGACGCTCGACGCGCCCCAGCCGCTCGTCCTCGGCGAAACGATCCCCCCCGCAACGGTTGCGGCCTGCGCCGGGCTGGCCGAAGCCGACATCGTGGTGACGGCGCATCCACCGATCGTCGCAGGGGTGGGCAATCCGTTCGTCATCGCGGAGGTCACGCCGGAGGCGTTGGGGCGGGCGTCCGGCGACGTCGCCGCGATCCGGGCTGCCGCGGCGAGGCACCCGGTCAAGCCGACCGGCTTCCCGATTCACCTGCATGCCCGCACCGGGACCGGCCGGCGGACCCGCATGTTCGCGCCGCTTTCCGGGATCGCCGAAGATCCGGCCACCGGCAGCGCCAACGTCGCCTTGGCAGCGCTGCTGCTGTCGCTCACGGACGAAGACTCGCTGTCGGTCACCATCGAGCAAGGCGTCGAAATGGGCCGGCCGAGCCTACTCCATGCCAGCGCCCGCCGTGCCGCCGACGGCATTCGCGCCGCGATCGGCGGCAGCGCCGTCGCAGTCTCGCGCGGCTCGATCATCGTGTGACAACTCGTCCCGGCCGCGGTTTCGCGAATGCCGGGACGAGGCACGCCGCATGAGCCACGTTCCTGAACCTTTCTCGTCATGGTCGGGCTCGACCCGACCATCCACGCGGTCCGTCTCGCAACGTTGCCGCCGTCTGCGCAGGGTGGCTCACATCGGGCGGCCGGTGTGCCTGCGCCGCGTGGATGGTCGGAACAAGTCCGACCATGACGGTTGTCGGGTGCGGGTCGGTCCGGTCCACGCCGTAGCGTTGCTCAGCCCGGGCGGTGCAGCGTTGGGCGCGGACGCGTGAAAGTGCGCCGCCCGGCCTTCATGCCCCAAAGCGGCTGCGCCAGGCTGCCGACCGCATCCGCCGCCGCGGCAGCGTCGAGCAGCACGAGGTTGGCCGGGTTGCCGACGGCGATCCCGTAGGACGGCATCCGCATCAGCCGGGCGCTCTCGGTGGTGATCATCTGCAGGCAGGAAGCCAGCTCGTCGGCGCGGGCGACGTGGCACACATTGGCATACAGGTTCGCCATTCGCAGCAACGAGCCGTCACCATACGGCGTGAACGGGTTCAGCACGTTGTTGGTGCTGATCGAGCAGCACACGCCCGCCGCACGCAGGCCCTCCGCCTTTACCACGCCGCGCGGCACGGCGTGGTCGTGGCTGCGGCCCATCAAATAAAGGTCCGTCGCCGGCAGGATCGTCACCGCGACGCCGGCGCAGGCGAGGGTGGCGGCGATGGCGTCGAAGCGCGGGCGATCCACCAGGCTCAGCTGCGTCACGTGGCCGATCGCGACCCGGCCGCCCCAGCCGTACTCCTCCGTCTTGCGGCACACGTATTCGGCCTCCATGCCGTCGGTGGTCTCGGCGAGGTCGAGGTGCATGTCGATGTCGACGTCGAACTCGCGGGCGATGGCGAAGATGCGGTCGATCTGCCCGCGCGGGTCGCTGTCGGTGTAGGGCACGGCGCCGAGCACCCGGGCGCCGCGCCGCAAGCCCTCGATCAGCAGCGCCTCCGTGCCCGGATTGTTGAGCAGGCCTTCCTGCGGGAACACGCACAGCTCGAGGTCGAGCGCCCAGGCGTAGTCGCGGGCGAGTTGCTGCACGCCCTCGAACCCGGTCATGCCGATGCCGGGGTCGACCTCGACATGGGTGCGCATATGCATCGTGCCCCAGCCGATGCAGCGCTCGAGCGTGCGCCGGCCACGGGCGACGACGTCGTCAACCGTGAAGTCGCGCTTGGCCGCCGCCGTCTCGCGCACCGCCTCGGCGACGGTGCCCTGCTCGATCCGGCAGCGGTCGAGGATGCAGGTCTTGTCGAGGTGGATGTGGGTTTCGACCAGGCCGGGAATGAGCAGGCCACCGGCAGCATCAAGCTCGACTGGCGCTTGGGGCAGGCCTGGCGCGAGTGCGGCGATGCGGCCCGCACCGAGACCGACGTCGACCGGGCCGGGATGACCGTCGACGGTGGCGTTGCGAATGACGATCTCGAGCATGGTCGACTCCTGGCGCTTGCCCCGGGACCAAGCAACCCCGGGGCCAACGCTAGGCGCGGTTCACGGCAGCAAGGCGGCCCCGAGGATGCGTCCGTCCTCGGCCTGCAGCAGCGCCGCGATCCGCTCACCGGCTGGCCGGGGCGTGACCGTGTCGAGCGCGGTTCCGGTCCATTCGGCGATCGGGGTGAGATCACGCACCACGTTGGTTTCCGTCAGGGTGCGCCCGCCATTCTCGCCGGCGCCGATCGCAGTCGTGTGCTGGCGGTCGTATCCGAGCAGCAGCAGGGTGCCTCGTCCGGGGCCGGGCGGCGGCCTCAGATCCGGACGCCGCCGGGATCGGGCCGCAGCACCAGCTTCACGTTGGCGGCGTCGCTGCGGGCGCGGGTGATGGCCCGGCGCACGGCGTCCGCGTCGGAGCCGACCGCCTCGTGCCGGCCGTCGACCACGATCTGCGGCGTGTAAACGCGTTCGAGCTTCAGTCGGGCGGCGTACTGGCGCTGACGCTGGGTGGCGGCTGGGAGCGAGAAGGCATCCTTCCAACCAAGCCGGTCCCAGTAGGTGACGTGCAGGTCGAGTGCGAGCAGCCCGGGATCGCCGGCCTGCAGCGCGGTCAAGAGGGCGTCGGCCGGCGGGCAGGAGGAGCAGCCCTGGGAGGTGAACAGTTCCACCACCGTCGGTCGAGGCGGCGCGCCGTCGGCACGGGCCTGGATAGGTGCGAGCAGCAGGACGGTAGCTAGAACGATGCGCATGGGGGCGTTACGCGCCGCCCGACGTTGCGGTTACGGTCTACCTGCTGCCGCTGCTGACGATGGTCAGCGGATCCCAGGCGGCGCCGGGTTCCGGATGCCCGGCTATGTGGATGTAGTTCTGGTAGAGCGTCATGTTGGTCCGCATGTCCTTCCACGAGGTGATCACCGAGTGGTAGGTGTTGCCATCGAAGCCTTCGCGCTCGTGCGTCACCTTCATCGTGCGATGCACGTTGCCGGCGACGTTGAGATCCTCCGGCCCGTCATTGCGGATCGTCTCATGCCAAGCGTAGCCGGGTGCGGCGACCGTATCGAAACGGACGGCAGTGCCGGCCGGCCCGGCATAGACGGTTCGGAGCGCGTCCCGAGCCTGGTCGGCGCCGGGCCAATCGGTGCGCCAGATGGCAAACCAGAATTCTGCCACCTCGCCGCCGCGCTGCACCAGCGAGCACGCCTCCGGCTTGGCGGGGTTGGCCGGCAGATAGACCAGGGGGGCGCCCACGCTGCGTTCGACGAAGCCCGACGTCGCGGGGCAGGGCGGCGGCGCCTCGGCCCGGACAGGCGCGGCAGCCAGCACCGAGGCGAGCGTCAGGCCAGGCAACCCCAGGCAGCGTAGCAATACCTTCATGGACGAACCCCTGTGACGAACCTCGGGCAAAAAAATGGCGGTGCCCGAAGACACCGCCAAGTTTAGGGAGGAAACGTCCTGCAGCATAACGGCGAACCGCCATGCTGCACTGCACAAACTAAGCTTTCGGCGTTCGGTTGCAAGAGGATTTGGCGAGGGCCGCCGATCAATCGAACGAGAGATGCAAAGCTGCAACAGAAGGGCTCCAGACGGGCCTTGCGACTCGCCGCGAGGGATGCGATTGAGAACCGTTCGCAATACGGGAGATCGTCGTGCGCCTGCATCTGCTTGGTATCGAGGCAATGGTTTCACTGATGGCCTCGTTCCGGCCCGAGCCGGACGGCGCCGAAACCGTGCTGCTCCAGCTGACGCTGGGAGATGACGGTTTCGAGCCGCAGCGCTTGGCGATCCCGGCCGGGCGCGGCGTGGTGCTGGTGCTGCACAACACCGGCGCGGCGCCGGCGGAGGTCGCCAGCCCGGCTCTTCGACTGGGCGGCGTCGTCGCAGCGGGCGGCGCCGCGTCGATGCGGCTGCGGCCCCTTCAGCCGGGCGAATCGGTGGTGTTGGACCACGTCGCCCGGCCGTCCTCGCAGGCGGTGCTGGTGGCAACGGCCGCCTGAACGCAGCGGGCTGCTCGACCGGCTCAGGTCTGCTTGCGGGAGTCCGGGGCGTCCCGCGCCAGCGGCGGCCAGGGCCGGAGCTCCCCGTCGGTGGCGCCCGCCGGCACCGCGTCACCCGCTTGTTGCAGCCTGCTGCGGCCGCGTTGGCGCACCTCGGCCGCCGGAACCCTGGCCTTGATCTCGGCTTGGAACGCGGCACGCTGTTCGTGGATCGACACCAGCACCGGACCCATCGGGATGCCGAGATCGACCAGCACCGCCTCGGCAAGCTGCAGGCTGGCCTCGATCGTCTCCGGCACCGCGTCCGAAGCGCCCAGGGCGTACAAGGCGGCGGCATGCGCGGCGTCGCGGGCGCGCACGATGACCAGCACGTCCGGACGGCTGTTGCGGGCGATTCGGGTGATCGCGTCGGCACCGCCGCGGTCGTCCACGGTGATGACGATGGCGCGGGCGGTCTCGAGCCCGACCCGGAACAGCAGGTCGGGCTGCTTCATGTCGCCGTAATAGACCGGCTGGCCGGCCCGCCGGGCCCGGGCGACCCGGCCGATGTCGGTGTCGAGCGCCAGCCAGGTCAGGCCGTGGCCGGTCAACAGCGCGCCGACGGTCTGGCCGACCCGGCCGTAGCCGGCGACGATCACCGCCGGCTGCTCGCTGCCGCTGCCGGGCGGCAGCAGCGCCGGGTCCGGCGCGGCCGCCCGGGCCGGGAACAGGGCGCGGCCCAGACGCGACAGCAGCGGGATGGCCGCCATCGTCAGCGCCGCCAGGATGAAGGCGAACCCGGCCTGTTCGGCCGACAGCACGCCCAGGCCGGATGCAAGGCCCAGGATCACGAAGCTGAACTCGCCGCCCGGCCCGAGCAGCAACCCGGCCGGCGCGGCGATCGGCAGGCGCAGGCGGAACAGCACGCCGAGCCCGGCGACGATCGCCGCCTTCAGCGCCACCAAGGCGATCGCGGCGCCGATCACCGCGAACGGCCGGGCCATCACCCGCCCGAGGTCGAGATTGAGCCCGATCGAGATGAGGAACACCCCGAGCAGCAGGCCCTTGAACGGCTCCAGCGTCACCTCGATCTGACGCCGGTACTCCGTCTCGGCCAGCAACAGCCCGGCGATCAGCGCGCCGAGCGCCATCGACAGCCCGGCCACCGCCGCGGCCAATCCGGTCGCGAGCACCACGAGCAGGCACGCGGCCATGAACAGCTCGGGCGAGTTGGTGCGCGCGACGCCGCGGAACAACGGCCGCAGCACCACCCGGCCGAGCCCCACCAGCAGCACGATCGCGGCGACCGCTTGGCCGACCGCCACGGCGAGGTCGGCGCCGCCCATGTCGCCGACGCCGAGCACGCCGAGCGCGAACATGATCGGCACCACCGCCAGGTCCTGGAACAGCAGCACGGCGAAGGCGGCGCGGGCGACCAAGCCGGTGACGCGGCGCTCCTCGGCCAGGACCTGCGCCACCACGGCAGTGGACGACATCGCCAGCGCCACGCCGACGACGAACGCGGCGCGCGGCGGGGCGCCCAGCGCCCAGGTGGCGGCGCCGATCGCGGCCGTGCTGGCCAGGACCTGCAGGCCGCCCATGCCGAACACCAGCCGCCGCATCGTCAAGATGCGCGAAAAGCTGAGCTCGAGCCCGATCATGAACAGCAGCAGCACGACGCCGAGCTCGGCCACCGGGGCGATGCGGTCGCGGTCGGCCATGGTGACGATGCCCAGCCACGGTGCGGAGTCGGTCAAGGCGCCCAGGCCGGAGGGACCGACCAGCACGCCGACCAGCATGAAGCCGAGCACCGGGCTGACCCGGATGCGATGGAACAGCGGGATCACGATGGCCGCCGAGCCCAGGACCACCAGGGCTTCGCGGATGGGTCCGTGCGCGGCCGCCTCGATCGCGAGTGCTATCCGATCCTCCTGTCCATGGCGCCTGACCCGGATGCCCGACCCGAGAGCATGACCTCGTCGATCATGCTCTGGTTGACTGAGAAGAAGCAGCTTTATCCGCTGCACTACCAGACCGTTGCGGCCGCGCCCCTGTCCTTTGCCTCCGCGACGGGCTATATTCAGGTGGTTCCATCCTTGTAGAGAGACACACACCCGGCATGTCCGAGGCCGTTCCGCTTCCCGACCCGACCCAAGACGCGTACGACGCCGCTTCCATCACCGTCCTGAAGGGCCTCGAGGCGGTCCGTAAGCGGCCCGGCATGTACATCGGCGACACGGATGACGGCTCCGGCCTGCATCACATGGCGTTCGAGATCATCGACAACGCGGTCGACGAGGCGCAGGCGGGCTACGCCACGAGTTGCGCGCTGACGCTGAATGGCGACGGCAGCGTGACGGTGCGGGACGACGGGCGTGGCATCCCCACCGGCATGCATGAGGAGGGGGTCTCGGCGGCCGAAGTGGTGCTGACGGTCCTGCACGCCGGCGGCAAGTTCAACCAGAACAGCTACAAGGTCTCGGGTGGCCTGCACGGCGTGGGCGCGGCGGTGGTCAACGCATTGTCGGAATGGATGGAGGTCCGGATCTGGCAGAACGGGCTGGAGCATTTCCTCCGGTTCGAGCATGGCGTCACCGTCAAGCCGTTGGAGGTCGTGGGCCCCAGCGACCAGCCGTCCGGCACCGAGGTGACGTTCAAGCCGTCCACCGGGACGTTCACCAAGACCGAGTTCGACTACGCGATCCTGGAGAAGCGGCTGCGCGAGCTGGCGTTCCTCAATTCGGGCCTGGCCATTAGCCTGCGCGACGAGCGGCATGCGCCGGCGCAGGAAACGGCATTCAAATTCGACGGCGGCTTGGTCGAGTTCGTGCGCTACCTCGACCGCGGCAAGGTGCCGGTGCTGGTCGAGCCGATTTCGGTCGTGACGGAGGAAAGCCAGGTCGGCATCCGGGTCGAGTTCGCGATGACCTGGAACGACTCGTACCACGAGACGATGCTCTGCTACACCAACAACATCCCGCAAAAGGACGGCGGCACGCACCTGGCCGGGTTCCGCCAGGCGCTGACGCGCGTCGTGACGCGCTACGCCGAGGGGATGGGCAAGAAGGAGAGCCTCGCGCTGACCGGCGACGACATGCGCGAAGGCATGACGGCGGTGTTGTCGGTGAAGGTGCCGGACCCAAAATTCTCGAGCCAGACCAAGGACAAGCTGGTCAGCTCCGAGGTGCAGCCGGTCGTGCAGGCGGCCGTCGCCGACGTGGTGAGCCACTGGTTCGAGACCCACCCGAAGGAAGCCAAGAGCATCATCGGCAAGGTGATGGACGCGGCGTCGGCCCGCGAAGCCGCCCGCCGCGCGCGCGAGCTGACCCGGCGCAAAGGCGTGCTGGACGTGAGCACCCTGCCGGGCAAGCTGGCCGACTGCCAGGAGCGCGACCCGGCGAAATCCGAGATCTTCATCGTCGAGGGCGACAGCGCCGGTGGCTCCGCCAAGCAGGGGCGCGATCGTAAGTTCCAGGCGATCCTGCCGCTGAAGGGCAAAATCCTCAACGTGGAGCGGGCGCGGTTCGACCGCATGCTCGGGAGCGCCGAGATCGGCACGCTGATCACCGCACTCGGCACCGGTATCGGCCGCGGCGAGCCGGAGCAGGGCGGCTTCGACATCACCAAGCTGCGCTACCACCGCATCAACATCATGACCGACGCCGACGTGGACGGCAGCCACATCCGCACCCTGCTGCTGACGTTCTTCTTCCGGCAGATGCCGGAGCTGATCGCGCGCGGCCACCTCTACATCGCGCAGCCGCCGCTGTACCGCGCCAAGCGCGGCAACGACGAGCGCTACCTCAAGAACGACAAGGCGCTCGAGGACTACCTGCTCGACAAGGCGCTGGCTGAGGCGCGCATCGTTTATGCCGACGGCACCGTGCACCAGGGCGGCGAGATGGCGAACGAACTCGCCTGGCTGCGCGAGGCGGCCGGCAACATTCGCCGCCTGGCCAACACGGTCCCGACTTGGCTCGTGGAGCAGGCGGCGATCGTCGGCGCGCTGACCTCCGACCCGGCCCGCACCACGAGCGTCAGCGGCGACTTGGTGATGCGGTTGAACGCGGCGTCGTTGCCGAACGAACGAACCTGGAAGGCGCATGCCGACGAGCGCGGCCTGCATTTGCTGCGGACGGTGCGCGGAGTCGCCGAGTGGCATGACATCGACCAGGCGAGCTTGCGCAGCAGCGAGGCACGCTGGCTGTCGGAGCGCACGACGGCCTTGCATCAGCGGTTCAGCGAACCGGCCACGCTGGCGCTCGACAAAACCGAGCAGCAGGTGGCCGGCCCCGCCTCGGCCTTCGACCGCATCCTCGGCCAGGGCCGCAAGGGTCTGTCGATCCAGCGGTTCAAGGGCTTGGGCGAGATGAACCCCGACCAGCTCTGGAAGACCACGCTCGACCCGGACGTGCGCACCCTGCTGCAAGTCCGCGTGGGCGACGCCGAGGACGCGGCGCAGGTGTTCTCCACCCTGATGGGCGACGTGGTCGAACCACGACGCGACTTTATCGTCGGCAACGCCTTGAAGGTCGCGAACCTGGACGTTTAGCCCGTGTGTGACGCTCAGCCCGTGTGCAGGGCGATCTGCGTCCAGATCGCGGTTTCGTCGTACAGCACCCATTCGCGCCGCAGGCCGCGGGGTCCGAATTCGGCGTGGCTCATGCCGAGAACGTAGACCGGGGCGCCGGTCGGCGGTCCGAACGCGCCGAAGCCGTCGTGCTTGCCCCATAGGCTCCAGCGCAGCGCGGCGCGCGGCGGCATCAGCGGGTCGTCGCGGCCGATGCGGTGGTGGATGCGGAATTCGGCCGATGGAAAGGCGCTGCGGAGCCGCATCCAGAACCCGTCCGCCGCCGTCCAGCCGTATCCGGTGGCGCCGCCCGGCATTTCGAGCTGCACGCCGCGGTCGTATACGGCCGGGATCGAGGCCAGGTCGGCCGCCATCAGCCCGGTCAGGATGCCGGCGTAGCGCTCACCCCAAGGGTCGTCGTTGCCGGTGCCGGAATAGGGACCGGCCGGGTCGATGTCGGGCGTGAGCGGCCGCGGGCGGCGCCCCGGCGCGGCGTCGGCGATCAGTGCGGCGGCATAGCGCTTCGGCTCAATGCCAAGCTGCCGCACGATGGCGCCCTGGTCGCGCACCAGCCACTCGTCGGCGATCTGGTTGTCACGCGCGAAGCAGTCGGCGATGATCCGGTACTGCAGGGTGCGCCCGGTCGCCGGGCCGTAGGCGCCGTCATGGCTGTGGGTGGCGGTCGACAGCAGCCGGTGCGACGACAGGAATCCGGCGTCCTCGTCGCCGGACCAGATCACGTCCTCGGCCAGCAGCGTGCGGTCGGGGAGCTCGGCCAACGTCGCCATGGTGGCGGCAATGACGCCTTCGTTGCCGACCACGACCGTGGCCGGCGAGCGCACCGCGAGGCCCGGTGCGTAGTATTGCCGCAGCGTGGCGACGCCGCGGTCCTCCCAAATCTCCTTGGTGATCCCGATGATGAAATCGGGCAGGTCGGTGAAGCGTGGGTCAAAGCCTTTCATGAGGCCATCCTTCCGGTATGCGAGCCGAGCTTCGTATCACCAGTTCGCCGGGCAGCACGACACGGCGCGGCGGGGTGTCGGGATCTGCGATCCCGGCCATCAGCATGTCCACCGTCGCCGACACCAGCGCGTCGGTGGGCTGGCGGATGCCGGTCAGCCCGTAGCTGGGCCAGGCCGCCGGCGGCGTGTCGTCATACGACACCACGGACACGTCCTGCGGCACCGCCAATCCGAGTTCGTGGCGCAGCACGTCCATGGCCGGGATCGCCATGTGGTCGTTGGCAACGAACACCGCGTCGGGCCGGTTGCGTTGCCGGCAGAACAAGCGGCGCGTGGCCTGCTGCGCGCGCTCGAAGCTGTCATCGCCGCTGTCCCGCGCGAACAGCGCCTGGCCGGACCCGGCGAGGCCCTCGCGGAACCCTGCCTCGCGATCCCGCTGCGTCGAGGCTTCGGCCCAGCCGGCGATGTAGGCAATCCGGCGATGGCCGCCCGCGACCAGGAATCGCGCCAGCGCCCGCCCGCCGGCCGCGTTGTCGGACGTGACGGCGGGCAATTCCGGATCGTCCTGCGAGCGGTTGAACTGCACCACCGCGACGCCGCGCTCGAGGCAGCGCGCGGCGAGCGTCGAGGACAGCGCCGCCGACGCCATGGCGATGCCGGCCACTTGGTGGTCGAGGATCTCGGCCAACACCTCCTCGACGTCGGCATTGGCTTGCGGGGCAATGAAGATCATCACGTGATAGCCGCGCGGCTGCAGCGCGGCGCAGAGCCGCTCGAGCACGAGCGGGTAGTACTGGTTGTCGAGATAGGCGACGATCAGGCCGATAACCCGGCTGCGGCCGGTGATCAGCGACCGCGCCAAGGCGTTGGGCCGGTAGTCGAGCGCCGCCGCCGCCGCCAGCACCCGCGCGCGCATTGGCGCCGAGACCGAGGCGCCCGGGGTGAACACCCGACTCACCGCCGATTGGCTGACCCCGGCGCGGCGCGCCACGTCGAGCGAGGACGCCACCTAGGGCCGCGGCGGCGTCTTGCGGCCGCTGTCGTATTCCTCCCAGCCATGCCCGCCGAACGGATCGACGCCGAGCTGGCGCATCACATGCGGGAAGTCCACCATCATCCAGTTGTCGACGATCTTGCCGTCGCGCACCCGCCAGAAGTCCATGTAGCGGATCTCGACCCGCTTCCCGGTCGGCGCGATGCCCATGAACTCGCCGCTATGGGTCGCCTCCTGCCGCCCGAACGCGGCCATCCACTCGCCTTCCGCGAGCCGCGCCTCGTCGATGCAGACCTTGTCGGAGAAGGCGGCCTGGAACGGACGCTGCCAGTTGTCCTGGAACTCGCGCAGGCCGCGCCTGGTGCCGCAGCCGGCATTGCCCATCCAACGGCGCTGCCGATGAACAGCGGCAGGTAGCCGGACACCAGCACCGAATAGGGCAGGGCGCGGAAGATCAGCGCCACGATCAGCAGTCAAACGCCAGGCCGGTCGTGCTGCGCGCCAGCGCGTAGCCGGCCAGCGTGCCGACGTTGAGCGAGATCGCCACGACGCCAGCCGTCACCAGCAGCGAGTTTTCGAAGTTCCGGTAAAAGGCATGCGACACCCAGACCGCACGGTAATGGGCGCCGGTGAAGCCGATGGCGGGCTCGGCGAGCGCGCGCAGGCCGGGGATGGACGACAGCGCGGCGTCGACCAACCCGAGCGCCGGCGGCAGCACCAGCGCCGCCGCGGCAAAGGACAAGCTGGCGCACACGACCGCCGCCAGCAGCCAGCCCGCGGCGCCGCCGAGCTTCCGCGCCAAACGCGGCGTGAGGCGTGCGACCGGATTGTACAAGCCCGCCAGCGCTGCCGTCCCGAGCAGCAGGTCGGCGATGCTCAACCCGCCGGCGCCGGCCCGGGTGGCGGGGCCCAGCAGCACCTGCGCTGGGTCGGTGGAGAACCCGTCCACCGGCAGCTTGAACGACATTGCCGCGATCCAGAGCAGCGGGAACAGGGCGACGACCACCCAGGCGGACAGGAAACCGGCGACCAGGATCCGCAGGCTGGGCGGCGTTCGGGTCATCGGACTGGCAAGCGCGCCGCCCTTGACCCGCCGGGGCCGGCGGCCCCGGACCCGCCACGATCGGGTCTCACGGGGCTCGCCTCCGTTCGCGCCAGCTGCGCAGCATCAGCGGCGCCAGCAGCAGCACGATGCCGAGCATCGTCAGCATCGACGAGGCCGAGGCCCGGCCGATCGCCCGCGTGCCGCTCGAGTTCGGCGTCAGCAGGTCGAAGGTCAGCCATTGCAGCGAGATCGCCGGTCAGACCGGGGCGGGCGGCTACTGGCATCGCGACATGTTGTGGTTCGGCCCGGGCGGCGTGGGCGCCAACTTCACCTACCCCGGCTTCGACCGCGACCATCGGATCCCGTTCCTGACCGCCTTCCCCGACCGCGTCGGCGGCAACCATTTCTGCCGGTTCGGCGATGGCGACTACGTCTGCTCCGGCGGCTGGCCCTCGATGACCATGACGCATCGCGGCCCTTACCTCGGCGTCGCGCCGACGGAGCGGTCGATGACGCTGCGGGTGATGAATTTCTGGCGCGTGGCGGACGGCAGCATCCGCGAGAACTGGGTCCTGCTCGACCTGCCTGACCTGCTGGCGCAGATGGGCGCCGACGTGTTCGCCTAACCCCGCCCTGGCAGCACGGTTCGGGCCAGCCACGAAGCGGTGTCGTGCAGGCCGGTCATCCACTCGGTCTGCGGTGTCCAGCCGAGCGCGCGGGCGGCCCGGGTGGTGTCGAGGACGTTGGCCGGCACGTCGGCCCGCCGGCTCGGCTTGTGGATCACGCCGGGCGGGCGCCGCCCGAGCACCGCGCAAACCGAGTTCGAGCACCTCGAGCACCGACCGTCCGACGCCGGAGCCGACGTTCAGCACCGTCTCGGGCCCGTCGTAGAGGCTGGCGGCCAGCATCGCCTGGGCGACGTCGCCGGCATGGACGTAGTCGCGGACCACGTGACCGTCGCCCCAGATCTCCACCGGCCGGCCGGCCTGCACCGTTTCGATCAGCGCCGCCACCAGGCCTTGGCGGCGGAACGGGCTCTGCATCGGGCCGTAGCCGTTGGCGACCCGGAGCGTGACCGCCGCCGGACCGCCGAGCCGGGCATAAAGCTGCAGGTATTTCTCGACCATCAGCTTGTTGATGCCATAGGCGGAGATCGGCTCGGTGGGCGCCGTTTCCGGGATCGGCACCGTCGCCGGAATGCCATAGACCGTGCCGCCGGACGACACGAACACGATCTTCCTGACCCCGGCCGCCCGGCACAGCTCGAGCAGCTGCACCGAAGCGACCGTGTTGATCTGCAAGTCGGCGATCGGGTCCTTGTTGGACACGTCCGGGTTGGTGCCGCCCAGCAGGTGGAACACGATCTCGGCGCCATCGACGGCCAGCGCCAGCGCGGCCCGGTCGGTAAACTCCGCCGCGGTGAATCGTATCGGCGGCAGCGCGTCGGCGAAGGCCGGGCGACGGCCGAACCCGTGCACGCGGGCGCCGGCGCCGACCAGCGCCCGGCACAGATGGCTGCCGATGAAGCCGCCGGCCCCCAGCACCAAGCACGGCACGCCGGCCAGGGTCCCCGTGGCGCTTCCCGCTGCGCTTCCCGTGGCCGTCACCGCGCGGCTGCCAAGAACTCGGCCATCTCAGCCACCATGCGCTCGAAGGTGAAGCGGCTCGCCGAGCGACGGCCCCCGGCGGCCAGCCGGGCGCGCAACGTCCCGTCGTTCGCCAGCCGGGTCACCGCGGCGCCAGCCCGGCCGCATCGCCCTTGGCGAACAGCAGCCCGCTTTCGCCGTCGCGCACGATCTCGGTGTTGCCGCCCACGCGTGAGGCGATCGTGGGGATGCCGAGCGCCAGCGCATGGATCAGCGTCAACGAGAACGGCTCGTACAGCGAGGGGAACAGGTAAAGGTCGTAGTCGTTGAACAGCTCCGGCAAGCGGTGTTCGGCCACTGCCGGGCGCAGGACGATGTTCGCGGCCTGACCGCTGGCAGCGATCGCGGCCTCGAGCTGCGCCATGTAGGCGGCGTCCTGGGCGTCGCCGAGCAGCGTGAGCTCGACGCGCCCCACCCCGAGCGCGGCTGGGTCGAGCAGCGGCAGCGCGGCCACCGCCGTGTGCGCTCCCTTCAGGTCCACGAGACGCCCCGCGAACAGGAGCCGCAGCGTGCCCGGGTGGACCAGCCTCGTGCGGTCCGCCGCCGGTGCGTCGGCATGGCCGGCTTGCTTCACGCCGTTGTGGATGATCCGGTAGCGGCCGAATTGGCTGCCGCCGGCCGCATAGAGGTCGCGCACGAATGCGGCGCCGAAGATCGCTTCGACCCCCGCCGGCTGCGTTCGGCGCAGCGCGCGGCCGGCGCGCTGCCACAGGTTCGGCGGCGGCGGGGGCTCGAACGCCTCCCCGCCGTGCACGACCTTGGCGAAGAAGTCGCGCACGAAGATCGGGTTGCGCATGACTAGCAGCCAGTTGTCGGTCAACATCACCACGGTGCGGATCCGGCTCTGCTCCAGCGCCTCCAGCAGGCTCGCATCCAAGAAAAACAGGTTCCACGCAAACACGACGTCAGGCCGCAGCTCCGCCAGCACCTGCTGCAGCTTGGCCAGGTTTGACCGGTTGACCGCGTCCCGGTCCTCCGTCGTGCCCGGGAACGGCGTGTAGATGTCCGGCCCGGTCAGCAGGTCGAGCTCGCGCAGCACGCGCTGTTGCGGATACTCGGCGACCTGACCGCCGTAGCGGGAGGTCAGCACGACCATCTCGTGCCCGAGCCCGGCCAGCCCCGCCGTCACCTCGAAGCACAGCCGCTCGTAGCCGCCGACCACGTTGGGCGGATAGAGGTTGCTGAGCACCAGGATGCGCATCAGACCCGGGCCCGGACCGACCCGGTGAATGCCGGGTCCTGCAGGGCGGCGAAGCGGTCCAGCGACACGGCGCCATGCCGGCGCAGCGTTGCCATGATCGGCGGCACCGCGCCGTCGATCTCATGCCGGCGCAGCACCTGCTGCACCGACGCGGCCTGGTTCCAGTCGATCGGCGGGGCGTCCGGCCGGTCCCACGACGTGGCGAGGAAAGCGGCTGCGGCCATCGCCCACTCGGCGCGCACGGCGCCGTGGTCCTCGCCGATGGTGTTGCTGGCGTGGACCCGGTAGCGCAGCAGGGGCTCGTCCTCCAGCCGCACCCGCCGTGCCCAGCGCCAAGGCGCGCAGCAGCCAGTCGAGGTCGTGCACGTAGCGCAGCGCGGCAAACGGCCCCACCCGCTCCGTCATCGCGCGGCGGAACACCAGGTTCGAGGTGGTCATGACGAAGTTGCCGTTCAGCAGCGCGGCGGCGAGCCCGGCGCCGCCGTGCCCGGTGTCGCGATAGAATTGCAGCGCATTCTCGTGCCACTCGTTGCGGATCGCGGCGCCGTCGCCGTCCATGAACTGTAGCCCGGACGCGGCGATGTCGGCGCCGTCATCGGCGTCCAACGCCGCGACCAGGCGGGCAAGGCGGCCCGGCAGGAAGGCGTCGTCGGAGTTGAGGATCGCCAGGATCTCGCTGCTGCAACGGGCGAGTGCGGTGTTGATGGTGGCGTGCGCGCCCTGGTTGGCCTGGCGCTCGAAGCGGATGCGCCGGTCGCGCCGCGACAGCCGCTCCATGACGGCGGCGGAGTTGTCGGTGGAGCCGTCGTCGATCACCACGATCTCCGCCACCGCGGCGCCCTGGGCCAGGATGCTGTCGACCGCTTCGGCGATGAACCGGGCGTGGTTGTAGAGCGGCACGACGACCCCGACCCGGGGCGTCTCCGCCCGGCGCCACAGCGATCCGAGCAAGCCTACAGGCTCCGGGCCGCGAGGCGGGTCGCGAGGCCGGGCGCGACCCGGGTCAGCATCGGCGCCGGGTCCGGGCGCGTCGCCACCGGCGCCGGGCCGCTCAGCACGACCCCGCGCTCGGCGACGAACCGGCTGAGGTCGGCGGGCGTGTCGATCTCCTGGATCGTGCCGGTGTCGAAGCACAGCGCCGGCTGCGCCACCTTGATCCAGCTATGGCCGCTCCGCTCGCAGCTATGAAAGAACAGCCGCTCGATGGCATGCGCCGGGGTATGGTCCAACTGCGCCCCTTCGTCGGGGAAATCGTCGAAGCCGAGATTGAGGTCGAGCAACGGACGCAGCGCGTCCGGCCGGCTCCAGAACATCGACCCCGACGGGAAATCCAGCGCCCGGTGCGAGTGCAGTGCGATCCCCATCCGGGCTGCGAGCGCCTGGGCGACCGGATAGTTGCCGTTCCAGCCGAGCCAGCGCCGGACCGCCTCGTAGTGCTGCGGCGCGACCATGCCGAGGTCCGGTAGCCGGGCGAAGGCGTCCAAGATGCTGCGGACGATCTCCGGCGAGCCCAGCAAGGTCTCGAACAGGTACGACCGCCACGGCGCCAGGAACGGCGCGTGGTCCGACATCTTCGAATGCAGGTGCAGCACGAGGTCGTAGCGGTCGTAGGCGTCGGCGAAGCCCACCAGCTTCGGCGCGATGTCGCGCCCGCGGTTCGGCACCACGCGGATCTCGAGCGCGCCTTTGTCCCATGGCGCGAACACCGGCTGCAGCGCCGCCTGTTTCTCGACCGAGTTCGGTGGAGATCAGCAGGTCGGCCGGCGCCGGCAGGTTGCGGCAATAGAACAGCACCTCCTTCGCGACCCCGGGGTGGAACAGGTGACACATCACCCCGATCCGCGGCCCAATCCGCGGCTCGGTCGGGGTCGGCACGTAGCCGAACGGCACGGCGGCGCTCCAGTCGCGGGCTGCCGGCCGGCTCGTCGGCGGGTCCGCTCCCCCGGCCGGCGCTGCGGCCGGGGGAGGGCGGCCCTCGGGCCGGCGATGCACGATGGGGAGGCCCGCCACGATCTCCCGCACCTTGGCGGCGAACGCCGCAGGCGCGCAGTCCTGCCGGACGCGGCGCAAGGCGTTGCCGCGGATCGTGTCCCACAAGGCCGGGTCGCCGTAGAGCCGGGCGCAGGCCAGCGCGAAGGCGCCGGGGTCGTCGGCTACCAGCAGCTCCCGTTCGTCGCTCCAGCCGAGCTGCCGGGCGATCAAGCCGGTCGCCACCATCGGGATGCCGAGCATCGCCGCCTGATAGGCCTTGAGCGGGATGCCGGCCGCGAGCCGGCTCGGCACCACCATGACCCGGGCGCGGGCCAGCGCCGGCGGCAGCTCGTCCACCATGCCCAGCAAGTCGAGCTGGTCGCCGTCCATCGCAGCGATGGACGCCGCCTTGTTCAGCCCGACGACCGTCAGGCGCAGCTCCGGCCGCTGCAGCGTTTCGCGCAGCAGCGGCAGGATCGATCCGGCGAACCAGCGCACCGCCTCGGCATTGGGCGCCGCCTCCTCCTGGATCGCGCCCAGGAACACGATCTGGTCGCGCTCGTCGAAGCCGGTGGCGAGCGGCGGCTCGTCCATCGCGTGCCCCAGCAGATGCACGTTGCGGGCGCCGTATTCCTCCAGCAGGTCCTGCTCGTCCGGCGCGACCGAGATCACCGCATCGGCCAGCCGGGTCAGCCCGACCTCCGCGGCCAGCAGCTTGCGGCGTTCCGTGTCGTTGGCCGGCACGCCGTCGGCGGCGCGGCGCTGCAGGGTGCGGGTGACGAACAGCGCCTCCGCATCGTACAGCACGGCCGCCCCGCCCAGCAGGTCGCGTTCCGGCCCGATCTGCTCCAGGAACGACTCCATGTTGTGCGGCCGGCACACCAGGATTGCGTCGAACTGCTGCGGCCGCGCCGCCAGGAAATCGCGCAGTTGGGTGGCATTGCCGCCAACAAGCACTTCGATCCGCTTGTCCAGCGCGCGGCGCACGCCGTGCCACGTCTCCTTGTGCTCGAACATGGGGAACAGCGTCACCTCGGCCCCAGCCGCGGCGAACTCGTGCAGCATCCGGTTCGACCGCGGATAGCCGGTGCCGAGCTCGACCTTCGGCACCCGGTCCTCCAGCACCAGAATGCGCGGCGCCTCGCCATGCGACCGGGCGGCCAGCACGTTCAGCGGGCTTGCCGGATATTGCCCATCCAGCCAGGCCCGGTGCTTGGCCGTGAAGATCGCGTGGTGCTCCGCCTGCAGCCGCAGCGCGTCGCCGTTGCGGGTCGAGCTGCCGAACTCGTAATGGATGATGGCGGCGTCCGGATCGTAGACCACCCGGCGACCGCTCTGCCAGAGCCGCACGCAGTAATCAGTCTCCTCGTAATAAGCCGGGGCGAACTGCTCGTCGAAGCCGCTGAGCTCACGGAACAGCGCCAGCGGCGTGAGCAGGAAGGCGCCCGAGCAGAAATCCACGTCGCGCTGGAACATCACGTCGACGCTGGATGGATCCTGCCCGCGGCCATAGCCGGAGCAGGCGCCGTCGCGCCAGATGATCGACCCGGCTTCCTGCAAGGTGCCGTCCGGCAGGATGATGCGGCCGCCCACGGCGCCGATCGAAGGCTCGGAGTCCAGCGTGCGCAAGGCCGAGGCGACCGCGCCGGGCAGCAGCTGCGCGTCGTTGTTCAGCAGCAGGATCGCCCGCCCGCGCGCCGATTGCGCGGCCAGGTTCACGGCCCTGAGGAAATGCAGGTTGCCGGCGTTGCGGAGGATCGTCGCGCCCTCGAGCCGGTCCAGCAACGCGCCGGTGTCGTCGGTCGAGCCGTTGTCGGCGATCACCACCTCGACTCCGAACGCGGCCGCGGCGAGGGTCTGCACGATCGATTCGAGGCAGGCGAAGGTCAGCTCCGCCTGGTTGAACAGCACCAGCAGCACCGTCACGTCCGGCCGCTCGGCGCGCGGCAGGGTCAGCATGCCCGGGCTCGCCAGGAACGCTTGCAGCCGCGCCATCAGCACGTCGCGCATCGCCCGCTTCAGCGCCGACGTCGCCATCACGTCGTCCGCGGCCGGGGGCGCCTCGACCGCCGCGGCCGGCGCTGGCAGCGCCGCGGGCGGCGGCGCTGGCAGGGCGGGCGGGACCGGCCGCAAGCCGCGGCCGGTCGCGAGCCGGACCGCCGCACGGAGCGGCCGGGTCAGCTTCCACGACGTCGAGCTGATCAAGGACTGCACCATGTGCGCCGAGTGCGCCGCATCCTGCTGCGCCCGCTCCGCCGTGCGGGCCAAATGTTCGCGGTCGTGCGTGATGCCGGCGATCGCTTCTTCGTAGCCGGCCTGCATCTCGGCCCGGACCCGCTGCTCCTCGCCGATCAGCCGGGTCTTTTCCCGCACGTCCCGCTGCAGCTGCGCCGCGTGGGCGTCCTTGGTGCCGATAATGTGGTCGCGGAACGCCAATGCCTCGGCGCGCGACGCCAGGGTGTTGTGCAGCCCGTCGATGATGGCCTGCTTGGCGGCGATCACCTCGGCCCGGGCCTGCAGCAGCGACTCCCGCCAGGCCAACGCCTCGCGGAGCGCCGCCTGCTCGTTCGGCTGTCCCGCGGCGGCCGCGGCATGCGCGTTGATTTGCCCGACGAGGTTCTCCGCATAGGCGGCCGCCGATTGCAGCTCCGTGCGCAAGTTGAGAACCTGCACCTGGCGCTGGAACGCCTCGCCGCGTGCGGCGATCAGGCGGCGGAACTTGCCCGCGGCGTCGCCCGGCAGCGCGAACAACGCCTGCATCGCCGCAGGCTGCTCCGGGCCGACCCCGAGCACGCCGAGCCCATGCGAGTGATCGAACTCGAACCCCGGAAAGCGCTCGCGCAGCTCGCGCCACAGCCGCCAAACGCCGAACCCGCGCTCGCGCACGTTGGTGTCGTGGAACAGCACCACGGCGCGCGGCGACAACGCGCTGTGCCAGGTCTCGAAGTCGCGCCGCACCGCCTCATAGGTGTGCATGCCGTCGATGTGCAGCAGGTCGATTTCGCCGTCGGGGAAATAAGGCCGGGCTTCGTCGAAGGTCCCGCGCAGCAAGGTGGAGAACGGGCGGAAGTGCTCGTTGTTGAAATTGGCAACGCCGGCGAACACGTCCTCGCCATATTGCCCGGCATGCTCGTCGCCGACCCAGGTATCGACCGCATAGGCGCGTCCCGACGGGACGAAGGCCGCCATCGCTTGGCAGAACGCGAAGTACGAGTTGCCGGAATGGGTCCCGAGTTCCACCAGCGTCGTGGGCCGCATCGCCTTCACCAGCCAGAACGCAAAGGCCAGGTGACCGGTCCACGGATCGGGCGGAACGATCCGCGCCGGTTCCCAGGTCAACTCGTCGCCGATGTCCAATCCGGCCAACAGCTCTGGCATTTGGCCTCCTCCAACGCGGCCCCAAGATCGGGACCGCGGCCCATATCCCGCGCGCCTCGGTTAATCAACCGAGCGAAGGCCGGTCACCCGCCCGCGCGCTTGACCGCAGTGACGACGACGAAATCGCTTCCCACCAGCCCGGCGCGCATCGCCGCATCCTCGGCGGCGAAGAAGGCGTCCAGTGCCGCCCGGTCCTCGGCCGACCCGTCGGCAAAATTCTGCGCGATCCCGCCCAGGCCGAGGTGCAGCAGCGCGCCCCCGATCGGCCGCTCCTCGATGATGTCGAAATGCCGACGCAGCGCCGTGAGGATCTCCGAGGACCGGATTGCCTCGCTCGGATCGGCGGCGATCATCGCCTCGACCGTGGGCCGGGCCTGCAAGGGCCGCGGCCGCCCCGACGGCAACGCCCGCAGCCGCGGCGGCAACGCCTCGAGGAAGCGATTGACCTCGGCGATCTGCGCGTCCGTCCACTGGAACCGGATCGGTCCCACAAACTCGTGCAGGTGGAAGATGCCGCCGGGCTTCAGCATGGCCGACACCGCGGCGAACAGCGGATCGAGCCGCTCGACGTGGTGCACCGACTGATGCGCGAACACCACGTCGATCTGGCCCGGCGCCAACGCCTCCGTTTCCAGGTCGGCCACGTGGTAGCGGATCCCGGTGAAGCCGCCCGCCTGCGCCAGCCGCCGCGCTTCGGCGATGGCGCCGGGGGCGATGTCGTAGGCGTCGATCTCACGGATCAGGCCGCGGCCGGCGAGGTCGCGCTCCAGGCCGCCGAACCCGCAGCCGAGCGACACGGCGCGCTCGATCGGCACCGTCAGCCCGCGCGCGCGCAGGAGGTTGGCCAGGTGGCCGTAGCTGTCGACCTCGGGATCGCCGGACACGAGGCGGTTGAGGCGCGCCCGCACCATTGGATGCGCCATCCAGTACCAGCCCGGCGCCTGCTCGACGTCCACCGACCAGACCGCGGCCACCCGGTCGCGGCGCTCCTCCGCCGTCATCGCTGCGCCCGGCTTCATCGCTGCGCCTGACGCCGCCGGTCCGGGCTGGGCCGAGGCGCAAGGCAGGCGTCCCTCCGCCCGGCCGAACCGGTCGTAATGGTCGCGGCCGGACCGGAAGGCGCCGGCGCCGATCGCCGCGTCGACGTCCGGGTTCGCGGCCCGGTAAAAGGCTTCGTCGAAAGCGGTCGCGCCGGCTTGCTCCGGCCGGCCAGGCCGGCCTTCGGCGCGGCCGCGGCGGCGGAAATGGTCCCAGGCGGAGGTGTAGTCGCCGGCGTCGACGGCTTGGGCCACGTCGGGATTGGCGCCGAGGTAGTAAGCCGGGTCGAACCATCGCAGGACCGGGTCGTAGGCCGCTGCCGCCGCCCGCGCCCGAACGACGTCCTTCGCCGCCGGCGGTGCGGCCGTCCGTACCCCGTCCGCCACCCGGCGCAGGGTGACCACGTCCTGGTGTCCGTCCCAGGCTTGCTCGGCATAGGAGACGAGCTCGAGGCCGCGTCCGGCGACCGCCGCCTCCCACCAGCTCCGGTCCGTCAAGGCAACCCCGTAGCCATTGCTGGCGCCATAGGCGGCATGGCCGTACCCGCCGGCCGCGTAGGCGTCCAGCACCGACGCCGCGGCGGATGGCTGGAGCCCGTAGCCCCAGCTCCGCAATCCGTCGGCGATCGAGGGGCCGTGCGAACTCACCACCAGCACCGCACCCGGCTCCATGCACGCCGCCATCCGGTCGAGCAACGCGCCGGTCTGCGCCTCACTCAGATGCGTGACCAGCGAGCCGACCCAGATCAGCTCGTAGCGATCCGGCAGCCGCAGTGAGCCGAGATCCTCCACCGAGTAGGCCCTTTGCGCCCCGAACTGCCGCGCCGCGAAGTCCACCCCGGCGCGGTCGAGGTCGCACACCGTCAGCCGCGCCGCCGGGAACCGCGCCCGCAGCATCCGCGTCACCCGGCCATACCCGCACGGGAGGTCCAGGATCGAGCGCGGCGAGCGTCCCTGCAGCGCCGCCTCGATGCAGGCGAGCGCCGACAGCCCGACATCGAGGTAGTGCGCCTCGCGGCCGTCGAACATCGTGTCGCCGTCCGCCAGCTCGGTCTGCAGGCCGGGCAGCGGAAAGCCCGGCGGCAGCGCCAGGCGCCTCATCGGGTCACAAGCCGATCCGCCGCAGCATTCGGTCCAGCCGCGCCTGCCACTCGTCGGGCGACAGCACGCTCTCGGCATAGGCCAGCCCGCCGCCCGACAGCCGGCCCCACAGCGCCGGGTCGCGGTAGGCGCGCACGGTCGCCGCCGCGAATGCCGCGGGCTCGGCCTCGACCAGCACGCCGGCCGCTTCCCCCAACGCCATGCCCTCGGCGGCCATCGGCGTCGCGACGCAGGGAACCCCGGCCGCGAGGCTCGACGCCACCTTGCCCTTGGCGCCGGCCCCGAACCGCAGCGGCGCCACCGTGAGCCGCAGCGACTCGAACCACGGCTCGATCTCCGGCAGGTGGCCGAGCAGGCGCACCCGCTCGCCGCCACCCTCCGGCAACCCGTCCAGCAGCCCGGCCGGCGCGTCCGCCCCCACCACCGCCAGCTCGCAATCCGGCAGGTCGCGGGCGATCAGCGGCCAGATCTCCGTCAGCAGGAACCGCACCGCATCGACGTTCGGCGCGTGCGCGAAGCTGCCGATGAAGCCGATGCCGCGCCGGGCCGCGAACGGCGTGGCCGGCGGCCGCACTCGGCGCGCCAGCGGCATCTGCACGGTGAAGCTGTCCGGCATGGTCTGGCCGAGCAGCTCCACCTCGGCCGCCGACACCACCATCGTCGCGTCGCATTGGCGGATGACGTGCTCCTCGCGCGCCCGCACCTGCTGCAGCACCGCCCGCAGCGCCGCGTCCCCGAGCACGCCCGCCTTGCGCTCTTCACGCAGGAAGTTGAGGTCGATGGCGTTGAACACCAGCCGCGCGCCCATGCAGTGCTGCTGCACCGCTTCGAGGAACGCGCCGCCGCAAAACACCCGGCACAGCACGACCAGGTCGATCGCCAAGCCCCGCCGCTCGATGAACTGCTCGACTGAAGCCGCGTCGGCGGGCTGCAGACAGCGCAGGCCCAATGTCTTCAGCCGTTCGCGCGACGGCTGTACGCCGTCATGCTGCTTGGCCGCCGCCAGGATCGTCTCGAACCCCAGCCGCTCCATGGCCTGCACCAGGTTCACGATCTCGACCGACCCGGCGTCCCGGTCGGGCTGCGGCCAGTGATCATCGATCACCAGGGCCAAGCCCCGCGCGCCTGCGGCCCGGACCGGCGACGCGTCACGCGACGAGACCGGCCCGCCGCCGCACGGGCCGCCGGCTGCGGCCGGGACGGCTTGCGCGGCTCCGCGGATCGGGGTCAGGACGCGGCCGATCGCACGCCGCGCCGTTACGCCGCGGCAGGCTTGCAGGGCGGCAATCGCCGCGGTCAGCCGCGAGCGGTCGCGCCGCGCCTGCATGGCGCTGACCTCGTCCTCACGGGCAAGCGGCACCAAGGGCGTCGCCGCCGGATGGCCGTGCGGCGACGGCGCGCCGAGCCGGCCCAGGCAGGGCCGCTCGTCCACGAGGCGCAGATTGGGATTGACGAACGGGTCATGCAGCGCCAGCGCGCCCCAGTCGCGCAGCAACCGGTTCCGCTCCTCCTGCGCTTGCACGCGCCGGGGCCCGAGGTGGTCGGGCGGACGCGACGTCAGCTCCCGATGCTCGACGACGCTCCACGGCGTCCAGACCAGGCGGTAGCCCTGCGCCGTCAGGCGCAGGCATAGGTCCACGTCGTTGTAGGCGACCGGCAGCGCCTCGTTGAGGCCGCCCACGGCCTCGAACGCCTCACGCGGCATGGCCATGCAGGCGCCGGTCAGGCCCCAGACGTCGCGTGCCAGGCCGAGCAGCGCGAGCGACCCGGACGCATCGGCCGTGGGGTCGGACTCCGCGGTCTCGCCGGCAAAGCGGAACAGGTGGCGCGGAATGCCGGCCTGGTCCGTCGTCAGCCCCGCATGCTGCACCCGCCCGTCCGGATACAGCAGCTTGGCCCCCACCGCGCCCACGCCCGGCTGCACCGCAAGGGCTACCAGCACCGTGAGCCAGTCCGGCCGCAGCACCGTCACGTCGTTGTTCAGCAGCAGCAGGACCGTGCCGCGCGCCTCCGCCGCCGCGGCGTTGTTGAGCGCCGACCAATTGAACGCGCCAGGCCGGCGCAGCACCCGCACCCGGTCGAGCCCGGCCAGCTCGTCCAGGAGCGCCGCTGCAGCCGGATCGGTCGTCCCGTTATCGACCAGCAGCAGCTCGAGCGCCCGGTATTCGGTGCGGTTCAGCACGCCGTCGGCACACACCCGCAGCAGGTCGGCGCGGTCGCGCGTCGGGACGATGACCGACACCAGCGGCTCCGGCCGGGGCACCGCGTATCGGGTGCGCAGCCAGCCGGCACGGCCCGGCACCGGCTCGACCTGCGCCGCCACCCGGTCCCGCCCGAGCTGCGCCCCGGCCGCGTCTTGCATCGCCTCCGCATGACCCGACGGCAGCGCCGAGCGGTGGCACAGCACCGCAGGGATGTGGCGGATCCGCTCGGCGCGGCTGGCGGCGGCGACCTGGTTGGCCAGGTCGTAGCGCCAAGCCGGGCCGTCGGAGATGGTAGCCGCCCGCACGAGCTCGGTGCGGTAGAAGGCGA
The DNA here is from genome assembly GCA_963792675.1 of uncultured Alphaproteobacteria bacterium. Lineage (GTDB taxonomy): Bacteria > Pseudomonadota > Alphaproteobacteria > Acetobacterales > Acetobacteraceae > JBBROS01. The sequence goes on from CAWBWT010000002.1 coordinate 978,204, forward strand.
ACGGCCCGACCAAGTCGCAGCCGCGCTGCAGCTCCGCGCTCCAGCCCGGCTTGAAGAACGGCCGCTCGCGCCGGCCCTCGGCGTCGAGCCAGTCTTCGTCGGCGAACAGCAGGTCGATCTCGGGATATTGCGCCATCACGTTGGCCGCGAGCGCCAGGGCGCCGGCGGCCAGACGCTCGGATCCGCCGATGAAGCCGACCAGCTCGGTATCGAGCAGCTCGAGCGCGAGGCGGACGACCTCCGCCGGGGGCAAATCCGCCGCCACCGCCCGCCGCAACATGTGCGCCTGCTCGGCGGGCGCCGGACCGGTCGTTTCCGGCTCGTGCAGCAGCAGGATCGAGCACCCGCTCGGATCGTCCGGCGGCACGGCGCCGTCGAGCAGCACCAGGCCCAAGCGCACCGGCCGCATCGGCTGGTGGCCGGGACCAGGCTCGACCAGGGCCGTGCGGGCCGCTTCTTCCTCGTCGGCGATCCACTCCTCGTAGCGCAGCGGGCGCAGGCGTGCCGGCGGGCTGGGCTGCTCGGCCGCCGCGGGGAAGCCGGGACGCAGCGTTTGCAGGGCGTTGCCGGCCCAGCGCAGCGGGCGCGTAATCCGCCAACTGGTGCTGGTCTCATAGGCCCGCAGCATGTGCCGGCACGCCTCGAGTTCTGCCTTGGCCGCCGCCAGCGCCGCTTCGGTCTGCTGCTGACGCTGCTCGGCGATGCCGGGGGACGGGTCGGGGATGTCGAACTTGCGCCGGTTGGCCTCGACGACCCGCTGCATGACCTCATGACCACGGCGGGCCTGCATCTCGTCCTGTCTTCGACCCACGTTGTCAGCCCGTCGCATTCACGCGCGATGCATATACCGAGGCTAGGCACACGTCACCTTGGCGCCCAAGCCCGGCGCCGGGGTGCGGGCAATTGAGCGTCGCGCCGCGTTCGCTATGCTGGTCGCCTCACCGAACCCAGGAACCGGCACCATGACCCAGGCGGACCCGCAACGCTGGGCGGAGACGCATCGGGACGACATACTCGGCACCCTTCGCCGTTTTGCCGCCATCCCGACCGTCAGCACCGACCCGGCCTATGCCGCCGAGATCGAGCGTGGCGCGGCGTTCCTGGCCGAAGAGATGCGTGACTGCGGGCTCGAGCACGTGGCGGTGCGGCCGACTGCCGGGCATCCGGTGGTGACGGCGGATTGGCTGCACGCGCCGGGCCGGCCGACGATCCTGGTCTACGCCCATTACGACGTGCAGCCGCCCGACCCGGTCGAGAAGTGGACCTCGCCGCCGTTCGAGCCGGAGGTGCGCGACGGCCGCCTTTATGCCCGCGGCGTGTCGGACGACAAGGGCCCGATGGTCGTCGCCTTGGCCGCGATGAAGGCGCTGATACAAACGCGCGGCGCGCTGCCGGTGAACGTGAAGCTGCTAATCGAAGGCGAGGAGGAGATGGGCAGCGCCCACCTCGACGCTTTCGTCGCCGCCCACGCGGCGGAGCTGGCGGCCGACTTCGTGCTGTCGGCCGACGGCGCGATGTGGCGGGTAGACCTGCCGACCGTGACCGTCGCGAGCCGCGGTATGTGCGGGCTCGAGCTGACCGTGCGCGGCGCGGCCAAGGACCTGCATTCCGGCCGCCACGGCGGTTCCGTCGCCAACCCGCTGCAGGCGATCAGCCGGCTGCTCGCCAGCCTGCACTGCGACGACGGCGGGGTGGCGGTGGAGGGCTTCTACGATGGCGTCGAGCCGCCCTCGGCCGACACCCGGCGCAGCATGGCGGCGATCCCGTTCGACGAGGCCGAGTACCTCCGCTCGGTCGGCGCACAAGCCGGCGCCGGCGAGGCTGGCTGGACACTGCTGGAGCGCAACTGGCTGCGCCCCACCTTGGAGCTGAACGGGTTATGGGGCGGCTATACCGGGGCGGGGTCGAAGACCGTGATCCCGGCCGAGGCGCACGCCAAGGTCACCTGCCGCCTGGTGCCGGGCCAGGACCCGGGCGCGGTCCTCGGTGCGATCGAGCGGCATCTGCACCGGCATTGTCCGCCGGGCGTCACCGTGGAGGTGCGGCCCAGGGACCACGGCTCGCGCGCCGCTTCCGTTCGCGCCGACCATCCGGGCCTGACGCTGGCGATGCGGGTGCTGGAGGAGCTGTACGGGCGGACGCCGCTGCCGGTGCGGATGGGCGCCACCATCCCGATCGGCAGCATCTTCGCCGACCGGCTGGGGATCGAGACGGTGTTCTTCAGCTTCTCGACCACCGATGAGGACTACCACGCGCCGAACGAATTCTTCCGGTTGGAGCGGCTGTGGGACGGGGTGCGGGGGTGGATCAGGTATTTGGAGTTGCTGGGTAATGAAGGTTGAAGCACTGGGGCCGGCGGCCCCAGACCCGCATCAATAGACGTGTTCTTCGATTGGGCGGTTGGCGGCGATCCGCTCATAGGCGAAGGCGGACAGGTCGATCGAACGGGCCTCGTTGTAGAGGATCATCTCGCTGGCACCGGCGCCGGCGGCCGGGGAGTGCATCATGCCGTGGCCGCTGAAGCCAGTGACGAGCAGGAAGTTCTCCAGCTCCGGATGACGGCCGATGATCGCGCTGTGGTCGAACGTGTTGTACTCGTAGAGCCCGGCCCAGGCTCGCAGCATCCGCAGCTGCTCGAAGCCCGGGATGCGATGCGCCAGCGCCGGCCATACCACGTCGTCGAACAGCGTGTAATCGACGTCGAGGCCGAAATCGTCCGGCGCGTTCTCGGTCCGCGGCGCCGTGCCGCAGATGTACAGATGGCCTTCCGGACGGAAGAAGAAGCCGCTCGGGTCGAAGATGAACGGCGCGTGCGGGATCTTCTCGGGGCTGTCGAGCACGAAGACGCAACGCTTCAGCGGCACCACCGGAACGTCCACGCCCGCCATCCGGGCGACGGCCCCGCTCCACGGCCCGGCCGCGTTCACCACCACCGCCGCTGACAGCCGGTCGCCGCTCGCCAGCACCACGGCGCCGAGCCGGTTCGGCCCGGCCCGCTCGATGCCGACCACGCTGTCGGCGATGTACTCCACGCCCTGCGACCGCGCCTTGCGCCGAAACGCCTGCAGCAAGGCGGGGCCATCGAACCAGCCCTCCTTTTCCGGCCCATACGAGCCGATGCCGAGGTCGCTGACGTTCAGCCAAGGATGGCGCCGCCGCATCTCGTCGGGGTCGAGCAACTCGCAATGGATGCCGCATTCGCGCTGGGCGGCGTGCTTGGCGTGGAACACCGGGATCTGCTCGGGGGTGCCGAGGATGAGGTAGCCGGGCTCGCGCAGCCCGATATCGGCCCGCTCGCCGTCGACCGCGAGCCGCGTGCCGATCTCGCGCAGGAAATCGATGCTGTAACTGGACATGCGGATGTTCGGCACCGTGCCGAATTGCTGCCGAATGGCGCTGGTGGACAGCGACGACGAGGATGCGGTGTAGGCCGGGTCGCGCTCGACGACGGCGATGCGGCCGGTGAAATCGGGGTTGGCGGACAGATGGTAGGCGACCGAGCTGCCGATCACGCCGCCGCCGATGATCACCACGTCGTAGTTGCGCTGCATTCAGGAACCCCGGGTCGCTTTGGCCTGTGCCGCCCGCCAAACGCGTTCGGGGGTGGCAGGCATGTCGAGATGGGCGACGCCCAGCGCATCGGCGATGGCGCTCATCACGGTCTGCGGCGCCCCGATCGCCCCCGCTTGTCCCGCGCCCTTCGCGCCGAGCGGGTTGCGTGCGGTCGGGTGCTCGTTGAACCGCACCTCGAGCGGCGGCAGGTCGGCGGCGCGCGGCACGCAGTAATCGGAAAACGAGGCGGTCAGCAGCTGGCCCGACTCCGGGTCGTAGTGCACCGCCTCCAGCAGCGCCTGGCCGATCCCCTGGGCGAGGCCGCCTTGCACCTGGCCCTCGGCCAGCATGGGGTTTACCAGCACGCCGTAATCGTCCACCGCGAGGTAGCGCAGCAAGGCGACGTGCCCGGTGTCCGGATCGACCTCCACCTCGGCGACGTGGCAGCCATTGGGGAACACGAACTGGTCGTTCGGGTTGTGCGCGTCGGCGTCGAGCGTGCCCGCAGGCAGCGTGCGGAGCATGTCCGTCAGGGTGATGCTGCCGCCCTCGTCGGTGTGGAACGCGCCGTCGGCAAAGCGAAGCCGCGCCGGGTCGGCTTGCAGCAGCCGCCCGGCTTCCGGCCGCGCCTTGTCGAGCGCCGCGTCGATGGCGAGCCAGAGCGCGGTGCCGGCCATCGGCATCGAGCGGGCGCCGCCATGGCCGCCGCCGCGGGCGATTCGGTCGCTGTCCGCCTGCACCAGCCGGAACGCTTCCACCGGCAGGCCGAGCCGGGCGGCGGCGAGCTGCGCGAACGAGGTCGCCAAACCCTGGCCGTTGGACTGCGTGCCGGTCAGCAGCTCCACCGTGCCATCGGGGGCAAAACGGATGCCGCCCTCCTCGGTCGGCTGGCCGCGCGAGGTCTCGAGGAAGCAGGCGACGCCCTGGCCGAGCAGCTTGCCTTGCGCCCGTGCCGCCTCGCGCCGTGCGGCGAAGCCGGCGCGGTCGGCGGCGTCCAATGCGGCGGACAGGTTGGCGTCGTGCTGCGCGGTGTCGATGCTGATGCCGAGCGCGCTGCGAAACGGGAAGTCGCGCTGGAGGTTCAGTCGGCGCAGCTCGGCGGCGTCGCGGCCGAGCTCGTGCGCGGCGACGTCCACCAGGCGTTCGATCAGGTAATTGGCTTCGGGCTTGCCGGCGCCGCGATAGGCGTCGAGCGGCACGGTGTGGGTGAAGGCGCCGCGCACGTCCATGAACACGGCGGGAATGGCGTAAACCCCACCCATGGCGGTGGACGGCGCGTTGGTGGAGGCCCCCGGGCCGAGCGCCGACACATAGGCGCCGAGGTTGCCGATCGTTTCCACGTGCAGCGCGGTGAACCGCCCGGCCGCGTCCAGCGCCAGCCGCGCGCCCGTTAGGTTGTCCCGGCCGTGCGCGCCGGACGTGAAGTCCTCGGTGCGGTCGGCGATCCAGCGCACCGGCTGAGCAAGTCGTCGCGCAGCCCAGAGCAGGGCCACGTATTCCGGATGCACCACGTTCTTCATGCCGAACCCGCCGCCGACGTCGGGGCAGGTGACGTGCAGCGCGGCCAGCTCGACCGCGAACGAGGCGGCGAGGTCGTGGCGGATGCCGTGCACGCCCTGGCCGCTGAGCGCCAGATGCAGCCGCCCGGTCGCTGGGTCGTGCCGGGCCACGGCGCCGCGGGTCTCGAGCGAGGCGGCGACGACCCGATTGTTCACGAGGTCGAGCCGCACGGTATGCGCGGCCGTCGCGAATGCCGTTTCGACCGCTGCCCGGTCGCCGCGTTGGAAGCGGTAGGCGAGGTTGCCCGGCGCCTCGGGCCAGACCTGCGGCCCGCCCTCGGCGAGTGCCGCGTCGAGCGCCGTCACCGCCGGCAGGCTGTCGTACTCGACGCTAACCTGCTCCGCCGCATCCCGCGCGGCGGCGAGCGTGTCAGCGACCACGATCGCCACCGGCTCGCCAACATGGCGCACGTGGCCGGCCGCAAGCGCATGCCGCGGCGGTACGATCAGCGGCTCCAGCGATTGCAGCACGATCGAGCTCGGGATCGGCCGGACGCCGTCGGCGATCAGGTCCGCCGCGGTGAACACCCCGCGCACCCCCGGCGCCGCCGCGGCGGCCGCGGCGTCGATCGGGCCCAGTGCCGCATGGGCGTGCGGCGAGCGGACGAACACGGCGTGCAACTGCCCGGCGGACGGCTCGTCGTCGATGTAGCGGCCCTTGCCGCGCAGGAACCGGTCGTCCTCCAGACGCCGAAGGGACCTCGGATCAGCCGCGTTGATGGGTCGGCTCCTCGCTCCGCTCGCGCACGCCGCACCACTCCGCAACGAACACGGCGATCGCCAGCGTCACCTGCTGCAGGGTCGGCAGGTGGGCGCGTTCGTCGAAGCCGTGGTGGTTCTCGCCGCGCGGGCCGTAGCACAGCGCCGGCATGCGGTGGTACAGCCCGTAGAACCTTGTGTCGTTGACCGCGGTGGAGCGGCGTTCCTCCATGTCGGCGCCGAATACGAGGGAGTGGGCTGCGGCCAGCACGCGCTCGGCGTCGCTGCCGGGCTCGAGCACGTAGCCGTCGGCTTGGAACCCGTTCCACACCAGGTCGGGCGGGTTGTTGGCCAGGAACAAGTCGGCCCGCGCCGCCTCCGCCACGCAGCGTTCGACGCCGTCCCGCGCCGCCTCCAGGGTGGTGCCGGGCAGCAGGCCGATGCGGCAATCGACCTCGCACCAGGCCGGCGTGCTGCTGGCCCAATCGCCGCCGCGGATCACGCCCGGGTTGAACTTGATCGGGTCCGGGATGTCGCCGAACCAGCGGTCGCTCCGCGCGGCGGCGTTCAGCGCCTCGGTATGCCGCTGCAACGCCTGGATCAGGGCGAAGGCCGACATGATGGCGTTGGAGCCGGACTGCGCCTGCGCCACGTGCACCGGCACGCCCCGCACCCGCAAGCGGAACCACATCACGCCGACATGGGTGCGGGTGATGGTCGCCGCCGTCGGCTCCGGGATCAGCACCGCGTCGGCGCGGTAGCCGCGCGCCAAGGTCGAGAGCGCGCCGTTGCCGGTGCACTCCTCCTCCGTCACGGTCTGCACGGTGATGTCGGCAGCCGGCTCCAGCCCGGCGGCGCGGATCGCGTCGAGTGCAAACACCATCGCCGACACGCCCTGCTTCATGTCGCCGGCGCCGCGGCCGTGCAGCCAGCCGTCATGCACCGCGGGCTCGAACGGCGGCGTGGTCCAGAGCTCGAGCGGGCCGGTCGGCACCACGTCGACGTGGCCCTGCAGAATAAGGCTGCGGCCGGTGGGGTCGGCGGCGCGGCTTGTGCCGACCACCTGCACGGCCCGCGTGTAGTCGGTGTCCATGACCGGGCTGAAGCCAGCCAGGTTGGTCATGTCCATTTCGGCCAACGTGTAGCGGTCGACGGCGTAGCCGCGCTCGGCCAGTTGCGCCGCCATCCAATCCTGCAACGGCCCTTCCTCGCCGCGGATCGAGGGGAACCGCACCAACTCGGACAGGAACGCGACCTGCCGCTCGAACCCGGCGGCGACCGCATCCCGCAGCCGTTGGTGGATGGCGTCGTCGATCAATCGCGTCTCCTGCAAGCGCAGCCACTAGAGCATGATCCGATCGATCATGCTCTGCTTGACTGAGAAAAGAGCAGCTTTATCCGATCAATCGGGATCGCGAACCGATCCGGATCGATCGGATGCTGCTCAGACCGGACCGGGCGCCGGATTGGCAAGCCTCAGCCTCGCCGTCCGCGCAGCACGTCGGCCATCCGCTCGGCGATCGCGACCGTGGTGAGATGGGTGTTGGCGCGCGGCACCTCCGGCATTACCGAGGCGTCGACCACCCGCAGCCCGCCGGCGCCGATCACCCGGCATTCGGTGTCCACCACGGCGCGCGGATCATCGGCGGCCCCCATGCGGCAGGTGCCGCTCGCGTGCTGCGCGTCCGAGCATTCCGAGAATAGCCACTCGTCCAGCGCCGCGTCGTCGAGCTCCTCTTCCATCGAACGGCCGGTCAGTCCGTACTCGACCCGCTCGGCCACCGCCGCGACGCCCGGGTGGGTGCAGATGGCGCGCAGCCGGCGGGCGCCGTCGCGCAGGCGCACGAGGTCCCGCTCGTCGGTCAGCATGCGCTCCTCGACCGCCGGGTCGATAACGGGGTCGGTCGTGGTGATGCGGACGTGGCCCTGGCTAAACGCCTGGTACACCGAGACGGCGATGCGGCCGCGCGCGGTTTCGGGCGCCCCTTGACGCAGCAGCGCGCCGGCTAGGTTGCCGGCGATCATGATCATGTCGTTGTCGCCGGCGCCGGCCAGGCCCGACGTGTAGCGCAGGCAGCAATTGGTGTGCCGGTGCATCGCGGTCGCGACGCGCGCCTCGGGGCGCAGATGCAGCAGCGCGCCGATGATCGGATGGTCGAGCAGGTTCTCGCCCACCGGCCGGTCGGCCCGGACCGGGATGCCGAGGCGCTGCAGCAGCGCCGCCGGGCCGATGCCGGACCGCTGCAGCAAGGCGGGCGAGTGGATGGCGCCGGCGCACAGGATCACCTCGCGTCGGGCCCGCGGAGCATGCGTCGTCCCGCCGAGTCGCACCCGCACCCCCGAGGCGTGCGGCCGGTTGCCCTCGAGTTGCACTGCCTCCACCAACGCGTCGCCGACGATCTGCAGGTTGGCCCGGCCGCGCGCCGGCTCGAGGTAGCCGTCATTGGTCGAGACCCGGCGCCCGGAGATGCTGTTGATCGCGTAGGGCGAGACGCCGGTGCCGACGGGGGCGTTGTGGTCGTCGCACCAGCCATAGCCGAGGCCCAGTGCGGCGTCGCGCAGTGCCCGGTCGACGCTGCCCCAATCCTCCGGCGCTGCCCGGAACACCGGGATCGGCCCGCGGTCGCCGTGGTAGGGGGCATCGGGGAAGTTCTTGTCGGTCTCGAGCTTGCGAAAGGAGGGCAGCATGTCGGCCCAGCCCCAGCCGGTGCAGCCATCCGCTGCCCAGCGCTCGAAATCGTCTGGCACGCCGCGAATGGCGATCTGGCCGTTGATGGTGGAGCTGCCGCCCATCGCCCGGCCGCGCCACAGTAGCCGCGGCGCTTGGCTCTCGGTGCGCCGGGCCATCAGCTGCGGCCAACGGAACCCGTCATCGCCGATCGCCCGCATCGGGTTCGGCATGCTGATGTGCTCCGGCGTTTCGGCCGAGCGGAAGTCGCGCCCCGCTTCCAGCAGCAGCACGCGCTTGGACGCGTCCTCGCTCAGCCGCGCCGCCAGCACGGCGCCCGCGGAGCCGCCGCCGACGATGACATAGTCGTACTCGGCCTCGATCATCGGCACTCTCCAAGCGAGCGGTCAGCTTGCCGGCGACCGGATGCCGCTTCAAGACGCGCCGCTTGTGTCCGGCCGTGCCGAGGCTGAGGATGCGGTTGGAGGCAAGGGGTGGCGATCAAGACGTTGGCGGAGCGCAAGGCGGCAGCGGTGGCGGCGAAGCAGGCCGGTCTGGCAGCGCTGCGCGTGTCGCTCGGGCAGGTCGCGCGTGGTCTGGGCGGCCGCTTTCTGCTGATCGGTTCGGCAGCGCGCGGCGCTTTGCGGTTCGACAGCGACATCGACCTGCTGCTCGACTTCGCCGACGGCGCGCCGACAAGCGCGGCCTGGACGGTGGCGGAGAACGAATGCACCCGGCTCGGCTTGCCCTGCGACATCCGCCCGGTGCAGTTCTGCGACGAGCGCTTCCTTGCGCACGTCCTGCCCGACGCGCAGCCGATCCCATGAGCGACGCTCGCTGGTTCGAGATCCAGGAGGACGTTGCCGCCGCCTGCGGCCATTTCGCGCGATCACTCGACCTGTTCGCAGCCGGCGGGTTCGATGGCGACGGCCTCGATGCTTACCGGTCCCGGATGGCCTTCATGCACGCGATGCAGTCCGGCCACACGTCGTTGGAAAGCGTGCTGGTCCGCGTCCTGGTGCTGTTGGGCGAGGAGGCGCCGTCCGGGGCGGATTGGCATGCGGACCTGATCCGTCGCGTTGCGCGAACCCTCGGGGCGCGGTCGGCGATTTTGCCGCTCGAACTGGCCGAGGCGGCGCAGGAAACCCGGCGCTTCCGCCATGTCGCCATGCGCAATTACGGGCAGTTCGACCCACAACGGGCCCGCCCCGCAATCGCAGCAGCCGTGGTGCTTGCGCAGGGGCTGCGTGCGGCCATCGAAGCGTTCAGGCGGCAGATCGACCCGTAGCTCAGGCTTTCGACGCACTCAGCGAAAGCGCCAGCGGGAACCAGGGCCGGTCGGGCCACACCCAGCAGCGCTCCTCATCCTGCACCAGGCAGCTGAACTGCTGCCAGGTCAGGCGCGGGTGCTCGTGCAGCCACTCCAGCCGCAACCCGGCCGCGGACAGGGCGCCCAGGATGGCGGTTAGCGGGTGCATGAACTGCACGGTGCGCGCATTCCGCAGCTTCGCCTGAGGATCGGCGTAGTCGCTGGGGTCGTCGATCTCCAGCGGTTCGCGCAGGAAATAGGGCGCGAACCAGCCCGGGCGGCCCGATGCATCCGGCGCCTGGTCGTCGAACACCGCCGCGACCGGGTGGATGTCGGCGAAGTAGAGCCGGCCGCCGGGTTTCAGGAAATGGGCGACCACGCGCGCCCAGCCGTCGATGTCGGGCAGCCAGCCGATCGTGCCCCAGGTGGTGAACACGCAATCGAACGAGGCCGGTTCCGGCAACGCCGAGGGGGCGTCGTATAGGTCCGCATGGACGAAGCGTGCCGGGACACCCAATGTCGCGCTGTCGGCCCGCGCCGCCTCGACCGCCGGCAGGGAGAAATCCACCCCGGTCACCTCGGCGCCGGCGCGCGCCAGGATCAGGCTGTCGCGGCCGAAATGGCATTGCAGGTGCAAGAGGCGCTGCCCGGCGACGTCGCCCAGCTCCTCCGCCTCGATCGGGTTAAGCCGGGCGGTGCCGTCCTCCCAGCGCCCGTTGCCGTAGTCGACGGCCCGATGCACCGCCACCCGCTCGTCCCAGTTGGCGCGGTTGAGCTCACGCCAATCCGACATCAGGGGCCGCCGTTGATCGTGAGAATAGTGCCGTTGGTATAGGCGCTGCGCGGGCTGGCGAGGAAGGCGACGGCGTCGGCGATCTCCTCCGGCTTGCCCGGCCGCGCGTAGGGCATCGAGGTGCACAGCGCCATCCAGCGGCCGGCGTCGCCCAGCTCGGCTTCGGCGCGGTGGCGCAGCAGCCGCTCGAGCCGCTCGGTGGCGATCGGGCCGGGGTTGATGCCGACCGCACGCACGCCGTCCTTGTGCGCGAAGCGGCCGAGCGTGCGGGTGAAGGCCATCAGTGCGGCGTTGCCGGCGGAGCCCGCGACGTAGCCGGGGTCGAACGTCTCGCCGGCTGAGCCGATCACGTTCACCACCACGCCCTTGGTGTCCTTCAGGACCGGGTAAAGCGCCCGGCACAGCCCGATGAAGCCGAACACCTTCAGGTCCCAAGCCGCGCGCCAGGTGGCGTTGTCTACCGCCAGGAGGTTGCCGGGCGGGATGGCACCGGCGTTGTTGACCAGGATGTCGATGCGCCCGGCCGCCGCCGCAACCCGCTCGACCTCCTCTTGCCGCGACAAGTCGGCGGCGATCGTCTCAACCCGGACCTGTCGCCGGGCACGCACGCGGTCCGCCGCCGCGGCCAGGGTGGCCGGGTCGCGCGACACCAGCACGACGTCGCAGCCCTCCTCCGCCAGCGCTTCGGCGCTGGCGCGGCCGATCCCCTTGGAGCCGCCGGTGACCAGCGCCCGGCGCCCGGCGAGGCCGAGGTCCATCAGGCCACCACGCGGCGGCGGCCTACGGCAGCATCGAGGCTGAACGCCCCGGCGCCGGCGGCGACGAAGGCCAGGAAGCCGCCCGCCATGCAGATGTTTTTCTGGAAGTTGATGAGCTGGCCGCGGTCGGCGAAATCGGCATGCGCCAGCAGCGCGGTGGCGACGCAGAACAGCGCCAGCACCAGCGCCACGATCCGGGTTTGGAAGCCGAGCAGCAGGAGCAGCCCGCCGCCGAGCTCGACGGCAACGACGACAAAATAGGTGATGTCCGGCGCCGGCACGCCCATCTTTCCGAGATAAGCGACCGTGCCGGCCATGGCGGTTGCCTTGCCGTAGCCGCTCAGGATGAAGATGGCGCTGGCCAGGATGCGGCCGACCAGCAGGGCCGGGTCATGGTTCATGCGGCTTTCCTTTGACCGAGCGTTGCGTAGGCGCGGCAGGCGTCGCCGAACGCCCCGAACAGCCGCATGCTGTCGGGGTTGGCGGCGTAATTCCACTCGGGGTGCCATTGCACGCCGACCACGAAGGCGGCGCCCTCAGCCCGCACCGCCTCGATCGTGCCGTCCGGCGCCGTCGCCTCCACCGCGAGGCCCGGCGCCAGCCGATCGATCGCCTGGCCGTGCACCGAGTTCACCACCGTGCGCGGCGCGCCGAGCAGGGTGGCGAGATGCCCCTGCAAGGCGACCTCGTGCCGCGGCGCATACTGTTCGTCCTTCGTCGTGCCTTGGCCCTGATGGTCCTCGCGCCCATCCAGCAGGTGGACGCGCTGATGCAGGCTGCCGCCCATCGCGACGTTCAGCTCCTGGATGCCGCGGCAGATCGCCAGCACCGGCATGCCGCGGCGGAGCGCCTCGCGGATCAGCGGCAGCGAGGTGCCGTCGCGCGCCGGGTCATGCGCTTCGGGGGTTTCGGACGCGTCGGCGCCGTAATGGCGCGGCTCGACGTTGGATGGGCTCCCCGGCAGCAACAGGCCGTCGAGCCGGTCGAGGATCGGCAGCGCGGCCTGGCCGATCGGCGGGATCATCACCGGCACGGCGCCGGCGCCGCCGGTCAGCGCCGCAGCGTAGCGGGCCGGGGTCGCGTGCTGCAGGTGGTTATTGAGGATGCGGGCGCAGGCGGGCAGGCCGACGAGAATCAAGGAACCGTCTCCAATTTCGCGACCGCCGGGCGGGGGCGCATCCGGTTGGCGGCGAAGGCGCCGATTGCTCCGGCCAGCACCATCGCCGCCATCGGCCGCGGCGTCCCGTCGGTCAACACGCCGACCATGATGCCGGACAGCGCGGCCAAAGTGAACTGGATCGTGCCCATTAGGGCCGATGCGCTGCCGGCATGGGCGGCGTGGCGCGACAAGGCGCCGACCGCGGCGTTCGGCATCACCAGCCCCATGCTGCCCATCGACAGCATGACCGGTACCACGATCCCGGCCGGGCCGCCGACACCGGCGAACGACAGCGCCACCAAGGTCAGCCCGGCCGCCATGAACATCGCCAGCGCCGCCCGGAGCACTCGGGCGGCGCCGAAACGGAGGATCAGATGCGGGTTGAGCTGCGAGGACAGGATGAACATCGCCGCACTACAGCCGAACAGCATGCCGTACTGCGCCGGGGAGAAGCCGAAATGCTGGATGAACACCGGCGAGGAGCCGCCGATATAGGCGAACATGCCGAACATTCCGAACCCGCCGGTCAGCGCATAGCCGAGGAACACCCGGTCGCGCAGCACGCTGGCGAAACGGCCGAGCGTGGACACAAACCCGAGCCGCAGCCGCCGGTTTGGTGGCAGCGTGTCGGGCAAGGCGCCGATCACCAAGGCGCAGCACAGACTGCCATAGGCGAAGGTCAGCCAGAAAATGGCGTGCCAACTCGCGAAATCCAGCACGAAGCCGCCAAGCGTCGGCGCCAGGATCGGCGCCGCGCCCATCACCAGCATCAGCCGCGACATCAGCCGGGCTGCGGCATGGCCGTCGGCCAGGTCGCGCACCATGGCGCGCGGGATCACCATGCTGGCCGAGCCGCCGAACGCGGCGAGGAAGCGCAGCCCGGACAAGGTCCAGATGTCCGGCGCCAGCGCGCAGCCGGCGTTCGCGACCGAGTAGACCACCGTGCCGACGATCAGCGGTATGCGCCGGCCGTAACGGTCCGACAGCGAGCCTTGCGTCACCTGCCCGATGGCCAGGCCGGCGAACCAGGTGGCGAGGGTGATCTGCGCCGTGCCGGGGCGGCCGCCGAGCGACGCCTCGATGGCTGGGAAGGCGGGCAGGTACATGTCGGTCGAGAGCGGTCCCACGGCGGTGAGGAAGCCGAGCAGGACCGGGAGCCAGGCAGGGTAGGCCATTAGTCGAGTGTGGCAGCATATTGCACCGCAGCACAGCCGGGCCGCGGGCAGGAGCCATCACCTGCACGCGGGGCAGGCGGATGCCTGGGTCAAGTTCGGGTTGACCCCGGCCGCACGCACCCCCTATAGGGCGCAACGCCTCGCTGCCCGGCGCTGCACTAGCTCAGTGGTAGAGCACTCCCTTGGTAAGGGAGAGGTCGACAGTTCAATCCTGTCGTGCAGCACCATTCCTTCATCGCACCGGTGCCGAACGGAACCGCACGCCGATCGGCAAGCCTTCCGCCAGTTCCTGATGGGTGGCCGCGGCGGTCAGGACCTTGGCCGGCGCCAGGGTGACGAGCATGGGATAATCACTGGCGGGCTCGACGTCAGCGTTACGAAGTTCCAACTGTAATCGGGCGCTAGCCGCGATGGTCCGAGAGCTGTGCCGCCAGCAACATCCTGGCCGGGCCGGTGCCGACGCCCTGCTTGGTTTCTTTCTGTCCTCGGGCCACGCTGTCCGATGCGCCGGCGTTTCGTGGCCATCCCGACCCGCGGCTTGGACCGCGGCGACGTACCGATCGCGGTTAATTGACCCTCGTTGACGCCCCGGACCACGTCATCCGGGGCGCAGCGTCACCGTCCGGTGGCGCCGCCGTCACCGTTGGTCCGGAAGAACCGCCCGACGACCTCGGTGAACTGCTCGGGGGTTTGCGGCACCAGTGACATCCACGACCGGAGCATCGCGTCCGGCGAGAAGCGATCGACGGCCTGCATCATCTCCGCTTCGAGCCGCGTCATGATGGCCGCCTGCATGGGCTTGAGGTCCGGCAGCCCGATGAACTGGCGCGCCTCGTGCGGCGTACACTCGACCTCGATTGTGACCTTCATGCCGTCCTCCCCGGTTAAACCCGTCCTGCCGCAAGCCGTTTCTTCTTCGACGCGTAGCGCGGTCGATCGCTCGTCCCGCTCGACGCCGATGGTAACTGAGGCGCAGGGCAGTCGAGGGTCAACCGTTTGCGCGTGGACGGGACCGCATGGCCGTAGGACCGTGTCCGCCAACGCGGCAACCCGCTCCGACTGGGAGGAACAACAATGACAACTAAGAACGAAGAACGGGAACCGGCTTCGAGATCATCGGCAGGCTCCGGCGACACCGGTCCCGAGGCGCTGCTGCAGACGTGGCTGCAGGTGTTCGGCAACCCGGGCGTGAACTGGCCGGAACCGTGGAAGCAGGCCACGGCCGCCGCGGACGCGATGCCGTTTGGCAATCCGTTCGATTTCAGCAACGCCCTTGCACACCACCCGGTGCTGGCGTCCATCGACAAGGTCTGGAACGCGAACCCGATGCGGGATGTCATTCCAATCGACTGGGCAGGCATCACGGCGGCGCTGCGGATCGTGTCGATGCGATCACTGGCCAATCCCGCCCGCGCGCTGTCCATCGCCATGAACTTCAACGCCGAGGTGCTGCGCACGGCGGTGGACGTTTGGAGCGACACCGCGCGACGCTGGTGGGGTGTCGCGTCGGGCGACGGCGCGACGCCCGCCGCCACCGCCGCCGACAAACGGTTCGCCGCGCCGGACTGGCACGACAACCCGGCCTTCCGGATGGTCAAGGACCTTTACCTGCTGGCGTCCGATGCCTTGCTGCAGACCGCCAAGGACCCTGGCGCCGACAATGCGGAGCAGCAACGCATCAACTTTCACCTGCGCCAGTTCGTGGACGCGATGAGCCCGTCGCTGATGCTGTTTTCCAACCCGGTCGCATTGCGCCGGGCGGTGGAGACGGGCGGCGGCAGCTTGATGCACGGCATGCAGAACCTGTTGGACGACCTCAAGCAGGGCAAGCTCAGCATGGTCGATGCGACCGCGTTCGCGCCGGGCCGCAACCTGGCCCTGACCCCAGGCAAGGTGGTGCATCGCAACAAGCTGATCGAGCTGATCCAATACGCGCCGACCACCGCCGAGGTCCGGGCGACGCCGCTGCTGCTGCTGCCGCCCTGGATCAACAAGTTCTACATCCTCGACATGCAGCCGAAGAACAGCCTGATCGGTTACCTCGTGGCGCAGGGCTTCACCGTGTTCGTGGTGTCCTGGAAGAACCCCGACGCCTCGATGGAAGACACTAGCATCGAGGATTACATGAACCTCGGGCCGCTGGAGGCCAGCGACGTGGTCCGCGAAATCACCGGCAGCCCGACGCTCAACGTCATGGGATATTGCATCGGCGGCACGCTCCTGGCGATGACGCTGGCCTGGCTCGCAACCCAGAACGACGACCGGTTCAGTGCGGCCACCTTCATCGTTTCACTGCAGGACTTCACGAAGGTCGGCGACTCGGCGGTGTTCTCCGACGAGCCCGGGGTCAACCTGGTGGAGCAGCAGATGCTCGAACGCGGCTACCTGGACAGCCGAGAGATGTCCAACATGTTCAACCTGCTGCGGTCCAACGACCTGATCTGGTCCAACGTCGTCAACAACTACCTGCTCGGGCAGAAGCCGCCGGCGTTCGACCTGCTGTATTGGAACAGCGACGGCACCCGCATGGCCCGGGCGGCGCATAGCTGGTATCTACGCAACACGTATCGGGAGAACAATCTGGTCAAACCGGGGAAGGTCCAACTCGCCGGGCAGCCGCTGGACTTGAGCCGCATCACGCTCGACGTTTACGCAGTGGGCGCCGAGCGGGACCACATCGTGCCCTGGGACGGTGCTTGGCGGATCACCCAGCTGGCCAGCGGAAACGTACGATACGTGCTCGCGTCCAGCGGCCATATCGCCGGTATCATCAACCCTCCCGGCGGCAAGGGCACGTATTGGCTCAACCCGGCTCCGGCCGTGTCGGCCCAGCAATGGCGTGAGTTGGCCAAGGCGCACAAGGGCAGCTGGTGGACGGATTGGGTCGCATGGCTGGCGGCACGGTCCGGTGATCTCGTGGCGCCGCCGCCGACCGGGAGCCAGGCGCATCCACCCCTGGCGGACGCGCCGGGCACCTACGTGCTGGAAAAATGAGCGACCACGGCGGCTCGGGTGTCCGGGCCGCCGAGCAGGGCCGGCTCAGACCGTGACGGTCCGGCCGGTCTGCGCCGCCTCCAGGGCGCAATTGGCAAGGCGCAACGCTTGCCGGCCATCGTGCGGGGTGGTTGGCATCGGGGCGCCGGTCTCGACCGCGGCGATAAACAAAGCGAGCTCGGTCCGGTAGGCGTCGGCGTAGCGCTCGAGAAAGAAGCGCAACAGCGGCTCGCGCGCGTCGGTCTCGGCCCGGCCCCAGCGGCGCATCGTCGAGGGCCGCAGGTTGTCGTTGAGCAGCATGCCCGCCGACCCGAAGATCTCCAGCCGCTGGTCGTAGCCGTACACCGCCTCGCGGCAGCAATTGATGTGGCATTGGCGCCCGGACGCGGTGCGCATCTGCACCATGACGGTGTCGTAGTCGTCGAACGCCGCCAGCCCCGGATCGACCAGGCGGCTGCCGATTGCCGCGACCTCGACCGGCTCCTCGCCCAGCAGCCAACGGGCCATGTCGAAATCGTGGATGACCATGTCGCGGAAGATGCCGCCGGAATGCCGCAGGTACTCGGGCGGCGCCAGACCCGGGTCGCGGCTGGTGATGACCACCTGGCGCACGTCGCCGATCTCGCCGGCGTCGATGGCTTGGCGGCACCGCTGTGCGCTCGGGTCGAAGCGCCGGTTGAACGCGACCATGACGCGGCCGCCGAGGCGCTCGATCTCGGCCACCGCGGCGTCGGTCTTGGCGATGTCGAGATCGATCGGCTTTTCGCACAGCACGGCCTTGCCGGCCCGCACCGCCTGCAGCATCAGGTCCACGTGGGTGTCGGTCGGCGTGCCGATCACGACCGCGTCCACGTCCCCGCGCCCGATTGTCGCGGCCGGGTCGCGGGACGCCTCGCAGCCCAGCTCGGCCGCGAGCGCGTCCGCGGCGTTGCCGAACGGGTCGGCCACGGCGATCAGACGCGCTTTCCGGCTCGCGGCCAGGTTGGCGGCGTGGATCTTGCCGATGCGGCCGGCGCCGAGCACTGCAAGACGCACCATTCGCTGTCTCCGTCGAAAGGGTTATCGCGCAAGGCGGCTCAGGGCGGTGCCGCCGGGTGCGGCGGCGCCTCGATCTCGTAACCGGCCGCGGTGAGGGCGGCGGACAACGCGCGGTGGCCGATCCGGGCGTATTCGGCCGGCGGCGCTTTCGCCGGGTCCTGCTCGGCCTCGACCACGAACCAGCCCTGGTAGCCGGCGTCGGCCAGCCGGCGGCACACGGCGGCGAAGTCGATCGCTCCGTCGCCCGGGACGGTGAAGGCGCCGTCCAGCACGGCATCGAGGAAAGACTGGCGGTCCCGGTCGAGTCGCTCGATCACCGGGCCGCGCACATCCTTGGCGTGGACGTGGACGATGCGCCCGCCGTGGGCGTCGATCACCCGCAGCACGTCGCCGCCGGCAAAGCGCATGTGCCCGGCGTCGTATAACAGCCCGACCGCCGCCCCGGTGTGCCGCATCAGCAGGTCGAGGTCGCGCTCGGTTTCGATCGCGGTCGCCATGTGGTGGTGGAAGGCGAGCGGCACCCCGGCTTCGGCGCAGTGCTCGGCGAAGCGGGTGAGGCGGCGCCCGTACGGCTTGATGTCGCCCTCCGACAGGCGCCGTCTTGTGGCGAGCGGGGCGCCGCGCCGGTTCTGGATCGTTCCGGCCGTCTCCCCGTAGGCGAGGCAGGCGGCGCCGAGCTCACGGAACAGCGCGAGCTGCGGCGCGACCCGGTCCTTTTCCGCCGCGAGGTCGTCGGGCGCGTCGAGCACGGTGCCGGAAAACCAGCCCGAGGCGAGCTGCAGGCCATGTTCTTGCAATCTTAGTCGCAACTCGGCCGCGGTTTTGGGGAACTTGCCCCCGGTCTCGACGCCGGAGAACCCGGCCTCGCGGCTCTCTCGCAGGCAGGTCTCGAGCGTCGTCTCACCGCCGAGCTCGGGCAGGTCGTCGTTGGACCATGCGATCGGCGCGATGCCCAACCTGGCTTTCATGGCGACTTGGCTTTCATGGCGTCCTCCCCCGCGTCCGGCTCAGATACCGACGCGCTGCTTCGCGCGGCCTTGAAGCTGCGCCTCGTACGCCGCCGCCACCGACTCGCGCCCGCTCACCTCCGGCACGCCGACGTCCCACCAGGCGTCGCCCGGCGACCAGGCGAAGGCGTCGGACACGATCGAGATCACCGTCGTGCGGTCCGTCGTCCGGGCCCAGTCCAGCGCCTCGCCGAGCTCGGCGAGGCTTTCGGCCCGCCGCACCAGCGCGCCCATCGACTCCGCGTGCTTGGCGAAATCGACCGCAAACGGCTGCTTCACCCGGCAGTCCCGGATCAGGTTGTTGAACGACGGCACGCCCTTGCCGTTCTGCAGCCGGTTGATCACCGCGTAGCCGCCATTGTCGCAGACGACGAGGATCATCTTGTGCCCCGAAAGCACCGAGGAATAGATGTCCGAGTTCATCATCAGGTAGGTGCCGTCGCCCACCATCACGATCGGCGTGCGGGTCGGGTCGGCCATCGCGGCGCCCCAGCCGGCGGCAATCTCGTAGCCCATGCAGGAGAAGCCGAACTCGCAGTCGAACGTGCCCGGCGCCTTCACGCGCCAGTTCTTCATCACCTCGCCGGGCAGCCCGCCGGCCGCGGTGACGAGCAGGTCGCGTTCACCCGCCTTGGCGTTCACCACGCCCACCACCTGGGCGTAGGTCGGCACCGGCGCGTTGGTCGGCTTCTGCAAGCCATCGAGCAGGGCGTTCCACCCGGCGAACCCGCGCCGCCCGCGGTCCGTCCAGCCCGGTTCGGCCGTCCAGCCGTCCAGGGCGGCGTCCAGCTCGCTTATCGTTTCCCGCGCGTCGCCGACCACGGCGAGCGCCCGGTGCTTCATCGCGTCCCAGCGCGCCGCATTGACGGAGATGAACTTCGCGTCTGCGGCGAACGCCGTCCAGGACCCGGTGGTGAAATCCTGCAGGCGGGTGCCCACCGCGAGGATCACGTCGGCCTCGGCGGCCAGCTCGTTGGCCGAGGTGGAGCCGAGGATGCCGACCGGGCCGACATGGGCGGGGTGGTCGTGCGACACCGTGCCCTTGCCGGCGACGGTCTCGGTCAGCGGGATGCCGCGGCGCTCGGCCAAGTGCGCCACCTCGGTTTCGGCGAGCGAGTAGCGCACCCCGCCGCCCGCGATCAGCAGCGGGCGCTTGGCCCGCTTGAGCAGCTCGACCGCCTGTTGGAGCCGCTCCCTGTCCGGTCGCAGGCGCGGCACGGCGTGCAGCGTCGGCTCGAAGAAGGCGGCGGGGTAGTCGGCCGCGAGCTCCTGCACGTCCTGCGGCAAGGCGAGGAAGGCCGGGCCGCAGTCGGCGGGGTCGAGCATCGCCGCGATGGCCTGCGGCAAGGACGAAAGGATCTGCTCCGGGTGAGTGATGCGGTCCCAGTAGCGGGTGACCGCCTTGAAGGCGTCGTTGGCCGTGGTGGTGGGGTTGCCGAAATGCTCGAGCTGCTGCAGCACCGGGTCGGGCCGGCGGTTGACGAAGGTGTCGCCGGCGAGCAGCAGCACCGGCAGCCGGTTCGCATGGGCGACGCCGGAAGCGGTCACCATGTTGAGGGCGCCGGGCCCGATGGACGCGGCGGCCACCATGATCTGCCGGCGCCGCTTGGCCTTGGCGAAGCCGATGGCGGCCAGTGCCATGGATTGCTCGTTCTGCCCGCGCCAGGTCGGTAGCACGTCCTGCACCGCCTCGAGCGCTTCGGACAGGCAGGTGACGTTGCCGTGGCCGAAGATCGCGAACACCCCGGGGAACAGCGGCACCCGCGCGCCGTCGACCACCGTGAATTGCTGGCACAGAAAGCGCACCACGGCTTGCGCCATGGTGCAGCGGACGGTGTTCATGCGGCCCCTCCCTCCACGCGGTTCATGCGCTTGCCCCGGTCAGTCGTGCTCATAACCGTAGATCTCCGGCAGGATGAAGATCGCCGACAGCAAGCCGATGAGCGGGAAGATCGCGACCATCAAGGTCGCCGTCGCCTGTCCGACCGCGGCGAACAGGCTCGGGAACAGGAAGATCGACAAGAACGACGGCAGCTTGACGAACATGTAGGCGAAGCCGCTCGCCGTGCCGCGGTATTCGGGCTTGGCGACTACGGTCGGGATCGTCATGCAGTTGGAGGCGTCCCAGTAATGGCCCCATAGCATGGCCGCGGCGGCGAATGGCAGGATGGCGACGTTGCCGGTGTAGAGCGCCCAGGCCGCCACGATCAACGACGCCAGCACGATCGCGAACCCGGCGATGGCGATCCCGCGCTGGCCGATGCGCGGGGTGAGCAGCGGTCCGACCCAGCCGGAGATGGCGGCGACGATATACAGCGCCATGGTCACGAGGTCGGTGCCGAGCACCGACGCCACACCCACCATCAGGAACAGCACCGGCAGGTAGAACGCGAAGGTAGAGAACTCGCTGCCCTGGCAGAAACAGGCGATGTAGCCGTATACGGTGGCGCGCCAGCGGATCGGGTCCTTGCGGAGGTCGGCCAGGAACGCCGCCGCGTTCGGCTTCGGCACCACGATGTCCTCGTCGGGCAGCATCTTCAGCGGGTCGGAGTAAAGCCGCATCGCCACCTGCTTGGCTTCCCGGAACCGCCCGTTGCGGATCAGCCAAACCGCCGTTTCCGGGAGGTCGTGGCGCATCAGCAGGATGATCGCCGCCGGCACCGCGCCCAACCCGAGCGTCACGCGCCAGATCAGCTCATGATCCATGTCGGCGACGATGAACACCGCAATCACCGCCAGCGTCAGCACCTCGCCGACGGCGAACATGAACTGCCAGCGATTGCCCATCACCTCGCGCTCGCCCTTGGGCATCGACTCCATGATGTAGGTGTAGCCGTTGGAGATGTCGCTCCCGAGCGGAATGCCGAGAAAGAAGCGGATGACCACCAGCAGCCAGACGGAGGTTACGAACGCCTGCGCGAGGGCGAGGATGATGAACAGGATCATGGTGGCCAGGAACATGATCCGGCGCCCGATCCGGTCCGACAGCCAGCCGCCGAGCAGGGCGCCGATCAAGGCGCCGCCCTGGGTTCCGGCCGCGGCCAGGCCCAGCAGCAGCGGGTCCGGGTGATACTGGTCGCGGATGAACACCAGAACGAAGGCGATCGAATAGAGGTCCCAGGCTTCCACCAGGATGGACGCCATCATCAACCAGCCGATCTTGTTTCCGCTCGGGTTGTAGTTGGTGACGAGATGGCGGACCGCGCCATCCATTTCCGCCTGATGCGGCATGGTTATCGACACCTGCGTTCCTCCCCTTCCTTGGTCATGATACAAGCCCGCATCGCCGGCGTTGCTCAATAGCCGAGGGCACGGGGAAGCGCGGTGCTGATCCACGGGACAAAGGCGATCAGCAACAAGCAAAGGAACAGCAGGCCAAGGTATTTCAGGATCGGCCCGACCGTCTCTTCCAGGCGGACGCCGCCGATCAGGCAGGCGCCGTACAGGCCGAGGCCGAGGGGCGGGGCGAACAAGCCGATCCCCATGCCGACCACGAGGACCACGCCGTAATGCAGCGGGTCGACGCCGAGCTGCCGCGCCACCGGCATCAGCAGCGGCCCAAAGATGATCAGCGCGGCCGCCCCTTCGAGCACCGACCCCATCACGATCAGGATCAGCACCGACAGCAGCAGGAACAGCCAAGGCCCGTGCGCGGCCGACAGCGTCACCAGCAGCTCGGCGATGGCGTGCGGGATCTGCTGCAAGGTCAGCACGTAGGCCAGGCTCTGCGCCGCGGCGACGATGAACAGCACCATGCCGGACCGCACCGCCGCATGGCGCATGACCCGGCCGGCCGAGCGCCAGCTCATTTCGCGGAACAGCACGCCGCCGACCAGCAGCGCGTAGACGACAGCAAAGGCGGAGATCTCGGTCGCGGTCGCAAAGCCGGAGCGGTAGCCGCCGAAGATCAGCGCGATCAGCCCGAACGCCGCGACGCCGCTGACGGCCATGCCGGACAGGCTCTCGCCTTCGACGCCGACGATGGCGCCGGGCGCGGTGCGGCGGCCGGCAACGATCGCGGCGCCGATCAGGGCGGCGGCCATCAAAGCGGACGGCAGCAGGCCGGCCATGAACAAGCCGCCGATCGACAGGTTGGCGACGAAGCCGAGGATGATCAGGTTGACGCAGGGCGGAATGGTCTCGGCCATCACCGCCGAGGCGGCCAGCAGCGCCACCGCTTCGCCGGGCTTCTGGCCGGATTTGCGCGCCGCCGGCACCAGCACCGAGCCGACGGCGGCGATGTCGGCCATCTTGGAGCCGGAGATGCCGGAGAAGATGACCATGCTCAACACCATCACCACGTCGAGCCCGCCGCGCAGCCGCCCGGCGCCGCGCTGCAGCAGCGAGATCAGGCGAACCGACATGCCGTTCGCTTCCATCAGGTAGCCGACCAGGATGAAGAACGGCACCGCCAGCAGCACGAAATTGTCGATGCCGCGGGCGACCTGCTGGGCGAAGAATTCGCCCGGGAGGATGGCGCCGCACCAAACGAACACCAGCGTGGACAACGCCAGCACGAAGGCGATCGGCACGCCGATAACAAGCGAGCCGATAAAGGCGACGCCCATCACTGCCGGCATCGAGGGCAGGCTGTCGGGCGCCCACGCCGACCAGGCGAGCCACATCGCGGCCACGGCCGTTACCGCGACCACGGCGAGTCCGACGTCGCGGAAGCGGAACGCGAACAGGGCGTCGAGCGCGAACAGGGTCATTGCGCCCGCGGCGATGACCAGCGGCGCGAAAAACAGCTCCTGCGGCACCCCGGAGCCGACCGTCTGCCCGGCGGTGTCCTGTACCAGCAAAAAAGCGTTCCAGCACAGCGAAGCGGCGGCGATCACCACCAGCAACCCGACCAGGGCGTCCACCCGCCCGCGCCAGTGCGGCGGCAGCCGGTCGACGAAGAACGTCACCCCGGCATTGTCGCCATGCGCCAGCGCCGCGGCGGCGCCGAAGAAGGTGACGGCCAGCAGCAGCATGCGGGCGACGTCGTCGCTCCAGGTCATCGGCGCGTCGAAGAAGAAGCGGCCGAGCACCGACGCCACCACCACCAGCAAGTCGGCCGCGAGCAGCGCCGCCGCCGCCACCTCGACCACCAGCAGCAACCAGCGCAGCCCGTGGCGCCAGGCCGCCGGGCGCCGGACGTCCATGGCGATGCCGGTCGCGGCGAACATCGGGCTCAGGCCGTAGCGGTCTGCTGCACCGCGTCGAGCAGGGCCTTCGCACCCGGTGTCTTGTCGGCAAACCGGTCCCACATCGGCCGCACCCGCTCGCGGAACACTGAGCGGTCGCATTCGGCGACCGTCACCCCGAGCTTTTGCAGCTGCTCGATCGCGTTGGTCTCGACCTGGGCGGCGCGGTCGAAATGCTGATCGGTGGCCGCCTTGACGGCCTGCAGCAGGCCGTCGCGCTGGGCCGCCGGCAGACGCTTCAGGGTCCGGTCGCTGATGAAGGCGCCGAACGGGTTGTAGATGTGCCGGGTCAGGGTGAAGGTCTTCGCCGTCTCGTAGAACTTGCTGGCGAGGATGGTGGGTGCATCGTGCTCGAGCCCGTCGATCACCCCGGCCTGCAGGCCGGTGTAGATCTCGCCGAACGCCATCGGCGTCGCCGCGGCACCCATCAGCCGCACCGTCTCGGTCACCACCGGGTTCGGCAGCGAGCGGATCTTCTTGCCGGCCAGCCCGGCCGGGTCGGTGAAGCTGAACTTCGTCAGGAAGTTGCGGGCGCCGAGGTTGCGGCCCCAGGACGGGAAATGCGCGCCGGCCTTCTGCACCAGCAATTGCTGCAGCGCCGCCGCGGCCGGGGTGGCCGAAACCCGGCGCAGGTGGTCGTAGTCCTGGAACAGGTAGCCCATGTCGAACACGCCGCATTCCGGCACGATGTTGGTCCAGATCGGGGTGCCGACCAGCATCATGTCCACCACGCCCATCTTGACCTGGCTGACCACGTCGGCCTCCTGGCCGAGCTGGTTGTCGGGGAAGAATTGGGTGGTGACGGCGCCGTCGGTCGCCTCCTTCAGGTGCGGGAGGAACAGGTCGTACCAGATCCGCGCGGTCGAGAAGTTCGGGTCGTTCGGGAACGAGGTCGAGACTTTCAGCGACGTCGCCGCCCGCGCTCGACCGGTCAGCGCCGGAGCCGCCAGCGCAGCGGCAGCGGTCCCGAGCAGCAGGCGTCGATGAAGTGCGGTCATGGATGGTCTCCTCGTTGTCGTGGCCGGCGCCCGATCACACGTCCGACCGGCGCACCGTGAGATCCGGGCGTTCGAACACCGCGGGCAGCAGTTCGGTGCCCAGCCCTGGCCCCTGCATCGGCAGCACGAACCCGTTCTCGATCACCGGCATCACCGTGACGAGCTCGCGGTACCAGCCGGTGTAGAAGGCGCGCACGCTTTCCTGGATCAGCGTGTTGGGCTGGCTGAACGAAGCGTGGATGCCGGCGACGAAGCCGACCGGGCCGACGCAATCGTGCGGCGCGAACGGGCGGTGGTAGGTGTCTGCCATGGCGGCGATCTTGCGCCCTTCGGTCAAGCCGCCGGTCCAGCACAGGTCCGCCATGACGACGCCGATCGCGTCCCGGTCCAGCATGTCCTTGTAGGGGAACCGGCTGCCGAGCGTCTCGCTGGCGCAGATCCACACGTCGGTGGAGCGCGCCAGCTCGGCCAGCGCCTGCGGCGAGTTCATCCGGATCGGGTCCTCGTACCAGGTCGGGCCGAAGGGCTCGAGCCAGCGGGCGATCTTCTTGGCCATCGGCAGGTTCCACAGCGAATGGAACTCCACCATGATATCCATGCGGTCGCCGACCGCGCGGCGGATCTTCTCGAATGGCTCCAGCGCCGTCTTCAGTTCGGCCGGGCTGAGCGTCATGCCGTCGTTGGCGATGGCGGCCGGGTCGAATGGCCAGATCTTCATCGCGGTGATGCCCGACTCGAGCAGGCTCTCGGCCACCGCGTCGGCCCGGGTCATGAAGCCGTGCAGGTCCTCGTGCGGACCGGCGGCGGCGTCGAAGTTCCAGGTCGAGACCGGCTTGATGTCGTGCGACCGCACGTAACCGTAGCCGGCGCAGGTGTTGTAGATGCGCTGCCGGTCGCGGCATAGGCCGCCCAGCATCTG
Source organism: uncultured Alphaproteobacteria bacterium (assembly GCA_963792675.1). GTDB lineage: Bacteria > Pseudomonadota > Alphaproteobacteria > Acetobacterales > Acetobacteraceae > JBBROS01. The sequence goes on from CAWBWT010000002.1 coordinate 1,004,021, forward strand.
GTGCACCGGCTGCCCGCAGTGCTTGCCGAACAGGTCCCAGAGCGCGATGTCGACCGCCGAGGCGGCGCGGTATTCGACGCCGGTGCTCGACTGCGCCATCGGCAGGTTCAGCATCTCGCGGTGCAGCGCCTCGATCCGCAGCGGGTCGCGGCCCAGCAACCGCCCGGCCAGCGTGTCGTGCAGATGCGCCTCGACCGCCGCGGCGCCATAGAACGTCTCGCCCAAGCCGACCAGCCCGGCGTCGGTGTGGACCCGCACCCAGAGCACGTTGCCGAACTCGGCCGTCCGCAGCGTCTCGATGGCGGTGATTCTCATCCGCTTCCTCCCGGCCCGCATCCGCCTTGTGGCGATCGCCTGGCGCGTTGCCCCGCCTCAAGTGGAGCCTAACAGCGGCTGCGGGAATTCGGAAAGGTGCGGCGCGGCGGCGGCGAGCGCCGGCCGCCCGGTGCCGCCGTTGCCGCGCCGCGCCATACTGTGCAGAACGGCGGTAAGCACGCGAGGACGCAGCCTTGACCCGAACCCTCCGCCTAGCGGCCGCCCAGATGGGCGGCACCCAGCGCGCCGACACCCGGGCGCACACCTTGGCGCGCATGATCACGTTGCTGGAGGGCGCGGCCGTGTCCGGCGCGGAGCTGGTGGTGTTTCCCGAGCTGGCGTTCACGACCTTCTTCCCGCGCTGGTTGCTGGACGGGGCCGAGCTCGACGATTTCTTCGAGCGCGCCATGCCGAACCCGGCCGTGCAGCCCTTGTTCGACCGCGCCCGCGCGCTCGGGGTTGGCTTCTCCGTCGGCTATGCCGAGCTCACGCCGGAGGAAAAACGGTTCAACAGCGCCGTGCTGGTGCGGCCGGACGGCGCCGTCCTCGGCCGCTACCGCAAGGTGCATCTGCCGGGCTCGACCGAGCCGCGGCCGGGCGCCCGCTTCCAGCAGCTCGAGAAGCGGTATTTCGAGTATGGCGACCTCGGCTTCCCCGCCTTCCGCGCCGGCCCGGAGTGGGGCGGCGCGATCATGGGAATGATGATCTGCAACGATCGACGTTGGCCAGAATCCTGGCGCATGCTCGGGCTGCAGGGCGTCGAGTTGGTCTGCGTCGGCTACAACTCCGCCGCCTACGACCCCAACGGCGGTACCACCGAGGACGCCGCGCTGCGCACCTTCCATTCCAAGCTGGTGGTGCAGGCCAATGCCTACATGAACGCGACCTGGGCGGTGGCGGTCGCCAAAGCCGGGGACGAGGACGGGTCCGGGCTGATCGGCGGCTCGTGCATCGTCGATCCGAATGGCCGCATCGTCGCGGAAGCATCGAGCCTCGGCGACGAGCTGCTGGTCGCCGATTGCGACCTCGACCTCTGCCGGCAGGGCAAGGCGAAGATGTTCAACTTCGCCGAGCATCGGCGCCCGGCCCAGTACGGCCTGATCACCGAGCGCGCCGGCGCCGTCGAGCCACCCTGACGGCGCGCCGAGGCGGCCCCGGGTCAAGGGAGGGCCGTGCGCGCGGCCTCGTAGCGGTTGCACGGCATCGGCAGCCCCAGGTTGCCGCGCAACGTCGAATGCTCGTACTCCGTCCGGAACAGGCCGCGGCGGCGCAGCTCCGGCAAAACCATGGCGACGAAGTCGTCGAGGCTGCCGGGCAGCAGCGGCGGGCAAAGATTGAAACCGTCGGCGACGCCGGCCTCGATCCATTCCTGCATGTCGTCCACAACCTGGGCTGGAGTGCCGATCACGACGCGGGTGCCGAACCCGGCGGCGACGGTGGTGTAAAGCTGGCGGATCGTCAGCTTGTCGCGCGCGGCCAGCGCCAGCAGGTTCTTGGCGATGCTGCGCACCTGGGGGTTGGTCGGCTCCGGCACCGGGCCGTCGAGGTCGTAGGCGGACAGGTCGCCCATCTGCCCGTACAGATAGGACAGGCCCAGCCTGGGATCGACCAGGGCGTTGAGCTGGTCGTACTTGCTCCGCGCTTCCGCTTCCGTGCGGCCGACGAAATGGGTGATCCCCGGCATGATCAGCAGGTCGCCGGGCTCACGGCCATACCGGGGGAGGCGGCCTTTCAGCGTGTCGTAGTAGCGCTTGGCGGCCCCGAGCTCGTGGGTCACGGAGTAGACCACGTCGGCGCTGCGGGCGGCGATGTCGATGCCCTGCTCGGACGCGCCAGCCTGCACGATCAGCGGCCGGCCTTGCGGCGTGCGCTTGACGCTGAGCGGCCCGCGCACCTTGAAGTGCTTGCCCCGGTGATCGAGGCTATGCAGCTTGGCCGGGTCGAAGAACACGCCGGACGCCTTGTCCGTCACCAGGGCATCGCTTTCCCAACTGTCCCACAGCCCTTCGACCACCTCCACGAACTCGGCCGCCCGCTCGTAGCGGGTCTCGTAATCGAGGTGGGACTCGCGGTTGAAGTTGCGCGCTTCCGCGTCCGACCAGGAGGTGACGACGTTCCAGCCGGCGCGTCCGCCACTCAGGTGGTCGAGCGAGGCGTATTTGCGGGCGATGTGGAACGGCTCGTTGTAGGTGGTGGACGCCGTGGCGACCAGGCCGATGCGGCTGGTGACCGCGGCCAGCGCGGACAGCAGAGTGATGGGCTCCAACTCGGCCGTTTGCGCAGACCGGCACAGCGCGCCCGGCGGCTCGTCCTTGGCGCGGATGCCGATGCCGTCGGCCAGGAACACCATGTCGAGCTTCGCCGCCTCCGCCGTTTGCGCGACGCGCACGAAATGGCTGAGCTTGGAGGCGCCGTTCGGGTCCGCGTCCGGGTGGCGCCAAGCGGCGGCGTGATAGCCGAGGTAGCGCATGGAGAGGCCGAGCTTGATGGGGGTGGGCAGGGGCATGGTGGGAGGGTCCGCCTGGTTGTGCCGGGTTGCAGCAGGCCGGGACGGAGCCCGAATCGCCAGCAATAGCGCATGAAAGCCGATGAACGACGTGTTCGGGAGGCAGCGCCCGCCGGCGGTAACGCTCCGGTGAGAAGCCGGGAAAGCCTAGGACGACCCGGCAATTGCATACAACACTGGATCACAGCCTGCAGGGCAGCGGTGAAAGGCGCGGCCGACAGCTTCGGCGCCGACGAGGGACACGCGCACACATGACAAGCTCCTCCGCGACCGTCGTCTCCACGTCGGCGATGGCCCAGCATCCCGCCCGCTCGGCGCTCCTGCTGGGCGCACTCGGCGTGGTGTTCGGCGACATCGGCACCAGCCCGATCTATGCGTTCCGCGAGTCGCTGCGGGCCGCCGGCGGGGCGTCGGCGGAGGCGACGGTGCTCGGCGTACTGTCGCTGGTGTTCTGGGCGGTGGTGCTGATCGTCGCCATCAAATACGTCGTGTTCGTCATGCGCGCCGACAACCATGGCGAGGGCGGCACGGTGGCGCTGCTGTCGCTGGCCCTGCCGGTGGCCGGCCGCATGCAGGGCGCGCTGCTGGTGGTGGGGCTGGCCGGCGCGTCGCTGTTCTTCGGCGATGCGATGATCACGCCGGCGATCTCGGTGCTGAGCGCGATCGAGGGGCTGGAGCTCGTCACCACGGTGTTCAAGCCATACGTGCTGCCGATCGCCGCCGGAATCCTGCTCGGGCTGTTCGCGATCCAGCAGCGCGGCAGCGGCAAGATGGGAGCGCTGTTCGGCCCGGTGATGGCGGCCTGGTTCGCGCTGCTGGCTGTGACCGGGCTCGTGCACGTGGCCGGTCAGCCCGGCGTGCTGGCCGCCCTCGATCCGCGGTATGCGCTCGCCTATGTCGGCCACGCCGACGGCTGGGTGGCGTTCACGGTGCTCGGTTCCGTGTTCCTGGCGCTGACCGGCGGCGAGGCGCTTTATGCCGACATGGGCCATTTCGGCCGAAATGCGATCCGGGTGGACTGGTTCGCGCTGGTGATGCCGGCCCTGGCGCTCAACTACCTCGGCCAAGGGGCGCTGGTGCTGTCGCACCCGGAAGCGGCGGCCAACCCGTTCTTCCTGCTGTTTCCCGGTTGGCTGCTGCTGCCGGTAGTGCTGCTGACCACCGCGGCGACGGTGATCGCGAGCCAAGCGGTGATCTCCGGCGCCTTCGCCCTGGTGCAGCAGGCGATCCAGTTCGGCGCGCTGCCGCGGCTCGAGGTGCGGCAGACCTCGGCCGAGTCGGCTGGGCAGGTGTACGTGCCGCAGCTGAACTGGCTGCTGGTCGCGGCCGTGCTGGCGCTGGTATTCGGCTTTCGCAGCTCGGACGCGCTGGCCAACGCCTACGGCATTGCGGTCGCGGGCGACATGATGGTCACCTCGCTGCTGGTCACCACCGTGGCCTGGGGCGTGTGGCGCTGGCCGCTCGCGATCGTGCTGCCGGTGGCGTGCCTGTTCCTCGTGCTCGACGTCACCTTCGTTTCGGCCAACGTGCACAAGATCCCGGCCGGCGGCTGGTTCCCGCTGCTGGTCGGCGCCATCGCGCTGACGGCGATGCTGAGCTGGCGCCGCGGCCGCGCCATCGCCTTTGCCAAGCGCGACGCCGATTCGCAGCCGCTCGAAGCGTTTCTCGCCGGGCTGGGCCAGCCTGGCGCGCCGGTGCGCAGGCCTGGAACAGCGGTCTACCTCGCCAAGCAGTGGGAAACCGTGCCGGCCGCGCTGGCGCTCAACCTGAAGCATAACGGCGTGCTGCACGACCACGTGCTGCTGCTGCGAGTGGTGACCGCCCGCTCGCCGCACGTAGCGGAAGCGGACCGGCTGACGGTCACCGACTTGCCGCATGGGTTCCGCGAGGTCGAGCTGCGGTTCGGCTTTGCCGAGAAGCCGGACGTGCCGGCGGCGCTGGCCGCGCATCGCGACGCGGTCGTCTGCGATCCGGACACCGCGTCGTTCTTCCTCGGCCGCGAGACCCCGGTGCCCTCGTTGCGTCCGGACCTGCCGCGCTGGCAGGAGCGCATCTACGCCTTCATGACGCGCAACGCCGTGCGCGCGCCGGACTACTTCCAGATCCCGCCGCAACGCGTGGTCGAACTCGGGACCAAGGTCGAGATGTAGCGGAGAAGCGGCGCCCCCGCGCGTCCGCTTTCCCCTTACGTACGAGCGCGGCGGTGTTGGGCGCTCGGCGAGCAGCCGGCGGAGTGGATCACCACAGGCCGGCTGTCGATCGAGGTGCCGTCGATGTGGCTGTTCCGCGCCGGGCGTAAAGCTAGCTGCGCCACTCCTCGGCGAGGAGCGCGATGGCGAGGCCGCCGACCACCGAACGCGCTTGGAAGCCCATCTTGCGCCCGCTGTCGGTGAAGAACAGGTCGCTGAACGGAACCCGGCTCGGGGTCTCGTTGGCGTAGCGCACCAGGCGCTCGGACCAGTCGCGCAGCAGGTCCGGGTCGTCGGCGAGGCAGGCGGCCCACAGCATCCATTCCGGCTTGGTGAGCGACCCGCGATTGTCGAGCGGGACGCCGTAGCTCCCTGCCTTCGTGCGATAGAAGGCCTGCTCGCGGCGCAGGTCGGCGACGGGGAACAGCTCGAGGCCGAGCAGGCGATCCCAGACCAGGTTGTATTTCAGGCTCCAGCTGCCGGGCTGATCGAACGCCAGCCGTGTGCCGTCGCCGTCGCGCGCCTGCGCCAGCCAATCCCGGGCGAACGTCTCGGCAATGCCGCGGAAGCGGGCCGCGATGTCCGCGTGGCCGGTTTGCCGCGCCAGTTGGGCGAAGGCGCCGAGGCCCATGATGGCCTTGGCGGACAGGTTGACGTTGTGGCCGAGCACGCCGGAGAAGTCGTCGGTGCAGAGCTGTTCCTGCGGGTCGAAGCCGTGGTCGGCGAGGTAGCCGGCCCATTGGCTCAGCAGCGTCCAGTGCTGCGCCGCATAGGCCGGGTCGCCTTCGGCGCGGACCAGGGCGGCCACCAGGATCAGCATGTTGCCGGCCTCTTCGATCGGCATCTGCGTCTCGACGATGTTCTCCGCCGCGCCGCGCCGGAGCTGGAAATCGCGGTAGGTCTGGCCGTTGGCGATCGGGTAGGTGCCGAGATCGTGGGCGGGGAAGGGATGCGGCCAATCGTCGGACGCGCAGTAGGCGATCACCGGGTCGAGCATGGCGCGCAGCAGGGACGGCGCGAACAGCAGGAACAGCGGTGCCGACGGGTAGGTGACGTCCACGGTCGCGATGCAGCCGTTGGAGAAGTTCTCCTTCGAGAAGAACAGCATTTGCCCGTCGGCGCCCTGCACCAGCTTGTGCGCGGCGATGGCCTGGCGCCAAATCAGCGACAGCAGGTCGGCGTAGGCGGGCCCGCCGGCCGCTTCGGCGCGGGCGGCCAGCGCGGCGTCGAACCGGCGGCAGCGCTCCAGGATCGCGGGGCCGTCGCGCAGGGCGGCGGCCAGCATCTCCTGCAGTCCGAACGCCGGGTCGCGGCGCCACCACGGGCGCAGCCGGCGGTGCATGTGCTCGATCGACCACTCGTCGTCGTAGGCGATCAGGATCGTGGCGGGCGGCCCGCCGGGCTCGAGCGGCAGGCGAGCGGCGGCGACCGCGTCGGAGTTGTAGTCGACCTTGCGCGGCGGGGCGCGCAGACCCTCGGCGGTGAGCCGGCCGGTGCACGCGAAGCCGTCGCGGCAGGCGTCGATGTCGCCGACCAGGATCTCGCCCGCGCCCGCCGGGATGGCGAGGATGGCCGTGCCCCATTCGATGCGGCGGTGATCACCGGCCTCGGGCAGGATCCGCTGCCGCTCCGAGCGCAGCGCCGCGTAACGCAGGCCCGGCGCCTGATCGAGCGCCCAGGTGATCCGCTCGTGCGGCAGGTTCACCGCCCATTCGCCGGTCATGTCGAGATAGACGGCGACCTCGTGCGCGGCGCCGTCGAGCGCTTGCGCCTGGAGGCTGAGATAGGTCACCGGACGCGACAGCAGGTCGAAATCGTCCGGCAGCAGCGGCGTCGCGAACGACAGCGTCAGCGCCACCGGCCCGGCGTGGAACACGACGGTGGTGGTGGTCGCGGCGACCGTGAGCGAAATCTGCTCCGCGGCTTGGGGCAGGAACTCCGGGCCGCCCATCAGACGATAGGCCACGCCATCGACGCGGAGCACGGCGTAGAGCGCCATCTTGGTGCCGGTCCAATGGCGCGGCCAATCGTCCGTCAGCCGGTCGGCCATCGACCAGACGCTGGTGTGCGGGTCGATCGTGACCAGCGGAACCGCCGGCGGGCGGTGCAGTCGGTGCGGCAAGGCGGTACGTCTCCAGGTGGGCAAGGACTCGGGCAAGGACTCGGGCGGGCAGACATTCGGGCGGGCAAGGACTCGTGTTCGCGCATGCGGGCCGGCAGGTTGACACCGTTCGAACCGCTCCACTAGCGTCCCTGATAATACAAATGGTTCCGCTGCAAAGGACAGAGAGGTGGGAGGACTGAGCCTTCGCAGTATCGCCAAGCGTTACGGCGCCGTGGACGTGATCCGCGATCTGTCGCTCGAGATCGACGAGGGCGAGTTCGCCGTGTTCCTGGGGCCGTCCGGCTGCGGCAAGTCCACGCTGCTGCGGATGGTGGCCGGGCTCGAATCGGTGACGGAAGGCGAGATCCACCTCGGCCGGTCGCCGCATCGACGGCCTGCCGCCCGGCGAGCGCGGCGTCGCCATGGTGTTCCAGCACTACGCGCTCTATCCGCATATGACGGTGCGGGAGAACATGGCGTTCGGCCTGCGCAACGTCGGCACGCCGGCGCCCGAGATCGCGGCCAAGGTCACCGAGGCGGCCGCGCATGCTGGAGATCGAGCACCTGCTCGACCGCAAGCCGAGCCAGCTTTCGGGCGGCCAGCGGCAGCGCGTGGCGATCGGCCGCGCCATCGTCAAGCAGCCGACCGCGTTCCTGTTCGACGAGCCGCTGTCCAACCTCGACGCCGCGCTTGCGCAGCCGCACCCGGGTCGAGCTGGCGCGGCTGCATCACGCGATGCGGACGACGATGGTGTTCGTCACCCACGACCAGATGGAGGCGATGACGCTTGGCCACCCGGATCGTGGTGCTGAACGCCGGGCGGATCGAGCAGGTGGGCACGCCGGCGGAGATCTACGGCCGGCCGCGGACGCGCTTCGTGGCCGGGTTCATCGGCTCGCCGGCGATGAACTTCCTGCCGGTCGCAGCGGGTCGAGGAGGAGGCCGGCCGCGCCGTCGCCGTGCTCGGCAACGGCAGCCGGGTGGTGACGGCGGTGCCGGCTGCGGCGCTGCCGGGCGGCGCCATGACGCTGGGCGTGCGGGCGGAGCACATCAACGCGGATGGCGGCACGCCGGCGGTGGTGGACGTGCTGGAGCGGCTCGGCGACCGCACCCTGGTCTATGCGCGCGGCGCGCAACGGCCAGGTGCTGGTCTATGACGAGCCCGGCCATGCGCCGATCCGGGTCGGCGACCAGGTCCATGTCTCGATCGACGGCGATGCGGCGCACCTGTTCGACGGCGCCGGCACCGCGTTTCACGGCCGTCCGGCCGCGGCATGAGCGCCCAGGTCGGCACGGTCGGGGACGCGCCGGTCCGGCCGGTGGCGGCCGCCGCGGCGCCGGCCGGGGTCGGGCGGCGCGCCTGGGGCAACGTGCTGTTCGTGCTGCCCTACATGCTGCTGCTGCTCGGCCTGGTGGTGCTGCCGGTGGGGCTCGGGCTGTGGCTCAGCTTCCAGGACTACGACATGCTGGGCGGGTTCAACGAGGCGGTCGGCTTCGGCAACTACCTGAACCTGCTGCACGACAACATCTTCCTCGTTTCGGTGCGCAACACGGTGGCGTTCGTGCTGATGACGACGCCGGTGTTCGTCATACTCGGCCTGTTCCTGGCGCTGGCGCTCAACGACCGCACCCGGATCAGCACGCTGTTCCGGGCGATCTTCTTCGGCTCCTCGGTGCTGTCGGTGACGGTCGTGACGCTGATCTGGCGCCTGGTCTACCTGCCGGAGCGCGGCCTGATCGCCGATCTCGTGCGGCCGTTCGGGCTCGGCGCGCCGGACATCGTCGCCAACCCGCGCCTGGCTCTGCCCGGCGTCGCGGTCGTTACGGTGTGGTGGATCATCGGCCTGCCGATGACGCTGTTCCTGGCGTCGCTGCAGCAGATCCCGCCCGAGCTCTACGAGGCGGCGGCGCTCGACAATGCCAGCCGGTTCCGCACGCTGTGGTCGGTGACCCTGCCGCAGATCCGGCGCACGGTTGCGCTGGTGGCGGTCATCGAGGTGATCCTGCAGTTCCAGATTTTCGGCCAGGTGATGCTGATCACCGGCGGCGGCCCGGACAACGCGTCGCGGCCGATGGTGCAGTACATCTACGAGGTCGGCTTCCGCGACTGGCAGCTCGGCTACGCGGCCGCGGCGTCGCAGGTGCTGTTCGCGCTGATGCTGCTGGCGGCGTGCGCGCAGGTCTGGGTCGGCCGCCGGGGCGAACGGTAGTGGCGCTGCCGGGCCGGCCGCGGCAGCTAGGCGACTGGGTGGTGCTGGCCGCCGTCGTTCTGCTGGTGGTCGTCTGGATCGCGCCGATCGTCTGGGTGGTCGGCGCTGTCGTTCAAGCCGAACGATGTGCTGCAGGCGAGCACCGGCGGCATCGTGTCGCCGCCGTTCACGCTGCGGAACTACACCGACATCCTCGGCAGCTCGTCGGTGTTCGGCTGGATGCTGAACTCGGCGATCGTGGCGGTCGGGCAGACGGTGCTGACCTTGCTGATCGCGTCGGCGGCGGGATACGGCTTCGCCCGCACCGACTTCCCCGGCAAGGGGGTGCATGTTCGCGCTCACCCTGGCCGCCTTCGCGGTGCCGGAGCAAGCGATCATCGTGCCGCTGCACACGATGTTCGCCGGCGCTCAACCTACACAACACCTATGCCGCGCTGATCGCCCCGCGCCTGGCGTTCCCATTCGGCGTGCTGCTGATGGCGCAGTATTTCCGGGCGATCTCGCCGGAGATCGAGGAGGCGGCGCTGCTGGACAGCGCGTCGCGGTTCAAGGTGTTCTGGCGCATCATGCTGCCGCTCTCGATCCCGGCGCAGGCGACGCTCGGCATCTACACCTTCCTGCATGCCTGGAACGATTACTTCTGGCCGCTGGTGTCGGCGACCAAGCCGGAGATGTACACGCTGACGATCGGGCTGGCGTCGATGCAGACCAATTTTTCGCAGACCGAGGGGCTCGGCTTCCTGATGGCGCAGGCGGTGTTCGCCGGGCTGCCGGTGCTTATTTTGTACTTGTTCTTCCAGCGACACATCGTCAATGCGGCCGCCGGCGGCGCCGGCATCAAATGACCGGCGGCGCCGGCGGCACACAAGAAAGAACGAAGGGACCGATGATGAAGTGGTTTGGCAGGACGATGCTGCTGGCGGGCGCGGTGGCCGTGCTTTCCGGCGCGGCACAGGCGCAGACGAAAACAGAAATAACCTTCGCCCGCTTCTTCGGCGCCTGCGAAAGCGACTACGGCACGTCGCAGGACGTGGCGCATGCGCGTGGCGAGTGCGGGGTGATGACCACCCTGGTCAACCTGTTCAACGCCACCAACAAGGACGGCATCGTCGTCAAGCCGCAGATCATCGAGTGGGGTCCCTACTACCAGCAGCTCACCGCCCGGCTGGCGGCACACGACATCCCGACGATCGCGGTCATGCACAGCTCGCAGATCGGCGATTTCGTGAAGGCGCGCGTGGTGCAGCCGATCGGCGACGAGCTGAAGGCGGCCGGTATCGACCCGGCGGACTTCACGCCCAACGCGCGGACCGGCGTCACCATCGACGACAAGATCTACGCCATGCCGTGGGACACGCATTCCTGGCTCTGGCACATCAACGTCAACCTGTTCAAGCAAGCCGGGCTGGTGGACGCGGACGGCCAACCGATCCTGCCGAAGACCCCGGACGAGATGCTGGCCCAGGCCAAGACGATCCAGGACAAGACTGGCAAACCCTATATCGTCATGGCCACCACCGCGTCCGGCGACCAGGCCAACGGCGCCCGCGGCTATTATTGCTGGCTGTATGACCAGAACGGAACGATCTTCCCGAACGGCTATGACAAGGCCGACTTCAAGACCCCCGCGTCGCAGGCGGCGTTTCAGGTCTGGTCGCGCCTGGCGCAGGCCGGCGCCGTCACCCGCGGGCTCGACAGCGGCGGCGGCCTCGGCACCTTCCTCAATGGCGGCGGCGCCGTCTACATGACCGGAACCTGGCGCATCGACGACCTGTTGGCGGGGTCGGAGAAGCCGGGTTCGCCGCTGGCCGGCGGTTACACGGCGCGGGTGTTCCCGTCGCTGTTCGCCGAGCAGCACGTCTGGACCGATAACCACACCTGGGTGCTGCCGCGCGGTGGCTCCGACGCGGCGCAGCGCAAGGCGGCGCTGGTGTTCCTGAAATTCATATGGGACCACAATTTCGACTGGGCACGCGGCGGCGGCCACCTGCCGGCGCGGCAGTCGCTGATGGCCGAATACGCCAAGCTGCCGCTGCGGCAGTATGTGGCCGACATCCCGAGCTTCGGGCGGGCGGCGCCGCACGACGTGCGGCGGCAGTTCGGCTTCCAGACGGTGATCGGCGACGAGATCGCGGCGATGATCAACACCGGCAAGACCGTCGAGCAGGCCACCGCCTCGGCGCAGGAGCGCAGCGAGCAGCTTTTGCGCGGGCGGTAGAAGAGAGGCGAGGGCTTTCCCTCCGTGGTCATTCCACCTGTCCGAAGTCGGGCAGGTGGAACCTTTGACCACTCCGCCCCTCGACCCCATCGAAGGCGAGCCCTTGAAATCCAGAAATCGAACGTTCGGGGGTTTGGGGCCCCTGGCCCCAATGGGTCGAGGGCGACGCCCTCGCCTTTGTAACCCTGCCGCTTGCTAGGAGCTCATCCATGCGTGACGCGAAGGTCCTGCTGGACAAGGATTTCACCATCGGCGCCACCGACCGCCGGCTGTTCGGGGCGTTCATCGAGCACCTCGGCCGCTGCGTTTATGGCGGCATCTACGAGCCCGGCCATCCCACCGCCGACGCCCAAGGCTTCCGGCAGGACGTGATGGCGCTGGTGCGCGAGCTGAAACCGACCATCATGCGCTACCCCGGCGGCAACTTCGTGTCCGGCTACGATTGGGAGGACGGCGTCGGCCCGGTCGAGCAGCGGCCCCGGCGGCTCGACTACGCCTGGCTATCCACTGAGCCCAACACCTTCGGCACCAACGAATTCATCGACTGGTGCCGCATGGCCGAGATCGAGCCGATGCTGGCGGTGAACCTCGGCACGCGTGGCCCCGAGGAGGCCGGCCGGTTCATCGAATACTGCAACCATCCCGGCGGCACCGCCCTGTCCGACCTGCGCCGGCAGCACGGCTGGGAGCAGCCGCACGGGGTGAAGTTCTGGTGCCTCGGCAACGAGATGGACGGCCCGTGGCAGACCTGCGCCAAGACCGCCGACGAGTACGGGCGCATCGCCGTGGAAACGGCCAAGGTGATGCGTTGGGTCGACCCATCGATCGAGCTGGCGGCCTGCGGCTCGTCGGGGCGCAACATGAGCACCTATGGCGCCTGGGAGGACACGGTGCTGCAACACAGCTTCGACCAGGTCGAATGGATCTCGCTGCACACCTACCTCAACAACTATGCCGACGACACCGCGGCGTTCCTCGCCAGCCCCGACCTGATGGACGACTTCATCGAGGAGGTGGTGGCGATCGCCGACGCGGTGGCGGCCCGGCGCCGGTCGCGCAAGCGGATCATGCTGAGCTTCGACGAGTGGAACGTCTGGTACCGCACCCGGCGGCGGACCGCCAACCGCACCCGTCCGGGCTGGCCGGTGGCGCCGCCCATCCTCGAGGAAGTCTACGACATGCAGGACGCGCTGGCGTTCGGCGGCGCCTGCATCTCGCTGCTGAACCACGCCGACCGCGTCCGGGCGGCGTCGCTGGCGCAGCTGGTGAACGTGATCGCGCCGATCATGACCGAAACGGGCGGCGGCGCCTGGCGGCAGACGATCTTCTGGCCGTTCGCGCACATGAGCAATCATGGCCGCGGCCAGGTGCTGCGGGCGCGGGTCGAGAGCGAGACGTACGAGACCGCCTATCACGACCCGCGCGGCCCCACCGACCCGCCCATCCCGCTGCCGGCGGTGCCCTACCTGAAGCTGGCGGCCGTACACACGGAGGACGGGGGTGTCACGGTATTCGCTTTGAACCGCGACCTCCGGCAAACGCTGCGGCTCCGGGCCGAGATCCGGGGCATGGGCACCCTGGGCGTTGCCGGAGCGCAGACGATGCACGACGGCGACCTCAAGGCGGTCAACACGAAGGAGCAACCGGACCGGATCAAGCCGGTGCCCTTGGACGGCGTCGTGGTGGAGGGCGGAACCCTCACCGCGGAGTTGCCGCCGGCGTCCTGGACGGTCATCCGTCTGGCCGCGGCCTGATCGCCACGTGGTGGCCGGGTCGGCACCGGTCAGGGGAAGTCGACGACCTCCTCGTTGAGCGGCATCTGCTTGGCATGGTCGCCGGCCGGAACAGCGGCGTCGATCCGGGCCGGCGCACCGCCTTCCAGCAGAGCGTCGCTGCCGGGGCCGAGGACGCCCTGGCTGCGAAATTGGGTGAAGGTGAACGGAAGGCTGTCCGCGTCCAGCGGCGACGGCCCGTCCATGAGCTGAAAATGCAGGTGCGGCGCCGTCGAGTTGCCGGTGTTGCCGAGCAGGGCGATCACCTGGCCGGCGATCACCCGATCGCCCCGCTCGACCCGCAGGCTCCCCTTCTGCAAATGGGCGTAGAAGGCGTAGGCACCGCCGCCGATGTCGACGACGAGCATGTTGCCGCCGATGGTTTCCGGCGTGATGCCCTTGGCGTCCGCCCCGGGGCTCTGTTCCTCGGCCCCGTCGAACCGGTTCACCACGACGCCGGCCGCCGCCGCATGCACCGGCGTGCCATAGTAGCGGTAGCTCGATAGGCTGCCGGGATCCCCGGCCACGACCCGGCGGTCCGTTCCAAGCTGCACCCAGTCGATCGCGAACCGCTCCGGCACGCGCAATCGCCCGTTGACGGCCATGATCGCGCCCCGGTGCGAGGTCACGCTGTCGCAGCAGCCGTTGATGGCGACCCAGCCGTCGCCGCGGAGCGGCGGGGCGACGAGTGTGGCCGGCGATGCCAACGCGGTCTCGGCCCCGACGAAGCTGATCTGGGCCGGCACCGGTGCGTCGGCGGGCCAGGGTGCCGGGCTGCCGTTGGCCCCGGCTGCCTGCCGGCTGATGCTGATCCGGGCGGCCAACCGGGCCGGCAGCGGCGTGTCCGCGGCAACGGCGACGTCCATGAACACCGCCGCCGAGCCGCCCGGCGGCAGCACCGCGTCCTTGCCGGCATACATTGTCGTCATCGCCGCCAGCGTCTTTCCCGCAAGCCGCGATAGGCTGTGCCGGTCCTGGTCGAGCGCCTCGACCGCATCGAGCTGCACGAAGACGTGGCCCGGGTTCACGATGAACAGTTCGTAGGCCAGGTGCGTGCGGCCGTCGCTGCCCACCACCGGATGCGGGGCGCTGAGCACCTGGACCGAGATCGAGCTCAGCACCTCGTCGCTTCTGAGGGTCTGGGCTGCGGCGACGTGGGCGGCCAACGTCGCCGCCGCGATCAACAGCCTGGCCAGAACACAAATCGGTTCACTCGTTGCCATGGATCACGGCCGTCCCGCACCGGTCGCGGCCCGACGATAGTGGCAGCGGCCGGGTTGTTCAAACGTTGTGCGAGCGGTTGCGGTCACGGCCGTCGCAAGGCTCGGCCGCCTTCGCGGTCGGGGTTGACGCGCTCGGGTTCCGCCGGCCGGCACGGGTGAGTTGATCGTTCGAAACGCGGGCCAAACGCTTACGGCGTTGTGACGGATGCCCGGCGCGCCTCGGCCGCCGAAGCCGCGTTGCCGCGACTGATGTGCTGCGGGCAGGAGCGACGATGGACACGGTTTTGACGGTCAACGGGCGGGAGCATCGGCTCAGCCTCGACCCGCGGGTGACGCTGCTCGACGCGCTGCGCGAGACGATGGGACTGACGGGCAGCAAAAAGGGCTGCGATCAGGGCCAATGCGGCGCCTGCACCGTGCTGGTGGACGGCCAGCGCGTGCTGTCCTGCTTCGTGCTGGCCGGCGCCGTGCGTGGCAAGGTGACCACCATCGAGGGCTTGTCCGACGAGACCGGCGCGCTGCACCCGATGCAGCAGGCCTTCCTCGACTGCGACGCCTATCAGTGCGGCTATTGCACGCCGGGTCAGATCATGAGCGCGGTCGCTTGCGTGCATGAGGGGCACGCCCGCACCGAGGACGAGATCCGCGAGTACATGAGCGGCAACCTTTGCCGCTGCGCCGCCTATCCGAAGATCGTCGATGCCGTCAAACAGGCGGCGCTGACCATGAACGAGCCCGTTTGATGCGGCCGTTCACGCTCGAGCACGCGGCCGATGCCGCCGCCGCGGTGCAGCTCGCCGCCGACCACCCGGACGGCAGCTTTTTCGCCGGCGGCACGGTGATGCTCGATTTAATGAAGCTCGACGTGCTGCGGCCGCGGGCGATGATCGACATCGACGCGCTGCGCCACGAGTACGGCGCGATCGAGGCCGGGCCGGACGGCTTGCGCCTGGGCGCGCTGGTGCGGATGTCGGCGGCCGCCGAGCACGAGGCGGTCCGCCGCGACTACAAGGCGCTGTCCGACGCCCTGGTGCAGGCCGCGAGCGCGCAGCTGCGCAACATGGCGAGCCTCGGCGGCAACGTGCTGCAGCGCACCCGCTGCAACTACTTCCGCGACCCGACCTGGGGCGCCTGCAACAAGCGCTCGCCGGGCTCCGGCTGCGCGGCGAAGGAGGGCGTCAACCGGCAGCTCGCGGTGCTCGGCACGAGCGAGCATTGCATTGCGTCGTACCCCGGTGACTTCGCGGTGCCGCTGGCAGCGTTCGGCGCCACCGTCGAGTTGCTCGGCCCCGGCGGCGCGCGGCGCACGCTGCCGTTCGAGGAACTGCATCGGCTGCCCGGCGACACGCCAGAGATCGAGACCAACTTGCAGCAAAGCGAGCTGATCACCGGTTTCCACGTCCCGGCCGGCGCGTGGACCCGGCGGTCGCTGTATCTGAAGGTGCGGGAGCGGGACAGCTACGCGTTCGCGCTGGCCTCGGCGGCCGTGGGGCTCGAACTCGGCGCCGATGGCACGGTCGCGAACGTGCGCATCGGCCTGGGCGGCGTCGCGACGAAGCCGTGGCGCGCCCATGAAGCCGAGCAAGCCTTGACCGGCCAGACGCTGACCGAGGCGCGGGCCAAGGAAGCGGCCGAGGCGGCCTATGCCGGCGCCGTCACGTATGGCGGCAACGATTACAAGCCCGAGTTGGGCCGTCGGACGCTGGTCCGCGCATTGCTCGCGGCCGCCGAGATGGAGAGCTGAGATGGACGGAGACTTCACCCGCATCGGCACGCCGACGCCGCGCATCGATGGCCGCGCCAAGGTCACGGGACGGGCGCTGTATGCGTCCGACGAGACGGTCCCCAGCCCGGCCTACGCCTTCCTGGTCACCAGCGCGATCGCCCGCGGCCGGGTGAGCAGCATGGACTTCGCCGAGGCACAGGCAGTGCCCGGCGTGCTCGACATCCTCACCCACGAGAATGTGGGCGACCAGTCCAAGCCGCCGCCGCAAGCGACCGGGGGCGAGACCACCCAGACCATGGAAACCGACCATGTGTTCCATGACGGCCAGATCGTAGCGATCATCGTCGCCGACACCTACGAGGCGGCGCGCGAGGCGGCGCACAGGACGCAGATCACCTACGAGGCCGAGCCGCCCGCCGCGACCTTCGACTGCCCTGGTGTGACGGTAGAGACGCGGGAAGACGGCGAGCACGAGGATTTCACGGTCGGCGACGCGGACGCGGCATTCGCCGCGGCGCCGGTCAAGTTCGCGGCCGAGTACGGAACGCCGACGCAGCACCACAATCCCATCGAGCTGTTCACCACTACCTGCGCCTGGGACGGCGACCAGCTCACCATCTGGGAGCCGAGCCAGTTCGTTTTTGGTCTGCGTGCCGCGGTGGCCAAGCAGCTCGGGATCGAGCCCGGCCAGATCCGCGTGGTGTCGAAGTTCGTCGGCGGCGCGTTCGGCTCCAAGGGCGGCGCAACGTCGCGGACCGCGTGGATCGCGCTCGCGGCCAAGCGGCTGCGGCGGCCGGTGAAGCTGGTTGCCACCCGCGACCAGGGGTTCACCATCGTCACCTACCGGGCCGAAACCCGGCACCACATCCGGCTCGGCGCGACGCCGGACGGCAAGCTCGTGTCGTTCCGGCACGAGGGCTGGGAGGTCACGTCGCGGCCCAGCACCTACAACGTGTCCGGGACCGAGAGCACCGCTCGCGTCTATGCCTGCCCGAACATCCTGACCCGGGTGAACATCGTCCACGCCGACCGCAACACGCCGGGCTTCATGCGGGCGCCGCCGGACATGCCGTACATGTTCCCGCTGGAGTCCGCGATGGACGAGCTGGCCGGGCAGCTGGGCCTCGACCCGATCGAGCTGCGCCGGCGCAACCAGCCGGAGCGCGACCCGGTGAGCGGCCAGGCGTTCTCGAGCCGGCACATGCTGCGCTGCCTCGAGGAGGGCGCCGAGCGGTTCGGCTGGAACAATCGGGACCATGCGCCGGGCAGCATGCAGGATGGCGAGTGGCAGGTCGGCTGGGGCTGTGCCGCCGCGTGCTACCCATCGAACATCTCGGCGTCCGCCGTGCGGGTGAGGCTGCGGCCCGACGGGCATGCGCGGGTGCAGATCGCGGCCGCCGACATCGGCACCGGCGCTTATACCGTGGTGGCGATCGTGGCGGCGGAGCGGCTCGGCGTGCCGGTCGAGCAGGTCACCGTCGAGATGGGCGACACCGAGCTCCCGCCGGCGCCGCTCGCCGCCGGGTCGAGCCTCACCGCCAGCATCGGCAACGCCGTCGCGCGCGGCTGCGAGCAGCTGCGGGAGCTTCTGGCGCGGGCGGCGACCACCAGCAACGAGGGGCCGCTCGCCGGCCGCGACCCGGCCGCGGTACGTCTGGAACGCGGCATGCTGACGCTGCCGGACGGCCCCTCGGAGCCGCTCGCCGATGCGGTCAAGCGGGTCAGCGGCGGCGCCGTGGAGACCTATGCGGAGAACGTGCCGGGCGGCTCGGCGCCGAGCGCGATGGAGAAGCTGTACAGCGGCCAGAACCCGATCCTGCGCGGCCAGAAGCGCAAGGACGTGACGGCCTTCGCCTATGGCGCGCAGTTCGTCGAGGTGCGGGTCCACAAGCGCACCCGGGAGATCCGGGTGCCGCGGCTGCTGGGCGCATTCGCGTCCGGCACCATCGTCAACCCGCGCACGGCGCACAGCCAGTACATGGGCGGCATCATCTGGGGCATGTCGTCCGCCTTGCTCGAGGAAACGGAGATCGACCTCAACGCCGCCCGCTACGTCAACGACAACCTGTCGGAATACCTGATCCCGGTCTGCGCCGACGTTCGCCGGGTAGAGGTGGTGATGGTGCCGGAGGCGGACGACAAGGTGAACCCGCTCGGCATCAAGGGGCTGGGCGAGATCGGCATCGTCGGCGTCAACGCCGCCATTGCCAATGCCGTCCACCACGCGACCGGTCGCCGCCTGCGGAAGCTGCCGATCCGGATCGAACACCTGCTGTGACCGCAGGTCCGGGGCCGCTGGCCTTGGCGCCTACAGCAGGGCCGCACTCCGACCTAACACTGCGGCGCCCTGCGACCTAACACTGGAGAAACACAATGAAAGCAGTCGTCTTCCACGGCACCGGCGATATCAGCCTCGACAACGTTCCCGATCCGAAGCTGCAGGAGCGCACCGATGCCATCGTGCGCCTGACCGCGTCGGCCATTTGCGGCACCGACCTGCATTTCATCCGCGGCACCTTCCCGGGCATGAAGCCCGGCACCATCCTCGGCCATGAAGGCGTCGGCATCGTCGAAGAGGTCGGCGGCGGCGTGCGCAACCTCAAGCGCGGCGACCGCGTGGTGATCCCGAGCACCGTGAGCTGCGGCAACTGCTCCTACTGCCGGGCCGGCTACACGGCGCAATGCGACGACGCCAACCCCAACGGCGCCGCCGCCGGCACGGTGTTCTTCGGCGGCCCGCCCGCGGCCGGCGGCCTCGACGGGTTGCAGGCGGAGTACGCCCGGGTGCCGATGGCGTACCAGAACCTGATCAAGCTGCCCGAGACGGTCACCGACGACCAAGCCATCCTCATGAGCGACATCTACCCGACCGCTTATTTCGGCGCGCATCTGGCCGAGGTGCGGGAGGGTGATGTGGTCGCGGTATGGGGCGCGGGGCCGGTCGGGCTATTCTCGGTGTTGTCGGCGTTCCAGCTCGGCGCCAGCCGGGTGATCGCGCTCGACGAACATGCGGACCGGCTCGACCGGGCCCGGATGCTGGGCGCCGAGACGGTGAACGTGATGGAGGAGGACCCGATCGAGGCGCTGAAGGAGCTGACCCGCGGCATCGGCCCGAGCCGCGCGATCGACGCGGTCGGCGTCGACAGCGAGCGGCCGAACAGCGGGCCGGCGGCGGAGAGCACGAAGGAGCAGGCGCAGCAACTCCTGCAGCAATCGCGCCAGATCGCGTCCGGCGCCAAGCCGAACGGGGAGCAATGGAAGCCCGGTAACGCGCCGGCGCTGGTGTCGACCTGGGCGGTGAAGTCGCTTGCCAAGGCCGGCACGCTGGGGATCATCGGCGTCTATCCGCCGGAGGACCAGTTCTTCCCGATCGGCGCTGCGATGAACAAGAACCTCACGATCAACATGGGGAACTGCAACCACCGCACCTACATTCCGAAGCTGATTGCCAAGGTGCAGGCGGGCACGACCGACCCGTCGGTCGTGCTGAGCCAGACCGAGCCAATGTCTGACGCGATCGAGGCCTACAAGCAGTTCGACCTGCGCCGCCCCGGCTGGATCAAGGTGGAGCTGAACCCGGCCCGCTGACGCGGACTTACGGCGGCTTCGGGTCGGGCGGCCGCTGGCCGAACCACTTGTTGCGCACCGCCGCGTAGTGCGCCTGCGGGTCGAACGTCTGCACGTCGAGCCGCAGGTCTTCCGCCGTGAGCCGCCCGAGTGCCGCCAAGAGCTGCAGCCGGGCGCCCACGGAATCGTGCCGCGCCATGACCTCGCCCACCTCGGCGTTGAGCGTCTCGAGCTGCTGGTTCAGCACGTCGAGCGTGGTGCGGGCGCCGACCAGGTGCTCGCGTGAGATGCCGTCGAGCGCCACCGCATTGGCGCGGATCGCGGTGCGCTGCGCCTCGAGCCGGGTCTGCGCCGCCTCGGCCAGGTCCCAGGCGACGGCGGCCGCCCGCTGCGCCCGGCGGCGGGCGTCCTCGACCAGGGTCTCGGCGCGCAGCTCGGCCTCGCGGGTTTGGCGGATGCGGGAATACTCCTCGCCGCCCTGGTAGATCGGCACCTGCACCGTCAGCAGCCCCTGGGCGATGTTGTCGCGCTGCTGGAGTTGCTGAACCTCGGTCTCGCGGGCCCGGCGCAGCACGCCCTGGGCGCTGATCTGCGGCCGCAGCTCGGCCTTGGCCAGCTCGACCGAGCGCTGCGCCGCGTCCACCGCCTGGCGCGCCGCCAGCACCGCGTCGTTGTCCTGCGCCGCGGCGTCGAGCGCCTTACTCCGGCTGTTCGGCAGCGGCAGGCGCAGCTCAGGCAGGGTCAGCGTGCCGGGCGGCATGCCGATCTGCTGCAGGAACGTCGCCTCCGACGCGGTCGCCTGCGCACGCACCGAAGCGAGCGTGCCGATCGCCTGCGCGAGGCGCACTTCCGTCTGCGCCACATCGGCCAGCGTCACGGCGCCGGCCTGCCATTGCTGCCGGGTGGCCCGCAACGAGCGCTGCAGCACGTCGACGTTGTTGCGGTTGAGCACGACGATGCGCTGATCGCGCACCACGTCGAGATAAGCGAGCCCGGCCTGCAGCAACACATCGGCTTCCGTGGTGCGCAGGTTGGCGCGTTCTTGCCGCACCTCGGCCTCGGCGCGGGCGATGCGGGCCGGCTGCCGGCCGCTGGTCCAGAGCGGCTGATCGAGCTGCAGCCGCGTGTCCTGCGGCACCCGGCGCTCCGGATTGTGCGCCTTGTCGAGGCTGTCCTGGAATACCGCGCCGCCGTACTGGCCGGTGATGGAAACCCGTGGCCGCCAGCCCGACAGCGCCTGCGGCACGTTCTCGTCCACCTCGCGCAGGCGCTGGCGTGCGGACAGGAGCTGCGGGTTGGTGGCGTAGGCGCTGGCCAGGGCGCGCTCGAACGTCTGGGCCTGAGTGGCTGTGGGCAGCAGCACGAGCAAGGCGACGGCGAGGGCTTTGCTTTCGACACGCTGGGGCCGGCGGGCCCAGGCCTGCAATGTGCTGGATCTCAAAGGCTCCGCCTTGGATGGGGTTCAGGGGCAGCACCCCTGATCGTCCTATCGCGCACCTGCGACCCGCGTTTCGGTCTGCGCGAACACGATCACGATCCCCAGCAGCATCACCACCGCGATCCATCCATAGGTGTCGCTGAATGCCTGCACGTAGGCCTGGGTCTGCACCGCGGCCTGCACGCCGGCGAGGCCGCCAGTTGCGGCCGTGCGCTGCGACGCGATCGGCGAACCGGGGACCACAAGCTGCAGGATCAGGTCGGAGTGCACCCGCTCGCGCACGGCCACGATGCCGCCGACGATGCCGCTGCCGACGGAGGAAGCGAGGTTGCGCATGCTGTTGAACAGCACGCTTCCGGTCAGGGTGTCCTGCGGCGAGATCACCGAGGTGGTGGACAGCGCCAAGCCCATGATGATCGCGGGCCAGCTCACCAGCAGCAGGATCTGGCCCGGCAGCAACTGCGCGAACGCGTAATCCGACGTGACGTAAGCCGACAGGTAGTTGCCGATCGCCCCGATGCACAACCCGCTCGCCAGCACGATCCGGGAATCGAGATGCTGCAGCAGCCATGCCAGCCCCAGCGGCAGCAGGATCTCCGGCACCGCGAACCAGATCAGCAGGTCGCCGATCTGCTGCTCGCGGAAGCCGCGGATCTGCGTGCCGAACTGCGGCAGCACCGACACGGTCGCGAGTTGGGCCATGTTGAACACCAGGAACATCACGAGGCCGAGGCTGAAGTTGCGCCGCTTCAGGATCGACAGGTCGAGGAACGGGGCGTCGACGCGCAGCTCGTGCACCACGAACATCGTCGCGAACAGCGCCGCACCCGCGAACATGCCGACGACGAGGCTGGAATCGAACCAGTCAAGCCGCTGACCCTGGCTCGACCCGACCGTCAGCATCACGGCCGCGGCGATCAAGCAGAACATGCCGAAATAGTCGGTCTTCTCGAAGGTCTCGAACTTGGCCGGCTGCACCGGCAACCCGGCCAGCACGAAGGCGAGGGCCACGCCGCCGGGCAGCACGTTCTCCCAGAACAGCGCCTTCCAGGTGAAGTGGTCGGTGTAGAGCCCGGCGATCGGCTCCGCCAAGGTGGGCGGCAGGTTGACCACGATCGCATAGACCGCGAGCCCCCACACCCGGCGCTTCCCGGTCATGTCGCTCAGCACCGTCATCAGCAGCAGCGGGATCAGCATGCCGTCACCGACCCCTTGCAGGAAACGGCAGGCGATCAGCGCGGCGAAGCTCGGTGCTTGCGGCACGGCGGCGCCGGACAGGATGGCGACCGGGATCGCCAGCGCGAAGCAGCGGCGCGGCGACAGCGCGGTCGCGAGCCATGGCGTGAGCGGCACGATCGCCAGCTCCCCGACGAGATACGCGGTGGTGACCCAGCTGCCCTCGTCGCGGCCGAGGCCGAGGCCGCCGAGCACGTCCGCCACCGCTTCCTGGCCGATTCGTGTGTCGAGGTAGGACAACAGCCCGGCGATCAGCGCGCCGACCAATCCCACGATCAGCCGCGATGTCAGCTCCGGCGGCGGCGGCGGCGGCGCCTTGCCGGGCGGCGGCGGCTCCGGCGGGCGCGGCCGCAGCAGGTGCCAGCCGATCCGCTCGGGCTCAGCCACCGGCCGCACTCGTGTCGATGCGGGTCTCGACCGACAAGCCCGGCAGGAGCCGGTCGAGTCCCGGCGTGCCGGGGTCCAGCGTGATCCGCACCGGGATGCGCTGCACGATCTTGACGAAGTTGCCGGTCGCCCGCTGCGGCGGCAGCAAGCTGCCGCGCGATTGGCTGACCGGCCCGAGGCTCTGGACCCGGCCGCGCAAATGCAGGTCCGGGTAGGCGTCCACCTCGATGCCGACCGGCTGGCCGACGCGGATGCGGTCCATCTGCTCCTCGCGGTAATTGGCGACGATCCACACGTCGCGCGCCGGGATGAACGAGATCAGCAGCGCCCCCGGCGTCACGTACTGGCCGAGCCGCGCGGTGCGGGCGCCGACCACCCCGTCGGCCGGCGCCTTCACCTCCGTGAAGCCGAGGTTGATGGAGGCGACGTCGCGCCCGGCCGATTGCGCCCGTACCTGCGCCTGCGCCTGCGCCACCTGCGCCTTGAGCGCCTCGACTTGCGCGCGCGCCGCCTCGGTCTGCGCCTGGTCCCCGGTCAGCGTGGCGCGAAACCGGGCCTGGTCGGCGGTTGCGGTTTCCCAATCGCGGCGCAAACCCCCGGCAGTGTTGATCAGCGCGTCCTGGCGCGACTTCTCCTGGCTCGCGCGCACCAGCCCGGCCTCGGTCGCGGCTGCCGTGGCCGCGGCGGACTGCACCCGCGCCCCCTGCAGCGCGACCTGCGCCTCGGCTTCGGCAACGCGGGCGCTCGCCGCTTCGAGGTTGGCGTTGGCCTGGTCCGCCTGCGCCCGGTAGTCGTTGGGTTCGATCTCGTACAGCACCTGGCCGGCCTTGACCGGCTGGTCGTCGGCGACCGCGACCCGGGTGACGTAGCCGGTCACCCGCGCCTCCATCCGGGTCGGGTCGCCGCGGAGCTGGGCGTCGTTGGTCCATTGCTCGGTCGCGTGCCAGCGCAGCGTGTCCCAATCGATCACCAGCGCCGCGGTGCCGATCAGGCCGATGGCGGCGATAATGGCGCGGATGATGGCGTCCCGCATGCTAGAGCCCAATCCGATCGAAGCGGATCGGCTGGAGCTCTAGTTTCCCTAGTTTTGCGAGCATGTGCATCCGATGGGTGACCCCGATTGATCGGATCATGCTCTAGAGCCCAATCCGATCGAAGCGGATCGGCTTGAACTCTATCCTCCTTAACTTTTCGAGCATGTGCATCCGATGGCTGACCCCGATTGATCGGATCATGCTCTAGCGCACCTCGCGCGCGGACTGGCCGAACGCGGCCGGGTCCGTGATCACGCGCGCCTCGGCCGACATGCCGGGCCGCAGCAGCCCCATTTGCGCCCGGTCGTCGAGCACGATCTTGACGCTCACCCGCTGTGCCACCTTGGTGTAGTTGCCGGTGGTGTTGTCGGCCGGCAGTCCGGAAAAGGTGGCACCGGTCGCAGGAGCGATGCCGGCGACGTGCCCGGCCAGCTCGCCGCGAGGAAAGGCATCCAACCGCACCCGCGCCGGCTGACCGGTCTGGACGTGGGTGATCTGCCGCTCGTTGTAGTTCGCGACCACCCAGACATCCTGCAGCGGCGTCAGCGAGATCAGCTCCGTGCCGGGCTGCACCAGCGTGCCGGGCCGCACCTGGCGCGGCCCGACCACGCCGTCGCGCGGGGCGCGGATCGTGGTGTAGCCCTCGGTGATGCGGGCCAAGCCAGGGCGGCGCGCTGCACGTCCACGTTGGCGGCCGCGCTGCGCCGCTGAGCGGCGATCAGGTCGATCTGCCGCTCCGCTTCCGTTTGCGCGGCGCGGGCCTGCTCCACTTGGGCGGCGCTGCGGCGGCGGTCGGCGTCGGCGCCTTGGGCCGTGCGCAGCAGGCCGACATCGGTCGGCAGCAGCACGCGTTGCCGCCGGTCCTCCTGCGTGTCGCGAACCAGCGTCGCCTCGGACGCGACCACCTGCGTCCGGGCCTGGTCCGCTTGCAGCCGTGTCGCCGTGTCGCGGGCGTCGAGCTGGTGCAGCGCGGCCTCGGCCTGCGCCACGTTCGCCTCGGCTTGTTGGGTGCGCGCACGGTAGTCGTCGTCCTCGAGCTGCACCAGCACCTGACCGGCCGTCACCGCCTGGTTGTCCTCGACCGCGACCCGGCGGACGTAGGCCTGCACGTGGGCGGCCATCGCGGTGTATTCGCCCTCGACATAGGCGTCCTCGGTTTCCGGGTTGGTGCGGCGGGTCAGCGAGCCGTCCCAGGCCATCAGCCCCACGACGCCGGCCCCGAGTGCGACAACGACCACGCCGAACAACACGACATGCCGAAGCGCCATTTACGCGTCGTTCCGCACCACGACCGGGCTCCTGTTTTGCCGATGCGTGGCAACAAAGGCCTGGTTGCTTGCGGGGTTGCTGCCGCTCACCGAAGCGTCAAGGCAGCGCTTTTACCGAAGGGTGAGGCCCAGCTACCGCAGGGTGAGGCCCTGCTACCGAAGAGTAAGGCCCTGAGGCCGGATCAGCCCGTCGGGCGTGGCGACGAAGCCTTGCAGCGCGTCGCTGACCGCAAACAGCCAGCGCATGTGGAACAGCACGATGGTCGGCCGGTCCTGCAGGTACGTCGCCGCGACCCGGCGGTAGAGCGACTGCCGCTCCGCCGCGTCGGTGCTGGCCCGGGCCTGCTCGAGCAGGGCGTCGAACGGCTTGTCGCAGTATCTGCCCCAGTTCTGGAAGCCGTCGCAGGCCAAGAACAGCGCGATGTTGGAGTCCGGGTCGGCCCGGCCGCTCCAGACCACGACCGACGCGTTGTAGTTGCCGGCGTTCATGCCGTCGATCATCGCGCCCACGTCCAGCGGCTGCACCTTCACGTCGAACCCGGCCTCGGCCGCCATGGACTGGATCACCTCGCCGAGCTGGATCTCGCGCGGGGTGTTGGTGACGGTGAGGGTGAAGGAAACCCGGTCGAACCCGGCCTTCCGCAGCAGCGCCTTCGCCGCCGCCGGGTCGCGAGGCGGCGCCGACACGTCCGGGTTCCAGTATTTCGAGCCGGGCAACTCCGCCTGGTTCGCCGGAACGAACTGTCCGTCCATCACCACCTGGTTGATCGCCTGGCGGTCGATCGCGCGCTCGAGCGCCTCGCGCACGGCGGGGTTCTGGCCCAGCGGCGTTTGCGCGCCGGCGCCATGGCCGACATTGATCGAGATCGTCTCGTAGCCCAGCGAGGTGGCGGATTCGAGACGCAGGCGCGGATTGGCCTTCACCGCGGCCGCGTCCGACGGCGACAACTCCTCCAGCAGGTCGAGCTGCCCGGCTTGCAGGTTCACGAGGCGCACGGTGCTGTCGCGGATCGGGCGATAAACGATGCGGTCGAGGTGGATCGACGGCGCGTTCCAATATCCGTCGAACCGGTCGAGCACGATGCGATCCTGCGCCACCCGCTCGGTTACCTTGAACGGCCCGGCGCAGACCGGCAGCTCCGGGTTCCTGCCGCCGGCGAAGGCGGCCGGCGACATCATCATGCCGGCCCGGTCGGCCAGCACCGCGACCAGCGGCGCGTACCGCTGGCTGAGCTGCAGCTCGACCGTCAGGCGATCGACGACCGTCACCGCCGCCACGGGCTTCAGCTCCGCCTTGCGCACGCTGGCGGCGGCGGTGCGATAGCGGTCGAGATTGGCCCGCACCGCCTCGGCGTCCATGGCGGTGCCGTCCTGGAAGCGGACGCCCGGGCGGAGGTGCAGGGTGAGCCTCAGCCCATCGGCGGACCAGCTCCAGCCGGTCGCAAGCTGCGGCACGAAGTCGAGCGCCGGGTTGGTGTCGATCAGCTTGTCGCAGGCGGCGGCGAACACGAGCCGGCCGGCATAGGTGCCGCCGCGCGCCGGGTCGAGCACGTCCGGCTCGTCCTGGATGCCGATCCGCAAGGTCGCCGGAACGGTCTCGGCCTGGGCGGAGACGATCGGCAGGAGGACGAGCAGCGCCCGGCAGAACCGCAATCCCACGTGCACCACCCTCCGCTGTGGCGAGGATGATGCGGGGATCGCGGGCCGGTGACAACGGCGATCGGACCCCGCGCCGCCCGGCCGCCCTATTGCAGCTTGGCCTGCTCCCGCAGCGTGAACTTCTGGATCTTGCCGGTGGCGGTCTTCGGCAGCGGGCCGAACACCACGCGCTTGGGCGCCTTGAACCGCGCCATCCGCTCGCGGCACCACGCGATCAGCTCGGCCTCGGTCGCGGCGTGGTTCGGGCGGAGCTCGACGAAGGCGCACGGCGTCTCGCCCCAGGTCGGGTCGGGCCGGGCGACGACGGCGGCCAGGTAGACGGCGGGATGGTGCGACAGCACCTCCTCCACCTCGAGGCTGGAGATGTTCTCGCCGCCGGAGATGATGATGTCCTTCGAGCGGTCCTTGATCTCGATGTAGCCGTCCGGATGCCAGACGCCGAGGTCGCCCGAACGATACCAGCCGCCGGCCAGGGTCTTGGCCGTGGACTCCGGGTTGTGCAGGTAGCCCTTCATGACGGTGTTGCCGCGCAGCATGACCTCGCCGATCGTCGTCCCGTCGCGCGGCACGGCCTGCGTGGTGGCGGGGTCGGCGACGATCGCCTCTGCGACGGTGGGCAAGGGGACGCCTTGCCGGGCCATCTGCAGGAAGCGCTGCTCGGGCGAAAGGTCGTGCCAATCGGGCTTGTCGATGCAGGCCAGCGCCGGGCCGTAGGAACTCGGTCGCGCCATACAAATGGGTGACGCGGAAGCCGATGCCCTCCATCGCCCGTAACACCGCCGATGGCGGGGCAGCGCCGCCGGTGGCGCAGGTGACGGTGTGGGACCACGGCACGCGCTGCTCGGCCGGCGCCTGCGCCAGCATGCTGAGCACGATCGGGGCGCCGCAGAGATGGGTGACGCGGTGTTCGGCGATGAGCCCGAAAATCGGCGCCGGGTCGACCTTGCGCAAGCAGACCTGGGTGCCGCCGGCCGCGACCACTGCCCAAGGATAGGACCAGCCGCTGCAATGGAACATCGGCAGCGTCCACAGATAGACGCTGTCGAACCGCAGCCCGAACGTCATGGCATTGCCGAGTGCGGTGAGGTAGGCGCCGCGATGGCTGTAGACGGCGCCTTTCGGATCTCCGGTGGTGCCGGAGGTGTAGAGCAGGCAGATCGACTGCCACTCGTCGGCCGGCGGCTGCCAGTCGTGGCGCGGGTCGCCCTCGGCGAGGAGCGCCTCGTACTCGGCGCGGCCCGGCGCCGGGGTGTGCGGCAGGCCGGGGTTGGCGATGCCGATGACGAGGATGTCGTGATCGACGTCCGGCAGCGCCGCGGCGACCAGGGCGGCGAACTCCGCGTCGGCGATCAGCACCTTGGCCCCGCCATGGTTGAGCGAGAAGGCGATCGTTGCCGCGTCCAGCCTCGTGTTGAGCGGGTTCAGCACCGCGCCGAGCATCGGGATGGCGAAATGCGCCTCAATCATTTCCGGGATGTTGGAGGCGAGGATCGCCACCGTGTCCAGCCGCCCGATGCCGCGCCCGGCCAGCGCCGAGGCGAGCCGCACGCAGCGCTCGTAGACCTCGCCGTAGGTGAAGCGGCGGTCGCCGTCGATCACCGCCAGCTTGTCCGCGAATGCGGCGGCCGCGCGCTGAAGGAACGAGACCGGCGAGAGGGCGACGAAGTTCGCCGTTTGCCGGTCCAGCCCAGCCTCGAACGGGTGCGGAACGATCGGGGCGTCCATGGGTGCGTTCCTTTTCTAAAGGCCGCTGACGAGGTGGCCGCCGTCCACCGTGACGACGCTGCCGGTCATGAACGACCCGGCGTCCGACGCGAGCAGCAGCAGCGGCCCGTCCAACTCGTGCAGCTCGCCGAGGCGGCGCTGCGGGACGCGTCGGATCAGCGCCTTCCCGGCATCGGTGGCGAAGAATGCGTCGTTCAGCTCCGTCTCGATGTAGCCCGGCGCCAGCGCGTTCACCCGGATGCGGTGCCGCGCCCATTCGAGCGCCAGCGCCTTCGTCATCTGCACCACGCCCGCCTTGGACACCGCATAGGGCGCGACGCCGCCGGTCACGCGCAGGCCGAGGATGGACGCGATGTTGACGATGCTGCCGCCGCCTCCAGCCGCCATGCCGCGCGCGGCATGCTGGGCCACGAGCCAGCTGCCGCGCAGGTTGGTGTCGATGACGAGGGACCAGTCCGCCTCGCCCATGTCGAGCGCCGGACCGGTCGAGGTGATGCCGGCGTTGTTGATCACCACCGTGACCGGGCCGAACCGCGCTTCCGCCGCCGCGAACGCGGCCGCTACGCTGGCGGGGTCGGTCACGTCCATCGGCACAGCGTGCGCCTCGGCGCCGCTGCCGATCCGCGCCACGGTGTCGGCGAGCGCGCTTTCCCGCCGGGCCGCGACGGTCACGCAGGCGCCGGCTGCCGACAGCACGCCGGCGAAGTGGCGGCCGAGGCCGCTGGAGGCGCCGGTCACCAGCGCATGCTGGCCGGCCAAGCTGAAGCGATCCGTCATGCCGCACGCTCGCACGGCTGGGGTGCGAGGGCCAGGACGTCGCCGGTCAGCTCAGCCCATCCCTCCGGCAGTTTTCAGGTGGCGCGATCGTCTGGGTCCTGGTTTAGCTCGCTTGGTCAGCTCGCGATGCGGGTTCGGCTGCCGTCGCAGGCGAGGCCAGCCCCGCGGGGGGGGGAAGGTGATGCGGCACTCCACCCCGTCGGGCTCGAAGCTTTGCCGGACGGTAATGCTGGGCTGCTGCCCCAACGCCCGTTCGAGCAGGTCGGTGCCGAAGCCGCGGTGTTCGGGCGGGCGGACACGCGGGCCGCCGCGCTCGCGCCACAGCACGGTAACAAGGCGCGCGCCGCGTGACGAGGAAACCGCCCAGGCCACGGTGACGGAGCCGCCGGGCGCCGATAGGGCGCCGTGCTTGGCCGCGTTCGTCGCGAGCTCGTGGAAGGCGAGCGCAAACGTGGTTACCAGGTGTTTCGGCACCACGACCGGCGCTCCGTCCAGAATGACCTGGCCGGGTGCTGCGGCGTAGGCCGAGAGCGCCCCTTCGATCACGTTCCGCAGCGGCAGATTCTCCCAGCCGCCGCGCAGCGTCATGTCATGGGAGCGCGCCAGGGCGCTCAGCCGGGCGGAGAACTGCGTCTTGAAGTCCTGCACCGACCCGGCATGCCGGCCGGTCTTGGTGGCGACGGCCTGCACGGTCGCGAAGGTGTTCTTGATCCGATGCGTCATTTCGGCGACCAGCAGCTCGCGCCGTTCCATCTCGGCCTGCGTGACGCTGCGGTTTTGCAAGATGTTGAGGAAGCCGTGCGGCACCCCCTCACCATCCTGCAGCAGCATCATCGCGCCGCTTGCCCAGAACCGCGTGCCGTCGCGACGGACATGCCAACGCTCGTTGACCGCGCGCCCCTCCTGCCGCGCCCGTGTCAGTTCAGCGTCGAACATGCCGCCGTCATGGTCGTCGGCCGTGAAGAGGAGGCTCCCCGAACGGCCGATCACCTCCGGCTCGGCATAGAGGGTGATGCGCTCGGCCCCCTCGCTCCAGCTGGTGACGCGGCCATGCAGGTCGAGCGTAATGATGGCGTAATCGACGGCGCTTCGCGCCAGCATTCGTGATCGCGCCACCTCTCCACGCAAACGGCCGACCTCTGCCTCGAGGGTCGAAATCCGCTGCAGCAGCTGCGACCGCGAAGGGTCACAGGAGCCAGCCCGTGCTGCGGTTGTGCCTGTTGGGCGGGTCGGCCGCATCGACCGGACGGGCTCGGCGCTGTCGCGCTCGGCACATGCCGAATCCACCGGAGCTTCTAAGTCGGTCATCAATTCGGATTACTGATGGCTGCCGGTCGCCACGGTCAGGTTCCATACTTCGGACTTAAGTTTTGAGTTCGCCTAACAGGACCGTGAAGCGCCGCCGCACGGTGCGGTAGCATTCGCAGGATGCGGCCTCCAGGGCAGCGCGGTCCAGCACTCGGACTTGGCCGTTGGCGTAGCGGATCAGCCCGGCGCGCTGCAGGATTCCGGCGGTGACGGTGATGCTCGGCCGATGGACGCCGAGCATCATCGCCATGAAATCCTGGGTCAGCGGCAGCAGGTCGTCCTCGGCGCGGTCATGCGCCATCAGCAGCCAGCGGGCGAGGCGCTGCTCGAGGTCGTGACGCCCGTTGCAAGCCGCGGTTTGCATGACCTGCGCCTGCAAGGCCTCGTTGTAGCGGAGCAGCATCGTCCGGAACGGCGGGTTGTTGTCGAATTCGTGCCGGAAGTCGCTCGCGGTCATCCGGAAGCCGGCGCCGGCCATCTGCACGATCGCTTGACAGAACGCCGCGGTCTCGCCCGACAGCAGCGACAAGCCCAGCATTCCTTCCCGGCCGATGATGCCGACTTCGGCCTGCATGCCGTCCTCCAGCCAGGCCACCAGCGAGATCAAGCCGCTTTCGGGGAAGTGCACTGCCTCGATCGTTTGCTCCGGCGCAAACAGCTCCTGCCGCAGGGGGAGCGTGACCGGGACGAGCCGTGGCCGCAGCCGTTGCAGGCAGTCGGGCGGCAGGGAGGCAAGGAGGTGATTGCGCGGCGGGGCGGCAGCCTGGCTTGCGGTCAAGAGACGCTCCACAGTCGAGGATGGCGGGAGCACACTCCTCTCTCAGTTGGGTGCCACCGGCAAAACGCACCCGATGAGCCCCATACGGGCCAACGTGCCAGTCGTTCCCATGTTGAATGCCCATGTTGCCTGATCGCGTCGCTGTTATGGCACCGGCCGCAACTTCGCCGCCTGAAATGCAGTTGCGGCGACATCGTAGGTGAACAGACCCGATCGGGAGGAGCGCCGGATGCAGGTGCTATCGCAGGACATGCGCGCGTGCGTCGAGGAGTGCCTGAAGTGCCATTCGACCTGCCTCGCGATGGCGTCGCACCATTGTCTCGAGGCCGGCGGGCGACACGTGGAGCCCGGACACTTCCGGCTGATGCTGGCGTGTGCGGAGATGTGCCGGGCGTCGGCGGCGATGATGCTGATCGGCACCGAGCATCATCGGCAGACCTGCCGCAGTTGTGCGGAGATCTGCCAGGCTTGTGCCGATAGCTGCGCCGAGATCGGCGACATGGACGAGTGCGTGGCCACCTGCCGATCGTGCGCAGACAGTTGCCGCAAGATGGCGGCTTAGACGGTCAAGCGAGACCACGGACATCCAATAATAGCCGGAACAATGCCCATCCGGCTACGACGGCTCTCGTTCCTCAGAACTTGAGCTTACTCGAGCGGGCCGACCGCGCCGTGGCGGAAAGACTTCGTGCGGTCGTGCAAGCTCGTGGGCGAAACAACAGCGTCGGACACTAACCATGACTCCTCCCAATCGCCGATCCCTTCTTTCCGCCGGTGCGGCAACCGGACTGATCGCGGCCGCCGCCACCGCGCGGGCCGCGGAGGGCAACAGGGCGGCGGCCGATCCCGGCCCGCAGGATCCGGCGCTGCAGAACGCCAATCCCAGCGAGTTCACCCCGGTGCCGACCGACCGCGGCAACCTCGGCGGGCTGAAATACTCCTTCTCGACCGCCCATAACCGCCGCACCGACGCAGGGTGGGCGCGTGAGGTCACGGTGCGGCAATTCCCGATGGCCAAGTCGATCGCGGGGGTGAACATGCGCCTCGACGCCGGCGGCATCCGCGAGCTGCATTGGCACCGTCCGGCGGAGTGGGCCTACATGCTGTATGGCGTCGCCCGCATCACCGCCGTCGACACGGAAGGACGGCACTTCGCCGCCGACGTCAAGGAAGGCGACCTCTGGTACTTCCCGTCCGGCGTGCCGCACTCGATCCAGGGGCTCGGCCCGGACGGCTGCGAGTTCCTGCTCGCCTTCGACGACGGCGCTTTCTCGGAAGACAGCACCTTCCTGATCACGGACTGGGTCGCGCACACGCCCAAGGACGTGTTGGCGAAGAACTTCGGCGTGCCCGAAAGCACCTTCGATAAGGTCCCGCCCAAGGAGCTGTACATCTTCAACGGCCGCATGCCCGGCGACCTCGCCGCCGACTTGCGGCAAAGCAGCGAGCCGATCGTGCCGGAGCCGTTCAATTTCTCCTTGCACGACCAGCCGCCGATCCGCTCCAAGGGCGGCACCGTGCGGATCGCCGACAGCTCGAACTTCAAGGTGTCGCAGACGATGGCTGCCGCATTGGTCGAGCTCGAGCCGGGCGGGCTGCGCGAGCTGCACTGGCATCCCCAGGCCGACGAGTGGCAGTACTGGATCAGCGGCCACGGCCGGATGACCATCTTCGCCAGCGAAAGCAAGGCCAACACCGCCGATTTCGCCCCCGGCGACGTCGGCTACGTGCCGCGCTCGTTCGGCCACTACATCGAGAACACCGGGACGGACAAGCTCCGCTATCTGGAGTTGTTTGCCAGCGACCGCTACGCCGACGTGTCCCTGACCAACTGGATCGCCAACACACCCGCGCAGCTCGTCGCCGACCACCTGAAAGTGCCCGACGAGTTCGTGCAGAACCTGCCGAAGGTGAAGACGCCGGTGGTCAAGTCGTAGCCGCCCCGTTTCAGGCGCGCCCGAACCGCATCGCCGGGTTGCGCTTCGTCGCGGACTTGCCCGATGCGCGCGGTCTGCCGACTTCGGCTTCCGCCTTCACAGGTGCTTGGTTGCGGATCGGCGCCTCGGAACAGCGCTGCAAGCCCGCCGTTCTCGCCACGTGGCAGGAGCTGTGAAATGGCTATGAACGTGAGCGACTTCGTTTGGCACCGCCTGAACGAGTGGGGGATCAAACGGGTCTACGGCTACCCCGGCGACGGCGTCGGCGGCCTCGACGTGGCGCTCGAGCACGCCAAGGACCGCATGCAATACGTCCAGGTGCGGCATGAGGAGATGGCCGCGTTCATGGCCTCGGCGCACGCGAAGTTCACCGGCGAGGTCGGCCTCTGCTACGCGACGTCGGGCCCCGGCGCGATCCACCTGCTGAACGGGCTGTACGACGCCAAGATGGACCACGTCCCGGTGGTCGCGATCATCGGCCAGCAGGCGCGTTCGGCGATCGGCGCCCATTACCAGCAGGAAGTGGACCTGCAATCCCTGTTCAAGGACGTCGCCGCCGACTTCGTGGCGATGGCCAGCGTGCCGTCGCAGGTGCGGCACCTGATCGACCGCGCGGTGCGTATCGCCAGCACCCGGCGCACCGTCACCTGCGTGATCCTGCCCAACGACCTGCAGGGACTTGGCCTATGAGGACCCGCCGCTCAAGCATGGCACCACGCATACCGGGGTCGGCTACGCGGGCCCGGCCGAGTTGCCCAACGAGGCGCTGCTGCGGCAGGCGGCCGACGTGCTCAACGCCGGCAAGAAGGTGGCGATGCTGGTCGGCGCCGGGGCGCTGCGCGCCACCGACGAGGTGATCGCGGTGGCGGAGAAGCTGCAGGCGGGGGTGGCCAAGGCGCTGCTGGGCAAGGCGGCGGTGCCGGACGATCTGCCGTTCGTGACCGGCGGCATCGGGCTGCTCGGCACGAAGCCGTCCTGGGACATGATGCAGGGCTGCGACACGTTGCTGGTGGTCGGCTCCGCCTTCCCGTACAGCGAGTTCCTGCCCAAGCCCGGCTCCGCCCGCGGCGTGCAGGTCGACATCGACGGCACCATGCTGAGCCTGCGCTATCCGATGGAGGTCAACATGGTCGGCGACAGCGCGACCACGTTGCGGGCGCTGCTGCCGATGCTGGAGCAGAAAAAGGCCGACCGCTGGCGGCACGGCATCGAGCGCGACATCAAGTCCTGGTGGAAGACGCTGGAAGACCGGGCGATGACCTCGGCCGACCCGATCAACCCGCAGCGCGTGTTCTGGGAGCTGTCGAAGCGGCTGCCGGAGAACTGCATCATGACCGGGGACAGCGGCTCGGTCGCCAACTGGTATGGCCGCGACATCAAGATGCGGCGCGGCATGATGGGCTCGCTGTCCGGCAGCCTGGCCTCGCTGGGCGCCGCGACGCCCTACGCGATGGCGGCGAAGATGGCGTTCCCCGAGCGGGTGGTGATCGCCTTCATCGGCGACGGCGCGATGCAGATGAACGGGCTCAACGTCATGATCACCATCTCCAAGTATTGGCGGGAGTGGTCGAACCCGAAGCTGATCGTGATGGTGCTGAACAACCAGGACCTGAACCAGGTGACCTGGGAGGAGCGGGTGCAGCTGGGCGCCGGCAAGACGGAATCGACCCAGGCGATCCCCGACATGGCCTATCACTCCTATGCCGAGCTGCTGGGCCTGAAGGGCATCGTCTGCCGCGATCCCGAGCAGGTCGGCGCCGCCTGGGACGAGGCGCTGGCGGCGGACCGGCCGGTGATCCTGAACATCTACACCGACCCCAACGTGCCGCCGCTGCCGCCGCACATCACGCTGCAGGACGCGAAGAACTTCACCACCATGATGGCGTCCGAACCCGAACTCGGCAGCGTGCTGAAGGACAGCGCCCGCCAGGTGCTCGCGAGCGTGCTGCCCGGCAAGGGCTAGTATCCTGCCCCAGAAATTCGCAGACGAATTTCTGGGATGAGCAGGCCACTAACCCTAGAACCACTAGATCGTCGGATGAAGCGGGAGCGGGGCGGCTGAACGCCGCCCCGTCCTGTGGTCAGCCGATCTGCTGCGTCTCGGCAGCGCTGTCCGGCCGGGCCGGGCCGAGGTTCGGAACCTCGCCCATGGGCACGTTCTTGAACACGGTATAGTTGCCCTTCCCGTCCAGGGACGGGCCGTGCGTCCAGCGACCCTCCGGCGCCTCCGAACCCTGCAGCCCGGTGTCGAAGAAGTCGTAGTTGTGCTCCTGGTTCTCCTGGCTTTGCGGGAAGCTGTTCGGGATCGGGAACGCACCCGGCAGACCGCCCAGCTCCTCGACGACCGTCAGCCATTGCTGCTGATGCATGGTGTCGCGGGCGATCAGGAAGTGGAGCATGTTTTTCATGCCCGCATCCTGCGTCGCGTTGAACAAGCGAACCGCGAGGACGCGGCCGGTGCTCTCGGCAGCGACGTTGCAGTACATGTCGGCGGCCAAGTTGCCGCTGGCATAGATGTGCGACATGTCGAACGGCACGCCGTCCGAGTTGGCCGGGTAGGCCGCCATGCCGGTCGAGAGCAGGTGGCGATGCAGCATGCCCTCGATCGCGTGGCGCCCATTGCCGCCGCCCATGACCGTTCCCACGATGCCGTCGCCGGCGCCCTGCTCCTGCAGCTCGGTCGGAGCCTTCTCGAGGTTCATCGCGACGGCGGTCGCGAGCATCTCGATATGGCCGATCTCCTCAGTCGCGGTGTGCATCAGCATATCGCGATACTTCGTGTTCGGGCCGCGCGAGCCCCAGGATTGGAATAGATACTGCATGCAGACGCGGATCTCCCCCTCGATCCCGCCGATTGCCTGCTGCAGCATCCGGGCGAATACCGGGTCGGGCGTCTCAACCTTCACGGGATACTGCAAACGTTTGTCGTGGTAGAACATCGAGACCTCCTTATGACTTGGCGTCGTCGCCTTGGAGCGAACGCTGCGGCGCCGGGCCCGATACCCTTCGGGAGTATCACACTCGGGTGGGTCACGGACTTGTACAGCGCCGCTCGCGTTCGCCGCCGGAGACGACGATGCGCGCAGGGCTTATGTCGCAGGGCTTATGTCGCCGGGCTGCTACAGCATGGGCTTGCCGCCGGTGACGGGGATGATCGCGCCGGTGATGTAGCTCGCAGCCTCGGACGCGAGGAACACGTAGGCGCCCGCGAGTTCGGCGGGCTGCGCCGCCCGGCCGAGGGGCGTGCTCTGGCCGAACTTCTCCACCGCCTGCTGCGGCATGGTGGAGGGGATCAGCGGCGTCCAGACCGGGCCAGGCGCCACCGCATTCACGCGGATGCCGCGCTCGGCCAGCATCCCGGCCAGGCCGGCCGTGAAATTGGCGATCGCCCCCTTGGTCGTCGCGTAGGCGAGCAGGTGGGGTGACGGCGATTTGGCGTTGATCGAGGTGGTGCCGATGATCGAGCTGCCCGGCTTCATATGCGGCACCGCGGCGCGGGCGAGGAAGAAATGGGCGTAGATGTTGGTCCGGAACGTGCGGTCCCATTCCTCCGGCTCGATCTCCTCCAGAGTCTCGTGCGAGCGCTGCATCGCCGCGTTGTTCACGAGCACGTCGAGGCGCCCGAACTCGGCCATCGCGCGCTCGACGAGCGCGCGGGCGTGCGCCGGGTCGGCGACGTCGCCGGGGACCAGAACGGCGCGATGCCCGGCCTGCTCGATCCAGTGCGCGGTCTGCTGCGCGTCGTCGTGCTCGTCGAGGTAGCTCACCAGCACGTCGGCGCCTTCGCGCGCAAACGCGATGGCGATGGCGCGGCCGATCCCGCTATCCGCCCCGGTGATGATGGTGCCGTACCCCGTCAACCGGCCGGCGCCCCGATAGCTTTGCTCACCGTGATCGGGCTTGTCGGCCATCTCGGCCGTGTGCCCTGGGGGCTGCAATTGGTCCGCTTGCAGGCTGCCCGGGTACTTCGTCTTGGGATCGTCCACGTTGTTCTCCGTCGTTTGCATGGCCTGAACGGTGGAACGCGGCGCGCTGGATTTCGGCGAAGCCGGGCGTTGAAATCGGCGTGGGAGTCACGAAGGCTTTAACGTCGCTTGGCATCCGGCGCGGGGGCCCCAATCCACAGGTGAATTGCAGTCATGGAGGCCGCGTTGATCCCATTCCGCAGCAAGCTGCTGGGCTTCGGTGCGGTCGTGCCGGTGCTTGCATCGGCGACCGCGGCCGGGCTCGCTCCGCCGCTGCGAACCGGCTTCGTCCCGCGGGCCGGGATCGTGTGGGCCGGAACGGTCCTCGCGTTCCTCGGCGGCGTCCGCCGCGGGCTGAGCTTCCGCACGCCGGGCGGCCCCGGTGAGCGCCAACTCGCCGGCATGGCGCGTTCGTTCGGGCTCGCCGCCGCGGCGCTGCTGTCCGCCCGGCCAAGGCTGTCCTGCCTGCTGCTGGCGGCCGGCTTCACCGACGTAGCCGTGAACGATCCGGTCATGGCCGAGCACGACGAGGCGCCGGAGTTCTTTGCCGAATTGCGGCCGCCGCAAATGGCGCTCGCGGTTGCCGGCTTGCTGACGCTCGCCATCCTGCTGCGCAGCGACGCGGCGGGGTCGAGGAGCGCCCGCCGGGACGGGTGAGGCCTGGCGACGGGTTGAAGCAGCCCGTGCGTCCGCGCGCGGCGACCATTGTTGCACTGATTGCACATACGGCTTGACACGGGATCGCGTCTCACCTCACCGTGACGGTAACGCGCCGGGCAATGATGCTCGCAGAGCGCGGCCCGCGGCAGATGGCGACAACACGGCAACGTAGCCAGTTTTGACGAGGCGCAGTCCGGCGCCCGTCCGACGGGGGGTGCCGACCGCGTGCCGCGACATCCAATCCGAGTTGGCGTGCTGTTGTCGTCCACCGGCCCCTATGCGGTGGTGGCGCGGTCGATGCAGAACGGGATCCTGCTGGCGGCCGAACAGGCCTGCCAAGCGGGGCTCGAGCTGGTCTTCGCCGACCCGGGCGGTGAGCCGGCGCGATACGGCGAGCTGTGCGCGGATCTGCTCCGGTCGGGCGTGCGGCACGTGATCGGGTGCTACACCTCGTCGAGCCGCAAGGACGTCATCCCGCTGTTCGAGAAGCATGACGCGCTGCTGTGGTACCCGTCGCACTACGAAGGGTTCGAGACGTCGACGCACGTCATCTACACCGGTGCGGTGCCGAACCAGCATGTCATTCCGCTCACGCGTTATTTGGTGAGCGGCGGGCGCAAGCGGGCGTTCTGCATCGGCTCCAACTACATCTGGGCATGGGAGAACAACCGTATCCTGCGCGATGAATTGTCCCGCCATGGCGGCGCGGTGCTTGCCGAGCGGTATGTCGCGGTGGGGGAGACGGATTTCACCGGACTGATCGGCGCGATCCTTGCGGCGCGTCCGGACGTGGTATTCAGTACCCTGATCGGCAGCTCGGCCTACGCGTTCCTGGGCGCGTTGCGGGCAGCCTGCGCGGCGGCGGGGTTCGACCAGGCGGCCGAGATGCCGGTCGCGAGCTGCAGCTTGTCGGAGCCGGAGTTGGAAGCGATCGACCCGGCCGCGGTCGACGGACACCTGAGCGCCAGCGTGTATTTCTCGACAATCGCCACGCCGCAGAACCGGGCGTTCCTGGCGGCGCACGACGCGCGCTTTCCGGGCGGGCCGGCGGCGTCGGCCGATGCCGAGGCGTCCTACATTGCGACGTTGCTGCTGGCCGGCGCGGTGGCTGCGGCCGGGTCGGACGACGTGGCGGCGGTGCGGCGCGCGGTGGTGGGGCAGCGCCTGCAAGCGCCGCAAGGCGAGGTCTGGATCGACGAGGCGACGTCGCACGCGTTCCTGACGCCGCGGATCGGGCGGTCGAACAAGCGGGCGCGGTTCGACATCCTGATGGAGGCGCGGGCGCCGGAGCGGCCCGACCCCTATCTGGTGCGCAGCTCGGCGCGGCTGGAGGCGCCGCGGCCGGCGCTGCGGGTCGTGTCGTGAACGCGCTGCGGGTCGTGTCGTGAACGCGCCGCGGGCCGTGTCGTGAACGCGCCGAGGCTGGTGCAGAATTTCCGCGATACGCGGGCGACGGTGGTGGCCGACGCCGGGGCGCAGCTCGGGGCGCTGGCGACGACCATGGAGCGGCTCGGCATGAGCGTGCGCCGGGTCGACGCGGCGGACACCGCGTCGGCGCTCACGGGGCTGCACGAGCACCGCGACATCGTGCTCGTGGATGGCGACCTGGCCGAGCCGGTGACGGTGCCGATGAGTGCCACTGGCGGGGTGCCGCAGGCGCCGGTGATCGGGCTGATCGGGGTAGAGGCGCCCGGGCGGCTGCGGACCATCATGGGATTGGGGGCCACGGCGCTGCTGCGCAAGCCGGTGCATGGGGCCGCGGTCTATTCGGCGCTGTATCTGGGCGTGAACGAGCACCGCCGGCAGCGCGAGTTCGAGCGCCGCATCGAGCAGCAGGAGCAGCGGCTGCGCGGACGGCGCTTCGTAATGCGGGCGGTGGTGCAGCTCGCGGTGCGCGACGGCTTGGACGAGGACGGGGCGTTCGCGCTGCTGCGGCGTGAGAGCATGCGCAAGCGGCTGAGCCTCGAGGCCTATTGCGCGGCGCTGGTGCCGGATGGCGCGCCGGGCCGCCCCGTTTCCACCCCCACTGAACCACCCACCGAACGCCAGGAGGCCCACCATGCCAAGCTTCGCCCGTAACGGCTTGTTTGCTGCCGCCCTTGCCGGCGCGACCGCGCTCGCCAGCCCCGCCTGGTCCCAATCCGCAGCGCCATCGGGGGCGCCGATCAAGCTGGGCGTGCTCGAGGATCAATCGGGCGACTTCGCGGTGGCGACGATCGGCAAGGTGCACGGCATCCAGCTCGCGACCGACGAGATCAACGCCAAGGGGGGCATTGCCGGGCGCAAGCTCGAGCTGGTGATCTACGACACGCAGTCGGACAACACGCGCTACCAGGAGTTCATGCGGCGGGTGCTGCAGCGGGACAAGGCGGACGTGGTCTTCGCCGGCTTCTCGAGCGCGTCGCGAGAAGCGTACCGGCCGATCGTCGATCAGCTCGACGGGTTCGTGTTCTACAACAACCAGTACGAGGGCGGCGTGTGCGACGCCCACATGATCGTCACGGGCGCGGTGCCGGAGCAGCAGTTCTCGACGCTCATTCCGTGGATGATGGAGCGGTTCGGCAAGCGGGTTTACACGATCGCCGCCGACTACAATTTCGGCCAGATCTCGGCCGAGTGGGTGCGCAACCTGGTCAAGGAGCATGGCGGCGAGATGGTGGGCGAGGAGTTCATCCCGCTCGGCGTGTCGCAGTTCTCGCAGACGATCCAGAACATCCAGAAGGCCAAGCCCGACATCCTGATGACGTTGCTGGTGGGCACGGCGCAGGCCTCGTACTACGAGCAGGCGGCGGCGGCCGGGGTGAAGGTGCCGATGGGCAGCTCGGTCAATGTCGGGCAGGGCTACGAGCACAAGCGGTTCAAGCCGCCGAGCCTGGCGAACATGTATGTGACGGTGAACTACATCGAGGAGATCGATTCGCCGGCCAGCAAGGATTTCGTCCAGCGCTGGCACGCGAAGTTCCCGGCCGAGCCGTACATCAACCAGGAGGCGGAGAACTCCTACGACGCCGTCTATCTTTACAAGCAGATGGTGGAGCGGGCCGGCGGCTCGACCAAGCGGCCGGACCTGCTGAAGGTGGTCGCCAAGGGCGACGTCTGCGTCGACGGGCCTGAGGGGAAGGTCTGCATCGACCCCAAGAGCCAGCACGCGTCGCACACGATCTATTTGGCGAAGGTGGATGAGAAGCATGCGATCAGCTTCCCGACCACGTTCGACAACATCCAGCCGGTACTGGCTGGGGCAAGCGGGCTGCGACCTGACCAAGAGCAACCCGAACGCGCAGTACACGCCGAGCAACCCGCCGCCGAAGCGCTGAGGTGACGAAGGCAAGCCCAGGGGCTCGGCCCCTGGACCCCGGCAAAGGCGGTGCCTTTGCAATCCTATTATGGGCGGGTCTGGGGCCGCTGGCCCCGTCACGCGCTAGCGTGCTTCGCATGACGGGTCCAGGGCAGAGCCCTGGATGAGCACGCTCTTCAGCATGCTTTACCAGTTCGGGGACGCCTTCGCGTTCCTGATCCTGGCCGCGGCCGGGCTTGCGGTGGTGTTCGGGATGATGGGCATCATCAACCTCGCGCATGGCGAGTTCATCATGGCGGGCGCCTACGTCACCGCCACCGGCGCCCGCGCCGGGCTGCCGTTGCCGCTCGCGATCCTGGGCGGCGCGGTGGTGTGCGGCCTGATCGGCATCGTGCTGGAGCGGCTGGTGATCCGGCATCTGTACGGCCGGCCGCTCGACACCATCGTCGCGACCTGGGGCATCAGCCTGATCACCACCCAGGCGACGCTGATCGTGCTGGGCTCGAGCCTGCCCGGCACCGGCACCCCGCTCGGCGGCTTCACGGTCGGGGACTACTCCTACTCGGTGTACCGGCTGGTGCTGATGGCGACCGCGGTGGCGTTGGTGGCGGCGCTGTATGCGGCGTTCCGCTTCACCCGGTTCGGGCTGTGGGCGCGTGCGACGATCCAGGTGCCGGAGATGGCGGAAGCGCTCGGGGTCGATACGCGGCTGGTGTATGCGCTGACGTTCGGACTGGGAACGGCGCTGGCCGGGCTCACGGGCGGGCTCTACGCGCCGACGATGACGCTGGTGCCGACGATGGGGGCGACATTCATCGTCGAGGCATTCGTGACGGTCGTGGTGGGCGGCGCCGACGTGTTCCTGGGCGCCACGCCGGCGGCCGCGGGGCTCGGGGTGGTGAAGGCGGCAATGACCGGGTGGCAGGGGCAGCTGGCCGGGCAGATCGCGCTGCTGGTGGCGGTCGTGCTGACGATCCGAGTGCTGCCGCGCGGCATCTCCGGCTGGCTGCAGCGGGAGCGGGCTTGAGCGCTGTGGCGCGCCTGCTGTCGCTGCTCGAGGGGCCGCAGACGCTCGGGCGTGGACCCCTTTTCTGGGCCGGGTTCGTGGTCGTGGTCGCGGCCGCGGCGGCGTACCCGTTGACCGATGACGGCTACACCGTCGGCAACGTCGCCTATTTCTTTACGTGGTGCTTCATGGCGCTCGGGCTATGCCTGATCTGGGGCTATGGCGGCGCGCTCAGCTTCGGGCAAACCGCATTCTTCGGCCTGGCCGGCTATGCCTACGGCGTCGTCACCATCAATTTCGGCGCGGGGAACGGCATCGGGCTTGGCGCCGTCGTGGTCGCCGTTGGCGCGGCGGCGGCGCTCGCGGCTGGGGTTGGCTACTTCCTGTTCTTCGGGCGGATCGCCGGGGTGTTCCTCGGCATCGTCACGCTGTCGCTGACCCTGGTGTTCGAGCGCTTCATGGCGCAGACCGCGGGGCCGGAGTGGCACATCGGCGCGGCGCGGCTGAACGGCTTCAACGGCATGGGCGGGATGCCGCCGCTGACACTGCCTTGGCCCGGCGGCGACCTCGTGCTGCTGCCCGACGTCGGCCTCTACTACGCGCTGCTCGGGCTGCTGGTCGTGGTGTACCTCGGCCTGCGGGCGCTGGTGAACTCGCGCTTCGGCAACGTGCTGGTGGCGATCCGGGAGAACCCGGAGCGGGCGACGATGCTGGGCTACGACGTACGCCGCTACCAACTCGGCGGCTTCGTGGTGGGTGCGGCGCTGGCCGGGCTTTCGGGCGTGCTCTACACCGCCTGGGGGCAGTACATCACGCCGTCCAGCATGGGCATCACCGCCGCCGCCTTGCCGATCGTCTGGGTGGCGGTGGGCGGCCGCTCGGACCTGACGGCGTCCTTGGCCGGGACGCTGGCGGTGCTGGCCGGGTTCCAGGCGCTGACGATCTACGGCAGCCAGTATGCGCTGGTGGCGATGGGGGCGCTGCTGCTGGCGACCGTGCTGTTGGCGCCGGAGGGGCTGTTCGTCGGCCTGGCCCGGCTGGTCCGCCGGGCGCGCGCGCGGTGACGGCGCTGCTGCGCACGGTCGGGCTGAACAAGCATTTCGGCGGCCTGCACGTGACGGCCGACGTCAACCTCGAGGTCGAGCCCGGCGAAATCCATTGCCTGATCGGCCCCAACGGCGCCGGCAAGAGCACGTTGTTCCGGCTGATCCTGGGCGATTACGCGCCGTCCTCGGGGCAGGTGATCTATGCCGGCGACGACGTCACCGCGCTGAAACCGCACCAGCGGGTGCGGCGGGGCATGAGCGTCAAGTTCCAGGTGCCGGGCGTGTTCTCGGCGCTGACCGCCCGGCACAACCTCGAGATCGCGTTGCAGCACCACACCAGCCGGGCGGCGCTGCCCGGCGAGGTGGCGCGGCTGCTGGCGTTGCTGGGCCTGGAGGACGCGGCCGGGCAGCGGGCCGGGGCGCTGAGCCACGGGCAGAAGCAGTGGCTCGAGATCGGCATGGCGGTCGCGCTGCAGCCGCGGCTGCTGCTGCTGGACGAGCCGGCCGCCGGGCTGTCGCCGGACGAAACGCATGCCACCGGCGTGCTGGTGCAGAACCTGAACCGCGACGGCGTCACGGTGCTGGCGGTCGAGCACGACATGGAGTTCGTGCGGCAGATCGCGCACCGGGTCACGGTGCTGCACCTCGGCCGCATCTTCGCCCAGGGCAGCATGGAGGAGGTCGTCGCGGACGAGCGGGTGGCGGCCGTGTACCTCGGTGAGCAGCATGGCTGAGCCGATGCTCGAGGTAGCCGAGCTGCGCGGCGGCTACGGCGGCAAGCCGGTGCTGCAGGGGGTGGACCTCGCGGTGGGCAAGGGCGAGATCGTCGCCGTCATCGGCCGCAACGGGGTCGGCAAGTCGACGCTGATGCGGATGCTGATGGGGTTGCTGCCGGCGAGCGGCGGATCGGTGCGGCTGCACGGCGCCGAGCTCGGGCGAATGCCGGCGCACCGGCGGGCGCGGCTCGGCGTCGGCTACGTGCCGCAGGGGCGCGACGTGTTCCCGCGCATGACGGTCGAGGAGAATCTCAGGGTCGGCGAGCGGATCCAGGGCCGGGCGTCGGCGGCCGACTATGCCGCGGTCTACGAGCTGTTCCCGGTGCTGCAGGAGCGGCGCGGGCAGCGAGCGGGGACCTTGTCGGGCGGGCAGCAGCAGCAGCTGGCGATCGGGCGGGTGCTGGTGGGTCGGCCGCAGCTCATTTTGCTCGATGAGCCGTCGGAGGGGATCCAGCCCAACGTGGTGCAGGAGATCGGCCGTATCGCGGTGGCGCTGAACCGCGGCACCGGCGTCACGATCGTGCTGGTGGAGCAGAACCTGGATCTGATCCGCGCCACCGCGGGCCGCTGCTACGTGATGGATAAGGGGCGGATCACGGCCGAGCTGGCGCCGGACGCGCTGGCCGACCGGGCCACGGTGCGCCGGCATCTGGCCGTGTAACGAAGAAGCAAGGAGGGAAACCACGATGGCATGGAC
Organism: uncultured Alphaproteobacteria bacterium; assembly: GCA_963792675.1. Lineage (GTDB taxonomy): Bacteria > Pseudomonadota > Alphaproteobacteria > Acetobacterales > Acetobacteraceae > JBBROS01. The sequence goes on from CAWBWT010000002.1 coordinate 1,048,847, forward strand.
GGAGCAGAGCATCATGGCCCGGCGCGGCGTCGCCCAGGGGCGGCCCGGCGCGGAGCATAGCATCACCGAGGCGAGCCAGGGCCGTTACCACTACGTCTACGGGCCGTTCGCCGACCCGGTGCTGCGGGTCGAGCCCGGCGCCGTGATCAGCGCCGAAACGCATGACGCGTTCGAGGGCCGCATCACCAGCGAGAGCGACCGGCCGAGCGACATCCTGAACTTTCCCTATCTCAACCCGCAAAACGGGCCGATCTACGTCGAGGGCGCCGAGAAGGGCGATGCGTTGGCGGTGCATATCCGCTCGATCGTGCCGCGCGGGCCGCAGCCGTGCGGCACCACCTGCCTGATCACCGAGTTCGGCGGGCTGGTGGCCACCGGCGCCACGGCGCTGCTGAACCAGCCGCTGCCGGAGAAGGTGCGCAAGCTGCACGTGACCGAGCAGGGGGTGCGCTGGAACGACCGCATCACGCTGCCCTATGAGCCGTTCATCGGCACGATCGGCTGCTCGCCGGAGATCGAGGCGATCTCGTCGCTGGTGCCGGACTATTACGGCGGCAACATGGACCTGCCGGACGTCGGCGTCGGCAGCATCGTCTACCTGCCGGTCAATGCGCCCGGGGCGTTGCTGTATCTCGGCGACTGCCACGCGGCGCAAGGCGACGGCGAGCTGTGCGGCGTCGCGGTCGAGCACCCGACGGTGACGACGGTGCAGGTGGACCTGATCAAGGGCTGGCGGCTGGCCTGGCCGCGGCTGGAGACGGAGACGATGCTGATGTGCATCGGCTCGGCGCGGCCGATGGAGGACGCGGTGCGGATCGCCTACCGCGAGCTGATCCGCTGGCTGGTGGCGGAGTACGGGTTCGAGGAGGCGGACGCCTATTTGCTGCTGACACAGTGCGGGCGGGTGCGGCTCGGCAACATGGTGGACCCGAAATACACGCTGGGGGCGTCGGTGCTGAAGTCGATCGCGGGAGCGCGGGCATGAACAGTAAAGCAAAGGGGCGTCGCCCCTTTAGAACCTCATCAAAGGCGGAGCCTTTGAAATCCAATTATGGCGGGTCTGGGGGCGCTCGCCCCCAGCGGGTCAAGGGCAGAGCCCTTGGATGGAGGATATACTGATGGACCTCGGATTGAGAGGCCGCCGCGCCCTTGTCACCGGCGGCACCAAGGGTATCGGCCGGGCGATTGCCGATTGCTTCGCAAGCGAAGGGGCGTCGGTCGCGATCTGCGCGCGCAACGCCGCCGAGGTGGAGGCGGCGGTGCAGGCGCTGCAGGGCGCCGGGGTGAAGGCGTTCGGGCAGGTCGCAGACGTGGCCGACGGCCCGGCGCTGCAGGGCTTCGTGACGGCGGCCGCGGCGGCGCTGGGCGGGCTCGACATGGTCGTCGCCAACGTCAGCGCACTGGCGATCGCCGGCGACGAGGCGGCGTGGCGGGCCGGGTTCGAGACCGACATGCTGGGCGCGGTGCGGCTGGTGGAGGCGGCGATGCCGTTCCTGGAAAAGTCCGACGCGGCGTCGATCACCTTCATCTCGAGCGTGTCGGGGCGGGAGATCGACTTCGCCGCCGGGCCGTACGGGGCGATGAAGGCGGCGCTGATCCATTACGCGCAAGGCTTGGCGTATCAGCTCGCCGGCAAGAACATCCGCGCCAACACGCTGTCGCCGGGCAACACGTACTTCCCCGGCGGCGTGTGGGAGAAGATCGAGAGTGGCAACCCCGAGTTGTTCGCGCAAGCGATGGCGCTGAACCCGACCGGGCGGATGGGCCGGCCGGAGGAAATGGCGCGGCCGGCGGTGTTCCTCGCGAGCCCGGCAGCAAGTTTCGTCACCGGCACAAACTTGGTCGTGGACGGCGCGCTGACGCGGGGCGTGCAGTTTTGACGGGGCCAACAAGCTAGTGGCGCCGGCGCTCAACTTGGCGTTCGACCTGCTCGCCTTCACCAGCATCATGGTGCTGGTGGTGATGGGGCTCGGCGTGATCGCCAGCATGATGGGGGTGTTCAACTTCGCCCATGGCGAGTTCCTGCTGCTCGGCGCCTACACGGTCTGGCGGGTGCAGGAGGCCGGGCTGCCGGTGTGGCTCGGGATCATCGTGGCGCCGTTCGTGGTCGCGCTGATCGGGTTGGTGATCGAGCAGCTGATCGTCAGGCGGTTCTATGCGGCGCCGGTGGTGGGCATGCTCGGCACTTACGCGATCGGGCTCGTGCTGCGCGAGCTGGTGCGGGGCTTGACCGGCGGGCAGTTTCACTCGGTTGCGGAGCCGGTGTCGGGCGCGTTCGCGATCGGCGGGCTGAACGTGCCGGCGTGGCGGCTGATCATCATCGGCATCACGGCGGCGGTGCTGGGAGCCTGCTGGTACTTGGTGGCGCGCACCACGCTCGGGCTGCAGGTGCGCGCCGCGCTGGAGAACCCGGCGCTGGCGCGGGCGTCGGGCATGTCGACCCGGCGGCTCTACGCCATGACGTTCGCGTTCGGCGCGGGGCTGGCCGGGCTGGCCGGCGCCTTGGTGGTGCCGCTGTTCTCATTGTTCGCCGATCTCGGCCTGCGCTTCCTGGTGCAGGGGTTCCTGTCGGTGATGCTGGGCGGCCTCGGCTCGTTCGAGGGGCCGGTGGCCGGGGGTGCTGCGGTCGGGCTGCTGAGCGCCGGGCTGCCGTGGGTGGTGCCGCCGCTGCTGGCGGACGTGCTGGTGTTCGTGGTCGCGCTGGTGGCGATCAAGCTTCATCCGCAAGGGATCATTTCAAAGGGGGGCAGATTGTCATGACCGAGCATGGGCAGACCGAGGGTTTCGACCGCCGCGCATTCCTGCGCGGGTTGCGGGCAGGGATGGGCACGTGGGTGGCGGCCGGCGCGGGGGCCTGGGTGCTGCGGCCAAGCTGGGCGCATGCGGCCGGGCCGATCAAGATCGGCATCGCGACCGACATCACCGGGGCGATCGGCTATGCCGGCAACTCGTGCTGGCAGACGGCGCAGCTGGTGGCCGAAGAGATCAACGCGGCGGGCGGCGTCGCCGGGCGGCCGCTCGAGCTGCATCTCGAGGATACGGCCAGCAACGAGACGACCGCGGTCGGCAACGTCCGCCGGCTGATCCAGCGCGAAAAGGTGGACGTGGTGTTCGGCGGCATCACCAGCTCGATGCGGCAGGCGATCAAGGACCCGATCGTGACGCGCGGGCGGACGCTGTACGTGTATCCGCAGCTCTATGAAGGACAGGAGTGCACGCCGTTCCTGTTCAACACCGGGCCGACGCCGGCGCAGCAATGCGACAAGTTCATCCCATGGCTGATCAAGCAGGGCGCCAAGCGGTTCTGCCTGCCGTCGGCGAACTACGTTTGGCCGCGGCTGCTGAACAAGTATGCGCGCAAGGTGATCGAGGCCAACGGCGGCGAGGTGATCTTCGAGGAATACTACCCGATCGACCAGATCGAGTATTCATCCACCGTCTCGCGCATCATGAGCGAGAAGGTGGATTGCGTGTTCAACACCGTGATCCCACCCGGCGTGGGGCCGTTCCTGAAGCAGCTCTACACCGCCGGCTTCCTGGCGCGCGGCGGGCGGCTGTCGTGCGTGTACTACGACGAGAATATGCTGAATGTGAACCGGCCCGAGGAGATGGAAGGGCTTGCCACCTGCCTCGATTACTTCGAGGCGCTGGACGATCCCTTCGATAAGGCACTGCTCGCCAAATACAATGCGCGCTTTCCCGGCAGCCAGTACAAGTTCGTCGCCGGCAGTGCGGCAACCGGCATGTGGCGCGGCATCAAGCTGTACGAGCAGGCGGTCAAGGCGACCAACGGCGACACGGCGCGCGAGGCGGTGGCGAAGGCCTACGACTCCGCCAAGATCGCCGAGGGACCCGGCGGCGGCGCGGCCATGGTCCCCGGCAAGTATCATTGCGCGATGAACATGTACATCGCGGTCGCCAAGAACGGCGCCTACCAGGTGCAGGAGCGATACGAGCAGGTGGACCCGAAGGAGTGCTAGGCAGCGCAGCCGCCACCGTTCCCGCCGGGCGCACGCGCCTGGCGGTGCTGCCGATTCTGGAAGGCGCCGGGCTGCTCGTGCTCCTGGCGCTGCCGCTTTACCTCGAGGAGTTCGGGCTGGCGTTCGTGACCCGGGTGATGATCCTCGCCTTGCTGGCCTGCAGCTTCGACCTGGTCTGGGGCTATGCGGGCATCCTGTCGTTCGGGCAGGCGCTGTTCTTCGGCGTCGGTGCCTATTCGGTGGCGCTGCTCGGGCGCGACCTGGGCTGGGTGCAGGCGGTGCTGACGCTGCCGCTGGCGGCCTTCGCCGGCGGCCTGGTCGCGCTGCTGCTGGCCTGGTTCCTGCTGCTGGGCAAGCGGCCGCCGAGCGTCATTTTCGTTTCGCTCGGCACGCTGACCGGGTCGTATGCGGCGGAGCGGCTGGTGAATGCCTCGGCGTACCTGGGCGGGCGCAACGGCATCTCGGGCGTGCCCGTCTTGCAGATCGGGGCATTCGAGGTGCTGGAGGGGGCACGGTTCTACTTCCTCGCCCTCGGCATCCTGGCCGCGATTTACTTGCTCAGCCGGGCGGTGGTGCGGTCGCAGTTCGGGCTGGTGCTGGCGGGGGTGCGCGACGAGGAGCGGCGGCTGCTGTTTCTCGGCTACCGGGTGCCGTTGTTCAAGGCGCTGATTTTCACGTTCGCCGGGCTGATCGCCGGGCTCGCGGGCGGGCTGTACGCTTATCACGAGGGCTATGCCGGGCCGGTCAGTCTCGGCATGCAGCTCTCGACCCAGGCGGTGCTTTACGTGCTGTTCGGCGGCACTGGCACGTTGGCCGGGGCGGTGTTCGGGACCTTCGCGATCGAGACGCTGAGCTTCGTCCTGTCGGATGCGTCGCCGCAGTTTTGGCCGGTGATGCTGGGTCTGCTGCTGCTGGCGGTGATCGTGTTCCAGCGTAGCGGGCTGCTGGGCCTGGTGGTGCCGGAGCGGGAGCGGGTCGGGCGGTTCGGCCGGCCGCCGCGGCGGCGGGGCGGCTGAGCCCGGTGGCGCTGCTGGAGATCCAGGGGCTCGGCAAGCGGTTCGGCACGCTGCAGGCGCTCGAGGCGGTGGACGTCGCGGTCGAGGCGGGCAGTTTCCATGGGCTGGTGGGGCCGAACGGCTCGGGCAAGAGCACGCTGCTGAAGGCGATCGCCGGTGAGCACCTGGCCGATGCGGGACGGATCACGTTCGGGGGCCGCGATATCACCCTGGCGCCCCCGGCGGAGCGGGCGCGGGCCGGCCTGTCGCTGAAGTTCCAGATCACCGCGGTACTGCAATCGTTGACGGTGTACGACAACCTGCTGTTGGCGCTGCAATCGGCGGCGGGGTTGCGCGAGCTGCTGCTGTCGCGCAGCCGGCGGGCGCTGCACGACCGGGTGATGCAGCAGCTTGCGGCGTTCCGGCTGGCGGACCGCGCCGCCGACGTGGCGGGGGTGCTGAGCCATGGGCAGCAGCAATGGCTCGAGATCGCGATGGCGCTGGCGACGCGGCCGAAGCTGCTGCTGCTGGACGAGCCGACCGGGGGCATGAGCCCGGAGGAGCGCCGGGCCACCGGTGAGCTGCTGCGGCCGATCCGCGGGCAATGCGCGCTGGTGATCGTCGAGCACGACCTCGACTTCATCAAGGACCTGTGCGACCGGCTGACGGTGCTCGACGCCGGCCGGGTGCTTGACGCCGGGAACGGTCGCCGAGATCGAGGGCTCGGCGCGGGTGCAGGAGGTTTATACCCGCCGTGTCTGATCCATCCGTGCTCGACGTGCAGGACGTCAGCTCCGGCTATGGGCGGAGCCGGGTGCTGTTCGGCGTTTCGGCGCTGGTGCCGCGGCGCGGGGCGCTGGCGATCCTCGGGCGCAACGGGGCCGGCAAGACGACGCTGCTGCGGACCATCATGGGCGAGCTGCCGGTGCTGGAGGGGCGGGTGTTCCTCGACGGCGCCGAGGTGACGGCGATGCCGACCGAGCGGCGGGTGCGGGCCGGGATGGGCTACGTGCCGCAGGAGCAGGCGGTGTTCGCGCGGCTGAGCGTGCGGGAGAACCTTGAGGTCGGCGCGGTGTCGGCGGGGCGCAACCGTCGCGAGCTGGACCGGGCGCTGGCGGCGTTCCCGAAGCTGGGCCAGCGGCTCGGTCAGGTGGCCGGCACGCTGTCGGGCGGCGAGCGGAAGATGCTGGCGATCGGCCGCGCGCTGCTGGGCGAGCCGCAGGCTGCTGCTGCTGGACGAGCCGACCGAAGGGGTTTGGATCGGGGTGATCGAGGAGATTGCCGAGCGGCTGATCGCGCTGTCGGCGGAGATCGGCGTGGTGCTGGTGGAGCAGCATCTGGAGCTGGCGCTGCGGGTGGCGGGGCGGGCTTGCGTGATGGACCGCGGCACGATTGCGTTGGAAGGAGCAAGTGCGGCAGTGCGCGACGACCCGCGCCTGCTGCGGTATCTTGCGCCATAGTTGACGGGGTCTGGGGCCCGTAGCCCCAGCGGTGTCCAGAGGTAGAGCCTCTGGCCTTGAACAGGGAGCCAAGCATGTCGACACTCACGGTCAAGACGCCCACGCTCGACGAGATGCGCGCGGTGGCGCAGGAGCTCGGCTTCGTCAACATGAGCGACGCCGACCTGCAACTGCATTTGCAGTCGCTGGAAAGCGGGTTCGTCGCCTACAACCTGGTCGATCAGACGCCCGACGAGCTGCCCGAGGTACGTTACCCGCGCACGCCGGGGCGGCGGCCGTCGGCGGAGGAAAATCCCAACGGCGCCTGGTATGTGAAGTCAGAAATAAAGGGCGCGGCTTCGGGCAAGCTGCAAGGCAAGACGGTGGCGATCAAGGACAATGTCTGCGTCGCCGGGCTGCCGATGATGAACGGCGCCTCGACGCTCGAGGGCTACGTGCCGGATGTGGACGCGACGGTGGTGCAGCGCATCCTGGACGCCGGCGGCACCATCCTGGGCAAGACGGTGTGCGAGTATTTCTGCTTCTCCGGCGGCAGCCACACCAGCAGCAGCGGCCCGGTGCACAACCCGCGGCGGCACGGCTACTCGGCGGGCGGCTCGTCATCGGGCAGTGCGGCGGTGGTGGCGGCGGGCGAGGTGCCGATGGCGCTCGGCGGCGATCAGGGCGGGTCGATCCGTATGCCGGCGGCGTTCTGCGGCATCTACGGCATGAAGCCGACGCACGGGCTGGTGCCCTATACCGGGATCATGCCGATCGAGCTGACGATCGACCACACCGGGCCGATGACGGCGACGGTGGCGGACAACGCGCTGCTGCTGGAGGTGCTGGCCGGGCCGGACGGGCTCGACCCCCGGCAGTACGGGGCGGAAACGCGGCCCTACCGCGAGGCGCTCGGCAAGGGCGTGGCGGGACTGCGGATCGGGGTGGTGCAGGAAGGGTTCGGCTGGCCGCAGAGCCAGGAGGCGTCGGATGACGCCGTGCGGGCGGCCGCGGCGAAATTTCGCGGGCTGGGCGCGGTGGTGGAGGACGTCAGCGTCCCGATGCACCGGATGGGCGGCGCCATCTGGCTGCCGGTCGCGGCCGAGGGCGCGACCGTGCAGATGATGCACGGCAACGGATTCGGCTTCAATTGGCAGGGGCTTTACGTCACCAGCCTGCTGAACGCGCACAGTTCCTGGCGCAGCCGGGCCGACGAGCTATCGGACACGCTGAAGAACACGATGCTGCTCGGCCACTACATGACGACGCGCTACCGCGGGCATTACTACGCCAAGGCGCAGAACCTCGTGCGCCGGTTGCGTGCTGCGTACGACGCGGAGTTGGCGCGCTACGACCTGCTGCTGATGCCGACCTTGCCGATCGTGGCCAGCAAGCTGCCGGAGCCCGGCGCGCCGGTGGACGAGGTGATCAGCCGCGGCTTCGAGATGCTGCCCAACACGGCGGCGTTCGACTGCACGCACCACCCGGCGATGAGCCTGCCGTGCGGCACTGTGGACGGGCTGCCGGTGGGGATGATGCTGATCGGGCCGATGTTCGGGGAGGAGACGATCTACCGCGCCGCGGCCGCCTTCGAGGGTGAGGTCGATTGGACCCGGCAAGCATCGTAACCGGGGAGAATGTCATGATCGACATCGTCGAACTGACGTTGGAGCAGGCGCAGGCCGCCTTTGCCTCCGGCGCGGTGACGTCCGAGGCGCTGACGCAGGCGTTCCTCGACCGCATCGAGGCGCTCAACCCGCGCTGGAACGCCATCATCTTCCTCAACCCGGCGGCGCTCGAGGATGCGCGGACGATCGATCGCCGGCGGGCCGCCGGGGAGGCGCTGGGGCCGCTGGCGGGCGTGCCGGTGGTGGTCAAGGACCCGATGGACATGGCGGGGTTCCCGACCACGGCGGGGTGGCGGCTGCTGCATTCAAAGAGCGGCGGCGTGGACCTGATGCCGGCGACCGACTCGCCGGTGGTCGCGCGGATGCGGGCCGCCGGCGCGGTCATCCTGGGCAAGACCAACGTGCCGGTGCTGAGCCATACCGGCAGCCATGCGAACGACAGCTGGGCCGGCCCGACCTACAATGCGGCGGGGCGCCAGTTCCTGCCGGGCGGCAGCAGCGCGGGGACGGCGACGGCGGTGGCGGCCAGCATGGCTGTGCTGGGGCTGGCGGAGGAAACGGGCGGCTCGATCCAGAACCCGGCCTCCGCACAAGCGCTGGTGGGGATCAAGCCCACCTTCGCGCTGGTGCCGAATGCCGGCGTGATGCCGCTTTCGGCCAATCGCGACGTGGTGGGGCCGATCGCCCGATGCGTGCGCGACGCGGCGCTCGTGCTCGACGTGCTGGCCGGCTACACGGCGGAGGACCCGAAGACGGTTGCTGGCGTCGGCAAGCGGCCGCGCGGCGGGTATGCCTCGCGGCTTGCCGCCGATGCGCTGCGGGGCAAGCGGATCGGGCTGTATGGCCCGGGCTGGCGCGACCTGCCGCTGTCGGCGGAGACGGCGGAGTTGTATGGCCGCGTCAAGAGCGAGGTCGAGGAACTGGGTGCCGTTCTGGTGGAAGACCCGTTCCAGGGCTCGGGGTTTGCGGCACTGCGCAAGCCGACCCCGCCGACGCATGAGTTCGATGCGCGAGGCCTCGAATTGGTGCCTTACGACATGCAGCAATACTTGGAGCGGATGGGGCCGGACGTGGCGCTGCGCGACTTCGCGGCATTCGCCAAGGCAACGGCCGCGGAGGACGCGTTCGGCCCCACCGGCGTGCTTGGTTTCATGCCCAATCTGCCGCAATTCGCCGCTTGCCTGGCCGATCCGGGGCGCCCGCCGGACTTGTCGGAGTTTATCGCTGCCCGGGAAGCGTACCTCGAGATCTTCGAGACCGTGTTTGCGCGCGAGCGGCTGGACGCGCTGTTGTTCCCGCAGATGCGCGATGCGCTCGCGCCCTTGCACGGGCCCGACACGATCCACGAGACGACGGTCAGCGAGATCAACATCGCCGGGCTGCCGGGGGTGACGGTACCGGCCGGTTACTATGGTTCGGGTGCGCCGTTCGGCATCATCCTGGTGGGCCGGCAATGGAGCGAGGCGGACCTGCTCGCCTACGCCTACGCCTACGAACGCGCGACGAAGCACCGCCGAGCGCCGTCACTCGATTAGGCGGGGCGCGACAGCCGGGAACGGACGCCTCAGGCCCGCTCCTCGGTGCGTCAGCTGGTTGGCCTGAGCGAGCGGAACGCCTGCACGATGCGGTCCGCCCGCGCCAGGTCCGGATCCGTTGCCAAGGGGACGCAGGTGGCGGCCGGCGGCGCTTCGGCGAAGGCCTCGAGTGCTTCGGCCTCGGCATGCGAGAGGGCCGCGACCGCCAAGTCGCGGCCGGGGACACGTTGCAGCGTCTCGTCGTCGGGTTGCGGAGCGTGGGTCGTGTCCATCACCGTCGCGCGGCGCAGATCAAACGACCAAGCCTCGTCCCGCATGCCGCACAGCGGCGCCAGCGTTGCGACCGTGCCCAGGCGGACCGCGTCGTCGAGGGCGGCCTCGCTCGGGCCGGGCGGCACCTGGCTCAGGGCCGGCCCGCAGGCAAGGCAGGCGGCCGCCACGATCGTCCAGTTCGGCATGGCGCATCCTCCGCCGGGCCGAACGCGTGTGCAAGGAGCGGGTGCCGTTGCCAGGCAAAGGGGTGGCGTTGACAGCGCCGCGCCGCCCGGCGCTTCATCCGGGCAATAAGCCCACCCTGGAGGACGCCCGATGATACGCACGCTGGCCGGCGCGCTTGCCTTGATCTCCGCCGCCGCGATGCCGGTCGCGGCGCAGTCGCCGACCGTGCCGCAGATCCGGTTCGACGCCGACGCCGAATTCCTCAAGATGCCGGACAACCTTTATTTGGGCGAAGCGGCCGGGGTCGCGGTGAACGCGCAGGGCCATGTGTTCGTGTTTTCGCGCGGCAGCACGACCGGACCGGCCTATGCGGCGGCCGCGGCGCAGCTGCTGGAGTTCGGGCCGGATGGCGCGTTCGTCCGCGAGATCGGCAAGAACCTGTATGCCTGGTCGTTCGCCCACGCCGTCCGGGTCGATGCGGGCGGCAATGTCTGGGTGACGGACAAGGGATCCGACCAGGTGATCCGGTTCAATCCGCAAGGCCGGGTGACGATGGTGTTCGGCCGCAAGCAGGAAGCGTCCGACGAAGACACCGAGCCGCTGAAGCACCCCAAGCCGCCGCTGCCGCCGGTCGACGGCCTGTTCCGTCAGGTGACCGACATCGCCTGGGACAGTCATGGCAACGGCTACATCAGCGACGGCTACATCAATGCGCGCGTGGCCAAGGTCTCGCCGGCTGGCGAGTGGCTGGCGTCGTTCGGCAGCCCCGGCAACGGGCCCGGCCAGCTCAACACGCCGCACAGCATCGCGGTCGACGCGCAGGACCAGGTCTATGTCGCCGACCGCGGCAACCGCCGCATCCAGGTGTTCGACACGGACGGCAAGCTGCTGCGGCAGATCACCATCGACGTGCCGTACGACCCGGCCGCGAAGCCCGCAATCGGCAACAAGCCGGACCAGAACCCGCCCGTGGGCACGGCGCAAACGATGGTCGCCGGGTCGCCCTGGGCGTTGTGCATCACGCCGCCGCCCAACCAGGTGCTGTATGCGTCGGACGCCTATCCGGGCCGGGTGTACAAGCTGTCGCTGGACGGGAAGGTGCTTGGCGTGCTGGGCGGCGCCGGCAAGCAGCCGGGGCAGTTCGGCTGGATCCACGAGATCGCGTGCCCGTCGGAGAATACGCTGTTCGTGGCCGAGCTGCTGAACTGGCGGGTGCAGAAGCTCAGCCTGCACCCTTGACCACCCGCCTGCGCCGCCGGTTCAGCGCGGCGCCGGCTCGGCTCCTCGCATCGAGCGGCGTCGGCGCGGTGCTGGCGGCGCTGGTCGAGGCAGGGATGCTGGCCGGGAAAGGCTAGAGCCCAATCCGATCGAAGCGGATCGGCTTGAGCTCTAGCCTCCTTAGTTTTGCGAGCATGTGCATCCGATGGGTGACCCCGATTGATCGGATCATGCTCTAGCTCTCCGTCCAGGACGGCGCGGGCAATTGCACCGTGGGCGAACTCCGGCCGATGATGGCGAGCGGAGGCGACGTGCCGGGCCGTGTGAGCGGGATGACGGTGAACAAACTCTCGACCTACCAATCCAAGCGCGACTTCACCCGGACCGCCGAACCGCAAGGGGCGGCCGCGGTGCAGCCGTCCAATCGCCTGCGCTTCGTAATCCAGAAGCACGACGCGACCCGGCTGCATTACGATTTGCGCCTTGAGCTCGACGGCGTGTTCAAGTCCTGGGCCGTCACCCGCGGTCCCTCGCTCGACCCGCACGACAAGCGTCTGGCCGTCGAAACCGAGGACCACCCGCTCGACTACGGCGATTTCGAGGGGACCATCCCGAAGGGACAGGTACGGCGGCGGCACCGTGCAGCTTTGGGATCGTGGGTATTGGGCGCCGGAAGGCATGACGGCCGAGCAGGGCCTGGCGTCCGGCGACCTCAAGTTCACCCTCGACGGCGAGCACCTGCATGGCAGCTGGGTGCTGGTGCGGATGAAGGGCTGGTCCGGCAAGCGGGTCAACTGGCTGCTGATCAAGCACCGCGACGAGCATGCCCGGGATGGCGACGGTGAGGCGGTGCTGGCCGACGACCGCTCCGTCGCATCCGGCCGCTCGATCGCGGAGATCGCCGCGGGGCAGGGGCGGGCGCCGAAGCCGTTCATGACAGCCGGCGGCCCGGTTGTCGCCAAGGACGCGGTCTGGGACTCGAAGGCGGGCCTCGCCCCGCAACTCCCCGCCGAGGCGAAGCCGGTGCGCAAGCGGCCCGCGCCGAAAGCGAACGCCGCGGCGGCGATGCCCGGGTTCATCGAGCCGCAGCTTTGCCATCCGGTCGAGCGTCCGCCCGGCGGCGAAGGCTGGTTGCATGAGATCAAGTTCGACGGCTACCGGGTGCAGGTCCGCATCGAGGCCGGGCAGGCGGTGGTGCGCACGCGCAAGGGGCTGGATTGGACGGACCGGTTCGGTGCCATCGCCCGGGCCTGCGCCAAGCTGCCGGACGCAATCCTCGACGGCGAGATCGTGGCGCTCGACCCGGCCGGCGCGCCCGATTTCGCGGCGCTGCAAGCGGCCATCGCCGACCAGCGCACCGACCAGCTGGTGCTGTTCGTGTTCGACCTGCTGCATGCGGGCGGCGAGGACCTGCGTCCGCTGAAGCTGTCCGAGCGCAAGGACCGGCTCCGCACGCTGCTGGCCGGGACGGCGAGCCCGGTGCTGCGCTACGTCGACCATTTCGACAATGGCGGCGACGCGGTGCTGCGGTCGGCGTGCAAGCTGTCGCTGGAGGGGATCGTCTCGAAGCAGGCGCATGCGCCGTACGTCTCGGGGCGCGGCGAGACCTGGACCAAGGCGAAGTGCCGGGGTGGGCACGAGGTGGTGATCGGCGCCTGGACCGACACGGGCGGCAAGTTCCGATCGCTGATCGTCGGCGTCTACCGGGGCGATCATTTCGTCCATGTGGGCCGGGTCGGCACCGGCTTCGGCGCCGGGGTGGTAACGACGCTGCTGCCGAAGCTGGAGGCGATCGCCGCCCCGAAAAGCCCGTTCACCGGACCCGGCGCGCCGCGGCCGGCCGGCAGCATCCATTGGGTGCGTCCCGAGCTGGTGGCGGAGGTGGAGTTCGCCGGCTGGACCTCGGCCGGGCAGGTGCGGCAGGCCTCGTTCAAAGGCCTGCGCGAGGACAAGCCGGCGGAGGAGGTGGTGGCGGAAACCCCTGCCGCCGCGGCCGAGACGCCGGTCGCGGCGCCGAAGCAGGAGCGTGCCCACGCACGCGCCGCGGTGGGCGCCAAGGTGGGGCCGGCGGCCGTGCTGGGGGTTTCCATTTCCCACCCCGACAAGCCGATGTGGCCGCAAGCCGGCGATGACGGCCAGGCTGTCACCAAGCTCGACCTCGCGCGCTATTTCGAGGCAGTCGGCCCTTGGATGATGCGCCATCTGAAGGGCCGCCCGTGCTCCATCATCCGGGCGCCCGACGGGATCGCCGGCCCGACCTTCTTCCAGCGGCACGCCATGCCGGGCGCGTCCAACCTGCTGGAGCTCGTGTCGGTGCCCGGCGACCGGAAACCCTATCTCGAGATCGATCGCATCGAAGGCCTGGCAGCGGTCGCGCAGACGGCCGCGCTCGAGCTGCATCCCTGGAACTGCGAACCGTTCCACCCCGACATCCCCGGCCGCCTGGTGTTCGACCTCGACCCTGGGCCGGATGTCGGCTTCGACCGGGTCATCGAGGCGGCGCGCGAGGTGCGCGACCGGCTGGACGCGCTGGGCCTGGTGGCCTTTTGTAAGACAACGGGCGGAAAAGGGCTGCACGTCGTGACCCCGCTGAAGGCCGCGGCCCAGGGCAACCCGAGCTGGGCCGAGACCAAGGCGTTCGCGCAGGCCGTGTGCCGGGTCATGGCCGAGGCCGCGCCGGACCGCTACCTCGTCAACATGGCCAAGAAGCTGCGCACCGGCCGGATCTACCTCGACTACCTCCGCAACGACAGCCTGGCGACCGCGGTGGCACCGTTGTCGCCGCGGGCGCGGGCAGGGGCGACCGTGTCGATGCCGCTGACGTGGTCACAGGTGAAATCCGGGCTCGACCCGCAGCGCTTCACCGTGCGCAGCGTGCCGGGCCTGCTCGGCAAGTCCAAGGCCTGGGCGGAGGACTTCGAGTCCGAGCGGCCGTTGGCGGCGGCGATCAAGCGGCTTTCCGCCTAGATGCTGCTCGGGCTGGACACCCAGCCGATGGAGGCGAAGGTCGTCGCGGCCTTGCCGGAGGGTGCCGAGTGGCAGTTCGAGCCGAAATGGGACGGGTTCCGCTGCCTCGCGTTCAAGGCCGGTCCGGAGGTCGAGCTGCGGGCCAAATCCGGCAAGTCGCTGTCCCGCTATTTCCCGGAGATGGTCGAGGCGCTCCTCCGGGCCAAGCCGGACGGCTACGTGCTCGACGGCGAGCTGATGGTGCCGCGCGGGGACAGCTTGTCGTTCGGCGCGCTGCAGGACCGGATGCATCCGGCCGAAAGCCGGATCCGCAAGCTTGCCGCCGAAACGCCGGCCTTGCTGGTGGTGTTCGATTGCTTGGCCACGCAGGACGCCGGATCCTTGCTCGAGGCCGTGCTGCCCGACCGTCGGGCAGCCTTGGAAGCCATGGTGGCGGGTTTCGGCAGAGGCGACCGGGTTCGTTTGTCGCCCTATACCGGGGACCGGGAGCAGGCGGCGGGTTGGCTCGACCGGGCCGGCGGCGCGCTCGACGGCGTGGTCGCCAAGCGGCGCGACACGCCCTATGCGCCGGGCAAGCGGGCGATGCTCAAGGTCAAGACGCACCGCAGCGCGGATTGCGTGGTGGGCGGGTTCCGCTACGCCCGCGACACGCGCCAGGTCGGCTCGTTGCTGCTGGGCCTGTATAACGCCGAGGGCCGGCTCGACCATGTCGGCTTCACCTCGGCGATCAGCAACGACGACCGTCCGGCGCTGACGGAACGGCTCGAGGCGTTGCGGGGCGGGGTCGGCTTCACCGGCGACGCGCCGGGCGGCCCGAGCCGGTGGGCGACCGAGGCGTCGGCAACGTGGGAGAAGCTGCGTCCCGAGTTGGTGGTGGAGGTGAGCTATGACCAGGTCACCGACGGGCGGTTCCGGCACGGCACGCTGCTGCGGCGCTGGCGCCCGGACAAGGCGCCCGAGCAATGCACACGCGAGCAGATCGGCGAGGAGCAGCGGCCGGGCAAGCTGGTCCAAGACATCCTGTGATCCCTTAGTCAGGCGGGTCTGGGGCCGCTGGTCCCAGCGGGGGTAGGGCAGAGCCCTGCAGACATGTTGCTTTTTGTCGTGCGAGTGTCAGCTCGTGTGACGAGACCATACCAAATTCGGCGAGGCCCTTTCGGCTGCGCCATCTATACCGGTGGTAAGAACGATTGCTCGACCGGTGCAATCGACGGCGGAGGCGCCGTCGCGTGATCGGAACAGATTTGGATGGGTGACGGTCGGTGCATGCGTGCGTCGCCGTTGCTGCAAACGACCAACCGGACCGATACCCCGGGGAGTGCCAGCGCTTGACGAACCACAAACCTCTCCGCCTCGGTGACATCCTTCTGGTCCGCAAGCTGGTGACCTACGAAGGGCTCGAGGCTGCGCTCGGCCGCCAGCGTCGCGAGGGCGGGCGTCTGGGTGACAACTTGATCGCGCTGGGTTTGATCTCGACCGAGCAGCTGGCGACGGTGCTCGATCAGATCCCGGCAACGCCGCTGAGCGTGGAAGAGACCGGCGTCAGCCGTGCCAGCCTGCTTGCCCTGATGCTGAAATTCATGCGCACCGAGTTGATCGAGACGCTGCCGGCGTTGAGCGCGCGGATGAAGCTGTCCTCGGCGGTCCTGACCGACCTGATGGCGGGCGCGACCATACAGCGGCTGGTGGAGGTCATGGGCTCGATCCCGCATGGATTCGGCACCACCATGCGCTACGCGCTCACCGATGCCGGCCGGGCGGCCGCGGCCGAGGCGCTGGTGCAGACCCAGTATGTCGGTCCGGCGCCGGTTTCGCTGACGGCGTTTCAGCAGCGTGTGAGACGGCAGGCGATCACCAACGAGAACTTGACGGAAGCCTCGGTGGCGGACGGGTTCGCCGGCTTGAACGTGCCCTACAACTTCGTCCGCAAGCTGCTGCCGGCGATCAGGGCGGGGCGCACGGCGCTGCTCTATGGGCCGCCGGGCAACGGCAAGACAAGCATCGGAACGCGGATCGCCCGGCTGTTCCGCGACATGATCTACGTGCCGCACGCGATCGAAGTGAACGGCCAGATCATCAAGGTCTACGATGCCGAACTGCATAAGCCGTTCCAGGACGAGGGGGACAGCGTTACGCTGTCGAGCGGCAACAGCCTGCTGCTCGAGTTGTTCGATGCGCGTTGGGTCGCGTGCCGGCGTCCGGTGGCGATGGCGGGCGGCGAGATGACGCTCGAGATGCTCGATCTCGGCTTCGACCCGGTCAGCAACGTCTACGACGCGCCGCTGCATATGAAGGCGCTGAACGGCGTGTTCCTGATCGACGATTTCGGGCGTCAGCGGGTGAAGCCCACGGAGTTGCTCAACCGGTGGATCGTGCCGCTCGAGAGCCGGATCGACTACCTGAAGCTGAACACCGGCAACAGCTTCCAGATCCCGTTCGACGAGCTCGTGGTGTTGTCGACCAACCTCGACCCGTCCGACCTGATGGATCCGGCTTTCCTTCGCCGCATCCCGTACAAGATCGAGATGCTCGGTCCGACGGAAGCCGATTACCGGCGCGTGTTCGAGGCGATCGCGACCAGCCGCGGCTTGGCGGTACTGGGCGACGTGTTGGACCACATTATCCGCCGGCTGCGGGAGAAGAACTATGCGCTGGCGTATTTCCAGCCGAATTTCCTGTGCGAGCAGGTGTCCAATCTTTGCGCGTGCTTCGCGCTGCCGCCGGTGATCACCACGGACCTTGCCGACGAGGCGCTCGAAAACCTGTATGTGGACCTGAAGATCCCGGCATAGGACGCGGATGGCCGGAAACGTCCGGCACGGAGCGGACTCGGTCCTGGTGGCGTTTAGAGTATTTCATCGTCGCCGAATTCCGATCAGGCTGGCCGAGGACGTTCGCGGGCTCGCGCAGCCGATGGATCTGAAGGACACGCGATGAAACATGGCTACATGAAGCTCGGCCTCATGCCGGAGGGGGCAGGTCGGACCGGGTCGGATTGGCTGCATCCCGGGATGCCCCCCTATCCGGGAACGAACTTCGAAAAGCACAAACAGCAGGCGTTGATCGCCGAGGAGTTCAAAGCCGATTTCTTCTTCGTCGCCGATACGCTGTGGGCCGACGAGGGCTCGCCGCCCCATCGTCTCGATCGGTTCGAGGCGACGACCCTTCTGGCAGCTCTCGCATCAGTCACCACCAACATCGGTCTGGTCGGCACCATGTCGACCACGTTCTGCGAGCCGTTCAACATCGCCCGGCAGATCCTGTCGCTCGACCATCTCAGCAACGGCCGTGCCGGTTGGAACCTGGTCACGACCGATCCCAAGGGCTCGTCCGACAATTACGGCCGCTTCCACGGCCTCTCCCACCGGGAGCGCTACGAGATCGGTGCGGAAGCATACCGCGTCGTGACCGGTCTGTGGGACAGCTTCGAGGACGATGCCCTCCCGCAGGACAAGGAGAGAGGCGTGTTCCTGCTGCCGGAGAAGCTCCACGCGCTGAACCACAAAGGAAAGTATTTCGAATCGAAAGGGCCGCTGAACCTGCATCGGTCGCGGCAGGGGCGGCCGATCGTGTTCACGGCGACGGCGTCGGACGAAGGCCTGGCGTTCGCGGCGCGCTATGCCGATTGCGTCTTCACCACCAATGCGTACGGCATGGAAGTGAACCAGGAGTTCTACCGCAAGCTGAAGGCGAAGGCGGTCGAGTGCGGGCGCACACCGGAGTCGGTCTCACTCCTCCCCTCCTGCGCGCCGCTCATCGCGCCGACGCGGGAAGCGGCTCGGGCGGTTCAGGTCGCGCGCCGGGAGACCATCGGGTTGCAGGGAGCGATCAACTACCTCAGCGGTTCGTTTCACGGCTTCGATCTGCGCAAGTATGGCTTGGACGACCCGTTCCCGCTGCGCGCGATCGAAAGCCTCGCCGAGGGGTTCAAGGGCAACATGATGCAGATGCTTCGCGTCGCGCGCGACGAGTTGCTCACGGTCCGTCAGTTCGTGATGCGCTTCGGCTTCCCCAAGGACGCCTTCGTGGGCACGCCCGAGGACATTGCCGACGAAATGCAGGCGTGGATCGACCAGGAGGCGTGCGACGGGTTCATGCTCATCGAGTCGCAGCCTGGTCAGCTGCGCCTGTTCGCGGATCTGGTCGCGCCGATCCTGAGGGAGCGAGGGCTTTTGCGCCGGGACTACGCGGGCACGACGCTTCGAGAGAACCTGGGGTTGGCCCGGCCCGAGAACCAGTTCATCGCCCTGGCGCAGCCCCGTCTCGAGCCGAAAGAGGATGGTCGCACGGCGTCCGCGGCAGAGTGAAGCAGCTGTCCTGAAGCCGGCCTTCGGGACACGTATGCGCCGCGCACGAGCGGTCGGTTTTCGGACGGGGGATGTCAGCCGCCCGAGGCGGCGAACGGAATCCAGTTGTAGAGTGCCAGCCCGCCATCGACGTCCACCGTCGTGCCCGTGACGTATCGGGAGAACCGGTCGCTCAGCAGCGCCAACGCCATGCCTGCAACGTCCTCCGGGCGGCCAGTGCGGCCCATCGGGATGGCGGCGCTCAAGGCTGCTTCGTCCCCTTGGAAGCCGCCGCCCAAAACGGCGCCGGGCGCGATGGCGTTCACTCGAATGCCATGCTGCCCAAGCGCACGGGCGAGCTCACGGACCAGCATGGTCTGCCCGGCCTTGCCGGCGCTGTAATGCGGCAAGTTGCGTGGCGTGTAGGCGTGCAGCGAGGTGATGAACAGCATCCGGCCGCGAATGCCGTGCTCGACCATGTGCGCCGCGGCCGCTTGGCCCAGCACGAAACCGGAGCGCAGCCCGACATCGATCATCTCATCCCACTGCGCCTCGGTCACGGCCAGAACGGTCTGGTCCTCCCGTCGCTTGGGGCATGCGCTGTGGACCAAGACGGACACCGACCCGAGCTCGGCCCGGGCGGCCTGGAACAACGCGGCCGCGGCCTGTGCGGTCAGACAGATCTGCCGCAATGAAGGTGGCGCCGATCTCGCGGGCCAGCGCCTCGCCGGCCTCGCCTGGCAGGTCGCTGATCACCACGCGCGCGCCCTCGGCGGCGATCGCCTGGGCGATCCCGCGCCCAATCCCGGACGCGGCGCCCGTCACCACCAGCGCGGTGTCGATCGCCTTACCAGGCAGGCTCCACGAACGAGCCCAAGGCGACTTTCTGCGTGCCTCCTCGATTGCATCCTCGGGCCTGGCTGCATCGGCCACCCTCGGTTAGACAGAGGAGGCACTCGCGCAGCAAATGGCGCACACCGTAGGTCCAGGGCTCGCAGGCATCGCTCGTGCGCATCGTGTTCACGAGGCGGCCCAGCTTCGGCGTGGCGACCGTCACGACGTCGCCGGGCTTGTGCGTAAAGCCCTGGCCGGGAGCGCCGCGATCTTTCACCGGTGCGAACATCGTGCCCAGGAACAGCACGGCGCCGTCGGGATATTGGTGGTTCGCGTTCAGCATCTGCGCGACGAGGTCGGCCGGGTCGCGGCTGATCAGGCCCAGCGAGGAGCTGCCTTCCATGGTGAAGCCATCCTCGCCCTCGACCAGCAGCGACACGTCCATGGCGCGCACGTCGTCCAGCGACAGGGTGGCGTCGAACAGCCGGATCAACGGACCGATGGCGCAGGACGCATTGTTGTCCTTGGCCTTGCTGAGCAGCAGCGCCGACCGGCCTTCGAAGTCGCGCAGGTTCACATCGTTGCCCAGGGTGGCGCCGACGATCGCTCCGGTCGAGGCGACCACCAGGACCACCTCCGGCTCCGGATTGTTCCACGACGAGCCGGGATGCAGGCCCGCCTCCATCCCGGTGCCGACCGCGGACAGGATCGGCGCCTTGGTGAAGATCTCGGCATCGGGTCCGATGCCGACCTCGAGGTATTGGCTCCACAACCCTTGCTCGATCAGCAAGGCCTTCACCCGGGCCGCCTCGGGCGAGCCGGGTTTGAGCTGCTGCAGGTTGCCGCCGACCACGGCGCCGATTTCGGCGCGGATGCCGGCGGCGGCGCCCGGGTCACCTTTGGCCCGCTCCTCGATGACCCGTTCCAGCATGGACAGCGGGAAGGTGACGCCGGCCGCCTTGATCACATGCAGGTCGATCGGCGCAAGCAGCCAGGGCTGGCCGACGTTCCGGGTCGCACGCGCCGTGTTGGCGATGATCGGATCGAGCGCGCCGATGAACTCGCCCGGAACGGCGCCGAGGGCAGCCGCAGGGTCCGCGGTTTCGGTCAGGTCGGTCATGGTGGGAAACGTGTGGGACACGTCGAATACGCCGCCGTCGCGCACGGCGACAACGGCGGGCGCGGCGCGGTCGGGCCGCCAAACCCGGCCCGCGAGGCTGCCGGCGGCGCCGTCTGCGGGCAGGATGTGGGCGGAGGACAGTGTCATCGGCATCGGCGGTTCCCTTGGCGGTTCTTATCGTTGCATGCGTCTCACAACACGGGCTACATGATGCCGGTTTCCGCGAAGATCGCCTCCGTTGTCATGCCGCGGCCGAGCATGGCCCGGACCCGGTCCTCGCCCTGCACCTTCGCGACGGCAGCCTGGATGACGTCGTGCACGTGGGCGGCTGGCACCACCAGTACACCATCGAGGTCGCCGACGATAAGGTCGCCGCTGTCGACGACCGCCGCGTTGTCGAACTCGACCCGGCAGCGGTAGTCGACCACCCGGCCGCGCAGCCGTTGATCCTGGGCATAGGCGCCGGTCGAGAACACCGGGAAGCCGAGCCCGAGGATCTCCCGCGTGTCCCGATGGCAGCCGCCCAGCACGGCGCCCGAGGCTCCCAGCGCCTTCGCGCGCGTGCTCATCAGGCCGCCCCAGAAGGCGTACCGCAGCGAGCCGCCGGCGGCGACGTAAACCTCGTTCGGGTGCAGCTGGTCCAGGGCACGGAACATCAGGCCGAACGGCTCGGGCCGGCCGGAGTGACCGACCTGCTCGCCGGCGCAATCCGCCTCCAGCACGGTCATGGCCCGGCCGACCACGACCATGTCCGGCTGCAGGGCGCGGATGGTCTGCGGCAGAAACTGCCGCGTGAGGCCGGCGGCATCCATCACGTCGCCGATCACGGCGGTGAACAGGGTTTCGCGCACGAGGCGGAACAGCTCGTCGTCTTCCATCGGCATCGACGTTCTCCTTGCTTCCAGGCCAACCGTTGCAGCGCTCGGTCGACGTCGTCGAGAGGCTCGGTCGTGATTTATCTCGCCCGAAGTGAACAGTGGCAGCGAGCGCAGCTCAACACTGCCAACATTCGCGGTGCTCTGCCGCTTGCTCCGCCGCACCTCACCGGGCACCGTCGGCTTCATGTCCGAACCCACGATAGAGGCCGCCCGCCTCTGGTCCGACCTCATGACCCTGGCCAGCATCGGTGCCTTGCCGCATGGCGGCTGCGACCGGCTGGCCCTGACGGATGCGGACGCCGCTGGGCGCCATCTGTTCGCCCATTGGTGCCGGCAGGCCGGGCTTGCGGCTCACGATCGACGCGATGGGCAACATGTTCGCCCGGCGCGAGGGCCTCGACCCGGCCCTGCCGCCGATCCTCCTCGGCAGCCACCTGGACACCCAACAGCCCGGCGGCAAGTTCGACGGCCCGCTCGGCGTGCTCGCCGCCTTGGAGTGCGTCCGTGCGTTGGACCGCGCCGCGGTCCGAACCCGCCGCCCGGTGGTCATCGTGAACTGGACGAACGAGGAAGGCGCCCGCTTCGCCCCCGGCCTGATGGGCGCCGCCGTGCACGCGGGTGTGTTGACGCTAGAAGAGGCGCATGCGGCTGCGGACCGCGCCGGCCGCCGGGTCGGCGAGGAGTTGCGGCGGATCGGCTTTCTCGGACGGGCGCCGGTCCGTCGGCGGCCCATTGCTACCTGGAACTGCATATCGAGCAGGGCGATCGCCTGCAGCACGCCGGCAAAACCATCGGGGTGGTGGAGGGCACCGAGAACAACCTGTTCCTCCTTATCGATTGCTGGGGCGAGAACGGCCACGCCCAGGCCACCCCCATGCACCAGCGCCGCAACGCCCTGGTGGCCGCCGCCGCCCTCATCACGGAAGCCGAGCAGATCGGCCGCGCCCACGCTCCCGCCGGGTCGGCGGGCATCGCCGCTCTCGAGGTGCTGCCGAACAACCGCATCAACATCCCGCATCACGTCCGTGTGTCGTTCTCCGCGACCCACCCTTCCGGCGATGGCATCGAGGCCATGCGCGCCGCCATTGCGGCCGCTGCCGTGCGCGTGGCCAGGCAGACCGGGACCCGGATCGAGGTCGAACCCGCCCCGGTCCGCCCGGCGATCGATTTCGACCCGGCGCTCGGTGCCGCCGTCGAGCGAGCCGCTGCCGAGCTCGGTTATGGGACGATGCGGCTGCGCAGCCGCGCCGGCCACGACGCGATCCGCATGGCCGCGTTCTGCCGCAGCCAGATGATCTTCGTCCCGTGCAAGGACGGCGTCAGCCACAGCGAGCGGGAGGACATGAGCGAGAGCGACGCCGCCGCCGGAGCGAGCGTGCTGCTGCAGGTGCTCCGCCAGCAGGCCGAATGAACGAGCCACGTCCTCGGCTTTCCGTCAGGTCTTTACCACCGAGACGTCAGTGGCTGATCATCCAGGGCCGCCGGGATGGAAAGCCCTTTGCGACGGCGTCGGCCTTCAGCGTCGAGGAGCTCGGCTTGCAGCAGCCGCACGAGGCCGGGTGGCGCTTGGCCGCGGTGAGGGTGCGTTGGCGCTGCGCTCGTTGGTCGCGCTGGCCCGGCGCGGCCGCGCCGTCCAGGCCGGAGAACGCCGGCGCCGTCAGCATCGCCCGCCGCGCCGGCTCGCCGCACTCCGCGCAGGGGTGCGGCGCCTGGAACTCCGCCATCGGGCCGCAGCGCCGTGAACGGGCCGCACGCCTCGCACAGGTAGTCGTAGACCGGCATGTCTACAGGTCCGGCGCCAGCGGCATGTCGACGCCGCCCTTGATGCCGCCGCTGGGGCCGTCCGCACCCGGGTTGATGTCGAAGTCGAAGATCTCCGTCGGCAGCCACAGCGTCGCGCAGGAGTTGGGGATGTCCACCACGCCGCTGATGTGCCCCTGCACCGGCGCCGTGCCCAGGATCGAGTAGGCCTGCGCGCCGCGAGTAGCCGAACTTCTTCATGTATTCGATCGCGTTGAGGCACGCCTGGCGGTAGGCGACGTTGACGTCGAGGTAGTGCTGCTCGCCGGCTCTCATCGACCGAGATGCCTTCGAAGATCAGGTAGTCGGTGTAGTTCGGCTTGATCACGCTCGGCTTGAAGATCGGGTTCTTGATGCCGTACTTGGCCATGCCGCCCTTGATCAGCTCGACCTTGAGGTGGATCCAGCCCGGCATCTCGATGGCGCCGCAGAAGGTGATCTCGCCGTCGCCCTGGCTGAAATGCAGGTCGCCCATCGAGAGCCCGGCGCCGGGCACATAGACCGGGAAATACACCTTCGCGCCGCGCGACAGGTCCTTGATGTCGCAGTTGCCGCCGTGCTCGCGCGGCGGCACCGTGCGCGCGCCGGTGGCGGCCGCGGCGTCGCGCGCCTCGCCCTTCAGCCGGCCCATATGCGCGGTGGGCGCGAACGGCGCGTTGGCCAGCGGCGGCACGCGGGTCGGGTTGGTGGCGATCAGCCCGGTCTCGCGCCGGTTCCACGTCTCCAGCAGCTTCGGGTCCGGCAGGCAGCCGATCAGCCCGGGGTGGATCAGGCCGGCGAACTTCACGCCCGGCACATGCCGCGACGAGGTGAACATGCCGTGGAAGTCCCAGATCGACTTCTGCGCCTGCGGGAAATGGTCGGTCAGGAAACCGCCGCCGTTCTTCTTGGAGAAGAACCCGTTGAAGCCCCAGGCATTGTGCGGGAACGCGCCGATATCGAGGAAATCGACCACCAGCAGGTCGCCCGGCTCGGCGCCCTCGACGCCGACCGGGCCGCTCAGGAAATGCACGATGCTGAGGTCGATGTCGCGCACGTCGGCGGCGTCGTTGTCGTTCTTGATGAAGCCGCCGGTCCAGTCGTAGCACTCGATGATGAAGTCCTGGCCGGGCTTGACCGTCGCCACCATCGGGATGTCGGGATGCCAGCGGTTGTGGATCATGTCGTTCTCGTAAGCGGACTGCGACAGGTCGACCTTGATGAGTGTTTCCGTCATGGGTCTGCTTTCCCGTTCGGTGAAATCTAGACGGCCAGGTAGCGGGCGACCTTCTCCTGATCGACGTCGGCGCGGGCGTCCTCATGGACGATCCGTGCCGCCCTCCAGCACCAGCACCCGGTCGGCGATCGTCGAGCGCGAAGCTCAGCACCTGCTCGGAGCAGACGATGCTCAGGCCGCGCTCGTCGCGGATGCGCCGCAGCGTGCGCGCCGAGCTCCAGGATGATCGACGGCTGGATGCCCTCGGTCGGCTCGTCCAGCAGCAGCACCTTCGGGTTGGTCGCCAGCGCCCGGGCGATGGCGAGCTGCTGCTGCTGGCCGCCGGACAGGTTGCCGCCGCGGCGGGCGCGCATCTCCTGCAGCACCGGGAACAGCGTGTAGATGTCGGGCGGGACCTTGCGGCCGCCATGCACGAACAGCCCGGTCTCGATGTTCTCCTGCACCGTCATCGCCGGGAAGATCATCCGGCCCTGCGGCACGAAGGCGATGCCGCTTGGCGACGCGCTGGTGGCTCTTCAGCGGCGGCGAGGTCGGTGCCGTCCAGCGTCGATCGTGCCGGCCTTGGCCGGGATCATGCCGATCAGCGACTTCATCAGCGTGCTCTTGCCCATGCCGTTGCGGCCGACGACGACGACGATCTCCGCCGGCGCCGACCTTGAAGTCCAGGCCGTGCAGCACCTCGCTCTGGCCATAGCCGGCGCGCAGGCCGCGCACGATCAGGCGGTCGCGGAGCAGCGTTTCAGTGGCCAAGATAGACCTCCACGACCTTGGGGTCGGCCTTGACGTGCGCGACCGAGCCCTCCGAGATGCACGCGGCCCTGGTGCAGCACCGTCACCTTGTGGGCGATCTCCTCGACGAAGCCCATGTCGTGCTCGATCACCAGCACCGAGCGGTCCTGGATGACCCGGTGCAGCAGCTCGGCGGTCTTCTTGCGCTCGCTCACGCTCATGCCGGCGACGGGTTCGTCGAGCA
This sequence comes from uncultured Alphaproteobacteria bacterium, assembly GCA_963792675.1. Taxonomy (GTDB): domain Bacteria; phylum Pseudomonadota; class Alphaproteobacteria; order Acetobacterales; family Acetobacteraceae; genus JBBROS01. The sequence continues at coordinate 1,074,154 of CAWBWT010000002.1, forward strand.
TCAGCAGCGCCGGGTCCTGGATCAGCAGCATGCCGATCTCGAGCCACTGCTTCTGGCCGTGGCTCAGATACTCGGCCATGTCGTCCAGGTGGTCGGGAGGAAGATGTCGTGCGCGACCTCCTCCACCCGCTCGCGCACCGCGGCGTCGCGCCGGAAGGCGAGCGCGCCGAACACCGAGCGGCCGCGCGGGTAGGAGATCTCGAGGTTCTCGAACACCGTCAGGTCCTCGTAGATCGACGGCGTCTGGAACTTGCGCCCGACCCCGGCGCGGACGATCTCGTGCTCCGCATCCGCAGTCAGCTCCTGGCCCTTGAAGCTGACCGAGCCGGCGGTGGCCTTGGTGCGGCCGCAGATCAGGTCGAGCACCGTGGTCTTGCCGGCGCCGTTGGGGCCGATGATGACCCGGATCTCGTTGCGGTCGAGGTAGAACGACAGGTCGTCCACCGCGCGGAAGCCGTCGAAGGAGACGGTCAGCCCCTCGACCGACGAGCAGGTAGTCCGTGTTCGCGTCCATGGCCGCGCTCCTATTCCGCGACCGAGGCGGCGTGCGCCGGGCTCTCGACCGAGGCGATGGTCGGCGCCCGGCCGCGCGCGCTTCGGCAGCACCCGGTCCAGCAGCGGGTCGATGTGGCGGCGGTAGATGCCGGCGAGCCCGTTCGGGAACGCGACCACCACCAGGATGAACAGCGAGCCCATCGCGAGCAGCCACAGCTCCGGCGCCGCCTCGGAGAAGCTGGCGCGCGCCGCAGCACACCAGCAGCGCGCCGTAGATGGCGCCCAGCAGCGAGGTGCGGCCGCCGACGGCGCAGTAGATCACCATCTCGATCGACGGCACGATGCCGACGAAGGACGGCGACATGAACCCGACCTGCAGCGTGAACATCGCGCCGCCGATCCCGGCCAGCGCGGCGGCGAAGCAGAACACGAACACCTTGAAATGCGCGACGTTGTAGCCGGAGAACCGCACCCGGTCCTCCTTGTCGCGCATCGCCACCAGGATGCGCCCGAGCTTGCTGCGCCGGACGAACTGGGCGAGCAGCACGCTGCCCAGCAGCAGGCCGACGTTGACGAAGTACAGGATGTTCTTCGCGTGGTCGGTGCGGATGTCCCAACCCAGCAGGGTGCGCAGGTCGGTGATGCCGTTGACGCCGCCGGTATAGCCCTGCTGGCCGATGATGAGGATGGTCAGGATCGCCGCGAAGGCCTGGGTGATGATGGCGAAGTAGGTGCCGCCGACCCGGCGGGTGAACATCGCGATGCCGATCACGAACGCCAGCAAAGCCGGCACCAGCACCACCGCCAGCAAGGTGAACGGTCAGGTTGTGGAACGGCTGCCAGAACAGCGGCAGCTCCGTGATCTGGTTCCAGTCCATGAAGTCCGGGATGCCCGGCGTGCTCTGGATCTTGGTGTTCTCCGGCGTCGACGCCTCGAGCTTGAGGAACATCGCCATGCAGTAGCCGCCGAGCCCGAAGAACACGCCTTGGCCCAGGCTCAGGATGCCCGCGTCGCCCCAGCACAGCACCAGGCCGAGCACGACGAAGCCGTAGGTGAGATACTTGCCGAACAGGTTGAGCCGGAACGTCTCCAGCCCCAGCGGCAGCACCACCAGCAGCACCAGCGCCAGCACGCCGATCCAGAGCACGTCCTTGCGGGTGAGGAAGTTCATGGCAAGCCCCTCAGCGCCGGACTTTGAGGACGAACAAGCCCTGCGGCCGGATCATCAGGATGCCGATCACCGCCAGCAGCACGATCACCTGCGCCATCGAGCCGCTGAGGAAGAACTCGAGCGTCGAGCGCGCCTGGCTGATGGTGAAGGCGGACGCGATGGTGCCGGCGAGGCTGGCCGCGCCGCCGAACACCACGATCAGGAAGGTGTCGACGATGTAGAGCTGCCCGGCGGTCGGGCTCGTGGAGCCGATCATGGTGAAGGCGCTGCCCGCCACGCCCGGCGATGCCGCAGCCGATGCCGAACGTGACGCGGTCCACCCGCTCGGTGTCGATGCCGACGGCACTCGCCATCGCCCGGTTGGCCATCACGGCGCGCACCTGCTTGCCCCAGCCCATGCGGAAGATCAGCCAGTAGACCGCAACCGAGATGACGGTCGTCAGCGCCATCACGATCAGCCCGTTGATCGGGATCTGGATCGTGTCGGTGAGGTTGGTCGCGCCCATCATCCAGTCCGGCTGGTCGACGCCGACCTCGCGCGCGCCGAACGCCGAGCGATACACCTGCTGCAGGATGAGGCTCAGCCCCCAGGTGGCGAGCAGGGTGTCGAGCGGGCGCTTGTAGAGGCGCGAGATCAGCACCCGCTCGACCAGCATCCCCAGCGCGCCGGCGACGATGAAGGCGAGCACGATGGCGACGAAGAAGTAGATGCCGAACGCCGCCGGCAAGTAGGTCGTGAACAGCTTCGAGGTGAGGAAGGTGACGTAGGCGCCGAGGATCATGAACTCGCCATGCGCCATGTTGATGACGCCCATCTGGCCGAAGATCACGGCCAGGCCGAGCGCCATCAGCACGAAAACGGAGAACAGGATCAGCCCGGCGAAGCCTTGCATCGCCATGATCGAGCCGATGTCGCCTAAGGAGTATCCGGCAAACATACTGTTCTCCTTGCAAGGGCTCCGCCCTTGACCCGCTGGGGGCGGCGCCCCCAGACCCGCATCAATTGGATTGCAAAGGCACTGCCTTTGCTGGGGTCCAGGGGCGACGCCCCTGGTGTTACTGGTAGCCCTTCGGGAACGGGTCGGGCTCGACGAGCTGCGCGGTCTCGTAGATCACCTCGTACTGGCCGTTCAGCAGCGCCTTGCCGACGCGGGTCTTGCTCCAGAGGTGGTGGTTCTCGTGGATGCGCACGTAGCCCTCCGGCGCGCCCTTGAACTCGATGCCCGGCGACGACGCGGCGATCTTGTCGATGTCGAAGCTGCCCGCCTTCTCCGCCGTCAGCTTCCACAGCCAAGGACCGAGATAAGCCGCCTGCGTCACGTCGCCGATGACGGATTTGTCGCCGTACATCTTCTTGAAGTCGGCGACGAACTCCTTGTTGTTGGAGTTGTCGAGGCTTTCGAAATACTTCATGCACGCCAACGCGCCGGCGATGTTCTCGCCGCCGATGCCGCCGATCTCGTCTTCGGTCACCGAGATCGTCAGCAGCGTCTGCTTGCTGAGGTCGACGCCGGCGGCCTTCAGCTGCTTGTAGAACGCGACGTTCGAGCCGCCGACGATGATGGCGTAGATCACGTCCGGCTTGGACAGCTTGATCTTGTTGATCACCGAGTTGAACTGCGTGTGCCCGAGCGGGAAGTAGTCCTCGCCCACCACCTTGCAGCCGGTGAGGTGGTTCTCGATGTGCTTGCGGGCGATCTTGTTCGACGTGCGCGGCCAGATGTAGTCGGAGCCGAGCAGGTAGAACGTTTTGCTCGACTTGGTCTTGTTTACCCAGTCGAGCCCGGCGATGATCTGCTGCGTCGCCTCCTGGCCGGTGTAGATGACGTTCTTCGACTGCTCGAGGCCCTCGTAGAAGGTGGGGTAGTAGAGCATCCCGTTATACTGCTCGAACACCGGCAGCACCGCCTTGCGCGACGCCGACGTCCAGCAGCCGAACACGGCGGCGCAATGGTCGCTGGCCAGCAGCTTCTTGGCCTTCTCGGCGAAGTTCGGCCAGTCGCTGGCGCCGTCCTCCTGGATGATTTTGATCTGCCGCCCCAGCACGCCGCCCGAGGCGTTGATCTGCGAGATCGCCAGCTTCTCCGCCTCGACCGAGCCGGTCTCGCTGATGGCCATGGTGCCGGTGACGGAATGCAGGATCCCGACCGTGACCGCATCGTCGGTGACGGCCAGGCCGGTGGTGTTGACGGCGGACGTGGCCGGCCCGGCGGCACTCGCGCCGCGCGGCAGCAGGGCCGCGGCGGGCAGGGCGGCCAAGCCTTGCAGCAGTCGGCGGCGGCGTGGCGAAAGCGGTGCGTTCGATGCGTCGTCAGACATGTGCGGGCCCCCGGAACGATGTTCGATGGACCGCAGCCTCGGTCGCAACCGGAGCACAATGGAATACGGCAAATGACGTATGGCCGCCCGGTCATGTTGCAGCGCACACTGTGCGGACGTGCGCCCGGAACGATACGGGCGCACTCACGGAAGGTGCGACACCGAGAATGGCAGCGCGGCAGCGGATCGTGCGCGTCCGGCGCGAATACAACCAATGGGTCGCCAACCAGACCCTGGAGGACTACGCGCTGCGCTTCACGGCGAAGGCGGCGCGGCGCTGGTCGCCGTTCCGCGTCGCCAACACCGCACTCGGCGGCATCTCGTTCCTGGCGCTGGAGGCAATCGGCGGCACCGTCACCATCGGCTACGGCTTCACCAACGCGGTCGCCGCCATCGTGCTGGTCAGCGCGCTGATCTTCGCGACCAGCATCCCGATCAGCTTCTATGCCGCGCGCGACGGGGTCGATATCGACCTGCTGACCCGTGGCGCCGGGTTCGGCTATATCGGCTCGACGATCACCTCGCTGATCTACGCCTCGTTCACCTTCATCTTCTTCGCCATCGAGGCGGTCATCCTCGCCGCCATGCTCGAGGCCTGCTTCGGCATCCCGCCGCCAATCGGCTTCGTGCTGTGCTCGATCGCGGTGGTGCCGCTGGTGACGCACGGCATCACCTTCATCAGCCGGCTGCAGCTCTGGTCACAGCCGCTCTGGATCGGGCTGCAACTGCTGCCGTTCGTGGTGATCGCCTGGAATGTCCACGGCGCGTTGCAGGACTGGACGCGCTATCCCGGAATCGCGCCGGGCGCCGACGGCACGTTCAACCTGGTGCTGTTCGGCGCCGCCGCGTCGGTGGTGTTCTCGCTGGTCGCCCAGGTCGGCGAGCAGGTGGACTACTTGCGCTTCCTACCGCCGCGCCGGTCGAATGTCGCTAACCCGGCCTGGTGGGCGGCGATGCTCGCCGGCGGCCCCGGCTGGATCGTGATCGGACTTGCCAAGCTGCTGGCCGGGTCGTTCCTGGCCTGCCTCGCGGTCGCGTCCGGGGTGGCGCCGTGGCTCGCGACCCAGCCGAACACCATGTACCGGGTGGCGTTCGGGCACGTGGTGCAGTCGCCGACCGGGGCGCTGGCGTTGACCGGCTGCTTCGTCGTGATCTCGCAGCTCAAGATCAACATGACCAACGCCTATGCCGGGTCGATCGGCTGGTCGAATTTCTTTTCCCGCCTGACCCACAGCCACCCGGGCCGGGTGGTGTGGCTGGTGTTCAACATCGCCATCGCCCTGCTGCTGATGGAGCTCGGTATCTATCAGGCGATCGAGCACACGCTGGTGCTGTATTCCGCGGTTGCCGCCGCCTGGGTGGGTGCGCTGGTGGCGGACCTCGTGGTCAACAAGCCGCTCGGCTTCAGCCCGGCGCATATCGAGTTCAAGCGGGCGCATCTCTACGACATCAACCCGGTCGGCTGCGGCGCCATGCTGCTGGCGGTGGGCGCCGGCGCGCTCGCCGCCTCCGGGGCCGCCGGCCCGGTGGCGGAGGCTTTTTCCCCGTTCGTCGCCTTCGCGACCGCCTTCGCCGCGGCCCCGGTGATCGCCTGGGCGACGGACGGCCGCTACTACCTGGCGCGCAAGCCGCGGTCGCATTGGGCGCGGCAAGCGACGATCGCCTGCAGCATCTGCGAGAACCCGTTCGAGCCCGAGGACATGGCCTACTGCCCGGCTTATGCCGGGGCGATCTGCTCGCTGTGCTGCACGCTCGACGCCCGCTGCCGCGACGCCTGCAAGCCGCACGCCCGCATCTCGCAGCAGGTGCTCGGCGCCACGGCGGCCTGGATGCCGGCGCCGCTGCGGGCCCGGCTGGCCGGGCCACTCGGGCGCTGGACCGGCATGGTTGTGCTGCTGAGTGCGGTTCTCGGCGCCGTGCTGGTGGCGATCTATGGGCACATGGCCGCCGCGATACCGGCCGAGCGGCAGGCCCTCGCGCAGGCGTTCTGGACCGCGTTCCTGATCCTGGTGCCGGTCGCGGGCGTGCTGGCCTGGCTGCTGGCGCTGGTGCAGGAAAGCCGCGGCGTGGCGCAGCAGGAGACCCGCCGCCAGACCGACCTGCTGCTGGCCGAGATCGCCGCGCACAAGCGCACCGACGCGCAACTGCAGAAGGCCAAGGAGGTCGCCGAGGCCGCCAACCTCGCGAAAACCCGCTTCGTCGTCGGCATCAGCCACGAGCTGCGTTCGCCGCTGAACGCCATCCTCGGCTACGCGCAGCTGCTGGAGCGGGACCTCGCCATCAGCCCCGGCGCGGCGCGAGCACATCCGCATCATCCGCCACAGCGGCGATCACATGGCCGGGCTGATCGAGGGATTGCTCGACATCTCCAAGATCGAGGCCGGGCGGATCGAGGTCTATCGCGACGAGGTCCGGCTCGGCGAGTTCCTGCAGCAGCTCGTCAACATGTTCCGCCTGCAGGCCGAGCAACGCGGCATCGGCTTCGTGTTCTCGAGCTTCGGCCGGCTGCCGGACGTCGTCTACACCGACGAGCGGCGGCTGCGGCAGATCCTGATCAACCTGCTGTCCAACGCGGTGAAGTTCACCGGTGCCGGCGAGGTCCGCTTCGGCCTGCGCTGGCGCAGCGAGGTCGCCGAGTTCGAGGTCGCCGACACCGGCATCGGCATCGCAGCCCGCGGACCTGAACCGCATCTTCGAGCCGTTCGTGCGGGTCGGCGGCGAGCGCGCCGCCGTCGCGCCGACGCCGGGCATCGGGCTGGGGCTCACGATCACCAAGCTGCTGACCCAGATCATGGGCGGCGAGCTGACGGTCACCAGCACACCCGGGGCCGGCAGCCGCTTCGTGGTGCGCCTGCGCCTGTCCGAGGCGCTGCAACCGCAACGCCCGGCGCCGATCGAAAGCCGCGTGTTGGGCTACGCCGGGCGGCGGCTGACGGTGCTGGTCGCCGACGACGACCCGGTGCATCGCGGCCTGCTGCAGGACCTGCTGTCACCGCTCGGCTTCGTCGTGTTCACCGCGTCCGACGGCGAGGAATGCCTGCGGGTCGCGGCCGAGTGCCAGCCCGACCTGCTGCTGGTGGACATATCGATGCCCGGCCCGAACGGCTGGCAAGTTGCGGAACGGCTGCGCGCGAGCGGGTTCGAGCGCCTGGTCATCATCGTCATCTCGGCCAACGCCGCCGAGCTGCAGCGCCAGGCGGCGGAGCAGCAATTCCACGACGACGTGCTCGCCAAGCCGATCGGCATCGCCGACCTGCTCCGCCGTATCAGCGACCTGCTGCGGCTCGAGTGGACGGTGCCTGAACCGGATCCGGGCGCCGCCGACCACGCCTTGGTTGCTGCCGGGCCGTTGCAGCCGGCCGATACGCGCGCGCTGATCGAGCTCGGCTCGATCGGCTACGTGCGCGCGATCCATGCCCGGCTCGACGCGATCGAGCGGGCGGCGCCCGATCACCGGCATACCGTGGCGAAGCTGCGTGGCCTGGTGTCGCAATTCCAGATCAAGGCGTTCATGGACGCGCTCGGCCCGGATCCCGGGCCGTGAACGCCATGACCGCCACGCGCGAGGTGGTGCTGGTCGTGGACGACAGCCCGGCCACGCTCGGCATGCTGAACGAGGCGCTGGAGGAGGCGGGCTACACGGTGCTCGTGGCGCAGTCCGGCACGGCGGCCCTGGCGCTGATGGAGCGCATCTCGCCCAACATCGTGCTGATGGATGCGATCATGCCGGGGCTGGACGGGTTCGAGACCTGCCGCCGCATGAAACAGACGCCGCCGCTTGCCGCCATTCCGGTCGTGTTCATGACCGGGCTGACGGAAACCGAGCACGTGCTGCAGGGGCTGGCGGCCGGCGGCGTGGACTATGTCGGCAAGCCGGTCGCGCCGGACGAGGTGGTGGCGCGGGTCGGCGTGCACCTCGCGACCGCCCGTCTGACCCGCAGCGCCCATCTCGCGCTCGACACGGCCGGGCGTTTCCTGCTGGCGGTGGACCGCACCGGGCGCGTTCGCTGGTGCACGCCCCAGGCGAGCCAGTTGCTGGGCGACGGGGCAAGCGGCCCCGTTCGCGAGCTGCCAGCCGAAAGCCTGAGTTGGCTGCTCGCCTGCGCCCAGCGGTTGGATCCGCGGCCGGACCTGACGGTCAACCTCGGTCCCGGCAACGACCGCCCGACGCGTTTGTCGTATCTCGGCCAGGTCGGGCCGGACGAGCTGCTGCTGCGCGTCTCGCCGGCGCGCAGCGAGGAGGCAGTCCTGGGCAACGCGTTGGGCCTGACGGGCCGCGAGGCGGAGGTTCTGCTCTGGCTCAGCCGGGGCAAGTCGAACCGCGACATCGCCGACATCCTGGGCCTCAGCCCGCGGACGGTGAACAAGCACCTCGAGCAGGTGTTCCACAAGCTGCAGGTCGAGAACCGTGCCTCCGCGACGGCGCTCGCCATGCGGACGCTGCACTTGACGGCCTGAGCTGTCAGGATGCGCGCCTTGCCATTTTCCGGGAGAACAAGCGATGGATTACGAGATCTACGAGCTCGGCAACCTGGTGCTCCAGAACGGGGCGACGATCCGCGACTGCAAGCTCGCCTACAAGACGTTCGGCACGCTGAGCCCGGCCAAGGATAACGTCATCGTCTACCCCACTTGGTACTCGGGCCAGCACGACGCCAACGAGTGGCTGGTCGGCGCCGGCATGGCGCTCGACCCGGCAACGCAGTTCGTCATCATTCCCAACATGCTCGGCAACGGCCTCTCGTCATCGCCGAGCAACACGCCGGAGCCCTATAACGGCCCGCGCTTTCCGCGCGTCACCGCCACCGACAACGTGCGTGCGCAGCATCGCCTGGTGACGGAGAAGTTCGGCATCGAGCGGATCCGCATGGTCACCGGCTGGTCGATGGGCGCGCTGCAGACCTTCCACTGGGGCGCGCTGTTCCCGGACATGGTGGAGCGGATCGCACCGTTCTGCGGCTCGGCCAAGTGCTCGCGGCACAATTTCGTCTTCCTCGAGGGCGTCAAGGCGGCGCTCACCGCCGACGCGGCGTTCGCCGGCGGCTGGTACAAGACAAAGCCCGAAACCGGGCTGCGCGCGATGGCGCGGGTTTATGCCGGCTGGGGGTTCAGCCAAGCCTTTTACCGGGAAGAGCTCGACCTCAAGACTCTCGGCTATTCATCGCTGGAAGACTTCCTGGTCGCTTTCTGGGAAGGCTTCTTCTTGCCGAAAGATGCCAACAACCTGCTCGCAATGCTCTGGACCTGGCAGCATGGCGACATCAGCGCCAACGAGCTGTATCACGGCGACTTCAAGAAGGCGTTGGGCGCGATCACCGCCAAGGCCTACGTCATGCCGGGCCAGACCGACCTCTACTTCCCGCCCGAGGACAGCGCGAACGAGGTCGCGCACATGCCCAACGCGGAACTCGTCCCGGTTCCGTCGATCTGGGGCCATTTCGCGGGCGGCCCCGGCACCAATCCGGTCGACGTGGCCTTCATCGACGGCAAGCTGAAGGAGTTGCTGGCGAGTTAGCGGCCGAGGAGGGCGGGTCAGCAATCGAGCGTGGTGTCGCGTTCCCACTGCGTGAGATGGCGGGAGTAGGCGTCCCAGTCCTGAAGCTTCAGCTTGACGTAGGAGGCCATGAACGCGGCGCCGAGCGCCTCATGCAGCGGCGCGCAGGCCTGCAAGGCGCGGATCGCGTCGAGCAGGTTGAGCGGCAGGCGGCGGGCGCCCTCGATCGCATGGCCGGCGACGTACATGTCGAGGTCGAGCCGCTTGCCCGGGTCGCGCTGCGCCGCGATGCCGTCGAGCCCGGCCGCCAGCAGCCCGGCCTGCAGCAGATAAGGGTTCGCGGCCCCGTCGGCGAGCCGATATTCCATGCGCCCGGGGCCGGGCACGCGGACCATGTGGGTGCGGTTGTTGCCGCCCCAGCTGACGGTGCTCGGCGACCATGTGGCGCCCGAGGCCGTCACCGGCGCGTTGATCCGCTTGTAGCTGTTGACCGCCGGGTTGGTCAGCGCGCACAGCGCCTCGGCATGCGCCATGAGGCCGCCGAGGAAGTGGTGCGCCACCGGTGACAGGCCGAGCGCGTCGTCGCCGGCGAAGACGTTGGCGCCGCCCTGCCACAGGGAGATATGTGCGTGGCAGCCGGAGCCGGTCAGGTCGGGCGAACGGCTTCGGCATGAAGGTCGCGCGCATGCCGTGCCGTTCGGCAATGCTGCGGACCATGTACTTGAAGAACACGTGGCGGTCGGCGGTGACCAGGGCCGGGGCATAGGCCCAGTTCATCTCGTACTGGCCGTTGGCGTCCTCGTGGTCGTTCTGATACGGCTCCCATCCGAGCGTCGCCATGGCGTCGGCGATCTCGGCGATCACGTCGTAGCGGCGCATCAGGGTGAGCTGGTCGTAGCAGGGCTTGGCTTGCAGGTCGGCGCCGTCGGCGATGGCGTGGCCGTCGGGCTGGATCAGGAAGAACTCGGGCTCGACGCCGGTGCGCATCTCCAGTCCCTGGGCCTCGCCGGCGGCGATCACCCGGCGCAGCACGTTGCGCGGCGCCTGCTCGACCTCGTGACCCTCCATGGTGGGCGTCGCCGCCATCCAGCCGACCTCGGGCTTCCACGGTAGTTGGATCAGGCTGGCGGGGTCGGGGATGGCGAGCACGTCGGGGTCGGCCGGGCTCATGTCGAACCAGGTCGCGAAGCCGGCGAACCCGGCGCCGTCCCGGCCATGCCGTCGATTGCGCTGGCCGGCACCAGCTTCGCCCGCAGGACGCCGAACAGGTCGGTGTAGGCGATCAGGAAGTAGCGGATGCCGCGCTCTCGTGCGGTCTCCGAGAGCGTAGTCATGCGCCGCCTTTCTGGCCGGGGATCCAATCCGTGCCCGCCAGCGGCACGCGGGCCATGGCGGCGGCTTCGACGGTGAGGGCCACGAGATCCTCCGGTTCGAGGTTGTGCAGGTGGCTCTTGCCGCAGGCGCGGGCGATGGTCTGCGCTTCCAGCGTGAGCACGGCGAGGTAGTTGGCCAGGCGCCGTCCGCCGAGCACCGGGTCGAGCCGGGCGGCGAGTGCGGGGTCCTGCGTGGTGATGCCGGCGGGGTCGCGGCCTTCGTGCCAGGCGTCGTAGGCGCCGGCATGGGTGCCGAGTGCCGCGTATTCGGCTTCGTAAGCCGGGTCGTTGTCACCGAGCGCGGCCAGCGCCGCGGTGCCGATGCTGACCGCGTCGGCGCCGAGCGCCAGCGCCTTGGCGACGTCGGCGCCGTTGCGGATGCCGCCCGAGACGATCAGCTGCACCTCGCGATGCAGGCCGAGGTCCTGCAGCGCCTGCACCGCCGGGCGGATGGCGGCCAGGATCGGCAGGCCGACGTTCTCGATGAACACGGTCTGGGTCGCCGCGGTGCCGCCCTGCATGCCGTCGAGCACGACGACGTCGGCGCCGGACTTCACCGCCAGCGCTACGTCGTAATAGGGGCGCGACGCGCCGACCTTGACGTAGATCGGCTTCTGCCAGTCGGTGATCTCGCGCAGCTCGAGGATCTTGATCTCCAGGTCGTCGGGACCGGTCCAGTCGGGGTGGCGGCTGGCGCTGCGCTGGTCGATGCCGGGCGGCAGGGTGCGCATGGCGGCGACGCGGTCGGTGATCTTCTGGCCCAGCAGCATGCCGCCGCCGCCGGGCTTGGCGCCCTGGCCGACGACGATCTCGATCGCGTCGGCGGCGCGCAGGTCGTCGGGGTTCATGCCGTAGCGGCTCGGCAGGTATTGGTAGACCAGGGTTTGCGACGATTGCCGCTCCTCCGGCGTCATGCCGCCGTCGCCGGTGGTGGTGCTGGTGCCGGCGATGCTGGCGCCGCGGCCGAGCGCCTCCTTGGCCTGCGCGGACAGGCTGCCGAAGCTCATGCCGGCGATGGTGATCGGGATCTTCAGCGTGATCGGGCTGCTTGGCGTGGCGTGCGCCGAGCACGACGTCGGTGCCGCAGCGCTCGCGATAGCCTTCGAGCGGGTAGCGGCTCATGCTGGCGCCGAGGAACAGCAGGTCGTCGAAATGCGGCAGCGGGCGCTTCGCGCCGTAGCCGCGGATGTCGTAGATGCCGGTGGCGGCGGCGCGGCGGATTTCGGCCAGCGTCGCGCGGTCGAAGGTGGCGCTTTCGCGCGGGTGGGGGCGGAGGGTCATCAATACTCGCCGGCGTTGTCGACGTGGAAATGATAGAGGCGCCGGGCCGAGCCGTAGCGGCGGAACTCGGCGGCATCGACGCCGTCGAACCCGGCCGCCTCGAGCCGGTCGCGCAGCGCGGCGCAGGTGCGCGTCGCGCATCGGCTTCTCCACGCAATCGGCGCCCAGGCTGGCGACGCTGCCGCGCACGAACAGCTGCGCCTCGTAGATGCTGTCGCCGAGGCTTTCGCCGGCGTCGCCCAGCACCGTCAGCGTGCCGGCCTGCGCCATGAAGGCGCTCATGTGGCCGACGCTGCCGCCGACCACGATGTCGACGCCCTTCATGCTGATGCCGCAGCGGGCGGCGGCGTTGCCGCGATCACCAGCAGGCCGCCATGCGCGGTCGCCCCGGCCGCCGCACTGGCGTCGCCGCGCACCTCGACCCGGCCCGACATCATGTTCTCGGCGACGCCGTTGCCGGCGTTGCCCTCGATGACGACGGTCGCGCGCTTGTTCATGCCGGCGCAGTAATAACCGGCATGGCCGGCGATCTCGATCCGAACTGGCGCCGTCGAGGCCGACCGCGAGCGCGTGGCTGCCGCGCGGGTTCAGCACGCGCCACTGCGTGCGGTTGGTGTCGACGCCGAGCGCATGCAGGGCGCCGTTCAAGTCGCGGACCGCTGGCATGGGCGAGGTCGAACGTCTCGTCGGTCACGCCGTTGGTCACGCCGCGCGTTCCCAGGCGTAGACGCGGGCCGGCTCCGGCTCCCAGACGCGGGCATGGTCGATGCCCGGCAGGTCGACCAGCGCGCGGTATTCGCTGCCGAACGCGACCCAATCGTCGGTTTCGGCCATCACCGCCGGCTTGCAGCAGATCGGGTCGCGCAGCACGGCGAACCCGGTGCGGGTGCCGACCACGAAGGTGTAGAACCCGTCGAGGTCGCCGAGCCCGGCGTCGCAGCGCCGCCTCGAGGCTGTCGCCCTCGCGCATCCGCCACGACAGGTAGGCGGCCGCGACCTCGGTGTCGTTCTCGGTCTCGAACACGAAGCCCTCGCGCACCAGCTTGCGGCGCAGCGCGTTGTGGTTCGACAGGCTGCCGTTGTGCACCAGGCATTGGTCGGGCCCGGTGGTGTAGGGGTGGGCGCCGTCGGTGGTGACGGCGCTCTCGGTCGCCATGCGGGTGTGGCCGACGCCGTGGGTGCCGGCCATGCCGGGCAGGCCGAACCGGCTCGCGACGTCGGCGGGCAGGCCGACTTCCTTGTAGAGCTCCATGCGCCGGCCTTCGCCGACGATGCTGATCTCGGGGTGCCGTGCCAGCGCCTCGTGCACCGCCGCCGAGCCGCGCCGGCGGCACGTGCAGCACGGCATGGGTGCCGCGCAGGTCGGCGGCGACGTCGAGCTCGGCCGCCAGCGCCTCGAGGCCTGGGCCGCGCACCGTGACCTTGGTGTCGCCGGTGTCGGCGCCATAGACGGCGAAGCCGGCGCTGTCGGGGCCGCGGTCGCGCATGGTTCCGAGCATGGTCGCAAGCAGGGCGCCGAGCTGCTTCTCGAGGCCTGGCCGCTTCAGGAACAGGCCGACAATCCCGCACATGCGCTGCGTCCTCCGTGAACCCGCCCATACCAGCCGGGGACGCGGGGAGGAGCAACGGCAAAGTTTCCGCGTCATCGCCGTCGTGCCGGTGGCTTACCGCCGAACGCCGCGGTGAAGGCTGCCGCGCTGACGGCGTCCAGGCCGCGGGCGAGGGTGCCGCCGGTCCCCGCGAGCAGGCGGACGCAGGTGCCCGCGGCGTTCGGCAGCGCCGTGACCCCGCCCAGCACGCCGAGCACATCCAGCGCCCGCTCGATTGCGGCGGCGTCGAGCGCGGCCGCGCCCAGCAGCATCACCGTCCCCATCGCGCGATGGGGCCCGAGCGGCGATGCGGGGCCGAGGAAGGCGTCGCCGCCGATCGCCCCGGCCTCGTCCACCAGGACCCGCTCCCCGTCCAGCACGCGGCAGCGGGTGGCGAGGCGGGTGAACGGGCGGCCCGCTTCGGCCGGGTCATGGCTGGCGAACCCTTCGGCGAGGACGACGGTCGCGCCGGGTCCGAGCAGAACGTCGGTCTGCACCGACAGTGCCGTTCCGGGGAACAGGATGTAGGGGTCGGTGGCCAGTGCCAAGACGGCGCCGGACGCGGCTTCGAGCCGGGTGCGGACGGAGATGCCGGCCGCCGCATGAACGACGGTGGCGGCCTGGCTCGTTATCCAGGCCCGCGCGCCGGCGCCGGCGGCGATGTCGAGCGCGAGCCGGTCGCCGCAGTAGAGGCCGCCCGAGGCCGATTGCAGGATGAGGGCCGCAACGCTCGGGGTCGAGACGGTGCGGCAGGGTAATGTGGAACGGGTAGGGGACGTGCTGGCGCTGCAGGAAGGTGCGGCCGCCGCCATGGGCGAAGCGGAGGCTTGCGCAAACGGTCCGGCTGGCCGCCGCCCGCCGCGGCATCGAGCATCAAGCGGCGAACAGGACGGCGTGCCCGATCGCATCCGCCACGGCGTCCACGCCTTCGCCCCGGCGCAGATTGGTGGCGAGGATCGGCCGGCCGCCGCGCACGCTGTCGGCCTCGGCCAGCATGCGCGGGAGGTCGACGCCGACATGCGGCGCGAGGTCGGTCTTGTTCACCACCAGCAAGTCGCTGCGCAGGATGCCGGGGCCGCGCTTGCGCGGGATGTCGTCGCCGCCGGCCACGTCGATGACGAAGATCCACCAATCCACCAGATCGAGCGAGAAGGTGGACGCCAGGTTGTCGCCGCCGGACTCGAAGACGATGAGCTGCAGGCCGGGGAAGCGTGCCTCGAGCGCGTCGCCGGCGGCGATGTTGAGCGTCGGGTCCTCGCGGATGACGGTGTGCGGGCAGGCGCCGGCCTCGACGGCGAGGACGCGCGCCGGGTCGATCAGCCCGGAGCGCCGCACCCGCTCGGCGTCCTCCTGCGTGACGAGGTCGTTGGTGACGACGGCGAGGTCGACGCCGCGCCGGTGCAGCACCGGGATCAGCCGTTCGATCAGCGCGGTCTTGCCGGAGCCGACCGGTCCGCCGATGCCGATGCGCGCCGCGGTCATGCCGGTCAGCGCAGCATGTAGCGCTGCGCGAGCGGCAGCTGCGCGGCCGGCTCGCAGGTGGCGAGCGCGCCGTCGACGAACACCTCGAAGGTCTGCGGATCGACGCGGATGTCGGGCAGCGCGTCGTTCCACAGCATGTCGGATTTGCGCAGGCCCCTGGTGCCGTGCGCCGGCAGCAAGCGCCTTCGACAGGCCAAGCGAGCGGCCGAGCCCGGCGGCGATGGCGGCCGGGTGCACGAAGCAGGCCGACAAGGCCGGGGCGGCGCGGCCGAAGGCGCCCCATTGCGGGCGCAGCAGCACCGGCTCGCAGGTCATCAGCGAGGCCGCGGAGTCGCCCATCGCACCCCAGGCGATGAAGCCGCCCTTGATCACCAGCTCCGGCTTGATGCCGAAGAAGGCGGGGCGCCAGACGACGATATCGGCGAGCTTGCCGTCCTCGAGCGAGCCGACGTGCTCGGCGATGCCGAACGTGCGGGCGGCGTTGACCGTGTACTTGGCGATGTAGCGGCGGATGCGCGCGTTGTCGCCGCGGCCCGGCTGCTCCTCGGGCAGGGCGCCGCGCTGATCCTTCATCTTCGACGCGAGCTGCCAGGTGCGGCAGATCACCTCGTGGATGCGCCCCATGCCCTGGCTGTCGGAGCCCAGCATCGAGATGGCGCCGATGTCGTGCAGCACGTCCTCGGCGGCGATCGTTTGCGGCCGGATGCGGCTTTCGGCGAAGGCGACGTCCTCGGGCAGCGCGGGGTTCAGGTGATGGCACACCATCGTCATGTCGAGGTGCTCGTCGAAGGTGTTCACCGTGTAGGGGTTGGTCGGGTTGGTGGACGACGGCAGGCAGTGGGCGATGCCGGCGACCCGGATGATGTCGGGCGCGTGGCCGCCGCCGGCGCCCTCGGTGTGATACATGTGGATGGTGCGGCCGCCGATCGCCGCCAGCGTGTCCTCCACGAAGCCGCTCTCGTTCAGCGTGTCGGTGTGGAGCTGCACCTGGAAGTCCAAGTCGTCGGCCACGCGCAGGCAGCAATCGATCGCGGCCGGGCATGGAGCCCCAATCCTCGTGCAGCTTGAGGCCGAGGCAGCCGGTTTCCATCTGCTCGACCAGCGACGCCGGCTTATGCGAGTTGCCGCGGCCCAGGAAGCCGAAGTTGATCGGCCAGGCTTCGGCCGCCTGCAGCATCTTGCCGGTGTTGAACGGGCCGCCGGAATCGATGCCGACGGTGATCGGCCCCAGCGAGCCGCCGAGCATGGTGGTGATGCCGCTGGCGATCGCGTGCTCGGGGAGCGCGGCGCGAATCGAAATGGACATGCACGTCGATGCGCGCCTGCGGTGGCGATCAGGCCCTCGCAATCCCGCACCGTGGTGCCGGACGAGACGATCAGGCGCGGATCCACGCCGTCCATGACCGCGGGGTTGCCGGCCTTGCCGATGCCGACGATGCGGCCATCCTTCACGCCCAGATCGCACTTCACGACGCCGAGCACGGCGTCGATCACCACCACGTTGCACAGCAGCAGGTCGAGCGCGCCCTGCGCGCTGGTGACACCGGCGGCGAGCCCGGCGCCGTCGCGCAGCGTCTTGCCGCCGCCATGCAGGCACTCGTCGCCGTAGCTGGTGAAGTCCCGCTCGACGATGGCGACCAGCGAGGTGTCGCCGAGGCGGAACGCCGTCGCCGACGGTGGGGCCGTACAGCTCGGCATAGTGCCGGCGGGACATGCGCATCGTCAGGCGCCCCGGAAGCCGGCCGCGCGGGCCCGCGCCAGCGCCGCATCGCGGGCGGCGTCGTCGAGCGGCCCCTCGTTCAGGCCGTGGAAGCCGGTCACCACGCCCTGCCCGCCATAGGCCACCAGCGTCACCTGCTTCGCCTGGCCCGGCTCGAACCGCACCGCCGTTCCGGCGGGGATGTCGAGGTGCATGCCGAACGCACGGGCGCGGTCGAACTGCATGCGCCTTGTTGACCTCGAAGAAATGGTAGTGCGAGCCGATCTGCACCGGGCGGTCGCCGGTGTTGACCGCCTCCAGCATGACCCGGCGCCGGCCGGCGTTGATCTCGATCTCGCCCGCCTCGTCGCCGATGACGAGCGCGCCGGGTTCGAGCGGATCGGCAGCGCCGCCCTCGAGCGGGCGAACCGGCTCGTGCACGGTCACCAGCTTGGTGCCGTCGGGGAACACGCCCTCGACCTGCAGGATCGGGATCATCGCCGGCACGCCCGGGCATGACGTCGTCGGCGGACAGGATGGTGGAGCCCAGGCTCATCAGCTCGGCCACCGAGCGGCCGTCGCGTGCGCCCTCGAGGATCTCGTCGGTGATGAGGGCGATCGCTTCCGGGTGGTTCAGCCGGCAGCCCGCGCGCGCGCCGCTTGCGGGCGAGTTCGGCGGCGGTGAAGATCGTCAGCCGTTCCAGTTCGGTGGGCGTCAGCAGCATGGTCGACGATCCTTCTTCGAAGGCCAGGGGCGCTGCCCCTGGACCCTGTTGGGGCCAGCGGCCCCAAACCCGCTAACTGGAGAACAGGCGTAGGTTGGAACGACTATGGCGGATGGCGGCGACGTCTAGCCAGGGGGTCATGCTGGCAAATTGCAGGGCGGAGGCGGGGTCGAACTCGGCGCCGAGATCGACCTGGCGCAGCGCGTCGGCCAGCGCCCGCTGCGCCTCGATCGCGCCGACGCTGCCGAGCCGCACGGCGGCGTTCACCAGGCCGGCTGCCACCGTATAGGCCGAGGCCGCGACGGCCGACGCCGCATCCAGCCCGCAACGCCGCCACAGCCAGCCCTGCACGACCGGCAGGTGGCCCAACGCCTCACCCCCGGCGATCGCCGCCCGATACTCGGCGGCGCCCGGCGTCCCGAGCTTGGCATGCGCGATCAGCAGCGCGCCACCGTTGCGCCGCGACCCCGTGCGGAACGGCTCCGGGACGGTGGCGGCCTCGAAGGCGCGGTCGATCGCGCCGATCCGCGCCAGGTCGCCGGCGTGGAACGCATGCAGCAGCGCGAGGCGGTCGGCGGTGGCCCAGCGGAAGCGCAGCGTCGCCGCGAGCACCGCGGCCAGCTTGGCGCGGTCGAGCGGCGGGTCGAGCGCCGCCGCCCCCTCGAGCCCGTTGGAGAACGCAAAGCCGCCGCTCGGGAAGGCGGAGTCGCTCTGCCACAGCGTCGCGAGCAGAGCGTGCATCACTCGCCTTCGATGACCGACGTCGTGACGCGGCGCTCGTCGAGCAGGGGGCGGAGCCGGGCGAGATAGTCGTCAACCGGCGCCTCCAATGCCACGAGCAGCGCGTCGCCCTCGAAGCGCACCCGCCAGTGCAGGTTGCCGGCATGGTAGCCGAGCGCCACGGCATCGCTCACGCCGTGCGGCTGCAGAAGCAGCCAACGCTGCCCCTGCACCCGAACGACGAGCGCATGGCCGGGTTCGAGCAGCAGGACGGCGCCATCGTAGAGCGGCTGGTCGCGCGGCAAGGCGATCGCCACGTCCTGGCCGGCGGTGGTCGTCGCGCGGAACCGGCGGCGAGCCAGTTCGGCCGGGGCCAGGGTCAGCGTGTCGATCCGGCCGTGGTGGTCGAGGTCGTGCAGCTGCTGTGACAGCGATGGGTCGAGCCGGCTGCCCAGGACGCGTTCGACAAGGATCACGGCGGTCCTCCAAGGCGGCGGACAGATCGTAACGTGCTGCCGCCCGGCGTCAAAGGGCGGCCCTGCGATCAGGATGCCGGGAGCCCGGATGGTCCAATCATTGCTTCGGCCAGGTCGCGCCACGAGACTTGGAGCAAAGCAATGCTGAACCGCCGAACCCTGCTGGCCGCACCCATGGTTGTCGCCGCAACGCCGCTTCGGGCGGCCACCGCTCCCGACGTGCTGGTCATCGCCAAGCAGATCGACGACATCACCAGCCTCGATCCGCATGA
Organism: uncultured Alphaproteobacteria bacterium; assembly: GCA_963792675.1. Classification (GTDB taxonomy): domain Bacteria; phylum Pseudomonadota; class Alphaproteobacteria; order Acetobacterales; family Acetobacteraceae; genus JBBROS01. The sequence continues at coordinate 1,093,251 of CAWBWT010000002.1, forward strand.
GAGCTTCGAGGCCTCGGGCGGCGAGGTCGTCAGCAATCTCTACGAAAAGCTGCTCATCCCCGATCCGCAGGATCTCGGCCGGATGCAGGGCGAACTGGCCGAACGCTGGTCGGTCAGCGAGGACGGGCTGACCCATGCGTTCGTTATGCGGACCGACGCCGTATTTGCGTCCGGGCGGCCGGTGACCGCGGACGACGTGGTGTTCTCGCTGCAACGCGCGGTTCGGCTGAATAAGTCGCCGGCCTTCATCCTGGGGCAGTTCGGGTTCACTCCGGACAATGTCGAGCACCGGATCACCACCGACGGCCAACGCACGGTGCTGTTGCGGATGGCGGATCGTCAGGCGCCCAGCTTCGTGCTCGCCTGCTTGACGGCGAACGTGGCCAGCGTGGTCGAGCGCGACCAAGTCCTGTCGCACGCCGTGGATGGCGACCTCGGCAATGCGTGGTTGCGGCACAACAGCGCGGGATCGGGTCCATGGACGCTCCGGAGCTGGCGTGCGAACGAAGTCGGTGGTGCTGGACCGCAATCCCCGGCATCCCGCGTCCGGTGCGATCAGCCGGGTGTTCACCCGTCACGTCGCGGAACCGGCCGCACAACTGTTGCTGCTGCAGCAGGGCGACGCCGATATTGCCCGCAACCTGAGCTCCGACCAGCTCCGGGCGTTGCCGGCGGGCCTGCTGCAGGTGGCGCGCGAGCGGTCGATCCTGATGTTCATGGGCCTCAACCAGAGCTATCCGCCGCTCGCCAAGCCTGCCGTTCGGGAAGCGATCAAGTGGGCGGTGGATTACGACGGCATCCAGCGTGGGTTGGTGCCGCAAACCTGGAAGGTGCATCAGAGCTTTCTGCCGGATGGCATGCCGGGGGTGCTGACCGGAGCGAAATATTTCAAGGATGTCAGCCGCGCTCGTGCGTTGCTGGCCGAGGCCGGGCTGCCGAACGGGTTCGACCTGGTGATCGATCACCCGGCCATTTCGCCCTACGCCGAGGTGGCGCAGGCGGTGCAGGCCAATCTGGGCGAAGCGGGTATCCGGGTGAGCCTGCTGCCCGGGGATCAGCGGCAGGTCATTACCAAAACCCGCGCCCGGCAACATCAGGCCTACATCCTGTATTGGGGCTCGGACTATTACGACCCGAACTCGAACGCACAGGCATTTTGCGTCAACCCGGACAACTCCGACGCGGCGACGTTGCGCAGCCTGGCGTGGCGCAACAATTGGCGCGATGCCGGGTTGAGCGAACGGGTGGCGGCCAACGCGCGGGAGACGGATGCGCGAGAGCGGCTCGAGAATTATCGGCAGCTGCAGCATGACGCGCGGGAGCGCGACCCCTTCGTCATCCTGCTGCAGCAGATGGAGGTGGCGGTCACGCGCAAGGAGGTGTCCGGGTTCGCCCTGGGAGGCCTGGCAGGCCGGACTGCCTATGCGGCGGTCGGGAAGCTGGGCTGATTGCCTGGCACGAACCCGCGTTCCAGGTTCAGCACCGAATGGCCGGGCGTAGACGCTTGCGTTACTTCGGAACGTGCTTGCTTATGCGAGACGTCCTGATCGATCCGGCACGGCTGCCGGGATCATCAGCAACACTCCCGTGCGATGAAGGAAACGATTTGCGAAGCTTCGATGGCCGTAGCGGAACCTCGAGGCGGAATGGCCGCCGGGCAACGTCTTGGTGAGCGAGAGTTGGCGCTTTGGCCTTCTTTGTTCGCAGACCGGCGTCACTGCGGCGGTCGAGACGACGCAGCTCAACGCTTCGGTCCTGGCCATCGAGCAGATCAATCAGGCGGGCGGCATCGCCGGCCGGCAGATCGAGCCGGTGAACTACGACCCGGCGTCGGATCCGAAGCAGTTCGCCGCTTGCGCCGACCGTCTACTGCAGCGGGACCGCATCCGGCTGATCTTCGGTTGCTACATGTCGAGCACCCGCAAGGCGGTCCTGCCGCTGGTGGAGGCGAGCCGTGGCCTGTTGTTTTACCCAACGTTATACGAGGGCTTCGAGTATTCGAAACGCTGCATCTACACCGGCGCCGCGCCGAACCAGAATTCATTGCAGCTCGCCCGATATCTGTTCAACAACTATGGCCGGAATTTTTTTCTGGTTGGCTCGAACTACGTCTACCCCTACGAGTCGAACCGGATCATGACGGACTTGGTGCGCCAGGCCGGCGGCAAGGTCTTGGATGAGGTTTATGTCCCCGTCACGCCAAGGCGCGCCGACTTCGCCAAGGCGATCCGCGAAATCGGGCGCAGCAAGCCCGACGTGATCTTCTCGACCATCGTCGGCCAGGGCACGGCGATGTTCTACGACGCCTATGCCGAAGCCGGGTTCGATTCCGCCACGATGCCGATTGCCAGCCTGACGACCAGCGAGGCCGAGGTAGCGGAGATGACGGCGGCGGCGGCTTGCGGACACATCACCGCGTCGCCGTTCTTCGACAATCTCCAAACCCCGGCGGCAAAGGCATTCGTTGCCGCCTATCGACGCCGGTTCGGGAGCGAGGCCCCGGTGCCGGCCGCGGCCGAGGCGGCTTATTTCCAGGTGTTCTTGGCAGCCGATGCGATCGGGCGTGCCGGCAGCGACGACCCGGACCTGGTGCACGCGGCACTGCTCGACTGCGATTTCGATGCGCCGCAGGGCCGGGTGCGGATCGATCGCGACAACAACCACACGTATCTCTGGCCGCGGCTGGCACGGCTGGACGAGCGCAAGAACTTCGTCGTCGTCGATGACGCCGAAACCTGGGTCAAACCGGACCCGTACCGTGTCACGCAGCGGCTCGACGACTGGTCTGGTGGCCTGAGTTCGGGGGCCGAGGCGTGAGCATTTAGGTCCGGGCGGTCGTGCCGATCCAGATTCTACGCGACCTGCACGGGCTTCGGGTGGTGGTGATCCACCCGCCCGACGGCGAGGGGGTCAGCCTCGTCGAGCACCTGCGGCGGATCGGCTGCACCGTCACCACCGCCTGGCCGATCCCGCCGGCGCTCGGAACCGCGGCCGATGTGGCGATCGTGTCGATCGACCATGACAGCCGCGACCCGCTCCGTCGCCTGCTGCGCAGCAATGAACGCCCGCCCACGCTGATCGGCGTCGTGAGCTACGAGAACCCGTCGATCCTGCAGCTGGTGCTCGAGACCGGGGTGCATGCGGTGATCGACCGGCCGGTGCGGCCGTTCGGTTTGTTGACGCAGCTCGTCGTCGCCCGAAGCCTTTGGACCCTGCAGGAAGAGGCGGCGCGGCGGACGCAGAAGCTGGAGCGCAAGCTGGTCGGCCTGCAGCGCATCCAGCGCGCCAAGTCCATCCTGATGGCTGCGCACAACCTCACCGAGGAGGCCGCCTACCAGAACATCCGTAAGCAGGCGATGAGCAAGCGGATCAGCATGGAAGACATGGCGGACAGCATCATCAACGCGAACGAGCTCTTGAACTTTCGGCCGGGCGACGCCTAAGCTGAATTTCCGACCGGGCTAAGGCCCGCCGAGAGAGCCTAGGCACCAACGATGTTGCCGAGGCGAGGCCATGTGGCCCGTTATTTCCCGATGGAGATCTACGGGCTTTTTTTATGCCCGGCTTCCGTTCCCCTCGAATGATTGGACGCATGCAATGGGCGCATCTGACACGACCACGGGCACGACACGGCGGACGACGTTGCGGTTGGGTGTGGCAGGCGCTCTCGCCGCGCCATACTTCTTCCAGCGCACCGCATTTGCCGCCGATACGATCAAGGTGGGCGTGCTGTTCTCGCTGACCGGCGGCCTGTCGATCATCGAGAAGTCGTTGTCGGACGCGACGCATGATGGCGATCTCGCGAGATCAACGCCAAGGGCGGCGTGATGGGCAAGCAGATCGAACCGATCGTGGAGGACGGTGCGTCCGATCCGAAGACGTTACAACGAGAAGGCGTCCAAGCTCGTCATCCAGGACAAGGTGCCGTCGGTGTTCGGCTCCTACACCTCGGCGAGCCGCAAGGCGGTGCTGCCGGTGTTCGAGCGGCGGCAGAGCCATGTATTTCTACCCGACCTATTACGAAGGCTTCGAGTGCTCGAAGAACGTCGTCTACACCGGCGCGGTGCCGAACCAGCAGCTTTCCAACTTCATTCCGTGGATCATCAAGACCCTCGGCAAGAAGAAGTTCTTCATCGTCGGCTCAAACTACATCTACCCGCGCGAGATGGCCAAGGTCTGCAAGATCCTGATTGAGCAGAACGGCGGCGAGTGGTCGCCGACGAATACCTCGAGCTCGGCCATTCCGAGTGGGGGTCGATGGTCAACAAGATCAAGAGCTCGGGCTGCGACGTCGTGCTGTCCAACGTCGTGGGCGACTCGGTCGTGGCGTTCTACCGCGAGTTCAAGAACCAGGGGCTGAGCCAGGACAAGCTGCCGATCTGCGCGACCGTGACCTCGGAGATCGAGATCGCCGCGATGGGCCCCGAATATGCGGTCGGCAGCTACACGTCGTTTCCGTATTTCATGGCGATCGACACCGACGCCAACAAGGCCTTCGTCGAGCGCTACCGCAAGTTCGCCAAGGACCCGAAGGCGGTGACGCACCACGCCCTGGAGTCGTCCTATTTCCAGGTGTTCCTGTGGGCGCAGGCCGTGGAGAAGGCCAAGGAAGCGATGCCGATCGCGATCCGCAATGCGCTGATGGGGCCAGGAGTTCGACGCGCCGGGCGGGCACGTGAAGATCGAGCCGGAGAACCTGCACACCTAGCTCACGCCGCGCATCGCGCAGTGGCAGGCGGACGGGCAGGGCAAGATCATCGATGCCTACAAGGAGCCGGTGGAGCCGCTGCCCTATGTCGCCTATGGCGAAACGGACAAGCAATCTGTTCTGCACCGGCAAGGGCCTCGATACCGCCAAGCTGAAAGGCTGACGGGCGGAGCGGCCGACCGATGTTCGAGGTCGTGTTCATCGGCCTGAGCCTGGCCTCGGTGCTGCTGCTGGTGGCGCTGGGGCTGGCGATCACCTACGGGGCCATGGGCGTGATCAACATGGCGCATGGCGAGATGGTCATGCTGGGCGCCTACACGACCGTGATGACCGGGCTTTATCTTCACCTCAACATCCTTGCCGCGATGCCGCTTGCCTTTATCGTGACGGCGCTGGTTGGGTTCGCGATCGAGCGGATCGTGGTGCGCCGGCTGTATGGCCGGCTGCTCGATACGCTGCTCGCCACCTGGGGGGTGGCGATCCTGCTGCAGCAGGCGGTTCGGCTGGAGCTCGGCTTTTCGTTCTTCGGCTTGCATATCCCGGGGCTTGGTCCCGGGCTGCAGAACGTGAGCGTGCCGGAGGCGCTGACCGGGGCCATCCGTCTGGGTGGGGTGGAGATCAACGCATTCCGCAGCTTCATCATCGGCGTCACGCTGGTGCTGACACTGGTTACGTGGCTGCTGATGTATCGCACCACGCTCGGCATCCAGATCCGCGCGATCATGCGCAACCCGTCGATGGCGGCGGCTTGCGGCATCGACGTGCAGCGGGTCAATGCGCTGACGTTCGCCTACGGCTCCGGGCTCGCCGGGGTCGCGGGCGTGATGATGTCGGGCTTCAAGACGGTGTTTCCCGACATGGGCACGCCGATGGTGGTGGACGGCGTTCCTGGTGGTGGTGGTGGGCGGCGTCGGCAGCCTGCTGGGCTCGGTGTTCTCGGCGGGCTTGCTGGGGCAGGTCAACGGCATCACGGCTTATGTGTCGAACGACATCATGGCCCGGGCGGTGGTGTTCGCCTTTGTCGTGGTGGTGATCATGACCCGGCCGCGCGGGCTTGTTCGCGCAGAAGGGGCGTTGAGCGATGGCGGGGCAAGCGGGCGCTCGACTACGGCGCTTATGCGCTGTTCATCGTGCTGATCCTGTGCGCGCCGCTGGTGCTCGAGGAGTTCTGGCTCAACCGGATCGCCAAGTTCCTGGTCTATGGGCATGCTGGGCGTCGCGATCGCACTGTCCTGGGGGTATGCGCGGCATCCTCAATCTGGGGCAGGGACTGTTCTTCGGGCCGGCGCCTACATGATGGCGATGTCGATGAAGCTCGCGAGCCCGACCAGCTTGCAGCAGGGGTCGGCGACGCCGGTGCCGGACTTCATGCTTTGGAACGCCGAGCCGGGCGCCAAGACGGATCTGTGCTGCATCAACCATGGCTCGTTCCTGTGGACGCCGTTCCAGGAGCAGTGGTTCGGGGTCGGGATGTCGCTGCTGGTGCCGGTGCTGGTGGCGCTGGGGATCGGCTGGGTGATGTTCCGCAAGCGGATCTCGGGCGTGTTCGTGTCGATCATCATGCTGGCGCTGGTGCTGCTGGTGCGGCTGATGGTGATCGACGCGCAGCCGGTGACGAACGGGTTCAACGGGCTGACGGACCTCGGGGATTTGGTGGTGTTCGGCGTGGACCTCGACCCCTATGAGGTCGTCACCTACTACGTGGTCGCGGGGACGTTGGCGTTGGTGCTGATCGGCGCGCGGATGCTGGTCGAGACGCGGGCCGGGCTGATTCTGCAGGCGATCCGGGACGACCAGAACCGGGCGCGGTACCTGGGCTTCGACGTGCCGGTGTACCAGGTGTTCTTCTTTGCCGTATCGGCCGGCATCGCCGGGGTGGCGGGGATGCTGTACGTGGTGGTGGCGCAGTTCGCGTCGCCGACGTTCATGGACCTGTCGTTCTCGATCACGATGGTGGTGTGGGCGGCGGTCGGCGGGCGCGGGTCGCTGCTGGGCGCCTGCATCGGGGCGATTGGGATCAACATCATCGAGGCGCGGGCGAGCGAGACGCAGGCGCTGGTGCAGGCGTGGCGGGCGATGATCGGGCTGATTTTCGTGCTGTCGGTGCTGTACTTGCCGCGGGGGGTGGCGGGGCTGGCGAGCGATGTCGCGGACCGGGCGCTGGCGCGGTTTGGAGTACGGCGTCGGGATGCTTCGGTGGTGCCGGCGACGGAGCCGGGGCCGTGACGGCGGCTTTGACGGTCGATGGGTTGGGGGTGGCGTTTGCCGGGTTCAAGGCGGTGGACGGGGTGTCGCTGATCGTCGAGGAGGGGGAGCTGCGGGTGCTGCTGGGGGCCAATGGCGCCGGCAAGACGACGCTGATGGACCTGATCTCGGGCAAGACCAAGAGCACGCAGGGGCGGGTGCACCTGGGGGACATGGAGATAACCAACTGGGAGGAGCCGGCGATCGCGCGGGCGGGAATTGGACGAAAATTCCAGATCCCGAGCGTGTTCCGGGAGCTGAGCGTGCGGCGGAACCTCGAGGTGGCGAGCGTGCCGGAAGCCCGGGCGTGTTCGCCAATCTGCGGTTCGGGATGGCGCGGGGGATGACGCGGCGGCTGCGGGAGGTGCTGGAGCTGATCGGGCTGGCGGACGAGGCGGAGACGCTGGCGGGCAATTTGAGCCATGGGCAGACGCAGTGGCTGGAGCTGGGCTTGCTGGTGATGCAGGACCCGAAGGTGCTGCTGCTGGACGAGCCGACGGCGGGGATGACGGCGGCGGAGACGCGGCGGACGGCGGATATCATCAAGGGGCTGCGGGGGAGCCACACCATCGTCGTGGTGGAGCATGACATGGCGTTCGTGCGGGAGATCGCGCAGACGATCACGGTGATGCATCTGGGGCAGGTGCTGGCCGAAGGGGACATGGCGGCGATCGAGACGGACCCGCGGGTGCGGGCGGCGTATCTGGGATCGAAGGGGATCCATTGATGCTGTCGCTGGCCGGGGTGGATGCGTTCTACGGACGGAGCCACGCGCTGCACCAGGTTTCTGTCAATGTGCCGGCGGGGCAGATCACGGCGGTGCTGGGGCGGAACGGGGTGGGGAAGACCACGCTGCTGAAAACGCTGATCGGGTTGATGGAGCGGGTCAGTGGGGTGATCCGGCTGCGCGGCGACGATATTACCCGGTTGCCGGCACATCGGCGGGCGCGGGCGGGGATCGCTTACGTGCCGCAGGGGCGGGAGATCATTCCGGATTTTTCCATTCGGGAGAACATCCTGATGGGGGCGTTCGCTCGGCGGGACCGGAAGCGGGTCATTCCGGATTTGGTGCCGGCGCTGTTCCCTTATCTGATGGAGAACCTCGAGCGGCCTGGGGGGGTGTTGTCGGGGGGGCAGCAGCAGCAGTTGGCGATCGCGCGGGCGCTGGCGGCGGAGCCGAGCGTGTTGTTGCTCGATGAGCCGACGGAGGGGATCCAGCCGAGCATCGTCGAGGAGATCGAGGGCATCATCGTGCGGCTCAACCGGGAGGCTGGGATGACGGTGGTGCTGGTGGAGCAGAATGTCGCTTTTGCGCGCCGGGCCGGGCAGCACTTCGCCATGATGGAGAAGGGGCGGGTGGTGGCGGAAGGAGACATGGCGGAGCTGACCGATGCGGTGGTGCATCGGCACATGGCGGTCTAACCAGGGAGTAGGGACAATGCTGCACGGGGATATTTCAAGTAGCAAAGATACGGTCGGCGTGGCGGTGGTGAACTACAAGATGCCGCGGCTGCATACGAAGGCGGAGGTGCTGGAGAACGCGCAGAAGATCGCGGACATGCTGGTGGGGATGAAGACCGGGTTGCCGGGGATGGATCTGGTTATTTTCCCGGAATACTCGACGCACGGGATCATGTACGACAGTGCGGAGATGTATGCGACGGCGTCGTCTTGCCCGGGGGACGAGACGGAGATCTTTGCCGAGGCCTGCCGGAAGGCGAAGGTCTGGGGGGTGTTCTCGCTGACCGGGGAGCGGCATGAGGAGCATCCGCACAAGGCGCCGTACAACACGCTGATCCTGATGAACGACAAGGGGGAGGTGGTTCAGAAGTACCGGAAGATCATGCCTTGGGTGCCGATCGAGGGGTGGTATCCGGGGAACTGCACGTATGTGTCGGAGGGTCCGAAGGGGCTGAAGGTGAGCCTGATCATCTGCGACGACGGCAATTATCCGGAGATCTGGCGGGATTGCGCGATGAAGGGGGCGGAGCTGATCGTGCGGTGCCAGGGGTATATGTATCCGGCCAAGGAACAGCAGATCCAGATGTCGAAGTCGATGGCGTGGGCCAATAACGTCTATGTGGCGGTGGCGAACGCGGCCGGGTTCGACGGGGTTTATTCTTACTTCGGGCACTCGGCGATCATCGGGTTCGACGGGCGGACGTTGGGCGAGTGCGGCACGGAGGATTACGGCATCCAGTATGCGGCGTTATCGAAGTCGTTGATCCGGGATGCGCGGGCGAACATGCAGTCGGAGAACCATTTGTTCAAGCTGGTGCATCGTGGCTACACGGGGATGATCAACTCGGGCGAGGGCGACAAGGGCGTGGCGGCGTGTCCGTATGATTTCTACTCGAAGTGGATCGCCGATCCGGAGGCGACGCGGGAGATGGTGGAGGCGATGACGCGGCCGACGGTGGGGACGGAGGAGTGCCCGATCGAGGGGATTCCGTCGAAGGCGGCGGTGCACCGGTAGGGGCTGCGCCGGGTTGCTGGACGGGCCGCCTCCCGCAGGGGAGGCGGCCTTTTTTGTGAGGGGCGGGAGGCGGGGTTGCGGCGGCGATGGGCGGCGGGGGTGATCGCGGCGGTGGCGGCGGTGGGGCTTGCTGGTGCAGTGGCGGGCGAGCGCCGGGTTGACGGGGTCGGCGGCGGCGGCGGCTTGGGTGATGCTGCGGTATTTCACGGTGCTGGGGAATGTGGCGGTGGCGGTGGTGTTCGGGGGCATCGCCGCGGGGCGGCGGGGGTGCTCGGCGCCGGTGGTGGTGGGGGGTGCGACGCTGGCGATCGTGCTGGTGGGGGTGGTGTATGCGCTGCTGCTGCGCGGGCTGCTCGATCTGAGCGGCGGGGCTTGGGTGGCGGATGTGCTGCTGCATTGGGTGACGCCGGTGCTGGCGGCGCTGTATTGGCTGGGGCTGCAGCCGAAGCGGGGGTTGGGGGCGGGTGCGCCGTTGCTGTGGCTGGCGGCGCCGGCGTTGTATTTCGCTTATGCGCTGGTGCGGGGGGCGGCGGAGGGGCGGTATGCGTATCCGTTCCTGGAGGTGGACCGGCTGGGTTGGGGTGCGGTGCTGTTGACCGCGGGGGTGATGGCGGCGGGGTTTCTCGTGGCCGGGTATGGGATGGTGTGGCTGGACCGCGTGCTGCCGGCCGGGGCGGACCGGGCGGGTTGAGGCTTGCGGTGGGCGGCTGGCGGTTGTGCGGCCGGGGGGTGTTGCGGGGCCGGGTGGTGTCGGGGGGTGCTTGGGTGGGGCTGGGGGCGGTCGCGGGTTCGCGTCACGAGGTGGCCGGATCAAGTCCGGCCATGACGTGTTTGGGGCGTACGGGGTTTGTTTCCGGGGTTTGGTGCCGGGGTTTGGTCGCGGCGTTTGATCCCTGGGTTTATCGGGTGTTTTCAGTCGTCTGGGGCGAGGTTGGCGTAGCGCAGGATCATGGCGCCGGCCTGGACGAGGTCGGCGGGTGGGTCGTTGCCGGGTCGCTGTCGTTGCCGCGGCGGTTCGCCGGCGGGCCGTGCGACGGTTGGGGGGCGTGCGGCGGTTGCGGGCCGGGCGGTGATCGCGGGTTGGGCGGTGATCGCGGGTCGTGCGACGACTGGGGGCCGGGCGGCGGCTTGGGGGGTGCGGTTGGCGAGGGCGGCGAGGGATTGGATGTCGGCGGGGGTGCGGCGCTTCCAGGGGCGGGCGCCGGGCGGGGCGGCGATGCCGAGGTCGCGGCAGATGTCGGCGATGATGTCGTCGACGGGGCGGTGGAGGATGTCGGCGTCGAGGTCGGGGCCGTCGAGGCGCTCGACCAGCTCGGCGTGGAGGGTTTCGGCGGCGTCGCCGCGGGTGCTGCGCTGGATGGCGTCCTCGACGTCGCGGATGATGCGGGTGCGGGCGGCGACGCGCTGCCGGGCGCGGTCGGGGTGTTGGGCCGGGGCGGCGGGCTCGGCGATATGGCGCGCGAGGGCGACGGTGCGGCGGATGGCGCGGGCGATGCGGTCGAAGGGGATGGTGTGGTCGGGCAGCGGCTCGGCCGGGTCGGTGGCCGGGGCCGGGGTTTGCGGCTGCGCCATGGCCTGCCGGTGGACCTGGCGCGCGATGTCGGCGCCCATGTCGATCAGCTCGTGGAGGGTGGCGCGATAGTAGCGCGTGTGCGCGTCCTGCTGGTCAGGCGCGGTCTCCAGTGCGGCCGAGGGTGTCTGGGCGGGCATGAACGTATCAAGAACATTTGATCGGGGTGGGTGTCAAGCGTTACGGTGGGTGTGCTGATTGCGGGTGATAGGACCGACGGCCCAGCGCGGCGGTGCGGTCAGTGCGGACCAGATGAACGCGCTAGATTGAACGGCCGCCTCACTGCTATGCGATACACTAGGCGATAAGATGAACCTTCGATACTGTTTGGACGTCCGAGCGGACGGGTCAAAAGGCGCTTAATGGAACAAGTTGACACATCTGACGATCAGGTAGGCTCGCAGGACGAGTATGAAATCGAGCTTATTGAAGGCATAGACGATGAAGCTCTCAAGGAGGAGTTCACCAGCACCTAAAAATTTCGCTATAACCACTTACGGTGCCGATTACACCGTCGAGGTACCTTTGTTAAGCGTTTACGCTCTGGCGCTTTTACCATACCCGAGTTTCAGCGCCAATTAGTGTGGTCCCAACGACACGCCTCCAAGTTTATTAGTCACTTCTTATGGGTTTGCCCGTTCCTGGGCTATTTCTGTATAAAGAAGCAGACACAAATCGCCACTTGGTAATAGACGGTCAGCAGCGGCTTCGAACACTCCGAGCTTTTCATGACGGCGTAATTGGTGAACGACAGTTTCGTCTTCTTGGGGTGCGCGAGCCGTGGAATAACTGCACCTATAAGGACCTCGATCTCCTCCGACCAACTCAAAATCGATGACTCTGTCATACACGCCACCATATTCCGGCAGGACGAGCCAAGCGACGTGCTAGATAGCATCTATTTCGTGTTTGAACGTATTAACTCTGGCGGTATTAGACTTTCGCCTCAAGAGATCAGAAATTGTGTAACTGATGGTCCGTTTATCGACCTCGTGAAGAAGCTGAATAAGTTGCCAGATTGGCGCGCGGTCTTTGGCAGCAAATTCAATAAACGCGCGAAAGATGAGGAACTTATCGTTCGATTTCTAGCGATGTACACTTCCGCAAATAAATACGCAAGGCCAATGGCCAAGTTTTTAAACGACTTCTCTGCGAGGATGAATAAGGAACCTTTGGAAAAGCTCGTACAAATTGAAGATATTTTCACCCGTACCGTTTCATTAGTAAACGCGGCCCTGACGGGTGGGCCTTTCGGCCCGCCCGCTCTCTAAATGCGGCCGTTTTCGATTCGGTAATGGCAGGGCTTGCACATAGATTAGACCAGGGCAGCACACCCGCGGCGGAAGCAGTCGCAAACGCTTACAAGTCACTGATGAAAGACGACATTTCCGTAAGGCGTGGATCCGAGCAACTGCTGACGAGGAAAGCGTCAAGAACCGCCTCCAAATTGCCTGCAAGGCTTTTCAGTCAATCTGATGAGACCGCAGATACTTACCCGCGTTAATGAGATCGAGCGTTTCATTTCTCGGGCTTCACAGAAAGACATACCGGAAGAGATCCAGGCTTCGCTTGCACGATTTGGCACCGTACTTTTGTGCGGACTTGTTGAGAGATCAGTCGAGATCATAATTATGGAAAGGCTTGCTAATCGCGCCGAGGACCGAGTGCTAAATTTTGTTAAATCTCATTTTAGGAGAGGTAGTAACTATGATTGCGAGGCGATTTCGCAGCTCCTTGAACGTTTCGATGCCGGATGGTGCCGCAAGTTTCGTGCTTCGATAGAAGGCAGCGATGAGGTTCGAGAGGGTGTGAACTCTATGTATGGAGTTCGCAATTCCGTCGCACACGGAGGGAGCAACTCAATCGGGTTGAGGCGGCTCATCGAACTGTTTTCGGTCTGTCGGCGACTTATCGAATATCTTGATGAGGCGACTGCTTGAGGGACAAAGTTAGGCGACACTCTCTCTCTAGGCTTAGGGGTTCGGCGTCCGCAATCCGGTATCGGCCGAGCTGATGCGATCATCGCCACTGAGTATTGCTTTTCCTTACATGAATCGCCCTGCGCGTCCAAGATGTCCCAATGATGGGATAGCGGAACAACGGCAACCGACTTGATGTAACTTAAATCCCTGGTCACCTTCCCTTTGTAGCCGAGCGTTTTGATTCGGTTTTCGCGCTCTAGCCGTTCAAATTCACCGAGTTTCTGGATTAAACAAGACTTCCTGAAAGAGTTGGTTGGGATCGATGTCAATGAGGATGATGTCCAGTTCCGTGTCGAAAGGTGCAAGCGCGACAAGCCGAACTTCCTGCTCATGAGCGAATGCGATCCGCTTAACGGTCAGAGACTTCGCCCTGTTCCAACCGGTTCCAAGTTGCTGTGGCCCGAGCTTGTTTAGCTCATCAGCCATGACATGGAAAGGACTGTCGACGTAACAAACCTTCGCAATAAAAAAGTCGAATAGCTTTGCTGCTCGTCGTGCTTCAAATTTTTCGAGGGCGTCAATAAGCAGTCGCGGTGTCGTGCGGACCTTAACACCTTCCAATTTTGGCTCAACGTTTCGACCCAAAACGCTATCCTTACTCACCCTTGAGTATGCGCGGAGCAGTACATGGGACTGTCCGTCCAGCGACCAACACTGCGCATAGGTTGGCTGCAGGTACTCACTTACCGATTTCTGCGCACCATTGGGAGTTCTGCATTTGCATCCAAAAGCACGGGTCTTCATGAGGATCCTCCCAGGCGCTAGGCGGTAGAAGAGCCAGGTTCCCACCGTTCATTGTTAGAGCGGCCTAAAAAACCAGATTGGATAAATCCTATATAGTGGCCGGTCCAAATCTGTTTCATCTAGTCCGATAGTAAGGATCGATGAACTCACCTGCCACTCCTAGTGCTGAACGCGATGCGTTAGCAAATCGACGCGGCACCATCATAGCTCAAGGGAGTAGGGTCGGCGTGATCAGGTTCGCGCTGAAGAACCCGGCGGGTCTGGGGCGGCTCGCCCCAGCGGGTCCAGGGCAGCGCCCTGGCCTTGCTTACCGCCGCGCCAGCCGGAAGTACAGCCCCGCCAGCCGCGCAGGCAGGTCCGCCAGGTCGCTGATCGGGATCGTGTTCGAGCGGCCGAAGATGGTGGTGGCGGAGCCGACGCCGGCCGGGTCGAGGACGATGCCGAAGACGTCGATGCCGGCGGCGCGCAGCTGCAGCACGGCGCGGCGGGCGTCGTGGATCAGGTCGGCGTTGTCGGGGAGGTCGATGTCGGAGGGCTCGCCGTCGGTCAGCACCAATAGGAGGCGGCGCCAGGCGCGGGTGGGGGCGAGCTCGGTGCGGGCGTGGCGGAGGGCGGGGCCGAGGCGGGTGGAGAGGGCGGCGCGGAGGCCGGCGAGGCGGGCGAGGGCGGCGGCGTCGAAGGGCTCGGTGAGGTCCTTGATGCGGGTGAGGCGGATGTCGGCGCGGCCGTCGGAGGCGAAGGCGCGCAGGGCGACGGGGTCGGCGACGGTGTCGAGCGCCTCGGCGAGGAGGGCGACGGCGAGGCGCTGCACGTCGAGGACGGCGGGGCCGGGGCCGTTGTGGCCAGTGGCGGGGCCACTGCCGAACGTTGTCCTTGCTCGGGCCGTGTTTGCCAGCCGGGCGATTGCCCGTGCGGGGCGCGCCGCCCGGGCCGCTCGCACTGGCTGGGGCGGCGGTGGAGGCGGAGGTGTCGAGCAGCAGCAGGGTGGCGAGGTCGCGGCTGCGCGGGCGGGTGACGCGATAGAGGCGGGGGTCGGGGGAGCGGCCGGATCGTAAGTCGATGGTGGCGTCGAGGGCGGCGTCGAGGTCGAGGTCGTCGCCGTCGGGCTGGCGCTTGAGGCGGGTGGGCTGGCCGATGGTGGCGGCGCGGACGAGGCCGGCGATGCGGCGGCGGAGCAAAGGCTGGGCGGCGAGGGCGGCGCGGAGCGGGGCCGGGTCGGCGGGGCGGGCGGGGACTTCTCGGAGCGTGGTCCAGTCGGGGCGCTCGGCGGCGATGGCGGAATCCCATTCGGGGTAGGTGGCGATGACGACGCCGCGCTCGTCCGACGCTTTGTCGCGGGCGCGACCGGCCATTGTTGCGGGGTTGGGGTCGGTTCGGTCTTGGGCTGTGCGTCGTCGTTGGGGGGGGTGTTGGGGCGGTTGTTGGGGCGGGCGGCTTGGGTGTGGAGGTCGTGCTGGGCGGGTTGGGCGTCGGGGGGCGGCTCCCAGAGGTGGTGGCCGTCGTCGCGGTAGGGGGGCTCGACCACGTAGTCGCGCCAGTTGAACTGGACGCGCAGCTGGCCGAGGTCGTGGCCGAGGATGCGGCCGATGCGGAGGCTGAGGGCCGGGTCGTCGAGGGAGTGGGCGGCGGCCTCGGCGAAGAGGCGGGCGCCTTTGGCGACGAAGCCGTCCGGGTCTTGGCTGGCACGGTTGGGATGGGTCGCGTCGAACAGGGCGCGGGCGAGGCGGGCCATGAGGTTGGGGGCGGTGCGGGGGCCGCTCGGGGGGGCGGTGTGGAAGGGGGCCCAGAGGCGGCGGAGGCCGGGGTAGGCGCGGAGGGCGAGGGCTTCGACGCGGGCGTCCTCGATGAGGGTGATGAGGGCGAGCTGCAGCGGTTTCAGGTCGCCGACTTGGTGCTGCACGGGGGGAAGGGCCAGGTGGGCGCCGGCGTGGGCGACGGTGGCGCGATAGAGGGCGCGGGCGGAGGCGGCGGTGGGGGCGGCGTCTGGATCGGGGGTGGCGGGGAGGAGGACGACGGGGCCGCTGATGGTGGCGCGGGGGCGGGCGGCGTCGGACCCGTGTTTAACGGAGGGCGGTGCGGCGCGGAGGATGGGGGTGGGGCCCCAGAGTGCGGCGGCGTAGGCGGTGAGGGTGCGGGCGAGGGCGTCGAAGCCGGGGAGGCCGGGTCGGCGGGTGAGGAGGGTGCGGGCCCAGGGGTCCTCGAGGGCGAAGAAGGCGCGGCGGCGGGTGCGGTCGGCGGCGTAGGCTTTCAGCCCGGCGGCGACGAAGTTTTGCGCGAGGACGCCGCTGGGGTCGGCGAGGAGGGCGGGGGCTTGGGCGGCGGCGAGGGCGACGCAGTCGGGGGCCTCGTGGGCGAGGCGCTGCAGGGCGGTCCACCAGGCGTCGAGCAGCGGCGGGGCAGGCGAGGGCGGTGGGGGGCAGGGAGTTCGAGGCTGGCGGTGGCGGCGCGGGCGCCGGCGTGGCGGCAGATGGCGGCGGCGGCGCGGCCGGCGGCGGCGGCGAGGGGGAGCGGGGCCTGGGTGCTGAGGCGCCAGAAGGCGAGCTGGCAGGCGGGGCCGGCGTTGGCGTCGAGCAGCTCGAGGGCGGCGGCGGACCATGCCTCCAGCGCCTCGGGGTTTTGTTTGTGCAGGGCGTGCCACGCCCGGTCGAAGTGGGGGCGCAGGCGGTCGCGGTGGGCGATGAGGGTGCGCAGGCGGCCAGTGGCGCCGATCGTGTTTGGCGTGTTCACGGTTCGAGGGCGGCCATGGCGTGGTCGAGGGCGTCGCGGAGGTCGGCGTCGTCGGTGAGGGGGAGGGTGACGGCGGCGCGGACGGCGTCGGGCAGCGGGATGCCGGCGGCGACGAGGCGGCCGGCGTGGATGAGCATGCGGGTGGAGGCGCCCTCGTTGAGGCCCTGGCCGCGGAGGGCGCGGGATTGCTGGCCGATGCGGACGAGACGGTGGGCGGCGGCCGGGTCGAGTTCGGCTTCGCGGGCGATGATGGCGGCTTCGGCGGCGGGCTCGGGGTAGGTGAAGTCGATGGCGACGAAGCGTTGCTTGGTCGACTCCTTCAGGTCCTTGATCGCGGACTGGTAGCCGGGGTTGTAGGAGATGACGAGCTGGAAGTCGGGGTGGGCGGGGACGAGCTCGCCGTGGCGGTCGAGGGGGAGGGTGCGGCGGGTGTCGCCGAGGGGGTGGATGACGACGGTGGTGTCCTGGCGGGCTTCGACGATCTCGTCGAGGTAGCAGATGGCGCCGTGGCGGACGGCCGTGGTGAGGGGGCCGTCGTGCCACTCGGTGCCGTCGGGGTTGAGGAGGTAGCGGCCGACGAGGTCGGCGGCGGTCATGTCCTCGTGGCAGGCGACGGTGATGAGGGGGCGGCGGAGGCGCCAGGCGACGTGCTCGACGAAGCGGGTCTTGCCGCAGCCGGTGGGGCCTTTGAGCATGACGGGGAGCTGCTGGGCGCAGGCGGCGGCGATGAGGGCGAGTTCGTTGCCGGTGGGGTGGTAGAAGGGTTCGTCGGCGATGCGGTAGGCGGAGAGGTCCATTGGGGGTCCTTCGCGGGCGGGCGGCGGGCCGGCGTGCGGGTGGCGGCGGGCATCTGACCATCGGGGGCGGCGGGGGCACAAGCGGGGCGGCCGGAGCGGCCGTTGGTTTTTGCAATGCTGCACGTACGATTCCGCTTGACGGGCGGAGGTTCGACCTCTCAGTGTTGCGGTCAAGGAACGCGGGCTCGATCTGCCCAACAGGCATCATTGTTGCTGCCTGTGCGTTGATGGCACGATGTCGTGCGCCAAGTCTCGGTAGAAGAACGTAAGCGCAGCGGCGCTGGGATCACGTTGTTTGCCGATCCGTTACTGGATTTGAACGCTGCCTGGATTGCTCGTTTCTTGGCAACAGCGATGTTGCGTGGAGGGGTGTGGCTTGAGTTCTTCGATGGAAGCGAAGCTGAAGAAGCGCAAGCTCGATGCGTTGCGGCGCGGCGTGCACCGGATGGCGGGCGGCGAGGCGTTGCCGGTGTCGACGCATGTGGTGGGGATCGGGCGCTGCGGGATTGCGGCGATCACGGCGATGCTGCGCGGGCTGGAGCCGGGGGCGCCGAAGTTCTCGGCGCTGGCGGTGGATATCGGCGAGCAGGATTTCGCGGAGCTGCGGGCTTTGGCGGCGACGGTGCCGGTGGAGCGGGCGGAGGTGGTGACGGTGGCGTTGGAGGTGCCGGGGCGGGAGGCGCTGTTTGCGGCGCTGCGGCGGTATCCGGAGTTCCTGACGCTGGAGTATCCGCGGTACGCGTGGGGGGCCGGGTTCGAGCCTTGGCTGGAGGCGGATGCGGCGCTGCCGGCAAGCGGTCCGGTGTCTCGGGCGGTGGCGAAGGCGGTTTATGGGATTGCCTACTATCAGGGAAGCAAGCCGATGCGGCGGGCGCTGCAGGCGTTTGCCGACGGGGTGGAGGCGGCGCGGGCGCAGTCGGTGATTGCGATCGTGTTCGGGCTGGGCGGCGGGACGGGCAGCGGGATCGCGGTGGATTTGGCGCGGCATTTGTCGGGGCGGATGTTCGGGCGGCGGGTGCTGGTGACGGGCGTGGGGGTGGCGCCGTGCGCGGGGGATGGGCCGGAGCGCGCGGGGGCGCGGCTGTTTCCGGTGCTGAATGAGCTGGATTGCCTCGGTGACGAGGAGAAGAACCAAGGGGTGGTGGCGTCGTGCGGGGAGCTGTTTCGCAACCCGTTCACGGCCGGGTTCCTGGTCGTGCCGCAGCAGCATGTGTGGGAGGCGACGCACGACCTGGCGCCCACGCATGCGCGGGTGGCGGCGGAGGTGGCGGACCTGCTGGTCGGGCGGGGCGGGATCAATCTTTGGGAGACGCTGCGGCTGCTGAACTGGGTGGCGGCGCCGTCGACGCAGCATTCGGCGGCGCGGACGCCTTGGGGGGCGAAGTGGATGCATCTGCTCGCTTTTGCCGATGTGGACGGGCCGGTCGGGGTGGGGG
This sequence comes from uncultured Alphaproteobacteria bacterium, assembly GCA_963792675.1. Taxonomy (GTDB): domain Bacteria; phylum Pseudomonadota; class Alphaproteobacteria; order Acetobacterales; family Acetobacteraceae; genus JBBROS01. The sequence goes on from CAWBWT010000002.1 coordinate 1,111,935, forward strand.
CGGAGATGGGGCGGCAGCTTGGGCTGCGCGCGGGGTATGCGCCGGAGTACGTCGAGGTGCGGACGCGGGCGGCGGAGGATGGCGGGGTCGCAGACAAGGTGGCGGCGGCGTTCCGGCCGGAGGTGGCGCCGCAGGTGGTGGATGGCGGGCGGCCCGGGTCGGTGCAGTTCGTGCTGCCGTGCGTGAGCAAGGCGGATTTTGCGCCGTTCTTCGAGGCGCGGGACGCGTACGACGCCATGGAGCATGGGGCGAAGGTGCTGGAGCACTCGATGCTGCTGGAGCTGGGGGTGCTGCTGAGTGAGCGGTCGAGCCGGCTCGAGGGGATGGCGGGGGAGAGCTTGTCGGCGTCGGCGGGCTGGATCGCGGTGCCGTACGACGCGCTGCGGGGCGGAGACGAGGGGGAACTGCAGCCGGCGGTGCGGGAGCGGTTGGAGCAGTTCGGTTACGCCGATTGAGCGAGGGGGTGCCATGCCGTTAGATTGGTCGGTTGTGGTCGAACGATACGGGGATGGCGCGGAGGTGCCGACGATCACCGGCGGGAAGTTTCTGCATGTGGCGCGGGCGACGGATGAGGCGATTTTTATCGAATGCCCGATCTGGAGCGCGGTGCTGGAGCGGCGGGACCTCGAGAAGGGGGTGGATTTGATCGAAGACGGGACGATCTCGAGCGATCCCGGGTTATTCGTGGAAGATTACATGTTGTACGTGTCGAATACGCGGGCGACATCGGTGGCGCATATACTACGCGATCTTGGATTTCTCGATCTGACGGAGACGTTTTCCGTTCGGTGCTGAGCATTTGGGCGGACGCGACCGCTCCATGACTGTCCTGAGTAGTGCAAACACGGAGAAAAAGATGTCGGGTTCTTTGTACCATAGCGCGACCGGCGTGCAGGCGCCGCATTGCATGCACGTGATCGGCATCGGCCGGACCGGGTCGGCGTATGTCGAGGCGCTGCTGCGCACGGGCGAGATCGAGGATCACCTGGCCGATCCGCGGGCCACGTTTGCGGCGATGGTGGTCGATATCGGCGACCAGGATATGGGGCTGCCGATCGATTACGCGGCGTCGTTCGTGAAGCGGCTGGAGTTCGCGGGGCATCCCGACGGATCGGTTCCAGTTCCAGGCGATCGCGCTGCCGGTGCCGTCGAAGGAGGAGTTCTTCGAGGGGATGAACCGGACGCGGGAGTATTTGAAGCTCGAATATCCGCGGTATTATTGGAACCCGAACTTCGAATCGTACGTGCCGAAGAAATACGAGATGCCGGCGGCCGGGTCGCATTTCCCGCGGGCGGTGGCCAAGGGCATCTATGCCAATGCGTACTATGCCGGCGAGCGGCCGATGGACACGGCGCTGCGGAATTTCGTCAACCAGATCGAGAAGGCCGGGCTGCCGAGCCTGGTGACGGTGTGCTTCAGCCTGGCCGGCGGGACCGGCAGCGGCATGGTGGTCGACATGGCCCGGCATCTGTCGAACGTGAAGCTGGGGCGGCGCATCCCGGTGATCGGGGTGGGGCAGCTGCCGCATTCCGGCGATCCGGAGATGTATCGCGACAATTCCACCCTGTACACGATGCTGAACGACCTCGACTGCATGCTGGACGACGACAAGAATGCCGGGGTGACGGCGGTGTGGGGCGATTTGTACCGCAGCCCGTTCACCGGCGGCTTCTTCGTGGTGAACCCGGAGCAGAGCTGGCAGCGGCTGACGGCGTACACCACCACCGGCGAGGCGGCGGTGCGGCAGAATTTCAAGGAGATGGTGACCAACCGGTTCGTCGCCGACAGCTTCATGCGGTTCTGCGTGGTCGATAACGGGCGGGACCTGTTCCGTGCGCTGCGGCCGTCGGGGCTGACGGGGGCGCCGCACGAGACGGTCAGCGCCAAGTCGCGCAACTGGACGATGTTCAATATCGCCAAGCTGACGCATCCCGGAGTGCAGGTGCTGCCGGGCGAGTCGCCGGCGAAGTGGGAAGCGGTCACCAAGCAGTGGATCGATTTCGTGCCCAAGTACGACGGGCTGGTCGAGGGCTTCAAGACCGACTATGCGGAAGTATTCATCTACGGGTCCCGCAACATGGGCCATATGGACATGAACAAGTCGTTCTCGGAGATGGTGAAGAAGAACTACCTGCTCGACGACGAGAGCACGATCCAGGTGTTCAACCATGAGTTCTTCGACGCGCTGACGGCCTATGCCAACGTTATCCTGCCGGGCGTGGCGAAGACCGACCTTCTGGCGTTTTGGGAAAGCCAAAAGAACTACGACACCCTAAGCTGGGAGGAAAAGCTCAACGAGCATGCCTGGCTGATCGATATCGGGCCGATGCTGTCGGAGCCGGCGATCCGCTTCGAGGGCATGGCGGGCGAGTGCATCTGGGGCTGCGCCTGCTGGGTGGTGGTGCCGTACGACCAGCTGCGCGGCGACGTGCTGCCGCCGCCGAACCGGCGGGTGATCATGGAGCAGGGCATTGCGGCGATGACCAAGACGGTGATGAAGACGCCGGGCGGCGACGCGGTGCTGAAGAAGGCGAAGGTGCGCCAGGACGAGAACATCAAGGAGGTCGCGTCCGCCCAGACGGCGGAGCTGGCGTCGGCGAAGTAGCCACGCAAGCGGGGCCGGACGTGTGGTCCGGCCCCACCCCTTTCCTCCGACGCAAGAATGGATCCGATGCCCAGCACAGCGACTGACACCCGCATCCCGGCGACCGTCGTCACCGGGTTCCTCGGGTCCGGCAAGACGACGCTGATCAACCGCATCCTGGCCGAGGAGCACGGCAGGCGGGTGGCGGTGATCGTCAACGAGTTCGGCGAGATCAGCATCGATGGCCAGCTGGTCATCCACGAGGACCAGCAGGAGCTGGTGGAGTTCAACAATGGCTGCCTGTGCTGCACGGTGCGCGGCGACCTGATCGACACGCTCGAGCGGCTGCAGGAACGGGCCGGGTCGCTGGACGCGATCCTGATCGAGACGACGGGGCTTGCGGACCCGGCGCCGGTCGCGTCGACGTTCTTCGTGTCCGAGGAGGTGAAGAAGAAGATCCGGCTCGACGCGTTCGTGACGGTGGTCGATGCGGTCAACCTCGAGGCCAACCTGGCGCAGAGCAACGAGGCGGTCGAGCAGGTGGCGTTCAGCGACGTCGTGCTGATCAACAAGATCGACCTCGCGACGCCGGAGCAGGTGCGGGCGATCGAGGCGCGCATTCGCAAGCTGAACCCGCTGGCGACCATCCATCGGACGAGCAATGCCGAGGTCGACATCGGCAAGGTCCTCGACGTCGGAGCGTTCGATCTGGTGCAGAAGCTCGAGGTCGATCCGGAGTTTTTGGGCGACCACGAGCACGAGCACGATGCGGCGGTGGGCTCGTTCGTGCTGCGGGAGGACGCGCCGATCGACATGAACCGGTTCTCGTTGTGGATGAACCGGATGGCGCAGGAGCGGGGCGACGACCTGTATCGCACCAAGGGCATTTTCAACGCGCAGGGGTTCCGCGAGCGGCTGGTGTTCCAGAGCGTGCGGATGCTGACGACGATGCGGCCGGATCGGGCCTGGGCCGCGGATGAGCGGCCCGCGTCGCAGTTCGTGGTGATCGGCCGCAACCTCGACCGGGACGAGTTCGCGGCCGGGTTCGCGCAATGCGTCACGCGGCCCGCGCGCGTCGCCTGAGTTCGTCCGCAACAACCGAGAAAGAGAGAACGCGACCGATGCCGATTACTGCCGGGGATGTCGTACCGAACGTCGTGCTGAAACACATGACGCCGGACGGCATCAAGGACATCTCGACGAGCGAACTGCTCGAGGGCAAGAAGGTCATCCTGTTCGGCTTGCCGGGCGCCTATACGCCGGTGTGCTCGACGAGCCATCTGCCGGGGTTCATCGAGCAGGCGGACAAGCTGAAGGAGGAGGGCGTCGCGACCATCGCCTGCGTCGCGGTCAACGATCCGTTCGTGATGGCGGCCTGGGGCGAGCAGCAGGGGGCGGTGGGCAAGGTGCTGATGCTGTGCGACCCAGTGGCGGAGCTCACGACCAAGCTCGGGCTCGACCTCGATCTGTCGGGGCTCGGGCTGGGCACGCGGTCGCAGCGCTATTCGATGGTGGTGGAGAACGGGGTCGCGACCAGCGTCAACGTCGAGGGCAGTATTTTCGACCACGAAGCGAGCTCGGCCAAGCGGCTGCGCGCCGACGCCGCGGCCTGATGCGGTGACGGCGTTCACGCTGCCCGCGGCGGTTGATGCCGCCGCGGGGGGTCCGGAGCCGGTGTACCGCGTCCACGTGTTCTGCTGCACCAATCGGCGGCCGGACACGCATTGGCGGGGCAGCTGCGGCGAGAAGGGCAGCCGAGCGCTGTGCGACTACATGTGCCGGCTCGGCATGACGTTGGGGGTGCGGCGGATCCGCATCAACCACGCCGGCTGCTTGAACGTTTGCGAACATGGGCCGGTGATGGTCGTGTATCCCGACGGCGTCTGGTATCGCTACGAGACCGAGGCGGACGTCGAGGAGATCCTGCGTTCGCACGTGATGGGCGGCGTCACGGTGCAGCGCCTGGCGCTCAGCATTGACCCGGCGACGATCCATGGCTGAAGGCTGCTTGCACACGACCAAGGAGAACGCCGTGATCCGCCATCTCGCCCGCATGTTCAACGACCGCGACGGCAGCCTGCGGGGGCCGGTGGTCGGCATCTATGTCCTGCTGGGGCTCGGCAACCTGGCGGCTTGGGTGTGGGCGGTGCTGGTGTTCCGGGACCAGCCGGTACTGCTGGGCACGGCGCTGCTGGCGTATGGGTTCGGGCTGCGGCATGCGGTCGACGCGGACCACATCGCGTCGATCGACAACGTGACGCGCAAGCTGATGCAGGAGGGCAAGCGGCCGATCTCGGTCGGGCTGTTCTTCGCGCTGGGCCATTCGGCGATCGTGGTGATGGTGGCGGCGGCGATCGCGGCGTCGACGTCGGCGCTGCAGGGACAGTTCGAACAGTTCCGCGACGTCGGCGGCCTGGTCGCGACCGGGGTGTCGTCGTCGTTCCTGTTCATCATCGCGGCGATCAACCTGACGGTGCTGATCGGCGTGTGGCGCACCTATCGGCATGTGCGGGCGGGCGGCGCGTTCCAGGAAGCGGATCTCGACATCCTGCTGAACCAGCGGGGGCTGCTGGCGCGGCTGTTTCGGCCGCTGTTCCGGCTGATCACGCGAAGCTGGCACATGTTCCCGCTGGGCTTCCTGTTCGGGCTCGGCTTCGACACGGCGACCGAGATCAGCGTGCTCGGGATCTCGGCGACGCAGGCGGCGCACGGGGTGTCGATCTGGTCGATCATGGTATTCCCGGCGTTGTTCGCGGCCGGCATGACGCTGGTCGACACCACGGACGGCATCCTGATGCTGGGCGCCTATGACTGGGCGTTCATCAAGCCGATGCGGAAGCTGTACTACAACCTGACGATCACGTCGGTGTCGGTTGTGGTGGCGGTCGTGGTAGGCGCGATCGAGAGCCTTGGCCTGGTCAATGCGCATTTGCGGCTGGAGGGCTCGTTCTGGAGCGGCGTCGACCTGTTAAAGGACAACTTCAACAGCTTGGGGTTCGTCATCGTCGGGTTGTTCGCGGCGAGCTGGGCGGTGTCGGCGATGATCTACCGGGTGAAGCGGCTCGACGAGGTCGAGGTTCGGGTGTCGCGCTAGGCCGGCGCCGGGTTGTGCCGGCGCCCGAGCCACCGCCCAGGTTCAGCGAAGCCCAGCATGTGCGCTCCCTTGGTGGGCGTGCGACTGCGGCGCGCGGCGGTTGCCGGTCAACGTCCCGTTCAGGCAGCAATCGAGAGCGCCTCGGTCGGGCGGATGCTGCCGACGACGACGCCTGCGACGTTCCGTAGGACCGGCGCCAGGAAGGGCTGCAGCTCATTTTGCTGCGCGTCGCTGAAACATCGGAGCGAAGACAACAGCGTGGCCATGGCCAGCTCAGCGGCCCGGGCCGCCCCATCCTCGATCTTGAGGGCGATGCCGTAGCCCAATCCGGGCAATGCTGCGGCGTAAACACCTTCGGCGCCCGTCTTCACACGCACCGCGTCGCCCGCCTTTCGCATGCATTCCGTCACGAACGAGCCGGTGCCGGAGACGTAGAACGGCTCGGCCGCCATCGCCGTCATCAACTGCCCGGCAGCTCGCGCACGCTCACGGCCGAGGCCGGCCGTGTCGACCAGGCGCGCCATGCCGCGGGCAAGGCCCCTGAGCGGGATGGCGTAGCTCGGGATGCCGCAGCCGTCGCACCCGCACGGTGCGGATGCCAGATCGACCCCGGTCATCTCCGCCAACGCGGCGCCGACCCGGCGCTGGACCGGGTGCTCCGGCTGGATGTAACCGCGCGGATCCTCGCCGAGGTGGACGGCGGTGCAGACGAAGCCGGTGTGCTTGCCCGAGCAGTTGTTGTGCATCGACGAGGGATTGCCGCCGCTGCGGATCAGATCGGCGCTGGCCGCCCCGTCCGAGGGTGCATGGGCGCCGCACTCGAGCACCTCCGGACCCATCCCGAAGCGGGCGAGCCAGGCCCGGACCGCGCCCACATGCAGCGCCTCGCCGCGGTGGGAGGCGCAGGCGAGGGCCAGCTCCTTTTGGCTGAGCCCGAGCGCATCGGCCGCGCCGCTCTCGATCAGGGGCAACGCCTGCAGCGGCTTGACCGCCGAGCGCGGGAACACGGGCGCGTCGATCGCTCCCGATGCCGCGACAACGCGCCCGGCGGCGTCGGTGATGGCGAAGGCACCCCGATGCCGGCTTTCGATGGTTGGCCCACGAAGGACCTCGACGAGGACGGGATCAGTGATTTGACTGGACATCGAAATCGCATAGCAGGCGCGGACGGTCCTGCCGAGGGGATGAACGCCTGCTTCTCGGCGGGTACATCGGCGCAGTGTCCCGATGCCCCGTCGTGAGCGGCAGCGGCATTTCGCTGCGTCGCGAGGCCGCCCGGCTCGCGAAGCGGCTTCGATCAGACCGAAGCCGTTCGGCGGGCGCGGGCGGCCCCGCCTCAGGCGTGGGTGGCGAGACCCGCGATCGCCCCGGTGAAGTGCGGGAACGGTCCCGGCTTCAGTCCGTTGCCGCAATAGAGTTCGTAATCTGCGGCCATTGCCGTCGCACTGACAGCGACCACGGCGGTGGCGGCTAGCGTCATTCCGGCGCCCGAAACGAGCGCCAGTTCCGACGACGACAAAGGCCGTGCCGCGGTCTCATTCACAACCATACCATGTCTCCTTCATGCGGTCGGGCCGGTTCATCCGCCCGACGGTCGATGTTCAACAGCAAACCTTCGGCTACGCGATGTGACGTTGCTCACTACTTGCAAGGTCAAGAAGCGGCCAAGAAACGAAACCGGCTTGTGACATCCATCACGGTGACGCCCGGGGGTGGCCGGGCATCGTTCCGGCGCGGCGGCAGTCCATGCCTGCCGCGACGCGAGGCCTCGGGCCCCGCGCCTCCTCATCAATGGGAGACGAAACCATGGCTGACCACGATAACACTGTCGAAGCGGCCGACGACGAGCTGCCGGAGCCGATCCAGCTTACGCCGGATCAGATCGCCGAGGTGGCGGGCGGAGCCGTCGTCGCGGCGGTGATCCTCCGCAAGGGCCTGCCGCAAGCTTCGAGCTGACCGCTGCACGGCCCCACTCCAAGGCGCGGGCGTCATCCGGGGATCGTCCGGGCGCCCGCGGCCCAGCTCATGACCGGAGAACACCGATGATCGAGCCACCAGCGGGGAACGAGACGCCAGCGGGGAACGAGACGCGTGGCAAGCCGGGCGGCCAGCTGCTGTGCCCGAGCTCGCAGCCGCAGGCCAATGCCCGCATTTTCGGCATGAAGCGCGAGACCGCGGACGGTGACCGTATCGGGTACTTCGACACTGCGATCCCGGCGACCGCAGCGGCGCTGGCGCTGCCGGCCCCCGCCTTGCCGACCGAGGCGTTCCGCCTCGCGGCGCCGTGCGCCGAGCACGGCTGCTCCCACTTCGACGGCGCTCACTGCCAGCTCGGTCAGCGCATCGCGGGCATGTTGCGGCCGGTGGTCCGCGGGCTGCCGCACTGTGCCATCCGCGCCACCTGCCGCTGGTTCCGCGAGCACGGCAAGCCGATCTGCCTGCGTTGCCCGCAGGTGGTCACCGATATTCGCGAGATCACCGGCTTTCAACGTGAGCTGGCGGGGATCGAGCCGATCGAGCTCGGTGGTGCGTCGGGACGATGTGACGCCACGCACAACGCCCGTGGGGTCGTTCCGGTAGAGGATCGTGGGCGCGGCGAATCGACGCCGCGCGCATGGGAGAGCCGAACATGAACGAAGCCATGATCGAGCTGGGCACCGTGGTGCCCGTGCTCGAACTGGGCACCGTGGTGCCCTTGTCCGAGTGGTCGCGGGTTGCCGGCGGGCTGAACCCGCAGCCCGAACCGCCCGGCCGCTTGCAGCCGCCGATGCTGCTCGAAGTGCTGCTGGTGCAGCAGCTCCGAGCGGTGGCGGGTGGGCTCAATCCGCAGCCGCTGCCGCCGCTCGCGCGGCTGCGCGCATGACCGGGTCGGTCCGGGCCCGCTTGGGCGGGCCTGGGCCGGCCCTCCCGATTCTCCAGCCGATCGAGGGCGCGGCCGCATGACATCAACCCCGCTATTCCGCCCTCAGGCCATGAAGCACTGCAGCGACGACACGCTGGCGGGCGTGCCGCTGCCCGCTGCCCCGCCGGCGGCGGTGCTGACGTGGTCGCTGGTGGCCTGCGTGGCGTTCGGCCTCGGCTTTGCCGCACTGGCCAGCTATGCCCGCAAGGAACGCGTCGTGGGCTATCTGGCGCCGTCGTCGGGCGTTGCCCGGGTGGCGGCCACCCGGAGCGGCCGGATCACCGAGGTGCACATCCACGACGGGGAGCGCGTCGAGGCCGGTGCGCCGCTCGTCACGGTTCAGACGGGATCGTTGGATGATCGCGGCGCCGATGTCGACGGCGCGGTGCTGGCCGCCCTGCAGCGTCAGCGCGACCGAGTGGTCGAGCAGGTCGATCTCGAGCACGCGCATCTCGTGCAGGCGCAGGCGCGCACCGCGGACCGGCTCGCCAACCTCGCGATCGAGCTCGGCGCCTTGCAGGCCGAGCTGCGCCTGCAGTCGCGGCGGGCGCAGAGCACGGAACGGCAGGTGGAGGCGACGCGCGGCTTGGTCGCGACCGGCAACATGTCGCGGGTCGAGTTCCAACGTCGCGAGGACACGGCGCTGGCGCAGCAGCAGGCCGGCATCGGGCTCGCCCGCGAGGTGGCCGGCAAGCAGGGTGAGATCGAGGCAGAGCGGCACGCGCTCGCCGCAATGCCGGACGAGACCGCCGCCCGGGTCGCCGCGATGCGGGCGCAGGTGGCCGAGATCGAGACCCGGATCGCCGCGACGCAAGGGCAGCGCGCCACCTTGCTGCGGGCGCCGATCGCCGGCCGGGTCTCGGCGCTGCAGGCGCGGGCCGGACAGGCCGTCGATCCCGCCATTCCGCTGTTGGCGATTGTGCCGGAGGGCGATGACCTGCGCGCCGAACTGCTGGTGCCGGCCCGCGCGATCGGCGAGATCCGGGCCGGACAGCGCGTTCGCGTCGGCTACGACGCATTCCCAGCCGCGCGGTTCGGGCTGCACGCCGGCCGCATCGACATCGTTTCGACGGCCTTGCTGCGGCCGGCGGAGATCGTCGGGCCCGTCCTGGCCGGCGGCCCGAGCTACCGGGTGACGGCAACGCTCGACCGCCAGGTGGTGGGGGCTGGCGCGACGGCGCTGCCGCTGTCGCCCGATATGACCTTATCGGCGGAGATCGTGATCGATCGCCGGTCGCTGCTCGATTGGCTGCTGTCGCCGCTGCGCGACCCCGCGCGAGCGAGCTGATGCGGCCGCGCACCCCATGCCTGCAGCAGGCCGAGGCCGCGGAGTGCGGCCTGGCCTGTCTTGCGATGATCGCCAGCCACCACGGCCACGAGACCGACCTCGGCACGTTGCGGCGGCGGCATCCGGTCTCGCTCAAGGGCATGACGCTGCACGGGCTCATCGAGCTGGCCGACCGCCTGGGCCTTTCCGCCCGCGCCCTGCGGCTCGAGCCGGCGCAGCTCGCGACCCTGCGGCTGCCGGCGATCCTGCACTGGGACATGTCGCACTTCGTGGTGCTGGTCCGCTGCCGGTCGGGGGGCCGGGTGACGGTGCACGACCCCGCGCTCGGCCGGCGGCAACTCACACCGGCGGAGGTGGACCGGCACTTCTCCGGCATCGCCCTCGAGCTGACGCCGGCCGAGGGCTTTCGCCGGGTCCGCGAGGTGGCCCGGCTGCGCCTGCTGGACTTGGTCGGGTCGGCTCGGGGACTGGGCGGCCCGTTGGCGCAGGTGCTGGCGCTGTCGTTCGTGCTGCAGCTTTATGTGGTGGCGAGCCCGTTCTTGCTGCAGCTCGCCGTCGACGAGGGCGTGGCCAAGGACGACCGCGGATTGCTGGCGACGCTGGCGGTCGGGTTCGGGCTGTTCACCCTGGTCAATGCCGGCGCCGGGCTGCTGCGGTCCTGGCTGCTGGTGCATGTGCAGGCGCGGCTCGGGCTGGTGATGGGTACATCGCTGTGCCGGCATTTGCTGCGGCTGCCGTTGGTCTGGTTCGAGCGGCGGCACACCGGCGACCTCGTTTCGCGCTTCGCCTCGCTCGACCCGGTGCGCAGCTTGCTCGCCGAGGGCATCGTTACGGCGCTGGTGGACGGCGCGATGGCGTTGCTGGCCTCCATCATGGTGTTCGTCTACAGCGCGCGGCTCGGCGCCGTGGTGCTGGGGGCGCTGGGGTTGTACGTGGCGCTTCGCATCGTGTTCTACCCGGCCCTGCGCCGGCTCGCGCAGGACGCCGTGCTGGCACGGGCGCGGGAGGGCATGGCCTTCATCGAAACCGCGCGCGCCATCCAGTGCATCAAGGTGTTCAACGCCGAGGCGGGGCGGCTGGCGTTGTGGAGCAACCGCTACGGCCGGGCACTGTCGGCCACCGGCGACACGGACCGGCTGCGCGGCACCTTCCGCGCCCTCAACGACGTCGTGTTCGGGCTGGAGAACGTGGCGGTGGTGTACCTGGGCGCCGCGGCGGTGATGGACGGGCAATTGTCGCTCGGCATGCTGTTCGCGTTCGTGTCGTACAAGCAGCAGCTGATCGAGCGCACCGTGCGCCTGGTCGAGAAGGCGCTCGAGGCGCGCATGCTGGACGTGCATTTGGAGCGCCTGGCCGACATCGCCCACGCGGACCCCGAACCGGCGCCGGCGGCGGCCTGCCGGGGCACGTCGATGCGGGGAGAGTTGGAGGTGCGCGGCCTCGGCTTTCGTTACGCCCCGGGTGAGCCGGCGGTGTTCCAGGGGATCGACTTTCGCATCGAGGCCGGCGAGTACGTGGCCATCACCGGCCCGTCGGGCGGTGGCAAGACCACGCTGCTCAAGGTGCTGATCGGGCTGCTGCCGGCAAGCGAGGGCGAGGTGCTCGTGGACGGCGTGCCGCTCGACCGGTTCGGCGCTCGCGCGCTGCGGGACCAGGTCGGCGTGGTCATGCAGGACGACATGCTGCTGTCGGGCAACATCGCCGACAACATCGCCTGTTTCGCCGACCGGCCCGACATGGCGCTGATTTACCGGTGTGCCGCGCTGGCGGCGATCCACGACGATATCGCGGCGATGCCGATGGGTTACGAGACGCTGATCGGCGATTTGGGGTCGTCGCTTTCGGGCGGCCAGCGGCAACGCGTGCTGCTGGCCCGGGCGCTCTATCGGCGGCCGCGCATCCTGGTGATGGACGAGGGGACGTCGCACCTCGACGTCGCGACCGAGGCGCACGTCAACGCGTCGGTCGCGGCACTCGGGCTGACCCGGATCGTGGTCGCGCATCGTCCGGAGACCGTCGCGTCGGCCGACCGCGTGCTGGTGTTCGAGGCGGGGAGGCTGCACGAGGTGCCGGCGCGGCGCGGCGCTCCGCAGTTGGCGGTGGTCACGGAATAGCGCCGCGTCAGCTCGCCGGCACGGTGCGGCGGATCGGCAGGGCTCCGGCAACGGCCATCTTGTTGGTTTCCGTTGCGCGTGCGAACCTTGGTGATGTTCAACCGAACACGTCACTTCGTCCCGACGTCCAGGACTTGGGATCGTGATGATGCCGCGACTGCGATCGAGGAGATCGCGGCGGATGCGATGGCCGCGCTCGACCCGGCCGCCTTGTGGCCGGCGCACCCGATGGACGGCCAGGGCCCGGACGGGCTTGGATGCGTGTACTTCGGCGCAGCCGGAGTGGTCTGGGCACTGGACCACCTGCACCGCATCGGCGCCCCCGTCGATGCCCATGATTTCTCTCCGGTGCTGGCGACAGCCCTGGTGCACAATGCCCCTTGGTTTGCGGCGGGAGGCTATCCTGGCCATGCGTCCCTGCTGATGGGTGAATTGGGCATCCAGCTGGTCGCAATGCGCGTCGCGCCCGAGCTGGGCCTTGCCGACAAGATTTATGCGCTGGCTGCAGCAAACACCGGCTTGCCGATCTTGGAGCTCATGTGGGGGCTGCCGGGCTCCATGCTGGCCTGCGTGCACATGGACAGCATGACGGGGGATGCCAGGTTCAAGACGCTCTTCCAGGTGCAAGCGAGCCGGCTGCTGGCCGATCTTGAGACGACCGACAGCGGTCCGATCTGGACCCAAGACCTGTATGGACAGAGCAAGCGCTGGCTCGGCCCGGTGCACGGTTTTGCCGGCAACATGCTGCCGCTGCTGCATGGCTGGGATTGGTTGACGGCCGACCAGCGCGCGGTGGTGGCTGGTGCCGTGCCGCAAACGCTTGCGTCGCACGCGGTCCGCTCCGAATCAGAGGCGGCCTGGCCGGCCGTCGTGCCGAGCAGCCAGACCACCTTGCTGTGCCAGCACTGCCATGGCGCGCCGGGGATGGTGACCACATTCGCGGATGCGCCCTTTTCCACGCCGGACTTCGAGACCCTGCTGCTCCAAGGGGGAGAGCTGACTTGGAACGCCGGGCCTCTCGCCAAGGGGTCGAACCTGTGCCACGGCACTGGAGGCAACGGCTACGCTTTGCTGAAGCTTTACAAGCGAACAGGCAATCCAGTTTGGCTGGACCGTGCGCGGGCGTTCGCCATGACGGCCATCGACCAGGTCCGGGGGGCTCGCGCGGCGTTCGGGCGGGGCCGCTACTCGCTCTGGACTGGAGACGTCGGCTTGGCTGTCTACTTGTGGGACTGCATCACCGCCGAGCCAAAGTTTCCGACGGTCGACGTCGTTTGAGCATCGTGTGCGGAGCCGCGCGCTGATCTCCTGAACGATGCCTGCCCTGTAGCCAGGCAGCCCATGCATGCACCTCCGGGACGGCGTTCATTCCGCGTCGGCCGGCGGTGAGGCCCGGGGACGCGTGGACGCAGGCCCCCGCACGACCTTGAAGTCCGGGCCGAGCAGCGGCCGCCCGGAGTGGCGGTCGACCAGCACCGGCTCGGCAGGCGCGCCGGTCACCGCATCGACCACCATGACGCTCGCGCCCTCCGGGGCAAAATGGCGGTTGCCGTAGGCCATCAAGGACAGCAGCACGCCCCTGAAGTCGCGGCCCCGGTCCGTCAAGATGTACTCGTCACGCGGCGGACGCTCGCTGTAGCGATGCTTCTCGAGCATGCCGGCTTCGACCAGCGCGGAAAGGCGGCGGCTCAGCATGTTCGGCGCAATGCCCAGGCTCTGTTGGAACTCGTCGAACCGCGTCAGGCCGCCGAACGCGTCCCGCAGGATCAGCATGCTCCACCACTCGCCCACGTGCTCGAGGCTGCGGGCGATCGGGCAGGTCATCGTGTCGAAGCGCTTGCGTTGCATGAGGCACATCTAGGACTGCCACTTGCATCGTGCAAGTCAGTGACTATTGTGATGATAGCGACTGGCCAAGGCCGCATCACAGGAGCACTTCGATGACTTTCCCATCCAACGGCACCGCCCTTGTCACCGGCGCGTCCTCGGGCATCGGCGCCAGCTACGCCGACCGGCTTGCCCGGCGCGGCTACGACCTCGTCCTGGTCGCCCGTAACACCGGGCGCCTCGACGCTCTCGCGGCAACCCTGCGCAGCCAGACCGGCCGGGCGGTCGACGTGATCACCGCGGACCTGGCCGAGCCCGCCGACGTCGCCCGCGTGCAGGAGCGTCTCGCCGCCGATCCCAAGATCAACATGCTGGTGAATAATGCCGGCATTTCGCTGAAGGGCGGCCTGCTGGACAACGGATCGGACGCGCTGCGCCAGATCATCGCCGTGAACATCACCGCGCCCACGCTCCTGGCGCACACGGCGGGCCACGCCTTCGTCGGCCGCAAGAGCGGCACGATCATCAATATCGCCTCGGTCCTGGCCGTGGCGCCCGAGCTGTTCGACGGCGTTTACAGCGGCACGAAAGCATACCTGCTGAACCTGACGCACGGCTTGGCCGCGACGTTCAAAGACACCGGAGTGCACGTGCAAGCGGTCCTGCCGGGCGCGACGCGGACAGAGATATGGGACCACATGGGCAAGGATCCGGACGAGCTCATGCCCGGCCTGGTTATGGAGGTCGGCGACCTGGTCGACGCGGCGCTGCTCGGTCTCGACCGCGGCGAGACAGTGACGATCCCGCCGCTGCATGACGAGGCGCTGTGGACCGCATCGGAGGCGGCCCGCCTCGCGCTTGCCCCCAACCTCAGCCGCAAGGACGTCGCCCCGCGCTACCGCGCGGCCGTCGCGGCCTGAACGCTCGTTTCCAGGGCAACGCCGGGCGCGTTCCGCCCGGCCAAGGAGGCATCGTGTCCACAACCGTCATCGAGCGCGACCTCGACCAGCAATCGTCCCGGACCCGCCGCCGATACGGCCTCAAGCGCCTGTCGCTCCTCATCGTCGCCCTGGCCGTGTTGGCGGCGGGCGGCCGGTTTGGACTGACCTGGTGGACCGACGGACGCTTCATCGAGACGACCGACGACGCCTATGTCGGCGGCAACGTGACGCCGATCGCGCCGCACGTCTCGGGCTTCGTCGACGCGATCCCGGTCAGCGACCATCAACTGGTGCGGGCCGGCCAACTGCTGATCCGTCTCGATCCGCGCGACTACAAGGCGGCGCTCGGCCATGCGCAGGCGACCGTCGCCGGTGCCGAGGCCGTCCTCGATAGCCTCAAGGCGCAGCTCACGCTGCAGCAGTCGGTGATCCAGCAGCAGGCGGCGGAGTTGACGGCGAAGTCGGCCCAGGCCGACTACACCGCCACCGATGCCGAACGTTACCGCAGCCTCGCCACGACGGCGGCGGGCTCCCGGCAAGATCAGCAGCGGACGGCCTCGCTCGAAACCCAGGCGCGCGCCAGCGTCCTCGCCGCCGCCGCCGCCCTGCAGGCTGCCCGGCAGCGCGTCCCGGTGCTGCAGGCACAAATTGCGAAGGCGGAGGCCGACCTGGCCCAGTCCCGTGCCGACCTGCAGACCGCAGAGCTCAATCTCGGCTATACCGACATCCGCTCGCCGATCGACGGTTTCGTCGGCAATCGCGCCGCCCAGGTCGGCGCCTACGTTCCGCAATCCGGCTACCTGCTGTCCGTCATCCCGGTCCATGGCCTCTGGGTCGACGCGAACTTCAAGGAAGATCAGCTCGCCGAAATGGCGCCGGGCCGGTCTGCGAAGATCGCGGCGGACGTTCTGCCGGGGCACAACTTCCGCGGCCGGGTCGTCAGCCTGTCGCCCGGCACCGGCGCGGTGTTCAGCGTTATCCCGCCCGAGAACGCGACCGGCAACTTCACCAAGATCGTCCAGCGCGTTCCGGTCCGCATCCTGCTCGACGACGACGACAAGCTGGCGCTCCTGCGCCCCGGCCTGTCGACGACCGTCAGCGTCGATACCAGGGCAGACCGGGCGGTGTCGCCATGAGCGACCCGTCCGCGAGCCAACCGGTCACACATCCCTCCATCCTACCGTTTGCGGTGATGTGCTGCGGCATGTTCATCGCCCTGCTGGACATCCAGATCGTCGCCTCGTCGCTGCAGGATATCGGCGGCGGGCTCTCGGCGGCGCAGGACGAGATCAGCTGGGTGCAGACGGCCTACCTGATCGCCGAGATCGTCATGATCCCGCTCTCGGGCTGGCTGACCCGGGTGTTCTCCACGCGGTGGCTGTTCACGGCCTCGGCGGCGGGGTTCACGATCGCCAGCATGCTTTGCGGCCTGGCCTGGAACATCCAGAGCATGATCGTGTTCCGCGGGCTGCAAGGCCTGCTCGGCGCGTCGATGATCCCGACGGTGTTCACCTCGTCCTTCCACTACTTTCAGGGCCCGCGGCGGGTCTACTCGGCGGCCGTGGTCGGCAGCATCGCCTCGATCGCGCCGACCTTGGGCCCGGTCATCGGCGGCTACATCACCGACACGCTAAACTGGCACTGGCTGTTCTACGTGAACCTGCTGCCCGGCATCGCCATCACGCTGCTGATCCCAGTGCTCGTGCGCATCGACGAACCCGACCTCAAGCTGCTTCGCGGCGCCGACTATCCCGGCATCGCATTGATGGCGGTGGGGCTCGCGACGCTGGAATACGTGCTGGAGGAAGGCACGCGCTGGAACTGGTTCAGCGACGCGACGATCAGGGATTGCGCATGGGTCGCTTGTGTCAGCCTCGGCGCATTCGCGGTCCGCAGCTTGATGGTCCGGAACCCGGTCGTCGATCTCCGCGCGCTGGGCGACCGCAACTTCGCCCTGGGTTGCCTGCTGTCTTTCATCACCGGGGTCGGCATCTTCACCACCATCTATCTGACGCCGCTGTTCCTGGGATATGTCAGGGGTTACAGCGCCTGGCAGACCGGCGTCGCGGTGTTCTCCACCGGGGTCGCGACGCTGATCGGGACGCCCGTCTACATCATCTTGGCCAAGCGCTTCGACACGCGCTGGCTGATGATGTTCGGCATGGCGTGCTTCGGGCTCGCCATGTGGCGCTTCAGCTTCATCACCTCGAGCTGGAGCGGCGCCGAGCTGCTGGTGCCGCAATTGTTGCGCGGGTTTCCGCAAGTATTCGCGGTGGCGCCGAGCGTCAATCTCGGCCTAGGCAGCCTGCCGCCGGAGCGTCTGAAATACGCGAGCGGGCTGTTCAACATGATGCGCAATCTGGGCGGCGCGGTCGGCATCGCGGTCAGCGCCGCGATCATCAACGATCAGACCAACGCCCACTTCCAGATGATCGCCAGCAACTTGACGCCCGCGAACGACGCGACGATGCGGATGCTGTCCGATGTCGCCGGCCGGTATGCGGCGCTGCCCGCCGGGCCCCGGCTCGCCGATCAGGCCGCGCTGCATAGGTTGTGGAGCCTTGCTTACCGGGAGGCATCGACCCTGGCCTACGCCGACGCTTTCCGCGCGGTGATGCTGGCCTTCGTCGTCGCGACCCTGCTGGTGCCACTCATGCGCAAGGTCGCCGCGCCGAAAGCGGCCCCTGCGGGCGGGCACTGACCGGCGCCGTCCCGATGCCGTCCAGGTCGCCCTCATGTCACCGTCGATCGGAGCGGTCGGCTCACGCGGGCCATCCACCCCCGAGCGCACGGAACGAGCGTACCGCCGCCCGCGCAGCATCGCCCCGATTCTGCGCGAGCGTGTCACGCGCGACGAGAAGCTGACGGTCGGCATCCAGCACGTCCGTCAGCGGGATCGACCCGGCCGTGAATACCTGTTGCGACAGATCCCGCGAGCGTTGCAGCGACCGCACTTCGGTTTCGAGCTGTGCCGTCCTGGCTTCCAGCTCGACCAGTGTCTTGAACGCGTCCTCCACGTCCTCCGCGGCGCGCAGGACCGTTTGGCGATAGCGCGCCAGAGCCTCGGCGTTCGCGCCGCGGGCTCGGCCGACCTCCGAATCGACCTTGCCGAAATCGAAAATGCGCCAGCGTAGCGCCCCGGTCGCCGCCGGTTGGAACGACGCGGCGGTGAGGAGGTGATTGGCACTGAGGCTGTCGAAGCCGAGCAGGCCCGACAAGGAGAGCTTGGGATGATAGTCCGACAGCGCTTCGCCGATCCGTGCGTTGGATGCGGCAAGCTGCCGTTCCGCGGCGATGATGTCGGGCCGGCGCCGCAGGAAGTCGGTCGGCGTGTCGGTGTCCGGGATGGCGGGGATCCCCGGGATGGCCGCAGGCTTGGCCAACGCGGCCGCGTAAAAGCCGGGTTGCGCGCCAAGCAGGGTATCCAGCCGGTTGAGCTGAGATTCGAGTTCGATACGCAGCGGGGGCAGCGCTGCTTGGGCCTGTGTCAGCACCGCCTCGACCTGCGACACCTGGCGCTCATCCGCAAGACCGCGCTGCCGCAGCTGGCGGATCAACGTCAGAAGATGGGCGTCGACGTCGATCTGCTGCTGGACCGCCGCGATGCGGGCCTGGTCGCGACGGATCTGGAAGTAGGCATCGGCGACGTCGGCAGCGACCGTGATGCGCACGCCGGTCAGATCGGCCTCAGCGGCTTGCGCGGCGGCGTCGGCGGCCTCCTTGCTGTGGATAGGCGTGGTATAGGAACCCCGTTAGCGGGGTAATCGGCCTGGGCTATGCGGGCGGCTACGACGCGGTGCGGCGCTATGCGCGGAGCTGGGGGCGGCAACGCGCGGCGACGACGGTCGCGGCCTACGTGCCGCTGAGCTTCGCGCCCCGGCGAGGCGTACCAGTTCGACTGGAGCCACGAGGTGGTGCTGATCAACGGCACCACCGTCACGGTCAAGGTCGCGCACCTGCGTCCGGGCTCGTAGAGCTTGCCATAGCCGCCATAAGCGTCGGCCTGCAGGATGCCGGCATACCCGGCCAAGTGGCTTTGTGGATGCTCACCGCCTCGATCGCGCGAGTAGTAGAACACGGCTCCCGGGGCTGCGGGGCCGCCGAATGGTCGGTCATCGCGCACATAGACCCAGCTGCGGGCGATGTCGGTGTTGCCCCGCGCCAGGACCGGCACCGTGGTGTCGTCGCCGTGCAGTCGCTCGGCGGCCATGACATGGGCTTGCAGGCGCTCGAACAGCGGCATCAGCACCGCCGTGCAGGTGCCGACCTGGTCGGCCAGCGTGGACAGGCTGAACGGCACACCCTCACGGCCGTAGCGCTCGGCCTGGCGATTGAGCGGCTGATGCTGTCCGAACTTCTCGAACAGGATCATGGCCAGCAGGCTCGGGCCCGCCCAACCCCGCGGGATCACATGAAACGGGGCGGGAGCTTGGCTTATGCGCTCGCAGTCGCGGCAGGAGAACTTCTCGCGCACATGCTGGATGACTTTCCACTGGCGAGGGATGGCCTCGAGGGTCTCGGTGACGTCCTCCCCTGCGCTGGTATTCCACGTGCTGCGCACGCGGAACCTTGACCAGCTCCGCCCAGCTTGGACAATCGAGCGCCGCCGCAGCAGGCGCAGGTCACTGGACCAGGGACGACGACGCGCTCGCGCGGCAGGTGCTCTGGGAACGGGCGCCGGGCCGGACGCGCACGGGTAAAGCCTGCGACGGTGGTGGTCTTGGCCGCGGCGGCCTCAGCGGCCAGCTCGTCCTCGGTCGCAGAAGCCTCCAGCTCCTCGAGCTGCAGCTTGAGATGGGCGATCAGCGCCAAGTTGCTGGATTGCTCGCTCGAGCGGCGGCGACATCGGCGCGCGCGGCCAAACGAGCGGCCTTGAGCGCGTCGACGTCATCCGGCAGGGCGGCAAGCTCGGCGTCCATGCCGGGATTGAATCATGAACCAGGCCGCCATGGTACTGTTTCAGCAGCCCGCGGCAGCTATCCCGCCGACTGCGGCCGCCAGGTCTGCTGCGGATGCCGCCAGTCGATCCCCTCCAAAAGCTAGCTCATCTGACCGGCCGTCAGCGCCACCACGCCGTCCACCGTTTGTGGCCAGATGAAGCGTCCGCGGTCCAGCAACCGGGATCACTCGCGCAGTGCCGCCAACACGCGCCGCAGTGCGGCCAGGTTCACGTCACTGCCCACCCGGACGTGACGCCCGTGCCAAGCTCGATCTCAATCAGGCCAGGCGCACCCGCGGACCGCGATGCCAGTGCCGGGCGTGGTCTCTCATCGAGCGGCGCGACCGCCGTGCTCGCCGACGCGAGAGCCTGCACCGGCACGACCACGGGGCTCTCCGGAGCCGGGCCCAGCAGGCCCTCACGCGCCTGGCGCCGCCACGTGAACAACAGGCTCTCGCAGACGCCATGACGCGCGGCTACGGCACGGATCATCGATCCCGGCTCGTTGGTCTCGGCAACGATCCGCACCTTGTCCGGCAGACTCCAGCGCCGCCGACGCTCCCGTCCGGTGATGATCTCCACCACGCCATCCATCCGCACACCTCAACGGCCGCCTTAAAGCGCTCTTTACGGCGACAGGAGCCTCAAACCCAGACGGCCCTCGGCGGAGGGATACCGGAAGACCATCCATCAAGCCAAATCGCCGCTTCCTCGGAGCGTCATTCCGCGTCTCGAAGCAGTCCAACTGCGGATCGCTACGATCTGCCCGCCCGTAGATGATGGCAGTCGAATCTGACGGGGAACGCTACTCGCGCTCAACTCTGGAGGCGCAACAACGCCTCAAAGAGACTTTGGCCCGCACCCACCTGGATAACGTGCGCGAGAACGTCTCTCGTCGGGCAGGCCCCGTCATCAGCTCGCTGAAGTGCCTGACTGCCGGCGCTTTCTAGCCTGCCCTGTCCAGGAGTGCAGAATTCTGCAAAACCAGTATGTTGGTGGCTGGGGGACCTGGATTCGAACCAAGGCTTTCCGAGTCAGAGTCGGAAGTTCTACCGCTAAACTATCCCCCATCGCCGCTCGCCGCGTCGTCGGGTGCCTACGAGAGGGCGGGTGATTAGCACGCCGTTTGGGCGGTCGCAACGCTTGCGGTGGGCGGACGGGGCGCTTCGACAAGGTTGGTCTTGCGCCGTGCGGCGAAAGGTAAACACAATGAGCGATGGTCCGTCGAGACACCATTGTGCCACCTGTCGCCCAGCGGTCGAGATGAGCTGGTCCAGCCATGCCGGCGGCCGGAGCGGGCAAAGTGTGTACGTCGCGCTCGACCTCGGCACCAACAACTGCCGCATGCTGGCAGGCGCGCCCACCCGTGACGGGTTTCGTGTGATCGACAGCTTCAGCCGGATCGTCAGGCTCGGGGAAGGGCTGCAGGCGACCGGGCGGCTGAACGAAGCGGCGATGGAGCGGGCGATCGCGGCGCTGCAGGCCTGTGCGGCCCGGCTGGACCGCCGGCCGCCGCGACTGACGCGGGCGGTCGCCACCGAAGCCTGCCGCAAGGCCGTCAATGGCGCGAGCTTCATCGAGCGGGTGCGGCGGGATACCGGGTTCGCGTTCACCGTCATCACCGCGCGCGAGGAGGCGTTGCTCGCGCTCGAAAGCTGCGGGCCGCTGCTGGCCCGGTCGGCCCGCCGCGCGCTGCTGTTCGACATCGGCGGCGGCTCCACCGAGTTGGCCTGGGTCCGGCTGGATACGCCGGGCCGGACGCCGGAGTTGATCGGCACCGCCAGCTTGCCGATCGGGGTGGTGAGCTTGGCCGAACGGCATGGCGAGGCCGGGTTCGCGCCGGCCGGGTTCGCGGCCATGGTGGACGAGGTGCGCCGTCAGCTGGCTGGGTTCGAGCAGGTGCACCGGATCGGGCGCGAGGTGCAGGGGGGCGGGGTGCAGCTGCTCGGAACCAGCGGTACCGTGACCACGCTGGCCGGGGTGGCGATGAACCTGCCGCGCTATCGCCGGCCTTTGGTGGACGGGACGACCCTGTCGGCGGCGGACGGCGACGCGGCGGTCGAGGTGCTGCGCGGGCTGGGGCAGGACGGGCTGCGGCAGCATCCCTGCGTCGGGCCGGACCGGGTGCCGTTCGTGCTGCCGGGCTGCGCGGTGTTCCAGGCCATCCGCGAGACCTGGCCGATGGCGGAGGTGACGGTCGCCGACCGGGGCCTGCGCGAGGGCATGCTGCTGCGGATGATGCGGACGGCCGGAGCGCCGCGCGTGGCGGCGCACCGACCCGCGCCCCTCGCGGCCCCGGTCTGACCGCGGTGGCGAAGGCACCCCCGGGCTCCCGCGGCATGCGGGTGAAGCTCAAGACGGCGCTGGGCCGCACCACCGGGCAGCAGAAATGGCTGCAGCGGCAGCTCAACGACCCCTATGTGCGGGCGGCGCAGGAGCAGGGCTGGCGGTCGCGGGCGGCGTTCAAGCTGATCGAGCTCGATGAGCGGTTCCACCTGATCCGGCGCGGCGCCCGGGTGGTGGATCTGGGGGCGGCGCCGGGCGGCTGGACGCAGGTCGCGGTGAAGCAAGGGGCGGCGCAAGTGGTCGGCATCGACCTGCTGCCGATGGAGCCGATCCCGGGCTCGTCGCTGATCCAAGGCGACTTCACCGAGGACGCGATGGAGGCGCGGCTGAAGCACGTGATGGGCGGCAAGGCCGATCTCGTGCTGTCCGACATGGCGCCCAACACCACCGGCCACACCGACACCGACCACATCCGCATCATGGGGTTGGCCGAACTGGCGCTGCATTTTGCGTTCGACATGCTCGAGCCCGGCGGCGGGTTCGTCGCCAAGGTGTTCCAGGGCGGGTCCGAGAAGCACATGCTGGAGCAGATGAAGCGGCATTTCGCGAGCGTGCGGCATGCCAAGCCGCCGGCGAGCCGGAAGGAATCGAGCGAGCTTTACGTCGTCGCGACCGGGTTCCGGCCGAGTTAACTTCGGCGGTCAAAGGGCGGCGAGCATTCCCGCCGCAAGGCCGGTCCCGGACACCCAGGCGCATTCCACGCGCGGGCCGAGCAGCCAGTCGCCGCAGACGCCGAGGCCGAGCCCCGCATCCCACAACGTGCCGCTGCCGTCATTGCCCGACCGGGCGTAGCGCCAGCGGTGCGCGGCGGCGGACAACCGAGCGGGCAGAGGTGCTCCGACCCGTCCGGCGAACGCCTCCAGCAGCTGCGGGACGATCGCTTCGGGCGATTGCTCGAGGTGCTCCGTCGACCAGCCGGGCCCGGCTTGGATCACCCAGGCCTCGGAGCCGCCGCGGCCGGGCTTGGCCGAGTTGCGGGCGGCCCAGCCGATCGGGCCCTGCTCGCGCAGCACGTCCGGCGCCGCGACCCGGCCGTCGAACGCGGCCATCACGGTCCAGCACGGCTGTGAAACGGCCGCCGCGGCGTGCCGGGCAAAGCCGGCCGACCAGGGCGCCAGCAACGGGGCGGCTTGCTCGGCGGGCAGCGCGATCACGACGGCGTCGAACGGCCCGGCCTCGACGCCCTCGCCGTGCGCACGCCATTGCGGGCCGTCCCGCAGCAGCGCGTCGATGCGGGCCCCCCAGCGCACGTCGAGCGGTTGCGCCAGCGCCTTCACCGGCGCGTTCATGGCCGGGGTGCCGACCCAGGCGTCGGGTCCGGCGGCCGGCCAGCGTGCGGCGAGGCCGGAGGCGGCCCAGGCCTCGACCTGGTTGCGGAAGCCGTCGTTGCGGGCGGTGAAGTACTGCGCGCCATGGTCGAACCCGGCCTCGCCGGCCGCAGTCGGCGTCCGGCGGGACGCCATGCGGCCGCCGGGGCCGCGGCCTTTGTCGAACAATTGAACGGCGTGCTGCCGGGTCGCCAGCAGCGTCGCGCATGCGAGGCCGGCGATGCCGGCGCCAATGATCCCGATCCTCATCGGCCCAGCATCCCGCGCCGGGCCGCACGCGTCCAGCGGCGCCGGGCGGCACGGAACCTGCAACACTGCCGTGCTTGCGCCGCTGCGGCCCGCGGCTTATGTGGAACCGCCAAGGCAGGGGGCCGGCGGCCGGTTCGCCCCGCATGAAAGGTCCCTCCATGGCACCCGACACCAATGCGATGAATTCCGACCCGGCAACGCGCGCCGGGATACGGCCGGACGACGCCCGGACCGGGATACGGCCCGAAGACAAGGTTCAGGAGGCGCTCGCCTTCGACGACGTGCTGGTGGTGCCGAACTACTCGCAGGTGCTGCCCAGTGCCGTCAGCACCCGCACCCGCCTGACGCGCGAGATCGAGCTGCACATTCCACTGGTGTCGTCGGCGATGGACACCGTGACGGAGGCGGCGATGGCGATCGCCATGGCGCAGCTTGGCGGCATCGGCGTCATCCACAAGAACCTGGAGCCGGCCGAGCAGGCAGCGCAGGTTCGCCGGGTCAAGAAGTTCGAGTCGGGGATGGTGGTCAACCCGCTGACCATCAATCCGGACCAGACGCTCGCCGAAGCCCGCGCGCTGATGAACCAGCACAACATCAGCGGCTTTCCGGTGGTCGAGAAGGACACCGGGCGGCTGGTCGGCATCCTGACCAACCGTGACGTGCGCTTCGCCACCGACCCGAACACCCGCGTCTACGAGCTGATGACGCGGGAGAACCTGATCACGGTGCAAACGGATGTCGCCCATGACGAGGCGCGGCGGCTGCTGCATCGGCACCGGATCGAGAAGCTGCTGGTGGTGGACGAGGCCTATCGCTGCGTCGGCCTGATCACCGTCAAGGACATGGACAAGGCGCAGGCGCATCCGCTGGCCAACAAGGACGCGCTCGGTCGGCTGCGGGTCGCGGCGGCGACCGGGGTGGGCGATGACGGCTTCGCCCGGGCCGAGGCGCTGGTCGCAGCCGAGGCCGACGTCATCGTCATCGACACCGCGCATGGCCATTCGGCCGGCGTGCTGGCGGCCGTCACCCGGGTCAAGCGGCTATCGAATGCGGTGCAGATCATCGCCGGCAACGTCGCGACCCCCGACGGTGCGCGGGCGCTGATCGACGCCGGCGCCGACGCGGTCAAGATCGGCATCGGGCCGGGCAGCATCTGCACCACCCGCATCGTGGCCGGCGTCGGCATGCCGCAGTTCACCGCCGTGCTCGAGACCGCCGCCGCTTGCCGCGCGCAGGGCGTGCCGGCCATTGCCGATGGCGGCATCCGCACCTCTGGCGACATGGTCAAGGCGATCGGCGCCGGGGCGGACGCGGTGATGATCGGGTCGCTGCTGGCCGGCACCGACGAGGCGCCCGGTGAAGTGTTTCTTTACCAAGGCCGGTCATACAAGAGCTACCGCGGCATGGGCAGCATCGGCGCCATGGCCCGGGGCTCGGCCGACCGCTACTTCCAGCAGGAGATCAAGGACACGTTGAAGCTGGTGCCGGAAGGGATCGAGGGCCGGGTCGGCTACAAGGGGCCGGTGACGCCGGTGGTGCACCAGCTGGTGGGCGGGCTGCGCGCCGGCATGGGCTATACCGGCAGCGCCGATATCGACGATCTGCAGCGCAATGCCCGGTTCCGCCGGATCACCGGGGCGGGCCTTCGGGAAAGCCACGTGCACGACGTCGCCATTACCCGCGAAGCCCCGAACTACCGGCAAGAAGTTTGAGCGGCGCCATGTCGGGCGGCTCGATCAAGGCGGTCGTGTTCGATGCCTACGGCACCCTGCTCGACGTGCACGGCGCCATGCAGCGCCATGCCGACCAGCTGCCGCCGGATTGGGAGCGGATCAGCCAGGAATGGCGGCAGAAGCAGCTTGAATACACTTGGGTCCGCACGTTGACCGGCGCACACACCCATGCCGATTTCTGGCAGGTGACCCGGGACAGCCTGGCCTTCGTCGCGGCCCGGCACCGCATCACCGAGCCGGCCGTGCTCGATGCGTTGCTTGCCGCCTACCGGCAGCTGCCGGCGTACGGGGATGCGGCGCCGATGCTGTCGAAGCTGCGGGCCGCCGGCATCCGCACCGCGATCCTGTCGAACGGCGAGCCATCGATGCTGCAGGACGCGGTGGACGCGGCCGGGCTGGCACCGCTGCTGGACGCGGTGCTGAGCGTCGAGGATGTGGGCGTGTTCAAGCCGCATCCGCGCGTCTACGGCATCGCCGCCGGGGCGCTCGGCCTGTCGCTGGCGCAGATGGGGTTCGTGTCGTCGAACGCCTGGGACGCGCAGGCGGCGGGGCTGGCCGGGTTCCGCGTGTTCTGGTGCAACCGCACCAAGCAGCCCGAGGAGTACGGGCTGGAGCGGTCGGCGACCGTGATGTCGGGCTTGTCCGAGCTGCCTGCCCTGATCGCGTGACCCCCGCCGCGCGGCTGGCCGCCAGCATCGAGTTGCTGGCCGAGATCGCCGACCATCCACGGCGTCCGGCCGACGCCGTGGCCAACGACTTCTTCCGCAACCGCCGTTTCATCGGCTCCGGCGACCGGCGCGCCGTGTCGGAGCGGGTGTGGCGCGTGCTGCGCAGCCAGCGCCGGCTGGCCTGGTGGCTGGAGCGGGGCGGCGGTGCGGCGACCCCGCGGCTGCTGCTGGCGGCGAGCCTCATGTTGGAGGGCTGGACGCTCGGCGGAGTGGCGCAATCCTTTTCCGGCGGTCAATATGGCCCGGTGCCGCTGCTGCAGCCGGAGTTCGCGGCGCTGCGCCCGCTGGAGGACCACACGTTGAACCACCCGGAGATGCCCGGTGCCGTGCGGATGGAGGTGCCGGACTGGCTGTTTCCCGCGATCGAGGCGCGCTTCGGCGACGAGACCGCGGCCGAGATGGAAGCCGCCCTCGACCCGGCGCCGCTCGACCTGCGCGTCAACTTGCTGAAGGGCACCCGCGAGCAGGCGCGTGACGCGTTGTCCGCGGAAGGGGTGGAGGCAACGCCGACGCCGTACAGCCCGTGGGGCTTGCGCATCGATGGCCGCCGCTCGGTCACGGCCGGGCCGGCGTTTCAGGGCGGCCTGGTGGAAATCCAGGATGAAGGCAGCCAACTCGTCGCCGCACTGCTGGGCGCAGCACCCGAGATGCGGGTCGTCGACTGGTGCGCGGGCGCCGGCGGCAAGACGCTGGCGGTCGCGGCGCTGATGCAGAACCGCGGCCATCTGGTCGCCTGCGACGTGTCGGGGCCGCGGCTCGAAAGCGCGGTGCGCCGGTTGCGCCGGGCCGGGGTGCAGAATTGCGAGCGGCATCTGGTGGCGCCCGGCGACAAGTGGGCCAAGCGGCGCGGCGGCACGTTCGACCGCGTGCTGGTCGACGCGCCCTGCACCGGCACCGGCACCTGGCGCCGCAACCCGGACGCGCGGCTGCGGCTGCGCGAGCTCGACCTGGCCGAGCTGCTGCCGAAGCAAGCGATGATCCTCGACGCCGCCTCACGGCTGGTTCGGATCGGCGGGCGCCTGGTCTACGCCACCTGTTCGCTGCTGCCGGACGAGAATGAGGGACAGGTCGAGCGCTTCCTCGAACGGCACCAGGAGTTCAGCCAGATTCCGCTCTCGGAGGCATGGCCGCTGGACGGGCCGCCGCCCTGTCCCGGGCCGGCCTTGTCGCTGACGCCGCGCCGGCATGGCACTGACGGGTTCTACGGCGCCGTGCTGGAGCGCCGGTCGTGATCGTCGGACGGGCCCGGACGGTCGATGCCCCGGGGATTGCCCGCGTGCACGTGGCGGCCTGGCGCAGCGCCTACGCCAACCTGCTGCCGGCCGACTACCTGGCCGGCATGTCGGTGGTCCGGCAGACCGCGATGCACCAGGCGGCGATCCTGGCCGGCCGCGGCGTGCTGGTGGCGCGGTCCGGCAACAACGTGGTCGGCTTCTGCACGGTCGGCCGGCCGCGGACGGCCGGGCTGGGCGAGGGCGAGATCGAGACGCTGTACGTGCTCGACGACTGGCGCGAGCAGGGGCTGGGGCGGCGCCTGCTGCAGGCCGGGGCGAAGCACCTGGCCGACACCGGGGTGGGCAGTGCGTTCCTGTGGGTGCTGCAGGACAATCCGAGCCGGTGGTTCTACGAACGCATGGGCGGCCGCAAGTCGGCCACGTCGAAGACGCAGGTCGCCGGGCAGAGCTTCGCACAGACGGCGTATGTCTGGGATCCAATCGGGCTGCTGACCTCGACGACGGCCGCGCGGCGCTCTTGACGGGGGCTGGCGGCGATGCTGCAAGCTCGCCCATGACCCAGTCCTCGCCGCCGCCCGCCGACGCCCTCCCGGTCAGGGATCGCGTGCTGATCCTGGATTTCGGCAGCCAGTTCACCCAGTTGATTGCCCGCCGTGTGCGCGAGTCCGGGGTCTACTGCGCCATCATGCCGGCCGATGCCGCCGTGGAGCGGATGACGGCGTTCGCGCCCTCCGCCTGGATCCTGTCCGGCGGGCCGGCCAGCGTGAAGGACGCCGCCGCGCCGCGGGTGCCGGAGGCGGTGTTCGCGTCCGGCTTGCCGATCCTCGGCATCTGCTACGGCCAGCAGGCGATGTGCGATCAGTTGGGCGGCCACGTGCAACTCGGCGACCATCAGGAGTTCGGCCACGCCAGCCTGACGGTGACGGATGATTGCGAGCTGTTCCATGGCGCCTGGGAGCAGGGCGGGCGGGAGCAGGTGTGGATGAGCCACGGCGACCACGTGACCGACCTGCCGCCCGGGTTCCGCAGCGTCGCCAGCAGCCCCGGCGCCCCGTTCGCGGCCATCGCCGACGACGCCCGGCGGTATTACGGCGTGCAGTTCCACCCCGAGGTGGTGCACACGCCGCACGGCCGCCAGCTGCTGCATAACTTCACCCACCGCGTCGCCGGGCTCACGGGCGACTGGACCATGGCCTCGTTCCGCGACGCGCAGAAGGCGCGCATCCGCGAGCAGGTCGGGGAGGGGCGGGTGATCTGCGGCCTGTCCGGCGGCGTGGACAGCTCGGTGGCCGCCGCGCTGATCCATGAGGCGATCGGCGATCAGCTCACGTGTATCTTTGTCGATTCCGGGCTGCTGCGCCAAGGCGAGGCCGAGGAGGTGGTGCGCACCTTCCGCGACCGGTTCAACATCAAGCTCGTCCATCGCGACGCGTCGGCGCTGTTCCTCGATGCGCTGGACGGCGTCACGGACCCGGAGGTGAAACGCAAGGCGATCGGCCGGGTGTTCATCGAGGTGTTCGAGGAGGAGGCGGCGAAGGTCGGCGGCGCCGACTTCCTGGCGCAGGGCACGCTGTATCCGGACGTGATCGAAAGCATCAGCGCGCATGGCGGCCCGTCGGCGACGATCAAGAGCCACCACAACGTGGGCGGCCTGCCGGCGCACATGCGGATGAAGCTGGTGGAGCCGCTGCGGGAGCTGTTCAAGGACGAGGTGCGCCAGCTTGGCCGCGAGCTCGGCGTGCCGGAGCACATCGTCGGCCGCCATCCGTTCCCAGGCCCGGGCCTGGCGATCCGTATTCCGGGCGCCGTGACCGAGGAGCGCCTGGCGATCCTGCGCCGGGCCGACGCGATCTTTCTGGAGGAGATCCGCACGGCCGGGCTGTATGACGCGATCTGGCAGGCGTTTGCCGTGTTGCTGCCGGTGCGCACCGTCGGCGTGATGGGGGACGGCCGGACCTACGACAATGCGTGCGCGTTGCGGGCCGTGACCAGCGTCGACGGCATGACGGCCGAGGTCTATCCGTTCGACATGGCGTTCCTGGCGCGCACCGCGACCCGGATCGTCAACGAGGTGCGCGGCATCAACCGGGTGACGTACGACATCACGAGCAAGCCGCCGGGCACGATCGAGTGGGAGTGATGGGGAATACCCCCAAGCACCGTCAGGCCCACCCGGTCGCGCGCGCTGCCCGGAGGGATTAGCGCGCGACCGGTTCTCGGCCTCGGTCACATGGCCGCCGGCCGATTACTGCTCCTTTTTGAACAGATCCTGGAAGATCAGCGGGCCCCAAGTGCGGCCGTGTGCGTGCACCAGCGCGCCACCCTCGTCGAGCTTTCCCAGCTTGACGGGTGCGAACCCGAGTTGCTTGGCCAAGGCCGCCACGGGAGCGATGGCGTCCTCGTCGTTGCTCGATAGGAAGACGACCCGATGGCCGCCCTCGACGACCGGATCGGTCGCCAGGGTGGCCGCTATCAGATGGTTGAACCCCTTGACGAGTTTGGCGCCGGCGAACGCCTTCGCCACGAAGGCGGAGGACGGGAGGCCGTCCAGCTCTTCAGGGACCGGGAACGCGTTCGTTGCGTCGATGACCGTCTTGCCGTCCCAGCTCGGCAGCGCCTTCGCGACCTCGCCGTGCTCCCCGAACGGGACCGCCAGGATGATCGTGTCGGCCTTGAGGGCGTCCGGCAGCGGCTTGGCGACCACCGTGGGTCCGATCGCCCGCGCCAGCGGCGCGAGCGCCTCGGGCGGACGGCGGCTCGCGACAGTCACGTCGAGGTTCTTGCGGGCGAAGGCGTGGGCGAGGGCCTGGCCGATCTTGCCGAAGCCGATTATCGCGTAGCTCATTCTTACTTGTCCAATCCGTGTTGATGTTGATGTCCCGGCCCGCAGCGACGCCGGGGTGCCCGTTTTGCTGTGTGACGGTGGGGCGCGGACTCAGATGGCCGAGAGGCCGCCGTCGACCGACAGCTCCACCCCGTTCACGAAGCTCGAACTCGTCCGAGGCGAGGAACAGCGCGACCGCCGCGATTTCCTCGGGACGACCCATCTTCCCCCGCGGGATCACGGACTCGAACATCCGCTTCGCTTCCTCGGTGAGGACCTGGTCCTGCATCGGGGTGGCGATCGGCCCCGGGCTCAGCACGTTCACCCGGATATTCCGGCCCTTCAGTTCGTTGAGCCAGGTGCGTGCGAACGAGCGCAACGCCGCCTTGCTCGCGGCATAGACGCCGTAACCCGCAAACCCCTTCACCGAAGCGACGGACCCGGTCATGAAGATCGATCCGCCATCGTTGAACAGCGGCAACGCCTTCTGCACCGTAAACAGCGTGCCGCGCGCATTCAGGTCGAACGCCGCGTCGAAATGCCGCTCGGTGATCTCGCCCAGCGGGACGGCTTCGCCGATGCCGGCGCTCGCGTACAGGACGTCGATCCTGCCCTTTTCCCGCTTGACCGTGTCGAACAGGCGGTCGAGGTCGTCGAGATTGGCCGCGTCGCCGCGCACGCCGGTCACGTTCCGGCCGATCGCACGCATTGCCTCGTCGAGGACCTCCTGCCGCCGGCCAGTGATGAAAACGTAGGCGCCTTCCTCGACGAACCGCTTGGCGCTGGCGAGCGCCATGCCGCTCGATCCGCCGGTGATGACTGCAATCTTACCTTCAAGCTTTCCCATGATGTCTCCTTGAGGCTCCGTTTGTGGTTGTTCGGGGACGCCCCCGACACGATCCACATCGGCCTGCCGGCGCCCAGCATTGAGTGCCGAAGCGCGCACATCGGTGGTGCGCAATCGATCCGGCTGGACGACGGGCGCCGGCCGTGCAGGCTAGGCGGACGGGCATACTGCTGTTCGATGCGGCAGACGCGGGCGTTGGAAGGCGGGCACCGTGCGGTGCCGGATTGCACCATGATCGACTGGGATGACGTTCGTTATTTCCTAGCCGTCGCGCGCGGCGGCTCCGTGCGGGCGGCGGCCGAGCGCCTCGGGGTGAACCACTCGACCGTGCTGCGCCGCATCGCGCAGCTCGAGGAGCGCCTCGGCGCGCGAATGTTCGAGAAGCTGCCCTCGGGCTACCGCATGACGGCGGCGGGCGAGGAGGCGCTCGAGCTCGCGAACGCGATGGAGGCGTCGTCGCAGCAACTGGAAACGCGCGTCTTCGGTCGCGACCAGAGTGTGCGCGGGCTGCTGCGGGTGACGTTGGCGCCGATCCTCGCGACACGCCTGCTCATGCCGGACCTCGCCGATTTCGCGCGGCTGCATCCGGATATCGAAATGGAGATCCTGTCGTTCGGCGAGCTGGCCAATTTGACCAACCGAGAGGCCGATGTCGCGATCCGCGTCGTGTACGACCGCAAGACCCTGCCGCTCAACCTGCACGGAATTAAGGGACCGGAGCTGTTCAGCGGCGTCTACATGTCGCGCGATCGCCTGGCTGCGTGGCATGCGGGTGCGCCGGACCCGATAAGGTGGATCGTCATCAACGTGCATGGCGTCCCGGACTGGGCCAGCGAGGGCGAGGTCCGTGTGACGGGGGTTCCATTCAGGACCACGGACGCCGAGGCGCAGATCGCTGCAGCACGGCAGGGGCTCGGGATGACAACGCTGCCGTGCTTCGCAGGCGACGCCGACCCGCTGCTGGTGAGGGTGCCGGGTACCGAGCTGCACCTGCATGGAGCGCTTTGGCTGCTGACGCAGGGCGAGGCACGCAAGACCAAGCGCGTGCGGCTGTTTACGGAGTTCCTGTCCCGCAGGCTCGCCGCGCACGCCCAGCTTCTCGCCGGGCTGCCGCTATCGCGCGATTGACGCCCGCCGGGGTCCGAAGCGGCGTTCGCTGCGGCTCAACGTCTGATCCGGAACAATTGGGTGAAGCCTTGATCGGTGACGAGCTCCATCTCGGGCGGCAGGCTGACCGGTCCGTCGCGATCGGGAAGGTCGGCATCGATCACGAGCATGTAGTCCATCCGGTCGCGCCAATGCGCCAGATAGGGCGTGCTGGCGATCACCGCGCGATAGGCATCCGGCTGGACGAGCGCGTGCACGCTGACGAGGTTGCCGCCGCTTACCGTGGCGAGGCTTTCCCACGGCGGCAGCACGCGGACCGGCTGCTGGCCGCGGATTGCGAACAGGGTGGGAACGAAGGCGCGGCGCCAAGGGATCGCCAGCGTGACCGCATGGCGGAAGGTCGATTCGCCGACCGACAAGGTAGCGGCCGAGCGGCGGGTCGAAGCTGGCGGCCGGCCGGTGCTCGACGGCGAACACGGCCGCCCCGGCCGGGACATGCGCAAGGGTCCGGGCCACGGACGCGAAATCGGGCTGCCGCTCGTGCCATGCGGTTGCGACGTATCCGGTTCGGAACAGCGAGCCCAGCAGCAGGAGCAGCGCGCAGGCAAGCGCCGGCCGCGGCGGCAGATCGGGCCGGAGTGAAGCGGCGAGCAGGAGCGGGATCATGCAAACGAAGCGCCGGTCCACCCAATCCGCGCCGGCCAAGGCGGAGGGGCAGAGAAGGTAGGCCAGCAGGCAGCCGGCGGCGCCGACGAGCAGGCCGGCGTGGATGCGCAGGCGTCCCGCCGCCCCGGCGGCAGCCAGCGGCAGCACGAGACAGGCGACGGCGAGCGCGTCGGCCAGGTTCGAGTAGCTGCGCAACGCGGTCGCCACGCCGACCAGCTTGGAGCCGGGCCGGGCCATCGCCTGGGGCAACCCCACGGCCAGTTCGGCCAACCCGGTTCGCAGGCCGGCCGTGTCGCCCGGCAATCGCGGCGACAGCGCAAGGAAGAGACCGAGTGGCACTGCAAGCGCCGCGGCGGCCGCAAGCAGGGCGGCCAGGTTGCCCCGCCAAGCGCGCCGTGCGGGGTGCGGGCCCAGGGCGAGGCCGAACAGCAGCACGCCGTAAAATACGAATCCGAACGGATGGAACAGCAGGATCACCGCGCCGGAAAGAAGGCGCAGCAGAGCGGTGCGCCAGCCGGGGCGCGAGCCGGGGCCGCAGCTGGGATGACGCGGCCGGCTCGCCTCGAGCGCCGCCGCGAGCAGCGCCAGACCGAGGCCGAAGCGGAAATTGAGGAAGCCGTCCAGCAGCTCGAAGCTCCAGGCCAGCAGGCCGAACGCGATCGGCCACCAGTGCCAGCGGCCATACAGCGCACGCCACAGCAGCACGCCGCCGACCGGCACGATCAGCACGCCTAGCAGGGCGATGATGCGGGCGGCAAGCTCCACTCCGGCGATGCGCGCCAGGAGCAACGATAGCACGTCGGTTCCCAGGTTGGTCAGCGTGTCCCATTGGACCGCGAACACTCCGGGCATCGGCGGGTCGAGCGCGTGCGTCAGCAGCCAGAACCGCGCGAGGTTGTTCGGGTAGTCGGTGAGCGGCGGGATCGGCGCCACCAGGGACGGCACCGCCAGCGCGGCCAAAGCGAAGGCGAGAGTCCAGGCCAGCCACCGGCTCGGCGGCGCCGACCTGGGTCGCCGCCACCTCGGGGAGGACCGGCCGGACGGCTCCGGCTCGGCCTTTGGCGCCGGCGTCATGCCGTTGCCAGCAACATCACGCCGAGTCCGATCAACGCGAGCGCACCGATCTTTTGCATGCCGATCGGCTCGCCGTAGCCGAAATGGCCGATCAACGCGACCATGAAGTAAGACAATGCCGTGCACGGTAAAGCGACCGAGAGCGGGATCCGGCGCAAGGCGACAATGTAGAACATCGCCGAAAGCCCATACACGCACACCCCGCCCACAGTCCTGACGTCGGTCAACTGATCGGCGAAGCTTGCCGCGCCGGCTCCCGCCTTCAACAATGCTTGGCCCGCGACCGACAAGGCGACGGCCGCGAGAAGAAAGAGCCAATACATGCGTGCGTTCCCGTCCTGATTGCGGGCCGCGTCCGGCCCGGCGGCGAGCGGGATACCACGACCGGCGCGCCGCCTATACCGGCGGGAGAGGTTTGGCCGGGCCGGACCGGCCATGGTAGGACGCGCGGGCGCGGCAGGATGCGGATTTTGCATGGATGGTGATCGAGAACTGCGAGTGCAGGGGAAGGCCGGTCGCCCTCCTTCGTTCAGTGCCGTCGGCGCGGTCCTGCTGCTGTGCCTGCTGGGTTTGCTGGCGGCCCATCTCGCGGCGCTGGTCGCCGACGTCGTGGCCGCGATCGCCGACCCGCTGGAGCTCGACTACGGCGAGGGCATCGTTTGGCAGCAGGCGGTGCTGATCCCAGACGGCCGCATGTATCCCGTATCGACCGCCCTGCCGTTCATCGTGTTCCATTACCCGCCGCTGTTCCACCTGCTGGCACGCGCGGCGTTGCGGGTCGAGCCCAACTTCCTTGCAGCGGGCCGGCTGGTCGCTTCGGTCGCGACGCTGTGCCTGGCGCCGATCTTGGCGGGGCTGATCCTGACCGCCGTTCGGGGCGGCGCCGGGTTGCGCGGCGCCGCCATTGCATTCGGGATGGGCGTGCTGGCCATCTGCCTGCATCCGGTGCACAGCTGGGGTTACCTGATGCGGGTCGACATGCCCGGCTTCGC
This sequence comes from uncultured Alphaproteobacteria bacterium, assembly GCA_963792675.1. Taxonomy (GTDB): domain Bacteria; phylum Pseudomonadota; class Alphaproteobacteria; order Acetobacterales; family Acetobacteraceae; genus JBBROS01. Next base: position 1,146,754 of record CAWBWT010000002.1, read on the forward strand.
GTTCGGGTTCGGCGGCCTGCTGCTAGCGGCGCGGGCGGACGGGCGGTTCTGGGGCACCACGGCCGCTCTGCTGCTGTGCGTGGCGGCGGTGTTCACGAAGCAGACGCTGCTGGCGCCCGGGGTCGCCGTGTTCGCCATGGGCGTGTATCGGCGGCCCAAGCCGGCCCTGGCCGCGGGCGCCGTTGCCGGTAGCGTGGGGCTCGCTGCTCTGTTCTGGCTGCAGCAGGCGACCGGCGGCGGCTTCCTGCACAACATCGTCGGCTACAACATCAACCGGGTCTCGTTCTGGCAGGGATACCACATGGTCGCCAGCGAGAAGCTGACGATCCCGTTCATCCTGCTGATCGCCGCCGCGGCCGTTTGGCTCGGCCTGGCCTTGGTGCCGTCAGCCTTCTCGTTCCGCCCGCGGCGCATCGGGCGCGACATCCTGACGCTGCGGCACGCCGAGCCTGCGGTCGCCACGCAGGCCCTCCTGTTGCTGCACTTCGCTCTCGCGACGGCCATGCTGTGCACGATCTTCAAGCTGGGAAGTGGCCCCAACTACCTCATCGAATTTCTCTGCTCGGGCCTGGTGGTGCTGGGCGTCGTGCTGATCCGGCTCGAGCGCCGGTCGCGTGCCGCGCGAAATTGGTCCGACGCCGGCCTGTTCGCCCTGCTGGTGTCGATGCAGTTCGTGCCGTTCCGGCTGGTGACCGTGCGGCAGAATCCGGCCTGGAACGCCGCGGCGGAGCGGGCGGTGGCGATGATCCGTGACGCGGCGCCACGTCCGGTCGCGTCGGAGGACATGACGCTGCTGATGCGCGCCGGAACCGGGGTGACGTTCGAACCGTCGATCGTGACGGAGCTCGCGAGCGTGGGACGGTGGGACGAGACGCCGCTGCTGCAGATGATCCGCTCGCACGGGTTCGCCTTCGTGCTGACGATGGACACGCCCGACGGGTTCGACGAACGCCGCACCCCCGCCGTCAACGAGGCGTTCCGGACCGCCTACCCGCGCCTCGAGCGGCTCGGTCCGCAGTTCTGGATCCGCCGGCCGGCTGAGTAGGTCCGGCGCGGCACCCGGCGTATCCGGTGCCGCACCTGGGGCGGCAAGCGCCTAACCTTGTGCCGCGATGCGCGGCACTGGCCTATTCGGCCGCGATGCGCGGCACTGGCCTATTCGGCCGCGCAACTCGGGATGGGCGCGAGCCGGGCGCTGCCGTCGACCGGCTCGGTCCGTGGCTCGCGAGCCGCCGAGGGGATGATCTCGCGGGCCAGGTAGAGCGGCCGGTGCTTGGTCTCGTTGAAGATGCGCCCGACATACTCGCCGATGATGCCGAGCGTCATCAGTTGCACCCCGCCCAGGAACAGCACGATCACCAACAGCGACGGATAGCCGGCGACCGGGTTGCCGTAGAGGACCGTGCGGAGCGCGATGAAGAAGCCGTACGCGGTCGAGAGCAAGGCGATCAGGAAGCCGAAATAGGATGCGAACTGCAGCGGCAGGATGGAGAAGCTGGTGAAGCCTTCGACCGACAGGTTCCAAAGCCGCCAATAATTCCATTTGGTCGTGCCGGCGGCGCGGGCCGCGCGGGCATACGGCACTTCGACCTGGTCGTAGCCCACCCAGGCGTACAGCCCCTTCATGAACCGGTGCCGCTCGCGCATGCGCAGCAGGCTGTCCACGGCTCGCCGGCTCATCAGCCGGAAGTCGCCGACGTCGGCCGGGATCGGCCGGTCGGCCAGCTTGTTCATCAGCCGATAGAACATGTGCGCGGTGGCGCGCTTGAGCGTGGTCTCGCCCTCGCGTTCGGTGCGCCGGGCATAGACGACGTCGTGGCCTTGCTGCCAGAGCCGGACGAACTCGCCGATGAGCTCCGGCGGATCCTGCAGGTCGGCGTCGATGACCACGACCGCCTGGCCGCGGGCATGGTCGAGCCCGGCCGTCATGGCGATCTCCTTGCCGAAGTTGCGCGACAGCGACACCATGGCAATGCGGGGGTCGACCGCGTGCAAGGCCCGGATCATCTCGGCGGTCGCGTCCGTGCTGCCGTCGTCGGCGAACACGATCTCCCAGTCGAGGCCGGTTGCGTCGAGCGCCCGGCTGGTGCGGGCGATGAACGCCTGCAGCACGGGCGCTTCGTTGTAGGCGGGAACGACGACGCTCAACACCGGTTCAGACGACATCAAGGTGCACCCTCATGCTCATTCGCGCCGCGGCGGCCTCCGCCGGCCGGTTATAGGCTGATTACCATGCCCGCGGCTGCGGCGATGCCGAGATCGCGAGCTTGGCTTAAATCAGGGCCGCCTCAGGCTCGGCGGGTCAGGCTCCGGCGACGGTCGGCTGCTGCTGCCACAGCCGCTCCGCAACCATCAGCATCACCGTCAGCTCGACGATCGGCACCGCCGTGACATTGTAGCGTGCCTCCAGGAACAGGCCGGTGGCCGCCAACGTCGATTTCAGCAGCACGATGCTCGAGGCGCCCAGGGTGAGAGCGGCCCGCGCGGGCGGCTGCCGCGGCAGGGTGGCGACGGCGACCAGGAAGGCGAGCCCGAGGGCAACCCGGTAGAAGCGGGTCAGGGTGTTGAGCAAGGCGCTGGCGCTCCCGCCCAACGCGCGTCCGAGCCAGGTCAGGAGCAAGCCGGGCGACAGCGGTCCGTCGGCCGGACGCAACTCCTTCGGCAGCGGCTCGATCCAGCTCCGCCACAGCGTCGCGCCCTGGATCAGCCGCAACTCGGCCGTCTCGAGCGCTGGCCGGGACTGGCGCAGGTCGGCGGCCATGGTTGCGAACGCCGCATCGATGGCCGGCGGGAAGGGCTGACCGGCGTGGCGTTTCAGCTGGTCGAGCAGGGTCTGTGCCCGGGCCGCCTCCCCGGCCGGCAGGAACGAACCCGGCAGCAGGTGGATCATTTGATAGGTATCGACCTGGAAGAACGCGGCCGCGGAGCGCTGGTCCTCGTTCGTCACCCATTCCCGTAGCCAGGCCAGGTAGCCGAGCGGTCCCCTGCTCCCGTCCGGCAGCATCCATTGCCGCGCCGTCGGCAACACCGGCACCCCTGCGGCGAGGTTGCGCGCCGTCCATGATCCGAGCGGGAGCGCGAGGCAGACGGCCACGGCGACGCCGCGCAGCAGGCCGATCCGCAGGCCGTGGATTTGCAGCGCGACGATGGCGACCGGAACCGTATAGACGACCGAATCGAGCCGCAGGAACAGGGCCGCCGCCAGCGGCGCCGCGACCGCCACCACGCGCAGCCGGCCGACGGCAAGCGACAGCGCCAGTTCCGCCAGCAGCCAGTTCAAGGCGCCCAGGGTCAACGCCTCGGCCAAGCCGTAACGCACCATGAACGCCTGCAACGGCGACAGCGCGGCCACGGCGCCGCACAGCAGCCCGGCCCTGGCGCCGGCCAGGCGCGAGACGGCGTAAGCGAGGCGCGGGACGGCCAGCGCCGAAACCAGCGCCTGTGCCCAAAGTACGGGGATTTTTCCGCCGCCCGAGAGCGACCACACCACGGCGATGAAGGCCGGATAGCCGGGCAGGCCGTTGCCGCCGAAATGCGGCCTGCACTCGCCCGAGCCCGGCGGCGACAACGACACGCCGCAGCCATCGAGGATGTTGCGCGCCACGGTGGCGTAGACCGGCCAATCGCCGTCCGGGGCGTGGACGTCCGGCAGCAGCAGGGTGACGGCGCGGATTGCGATCGCAATGCCGTACAGGACCGCCAAAATCCGCCAACGCAGCAATGGCTGCCGCTCCCGTCGTTGTGAAGTTCTGCATAACGCAGCCCTGTTCACGGTGCCAGCAAAGGCCCGGGAACGTGCGGGACTGTCTTGACGGGATGCGCGGCCTGCCCCATCTGCTGCATACAGGACTGCCCCGGTCCGCATACGGTTGATCTGATGTTAAGACTTTCTAAACTATCCGATTACGCCGTCGTCGTGTTGGTCCGGTTGGCCAGCGACGAGGGTTCGTCGACCTCGCCGGGCTTGGCTGCCAAGACCGGCTTGCCGGAGCCGACCGTCGCCAAGGTGCTCAAGGCGCTGGCATCGGCAAAGCTGGTGACCAGCCAGCGTGGCGCGCGCGGCGGCTACCGTCTGGCGCGTCCGTTGTCGAGCGTTGCGATCGCCGAGGTGATCGCGGCCATCGATGGGCCGGTCGCATTGACGGCCTGCACCGATGGCGGCGCCGGCCGCTGCGAGGTCGAAGCCTGCTGCTCCGTGCGGGGGCGCTGGGATCCGGTCAACTCGGCCGTGCTCCATGCGCTGAGCCGCATCACCTTGGCCGACATGGCCGGTTCGCCCCGGCCGCCCGCTGCTCCGGCGTCCGCGCGCGCGGACGCCGTCACCGTCTCAATCCCTGCTGAATAGGTCGCCCGATGCCCGCCGTCGCCGAAACCCTCGATACCGTCCAGTCCGTCACGCAGTCCGGCTACAAGTGGGGCTTCGAGACCAACGTCGAGATGGACATCGCCCCCAAGGGCCTGACCACCGACACCATCCGCATGATCTCCGCCAAGAAAGAGGAGCCGGAGTGGCTGCTCGAATGGCGGCTGGCCGCGTTCGCCGCGTGGCAGACGATGAAGGAGCCCGACTGGGCCAAGGTCGGCTATCCCGCGATCGACTACCAGGACATCCATTATTACGCGGCGCCGAAGCGGGCGGCGCCGAAGTCGCTGGCCGACGTCGACCCCGAGCTGCTGGCGATGTACGAGAAGCTCGGCATTCCGTTGAAGGAGCGGGCGATCCTGGCCGGAGTCGAGGGCGCCGACGCGCTGCCGGACGAGGCGGCGCCGATCGCGATGGACGCCGTGTTCGACAGCGTCTCGGTCGCGACCACGTTCAAGGACACGCTGAACAAGGCCGGCGTGATCTTCATGCCGATCAGCGAGGCGGTGCGCGAGCATCCGGACCTCGTGCGCAAGTATCTCGGCAGCGTGGTGCCGGCAGCCGACAACTTCTTTGCCGCGCTCAACAGCGCCGTGTTTACCGATGGCAGCTTCGTCTACATCCCCAAGGGCGTGCGCTGCCCGATGGAGCTCAGCACCTATTTCCGCATCAATGCTAAGAACACCGGGCAGTTCGAGCGCACGCTGATCGTGGCCGACGCGGGCGCCTATGTCAGCTACCTCGAGGGCTGCACGGCGCCGCAGCGGGACGAGAACCAGCTGCACGCGGCGGTGGTCGAGCTGGTCGTGTTCGACGATGCGCAGATCAAGTACAGCACGGTGCAGAACTGGTATCCCGGCGACGCCAACGGGCGCGGCGGCATCTACAACTTCGTCACCAAGCGCGCCGCCTGCCGCGGCGCCCGCAGCAAGGTGAGCTGGACCCAGGTCGAGACCGGCTCGGCGATCACCTGGAAATATCCGAGCTGCGTGCTGCAGGGCGAGGGGTCGGTCGGCGAGTTCTACTCGGTCGCCGTCACCAACAACCGGCAGCAGGCCGATACCGGCACCAAGATGATCCATATCGGCAAGAACACGCGCAGCACGATCGTGTCCAAGGGCATCAGCGCCGGGCGCTCGGACAACACCTATCGCGGCCTGGTGCGGATCCTGCCGCGGGCGAGCGGGGCGCGGAACTTCACCCAGTGCGACAGCTTGCTGATCGGTGACCAATGCGGCGCGCACACGGTGCCGTACATCGAAAGCCGCAATCCGTCGGCCAAGGTGGAGCACGAGGCGACCACGTCCAAGATCGCCGAGGACCAGCTGTTCTATTGCCGCAGCCGTGGCCTGTCCGAAGAGGACGCGGTCGGCATGATCGTCAACGGTTTCTGCAAGGACGTGTTGAAGGAGCTGCCGATGGAGTTCGCCGTGGAAGCGCAGAAGCTGCTCGCGGTTTCGCTTGAAGGGTCTGTGGGCTGATGCTTGAAATCAAGGGACTGGCGGCGGGGATCGAGGATAAGGCGATCCTGCAAGGGATCGACCTCGAGCTGCCGACCGGGCAGATCCATGCCATCATGGGGCCGAACGGCTCCGGCAAGTCGACGCTGGGCTACGTGCTGGCCGGCAACGAGGGCTACGAGGTCAGCGGCGGCACTGTGACGTTCGACGGCGCCGACGTGCTGGCGATGGAGCCGGAGGAGCGGGCGGCGGCCGGCATGTTCCTAGCGTTCCAGGCGCCGATCGAGCTGCCCGGGGTCAACAACGCCAACTTCCTGCGCACCGCGCTGAACGCCATCCGGCGGGCGCGCGGCGAGGCGGAGCTGGATGCGGTGTCGTTCCTGCGCATGGCGCGGGCCGAAAGCAAGCGGCTGCACTTCCCCGACGATATGCTGAAGCGGAATGTGAACGTCGGCTTCAGCGGCGGGGAAAAAAAGCGCAACGAGGTGCTGCAGATGGCCCTGCTGCGGCCGAAGCTGGCGATCCTGGACGAGACCGATAGCGGCCTCGACATCGACGCGCTGCGGATCGTCGCCGACGGCGTCAATGCCCTGCGCAGCCCTGACTTTTCGGCGCTGGTGATCACCCATCACCAGCGGCTGCTCGATCATCTGGTGCCGGACCGGGTTCATGTGCTGAGCCAGGGGCGGATCATTCGCTCCGGCGGGCCGGAGCTGGCGCGGGAACTCGAAGCCAACGGCTACGCGCAAGTGGTCGCGAGCGCGGCATGAACGTATCGCTTGCCAACGGCGCCGACGCGTTCCTCGCGCGCTACCGCGGCTTGCGCGACCGGCTGCCCGGCGACCAGGCCCGGCGCGATGCCGCGGCCGAGGCGTTCGCCGCCTCCGGCCTGCCGAGCGTGAAGGCCGAGGCTTGGCGCTACACCAGCCTGCGCGGCCTGTCGGACGTGTCCTTCGCCGAGCCGCTGACGGAGGTGTCGCAGGCGCCGGTGGTGCATCCGCTGCCGGACCTGCCGCGGGTCGTGCTGATCGACGGCCGCTACCAGCCGGAGCTGTCCACGCCGCCGGACGGCGTTGCCCTCTCGACCTTTGCGCGGACTCCCGAGTTCGACGGCGCCGGCGAGGCGCTGCCGATGGTGGCGCTGAACACCATGCTGGCCGAGGACGGGCTGCAGCTGCGCGTCGCGGCTGGGGTCGATGCCGGCACCCTGGTGGTGCTGACGATCACGCCGGAGCCGCATCGCCCGGTTGACTTCCACCCGCGCCACCAGATCACCCTGGAGCCCGGCGCCAAGCTGTCGATCATCGAGGTGGCGCAGGGCGAGGGCACCTATCTGCACAACGCCGTCACTTCGGTCGCAGTTGGGGAAGGCGCCACGCTGACCCATGTGCGGCTGCAGCAGGAGAGCGCGGAGGCGTTCCACGTCAACACCACCGTCGCCGAGATCGCCGAGCGCGGCACTTACGACACGTTCGTGCTGACCTTGGGCGCACGGCTGGCGCGGACCGAGGTGCATGCGCGGCTGGCCGGGCCGAACGCCGCGGTGCACCTGAATGGCGCGCAGCTGCTGGGCGGCACGCAGCACGCCGACATCACCACCGTGGTCGCGCATGACGCGCCGGGCTGCGCGTCGCGGCAGACGGTGAAGAACGTGCTCGGCGGCCGCAGCCGCGGCGTGTTCCAGGGCAAGATCGAGGTCGCCCGGGTGGCGCAAAAGACCGACGGTTACCAGATGAACCAGGCGCTGCTGCTGAGCCCGACGGCGGAGATCGACTGCAAGCCGCAGCTCGAGATCTACGCCGACGACGTGAAGTGCAGCCACGGCGCGACGGTCGGCGAGCTCGATGCCGACCAGCTTTTTTTCCTCCGCAGCCGCGGCATCCCGCTCGCGTCGGCGCGCGCCATTCTGGTGCGCGCCTTCCTGACGGAGGCGCTGGACGTGGTGCAGGACGAGGCGGCGCGCGAGTTGATGGAGCAGGCGATCGAGGCCTGGTGGGAGCGGAACCCGGCATGAATGCTTTGACTAAGTTGGGAACCAAGTTGCCGTTCGACGTCGAGCAGATCCGGGCGCAGTTCCCGATCCTGTCGCAGCAGATCCGCGGCAAGCCGTTCGTGTTCCTGGACAGCGCGGCGAGCGCGCAGAAGCCGCGCGCCGTGATCGACGCCATGGTGAACGCCATGGAGACGCAGTATGCGAACGTGCATCGCGGCCTGCACTGGATGAGCGAGCGCACCACCGACGCCTATGAAGGCACCCGGGACGTGATCGCGAACCTGCTGAATGCCGGGTCGCGGGATGAGATCGTGTTTGCCAAGAACTCGACCGAGGCGATCAACTTGGTCGCGCATAGCTACGGCCGCGGCGTGATGACGCCGGGCCAGGCGGTGGTGATCTCGGAGATGGAGCACCACGCGAACCTGGTACCCTGGCAGATGCTGCGGGACGCGACCGGGGCGGAACTGCGGATCTGTCCGATCACCGACGCCGGCGAGATCGACATGGCGGCGCTCGAAGCGCTGCTGGCCGACGGCAAGGTCGGGCTGGTGGCGATGACCCACATGAGCAACGTGCTCGGCACCGTGACGCCGGCGGTGCGGATCGCGGCGCTTGCGCACCAGTACGGCGCCAAGGTGCTGTTCGACGGCAGTCAAGCGGTGGTGCACCGGGCGGTGGATGTGCAGGCGATCGACGCCGATTTTTACGTCTGGACCGGGCACAAGCTGTACGGGCCGACCGGCATCGGCGTGCTGTATGCCAAGCGCGAACTGCTGGAGCGGATGCCGCCGTTCATGGGCGGCGGCGACATGATCGGCACCGTCAGCTTCGAGCGCTCGACCTGGGCCGAGGTGCCGCACAAGTTCGAGGCGGGCACGCCGATGATCATCGAGGCGATCGGCTTGGGCGCCGCGATCGAGTGGGTGCAGGCGATCGGCTTCGACGCCATCGCGGCGCACGAGGCGCGGCTCACCGAACACGCCATGGCCCGACTATCGGCGATCCCCGGCTTGCGGGTGCTGGGGGAGGCGCAGGACCGCGGCGGCGTGTTCAGCTTCACCCTCAAGGGCGCGCATGCGCACGACGTGGCAACGTTGCTCGACCGGCAGGGCATCGCGGTGCGGGCCGGCAATCACTGCGCCGAGCCGCTGATGCGTCGGTTGGGCGTGGACAGCAGCGCGCGGGCGAGCTGCGGCATCTACACCACCGAGGCGGAGATCGACGTCCTGGCCGACTCGCTCGACCGCGTGCGCGAGTTCTTCGCGTGAAGACGGGGGCCTGATGTTCGACGACGTCCGCGACCTCTACAGCGCCGAAATTCGCCAGCATGGCCGGGCGCCGACCCATGCGAGCCGGCCGAACGGGTTCGACGCGCAGGCGCGGGGCGACAATCCGATGTGCGGCGACCGGGTCACGGTGTTCGTACGCCGGGGCGGTGACGCGGTGGCCGCGGCCGGGTTCGAGGCGCGCGGCTGCGAGATCACGGTCGCAAGTGCCGACCTGATGTGCGAGGCGGTCGAGGGACGGGGCGCCGACGACATCCGCCGGATGGCCGGCGAGGTTGAGGCCATGGCGCGCACCGGCCGCTGCGAGGCTTGCGACGCAGCCCTGCAAGGGTTGAAACCGCTGAGCGCCGTGCATGAATATCCGTCGCGCGTGCGATGCGTGACGCTCCCCTGGGCGGCCCTGGTGGCGGCCCTCGATGGGGTGCAGGAGGTTGGACCATGAACGATTTGAGCTGGACCCCCGAGGGGGATGCCGCAACGCCCGCCGCCGCTGACGAGGCGCCGCGCCCGAGCGAGGAGGCGGTGCTGGAAGCCATCGCCACGGTGTACGACCCGGAGATTCCAGTGAACATCTACGAACTCGGCCTGATTTACGCGGTCGAGATCGGCGACGACCACCACGTGAAGGTGGAGATGACGCTGACGGCGCCGGGTTGCCCGTCGGCGCAGGAGCTGCCGGTGATGGTGCAGGACGCGATCATGGCGGTGAAGGGCGTGACCTCCTGCGAGGTCGATACCGTGTGGGATCCGCCGTGGGACCCGAGCCGGATGACCGAAGACGCGCGCCTCGCACTGAACATGTTCTGAGTTGAGGACCGCCATGAGTGCCACCCAGACGACCACGCCCGCCAAGCCCCGCCGCGCCTTACCGCCGTTGATGCGGTTGAGCAACTCGGCGGCCGAGCGCCTGGCCGGGCTGTATGCGAAGGGGCAGCAAGGGATGCTGCTGCGCATCAGCGTCAACACTAAGGGCTGCTCCGGCCTGTCCTATGTGATGGACTGGGTGCCGCAGCCGGGGCCCGGCGACGAGGTCGTGACCGACAAGGGTCTGACCGTCTTGGTGGACCGCAAGGCGAGCCTGTTCCTGATCGGCTCCGAGATGGACTACAAGACCGACGTGCTGACGTCCGGGTTCACCTTCAGCAACCCGAACGAAAAGGGCCGGTGCGGCTGCGGCGAAAGCTTCCATGTCTAGCAGCGGCGGGGGCAGCAGCGGCCGCCTGGCCGGCAAGCGCGCCATCATCACCGGCGCCGCCCGCGGCATTGGCCGCGCGACGGCGGAGCGCTTTGCCGCCGAGGGGGCCCGCCTCTTGCTGAACGACAGCGACGCGCCCGCGCTTGAGGCGTTCGTGTCCGAGTTGGCGCGCACCGGCGCCACCGTGCGTGGCGCGCCGGGCGACGTGTCCGAAGACGCCGTGGTACGCCGCTTCACCCAAGATGCCGCCGACGCCTATGGCGGGATCGACATCCTGGTCGCCAATGCCGGGGTGATCCCCGAAGCCGACCTCGCCAGCGCTACCGTCGAGCTGTGGGACCGGACCATGGCGGTCGATGCGCGCGGTATGTTCCTGTCGTGCAAATACGCCGCCGAGGTGATGGTTCGACAGGGCTCCGGCGCGATCGTGTGCTTGTCGTCGATCTCCGCTTTCGCCGGGCAGCCCGGTCAGGCCGTTTATGGCCCGGCCAAGTTCGTCGCGTCCGGCCTGACCAAGCATCTCGCGATCGACCTCGCCGGCAAGGGCGTGCGGGTCAACGCCGTGGCGCCCGGCACCATCAACACGCCGGCGGTGGCGAACATGTCGAAGGACGCGATCAGGAAGGTCGTGTCGATGCACCCGCTGGGCCGCATGGGCCGGGCCGAGGAGGTCGCGAGCGCGATCCTGTTCCTCGCTTCGGACGAGGCCTCGTTCATCACCGGGGCCGTGCTGCCGGTGGATGGCGGCTACCTGGCGCAGTAGCCTGGGCGTCATGACGGGATTTCGGGACAGCTACGAGACGCTGCTGGTCGAGCGCCCGGAGCCCGACGTGCTGCTGTTGACCATGAACCGGCCGGACGTGCTGAACGCGCTCAACACGCAGATGGGCCACGACATGCTGGCGGTGTTCGAGGCCTTGGCGGCCGAGCCCGACACCTGCCGCGCCGTGGTGCTAACCGGGGCGGGCACGCGCGCCTTCTGCGCCGGCGGCGACCTGAAGCAGCGGCGCGGCATGACCGACGCCGAGTGGCAAGCGCAGCACCACGTGTTCGAGCGCAAGGTGCGGGCGATGATCGATTGCCCGGTGCCGCTGATCGCCGCGGTGAACGGCGTGGCGTATGGCGGCGGCTGCGAGATCGCGCTGTGCTGCGACTTCATCTACGCCGCCGCAACCGCCCGTTTCGCGCTGCCGGAGGTGACGCTCGGCATCATGCCCGGCGCCGGCGGCACGCAGAACCTGCCGCGGGCGGTGGGCGAGCGCCGGGCCAAGGAGCTGCTGCTGACCGGCCGGCCGTGGTCGGCGCCCGACGCGGAGCGCTGGGGCATGGTCAACCGGGTGTGCGAGCCGGAGGCGCTGGTCGCCGAGGCGGTGGCGACCGCGGCGGTGATGGCCGGCAACGCTCCGATCTCGATCCGCCAGGCCAAGCGCTCGATGCATCACGGCATGGGCATGAGCCTGGCCGACGGGCTGCTGTTCGAGATCGAGGCGTATAACCGCATGGTGCCGACCGAGGACCGCCGCGAGGGCGTGCTGGCGTTCAACGAGAAGCGCAAGCCGGCCTTCAAGGGCCGTTGATGCCGCGTCCGGCGGCGTCGGTCAGGTCGCGAGCGGCAGCCGCTCCGCAACCAGGAACGGCGCGCCCGGCCCCGCCTGGGTGAACAGCGTCAGCGCGTCCACAAGCCGGGGGGCAGGCAAGGCGGACGCGAAGAAGGCTTCGGCGGCGGGCCGCACCACCGCGCGCTCCTCGGGCGAGAGCCGCCGGGTCAGGGTCATGTGGAAGAACCACGTCTCGAACACGTGCGGGTAGCCCCAGCGCGCCAGCATCGCCTCCTGCGCCGGCGGCAGGCCGTGGCGCCGGCGCCGGGTCAGCTCCGCCTCATCGGGCGGCGCCCGGTGCGCGTCGAGCCCGGCAACGCAGGCGTCTGCCAAGGCCTGCAACTCGGGTGAGGGCCGGGTTTCGCGCAACGCGAGGAAGCCGGATAGGTCGGCGACCGCCAGCGGCGGCAGGTCGAACGCCGGGAGCGTGGACGCAAGCCGCGCCGCGTCCTCGAGGAACAGGTCATAGCTGGTGGCCAGCCGCATCGGTGGCTTCAGCGTGGCGTGGAAGCCATACAGGCGCGGATCGGCGGTCAGCGCCGGCAGGTCCGGGACCGGCGGCTGCGGCAGGGTGGCGGCGGTTTCCGGGTCGCGGCCCAGCCAGGCGCAGCCGGCGCGCCAGAGCGGGTCAGCCGGGGCGGGCGCGTAATAGACGGCGACGCGCATCGTCCGGCTCAGATCACCCGCTCGCCGGCGCGCCAGACCTGGCGCACCACGGGCATGCCTTCGTGCTCCCGCACCCGCACCAGGTCGGCGCGCAGCCCGGGCTCGAGCCGGCCGCGGTCCCCGAGCCCGGCCATCGCCGCGGGGTGGGCGGTCACCATCGCGACACCCTCGGGCAGGGTGATCCCCGCCTCGCGGACGATGGCGAAGGCGGCCTCGACCAGGGCGGCCGGCACGTAGTCGCTGGCCAGCGCGTCGACCGCGCCGTCGCGGACCAGCTCGGCCGCCGAGACGTTGCCGGAATGGCTGCCGCCGCGCACGATGTTGGGCGCCCCGGCGATCACGCTCATGCCGCGCCTGCGCGCCTCGGTGGCGGCGAGCAGGCTGACCGGGAACTCGCTGACGCGGATGCCGTCGCGATGGTTCTCCTCGATCTCGTCCGCGGTGCGGTCGTCGTGGCTCGCCAGCACCGCCGCGTGGCCGCGCATCCGCGCCAGCAGCGCCGCCCGGTTCGGGCCGCGCATCCGCTCCCGCTGCGCCTGCAGCTCGAGGATGCGCTGCTCGATCCACTCCGCGCCGTGCCCCTCGCGCTGCCGCATCTTCCGATACTGGTCGAGGTTCGCGTACTGGCCGACCCCCGGCGAGTGGTCCATCAGGCTGACCATCCGCACCCGCGCGTGGTCGGCGACCGGCTCGAACAGCGCCATCATGTCCGACGCCGGCAGCTCGCAGCGCAGATGCAGGAAGTGCTCGGATTTGAACAGCCCGGTGTCGGCCAGCGCGTCGAGGTCGACGACGCCGTCGTGGAAGGTCTGGGTGCGGTCCTTGTCGAAGCCGAGGTCGCCGAGGCAGAGCGCGTCGAGCACGGTGGTGACGCCGGAGGCGGCGCATTGCGCGTCGTGGGTCAGCATGGCCGAGCGGCTGGGCCAGCGGGCATTGCTGCGCGGCTGCACCTGCCGTTCGAGGTTGTCGGTGTGCACGTCGACGACGCCGGGGATGAGCGTGTCGCCGTCGAGGTCGATGGCGCCGGGCGCCCGGCTGATCCCGGGCTGCACCTCGGCGATGCGCGGCGCCGTCGAGCACGATCGTGCCGTGCAGCAGCCGGTCCGGCAGCACCAGGCGGGCGTTGGTGAGGATGGTGGGGTCGGGCATTCAGGCGGCGTCCTGCATCGGGCTGACGGTCAGGGTGGAGTCGGCGACCGCGTCGCGCACCGCTGTATCATGGAAAATGCCGACGATCGCCGCCCCGCGCGCCTTGGCTTCGTGGATCAGCCCGATCACCACGGCGGCGTTCTCGTCGTCGAGCGAGGCGGTCGGCTCATCGAGCAGCAGGATCGGGTGGGCGGCGACGAAGCCGCGCGCCAGGTTCACCCGCTGCTGCTCGCCGCCGGAGAAGGTGGCGGGCGGCAGGCCGTGCAGGCGGGCGGGGATGTTGAGCCGCAGCAGCAGCGCGCGCGCCTGCTCGCGGGCCGTCGCCGGGCGACGCGCCGCGCAGGATGGCGGCTTCGGCGACGATCTCCAGCGCCGGGACGCGCGGCACGACGCGCAGGAACTGGCTGACGTAGCCGAGCGTGTCGCGGCGCACCGCCAGCACGGTGCGCGGGTCGGCGGCGGCGAGGTCGACCATCGCGCCCGCATGGCGCACCAGGATGCGGCCGCGGTCGATGCGGTAGTTGCCGTGCAGGCTGCGCATGAGCGTGGACTTGCCGGCGCCGGACGGGCCGGTCAGCGCCACGCACTCGCCCGGCCGCACGACGAGCGCCACGCCGTCGAGCACGGGGAGCGTGATGCCGCCTTGCAGGTGCAGCACGAACGTCTTGCCCGACCGCCTCGGCCTGCAGCATGGGCACGCCGGTGCGGCTCGTGCTCATGCCTGCAGCACCGAACTGACCAGCAGCTGCGTGTAGGCGTGCTGCGGGTCGTCCAGCACCTGGTCGGTCAGCCCGGTCTCGACCACGCGGCCGCGCTGCATGACCATGATGCGGCCGGCCAGCAGCCGGGCGACCGCGATGTCGTGGGTGACCAGCACGACCGCGATGCCGAGCCGGGCGACCAGGGTGCGGATCAGGTCGAGCAGCCGAGCCTGCACCGAGACGTCGAGGCCGCCGGTCGGCTCGTCCATGAACACCAGGCGCGGGTGGGTGACGAGCGTGCGGGCGATCTGCAGGCGCTGCAGCATGCCGCCGGAGAAGGTGCCGGGCATGTCGTCGATGCGGGCGGGGTCGATCTCGACCTGCCGCAGCCAGTCGATCGCGGCGTCGCGGATGCTGCCGTAGTGGCGGGCGCCCTGCGCCATCAGCCGTTCGCCGACGTTGCCGCCGGCCGAGACCCGCATGCGCAGCGCGTCGCGCGGGTTCTGGTGGACGAACCCCCAGTCGGAGCGGTGCAGCGCCCGCAGCGCCGGCGCCGGCATGGCGTGCAGGTCGTGCGTTTGCCCCTCCGGGTCCCGCACGAACACGGTGCCGGCGTCGGGGCGCATGCGTCCGCACGCGACGTTGAGCAGGGTGGTCTTGCCCGACCCGCTCTCGCCGACGATCGCCAGCACCTCGCCGGGCCAGAGGTCCACGTCGACGCCGTCGAGCGCCGGGATGGCGCCGAAGCGCAGCGTGAGGCCGCGGGCGGAGAGGAGGGTATCGGAGGGGATCGTCATGCCTGACGCTCTTTCGCCCCAACCGTCATCCCCGGCCTCGATCCGGGGATCTCTCGGCGGTTGCCAAGACGCGTACCCGTGCGGGAGATGGCCGGATCAAGTCCGGCCATGACGTGGTTGGGGTGCGGGCGCGAATGCAAAGACGCATCACTCCGCCGCCTCCCGCATGGCCACCCGATCGGCGCAGTAATCCGTGTCGGAACACACGAACATGCGGGTGCCCCGGTCGTCGGTGACGACCTCGTCCAGGTAGCTGTCCGCCGCGCCGCACAGCGCGCAGGCGTGCGGCGCGCGGCCGGGGCGGAACGGGTGGTCGTCGAAGTCGAGCGAACGCACGTCGGTGTAGGGCGGCACGGCGTAGATCCGCTTCTCGCGCCCGGCGCCGAACAATTGCAGCGCCGGCATGCGGTGCATCTTCGGATTGTCGAACGCCGGGATCGGCGACGGCGCCATCAGATAGCGGCCGTTCACCATCACCGGGTAGTCGTAGCTGGTGGCGAAATGGCCGTAGCGGGTGATGTCCTCGTACAGCTTCACGTGCATCAGCCCGTACTCCGCCAGCCCGTGCATGCGCCGCGTTTCCGCCCGGCTCGATTTCCAGCCGGTACATCGGCTCGGGCTGCGGCACCTGGTAGACGAGGATCTGGCCGTTCGGTCAGCGGCTGTTCCGGGATGCGGTGCCGGGTCTGGATCACGGTCGCCTCGGCGGTGCGCGTCGTGGTCCGCACGCCGGCGGTGCGGCCGAAGAAGCGGCGGATCGAGACGGCGTTGGTGGTGTCGTCCGCCCCCTGGTCGATCACCTTCAGCACGTCGTCCGGGCCCAGGATGCTCGCCGTCACCTGGATGCCGCCGGTGCCCCAGCCATACGGCAGCGGCATCTCGCGGCTGCCGAACGGCACCTGGTGGCCGGGGATCGCGACCGCCTTCAGCAGCGCGCGGCGGATCATGCGTTTGGTTTGCTCGTCGAGGTAGGCGAAGTTGTAGTCGGTCACTCCGCCGCCTCCTGCAGCCCGGCGGCGGCTTCGGCCGCGCATGCGGCGGACCGTTTCCAGCTCGGCCTGGAAGTCGACGTAGTGCGGCAGCTTCAGGTGCTCGACGAAGCCGGTGCCCTCGACGTTGTCGGAGTGATACAGCACGAACTCCACGTCCTGCGCCGGCGCCTCGACCGGCTCGCCCAGCTCCGCGGCGCGCATCGCGCGGTCCACCAGCGCCATGCCCATCGCCTTGCGCTCGCCCTGGCCGAAGCAGAGGCCATAGCCGCGGGTGAACTGCGGCGGCGCGGTGCGGGAGCCGTGGAACTGGTTGACCATCTGGCATTCGGTCAGCGCCACGTCGCCGATGTCGATGGCGAAGCCCAGTTCCGGCGGCTCGATCAGCACCGCGGCGTCGCCGATGCGCAGCTCGCCGACGAAGGGGTGCGCGTTGCCGTAGCCGCGCTGGGTGGAGTAGCCGAGCGCCAGCAGGAAGCCCTCGTCGCCGCGGGCGAGCGCCTGCAGGCGCACGTCGCGGGCGGCGGGAAAGCGACAGCGGCTGCGCGGGTCAGGTCGCCGGGCGCGGCGTCGGTCGGGGCCGGGTCGGGCTCGACCAGGTCCTCGCGGCCCAGGATGCCGAACACCGGCGGCAGCGGCGCGCCGTCGGCGGGCGCCTCGGGCGGCTGCGGTGGCGCTTCCGGCAGCGCCGGGTCGAGCAGGCGGTGGGTGTAGTCGTAGGTCGGGCCCAGCACCTGGCCGCCGGGCATGTCCTTGAAGATGGCCGAGACCCGGCGGCGCAGCCGCATCGCGCCGGTCTCGACCGGGCGGCTGTGGCCGAAGCGGGGCAGGGTGGTGCGGTAGGCGCGCAGCAGGAACGCGGCCTCGATCAGGTCGCCCTGCGCCTGCAGGATGGCGCGGGCCGCGAGTGCGCGGTCGTAGCAGGAGCCCTCGCTCATGACCCGGTCCACGGCGCGGCCGAGCTGGGCCTCGACCTGGTCCGGGGTGATCGGCGGCAGCGCCGGGTCGCCGCGGCGCTGCGTGGCGAGCCAGGCATGGGCGGCGTCGATCGCCCGCTCGCCGCCCTTGACCGCGACATAGGCCATCAGGCCGGCTCGATCCGCAGCGTGCGCGGGAAGGCGGCGATGCGGTCGCCGGCGCACAGGATGAGGTCGACGCCGCGCGGGAACAGCGCGCGGTTCGCGGCCCACTCGGCCACGAAGCCAGGCGGCAGCCCATCGACTGTGCAACGTGGCCGGCGCGGCCAGGCCCGGGCCTTCCAGCCGGTAGGCCGGGCCGGCGCCGAGCGCCGCGCACTTGCAGGATGAGCGTCGCGCTGTCCTCCGGCCCGTCATCGGTGCCGGCGCAGAACTCGGTCAGCGGCACCGGATGCAGCGCCACGACGAACATCGCCCGCTGCCGTGCGCGCAGAGCGGTGCGCCGCAGTGGAAGGCGATCCAGTCCGCGGCGGCAGCGGCTTCGTCGTCCAGCCAGAGCGGCGTGTCCACGTCGACCAGCGTCAGCAGCGCCGCGGCGGTTGCGCGGTGCAGCGGGGCCGGCGGCTCGGCCGGCGTGCCAGGCGTGTGGACGGTGCCGGGCCGGGCCATGGCGTCGAGCACGGCGCGGAAGCAGGCCTGGCTGTCCAGCACGGGGTCGGCGAAGCCGGGATTGGTCAGACGCTCATGAGCGCATCGTCGCCATGGTGAAGAACTGCACCTGCGTCGCCGCGGCCCGGCGCGCGGTCTCGGCCCGCGCCGCCGCCTGCGCTTCGGCCAAGGGGCGCGATCACGGTGTCCTGCAGCGTGCCGTGCCGTGCCGGGTCCTGCAGGGCGGCGTCCAGCGCTGCGGCCAGCTCCGCCTGGCGCAGGTCGCGGCCCAGGCAATAGGCGTGCCCGACCTGGCCGGCCTCGGTGCGGACCGTGCAGCGGGCGACCGTCGCCTCGCCCAGGTTGAACGCCTGGCCGGTGCCGCCGGCGCGGCCCTGCAGCATCACCAGCCCGATCTCGGGCCCGCGCAGCCGGGTCCAGCCGGGCAGGAGGCGCTGCGGCCAGACGGTCGAGCTCATCGCCGGAAGCGCGGGCCAGCACGGCCATCCAGGCTTGCCGGGCGACGGGTTCGGAGGGTAGCGGCGGTCGACATGGCGGGGAACGGCCCGTATGTTGTCTAGACAACTAGACGCCGACGCGATAGCGTCAACCCGAACAGCATGACGGTTCGATGACCGAATCCCGCGCCGCCGTCCCGCTTTGGCGCCGCATCGCGCAGCGCCTCTCGACCGAGATCGGCCCCGGCGGGCTGCAGCCCGGCGCTCGCTTGCCGACCGAGGCGCAGCTCGCCGCCCGGTTCGACGTCAACCGCCACACGGTCCGCCGCGCCATCGAGAGCCTGGTCCGCACCGGGCCTGGTCCGGGTCGAGCAGGGCCGCGGCTCGTTCGTCGCCGACGACGTGCATCGACTATCCCGTGACCGGCCGCACCCGCTTCAACGAATGGATCCGCCGGCAGAACCGCGAGCCGACCGGGCCAGGTGCTGCAAGTGCGCGAACTGGCGGCGACGCAGGCGGTGGCGGCCGGGCTGGACGTGGAACGGGGCAGCAGGGTCGTGCTGATGGAACGGCTCGGCTTCGCCGACCGCGTGCCGGTCAGCCTCGGCGCGCACCATTTCTCGCCGGATCGCCTGCCGGGCATCTTGGACGCGCTGCGGTCGCAGCCGACCGTGACGGAGGCGCTCGCTGCGGTCGGCGTCGGCGACTACGTGCGGCAGTCCACGCGCGTCTCCGCCCGGCTGCCGACCTTGGTCGAAGCCAACCTGCTGCAAGTTGGCCGGACCCGGCCGATGCTGGTGTGCGACAACGTCAACGTGGACGCGACCGGCCAGATCGTCGAATTCGGCGTCACCCGCTATCCCAGCACGCGGGTGCAGGTCGTGTTCGAGCCGTAATGCGCTAGGCTGCGTCGCATGCGCATCCTGCTGCTCAACCCCAACACCTCCCCCGGCATCACCGCCCTGCTCGACGCGGCCGCGCGGCCGGCGCTGGCAGCCGGCACCGAGCTGGTGTCGATGACGGCGTCGCGCGGGGTGCCCTACATCGCGTCCCGCGCCGAGGCGGCGATCGGCGGCGTGGTGGTGCTCGAGCTGCTGGCCGAGCACCACGCCGGGTTCGACGCCGCCATCATCGCCGCCTTCGCCGACCCCGGCCTGGGCGCCGCGCGGGAGCTGTTGCCGATCCCGGTGGTCGGCCTGGCCGAGGCGGGGATGCTGACCGCCTGCATGCTCGGGCGCGCGCTTCGGCATCGTCACCTTCAGCCCGTCGCTGGATGCCTGGTACCATGAAAGCGTTGCCTGGCACGGGCTGGGCGGCCGGTGCGCCGGGGTGTTCGCGCTCGAGGAGGGCTTCACGGATGTCGTCGGCGTGCAGGACGAGAAGGCGGCGGCGCTGGTGGCACTCGCCGGGCGCGCGGTGGCCGGCGGGGCGGATGTGATCGTGCTGGCCGGGGCGCCGCTTTCGGGTCTTGCCGCCAAGGTGCGGGACGCGATCCCGGTTCCGGTCGTGGACTGCGCCGTGGCCGCGGTGAAGCAAGCGGAGGCGCTGGTCGCATTGCGGGTGCGGGCGCCGACGGCCGGGTCGTTCCGGCGGCCGGGGCCGAAGCCGGTGCAAGGGATGACGGGGCCGCTCGCCCGGTGGATCGAGGGGCGGGACCCCGGGCTATAGCGGTGCGGGCGCTACGCCTTCGACCGACCGGTAGCGGCCGTCGGCGACGCGGAGGCGGCCTTGCCGCCGCATCAGGTTGACGTGCGCCAGCACCTCGCTGAACGCGAAGCCCATCTGGTGCGGGTCGTCGATCGGCCGCCGAAACACGACCGGCACCAGGTCGGCGGCGGTGCAGCCCCGCTCGGCGCAGGCGTCGAAGATGGCGGCGCAACGGGCCTCGTGATGGGCCGCCAGCTCGTCCACCCGGGCATGCAGGCCGCGGAACGGCAGGTTGTGGCCTGGCACGACCAGCGTGTCGGCTGGCAGCGCGCGCTTCAGCTCCGCCAGCGAGCGCAGGAAGATGCCAAGCGGGTCACCTTGCGGATCCATCGCCTGCACGCTGATATTGGGCGAGATCCGCGCCAGCACCTGGTCGGCGGCCAGCAGCAGCCGGTCGGCCTCGCAGTAGAGCATCACCTGCTCCGGCGAGTGGCCGCCGCCGGTCAGCACCTCGAACCGCCGAGCGCCGATGACCAGCGTCTCGCCCGCGATCAGCCGGCGGAAGGTGCGCGGCAGGCCGGTCAGCATGCGCAGGTAGCGCTGCCCCTGGCTCAGCAGCTTGGCGGTGGTGTCGGGGTCGAGGCCCTCGGCGAGGTAAAAGCTGCGGTACGGCTCGGAGTCGAGCGCGTTGGGGTCGAGCAGCAGGATCAGGCTGGTGAGGTACTCGGTCTGGCTCATCAGCAGCGGCGCGCCGAACCGCTGGCACAGCCATCCGGCCATCCCGGCGTGGTCCGGGTGGAAGTGGGTCACGATCACCCGGGTCAGCGGCCGCCCCCGGAGGAAGCCGTCGAGCAGCGCGGTCCAGGCCTCCTGCGTGGGCGCGTCGCCGATCCCGGTATCGACGACGGCGAAGCCGGGGCCGTCCTCGAGCAGGTAGATGTTGACGTGGTCCAGCCGGAACGGCAGCGCCAGCCGCACCCAGAACAGGCCGGCCGCCACCTCGGTCACGGCGCCGGGCGCGGGCGGCTCGGGAAACGGGAACTGCAGCGGGGCCGGCTCGGTCATCGGGCTTGCATAGCCCGGTGCGCCGCGGAGGGCGAGCGGCCCGTTACTCCATGAGCGCGTTAGTCCATGAGGAACACGCCCTTGCCGCCGGTCTGCTTGTTGAACAAGTCGTAGGCTTCGGCGGCTTGGTCGAGGCGCCACTGGTCGGTGAACAGCGCGTCCACGTCGACGCCGCGCTCGACGATGAAGCGGGCGCATTCGGCCTGGCCGATGGTGGAGAAGGTCCAGCTGCCGACCACCGTCAGCTGCCGCCGCAGCAGGTCCGGGCTGACGTCGATGCGCAGATCGCCGCCTTCGCCGACGCAGACCATTGTGCCCCACACCTTGGAAGCGCGGATTGCCGCGATGCGGGCGTCCGGTGAACTGGAGGTGTCGAAGGTGGCGTCGGCGCCGCGCCCGTCGGTCAGGTCGCGGATTCGTGCGGCGGCATCGTTCGAGCGCGGGTCCACGGTTTCCCAGGCGCCGAACTGCTTGGCGCGGGCCAGGCGCTCCGGGCTAACGTCGAGCGCGATGACCCGGGCGCCCATCGCGGCGGCGAGCTGGGTCGCCGACAAACCGACCGGGCCCTGGCCGAACACCGCGATCGTGTCATTGCCCGACAGGTTGGCCCGGCGCAGCGCGCCGTACGCGGTGCCGGTGCCGCAGGCGATCGCCGCCCCGGCCGCGAACGAGAGTGAGTCCGGCAGCGGCAGCACGGTGTTGGCCGGGACCTTGAGGTAGTTGGCATGGCCGCCATGGGCGTTGTTGCCGTAGACCTTGATCGGCACCTCCTGGCAGAGCTGGGTCCAGCCGGAGCGGCAGTGGTTGCAGGTGTTGCAGCCCTGGTAGTGGTGGATCATCACCCGCTGTCCGACCTGCGCCAGCCTGCGGTCCACGCCGGCGCCGACGGCGGCGATGATGCCAGCCGGTTCGTGGCCGACGATCACCGGGTCGGTGTTGACCGGCAGTCCGGTGGCCGCCGGACCGCCGCCTTTCTTGCGGCGATACTGGTGCAGGTCGCTGCCGCACATGCCGGACGCCTTCATCTCCACGACCACCTCGCCCGGGCCGGGCTCGGGGTCGGGGAACGGCATGATCTCGACCTCGCACTCGCCGTGGAACACTACCCCGCGCATCGCTCGCCTCCGTGGTGGACCGGCGCCGGGCGGGGCTGCCGCCCGGTCACTCCGGAGCGATGCTGACGCGTACGGCGCCGCTCGGCGAGGGCCTTTACGCGGCCGGTTCCACCAATTGCGGGATGCTCGGCAGCGGTCAGGCCGGCGGTTGCCGCGGTTGCCGCCAACAGCGCTTGCGTGCTGTCGCGATCGAGCGCCTTGCTGAACAGGAAGCCCTGGCCACGATCGCAGCCCCACTGGCCGAGCAGCGCCGCCTGCTCCTCGGTCTCGATGCCCTCACCGGTCACCCGCAGGTTCAGCGACTTGGCCAACGCCATGATCGCGTGGATGATCGCGGTGTCCTCGTGGTTCTGGCCGACGCCGCTGACGAAGGAGCGGTCGATCTTCAGCACGTCGAGCGGCAGCCGCTTGAGGTAGGACAGCGACGAGTAGCCGGTGCCGAAATCGTCGACCGCCAGCTGGATCCCAAGCCGCTTCAGCTCCCACAAGGTGCGGATCGTCGCCTCGGCATCGCGCATGATGATGCCTTCGGTGATCTCGAGCTTGAGGCAGCCCGGGGCGAGCCCGGTCGTCTGCAGCACTTGGACGATGTCGGCCACCAGGCTTTGCTGCTGGAACTGCCGCGGCGATAGATTGACGCTGACGGTCAGCGGCGGCTCGGTCGGGAACTGGGTCTGCCACTCGGCCACCTGCCGGCACGCCTCCTCCATCACCCACAAGCCGAGCGGGATGATGAGCCCGGTGTCTTCGGCGAGCGGGATGAAGTCGTTCGGCGGGATGAGGCCACGGGCGGGATGCTGCCAGCGGACCAGCGCCTCGACCTCGCTGACGACGCCGGTGTCCATGGCCACGATCGGCTGGTAGTGGACCCGCAGCTCGCCGTGGGCGATCGCATGCCGCAGGTCGCTCTCGAGTTCGAGCCGGGCCAGCGAGTCGGAGTGCATGGTCGGGTCGAAGATGACGGAGCGGGCACGACCCTCGCTCTTGGCCCGGTACATGGCCACGTCGGCATTGCGCAGCAGGGTTTCCGCCGTGTCGCGCTCGGGCGAGCTGAGGGCGATGCCGATGCTTGCGGAGATCACGAGCTCGCGGCCGTCCAGCACCACCGGGCGGCTGAACTGGTGCTGGATGGCCTGGGCGATCGGCAATGCGTCCTCCTCGCCGTCCAGCAGCTCGAGCACGATCACGAATTCGTCGCCGCTGAGCCGCGCCACCGTATCCTGGGCGCGAATGCAGCACCGCAGGCGCGCCGCCGCCTCGACCAGCAGTCGATCCCCCATGTGATGGCCGAGGCTGTCGTTGATGAGCTTGAAGTTGTCGAGGTCGATGAACACCAGCCCGACCGAGTCCTTGCGCCGGTTGGCGCGCACCAATGCCTGCTCCAGCCGATCGCGCAGCAGCACGCGGTTGGGCAAGCCGGTGAGGGCGTCGTAGAACGCCTGCTGCGTCAGCTGCTGTTCGTAGCTCTTGCGCTCGGTGATGTCGCGCGCGGTCAGCACGATGCCTGCGAGCGCCGGGTCGTGCAGCAGGTTGGTGCCGACCAACTCGGCGGTTCGCCACTCGCCGGCTCCGTTCCGCAGGCGGAGCTCAATCTTGCGCACGATGTCGGGCGCACCGGCCGGCGAAATCCGGCGCAGCTGGTCCCACATTTCGCGGAACGCCGGATGGTCGTCCTCATGGATCAGCGCCGGCAGCGTGTCTCCGACTAGGCTGCCGTCCTCGTATTGCCAGGCGGTTTTCTCGACGGGGCTGTTGTAGGTGATGGTGCCTGTCTTGGTGCAGATCAGGATCAGGTCCGACGCGTTCTGCACGAGCCCATGCAGCCGCTGCTCGCTGCGGCGGACGAGGGCGGCTTCGCGGGTAATGGTGTCGGCTTTGTCGCGCTGGGTGCGGCGAAGCGTCAGCCAGAACAGGGCGACCAGTACGCAACCAAAGGCATAGATCGGCGGCGTGACCATCAATTGCTGGCGCTGCAACGCTGACAACGCTGCGAGATGCTTCTGCGCTTGGAGGCGATGATGTTCGGCGGCCTCGTCGACCCAGGATTCCACCTGGTCGAACACCGGGTCAGCTTCCTCCTCATCGATCCGCTTGACGGCGTCCCGGTCGTTCGCGTCGGCGGCGGCGAACATGCGTGGGATGATGGCGAGGTATTGCTGGTGACGTTGCTGCACCTGCTCGACCAGGGCACGGTCGCGGGCGCGAACTCGTTCGTGTAGCGATTGCAGGGTGTCGTCGAGTTGTCCGGCGACATCGCGGAAGCTGGCGAGCGCCTCCGGGCTCGGCTCGATGCGGTATTGCCGCTCGTTGGATTCCTCGACGCGGACCAGGAAGCGGGCATGGGCGAACTCCGCGCCCAGCTGCACGGCGCTTTTGGCCGCTTCCCCGTTCCGATAGGTGTCGAGCGTGCTGAGGACGGCAAACGTCAGGAACAAGGCCAGGACGGAGAACAGCCCGAGGGATGCCATCGGTACTCGACATCGTGGCGCGCCGCACGATGCCGGCGCTGCCGGCCGCGGGCAGCTCAGATGCGTTCATAGGCGATGGGTCCCAGGTGCAATCCACGCCCGCTATAGCAGCGTAATGATGAAGCAGAATTTAAGACTTGTTCGAAATGTCATGTTGAGTTGCCGCCGTCGTCCGGGCCGCCGCTCGGCCGCTTGCCCGGTCTAGGCCCTGCCGCCGGTTGCGTGCTAACAGGGCGCCGGAGGACACTGACGCGTCATGTTCGATTTCGCCTGGACCGAGATAGCCCTGATCGGGGTGGTGGCGCTGGTCGCCATCGGACCAAAGGACCTGCCGGTCGCGATCAAGGCCGTCGCCGAGATGGTCAAGAAGGCCCGGCGCATGGCCGGCGAGTTCCAGACCCACGTGGACGAGATGGTCCGCGAAGCGAACCTGCACGAGGTGCGCGACCAGTTCAACGATCTCCGCCGCATGGACATCAAGGGCAAGATTCTCAATGCGGTAGACGGCGACCGCACGATCCGCAAGACGATCGAGGAGAACCCGTTCGACTTCAAGCCGGCGCCGCCGCCGGTTCCGGTCGCGGATGCGAGCACCGCGCCGACCGACGCCGTCCTGTCGGAGCTTGCGGTCGCGGAGCGGCCGGAGCACGTCATCCCGGCGCCGGCCGAGGCGCCCGCGCCCGAGGAAGCCGGGCTCGAGACCGAGACCGCCGCCCCGTCCTTCCTGCCGCCAACGGTCGTGGCCGCCGGCCGGCCCTCGTCGCGCAGCCTGCCGCCGGCCTTCGTGCCGCCCGCCGTGGTCGCCGCCTCGGCCCGGCGCCGGGATTACGCGTCGCCCTACGCTTGAGGCCGCCGCCCCCGCGGCAACCACTCCAGGACATCCGAATTGGCCCCCAAAGACGCGATCACCGACGACGACCCGATCAACGACAAGCCGATGCCGTTGCTCGACCACCTGATCGAGCTACGCCGCCGGCTGCTGTGGTCGGGCGTGGCGTTCGCGGTGTGCTTCGCGTTCTGCTACCACTTCAGTACCGAGATCTACTCGTTCCTGGCGCAACCGCTGGCCGACATCCTGGTGCAGAAGACCGGGCAGAACCGGCGGCTGATCTTCACCCAGCTTTACGAGGCCTTTTTCACCTATCTTAAGGTCGCGTTCTTCGGCGCCGCCTTCATCTCGTTCCCGGTGGTGGCGAGCCAGCTCTACATGTTCGTCGCGCCCGGCCTGTACCGGAGCGAGAAACGCGCGATGCTGCCGTTCCTGGTCGCGACGCCGTTCCTGTTCGTGCTCGGCGGCGCGTTGGCGTATTACTTCGTTTTTCCCGCGGCTTGGCGGTTCTTCCTTAGCTTCGAATCACCTGACGGCGGCGGCGGCCTGCCGGTGCAGCTTGAAGCCAAGGTCAGCGAATATCTGAGCCTCGTGATGAAGCTGATCTTCGCGTTCGGCATCGCCTTCCAGCTGCCGGTGCTGCTGACGCTGCTGGCCAAGGTCGGCATCGTCAGCTCGGCGGCGCTGAAGAAATACCGCCGCTACGCCTATGTCGGCATGTTCATCGTGGCGGCGATCATCACCCCGCCCGACGTGATCACCCAGACCGGCCTCGCGATCCCGCTTATTCTTCTGTACGAGGTCTCGATCTTCACCGCGAGCCTGGTGGAAACCAAGCCGGTGGACGCCTGATGCACGACATTCGGGCGATCCGGGCGGATCCGGCCGCGTTCGACGCGGCGATGGCCCGGCGCGGGCTCGCGCCGTTGGCCGATGCGGTCGCGGCGCTCGACACGGAGCGGCGGGCGGCCCTCGGGGCGCAGCAGGAGCAGCAGGCGCGGCGCAACGTCCTCGCCCGCGAGATCGGCGCCGCCAAGCGGTCGGGCGGCGACAGCGCGGGGCTGGAGGCGGAGGCGACGGCGCTGCGCGATGCCATGGCCGCGCTGGAACGCAAGGCAGCCGACCTGGACGCAGCCGTGCGGGAGCGGCTGGAGGGGCTGCCCAACGTGCTCGACCCGGACGTGCCGGACGGCGCCGACGAGAGCGGCAACGTGGTCCTCAAGCAGCACGGCGAGACGCTGAAGCCTGACTTCACCGCCCGCGAGCACTTCGACCTCGGCGAAGCGCTGGGGGACATGCTGTTCGAACAGGCGGCGCGGATGTCGGGCGCCCGCTTTACCATCCTGCAGCGCCGGCTCGCGCGGCTGGAACGGGCGCTCGGCCAGTACATGCTCGACCTGCATGTGGAGAAGCATGGTTATGTCGAGACGCAGGTGCCGTTGCTGGTCAACGACGCGGCCGCCTACGGCACCGACAAGCTGCCGAAATTCGCCGACGACCTGTTCCGCACCACCGATGGCCGCTGGCTGATCCCGACCGCGGAGGTGCCGCTGACCAGCCTGGTGATGGACCAGGTGGTGCCGGAAGCGTCGCTGCCGATCCGCGTTACTGCGCTGAGCGAATGTTTCCGGAGCGAGGCCGGGTCGGCCGGGCGGGATACGCGGGGGATGCTGCGGCAGCATCAGTTCCGCAAGGTCGAGCTGGTCAGCATCGTCCATCCCGACCACAGCGAGGCGGAGCACGAGCGCATGACCGCCTGCGCCGAGGCGGTGCTGGAGGGGTTGGGGCTCACGTATCGCCGGGTCGTGCTGTGCGCCGGGGATACCGGGTTCGGCGCCGCCAAGACGTTCGACCTGGAGGTCTGGCTGCCGGGGCAGCAGGCCTGGCGGGAGATCAGCTCGTGCTCGAACACGCGAGCGTTCCAGGCGCGGCGAATGAATGCGCGGATGCGCGGCGCGGATGGCAAGGTGGCAGGGCCGGTGCATACGCTGAACGGCTCCGGCGTGGCGCTCGGCCGGGCGCTGATCGCTGTCATGGAAACCTACCAGGACGCCGAGGGCGGCATCGCCGTGCCGCCGGTGCTGGTTCCCTACATGAACGGGCTCGAACGGATCGGGCCGCCCGGTGGGAGCTGACGCCATGACCGACGAACAGCTCGACGCGCTGGCCGCCGCACTTGGGATCTCGCTCCGCCCGGAATGGCGCGACGCGGTGCGCGCCAACCTCGAGGTCAGCCTGCGGCTGGGCTCGGAGGTCGCCGCGTTCCCGCTCGACGACGAGGCCGAGCCGGCGCCGGTGTTCCGGGCATGACGGTCGCCGAGAGCCTTGCGCGGATCCGGGCGAGCCGGCTCAACGCGTTCACCGACGTGCTCGAGGAGCGGGCGACGGAACAGGCCGCGCGGGCACGGGCCGCGCGGGCGGCAGGGCCGCTCGCCGGGGTGCCGTTCGCGGCCAAGAACCTGTTCGACATCGCCGGCCTGCCGACCCGGGCCGGGTCGCTGATCAACCGCGAACGGGCGCCGGCCACCGCCGACGCGACCCTCATCTCCCGGCTCGAAGCCGCGGGCGCGGTGCTGGTGGGCGGGCTCAACATGGGCGAGTACGCCTACGACTTCACCGGCGAGAACGTCCATGACGGCAACTGCCGCAACCCGCACGACCCGGAGCGGATGTCGGGCGGCAGCAGCAGCGGCTCGGGCGCGGCGGTCGGCGGCGGCCTGGTGCCACTTGCGTTGGGGTCGGACACCAACGGTTCGATCCGGGTTCCGGCCAGCCTGTGCGGCGTTTGGGGGCTGAAGCCGACCTATGGGCGGCTGACGCGGGCCGGCACCTTCCCGTTTGTCGCCAGCCTCGACCATTTGGGCCCGCTGGCCCGGGACGTCGGGACGCTGGTGGCGTCCTACAACGCCATGCAGGGGCCGGACCCGGCCGACCCGGCCTGCGCCGAGCGCCCGGCCGAGCCGGTCGCGGACCGGGGCGTCGGCGGCCTGCGGATCGCGGTCGCGGGCGGCTATTTCCAGGACCATGCCGGGCCGGAAGCGCGCGAGGCGGTGGCGGCGGTGGCGGCCGCGCTCGGTGCGACCCGGCAGGTGGAGCTGCCGGAAGCGGCGCGGGCGCGGGCGGCCGCCTACGTCATCACCACGGTCGAGGGCGCCGGCCTGCACCTCGACCGGCTGCGCGCCCGGCCGCAGGATTTCGACCCGGCGGTGCGCGACCGGCTGATTGCCGGCGCCATGCTGCCGGGCGCTTTGTACATGCGGGCGCAGCGGTTCCGCCGCTGGTTCCGCGATGCGGTGCTGCGGCTGTTCGACGAGGTGGACGTCATCCTGGCGGCCTCCACGCCGGTGTCGGCGCCGCGGATCGGCCAGGCCACGATCGAGGTCGCCGGACAGGCGCTGCCGACCCGCGCCTCCATGGGCATGCTGACCCAGCCGATCAGCTTCATCGGCTTGCCGGTGGCGGCGGTGCCGGTGGTGCGGCCGGGGATGCCGCTCGGGGTGCAGGTGATCGCCGCGCCCTGGCGCGAGGACGTGGCCCTAGCGGTGGCTCTCGATCTCGAGCGCCGCGGCGTCGCGGCGGCTCGCTGAGGTTTCCCGGACGCCGGTGGCCGGCAGCGGCCGGGCGAGCGCCAGCACCAGCAAGCCGATCCCCGCCGACAGCAGCGAGGCGATGAACACCGCAAGCTTCACCTCGTCGCCGCGCGGCGAGCCGCGGAAGGCGAGGTCGCCGATGAACAGGCTCATGGTGAAGCCGATGCCGCACAGGATCGCCGCCCCGTAGAGCTGCACGAGCGTGATCCCGGTCGGCAGCCGCGCCAGGCCGAGCTTCCAGGCGGTGATCGCGGCGCCGAACACGCCGACCTGCTTGCCGAGCAGCAGGCCCAGCACCGTGCCGATCGCCAAGCGGTCCGCCCACGCGCCGGCCGGCAGCGTGTCGAAGCGCAGCCCGGCATTGGCCAGGCCGAACACCGGCAGCACGAGGAAGGCGACCCAGGGCTCGATGCGATGCTCGAGCCGGGCGGCGGGGGCGTGGTCCTCGCCGTCGCGCGGCGCCATCGGCACCACGAAGGCCAGCGCCACGCCGGCCAGGGTGGCGTGGATGCCGGACCGGAACACCAGCGCCCACAGCACGAGGCCGCCAAGCACATAGGGAACCAGGCTCCGCACTCCGGCGCGGTTCAGCCCGAACAGCCCGAGCAGCACCAGCAGCGCGCCGCCGAGCGCCCAGAAGTCCAGGCCGTGCGAGTAGAACAGCGCAATCACCAGGATGGCGCCGAGGTCGTCGATGATCGCCAGTGCGGTGAGGAACACCTTGAGCGCCATCGGCACCCGCCGGCCGAGCACGCTGATGACCGCCAACGCGAAGGCGATGTCGGTCGCCACCGGAACCGCCCAGCCGCGCAGAGCGGTCGCATCACCCCAGTTCAGCGCCATGAAGATCAGCGCCGGGGCGATCATGCCGCCAAGCGCCGCAAGGCCCGGGGCGGCGAGCCGTTGCGGGGAGGCGAGTTCCCCGGTGGTCATCTCGCGCCGCAGCTCAAGCCCGACGAGGAGGAAGAACACCACCATCAGCCCGTCGTTGATCCATAGATGCAGCTCGAGCGGCACCGCGGCCACCGGTACGGCGTGCAGCAGTTCCTCGTAGACCGCATGCAGCGGCGAGTTGGCCCAGAGCAGCGCCACTACCCCGGACAGGATCAGCATCGCCCCGCCGGCGCTGCCGGAGCGGAGGAAATCGAGGATCGGCGCGAGACGGGCGGCGAGGGGGGGTGACAGGGGCATTCAATCTCCGGGCGCAACGCCGGGGACCAGCGGCGCGTTCGGTGCTCTATGCTTCAAGCCGTGCCGATTCAACGACCACGTCCGAACGTTTCCGAGAATTCTGACGGGCAATCCGGCGCGCAAACCGCCGCCCGCTGGGATGCGGCCATCCGCGCAGGCGACTTTCCGGCCGCCTGGGCGGTGAGCGATGCGGTGCTGGCGGCCCGCGATCCGGCCCGGCGCGACGACCCGGCCTTGCCCTACCATCTGCGCTGGGTATGGGACGGGCGGCCGCTCGACGGCCGGCGGGTGCTGGTGCGCTGCTACCATGGGCTGGGCGACACGCTGATGTTCGCCCGCTTCCTGCCAGTGCTGCGCGCCCGCGCCGCGCATGTCACGCTGGAGGTGCAGGGTGAGCTTTGCCCGCTGCTGGCCGGCTGGGCGGATCGGGTGCACCCGTTCGATCACGACGCGCCGCTGCCGCCGGACGAGGTGGACGTCGAGATCATGGAGCTCGCGCATGCCCTGCGCTGCCGGCCCGATGATGCGCCCTATGTGCAGGTGCCGCCGTTGGCGGATGGGGCCGGGCGGGTGGGCGTCTGTTGGCAGGCCGGGACTTGGGACCCGCCCCGCAGCGTGCCGCCGGCGCTGCTGCCGGCCGTTCTGGCGCCGCTGGCGCGGGTTGCGCCGCTGGTCAGCTTGCAGCGCGGGCCGGCTGCGGCCCATGCGCCCAGCCTTCCTGATCCGTTGGCCGGCAGCATGGATATCGCGGGGACCGCGGCGCTGATCGCCGGGCTGGAGGCGGTGGTGACGGTGGACACAATGCTGGCGCACCTGGCCGGGGCGCTCGGGCGGCCGGTGGTCGTCATGCTCAAGCCCGACGCGGACTGGCGCTGGGGTCATGGTGGGCGCAGCGCTTGGTACCGCACGGTGCGGCTGGTGCGGCAACGCACGGCCGGGGACTGGGCGGGCGTCGCGGCCGACGCCGCACGGGTCTTGACGGAGGCGGCCGGGGGGAACTTTGATTGTGCCTGACGTTTAGTTCAACTTACACTGCTCGGAGCCGTTCCGCCCCCGTGCCTCGTCCCTCGCCCCGGTCCCTGCGGATCGTCATCCTCGGCCTGACCATCACCTCGTCCTGGGGCAACGGCCACGCGACCACCTATCGCGGCCTGGTGCGGGCGCTGGCGCAGCGCGGGCACGAGGTGCTGTTCCTCGAGCGCGACAAGCCCTGGTATGCCGAGAACCGCGACCTGCCGGCGCCGCCATTCGGCGAGACGCGCTTGTATGACGGCGTGGACGCGCTCGATCGGCAATGGGCCGGGGCGATCCGCGACGCCGACCTGGTGATGGTCGGGTCGTACGTGCCGGACGGCGTCGCGGTCGGGCGCCTGGTGCAGCGCCTGGCGCGCGGGGTCACGGCCTTCTACGACATCGACACGCCCGTCACCCTGGCCGCTCTGGCCGATGGGCGTTGCGACTACCTGACGCCGGACGTGCTGCGCGGCTTCGACCTCTACCTGTCGTTCACCGGCGGGCCCACGCTCGAGGAACTCGAGGGCGAGTGGGGCGCGCGGGCGGCCCGGGCGCTGTATTGCTCGGCCGACCCGGACATCTATCACCCGATCGCCGCGGCGCCGATGGGCTGGGATCTCGGCTACCTCGGCACCTACAGCCCGGATCGGCAGCCGACCGTGGACGCGCTGCTGTGCCAGCCGGCCGGCGCCTGGGCGGAGGGCCGCTTCGTGGTGGCCGGCCCGCAATACCCGGATGCGCTCGCCTGGCCGGCCAATGTCGACCGCATCGAGCACTTGCCGCCCGACGAGCACCGCGGCTTCTACTGCGGCCAGCGCTTCACCCTGAACGTGACCCGCGCCGACATGATCCGCCGCGGCTATTCGCCCAGCGTGCGGCTGTTCGAGGCGGCGGCGTGCGGCGTGCCGATCATCAGCGACTGGTGGGAGGGCCTGGACGAGCTGTTCCGGCCCGGCAACGAAATCCTGATCGCGCATGGCGCCGAGGACGTGCTGCGGATCGTCCGATCGATGCCGGAAGCGCAGCGAATGGCGATCGCCGCCGCGGCGCGGGCCCGGGTGCTGGGCGGCCACACCGCGAGCCACCGGGCGGAGACGCTCGAGGGCTACGCGCTGGAGGCGGCGCGGGCGCGGGTGGCGGCATGAGGATCGTGATCTTCGGCCTCAGCGTGTCGTCGTCGTGGGGCAACGGCCATGCCAGCCTATGGCGCGGCCTGATCCGCGCGCTGCTGGCCGCCGGCCACCATGTGACGTTCTTCGAGCGCGACGTTGCCTACTACGCCGAGAACCGCGACTTGGACCGGCTGCCCGAGGGCGGCGAGCTGGTGCTCTATCACTACTGGCCCGATGTCGAGGACCAGGCGCGGCGGGCGCTGGACGCGGCCGACGTGGGGATGGTCACGTCCTACTGCCCGGACGCGCTGGCGGCGTCGCGCCTGGTGCTC
The DNA here is from genome assembly GCA_963792675.1 of uncultured Alphaproteobacteria bacterium. Classification (GTDB taxonomy): domain Bacteria; phylum Pseudomonadota; class Alphaproteobacteria; order Acetobacterales; family Acetobacteraceae; genus JBBROS01. The sequence continues at coordinate 1,179,340 of CAWBWT010000002.1, forward strand.
GATCGGAGGCGGCCGGTCGGTTGCTTCTACGATCTGGACACGCCGGTCACCTTGGCCCGGCTCGAGGCCGGTGAGGCGGTCGACTACGTCGGGCCGGAGGGGCTGGCCGGGTTCGACCTGGTGCTGAGCTACACCGGCGGGCCGGCGCTGGACGCCTTGCGCGACCGGCTGGGCGCCCGGCGCGTGGCGCCGATCTACGGCTCGGTCGATCCCGACCTGCACCGGCCGGCGCCGAGCCGCCCGGACTATGCGGCCCTGCTTTCCTATATCGGCACCTATGCCGCGGACCGGCAGGCCGCGCTCGAGCGGCTGTTCGTCGAGCCCGCCCGGCTGCTGCCGCACGACCGGTTCGTGATCGCCGGGGCGCAATACCCGGACGGGTTCCCATGGACGCCGAACACCTGGTTCGTCCGCCATCTGCCGCCGCCGGAGCACCCGGCGTTCTATTGCTCGTCGCGCTTGACGCTGAACGTGACGCGGGAGCCGATGGCGCGCATGGGCTGGTGCCCGAGCGGCCGGCTGTTCGAGGCGGCGGCTTGCGGGGTGCCGATCCTGTCCGACGCCTGGGCCGGGCTCGACGCCTTCTTCCAGCCCGGCGCCGAGGTCCTGGTCGCCGACACGACCGAGCAGGCGATGCAGGCGTTGTCGCTGCCCGACGGCGAGCTCGCCGCAGATCGCCCGCCGCGCCCGCGAGCGCACCCTCGACGAGCACACCGCGGCGCGCCGGGCCACCGAGATGGTCGCCGCGTTCGAAGGCGCGCACAGCCGGGAGCTGGCATAGATGTGGGGCATCATCCCGGCCGCGGGCAACGGCACGCGCATCCAGCCGCTGGCGTTCAGCAAGGAGCTGCTGCCGGTCGGCTCGCGGCTGGACGAGGGCGGCACCGAGCGGCCGCGGGCGGTCAGCGAGTATCTGATCGAGCGCATGGTGCGCGGCGGCGCGGGCAAGATCTGCTTCGTGATCTCGCCGTGGAAGAGCGACATCCTGCAGTATTACGGCGCCGCGGTGGGCGACGTGGACCTCGCCTATGTGTGCCAGGCCGGCGCCGTCGGCCTGTGCGACGCGATCTTCCGCGCGCTGCCGGTGATCCCGCGCGACGAGCCGGTGATCGTGGGCCTGCCGGACACGGTGTGGTTCCCGTCCGACGCGCTGGCCGGGTTGCCCGATGACCGCTTCAGCTTCCTGCTGTTCCCGGTGGAGCGGCCGGAGCTGTTCGACGCGGTCGACCTCGATCCGTCCGGCCGGGTGCTGCAGATCCAGGTGAAGTCGGCCACGGCGCGCACCCATTGGATCTGGGGCGCCTTCAAGATGCCGGGCGCGACGCTGCACGCGCTGCATGCGCTCTGGCTCGAGCGCGAGCGGCAGGACGAGTTCATCGGCACCCTGGTCAACGCCTGGCTGGCGCGGGGCGGCGAGGCATGGGGCGTGCGCGGCGGCGACAGCTACGTCGACGTCGGCACCATCAACGGCTACCGCGAGGCGATGCGGCTGCTGGGCGGCCAGGCGGCAATTCCGGCGGCGCCGGCGAGCCCGGGCCTGGCGTCCGCGCAACCGGAGCGCGCGCTATGACACGATTGCCGGAGGACCGCTTGGACTGGACCACCGAAACCATCCGCGAGCGCGCCCAGGCGCTCGGGCCCTGGTTCCACAACATGGACCTGCGCGGCGTCCGGACCGCGCCCGAGCACTTCCTGGGCGACTATCCGCAGGTGAAGTGGGCGCGCTTCCGCGACGCGCTGCCGGCAGACCTGTCGGGCAAGACGGTGCTCGACATCGGCTGCAACGCCGGCTTCTACAGCATGGAGATGAAGCGGCGCGGCGCGGCGCGCGTGCTGGGCGTGGACTTCGACGAAGATTACCTGGCGCAGGCGCGCTTCGCCGCCGAGGTCGAGGGGCTCGACATCGAGTTCCGCCAGCTCAGCGTCTACGACGTCGGCAGTCTCGGCGAGCGGTTCGACGTCGTGTTCTTCATCGGCGTGTTCTACCACCTGCGCCATCCGCTGCTGGCGCTCGACCTGATCCACGAGCACGTTGCCCGCGACCTGCTGGTGTTCCAGTCGCTGCAGCGCGGCTCGCCCGAGATCATGGAGTTGGCCGACGATTACGCCTTCGCCGAGACGGCGATTTTCGACGACCCCGGCTATCCGAAGCTGCATTTCATCGAGCGCAGCTACAGCCACGACAACACCAATTGGTGGGCGCCGAACCGCGCCGCCTCGGCGGCGATGCTGCGCTCGGCCGGGTTCACGGTCGAGAGCAACCCGGAGGACGAGGTGTTCGTTTGCCGCCGCGCCGAGCGGCCCGACGCGCGCTACGGCGCCGTGTATCCGGCAAGCGGGCCGGCCCGCGGCACCAGGAAAGGCTGAGCGATGCTCGAAGCGGCGATGATCTGGAACGAGCCGAACAACAAGTCGCATTGGGACTTCGAGAACGATCCCGGCTGGGCGGTGTTCGGCCGCATGGCCAAGCTGGCCGGCGAGGCGATCGCCGCCGAGGCGCCCGGCTTGCCGCGCGTGCTGGGCGGGATCAGCCCGATCGACCCCGACTTCATCCGCGCGCTGCAGGCCAGCGGCGGGCTCGATGCGCTCGATGCGGTGGCGGTGCATGGCTTCCCGCTCGACTGGAACCATTGGATGCTGGACGAGTGGCCGGCCAAGCTCGACAGCATCCGCGCCGTCACCGCGTTGCCGCTGTGGGTCAGCGAGGTCGGCATCTCCACCTTCGGCGCCGAGGAGGTGCAGGAATGGGGCCTGCGCCGCACCGCCGAGCTGCTGATCGGCCGGGCGCCGCGCATCCATTGGTATAGCCTCTACGACCTGCCCGCTGCCTGGCCGGCCACGACCCGGCATCGCGAGGCGGAAGGCAGCAGCTATTACCGGCATTTCCACATGGGCCTGCTGGACGAGCACGGGCAACCCAAGCGCGCCGCCCGGCTGTTCCACGAGTTCACCCCGGAGATCGGGCTGTGCCAGTGGTTCCATTTCGAGGACCACCGGCTGGACGACGCGGTGCGGCATATGAAGGACATGGGCGTCACCTACCTGCGCACCGGCCTGAGCTGGGCGGATTGGTATCGGCCGGATGCCGAGGCGTGGTTCGACCGGCAGATGCGGGCGCTGGAGGATTTCCAGGTCACCGCCACCTTCTGCTTCACCCCGGAGCATAAGGGGCAGTGGCCGCACTACACCGCAGTGCCGACCCACCCCGAAGAGTTCGCCGAGTTCTGCGCCGCCATGATCCGCCGCTATGCGCCGGGCCGCGCGGAGGCGGTGGCACCGGCCCGAGCCGCCGCCCCGCTGGCATCGGTGTGATGCTGGCGGCGCTGGCCGACCGGCGTCCGGTCGATTGCCGGGTGGCGATCGTGGTGGCGCACCCCGACGACGAGACCATCGCCGCCGGCGCCCGGCTGCGCTACATGCCCGGCCTGCTGCTGGTCCACGTCACCGACGGGGCGCCCCGGCGGCTTGCCGACGCACAGGCTTGCGGCTTCGACACCGCGGCCGCCTATGCCGCCGCGCGCGAGCGGGAGCTGCAGGCGGCGCTCGAACTGGCCGGGGTGGCGCCGGATCGGCTGCGGCTCGACGTGCCGGACCAGGATGCCGCCTTGCACATGCCGGCGATCGCCGGCCGGCTGCGCGGGGCGTTCGCCGCGTTCGCCATCGACACCGTGCTGACGCACGCGTACGAGGGCGGCCATCCCGACCACGACGCGGTCGCCTGTGCCGTTCACGCCGCCGCCGGGGGGCGTCCGGTGTTCGAGTTCGCCGGCTACCGCGCCGGTCCGGACCGCGAGATGACGGTGCAGCGCTTTCTGCCCGGCCCGGCCGAAACCCGGGTCGCCTTGTGCCCGGAGGAGCAGGCGCAGAAGCGGGCGATGCTGGATTGCTTCGTGACCCAGGCCAGGATCCTGTCCGGGTTCGGCGTGTCGGTGGAGCGATATCGCCCGGCGCCGGCCTACGACTTCACCGCACCGCCGCACCCGGGCCCACTCAATTACGAGAACTGGGGTTGGGAGATGACCGGTGCGCGCTGGCGGGCCCTGGCCGAAGGTTTGCGGTGCGAGGCCTGACGGTCCTGAGCGTTGCCTACTCGCTGGCGCCGGTGGGCCCGGATGCGGTGGGCGGGTCGGAGCAGATCCTGTCGGCGCTCGATCGGGCGCTGGTGGCCGGCGGGCACCGGTCCGTGGTGGTGGCTTGTGCCGGCAGCGCGGTCGCAGGGCAGCTCGCCGGCTATCCGCCGGTGCCGGCCGGACGCTGCATCGGGCCGGACGACGCCGCCTATCTCCAGGGCTGGACCCGGCGCCGCATCGCTCAGGTGATGGCGACCGAACCGGTGGACCTCGTGCACATGCACGGGCTCGATTTCCACGCCTGCCTGCCGGAACCCGGCGTTCCCGTGCTGACGACGCTGCATTTGCCGCCCGACTGGTACCCCGGCCATGCGCTCGCGCCGACGCGGCCGCAGACCTGGGTGCACGGCGTGTCGGCCAGCCAGGAGGCGCTGATGCCGCGTTCGCCCGCCTGCCTGCCGCATATCGCGAACGGCGTCCCGGTCGAACGGCTCGCGGCGCTGCGGCCGAAGCGGTGCGATTTCGCGCTCATGCTCGCCCGGGTGTGCCCGGAGAAGGGGCTGCACCTGGCGCTCGAGGCGGCGCACGCGGCCGGCGTCTCGATGCTGCTCGGCGGCGAGGTCTTCCCCTACAAGGTCCACCAGGATTACTTCGAGCAGCAGGTGCGCCCGCTGCTGGACCGGCGCCGCCGCTATCTGGGGCCGGTCGGGTTCAGTCAGAAGCGCCGACTGTTGGCGGCCGCTCGATGCCTGGTGGTGCCGAGCCTGGTGGCTGAAACCAGCAGCCTGGTGGCGATGGAAGCGGCCAGCTGCGGCACGCCGGTGGTGGCGTTTCGCAGCGGCGCCTTGCCGGAGGTGGTGGAGGACGGCCGCACCGGGTTCCTGGTCGATGACGTTGCCGGCCTGGCCGACGCCATCGGGCGCGCCGGGCAGCTCGACCCCGAGGATATCCGTGCCGTCGCCCGGCGCCGGTTCTCGCATGCGCGCATGACGGCCGCCTACCTCGCCCGTTATCGCGACCTGGCCGGCGGCGCGGTGCGCGCGGCCGCGTGACGGTCGCGGTCCTCGACGAGACGGCGGCGGTCGAGCGGCTGACGGAGGAGTGGGCGGCGTTGTGGGCGCGCTGCCCGGGGGCGACGCCGTTCGCGCATCCGGCCTGGCTGTTGCCGTGGTGGGCCGCCTTCGGCACCGGCGCACCGCGTGTCGCGACCTGGCGCATCGACGGGTTGCTGGCCGGGGTGCTGCCTGCCTACGTGCTGCCGGCCGATGTGCTGGGGGACGCGGGCGGGCCCAAGCTGCTGCCGATCGGCGCCGGCACGTCGGACTACCTCGATGCGCTGGGCGCGGGTCTCGGACCGATGCTGACGGCGCTGCTGCAGCGGTGCGGCGCGGAAGGGATTGCGCGGTTCGATTGGATGGACCTGCCGCCGAACGCGGTCCTGCTCGCCGCCGCGGCGCCCGATGGCTGGCGGGCCGAATGGGCGGGGGCCGAAGCGTGCCCGGTGCTGACGCTGCCGGATATCCCGGCCGGCATCCGCCGCAAGCTGCGCATGAGCCGTCACCGCGCCGAACGGGACGGCGGCTGGTCGGTCGAGACGGCCGGGCCGGCGGGGCTCGACCGGCTAATCGCGCTCCACCAGGCGCGCTGGCAGGCGGAGGGCGAGCCCGGCGTACTGGCCGACCCGGCGGTCCTGCGCTGCTTGCGGCTCGCGCTGCCGGCGCTGGAGGCGGCGGGGTTGCTGCGGCTGCAACTGCTGCGCGTGGGCGGCACGGTCGCTGCCGCGGTGCTGGCGTTGCTCGCGCCGGGCCGGATCTTCTTCTACCTGAGCGGCTACGACGCGGCGCGGCACTTCGTCAGCCCCGGGACGCTGCTGGTCGGCGCCATGCTGGAGCAGGCGGTGGCGGAGGGGCGCACCGAGGCGCATTTCCTGCGCGGGCGGGAAAGCTACAAATACGCCTGGGGCGCGGTCGATCGAGTGAACGCTAGCGGCGGTTTTCGGCTGGCGTAAGGTGGGTGCAAACGGGAGACAGGCGATGGCGACGATTCCCCTGCAACGCGCAATGCTCGATCGGCTGCCGGCAACCGTTCACGGTCCGCGCTACGACCCGGCCGCGGTCAGCCCGGGCATCGTGCATCTCGGCCTCGGCGGCTTTCACCGCGCGCACATGGCCCGCTACACCCATGAGCTGATGGAGCGGCGGCCGGACATGCTGGGCTTCGGCATCGTCGGCGCCGGGCTGATGCCGGGCGACCGGCGGATGGCCGAGAAGTCTCGCGCCGCAGGATTGCCTGTACACCTTGGTCGAGCGGGAAGGCGCCGAGGAGTTCGCGACCGTGATCGGCTCGCTGGCCGGCGTGATCTTTGCCGGCGAGGACAGCGGTCCGCTGCTGGACGCGATCGACCGGCCGGAGATCCGCATCGTCAGCCTGACGGTGACGGAGAACGGCTATTGCCTGAACCGCTCCACCAAGCGGCTCGACTCGGACCACCCGCTGATCAAGGCCGACCTCGCCGCGCCCGAGCGGCCGCGCAGCGCGATCGGCATCGTGGTCGAGGCCGGCCGCCGCCGCATGGCCGCCGGTGCGGCTCCGTTCACCGCGCTGTCCTGCGACAACATCCAGCACAACGGCACCGTGCTGCGGGACGCGGTGCTGGCTCTGGCCGAGCTGCGCGACCCGGCGCTGGCCCGCTGGATCGCCGAGCAGGTCGCGTTCCCGAGCACGATGGTGGACCGCATCACCCCGGTGACGACGGAGGCGGATGTGGCGGCGGTGGCCGAGCGCTACGGGGTCGGCGACCGCTGGCCGGTGGTGTGCGAGCGATTCACGCAATGGGTGATCGAGGACCGCTTCGTCGCCGGCCGCCCGGCCTGGGAAGAGGTCGGCGCCCAGTTCGTGGACGATGTCGCGCCGTACGAGATGATGAAGCTCCGGCTGCTGAACGCGAGCCATCTGGCGGTGGCCGGGCTGGGGCGGCTGGCGGGGTATGTGACGATCGACGAGGCGATGGCCGAGCCGCTGATGACCCGCTACATGGGCGCGCTGATGGACCGCGAAACCGGCCCGACCCTGCCGGAGATCCCCGGCGTCGACCTCGCGCTGTACAAGCGCACCCTGATCGAGCGCTTCGCCAACACCGCCATCAAGGACACCGTCGAGCGGGTCAACACCGACGCGCCGCTCAACATCCTGGTGGACCCGATCCGCGACCGGCTGCGCGACGGGCAGAGCGTCACTTTGCTGGCCTTGGCGCTCGCCGCCTGGCTGCGCCGGGTGCGTGGCGAGGACGAGCAGGGGCAGCCGATCGACGTGCGTCACCCGCTTGCCGCCGAACTGCGGGAGCGGGCGATCGAAGGCGGCGACAACCCGGCGCCGTTGCTCGGCATGAAAGGGCTGTTCGGCGACACCGGGACCGACCCGCGTCTGATCAAGCCGGTCGGGCGCTGGCTGGCCTGCTTGTACAAGTGGGGCGCCAAGGCGACGCTCGTCGACGCGGCGCGCACGCACGGGTTCTGAAACGGCGCCCCGACGCATGGCGTTCGGCGCCTGATAACGTTGACGGACCGGGCCCGGACTGACAGGCTTGTGCCAAGAATCGCCGCACCAGCGGCGCGACGCCGACCGGGAGGATAGTCGATGGCCTACCAAAGCAACGTGGTTCGTGCGGCCGCCATAACCGGGGCTTTGCTCGCCGCGGCGATGCCGCAGGCGCGGGCGGATAGCACCGTCACCATCGCGACCGTCAACAACGGCGACATGGTGGTGATGCAGAAGCTGTCGCCGAACTTCGAGAAGCAGCACCCCGACATCCACCTGCGCTGGGTGGTGCTGGAGGAGAACGTGCTGCGGCAGCGGGTGACGACCGATATCGCCACCAAGGCCGGGCAGTTCGATATCCTGACGATCGGCAACTACGAGGTGCCGATCTGGGCCAAGCAAGGCTGGCTGGCGCCGATGGACAACCTGCCGGCCTCGTACGCGGTGGACGACCTGCTGAAGCCGGTGCGCGAAGGGCTGACGTACAACGGCAAGCTGTACGGTCTGCCGTTCTACGCCGAAAGTGCCATGACCTACTACCGCAAGGACCTGTTCGAGAAGGCCGGCATCACCATGCCGGAGAACCCGACCTACGAGCAGATCCGGCAATTCGCCGACAAGATCACCGACAAGCCGAACCAGGTCTACGGCATGTGCCTGCGCGGCAAGCCGGGCTGGGGCGAGAACATGGCTTATCTCACGACCCTGGTGGACGCCGAGGGCGGCCAGTGGTTCGACGCGCAGTGGAAACCCGCCATCGACACGCCCGAGTGGAAGAAGGCGGTCACCTATTACAGCGACATCCTGAAGGCGGACGGCCCGCCCGGCGCGTCGTCCAACGGGTTCAACGAGAACCTCGCGCTGTTCGCCAGCGGCCATTGCGGCATGTGGATCGACGCCACCGTCGCCGGCGGCATGCTGTTCGACAAGAAGCAGTCGCAGGTCGCCGACAAGGTGGGCTTCGCGCCGATGCCGACCGGCAGCTTCAAGGGCGGCCCGACCTGGCTGTGGAGCTGGAACTTGGCCATTCCGGCCTCGGCCAAGAACCTCGAGGCGGCCCGCACCTTCATCACCTGGGCGACGTCGAAGGAGTACGTCGAGCTGGTCGCCAAGGAGAACGGCTGGGTGTCGGTTCCTCCCGGCACGCGCCAGTCCACCTATGCGAACCCAGACTACACCAAGGTCGCCCCGTTCGCCGCCTTCGTGCAGAAGGCGATCGACATCGCCAACCCGACCGGCCAGACGGCCAAGCCGCGGCCCTACGAGGGCGCGCAGTTCGTCGCCATCCCCGAGTTCCAGGGCATCGGCACCAACGTGGGCCAGACCATCGCCGGCACGCTGACAGGCCAGAGCACGGTGGATCAGGCGCTCAAGACGGCGCAGACCGCGACCGAACGGACCATGCGGCAGGCGGGCTACCCGAAGAAGTAAGGGAGGACCCGCAGTGTCTGCTGTCGCGGGCCAGGCGCCCGCGGGGGCGGCGCCCGACGTCGAGCGCCGTCCCGGCTCCTGGCTGGTGATGCCGTCCGTGGTCGTCCTGCTGGCGTGGATGATCGTCCCGCTGGTGATGACGGTCTGGTTCTCGTTCCAGTACTACAACCTGATCAACCCCGACGCGGCCGGCTTCGCCGGCGTCGACAATTACCAGTTCCTCGTCACCGACCCCGATTTCTGGGTGTCGCTCGAGAACACCATGATCCTGCTGGGCGCGGTGCTGGTGATCACGGTGGGGTTCGGGACCCTGCTGGCGGTGCTGTTCGATCAGCCCTTCCCGGGCCGCAACATCGCCCGCGTGCTGGCCATCTCGCCGTTCTTCGTCATGCCGACCGTGAGCGCGCTGGTGTGGAAGAACTTGATGATGCACCCGATCTACGGGGTGCTGGGCGCGATGGCGCGCAGTGTCGGGCTGGAGCCGGTGGACTGGTTCGCGCAGTACCCGCTCGCCTCGGTGATCGCGATCGTGTCGTGGGAGTGGCTGCCGTTCGCGTTGCTGATCCTGCTGACGGCGGTGCAGTCGCTCGACCACGAGCAGCGCGAGGCGGCGCGGATGGACGGCGCCGGCGTGGTCGCGCAGTTCTTCTTCATCACGCTGCCGCATCTGTCGCGGGCGATCGGCGTCGTGGTGATGATCGAGACCATTTTCCTGCTGACGGTGTTCGCGGAGATTTTTGTCACCACCGCGGGTGGGCCGGGCAACGCCACGACCAACCTCGCCTTCCTCATCTATGCCCGGGCGTTGCTGCAATTCGACGTCGGCGGCGCCTCGGCGGGCGGCGTGGTGGCGATCATCCTGGCCAACATCGTGGCATTCTTCCTGGTGCGCAGCATCGCGCGCCGGCTGGAGGTCTAATGCCGATGCTTCCATCCGAGCACGTCGTGGCCGGACTTGATCCGGCCATCTCCGCACGGTCTGCGCGGAGTGTCCGCCCCCTCGCCAGACGTGGAAGGAATGCCCGGATCAAGTCCGGGCATGACGTCGTTGGTGTTGTAATAGCCGTCGCCCTCGGCGCCCATAACGGCGGAGGGGGCTGAGCCATGGAGCAAAGCCTCGCTCAGCGCATCGCCATTGCCGTCATCGGCTGGCTCGTCGCCTTGCTGCTGTTCTTTCCGATCTTCTGGATGGTGCTCACCAGCTTCAAGAGCGAGGCCGAGGCGGTCGTCGCCAGCTTCAGCTTCACGCCCACGCTCGGCTCCTACGCCGAGGTGCTGGACCGCGCCGACTACCTGGCGTTCGCGATGAACAGCGTCATCGTCTCGGTCGGCGGCACCGTGCTCGCCTTGCTGTTCGCGATCCCGGCCGCCTATTCGATGGCGTTCCACCCGACCGAGCGCACCCGCGGCACGCTGCTGTGGATGCTGTCCACCAAGATGCTGCCGCCAGTCGGCGTGCTGGTGCCGATTTACCTGCTGTTCCGCACGGCCGGCCTGCTCGACAGCCGGTTCGGGCTGGTGGTGATCTACGCGCTGATGAACCTGCCGATTGTGGTCTGGATGCTGTTCACCTTCTACAAAGAGGTGCCGCACGAGATCCTTGAGGCCGGCCGCATGGACGGCGCTCGCACCGGCGACGAGGTGTGGCACCTGCTGATGCCGCTGACGCTTCCGGGTGTTGCGTCCACCGGGCTGCTGTCGCTGATCCTGTGCTGGAACGAGGCGTTCTGGAGCCTGAACCTGACGTCGTCCGGAGCGGCGCCGCTGACGGCGTTCATCGCCTCGTTCTCGTCGCCGGAGGGGCTGTTCTTCGCCAAGCTCTCGGCCGCCTCCACCATGGCGGTCGCGCCGATCCTGGTATTCGGCTGGTTCAGTCAGAAGCAACTGGTGCGGGGGCTCACCTTCGGCGCCGTGAAATAGGAGGCCAACGATGGCAACGCTGACGCTGCGCAACCTGCGCAAGGCCTACGGCCCGGCCGAGGTGATCAAGGGCATCGACCTCGACATCGCCGACCGCGAGCTGGTGGTGTTCGTCGGCCCCTCGGGCTGCGGCAAATCCACCCTGCTGCGCATGATCGCCGGCTTGGAGCAGATCACGTCCGGCGAGCTGCAGATCGACGGCAAGCGGGTCAACGAGGTCGGCCCGGCCGACCGGGGCCTCGCGATGGTGTTCCAGTCCTACGCGCTCTACCCGCACATGACGGTCAAGCAGAACATGGGCTTCGCGTTGCGCCTCGCGAAGGTCCCCAAGGCGGAGCGCGACCGCAAGGTGGCCGAGGCGGCGCGCGTGCTGCAGCTCGACCCCTATCTGGAGCGGCGGCCGAAGGACCTGTCGGGCGGCCAGCGCCAGCGTGTGGCGATCGGCCGGGCCATCGTGCGCGACCCGAAGGTGTTCCTGTTCGACGAGCCGCTCTCCAACCTCGACGCCGCGTTGCGCGGGCAGATGCGGATCGAGCTGTCGCGGCTCCACGAGGAGCTGAACGCGACGATGGTCTACGTCACCCACGACCAGGTCGAGGCCATGACCTTGGCCGACAAGATCGTCGTGCTGCAGGCCGGGCGGGTCGAGCAGGTGGGGTCGCCGCTCGAGCTGTATCACCGCCCGGCCAACCTGTTCGTGGCCGGTTTCATCGGCTCGCCGCGGATGAACATGCTGCCGGCGCAGGTGACGAGCGCGGATGGCGGCACGGTCGAGGTGGCTTTGCCGTCGGGCGCCCGGGTCCGGGTCGCGACCGGCGCCGGGTCGGCCAAGCCCGGCGACAAGGTGACGCTCGGCATCCGGCCCGAGGCGCTGCAGCCCGGCCCGACCGGCGACATCGCCGGCGAGGTGAAGCTGGTGGAGCGGCTGGGCGGCCTGACCCTGCTGCACATCGGCACCGAGAATGGCGGCCCGGATGTCACCGTGCAGACGGACGGCGCCGACGCGACGCTGGCGCACCAGCCGATCCGGCTGGCTATCGACCCGGCGTCCTGCCATCTGTTCGACGCGCAGGGTCAAGCCTTTCCGCATGAGGTGCGGCACCCGTTGGCGGCTTAAGGCGAGGGCGCTGCCCTCGACCCGTTGGGGCCGGGGGCCCCAAACCCCCGGCTTTACCGAAGCGGCATGTCTGCGCTGATCGCTCCCGCGGGCGACGACTGCGCCGCGTCGCGATCGCCGACGTGTTGTGTGAAGAGGGGAATGCCGTGCTCGAGCCGGCCCGCGGCGATCTGTTGCAGCACGTCGCGGTAGGTGCGGTGGCTCGGGTAGAACTGGTCGGGCGGCGTTGGGAACCAGCGCAGGTCGCCCGCCGCCGGCTCCGTCTCGGCGCTCACGACGCGGCGGGCGGGCGCGCCTCGCAGCGTCGCCCGGAAGCAGAGCGAGATCGAGTGGCCGCGGTCGTCGAAGATCTGCACCAGGGCGAACGGCCGCTCGTCCACGTCCAGCGCGCAGCCGAACTCGTCGGCGGCGCAGGCGGCGATGCGGTGGGTGAACTCCTCGCGGTGGCGGACGATGCTGCCCGGCACGTGCCAGCCGCGGCCGAACGGATCGTCGCGCCAGGCCAGCAGCACGCCGCGCTCCGGGTCCTGGACGACGAGGTCGGCGTTGGTCGTCGCGGTGACTTCGGTGATGAAGCGGAACAGCGGCCACGGCAACTCGGCGCCCCTCCCGGCGAGCTTGCCGAGGATGCGCTCGAGGGCGGCGAGTTCGTCGTCGGTGAGGCCGGGCGGCCCCGGCGCCGTCACGCCAGCGCCGGCGCGGTGAACACGAACCCCTCGTAGCCGTTTGCCGCGACCTCGTCGCAGATGCCGCGGTAGCGCGCCATGCCGCCGGCATACGGCATGAACACGCGCGGCTTGCCGGGCACGTTGGCGCCCAGATACCAGGAACTCGACGCTTGCGGCAGCAAAGTCTGCGCCGCGACCTCGTTCACATGCACGACCCAGCGCTCGACCGCGTCGGGCGCCGGCTCTACGGCGGTGATGCCGTGCTCGCGCATATGGGCGATGCAGCCGGCGATCCATTCGGCATGCTGCTCGATCGGCACCGGCATGTTGCACAGCACCGACGGGCTGCCGGGGCCGGTGATGGTAAACAGGTTGGGGAAGCCCGCGACCTGCAGGCCGAGGTAGCTGCGCGGACCCGCCTTCCAGGCCTCGCGCAGCGACAGGCCGTCGCGGCCCTTGATGTCGATGCGCAGGAACGGGCCGGTCATGGCGTCGAACCCGGTCGCGAACACGATGATGTCGAGCGGGTAGGTGGCTTCGGCGGTGCGCACTCCCTCGGGCACGATGGCCTGGATCGGCGCCGCCTTGACGTCTACCAGGGTGACGTTGGGGCGGTTGAAGGCTTCGAAATACTCGGTGTCGATCGGCGGCCGCTTGGCGGCGTAGGGGTGGTCGAAGTCGGTCAGGATATCGGCAACGGCGGGGTCGTGCACGACCTCGCGGATCTTGCGGCGGATGAACTCGGCGGCGGTGGCGTTGGCGGCCGGGTCGGTCAGGATGTCGCGGAACCCGGCGCGGAACCGCAGGCCGCCCTCGGCCCAAGCCGCCTCGAAGATCGCCTCGCGTTCCTCGGCCGAGACGTCGAACACCGAGCGATCGGCAATGCGGAATGGATGGCCGTTGGTGGTTTCGCGCATCGTGCGGCGGATCTCGGCATAGTCGGCCTTGGTTTGCCGCTGCACCGCGTCCGGCAGCGGATGGTTGCGGGCCGGCACGCTGTAATTGGCGGTGCGCTGGAACACCGTCAGGTGGCCGGCCTGCTCCGCGATCACCGGGACCGCCTGGATTCCGGTCGAGCCGGTGCCGATCAGCCCGACCCGCTGCCCGGCGAAATCGACGCCCTCATGCGGCCATTGGCCGGTGTGAAACCAGCGCCCGCTGAACGATGCGAGGCCGGGAATGGCCGGCACGTTGGTGGTGGACAGGCAACCGACGGCGGTGATCAGGAACGTCGCCGTCAGCGTCTCGCCGGCTTCGGTGCGGACCCGCCAGTGGCCGGCCGCCGCGTCCCAGTCGGCGGCGGCGATGCGGGTGTTGAAGCGGAAGCTGCGGCGGAGGTCGAAGCGGTCGGCGACGTGGTTCAGGTAGCGCATCACCTCCGGCTGCTGCGGGTATTTCTCGGTCCAGGACCAGTCCTGCTCGAGCTCAGGGGAGAACGAGTACGAGTAGGAGTAGCTCTCGCTGTCGCAGCGGGCGCCGGGATAGCGGTTCCAGAACCAGGTGCCGCCGACGCCCTCGGCGGTCTCGAACCCCTGCACCGCAAGGCCGAGCCGGTCGCGCAGCAGATGCAGCTGATACAGGCCGGAAAAGCCGGCGCCGATGACGATCGCGTCGAAGTCCGGCGCGTTTCGGCCGGGTCGCGGCGCACCCGTGTCGGCCGGGTTTCGCATCATGGTGTCAGGCATGGCAGTCCTCCTGCCGCATCAATCCGGGTCGCCGCGTCAGGGTCAAGTCAAGGCTGATTGTCCGTGAGTCGGTCCGGCGGCGACGGCCTTGGCTTTGCTTTCGTCCGCAGCCTGCTAGAACCACGGCATCATGACCGACGACCTGCCTCCGAACCCGGCGCTGCTGCCGACCGGGCTGATCGACCTGCTGCCGCCGGAGGCGGAGGCGGAGGCGATTGCGGTCGGCCGGTTGATGAAGGTGTTCCACAGCCACGGCTACCAGCGGGTCAAGCCGCCGCTGGTGGAGTTCGCCGACGGGTTGCTGGCCGGGACGGGTGCGGCCATGGCTGAGCAGACATTCCGGCTGATGGACCCCGACACGCACCGCATGCTGGGGCTGCGCGCCGACATGACCCCGCAGGTGGCCCGCATCGCCGGAACCCGCCTGGGCGCCCGGCCACGGCCGCTGCGGCTTTCGTATGCCGGGCAGTGCCTGCGGGTGCGCGGCAGCCAGATCGACCCGAACCGGCAGGTGGCGCAGGCCGGGATTGAGCTGATCGGCCCCGACGCGCCGGCCGCGGATGCCGAGATGGTGCTGCTGGCGGCGGAGGCGCTGTCCGTGCTCGGGCTCGAGCGCATCAGCATCGACCTGACCATGCCGACCCTGGCACCGGCCTTGCTGGACGAGGCCGGCATCGAGGGCCCGGCTCGGGAGGCATTGATCCGGGCGCTGGACCGCAAGGATGCGGCGGTGGTGGCCGAGCATGGCGGGGCCATCGCCGGGCTGCTGACCGACCTGCTGCTGACGGCCGGACCAGTCGGGCCGGCGATGGCAGTGCTGGATGCGGCGCGGCTGGGGCCGTTGCCGGCGGCGATGCGGGACCGGCTGCGGGCTACGGTGGACGTGGTGCGGGCGCGGGCGCCGGGGCTGCGGCTGACGCTCGACCCGCTGGAGTTCCGCGGCTTCCGCTACCATACCGGGCTGTGCTTGACGGTGTTCTCCGCCGGCCGGGCGGAGGAGCTGGGGCGCGGCGGCCGCTACGTGTCGGGCGACGAACCGGCGACCGGTTTGAGCCTGTTCCCGGACGCGATCCTGCGCGTGTGCCCGCCGCCACCGGCGCGGCCCCGGCTGTTCCTGCCTTGGGACGCACCGGCCGAAGCCGGCGTCCGGTTGCGGGCCGATGGCTATGCCACGATTTCGGCGCTGACCCCTGCCGGCGACCCGGCGCACGAGGCGGCACGGCTCGGCTGCACGCACATCCTGCGCGACGGTGCCGCCATGCCCATCATCCAGGAGAGCTAGATGGCGAACGTCTGCGTGATCGGCGCCCAGTGGGGCGACGAAGGCAAGGGCAAGGTGGTGGACTGGCTCGCCAGCCGCGCCGAGATCGTGGTGCGGTTCCAGGGCGGCCACAATGCCGGGCACACGCTGGTGGTCGGCAACCAGACGTATCGGCTCAGCCTGCTGCCGAGCGGGTTGGTGCGGGGCAAGCTCGGCATCATCGGCAATGGCGTGGTGATCGACCCCGAGGCGCTGCTGGCCGAAATCGACCGGGTGCGGGCGCAGGGCCTGGCGGTGACGCCGGAAACCCTGCGCATCGCCGAGAACGCGGTGCTGATCCTTCCGGTCCACGGCGCGCTGGACCGGGCGCGCGAGGCAGCCCGCGGCGACCGCAAGATCGGCACCACCGGGCGAGGCATCGGCCCGGCCTACGAGGACAAGGTGGCGCGGCGGGCGATCCGGGTCTGCGACCTGGCGGAACCTGCGACGCTGGACGTGAAGCTCGACGAGCTGCTGCTGCACTACAATGCTTCCTTGACCGGGCTGGGTGCGCCGGTGGTCGAGAAACAGGCGATGCTGGATTGGCTGCTGGCGGTGGCGCCGCGCATCCTGCCGCATGTCGAGCCGGTGTGGGAGCGGCTGGACCAGGCCCGCCGGGCCGGCACCCGCATCCTGTTCGAGGGCGCGCAGGCGGTGATGCTGGACGTCGACCACGGCACGTATCCGTTCGTCACGAGCAGCAACACCATCGCCGCCACCGCGGCGGGCGGTTCGGGGATCGGCCCGGCGTCGGTCGGGTTCGTGCTCGGCATCGCCAAGGCGTACACCACGCGGGTCGGCAGCGGGCCATTCCCGACCGAGCTGCACGACGAGACCGGGCAACTGCTCGGGACGCGCGGGCACGAGTTCGGCACCGTCACCGGCCGGCCGCGGCGTTGCGGCTGGTTCGACGCGGCGTTGGTGCGCCAAGCTTGTAAGGTCGGTGGGGTGCAAGGGCTGGCGCTGACGAAGCTCGACGTGCTGGACGGGCTGGAGACGCTGCAGATCTGCATCGGCTACGACATCGGCGGCAAGCGCTTCAATCACCTGCCGGCCGGTCAGGCAGCGCAGGCCGCGGCGACGCCGGTGTACGAGACGATCGAGGGCTGGTCCGACAGCACCCGCGGCGCCCGTTCCTGGGGTGAGCTGCCGGCCCAAGCGATCAAGTACGTGCGGCGCGTCGAGGAGCTGGTGGAAACACCCGTCACGCTGTTGTCCACGAGCCCCGAGCGGGACGACACGATTTTGATGCGGGACCCGTTCGAGGGTTAGGGGCCCGCCCCAGGAATTCGTGGCCGAATTGCTGGGGCGAGTAGGCCGCTAAGCGCTCGTTTGCGGGTCGGCCGAGCGCGGACGGGTGCTCGGCGCCCGACGCGTTGCCGCCGTAGAACTCAGGCTGCCTTCAGCAAGGGAGCGGTCGCCAGGTCGACCTTTGCCAAGTTGGCATCATTCTGCACGAAGGCCAAAGCGAGCAGGTTCGGGGCGGCACGAACCACTCGGGCGCTGATCGGCGCCTGCGCGTCGATCTCGACCAGGACCGGCGTTCCCGCCGCCAGCGTGACCGTGCAGCGCAGGGCGATGCCGCCGCGCGACAGGTCGATGACCGAGGCCGAACTGATTTGGCCCGTCTCGGTCCGCAGCCGGGCCGTGAGCCCGTTGCCGGGTACCCGCTCGGTCCTGGCGGCGCTGCTCGGGTGTCGGCTCGGCCAATGCACGCAGGAACTGGTTCATCTCGACGTGCAGCGTTGCCGAGGTGGTGCCGACATCGGCGGCCGAGGTCGATACGCTCCGACTGGTGGCGTCGGACGCCTCGATCACGGCGCAGACCTCGTCCATGGCAGCCGTCGCCTGCGACGTTGCCGCGGCGACGTGGTGCGCGCTGGAGCTGATCTCTCTCGTCGCGGCCTCCTGCTGCTCCACAGCCGCGGCGATGGTCGTGACGACGATGTCGAGCTCGCGAATGGTCTGGTTCACGCCCTGGACCGCACTCACCGCCTCCGTGGTGGCGTTTCGGATCGCCTCGATCTGGGCGCGGATCTCATCGGTGGCCTTGGCGGTTTGCGCAGCCAACGACTTCACCTCGCCGGCCACGACTGCAAATCCGCGACCGGCTTCACCGGCCCGGGCCGCCTCGATCGTGGCGTTGAGCGCGAGGAGATTGGTTTGTCCGGCAATGGTGGTGATGAGTGACACCACGTTGCCGATCCGCTCGGCGGCGGCGGCGAGGTCGCCGACCTTCTCGTCGGTGCAGCGCATCTGGTCCGAGGCGGCGCGAGCCGAGCGCGAGACATGGGCGACCTGCTGGCTGATCTCGCCCGCGCTGGCCGACATCTGCTCGGCGGCGGCGACCACAGTGGACAGGTTGGTGGCCGATTCACGGGCGCCGTCGGCGGTTTCGATCGCGCGCTTCCGGGTTTGCGCCACGGCGGCGGCCATGTCGCCGGCGGCGACGGTGATGCGTTCACCGGCGCCGACAAGCTGCTGCATGACACCGGCGATGGCGGTGCCGAAGTCGTTGGTGTGCCGTTCCATCGCGGTTTGCCGCCGGTCCCGATCGGCCCGGTCCGAAGCAACCTGAGCTTCCAGCCGGGCGCGTTCACGTCCGGCGTCGCGCAGGGTCGCCAGGGCGGCGGTCATGGCGCCGAGCTCGTCGGTCGTCGTCACGGCCGGTATCGGCGCATCCAGATCACCATCGGCCAGGCGAAGCGTCGAGGCGCTGAGCCGGGCAAGCGGCCGCACGACGCTGCGTCGGACCGTCCAGGTCACCCCAGCCAGCGCCAGAGCGAACAACACGGCGGTTCCGGCAAGCACACGCAGCTGGGCCGTCCGCAGCGCGCTCACCCGCGCTTCGAGCAAGCGGACCAGCTCGGCCGTTGCACGATCGTCGAACTGGCGGATCTGCTGGAGCAGCGCCGGGACGCCGGCGGGGCTGACGGTGTTGGCCTTCAACGCGCCTGCATAGGCCGAGAGCGCCTTGGTCAGCGCCGCATAAGGTCCGGCCAGTGCCGCGGCCAACGACCCATCGGCGTTGTTCTGCTGCGTCGAGGTCATGGAGCCGTCCATGCCTTCGATCGTCCCGGTCAAGCCGCCGAGGGCGATCAGGAACCCGGCACGCACGTCCAGGTCGTTGCTTTGGCCAGCGCCGTCCTGCACGAGCGTTGCCAACTCCGCGACACGATCGAGCACGTCGGGCAGCCGCGTCAGCACCACGTCGGTAAGGTAGTAGCTGTCGAGCACGTTATCGAGGATCAGGTTGGAGCGGTCGCCAATGCGAGTGATGAGATCCCGCAGCGCTGCGCGGCCGGGCGCAAGCGCCTCGGTCTTGCCGGGGGCCAGCGCAATGGCGGCTTTGTCGGCGGCGGCCTCGGATTCGAGCTGCGCACCGAGCGCCGCTTCGGCGGAGCGGATCGCCGCCGCGGCGCCGGCGGGCGCGGGCTCACCGCGGACCGCACTGAGGGCAGCGTTCGACTGCACCGGCACCAATGCTGCCAAGTAGCGCGCGCCGGCGGCTTCCTTGGACGCGAAGCTGATGGCGATATTCTGTTCGGCGAGCAGCATCCACAGGGCGAAGCCGATCGGCACGGCGCAGAGCAGCGACGACAGTGCGAGCTTGCGCGCCACTCCGCCCGCGACCGCGAACCGGCGGCTCGAATTCGTCGTCCCGCCGCCGGCCAACCGATTGTCGTTCGCACTCATCTTGGGCTCCTGTTTGCGCAGGAGCCTAGGCGCGGAAGGTGAAGAACCGGTTAGCGCCGCGGACGAGCCGGCGGTGGCGGGTTAGCCGAACACCTCGTCCCAAGCGCGGCGGAGGGCCACGTCCGCGTCCTCCATCGTCACCGGCAATCCGAGCGCGGCCAGGCTGGTGACGCCGTGCTCGCTGATGCCGCAGGGCACGATGCCGGCGAAATGGGCGAGGTTGGGCTCCACGTTGAGCGCCACGCCGTGCCAGCTCACCCAACGGGTGACCCGGACGCCGATTGCGGCGATCTTCGCTTCGGCCCCGGTGGCGGGGTCCGCGACCCAGATGCCGACCCGGCCGTCGCGCCGCTCGCCTCGCACGTTGAAGCGGTCGAGCGCCCGGATCAGCCATTCCTCCAGGCCATGCACGAAGCGGCGCACGTCCCGCGGCGGAACCGCACCGTGTGACCGCTGCAGGTCCAGCATGGTGTAGGCGACGCGCTGGCCAGGTCCGTGATAGGTCCATTGCCCCCCCCGGCCGGCGCGATGGACCGGAAACAGGCCGGGCTCAGCGAGGTCTTCCGGCCGGGCCGAGGTGCCGGCGGTGTAGAGCGGCGGGTGCTCGACGAGCCAGACCTGCTCGGCCGCGGCCCCGGCGCGGATGGCCGCGACGCGCTCCTCCATCGTCCGCAGGGCCGCGTCGTAGTCTTGCAATCCGCCTTGCACCCGCCACTCGAGCTCGGACGGCGGCTCGGGCAGAAGTGCGATTGATACCGGCGCGTCCATCGGCTATACCCCGCCGCCTGCGATGCGGTCGTGGCGAAATGGTAGACGCGCAAGCTTGAGGTGCTTGTGGGGGAAACCCTGTGGAAGTTCGAGTCTTCTCGACCGCATACCGCTGACTGCCTGGTCCATAGTCTCCATATAGGGGGCCGAGCCGATCCGTTCGAGCAATGCGCGGACCGTGCCATCGCCGGATGGTGCTGCGCGTCCGGAACGCCGATCGATTGAACCGCGCCCCCCTTTGCCTGCGCTCCGCACCCGCTTAAACCTCCATTAAGTGGAGGACGCGAATGGACGAGGACTTTCGACGCGCGGCGCTGGACTACCACCGGCTGCCGACACCGGGGAAGCTGTCGGTCGAACCGACCAAACGGATGGCCACCCAGCGCGACTTGTCGCTCGCCTACTCGCCTGGCGTCGCCGCCGCCTGCCTCGAGATCAAGGCCAACCCGGACCTCGCGCGTGACTACACCGCGCGCGGCAACCTGGTCGGCGTGATCAGCAACGGCACCGCCGTGCTCGGCCTCGGCAACATCGGCGCGCTCGCCGGCAAGCCGGTCATGGAGGGCAAGGCGGTCCTGTTCAAGAAGTTCGCCGGTATCGACGTGTTCGACATCGAGGTGGATGCGTCCGACCCGGACCTGTTCTGCTCGGTCGTCGCAGCGCTCGAACCCACCTTTGGCGCCATCAACCTCGAGGACATCAAGGCGCCCGAGTGCTTCGTGATCGAGCGGCGGCTGCGGGACACCATGAAGATCCCGGTGTTCCACGACGACCAGCACGGCACCGCCATCATCGTCGCCGCCGCCATCCGCAACGGGCTGCAGCTGCAGGGCAAGCGGTTGGAGCAGGTACGGCTGGTGACGTCGGGCGCCGGCGCGGCGGCGCTGGCTTGCGTCGATCTGCTGGTGACGATGGGCCTGCCGCCCGGCAACGTGACGCTGACCGACGTGAAGGGGGTCGTTTACGAGGGCCGGGACGAGAACATGCCGTCCAACATGGCGGTTTATGCCCGGCATACCACGGCGCGCAGCCTGGGGGACGTGCTGGAAGGCGCCGACGTGTTCCTCGGCCTATCGGCACCCCGCGTGCTGAAGCCGGAGTTCCTGCCGCTGCTGGCCGACAAACCGCTGATCCTGGCCCTCGCCAACCCCGATCCGGAGATCATGCCGGAGCTGGTTCGCGCAGCCCGGCCGGACGCGATCGTCGCGACCGGGCGGACCGATTACCCCAACCAAGTCAACAACGTTCTGTGCTTTCCGTTCATCTTCCGCGGCGCGCTGGACGTGGGGGCGACGACCATCAACGAGGCCATGAAGGTTGCCGCCGTGGAAGCAACCGCCGAGCTGGCGCGGGTGGAGGCGAGCGAGGTGGTGGCGGCGGCCTATGGCGGGGCGGCGCCGGTGTTCGGCCCGGAGTACATCATCCCCAAGCCGTTCGATCCGCGGCTGATCCTGCAGATCGCCCCCGCCGTCGCCCGTGCCGCGATGGCCAGCGGCGTCGCCACCCGGCCGATCGAGGACTTCGCCGCCTACCGCCGCGACCTGGAGAAGTTCGTGTTCCGGTCCGGGCAACTGATGCGCCCGGTGATGGAGGCGGCCAAGAAGAACCTGCAGCGCATCGTGTTCGCCGAGGGCGCCGATGAGCGCGTGCTGCGGGCGGTGCAGACCCTGGTTGACGACGGGGTGGCGCAGCCGGTGCTGCTGGGCCGCGCCGACGAGATCCGCAAGCAGGTCCGCGACATGGGCCTGCGTCTGAAGCTCGGGGACGCGGTGGAGATCCTCGATCCGGAAACCGACCGCACCGTGTTCGACCCGCTCTCGGCCTCCTACCAGCAGCTGGTGGGCCGCCGCGGCGTGCCGCCCGACGCCGCCGCGCGCCGGCTGATGCGACGGAGCACGGTGGCGGCGTCCATGCTGCTGCACGCGGGCCAGGTGGATGCGGCGATCTGCGGCGGCACCGGCGACTGGTGGCGGCACATGACCTACATGCTGCCGATCATCCCGAAGCGCCCCAACGTGTCGCGGATCTACGCCATCTCGGCGCTGATCGCCGGCGCCGGCAACATTTTCGTATGCGACACCCACGTCAACGTCGATCCCTGCGCCGAGGAAATCGCCGAGATGACGGTGCTGGCGGCCGAGGCGGTGCGCAACTTCGGCGTGGTGCCGAAGGTCGCGCTGATGTCGCATTCGAGCTTCGGCAGCAGCAACAGCGACAGCGCCCGCAAGATGCGCCGCGCGCTCGGCTTGATCCGCGAGCAAGCGCCCGACCTCGAGGTGGACGGGGAGATGCACCCCGACGCGGCGCTGGTCCCGAGCCTGCGCGAGCGGATGGTCAGTGACAGCCGGGTGGACGGGGTGGCGAACCTGCTGATCATGCCGACGCTGGATGCGGCCAACATTGCCTTCAACCTGGTGAAGGCGGTGGCCGACGGGCTGCCGATCGGGCCGATTCTGCTGGGCATGAGCAAGCCGGTGCACGTGGTGGTGCCGAGCGTCACCGCGCGCGGCATCGTCAACGTCGCCGCGGTGGCCGCCCAGGAAGCCCAATTGCACAACCAAGCAGTCCGGTAGTGGGCGGTTCGGGGCGCCTCGCCCCGGCGGCTCCGGGGCAGCGCCTGGGCCTGCCATGATCGCCTTGGCGCTGGGCCTGGCCGCGGTCGCGCTGACCCTGTGGGCCGCCAACGCCTTTTCCCGCGCCAGCGTCGCCTCGATCAAGGCGCTGCTGGCCTGGGTCGCGGCGTTGGCCGGGCTGAGCCTGATGGCGATGCTGTTCCTGACCGGCAAGGGCGCCGCGGCGCTGTATGGGCTGGTGCTGCTGGGCCCGCTGATCTGGGATTACTGGAAGAAGCAGCAGGGACGGGTGGCGGCGCCGTTCGCGGCCAAGATGGGCCGGACCGAGGCGCTGGCGGTGCTGGGCCTGCCGGAAGGAGCGTCGGACAGCGACATCCGCGCCGCTTGGGTTCGGCTGATGCGGGTGGTGCATCCGGACGGCGGCGGCACCGACTGGCTGGCGTCGCGGGTGAACCAGGCCAAGGACGTGCTGCTGCAGCGGCGCTGATCTTGTCGCTTTTCCGGCGCCCGCGCGGCATGCTGCCGCGGCGTTTAGTCTTGGAAGAGGTGGTCGGCCATGCACATCACTCCCTACCTGACGTTCGACGGCACCTGCGCCGAGGCGTTCCGCTTCTACGAGCAAGCGCTCGGCGGCCAAATCGTCATGATGACGACCCATGGCGAGGCTCCGCCGATGCCAGACATGCCGCCGGTCGACCCCAACCGCATCATGCACGCGCAGCTCAAAGTCGGTGACGCCACCCTGATGGCGTCGGACGCGATGGGGAGTCATGGCCAGCCGATGGCCGGCTTCCACGTTTCGCTGATGCCGGCGACGATCACCGAGGCCGAGCGGATCTGGGCGGCGCTGGCCGAAGGCGGCCAGGTGCGGATGCCGCTCGGTCCCACATTCTGGTCGCCCCGGTTCGGCATACTGGCCGACAAGTTCGGGACGCCCTGGATGGTCAACTGCACCGAAGGCATGCCCGGCCCGGCTTGATCCAACGGCCAAGCTCAGGAACCGCCAAGGACGCTTAGGTTTTGTCGGAACCGCGCCGCCTCGATTGATCCTCGGTATATTTGCGATGTAGTAACGAACATCGAATAGCATCGTGATGGTCGATGGCATCGCTGGCTGGCAGCGCATCCACGGATGCGGACGCATACGCGTGGGTCGGCCTGAGCGGCAGCTTATGGAGCGACGCGTCCGCTTGGGTCGACACGATTACCGGCCTTGGCGCCGTCCCGGCGGCGACCGCGCCCGGGCGGCTCACTCCGGTCCGGATCGCCGGGCCGACCGGCTCGGCGATGGCGACGCTCGGCGGCAGCGGGGTGGCTGGCAGCCTGCTGGTGACGGGCAATGTCGGATTTGCCGGCGGTGCGGTGGGCGTTGGCGGCGGCTTGGCGGTCGGCGCGCCGGTTCTGGCCGGGCCGACCGGGGCCACGCTGGCCGGGCAGGTGGCGGTGGTGGCGGGCGGCCGGCTGACGGTGGCGGGGCCGATCACCGGCACGACGAGCATCCTGGCGGCGCTCGGCGCCGGGTCGGTGCTGTCGGGCGGCGTGCTGACGGCGGTATCGGGCGGTTACCTCGCCGGCGCCGGCCTGGCGGCTTCGGGTACGGTGGTCGCCGCCAATGGCGGGGCGGTGCAGGTGGCCGGCGTCGTGCTGAACGCGCCCGCTTCACCGGCGGCACTCGCCGCCAGCCTCCGGACCGACGGCACCTCGAGTATCGAGATCGGCGGCGCCGGGGGCGCGGCGCTCGGCGCCATCACCGTGGACGCCGGGGCGACGCTGATGGCCAATACCAGCGCGACGCTGAGCGGCGCCTTGATCGACAACGGCGTCGTCGCCATCACGGCCGGAACGCTGACCGAGACCGGCCCGCTGTCGGGCAGCGGCGTCCTGCAGATCGGCCGCGACGCCACGTTGCTGCTGAACGGCCCAGTCGTCGCCGGTCCAGTCGTCGCCGGTCCGGGCGGCGCCGGCTTGGTCATCGCCTTTGCCGGCAACGGTGCCACGCTGTCGATCGGCTCCGGCTACGTCTACAACGGCGCCGGGACCGTGCTGGCGCCGCTTCCGGTCGGGGCCGTGCTGTCCGGGTTCGCGGCCGGTGACAGCATCGTGGTGGGCCAACCGGTCACAGCCGCCATTCACCTGCCCGGCGCCGCGGGCGAGCCCGGACTGCTGCTGCTGCGGAACGGCGCCGTCACGATCGAGACCTTGCGGTTGTCGGGCGATTTCACCGGTCAGGCGTTCCTGGTCAGCCCGGCCGGCAACGGCGCCAGCATCACGCTGATCCCGCAAAGCCGGGTCACCGCGGCGCCGGCTTCCACCGGGCCGGACGCTTTCACATGGATCGGGCTCAGCGGCGGCTTCTGGAATGGCGCGGGGAACTGGAGCGATCCGGCGGCCGGGGCGACGCCGGCCGCCTTCGTCCCCGGTGCGTCGACGCCGGTCACGATCGCGGGCCCGGCCGGGGCCGCCTCCGCCGTGGTTGCGGGTGGCGGAACCGGGGCAAGCCTCGGGGTGTCCGGGACCGTCGATCTCGGCGGCGCCTACGTGTTTGCCGGCGCGGTATCGGTCGGCCTCCATGGCGCGGGCGGCGGGGCGGTCGTGGCCGGCACGCTGACGGTCGGCGGAACGGTGTCGGCCGGCTCGGTGGCGGTCGCGGGCGGCGGCCTGGCTCTCGCGCCGGGCGCTGCGCTGTTCGCGGCCGGGCCGGTCACGGTCGGTGCGGCGGGGGAGGGCGCCGGGACGTTGACCGTCCATGCCGGATCCACCTTGTCGGCGGGCGGGGCGATGTCGGTGGCCAACGGCGCCCTGAACGACGCGGGCGGGTACGCCGGCCTCGGCGGCGCCTTGTCGGTGGGCACGGCGGCCGGCGCGGGCCAAGCCGCCGCCGCGCCGGGGCAGGTGGCGGTGACGGCGGGCGGAACGCTGACGGTGGCGGGCCCGATCACCGCCACGTCGAGCATCCTGGCGGCGGTCGGCGACGGCGCCAGCCTGCGGGGCGGCATGCTGACCGCGGCCTCGGGCGGCTATCTGGGCGGCGTCGGGCTGGCAGCATCCGGCACCGTGCTGGCCGCCGCCGGCGGAACGGTGCAACTGGCCGGACTCGTGCTGAACGCGGCGGCCGCGGCGGCGTCGCCCGCGGCCAGCCTTTCGGTCGATGCAGCGTCCCGGATCGAAATCGGCGGCGCCGGCGGGGCGGTGCTCGGAGCCATCACCGTGGATGCGGGCAGCACGTTGCTGGCGAACGCAACGGTGACGCTCAATGGCAGGCTGGTCGACAACGGCGTCGTGGCCATTGCCGGCGGCACGCTGACCGGCAATGGCGGCGTGTCCGGGGGCGGCACGCTGCAGATCGGCGGCAACGCCACGCTGCGGCTGAACGGCACGGTCGGCGCCGGCCCGACGATCGCGTTTGCGGGCGCCGGGGCGGCGTTGTCGATCGGCTCGGGCTACGTCTACAACGGCGCCGCCAGCGTGCTCGCGCCGTTTGCCGTCGGCGCCACGCTGACCGGGTTCGCGGTCGGCGACAGCATCCGGCTGGAGCAGCCGTTGACCGCCGCGACCTACACGGCGGGTGCGGCCGGCGCCCCCGGCACCCTGGTGCTGCGCAACGGCGCGGCAACGGTCGAGGTCCTGCGCTTGGCCGGCGACTTCACCGGCAAGCGCTTCGCCGTCGGTCCGGCGGGCAGCGGAGCGGCGGTGAGCCTGGTCAACGTGCCGCCGCCGGACCCGTTATTCGACCGGGCCTACTACCTGGCGCGCAACCCGGACGTGGCGAAGGCCGGCGTCGATCCCTACCAGCACTACATGACGGCGGGGTGGAAGGAAGGGCGCAACCCGTCGGCGGCGTTCGACACCAATTTCTACCTGGCCAGCAATGCCGACGTGAAGAAGGTAGGCGTCAACCCGCTGGCGCATTTCGAGGCGAGCGGCTGGAAGGAAGGGCGCAACCCGGACGCCCTGTTCGACGTGCGCTTCTACCTCGCCCAGAACCCGGACGTGAAAAAGGCCGGCGTGAACCCGCTGCTGCAGTTCCTGGCGACGGGCTGGAAGGAGGGCCGGGCCCCGAGCCTGGTGTTCGATGACGCCGAGTACCTGGCAGCCAATCCCGGCGTGAAGGCGGCCGGGGTCGATCCGCTGGTGCATTATCTCACGACCGGCAAGGCCGAGGGCCGCGCGGCGTTTCTTCTTGGTGGAACGGCGGCGGCCGACCCGCTGGTGAACGCCGCCTATTACGACCAGCAGCTCGGCGCGACCCTGCTGCCCTCGGGCGCAGCGGCGGCGCAGCAGGCCGCCTACGCCTACGACCATGGCGGCTGGCAAAAGGGCCTGAACCCCGACGCCTGGTTCGACACCAAGTATTACCTGAGCCACAACCCGGACGTGGCGGCGGCGCACGTGAACCCGCTGCTGCATTTCGAGACGCATGGTTGGACGGAGGGCCGCAACCCGTCGGCCGCGTTCAGCACGACCAAATACCTGGCCGCCTATGCCGACGTGAAGGCGGCCCATGTCGATCCGCTGGTGCATTTCGCCACCCGCGGCGCGGCCGAAGGGCGGCACGCCTTCCCCGTTTGAGGCGGCAGGCCTTTTCCCGGCACGATCATTCCGCCTATTGTGATCCGACAAGGCCCGCGAGAGGCCCGCTGGAGGTTCACCGATGATCCGTCGCCGTTCGTTGCTGGCCGCCTCGGCCGCCGTACCGCTGTTCAACATCGTCGAGCGCGCCAATGCGCAGAGCCAGTTCGACTGGAAGCAGGCCAAGGGCGCCAAGATCGAGGTGAACTTCGCCAAGTCGCCGCGCGGCGACGTGCTGCAGGCGCACCAGAAGGAGTTCGAGGAGCTGACCGGCATCAAGGTCGGCGCCGAGCAGATCCCGGAGCAGCAGCAGCGGCCGAAGGTCGCGATGGAGATGGCGTCCGGCCGGCCCCGTTCGACGTGGTCAACGTCGCCATGCACGTGCAGAAGCGGCTGATCGAGAAAGGCCGCTGGATGGAGGATCTGCGACCGCTGATCGCCGACCCGGCGAAAACGGCGCCCGACCTCGACATGGCCGATTTCTCGCCCGCCACCATCCACGCCGCCACCGGGCCGGACGGGCGCATCAACGTGCTGCCGATGAACCAGGATCTGTTCATCCTCTACTACAACCGCGAGATGTTCGACGCCGCCGGGCTGCAGGCGCCGAAGACCTACGACGAGCTGATGGGCGCGGCGCAGAAGCTGACCGACAAGTCGAAGGGTGTGTTCGGCTTCACCGGCCGCGGGCTGAAGAACGCCAACGTCGTGCTGTACGACAACATCCTGCTCGGCTGGAACCAGGAGACGCTGTCCGAGGACGGCAAGACGCTGCTGACCGACAGCCCGGCGGCGATCGAGGCGGCGGCGTTCTACCAAAAGCTGATGCGGGAATGCGCGCCGCCGGGCTCGGTCGGGTTCAATTGGAACGAGTGCCAGACGACGTTCAGCCAGGGCAGGGCGGCGATGTGGTGGGACGGGATCGGCTTCTCGGCGCCGCTGGTGGATCCTGCGAAGTCGAAGGTGGTCGGCAAGGTGGGCTTCGCGCCGATCCCGCGCGGACCGCAGGCGCAGCATTCCGCGACCTTCATCGACGGCATGGGCATCCCGGCCGCAAGCAAGAACAAGCAGGCGGCCTGGCTTTACGTGCAATGGGCGTGCAGCAAGGCGATGTTCCCCAACTGGCTGCGCGCCGGCGCCGGCACGCCGCCGCGGGCCAGCAGCTACGAGCAGCAGGACGTCATCGCCGCCAGCGCCTTCCCGAAGGACTGGTTCGAGACCACGCTGACCAGCCTCAAGATCGCTCGCAGCGGTTTGCCGGAGATCGTGCCGGTGACGGAGTTCCGCGACACGATCGGCATCGCCTTGACCAACATCGTCGGCGGCGCCGACCCTGCGGCCGAGCTGAAGCGCGCCTCGGACACGTTCCGGCCGGTGCTGGCGAAGGCGAACGAGGCATGACGTTGGCGGCGATGACACGGCGCCAAGCAGGGAGTTGGGCCGTGCTTGGTGGTGCCGCGATGCTGCTGTCTGGGTGCATGGGCCAAGCCTACGCGCCGCAAACGGCGCCGCTGCCGCAGCAATACGAGCTGCCGGCCGACGTGCTGTTCCGGTTCGACAGCGCCAACCTGCTGCCGCAGGCGTCGGCGGCGCTGGAGGAGCGGCTGAGCGCGATCCGGCGGACATACCAATACCCGCTGATCCGGGTGGAGGGTCATACGGACTCGATCGGCAGCGACGCCGCCAACGACACCTTGTCGCTGCGCCGGGCGGAGGCGGTGCGGCAATGGCTGATCGGCAACGGCATCCCGCCGGCGGCGATCACCGTCGCCGGGTATGGCAAGCGGCAGCCGATCGCCCCGAACACCCGGCCGGACGGATCCGACGACCCCGAGGGCCGGGCGCGGAACCGGCGTGTGGTGCTGGTCGCGTCCCCTGCCTGACGCTCCCGTGCCCGTCGGTCCGGCTCCCCGAAACGTGTGGCGCGGGGCGGGTGTGAGATCGTTGAGTGTCCTGTCAAGAATTGTTAGTCATTGTCGGTCATGACAACCTTCGGCATCACGGCCCTTTGCCTGGGCGGCATCCTGCTGCCGCTCGTGGTCGGCACCTTGATCGTGATCCGGCAGGACTTGGCGGCTGAACGCCGCGACAACCGCTGGCTCAGCCGTCACCGCTGAGCGGCGTCTCGAGGCGACGCCCCGCCCGCGCCTACACGATGCCGGTCAGCATCGCCGTGCGTTGCTCGAACAACTGCCCGACCATGCTCCGCAGCGCCTCCGCCCGGTACGGCTTCGGCAGGAAGGCTACGTCCTCGCGGACCCTGTGCCGGACTTCCAACGCTTCCCGCGCGTAGCCCGAGGTCAGCATCACCTGCATCCTGGGGCGCAGATGCAGCGCGCGGCGCGCCAAATCGACGCCGTTCATTTCGCCCGGCATGATGATGTCGGAAAACATCAGATCGAACGTCATCTCAGTCTGCAGCAGCCCGAGCGCCTGGGCGGCGTTCTCGGCCTCGTGGATCTCGAAGCCGGCCTCGGTCAGGATGTCGACGGCGATCAGGCGGACGTCGACGTCGTCCTCGACCACAAGGATGCTGGGACGCTTCTCGGGGCGGCTGGCGCGGCTGGCGGGCTGTGTGGCGGCCGCAAACGGCAGCACCATGCGGACGGAGGTGCCGTGGCCCGGCTCGCTCTCGATCTGCATCTCGCCGCCGGACTGGACCGCAAAGCCATAGACCTGGCTGAGCCCCAATCCGGAGCCCTGCCCGACCTCCTTGGTGGTAAAGAACGGCTCGATCGCACGCGCCGACACGGCCGCATCCATGCCCACGCCGGTGTCATGCACCTCGATCACCACAAAGGTGCCTTGGCCGAACGCGGAGCCGTTCGGCACGGTATTCGGGCCCGGGTTGCCGGTCCAGGTGCGGATCGCTAGTTGGCCGCCATCGGGCATCGCGTCGCGCGCGTTCAGCAGCAGGTTGAGCAACGCCGATTGGAACTGCGCGCGGTCGAGCTCGGCGCTGCCTGCGCCGGCTTGCAGGTCGAGGTGCAGGAGGACCTTCTCCCCCAGCGCTTGGGCGATCAACGGCTGCAGGTTGTCGATGAAGCCGTCGACGTTGGTGGCCTGCGGCGACAGCGTCTGCTTGCGTGAAAAGGTCAGCAGCTGCTCGATCAGCTTCTGGCCCCGGCTCGCCGCTGCCCGGCCCGAGGCGAGGTAGCGCTCGAGCGTCACGTCCTTGTTCTTCATGCTGACCAGGTCCAGGCAGCCTAGGATGGCGGTCAGCAGGTTGTTGAAGTCATGCGCCACGCCGCCGGTCAAATGGCCGACGAGCTCGAGTTTCTGCGCCTGCACGAGCTGTTCCTTGGTGCGCTCGAGCTCGTGATGGGCGCTGACGTCCCGGGTGATCTTGGCGAAGCCGACCAGTTTGCCTTTCGGGTCGCGGATGGCGTCGATGATGACGTGGGCGCGGAAGCGGGTACCGTCCTTGCGCAGGCGCCAGCCCTCGTCCTCGAACCGCTCGTTGTTCGCCGCAACTTGCAGGTTCAACGCCGGCTTGCCGTCGCGGATGTCGTCCGGGGTGTAGAAGGTGGCGATCGGCCGTCCGATGATCTCGGCGGCGTCGTAACCCTTGATGCGCGCGGCCCCCGGGTTCCAGGACTCGATAATGCCGTCCACGCTGACCCGGAAGATCGCATAATCCGTCACCGCGTTGATCAGCGCGAACGCTCGCTCGGCAAAGTTGTCGGGCATGCAGGATACCTTCGAAACAATCCGTCATCGGTTGCCGGAACGGCTGACACGTCGCAGTAAGTTTATCTTAACGTTTTTCATGAGGCATAACAACATTATCCAGGTTGACTATGCCCGGTTGCTCCTCCTTGTGTCTAAATTGCGACGACCGTCGGTTCGATTTGCAATTCTATCTGACTGCCCCGCTTTTGGTGAGTGGATCTATTATTGACGTTGCTGAATCGGCGCTGGCCGGGCCGGTTCAGCTGCGCTGCCATCGGCCGGCCGGATCGAGCGTCCAGACCGGCGAGGCCTCGGCATCGCCCGCAACCCGCTCGATGCGGAGCTGCAAGCCGCCGCTGTTGTTGCTGGCCGCTTGCCACCAATCATTCGCGAACAGGTACAGCAACCCGGATTGGGCCTCGTTCCTGATCAGCACCGCGGCGTTCTTGCGCCCGAGGTCCCGGCCAATCGGGGCCAGCTGGCAGGTCAGCTCGTCGGGATCGCGCACGAGCAGGATCCGCAGCAAGGCGACGAACCCACGCTCCAGCAGCGGCCAGCGTCGAGGGTGGGCGACCGTCGCGACCAGGCGCATCCAGGGTTCCTCGCGCAGGCGCCGGCCGATGGTCAGGGTGCGGCGAAGGTCGAACAGCCCGGTCGCGTTCTGCCCGGCGCCCGTGCACGGGGTGGCATCGGCGTCGCGCCACAGCCCTCCGAGATAGCTCAAGCGGTACGTCGCGCCCCGCTCGATCACGATCCCGGTGCGGTCCCAGGAGCGACCGGCCTCGACCACGATGACCCGGTCTGCACCGGGTTGCAGGCGGATGAAATCGGGTCGCCCCGTGCGCGCCTCGACCGTCGTCGCGCGCTCCAGCACGCTGGGATGCAGGGCGGTGCCGTTGCTGTCGGGTCCCGCACCGGGGGTCGGATGCCACCGCGGCCAGCTGCCGAACAGCACCCAGCCCGGATTGCGCTTCAGCTCGTCGTGCAAGGGGCCGAGCGGATCCGGGCGCAGCGTGTCCCGGGCGCCGTCGCGGACCCGCAGGCCGTGGCGCTGCATTGCGTCGAGCATCCAGCCCAGGGTGATGTCGGAGAGATCGCAACGGGCGTAGCCGCCGCCGATATCGGCGTGGGCGCCGCGAAACCAGACCTGCTGCAGCGTCTCGAGCTTGTCTCGGGCGCTGCGCCGTCCGCCGGATTGGGCCCGCGGATCGGTATACAGGGTCGGGAAGAACTCCGAGCGGCGCTCGTCCATCGACAGCGCGTGGTAGACGTGGCGGCAGGCCTCGACCGGGTCGGTCTGCAGCGGCCCGAGCTTCCAGATCGGCAGGACGCGAAACCACCAGCCCCACAGCGGCACCCCGAGCGAGGCCACGGTGTCGAATACGCCGACGAACTCGATCGCCGGATCCGCGTGCACCATGCAGGGGCGCACCGCGACCCGGGCATGCTGGTCGGCGCGGTTGCGATACAGCTGCACCATCTGCGGCGCGTAGCGGCCATGCTCCGCCCGCAGCAGCCCGATCCTCGAGATGACGCCGGCGATGCAGCGGGCCGTGTAAGCGCCGCGCGAGAAGCCGCATAGGTAGATACGGTCGCCCGGCCGGTATTGCCGGACGATCTCGGCGTAGCCGTTGACGATGCCCTCGCTGATACCGGTGCCGAAGGCGCTCTCGATCAGCTTGATCAGCCGGTCGCCATAGGCGGCCACCTGCGACCCGGCGTTGGCGCCGATCGCGCCGAGGATCGCTTGCGTCCGGCGCACTTGGCGCGCGGTGGAGGAGGTGTCCGACCCGACCCCGGCCTGATACCAGGTCGTCTGGATCTCGTCGGCGGCGAGCATGGTGAACAGCTTGTAGACGTTGGTGGTCACGGCCAAGCCGCCCTCGGTTTGGCCGGGCCGGTTGCTGGTGCCATCGCACAGGATGACGATCCGGCGCCCCCCGGTGGTCGGCGGCGGCAACTCCGGCCCGTCCTGCAGGGCCGCATCCCCGTCGAATGGAAGCAGTTCGGTCAGGAACCGGCGACGCCGCGCCGCGCCGAGCGCCGTCGCCGCCGCTCCCAGCGCGGCCCAGCTGCCGGCGACGCCGAGCAGGACGGAGGCGGCGACCGTGAGCACGTGCCACGGCACCGTCACGGTCGATTGCTGCAGCCCGACGCTCTGCGGCAGATCCACCATCGCCCGAAACAGCAGAAGCGCGAGCACCCAGGCCGCCGCCGACAACGCCCCCGCGATGCCGAACAGCACGGCCGCGACCGCCCCGAGCGGGCCGGTCCGCAGCAGCGGCGACCGCTCGAGCCAGCGCGCCGCCAGCCGCATCAGGCCACCGGCCAGCCACCAGGAGAGGCTGCCGATCGACGCGACCGCGACGAGAAGTTGCGCCAGCAGGGCGAGAATGCGCATGCAACGAAAGCTGCCGCGGTCGATCCGGCTTAGCAATAAGCGGAATGTAACGTCTCTGTTACGGGTCCGCGGCCGCCGGCGCCGCTGCTCGTGCCGGCCTCAATCCCAGTTGATGGGAGGCATCGTTCCCCGCTTCCTCACGTTCACATGACGCGACGCTCAGGCCGATCACCCGGCTGGGCCGCCAGAACACGCAGCATCGGAGCGCGACATGTCCAAGGCCAATTCCCTTAATGACGTCTACCTGGAGGAAATCCGCGATTTGTGGTCCGCCAACGACCAGATGCAGCGTGTCATGCCAAGCCTTGCGGAAGCGGCCTCGAACGACAGCTTGAAGTCGATGCTGCAGAAGTCCGTCGATGGGATCGGCAAGCACACCGCGGCATTGAAGGCGATGGTCGAGGCGACCGCCGGCGATGTCGGCAAGGATCATTGCCGCGGCATGGAAGGGCTGGTCGAGGAAGCCAAGAAGCACGCGCTGGAGGCGGAGTTCAGCGGCCATCTGCGTGATCTCGCGATCATCTCGCAGTATCAGCGGATGTCCCATTACGGCCTGGCTGGATTCGGCACCGCGGCGGCTTATGCGGCGGCGCTGGGCAAGAACGACGACGCGGCGAAGCTGAAGTCGATCGTCAGCGACATCTACAAGGCCGACGAATACAGCAGCCAATTGGCCAAGCAAGCCGAACAATCGGCCTGATCGTAAATAGCGGGTCCGGGAAGAGATCCCGGACCCGCATCCTCATGCGGCGCGGGCCTGTGCCCAAGGCGGCGACAGCACCCGGCCCGCTGCCAGCTCCGGCAGGTCGGCCGCCGGCATCTCGCCGGTGACGGCGCGGGCCACCAGCTCCCCCATCAGCGAACCGAGCTTGAAGCCGTGGCCGGAGCAGGCGCTGATGACCCAGCCCGCCGAGCCCGTCGGCCGCACCTGGAACTCCTCGTGCTCGTGCACTGTGTAGAAGCACGCCTTGCGCTCCAGTTCGGTGTAGCGGTCGAGCCCGGCGAATACCGCGCGCGCGGCCGGCCATAGCCGTTCCAGGTCGTGCGGCGTCGCCAGCCGGTCCTCGTCCGGGTCGCCCTCACGCGAAAAGACATGGTCGCCGATCTTGAGCCGGGTGCCCTGGCGCGGCGGCAGGATGTACACCCCGCCATCCCGGCCGACGTCGAGCATCACCGGCGCGTTCGCCCAGGCCTCGGCCAACTCGGTCGGCGGCGAAAGGTAAAGCACCGCCTGGCGCGACGGCACCACCACGCCGCCGAGGCTCGGCACCAGCCGCTCCGCCCAGGCGCCGGCCGCGACGATCACCGTGTCCCCAGAGTAAGTCTTGCCGTCCGCCACCAGCGTGCCGCGGTCGGGGTCGACCTCGGTCACATGCGTGCCGCTGTGCAGCCCGACGCCGAGGCGGCCGAGCAGCACCACGAGGTCGGTCAGGATGCGGATCGGGAACAGCATGCCGGCGCTGTCGGTTTCGACCACCCGCTGCAGCCCGTCCGGCCGGATCATCGGGAAGCGGCGGGCGACGTCGCCGAGCGGGATGTCGCGGTAGCCGATCCCCATCGCGTCGAGCGAGCGCGAGGCGCCGGCGTACCAGCCATTGTCGTGGCGTAGGAAATAGACGGCGCCGCACGGCTCGTAATGGGAGCGGCCGGTCGCTTGCCACAGCCGGTCCCAGGTGCGGAACGCCTCCGGCATCAAGTGCGCGTAGCCTTCCATGCGGCCATAGGCGTGCCGGGTGATGCGGTGCTCGTCGTAGGAGGAGCATTTCGGGTTGGGCAGCGGGCCCTGCTCGAACAGCTCGACCTGCACGCCGCGCCGGGCGAGCGCCCAGGCGGCGGACAGGCCGGCGATCCCGCCGCCGACGATCAAGGCCTTGCTCATGTTGCTTCTCCTGCAGTGCTCGACCGAGCCTCACCCAGGCCGGCGAACCGGTGGATGATCCAGTCGCGAAATACCGCCACCGCCGGGTCCGCGAGGTCCTCGGGGTGGACGTTCAGAAAGTAGCCGAACCCGTCCTCGGACCGGGCCTGCGGGAAGGGCGCCGCCAGCCGGCCGTCCTCCAGTTCGCGGGCGAACAGGCGGGTGTCCACCAGCGCTACCCCCTCGCCGAGCATGGCATACTGCACCGCGAGCACGGCGGTGTCGAAGGCGAGGCCGCGGTCGGTCGCGACCGCAAGACCACTGCGCCGGGTGAACTCGCCCCAGATCAGGTCGCGCTTCTGGTTCTCGAGCCGCATGTGCAGCAGCTCGGCGCCGCTCAGGAAAGCGGCGAGGTCGTCGCCGCAGCGGGCGCGCCCGGCAGCGGCCACCGCCGGATGGCACACCGGCGTCACCTGCGACATCCACAGCAGGTCGGCCACCATCGTGCCCGCCTGCGGGCGGCTGAACACGATCGCCGCGTCCACGTCGCCCGGCGGCGGCCCGACCTGGCCCGGCGTGGTGATGTCGAGCACCATCTCCGGATGCTCGGCGCGCAGGTCGCGCAGCATCGGCATCGCCAGCGTCTGCGCAAACGTGGGCGGGATATGGACCCGCAGCACCCGGGCGCCGGCGCGGTCGCCGACGATGGCGTTCAGCTCCTGCTCGATGCGGTCGAACGACTTGCTCACCACCGGCAGCAGCGCGGCGCCGGCCCGGGTCAGCTCGAGCCCTTGCCGCCGCCGCTCGAACAGCGCCGCGCCGAGCAGGCCCTCGAGCGAGGTGATGTGCCGGCTGATGGCGCTCTGCGACACGCCGAGCGCCTGGGCGCCGTTGGTGATGCTGAGGTGCCGAGCCGCGGCCTCGAACGCCCGCAGCGCGTTCAACGGCATCCATTGCCGGCTGATGCTCGCGCGTCTCGCCGTCACAATGTTCCGTTTCGGAGCCGATCGTCGGTGCCAGGGCGGCGCATGGGGCGATCATCGGTCCGGTAACCGTTTGGGGCAAAGCACAAAATGCGATTGCCGCATCGCAAAATACGATGCGTGCCGGCGTCCGCGCGCGCGTATGCTGCGCGGGACCGTTTGGAGGACCAATGACCGACCTTGCGCGCATCCGCGACCTGCTCGACCGCCGTCGCCCCGGCCACACTTTGCCGCAAGCGTTCTACAGCGACCGTGACATCTTCGAGTTTGACTGCGAGGCGATCTACGGCCGCAGCTGGATCCTGGTCGGTTTCGAGGTCGAGCTGCCGGAGCCCGGCTGCACGCTCGCGACCACCATCGGCCGCAACCCGGTCGTGATCGTACGCGGCCGCGACAACGTGCTGCGCGCATTCCACAATTCCTGCCGCCATCGCGGCGCCCAGATCTGCGCGCCCGGCGCCGCCCGCCGGCCGCGGCTGGTGTGCCCCTACCACCAATGGTCCTACGACCTCGAAGGCAAGCTGGTGCATGCCGCCCGCATGCCGGACTGGTTCGACCCCGCCGAGCACAGCCTGCGCCCGGTCGCCTTGCGCACGATCGCCGGCACCATCTACGTCTGCCTCGCCGAGCAGCCGCCCGCCTTCGACGAGTTCCACGACGCGTTCGAGCCGCTGCTGGCGCCGCACCAGCTCGGGCGCGCGAAGCTCGCGCACCAGGTGACGCTGGTCGAGCGCGCCAACTGGAAGCTGGTGATGGAGAATGCGCGCGAGTGCTACCATTGCGCCGTCAATCACCCGGAGCTGTCGGTGACCTTCCCGGTCGGCCGCCGCAGCCTGACCGTCGAGGAGCAGGCGAGCGTCAATGCCAGCTTCGCCGAGCGGATGGCCGAACAGGGGCTGCCCTGCGGCCCGGTCG
Organism: uncultured Alphaproteobacteria bacterium; assembly: GCA_963792675.1. GTDB lineage: Bacteria > Pseudomonadota > Alphaproteobacteria > Acetobacterales > Acetobacteraceae > JBBROS01. Next base: position 1,216,503 of record CAWBWT010000002.1, read on the forward strand.
AGGGCGAGTGGTGGCAGGCCGGGCGGTTCGCGCTCAACCCCGGCACCAGCTCGCTGACGATGGACGGCAAGCCCTGCGTTGCCAAGACGATCGGCGACGTCGGCAACGGCGACGTCGGCTCGCTGCGCTGGGCGTTGGAGCCGCACAGCTTCGCTCACGCGCTCGGCGACTACGTGATCATGTTCAGCGCCATGCCGACGGCGCCGGAGGAAACGATCGTGACGGCCAAGTGGCTCGTCAGCGCCGATGCGGTGGAAGGCGTGGACTACACCGTCGAGGGCCTGACGGAGCTGTGGAACCGCACCAACCTGCAGGACCGCGAGCTGGCGGAAAACAACCAGCGCGGGGTGAACTCGGTCGGCTACCAGCCGGGGCCGTATTCCGAGATGTCGGAATCGCTGGTGCTGCGCTTCGTCGATTGGTACTGCAAGGCGGCGGGCCGCTACGTGGCAGCACACGGTGAGGTCCACGGGGAGGTCGCCGGCTAGACACAACCTTACAATTCCACTTGCCCTGGCCTCGTTCTTGCTCCCCCATTCCGCCGACGGCTTAGCGGAACCAACGGGAGCACGACGATGATCCGAGGCGCCACCCTTCTGGACATGCTGCGGCTCGACCAACTGCGGCGGCGGTCCGGGCCGCTCGAGAACCACGTCATCGACGAGTTCCTGGCCGGTCGCCTCGACCGCCGCGCCTTCCTCGCCCACGGCACCCGCGTCGGCATCGGCCTGCCGGTGCTGAGCGCGTTGCTGGGTCTTCCGGCCGCAACCCCGGCGCGGGCGGCGGGCAAGCCGGACGCCACCATCCGCGTCGCCAGCACCACCCCGTCCGGGGCCATCGAGCCGGTTTCGACCGCCAATGCCGGCGGGCTGCTGATGCTGATGCAGACCGGCGAGTTCCTGATCCGCGACACGCCCAACCTCACCTTGCAGCCGGCGCTCGCGCTGTCGTGGAAGCCGAACGAGGATGGCAGCGTCTGGACGTTCGCGCTCCGGCCCGGGGTGAAGTTCCACAACGGCAAGACGATGACGGCGGCCGACGTGGTGGCCACCATCGACCGGCTCGCCAATCCGAAGAACGGCTCCAACGCGCTGTCGGCGTTCCGCGGCGTGCTGTCGGTGGGGGGCGCGCGCAAGGTGGACGACCTGACGGTGGCGTTCCACCTCGACGCGCCGAACGGCAACTTCCCGTATTACGTGTCGTCGGACAACTACAACGCCATCATCCTGCCGGAGGACTACTCCGGCGACTTCGAGAAGAATTTCGTCGGCACCGGGCCGTTCAAGCTCGAGCGGTTCACCCCGAATGTCGGCGCCAACTTTGTCCGCAACCCCGATTGGTGGGGCGGCAAGGTGTTGCCGGCGCGGACCGAGTTCACCTTCTACGCCGACCAGCAGCCCCAAATTCTTGCCCTCCAGGGCGCCCAGGTGGACATCATCGCCGCGGTCGCGGTGCAGGGCGCGCAGGGGCTGCTGAACGACCCGGACGTGAAGCTGATCAAGCTGCGGTCCTCGGCGCACCGGCAGGTGCACATCAAGACCGACGTGCCGAAATTCGCCGATAAGCGGGTGCGGCAAGCGATGGCGCTGACGCTCGACCGGCCGGCGCTGGTCTCGGGGCTGTTCCGCGGCAATGCCGAGGTCGGCAACGACTCGCCGATCGCGCCGGTGTACCCCTCCGCCGACCCGTCGGTGCCGCAGCGCAAGAAGGACGTCGCGGCGGCCCGCAAGCTGATGGCCGACGCCGGGGCGGAGAAGGGGTTCGAGGCGACGCTGACCCTGGAGCGCACCCAGGAACTGCCCGACTATGCCGTGCTGATCCAGAACTCGGTGTCGCAGATCGGCATCAAGCTCAACCTCAAGATCGAGGACCAGAAGGCCTATTACGGCAACGTCAAGCCCGGCACCTCGGACTGGCTCGATTCCGAGATGGGCATCACCGTCTATGGCCACCGCGGCATCCCCAACGTGCTGCTGGCCGCGCCCTTGCTCAGCACCGGCGCCTGGAACGCGGCGCATTTCAAGAGCCCCGAATACGACAAGCTGGTCGCCGATTACGTCGCGGCCACCGATCTCGGCGTGCAGCGCAGCACCGCGGGCAAGATCGACCGGCTGCTGCTGGACGAGACGCCGGTCATCTTCGGTTATTTCTACAACTACATCACCGCGACCGGCCCCACCGTCAGCGGCGTCGAAGTCGACCGCGATCACCCAGCTCTTTCTGCAGAACGCCTCGGTCGGCTAGCGATGGAGCGGCTAATCCATCAGGCAAGGCGAGCCCGTGAGGTCCGGCACCTTACGGCTGGGGGTTTGGGGCCCCTGGCCCCAATGGGTCGAGGGCAAAGCCCTCGCCTGCCCACCGAGGGCTGAAGCATGGACCTGGCCGTCACGCTGCTGCGCCGCCTCGCTGCCGGGCTGCTCACCTTGCTGCTGCTGAGCATGGTGATCTTCGCCGGCGCGCAGTTGCTGCCCGGCGACGTCGGCCGCGCCATCCTCGGCCCGCTCGCCGACCCGGACGCGGTGGCGTCGCTGAACCACCAGCTCGGCGTCGACCGGCCGGCGCTGCTGCAGTATTTCGAGTGGATCACCCATTTCGTCACCGGCGACATGGGGCAGTCGTACTCGTATCGCTCGCCGGTGGCGCCGTTCATCGGCAACGCGCTGGCCAACTCGCTGAAGCTCGCCGCGGTGACCTTCGTGATCGTCGTGCCGCTGTCGATCGGCGCCGGGGTCTACGCCGCGAGCCGAGCCGGGCGCTGGCAGGACCGCGTGATCAGCATCGCCGGGCTGTCGCTGACGGTGGTGCCGGAGTTCGTGTCCTCGATCGTGCTGATCCTCGTCATCGGCGTCTGGCTGCGCTGGCTGCCGATCTCGGCCGCGACCCGGCCCGGCAGCAGCGGATGGGATCAGTTGCAGCATTTGATCCTGCCGGCCTTGCCGCTGGTGATCGTGCTGTTCGGCTACATCGCCCGCATGGCCCGCGCCGGCACCGTGCAGGCGCTCGACGCCGACTACACCCGCACCGCCGTGCTGAAAGGATTGCCGCGGCGCACCGTTATCGTTCGGCATGTGCTGCGCAACGCGCTGCTGCCGACGATCACCGTCATCGCGTCACAGTTGGGCGGCATGATCGGCGGCCTCGTGGTGGTGGAGGCGCTGTTCCGCTACCAGGGCGTCGGCAGCCTGATTCTCAACGCGGCCCGGGGAAAGGACTTCCCGATGATGGAAGCCGGCATCCTGACGGTCGGTGCCGTCTACGTCCTCGCGACGCTGATCGCCGACGTGCTGTACAGCGTGCTCGACCCGCGGCTGCGGGCGGGGGTCGCCCGATGAGTGCAACCGGGATCGTAGCGGCGAGCACGCCGCCGGTGCCGCGGGCGCCGCGCACCCGGCTGTCGCTCATTCTCCACTCCGGCGTGTTCTTGACCGGGCTTGCCATCGTGCTGCTCTGGGTGTTCTGCGCCGTGTTCGGCCCGTCGGTGGTGCCGCAGGACCCCTACGCCGACAACATGATGAACACGCTCGAGCCGCCGTCGGGGGCGCATTGGTTCGGCACCGACCAGCTCGGCCGCGACATCTTTTCCCGGGTCGTCGTCGGCGCCCGGCCGATCCTCTCGATCGCACCCCTGGCCACGATTATAGCGACGGTTCTTGGCACCTCGCTCGGGCTGCTGACCGGCTATGCCGGCGGCCTGGTGGACATGGTGCTCGGCCGGCTGATCGAGGTGCTGCTCGCCTTGCCGCTGATCATCGTCGCGCTGGTCGCCCTGGTGGCGCTGGGGCCGTCCTCCACCACCGTCATCGCCGTCATCGGGCTGATCTTCACGCCGCTGATCGCCCGAACGGTGCGCGCGGCGGTGCTGTCCGAGCGCTCGCTCGACTACGTCGCCGCGGCCGAGCTGCGCGGCGAGGGCGCGCTGCACATCATGTTCGCCGAGATCCTGCCCAACGTGCTGCCGGCGGTGCTGGTCGAGACCACGGTGCGGCTCGGCTACGCCATCTTCACGGTCGCCTCGCTGAGCTTCCTTGGCTTCGGCATCCAGCCGCCTTCGGCCGATTGGGGCCTGTCGATCGCGGAAAACTACAGCATGATCAACGGCGGCTATTGGTGGACGGCGGCGTTCGCGGCCGGCGCCACCGCCTCCTTGGTGGTCGGCGTCAACCTGATCGCCGACGGCATCGCGGGGGCGCTCCGCTGACCCCGGCGCTCGAGCTGCGCGACCTGCAGGTCGCCTACCGCAGCCGCGGCAGCGAGCAGCAGGTGCTGCGCGGCGTGTCGCTGCGCATCGAGCCGGGTGAATCCTACGGCCTGGTCGGCGAAAGCGGCTGCGGCAAGTCCACCGTGGCCCTGGCCGCGTTGCGCGCCTTGCCCCGGGCCGGCGTCATGACCGGCGGCGTGGTCAGGATCGCCGGGCAGGACGTGGCCGGGCTCGACCGCGAGGGGCTGCGGCAATTGCACGCCCGGCAAGTGTCGATGGTGTACCAGGATGCGAGCCGGGCGCTGAACCCCTCGCTGACGGTGGGCCGCCAACTCGACGAGGCCTTCGAGGCGATCGGCCGCACTGGCGGCCCCGAGGCCGAAAAGATGCTGCAGCGGGTGCAGATCGCAGCCCCCGGCCGGGTCATGGGCGCCTATCCGCACCAGCTCTCGGGCGGCATGCAGCAGCGCGTCGTCATCGCCATGGCGCTCGTGAAAGACCCGGCGCTGCTGATCCTGGACGAGCCGACCACCGGGCTCGACGCCACCGTGGAAGCCGAGGTGCTGGACCTGATCGCCGCCCTGCGCCGGCAGTCCGGCACGGCGGTGCTGTTCATCAGCCACAACCTCGGCGTGATCGAGCGCATGTGCGACCGGGTCGGCGTGCTCTACGCCGGCAAGCTGGTGGAGGAGGGCGACGCCGCCGGGCTGCTGGCGCGGCCGATCCACCACTATACGGCGCGCCTGCTCGGCTGCCTCCCGGTCGCGGGACGGCGCAAGAGCGATGGGCGGCTGGAATCGATCCCCGGCTACCTGCCCGCACCGGGGCCGCTGCCGCCGGGCTGCGTGTTCGCGCCGCGCTGCGAGGCGGCCGATACGGTGTGCCGCACCGTCGATCCGCCGGAGCGTGGCGGCGCCGGGCATCGGGCGTACTGCCATTACCCGATCGCCCCGCGCGGCATCCCCGGGGTGCGGCCGATTGCGACGCCGGCGCCGGCGCAGACGGCTGGGCGGCCGGTGCTGCGGGCCGACCGGGTGTCGAAAAGCTTCGGCCCGGTGCGCGCCGTGTCCGACGTGTCGCTCACCTTGCGGGAGGGCCAGACGCTCGGCCTGGTCGGCGAGAGCGGTAGCGGCAAGACCACCTTGGCCCGGCTGCTGCTCGGCCTGACCGCGCCCAACTCCGGCAGCGTGATCGAGCTCGACGGCCGCCCGCTGCCCGGCACCGCCAAGACACGGTCGCGGGCCGACCGCAAGGCGCTGCAGGTGGTGTTCCAGAACCCGGATTCCGCGCTCAACCGCTCGCACACGGTGCGGCATCTGGTCGCCCGCTCGCTGTCGAAGTTGGCGGGCCTGGCCGGCCCGGCGCTGGAAACCCGGCTCGGCAGCCTGATCGAGGCGGTGCGGCTCACGCCGACGCATCTCGGCATGCGGCCGCGGCAACTCTCGGGCGGGTTGAAGCAGCGCGTCGCCATCGCCCGCGCCTTTGCCGGCGACCCGCGCGTGGTGGTGTGCGACGAGCCGACCTCGGCGCTCGACGTGTCGGTGCAGGCGTCGATCCTGAACCTGCTGGTGGACCTGCAGAAGAGTGCTGCCGTCAGCTATATCTTCATCAGTCACGACCTCGGCGTGGTGCGGTACCTGTCCGACCAGATCGCCGTCCTTTATCTGGGGCGGACGATGGAGGTCGGGCCGGCCGAGGCGGTGTTCGACGGGCCGCACCACCCCTATACCGAGGCGCTGCTCTCGGCGGTGCCGGGCGCGCCGGGGCCGCGGGTGCGGCTCGAAGGCGAGATCCCGAGCCCGCTCAACCTGCCCGCCGGCTGCGTGTTCTCGACCCGCTGCCCGCGCAAGATCGGGCCGATCTGCGACGAGCAGCCGCCGCCCTACGACGACCAGGATGGCCACGCCATCCGCTGCCACATTCCCCGCAACAGACTGGGCCGCCGGACGGCGCCGGCGCCCGAAGCCAGTTGGAGCACCGCCTGATGATGAGCTCAAGCAGGCCGCCGATCAGCGGCGGCGTGCGCGACCCGCGTTCCACCGCCAATGCCGGGCTGACGCTCGCCGAACGCGCGGACCTGCTGGTGGTCGGCGCCGGCCCGGCCGGCCTCGCGGCGGCGATCCATGCGGCCGGGCAGGGCAAGCGCGTGGTGCTGGTGGACGAGAACCCGGTGCCGGCCGCGACCATGGGCGACGACATCCCGCTGCATTTCGGCCAGCGCATGAGCGGCGCCGTACGCAACCTCAGCGCGATGACCGAGGCGCTGGTCGCCGGCGAGCCGATGCTGGAAGCCGCCTTCGAGGCCGGGGTGGACGTCCGGCTCGGCACCGTCGTGTGGGGCCTCTACGCCAATGGCGCGACCGTCGGCTGGCTGCCGGGCAAGGTGGCCGGGCTGTCGGACGGGGCGCAATCGACCATGCTGGGCTTCGACGCCGCGGTAGTCGCGACCGGGCGGCGCGACATGGGCCTGGCGTTCCCCGGCTGGGAGCTGCCCGGCGTCATGGGTGCGACCGCCGCCGAGCGGCTGGCCCGGCTGGGCGCCCTCGATGCGCGCCGGGCGGTGATGCTGGGCACGTCGGCCGAGGCGCTGTCGGCGGCGTTGGCGATGCAGCGCGCCGGGGTCGAGATCGTCGCCGTGGTCGAGCAGGCCCCCGCGCCGATCGGCCCGGCGTCGCTGCTGGAGCAGTTGCAAGCGCCGCTGTTCGCCGGCCACGTGATCGCGCGGGCCGAGGGCAAAGACGGGGTCGAGACGGTGACCTTGGCGGCGCTGGACGGCGACGGGCGTAGGATCCCGAACCAGGCGGCGCTGCTCGGCTGCGACACCGTGGTGCTCGGGGTGGGCGCGGTGCCGGTGATCGAGCTGACCGACGCCATCGGCTGCCGCAACGTTTTCTCCATCGAGCGCGGCGGGCATGTGCCCGAGACCGACGCAAACCAGGCGACCTCGATCCCTGGGATTTACGCGGCCGGCGATTGCGCCGGGGTGTGGGCGGGCAAGACGCTGGACCGCGGCATCGCCGAGGCCGAGGGACGGCGGGCTGCCGCCCATGCGATCGGAACCGCGGCGGAGGCGGGCAGCAGCACCCCGGACCCGCTCGCCTACGACTTCGCCGCCTATCGGATGGGCTGGGTGAAGACGGCGGTGGTGGACGCGGACGGCGCCGCGCATGTGTGCCAGTGCGAGTCGGTCAGCGCGCGCGACATCCTCGAGGTGCGGCCGCCCGCCTACCTCAAATGGCCGACGCCGCTGCGCAACGACCCGGACCTCACCGCCCTGCTCGGCAACGGTCCGCCCAGCCCCGACCAGGTCAAGCGCCTGACCCGCGCCGGCATGGGCCTTTGCCAGGGCCGCCGCTGCCGCGAGCAGGTCGGCGCGCTGCTGGCGCTCGGCGGCCAGGCGCCGTTGAGCGAGGTGCCGCTCGGCACCTATCGCGCCCCGGTGCGGCCGCTGCCGCTCGGCCTGGCCGGGACGGTGGAGGAGCCCGAGGCGATGACCGAGCACTGGGACATCTGGTTCGGCATCCCAGGCCAGGTGCGGGGGCATTGGGACATCCCGCCGCTGGCGGCGCCGAAGGCGGGGAGCGAGGCATGAGCGAGCCGTCCGGCGCCGCGGTCGTCATCGTCGGCGGCGGCGCCACCGGGCTTAGCGCGGCCTGGTGGCTGGCCCGCGCCGGCGTCGACGTGCTGGTGATCGACAAGGGCATCGTCGCCTGGGAGGCGTCGGGCCGCAACGGCGGCGGCTGCACCCACGGCTTCAGCCCGCTATTCGCCGAGGAGCAGCGGCTATGGCCGCAGATGGACGAGCTGCTCGGCTATCCGACCGAGTTCTGCTCGGGCCGCATCCGCATCGCCATGGACGCGCAGCAATTCGCCGACACCGACCGCATGGTCGCGAACGGCGCCCGGCTCGGCTTCACGTCGGAGCGCTTGGACGCGCAGCAACTGCGCGAGCTGGTGCCGCTGGCGGGCGAGTGCTACGGCGCCACCCACCACCATTTCGGCGGCCACGCCAACCCGCACCGGACCGTGCAGGGTTATGCCTGGGCGATGCAGGATCATGGCGGACGGCTGCTGCAGCACACCACCGTGCTCGGCTTCGCGACGGAAGGGCGGCCGGGTCACCGCGGTCGAGACCGACCGCGGCACGTTCGGCTGCGACCAGCTCGTGCTGTGCGCCGGGCCGCAGACGGGGAAGCTGGCGGCGATGCTCGGCGTGCATGTGCCGATGGCGGCGGCACGGGCCGAGATGATCGTGACCGAGCCGCTGCCGCTGATGCCGCTGGGCGGGGCCGACGGCAACGGGCTTTATGGGCGGCAAACGATGCGCGGCAACCTCGCCTATGGCGGCGGGCCGCATGAGTGGCTGGACGAGACCGACGGCATGGCGGCGCCGCCGCGCTCGAGCACGCCGCTGATGGGCAACATCGCCGGGCGCCTTGCCGCCATGCTGCCCGGCGCCCGCCATGCCCGCATCATCCGGAGCTGGGGCGGCATCATCGAGAACACGCCCGATGGCCGCCCGGTGATCGACCGGTCTGGCCGACCCGGGCAACGTCGTGCTGGCGACGCTGTCGTCGATCGGCTTCGGGCTGTCGCCGGCGAGCGGCCATGCGATCCAGGAACTCGTGACCGACGGCGCCTGCCACTGCGCCGACCTGTCCACGCTCAGCCTGGCGCGGTTCGCCGGGCTCGAGACGGGCTGGGTCGAGCGGCAGGGCTGGCAGGGCGCGGCCCGGGTGGCGTCGTGACGGCGCCGCCCGGCTTCGCTTCCGCCGCTTGTTGCGTCAGATCTGGACGCCCATCGCGCTGTTTATCTGCGCCGTCGCTTGAGGCGGCAGGTTGAGGGCGCCGGCGAGGTCGGCGAGGTAGTCGCGCTCGGCCTGGCTATCGACCTCGATCGCCATCAGCGACGCGGCATAGATCTCGGCTGCTTCCTGCGGGCTGCGGACGTCGCGGACCAGGGCGTCGAGGTCGATCGGCTTGCGCATCTCGCTTTCGACGAAGGCGCGGGCCTCGGCGTCGTGGCCGTGCTCGGATAGCTTGCCCATGATCCGCTGGGTCTCTTGCGCGTCGATCTGGCCGTCCGCCTTGGCGGCCTGGATCATGGCGCGCGAGATCAGCAGGGCCCGGCGCTGCGCCTCGGCGTCGGTGGCGGGCATCGCGGCGGAGGCGGAGGTGTAGCCGCCGGTCGTCCCGCCGGCCGCTTGCTGTGCGCTCCCGCCTTGGCCCTGCAGCGCGCTATAGGCGAGACTGCCGAGCACCGCCATCAGCCCGCCGCCCATGGCGCCGCTGCCGCCGCCGAGCAGCGCGCCGGCCAGCGCGCCGAGCCCGCCCACGGCGGCGGGGTTGTTGTTGCGGATTTCCTGCTGCGGCGACTGGGCGGCGCGCTGCGCCATCTGCGCCAACCCGCCGAGGATGCCGCCGAGGCTGTTGGATTGGCCGCCCATGGTTGCCGGGTTACCACCCTGGTTTCCGCCCATCAGGCCGCCGAGCAGGGCGCCGAGGCCGCCGCCTTGCTGGCCGCCGGCGCCGCCGGGGAAGGCCTGCCCGAACGGGCCACTGTTGGACGCCTGGTTCATCGCCCCGCCGAACCGATCGCCGGCGGATGGCGCTGTGGTGGACTGCGCCAGGGAGCCTAGAATTTTCATCGCATCGAACATGAGTGTGCCTCCGGTTAGGTGTGCATCAACAACGCCCGGCCTTGGGTATGACCTCGCAGGTCACGCTTGGCTCGACTGAGCAAAGCGCAAGCTCATCCGGCCGGGTGCTGCTCCGTCGCGGCTCGCGACCAGCCGGCGGTTCCGCCGGAGAGTTGACCGTCGCCGGGTCAGGGACCGCGGCGCTGGTAGGCGCCGCCATTGTAGGCCGCACCTGGATTGGCGTCGGTGGTGACGGGGGCGTTGTAGCGTCCGGACGACCCGTTCGACTGGTAGCCGCTGCCGGTGTAGCCGGGCTGGGTCTGCTGTTGCTGGCGCAGGCTGTCCTGTTTCGCTTGCGCGGCCTTCTGCTTGGCCAGGCGGCGGCCGACGACGCAGCCGCCCACGGCGCCGAGCACGCCATGCCCGGCATAGTGCCCGGCGACGCCGCCGACCACCGCGCCCTTGATGCAGCCTTTCGCCTCGGCCGGCGCCGGGGTCGCAACGACGAGGCCGGCCGCCAATCCGGCCGTAGCGGCGAACGCGGAACAACGTTGCAGAACTTTTGTTCGAAGCCTGTTTGTCATGAGTTTACCAATCTTTCATTTCGGTCATTGTGCTGCGGCGGCAAGCGGCCGGGGCGCGCATCTTGCCGCCGCCACGGTGACTTGGGAACGGCTATTCGGCGGCGGCGCCGGAGCGTTCCTCGATGACGATGGTCTCGGCGATCGTGTCCAACTCGTAAAGCATGCGGGACAGGGCGCCGGCGATCATGGCGCCGGCGACCGGGGCGAGCCAGAACAGCCAGAGCTGCCCGACATACTCGGCGCCGCCGAACAAGGCCGGGCCGGTGGAGCGGGCCGGGTTTACCGACGTGTTGGTGATCGGGATCGAGATGAGGTGGATCAGCGTCAGCGCCAGCCCGATCGGGATGCCGGCGAAGCCGGTCGCGGCGCCCTTGGACGTGGTGCCGATGATGATCGTCAGGAAGAAGAACGTGAGCAGCAGCTCGGCCAGGAAGCAGCTTCCGACCGAGTACTTGCCCGGGCTGAGCGCGCCGTAGCCGTTGGACGCGAAGCCGGCCGGCACCCAATCCGGCTTGCCCGAGGCGATCAGCCACAGCACGCCGGCGGCGATGACGGCGGCAACCACCTGGACGATGATGTAGGGCAGCACGTGCTTGTTGGCGCAGCGACCGGCCGCCCACAACCCGGCCGTGACGGCCGGATTGAAATGACCGCCCGAGATGTGGCCGACGGCATAGGCCATCGACAGCACCGTCAGGCCGAAGGCGAAGGACACGCCCACGAAGCCGATGCCGAGCTGCGGATACGCGGCCGAGATCACGGCGCTGCCGCAGCCGCCGAACACCAGCCAGAAGGTGCCGACGAATTCGGCCGTCAAGCGTCGCTGCATGTCGTGTTGCATGATCGATCTCCGTTGTTGGGGTCAGGCCGCGGCGTTCGCCGGCGCAGCGGTTGCGGGAAGCAGAGGCTCGGTCTCGCCGAGCCGCAGCTTGAGGCGGTCGGCCAGGCGCAGCACGCCGAGCATCAAAGCGGTCTTGTCGGCGCGTTCGTCCGCGGCCGAGCGTACGTCAAGGCAACAGCCGAATTCCACCTCGATCCCATCCGGCGTGATCGAGCCGATACCGACCTGGACCGAGCCGGGCTGCACATGCGGCACGCCGCGGATCAGCGCCGCGACATCGTTCATGAATGCCGTCAGCGTTTCGGCGCCCGTACCATGCGGCACCAGCAGCTTGGCGTTGGTCACACGGTGCCGGCGGGTGCCGAGGTTGTTGACCGTGGCGTCGGCCAGCTTGCCGTTCGGCACGAACATGAGGCTGTCGGTGCCGGTGCGGATGCGGGTGGAGCGGATGCCGACATGCTCGACCGTGCCCTTGGCCTCGCCGGCCTCGATCCAGTCGCCGCGGCGGAAGGGGCGGTCGGCGACCAGGATGCCGGCGCCGAACACGTTCGACAGCGTCTCCTTCGAGGCGAAGGCGAAGGCCAGGCCGCCGATGCCGAGGCCGGCGATGACGCCCTCGTACGGGATCGACAAGGCCTGGGCGATGAATACGAAGCCGCCGGCCAGCAGCACCAGCTTGCAGGCGCCGAGCACCAGCGAGACCACGATCTCGTCCAGGGTGCCGGCGCGCGCTTCAGCCCGGCGCATCGCGCTGGCGCCGAACGTGTCGAGCAGCTTCCAGCCGCCCCACACGGTGGCGACCGCGATGATGACCCCCGTGGCGCCGGTCGAGATCCGCTTGGCCGCTTCCGGCAGGCCCAGCGCCGACACCGCGACCGAGTAGAGCAGGAAGGCGATGGTCAGGCGCAGCGGCCAGCGGAACTCGCGCTCGGACGCGACCTGCCGCCCGCCGATCAGCAGGCGCAGCAGGGCGACGACGACCCAGCTCACGACGTAGGCGAGGACGAAGCAGGCCAGCAGCAGGACGACGATGCCCCCGATCTGCCATAGCTCCAGCGGGCCGACCCGGTCGAACAGGGCGGGCGACGCGGCGCGGACCCAGCGCCGCAACTTCATGTAGGAGGACGGGACGTCGGACGCGAAACCGCCATCGACCTCCGGCATGTCCTCGATTGCGGTGTAGAGGTCGCGCGCGCCATGCACGCTGTCGGCGGTGAAGCGCCAGCCGCCGCCCTCGATCGCCGGCGCAAGCACCAGGTTGCCGGCCGGGTGGCTGAACACGCTGTACGGGACGCGGTCCTGCGGGTCGTCCGAGATCTCCTGCGGCACCACCTTGCCGATGCGGTCGAGCGACTTGTTCATATAGGCGGCGGCCAGCTCGCCCTCGTAGTCGCGGGTCGCGTCGCTGAAGCCGGACAGGTCGAGCACGTCGAACACCTGGGCGCGGCCGCTGCCGCCCCAATCCTCGAACCCTTCGATGAAGCTGCGCATCGCGTCGCGCGCACTCGCCCGGCGCTTGATGTCGCCCGGTGGCGGCAGACGCCCGCCGGAGCGCGCCAGCAACGCTTCGCGCAGCTTGCCGAGATCCTCGGCCGGCATGGCGACGCGCCACAGCTTGTCGGCGCCACGCACCAAGCTGAGCGGCAGCACCACGGTGGTGCCGGCCTGTTTCAGCTGCAGGTCGAGCCGATCGCCCGCGGCGCGCCGGCCCGGGATCGCGAACAGCTGGAACGTGGTCTGGTCCACCAGCTCGAACAGGGCGCGCGCGGCGGCGAGCTTCTGTCCCGGCGCCAGGGTGCCGGCGGCCGCGCCGAAGTCGACCACCGCGGCGGCCTTGGCCCACTCGTCGGTCTTGCCCGACCGGGCGGCATTACCGGCCATGACGAACGTGCGCAGCGCTTGCCGCGCGCCCGCCTGGTCGAGCGGAACCTCGCGGCCGGCGGTTTCGACGCGGCCGCCGGTCCACCACTCGCCGGTCTCGAAGCGGCCCATGAAGCTATGGCCGTCCGGGGCGATCACGAAGACGATGTTGCCGGAGCGGGTTCCCTCGTTCCATTGCCCGTGCAGCTCGCGGCCTTGCACGGTTCCGCTGATCGTCCCGCCATAGGCCGGGTAGGTGCCTGAGACCTTGTCGCCGTCTTGCTTCAGCTCCATGCGGGCGCCGCCGTCGCGCCAACGGGTGTCCCACTGGCCGGTCCAACTCGGCTCGGCGGCGCCGGCGGCGAGGCTGGTCACCAAGGTCAGCAGCAGGGCGGCGATCAGGCGCATCAGTGCAGTCTCGTTCCGGGTGGGGATGAACTCGTTGTCGTCGAGCAGCAGGCGGGCCCGGCCGATCGAAACCAGCGCTGCGCGGGTGAGGGCGTCGCGTTGATCGGGGTTGCTGCAGGCGGCGGCCTGCTGCAGGAGGCCCGCGGCCTCGTCGCGCAGGCGCTCGACCTCGCGCGCTGCCGCGCTTTCGTCCGTGTCCGCCGGCTTGGTCCTGGACGCCATGTCGCACCTTAAGCGGCTGGGCATGGCGGGCCTTGTCGCGGCTTGCGGTTATTTATTGTCGGATTGCGATTTAAATTGTCATGCGGCGGAAGCTGCCGGGCGTCGCCCCGGTCGCCTGCCGGAATGCCTTCGTGAAATGGCTCTGGTCGGCGAAGCCGGTCGCGGCGGCAATCTCGGCGAGCAAGTCGCGGCCGCCCCGCAGCAACGCCTTGGCCCGCTCGACCCGGCGCTGCACCGTGAAGCGCTGCGGCCCGGTGCCGACCGCCTGGGTGAAGCTGCGGCTGAAATGCGTGGGGCTGAGACAGGCAACGCCGGCCAGCTCGGCCAGGGTCAGGTCGCGGTCGAGATGGGCGTCGATGTATTCGATGACCCGGCGGATGCGCGGAAGCGGCAGGTCGGGCGCCCGCGCCGCCGCGTCCGGCATCCCGAACCGCTGCGCCACCCGCATCACCAGCGCCGTCATCAGGCTGTCGGCCAGCAGCCGATCGATTCGGTCGTGGCCGATCTCCTCGACCAGCGTCGTCAGCAGCTGCGCGAGCAGCGGATCCGTGAAGGTCAGCTCCGGGCGGTCCTGCAGCGGCAGCGGGACGCCCGGTGCCACGATCCGAAAGAAGTCGGGATCCCAGCACACGTGGGCATAGCGTGAGTCGGTGCCGACGGTGCGGACTTCGGGCCCGGCCGGGTAGAAGCTGATCCGGTCGCGATTCGGCTCGATCGTCTTCGCCGCGTCCCCCTCGACCTGCAGCAGCAGCGGCGCGCTCGGGGTGAGGGACAGTACCAGCCGGTGCTGGTCGCTGCGCCAGACGCCTTCGCCGACGCCGCGGTCGTAAACGCCGGCGCCGAACTTATCCCAGTGCCGCCATGATCGGACCTGGCGTCCGCGCAGGCCGGATGTGCCGTCGTCGCGGCTGGTGCCGTCGGTCGGCGGGCTGTCGGCAAGCGCCGTCATTCGAGCCTACTCGCCGCGCCAATCTGGGCGACGGTCCTCGTATCCGAAACGACGGCGGATCTGCTGGGCGTTTGGCGGCGCATCGGCAATCACATCCCATACCGACGAGATCTGTGAATGTTGTCTTAGCCTACAAGGTGCCGTTCCGATGTGACAAGTTTTTGCCGATCCATGGCCCGGCGTGCCGGCCCTGCCGAGGCGCTTACTGGTAAAACTCCGGCGCGTAGCGGATGGACGCGGCCTGCTTGGCGTCGTGGTTGATCCAGAACTGGGCGTGCCGCTCGGCCACCAGTTCGGCCACGTGGTTCATCGAGGCGACCGACTGGTCCTTGCTGGTGTTGCCGCCGGGCACCCGGCGGTTGTCGAAGTTGTCGCGGAAATGCGCCACGTCGCCGCTCAGCAGCACGGCGCCAGTTTGCGGCAGGTCCACCAGCAGCGACTGGTGCCCCGGCGTGTGGCCCGGGGTCGGGATGATCCGCACGCTGCCATCGCCAAACACGTCCCGCTCTCCCGCGAGCGGCTCGACTTTGTGGCCGGCGTCGAACGGCTTGTTGGCCGACCCGAATGCCCAATCGGTACTCGGCCCCTTGGATCAGCACGGTTGCGGCCGGGAACAGGTCCACGTTGCCCACGTGGTCGCCATGGGTGTGGGAAATGCCGATGAAGCGGATGTCGGCAGGCTGAACGCCGATCGATGCGAGTTGTGCAACGAGGCCCTTGCTGCGGCGCCACGGGATCGGTCCGGGCGCCGGTTGCGCCTGGCCGACTAGGCTGTCGGGCACGCCGGTGTCCCACAGCAGGAAGCCGTTGCGATGGTGCACAAGATAGCAGTTGTCGACGATGTCGAGCGGCTGCCCGACGTTCACGCCGGGCGACCAGCGGGACTGGTCCGGCGCGCGGGCGGCGCCGCAGTCCAAAACATAGAGCCGATCCACGCCGGACGGCTCGGCCCGGCTCGGGGTCGCGACGGCAACGAGCAGCAGCACTAGGCCATAACGCAACATCGACGGGTTCTCCGGACGAACCCGCCGAGGCTACGCCGCGGCGTCGGTGGCGGGAAGCCGAACTCCGCCGGTCGCGGCTACTGCAGCATTTCCTCGGCGAAACCGATGGCTTGCGTGCTGTCGGCCACCAGCGCGGGCCGTGGGTGGCGGCGAAGGATCGGCGCTGGAACGGGCGTCGGCCGGGGCGGGGCTGCGGCCACCGGCCCCAGCGCCGCCGCCGCTTCCGCATTGCCCAGGTTGGCTGCCGCGGCGAGCATGGCCCGGCCGTCCTTCTCCTGCCCGACGGCGATCAGGACTTGGGCGAGCTTGAACAGGCGCGTGCCCTCGTCGCTGGCCGGTTTGACGGGTTTGGGGTGATAAACGGCGGCCGCTTCGACCGCCGGGCGGGGCGGGGCCACGGTCACCGGACTTGGGAAGGCCGGACTCAACGGAATCGGGTTCGCCGCGGCCGGCTGCTCGCGGGATGATAGCGGCAGCAGGGCGGCGCCGGTGGCCAGCACCGGCGTGACCGCCGGTCGTGGCTGGGCCGGAGTTGGCGGCGGCATCGCCGCGCTGCGCGCCGCGACCGGCAGCGCGGGGACGAACAGCGTGAGCGTGGTCGAGCCCGGCGGGGCGGCGGCCTGATGCGGCACGGTGCTCGCATAGACGAATATCGGCGGCTCGGCGGCGGCAGGCGGCGAAGGCTGCGGGACGGGGGCGACCGGCGCGGCTGCACGAGGCTCGGACGGCTCGACGGAGGCGGACCGGGGCGGCTGCGAGCGGCGGAGGTCCGCCGGATCCTCGGTCGCCGACGCGGCCGGCGGCGGCTCCGGCTCGGCCATCACCAGCACGGGTTGCGCGGGAGCAACGGGGCGAGCGGGCCGGGCCGGGCCGGACGCGCGCGACGCCCCGCGCAGCGGGGTCGACGCCGTGCTTTCCAAGCTCGCAAACAACCGCGCGGCCCCGTCGAGCGGCCCGGCGAGCAGCCGCCCGACCTCGGTCGACGCCGCCTTGGCGTGGCCGGACACATCGAGCGACGGCGTCATGACGAGCACGCCGCCGGCGATGGCCACGCTGGCGCCGGCCTTCAGCACGGTCCGGAACCGGCGTCCGCGACTGCTCCGCCGGGCACGGGCGACCTCGTGCGGCTCATGCGGCCGGCTGAGCGTGTCCCAGGCCGTCATCGGCCGTGCGGGCTGCGCCGGCTCGCTGTCGGCGGCGGCGGCCGGGGCCGGTTGCGGCTTCGGGGCCGGCTCGGGTGCGGCCGCAACCACGGCCGGGCGCGGCAGCGGGGCGGCGGCTCGGGCAGGCTCTGCCGCGGCTGGCTGGGCGACGGGCGTTGGGGCAGCGGGCGTTGGGGCAGCGGGCGTTGCGGCAGCGGGCGTTGGCGGAGCGGGCAGTGGTGTTGCCGGCACTTGCGTTGCCGGCATTGGCGTTGCAGGCGGGGTGCCGGCTTGGGGCGCCGGTGTATGCAGGGTTGGGAACAGGATGCTTCGGACCGGCGCCGGAATGGTCGCCGTCGGCGCCGGAACGGTGGCTGTCGGCGCCGGGGCGGCGGGTGTCAGCGCCGGCGCCGGGTCCGCCAGCGTCAGCATGGCGCGCTCGACGTGCTGTCCCGAGATGCGGCGCGTGCCCGCAGCGGCGGCAACCTGCCGGGCGGCGCCGAACAGCAAAAACAGTTTGTCGCGGTCGCCGGCGCACGCCTTCTCGAGCACCGAAACGGCCTTCACGGTCAAGGCGTCCCGCTCCATGCCGGCCGCTTGGCGGCAACGCTCGAGCAGGGCGCGAACCTCGGGTGGTGTCATGTGCTCTATTGGCATGGACTCGACCTCGCCGCCGGGGAAGGGCTTGGTGGCGCCGGTTTTACTTCGCCACCAGGCCGGAAGGACTGAAGCGCACCGAGAAGTTTTCTGCTCATTCTTTCAAAGAACGAGCATCTAAACTGATCGGGCAAGTTGGGTTTTGTCAGACGATGCCAACGACCTTCAAGCCGGTTGCCTAATCCGATCAGACTATGGCCGTCCCGCCATGCCGGCAGACGATGGCCGTCAGACGACAGCCGTCAGAGGAGGGCGGTCAGAGGAGGGGGGCTGCGGTGTGACCGGGCACACAGAAGCCGGGCCGGCGAAGTCCTACTTCCCCGCCGTGGCCGCCGCCGCGCCGTCCGGGCAAAGGGTCCGGGAAAGCGCGGCGAGGTCCACGGGGGACCATACCATGAGCACAAAACACGTCGTCGCCGTCGCCGCGATCGCGTTCAGCCTGGTCGCCGGACGCGCCTTTGCCGAGGGCGAGGGGAATGGCGAGCCGTTCGCCTTGAATGCCGATGCTGCCACGAGCACTGGCCGCGCCTTCGTCGCAGAAACCGGTTCGGGGGCCTATCCGGACCTCACCGGGAACCGGGTCCGGCCCTCGAGCCTGGGACTGCTGGAGCCGGCGTCCGGCAGCGAGGCGCCGGTGCAAACCGCCAACTCGATGCCGCGCGGCTTCGAGAACGGCACCGTCGCTGCGGCGCAAGCGTCACGCATGAACCGGCGGTTCGCGAGCAAGTCCAAGGCGCCGGCCTTCCTGGAGGTCGGGACTGCTTGGCCGCGCGGCTGAACCGGTGGTGCGATCCTGGTGGGTGAGGCAGCTTGCCGCCAGGATCGGACCATGGCGGTCCCGAGCCGGATGGCTCGGGACCGCCGGCCGGGCGCCATCCGGCGAACGTGGCCGAGTGCAGGTCAGCGGCGGCTCGCAGCCGAACGCGACGCGCACGGGTCAGGCCGGGCGCACGTTCCAGAAGGTCGCAAACCCGTTCAGCACGCCGGTGATGCGCGTGTTGAACGCGGTCGGTGACTGGAACTGCCCGAGCGGGATGCTCGGCAGGTCGAGCATCGCCTGACGCTGCAGGTCGGTGCAGATCACTTGCTGCCCGGCGACGTCCGGCGCCTCGAACCAGGCGTTGCGCAACGATTCGAGCTTCGGGCTGACGCACCAGCCGGGCCAGGCGGCTGGGTCGTTGCCGTTGCCGCGCATGGCGTAGTGGTTCGATGGGTTGAGGTGGTCCTCGCCCTCCCAGCCGGTGAAGAAGCAGCTCCAGCCGCCTTGGCTGATCGGTCCCTTGTTGTTGCGCCGCTGCAGCATGGTGCCCCAGTCGGTCGCGACGTAGTCCACATTCATGCCAGCCTGGCCCATGCTGTCGGCCATCACGTCGCCGATCGCCTTGAACTGCGCGTAATCGGTGGCGATCAGCATCGTCACCTTCTCGCCCGCGTAGCCGGCCGCCTTCAGCAGTTCCTTGGCCTTCGCATAGTCGCGCGGCCCCTGCAGCGGCGCCAGCCCGGCGTCGCTCGCCATCGGCGTCTTGGGACAGAACACGCCGTGCGGCGTATGATACATCGACGAGTCGGTGCCGACGATCGCTTCCATGCAGGCCTGCTGGTCGACCGCGTAGAGCAACGCCTGCAGGATCTTCGGATTGTCGAACGGCGGCTGCAGGTGGTTCGGCCGCATCATGTTGACGTTGCCGGTCGGGTTGGTCGTCACGACCTTCACGTTACGTTGCTTGGCCAGCAAGGGCAGCAGGTCGGCGGTCGGGTTCTCCCACCAATCCTGCTCGCCCGACTGCATGGCGCCGACCTTGGTGCCGGCGTCTGGCATGGTGGTCCATTCGACGCGGTCGAAATGCGCGACCTTGGGCCCGGCGGTCCAGTCCGGCGTGCCCCCCTGCCGCGGCACGTACTTATCGAAGCGCTGGTAGACGTTGCGCGCGCCCGGCACCCGCTCGTCGGCGACGAAACGGAACGGTCCGCTGCCGACCATTTCGGTGATCTGCTTGAACGGGTCGGTGTTGGCCAGCCGCTCCGGCATCATCACCGGGTTCGGCGTGGTCGGCTTGCCGAGTGCCTGCGGCAGCAGCGGGAACGGCCGCTTCAGCACGAACCGGATGGTCTTGTCGTCCGGCGCCGTCAGCGCCTCGGTCGCAGCCATCAGCGCGCCACCAAACGCGTCACGCGCCGCCCAGCGCTTGATGCTGGCGACGCAGTCGCGCGCCAGCACCCGCTCGCCGTCATGCCACAGCAGTCCGTCGCGCAAGGTCAGGGTCCACAGCCGGTCGTCATTCTCGACCGTGTGCCCGGCCAGCATCTGCGGCGAGGAGGTGAAGGTGCCGTCCTGGCCATACAGGGTGTCGAACACCATGTAGCCGTGCCCGCGCGTCACGTTCGCCGTCGTCCAATGCGGATCGAGGAAGGCGAGGTCGATCTGCGGGATGAACCTTAACGTGGTGGCGCTGGCGGCCCGCAGCAGGGACGGCGCAGCCATGCCGGCGGACGCGGCGGCCAGGAACGTGCGCCGCTTCATCGGCGGCACCAGACAAAGGCGGATGTCATGATCGGGTCTCCTGTCGGAGTGACCGCGTTCCCCGCCCGGACGGTAGCACCCCGGCCCGGGCTGTGGTCAAGGTTCCGGGCTGTGGTCAAGGTTCCGGGCTCGCGACGCCGCTGCGGGACGGCATTGTCGGGCTGCTCTTCACCCTTTCTTCACCGGGATGCGGCACCATGGGCGTCTCATCACCAATGGCCCGGGGCATGCACGACAAGGCGAGAGCGAGTGGGTTACGCCTGAGGCGCGGCCATTCCGCTCGCGCGAGATCGATCGTGACGCCGGAGATCGCCGCCGTCGTGGTGTTCATCGCTTTGATCTGGCTGGCCCTCTACGCAGCCCTCGGCCGCGAGTACCGGGCGGCCGAGCGGGAAGCGTTGCAGAACAACGCCGCCCTCGCCCTCGCTTACGCCGACAACGCGCAGCGCCTCGTGGCCGGCGTGGATCAGCTGCTGCTTGCGCTCCGCTCGAGCTATGCGGAACGCCCCGACGGCTTCGACGCGGCGTCCTGGTCTCGCCTGCGCACGCCCGAGGACCGGATGCAAGTCCACATCGGCTTGATCGGCCCAAGCGGGAGGTTGATCGGCTCCACCATGCCGGAAGCGGTGTTAGGAATGGATCTGTCCGACCGGGAGCATTTCCGGGCGCAACTCGATCCCAAACGGAACGACCTGTTCATCAGCAATCCCTTGACCGGGCGGGTGACCGGCAAGCAGACCATCCAGTTCAGCCGCAAACTGCTGCGGACCGACGGCAGTTTCGCAGGGGTGGGCGTGGTGTCGGTCGGCTGCGAGGAGCTTGCGCGCTTCTACGAGGAGAACGACCTGAACGGGTTCATCACGATGGTCGGCACGGAGGGGATCGTCCGTGCTCGTGGCCCCAGGTCGGAGGGCGCGGTCGGTTCGAACCTACGCACGGATCCGGTGTTCGCGCCGATCTTCGACCTCTCGCGTCCCCATGGCGCGCTGAGCATCATCAGCGAAGGCCGGTCCTACATCCTCGGTTTCAAGCGGTTGGAGGACTACCCCTTGGTGGTCCTGGTCGGCACCGACCATACGGCTGCACTCGCCAGCTATGTGGCCAGCCGCAACCGTACGCTGGGGATCGGCCTCCTCGTTACGCTCGTTACCGGTCTGTTCGGATTGTTCTGGGTGATGCAACGCCGTAAGTCGGCATCGTTCCAGCGTGACCTGGAGCTGACGCTCGGCAGTGTGAGCCAAGGCATCATCATGATCGACGACCGCGGCCGCATCCGGGTCGTCAACCAGCGTGCCGTGGAACTCCTCGGGCTGCCGGCAGAGATCGTGGACCGTCCGGCGGAGCAGTCCGCCGAACACCTGGGTCCGACATCAGACTATATTACGGGCCAGTTACGGGTCCTGGCGCGGGGCGACAAGCTGATCGAAGCGCAGGCGCGCCCGACGCCTCAGGGCGGTTTGGTGCTGACCTACTCCGATGTCACGGAACGATCGAAGCACGAAGCGCAGATGTTGGAGCTCGCGCACCACGACCGCCTGACAGGCCTCGCCAACCGCGCCCTGCTGGAAACAAGGGTGCAGGAAGTCCTGCGGCGGGCGCAGGTGTCCGGTGAGCGGTTCGCGCTGGTCGCACTCGACCTCGACAACTTCAAGATGGTCAACGACGAGTACGGCCACGAATTCGGCGACATGCTGCTGGTCGAGGCCGCGGCCCAGCTGACCTCGATCGGTTCGCCCCGGCGATACGGTCGCGCGCATCGGCGGTGACGAGTTCATCGTGCTGATCGATGGGCTGGCCAGCGACGAGGCGTCCGATCTGATCATGCAGCAGCTTGTCGATGTTCTCGCGCTCCCGGCAATCATCGAGGGCCATTCCGTCAACCTGGGCGCCAGCGCCGGCCTGGCCGTCTACCCGGCCGACGGTACGTGCCAGCGGACATTGCTGCGCAACGCCGATACCGCTCTTTACGAGGCGAAGGCCGCCGGCTGGGGAACCTCGCGGCGTTTCCACCCCTCGATGCTGGAGCGCTTGTCCGAGCAGCGTTGGCTCGAAAGCGAGCTGCGCGCCAGCCTTGAGCGCGAGGGCATCACGGTCCACTACCAGCCTCAGTTCGACCCGCGCACCTTGGCGGTCACCGGCTTCGAGGCGCTGGCACGCTGGCATCACCCCGAGCGCGGCTTCATCTCGCCGGCTTCATTCATCCCGGTGGCCGAGGAATGCGGCTTGATCACCGCTATCGGCAGGCAGGTGCTCCAGCAGGCTTGCATGCTGGCCGCCGACCTACCCCGTCCGTGCCGGGTCGCCGTCAACTTGTCGCCGATCCAGTTTCGCGACGCCGGGCTCATTAAGCTGGTGGTCGACACGCTGGCACGAAGCGGGCTCCCCGCGGATCTGCTGGAGCTGGAGGTGACCGAGGGCGTGCTGATCCATGATGAAACGCAAGCCCTGCAGATCCTCGGGGAGTTGCGGCAGCTGGGCGTCCGGATCGCTTTGGACGATTTCGGCACCGGCTATTCGAGCCTGAATTACTTGCGGCGGTTTCCCTTCGACCGGGTTAAGATCGACAAGTCGTTCGTCCAGGCGCAAGAGGGGGACGACCGTTCTGCCGCGATCCTCGACGCGGTGCTGACGTTGAGCAGCCGCTTGCACCTGTCGGTCACAGCCGAGGGCGTCGAGACGGAGGCCCAGCTGCAGACGCTGCGCAGGAAGGGCGTCGGTGAGGTCCAGGGCTTTCTGCTCGGGCGACCGGTACCGGGCACGGAGATCCGCCGCTTTCTCAATACCACCGAGGCGAGTGCCCGGCTTCTCGGCGGGTCGGTGCCGGATCCGGTCGAGATCGAACAGCCGAGCGGCGCCTCCGCGTAGGTCCACACCAGGCGTCAGCCATGACCGAACCGGGCCGGCCGTCCGCCGGTCGGCGAACCGGCAGCCGACCTGCCGGCAAAGGCCGCGAAGCCGGCGAAGGCCGCGGCCTGACCGGGCGGGACCGGACCGAGCTTGGCCCGGCCGGCACCCGGATCAGTGCGCCAGCGGGTCGGGGCGAAGCTGGATGTGGTAGACCCGCGGCCGCTCGCCCTTGCCGGTCTCGTTGTGGAACATCGCCCGCGTGCCCGACGTCGTCCACAGCCCGCGCCCTTTCCAGCCGGCACCCGCGTCGTCGATGCGGCCATCGACGTTCTTGGTGAACATGCCAGCGGGATAGGGGACGTGGAACTGCAGCAGCTTGCCGTCGACGAGCGCGGTGATGGCTTCGCCGCCGTTGGTCATCGCCATCGGCACGTCCTCTCCCAGACCGAAGGTGTTATAGCGGTCGACCCAGACGTAATAGGCGTGGTTGGCACTGCCGCTGTCGTCCACGCCCGCGAATTGCGGGCCTGGGAAGCGGTACAGCGTCCAGCCCTCGGCGCATTGCTTGCCGGTCGCGGCGTTGGGGCCGGTGAGCGGCGCACGGCATTTCGAACGGTCGAAGCTGGCGAGTTGCCCGCTCGACAGCGCCGTCCAGGCGACCCCTTTGCTGTCGAGATCCATGCCGCGCGGTCCGAACGTGCCTTCCGGCGGCTGGAAGATTTCTGCAAGCGCGGTGTTGGTGGGGTCGGCGCCGGGTATGAAGTGAACGATGTAGCCTGGCTGGTCGAGGCGGGAGAAGCCGACGTCCATCGATTGGCCCCAGACGGTGTCGTCGATCGGGCTCGCCTGCACGCCATACCAGCCGGCAATGACCCGCTTCTGCTTGTTGGGGTCGACCGGCTGGTTCGCCTCGACATAGTCGCCGCGCTTGCCCCAGCCGGGCACGTCAACGATCAGCGGCGCCCAGCCTTGCGAGGCTTTGGCGTCGCCGGTCTCGAGGAATTTCCGCGTGTTCAGCCAGCCCACCGCCGGCGCGCCGGCGCCGCCGGCGCTGGTCCACAGGGTATTGTCCTTGTCGTTGCCGAAATATAGGTGCTGCGTGGTGAAGCAGGTGTCGATCAGGGTGAACTTCTGGGTCTTCGGATCGAACGTCGAAAGGTGCCGCACCGAGGTGTCGATCGGCACCAGCTTCGCCGATTGCAGGTCCGAGCCCTTCTTGCAATAGGCCGGGTTGTCGGCAGGACGCACCTTGGCCGCGAACCACAAGCGCCCGGTCTCGTCAAAGATCAGGTTGTGGTTGCTGGTGTGGCTGTCCCAGATCGGCTCCTCGCCCCAGAACACCGACGGACCCATCGGATCGTCCTTGGTGGTCGGCGTGCCCGGCGCATAAGGGTGGGGGATGGTCCAGGTCTTGTTGGCGACCGGGTCGAGCACCGGCACGTTGTCGGTCGACTCCTCGGGCGAGCCGTAGATCAGCCCGTTCGCGTTGACCGTCGGGTGACGCTTATCGGTCGAGATCGCGTCGTGCATGTAGGTCGTAGGCTCCGCCCAGTCCCAGGTGGTCGCGACCATGTTGCGCTCGAGCCCGGCGGGACGCTGCGGCTTGGCGGCCGGCAGCTCGCCTGCGGCGATGCGGTCGGTCCAGTCGGCGTACAGCGACAGGCCCTTGTCCGGCCCCAACCGGGCGATCGACACCGCCATCCCGGTCATCGCCTGGCCCGACTGGATACGGCGCGTCCACATATCGGTGGAGTTGGCGAATTCGCCCAGCTCCTTCACGTGCGGCGAGCGGATGTTCTCGCTGCCGAGCGCATGGCAAGACTGGCACGAATTCTTCACCGTATCGATCCAGGCGCCCTGTGTTTTCAGGAACGCGGGGATGCCGTTGCCCTTGTCGCCGGTCCCGGGAAACTGGTCGGCGGCGGGGATGTGCAGCATCGAGTACCAATACATGCCCGGGTAGTACTTGGCCGCCGCGGCGGCGTTGGGCGCGACGGCGGCGGTGAGGTCGAGCAGCTTGCCGGGCTCGCCGTCGACCCGCGCCGAGTCGACCAGGCCGTAGCCCCGCACCCAAACCTTGTAGTGCGCCGTCGGCAGGCCGGGGATGACGTAGCGGCCGGCGTCGTCGGTCACCACGATCTTGGCGAACTTGGTCGGCAGGTCGGTTGTCTCGGCGATGACCCAGACCCCGGCTTCAGGACCTTGCGTGCTGGTCACCACTCCGCCGATGTCGGTGGCGCCGATCGCGACGGGTGCGGCGGTGGCGGGGCGGGCGGTCTGCGCGTGTCCTGCGAGCGGCGTCGAGGCCAGCAAGGCCGCAAGGAGCGCCGCCGGTTTCGCAGCGCGGCTTGGCTGATGGGTCATTGCTTTCCTCTCCCGGGATCGGCGAACGTTGCGCGTGATCTTTGCGACTCTGACGAGCCGGTCGCCCGGGTCGTTGCGGTCCATTTGCTTACGACAGTGAACCCCCGTTGCAAGCTTCGCAAGGCGCCGCCGCTTAGTGCGACACCTGCTCCAATTCCAGGTCGTTGGTGCGCGGGCCGAAGATGCCGATCGACAACACCACCATTGCCATCGCGAAGGCGATCAGCCCGAACACGCCCTTGGTGCCGGCGGTCTGCAGGAAGAAGCCGATGATGAAGCTCGCGAACACCGTGCTGATCCGGCTGAAGGAGTAGGTGAAACCAACTGCCCGCGCTCGCACCCGGGTCGGGAACAGCTCCGCCTGGTAGCCGTGGAAGGTGTTGGACAGCACGTTGTTGCACAGCGTGATCAGCACGCCGAATACGACCAGCAGCGGGATCGTGGTCTGGAACGAAAACAGGATGCCGAACACGCCGACGCCGCAGGCCGCGGCGACGAGCTGCCATTTCCGCTCGAACCGGTCGGCAAAGCTCATCGCGATCAGCGGTCCGAACGGGTTGGCGATGGCGATGACGAACGAATAAAGCAGGCTCGAACCGAGGTTGATGCCGACCTGCTGCGCGATCAGGGTCGGGACCCAAGCGGCAAACCCGTAAAAGCCGAACGTCTGGAAGAACTGGAACACCATCAGCATGATCGTGCGCGTGCGGTAGTGCGGCGAGAAGATCTCGCCCAGGCTGCCCGGCGCCTCCGGCCGCTCGATCGCATGCGCGGCCGGGGCGGGCAGCGGCGTGCCGCCGCGATCGGCCGTGACCCGGGCCTCGATCATCGCCGTGATGGCGTCGGCCTCGGCCAGGCGCCCCTGCTGGATCAGCCAGCGCGGGCTTTCCGGCACGCCGCGGCGCAACAGCCAGACGACGAGCGCGCCAGCCGAGCCGATCGCCACCACCCAGCGCCAGCCGTCGATGCCGAATGGCGCCGTGGGCACCAGCAGGTAGGATAGCAACGCCACCACCGGCACCACGGCGAACTGGATCATCTGGTTGTAGGCGAAGGCACGGCCGCGGACGTGCTTGGGCACGAGTTCGGCGACGTAGGTGTCGATCGTCACCAACTCGACTCCGATGCCGATGCCGGCGATCAGGCGCCATAGGCAAACAGCCAAGCCGCTGGTCTGGAACGCCATGATGAGCGTCGCGGCGCTGTAGAACAGCAGCGACCAGGTGAAGATGGTGCGCCGGCCGTACTTGTCGGCGACGAAGCCGAACACAAAGGTGCCGATGAACAGGCCGGTGAAGGTCGATGCAACGAACAGCGCCGGGCCGGTGAAGATCGCCAACGACACGTTGGTGAGCAGGCCGGCTTTGACGAGACCGGGGATCACATAGCCGGTCATGAACAGGTCGTAGAACTCGAAGAAGCCGCCCATCGAGAGAAGGGTCACGAGGACCCAGATCGAGCGGGAGGCGGGAAGCCGGTCCAGCCTGGCAAGGATGGCGGCGGCGGCATGGTGCTGTGGCGCGGTGTCCGGCATTGGCGTGCCTTCGTTTTCGCCATCGCGCCACGCTCAGCCGGGTTTGGCAAGTGGCCCGCAGCACCGGATTGCCGCGCCGATTTCGGAAGGAACGGCGCGCCTCGCGCTGGCGCATCGAGGGGCGAGCTGAACGCGCGCACCGATCGGCAGCGGTCGGAGCTGGAGCTCAGCCGGAGCAGCCTCGCGCGCCCTGCTCCCCAGTCGACTCCGGCCGCCGCCCCGTTCAGCCGCCGGTGGCGAAGCCCGGGTACAGCGTCATGCCGCCATCGACGAACAGCGTCGTGCCGGTGACGTAGTCGGCCGCATCGGACGCCAGCCACACCGCCGCTTGGGCGATGTCGTCGGGCTCGCCGATGCGCTTATACGGGACCAGCGTCATTAGGTCGGAATAGGCTTCCGGCGTGTTCCAGGCCGCGGTGTTGATCGGGGTGCGGATGGCGCCGGGGCCGATCGCGTTGACCCGGATGAAGTGCGGCGCCAGCTCCTGGGCGATGCTCTTCATCAGCATCATGATACCGCCCTTGGAGGCGGCGTAGTTGGCATGCCCGGCCCAGGGGATCTGCTGGTGCACCGAGCTCATGCAGATGATCTTCCCCGCCGCCTGCGACACGGAGGCGACCACGCCGCGCCGCTTGAACTCGCGCGTGGCAGCGCGGGTGCAAAGGAACTGGCCGGTCAGGTTCACCCCGATCACGGTGTTCCATTGCTCCAGCGTCATCTCGTCGAACGCGGCATCGCGCTGCAGCCCGGCGTTGCTGACGGCGATGTGCAGCGTGCCGAACTCGGCGATCGCCTGCTTGAACATCGCCTCGACCTCGTCCTCCTTGCTGACATCGGCCTTGATGGCGATGGCGCGCCGGCCCATGCCGACGATCGCGTGCGCCACCTCCTCGGCGGTCTCGGGGTGGGTCACGTAGTTGACGGCCACGTCGGCGCCCGCCTGGGCGAGGCCGAGTGCGACGGCCTTGCCGATGCCGGAGTTCGCGCCGGTGACAAGCGCCGGCTGCCCGGTCAGGACCTGCTGGTACGGCACGCGCGGCAGCCTCGAGGCGTCGGGGAGCGCGGGATCGTTGGGGGCTTTCGCGTCGGAGGCGGCGGCGTCGGTCATGTGAAAGCCCTTTCAAACGGGGAAGTGACGGCGGTCGCGACAGGCCGGGGCGGATGCCTCACGGCCTGGTTCCACGCCCGATGATCAAGCGCCCGGCGCGCTGATGCGTCACATAGGCGAACAACCATTGCGCGCTGACCATCACCCGGTTGCGGAAGCCGATGAGGAAAAAGATGTGCGCCACCGCCCAGGTGATCCAGGCGACGAAGCCCTTGATGTGCAGCGGCCCGAACTCCGCCACCGCCTTCGAGCGCCCGATGGTCGCCAGGGTGCCGTAATCCCGATACCGGAACCGTGTCCGCGGCGGGCGGCGTCCGCGTTGCCGGCGCAGGATGGCCTCGCTCACGAACTCGCCCTGCTGCTTGGCGACCGGAGCGAGGCCCGGATACGGGTGCCCGTCGGGGTCGGTGGCCAGGGCGGCGTCGCCGATTACCGCGACCTCCGGATGGCCGGGAACGCTGAGGTCGGGCTCGACCAAGACCCGCCCGCCATGCCCGGGCTTGACGCCGAGCCACTCGGCGACCGGCGTCGCCTCGGTGCCGGCGGTCCAGATCACGCTGGCCGTCTCGATCGAATGATCGCCGAGCAGCACCCGGCCGGGCTCGATCCCGGTCACGCTGGTCCCGGTCATGATCTCGACGCCGAGCTCGCGCAGCATGCGGGCGGCATAGTCGGACAAGTCGGGCGTGAAGGCGGACAGGATGCGCGGCCCGGCCTCGACCAGGACAATACGGGCGTGGCGGCGCGGCAGGGCGAAGTCGCGGGCCAGCAGGTCGCGCGACAGCTCGGCGATCGAGCCGGCCATCTCCACCCCCGTCGGGCCGCCGCCGATCAGCACGAACGTCAGCAGCCGGTCGTGCTCGTCGGCGTGGCTGACGGAGGCGTGCTCGAACACCCCGAGGATCCGGCGGCGCAGATCGAGCGCGTCTTCCAGCGTCTTGAGCCCCGGCGCCGCCTCGGCCCAGTCGGCATGGCCGAAATAGCTGGGGCGTGACCCGGTCGCGACGATCAGCTCGTCATAGGGCACGTCCGCCTCGGTGCTCAGCACGCGGCGGTTGGCGGTGTCGATGCCGGTCACGCGCGCCATCAGCACGTGCACCCCGGGTGCGGCCGGCAGGATGCCGCGCACCGGCGACGCGATGTCGGCCGGCGACAATGCGGCGGTGGCGACCTGGTAGAGCAGCGGCTGGAACAAGTGATGGTTCTGCGCATCGATGACCGTGAGGTCGATGCCGGGCCGTCCGGCCAGGCGGCCGGCGGCGGCGAGGCCGCCGAAGCCGGCGCCGATCACCACCACGCGGCATGCCGGCCGGCGGCGGCTGGTCCGGACCGAGCGCCCGCGCGGGGCCGCAACGAAGGCCAGCGCGGCGCCGCCGGCCAGGGCGAACAGCATCGGCGTTGCGGCAAGTCGGCTCATCCTATGCTCCTGTCGGCAGCCGCGCGGCGCCACGCGTGTTGGTGAAGATGGAGTACAGGGTATGCGAGGCGCAAATGAACAGCCGCGCCCGGTTGCGCCCGCCGAACTCCAGGTTCGACACGGCAGACGGGACCTTGATCACGCCGAGCAGGGTGCCATCGGGCGCGATGCAATGCACGCCATTCCCCGCGCTGCTCCAGATCCGCCCATCCTCATCGCAACGGAACCCGTCCGCATAGCCCGGTGCGACGGCGTGGAACACCCGGCCGTTCGCCAGCCTGGCGCCCTCGTCGACGACGTCGAACACCCGGATGTGCCGCTTCGGCTGCTCGGCGAACTGGTCCCCGGTCTCGGCGACGTAGAGCAGGCGCTCGTCGGGCGAGAAGCACAGCCCGTTCGGTCCCCCGAAATCGTCGGCGACGACCGTCAAAGCACCGTTGCGAGGGTCGAGGCGGTACAGCGTCGGTGGCAGTTCGGGATTCTGCTTGCCGCCCTCGTAGTCGCTGTTGATGCCGTAATGCGGGTCGCTGAACCAGATCGTGCCGTCGGAGCGGCAGACAATGTCGTTGGGGCTGTTGAGCCGGCGGCCCCGGTAGCGGTCGGCCAGCACGGTGACGCTGCCGTCGAGTTCGGTGCGGGTGATGCAGCGGTGCCGGTGCGAGCAGCCGAGCAGCCGGCCCTGGCGGTCGCGGGTATGCCCGTTGGCGAAGCCGGACGGCTGGCGGAACACGCTCAGGCCGCCGCTCTCGGTCCAGCGCATGATGCGGTCGGCCGGGATGTCACTGACCAGCAGGCAGTCGAGGTCGGCGAACCAGACCGGGCCTTCGAGCCAGGACAGCCCGTCGGCCAGCTTCAGCAACGGCGCATTGGGCAGGACGAGGGAACGGAAGCGCGGGTCGTGGATCTCGAACCCGTCCATCGTCAGCGCGCGTGGCAGGGTGTGTGGCGGGGCGGCACGTGGCATTGCACCGTCATCAGCACGGCCGGCTGATCCCCGACCGTGCCGGACCGGTGGCCTTTCTTGCCGTCCCGTTCCCCGCAGCCCTGGTCCTCGCCGAACGAGAACTCGCCCGGTCCCTGCTCGATGCGGGTCCCGTCCATGCTCTCGATCCACCACCGCCCGGACAGCACGACGATCCATTGCGGCGCCGGGTTCTCGTGCCACTCGCCCACCCAGCCGACCGGCTGCACGGTGAACACCACCGTCGCTTCGGAGCGGTCCTGCTTGTCGTTCCATTGCGGCGCCGCATTGCCGACGCCTTTCAGTTCGAACTCGGTCAGCGTGCATTGGCGCTGGTGGCTGACGCCGTCGGCGTCGCTCCAGAGGTGCCAGTAGGGGATTTGCGGCTTGGGTCCGGATGCGTCAGTCATGGCAGTTGAACTTTCGAAGCACGGTCCTGTTCCGTTGGGGCGCGGGCGCCGGTGCTCACGCTGCGGAGAACGGGCCCGGTGACCTGGATCAACGACTATGCGCCGCTGCTGCTGCGGATCTGCCTCGTGGTGCTGTTCCCGTTCAGCGCATTGGACAAGATCGTGAACTGGCGGTCGGCGATGAAGCAGGCCGGCGAGGGCGCGGCGGCGCCGGCGATGCTGGTGGTGGCGATCGTGGTCGAGCTCGCGGCCCCCATCTGCATCGTGCTCGGCTGGCATGACCGGCTGGCGGCGTTCGTGCTGGCCGGGTTCTGCGCGGTGACGGCGGTGCTGTATCACCAGTTCTGGCGATACCCGGATTTCTGGCGCTTCCGCCCAGGCGAGGGGCTCGAGCACTTCTGGGAGTTCCTGAAGAACTTCGGCCTGGTCGGCGGCCTCGGCCTGGTAATGCTGGCACCGCGCACCCTGCCGCTGACCGAGGTGGCGCAGCACCCGCTGGCTTCGACGGTCGTGAGCGGGCCCGAGGCGGGGGCCGTCGCCGGCCAACACTGAGGGGCGGGGCCGGTGAGCCCTAGTACATCAGGCGCGTGTCCAGGATGTTGGTCATGTCGCCGCGCCGGCCCTCCAGCCAGCAGGTCAGATTGTGGACGAAGATCTGCGTGATGCGCGCGTTCTCGCGCTGCACCGTGCTGGCCGAGTGCGGGCTGATCAACACGTTGGGCAGCGACCACAGCCGGTGGTCCGGCGGCAGCGGCTCCGGGTCGGTCACGTCCAGCGCTGCAAAGGCGACCTGCTTGCGCTCGAGCGCGGCGATCAGCGCGTCGTGATCCACGGTCTGGCCGCGGCCGATGTTGACGAAGGTGGCGCCGGGCTTGAACGCGGCGAAGGCGGCGGCGTCGAGCATGCGTTCCGTCGCCGGTGTATGCGGCACCGTCATCACCAGGTGGTCGGCCATGCCGAGCGCCACGTGCAGCTCGCCGGCGGGGATTACGGCGTCGAACAGCGCATTGTGCGGGCGGGCGCGGGCCGGGTCGCGGGCGACGGCGACCACGCGCATGTCGAAGGCGCGGGCCACTCGGGCGCAGCCGCGGGCGAGGTCGCCGGCGCCGAGCAGGACCAGGGTGCGGCCGGCCAGGTCGTCCCCGGCGTAGCGTTCCCACCGTTGGTAGGCCTGCTCGGTCTTGAGGTGGTCGAGGCCGCGCAGATGGCTGAGGATCGCCATGAACGTCCACTCGGCCAGCGGCCCGGCATGCACGCCGCGGGCGGTGGTGACGAGCACGCCGGAGCGGTCCAGGCCGAGCCGGGCGACCGCCGGGCCGACCCCGGTGCTGGTGGTCTGCACCCAGGCCAGCCGCGACAGATAGGGCAGGTCGGCGGCATCGGGCAGGTCGAACAGGATGTTGGCCCGCACCAGCATGCCCTGCCAGCGGGTCTGCTGCTGCAGCGTTCGCTGGAAAGGGGTGCCCTTGTGGTCGCTGGGGAAACGCGGCGTCGGCAGCAGGGTACGGTCGTGCAGGACCTGCAGCCGGTCGGGGGCGAGGGCGCGAATCCGGGCGACGTGCTCCTCCTCGAGCGGCGAGGCGACCAGGAGAATCTGCGGATTCGCGGCCATGGAACGACCGGACCATGCCGGTGTTTGTACGTCAATTGTTCTCTCGCCGCCGGCCAGCCGGGGCCGGCCGGGTCAGCGCCCGGCGGTTTGCGCGAAGGTGGTTTCCCAGCCGCCGCCGAGCGCCTTGTAGAGCTGCACCAGGTTGGTGCTGACGGTGGTGGTGCTGTCGGCAAGCTGCTGCTCGGCTTGCAGCACCGTGCGCTGGGCGTTCAGCACCTCGAGGAAGTCGGACAGGCCTTGCCGGAACCGCTGCTGCGCCAAGCCCAAGGCGCGGCGGGCCTGGCCGACTTGCGCCGACAGCCGGTCGCGTCGGTTCTGCTCGGCGCGGTAGGCGATCAGGGCATTGTCCACGTCGTGGAACGCGGTCAGCACCGTCCGCTGATAGTTGATCGCGGCTTCCTGCTGCTGCGCTTCGCGCAGCTCGAGGGTGCGGCGCAGGCGGCCGCCCTCGAAGATCGGGATGCTGACGTTCGGGCCGAACCCGTAGGTGCGGCTGCCGAAATTGCCGAGGTCCTTGATCTGCGTCGCCTGCAGCGCGAACGAGCCGGACAGGGTCACCCGCGGGAAGAAATCGGCCTTTGCCTGGCCGATGTCGGCCGTCGCCGCGTGCAGCTGCGCTTCCGACTGGCGGATGTCGGGGCGGCGCTGCACGAGATCGCTGGGTATGCCGACCGGCACCCGCGGCGGCACCGGCGGCACCGGCTTCGGCGGCAGCAGCTCGGCCGCGAGCGCCCCGGGCGGCGCGCCGAGCAGCAGCGAGATCGCGTTCACCAACTGATCCTGCTGCTGCTCGAATTGCGGGATGGTCGCCGCCGTCGCCTCGACCTGCGCCCGCGCGTTGGCGACGTCGAGGTCGGTGGCGAGGCCGCCGCGGAACCGTTCATTGCTGAGATTGGCGCTTTCCTGGGCACTCGACAGGTTGGCGCGGGCGATGCGGATCTGGTCCTGGGTGCCGCGGAGCTGCACGTAATCGCGGGCGAGCTCGGCCAGTGCGGTGACGAGCGTTTGCCGCCTTGCCTCGGTGGAGGCGTCGATGGCGGCCTCGGCGCTCTCGATGGCGCGGCGGACACGGCCCCAGAGATCGAGCTCGTAGGAGGCGTCGAAGCCGGCCTGGAACAGGTTGAAGGCGGGGAGCGGCGGGGTGCCGCCATTGCCGCCGCCGAGGCCGCTCACCGGCACGCCGCCCTGCGTGCCGCCGAGGCCGTTGCTGCTGGTCGTGGTGGACGTGCCGGAGCCGTTCGAGCTGCTGGAGCCGCCGCCGATCAGGCCGATGACGCCGCGCTGGCTCAGGCGTTCGCGCGAGTAGGAGCCGTTGGCGTTGATCTGAGCGTACTGGTCGGCCGCGCTGATGCCGCGCTGGGCCCGCGATTCGGCCAGCCGGATCGCGGTCGTGCGCACGTCGAGGTTGCTGTCGGCAACCCGGCGCATCAGCCCGGTCAGCACCGGGTCATGGAAGCTGTTCCACCACTCCGGATCGACCGGCTGGTTGGTCGGCAGGCTGGCGTAATCGGGCTTCGGCGTGCGTCGGCCAAACCAGGAGGCGGGCGACCAGGGGCTCGGGCGCTCGAAGTTCGGGCCGACGGCGCAGCCGGCAAGCAGCGTTGCGAGCAGGAGCGGCGTCAGCGGGCGGAAACGGGAGCGGGGACTTCGGCGCGAGATTGGGCGGAAACGATCGTCAGTGGCCACCGGCGGGGGCGCCTTTCTTGATGTTGGGCAGGAAGAGCACGAAGGGCACGCAGGCCAGGGTGATGAAGCTCAAAATGGTGAACACGTCCAGATAACTGAGGATCGTCGCCTGCCGCTGCACCGCGGCGCCGATCGCCTGCAGGTTGGCGCCGAAGCCGTAGCCGTTATAGGGCGTCACGTGCTCGGCGAGCCGGGCGTGGTGGAACTGGCCGCGCCAGGCGAGCTCGGTCGTGACGATGGACACGCCGAAGCTGCCGCCCAGGTTGCGCATCAGGTTGATGATGGCGGACGCGTCGTTGTTCTGCGCCGGCGGCACCCCGGTGAACTGCACCGCCGAGAGCGGGATGAACACCAGCGGCAGCCAGAACACCTGCAGGATACGGGAGGTCGAGATGGCCCAGAACGAGGCGTTGAGGTCGAGGCTGGAGGCGTAGTACATCGCCCCCGAGACGCCGAGCATGGCCGACAGCACCAGCCATTTCGGCTGAATCAGCCGACCGGTGACGATGCCGGCGAGCGGCATCATGAACACGCTCACCAGGCCGCCGGCGCCGAGCGTGAGCCCTGCGGTCACCGCGTTGTAGCCCAGCAGCTCCTGCGTCAGCTGCGGCAGCAACTGCGTCGTCGAGACGATGATGAAGCCGAAGGCGAACATCACGAGGTTGCTGATCGCGAAGGCCGGGATCTTCAGCAGCCGCAGGTTCACCACCGGTTGATCGTGGATCAGCTCCCAGATCACCAGCGCCGCCAGCGACACGGCGCTGGCGACGGTGAACGAGGTGATGAAGCTGCTGCTGAACCCGTCGTCGCGCTCGAACCGGTCGAGCACGACCTGCAGGCAGCCGAACCCGATCGCGACCAGCAGGAAGCCGATGTAGTCGATCTTGATGCCGCGGGCGATCCGCTCGCGCCGCTCCTTCTGCACCAAGGGCAAGTCGTAGACGAAGAAGTAGGTCAGCGTCAGCGACAGCAGGCCGAACGGCAGGTTGATCAGGAACACCCAATGCCAAGAAAAGCTGTCGGTCAGCCAACCGCCGAGCACCGGGCCCACCGCCGGCGCCGTCACCACAGTGAAGCCGTACAGGGAGAAGGCCAGCGCGCGCTGCTTGGGGGTGAAGCTGTCGGCGAAGATCGACTGCTCGGTCGGCGCCAGGCCGCCGCCGCCCATCCCCTGAAACACCCGGCAGACCAGCATGAACCACAGCGACGTCGCGAAGGCGCACATCACCGAGCTGATCGTGAACAGCGCGACACAGCCCATGTAGAAGCGCTTGCGGCCCAATACGTTGGACAGCCATCCGCTGATCGGCAGGATGATCGCGTTGCTCACCAGATAGCTGGTGATGATGTAGGTGCTCTCGTCCTGCCCGGCGGCCAGCGAGCCGGCGATGTAGCGCAGCGCGACGTTCGCGATGGTGGTGTCGAGCACCTCCATGAAGGTCGCGATCGACACGATAACAGCGATCAGCCAGGGCGAGTTCGGCCCGGCGGCCGAGCGCGGCAGCTCGGGGTTGGGTTCGGCCACGTGCCGGGCCTAGCGGACGGTGACGCGGGGCGAGACGGACAGGCCGAGCGACAGGTTGCAGCGGCCGAGATCGGGCTTTTGGTCGAATACGATCTTCACCGGCACCCGCTGCACCACCTTGACGTAGTTGCCGGTCGCGTTCTCAGCCGGCAGCGAGGAGAACACCGCGCCGGTGCCGGTTTGGAAGCTGTCCACGTGGGCCGGCAGGTCGACGCCGGGGCAGGCATCGACGCGGACCCGGACCGGCTGACCGGGGTGCATGTCGGCGAGCTGCGTTTCCTTGAAGTTGGCCGTCACCCAGAACCGGTCCGGGATCACCGCCAGCAATGACTGGCCAGGATTGACGTAGTTCCCGACCTCGACCGTGCGCCGGGTGACGCGGCCGGTGTCGGGCGCGTGCACGGTGGTGTAGCCGAGCTGCAGCTCGGCGTTCTCGATCGTGGCGTCGGCGGCTTGCAGGTTGGCGGCAGCGGCGGCGATCTGCGCCTTCTGCGCCTCGACCTGGGCCTTGGCCGCCTCGACGGCCTGCTTGCTGGCGTCGAGCCGGGCAGCGGCGGATCGAAGTCTGCGCGTTCGAGGTATCGAGCTGCTGCCGGGTGATCGCCTTCGGGTCAATGGCGCGGTAGCGGGCAAGATCGAGCTGCTGCTGGCCGAGATCGGCTTCGGACACGCGGACATTGGCCTCGGCCTGGTCCACCTGGGCCTGCTGCTGGAGCAGGCCGGCCTGAGCTTGCTGCAGCTGGGCGGCGGACTGGGCGCGTTGGGCACGGGCTTGATCGAGGCGGACCTGGTAGTCGCGCGGATCGAGCTGCAGCAGGGTGTCGCCTTCGCGCACCTGCTGGTTGTCCTCAATGGCGAGCTTCACGACCTTCGCCGCGACCTGGGCCGACACTTGCGATTGGTGGCCGTCGATGAAGGCGTCGTCGGTGTTCTCGTAATGGCGCGCGTGCAGGTAATACAGCACGCCGCCGATAATGAGTGCGACCACCAGCGCCGCGCCGCCGATCCAATACAACCGCTTCTTCCAACGCGGTGTCTTTGGCGTCGCGTCGTCGTCGCCGGACTGCTTGTCGTTCGCCGGTTTTGCGTCGTCGGCGTGTTTGTCTTCGGCAGGCTGCTGCTTGTCGCGGCGGGGCTCGTCGCGGTCGCGGGCCGGAACCTCCTGTTTGCGCCGGGGTGCATCGGCCGTGGCGGGCACGGGTTGCACGAACCCGGTATCGGCGCCGATCGGGCTCGAGTAGCCCCAGCCTTGGCCAGCGTCGTAGTCGGCAGATAGCCGACGGGAGCGCGGCCGTAAGTCTCCATCCATGCGGGCAGATCCAGAGCTTGGCGGCGCCGGCATAGGGCCGCCGCTTCATGCTACGGTGAAAGCGAATGTTCGTTCCAGCGCGAACACCGGCTTTCTCAGGCTGGCACGGTGTTGTGATGCAGTGCGGCATGACGCCGGGCCGGCCGGCGGCCGCGGCGTGGAACTCAGGCGCGCTTGAGCAAGAACAACGCTTGTTCGCCGAACAGGTTCGCCAAGCCCGGGAAGCTGCGCCACGGCGTCGTATGCCCGGCTTCGTCGAATGCCAGCCATTGCTCGACCGCGTAGCCCTCCCGGGCGCACAGGTCGAAGAAGTCCTGGATCGAGCACGGGTGGATGTTCGGCGTTTCGAACCAGGGCGTGCTCCAGGTCGGCGTCATCGGCATGCGGCCGGACCAGAGCAGCTGCCAGCGCACGCGCCAATGGCCGAAATTGGGGAAGCTGACCGAGCGCGCGGGTGCCGATGCGCAGCATCTGCCGCAGCACTTCGCGCGGCCGCTCGACCGCCTGCAACGTGCGGGACAGCACGACGTAATCGAACAGCCCGTCGGGGTAGTGCGCGAGGTCGGTATCGGCGTCGCCGTGCATCACCGGCAAGCCATGGGCGACGGCGCGGGTGACCTCGGCCATGTCGAGCTCGATGCCGCGCGCGTCGCAGCCCTGGGTGCGGAACAGATGGCTGATAAGCGACCCGTCGCCGCTGCCGATGTCGAGCACGCGGGTGTTGGGCGCGATCATCTGCGACATGATCTCGAGGTCGGAGCGGATGTTGGCGGCGGGGCGCGGCGGTAGCTTCATGGGAGACTCCTAAGGCAAGGGGCTCTGCCCCTTGACCCCGTCAAAGGCGGAGCCTTTGAAATCCATTGATGCGGGTTTGGGGCCGCTGGCCCCCGTCTTACGTTAATCCGGCATGCTCGGCGCAGCCCCGCAGGAACCCCGACAAGGTGCGATGCATGTCGGGTTCGTCCAGCAGGAAGGCGTCATGCCCCTTGTCGGACGCGATCTCGACGAAGCTCGCGTTGGCGCCGGCCCGGTTCAGCGCCCGCGCGATCGCCCGGGACTGCGCGGTGGGGAACAGCCAGTCGCTGTCGAAGCTGATGACGCAGAACCGGGTCGGCGAGCCGCGAAAGGCGTTGGCGAGGTCGCCGCCATGGTCGGCGGCCAAGTCGAACAGATCCATCGCCCGGGTGATCGTCAGGTAGGAGTTGGCGTCGAACCGGTTGACGAAGGTGCTGCCCTGGTGACGCAGGTAGCTTTCCACTTCGAACATGTCGCCGAACAGGGTGACGTTGAGCGGGTTGGGTGCCACGTCGCCGGCCTGCCGGATGCGGCGGCCGAACTTGCGGGTCAGCGCCTGCTCGCTGAGATAGGTGATGTGCGCCGCCATGCGCGCGACCGCCAGGCCGCGGGCCGGGACGCGGCCGTCGCGCCAATAGAACCCGGCCTGGAAGTCGGGATCGGCGAAGATCGCTTGGCGGCCGACCTCGTGGAAGGCGATGTTCTGCGCCGAATGGAACGACGCGGTGGCGATCGGCACGGCCGCGAACACCTGCTCGGGGTAGGTGGCCGCCCATTGCAGCACCTGCATGCCGCCCATCGAGCCGCCGATCGCCGCGAACAGTCGTGGGATGCGCAGGTGGTCG
This sequence comes from uncultured Alphaproteobacteria bacterium, assembly GCA_963792675.1. Classification (GTDB taxonomy): domain Bacteria; phylum Pseudomonadota; class Alphaproteobacteria; order Acetobacterales; family Acetobacteraceae; genus JBBROS01. Next base: position 1,254,941 of record CAWBWT010000002.1, read on the forward strand.
ATCAGCAGCTTCTGCGCCCGAACCATGTCGCCGATCGTCACAGTCGGGAAGGTGATGCCCCAGGGCTCGCCGCCCGGGCCGGGGTCGCGCGGCCCGGTCGAGCCCATGCAGCCGCCCAGCACGTTGGCGCACACGACGAACAGCCGGTCGGTGTCGACCGGCCGGCCCGGTCCGACGACCTCCCTCCACCAGCCCGGCTTGCCGGACAACGGGTGGGTTTCGGCGGCGTACTGATCGCCGGTCAGCGCATGGCAGACGAGCACGGCGTTGCTGCGATCGGCGTTGAGCGCCCCGGCCGTGGTGTAGGCGACGGTGATGCCCGGCAGGCTGCCGCCATTTTCCAGCGCGAACGGCCCGGCAAACGTCACCGACTGGTGCCGGAACGTCGCGGGCGGACGCAGCTCGGTGGGTGGGGCCGGGGTGTCCATCGGGCGACACAGATAGTGCAGGCCGGCCCCCGGTGGTAGGCATACGGTTGCGCATCGGCTATTCACCCCGGTCCCGCCCTCAGGAGTGATCGTCCTGCCATGTCGTCGACCCTGCAGCCTGCCGTGGACAAGCCAGATGCCGGCGGCCATGCACCCACCCTGGCCGGCCTGCGGGCGGAGCTCGACCGGCTGGACGATGCGATGCACGACCTGCTGATGCGCCGGGCCGAGGTGGTGACGCAGGTCGGCGCGCTGGGCGTCAAGGGCCCGGTGCCGCTGCGGCCCGGGCGCGAGGCGGCGATCATCCGGCGGCTGCTGGCCCGCCACCGCGGCCCGTTCCCGCCCGCCAGCCTGGTGTGGCTTTGGCGCGAGCTGATCTGCGGCATGACGGCGCTGCAGCGCCCGCTGCGCATCGCGGTCGGCGGCGGCGAAGCGCGGGTCGCGGTGGCGCGGGAGCATTTCGGCGCGCTGGTCGCCGGTGCACCGGGTGCCGACGACACGGCCGACGTCCTGCGGGAGCTGCGCGGCGGGGTCGCGGTGGCCGCGGTGCTGCCGATGCCGCACCAGGACGAGGCGCGGCCGTGGTGGCCGGCGCTGCTCGACCGCGGCGGCGCCGCGCATCCATGTGGTCGCCCGGCTGCCGTTCTGGGCGCCGCGGCCGGAAGGGCGCGCCGCGTGTCGAGGCGTTCGTCGCCAGCGTCGCGCCGCCCGACCCGAGCGGGGCCGACCGATCGCTGCTCGGCCTGGAGGTCGGCCGGATCGCGGAGCCGGGGCGCATGGCGCGCCGCCCTGCAGCAGGCCGGGTTCGAACCGCGGTCCGTGGCCATCACGCGGGGAGCGCAGGTGCTGGTGGACGTGGCCGGGCTTCGTGGCCGAGGACGACGCGCGGCTGCGCGGCGTTGCCGGGTGCGATGGTGCTGGGCGCCTACGCCGTGCCGGTCGGGGCGCGCGCCATGACCGGCCCGCGCCCGCGGCCCGAGATCCTGCGGATCGAGCCTTATGTCGGCGGCGAAAGCAAGGCGCCGGGGCAGAACCGCACGATCAAGCTGTCGTCCAACGAGGGCGCGTTCGGGGTGCCGCCGGGCGCCAAACGCGCGGCCGAGGCGCTGGCCGGCGAGCAGCACCGCTACCCCGATGGCGGCGCGTTGGCGCTGCGGCAGGCGATCGGGGAGCGGTTCGGACTGGATCCGGCGCGGATCGTTTGCGGCGCCGGGTCGGACGACCTGATCTACCAGCTCTGCCTGGCCTATGGCGGCCCGGGCACCGAGCTGATCATGAGCCGGCACGGGTTCAGCATCTACGGCATCGCCGGCACCTATGCCGGCTGCCGCATCGTGAAAACGCCGGAGCGGGACCTGACGGCCGACGTGGACGCGATGCTGGCGGCGGTCGGTGGCGCGACGCGGCTGGTGTTCCTCGCCAATCCCAACAACCCGACCGGCAGCCTGGTGCCGGAGGCCGAGGTGCGCCGGCTGCGCGCCGGGCTGCCGCCCGACGTGCTGCTGGTGCTGGACGCCGCTTACGCCGAGTACGTGGAGCGGGCGGATTACGATCCCGGCGTAAGGCTGGTGGATGCGGGCGACAACACGGTCATGACCCGGACGTTCAGCAAGATCTTCGGCCTCGGCGGGTCGCGGATCGGCTGGTGCTACGCGCCGGCGAACGTGGTGGACGTGCTGAACCGGGTGCGGGCGCCGTTCAACGTCGGCTTGGCGGCGCAGGCGGCGGCGGTGGCGGCGCTGGCCGAGCCCGGCTGGGTCGAGGCCGGGCGGGCGCACAACACGCGCTGGCGCACCTGGCTGGCCGAGGCGCTGACGGCGGCCGGGATCAAGGTCTGGCCGAGCGAGGGTAACTTTCTTCTCGCGGACTTCGGCGAAGCCAGCGCCGCCGACGCGGCGGATGCCCGGCTCAAGGCGCGCGGCGTCGTCGTGCGAAAAATGGGGTCGTACGACCTGCCGCACTGCCTGCGCATCACCATCGGGACCGAGGAGGAAGTGCGGCTGGTGGCCGACGTGCTGTCCGCCTCATGAGCGATCCGCTGTTCCGGCGGCTGGCGCTGCTCGGCGTGGGGCTGATCGGCAGCTCGGTCGCGCGCATCGCCAAGCAGCGCGGCGACCTTGCCGGCGAGCTGGTGGTCAACGCCCGAACGCAGCGGACGCTCGACCGGGTGATCGAGCTGGGCATCGCCGACCGCGTGACGCTCGACCCGGCCGAGGCGGTCGAGGGCGCCGACGGGGTGATGCTGTGCGCGCCGGTGGGCGCCTTCGCCGACCTCGCCGCGGCGATCGGACCGCACCTCAAGCCCGGCTGCATCGTGACCGACGTCGGCAGCACCAAGGTGTCGGTGATCCGCGACGTGGCGCCGCTGCTGCCGGCGGGGGTGCATTTCGTGCCGGCGCACCCGATGGCGGGCACCGAATACTCCGGTCCGGACAGCGGTTTCACCACCTTGTTCGAGGGCCGCTGGACCTTGCTGACGCCGCTGCCGGGGTCCGATTCTGCGGCGGTGGAGCGGGTCGCCGAGCTGTGGCGCCGCTGCGGCAGCATGATCGACACCATGGAGCCGACGCACCACGACCGCGTGGTGGCGATCGTCAGCCATCTGCCGCATCTGCTGGCCTTCACCATCTGCGGCACCGCCGATGACCTCGCCCAGCAGCCGGCCGCAGCGGAGGGCGAGGCGACGCGGGGCGAGGTGCTGAAATACGCCGCCGCCGGGTTCCGCGACTTCACCCGCATCGCGGCCAGCGACCCGGTGATGTGGCGCGACGTGTTCCTCAACAACCGCGACGCGTTGCTGGAGATGCTGGCGCGTTTCACCGAGGACGCACAGGCGATGGGGCGGGCGGTGCGCTGGGGCGACGCGGCGTATATCGAGGACAAGATCGAGCGCGGCCGGGCAATCCGGCGCGGTCTGATCGCGTTGAACCAGGCGTAGACGGGCCGGGAGGCAACGCTGTTGCAGACGCTGTGGGATTGGCGGCGGCAGGTGGCCGACCTGTACGCGCAGGTGCGGGCGAACCCCGAACCGGCCGCCGCATGGGCGCATTGGCGCCGCGTGCGCGACGGGCTCTACCGCAGCCACGTGCAGTCGCCGCTGGAAACCACCGAGGAATTCGAGGGCCTGCCGTTCTTCGACTACGACCCGGCCATGCGCTTCCTGGTGGAGGTGGCGGCGGCGGACGGCGAGCCGCTCGACCTGCCGGCCGGCGAGGACGGCCAGGTGCGGCTGCGGCCGTTCGGGCGCACCGTCGGGCTGGCGCCGCGGCTGGGCGGCGAGCTGACGCTGTATTGGATGCAGGGCTATTGCGGCGGCGTGTTCCTGCCCTTCGCCGACGCGACCAGCGGGTCGGACACCTATGGCGGCGGGCGCTACCTGCTCGACACCATCAAGAGCGCCGACCTCGGCGCGGTGGACGGGCGGACGGTGCTGGACTTTAACTTCGCCTATAACCCGTCCTGCGCCTACTCGATACGCTATGTCTGCCCGCTGTCGCCCCAACAGAATCGGTTGCCAGTCGCGGTTCGGGCCGGGGAGCGGATGGAGCGCTGACCGCCGGCCCCGCGAGCGACCATCGCACGGCCAATCACCCCGGGGAGAGCAGGCTGGCGATCCAGAATGGACGTCGATGCGCAGTAAGCAGGGTCATGGCCGGCGACCATGTGAAGGCGTCGTGGATACGCCGGGAGCGTCGGGACTCGCCGTCCATCCCCGAAAAGTAGTGGTTGGCCAGCAGCAGGATGCCGTCTGGGGCAAGTAGCCTGGCCAGGCGGGCGGCAAGTCTCTTGAGCCCGGAGTCGGTCAGCGCCTCGGACGGCAAATAGTAGAGCGCATCGGCGACGACGACGAGGTCGAAGCGGCCGTCGAGCGCCGGGTCGAGGTGCAGCAGGTCGGCCTGCGCGAAGCCAATCCCAACTTGACCCGCGATGCGCGCCTGCGCCCGCCCGATGGCGACGGCGGAGATGTCGAGGCCGAGAACTTCGTCGCTATGGTCCCTCAGGCGCCCCGAGAGCAGACCGGTGCCGCAGCCGAGGTCGAGGCTGCTGCGGAAGCGCCGCCGGTCGGGCAGGAGAGCCACAATGCCGTCGTACTTACCGCGCTGGTAGCGGTAGCGCGGCGATTCCGAGGCCCAGGGATCGTTCTCGTCGGCTTCGGCGTAAAGGCGATCGAAGGCTGCCGCGGGGGTGGCGCCCTTGCCCATCATGCTGCCGAGCTTGGCGTCGGAACGGGCACTGCGCAGGAAAAGCAGGACGTCTTGGGCGGCGATGAACCTCCAAGCGAGCGGCGCACGCTTTATGCTGGACATGTTGCTGGGACGAGTCCTCGTGGTAACGGGCCCGTTAACACGCTTTCGGGTGTGTTCAACACATCTTAATTGCGCGGTTGGTAGAGACGGGCTGTGGTGGAAACGGGCCGGTGTCACACAAGGCCAGCTTGACGCAACCCGGCGACGTCATCTGGGGAGAGCCCGAGGCGTTCGGTCAGCACCGCCTCGGTGTCGGCGCCCAGCAGCGGCGGGGCATGGCGGTAACTGGTGGGGGTTTCGGACAGGCGCACGGGGTTCGCGACCAACGCCACGTCGGCTCCGGCGGCGTGCGGCATGGCGATGCGCATCCCGCGCGCCTGGATCTGCGGGTCGGCGAACACCTCGCCGAGGTCGTTGATCGGCCCGCACGGGACGCCGGCCGATTCGAGAGCGGCGATCCACGCCGCCGTGGTGCGGCTGCGTGTCACCGGCGTGAAGGCGGCGACGAAGTCGTCCCGATGGGCGACCCGGGCCCGGTTGGTGGCGAAGCGCGCATCGGCCGCCCATTCAGGATGCCCGGCCGCGGCGGCGAGGCGGGCGAACTGGGCGTCGTTGCCGACGGCGACGATCATGGCGCCGTCGGCGGTCGGGAAATCCTGATACGGCACGATCGAGGGGTGGGCATTGCCCATTCTGACCGGCGGCGCGCCGGTGGTGAGGTAGTTGAGCGCCTGATTGGCGAGGCTCGCGACCTGCACGTCGAGCAGGGCGACGTCGATATGCTGGCCCTCGCCGGTGCGGTCGCGATGGGCGATCGCGGCCAGGATGGCGGTCGTGGCGTAGAGGCCGGTCAGCACGTCCGTCAAGGCCACGCCGACCTTCTGCGGCCCGGCGCCGGGCTCGGCGTCGCTGCGGCCGGTGATCGACATCAGCCCGCCCATGCCCTGGATCAGGAAATCGTAGCCGGCCCGGGGCGCGTAGGGGCCGGTTTGGCCGAAGCCGGTGATGGAGCAATAGACCAGGCGGGGGTTGATGGCGCGCAAGCTGTCGTAGTCGAGCCGGTACGGCTTGAGGCCGCCCACCTTGAAATTCTCGATGACGACGTCGCTGTCGGCAGCCAGGCGGTGGATCAGGTCCTGGCCGCCGGGCTTGGTGAAGTCGACTGTGACGCTGCGCTTGTTGCGGTTGGCGCACAGGAAATAGGCGGCGTCGTCGGTGGGCTCGCCGTCCGCGTCGGGCGTCCAGGGCGGGCCCCAGCCGCGGGTGTCGTCACCGGTGCCGGGGCGCTCGATCTTGACCACCTCGGCGCCGTAATCGCCGAGCAGCTGCGCGGCCCAGGGCCCGGCCAGGATGCGGGACAGGTCGAGGACCTTGAGATGGGACAGGGCGGAGCGGCCGTCGGGCGGGCGGGTCATGGCGCGCCTTCCGGGCTCGCCGCCGCTTCCGGGCTGTGCGGGCGCGCGGGCAGCAGGCCGGCGCTGGCGAACCCGCCATCGACGTTGAGGGTGTGGCCGCACACGTAGCTGGCGGCCTCGCTGCACAGGAACAGCGCCGCGGCGGCGACCTCCTCCGGCGTGCCGTAGCGGCCTTGCGGGGTGCGCTCGTGGAAGGCGCGGCGGGTGGCTTGGGTGTGGATCTGGGCGGCCATCTCGGTCTCGACCGCGCCGGGGGCGATGGCATTGAAGGTGATGTTGGGCGCGGCGAGCTCCGCGGTCATCACCCGGGTCAGCAGCTCGACCGCCGCCTTGCTGGCGCCGTAGGCGGCGCGGCCGATGTTGCCGCGGCCGCCGGAGATGGAGGCGATGCTGACGATGCGGCCATAGCCGGCCGGGAGCATGCGGCGCAGCGCCGCCTGGCTGCACAGCAGCGTGCCGGCGAGGTTGACGCGCATGACCCGGTCGAGGTCGGCGGGTGTCGTGTCCATGAACGGCTTGTCGAGGCCGAGTCCGGCATTGTTGACCAGGATGTCGAGCCGGCCGGTGGCGGCCATCGCCCGCTCGGCCAGCGCTTCCGCATCCGCCGGGTCGGCGACGTCGGCGCGCAGGGCCTGATGCGCGGGGCCGAGTTGGCAGGCGAGGCCGGCAACGGCGGCGGCGTCGAGGTCGCCGAGCACCAGCGTCGCGCCCTGGGCGGCGAACAGCCGGGCGATGGCGGCGCCGATGCCGCGGGCGGCGCCGGTGACGATGGCGGTTCGGCCGGCGAGGATCATGGAATTCAAGGCGATGGCTCCGGCGGGTCGTCTCGTTTCAGAGACCGTGTGGTGCGGCGGGCATGGCCGGCAGTGTCCGGTCGTTATCCTGGTCGAGCGATGATCTAGCCAAGACGGGACCGATACACTACAGGCGTTTCTGCTGGGTCATTGGCCAAACGGTCCATATCGCAGCGCAAAAGCGATTACGGCTTGACCGCATGGTGACACGCGCTTTGCATTCGGGTTAGGTGCGGCTCGGCGAATCGAGGAAAGGACGACTGATGAACGTGACAGAGATGGCTGATCATATCGCTTCCAAGCATGACATGCCGAAGAACACGGCCAAGCAGGTCGTGGAAGCGGTGTTCGAGGCGATGCGGGAATCGGCCGTGAAGGGCGATGAGGTCTCGATCCCCGGTTTCGGCAAGTTCAAGGTTGCGGCGCGCGAGGCGCGGACTGGCCGCAACCCGGCCACTGGCGAGACGATCCAGATCGCCGCATCGAAGAAGCTGGCGTTCTCGCCGGCAAAGCAACTGAAGGATGCGCTCAACCCGGCCGAAGCGGCCGGCAAGCCCAAAGCCAAAGCCAAGAAGTAGTCCATAGGTGAAGCGGACGGCACGCGGGGTGGGGCCGCGTGCCGATTTGGGTCGGTATTGGCCGACAATGAATTGGTTCAGCAGTTCTCGCGATAATGGCAGGTGACGATCCTGCAAACGACCGTAATCGGGACCGACCCGCCCGCGCAGCGCAGCGGCGCCGGTAGGAGGCTGGCCGTTGCCATTCGCCGATAAGCGTTTGGCCCTCGTGACCGGCGCGGCGCGCGGAATCGGCCGCGGTGTGGCCGCCCGGCTGGTTGCGGACGGCTGGCAGGTGGTCGGGGCCGACCGCGAGCCGGTCGACCTCGCCGGCGTCCAGGGCGTGTCGGCCGACGTTTCCGACCCGGCCGCCGTCGAGGCCATGGTCGGCGCGCTCGGGCGTGAGCACGGGCGACTCGACGCGCTGGTGAGCAACGCCGGGTTCATGATCCGCAAACGGCTGCGCGACCTGTCCCTGGCGGAGTGGTCGGCGGTGCTCGCCACCAATCTCACCGCGACGTTCCTGCTGGTCCGTGCCGCCGAGTCGCTGCTGCGGGCGGCGCGGGGCAGCGTGGTGACGATCGCCTCGACCCGGGCGCATATGAGCGAACCCGACACCGAGAGTTACGCGGCGTCCAAGGGCGGCTTGCTGGCGCTGACGCATGCGCTGGCGGTGAGCCTGGGGCCGGAGGTGCGGGCCAACGTCGTCAGCCCCGGCTGGATCGACGTGCGCGGCGAGGTGCTGCGGCCCGAGGACCACGCGCAGCACCCGGCCGGACGAGTTGGCCGAGTCGAGGACGTGGCCGCCATGGTGGCCTGGCTGGTCGGGCCCGAATCGGGCTTCGTGACCGGCGCCGAGTTCGTGGTGGACGGCGGCATGACCCGCAAGATGATCTACGCCGAGTAGAGACGCCGGGTCAGGGGCGGGCGACCGTGCTGGGCAGCGTCGCGAGCCGTTCCATCTCGGGCGTGTGCAGCAGGCCGGGATCGGCGAGGCGGGCCTGCGCCATCGGGATCGCATCGGCCCCCCAAAACAGGTCGGGTGACGGGTCGTCGCCGACCGCCAGCGTCGGCACGCCGAACACGCCGGCGGCGATGGCTTGGTTGGTCCAGGCGCGCAGCCGATCCTTCGCACCGGTGCGCTCGACCAGGGCTTCGTAGGGTTCGGCGGTCAGGCGCGCGGCGAGCGCGTCGCGTTCCTCGTAGGGGTCGCGGCCCTCGGCCCAGACGAAATCCATCACAATGCGGGCGGCCTCGGGCGCGGCGTCGAGGGCGGCGAGCAGGCGCAGCGCCTCGAGCGACCGGAACGGGTGCGCCGGGGGGAAGCGGAACCGGACGCCGGACTGTTCGGCGAGAAATTGGCAATGCCGGTAGGTATGCACGCGCTTGGGCGGGATCTCGGCCGGGCCGAGTTGACCCCAATGAGCGAGCACGGCGGCAAATACGATGGGGCGGTAGGTGATCGCATGAGCCCGGCCGAGTCGCTCGATGTCGGGGAGGGCGAGATAGGCGAAGGGGGAGATCGGGTCGAAAAACCAGGTCAGGTCCACGGCTGGCCGTCCCACGTCAGAGATGAGAGACGGTGAACGGGTGCGCCTCGCACATCAACTGGGCGACGCGGAGCCGATGGCAGACGTGCGGGTCGGCCTCGTAGCAGAGCAGGCAGCACGGCAACTCCAAGGCGAGTCCGGCAGCCTGGTGCAGGGCGTGCTGCGCCTCGGGGGTGTGCAGCGAGGTTTCGACGATCTCCCAAAAACGCGGCCACTGCTTGCGCTTGTTGGCCTCGCGGCCCTCGGGCGGGGTGCCGAGCGGGCGCAGGTGCGTGTAGGCGATCCCGGCCTCGGCGAGCCCCAAGCTGAGCGGAGTCTTGGAGAACCCGGCCCGTCGCGACAGCGGCAGGTCGCGCACATCGATCACCCGCTTCACGCCGGCCGTGCGCAACGTCTCGACCAACGGGTCGAGCGCCGCCTTCTCGTAGCCGACCGTGTGGAGGGTCGGCCCGGCGCTCACGCCGCGGCGCGTTGCGGCGCCAGCTGCGCGTTCACCTCGGCCAGGATCTGGTAGGAGCGCAGCCGGGCGTCGCCGTCGTGGATGGCGGCGGCGACCATCAGCTCGTCGGCACCGGTCTCGGCCAGCAGCCGCTCGAGCCCGGCGCGCACCGTCTCGGGGCCGCCGACGATCGAGCAGGCGAGCATGGACGAGGCCTGCGCCTTTTCCATCGGCGTCCAGTAGGTCTCGATGTCGTCGATCGGCCGCGGCAGCTTGCCTCGGGCGCCGCGGAACATGTTGGCGAAGCTCTGCTGCGGCGAGGTGAACAGGCGGCGGGCCTCGGCGTCGGTGTCGGCGGCGATCACGTTGACGCCGACCATCGCGTGCGGGCGCTCGATCTCCCCGGGGCGGAACCCCTCGCGATAGGCCTGCAACGCGTAGGGCAGGGCGTCGGGGGCGAAGTGCGAGGCGAAAGCGTAAGGCAGGCCGAGATGGGCGGCGAGCTGGGCGCCGAAGGTGGAGGAGCCGAGGATCCAGAGCGGCACGTGGGTGCCCTCGCCGGGGACGGCGTGGATGGCCTGGTTCGGCGCCGGGTCGCCGAGCAGCGCTTGCAGCTCCAGCACGTCCTGCGGGAAGCGGTCCGATGCGGCCGGGTCGCGGCGGAGGGCGCGCCAGGTCCGCTGATCGGTGCCGGGGGCGCGGCCGAGGCCCAGGTCGATGCGGCCGGGATAGAGGGTGGCGAGCGTGCCGAACTGCTCGGCGATCACCAATGGCGAGTGGTTCGGCAGCATGATCCCGCCGGCGCCGACCCGGATGGTGCTGGTGCCGCCGGCGACGAAGCCGATCGCGACCGCGGTGGCGGCGCTGGCGATGCCGACCATATTGTGGTGCTCGGCCAGCCAGTAGCGCCGGTAGCCCAGGCGCTCGGCGTGGCGTGCGAGGTCGCGGGCGCGCAGCAGCGCATCGCGTGCGGTCGCACCTTCGGGGACGGGGGCGAGGTCGAGAACGGAGAGCTGGGCCATGTTACGAAGGTCGGTTCGAAGGCCGCCGAAAGCAAGTGCGGACCGCGTGGGTCAGGCCTCCGTCCGCCGCAGCAGGTAGTCGAGCCCGCCGACGCGAAACCAGCGATAGCCGTAGGGTTCCATCAGCACGCGATGCATGCCGTCCGAGCCGGGGCTGCTGTGCCGGTCCGAGAGCAGGTTGACCAGCGGTGCCGTCGTGCGAGCCATGCGCGCCCGGCGCGAACCGGACCTCCTTCGGCACGGCGCCGAGATTGTGCAGGACCAGCACGGAGTTGTTGCGCCAGTCGTAGCGGATGGCGAGGAACTCCGGATCGGTCTCGAGGACGGCGAAGGTGCCCCAGCCGACCTCCGGCAGCTCCTTGCGCATCCGCAGCATGCGCTCGGTCCAGTTCAGCATCGAGGTTGGGTCGCGCCGTTGCTCGGCGACGTTGACGTGCTCGAAGCCATACGGGCCGCCGCTGATGACCGGGACTACGGGAACGTCGCCGGCGGTAAAGCCGCCATGCTTCTCGTCGGACCACTGCATCGGGGTGCGGGCGGCGGTGCGCTCCGGCAAGCCGAGGTCGTCGCCCATGCCGATCTCGTCGCCGTAGCGGATCACCGGGGTGCCCGGCAGGGTCAGCATCAGGCTGTAGGCGAGCTCGATCCGGCGCCGGTCGCCCTGCAGCATCGGCGCCAAACGGCGGCGGATGCCGCGGTCGTAGAGCTGCATGTCCGGGTCCGGGCCGAAGGCGGCGAAGACCGCCCGGCGCTGCCCGTCGGTGAGACGGCCGAGGTCGAGCTCGTCATGGTTGCGCAGGAACATCGCCCATTGCCCGGTGGCCGGCCGCGGCTCGGTGGCGGCGAGCGCCCGGCGCAGCGGCCCGGTGTCGGCGGCCGCCAGGGCATAGAACAGGTTCTGGTTGACCTGGAAGTTGAACATCAGCTGCAGCCGCTCGCCGTCGTCACCGAAATATTCGAGGTCGGTTTCGGGCAGCACGTTGGCCTCGGCCAGGATCACCGCGTCGCCCCGGCGCCATTGCAGGAACTCGCGGAACGTCCGCAGCATGTCGTATTGTTCCTTGGGCTTGGTGACGCCGGGGCCTTTCTCGGCGATCACGAACGGCACCGCGTCCATTCGGAAGCCGGACACGCCGAGCTGCAGCCAGAAGCCCATGATCTTCAGGATCTCCGCCTGCACGGCGGGGTGGGCGGTGTCGAGGTCGGGCTGGAACTCGTAGAAGCGGTGGAAGTAGTACTGCTTGGCGACCGGGTCGCGGGTCCAGGTCGAGGTCTGCACGCCGGGAAAGACGATGCCGCTTTCGGCGTGCGGCGGCCGCTTCTTGGACCACACGTACCAGTCGCGATACTTGGACTCCGGGTCGCGCCGGGCCGCCTGGAACCAGGGATGCTGGTCCGAGGTATGGTTCACCACGAGGTCGATCAGGATCCGGATGCCGCGCTGCTTGCAGCCGTGGGTGAACTCGACGAAGTCGCCGAGCGTGCCGTAGCGGGGGTCGACGCCGTAATAGTCGCTGATGTCGTAGCCGTCGTCGCGCTGCGGCGAAGGTTGGAACGGCATCAGCCAGATCGCGGTGATGCCCAACCCCTGCAGGTAGTCGAGGCGCCGGACCAGTCCCTGGAAGTCGCCGACGCCGTCGCCGTTGGCGTCCATGAACGTCTCGACCGACAAGCAGTAGATGATGGCGTTCTTGTACCAGAGGTCGTTGATCACGCCCGGCTCCCGCATCGCTCCGGTGAACAATGCCCGGATGCGCGCGTTGTGTCGCGCTTGGGGGAGGGCGCGGGATGAGCTTGGCTTGGTGGCAGCGCGGCGTGGTGTATCAGGTCTATCCGCGCTCGTTCGCCGACAGCGACGGGGACGGCGTCGGCGACCTGCGGGGCATCACCGGGCGCTTGGAACACCTCGCCTGGCTCGGCGTGGACGCGGTATGGATCTCGCCGATCTTCCCGTCGCCGATGACCGATTTCGGCTACGACGTGGCCGATTACTGCGGCATCGACCCGCTATTCGGCACGATGGCCGACTTCGACGCGCTGCTGGCGCGGGCGCATGCGCTCGGGCTCAAGGTAATCCTCGACTTCGTGCCGAACCACAGCTCGGACAAGCATCCCTGGTTCGAGGCGAGCCGGCGGCGCGCGGATGGCAAGGCGGACTGGTATTTGTGGCGGGATGCCGCCCCGGGTGGCGGTCCGCCGAACAACTGGCTCGGCAACTTCAACGGCGCCGCCTGGACGTGGGACGAAGAACGCGGCCAGTACTACTATCACTCGTTCCTGCCGACTCAGCCCGACCTCAACTGGCGCAACCCGGAGGTGCGGGCGGCCCTGTTCGAGGCAATGCGGTTCTGGATGCGGCGCGGCGTGGACGGGTTCCGGGTCGATGTGCTGTGGATGATGATCAAGGACGACCAGTATCGCGACAATCCGCTCAACCCGGACTGGCGCCCCGGGCTGCCGCCGCACGACCGCTTGCTGCCGCTCTACACCGCCGACCGGCCCGAGGTGCACGAGGTAGTGCGGGCCATGCGCGGCGTGTCGGACGAGTTCCCCGGCCGCGTGCTGATCGGCGAAATCTACCTGCCGGTCGATCGGCTGGTGACCTATTACGGCACCGGGCTGGACGAGGCGCACCTGCCGTTCAACTTCCACCTGCTGCTGCTGCCGGAGTGGTCGGCGGGCGCGGTGGCCGAGCTGATCCGCCGCTACGAGGCGGCGCTGCCGCCGGGCGCCTGGCCGAACTGGGTGTTGGGCAATCACGACCGGCCACGCATCGCCAGCCGGGTCGGCCCGGCGCAGGCGCGGGTCGCGGCGATGCTGCTGCTGACCTTGCGCGGCACGCCGACGCTCTACATGGGCGACGAGCTCGGCATGGTGGACACGCCGATCCCGCCCGAGGCGGTCCGCGACCCCGGCGAGCTGCGCCAACCCGGGCTTGGCCTCGGCCGCGACCCGGTGCGGACGCCGTTCCCTTGGACCGGCGAGCCCGGCGCCGGGTTCACGACCGGAACCCCGTGGCTGCCGATCGGCGCCGACGTGCCGCTCTCGCAGCAGTACGGCGATCCCCGATTCGATGGTGTCGCTGCACCGCCAGCTGCTGGCCCTGCGGCGGGCGCGCGGGTCGCTGTCGGAAGGCGCGGTCGCCTCCGTTCGCGCGGATGGCAGCGCGCTGTCCTATGAGCGCCGCCACGGCGACGACCGCCTGGTGGTGGCATTGAACCTGGCGCATGACGCGGTCGAGTTCGACGCCGCCGCGGGCTTGGTGGTGGCGGCCACGCACCGGGATCGGCTGGGCGCTGCGGTCGGCGGACGGATCACGCTGCGGCCGGACGAGGGGTTGGTGATCGACCCTCGGAGCGCCTGACCCGACGTTCAGGCGGGGTGCAGCGGTTCCGCCAGCAGGTCGAGGTGGTCGGCGTTGCGACGCTGGAATTCCTGCATGACCGGCTCGACCTCCTGCCCGGCGGCGAGCGGTGGTCCGTCCGGGCGGAGGATGGACACGGCGTAGCCCTGCGCATGCAGCCAGCGCAGGTAGCCGGGCCCATCGATGCCGGAGATGCCGGGCATGAAGGTCGGGCTGAACTCGCTGACGATCGCCGGACGGTCGCGTCCGATCACGCTCTGGGCGCCGAGCAGGGCGTTAAACTCCGCCCCCTCCACATCCACCTTCAGCAACCCCACCCGTCGCCCAGCCGGCCAGGCCGCGGCAACCAGCGCGTCCACGGGAACGCAGGGCACGGTGCGCGCCTGCAGCAGCAGGCCGGGTTCGTCGCCGGGATCGGAGGTGGTTCCGTTGCTGTGCGTGGTGTTGAGCACCAGCACGCCCAACGCGCGCCCGGCCGCCACCTGCGCCAGCGTGACCTGGGCGAACCCGTTCAAGCGCCGGCTGGCCTCGATCATGCGGCCGTTCTCCGGGTTGGGCTCGACCGCCAGCACGGCGCCGGACGCGCCGACCAGGGACGCGGACAGCATGGTGAAGAAGCCGATATTGGCGCCGATATCGACCGCCGCCATGCCGGGCCGGAGCACCTGGCGGAAGGCGGCCGCGACTTCCGGCTCGAACACGTTGGCGATCACGTGCCGCCCGACATGCGGGTCGGCGGCCGATGCGTAGATGCGGAAGCCGTCGCATTGGGCGACGCCGGGCACGGACGCCGGGTCGGGCCGGAGCAGGTTGCGGCGGGCGAATTCGAGGCTGTTGATGTAGCCCGCCACCACTGGCCCCAGCGCCTGGCCAGCCTGCGCCGCATGGCCCACCCACTCCTCCGGGTTCGGCAGCCGCCCCAGCAGCAGTCGGAAGCACATCCGCACGTCGTCCTCGGTCGTAAGCGAGGGGTCGGCCTCCATCACGGCGGCCGCCGGAGGCTCGGAGTTGCGACGGAGAAGCCGGTCGAGGATGCCCACCATGGAGCGCTGCTACCCCCGCCGGCCTGCCTGGGCAACCTCGGCGGCCCTGCTGTAGAAGGGCCGGCAATGACGTTCGTCTCCTATGCCCAGAACTTCGAGGACGTGCTGCTGTGGCGCGCGCTGGGCCATCTGCCGACCGGCTTCTACATCGACGTCGGCGCGTCGCATCCCGACACCAACTCCGTGACCCGCGCCTTCTACGATCGCGGCTGGCGCGGCATCAACGTCGAGCCGGCGGAAGGCGCCTTCCGCCGCTTGGCCGCCGCGCGGACGCGCGACGTGAACCTCCGCCTCGCCCTCGGCGTGGCCCGCGGCGCGGCCGAGCTGTTCGAAGCGGCCGGTGCCGAGACCGGGCTCTCGACCCTCGACGCCGGCGCGCCCGCCCGCTACGGCGCGCTCGGGATCGAGCTGCGGGCCGTGGCTGTCGCGACCGACACCTTGGCCGCGGTGTGCGACGCGCACGCGCCGGACGAGATCCATTTCCTCAAGATCGACGTCGAGGGCGCGGAGCGGGCGGTGCTCGAAGGCGCGGACTTCGCCCGCTACCGGCCCTGGATCGTGCTGGTCGAGGCTACCGCGCCGATGTCGACCGTGCCGACCCATGCCGGGTGGGAGCCGCTGCTGCTGGACGCCGCCTACCGTTTCGTGTGGTTCGACGGCCTCAACCGGTTCTATGTCGCGTCCGAGCGCCACGACGCGCTGGCCCGGCATTTCGCCACCCCGCCCAACGTGTTCGACGATTTCATCCGCGCCGCCGACACCGAGTGGGCGCGCCGGCTGCACGGGGCCGAAAGCCGCGCCGCCGCCGCCGAGCGCGAGGCCGCGGCGCTCGAGCTGCGGGCCGCGATTGCCGAGGACCGCATCGAGGGCGCCTACCTGCGCCTGGCGCGCAACAGCGTGGAAACGGCGCGCATGCGGGCCCTGGCCGAAGCCCGCTACGAGATCATCGGCCGGCTGGAGCGCGACGCCGTGCAGGTGACCGCCGAGGCGCAGCATGCCATCCGCGTCGCCGAGGACGCGATTGCCCGCGCCAATGCCGCCGAGCAGGCGCGTCTGGAAGCCGCCGCCTGGCTCGAGGCGATGCGGCGCAGCACGTCCTGGCGGGTGACGGAGCCGTTGCGCCGGGTTGCCAGCCGGCGCGGCCAGGGCGCCGAGCCGGGCATGCCGTCGGGCAATCCGCAACCGGACCCCGGGCCGACGCCCGCCATGCCGCCGCCGCAAGCGCCGGTCGCGCCGGCGCCATGCCGCGCCGTGCACCAGTTCCATTCCGGCGCCGCGCCCGGCGACGCTATTACCAACGCCATGCTGCTGACCCGGCGGGTGCTGCGCGGGCTCGGCTACGACAGCCGCATCTTCGCCCGGCACCGCGCCCCCGGGCTCGGCGACGACATCCACGGGCTCGACGAGCTGCCGCAGCACGAGCGCTACGTGCTGATCGTCCGCCATTCGATGGGTCATGACGCAATCGAGCAGGTGCTGGCGCTGCCGGTGCGCAAGATCCTGATCTACCACAACATCACCCCCGCCGAGCTGCTCGACGACGGCTCGTTCCTGCAGCAGATGGCTCGGGTCGGACGTGAGCAGCTCCATGCCCTGCGTCCCGGCATGGCGGCGGCGCTGGGCGACAGCGAGCTGAACAGCTTCGAGCTGCTGCAGGCTGGTTTCGGCAACGTCGCCACCTGCACCTTGCTGTTCGACTTGGACGCGATGCTTGCCGGCCGGCTGCAGCGGCGCCCGGCCGCCGCGTTCACCGTCCTGTTCGTCGGGCGCATTTCCGCCGCCAAGGGACAGATGGCACTCGCCGAGGCGTTTGCCCGGTTCCGGCGCCAGCACGGCGGCCCGTGCCGCCTGGTCCTGGTCGGGCGCCGCGGCGACGACGCCTATGCCGCCGACCTGCTCGCCTGGGTGAACCGGCAGGGTTTCGAGCCCGGCACGATCGAGCTGACCGGCGTTGTCAGCGACGAGGAGTTGCGCCGGTATCTTGCCGAGGCGGACCTATACGTGTCGCTGAGCCGGCACGAAGGGTTCGGGGTGCCCTTGGTCGAAGCCGCCGCCAACGGCGTGCCGGTGCTGGCGGTCGCGGCCGGCGCCGTCGGCTACACGCTGGGCGCGAACCCGGACGGGCTGCTGCCCGACGATGCGCCGGCGGCTGCGGCGGCGGCCATGCTGGCGTTGGCGCGAGATCCGGAGCGGCGCCGTGCCCTGGCCGCCGCCCAACGCGCCGCAGTCGACCGCTTCGCGCTGCCGCGGCAGATCCCGATGCTGGTGGAGGCGCTTGCCGCCGCCGGCGCCGCCCGCCCGGTCGATGCCGGCTTGCGCGCGGCGCTCGCCGCCAATCTGCGCATCACCGTGGCCGGCCACGTCAACGGCACCTACAGCCTGGCCGAGATCAACCGGCAGCTCGCGCTCGCGATCGACGCCGTGCGCCCCGGCGCCGTCCGCCTCGTGCCGGTGGAGGGCGAGGTCACCACCGACGTCCACCGTATCCCGGCCGAGCAGCGCGACGCCATCCGCCCGCTGCTCGCCCGGCCGCCGCCGGCGTCCGCGCCGCACGTCACGATCAGCCAGCACTACCCGGTCTGGGTCCCGCCCGAGCCCGGCGACGCCGCCTTGGCGCTGTTCTTCTGGGAGGAAAGCCTGATCCCGGCGGCCACGATCGAGACGCTGAGCACGCGGTTCCGCGGCGTGCTCGCGCCGACCCGGGCGGTGGCCAAGGCGCTGCTGGACTCCGGGCTGCGTGTGCCGGTCCGGGTGGTCGGCCAGGCGCCGCGCCTTCAGGCGTTCCGGGCGCTCCGGGCCGAGCGCGCCGCCGCCGGCCGCACCGGTCCGTTCACGTTCCTGCACGTCTCGTCCTGCTTCCCGCGCAAGGGGGTGGACGTGCTGCTGGCCGCCTACGCCGCCGCGTTCCGGCGCGGCGACGACGTCCGCTTGGTGATCAAGGGTTTTCCCAACCCGCACAACACCGTTGCCGCCGAGCTGGCCCGGCTGAACGCGCTGGATCCGGACCTCGCGCCGGTCGAGCTGATCGACCGTGACATCACCGGCTCGGAGCTGCTGGCGCTGTTCCGTGAGGCCGACGCGGTGGTGCTGCCGAGCCGCGGCGAAGGCTTCAACCTGGTCGCCGCCGAAGCGTTGGCCGCCGGGCTGCCGGTGATCCTGACCGGATGGGGCGGGCACCTCGATTTCGTCGCCGACCGGCCGCCCGGCGACGTCCGGCTGCTCCGCTACCGGCCGGCGCCGTCGGGCAGCCACCTGGCGACGCCGTTTTCGCTTTGGGCCGAACCGGACTGCGACGACCTTGTCGCCGCGCTGCGCGAGGCGGTCGCTGCCGGCCGCCACCTCGCCGCGCCGTTCGACATCGACGGCCGGCCGGTGGTGGACCGTATCGCCGAGTTCGCCGCCGACCTGCTGCTGGCGCCACCGCCACCGCCACCGCCGTCGCCCGCGGCCTTGTCGGTCGGCTGGATCACCACCTGGGAGGTGCGCTGCGGCATTGCCGAGTATGCGCGTCACCTGCTCGACGCCATGCCGGACGTGTCCGCCACCGTGTTCGCCGACGTCCGTACCACGGTATCGGAGGCGCCCGGCCGGCACGACGTGCGGCCGAGCTGGCGCGTCGCCGACGACGGCAGCCACCTCGGCCTGATGAGTGCGATCCTGCGCGCCGACCCGCGGGCCGTGGTGCTGCAGCATCAGCCCGGCCTGGTGCCCTGGGCGCACCTGCCGGCGCTGCTGCGGCAACCGGCGCTGCTGGGCCGGGTGCTGTGCGTGACGCTGCACAACACGCAGGATCTGGCGGACACGGCGGAGCCGGTGCGGACCGCCGCGGCCAACGCCCTCCGTCGCGCGTCGCGCGTCGTCGTGCACACGCTGCGCGACCTCGAGACGCTGGTCGGGCTCGGCCTCGGCGACGTCGCGACGCTGATCCCGCATGGCGCCGATCCGCCGCGAACCGGCGCCGCCGTCACGGTCGCTCGCGCCTGACCGCCCGGTGCTGCTCGGCTGCTACGGCTTCTTCCTTCCCGGCAAGGGCATCCCGCAGCTGATCGAGGCGGTGCGGATCCTCCGCCGCGCCTGGCCGCTCGCACGCCTCCGCCTGGTCAACGCCGAGTATCCGCTGCCGGACTCGGCCGCCGAGATCGCCGCCGCGCGTGACGCGGCCGCAGCGCTCGGCGACGCGGTCGAGTTCCACACCGACTTCCTCGAGCGGACCGCTTCGCTCGAGCTGCTGCACGCCTGCGATGTCGTCGTCCTGCCCTACCAGCGCTCGAAGGAGGGCTCCAGCGCCGCCTTGCGCGTGGCGCTGGGGGCCGGCGTTCCGGTGGCGGTCACGCCGCTGCCGCTGTTCGACGAGGCGGAGGGCGCCACGGTCCGCCTGCCGGGCAGCACGCCGGAGGAGATCGCGGCGGGGCTCGACCGGCTGCTGCGCGACGGGGCCGCGCGGGCAGCGGTCGTCGAGGCCGCGCGGGAATGGCTCGGCGCCCATGACTGGGCCGCAGTGGGCGAGCGCTGGTGCAGGTTGCTTGCGGCGCTGTCGGCCTCCGACGTCGTGCTGGCGCCGCCCGCGTGAGCGACGCCGCTGCCGGGCATGCAGCGGTCGGGCGTGCAGTTGGGCGCGGCACCGGCGGCCGGATCGAGTTTGCCAACCAGCTGCGCGGGGTCGCCGCTTTGTCGGTGGCTGCGTCCCATTTGGTCGGGGTTTACTGGCTGATCCCCGATGTCGTCAGCCTGGTGACCTTTTCGCCGGCGCCTGCGGTGGCGCCGCCCGCCATCGTTTCGCTGTTCCGGTTTCCCTGGTTCAATTTCGGGCCATTCGGCGTCGCCTTGTTCTTTCTCATCAGCGGGTTGGTGATCCCGATCTCGCTCGAAACCCAGGGACGGCCGAGTTTCGCATGCGCCCGGCTGCTGCGCATTTACCCGACCTATATCGCCGCGCTGCTGTTCGAGATGGCGGTGCTCGCCGGCGCATCGGTAGCCTGGCAGCGTCCGTTCGGCTGGACCGCGAGCGCCATCCTCGCCAACGCGCTGCTGATCTACGATGTGGTCGGCGTACCCAGCATCGACCTGGTCAACTGGACCCTTTCGGTCGAACTCAAGTTCTACCTGCTGGCGATGCTGCTGCTGCCGTGGATCCGGCGCGGCAGCGTCGCCGCGCTGCTGGCGACGGCGCTCGCGATCCTGGCCGGCAACGCCGCACTGGCGGCAGGCCTGGTCGGCGACATCGCGGCGCCGCTCAGCACGCTCAGCTACACCTTCAGCAGCCACTCGGTGTGCCTGACGTTCATGCTGATCGGCGTCGCCTTCAACTTTCACTTGCGCGGCCTGCTTTCGACCGCCCGCCTGGTCGGGCTGGTAGCGGTCCTGCTGGGGCTGTTCACTGAAACCTGGCGGCTCGGGGTGTTCCGCGACCAGTTTCCGGTCGTCACCCTCAATTATTATGCGGCGGTTCTGCTGTTCGCGCTGCTGTATGCCGTGCGCCGCCGGATCCGGCCCAACCGGGCGCTCGACGCGATGGCGGCCATCAGCTTTCCGTTCTACGTCGTCCACTCGCTGCTCGGCTACTCGCTGCTGCGCGCGCTGATGGTCGGCGCCCATCTCGGCTATGGCCTGGCCTTGGCCGTCACCGTGCCGGCGCTGCTGGCGGTCTCGACCGTGATCCACCTGCTGGTCGAGCGTCCGACCATCCGGGCCGGCCGGCGCCTGGCCCGCGCTTGGACCCGCGCTGCCGTTCCGCCCATCACAACTGCCGCGACGAACGCATAACGTTAAATCGGTCCGCATCCGTATCAGGAACTCCGCAGTAATGGGGGCGTGGCTTCCGAGATGGTGCGGGATCAGGCCGGCGGTCGGCATGGTTCTCGAGCCCGGACGGCGGCCGGGAGTAAGTAAATGTCCGAAACAACGTCCACTCAACCCGCGCGAGCGGGCCTTGATCGTCGCGGTGTGTTCAGCCGTATCGGCGCCGGGGCTGCGGGCGCGGTCGCCCTCGGCGCGCTCGCGGCCGGCGGCCTCGCGGCCAGCACGACCGCTGCCGATGCCCAGACCGTCACCGATGCCGACATCCTCAACTTCGCGCTCAACCTCGAATACATCGAGGCCGAGTATTACCTTCGCGCCTTTACCGGCCAGGGCCTCGCCGCCGCCGACACTACAGGGACCGGCACCCTCGGCGGCGTGGTGGGCGGCGCCCAGGTGCCGTTCCGCAGTAACGCCATTCAGGCTTACGCGCAGCGCCTGACTGTCGACGAGCAGACCCATGTCCGGTTCCTCCGCGCGGCGCTCGGATCGGCCGCGGTCGCCCGGCCGGCGATCAACTTCACCGACACCTTCACCGCACTGGCCAAGGCGGCCGGACTGATCACCGCCTCCCAGACGTTCAACCCATTCGCCGACGACGTCAGCTTCCTGCTCGGCGCCTTCGTGTTCGAGGATGTCGGCGTCACCGCCTATGCCGGCGCTGCCCGCCTCATCACCAACAAGGACTACCTCGAGGCGGCCGGCGGCATCCTTGCGGTCGAGGCCTACCATGCCGGCAGCATCCGCACGCTGCTGGCCAATATCGGCGCCGGGGTTGCCGCCAACGCCATCTCCGGCGTGCGCGCTGCTCTTGGGGGCGGCAAGGAACAGGGCATCACCATCCCCGGGCTCAACTACAACGCGGTTGCCGCCGATTCGGCGTCACTCGCGTTCCGCCGCTCCACGACGGAAGTGCTCAACATCGTCTACGCCGGGACGACCGGCGGCGGCGGCTTTACCCCGGCCGGCTTCAACGGCACGATCAAGTAACGGTTCGTCACGCACGGACGGTGACGCGGCGGTTCTGCGCCGCGTCACCGTCAAGCCACTTGCCACGCCCGCCCGGCTGGGCCCTATCATCGGGCCAAAGCAACACTCGGGAAGCGGTCTCATGGCAACACGGGCAACGGCGTTTCGGCGCGATCTGATGCGGGCCACCCTCGTCGCGGGCGCCGCGCTGGCGGTAGGCGGCGCCGCCGACCTGCCCGCGCCCGAAGCGCCGGCCGGCCTGTGGGCCGCGAGCTACTGGGCCATCAAGCGCCGAGACGGCCAGGACATCCGGCTGGCGATGTATCGCAAGCGCGCCGGCGCCCCGGCGCCCGGCGACGCGCCGCGACCCGTGCTGCTGCTGGTGCATGGTTCCTCGCCGGCGGCCTTGGCGAGCTTCGACCTTGCCGTGCCCGGCCATGGCCCGGATGACGACTATTCGCTGATGAACGTCTTCGCCCGGCTCGGCTACGACGTCTGGACGCTCGACCATGAGGGCTACGGCCGCTCCACCCGCACCGAGGCCAATTCCGACATCGCCAGCGGCGTGGCCGACCTTTCCGTGGCGACCGACCTCATCACCCGCGAGACCGGGCAGCCCACCATGCATCTGCTCGGTAAATCCTCGGGCGCCCTGCGTGCGGCCGCCTTCGCCATGGCGCATCCGGAGCGTATGGGCCGGCTCGTGCTGGCCGCGTTTACCTACACCGGCGCCGGGTCGCCGACGCTCGGCAAGCGCGCCGAGCAGACCGAGTTCTTCCGCACCCACAACCGCCGTCCGCGCGGCCGCGACATGCTGGAAAGCATCTTCACCCGCGACCATCCGGGCACCACCGACCCCGACGTGGTGCAAGCCTTCGTCGAGAAGGAGATCGTCAACGGCGACACCGTGCCGACCGGCACATATCTCGACATGACCGCCCACCTGCCGGTGGTGGATCCGCTGCGGGTGCTGTGTCCGGTGCTGCTGGCCAAGGGCGAGTACGACGGCATCTCGACGCTGGAGGACCTGCAGGCGTTCTACGCCAAGCTGCCGAACGGCGACCGCCAGCTTTCGGTCGTTGCCGGCGCAGCCCATTCGGTGATCGTGAGCCGCAGCCACAAGATCTTCCACCACATCGTCGAGGCGTTCCTCGCCATGCCGCGAAGCCCGGCCCAGCAGGGGTAACGGTTTGCGTTAAGCGCGCTTTCATTTCTAGCAGGCACGATCGGCTCGCTGCACTGGCAGATCGGAGCCGAAGATTGACCAACACCGTCATCCCGCTGGCGAGGCCGCGCCTGCCTGCCGCCGCCCGGATCATGCCGTACTTGCATGAGATCGACGCCAACGGCCGCTACAGCGACGATGGCCCGCTCGCGCATCGGCTGCGCGCGCGCCTGGCGCAGCATTGGGGGCTCCCGAAGGCCGAGCTGGCGCTGGTGGCGAACGGCACCCTGGCGATCACCCTGACTTTGCTCGCCAGCGGTGCCGCGCCGGGCTCGCGGTGCCTGATGCCGGCCTGGGCTGCGGCCGGGACTGCCGCCGCCGTATGCGCGGCCGGTCTGCAGCCGCACTTCGTCGATGTGGAGCCCGGCACCTGGACGCTCGATCCCAATTCCGTGCTTACCCTGGCGCGGCAGCCCGGCGTCGGCGCGATCCTGGTCGCCGTCCCGTTCGGCGCGCCGACGGACCTTGCCGTCTGGGACGAGGTGCGCGGCTTGACCGGTGTCCCGGTCGTGATCGACGCCGCCGCCGCCTTCGACACGCTCCGCGTCGGCGGTCCCATGACGCTCGGCAATTGCCCGCTGATCGTCAGCCTGCATGCCGCCGAGGCGTTCGGGATGGGGGAGGGGGGCGCTGTGCTCTGCCGCGATGCCGAGTGGCTCGACCGCATCGCCCGCCTCGGCAGCCTCGATGCCCGGCCCCGCCATGATCACTGCCGGGACCACAGCCAAGATTTAGCACGGCCCGGATTGAACGGCAGGATTGCCGAATACGCTGCCGCGGCCGGGCTGGCCGGGCTCGACACCTGGCATGAAACGAGGGCGCGCTGGGCCGCGGTGACGCGGCACTTCGAGCGCGGCTTGCGCGCGTCCCGCGTCCGGCTGGTTCCCGGTTTCGGCCAGGGCTGGGTTGCCGCCGGGCTGCAGGTGATCTGGCCCGCCGACCGCCTGCCCGGGATCGCGATGCTGCCGATGCTCGGGATCGACACCGCGCGGCCATGGGGCGCCGGCTGCCACGCGCACGAGGCGTTTGCCGGCTGCCCGCGCGAGGCGCTGCCGATCACCGAAACCTTGGCCCGCGGCGCGATCGCCCTGCCGTTCTGGCAAGACCTGGGGGCCGCCGACATCGAGCGCGTTTGCGACGCGGTGGCGTCTTGCAGCGTGGCCCGGACGACGTCCGCGGACGCTCTGGCCGCCTGAGCCTGAGCCGCCCGCAGCCGTTGCCCGACCGGTTGTTTGCCGGCTCGCCACGTCCGACGCACGACGCCCAACGCACGACTGCGGCACGGGCGGTGACGCGGGTCCAAACCGCTTGACGCTCGCGCTCCGATGCCGGTTCATGGATCGGTTGGCATCAGCGGGGCGGAATGACGATCGGCGTGGGTGGTTCGAGTTTCGCGGCCGAATTGGCCGGCATGTCGTCCATGCTGGACGGCGTCGAGCCGATCGGCGAGACGGAGCTGCGGCAGCGCGTCGAGAAGGCGCAACGCCTGATGCGCGAGCAGGGCGTGCAGGCGCTCTATCTGGATACTTCGACCAACCTTGCCTACTTCACCGGCATCGGCCTCAAGCTGACCGAGCGGCTGCACGGCGCCGTCATCCCGGCCGAAGGCGAGATCGCCTATTTGAGCCCGGCCTTCGAGGAGCCCAAAACCCGCGCCTATTTGCGCTTCGGCGACGACATCCGCTGCTGGGAGGAGCACGAGGACCCGACCGCGCTCGTGATCGAGACCGTGCGCAGCAAGGGCTACGAAAGCGGAACCGTCGCGATCGACCCGGCCACGCCATTCTTCACCGTCGACGGCCTCCGTAAAGCCGGCAACAGCTTCGGCTTCGCCAACGCCAGCTCCATCACCGCCGCCTGCCGCCAGGTGAAGTCGGCGGCCGAGATCGCGTTGATGCAGCGCGCCAACGACATCACCCTGGCCGTGCACAAGGCGGCCGCCCGCGCCTTGGCGCCCGGCATGACCACGCTCGAGGTGAAGGCGTTCGTCGACCAGGCTCACCTGAAGCTTGGCGCCGCGACGCCGGGCAGCGGCGTGCAGTTCGGCGAGGCGACTGCCTATCCGCACGGCGTGCCCTACCCGCAGACGTTGCAGGAGGGCGACATGGTGCTGATCGACATCGGCGGCTTCGTGCACGGCTACCGCTCCGACATGACCCGCACCTTCGTGTTCGGCGAGCCGACGCCGCGGCAGCACGAGATCTGGACCCTCGAGCAGCGGGCGCAGCAGGCCGCGTTCGACGCCGCGGTGCTGGGCGCCCCCTGCGAGGCGGTGGACCGCGGCGCCCGGGCCGTGATCGAGGCGGCCGGCTTCGGCCCCGGCTACAAGGTGCCCGGCCTGCCGCATCGCACCGGCCACGGCATCGGCATGGACGTGCACGAGGAAGCGTTCATGGTGCGCGGCAACAAGACGCCGCTCGCGCCCGGCATGTGCTTCTCGGATGAGCCGATGATCTGCATCTACGGCGAGTTCGGCGTCCGGCTGGAGGACATCATCTACATGACCGAGCAGGGTCCGCGCTGGTTCACCCGGCCCTGCCATTCGGTCGACGATCCGTTCGGCTACGAGGCCGGGTAGCGGGTGGACGCCGCAACCCTCCCCGATGCGCGCCTCCGCACCGCGCCCGCCGGCGCGACGGCCGAACGGATCGCGCAATGGGCTGGGTGGGCGTTGCTGGTGGTCGGCGCCGCGCTCGTAGCGTTGCCGCTGCTGCTGACCTTGTTCCTGAGCGTGTTCGACGAATCGATCCTCGCTTTCCCGCCGCGCGGCTACACCCTGGCCTGGTACGGGCAGATCCTCGGCAAGTTCGCCGGGCCGATCTGGACCAGCTTGAAGATCGCCCTCGTCGCGACCGCCTGCGCGCTGCTGGCCGGGGTGCCGGCCGGGATCGGCCTCAGCCGCTACCGCTTCCGCGGCCGCGGCGTGGTCAGCACGCTGCTGCTGTCGCCGCTGACCGTGCCCGGAGTGGCGCTCGGCCTCGGCATCTACGTGTTCGCAGTGTGGGTCGAGGAGAACACCGGCGCGCCGCTCAGCGGATCGCTGCCGATGCTGATCGCCGCGCACGTGCTGATCACCACGCCATGGGTAGTGCGGCTCTGCCTGGCCGGCCTCGCCAACCACGACCGCTCCGCCGAGGAGGCGGCCGCCAGCCTGGGCGCGCGCCCATGGTCGGTGATCTGGCGCGTCACCTTGCCGGCGATGCGGCCCGGTATCGTGGCCGGCGCGCTGTTTGCATTCATCATCTCGTTCGAGAATCTCGAGATGACGATTTTCCTGGTCGGCCCTGGCATGAACACACTGCCGAATGCGGTGCTGCAATACCTGATCTATCGCATCGACCCACTGGTCGCCGCGGTGGCCGTCGTGCAGATGGTGCTGGTCGGCGCCGCACTCGTGGCGCTCGACCGTTTCGTGCGCCTGGCGCAGGTCCTGAAGTGAGCGCGGCCCTCGCCCTGCGCGGGCTGACCCGGCGCTACGGGCCGCAGCTCGCGGTCGACAGTCTCAACCTCGACGTGGCGCCGGGCGAGCTGCTGGTGCTGCTCGGGCCGTCCGGCTGCGGCAAGACCACGACGCTGCGCATGGTCGCGGGCTTCGTCGAGCCGAGCGCCGGCAGCATCGCGCTCGACGGCCAGGACGTGACGCGCCTGCCGCCATACCGGCGCGAGATGGGCATCGTGTTCCAGTCCTACGCGCTGTTCCCGCACCTGAGCGTCGCCCGAAACGTGGCGTTCGGCCTCGAGATGCGCAACGTGTCCAAGTCCGATCGGGTGGCGCGCGTGCAGGAGATGCTGCGGCTGGTGAAGCTCGAGCCGTTCGCCGACCGCTTGCCGCGGCAGCTCTCGGGCGGACAGCAGCAGCGAGTGGCGATCGCCCGCGCGCTTGCGATCCATCCGCGGCTGCTGCTGCTGGACGAGCCGCTGTCCAACCTCGACGCGGCCTTGCGTCAGGACGTGGCGCGCGAGATGCGCCTGCTGCAGCGGGACAGCGCCATCACCACGATCATGGTCACCCACGACCAGGACGAGGCCATGGCGATGGCGGACCGGCTGGTGGTGATGCGCGACGGTCGGGTCGAGCAGGTCGGCCGGCAGGAGGACCTTTACGAGCGGCCGGCCTCGCCGTTCGTCGCCGGCTTCATCGGCCATAGCAACCTCGTTGCCGGCACGTTGCGCGATGGCGCGTGGCTCGCCATCGACGGCGGCGAGGTCCGGCTCGCCGGCCGCTACGGCGTGCAGGGCCCGGCGACCCTCGCGGTGCGGCCGGAACGGATCGAGCTGGCCGCCCCCGGCTCCCACCGGCATCAACGCGCCGTCGGCCGGATCGAGCTTGCGACCTACCTGGGCGCCGTCGTGGAGCATGTCGTCCACCTCGGCGACTCGCTGCGCGTCGTCGTCAGCGGCGCTTCCTCGGGGGCGGGTGCGGTGCCGCGGCTGCCGATCGGCGAGGCGGTGGCGCTGTGCTGGCCATCCGAAAGCGAACGCCTGTTCGATGGCGCCGGGCAACCGGTGGCCATGTCTGCCATCCTCCAACCCCAACCCTCCGGCGAGAAGGTCGAGAACCATGCGTGACGCCCACACACCCAAGCTGTCGCGCCGTTTGCTGCTGGCCGGCGCCGCCGGGCTGGCTGCCCCCGCGGTCATTGGCAGCGCCGCCCGCGCCGCCGACAGCCAGGTGGTGGTCGGCAGCTGGGGCGGCGACTACCGCCGGCTGCTGGAAGAGAACGTGGAGCAGCCGTTCCTCCAGAAGCAGGGGATCGAGGTGGTGCCCGACATCGCCGACGAGCCGCCGCGGCTTGCCAAGCTGCAGGCGCAGCGCCGGCTGCCGCGCGGCGCGCTCGACGTCGCCTGCGTGCAGGCGGTGGTCGCCTATCAGCTCGCCGAGATGGGGCTGGTCGAGGAACTGACGCCGGAGAAGGTGCCCAACATCGTGCACCTGAACCCGAAGCTGCGCACGCCCACCTACGCGCCGCACATCTACAGCCCGCAGGTGATCGCGTACAACCCGGAGCGGGTGCCGACCCCGCCGACGACGCTCACCGACCTGCTCGACCCGAAGTTCAAGGGCAAGATCGGCTTCCCCGACGGCAACTTCTTTTACGCGATGCTGGCCGCGTCGCTGGCCAGCTCCGGCACGGCCAGCGACATGGACCAGGCCAAGGCGCTGATGCTGAAGCTGAACGAAAACGGCTTGCGGCTTTATCCCTCGACCGACGCTGCCGGGCCGCCGTACAAAACCGGCGAGTTGGATGCCGGGCTGATGTGGCTGGCGCGGGTCAATATGTGGCAGAACGCCGACATCCCGGTGAAGGCGTCGTTCCCCAAGGAGGGCTGCATCCTCTACGTCTCCGGCATGGTCGTGCCGAAGAACGCGCCCAACAAGGACGGCGCCTACAAGTACCTGAACGCGATGCTGGAGCCTGACGCGCAGCGCGGCTTCGCCCAGAAGATGGGCTACCTGCCGACTGTGGAGAACGCGCCGCTGAGCGGGCGCGTGGCCGAACAGCTCGCTTTGCCGGACGACCTGAAGCTGGTCGCGCCCGACTACGCCTACACCACCAAGATCTCGCCGGAGACGGCGGATTGGTGGAAGAAGACGATCCAGCACAGTTGAGCGCCGCCGACCGCCGCGACGGCATGGCGGCGGCGAGCTTCCTCGCCCCCGCCAGCCTGGTCGTCGTACTGATGCTCGGCGCGCCGCTGTTGCTGATGGCGCGCTACAGCCTGAACCGCTACAGCCCGACCGAGCTGATGGTGGACGCGGTCACGCCGGAGAATTTCGTCCGCTTCGTCACCGACCCGTTTTACGGCAGCGTCATGCGCACCACGGTCGGCGTCGCGGTTGCGACCACCGCGCTCTGCCTGCTGTTCGGGCTGCCGCTGGCGTGGTGGATCGCCCGCATGCAGTCGCGCTGGAAAGGTGCGCTGATGCTGGCGGTCGTGCTGCCGCTGTTCATCGGCAGCACGGTGCGCACCGTCGGCTGGATGATCGTGTTCGCCCGCGACGGCGTGCTCGATCAGCTGGCCCGGCACAGCACCGGCGGCCGGCTCGACCTCATGTTCACGCCGGCGGCGGTGGTGATCGGCATCGTCTCGTTCAACCTCCCCTACCTGATCCTGACGACGCAGAGCGTGTTCGAGGGCATCGACACACGGCTCGAGGAAGCGGCGCAAGGCATGGGCGCCCCGCCCGCGCGGGCGTTCTGGCGGGTGATCTGGCCGCTCGCTCTGCCCGGCATCGGGGTCGCCGGGATCCTGTGCTTCATCCTCAGCATGAACGCCTATGCGACCCCGGTGCTGCTGGGCGGCCCGCGGTTCCACATGATGGCGCCGCTGCTCTATTGGGAGTTCGGCACCAACAACAACTGGCCGTTCGCGGCGGCGCTGGCGTTCATCCTGATGGGCACTACGCTGCTGCTGACCTTTTCCGCCAACGTCCTCATCCCCCGCCGCTACCGCGTCTGAAGGAGATTCTTGCAAATGGCATCGTTCCTGTTCACCGGTGGCCGCCTGCTCGACCCCACCCACGATGCGCTGCTCGACGGCATGGAGGTGCTGATCGAGGATGACCGGGTGCGCGAGGTCTCGGCCCGGCCGATCGCGTCGGCCGCCGCCACCCGTATCGACCTCGGCGGCAAGACTGTCATGCCGGGCCTGGTCGACGCCCATGTGCACGTCACCTCGGCGGTGATCGCGGTCGGCCAGAATGCGATGAACTATAACTCGCTGGCGTCCCTGCGCACGGCGCGAGTGATGAACGGCATGCTGATGCGTGGCTTCACGACCGTGCGCGACCTCGGCGGCGCCGATTACGGGCTGACGCTGGCGGTCGAGGAGGGCCTGATCGACGGACCCCGCTTGGTGGTATGCGGCAAGGCGCTGGGGCAGACCGGTGGCCACTCCGACAGCCGCGCCCGTTCCGACGACCGGCCGGACTTCGGCCACCGGGTCGGCTCGCTCGGGCGGCTGGTGGACGGGGTGGACAACCTCCGCCGCGCCTGCCGCGAGGAGATCAAGGCCGGCGCCCAATTCATCAAGCTGATGGCCAATGGCGGCGTCGCGTCGCCGAACGATCCGATCCACGCGCTCGGCTATTCCCGCGCCGAGATCGAGGCCGCGGTGGAGGAGGCCGACAACGCCGGCACCTACGTCGCCGCCCACCTCTACACCGACCGCGCGATCCGCCGCGCCGTCGAGTGCGGCGTCCATTCGCTCGAGCACTGCAACCTGATCCAGCCCGAGACGGCGGCGCTGGCGGCCAAGCAGGGCGCGGTCGCCTGCCCGACGCTGGTGGCCTATGAAGGCCTCGCACGTGACGGTAAGCAGCTCGGGCTGAGCCCGGAAAGCATCGCCAAGATCGAGACGGTGCGCACCGCCGGGCTCGAGTCGCTCGACATCATGCAGAGCGCCGGGCTGCCGATGGCCTACGGTTCCGACCTGCTCGGCGGCCTGCACCACTACCAGGCGATGGAGTTCGAGCTGCTGGCCCGGGTGCTGCCGGTGCCTGACATCCTGCGCTCGGCCACCCTGGTTGCGGCCAAGCTGTGCCGCATGGAGGGGCAGGTCGGGGTTCTGGCGCCGGGCAGCTTCGCCGACCTGCTGGTGGTGGACGGCGACCCGTTCCGCGACCTCGGCCTGCTGCAGCAGCCGGAACGGATGGCCGCCATCATGCGCGGCGGCCGGTTCTTCCAGAACAAGCTGCACTGAGCCCAATGGACCCCACGCAGCTTCCGTTCGACCCGGAGCGGATGCTGGACGCGCTCCGCCCCTGGGTGGAGTGCGAAAGCCCGACCCACGACGCGGCCGCGGTCAACCGCATGATGGACGTGGCCAGCCGCGACCTCGCCGTGATGGGCGCGCGGGTGGAGCGCATCCCCGGCCGCCTGGGCTACGGCGATTGCGTCCGCGCGACGATGCCGCACCGGCGGGCCGGCACGCCCGGTTTGCTGCTGATGGGGCACATGGACACGGTGCACTCGGTCGGCACGCTCGCCGCGCTACCGTGGCGGCGCGACGGCAACCGCTGCTACGGGCCGGGCATCTACGACATGAAGGGCGGCAATTTCCTTCTCTTGGAGGCCATCCGCCAACTCGCCGCCGCCGGCGTCGAGACGCCGCTGCCGCTGACGATCCTGCTCACCAGCGACGAGGAGGTCGGGTCGCCCTCGACCCGCGACCTGATCGAGGCGGAGGCGGCCCGGCACGCCGCCGTGCTGGTGCCGGAGCCCGGCGGCCCCGGCCACGAGGTCACGACCGGCCGCTACGCCATCGCCCGCTTCGCCATCGAGACCACCGGCCGCCCGTCGCACGCCGGCGCCCGCCTTGCCGAGGGCCGCTCGGCAATCCGCGCCATGGCGAGACGGATCCTCGCCATCGAGGACATGACGGGCGAGGACTGCACCTTCTCGGTCGGCGTGATCCGCGGCGGCGAGTGGGTCAACTGCGTCGCCACGACCTGCACCGCCCAGGTGCTGAGCATGGCCAAGCGCCAAGCCGACCTCGACCGCGGTGTCGAACGCATGCTG
This sequence comes from uncultured Alphaproteobacteria bacterium, assembly GCA_963792675.1. Classification (GTDB taxonomy): domain Bacteria; phylum Pseudomonadota; class Alphaproteobacteria; order Acetobacterales; family Acetobacteraceae; genus JBBROS01. Next base: position 1,286,312 of record CAWBWT010000002.1, read on the forward strand.
GCGCTTGCGGGGACGGAGGACGGGGTGCGGTTCACCGTTGCCCGGACCGTCACCCGCCCGGTCTGGGAGCCGGATGCGCGCTGCCTGACGCTGCACGGGCAGGCAGAGGCCATCGCCGGGCAGATCGGCATCCCGCTGCCGCATCGCAGCGCGGGCGGCGGGTCGGATGGGAATTTCACCGGGGCGATGGGTGTGCCGACGCTTGACGGGCTGGGCGTGCTCGGCGCGGGCGGTCATACGCTCGAGGAGCATCTGCTGGTGGACAGCCTCGTCCCGCGCGCCCGGCTGCTCGCCGGGCTACTGGCGACGATAGAGCACTAGAGCAACGTCCGACTGAACCGAATCGGTTTGGGCGGACTAAGTTGCTCTGTTCACCTAGTTGTAGAGCACTACTCCCGAGCCGATTGGCTCGGGAAGTAATCTAGTCCCGGCCCAATGGGCTCGGGACTGGTGCTCGATACGCCGGCTGACCGCGGCCAATCGGCCACGCACGGCCTGCGACTCGGATCGAGACCGGCGACGACATGAAACCGGCTGGGCGGTCAAGCGTCTGCATCGGCTGAAACTCGATTTCGAGACGCTGATTTGCTTCCGAGACGAACACCATGATCCATGCAGAAGGACCGCGCGATGATCCATCGTAGTATCGCTGCCGCTGCCGCCCTCGTCGTCACTGTTGCGGTCGCCGCCCCGGCCCAGGCCGCGGTCGACGAGCATATCGGTCGCGTGCCGTTCGACTTGAACAACCCGCAGGTGCAGGCCGAGGCCCGGACGCAGGCACGCAAGCCGCCGCTGGCGCCGGTGCATGGACGCCGGGTCGTCGAGGACCATAGCGGTCGCAAGCAGGCGGGCAAGGCCTCGTTCTACGCGCCGTCGTTCCAGGGCAAGAAGATGGCCGACGGCCACCGCTTCAGCCACTCCGGCAAGGCGGCGGCGAGCAAGACCTTGCCGCTGGGGACGGTCGCCAAGGTGACCAACCTCGAGACCGGCAAAACCGCCGAGGTCACCGTCGAGGATCGCGGACCTTACGTGGACGGCCGCACCATCGACCTCACCAAGGCCACCGCGCAGCAGATTGGGCTCGACAGCCGTGACGGGGTTGCCCCGGTGATCGTGGCGCCGGTGGCGGTGCCGCAGCCCGATGGGTCGGTGAAGCCCGGTGCCGGAGCCCTGCCCGGGCCGGCAACCGCGTCCCCGCCCGGCTGACGGCCGCAAGCGGCGTTACCGCTGGGGCAGCAGGAACACTCCGTTGCGCCTCAGCTCCAGCGCATACTGGTAAACGCTGACCACATCGATCGGCAGCGGGCCGGTACGCGGCGTGTCGTAGGCGACGGTGTGGATGCGGACGGCGCAATAAACCAAATTGTCCCGTCCGCTCGCCACCTGCCCGACGCTGTCGGCTTCGAGCACGCCGGGCTGCCCGGCATGCTGCAGCCGCTCCCGCACGAGCTGCAGCACCTCCGATTGGGCGCAAACCGGCGTCGGCAGGTCGGTTCCGGCCGAAGCGGGCAGGGCGGTGGCCAGCAGCAGCGCGGCGGCGAGCGTGGGGCGGCGCATGACCGGTCTCCTGTCCATTACTTGTTGCAGATCAGGCCCGACCCGTCGTCGGTGCCGTTGCCGTTCGGGCCGCGCGAGCACAAGTCGAACTCGCGGCCATTGCGACCGGGGCTCTGGTAGGTGTACGGGCGGCTCCACGGGTCGAGCGGCGCACCGTCGCCCTTGAGGTAAGGCCCGTTCCAGGTCGCGACATTGGATGGCTTGGCGTTCAGCGCCGTCAGGCCCTGGTCCGTGGTCGGATAGGACCCGACGTCGAGCTTGTAGAGGTCGAGCACGGACGCCAGCCGCTCGATCGATTGCCGGGCGACGGACACGCGGGCGCCGCCGAGCTGACGCAGCGCGGCTGGCGCGACCAGTCCGATCAGCAGCCCCAAAATCGCGATCACCACCAGGATCTCGAGCAGGGTGAAACCGGCTTGGCGGCGGTTCGCGTGGTCGTTTCGGTGTTGCTGTTTGAGCATGGTTTTCTGCTACATGGTTTTGCGCGAAGCGACGAGGGGCGATGCGGCGGGAATTTGGACTCACCAATGCCCGGCCGGGCGGGGACGCCGGCTGATGGCGGTGCCGTTTCTCGCCTGCATGGCGCTCGTCGCGCAGGTGTATAGCTTGCCGCCGCGTGTGCTGCCATCGATTCAGGCCGTCGAGGGCGGCGCTCCGGGCTTGGCACACCTCAACCGCGACGGCAGCGAGGATCTGGGCGTGATGCAGGTCAACACGCTGTGGATCCCGCGCCTGGTGCGCTACACACGGCTCGACCCTGCAACCGTCCGGGACCGTCTGCTGAACAACGTCTGCTTCAACGTCGCCGCTGCCGGGCTGATCATGCGCACCTACCTGGATGAAGCGTCCGGCGATCTGATGCGGGCGGTCGGGTACTACCATTCGCACACGCCGCAGCTGCACGACGCCTACGCGACGAAGGTCGTGAAATCCGCCGCAAGGCTGTTCGCCGGCGGCCGCTAGAGCCCAATCCGATCGAAGCGGATCGGCTTGAGCTCTAGCCTCCTTAGTTTAGCGAGCATGTGCATCCGATGGGTGACCCCGATTGATCGGATCATGCTCTAGCTTCACCATCACAGTGATTCCGCCCCGAGGGGAACCGCTCTCGCCCTGACCCCGCTCGAGGCCCGGGTCAGCGCGGCGTCACCTTGGGCCGGTTCTGTGCACCCTTCTGGGGGCCGTTCTGCTGGTCGGCCTCGAACAGGCCCGAAAGCTCGTCGGCGGCTTGCTTGGCGTTCTGGATCAACTGCCGCTCGTCTTCATAGAAGGCGTGGCTCTCCAGCAGGCGCCGCTCGTCGTACTCCTCGAACAACCGCACGGCCCGGTCGGCTTCGGCGGGCTCGAGGCCAAGGTCCTGCAGCACCAGGGCCGCGAGGCGCAGGCTGGAATGGAAGGTCTCCCGCACCAGCCCGGCCACACCGCGGTCCATCAGCAGGTGCGCGTGGCGCCGGTTGCGCGCCCGGGCGATGATCCGCAGGTTGGGAAAGGTGCGGCGGGCGACGTCGATCACCTGCAGGCCTTCGGCCATGTCTTCCAGCGCCACGACGAGCAGCTTCGCATGCTCGGCGCCGGCGGCCCGCAGCAGGTCGGGGCGGGACGGGTCGCCGTAGTAGACTTTCGTTCCGAAGCGGCGGATGACCTCGACCTGCTCGCTGTCCTGCTCGAGCGCGGTGTAGGCGATGCCGCGCATCGTCAGCACCCGCCCGACGATCTGCCCGACCCGGCCGAAGCCGCAGATGATGACCGGTGCGCCGTCGTCCTCGATCGCATCGTAGCGCGGCGGCGGCGGCGGTTTTCGCGAAGCGCGGCACGACGAGGCGCTCGGACAGCGCGAACAGCAGCGGCGTGGCCGCCATCGACAAGGCGATCGCGAGCGTCGCGCGGTCGGAGGCGGCCTGGCTCAGCGACGCCCGGCGCCGACCGCCGCCGCGAACAGCACGAAGCTGAACTCGCTGCCCTGCGGCAGCGCGGTGGCGAAGCGCAGCGCGGTCCGGACCGGCTGCCCGCCGACGCGCCCCAGCAGCAAGGCGACGCCCGCCTTCACCAGCATGAAGCCGGGAACGGCGGCGGCGAAGAACCAGGGTTCCTGCACCGCCAGGGCCAGGTTGGCCGACATGCCGACGGACAGGAAGAAGAAGCCGAGCAGCAGGCCCTCGAACGGCTCGACATCGGCCTGCACCTCGTGCCGGTACTCGGAGTCGGACAGCAGCACGCCGGCCAGGAATGCGCCCAGCGACATCGACAGCCCGGCGGCGTCGGCGAGTGCGGCGGTGCCGGCGACGACGAACAGCGCGAGCGCGGTGAACACTTCCGGCGTGCGGGCGCCGCCGATGGCGCGGAATGCGGGCCGGATCAGGTAGCGGCCGCCGACCAGGATCACGGCGATGGCGCCGACCGCGCGCGCCGCCTCGAGCAGGGGCACGTGGTCGGGCGTCTTGGCCTCGCCGGCCAGCAGCGGCACTGCCGCGACCAGCGGGATGAAGGCGAGGTCCTGGAACAGCAGCACCGCAAAGCTGTCCCGCCCCGCCGGGCCGCCGAGCAGGTTCCGCTCGCCCAGCATCGGCAGCACGATCGCGGTCGACGACAAGGCGAGCCCGGCGCCGAGCACCAGAGACGCCGGCCAGGCCACGCCGAGTGCGTGGCGCGGCCACCGCCAGCACGGCCGTGGTGCCGGCCACCTGCGCCGGGCCGAGGCCGAACACCGCCCGGCGCATGACCCAAAGCCGCTGCGGCCGCACCTCGAGCCCGATCAGGAACAGCAGCATGACCACGCCGAGTTCGGACACCCCGGCGATCGCATGCACGTCGGTGATCAGGCGGAGGCCGGAGGGCCCGATCAGGGCGCCGCCGACGAGGTAGCCGAGCACGCTGCCGAACCCCAGCCGCCGCGACAGTGGGACAAGCAGAACGGCGGCGGCGAGCAGAGTTGCGAGGGTCAGGAGCATGCACAGGCGATGGAAACACGCGGGGGGAAAGTCAAGCCAGGTGAAAGCCCCGGCCTGGGGTCGGCCCGGCCGCCGTGTGCGGTTCCACGTCGGACCCACCTCGGCTACCTTGCGTGCAATCAAGGGGATTGATGCATTGAGTTTCTCGAACGTGTTCGCGCGCGGCGTCGCTCTGGTCGGCGGCGGCGCCTTGTTGGTCAGGCGCTTGAAGGACGGGACGCATGAGCCGGCCTGGGGCGCCGCCCCGGCCATTCCGGCGGCCAAGCCGCAAGGCAGCATCCCGACCCTGAAGATGCCGACCGCGCAGGGGTGGGCGCCGGGGCACACCCCGGTGGCGGCACCGGGTCTGAAGGTCAACGCGTTCGCCACCGGCCTGAAGCATCCGCGCTGGTTCCACGTGCTGGCCAACGGCGACACGCTCGTCGCCGAGGCCACCAACGTGCCGCGGCCGGCGCGCGGCGTGTTCGACTATGCCGTGCTCAGCACGATGAAGCGCGCCGCGGCGGTGGGCGTCAGCGCGAACCGGATCACCCTGCTGCGCGACGCCGACGGCGATGGGGTGGCCGAGACGCAGACGACCTTCATGGAGAACCTCAACCAGCCGTTCGGCATGGTCGTGCTGGGCGACAAGTTCTTTGTCGGCAACACCGACGGCGTGATGGTGTTCCCCTACGTCGCCGGCGCCGATCGCATCACGGCGCCGGGTGAGCGCCTGGTGGAGTTCAAGCCCGGGGGCCACTGGACCAGGAGCCTGCTGCCGAGCCCAGACGGCCGTCGCCTGTATGCCGGGGTCGGTTCGCTCAGCAACATCGGCGACAACGGCATGGAGGCCGAGCAGGGCCGGGCGGCGATCTACGAGATCGACCTCGAAACCGGAAACAGCCGCATCTTCGCGAGCGGTTTGCGCAACCCGGTCGGCTTGGCGTGGGAGCCGACCACCGGGGCGCTCTGGACGGTGGTCAACGAACGTGACGGGCTCGGCGACGAGACGCCGCCCGATTATCTGACGTCGGTGCAGGACGGCGGCTTCTATGGCTGGCCGTACTGCTATTGGGGCCGGACCGTCGACGACCGGGTGCCGCAGGATCCGGCGCTGGTCGCCCGGGCGCTGACCCCCGACTACGCGCTCGGCGGCCACACCGCATCGCTCGGCTTGTGCTGGGTGCCGGCCGGGACGCTGCCCGGCTTCCCGGACGGCATGGCGATCGGGCAGCACGGATCTTGGAACCGCAGCACGCTGAGCGGCTACAAGCTCGTTTTCGTGCCGTTCGAGCACGGCCGTCCGTCCGGTCCGCCGCGCGACATCCTGTCCGGTTTCCTCGCACCCGACGAGCGCGCTTCGTACGGCCGTCCGGTCGGCGTGACGCTCGGCGCCGATCGGCGATCGTTGCTGATGGCGGACGACGTGGGTGACGTGGTATGGCGGGTGACCGGAGCCTGAGTTGGTAACCTCGTCGCATTGTTGAGACGATCGCAGCGGTGTTGCAGTGCGATGACAATCGAGGCAGTGTGCCGCCGATCAGTCAAAAACAGGGAGTGCCATGCCGCGCTTCTTTTTCGACGTGGCGACCGGACCGGTTCTGGTCCGGGATACGGAAGGCGTCGAGCACGCGTCGCCGGAGGCTGCCCGCTCGGCAGCGGTCGATGCGTTGCCGGAACTGCCGCCGAGCGGTTCGGCGCAGGAGAATTCGAGGATTTTCGTGATCGTTCGCGACGAGGACGGCCGCGCCATCCGAGCGACCTCGTTCATGCGCTGACTGACGCGGCGCCCGGCCCGCCGGCAGCCGTTCGGCTTCGCCGCGGGAAACCCGACTTTAGAACATGAGCTTCTGCAGCCGGACATGAGGCTGCCCGGACGTTAACCGGACTCGCCGGCAGACACGATGTGTGTCTGCCGGCGACCCCCAACGGTCACACGAAGGCGACGTTGGCCGGAACGAGGTTCACGGGGCTGCTGAAGTGGATCACGTCCGCCACGCCGCCGGAGGCGCCGCTGGCAACCCACGTCGTCGCGTCCACCGGCGTCAGCGCCGCACCGGGGCCGTAACCGGCCAGCTCGAGGACGTCGCCGGCGGCCGGATCCACCTTGAAGTTGGTGATGACGTCGTCGTTCGCGGTGCCGGCGTGCAGCACGAACACGTTGCGCCCTGCTCCACCGGTCAACACCTGGTTCCAGTCGGTACCGGCATCGACGATCGCCCCGCCCGACGCGCTGATGAACGACGGGTCGGCAAGGCCGAGTGTCGCCGAGCTCAACATCGCGACCGCGCTGCTGGACGCGTCCGGGGTCACGGGCGCTACCGCCGCCGTCGGGACGGTGTCCGCCACGGTCGGGACGGTGGACGCCGCCGGGGTCGTCGTGTCCACCGGGGCCGCGGCGACGGTCGTCGCGGCCGGTGCGGCGACCGGTGCAGCGGCGGGCGCCGCAGTCGTGTCCGCGGTGGTTGCCGCCGCCACGGGGGTCGCCACGGGCGCCGACGCGGCGGTTCCGCCGGCCGGCGTGACCTCGACGATCAGCGGATCGGTCGTGAGTTGCACGTCGATCGAGCTCACGCCCTGCGCGTGGCGGATGGCGCCGGTGCCGACGACGGGATCGAACACATCGACGTTGTAGGTGCCGTTGAGCTTTACCGTCACGGTGGAGGGCGTGACGTTCGCCTCCTGGGATGTGGACGGATTGAAGAAGTTCGGCTCCGACCACAGCGCCACGTCGAAGCTGCCGTTGGACTTGGAGAACAAGGTCTGGAACCCATACGTCGGGTCGAGCCCGCTGACGCTGTAATCGAGCGAGCCCGGCGTGAACGAGTTGGCGTTCGCGCCCTTGTCGGCGAGGATCGTGGTCAGGTTGTGCAGATCGGTCGCCGCCTGCTTCGGCGCGCCGTCAACCGTGAACAGGCCGTAATGGTTTTCGATGTCGCTGGACGGGGAGCTGTAGCCGTCCTCGAGCTGATACACGTAGGTCTTGACCACGCCGTTGATGTGGTTGCCGAGGAAGGTGTCCATCAGCCATTTCGCCTGGACGTCCTCCGTCACCCCGCCGCGCGGCTCGTAGATGGTGGTGAAACCCGTTTCGGTGATCGCGTACGGCTTGCCCGGCGCGGTCGTCACTTGGTTGGTCCAGTAGTTAATTTGGTCGAATGGCGGCAGGCCCTGGCCGGAATAGGCATGCACGTTGCCGACGTCGGCATAGGCGGACACGTTGCCATAGCCACTCATGTCGAAGCCCATCGACAGCGAGAACGGCATCACCCGGACGCCGGCGAGGTTCGGGTCAGAGTGAACGGCGTTGTAGAAGTCGGCCTGGTAGGCTTGGGCTGCCGCAGCGCCACCGAGCCCCTTGTAGGACACCGGAATGGCGTTCACCTCGTTCGGTCCTTCGACCAACGTAACGTACGGCGCGACTTTGTCGATCAGGCCCATCTGGGTCCCGAGATCGGTATTGTAGGAAACGATATCGAACTTGATGCCTTGCTGGCCAAGCGCGACGAAGGTGCTGAGCCGGTTGCCCGGAGCTTCCGAGCGAATGTTGCTAAACCCGAGATAAGCCATCTGGGCGCCAACATCGCTGGATCCATAGCTAGAATTGCCATCGGCTAAGTGGGCGCTAACACCCAGTTCCTGAATGAAGTCGCTGGTTCGAGTGGCATCAGTGGGCATGCGGCGTAAATTCCTGTGTTTTAGACGCGCCTTCACTGCTCGAATTCAGCGTAATACGTCAACTTCTCCTCGATATGATTACGATATCACACAGAGGTGATCAACATTGCCCGTTATACATTATGGTAAGAACAACTTCTTCAACGAAGGTCAGGGACAATGCTTTCAGTCAGTAGTGGCGGGCGGTTTCGCGGCGGAGCGAGGGAAACTGCGATTGTTCAGCCACAGGTAGAGGAAGAACCGTCCCCAACGCATTTTTCGTGCTTGCCTGTGATCAACTTGCACCAGTGTAGAGGCTGTCCCGGTCGGAGGGCCGGTGCCGCGGCATCACGCCCGCCGCCCGTTGCCACGCTGCTATCGGGGCTCGTACAACGCCGCCGCATGAACCGACCCAGTCCCGCCCAATCGCCGGCCGCGGCGCAGAACATCTACGATCGGGCCGATTTCTTTGCCGGCTACAGCCAGCTTGGACGCTCGGTGGCCGGCCTAGCGGCGGCGCCGGAGTGGCCGGCGCTCCGCGCCATGCTGCCGGCCTTGACGGGTTCACGGGTCGCCGACCTCGGTTGTGGCTTCGGCTGGTTCGCCCGCTGGGCGCGTGAGCAGGGTGCCGCCCTGGTCCAGGCATACGACCTGTCCGAGCGTATGCTCGCGCGGGCTCGCGCCACCACCACCGACCCGGCCATCGCTTATCGTCGGGCCGACCTGGATACGCTCGACCTCGAGGCCGATGGCTTCGACCTGGTATTCAGCTCGCTCGCGCTCCATTATGTCGGCGACGCCGGACGCCTGTTCGCCGCCGTCCACCGGGGCTTGACCGATGGCGGCAGCTTCGTGTTCTCAACCGAACACCCGATCTACATGGCGCCCACCCGGCCGGATTGGTCGGTCGACGCCGAGGGATGCCCGACTTGGCCGGTCGACTCCTACCTCGTTGAGGGGCGCCGCACGACGGATTGGCTGGCGCCCGGGGTGGTCAAATACCACCGCACTCTCGGCACGACGCTCAACCTGCTGATCGGGGCAGGCTTCGCGATCCGCCACGTCGAGGAGTTCGGCCCGACCGACGAGCAGGTCGCCGCGCACCCGGAGTTGGGGCGCGAGCGGCACCGCCCGATGTTCCTGCTGGTGGCGGCCGGACGCTGACCGAGCGGCCGGGGAAAGCGGTCAGGCCGGCTTCACGCCATACATCAGCGCTGTGCCGGAGCGCTGCAGCCCGGTGATGCTGGTCCGATATGCCGTCGGGGTGAAGAACATCCCAGTCGGCAGGAACGGCACCTCCTCGAGCGCCAGCAGTTGCATGTCGCGGGCGATCTTCTGCTGCGCCGGCAGGTCGGCAGCGTCGAACCATTGCTGCCGCAATGCCTCCATCTTTGTGCTGCTGGCCCAGCCGAACCAGCCCTCCTTGCCGTTCTCCCGCATCGGCTGGCTGTTGCCGGGGCTGGAGGTCGCGAGACCGGCCCAGGTGGTGATGAACATGTCCCAGCCGCCCTGCGCCGATGGCTCCTTCTTGGTGCGGCGTTGGATCAGCGTGCCCCAATCCATCGAGGCGTAGTCCACGTTCAGCCCCATCTGCTTCATCACGTCCGCCGCGACCAGGCACATCGCCTGCAGGTTCTGCTGATCGGACGGCGACATCAGCAGGATCTTCTCCCCGCTATAGCCGCTCTCCTTCACCAGCTTCTGCGCCAGCGCCATGTCGCGCTTGCCGGTCAGCACGCCCAACCCGGCGTCGGACGCGTACGGCGACCCGGCGGTGAAGAACCCCGCATTGGCGCGGCCATACTTGCCGGCCAAATCGCCGTAGACCGCGGCCACGAAATCGTTCTGGTCGATCGCCGGGATGAAGGCACGGCGCAGCTTCACGTTGTCGAACGGCGGGTTGAGGTGGTTGAACCGCATCACCCCCAGCGTGCCCAACGGATCCAGCACTTCGGACTTGATGTCGGACTGCTTGAGCATCTGCGGCAGCAGGTCGGGCAGCGGGTTCTCCCACCAGTCGATCTCGCCGCGTTGCATGGCGGCGGCGGCGGTGGCCGGGTCGGGGATGATCTTCCATTCCACGCGGTCGAAATGGGCGACCTTGCCGCCGGCCCACATGCTCACCGCCTCCTGGCGCGGCTGGTACTTGTCGTTGCGGGCATAGGCGGCCGAGGCGCCGGCCACCCACTGGTCGGGCAGGAACTTGAACGGGCCGCTGCCGGTGTAGTCGCTGATCTGGGTGAAGGCGTCGGTCTTGGCCACACGCTCGGGCATGATGAAGCAGCCTTCGCCGCCGAGCACCTCGGGGATCAGCGCGAACCGCTGCTTCAAGCGGAACTGCAGCCGCTTGTCGTCGAGCGCCTTCAATTCGTCCGTGCGGGCGATCAGCGTGCCGCCCATCGGGTTGCGCTTGGACCAGCGCAGGATCGAGGCGACGCAATCGGCGGCGCGCACCGGCGCCCCGTCGTGCCACTGCAGCCCGTCGCGCAAGGTGATGGTGAACGTCATCCCGTCGTCGGACGCCTCATCCCCGGCCGCCATCTGCGGATGGGCGACGAGCTTCTCGTCGAGCCCGTACAGCAGGTCGTAGATCGCGTAGCCGTGGATGAAGGCGACCGTGGCCGACGTCCAGATCGGGTCGGGGCTGGACAGGTTGGCTTGCGGCACGAAGCGCAGCGTCTTGCTGCCCTGCGCCAAGGCCGGCCGCGCCAATACGCCGGCGCCCACCAGCGCCGACGTGCCGCCAATCATCAGGTCCCTGCGCCGCATCCGAGCCTCCATCCGTTCGATCCGCCGACCTTGCCGCGGGGACCGTCGGCAAGGAATGCACGAGTTCGTCGGCGAAGTTGGCGGCAGAACCGGGCCGCGTCTACTCGGCGGCCTTCCTCGGCTCGGCGGCGGCGCGCCGCTCGGCAACCCCGGTGGCCGGCCGCGACAGCTTGCCGCCGTGCTCGTCGAGGTGATGCCGCATCATCTCGTAGCCGTCCTCGAACCGCCGCTGCACACCATGCTGGGAGAAGTCCATGCCGCCGCTGAGCGCGACGCTGCCGTTCGACACCACGTGCAGGTTCTTCAGGCCGCGATACAGCATCATGCGCTTGAACTGCGGCTCATTGCGAATAGGGTGCTCGCGTGGAACGACGTGCTGGAGCCAAGCGAGCACGTCGGCATAATCCTCCGCGCCTTGGCTGCCGCCGTAATCGGCCCAGAAGCGGCTCTCGTAGGTGATTTCCAGCTGCCTCGTCTGCGCCTCGATCATCGAGGTGGGGACCCGGCCGTTCATCGGGAACAGGCTGAGCACGACGATCGGAAGGTCCGCCGCCTCGTCGTCGCTCAGCATCTCCAGCAAGGGCCGCACCGGCGTGTTGTCGAACAGGCCGCCGTCCCAGTAATGCCGCGAGCCGATCTTCGTCATCGGAAAGCCGGGCGGCAGGCTGCCGCTGGCCATGATGTGCTCCGGCGTGATCTTCGTCATCGTCTTCACCGCCCGGATGCTTTTGTCAGGCTTATCGGCATCGTCGGGCTGGCAGTTGGAGAAGCGCACGCTGTCGCCGGTTTCGACGCACGTCGCGGTGACTGCGATACGAACGGCGGGATCGGGCTGATTGATGCGGTCGAAGTCGACCACGTCGCGCAGCGTGTCGTACATCGGCGAGACGTCGCACAGGCTGGTCCAGCTGAACAGGTTGTGCATGTCCAGGCGCGAGCGCCAGAATCCGGGGTTGCCGAACATCGACAGCGTCGCCTGCTGGTCGGCCGGCAGGAACGGCATCGGCGACAGGCTGATCCGCCGCCACAGCTCCTGCAGCCGCGCCTTGGCGTCGCCGCCACGGGCGCCGGCGATCACCGCCGAATTGATCGCGCCGATCGACACGCCGCTCACGACCACCGGTTTGAAGCCGTGGTCCAGCAGGCAGGTCACCGCCCCGTACTCGTAGGCGCCGAGCGCGCCGCCGCCTTGCATGATCAGCCCGATCGCCTTTGGATCCATGACGTCGCCCTTCATGCGAGAGTGTGCGCGTACCGCGCGCGGACCCAGGCCGTCACGTCACCAGGCTCTCCAGCGCATGACGGTCGGCGGCAATGCGGCGCTGGAACAGCACGAGCTGCTTCGCCTCGGCCTCGGCGGCGGCGGCCTCCAGCAGCGCCGCCGCCGTCCTGTCGCGCGCCGGCGCCGTCGTCCCGGGCGAGCAATAGCTCGGCCTTGAAGCGCAGCAGCTCGGGCCGGCACCACAGCTCCTCCCGCCTTGTCGCCATCGCCAGCGCCCGCTCGATCTGCTCGGCCGCCTCGTCGAACATGCCGGACCGCATCTGCGCCTGCGCCAGCAGCCCCACCTGCATCGGCTCGAACAGGCAGGAGCCGGCGGCGCGGTAGGCGTCGAGCGCCGCGGCCATCATCGCCGACCCCGCCGACGCCTGCCCGGTGCGGGTCAGCAGCCAGCCGCGGCTCAACAGCCCGTACGCCCGCCACAGCGCCATGCCGTGCCGTTCCGACAACTCGATCAAGGCGTCGGACAGGCTGCGCACCTCGTCGACGTCGCCGCGCACCAGCGCGGGGATGCAGCCGCCATAACTATAAGTGTAAGCCTGCGAGTTGGCGTGGCGCAGCTCGCCGGCCTCGGCGATGCTGGTGGCGGTGCAGTCCCGGCTTTCCACGTCGCGGCATTGCAGGCAACGCAGCAGTGCCATCGACGCCAACGCCGCCACCCGCGGGTTCTGTCCGAAACGGAAGCCGAGGTCGCGATGCGCGGCCCCGTCGTAGGCGGCCAGCATGGCGCCGAGATCGGCATCGGCGGCGGCGATCTCACCCATCAGCAGCCGGGTCAGGCCGCGCACCCGCTGCCCGACCACGCGGATGCCTTCGTCGTCTAGTTGGCGGGCGACCTCGAGCACGGTCTCGGCCATCGCCAGCGCATGCCGCATCTCGCCGCGCGACGCATTGGCCGCCCAGAGGCCATACGACGTGCGGGCCAGCAGCTCGCTCTCGCCCAGCGCCGCCGCCAGCTCGCGCGCCCGCTCCCAGCATTCCCAGGTCCGTGGCGCCGCGTAGCCGTGCACGGCGATGTTCGGCATCCCCATCTCGACCCGCAGCAGCAGCTCCATGCGCTCCCGCTCGGCCGGCGGCTCCGCCCGCTCGAGCGCGCGCAGCCCGGCCTCGAGATGGGCGAGCGCCTCGAGGTTGCCCGAGCGCTGCGCGCTGCGGCGCCCGGCGCGCAGCCAGTGCTCGGCGGCGATCAGGGCGTCGCCGGCCTGCTCGAAATGGTGCGCCAGGATCTCCGGCTGCTGCTCGCCCACCGCGGGCGACAGCTCCTGCAGGATCTCGGCGCAGCGTGCGTGCAGCTGCTGGCGCCGGGCCAGGATGATGGTGCTGTAGGCGGCGTCCTGGATCAGCGCGTGCTTGAAGAAATAGGTGATCTGGCCCGGCAGGCCGCGCTGGTAGATCAGCTCGGACTGGATCAGCAGCGCCAAAGCCTTCTCCAGCTGCGTCTTGTCGAACCCGCCCATGGCGGCCAGGTGGCGGAACGAGAACTCGCGGCCGATCACCGCGCCGACCTGTGCCACCTCCTTCACGGCACTCAGCCGGTCCACCCGCGCCAGCAGCGAATCCTGCAGCGTGGTCGGGATCGCCAGCGGCGGCAGCGAGCCGCGCAGCACGTAGCGGTCGCCGGCGTCCTCGAGGATGCCGAGGTCGAGCACCGCCTTCGTCAGCTCCTCGATGAACAGCGGCACGCCGTCGGTCTTGTCGAGGATCTGCGCCATCACCTCGGACGGCAGCGGCTTGCCGGCCACGTGCTCGGCCAGGTCCAGCCGCGCCCGCCTCGCCAGGCGGCTCAGTTGCAAGGTGGTGGCGTTGGCAAGCTGCGACCAGCGCGGCCGGAACTCCGGCCGGTGCGTCACCAGGATCATCGCCGGCACGTCGTGGATGCGCTCCATCAGCATCGACAGCATCGCCGTCGTGGTCGGGTCGATCCAGTGCGCGTCCTCGACCAGCAGCAGCGTGGGACGCTCGCTGGTCAGCGCCAGGAACTGCATCACCAGCATCTGCAGCGTACGGTTCTTTAGCACGTCGGCCGACACGTCGGTGGCTTCGGCGCCGTGCTCGAGCGGGATCGACAGCAGGGCGGCCGCCAGCGGCACCGTTTCGGCCGCGTCGCCGTCACGCGCCAGCAGCGCCGTCAGCTTCTCCAGCTTGGTCGCGTCGTCGTCGCCCGGCAGGAAGCGCGCCGCCCGCTGCAGGTGGTTGATGCACGGGTGTAGCGCGCTGTTGGCGTGGAACTCCGAGCATTGATAATAGACGACGAAGTGCGGCAGCGCCTTGATGCTGTCGAGCAACGTGTTGGCCAGGCGCGACTTGCCCATGCCCGGCTCGGACCCGATCAGCACGACCTGGCCCTCGCCGGTGCGCGCCGCTTCCCAGCGGTTGCACAGCAGCTCGACCTCGGCAGTGCGGCCCAGCATCGGCGAGCCCGCCTGGCCGCGCATGGCCTCGAACCGGGTCCGTGTCGCGCGCTCGCTGCCCACTTCCAGTGCCTCGACCGCGCGGTCGAACCCTTTCAGCGGAAAGCTGCCGAGCGAGCGCAGCTCGAACAGGCCGTGCAGCATCTGCGCCGCGTCGACCGAAACCACGACCCGGTTGGGCGCGGCCAGCTGTTGCAGCCGGGCGGCGAGGTTGAGCACCTCGCCGGCGACCAGCTGCTCGCCGATGCCGCCGCCGCGGTCGCCGTCGATGAAGGCGACGCCGCTGTCCACTGCGGCGCGGACCGCGAGCGGTTCGCGCAGCGAGGTGGTGATCTGCTGCACGGCGGCCACCACGCCGAGGGCGCCGCGCACGGCCTGCTCGGCGGCGTTCTCCTGGGCCAGCGGGTAGCCGAAATAGGCCATCACTCCGTCGCCCATGAAACGTTCGGCATGGCCGCCAGCGCGGGAGATGGCGGCGGTCGCGGTTTCGTGGAACGCGCGGATAATGCGCCCGACCTCGTCCGGCTCGAGCCGCTGAGTCAGCCGCGTGGAATCGACCAGGTCGCAGAACAGCACCGTCAGCCGGCGGCGCTCCGGGCTGGTATGGCCGGGCCGCTCGCCGCTCGCTTCCAGCTCGCGCGAGGCGGTGGCGAGCGCGCCGCCGGCGACCGCGGCCAGCAGCTTGCGGCGGTGGCCGAGGCTGAGCCCGAGGTCGCGCAGGTCGTCGTCGGTCAGCAGCGGCAGCACGTCGAGATCGACGTCGGCCGCAGCCAGCGCGTTGGCGCAAGCAGCCAGTCCGAGGCTGGTCAGCACGCTCAGCAGTTGGTCGTCCGGTGGAATGGCGGCTCTCCCCGACCCGGTGTCCAACGACGTGGCTGCGTCGCCAAACCCGTTCATCGATCTTTGACATCGGTCGCCGCGCGACGCAATGTCCACGCAACGAACTTCCCCGTGGTGTCATCCGGTTTCCCGGTGATTGGAGCCATCGTGGACACGAGTCCAAGCCGTGCGCGCGATGGGGCGCCGCACCCTGCATCCGTCTTGGCGGGCCGCCTGCTGCGTGAGGTGGGCCTCGATGCGGCGCTCGCCGACCGGATGACGGTCACCGGCGCCGAACCGGTGCTCGATTCGCCATACCGGCCGGCTAGCGTCGCGGCCGGCGCGCTCGCCGCCCAAGGGGCGTTGCTGTCCGCGATCCTGGAGCGGCGCGGCGGCGGCTCGCGCACGGGGCGCATCAGCCTCGGCGCCGCCGGGCTGGCGCTGCAAAGCGTAATGCTGCAGCGCTTGTGGGGGCGGCCGATCGCGCTGAACGAGCCCGACTACCCGACCGTCAACATCTACGCGACGCGCGACAATCGTTTCATCATGCTCAACGGCGGCTA
Organism: uncultured Alphaproteobacteria bacterium; assembly: GCA_963792675.1. Classification (GTDB taxonomy): domain Bacteria; phylum Pseudomonadota; class Alphaproteobacteria; order Acetobacterales; family Acetobacteraceae; genus JBBROS01. The sequence continues at coordinate 1,302,291 of CAWBWT010000002.1, forward strand.
CCCCAAGCTGCGCGAAGGGCTGTTGCGGTTGCTGCGCTGCGCCGACGACGTGGACGCGCTGACCGACGCGGTGGCGTCCCACGACGCGGCCGAGCTGGAGGACGCGATCGCCGCCCACGGCTTGTGCGGCACCGTCATCCGCGGCGAGGCGGAATGGCGGGCCCACCCGCAAGGCGTCGCCTTGGCGGCCGCGCCGGCGATCGAGCTGGTGCGCATCGGCGACGCCCCCAAGACGCCGTTTCCGGCCGGGACGGCTGCCGACCGCGTCTTGGCGGGGCTGCGCGTGCTGGACCTCACCCACGTGATCGCCGGGCCGACCTGCGCCAAGAGCCTGGCCGAGCACGGCGCCGAGGTGATGCATGTCTATGGCCCGCAACGGCCGCAATTGCCGCCGTTCGACATGGACACCGGCCATGGCAAGCGTTGCGCCTTCCTCGACCTGACGACGCCGGCGGACGGCGCGACCCTGCTCGGCCTGCTCGACACGGCGGACGTTTTTTCGCAAAGCTACCGGCCCGGCCGCCTCGCCGCGCACGGGCTCTCGCCGGAACGGCTGGCCCGGCGCCGGCCCGGGCTGATCTACGTGTCCACCAGCTGCTACGGCCACACAGGGCCCTGGCACCTGCGACCCGGCTTCGAGCAGCTCGCGCAGGCGGCCACCGGCATGGCGGTACGGCAGGGCGGCGCCGATGCCCCGCTGCTGTCGTCGTCGACGGCGACACCGTATTATCCGAACGATTACGTCACCGGCTTCCTCGCCACCGTCGGCGTGCTCGCGGCGCTGCTGCGGCGGGCGGAGGAGGGCGGCAGCTGGCACGTCAAGGTGTCGCTGTGTCGCACGGCGATGCTGATCCAGGACGGCGGTGCGGCGCCGCCCGGCCTGCCGCAACCGCTGCCGGAGGCGGAGTGTAAGGCGCTGATGCAGTGCATGCGGGCGCCGATCGGCGAGTTGCGCTTCCTGGGACCGGTACTGGCGCTCGATGGCGTGCGCAGCGGCTGGGATCGCCCGCCGGTGCCGCTGGGCGCCGATCCGCCGAGCTGGACCGAAGCGGGCTGATCGCGGTCGCAGCCATGGCCGCCGGCGCCGGGCCGGACGCGGTGCTCGCGATCGACCTGGGCAAGACCGGTTGCCGCGCTGCCTTATGGCGCGGCGGGGTCTGCACCACGGCGATGGGCGCCGGAGCCCCCGGCCTGGCAGCGCCGGACGGGGTGGCGCGCGCCCTGGCAGCGATCCGCGACGTCGCGATGCCGTTGCTGCGGGCGGGCGGGCCGGCGCAGGTCGACCGGGTCGGCTTGGGCGCTGCCGGCGCGCTCGCTGCGCCGGAAGCAGCGCAGGAGTTGGCGGACCAGCTGCTGCAAGAGATCGTGGCCGCACGCGCCGTGGTTGCGAGCGACGTGGTGGCGGCCCATGCCGGCGCGCTGGCGGGCGGTCCGGGCGTGGTGCTGTGCGCGGGCACCGGCGCCGTCGCGATGGCCGTCGCGCCGGACGGCACCGTGACCCGGGCCGACGGCTGGGGGCCTTGGCTGGGCGACGAGGGCGGCGGCGCCTGGATCGGACTGCGCGGCTTGCGGGCGGCGCTGCGCGCTACCGAGGCGAGCGGCCCGCCGACCCGCCTGCTGGACGCGGCCGAAGCGCGGTTCGGGCCGATCGGCTCGCTGCCAGCGCAGCTGGAAGGGAGCGGACATCCGTCTCGCCTGGCGGCAAGCTTCGCCGCCGACGTGGCCGCCGCGGCAGCGGCCGGCGATCGGATCGCGGCGGCCCTGTTGATGCGCGCGGCCGCGGCCCTGGCCGGCACGGTGCAAGCGGCCGTTCGCCATTGGCCGCCGGGCGTTGCCGCACGCCTCGCCTTGACCGGCGGCCTGCTCGAACTCGGTCCCGGCCTGACCGGCCCGCTGCGCGACGCGCTGGAACGCGCCTGCCCCTCCTTGCAACCGGCGTTGGCGCCCGGCACGCCGCTCGACGGCGCTCGGCTGCTGGCACTTCGCGCCGACACGCCGCATGAACCAACTCTACGCCGCGCGGCCGTCGTGCCCGCTTTGCTATGAGGTAACCGCCGCCGATGCGCCTGCTCGATCTGCTCGTGATCCTGGTCTACCTCGTCGCCATCGCCGCCGTCGGGCTGCGCCTGTCCGGACGCCAGGCCAGCGCCACCGCCTACTTCGTCGGCGAGCGCGACCTGCCCTGGTGGGCGGTCTGCTTCTCGGTCGTCGCCACCGAGACCAGCACGCTGACGGTGATCTCGGTGCCCGGCGTCGCCTATCTCGGCGCGTTCGGCTTCGTCGAGCTGGCGATCGGCTACCTGCTCGGCCGCAGCCTGGTCGCGTTCGTGCTGCTGCCGCTGTACATGCGCGGCGGCTTCGTCAGCGCCTACCAGTATTTGGGGCAGCGATTCGGCGGCGGACTGCAGGGCCTCGCCGCCGTAACCTTCCTCGGCACCCGGCTGCTGGCCGAGGGCGTGCGGCTGTTCGCCTCGGCGATCCCGATCAAGCTGCTGCTGGATGCGATCGGGTTGCCGACCGGCTACGTGGCGATCATCGCCGTGCTGTCGCTGGTCACCGTACTCTATACCTATGCCGGCGGCATCCGGGCGGTGATCTGGACCGACGCCATCCAGATGACGCTCTACATCGGCGGCGCCTGCGTCTGCATTGCTGTGCTGCTGGGCGAAGTCGGGCTGGGCGGCCTCGGCCAGGCCTACGCCGCCGGCAAGTTCCAGGTGATCGAATCTGTCGGCGCCGGTGCTGACCAGCCCGTTCAACGCGGTCGCGGCGATCCTCGGCGGCGCGATCTTCTCCATGGCCTCGCACGGCACCGACCAGCTGATGGTGCAGCGGGTGCTGGCTTGCCGCAGCTTGGCGGACGGGCGCCGGGCGATGATCGGCAGCGCCTGCGTGGTGGGCGTGCAGTTCGCACTGTTCTCGCTGGTCGGCGCGCTGCTCTGGGTGCACCTCGGCGGCCGCAGCCCGGCCGAGCTCGGCCTGCGCTCGTCCGACGATTTGTTCCCGCGCTTCATCCTGGATGAGTTACCGCCGGGCCTGTCGGGGCTGCTGATCGCCGGGATCCTGTCGGCGACGATGGGATCGCTGTCGTCCGCTTTGAACTCGATGGCGACCTCCACCGTCGCCGACCTTTGGCGCGCGTTGGGGCGGGGCAGTGAAGGACGGGGCGGTGAGGCGCAGGGGGCGTTGCGGCTGTCGCGGGCGCTGACGCTGGTCTGGGCGGTGGTGATGGCCGGCTTCGCCTGCCTGTTCACCGACACCAAGGGCGCCGTGGTGCTGCTCGGCCTCGGCATCGCCGGCTACACGTATGGGGCGCTGCTGGGCGCCTTCCTGCTGGGCCTCGCGGTGCCGCGGGCGAACGGGCGCGACGCCATCGCCGCCTTCCTCGTGACCTTGGTCGTGATGACGGCCGTGGTGCGCAGCTACACGCTGGCCTTCACCTGGTACGTGCCGCTAGGCGTCGTGGTCTCGCTCGCGGTCGGCGGGCTGCTGTCGCTGCTGCATCCGGCACCGGACGCGGCCGATCTCGAGGGAGCTCGCTGATGCCGCCGCATCGCGACGCCTGGTTCGTCGGCCTGATGACCGGGACGGTGCTCGACGGCAACATCGACATCGCCCTGCTGCGCACCGACGGCGAGACGGTGTCGGAGTTCGGCCCGTGGACGCTGGCCGAGTATGACGACCCGACCCGCACCCTGCTGGCCGAAGCGCTAGCGCAGGCGCTGGCGTGGCAGTTCGAGGGGCCGGAGCCGGAGGTGTTCCGCCAGGCCGAGGACGCGCTGACCCGGGCGCAGTCGGCGGCCGTCACCGTGTTCCTGGACCGCAGCGGGATCGCGCCGGCCGAGGTGGCGGCGATCGGCTTCCACGGCCAGACCGTGCTGCACCGTGCGCCCCGCCCGGGCCGGCGCGGCGACACAAGGCAGTTGGGCGACGGCGCGTCGATGGCGGCGCTGACCGGCATCGACGTGGTGCACGATTTCCGCACCGCCGACGTCCGTGCCGGCGGGCAGGGGGCGCCGCTGTCGGCGTCGTATCATGCGGCCCTGCTGGTGAGCGCCGGCTTGCCGCCATCGACCGCCGTGCTGAACCTGGGCGGCGTCGCCAACATCACTTGGCGCGGCGTCGACGGGCGGCTCTGCGCGTTCGACACCGGCCCCGCCAATGCGCCGTTAAACGACTGGGTCGGGCGGGCGACCGGGCAGGCCATGGACCGTGACGGCGCGCTGGCCCGGCAAGGCCGGGTGGACGAGCAACGGCTGGCCCGGCTGCTCGAGCATCCGTTTCTGGCGGCGCCGTTCCCGAAGTCGCTCGACCGGTTCGACTTCCCGGCCGCCATGGCCGACGGGCTCGAGCCTTGCCGACGGGGCGGCGACGCTGACCGCGTTCACCGCCGGCGCGGTGGGGCGCGGGCTCGACCTGCTGCCCGAGCGCCCCACCCGCCTCGTTGTGTGCGGCGGCGGCCGCCGCAATCCGGCGATCATGGCGGCGCTGGCTGCCCGCGCCGGGGTGGAGGCGGTCGCGGCCGAGGCGGTCGGCTGGCGCGGCGACGCGATCGAGGCCGAGTGTTTCGCGTTCCTCGCGGCCCGCTCGCGGCGCGGCTTGCCGATCAGCTTCTCCACCACCACCGGCGTGCCGGCGCCGATGACCGGCGGCCGCCTCAGCCGGCGGGCTTGAGGGAACACTTGCGTTCATATTCGCTTTAACGCACGGCGCGTGGCTGCGGCCACAGACACGACGCTTCGAAAGGCAGGCGACCATGCGAGACAAGCTCGATAATCCAGTGCTCATCGCCGGGCTCGGCATCGCCGGCCTGCTGCTGGGGGGCTACTCGGCGCCGGACCGCCGTGCGCCCGCGTCCCCCGGCCGCGGCAAAGCGGCAGGTTCGGCGCGGGATGCGACCTCTTCGGGCGCCGCCGAGCGCGGGCACGACGCCGAGCGGCCCAGCGACATTCCGGCGCGCGGCTGGTGGGAGATCGCCAAGCGGGTGGTGGCGCAGGTCTCGGCCGACCGGCTGCTGACCGAGGCCGCCGGCGTGACCTTCTTCGTTTTGCTGGCGATCTTCCCCGCCCTGGCCGCCATGATCTCGATCTACGGCCTCGTTGCCGATCCCAGCACGGTGTCGGATCACCTGGCCTCCTTGGACGGCATCATGCCGGGCGGGGGCCTGGACATCCTCAAGGAGCAGGTCAAGGCGCTCACCTCCGGACCGCCCAAGGCGCTCGGGTTTGGCGTGGTGTTCGGTTTCGCCACCTCGCTGTGGAGCGCCAACCAGGGGATCAAAGCGCTGTTCGACGCCCTGAACGTGGTCAACGACGAGAAGGAAACCCGCAGCTTCATCCGCCGCACTCTGATCACGCTGGCGTTCACCTTCGGGGCGCTGATGTTCGTGGTGCTGGCGATGACCGCGGTCGTGGTGCTGCCGGCGGTGTTAGCCTTCATCGGCCTGAGCAGCGCGGTGGAGTGGCTGCTGCGGCTGGGCCGCTGGCCGCTCCTGCTGGTCGCCGTGACCTTCTTTCTTGCGCTGGTCTACCGGTTCGGGCCTAGCCGGGAGCGCGCCAAGTGGCGTTGGGTGAGCTGGGGCGGCGCGTTCGCCGCCATCGCCTGGGTGGTGGGCTCGGCCGCGTTCTCCTGGTACGTGGCCAATTTCGGCAGCTACAATAAAACGTATGGCTCGCTGGGTGCGGTGGTGGGCTTCATGACCTGGATCTGGATCTCTACCATCATCGTGCTGGTTGGCGGCGAGGTGAATGCCGAGATGGAGCACCAGACCGCGCGCGACACCACCACCGGCCCCGAGGTCGAGCCCGGCGCACGCGGCGCCGTCAAGGCGGACCGGGTTGCCGCCTGACGCGGAGCAAGGCAAACACAGCCCAGCCCTGCAGTGCGTGGTGCTGGTTGGCGGCCCGGGCACGGGGGTTGGCGCGCTCGCAGCCGACGTGCCGAAGCCGATGCTCCCTGTGGCCGGGCGGCCGTTCCTGTCCTGGCTGCTGCAGGAGGTCAGCCGGTTCGGCATCGACGACGTCGTCCTGCTGACCGGCCACCTGTCCGACGTGGTGGAAGCGGCTTTGCCCGGCCTGCTCGCGAGCCTGCCGCGGCCGCTGCGGGTGCGGATCAGCCGCGAGCCGGTGCGGGCCGGGACCGGCGGCGCACTGCACCATGCGGCGGCGCTGCTGGATCCGCGCTTTCTGCTGGTCAACGGCGATTCGTGGTTCGACTGCGTGCTCGGTCCGTCACTGGCCGCCATGCCCGCCGGGGCGCTCGGCACGCTGATGCTGCGGCAGGTGGCGGACGCGTCGCGCTATGGCGTCGCCACGCTGGGGGAGGGCGGACGCCTCGAGGCGTTCCGGGCGCGCCCGGAACCCGGCCTGGCGGGTGCGCGCCCGGACCTGGTCAACGCCGGGGTATACGTGCTCGAGCGGAAGGTGATCGAGCGGCTACGGCCGCAGGGCTCTTTCGAAACCGACGTGCTGCCGGACCTGGCGGCGCAAGGCCTGCTGCGCGGGGTCGAGCAGGACGGCTGGTTCATCGACGTCGGCATCCCCGCCGACCTCGCGCGGGCGCAGCACGAGCTGCCACGGCAGCTGGCCCGGCCGGCGTTGCTGCTCGACCGCGACGGGGTGCTCAACCGCGACCACGGCTGGGTCGGCACGCGCGACCGGTTCGAATGGATGCCGGGTGCCAAGCAGGCCATCGCCGAGGCGACGGGGCGCGGCGTCCACGTGTTCGTCGTCACCAACCAATCCGGCATCGCCCGCGGCCATTACACCGAGGCCGATTTCTTAGCGCTCCATCGCTGGATGCTGGACGAGGTGCTGGCGGCGGGCGGCACGGTCGACGACATGCGGTTCTGCCCGTTCCATCCCGAGGCGCCGCTCCAGCAGTACCGGCGGGTGAGCGATTGGCGCAAGCCGGCCCCCGGCATGATCCTCGACCTGGTCCGCTCGTGGCGGCTGGACCCCGCCCGCTGCCTGTTCGTCGGCGACCAACCGACCGACATGGAGGCCGCGGCTGCCGCCGGGGTGCGCGGCCATCTATTCCCGGGCGGCAACCTGCTCGACTTCGTGCGGCCCTTGCTGGAGGGCCTCCAACGATGACGCCGCGAAGCCCCCTCGCCGAGGGCGGCTTCGGAAAAACGCCGAGGCCAGGCGCCGCCTATTGAGCGGCGGCGAAGCGGGCGATGTCGTTCAGGGCGCCGCTGACCTGGGCGTCGGTCATCGGCCGGTCGCGGCGGAGCACGAGCGCCATGACCATCGGTCCGGGGCTGCTGCCGGACAGGCTGTTGCGCGCCAGCCGGACTCGTTGCGCGAGGCCGCCGGTGGCGGGCTGGCCGTCGATCCAGGTGCTCACCCCGGCCAGCAGGAACGGCTTGGCGACCACGACCGACTGCCACCCGGGCGCGCCGGCGACCGGCGCCGTTTGGGCTTCGTCCGCGTCGAAGGCGCCGAGGATCGCCTGCCGGGCCTCGTTCAACTGAGCGCCGGTGCTGCGGCTCGAGGTCGCTTGCACCGTGACCGTCCAGACGCGGTCGTCGCATGCCATGGTGTATCGCGCCTGTGCGGCGTCGGCGGCGGCCGGGTCGAGGCGGCACCCGGCGGGGCTGGCCGGCGGCGGGCGGCGCGCCAGCACGGCGGCCGGCGCATGGCGCTCGATCCCCAGCACGGCCGCCGGGCCGAGGCAGGCCAGGATCAGCACGGCGGCAGGAAACAGCAGCGCGCCCCGCGGCGGCGGGGGCGGGGTCAGCCGCGCCGGCGGCGGCCCGGCGGGCGGCTCGCGAAACGGCAGTCCGGCGACCACCAGCAGCAGCATCACGAATGAGAAGAACACCCAGCCATAGATCAGGTGGTCCGCCGCCGCCGCCTGCGCGCTGCCGAGCACCTGGCCCAGCACGACGATGCCGAGCGCGCGGAAGCCGTTGGCAACGATCGGCACGATAATCGACACCGCGATGAAGGCCGCTCGGCGGCCGGGGCTGCGATAGTTCAGCAGGGCGAAGAACACCCCGAACGCCACCGAGGCGATCAGGAACCGCAGCCCGGCGCAGGCTTCGGCGACAAAGAAGGTCCCGGAGGTCACCTCGATCACCATGTCGGTGATGAAATGCGGGATGCCGAGCAGCGTCAGCCCGGCATCGATGAACCAGGCGGTGAAGGACTGCAGCGCCGGGGTGACGAAAGCGCCGAACGGCACGGCGAAGTAAAGGTAGAGCAGCGGTCCCGACAGGGCGAAGAACAGCCGCCAGCCGAGCACCACCAGGAACAATAGCTCGACGAACGACAGCGCGACCAGCTGTCGCCCTTCCATGATGCCGAGCCGCTCCGCCGCGAACCAAGCGGCGGCCAGCGGCAACCCGAGCAGCGCCGGCGCGAAGGCCGGGCGGGGCGTCATCCCGCGCACGGCGTCGCGGTTCTCCCAGGCAAGAAAGGCGGCGATCGGCGCGACCAGGAAGCAGTGGCCGAACGCCGTCGACTCGGTCCACACGCGCACTGCGGCGCGGGCCTCGGGCCAGAAGATCGCGACCAGCGCCAGCAGCCCGATCCCGAGCGTGGCCAAGGCCGGCAGAGTGGTGCGGCGGGGGGGCGCAGCCTCGCTGACAACGGCGCTCATGCCGGGGCTCCTACCATGGCGGGGGCGTCCGAGGCTGCCATGATACCGTCCAGCCGCGCGAGGGTGGCCGACCAGGCATAACCGGCTTCGACCGCGCGGCGGCCGGCGGCCGCAACCCCGGGATGGGCGCCGTCGAGCACGGCGGCGATCATGGCCGCGGTCATGGCGGCGCCGTCGGCGACCAGCAGATCGCGGCCGGCGACGGCACGCACGCCCTCGAACGCCTGCAGCGAGGCGACCACCGGACGCGCCATCGCCATCGCTTCCAGCACCTTGTTCTGGATCCCGCGGGCGATGCGCAGCGGCGCGACGCAGACCGCAGCATGGGCGACGTAGGGCCGCACGTCGGCGACCCGGCCAGTGACGTGCACGCCGGGCAGGTTCGCCAGGCGTTGCACCGCCGGGCCGGGGTTGGCGCCGACGATGTGGAACTCGACGGTGGGCCGGCCGACGCGCAGCAACGGCATCACTTCGGTGGCAAACCAGGTCGCCGCGTCGGCATTGGGCCAGTAATCCATATGGCCGGTGAAGACGAGATGCGGGCCCTGACCGTCGAATGGCCGGTCATAGGCGTTGTTCGGAGAGAATCGGTCGAGGTCGACGCCGTTCTCGACGGCGTGGAGATGGCCGGCACAGCCGGGCATCAGCTGCTCGAAGCGCGCCGCCTCCTGCGGCGACACGAACAGGACGGCATCGGACGCCATTGCCGCGTGCCGCTCGTAGGCGAGCAGGGTGCGGGCCTCCCGGGCATAAACGTGGCGCATCGGGAAGCCCGCGGTGGCGGCGTAGGCCGACCATTTCTCGCTGTCGATGTCGACGGCGTCCAGGACCACGCGCGCGGCGCTCGCACAACCCTGCCGGCGTGCGGCCTCCAGATAGGGCATCATGGCGACGGTGTAGACGTAGGCGACCTCGACCGGGGTGTGTGCCATCAGGTTCAGCAGCCAGCGCCGCAGGCCCGAGTGGCGGTAGTAGTCGAGCAGCAACGGGCGGCCTGGCCTGGCCTGCATCAAGGCCGCGAGTTTCTGGCGGCGCTTGTCGATGGCAAAACCGGCGACAGAGGCGCACCAGGTCCGGAGCGCGTCGAGCTGGCCGGGGTCGTCGGTCGTTTGCGTCAGGCAGCCCAGATGAACGCGGTAGTCGCGGGCAAGGTGCTTGATGACGTTCAATGCCCGGATCTTCTCGCCCTTGTCCGGCGGGTAAGGCAGGCAATGGGCGATGAAAACGAGGTCCTTCACCCCACGCCCCGCACGATATGCGGCCCGACCAGGTTCGCGACTGGCAATGGCAGGCGTTTCCAGGCCCTGATGAACCTCGCGTATTTCGGGTTGAGCGGGTTGTGGTCGGGGATCGCGGCGCCCGGCGCGAGGTGGAACCGATGCAGCAGCGGGGTCGGCAAGAACCCCCAATTCTTCTTGAACGAGTAGGCGCCGGTCCCGTGCTTGCTGCGGCCGAAGTCGAAGCCGCGGCAGCCGCGGTCCACGGCGCGGCGCATCACCTCCCAATACATGAAGTCGTTCGCCGCCAGCGGCCGGGACAACGCTGTGCCGCCGCCGTAATAGGGCAGCACCTCGCCGCGCTCGTCGTAGAAGTTGAGCACCGACGCGACCGGGCGGCCGCCGTGCAGAACCGTGACCACATCCATCTCGCCCGCGAACACCTCGGCGAGGAGGCGGAACCAGCGGCGCGGAAACACCGGAGTGCCGAGGTTGCGGACGCTCTCGCTGTAGACCCGGAACAGCGTGTCGACATCGGCCTGGGAGTGGCCGGCCACTGAGGCCAGACCCTTGTCGATCCCCTTGCGCACCATCGCCCGCTGCTTGCGCGGGATCGCCTTCATGTTGGCGTCGTGGTCGCCCGCGAGCGGCTTGCGGAAGGTCACGTAGAGGTCGTCGCGCGCGTGCCACTCGGCCCCGATGTCCGGCGCGTCGCGGAATCGCCATTCCATTACCGGCACATCGAGCCGGCGCTGCAGGTCGGTCGCGGCTTGGACGAGCGCCGCCGCCGCGGTCGCCTCGGCGGCGAGCGGGCCGCCGTAGACCAGGAACGGCGCCGACACCAGGCTGTCCCCGAACAGCCGCGTCCTGACCCGCGCCAAAGGCAGGATGCCGGTGACGGCGCCGTCCTGCTCGGCCAGTAGATAGTGGGTGTCGTAGCCGAAGCCCCGCTCGAGCAGGCCGGCCCAGGCCGCGCGGTGCAGAAAGCTGCCGTGCGGGTGCGCCGCGGCGAACGCATCCCAGGCGGCTGCCTTGGCCGAAGTGAGCGCCGTGACCCGGGTCATTGCCTCAGCCCGTCCGGGCCGATGCGAGATCGGCGGCGAAGGCGCGGTCCATCCGGTCCCAACGGAAGTCGTGCAGCAGACGGTCCACCCGCCCCGCCATGGCGCGCAGGTTGACGGTGTGGCGGAACCGCGCGAGGCGCGGCGCCGACGCCATGCGGGGCTGGCCCGGGTCGATCTCCCAAGGGTGGAAATAGAACACCGACGCACGCCGCTCGCGCCGGAGGAAGCGCCGCAGCAGCAGGCGGTAGAGCGGGTAGGGCAGCAGCCGGAAGTAGCCGCCGCCGGCGATCGGGATGCGGCGGCGAACCAGCACCGTCGTCGTCATCGGGATTTCCAGCAGCGTCCCGTCGCGTGGCCGGTAAGGCGCGCGCGGCGCATCCGGCACCCCGTACAGGTCGTGCCGCACCGGGTAGACGCTGGAGCTATAGCCATGCCCGGTCTCCTCCAGCACGTCCCAGGCCCAGGCGTTGCGCGGCCCGATCGAGAAGGTCGGCGCCCGGTAGCCGGCGACGGCCACGCCGCCGATCTGCTCCAGCACCGACTTGGCGCGCAGCACGTCCTCGCGGAATTGCGCCGGCGTCAGCGAGTGCACCAGCTGATGGCCGTGCCCGTGGCTGGCCAGCTCGTGGCCCTCGTCCACGATCCGGCGCACGATCTGCGGGTAGCGTTCGGCAACCCAGCCCAGGGTGAAGAAGGTGCCGTGCACGCCGGCCGCGTCGAACGCTTGCAGCAGGCGGTCCATGTTCGCCTCGACCCGGCACGGCAGCGTGTCCCAGCTGCCCGGGTCGATCAGCCCGGCGAACGCCTGCACCTGGAACCAATCCTCCACGTCGACGGACAGCCCGTTGGCCGGCAACCCGGGCCCGGCTTGCGTCATCTCAGCCCTGCACGCCGAGCATCTGGGTCAGCCGGCGGAAGACCCGCTCGCGCGTCGCCATTTGCTGCTCGAGGCTCTCGATCCGCAGCACCAGGTCCTCGAGGTCGGTCGAGTTGCCGAGGCGCCGCTCCACCGCCGGGCCGGTGGCTTCGGCCGCGTCCTGATTGGCGCCCTCCAGGTCCTGCGCCAGCTCCACCGCGGTCTGGTTGACGATAGCCGCGGTGATGTGGTGGGTCTCCTCCAGCACGCCGTAGAGCAGCACGCGGGAGCACAGCCGGTTGATCCGGCGCGGGATGCCGCCGGTGTGGCTGAACACCGCGGTGTAGGCCTCCTCGTCCCAATGCGGGTCGTCGTTCCAGCCGACGGCCGCCATGCGATGCTCGACGTAGGCGCGGGTCTCCTCCTGGCTGAGCGGGCCGAGATGGTAGCTGGTCAGCACGCGCTGGCGGAGCTGGTCGAGGTTGGGGCTGGCGAGCATGCGGCGGAACTGCGGCTGACCGAGCAGGATGGTTTGCAACGACGTGCGGCCGTCCACCGTGATGTTGGACAGCATGCGCAGCTCCTCCAGAGCCGGCAGCGACAGGTTCTGCGCCTCGTCCACCACCAGCAGGCAGCGGCGTCCCTCGGCGTCGTGCTGGCGCAGCACGTCCTCGAACCGATGCAGCAGGGCTGCCTTGGTCAGGTTCTCGTCGTCCAGGCCGAATCCGCCCATGGCCAAGCGGAACAGGTCGCCCTCCGATACCTGCGTGGTGCTGACGCGGGCCACGGTGAAGGCGGTGCGGTCCATCTGCGAGCGCAGCCATTCGACCAGCGTGGTTTTGCCGGCCCCGACCTCGCCGGTAATGATGATGAAGCCCTCGCCCTGGGCCAGCCCGTAATTGAGATGCGCGATCGCCTTGCTATGGCCGCGGCTGCCGAAAAAAAAGCGGCTGTCCGGCGTCAGCTGGAACGGCATCCCGCTCAGGTTATAGAATGTTTCGTACACGTTGGTCCCGTTCAGAAGCTCTTGCGCAGGCCGACCAAAAGCGTGTTCTGGGTGAAATTGCCGCCGCTGAACCCATTGGTGGTCACGACCTGGCCGCCGGACTGGTCGGTGAAGATGTAGCGGATGTTGCCGGTCAGGGTCTCGGTAAACCGCTTGCTGAGCACGGCCGAGAGCGACAACGTGCGGGTCTGGCCGCGGCCGGTGCCGATGAACTGGCCGGTGTTGGTGGAAATGCCGTACTGGCCGAAGCCGGTCAGCGCCATGTCGGGCGACAGATCGTGCTGCCACGACAAGCCGGCATAAGTGGTGTTGGTGCTGAGGCCGGCTGGCACCACCCCGGCGCCGATCAGGGTGGGCGTCGTCGTCAGCGCGGTGCGGTCGTCATTGCCCACGCTGGCCGACCAGGTGTCGCGATCCTGCAGGAACAGCAAGCTCGCGGAGAAACGGTGCAGCCGGTACAGGCCGTTCTGCACGCCGGCGAAACTGTTGGTCAGCACCGGGGCACCGGTGGTGCTGTCGGTGACGTAGCCGCCGGGCCCCACGTTGGTGCTGCCGAGCAGGGTTTGCGACTGCTCCAGATCCGACGTGATGCCGCTGCTGTAGCTGGCGCTCAGCCGGCTGCGCGGCGTCGGCGAGATCTGGCCGAAGAAAGTGACGTTGTTCTGGCCGTCGTGGCGGCCGTACTCCACCGTGATCGAGGTGTCCGGGCTGGGCGCAAAGCGCAGGCCGATGTTGTACGTCAGCCCGTCGACATGGTAGCCGGTGCCGAGCGCGGCGGCGTTGAATCCGCTCGAGCCGTAGGACAGGTTCTGATAGCCGAGCCCGGTCAGCAGGGTGAAGGACCGGTTCAGCGCAAAGTTTAGCTCGTTCTCGACCTCGCGCCGGTAGGCCCCGTGATAGACGCCCACGCCGCTGTATTGGGTGGCGCTGAGGACGATCTGGTCGTTGAAGCGGCCGAGGTTCTCCCCGGTATCGAAGGTGGCGAGCTCTCGGCTGGTGGACAGGTTGCCGATCGCGCCGTAGCCGGGGCGGCCGAGCGTGTTGAGCGTGTTCTGGTTGGTGTTGAACACGGTCTGGTCGTTGTAGGTATCCTGCAGCGAGCGGCTGAAGGTGTATTGCAGCCGCCCGGTGCCCCAGCCGCCGAACCGGTGAACGACATAGGGCGAGACGGCGAAGGCGATCGTCTGGACGTCGTTCTGCCGCCCGAAGGTTTGTCCGTTGGCCTGGTTGAAGCCGCCGCCGGTCAGCGAAGTCTGGTTGATGCTGCCGCGCACGTCGAGGAACACGGCGTCGGGGACGATGACGCCCAGCGCCTGGCCGTTGAAGAAATTCCGGATCTGATTCTGGCTGCCGGTGTTGGCGTACAGGATCGCCTGCGGAGCATAGGACAGGTTCAGGTTGACGCGCGCGGTATCGCCGTTGACGACCACCGTCGGCGACAGGATGCCGAACACGTCGGCCTGCTTCGAACCGTTGCCGTAGCGGGCGTTGTCGGTGACGCCGAGGTCGAGGTCGACCGACGAGTCGATCGTCCAGGCGGGTCGCGCCGAAAGCGGCGGGGCCGGGGTGAGGATGCTTTCGAGCTGCGGGCGGAGGTTGCCGACGCGCGGGTCGGTGCCGAGGTCCGGCAGGATGCCGCCGTAGCCCAGGTCGCCGGCCCCGATGCCGCCCGCCTGTCCCAACGCCGGCCCGGCGACCGCCGCGATCAGCGTGGCCGCAGCGGTGGCGGTCGCGGCGAGGCGGTTCGGCAGCCGTCCGTCGCTTCCGGGCGTGACGCCCGGCCCCCGCAGCGGAACGACTCGCGGCGGTCGGGCCGGCTTGGCTCCGCGTCCGTTCATCCGCAATTTCATTCGGACACGCTGCCTGATGCCGACCGGCCGATTGACGCTGCGCCCGGTCCGGGCAGGCAGCCCGTGTGGTGTGTTCGTGTCCGCTTATCGATCATCTCAAGCCCACGAACTGCTGCACTGGTGCACTAGGTATAGGATCCGAAGTAGTCGTACGCGCCGAACGTGTGGCTCGTGGTCATGCGCACCTTGTTCAGCAGCAGGGTGATTGAGGGGCAGACGCGAACCAGGTCGATGGCGGCCTCGACCTCGGAGCGCTGGGTGCGCTCGGCTTCCACCACCAGCACCACCTGGCCGACATGCGGCGCGAGCGTGTGCGGGTCGCTGGTGGACAGACAAGGCGGCGCGTCGAGCATAATCAGGTGGCGCGGGAAGCGGCGCGCCAGCCGGGTGACGGTGGGAATGATCGGCCGCATGCTGGCGGTGCCGCCCGCGGTCTGGGCGGCGCCGCCCAGGCGGGTGCCGACCGGCATCACCGCCAGGTTGGGGATGGCCGTGACCCGCAGCAGGTCCTCGGGCCGCAGCGACGGGTCGGACACCAGGTCGAGGAAGCCCGGGGCTTCGCCGAGCCCGAGCTGGTCCGAGAGCGGCTTGATCTTCGGATCCACGTCCACCAGCAGGACCGCATCGGTGCCGTTCTGGGCGATCGAGCCGGCGAGGTTGAGGGCGCTGAAGCTTTTCCCCTCGCCGGGCCGGGCGCTGGTCACCATCAGCACGTTGCGGGCGCCCTGCACGTCCGCCGTTTCGTGCAGCACCCGCAGGATGCGGCCGATGGCGATGCGGTATTCTTCGGAGATGCGGGTTCGGGTGGTGCGCGCCACCACCATCCCGGCCCGCTCGAGGGCGTCGAGCTGCACCACCGGCGGCGGCTGCAGCGCCGTCGAGCCGGGCCTTGCGACGGGACCGGGAGGCGTGCCGAAGCCCAACGAGCCGAGCGCCGGGCCCGGGGGCGGGACGAGGGCGGGCCGTGCCGACGCAGGGCTCGTCCGTCGCAGCGGCGGGGCGGGCGCCGGGATCGGACCCGAAACAGCTTCGGGCAGGGTGTCGTCGTCGTCGGCAGGAAGCGGGTAGGCGGAAGGCGGGGAGGCAAAAGCCGCGGAGGCGGGCGGCTGAGGCGGGCGCGGGATGGTGACGTCGAGGTCCGGCAGGCTCGCGTGAAGGCTTTCACCCGCGCCTGCGTCGGCGGCCGGCGGCTCGGCGCGCGGCGGCCCGGGCAGTGGCACCGGCAGCGGCTGGAACGCGAGCGGCGCCGGCGCCGGACCGAGCGACCGGACGCCGTCGGCCGGCAACGGCGCGCCCGGCACCGCGCCGGCTTCCCGCAGCTTGGCGGCCGCACGCTCGATGAGATGTTCGACCCGATCGGTCATCGGCGCGTGCGGTGAGATGGGATGATTACAGACCTGTGGCCGGTCGAGGAGCGCAAGGGCAAGGCGGTCGAGCGTGTTGCTTGCATCACAGGGTCAACCATCAGTGAATAGTACCATCTCATTGTCTCGCCGTCACGTGCATGACCCTGCTACTCTCCCGCATGCTGCCCGCACAGACCGCCGGCAGGCAGGCAGGGAGCGTGTAGTGCCTAGGTGTGCCAGGTTCATGTCAAAAATTGACATCTCGCGCATTTTGTTGCGGGCGCCAGTCGAAGAGATTGTAGCCAGTGCAGCACCGCAGGGATTGTTCAATGGACCACGATGGCGCGCGACTGCTGCCTCGGGCAAGGCTGATTGAGAATGACTGGGCCGGACCGGTTACGATCCCCCTCCGCATGACATTTGTCGCGCAAAAGTCGGACGATCGTCTTGACCGCGGCAACGCCGTTTCGGCCGAGCACGGCCGTGCAGCGCGGTCCGCCACGCGGCACGTACCGCCGGAAATGCTGGCGCTGCTGCTGCTGGAAATGGGGTTGGCGTTCAGCCTGGCTTGTGCGGTGGCATCACCGGGCGGCCTGGGGCAGCTGAGCGTGGCCGCCGCCAACCAATCGTTGCTTGCCGCCGCGACGGTTGGGTTCACGTCGTTTCTGCTGGGCCAGTATCGGCCCAAACTGTTCATGCAGACGCGCAGCCTGCTGTTGAACACCGCCCTGGGCGGCGTGGTCGCGTTCCCTGCCGTCTGGGCCGTGCTGTCGGCGTTCGGCATGCGGGGGGAGTGGCTGGTGGGCCCCGACCGGGTCTGGCCGACCAAGATCCTGCTGACCTGGCTGGTGGCCTTGTTCGCGATGCGCATCGCCATGCTGCTCGCGGTCCGCTCCAAGCTGTTCGTGCGCCGCGTGGCGTTGCCCGGGGTGCCGGCTGCGGTGGCCCGCGCGGTCGCCGCCGTCCGCACCACCCCGGCCGGCTTCTTCGAGATCGTCGCGCCGCCCGAACCCGCCCGCTCGCCCAAGGCGCTGCGCGAAGCCGGCATCCGCACGGCGCTGATCAGCCAGGAGGAGTTGGCGGCAATGCCGGAACCGACGCTGGCCGAGTTCGCCAAGGCGAGGGTCCTGCTGGAACCGGAGCCGATCTTCTGGGAACGGCACCTGAAGCGGGTCGACATCGACCACCTGACGCCGAGGTGGTTCGACCATCTCGACGCGCGGCTGCCGGGCCGGCTGCAGCCGATCGTCAACCGGGTCGGCGACGTCCTGCTGAGCCTGGTCCTGCTGGTCGTCACGCTTCCACTGATCCTGCTGGTCGCGGTCATGGTGCGGATCGATAGTTCCGGACCGGTCCTCTACCGGCAGGAGCGGGTCGGCCTGGGCGGACGCCGTTTCGTCCTGCTGAAATTCCGCAGCATGATCTGCAACGCCGAGGAGCGTGGCCCGGCCTGGGCGCAGCAGCGCGACCCGCGGGTCACGCGCGTCGGCTCGATCATGCGGCGGAGCCGGGTGGACGAGCTGCCGCAGCTGCTCAACGTGCTGCGCGGCGAAATGAGCTTCATCGGGCCGCGCCCGGAGCGGCCGCACTTCGTGTCCCAACTGGCCGAGGTGATCCCCTTCTACGGCGAGCGGGCGCGCGTGAAACCCGGCCTGACCGGTTGGGCGCAGGTGAATTACCCCTACGGCGCCTCGGTCGAGGATGCGCGGGCGAAATTGTCCTACGACCTTTATTACGTTCGGCACCGGAGCGTGGTCCTCGACTTGTCCATTTTGTTTGCGACCGTTCGCGTGATCCTGTTCCAAGAGGGCGCCCGCTAAGCGGCGCCGCAGCCAAGTCGAGGTCCGGGGTCGCCCCGGATCGGCGCTCAGACGGATTGCGGCAGGGCTCGGCTTGGGCTGTTCGCTCGACGTGCCGCCGCTGAAACGATAGGTCATACGCGATGAAGAACAAGACGACATTGGTGGCCTCGGTTGCGGCGGTCGCCGTGCTGGCGCTCGCAGGTGGCGGCTGGTGGGTGTTCGGCCATCCCGGCGACCCGCTGCTGCGCGCACAGGATCTGGTGGCCAAGGGCGACCTGCGCAGCGCCCAGATCGAGCTGCGCAACGCCGTGCGGCAAAAGCCGGATGATCCCGAAGGACACCTGCGCCTCGGCCTGACGCAGATGCAGATGGGCGATCCGGTCGCCGGCGAGAAGGAGCTCAAGACCGCGCGCGACCTCGGCGCCGACCGCTGGGCGATCATCCCGCAGCTCGGTCAGTCCTATGTCGCCCAGGGCCGGTTCAAGGACGTGCTGGCCGAAGTGCCGCCGGAAGGGCCGCGGCCCGAGCTGGCCGCCAAGAACCTGATGCTGCGTGCGGTTGCGCAGGTGGCGCTCAACGACATCGACGGCGCCAAGGCCACGCTGGCCCAGGCCGAGCGTGCGGCGCCGGGCAACGAGGAGGTGCTGCTGACCGCATCGCGCTTGGCGCTGGCGTTGAAGGACGCGCCAATGGCCGAGTCGAAGGTCGACGAGGCGCTGGCGAAGAACCCGAACTCGGTCGACGCCTTGATGGTGAAAGGCCAGATCCTCGTCAGCAAGGGCGACACCGCCGCGGCAATGGCGATCGCCGACCGGCTGGTGGCGGCGCAGCCCAACTCGGCCGCCGCCCGGCTGGACCGGGCCAACCAGCTCATCCTCGCCAACGACGACAAGAAGGCGCAGGCGGATGTGGACACGGTGCTGGAGATCCAGCCGCACAATGCCGGCGCGATCTACCTGAACGCCGTGCTGCTGGTGCGGGGCGGCAAGTATGCCGATGCCTCGACCGAACTGCAGAAGCTGGGGCCGGTGATCCAGCGCTTCCCCCGCGCGCTTTATTTCCAGGCGCTCGTCGCCGCGAATATGGGCCAAACCGACGTCGCGATCGACTTCGCCGACCGTTACGTGGCCAAGATGCCGTCCGACCCGGATGGCACGCGATTGCTCGCGCGCACGCAGCTGACCGCCAACCGCCCGGGCCGCGCGATCGAGGTGCTGACCAAGGCGGTCGCCGCCGGGCAGAACGATAGCCAAACGCTCGACCTGCTCGGCCGCGCCTATGCGATGACCGGCAAAAGTCCGGAGGCGGTCGAGACGCTGCAGCGCGCGACCGCGCTGGCGCCGAACGACGCCAGCATCCTGACCCATCTCGCCTCGTCGCAGATGCAGCGCGGCGACGCCAGCAGCGCCCAGGCGACTCTGGAGAAATCGGTGCAGTTGGCGCCGTCGCAGGCCAGCACCGGCGAGGCGCTGGTGGCGGCGGCGTTGAGCGCCGGCGACCTGGACGGCGCCGAAGCGGCGCTGGAGCGGCTGCGGGCGCAGGCGGGCGACACCGAGGCGGTCGGGATCCTGTCCGGCATGGTGCGGCTCGGCCGGCTCGACCTCGACGGCGGCCGGGCGGCGTTCGCGAACACCCTCAAGCAGTTCCCCGAGTTGGTGAGCGCGAAGCTGAACCTCGCCAAGGTGCTGACCCTGCAAGGCCGCCGGGCCGACGGCGAAACGCTGCTGAAGGAGATCCTGGCCAAGGACCCGACCAACATCGCCGCGCTCAACACGCTGGTGCAGCTGCAGGTGGCCGACGGGCGGTTCCAGCCGGCGATCCAGGCGGTCGAGACGGCGCGGGGCGCTGCCCCCAACAACGTCGCATTCACGGCGATCCTGTCGGACCTGCTGGTGCGGGCCAACGACCCGCGCCGCGCGCTCGGCATCCTGCAGGCGATGCGCGACACCGCCGACCTGCCGCCGCCGCTGATGGGCGCAATGGCGCGGGCGCAGATCGCCGCCGGCATGGACGACGAGGCCAAGCGCACCTACCGCGAGATCCTGACCGCCAACCCGACCGACCTCGAGGCCCGGCGGGCGCAGGTGGACCTGCTGCTGAAGCTCAAGGACATCGACGCGGCCAAGGAATTGCTGCGTCAGGCCATCGAGAAGTCGCCGGGCAATATCGGCATCATGTCCTCGATGGTGACGCTCGACGGGCAGACCGGCGGGATCGAGGCCGCGCTGCGTACCGCCGACGAGCTGCGGCGCAACCCGGCCAACTTGCCCAACTCCACCGTGCTGAAGGGTGACGCGCTGATGCAGGGCAAGCGCTACGCCGACGCGGCGCAGGCATTCCTCGACGAGTTCAAGCTGGCGCCGAGCGGGCCGCTGGCGCTGCGGCTGGCCAACGCCCAGGTGTCGGCCGGACGCGACGACGACGGCAGCCGCAGCCTGCGCGAGTGGCTGAAGCGGACGCCCGACGACGTGGATGCGGCGCAGATGCTGGCGCTGCTCGACATCAAGGCCAAGCGGTTCCCGGACGCCGAGCGCAACCTGCAGCAGGTGCTGGCCAAGCGCCCCGGCGACACGGTGGCGCTCAACAACATGGCCTGGGTGCTGAACCTCAGAAAGGACCCGCGCGCCCGCTCGATGGCCCAGCGCGCTTACCTGCAGTCGCCGTCGCCGGAAACCGCCGACACGCTCGGCTGGATCATGGTGCAGCAGGGCGAGGCAAAAAGCGGTCTGCCGCTGCTGCAGCAAGCCAGCACGCAGCGTCCGTCGGACCCGTCGGTCAAGTATCACCTCGCGGTGGCGCTGAAGGAGAGCGGCCAGAAGGACGAGGCGGCCAAGCTGTTGCAGCCGCTGCTGGCGGGCGGCGACTTCGACGACAAGGGGTCGGCGCGGAAGCTGCTGGACGAGTTGGCGCCGGCCAAGAACTAGCGTCGGCGGCCAGCACCGATGGTGGTGCCGATCCGCCTGCTGACGTTCACGACGTTGTATCCGCATGCCGGGCTGCCGAACCAAGGCGTGTTCGTGGAAAACCGGTTGCGGCATCTCGTCGGCACCGGCCGGGCCACCAGCACGGTGCTGGCGCCGGTCCCGTGGTTCCCGAGCCGGCATCCCCGGTTCGGCGCCTGGGCCCGGTTCGCGATGGCCGATGCGGAAGAGCGGCGGCACGGCCTGCGGGTGCTGCACCCGCGCTACGCCGTGCTGCCCAAGATCGGCATGTCGGCCGCCCCGGCCGCCCTTTATGCCGCCGCCAAGCGGACCCTGGCGCAGCTGCTGCGGCAGGGCCTGGCGGTGGACCTGATCGACAGCCACTATTTGTACCCCGACGGAGTGGTGGCCGTCGCCTTGGGGCGGCGGTTCGGGCTGCCGGTGGTGATGACGGCGCGGGGCTCCGACGTCACCCAATTGCCGGACTTCGCGGCGCCCCGGCGGATGATCCGCGGCGCGATGGCGCAGGCCGATGCGATGATCTCGGTCAGCGCCGGGCTCAAGGACGCGATGGTGGCGCTCGGCGCCGACGCCGCCCGGGTCACGGTGCTGCGCAACGGGGTGGATCTGGAGCAGTTCCGGCCGCCACCGGACCGCGCGGCGGCACGGGCGGCGCTCGGGCTGGACGGGCCGACGCTGCTTTCGGTCGGCCACCTGATCCCGCGCAAGCGCCACCATCTGGCGATCGAGGCGCTGGCGCAGCTGCCCGGCTGGCAGCTGCTGATCGCCGGCGAGGGACCGGAGCGGGCGCGGCTGGAGGGGCTGGCGGCGAGGCTGGGCGTGGCCGCCCGGGTCCGCCTGTTGGGGCCGCAACCGCATGCCGCGCTCAGCCGCTTCTACGGCGCCGCCGACCTGCTGGTCCTGGCGTCCAGCCGGGAAGGCTGGGCCAACGTGCTGCTGGAAGCGATGGCGTGCGGCACCCCGGTGGTGGCGAGCGACATTCCCGGCAACCCGGAGGTCGTGCGGGAGCGGACGGCCGGGCTGATGGTTTCGGACAACACCGCCGTCGGCTTCGCCGCCGCGGTGCAGGCGCTATGGCGCGACCCGCCGGCTCGCGAGGCGGTGCGGCGTTATGCCGAGCGGTTCAGCTGGGACGCGACCAGCGACGGGCAGTTGGCGGTGTTCGCGCAGGCCCGGGCGCGCTTTGCCTCGCGCCGGCCAGGGTAGCCCAGGATGTGGTAGCCGGGTCGCGGGGCCGGGTCGCGGGCCGCAGCGGTCGTGCTTGCGCCTCGTCCCGGTCGGGACAATGCTGCGGCGCATGAACTCACAGACACTCGACGCCATCGTTATCGGGGCCGGGATCGCCGGCGCCACCGTCGCGGCGCACCTGGCCGAAGATCGCCGTGTCGCCTTGATCGAGGCCGAAGAGGCGGCCGGCTATCACAGCACCGGCCGCTCGGCGGCGATCTGGATCCTCAACTACGGACCGCCCGACGTGCGGGTGCTGACCGGCCTGAGCCGATCCTTCTTCGAGCAGCCGGGCGAGGGCTTCGCCGATGCGCCGATCCTGGCCCGGCGGCCGGTGGTGTTCCTCGCCCCGGCGGAGCAGACCGGGCACCTGCGGCGGCTGCTGGCCGAAGGGACCGGGTTGCGGGAAGCGCCGGTCGAGGAAATCCGCCGCATGGTCCCGGCGCTGCGTCCCGGCTACGCCGAGCAGGCGGCGATCGAGGAGGACGCGTTCGACATGGACGTCGCCAGCCTGCACCAGGGCTTCCTGCGCAAGCTGCGGGCGTATGGCGGCACGCTGGCCCTGCGCAGCCGCACCGGGCGCATCGAGCGGCAGGGCGACACGTGGCGCGTGGACGTGTCCGGCGGCGGCACCTTTTCCGCACCGGTGGTGGTCAACACCTCCGGCGCCTGGGGCGACGTGGTGGCCGAGCAGGCCGGCGTGCGGCCGTTGGGCCTGGTGCCGAAGCGGCGTACCGGCTGCGTGATCGACCCGGCTCCGCACCAGGTGCGCGATTGGCCCATGGTCAACGACGTCGACCACACCTGGTACATCCGGCCTGAAGCCCGCACCAAGCTGATGGTGAGCCCTGCCGATGAGACCGACATGCACGCGCACGACGTGCAACCCGACGAGCTGGACGTGGCGATCGCCATCGACCGCATGCAGCAGGCGATGGACATCGAGGTCAGGCGCGTGGAGCACAGCTGGGCCGGCCTGCGCACCTTCACGCCGGACCGCAGCCTCGCCTTCGGCTGGGACCCCGATGCGAAAGGATTCTTCTGGTGCGTGGGCCAAGGCGGCTACGGCATCCAGACCTCGCCGGCGGCCGGGCGGCTGGTTGCCGACGTGATCGCCGGTCGTGACCCCGGTGCGGCCGGCGCCATTCTGCCCGCGGTCGATCCGGCCCGCTTCCGGGCCTGACGCCGATGCCGGTGGCCGGCGTCCTGCACCGGACGGAATATCGCTACGACCGGCCGGTGCGGCTCGGGCCGCACTGGCTGCGCCTCCGGCCGCGCCCCGACCCGCGACGCCCGCCGCCGCTCTATCGGCTGCAGGTCGATCCGGCGCCCGCCAGCCTGCACTGGCAGGAAGACCCGGCCGGCAACCTGGTCGCCCGGTTCGTGTTGCCCGAGCCGGTTGCGAGCCTCGTGCTGGAGGTCCGGCTGGAGCTGGACATGGCCGCCCTGAATCCGTTCGACTTCCTGCTCGAACCCGAGGCCGGGCAGTGGCCGTTCCGCTACGACCCCGCGCTCGCCGACGCGTTGGCGGCGTGGCGCCGCCCGGACCATCCGGGGCCGGCGCTCGAGGCGCTGCGCCGGGCGACGGCCGCGCCGGGCGGCACGGTGCCGTTCATGCTGGGGCTCGTGGCCGCGGTGCGCGACCGGGTCCGCTACATCGTCCGCCAGGAAGCCGGGGTGTGGCCGCCGGACCGCACGCTCGCCGAGGGCGCGGGATCGTGCCGCGATTCGGCTTGGCTGCTGGTGCAGCTGCTGCGGCTGCACGGCATCGCGGCACGGTTCGTTTCCGGTTATTTAATACAATGGCCCGATGATGATGGACGGCAGGATGCGGCCGAGCTGCACGCTTGGGCCGAAGGCTTCCTTCCGGGCGCGGGATGGATCGGGCTGGACGCGACATCGGGGCTGATGACGGCGGAGGGGCATGTGGGTTTGGCGGCGAGTGCCGAGGTGGCCGGGGCGGCGCCGTTGAGCGGAACGGTCGAGCCGGCCGCGGTGCGGCTGGACACCTCGATCGTCGTCAGCCGGCTCGGCTGAGGCCGCGGAAATGACCGGGTCGGGTGCCGCCGACGAGATGGTGAACGGCCAGGGCGGCGTGCGGCCGCACTGGCGCGCGGTGCTGGGCGCATTGTCGGGGTTGGACAAGGCGGTGCTGGCGGAACGAGTGCGGCGGCTCGGACTGGCGGCCGAGGAGGAAGGCGCGGCGCCGTCCTGGCGCTGCGACCCGGTGCCGCTGCCGCTGCCGGCGCGCGAGTTCGCCATCTTGGAGCGCGGGCTGGAGCAGCGGGCCCGGCTACTCGAGCTGCTGCTTGCGGACATCTACGGGCCGCAGCGCATGCTGTCGAGCGGCACGCTGCCGCCGGCGCTGCTGCACGCGAACCCGTCCTACCAGCGGGCGTGCCGTGTTGGGCTGGGCCCAAGTGACGCAGGTGAAGCTGGGGCCGGTGGGGCCGGGCCGGGCCGGTTCCTGCAGGTCTACGCGGCCGATCTGATGCGCGGCGCCGATGGGCAGTGGCGGGTGCTGGCGGACCGCACCGGCGGAGCGCTCGGCATCGGCTATGCGCGGGAAAGCCGGCGTCTGCTGGCGCGCGTGCTGCCGGAGCTGTTCCGCTCGGCCCAGGTCCGGCAATTGCGGCCGTTCTTCGAGGCCTGGCAGGACGCGTTGCTGCGGCTTGCCCGGCGCGACGACGGACAGCCCCCGGTGGTGGCGATGCTGACCCCGGGACCGGCCGGCCCGCATTGGCCGGAGCACCTCGCCTTGTCGCGCGACCTGGCCTGCGCCCTGGTCGAGGCGCGCGACCTCACGGTGCGCGGCGGCCGGCTGTCGATCAAGACGCTGGACGGCCTGCAGGCGGTCGACGTGCTGGTGCGGCGAGTGCCCGGCGCGACGCTGGACCCGCTCGAGCTGCTGCCGGGCGGCCCCGGCGTCGCCGGCCTGCTCGACGTCGCCCGCGAGGGCGCGGTCCAGGTGGTGAACCATCCGGGCTCGGCGGTGGTCGAGGCACCGGCCTTCGCCGCGTTCATGCCGTCGCTGGCGCGCCGCCTGCTCGGCGAAGCGCTGCTGCTGCCGGCGGTGGCCACCATGTGGCTGGCCGACGAGGAGGCGCGGCGCACGGTCGCCGGGGGCGTCGAGCGCTGGAGCGTGCAGCCGGCGATGGACGCCCGGGCGGCGCCGACGGCGCTCAAGCATCTCAGCCGCGAAGCGCGCACCGCGCTGGAGCAGCAGATTGCGGTCGCGCCCTGGGCGTTCGCGGCCAGCACGAGCCTGGTGCCGTCGCGCGCGCCGTGCTTCGGGCCGGACGGGCTGACGCCGCGCCCGGTGGTGCTGCGGCTGTTCATGATGCACGACGGCGCGGCGTGGCGCATCATGCAAGGCGGGCTGGGCCGGGTGCTGGCGCCGGGCGAGCACGTGACCGAGACGCTGCCGACGGGCGCGTTGTTCAAGGATGTCTGGGTACTCAGCGAGGACAGCGGCGACATCGAGGGGCCGGGGCCGGCGCCGCCGGCGCAGGTGACACTGCGCCGCTCCATGGGCTACCTGCCGAGCCGGGTGGCGGACGACTTCTATTGGCTGGGCCGCTACGTGGAACGGCTCGAGGCGCAAGCCCGGCTGGCGCGGGCGGGTTTGCTGCGCCGCGCACGCGGGGCGCCGCTGCCGCGCGAGATGGTGGAGCTGCAGGTGCTGACCCGCTGCCTGCGTGCGAGCGGGATGGCGATGGCGGAAACCGGCCTGCCGATCGAGCAGCAGATCCGCCGCAGCCTGCTGCGCGACGGGCCGATCGGGCAGGGCCTGGCCGATGTCGGGCGCCTGATCGAGGCGCTGCGCGACCGCATGACGGTCGAAACGCACGGCGCCTTCAGCCATGCGCTGCGGGCGGCACGGGCCGACGTGGCCGAGGCCGGCACCGGCGGCGTGGACGTCATGGTGCACGCCATGGCCGGGCTGCAGCGGCTGGCGACCACGGTGGCGGGGGTGGCGGCCGAGGGCATGGTGCGCGGCGGCGGCCGCCTGTTCCTCGATCTCGGCCGACGCATGGAGCGGGCGATGGTCGAGGGTTGCGTCCTCGGCACGGTGTTCGACCAGCCGGTCGTGCGCATGGACGGCACGCTGCGCCTGGCGCTGGAGCTGTGCGACAGCGCGATCACCTACCGGTCGCGCTACCTGAGCGTGCTGCAGCCGGGCCCCGTGCTGGACCTGGTACTGGCCGACACCGGCAACCCGCGCGCGCTGGCGTTCCAGTTCGAGGAAGCGGCGACGCTGCTGGGCGACGCCGGCGATGCGGAGCTCGCTGGCGTGGCGCGCGGCTGGGCGCGAACGGTGGCCGGGCTGGTGGACGACGTCCTGGCCGCCGACGACCTCGCCGCCGAGATGCCCTCGCTGTGCAACGCGCTGCTGCAATCGGCCAACGGCGCCGCCGAACTGTCCGACCGGATCACGCGGCGCTTCTTCGCGCTGCTGCCGCCGCTGCAATCGGTGGGGGTCGAAACCGCATGATCCCGACGGTGCAGCCGTGAGCCTGCGCGTCCAGCATCGGACCCGCTACGAGTATGCCACTCGGGTCGAGCTGGCGGCGCACATGGTGCACCTGCGGCCGCGCGACCTGCCGTGGCAGCTCGTGACCGGCTTCGAGCTTCGCGCCAGCCCGGCGCCCGACCGGGTGAGCTGGGGGGTGGACCATTTCGGCAATTCGGTCGCTTGGCTGTTCCTGGACCGGGCGCACGACTCGCTCGAGATCCTGACCGAGAGCACGGTCGAGGTGTCGCCGCCGCCCAGCCAAGCCGGCTGGATCCGGCTTTCCGAAACACCGGCCTGGGAACGCGTCGCGATGCTGGCGCAGCGGCCGGACGCGGCGTGCGAGGTGGCGGAGTTCGCGTTCGGCAGCGCCATGGCGCCGGCCGACCCGGAGGCCCGGGCGTTCGCCGCGCCGAGCTTCCCGCCGGCTCGTCCGGTGCGGCTTGCGGTGCTGGACCTGATGGCCCGCATCGGACGCGAGTTCCGCTTCCAAGCCGGCGTGACGACCGTCTCGACGCCGGTCGCGCGGGTGCTGCAACTGCGCGCGGGCGTCTGCCAGGACTTCGCGCATCTGATGATCGCCGGGCTGCGCTCGCTCGGCCTGCCGGCCCGCTACGTGTCGGGTTATGTCCAGACCCGGCCGCCGCCCGGCCAGGAAAGACTGCGCGGCGCCGACCAGTCGCATGCCTGGGTGAGCTGCTGGCTCGGCCCGGCGCATGGCTGGCTCGACCTCGACCCGACCAACAATCTCGAAGTCAGGGACGAGCACGTCTGGCTCGGCTGGGGCCGCGACTACGCCGACGTGAGCCCGGTCCGCGGCATGCTGCTGGGCGGCGGCCGGCATACGCTGAAGGTGAGCGTCGACATCGAGCCGGAGAATGCGGCGGTGCGCGCCGGATAGCCGCCGCCCCAGTCAAACGTGCTGCAGCGCGGAACTCTGCCCAGCCTTGCCCGTCACGGTCGGGTTAACAACGCCCTGTGACCGACCGATGCCGCTCGTCAAATACGCCCTGAAGTTCCGCATCAGCTTCTACGTGCTCGCCGTGCTGATCCTGTTGGCCGGGGCCGGGGCGGCGTTGGTGATGCCCAAGGACGTGCTGCCGGAGGTCGATATCCCGGTCGCCACCGTGGTTTGGACCTACACCGGGCTGGACACGCCGGAGATGGAGCGGCGGGTCACCACCTACACGGAGTTCGCGCTCAGCAACAACGTCAACGGCATCCGCAACATGGAAAGCACGACGCTGCAGGGCGTCACCATCACGCGGATCTACTTCCAGCCCAACGTCAGCATCGACCTCGCGCTGTCGCAGGTGACGGCGTCCACCAACTCGATCCGCGCGCAACTGCCGCCCGGCATCCAGCCGCCGGTGGTGATGCGCTTCTCGGCATCTGCGGTCCCGGTGATCCAGTTGGCGCTGAGTTCGACGCAGCAGAGCGAGCGGCAGTTGTACGACCTCGGCCAGTACCGGGTGCGGCAGTCGCTGACGACGGTGCCGGGTTCCACCCTGCCGGCGCCGTATGGCGGGGCGCCGCGGCAGATCATGGTCGACCTCGACCTGCATGCGCTCGACGCCTACGGGCTGACGCCGCAGGACGTGACCAATGCGATGACGGCGCAGAACCTCACCACCCCGTCGGGCCTCGCGAAGTTCGGCGCCACCCAGTACGACGTCCGGCTGAACTCCAGCCCCGAGGCGATCGACACGCTCAACCAGGTGCCGGTCCGGGTCGTGAACGGGTCGCCGATCCTGGTGCGGGATGTCGCCTTCGTGCGCGACGGCAGCCCGCCGCAGCAGAACATCGTGCGCCAGGACGGGCATCGCGGCGTGCTGCTGACGGTGCTGAAGAATGGCCAGGCGTCCACCCTCTCGGTGGTGAACGCGGTCAAGTCGCTGCTGCCGACGATCAAGGCGGCGGCGCCGAAGGACGTGACCATCACGCCGCTGTTCGACCAGTCGGTGTTCGTATCCGGCGCCATCGCCGACGTGCTGCGCGAAGGGGCGATCGCCGCCGGGCTGACCGGGCTGATGATCCTGCTGTTCCTGGGCTCGTGGCGGTCGACGCTGATCGTGCTGATCTCGATCCCGCTCTCGGTGCTGGCCTCGCTGGCCATCCTCGGGGCGCTCGGCGAGAGCATCAACATCATGACCCTGGGCGGCATGGCGCTCGCCGTCGGCATCCTGGTGGACGATGCGACGGTCGCGATCGAGAACACCTACCGGCTGCTGGAGGAAGGCCGCAAGTTCGAGGAAGCGGTGGTGGAGGGGGCGGCCGGCATCGCCACGCCGGCG
This sequence comes from uncultured Alphaproteobacteria bacterium, assembly GCA_963792675.1. GTDB lineage: Bacteria > Pseudomonadota > Alphaproteobacteria > Acetobacterales > Acetobacteraceae > JBBROS01. Next base: position 1,331,012 of record CAWBWT010000002.1, read on the forward strand.
CTGATCTCCACCTTGTCGATCTGCTGCGCTTTCGTGTCGGTGACTGTTCCTGTCCGACGCGCCGCGCTTCCTGTTCACGCCGCAGGCGCTGGCGGTCGTGTTCGCGATGCTCGCGTCCTACGTGCTGTCCCGCACGCTGGTGCCGATCCTGATCGACGTGCTGGTCCGGCCGGAGCGGGAGCGGAAGGACGATGCGGGGCGCCAGCCCGGCTGGTTCGAGCGCGTTCACGACTGCTTCGACGACGGGTTCGAACGGTTCCGCACCGGCTATGTCGGCCTGCTGCATGCGACGCTCGACCACCGCGTGCTGACCGGCGTCATTGCCGCGGCGGTCTTGGCGGGACCGGCCGGGCTCTATGTCTTCACCGGGACCGACTACTTCCCGCAAGTCGATGCCGGGCAGATGACGCTGCACGTGCGGGCGGCGCCCGGTTTGCGGATCGAGCAGGCGGAGAAGCTGTTCCAGCAGGTCGAGGACACGGTGCGCGAGATCGTGCCGGCGGACGAGATCGACACGATCCTCGACAATATCGGCCTGCCGGCGTCCAACTACAATTTCGCGTTCGGCAACGGCACCTTCGTGGCCTACAATGACGGCCAGGTGCTGGTCGCTCTCAAGCCCAAGCATGGCTCCTCGATCGGCTACACGCGCCGGCTGCGGACGGTGCTGCGCGACCGCTTCCCGAACGCGATCTTCTACTTCGAGCCGGCCGACATCATCACCCAGATCCTCGATTTCGGAGTGCCGTCGCAGATCGACATCCAGGTCAGCGGCCGGCACGAGGCCAAGGACCGGGCCGTGGCGCGCGAGATCGAGCGCAAGCTGCGCTCCGTGCGCGGCGCGGTCGACGTGCACCTGCAGCAGATCACCGACGCGCCCGAGTTCTTCGTCAACGTCGACCGCAAGCGGGCTTCGGAACTCGGGCTCACCGAGCAGCAGATCGCCACCGACATGAACGTGTCGCTGAGCGGCAGCTTCCAGGTCAGCCCAAACTTCTGGTCCGACCCGCAAACCGGCATCCCCTACCAGATCTGGGTGCAAACGCCGGAGTACCGAAACAGCAGCATCGATGCGCTCGAGAACACCCCGTTGCTGGCGTCCGCCACCGCGACGCCCGCCGCGACGGGGCAGCCGCGGCCGCTGCAGCTGTTGTCCAACGTTGCGACGCTGACGCGCGGCAGCGAGCAGACGGTCCGCAACCACGTCAACACCCAGCCGACGTTCGACGTCTACGCGGCGGCCCAGGACCGCGATCTCGGCGGCCTCGAGGCGGAGATCGACACCATCGTCGCCGACGCGCAGAAGCAGCTCGAGGCGCCCGACACGATCCATGTGCGCGGCCAGATCGAGAGCAAGAACCAGGCGTTCCAGCGGATCGGCATCGGCCTCGCCTGTGCGCTGGTGGCCGTCTACCTGCTGATGGCGGTCAACTTCCAGTCATGGGGCGATCCGCTGGTGGTGGCGCTGGCGCTGCCGATCGCGGTGGGCGGCGTGGTCGTCAGCCTGTTCATCACCCACACCACGATCTCGATCCCGTCCCTGATGGGCGCCATCATGAGCGTCGGCGTCGCGTCGGCGAACTCGATCCTGCTGGTGACCTTCGCCAAGGAGCACCGCGAGAACGAGGGTTCGTCGGCGCGCGACGCCATCATCGCCGCGGCGCGGACCCGGATGCGACCCGTGCTGATGACCGCGGGCGCCATGTTCGTCGGCCTGATCCCGATGGCGATCGGCATCGGCGAGGGCAGCGAGCAGAACGCGGCGCTGGCCCGGGCGGTGCTGGGCGGCATCAGTTTCGGCACCTGCTCCACCCTGTTGTTCGTGCCGTTCCTCTACACATTGCTGCGCAGCGGCAAGGTGACGAAGCTGGAGGACTACGCATGATCGAACGTAAGCGATCCCTGGTGCCGGTGTCCGAGCAGCCGCTGACCCGCACCGACGACGCGGCTGGCCGTGACGGCCATACCGAACGCGACGCCGGGCCGGAGCGGCCGACCGAGCACGACGACGACGCGCCGCCACCGCCGCCGCGGCAGCGGGTCGCCGTGTTCGTGGCCATTCCCATCATCCTGCTGCTCGGCTTCGGCGCCTGGTCCCATTGGCGCACCCGCCAAGCCGCCGACACGGCGCAGCAGCAGCAGCGCGACTTCGTGCCCGAGGTGCGCACCGCCAAGGCCAAGCGTCTGACCGACCCGGTCGAGCTGACCCAGCCCGGCCAAACGGTCGCGTTCGAGACCGCCAACCTATTCGCCCGCTCGACCGGCTACGTGGCCGAGCGCTTGGTCGACATCGGCAGCCGGGTCCGCAAGGGCGACCTGCTGATCCGCATCGCCGCACCCGACCTCGACCAGCAGCTGGTGCAGGCGCAGGCGCAGGTCGGCCAGAACGAGGCCGCGGTGCTGCAAGCCCAAGCCAACCTGCAGCAGGCGCAGGCGACGGTGAAGCTGGCCGACGTCACCAAGTCGCGCACGACGACGCTCGCCAACCAGGGTTGGGAAACCAGGCAGAACGCGGACAACTCGACCGCCAATGCCGCCACCGGTGCCGCCGGCGTCAGCAGCGCGCAAGCCGGCATTGCCGTGGCGCTGGCGAACCTGCGGGCGCAGCAGGCGACGGTGCAGCGGCTGCAGGAGCTGACCGGGTTCGAGCGGGTCACCGCCCCGTTCGACGGGGTCGTCACTGCGCGGAACGTGGACCTCGGCAATTTGCTGACGGCCGATAACGGCAGCGGCACGCCGATGCTGAGCCTGTCGCGCGACGACGTGCTGCGGGTCGCCGTCTACGTGCCGCAAAGCGGCGCGGTGGACGTGAAGGCGGGCTTGCCGGCCAAGGTGATGATCCCGGAACTGCCGGGCCGGAGCTTCGATGCCCATGTCAGCCGTACCGCGCAAGCGCTGGACCCGACGTCGCGCTCGATGCTGACGGAGGTGGACATCGACAACAAGGACCACAGTTTGCGGGCCGGCCTTTACGCCAACGTGTCGATCTCGATCCCGCGCGAGAAGCCCGGCGTCGTGGTGCCCGACGAGGCGCTGGTGTTCAATGCCGACGGGCTGCAGGCCGTGTCGCTCGACGGCGAGGACCGGGCGCATTACCGCAAAATCGCGATCTACCGTGATTTCGGCACGACGGCGGAGCTGCGTGAGGGATTGGCGGGCGACGAGACGCTGGTGTTGTCGCCGCCGCCGAACCTTGCCGAGGGCGACAAGGTGAAGGTCGCGCCGCCGCCCGACGCGAACAAGCCCGGTTCGAACAAGCCCGGCGCGAACAAGCCCGGCGCGAACAAGAATGGCGGCAACGGTCAGGAGAAGTCATGAGCACGATCTCGACCCGGGCGCACGGCGCCATCGATTACGGCGTGGCGACGCTGTTCGGCGGGCTGGCCGCGTCTCGCAGCCTGCCGCCGGCGGTGCGCGGCGTGCTCGGCGCGGCCGGCGCCTACCACACCGGCTATGCCTTGCTGACGGACTACGAAGCCGGCGTGCGGCCCCGCTTCAGCATGCGGCAGCATCTGTGGCTCGATGCGCTGGGCGGCCTGGCGCTGTGCGCCGCCGGGGTGGCGATGACCCGGCAGAAGCCGGGCGCGCGGGCGTTGCTGCTGGCCGCCGGGGTCGCCGAGCTGGCGGTCGTCGCCTATAGCCGCGGCGTTCCGAGCCGCGGCCCCGGCGACGGATCCGGGCTGCTCGGACGCATGCTCGGCTTGGCCCAGATGCGGACCCATGCACAGGAGCTAGTCGGCTATCCGCCGCTCGACGTGCCCAAGCCGGTGGCGGACGGGGTGTGGATCGTGGACAGCGTCCTGTCCGGCCCGGTCGGCAAGGTGGTGGCGGCGCGGATGACGGTGATCCGGCTGCGCAACGGCGACCTGCTGCTGCATTCGCCGACCCGATACAGCCCGGCGTTGCGCGCCGCCTTGGCCCGGCTTGGCCGCATCCGCCATTTGGTGGCCCCGAACCTGGCGCATTGGATGTTCCTGCAGGCCTGGCAGCGCGGCGTGCCGGGGGCCACCACCTGGGCCGCCCCCGGTGTCGCCGAACGCGGCGCGGTGCAGCGCAGCGGCGTGCGGCTCGACCGGCAGCTCGGCGGCACCGCGCCCTCCGAATGGGGCGGCGGTCTGGAGCTCGTGCTGGTGCCCGGGGCTGCCGGCTTCCACGAGGCGGCGCTGTTCCACGAGCGCTCGCGCACCCTGGTGCTGACCGACCTCGTCATGAACCTCGAGGCGCAGAAGGTGCCGATGTTGCTGCGTCCGTTGCTGCAATGGTTCGGCAGCCTGGCGCCGGACGGCATGCCGCCGCCTTATCTGCGGGCGCTGGTCAACATCCGCGGCCCGGCCGTGGCGGACGCCGCCGCCCGCCTGGTGGCGCTGCGGCCGGACCGGGTGGTGTTCGCCCATGGACGCTGGTTCGACCGCGACGCCACCGAGCGCCTGCGCCGCTCGCTCCGCTGGGCGTTGTAGTCGGCCTGACGTCCGCCCACGGCGCGTCCCGGGCGGTAGGTGTGTTGCCGGCCGGCGCCATGCCGACCTACCGTCCGGGTCGGCCATGCCGACCTACCGTTCGGGTCGGCTCAGCCCGGATTGGAAGGAACACCGTTTGTGAGTGTCAGCGCCGCCAACGCCAACGCGCCCGACCTCAACCGCTTGGCCGGCTGGATGGCGTCGCACGTGCCGGACTTCCGCGGGACGCTGGCGGCGGCGCCGTTGGCGGGCGGGCAGTCGAACCCGACCTTCAAGCTGTCGGCCGCGTCGGGCGACTACGTGCTGCGCCGCAAGCCGCTGGGCACCCTGCTGCAAAGCGCTCACATGGTGGAACGCGAGTTCCGGGTGATGCAGGCCTTGGCGGGCACCGGCGTGCCGGTGCCGCAGGTGCATGCGCTGTGCGAGGACGACACGGTCATCGGCAGCGCGTTCTACGTCATGGAGTTCATCCCCGGCCGGGTGTTCATGGACCCGCGCCTGCCGGTCCTGTCGGCGTCGGAGCGGTCCGCGGTCTTCGACTCTATGAACGAGACCATCGCCCGCTTGCACCGGGTCGAGCCGGCCGCCATCGGCCTGTCCGAGTTCGGCCGCCCGGCCAACTACATGCAGCGGCAATTCGCCCGCTGGTCCAAGCAGTATCGGCTGTCCGAAACCGAGACGATCGCCGCCATGGACCAGCTTCTGGACTGGCTGCCGCCGCGGCTGCCGGAGCGGGGCGAGGTCCGGATCGTGCACGGCGACCTGAGGCTGGACAACATGATGATCCACCCGGTCGAGCCGCGGGTGGTCGCGGTGCTGGACTGGGAGCTGTCCACCTTGGGCGACCCGCTATCGGATTTCGCCAACAACGCCTCGGCCTGGTGGATCGAGCCGCACGTGTTCCGCGGCCTGGCCGGGGTGGACCTCGCCGCACTCGGCATCCCGCCGGTGGCGGACTACGTGGCCTCCTACAACGCTCGCACCGAGCGCCGTCCGGACCCGGAATGGGGGGTGTACGTGGTGTTCAACCTGTTCCGTCTGGCCGCCATCGTGCAAGGCATCGCCAAACGCTCGCTCGACGGCACCGCCGCCGACCCGGACGCGGCGGCGCTGGGCCGCATGGCGCGGCCGATCGCTGAAACCGGGTGGCGGCTGGCAAGGTCATTATAACCCTGCGAATCAAGCTTTGCGGACGTTGTAGAACACCGGGAAGCTGTTCAGCAGCCCCGTGAGGCTGCGGCGATAGGCGAACGGCTGGTTGTAGGCGCCGAGCGGCACGTAGGGGACGTCCTGGAACGCCTGCAGCTGCAACTCCCTTGTGATGCGTTTCTGCTCGTCGGCCGAGGCGGCGTCGAGGAACTGGTTGCGCAGCGCCTCGAGCCGCGCCAATTCCGGCCAGCCGAACGTGCCGGCGCGGCCGATCCCGCGCGTGTACGACTGCGTCGCCGGCGTGACCGCGATGATGCCGGGGATGTTGTTGCACCACACGCTCCAGCCGCCCTTGTCCAGCCCCTCCTTGTTCGCCAGCCGCGGCGCCACCGAGCCCCAATCCGACGCCTGGTAGTCGAGGTTGACCCCCACCCGGCGGAACATGTCGGCAGCGATTTCGCTGAACGCGTTGAGCGACGGCAGGTCGGTCGGCACCACGAACACCACCCGCTCGCCCTTGTAGCCGGCCGCCTGCAGGTTGGCGCGCACCCGGTCGTAATTCGGCGCGCCGTCCATCGCCTCGAGCCCCGCCTCGGTCGAGAACGGGCCGCCCGGGACGAAGAACCCGCAGCGGTCGTTCCACAGGCTGCGGTCGTCGCCCATGACGGCGGTCATGTAGTCGGCCTGGCGGATGCCGGGGAAGAAGGCGCGGCGGATCGCCGGGTTGTCGAACGGCGGCTGCAGGTGGTTGAAGCGGATCATGCTCATGAAGCCGCCGTGCTCCTTGGGTTCGACGGCGAGGTTCGGGTCGCGCTTGAGCAGCGGCAGCAGGTCGGCGGTTGGCTGCTCCCACCAATCCACTTCGCCCCGCTGCAGGGCGGCGGCGGCGGTCGCGGCGTCGGGGATGACGTGCCACTCGACCCGGTCCACGAACACGCGCTTCGGCCCGGCCGCGAAGGACGGCGTGCCGTCCGGGCGCGGCACGTAGCCGGTGAACTTCTCGTACGCCGACCCGCGAGCCGGCGACGCGCTCGCCGGCCAGGAACCGGAACGGGCCGCTGCCGACCATCTCGGTCACCTGCTGGCTGGCCGGCGTCCGCGCCAGCCGCTCCGGCATCACCGGGCAGTAGGAGGACGGTTTCGCCAGCGCCGCCGTCAGCAGCGGGAACGGCTTCTTCAGCCGGAATTGCAGCACCCGGTCGGACGGCGCCGACAGCTCGTCGGTGACGGCGCGGCACGTTCTGGCCGAACGGGTCGTTGCGGGCCCAGCGCTCGATGCTGGCGACCGCATCGCGCGCCAGCACCGGCGTGCCGTCGTGGAACATCATGCCCTCGCGCAACGTCATGCGTCCACGTGCGGCCGTCGTCCTCGACCACGTGGCCCTCGACCATCTGCGGCTGCGGCTGCAGGCTGTCGTCGAGGCCGTAAAGCTGGTCGAACACCAGGAAACCGTGATTGCGGGTGACGAGCGCGGTGTTGAACACCGGGTCGAGCAGCGCGAGGTCGGCCTGCGGCACGAAATGCACGGTCTTGGCGTTCTGCGCGGCGGCCAGGTTCGGCAGCGCAAGCGCGGCGGCGCCGCCCGCCAGCAGGTGACGGCGCTTCATGCCGGTGCTCCTTCGGTGATGGGTGGGCGTCGGCCGGCCCAGGGTCGGCGCCTCTCGAACGCGTATGACGCCTGCAGCACGCCGAGATCGTCGAAGCGGGGGGCGACGATCTGCAGCCCGACCGGCAGGCCGGCCGCGGTAAAGCCGCACGGGATGCTGACGGCGGGGTTGCCGGCCCAGTTGAACGGGTAGCTGAACTGCGCCCAGGCCAGCCCGTCCCACGGGTGCTGCGGCCAGTGCGGCGGCTGCAGCAGGTCGGCCGGGAACGCCGTCGTGCTGACCGCGGGCGTGAGCAGGAAGTCCCATTGGGTGAAGAACTCGTGGATCTCGGCCCCGTAAGCGAAGCGGCGCTCGCGCATCGCCATGAAGTCGGACACGCGGATGTCGCGCGCGGTCTTGATCATGGCGACGAAGCCGGGGTCGAGCTTGTCCTCCCATTGCGGCAGGTCGCGCAGCTTGGCCGGAGAACACGGTCGGCCAGAAGAAGTCGAACAGCTCCTTCCCCTTCGGGCCCCAGGCGGGCGTCACCTGCTCGACCGTGGCGCCGAGCTCCTCGAACACGCCCACCGCCTGCCGCACCAGCGCCGCTACGTCCTCGTCCACCCGGGCATGGCCGAGGTCGGGGCTGTAGGCGATGCGCTTGCCGCGCAGGTCGGCGCGCAGCCGCGACGGCGTAATCCTGCGGCGGCGCCTCGAGCGAGGTGTAGTCCCAGGGATGCGGCCCGGCCATCGCTTCCAGCATGAGGGCGGCGTCGGTGACGGTGCGGGTGATCGGGCCGAGATGGGTGGCGAGGTCGTTGTTCGACATCGGCCAGCACGGCACCCGTCCGTGCGTCGCCTTGATGCCGAACACGCCGCACATATGCGCCGGGATGCGGATCGACCCGGCGCCGTCCCCGCCCTGGTGCAGCGGCCCGTAGCCCGCCGCCGCCCCCGCCGCGGCGCCCGAGGAGGATCCGCCGGCGCTCATGCCGTGCTGCCACGGGTTGTGGGTGATGCCGGTCAGCGGGCTTTGGCTGACGCCCTTCCAGCCGAACTCCGGCGCCGTCGTCTTGCCCAGCATGATGCAGCCGGCGTCGTGCAGCCGGGTGACGCAGGGGGTGTCGACGTCGGGCACGTGGCCCTCGAACATGCGGCTGCCCATCTGGGTCGGGACGCCCTTCGTTTGCTGCAGGTCCTTGATCGTGACCGGCACGCCTTCCAGCTTGCGCGCGGTGCCTCGCGCATAGGCCGCCTCCGCCGCCCGCGCCGACCCGCGCGCCGTCTCGGCGGTCAGCAGCACAATCGCGTTCAGCGCCGGCTCGGTCGCCTCGACGTGACGCAGCACGGCGTCCACGACCTCGACCGGCGATAGCGTCCGGGCATGGTAGTGCGCGAGCAAGTCGGCCGCGGGGAGGAAGCCGATATCCGCGTCGGTCATGCCGTCTCCTGTGCTGGTTGCAGGGTTTGCGTCGTGCTCGCGGCCGCGGCGATGCCGTCCCAATCGTAGCGCATCGGGACCATCGCGCAGGCGCTCCAGGCCGCGTTCTGGTCGGCGTAGTGTGGGCTGCCGGGGTGGCCGGACGCGCCGAGGAACACCGCCCAGCGGCTTTCCTCCCAGTTGCCGACGTCGAACACGTAGCGGCACAGCGCGCCGTAGCTGCCGGCCGGACCGGCGGCCGGGACCTGGCCGACCGCCATCACCGTGTCGCCGTCGCCGCCCAGCCGCCGCGACGGCGGATCGAGCAGCGCCGCCGCGTCCGGCATCGAGGCCGAGAGCGGGTGGCTGAAGCGCGGCTGGTGCGCTTCGCCCCAGGGCCGCGCCGCCGATCCGGCCGCGACCTCGGCCAACGCCGCCCCGAGCACGTCGCGCCAGGACCAGCCGTCCAGCATCGAGGCGTCGTCGCCGCGCAGCAGCGTAGGTAGCGTCCACCAAAGCTGTCCGAGCGGCGACACGCCTGGCGGTACTGTGCCCCAGGGATGCGCCGCGGCCTCAGCCAGGCCCGAGCGGCGCGCCAGGATCTGCGTCATCGCCCGGCGCAGGGCGTTGTATTGGCTGGCCGCGACCGACCCGGCCGCCATGCGCCCGTCCCAGTCGAGCAGCGACCGGCGCAGCGCCGCTTGCGCCGGGTCGGCGGGCTCCGGCAGCGCCCGCAGCCACGCCTGGAACAGCGGCGCCACCGGCGACAGCGTGTCGGCGTGCAGCGTGGCGGCGTCCTCGACCCGGAACGGCGGCAGCGCATCGATCAGCGCGGCGATCCGCTCGGCGCGATAGGGCGGGTGGCAGTCGGTGCAGAGATACTCGGGCCCATCCGCCACGACGCGGTTGTTGGCGGTGACGATCACGCCGCCCGCAGGGTCGATCGTTTGCGGCATGTCCTCGTGCGCGATGGCGCCCTGCCATTCATGCGCGCCGGTCCAGCCCGGCACCGGCAGCCAGCCATTCGCGCGCGGCCGCCGCGGCACGGTGGCGCGCACCCGGTGGCCGATCCGGCCTGCGACGTCGGCCGCGACCACGTTGTGATCGATCAGCCCCCAACCGCGCGTCGCCTCGAACAGCGCCGGCACGCTGCCCGCGCGCAGCATACGTGGCAGGCAGTCGAACGACCGGTCGGTCTCGGCGAACTGCGCCGAGCGCAAGGCGAGCGCCGCGCCGCTTGCCGGGTTCCCGGCGACCACCGGGCCGTGCCGGGTTTCGACCACGTCCACGATCCGGTCGGCGGCGCCGCGCACCGACACCGTTTCCTGCCGGACCTGCACCGGCTCCCAGTTCTCGCCGAACCGGGCCCGGCCGGACCCGTCGAATTGCTCGAGAAATAGGTCGTGGATGTCGGCGAAAGCATGGGTGACGCAGAACGCCGTCTGGCCGTTATGCGCGAAATGCGGGAAGCCGGGCACGCCGGGCACCGTCAGGCCGACCACGTCGAAGGCGTCGCAGGCGAGGTGGTGTTGCGTGTACATGCCGGGGATCTCGAACACCCGGTGCGGATCGCCGGCTAGGATCGGGCGGCCGGTCGCAGTGCGGCCGGGCCCGACCGCCCAGTTGTTGCTGCCGCCGCCGGTCTCGTCCGGCCCCATCGCGGCGAGCAGCGCCTCGATCGCCGGCCGCAGCGCTTCGAGGTCGGCGCCCCAGCGCTCGGCGTGGACGCCGGGCGGGATGCAGACCAGGTCGCCGCCGCCATCGTCGTAGCGCAGCTTGGCCGCGTTCTCGGGCCCGACCACCGGCAAAGCGAGCGCCCGCCACAGCTTGAACCACACCGAGCCCATCAGCAGGCCGAGCCGGCGCATGACCGCGATCGGGTGCCACGGCTCCCAAGACTCCGGCCGCGCCTCCAGCAGCGCGTATTCCACCGGCAGCGGTGCGCCGGAACCGAGGAACGCGTTCACCCCGGCCGTGTAGCGCTCCAGCATGTCGCGCGCGTCCGGCCCGAGTGCCGCGTGATCCCGGCGCGAGGCCGCCGCCACCCCCAGCCGGCGGCACAACGCGTCGCTGTCGGCTGCCTCGGCGCCGAGCCACTCGGCGGCGCGGCCAAGGGCGCGGCGGCGGTTCAGCTCCATCTGGAACAGCCGGTCCTGGGCGTGGACGAAGCCGAGCGCGAAATGCGCGTCCGGCCCGGTGGCGGCGCGGATATGCGGGATGCCCCACTCGTCGCGATGCACGGTGGCGGGCGCTCGCAGGCCCGGCACATGCAGCGTGCCCGCGAGCGGCGGCACCGCGGCGGCAAGGGAAGCGGCGTCGATCGTGGCCACCCCGGTCAGGCTCGCCGTGCCATCGCCCCGAGCAGCATGCCGCGCCTGGCTCGTGCGGGAAGGGTCATGCGTCGCTCCTGTCCGTGGGTGCCGGGTCCGGAGCCGCGTCTTGCCGCCGCCCCGGGCGACGGCCGATGATAGGCGCCGAACGCTGGCCCGCAACGCTTTTCGCCCCTGGCTTGCGGTCGGGGGCCGCCGAGGAGACATCATGGACAACGACGCGTCACCGATCCTCGCCGCCGCAAGGGGCGAGGCAGGGGGCAGAGACCACGCCTTGCGGGCGCGTGCGGCGCGGGTGATCCCCGGCGGCTTGTGGGGCCATCTCGACGCCAGCCGGCTGCCGGACGGCTACCCGCAATTCTTCGACCGCGCCGAGGGCTGCCGGCTGTACGACGTGGACGGCCGCTCGTTCGTCGACCTGATGTGCTCCTGGGGCCCGGTCGTCCTCGGCCACCAGCACGCGGCGGTCGAAGCAGCAGCACGCGAACAGGCTGCCCGCGGCGACTGCATGAACGGCCCGGCGCCGGTGCTGGTCGAGCTGGCCGAGCTGCTGGTCGCGCTGGTGCCGCATGCCGATTGGTGCCTGTTCGGCAAGAACGGCACCGACGCCACCACCACCTGCGTCACCGTTGCGCGGGCGGCGACCGGGCGGCGCAAGGTGCTGGTGGCGGCCGGGGCCTACCACGGCGCGGTGCCCTGGTGCTCACCCAGCGTCGCCGGCGTCACCGCCGAGGACCGGGCGCATCTGCTGCCGTTCACCTACAACGACGTGCGAAGCGTCGAAGCGGCGGTGGAGCGGGCGGGCGGCGACGTGGCCGCGATCCTGGTTTCGGCGTTCCGCCACGACATGGGGCAGCGCCAGGAGCTGCCCACGTCCGAGTTCGCCCGCGGCGTGCGCGCCCTGTGCGACGCGACCGGCGCCGCATTGATCCTGGACGACGTGCGCGCCGGGTTCCGGCTCGATCTGGGCGGGTCGTGGGAGAGGCTCGGGGTGCGGCCGGACCTCGCGGCTTGGAGCAAGGCGATCGCCAATGGCCACCCGCTGGCGGCCGTGACCGGGCAGGAGCGGTTCCGCTCGGCGGCGACACAGGTGTTCACCACCGGCTCGTTCTGGTGCGGCGCGGTGCCGATGGCCGCCGCGGTGGCGACGCTTTCGGAGCTGCGCCGCATCGACGGCCCCGCGCTGATGCGGGCGATGGGTCAGCGGCTGCGCGACGGGTTGGCCGAGCGGGCGGCGCATCATGGGGTCGCGATCGACCAGAGCGGCCCGGTGCAGATGCCGACGCTGCTGTTCGCCGACGACCCGGACTGGCGCCGCGGCTTTGCGTTCTGCGCCGAGGCACTGCGGCACGGCGCCTACTTCCACCCCAAGCACAACATGTTCCTGTCCTGCGCCCACACCGAGGCGGACATCGACGCGGCGCTCGCCGCCGCCGACGCCGGGTTCCGTCACGTGGCTCGATAACGCGTCGGTCTTCGCCTCAGCCGGATTCCGCGCGCCGGTCGAAGCGCTGGCGGGCGGCTTCGATGTCGGCGCGATGCTGCCGCGCCCAATCGCTCAGCAGCCGCACCGGCTGCCACAACGAGCGCCCCATGTCGGTCAGCGCGTAATCCACCCGGGGCGGCGTGCTGGCCGTCACCGTCCGGGTCACGAGTCCGTCGCGCTCCAGGCCGCGGAGGGTCAGGGTCAGCATGCGCTGCGAGATGCCGCCGACCAGCCGCTTGATCTCGCTGAAGCGGCGCGGGCCGTCACCGAGCAGGGCGACCACCAGGACGCTCCATTTATCGCCGACCCGCCCCAGTACGGCGCTGACGGCGCGGCAATCCTCGCTCGCCGGATCCAGGCCTGGTCCGGTTCCTGGCCCGGTTCCTGGCCCTGTCCCTGGCCCTGTCCCTGGCCCGGTTCCCCCGATGTGCCCTTGTTGCACGTCTGTGCCTCCTTGCGATTGGCGGGAGCAGCTTCCCATCTGGGCCTGGTTACCAACAAGAACCGGCGGCGCGCCACTCTCGACGGCGTGCCGGCCTGCGACGCAAGGTGCCCCATGACACAGCCCCTCGAACTCGGACTGGACACGTTCGGCGACGTCACCAACGACGCCGCCGGCACGCCGCTGCCGCACGCCCAGGTGATTCGGAACGTGATCGAGGAGGCGGTGCTGGCGGACCAGGTCGGCCTCGACTTCTTCGGCATCGGCGAGCACCACCGGGGCGACTTCGCCGTGTCCGCGCCCGAGATCGTGTTGGCAGCGATCGCCAGCCGCACGCGGCGGCTTCGCCTGGGCTCCGCGGTGACGGTGCTGAGCTCGGACGACCCGATCCGCATTTTCCAACGGTTCTCGACGCTGGACGCGGCCTCCGGCGGGCGTGCCGAGGTGATCCTCGGCCGCGGCTCGTTCACCGAGTCGTTTCCGTTGTTCGGCTACGACCTGGCCGAATACGAGACGCTGTTCGAGGACAAGCTCGACCTGTTCGCGGCGCTGCTGCGGCAGGGGCCGGTCACGTGGGAAGGCCGGACGCGGCCGCCGCTCACGGCGCAGAAGGTGTTCCCGCCGGTCGAGACCGGGACGCTCAAGACCTGGGTCGGCGTCGGCGGCAGCCCGAACTCGGTCGTTCGCGCGGCCCACTACGATCTGCCGCTCATGCTGGCGATCATCGGCGGCGACCCGAACCGGTTCCGGCCCTACGTGGACCTGTATCAACGGGCGTTCGCGCAGCTCGGCCGGCCGGTGCGGGAGATCGGGGTGCATTCGCCGGGCTACGTCGCCGCGACGGATGCGCAGGCGCGGGACGAGCTGTGGCCGGCCTTCAAGCAGATGCGGGACCGGATCGGCGCGGAGCGCGGGTGGCCGCCGATGCGGCGCGCCGAGTTCGACCGCGAGGCCGATAGCGGCTCGCTGTATGTGGGTTCGCCGGAGACGGTCGCCCGCAAGATCGCCGCGACGGCCCGGGCGCTCGGGCTGTCCCGGTTCGACCTGAAATACAGCGCCGGCCCGCTTGCGCACGAGAAGCTGGCGAACGGGATCGAGCTGTTCGGGCGCGTGGTGGCGCCCATGGTGCGCGACATGCTGGCGCATGCGGCGCCGGCACCGGAGCTACGCGCCGCGTCCTGAGCACCGGCGGCTTGAACGGCGCCGGGCTTGCGTGGAAGAGTGGGGCCACGTTGCTTCACCGCCCGGGGAGGGGGACGATGCTGCACCTGAGATCCGTACGGTTCGCCGCCCTGCTCGTCGCGTTGCTCGCCGTCGCGCTGGGGGCCGGCCCGGCCGGCGCCGTGGAGCCGTGGCAGGTGTTGCCGCCGATGCCGGCACTGCCGCCGGCGATTGTGTCGGGGCCGGTGCACGTCAACGACATCGAGATGTGGCGCGCCGAGTTCGGGCCGCGCAACGGCAAGCCGGTCGTGATGGTGCATGGCGGACTGGCCAACTCGAACTACTTCGGCACGGTCATCCCGTTCCTGGTTTCGCAAGGGTTCCACGTGATTGCCGTCGACAGCCGCGGCCACGGACGCAGCACGCGCTCGGCGCAGCGCTACAGCTACGAGCTGATGACGTCCGACGTGGTCGCGATGCTCGACGCGCTGCATATCGGCAAGGCGGACTTGGTCGGCTGGAGCGACGGCGCGATCATCGGCATCGTCATGGCGATCCAGCATCCGGAGCGCCTGAACCGGGTGTTCGCGTTCGGCGCCAACACCGACCCGGCGGGCTTGAAGTCCGACTTCGACAAGCCCGGTAGTCTATTCAAAGCGTTCGAGGTTCGGGCCGGCAAGGAGTATCGGCAGCTATCGCCGACGCCGGGCCAATACGACAGCTTCCTGGCGCAGATCAGCCAGATGTGGGCCACCGAGCCGCATATCGCCGACGCGGCGCTCCGTGGCATCACCGTGCCGGTCGCCGTCGCCGACGGGCGTTACGACGAGGCGATCAAGCAGAGCCACAGCCGCGCCATCGCCGGCGCCATCCCAAATGCGCATTTGGTGATCCTGCCCGGGGTCTCGCATTTCGCGATGCTGCAGAACCCGCCCTTGTTCGCCCGCGCCGTGTTGGATGCGCTGACCGCGCCGTGGGACGACTGACGGCGCGCCGGTCGCGGGTTCAGCCGAAGAGGGCCGGCTCAGGCCCGGAAGGTACCCCGGATCACGTCCGGAATGTCGCTCCGGCTCATGCCCAGCTCGGCCAGGTCGCGGTCGCTGTGCGATTGCAGCTCGCGCTCCAGCCGGTGCCGGACCGCCCGATCCTCGGCCCAGCGCTTCAGGCGCGCGCGAATGGACCCGAAGCCGGCGCCGTCGAAGCCGGACCGCGGCTGGGTCGATCGCGGGTGGGTCGAAAAGGAAGCGAACATCCGAGTTCTCCTGTTATGCTGCACTGCAACATGGCGATGAACTCGGTGTCCCGCAATCGGCTCCGTGTCAGGAAATGGTGCATGACAGCGCGCGGCGCCGCAGCAGGAACAGCCGCCCGTCGATCGGCCGCCGGCCCTCGAGCCGAAGCACGGCAGCGACCGTCTCGACGAGGACGAATGCACCGGCGGCGAGTGCCTCGATGTAGGCCGGGCTATGGGCGAAGCGACCGGACGGCAGCAGCGTGAACTCACCGGCCGCTTGGGTCTCGGTGCTGAGCGCGAACAGGCCGCCCGGTTTCAGGCTCGACGCGGCGGCGGCGAACAGGGGCGCGAGGTCGCCGAGATAGACCACCACGTCGGCGGCGAAGACCAGGTCGAACCGGGATGGCGCCGAGCGGAGGAACGCCACCGCATCGGCCTTCACCAACTCGGCATAGCGCCCGCGCTGGCCGGCCCGGTCCAGCATGTTGGCCGACAGGTCGACGCCGGTGAGGCGGCCGCCGAAGCCCTCGAGATGGTCGGCCGCGAGCCCGGTGCCGCAGCCGAGATCGAGCACCGCGTCGAACGTGGTGCGATGTGCGGCGACCAGCCGGGCGAGCTGTTCAGGCGTCCGGTAGCCGAGGGCGCCGGTCAGCTTGCCGTCGAAGGTCGGCGCGAACTCGTCGAAGTAGCGCTCGACATAATCGGGCGGCGCGCGGTCCAGCGTCTCGCCCGTCAAGGCGTGCAGCAAATGCCGCTGCACCGGGTCGTTTGGATCGGCGGCCAGCCGCAGCCGCCCGAGTTCGGCGGCGGCGGCACGATGCCCATAGCCGCTCAGCAGCAGGAACGCGGTCCGTGCCACGGTGGCGATGTCGTCGGCCGCCTCGCCCGCCAGCTCCTTGTAGCCGTCCAGCGCCGCCTGCACGTCCCCATCGATCATGGCCTGCAAGGTCCGCGCGTAGGCGAAGGTGCTGCGTTCCGCGGCGTCGAGCGGCCCGAGCGCCGCAGCCGCGGCGAAGGCCGACGCGCAGGACGCGAACGCGCCGGCGCCGTAAAGGGCGTGGCCGAGACAACTGCGCACCAGGCGGTCGTCCGGGGCGTGGACGGCGGCCGCACGCAGGCATTCGGCCGCTTCCTCGAAGCGCTGCTGCTCGAGGCACAGCAGGCCGAGGCCGAGATGCGCCTCGGCCAGCGCCGTCTCGAGCTCGATGGCCCGGCGATAGGCCGCCTCGGCGCCGCGCTTGTCGCCGCATCGGCCCTCGGTCCCCGCCCGCAGCAGCCACGCATGCGGATTGGCCGGATCGAGCTCGATCGCGCGCAGCAGGCAGGCGCGGGCGCGGACCGGGTCGCCGCCGCCGTCGTAAACACCCGCAAGGTCGCGCCAAAGTGCGGGGTCGGCCGGCGTCAGCGTCAGCGCGCTGCCGAGCGCCGTGGCGGCGAGGTCGAACCGCCCTGCCTGCCAGTGCAGCATCCCGAGTTGGCGTAAGGCCGGGGCGGCGTCGGCGTCGCGCTCGAGCCGCGCCGCGAAGTCGGGCAACGCGGCACGCGAGCCCGCGACCAGCCGCGCGACGTCGGATTGGCTCGGAAGCTCGATCATCGCCGGCCGCCGCTCGTCACCATCGACCCTTGCCTCCTCCCGCGCGCGACGATCGGGGCCGGCGCACCAGGTAAGCTTACACTGAACGGTCACGCGTGCCCGCTTTATGCACCGGTCCAGGGCCGGCACGATCGAGCCAAGCCGGCGCCGTGGGGCTTGCGTCCATCCCGTGTTCCCTTGCTACCTTCCGGCGACAAACAGCGGCCGGCGTCGATCGGCGCGCATCCGGAGGAGACCACGACCGTGTCGACATCGCGCGCCTACCTGCTGACCGCCGTGCTTTGGACGCTCGCCGCGCCGCCGCTATGGGCGCAGCAGCCGGCGCCTGCGGCACCTCCCGCGGCCGGCGGGTCCGCGTTCGACCGCTTCGCGGCCCAGCAAGGGGCCGCCAACGCGAAGCCGGGCGAGCGTCACCGCCCGGCGGAAACGATTCCCGTGCCGACCGAAGGCGTCAGCCCGCAAGCGCAGGCGCTGATCGCCGCGCCGTTCCCGGCGCACATGAACGCCGACCCGAAGAACGCGGCCGAGTGGAAGGACCTGGTGTCGCGCCGGGCGTCGGCGGCCGTGGCGGCGTTGCCGGGGCTGGAGGAAAAGCTGGGCGTGTCCGTCCAGTCCGCGGTGATCGGCGGCGTGAAGGCGTTCATCGTGACGCCCAAGACCATGCCGGACGCGAACCGCAACCGCCTGCTGGTTCATGTCCACGGCGGCGGCTACGTGTTCTCCCCGGGCGAGGCGGCGCTGCCGGAGGCGCTGATGATCGCCGGGTTCGGCGGCTTCAAGGTGATCTCGGTCGATTACCGCATGCCGCCCGACTTTCCTTATCCGGCCGCCATGGACGATGCGATGGCGGTTTGGAAGGCCGCGGTGACGATGGCCGACCCCAAGAACATGGCGATCCTCGGCACCTCCACGGGCGGCGGCATGACGCTGGCGATGGTGTTGCGGGCCAAGCAGGAGGGCCTGCCGTTGCCCGCCGCCATCGCCCCGGGAACGCCCTGGTCCGACCTGACCGACACCGGCGACACCTACAAGAGCAACGAGTGGGTCGACAACATCCTGGTGACCTGGGACGGGTGGCTCGGACGGGCCGCCAAGCTGTATGCGGCCGGGCACGACCTGAAGGATCCGCAACTCTCGCCGATCTACGGCGACTTCCACGGCTTCCCGCCGACCATCCTGACCTCCGGAACCCGGGACCTGTTCCTGTCCAACACGGTCCGCACCCACCGCAAGCTGCGGCGCGAAGGGGTGGAGGCGGAGCTGAACGTCTACGAAGGCCAGTCGCACGCGCAGTACATGGGCGACGTGGACGCGCCGGAGACACGCGAAGCGTTCACTGACATCGCGCACTTCTTCGACGCCCATCTCGGGCATTAAGCCGTTGTGTCGCGAGCGGCCGCGCCAAGCACCACGAGGAGAACGCCCATGAGAACCAAAGCAAGCACGGCGGCCCTGGCCGTCTGCGCCGCGTCGGTGCTCGCCACCGCGGCGCAGGCCGAGACGAGCAGCAAGAAGATCGCCTTCAGCAACAACTATGCCGGCAACTCGTGGCGCCAGGCGATGCTGAAGAGCTTCGACATCGTCGCCAAGAAGGCGGTGGCCGACAAGGTCGTCGCCGCCGCCGACGTGTTCACCACCGCCGACAAGGACGTGCCGACCCAGGCGGCGCAGATCCAGAACCTGATCCTGCAGGGCTACGACGCGATCGTCATCAACGCCGGCTCGCCCGACGCGCTGAACGGCGCCGTCCGGCAGGCGTGCGACGCCGGCATCGTCGTCGTCTCGTTCGATGGCATCGTGTCCGAGCCCTGCGCCTACCGGGTCGTCGTCGACTTCAAGGCGATGGGCGTGCAGGAAGTCGCCGAAATGGCCAAGTTCCAGCCCAAGGGCGGCAACCTGCTCGAGATCCGCGGCCTCGCCGGGACCTCGATCGACGACGCCGTGCATGCCGGCATCCTGGAAGGCGTGAAGCAGCACCCGGAGTTCAAGATCGTCGGCTCGGTCACCGGCGACTGGGACCAGACGACGGCGCAGAAGGCGGTCGCGACCGTGCTGCCGTCCTTGCCGCCGGTTGTCGGCGTGGTGGACCAGGGCGGCGACGGCTATGGCGCCGCCCAGGCCTTCGCCGCCGCCGGCAAGGCGCGCCCGACCATCATCATGGGCAACCGCCAGGACGAGCTCGCCTGGTGGAAGGAGCAGAAGGACAAGGACGGCTACACGACCTGGTCCGCCTCGATCGCGCCCGGCGTGTCGACCCTCGCCTTCTGGGTCGCGCAGCAGGTGCTCGACGGCAACAAGGGCGTGCCGCACGACCTGATGGTGCCCTACCTCGCCTTCACCCAAGCCGATTTCGAGCGGGAGCTGCCGAACATCCCCAAGGGCGGCGTCGCCAGCCACGAATACACCCAGGCGGACGCGATCGCCGCGGCCAAGGCGAGCGCCAAGTAGGCGACGAGCGGCCGGCCGTCATGGCCTCGATCGCCCTCGACGGCGTCGAGAAATCGTTCGGCGCCGTCCGAGCCCTGCGCGGCGTCGACCTCGAGCTGGCGCAGGGCGAATGCCTCGGCGTCGTCGGCCATAACGGCGCCGGCAAGTCCACGCTGATGCACATCTTGGCCGGCGGCCTGGCTCCCGATGGCGGACGGCTGCTCGTCGACGGCCGGCCCGAGCCGGCGCTGTCGCCGGCGCGGGCCAAGGCGCTCGGCATCCGCTGCGTGTTCCAGGAGCTGTCGCTCTGCCCCAACCTGACGGTCGCCGAAAACGCCCGCGTGTTCCATCCGGCGATACGCGGCTTCGGCTGGCGCCGCCGCGCTGGGCGGCTGATCGGCGACAAGCTCGACGAGATCTTTCCCGGTCACGGCATCGCCCCGTCCAGCCCGGTCGCCGAACTCTCGATCGGGCGGCGGCAGATGGTGGAGATCGCCCGCGCCTTCACGGTCGTCGCCGAGCCCGCCCGCCTCGTGATCCTGGACGAGCCGACCTCCTCGCTCGACGCCGTCACCGCGGGCGCGCTGCTGTCCTACGTCCGACGCGCGGTGGCGGGCGGGATCAGCTGCGCGCTGATCTCGCACATCCTGGGCGAGGTGCTGCAGGCCTGCGACCGCATCGCCGTGATGCGCGACGGACGGGTGGTGCGCGCTGCGGCCGCGTCCGGCTACGACCGCGCGACCCTGGTGGCGCTGATGGGCGGGGTCGAGGGCGAGGTGCCGCGCGCGGTCGCGGCCCGGCGCCGCCGCGACACGCCGGTGCGAGTGCGGCTGCGGGCCGGGCCGGCGCGCGACGCGGCCGAGTTGATCGCCCGCGAAGGCGAGGTGGTCGGCCTCGCCGGGCTCGCCGGCCATGGCCAGACCGCACTGCTGCTGGCGGCCTTCGACGCCGCCGGGCGCCGCCGCGGCGGCGTGTCGGGCAAGGTGGCGCTGGTCGCCGGCGACCGGCAAGCGGACGGCGTGTTCCCGCAATGGTCGATCGCGCGCAACATCGGCGTCCGCTCGCTCGGCGGGCTGCAACGGGGACCGCTGATCTCGCCCCGCCGCGAGCGGGCGTTGGCCGAGCGGTGGCGCGCCCGGATCGGCATTCGCACCGCCGACGTCGACGCCGGCATCCTGACGCTGTCGGGCGGCAACCAGCAGAAGGCGCTGTTCGCCCGCGCGCTGGCTTCGGACGCCGCCATCGTGCTGATGGACGACCCGATGCGCGGGGTGGATTACGCGACCAAGCTCGAGGTCTACGCGCTGATCGCCGACGAGGCCGGGCGCGGCCGCACCTTCCTTTGGTACACGACCGAGACCGAGGAACTGGCCCATTGCGACCACGCCTACATCTTCCGCGACGGCGCTGTCGTGGCCCATCTGGACGGCGCCGAGCTGACCGAGGAGCGGTTGATCCAGTCCTCGTTCGCGTCCGATCGCTGACATGAGCCTGGTTCTGCGCCTGGCCGGGCACCCGCAGCGGATCCTGCGCACCCTGCTGCCGGCGCTTTCGCTCGCCCTCGTGGTCGCCGCGATCGCCTATTTGAACCCGCGCGCGATCAGCTATTTCGGCTTCACGCTGATGCTCAACCTGGCCGTGCCGATCGCGCTGGCGACGCTCGCGCAGATGTTCGTCATCGCCGGCAACGACCTCGATCTGTCGATCGGGCCGTTCGTGGGCTTCGTTTGCTGCATCGCCGCCACCCTGCTGCGCGAGCAGCCGGCGCTCGGCGCATTGGCGCTGCTCGGCGGGGTCGCGGTCTACGCGGCGCTGGGCGCGATCATCCAGCTGCGCAACCTGCCGTCCATCGTCGTCACCCTGGGCATGAGCTTCGTTTGGCAGGGGGCGGCGATCCTCGTGCTGCCCAAGCCCGGCGGCCGGGCGCCGGATTGGCTGCAGGCGATGATGCGATTGAAGCCGCCCTGGGTGCCGTTCCCGGTGCTGGCCGCTGTTGTCATCGCCGTGCTTGGCTATGTCGGCCTGATGCGGACGTCGTATGGCGCCATCCTGCGCGGCGCCGGCGGCAACCCGGTGGCGCTGCATCGCGCCGGATGGTCGCTGCTGCGGGTCAAGATGGCGCTGTTCGGGCTGTGCGGCGCGCTCGGCGTGCTGGCCGGGCTCGCGCTGGTCGGCATCACCACGTCGGGCGACGCCAATATCGGCAACGGCTACACGCTGCTGTCCATTGCCGGGGTGATCCTGGGCGGCGGCGAGTTCACCGGTGGCCGGGTGTCCCCCGTCGGCGCCGTGCTGGGCGCGCTGACGCTGGCGATGGCCGCCTCGCCGCTGCTGACCTTCATGCGCATCCCGCCCGACTGGCAGGTCGCGGCCAACGGCGCGATCCTGATCAGCGTGCTGGCGGCGCGGGTGCTGATCAGCCGCCGGCCGGAGCCGCGATGACCCGGCTGCTGCGCGGCCGCCCCTGGGTTTGGTCGTTCCTCGGCGCCGGCCTCGTCTGGCTCGCCGCCATCGCCTACACCGGCGGGCTGGGCGGTGGTGGCATGCTGACGGCGGCGTTGTCGCTGGCCGTGTTCACGGTCGTCGTCGGCGTCGGCCAGATGTTCGTCATCACCCTGGGGCCGGGCAACGTGGACCTGTCGCTGCCGGCCAATATCGGGCTCGCGAGCGCCATCGCCATGACCGTGATGGACGGCAGCGACGCACGCATCGCACTCGGGCTGCTGGCCGCGGTCGGCGCCGGGCTGGCGGTCGGCGTTGTCAATTACGGGCTGATCCGCGCGCTGCGGATCCCGCCGATCATCGCCACGCTGTCGGCCAGCTTCGTCATCCAGTCGATCGACATCAGCTACGGCCGCGGCCTGCAGATCAAGCCGCCGGACGGGTTCGCCGCCTTCACCAACCTGCAGCTCGGGGGCGTGCCGGTGCTGGCGCTGGGCGCGGTCGTGTTTGCGGCGGCGGCGGCCACCGTGCTGCATCGGACCGTGTTCGGCCGCTCGGTGCTGGCAATCGGCCAGAACATCCGCGCCGCCCGCTTGGCCGGCATCCGCGTCGAGCCGGTGCGGTGCGCCACCTATGCGCTGTGCGGCGCGCTGGGCGGCCTCGACGGCGCGCTGCTCGGCGGCTACTTCCGCGGCGCCAACGTCGATATCGGCAACGAGTACCTGCTCGCCTCGATCGCCGTCGTGGTGATCGGCGGCACCTCGGTCGCCGGCGGCCGGGCCAATGTCGCCGGCGTGTGGGGCGGCGCGCTGTTCCTCGTGCTGCTGCTGACGATGCTCAACACCTTCGGCGTCAGCGCCGGGGTGCGCCTGCTGCTGACCGGCGTCATCATCGTGGCCGTCGTGACCGTCGCCGGCGGACCCGACCCGGCCTGAGCGGGCAGCCGGGACAACGAAAAGTTGTGCAGCGTGTTCAACGCGAAGTCTGGATAACGTACCCGCAGTACGGCAGTTCGCCTGCCGAGCAAACACAAGGGGAAGGCGTCGTGGCAGAACTCGAGACCCGAACGATCGGGAAAGTCATGTGGCGGCTGATGCCGTTCCTGTTCGTCTGCTACTTCGTCGCCTACCTGGACCGGGTGAACGTTGGCTTTGCGAAGCTGCAGATGAACTCGGCGCTTGGCATGACCGAGTCTGCGTATGGCTTGGGCGCCGGGCTGTTCTTTATCGCCTACTTCCTGCTCGAGGTGCCGTCCAACCTGGCGCTCGCCCGGTTCGGGGCACGGCTCTGGATCGCCCGGATCATGCTCAGCTGGGGCCTGATCTCCGGGCTGTTCGCCTTTATCCGGCCGATCTCGGCGGCAACCGGCGTGTCGCCGGAATGGGTGTTCTTCATCCTCCGCTTCCTGCTCGGCATCGCCGAAGCGGGCTTCTTCCCCGGCATCATCTTCTTCCTGACGCTGTGGTTCCCCTCGATCTACCGGGCCCGGGTGGTGTCGCTGTTCATGCTGGCGATCCCGTTCTCGTCCATCTTCGGCGCCCCGCTCTCGGGGGCCCTGCTCAACCTGACCGGCGCCTCGCTCGACGGCTGGCAATGGCTGTTCATCATCGAGGCGGTGCCGTCGATCGTCATGGCGGTCGCGGTCATCGTGTACCTGACCGACCGGCCCGAGCAGGCGACCTGGCTGCAGCCGGACGAGAAGGAATGGCTGACCACCCGCATCAACGGCGAGACCAGCAAGAAGCAGGCGGTCGAGCACCTGAGCATCGGCAAGGCCATGACCGATCCGCGGGTCATGCTGTGCGCGTTCATGTATTTCTGCCTGAATGCGGCGAGCTACGGCGTCGCGTTCTTCCTGCCGACCATCGTCAAGGGCTTCGGCGCAAGCAACTTCCAGACCGGCCTGCTCGCGGCGCTGCCGTTCGTATTCGGCGCGGTGGGCATGGTGCTGCTCGGGCGCAGCTCGGACCGCACCCTGAAGCGGCGGGAGCACGTGTTCGCGGCCATGGTGCTGGCCTGCGTGGGCCTGGTAGGCGCCGGCCTCTCGACATCGCCGGCCATGGTGCTGGGCTTGCTGTGCCTGAGCCAGATCGGGGTGTCCGCCATGCCGCCCTTGTTCTGGCCGCTGCCCGGTGCCTTCCTGACCGGCGCGTCGGCGGCCGCGGGCATCGCCACGATCAACTCGATCGGCAACCTATCCGGCTTCTTCGGTCCCTACGTCATGGGCTACCTGAAGGACGCCACCGGAACCTTCACGACCGGGCTCATCCTGCTGGGCGTGACCGCCCTGGCTGGAGGCGTTGCCGTGCTGCTGCTGCGGGTCGATCCGCAGCTGGAGCAGGCCGACCCCGGCGAAGCGGTGGCGGCGCACTGATCAGGCGCGGCGCGGTGTTCGCCGGGCCGGTGGCCGGATCCGGTTCACCGCGCCCAAACGGCCCGTCAGCAGCTTCTAGATTACGTCCCGAGCCAATCGGCTCGGGACGTAGTGCTCGATAACCAAGTGAATACAGCAACCTAGTCCGCCCGAACCCACTCGGTTCGGGCGGGTGTTTCTCGAGGTGCGGCCGGCGCCCGAGTAGGCTTGCGCCGGAGTAGGCGGGCGTTCAGTCGCCGCCCATGGTCAGGACGCGGGACAGCCAGCCGTGCAGGCTGCCGGTCTGAGCGTCCTTGCCGACGGAGACGGTGGCGGTCAGGCCGACGGAGAGCTGCACGCTGGCCGGCACCTGGTCGATGTGCACGCGGACCGGAATGCGCTGCGCCAGCCGGACCCAGGTGAAGACGGGATTGACCGACGCCAGGCCGAGCGGGCCGGCGGCGGAGTTGGGCGTGTTGATGCCGCGGGCGACGCTGTCGACGTGGCCGAACACCGGCTCCTTGAAGCCGAGCAGCTGGGCCGATGCCGGGTCGCCCGGGCGGATGCGGGCGAGCTTGGTTTCCTCGAAGTTGCCGCTGATCCAGAAGCTGTCGGTGTCGACCAAGGCGAGGTTGCGGGTGCCCTTGGTCGCGTAATCGCCGACGCGGAGCTGCAGGTTGGTGACGTAGCCGTTGACCGGGGACAGAACGCTGGTGCGCTTGAGGTCGAGCCGCGCCTGGTTGAGCTGGGAGATGGCGCCGGCATAGGCGGCCCGCGCGACCTCGGCGGAGGAGCTGAAGGTCTGCTGCTCCTCCTTGGAGGTGGACAGCGTGGTCAGCTGCTCGCGGCGCTCGGCTTGCGAGGTCTTGGTGTCCATGTCGGACTTGCGCGACGGCGACGTTGGCTTCGGCGCTGGCGACCGCGATCTGGAAGTCGATCGGCTCGATCTCGTAAAGCACGTCGCCGACATGGACGGCGTCGTTGTCGGCGACGTGCAGGGCGATCACGCGGCCGGATACTTCCGGGGCGAGGTTGACCACATAGGCCTCGACCGTGCCGTCGCGGGTCCAGGGCGCGATCAGGTAGTGCTGCCAGATGACGACGCCGGCGAAGATGCCGCCGGCCAGCAGCAGCAGGGTGACGAGCAGCCCGAAGGCGCGGCGGGAGGCGGAAAGCATGGGTCTCCGTGGGCGAAGGCGTCAGAACGCGCCGCGGCAGAATACGGTTCGATCAGAGCCAGGTCACAAGGGCGGCGAGCAGGCCGAGGTAGATCGAAAGCTGGGCGACGGCCGGGTTGTCGAACCGGCGGAGCAGGCGCAGGCGCAGCAGAACGAAGCGGATCGGCAGCCAGATCAGCAAGGCCACGAGAGCATACATCAGCAGCGGCGACATGTAGACGCCGAACAGGTTGGTTTCGCGCCACATCGTCAGCCCGTCATGAGCTGGTTGAACCGGGTGGCGCGGCGGCGGTCGCCTTCCTGGTAGGCGAGGTCAGCCAGACCGCTGACGGCGCGCTGCAGCGAGGGTCCGGCTGCAATCCCGGGGTCGGCCAGCAGCGCGCGGGACGCGTCCAGCATGGCCGGCACGTCGCGGCCCTCGAGCGCGCGGCGGGCGGCGGCGACGGCGGGAGGGGGCTCGGCGCCCTGGCCCGATGGTGAACCGGCTCGCTCGATGTCGTTCAGGGCGGAGCGGGCGCGGTGGACGGCGATGTCGGAGGCGCCGAGGCGGTAAAGGTGGGATAGCAGCGCGCGCCGTGCGCCGGTGGGGCGGCCCAGGAAGGTGAGGGCGCGGACCAACCGGTCGTACAGCATAGCCTGGGCGACGGCGGGATCCCTGAGCCGGCCGGGCGAGCGCAGCGTGAGGTCCAGCTCGGCCGCCACGGCAGCGACCACCCGGTATAGGCGTCGCTTGGGCGAGACCGGCAGGATCAGCACGAACGTGAGCAGGGTGAACACCACGGCGAGGCCCAGCAGCAGGGTGGTGTTGAGGAAGTTGGTGAGGTCGAAGGTTTCCGGATTGGCAGGGGACAGGAGCAAGGTCAGGTAGATCAGCGCGGCCGGAGCGATCGGCGCCAAGCGTCGATGGCGGCCCAGCAAGGCCACGATGAACATCAGGCTGCCGACCACGATGGAGAACGGGATGAACCCGGACGTCAACGGCAGCACGGTGAACTCGATCACCCCGGTGACGAGGGCGAGCGGCAGCAGCGGGATGAGGAATCCGACGCTTGCCACGGTGGGTGTGGGACTGGCGCCGAGCAGGCCGACGAAGGCGGCTTGCTGGATCAGCATCAGCGTGGCGTCGGGCCAGCCGGCCAGGACGGCGAAGCTGGCGGTCAGGCCGAAGGCGATGATGGTGCGGACGGCGCTGATGAAGGCGGCGGGGTAGTCGTGGGTCGGGCGCAGGACGATGCCGGGCACGGCTGCGTCGCCATCCTCCAGCACCAGCAGCCCGGCGTCGGTGTCGCGGAAGCGGCGCAGGATCGCGTCTGCGCGTTCCAGCAGCAGGGCGTCGAACGGGTCACGGGTGGGCGGCGGTGGCGGCAGCGGTACGCCCTCGCGCAGTGTGGCGGCGGCGGCGCGCAGGTGGTCGCGCACCGGCGCCGGGGTGCCGGGGCCGAGTAGGCCGGCGATCGTGCGGCTGGCGGAGATGGCGGTCAGCAGGGAGCCGATCGCGACCTGGGCGCCGCGGCGGCGGCGGCGGCCATTGGCGTGCTCGACCGCGGCGTAATTGGCGTCGGTCTGCAGGCCGGTGATGTTGGCCACGCGCCGGGTCAGGGTGAGGTCGTCGGGGATGGGGCGGCCCTCGAACGCGTCGAGCGCGAACTCGGCGACCTTGCCGCGCTCCTCGCGCAGGCGGACGATCAGGGCGTCCAGCGCGGACACGCCGCCCAGCACGGAGTTGACGAGGGCGACGGCGGCAATGCCGAGCAGGATGGCGGCGGTGCGATTGAGGGACGCGAGCAGCAGGCCCTCGGGCGCGTCGATACCGCCGATCGCGATGATGGCGACGGTGTAACCGCTGATGGCGGCGCCGTAGGAACGGAAGTCGCGCAGGATAGCGGCGACGGCGGAGCAGAGTCCCATCCACAGGGCGAAGGACAGCAGCAGCATCGTTCGGTCCTGACCGAACAGCGCGCCGAAGATGATGCTGACGATGCAGCCGAGGATGGTGCCGGCGACGCGGTAGAAGGCTTTGGACAGGGCCATGCCCGAGGAAGGCTGGGCGATGATGCCGACCGTGATGCCGGCGGAGCTGGCCGTCGGGATCTGCGCATAGAAGCCGACCCCATAGGCGAGCAGCAGGGCCATTGTGGTGCGGACGGCATAGGACAGCGCGTCCGGAAAGAAGCCCGGCAACTGAAGAAAGGGCGTGCTTGGCGGTGGGGCGGTCTCATCCGTCACCAGGGGGTTCTAACCTGCCGCTGGCGGGCGGCAAAGGCTGGGATCATGACGATTGGGGCGGCAACTGCGCCACGATGGCGTGCACCGGGCGCAGGTGGTCCGTGAGGATCGCGATGGCGGCGGCGGCGTCATGCGCGTCCAGCGCCGCGATCAAAGCCGCGTGCTCGGCGTGGATGATGCGGGATCGGCCGGGGTCGATGCTGACGCTGGTCACGGCGACGTGCTCCTGGCGGGTGGTCAGCGATTCGTAGAGGGCGTCGAGCACGCCATTGCCGGCGCCGGCGACCATGGCGCGGTGGAACGCGGTGTTGAGCTGCACGTGCTCGAACACCGCGCTCTCGGGCAGGCGGCCCAACTCGTCCAGGATGGGCCGCATAGCCGGCGGCGCCGGCGCGCGCGACTGGCACAGGCGGCGGACGGCGTGGCTCTCCATCATCAGGCGGGTCTCGTAGACCTCGACCAGCTCGGTCGCGGTGACGTGCCGGACCATGGCGCCGCGGCGGGGCAGCAGGTCGATCAGCCGCTCGGCCTGCAGCTGTTGGAAGGCTTCGCGGACGGGGGTGCGTGACACGCCGACGGCGAGCGACACCTGTTCTTCCTCGAGGAAGGTGCCGCCAGCGAAGCGGCCGCGCAGGATGCCGTCGCGGACATAGTGGTGGACCCGTTCGCGCGCCGGAGGACGCGGCGCGGGCTCGGCGGAAACGTCTTGCATGCGTCGTGTATACGTGATCCGATGCCTCTGTTCCAGGCAAATTGGACACGATCCCAGCCAGGACGACCGAGCACGTGGGTTTCTGCCCGCATTCGAAGCAGATGGAGGGGCTCGCGGGATGACGTGGCGCGTGGGCGTGGATTCCGGCGGCACGTTCACCGACGTCTGCCTGTTCGAGGATGAGAGCGGCCGGGTCGAGGTGTGGAAGGTGTCGTCCACCCCGGACGACCCGTCGCGCGGCATCGCCGCAGGGCGTCGAGGAGGGCGTCGGCCGGGTCGGCGCGCCGGCGGACGAGATCGGCTATTTCGGCCACGGCACCACGGTCGGCACCAACGCGCTGATCCAGCATCGCGGGGTGCAAGACCGGGCTGATCACCACGGACGGGTTCCGCGACCTGCTGGAGATCGGCCGGCAGAAGCGGCCCGACCTCTACGACCTGCAGGCCAGACAAGCCGCCGGTGCTGGTGGCGCGCGACCTGCGGCTGGAGGTGCCGGAGCGGGTGCGCCATGACGGCACGGTGGAGACGGCGCTGGACGAGCAGGCGCTGCGCGACGCGGTCCGCGCGCTGCGCGAAGCCGGCGTGGAGGCGGTCGCGGTCTGCTTCCTGTACGGCTTCGTGCGGCCCGAGCACGAGGCGACGGCGCGGCGCATCATCGCCGAGGAATTCCCGGACGCCTTCGCCTGCACCGGCCACGAGGTGGCGCCGGAGTTCCGCGAATACGAGCGGATGAGCACCGCGGTGGTGAACGCCTATCTCGGCCCGGTGATGCGGCCGCTACATCAGCCGCCTGGCCGAGCGGCTGACGGCGCTCGGGCTCGCGCGTGCCGCCGCATCTGACGCAGTCGAATGGCGGCGTGATCGGCTTCGAGCAGGCGGCCCGGCTGCCGGTGCGGACCGTGCTGTCCGGGCCCAGCCACCGGCGTGGTGGCGGCGCAGGCGGTGGGCCGGCTGGCCGGCATTCCCGGACCTCATCACCTTCGACATGGGCGGCACCAGCACCGACGTCGCCCTGCTGACAGGACGGCGTGTGCCGGCTGGCGAGCGAGGCGGTGGTGCACGGCTACCCGATCAAGGCGCCGATGCTCGACATCCATACGGTCGGCGCCGGCGGCGGCTCGATCGCCTATCGTCGATAGCGGCGGCCTGCTGAAGGTCGGGCCGCGCTCGGCCGGCGCGATCCCGGGCCCGGTCTGCTACGGCCGCGGCAACACGGAGCCGACCGTGACCGACGCCAACGTCGTGCTGCAGACGCTGAACCCGACGCACTTGCTCGGCGGCCGCATGGCGGTGCGGCAGGACCTGGCGCGGGCGGCGATCGGGCGGCTGGCGGAGCAGCTCGGCCTGGACGTGATGGCGACGGCGCAGGGCATCATCGCCGTCGTCACCGCCAACATGGCGCGCGCGATCCGCGTCGATCAGCGTGCAGCGCGGCCACGACCCGCGCGACTACACGCTGGTGGCGTTCGGCGGCGCCGGGCCGCTGCATGCGGCGCGGCTGGCGCGCGAGCTGGACATCAGCCGCATCCTGGTGCCGCGCAACCCCGGCATCCTGTGCGCCATGGGCCTGCTGCTGACCGATCTGCGCGCCGACTTCGCCACGACGCGGCTGCATGACGCTGGACGCCGGCGGCGCTGCCGGCGATGGACCGAGGCCTTCGCGCGCCTGGCGGCCCGGGCCGGAGGCCTGGTTCGCCGAGCGAGGGCATCGGCGCCGACGCGCGCCGGCGCTCACCCGGACGGTGGACATGCGCTATGCCGGGCAGAATTACGAGCTGCCGATCCCGCTGCCGGAGGGCCCGATGACGGCACGGCGACGCTGGATGCCCTGGCCGAAGGCTTCGCCGCGGCGCACCGGCGCATGTACGGCTTCGTCGCCGAGGGCGAGGCGGTGCAGCTCGTCACCTTCCGCATCGAGGCGGCCGGGCTGGTGCGCAAGGCGGCGTTCCAGCCGCAGCCGGACGCCGGCGCCGACGCGTCGGGCGCCATCATCGGCCAGCGCGAGGTGTGGCTGCCGGAGGCGGGCGGCTTCGTCGCCTGCCCGGTCTACGACCGCGAGCGGCTGCGTGCCGGCAACCGCATCGCCGGCCCGGCCATCGTCGAGCAGATGGACACCACGACCGTCGTGCTGCCCGGCATGGCCGGCCGCGTCGAACCCTACCTGAACCTGATCCTGGAGTTCGCGTGATGAGCCAGGCCGTCCGCACCGCGCCGCCCGTCCCCGTCGACCCGATCACCGTCGATCCGATCACCGTCGAGGTCATCGGCAGCGCGCTGTCCTCCATCACCGAGGAGATGGGCGAGG
The DNA here is from genome assembly GCA_963792675.1 of uncultured Alphaproteobacteria bacterium. Classification (GTDB taxonomy): domain Bacteria; phylum Pseudomonadota; class Alphaproteobacteria; order Acetobacterales; family Acetobacteraceae; genus JBBROS01. Next base: position 1,361,516 of record CAWBWT010000002.1, read on the forward strand.
CGCTGGTGCGGGCCAGCTACTCCACCAACATCAAGGAGCGGCGCGACTGCTCGACCGCGCTGTTCAACACGCGCGGCGACACGCTGTGCCAGGCCGAGCACATCCCGATGCATCTCGGCTCGTTCATCGGCATCATCCCGCACATCCTGAAGCGCCACCCCGTCGGCCGAGCATGCGGCCCGGCGACGTGTTCGTCGGCAACGACGCCTATGAGGGCGGCGGCACCCATCTGCCCGACATCGTGCTGGCCGAGCCGATCTTCGTCGACGGCGCGATCGTCGCCTGGGCGGTCAACACGGCGCACCACGCCGATTTCGCCGATCGCGGCCATGCGCACATCTACCAGGAGGGGCTGCGCATCCCGCCGATCCGGCTGTATCGCGCGGGCGATGCTGCAGGCGGACGTGCAGGAGCTGATCCTGCTGAATTGCCAGGTGCCGCGCGAGCGGCTGTCGGATCTGCGGGCGCAGATGGCGGCCAACCGGCTCGGCGTGGAGCGGATGGCGCGCGCTGTGCGCGCAAATACGGCGCCGACGTGGTGCTGGCGGCCGGCGACGCGCTGCTGGACTACGCCGAGCGCAAGATGCGGGCCGGCATCGCCGCCATCCCCGACGGCACCTACCGGTTCGAGGACTGCTACGACGACCCGGAGGTCGACGGCGAACTGCGAGTGTCCTGCGCGCATCACCGTTGCCGGCGACGAGATGCGGCTGCGTTTCGAGGCGCCGGACCAGGTCCGGGCCGGGATGAACATGGTCTACACCGCGCTGCTCTCGACCGTGTACTACGCGGTGAAGACGGTGGTCGACCCGACGCATCCTGCCCAATGCCGGGCTGGCGCGGCCGCTGCACGTCGACGGCGCGGCCGGGCAGCATGCTCAACTGCGTGCACCCGGCCGCGGTCAACGGCCGCATCGGCGCCGTGCCAGCGCGTGGTCGACCTGATCCACGGCGCGCTGGCGCAGGTGGTGCCGGAGCGGGTGATCGCCGCCTGCAACGGCTCCGTCGCGGTCGCCACGCTTCATCGGCGACCGGGCCGGACGGCGACGCTCTGGGTCTACCTCGAGACGATCGGCGGCGGCTCCGGCGCGCGGGCGCGGCCAGGACGGGCTGGACGGGGTGCACGTGCACATGACCAACACCAGCAACCTGCCGGTCGAGGCGCTGGAGAGCGAGTATCCGCTGACGCTGCTGCGCTACGAGCTGGTGGACGGCTCCGGCGGCGCCGGGCGGCAGCGCGGCGGCATGGGGCTGCGCCGGGTCTATCGCGCGGAGGCGCCGACTGCCGGCTGCGGCTGGACGGCTCGCGCGCTGCTGTCGCGCGCCCTGGGGCCTGGACGGCGGGCGTGCCGGGCGGCAAGGGCGCGTTCCGCTACGGTCCGGGCGTGGCGCCGTTCGAGCACGGCTCCGGCGATGCTGCAGGCCGGGCAGATCGTCGAGATCGTCACGCCGGGCGCCGGCGGCTACGGCCCGCCCGCCGCGCGCGCGCCCGATGCCGTGCGCCGCGACGTCGCCGAGCGGCGGATCGGGCCGGACGCCGCCCGCGCCACCTATCCGCAACTGACCCGAGAGGATGCCGCGCCATGAGCCTTCGCCGCCGCACGCTGCTCGCGACCGGGGCCGCCTTGCCGCTTCTTGGCCGCCCGGCGCGGGCCGCGCGGCGGGACGGCCCGCTGCGCTTCGGCCTGTCCAGCTACCCGCCGAGCTTCCACCCTGGGTGCAGGCAGGCACGGCTGCCGGCACCGTCACGCTGATGACGCATCGCGGCCTCACCTCGTACGACGCCAAGGGCGACCTGCGCGGCGAGCTGGCCGAGAGCTGGGAGCGCGACGGCAACGCCTGGGTGTTCCACCTGCGCGAGGCAATATTCCACAACGGCGCGCCGGTTACGGCGGACGACGTGAAGTGGACGCTGGAGCAGGTCGCGGCCGAGAAGTCGATCGCCTATATGCGAGGCCAGTTTGCGGGCGTGGACCGGATCGAGACGCCGGACCGCGCGCACCGTGCGCATCGTGATGAAACAGCCGACCGCGACGCTGCCGATCTGGCTGGCCGCCTACGACGATGCCGATCATGGCCAAGGACTCGCTGGAGAAGTCCGGGGCGGCGGTCGGCTGCGGGCCGTTCGTGATCGAGTCGCAGGATCGCGGCGTCGGCATCAAGCTGCGGGCATTCGACAAGTTCTACCGGCCCGGCCTGCCGAAGCTGAAGCGCCGTGGATATCGTGGTCTACGCCGACGAGACGGCGCGGGTGGCGGCGCTGCAGACCGGCGATGTCGACCTGATCGAATACGTGCCGTGGCAGTCGATGGCGTCGATCGAGGCGGACCCGAAGCTGAAGCTGCAGATCGACCGACGGCCCCGTTCATGTACGTGACCTTCAACGGCGCCGTGGGCCGTTCACCGATGCCCGGGTGCGCCTGGCAGTGGCGCATGCGATCAACCGCGAGGAGATCGTGAAAGTCGGTGTTCTTCGGCCGCGGCGCCCCGCTCGAGGGCCTGCCGATCGTCCCCGACAGCCCGTTCTACGACAAGGCGCTGGCGAACGGCCTGGAGCTACGACCCGGCGCTTGCCAAGCGGCTGCTGGCCGAGGCGGGCAAGCCGGACGGCTTCGCCTGCACGCTGCTGTCGACCGCGCAGTACGGCATGCACAAGGACACCGCCGAGATGCTGTGCAGCAGCACCTGGCCGAGGTCGGCATCCAGGTGCAGCTGGCATGCCGGACTGGGCGACGCGCGTCTCGCTCGGCAACCGCGGCCAGTACGAGTTCGCGGTGAGGGGCACCGTCGCCGACGAGCAACGATCCGGACGGGTTGTCCGGGCTGCTGGATGCCTCGCTCGGCGCTCAGTGCCGCCGCAGCTATCGATTTGCGGCTGCCGAAGCTGCGAGCAATGCTGGCCGCCGGGCGGGCCGAGTTCGACGAGGCCAAGCGGCGTCGCCATCTACCCGACGCTGCAGCAGGATGCTGGTCGAGCAGGTCGCCGGCAGTCGTTCCTGGCTGGCGTTCCCAGGGCTACGCCATGTCGCGCGACGTCAAGGGCTTCCAGAACCTGCCCGGCGCGCTGACCTTCTTCTCCGGCACCACGCTGGAGGAGACCGAACTCGCCTGAGGAGACCGCCGCCGATGCTGCCTGGGCCGCCGACCGCATCGGGGTCTCGCTGCTGCTGGTCTGGGTGGTGGCCACGCATCGTGTTCCTCGCCATCCGCCTGGTGCCCGGCGACCCGGCGGAGCTGCTGCTGTCGCAGGGCGGCGCGCGCGCCCGACCCGGCGGCGGTCGCAGCAACTGCGCGAGCAGCTCGGGCTCGACCGGCCGCTGCTGCACCAGTACGTTGCCAACATCGGCCAGGCTGCTGCGCGGCGATCTCGGCGAGATCGCTTCAGGATGGCAGCCCGGTCGCCGGCCGAGATCGCGCGCCGGCTGCCGCGCACGCTGGAGCTGATCGGCGCCGCGGCCGTGCTGGCGCTGCTGCCGGGCCTGCCCGCGGGGACTGTTGGCGGCGCTGCGGCGCGGGCGGGTGGCTCGACCGGGTCGCGTCCTGGCTGTGCGGCGCTCGGCCTGCGGTGCCGGTGTTCGTGCTCGGCACGCTGCTGGTGCTGCTGTTCGCGCAGACGCTGCACTGGGTGCCGGCCGGCGGCTACGTGGCGCTGGCGCCAGACCCGGCGCGGCACCTGCTACTGCTGCTGATGCCGGCGCTGACCATCGCCGCCGGGCTGTTCGCGACCGTGTTCCGCATGACCCGCGCCGCGGTGCTCGACGTCTCCTGGCGCGACTACGTCCGCACCGCGCGGGCCAAGGGCGTTGCGGCGGCGGCAGCGTGCTGGCCGCGCCACGTGCTGCGCAACGCGCTGATGCCGGTCGTGACGGTGGTCGCGCTGCATCTCGGCACCCTGCTGGGCGGCACGGTGCTGGTGGAATACGTGTTCAACTACCCCGGCCTGTCGGGCCTGCTGGTGGACGCGGTCAATGCGCGCGACTACCCGGAGGTCGCAGGGCATCGTGCTGGTGATCTCGGTGCTGTTCGTCAGCCTGAACCTCGTGCGTCGACCTGCTCTACGCGGTGCTCGACCCGCGGGTGCGGCGCGCATGAGGCGCCGTGGCCCGCGCCGGCCGGTCGTCGCGTCGGGCGCGCTCGTGCTGCTGGCGCTCGCGGTGCCGCTGCTGCCCTTGCCGGACCCGGTCCGCATGGACGTCGCGCACCGTCTGGCGGCGCCGTCGGGCCGGCGCACTGGCTGGGCCAGGACGAGTATGGCCGCGACGTGCTGTCGCGGCTGCTGTGGGGCGCGCGGGTGTCGCTCGCGCGTCGCGCTGTCGCATCCGCGGCGGTCGCCTGCGTGCTCGGCACCGCTGCTGGGCATGGCTCGGCGGGTTCCTGCGCGGTGTCGTCGAGTTGCTGGCGGTGCGCAGCATGGACGTCGTGCTGTGCTTCCCGCCGCTGCTGCTGGCGCTGCTGGTGGTGACCTTGCTGGGCCCGGGCGCGGCGACGCTGATCCCGGTGCTGGCGCTGCTCTACCTGCCGGGGTTCGTCCGCGTCGCCTATGCCGGCGTGCTCGCGGTGCGGTCGCAGGACTACGTGGAGGCGATGCGCGTGCTGGGCGCCGGGCCGGCGCGCATCATGTGCGCGCACCGTCCTGCCCAACATCGCCGGCCCGGTGCTGGTGCAGGTCAGCCTGGCGGCTGCCTCGGCGGTGGTGCTGGAAAGCGGGCTTGTCGTTCCTCGGCCTCGGCGTGGTGCCGCCGGCGGCGTCGCTGGGGGCTGATGATCGCGCGCCGCGCGCGCCACCATGGCGCAGGCGCCGCTGCTGCTGCTGTGGCCGTGCCTCGCGCTTGACGCTGACGATCCTGGCGATGAACGCCGCTGTGCGACGCGTTGCGTGACGCCGTCGACCCGCACCGGCGCGCCGCGCCGCGGCGATGCGCCGGATGCTGGACGCGCTGGCGCCCGGGCTGCTGCCGGCCAGCCGGGGCGCGTGCTCGACGGTGCAATCGGCTGACGGTCGAGATCGACACGCCGGCCGGGCCGATCCAGCCGGTGCGCGACGTGTCGCTTCGGTCGCGGCCCGGCGAGACGCTGGCGATCGTCGGCGAGAGCGGCTCCGGCAAGTCGCTGCTGGGCCTCGCGATCATGGGCCTGCTGCCGCCGGTGGCGCGGGTCGTCGGCCGGCGCGGTGCGGTTGGAAGGCACGGACCTGCTGCGGCTGCCCGGAGCCCGCCTGCGCCGGCTGCGCGGCGACCGGGTCGCGATGGTGTTCCAGGACCCTCTCAGCAGCCTCAACCCCGTGCACCGCGTCGGCCGGCAGATCGCCGAGGCGCTACGGGCGCATCGCCGGATGTCATCCGCCGCCGCCGGGCGCCGCGTGGTGGAACTGTTGCGCCACGTCGGCATCCCCGATCCGGCCCGGCGCGCCCGCGCCTTTCCGTTCGAGCTGTCGGGCGGCATGCGGCAGCGGGCGATGATCGCGATGGCGGTCGCCAATGACCCGCGCCTTTTGATCGCCGACGAGCCGACCACGGCGCTCGACGTCACGGTGCAGGCGCAGGTGCTCGAACTGCTGGCCGGGCTGAAGCGCGAGCGGGGCATGGGCATGGTGTTCATCACCCACAGCCTGCCGGTGGTGGCCGAGCGTCGCCGACCGGGTTGCGGTGATGTATGCGGGCGAGATCGTCGAGACGGGGCCGGCCGACGCCGTCCTGACCAGGCCGCTGCCACCCCTACACCGCCGCGCTGCTGCGGAGTGCGCCGTCGGAGGATGGCACGCTGCCCGACGCCATGCCGGGCACGGTGCCGCCGCTTCACGCGCTGCCGCCCGGCTGCCGCTTTGCCCCGCGCTGCGTTCATCGCCGGCCGGACTGCGAGGCCGGGCACCCGGCGCCGGACCCCTGCGGCGAGGCGCGCACCACACGCTGCATCCGCTGGCGCGAGCTGGGACCAGACCTGGCCGAGCGGCCGGCAGCGGCGCCCGTGGAAGCAGGCGCGTGACGGCGCTGCTGGCCGCCGAAGGGGTGTCGCGCCGGTTCGGCGGCGGCGGCCTGTTCCGGCGCACCCCGCCGATACAGGCGGTGTCGGACGTGTCGCTTGCCGTCGGGCGCGGCGAGGCCGTGGGCCTGGTCGGCGAAAGCGGCTCGGGCAAGAGCACGATCGGCCGGTTGCTACTCGGCATGCTGCCGCCTAGCTCGGGCCGGGTGCTGCTGGACGGTGCCGACATCAACGGCGGCGGCAGCCGGCGCGCCCGCGCGCGGCGGATGCAGCTCGTGTTTCAGGACCCCTATGCCTCGCTCGACCCGCGGCGGCGTGTGGGCGCGCAGGTGGCGGACGGGCTCGCCATCCACCGCCTGGTACCGGCAGCCGAGCGGCGGGCGCGGGTGGAGGCGCTGCTGGCCCAGGTCGGCCTCACCCCGGCCCATGCCGACCGCTTCCCGCACGAGTTCAGCGGCGGCCAGCGGCAGCGGATCGGCATCGCCCGCGCGCTGGCGACCGAGCCCGACCTGCTGGTCGCCGACGAGGCGGTGTCCGCGCTCGACGTCTCGGTGCAGGCACAGATCCTCGCCTTGCTCGCCGACCTGCGCAGCCGGCTCGGTATCGGCCTGCTGTTCATCAGCCACGACCTGAAAGTCGTGCGGGCACTGTGCGACCGGGTGATCGTGCTCTACCTCGGCCGGATCATGGAGGAGGGGCCGGCGGCTTCGGTGCTGGAGCACCCGCGCCACCCTTACACGCAGGCGCTGCTGTCGGCCTCGCCCAGCCTCGACCCGGCGCGCCGGCGCACCCGCATCCTGCTCGCCGGCGACCCGCCCAGCCCGTCCGCGCCGCCATCGGGCTGCGTGTTCCGCACCCGCTGCCCGCTCGCGATCGACGCCTGCGCGGCCGGGGTGCCGCAACTTGCCGAACTGGGCGCCGGGCAACGGGCGGCTTGCATCCGGGCGGGCTGACGGGCTCGGCATTCGTCCGAAGCTGCCCGCGATTGCGGCATTTTCTCCCGGACCCGGGCTGGAAACCTCCCGCGCTCTCCCGTATGAAGCCAACCACGTGGGGCCCGACCTGTCGGCGTCCCGAATGAACCTGACCCTGCAACCGGGTCATGAACCAACGAGGACACATGGCGAAGAACAATGTCGGCCGGGTGACGCAGGTGCTGGGCGCGGTCGTGGACGTGCAGTTCGAGGGCGAGCTCCCCTTCATCCAGAACGCCCTCATCGCCAAGAACGGCGACGCCAACCTGACCCTCGAAGTGGCGCAGGAGCTCGGCGAGCGAACCGTCCGCTGCATCGCCATGGACGCGACCGAGGGCATGGTCCGCGGCACCGAGGTCGTCGACACCGGCCACCCCATCATGGTCCCCGTCGGCCCCGAGACCTTGGGCCGCATCCTCAACGTGATCGGCGAGCCGATCGACGAGCGCGGCCCGGTCAACGCCAAGATGACCTACCCGATCCACCGCTCCGCCCCCTCCTTCGAGGACCAGGCGACGTCCGCCGAGATCCTCGTCACCGGCATCAAGGTCGTCGACCTCCTCGCCCCCTACCTCAAGGGCGGCAAGATCGGCCTGTTCGGCGGCGCCGGCGTCGGCAAGACCGTGCTCATCCAGGAGCTCATCAACAACATCGCCAAGGCCCATGGCGGCGTGTCCGTCTTCGCCGGCGTCGGCGAGCGCACCCGCGAAGGCAACGACCTCTACCATGAAATGGTCGACGCCGGCGTCATCAAGCTCGGCGAAGGCACCACCGAAGGCTCCAAGGTGGCGCTGGTGTATGGCCAGATGAACGAGCCGCCGGGCGCCCGCGCCCGCGTCGCCCTGTCCGGCCTCAGCCTCGCCGAATACTTCCGCGACGAGGAAGGCCAGGACGTGCTGTTCTTCGTGGACAACATCTTCCGCTTCACCCAGGCCGGCGCCGAGGTGTCCGCACTGCTGGGCCGCATCCCGTCGGCGGTGGGCTACCAGCCGACCCTCGCCACCGACATGGGCGCCCTGCAGGAGCGCATCACGTCCACGAAGAAGGGCTCCATCACCTCGGTGCAGGCCATCTACGTGCCCGCCGACGACCTCACCGACCCGGCGCCCGCCACCTCGTTCGCCCACTTGGACGCGACCACGGTGCTGAACCGCGCCATCTCGGAGAAGGGCATCTACCCGGCCGTCGACCCGCTCGACAGCACCAGCCGCTCGCTCGACCCCCGCATCGTCGGCGACGAGCACTACGAGGTCGCCCGCGAGGTCCAGCGCGTCCTGCAGACCTACAAGTCGCTGCAGGACATCATCGCCATCCTCGGCATGGACGAGCTGTCCGAGGACGACAAGCTCGTCGTCGCCCGCGCCCGCCGCATCGAGCGCTTCCTGAGCCAGCCCTTCCACGTCGCCGAGGTCTTCACCGGCAGCCCCGGCATCTTCGTGCCCATCGCCGACACCGTCCGCTCCTTCAAGGAGATCATCGACGGCAAGCACGACGGGCTCCCCGAAGCCGCCTTCTATATGGTGGGCACCATCGAGGACGCCGTGAAGAAGGCCGAGGGCTTGAAGGTGGCCGCCTAGCCATGCCCACGCAGCTGGAGATCGTGAGCCCCGACCGGTTGCTGCTGTCGCAGCCGGTCGACATGGCCGTCATCCCCGCCTCCGAGGGCGAGATGGGCGTGCTCCCCGGCCACGCCCCGATGATCGTCATGCTCCGTGGCGGCACCATCGTCCTGCACGAAGGCGGCCAGCCCACCGCCCGCCTGTTCGTCAGCGGCGGTTTTGCGGAAATCACCCCCGAGCGCTGCACCGTGCTCGCGGACGAGGCCATCCCGGTTGCCGAGGTGTCCCGCGCCGCCGCCGACGCCCGCCTGATCGCCGCCCGGGACGCCCTCGCCAACGTCGACAAGATGGACGTCCCGGCGATCGACCTCGCGATGGCGCGCGTCCAGTCCGCCGAAGCGATGATAGCCGCCGCCGGAGCCGCCTGACCGGCTGTCACCGGACTGCAACACTCGCCGTTCACGACGCCGCGCCGGGGCAACCGCCCTGGACGCGGCGTCGTTCGCTTGTCATCCAGCTCTGGTTCCGGTCACGGTGAGTAGCACAAGCGTATGAAGCATTGGTCGCTCGATGACGTGGCCTGGGACAAGTTCGAGCCCGGCAAGGTCGATCCCGACATCGTCTCCCTGGTCAAAGCGGCCGCCATGGTCGAGCGCAACGGCACCGACTACGCCGTCTACCTGGGCCGTGTGTTCGCCGACGATCCCGACTTCCGCCTGGCCAGCGACAACTGGGCGGTGGAAGAAGTCCAGCACGGCGACGCCCTCGGCCGCTGGGCCATGCTCGCCGACCCGGCGTGGAACTTCGAAGCCGCCTTCGCCCGCTACCGCGCCGGCTACAAGCTCCCGCTCGACGCCGACGCCTCCATCCGCGGCAGCCGCACCGGCGAGCTGATCGCCCGCTGCATGGTGGAAACCGGCACCAGCAGCTATTACACCGCCCTCGCGGACGCGACCGACGAGCCCGTGTTGCAGCAGGTCTGCCGCTTGATCGCGGCCGACGAGTATCGGCATTTCAAGCTGTTCTACGACCACATGAAGCGCTATCTGGCGCGTGAGCGGTTGGGCGTCCTGTCCCGCCTGCGCATCGCCGCCGGACGCATCACCGAGAGCGAGGACGATGAGCTCGCTTTCGCCTACCACTGCGGCAACGAGCCTGAAACGAAAGCCGTATCAGCACGAGCGCTGCATCGCCGGCTACATGGGCCGCGCCATGGGCTTCTACCGCTACCGCCACATCGAGCGCAGCATGGGCATGATCCTGAAATCGGTCGGGCTGCCCCCCCGCGGCCGCCTCTCGGCCGGCGCATCGCGGTTGTTCTGGCGCTTGCTGCAGCGGCGGCAGCGCCGGTTCTCGGCGGAGATCGCCCGAGCCGCCTGACGGCCGCGCTCCGAATTTACTGTTCGTTAGCATTGGCGCTGTAGGGAGTGGTCCCATTCGAGGGGGCCACCAATGCCGTGCGTTCTGATCGTCGACGACCTGGCGTCCGAACGCCTGACCTTGGCCTCGCTTTGCCACAGCCTCGGGGTTGAGACCGCAACCGCGTGCGGACCGGCCGAGGCGTCGGTGATCATGCAGGAGAGGCGGCCGTGCGCGGCGGTGATCGATCTCGTGATGCCCGGCGCCGATGGGCTCGATTGCCTGTTCATGCTTTCCAAGCTCGCGCCGCAGATGCCGGTCGCGATCGTCACCTCCGCCGAGTGGCTGCTGCTGAAGGCGGCCGCCGAGCTCGCTGACGGCTACGGGCTGGAGCATGTCGTGCCCATGCCGAAGCCGGTGACGATCCAAGCCCTGCGCGAGTTCCTCCATGAGGCAGGCCTGCATTCAGGGGGCGCCGATGCACAGGCCGCCCGCCTCTCGAGCAAGGTCTAGAGCATGATCCGATCAGTCGGGGTCATCCATCGGATGCAAAAGCTCGCAAAACCAAGGACGCTAGAGCCGAAGCCGATCCGCTTCGATCGGATTGGGCTCTATCTTCGTCGAAGCCCCGGTCTCGTCGATGAACACCAAACGCAGCGGGTCGAGGTCAGGCTGGGAGTCGAACCAGGCCTGGCGCCGAGCGGCGACGTCGGGCCGCTCCTGCTCGCTGGCGTGTGCCGTTTTTTTTGAAGGTGAGATCGTGGCGGTCCAGAAAGCGCCAGATCGTGCTGCTGGCGAACAAGGCCCCGTGGTCGCGCTGGAGCATGTCCGCCAACTCGGCCAAGGTGATGTCCTTCTGCGCCTCGATGGCGGCCAGGATGACGTTGCCAAACGCCTCGATCCGATGCGAGCGCACATCGCCGCCCATCGGCAGCGCCGTCGATCGCCCCCATCCTGCCATGCCCGCAACCAGCGGATCGCCGTGGCTACGCCGATCCCGAACCGCTCAGCGGCAGCGTGCCGGGTCGCGCCGCCATCGACGGCAGCGATTACACGGGACCGAAGATCGGGGCTGAGAGCTGCTGCCATCCATGCTGGCCTCCAACCCAGCCAGCATGGTGAATCACATCTAGTGGACCCGCTGCGACGCTTGCTCGTCGTCGACGACGTGCGGGTCGACCGCACGATCGCCATGCACTGGGGGCAGAAGGCCGGCTTCGAAACCTGGGGCGCGGCCGGGTTGAGCGAGGCGGAAGCGCTGTTCGCCGACGGAGAGCGGTTCGACTGCGTCCTGCTCGACCTGACCCTCGGTGAGGAGGACGGGCTGAAGCTGCTGCCCACGCTCGCCATGTACAATGGCGGTGCCCTCGTGGTGTTCTGCTCCGGGTGCGACGGGCGGGTGCTCGCGTCGAGCCAGCGGCTGGCCGCCCGGCTCGGCCTGCACGTCGCGGGCGTACTGAAGAAGCCGCTCCATCCGCAAGCGCTGCGCACGATGCTCGAGCGTGGTCCCGGGCACGCCGATTTCGCTGGCGAGGCCGGCCGGCTGATTGATCCGGAAGCGTTGCGGCAGGCGTTCACGGCCGGCGAGGTGGTTCCCTGGTTCCAACCAAAGACCTGCTTGATGAGCGGGGCTTTGATCGGGGCAGAGGCGCTGGCACGCTGGTTTCCTCCCGTCGGCCAGCCGATACCGCCGGCCGATTTCGTCGAGGTCGCGGAACGCAGCGGCATGGGCGGCATGCTTACGGATATCATCCTCGACCAGAGCTTGCGCGCTTGCGCGCGGTGGCGGCAGTCGCATCCGGAGCTCACGGTGGCGGTGAACGTGTCTCCGCTGCTGCTGAACGACCCGGATCTGACCCGGCGGATCGAACGATTGCTGCGCGCTTATGACGTCCCGCCCGATAAGCTGGTGCTCGAGATCACCGAAGGTCGGGCAATCCCTGACACCGCGCGCGCGGCGGAGATCCTGACCCGGCTGCGGATCTGGGGCGTGAGCCTGGCCGTCGACGATTTCGGGACGGGTCATTCCAGCCTGTTGGCGCTGGCGCGCATGCCGTTCAATGAGCTCAAGATCGACAAAGCCTTCGTCGGCAGCGCGGCCAAAAACGCGGAGTCGCTGAAGATCGTCACCGCCGTGGCGTCGCTCGGGCGTGGCCTGGGCTTGAAGGTCATCGCCGAAGGGGTGGAGACGGTGGAGGTGGCGGCGCTGCTTCGCGACACCGGGTGCCACATCGGGCAGGGCTGGCTCTATGGCCGGGCGGCGTCGCCGGCGGCGTTCGAGGCGCTGGTCGGCGCAGCCCGCGACTGTCCGGCCGAACCCGTCGGCTGAACGGCATGACCCGCCGCCTCATCATCGCAACGGTGCCGATCCTCGCCTTCCTGTGGATCGGGATCGGCTTCTCCCTGCTGGAGAAGCGTCGGATGGCGCTGGAGTCCGCCGCAGGCGAGGCGCGCAATCTCAGCCGTGCCTTCGACGAGAACATCGTTCGCACCATCGAGGCGATCGACATCACCATCCGCTCGATCCGCACCGCCCGCGCCCAGGATCCGGCGCGGTTCGACCTGAACGCCTGGCTGAAGGGAACCGGCTTGCCAGGCGGCCTGACGCTGCAGGTCTCGTTCACCGACCGCGACGGCCGCATGGTGCAAACCAACCTCGGTCCGATTACCACACCGACCAGCATCGCCGACCGGGAGCACTTCAAGACCACGCGTGACCGGCCCGACGACGGCCTGTTCATCAGCCGGCCCGTGCTCGGCCGCGTGTCGGGACGATGGTCGGTGCAATTCGTCCGCAAGCAGTTCGATGCGAGCGGGGCGTTTGACGGCGCCATCGTCGCCTCGCTCGATCCGGCGTTCCTGTCGCGCTTCCATTCCTCGCTGCGCAACGGCCAGGGAGCGCTGCTGCTGCTCGGCGAGGACGGGCTGGTCAGGGCGGCCGCGCCCGATGGCCTGGCTTCGCTCGGCGCCGATATGACTGCCACATCGCTGCTGCCGACCGGGTCGGATGCGGCGGTGGGCGAGGTGCGGGGCGGGCTGCTGCAGGACGGCTTGGACCGGATCTATAGCTGGCGCCGGCTGAAGGAGTTCGGATTGGTGGTCGTGGTCGGGGTGTCCACCGACGGCGCCCTCGCCGGGTTCCGCCGCGACCGTGAAAGCTGGAGCATCGCCGGCGGGGTGCTGACGCTGCTGACCTTGGTGGCGGGTATCGTGCTGGCGCGCAACCGGCGCGACCTCGTTCGATCGCGCACGATCCTGCAGGCGGCGGTCGAGAATATCAGCCAGGGCCTGATGGTGATCGATCCGGAGCGGACCGTACCGGTCCTGAACGCGCGGGCCGTCGAACTGCTGAACCTGCCGCCCGATCTGGCCAAGGTCGGGGTATCGTTCAACGCGTTGCTGGATTGGCAGATCAGGACGGGGGAGTTCGACACACCCGGCTCGGAACGGGCGCGGGCGTTGGCCGAGGCGGGCGGCGTCAGCCTGGGGACGACGGTCTATCAGCGAACCAGCCGGAGTGGCCGGGTTTTGGAGATCCGCACCCAGGCGCTCGAGACCGGGCTGGCCGTGCGGACGTTCACCGACATCAGCGACCAGGAACGCACGGCGCACGTGCTGGAGGAAGCGCGGGATGCCGCCGAGGCGGCGGCGCGGGCACGATCGGAGTTCTTGGCGACCATGAGCCACGAGATCCGCACCCCGCTCAACGGGGTAATCGGCGTCGCCGGGCTACTGGAGGACATGGAGCTCGGCCCGGCGCAGCGGGCCTATGTGCGGCTGATCCGCGAGAGCGGTGACCACCTCGTCCAGCTCATCAACGACATCCTCGACTTCTCCCGGCTCGACGCGTCGCAGATCGAGTTGGAGGAGGCGCGGTTCAGTCCCCGGGCGCTGGTGGCCGGCGCCATCGACCTGTTCCGGCCGCAGGCACAGATGAAGGGGCTGGAGCTTTCGGCCCATGTCGACCCGTCCGTGCCGGACGCCGTGATGGGTGACCCCGGGCGGCTGCGGCAGATCCTGCTCAACCTTGTCGGCAACGCGACCAAGTTCACCGACCGCGGCTGGGTGCGGATCGAGCTGGCGGCCGCGTGCGAGAGCGAGGGCCGGGTCAGCCTGCATTTTGCCGTCGCGGATAGCGGCATTGGCATCGCGGCAGCAGCGGTGGACCGGATTTTCCAGGAGTTCACGCAGGTCGACGGCTCTATCTCGCGGCGGTTCGGCGGCAGCGGATTGGGGCTGGCGATCTGCCGCCGGCTGGTGACGTTGCTGGGCGGCGGCATCGCCGTCGAGTCGGAGCCGGGACGCGGCAGCACGTTCCGGTTCGACATTGCGTGCCGGCCTTCGGGTGAAGCCGCCGCCGCCGAGCCGGTCGTGACGACCGAGCCGGCTGCGTACCGACGACCGGCCGCTGCAGGTGCTGCTCGCCGAGGACAATCCCATCAACCGCCAGGTGGCGACCGGGCTGCTGGAGCGGCTTGGCCACCATGTCACGGCGGTCACCGACGGCGTCGAGGCGTTGGCGGCGCTACGCACCGGGAGCTTCGACGTGGTGCTGATGGACGTCATGATGCCGCGGATGGACGGTCTTGCCGCGACGCGGATGGTCCGGGCCGCGGAGGCGGCCGGCGAGCACGTGACGATCGTCGGCGTGACCGCGGGCTCGCGGCTGGAGGACCTGCAGGCCTGCCTCGAGGCCGGCATGGACGGGGTGACCACCAAGCCGGTCACCCTTGAGCGGCTGCGGGCGGCGGTCGCTGAAGGCCGCGCGCAAGCCACCGGTTCTCGACTCCCGTTCAAGTCTGCGCCGAGCCGTTCGAGGCTCGACGAACTGCGCGACGAGCTCGGCGCGGAACTCGTGGACGACATCGTCGAGGCGTTCAAGGAGGACGCGCGCGTTCAACTCGACGGCTTGCGCGCGGCGCTCGAGCGCAACGACGTCGCCTCCGTGACCCGGCAAGCGCACAGCCTGGCCGGGGCCTCGCGCAACGTCGGCGCCGAGGCGCTGGGGGCGCGCGCCTCGCTGCTCGAACGGGAAGCCGCGGCTTTGGACGCTGAGATCATCGCGGCGGAACTGGCAGCACTGGAAGGGGAGCTTGCGGCGTGGATCGTCCGCCATTCGGACGCTGCCGGCCGTCCGCTCGTCGAGCCAGGCTGAGCCGCTCCGACCGGTTCAATCGACACGACCC
Organism: uncultured Alphaproteobacteria bacterium; assembly: GCA_963792675.1. Classification (GTDB taxonomy): domain Bacteria; phylum Pseudomonadota; class Alphaproteobacteria; order Acetobacterales; family Acetobacteraceae; genus JBBROS01. The sequence goes on from CAWBWT010000002.1 coordinate 1,376,573, forward strand.
ACGCCCCATGCTACGGCGCGGCCGATGGCCTCGCATCGATCGCTTGTCGTCGTCCTCCATGGACCATGTGCGCGAGCCGTCGAACGGCCGCTCGCCGAGGTGCGCGCCGCCACGGGCGAACCCGGCGGGGTCGCCGGGCGATGCTTCTGCGCGCTCAGAGTGATGATCCGCACCATGATCGTTGGAGCGAAGTAGGATTCCCATGAGCCGCATCCTGTTCGACCCCGAGACCATCCAGCGCCTGGCCGCGATCCTGAAGGATGCCGGCCTGACGGAACTCGAGATGCACGAGGGCGAATGCCGTTTGAAGCTGGTTCGAGCGGCGCCGGCCGCCGTCGCTTCGATCGCGCCGTCACCGGTGGTGGTCAACACCGGCACGCCGCATTCCGTCGAGGCGGCCGCATTGTCGGCGGAACCGCCGCCGCCGCCGGGTGCAGTCAAGAGCCCGATGGTCGGGATCGCCTATCTGGCGCCCGAGCCTGGCGCGGCGCCGTATATCACGCTCGGCTCGCCGGTCACGGCCGGACAAACGGTGATGCTGATCGAGGCGATGAAGACGTTCAATCAAATCAAGGCGCCGCGTGCCGGCACGGTGACGCAGATCCTCGTCGACAGCGGCGCCCCGGTCGAATACGACCAGCCGCTGTTGGTGATCGCCTGAGGTGTTCCACAAGATCCTGATCGCCAACCGTGGCGAGATCGCGCTGCGGATCCAGCGGGCCTGCCGCGAACTCGGCATCCCGACGGTCGCGGTGCACTCGACCGCGGACGGCGACGCCATGCACGTCCGGCTGTCCGACGAAAGCGTGTGCATCGGACCGCCGCCGGCGCGGGACAGCTATCTGCATATCCCGTCGATCCTTTCGGCGGCCGCGGTGACGGGCGCCGATGCCATCCATCCCGGCTACGGCTTCCTGTCGGAGAACGCCGACTTCGCCGAGATGGTCGAGGCTCATGGCATCACCTTCATCGGGCCGTCGCCGACGCACGTCCGCACCATGGGCGACAAGATCGCCGCCAAGGTGGCGATGGCGTCGATCGGCGTTCCCTTGGTGCCGGGCTCGCCCGGAGCGTTGGCGGACCTCGATCAGGCGCGGGCGCTGGCGCAGCAGATCGGCTACCCCGTCCTGATCAAGGCGGCGGCGGGCGGCGGCGGGCGGGGAATGAAGGTAGCCATGACGCCGGCCGACATCGCGGACGCGTGGAGCGTGGCGCGGACCGAGGCGCGCACTGCATTCGGAGACGACTCCGTGTACCTGGAGAAATACCTCGACCGGCCGCGGCACATCGAGCTGCAGGTCCTGGCCGACAACCACGGCAACGTGGTGCATTTCGGCGAGCGCGACTGCAGCCTACAGCGGAGGCACCAAAAGGTGCTCGAGGAAGCTGGCTCTCCGGCACTGACCGCCGCCGAGCGGGACGCGTTGGGCACGGTGGTGACGAACGGCCTGCGCAAGCTGGGCTATCGCAACGCGGGCACGCTCGAGTTCCTGTATCAGGACGGGCAGTTCGCATTCATCGAGATGAACACGCGGCTGCAGGTCGAGCACCCGGTGACGGAGATGGTGTGCAACGTCGACCTCGTGCGCGAGCAGATCCGGGTCGCGTCCGGAGCTCCGCTCGGCTATTCGCAGGCCGACATCGTGTTCGCCGGCCATGCGATCGAGTGCCGCATCAATGCCGAGGACCCGGACACGTTCATGCCGACGCCCGGGCGGGTGGACCTGTTCCATGCGCCGGGCGGGCTCGGCGTGCGGGTCGATAGCGCGCTGTATGCCGGTTACGTGGTGCCGCCGTACTACGACAGCATGGTGGCCAAGCTGATCGTGCATGCGCCGGACCGGCCGCAGGCGATCATGCGCATGCGCCGGGCGCTGGCGGAGTTCGCGGTGCAGGGCGTCAAGACCACCCTGCCGCTGCATCGGCGCATCCTGGAAGCGCCGGAGTTCGTGGCCGGCGACTACACGATCCACTGGCTTGAGCGATTCGTGTCCGCCGCTGCGCCCCAGACGCCGGCCCCCGACGCTCGCAGGCTAGTGCAGCGCCTGGTTTGAACTGCTACACTCCCGCTGGCGCAACCCGTAGCAAGGACCCAAAGCGTGGCGCCAAGCTGGAACGATGTCGCGACGCGCGATTGAGGTCACGCCCGAGCTGATGCTGCGGGCCTACCGCGTCGGGTTGTTCCCGATGGCGGAGACCCGGCGGGGGCAGCGGCTTTACTGGCTCGACCCGGAGCAGCGGGGGATCCTGCCGCTCGACGGCTTCCACTTGCCGCGCCGGCTGCTGCGGACGGTGCTGTCCGGGCCGTTTGAGATCACCGCCAACCGCGCCTTCTCGCAAGTGATCGCCGGCTGTGCCGCGGCCGCGCCGGGGCGCGAAGACACCTGGATCAACACCGACATCGAGCGGCTGTTCTACGAGCTGCATCGGCAAGGCCACGCCCATTCGGTCGAGACCTGGCTGGACGGCGTGCTGGTGGGCGGGCTGTATGGCGTCTCGCTCGGCGGCGTGTTCTTTGGCGAGAGCATGTTCAGCACGGCGCGCGACGCGTCCAAGGTGGCGCTGGTGCACCTGGTCGCGCGCATGCGGATGGGAGGCTACACGCTGCTCGACACCCAGTTCGTGACCAATCACTTGGCGCAGTTCGGCGCCGTCGAGGTGCCTCGCGATACCTACAAGGCGATGCTCGCCAGCGCGGTGCAGATCGCCGCGCGATGGACGGCCGCCCCCGACCCGGACGCCCTCGTGGCCGAGATCAAGCTGCTGCACCGTCCGGAGTCCGGCGCTTGATCGGCCGCTTCCTCCGGCGCGTGCCCGTGCTGCTGCCGGTCCTGCTGGCGGCGGCCGGCGCCGGGCCCGACCGTCCGCCCGCCGCCCCCACGCGCGACGCGGAGATCGGCTATCATCTGCGCCCGGCGAGCGGCGAGGCGATCGACGTCCGGGTCCAGCTCAAGGCGGCCGGCACGGTGTTCCGCGTCGACCTGCCGGACACCAGCTACCTTGTCGGCACGCCGGCCAACCGCAGCCTGACGATGGTGGTCCCGCTCGAGCGGACCGTGCTGGTGATCGGCTGGGACGAGGGACCGCAGCCGCTGTTCACGCTCGACGAAGGGGCCCGGTTCACGCGCCGCGGCGAAGCTGTGATTGCCGGTCAGCGCTGCACGCTATGGGACGCGCTGGTGGACGGCGTCGCGCATGCGCTGTGCGTCAGTCCCGACGGGCTCGTGCTGCGCAACCAATTTCAGGACAAGCAGGGCCGCCGCAACCTGGTGGAGGCATTCAGCGTGCGGTTCGACGCGCTGACCGACGCGGACTTCGCTGTTCCCGCCGACTACGCCCCGATCGTGCCGGGGCCGGGCCTGGCGCAATGACCGCCGGGTCGTGGAGGCTCGCCGCAGTGCTGACGCTGCTGGTCGCACCGGCGCTCGCGCAGCCGCTGCCGGCGACGCGGCCGCTGCGTGACGTGGTGGTGACCTACGTGCTCGACGGCCAAGCCCCGGCCTCGGTGCCGGGCGGCATCCCGGGGCCGGTCACACTGTCGTGGGACGCCGCCGGGCAACGATTGCGGGCCGAGGCGGAGGGGCGCAGCCAAGTCGCGCTGATCGACCTGCGGAACCGGTCGGGGCAGGTGATCGACACTGCGCTGCGCATGGTGCTGCCGTTGCCGATCCGGGCAAGTGACTTGCAACCCTTGCTGCTGGACGAGACTCGATTGCACCCGCGCGGCAAGGATCGCGTGGCCGGGCTGGCCTGCACGGTCGCCGTGTTCGAGACGGCGCATGGGCCGGGAACCGTTTGCCTCACCGCCGATGGCGTGCCGTTGCGGGGCGAGGGCCGCGTCGGCGGCAAGCCAGGCCGGTTCACCGCGGTTGCGGTCCGCTACGGCGCCGTGGCGCCCGAGTTGTTCGTGGTGCCGCCCGGCTACATGGCGCTGGGCCGGAACGGGCATGGCGGCCTTGCCGGCCTGCAGGATCTGCGCGGCTTGCTGGGGCGAAGCCGATGAGAAGGGCGGCCGTGCTCGCTGCCGCGCTGCTCGCCGTTCAGCCCTGGGGCCGGACCGCCGGGGCGGAGGAGCGGCCGGCGCTCGTGCCGACGCGCGACGTCGACGTGACTTATCGCTCGCAGCCCGGCGACACCCCGGTCGAGCAGCGGTCGCGGTTCTCGGCGGCGGCGCAACGGACCCGGCTCGACCTGCCGACGCCGGGGTTGTTCTCCATCATGGACTACCGCACCTCCGTGCTGTCGCTGGTCAGCGTGGCCGATCGCCGGGTGCTGGAAACGAAGCGGGCCCCGGGTGCTGCGGGCGGCTACGTGCGGCGCGGCGAGGACGTCGTGGCCGGACTGCCCTGCACCGAGTGGGAGATACGCGACAGCGTCGGGCAGCCCGCCATCACCTGCGTGACCGCGGACGGCGTAATGCTGCGGGCGCGGCGCGGCGCCCAGGTGCTCGCGGTCGCGACCCGCGTCGCCTATGGGCCGCAGGATGGCGCCTTGTTCGACGTGCCGGCCGGGTTCGAGCGGGTGCAGCGGCGGCCGCCGCCGTGAAGGCGAGCCGTCCGGCGATCATCACGCTGCTGCCGGCGCTGGCGCCGACCTGGACCGAGTTGGTGCCGTGGACGGACCGCAAGGGCCGGCTGCATCCGTTGCGCGCCGTGGTGTTCGGCCTGCTGCTGCTGCCGGCGGCGTGGTTGGCGGTCCGCTGGACCGGCAACATGCTCGGACCGGAGCGGACCAACGCTGCCATCCACAGCAGCGGCTACACGACGATCTGGGTCCTGCTCGCGTCGCTCGCGGTGACTCCGGCCAAGGTGCTGTCCGGCATGCCCAACTTGGCCGTGATCAGGCGCATGATGGGCAATGCCGCGCTGCTGTATGCCGGCCTGCATCTCACGCTGTACTGCATGGATCAGCATTGGCGGCTGCTCACCGTGGTGGCCGAGATCGTCAAGCGGTTCTACCTGACGATCGGCTTCGTGTCGCTGGCCGGGCTGCTGGTGCTGGGTGTCACATCGACCGATGGCTGGTCCCGCTGGCTGGGCCGGACGTGGAAGCAGATCCACCGCGTGGTGTATGGCCTCGCGGTGCTGGGGGTGATCCACTACCTGCTGCAGTCCAAGCTGGATGTGTCACAAGCCTTGCTCGCCGGCGGCGTGCTGACCTGGCTGCTGCTGTGGCGGGCGTTGCCGGTCGGGCCCGACCGGGCATGGGCGCCGTTGCTGGGCCTGTCGGTGGTCGCCGCGGCGGCCACCTTGCTGTTCGAGTTCCTGTGGTATCGGTTCGGCACCCATGCCAACCCGATCCGGGTCGTCGTCAGCGAGATCGACGTCGATTACGGGCTGCACCCGGCCGGGCAGGTGCTGCTGCTCGGGTTGCTCGTGGCCGCGCTGACGGAGTTGAGGCGGCTGAGCGCCACCGCCGTGGGCGGCACGATGCTGTTCACCGTGGCGGTTTATGCGCTGGGTGCGCTGGGCGACGACGTCGCCGCTCTGTTCCTCGGCTGGAGCTACGAGGACATCCTGCCGCCCGACACGAGCCCACTCTCGTTCGACGTGCTTTGGGCGATGCTGCTCGGGCTGGTCGGGCTCGCCCGATGGAGGCTGCGCCTGCAGGCTGAGCGGCGCTGGTTCGACGCGTTGTGGGTCAGCTGCATCAGCTACCAGGTCATCCTGGTCGGCAGCGGCAACCGCCACGCGAGCGCCGTCGCGGCGATCGCGATCGTCGGCGCCTCCATCCTGCTGTACCGGCTGACAGTCCCGGTGTCGCGGGGCGCCGCGACGATGCTGCTGCCGCTGGCGATCTTCATGGCCTACCGCTTCGGCACGTTGCTGTAACGGGGTCGGCTCCCGCGGGGTGCTACAGCGCCTTGGCCGCCGCGAGGACTTCCGCGGCGTGGCCCGGCACCTTGACCTTGCGCCAAATCCGAGCAACCCGGCCGTCCTTGTCCACCAGGACGGTGCTGCGGTCGATGCCCATGTAGCTTTTGCCGTACATCGACTTCTCGACCCAGGCCCCATACGCCTCCACCACGGTTCCGTCCGGGTCGGACGCGAGCGGGAAGCTCAGGCCATACTTTTCGGCGAACTTGTCCTGCGCCTTCACGGCATCCTTCGACAAGCCGATGACCGCGACGCCGGCGGCGTCCAGCTCCGACAGCGCGTCCTGGAAGCTCTGCGCCTCCTTGGTGCAGCCCGGCGTGTCGGCCTTGGGATAGAAGAACAGCACCAGCGGCTTGCCGCGCATCGCGTCGAGGCTGACGCTGCGGCCGCCGCTCGCCGGCAGGGTGAACGCGGGGGCGGGGGCGCCTTCCTGGATGCTCATACAATCGCTCCGATCCGTTGGGTGAAGATGGCGCGGACCTCGGCCGCGGCGGCCTCAAGGGTGGCATGGAGGCCCGAGGCGTCAAGGTCCGCGACACCGGCGACCCGGCCGGCGGCGCGCAGCAGCGGGGCCATGGCCTGCGGCGGCACCGCGTCGGTGGCGCGGCCGATGCTGATCCGCAGCATCGATTGCACCGTGCGCCATAGCAGGTCGGCCCGGATCAGCGCGGCTGCCTCGCGCGCCGGCAGGGCGCCGACGGCTGCGAGGTGCTCAAGCGCGTCGGCGGTGCGCGGCCGGATCGGGCAGACCGCGTGCACCAGTTGCAGGGCTTGGGCGATGAACTCGACCTCCATGCCGCCGCCGGGCCGCAGCTTCACGTCCCACGGCCCGGTGGGCGGCAGGTCGCGCAGCAAGCGGGCGCGCATCGCCGCGGCGTCGGCGCGTGTGGTGGCGGGGTCGGCCGGGGTCGCGACCGCGGCGGCAATGGCGCGCGCGGCACGGGCGGCGATGGCCGGATTGCCGGCGACCACGCGGGCGCGGGTCAGCGCCATCCGTTCCCAGGTCCAAGCGCTGCCGGCATGGTAGGCGGCAAACCCCGCGAGCGGCACCGCGACCGGGCCCTTGTTGCCCGACGGCCGCAGCCGCATGTCCACCTGATACAGCGGACCCTCCGCCCCGGCCGCGGTCAGTGCGGCGACGAAGGCGTGGGCGGCGCGGATGAAATACTGGCTGACCGGCAGCCGGCGCGGGCCGTCGCTTTCGGTGACCGACGGCGGAAACGAGTATAGCAGCAGCAGATCGAGGTCGGAGCCCGCCATCATCTCCCGGCTGCCGGCCTTGCCGAGTGCCACCACCGCCACGTCGCCGCCGCGGACCCGGCCGTAGCGGCGGGCGTGGTCGGCCAGCACGGCCGGCAGCAGCGCGTTGAGCGCGGCGTCGGCGAGCGCGCTACGGGCGAAACCGGCGGCGTCGGCGTCGATGCTGCCGAGCAGCTGCGCGACGCAGAGCCGGAATTCCTCGGTCCGCACCAGGCTGCGGGTGATCGCCAGGACGTCCTCCAGCGCGCGGGCGTCGGCGAGCCGGCCGGCCAGCACGTCGCGCGCCGGCTGCTCGATGGCGGGCGCCGGGGCGAGCAGGCCTTCGAGCGCCGTCGGCACGCTCGCCAGATGGTCGGCCAGCGACGGGGCGGCGCCGAGCACGGCAGCGACCCGTTCCAGCAGCGCCGGGTTGCGCTGGAACATCGAGAGCAGCTCGACCCCGGCGGGTTGCCGGCCGAGCATGGCGTCGAACCGGTTGAACGCCGCGTCGGGGTCGGCCTGGGTGGCCAAGGCGGCCAGCAGCGCCGGCATAACGGAGTCCATCAGCTCGCGCGCCCGCGGCGAGCGCAGCGCGCGCAACCGTCCGGCCTGCCAGCCGCGCAAGGTGGCGATCATGCCGGGGGCGTTGCGGAAGCCCATCTCCGACAGGCGTGCGACGGTCGCTTCCGGCAAGTCCGGGCCGGCGAGGTCGAGCGGCTCGGCGCCGCCCGGATCCGGCACGGTCTCGAACACCTCCGCATAGCGGGCGCGGACCCGGGCCATGTGGCGGCCGAGCAACGCCGCGAGCGCGTCGGCGTCGCGGCAGCCCATGAACACGGCGAACCGGGCGAGCTCGTCGGGTTGCTCCGGCATGGCGTGGGTTTGGCGGTCGGCAACCATCTGCAACCGGTGCTCGACCCGGCGCAGCAGGCGGTAGGCGACGGTCAACTCGGCCGCGGCGCGGCTGCCGAGATGCCCGGCGCGCACCAGGCGGCGCAGCGCCCCGAGCGTGGTCGGGTCGCGCAGCAGCGGGTTGCGGCCGCCCCAGACGAGCTGCAGCGTCTGCACCGCGAACTCGATCTCGCGGATGCCGCCGGGGCCGAGCTTGATGTCGAACCCGGCCAGGCCGCGCCCTAGGCCATGCACCGACGCGCCGGGCCCGAAGCCGCGATGGCTGTCGATGCGCCGCTTCATCGCATGCAGGTCGGAGATGGCCGCGAAATCCAGCCGGCGGCGCCAGATGAACGGGCGGATGGCGGCCAGGAAGCTGTGCCCGAGGGCGAGGTCGCCCGCCACCGGACGCGCCTTGGTCATCGCCGCGCGTTCCCAGTTCTGCCCCATCGTTTCGTAGTAGGTCAGCGCCGCCGGCAGCGCGACCGCGGGCGGCGTCGCGGCCGGGTCGGGCCGAAGGCGCAGGTCGGTGCGGAAGACGTAGCCGCCGGCGTCGCGTGCCTCCATCATTGCAACTAAGCCACGAGCGATGCGTGTGAAGGTGGCGCCGAGCGAGTCCGTGTCCGGGTGGATGGCGGGGTCGTAGAACAGGATGAGGTCGACATCACTGGAGTAGTTCAGCTCGCGCGCGCCCAGCTTGCCCATGCCGAGCACGACCAGGCCGCTGCCCAGTCCGGGCGACGCCGGGTCCGGCAGGCGAAGGGCGCCCGCGTCATGCGCGGCGCGCAGCAGATGCGCGGTGGCAAGCTGCAGCGTGGCCTCGGCCAGGCCGGAAATCGCCGCCGTCACGGCGGCCAGGCTCCAGGCGCCGGCCAGGTCGGCGAGCGCCGTTGCCAGCGCGACGTGACGCTTGGCCCGGCGCATCGCGGCGGCCACGGCGGCGCGGGTGGCGGTGGGCGGCACCGCGGCCAGCTCCGCCATGGCCTCGGCGAGCACGGCGTCGGCGCCGTCGGCGGCGAAGCGCAGCACGGTGGCGTGCTCCCGGACCGCGAGGTCGGACAGGAACGGGCTGCCGCCGCCGACCGCCGCCAGCATGGCCAGGCCGGACGGCGTGCCGGCAAAGGCGGCGGCGGCTTCGCTCCGTTCGGCGAAGCGCTCTCGAAGCCGCTCGCCGGCGGCAGGCTCGGCCGGGGCGGGCCAGGTGGCAAGGGGCGGCATCGCCGGGAAAAATGCGGGGCGCCGGCCATCGCCGTCAATTGCCGGCCCGAGCCCTGGCCCGAGCCCCGGCTTGGGCGCCGGCTTGGGCGCCGGCTTGGGCGATGAGGCGGTTCGCGGCCAGGGTCGGCGGGCTCGTGCATTTCGTGCTGGTGCTGACCGTGGCGCTGGTGGTGCTCGCCGGCGCCGCCGGCCTGGCGCTGTCGTGGCGGCTGTCGCAGGGGCCGCTCGAGATCGACTGGGCGGCGCGGCGGATCGAGGCGGCTGCCAACCTGCCGGACCGGCCGACGCGGCTGTCGATCGGGGAAGCCGCGGTGGAGTGGGGCGGGTTCGCCGCCGGCGCCGGGCACGGGCTTGCGTTGCTGCTGCGCGACGTGCGGCTGGTCGACCTGCGGGCGGCGCCGGTGGCGCGGCTGGACCGGCTGGACATGGTGGTGTCGCTGCCGTGGCTGCTGCTGGGGCAGGTGGTGCCGCATGCGGTCAGCGTCAGCGGCCTCAGCCTCGGCATCGCCCGCGACGCGGCCGGCGGGGTTGCGATCGACCTCGGCGGGCTCGACCTCGGTGACGACGCGGTAGCCGGGCCGGGGCAGCCGGGGCAGCCGGGACCGACGGTGCAGGACACCTTGGGCGAACTGGCCCGACCGCCGCGGCAGCCCGGTCAGCGGCCGCGGCGCCCCGACCTCAAGCACGTCGAGGAGCTGCAATCGGTCGCGATCCGCAACTCCGTGTTCCTCCTGCACGATCCGGCGCTGGCCGGGGCGGCGCGGCTCGAGGTGCTGGCGCTCGACCTGCGGCGGCCGGCTCGCGGCGGCGTGCATGGCACGGCCGCGGCGACCCTGGCGCTGGGGACGGCGCGCACCACCCTGGCCGCGCAGGCCGAGCTCGCACCCGGCGGCGGCACCGAGATCCGGCTGCAGTTCGCGCCCTTCAGCGCGGCTGCCGCGCAGGACGCGGCGCCGGCCTATGCGTCGACGGACCGGGTGGAAGCCCGGCTGCAGGGCGCGGGAACGGTGCGGCTGAACGACGCCCTGCGAGCCCCGGTCGGCAACGCTGCGGCTGGAGGCCGGCAGCGGGCGGGTGCATTTGGCCGGTGCGGCGATCGGCTTCGACAGCGTCGGCGCCACGCTCGACGCCGGGTGGGACCGGCCGGGCTGGTTCCGTCCGGCGCGCATCGGCTTGGCGCGAGCGGACGCGCCGTGGTGCACGCGCCCGGCGGGGCCTGGCCGTCTACCTTGACGCTGGCCGGGTCGCTCCGGTTCGGGCGTCGACGGGGTTGCCGGCGAGGCGGCGGCGACGCTCGACCACCTCGACTTCGCCGATCTCGGGGCGCTGTGGCCGGCGCCGCTGGGCGGTCATGTGCGGCCCTGGCTGGTGCCCAACGTTACCGCCGGCACGGTGCGCGACGGCGCCGCGCGGCTGAGCTTCACGGCGCGAGGACGATTTTTCCGGCCCGGCGCTGACCGCGATCGACGCCTCGCTGCGCGGCGAGAACGTGACGATCTGGTGGCTTCGTCCGGTGCCGCCGGCCGAGGGTGCGCAGGCGGTGCTGACGATGAAGGACCCGCAGGTGCTCGACATCGCGGTGTCCTCGGCCCGGCAGGGCGCGGTGGCGCTGCGCAACGGCCTGGTCCGCTTCACCGGCATGGCCGAGAAGGACCAGTTCATGGCGCTGACCGCCGACATCGCCGGCTCGGTCCCGGATGTGCTGACGCTGCTGAAGCATCCGCGGCTGGCGCTGCTGGACCGCAAGCCGATCCCGATGAAAGACCCGGCCGGCAGCGTGACCGGGCGGCTCGGCATCAACATGCCGATGAAGGACCACCTCGAGTTCAGCGACGTCCGCATCCAGACCAGCTCGCACCTGACCGATCTGCGGCTGGGCGGGCTGGTGGCCGGGCGCGACCTCGACCGCGGCGACATCCAGATGGACGTCAACACCGACACCCTGCGCGCCACCGGCAAGGCGCAGGTCGGCGGCATTCCGTCCGACCTGGTGGTCGAGATGGATTTCCGCAACGGCGGCCCGAGCCAGGTGGTGCAGCGGGCGCAGCTCACCGGCCGGGCGTCGGGGCGGCAGCTTTCGGCGGCGCGGCTCGGGCCGGGCACGCTGATGCCGAGCGGCCTCGGCTCGTTCACCGCTAAGTATCAGCAGCGCCGGGACGGCGCCGGCGAGGTCGCGGTGGACGCCGACCTGCGTGACGCCGGCCTGGCACTGGCGGGCTGGCGCAAGCCGCCGGGCCAGCCGGCCACCGCGAGCACGCATCTGGTGCTGCGCGGCGACCGTATGACCGGGATCGACCAGCTGCACGCGCAAGGACCCGGCATGGCGGTGGACGGTCACGTGGAGATGGTGGGCGACGAGCCGCTGCTTCTGGTGCTGGACCGGGCGGTGCTGGGCCAGACCCAGGGGCGCGGCCAGATCCGCTTCCCGGCCGCGCCATCGGACCCGATCCGCGCCACCCTGAGCGGCCCGGTGCTCGATCTGTCCACCGAGCTGCACAAGCCGCCCGGCGAACTGCCGCCGGAGCCGCCGGCGACCCCGGAGGCGTCGCGGGCCGATACGCCCTGGGTCGCCGACATCCGCTTCGACCGCGTGCTGCTGTCGGGCGACCGCGGCCTGGCCGGCGTCACCGCGCATGCGGAGAATGACGGCAAGCGGCTGGCGGTGCTGACCGCGAGCACGACCGGGCCGGAGCGGGCGCAGGTGACGCTGCGGCCGGACGGAAGCGGGCGGCGGCTGACGCTGCAGGCAGCCGATGGCGGCGCGCTGCTGCGCGGCGCCGACCTGGTCGACACCATCAACGGCGGCCAACTCGAGCTCGACGCGCGCTACGACGACACGCGCGCGGCGGCGCCGCTGACCGGCACGGCACGCATGGGCAACTTCACCGTGCGCAACATGCAGTCGCTGGGGAAGCTGCTGCAGGCGGCGACGATCTACGGGGTGATGGATGCGGTGGGCGGCCCGGGCCTGTTCTTTTCCACCCTGGTGCTGCCGTTCCGCTGGGAGAAGGGCGTGCTCGAGGTCACCGACGCGCAGGCGTTCAGCTCGTCGCTCGGGCTGACCGCGAAGGGGCGGCTCGACACCGAGCGGCGGACGGTCGATCTCGACGGCACGGTGGTGCCGGCGTACGTGCTGAACTCGGCGCTGGGGCGGATCCCGCTGCTGGGCCGGCTGTTCAGCGCCGAACAGGGCGGGGGGCTGGTCGCCGTCAATTACGGGCTGCACGGGCCGATGGACAACCCGTCGGTGCGGGTCAACCCGTTATCGGCGCTGACGCCCGGCTTCCTGCGCGGGCTGTTCAACATCTTCAACTGACGGAGGCATCATGGACGTCAAGGCGCTGCTGTTCGACGTGTTCGGCACCGTGGTGGACTGGCGCACCAGCCTGATCGATGAGTTGTCCGCCTGGGGCGCCGGGCGCGGGATCGAGGCCGATTGGGCCGGGTTCGTCGACGCCTGGCGCGGGGCTTACGCGCCGTCGATGGACCGGGTGCGCCGGGGCGAGCAGCCATGGACCAACCTCGATGCGCTACATCGGCAGTCGCTGGCGGAGTTGGCGCCGCGGTTCGGGCTGGCCGGGCTGGATGACGCGGCGCTCGACTGGATCAACCGCGGCTGGCATCGGTTGCGTCCCTGGCCGGACAGCGTCGGCCGGGCTCACGCGCTTGAAGCGGCGGTTCATCATCAGCCCGCTCTCGAACGGCAATGTCGCATTGCTGACCAACATGGCCAAGGCGGCGGGGCTGCCCTGGGACCTGGTGCTGTGCGCCGAGGTGTTCCGCCATTACAAGCCGGACCCGGACGTGTATCTGGGCGCCGCCGCCTTGCTGGGGCTGGCGCCGGAGCAGGTGATGTTGTGCGCTGCCCATAACAGCGACCTAGCCGGCGCACGGTCATGCGGGCTGCGGACCGCCTTCATCGCCCGTCCCACAGAGTACGGTCCGCACCAAACCCGCGACTTCGGTCCGGACTCGGACTGGGATTACGCCGTCGACACCATCACGGCGCTTGCCGATCGGCTCGGCGCCTGAAGCCACCATCTCGTCGCCCGGACCTATCACGTCCTCCGCGGACTTGATCCGCGGATCTCTCCCAGTGCGACGCGGCGGTCCGGAGCTCAGCTGTTGGACGACTTCTCCGTCTGCTGCCGATCCGAGGTCGGACGGCCCGTGCCTTCCTCGTTCTCCATGCCCTCCGGGATGCCGTTCGGCGTCGTCCCGGTCGGGTTGTGGTCGGACTTGCTGCCTTGCTCGGGCGGGTCGCGGGGCTGCTGCGGCTGGTTCATGCGGCAGGTAACGGTCGGCTGCCGGCCGAGTTTCAGGCGAGCGCCGTAGCGACCGCGTCGCACACCCGCTCGGCGTCCGCGTCGGACAGGTCCGGGTGGATCGGCAGGGCCAGGATGCGGGTCGCCAGGTCCTCGCTGACCGGCAGCGCGCTGCCGTCATGGTGCCCCGCATAGGCCGGCTGCGTGTGCAGCGGGCGCGGGTAGTAGATGGCACTCGGCACCCCGCTCGCCTTGCAGGCCACCTGCACGTGGCTGCGCTGCGCCTCGTCCCGCAACAGCACGGCGTAGATCGCCCAGGCGCTGCTGCTGTCCGGCACCCGGGCGGGGACCTCCAGCAGGTTGCCGAGCCGGCGGTCGTAGATCCCGGCGATCTCCTCGCGCCGGGCCAGCTCGGCGTCGAACACGTCGAGCTTGGCCAGCAGCACCGCCGCCTGCATCGTGTCGAGCCGCCCGTTCATGCCGGTGCGCAGCACCTCGTAGCGGGTCTTGCCCTCGCCGTGGGTGCGGAGCGAGCGGAACAGGTCGGCCCGGTCGTCGTCGTCGGTGAACAACGCCCCGCCATCGCCATAGGCGCCGAGCGGCTTGCTGGGAAAGAAGCTGGTCGCCGTCGCCATGGCCTGGGTGCCCAGCTTCGCGCCCCCCAGCGCGGCGCCGAAGCTTTGTGCCAGGTCGTCGAGCGTGAACAGGTCGTTGCGGGCGGCGATCCGGTTCAGCGCCGGCCAGTCCGCCGGCTGCCCGAACAGGTCCACGCCGACCACCGCCCGCGGCCGCAGCCGGCCCGCCGCGCGCACCGCCGCGATGCGGGTCTCGAGGTGCGACGGGTCGATCTGGAAGGTGCGCGGATCGACGTCCACGAACACCGGGGTGGCGCCGAGCACCAGCGGCACCTCGGCGGTCGCGGTGTAGGTGAAGGCCGGCAGGAACACCGCGTCGCCGGGCCCGATGCCTTCGGCCATCATGGCGATCTGCAGCGCGTCGGTGCCGGAGCTGACACCCACGCAGTGCTTGGCGCCGCAATAGGCGGCGAGCCGCCCCTCGAGCTCCGCCACTTCCGGACCCAGCACGAACTGGCAATGCGCCAGCACCGCGTCGATCCGCGGCTTGAGGTTGTCCGCGAGCCGCGCCTGCTGCGCCTTCAGGTCGAGGAACGGGATCGGGGTCATCGGTCAGCCTCCGGGGGCGGCGCGGACCAGGCCGGCCGAGTTGTGCTCGAACTCAGGCACCAGGCGGCCGAGCTGGCCCAGCGCCGCCTCCTGCTGCCCGCTGCGGCACAGCGCGCCGATCTCGTCGATGGCGCGGCCGACGATGGCGGGGTCGGCGGTGCGCGGACCGGCCATCAGCAGGCCGGGGTGGCCGGTCGGAACCGGCGCCTCGGTGCCGTGGAACAGCTCCTCGTACAGCTTCTCGCCGGGCCGCAAGCCGCTGAACTCGATGCGGATCGTGCCCGGCGCGGCCGGCGCGGCCTGGCCGGCCGGCGCGGTCTGCCCGGCCGGCGCGGCCTCGTCGGCGATCTTGAGCCCGGCCAGGCGGATCATTTGGCGCGCGAGGTCGACGATCCGGACCGGCTCGCCCATGTCGAGCACGAAGATCCCGCCCTGGCTGGCGGCCGGCAAGGCGAGCCCGGCAATGCCGACCACGCTCGCCTGCAGCACGAGGCCGACCGCCTCGCGCACCGTCATGAAGTAGCGCTGCATGTCCGGATGCGTGACCGTCAGCGGGCCGCCATGCTCGAGCTGCCGCCGGAACAGCGGTACCACCGAGCCGGTGCTGCCGAGCACGTTGCCGAACCGTACGGTGATGCAGCGCATGCCGCTGCCGGCCAGCCCGGAGGCCGGCTTGGCGCCGCTTTGCGCGGCGACGTCCAAGCCCTGCACATACATCTCCGCCAGACGCTTGCTGGCGCCCATGACGCTGCTGGGGTTCACCGCCTTATCGGTGCTGATGAACACCATGGCCGCCGCGCCCACCGCGCGCGCCGCGTCGGCCACGTGCCTGGTGCCGCACGCATTGGTCAGCATGCCCTCGCCGGGATTGGCTTCGACGATCGGCACGTGCTTCAGCGCCGCGGCGTGGAACACCAGCTCGGGCCGCACGTCGTCGAACACGGCGCGGATGCGGGACTCGTCGCGGACGTCGGCGATGCAGGCCTGGCGCACGAGGCGCGGATGGGCCTCGGCGAGCTCCACGTCGATCTGCCACAGCGCGTATTCGCCGTTGTCGAGCAGCACCAGCCGCGACGGCTCCAGCCCCGCGACCTGGCGCGCCAACTCGGAGCCGATCGTGCCGCCGGCGCCCGTCACCAGCACGCGGCGGCCGCGCACCAGCCGGGCCATGCCGTCGCGGTCGAGCGGCACTTGCGGCCGGTTCAGCAGGTCCTCGATGGCGACCGGCGCCAGCTCCAGCCCGGTCGTGCCGGGCGCGGACAGCAGCGCGGTCGGCCGCGGCGCGCGGCGGACCGGCACCCCCTCGTCGTCGGCCTGGGCGAGCAGGCGGGCGAGGCGGGGGCCGGACAGGTCGCCATCGGTGACGACGACCGCATGCGGCAGCCGGTTCTCCGCGCGCAGCCGTTGCAGCACGGCGCCGGCCTGGTCGACGCTGCCGAGGATCGGCTGCCCGTGGATGCGGCGGCCGCCCTGGCCCTCGCTGCGCGACAGAAGGCCGATCACCCGGAACCGGCGCGCGGCCCTCGCGGAACTCGAGCGCGCGCATGAACAGGTCGGCGCCCTCGCCGGCGCCGGCCAGCAGCACCGGCTGCGCGTCGTTGGCGCGCCGGGTGCGCCCGGGGCGGATCCGGTACAGCACCCGCGGTGCGCCCAGCGCCACGATCAGCAGCAGCGCATGCACCACCGGAAAGGTGGATGTCGGCAGCGGAAACCCGGCGCCGGTCAGCAGCAGCGCGAACAGCACCGCGCTGGCGATGCTGCCGCCCACCACGGCCAGCAGGTCCTCGATCCCCGAGAAGCGCCAGTACTGCTGCGGCATGCGGAACGGCAGCCCGGCCAGCAGAAGCGTGATGGCGCCGCCGCCGATGAACCAGAGCGGATGCAGCAGGCCGCCCTCGGGCTCGGCGATGTAGCGCGCCAGCGGCGTCGCCACGGCGGCCAGTGCGCCGTCGGTCAGGACGTTGACGAGGATGCGGTTGATCTTGCGCGGGCGTTGCAGGGCCATCGTCCGGACCCTATAGCCGCCTTCCCCCCGTTTCGCACCCCACCCCTCCTCCGCCCCCAACCGACGCAGGCGCCGTGACCCCGCAAGCCATGCTGACCCACCTGGTATTCTGCATGGCGCTGGCCGGGCTGTCGGCGGCGGTGGTGCGGGGCATGATCGGGGTCGGCGTGATGGACACCCCGGATGCGCGCAAGGTGCACACGCGGCCGGTGCCGAAGGGCGGCGGGGTGGGGGTGGTCGCGGCGTTCCTCGCCGGGATCGTGCTGCTGTACGCGTTCGCCGAGTTCTCCCGGCTGGCGGACGGCTATTTCCGCGGCGTGATCCTGGCCTCGGTGGCGATCGCCGCGGTCGCCTACCTGGACGACACCAGGGTGTGGCCGTTCTGGGTCAAGCTCCGCGCGCAGGTGTTCGCGGCGCTGCTGGCGGTCGGCAGCGGGTTGTACGTGTCGGCGGTCAACTTGCCGATGGTGGGCGCGGTCGAGCTCGGCTGGGTGGGGGCGGCGGCGACGCTGGCGTGGATCCTGTTCGCCACCAACGCGATGAACTTCATCGACGGGCTGAACGGCTTGGCGGCCGGCGTCTCGGCGCTGCGCGGCGCTGATCCTGGCGGCGATCGCGGCGGTGCATGGCGGCTGGTTCGTGTACTTCGCCAGCCTGCTGCTCGCGGCGGGGCTGGCGGGCTTCCTGCCGTTCAACTTTCCCCGGGCGCGCATCTTCATGGGCGACGTCGGCAGCCAGTTCTGCGGTTTCGTGCTGGCGGTGCTGGCGGTCGCGGCCGGGCGGTTCCAGGGGGTCGAGCTGTCGGCGCTGCTGGTGCCGATGCTGCTGTTCGGCGTGCTGTACGACGTGGCGTTCACCTTGGTCCGCCGGCTCGCGGCCGGCGACCGGGTGACGCAGCCGCATCGCGGCCATCTGTATCAGGTCGCCCAGCGCTCCGGGCTGCCGGTTCCGGCGGTGACGCTGATCCATTGGGGCTTCGTGCTCTGGGGCGGGGCGTGCTGCGTCGTGTTCCTGGCGGCGTCGGGCTGGGCCAAGGCGGCCGCGCCGCTGCTGGTGCTGCCGCCGCAACTGGCCTGGACCGCCTTTGTCGTCCGCCGCGCGGCCCGGCATCCGGTCGGGCGCTGGTAAAGCCGGCCAGGCACGATCTACAATGGACCGATCTCACGCGAGCCGATCGATGCGCCTGCTCCTGGTTGTTGCGACGTTGGGTGCGGTGCTCGGCCCCGGGGTGGTGCTCCGCCCCGGCGCGGCGGTCGCGCAGCCGGCCAACCCGTCGTTCAACCTGGTGAACCGGTCGGACCAGGCGATCAACGAGGTGTATGCGACGCCGACCGGGGTGGACCGGTGGGGACGGGACCGGCTGGCGCAAAGCTATCTGCCGCCGGGGCAGACCTTCCCGGTCCGATTGCCGGCCGGCAGCGGCTGCAGCTACGACGTCCGGGTGGTCTACGCCGACGGCAAGCCCGAGGAGCGGCGCCGGCTGGACAGTGCCGGATCGAACTCGGTCACCTTCCCCGCTGGCCGTGCCGGTACCCCCACCGGGGCCGCGGCGGGGCAGGCGGAGGCCGACGACCCGTCCTTCCGCCTGGTCAACCGCAGCCGGGCGGACCTGAACGAACTCTACGTGAGCGCGTCCGGCAACGAGAATTGGGGGCGGGACCGGCTGGGCGACGACACCGTCCCGGCGGGTTCGACGCGGGTGGTCCGGCTGCCGCGCGGCGAGTGCCAATACGACGTGCGGGCGGTGTTCGCCAACGGCGAGGCGACCGAGAAACGCCGGCTGGACCTGTGCGCCATCACCGACCTGCGGGTGCCTTAGTCAGCTCTCTTTGGCCGGGCCTCGTTGCCGAACCGCCGGTCAGGCGCGCAGGGCGGCGATGGCGAAGACGACCCAGCCGGCGATCAGCATCGTGCCGCCGACCGGTGCCGTCATCCCCAGCGACGGGCCGCCGAACAGCGGCACGTAGACGGCGCCGCAGAACAGCAGCAGCCCCAGCAGGAACAGCCCCCCGGCCAGGTGCGTCGTCCAGCCGCCGGCCGCGCCGAGCAGGCCGACCGCGACCAGGGCCAAGGCGTGCCAGCCCCCCATCTGCACCGCGCTCGCCATGGACCGGGCCCGGGCCGGGTCGAGCGGCGCGTGCGCGGCATAGGCGGCCGCGGCCACGGACAGCGCGCCGCACAGCGCCCCGAACACCATCCAAAGCTTCACAACCTGCATTCACATCCCTCCTGCGCGGCTCCGGGCGGTTCCGTCCGTCGTAGCCGGCGTGTATCCTGCTACGATGCCCCGCGGCGACCTGTTTCCCGAAATCGGACCGTTCGAGACCGGCTACATGCCGCTCCCGGGCGGGCATGTCATGTATTGGGAGCAGGTCGGCAATCCCCGCGGGCAGCCGGTGCTGTTCCTGCACGGCGGCCCCGGCGCCGGGGCGGGGGCGGTGCATCGCCGGTTCTTCGACCCGCAATTCTGGCGCGTCGTCATCTTCGACCAGCGCGGCGCCGGCCGCTCCCGCCCGCTCGGCAGCCTGGCGCAGAACACCACCCCGGATCTGGTCGGCGACATCGAGATGCTGCGGCGGCATCTCGGGATCGAGCGCTGGCTGCTGTTCGGCGGCTCGTGGGGGAGCACGCTGGCGCTGGCCTATGCGCAGGCGAATGCCGACCGGGTGCGCGGCCTGGTTCTGCGCGGCGTATTTCTCGGGCGGCGGGCGGAGGTGGACTGGTTCCTGCACGGCCTGGCCGCGATCTTTCCCGACGCCCATGCCGCCTTTATCGGCCATCTCCTGCCGGAGGAACGCCACGACGTGTTGGGCGGCTACCTCCGCCGGCTGACCCATTCCGACCCGTCCATCCACATGGCAGCGGCCCGCGCCTGGTCCGTGTACCAGGGGTCGTGCAGCACCTTGCTGCCGAGCCCCGACACCGTCAGCAGCTTCGCCCAGGACCGCACCGCGCTCGGCCTCGCGCGAATCGAGGCGCACTACTTCGCCCACGACCTGTTCCTGCCCGAAGGCGGGCTGCTCGGCGGCATGGCCGCGATCGGCCATCTGCCGGCCGAGATCGTGCAGGGGCGCTACGACATGGTGTGCCCGGCCCGTACCGCGTTCGAGCTGGCCGCGTCCTGGCCTTCGGCGCGCCTGACCGTCATCCCCGACGCCGGCCACTCGGCCCTGGAGCCCGGGGTGCGGCGGGCGCTGGTCTCGGCCGTGGAGCGGTTCCGGCACACGCGCTGATCCCTCGCACGGCTTGACGCTTTGGCCGTTCGACCGGGCTCGTGCATGCTCGGCGGCAACGGATGGAGGATGGGTCGTGAAGGTCGGGGTGATCGGGTTGGGTTCGATGGGCATGGGCGCCGCCCTCAACCTCGTGGCCAAGGGCCACGCAACCGCCGGGTGCGAGCTGCGCGAAGCCGCCCGCGACGAATTGGCCGCGGCGGGCGGCACGGCTGTCGCCTCGCCGGACGCGCTGCCCGAAGGGCTCGAGGCGCTGGTCGTGTTCGTGGTCAACGCCGCCCAGGCCGAGGCGGTGCTGTTCGGCGACGCCGGCGCGGTGCCCAGGGTGGCGCCGGGCGGCGTGGTGCTGTGCTGCACTACCCTGTCGCCCGACGTCGCCAAGTCGCTGGCGCAGCGGATCGAGGCGGCGGGGCTGCTGTTCCTCGATGCGCCGGTGTCGGGCGGCTCGACCGGCGCCCGCGGCGGCAGCATGACGGTGATGGCGAGCGGATCGGCCGCCGCGTTCGAGCGGGCCGCAGCCGGTGCTGGACGCGGTTGCCGGCAAGGTCTGGCGGCTTGGGCGACGCGGCCGGCGCCGGCAGCACGGTCAAGATGATCAACCAGCTGCTGGCCGGCGTGCATATCGCCGTGTCGGGCGAGGCGATGGCGCTCGCGATCCGCGCCGGTGCCGACCCGCAGACGGTCTATGACGTGATCACCACGTCGGCCGGCAATTCGTGGATGTTCCAGAACCGGGTGCCGCACGTGCTGGCCGGCGACGACACGCCGCATTCGGCGGTCAACATCTTCGTCAAGGACCTCGGCATCGTGCTGGATCAGGCCCGTACGCTGGGCTTTCCGCTGCCGCTGGCGGCCGCGGCGCACCAGTTGTTCCTGGGCGCCGCCGCGCTGGGCCACGGCGCCAAGGACGACGCCTTCGTGATCCGGGTCTGGGAAGCGCTGGCCGGGATCGACGCTGCCGCAGGGAGCCAAGTGATGGACGATTGGGGACGGCTGACGCAGGCGCAGCGGGACGCGCGCTACAACAACTCCGACGCGGTGGCGAACAGCCAGGAGATCGTGGCCGAACTGCGCGAGGCGTCGGCGGCGGTGCGGGCCGACGCTCCGGGCGGCCTCGACCAGGCCTACGGCGCGGCGGAACGGCAGCAAGCTCGACCTGTTCCCCGCCACCGACCGGCGCCGCGCCGTGCCTGTTCTTCATCCATGGCGGCTACTGGCAGCGCAACAGCCGCGAAGGGTTCTCGGTGCTCGGCAACGGCGTGCGCGCGCATGGCTGGTCGGTGGCGATGCCGAGCTACACGCTGACGCCCGACGGCACGATGACCAACATCGTCGACGAGATGCGCGCCGCGCTGGACGTGGACGCGGGACGCAGGTCGGCGGCCCCATCGTGGTGTCCGGCTGGTCGGCCGGCGGCCACTTGACGGCCATGGTGCTGGGGCATGCGGCGGTGCATGCCGGGCTCGCGATCAGCGGCATCTTCGAGCTGGGGCCGGTGCGGGACACCTACCTCAACGAGAAGGCGCGGATCACGCGACGCCGAGCTGGAGATGCTGTCGCCGCTGCGCCACCCGGTGGTGCGCGAAGCCGATGTCGATCGCATACGGCATCGGCGGAGCTGCCGCCGCTGGTGGCCGACAGCCGGGCGCTGCATGCCAAGCGAGCCGCCGCGCATGCGCCGGGAGCGCTGATTCCCGGCTGCCGGCGCGGACCACTTCACGATCGTCGGCAGCCTGCGGCAGCCGAACGGGCTTGCTGACCCGCGCTTTGCTCGATCTCGTGCATGACGCCGTCCGAGCAGGTGCGGGGCGGCGCATCGCGGCCGACGCCGCCTATGCCGACCCGGCGCTTGGATCCACCGCGTGCCGGACGCCGTGCTGCTCGCCCGGGCCGCGGCGCTGGAGGCGGAAGGGCGCGCAGGGCCGCCCGCTGTGGGGCGTGCCGGTCGCGGTGAAGGACAACATCGACGTGGCCGGGATGCCGACCACCGCCGGCGTGTCCCGCCTTCGCCTACATGCCGGCGGCGGACGCGGTCGCGGTGGCCCGGCTGCTGCGCGGCCGGCGCGATCGTCATGGGCAAGACCAACCTGGACCAGTTCGCGACCGGGCTGGTCGGGGTCGCGCAGCCCCTATGGCGTGCCGCGCGCCCCGTTCGACCCGGCGCGGGTGCCGGGCGGGTCGTCGTCCGGTTCCGGCGTGGCGGTGGCGGCCGGCATCGTCGCCGGTCGCGCTGGGCACCGATACGGCCGGGTCGGGCCGGGTGCCGGCGATGTTCGGCAACATCGTCGGGCTGAAGCCGACGGTCGGCGCGGTGCCGTCGCCGGGGCATGGTGCCGGCCTGCCGCTCCATCGACACCGATCTCGGTGTTCGCGCGCAGCGTGGACGAGGCGCTGGCGGTCGTGCCGGGTGATCGCCGGGTGCGGCGCCGGACGATCCGTATAGCCGGCCGGCGCCGGCCGGGCTATTTGCGCCGGGCGCGGCCGGCGCCGGCGGCTGCGGGTGGCGGTGCCGGACGACCTTTCGCGCCTGCGACCCCGCGGTCCGCGCCGTGGCTGAGCGCTGGGCCGCGGAGCTGGGCGGCGGTGCCGGTCGATATCGCGCCGTTCCTGGAGCTGGCGCGGCTGCTCTACGACGGGCCCTGGGTGGCGGAGCGGACCGCGGCGCTGCGGCCGATGCTGGCCGGCCCGAGGCGCTGCACCCGACGACGCGGGCGATCCTGCAGGGCGGCCTGCATCGGAGCCGCACGGTCGACGCGTTCGACGCGTTCCATCTGCTGGCCCGGCTGCGGCGCCGGGCGGCGGCGCTGTTCGAGCAGGCCGACGTGCTGCTGCTGCCGACCGCGCCGTGCTGGCCGACGCTCGCCGAGGTGGCTGCCGACCCGATCGGCCCGAACAGCCGGCTGGGCACCTACACCAACTTCGTCAATCTGCTGCGACCTCGCCGCGATCGCCGTGCCCGCGGGCTTCGGCGCCGACGGCGCGCCGATCGGGGTGACGCTGGTCGGGCCGGCCTGGTCCGAAGGGCGGCTTGGCGGCCTTGGCGGACCGGGTGCACCGGGCGGCGACCGACCGGGTGGGGGCGACGTCGCAGCCTTTGCCGCCGGCCGGCGGCGGCCGACCCGCTCACGGACAACGAAACGGCGCTGTTCTGCGTCGGCGCGCATATGTCGGGGCTGGCGTTGAACCATCAGCTGACCGCGTTGGGCGGGCGGTATCTCCGCGTCGCCCGGACGGCCCCGCGCTATCGCCTGTTCGCGCTCGGCAGCCGTCCCGGCCTGGTGGCCGGCGGCACCGGGGTGATCGAGGGCGAGATCTGGGCGCTGCCGACGGGCGCGGTCGGCGCATTGCTGGCGCAGGTGCCGGCCCCGCTCGGCTTCGGGACGGTCGTTCTGGAGGACGGACCCTGCCTGGGCTTCCTCGCCGAAGCGCACGCGACCGCCGGCGCCGACGACATCAGCCATCTCGGCAACTGGCGTTCGTATCTCAAATTGCAGACGGGATCATAATCCGCGTCTTTGTCTCAAATTAAGTATTTGAGCCGATGCTCGCTCATCGACTGAGATTGTCTCGGTCGCGGAGGAGCGGATACCGTGGCGATCCTGAGCGTTGGCGCCGGCAAGCAGTTTGCAACCATCTCGGCCGCCGTTGCCGCCGCGCATGACGGCGACACTGTGTCGGTCGCGGCCGGCACCTATGTGAACGATTTCGCCACGGTGCGGACCAAGATCAGCCTGGTGGCAGCCGGCGGGCTGGTCACGATGACCGCGGTCGGTGCCCCAACCTCGGCGCGGGCGCTGCTGACGGTCAACACCGATGCCGTCGTGGACGGGTTTGCCTTCACCGGGCTGCACCGGACCGACGGCACCGGCGCCGGGGTGGCGGTCGCGGGCGGCACCGTGCTCGTCCGCAACAGCGTGTTCGCCGGTAACCAAACCGGGCTGGTCGCGCTTACGAATGCCGCGATCGTCTTGACGATCGAGACCTCGGAGTTCGCCGCCAACGGCAACAATGACGGCTTTTCCGGCAACCTGTCGGTCGGCGGCATCAAGTCGCTGACGGTGCGGGACAGCAGCCTGCACGACGCCGCCGGCAGCACGGAGCTCAGCAGCCGGGCCGCGGCGACAACGGTCAGCGGCAGCCGCATCCAGGACAATGCCGCCGCGGCCGCTTATGCGATCGACCTGCCGTCCGGCGGCGTCGTCGTGCTGCAAGGCAACAGCATCGGCAAGGGCGCGGCGTCGACCACGGGGGCGGCCATTCGCTATGGCAGCGAGTTCGACGCAGCTCGGCAGCAGCCTCGACGTGGCCGGCAACACCGTCGTGTCCGACCGGCCCGGCGCCGTGCTGCTGCAGAACCTGTCCGTGCTGGTGACGGCCCGGGTGCAGAACAACACCGAGTACGGCTTCGCCGCCCTGGCGAGCGGGCGGGCGGTGCTGTCGGCCAACACGATCGCCATCGCCCGCCCCGATCCGGTACCGTCGCCAAAGCCGGTGCCGGTGCCGGCGCCGGGTCCGGCGGCGGCGATCGAGTTCGGCCGGACTGGAGCGGTGGTGGCGACCGGTCACGTGCTGACGGTCGGCGCCGGCCGGCAATTCGCGACCGTCGCGGCCGCGGTGGCGGCGTCGGCGGATGGCGACACGATCGACGTCAACGCCGGGCTCTACATCGACGACGGCGCGGTGATCGGCCACAAGGTGATCATCGAGGGCGTCGGCGGCCTCGCGCAGTTCGTCGCCACGTCGGCGCCGGCGAACGGCTTGGCGCAATTCCTGGTCACCACCGACGCCACGTTCCGCAATGTGGAGATCTTCGGCGCCCACACGCCGGGCGGCGTCGCGGCGGCGATCCGCACCGATGGCGGCAACCTCACGATCGTCAACAGCACCATCCACGACAACCAGGCGGGCGTCGTGGCCGGCGCGGCGACCGCGAGCGTCGGCATCTACGACACTGAGTTGGCCCGCAACGGCACCGCCGACGGCCGCGGCGCCGACGTCGCCGTGGCGGCGATCGGTACGCTGACGCTGCGCAACGACTACCTGCACGACGCGGTGGCCGGGCCGGAGCTGCTCAGCCGGGCGGCCAACACGGTGCTGGACGGCGACCGGATCAGCCAGGCGGCCGGCAATGGCGGGGTGGCGGTCGACTTGCCGGACGCCGGGCGGGTCGCGATCGCCGGCACCGCGATCGAGAACGGCGCCAACAGCCAATCGGCCACCCTGATCCGGATCGGCGGCGGCGGCGTGCAGGCCGGCAGCACTGTCGGCATCACCGATTCGACCCTGATCAGCCATCTGGCGGGAACGCCGACCACCTTCGTCGCCAACACCGACCCGACGGTCGCGGTCGCGGTCGCGGTCGCGCGGACCGGTTTCGCCGGGGGCACCACCGGCAGCGTGCCGGTCGCGGGCGGCACCAACACCGCGCCGGCCACCAAGACCGGGGTCTCGGTCGGCAAGGCGTCGCCGTGGGGGGCGGCGGGTGCCCCGGCGCCAGCGCCGCTCGTCACCACGACGCTGCCGGTCGGCTCGGCGACAGAGAACGGGCAGCTCATCCTGCGCGTGTCCGAGACGGCCTGGCAGGGGGACGCCCAGTTCAAGCTGCTGGTGGACGGAACGGCGGTCGGCGGCGTGCTGACGGCGACCGCCGCGCATGCCGCCGGCCAGTCGCAAACCGTCACGGTGGCCGGTCCCTATCTGGCCGGTCCGCACGTGGTGGCGGTCCAGTTCGTCAACGGCCTCGGCGCCGGCGACGGCGGCCGGGCGCTGTTCGTGGACGGGGCGATGTTCAACGGGCAGGAATTCGGCGCCCCGGCGGCGCTGCCGGCCAATGGAACGGCCTTGCTCGCGACCGCCCCGGTCACGAGCCCGACCGCGGTGACGGTGAACCTGTCCGAGGACGCGGCCGGCGGCGACGCGCTTGCCTTCATCAGTATCGACGGCAAGGTGCAGGGCGGCGTGCAGACGGTGACGGCGTCGCACGGCGCCGGCCAGACCGAGGCGATGCGGTTCCTGCTGGACCTGGCGCCGGGCCCGCACTCGGCGTCGGTCGTGCTGTTGAACGCGGCGGCCGGGCGGGCGCTGTATGTCGATGGGATCGACGTGGCCGGGCAGCATTACCCCGCCGCGGCCTCCGCGCAGACCGGTGAGGGCGGCAGCAGCTTTGCTTTCACGGTCGCGCCGCCTGCGGTGGCCAACGGCTCGTTGTTCGTGACCGTCGGCGCGCCGGCCGACCTGCCGCTGCTGCTGCACGGCGCCTGACCTACTTCAGCGCCGTCAGCTCGTGCTTATTGTGGAACAGGTGCACCAGCCGCACGCCGGGCAGGGCGGCGATCCGCTCGGCGCTGTCGTGGTCGGTGTCGCCCTGGAACTTGATCGTGCAGACCACGTGCCGGGCGAACGGCAGCCAGCGCTCCAGCAGCGCCAAGGTGCGGGCGGGGTAGGCGATGACGTCGCAGACGAGCCAGTCCACGGGACGCGGGGGCAAGGCGAAGGCGCTCTCGATCATCGCCGATACCCCCGGCATGGCGGCGACGGCCGGGTCGAGCGGCGCCTTGTCCACCGCCGTCACCTCGGCGCCGAGCCGGGCCAGCACCCAGGTCCAGCCGCCGGGTGAGGCGCCGAGGTCGAGGCAGTCGTCGCCGGGGCCAGGACGGATCCCGAGCCGGGTCAAGGCCTCCCATAGCTTCAGGTAGGCGCGGCTGGGCGGGCCGATATGGTCCTCGAGGAACCGGCACTCGCCGTTGGGGAACGGGCTGGACTTGCTGCCGCTGGCCAGCATGCGGTCCGGCCCGAGCAGGGTCCAGGCGCCGAGATGGGCGCCGGGGGCAGGCGCCGGGAAACTCCAGCGGAGCCGCCTTCACGGGCGGCAGCCGCGCTTGGATCAACGCCATCCGGCGATGGTGTCCGGCAGCATAGGCGCTCCAGTTGCGCTGCTGCGCCCGCAGCGCATCGGCGGCGGCCTTGATCGACGGCGCCGGATGCTCGACGGGCGCCGTCCAGGTGTCCTGCGCCCAGGGGCACTCGAGCGGCGGCTCGGCCGAGAGCGCCAGGCGGCCGTGCCAGGCCGGGTCAACCCCGTGGCGGCGCAGCGCCGTGTCCAGCGTCGCTTCGAGCCCATCGGGCGCGAGATAGGCGCTGCGGATCGTCGGCATGGCCCGGCTATCGCACGCGGGGGACGGCGGCGCGATAGCCTCGGTTCCCAACCGCCGCCCCTGCGCGGTAGGCTCTCTGCAAGAACAAGGAGAAACCCATGGACGCGACGCTGCCCGCAGCCACCTCCGGCGCCGCAGCGGCGGCCGTGCGGCGGCGCAACTACGCCCGGCAATACTGGCCTTTCATCGTGCCGGCGGGGGTGGTGGTGTTCGCGGTGATCCTGTTCCCGTGGCTGTTCACCTTGTTCATGTCGGTGCACGACTTCCACATCGGCGGCGAGCGAACCTTCGTCGGCTTGCAGAACTACCTGCGCATGCTCGGTGACGACCGGTTCGGCTGGGCGGTGCTGCGGACGCTGTATTTCACGGCGGCGTCGGTGTTGCTGCCGGTGCTGTTCGGCGTCGTGGCGGCGGTATGCTTCCACCGCAACTTCCCCGGCCGTGGCCTGGCGCGGACCATCTTCATCATGCCGATGATGGCCACGCCGGTTGCGATCGCCCTGGTCTGGACCATGATGTTCCATCCGCAGCTCGGGGTGTTGAACTACCTCCTCACCAGTTTCGGCCTGCCGCCATCGGCTTGGGTCTACGAGAGTGCGACGGTGATCCCGACGCTGGTGATGGTCGAGACCTGGCAGTGGACGCCGTTGGTGATGCTGATCGTGCTGGGTGGCTTGGCGAGCCTGCCGAACGACCCCTACGAGGCGGCCGAACTGGACGGGGCGAACCCGCTGCAGGTGTTCTGGCACGTCACCCTGCCGCTGGTGTGGCCGTTCATCATGGTGGCCGCGGTCATCCGTGGGGTGGACGCGCTGAAGGCGTTCGACACCATTTTCGTCATCAGCAACGGCGGACCGGGCACCTCGAGCGAGACGCTCAACATCCTGCTCTATCTCGAGGCGTTCAGTTTCTACGACATGGGCTACGCCTCGGCGATCGTCGTGGTGTTCTTCGTGCTGATCCTGCTGGTGACGCTGCTGATGTTGTACTTCCGGCAGCAGGAGCGGGTGGTTTGACCGGCAAGCCCGCCAGCCTGCGCCGGCGTCGCCTGCTCGGGCGGGTGGCGCTTTATCTCAGCGTGCTGGTGCTGATCTCGCCGGCGCTGCTGGTGTTCCTGTGGATGCTGTCGCTCAGCCTGAAGAACGAGGCGGACAACACCGCTTTCCCGCCGGTGTTCATCCCGTTCCCGCCCACGCTCGCCAACTTCCGCGACGTGTTCGAGAAGAACGACTTCGTGAACTACACCCTGAACTCGGTGATCGTGTCGTTCAGCGCGACCGGGCTCGCTTTGCTGATCGGCGTGCCGGCCGGCTACGGGATTGCCAAGGCCCGCGCGACCCGGGCCGCGATGCTGATCCTGATCGCGCGCATCACGCCCGGGCTGTCCTACCTCATTCCATTGTTCCTGCTGTTCCAATGGCTGGAGCTGACCGGGACCCTGACACCCATCATTATCACCCATCTCGTGATCACGGTGCCGATCGTGGTGTGGATCATGATCGGGTTCTTCGAGGGATTGCCGGCCGAACTCGAGGAAGCGGCGCTGGTCGACGGCGCCACGATATGGCAGGCGTTTCGCCACGTCGCGCTGCCGCTGGCCCGGCCCGGCGTCACCGTCGCGCTGATCCTGGCGTTCATCTTCAGCTGGAACAACTTCATCTTCGGCATCGTGCTGGCCGGCCGGGAAACCCGGACCCTGCCGGTTGCCGTCTACAACGTGCTCACCTTCGAGCAGATCAGCTGGGGGCCGCTCGCGGCGGCCGCCCTGCTGGTCACCCTGCCTGTCTTGTTGCTAACGCTGCTGATGCAACGAGAGATCGTTGCCGGCCTCACGGCCGGGGGCGTGAAAGGCGGCTAGTCCGTCACGGCCCGGATACGCCCGCACCGGATCGAAGGCGCCCGCCCGGCCCTTCGATTCCGTTATGCACCCTGAGCGTGCGCCCAGGTGCCGAGTTACGCGGCCGAGTCGACGAGCCGAACTTAGGCCCGGGCGCGACGCGACGGAGCAGCGTGCTCGACGACGTTGCCGGTTGCGGCAGCAGGCTTCTTGGCCGCGGCGCCGGCCTCGGACATGATCGAGCGCAGGTCGCGCAGGAATGCCTGGCCTTTGAGGGTGCGCTGCACGAGGACGCTGCGACGGTCCATCGGATCGACCTTGCGGCGGGCGAGGTCGAGCTCGCCGAGCCGGTCGAGCGCGCGGGTGATGGCCGGCTTGGAGACGTTGAGGTCCGCCGCCAGGCCGCGGACGGTGTGTGCGCCGTCCTGGAGGTAGCACGTCAGGAACACGCCGAGCTGCCGGGCGGACAGGTCGGGGCCGTCACGACGGACCAGCGACACGATGGTGTCGCGGAGCATGCCGACCATCTGGTCGGTAGCGGTAGCAGTTGCCATTGAAACTTCCTTTCAAGATCTACGGGGCGGTCGATGGCCGGGGAGAGAATCGATTCGGTAGCCTAACCGATCGATCCGCGGCTCGCATTATTGCCAGAGACTGCCGAACAAAGCAGCCCCTCGTTTTGACATATGACGTTCAAGTTAGCGCGCACATCCTTCACCATTGCAGGAAATTAACCCTGCAACCGTCTCAAACATGGCGCGCAAACCGAGTGCCTCACCGCCTTCAGGGCGGCCTGCACGTGTCTGATCATTCCAGGCGTAGGTATCAAGGTGCAACCACGGAAGCTTTGGTGTCACAAAGCGTTGAAGGAATAGTGCCGCGGTGATTGCTCCAGCCATTGGTTTGCTGGCGACATTATTAAGATCGGCGACGCTACTATCCAACCAATTCTCATATCCCGAGTGTAATGGCAGTCGCCACAACGGATCGTGCTGAACAATTCCCGCGGCCAGGGCCCGATTAGCCGTCGCGTCGTCGGAACAAAACAGGGCCGGGAGGTCCGGGCCGAGCGCAACCCGGGCCGCGCCGGTCAACGTCGCCGCGTCAATCAGTAGGTCGGGGCTGGATTCGCACGCTTCAGTCAGCAGGTCGCTCAAGACCAGCCGCCCTTCTGCGTCGGTGTTGCCGATCTCCACCGTCAATCCCTTTCGTGTCCGCAGCACGTCCAGCGGCCGCATCGATCGGCCAGACACCATGTTCTCGACGCAGCCGATTCGCACCTGCAGCCGCAGCGGCAGGTCGGCACTCATGACAACGAACGCCAACGCCAGCATAAGCGCGGCGCCGCCCATGTCCTTTTTCATACGCAGCATGGCGGCGCTCGGTTTCAGATCGTATCCACCCGAATCGAAAACGACGCCCTTGCCGCACAGCGAGACCAACGGCGCGTCCGGGCCCGCACCGCTGCCCGACCAATCGATGCGGACCACCACCGGCGGGCGGTCGGACCCGGCTCCGACTGCGGCGACGGTCGGGTACGCCCGGACCAGCTCGTCGCCCTCGACCGAGGTGGCCGTGGCGCCAAACCGCGCCGCCAGCTGCTGCGCCGCCTCCGCCAGTTCCGCAGGGCCCAGCAGGTTGGCCGGCATGTTGATCAGGTCGCGCGCCAGCCACGTCGCGCGCGCCATGTCGAGCGCGCTTCGATGCGCCTCGGCGCCGGCGAGCAGCGCCGGGCGTCGCTTGGGTTTGGACAATGCGACAAACTGGTAGGCGCCCAGGCACCAGCCCAGCACCGCATCGGCCGGGTCGAAGTCGCCCGGTTCGAGTCGCCACGACGTCCGCTCGGGCAGCAGCATCGGCAAGCCGCCATGGGCATAGGGCGAGCGGTCACCGCCCAGGCCCAGCGCGGCGCCGGCCAGCCCGTCCCGCCCGGCAATCAGCATCGTTTGCCCGGCCGCGGCGGTGAACCCGGCCGCCCGCAGGAACGCGGCCTGCTCCGGCTCGAGCCTCCCAAGCCCGGCCTCGAGCGTGTCCGGCCGCAAGGAATGAACAGGAAGGACTTGCGCCCCTGGGTCCGCGAAGCACGTCAGCTCACGATCGAACATCCTTGTTGGAATTGCCAAAATTGTATCCGATCGTTTCGGGATGATTGTTGCGTTTTGCGGCTGTCCTGCGCAAGGGGAAAAGCGCGAGGCCGATGCTCAAGCTTGGTCACTTGCAAAACCATGCCGCCCGTCCAAGCATGGGGGAATGCTGGGCTTACCTACCCGGGTCAAGGCCGTGCTCGGGCCCACCAACACCGGCAAGACGCATCTCGCGATGGAGCGCATGCTTGCGCATTCGTCCGGCATCATCGGATTCCCGCTGCGGTTGCTGGCGCGCGAAAATTACGACCGGATGGTGGCTCGGAAGGGAATCCGCAACGTCGCCCTTATCACCGGCGAAGAAAAGATCGTGCCGGCCGGCGCGCGCTGGTTCTCCTGCACCGTGGAAGCCATGCCGCTCGACTACCCCGCGGAGTTCGTCGCGGTGGACGAGATCCAGCTTTGCGCCGATCCGGATCGCGGACATGTGTTCACCGAACGGCTGCTTCACGCCCGCGGACTGGTCGAGACGATGTTCCTGGGTGCGGAGACGATCCGTCCGCTGCTGCATCGGCTCGTGCCGCAGGCCGAGATCGAGACCCGCCCGCGGCTGTCGCAGCTGACCTATGCCGGGCCGGCCAAGCTGGTGCGGCTGCCGCCGCGCAGCGCCGTGGTGGCGTTCAGCGCCGCCGAGGTTTACGCGATCGCCGAGCTGATCCGCCGCCGCCGCGGCGGCTGCGCGGTGGTGATGGGCCGGCTCAGCCCGCGCACCCGCAATGCCCAGGTCAAGCTCTACCAGGACAAGGAGGTCGACTTCCTGGTCGCCACCGATGCGATCGGGATGGGGCTCAACATGGACGTGGACCACGTCGCCTTCGCCAACCTGTCGAAGTTCGACGGACGGCGGCCGCGGCGGCTGTCGCCCCCGGAGATGGCGCAAATCGCCGGCCGCGCCGGCCGCGGCATGCGCGACGGCACCTTCGGCACCACCGCCACGTGCCCGCCGCTCGATGACGAGATGGTGCGTGCCGTGGAAGGGCACCATTTCGAGCCGCTCGAGCAGCTGTACTGGCGCAATGCCGAGCTCGAGCTCGACAGCATCGACGCGCTGCTGGCCAGCTTGCAGGCGCCGCCGACCTTGCCCGGGCTGGTGCGCGGACCCGACGCCACCGATCTCGAGACGCTGGAGGCGTTGGCGCGCGAAACCGAGATGCGGGACCTTGCGCGGGGCCGGCGCCTGGTACGGCTGCTGTGGGAGACCTGCGGCATCCCGGATTTCCGTAAGCTGGCCGACGACACCCACACCCGGCTGTGCGCCCGGGTGTTCACTCACCTGGCCCGCGACGGCAGGGTGCCGACCGAGTGGCTGGACAGCGGCATCGCCGGCCTGGCGCGGACCGAGGGCGACATCGACACCCTGATGCAGCGCCTGTCGGGCGTGCGGGTGTGGTCGTATATCGCCGCGCGCACCGACTGGGTGGCCGACGCGCCCGCCTGGCAGTCGCGCACCCGCGAGGTCGAGGACCTGCTGTCGGACGCCCTGCACGAGCGGCTCACGGCGCGGTTCGTCGATCGGCGCTCGGCGCACCTGCTGCGGCGGCTCGACGAGCGGGACGGCGAGGAGCTGCTGTCCGCGGTGACGGCGCGCAACGAGGTGGTGGTCGAGGGCCATCCGGTCGGGCACGTGGAAGGGTTCCAGTTCGTGCCCGACCCGGTGGCGGAAGGCCCGGAGAAGCGGGTCGTGTTGCGCGCGGCGCGGCGGGCGCTGCGGGCGTGGATCCCGGGCCGGGTGACGGCGGTCGAGGCGGCTGCCGATGCGGCGTTCGAGTGGCGGCTGGATCACCGGCTGCTGTTCGAGGGCGCGGTGATCGGCCGGTTGCGGCCGGGCCCCTCCTTCCTGCAGCCGATGGTCGAGGTGCTGGACAGCGAATACCTGGACGGCGCGGCGCGGGAGCGGGTGCGGGCCCGGTTGGACCGGCTGGTCCGGTCGCGTCTGGCGGCGGACTTGGCGCCGCTGTTCGTGGCCGAAGCGGCGGCGTCGAAGCAGGCGTCCTTGCGCGGGCCGATGCATCGGGTGCTGGAAGCGGGCGGCGTGGTGGCGGGGGCCACCGAGGCCGACATCCCGGCCGGGCTGCGCGGACCGTTGAAGGCGGTCGGCGTGCGGGCCGGGCGTTATGCGCTGTTCCTGCCGGCGGCGCTGAAGCCGCGCGCGGCCGCCCGTCGGGCGGCGCTGTGGGCGTTGCGGCAGGGGATCCCGACACCGGCACTGCCGGCCGCCGGGCCTGGTCTCGATGCCGCCCCCGGCCGATTGGCCGCCCGGCTTCGCGGCCGCGATGGGGTGGGTGGCGGCCGGGCCGGTGCTGCTGCGCCTCGACATCGCCGAACGGGTGATGGCGGAGCTGGCCTTTGCGACACGGCGCGAGCGGGCGGCGGTGCCGACCGACCTCGCATCGCGCCTGGCGGTCTCGGCGGTCGCCTTGCCGGCGGTGCTGCATGGGCTCGGGGTGCGTCTGGCGCCGCCGGCGGTGCTGGAGGCCGGGCAGTTCGGGCCGCCGGCGCCGACCATGATGCTGCCGCGACGGCGGACCCGTCCGGCGGATGCGCGGCCGGCGCCGGCGCCGCGGCCGGACAACCCGTTCGCCGCCTTGGCCGCGTTGCGGCGCTGACGGGCGTGACCGAGGAGGATCGCGATTGGCAGCGGCTGGACAAATGGCTGTGGTGCGCACGGTTCCTGAAGGCGCGTGCCGATTGCGCCCGGCTGGTGGAAGGCGGCTTGGTGCGGTTGAACCGCCAGGCGACCGACAAGCCGCATGCGCGGCTCCGGCCGGGCGACGTGGTCACCTTGCCGCTGCGCGGCGACGTGCTGGTGCTGCGGGTGCTGGCCTTGGCCCGGCGGCGCGGTCCGGCGCCGGAAGCGCGCATGCTGTACGAGGTGGTCGAGGCGCCGGCTGCGGAGCCCGGCACGGAGCCAAGCGACGCCGACCTCCCTGCCTTGCGCCCTGGCTGATTCGACGGCATATGCCGCTCGCCCCCGGGCGTGGGCGATCGATTGGGAGTAGCCGATGACCTACGTGGTCACCGAGAACTGTATCAAGTGCAAGTATATGGATTGCGTCGAGGTTTGTCCGGTCGACTGCTTCTACGTCGGCGCGAACATGCTGGTGATTCACCCGGACGAGTGCATCGACTGCGGCGTATGCGAGCCGGAGTGCCCGGCCGAGGCGATCGTGCCGGACAGCGACGACAAGGCGGCGGCCTGGGCCGAACGGAACCGGATCTTCTCGATCGAGTGGCCCAACATCGTGCGCAAGGGTGCGCCGCCCGAGGATGCGGACGAATGGAAGGACAAGCCCGGCAAGGACGCGTTGTTCGATCCGGCACCCGGCAAAAGCTGACGACGCGCGGCAACCCTGCATTTCACTGCCGGGTGTGACATTTGGGCTAAAAGCTGTTATGAGATCAAGTCAGGAAGCGTGATCCCTCAGCGTCCGTGCGACGTTGCCGAAGGGTTTACCGATCCCCGTATCTCGACGAGCTGCCCGCCGCAGGCGGGCTAGGAGCAACTGATCATCGTGCCGAGCAAGTCAACCGTCGCTGCCAAGCCCGTGGCCGCCAAGGCGCCGCCGTCCGTAACGCTGAATGCTGCCGAACCGCAGGTCGGAGCGCAACTGGCCGAGCAGCCTGTCAAGCCGCAGCCGCCGGCCTACGACCCCAACATGCGGCAGCAAACCAAGATGCCCGGCCACATGCCCGGCATGCACGGCCGGCCGCAGATCGCGCCCCGCGCCATGGCCGCGAAGGAGAACTTCGTCGAAGGCGATTACGTCGTCTACCCGACCCACGGCGTCGGCAAGGTCGAGCGGATCGCCACCGAGGAGATCGCCGGGCACAAGCTCGAGCTGATCCACATCACCTTCGAAGAGAACCGGATGACGCTGCGCGTGCCGGTCGCCAAGGCGCGCACGGCCGGGCTGCGCAAGCTCGCGACCCGCAAGACCTTCGACGAGGCGCTGGCGCTGCTGAAGGGCCGGGCGCGCATCAAGCGGACGATGTGGTCGCGCCGGGCGCAGGAGTACGACGCCAAGATCAACTCGGGCGACCCGATGTCGATCGCCGAGGTGGTGCGTGACCTGCACCGCAATGCCGGCCAGCCGGACCAGAGCTTTTCCGAGCGGCAGATCTACGAGGCGGCAATGGACCGGCTCGCCGCCGAGCTCGCCGCGCTGGACCAGACGGACAAGGCGACTGCGGCGCAGAAGCTGGCCGACTACCTGAAGTCGATCACCAAGACCGGTGCGGCGGCCGAGCCGGAGATCGAGGAATCCGAGGAGTAGGACGGCACCGCGGGAGGGTTGCCCCCTCTCGCGGTTTCGGCTTTATCCAAGAAAAAGGCCCCGGTGCTTGCGCGCCGGGGCCTTTCCTTTGACGGAGCCGTTAGTTGTTGCTGGAGCGGTTACCGAACAGCTGCAGCAGCAGCATGAACAGGTTGATGAAGTTCAGATACAGGCTCAGCGCGTCGTAGACGCTGCGGACGGCGGCGCCGGCCGTACCCTCGGCATACGCGAACTGCACGTAGTCGCCCTTGATCCGCTGCGTGTCGTAGGCGGTGAGGCCGACGAACACCAGCACGCCGATCACGCTGATGGCGAACTGCAGCGCGGTGCTGCCGATGAACATGTTGACCAGGCTCGCGATCACGACGCCGATCAGGCCCATGATCAGGAAGCTGCCCATCCTGCTCAGGTCGGACTTGGTCGTGTAGCCGTAGAGGCTCATGGCGCCGAAGGTCGCGGCCGTGATGAAGAACACGCGGGCAATCGACGCGCCGCTGTAGATCAGGAAGATGTTCGCCAGCGAAGCGCCCATCGTGGCTGCGAACGCCCAGAACAGGCTCTGCACCGCGGTCTTCGACAGCTTATTCACGCCGAAGCTCAGCACCAGGGTGAAGGCGAGCGGCGCGAAGATGGCGGCGTAGCCGAGGATGGTCGGCTGGATCGCCAGCCCACGCGGCGTGACCACGCGCTGGTAGAACAGCTCGATCAGGCTGGTGTTGGCGATGCCGTACGCGACGATGCCGGTCAGCAGGAGGCCCGAGGTCATCCAGTTGTAGACCCGGAGCATGTAGGAGCGGAGCCCGGTGTCGAGTACCGCGCCGTCCGCGGCTGCACCGGGCGCGTAGGTCCGATAGTCGGGGACGAAAGCCATTGTCCGTTGTTCCCTTACAGACGCCGGCGGGATGCCGGCTTGCGACGTATGTTGGCTACAAGCAATTCTGGATCAAGAGAAATCGATCCAGGCTCCACTGGGGTTAAAGTGAAATGCACTTCATAAATCACTCGTTACGCAGCAGCGGTGCTGCCCGCGCCCGCAGCGCCGCCGAGGTGCCGGCATAGCCGAAGCCGAGCATGGCGACCGTGCAGCCGCCGATAGTTGCGGCCAGGATGCCGGGCAGGAACACCCAATCGGCGTGCATCACGAAGCGCACCACGCCCCAGCTCGCGAGCGTGCCGACCAGGGCCGCGATCGCGCCGGCGGCCAAGCCGATCACGCCGAACTCCGTCAGCCAGGCCGCCCGGATCTGCCCGGCGGTGGCGCCGATCGCCTTCAGCACCACGGCGTCCGCGGTGCGCCGCCGCTGCCCGGCGGCGACGGCGCCGACCAGCACCAGGGCGCCGGCGGCCAGGGTCACGGTGCCGGTGGCGGCGAGCGCCGCGGCCAGCTTGCCCACCAGCGCCGCCACCGCCCCCAGCACGTCGGCGACGCGGATGCCGGACACGTTCGGCAGGGCGTCGGTGACCGCGCGCAGCACCGGCGCTTCCTGGGCGGGGGTGGTGCGGATGGTGGCGATATGTGTGTGCGGCGCATGCTCCAGCAGGCCAGGCGAGGCCACCAAGGTGAAGTTGAGGCTGAGCGAGCGCCAGGCGATGTCGCGCAGGTTGGCGATCTTGAGGTCGATGTCGCGTCCGAGCACGTTGACGCGCAGCGTGTCGCCGACGCCCACGCCCCAGCCGCGCGCCAGGCCGGCATCGAAGCTCACGAGCGGCGGCCCGTCATAGTCGGCCGGCCACCATTGTCCGGCGGTCAGGCGGGAGCCGTCGGGGATCGTCCGGCTGTAAGTCAGGCCGCGGTCGCCGCGCAGCGCCCATTGCGAGTCGGGAGTCGCCTTGACCTGGTCGGCCGGCACGCCGTTCACCGCGACTAGACGCGCGCGCAGGCTGGGAACCTCGGACAGGTCGTCCACCCCGTGCTGCTGGAGCACGGTGCGGAAGCGGTCCATCTGGTCGTTCTGGATGTCGATGAAGAAGAACGTGGGCGCGGCGGCCGGGAGCTGGGCCAGCACCTGGTTGCGGATGTTGCCCTGGATCAGCGCCACCGCGGCCAGGGTGGACAGGCCAAGGCCGAGCGAGACCAGCATCAGCGGCGTCGCAGCACCCGGGCGGTGCAGGTTCGCCAGGCCGAGCCGGGCCCAGGGCGCGCGGAGATGCGGCGCCCGCCGGGCGGCCGCCATCAGCACGCTGCCGCCGGCGCGGAATAACAGCAGCGTCGCGGCGGCGGCAACGCAGAACCAGAGTGCGAAGGCACGATCCGGCGAGGCTGCCACCAGCAAGCCGACCAGCGCCGCGACGATCCCGGCATTGGCCAGCAGCACCAACGGCTGCGGTCTGGTGTCACGCGGTGCCACGGTGTCGCGGAACAGCGCCGCCCCCGGGATCTGCGCCGCCCGGGCCAAGGGCCACAGTGCGAAGGCGGCCGCGACCAGCAGCCCGTAGGCGGCCGCCAGCAGCAACGGCGCCGGGTAAAGGCCGAACTTGGCAGGGATCGGCAATGCGGAGCCGAACGCGGCAATGCCGGCCCACGTCAGCGCCGTACCGGCCACGACACCGGCGACGACGCCGGCGCCGCACAGCGCGGCGACCTGGATCAGGTAGGTCGCGAACACCGTGCGGGTCGGCGCGCCGAGGCAACGCAGGGTGGCGATGGAACGGGCTCGCGCTTCCAACCAGGCGCGCACGCCGGTTGCGACGCCGATCCCGCCAACCAGCAGGGCGGTCAAGCCGACCAGGGTCAGGAACAAGCTGGTCTGCTCGACGAAGCGGGCGATGCCCGGGGACGCCTCACCGGCCAGGCGGATGCGCCAGCCCTGGCCCGGGAAGGCCTGGCGCAAGGCATCGGCGGTCGCGCCCGGGTCGGCGCCCGGGGCCAGGGTGGCGCGCAGGTCGTAGTTCAGCAGTGAGCCGGGCTTGACCAGCTCGGTGGCCGGCAGGTCGGCCAAGGCGATCATCGCCCGCGGCGCCAGCAAGGTGGGGGTCGCGACCCGGTCCGGTTCGGCGGTCAGAGCGGCCCGGACCGTGAGGCTGGCGCTGCCGACGCGCACGCTGTCGCCGGGCTTGACGCCGAGCCGGTCCAGCACGATCGGCTCCGCTACCAGCCCGGCACCGGCCAGCGCCGGCTGCAGCGCCCCGACCGGGTCGAGCGTCGCGGCGCCCACCAACGGATAGGCAGCGTCGACCGCTTTCAGCTCGACCAGCTGCCGCTGGCCGCCGGCCGCCACCAGCATGGAGCGCATCTGCACCACGTCGGACAGGGTCGCGCCGCGCGCCGTGAACCAGCTGCGCAGCGCGTCGGGCAGCGGCTGGGCGCCCGATTGGACCTCCAGGTCGCCGCCCAGCATGGTGCGGCCGTTCTCGGCCAGGCCGCGCTCGATGCCGGCCCGCAGCGTGCCGACGGCGGCAATCGCGGCCACCCCGAGCGCCAGGCAGGCGAGCACGATCCGCAGGCCGCGCACCCCGCCGCGCAGCTCGCGGCGGGCGAGAGTCCAGGCGATCATGCGCCCGCCTCGGCCTCGGCGCGGGCCGGGTCCACAACGCGCCCGTCGGCGATCCGCACCTGGCGGCCGCAGCGGGCGGCGAGCGCCGGGTCGTGCGTGATCAGCAGCAAGGTGGTGCCATGGCTCTCGCGCAGGCCGAACAGCAGGTCCATCACCATGTGTCCGGTGGCCGCGTCGAGGTTGCCGGTCGGCTCGTCGGCCAGCAGCAGCCGCGGGCGCGGGGCAAAGGCGCGGGCCAGCGCCACCCGCTGCTGCTCGCCGCCCGAGAGCTGACCGGGCAGGTGGGTCAGCCGGTGCCCGAGCCCGACCGCGCGCAGCGACTCGGCCGCCCGCGCGGCGGCGTCGGGGACGCCGGCGAGTTCCAGGGGCACGCTGACGTTCTCCAGCGCGGTCATGGTCGGGATCAGGTGGAACGCCTGGAAAACGATGCCGACGGTGCCGCGGCGGAACCGGGCCAGCGCATCCTCATTGAGGCCGGTGATGTCCTGCCCCGCCACCCGAACCGTGCCCGACGTCGCCGCCTCGAGCCCGGCCAGTACCATCAGCAAGCTGGTCTTGCCGGAGCCGGACGGGCCGACGATGCCGACCGCCTCGCCCTCGTCGACGTCGAGGTCGATGCCGGCCAGGATGTTGACCGGTCCGGCCGCGGAGGGCACCGTCAGGCGCAGGTTACGCACCTCGACGATCGCGGCGGCTTCGGAACGGAGCGCGCGGTCGAGGGGCGCTTCTCGGGGGGCGGGTGCAATGTCCATGATGGCCCCATATGGCGCGCGATCGCGGCGCACCAACGTCGCCGTGCGCCTGGCGCTCCTGTTCCTGCTGCTGGCTGTCCCCGCCTGGGCGCGGCCGGTGCGCGTGCTGGTGCTGGGCGACAGCCTCGCGGCCGGCTATGGCTTGGCGCTGCCGGACGGCTTCCAGGCGCAGATGCAGGCGGCGCTGCGGGCGCGCGGGCGGGACGTGGTGCTGGTCGACGCCGCAGTGTCGGGCGACACCACCGCGGGCGGGCGGGCCCGGCTCGACTGGGCGCTGGGCGACGGCGCCGATGCGGCGCTGGTGGAGCTGGGCGGCAACGATGGGCTGCGCGGGCTCGACCCGGCCGGCACGGAAGCCAACCTTGCCGCCATCCTCGACACGCTGGCGGGGAAGAACATCCCCGTGCTGCTGTCCGGCATGGAAGCGCCGCCCAACCTCGGCGCCGACTACGGCGACGCCTTCCGGGCGGTGTTCGCCCGGCTTGGGCGGCGGCCGGGGGTGATCTTCGACCCGTTCTTCCTCGAAGGCGTGGCAGGCGACCCGGCGCTCAACCAGGCCGACGGTATCCATCCGAACCCGGCCGGCGTAAAACGGGAGGTCGCCCGCCTGCTGCCGGCGATGGAGGCGCTGGTGACCGAGGCTCGATCGAGGATGGCACCGTAATGCGGCTGTTCGTGGCGCTCGACCTGCCGTCGTCGATGCGGACCCGGCTGTCGTTCCTGGCCGGCGGCTTGCCGGGCGTGCGCTGGGTGCCGCCGGAGAACTACCACATCACCCTGCGCTTCATCGGCGAGCTGCCGCGCTGGCGTGCGGAAGAGGTGGACGAGGCGCTGGCCAACATCCGGGCGCCCGGCTTCGCGTTGCAGCTGGCCGGGGTGGGCGCGTTCTCCAAGGGCGGGCGGGTCAGCTCGTTGTGGATCGGGGTGGAGCGCAACGCCGCGCTCGAGCACCTGCAAGCCAAGGTGGAGCGGGCGCTGCAGCATGCCGGTGTCGAGGGCGAGCGGCGGCGCTACGTTCCGCACGTCACGATGGCCCGGCTGGAAGGCGCCCGCGGCGACGGGGTGCCGGAGGCGAAGGTTGCGGCGTGGGTGCAATCGCACAATCTGTTCCGCGGCACGCCGATGGCGATGGAGCATTTCACGCTGTTCAGTTCGCAGCTTGGCAAGGAGCAAGCCGTCTATTGTCCCGAGGTGGAGTACGAGCTGACCGGCAACAAAGCGGCACAGGCAGCGCAGGACGAGTTGCCGGGCGCCCGCTAGAACTCGACGCGCTTGCGGCCGAGGTGAGGGCCTGTACGTTCTGCACCGACCTGCCGCTCGGGCCGCGCCCGATCCTGCGGGTCAGCACGTCGGCCTCGATCCTGATCGCCAGCCAGGCCCCCGGCACCAAGGTGCATGTCAGCGGCACGCCCTGGACCGACGCGAGCGGGGTGCGGCTGCGGGAATGGCTCGGCATGACGCCGGACGAGTTCTACGATGTGGCGCGCATCGCCATCCTACCGATGGGGCTTTGCTATCCCGGGCGGTTCCCGCAAGGCGGCGACCTACCGCCGCGCCCGGAATGCGCGCCGCGCTGGCGCCAGCGCTTGCTGGGGGCGATGCCGCAGCTCCGCTTGACCTTGCTGGTCGGCAGTTACGCCCAGGAGGATGCGCTCGGGCGCGGCCGCATGACCGACCGGGTGCGCGACTTCCGCCAATACCTGCCGCGCTACTTTCCCTTGCCGCACCCGAGCTGGCGCACCGGCATTTGGGAGCGCAAGAACCCGTGGTTCGTGACCGACGTGCTGCCGGCGCTCCGGGCCGAGGTGCGGCGGGTGCTCGGCGCGGCGGCCTTGGCGGTGCTGCTGGCGGCGCCGGCGCGGGCTGCCGGTCCGGACCTGGTGACGCTGATCCCGCCGCCGCCGGCCGATGCAGGGCCCGACGTCGCGGCATTGCGGGCGCAGCAGGCGGCGCGCACCGAGACGGCCGCGGCCGCGGCGCGGGCCGATGTCGACGAGACGGTGTTCCTGTTCCGCGACGCGCTGGGCCCCGGCTTCGACGGACGCCGGCTGCGTCGCACCGAGGACCTGTTCGCCCGCCTGGCCGAGGAAGCGACGGCGTCGATGAACCGGGCCAAGGACAGCTGGGCGCGGGCACGGCCGAGCCGGGTCGCGCCGGACCTGCTGCCCTGCCTGCCGGTGCCGGCCACCGCGTCCTACCCGAACGGGCATGCCGTGCTGGGCGCGTTCTATGCGGCTATCCTCGGCCACATGCTGCCCGAGCGCCGGGACGTGTTGTGGGCCCGCGCCGCGCGCTACGCCCATGCCCGGGAGACCTGCGGCCTGCACTTCCCGAGTGACACCGCGGCCGGCTATTCCGCGGGCGCGGTCTTGGCCGCGGCGGCGCTGCGAATGCCGGCCGAGATCGACGCGGTGGCGCGGGAGGAGCTGCGGCCGGCGTTGGGGTTGCCCGCCGAGGCGCCGCAGCCGCCCGCCGCGGCCGAGGCGGCGCAGGCCCCGTCCGAGGATTTCCGGGTGAGGTGACCACGATCCGGGTCCGACATGACGTTGCATTGATCGCCGTCATGGCCGGCGGGGCATTGATCGCCGTCGCGGCCGGCGGGCGGCGCGCTACGTATGAGGGCACAGCAACGACCGCGTGAGGCAGCACCCTGTTCGATGACACCGATGCGTTCGACCGGGCGTTGGCGGCGGCGTTGATCGGCCGCGGCGGTCTGTGCGTGGTCAGCGAGCCGACCGGCGGCAAGTCGGCGCTGCTGAGCCGGGCCGTCGCGGCGCTGCCGGGCTTGGGCGTGGCGGTCGTCCGTCTCGGCGCCGCGGCAGCACCGCGGGAGATCGAGGCGGCAGCGCGTCTGCGGGCCGCCGACCCGGCAAGCCGGCGGCTGATCCTGATCGAGGACGCGCACCTGCTGTCGACCGCGGCGCTGCGAACGTTGAACGGGCTGGCCGCGGGGCCGCAACTCGTGGCCGGCGGGGCCGGCCTGCTGCTGTCGGGCACGCCGGACCTGCTGCACCGGCTGGTGGCGGTTCGGGCGGAGCGGCTGCTGCAGTTTCCCGCGTTCACGCTGGACCCGGCCTCCGACACGGCGTTGCCGGCGGGGCGGCCGACCGAACCACGCGGGCAGGGCGGCGCCATCAACCGACTGCCGCAAGCGGCGATAGCGGCCGCGGCCGTGATGATTGTCGGGTCGGTCGCGTTGTTCGTGATGGCGCCGCCCGCTGCCGACCACCGCCCAGCAAGCGCACCCGCTTCGACCGCCGCGCCCGAACCGCCGCCACCGCTGCCGCTACCCGGCCCCGTAAACACTCCGCCCGGTCCACTCCCCG
The DNA here is from genome assembly GCA_963792675.1 of uncultured Alphaproteobacteria bacterium. GTDB lineage: Bacteria > Pseudomonadota > Alphaproteobacteria > Acetobacterales > Acetobacteraceae > JBBROS01. The sequence goes on from CAWBWT010000002.1 coordinate 1,419,465, forward strand.
AGCCGATTTTGGAGCCGCTGCCGGTTGAACCGATGCTTACGCCCGCGCCACGCGCGGATATGCCCGGCGCGACGCTCGGAGGACCGGGGTTGCTGCTGGTGGCGCGCGAGGGCGACACCCTCCAGCGGCTGTACCGGTCGGTTTACGAGGGTTCGAGGCCGCCGCCGTTCCGTGACCTGGAGAAGGCGAACCCGCACCCGATCCGGCCCGGCGTGGTGGTGGTGTTCCCAACTCCTCCGGATGGGTGGCACAAGCCGTAGCGACGGCCCGGACCCGCCAATCCGGGCTGCGAGCCGGTCAGGTGCTCAAAGGATGCGCCACTGCACCGCCACGCGGCGGTTCTCCGGCGCGGTCGGGTTGGAGGCGTTGGCCGGGTCCGACGACCCCAACGCTTGCAGCCGCACGCGGTCGGGCGGGATGCCGCGGGCAACCAGACCCCGCTTGACCGCCTGCGCACGACGGGCGGACAGAAGGATGTTCTGGAACTCGTCGCCGACCGGATCGGTATAGCCGATGGAGAACATCGCCACCGGGTTCACGTCTCGGAACAGCCGGGCGGCCAGGTCCAACTGGGTATCGGCCGCTGGCGTTAGCGACGCCGAACCGGGCGCGAAGGTGATCTCCACCTTGTTCTGGGCGACGGCGCCGACTTCCTGCCCGACGCTCGGCTGAGTGGCCAATGGCGGCTCGGCGGCTGGCGGCGGCCGTTGGGCGCAGGCGGACAGGGCGACCACGGCCGCGAGAACTGCAAGTGGTCGTGAAGACTGCATCTGTGGTGTTCCTCCGTTCGGAGTTGTTGATGGTGCGTTGTCACCCGTTCGATCGGCCGCCGGCCGGGCGGGCTCGAGAGAACGATCGTTGAAAACCGGGGGTTGGGTTGATGATAAGGACGGAGAGGCGATTGTTCGCCAACGGTTGCGACCGCGGAAGTTTGCACCGCCGCGTGCAACAGCGCGTGATGAGGCTGCTGCAGTCGGTCGCGCTGCCGGTTTGCATCACTGCTGGCACCCTGGGCGGTCTAACGTCGCCCGCCCGCGCCGACACCGCGGCAGGCTTGGCGCAGTTCCAGTCCGGACATTTTGCCGAGGCGGTGCAAGCATGGCGTGATGCGGCAGCGGGCGGCGATGCGGAAGCGGCGCTTTACCTCGGGGCGCTGAACGACACCGGGTTGGGCGTGGCGCAGGATTTCACCCAGGCCCTGGACTGGTATAAGCGCGCCGCGGCGGGGGGCAACGTGATCGGGATGTTCGACACGGCCGTGATGTACGATGCCGGGCGGGGCGCGGCGGCGGACCCGTCGCTGGCGGCACAATGGTATGCCAAGGCCGCGGCCAAGGGGTTCGGCCGGGCCGAATACAACCTCGCGATGATGCGGGAAACCGGCGCCGGCATCGCGGCCGACCGGTCCCAAGCCGTGCGGTTGTATCGCGCGGCGGCCGGGCATGGCGTCGATGCGGCGCGGATGAAGTTGCGGCGGCTCGGCGAGCCCTATGCGGGCGAGGTGCGTCGGGAGCCCGGCACCGCCCGGCGCGACGAAACCGGGATGGTCGCCTTCCAGCAGGCCCAGCAGGCGCTGCTGTCGCGCGACCCGGCGGCGTCCAGCGAGGCGGCGGCGCTGTTCCGCCAGGCCGCGCTGCAAGGCAACCCGCTGGCCCAGTACAGACCTCGCCTATTGCTACGAGCACGGCATCGGCATGCCGGTGGATCAGTCGGAAGCGATCCGCTGGTACCGCATGTCGGCCGATCAGGCGCCGAACGAGGCGATGAAGCAGATCGCCGAGGCCGGAATGCGGAACGCGCTGGCCCATGTCACACAGGTGCAGCGCTAACCCGCTGGCTCATGCGCGCGCCGCCGAACTGCCGGGCCGATCCGATGTGACGTTGATGATGCATCGAAGCATCGGCATGATGTGGCCGTGAGAACAGGGAGACCGGCGTGCGGCCTGTCATGATGATGTTGACAGTTATTCAATGCTTAACGGTCGGTTGTACATCCGTGACCTCCAGTCATCCTCCCAAACCGCCGTTGCCGACCGAACGGATCCCGCTTCCGCCCGCCTCGGAGGAGACGGTGACTTGGCAGCCGGGGCACTATGACTGGACCGGAACGGCTTACCTGTGGGTTCCCGGCCTATGGGTCCGCAGCGCGGGCCATGGCATCGTCTGGCAGGATGGCCAGTGGCGAGGCGATGGCCGGAACTCGGTCTGGGTGCCGGCGCACTGGATTTGACGGCGCCGCACTCGTCGGCATTGCAGGGGTCCGCCGTGCCTCGATATCGTAGGGCATCAGCAAGGACGCTCCGATGCCATTCGACGGAACCGACTTCTCCGATCGACGCCCGCAGCCAGACCCGGACAAGCCGTCTGACAATGCGGTCTGCCTGCTCATCATCGCCGTGGCGTTCGGTGCGCTCGTGCTGCCAATCTCACTTCAGGCCTTCGCCGACATATTCCGGTACGTGCATCACTCCTGACCGGGCGCGCCGTGCAAATCGCGCCGGGGCGGCTCGATCGATCGTTTGCGGTTTGGCGATGCCGATCAACTGACGGCGATTCTTCAGGTAAGCAGGTCTTGTCTGGATGGCGCTCGTGGCAAGCTTCCGCCACAGAAGCGTCCGATCGACGCAAGGAGCATGGCTTGTCACACAATCGCCCGTCGGTCCGATCCTGCTTGCATCGCGGCCGCGGCGAATCGGGACGGCCTCGCGCCCGGACCGCGTTCGGCGTTCGGCCGGCTCTGCTGCTGCCGCTGATGCTTACGGCCTGCAACCAAGGCGTACTCGACCCGCGGGGAGCGGTCGGGGTCGCCGAGCGGCAGATCCTGATCGACTCGCTGGCGATCATGCTGGCCATCGTCGTGCCCACGATCGTCGGCATACTCGTCTTCGCCTGGTGGTTCCGGAGCGACAACGCGCGTGCGAAGTACCTGCCGGATTGGACCTATTCCGGCCAGATCGAGCTGGTGGTGTGGGGCGTGCCGGCGCTTACCGTCATGCTGCTGGGCGGCGTGACCTGGATCGGCTCGCACGACCTCGACCCGGCCAAGCCGCTCGCCTCCGACAACAAGCCGCTCGAGGTGCAGGTGGTCTCGCTCGATTGGAAGTGGCTGTTCATCTACCCGGACCAGCACGTGGCGTCGGTCAACCAGCTCACCGTGCCGGCCAACGTCCCGATCCACTTTACCCTGACCTCGGCCAGCGTGATGAACTCGTTCTTCGTGCCGCAGCTCGGCAGCCAGATCTACACCATGAGCGGCATGGCGTCGCAGCTGCACCTGATCGCTGACCATCCCGGAACCTTCCCCGGCATCTCCGCGCATTACAGCGGGGACGGCTTCTCCGACATGTTTTTCGACGTGCATGCCCTGCCCCAGGCAGAGTTCGACGCCTGGGTCACGAAAACCCGCGGCGCCGGCGACGCGCTCGACCGCAAGAGCTACGATCAGCTTGCCAAGCAGAGCATGCGGGTGGTGCCGTTCACCTACCGCGACGCCGACCCGGCGCTGTTCAACCAGATCGTCACCCAGGAGATCCCGCCGGCGCCCGGCCCGCAGGCCGGGTATCCGAGGACCCGACGTCTCGAACCGGACGGAGCAGTAGATGCTAGGCAAGCTAACCTGGTCGGCGATCCCGTTCGACCAGCCCATTCCCCTTGTCGCCGCCGCCCTGGTCGGCGTGGTGGTCATGGGCACGCTCGGCTGGATCGTGGTCAAGGGATACCTGCCGTACCTGTGGCGCGAGTGGATCACCAGCGTGGACCACAAGCGGGTCGGCATCATGTACACGGTCCTGGCGCTGGTGATGCTGCTGCGCGGCTTCACTGACGCCCTCATGATGCGCTCGCAGCAGAGCGTGGCATTCCAGTCGGACGGCTATTTGCCGCCCGAGCATTACGACCAGATCTTCTCCGCCCATGGCACGCTGATGATCTTCTTCGTCGCCATGCCGTTCCTGATCGGGCTGATGAACTTCGTCATCCCGCTGCAGCTCGGCGTCCGCGATGTGGCGTTCCCGACGCTGAACTCCGTCAGCTTCTGGCTGACTGCGACCGGCGCGCTGCTGGTCAACCTGTCGCTGGTGGTCGGCGAGTTCGCCCGCACCGGCTGGCTGCCCTATCCGCCGCTGTCGGAGCTCGCGTATTCGCCCGGGGTCGGCGTCGATTACTACCTGTGGGCGCTGCAGATTTCGGGTGTCGGCACGCTGCTGACCGGGGTCAACTTCGTCACCACGATCCTGAAGATGCACGCGCCGGGCATGACCTATCTGCGCATGCCGATGTTCTGCTGGACGTCGCTGACGTCCAGCCTGCTGATCGTTGGTTCGTTCCCCATCCTGACCGCGACGCTCGCGATGCTGTCGCTGGACCGCTATCTCGGCTTCCACTTCTTCACCGCCGACGGCGGCGGCAACGTGATGATGTTCATGAACCTGATCTGGGCCTGGGGCCATCCGGAGGTGTACATCCTGATCTTGCCGTCGTTCGGCATCTTCTCCGAGGTGGTGTCGACCTTCTCGCGCAAGCCGCTGTTCGGCTATCGCTCGATGGTGCTGGCGACGCTCGCGATCTTCGTGCTCGCCTTCACCGTGTGGCTGCACCACTTCTTCACCATGGGCGCGGGCGGCGACGTCAACGCCATCTTCGGCATCACCTCGATGATCATCGCGGTGCCGACCGGGGTGAAGATCTTCAACTGGATGTTCACGATGTACGGTGGCCGGGTCACCTACTCGACCGCGATGCTGTTCTCGATCGGCTTCATGGTGACGTTCGTGATCGGCGGCATGACCGGCGTGCTGCTCGCAGTGCCGCCGGCCGACTTCGTGCTGCACAACTCGGTGTTCCTGGTGGCGCACTTCCACAACGTCATCATCGGCGGTGTGCTGTTCGGAGCGTTTGCCGGCTATAATTACTGGTTCCCCAAGGCGTTCGGCTTCAAGCTGCACGACGGGCTGGGCCGGGCCTCGTTCTGGTGCTGGCTGGTCGGCTTCTACCTGGCATTCATGCCGCTCTACGTGCTCGGTCTGCACGGCATGACCCGGCGCCTGCAGCACTACGACGTCGCGTCCTGGCGTCCTTGGCTCTGGATCGCCATGGTCGGTGCGCTGGTGATCCTGACCGGAATCATGCTGCAAGTGGCGCAGCTCGTGGTCAGCATCCGGCAGCGCGAGTCGCTGCGAGACGTGTTCGGTGACCCATGGGACGGCCGCTCGCTCGAGTGGTCCACCGCCTCACCGCCGCCCGCGTTCAACTTCGCCGTGCTGCCGAAGGTCGAGGGCGAGGAGCCATACTGGGGCGTGAAGGAACGCGCCCGCGAGCAGATGCGTCTGCGCGACGAGCCCGAGTACGAGGAGATCGAAATTCCGCGCAACAGCCCGACCGGCTTCATCTGCGCCTTCTTCGCGACCGTCATGGGCTTCGCGCTGATCTGGCATATCTGGTGGATGGTGGCAGCCGGCGGGGTCGGCGCGTTTGCTACCTTCGTGGTGTTCGCTTGGCGTGACCGCACCGAGGAGATCATCCCTGCAGAGGAGGTCGCGCGGATCGACCGCGCCAACCGGCGATCGCGCCAGGAAGCGCTGGAGCGCCTGCAGGCGACCCCGGCATGAGCGGCACCTTGCAGCCCACGATGGGCCGGGCCGATCCGTACCGGTTGGGCCATCGCGGGCACGGTCACCAGCAGCACGCCGAGCACGGTGAGCGCGGCCCGGCGTCCAAGCGCATCATCGTCGGCTACGGGTTCTGGATCTTCCTGCTCAGCGATATCATCATGTTCGCGGCGTTCTTCGCCACCTACGTGGTGCAGCTCGACGCCACCAACGGCGGCCCGTCGGGCAAGGACCTGTTCGATCTGCGCAACGTCGCCATCGAGACCGCCTGCCTGTTGGCCTCGAGCTTCACATGCGGCGTCGCGAGCATCGCCGCGCAGCGTCGCCAGGCCTTGTGGTTCCAGGCGGCGATGGCGCTGACCTGCCTGCTCGGGGCGCTGTTCCTGCTGCTCGAGGTGCGGGAGTTCGTGGGTCTGGTCGAGCAGGGCGCCGGGCCGCAGCGCAGCGGCTTCCTATCGGCGTTCTTCGCGCTGGTCGGCTGCCACGGACTGCACGTCAGCATCGGCATGCTGTGGCTGCTGACGATGATGGCGCAGGTGTTCGCCAAGGGCTTCCGCGACGACATCATGCGCCGCGTGCTGTGCTTCAGCCTGTTCTGGCACGCGCTGGACATCATCTGGGTGGCGCTGTTCACCATCGTCTACCTGATCGGAGCCGGCGCATGAGCGAACGGGTCGACCCGCATGCCGCCGACCGCGCGCCCGGTGACGAGCACGGCGGCGGCGACGATCAAGCCGAGGGCTTTCTCGGCTACCTGGTCGGGCTGGGCCTAGCGGTACTGCTGACGATCGTGTCGTTCGTGGTCGCCGGCACGGACCTGGTGTGGGCACCGAGCATCCCGGTCGCGCTATGCGTGCTGGCGGTGGCGCAGATGGGCGTCCACTTGGTGTTCTTCCTGCACATCACCAGCGGCCCGGACAGCACCAACAACGTCATGGCGCTCGCATTCGGCGTCCTGATCGTGTTCCTGCTGATTGGCGGCTCGTTGTGGATCATGGATCACCTGAACCACAACATGATGCCGATGGATCAGATCATGCGCATGCAGCGCTGAAGCTCCGGCACCCGGCCCTAAGGCGGGCCGGGTGTGAGCCGGACCGGCTAGCGGGGCCGGGATTCCTTGGCGAGGTCGGGCTCGAGTTCGGTGAAGCTGGCACCTGACAGGCTGCCGTCGCTCGCCTGCTCCCGAAGCAGCGAGCGGAGGCCGTTGCGCAGTCGCCGGGCCAGCACGAGTTCGGCGTCGTAAAGCTGCAACGCAGTGTGGCCGATGGTTTCGAAGGTCGTCATTGGTCCTGATCCCTGTTGGCCGGCAAAGGCCGGCGATGTGGTCGGGGAGGACGTTTCCGCAGTCGTGTTGCAGTGCAACATAAGCGGTCGATGGTACTGGTTCAAGCGCGCCGGGGCGTTGCGCGACGTGGCGGCTGTTGGGATTTGTCAGGTGAGCTTGACGACCGTCAACTCGGGCGGGACGCCGATCCGAACCGGGATCTTGCTGCAGCCGAGGCCACCGGACACGATCATTCGGCGGCCCGCCCGCTTCACCACGCCATACGCGTAGCGGTTGCCCCAACGCGACGATACGATCGGCGAATAGCCCAGCAGGCGCACCTGCCCGCCATGGGTGTGGCCTGACAAGGTGAGGGCGACGCGGTCGGGCACGGCGTCGAACTGGTCGGGTTCGTGCGCGAGCAGGATGGCCGGCCGGTCGTCGGCCGCGAGCGGCGCCAGCGCCGCCGGAAGGTCGTCCGCGCCACGCCGGTGCCGGCCGAACGCCTCCATGCTGTCGGTGCCGAGCAGCCACACGCCCTCCCCGTGGGGCAGCGTCACTGCGCGGTTGGCCAGCACCGGTGTGCCGGCCTGCTCCAGCAGGCGGTGGATGGCCGGCGCCTGCTTGGTCCGCTGCGCGTCCCAGTCATCCCACCAGTCATGGTTGCCCAGGATGGCGAAGCGCCCCAACGGCGCGTCCAGCCGCGCCAGCGCGGCGGCCACGTCTTGCATCGGCACGCGCCGCCTCACGAACCGGTAATGCGCCGGCAGGTCGCCGAGCACGACGTGCAAGTCGGGCTTGAGTTCGTTGGCGGCAGCCACGATGCGCTGGACGCGGTCAAGCGACATCCAGGGCTCGCCGGCATGAATGTCGGCCACCATGCAGATCGTCATCGGCGGCCTCGGGCTCCAGCCCGGCAGCGATAGCGAATACTCCTGAACCACGAGGCGAATGCCGGGCTCGATCGCGAAGGCGTAGCTCGCCGTCGATACGCCAGCCCCCACCAGGCCGGCCCCGGTTGCCAGCAACGTCCGCCTTGTGATCAACCCCAGCTCCAAAGCGGACCGCCCGCGTCATCAAACCTCGTGGCCGACCGCCGGCCGGTGGGGACCACCGGCCAGGATCGGATCGCACGCGCCCATTTATTACGGACGCGCCGCCGCTCTTACGCGCTCACGCGTCCTCGAGTTCGCGCACGCGAGTCATCGGCCGCGGAATGAGGCAATCCGGCAACGGTTTGGGCGGCGGCGGCGGCTCGACGGTGCGGCGGTCCCAGCCGTCATCCTGCGGACGTCGCCGGAGCGCAATGAGTTCGTGGACGGCAAGCACCAGCGGCGCGCCGAAGGTCAGGGTGCCGCTGAGCAGGACAAAGGTTTCGGACGACATCGGGACCACTCCTCGAGGCGCAACGCAACGCATGGGCAGGACGGTGCGGCAGGAACGTTGCGACGGGCAAACCTAGGCCGGGCCCCGGCCGGGTTTCAAGCCGGGCGTCGCGGTCGCGACCTGTTTGGCCGGTGCGCCCGACACCGATGTTGTCGCATCTGCCGCGAACGTGCATAGCCGGGCGCGGGGCAATGTAGGACGGGTCGATGACCGGCGCCGATGGCGGGTCGGAAGTGGCGAGTTCGGTTCGGCTGCACCACGCGGTGCTGGCCGCCTCGCTGATCGTGCCGGCCGCCCTGTTCGCCGCGGCGGCGTGGCAGAACTACGCCGACGTGCTGCGGGAAGGCCACGACGCGATCGAGCGCACCGCGGCGATCCTCCAGGAACACGCGCGCAAGGTGTTCGAAACCGCCGAGCTCGCGATCGGCCAGGTCGACGAGCGGATCGAGGGCGAGAGCTGGACCGCGATCTCGAGCCCGGCCAACAGCGACTTCCTGCGCCGGCTGAAGGCGCCGATGGACCAGCTCGTTTCGGTCTGGATCGCCGACCGTGACGGCAACATCCGTGCCGGCAGCCAGCCCTGGGCGCCGGGCAGCAACATCGCCGGACGCGAATTCTTCCAAGTGCACCGGGATTCCCCGCGCAGCCTGTTCATCGGGGCGCCCTATCGGGGAGTGGCGACCGCCCGCCTGTCGTTCGCCCTGAGCTGGGGCATTCGGGCCGCCGACGGGTCGTTCGACGGCACCATCCACGTCGCCATCAGCCCCGCTTACTTCGAGCGGTTCTTCGCCGAGGCCTCGCCGCCGATCGATCACTCGGCGGTGCTGCTGCGGGAGGACGGCACGGTGCTGGCGGCAGGACCGGACCGCGGCGGACCGGCCGTGCTGCCGCCGACCGCGCCCATCATGCTCCAGATCGCGGAGCGCCCCTCGAGCCCGCTGTCCAGCCGGGCGGATGGCGACGGCACCGTGCAGGACCTGGCGGTGCGCCGGGTCGGCCCCTATCCGGTCTACGTCGCCTTTTCGGTCAAGCGCTCCGTCCTGATCCACCGTTGGTATCGCAACCTGCTGCTGTATGGCGCGGTCGGGGCAACGGCGGCGCTGTTCCTGGCGGGCGCCTCGCTGCTGGCGCTGCGCCGGGCCGCCGCCGAGCAGCGGGCCCTGGCCAGCTTGCGGAACGAGATCCGGCAACGGCAAACGGCCGAGCTGCAGCTGCGCCACGTGCAGCGGCTGGAGGCGGTCGGCCAGCTGACCGGCGGGATCGCGCACGACTTCAACAATCTGCTGACCGCCATCCTCGGCAATCTCGAGCTGATTCAACGGGCGTCGTCGTCGAACGACGAGCGAATCCCGCGGCTGACGGCGACCGCGATCAAGGCGGTGCAGCGCGGGGCGGCGCTGACCAAAAGCTTGCTGGCGTTCTCGCGCAAGCAGCCGTTGCAGCCGGTGCCGCTGGATGCGAACGCGGTGGTGGGCGAGTTCCTCGGCCTGATCCACCAAGCGGTCGGTCCGGGGGTCACGGTCGTGTTCGAGCCTTCGGCCGGGCTGCCGACCTGCGTCGCCGACCCGGCGGAGCTCGAGGCGGCGATTTTGAACATGGCCATCAACGCCCGCGATGCGATGGCGGCGCGAGGGCGTGAAGCGCGGCTGGTGATCCAGACCACGGCGGTGGCGCTCGGGGCCGAGGCGCTGGCCGGCAATGCCGAGGCGCAGCCGGGGCTGTTCGTCGCCATCGAGCTGGCCGACAACGGCGCCGGCATGTCGGCGGAGGTGATCGGCAAGGCGTTCGAGCCGTTCTTCACCACCAAACCATCGGGGCAGGGCACCGGCTTGGGACTGAGCCAAGTGTTCGGCTTCGTGCGCCAGCTCGGCGGCCACGTGACGATCGCCAGCGCAGCGGGGGAGGGCGCGGCAGTGACGCTGTTCCTGCCGGTGGCGGAACGGCGTGCGGACGTTCCGCTGGCCGAGGTCGGCGCCCGGTAGCGGGCTGGACCGGTTCCCCGGTTCGCCGCAAGCTTCCTCCTGGCAATCCGGAGAGCTGTTCATGACCGATATCTGGCGCCTGTCCGCGAGCGAGCTGGCCGGGCTGATCAAGCGGCGGGAGGTTTCGGCGCGAGACGCCGCCCGTGCGGCGCTCGCCCGGCTGGACGCCGTCAACCCCACCCTCAACGCCGTCGTCGATCACCGCCCGGATGCCGTGCTGGCCCGCGCCGATGCAATCGACGTGGCGATCGGCCGGGGCGATGATCCCGGCACGCTGGCCGGGGTGCCGATCACGATCAAGGTCAATACCGACCAAGCGGGCTACGCCACCACCAACGGGCTGACGAGCCATAAGGACCTGATCGCCGAGCACAACAACCCGTTGGTGGACAACCTCGAACGGGCCGGCGCCGTCATTCTCGGCCGCACCAATACCCCCGCCTTCTCGCTGCGCTGGTTCACCTCCAACCTGCTGCACGGCGCGACCAAGAACCCGCGCGATCTGTCCTTGACCCCGGGCGGCTCGTCGGGCGGCGCGGCGAGCGCGGTCGCGGCCGGCATCGGGCATCTGGCCCACGGCACCGATATCGGCGGCTCGATCCGCTACCCCGCTTATGCCTGCGGCGTGCACGGGCTGCGGCCGAGCCTCGGCCGGGTGCCGGCCTGGAACCCGAGCGGGCCGGAGCGCGGCATCGGACCGCAATTGATGGCGGTGTCGGGGCCGCTCGCGCGTACGATCGCCGACGTGAAGCTCGGTTTCGAGGCGATGATGCAGGGCGACCCGCGCGACCCCTGGTGGCTGCCGGTGCCGTTCGAGGGAGCGCCGGCGCCGCGTCGGGTGGCGCTGTGCCTGCGGCCGGACGGCATGCCGGTGGCGCCCGAAGTGATCGCCGCGCTGCAGGATGCGGCTAAACGGCTCCAGGCGGCCGGGTACGAGGTGGAAGAGATCGGCGCCACGCCGGGGTTCCGTGAGGCGACCGAACTGCAAGTGAAGCTGTGGCTCGGTGACGGCTGGGCCGGGTTCCGGGCGGCGGTCGAGCGCGAGGGCGATCCCGGCGCGCTTGCCGTCATGCATGGCATGAAGGACTTCGCCGAAAGCCTGCCCCCCGACACCATCCCGGTCACGCTGGCCCGGCGCAACGCCGTCGTGCGCGAATGGACCCGGTTCATGGCACAGTGGCCGCTGCTGCTGCTCCCGGTCAGCGGCGAGCTGCCGTTCCCGGACGGGCTGGACATGCAGGGGCCGGAGGCTTGGGCGCGGGTGCTGGAAGCGCAGCTGGTGCAGACCGGGCTGCCGATCCTGGCGATGCCGGGCCTCGTCGTCAGCACCGGCATGGTCGGCACGGCGCCGGTCGGCGTGCAGCTGATCGGCGCCCGTTATCGCGAGGACCTGATGCTGGAGGCGGGCGCCGCGATCGAGGCAGGCGGTGCCCCGCCGATGCCGGCCGAGTTCGCCGCCGCATGACGTGACCGCAGCGCCGGGCGGGTTGGCGTGCGCCCGGCCCGGCCCTGTGGCAGGACTGCCTCATGCAACCGCACCCCGTTCATCGATCCTGGACCGAGCGTCTCGCCATGACCGCCGTGTTCGCGGGCAACGGCATCGCCTTCGGCGCCTGGGCGGGGAACATTCCGCGCTTGCGCGAGGCGGCCGGGTTGAACGACGCGGCGCTCGGCCTGCTGCTGTTGTGCGTAAGCCTGGGCTCGGTCGTTGGCATGCTGGTGACCGGACGCTGGGCCGACCCGCTGGGGACGGCGCGGGGATCGTTGCTGTCGGCGCTGCTGCTGGCGGTGGCGCTGCCGTTGCCAACGTTGACATCGTCGTATCCGGTGCTGCTGGCGAGCGGCGTGCTGCTCGGGCTCGGGCTCGGGCTGCTCGACGTGTGCATGAATGCGCACGCCGCTTGGATGGAGCGGCGCTGGGGTGCCGCGATCATGTCGTCCTTCCACGCTGGCTGGAGCCTGGGCGAGCTGCTCGGCGCCGCGCTGGCCGGGGTGCTGGCGTTTTTGTGGCTGCCCTGGGCGCTGGGGGTGGCCGGGCTGCTGATCGCGGTCTGCGGCCTTGCGGCTCTGCTGCTGCCGGAGGAGCGGGGGCGCTCGCAGCAGCCGGTCGCCTATACCTGGCCGTCGCGGCCGCTCGTCATCGTCGGATCGATCGCCGCGCTGAGCTTCGCCGTCGAGGGCGGGACGGCGGATTGGTCGGGCGTTTACCTGCGCACGGTGGTCGGCGTTCCGGAAGCGCTGGCTTCGACGGCGCTCGGCGTGTTCGCCGGGGCGATGATCGTGTTTCGGCTGACCGGCGGCGTGCTGGTGCAGCGTCTGGGATCGACCCGGGTGCTGGCAGGGGGCGCCCTGCTGGCCGCGGTCGGGCTGCTGACGGCGCTGTCGGTGCCCGGCTTGTGGCCGGCCATCGCGGGCTTCGCGCTGGTCGGCGCCGGGGTCGCCAACATCGTGCCGATCATGTTCAGCGCGGCCGGGCGGCAGGGCGCGGCGGGCGTATCGATGGTGGCGATGGCGGGCTACGGCGCGGTGATGGCGACGCCGCCGATGATCGGGCTCGTGTCGCAGGCCGCCGGCCTGCGATCGGCGTTGCTGCTACTGGCTTTGGCAGCGTTCGGAATGGCGCTGCTGTCCCGCCGGATGCGCTGAAGGCGGGTGACGGGCACCGGGCCTTTGTCAGGCCTAGGCGCGGCCGGGCATCTCGATGTCGATCTCGAGCGTGTTCACCGCATCGTCGCGGCCGAGCTTCACGCTGACCTTGTCGCGGTCGATCTGCATGTGCCGCGCGATCACCGCCAGGATCTCCTCCTGCAGCACCGCCACAAGCCGGTTGTCGCTGCCGCCGACCCGCTCATGCGCCAGCAGCAATTGCAGGCGCTCGCGGGCGACCGGTGCCGAGGCCTTCTTGCGAAAGAGATCGAAGATGCTCACGCGACCCTCCGCCCGAACAGCTTGCCGAACAGCCCCTTCCGCTCGCCCGGGACCGACATGTTGACGCTCTCGCCCAGCAGCCGGCGCGCCGCGTCCATATAGGCGCGGGCCGGCGCGCTGGTCGGGTCGGCGAGCGTCACCGGGCTGCCGACGTTGCTGGCTTTCAGCACGTCCTGGCTTTCCGGGATGATGCCGAGCAGCGGGATGCTGAGGATCTCGAGCACGTCCTCGGTCTTGAGCATGTCGCCGCGGGCGGCGCGGATCGGGTCGAACCGGGTCAGCAGCAGGTGCTTGGACACCCGCTCGCCCGCCTTCGCCCGCGCGGTGGTGCTGTCGAGCATGCCGATGATCCGGTCGCTGTCACGCACCGAGCTGACTTCCGGATTGGTCACCACGACCGCGGTGTCGGCATGGTACATCGCGAGTTGAGCGCCGCGCTCGATGCCGGCGGGGCTGTCGCAGATCACCCAGTCGAACATTTCCTTCAACTCGGCCATCACCCGCGCGACGCCCTCGCTGGTCAGCGCGTCCTTGTCGCGGGTCTGGCTCGCCGGCAGCAGATGCAGCGTCTCGACCCGTTTGTCGCGGATCAGCGCCTGCGGCAGCTTGGCGTCGCCCTGCGTCACGTTGATCAGGTCGTACACGACCCGTCGCTCCGCCCCCATGATCAGGTCGAGGTTGCGCAGGCCGACGTCGAAATCGACCACCACCACTTTCTGCCCGGTCTGCGCCAATGCGGCGCCGAGTGCCGCGGTGGACGTCGTCTTGCCGACGCCGCCTTTTCCAGACGTCACGACCAGGACCTTTGCCACCATCCGTCTCAACTCCTATTGTAAGCAGGGCGTTAGCAGGAGCTCAGTCGAGCGCCGCGACTTTCAGTTCGTCGCCGTCGAGCCACGCCTGCACCGCACGGCCTTGCAGCTTCGGCCCGATCTCGTCGGCGGTCTTGTACACACCGTCGATGGCTAGCAGTTCGGCTTCGAGTCGGCGGCAGAAGATTCTCGGACGGGCGCCATTCGGACCGGGCCCGAGCAGCCCGGCAATGGCCCGGCCGCGCAGCGTCCCGTAGATGTGGATCGAGCCGCCGGCGATCACCTCGGAGCCGGACGCGACCGAGCCGATCACGGTCACGTCGCCCGCCGGATGGGTGACGCTCTGGCCGGACCGGATCGGCGACTCGATCACGATCGAAGCGGGTTCGGATGGGGGCGCGCGCGCCGGTTCGGCGGCGATGGTGGCGCCGCCGCCGCGCGGCTCCCGGTCGGCGATCTCGCCCCCGGTGATCTGCGCGTTGCGGCCGCCGGACATGATCGCCGGCAGCTCGGCGGCGTAAGCCCCGAGCGCGTGCGGCATGCTGCCGTCGATGCCGATCACCCGCACCCCGCGGGCGCCGAGGTCGCGCACGAGGCCCACGATATGCGCCTCGTGGCCCGCCAGCAGCGACACGTCGAGCAGCACCGGACGCCCCTCGAACACCTTCGGCGAGCGGGCGATCTGGTCGTCGAGCTGGGCGATCCAGGCGTCGAGCGGCAGGTCCGGCGTGAGCACGACGGACATGAACGATTTCCCCCGCAAGCGGAGGAATGACCCGGCGCGCTGGGACGGAGGGGAGGCGGTGTTACCCATCCACCGGGGCTATCCCGCCGGATGGCCCGGCGTCAATCGGCTGCCAACAACTCCGGCTCAATCATGGCTTTGCCGGCGGGCGTCGCGGCCAGGCCGGCGCGCAAGCGGTCCGACTCGGCGGCCGCCAGGGTGCGGGCGAGCAGGGCGGCCACGACTCCGGCCGCGGGGACGCTGCGCAGCATCGGTTCGGCCCGGCGCCAGCGCAGCGGCCTGGCATGCGGCCAGACGCGGTGGATGGCGACAGCGTAGCCCCGCTTGGTCTGGATCGACAGGTCGCCGCTGCCGTCCGGATCGAGCCGCACGCCGGCATGGGCGATGCCGGAATGCGGGATCGCCAAGGTGGCCGGCAGGGCGATGCCGAGCGTCATCACCAGGCGATGCGTCGTCAGCGTGTAGCGGGTGGTGCGCGCCACCAGCCAGGCGAGACCGTAGAGGAAAGCGAGTACGGCCACGCCGCTCGCCACCACTGGCAGGACGGACAGCCCGGCGCGCATCGCGGGGGTGCCGGCCGCCAGCTCGAGCAGCAGGTCGCCGGCGGCCAGGGCGGAGAAGTAGAGCGCCACCGGCCGCACATGGCAGAGCCGGCGGGCAAGCGGGCGCCAGGCGGGGGCGCCTTGCCACAGGATGTGCTCGCCGGGCGGCAGCTGGCCGGGCAGGCCGTCGATGGTGCGGCTCATCGGAACGCTCCAAAACGGCCAGGCCGGCCGTAGAACAGGCCGCCCTGGCAATACGAGGCAACCTGGTCCTCCTCGCGGGCGGTGATCTGGTCGGACGCCTGCAGTTGCGGGAAGGTGGCAAACTGGCGCGCGGACAGGGCGGGCACCCGCACTTCGCGCGCCTTCGCCCGGGTGCGGACGAAATAGACCGGGATCAAGGCACGCGGCGGGCCGCCCGGCACCGCGAGCGTGACCTCCAGGTAGCGCAGGATCTTCACGCCGTGGTCGAGCCACAGGTCGGTAACGGTGCCGACCGGCGCTCCCTCGTTGTCCAGCACGATCATGCCGCGCGGGTCGGTGTCTTCCCGGTCCACGACCCAGCCCGGCAGCTTGCGCAGCGGCTGCAGCTGCGGGTGGCCTTCCCAGGTCAGCAGCGGCCGGTCCTCCTTCATCGCCCAGCTCGCCGGGCCGACGCCGTCCCGCATCGCGTCGCCGGTGGGCGTGAACGGCGCGCCGGGGAAGCGGAACAGCGGTTCGAGCGCCAATCCGGTGCGGCCCTCGGGATGCGGGATGGTGGCGATGTCGCCGTGCATGCGCTTGTAGTGTTTGGGCGGCGGCACCGGCGGGAAGCCGACCAGGTCCCGGCCGCCGGCCGGGTCCACCAGCGGGTAGCCTTCGCGCTTGTCCTCGCGCCGCAGGTAAAGAAACAGCGCCAGCACGAAGCCGATAAAGAACACCAGCACGACCTGGGCCGTGTCGACGGTGCCGGCCAGCCGGGCGGTGATGTGGCCGATGTCATGTTCGGGCATCAGCGCGGTCCCTCCAACGCGGCCGCCTGCTGCGTCGGCGGCAGCAGCGGCGGGCCGACCAGCAGCTTTTCGTAGTCATGCACCAGGTTGAGCCCGTCGAGCGGCTTCGGGCTGCCGTAATGGCAGGTGGCGCAGATCGCGAGCGCGTTGCCGGTCTGCGGCCCGGTCTCGTGCCCGGGCACGATCGGCTCGCGCGCATTGCCGACGACCTCGCTGGTTTGCGGCATCGTTTGCGCGAGCGGCAGCAGCACGTTGCGGTTGATGGAACGGGTCATCTCGATGCCGTTGAGGCCGATCCAGCGGTGCGGCGTGCTCTGGCCCCAGTCGAAGAAAGCGCGCGAGTTGTGGCAGTAGCCGCAGTTGACGCCGATGCCGTCGCTCATCTGCATCATGTATTCGTACAGCCGGGTGAACACGTATTGCGATTGCGGGCCGGTGGTGGCGAGCGCCGTGTTGGCCTGCGCGTGGCCCGGCGTCGCCTGCAGCAGATACTCGGCGTAGCCGTTATCGGGAAAGAAGTCGCGCACCGCTGTCGCGGCGTAGTTCCAGTCCTCGGACTTGGCGACGAACGGGCGCGGCGGCGGCGCCTGCCGCGGGAACCAGGCGATCGGCGGCACATTCTGGCCGCGGTGGCAGGAATAACAGGTGACCCCGGCCTCGGCGTTGTGCTGGCTCCAATCGGTGTTGAGGCTGCGGACCATGTCGGTCATCACCCGCGCCGCCTGCTTCTGCGGCTTCGCCTCCGACTTCCAGTCGGTCCCGGCATGGCAGAAGCCGCAGCCCTGGCCGGGCGCCGTCCATTGGGTGAACGCGACCTGCAGGCGCATGAACTCGCCGGCGGTGGTGCCGTCCGGCACGTGCACGCCCGGGTAGGCGGCCGTTGCCGGGCGGTTGTCGTCGAGCGCCGCCTGCTCGACGCCGAAGCGGTCCGGCGGAACCGGTTTCGGCGGTGCGTTGAACGCAATCGAGACGGGTTCGGTCGGCGCCCACTGGATCATCGAGCTGGCGCGGAAGCCGAGTTGGGTGCCGGGCACCGGGCGGTGCCAGCGCGGCACGGCGAGCACGAACAGCGTGCCCGCGGCCGCCGCGGCGGCGATGACGGTGGACAGCCTCATCGCAGCGCCTTGGTCCAGTCGTGGAAGGCGTCGGGCGGCGTCGGCGGCAAGGAGTAGAGGCTCGGGTATTCGGGCGCGATGCCGTGCTTCACGCCCCACAGATACCAGTTGTCCACCACCGTCCCGGTCAGCAGGATGCCGATGCCGCCGGCCAAGGTCGTCAGGGTCGCGAACCAGAAGATCCAGCGGTGCACGCTCTCGTAGGTGGCGTTGAAGCCCATCGTCCAGCGCCACAGCAGGGCGGCGCGCTCGGCCGCGGTGCCGCGGTCGGCGATCTCGTGCGTTTCCCGCTCGCCGCCGAACCGGGCGACGGACAGGATGGTGCCGCCATGCATGGTGAACAGCATCACCGACCCGTATAGGAAGGTGATCGAGAGCATGTGGAACGGGTTGTAGAACAGGTTGCCGTAGCGGACCGAAAAGGTCGCGGTCCAGTTGAGGTGCGGCACGATTCCGAACGGCACCGCCTCGGACCAGCTTCCCATCAGCAGCGGCCGGATAAAGCCGAGCACCAAATAGAGCCAGATCGCCGAAGCGAACGACCACGGGATATGCGTCCCCATCCCGATCGCCCGAGCCCGGCCGTACATGCGGCCCCACCAGAGCAGGATCGAGGCCGTCAGGAAGAACCCGGCCATCAGGTACCAGCCGCCCTCGTTGAGCGGCGGGAACAGTGCGAGGCCGTACTTGGCCGATGGCGGCTCCAGCGCCAGGAACGGGAGGAACTTGATGAACCGGTAGAGGCTCCAATCAACCGACGCCCACATGTTGAGACCGATGATCTCGATTGCCGCGAAGCCGCAGGCGATCGACGCCAGGCCGAGCAGCCCGAGCTGGGTGGGGCCGAGCTGACGCTCGCCGATGCGGCCGAGCCAACGGCTGTCGTATACCGGGCCGATGCGGGGGAAGCCGCCGGGCGGCTCGGGGATCGGTGGGTCTTCGGGGCCGCGCAACTCGATGGCGGTGAACAGCGATTCGTAGGTTGCCATCGTCTCAGCCCAGCGTGAACGGGTCGGCGACGGGCAGGCTCAGGTACCAGTCGAACCAGTACGGCCAGCCGCGGGTCCAGAACGGACCGGAGATCAACATGCAGACAGCGCTCCACAGCCCGGCGTTGATGGCGAGGAACCAGCCGAGCCGATGGATGCCGAGCTCGCCGATGGAGTAGTAGATGGTGTCGCGGAAATATACGCTCTCGTGCCCGCCGTATTTCATCGGCTCGTCATGGCCGGGATTGGCCGCCGCCAAAATCTCGCCGCCGTGCAAGGCGAGCACGAAGGTCGTCGTGAAGAAGAACGTCACCGCGAGCATGTGCGCGGGATTGTAATGGAAGTGCAGATACTGGTAGCCGACGTTCGACACCCAATCGAGGTGGCTCATGATCCCGTACGGGAAGCCGTAGCCCCAGGCGCCCAGCAGGAACGGCCGGAAGATCACCAATGAGGCATAGGCGAAGATCGCCGCGCTGAAGCCGATCGGTACGTGGTAGCCGATGCCGAGCTTGCGGCAGATCTCCACCTGCCGTAGCGCCCAGGAGCAGAACGCGCCCATCGCGCAGATGGTGATGATCTGCCACAGCCCGCCTTCCTTGAGCGGCGCCCAACCGAGGCCGTAGGAGATGTCGGGCGGCGCGATGCTGATGCGGAACGGCGCCCAGGTCGGGCCGAGTGCCGCGCCGTAGAAGATCAGCGTGGTGCCGAGCAGCGCGAACGCCGCCGACGTCACGCCGAAGAAGCCGACGTAGAACGGGCCGACCCAGAAATCGAACAGGCTGCCGCCGATCAACGTCCCGCCCGGAACCCGGTACTTGCGTTCGAAACTCAGCATCGACATATCCGGCCTCCGAGCTGTCAATCTAAGCTGACACTCGAAGTTGTCAGGATCAATTGACGTAGGAGTGAGGATGATGCCGCGAGCAGGTTTGTTGGCCGGGGTCCTGGCGCTGGCCGCCGTCCCGGCGGTCGCCGCGACGCCGATGGTGGTGACCTACGCGACCTGGCTGCGTTCGGCACCGAGCGAGGCGTCGCAGGTGATCGACGAGCTGCCCGGCGGCTGGCGGGTGGACGTGCTGGGCTGCGACGGCGGTTGGTGCCGCGTCCTGAGCGATCAGGCGCCCGGCTACGTGCAGCAGGCGCTGCTGGCGGCCGGGTCCGACAAGCCGCTCGCGCCGAAGCCCGGGGCGGCCTGCATTTCCGGCACGCATCAGACGCCCGAACGGGCGATCCCGTTGAAGATCTGCCCGGCGGAGTAGGTGCTCAGGGCGCCAGCGCGCCCAGCTTCGCCAAGGTTCCGTCCTGCGCCGCCTTGACCATGGCAGCGGCATCGCCCGGCAGCAGCAGCCGCCCAGCAACCAGCTCATCGGCCGCGGCGCGGACGGCCGCCACATAGGCGTCCGGCGTCGGATACAGCCGGTCGAGCGGCGGCCGCGGATCGTCGGGCGTGGCGTGCGCCGGCAACGGCAGCACGCCGCCCATCTGGGTGCAGAGGTCCTGCGCGCCCTCGGCGCCGGCGATGGGGTTCCAGCCGGTGTAGGTGGCGCGAGGTGCCGCAATGATCGGTAGCCGGATGCCCGCCACGGCGTTGCCGTCGAGCCCGGCGCGCGGCGCGAATAGCGGGTAGTCGGCCCGCGCCTCGGGGCCGGCCGGGGTCTGCACGATCCATTGCGCCCGCATCTGCTGCTCGTGGTAGCCGAGCGCCGGGATCGCCGGGTAGGCCTCGTCGGCGCGCACCAAGGTCCCGGCGGCACGCGACGGGTAGCGGCTGGCGGGCGGGGCGACGCCGTCCTCGACCCAGCGCTGCATCGCGGCCAGCAGCGCGCGCAGGCTGGGCGCGCCGTTGTTGGGGTTGAGCCACAAGGCGCAGTCCGGGCGTTTGGTGGCGACCGCGTTCCACAGATTGCCGTGCGGCGTGCCGGTGAGCATGAACAGCCGCACATTGTCCGGCATGTCGATCGGGTTGCCGGCGGTGTCGGTCACGAGCAGGCTCGCCTGGCTGCCCCAGAACTCGAACTCGCTATCGGCCTGGATCACCTTCGGGCAGGAGTTGGTCGCGAGGCACCGCAGCAGGATGCCGTCGCGCCGGCCGGACACCGCGTCGTCCAGCACCGGATAGGTGAACGGGAATTGCAGCACCGGGTATAGCCGATCGAATTGCGGCCCCGGGTTGCGGCCGGGCTGGGCGAAGCGGGCATTGGTGAAACTGCGGCGGGCGCCGGGAATGATCGGCATCATGCCCTCGAACACCAGGCGGTCTGCTTCGTCCTGGTTCATGCCGAAATAGAGCACGTCGCGCAGCACCCGGCCGGACTGGCTGATGCCGAGCGCGATGGCGTGGTGGATGGAGCTGCGGCCGTCGGCGGCAAGCGGGTTCCGAGCCGAGCCGTCGCGGCGCAGAAAGGCGGTGACGTCGCGGATGGCGGCGAGCCCCATGCCGGCGACCTTCGGATCCCGCGCGGTGTAGCTGAACGTATAAAGGTCCGTCGCCGGCGCGCCCGGCGGTGGGGTGATCAGGACCGTGGACGGGTCCTCGAAGCTGTAGGTGAGGCCGTCCGGGGTGGCGGGCTGGGCGTCGGCGCTGGTCCGCAGCGTGAGCGTCGCGGCGGCCGGGTCGGCGGCTGGGTAGCTGAGCGCCACCCGCTTCGGCCCTGGCGTGCCGTCGAACTGCAGCTCCTCGCGCGACACGCCGGCCGGGCCGGACGCCACCGGCACGTCGATGCCCATGTTGCTCGGCGCCCCGGGCGCGGCCTTCGGCGGGTCGAGCTGCCAGCCGGCCCAGACGAGGGTGTAGCCTTGCTCGAGCAGATACCCGGTGCCGGCGTCCTCGGCAGTTGCCAAGCGCGAGCTGGCGGCCGAGTCGGTGTCGTCGAGCCAGCCCGGCAGCAGCTTGCGGCCGCGGTTCAGCACCTCGAACAGCAGCGTGCCGTTCGGATGCGCCGGACGCAGAATCACCATGTCGGTCGTGGCCTCGACCCGGCCCCGGTCGTCGCGCGGGGCGAGCTCGATGTCCTTGATGACGGCGTTGTGCGGATCGGCCGGGTCGAGCGCAACGGTCGCGTGCCCGGTCAGTTTTTCGTAACTGCCGGCAGCGCCGAAGCCGCGGCCGCCGACGGCTGGCTCGCGCGCGGTGATGTCGAGCGCGGTGACCTCGGCGTGCGCGGTCGAGGCGAGCAGCAGGGCGGGCAAAAGCAGGCGGGCGGCGCGGATCGGCATTGACATCGGCATTGGCGGTTTCCTCGGCTTTGCCGGGAAGGCTAGCCCAGCCTTGCCGCCCCGTCGCGTCGCAGTTTGCTCGCAATCTCCGCCTGAACCCTCTAGACACCGCCATCTCGCACTCGCAGCAAAGCTTGTAAAAAGATGCTTCAAATCGATGGCCTCGTGTTCAATGCCTGGGGGCGGCGGTTCTTCGACCGCGCCAGCGTCACCCTGCCGGCCAATGCCAAGGTCGGCCTGGTCGGCCGCAACGGCGTCGGCAAGTCCACCCTGTTCAAGCTGATCCTGGGCGAGCTGCAGCCGGATGGCGGCGAGATCGGGTTGCCGCGCGGCGCCCGCGTGACGTCGGTCGCGCAGGAGCATCCGGCCACCCCGGTGACGCTGTTGGAAACGATCCTGGAAGCCGACACGGTCCGGCACGAGCTGCTGGCCGAGTTGGAGACCGCCGAGCCGGAGCGGATCGGCGACATCTACATGCGCCTGGAGGAAATCGACGCCGACCGGGCGCCGGCGCGGGCGGGCGAGATCCTGGCCGGGCTCGGCTTTTCGACCGCCGACCTCGACCGGGCGATGAGCGAGTTCTCCGGCGGCTGGCGCATGCGCGTGGCACTCGCCGCCGCGCTGTTCGCCGAGCCCGATCTGATGCTGCTCGACGAGCCGACCAACTACCTCGACCTCGAGGGGGCGATGTGGCTCGAGGCGCGACTCAAGAAATATCCAAACTCGGCGATCATCATCAGCCACGACCGCGAGCTGCTGAACAACTCGGTGGACGCGATCCTGCACATTCAGGGCGGCAAGCTCGAACTCTACACGGGCGGCTACGACGACTTCGAGCGCCGCCGGGCCGAGAAGGCGCGGCTGCTGTCGGCGTCGAAGGCCAAGCAGGACGCCGAGCGGGCGCACCTGCAAAGCTTCGTCGATCGGTTCAAGGCCAAGGCCAGCAAGGCCGCCCAGGCGCAGAGCCGGATGAAACGGCTGGCCAAGCTCGAGCCGATCGAGCTGACGGTCGAGGAGCGGGTAGCGCCGTTCCGGCTGCCGTCGCCGGAGCGGCCCCTGGCGCCACCGTTGATGCGGCTCGAGCACGCCGACGTCGGCTATGCGGACGGCGCGCCGGTGCTGCGCGGCATGGATCTGCGGCTCGACGTGGACGACCGCATCGGCCTGCTGGGCGTCAACGGCGCCGGCAAGAGCACCTTTGCAAAGTTGGCGGCGGGCGCGCTGGAGCTGTCACAAGGCAAATTCCAGCGCGAGCGGCGGATCCAGGTCGGCTGGTTCCACCAGCACCAGATCGAGGCGATGGACCCGGCCGACACGCCGCTCGACATCATGCGCCGGGCCCGGCCGGAGGACAGCGAGCAGGCCTACCGTTCGCGCCTGGCGTCGTTCGGCATCGGCTTCGACAAGCAATCCACCACGGTCGAGAATCTCTCGGGCGGTGAGCGGGCGCGGCTGCTGCTGAACATGGTGGCGATGCAGGCGCCGCATTTGCTGATCCTCGACGAGCCGACCAACCACCTCGACATCGACAGCCGCCGGGCGTTGCTGGATGCGCTGAACGAGTACGAGGGCGCCGTCATCCTGATCACCCACGACCGCTCCTTGATGGAGCTGGTGGCCGACCGGCTGTGGCTCGCCGCCGACGGCACCGTGCGGCCGTTCGAGGGCGACATGGACGATTACGCCCGGTTCGTGCTGGAACGGTCCAAAGGCGGCGCCGCGCCGAGCCAGTTGCGTGAGCGCAAGGCGAAGCACGAGCCGAAGGCGAAGCACCTGCCGAAAGCCAAGAAGGGCAAGAAAGCCGCATGACCAAGGACGAGCTGACCGCCTGGGCACTGGCCAACGGCTGGACGATGGCGGGCGGCCACCCGTCGCTGATGAAACCACGCTCGCCCAAGGAGGCCGTGGTGCGGATGGTGTTGAAGGCGACGGTGGTGCACGTCGAGGCAAAGAAGCCGGCGGGCAAGTGGGAGAAGTTCTCCGGTGCTTCGTACGGCGACGTGTTGGCCGACGAGGAGACGGGGGTGCCGCTCGGGCTGGGGTTCGAGACGTTTCCCGGGTTCCGGACGCTGATGCAGGAGAACCGGGATCGGCAGGTTTTTGCGAAACTGGGGGGAGGCTGAGGGCTCCGCCCTCAACCCGCTGGGGGCAGCGCCCCAGACCCGACTGACCTAGTTCGCCGCCGGCGGGCCTCGCACGATCTCCGCCATCGCCTTCGTGTCGAGATACTGGGCGAACACGCGGCGGATGTCCTCGGCCGTCGTCGCCTGGTAGTGCGCCGCGGCCGCTGCTTCTGGGTTGAGCGGCAAGCCGAGCTCGACCTGGCGTAGGTACTGCCCGGCGATGGCGCCGACGCTGGCGCGCTGCATCGACAGCAGGCGCAGGATCTGCGTCTTGGCCCGGGTCAGCTCGGCGTCGCCGACGGGTGTTTTCTGCATGTCCTCGATGTCGCGCAGGGCGGCGTTGCGGGCGGGCTCGACCTTGGCCGGGTCGGCGCCGAAACTGATGGTGTAGCGGCCGCGGGTGCGGATGAAGTTGGGGCTGCTGCTGACGCCGTAGACGTAGCCGGTGCGGATGCGCAGGTCGCGGTAAAGCCGCGACGAAAAGCCGTTGCCCAGGATCGTGTTGCCGAGCAGGAAGGTCCAGCGGTCGGGGCTCGCGACCGGCAAAGCGAGCCGTTGAGTCAGCGCCACCTGGTCTTGCAGGCTGCCATTATCGGGCACCCGCTCGCGGACCGCGTCGGGGCGGGGGGCGACCGGGGGGAGGTCGACGTTCGGCGCCGGGCCCTCGGCATGCCAGCCGCCGAACGCCTGCTCGACCACGGCGCGGGCGGCCGCGGGCGTGATGTCGCCGATGACGACGACCGTGGCGAGGTCGGGCCGCATGGACGCGGCATGGTAGGCGCGGACGTCGTCGATCGTCAGCGCGCTGACAGTGTCCGGCGTCGCCTCACGCAAGGCGGGATCGCCGGCCGGCAGTGTCGCCGCTTGCTGGGCGCGGTCGAACAGGTAGACGGGCGAGGTCTTCTGCCCGGCCAGGCTCTGCGCCGCCTGCCGCCGCATCACCGGCAGCGCGTCGGGCGGGAAGGCGGGATGCAGCAGGTTGTCGGCCAGCAGGCGCATGCCGGCGCCGAACTGCGCCGTCAGCACCTTCAGCGAGAAGTCGTAGCCCGCATGTTCCTGGGCGGCGATGTCGTCGATAGCGCGGCGGAACGCCAGGCGGTCGAGCGACGTGGTACCGAAGGAAAGCATCTGCTCGGTCAGCTCGGCGACGCCCTCTTTGCCTGCGGGCTCCTGCAGCGACGGTTCGTTGCGAACGCGGCCGAACACGGAGACGGTCGGACTGACATGCTCCGGCTGCACGATCAGGCGCAGCCCGTTCGGCAGGACCGTGACGTCGGGCGCGGTGCCGGTGTCGGGCGCGCCGCCGCGGGCGGCGCTGGCCGCTGCCAAAGCCGTGGTGGCCCAATCCGGAAGCACGACGGCGTGGTCGGGCGGGGTGCCGACCGTCTCGGCGCCGCCGAACCCGGCGCTCGCCACCGGCTGGCCGCCGCCGCGCGGGGTGAGGATGGCGGTCACGGCGGCGTCGGGGTCGAGCAGCTGGCGGGCCAGGCGGCGCACCTGGGCCGGGGTGACGGCCTGGTAGGCGCGGGCCAGGTCCTCGGGGGAGTCGAGGCCTTGCACCGACAATGCCCGCGCCCACGAGCGGGCCAGGCCGTTGATGCTGTCGGCGGCGAAGGCGAGCTGGGCCACTTCCTGCCGCTTGGACGCGTCCACCAGCTCATCCGGGAAGTCGCCGGACGCGATCTTGGACAGCACGCCGCGCATGTCGGCCAGCAGCGGCGCCGGGTCGGTGTCGGCGGGGAAGGCGCCGATTGCCAGCCCCATGCCGACGTCGGTCTTGGCGGTGAAGCCGAACTGCGCCTGCAGCGCGCGGCCGGCCGGCACCAGCGCGTACATGTCGCCGCGCGGGCTGCCGATGATGTCGCCCAGGATGTCGGCGGCGGCGAAGTCGGGCGAGGAGAAGCCCGGCATGCGGATCGCCAGCGCCGCCAGCCCGACCGGCAGGTTGGACGGGATCGACAGCGTGGCCGGCGTCATCGGGCCGGGCGTCACCGGCGCGTGGTTGGGCACCGGGCGCCGCGGCACGGCGGCGAAGGCGGTGCGCACGAGGCCCATCGCCTGCGCCGGATCGACGTCGCCCGCCACCACCAGGATGGCGTTGTTGGGTGCATACCAGCGCTCGTAGAACTGGCGCAGCAGGGCGGCGTCGGTGCGCTCGAACGAGGGACGGCTGCCGAGCGCGTCGTTCTCGTACGGCGAGCCTTTGAACAGCGCCGCCTGGATCTGCGAGAACATGTTGTAGGTCGGCATCGACAAGTCGCGCGACACCTCCTGGTCGATGGCGCCACGCTCCTGCTCCCAGCCCTCCTGGGTGAGGCTGGCGCCGTTCATCCGCAGCGCCTCGATGTGCAGCACGACGCCGAGGTCGGCGGCCGGCACGGTGTACGTGTAGGTGGTGACGGTTTCCTCGGTGCTGGCGTTGTAGAGGCCGCCGAGCAGGGCGCCGAGCTCGAACAGCTGGTCCTTGTCGAGCCCCTCGCTGCCGCGGAACATCATGTGCTCCAAGGCATGGGCGGTGCCGGGGAAGCCGGGCGGGGCGTCGTTGGAGCCGGCGAGGTAGACGAGCTGGGTGGAGACCACCGGCGCCAGGCGGTCCGGCACGATCACGACGCGCAAGCCGTTCGGCAGCGTTTCCCGCAGCACCTGCGCCGGGTTGCCGGCGACGGTGGCGGCGCCCGGGGGCGCGGTCGGCGCGGGGGCGACCGGCGGCAGCGGGCCGGCCGGTTCAGCCGCGCCGGCGGAACCACCCACGGCGAGCAGGACGGCGAGGGCCTTGGCGGCAATGCTGTGCTTCAAACGCGTTCCCCGGTCGGAGCCATCCGACGATGATGGTCATCGCACGCCCGGTGTCTAGTGACGGAGACCGGCGGGCGCCCGGGTGACGAGACCGGCGGGCGCCTGGGTGACGAGACCGGCTGGCTCGCCGGCTCACCCGGATGTAGGCTGCGGCAAAACCCGGGAGACACCCCCATGGAAACCCGCCACCCCGAAACCCTCGCTTTGCATGCCGGCTGGCGCAGCGACCCGGCCACCACCAGCGTCGCGGTGCCGATCTACCAGACCACCAGCTACCAGTTCGCCGATACCGGCCATGCCGCGCGGCTGTTCGCGCTGCAGGAACTGGGCAACGTCTATACCCGCATCATGAACCCCACCACCGACGTGATGGAAAAGCGCATCGCCGCTCTCGAGGGCGGCGTGGCCGCGGTGGCGGTTGCGTCCGGCCAGGCGGCAACGACGCTCGCGGTGCAGAACCTCGCGCATGCGGGCGACAATATCGTCGCGTCCACCGCCCTGTATGGCGGCACCTACAACCTGTTCGCCAACACCTTCCGCGACATGGGTATCGAGGTGCGGTTCGTGGACGCGGCCGACCCGGAGGCGTTCGCGCGGGCGACCGACGACCGCACTCGCGCCTATTACGCCGAGACGCTGCCGAACCCGAAGCTCGAGGTGTTCCCGATCGCCGAGGTCGCCGCCATCGGCCGCCGCTTCGGCATCCCGCTGATCATGGACAACACGGCGGCGCCGCTGCTGGTGCGGCCGTTCGACCACGGGGCGGCGGTGGTGATGCACTCCACCACCAAGTACATGGGCGGCCACGGCAGCAGCATCGGCGGCGTCGTCATCGACGGCGGCAACTTCGACTGGGAAGCCCACAAGGACCGGCAGCCGGCGATGCACCGGCCGGACCCGAGCTACCATGGCGCGGTGTGGGTGGAGGCGGCCAAGCCGCTCGGCCCGATCGCCTATGCGCTGAAGCTGCGGGTGACCTTGCTGCGCGACCTCGGGCCGTCGCAGAGCCCGTTCAACGCGTTCCTGACGCTGCAAGGGATCGAGACGCTGCCGCTGCGCATGCGCGAGCACAGCAAGAATGCCGGCATCGTCGCCGACTGGCTCGCCAAGCGGCCCGAGGTGGCGCGGGTGATCCATCCGGCGCACCACAAGGGCGTCGCCGCGGAGCGGACCGCTCAATACATGCCGCACGGCCATGGCGGGCTGCTGGGCTTCGAGCTGGCCGGCGGCGCCGATGCCGGCCGGGCGTTCATCGACCGGCTGCAGATGGTGTACCACGTCGCCAACATCGGCGACTCCCGCACCTTGGCGATCCACCCGGCCAGCACCACGCACAGCCAACTCGCCGCCGAGGAGCAGCTCGCGACCGGCGTCAGCCCCGGCTACATCCGGCTCAGCGTGGGGATCGAGCACATCGACGATATCCTCGCCGATCTCGGCCAGGCGCTCGACGGAGTGGCGGTCAAGGCTGCTGCCTGAACGGGGGCCGCTGCCTCAGGGCAGGGGCTGAGGCCCGCCATCGCTTACTCACGTCCGGAGGTCCCGCATGCAGCCGAACTCGCTCCACGCCCGCGACATCGCCAGCCTCGTGCACCAGCAGACCGACCTCGACCGGCATGCGCGGGAGGGCGCCATCCTGATCGACCGCGGCGAGGGCTGCCGGGTGTGGGACACTGAGGGGCGCGAGTATATCGAGGCGATGGCGGGGCTGTGGTGCGCGAGCCTCGGCTTCTCCGAGCGGCGCCTGGCGGACGCGGCGCATGCGCAGATGCTGAAGCTGCCGTACTACCACACCTTCTTCCAAAAGGGGCACGAGCCGGCGGTGGACTTGGCCGAGCGGCTGCTGGCGATCGCACCGGTCAGCCATGGCGGGGCCGCCATGGCGCGGGTGCTGTTCCAGTGCAGCGGCTCGGAAGCCAACGACGCCGCAATCAAGCTGGCCTGGCAGTATTGGGGCATCCAGGGCAAGCCGGAACGGCGGAAGATCATCGGCCGGATCAGGGGCTATCACGGCAACACCGTGGCCTCGGTCAGCTTGTCCGGGCAGCCGCACATGCATGCCGGGTTCGGCCTGCCGCTGCCCGGCTTCGTGCATACCGAGAACCCGAACTACTACCGCTTCCACCATGAGGGCGAGAGCGAGGAGGCGTTCTCCCAGCGCATGGCCGACAGCCTGGAAGCGCTGATCCAGGCAGAGGGGCCCGGCACGATCGCCGCCTTCTTCGGCGAGCCGGTGCAGGGCGGCGGCGGCGCCATCACCCCGCCGCGCGGCTATTGGCCGGCGATCCAGGCGGTGCTGCGCCGGCACGACATCCTGCTGGTGGCCGACGAGGTGATCTGCGGCTTCGGGCGCACCGGCTCGATGTGGGGCTGCGAGACCTACGGCATCGAGCCGGACATGCTCTCATGCGCCAAGCAGCTGTCCGCGGCGTATCAGCCGATCTCGGCGCTGCTGATCAGCGGGCGGATCCACGAGGCGCTGCTGGAAGGCAGCCGGCGGAATGGCTCGTTCGGGCATGGCTACACCTATGGCGGCCACCCGGTGGCCTGCGCGGTGGCGCTCGAGACCCTGAAAATATACGCCGAGCGCGATATCGTCGGCCATGTGCGCGAGGTGGCGCCGGTGTTCCTGGACGGGCTGGCCGCACTCGCCGGGCATTCGCTGGTGGGCGACGTGCGCGGGGTCGGGTTGATCGCCGGCGTCGAGCTGATGGCCGACAAGGCCCGGCGGGAGCCGTTCCCGGCCGCCGCCGGCATGGGCGTGCGGGTGCAGACGGCATGCGAGCAGGAGGGCCTGATCGTGCGGGCGATCGGCGACCGCATCGCCTTCACGCCGCCGCTGATCCTCGATGCGGCCGAAGCGCGGGAACTGTGCGCACGGTTCGGGCGGGGATTGGACGCGGTCTGGGCGGAGATGCAGGCGGAGCGGGTCGCGGCGGAGTAGCCGCAATCACACCGCCCGCCAGCCCGGCTTGGACGGGTCGGTCAGGGCGTAGTTGACCGGCCCGATGCCGCAAATGGCGATGATGGCGGGCTCGTTGTGTGCCTTGATCACGCCGTCGTAGTGCGGCGTGGTCGCAACCCGGCGGACGAAGCTGCCGGCCTGGACCGGGACGCAAGCGGCCGGGTCGAAATCGGGGCCGCTGTTGCACCACCAGGTGCCGGACACGACGATGCAGAAGCGGTCCGTGGTGTAGGTGTGCGGCGCACTCATGTAGCCGGGCCACCAGCGCACGAGAGTGTAGTAGAGGCCCGGTTGGTTGGTGTCGCCGGTGAGCGGGCACATGTCGACGCTGCGCTCGGGGTAGCCCTTGTTCGGGATCCATGGGTGGTCGGCGGGCGGGCGGATGATGGTTTGCGCCGGATTGAGCGGGCTCGCCTCGGCCGTTGCCGCGAGGGTCGCGAGCAACGGCGCCAGCAGCAGCGCACGGCGGTCGGTGTCGAGCGGCATGGGCGTCTCCTTCGGTGGCATTTCGATGTCGACGCTCTTGCGGCGCCGTTGCGGTTCGCCGTTGCGGTTCAGGGCGCAACAAGCTCCTGCGTGAGCCCGACCGCGTCGAGGGCGGCGCGGACGGTGCCGTCCTCCTTCGCCGCCTCGAGGAACGCCGCGGCGAGTTCGAGGGCGTCGGGACGGCCCGGCGGGACGGCGATCGAGATGGTGGTGTGCTGGAACCCGCCGGGGGTGATGCGGCTGCCGGGCACGCTCGGCAGGATCTGGTTGAGGCTGTCGCGGCTGAGCGCGAGCGCGTCGGCGTGGCCGTCGCGGAAGCGGGCGATCGCCTCGTCCACGCCGCGGATCGGCAGCGGGATCGTGTGCCGGAGGCTGCGGGCGGCGGCGCGGATGGTGGTGGTGTCGGCAACGCCCACCACGCGCACCCGGTCATGGTCCACGTCGTCCAGCGTGTGGATGCCGGAGGCCTCGGTAACGAGGTAGGTGCTCTCGAGCAGGTAGTAGGCCGGGCCGAACGCGACGCGGGCGGCGCGGCTGGCGTCCACCGGCATGAAGGCGACGTCGACGCGGCCGGTGGCGACGGCGTCGGTGCACTCGCCGCTGTTGGGGAACACGGTGAACGCGACCGGCAGGTCATGACGCCGGGCCAGGTGGCTGAGCAGGTCCACGGTAACACCGCGCGGCACGCCGTTCTCGACGGCGACGAAGAACACCCCGGCGGTGGGTGCCTGGACGACGCCGGCGCGCAGCGTGCCGTCGGGCGCGAGCGGGCTCACGCCGGTCAGCGCGAGCGGGCTCACGCCGCTTCGGCGCGGATGGCGGTCGTGAGGCTGTCGACGATGCGGTCCACGTGGTGGTTCTCGATGATCAGCGGCGGGGACAGTGCGACGATGTCGCCGGTGGTGCGGATCAGCACGCCGTCGTCGAAGCAGCGCTGGAACACGCGCACCGCGCGGTCGGTCGGCTTGTCCGGACGCGGCTGCAACTCGATGCCGGCGATCAGGCCGCAGTTGCGGATGTCGATCACGTTCGGCAGGCCGCGCAGGCTGTGCACAGCCTGCTCCCAATAGGGCTCGATCGCCGCGGCGCGGGCCGGCAGGTCCTCGGCGCGCTGCAAGTCCATGCTGGCGATGGCCGCGGCGGCGGCCAGGGGATGGCCGCTATAGGTGTAGCCGTGGAACAGCTCGATCCCGGCCGGGCTGCCGTCCACGATGGCGGAGTAGACCTGGCTGCTGGTGGCGACGGCGCCCATCGGCACGGCGGCGTTGGTGAGGCCCTTTGCCATGGTCATGATGTCGGGCACGACGCCCAGGCGCTCGGCGCCGAAATTGGTGCCCATGCGGCCGAAGCCGGTAATAACCTCGTCGAAGATCAGCAGGATGCCGTGCTTGGTGCAGAGCGCGCGCAGGCGGTCGAGGTAGCCCTTCGGCGGCACCAGCACCCCGGTGCTGCCGGCCACCGGCTCCACCATGACCGCGGCGATGGTGTCGGCGCCGTGTAGTGCCACCAGGTTCTCCAACGCGTCGGCCAGGTGGGCGCCGTCGTCGGGCTGGCCGCGGGTAAAGGCGCGGGCGAGGTCGTGCGTGTGCGGCAGGTGGTCGGCGTAGGGGAGCTGCGCGCCGAACTGCTTTCGGTTCGGGCCGATGCCGCCAACCGTGATCCCGCCGAAGCCGACCCCATGGTAGCCGCGCTCGCGCCCGACCAGGCGCACGCGCTGCGCCTCGCCGCGGGCGCGGTGATAGGCCAGCGCGATCTTGAGCGCGGTGTCGGCGCTTTCGCTGCCGGAGTTGGTCCAGAACACGCGGTCGAGCGGCGGCGGCAGGATCTCGGCCAGGCGGGCGGCGGCTTGGAACGCGATCGGGTGGCCCATCTGGAACGAGGGCGCGAAGTCGAGGATCGCCGCCTGCTTCTGGATCGCCTCCACGATCTCGCGCCGCCCGTGCCCGGCGTTGACGCACCACAGCCCGGCCGTCCCGTCCAGGATTTCGCGGTTGTCGTTGGTGTAGTAGAACATGCCCTCGGCGCGGGCGAGCATGCGCGGGGCCTGCTTGAAGGCGCGGTTGGCCGTGAACGGCATCCAATAGGCGTCGAGGTTGTTGGGGCGGCTGATTTCATTCATGGCGCGATCCTCGCGCTTTTGCCCGTCGCAGGGCAAGCGTGGCATGGTCCGCGCCGCAACAGGAGGGACGCATGGCAGACGGCCGATTGTTTATCGGAACGCGGCGCTATTCGTCGTGGTCGCTGCGCGGGTGGCTGGCGGTGCGGCTGGCCGGGCTCAACGTCGAGGACGTCGTCCTGCCGCTCGATGGCGGGCAGCCCGGCAGCCTGGTGTCGCGCACCTCGCCGAGCGGGCTGGTGCCGTACCTCGAGCATGCCGGGGTTCGCGTCTGGGAGACGCTGGCGATCTGCGAGTACTGCGCCGAGCACGAGCCGGGCCTGTGGCCGCAGGACCGGGCGGCGCGGGCGCAGGCGCGTTCGATCGCCGCCGAGATGCATGCCGGGTTCCGCGGGCTGCGGAGCTCGATGCCGATGGTGTTGGGGCGTTACGCCGCCGGGCTGGGCCGCACGCCGGAGGCGCTGCTCGACATCGCCCGCATCGAGGCGGTGTGGGCCGAAACCCGGGCGGCGTTCGGCGCCGACGGTCCGTTCCTGTTCGGCACGTCGTTCGGCGCGGCGGACGCGATGTTCGCGCCCGTGGTCACCCGTTTCCTGACCTACCGGCCGGAGCTGTCCGCGGCCAGCTGGGCTTATTGCGACGCCGTCCGGCACCATCCGCTGATGGAGCAATGGTACGCGCTGGCGGCCGCCGAGCCGGTGGAGTGGCGGCTCGCGCACTATGAATTGGCAGGCGTGCCGCGGGCGCACGAGAGCGCTGGTTGAGCGGAGCGGCCCCGGTCGCAATCGTCCTGCCGCCGAAAGAAGGCTTTTCTCCGGAAGCGGTCGGCGCCATTGGGCTATTGGTGCATCGGCTGGTGCGGGCCGGGGCCGAGGGGGTTGTGCTGGGCCGGCCCTGTGCGGCGCCGTTCGCCGACGTTCGGTTCGATTCGGTGCAGCCGGGCTGGGGGTTCTCCCGTGCGGCGCGCTATGCGGCGGGCGTGGCGCGGGCGGTGCGGCGGATCGCGCCCGGATTAATCGAGGTGCACAACTGGCCCGAGGTGGCGTTGCGGCTGTGCGGCGGCGGCAGCCGGCCGGTGACGCTGATCCTGAACAACGACCCGCAGACCATGCGCGGCGCCCGCAGTCCGGCGCAGCGGGGATTGCTGCTCCGGCGCCTGGCGGGCGTGGCGACGTCGTCGGCGTGGCTGCGCGGCCGCATGCTGGACGGCGTGGCGGCACCGGCGCGCGACGTGACGGTGCTGCACAACTGCATCGACCTGCCTGACCCGGCGCCGCCGGAGCGAGAGCGGCTGATCCTGTTCGCCGGGCGGATGGTGGCCGACAAGGGCGCCGATACCTTCGTTGCCGCTTGTGCCCAGGCGCTGCCCGCGCTGCCGGGATGGCGGGCGGAGATGATCGGCGCCGACCGGTTCCGCGCCGACAGCCCGGAAACGCCGTTCCTGCGCGCGTTGCGGCCGGCCGCGGCGGCGGCGGGGGTGGTGCTGCGGGGGCATCAGCCGAACGAGGCGGTGCTGGGGGCCATGCGCCGGGCGGCGATCGTGGCGGTGCCGAGCCGCTGGCCGGAGCCGTTCGGCTTGGTCGCGCTGGAGGCGATGGCCTGCGGCGCGGCGCTGGTGTTCGCCCCGCGCGGTGGCCTGCCGGAGGTCGCCGGCGACGCCGGGTTGGGTGCCGACCCGGACGACCCGAGCGCCTGGGCGGCCGCCTTTACGGCGCTGGCGCGAGACGACGCGAGGCGCGCGGCGCTGGCGGCGGCCGGGCGGGCAAGGGCGGAGCGGTTCGCGGCGCCCGAGGCGGCGGCGCGGCTGCTGGCCTGGCGACGGGCGGTGCTGGCGTGAGCGGAATGGCGGAGGCGGCGCCACGCGTGGGCGGGGCGCTCGGATGGATCGATCGAGCGGGGATCTGGCTCGCCTTGCTGCTGCCTCTGTTCCTGCTGCACGGGCGGGTGTTCGCGGAGGTGTTGTTCGTGGCGCTCGGCCTGCTGTTCCTTCTGCAGTCGTGGATGCGGCGGGATTGGGCTTGGCTCCGGCAGGCGTGGGTCCGGCTCGGCGTCCTGTGGTGGGCCTGGGTGGTGGTGTGCTCGCTGCCGCATGGCGTCGCCGACACTGGGCAGGCGCTGGGGGCGGGCCGGTTCCCGCTGGCGGTGGCGGCGCTGGAGCATTGGGCGCTGCGCGACGGCTGGGTGCGGACCTGGCTGGGCCGGCTGCTGCGCTGGGCGGCGCTCTACATCGCGCTGCAATGCGCGCTGCAGTTCGCGACCGGGCGCAACCTGTTCGGCTACGGGCGGGGGGCGGACGGCGAGCTGACCGGGCCATACGAGAACCCGCGCGCCGCGGCGCCGCTGTCGCGGCTGCTGTTCCCCGCGGTGCTGCCGGTGCTGGACCGTTGGACCCGGGCCGGGAGGGCCTGGGCGGGCGCGCTGCTGCTGCTGGGTTCGGTCGGCACCGTCGTGCTGATCGGCCAGCGAATGCCGCTGCTGCTGACCGGGCTGGGGCTGGTGACGACGGCCCTGCTGCTGCCTAGGCTGCGCCGCTTCGTGCTGGCGACCGGGGTGCTCGCGGTGCTGCTGGTCGGCGCCACGGCCACGGTGTCGCCGCCGACGTTCAAACGGCTGGTGACCAAGTTCTCGGTGCAGATGGAAGACTTCCCGCGCAGCCATTACGGGCTGATCGCCCGCCGTGCCGTCAACATCGCCGAGGCGTCGCCGGTTCTGGGCGCCGGGTTCGACGGGTTCCGGCGCGAGTGCGACAACCCCGCCTACTTCCACGGCATAGACGGCGAAGGCGGCGGGGCTGCCATGTGCGTGCAGCATCCGCACAATTTCTTCCTGCAAGCGCTGGTCGAAGGCGGCTACCCCGGCTTGCTGCTGTTCACGGGCCTGGTTGCGGCCTGGCTGGCCCGGTTGGGGCGGGGCTTGTGGCACAACCCGGAGCCGCTGCGGGCCGGCCTATTCGTGGCAGCGTTGCTTCATGTCTGGCCGGTCGCCTCCACCACGGCTTTCACCTCCATGCCGCAGAGCGGGTGGTTCTTCGTGCTGCTGGGCTTGGGTCTGGCCGAGACCCGGCACTATATGAGCGCCCGGATTGCAGGAGCGACGCCGAATGTCTGAGACCCAGATCCCCGTGACCGTGCTGACCGGCTATCTCGGCGCCGGCAAGACCACGCTGCTGAACCGCATCCTGAGCGAGAACCACGGCAAGAAGTATGCGGTGGTGATCAACGAATTCGGAGAACTCGGTGTGGACAACGACCTCGTCGTCGACAGCGACGAGGAGGTGTTCGAGATGAACAACGGCTGCATCTGCTGCACCGTGCGCGGCGACCTGATCCGCATCGTCGGCGGGCTGATGAAGCGCCGGGCCAAGTTCGACGGCATCATCATCGAGACCACCGGCCTCGCCGACCCGGCGCCGGTCGCGCAAACCTTCTTCGTCGACGACGTGGTGCGCGCCAAAACCCGGCTCGATGCGATCGTGACGGTGGTTGACGCGAAGAACCTGGCAGCGAGGCTCGAGGACAGCCACGAGGCCGAGGAACAGGTCGCGTTTGCCGACGTGATCGTGCTGAACAAGACCGACCTCGTCACCCCCGAGGAGCTCGACGCGGTCGAGGCGCGCGTCCGCGGCATCAACAAGTTCGCCCGCATCCACCGCACGACGCGCTCGGCGGTGCCGATCGACCAGGTGCTCGACCAGGGCGCGTTCGACCTGGCCCGCGTGCTGGAGCGGGAACCCGAGTTCCTCGAGAGCGACGCGCACGAGCACAACGACGACATCGCCAGCATGAGCTTCGAGGTGTCGCGCCCGCTCGATCCGGAGCGCTTCAACCAGTGGATCGGGGCACTCCTGGCGGAGAAGGGCGGTGACATGCTGCGCACCAAGGGCATCCTGGCCTATCCCAACGAGAACCGGCGCTTCGCCTTCCAGGCGGTGCACATGATGGCGGACGGCGATTTCGTGGGGCCGTGGCCGGAGGGCGAGCGGCGCAGCAAGCTGGTGTTCATCGGCCGCAACCTGAACCGCCCGCAACTGCGCCGCGGGTTCGAAGGCTGCCAGGTCGCCGCCTGACATGGGGGTGTCCGACGCCGACTTCGTGCTGAAGGATCGCGGCACCAGCCACGATCTGGAGGAGTTCGTCGTGGCTGTCGCCTTCCTGCGCGACGGCACGGCGGCGTTCGCGCTCGGCGACGGCACGCTGCGGGTGGCGCCGTCCGTTGGCGAGTGGCGCCGGGTCGAGGCGCATGACGGCGGTATCTTGTCCATGGCCGCCGCCGGCGACGCCTGGATGACGGGCGGCGATGACGGGCGGTTCCAGCGCACCGACGCTGCCGGGGTGGTGTCGGAGGTCGGCGCGCTTCGGCTCGAAATGGGTCGAGCAGGTGGCGGGATGGAGCGACGGGAAGACGGCGCTGATGGCCTGCGCGGTCGGCAAGGCCGTGCATGTGTTCGGGGCGGCCGGGAAGCTTAAGGAGTTGCCGCACCCGTCCACCGTCACCGGGATCGCGTTCGACGCCAAAGGCAAGCGGGTGGCGGCGTCGCATTACAATGGCTGCACGCTGTGGTTTGTCGGCGCCAAGGTGGACAGCCCGCGCACCCTCGAGTGGAAAGGCAGCCATGTCGGCGTCGTGCTGCACCCGGCCACCGAGGCGGTGGTGACGGCGATGCAGGAGAACGCGCTGCACGGCTGGCGGCTGGCCGACGGCCAGCACATGCGCATGAGCGGCTACCCGGCCAAGACCGAGAGCATGAGCTTCTCCCGCACCGGCAAGTGGCTGGCGACCTCGGGGGCGGAAAGCATCGTCATGTGGCCGTTCTTCGGCGGCGGCCCGATGGGTAAGGCGCCGACCGAGCTCGCCGGCGGCGACAACGTCACCTGCACCCGCGTTGCGTTCCATCCGCAGCAGGATCTGGTGGCGGCCGGGTTCTCGGACGGGCTGGTGGTGGTGGCGGACGTGGCTTCCGAGCGCATCCTGCCAATTGCCAGCCCTGGGGCCGCGCCCGGCCGCGGGCCGGTCTCGGCGCTGGCCTGGTCGCCGGACGGGGCGCGGCTGGCATTCGGGACCGAAACCGGTTTCGCCGCGTTGGTCGATCTCGGCAAGCGATAGGAGTTCGCATGGAACAGATCACCGCGCAGGGCATGCGCATGGACAAGCTCGGCCTCGGCACCTACCGGATGACGGGCGAGCAATGCACGGCGGCGGTGACGTCGGCGCTGGAACTCGGCTACCGGCATATCGACACTGCCGAGATGTACGGCAACGAGGACGCGATTGGGGCGGCCTTGGCGTCGAGTTCGGTCAAGCGCGCGGACATCCACCTCACCAGCAAAGTGTGGTGGGAGAACCTGGCGCCCGACCGGATGGACCGGTCGGCGGATGCGAGCCTCGGCAAGCTCGGGACCGACTACGTGGACCTTTACCTCGTGCATTGGCCGGCCGCCGGGATGGATATGGCGGCGGTGATGAAGGCGCTGTTCGCCATCAAGGAGAGCGGCCGGGCGCGGGCGATCGGGGTGGCCAACTTCCCGAGCGCGATGCTGGACCAGGCCGCCGGGCTGGCGCCGATCGCCTGCAACCAGGTCGAGTATCACGTCCTGCTGGCGCAGGATCGGCTGCTGTCCACGCAGAAGGAACTCGGCGTGCCGTTGGTGGCCTATGCGCCGCTCGCGCAGGGCCGGCTGGCCGAGCATGCGGCGTTGCGCGAGATCGCTGGCAAGCACGGGGCGACCCCGGCGCAGGTGGCGCTGAGGTGGCTGCTGGAGCAGGAAGGCGTGGCGGCGATCCCGAAGGCGTCGCGGCGGGAAAGCCAGCAGGCGAACCTCGATGCGCTGACGCTCACCTTGGACGACGCCGACCGGGCCGCGATCAAGGCGCTGCCGAAGG
The DNA here is from genome assembly GCA_963792675.1 of uncultured Alphaproteobacteria bacterium. GTDB lineage: Bacteria > Pseudomonadota > Alphaproteobacteria > Acetobacterales > Acetobacteraceae > JBBROS01. The sequence goes on from CAWBWT010000002.1 coordinate 1,457,414, forward strand.
ACGAGCGCTTCGTAAAGCCGGGCTTCGCCCCGGCCTGGGACGCTCCGCTGGCCGCTTAAATGGCAAGGGGTCCAGGAGCGTTTGCCCCTGGACCCCGTGTAATCAACGGCGGGTCTGGGGCCGCTGGCCCCAGTCTTTGGCAAGTCTGGGCCCGCCGGCCCCAGTTCGTCTTAACCCAAGGCGCTCCCCGTGGAGCACCACGTCCAGCCCTTCGAGTTCCTCGTCGGCCTCGACCCGCAGGCCCATGATCAGGTCGATCACCTTGAGGATGATGAAGCTGGCGATCCCGCTATAGATGACCGTCGCCAGCACCGCGTAGCACTGCACTTTCAGCAGATCCATGCCGCCGATATAGATGCCGTCCGCATGGTCCGCGGTCGCCGATAGCGGCCCGTACGCGAACACGCCGGTCAGCAGCGCGCCGACGATGCCGCCCACGCCATGGACGCCGAACGCGTCGAGGCTGTCGTCGTAGCCGAGCATGTGCTTCAGCGACGTCGCCGACCAGAAGCAGACGATGCCGGCAATGACGCCGATCGCCAGCCCCGGCCCGGGCAGCACGAAGCCCGACGCCGGGGTGATGGCGACGAGGCCGGCGACGGCGCCCGACACGGCGCCCAGCACCGACGGCTTGCCCTTGACGATCCACTCGGCGAACACCCAGCCGAGGGTGGCGCCGCCGGTCGCGACCTGGGTCGCCAGCATCGCCATGCCGGCACGGCCGCCGGCGCCAACTGCGGACCCGGCGTTGAAGCCGAACCAGCCGACCCACAGCAGCCCGGCGCCGATCACCGCATAGGAGAGGTTGTACGGCGCCATGTTGTCGTGGCCGTAGCCGCGCCGCTTGCCGAGCACCAGCGCACACATCAGCCCGGCCACGCCGGCATTGATGTGCACCACGGTGCCGCCGGCGAAGTCGGCTGCGCCCAGGCCGTTGAGCCAGCCCAACGGGCTCCACACCCAATGGGCGACGGGCGAGTAGACCAGCAGCGACCACAGCGCCATGAACACCATCATGGCGGAGAACTTCATGCGGTCCGCGAACGCGCCGGCGATCAGCGCCGGGGTGATGATCGCGAACGTCATCTGGAACATGATGTAGACGGTCTCGGGGATGGTATTCGCCGTGCTGTTGTCAGTGCCGGCGCCGAGCGTGAACGGCTTGTCCCAGGTCGCCTCGATGCCGCGCAGCAGCAGCCGCGACAGGTCGCCGATGTAGGGGCCGCCGTTGGTGAAGGCGAGGCTGTAGCCGACCACCATCCAGAGTACAGTGACGAGCGCGCAGATGCTGAACGACTGCATCATTGTCGCCAGCACGTTCTTCTTGCGCACCATGCCGGCATAGAACAGCGCGAGGCCGGGGATCGTCATCATCAGCACCAGCGCGGTGCTGGTCAGCATCCATGCAGTGTCGCCGGTGTCGACCTTGGCTTCCGCCGTCGCAGCGGCCGCCGCGGGTGCCGCGGCCGACGTGCCCGCTGCCGCGTCACCGCCAGCGCTTTGCGCCAGCACCGGAAGTGCCAGCATCGCCAATGGCAGCGCCCAGAGCGCCGCCCGTCCCAGTCGTTTCATGTCGAACCGCATTACAATGCCTCGTTGTCGATCTCGCCGGTGCGGATGCGCACGGCCCGATTGATGTCCAATACAAAAATCTTGCCATCGCCGATCTTGCCGGTCTGGGCCGCCTTGGTGATCGCCTCGATCACGGCGTCGACCATGTCGTCGGCGACCGCGACCTCGACTTTCAGCTTCGGCAGAAAGCTCACCTGATACTCGGCGCCGCGGTAGATCTCGGTCTGGCCTTTCTGTCGCCCGAAGCCTTTCACCTCCGACACAGTCAGGCCTTGGACGCCGAGCGGGGTGAGGGCCTCACGCACCTCGTCGAGCTTGTGCGGCTTGATGATCGCCATGACCAGTTTCATCGCCTGTCTTCCCTGCCTAAGCGGCGGCCAGACCGGGCCGCCATCGGGTGGATCAGAAGCCGAGCACGAAATCGGCGGCCAGCGTAACGGCGCCGCGGTCGTTGCCGTCGCCGTAGGGCTTCGAGTTGTTCAGCGCCCGGTCGTAGCGGATCTCGGGGCGGATCAGCGCCGTGCTGAGCACCGGCGGCAGCCAGCCCGGCTTGTAGGTCACGCCGAGGGTGAACTCGGAGTAGGTCGTCGGCTTGCTGGCGGTATAGAAGCGCGAGAACACGCCGCGCTGCAGGTTGATGAAGTCGCGGTCGCCGACCGGGCTGGCGACGAAGAAGTTGTTGTTGTCGCGGAACACCTCCGCGCGTCCGTTCAGCGTCAGCGTGTCGCTCAGGGCATAGGCGGCATAGCCGGCGATGCCGTAAGCCTCGGCGTTGAAGCCATCGTCCTTCACGTAGTTCAGCTCGGCCGACAGGGTGAGCTTGTCGGTTGCCTTGTAGGTGACGGCGACGTCGTTGAAGTAACGCAGCGCGTCGTTGGCGAACGGCGTGTTCCGCTTGCTGTTCTCCGGTCCGATATGGGTCAGCGCCAGCACCGTCAGGCGGCCGTCGAGGAAATTCAGCCCGAAGCCGGCAATGCCGCCCGGGCGGTTGTTGTTGTCGCCGGCGCCGTAGGCGAGCCAGGTATTGGTGCCGGTGTCGATGCCGAAATAGACGTCGAGCAGGTCCGACACGTGCGACGTCGTCAACACGCCGGTGTGCTTGAACGGCAGCCCGTAGTTGAAGATGTAGCTGTGCGAGTAGAACGGGTTGGGCTTGGGGTCGATCACCTCGAGCCCGAGCGGCGTCGGATACAATCCGGCCTTGATGTCCATGCCGTTTGCAAACAGCTGCGGGATGCGGGCCGAAACGTTGGCCTCGATCAGGGCGATCTGGTTGCGGTCGTGGATCAGCTGATCGAATAGGCCGAGCGTCTGGTAGATGCGGCTGTCGGAGCCGTACATCGCTTGCAGCTTGAAGCCGACATCGACGCTGGTGGCCTTCGGGTCCACCGCACGGGACACGGTGAACAGCGCCTGGTTGAGCACCGGGCGGTTCGCATTATCGGTGGTCAGGCTGCCGAAGTTGCGGTGCCGGTCGGGATCTTGCGGGTTGACCGTGATGCCGCCCTCCACCTGCACGCCGAAGGTGATGCTGCTGGCCCATTCCTTGAAATTGGCCGGCGGCACGTAAGGCTTCTCGTCCGGGGCAGTGGCCGGATTGCCCGGTGACGTCGCTTGGGGCGAAGGCGCCTGGGCCGACGGACTCGGCTGTTGCGACCGGGCCGGCACGGCGGCCGCAAGGGCCGCGGTGGCGAACGCGAGGGTGCGCCCGAGGCGGGCTGAACGGCGGGATGGGATCGGGGGCGCATTGTGCATGCGCGAAGTCTTTCCACGCCGCACGGCCGATCTCAATTCGTATCCATGTTCTGAGACGGGCACCGCTTGTCATTGAGGCTCAATGTGACCGTTAAGCAACAATACAAGCAAGTTTCGCTCAATATTTAACCAAATGCTTCCATTTGTGACAGTCTTTGACGCGCGGATAGGCGATCACCAAACAACAAACCCGGGCTCTCAATGAGCCCGGGTTGTTTCGCAAACGCCCGAAATTAGGCGGATCCGAAATTAGGCGGAGTAATACATCTCAAACTCGACCGGGTGCGGCGTATGCTCGAAGCGATACACCTCGGTCCACTTCAGCTCGATGTAGCTCTGGATCTGCTCCTCGCTGAACACGTCGCCGGCCAGCAGAAAGCTATGGTCGGCTTCGAGCGCGCCGAGCGCCTCGCGCAGGCTGCCGCAGACGGTCGGGATGCCCTTCAGCTCCTCGGGCGGCAGGTCGTAGAGGTCCTTGTCCATGGGGTCGCCGGGGTGGATCTTGTTCTTGATCCCATCGATCCCCGCCATCAGCAACGCCGTGTAGGCGAGGTAGGGGTTGGCGGTGGCGTCGGGGAAGCGCACTTCCACTCGCTTGGCCTTCGGGCTGGTGGTGTAGGGGATGCGGCACGACGCCGAGCGGTTGCGCGCCGAGTAGGCCAGCAGCACCGGCGCCTCGAACCCGGGGATCAGCCGCTTGTAGCTGTTGGTGCTCGGATTGGTGAAAGCGTTGCAGGCCTTGGCATGCTTGATGATGCCGCCGATGAAATAAAGGCAGGTCTCGGATAGGTCGGCATAGCCGTTGCCGGCGAATAGCGGCTTGCCGGCGTTCCAGATCGACAAGTGGGTGTGCATGCCCGAGCCGTTGTCGCCGTAGATCGGCTTGGGCATGAACGTCGCGGTCTTGCCGTAGCTGTGGGCGACGTTGTGCACGCAATACTTATAAATCTGCATCTGGTCGGCCATCGTCAGCAGCGTGCCGAACTTGGTGCCGAGCTCGTGCTGGCTTTGCGCCACCTCGTGATGATGCTTCTCGATCGGCAAGCCCATCTCGCCCATGCTGCTGAGCATCTCGGCGCGCAGGTCGCTCTCGCTATCGACCGGCGGCACCGGAAAGTAGCCGCCCTTGACCGAGGGGCGGTGGCCCATGTTGCCTTCGGGGTAGTCCTTCAGGTTCGAGCCCGGCCCCTCGACGCTGTCGATCTGGACGGAGGAGAAGTTGGGCCCGGTGCCGAAACGGACGCTGTCGAACACGAAGAACTCGGCCTCGGCGCCGACCATCACGGTGTCGCCGATGCCGGACGCGGTCACGTAGGCCATCGCCTTCTTGGCGGTGCTGCGCGGGTCGCGGGCGTAGGGCTGGCCGGTGCTGGGCTCGAAGATGTCGCAGAACAGGATCAGGCTGGGCTTGGCGGCGAACGGGTCCATAACGGCGGTCGACGCGTCCGGCATCAGGATCATGTCGCTTTCGTTGATCGCCTTCCAGCCAGCGATCGACGAGCCGTCGAACATGATGCCGTCTTTGAACGCGTCCTCGTGGATCGTGGACACGTGCTGGGCGGTGTGCTGCCACTTGCCGCGCGGGTCGGTGAACCGCAGGTCCACGTATTCGACGCTGTTCTCGTTGATCATTTCGAGAACCTTGGCGACGTCGCTCTCGTTATCGCTCATCCTGTCCTTGTTCCTTCCTTGATAGTGGCTTGTGCCCGGCCCGCCCGGTGCGGCGCCGTCGCACAGACCCCCAAACACGCCGGCCGCGGCCGGTCATCCCTGATCGCGGCCCGTCACATCGCCCGGCCGCCGCGCTCCGTCAATCTTGCCTCGTATCGGTCGGCTCAAATTGCATCGTGGCCGCGCTCGCCGGTGCGGATGCGGATCACCTCGTCGACCGGTACTGACGAAGATCTTGCCGTCGCCGATGCGCCCCGTCCGCGCCGCATTGCTGATCGCCTCGACTGCACGTTCCACCAGGTCGTCGTCGCACACGACCTCGAGCTTCACCTTCGGCAGGAAATCCACCACATACTCAGCGCCGCGATACAGCTCGGTGTGGCCCTTCTGGCGTCCGAACCCCTTGGCCTCCACCACCGTGATGCCTTGCAGCCCGACTTCGTGCAGCGCCTCCTTCACCTCGTCCAACTTGAATGGTTTGATGATCGCCTCGATCTTCTTCATGCCCGTCACGTCGGCCGCAGCCGACATCCTCCCCATGTGGCGTGGCCGCCCCATGACATGGACGGCAGCCAAGGTTTGCACGCGCCGTGCCACGCCGCAAATGACCCGGCCGCCCGGTCCGGCGTCGCGGGGCGCTGGGCAAGCGCTGGGCAAACCTGCCCGCCAGAAAGGCACACAGGGAGGCACGTGCCGCTTCGGTTGAACCCGGGCGGGGGTTTGACCATAGTGGATGCTCCGCCGCACCCCTCCGGAGTTTCCGCGTTGAAGCCCGTCAACCGCCTGCTGTCCGCCACCGGCACGACCATCTTCACCGTCATGTCGGCGCTCGCGACCCGGCACGGCTCGATTAACCTCGGCCAAGGCTTCCCCGACACCGACGGCCCCGCCGACGTGCTGAAGGCGGCCGCCGATGCGTTGCACGACGGGCGCAACCAATACCCGCCACTGACTGGCGTGCCCGAGCTGCGCGAGGCGGTGTCCGCCGCCAATCGCCGCTTCTACGGCATCGAGGCGGACCCCACGACCGAGATCGTCGTCACCTCCGGCGCGACCGAGGCGATCACCGCCAGCCTGATGGCGCTGCTCGACCCCGGCGACGAGGTCGTGGTGATCGAGCCGCTCTACGACACGTATCTGCCGGTGATCCGCATGCTCGGCGCCGTGCCCCGGATCGTCCGCCTGCTGCCACCCAAGTGGGAGCTGCCGCGGGCCGAGCTGACTGCGGCGTTCGGGCCGCGCACCAAGGCGATCCTGCTGAACACGCCGATGAACCCCACCGGCAAGGTTTTTACAAATGCCGAACTGGCGTTCATCGCCGATTTGGTCGCCAAGCACGACTGCTACGCCGTCTGCGACGAGGTCTACGAGCACCTGACCTATGACGGCTGGCGGCACGTGCCGCTGATGACGCTGCCGGGAATGCGCGAGCGCTGCCTGCGGGTCGGTTCGGCCGGCAAGACCTTCTCGTTGACCGGCTGGAAGGTCGGCTACATCACCGCGCCGATGGCGCTGGCGGCGGTCGCGGCCAAAGCGCACCAGAACCTCACCTTCACCACGCCGCCCAATTTGCAGCGCGCGGTGGCGGTGGGGCTGGCCAAGGACGACGCCTATTTCGCCGGGCTCGCAAGCGGGCTGGCGGCCAAGCGGGACCGCCTCTCGGCCGGGCTCGCCGCGTTGGGCTTCGGCGTGCTGCCGGCGATGGGCAGCTACTTCGTCACCGCCGATTTCTCGCCGCTCGGCTTTGCCGGCGACGACGTGGCGTTCTGCCGACACATCACCGAGGCGGCCGGCGTCACCGCGATCCCGGTCAGCGCCTTTTACGAGCAGGAGCCGCCGACCCACTACGCCCGCTTCGCCTTCTGCAAGCGCGAAGCGGTGCTGGACGAGGCGCTGGCCCGGCTCGGCACCTGGGCGGCAGCACGCGCCGAGCACCGCGCCGCTGGCTGACCGCCAACGATCGCGGGTCCGGGGGCGCCGCCCCCGGCGGGTCCGGGGCAGCGCCCTGGCCTCGGTCCGCTTCTTGCGTAGCGGCACCGAGTGAGCCCGCACCCGCCCAAACCCCGCCCCGCCCCGGCCGAGGCCGCCGCCGACCTGCTGGAGCTGATCGCGGCCGCTCGCGCCGGCGCCCGCGAGGACCCGTTCGGCAACCCGGTGCTGGCCGCCGCCCTCGCCATCAGCCGCCGCATTGACGACGGCCGGCTCGACGACGCCGCACTCGGCGCGATCGTCGCCGTGCTGCGCGACGCCGCGGCCACCGACCGCGCCGAGCGCCTGGCCGCCTATGTCGGCGGCACCGACCCGGCCCGATCTCGCGCCGCGATGGTCGCGCTCGCCGAACGGCAGATCCGCCCCGACCCCGAGGACAGCCCGCTGCCGCTGCGCGCCATCCGCGCCGCGATCGAGCGGCCGCGCTATGCCTGCGTCTTCACCGCCCACCCGACCTTCGCCGCGTCGCCGGCCGCCTACGCCGCCATCGCCGATGCGGCCAGCGGCGGCAGCGCGACGCCGCCGGCCGGCTCGCACCGCCCGCACAAGCCGACCCTCGAGGAGGAATTCGATGCGGCGCTGGTTGCCATCGGCCACGGCCGCGACGCCATCGACGCGCTGTGCGGCGCCCTGCTCGACGCCGCTCGCGCCGCCTTCCCGCAGACCTGGACCGGGCTCGACCCGGCCCCCGTCATCCTCGCCTCGTGGGTCGGCCTCGACACCGACGGCCGCACCGATATCGGCTGGTGGGACAGCCTGCGCCTGCGCCTCCGCAACAAGCGGGACGGGTTGGCCCGGCTGGCGGCGAGCATCGACGGCATCCCGTCCGCGCTGACCTTGGCGCATCGCTTGGCCGACGCCCTGGACGCGGTGGACGAGCAGCTATCGCTGGCACCGGCCGGGCCGACCCCCGACGCGGTCGAGCCGTTCGCGCGCGCCTTGGTCGGTGGCCGCGACCGGGCGCTGCTGTCGCCGGAGCCGCTGCTGCCGCTGTTCGCCGGCGCCATCGCCGCCGCCGACGCCGATGACCGCCGCCGCCTGTGCATCGCCCGCGCCGGTGCCGTGGCGCACGGCCTCAACCTGACCCATGCGCATGTGCGGCTGAACTCGGCGCAGCTGCACAACGCCGTCCGCCTGCGGCTCGGCCTCGACGATCCGCCGGCCGACCGCTCCCGCCGCCGCACTTTGCTCGCCGCACTCGATGCAGCGCTGGCCGAAGCGAAGCCCCAGCCCGTCGACTTCGGCGCGCTGATCGCCGAGCAGTCCTCGGCGATGCGGCTGATGATGCTGGTGGCGCAAATTGCCAAGCACGTGGACCGCCACACCCCGGTGCGCTTCCTGGTCGCCGAGACCGAGAGCGGCTACTCGCTGCTGGCCGCGCTATGGCTGGCGCGGGTTTGCGGCTGCGAACGCCACGTCGAGATCAGCCCGCTGTTCGAGACCCCCGACGCGCTCGAGGGCGGCGTGCGGGTGATCGAGGAGGCACTGCGCTCGCCGCACTACCGCGCCTACGTGGGCGCCGTCGGCCGGGTCTGCCTGCAATTCGGCTACTCCGATTCGGGGCGCTACCTCGGCCAGCTGCCGGCCAGCTACCTGGTCGAGCGCCTCAAGCTGCGCCTGGTCGATGCGCTGGGCCGGCACGGGCTGGGCGATGTCGAGGTGGTGCTGTTCGACACGCACGGCGAAAGCATCGGCCGGGGCGCGCATCCGGGGTCGCTGGCCGACCGGCTCGCCTACCTGTCGCCGCCGGCCGCCCGGGTCGCGCTGACGCAGGGTGGGTTGCGCATCCGCGAGGAAAGCAGCTTCCAGGGCGGCGACGGCTACCTGCTGTTCGGCACGCCGGAGCTGGCCTTGGCGACGGTTGCCCGGGTCGCCGAGCATGCCTTCCAGCCGCCGCCGGCCGAGCAGGACCCGGTGTATGCCGAAAGCGACTTCGCGGCCGGGTTCTTCGCCACCGCCAATGCCGCGATGCAGGCGCTGGTCGAGGACCCCGGCTATGCCGCCCTGCTCGGCGCGTTCGGCCCGGCGTTGCTCGATCCGTCGGGCTCGCGCCCCAGCGCCCGCCAATCCGATGCCGGCGGCCCGGCCGCCATCCGCCACCCGCGGGAGCTGCGCGCCATCCCCAACAACGCGATCCTGCAGCAACTCGGCTGGTGTGCCAACACCATGCACGGGCTCGGCGTCGCGGCCGACCGCGAGCCGGACCTGTTCACCGAACTGCGGCAATCGAGCCCGCGCTTCCGCCGGGCGCTGGACCTCGCGGTGCATGCCGCGCGCCATTCCGACCTCGACGTGCTGCGCGCCACCGTCTCCATCCTCGACCCCGGCTCCTGGCTCGACCGCGCCGCCTACGCGACGTTGCCGGGGCGCGCCGGCCATCTGGCCGAGGTGGCGGCGGCGCTGGAGGCGCTCGGCCTGTGGTCGCCGGTGCAGGCGACCGTGCGGCATGCCCAGGCCGACCAGGTCAGGCTGCGCCGCGCCTGGCCCGATTTGCCGCGCATGGCCGACCGCGAGGCGTTGCTGCATGCCATGCGCCTGGCGGTGATCGGCCGGCTCTGGCTGCTGGCGACCGAGGTCCCGGATTTCTCCCCGCGCCATAACCTGACGCCCGAAACACTGCGCGCCCGGCTGCTGCGGCTCGACGTGCCGGCCGCCGTCGACCTGCTGGCCCAGGTGTTTCCGCGCGAGGCCGCGTCGGGGGCGCCGCGCGATTACGGCGAGCCGGGGCTGCGCACGGCCGGGTCGTCCTATGCCAACGAGCACGACCGGCTGTTCGAGCCGATGCGCCGGCTGTTCGACGTGACGCGGGAGATCACCGTCGCGCTGTCGCATGAAATCGGCGCGTTCGGGTAGGCACCCGTCCGGTTACGGCAGCAGGCGCTTCGCCTCGTTCCAGACGGCGGTGGCAATGTCACCGGCCGGTGCGGCACGGGCCAGGGCGGCGGATTGGCCTGCCCAGGCTTGCACGCGGGCCGGATCATTCCCCTTTACGCCGGCGTCGCGCATGGCGGCCGTCAAGCCGCGCTGCACCGGGTAAGGGGCCGGGGCAGGGGCGTCCGGCGCCGTCGCGGCTTGCACGTATCCGGTGCCCAGGCTGCGTCCGGCCCGGCCGCTGAACACCCGGCTTACCACCGTCGTTTCCGGCCGCGCCCCGGCCAGCGCGTCCGCCCAGGCCGGCGCGATCTTGGCCTCCGGGCTGCGCAGGAAGGCGGTGCCGAGCTGCGCCGCCGACGCGCCTAAGGTCAGCGCCGCCGCCACCCCGCGCCCATCGCCGATGCCGCCCGTTGCCACCACCGGCACCCGCACCGCATCCACCACCGCGGGCAGCAACGCGAACAGGCCGACCATGCCGGCTTCGGCCGCCGCCGCATCGAAGCAGCCGCGGTGCCCGCCCGCCTCCATGCCCTGCGCCACCACCACGTCGGCGCCGGCCGCCTCCGCCGCCAGCGCCTCGGTGACGGTGGAGACGTTGGCGAACCAGGCAATGCCGCGCTGCTTGAGCCGCGCCACGAACGCCGGCGGGAACAGGCCCATCACCGACGACACCACCGCCGGTGCCGCCTCGAGCAGCGCCTCGCACTGGGCGTCGAAGTCGGGCGGCACGGCGTCGCCCGCCTCGGGCGGCACCGGCGGGCCCCAATCGGCCAGGAACGCCCGCACCGCACCTTCCCGCTCCGGATCGCGCATCGGTGGTGGGTCCGGCACCCAGAGGTTCAGGTTGAACCCGCCATTGGTCCCGGCCCGCGCCTCCTGCGCCCAGGCGGCAATAGCCGGCGGCGACAGCAGCAGCGCCCCGCATGCGCCGAGCCCGCCGGCATTGGCCACCGCGACCGACAGCGACGGCGGGCAGGCGCCGGCCATCGGCGCCAGCAGGATCGGGATGCGCAGCCCGAACCGGTCGCAGAACGCCTGGGCACGAGCCAATGCGTCGCTCATCGTTCCCTCTTTCCCCAACGGTGCACTGGGCCGATCATGTCACACGGTCGGCGGAATGGAGTACGTGCGAAGAATGTCCCGCATCATCCAGCGCAGCCTGCGCGACACGCCGGACGTGGCGGTCGGCGGCGACGGCATCCGCCTGCATCTGGCCAGCGGCCGCAGCGTGATCGACGGCTCCGGCGGCGCCGCCGTCGCCTGCATCGGTCATGGCAACAAGCGGGTCGCCGAAGCGATGGCGGCGCAGGCCGGCCGGGTCGCCTACGCCCATACCGGCTTCTTCTCGTCCGAACCGGCCGAGGCGCTGGCCGACATCCTGCTGGAGCACGAGCCCGGCGGCCTCACCCACGCCTTCTTCGTCAGCTCCGGCTCGGAAGCGATGGAGGCCGCGATCAAGCTGGCCCGGCAATACTTCATCGAGATCGGCCAGCCCGGCCGCACCCGCTTCATCGCCCGGCGGCAGAGCTACCATGGTACCACGATCGGCGCACTGTCGATCGGCGGCCACACCGCGCGACGGGCGCCGTACGAGCCGATCCTGAGCCCGGCTTTCAGCAAGGTCTCGCCTTGCTTCGCCTACCACCACCAGGGCTCGGACGAGAGCGACGCGCAGTACGTCGCCCGCCTCGCCGACGAGTTGGAGGCCGAGTTTCAGCGCCTCGGACCCGACACGGTCGCCGCGTTCTGCGCCGAGACCGTGGTGGGGGCGGCGACCGGCTGCGTCACCGCGCTGCCCGGCTACTTCCCGGCGATGCGGGCGGTGTGCGACCGGCACGGCGCGTTGCTGATCCTGGACGAGGTGATGTGCGGCATGGGCCGCACCGGCACGCTGCACGCCTGGGAGCAAGAAGGCGTGGTCCCCGATATCCAGGCAGTGGCCAAGGGTCTCGGCGGCGGCTATGCGCCGGTCGGCGGGATCCTGGTGGCGGGCCGGGTGATCGCCGCGCTGCGCGATGGTTCCGGCGGCTTCCTGCATGGCCAAACCTACCAGGCGCACCCGGTCGCCTGCGCCGCCGCACTCGAGGTGCAGCGCATCCTGCGCGAGGACGACCTCGTCGCCAACGTCGCGCGCCAGGGCGAGACCTTGGAACGCCTGCTGCTGGAACGGTTCGGCAACCACCACCGGGTCGGCGACATCCGCGGCCGCGGCCTGTTCCGCGCGCTGGAGTTCGTGTCCGACCGCGCCGGACGCACCCCGTTCGACCCGGCCGACGGCATCGCCGATCGCGTCAAGCAAGCGGCGATGGACCGCGGCCTGGCCGTCTACCCGTGCGTCGGCACCGCCGACGGCGTGCGCGGCGACCACGTCATCGTGGCGCCGCCCTACACCGTGGACGCCGCCGACCTGGCCGAGATCGTCGGACGCTTGGGCGAGGCGGTCGACGCCGTGTTCGCGTGACAACCCGTCCACCCCTGTCCACAGCTGTCTTGGTCAGACTCGATCCGACCATCCACGGGGTCCACCCGCCCCGGAAGTTCGCCACGGGGAGCATACAGGACAGCGGGCGAACACAGCGGCACCGTCGCTGCATGGATGATCGGATCGAGTCCGACCATGGCGATAGACGTGCGGAAGCCCGATGTTGATCGAGTGTGCAGGGTCGTGCGTTAGTTTCCGGTCCATTCCGACCGGAGCCGACCGATGAAGCGTGTCCTTGCTGCCCTCATGTTGAGCCTGTTCTTCGCCGGGCCGGGGCGGGCTGCCAGCGTCGATGGGGTCAGCCTGCCCGATACCTATCCGTTGCCGGGGCAAACGCTGGTCTTGAACGGGATGGGCATCCGGCGGGTCACGATCTTCAACGTTCGCGTCTACGTCGCCGGGCTCTATCTCACGCAGCGCAGCCGGGACGCGCGGGCGATCTTGGCGTCGCCGCAGCCGAAGGTGGTTCTGATGCAGTTCCTGCATTCGGCGTCCAAGTCCGACGTCGAGAAGCATTACCGCGAGGGCGAGGAGCGCAATTGCGGCCACGGCGAATGCGCGGCCTCCGATGAGGGCGACTTCGAGAAGCTCATCGCCGTTACGCCCGCCGCTGCCGTGGGCGACACGCTGACCTTCATATACACCGCGAAGGGCGTGCGGGTGCTGTTCAACGGCAAGCAGATCGCCGAGTTCGCCAATGCCGATCTGGCGATGCGGTTGCTGGCCGGGTTCATCGGCCCGACGCCGCCCTCGGAAGACTTGAAGGCGAGCCTTTTGGGCTCGCCTCCGAAGTGAACGCGTTTAGTAGTCCATGTCACCCATGCCGCCCATTCCGCCCATTCCGCCGCCTTGCGGCATGTGACTGCGCGCGCTTCTCCGGCCGCTCGGCCACCATCGCCTGCGTCGTGATCAGCAGCCCGGCCACCGACGCCGCGTTCTGCAGCGCGACCCGGACCACCTTGGTCGGGTCGATGATGCCGGCCGCGACCAGATCCTTGTACTGGCCGCTCTGGGCGTCGTAGCCGAAGCTGTACTCGGCGTTCTCGAGCACCTTGCCGCCGACCACCGCACCGTCCTCGCCGGCGTTCTCGGCGATCTGCCGCAGCGGGGCCTGCACCGCCTTGCGCACGATCTCGATGCCGAACTTCTGGTCCTCGTTGTCGGCCTGCACGTGCGCCAGGATCAGCGAGGCCCGGGCGAGCGCCACGCCGCCGCCGGGCACGATGCCTTCCTCGACGGCCGCACGGGTGGCGTGCAGCGCGTCGTCGACGCGGTCCTTGCGCTCCTTCACCTCGACCTCGGTCAGCCGCCGACGCGGATCACCGCAACCCCGCCGGCAAGCTTGGCCAGACGCTCCTGCAGCTTCTCCTTGTCGTAGTCGCTGGTCGTCTCCTCGACCTGGGCGCGGATCTGCTCGACCCGGCCCTTGATGCCGTCGGTGGACCCGGCGCCCTCGATGACGGTCGTGTTCTCCTTCTCGATCAGCACCCGCTTGGCCTGGCCGAGCATGTCCAGCGTGACGGTCTCGAGCTTGATGCCGAGGTCCTCGCTGATGACCTGGCCGCCGGTCAGGATGGCGATGTCTTCCAGCATCGCCTTGCGCCGGTCGCCGAAGCCCGGAGCCTTCACGGCCGCGACCTTGAGGCCGCCGCGCAGCTTGTTCACCACGAGCGTGGCCAGCGCCTCGCCCTCGATGTCCTCGGCGATGATCAGCAGCGGACGCCCGCTCTGCACCACGGCCTCCAGCAGCGGCAGCAGCGCCTGCAGGCCCGACAGCTTCTTCTCGTGGATCAGGACGTAGGGGTTCTCGAGATCGACCGTCATCTTCTCGGCGTTGGTGATGAAGTACGGGCTCAAGATAGCCGCGGTCGAACTGCATGCCCTCGACCACTTCGAGCTCCGTCTCCATGCCCTTGGCTTCCTCGACGGTGATGACACCCTCGTTGCCGACCTTCTGCATGGCTTCGGCGATCATGCGGCCGATCTCGCTCTCGCCGTTGGCGCAGATCGTGCCGACCTGCGCCGTCTCGGCCTCGGTGGTAATCTTCTTGGTGCGCGTGGCGAGCTCGGCGACCAGGGCGGCGACCGCCTTGTCCACGCCGCGCTTCAGGTCCATCGGCGCCATGCCGGCGGCGACGGCGCTGCCGCCTTCGCGGACGATGGCCTGGGCCAGCACGATGGCCGAGGTGGTGCCGTCACCGGCGATGTCGTTGGTCTTGGACGCGACCTCGCGCACCATCTGCGCGCCCATGTTCTCGAACTTCTCGGCCAGCTCGATCTCTTTGGCGACCGTGACGCCGTCCTTGGTGATGCGCGGCGCGCCGTAGCTCTTGTCGATCACCACGTTGCGGCCCTTGGGGCCGAGCGTCACCTTGACCGCGTCGGCCAGGATATCCACGCCGCGCAGCATGCGGGCGCGTGCGTCGTCGCCGAAGCGAACGTCTTTTGCTGCCATGTTCGTTATTCCTTGTTGTTGGTTCAGGCGGCCTTGAGGACCGGCTCGGCGCCGTCGATGATCCCCAGGAGGTCGCTCTCCTTCATGATCAGCAGCGTCTTCGCCGTCGAGCTTCACCTCGGTGCCGGACCACTTGCCGAACAGCACGCGGTCACCGGCCTTGACGTCGAGCGCCACGACGGCGCCCTGCTCGTTGCGGGCGCCGGGCCCTGCGGCGATGACCTCACCCTCCATCGGCTTCTCCTTGGCCGTGTCGGGGATGATGATGCCGCCGGCGGTCTTTTCCTGCGGGGTGATGCGGCGGACGACAACGCGGTCGTGCAGCGGACGGAATTTCATTGTTGTTGGCTCCGATCGGGGCTTGGGGTGAGGCTCAGCACTCACGCAGGGAGAGTGCTAACACACCTCGCCGCCGAGCGGGGAATTAATCGTGACATTCGGGCTGTAAGCGGGGGTGCCCACTCGGAGGGATCCCCGGATCAAGTCCGGGGATGACGTGAGATCGAGTTCTGGGGATGACGTATTGGGTCAGAAAGAATACGTCACGGCCGGACTTGATCCGGCCATCTGTCCCCCAGGCAGTTTACTCTGCAGCTCGCCGGGCCTCACCGCCGAAGAACCGGTTCGCCGGGCGCGGCAGGCCGAGATGGTCACGCAGCGTCGTCCCTTCGTATTCGCGCCGGAACAGGCCGCGCCGCTGCAGCTCCGGCACCACCTGGTCGACGAACTCGTCGAGCCCGGCCGGCACCGTCGGGAACATCACGTTGAACCCGTCGCAGGCGCTCGCTCTCGAGCCACTCCTGCATGGTGTCGGCGATCTCGGACGCGGTACCGACCATCTGCAGCCCGCCATAGCCGCCCACCATCTGCGCCAGCTGGCGGACCGTCAGGTTGTCGCGCCGCGCCATCGCGACCAGCGCCGCCTGGCCGCTTTGGCCCTGGTTGGTGACGGGAAGCTCTGGCAACGGCGCGTCGAGGTCGAAGCCCGACGCGTCGACGCCCAGCCGGATCGATAGGTTCGGCACGCCGCTCTCCGGGTGCACGAGGCTATCGAGCTGCGCCTTCTTCGCCTGGGCCTCCTCGGTGGTCGCGCCGACCACCACCAGCGCGCCCGGCAGCACCTTGAGGTGGTCGGGGTTGCGGCCGAGCGCCGTCATGCGGGCCTTCATGTCGGCGTAGAACTCCCGTCCGGCCTCGATCGTGCGGCTGCTGCCGAAAATCACCTCGGCGGTCTCGGCGGCGAGCTGCCGGCCGGCCTCCGACGCGCCCGCCTGCACGATCACCGGCCAGCCCTGCACCGGGCGGGCGATGTTGAGCGGGCCGCGCACCGACAGGTGCTCCCCCTTGTGGCCGAGCACGTGCATCTTGTCCGGATCGAAGAAGATGCCGCTGTCCTGGTCGCGCACCCAGGCGTCATCGGCCCAACTGTCCCATAGCCCGGTGACGACGGCATGGAACTCGCGGGCGCGCCGGTAGCGCTCGTCGTGGTCGATGTCCTCATCGAGGCCGAAATTGAGCGCGGCGTCCGGGTTGGCGGTCGTCACCACGTTCCAGCCGGCACGGCCGGCGCTGATATGGTCGAGCGAGGCGAAGCGGCGAGCGATGTGATAGGGCGCGTCGTAGGTGGTGGACGCGGTCGCCACCAACCCAATCCGCTCCGTCACCATCGCCAGCGCCGATAGCAGCGTCAGCGGCTCGAACGAGGTCGCGGTGGCGCTGCGGCGGAGGGCCGCCATCGACAGGTTCAGCACCGCCAGGTGGTCGGCCATGAAGAAGGCATCGAACCGGCCGCGCTCGAGCGTCTGGATGAAGCGCACCATGTGCTGGAGGTTGAAGTTCGCGTCGGGGAACGCGCCGGGCACACGCCACCACGCGGTGTGGATGCCGACGGGGCGCATGAAGGCGCCGAGGTGAAGCTGCTTGCGCATGGGATGGCACCGCGATCGTTGCAACGCGGATAAAGGCGCTCCCCGGTGCCGCTGCAAGATCGGCCGTGCCGGCCTCCACCAGTACGGGCTGTGATAACGCGGTTACTAAAAAGTGACAGTCCCGCAACATACAACTCGTTTCGGATCGGCTAGGACTACCCGCCGCGCGGCCGAGATGTCACACTGGTTTCAGAACGAAGACGGGGACGATGTGAGAAGTGAGGTCGCGGTCGTCGGCGCCGGTCTGGGTGGTGCAGCTGCAGCTGCCGTGCTCAGCCGGGCCGGGTGCGACGTCATCGTCGTGGACCGGCACTCGACCTACCCCGCAGATTTCCGGGCGGAGCAGCTGGTGGGCTGGCAAACCGACGCGCTGCATAGGCTCGGCCTGCTGGACGGCATCGTCGGGCAGTCTGCCCCGGCTCCGAGCGCGACCGCGACCTGCTTTGGCAAGGTCATCGACGAGACGTTCAGCCCGCATTACGGGCTCCGCTACGAGGACATGGTCAACGCCGCCCGGGCGCAAGCCTCTGGCGCGCGGTTCGTCACCGGACGGGTCGCCCGCGTCACGACCGGACCGGACATGCAGCACGTGGTGCTCGCCGACGGGGCGGTCATCCAAGCCCGGCTGGTCGTTCTGGCGACGGGCCCCAATTGCGGCGACTTGCTGCCGCAACTCGGAATCGAGCGGCACACCCTCAGCGAGCACCACTCGCTGACCTTGGGCTTCGACGTGCAGACCTCGTCGCGGCGCGTGCTGGTCTGCTACGGCGAGCAGGCCGGCGACGGGATGGGCTACCTGACCGTGTTCCCGATCGGCGACACGATGCGCGCCAACCTGTTCTGCTACCGCGCGCCGGGTGACCCTTGGGTCAAGGAGTTCAAGCGCGACCCCAAGCGCGCGCTGCTGGACGTCATGCCGTCCCTCGAGCGCTTGCTCGGCCCGTTCGAGATTGCCGGCAAGGTACAGGTCCGGCCGAACTCCATCCACCGCGCCGAGAACGTGCGGCGGCAAGCCGGGATAGTCCTGATCGGCGACGCCTTTCAGTCCTCGTGCCCGGCGGTGGGGAAAGGCGTCGGACGTATCCTGGCCGATCTGGAAGTCTTGCGCCGCGTCGTACCGGCCTGGCTCGGCACGCCGGGCATGGACGCCGACAAGATCGAGCAGTTCTACCAGGACCCGGCGAAATGCCGGTTCGATGCGGAGGCGCTCCGGGCGGCCGAGTATCGGCGGGCGCTGTCGACCCAGACCAGCTGGACATGGAAGGCGCACCGGGCGAAGCATTACTGCAAACGGCGCACGCTGGGCGTCATCGCCCGCGCGCTCCGTCATCGTGCGTCGTCCGGTCCGGGACCGCGGCGCAGCCCGGGGTCCGGGACGGATGGGATGGTCGAGCGCCCAACCTTCCGCTGGGGCGACGCCAAGCGCGCGGCGATCGCCATCTGGACGTCCTGGATGCTCGACTAGCGAGTACGAGGCGCGCGGCAGAAACGCCGCCGCGCCGCCGTCACTCGGCAGCGAGCTGTCGCACCGCCTCGAGCGCCCGCATCCAGACCGCGGTGTCATGGAATACGGCGCCGCCTTTGGGTGCTGCGGGTTCATCGGACGTGAGCACGTTGATGCCCATGCCGCCGGCGAAATCGCCGTTGGGCCAGATGCTCTCGACCACGATCGTGCCGGGAAGCTGGCCGTCGACGAACTTCGCGTCCAGCACCACCTCGCCTTGCAGGTTGCCGAGCACGACCCGGCCGCCATCCACGATCCCGAGCCGCCCGGCATCGTCGGGGTGCAGCAGCGCCACCGGCCGTCCTTCGCGCTTGCGGCTGGTCGGCGTCTCGGTGAAGCTGGTGTTGAGGAAGTTGCGGGCCGGGGCGGCGACCAGGCGGAACGGATGGTCGTCGGTGGCACGGTCGGTTACGGCCCAGTGGTCGGGCAAAGCGGGCATGCCGGCGGCGTTCGGTCCCACGCTTTGCCAATCCGGCGCGAAGCGGAACTTCCCGTCCGGAAAGCCGAACCCGGTCAGGAAGTGGCTGCGCTCGAAGCTGTCGCCGGCATCCACCCATTTGCGCTCGATCACCTCGGCGGCGCCGGGCCAGCCGGACGCGCGCAAGGTCGCGTCCACGATCTCCATCGCCGTCATGTCGAAGCCAGCGTGCCGGGCGCCGAGCCGGATGGCGAGGCCCTGCAGCACGTCGTGGTTGGAGCGGCATTCGCCCGGCGGCTCGATCAGCTTGGGCCCGACCTGCAGAAACGTGTGGCCGCCGCCACCGTAGAGGTCGTCGTGCTCCATGAACATGGTCGCCGGCAGCACCACGTCGGCGAGCTTCGCCGTTTCGGTCATGAACTGCTCGTGCACGCAGGTGAACAGGTCGTCCCGCAGCAGCCCGCGGCGGACCCGGTTGCTGTCGGGCGCCACCACGGCCGGGTTGGTGTTCTGCATCAGCAACGCGTGCACGGGGGGCCCGTCGCCGAGCTCGGTCCGGTCGCCGGTCAGCACTGCGCCGATTCGGCTCATGTCCATCTGCCGGATCGAAGGGTCGAGCGCATCGAGCCCGTCGATCAGCGTCTTGTCCCAGTGATAGATGCCGGTACCGCGGTTGTTCCAGAATGCACCGGCGCCGCGGTTGCGCCACTTGCCGGTGACGGTCGGCAGGCAGGTGACGGCGTGCATCGACACGCTGCCGTTGCGCGACCGGGCGAAACCGTAGCCGACGCGGATGTAGGCGCGCTCGGTGCGGCAGTACAGCGCTGCGAAGTGCTCGATCTCGGCGACGGTGAGGCCGGTGATGCCGCTCGCCCAGTCCGGGCCGCGGTCGCGCAGGTGCGCCTCGAGCCGGTCGGGACAGTCGCTGAACTCGGCCATGTAGGCGCGGTCGGCATAGCCATCGCGGAAGGCGACGTGCATCACCGCGCAGGCGAGCGCCGCGTCAGTGCCGGGGCGCAACGCCAGATGCAGGTCGGCGGTGGCCGCGGTCGGCGTGCGGTACGGGTCCACCACGGCGAACACGGCGCCGCGTTCCTTGCGGGCGCGGGTCACGTGGGTCATGACGTTGACCTGGGTGCTGACCGGGTTGCCGCCCCACATGACCAGCAGGTCGGCCTCGGCCATCTCACGCGGGTCGGGGCCGCCGTAGCGGCCGACGCCGGCCACCCAGCCGGCCTCCTGTGCGGTCGAGCAGATGGTGTTGTGCTGCCGCGAGTAGCGCATCACGTGACGCAGCCGGTTGATGCCGTCGCGCTGCACCAGGCCCATGGTGCCGGCGAAATAGTACGGCCACACCGCCTCGGCGCCGTGCCGGGCCGCGGTGTCGGTGAAGGCCGCCGCCACCCGGTCGAGCGCCTCGTCCCAGGTGGTTTCGCGGAACTGTCCGCTGCCCTTGGCGCCGGTGCGGATCAACGGCCGGGTCAGCCGGCCGGGATGGTGGATACGCTCGGCGTAGCGCGCGACCTTGGCGCAGATCACGCCGGCCGTGTAGCTGTTGTCGCGGGCGCCGCGCACCGTGCCGATGCGGGTGCCGTCATGCACGTCCACCTCCAGCGCGCAGGTGCTGGGGCAGTCGTGCGGGCAGACGCTGTTGCGGACCTGCAGGCTCATGCGGCTTTTCCGGAAAGGGCAGGGGTGACGATGCCGAGCGCGAAACGGTTCGCGGCCCGGGCGCGGTCGTATTCGATGGCGACGGCGACCTCCTCGGCGGCGGGCTCGCCATAAAGCCGGGCCAGCAGATGCAAGGTGGTATCGGCGGCGAGCATCACGCCGCCGCCGGTGACGACCTCGCCGGTATCGACAAGGGCGGCCTCGCAGCCATGCCGCAAGCGGACCAGCGGCGCCTCGGTCTCGACGCCGAGCGCCATCCGCCGCGTCGTCGCGGGCCGCTCGTCCAGCAGCCCGGCCGCCTGCAGCAGCATCGCTCCGGTGCACACGGACGCCATGATCGGCGCCGGGCGGCGGCGCAGGAAGCGCAGGATCGCCGGGTCCGCCGCCGCGTCCGGCCAGCCGGCGCCGCCGGTCACGATGGCGACGTCGAGCTGCGGCGCCTCGTCGAGCGGGTGGTCCACGCTGACCCGCACGCCGCCCGCGAGCGCGACAGTGCCGGCCCGCGCGGCGAGGGTCACGGCACGGACGCCCGGCAGCACCCGGCGCGCCATCGACAGGACGCCGACGGTGGCGCCGAGATCGATCGGCTCGACGGACGGGTAAAGGACAATGCCAAACAGGCTGGCGGCGGTGCGGTCAAGCAGCATGCCGGAGTGTTACGGCGTCGGCGGATGCGGAAGCAACTATTTGACGTCCAGCCCCCGGCGGCGCGCCATGCTCGCGGCGGGCCACATCTGCTCAAGCTCGTAGAACTCGGCGAAGGCCGGCACGTCCGGCGGCAGCACCAGCCAGGGCAGCTTGGTCGAGGTGAAGATGTGCGCCCCGGGCGGCAGCGCGCCCGGTTCGTCCAGCGTGCAAACGCGCACGAAGCGGAGCTCCGGGCGGCGGCCGTAATCGCTCCAGAGCGGTGATTGGCACGCCGGACAACGGTAGACGTCGTGCGGCCGCCCGCTCGCGGTCGGCACCGAAACGGGCTCGGGTGCACCGGCCAGCAGCTCGATTGCGGTGGTCTCGATGACTGCATTGACGGCGAAGGCGCTGCCGAGCTGCCGCTGGCACTCGCTGCAATGGCAGCAGTTGACGAACATCGGCCGGCGCCGGAGCCGGTAGCGCACGGACCCGCATGCGCATCCGCCGGCCAGTGCTGCGTCATCGTTGCTCAATGCTCGCCTCCTCGCCCGATCCCAGGCTCAACCTGCGCCCGCTCAACCCGCTCCGGATCGACCTTCGCCGGCGCGCTCGGTGCATACACCCGGACCGCCTTGGCCAGCACGCTGAACCGTGCCGGCGTGACCGCGACGACCTCGCCGTCGGCGGTGATCGGCTGCGGCTGCCGGGTCACCACCTCGATCACCGGGCTGCGGGCGATACGAACCTCGGGCGATCCCAGACCGGTGTCGCCGGCGAACAACGGGGCCAGGAACAGCAATCCCCAGCGCCGGCTGGGTTCGAGGCTGTAGACGGCGAGCGCGTCGTCGTCGATCTCGTTCGCCGATGCCGCCTGCATGCCGCCGTCATAGAGCCGGGCGTTGCCGATCGTGATCTGCACCGTGCGGACGCGATGCACGACCGAGCCGCAGCGGATGATGGCGCTGAAGCGCCGATGCTCCAGCAGCACGCGCAGGGCGGCGCCGGTGTAGCGCAGGCGGGCCAGCGATTGCTGGGTGGCGCGGTGCAGGCCGCGCGCCGTGCCGACGGTGAGGCCGATGCTGGCGACGGTGAAGAAGGGTTGTCCGTTGACGCTGCCGAGGTTGATCGCGCGGACATGGCCCTCGAGGATCACGGCGGCCGCGGCGGCCGGGTCGTGCGGGATGCCGAGCGCGTGCGCCAGGTCGTTGTCGGCGCCGGCCGGGACGATGCCGAGCGGCAGCCCGGTGTCGCGCAACGCGATCCCGCCGATGCCGAGCAAGCCGTCGCCCCCGGCCAGGACGACGCAATCGACCTGGTGCCGCATCGCCGCGATCAGCTCCGGCACCCGCGCCCGCTGCACGTCGCGGCGGACCAGGGTCATGCCGCCCGCCTCCAGGGCGGCGAGGGTGGCGGACACCTGCTTGGCGTGGTTCGGCTGCGGCGCGGCAATCACCAAGGCCGTGCGGCCGCTCTCGTCCATGCTGCTCGCGTTCCCGGGTGAACTCCTGGGGGTTCGTAACATGCGGGGCCGGGCTTGCAATGGGTGTGCTCCCGCCGCCGTGACATCCGCATGGCGGCAACTTACACTGGGCCATGACGCTCCGCCCCGGCCGACCGGCCGCACCCGCCGACATCCCGATGGCGGCCCGCCGCCACCGCGCCCACGCCGCTTGGGACGCCAAGCTGCAGGGTCCGCTCGACCTCGCCGGCAAGGAGGGCACCCGCGGCGGCTCGCCGGAGGCCTGGTTCCTGGGGCCGCGGGCGGAGAACATCGCTCTGCTGCACGAGCTGATCGACGCCGCGATCGACAGCCATGCCGAGTTCCGCCGCGGCTTCCACCCAGAGGACCCGAGCCACCTGACCGAGGCGGTGCAGCGCAGCCCCGAGTTTGCCGCCGGCGTCCGCCGGCTGCGCGAGGCGACGGCGGAGCTGCTGGAGAAGCTGCAGCTATCGGCGCCGTTCTCGTCCATGCGCTACCAGGGCCACATGCTGTGGGACCAGGCGATGCCCGGCCTGGTCGGGCTGGTCGCCGGGTTATTGTACAACCAGAACAACGTTGCCGCCGAGGCCTCGCCGGTGACGACCCGGCTCGAGATCGAGGCCGGCAACGATTTGTGCCGCATGCTGGGCTATCGCGCCCCCAAGCCGGGCGAGGCGGGGTTCCTGCCCTGGGGCCACATCACCAGCGGCGGCACCATCGCCAACATCGAGGCGATGTGGGCGGCGCGGAACCTGAAGTTCACCGCGGTCGGCATGCGCGCGGCACTGCGCGAGGTGCCGGCGCTGTCGCCGGCCCGCGGTGTCGAGGTGCCGGTCTGGCAAGGCGGCACGGCGCGGCTGGTGGACCTCGACACCTGGACCTTGCTCAACCTCGACATCGATGCGGTCGCCGAGCTGCCGGTCAAGATCGCCGCCCTCGGCGTCGATCCGGCGCTGCTGGCGGCGTCCCTGGTGGCATACAGCTCGCGCAATGTCGGCCTGGTCCGGTTCTACCGCGACTTCATGACGGGGGTGACCGAGACGCCGGTGTTCCTGGCGCCCGCCACCGGCCACTACTCCTGGCCCAAGGCGGCGACCCTGCTGGGGCTCGGCGGCAACGCGGTCTGGGTGCAGCGGGTGGACGAGGACGCGCGAATGTCGCTCGACAGCGTCGCCGAGTCGCTGGAGAACGCTTTGCGGCGGCGGGTGCCGGTGCTGTGCGCGGTGGCGGTGATCGGCAGCACCGAGGAAAGTGCGGTCGATCCGCTGGAGGGTTTGGTTGAGCTGCGGGACCATTATCGCCGGCGCGGGCTGAACTTCGCCATCCACGCGGACGCGGCCTGGGGCGGCTATTTCCGCGCCATGCTGGCCGATGGCGACGAGGCCGAACTGCCGTCCGACGGCGTGCCGATCTATGCCATGAGTGGTTACGTGCAGCGCCAATACGAGGCGCTGCCGCTGGCCGACACGATCACGGTCGATCCGCACAAGGGCGGTTACGTGCCCTATCCGGCCGGCGCGCTGTGTTATCGCAACGCCGCCCTGCGCGACGCGATCTCGCTGCGCGCCCCGGTTATCTTCCACAATCAGACCGAACCGACCATCGGCGTCTATGGCGTGGAAGGCAGCAAGCCCGGTTCGGCGGCGTCGGCGGTGTGGCTGGCGCACCGGGTGATCCGCCCGGACCGCACCGGCTACGGCCGCATCCTCGGGCAATGCATGTGGACCGCCAAGCGCATGTTCTGCCGGTTGGCCGCGTTGGAGGACCCGCGCTTCACAGTGACGCCGTTCAACCAGACCCCGGCCGAGCGGGCGCACAAGCCGCCGGGCGCAATCGAGGCCGAGCGCCAGGTGCTGCGCGACCTGGTGCCGCTCGGCAACGCGGAGCTGCTGCAGCGACTGCAGTCCGACAAGATCGCGCGGGCGCTGTTCGCCCAGGTGGGGTCGGACCAGGTGATCCTGGCGTTCGCCTTGAACCCGAAGGATGCCGACGGTCGCCCGAACCGCAGCCTGGCGCGCGCCAATGCGTTGAACGAGGCGGTGTTCGCCCGCTGCAGCATCATCGAGCCGCGCGAGAACCTGAAGAACCTCGACCTCGTGCTGACCAGCTCGCGGTTCGACCCGGCAGTGTACGGACAGCCGTTCGTGGATGCGTTCTGCGGCCGCATGGGCGTCGTGCCGGAGCCCGGCAAGGGCGTCGACTTCCTGATCAGCACGACGATGGATCCCTGGACGACGCAGACCGAAGGCGGGGACTTCCAGGCGGTGCTGATCGAGATCCTGCGGACGGTGGTCCATGCCGCGCTGGCAGAGCTTGAGCTGGATCGGCAGGAGTAAACGCCGGGCGGCCTCGCTTTACGCGCGGCGGCCGCTCCAGCTTGCGTCCACGGCCCCCAAGGCGGCGTTCACCGTCGTGACCAGCAGCACGATCAGCAGCATCAGCCCGTACATCGTCGCATTGTCGAAGTTGTTGTAGGCGTTCGCCACGGCGTAGCCGAGGCCGGAGCCGGACAGGATGAACTCCGCCGCGATCACGCCGATGAAGGAGTAGGACACCACCAGCTTGAGCCCGGTGAACAGGACCGGCGCCGCACTCGGCAGCCTCACCTGCAGCGCGGTGCGGACCGGTCCCAGGCGCAGCACGCGCGCCGTGCGCAACAGCACCGGCGGCACGCGGTCGAGCCCGGCCAGCGTGCTGCCGACCATGGCGACGGCGGCCAGCAGCACCGCGGTCGCGACGATGGCGCCGCCGCCGACGCCGAACAACACCATCAGCACCGGGTAGAACATGATGGTCGGGATCGCATACCAGGCTCGCAGTAACGGCTCGACCGCCGCCCGCAGCCGCGGCGCCGCATGCAGTCCAAGGCCCAGCAGCAGACCGCCCCCAGCCGACAGCAGCGCCGCCGCCGCGACCCGGCCGGACGTCGCCAACAGATCGGTGGTCACCGTGCCCTCGCGCAGCAGGCGGACCAGGGCGACGACCATCGCACTGGGCGGGATGACGCTGGTCGGCGCAACCAAGCCGGCGCGGCAGGCCAGTTCCAGCAGCCCCACCGATCCACCGACCAGCAGCAGCCGAAGCAGCGCGATCATCGCGGCATGCGATGCCGCGACGGCCGCCCGCCGCTCCTTGGCGTCAGGGCGGCGCCAAGGTGAAGCCCGGCAGCACTCCGGTGATCTGCAGCAGCCCCAGCGCCGCCACGGTGGTGCCGTCCTTCAGGTCGCCGCAGCGGATCATCGCCAGCACATCGGCGAAGGCGAAGCGCCGGGTGATGAGATCCTGCTCCTCGGCGTCGAGCTGTGGGCCGGCGGCAGCGGCCGACAGGTCCTGCGCCAGGTAGATGTGGAACGCCTGGGTGGCGTAGCCGGCCGCCTGGAACAGGTGCCCGACCTCAGTCATGCGGGCCGCGTCCAGCCCGGTCTCCTCACGCAACTCGCGCCGGGCGACCGTCAGCGGGTCGGTGTCGCGGTCCCGCTCCCACGAGCCCTGCGGCAGCTCCCAGAGCCGCTTCGCGACCGGGTAGCGATACTGCTCGACGAGATGCAGGGCACCGTCCTCCTCCATTGGGATGACGACCACGAAATCCGGCTTCTCCACCACGCCGAAGATGCCGGCCGGGGTGTCGCCACGGGCGATTTCGTCCTCGCGCACCCGGAGCCAGGGGTTTTGGTAGGCGATGCGGCTGGAGGTGGGGCGAATCATGCTTGCAGGTCCAGCGGCAGGAAGTGGCGGTCGATCAGGCTCGACCAGTCGGGTGGCCCGCTGACCTGGCCGATCAGCTTGAGCGCGTCGATCACGCGATCCAGCTCGGATTGGTCGAAGCCGCCCTCGGACCACATGCGCGGCGCCACCATGTTGCGAACCGCGGCCGCGGCGACGTCCGGCTGCAAGTCGTAGGCCCGGGCGCAGACGGCGCCGGCGGCGGCCGGGTCGGCGTAGATGGCGCGCACCCCCTCGCGCCGCCCGGCGATGATGGCGCGCAGCTTGGCCGGTTCGGCCGCGGCATAGGACGGCGAAGTGATGCCGACCGAACTGGTCATCGGCGGCAGCATGTCGCGGTAGGCGACCACGGTGCGGTAGCGGTCGGCGCGGATGATCGACAGCGGCTCGATCAGCGCCGCGGCGGCGACGCTGCCGGCCTCGAGCAAGGTGAGGCTGGGGCCGTAGCCGCCGGAGAACACCCGCGTGACCTGCGTCGGGTCGAGCCCGGCCGTGCGCATCGCCAGCAGGAACAGCATCTCCGACACGCCCTTCGGCGAGGTCAGCGCCACCTTCTTGCCGGCGAGGTCGGCCAGCGTGTGCACGTCGGAACCGGGCAGGGTCACGAGCGAGGCTTCGGCGACGCTGCGGGTGCCGACGTTGACGATCCGCACCGGCAGGCCACCGGACGCGGCCGCCAAGGCGGCGCCGATCGCGACGTCGCCATACGGCGTCTGGCTGGCGAACAGGTTGCGGACCGTGGTGCCGCCGCCGCCCGAGCCGAGGAAGCCGGTGATATGGATGCCGGCGCGGTCGAAGGCGCCGATCTCCTGGGCCACCGTGAACGGCAGCCCGTAGAGGCTGGTGCCGTACTGGGTGACGCTGATCTCCTCGGCCCAGGCCGCGCCCGGGATCGCCGCAGCCGCCGCAGCGGCCAGGAAGCCACGCCGGTTCACGGCCGCTTCATGGGGCGTCGAGCCCGATGTCGGTGGCGTGGCTGCCCTGGGTCAGGCGGCCGCAGGAGATGTAATCGACCCCGGTCTCGGCGATCGCCCGCACCCGCTCGAACCGCACGCCGCCCGAGGCCTCCAGCGGCACCCGCCCGCCGACCCGCTGGACTGCGTCCCGCATGGCGTCGAGCGACATGTTGTCGAGCAGGATCAGATCGGCGCCGGCCGCGAGCGCCTCGTCCACCTGGCCGAGCCGGTCGCATTCGACCTCGATCCGGGTCAGGATCGGCACCGCGGCGCGGGCCCGCTCGACCGCCGCGGCGATGCTGCCGCAAACGGCGATGTGGTTGTCCTTCAGCAGCACGCCGCTATCGAGCCCGAGCCGATGGTTGTTGCCGCCGCCGCACATCACCGCGTGCTTCTCCAGCATGCGCAGGCCCGGTGTCGTCTTGCGGGTATCGACCAGGCGGGCGCGGGCGTCGCCGATCTCGGCCACATAGCGCGCGGTCTCGGTGGCGATGCCGCTCATGCGCTGCGCGATGTTGAGCGCGGTGCGCTCGGCGGTGAGGATGCCCTGGGCCGGGCCGTGCACCCGGGCGAGCGGCTCGCCGGGGGGCACGCGGGTGCCGTCGGGGCGCAGGACCGTCACCGTGATGCGTGGTTCCCAGCGGCGGAACACCTGCGCCATGACCTCGATCCCGGCGACCACCATCGGCTCGCGCGCGTTGACCACGAAGTGAGCGTCCGCAGCCGGGTCGATCATGAGGGTGGTGGTGAGGTCGCCGTGGCCGACGTCCTCGGCCAGCCAGAGGTCGATCAGTCGCTCGACGTGCAAGTGATTGTACATGGCCCCGGACTCTCCCGTTCCGCCTTGCCCGAGTCAACGCGGCATGTGACATGGCCGCTTCGCACTCGACGGAGGACCCCGCATGCCCGATCTCTCGCTCACCCAGGCCCAGGCCATCGTCACCGGCGCGCTCGCTTCGGCGCGGCAGCACTCGTTCAAGCCGTTGGTGGTGGCGGTGCTCGACGCCCGCGGCGCCTACAAGGCGTTGGCGGCCGAGGACGGCACCAGCCTGAAGCGGGCCGAGATCGCGCACGGCAAGGCGCATGGCGCGCTGGCGCTGGGCATGGGCTCGCGGGCGATCGCCAAGCGGGCGGCGGAGCAGGCGTATTTCGTCGCCGCCGTGACGCATGTGTCCGGCGGCGCGCTGGTGCCGGTGCCGGGCGGCGTGCTGCTGCGCGACGTGCTTGGCACCTTGCTGGGCGCGGTCGGCATCAGCGGCGACACCTCCGACAACGACGAGATCGCGGCGCTGGCCGGGATCGAGGCGGCCGGCCTGGTCGGCGAGACCGGCTGAGCGCCTACTTCCAGCTCGTCATGATCGCCGCCGGGCCGGCGCCGACGTCCAGCGCCGGGCGTGGCGTCAGGGCGTGGCCGTCCCAGCCGAACACCATGATGTTGCGCTCGACCATGTTCTGCACCAGCACCGTGCGGCCGTCGCGTGAGAAGGCGATGCCCTGGTTCCAGCGCCCGATCGGCGCCTCGGCCACCTGGTGCAGCGCGCGGCCGTCCAGCGCCAGCAGCAGCAGGCGGCCGTTCGGGCGATAGAACGGGTTGTTCGGCGCCTTGGTCGTGCCGTCCTGCACGCCGATCGCCAAGGTCTTGCCGTCCGGCGACCATTTCAGCCCTTCGGGCGAGCGGCCCACCTGCAAGGTCTGCACGGTGCGGAACGGCTCGGCGGTGAGGTCGATCAGGCTGACGGTATCCACGTCGCCGTCGCCGCGGCCCATGTTGCCGACCGCCGCCAGCGTGCCGTCCGCGGTGATGTCGAGCGTGTAGGGCGACAAGCCGGTGGTGATCGGCCGCTTATCC
This sequence comes from uncultured Alphaproteobacteria bacterium, assembly GCA_963792675.1. Classification (GTDB taxonomy): domain Bacteria; phylum Pseudomonadota; class Alphaproteobacteria; order Acetobacterales; family Acetobacteraceae; genus JBBROS01. The sequence goes on from CAWBWT010000002.1 coordinate 1,486,371, forward strand.
AGCGTCACCGTCGTGCCGGCGATGCGCAGCACCGCGATCTGGTGGTCGCCGTAGCGGGACAGCAGCGCGGTCTTGCCGTCGGGCAGGAAGGCGATGCCGCTCGGCATGCTTTTGGGGTCGATCGCCACCTTGCCGGCCGGGGTGAGGCGCCGGTCCTTGATCGTGAACACCGACAGCGAGCCCTCGGTGCGGTTGGCGATCAGCGCCAGCGTGCCGTCCGGGCTGATCCGCACCGTGGTGGCGCCGGCGCCTGCGGTGAGCGTCTGCACCACTTTCGGCGGCTGCGCGGTGAGGTCGATCACCGACACGCGGTCGTCGGGCGCGATGCCGAACGTGCCCGACGGCTCCGCCTTGGTGGCGCCGGTGACGATGGCGTAGCTCTCGTCGGGCGCGATCGCGGCCGCCATCGGCGGCCCAACCACGCTGCCGGGCGCCTCGACCGTCGCGACGATGCGCGGCTCGCCCTTAAGGTCGATGATGCTGACGGTGTCGGGCGGCGCGTCCTTGGCGGCGACCTGGTTCGCCGCCGCGTCCATCACGGTATGGGCGTCGTTGGACGAGATGGCGAGGTCGGCGCGGGCCACGCCGGCGAGCGCGGTCGCGGCCAGCAGGCCGGTGGCGATATGACGCATGGTTTCCCCCCAATTTGTTGGGGGGAACGTTACGCGGCGTTGCTGCGGTTGACCACTGCCGCGACGTGCGCGCCGATCGCCAGCGACGAGGTGAGGCCGGGGCTTTCGATGCCGAACAGGTTGACCAAGCCGCCGATGCCGTGCTCGGCGGGGCCGGACACCAGGAAATCGGCAGCCGGGTCGAGCGGGCCGCTGATCTTCGGGCGGATCCCGGCATAGCCCGGCGCCAACGCCCCGTCCGGCAGCGCCGGCCAGTAGCGGCGGATCGCGGCGTAGAACCCGTCGGCGCGGCTGAGGTCGACGTCGTATTCCTCGCGCTCGACCCATTGCGTGTCCGGCCCGAACCGCGCCTGGCCGCCTAGGTCGAGCGTCAGATGCACGCCGAGCCCGGCCTTTTCCGGCACCGGGTAGATCAGCCGCCGGAACGGCGCACGGCCGACCAGGGAATAGTAGCTGCCCTTGCACATATACGCGGTCGGGATCGTATCGGCCGGGATGCCGGCGATCGAGCGCGCGAGGTCCGGCGCGTGCAGGCCGACGGCGTTGACGAACACCTCGCATTCGAGATCCATCGGCTCGTCGCCGCCGACATGCAGCAGCACGGTGCCGCCGCCCTGCACTTCGCCGCCGAGCACCCGGGCGTGGAACACCACCGCACCGCCGGCATGCTCGATGTCGCCTTGCAACGCCAGCATCAGCCCGTGGCTGTCCACCACCCCGGTACTCGGCGACAGCAGCGCCCCGGCCACCCGCAGGGCGGGCTCCAATTTTTGCGCCTCTTCTGCGGGCAGGTATTCGAGGTCGGTGACGCCGTTGGCGGCGGCCTTGGCCCGAATCGTCTCCAGCACCGGCACCTCGGCCTCGTCGGAGGCGACGATCAGCTTGCCCATCCGGCTGTGCGGGATGCCGCGCTGCTCGAGGTACTCGTAGAGGCGGTGCTTGCCCTCGACGCAGAACCGCGCCTTCAGGCTGCCGGCCGGGTAGTAGATGCCGGCGTGGATGACCTCGGAGTTGCGCGAGGAAATGCCGGTGCCGATGCCCTCGCCGCCTTCCAGCAGCCAGACCTCGCGGCCCGACAGCGCCAGCGCTCGCGCCACCGCGAGCCCGACGACGCCCGCACCCACCACCACGCACTCGACCCGCTCGACCATGAGGGGAACATCATGCCGGGCCCGGGGAGCGTCAACCGGGGTGCAGGCGGTTCTGGTCCTCGCGGTCGCTGCTGACGCCGACGGTCCGGATCAGCGCCGGGAACAGAGCGCAGGCGCGCAGCCGCTCCGGCCGCGGCACCGCCGCGCCCAGTCGTTCCAGCTCTTGCCTCGCATAGGCGTGCGCGGGGATGCCGGCGACCTCGTCCGCGGTGAGTGAATAGGCCAGCAGGCGCCAATCGACGTCGTACGCGAACCCGTCCGCGCCGACCCAATCCAGCAGCTTGGCGGCGCCGGTCCGGCTCAGGATGTAGCCGTCGCCGCCGGGCGCGTTGTCGTCGGGGTGGAAGCCGGCCATCGCCTCGGCCAGCGGCACCGCGGCGATCGCGTCGAGTGAGGCGCCGCCGGTCTTGGGTTCGAGCCGGTCATTCACGAAGCACAGGTCGAACTCGTCCGGCAGGCCGAGCCCGCCCAGGGTCGCGGGCAGCTCCAGCAGCGGGATCACGTCGTCCTCGAGGATGAGGCCGTGGCTGTCGCCGCTCGCGAGCAACGCTTCCCAGGCAGCGGCATGGCTCAGGAAGCAGCCCAGCGTGCCGCGCGGGGAGGCGGCGTCGCCGGTCAGCCGGCGCACTGCGGCCGCGGGCAGCCGGCTGCCTTCCACCGCGGCCTGGCGATGGATCGGCACGCGGCAGCCGGCGAACTGCCGCCCGAGTTCCACCATGCGCTCGGCGTTGCGGTCGAGGTTCACCACGTAGGCGGCGTAGCGCGGGCCGTGCGCCGGCCAGGCTTGCCGCGCCAGGCGGTCGTAGCGGCGCGCGGTCTCGCCCCGCTGCGCGTACTCCTCCCGCTTTGGGTCGAGCCGGGCGGCTTCGGCGAAGGCGCACACCGCGCCGGGCCAGTCGCGGCGCTGCCGGGCCACATCGCCGCGGATGGCGTGCAGGCGGGCGTCGCCGGGCCAGCGGTGCAGCAGCTCGGACGCGCGGGCGTCGATCGCCTCGAGGTCGCTGCCGTGAAAGGCGTAGAGCGCCGCGTAATGCGCCAGCCACTCCGCGTCCGGCAGCCGCCTTGCCGCCCGGCGGAAGCGCGCGTCGCTGTCCGGGTAATGCAGCCCGGCACGCAAATCCTGCTTCAGCTCGAGCGCCAAGCCCCAATCATCGGGCGCCGCATCGAGCAACGCGCGCCAGGCCGCGACGGCCCGGTTCGGGTCGTTGGCGGCACGGGCGGCGTAGGCTTCGGCGCGAAGGTTGGCGAGGCTGGACATGCCGGGGCTTGTGCCCGGAGATTATGGCGGATTGACGTACAACGGACCGAACCGGTCGCTATAGCATCATCCGATCAATCGGGGTCACTCATCGGATGCACATGCTCGCAAAACTAAGGAGGCTAGAGCTCAAGCCGATCCGCTTCGATCGGATTGGGCTCTAGCGCCAGCGGCTGCGCAGATCGACGACATGCATCAGCCCGCCGGCCAGCAGCAAGGCGCCGATCCAGCCCCACCAGATGTCGCGAAGCGCGGCACCCGCGGCGCCGACGAGGCAGGCGCCGGCGAGCAGGTTCGGCAGCAAAGCGCGGGGGGATAGCCCACGGCCGGTGCGCCGGTGCAAGGCCAGCAGAACCGCCGCCTCGACTGCCATGCCGCCCAGGATCAGCCAGACCACCGCGCCGCTGGCGAACAACGCCGCCAGTTATTCCTCCCGCCGCACGTGCCGGCGCATGCGGCGCAGGGCGAGATACATCAGCAGCGCCACCACCGGGATGCTCGCCGCCATCGTCACCGTCGGCTGCACCGGCAGGCCGTACTCGTGCAGGCCCTCGGCGAAGTGCCCGATCAGGCTGACGACGTAATAGGTGACGGCGGCGATCGACAGCCCCTCGACCGTGGACTGCAACCGCAGCTGCAGCTTGACCCGGCGGTTCATCGCTTCCAGCAGCGACTGGCTTTGCCGCTCGCGCGTGACGCCAACCCGGGTGGACAGCAGCTGCGTCGCGCGGGCGACCCGGCGCGACAGCTCCTCCTGCCGGGCCGCGACCGAGCGGCAGGTGTTCATCGCCGGCGCCATCCGCCGTTCGGTGAACTCGCGCAAGGTCTGCAGTCCACTGATCCGTTGCTCGCGTAGCTCGGCGATGCGGCGGCCGACGATCTCGTCATAGGCATTGGCGGCGCTGAACCGGTAGAGATTGTCGGCCTGGCGGCTGTCGATCTCGGCGGCGAGGCGCGTCAGCCGGTCGAGCAGCACCGGTTCGTCCACCTCGCCGGCTTTCACCATCGCGGCGGTGATGCGCGCCAGCTCCTGCTCGCAGCGGGCGATGCCCGGCGCCAGCTTCTGCGCCACCGGCAAGGCCAGCAGCGCCATCATGCGATAGGTGTCGATCTCCAGCAGGCGCTGCGCCACCCGCCCGGCCTGCCAGGTGGTCAGGCCGCGGTCCTGCACCAGGAAGCGGCTGAACCCGTCGGGGTAGATGCGGAAATCGGTGAAGGCGGCGCCCTTGCCGTCGGCGATCAGCGATCCCACGAGCGCCTCGCGCGGGAACATGCGGGTGCCGACCTTCAGCGGGTCCTCCTCGGCGTCGCCGGCCGTCAGCACGAGGTGAGCGGCCACCATCAGCTGGCCCGGCAAGGCCTTAATCCAGTCCTTCGGCACCAACTCGATCGCCGTCTCGCGGCCGACCGGGTCGGACTTGATGAAGGTGTAGCGGACGAACTCGGTATGCCGCTCCCATTTCAGGCGGAACGCGAACAGGTCGGCGCTGAAATGGTTCTGGCCGGGTTCGGGCGGGGTGACGCCGGTGGTCTCGACCAGCTCGACGACGGCGCGGAAGCTGGCCTCGCGCGCCTCGGCGTCGCACCACATGGCGATGTAGGAGAGCCGCGCGGGTGCGGCGAGCGGCTCCGGCGGGCGCGCATGCACCTCGTCGTTCAGCATCACCCGCTGCGGATGGTTGTCCGGCAGGGTCATGGGACGGCTCCGCACTCGGCCGCGAAGCCCTCGATCAGCGCCGCGGTGCCGGCGGGATCGGTCTCGTGCCCGAGATGCCCTTGTCCCGGCCGGCGCACCACGCGGGCGCCGGGAACCAGCCGGGCGGCATCGTCGGACACGTGCGGCGGCACGGTGCGGTCGTTCTCGCCAGCGATCAGCAGCAGCTTCGTGCCGAGCCGCGGCAGGTCGGCGACGAGCGGGCCGAGATCCCAGCGCGCCATCATCGCCAGCGCCGCGGCGGTGTGGCGCGGATCGCGGACCAGCCGGGCGTAGAGCTCGACTCCCGCGGGGTCGAGCACCGAACCGGTGTCGGCGAGCAGCTTCTCGACCACCGCCCGGTCGCGCGCACGCCAGGAGAACAGCTCCGGCAGCAGCGGCAGTCCGACCAGCAGCCGGGCCAGCGGGGAGAAGATCTGCCCGGCGACACCGGTGAACGGCTGCAGCGCCGCGTTCAGCCCGACAATGCCGGCTGGGGCAATGGCGCCGTCCAGTGTCAAGCGCAGCGCGACCGCCGCGCCGGCGGAATGGCCGACGACAAGGCGCGGCCGCACGTCCAGCACCTGCAGCAACGAGCGCACAGCGCCGGCCATGCCGGGGAGCGACATTCGCGCATTAGCGGGCGACTCCGTAAAACCGTGGCCCGGCAGGTCGGGCGCCACCACGGTGAAGCGCCGGGCCAGGGCGGGTGCGAGGTCACGCCACGAGTGGGTGGAGGCAGCAGTACCGTGCAGCAGCAGCACGGTCGGCCCGGCGCCCATGGTCTGCACATGCCAGGGGATCCCGCCGGCACGGACGAACCGGCTGGCGTTCTGATTCGGCCAATCGCGGAAGGCGGCGCGGCGATCGCTCATGCCAGGGCTCGCACCGAGCGCGACACCGCCTCCGCGTCGGCGCGGGGCAGCGCCAAATAGCGGGCGCCCATCGCGTCGGCCAGCGCCCGGTTGGCCGGGTTCGGCCGCGGCGCGGTGTCGATCATCAGCGCGGCGTGCCCGGCGGCGCGGACCAGACGTGCGGCCGCGGTGGCGTCGGCGGCGGCCTGGGCCCGGCCGCCGACGCCGTCACGGCCGACATTGGCCTGGCCGTCGGTCAGCAGCACCAGGGTCGGCGTGCCGCCGCGCCGCCGCACCCCGTCGGCCAGGACCGCACCGGCCTCGATGCCGGCGGCGAGCGGGGTGCCGCCGCCGCCGGGCAGCCCGGCCAAGCCGCGCTTGGCGCGCACCAGGCTGCGCGTCGGCGGCAGCAGCAGCGTCGCGGTCGTGCCGCGGAACGCCAGCACCGCAACCTGGTCCCGCCGGACGTAGCAATCGGCAAGCAGCAGCTCGACGGCGCCCTTGGCCTCGGCCAGCCGGTTCATCGCAAGCGAGCCGCTGGCGTCCACCAGAAAGATCGTGGTCGTTTCGGCGCGCTGCTGCCGCCGGCTCACCCGCAGGTCGTCGCGCCGGACTTTTACCAGTGTGCCGCCGCCGCGAATGCGTTGCCACGGTGCCGCGGCCCGCAGGGTCTCGATCAGATCGAGGCGCATCCCATCGCGCGGGACGCCCGGTCGTGTGCCCAAGGGCCGTCCGCGGGCGCCGCGCACCGGGCCGCCGGACTTCCCCGCCTTGCGTGCCCGTGGCGCCGGCCCGGCCAGACGCGCCAGCAGCCCGGGCGGGATCGCCGCACGCGCCGCGTCCAGCACCTGATCGGCCAAGGCGCCGGCGTCCTCCGGTTCTCGCTCCGGGGCGTCGTCCGGCCGCTCGGGCGGCTTGTCCTCCTGTTCGGGCGGCTGCTCCTGTTCGGCAGCCGGGGGCAGGCGGGTGGCCCGCGGCGCCAGCACCAGGCGGGCGGCGAGCGCCACGTCGACAACCTCGACCCCGATGCGGCCATCCAGTGCGGCCGACCCGCGCGCCACCCGCACCGCGAGCAGCGGCGCCCGGGCCGAGCCGATGCCGAGCGCCAGGGCGGTTCCGCACAGCGCCTCGACCGCGTCGTCGCCGATCTCGACCCGGCGCAGCAAAGTCCGGGCGGGCTGAAGATCGACCGGCTCGAGCCGAGCCAGTGCCGCCAGGTCGAGGTGGATCGCCGCCCGGTCCAGCAGCACGGCCGGGGCAGCTTCGTCGTCGATCCCTTCGTCGAGCACGATGATCCCGAAACGCGCCTTGTCGTCGCCGACCGCGCCCGCATCCATTGCCTGGGCGATCCGCGCCGCCGTGCCCGGCGCCATCCGTTCGGCCATCGCCAGGACCACGGCGCCGCCATCCGCCTCGGCCAGCACGCCGCGCAGCCGACGGGGGGCGCCGGCGGCTAGCGTCAGCGCCAGGTCGAGGCCGCCGAGCAGCCGGTCCTCGCCGATGCCGAGCGGCACTTTCGCAACCGGTCCGTCCATCATCGCCCGCCAGACCTGGAGCCAGCGGTCGCGTGCCGGGCCAGCCTGCGTTCGCAGCACCACGCCGCCGATCCCGCCGGGGTCGAGCGCGAACAGCAGCGCCGCCCGGACGGCGTCCTCACCAGGGTCGGGGCCACGATCCGCCGGGGTCATGCGGGGAACACCTCGGCGATGGCGCGCTCGACCCGGCTGCCGGAGCCGGCGTCGTCCAGCGGGTCACGCCGTAGCCGGTGCCGCAAGGCGAGCGGCGCCACCGCCAGCACGTGCGGCAAGCCGACGCGCTCGTCGCCGTCCAGCGCCGCCGACGCCCGGGCGGCGCGGAGCAGCGTCAACTCCGCCCGCAACCCGTCGGTGCCGAGCTTCATGCACAGCCGGGCGGCATCGCCGAGCACGGCGTCGCTGACCTCGAGACGCGGCAGGCGCTCGCGTGCGGCCAGGATTTGCGCCCGCACCGCCGCCTCGGCCTCGGCCCATTCGGCGCGGAATGCGGCCGGGTCACGCTCGAAGGCGTCACGGCGGCGCACGACCGCAACGCGCGACGCGATGTCGGGCGGCGTGCCCACGTCCACCGCGAGGCCGAACCGGTCGAGCAGCTGTGGCCGCAGTTCGCCCTCTTCCGGATTGCCGCTGCCGACCAGCACGAAGCGCGCAGGGTGGCGCACCGACAGGCCCTCGCGCTCGACCACGTTCTCGCCGGACGCGGCGACGTCGATCAGCAGGTCCACCAGGTGATCCTCGAGCAGGTTCACCTCGTCGATGTAAAGGAAGCCGCGGTTGGCGCGGGCCAGCAGGCCGGGCTCGAACGCCCGCTCGCCGCGGGTCAGCGCCCGCTCAAGGTCGAGCGCGCCGACCACACGGTCCTCGGTGGCGCCGAGCGGCAGGTCTACCACCGGCACCGGCACCGTGACCGCATCCGGTTGCTCGCAATGCGGGCACAGCCCGGCCGGGCGGTCCGGGGCGCAGCGGTAGGGGCAGCCCTCGACCGCCTGCATCGGCGGCAGCAAGGCCGCCAGCGCGCGCACGGCGGTGCTCTTGCCGGTGCCGCGGTCGCCGAACACCAGCACGCCGCCCACGCTCGGGTCGGTGGCGGCGATCAGCAGCGCCCGCTTCATCTCCGCCTGTCCAACGATGGCGGTGAACGGAAAAGCGTCAGCCATGCTGCCTCATGTTGCGCCACCACTCATCCGCGTGTCCTCCCGACGTTCTCACAAGCTTGCGCGACGAACCCGGGCGCATGCAACCTTGGCGGGCACCTCACGCTGCATCGGCCAAAGGAGACATGTTCATGGCCGAACACAGCCTGCTCAGTTCGCTCTCGCTCGTCACGCTTGTCATCGTTGTCGGCTATGCGGCGTTCCGCCTGCTGCAGAACCGCAAGAGCCAGGAGAAACGCGGCGAGCACCCGGGCGGCATTGCCGGTCCGGAGTAGTAGCCAGCGCGGGCTGGTTGCGGCAATCTGCGGCGCTGCGGCATCCCGCCGCACCGGATGACGCATGTTTCCAACCACCCGCCATCGCCGCCTCCGCCGTTCCCCCGCGCTTCGCGCGCTGGTGCGGGAGAACCGGCTTCAGGCCGACGACCTGATCCTGCCGATCTTTGTCGAGGAAGGCGTCGATGAGGCGGTGCCGATCGCGTCGATGCCGGGTGTCTCACGGATCCCAGAGCGCCGGCTGGCGGCCGAGATCGAGGCGATCGCCCGCGATGGCGTGCGCGCCGTGCTTCTGTTCGGCATCAGCCACGGCAAGGACGCGACCGGCAGCGACACCCTGACCTCCGACGGGCTGATGGCGCGCATGACCCGCGCGGCCAAGGATGCGGTCCCCGAACTGGCGGTCATCACCGACAACTGCTTCTGTGAGTACACCGATCACGGTCATTGCGGCGTGCTCGAAGGCGGGCATGTGCACAACGACCGCACGTTGGCGAACCTGGCCCGGCAATGCGTGGTCGCCGCGGAGGCCGGTGCCGACATGGTGGCGCCGTCGGCCATGATGGACGGCCAGGTGCTCGCCATCCGCCAGGCGTTGGACAAGGCCGGGCACGAGCAGACGCCGATCATGGCGTATTCCTCGAAGTTCGCGTCCGCCTTCTACGGCCCGTTCCGCGCCGCCGCGGGCTGCGACCTGGAGGGTGACCGCAAAGAATACCAGATGGACCCGATGAACGGCCGCGAGGCGCTGCGCGAAAGCGACACCGATGCGGCCGAGGGCGCCGACCTGCTGATGGTCAAGCCCGGCATGCCCTATTTGGACGTGCTGGCCCGCATCCGTGACCGGACCGCGCTGCCGCTCGCGGTGTACCAAGTCAGCGGCGAGTACGCGATGATCAAGTTCGCCGCGCAAGCCGGCGCGCTCGACGAGGAGCGGGTGGTCGCAGAAGCACTGGGGGCCTTTAAGCGGGCCGGCGCCGACCTGATTCTGAGCTACTTCGCCCGCGAGGTGATCCGCCGCGGGCTTTAAGCGGCCGGCCCGGGGTCAGTCCACCGCCACCTCGCCGGTCCCGTCGGCCAGCGCCGCGCGCGCCAGGGCCAGTGCCCCCGCCCGGCTGCGCGCCGAGGCGACGAACCGCCGGACATGCACGAACACCGCGTCCGCGACCCCCGTTTCGGCCGCCAGTTCCGCGTCCTGCAGCCCCGCCCAGGCGGCCGGGAGCGGGCGGCGCTGCGCGAACGAACCGGGCTCCGGCGGCATGGTGTCCAGCATCCAATTGCCGTTCGACGCCGGGCTGACGGTGAACAGCACGGGCAGCTCGTGCGCGAACACCGCGTCCTTCCACGGCATGCCGCGGTCCAGCATCAGGATGCGCGGATCCGCCCCGGCGCGGTGCGCGGCCAGCACCGCGGCTTCGGCGGCCAGGCGGGCGCGGATGCCGTCGACGCGGCGCCGCAGCACGCCCTCGGCAAAGTCGGCGGCGGCGAGGAAGGCCAGGTCGCCCGCCTTTGGCCCTTCCGCGTCGCGGCTGTCCCAAGGCGGGTTGAACGCGCCCACCAGCGACGCGAAGCCCAGCGTATCGTCCCGCACCGGACCCTGTGCCGAGACCCCGTTGTCGAGCTCGTCAATGCGCCGCACCATCCGCTCGTCCAGGTCGGCGGCGATCGGGCCGGACAAGGCGCCGTCGCTGCGCAGCACGGCGCCCACCGCCCGCTCGCCGTAGACTTGCCAGATCAGTCCGGCCGAGGAGTATGGCGTCCCGTCCGGCCGGACCGGCGCGCCGCGCTGGTGATGGTCGAACCGGTTCGCCCCGGCGTCGAATGTGCTGCCGACATCCCACACGATGGTTGCCGCGGCGATCGGCTCGCTCTTGCGGGTGCGCAGCAGGGTATGATCCTGGCCCGGCGCCTGCAGGCCGAGCGCCAAGCGGAGCACGGCGTAGGAGAACACATCGTCGCAATGGAATTTCCCGCTATGGGTGACGAGGCTGGGTAGGGTTGGGCTCATTATCTGGTCCTGGGGAACATGTCTGCGATGCGGCAGTTCGCGGGAAGCCGCGCATAGCACGGCGGAGCCAACCGGGGCGACCATACCATTACGCTTGCGCTGCAGTCTTTTCGGGCGCCTAGCTTGCTCGCAATCCGCTCCGGGAGAGCCACGATGAGCAAAGGCGACAAGCAGCACGGCAATCGCGAGGCCAAAAAGCCGAAAAAGGATAAGAAGCTGGCTGCGCAGCCGGCCACCTTCCTCAAGCCGCAGGGTGACGCGGCCAAGGGCGGCAAGCCGACGAAGTAGCGGCTATTCGGCGGCCCGCGGCACCCAGTCATCGACCCGAATGCGCGGCACCTCGAACGCCTCGCGGGTGCGGGTGTAGCCCGAGGCGCCGCCCATGCGGCCGATCAGGTCCAGCTTGGCGGTATCGACGTAGCAGCGGGCCGCGTCGCGCACCGCCGCGTCCACGATGTGCATCGCGACGACCCGGCCCAGCACGATGGCACGGTCGGGCGCCACGTCCAGCGTCTGCAAGTGCTCGCATTCGAGCGCGACCGGGCTGCCGTCGATGCGCGGCGGCCTGACCCTGGTGCTGGGCTGGGTGTGCAACCCGGCCTCGTGCAGCTCGCTGGTGCCGGGCGGGAAGTCGATGGCGGTGACGTTCATCGCGTCCGCCATGTCATTGTTGACCAGGTTGATCACGAACTGACCGGTGGCGCGGATGTTCTCGCCGGTGTCTTTGAGGGTGGTCGCGGAGCGGCCGCCGATACCGATCGCAACGACGGGCGGATCGCCGCTCAGCACGTTGAAGAACGAGTAGGGCGCCGCGTTGAGCGACCCGTCGACGGCCTGGGTCACCACCCAGGCGATCGGCCGAGGCACGACGGTGGCGGCCAGCAGCTTGTAGGTCTCGATCGGCGACAGGCTTGCGAAATCGAACAGCATGGCACACCCGGGGTTGCTCGATCGGCAACGTCGCGCGCCGCCGCGTGCGCGTCCAGGGTGGGCGTCCAGCGTGGGCGGCCCCGAAAGGCCGCCCGGTCGGGGGGCGTTTGCTGGTCCTGCCGTTTACTGGGCGGGGGCGCTGTCGCCGCTCCTGGCGCGCTGCAGCGCCTGGTCATTCAGCGAGTCGACGGCGGCGGACCCGCCGTCGCGCGACATGGGCTTGCCCATGTGCTTGCCGGTCTTGCTGGACGCCTTCGTCATGTGATGGGTCGGCTTGGCGGCGGAGTGCTTCGCAGCGGTCGCCGCGCTGGCGGCCACCGGGGCGGCAAGCAGGGCAACGGCGGCAGCGGATGACATCAGGAAGCGGATCATCGGAGTTCTCTCGTCAGCAGGCATGCGGGGCTCGGGGACCCGAACGCCGTCACTCTGCGGCACGCGAAATCGAGCCGCAATCGAGATGGCACGGAAGACACAGTTTCCACGCACTTGTAGCGCGGATGTCACGCGGCACGTGGCGTGCGCGGATCAGTCCGCCATCCCGTCCCGTCGGTCCCTGGCCAGCAGGGCCGGGTCGCGTTGGTCGGGTGGGCCCATGCCGCCGCCGCCGGGGAGTTCCAGCACGAGGCGGTCGCCGCTCGGGATGGTTTGGTAGCCCTTCGTACGCAGCGTCTTGCCGCTTTTGAGATAGACCCGGCCCGGCGCGCCGTTGCCGCCGCCGTCGCGGCCGCGGGGGGCATGGGCGATGCGGTCGAAGATGGCGTTGCAGGCGAACTCGGCGTCGCCCTTGGCGGCGATCTCCATGACTTGGCCCAACCCGCCGCGGGTGCGGCCGACGCCGCCGCTGCCGGGCCGCAGCTCCTTGCGCCAGAACACCACGGGTGCAACGTTCTCGGTCGCCTCCACCGGCATGGTGCGGACGCCCGAGGGGTAGGCGGTGGCGTCGAGCCCGTCCTGGCCCGGCCGCGCGCCGGTGCCGCCGGAGTTGAAGGTGATGACCTCGAAATCGGCCAGTGGCGAGTTGGGGCCGCTGACGATCGGGCCGCCGCGCAAGGGCGGGTTCCACAGGCAGGACGAGCCCTCCGCCGTCACCCGCTCCGGCACCGCCTGGTGCAGGCAGCCCATCATCAGGTCAGGCAGCAATTGCCCGACCACGTGCCGCACCGCGACCGGGCGGGGGCGGGGGGCGTTGAGGATGCAGCCCTCGGGGATGGCGAAGGTGAACGGCGCCAGGCTCGCGGTGTTGTTCGGCACGTTCGGCGCGACCACGCACTTGATCCCGAAGCTGGCATAGGCGCGGGTATACGCGGCGGGCACGTTGATGCCCCGCCCGGAAACGGCCGAGGTGCCCTCGAAATCCACCCGGATGCCGTCCGCCGACACGTCCATCGCCGCCGCCAGCTTGATCGGCGCCTCGTAGCCGTCGGACCAGATCTCCGACGTGAAGCGCCCGGCCGGAAGCTTTGCCAACTCGGCCAAGGTGGCGCGGTGGCTGCTTGTGAAGATGAACTCGGCGAGGGCGTCGATGCCGTCGAGCGAGAACTCGTCCAGCATCTGCACCAGGCGCCGGGCGCCGGCCTCGTTGCAGGCGCAGAGCGAATAGACGTCGCCCTCGAGCTCGACCGGCTGCCGCGTCCCGGCGCGCAGGAAGTCGAAGAAGGTGCTGTTCGGCTGCCCGGCCTCGAAGCATTTGACGATTGGGATATACAGGCCTTCCTCGAACACCGACCGTCCCTCCGGCCCCATGCCGAGCCCGCCCACGTCGATCACGTGCGCGGTATTGGCGAACAGCGCGACCAGGCGGCCGCGATAGAAGGCGGGGGTGACGACGGTGAGGTCGTGCAGGTGGCCGGTGCCGAGCCAGGGATCGTTGGTGATGAGGTGGTCGCCGTCCCGCATGCGTCTCGGCCGGGAATTTCTTCAAGAAGTGGCCGACCGACTCCATCATGCTGTTGACGTGCCCCGGCGTGCCGGTGACGGCCTGCGCAAGCATGCGGCCCCGGAGGTCGAAAATGCCGGCTGACAGGTCCCCGGCCTCGCGCACGGTGGTGCTGAAAGCGGTGCGGATCATGGTCTGCGCCTGCTCCTCGACCACGGCGAGCAGGCGGTTCCACATCACCTGGCGCTGGATTTCTGCCAACGCGTCCTTGCCGTCGGTCATGCCGTCCTCCTCAGGTCGAGGTAGCCGTTGGTGTCCACGGTCGCGATCCAACTCGGGCCGACCAGGGTGCTGGTCTCATCCTCGGCGATGATGGCGGGGCCGGCCACGACGGCGCCGACGGCCAGGGAGGCGCGGTCGTGCACCGCCCAATCGGCGGTCTCGCCGGTGGCGGTGTCGCGGACGGCCTGGCGGCGCACCGGGCTGGCGACCGCCTCGGCCGCTTGCGGCGGGGTCCAGGCGTCCGGCACGGTCGCGACGGTGACGGCGTAGCTCATCACCTCGACGTCCGAGCCCGGCACCGGGCGGTCGTAGAACCGGGCGTATTCGCGGTCGAACGCTGCACGCAGGGCGTCCACGTCCGCCTCGTCCAGCGCCCGCGTCGGCAGCGGCACCGGGATCTCGTGGCCCTGGCCGACATAGCGCATGAACGACAGCCGCGTCTCGATGGTCGCCGCGCCGAAACTGCCGAGCGCTACGACGGCCGCGGCCTCGGCCGCCATGTCGTCCAGCAGCGTCGTCACCGCCGCGCACGTCGAACGTGCCGAGCCGCTGGTACAGGCTGCGCACCACCTCGTAGCCGACCGGCGCGCGCAGGAACCCGATCGCGCTGCCGACGCCGGCGCCGGCGGGCACCAGGACGCGGTCGATGCCGACCTTCTCGGCCACCCGGTAGCCATGCACCGGGCCGCCGCCGCCGAACGCGATCAGGGTGCGGCCGGCGTAGGTCTTGCCGGACTCGATGGCATGCACCCGGGCGGCATTGGCCATGTTCTCGTCCACCATCTCGACCACGCCGAGCGCCGCGATCCCCGGCTCGAGCCCGAGCGGGCCGCCGACCGCGCGCTGCACCGCCGCCTCGGCGGCGCCGGTGTCGAGCCGCATCGTGCCGCCGGCGAACCGCGCCGGGTCGTAGCGGCCGAGCAGCAGGTTCGCGTCCGTCACCGCCGGGGACTGGCCGCCGCGGCCGTAGCAGGCCGGGCCCGGATCGGCGCCGGCGCTTTCCGGCCCGACCGCGATCAGCCCGAGCGCGTCCACATGCGCCAGGCTGCCGCCGCCGGCGCCGATCTCGACCATCTCGATCACGGGAATGCGCAGCGGCAGGCCGGAGCCCTTCTTGAACCGGCCGACCCGCGCCACCTCGAAGGTGCGCGACGCTTGCGGCTGGAAGCCGTCGATCAGGCACACCTTCGCGGTGGTGCCGCCCATGTCGAATGACAGCACCTGGTCGAGCCCGCATTGCCGGGCGATGTCGGCGGCGAAGATGGCGCCGCCGGCCGGACCGCTTTCCACCAGGCGGATCGGGAAGCGCTGCGCCGTCTCGATCGTGGTCAGCCCGCCGCCGCTCAGCATCAGGAAGACCGGGGCGGCGAGGCCCATGTCGCGCAGCCCGTGCTCCAGCCGGCCCAGGTAGCCGGCAATCAGCGGCTGCACATAGGCGTTGGCGGCCGTGGTGCTGAACCGCTCCCATTCCCGCATCTCCGGCGAGACGTCCGACGAAAGACTGATCGGCACGCCGGGCAGCGCGTCGGCCAGGATGTCGCGCGCGCGCCGCTCATGCGCCGGATTGGCGAAACTGTGCAGGAAGCCGACCGCGATGCTGTCGACGCCTTCGCGCCGCAGCGTGGGCACCAGCGCACCGACCGCCGCCTCGTCCAGCGGCAGCAGCACGTCGCCGAGATTGTCCAGCCGCTCCGGCACCGGCAGCCGCAGGTGCCGCGGCACCAGGGGCTGCGGCAGGGTGATGTTGAGGTCGTACTGGTCGTAGCGGCTCTCATTGCCGAGCGCGAGCACGTCGCGGAAGCCCTCGGTCGTGACGAGCGCGGTGCGGGCGCCTTTGCGCTCGATGATCGCGTTGGTGGCGAGCGTGGTGCCGTGCACGACGATCGCCACGTCGGCGGGGCCGAGCCCGGCCTGACGCAGGATGGCGCCAACCCCGTCGAGCACGCCCGCGTTCGGGCTCCGCCGGCGTCGTGAGCACTTTCAGGCTTTGGCGGCGGCCGCCCGCCTCCAGGGCGACATCGGTGAAGGTGCCCCCGATATCGACGGCCAGGCGTGCATGCTGCATCTGCACAACCTGCCGCCCCTTCCGCCGCGCGGCAACCCCGGCCATCATGCGCGCCGACGAAGGGGAGAGCAGCGTCATGGCGAAACAACGCCTGGTGGTGGCCCGGCCGGTGCCGCAAGCGGTGACGGCACGGGCGCGGGACGAGTTCGACGCGCGCGTGTTCGACGAGCGCGACGCGAGCCCCGACGAGGTGCTTGCCGCACTCAACGAGCACGAGGCCGAGGCGCTGTTCTTCAGCAGCAATCTCAAGCTCAATGCCGACCTTATCAAGCGGCTGCCCGAGCGGGTGCGCGTGGCCGCGACCTGCAGCGTCGGGTTCGACCATGTGGACGTGGCGGCGGCCAAGGCCCGCGGCTTGGTGGTCACCAACACGCCGGAGGTGCTGACCGATTGCACCGCCGACCTCGCCTTCATGCTGCTGCTGTGCGCCTGCCGCCGGGCTTGGGAGAACGTGGCGATCATGAAGGAGGGCTGGCGCCGCAGCTTCGGGATGCACGAGATGCTGGGCATCCAGGCGAGCGGCAAGACGCTGGGCATCGTCGGCTTCGGCCGCATCGGCCGGGCGGTCGCGCAACGCGGCCGCGGGTTCGGCATGAGGATCCTCTACACGGACGTCGCGCGGGCGGCGCCCGAGCTCGAGCAGGGCGCCGAGTACGTGCCGTCGCTGCGGGAGCTGCTGCCGCGCAGCCAGCTGCTGTCGCTGCACGCGCCGGGCGGGGCGGCGACCGACAAGCTGATGAACGCGGAGACGATCGGCCTGCTGCCGCGCGGCGCCGTGCTGGTGAACGCCGCGCGCGGCACGCTGGTGGACGAGGACGCGCTGATCGCCGCGTTGCAGTCCGGGCAGTTGTTCGCGGCCGGGCTCGACGTGTATCGGCGCGAGCCGGACTTCGACACTCGCCTGGCGGCGCTGCCGAACGTGTTCCTGATGCCGCATATGGGCTCGGCCACGCTCGAGACGCGCAACGCCATGGGCAGCCGGGCCCTGGACAACATCGCCGCCGTGCTGGCCGGACGGCCCGCCATCGACCCGCTTTGGAGCTGAGCCGCATGACCAAACCGATCCTGTACGTCACCCGCCGCTTGCCGCCCGCCATCGAGGCGCGGGCGTCGCGCGACTACAACGCCCGCCTCAGCGGCGATGACCATCCGGTGACGGCGGACGACATCGTCGCCGGCGCGCACGGGGCGACCGCGCTCATCTGCTGCCCGGCGGAGAAGCTCGGCGCCGACGTGGTGGCCAAGCTGCCCGACAGCGTCAAGGCGGTCGGCACGTTCAGCGTCGGCTACGACCACGTGGACCTGGCGGCGCTGAAGGCGCGCGGCATTCCGCTGGTCAACACGCCCGACGTGCTGAGCGTCGCGACCGCGGAATGCGCCATGCTGCTGATCCTGGCGGCGGCCCGGCGCGCGGGGGAGGGCGAGCGGATGATCCGCGCCGGCAAATGGAACGGCTGGGCGCCGACGCAGCTGCTGGGCACGCTGGTATCGGGGCGGCGGCTTGGCATCTTCGGCATGGGCCGGATCGGCCGCGAGCTGGCGCGGATGGCGCGCGGCTTCGGCATGACGGTGCACTACCGCGACCAGCAGCGGCTGCCGCCCGAGCTCGAACAGGGGGCGACGTTCCACGACAACGACGACTCGTTCCTGGCGGTTTGCGACGTGCTGTCGCTGCATGCACCGGGCGGGGAGGGGACGCGGCACTGGCTCGATGCCGAGCGGATCGCCAAGCTGCCGCGCGGGGCCGTGATCGCCAACGCGGCGCGCGGCACGCTGATCGACGACGGGGCGCTGGTGGACGCCTTGAAGTCGGGGCAGGTCGCGGCGGCGGGGCTCGACGTCTACAACAACGAGCCGCAACTCGACCCGCGCTACACCGCGCTCGAGAACGTCGTGCTGCTGCCGCATTTGGGCAGTGCCACGGCGGAGACGCGCGATGCGATGGGGCACTTGGTGCTGGACGGGATCGACGCGGTGCTGGCCGGGCGGACGCCGGCGAACCTGGTGAAGTAGCGCGCTAGGCCTTGCGGCGGCGGCGCGAGGCGGCCGCGCCGGCGACGCCGACCGCCAGCAAGGCGAGCGACGCCGGCTCCGGCACGCGGCGGAATGAGACGGTGTTGAGGCCGCTCAAGTCGCCGGTGAACACGTTGCCGACGTTCAGCGCCTGCGACTGGGTCATGGAGGCAACCACGACGGAGCCGTTGATGGCGCCGCCCATGCTGCTGATGTTGGCAAGCGGGGCGAGGATGCTGGCGTTCCAGACGCCCGCGAAGCGAAGTTCTATGGCGTCGACGAAGTCGTAGAGCACGTTGGCGTTGGTCGTGGAGAGTGTCGGGAGGACCTTTCCCGCACCGAGCTGGCCGGTAACGATGACGAAGGTCGAGTTGTTTCCGGCACCGTTGGCGACGCCGGCAAACGTGCCGTCCGTCAGGTTGTCGACCGTGGTCGTCACCACGCCGTATTTCGGGTTGGTGCTGCCTCCGCTCGAGGAATAGGCCGTACTGCTGGTAAACAGCGTGGCTTGGTTCAACGGCAACGTCTGCGCGGTCACCCCCGGTGTGCCGGGCAATGCGGCGATGCCCCGCGACAGGTCGGTCATTGGGTTCGCGAAGCTGTTCGTCAGGCTGCTCGCAGTGCCAAACGGGTTGAACACCTGAGCGAGGGAGTCGGTACCCTCGTTCGTGAACCCCTTCGCAGGATTGTTGTAAGTGCCTAGCGCGCCGCTCAGTGTGGTGCGGATTTCGGTCGGTGCACTTACGACGGTGCCGGCCTGGGTTGCTCCTCCGACGTTGAACCCCCCCTTGCCGCTCAGGTTGTAAGTGTTCCCGCTTACGGCGCCCTTTACGTTCAAGTCGCCGCCGGACGTGACGGTCAACGCCCCGGTCACGTTGCCGAACACCGTCAGCGCGCCATAGCCAAAGTTCGGCGGGTTCGAGGTGCTGTTGGACGAGGTGCTGGTGGCCGCGACAACGCCGGCCGAGGGACTGGACGTCACGCCCAACGACGTGTTGCCGCAACCGCGGATCCCGACGGTTGCGGTGCACACGGTTTGCGTGCCGGTCGTCGTCAAGTTTCCGCCGACCAGCGCGCGTCCGGCGATCGTCTGGCTGCTGCTGGCGGTCAAGTCGCCCAGATTGATCAGGTTGAACTGGCTCAGCAGCGCGGCGTCGTAGCTGAGCTCGGTCGCCGGGAAGGTCGACGCCTGCGCCGCGGACGTCAGGGCGAGCAACGCCAGGATGGCTGGGGCGACCAGCCAGTTTTTCGGCGACACTTTGACCGTGTGACTCATTTCAGCTTGCGCACCGCCAGCACGATCGTTCCGGCACAGTTCGGCCTGCGCACTGTCTAGTGGGCGGCGGCAATCCAGGTCAAAAAGGGTTTTGTCAGTTCTTTTCGCGATCCGCCGACACAGCCCGCCGACACAGCCCGCAAGATCGGCCCGCTACTTGCGGCGGCGGCGTGCCCAGGCCGCCCCGGCCGCACCCACCGCTAGTAGCGCGAGCGATGCCGGCTCCGGCACGCGGCGGAAGTGCACCGTGCCGAGGCCGCTGAGATCGCCGGTGAAGGCGTTGCCCTGCAACAGCATTGCCGACTGCGTCATCGAGGCGACCACGACGGAGCCGTTGAACGAGCCGCCTTGTGAGGTGATGTTCGCGAGCGGCGCCAAGATGCTGGCGTTCCAGGCGCCCGCGAAGCGGAGCTCGGAGGCGTCGACGAAGTCGTACAGCACCTTGCCGTAGCCGCCGGCCGGGTCGTTGGCGAGGCCGGGCAGCATCTTGCCGTCGGCCAGGCTGCCGCTGACGATCACGAAGGTCGCGTCGTTGCCGCCATCGGCCACGCCCTTGAAGCTCGACAGGTTGGCGAGCTGGTCCACCGTCGTCTGCACCACGCCATACGACTTGGCGCAGGCGGCGCCGCTGCAGCCGTAACCGAAATCGTGGCCGGCGATGAGCGCGCTGCCGTTGCCGGGCAACGTCTCGGCCTTCACCCCGGGCGTCCCCGGCAGGTTCGCCAGCCCGGCGCTGAGATCCTTCAGCGGATTGGCGAAGCTGTCGGTCAGCGTATTGGCATGGCCGAATGGCGCGAACACGTCGGCAAGGCTGCCGACCGCAGGCGCCGTGGCGACGGTGTTGCCGGGGGCCGAGGCGCGGACGCTGCCGGCCAGCGCCGGTTGCAGCGTG
The DNA here is from genome assembly GCA_963792675.1 of uncultured Alphaproteobacteria bacterium. Taxonomy (GTDB): domain Bacteria; phylum Pseudomonadota; class Alphaproteobacteria; order Acetobacterales; family Acetobacteraceae; genus JBBROS01. Next base: position 1,506,265 of record CAWBWT010000002.1, read on the forward strand.
CGGATCTCGGTGGTGTTGCGGAACACCGTGCCGGCCTGCGAGGTGCCGCCGAAGTTCACGCCGCCGGCACGCCCGGTGTTGTAAGTCGAGGCCGATAGGTTTGCCGCGACGTCCATCTCGCCACGGGTCGAGGCCGGGCCGGTGATGTTGCCGAACACGGTCAGCGCACCGTAGGGCTGGGCGACGGGTCCCGACACCGGCTGCGTTGTCGGTCCGCAGGCGGCGGCGTCGCAGAACCGGTTGCCGGCCGTGGCGGCCGTTCCGCCGATGACCGCGCGGCCCGCCACCGAGGCGGCCGCGTCCCGGGCTGCATAGTTGCCGAGGTTCACGAGGTTGAACTGGCCGAGAAGGGCGGCGTCGTTGCTCAGCTCGGTGGCGCCGAAGGTTGCCGCCACCGCCGGCATGGCCGCGCCGATCAAAACCGCCGCGGCAGAAGCCGCAATCACACCTGTTCGGGACAGGCTTGTCATGATGGCAAGGCGCTCCCCGTCGCGGGCACCATCCGGTGCGCCGACCGCGACGTCCCTACTGCTTTGTTAACGAAATGTCAAAAGAAGTCGGGCATTGTCGGGGGTCGTTCGGCCAGGGATCGTAGCTGAGGGATTGCGAGGTCAGGCAGGCGGCCGTTCCTCGAACTCCAACTCCCGCGGCGCCCCGTCCTCCGCGGTTCGGGCCGCCTCCGCACGCCGGAGCTCGACCCGGCGGATTTTGCCCGAGATCGTTTTCGGCAGCTCGGCGAACTCCAGCCGCCGGATGCGCTTGTATGGCGCCAGCCGCTCGCGCAGGTGGGCGAAGATCGAGGCCGCCGTCGCGGCGTCGGCGGCGTGCCCGTCGGCCAGCGCCACGAACGCCTTCGGCAGCGCCGTCCGGGTCGGATCCGGGACCGGCACCACCGCGGCCTCGGCCACCGCCGGATGCTCGATCAGCACGCTCTCGAGCTCGAACGGGCTGATCCGGTAGCCGCTGCTTTTGAACACGTCGTCGGCCCGGCCGACATAGGTGAAGCTGCCGTCGGGATTGCGCATCGCCACGTCGCCGGTCCGATACCAGTCGCCCGCCGGCGGCCGCACCGTGCCGTCCTCGCTGAGATAGCCGTCCATCAGCCCAAGCGGCGGCGGCGCCAGGCTGAGCGCCACCTCGCCCTCGTCCGCCGGGGCGCCGTCCAGGTCCAGCAGCGCCACCTCGTAGCCCGGCAGCGCGTGTCCCATCGAGCCGGGCGTCAGCGCCTGGCCCGGCGTGTTGGCGATCTGCAGTGTGGTCTCGGTCTGGCCGTAACCGTCGCGGATCGTGAGACCCCAGGCCTGCTCGACCCGGGCGATCACCTCGGGGTTCAACGGCTCCCCGGCGGCGACCGCTTCGCGCAGGTGCACCCGGGCGGCCGAGAGATCTTCCTGCACCAGCATGCGCCAGACCGTGGGCGGCGCGCAGAACGTGTCCACCCGGCAGCGATCCAGCACCGCCAGAAGCCCGCGCGCGTCGAAGCGGGGTTGGTTCAGGATCAGGATGGTGGCGCCGGCGTTCCAGGGCGCAAAGAAGCTCGACCAGGCGTGCTTGGCCCAGCCCGGCGACGAGATGTTGAGGTGGACGTCGCCGGGCTGCAGGCCGATCCAGTACATCGTGGACAGGTGGCCGACCGGATAGCTCTGGTGGCTGTGCAGCACGAGCTTCGGCTTCGACGTGGTGCCGGAGGTGAAATACAGCAGCATCGGATCGGTGGCCCGTGTGTCGCCGTCGGGCGCGAAATCGCCGCTGGCCGCGTCGAAGCCGGCGAAGTCGGTCCAACCGGCGGCGCCGCCGACGGCGATGCGGGTGTAGGGGCCGGGGATCGTCGCGAACCGCTCAACCAGGGCGCCGTCGGCGACGACATGCTGCACCCCGCCGCGGCTGAACCGGTCGCGCAGGTCGTCGGTGGTCAGCATGGTGGTGGCCGGGATCACCACGGCGCCCAGCTTGATCGCGGCCAGCATCGTTTCCCAAAGCGGCCGTACGTTGCCCAACAGCAGCAGGACGCGGTCCCCACGGCGCACGCCCAACGCCCGCAAGCCGTTGGCGACCTGGTTCGAGCGGGTGGCCAGGGCGGCGAACGACAGCGTCTCGTCGGCCTCGCCGGGTCCGACCAGCCGCAGCGCCGGCGCGTCGTTGCCGCGGGCCAGCACGTCGAAATGGTCCAGCGCCCAGTTGAAGCGGTCGAGCGCCGGCCAGCGGAACGCGGCCCGCGCGGCGGCGAGGTCGCCGCGGTGCCGCAGCAGCAGGTCGCGGGCGGCCAAGAAGGTCGCGGTGGGATCGGACATGGGAGCCTCGCTGGGACGTTCCGTTTCGGCGGATCGTACATGCATTCGTGGCGGGTTGGGAACGGCGTCGGCAGCGGCTAGCGTTCCTTGCATGAGCACCTCGTCGCCGCCGGCCGGTCCCGCTGCCTTGTTCCTCGGCTTCCTGGAGGTCGGCCTGCTCGGCTTCGGCGGCGTGCTGCCGTTCGCCCGGCGCATGATCGTGGAGCAGCGGCGCTGGCTGACCGCGGCCGAGTTCACCGACCTGCTGGCGCTGTGCCAGTTCCTGCCGGGTCCCAACATCTGCAACATGACGATCGCGCTCGGCCGCCGCTACCACGGCGCGGCCGGGGCACTGGCGTCGATCCTGGGGCTAATGGGCGCGCCGGTGACGATCGCGGTGGCGCTGGGCGTGGTGTACGGGCGCTACGGCGGCCTGCCGACGGTCGCGCACGCCTTCGCCGGGCTGGCGGCAGCGGCGAGCGGGCTGGTGCTGGCGACCGCGGTCAAGGTGGCGGCGCCGCTGCGCGGGCGCGCAACCGGCTTGGCGGTGGCGGCGGCCGCCTTCGTCGCGATCGCCGTGCTGCGCCTGCCGCTGCTGCCGACGATGCTGGTGCTGGCGCCGGTCAGCGTCTGGCTGCACCGCGCCGAACCGGCCGCGGTGCCGTGAGCGTCGCTTGGCTGTTCCTGGTGTGCGCCCAGCTCAGCCTGGTCGCGGTCGGCGGGATCGCGCCGATCCTGCCGGAGTTGCAGCGGCAGGTGGTGGACGTGCATGGCTGGATGGGGGCGACCGAGTTCGGCGCGCTGTTCGCCCTCGCGCAGGCGGCGCCGGGGCCGAACGTGCTGGTGGTGACGCTGGTGGGCTGGCGGGTCGCCGGGTTGGCCGGAGCGCTGGCAGCCACGGTCGGCATGCTGCTGCCGAGCGGGCTGATCACCTGGTTGGTGGCCGGCGCCTGGCAGCGCTTTCGCGACCGGCCGTGGCGGCGGGCGGTGCAGGCCGGTTTGGTGCCGGTGACGGTCGGGTTGGTGATGGCGGCCGCGGCGATCTTGGCGGTGGCGGCGGCGACGGGCTGGGTTGCCTGGCTGGTTGCGGCGTCCGTGGCGCTCGCCGCGCTGCGCACCAAGTGGCACCCGCTCTTGCTGCTGGCCGCGGGGACGGTGGTCGGCGCGTTGGGCCTGGTGTAGCGCGGCTTTGCCCGGCGGGGGCGGGCGACTAGCCGCTCCCGAGTACCGCCTGCCGCTTGTTACGTGCGGTGGCGGTAGGTGGGCTGGACGCGGGCGGGCGCGGGCCGGGGGCTCTCGACCCGGGTCAGGCCGACGTCGCGGCCCTGGGCGCGCAGGTTGGCCGCCAACGCCCGGCTGACCCGGCCCGCGTACTTGCTCTGCCCCGGACCGCGCCGGTAGTGCAGCCCGGCCTCGTCCGAGACTTCGGCGACTTCTTCGGCCTCTTGCGCGGTCGCCGCGGTCTCGTAGCGCTCACCCACCGGACGCAGGTCACGCGGCGGCGGGTTCAGCACCGGGGCCGGGGCGGGCGCGTTGTTGGCGATCAAGGAGCCGCCGTCCGGGCGGTCGTAGATGAAGCCGTAGGTCGGATACACGCTGCCGAACTCGCCGGACCGCCCGAGAGCGACGCGCACCGCGGTCCAATCGTTGAGCGGGGACACGTCGACGACGCTGATGTTGCGCCGGATGTCGCCGGGTCCGGACCAGTTCGCGTGGTCGATCTCGATGTTGCGGCTGTCCACGACGGCGCTGACGACCGCGACGTGGCCCATGCGCATGATGCCGTTGGCGCGGAAGTTCAGCACGCTGCCGACCTCGGGCTTGGCGCCGCGCTGGTAGACGCCCTCGGCGTTGTTCCACCAAGTGTTGGCGTTCCCGACCAGCTCTATGCCGCTGTTGGCGCGGGCGAACGGGACGCATTGAAGCACGCCGCCGAAGCGGGCGTAGCCGGCGACGTGGATGCGACGGGGAGCCAGGGTGCCGATCTGGTCACCAGTCTGCAGCTCGCTTCCAGCCGTTCGGATCTTTGCGCCGGCAGCCTCGGAGCCGATCATCGCCCCGAGCGTGGCCACCAGGCCGATCACCGCAAACTGTCCGCTCAACTGCCGAAACCGCATCGAAACCCCTAAGTCGTCCTCGCTTGTTGAAGGGCTAGCGGGGGGTCGTACGGGGCGGCAACCGTTGGTAACCAAATTAGCGGAGGCGACGCTCATTTTCGCAAACGGAGGCGCGTGGGATGCGGTGAAATGGGAGAAAACTCCCATTCACCACCTTGTGATGCAACTCCGAAACAACAATTCCTGACATGGCGCAGCGGCAACACTGTCGCTGCTGCGCCACGCGATTCGCGTCTTCAGAATAGCTTGCCGGACGATGTTAGAGTGTAATCATCACTCGGCCGTGTCTATTTGCAGGTCGTTACCATGATCTCGACCAGGATCTTGGGATCGGCCATGTTGGCCTCGACGCAGGCCCGCGCCGGCGCCCCGCTTTCGGGCAGCCAAGCGGTCCAAACACCGTTCATCGCGTCGCGGTCGCGAATGTCCTTCAGCCAGATCTGCGCTTGCAGCAGACGGGTCTTGTCGGTGCCGTGGGTTTCGAGAATGGCGTCGATCTGGTCGAGCACCTCGTGGGTCTGGCCGACCACGTCCTTGCTGGTGTCCTTGGCGGTGACGCCCTGGACGTAAACGAAGCCATGGTATTCCACGGCCTTCGCCAAGACCGGGTTGGGTTCAGTCCGGATGATCTTGCTCATGCTGCCGCTCCTGGGTTGTGGGCCCGGCGCTTGTAGTGTCCTGCCGGAGAAAGTCGTAGCCGAATTTCTGGCCCGGGCTGGCCACCACGCCCTTCGCTTGCTCGTGTCCCACGCCGGATCCGAAGTCTGACAGTCGTCAGGTCCGTGACGGGAGAGCGTTCGCCCCGGGCTGGAAACGCGCGGCCGGCAAGCCGGCCCGGGCGGGTCAGCGGGTGGTGGGCGAGAAGGTCGGCCCGATTCCCGGAGAGAACGCGTCGCTGGTCGGCGTTCCCGGGGCGGTCGAGTTGTTCAGGCAGGACGTGAGCTGGTTGTCGCGGCCGTAACGAGCGCCGAGCCCCTCCGACGTGATCCCGGAATTGTAGCCGCTCGCGAATGGGGTGTCGCGCTGATCGCGGGTCGACAGGTCGACCCGGTTTTGCGCCGCATAGACCCGGTCCACCTCAGCCCGGCACGCTTGCGCCGCAGCCGCCGCGGCCCGGGTCGGGCGGGGTGGCGGCTGACACCCGGCAAGCGCCACGGCCGCAAGCAGCAGCAACGGCAGGGGCCTCGAAAATCGGATCATGCAAAAGCTCCTGGAGGTGCCGCGAGAACGCCTAGCCCGGCACGGAAGCGTGTCTCGTCGAACCGGGCGTCGTTCGTCAACTCGGTGCTGGCGGCGGCGCGCAGCAGCGCCGGATGCAATTCCGCGCCGCCGCGACGCAGCTGGCACAGGCTGTCGGTCCAGCGCGCACGCGTCAGCAGGTCCACCAGCGCCAGCAGGCGCAAGCACAATGACAAGCCGTATAGCGTCTGCAGCCCGGTGGTGATCTCGACGGCGCCAGCCCAGCAGCGGGCGTCGCGATCGTGCAGCGCCAGCTCCACCGTGGCGCCGTCCTCGGCCTTGAAGCAGAACCGGCGTCCGGCGCCCCAAACCGCACCGAGCGCCGCATCCCGCGCCGCGTCCCACGCGGCCGCAAGGTCGCGCCCCTGAACCGGGGGCAATGCGGCCGGGGAGCGGTCAACCAGGTAGGTCAGGGTCCCGTCCAGGGCGCGGCCGACATGCAGCGGGGCGGCGTCGTTCATCGTGAGCGAAGATGGACCTTGCCCTCGCATTGCGCCAGCCTTCAACCGCCAAGCAGGAGCAACCATGCCCGACCCCGCCGACCTTTCCGCGACCGCCGCACTGCGTGAGATGGAGGCCGGGCGGCTGACCGCGCCCGCCCTGCTCGAGGCGTGTCTCGCCCGGATCGCCGCCCGGGACACGGTGGTGCGCGCCTTTGCCCACATCGACCCGGCAGCGGCCAGGGCGGCCACGCGCGCGGCCGTTCCCCGCCCGGCCCGCTGCACGGCATCCCGCTCGGGGTCAAGGACGTGCTCGACACCGCCGACCTGCCGACCGAATACAACTCGCCGATCTGGTCCGGGCACCGGCCGCGCGCCGATGCGGCCGCCGTGGCCTGGGCACGGGCAGCCGGCGCGGTGGTGATGGGCAAGACCGTGACTACCGAGTTCGCCACCCGCACGCCCGGTCCGACCACCAACCCGCACAACCCGGCGCGCACGCCGGGCGGCTCGAGCAGCGGCTCGGCGGCCGCGGTTGCCGCCGGGTTCGTGCCGGTGGCGTTCGGCACCCAGACGGCCGGCAGCATCGTCCGGCCGGCGGCCTATTGCGGCGTGGTCGGCTACAAGCCCAGCTTCGGCGTCATCAACCGCCACGGCATGAAGCTGATGTCGGAAAGCCTCGACACGGTCGGCATGCTGGCGCGCAGCGTCGCCGATTGCGCGTGGCTGACGGGCGTGCTGGCCGGCCTCGACCTGGGCGATCCCGACGCCGCGTCGCCGGCGCCGCGCATCGGCCTGTGCTGGAGCCCGATGCGCGAGCGGGCGGCGCCGGAAACGGTGGCGCTGATGGAGCGCGCGGCCGGCGTGCTGTCGCGGGCCGGCGCTGCCGTGGTCGGCCGCGAGCTGCCGGCCGCGTTCGACCCGCTGGAGGCGGCGCATGCCGTCGTGATGAACGCCGAGAGCGCCCGCGCGATGGGTTGGGAGATGACGCTCCACCGCGACCGGATCAGCGAGGCGCTGCGGGAGAAGCTGGAGTGGGGCCTGGCCCAGGACGGCGCCGCATTGGCCGCGGCGCGAGGCACCTTCCGCACCTTGCAGGACGCGTTCCCCGCAGTGCTGGACGGGCTCGACGTGCTGCTGACGCCGTCGGCGCCAGGCGAGGCGCCGGACGGGCTCGGCTGGACCGGCGACCCGGCGTTCAACCTGTTATGGACCAGCCTGCATGTGCCTTGCGTGACGGTGCCGGCCGGCGCCGGGCCGAACGGCATGCCGCTCGGGATCCAGGTTGTCGGCCGCCGCGGCGACGACCGCACCGTGCTGGCGGCGGCGCAATGGGTCGCGGCGGCGCTCGGCTGAATCCATGCCGCGCTGGGTGCGGCTGCTGGCCGGGCTGGTGTTCGAGGTGGCCTCCGCCGCGCTCGTCGCCGGCGTGCCCGGCGCCTGGCTGCTGCGGCACATGGACCTGGCACAGTTTGCGGCCGGACGGGCCAGTGCCGCGACCGGGCGCGATGTCACGATCGGCAGCCTGCGGGTGGGTTGGGGGCGCACGCTGACGCTCGAGCTGTCGGACTTGCGCTTGCCGAACGCCGCCGACGGCAGCCAGACGCTGATGGTCGGCCTGCAGCACGCGACCGCACTGCTCGACGCGCGGTCGCTGCTGCACGGCCCGTTGCTGTTGCGGCAGGTGGCCGTGGACGGATTGTCGGTGTTTCTCGAGCACCCGCCCGGCCGGGCGCCAAACTGGCGGTTCGGTCCGCCGAAGCCGCCCCCGACCGACCCGACCGGCCGCACCGGCTTTCCGTCGATCCGCGACGTCGTCATCCGCGGCAGCGCGATCACCTACCACACGGGCAGCGGCAAGGACCTCGTCAGCCGGTTCGACGATGCGAGCATCGAGACGACCGGCGACGACCAGCCGGTCACGTTGGCGGTGGCCGGCAGCTACAACGCGGTGCCGGTGACGATCCATGCCGACTTGCAGCCGATCACGGCGCTGCGCGACGCACGCACCCCGTATGGGACCAACATCGTCGTCCTGTCGGGCGAGACCCGGCTGGCGTTCGACGGCACCATGACCGACCCGCTCAACTTCGACGGGCTCCACGGCGAGCTGCGCCTGGATGCGCCCGACCCGAAGCCGATCCTCGGCATGGCCGGGGTGGACAGCACGATCGACGTGTCGCTGCACCTCGACGGCGAATTCGAGCACGCCGGACCGGATTGGCGGCTGGCGGACGGCAAGGGCCAGCTGCAGCAGGACGAGATCACCGCAGCGATGCTGCGCTTCGTCGAAGGCGCCCGCGGCCAGCCGGACCGTGTCGAGCTGGAGCTCGGCTTCGACACCTTGAACGTGAACGACCTGATCGGCCAGGGGTCGCGCGGCAAGCGGTCCGGCGCCGACCTGTCGCTCGCGGTCGAACGCGAGCCGGATACGCTCATCAAGGCGCGCCTCACCGCCAAGACCCTCGAATACTCGGAGCTGCGGGCGAACGATGTGACGCTGGCCGGGTCGCAGGAGCCCGGGCGGGTCACGATCGATGTGTTTACCCTGCAGACGTTCGGCGCCAACGTGCGGGCCGAGGGCCAGGTCGAGGCAGCGCCCGACGGCGCTCGGATCGCGGCGGCGGTTTCGACCTCGGGCCTGGACGTGCAGACGTTGCGGCAGAAGCTGGGCTTCGGATCGATCCCGGTCACCGGCCGGCTCGACGGGCAGCTCACGGTGGACGCCTCCGGGGCGCGGCTGAACGCGGCGATACGCGGCGCCCGGGTCAACGCGATCATCGGCATGCGCGGGGGTTCGATCGCCAAGGAGGTGATCGAGATGGCGTCCACCGACGTGCGCGCGCTGTTCCGCACCAACAAGGGCTTGACGCCAGTGACCTGCATGCTGGCGGGGCTGGATATGCGCGGTGGCGTCGGCACGGTGGCGCCGCTGCGGCTGCGGGCGGCGGAAGGGACGATCGCCGGGTCGGGGCGGTTCGACCTGTTCCGCCGCACGATGGACGTGACGATCGGCAGCCAGTCGAAAACTACCGGACTGTTCGCCCTGGACATTCCGGTGCGGGTGTCGGGCACCTTCGCCGCACCGACCATCAGCCCGGCGAAATGGACGGCGCAAGGCCGGGCGTTACTGGCCGCGGCAGACAACCTGTCGCATCTGCCGCCGGCGATGCAGGCGTTTGCGCGGCGGAGTGCCTGTTCGAAAGGGTGACGGGTTGGGCCGCCGGTTCCAGCTTCAAGCCGGTTGCAGGTGTCCCGGCAGCCCGGCCAGCTGCTCGGCGGTGTCCACGTCGCGCAGCACCGCATCATCGTCCATCGCGACCGTCGCGACATGCTCCGAATGACGCTCGAGCAGCGCCCGGGCGCCGCGGTCCCCGGTCAGCGCCATCATCTCGGCAAACAGCGAGCGGTCCCACAGCACGGGATTGCCGAGCTCGCCGCGATGGGTGGGGGCCACGATCCGGCGTCCCTCGTCGGGATCGTAGGCGGCCACCAAGCGCTCGACCGTGCGTGCCGTCACCAGCGGCATGTCGCCGAGGCAGACGATCGCCGCGCGCGCATCGGCCGGCACCGCGGCGAGCCCGGCACGCAGGCTCGCGGACAGGCCGCTGTCCCAGTCGGGCGACGACACCAGCGTCACCGGACGGCCGGACAGCGCCGTTTCCACCTCCGGCGCGCGATGGCCGGTGACGACCAGGATCGGGCGGTTCGGGGTGGACAGCAGATTGTCCACCACGCGCGCCACCATCGCGCGGCCGTCGCGGCCCGGCACCAGCAGTTTGTGCTGCGGCGCCATGCGGCTGCTGCGCCCGGCCGCCAGCACCACGACGGCGATGCGCGGCCGCGGCGGGGTGGCCTTGGCGCGCGGCAGCGGCCGGGCGCCGACATCCTTCAGCAAGCCGCCCACGCCCATCCCGGCGACAGCGCGGCCGTCCACCGGGATGCCGGCGAACAAGCGGGACAGCACCCAGTCGATGCCGTTCAGCTTGGGGCTGCGGGCGCAGCCGGGCAGCACCAGCGCCGGGCGCTCGCCGATGCTGCCAAGGCAGATCAGGTTCCCGGGATCGACCGGCATGCCGAAATGGTGGATCGCGCCGCCGGCCGCGACGATGCCGGCCGGGCCCACGTCGCGCCGGTCCACGACGGCACTGGCGCCCGCCACCAGAAGGATGTCGGCGCCGCGTTCGAGCAAGCTGCGCAAGGCGGCAGCGATCGGCGCCGTCTCGTGCGCGCAGGTCAGGGCCGGCAGCAGCGTGCCGCCCAGGCCCTCGACACGGGCGCGGGTCGCTTCCTCCGTGCCGGCCAGCACGGACGGCTTCAGGCCGGGCAGCTGGGTCATGACAAGGCCGACCGTCTTGCGCTGATAGGCGTGCAGCCGCAGGGCGCCGGGCCCGGCCGCGGCCAGCGCGCGATCGAGCACCGCGCCGGCGACGGCGAAGGGGATGATTTTGATCGTGGCGACCATCTCGCCGGCGGCCACGCTGGCCCAATCGGGCAGGGTGGCAAGTGTCAGCGCCTCGTCCACACCGTTGAGCGCGTCCACCGCCGCGGCGTCGATGCGCAGCAGCCCGGCTTGGTGGGCGACCAGGTTCACCCGCCCCGTCCCGGCGCGCGACCGATCGAGACCCGGCGACAGCAGCGCGTCGGCAAGCCGGGTGGCCGCTGCGTCCTCGGCGACATCGCCCGGCTCGAGCGTGGCGGCAATCACCGGGTCATGGCCGGCGGCGCGCAGGGCGTCCACTCCGGCGGCGTCGAGCACCGAGCCCTTCTTCAGCACCCGCCCGGGCAGGCGCTGGGTATGGGCCAGCACGCACCCCTCGGCCCGGTCCAGCGGGACGTCGCCGAAGATCACCTGGCGGCTCCGCGGCGCACGGCGACGATCTGGGCAAGGATGCTGAGCGCGATCTCGCCCGCGGTGACGGCGCCGATGTCGAGCCCGACGGGGCCCTGGATGCGTTTGGTGGCGGCCTCATCATGGCCGAGGGCGCGTAGCCGCTCGAGCCGCGCGGCGTGGGTCTTCCGGGAGCCGAGCGCGCCCACGTAGAAGGCCTGCGACTTCAGCGCGCGGTCGAGCGCGGGGTCGTCGAGCTTGGGGTCGTGGGTGAGGGTGACGATGGCGGTGCGGCTGTCCGGGCGCCAAGCGTCGAGCGCCTCGTCCGGCCAGTCGGTGCTGATGGTGACGCCGGGAAACCGCTCGTCACTTGCAAAGGAACGGCGAGGGTCGGTGACCATGACGGCATAGCCCAGCCCGGCCGCCATTGGCACCAGCGCCTGTGCGATGTGCACGGCGCCGACCACCACCAGCCGCAGCGGCGGGTTGTAGGCGTGCAGGAACCAGGTTTTGCCGCCGGCCTCGACGGTGGTGTTGCGGTCGTCGTGCAGCGCCTTGCGCGCCGGCTCGGCCAGGCCTTCCGGCGCGTCGTCGTCGGGAAGGAGCAGCTGCGGGCCGCCGGAAAGGTCGGTCGCGAGCACGACGGGGCGGTTCTCAGCCCGAGCAGCCTGCAACCGGGCAAGCAGGGCTGGCGTCATCGCCGCGCCCCGCTTCGACCGTCATGGTCGGACCTGATCCGACCATCCACGCGGTGACGATGCCGCGATAGGTGCCGACGGGAACGGGCGCTACAGCCTCGATAGGGTAACGTTCTGCTAGGCCGGACCGCGTGGATGGTCGGGTCGAGCCCGACCATGACGACTTTCGAGGAATGTGCGCCGAGAGCTCTCACGCCAGCGGTTCCACGAACACCTTCAGCTTGCCGCCGCAGGCGAGGCCGACTTCCCAAGCGCGTTCGTTGGTGACGCCGAAATCGAGCAGCTGCGTTGCCCCGGTCTCCATCGACTTGCGCGCCGCCTCGGCCACCGCGCCCTCGATGCAGCCGCCGCTGACGCTGCCGGCCATGCGGCCGCTGGCGGTCACCGCCATCTGGCTGCCAGCCGGGCGCGGCGAGCTGCCCCAGGTCTCGGTCACGGTCGCAATCGCCACCGTCTCGCCCTGCGCCACCCAGCCGGCGGCAGTCCCCAGCACATCCTCGTCGATCATAACAGGCTCCTCAGGTTGGGCGGCCCGGCGCGGGTCGCGACAGCAGGCTCACCAGGGTGCGCATGCTGTCGAGGTTGTGGATGGTGCGGAACTCGTCCACGTGCGGCAGCATCGCCCTTATGCCCTGTGACTTGGGTTGGAACCCGTCCCAACGCAACAGCGGGTTGAGCCACACGAGCCGCCGGCTGGAGCGGTGCAGCCGGTCCATCGCCTCGGACAGACCCTCGGCACCGTCGCGGTCGAGCCCGTCCGTCATCAGCAGCACCACCGCGCCCTGGCCGAGCACGCGCTTGGCCCAGCGGCGGTTGAACAGCGCGATGCTTTCGCCGATGCGGGTGCCGCCGGACCAGTCCGGCACTGCGGCGGCCACCATCTCGAACGCCACCTCGGCATCGCGATGCCGGAGCTGCCGGGTGATGTTGGATAGGCGGGTGCCGAACAGGAACACGTGCACCCGGTCGCGCGAGTTGGCCACCGCATGCAGGAAGTGCATCAGCACCTGGGCGTAGCGCGCCATCGAGCCGGAGATGTCGCATAGCACCACCAGCGGCGGCGGCCGCACGATCCGGCGTCGGCGGCTGAGGTCCAGGATCTCCCCGCCGCGACGCAGGCTGGTGCGCAGCGTGGCGGCAAGGTCGACGCGCGGGCCGGCCGGGTCGGGACGGAAGCGGCGGGTTTGGCGGCGGTCGAGCGGCAGGGACAGGCGGCGGATCTCGGCCTTGGCCTGGCCGATCTGCGCGGCGCTCATCTGCTCGAAATCCATCGATTGAAGCTGCTCGCGCTCGCTGACGGACATGATGGCGTCGAGCTCGGGCGGGCGTTCCTCGGCCGGCTGCTGCTGCCGGGGCTGCGCCATCGCCTCGGCGATGCGGCGGCTACCGGGGGTCGGCTTCTTCTTCTCGTCCGGCTTCTTGCCTTCCAGCATCGCCATCAGTGCGGCCTGCTGCGAGGCGGTCGGGTCGCGCCAGAACAGCTCGAAGGCGCTGTCGAACAACTCGGAGTGCTCGTGCCGCTGCACCATGACCGCGTGCAGCGCGGCGCGCACTTGGCGCCGGTCCTCGAGCCCGATCAGCTCGAGCGCCTGGCCGGCCGCGATGACGCTGTCGGGGCCGACCGGCAGCCCGGCACGGCGCAGCAGGCCGGCGAAATGGGTGAGGTTGGCGGCGAGGGTCCCCATGGTCAGGCGTGCCTCCGCGCGCGGCGGCTCATCGGGGAGAGATCCACGGGTCGAGCCCGTGGATGACGTGCTTCAGTGAACGACGCCGTCTCAAGCGGCCTCCTGGGACTCCGCGATCAGCCGGGCCGCCTCCGCGCCGCGCACCTTGGCGATGTCGTCCTGGTACTTCAGCAGCACGCCCAGCGTCTCGTCCACCGCGCGCGAGCCGAGCTCGTGCTGGTCGAGGTATTGCAGCGCGCCGGCCCAGTCGATCGTCTCGGCGACGCCGGGCAGCTTGAACAGGTCGAGCGTGCGCAGCCGCTGCACGAAGGCCACCACCTGCGCCGACAAGCGCGCCGGCACATCGGGCGCCTTGGCGGCCAGGATCGCGCGCTCGCGGTCCGGCGCCGGATAGTCCACCCACTGATACAGGCACCGGCGGCGGATCGCGTCGTGCACCTCGCGGGTGCGATTGCTGGTCAGCACCACCACCGGGGGCGTGGTCGCGCGGACGGTGCCGAACTCCGGCACGGTGATCTGGTAGTCGGCCAGCAGCTCGAGCAGGAAGGCCTCGAACGGCTCATCGGCGCGGTCGAGCTCGTCGATCAGCAGCACGGCGGGCGGCTGCGCCGGGTCGATCGCGCTCAGCAGCGGGCGCTCCTGCAGGAACTCGCGGCCGAAGATGCTGCGGCCGAGCCGGGCCTGGTCGGTCTCGCCGCCGGCCTCGGCCAGGCGGATCGCCATCAGCTGCTTGGCGTGATCCCATTCATAGGCCGCCGCCGCCAAGTCCATGCCGTCATAGCACTGCAGCCGCACCAGCCGTCGGCCGAGCCCGGCCGCGAGCACCTTGGCGATCTCGGTCTTGCCGGTGCCGGGCTCGCCCTCGAGGAACAACGGCCGTCGCATCGCCAGCGCCAAGTGCACGGTCGTGGCAAGCAACTCGTCGGCGATGTAGCCGCCGCGCGCAAGCAGGGCGGCGGTGTCGGCGACGGTGGCTGGCGTGTCGGTCTCAGCCCTAAAGTCAGCCAAAGACGTAGGCTTTGAAGATCATGATGAAGATCGGGATGTAGAGCACGATGCCGATAATGGCGACGATCGGCAGGCCGAACAGCTCGGACGGGATCAGCGCGGTGATCGGGATGCCGACATTGGCCGGCGGCGGCGGCATGATGCCCGGCCGGATCGGCAGCGGCGGCCCCTCGGCGGCCGGGTCGGGCGATGCGAGGTGCGGCGCCTGCGCGGCCTCGGCGGCGGCGACCGGCTCGGGCTCGGCGACCGCGGCGCTGAAGCGGTCGAAGAACATGTCCGCCATTTGCTTGCTGGTGGCGTCGATCAGCCGGGCGCCGAGCTGGGCGATCTTGCCGCCGACCTGCGCCTTCACGTCGTAGGAGAGCAAGGTGCCGGTGCCCTCGTCGGCCAGGCGGACGTTGGCGCCGCCCTTGGCAAAGCCGGCAACGCCGCCCTGGCCCTCGCCCTGGATGCGGTAGGAGTTGGGCGGGTCGAGGTCGACGAGCTGGACCTTGCCGGTGAAGCGGGCGGCGATGGGACCGATCTTGACCGCGGCGGTGGCCTTGAGGTCGTTGTCACCGGTCTTCTCGAGGCTCTCGCATCCGGGGATGCAGGCCTTAAGCACCGCAGTGTCGTTCAACGCGTCCCAAACCTTCTGACGGGGTGCCGGAATCCGGCGCTCGCCTGTCATGTCCATCGTACCACTCCGTCCTCTCGCACCACCTGCCGCCGCCGGGCCGGTTGGGGGCGGGAACTTACTGGCCGGGTCCCCATGCTGCAACCGCGGCCCCTGCCCATGCTGCAACCGCTGCCCCTGCCCATGCTGCAACCGCTGCCCCTGCCCATGCTGCGACCGCAGCCCCTGACAGGGCGCACGCGGGCTGTTAAAGCAGGCGCGGGCGGCGGGTTGCAGTGCCGCAACGCCGCCCACCTGATCCTGGGAGCCCGCGTCATGACCTATCTCGTCGCCACCGACCTGCCCGACGCGCCGGCCGGCGAGCGTTTCCGCGCCCTGCTCGCCCGTGGCGGCATCGTGCGGATCCCCGGTGCACATAACGGCATGGCGGCCTTGCAGGCGAAGAAGGCCGGGTTCGACGCCTTGTACCTATCGGGCGCCGCGATGACGGCGAGCATGGGGCTGCCGGACCTCGGCGTCATCACGGTGGACGAGGTCTGCTTCTTCGTGCGCCAGGTGGCGCGCTCGAGCGGCTTGCCGGTGCTGGTGGATGGCGACACCGGTTATGGCGAGGCGCTCAACGTGATGAACATGGTGCGCGCCTTCGAGGACGCCGGCGCCGGGGCGGTGCACATCGAGGACCAGCTGCTGCCGAAGAAGTGCGGCCACCTCAACGACAAGAAGCTCGCCGACCCCCGCGACATGGCGGCCAAGGTGGCGGCGGCCTGCAAGGCACGCCGGCATCTCTATATCATCGCCCGCACCGATGCGGCGGCCAGCGAGGGAATGGACGGCGCCGTCGCCCGGGCCGAACTCTATATGCAGGCGGGTGCCGATGCGATTTTCCCCGAGGCGCTGCACGACGCCGACATGTTCCGCGAGTTCGCCCGGCGCATGCCGGGAGTGCCGCTGCTGGCCAACATGACCGAGTTCGGCCGCACCCCGTTTTTCAACGCCACCGAGTTCGAGGCGATGGGCTACCGCATGGTGATCTGGCCGGTGAGCTCGATGCGGGTGGCGAGCAAGGCGCAGGAAACGCTGTATGCGGCGATCGCCCGCGACGGCGGCACCCATACGATGGTCGACGCCATGCAGACCCGGGCCGAGCTGTACGCGACCATCGACTACGCCGGCTATGAAGCGCTCGACGCCAGCATCGTCAGCACGGTGGTGCCGAAGGGGATGCCGCAGCGGTCCTAAGCCGGCCATTGAAGCTCGACCATTGAAGGTCGGGCGGCCTGCCTCACATTTGCCGGCGTGCCCGACATGACGCCGGCTCTTGGCCGCCCCCATTACATCGGCAGCGAGATCTATCGCCGCTCCACCTACGGACCGACCCACCCGCTGGCGATCCCCCGGGTCACCACCTGCACCGATCTGTGCCGGGCCATGGGTTGGCTGCCGGATGCGCAATTCGTGGCGGCGCCGATGGCGGAGCGGGCCGATGTCGAGCGCTTCCACGATCCGGCCTATGTCGACGCGCTGTTCCGCGCCGAGGCGAACCAATCCGTGTCCGAGGACGACCGTGCGCGGTTCCGCATCGGCGCCGAAGGCAACCCCGTCTATCCCGAGATCTACCGCCGGCCGATGACCTCGGCCGGCGGCGTGATGCTGGCCTGCCGGATGACGCTGCCCGGCGGCATCGTGCATTGCCCCGGCGGCGGCACCCATCACGGCCGGCCGGCGCGGGCCAGCGGGTTCTGCTACCTCAACGACCCGGTGCTCGGCATCCTGAGCTGGCTGGAGGGCGGGCTCGACAACATCGTTTACCTCGATATCGACGCCCATCACGGCGACGGGGTCCAGGACGCATTCCATGGCGACGACCGGGTGCTGACGATCAGCGTGCACGAGGCCGGGCGCTGGCCGTTCACCGGCCGGGCCGATGACCGCGCGGGGGGTGCGGCGCGCAACCTGCCGGTGCCGCAAGGGTTCTGCGATACCGAGATGCGCTGGCTGATGGAGCAGGCGATCATTCCTTTAATTGCCGAGCGGGAGCCGCAGGCGATCTTCCTGCAATGCGGCGCCGACGCGCTGGAGGAGGATCCGCTGGCTCGGCTGTCGCTGTCCAACAATGCGCATCGCGCCGTGGCGGACGCGGTGCGCCGGCTGGCGCCGCGGCTGGTGGTAACCGGCGGGGGCGGCTACAATCCGTATACTGTCGGGCGCTGCTGGGCTGGAGTATGGGCAACGTTGAACGACATCGCGATCCCGCCGCGCACGACGCCGGACGCTGAAGCCGTGCTGAGGGCGTTGACCTACAACCGCGCCGCCGGCCGCAACCCGCCGGCGCACTGGTTCACGACGGTCGCCGATGCGCCGCGGGAAGGACCGGTCCGCGACGAGGTGCGTCGGCTCGCTGAGCAGACATTGAAGGAAAGGATCGCTGCATGACGCGTCATCTGTTGAGTGGTGCGGTGCTCGTGGCCTTGACGTTGGCGCCCGGCCCGTCGAGCGCGCAGGACACCAGCAAGGCGCAGCCCGAGCTGCCGAAGGAAAAACTGGCGATCGTCACCAAGGACGGGGTCCGGCACGAATTCCAGGTCGAAATGGCGCTGAAGGACACGCAGCAGACCGTCGGCCTCATGTTCCGCACCGCGATCCCCGCCGATGGCGGCATGTTGTTCGACTGGGGCCAGCCGCGCGACAGCACGATGTGGATGCGCAACACCGTCAGCCCGCTGGACATGCTGTTCATCAACCCCGACGGCACGATCCGCCGGGTGGTCGAGAACACCGTTCCCGAGAGCCTCGCCATCATCGAAAGCCGCGGGCCGGTGCGTGCGACGTTGGAGGTCGCGGCCGGGACGGCGCGGCGGCTTAACATCCATGCCGGCGACAAGGTGGAGCAGCGCATTTTCAGCAATGGCTAAGTCGGCGGCCTCGCGGCGCTTTCAGTGCACCGCGAACCCCGCTATAGGCTCCAGCCTGGTTCGGGGCGTGGCGCAGCCTGGTAGCGCGCCTGTTTTGGGTACAGGAGGCCGCCGGTTCGAGTCCGGCCGCCCCGACCACGGTGGCGCACGTCGCTGCCGGGCGACCGGCAAACGTCAATCAGGCGGCGTCACTTCGGTGGGCCGCTTCGGAGAGGGGCTCTCAATGCGTGCGCGCATTTTCCAGCGGCCGAAGACCGCAACCCAGTCTGGCACGGCCGGCGCGGGCAACTGGGTGCTCGACTACGCCTCGAGCCAGCGGGAGCGGAACGACCCCTTGATGGGGTGGTGGGGCAGTACGAGCACGCAGAACCAGGTATCGCTGCGCTTCGACACCAAGGCGGAGGCCATCGCCTACGCGGACAGCAACGGGATCGCCTACGACTTGGAACTGCCGCCGGCAACCAAGCCGATCAAGCCGAAGGCGTATGCCGACAATTTCCGCTGGGGTCGCGCCGAGAACTGGACGCACTGACGGCGACGCGGGTGGCGCACTCCGCTCGACCGGTCGTGTCAGCCGGCGCCTGAGCCGCCCGGGGTGACATCCAGCAGCCGCGGCAGGCGCGACAGCGTCGTGAGGTGGAGCACGCGGCCGATGAGGGTCCGGGACTTCGCCGCACGATGGCCTTGGTCGGTGACCGCGGGGTCGAACGGCGGCCACGTGCGGAACTCGGTGACGTAGGCGAACTGCCCGTTGCAGAGGCTGACCGGACGTTTGACCAAAACGGGTCCGCGCGAACTGATGACGATCAGCCCGGCGATGATCACGAACAACGGCGAAAGCAACAGCAAAGCAGCGAACGCCAGGCTAGGGGCCATTTGCGCCGCGGGAACGGCGGCGTCTCGGCGCAGGTGTATGCGCGCACTGCCATGACCGGCGGCTAGCGAAGGCATCTTCCAAACTCCGAGCGTCCATGACGGAGGGACTATCCTTCATACGTTAAAACTTTGTAAAAGTCGCCCGCGTTTGACGAAAAAGTAACGTTTCTGAGCGCGGAGGCGTTCCGAATTGGTCGACCGGTTCCCGGGTTTTCAACGGTCGCGGCGGGAGCGTTGAAGCTGCTGTGGAGCTTTCGAGCGCTTCGAACAACCCAGAAGCAGACCCTCAAGCAGGATCGAACGATGACGGAAAAACAGGCCTGCGTCGTGCAGCCGGCGCATCAGCAAACCCAACAGGAAGTCGATCAAGTCCAGGAACTGGCCGGCATCACATACAGGTCGGAAGGGGCAGGGCCGCCGCTGCTGTTCTTGCACGGGATTGCCGGGGCCGCGCGACAGTTCGCCGGGCAGCTGCGGTTCTTTGCGGCCGAGCGGCAGGCGATCGCCTGGGACATGCCGGGTCACGGCGGGTCCGCTCCATTGCCGCTTGTCACGGTGGACGCGCTGGCCGCGGCATTGGGCGGGTTCATCGCGGCGCTTGGTCTGGACCGGCCGGTGCTGGTCGGGCACGGGCTGGGCGGGATGATCGTGCAGCGGCTGCTGGCCGAGGCGCCGCGTGCCGCCCGCGGCGTAGTGCTGGCGCAAACCAGCGCCAGCTTCTTCGGCGACGACCCATCGGCCGCCGAGGCGTTCATCCGGTCCCGCCTAGGCCCGCTGGACGAGGGCAGCAGCATGGCCGACCTCGCCCCCGGCTTGGTCGCGGCACTCGCGGGCGAGGCTCCCGACCCGGCGGGGCTCGCCCTGGCGCAGGCCTGCATCGCCGACACCCCCGACGCGTCCTACCGTGATGCGGTGCTCGGGATGCGCGGCTTCGACGTCCGCGACGCGCTGCCGCGGATTGCCGTCCCGGCGCTGCTGCTGGCGGGCGAGCGGGACATTGAGGCGCCGGCGGTGGAGATGCGCCGGATGGCCGGGCGTGTCGCCGGTGCCCGCTTCGTGGAGCTCGAGCGGGCCGGGCACCTCGTGCATGTCGAGCAACCCGACCGCTTCAACTGCGCCGTCGCTTCGTTCCTGGCCGAATTTGGCCTTTAAGGACGGTGCCGGACGGTGGCCGGCGGCATCAGTCGCATTCGCAGCCGGGGGTGGGCCCGTTCTTGGCTTGGACCACATGATGGTCGATCCACTCCGCCACCAGCCGCCGCGCTTCGCTCAGCGACGCCTCGGGGTGGTGGATGCGATAGAGCGTCGTGCAGGCGCGAAACAACTCCGGGTCGCCGTTGCCATGCGTCCGCAACTCGCGATACGCCGTGATGACGGCGCGCTCGCAGCGGCGTGCGATGGTGCTGACTTCTCGGACCACGTGGCATCCTCTAGTTGCAACTCACTCGCAGGACCGTAAGTTTACGGCCCGGGTGGCGTACAAGCAAGCGTCACCTAGCGGCGACCAGCTCAGCCAACGCGCGGCCCACCTCTTCCGTTCCGGCTTGCCCGCCCATGTCGCGGGTGCGCGGCCCGCCCTCGCGCAGCAGAGTCTCGATCGCGTCCACCACCGCCTTGGCTGCCGCGGCCTCGCCGAGATGCTCCAGCAGCATCGCCCCCGACCAGACCTGGCCGATCGGGTTGCACACGCGCTGCCCGGCGATGTCGGGCGCCGAGCCGTGCACCGGCTCGAACATGCTGGGATGCAGCCGCTCGGGGTTGATGTTGGCGCTGGGGGCAATGCCGATGCTGCCGGCGACCGCCGGGCCGAGGTCGCTGAGGATGTCGCCGAACAGGTTGCTGCCGACCACCACATCGAACCAGTCCGGGTGCTGCACGAAGTGGGCGCACAGGATGTCGATGTGGAACTGGTCGGTGGTGACGTCCGGATACTGCGCGGCCATCGCGGCGAAGCGCTCGTCCCAGTACGGCATGGTGATGGTGATGCCGTTCGACTTGGTGGCCGACGTCAGCTTGCGGCGTGGCCGGGTGCGAGCCAGCTCGAACGCGTACTTCATGATCCGGTCCGTGCCGATGCGGCTGAACACGGTGTGCTGGGTCACGGTTTCGCGGTCGGTGCCCTCGAACAGCCGGCCGCCGACGCTCGAATACTCGCCTTCGGTGTTCTCGCGCACGACATAGAAGTCGATGTCGGCTTCGGTGCGCCCGGCCAGCGGCGAGCGGGCGCCCGGCATCAGCTTGCAGGGGCGGACGCTGGCGTATTGATCGAAGCTGCGGCGGATCGGGATCAGGAGGCCCCACAACGAGACATGGTCCGGCACGTCCGGCCAGCCGACAGCGCCCAGGAACACCGCATCGTGCTCGCGCAGCTGGTCGAGTCCGTCTTCCGGCATCATCGCGCCTTCCCGCTTGTAGCGGTCGCACGACCAGTCGTACGGCGTCGTCTTGAGCGAGAAGCCGAACCGGGTCGCTGCCGCCTCGAGCACGCGCAGGCCTTCCGGCACCGTCTCCAGGCCGATGCCGTCACCGGGGATCGAGGCGATGCGATAGGTCCGGCTCATGCTGTCTTCTCCAACGTCGGCGCGCAGAATGGACGCAAGCGGGTCCACGGTCTAGGAAGGCGCATGGCCAACCACGCGCACATGACCGACTGGGACCGCGACGCAGCGCTGACGACGGCGCGCATCCTGCTCGAGATCAAAGCGGTCAACTTCCGCCCCGAAGAGCCCTACACGTTCACCTCTGGGTGGAAGTCGCCGGTCTACATCGACTGCCGCAAGATCATCTACTTTCCCCGGGCACGGGCCAAGATCTGCGAGCTGGCGGCGGAAAAGATCGGCCGCCACGTCGGCTACGAGAGCATCGAATGCGTGGCCGGGGGCGAGACGGCCGGCATCCCGTTCGCCGCCTGGATCTCGGACCGCATGCTGGCGCCGATGGCCTACGTACGAAAGAAGCCCAAGGGATTCGGCCGCAACGCACTGATCGAGGGCGACGTGCCGGAGGGGCTGCGCACCTTGCTGGTCGAGGACTTGACCACCGACGGGGCCTCAAAAATCCAGTTCGCCCAGGCGCTGCGGGACGCCGGCGCGATCGTGAACCACGCTTTCGTGGTGTTCTTCTACGGCGTGTTCCCCGGCAGCTTCGAGACACTTTCAAAAATGGACATCACGCTGCACCACCTGTGTACCTGGTGGGACGTGCTGGAGGCGTGCCGCGATCGGCCCTATTTCGCCAACTCGGCACTGGCCGAGGTGCGTCGGTTCCTGGAGAACCCGGTCGCTTGGTCCGCCGCTCATGGCGGCGTCGCCTCGGCAGCCGAGGCGGCGGCGCGCAAGGCGGCGGCAGTCTGAAGCATTAAGCCCGGGGGCGGCGCCCCCGGACCGCCCTACACGTTGATCAGGCCGGCCACTGCGCCGTTGGCGCCGGAGCCGGTGCCGTTGCTGAACAGGTTGTGGCCGTAGTTCGCCGCACCGTTGCCCGCATCGACCAGGAATTGGGTCGCGGCCACCAGGTCGCGGGACTGCACCTCGGCGCTTTGCACGAAGCTGGCGAGCACGTCGGCCGGCCGCAGCGCGCCGGCGTCGAGCTGCCCCGTCCAGTACGCGGCGCCCGCCGCATCGGCGGGGCGGCCGAGCATCTGCCCGTAGACGGAGGTGACGAACGCCGCGTCGGCGGACGGGCTGCCGCCGGCCGTGGCACCGTACACGCCCTGGCCTTCGCTCGAGGTCAGGAAACCGCTGGCGACGCCGCTCAGCGAGGTGCCGCCCTCATAGGCCTGTACCCAATATTGCAGCCCGGCGGCGTCGGGCGCCCGGCCGAGCGCGGTGTAAAGCTCGACCACCGGGACGACGAAGCGCTGCGCTTCGGCCGAGGTGGCGATCGCGTAGTCGAGCTGCGGTGCCGTCAATGCGCCGCTGGTGACGCCGTCGCTCCAGAACGCGACGTCGGCGGCCGGGGCGGCGCGCTGCAGGATGTTGGCATAGAACTGCGTGGTGAGCGCCGGAGCGCCGGCAAGCTGCAGCTCGGCCAGGCTGGTGACGGCCTGGTGGCCGGTTTCGGTCGGGTGCAGGCTGTCGAAGAACAGGTTCTGGTTCTGCGTGGTCGAGGCCGTCGCGCTGAGCGTGCCGCTGCTGGCGTCGGTGTAGCTGCCGGTCCAGACCGGGGAAACGCTGTTCACGAGGCCGTAGCTGGCCGGGTTGGCGCTGGCCGAGTCGATCAGCCCATAGGCGTCGACCACCTTGGCATTGAGGCCGGCGATCGTGGCCAGCTGGCCGGCGATGGCGGCGTTGAACTGCGCAGTGAGCGTCGAGGCCAAGGTGACCAGGGGCGAACTCGCCGAGCCGCCGGCCGCCGCCAGGACGGTCGGCGTCTTGCCCAGGTCGGGCACGGCGAACACCAGCAGGTTCTGCGCCCCATCGCTAGCAAGGCGGCGCACGAAGGTGATCTCGTTGGTGATCGCGGCGCTGACGTCGGCGGCCTGCTGCTCCTGCGTCAGGCCCGGCGTGCGGAGGATGTCGAGCAGGTCGTTGGCGCCGATCGACAGCGTGTAGAGCGCGTTGGACGACGGGAACGGGACTTGCGTCTCGAACTGCGTGGCCTGCGCCGATAGCGAGATGGCGGTGATCAGCGTGCTGCCGCCGTTTTGCGGTGTCGATCCGGTTTCGGCGCCGCCGAACGCGAAGTCGTGGCCGAACAGCGGGGCGGTGCTCGGGGTCAGGGTGCCGAGGCCGAGTGCCACCGACAGGTCCTGCACCCAGGTCGGGCCGTTGCTGAAGGTGTTGCCGGACAGGATGCCGTAGGATTGCGAGAAGTAGGGCGGCGACACCGGGGTCGTGCCGGTGACGCTGGTGAGGATCGAGTCGTTGCCGGCGTCGGACAGGCTGTCGCCGAACGCGTAAAGGGCACTGTAGGTCGGCAGGGCCGGGTTCTGCGCCATGCGACGTTCCTCCTGGGATCTGATTGCGGGCGGGCCCTCGCAGGCCCCCGTTGAGACTACAACGCGCTAAATCGGATCGGGTTAGTTGAAGATCGGCGGCCGCCGCCGTTTCCCCTCGACCGGGTCAACCTTCCATTCGGGAGCGGAGAAGGCCTATTCTCCGGCCAAGGAGATCCCCGATGACCCCACCCGCCCGCGCCAACTCCGCCGCCGCCCGCGACATCGCGAACGTGCTGCATCCCTATACCGACCTCAAGGCGCACGCCGAGGTCGGTCCGATCGTGATCACCCGCGGCGAGGGCGTGCGCGTCTGGGACGATACCGGCAAGGCGTATATCGAGAGCGTGGCCGGGCTGTGGTGCGCCTCGCTCGGGTTCAGCAACGAGCGTCTGGCGAAGGCCGCCTACGACCAGATGATGAAGCTGCCGTTCTATCACGCCTTCACCGCCAAGTCGCACGAGCCGATGATCGACTTGGCCGAGATGCTGATCGAGCGGGCACCGGTGCCGATGAGCAAGGTGTTCTTCGCCAATTCGGGGTCGGAAGCCAACGACACCGCGATCAAGATGGCCTGGTACTACAACAATGCCCTCGGCCGCCACGCGAAGAAGAAGATGATCGGGCGGATGAAGGGGTATCACGGCATCACCCTGGCGGCCGCGTCCCTGACCGGTTTGCCGAACAATCACCGCAGCTTCGACCTGCCGCTGCCGGGCTTCATCCATACCATGACGCCGCACTACTACCACGGCGCCGAAGCCGGCGAATCCGAGGAGGCGTTCGCGACCCGCTGCGCCGAGGCGCTCGATGCACTGATCGTGGCGGAAGGACCGGATACTGTCGCGGCCTTCATCGCCGAACCGCTGATGGGCGCCGGCGGAGTGATCGTGCCGCCGCGGACCTACTTCGAAAAGATCCAGGCGGTGCTGCGAAAGCATGACGTCCTGTTCATCGCCGACGAGGTGATCTGCGGCTTCGGGCGCACCGGCAACTACTGGGGCAGCCAAACCTACGAGCTGCAGCCCGATATCCTCACCTGCGCCAAGGCGCTCTCGGCGTCATTCCTGCCGATCTCCGCGGTGATGGTGAACGAGCGCGTGTTCGAGGCGCTGGCCAGCGAAAGCCATACGATCGGCACGTTCGGCCACGGCTACACCTATTCCGGACATCCGGTGCCGGCGGCGGTGGCGATCGAGACGCTGAAGATCTACGACGAGATCGACATCCTGGGCCAGGTGCGCGCCACCGGGCCGCACATGCAGGCGGAGCTGCGCCGCCGCTTCGAGGGGCATGAGCTGGTCGGCGAGGTGCGGGGCGTCGGCATGATCGCCGCCGTCGAGCTGGTCGCCGACCGGGCCGCCCGGCGCAACTTCGAGCCATCGGCCAAGATCGGCGGCCGCCTGACGAAGCTGTGCGAGCAGCACGGGGTGATCGCCCGCTCATTGCCGAACGACACGATGGCGTTCAGCCCGCCATTGATCATGACGACGGGCGAAGTGGACCTGATGCTCGACGGGGTGAGCCGGGCGCTGGACGAGCTGACGGTGCAGCTGCGCCGGGAGCGGATCGCCGCCGTGGCCTAGCGCGGGGGTGCCGCCCGGGTACGGGCGACCCCGCCCGGCGGATCAGCTGCCGCGGCTGACGGTGAAGTCGGCGACGCCCAGCAGCGCCTCGCGCAGGGGGCTGGGCGGGAACACCGCCAAGGCCGCCTTGGCGTCGGCGGCAAACTGGGCGGCGGCGGCCAGGGTCGTGCGGATGGCGTCGGTCCGCTCGATCAGCGTGAGCGCGTGGTCGAGGTCGGCATCGGTCTGCTCGCTCGCCTCGATGGTCCGGCGCCAGAACGCCTGGTCCTCGGCATTGCCAGCTTGGAACGCGGTCAGCACCGGAAGCGTGACCTTGCCCTCGCGGAAATCGTCGCCGACGGTCTTGCCCAGCTTGGCCTGGTCGGCGGCGTAGTCGAGCGCATCGTCCACCAGCTGGAACGCCATGCCCAGGTTGGCACCGTAATCGGCCAAGCCCTGCTCCTCGGCCGCGGGCCGGTCGGCCACCACGGCGCCGACCTGGCAGGCGGCAATGAACAACGCCGCGGTCTTGCCGCGGATCACCTCGAGGTAGCGGTCGCGCGGGGTGGACAGGTCGTGCTGGGTCACGAGTTGCAGCACCTCGCCCTCGGCGATCGTGGCGGCGGCGTGGCTGAGGATCTCGAGCACCCGCAGCGACCCGTCGGCGACCATCAGCTGAAAGGCGCGGGCGAACAGGAAGTCGCCGACCAGCACCGACGCCTTGTTGCCGAACACCGCATTGGCGCTCGACATGCCGCGCCGCAGCAGGCTTTCGTCCACCACGTCGTCGTGCAGCAGGGTCGCGGTGTGGATGAACTCGACGCAGGCGGCGAGCTGCACGTGCCGCTCGCCCGGGTAGCCGCACAGCCGGGCCGCGGCGAGGGTCAGCAGCGGACGGATGCGCTTGCCGCCGGCAGCGACGATATGCGCGGCCAGCTGCGGGATCAGCGCCACGGGACTGTCCATCCGCGCAACGATGGCGCGGTTGGTCGCCTCCATGTCGGAGCCGATCAGCGCCGCGAGCGCGCCGAGGGCGTCGCCGCCGAATGCCGCGCTGCCGGCCGCCGTAGCCGCCAAAGGCGTGCGCTCTGGCTGCGCTGGCGTGGTGACGATGCCCAAACTGCGCTCCCGACCTTGCATGTTCATCGTCGACGGGCACCATATCGGCGGCACTCAAAACGGGTCAAGGCGGACGACCTCCCTCGATGCGCATCGTCACCATCTCGAACGATCTCGTTCGCCTCAGTTTCCTGCATGCGCTGCTGCGCGACGCCGGGATTGAGAGCGTGCTGCTGGACGGTCACGTCAGCGCGGTCGAAGGCAGCATCGGCGCCATCCCGCGCCGCCTGGCGGTGCTGCCGGAGGACGAGGCGCAAGCCCGGCGCGTGCTGCGGGAGGCCGGCGAGGCCTGATGGAGTGCAGCCGCGGCAGCTTGCTTGGCGGCCGGGTGACGTATGTGCAGCCGGTGCGGGGCTATCGCACCGGGATCGAGCCGGTGCTGCTGGCCGCGTCCGTGCCGGCCCGGGCCGGGCAGCGCGTGCTGGAGGCGGGCACCGGCGCCGGGGCCGGCTTGCTGTGCCTGCACGCGCGGGTCGCCGGGCTGGACGGCGTCGGGGTCGAGCGCGATCCCGGGATGGCGGCGCTGGCGCGGACCAACTTCGCCGCCAACGGGGCGGCGTTCGCCGTGCTCGCCGCCGATGTGACCGCCTTGCCGGCGCTGCCGCGGTTCGACCACGTCTTCGCCAACCCGCCCTGGCACGAGCCGGGATCCAGCCGGTCGCCCGACCTGTTGCGCAACGCCGCCACCCATCGCGGGGAGGGCGGGATCGGAGCGTGGGTATCGCCCATGGCAGCGGTGCTGGGCGACGGCGGCACCCTGACCTTGGCATTGCCGGCGGCATTGATGGCCGACGGCGTCGCCGCGCTGCACCGGGCCGGGCTGCGGCGGCTGGTGCTGTGGCCGTTCTGGCCCCGTGCCGGCAGCGCGGCCAAGATCGTGCTGCTTCAGGGGGCTCGCGGCGCCGGTCCGAGCCGGGTCGGACCGGGTTTGGTGCTGCATGGAGCCGGGCCGGGCTACTCCGACGCGGCCGAGGCGGTCTTGCGCGACGGCGCCGCGCTCCCGCTCGAGGGATAGGCAGGGGGGAGTGGCGGCGGAAACATGCTGGCCGCGCCACGTTGACTCCCGTCACGGTACGGAGAACCCCGATGTCAGACAGCTACGACCAGCCCGACGGCACGGCCGCGCGGCACCAGACGGCGCGCGAGCTGGCCGAGCAGGCGATCCGCGCCCAGGTGCGCGGCGACGACGACGAAGCCGACCGGCTGTTCGCCGAAGCCAGCCGAATCGACCCGGAAGCCGTGTCGAACGCGCTGGCGAACGCAGCGTCCGATCCGAGCGACAGTAGCACCGGGGCCGACGCCGAACCGCAGGACGACGCCGAGATCGAGGCAATGAGCCGCACAATGGAGCCCGGCGCCGACGCACCGTCGCGCAGCGGGGTGAGCGGCCGGGGCAGCGGAGCCGACACCGAGGGCAGCTGACGGGTGCAACTGCTGCTGGTCGCGTTCGCTGCGGCGGCGGGGTTGCTGGCGGCGACCCAGGCCGGCACCAACGCGGCACTCGGCCGTGCCATCGGACCGATCCCGGCCGGGGTCGCTTCGGTCTTGGGCACCGCGGTTTGCTTGTCGCTGCTGGGCCTGGCCCTTGGCGGCTTGAGCTGGCCCACGGCCGAGCGGGCGAGCGGCGCGCCGTGGTGGGCGTGGCCGGGCGGCATCATGGGCGCGGTGGTGATCGCGGCGCAGCTGTTCACGGCGCAGCAGCTGGGCTCGGCGGTGTTCGGCGGCGTGTTCGTGACGGCGACGATCGCCGCCTCGGTCGTGCTCGACCATTTCGGCCTGTTCGGCTTCAAGGAGCACCCGGCGTCGTGGCTGCGCCTGGGCGGCGTGGTGCTGATGGTGGCCGGGCTGGCGATCGTGGCGCGGACCTGACGCTCCGCTCGCGGCCTGCCGAGTTAGGCGGCCGCGGGCCCGATCGCCCAACGGATTGCCGCGCGCGCCAATGCGTCGACCGTGTCGACCACCGGAACGCCCAGGCTTTCCCACGGCCCCGCTTGGATGCCGAGCGGGATCTCGGTGCAGCCGAGCACGACCGCCCGGGCGCCGCGGTCGCGCAGCAGGCCGACGGCCTCGGCCAGCGGCGCATAGGCCTCCGCGACCCGGTTCGCCTTCACGGCGGCGATGGCGGGCGACACCAGGGCCGTCATCTCGTGCGCGGTCGGTTCCAGGCAGGGCCAGCCGCGCGCCGCCAGCCGGTCCTGGTAGAGCCGCATCGCCAGGGTCGCGGCGGTGCCCATGATGCCGACCGGACCGGGGCCGACACCCTGGCGCACGAGATCGGTCACAGCGGCGTCGACGATGTGCAGGATCGGCAGTTTGGTTGCCGCCCGCATGCCGTCGATCCAGCCATGGGCGGTGTTGCAGGGGATGGCGACCGCACCGCACCCGGCCGCCTCCAGTCCCTGCAGGCCGCGCACCAGGGCCGGCAGCGGGCTCGGGCCGGTGCCGGCACGGGCGGCGCCGCGGTCGGGCACGCGTGGGTCCGACCACAGGACGGCGGGGATGTGGTCCTGATCGCGCTCGGCCGGCGTCAGCAGGGTCAGCCGGGTCATGAACACGGCACTGGCCAGCGGGCCCATGCCGCCCAGCACGCCCAGAACGCGGTCCGTCGTACGCTCGGTCATGCCTCGAGATTGACCCGCGGCCCGGCACCCGGCAAGACCCGCCGATGCACCGCCCGCTCACCCTTGTCGGCCACCGCGGCGCCCGCGGCCTGTTCCCCGAAAACACCCTGGAAGGGTTCCGGCGAACCATCGCCATGGGCGTGCGCGCGATCGAGATCGACGTCGGCGTGCTGAAGGACGGCACTGTCGTGGTCCATCACGACCTGGCGCTGAACCCGGATCTCGCCAGCTTGAACGGGCGCTATCTGCCCGGGTCGCTGCCGCTGCTGAAGGACCTCACGCTGGAGGACATCGAGGATTTCGACGTCGGCCGCATTCGCCCCGGCAGCGACTACGCGGCCAAGTTCCCGGCGCAGCAGGCGATCGAGGGGCTGGGCATTCCCACCCTGGCGGACACGCTCGCGCTCGACCCCGGCGTGCGCTGGACGATCGAGCTGAAGCTGCAGCCGGACCGGCCGGATTGGACGGTCGATGCCGAGACGATGGTGGCGCGGGTTCTGGCGGTGGTGGACGCGGCGGCAGCGGCCGACCGGGTGATGCTGCAATCCTTCGACTGGCGGGCGCCCCGCATCCTGCGCCGGGTGCGGCCGTCGATGGCCCGCGCGTGGCTGACGGCGGCCGAGACGCTCGCCGATGCGCCGACCTGGCTCGGCTTGCCGGCGCCGGGCTCGATCCCCGAGGCGATCGTCGCCGAGGGCGGCGGCACCTGGGCGCCGGCGTTCCGCGACCTGACCGAGCCGTTGCTGCGGCACTCGCAGGCGCTCGGGGTGGCAGTGGTCCCGTGGACGGTCAACGAGCCCGCGGATTTGGCGCGATTGGCGGAGTGGGGCGTGGACGGCTTGATCACCGACTTCCCCGACCGGTTCGAGCCGCCGGCCGGGGGAGGGACGAGTGGCGGCTGACCCGCCTCAGCGCTGGTCGAGCGGCACGTAGTCGCGCACGGTGTGGCCGGTGTAGACTTGCCGCGGGCGGCCGATGCGCTGGCTCGGGTCCTCGATCATTTCCTTCCATTGGCTGATCCAGCCGACCGTCCGGGCCACCGCGAACAGGGCGGTGAACATGCTGGTCGGGAAGCCCATCGCCTTCAGGATGATGCCCGAATAGAAATCGACGTTCGGGTACAGCTTTTTGCTGATGAAGTAGTCGTCCGTCAGCGCGATTTTCTCGAGCTCGACCGCGAGTTCCAGCGTCGGGTTGTTCTTGATCCCGAGCTCGTCGAACACCTCGCGGCAGGTCTCCTGCAGGATCTTGGCGCGGGGATCGTAGTTCTTGTACACCCGGTGACCGAAGCCCATCAGCCGGACGTGGCTGTTCTTGTCCTTCACCTTGTCGATGAACGGCGCGACGTTCTCGACCGTGCCGATCTCGCCCAGCATCTTCAGCACCGCCTCGTTGGCGCCGCCATGCGCCGGCCCCCACAGGCTGGCGATGCCGGCGGCGATGCAGGCGAACGGGTTGGCGCCGGTGGAGCCGGCCAGCCGCACGGTGGAGGTGCTGGCGTTCTGCTCGTGGTCGGCGTGGAGGATGAAGATGCGGTCCATCGCCCGCTCGAGCACCGGGCTCACCTCGTACGGCTCGGCCGGCACGGCGTGGAACATGTGCAGGAAGTTGGCCGCGTAGCTGAGGTCGTTGCGCGGGTAGATAAACGGCTGGCCGACGTTGTACTTGTAGGTCCAGGCGGCGATGGTCGGCAGCTTGGCGATCAGGCGGAAGGCGCTGATGCGGCGGTGGTCCTCGTTATTGATGTCGAGGCTGTCGTGGTAGAACGCCGAAAGTGCGCCGACGACGCCGCACAGCACCGCCATCGGATGAGCGTCGCGGCGGAACCCGTTGTAGAAGCTGCGGAGCTGCTCGTGCACCATCGTGTGGCGCATCACGCCATGCTCGAAGTCGTGCTTCTCCTGCGCATTCGGCAGCTCGCCGTTCAGCAGCAGGTGGGCGACCTCAAGGAACGAGCTGTTCTGCGCGAGCTGCTCGATGGGGTAGCCGCGGTGCAGCAGCACGCCCTGGTCGCCGTCGATATAGGTGATCTTGCTGTCGCAGGCCGCGGTCATGCCGTAGCCGGGGTCGTAGGTGAAGATGCCGAGATTGGCATACAGCTTGCCGATATCGGCGACGCTGGGACCGATCGTGCCGGGTCGGAGCGGCAGCGAAAGCGACTGGTTGGTGCCGTCCATGGTCAGGGTCACTGACCCGTTCGTGTTGCCGCTCATGCTGTCACCCCAATGTCGTCAGCCGGGCCGGAACAGACCGCTCCCGCTGCAATGCACGAAATTATGGCGCGGCAGACCTTAACGCAATCCTTCGCGCATGCAGCATTTCCGCCCGGCCGTTCACGCCTGCGAGGCGGCCTGCGCCCCGGCGGCACTTCGAGGCGGCGCCGGGGCTCAGGCGGTCCAGAACGGTTCGGCCGCCCGGAACCGCGTCCAGGCCGCCTCCACGCGCTCGCGCGCCGGGGCGGCGGCGGCGGCCGAGAACCCTTCGACCAGGCCCGCCGCATAGCTGCGCTCCAACCGGCCGAGCTGCGCCATCAAGCCCGACACGGCGGCGCCGTCGTTCAGCAGGCCGAGCTGTTCCTGCAGATCGGCCAGGCGCTTGATGAACCGCTTGGTCTTGCGGGCGGGAAACAGTGGCGAGAAGAACTCGGCGGCGTAGCGGAGCCGCTTGCACTTCTTGCGCAGCTCGTGCAGCGCCGGAATTTCCAGTGTTTCGATGCGTCGCCCGGCCTGGCGCACCCGCTTCAGCCGTCGTGCCAGCACCTCGGCGGCGAAGCCGGCGGCGTCCTGCGCCAGCCCCTCGGGCGGTGCGGCGCCATCCCACGGCCGCAGCGTCGCCGCACAGGCCAGCGACACTGCCAGCGTCCGGAACTCGGGCCCGGCCAGGAACCCGTCCAGGACCGCGTAGGCCTGGCGCCGGCGCCGCTCGGCCGTCCGCAGCAGGGCGGCGCAGCGGCGATCGTCCGGAAACGCCTCGGCCAGGCGAGCGCCGAGGCCGCCGATGAACACGTCCCAGTCGCGCGCCGTGCCCAGCCGCTCGGCGCAGGTCTTCATCGGCACCGTCAGCGCGGCCAGGTCCGGACAGGCCGCAACCGCCCTATAAACTGAGAGCGCGGACCGCAGCCGCCTTGTCGCCACCCGCATCTGGTGCACCGGTTCCGGCGACCGGGCCTTCGGCACCTGGCTGCCCCAATGCAGCATCACGTCCAGCAAGTGTCCGGCGATCGTCGCCAAGCTGTCGCTGACCGTCTGGCCGTCGGTGACGAGCGGCGCGCCGAGCGCCCGCGGCGTCGGGGCTTCGGCTCGCGCTGCCGCCAGCGCCTGTTCGGCCAGGGCGGCGCGCGGGACCCGCAAGTCCAGTTCGGCCGCCAGCGCCGTCGCCAGCGGGGGCAGCTCGGATGGCACCCCGTCGAGCCACAGCCGGCACAGCGGCGGCGCGCGGCGGCTGCCGAGCCGTCCCTCGACCAGCCGCAGCGTGGCCGAGTGGTCCGCGTCCACCCAGCGCATCGACTGCCGTGTCCCGTCCAGCCAGGCTTGCGGCTGCAGATCGGCCGGCAGCGTGCGCTCGAGCTGCCCGGGCTGCCGCACGTCTGCCTCGACCAGCACCGTTCCGCCCGGCGTCGCGGCACGCCGGCGCGCCAGCTGCCATCGCCCGGCGACCGACGCCAGCGACAAGCCGTCCGTGGCCAGGTCGCCTGCTGCGGTGTCGTGCCAAACGATCCGGACCGGTGCGGCGCGGCTGGCGCGGATCCCGGGCCAGCGGCGCAGCCGGGGCAGGTCGGCGGGATCTAGGGTGAACTCGAGCGTCGCCACGGTCAGTCGGCCGGCTGCTCCGGCGGCAGATCGCGGGGCGAGATGAACCGCACCAGCCGGCCGCCGCCCTCGCCCAGCGTGTGCCAAGGGCTCGGCACCGTGAACTCCACCAGCGCGCCCGAGGGGTAGCCCTCGGCAAGACGCCGCATCTCGGGGTTGCCGAGGGTCATGGCGTGGGCGCCGATCAGCAGCATGGCCAGCTCGTGCAGGCCGGGATTATGGCCGACCAACAACACGCTGCGCACCGTCTCGGGGACGTCGCGCAAGGTCTGCAGGATCACCGGGGCCGGAGCGAGGTAAAGGCTGTCGAGCGAGTCGATCAGCGGCGTCTCATCCCACGGTTCCAGCGCCTCGACCGTTTGCATCGTCCGCTTGGCGCTGCTCACGAGCACCAGGTCGGGCACCAGGCCGAGCCGCTCCATCGTCGCCCGCATCGTGCTGGCCGCCTGCCGTCCGCGCGGGTTCAGCGGCCGGGCGTGGTCGGACAGGTCGCGGTCGTCCCACGAGGATTTGGCATGCCGGAGGAGGAGGAGCTGCCGCATGAACCGAGACTGCCCGCCCGTGACCCGCCCCGCAAGCCACACCGCGCGGATCCGGCTTGCGGGCATGCGCGACGGGGCCACGTCATGGCCGATTGCAGGGCGGAATGGGCATGGCGGGACCGGTGTTGATGGTGGGCGAGACCGGGGCGGGGCACCGCGCAGAGGCGTTGCCCGGCAGCCCGCCAGCACCGGCCGCAAGCTGGATGCGCGGCGAGGCGATCTGTATCTATGGCGGGACCTATGGCGGGCGAAGTCGCGTCCGCACGGCTGTCTGACGATGGCCGAGGCGGCTCCGACTGGCGCATTACGCTTTGTGCTGGGCGACCAGGTCAGCCGCACGCTGTCCGCTCTGTCGGATCTGGACCCGGCTCGTGACGTCGTGCTGATGGCCGAGGTCGACGGCGAATGCACCTACGTCAAGCATCATCCGAAGAAGATCGTTCTGGTGCTGTCGGCGATGCGGCATTTCGCCCGGGCGCTCGAAGCCCGGGGGGTGCGGGTCGATTACGTCCGGCTCGACGACCCGGCCAACACCCATTCGCTCCGGGGTGAGCTGCTGCGCGCAGTCGAGCGGCACCGGCCCGAGCGGGTCGTCGCGACCGAATGCGGCGAGTGGCGGCTGGAGCAGGACATGCGTGGCTGGCAGGCCGCGGCGGGGCTGGAGGTGGAGATCCGCGACGACACAAGGTTCCTGTGCCGCAAGCAGGAGTTCCGGGCCTGGGCGGCCGGCCGGAAGGGCCTGCGCATGGAGTTCTTCTACCGCGAGATGCGGGCCCGGCACGACGTGCTCATGGACGAGGGCGAGCCGGCCGGCGGCCAATGGAACTTCGATCCGGACAACCGCAAGCCGCTGCCGAAGGGCATCCAGCCGCCGCCGGTGCAAGGCTTCGCGCCGGATGCGATCACGTCCGAGGTGATGGCGCTGGTCGCCGCCCGCTTTCCCGACCACTTCGGCGCCGTCGACGGGTTCAACCTGCCGGTCACGGCGGCCGAGGCGGCGCAAGCCCTGGACAATTTCGTGTCCTATCGGCTGGCACAGTTCGGCGACTGGCAGGACACGATGAAGACCGGCGAAAGCACCATGTTCCATGCGCTGGTCTCGACCTCGCTCAACACCGGCCTGCTCGACCCGATGGCGGCCTGCCGGGCCGCCGAGGCGGCTTGGCGAGCCGGCATGGCGCCGTTGAACGCCGTCGAGGGCTTCGTCCGCCAGATCCTCGGCTGGCGCGAGTACGTGCGCGGCGTTTATTGGCTCAAGGTGCCGGAGTACCGCCACCTGAACGGGCTCGGCGCAACCCGCCGGCTGCCTTGGTTCTACTGGACCGGCGAGACCCGGATGAACTGCCTGCACCACGCCATCACCGATACGCGGCGTCACGCCTACGCGCACCACATCCAGCGCCTGATGGTGACGGGCAACTTCGCGCTGCTGGCCGGGCTGCACCCCGACGACGTCGATGAATGGTACCTGATCGTCTACGCCGACGCCTATGAGTGGGTGGAGATGCCGAACGTGCGCGGCATGGCGCTGCATGCCGATGGCGGG
Organism: uncultured Alphaproteobacteria bacterium; assembly: GCA_963792675.1. Lineage (GTDB taxonomy): Bacteria > Pseudomonadota > Alphaproteobacteria > Acetobacterales > Acetobacteraceae > JBBROS01. The sequence continues at coordinate 1,541,095 of CAWBWT010000002.1, forward strand.
GTGATGGGCAGCAAGCCGTATGCGGGGTCGGGCGCCTACATCAACCGCATGAGCGACTACTGCCGCGGCTGCCACTACGACGTGAAGGCGTCGGTCGGCGAGCGGGCCTGCCCGTTCAACGCGCTGTACTGGGACTTCATTGCCCGGCACGCCGACCGTTTCGCCCCCAATCCGCGGATGTCGATGCCGGTGCGGACCTGGCAGAAGATGCTGCCGGCCAAGCAGGCGGCGTTGCGCGAGCGGGCGGCGGACGTGCTGGGCAGGATGGACCGCGGCGAGCCGGTCTGACGAACTCGTTCTGCCCGTTGCGGCAGCCGTGTCAAAAGCGCCACTCGCAACAACGAAGTTCAGAATGGGCTTTACGTCACGTCAGAGAGATTGTTCACATCTCCCTGTCAATGCGGAGAACGCTCCCAGTGCGGAACACCCCGATCGGTTTGCTGCTGCTGCCGCTGCTGCTCGGAACCGGGGCATGCGCCACCTTGCGGCCGCCGCCGGTGCCGCCGGTTGCCGCGGCGCCGGAGCATCGCCCGGTTGCCGTGGCGCGGTCGAGCCCGACCCGCCACGTGTCCCGCACTCCGCCTTGCGACCGGCCGCGGACGGTCCGGGTCCGGCTGACCAGGACCGACAAGGACCGGATCTTCCGGAGCTTCTCGGCCCAACATATCGGCCCAGGCTCGGACCGGCTGTTGACCTGTCCGCCGGACGCCCCGCCGGGATCGATCTGCCGCCGGCCGCGGATCTAGGACGTGGACAACGATCAGGTGTTCGACGACGGGCCCGCGCGCCCTGGCCCGCGCGAACCGGGCGCCGGCGACGAGGGCGGCATCGTCGCCTTCCTGCAGCGCGGCGGCGATGCCGTCGTCCTGACCGGCCCGCCGGGCTCCGGCAAGACGGCGCTGCTGGATGCGGTGCTGGCGCAGATGACAGGCATCGTCATGCGTATCGGCAATCCGCTGCAAACACCGCTGACGCTGAGCCGCGTGCTGCTCCAGCTCGGCGTGCATGGGCCGGAGGAGGACGATGAGGAGGCGCTGCGGCGTGAACTCGCCTCCTTTGCCGAACGCAGCGAACCGGTGCTGCTGGCGATCGACGACGCCCATACCGCTGTGCCGGAACTGTGGCCGATCCTCGCCGACCACGCAGTCCGGACAGGGACCAGCGCGGCCGACCTGCGGCTGCTGATTGCCGGCCTGCCGGCGGTGCTGGACGCGCTGCCGCCCGTCATGGCCGGCAGCACCGAGCAGACCGTGACGATGCGGGTCACGCTTGGCAGCCCGGCGGCAGGCCCGGCCGAAGCGGCCTCGTCGCGGGAGGCGCCGATGTCGAGGCTGTCCGAACCGCGGCGGATGGACGACTTGGCCGACGGGCCGTTGCCGATCCCGTCGCCGCCGCCGCCGCGGCGGCGCACCCGGGTGGTGCGCGAGCCGGAGCCGGCAGCGCTTGGGCTGTCGCAGCCGCTCGTGCTGAGCACCGCGCTGACCGTGACTCCGGCGGCCGGCTTGCCGCTGCCGAAGATGCATTTCGGGTCGGTGAACGCGGTCATGCGGGCAAGGCCGGCCCCGATCGACCTCGATCCGTTGCCACCCAGCAGCACCGGTCGCGCCGAACGCTGGGGCGCCGTCGGCGCGATGCTGCTGCTGCTGGTCTTGGCGACGACCACATCGCTGCAGCAGCCGGCCGCGCCGCCGACGCCGGATCGCTTCCTGTACGCCCACCTGGGCGACGCACCCGGCCCGGATCCTGCCGAAGATCCCGCGCCGCGGCCGTCCGAGGCAGCACCCGTCGCCCCCGCTCCGAACCCGGCTTCGACCCCCGCTTCGACCGCGACGTCGACTCTGGCGCCCACGCCGGCGCCTGCGCCGACAGCTTCAATCGCCGAGGCCCCGGTTCCCGCGCCCGCTGCTCCCCAAGTGCCGCAGGTGGCGCTCTCGGAGCCGCCGCGGACGCCGGCCGCGGCGCCTGTCGGACAGGCGGCACCGTCGTCCACTATCGACCGGCAAGAAACGGTGGCGTTCGCGCCGTCGGCGCCGTCGCGGACAACCGAAGCCGAGTTGCGCCGTGAGTTCGACGCGTTCCTGCACCGGACCGGCTGGGACGCCGCAACGCCCACCCCGCGGGCTCGCCGGGCCTTGTTTCACGATTACAAGAACTGGCTGTCACGCCGGAACATCGGCATGGTCCAGTAAGCGGCGGCTTGGGCGCGGTCTGGCTCGGGGGATCCAGCCCGCCCGGCGCTCAAAGCGGCGGCAGGTCGATCCATGACAGGTGGCCGCCCTTGCCGGCGCCGGTGTCGAGGAAGATGGCGGTGCCGCCGCCCGAACCGCGCCGCACATAGGGACGGCCATCCGTGCTGCGCTGGTCGTGGCCGCAATATACCGTCAAGCCGGCCGGAATCCGGTCCACCCAGCGCAGCACCCGTTCCGGATAGCCGTCCGGCTGCATCCGCCCAGTGGTCTCGCCGAACAGCGCCCGCGACATCAACGGCGAGACCCGGCCGAGCGCGGGCGGCGGCGGCTCGTCCAGCATCGACGGATGGAAGCCGCCATGGACGAAGGCGCGGTTGCCCTGAATCACCCAGGCCGGGGCGGCGTGGATCGCATCGAGCGCGAGCGGCCGTAGGTCGGGGTCGAGCTGCTCGAGCGTCGCCTGCAGCGGCGCGTCCATCCGCACCCCCATGCCGGCCAGCGCGCGGCCGAGCTTGCGGTCATGATTGCCGAGGATGAACAAGCCGCGCCCGGCCCGCACGATGTCCAGCATCATGCGGATCACCCCGGCGCTGTCCGGGCCATGGTCGCTGAGGTCGCCGAGCTGCACCAGGAACCGGTCGGTGGCGACGGCGGCGCGAAAGGCCCGCATGTCCCCGTGCACGTCGCCCATGACCCGCAGCGGCAGGTTCGGCGGCACGGTACGGAACGCCGGGGCCGCGGCGCCATCTGCGGCCAGCGCCGCATCCCGGCTGCCGTCCGGGGTCACTCGGCCGCCTCGGGCGCCGCGGCCCCGGATGCGGCCGCCGTCGAATCGGAGCGCACCGTCGTCCGATAAGCGTCCAGCGCCCGCTGCCGGCCCTCGGCCAGGTCGACGATCGGACGCGGGTAGGTTCGGCCTAGCGTCAGCCCCGCCGCGCGCAAGGCCGGCGCCGGGGTGGTCCAGGGGGCGTGGAGGTGCTTGTCCGGCAAGGCCGCAAGCTCCGGCACCCACCGACGCACATAGTCGCCGGCCGGGTCGAACTTCTCCCCCTGGCTGACCGGGTTGAACACGCGGAAGAACGGTTGGCTGTCAATGCCGGACCCGGCGATCCACTGCCAGCTCGCGGCGTTGCTGGCGAGGTCGGCGTCCACCAGCGTGTCCCAGAACCACTGCTCGCCCGCCTGCCACGGCATCAGCAGGTGCTTCACCAGGAAGGACGCGGCGATCATGCGGACCCGATTGTGCATCCAGCCGATCTGCCACAATTGGCGCATGCCGGCGTCCACGATCGGCACGCCGGTGCGTCCCTGCTGCCAAGCCCGCAACTCGCGCGGCGCGTTCCGGCCGGGCAGGGCGGCGAAGCGCGGCCGCAGCGGCTGCTCCGGCAGATGCGGGTTGTGCCATAACAGGTAGGCGGAGAACTCGCGCCACAGCAGCTCGCCGAGGAACACGCCCAGCCCCGCGGCTTCCTGTTCCGGGCTGGCGCTCTGCTTGACGGCGTTCCACACCTGGCCGGGCGAGAGCTCGCCCCAATGCAGGTGCGCCGACAGCATCGAGGTTCCCGGCTGGCCCGGCAGGTTGCGGCCGACGTCGTAACCGTGCACCGCCTTCAGCACGAACGCAGCCAGGCGCTCGTGCGCGGCATGCTCGCCGGGTTGCCAGGTGTCGCGAAACCCCCCGGCCCAGTCGGGATGGGACGGCAGCAGCCCCCAATCCTCGAGCCGGTCGGAGCCGACCGCGACCGAGGGGATCGCTTGCGGCGCCGGGACGGCAGGATCGGGGTCGCGACGCTCGCGCAGCTGCTTGGCGAACGGCCCGTAGACGCCGTAGATGCCGCCGGTCTTGGTGCGGATGCCCTCGAGGTCGAACAACGTGGCGGTGCGATGCAGCCGCAGCGCGCCGGGGGCGGCCCGCTCGACGGCGGTCTCGACGGCCCGCGCCCAGGGCTCGTGCATGCGCCCGGCGTGGATGGTGGTAGCGCCGGTTTCGGCGAGCAGCGCCGGCAGCACCGCCTCCGCTCGGCCGCGGCGGAGCACCAGGCTGGCGCCGCGGTCGGCGAGCGACGCCCGCAGCGACTGCAGGCTGCCGTGCAGCCACCAGCGGCTGGCGCCGCCCATCGCCCAAGCGCCGGCGCTGTCGTCGTCGAGGATGTAAAGCGGGATGACGGGGCCGCCGGTGGCCAGCGCAGCCTGCAACGCGGCGTGGTCCGACAAACGGAGGTCTTGCCGAAACCAAACGATTGCCGCTGCCTGCGCGCCTTTGGTCAACCCTCGATCCTCACCCTCGGCCATCCTGAGATGTGAGGCGTCGGCGGCCGGCTTCAATCGTCGGCTGGTCCGGGCGCCGGTTCCGGTTCACCTCGCCCAAACGGCCCCGGCAGCAACTCAGGCCGGCTGCAGCGGCAACAGCGGCCGCGGCGCGCCCATCGCTTGCGACAATGTGAAGCTGAACAGCCGGCCTTGCCCAAGCAGGAACGCGCGCCCGCCGCGCGGGAACAGCCGGGCGATGGCCGGGTTGGCGATGTCGAGGCCGCCGGTGTAGGCGCCCAACGCCGGCAGCATCAACCGATGCGGGTCGGCGACGAAGCACGGACGCGTCACCCTTCCGGCCCGGGTTTCGATGCTGGCCTTCGGATGATGGTGGCCGCATAGCTCGGCGTGCGGCCGCGGCGTGGCCTCGTGACGGAACACCAGCCCGTCCTGCTCCCACTCGCCGGTCGAGAGGCCTCGTAGGCCTTCGGGCGGCGTCGGGTCGTGGTTGCCGAGCACCCAGACGAACGCGGCGGCATCGGTCATCGCCTGCAGCCGCGCCGCATCGTGGGCCGCCATGCGCCCGGCGCCGTGGCGGTCGTGGAAGCTGTCGCCGAGCGCCACCACCGTGCGCGGCCGGTAGCGGCGCATCAGCAGCGCGAGCCGTTCGAGCGTCGCGGTCGTGTCCCAGGGCGGCACCAGTTGGCCGCGCCGGGCGCAGGCGGTGCCCTTCTCGAAGTGCAGGTCGGCGACGATCAGCGCGCCCGCCTCGGGCCACACGACGCCGCCGAGCGGGTCCAGCAGCAGCCGGTGCCCGCCGAGGTGGATGGGTGCGGCCGTCACGACGACTGCCTTGTTGCAGTCGTCACGACGACTGCTTTGTTGCAGTCGTCACGACGAGGAGCCGCTGGCGACGCTGCGTCGGTTGCGCGGCTTCCGCTGCAGGATGGCGAGGTTGGCGCGGTGCACGGCATGCACCCGCATCGGCTTCTGGCTCGACGGCAGCTCGCCCATGGCTTCGGCGACCAGCTCGGTCTCGGCCAGCAGATCGTCCTGGCCGCCCTCCGTCACCACCGTTTCGCGGCCAATGTCGAGCAGCACCGGCACCGCAAGCGGCGACACCCGGTCGAGCCGCACTCGTCGCACCTTGCCCGCGACCCGGCCCAGCATGGCCGAGACGCGGCCAAGGTCGGTAAGGCCGCCCGCGGCGTCCGCCCAGGTGGCGCGGAGCAGGATATGGTCCGGCTGGTGCTTGCGCAGCACGTCGTAGATCAGGTCCGTGTTGACCGTGACCTGGCGGCGCGACCGCTCCTGGCCCGGCTGGTTGCGGTCGACCAGGCCGGAGATCACGGCGACATTGCGAAACGTGCGGCGGAGCATGCTGCTTTCGGCCATCCAGGCCTCGAGGTCGTCGCCCATCATGTCCTGATCGAACAAGGCGCCGGTGTCGGTCGGCTCGAAGGCGGACCAGATGGCGATCACGTAGTCGGTCGCGACGAAGCCGAGCGGGCCGTAGCCGAACCGCTCCATCCGCCGCGTCAGCAGCATGCCGAGCGTCTGGTGCGCGTTGCGGCCCTCGAAGCAGTAGGCGACCAGGAACCAGCGGCCGTTGCGCGGGAACACTTCGACCAGCAGGTCGTCCTCGCCGGGCAGTTCCGACCGCTCGGTCTGCAGATTGAGCCATTCGCGCACGGGTTCCGGGTAGTGCGACCAAGTGGCCGGGTCGTGCAGCATGGTGCGGACTCTCGCTGCGAGGTTGGTTGTCAGCGGCTGGCGCGACCCGGCATAGGCGGGGACCATCGGCTCGCCGGTGCCGCCGTCGCGTACCTCGACCGTGGTTTCGCGGATGCGCACGTAGCTCAGCAGCCGGCCGGCGAACATGAACGTGTCGCCGGGCGACATCATGGTGACGAAGCTCTCCTCGATCTCACCGAGCGAGCCGCCGACCCGCCCGGCGTAGCGCACCTTCAGCAGCGGCGCCTCGACGATGGTGCCGATGTTCATGCGCGCCTGGGCCGCGGTGCGGGCGCCGCGGATGTGCACGCGGCCGTCGGCGTCGCGGAACAGCTTGCGGTAGCGCTCATAGGCGGCGAGCGCGTAGCCGCCATCCTCGACGAAGCCAAGTACGTCGTCGAAGTCGCGCCGGGTGAGGGCGGCATAGGGGGAGGCGCGGCGCACCTCCTCGTACATCTCGTCCGGGTGGAACGGGCCGCCCGCTGCGGTCAGCAGCAGATGCTGCGCCAGCACGTCCAAGCCCGCCCGGCGGCGGCGGCGCGCCGTCCTGCTCGCCGGCGGCCACGCCCTCGATCGCCGCCTCGCATTCCAGCAGCTCGAACCGGTTGGCCGGCACCAGCAGCGCGTTGCTGGCCTCGTCCATGCGGTGGTTGGCGCGGCCGACCCGCTGGACCAGCCGGCTGACGCCCTTGGGCGCGCCGACCTGGATCACCTGATCAACGCCGCCCCAGTCGATGCCGAGATCGAGGCTGCTGGTGGCGATCACCGCGCGCAGCTTGCCGGCCGCCATCGCCGCCTCCACCTTGCGGCGCTGGCCGATGTCGAGGCTGCCGTGATGGATCGCGATCGGCAGGGTGTCGGCATTTATCTTCCAGAGCGCCTGGAACATCAGCTCGCCCTGGGCGCGGGTGTTGACGAACACGATCGTCATGTCGTGCCGCTCGATCCGTTCCAGGATGCGCGACGCCGCCGTCAGCCCCATGTGCCCCGACCACGGCAGCCGCTCGGCCGGCAGCAGGATCGAAAGCGCCGGCGGCGTGCCTTCCGCGACCTGGATCAGCCGGGGCACGCTGCCGGCGCCCACATAATCGAGCAGCGCCTGGGTGTGCGCGACCGTTGCCGACAGCCCGGCCCGGCGGGCGTTCGGCGCCAAGGTGGTGAGCCGGGCCAGACACAGAGCAAGCTGGTCGCCGCGCTTGGTGCCGGCCAGAGCGTGCACCTCGTCGATGACGATGGCCTCGAGGCTCGCGAACAGGCCGGGCGCGTGCTCCTGGCTCAGCAGCAGCGCGAGGCTTTCCGGCGTGGTCAGCAGGATGTTGGGCGGCGCCTCGCGCTGACGCTTGCGGCGGTTGGCGGGAGTGTCGCCGGTGCGCGTCTCGATGCCGATGGAGAGCCCCATCTCGGCCATTGGCTCGGTGAGGTTGCGGGCAATATCGGTGGCGAGCGCCTTCAGCGGGCTGATGTAGATCGTGTGCAGCCCGTCGCGCGGCCGGGCGGCCAAGTCGATCAGCGAGGCGAGGAAGCCGGCCAGTGTCTTGCCGCCGCCGGTCGGCGCGATCAGCAGGGCGCTCTCGCCGGCGGCCGCGGCGTCGATCATCGCCAGCTGGAACCGGCGTGGCGCCCAGCCGCGACGGTCGAACCAGGCGGCGAACGGTTCTGGCAATGTTCTCACACGCTAGACATAGCGGCTGGCGGGCGGCGGTCAATCGTGATGCGAGGGCTACTCTGCCTCAAACAATTCGGCATTTGATCTATACCGCCAAGTAAGTCTACGAAGCCGTGATCCACGATGACACCCAATCAGCCGGACTTTAAGTCTCGGTCAGGGATGGCGTGCACAGACGCGGCACCCTGTATGAATGGTTTGGAGTGACGTTATGCGTGCGATTCTTCTTGCTTCTGTCACGGTGCTCGTTGCGTCTACTGGGCTTGCTTTTGCTGGCGAGGGAAATGGCGAGCCGTTCCCCGGCCCTGATTTTGCGGTGACGACCCGGACGGAGAATGCGAGGCTGGCAATGAAGGGCCAGGACCCATTCTCCTTCGCCGCCGGCTCCACTGCGATGCGGCTGGGTGGCAGTTACAAAGCGGCTCAGGCCAAGAACCAGGATCCGTTCCCGTTCTCGGCAACGCCCGGCGTCATCGGGCAGCCGAGCCCGTCCGCCGTCGCGGGGGGCGGAGCCGGCCAGACTCACGGCTGAACCCACGGCTGAGCCTGCAGCGGCTTGCGGCAGCGCCTCGGGTCCGGTCGGCCCCGGGGCGATGCCGCATCGGCGCGGCCTGGGCGCGACGCGGCGTTCGCAACCGCGGCGCGGATGGGACCGGAACTGATCGCCTCGGCCAGACATTAAAGCGGACAACGGGAGAACAAAGGAAACGCCATGTCCGCGACCGCAATCGGCACCGCGATGTCCGAGGAGGACCGCCGCCGCATGCTCACCAAGGTCGCGCTGGCCGCGACCATCGGCACCACCATCGAGTGGTACGACTTCTTCCTGTACGGCACAGCCACCGGCTTGGTGTTCGGCTCGCTGTTCTTCCCCAACGACAACCCGGTGGTCGCCACCCTGAACGCGTTCGGCGTTTACGCGGTCGGCTTCGTCGCGCGTCCGGTCGGGGCGGCGATCTTCGGCCACTTCGGCGACCGCATCGGCCGCAAGTCCACCTTGATCGCGACGCTGATGCTGATGGGGGTGGCGACCGTGCTGGTCGGCGTCGTGCCGTCCTATGCCTCGATCGGCATCTGGGGCGCCATCATCCTCACCGCCCTGCGCTTCATCCAGGGCATCGGCGTGGGCGGCGAATGGGGCGGCTCGGTGCTGATGTCGATGGAGTGGTCGGGCGGCAATGGCGGCCGAGGCCTGGCCGCATCCTGGCCGCAGATGGGGGTGGCGGCCGGGCTGTTCACCGCGAACCTCGCCGTGCTGGCGTTCAGTGCCATCTCCGGCGACGGGTTCCTTACCTGGGGCTGGCGGGTGCCGTTCCTGCTGTCGGTAATCCTGATCGGCGTCGGCCTGTGGATCCGGCTCGGCATCGAGGAGTCGCCGACCTTCAAGCAGATGAGCGCCAGCAACACGATCGAGAAGACCCCGGCGCTGACGGTGATGCGGCGCTACCCGAAGGCGATCCTACTGAGCGCGCTGGCCCGCATGGGGGAGCAGGCGCCGTTCTACATCTTCACCGCCTTCGTGTTCTCGTACGGCGTCGGCACCCTGCATTTGTCACGCAATCTGCTGCTGGCGGCGGTGATGGCGGCGTCGGTGCTGTCGATGGTGACGGTGCCGCTCTCCGGGCACCTGTCGGACCGCTTCGGGCGGCGCCGGGTCTATATCCTGGGCGCCGTGCTGACCGGGATCTTCGGGTTCGCCTACGTGGCGATGCTCAACACGTTGTCGCCGACCCTGGTGTTCATCGCCATCGTCGCGTCGCTGGTGCCGCACGACATCATGTACGGACCGCAGGCGGCGCTGATTGCCGAATGCTTCCCCGGGCGGCTGCGCTATAGCGGCGCTTCGATCGGATACCAGCTCGCCTCGGTGATCGCCGGCGGCCCGGCTCCGCTGATCGTCGCCTGGCTGCTGGCCGAGTATCAATCGGGCTGGGTGATCGCCTTGTTCATCCTTGCCTGCGCGCTGATCAGCGTGGTCGCAACGGCTTTGATGCCGGATCACACCAACAAGGACCTTGTCGACGGGTAGAGAAAAGGCTGGGGGCGGCGCCCCCAGACCCGCGTTTACTTGTTGATGGTCGCGGCGCCGGCCTTGGACGACACCTCATCTTGCGAACCGGTGCCGCCGGACACGCCGATCGCCCCGATCAGCTTGCCGTCCTCGACCAGCGGGATGCCGCCGCGCGAACCGATCACGCCGTCGAGCGACAATTGGTAGATCAGCCCGTTCTGCATGCCGTTCTCGAACAGCTTGGTTTCGCGGCGGAACGTCGCCGCCGCGCGCGCCTTGTGTTCAGAGATCGCGATCGACGCCAGCTGCGCGCCGTCCATGCGGCCGAACGCGACCAGGTTGCCGCCGGAATCCACCACCGCGATGTTCATCTTCCAGTCGTGCTTCTTGGCCTCGGCCGCGGCCGCCGCAACCACGGATTGAGCGCGGTCCATCGAGATCGGCGCACCGTAGGGCACGTCGAACGGCATCTTGTCCGGGATCGCATCCAGGTTCGGCGGCGTTTGCGCCGGCTGCGCCATGGCCGACCCAGCCATCACCGCAGCGCCCAGCACCGCTGTGACCAAAGTTCTCATCGACGTTTCTCCCCCTTGTTGCCCGGCCTCCGTTTCGCTCGGTGTGCCGGGTTGCGTTCGATTGCCGACGCCGGAGCAGCATGCTGCCATTCTGCTAGCGACACAACGCCGAGGTCGCGGCCGCAGCCGCCGGGGTGTATGGCGTCCGGCGTTCTCCCGCTGGATGCGTCTTGCCGATGCTGCCCCCTTGGCACCCCGATCGCCTCGCCGACCGGCTCCCGTTCCTGCGCCGCCGGGCGCTGCTGACGGCCGCCACGCGCGCCTTCTTCGCCGCCCGCGGCTACTCGGAGGTCGAGACGCCCTATGCCGTGCCCACGCCAGGGGAGGAGGTGCATCTCGACGCGCTCCGCACCGAAGCGACCGACGCGTACGGCGCCCGGCGCACGCTGTGGCTGCACACCAGCCCGGAATTCGCGATGAAGAAGCTGCTCGCGGGCGGGGTGGGGCCGATCGTCCAGCTTGCCCGCGTGTGGCGCAACAACGAGGGCAGCGCGCGCCACCTGGTCGAGTTCACCATGCTGGAATGGTATCGCCCGGGGCTCGGCCTGGCCGGCCTGATGGACGAGACCGAGGCCTTGCTACGGGCCGTGCTGCCGCCCCTGGTGCGGAGCGGCGGGGTCGAGACCCGGCTTGACCGGTTCGAGCGGCTGACGGTTGCCGAAGCGTTCGCCCGCTATGGTGCCGGCGACGTGATCGGCACGGCCGGCGATGCCGCGGCGCTTGCGGCCTCGGCCGGGACGGTACCCGCGGGACGGGGAGGAATGGGAGGACCTGTTCTTCCGCCTGCTGCTCGAGCGGGTCGAGCCGCAGCTCGGCCGCGAGCGCCCGACCTTCCTGACCCATTGGCCCGGAGCGCAGGCGGCCCTGGCCCGGCGCGACCCCGCCGACCCGCGCGTGGCGTTGCGGTTCGAGCTGTTCGTGTGCGGCATGGAGCTGGCCAACGCCTTCGAGGAGCTGACCGACGCCGACGAGCAGGCCGCCCGCTTTGCCGCCGACCGGGCGCGGCGGCATGCGATCCGCGGACCGGATTGGCCGCCGGACGACGCTCTGCTGGACGCGTTGCGCCTCATGCCGCCGGCGTCCGGCATTGCCCTGGGCTTCGATCGCCTGGCGATGATCGCCGCCGGCGCCGACCGCATCGATCAGGTGCAATGGCTGCCGCAGGCCTGATCGCCACGCCCGTTGCAAGCATCCGGCAAGCACTCCAGATCAGCTCCATGCTTCGACCTGGGACGATCATGCGGACCGCCCTTCTCGCCACCGCCCTGGTGTTGGGCGCTTGCAGCACGGCCGCCGACCGCGCCGCCTTTCTCAACACGCTGGTCGGTCAGTCGCAGACCGAGCTGGTGCGCCGCATGGGGGTGCCGAGCCGGAGCTTCAATGGCGACGGGCGGACCTTCCTGGCCTACGACGAGGAGCGGTCCTCCACCGTCTACGGCGGCGGCCCGTTCTTCGTCGGTGGCTTCGGCGGCTTTCGCGGCGGCGGCTTCGGCTACTCCGCCGGTTTTCCGACCGAGATCGTGCAGCGCAGCTGCGAAACGACGTTCGAGATCGTCAACGATCACGTCGCCACCTGGGCGTTGCGCGGCAACGCCTGCGGCTGACCGGCCGAGCCCGGCAGCAACACTTAGCGAGGAGGTTCTCTCATGCGCACGACCGCCATCCTGCTCATCCTGCTGACGCTTGCAGCCTGCGGCGCCGCCACCGGACCGGCCGGCCAGCCCAGCCGGAGCGATGTCAACCCGATCACCGGCACCCGCGGCGGCAGCAGCGGCCGCTGAGGCTTCAAGCCGAGGGCGCTGCCCTCGACCCGTCGGGGGCGGCGCCCCCGAACCTGCCTATGGCGGCGTTCATTGCCGTGACTCCCGCCGCGGGGCCGTCGGGGTGATTCCAGACCGCGCCGACGACGGCTAGGAAGTCGGCTCCGGCCTGCACCAGCGGGCCGCAATTGGCCGCCGTGATCCCGCCGATGGCGACGCAGGGCAGTTCCATCAGCTCGGACCACCACGTTAGCAGCTCGGGCTCGGCGCGGGTCGGCGCCTCCTTGGTGGCGGTCGGGAAGAAGGCGCCGAACGCCACGTAGTCGGCGCCGTCCTCCCCGGCCGTCATCGCCAGGTCACGGCTGTCGTGGCAGGTGACGCCCAGCATGCGGTCGGGCCCGATCAGCCGCCGGGCCTCGCGCGCCGCCAAGTCGGTCTGGCCGACATGCACCCCGTCGCAGCCGGTCGGCGCCACCAGGTCGGCCCGGTCGTTGAGCAGGAAGGCGACGCCGCGCCGCTGCGCCACCGGGCGGAGCGCATCGATGGTGCGGCGCCAATGGTCGTCGTCGGCCTCCTTGAGACGCAACTGCACCGCCGCCACATCGCCCGCGTCGAGCGCCCTGGCCAGCGTGTCGGCGAATTCGGCGCCGGCGCTGGCCGGGGTCAGCAGGTACAACCGGCAGCGCTCGGCGCCTGCCCCTTGCGGCGTGTCGCGGCCGGCCGCCGCGTCGTCCGTGTTCTGCATGGGGCGCGGCTTAGCCGAAGCCGCCCCCAGCTGTCACCCCAAGCTGCCGTCACTTGCTGCGGCGGTCAGCCAGGCCTGCAGGCGCCACGCGTTGCCGGGCTGCTCGAGGTCGAGCGAGCGCGGGCGGACCGGCAGCACGAGCGCGTCGCCGGCCCGGTCCGCCACCGAGGCGAAGGCGGGGCAGGGCAGCAGGATGATGATGCGGCATCCCGCCGCCAGCGCTTCGAGCGCCCGCCCCGGCTCGTCGCGGCAGTCGAGCGCGTCCGGCGCGTGGCGCCCGTCCAACGCCAGCTCGATCACGTTCCGCCACCACAGCGCCCCGCCATACGACGCCGCCCCCGGTCCCGACAGCAGCAGCACCGGCAGCCCGGGTTCCAGCGCCGCGCGGGCCTGCGCCAGCCCGTGCACCGTGACCGCCGGCGGCAGTGGCAGTCTCGGAGTGGCACTCAGAGTCACGCTTGACCTCGCGACGGCCACACGCTTTCACTCGCCCGAGCAATGGAGACGAGCATGGCGCAGGACGACGAGTCGCTCGACCGGCTGGAGCAGGCCCTCGAACGCATCGGCCGCCGCGTGGAGCAGCCCGACCCGGTGGAGGCGGAGGTGGCCGGGCGGCTGGATGCCGTGATCGCCCGGCTGCGTGCGGGTCTCGCGGCACCACCGGCAGTTGATGAGGAGGGTTGAGGCATGGCGCAGGTCACGATCAAGATCAACGGCTACGCCTACACCATCGGCTGCAAGGACGGCGAGGAGGGGCACCTTTATGCCATGGCCGAGCAGATCGAGGAGCGGGTGAGCCGCGCCAAGTCGCTCGGCAGCCAATCGGGGGAGTCACGGCTGCTGGTGATGGCGGCGCTGTTCATGGCCGACGAGCTGCATGACCTGAAGCTGGAAATGAAGTCGGTGCGCACCGGCAAGTCGCCGGCAGCCTTGAAGGCGACCGAGGAACGCGTGAAACGTCTCACTGCACGCGCGGAAGCGATTGCGGCGACGGTGGAGCAGCACTAACTATCGGCTGCGGTGCTGCTGGGTGCGTCAGGCAGCTCATGCCCGGGGCCGATAAGCACTCCCTTGGGAACTGGCGCTGCTGTGATCCTGGTCACGGTATCTGGTGCCCACCTGCGTAAGCAGGTCTCGGGAGCATGACACGTCAACGGCTTTGGCGGCACCGCACTTTCGTTTCCGGCCTCGTCGCACGGCGTCGGCCAGTTGCCGACCCGGTCGCAACCCCCGCCCCGGCAGCAACCCCAGTGTCGCACTCCCTAGACACTCCCGCACACACAAACGTCATGGTCGGACTTGATCCGGCCATCTCTCGCGGCCTGTCGCGCTCTTGCCCGACCCGGAGCAGAGCCCCGGATCAAGTCTGGGGATGACGTGAAAGGGGGCGCCGAATGACGTCAAGGGGGAGCGCCGTATGATGCCGTTGGAGGCCGAGAAGCAGGGGATGCGGGCCGAGGCCATGCTGCGGCGGCGGGCGTTCCGTCCCAGCCTCGGTGCCGATCTCTCCACGCGCTTGCTCGCGACACCGCTGATCCCGCCGGGCGTAATCGTCGGCGGGTTCTGGCCGCTCGAGGGTGAGATCGACATCCGTCCGCTGCTGCATGCGCTCGCCGACCGCGGCCATGACGTTCTGCTCCCGGAAACCCCGCCCCGCGGCCAGCTGCTTACCTTCCGCCGCTGGCATCCCGGCGCGCCGCTGCATCCGGGCCGTTACGGCACCCGGCACCCGGACGGACCCGTCGGCACGCCCGCCGTGTTGCTGGTGCCGCTGCTCGCCTTCGACGCGCGCTGCCATCGGCTCGGCTATGGCGGCGGCTATTACGACCGCACGATCGCCGCCTTGCCTTGCGTCCGCACCGTCGGTTGCGCTTTCGCCGCGCAGCAGGTGGACGCCGTCCCGGTTCTGCCGCATGACGCGGCCCTCGACGCCGTCGCCACCGAGGCCGGCGTCATTGTGAGATCGTGAAGAGCGCAGAACCTCGGCCCAGCCGAAAGTGGCTGGACCGATACTGCTTCAGGCCGGAGAGTTGATGCGCATCCTGTTCCTTGGCGACGTGGTCGGCCGCTCCGGCCGCGACGCCCTCACCGCCAAGCTGCCCGGCCTGCGCGAAGCGCTGCGGGCCGAACTGGTCGTGGTCAACGGCGAGAACGCCAGCCACGGCTTCGGCCTCGCCCCAGACATGGCCGAGAGCTTCCTCGGCGCGGGCGCCGATGTCGTGACGCTCGGCAACCACGCCTGGGATCGCAAGGAGCTGATCCCCTACATCAGTCAGCAGCCGCGCGTCGTCCGGCCGCTGAACTTCCCGCCGGGCACGCCGGGCGCCGGGTCGTTCCTGGTGGCGCTGGCGGATGGGCGCCGCGCGCTGGTGGTGAACGCGATGGGGCGGCTGTTCATGGAGTCGCTCGATTGCCCGTTCCGCGGCACCGCCGAACTGCTCGCCCGTTACAAGCTGGGCAGCAGCGTGCAGGCGATCGTCTGCGACTTCCACGCCGAGACCACCAGCGAGACCATGGCCTACGGCCACAGCTTCGACGGCAGCGTCAGCCTGGTCGTCGGCACCCACACGCATGTGCCGACGGCGGACCACACCATCCTGCCGGGCGGCACCGCCTATCAATCCGACGCCGGCATGTGCGGCGACTACGACAGCGTGATCGGCATGGGCAAGCAGGTCGCGGCCGCCCGGTTCTGGACCCACATGCCGGGCGAGCGCCTGGCGCCGGCCGACGGCGAGGCGACGCTGTGCGGCCTGCTGGTGGTCACCGACGACGGCACCGGGCTAGCCACCGCGGTCGAGCCGGTGCGGCAGGGCGGGCGTTTGTCGCAAACCCTGCCGGTTTGCTAAACGGGCGGCAGACGCAACCGATCCGGGACCCTCATGGCCGGCCATAGCCAGTTCAAGAACATCATGCACCGCAAAGGTGCGCAGGACGCCAAGCGCGCCCGGCAATTCGCCAAGCTGATCCGCGAGATCACCGTGTCCGCGCGCCAGGGCATGCCCGACCCCGCCTTCAACCCGCGCCTGCGCGCCGCCATGGCCGCCGCCCGCGAAGCCAACATGCCGCGCGACACCATCGAGCGCGCGGTCAAGAAGGCCACCGGCGCCGGCGGCGGCGAGGATTACGCCGAGGTCCGCTACGAAGGCTACGGCCCGGCCGGCGTCGCCGTCATCGTCGAGGCACTGACCGACAACCGCAACCGCACCGCGTCGGACGTGCGCAGCGCCTTCAACAAGTATGGCGGGGCGCTGGGCGAGACCAACTCCGTGAGCTTCATGTTCACCCGGCTGGGCGTGATCCAATATCCCGCCGCGGCCGCGACCGCCGACGCGATGCTGGAGGCGGCCATCGAGGGCGGCGCCGACAACGTCGAGAGCAGCGACGAAGGTCACGAGGTCACCTGCGCGGTCGAGGACTTCTTCAGCGTCCGCGATGCACTCGAAGAAAAATTCGGCGAGCCGGCCAGCGCCAAGCTGGAATGGCGCCCGTCCACCACCGTGCCGCTGGATGAGGAGCGCGCGGCCGGGCTGCTGAAGCTGATGGACGCGCTGGAGGACAATGACGACGTGCAGAACGTCTACGCCAACTTCGACATCCCCGAGGACATCATGGCCCGGCTCGGCGCGTGAGATGGCACGCACGAGGGCCAGACACACGGGAGGACGTCATGGCCGGACTTGATCCGGCCATCCCCCGCCCGCCGGGAACGCCGCGGGTCCCGCGCCAAGAGATCGCCGGATCGAGTCCGGCGATGACGTGGCTTTCGGCGGCGGCGGCATTGGCGGCGGCCGCGGATCCAGCATGACCACTGCCCGCCTGATCGGCATCGATCCCGGCCTGCGCTTCACCGGCTGGGGCGTGATCGACGTCGACGGCAATCGACTGAGGCACGTCGCCGACGGGGTGATCGCGACCGACAACACCAAATCGGTTCCAAGCCGGCTCAAGGCGTTGCATGATGCTCTTGTCATGCTGTTCCAATTGCACCGACCGGACGAGGCCGCCGTCGAGGAGACCTACGTCAACCGCAACGGCACCGCGACGCTGAAGCTCGGCTACGCCCGCGGCGTCGCGTTGCTGGCGCCGGCCCTGGTCGGCATCCCGATCAGCGAATACGGCGCCATGGCGGTCAAGCAGGCCGTGGTCGGCACCGGCGCCGCGCAAAAGGACCAGGTCGGCATGATGGTGCGCCGCCTGCTGCCGGGCGCCACCTTGAAGCGGGCCGACGCCGCCGACGCGCTCGCGGTCGCGATCTGCCACGCCCATCACCGCGCCAGCCGGCTGCGCGTGCTGTCGGGCACGGTGATGGCGTGAGCGGCGCGGCCGCCGCTTCATGATCGCCTCGCTCAAGGGGACCGTGGATTCACTCGAGGAGGACCGCTGCGTCGTCGACGTGAACGGCGTCGGCTACCTGGTGATGGCCAGCACCCGCACCTTGGCGGCGCTGCCGAACCCGCCCGCTTTGGCCCGGCTGCTGGTCGAGACGCAGGTGCGGGAAGACGCCATCACGCTGTACGGCTTCACCGACCCGGCCGAGCGCGACTGGTTCCGCCTCCTGCTCACGGTGCAGGGGGTCGGCGCCAAGGTGGCGTTGAACCTGCTGTCGGCGTTGGCGCCCGCCGACCTGGTGCGGGCGATCGCCGCCGGCGACCGCGCCAGCCTCACCCGCGCCGCCGGGGTCGGCGCCAAGCTGGCGGTGCGGCTGCTGAGCGAGTTGCGCGAAAAGGCGGGCGCCATGCCGGTGAGCGCGGGCGGCATCGTGCTGCCGCCGGTGGCCGCCGGGCCGCAAGCGGACGCGCTGTCGGCGCTGGCCAACCTCGGCTATCGCCGCGCCGAAGCGCAGCCGGCCGTCGAGCGAGTGATGGCCCGGCTCGGCGACGATGCCGCGGTCGGACAGCTGATCCGCGAAAGCCTGCAGGAATTGGCGCAGCGATGAGGCCGGCCCCCCCTCCGTCCGCCCTTTTGCCTCCCCCTTCGTCCCCCGCTTCGTCATGGTCGGACTTGATCCGACCATCCACGCGGTCCGAACCGTACCGGCGGCTTCGCGGGAGAGGCGGTGTCGTAGGGACCGCGTGGATCCTCGGATCAAGTCCGAGGATGACGGTTTGGTGCGTGCTGACGGCTTTGTGCGGCACGACCGTTCCGCGTGCGCGCCGGGACCGCCGGTGAGCGACCGCGCCATCTCGCCCGCGCGCGCCGACGAGGATGCCGCCGAGGCGACGCTTCGCCCGCAGACGCTGGACGAGTTCGTCGGCCAGCGCGCCAGCCGGGAAAACCTCGGCATCTTCATCCAAGCCGCCCGGGGCCGCGGCGACGCGCTCGACCACGTGCTGCTGCACGGGCCGCCGGGGCTGGGCAAGACCACGCTGGCGCAGATCGTCGCCCGTGAACTGGGCGTCGGCTTCCGCGCCACCTCCGGCCCGGTGATCCAGCGCGCCGGGGACCTGGCGGCGATCCTGACCAACCTGCAGCCGCGCGACGTGCTGTTCATCGACGAGATCCACCGCCTGCAGCCCGCTATCGAGGAGGTGCTGTATCCGGCGATGGAGGACTTCCAGCTCGACCTCATCATCGGCGAGGGCCCGGCCGCGCGCAGCGTCCGCATCGACCTTGCACCCTTCACCCTGGTGGGTGCGACCACCCGCGCCGGGCTGCTGGCGACTCCACTGCGCGACCGCTTCGGCATCCCGCTGCGGCTGGTGCTGTACACGCCGGAGGAGCTGCGTCGCATCGTCGCCCGCGGCGCCGAGAAGCTGGGTTTCGAGCTGACCGACGAGGGCGCCATCGAGATTGCCCGCCGCTCCCGCGGCACGCCGCGCATCGCCGGCCGGCTGCTGCGCCGGGTTCGCGACTTCGCCAGTGTCGCCGGACATTCGCCCGTGGACCGTGCCGTCGCCGACGCGGCGCTGACCCGGCTCGAAGTGGACCGGCTGGGGCTGGACGCAATGGACCGCCGCTACCTCAAGCGGATTGCCGAGCACCACCATGGCGGCCCGGTCGGGGTCGAGACGCTGGCGGCGGCGCTGGCCGAGGCGCGTGACACCCTCGAAGACGTGATCGAGCCGTTCCTGATCCAGGAGGGCCTGGTAATGCGCACCAGCCGCGGCCGGATGCTGGGCGAGCCCGGCTGGCGGCACCTCGGCCTCGTGCCACCGCGTGACCAGCCGCAGCTCGACCTGCTGCGTGAGGCGGAGTGACCCACCGCCTGCCGATCCGCGTCTACTACGAGGACACCGATGCCGGCGGCATCGTTTATCACGCGCGCTACCTCGCCTTTGCCGAGCGGGCGCGTACCGAGGCGATGCGCGAGGGCGGCGCCGCACATGACGAACTTGCAACGCAATACGGCCTGATCTTCGTGGTGCGGCGCGATCGAAATGGACTATTGGCGCCCGGCCCGGCTCGACGATCTCGTGGTTGTCGTGACCGACACCGTGGCGCTGGGCGGCGCATCGATCCGGGTGCGCCAGGCATTCGAGGTTGGTGGCGAATCGATCGGCGTGCTGGAGGTGAAGCTGGCATGCATCCGGCGGTCCGACGGCCGGCCGGAGCGGATCCCGGATCGTTGGCGCGCGGCGCTCGGCGCGCGGCCCGGGACGGGCGGACAGGAAAGGGAGTAGGGCGTGGATCGGGCAGTGGACGCGGCGAACTTGGTGGCAGGCGGGGGCGATCTCTCGCTGCTGGGCTTGTTCCTGCAGGCCGACCTGGTGGTCAAGATCGTGATGCTGCTGCTGATCGCGGCCAGCGTCTGGGTCTGGGCGATCGTGTTCGAGAAGGTGTTCAGCTTGCGGCGCGCCAACAAATCGGCCGACCGGTTCGAGGACCGGTTCTGGTCCGGCGGCAGCCTCGACGAGTTGTACGACACCGAAGGCGCCCGCCCGACCCATCCGGTGGCGGCCGTGTTCGGCGCGGCCATGGGCGAGTGGAAGCGCAGCGCGCAGGTGGTCGGCGCCGATATGAGCCGCGGCAGCGTGCGCGAGCGGGTGGACCGCGCTATCAGCGTGACGGTGGGCCGCGAGATGGAGCGGATGGAGCGCTGGATGGTGTTCCTCGCCTCGGTGGGCTCGGTGGCGCCGTTCGTCGGCCTGTTCGGCACCGTTTGGGGCATCATGCGTTCGTTCTCGGCGATCGCCGTCAGCAAGAACACCAACCTCAGCGTGGTGGCGCCGGGCATCGCGGAAGCGCTGTTCGCCACCGCGATCGGCCTGGTCGCCGCCATTCCGGCCGTGCTCGCCTACAACAAGCTGAGCACCGACCTCGCCCGTCTTGCCGGGCGGCTGGAAAGCTTCGGCAGCGAGTTCGGCGCCATCCTGTCGCGCCAAAGCGAGGAACGCGCCTGATGGCCGGACCGCTGATGGGCCGCAGCCGGAGCGGCCGCTACAAGCCGCTTGGCCGAGATCAACGTCACCCCGATGGTGGACGTGATGCTGGTGCTGCTGATCATCTTCATGGTTGCCGCGCCGCTGATGACGTCGGGCGTGACCGTCGACCTGCCGAAGGCGAGTGCCGCGCCGCTCAGCCAGGACAGCGAGCCGCTGACGATCAGCGTCAACGCGGAAGGCAAGATCTACCTCCAGGACACCGAGTTGGCGTTGCCGGACCTGGCCCCGAAGCTCGCGTCGTTGAGCGACAACAAGCTCGACCGCCGCATCTTCGTTCGCGGCGACAAGGGCCTCGCCTATGGCCGCATCATGGAGATCATGGCGACGATCACCCAGGGCGGCTTCACCAAGGTCGCCTTGCTGGCCGAGCAGACCGGCGGCCCGGCGGCGCCGCCGCCGGCCGCGGCACCCGCCCCGCCGCCGCAGACGACCGGCATGCTCCGCCCGTCGGGACGCTGAACGGCAGCGGGGCGAACGGGGCCGCCATGGACCCATCTTTGCGTCGGGGCGGCGTGGTCAGCCTCGGGCTGCACGCCGCCGCACTCCTGGCGTTGATCCTGGCGCTGCCCGGCCGCGCGCCGCTGCCCGACCAGCACGAGGTCGAGGTGGCGATGGAGTTCGAGGCGCAGCCCGAGGAAACGCAGCGCGCACCGACCCCGGCGCCGATTGCGGCCCCGGCGCCAAGCCCGCAGCCGACACCGGAGCCGCCTTCCGCGCCGCCGCCCCCGCCGCCCGCGCCCGCACCGCCGCCGGTCCCACCCGCGCCGCCGCCGCCCATTCCGGCGCCGCCGCCGGTGCCGGCTGCGCCGCCGCCGCCCGCGCCGCCGCCGCCGGTCGTTCCGATCACGCCGGCCCCGGCACCGTTGCCGTTGCCGCCTCCGGTTCAGCCGCCCCCGGCTCCCCCGGCACCGCCTGCCCCCCCGCCGCCCGTTCCCGCGCCACGACCGCCGCCCCCCGTCGCAGCGCCTGCGCCCGTGCCGCCGCCGCCGTGCCGCCCCCGCCAGCGCCGTCCCCGCCGCCGCGCCCCGCGCCGACACCGCCCGTTCCGGTCCCGCCGGCTCCGTCACCGGTTCCCAGTGCCAGCAGCCAGCCGAGCCCGACGAAGGCGCCGGCGGACAGCAAGGCGCTTGAAAGCACGCTCGACCGGCTGCGGCGGCAGCAGGCGCAAAGCGAACCGTCCCGCACCGCCGCGGCCAGTCCGCCGCGGGGCGGCGCGCCCGGCGGCGGCTCCCCGGCCGGCGCCGAGAACGCGCAGCTCAGCGCGCAGGCGCGGGGCGCAATCGGCGACCGCATCCGCGAGTGCTGGACCGGCGACACCGGCGCCAAGGACTTCGCCAGCTTCACCGCCCGGCTGACGATCACGACCGACAGCAGCGGCACCATTCGCGACGCCCGCATCGTCCAGGCGCCGACCAGCCCGGCCGGACGTGCCTTCGCCGAGCGTGCCGTGCGAGCCGCCCTGAGCGCCCAGTGCGCCACCCTTCCGTTGCCGCCGAGCATGAAGGGATCCAACCACACCTTCGAAATCACGTTCCGTCCCTGATGGGAGTTTCTCCATGACCTCGTCCGAACTCAGCCGCCGCGGCCTTGTCGCCGCCGGCATTGCCGCCGTGCCGCTCGTCGCGTCCCAGCCTGCTTCCAGCCAGAGTGTGGGGTCCGGCAACCAGCAGCCGGAGATCACGGTCGACCGCGCCCGCACCGCGCCGATCCCGATCGCGATCCCGAACTTTGCCGGGACCGGCCTCGGCGTCGAGATCGCCGGGGTGATCGTCAACAACCTCGGCCGCTCCGGCCTGTTCCGCCCTGTAGGCACGGCGGCCGCGTCCGACGGCGGCGACACACCGAACTTCGGCACCTGGAAGACCGCCGGCGCGCAGGCGCTGGTCACCGGCCGGGTCGAGGGCGGCGGCAACAGCGTGCGGGTCGAGTTCCGGCTGTGGGACGTGCTGCCGGGGCAGCAGATCCAGGGCACCGCCTATACCACGACGCAGGCCAATTGGCGCCGCATCGCCCACATCATCAGCGACGTGATCTATGAGCGGCTGCTGGGCGAGAAGGGCTATTTCGACACTCGCATCGTCTATATCGCCGGCACCGGGCCGCGCGACCGCCGGATCAAGCGGCTGGCGATCATGGACCAGGACGGCGACAACAACCGCTTCCTCACCGATGGCTCGTGGCTGGCGCTGACGCCGCGCTTCCACCCGACCCGGGACGAGGTCGTGTTCATGTCGTTCAACAACAACAAGCCGCGGGTTTACACGTTCAACCTCGGCACCGCGCAGCAACGAATCCTCGGTGACTTCGAGGGCATGACGTTCGCGCCGCGGTTTGCCCCCGACGGCAACTCCATCATCATGTCGGTGGCGCGCGGCGCCGGGTCCGACATCGTGTCCGTGGGGCTGGGCGGCGGCGGCACGCGCAAGCTGACGAACTCGGGCGCCATCGACACCAGCCCCTGCTACAGCCCGGACGGGACGCAGATCGTGTTCAACAGCGATCGCGGCGGCGACCAGCAGCTGTATGTCATGGACCCGTCCGGCGCCGGCGTGCGGCGCATCAGCTTCGGCCGCGGCCGCTACGCGACGCCGGTGTGGTCGCCGCGCGGCGACCTGATCGCCTTCACCCGGCTGAACGGCGGCACGTTTGCGATCGGCGTGATGCGCCCTGACGGCTCCGGCGAGCGCATCCTGTCGGAAAGCTTCTCGGTCGAGGGCCCGACCTTCGCGCCGAACGGCCGCGTGCTGATGTTCTACCGCGAAAGCCCGGCGCGCGACCGCACCGGCAGCGGCTTTTCGTCGCGATTGGTTTCGATCGACATCACCGGGTTCAACGAGCGCCCGGTGACCACCCCAACCGACGCCTCCGACCCGGCCTGGTCACCGTTACTAGCGTGATAATCGTCTCCGTATTCGGCAATACTGGGTTGACCCATGTGAAAGCGCGGCGTATCGCGCAAAATACGTGTCAAGGGGATTGGCCCCGAAACGGAAAGGATTCGCGGATGAACTGGAAAGTCATCGGCCTGATGGCCGCCTTGGCGATGCTCGGCGCCTGTTCGGACAAGGACAGCACCGGGGCCGCCACCGGTTCCGGTGGCCTCGCCACCAATGGCGGCGCCACGCCTGGCAGCCAGGAAGACCTAGTCGCCAATGTCGGTGACCGCGTGTTCTACGCCCTCGACAGCTCGAACCTCAGCAGCGAAGCGCGCACCACGCTCGACCGCCAATCCGCCTGGATGGCCCGGTTCCCGCAGGTCAGCGTGCAGATGGCCGGCAACTGCGATGAGCGCGGCACCGCCGAGTACAACCTCGCACTCGGCCAGCGCCGGGCCAACGCCGCGCGCGACTACCTGGTGGCCCGCGGCGTGTCCTCGGCGCGCATCAACACCATCAGCTACGGCAAGGAGCGGCCGACCGCGCTGGGCTCGGACGAGCAGGCCTATGCGCAGAACCGGAACGCCGTGACCTCGGTGCGCTGATCGCGATGCCGTCACCGCGACCGGTCGGGTTCCGCGCGGCGCTGCTCGCGGCCGCGCTGCTGCTGCCGGGTCCGGTCGCGGGCCCGGCAGCGGCGCAGCAGGTCGACAGCCGGGAAGGGATCACGCTGCAAAACCAGATCCTGGAGCTGCGGCGCGACTTGCAGCAACTCCAGGCTCAGCGGGGCGGTGGCCTGCCGGCGCCGGTGCCGCGCAACGGCGGCGGGGGTGGCGGCAACGAACTTTCGGCGCAGCTGCTGGACCGTGTGACCAGCCTCGAGGAGGAGGTCAGGCGGCTGCGCGGGCAGTTGGACGAGCAGGCGAATGCGAACCGCCGGGCGCAGGACGATCTCGCCAAGCAGATCGGCGACCTCGGCTTCCGGCAGCAGAACGCCGGCGCGTCGCCCGGCCCGGCCAGCCGGACGCCATCGGTCGATGGCCCGCCCGCGACTGCTGCGCGGCGACCGCCCGAGCTCGCCATGCAGGAAGGCAACGCCGCCTTGGCCCGGCGCGATTACGCGATGGCCGAGGCCGCGGCGCGCGAGGTGCTCGCCGCCGGGCGCGGGCCGCGCACCGGCGACGCGCAGTTCCTTCTGGCGCAGGCCCTGACTGGGCGGCGCGACTTCCAGGGCGCAGCGATCGCCTACGACGACGCCTACAATCGGGCGCGCACCGGGCCGCGGGCGCCGGACGCGTTGCTCGGGGTCGCCAACGCCTTGCTGGCGCTCAACGACCAGCGGGCCGCCTGTGCCAGCCTGGACAAGATGCGGGCGGAGTTCCCGTCGGTCCGGCCCGACCTGCGCGAAGCCGCGGCGGCCTTGCGCGGACGCGGCGGCTGCCGCTGACGGCGCCGGCCCCGATCACCGGGGCCGAGTTTGCGGAGATGATGGCGCTGCTCGGCCCGTTCGCACGGGATCGCAAGGTGGTGGTCGGCGTGTCGGGCGGCGCCGACAGCATGGCGCTCGCACTTCTGCTGCGGCACTGGGGCGAGCCGCTGGCGGTGATCGTGGACCACGGGTTGCGCCGGGAGTCGCACGACGAGGCAGCGCTGACGCAGGATCGGCTGCGCGATCTCGGCATTCCCGCCGTGATCGTGGCGGTCGCCGGCTTGCAGCCGGGAGGCGGCTTGTCCGCCCGCGCCCGTGCCGCGCGCTACGACGCGCTGTTCCAGATTTGCCGCGAGCACGGGCGGCCGGACCTTTTGGTTGCGCATCACCGGCAGGATCAGGCCGAGACCGTGCGCCTGCGCGCTGCGTCCGGAAGCGGGCGGTCCGGTCTCGCCGGCATGGCATCGATCGCTTGGCGCGGCCCGGCCCGCATCCTGCGCCCGCTGCTCGGCACCGATCCGGCGCGTTTGCGGGCGACCTTGCGCCGCGACGGCGTCGCCTGGGTCGAGGACCCCGGCAACCGCGACCCGAAGCACGGCCCGGGGCGCCTTGCGGCAAGGCCCTGCCGACCCGGCGGCGGCGGCGCGTGCCGACGAGGCTGGACAGTGCCGGTCGGTCGCCGAAGCGGAGCTCGGCGCCGAGTTGGCGCGCGTGGTCAGCATCCTGCCGGGCGGGTATGCGCGCCTCGGCGGGCCGCTTTCGCCCGCCGCGTGGTCGGCGCTGCTCTGGACCATCTCGGGGCGGCCGCATCCGCCCGCTCCGGCCGCCGTGGCCCGGCTCGCACGGGTCGGGTCGGGCACGCTGCACGGCGTGCTGATCCGGGCAGGTCTGGCCGGCCGGGAGCCTGCGGCGACGATGCCGCCGGTCGCGGCCATTGCCGGCGCGTGTTGGGACGGGCGCTTCGTCCTCCGCTCGACTGTTCCTGGGGCGGTGCTCGGAATCAGGGCCGAACCGGCGCGCTTGCACCGTCGGGCCAAGCTTCCATCTTGTATCCAGCGGACGCTGCCTTGCTTGCGCCCGGATAAAGATTTGTTAGCTCTTGAGCGTATACTCTATCCTGACGCTGAGACCTGTCCTAGCGTCCGGGTTGAATTCCGCCCGGCCCGTCCGCTTGCGGGTCAGCCGTTTGCCGCGCGCGTTCGCGGCTGAACGGCCGGGGGATGCACATGGGGTTAGGGCTCCCCATGTCACTGACACGTAAGGGCGCCGTGGGGTGCCGAGCGTGGGACAGGACTAGGACCACTGGGAACAAATGATGAGCAATTTTGGACGAAACCTCGCGCTGTGGGTCATTATCGCCCTGCTGCTCGTTGTCCTGTTCAACCTCTTCCAGCCGGGCGGAACGCAGCGCGCCGCGACGCAGGTGGCCTACTCCGATTTCATCGGTGAGGTGAATGGAGGGCGCGTCCGCGATGTGGTGATCCAGGGCCGCACCGTTTCGGGTCAGTTGACCGATGGGCGGACGTTCCAGACCTACACTCCGGAAGATCCGCAACTCGTGGGTCGGTTGACGGACAAGGGCGTCCGCGTGATCGCCAAGCCCGAGGACAGCGAGAACCCGCTCGTGCACGTGCTGCTGAGCTGGTTCCCCATGCTGCTGCTGATCGGCGTGTGGGTGTTCTTCATGCGGCAGATGCAGTCGGGCGGCGGACGCGCGATGGGGTTCGGCAAGAGCCGGGCGCGCATGCTGACGGAGAAGCAGGGCCGGGTCACCTTCGATGACGTCGCCGGCATCGACGAGGCCAAGGGTGAGTTGCAGGAGATCGTCGAGTTCCTGAAGGACCCGCAGAAGTTCCAGCGCCTGGGCGGCAAGATCCCCAAGGGCGTGCTGCTGGTCGGACCGCCTGGCACGGGCAAGACGTTGCTGGCGCGGGCCATTGCCGGCGAAGCCAACGTTCCGTTCTTCACGATCTCCGGTTCGGACTTCGTCGAGATGTTCGTGGGCGTGGGCGCGAGCCGGGTGCGCGACATGTTCGAGCAGGGCAAGAAAAACGCGCCGTGCATCATCTTCATCGACGAGATCGATGCGGTCGGGCGCCATCGCGGCGCCGGGCTGGGCGGCGGCAACGACGAGCGGGAGCAGACCCTCAACCAGATGCTGGTCGAGATGGACGGGTTCGAAAGCAATGAGGGCGTGATCCTGATTGCCGCCACCAACCGTCCCGACGTGCTCGACCCGGCATTGCTTCGTCCCGGCCGGTTCGACCGGCAGGTCGTTGTGCCGAACCCGGACGTGAACGGCCGTGAGAAGATCCTCCGTGTGCATATGCGCAAGGTGCCGTTGGCGAGCGACGTCGACCCGAAGGTCATCGCCCGCGGCACGCCGGGCTTCTCCGGCGCGGACCTGGCCAACCTGGTCAACGAGGCGGCCCTGCTTGCCGCTCGCCTGACCAAGCGGGTCGTCGCGATGAGCGAGTTCGAAAGCGCCAAGGACAAGGTCATGATGGGCGCCGAACGCCGTAGCTTGGTGATGAGCGAGGGCGAAAAGCGGATGACAGCCTACCACGAGGCCGGCCATGCCTTGTGCGCCATCAACGACCCCGAGTGTGACCCGGTGCACAAGGCGACGATTATCCCGCGCGGCCGTGCGTTGGGCCTGGTCATGAGCCTGCCGGAAGGCGACCGTCTGAGCGAGAACAAAGCCCGCTTGCTGGCCCGCATGAAGATGGCGATGGGCGGGCGGGTTGCCGAAGAACTCGTGTTCGGACCGGACAAGGTCAGCAACGGTGCGGCCGGCGATATCAAGCAGGCGACCAACATCGCCCGCACGATGGTCACCGAATGGGGCATGAGCGACAAGCTCGGCATGATCGCCTACGGCGACAACAGCCAGGAGGTGTTCCTCGGCCACTCCGTAACGCAAGCCAAGAACGTGTCGGAAGCCACCGCGCGGGAAATCGACGCCGAGGTCAAGATGATCATCGATGCCGCCTATGCCGGTGCCAAGAAGCTGCTGACCGACAACCTCGAGGAGCTGCACCGGCTGGCGCGCGGCCTGCTCGAATACGAGACGCTGTCCGGTGACGACATCCGGACGGTGCTGCGGGGCGATCCGGTGATCAAGAAGGTGGTCGACGAGCCCGCCGCCGAAAGCCGGCGCGCCTCCGTTCCCACCAGCGGGTGGCCGACGCCGACGCCCGGAGGGCTCGGCCCGGCACCGCAGCCCGGCTGATCGACAAGGGCCGGTTCCGCGAGGGACCGGCCTTTTCTTTGTCCGCCGCCGCAGCGACCGACCTTGCCGACCGAGCCAATGATCGAACCGCTGGGCTTGCTGCGTGGGCCGGATGCCCTTGCGGCGTTGGCCGCGGGCCGCGCGGCGCCGCTGGCCGGCGGACCCGCCGCTTTCACCCTGGTCCGGCTGAACGGCCGGGTGCTCCCGATCGCCGAAGCGCCGCCTGAGAGCGTCGAACGCCTTTCGTTGCCGCTGCCGGATTGGGCCGGCCTCGGGCGCGGCCCTCTGGTTATGGGCGTCTTGAACGTGACCCCGGACAGCTTCAGCGACGGTGGCCGGCATTTCGAGGCCGCACGGGCCATTGCCGCCGGGGAGCGCATGCTGGCGGACGGCGCCGGGCTGCTGGACGTCGGCGGTGAAAGCACCCGCCCCGGTGCCGCTCCGGTCACTGCGGCGGAGGAGCAGGCGCGCATCCTGCCGGTGATCGCGGCGCTGGCCCGAACCGGCGCCGTCGTGTCCGTTGACACCCGCAACGCCGGCACGATGGAACGGGCGCTCGACGCCGGCGCCCGGATCGTCAACGACGTGACGGCGCTGACCCATGATCCGGCGGCCTTGCCGTTGGTCGCCGCACGCGGTTGCCCTCTCGTGCTGATGCACATGCGGGGCACGCCGGCCACGATGGCCAGCCTCGCCCGCTACGACGACGTCGCCGCCGAGGTTTGTGCCGAGCTGCAAGCCCGCGTCGACGCGGCCGTGGCGGCCGGGGTGCGGCGGGGCGATATCATGCTCGACCCCGGCTTCGGCTTCGCCAAGACCGCCCGCCACAACCTGGATCTCATACGACGCCTGCCGTTGCTGCTCGGCTTGGGCTGCCCGCTGCTGGCCGGGATCTCCCGTAAGGCGACGATCGGCATGCTGTCGGGCGAGCCGAACCCGGAGGCGCGGGTGGCCGGCTCGGTCGCCGCAGCCCTGTTCGCCCTCGACCGCGGCGTGCGGATCGTGCGCGTGCACGACGTCGCCGAAACGGTGCAGGCCGTGCGGGTCTGGCGTGGTCTCGCGGACGGCTCAGCCGGGTAGGATCGCCACCGCCCGCGTCCAGCCGGCGGAGCCGCGATGGAGCTTGACCGGAAACGCCGACACCACGAACCCATCCGGCGGAAGCGCCTCCAGGTTGTGCATCTTCTCGATCTGGCAGTAGGCGCGGTCACGCCCGACCCGGTGCCCTTCCCAGATCAGCCCGGCGTCACCCGTCTCCTGCACCCGGCGGCGCGTGTGGCTGAACGGCGCATCCCAGCTCCAGGCGTCGGTGCCGACCACCCTGACGCCCCGCTCGGTCAGCCACAGCGTCGCAGCGCGACCCATGCCGCAACCGGTGTCGACGTAATCCGCCTCGCCGTAGCGCGACCCGGCCCGGGTGTTGACGACCACGATCTCGAGCGGCTGCAGCGTGTGGCCGATCCGCGCCAGCTCGGCTTCGATCTCGGCTGGCTGCACCACGTGCCCGTCGGGCAGGTCACGGAAGTCGAGCTTCACGCCGGGCTGATACAGCCACTCCAGCGGCACCTCGTCGATCCGCATGGACGGCACGCCGCCCGGCGTCGTCGCCTCGTCCATGCGGGAGAAGTAATGATACGGCGCGTCCACGTGGGTGCCGTTATGGCTGCTGATGCTGCAGCGCTCCATGGCGGCGTATTGGCCCTCGGGCAGCTGGTCGACGCGCACACCGAAATACTCGGCGATGCGCGGCGCCGATTGGTGGTGGTCGATGTAGTCGATCGCCGGCAGCATGTCCGGCGGGTCACTGGCGATGCCGGCGCGGAGCGGCACGGACAAGTCGATCAAGCGGTTGGCCATGGGGAGGGAGGCTGCGGCAGATCGGCTACCGCCGCAAGGCCGCCGCTGCCGCCCCGAGCACGGCCGTCCAGTCGCCCGGTGACGGCTGGCGCAGGATCCGCAGCATGCCTGGATACCAGGGGCTGTCGGTCTGCCCGCTCAGCCAGCGCCAGCAATTGTCGTAGCGGTCAAGCAACAGCACCGGCGTGCCAAGCGATGCGGCCAGATGGGCGACGGCGGTGTCGACGCTGACGACGAGCTCGAGCCCGGCCACGATCGCGGCCGTGTCGGCGAAATCGGCGACGTCCGGCATCGGGTCGAACATGCCGGCCGGCGCCGGCTGCCCGTGCTGCAGGCTGATCCAGGTGATCCCCGGGACGGCGAGCAACGGCGCGAGCCGCCCGGCGTCGATGCTGCGGGCCCGGTCGGTCGCGGCAGCCGCCGGATCGTGCCGGCGGGCGGCGCCGGCCCAGACCAGGCCGACCCGGCGTCCGGCCGGCAGCCGGTCGCACCATCGAGCGGAAGCGGCCGGGCCGGGCGTGAGCCGTAGCGGCGGCGGGATCGTCGCGACCGAGGTGCGGAACACGCCGGGCAGGTCCGGTATCCGGACCCAGGCGTCGTAGGCGGTCGTGCTCTCCGCGACATCGATCCCGCTCGCCCGCAGCAAGCGCACCAGCGGCGGCGGCACGGCGGCACGGACCCGGGCGCCGGCGGCGGCCAGCACCGGCGAGTAGCGGAGGAATTGCAGCGTGTCGCCGAATCCCTCGTCGTGAACCAGCAGCACCGTCCGCCCGGCGATGCCATCGGGCGTGCGCAGCTCCGGGCCGGCAGGGGCGGCGGCCGGTTCGGCAAGGCGTGACGGGCGCGGAACAACGGCCATCCCTCGGCCAGGCGTCCGGACTTGAGCCGCGCGACGGCATGGTTGAGCGCGAGCTGCGCGTCGCCCGGCGCCAGGGCGGTGGCGTCGGAGAAGGCCGGCTCGGCCGCGTCGAACTGGCCGGCCGCGGCCAGCGCCTTGCCGAGGTTCGACCACGACCCGGCGTCGCCCGGCGCCAGTTCGGCGGCCCGGCGGAATGCCACGACGGCCTCCTCGATCGGCCCGGTCTCGGCCAGCGCGGTCCCGAGTGCGCCGTGCAAGGCCGGGTCGTTCGGCCGGTGCGCAATCGCCGCCCGAAGGTGCGGCGTCACCGATTCGCCCTGCCGGCTCAGCAGGTCGCACAGATCCAGCGCCGGATGCCGCGCAGCCGGGTGTGCCGCGGCGACCGCGGCCAGCGCCGCGGCGCCGCCTTCGACGTCGCCCGCGCCCGCCCGGCCCAGCGCATGCAGCAGCGCGGCGGCCGGCACCGTTGTCCAAGGTGCGGCGGCGTCCCGCGCTGCGGCGAACCGGCCAGCCTGGAGGTCGCCGAACGCGGCGCGGATTGCCGCGGCCGCTGCCATGTCGCGCTGCATCAAACCCCTTCGCACCCAACCGACGCAGCGTCATGGAGCGGCGAACGGCCCCGCCGGTCAACTCGGGTGCGCGGCGACTGCGCGCGCATTACCGTCCGACTCGCGACGCCGGAGATGGCCGCCAATTCGCGCAGAGGATCTCGCTTCGTCAAGTCTATTAATGAAGCCTTGTCATATGCTAAGCAGGCGAAATGACGAAATTACCTGAGCGCGGTTATCGCCTCTCCGGCCGTGCGTTGGCAGGAGCGATCGGCCGCCTCTGGATTGGCATGGCCGCGGCGATCGTGCTGGTCGGGTGCCAAAATGCCGCCTCCGTCAGGGCGCAGGCAGCAGCGGATGCGGCCGCCGAGCCCGCGCCCATACCGACCGCCAACGGGGTGGTGCTGCAAACGATGCCGGCCTGCGAGGCGGGCGGCACGGCAGAGCTGCGGGATGGGCTGACCGCCCGCTTTCTGGGCGCCGACCCCGACGACCCTGAAGTCTGCCTGGTGCTGTGGCGCGGCAAGGAATGGCGGTATTTGGCTGGCTTCTGGGGCTCCGGGCGCTACCGCCGCGGCACGCCGGCGGAGCGGGCGGCGATGCGCGACGTCCTGCTCGGCCCGGTCGGCGCCACGGCGTCGTTCGAGGATACGCGCGCCGGCCTATGGGGCCGGGTCACTGCGGAGCACGTGGCCAACCCCGTGCTGACGCTGAGGTCCGGGCCGCGCCGCACGATCCTGGTGCGCATGATCAAGCACGATGCGTTCGGGCGGCCGAACGTGCGGGCCGAGACGCTGCATTGGATCGACGCGCGCACCGGCATCGCCTTGCAGCGGCAGGTGGTGACGCACCTCGCCAACGGGGAAAGCCGGGCCGATGTCACGTGGCGGATCGAGGAGCTGACCGGCGTCCGGTCGTGAACCGGCAGCCAAGCCGACACTGTCCGATGTGAACCCGTCGCGGCGCCGAACACCGTTGCGTTGGTCGGCGCCGCAGGCACGTCGCTTGCTTGACCCCCGAAGGTGACGGGCCGAACATCGACCGCACCGATCGCAGGAGATCCCCCATGAACGTCGCTACACCGCCCGCCGCCTTGTCCGGCGTTTCCGAGGCCGAATGGAAGGTTCGGGTCGACCTTGCTGCCCTATACCGGGTGGTCGCGCATTACCGCATGACGGACCTGATCTACACCCACATCAGCGCCCGGGTGCCGGGGCCGGAGCACCATTTCCTGATCAACCAGTATGGCCGCATGTTCCACGAGATGCGGGCGTCGGACCTGGTCAAGATCGACGTCAACGGCAATGTGGTCGATGATTTTGGTGGTGCCGGCGGCCAATCGTCGCGCCGGGTCAATGCTGCCGGGTTCACCATCCACTCCGCCATCCACATGGCGCGCGAGGACCTGGCGTGCGTGATCCACACCCACACCGCCGCGGGCATGGCGGTCGCGGCGCAGAAGCAAGGCCTGCTGCCGATCAGCCAGCATGCGCTGAAGTTCTACGGTAAGCTGGCCTACCACGGTTACGAGGGCATCGCGCTGGAGCTGGACGAGCGCGAGCGGCTGGTCGCCGACCTCGGCACGCATGACTCGATGATCCTCGCCAACCACGGCCTGCTGTGCGCCGGACGGACGATCCCGGAGGCGTTCAGCAACATCTACTACCTCGAGCGTGCCTGCCAGGCGCAGGTCGCCGCCTTGTCGGGCGGCTGCGAGCTGATCATTCCCCCCAAGGAGGTCTGCGAGCACACCGCGCAGCAGTTCGAGGGCGACGGCGACCCGTCCCGCTACGACTTCATGTGGGACAGCTGCTTGCGGCTGATCGAAAGCGATCGGCCCGATTACCGCTCTTGACGGGACACCACAGCAACTCGCGTCCGGGCCGGGCGGGGGGGTGAAATGAGCCTGCTGCAAATCGAAGACTTGCGTACCGTCTTCTGCGGCGCCAACGGCGACGTGGCGGCGGTGGACGGGGTCAGCCTAAGCGTCGAGAAGGGCAAGACCCTCGGCATCGTCGGCGAGAGCGGTTGCGGCAAGTCGATGCTGTCGTTGTCGGTCATGCGGTTGGTCCCGCCGCCGGGCCGCATCGCGCAGGGGCGGGTGCTGTTCGAAGGTCGCGATCTGCTGACCTTGCCCCCGGCGGCCATGCGCGACATCCGCGGCAATCGCATCGCGATGATCTTCCAGGAGCCGATGACCAGCCTCAACCCGGTGTTCACCGTCGGCGACCAGATCACCGAGGCGATGCGCGCCCACGATCGACGCGCGTCGAAGGCCCAGTTGAAGGCCCGGGCCATCGCCGCGCTGGACCGCGTGCGCATCCCGTCCGCGGCCCGGCGCTTCGAGGAATACCCGCACCAGATGAGCGGCGGGATGCGGCAGCGCGTGATGATCGCGATGGCGCTGTCCTGCGACCCCGAGCTGCTGATCGCCGATGAGCCGACGACGGCGCTCGATGTAACGGTGCAGGCGCAGATCCTCGACCTGCTGCGCGACCTGCAGCAGCAGTCGGGCATGGCCATCGTGCTGATCACCCACGACCTCGGCGTGGTCGCCGAGATGGCCGACGAGGTCGCCGTCATGTATGCGGGCCGGGTCGTGGAGCGGACCGGCGGCACGGCGATCTTCGACGATCCGCAGCATCCCTACACGCTCGGTCTGCTCGGCAGTATCCCCAAGATCGAGGAGAACCGGGAGCGGCTGCTGGCGATCGAAGGCACCGTCCCGGCGCCGTTCGCCTTGCCGGATGGCTGCCGCTTCCACCCGCGCTGCGTGTTCGCCGCCGATGCCTGCACCAGGGTCGATCCGCCGCTGCGGCAGCTCGCCCGCGACGGCGGCGAGGATCACCGCGCCGCTTGCATCCGCGCTCCGGTCGAGGAGTTGGCGGCATGAGCGGGGCGCTGATGGAGGTGGAAGGCCTCGTCAAGCACTACCCCATGACCCGCGGGCTGGTGGTGTCGCGGACCGTCGGCACGGTGCGGGCGGTGGACGGGCTCGGCTTCAAGCTCGGCCGCGGCGAAACGCTGGCGCTGGTCGGCGAAAGCGGCTGCGGCAAGAGCACGACCGCGCGGCTGGTGCTGCGGCTGATCGAGCCCTCGGCCGGGACGGTGTGGTTCGAAGGCCAGGACATCACAACGCTCGGCGGCGCGCCCCTCCGGAAGATGCGGCGGCGGATGCAGATTGTGTTCCAGGACCCGTTCGCCTCGTTGAACCCGCGCATGACCGTCGGCCAGATCCTTGAGGAACCGCTGGTGGTGCACGAGATCGGCGATGCCAAGGCCCGGCGTGCCCGCGTCGCCGAGCTGCTGCAGCTCGTCGGCCTGCAGCCTTACCAGGCGGCGCGCTACCCGCACGAGTTCTCCGGCGGGCAACGGCAGCGGATCGGCATCGCACGGGCGTTGGCGGTCGAGCCGGCGCTGATCGTGCTGGACGAGCCGGTCTCGGCGCTCGACGTCAGCATCCAGGCGCAGGTGGTGAACCTCCTGAAGGACCTGCAGCAGCGGCTGGGATTGTCGTACCTGTTCATCGCGCACGACTTGGCGGTGGTGAAGCACGTCGCCGACCGGGTCGCGGTGATGTACCTGGGCCGCATCGTCGAGATCGGGCCGAAGGCGCAGGTGTTCGCCAACCCGCGCCATCCCTACACCCGCGTGCTGCTGTCGGCGATTCCGCGGCCCGACCCGCACCGCCGCCTCGCGCGCCAGGTGCCCGGCGGCGACGTGCCGAGCCCGGCCAACATCCCGCCCGGCTGCCGCTTCAACACCCGCTGCCCGTTCGTGATCGACCGCTGCCGCACGGAGGACCCCGCATTGCGCCCGATCGAGACCGCGCACTTGTCCGCCTGCCATCGTGCCGAGGAGCTGCCGGACGCTGCCGACTTCGCCGAAGCCCACGAGGCGCCGCCCAACGCCGCCCGGCGGCTTGCGCTCTACGCGCAGCGCCGGGCAGCCGGTCATGCGGTGGCGCCATGATCGCGCCGCTGGTGTCGCCGCGGATGATGCGGGTCGGCGGCGGCGCGGTGGCGCAAGTGGCCGAGGTGCTGGCGGCGTTCGGCTTGGCGCGGCCGCTGGTGGTGACCGACCCGTACATGGTCTCGTCCGGGCTGGTGCGCCGTTGCCTCGAGCCGCTGGAGGTCGCCGGGCTGCAGCCGGGCGTGTTCAGCGACACCGTGCCGGAGCCGACCGACAGCATCATCGAGGCTGGCGTCGCGGCGCTGGCGGGCGGCAGCTACGATTGCCTGGTCGGGTTCGGCGGCGGTTCGCCGATCGACACCGCCAAGGCGATGGCGATCCTGGCCGAAGGACGCAGCCAGAACCCGGCGGCGCATATGCGCGACTTCAAGGTCCCGTTCGCCGCCGACCGTGCCCGGTTGCCGGTGATCGCCATCCCGACCACCGCCGGCACCGGCAGCGAGGCCACCCGGTTCACCGTCATTACCGACACCGAGCGTGGCGAGAAGATGCTGATCGCCGGGATGGGGGCGCTGCCGCTGGCCGCCATCGTCGACTTCGAGCTGACCTTCACCGTTCCCGCGCGCATCACCGCCGACACCGGCGTCGACAGCCTTACGCATGCGCTCGAAGCTTACGTGTCGCGCCGGGCCAACCCGTATTCCGACACCCAGGCGCTGGCGGCGATGCGGCTGATCGGCGCCAACCTCCGCACCGCCTATGCCGAGCCGGACAATCGTGCGGCGCGGGAAGCGATGATGCTGGGCGCCATGCAGGCCGGAATCGCTTTCACCAACGCCTCGGTGGCGCTGGTGCATGGGATGTCGCGGCCGATCGGCGCGCATTTCCACGTGCCGCACGGCCTCTCGAACGCGATGCTGCTGCCGGCCATCACCCGGTTCGGACTGGAAGCGGCCGAGGCGCGCTATGCCGAGGCATCGCGCACAATCGGCTTTGCGGCGGCGGGCGATGCGGACGCGGCCGCGGCGGAGAAGTTGGCCGAGGGGCTGGTGGCACTGAACCGCGACCTCGGCGTGCCGACGCCAGGCGGCTTCGGCATCGACAAGGCGGCGTGGGACGCGAAGCTGCCGCTGATGGCCGAGCAGGCGCTGGCGTCGGGGAGCCCCGGCAACAACCCGCGTGTGCCGGACGCGGACGAGATCGTCGCGCTGTATCGGGTGGTGTGGTCGGGCAATCGAGCCTAGCCTGCGGGCTTCAAGACCGTTGCTTACATAAAACGACTAGGACGCCCACGTGCAGGATCATAGCTTGTCGGGACTTCACAGGAGGAAGTCTTGGCGAGATTGTTTGTGTGCCTTGCTGCGGTGCTGCTGTCGGGCTGTGCCACGCTGGTCAACGGGACCAGCCAGACGGTTGCGGTGAACTCGACCCCCCAGGGCGCGTCATGCTCGGTGGACCGCAGCGGCAGCACGCTAAGCTCCATTGCGGCCACGCCAAGCATCGTGCCGGTCAGCAAAAGCGTCAATTCGCTGATCGTTACCTGCAGCAAGCCCGGCTACAAGACGGCGCACGACGTCGGCCAGCTCATCGTTCGACGCTTGGACCTTGGCCGGTGGGCCGATCGGCGTCGCCGTGGATGCGTCGACCGGAGCCTTCTTCCGCTACCCGCGCTCGGTCGACGTCACCATGGCGAGGGACCCGCCAACCCCGCAATTTCGAGCCGGTCCGAGCAGGCCGGTCCCACCCTGGGCTCGATCGCCGCCCGTTCGCTGATGACCACTCGGGCGATGGCGCAGCCGTCCGGGTCCCGCTCCAGGTTGACCTTCCTGCAGGGGGCCTGCAGCGCCGGCGACGAGTCGGCCTGCATCGTCGCCGAAGCCGATCACCCGGGCGCCGGCTCAAGGCGGTCGCGGCATAACTGAGTTCGGGGCGGCCGGGGCGATCGCACTCGGCCGCCCGACCCGCCGGTTACGCCTTCTTGGCGCCCGCCGGCGGCAGGCGCCTGCGCGTCGCGTCGCAGCTTGTTCTCGCCCAGCAGCAGCAGGATCGGCGCGGCAATAAAGATGCTGGACGACGTGCCGACCACGATGCCGAACAGCATCATCAGCGCGAACCCCGACAGCGAGGCGCCGCCGAACAACGCCAGCGGCAGGGTCGCCAGGAACACCGTCATCGAGGTGCCGAGCGTGCGGTTCAGCGTTTCGTTGATGCTGAGGTCGATCAGCTGTCGCAGCGGCATCGTCTTGTACTTGCGCAGGTTCTCGCGCATCCGGTCGTACACCACGACCTTGTCGTTGGTGGAGTAGCCGATCACCGTCAGGATGGCCGCCACCATCACGAGGTCGAACTCGATCCGCGTCACCACCAAGAAACCGATCGCTTTGGTGACGTCCAGCAGCAGCGTGACCACGGCGCCGACGGCGAACTGCCACTCGAAGCGGAACCAGATGTAAACCAGGATCATCAGCAGACTGATGCCCAGGGCCAGCATGCCGTTCTGGAACAGCTCAGCCGAGACCGACGCGCCGACTGCGTCGGTGCGCACCACGCGCAAGCCCGGCGACGCCTGCTCCAGCGCCGAGCGGACCCGGTTCACCGTGTCCTGGGTCGATGCCTCGCTGCCCTGCGGGTCGAGCCGGATCAGCGCTTGGTCCTCGGCCCCGAATCGCTGCAGCCCGGCTTCGGGGGCGCGCGCGGCGGCCAAGCCGGCGCGGAGCTGGGTGAAGTCGGCCGGACCCTGGGTGCGGACCTCCATCACGATACCGCCGCGGAAGTCGATGCCGAGATGCAGGCCCGGGTAGAAGAACAGGATCACCGAGGCGGTCGACAGGATGGCCGAGGTTGCGAGACCCAGGAACCGGCCGCGCATGAATTGGATCTTGGTGTCGTCCGGAACCAGCCGGAGCAACGGGCGGATGAACATGGGCGTTACACCGGCAGCAGCTGGGGTTTGGTGCTCACATACCAACGCACCGTCAGCAGCCGCGCGACCACCGTGGCGGTGAACAGCGTCGTGACGATGCCGACGGTGATGGTGACGGCAAAGCCGCGCACCGGGCCGGAGCCGAAGATGAACAGCATCACATGCGCCAGGAAGGCGGTCGCGTTGCTGTCGATGATGGTGCCGAAGGCGCGGCGGTAGCCGGTCTCGAGCGCGTTCAGCGGCGTGCGGCCGTTGCGCACCTCCTCGCGGATGCGCTCGTTGATCAGGATGTTGGCGTCCACCGCCACGCCCAAGGTCAACAGGATGCCGGCCATGCCCGGCAGCGTCAGCGTCGCCTCCAGCAGGGACAGGATCGCGATCTGCAGCACCAGGTTGAGCAGCAGGGCGATGTTGGCGAACCAGCCGAACAGGCCATAGAACACGGCCATGTAGCCGATCACCAGCAGGAAGCCGACCGCGAGCGAAAGGGCGCCGGCGCGGATGCTGTCCGCGCCCAGCTCCGGCCCCACGCTGCGCTCCTCGACCACCGTCAGCGGCGCCGGCAGGGCGCCGGCGCGCAGCAGCACCGACAGGTTGTTGGCCGACGCCGCGGTGAAGTTACCGCTGATCTGGCCGCGCCCGCCGGTGATGGCGGTCTGGATCACCGGCGCCGAGATCACCTTGTCGTCCAGCACGATCGCAAACCGCTTGCCGATATTGGCCTGAGTGACATCGCCAAATCGCCTTGCGCCGACACTATCAAAGGTGAAGTTGACCACCCAGCCGCCGCCGCGCTGGCTGTCCTGGCCGGGCCGGGCGTCGGTCAGGTTGGCGCCGTCCACCTCGACCCGGCGCCGCACCGGCTCACGCTGCTGCGGTTGGCCCTCGACGGGGAGGAAATCCACCCCCGGCGGCGGATTGCCGGCCATGTTGGCACTCTCGTCCAGCAGCCGGAACGTCATCTTGGCGGTCTTGCCGAGCAGCTCCTTGATCCGGTTCGGGTCCTCGATGCCCGGCAGCTGCACGACGATGCGGCTGTCGCCTTGCCGGGTGATCTGCGGGTCGATCACGCCGGTCTCGTCGATGCGGCGGCGGACGATCTCGATCGATTGGGTGACGGCCCCGCTGAGCCGGTCGCGCATGGCGTTGGGCGGCAGCGTGAGGACGATCTCGTTGCCTTCGGCCGCAACCTGGTAATCCGGCGCGGCGCCCCCGGCGGTCGCCGCGTCACGCAGGATGCGGACCGCCTCGTCCTGCTGCGGGCCGGCGGCGAGGCGGATCGCGACCCGCTCCTGCGCCGGCTGCGCGACCGGCGGCTGGTTCGAGCCGCTCAACTGGCCGGCTTGGCGCGCCTTGTTCAACGTGGCCCGGGCCCCGTCGGCGATGCTGTCGAGCCGCTCCTTCAACACGGCGGCGGCGTCCACCTCGAGCAGCAGGTAACTGCCGCCGCGCAGGTCGAGCCCGAGCCGCACCTGGCGCCAAGGCAGCCAGGTGGCCGGCGCCGGAAACAAGTTCGGCAAGGACAGCAGCACGCCCAAAACGCATACTGCGAGAATCGCAGCACTCTTGAGGCGGCTGAAATACATCATGGCGGGCAGGCGTCTCCGGCAACCGAGCGCCGGTATGCCGGGGCGGTGTTCCCGGCGCAACCCTGGGGCAACAAGGCGCAATGGGGCGTAACAAGCGACGGGGTTCAGCCGACTCTGATCGTCGGCCCGCGTCACCAGGCGGGCGGCCTGGCCGGGCATTTTGCCCGATCGGCGGAACGGTCAGGCGATCGACTGGGTTGCCGCGGTCGACGAACTGGCCGGCTGGGCGTAAGCGGACAGCGCCTTCGCCAGCTGCGCGAAGCCGTTTTCGACGCCGGCGGACTGGCTGGTCGCGGCGGCAAACGGCGAGGCGGCGGATGACGAAATGGCCGACCCGCTGCCGCCACCATGGTGGTGGTGATGGTGCCCACCCGCCTTCGCCGACCCGGCAGTCGCGGCCGGATCGGTCGCGCCGGCCGATCCATCGCCGTTCGCCGCCTGCACGCCGAGCAGCAGGGATTTCAGGTCGGCGATGATCTTCGACGCCGCTTTGCTGATGGCGGTTTCACCATCCGGTGGTTGCGGGGCGGTCAACGAGACCGGTTCGGTCCCGGGGGTCGGGAACGGCGCGGCGTCCTGGCTGCCGCTTTGCCCTTTGACGGCCTGGTAGAGTCCGGAGACCGCCTCGATGCCGAGGGCTCCTAAAAGCATGTCTGTTCTCCTGCGCGGGATTGCATGGCAACGTGGCTGCAAGCGGCGGACCAGTGCTAGGGCGTTGAACGAGTTCGGTTCCTGTCGGCATTCAGGTCGGCAAATCTTGCCGAGCGGCAAATTCGGCCGTGACGATCCTGCTCGACCTGGCGCCTCTGGCCGCAGCGGCCAGCGGCTGATACATCCCGCTTTATGGCGGGACAGCTTCAAATCGGCATTGCCGGCGCCGGGCATTTCGGCCGCTTTCACGCGATGAAGGTCGCCGCGAGCGGGCGTGCGCAGCTGGCTGGCTTGTTCGATCCGGACACGGCCCGCGCCGCCGCCGTCGGCCGTGAAGCCGGCGGGGCGCCCGCGCTGGCCTTCGCGGCGTTGCTGGATGCGGCGGACGCGCTGATCATCGCCGCCCCGGCCGAGGTCCACCACCGGCTCGCCTCCGAGGCGCTGCGAGCCGGCCGCCACGTGCTGATCGAGAAGCCGATCGCGTCCACACTCGAACAAGCCGACGAGCTCGCGGCGCTGGCCCGCGAGGCCGGACGCGTGCTGCAGGTCGGGCACCTGCTGCGCTACAGCGCCGAGCACAAGGCGATCTCATCCCGCATCACCCGCCCGCTCTATATCGAGGCGGCGCGCATTGCCCCGTTCAAGCCGCGCGGCACGGACGTATCGGTGATCCTCGACCTGATGATCCACGACCTCGATCTCGTGCTTTCGCTGGTCGACAGCCCGATCAGCAGCGTGGACGCGGTCGGCGCCGCGGTCAGCAGTGAGCACGAGGACATCGCCAACGCCCGGGTGCGGTTCGCCAATGGCTGCGTCGCGACCATCACCGCCAGCCGGATCTCGCTCAAGACCGAGCGCAAGATGCGGCTGTTCTCCGAGGAGGGCTATCTTTCGGCCAATTTCGTGGACCGCAAGCTGGTGATGATCGGCAAGGGGCGCGGCCTGCCGCTGCCCGGCACCGGCGGCTATCGGCGCGAGGAGCTGAGCTGGACCGAGCACGACAGCATGGTCGCCGAGCACGAGGCCTTCGTGGCCTCGTGCCTCGATGGCGCCCCGGTGCTGGTGGATGCAACGGCCGGGCGCCGCGCCCTGGAAGCCGCCTTGGCGGTGGGCGCCAGCATGTCCGAGAGCCGGCGCCTGGCGACCTTGTCGGGGCTCTTGCGCGACCGCTGAGAGAGAAAGGCT
The DNA here is from genome assembly GCA_963792675.1 of uncultured Alphaproteobacteria bacterium. GTDB lineage: Bacteria > Pseudomonadota > Alphaproteobacteria > Acetobacterales > Acetobacteraceae > JBBROS01. The sequence continues at coordinate 1,582,471 of CAWBWT010000002.1, forward strand.
GGGGGCGAGCGCCCCCAGACCCGCGCTTCAGACCTCCCGCCGGCTCATCATCCCCGCGATCGTGTCTGCCTGCCGGATCGCCAGCGCGACGATCGTCAGGGTCGGGTTGCACGCCGCCCCGCTGGTGAACTGGCTGCCGTCGCTGACGAACAGGTTCTTCACGTCGTGGGTCTGGCCCCACTTGTTCACCACGCCGTCGCGCGCCTTCTCGCTCATGCGGTTGGTGCCCATGTTGTGCGTGCTGGGATAGGGCGGGGTCGGGATGATGCGGATGGCGCCGACCGCGTTGTAGACCGCCGAGCCCGCCTGGATCGCGTGGTTGCGCATGGCGATGTCGTTGTCGTGGTCGTCGAAATGCACGCTCGCGACCGGCAGGCCCTGCTTGTCCTTGGCCGTCGGGTCGAGGGTGATGCGGTTGGTTTCGCGCGGCATGTCTTCGCCGATCAGCCACATGCCGGCCAGATGCGAGTAGTCGTCCATGATGGAGGTGAATGACCGGCCCCAGCCACCGGGGTCGGCGAAGGCGGCCATGAACGGCACGCCGAGCGAGACAGTCTCCATCTCGTAGCCGCCGACGAAGCCGCGCTTCGGGTCGTTGCGCGCTTCGTCGCGGATGATGCCGGCCATCGTCGTGCCGCGATACATGTGCACCGGCTTCTCGAACGATGCGTAGACGTTGCCGGTCATGTGCCGCATGTAGTTGCGCCCGACCTGGCCGGAGTTGTTGGCGAGGCCATCGGGGAACATCGGCGACGCGCTGTTGAGCAGCAGGCGCGGGCTTTCGATCGAGTTGCCGGCCACCGCCACCACGCGCGCCTTCTGCCGGTGCATGGCGCCGTTGGCGTCGGAGTAGAGCACGGCCGTCACCTTGCCGGTGTCGTCGTGCTCGATCTTGTGCACCATGCTGCCGGAGCGGACTTCGAGGTTGCCGGTCGCCTCGCCTTTGGGGATCTCGGTGTAGGCGGTGGACCATTTGGCGCCCGACTTGCAGCCCTGGAAGCAGAAGCCGATCTGCTGGCAGGCGCCGCGGCCGTCGCGCGGCTGGCTGTTGATCGACATGCGCCCGGTGTGGACTTCCTTGTAGCCCACGCGCTTGGCGCCGGCTTCCATGACCTTGAAGTTGTTGTTGCCGGGCAGGCCGGGAATGCCGTTCGTGCGGGTCGTGCCCATCTTGAACTCGGCCTTGTCGTAGTAGGGCGCGAGGTCGGCCAAGGTGATGGGCCAGTCGAGCAGGTTGGCGCCGGGCAGGTTGCCGTAGGTGGAGCGGATCTTGAACTCGTGCTCCTCGAAGCGGAGCGAGGCGCCGGCCCAATGGACGGTGGAGCCGCCGACCGCTTTGACGATCCAGGCCGGCAGGTTCGGGAAGTCGCGCGACACCCGCCATGACCCGGAGGTGGTGCGCATGTCCTTCCAAGCAAGCTGGGTGAAGCTTTCCCACTCGTTGTTGACGTAGTCCTGCGGCAGGTAGCGCTCCCCGGCCTCGAGGATCACCACCTTGATGCCCTTCTGCGCCAGCTCGTTGCCCAGCGTGCCGCCGCCGGCGCCGGAGCCGACGATGCAAACGACGCTGTCGTCGTTCACGTCAAATGTAGCCATGTGCGAACCCTCCCGGGGTGCCGTTTCTTCGTCGGATTAGTGTTCGACCGTGCGCCTACGCAGTCGGCAGCCAGTCGATGTCGTCGAAGCCGCGATGCAGGTAGCCGCCGTATTCGGCGGACGGGCCCTCGTAGCCGAATTTCGGCCAGATCTCGGGTTGGTTGTAGAGCGAGACCACGAGGTCGCTGCGGACCTTCTTGAAGAACGCGGTCTGCTCGATGCCCTGTAGCACGCGAACCCGGTCGGCTTCCCACGGCGTGCGCAGGTATTCGGACCCGAACCGGTCCTTCGCATCGCTGTCGAGCCGGGCGACGCCGTCCGTCAGCATCGCCTTGAACTTGTCGTCGGCGGCCGCCTTGTCGTCCCAGGGGGTGACGGCGGTGACGTAGAAGGAATCCGGGATCTGGTCGTGCGGGTAGATGTCGCGCGACGCTTTCACCAAGGTCGCCATGACGTGCGGGGTGAAGGACTTGGCTTCCTGCGCCCAGGCGGCTTCGGCGGTGATGCCGGCGCCGACGCTGGCGAGTGCGGCGGCTGGCAGAATGGTGGCGCCGCCGCGCAGGATCGCGCGCCGGTTGAACTGGGTTCGCTTGTCGACGGTCCTCATCCTGTCCTCCTTGGTGGTGCCGCTCTGCTGGCGGCTGTCCGGTTGGCGTGGCGGTTAGCCGAAACGACCGCCCTTGCGGATCACTTCGATCTTGTACCCATCGGGGTCGGTCATGAAGAAAAACCGCGCAAGCGTGCGGCCTTCGTGCTGGAAGTCGCGCAGCGGCGTGGCCGGCAACCCGGCCGCCGTCACGCGGGCATGCTCGGCGTCCACGTCGTCCACCACCACCGCGAGGTGGCCGTAGCCGTCGCCCAGCTCGTACGGCTTGTCGCGGTCCTTGTTGACCGTCAGCTCGACTTCGAACGGCGAGGCCGCGTTGCTCAGGTAGACGAGCGTGAACCCCTCGAAATCGTAACGGTCGGCGACGTCGAGCCCGAACGCGGTGCGGTAAAACGCGACCGAGCGCGCCTCGTCCAGCACGCGGATCATGGAGTGTACCGTCTTCGCCGGGGTCATCAGTGCTGCTCCTGCAGGTAGGCGATGATCGTGGCACGGGTCTGCGCATTGGCCTGCCGGTAGGCCATGACGCTCCCGGGGATCACCGCCTGCGGGTTGGCGAGGTAGGCGTCGAGATGCGGGGGATCCCACACGAAATCGGCCGCCGCGTAGTTGCCGGAGTAGTTGAACCCCTCGACCGCGCCGGGCTTGCGCCCCACCACGCCGGCCAGCGGTGGACCCTGGCGCGGCCCGTCGGCGGGGTTCAGCACGTGGCAGGTGCCGCATTGGGTGCGGAACAGCGCGGCCGGCGTCGGCTTCGGCGTTTCGGTCGGGAACTGTGCCCAGGCCAAGACGGGCACCAGCCCGATCGCTGCCATCCATGCGCAAAGCCATGCCGCCATCCATCCCCGCCGCCAATTCTCGTTGCGACGAGGCTAGGCGGGGCCGTTTGACGGCAGGTAGTACCGGGCTACGACACCAGCGTTTTTTCCGACAACTGGGTCAGGTAGACGTCCTTGTGCCGCAGGTAGTGCAGGCAGGTGACGCGCAGGAACGACGAGAAATTGGCGACCGCACCCTGTTGCTGCACCACCTCGTCATGCAGGATGGCGCAGAAGCGGGCGAGCGGCATGCCCTCGCGCGCGGCGATCTCGTCGAGGATGTCCCAGAACGCGGTCTCGAGCCGGATCGACGTGGCGTGTCCGTGCAGGCGCAGCGGCCGGGTCTCGCACTGATACGTGGCAGGGTCCTGGGTCTTGAACAGCCGGCACATGGCGTTTCCTGTTTCGGGTTCGGTGTCCCGGAGCATAGGGGCCGGCGCTCGGGTCCGGCAACGGCAGCAGGCCTGGTGACGGTTGCGTGCCCGGCTGCAACCCACGCCGCCGCCCCGCCTTTTGCAACGCGCAGGCCCATGACGCGATCACGCGCGTGGGCACGACGCAAAATCCTTAGGAGCGACGACGTGAACGACATGAACGAACTGATGCTGCATTTCCTGCAGGACATCTACTATGCCGAAAAACTTGGTCTGCGTGGCATGGCGAAGGTGATGCGGGCGGTGCAGAACGAGGAGGTCAAGGAAGCGCTGCAGCACCACCGCGAGCAGACCCAAAAGCAGGTCGAGCGGCTGGCCGAGGTGTTCGCCGCCCTCGGCAAGAAGCCGCGTGCCAAGACCTGCGCCGCGATGGACGGGCTGATGGAGGAGTGCAACGAGGCGATCCAGGAGGGCGAGAAGGGCCCGGTGCTGGACGCGGCGCTGATCGCCTGCCAGCAGGCGGCCGAGCACTACGAGATCGCCCGTTACGGCGCGATGGCGGCTTGGGCGCGGTCGATGCAGCTCGACGAGGCGGCCGAGATCCTGGAGGAGATCCTGCAGGAGGAGAAGGACGCCGACGAGCACCTGAACGACATCGCTTTGCGGGCGCTGAACCCGCAAGCCGCCGGGCAGGAAGGCGAGGAGGAGCCGGAGGACAGCCGAGGAGGAGCCGGAACCCGAGCCGGAGCCGGTCGAGCAAGCCCCGAAGCGGCGCCGGGCGCGGGCCAAGGCCTAATTTCCGCGACAAAGGGACCCCGGGTCGCAACGCTATGACAACGGGGCGGCAATCTATGCCGCCCCGGCAAAGCGCATTACATGAGGGGCAGGAGATCCTGCCCATGCTGACCACCACCTCGCCCCGCTTCAAGCAGAACGCCACCGCGGCGCTGGCCGATGCCGGGCTGCAGAAGGCGCTGAAGTTCAGCAAGCCGCAGTTCATGGCGCGGCGTACCGCCGCGGTTGCCAACCTGCCGGAATTCGAGCAGCTGCGCGACATCGCCCGCGACATCAAGAACCACGCTCTGGCCCATCTCGACTTCTACCTCGAGCAGTATCGCCGCCAAGGTCGAAGCCGCCGGCGGCCACGTGCATTGGTGCAGCACCGCCGAGGACGCCCGCGCGGCCGTGTTGAAGATTTGCCGCGATGCCGGCGCGCGCACGGTGACAAAAGGAAAGTCGATGATCTCCGAGGAGCTCGGGATCAACCACCACCTGGAAGCCAACGGCATCACGCCGGTCGAGACCGACCTCGGCGAATACATCATCCAGCTCCGCCACGAGACGCCGAGCCACATCATCGCGCCGGCCTTCCACCTCAACCGCGAGGACTGGGAGGCGCAGTTCCGCATCAGCCATGCCGACCTGCCGGCCGACCGCGTGTTCAACGAGCGCCGCGACATTCTGACCGAGGCGCGCGGCCGGCTGCGGGAGAAGTTCCTCGCCGCCGACGTCGGCATCACCGGTGCCAACTTCCTGATCGCGGAGACCGGCAGCAGCGTCATCGTCACCAACGAGGGCAACGGCGACCTGACCCAGACACTGCCGCGGGTGCACATCGCGCTGGCCAGCATCGAGAAGTGCGTGCCCACGCTGGAGGATGCGACCAGCCTGCTGCGCGTGCTGGCCCGGTCCGCCACCGGGCAGGATTTCTCGGTCTACACCACCTTCAGCACCGGCGGGCGGCGCCCCGGCGACCTCGACGGGCCGCAGGAATACCACGTCGTGCTGCTGGACAACGGCCGCTCGGCGATGATGGGCACCGAGTTCCAGGAGATGCTGCGCTGCATCCGCTGTGCCGCCTGCATGAACCATTGCCCGGTCTATGGCGCGGTCGGCGGCCACGCCTATGGCTGGGTGTATCCGGGGCCGATGGGTTCGGTGCTGACGCCAAGCCTGATCGGGGTGGACAAGGCCGGGCACCTGCCGAATGCCAGCACCTTCTGCGGCAAGTGCGAAAGCGTCTGCCCGGTGAAGATCCCGCTGCCGAAGATGATGCGGCATTGGCGCGAGCGCGAGTTCGAGCGGCACCTGCAGCCGGCGGGCGTCCGCAGCAACCTGGGCCTGTGGGCCTTCTTTGCCAGGCGGCCCGGCTTGTACCGGCTGGCGACCCGGTTGGGCGCGGGCGGGCTGGCGCTGCTCGGCCGCAAGCGCGGACGGTTCGCGTCCTTGCCGTTCGCCGGCGGCTGGACAAGCGGCCGCGACCTGCCGGCGCCCGAGGGCGACACGTTCTTCGCCCGCTACGCCCGGCAGCAGCGAGCGGCCGCCAAATGAGCCGCGCCGAGATCCTGGGCGCCATCCGGCGCGGCCTTCGGCGCGGCGAACTGCCCGCGGACCAGCAAGCGATGCTGCGCGGCCGCATGGCCCGGCCGCCGCGCCACCTGATCCCCGCGCGCAGCCAGGTCGACCGCCCGGATCAGATCGTGCTGTTCGTGCGCAACGTCGAGAAGGAGTTCGGCACCGTGACGCGGGTGTCGGACCCGGCGGCCGTCCCGGATGCGGTCGCGGATTACCTCGCCGGCCAGAACCTGCCGAGCGAGCTGGTGATGTCGCCGCACCCCGAGCTGCAGGCGATGCCGTGGTCCGCCCGCCCGCTGCTGCGGGTGCGCGAGGGCCGGGCCGAACCGACCGACCTCGTCAGCGTGCAGCAGGTGTTCGCCGCCATCGCCGAGACCGGCACGCTGATGCTGCCGAGCGCGCCGGAGCGCCCGACCACGGTCAACCTGCTGCCCGACACCGCCATCGCCGTGCTGCGCGCCACCCGCGTCGTCGGCGCCTACGAGGACGCCTGGGACCTGCTGCGTGCAGAGCACGGCCCGCTTCCGTCCCAGCCGGGAGAGGGCGGCGGCTTCATGCCGCGCAACGTGATGCTGGTCACCGGGCCATCCCGTTCGGCCGACATCGAGCAGACGCTCGAGCTGGGCGCGCACGGGCCGCGGCGGCTGCATGTGGTGCTGATCGACGACGACCCGCGCGCGCTTCCCTGCGACTCCCACCCTGCATGCGACGCGCCCGCGCACTGACCGAAAGCGACCGGGCGGTCTGGGCCAGCTATGCGCGCCTGGTGGCACGGCTGCCGGGCGCCGCGGTCCCGGTGCTGCCGGAGCCGAGCCTGGCCCCCGCACCGCCCGCTTCGGCCGCCGCCCCGACGCCGGCGCCGCGAGTGGCGCGCACCGCCGCGCTGCCGGCCCCGCTCGTGGTGGGCGATTCGCCCGGGGGCGTGGACCGCGCCACCTGGACCCGGTTCCGCACCGGCAAGCTGGCCGCGGCCCGCACCCTCGACCTGCACGGCCGCACCGCCAACCGCGCCCACGCGGCCCTGGAGCACTTTCTCCATGCCTGCGCCGCCGACGGCGTGCGCTGCGTCGAGATCATCACCGGCCGCGGCAGCGGCGAAACCGGCGGGGTCATCCGGCGTGAGCTGCCGTTCTGGCTGAACCACCCCGGCTTGCGGCCGCTGATCCTGGCCGCCGCCCATCCGCACGCACTCAACCCGGGCAGCGTGCGGCTGCTGCTGCGGCGTCCACGGGCCCGCGCGTGACCCCGTTCGGCGCCCGGCTGCGCACGCTGCGAGCCGCCCGCCGCATGACCATGGCGCAGCTCGCGGCCTGGCTCGAAGTGACCCCGGCGTACCTGTCGGCGCTGGAGCACGGCCATCGCGGCGCTCCGAGCACCGGCCTGGTGCACCAGGTGTGCGAGGCGTTCGGGCTGATCTGGGACGAGGCCGACGAGCTCAACCGGCTGGCCCGGCTGTCGCATCCGCGCGTCACGGTCGACACCGCCGGGCTCAGCCCGGAGCGGACGGCGCTCGCCAACCGGCTGGCGCAGACGATCGACCGCCTGCCTGACGAGACCGTGGCCGCGCTGCACGGCCTGCTTGATGCTGCACTGTCCAGGGAGGCCGCGACGCGATGAAACGACGTGCAGTGATGGGGGCCGGGGCGCTCCTGCTGGGCGCGGCCCGGCCGGCCGCGGCGCAGCCATCCGGCGCGCTCGTCGCGGCCACGCCGCGGGAGGACTCGGCCGTCGTCGCGGAGCCCGGCTGCGGTCCCGTGGCCGGCACCCGCTGGGACTGGCACGACGCCGAGGGCAGGCCGGGATCGGTGTGCGAGTTCCTCGGCATCCCCTACGCCGCGCCGCCCCTCGGGGCGCTGCGATTTGCGTCGCCGCGGCCGGCAGCGTCCTGGGACAATCCGCGGCTGGCGAACCGGCCGGGTGCCGCCCCGATCCAGTCCTTGGCCGGTGCCGCGGCCTGGCTCTACGACGGCGCCCGGCCGCAATCCGAGAACTGCCTGGTGCTGAACGTCTGGACGCCGTCGCCCGAGGGACGCCGCCCGGTCATGGTCTGGCTGCACGGCGGCGCCTGGCGGACCGGTCACGGTGCCGTCGCCGGCACATGGGGCGCCACGCTCGCCGAGCGGGGCGACGTCGTGGTGGTAGCGGTCAATTACCGGCTCGGCGCCCTGGGCTGGCTCGCGCATCCCGATCTTGCCGACCCCGAGACCGGGGCGGCCGCCAATTGGGGGCTGCAGGACCAGGTCGCCGCGCTGCGCTGGGTACAGGCCAATATCGCCGCATTCGGTGGCGACCCAGCCCGCGTCACGCTGTTCGGCCAAAGCGCGGGCGGGTCCAGCACCGCTTCAATCGCGCAGGATCCGCGATGGGCCGGGCTGCTGCACCGCGCCATTATCGAGAGCGGGTCGCTGCATGGTGCGCCGGGCTTCCCGGAGATGGCGACCGCGGCGGCCTATGCCGGCGCGCTGGCGAAACGGCTGGACGTCGATGTCGCGGGGCTGCGCCGGGTCGATGCGCTGCTGCTGCACCGGACCGAGCTCGAGCTGGCGCGCGATCCCGCCATGATGCGCAGTCTGGGCCGCCCGCCGGTGCTGCCGGTGCTGGACGGGGTGGTGCTGCAAACCTGGCCGCGGGACGCGCGGCTCGCGCCGGTGCCGCTGCTGATCGGCACGACCGAGACCGAGGCGACGTTCTGGTTCGACTTGGTCGGCCCCGACGGCGCGCCGGTCGCCGGGCTGCGACCACCCGCGACGGAGGCCGAACTCGCGTCGATGATCCGCGACCTCGCCGCCCTCTACCGGCCCGAGGCGGCGGACCGTGCCGCCGCAGTCGCCGCCGCCTATGCCGCAGCGGCAAGGCAGCGCGGCACCTCGGATGCGCCGCTGCCGCTGTGGATCGCCGCCTACACCGACATCGTGTTCCGCCTGCGCGCCCGCACGGCGGCGCAGCGCCATGCCGAGGCCGGGCATCCGGTGTGGCTGTACGAATTCGCGCACGCTTTGGCCGTCCCGGCGCATGGGGTGCCCCACACATCGGAGATCCCGTTCGTGTTCGGCACCTATGCCGACCCGTTCTTCGCCGCGAAGGTCGGCGCCGGGCCGCGGGAGCAGGCCTTGTCGGACGCGATGCTGCGCGGCCTGGGCCCGGTTCGCCCACCATGGCGACCCCGGGCCGGGCTGGGCGCGGGCCGCCCCGGGGTCGCTGCCGGTCAACGTGCTCGGCGGCGGCCAGGGTGTGCACGCCGTCTCGGGGCAGGTGCGCGGGGAGGAACTGGCCGCTTGGGGGTAGGACGGGCGGTTCTCCCACCGATGCCGGAGCTTCACCGCCCGCTTCATCGCCAGCTTCACGCCATGGCCGCGAGCCCGTAACATCGGGCCGTGAGCTACGAGCAGTTCTGGCGCCAATACCTCCGCGCCCATGCCAGCCCGGCCACCCGGCTGCTGCATTACTGCGGCAGCCTGCTCGCGCTCGGCTGCATCGTGCTGGCCGTGCTGCGGCGGGAATGGGGCTGGTTGATCGCGGCCCCGGCCATCGGATACGCATTTGCCTGGGGCGCCCATTTCGGCATCGAGGGCAACCGGCCGCAGACCTTCGGCCACCCGCTCTGGTCGCTGGCAAGCGACTTCCGCATGCTCGGCTTGTGGATCACCGGACGGCTCGGGCCGCATCTGGAGCGCAGCGGGCGATAGTGCGTTCCGGGTAGAGATCGGAGTTCACTAAAACATCGTAACAGTTTAGGATTGCGGGTGAGATGAGGCTCCCGCGTCGAACCGTCCCGCGCTGCTCGTTGCACGGCCTGGTGCTTGCCGTGCTGGCAGTGCTGTGCCAGGCGTTCATGGCGCCGGCCCATGTCTCGCGGACGGCGCAGGCGGAGATCGTCGCGTTCGACGGCATACCGTTGTGCCACGCGGGCGACGTCGGTGGCGGCGAACCGGCGTCGCCGCATCAGCACGACCTTCCTTGCGCGCTCTGCCCGGTTTGCCACGCCCTTGCCGGGGTCGCCGTGCTGCCGGCGCCCCCCCCGTCCGGCGTCGCTCCGACTCGCCACGCGGCCACGCTGCCGGCTCCCCCGCCGCCTGCCCGAGCGCCGCCGCCGGCAGCGGTTTTTGCGGCAACCTTCCCCACCGGACCACCCAGCCAGGCCTGACCGAGCCTGCGAGTGGTCGAGCCTGGTGCTCGGCCGCCCCGTTCCGCGTGATCCGAAGGTCCGTCCCATGTCCCGTACACTCATTGCGGCCGCCACGGCCGCTTGTTTCGCCGTCCTCCTGCTTGCGCAAGAGGCCGCTGCCCACGCCGTCGCCGGTGTCCGCGTGTTTCCCGTCACCCTGACGATCGACGATCCCGGCGTCGCCGACGAGGCGTCGCTGCCGACGTTCAGCTTCCAGCGCCAGCCCGGCGACGCCGATCTCGGGCGGGGCTACCAATACAATATCAGCGGCGAGTTCGATAAACGCATCACCGAACATCTCGGCATCGGCGTGAGCGGCGGCTACACCGTCCAGACGTCGCAGTTCGGCAAGACCCAGACCGGCTTCCAGAACCTCAACGTGTTCCTCAAATACCAGGCCTGGGTGAACGAACCGCATGAGGCGATCGTGTCCGTCGGCGTTATCCGCGAGCTGGCGCGGACCGGGACCGCGCACGTGGGCGCCGACCAATACGGCAGCACCACGCCGACGATCTACGCCGGCAAGGGCTTCGGCGACCTGCCGGTGGCGGCGTTGCGGCCGTTGGCGATCACCGGAACGTTCGGCTACACCGTCGCCGACAAGAAGCTCAAGTCGACCGACAGCCCGGCGTCAGACGGCGGCGGCGACCAGACGGGCGGCATCACCGGCCTGCCCACGCAGGTGTTCAACACCGGCCTGTCCAACCGTTGGGTCGGCGGCCTGTCGCTGCAATACAGTCTGCCCTACCTGCGCTCCCAGGTGCGCGACATGGGCTGGCCCGATTTCGTCAACCGCCTCACGCCGCTGGTCGAGATCGCGTGGTCGTCGCCGGCCTCGAGCCCGAGCAACCTCGGCACGCAGCTCGTTTACGCGCCGGGCGTGATCTACAGCGGCGACAGCTACCAAGTCGGCATCGAGGCGTTGATTCCCGGAAACCGGGCCTCCGGCAAATACGTGGGCGTCATCGCCCAGCTGCACCTGTTCTTCGACGACCTATTCCCGAACAGCCTCGGCAAGCCGCTGTTCGGCCAGTGACGGGAGAGACGATCATGCGGTCCACCGTTGTCCCCGCGCTGCTGCTCGTGCTGTCGCCGGGTCTGGCCTTCGCCCACGCCCAGCTGCGCGGGTCCAGCCCGGCGGTGGGCGGCGAGGTGACCGGCGGCCCGAGCCAGGTGGAGCTCACCTTCAGCGAGGCGATCGAGACCCGGTTCAGCAGCGTTCGCGTCGAGGATGCCGCGCGCATGCAGGTCGATAAGGGCGACCTGCATGCGGTTCCGGGCGATTCGCGGCACGTAGCGATCAGCCTCGGCGCCCTGGCGCCCGGCCAGTATCAGGTCGAGTGGCATGCGGTTTCGGTCGACACGCACCGCACGATGGGCCGGTTCAGCTTCACGGTGGTGCGTTAAGCGGTATCCGGGGCCGACCGGTGATGGACCTGCTCGCGGCGCTGTCCGCCGAGGTCGAATGGAGTCTCGTCGTGGCGCGGGCGGCGGCGGACATGACGATCCTGGTGCAGTTCGGCGCGGTGCTGGCCAGTGCCTGGCTGCTCCGCCCGCCGCCCGGCCAGCGCGGCGCGTCCTTGCTCGCCCGGTTTGCCTTGTGGTCGGTCGCGGCGGCCTGGCTATGCAATGCCGCCTGGCTCGGGTTGCAGGGCGCGGCGATCGCCGGGTCGGTTGCGGAGACGCCGGCCGTCATCGCCGAAACCACCTTCGGCCATGTCATGGCCCTGCGCCTCTGTCTTTTGCTGATGGGGGCGGCCGCGCTGGCGGCCCGCTTGAGGCGGGTTGCCGTGGTGCCGGCTGGCGCGGCGGTCGCGGTCGGGGCCGGGCTCGGGCACGCCTGGGCGCTGTCGGAGGGGCCGAGCTGGCTGCTGCTGTCGGTGGCGGTCCACTTGCTCGCGGCGGGAGCCTGGCTCGGCGGGCTGCCGGCGCTACTGGCGTTGCTGGCCGATGCGCCGCCGGGCACCGCGGCGGCCTGCTTGCGGCGGTTTGCCGGGCTGGGAGCGGTGTGCGTGGCGGCCCTGGCTGCAACCGCGGCGTTCCAGTCGGCGGCGCTGATCGGGACGTGGGCCGGCCTGCTCGGCAGTGATTACGGGCTGGTGGCGCTGGCTAAGCTTGGGCTGTTCGTAATCCTGCTGGCCTTTGCGGCCGTCCACCGGTTCCGGTTGACGCCGGCGCTTGACGGGCGAAACCCGCTGGCGGCAAAGCGGCGGCTGGCGCGCAGCATCGCCGGCGAGACCGTCGTGGGGCTGCTGATCGTGCTGGCCGCCGGCTTGCTGAGCAGTCTTGCCCCGGCGATGAAGTCGGGGCCGGGCTGAACCGTGACGGCTCAGCCCGCCCCGGGCCTCACACTCCGAACAACTTGCGTGAGTTGCCTCCGGCGATGGCCGCGAAGGTGGCGTCGTCCAGCTCGGCCGAAGCCAGGTGGCCGACGGGATCGCTTTCCGCCATGTCGTAGGGGTAGTCCGTCCCCATCAGGATCCGGTCCGCACCGAACACCTCGATCAGGCTGCGGAGCTGGTGCGGGGTGAACACGACGGAGTCGAAATAGACCCGCTTCAGATATGTGGTCGGCGGCTGCGGCAGCGAGCCGCGCACGTCGGAGCGGGCGCCCCAGGCATGGTCGATGCGGCCCGAATAGGCGGCGAGGTAGCCGCCGCCATGCACCGCGATCAGCTTCAGGTTCGGGTGCCGCTCGAGCACGCCGTCGAAGATCAGGTAGTGCAGCGCGAGCGAGGTATCGAGCGGGTTGCCGACCACGTTGTTGAAGTAGAACCGGGTCATGCGCCGGGCCTCGGTAAAGCCGTTGGGATGGATCAGCACGACGGCGCCGAGCTGCTCGGCCGCGGCCCAGAAGGCGGCAAACGCCGGGTCGGACAGCTCGCGGCCGTGCACATTCGTCAGGATCTGCACGCCCTTCAGGCCGCGGCCCATCGCCTGCTCCAGCTCGCGCGCCGCCGCCTCGCCGTCCTGCATCGGCACGGTGCCGAGGGCGGTGAACCGGTCCGGGTGCTTGGCCGCGAAGGCCGCCATGCCGTCGTTGATCACCGACGCCGCGTGCCGGCCGACCTCGAGCGGGATCGCGTAGTTCACCTGGCCCGGCGGCGGCATGATCACCTGCATGTCCACCCCCGCGGCGTCCATCACCGCGAGGCGCACGTCGTGCTCCAGCATGTCCGGCCGGCGGTCGGCGTCCTGCTTGCGGTTCAGCGCCTTGGTGTCGTCGGTGGCGAAGTGGGCGAGCGGGATGGTCGAGAGATCGAGATGCGGCGCCAGGATCTCCTGCGCCGCCGGGACCATGACGTGGGAGTGCATGTCGATCGTCATGCTTTTGGGGCGAACCTCGCGGCCCGGGCGGCCGTGCTCGCGCGCCGCGGTGGCGCCGTAATGGTTGGTGGCTTCGGCCATGTTCATTCCTTCTTAAGGCAAGGGCTCTGCCCTTGACCCGCTGGGGCCGGCGGCCCCAGACCGGCGATTGATGGATTTCAAAGGCACTGCCTTTGATGGGGTCAAGGGGCGAAGCCCCTTGCCTTAAAACACACCCAGGTGGCGGTCGATCGCCCCTTCGGTTTGCAGCACATCGGCCGGGCCGTGCAAGGCGACGCGGCCGGTGTTCAGCACCACCACATCGTCGGCGAGCGACATCGCCATGTGCACGTTCTGCTCGACCAGCACGATCGACAACCGGTCGGCCTTGAGGCGGGCGATGATGCGGCCGATCTCGGCCACCATCTGCGGCGCCAAGCCCTCGGACGGCTCGTCCAGCAGCAGCACGCGCGGGTTGCCCATCAGCGCCCGGCCGATCACCATCATCTGCTGCTCGCCGCCCGACAACGAGCCGGCCGCCTGGTTGCGGCGCTCGCGCAGCCGGGGAAAGGTCTCGAACACGCGCTCCAGCGTCCAGGTGGCACCACGGGTGGACTGGCGCGCCACCAGCAGGTTCTCCCGCACCGTCAGCGACGGGAACACCCGGCGGCCCTGCGGCACCAGGCAGAGGCCGCGCCGGGCGATCACCTCGGGCGAGCAGGCGGTGATCGGCTCGCCGAACAGCGTGACCCGGCCGCGCCGGGCCGGCAGGAAACCCATGGCGGTGGCGAGCGTGGTGGTCTTGCCGGCACCGTTGCGGCCCAGCAGCGCGAGCAGGCTGCCCTCCCGCAAGCTGAGGCCGACGCCGTGCAGCACGTGGCTGTCGCCGTAGAAGGCGTCGACGCCGGTGAGCGCGAGCGCTTCACTCACCAAGATAGACCTCGCGGGTGCGCGGGTCGGCGATGACCTCGGCGCGGGTGCCCTCGAGCACGACGGCGCCGAAATTGAGCAGGGTGATGCGTTCGGCAAACGCCAGCGCCATGTCCATGTCGTGCTCGATCAGCACGACCGCGATGTCGCGCGGCAGCGCGGCGAGCACGGCGCTGACGGTCTCGCGCTCCGGCGCCGACAGCCCGGCCAGCGGCTCGTCCAGCAGCAGCACGCGCGGGTTCTGCGCCAGCGCCATCGCCAGCTCGAGCCGGCGGCGCTCGCCGTACGCCGTTTCGGCGACGGTGCAGTCGGCGAGCTCGCGGAGGCCGACCCGGGCGAGGGCGGTCGCCGCGGCGTCGTGCAGCGCGCGGCGATGCGCGAAGGCGCCCCAGGGCAGCCACCCCGTGGCGCCGGTGCCGATCAGGGCCAGTGCCACGTTGTGCGCGTAGGTCTCCTGCGGAAATAGGGTCAGGATCTGGTAGGTGCGGCCGAGCCCCTGGCGCACCCGGCCGCGGACGGGCAAGTGGCGCAGCTCCTGGCCGAACAGCCGGATCGACCCGGCGTCGGCGCGCAAATCGCCGGTGATCAGGTTGAACAGCGTGGTTTTGCCGGCGCCATTGGGGCCGATCAGCAGCCGGCGCTCGCCGGGCATGACGGACAGCGAGATGTCGCGCGTGGCGGCGACGCCGCCGAATCGCTTCTGCAGCCCGGTGATGGCGAGCGCCGGCTCGGTCACGGGCTGACCGGATCGCGGCGCAGGGCGCGGGGGCGGCGGAGCGCCAGCAGGCCGGGCACGATCCCCTGCGGCAGCAGCATCACCGAGACGATGAAGATGAGCCCCAGCAGCGACGACCAGCGGTCCACGTAGGAGCTGACCACCATTTTGACCACCGTGATGATGACGGCGCCGACGATCGGGCCGGCCAGGGTGCCGGCGCCGCCGAGCACGACCATCAGCAGCGCCTCGGCCGATTGCTGCAACGAGAGCGTCTGCGGGCTGATGAAACCGTAGTCCCAGACGTAGAGCACGCCGGCGACCGAGCCCCAGAACCCGGCCAGCACGAACGCGGCGAAGCGGATCAGCCAGACGTTGTGGCCCAGCATGCGCATTCGCCGCGGCTGGTCGCGGGTGCCGCGCAGGCAGGCGGCGAACGGCGAGGCGGAGAGCTGCCACAGGCAGAGCAGGGCGACCGCGAACACCGCCGCCAGCAGGTAGTAGAACACCATCGGCTGCGACGTATCGATCCCGGCCAGCACCGGCCGCGCCGAGCGCAGCCCGTTATCGCCGCCAGTCAGCGCGTTCCAGCGATACGACAGGCCCCACATCACCTGGCCCAATGCCAGCGTGATCATCAGGAAGCCGAGGCCCGAGGCGCGCAAGGCGAGCACCCCGAACGCGGCCGCCAGCAGCGTGCCGAGCGCGATCGACGCCAGTGCGGCGGCCAGCGGGTCGAGCGCCAGGTTGGCCACCAGCCAGGCATAGGCGTAGGCGGGCACGCCCAGGAAGATGGCGTGTCCCAGCGACGTCATGCCGCCATAGCCGATCAGGATGTTGAGGCTGAGCGCCAGCAGCGCCGCCACCATCACGTGCCCGGCAATCGAGAGATAGAACGTGCCCGGCAGCAGCAGCGGCAGCACCGCCAGCGCCAGCAGGATCAGCACGCCCGCGAGCAGGCTGGAGGCGCGCCGGCTCATAGCGCGGGACGGCCGAACAGGCCGGCGGGACGGAACACCAGCGCCAGCACCATCGGCAGGAACAGCACGACATAGGCGAAGTCCGGGAACAGCGCGGTGCCGAAATTGTAGATGAAGCCGACGATGAAGCTGCCGGCCAATGCGCCCGGCAGGCTGCCGATGCCACCCAGGATCACCACGATCAAGGCGAGCGGCAGCATGTCGGCGTCGAGGCCGGGATAGGCCGACAGGATCGGGCCGCCGATCACGCCGCCGAACCCGGCCAAAGCCGCGCCGAGGAAAAACACCAGCGTGAACAGCAGCCCGACCGGGATGCCCACCCCGCGCGCCATCTGCCGGTCGTCCACCCCGGCGCGGATCATGGCGCCGAGCCGGGTGCGGTCCATCAGCAGGATGAGCGCTACGACGGCGACGATGGCGACGCCCAGCACCGCGAGGCGGTAGGTCGGGAAGATCAGCCCGGCCATGCGCAGCGGCGGCCGCAGATAGGAGGGTGCTGCGAGCGGCAGCGGGTCGCCGCCCCACACCATCAGGCAGGTGTCGGCGATGATGAAGCCGAGCCCCAAGGTCACCAGCACCTGGCCCCGCTCATTGCCCGCCAGGCGGCGCAGCAGGCCGCGCTCCACGACCGCGCCCAGCGCGCCGACCACGACGCCGGCTCCCAGTGCCGCCAGCCAGAAGTTCAACCCCTGTCCGAGCAACGTCGCGCCAAGATAGGCGCCCAGCATGAACAGCCCACCATGCGCCAGATTCGGCACCCGCAGCAACCCGAAGATCAGCGAGAAGCCGGAGGCGAGCAGGAACAGCAGCCCGCCCAGCGCGATGCTGTTGAGCGTCTGGATGGCCCAGAACTGCACGGACTATTTTTCGAGGAAGCGAGCCGGCGGGAAGTCGCGCCCATAGACCGGCTGACGCAGGAACTCGGCCGGGTCGTAGGTCCAGAACTGGCTCACATCCGGGTAAGTCTTGATGACAGTGTTGACTAGGCGGCCGCCCTTCTTCTCGACCTTGCGGATGTAGACCGGGCCGACCGCATTGCCGTACTCGTCGAACCGCAGCGTGCCGCGCACCGTGTCGACGGTTTCGCCGCGGAGCGCCTTGATCAAGGTCGCGCGGTCGTCTGCCTTGTCGCCCGCCACCTTGATGGCGTTCTCGAGCGCGGCCCCGGCGGTGTAGGTGCCGGCGGCGTAGTAGCCGGGATCGACCTTGTACTCGCGCTGCATGCCGGCGACGAAGGCCTTGTTCAACGGTGTGTCGAGCTGCGCCGAGTAGTAGTTGGTCGACACCATCCCGATCGCGTCGTCGCCCATCTGCTGCAAGGTCGCCTCGTCGACCGCGGTCATGCCGCCGACGATCGGCACGGTGCCGCCGTATTCCTTGTATTGCTTGAAGAAGCGGAAGCCGTTCGAGCCGGCGAACGACATGAAGATGCCGTCCAGCTTCTCGTTCAGCCCGGCGATGAACGTGCCGTAGTCGGGCGCGTTCAGCGGCGGCCACAGCTTCTGCACGATCCGGCCGCCCGCATCCTCGAACACCCGCTGGAAGGCGCCGTTCTGCTCCTGGCCATAGGCGAAGTCGTCGCCGATGGTGGCCATGCGCTTGTATTTGAGGTCTTTGGCGCAGTAATCGGCCAGCGCGTGCGCGCACTGCCCGGACGACGCGTTCACCCGCACCAGCCAAGGGTTGGCGCGGCGCTGGGTCACGTCCTCGGCCGCCGCGACGCAGATCCACGGCACCTGCTTCTCGCGCACGTAGTCGTCGATCGCCAGCGTCTCGAACGCTGCCAGCGGGCCGATCAGCACGGCGACGTTGTTGCGCTCCACCAGCTCCTGGGTCTTGGTGCGGGTGTTGGCCGGGGTGCCGCCGGTGTCGGCGGTGATGAGCTGCACCGGGCGGCCCGCCATCGTGTTGTTGTGGTCCTTCAGATAGAGCTGCATGCCCTGCTCCATCTGGATTCCGCCGGCCGCGAGCGGGCCGGTCTTCACCGTCAGGAAGCCGATGCGCAGCGGCTCGCTGGCCTGGGCGCGGGCGCGCCTGCTGCCGGCGAGCGACGCCAGCCCGCCGGCCGTCGCGGCCAGCGAGCCGGCGCCGAGCAGCGCGCCGCGCCGGCTCAGCCCGGTGGTGTCAACCTCGTCGGTCATGAACCCGTTTCCCCTTGTTTCGCTTGCCTTGCAGGCTGCCGATTGTGCGCGATGGTTGTCTGCGGCCCAGGGGGTGTCAAGCGGCGCAGGGTCAGCGTTCCAGCCCCGCCATCCGCTCCAGCACCCGGCACACCGCGGCGGTGTCGTCGGACGCGTGGCCGGTCGCCATGGCGCTGTTGTAGATCGGCACGGTGGCGCTCAGCGTCGGCGTCGGCACGCCGAGCGAGGCGGCGAAGGCGGTGATGACCGCCATGTCCTTCTGCCACACCGACACCTTCATCGTGGCCGCGGCATAGTCGTTGGCCGCCATCATCGGCGCCCGCAGGTCGAACACCTTGGACGTGCCGACCCCGGCGCCGACCAGCTTCACCAGCAGCTCCGGGTCGAGCCCGGCTTTCATCCCGAGCACCATCGCCTCGGCCGCCGCCACGTTGTGGATCGCCACCAGCAGATTGGCGACGAACTTCATCCGGCTGCCGTTGCCATAGGCGCCAACGTCGTGCACGGCGCGGGTGAAGGCGGCGAAGAACGGCTCGAGCTCGGCGATCGCCGCGGTGTCGCCGCTCGCATACACGACCAAGTCCTTCCGGACGGCCTGAGCGCCGGTGCCGCTGATCGGGCAATCGAGCGCCACGTGCCCGGCCTCCTGCAGCGTGGCGGCGAAGCGCTGCTTGTCGTCGAGCGCCATCGTGCTGGCTTCCACCACCACCCGGCGCGGCACCCCGGCGCCGGCGATCGCGGCCGCCACGTCGTGCAGCGCCGCCGGCGTCGGCAGGCTGGTCATGATGATCTCGACATCGCGAACCAGGGCGGCGGCGTCCGGGCGCAGCTCCACACCGTCCGCGGCCAGCGCCCGGGCGGCCGGCTCGTGCGGGTCGGTGCCGAGCACGCGCCAGCCGGCCGCGAGCAGGTTGCGGGCCATCGCGCCGCCCATGATGCCCAATCCCACGACCCCGATCTCGCGTTGCATGCGCGTCCCCCTATGTTGGGCGGCACTATCGGTGGTCGGGAGGATGAGGTCCATGCGCGTGGGCATTGCCGGATTCGGAAAGATGGGGGCCGCGATGGCGGCGCGGCTGGCGGAAACCGGGCATGACGTCGTCGTCTGGAACCGCAGCCGCGACCGTGCGGCCGCGAGCGGGTTCGCGGTCGCCGACACGCCGCACGCCCTCGCCGAGCAATCCGAGGTGGTGATGTCGAGCCTGTTCGACGCCGCGGCGGTGGAGGCCGTGTATCGCGGCGCCGACGGATTGCTGGGCGCGGCCACGGGCAAGCTGTTCGTCGAGATGAGCACGGTGCGGCCGGAGACGGAAGTCGCTCTGGCCGACGCGGTACGCGAGGCGGGCGGCGCGTTCATCGAGTGCCCGGTCGGCGGCACCACCGGCCCGGCGCGCGCAGGCAAGCTGCTCGGCTTGGTCGGCGGCGAGGCGGCCGACCTCGAACGCGCGCGGCCGCTGCTGGAGGCGCTGTGCCGCCGGGTCGAGCATGTCGGGCCGGTGGGCGCCGGGGCGGCGATGAAGCTCGCGATCAACCTGCCGCTGCTGGTGTTCTACCAGGCGCTCGGCGAGGCGATGGCGCTGGTCAAGCACCTGGGCCTCGATCCCGCCTGGCTTATGGAGTTCTTCGCCGACACCTCGGGCGGCGCCAACGTCTTGAAGGTCCGCGGCCCCGCGATTGCCGCCACGCTGGCCGGGCAGGAGGCGGGGCCGCCGACCTTCGATATCGACTCCATTCGCAAGGACCTGCGCACCATGCTCGCGGAAGCCGAGGCGCGTGGCTTCACCTTGCCGGTCGCGGCGCGCACCCTGGCGGTCTACGACGAGGCGGCGGCCGAAGGCTGGAGCCAGCGGGACGGCGCCTGGCTGCCGGCGTACTGGCCGGCGACGGCTGTTACGACGAAAAGTTGAGCCGCAAGCCGGGCTCGTTCCACTCCATCGCCCCGAGCCGGCCCTCGTGCGAGAGCGTGACAAACGCTGTGCGCATGTCCGCGCCGCCAAAGCAGATGTTGGTGACGCCGAGGTCCGGCATCGGGTGGTGCACGGCGCGCGACCCGTCCGGCCAGATCTCCACGACGCAGCCGCTGCTGAGTGCGGCGACACAGATGCGGCCGCTGGCCGACACTGCGAGGCTGTCGAACCGGGTGAAGCCGCTAGCGCCATGCACCAGCCGGCCGCCATGCGGTGACGGCCAGGGCGCCTGGCGCAGGACGCCGGGACCGTCCACGTCCCAGGCCCAGAGCCGACCCGTTTCGGTTTCGGCGACATACAGGGTGCGTTCGTCGGGTGACAGGCCGATGCCGTTGGGCGTCATGATCGGCCCGATCACCTGGCGGATCTCCGAGCCATCGGCCCGCGCCCAGTAAACGAAGCCGCGGTCCATGTCGCGCTCGCGCCGTTTGCCGAGGTCGGTGAACCAGAAATCGCCGTTGCGGTCGAACACCAGGTCGTTGGGGCCGCGCAGCGGGATGCCGTCGCAGGCGGAATAGAGCCGCTCGACCCGACCGGTTGCCAACTCCACCACGTCGATACCGCCGCCGGCGTAGCTTTTCGGCTGCAGGTGCGGACGATGGGTGCCGCGCTCCTTGATCCAGGAGAAGCCGCCGTTGTTGCAGAGGTAGATGCGCCCGCCGGGGCCGCCGGGCCCGATCGCAATGCCGTTGGGGCCGCCCGGCACCTGCGCCACGACCTCGACCCGGCCATCCGGATGCACCCGGGACAGCGTTTCGCGGGCGATCTCCACCAGCAGCACGGAGCCGTCCGGCATGGCCACCGGGCCTTCCGGGAATTGCAGGCCTGTCGCGACAATGTCCATCAGGCGCTCTTGCGCAGCAGGGTGGAGCGGGCCTGGGCGCCGGCCAGCAGGAAGTTGTGGTCGCTGCCGGTCAGCACGAAGCGAGCGCCGGCTTCGATGTAGCGGGCAGCGTTCGCCTCGTCGTACACCCCGCCCATGCCGAGAACCTTGCCGTGCGCGCGGCAGGCGGCGCCGACCGACTCGTATGCGGCCAGCACGTCCGGATGGCCGATCTGACCGGAAATGCCCAGCTCCGCCGTGAGATCCGAGGTGCCGATCAGCAGCACGTCGATGCCGTCCACCGCGGCGATGGCGTCGGCGTTGCGCACCGCCTCCGGGCTCTCGATCATCGCCACCACCAGGATCGCATCGTTCAGCGCCGCCTGCGCCTCGGCGCTGCCCGGCGGCTGGTAGCCATAGGCGGCGACCGGGCCGCCCCAGCTCCGGTGGCCTTGCGGCGGAAAGCGGAACGCCTCAACCAGGCGCCGCGCTGTGGCGACGTCATCCACATGCGGCACGACGATGCCGAGCGCGCCGTTGTCGAGCGCACGGGTGCCCTCGTCGAGCGCGCCGGCGGTGACGCGCACGATCGGCGTGACGCCGGTCGGAAGCGCCGCGAGGCAGAGCTGGGTCGCCTCCTGGATCGAGAAGGCGCCGTGCTCCATGTCGATGAACAGCCAGTCATGGCCGGAGGCGGCGGCCAGCGCGGCGGTGCCGGCGGTGCGCAGATGGTGCACGCCGAAGCCGAGCGCGAGCTCGCCGTTGCGCAGCTTCCGCTTGGTCGTGTTCTCGATCAGCGCCATGGCGTTCCCCCGTCCGGTTCGCCCGATCGTCCTGCCGAACGGCGCCGGGCGCAACCGGGCGCCGGACTGTGACGCACGTCACGGCGCCGCCGCCCCGCCCATCCGTAGAACAGCGGCAGGACAGCCGAACCGCAGCGAGGAGACACACCATGACCAGCGATCCGCAGCCGACGCGCCTTGCTCCCACCGATCCCTGGACCGTCGTTGAAGCTGCCCGGCACGAGCGGGCGCCGATCGTGGCCGAGGGTTGCCGTTCCGCGGTGGCCTGGCTGTATCGCGGCGGCTCGCCGTCCGCCCTGTCCGCCGACCCGTACCACGACGCGGCCGAACCGGTTTACCGGTCGCCACCCGGCCCGGCCGCCCGCCTGCTGCAATGGCTGCGGAGCGCGGCGTCGTTCAGCGGATCCCGGCCCGCATGAAGCTCTGCACGAACTGACGCTGGAAGATCAGGAACGCCAGCAGCAGCGGTGCCGCCGTCATCAAGGTGGCGGCGGTGATGATGCTCCAATCGATGCCTTGGTCGGTGCTGGCGAACACCGCCAGCCCGACCGTCAGCGGCCGGGTGCTGACGCTGTTGGTGATCACGAGCGGCCAAAGGAAGTTGTTCCAATGGTAGCTGACCGAGACCAGCCCATAGGCGACGTAGGTCGGCCGGGCGAGCGGCACGTAGACGCGCCAGATCCGCGCCAGCAGGGAGCTGCCTTCGAGCCGGGCCGCGTCGTCGAGCTCCTGCGGCACCTGGCGAAAGGCCTGGCGCAGCAGGAAGATCCCGAACGCCGAGCCCAGATAGGGCAACGCGATGCCGACGATGCTGTCCACCAGGCCGAGCCCGGCCAAGGTGCGGTAGTTCGCCACCAGCAGCACGTCCGGCATGATCATGAGCTGCAGCAGCACCAGGGCGAAAATCGTGTCGCGGCCGGGGAAGCTGAGCCGGGCGAAGGCGTAGGCGGCCGGCGTGCAGAGCAGGAATTGCGCGACCAGGATCAGCGTCACCAGCAGGAAGGTGTTGAGCAGGTAGCGGGCGAAGGGCGCCGCTTCCCAGGCCGCCCGGAAGTTGTGCGCCGTCCAGGGCGCCAGCAGGTCGAACCGTGTCGCATACTCGGCCGGATGCACCGCGGCCCAGGCAGCGTAGAGCAGCGGCAGCACCCAGAGCAGGCCGAGCAGCCAAGCGCCGGCGACCTCGAGGCCGCCCTCAAGATCCGCCGCCTTCACCGGTAATGCACGCGCCGGCCCAGCACGCCGAATTGCAGCGCCGCCAGACCGCCCAGGATCACCAGCAGCACAACGGTCAGCGCCGCCGCGGTCGCCGGTGTCCCAGAAGCGGAACCCGGTTTCGTAGATGTAATACAGCAGCAGCGTGGTCGCGTTATCCGGGCCGCCGCGGGTCATGACGACGACGTGGTCCACCAGGCGGAAGGCGTTGATGACGGCGTTGACCAGCACGAACAGCGTCGTC
This sequence comes from uncultured Alphaproteobacteria bacterium, assembly GCA_963792675.1. Taxonomy (GTDB): domain Bacteria; phylum Pseudomonadota; class Alphaproteobacteria; order Acetobacterales; family Acetobacteraceae; genus JBBROS01. The sequence goes on from CAWBWT010000002.1 coordinate 1,605,507, forward strand.
GGCATCAGCAGCGGCAGCATGACCCGGCGCAAGTACGGTCCAGCGCCCGGCGCCCTCCAGCGCCGCGGCTTCGCGCAGCGGCGACGGGATCGCCTGCAACGCGGCGAGGTAGAAGATCATGAAGAACCCGGCCTCCTTCCACACCGCGACCGCGATCATCGACGGCAGCGCGAGTCGCGGGGTCGCCGAGCCAATTGTGCCGCCCGCACGCCGAAGAGCGTGGCCGAGCTGGTCGAGCAGCCCGTAATCGGGCGTGTAGAAGAACAGCCAGATGTTGGCGACCGCGATCATCGGCAGCATCGTCGGCAGTGAAATACGCCAGCCGCAGCAGCCGCCCGCCCCGGCAGCCGGCTGTTCGACCGCCAGCGCCATCGCCAGCGCCAGCACGACGCTGACCGGGATCGTGACGGCGGCGTAAACGAGGTTGTTGCCGCAGCGCCTGCCAGAACACCGGGTCGTCGAGCAGAGCGCGATATTGGTCGAGCCCGACGAACCGCGCCGGCCGGCTGCCGCGCGGCGTGGTGTACAGGCTGTCGATCAGCGTCGCGACCGCCGGGCAGATGGGTGAACGCCGCCAGCAGCACGACGGCGGGCAGGATCAGCAGGTAGGCGTGGATGCGTTCTCGACGCCGCGGCCTCACGCCGCGCTTGAACGGCTTCAGGATGCGGTCCGCCTCCGTTTGCGTGTCCGCCATGGCCTGGCGCCGGCGTTTTGCTGCCGGACAGCGCCGCCTGGATGTTGTCGGCCAGCAGCTTGTAGATCCGCTGGTTCTCGAACGTGCTCAGCTCGCCGGTGGCGACCGGCAGGAAGTCCTTCGCGACCCCGGCGGCCGGGAATTTCTGCAACGTACTCGCGCATCGACGGCGTCTCGTAGGCCTCGGGCCGGGTCGCGATGTAGCCGGTGCGGATCGACCAATCGGCGGCCCGCTCGGGCTCCGTCAGGAAGCGGGCGAAGCGCAGCGCCGCCTCCCGCTCCGGCCGGGCTGGCGTGCTTGAAGAAGTAGATGTTGCCGCCGCCGACCACGGTGCGCGGGCCGTCCTTGCCCGGCAGCCCGGCGACGCCGAACGGGAATTGCGCCTTGTCGCGGACGTTGGTGAGGTTGCCGGTGGTGTGCTGGATGATCGCGGCGTTGCCCTCGAGGAAGTCGGGGCTGAGCGTCGGCCACGCGGTCGAGCCCGGCGGCGTCGCCCCGCCGGTCGCGCAAGTCGCGCCAGAAGCTCATCGCCTCGATCGCTTTCGGGTCGCTGAAATACGTTTCGGTGCCGGCCTCGTTCATCAGCTTCAGCCCGACCTGGTTCGCGAGTGCGCCGAACGTCCACTGCGCGTTGCCGACGTCGGACGCGAGCTTCACGCCCCAGCGCGTGACCCGGCTCGCCCTCCTTGCGCACCAGCTTCACCGACGCGGCCTGCAGCTCCGCCCAGGTTTTCGGGAAGCCTCCGGGTCGAGGCCGGCATCGGCGAAGGCGGCCTTGTTGTAGTACATGATCGCCGTGCTGCGCTGGAACGGCACGACCAGGGCTTGCCCCGACCCGGCTGTTGGCGAGGAAGGCCGGGTAGAAACCGTCGGCCCAGGCCTGGTCCACCGGGCCGAGCTCGTCGAGGGTGGCGAGGATGCCGGCGTCCTGCAGGCTGTGCATCTCGGCCGCCAGCAGCACTGCGAGCTGCGGCCCTTGCCCGGCGCGGATCGCCGTCTGCGCCTTGGTGAGCGTCTCGCTGTAATTGCCGGCATAGACCGGTTTCACCTCGATGCCGGTCTGGTGCTGGAACTCGCTGCAATAGCCGTCGAAGATCGCCGGGATCGGGCCGCCGACGGCGATCGGGTAGTAGAAGCTGAGCGTCCGCACCGCCTGGGCGCGCGCAGACGGCAGGCACGGCGAGGGTCGCGGCGGCGGAGGCGAGCAGCGTGCGGCGGTGCATGGCGCTTGTCCTTACTGGTAGGGGCGGAGCAGGCGGGTCGCGGCGGCCTGGGCGTCGGCAAGCGCCGGGCCGGGTTGCTTGCGGCCGGTGAGCGCCGCCTGCAGCCCGTCGTTCAGGGCCTGCGTCACGCGCTGGTTGTCGTGGGTCGAGAGCTCCGGCACGGCGAACTGCAACTGGTCGCGGGCGACCGCGGCCTCGGGGAAGCCGGCCACGTAGTCCTTCATGCGCGGCGTGTCCCAGGCGTCGGGGCGGACCGCGACGTAGCCGGTGTCGATGCCCCATTGCGCCGCCCGCTCGGGGCTGGTGACCCAGCGCAGGAACTGCAGCGCCGCCTGCCGCTGCGCCGGGTTGGCGGCCTTGAACAGGTGGAAGTTGCCGCCGCCGGTCGGGCTGCCGCGCTGCACGCCGCGCCGGCAGCATGGCGACGCCGAACGGGAATTTCGCGTTGGCGCGGATGTTCGACAGGTTGCCGGTGGTGGTCCAGATCATCGCCGGCCCGCCCTTCGAGGAAGTCGCGCGGCGTGGTGCCCCACTCCACCAGGCCGGGCGGGGTGCCGCCGGCGGCCTGCAGGTCGAGCCAGTAGCGCAGCGCGGCCTGGCTGGCCGGCGCTGTCGAACGCGACCTGGTTGCCTTCGGCGTTGGCGAGCTGCCCGCCGGCCTCGGTCACCAGCGCCTGGAACAGCCAGTAGGTGAAGCCGGTGCCGGGATCAGCGTGCCCCAGCGCTCGCCCTTGCTCGCGTCAGCTTCGCCGCGCGCCGCCGCATGCTCGGCCCAGGTCGCTGGCGGCTGCTCCGGGTCAGCCCGGCCTGCGCGAACAGCGGCTTGTTCCAGTACAGCACGATGGTGCTGCGCTGGAACGGGATGCCCCAGGTGTGGCCGCCGATGCGGCCGTTGCGCAGGAAGGCCGGGTAGAAGCTGTCGAGCCAGGCCTGGTCCTCGGCCGGCGTCGCGACGGTGTCGAACGGCACGATCAGGTCGTCGTCGATCAGGCTATGCGCATCGACCGCCAGCAGCACCGCCATGGTCGGGCCCGTCGCCGGCCTTGAGCGCCGTCTGCGCCTTGGTCAGCGTGTCGACGTAGCTGCCGGCATAGATCGGCTGCACCTTGATGCCCGGGTTCGCCGCCTCGAAGTCGCGGGCGTAGCCGTCGATGATCTTGGTGATCGGCCCGCCGACCGCGACCGGGAACAGGAAGCTGATCTCGGTCGCCGCCTGCGCGCGGCCCAGCGAGGGCGCGGCGAGGGCGGTGGCGGCAGTCGGCGAGCAGAGCGCGGCGCGTGTCATGCGGTGGGCTCCTTCGGGCAGGCGCCGGCCATCGGCGCCGAACAGATGCAGGTCGGCAGGGTCGAAGCCGAGGCGGACGCTGAGGCCGGGCGCCGGCACCACCCGGCCGGGCAGGCGGGCCAGCACGGTGGCACGGCCGACCCGGCATTGCAGCACCGTATCGGCGCCGAGATATTCGGCGTGCTCGACCAGCGCCGGCAGGCCGCTATCGGCCAGGCGCAGCGCCTCCGGCCGCAGCCCGCCGACGGCGCCGGCTCGGCCAGCGCCGGGCCGTCGCAGCCCTCGACCACCAGCCCGTCACCGCCCGGCACGAGCGGCAGCAGGTTCATCGGCGGCTGGCCGATGAACCCGGCGGCGAAACGCCGTGGCGGGCCGCGCGTAAAGCGCCTCCGGCGGTCGCGTCCTGCTCGACCCGGCCGGCGCGCAGCAGCACCACCTGGTCGGCCATGCCCATCGCCTCGGTCTGGTCGTGGGTGACGTACAGCATGGTGATGCCGAGCCGGCGCTGCAGTGCCAGGATCTCGCGCCGCATCTCGGCGCGGAGCTGGGCGTCGAGGTTGCTGAGCGGCTCGTCCATCAGGCACACCGGCGCCTCGGCCACCACGGCGCGGCCGAGCGCCACCCGCTGCTGCTGCCCGCCGCTGAGCTGCGCGGGCTTGCGCTCCATGCAAGCGCCCAACCCCAGCATCGCCGCCGCCGCCTCAACCCGGCGTCCGCGCTCGGCCGCCGGCACGCGACGGGCGCGCAGGCCGAACTGGATGTTCTCCGCGCACGCTCAGATGCGGGAACAGCGCGTAGGACTGGAACACCATCGCCACTCCGCGCGCCGCCGGCGGCAAGGCGGTGACGTCGCGGCCGCCGATCGAACACCCGGCCCGCATCGGCGGTCTCGAGCCCGGCCACGATCCGCAGCAGCGTCGTCTTGCCGCAGCCCGAGGGTCCGAGCAGCACGGCGAAGCTGCCGGCCGCGACCTCGATCCCGACCTGGTCCAGCGCCGGGGCGCCGCCGGCGAACCGCTTCGACACGGCTTCGATCCGGATCGGCTGGGCCGCGCGAAGCTGGCCGGTCAAATACGTGTCGTCGCGCGGCATGACGCGGCAGCTACCCTGCACCGGCTCACGCCGGCGTTACCGTTCGATGACGTTTGCGGCGATAGCCCGCCCGCGGTCACCGCGCAAGCGTGTGGTATTCGGCGTTCGGCATCATGTCGACGCCGTGGGCGACGCGGTTGGTGTAGTTGAAGAACGCTGCCACCTCCGTGATGTCGAAGATGTCGGCGTCGCTGAACCCCGCCTCGCGCAGCGCCGCCCGCTCGGGCGCGCCAACCCGGTGTGGCGCCTCGGTCAGCAACTGCGCGAAGTCGAGCATGGCCCGCTGCCGCGGCTCGAGGTCGGCGACCCGATGGTTGAACGCCATCATCTCGCCGAGCTGCGGGTCGCCGGAGATCTTTCGCACTGCCGCCCCGTGCGCCACCAGGCAGTAGTAGCAGCGATTCCAGGACGACACCGCCACCGCGATCATCTCCCGTTCGAGCTTCGACAGGCCCGAGGGGCCCAGCATCAGCTCGTCGTAGAGGCGGACGAAGTTGCGCAGCTTCTCCGGCCGCAGCAGCCAGGCGCGCAGCACGTTCGGCACGAAGCCCAACTTGTCGCGGCACTTCTGGAAATACGGCACCAGCTCCTCCGGCAGCGTGCTTTCGTCGGCGTCGGCAAGGGCGGTGACGTGGATGGGTTGCGGCATACGGCTGGCCTCCGGCATTGGCAGGCGGCTACGGTAGAGCAGCATCCGACCGTGCGGAATCGCTTTGCGAGCCGAAATGGTCGTTTAAAGCACGGGAGGCAACGATGGCGGCAATCGCCGGGTTCGAGCACGGGTTCTATCGCATCCCGTTGCCGGAGGTGCTGACGGACAGCACGCATGGCGCCATGACCGCGTTCGAGCTGCTGACGGTGCGGGTGCGGGACGCGGACGGGGCCGAGGGGGTCGGCTACACCTACACAGTGGGGCGCAATGGCGGCGCCGTGCACGACGTGCTGCGCCGAGAGATCCCGGAGATTGCTCATGGCGCTGAGGCCGACCGCATCGAGCAGCTCTGGCACAAGGTCTGGTGGGCGCTGCATTACGGCGGTCGGGGCGGCCCGAGCGTGCTGGCGCAATCCGCCTTCGACATCGCGCTCTGGGACTTGAAGGCGCGGCGAGCCGGGCTGCCGCTTTGGCGGCTGCTCGGTGGGTTCGACCCGGCCGTGCCCTGCTATGCCGGGGGTATCGACCTCGAGTTGACGCTCGACGCGCTGCTGGCCCAGACCGGCGCCAACCTCGAACGCGGCTTCCGCGCGATCAAGATGAAGGTCGGTCGCCCCCGCCTGCGCGAGGACGTGGAGCGGGTCGCGGCGATGCGGGCCCAATTGGGCGAGGACGTGCCGCTAATGGTGGACGCCAACATGCGCTGGACCGCCGACACGGCGATTGCCGCCGCCCGCGCGTTCCGGCCCTATGCGCCGGCCTGGCTCGAGGAGCCGGTGCCGCCCGACGACATCGCCGGGCATGTGCGGGTGGTGCGCGAGGGCGGGCTGCCGGTCGCGTCGGGCGAGAACCTGCGCTCGCTGTGGGAGTTCCGCGCTTTGATCGAGGCCGGCGGCGTCACCTTCCCCGAGCCGGACGTGACCAATTGCGGCGGCGTCACCGCGTTCATGAAGGTGGCGCACTTGGCCGAGGCGTTCGGCCTGCCGGTGACGTCGCACGGCGCGCACGACGTGACGGTGCACCTGCTAGCGGCGGTGCCGAACCGGTCGTTTCTCGAGGCGCACGGGTTCGGGCTGGACCGCTTCATCGCCGACCCGCTGCTGATCCGCGATGGCGACGCGGTCGCGCCGGAGCGGCCGGGCCATGGCGTCGCCTTCGACTGGGCAGGCCTCGAGGCGGTGCGGGCGGACTGAGCCCTCAGCCCAGCGCCCGGGCCTGTTCGCGCAGCACGTATTTCTGCATCTTGCCGGTGTTGGTCTTGGGCAGCGGGCCGAACACCACCGTGCGCGGGACCTTGAACCGCGCCATCCGCTCGCGGCAGAAGGCGATGATGTCGTCGGCGCGTTGCCGCCATGCCCGGGCGCAAGGTGACGAAGGCGCAGGGCGTCTCGCCCCAGGTCGGATCGGGCCGCGCGACCACGGCGGCCTCCAGCACGGCCGGGTGGCGGTAGAGAACATCCTCGACCTCGATCGTGGAGATGTTCTCGCCGCCGCTGATGATGATGTCCTTGGAGCGGTCGCGGATCTCGGCGTAGCCGTTGGCGTGCCAGACGGCGAGGTCGCCGGTGTGGAACCAGCCGCCGGCGAAGGCCTCGTCGGTGGCGGCCGGGTTCTTCAGGTAGCCCTTCATGGTGATGTTGCCGCGCATCAGGATCTCGCCCATCGTCCGCCCGTCCTGCGGCACCGGCGCCAGCGTGGCCGGGTCGGCGACGATGATGTCCTCCTGCACGACGTAGCGGACGCCTTGCCGGGCGAGCACCGCGGCGCGCTCGGCCGGCGGCAGCGCGTCCCAGGCCTCGTCCCAGGCGCAAACGGTGACCGGGCCGTAGGTCTCGGTCAGGCCGTAGACGTGGGTGATGGCGAAGCCGAGCCGATCCATGCCCTCCAGCACCGCGGCTGGCGGCGCGGCGCCCGCGGTCATGACGCGGACCGGGCTGGCGAGCGGCTGCACGCCCGGGTGGTTCAGAACCATGCCGAGCACGATCGGCGCGCCGCACATGTGGGTGACGCCGTGCTCGGCGATGGCGCCCAGGATCGCCGTCGCCTCGACCCGGCGCAGGCAGACGTTGGTGCCGGCCATTGCGGCGACCGTCCAAGGGAAGCACCAGCCGTTGCAATGGAACATCGGCAGCGTCCAGAGATAGACCGGGTGCTGCGCCATGCCCCAGGTCATGGCGTTGCCGCAGGCGTTCAGGTAGGCGCCGCGGTGATGGTAGACGACGCCCTTGGGGTTGCCGGTGGTGCCGGAGGTGTAGTTGAGCGCGATGGCGTCCCACTCGTCGGGCGGCAGCGCGGCCGCATAAGCCGGGTCGCCGCCGGCCAGGAAGGTTTCGTAATCGGTGCTGCCGGCCGGGTCGTTGGCGGGGGCGAGCGGGTCGTTGATGTCGATGACCAGCGGTTTCGCGCCCGTGAGCTGCCCGAGGGCGTCGCGCATCACGGGGGCGAATTCGCGGTCGACCAGCACGATCTTGGCCTCGCCGTGGCCGAGGATGAAGGCGACGGTCGCGGCGTCGAGCCGGGTGTTGAGCGCGTTCAGCACGCCGCCCATCATCGGGATGCCGAAATGCGCCTCCACCATGGCGGGCGTGTTCGGCGCCATGACCGCGACGGTGTCGCCCCGCCCGGCGCCCGCGCGTTCGAGCGCCGAGGCAAGCCGGCGGCAGCGCGCATAGGTTTCGCCCCAGCTTTGGCGGTGCGGGCCGTGGATGGTGGCGACGCGCTGCGGGAACGTCTCGGCGGTGCGGCGCAGGAAGCTGATCGGGCTGAGCGCCGCATGATTGGCGGTGGTCTTCGGCAGGTCGAACATCATGTCAGTCGCCCCGTCTGGTTCATGCCAGCCCTGTTCAGAATCCGAACATGTGGTCCAGCGAGAACGCGCCCGCGTCGTCCATCAGCCCGTGATAGCCGAACAGGCGGCAGGTCGGGTCGCGGATGATGACGTAGCCGCGCGTCGCCCGCCTGCTCCAGCAGGGCGTCGCCGAACTGCTCGTGCGGCCACACCATCGCGCTGCCGGAGCAGGCGATGGACAGCGGGCGCTCGGCGATCGGGGTGCCGGCGCTGTCGTGCAGGATCAGGGTGGTGCTGGAGCGGGGATGCCAGGCGGCGGAGGCCGAGTAGATGACGCAGGCGAACGAGCGCCGCGCGCCCATGCCGAGCTTCAGGAACAGCCGTGTGGACAGGCCGGGCGGCGGGCCGGAGTAGCTCTGCGGCTCGTCGCGGTAGGTCATCGCCGTGTTGTAGATGTGCGCGCCGAAACTGCTTTCGGCCGCGTGCGGGCTCGTGCGGCTTTCGTAGCGGAACAGGCCGTGCAGCCAGCCATCGGCGTCGCCGCCGTCGCGGAAATCATACACGAGCTCGGCATGGCCCCTCGCTCGGCGCCGAGCTCGGCCAGGTCGATGGCGGTGTCGTGGTCGCGCGGCAGGTTGCCGAGGAAGCGCTCGGCGACCAGGCGGCCCTCCGGGTCGAACACCTCGAGCCGGATCGGCAGCGACTGGTCTGGCGCTCGGCCATCGGCGTCGGCAGCACGATGCTGCGGAAGCGGTCGGGCGGCAGGATGGGGAAGGGCAGGAGGTAGCCGCGGCCGAGCAGGTTCGACAGCGTCTTGATGCCCGGGTCGGGCTTGAGGTCGGCGCGCTCCACGTTCAGGTGGGCGATGCGGGTGCGCCCGGCTTCCGTGACCTCGTAGCGCGGGCGCACCACGTGGCGGCCGGCGCGCAGCTCGATCTGCGCCGGCCAGTGCAGGCCGGGCAGCATGCCCTCGACGTCGAGCGCCACGCTGGCGTAGGGCGCCACGTCCTCGTCCAGCGGCACCGGGCGGCCGGCGCCCATGCGGTCGAGCGTCACGGTGCCGGCCGGGATGGGGGCGGCGTGGCTGTTCTGCAGCCACAGCACCACCCGCTCGTCGCGGCTTGGGCGCCGGCATCCCGGCATAGCGGTCGCTGGGCCAGGCATTGGCGTCGTGCGTGCAGGACAGGCTGTGCTCCGCGCCGGTGCCGTAGGTGTCGAGCGCGTATTTGACCACGTCGTGCCCGGCGGCGCCGATCGCGTGGAGGAACAGCTGGCCCTCGAACGCCGGCAGGCCGAAGCGGGCGCGCACCTCGCGGCTGTCGATCGCGAGGCCGGCGGCGCCCGGCGCCACCGCCTGCTCCCATTCCGCCAGCACGCCGCCGTCGCCCGCGAACAGCCGCAGCCAGAGCCGCACCGGCCCGGCGCCGTAGCCGGACCAGTAATTGGCTGTCACCAGCCGCGTGTGCAGCCCGTCGCCGCCGGCCGGCCCGGTGTCGCGGAAGAAGGCGTAGTTGGTGGCGAAGTTCAGCCGGTCGAGGTAGCGCTGCGGGTTGCTCAGCATGCGGTCCGGCAGCCGCGCCTCGTCCAGCGTCAGCACCTGCATGCCGGCCGGCACCTGCGGCGCGATGCGGGCGGCGATGCGCCCGGCGTCGAAGCCGCGACCAGCAGGGTCGCGGCCGGAATGCGGCAGGTCCACCAGCGCGCTGCGCGGCCACGCCGGCCCGGATTGCCCCGAGCTGCGCCACGTCGTGCACGTAGCTTTCGGCGGCGCGGCGGCATGGCGGGGTTGCAGCGCCCACAGCGCGTCGGCGACGCCGTCCGGGTCGTAGACCGCGAGCCGGCCGGCCGCGCGCAGCCGGTCCGCCAGCCGCGCCGTCGCCTCGGCGGCCAGCGGGTGGGCGAAGCGCCTTGTAGAGGACGTTGCCGCCGGCGCGGGCGTCGAAGGTCTGGATGTTCGAGCATGCGCTCAGTCTAGCGCAAACGCCGCGGCGGCTAAATACCGCAGCCGCCGGCGCACCTCTGCGCCCGCCATGGCCGTGTCGTCCAGCGGCGTCGACCGGCCAGGTCTCGAGCCGGCCGGTGAACGGGCGCACCCGGCCGTCCCGCATCAGCAGCTCGTTGAACAGCCGGATGCGGCGCGAGCGCCCGGGCAGCGGCGCCAGCAGCACCGGGGCGCCGGGTCGCGACGGCCTCGGACACCATGGAGACGCTGTCCTCCGTGACGATGATCGCGTCGGCCAGGGCGAGCAGGCCGAAATAGGGGTTCTCGCCCGGTCATGTCCCACATCCAGCCGCCTAGCGGCGCGAGCCGCGGCCAGCGCGGCCCGCGCCTCGGGCGAGGTGCGGCGCGACGGGGTGAGCGCGACGCCGACGCGCTCGGTCCGCATCATCGCGAGCCAGCTGCGCGGCGAGGTGCTCCGCCACCGGCGCCGTCCAGCCGGAAGCGGCCGTTGCTGCCGCCGACCAGCACCGCGACCAGCGGCCGCGGCAGGTGGGCCAGGCGGGGCGCCCAGATCGCGGCGGCCTCGGCCAGGCGCGTCGGGCGTGACGCGGTGCAGCGCGGTGCGGGTGACGACGACGTTGGGGCCGGTGAGGCCGTCATGGCGGTTGACGACGACGACGTCGAACCGCGCCGGGTCCATGCGCGGGTGCTGGATCTGCACGACGGGCCGGCCGGGCCGCGCGCAGCCGGGCGGCGACGACCGCGGCGGTGCCGCCGGCGGCCATGATCAGCCCGTCCGGCACCGGCGGGAGGCGGACGGCGCGCGAGCGGGGTCGGGCCAAAGCCGGGCCGTGCATCCAGGACCAGGGCGGGCGCGGCGGTCAGCGGACGACGGTCGGGTCGAGTCCGGCGGCTTCGGCCAGGCCGAGCGCTTGCGGTCTGCAGGCCGGCGTAGGGCTCGGCCAGGATGGTCGACCCGTTGGGGCCGCTGCCCTCGCCCCGGGCTCAATAATCAGGCCGGCAAGCCCCTTCGCCTTAGAACAGGCTGCTGAGGATGCCCTTGCCGCTTGCGCTGGATGATCGGCGTGTCGCCGGCCTCGGGGTTCTGGCCAAGGGCGGCGTTCTGCCGCAGCCGGGCGGCTTCGCGCATCGGGTCGACCGGGGTGCCGGGCGGGGGCGGCGACTGCCAGAACATCAGCCGGTCGGTGAAGCTGCGGCTGGGCGTGTCCAGCGCGGCCTCGCTGTCGACCCGGTCGCGGATGTCGGCCGGCGCCGGGCGGCCGGCGGCCGCGACCAGCGCCTGCTGGCCCGGCGAGTTGCGCCGCGGTCGAGCCGGGTTCAGCGCGGTGTCCGGCACCAGCGCGGCCTCGGCCTGCTGCTGCTGCGTCAACTCCTGCGGGCGGGTCGCGCCCGGGCCGGGGCGGGCGCAGCGTCAAGTCGGGCGGCATCGAGAGCGGCGCGCGCGTGGTCACCTGGAATTCGTCCGGCGCGTCGCGTGTCAGGCCGAAGGTGCGGGTCAGCTCGTCGCCGGAACAGGCGCCAAGGGCAAGCAGGCAGGGCAACGCCAGCGCGAATCGCGTGTTCATGACGCGGTGTTTACTGCCGGACACCGGGTGCCTGCAAGCGGCTGCGCGCCGGCCGCACCCCGTCCAGCAGCAAGGCAGCCACGCCGCAGACGATGGCCGCGTCGGCCACGTTGAACACGTACCAGGACCAGCCGAACGCGTGCGCGTGGATGAAGTCGACCACCGCGCCGAACCGGATGCGGTCGATCACGTTGCCCACCGCGCCGCCGCCGATCGCGCCCAGCGCCGCCGCGACCAGCACCGTTTCGGCCCGCATCAGCCAGACCGCCAGCGCACCACCACCGCCAGCGCCACCCCGGCCAGGATCCACGGGCCCGGTCGCGCCGTCCTGGTGGAACAGCCCGAAGGTCACGCCCTGGTTCCACACCATCGTCAGGTTCAGCACCGGCAGCACCTCGACCGACCCGCGTTCGGGCAGGTGGAACACGTCCAGCACCCACCACTTGCTGGCCTGGTCGGCGGCGAGCACCAGCAAGGCGGCGAACACGCCCCAGCGTACCGTCATCGGCCTAAACTCCACGGCTTAGATCTCCTCGCCGGCCAGCATGGCCCGGGCGAGCTCGGCATCCAGCGCGATCTGGGTCTTCAGCTCGTCGAACGAGCCGAACTTCTTTTCCGCCCGCAGGAAGCCGTGCAGCGCCACCGCGACCTCCTGGTCGTAGAGGTCGCCGGACCAGTCGAACAGGTGCGCCTCGACCCGGCTTTCCGGCCCCTCGTTGACCGTCGGGCGGCGGCCGATATTGGCGACGCCGGGCACCTCGTCGCCGTCCGGGCAGGGTCGCCATGACCGCGTAGACGCCGCGTGCCGGTTCCAGGTGGCGGCCGAGCGGGATGTTGGCGGTGGGAAAGCCGATGGTGCGGCCCCGCTTGTCGCCGTGGCTGACGACACCGCGGATCGCCCAGGCGCGGCCCAGCTCGGCGGCGGCGCGTTCGGGGTAGCCGTCCTGCAGCAGCGCGGCGGATGCGGGTGGAGCTGAGCGGCCCCCTGCGCGTCGGCGAGCTTCGGCACGATGGTGGGCCCGATGCCCAGCGCCTCGGCCGGGCGGCGAGGAACGCGGCATCGCCGCCGCGGCGGTGGCCGAAGGCGAAGTCGGCGCCGCAGGCCAGGTGGGCCGCGCCGACGCCGTCGCGCAGCACTTCGGTCGACGAAGGCGCTCGGCCGGCAGCTCGCGATAGGCGCTGGTCGAACGGCAGCTGCATACAGAACCTGCACGCCGAGCGCCTCCAGCGCGGCGGCGCGCTCGGCCGCGAGCGTCAGCCGGAACGGCGGGTCATCGGGCCGGAAGAACTCGCGCGGATGCGGCTCGAAGGTCAGCACGGCGAGCGGCGCGCCGGGCCGGGCGGCATGGGCGGTGCGGAGCAGGTGCGCGTGGCCGAGATGCACGCCGTCGAAATTGCCGAGCGCCACGGTGGCGCCGCAGGTCGGGCAGGCCGCGCCAGTCGACGATCCCATCAGGCGCGGCTGCGGGCATGACCGTGGCCTCGCCCTCGATCACGGCCGGCCGCGACGGTGCAGGCGTCTTCAGCGTGGCGCGCTTGCGCCGGGTCCAGCGCGATGACCTCGGCCGTGACGGTGTCGCCGATCTGGACGGGGCGCGGAACGCAGGGACTGGCCAGGTAGATCGTCCCCGGCCCCGGCAGCTGGTGCCGAGCACGCGCTGATGAGCCCGGCGGACAGCATGCCGTGGGCGACACGCTCCTTGAACACGCTCGTGCGCGGCCTCGGCATCGAGGTGCACGGGTTCGTGTCGAGGCTGACGGCGGCGAAGAGGAGGATGTCGGCCTCGTGATGGTCTTGCCCAGCGGGCGGTCTGCCCGACGAGAGGTCCTCGAAGCGACACCGTCCATGATGCCGCCCTCCGCCGTGCGTGGACAAGGCCTAGCCGGTGCGAAAAGCAAGGCAGCCGAGAGGACCGCATGCCGGATCGCGTCGGCTCGAAGACGCTGCTGCGGTGGAGGCCGACGACGGACGCGGCCGCGGTGAACGCGCTGATGGACATGGCCGAGCGCGACCTGGCCGAGGCCGGCGCGGCGATCACCCGCATGCCCGGCCGCGACGGGTTCGGCGACAACCTGGTGGCCCGCACGCCGGGCGCGCGGACAAGCCGGTGCTGATGGCCGGGCACCTCGACACCGTCTGGTCGCACGGCACGCTGGCGGCCATGCCGTTCCGGGTGGAGGGCGACGCAGGCGCACGGCCCGGGCATCTACGACATGAAGGCCGGCAGCTTCCTCGGCTTCAATGCGCTGCGGAGCATCCTGCTGCAGACCGTGCCGACCAACCGGCCCGATCACCCTGCTGCTGACGCCCGACGAGGAGGTCGGCAGCCCGACCAGCCGCGACCTGATCGAGGCGGAGGCGCAGGCGCCGCGTGCGTGCTGATCCTGGAGCCGGCCGGCGGCGGCGGCGCCTGCGTCACGGCGCGCAAGGGCGTCGGCGGCTTCACGCTGCGCGATCGCGGGACGCGGCGCCCATGCCGGCGGCAACTTCGCCGGAGGGCGCCAGCGCCGTCGTGGAGCTGGCGCGGCAGATCGTCCGCCTGCACGCGATGGTGGATCTCGACGCCGGGATCACGCTGAACGTGGCGCCGGTCTGGGGCGGCAGCGCGGCCGAACGTGATCGCGGCCGAGGCGGGCTGCGAGATCGATCTGCGGGTGCCGACGCGTGGAGGCGGGCGAGCGGATGGAGGCGGCGATCCTGGCGCTGCAGCCGATCGACCCCCGCTGCACGCGTCAGCGTGACGGGCGGCATGAACCGGCCGCCGATGGCCGAGACGCCGGCCATCCTGGCGCTGTACGAGCAGGCCCGCGCGGCCGCGGCGGCAGCCGGGTTCGAGCTGCCGAAGCAGCACCGCGGCGGCGGCTCGGACGGCAATTTCACCGCCGCACTGGGGATCCCGACGCTGGACGGGCTCGGCTGCCCCGGCGCCGGCGCGCATGCCAGCCACGAGCATATCCAGTGGCGCGCGCTGGCGCCCCGCGCGGCCATGCTGGCCAGCTTTGCTGGAGACGCTGCATGACCGAACCTCGAAGCGCTCGTGGCCGGCGCGCCGCGACCCGCGACCGCCCGCGTCATGCGCCTGCCGGACCCGCCGGCGGACGCGGCTTCGGCCTATTACATCCAGCATGCGGTGATGGCCGGCCTCGGCCCGATCGGCGGCTGGAAGGTGGGCTCGCCGAACCCGACCGGGCCGTTCACCTGCGCGCCGCTGCCGGCCAGCCATATCATGCCGAGCCCCGCCCGGGTGGCGCAGGCGCCTGCCCGGATCGCGGCGTGGAGGCGGAGATCGCCGTCCGCCTGGCCGCCGACCTGCCGCCGCGCGACGCGGACTACACGCGGGACGAGGTGCTGGCGGCGATCGCGCTCGGCGCACCCGGCGATCGAGCTGCTGCAGAGCCGGTTCCAGGACGTGGACGCGGTGGATCCGCTGAGCGCGCTCGCCGACAGCCTCAGCCATCATGGCCTGGTGTGGGGTGAGGCGATCGCCGGATTGGCAGGCAATCGATCTCGACGCCGAGGGCGTCCGCGTGCTGGTGAACGGCGCCGAGATCAAGCGGGCAACCGGCAACCCGGCCGGCGACATGATGCGGCTGCTGGTGTGGATGGCCAACGAGGGCGCGCGCTGGGCGGGCGGGCTGAAGCGCCGGGCAATTCGTGACCACCGGATCGTGGACGGCGAAGGATTTCGTGCCGCGCGGGCGCGCAGCGTGCGCATGGTGTTCGACCGTTGCGGCAGCGTGGAGGCGCACCTACCTCATGACTCAGGCGCTGATCGTCGGCGCCGGCCCCGGGCTGTCGGCCAGCTTCGCCCGGCGTGCTGGCCAAGGCCGGGCTACACCGTGGCGCTGGCAGCCCGCCGCACCGACAAGCTGGCGGCGCTGGCGAGCGAAACCGGCGCCAGCCTGCACGCCTGCGACGCCACCGACCCGGCCGCCGTCGCCGCCCTGTTCGACGCGCTGCCGACGCCCGGCATCGTGCTGTTACAACGCCAGCTACCGGGTGCGCGGGCCGTTCGTGGAGCTCGATCCGGCCGAGGTCGCGAAGACGCTGCGCCGTCAGCGCCTTCGCCGGCTTCCTGGTGGCGCAGCAGGCGGCGCGGCGGATGCTGGCGGCCGGGCAGGGCGGGACTATCCTGCTGACCGGCGCCTCGGCCGGGGTGAAGGGCTACGCGCAGTCGGCGCCCTTCGCGATGGGCAAGTTCGCCTTGCGCGGCCTGGCGCAGAGCATGGCGCGCGAGCTGCACCCGCAGGGCATCCACGTGGTGCATGTCGTGGTAGACGGCGGCATCCGCGCCGCCGGCCGCCCCGAGCCCGCCGACCAGCCGGACAGCCTGCTCGACCCCGACGCCATCGCCGCCACCATGCTGCATACGCTCGAGCAGCCCCGCTCGTGCCTGGACCGACGAGATCGCCGTGCGGCCCTGGGTGGAGCGGTTCTGAGCACCCTCAGTTGAACGCGTAGGCGTCCATCCGCAGCACGCCGTAGGTCGTGCTTTCGTGCAGGTGCTCTGCTCGTCCGGACGCGCCGGCGGCGCCGAGCGCCACGTAGAGCGGCAGCAGGTGTTCCTCGGTCGGGTGGTTCTCGGCGGCATGCGGCGCCTGCGTACGGTAGGCGAGCAGGTCCGTCGTGCGGTTCTCGAGCAGCGCCGCATCGAACCAGCCGGCGAACGCCGCCACGTCGTCCGGCGTGGCCGATTCCAGGGCACGGCCGCGGAACCGGCTCAGATCGTGCGTGTAGCTGCCGGAGCCGATCACCAGGACGCCCTCGTTCCGCAGCGGCGCCAAGGCTCGCCCGACCTGCAGGTGATGCGCCGGGCCCAGGTGGGATTGCACCGAGAACGGCACCACCGGGATGTCGGCGCCGGGATACATCAGCATGAGCGGCACCCAGACGCCGTGATCCAGGCCGCGCCGGGGATCGACCGCGCTCGCGATCCCGGCGCCGCACAGCAAGTCAGAGGCGCGTTCGGCGAGCGCCGGGTCGCCGGGGGCGGGGTAGCGCATCTGGAACAGCCGGTCGTCGAAGCGGCCGAAATCGTGGATCGTGGCCGGATGCGGGGCGGCGCCGGCCGAGGCGGTCGCGGTTTCCCAATGCGCCGTCACCGCCAGGATGGCGCGCGGGCGCGGCAGGCGGCGGCCGAGCTCCTCGAGGAAGCGCCGGGCCGGCGCCTCCTGCAGCACGAGGTTGGGCGCGCCGTGGCTGACGAACACGCTGGGCATCACCGGGGGCATCACGGGGGCATCGCGGGGGAGCGGGTTTCGGACATGGTCGCCTCCTATGCCGGCACGGTCATGGCGGACTTCGCGGGCCGGCGCAGCGCATAGGCGCCGTCGCCCAGCGCCGCCACCGCAAGCAAGGCGACGATCCAGAGCGCCGGGAACTCCCAGCCGCCGCCGGGGGCGGTGAAGAAGAAACCGGCGTGCCCATGCACCGTCAGGATGGCGCCGAGCAGCACCGGGATCAGCGCCAGCGCCACCCAGCGCGTGCCGAACCCGGCCAGCAGCGCGAGGCCGCCCAGCAGCTCGGCGGCGATGGTCGGCCCCGCGAGCCAGCCGGGCACGCCGACGCTGCTGAAGAACTGGGCGGTGCCGGCCGGGGTGAACACCAGCGCCTTCAGCCCGGCATGCGCCATGAACAGTGCGCCCGTCGCGACGCGGAGCAGGGTGGCGGCATAAGAGGCGTAACGGTCCTGCATTTGTTTTCTCCGGTTGCTTTCGACACGCCGAATCTGCCGCCGCGTCGGCCCCATTGCACTTCCCGATCGGTGTAGAGTGCCCATGCGGAATCGCATGGAGCGCGGGTGATGGGGGCGGCGGGTGAAGCGGCGGGGCTCGACTGGGACGATCTGCGCACCTTCCTGCTGATCGCCCGGCACCAGACCCTGTCGGCGGCCGCGCGGGCACTCGGCGTGCAGCAGCCGACCATGGGCCGCCGGCTCGAGGCGCTGGAGCAGCGCGCCGGCACAAGGCTGCTGCAGAAGACCCCGCACGGCTACGTGCTGACCGAGGCCGGCGAGGCGGTGCTGGGCAACGTCGAGCGCATGGAGCAGGAGGCGACCGCCGCCGCCCGCCGCATCACCGGGGTCGATGTGCGGCTGGAGGGGGTGGTGCGGCTCACCACGGTCGAGACGCTGGCCGCCGAAGTGCTGTCCCCGGCGCTGGCCGCCTTTCGCCAAACGCACCCGGCCGTGCAGGTGGAGGTGGTCGCGAGCCGGCGCAGCCTCAGCCTGACCAAGCGCGAAGCGGACGTCGCCTTGCGGTTGGCATCGTTCACCCAGAGCGATCTGGTGGTGCGCAAGGTCGGCGCCGTCGCCTACGCCCTCTACGCCGCCCCGGCCTACCTCGAGCGACACGGCGCGCCGGACTGGAGCGCGGGCGCGGCGGGACATAGCCTGGTGCTGACGGAGCAGGACCTGCTGGGCTTGCCGGAGATGGAATGGCTGCGCGCGTGGGCGCCGGCGGCGTCGGTGGCGATGGCGAGCAACAGCCGTCTGGTGCACCGGGCGGCGGCGCGGGACGGCATCGGCCTGGCGTGCTTGCCCTGCTACCTCGGGGATGGCGTGCCGGACCTGGTGCGCGTGCCGGCGCCGGCGCCCGGTCCGACCCGCGATTTATGGCTGGGCGTGCACGCCGACCTGCGCCACATGCCGCGGATCCGTGCGTTCACCGAGGCGATCCGGACCGGGCTGCAGGACGCGCGGGATCGGCTGGTTCCCGGCTAGTCCCTCCTAGTCCAGGCCGCCGAAGCGCTTGGTGATGCTTCGGCCGGTCCAGGCCGGCACCTCGGGCGGGGGCGCCTTGTTCGGCGCCACGGCCACCGGCTGGCCCGGTTTGGCAGACGCGTTGCGGGCAGACATCGGCGTGGTCGCGGCCGTGTTCGTCGGGAGGGGGCTGGGTGCCGCGGCGACGCCGCTGCCCGACACCACCCGCGCCCCGCTGCAGGGATCGACGATGCCGAACTCCTCGGTGCGGCCGCTTTCGTAGCCGAGCCGGACGATCGCCTGGCAGCCGCCGCCATAGCCGATCTGCGCCGTCGCTCCGTTCGGCAGGAACGAGCGCAGCCGGTTCTCGCCGGGCGCGCCATTGGGCGAGATCTCGATGCGGCGGATCGTCTCGCCGCCGTTGTTGACCACCGTCACCGAGCCGGCCCAGGCCGGGACGGCGAGCAGCAAAGGCGGCAGCAGGGCGGCGATGCGCATCAGACGAGCGCCTTCAGTTTCGCCGCGATCTGGTCGGGCGAGGTTTCGTGGGTGAAGTTGGCGACGAACCGGCCGCGCGGATCCATCACATAGATGATGCTGCTATGGTCCATGTCGTAGCCGC
This sequence comes from uncultured Alphaproteobacteria bacterium, assembly GCA_963792675.1. Taxonomy (GTDB): domain Bacteria; phylum Pseudomonadota; class Alphaproteobacteria; order Acetobacterales; family Acetobacteraceae; genus JBBROS01. The sequence goes on from CAWBWT010000002.1 coordinate 1,624,094, forward strand.
CATCCTTGGTCGGGTGCTTGGCGAAATACACTCGATAGGCCTTGGCCGCGGCCGCCACCGCCTCGTCGCTGCCGGTCAGCGGCACGATCCCGGCGTCGAAGGCGGCGGCGTAGTCCTTCATCACCGGCGGCGTGTCGCGCTGCGGGTCCACGGTGATGAACACGGCCGCGACCTCTTTGCGCCGCGGGCCGAGCTGGTCGAGCGCGTTGGCCATGTCCTGCAGCGCGGTCGGGCAGGCGTCGGGGCAGTGGGTGTAGCCGAAATAGACCAGCATCCAGCGGCCGCGGAACGCCGCATCGGTCACGGTTCGGCCGTCGCCGTCGATCAGGCTGAACGGGCCGCCGATCGGGATGCCGGCCGGCTCCGCCCGGGTCGAGACATAAACGGCGGCGCCGGCGAGCCCGGCCCCGAGCACGGCGGCCGGGGCGAGGAGCAGCGCGGTACGCCGGGTCAGCACGAGAGCACGGTGAAAAGCATGGCGGTTTATGCGCTTTCTCGAGACAACGGAAAAGTGCGGTTATTTCACATTCGTATCACATCGCACATGACGGAGGCGAATGCCCATGATATAGCCACGAACAGCCTGAATAGGGGCCATGCGCGCAATGCGCACCAACGGAGGGAAATGTTTGATGCGTTCGACCCGGCGAATTGTGTTGCTTGCTGCCGTCTGCGCCGCCGCTCTTGCCGCGGCGCCGGCGATGGCCGCCGACCCCATCAAGATCGGCGTGTCCGGCCCGTTCACCGGCGGCTCGTCATCGATGGGCGTTTCGATGCGCGACGGCGTGAAGCTCGCCATTACCGAGATCAACAAGGCCGGCGGCGTGCTGGGCCGGCAGCTCGTGGCGGTCGAACGCGATGACGAGGCGCGCAACGAGCTCGGCGTGCAAATCGCCCAGGAGCTGATCAACAAGGAGAAGGTCGTCGCCACCCTCGGCTACATCAACACCGGCGTGGCGCTGGCGTCGCAGCGCTTCTACCAGGAAGCCGAAATCCCGGTGATCAACAACGTCGCCACCGGCACGGTGATCACCAAGCAATTCGAAAAGGAGCGGTCGAACTACGTGTTCCGCACCGCGGCCGCCGACAACATCCAGGCGCCGATGATCGTGGACGAGGCGATCGGCAAGCGCGGCTTCAAGAAGCCGGCGATCTTGGCCGACAGCACCAATTACGGCCAGCTCGGCCGCGAGGACCTGGAGAAGGCGCTGGCCGCCAAGGGCATCAAGCCGGTCGCGACGGAGAAGTTCAACATCGGCGACACCGACATGACGGCGCAATTGCTGCGCGCCAAGGAAGCCGGGGCCGACGTGATCCTGACCTACGGGATCGGGCCGGAGCTGGCGCAGATCGCCAACGGCCAGGCCAAGCTCGGCTGGAAGGTGCCGCTGGTCGGCAGCTGGACGCTGAGCATGGCAAGCTTCATCGATACCGCCGGCGCCAATGGCAGCGGCGCCACCATGCCGCAGACCTTCGTGCAGCTGCCGACCACGCCGAAGCGGGCGGCGTTCATCAAGGCCTATCAGGACGCCTACAAGATCGACCGCATGCCGTCGCCGGTGTCGGCGGCGCAGGGCTATGACAGCGTCTATCTGCTGGCCGCCGCGATCAAGCAGGCGGGCGGCACCGACGGGCGCAAGATCAAGGACGCGCTGGAGAACCTCAACGAAAAGGTCGAGGGCGTCGTCACCACGTATGACCATCCGTTCAGCAAGACCGACCACGAGGCGATCACGAACAACATCCCGGTGTTCGGCGAAGTCAAGGACGGCCGCGTGGTGCCGGCGCATGCCGAGGACCTTGAGGGCGACAAGGCGATGCGGATCAAGCCGCGCGCCTGAACCGGTTCGTTACATGCCCCCCTGCCGCGGCAGGGGGGTTTCCTGTCTGGGAATACTTGTAGAAAAATGCAGATCCTCTTCCAGCTCATCGTCAGCGGGATTGCCGTGGGGATGATCTACGGCGTCATCGCGTTCGGCTATCAGCTGACCTTCGCGACCTCGAAGACGCTGAACTTCGGCCAGGGCGAGGCGCTGATGCTGGGCTCGCTGGTGGGCCTGACCGCGACCTACTTCGTCGGCTATTTGGCGATGCTGCCGATCGTGCTGCTGTTCGGACTGGCGCAGGGCGCCGTGGTGGAGCGGCTTGGGGTACGCCAAGCGATCAAGATGAAGTCGGAAAGCGGGTGGATCATGGCCACCATCGCGCTCGGCATCATCTTCAAGAACCTGGCCGAGAACATCTGGGGGCGGGACGACCTCAAGTTCCCGTCGCCGCTGCCGGAGCAGGCGCTCGATTTCGGCGGCATCCGGGTGCAGCCGATGGAGATCGCAATCGTGGTCGGCGCACTGGCGCTGATGGCCGCGGTCGAGTTGTTCAACCGTCGCAGCATCTTCGGCAAGGCGGTGGTGGCGACCGCCAATGACCGCGACGCGGCCGGGCTGATGGGCATCAACACCGGTGCGGTGATCACCTTCAGCTATGCGCTCAGCAGCATGACGGCCGCCTTCGCCGGCGTGCTGATCGCGCCGATCACGCTGACCGGGCCGCGGCTGGGCGCCGTGCTGGGGCTGAAGGCGTTCGCGGTGGCGATCATCGGCGGGCTGAACAGCGGGCTCGGGGTGATCGTCGGCGGGCTGATCCTGGGCGTCGCCGAGACGATGACGGGGTTCTACATCTCGACCGGCTACAAGGACGTGCCGGGCCTGGTGCTGCTGCTGCTGGTGCTGTCGTTCAAGCCGTCGGGCCTGTTCGGCAAGAAGACGATCAAGAAAGTCTAGGGCAAGAAGGTCTGACCTCGTGACAAGCATCCTCAAGGCCGGACTGCTGATCGCCGTACTCGCGGCGCTGCCGTTCTACGTCACCAACCCCTATTACCTGCATCTGCTGGTGGTGATCGGCATCTACGCCATCCTGCTGCTCGGGCTCGACATCGTGTTCGGCTACACCGGCGAGGTGTCGCTCGGCCACGCGGCGCTGCTCGGCATCGGCGCCTATACCTCGGGCATCCTCAGCTTCAAGCTCGGCATCGGCCTGCTGCCGTCGATCCCGTTCGGCATCGTCGCCGCCGCGCTGTTCGGCCTGCTGCTGGCCTTGCCGGCGCTGCAGGTGACCGGACCCTACCTCGCCATGGTGACGCTCGCGTTCGGCACGATCGTCTACACGCTGATCAACGAGATGGACTTTTTGACGAACGGCCCGATGGGGATCACGCTGCAGAAGCCGATCTTCTTCGATTTTCGCGACTACGCCGCCGAGGGCTCGTTCTTCGACATGTCCACGGCGCGCTTGAAGGAGTTCGAGTTCTATTTCCTGGTGGCGGCCTGCCTGCTGCTGAGCCTGGTCGCGATCAACCGGCTGATCGCCAGCCGTTATGGCCGCGCCTTCGAGGCGCTGCGCGACGCGCCGATCGCGTCGGACTGCATGGGCGTCAGCGTCTACAAGCACAAGGTGATCGCGTTTGCGTTCAGCGCCGGCATGGCCGGGCTGGCCGGCTCGCTGTTCGCCTACTCCGAACAGTACGTGGCGCCGAACAACTTCACCGTCGAGCTCGCAATCCAGTTCCTGCTGGCCGTCACCCTCGGCGGCCGCAAGTCGCGGGTGGGGCCGATCCTGGGCGCCGTCATCATCGTGGTGCTGCCGAACCTGCTGGCCGATATCGAGCTGTTCCGCATCATCGCCGGGGTGATCGCCTTCGTCGCCGTGGTGGCCGGCGTGACCGCGATCCGCAAGGCCGAGAACAAGGCGCAGGTCGCGATCCCGGTCGCGCTCTGCGTCGGCTTCTTCGTGTTCTCGCTGCTGCTGGAGAAAATCACCGACTACAAGCTGTCGATCTTCGGGGCGATGATCCTGTTCGTCGTATATTATCTGCCGGACGGCATCTACGGCTTCCTCCGCTCCGCCGTCGCCCGCATCCGGCCCGGCCTCGTGCACGACCACGCCGTCATCACCGCGCGCGGCGAGGACAGCCAGGTGTGGTCGGCCTACGAGCCTAAGGTGGAGGCCGGGCGGCCGCTGCTGGAGGTGGACAACGTGCTGATGCAGTTCGGCGGCCTGAAGGCGCTGAACCAGGTCAACCTTGCGGTGATGCCGCGCACCATCCACGGGCTGATCGGACCGAACGGCTCCGGCAAGAGCACGATGATGAACGTGCTGACCGGCATCTACGTGCCGACCGCCGGCGACATCAAGCTCGAGGGCGTCAGCATCGCCGGCAAGAAGTCGCCGGAGATCGCGGCGGCCGGCATCGCCCGTACGTTCCAAAACGTGCAGTTGTTCGGCGAGCTGACCCTGATCGAGAACGTCATGGTCGGTCTGCACCACTCGTACAAAGGCTCGCTCGCCGAGGTGACGCTCGGCGTCCCGCGGTCCCGGCGCGAGGAACGGGCCGCCCAGATCCGCGCCGCCAGCATCCTCCGCTTCGTCGGCCTCGAGGCGCTGGCCAACGAGGAGGCGCGCAACCTTCCCTACGGCAAGCAGCGCCTGCTGGAGATCGGCCGCGCGCTGGCGCTCGACCCGAAGCTGCTGCTGCTCGACGAGCCGGCGGCCGGCCTGACGGCGCCCGACATCAAGGTCCTCGTGGAAATCATCAGGAAAATAAGGGACCACGGCATCACCCTGATCCTGATCGAGCATCACATGGATGTCGTCATGAGCCTGTGCGACACCGTCACCGTGCTCGACTTCGGCCAGAAAATCGCCGAGGGCCCGCCATCCGCGGTGCAGTCGGACGAGAAGGTGATCGCCGCCTATCTCGGCGGCGCCGTGCTGGAGGCCGCCTGATGCTGCAGGTGAACGGCCTCGTCGCCGGCTACGGCAAGGTGCAGGTGCTGCACGGCCTCACCCTCGAAGTGAAGCAGGGCCAGCTCGTGACCCTGATCGGCAGCAACGGCGCCGGCAAGACCACCACCCTCCGCGCGCTCTCCGGCATGATCCGGCCGGAGCGCGGCACTATTCTCCTTGCAGGCAAGGAGATTGCCGGGCTGCCATCTCATGCGATCACAAGGCGTGGTCTGGCGCATTCGCCGGAGGGGCGCCGGGTGTTCGCGACCCTCTCGGTGGCCGACAACTTGGTCATGGGCGCCTTCCCGCGCATGACCGGCAGCCGTCCGCGCGGCGACGTGCAGGCCGACCTTGAGCGCATGTACGCGCTGTTCCCGCGCCTGGCCGAGCGCCGGGTGCAGCTCGCCGGCACGCTGTCGGGCGGCGAGCAGCAGATGCTGGCGATGGCCCGCGCGCTGATGCTGAACCCCGACGTGCTGCTGCTGGATGAGCCGAGTATGGGCCTGGCGCCCCGCCTGGTGGCCGACGTGTTCGCCACCATTGCCCGGCTGAAGCAGGAGCGGATCACCATGCTGCTGGTCGAGCAGTTTGCCGCCGCCGCCCTCGACGTCGCCGATTACGGCTATGTCATGGAGAACGGGCGCCTGTCCGCCGACGGCCCGGCCCACGTGCTCAAGAACGACCCGGCCGTGCGCGCCGCCTACCTCGGCGCCGCGCACTGAGGCGCCGTCAGGCCGGCGGCACCCAACGCCGCACGATCTCCCCCAGGTCGTCGAACGACGCCTCGAAGATCGGCGCGGCGAGGGTGGCGAGGATATGCAGCACGTCTGTCCCGCTGTTGCGGAAGCCGTGCCGCCGGCCGGCCGGCACGAGGACCGACTGCCCCGCCGCCACGGCTGCATGCTGATCGTCTACCCAGATTTCGGCCTGTCCGGCCAGCACCGTCAGCACTTCCTCGACCGCATGCAGGTGGGTCGGCGCGCCGCAGCCCGGGTCGCACCATTGCTCGAAGACGCAAAGCTGTGCGGCGCCGGTCAGGGCCGACACCCGCATCCGGGTCAGGACGCCGGCGCGCCATTCCTCGCGCGCGTGGTCGCCGTGGTCGATGATCCGCATCGCCGTGCTCCCTAGAAGATCCGGCCCCTTGAAGCAGCAAAGCTTGGGGGCCACGTCGCTTGCATGAACCACGAACCGCCCACCATTGACATGCGTCCCGACGGCAGTTTCCTGCCGCCGCCCGGCCGGCGGCCGGTGGTGCCGTGGTCGACCAAGCTGCTGCTGGGCGCCATCGCCGTTGCGGCGTTGGCGGTGTCGATCGCGGTGGCGGCGCTGGCGATCTGGGTCGTGTCGCTGGTGCTGCCGGTCGCGATCATTGCCGCCTTCGGCGCCTGGCTGATGTTCAAGTGGCGCCGCTGGCAGCTAGTCCGCGGCCAGCCGCTCGTTCGTCCCGGCCAGTTCCGCGGCTTCCGCTAGCAGCGCGTAGCTGCGCCGGCGCGCGGCCGGGTCGTGCACGGTGGTGAGCACCACCACCTCGTCCACCGCCAGTGCCGCCGCCATCCGGCGCAAATCACCCACCACCCGGTCTCCGGTGCCAGCAAAGGCGCGCGAGCGGATTGCCGCGATCCGTTGGCGGTCGGCGTCGGTATAGACATAGGCGGCGGCCTCTTCAGGGCTCGGCAATGCCGCATACACGCCACGGTCACGCCCCAGCCGCCACAGGGCACGGCTGCTGAACTGCCGCTCGGCCTCCGCCTCGGTGTCCGCCGCCACGGCCCACACCGCAACGCTCGCCATCGGCTGTGCCGACGTTGCGCCGGGCCGGAATCCGGTCCGATACACATCCAGCGCCTGCTCGGCGCCGCGTCCGTCGGTGATGAAGCTGGCGAAGCAATAGGGCAGGCCGAAATAGGCGGCGACCTGGGCGCCGTAATCGCTGCTGCCGAGGATCCACGGTTCCGGCGCCGTCGGCCCGGCCGGCTGCGCCCTCACGTCGCGGAATGGGTGACCCTCCACCAGCGCCTCGCCGCGCACCCAGTGCAGCAGGTCGCGGACTTGGCTCGGGAATTGGTCGGCGGCGCTGTCGGCGGCCGGGTTCAGCGCATACGCGGTCATGCCGTCCGAGCCCGGCGCGCGACCCAGCCCCATGTCGATCCGCCCCGGCGCGATTGCCTCCAGCACCCGGAACTGCTCGGCCACCTTCAAGCTCGAATAGTGCGGCAGCATGACGCCGGCGCTGCCAACGCGGATGCGTTGCGTGGTCGCGGCGATGGCTGCAATCAGGATCTCCGGCGCGGTGCCGGCCTGGCTCGCGCTGTTGTGGTGCTCGGCCAACCAATAGCGGGCGTAGCCGAGCGCCTCGCAATGCCGGGCCAAGGCGAGCGTTTCGCGGATGCTCTCATCCGGGCTGCGGCCGGTGACGACGGTGGATTGGTCCAAGACGGACAGGCGCATGACGATCTCCGCGGCGGCCGCTAGACATAAGACCGCGGGGCAGGGCTCGCCACCCGGCGCGGATTCAGCCTACAGCCAGGCGGTGATGAACAATCAATCAGGCGGCGCCGCCCGCCGATCGGGCTGGATCGCCGCCGCCGCCTTTCTGGCCTTCGCCGGGCTGACGGTCCTTCTGCTGCTGATCAAGCGCTACCCGAGCCCGTTCGACGAGTTGGAGCACGTTTCCTACGTCGCCTACCTCCAGGAGACGCGGAGCTGGCGGCCGATGTTCGAGGCGATGCAGACCCTGGTGAACCAGGACCTGACGCGCTGGGACCAACGGCCCAACTACCTCGGCCACCCATCGCCGTTCTATTGGTTCGAGACGCTGTTCCTCGACCGCACGCTGCCGCTGCACGAGGCGGTGACGCGGCTGCGGCTGGGATCGGCGGCGCTGGCGGCGGGCGGCATCGGCCTGGCGCTGTGGGCCGGCTGGCGGCAGTTCCGGGCGTCACCGCTGGCGCTGCTGGTGTTCTGCTCGCTGGTGGCGTTGTGCCCGAAGCTGCTGGCGACCACCGGGCAGGTGACCAACGACGCGCTGGCGATCGGCGCCGGCGGCCTGGCCTATTGGGGCGCCGGCATCGAGGCCCGGCGGCGCAGGCTCGGCATCGCGGCCTGCGCGCTGGGGCTGATGCTCGCGATGTGGGCCAAGCCGAACGCCGCGTTGGCGATCGGCGCGGCGTTGGGCGTCTACGCCGTGCTGCGGCTGCGGGCGCGGCCTTGGCTGATCCCGGCGATGGCGGCGGGGTCGGCGGCGGGCTCGGTCCCGTACTGGCCGATCCTGGCGAAGTACGGCGCGTTGGTGCCGATCACGGTCGAGCAGTTCGGCCACGTGCACCAGGTCCCGGGCGCCGCCTACGTCCCGGCGTTCCTGTTCACGGTCGCCTATACGTTCTGCCTGGAGCAGACCGGCACCTGGCCGATCCTGGATGGGGCGTCGGTCGTGGCGGCGGTGCTGGCCTGGCTGCTGCTGGCCGCGGTGATCGGCGGCGGGGTGATCGCGTTGCGGCGCCCGGGCGGCGGCACCGTGCGGTTGCTGGCGATCGCCGGGCCGGCCGCCTTTCTGGCGGTGTTCCCGATCCATTTCTGGTTCTCGGCGGTGAAGCTGGGCGGCAGCCTGCCGGCGGCGTCGTTCCGCTACTACCTGCCGATCTGGCCGTTCATGGTGCACGCTTTGGGCTACGCGGTGATGATGGCCGGGCCAAGGTGGCGCCACACCCTGGCCTGGCTGGCCGGCGCGGTGCTGGTGGTGGGATGGCTGTCGCCGTAGAGCGAGCCAGTTGGCTCGGGAGTGGTCCGGCGATTGCCTTTCCATTCTCGATGCGTTTTTGTTGCGGCCGCAAGAACGAGAGCCGGTGATGCGACGAAACCTTGACGCGCTCAGGCTGCTGCTTGCCGTGTTTTGGCTCGGGCCCATCGCGGCGCAGGCGGCGGGTGCCGAGGGCCTCTCGATGCCGTCGACGGCGCTCCGGGTGACCGCTCTGAACGAGCCGCACGTGGTGCGCGGCGACGACGGCCGCGACCATGTCGAATACGACCTGCTGGTCACGAACGCCTTCGCCAGCCCCGCGACGCTTACCGCCGTCGAGATCACCGGGCCGGGCGGCCGGGTTGTCGGACGTATCGACGGCGCGACCCTGGCCGCGGCGACCCAGGGAGTGCTGGAGCAGACGCCAATCACAGCGATCGCAGCGTCCGGCGCGGCCACGGTGGAGGTCGACCTGGCCCTGCCGCCGGGGCGGGTGCCGCCGCGTCTCTCCCACCGCATCAGCTACGCCATGCCGGACGCCGCGCCGCATTTGCTCGCGATCATCGGTAGTCGCGAAATCCGGGGGCCGGAGCTGGCTGTTTCACCGTTCCGCGCCGTCACGATCCGGCCGCCGTTGCGCGGCGACGGCTGGGCCGCATTCAACGGCTGCTGCACACCGAACGCCCACCGCAATGTCCGGGTGGCCGCGAGCACCCGGATCGGCACGGCCGAGACCTTCGCCATCGACTTCCTCCGGGTGGATGGCGACCGCTTCTTCCAGGGCGACGGCAAGAGCAATGCGCAATACCCGTTCTTCGGCGCCCCGGTGCAGGCCGTCGCCGCCGGCACGGTGGTTGCCCGGCATGACGGCATGGACGACAGCATTCCCTTCCAGCCGGTCACGACCCTGCACAAGCCGGAGGATTTCGGCGGCAACTTCGTCCTCCTGCGCCAGGAAGCGGGCGTCTACGCCTTCTACGCCCACCTGCAGAAGGGCAGCGTCGCGGTCGCGGTGGGCCAGCGCGTGCCGGCGGGCGCGATGGTCGGCCGGCTCGGCAATTCAGGCAATTCCACCAATCCGCATCTGCACTTCGGCCTGCTCGACCGGCCGGACTTCCTGACCGGTTACAGCCTGCCGTTCGTGTTCGCGGGCTTCACGCTCGGCGGTCGCATCACCGGCGGCGACGATAGCGGAGCCTTGCAGATCGGGCCCGATGCGCGCCGGGTCAGCGCGGCCTATCCGCTGGTGGGAGCCATCGCGACGTATCGCTAAGGATGGGCCGGGCCTCGTCGAGGTTCGCGCGTCGCTTGACTTACAACATCCCCGCGACTAATTCGCGGACCTGATCAAGACGTCGCTCCGCGAGGGTTCGCGCAGCGGCGCCAATTGCGTTGGGGTGTCCTGTATGTTCGACACGCTGTCGAGCAAGCTTACCGGTGTGTTCGACGGCCTGCGCGCGCGCGGCCGGCTGAACGAGACCGACGTCGCCGAAGCCCTGCGCGAGGTGCGCCTGGCGATGCTCGAGGCCGACGTCGCGTTGCCGGTGGTGCGCGACTTCGTCAACGGCGTGCGCGACCGCTCGCTGGGCTCCGAGGTGCTGGACAGCGTCAGCCCCGGGCAGCAGGTCATCAAGATCGTCAACGACCAGCTCGTCGAGGCGCTGGGCGGCGCCGGTGCGGTGCCGCTGAACCTCGCCGCGACGGCGCCGATCCCGTTCCTGATGGTGGGCCTGCAGGGCTCGGGCAAGACCACGACCTCCGGCAAGCTGGCGCTGCGGTTGTCGAAGCGGGACCGCAAGCGGGTGCTGCTCGCGAGCCTCGACACCCAGCGCCCGGCCGCGCAGCTGCAGCTCCAGGTGCTGGCCGAGCAGGCTGGAGTCGCGAGCCTGCCGATCGTCGCCGGGCGAAACGCCGGTGCAGATCGCCCGGCGCGCCATGGACACCGGACGGCGCGAGGTGTTCGACGTCGTCATCCTCGACACCGCCGGCCGGCTCTCAATCGACCAGGAGCTGATGGCCGAGGTGCAGGCGGTGCGCGCCGCCACCAACCCGGTCGAGACATTGTTGGTCGTCGATGCGATGACCGGCCAGGACGCGGTCAACACCGCGAAGGCGTTCAACGACGCGCTCGGCATCACCGGCATCGTCATGACCCGCATGGACGGCGACGCCCGCGGCGGCGCTGCGCTGTCGATGCGGCAGATCACCGGCGCGCCGATCAAGCTGACCGGGTCCGGGGAAAAACTCGACGCGCTGGAGGAATTCCACCCGGAGCGCGTCGCCGGCCGCATCCTCGGCATGGGCGACATCGTCGGCTTGGTCGAGAAGGCCAGCGAGACGATCGACGAGGAAGAGGCCGAGAAGATGGCCCGCCGCATGATGAGCGGCAAATTCGACCTCGAGGACTACGCCAACCAGTTGAAGCAGATCACCAAGATGGGCAGCCTGTCCGGCATCCTCGGCATGCTGCCCGGCGTCGGCAAGATGAAGGCGCAGCTCGAGGACGCGAAGCTCGACACCACGGTGCTGAAGCGCCAGGCGGCGATCATCTCCTCGATGACCAAGCGCGAGCGCAAGACGCCCGACGTCATCAAGGCGAGCCGCAAGAAGCGCATCGCCGCCGGGTCGGGCACGTCGGTGCAGGAAGTCAACAAGCTGCTGAAGCAGTTCGACGACATGTCCACGATGATGAAGCGCATGGGCAAGCTGGGTCAGAAAGGGCTGATGCGGCAGGGCATGTCCGCGCTGATGCCCAAGTCGATGCAGCAGCGCCGTCCCTATTAATGCAATCGTAACGAAGGAAGCCGAATGTCCCTGAAGATCCGTCTCGCTCGCGCCGGCGCCAAGAAGCGGCCGTACTACCACATCGTGATCGCCGACAGCCGCTCGGCCCGCGATGGCCGCTTCCTCGAGAAGGTCGGCAGCTACAACCCGATGCTGCCGGCAGAGCATCAGGAACGCGTTCGCTTGCAAGGCGAGCGCATCACGCATTGGATCAGCCAGGGCGCGCAACCCACGGAGCGGGTGGCGAAGTTCCTCGGCCATGCCGGGCTGGCGCCGATGCCGGTGTACCGCGAGCAGCCGCACCAGTCGGCGCCGAAGAAGAAGGCGCAGGAACGCGCGGCCAAGGCCGCCGCCGCCGCAGCAGCCTGACTTGGGTGACCGGCGCATCCTGCTGGGCGTGATCGGCCGTCCGCACGGGGTGCGGGGGCTGCTGCACGTGCACAGCTACGCCGCCGACCCGGCCAGCCTGGCCGAGTATGCGCCGCTGCTGGACGACCGCGGCGGACGCTGGACGCTGGCCTGGCGCGGCGAGGGCGTGGCGCAATTGACCGACGCACAGGGCCGGGCGGTGGCGGATCGCACGGCGGCGGAAAAGCTCACCAACCTGCGCCTGTATGTCGAGCGCGACCGCCTGCCGCCGCCAGACGAGGAGGAGTTTTACCTCTCCGACCTCGTGGGCCTCGCGGCCGTCGATTCGGCCGGAGCGGCGCTGGGTACCGTGCTGACGGTGCACGATTACGGCGCCGGCACCTCGATCGAGATCGCGGGCGCCGCCGGGCAGCCGCTGATCGTGCCGTTCACCCGCGCCTGCGTGCCGGAGATCGACGTCGCCGCCGGGCGGCTGGTGGTGGCGGTGCCGGACGAGATCGTGGTGCCGGCCTCGGCCAACGTCGAGACGGAGGCGCATCCGTGACCTGGCGCGCCACCGTGCTGACCTTGTTTCCGGACATGTTCCCGGGTTCGCTCGGCCTGTCCTTGGCCGGGCGGGCGCAGGCAGGCGGGCTGTGGTCGCTTGAGGTGCGCGACATCCGCGCGGCGGCGGCCGACCGGCATCGCAGCGTGGACGACACCCCGTTCGGCGGCGGCGCCGGCATGGTGATGCGCCCCGACGTGCTCGATGCCGCCATTGGCGACGCCGACTCCCGGCCGCTGATCTACCTGTCCCCGCGCGGCACCCCGCTGCGCCAGGACCGGGTGCGGGCCTTGGCCGCCGGCCCCGGCGTCACGCTGATCTGCGGCCGCTACGAGGGGGTGGACCAGCGCGTGCTGGACGCCCGCGGCGTCGAGGAAGTCAGCATCGGCGACTACGTGCTATCGGGCGGCGAACTGCCGGCGCTGGTGCTGCTCGACGCCTGCGTGCGCTTGCTGCCCGGCGTCATGGGCGCCGGCGCCAGCGCCGAGGACGAGAGCTTCTCGCATCACCTGCTGGAGTACCCGCACTACACCCGGCCGGCCGATTGGCAGGGGCGGGCCGTGCCCGACGTGCTGCTGAGCGGCCACCACGGCGCTATCGCCGCCTGGCGGCGCGACCAGTCGGAACAACTCACCCGCGCGCGCAGGCCCGATCTGTGGCGCGCGCACATGGACAGCACGGCAACGCAGCCGTAACACGATCATTCGAAAGGACAGTCCGATGAACATCATCCAGACGCTCGAGGCGGAGCAGATCGCCAAGCTCACCGCCGCCCGTGCCGTGCCCAACTTCCGCGCCGGCGACACCGTGAAGGTGATGGTGCGCGTCGTCGAGGGCGAGCGGACCCGCATCCAGGCCTATGAGGGCGTCTGCATCGCACGCTCGAACAAGGGCATCAGCAGCAACTTCACTGTGCGCAAGATCAGCTACGGCGAAGGCGTCGAGCGCGTGTTCCCGCTTTACGCGCCGACCATTGCCGAGATCCAGGTGATGCGCCGCGGCGACGTGCGCCGGGCCAAGCTGTATTACCTGCGCGGCCGCAGCGGCAAGTCGGCCCGCATCGCCGAGCGCGCCCGCGACGTGCGCGAAACCACGCTGCCCGGTGCGCCGCCGACCGTCACCACCGCGTCGGCCGACGTCACCGAGTAGGACCCAACGGGAAAGAGGACAGCGATGGCGCGTACGCTCTTCGACAAGGTGTGGGACAGCCACGTGGTCGACCGTCTCGAGGACGGCACCTGCGTGCTGTACATCGACCGGCATCTCGTGCACGAGGTGACCAGCCCGCAAGCCTTCGAAGGCCTCCGACTTGCCAATCGCCGGGTGCGCCGCCCGGAGGGCACCATCGCGGTGGTGGACCACAACGTCCCCACCAGCGACCGCCGCCTCGGCATCAAGGAAGAGGAAAGCCGCATCCAGGTCGAGACGCTGGAGCGCAACGTCGCCGAGTTCGGCGTGCCGTATTTCCCGCTGATGGATGCGCGCCAGGGCATCGTCCACATCATCGGCCCGGAGCAGGGCATCAGCCTGCCCGGCTTCACCATCGTCTGCGGCGACAGCCACACCAGCACGCATGGCGCGATGGGCGCGCTGGCATTCGGCATCGGCACGTCGGAGGTGGAGCACGTGCTCGCCACCCAGACGCTGCTGCAGAAGCCGGCCAAGAACATGCTGGTTCGGGTCGAGGGCACGCTCGCACGCCGGGATCACCGCGAAGGACGTCGTGCTGGCGATCATCGGTCGCATCGGCACCGCCGGCGGCACCGGCCACGTGATCGAGTATGGCGGCAGCGCCATCCGCGGCCTCGACATGGCCGGGCGCATGACGGTGTGCAACATGAGCATCGAAGCCGGCGCCCGTGCCGGGATGATCGCGCCCGACGACACCACCTTCGAGTACCTGCGCGGCAAGCCGTTTTCGCCGCAGGGCGAGGCGTTGGACCGCGCCATCGAGTACTGGCGCACGCTGCCCTCCGACGAGGGCGCGCATTACGACACCGTGGTCGAGATCGACGCCGCCAGCATCCAGCCGATGGTGACCTGGGGCACCAACCCCGAGGCGGTGATGCCGATCGGCGGCACCGTGCCGGACCCCGAGGGCGTCGCCGACGAGGCGCAGCGGACGCAGATGCGGCGAATGCTGGATTACATGGCGCTGACGCCCGGCCAGAAGTTGTCCGAGGTGCCGGTGGACGTGGTGTTCATCGGCAGCTGCACGAATGGCCGCATCGAGGATATCCGCGCCGCCGCCGCCGTGGCGCGCGGCCGCCACGTGGCGCCCGGCGTGCGCGCCATGGTCGTGCCCGGCAGTGGTGTTGTGAAGCTGCAGGCGGAGGCCGAGGGGCTCGACGTCGTCATGAAGGAGGCCGGGTTCGAGTGGCGCGAGGCCGGGTGCAGCATGTGCCTCGGCATGAACCCCGACAAGCTGACGCCGGGCCAGCGCTGCGCCAGCACCAGCAACCGCAACTTCGAGGGCCGGCAGGGGCCGGGCGGCCGCACCCACCTGCTGTCGCCGGCCATGGCCGCCGCGGCGGCGGTGACAGGCAAGCTGACCGACGTCAGGGAGCTGGGGTGATGCAGGCCTTCACCACGTTGACCGGCGTCGCGGCGCCGCTGCCGCTTGCCAACGTCGACACCGACAAGATCATCCCGGCGCGGTTCCTGAAGACGATCAAGCGGACCGGGCTCGGCGTGCACCTGTTCGATACGCTGCGCTTCGACGGCAGCGGCGCGGAGCGGCCGGAGTTCGTGCTCAACACCGAGCCGTATCGCCACGCCGAGGTGCTGATCGCGCACGAGAACTTCGGCTGCGGCTCGTCGCGCGAGCATGCGCCCTGGGCGCTGCTCGACTTCGGCATCCGCTGCGTGATCGCGCCGAGCTTCGCCGACATCTTCCACACCAACTGCTTCAAGAACGGGATTCTTCCCATTGCCCTGCCGCGCGAGGTCTGCGATCGGCTGATGGAAGACGCGAAGTTGGGCGGCAACGCGCGGCTCACGGTCGATCTGGCCCGCGAGGTGGTGATCCGGCCCAGCGGCGAGGAGATCCCGTTTACCATCGACCCGTTCCGCAAGCATCTGCTGCTGAACGGGCTGGACGACATCGGCCAAACCATGCAGCGCGCCGCGGCGATCGACACGTTCGAGGGCAAGCGGCCCGACTGGATGCCGGCGATCGCCGTCTAGCTAGGACCACCTCACAATATGTCATGCCCGGGCTCGACCCGGGCATCTCTCGCCCGCGGAACTTCCTCGCGCCGTTCGGGACGAGATGGCCGGATCAAGTCCGGCCATGACGTCACCATCTGCAAGCGGGGAAGGGGAGACCGCCGTGGCGTCGAACAAGAAACTGCTCGTCCTGCCGGGCGACGGGGTTGGTCCCGAGGTGATGCGGGAAGTGCGCCGGGTCATCGACTGGATGGACCGGCGCCGGCGCGTCACCTTCGACATCACCGAGGACCTCGTCGGCGGCGCCTGCATCGATGAGCGCGGCACGCCCATCAGCGACGAGACGATCGCCGCGGCGAAGTCGGCCGATGCGGTGCTGTTCGGCTCGGTCGGCGGCCCGCGCTGGGACAAGCTCGGCTTCGACATGCGGCCCGAGCTCGCGATCCTGCGGCTGCGCAAGGAACTCGACCTGTTCGCCAATCTGCGCCCGGCCACCGTGCTGGAGCCGCTGGTGGACGCGAGCACGCTGAAGCCCGACGTGGTGCGCGGGCTCGATTTGATGATCGTGCGGGAAAGCACCGGCGGCATCTACTTCGGCGAGCCGCGCGGGGTGGAGAAGCTCGGCGACGGGCAGGAGCGCGGCTTCGACACCGAGACCTATACCACGCGCGAGATCGAGCGCGTGGCCCGCGTCGCCTTCGACCTCGCGCAGAAGCGGCAGGGAAGGGTGACGTCGGTGGAGAAGGCCAACGTGATGCAAAGCGGCCTGTTCTGGCGCCGCGTCGTCACCGCGCTGCATGCGCGCGAGTATCCGGATCTCGAGCTGTCGCACATGTATGCGGACAACTGCGCCATGCAGCTCGTGCGCAACCCGCGCCAGTTCGACGTCATCGTCACCAGCAACATCTTCGGCGATCTGCTGTCCGACCTCGCCAGTATGCTGACCGGCTCGCTCGGCATGTTGCCGTCGGCAACCTTGGGCGCGCCGGATGCGTCCGGGCGGCGGCACGCGCTTTACGAGCCGATCCACGGCAGCGCGCCCGACATCGCCGGCAAGGGCGTGGCCAATCCGATGGCGCAGATGCTGAGCTTTGCCATGCTGCTGCGTTACTCGTTCGACCTCGAGGAGGAGGCGGCGCTGATCGAGCGCGCCTGCACCAAGGTGCTGGCGAGCGGGCTGCGCACCGCCGACGTGATGGCGCCTGGCATGGCCAAGGTCGGCACGTCGGTGATGGGCGAGGCGGTGGTGCGGGAGCTGGACAAGCTGGCCGCCTGATGTCGCAGTCGGCGCGCCTCGCCGGCACGACTCTGTTCATCGACGCCGACGCCTGTCCGGTGCGCGATGAGGCGTTCCGCGTTGCGACCCGGCTGAACCTGCCGGTCAAGGTGGTGTCGAACGGCTCCCGCCCGATCCGCCCGCCCGGCTTGCCGAACGTCGAGATGGTGATCGTCGCCGACACGCCCGACGCTGCCGACGACTGGATCGCCGAGCGGATCGGCCCGGGCGACATCTGCGTCACCGCCGACATCCCGCTCGCCTCCCGCTGCCTCGCCGCCGGCGCCCGGGCGTTGTCGCACACGGGGCACGTCTGGTCGGAAGCCAACATCGGCAATGCGTTGGCCGGGCGAGAGGTGGCGCGCTACTTGCGCGAGATCGGCGCCGGCGGCGGCGGCAACGCGCCGATGACCAAGGCCGATCGGTCCCGCTTCCTGTCCGCGCTGGACACGCTGGCCCAGGCGGCGCTTCGGGTACGCTGAAGGCGCCCGAAGGGACGCCAACGTGACGTCATGGCCGGACTTGGTCCGGCCATCCTCACCCGGCTGACGGGGCAAACTCCAGCACGTCATGGCCGGACGTGATCCGGCCATCTCTCACCCGGCTGACGGGGCGAACTCCGAGCACGTCGATGGCCGGACTTGATCCGGCCATCTCTCACGGGCGCCAGCGGCAGATCCCCGGATCAAGTCCGGGGATGACGTGGAGTGGAGAGGATCGCCGCCGTTACGGCGTCTTGCCGTGATCCGGCTGCGCCTCGTCCTCGTGCTTCAGCTCGTCGCGCGTCATCGGCGTTTCGCGCCAGTCGCCTTGGTCGGCGACCGAGCTGCCGCCTGGGAACTCGCCGAGGTTCTCCTGGATGGAGGCCTCCTCGACCCGGTCGGGCTGCTCGATCGGCATCTGCGCGGTGGCGCCAGCCATCTCCATCCGCACCAGCTCGTCGGCGCGCTCCCGGTAATCCTCCATCGACCCCACGCCGCCAGCCGCGTCCCGCAGCTCACGGGCGCGTTGTTCGATCAGGGCGTCGCGTTCGGGCGAGCTTTCCAGCGGGTTGTCGCTCATCTCTCATCTCCGTGTGGTTGCCGATCATAGCGCCACGGCACCTGCCGAGTTGCCCTCAGACCGGCGCCAGCGCCTCGTGCCGCGCCGGGAGCTCGACGCCGATTGGGTCGCCCACGCGGACGGTGCCGCCCTCGAGCACCACCGCCATCACCCCGGCCTTGCGCACGAGGCCACCGGCATCGTCGCGATCCAGGGTGGCGGCCATCAGACCGGGCTGAAACTCGTCGAGCTGCTTGCACGGATTGCGCAGCCCGGTCACCTCCACCAACGCCTCGCCGAGCCGCAGTCGGGTGCCGCGCGGGAGGCCGAGCAGATCGATGCCCTCCGTCAGCACGTTCTCGCCGACGTCGCCGGGCCCGACCGCGAAGCCCTTGGCGGCAAGCTCCGCAAACAGCTCGGCATGCACGAGGTGCACTTGCCGCAGGTTCGGCTGGGTCGGGTCGCGCGCCACTCGGGAGCGGTGCTTCACCGTCACCCCCTGATGCGCGTCGTCCGCAACCCCCAGCCCGGCCAGCAGCCGGATTGCCGGCTGCACCTGCTTGCTGAACCCATGCACGCCGCTTGCCGCGACGGAAACCACCTTTGCCATGGGGCGGGGCTACAGGAGGATCAGCCCACCCCGCAAGCCCCGCGCGACCGCGTCCGCCCGGCTGCTGGCGCCGAGCTTGGCGAATACCGCCTCCAAGTGGAACTTGACGGTATGCGCGCTGATGCCGAGCCGGCGTGCCACCGCCTTGTTGCTGAGCCCCTCGCCGAGGCAGGCGAGGATCTCCAGCTCGCGTGGCGTCAAGGGCGGGCGGGCTTCGCTGGCGGCGGCAAAGCCGTCCGGCGGGGTCGGCAGGCTGACCCGCAGGCCGGCCGCCACCGCGCGCAAGGCGGCGTCGAGCTGCAGCGGCGACAGCTCGGTCGGCACCGAGCCGCCCGGCCCCATGCGCAGCACCGGCAACTCCGGCGCCACCGCACTGTCGGCGTCGGCCAGCACCAGCTCCGCATCGGCGGGCTCTTCGACCAGCGTGTGGCCGGCCAGCGCCACGCGGGCGGCGAGGTCGGCGGCGCGGACCGGGTCCTCGGCGAGGACGGCCACGAACAGCGCGTCGAGGCTGTGGCGGCTGGCGAGCCCGATCATGCCGCGGGCCTCGCCGCTATCGTGGCAGGCAGGTCGATCGGCGCGCCCCCGCGCAGCAAGCGTAGCGGCACCGTAGCACCCACCGCGGTGGTCGAAAGCGAGCGCGCCACGGCGCGCGGATGCGGCGCGGCGGCCCCGTTAACGTCGAGCAGGATGTCCCCCGGCAGCACGCCGGCCTGCTCGGCGGGGCCGCGCGGGGCGAGGCTCACCACCATCAGCCCGGCGTCGCGCCCGGCCACCGCCTGCATCGCCGCCGTCAGCCCGACCGGCTGTAGCCCGAGGCCGAGCCAGCCGCGCACCGCCCGGCCCTCCATCAGGCCCGGCAGCACCCGGCGCACCGTCGCCGCCGGGATCACCAATACCCGCCGGCGCGGCCCGAAGGTGGACATGCCCAGCAGCCCGCCGGCTGCGTCCAGTACCGGCCCGCCCTCGGCAATCGGCGACAGGCGCATATCCAGGCGGATCAGCCGGTCGATGGTGCCGCCCGCCATGCTGTCCCAGGCCGGGCCGACGAGGTGGATCATGCCCATGGACGCGACCGGCTCGCCCTCGGCGCTGCCGAGTGCGAGGGCCAGGCCGCCGGTGCGCGGCAGCGCGTCGTTCAATCCGGGCGGCTCGATCGCGAGCTTCAACACCGCGACGTTGGTGCCGGGGTCGCGCCCGGCCATGGTTGCCGAGGCCCGGGCGCCGCCGGGCAGGATGGCGGCGATTTCGGTGTCGCGCGGCAGGTTCTGCTCGCTTGTGACGACGATGCCGGGCTGCCAGGCGAAGCCAGTGCGCTGGGCGCGGGTGCCAGGATAAAGGGTCACGAGGCCGGGCGCGGCGGCGGCCACCACGTCGGCGAGGCCGTCGGACAGGGTGTTGAGGGACTGGGTCATGGCGGCTCCTTCGCATGGGATATGAGCAGCAATGCGGCGCGGCGCACCATCCGACGGATGGGGAGGGGTCCATTTGTCGCGCAGCAGCCGGAACGGTGCCATGCGCCAGGCGTTCGCCTCGACACCGACAACAAGGAATTCGCCCATGCGCGCCCTGCTCGCCGGCCTGCTGCTGCTGTCCACCCCCGCGCTCGCCGCGTCCGACGATCCGCAGCGGATCGGCGACGTGAGCACCACATTCCGGGTCGTCGGGCGCAACGATCGCATCGTGGTGGACCGCTACGACGACCCCAAGGCGCAGGGGGTGAGCTGCTACCTGTCACGGGCCGAGACCGGCGGCATCAAGGGTTCGATCGGCCTAGCCACCGACCCCAGCCGATTCAGCATCGCCTGCCGGGCTACCGGCCCGGTGAAACTCGCCGACAAGCTGCCGGAGAACGAGGTGGTGTTCGGCGCGTCGGCCAACTGGCTGTTCAAGGAAATTCGCGTCACCCGCATGTGGGATGCCGACAAGCAGACGCTGGTCTACTTGGTGTGGTCGACGAAGGCGTTGAGCACCGGCGGCAGCCCCTACAACAGCGTCTCGGTGGTGCCCGTGCGGGCCGCTGTCCCGTGAGGCAGGCGCAGCAGACGCTGGTGGTGGAGACGCGCGGGCCGGGCCTGGTGGAGTTCACCGCGGCGGTGCGGCGCTGGGTGGCGGGGCAGGGGATCGGCGCCGGGCTGCTGACGCTGTGGTGCCGGCACACGTCGGCGTCGCTGCTGGTGCAGGAGAATGCCAGCCCGGACGTGCGGGCGGATTTGCAGGATTTCTTTGCCGGGTTGGCGCCGCATGTGCGTGGGCGCTATCGCCACGACGACGAGGGGCCGGACGACATGCCGGCGCATTTGCGGACGGCGCTGACCCAGAGCGGGTTGAGCATCCCGGTGGCCGACGGTGCGCCGGTGTTGGGAACATGGCAGGGCATCTACCTGTTCGAGCACCGCGACCGCCCGCATCGGCGTGAGGTGGTAGTTCACTTGCTGGGGGAGTAGGGCGGGTCTGGGGCCGCGGGCCCCAGCGGGGTTCGGGGCAGAGTCCCGCGCTAACGGAAATCCCGCGTCGGCACCTTGATCCCCGTCGAGAGCCGCTCCGGGCAGTAGATGTCGCGCGGGCGGTGCTTCGGGTTCTGCCGAGCGTCCGGGGTGCCGCCGTGCTTGGCTTCGTCGCCGCGGCCGGTGGTCGGATTGAAGTCGCGCTCGCCCACCTGGCGCAGCAGCGCGGACAGGTCGCTCAGCCGCTCCGTCACCACGTGGATCACGCCGCCCTCGCGCTGCACCCGGCCGTGGCAGGCGATCATGCTGGCGCTCAACACCAGGCGGCGCTGGCGCTCGAAGATGGAGGGCCAGACGATCAGGTTGGCGATGCCGGTCTCGTCCTCGATCGTGATGAACATCACCCCCTTGGCCGAGCCCGGCTTCTGGCGCACCAGCACCAAGCCGGGCACCACGACCCGGCGACCGTCCTTGCTGTCGGCCAAGTCGGCGCAGCGGATCATCCCCTGCGCCGCCAGGTCGTCGCGCACGAACGCACACCGGGTGTTCCCGCAGCGTCAGGCCGACGCTGCCGTAATCCTCCACCACCATCCGGCCGGGGCGCATCGGCTCCAGTTCGACCGGCGGCTCGACGACCTCCGGTTGCGGCATGCCGTCGCGGTCGGCGGCGGCGAACAGCGGCAGCGCTTCGTCGGCCAGCGCCCGGATCGCCCAGATCGCGCCGCGCCGGTCGAGCCGCATCGAGCCGAACCCGTCCGCCTCCGCCAGCCGCTCGAGCGCCGCCACCGGCACCTGCGCCCGCCGCCAGGCTTCTTCCAGTGTCGCATAAGGATGCTCGCCGCGGCACGCCACCAAGGCCACGCCGTGCAGCTCCGAGAGCCCCTTCACCATCCGGAGGCCGAGGCGGACGGCCAGGTATTTCCCCCGGGCCGGCTCCAAGGTGCAGTCCCAGCGCGAGTGGTTCACGTCCACCGGCCGGATCTCCACGCCATGGTCGCGGGCGTCGCGGACGATTTGCGCCGGGGCGTAGAACCCCATCGGCTGGCTGTTCAGCAGCGCGGCGCAGAACACCTCGGGGTGGTGGCACTTCAGCCATGACGAGGCATAGGCGATGATGGCGAAGCTCGCGGCGTGGCTTTCCGGGAAGCCGTAGCTGCCGAACCCCTCGATTTGGGAGAAGGTGCGTTCGGCGAACTCGGCGGTGTAGTTGCGTGCCACCATGCCGCCGATCAGCTTGTCCTTGAAATGGCTGACCCCGCCGGTCAGCTTGAACGTCGCCATCGCCCGGCGGAGCTGGTCCGCCTCGCCCGGCGTGAACCCGGCGCATTGGATCGCCACCTGCATCGCCTGCTCCTGGAACAGCGGCACGCCCAGCGTTTTCGACAGGACCCGCTCTAGTTCGGGGGTGGGATAGTCCACGGGCTCCTTGCCCTCGCGGCGGCGGAGATAGGGATGCACCATGTCGCCCTGGATCGGCCCGGGGCGTACGATCGCGACCTGGATGGTGAGGTCGTACAGGGTGCGGGGTTTCATCCGCGGCAGCATCGACATCTGCGCCCGGCTCTCGATCTGGAAGGTGCCGAGCGTGTCGGCCTGCTGGATCATCGCAAACGTCGCCGCGTCGCCCTGCGGGATGCTGGCGAGGTCGTGGCGGATCCCGCGATGGTCCTGCAGCAGGTCGAAGGCACGGCGCATGCAGCCGAGCATGCCTAAGCCCAGCACATCGACCTTCATGAAGCGCAGCGCGTCGATGTCGTCCTTGTCCCACTCGATGATCTGCCGGTCCTGCATGGTCGCCGGCTCGATCGGCACCAGGTCGGCGAGCGGCGCCCGTGTCAGCACGAAGCCGCCGGGGTGGGTGCCCAGATGGCGGGGAAAGCCGATTAGCTGCTTCGCCAGATCCAGCGCCAGGCGCAGCCGGCGGTCCTCGAGGTTGAGGTTGAGCGCCGCCGCGTGCTCCTCGCCGACCCCGTCCTCGCTCCAGCCCCAGACCTGGCTGCTGAGCGCCCCAGTCACGTCCTCGGTCAGGCCCAGCACCTTGCCGACCTCGCGCATGGCGCCGCGGGCGCGGTAGCGGATCACGGTGGCGCATAGCGCGGCGCGGGTGCGGCCGTAATGCTCGTACACCCACTGGATCACGTCCTCGCGCCGCTCGTGCTCGAAATCCACGTCGATGTCGGGCGGCTCGTGCCGTTCGGCCGAAACGAAGCGCTCGAACAGCAGGCCGGACGCGGTCGGGTCGATGCTGGTGACGCCCAGCACCCAGCACACCGCCGAGTTCGCCGCCGAGCCGCGGCCCTGGCACAGGATGCCGCGCCGCCGCGCTTCCCCCACGATGCTGTTCACCGTCAGGAAGTAAGGCGCGTAATCGAGTTGCCCGATCAGCGTCAGCTCATGCCGGAGCTGGGCGGCGACGTTGTCGGGCAGTCCGGCCGGATAGCGCGTGGTCGCGCCCGCCCAGGTCAGCCGCTCCAGCGTCGCCTGGGCCGGTTCGGCCGGGTCGTCGCTTTCGGTCGGGTACTGGTAGCGCAGGTCGCCGAGGTCGAAGCCGCAGCGCGCCACCAGCTCCTCCGTGCGCGCGATCGCGTCCGGGTGGTGCACGAACAGCTGCGCCATCCGCTCCGGCGGGTTGAGGTGGCGCTCGCCATGGTGCTCCAGCCGGAACCCGGCGGCGTCGATGGTGCAGCCCTCGCGGATGCAGGTCATGACGTCCTGCAGCATGCGGCGGTCCGGGTGATGATACAGCACGTCCCCGGTCGCCAGCAGCGGGATGCCGGCGGCCTGGCCCATCTCGTCCAGCCGGTACATGCGCACCGCGTCGCCGGGCCGGAAGCGGAAGCTGCCGGCGAGGTAGGCGCGCCCGGGCGCGTCGGCGGCGAGGCGGGCGAGCCAGACCGCGAGCTGCGCATCGGGCTCGTCCGGCACCAGCGCATACAGCAGCCCGGCGCCGCCGGTCGCTAGATCGTCCCAGTCCAGCAGGCATCCGCCCTTGCCGGCGCGGCCCTTGCCCAGCGTCAGCAGCCGGCACAGCCGCGACCACGACGCGACGTCGGTCGGGTAGGCGAGCAGCGCGGCGCCATCCACCAGCTCGAGCCGCGTGCCGGCGACCAGGCGGACCCCGGTCGTTTTCGCCGCTTCCCAGGCGCGCACCAGGCCGGCGACGCTGTTCCGGTCGGTGACGCCCACCGCCGACATTCCATAGGCGGCGGCCTGCGCGAACAGCTCCTCCGGATGCGAAGCGCCGCGGAGGAAGCTGTAATTGGTGGCGAGCTGGAGTTCGACGTAGGGCATGTTCGCGTTATGTTCTAATCAGCGAACACAACGGCCGCAATCTCGATTCGCTTCACGATCCGGGGTGCCCGCCTCGCTGCCGAGGCGGGCAGGTGACTACCTGCGTGCCTTCCGTGCCGCGTACTTGGCATCGCGGGCGGCCTTGCGCTCGGCCCGGATGGCCTCGTCGCGGGCGGCTTGCTCGGCGGCCTTCGCCTCGGCTTCGGCGGCCGCGGCGGCTTCGGCCGCCTTGCGCGCCTCGTCCTCCTTGGCGCGGGCCTGGTCTTCCAGCGCCTTCTGCCGCGCCCGCTCGGCCTGCCGCGCGTCCCGCGCCTCGGCAATCGCCCGGCGTTCGGCGGCCCGCGCCAGCACCTCGGGATCATCGGCGGGAGGACGTGACTTGAACCGCTCAACCAGCGCCTTCTTGGCGTCCGCCGCGGCGTTGCGCCGGTCTTCGAATGTACTACCCTTCAAGGCCATGCCTTGTTCGCTCCATCAATAATGGGATGCCTTCTAGCGCCGTTCCGGCCCGGCATCCAGCAGCGCCAGGTTCTGTTGCGCGAGATCGCCGGTTGCGCTGTCGGGCGACAGCTTGATCGCCTGCTCCCAATCCTGCCGGGCGCCGCTGCGGTCGCCACGGCGCTGCCGCAGGATGCCGCGCTCGAGCAGCGCGTCGGGGTTCTCCGGATCCAGCGCGAAGGCGCGGTCGATGTCGTCGCGCGCCGCATCGAGCTGGTCGAGATGACGCCGGGCCGCCGCCCGGAACACCAGCGCCTCCACCCGCCTCGGCTCCAGCTCGAGCGCATGGTCGAGGTCGTCCACGACGTCCCGGTAGCGCTCGAGGTTGGCTTCGGCAAGCGACCGGTCGATCAGCAGGTCGGGATCGTCGGGCAGCATGGACAGCGCGAGCGTCGTGGACGCCAGCGCTCGGTCCGGCGCCCCGGCCATCATCCAGGCCTGCCCGGCCTGTCCGTAGATGCTGGCCCTGGCCGCCAGCGGCGCTTGGCTGGTGCGCGCGAGTTGCTCCATCTCATCGGCGCCGAGGGCCGGGTTGCCGAGCGCGATGTGCGCCAGGCCCAAGCAATGCAGCGCGCCGTCACCGCCGCCGGTCGCAACCCAGGCGTCGGCGAAATCACGGGCGCCGCTCGGGTCGGGGCCGAGCATGCCGAGGCAATGGTCGTAATCCTCGCCCTCGGCGATGCGGGGTGGAACCGGCGGCAGCGGCAGCGCCCCGTTGCTCCCTGCGTCCCGCTCGGCCGCGGCGGCATGATGTGCCGGCGAACCAGCCAGCAACACGGCAAAGCCGCTCAAGAGCGCGGTGCGTTTCCACATGGACGCCGGCAATCTAGACGCAGCCTATCTGGGCGGCAACGAGGGAACCCTACCTGATGGACGCAATGCAGCTGCTCATTTTTGGCCTCGGCTACACCGGTACCGAGATCGCCCGGCGGGCTGTCGTGGCAGGCGCGTCGGTCACCGCCACCAGCCGCAACCCAGACCGGCTCACGGCACCCCCCGGTGTCCGGCTGGTCGCTTTCGACGACGCCGGCCCTGCCTTGCAACAGGCGACCCATGTGCTGCAGACCGCGCCGCCCGGCGAAGACGGTGACCCGGCGCTGGCTCGCTTCGGCCCGGCGCCCGGACGTCCGGTCTGGGCCGGGATGCTGTCTACCACGGGCGTCTACGGCGACCGCGGCGGCGCCTGGGTGGACGAGGACACGCCGGCGGCGCCGACCGGGCCGCGTGGACAGCGCCGCGCCGCCGCCGAGCGGCAATGGGCCGCCGCGTTCCCGTCCGCCCGGGTGGACCTGTTTCGCGTCGCCGGCATCTACGGGCCGGGCCGCTCGGTGCTCGACGACGTGCGCGACGGCACGGCGCGCCGGGTAGACAAGCCCGACCACCTGTTCGGCCGCATCCATCGCGACGACATCGCCCAAGCGGTGCTGGCGGCCATGGCGCAGCAGCGGGCTCCGGAGGTGCGCGTGCTGAACCTCGCCGACGACGAGCCCGCCACCAACGCCGACGTCGCCGCCTTCGCCGCCCGCCTGCTCGGCGCGCCGGAACCGCCGCTGGTGCCGTACGAGGAAGCGCTGGCCGCAATGAGCCCGATGGGCCGCAGCTTCTGGGCCGAGAACCGCCGCGTCGCCAGCCGCAAGACGCAAGCGCGCCTTGGGATTGCCTGGCGCTATCCGACCTACCGGGAAGGTTTGCGGGCGATCCTGCAAGCCGAGTCCTAGGCCCGAAGGTCTGGGGCGCCTCGCCCCAGCGGGTCCATGGCGGAGTGGTCCAAGGTTCCGACTGTATAAATTCAGAGAGGTGGAATGACCACGGAGGGAGCGCCCTGGCCTTAAAACACCAGCTCCGCATGCAGCCGCCGCAGCACCGCGAGGTCCCCCTCGCGCGACAGGCGGTGCTCGGCGTCCTTGATCAGCGTCAGCTGCACGTCGGCGCTCTCCACCCGCTCCGCCAGCCGCAGCGACGTTTCCCACGGCACGTCCGGATCCCGTTGCCCGTGCAGCAGCCGCACCGGGCAGCCGATCCGGAGCGGGCCGCGCAGCAGCAGGTGGTCGCGCCCTTCCTCGATCAACCGCAGCGTGATCGGCGTGGGCTCGCCGTATTGGGACGGTACCAACAGCATGCCGTCCTGGCGCAACCGCTCGCGCTCGGCCGGCATCAGCGCGTCCCACATCAGGTCCTCGGTGAAGTCGGGGGCGGCGGCGATGCCAATCAGGCCGGCCATCCGCTCGGGCCGCGCCAGCGCGAGCAGCAGCATGATCCAGCCGCCCATGCTGGAACCGACCAACACCAGCTTCCCCGTCGTCAGCCGGTCGATCAGCAGCAAGGCGTCGGCCGCCCAGCGGCCGATAGTGCCGTCGGTGAAGGCACCCTCGCTCGCGCCGTGCCCGGAATAGTCGAGCCGCAGGCAGGCCGTGCCGCGCTCCGCGCACCAGGCCTCGACCGCCAGCGCCTTCGATCCGGTCATGTCGCTGCGGAACCCCGGCAGGAACACCGTGGTCGGGCCGCGGCCGGTTGTGTGCGCCCAGGCCAGGTGGATGCCGTCGCCGCGGTCGAGCCGGTCATGCTGCATCGGATGGTCCTTGTACCTGTGCATGGTATAGCGCCGCGATGGCGTCGCTCCCACCCGAGACCACCATCCTCCAAGTGTTGCCGCGGCTCGAGGCCGGCGGGGTGGAGCGCGGCACGGTCGAGATGGCGCAGGCCATCGCCGGCGCCGGCGGCCGCGCGCTGGTGGCGAGCGCCGGCGGACGCCTGGTCGGCGCGGTCGAGCGGGCAGGGGGGCGGCATGTCACGATGCCGCTTGCGGGCAAGGACCCGCTGACGATCTGGCGCAACGTCGGCCGGCTGGCCGGGCTCGTGCAGTCGCAACAGGTCGGCATCGTCCACGCCCGGTCGCGGGCGCCGGCCTGGTCCGCCTGGCTCGCTGCCCGACGGACCGGCGCGCATTTCCTGACCACCTACCACGCGCCGTATTCCGAGAACGGGCCGGGCAAGCGCGCCTATAATGCGGTGATGGCGCGCGGCGAGCGGGTGATCGCCATCAGCCGCTACGTCGCCGACCTCGTCGCCGAGCGCCACGCGGTCGACCCGGCCCGCATCCGCGTCATCCCGCGCGGCGTGGACCCGGTGCTGTTCGACCCGGCCGCCGTTTCGGGCGACCGCATCGCCCGGCTGGCGCGCGCCTGGCGCCTGCCGGATGCGGCGCCGGTGGTGATGCTGCCGGCCCGGCTCAGCCGCTGGAAGGGTCAGAGCGTGCTGATCCGGGCGATGGCGGCGATGCAGCACGACACCGCCCTCTGCGTGCTGCTCGGCGACGGCCGGCCGGGCTTCGTGCGCGAGCTGACCGAACACGCGCACCGGCTCGGCGTCGCGGACCGCCTGCGCCTGGTCGGTCATTGCGACGACATGCCGGCCGCGCTGAAGCTGGCAACCGTCGCGGTGTCGGCGTCCACCGCGCCCGAGGGCTTTGGCCGCGCGGTGATCGAGGCGCAGGCGATGGGCTGCGCCGTCGTCGCCAGCAACCATGGCGGGGCGGCCGAGACGGTGCAGGACCTCGTTACCGGCTGGCACGTGCCGCCGGGGGACCCGCAGGCATTGGCGGCGGTGCTCGACCATGCCTTGGCGATGCGCCCGGACGATCTCGCCGCGCTGGGGGCACGGGCCCGCGCCAGCGTGCTCGAATACTACACGGTCGCCCGGATGCAGGCGGCAACGCTCGACGTCTACCGCGAGCTGCTGTGTTCGGCCTGACATGGGGCTGACATGAACGTCCTCGTGATCAAGCTCGGGGCGCTGGGTGACGTGGTGCTGGCGTTCCAGCCGTTCGCCGACATCCGCGCCCATCATTCCGCCGACCGCATCACGCTGCTGACGACGCCGCCATTCGCCGGGCTGCTGGGGGCGAGTCCGTGGTTCGACGAGGTCCGGGTGGATGCGCGGCCGTCCTGGTGGAACCTGCCCGGGGTGCTGGCCCTGCGCCGCGAACTGCGCGGGTTCGACCTCGTCTACGATCTGCAGACCAGCGGCCGGTCGTCGCGCTATCATGCGCTTGCGGGCCGGCCGGCCTGGTCCGGCATCGCCCCCGGCGCCAGCCTGCCGCACGACAATCCCGGCCGCAACGCGATGCACACGCTCGAGCGGCAGCGTGACCAGCTGGCGATGGCGGGGGTACCGCCGGGGCCGCCGGTGGAGCTGGGCTGGCTGACCCGGCGGGCGCCGTTCGTGCCGCCGCCCTATGCGGTGCTGGTGCCCGGCGCCGCGGCGCACCGGCCGGACAAGCGCTGGCCGGCCGAACAGTTCGGCGAGCTGGCGGCGCTGCTGGAAGGGCTCGGGCTCACGCCGGTGGTGGCCGGCGCCGCGTCGGAGCGCCCGCTCGCCGATGCCATCCGCCGCGCCTGCCCGGTCGCCGTGGACCTGACCGGCCGGACCAGCTTGCCGGAGCTGGCGGGCCTGGCCGCCGGGGCGGCGTTCGCGGTCGGCAACGACACCGGGCCGATGCACCTGGCCGCCGCGGTCGGCTGCCCCGGTGTCGTGCTGTTCGGCGCCGGCAGCGACCCGGCGCTGACCGCGCCGCGCGGCCGCATGCAGGTGCTGCGCGCGCCGCATCTGGCCGACCTTCCGCTCGCAAGGGTTGCGGCGGCGCTGCCGCAGGCCCATACGGTTCGGCCCTGAAAACCTCCTATCCGACACGGAACCCGCCATGCCCGCCATTACCCTTCCCGACGGTTCGATCCGACGCTTCGATGCGCCGGTCACCGGCACGGACGTGGCGGCGGCGATCGGCCCGGGCCTCGCCAAGGCGGCGCTGGCGATGCAGGTGGACGGCGCGCTGCAGGACCTGGCGCGGCCGATCGAGCACGACGCGAGCCTGCGTTTCATCACGAGGCGCGATCCGGAAGCGCTGGAGATGATCCGCCACGACACCGCGCACGTGCTGGCCGAAGCGGTGCAGGCGCTTTACCCCGGCACCCAGGTGACGATCGGGCCGCCGATCGAGAACGGCTTCTACTACGATTTCGCCCGCAACGAGCCGTTCAAGCCGGACGATTTCGCGGCCATCGAGGCCAAGATGCGGGAGATCGTGGCCCGCAACAGCCCGTTCGAGCGCGAGGTGTGGGACCGCGACGAGGCGATCCGGTTTTTCGAGGAACGGGGAGAGCGCTACAAGGCCGAGCTGATCCGCGATTTGCCGGCGGACCAGGTCATCACGTTCTATAAACAAGGCAATTGGATCGACCTTTGCCGCGGCCCGCATATGCGCGGCACCGGGGACGTCGGCACCGCGTTCAAGCTGATGAAGGTAGCGGGCGCTTATTGGCGCGGCGACCACCGCAACGCCATGCTGAGCCGCATCTACGGGACCGCCTGGCGCGACGGCAAGGAGCTCGACGCCTACCTGCACCAGCTGGAGGAGGCCGAGCGCCGCGACCATCGCCGCATCGGCCGCGAGATGGACCTGTTCCACATCCAGGAGGAAGCGACCGGCTCGGTGTTCTGGCACCCGAAGGGCTGGCGGCTGTATCGCGCCGCCGAGGACTACATGCGCCGCCGCTTGGACGCGAACGGCTACCAGGAGGTGCGCTCGCCGCAACTGGTGGACCGCCGGCTTTGGGAAGCGAGCGGGCATTGGGACAACTACAAGGAGAACATGTTCATCGCCCGGGTCGAGGACGAGGACACGACCCTCGCGCTGAAGCCGATGAACTGCCCCTGCCACGTGCTCATTTTCCGGGATCGGTTGCGCTCCTACCGCGAGCTGCCGCTGCGGATGGCGGAGTTCGGCGCCTGCCATCGCTACGAGCCGAGCGGCGCGTTGCACGGCATCATGCGGGTGCGAGCCTTCACCCAGGACGACGCCCACATTTTCTGCACCGAAGACCAGATCGCGCCGGAGACGGTGGCCTTCGTCGAGTTGCTCTCGAGCGTTTACCGCGATTTCGGATTCGACGAGTTTCCGGGTGAAGTTCTCCGACCGTCCGGCGACGCGCGCCGGGTCGGACGAGGTCTGGGACCGGGCCGAGGGCGCGCTGAAGGCGGCCTGCTCGATCGCCGGGGTCGAGTACGAGCTGAACCCGGGCGAGGGCGCGTTCTACGGCCCGAAGCTCGAATTCGTGCTGCGCGACGCGATCGGGCGGGACTGGCAATGCGGCACCTTGCAGGTCGATTTCGTGCTGCCGGAGCGGCTCGATGCCACCTACATCGCCGAGGATAGCAGCCGGCAGCGGCCGGTGATGCTGCACCGGGCCATCCTCGGCAGCTTCGAGCGATTCCTCGGCATCCTGATCGAGCAGTACGCCGGCCGGTTCCCGCTGTGGCTGGCGCCGGTGCAGGTCGTGGTCGCCTCGATCGTGACCGATGCGGCGGGCTACGCCGACGAGGTCGCGGCCGCCCTGCGCGCCCGCGGGCTGGTGGTACGAGCGGACACCCGTAACGAGAAGATAAATGCCAAGGTGCGCGAGCACAGCCTGGCGCACGTCCCGGTGCTGCTGGTGGTGGGGCGGCGCGAAGCCGAGGCACGGACGGTGGCCGTTCGCCGCCTGGGCAGCGACGGGCAGGAAATGGCGTCGCTCGACGATGTTGTCGTCCGTCTTGCACAGGAAGCGATGCCTCCCGATCTCATTCGTGTTGAATCTGGCGCCGCGCCGGTTCAAGACTACGCCAAACACTAACGTCCATAGGAGAGTCCAATACCCCGAGGTCCCATGCCCAACTCCACGCCGTCCCGCGACGGACCGCGCGTGAACGAGGATATCCGCGTACCCCAGGTGCGCCTGATCGACGCCGAAGGCGAGATGCAGGGCGTGATGTCCGCCCGCGACGCGTTGCTGCGTGCCTACGCGGTCGGCATGGACCTGCTGGAGATCAGCCCGAACGCGGATCCGCCGGTTTGCAAGATCCTCGACTACGGTAAGTACAAGTACGAGCTGCAGAAGAAGAAGAACGAGGCGAAGAAGCGGCAGCGCGTGATCGAGATCAAGGAGATCAAGGTCCGCCCGAACATCGACGAGAACGACTACGAAGTGAAGATGCGGGCGATGAAGAAATTCATCGAGGAAGGCGACAAGGTCAAGGTCACCCTCCGCTTCCGCGGCCGCGAAATGGCGCACCAGGACATCGGCATCAAGGTGCTCGAGCGCATCCGCGCCGAACTCGAAGTCACGACCAAGGTCGAGCAGATGCCGCGAATGGAAAACCGGCAGATGATCATGGTGCTGAGCCCGCGCTAGCGGGTTCGTGCCGCGGTTCGCGAGAGCACAGCAAGCCAGACCAGCCCGCGGCAGACCACGCCCCACTACGCCATCCCAGGGCTTGACACCCCACTACGTCATCCCCGGGCTTGGCCCCCCAGAACGTCATCCCCGGGCTTGATCCCCAGAACGTCATCCCCGGGCTTGACCCGGGGATCTGGCGCGAGCGGCCATGGAGTGGCCCAGTCGAGAGATGGCCGGATCAAGTTCGGCCATGACGTCCTCTGTAGGCGGCCGTGAACCCGTCTGGGCGGTTATGACGCGAGCGCGCTCATCTGCGCATACAAGTCGGATTTGCCCTCGAACCCGATCCCGGCCAGTTCCGGCATGACGATGTGCCCGTCCTCGACCCGCACCGTGTCGGGGAAGCCGCCATAGGGCTGGAACAGGTCCGGGTAGCTCTCGTTGCCGCCCAGCCCCAGCCCGGCGGCGATGTTGAGCGACATCTGGTGCCCGCCATGCGGAATGCAGCGCGAGGTCGACCAGCCGGCGACCCGGATGGCGTCCAACGTGCGCAGGTACTCGCAGAGCCCGTACGACAGCGCGCAATCGAATTGCAGCCAGTCGCGGTCCGGCCGCATGGCGCCGTAGCGCAGCAGGTTGCGGGCGTCCTGGTGGCTGAACAGGTTCTCGCCCGTCGCCATCGGCCCCGGGTAGAACTCGGCCAACGCTGCCTGCAACTGGTAGTCCAGCGGGTCGCCGGCCTCCTCGTACCAGAACAGCGGATACTCCCGCAGCATCTTCGCGTAAGCGATCGCCGTTTCCAGGTCGAACCGGCCGTTGGCGTCGACCGCGAGCTGCGCGTCCGAGCCGATCTCGGTCAGCACCGCCTCGATCCGCGACCGGTCCTCCTCGATCGAGGCGCCGCCGATCTTCATTTTCACCACGGAGTAGCCGCGGTCCAGGTAGGAGCGCATCTCGCCGCACAAGGCGCCCAGGTCCTTGCCGGGGTAGTAGTAGCCGCCGGCGGCGTAAACGAACACGCGCGGGTTGGCGGCGCGTCCTTCCCGCTCGGCCAGCAAGCGGAACAGCGGCTTGCGCTCCAGCTTGGCGCGGGCGTCCCACAGCGCCATGTCGATCGTGCCGACCGCGACCGAGCGCTCGCCGTGGCCGCCGGGCTTCTCGTTGGACATCATCGCCGCCCAGGCGCGGTGCGGATCGAGGATGCCGTGCTCGTCCAGCAGCGAGGCCGGGGGCGCCTCCATCAAGCGCGGCGCGAACCGCTCGCGGATCAGCCCGCCCTGGCCGTAACGGCCGTTGCTGTTGAAGCCGTAACCGATGACGGTCTTGCCGTCGCGCTTCTCGTCGGTGACGACGGCGACCAAGCTCGTCGTCATTTTCGAGAAATCGATGTAGGCGTTGCGGATCGGCGAGCTGATCGGCCGGGTGATCTCGCGGACGTCGGTGATGCGCATCGGGCGCTCCTCAGTAAC
The DNA here is from genome assembly GCA_963792675.1 of uncultured Alphaproteobacteria bacterium. GTDB lineage: Bacteria > Pseudomonadota > Alphaproteobacteria > Acetobacterales > Acetobacteraceae > JBBROS01. The sequence goes on from CAWBWT010000002.1 coordinate 1,657,323, forward strand.
GGTGGCCGGCAACCTCGAGCAGCGGGAAGGCGCTCAACGCGTGCGGCGGCGTCACCGCCTCGACCGCGCGCAGGTAGCTGCGGTCGAGTTCGGCGAAGCTGGTGACGCCGAGCAGGCCGAGGCACTCCACGACTTCGTATTCCAGTAGCTCGATCACCCGGTCGATCCCCTCGGCGCCGCCGGCAGCCAGGCCGTAGCAATAGAGCCGGCCCATGCAGACGAGGTCGGCGCCCATCGCAATCGCCTTCACGATGTCGCTGCCGCGGCTCACCCCGCCATCGACGATCACTAGCGCCCGGCCGGCGACCGCGTCCAGCACCTCGGCCAGCACCTCCATCGACCCGGCGCCGTGGTCGAGCTGCCGGCCGCCATGGTTGCTGACGTAGACGCCGTCCACGCCCAGCTCGCAGGCCCGCGCCGCGTCCTCGGCGGTGGCGATGCCTTTGAGGAACAGCTTGATGCGGTGCTTGTCGCGGAACCGGGCGATGTCGTCCCAGCCGAGCCGCGCCTGGAACTCCATGCCGGGCGAGCGGGCGCGCCAGGGCTTGGTGAAGCGCTTGGCGATGTCGCGCTCGCGCCGGCTGTAGAGGGCGCTGTCCACCGTGATGCAGAACGCATCCCAGCCGGTGTCCACCACCCGGCGCACATGGTCGTCCACCCAGTCATGGTCGCCGCGGACGTAGAGCTGGAACACTTTCGGCCCGGTCGCGGCGGCGGCTACCACTTCCAACTTCGGCTCGCTGACGGAGCTGAGGAAGAACGGCACCCCCGCCATGCCGGCGCCGCGCGCCACCGTCTCGCCGCCGCCGGCGCCGATCTGCTCCAACCCGCCGACGGGGGCCAGCGCCACCGGCAGGCGGATGGTGTGGCCGAGGAATTGCGTCGTGGTGTCCACCTCGTCGACCGATTGCAGCACGCGCGGGCGGAAGCCGATGCGGTCGAAGGCGAGGCGGTTGCGGCAGACGGTGGTCTCGGTCGCGGTGCCGCCGACCAGGTAGTCCCAGATGTTCTGGTTGAGGTTGATCCGGGCGGCGGCGACCACCTCGTGCAGCACCTGGAAGCGTTCCTCGAAGCCATTGCTCATGGGCCTTGTCTCCTCAAGGCCAGGGCTCCGCCCTGGACCCGCTGGGGCCGGCGGTCTCAGACCCGCACAACTGGACTTCAAACCTCCCGTCGACAGCGGGGTCAAGGGCGGAGTGGTCCAAGGTTCCGCCTGTCTGACTTTAGACAGGTGGAATGACCACGGAGGGGGCGCCCAGGCCTACTCTACGGACAGATATACCCTGTGCCGCCCGGCGCCTTGAAGCAACCCACGCTCTCCGGGAACAACGCCTTCGGCAGGAACAGGATGGCGTCCGGCACGAAGATGGTGAACGCGATCACTGCGAAGAACACGGCGTAGATCGGCACCGAGGCCCGCAGCGCGGTCGGGAACCGGGTGCCGACGAACTTCGACGCCATCAGCAACGCGAGCCCATAGGGCGGCGTGATCAACCCGAAGGCCAGCGTCACGATCAGCACGACGCCCATGTGCACCGGGTTGATCTCGGCGGCCTCGGTCAGTTGCGTGACCACCGGCATGAAGATGATGATCGCCGGGATCGGCTCGATGAAGTCGCCGACGATTACGAACACCAGCACCAGCAGGAACATGATCGCCATCGGGTCGGTGCCGGCCACGCTGCCGATCCAGCCCGCGACCACGATCGGGCCGCGCAGGTAGGCGACCAGCCAGCCGAACGCCGAAGCGGCGGCGATGGTGATCAGCGGCAGGCTGAACACCAGCCCGGCCTGGATGAAGTCGCGCGGCAGCTCCCGCCAATGGCCGGGCTTCAGCAGCGGCAGCACGACCAGGAGGATGTAGGCGACGGCGACCACGCCGGCCTCGGTCGGGGTGAACCAGCCGGTCAGGATGCCGCCGAGCAGGATCCCGGGGATCAGCATCGGTAGCGCCGCCCGGCGCCCGGCGGTGCCGAGCTGTCCCAAGGTTGCGCGCGGCCGCCGGAAGCCGACCGGGCCGAAGAAGTAGCAGTACAGCATCAGCCCGAACCCGATCAGCAGGCCGGGCACGATGCCGCCCAGGAACAGCCCGGCGATCGAGACATTGCCGATCGCCCCGTACACCACCGCCATGATGGAGGGCGGCACCAAGGCGGCGATGGTGCTGGCCGCGGCGATCAGCGCGGCCACGAACTCCGGCCGGTAGCCCTCCCGGGCCATCGGCGCCGCCATGGTGCGGGACAGCACCGCGACGTCGGCCGACGAGGAGCCGGACATGCCGGAAAAGAACATGCTGAACACGGTCGTCACCTGCGCCAGGCCGCCGCGCACGTGGCCCACGAGTGCCTGCGACAGGTCGGCGATGCGTACCACGACATTGGCCGACGTCATCAACTCGCCGACGAGGAGGAAAAATGGAATCGCCATCAGGCTCTCGGAGTCGATGCCGTTGAACAACTGCCCGGCCATCGACTGGAAGCTGATCGGCGTCAGCGCGGTGCCGACCATCACGCCGGCGATCAAACTGAACGCCACCGGCACGCCCATGTAGCCGAGCGTCAGGAACAGCGCCGTCATGGCGCCGAGGATCAGCGCGTTCTCGGCGACCATCTAACCGCCTGACTTGAGCTGGAAGTCCGCCAGCGCCATGCCCTGCGCGTGCTGCCGCCCGCCCTCGAAGCCGTGCCGGCAGCCGTTGACGATCTGCTCGAGGCTGAACAGCGCCACCAGCAGGCCGCAGACCGGGATGGGCCAGTAGAGGTAGGCGATCGGCGTCATCGACGGCATCCGGAAGCTGTTGAAGCCGCTCAGGAAGTTCTGCCAGCCGAACACCGTCATGCCGACCCCGACCAGCAGCACGACGCCGCGATTGAACACCTCCGCCGCGGTCCGCCACCTGCCGCGCATGGCGTCCGCCATCGCCGATAGGCACAGATGGTCGTTGCGACGGACCGCGACGGCGGTGCCGAGGAAGATGCCGTAGGTGAAGAAGGCGCTCGTCACCTCCTGCAGCCACAGCCAGGGATGGCCGATCTCCCGCGTGACGACGTCGGCCAATACCGAGGTGCAGAACGACGCCAGGCACACGCCGCACAGTACCATCAGCACGCGCTCGAGCCCGTCGAGCGCCGGCCATTTCAGGTGGCGGTCGGTGGACTGGACGACCTCGAACGGCGCCGACCCGGACTCCACGCCTTATTGGTCCGCGCGCACTAGGCCGAGGATCTTGACCGCGTTCGGCCCCAGCGCCGCCGCCTGCTCGTCCTGGAACGGCGTGGCGATCTTGACGAAGCCGGACGTGTCGACGTCGGTGACGAACTTCACCCCGAGCTTTGTCAGCTTGGCCTGGCTCTCATGCTCGAGCCCCAGCGCCTTGGCCGGCTGCTGCTTCGAGACGACGTCGGCCGCGTCCGTCACCCACTTCTTCTGCTCGTCCGTGAGGCCCGACCACACCTTGTCCGACACCCACAACACCGAGTTGTTCGCCTCGTGCGCGGTCAGCGACATGACCGGCGCCGTTTCGTAGTGCTTGTTGGCCTGGTAGACGTTGATGCCGTTCTCCGCCATGTCCACGACGCCCGTTTGCAGGCTGGTGTAGACGCTGCCGAACGGCATGTGCACGGTCTGGGCGCCATAGGCCGGGAAGATCGCATCCTCCGTCGCGGTCGCCTGCACCCGGACTTTCAGGCCCTTGATGTCCTCGACGCGGTGGATCTCTTTCTTGCCGTAGAGGTAGCGCAGCCCGAGCGTCGCCAGGCCCAGCATGTGCACGCCGGTCACCTTTTCGTCGAACATCGCCTTCATTGCCGCGATCACGGCCGGGTCGGCGAGCGACTTCGTCAGGTGCTGTTCGGACTTGAACAGGTAATGCAGGCTCATGACGCCCGATTCCGGGGCGAGCGTCGCGGCATTGGCCGTGCTGGTGATGAGGAAGTCGATGTCGCCGGTGCGGATCTTTTGCAGCGCCTGCGGCTCCTGGCCGAGCTGCGCGCCGGGGAACTGATCGATCAGCATCGTTCCCTTGCTGCTTTTCGCCAGGCTTTCGGCGAACAAGTCGCCGGCGACGCCGAACCCGGTGCTCTTGGGCTGGTCGTAGCCGAAGCTGTAATGCTTGACTTGCGCCATCGCCGGCGCCGCCACGACCGACAGCGCACCGGCCACGAGGGCCAGGATTGATCCGAACCGCATTACGTCCCCCCATGCCGCCCCTAATCCGGCGGGGGCCGGTCGGTCGGTCTGATGCACCAGAGTAACAACGCTGCCCGACGGCGTCTACAACGCTGCCGGTGGTGCCTACATTGACTCGCCCGCGCCGGGGAGTGCAGGAAACGGCATGGATGCCGAGACGCACGACGAAGCCCGCCTGCGCACCTTCGCAGGGACGTTGCTGCAGCGGGCCGGATTGGAGGCCGACCGCGCCGGCGTGGTCGCAGCGACCTTGGTCGAGGGCGATCTGCTCGGCCATACCACGCATGGCTTGGCGCAGTTGCCGGGCTATTTGGGCGCATTGACCGACGGCTCGATGCGGGCCGAGGGCGAGCCGGAGCTCGTGTCCGACCGCGGCGGCACGCTGCTGCTCGACGGGCGGCGCCTGCCGGGGCCGTTTCTGGTGCACCATGCGATCGGCCTGGCGCTCGAGCGGGTGCCGGCGCATGGCACCGTCACCGTGGTGATCCGCCGCAGCCACCACATCGCTTGCCTCGCCGCCTATCTCGAGCGGGTCACCGCGACCGGTCGCATGATCCTGCTGATGAGTTCGGACCCGAGCGTCGCGAGCGTGGCGCCGCATGGCGGCACCCGTGCCTTCATCACCCCCAACCCGATCGCCGCGGGCATCCCGACGCCGGGCCGGCCGATCCTGATGGATGTCAGCACGTCCACCACCACCAACGGTCTCACGGGACGGCTGCGGAGCGAGGGCCGCCGGCTGGACCATCCTTGGGTGCTCGACGCCGACGGGCAGCCCACCGATGACCCGGCGGCGCTGTTCACCGATCCGCCGGGCACCATCTTGCCGCTCGGCGGCCTCGACAGCGGGCACAAGGGGTTTGCCCTCGGGCTGCTCATCGAGGCGCTAACCGCGGCGCTGGGCGGGTTCGGCCGCGCCGATCCCTCCGAGGGCTGGGGAGCGGCCGTTTACCTGCAAGTGATCGACCCGGCGGCGTTCGGTGGCCTCGACGCCTTCCTGCGCCAGACCGGCTGGCTTGAAAGTGCGGTGGCCGGCAACCCGCCGCGTCCGGGCGCCTCGCCGGCCCGGCTGCCGGGCGCTCGCGGGCTCGAATTGCGCGACCGCATGCGGGCTGGCGGCGTGCAGCTTTATCCCGGCATCCTCGACGCCTTGAACGGCTGGGCCGACCGGCTCGGCACGGCCCGGTTCGGGGCCGCGGTCTAGACCCGGCTTAAGGATTGAACCGGTCCGCCGTCGCGGCGTTGTCATCATCGGAGGCCGTTCAATGACCGAGACGATCCACCTGGCACCGCACGATCCGATGCCTGACGGCCCCGGCCGTGCTGTCGTCGTGCTGCGCCGGTTCGAGGAAGATGATCCGGACCGTGCGACGGTCGAGATCATCCTGACCGGCAAGCCCGAGCAAATCACGCATCCGCGCCGCCCCGACGGCAGCCCCATGCCGCTCGACGAGGCCATCGCCGCCGCGGGCCGGGTGGCCCGCGCAGGAAGGATTGTCGCGCGTCTACGTGCTCGACCGGATGAGTGGCGGCCGCGAGCACGAGATCCTGAGCCATGGCGGCGATCACTCCGTCGACATGGACGGGCTGTCCGATACCGATGAGGAGGACGGTGTACGCGGGTCAGACATGCGCGACAGGGCGCACCCGACCTCGGACGCCTAATGTTCATCGCATCAAAGCCGCATTCGAGCCACATACCGGCAGTATCTCCAGGGTGTGAGCGATGGGTCTGTTGATTGCGCTCACGGCCTCGTTAGAGGCCGGTTACGGGTTACTTCCTGCGACTTCACCCCTACGTCTGCGAACCCTCACTTTGGCGGCGCTATCCTGGCGTGGCCTTGAACGGAAAGAGATCGATTGATGCCTGATTCCGGGTTGGACGCCGCGCTGACGGGGCGACGCGTTGGTGTGATGGTCGTCGGCATGGGCGGGGCAGTTGCCACGACAGCCGCGGCCGGCATTGAGATGCTTCGCGCCGGCTCCAACGACATGGCGGGCCTGCCGCTCGCGGGAACCTCGGCGCCGGGGATTGCGGCTTATCGCAACCTGCACTTCGCGGGCTGGGATCTGCATGGCGAAAACCTCGAAAGCGCCGTCCGCGAGCACCGCGTGCTCGACCGCGAGCAGGCCGAGCTCGTCGGCCCGGCGCTGGCCGGCATGAAGCCCTGGCCTGCGGTCGGCAGCCTCGATTTCTGCAAGAACGTCGATGGCGGCAATAAGGTCGTCGCCAACAGCCACCGCGAGGCGGTGGACAAGATCCGCGAGAACATTCGCGCCTATCGCGAAAGCTCGGGCATCGACAACTTGGTCATGGTCAACCTTGCCTCTGTCGAGCGTTGGCCGGACAAGAATGCCGGTGCGCTCAAGACGGTCGAAGGCTTCGAGCGTGGCCTCGACGGCAGCGACCCGGCCATCAGCCCGGCGATGCTGTATGCCTACGCCGCCATCGCCGAGGGCGTGCCGTACGGCAACTTCACCCCGAGCCTGGCCGCCGACGTGCCGGCACTGACCAAGATGGCCGAGCGCGAGAACGTCCCGGTGGCCGGCAAGGACGGCAAGACCGGCCAGACCTTCATCAAGACAGTGCTGGCCCCGGCCTTCCGCTCCCGCTCGCTCTATGTCGAGGGCTGGTTCAGCACCAACATCCTCGGCAACCGCGACGGCCTGGCGCTGGACAATCCCGACAGCCTCAAGAGCAAGCTCAACACCAAGGGCTCGGTGCTGGACGACATCCTCGGTTATCCGGTCGAGGACCACATCGTCGACATCCGCTACTACAAGCCGCGCGGCGACAACAAGGAAGCGTGGGACAACATCGACCTGGTCGGCTTCCTCGGCCAGAAGATGCAGATCAAGGTGAACTTCCTTTGCCGCGACAGCATCCTGGCCGCGCCGCTGGTGATCGAGATCGCCCGCGTGCTCGACCTGGCGCGGCAGCGCGGCAAGGGCGGCATCCAGGAGCAGCTCGGCCTGTTCTTCAAGGCGCCGATGACACCGGCCGGCAAGCGCGAGGAGCACAGCTTCCCGGTGCAGGAGCGCGCCCTGCTCGACTGGCTCGCGGCCGCCTGAACCATGCTCGATGCGGTGCCGCCGGGTGACGGTCTGGCCGGCGCCGCCGGGTTGGCGGCGATGGTGCCGTTGGCGGCCGAACTCTGCGACCTGAAACGGGTCCGGGACGCCAGCAGCCCCGACAGCCTTGCGTCGCGCGCGTTCCGGCGGGCCTGGGGCGCAATGCTGGCCGGTCAGGAGGCCGAGTTCGTGGCGCGGGTCGCGACCGCGGACGCGGTCGCGGCCGCGCGGCTGGGCGGGATCGACGCAGCCGTGCTGGACACATGCGGACTGTCACGTGCGGACGCCGTGGCGGTGCTGGGCCGAAGCTTCGACGAGGTTGCCGGGCCGATCGAGCCCGCATTGGCCGCGGTGCTGCGATCCGGTTTGGGTGAACCGCTCCGCGATGGCCCGGCGCCCGCCTTTGCCGAGGCGCTGATCCGTCAGCCGCGGGCCGGCGCAACCTGTCCCGGCAAGCCGCGGATCATGCTCGAGCCGCCTGAGGGCCACGGTGACCACTGCTTCGTCGTTGCCGTGCTGGCCTATGCCCTGGCCCCGCGCTTCGCGGCCGATCCGGCGGCGGCGTTCCTGGCCGGCATGGCGCATCACCTGCATAACGCCGTGCTGCCCGACAGCGGCTTCGCCGGCGAGATGCTGCTGGGCGAGCATCTGACGCCGATTCTGCGTCGCTTGTTCGACCGCGAGCTCGCGACCTTGCCGGTCGCCCTCCGCGCCCGGACCGAGGCGGCGCTGGCGGACATTCAGGACGCGTCAACGCCGGTGGGCCAAGCTTTCCATGCGGCGGACGTAATCGACCGTGTATTGCAGATGCGCCATTACGACGACGTCGCCCGGTTCACGGTGGATCAGGCCCTGGACGACATGGACCTCGTTCATGCCGGGCCGACGCAGGCGTTTCATCAGGCGGTGCTGCGGGCGGCCGGGCTGCCGTGACGGACGCCGCCGACCTGCGCAGCCCGGCCTCGGGCCGGCCGCTGCACGCCGACACGGAACACTCCCTGTCCGACGGGCGCGAGCGCTGGCCGGTGGTGGAGGGCATCCCGTTCCTGCGCCGCGACCGGCGGGAGTTGGCCGAGGCGGCTTTGGCGGCGCTGGACGGCGGGTCGGCCCTGGATGCAACGGTGCTGCTGCTCGCTGACCAGGACAACTGGGCCCGCACCCCGCCGCCCGCCGAGGCCGCCCGCCGCGAGGTGGTGCGGTACGCCAACGCGCTGACGTTCCGGGCGGCGATGGATTTGCTGGCATTCGGCCCGGTCGCCACCTACTTCGCGCACCGCTGGTCCGACCCCACCTTCATGTCCGGCCTGGCCTTGGCCGAGGCGCATGCCGCCCGCGGCAGCATCTTCGAATTGGCCTGCGGCGCCGGGCACTTCCTGCGCGAATTCGCCCGCTTGTCCACCGGCACCGGCGATGCCGCCGGCCCTGTCACCGGGGCCGACATCGTGTTTGCGAAGCTGTGGCTCGCCCGCCGGTTCGTCGCGCCGTCCGCCCGGCTGCTATGCTTCGACGCCGCCGATCCGTGGCCGTTCGCCGACCGCGTCTTCGACACCGTATTCTGCCACGACGCCTTCTACTTCCTGCCTGAAAAGCCGCATGTCGCGGCCGAGATGCGCCGGGTTTCCGGCGGCCCGGTGCTGGTCGGGCACGCGCATAACGCATTGGTGGACAATCTGTCCGCCGGCAGCCCGTTGTCGCCGGCCGACTATGCCGCGCTGTTCGGCACGCCGCTGCTATATGACGACCGCGAGCTGACCGCGGCGGCGGTCGAGCAACGGGCGCCGCGCCCGGCTGCCGCCGAGGCGCTCGGGACGGCTCCGGCGATCGCGTTGGCGGCCGGGGCGGGGCAGCCGCGGGCAGTGTCCGGCGCCCTCGCGATGCCGCCGCCGGGCCAGGAATTGCGGCGCAACCCGCTTTACCACGGCGGCGCGATCCGCTGGCCGTCGCCGCGCTACGAGGCGGAATATGCCGGGCTGGCCACCTATCCGGGCGAGCCGACCGGCCCGGAGACCGCGGTCGCCGGCGCCGACCCGGCCATCGATGCGTTGGCCCGGCGTCGCGTCCTGCTGGACTTGCCCGACCGATGGTGAAGTGGGGCATCGCCGGCTGCGGCTGGGTCGCCCGCGATTATGTGGGGCCCGCGATCCAGGCCAGCGCCAACGGCACCCTCGCAGCCGTGTTCGACCCCGACCCGGTGTCGCGCCACCGTGCTGCCGAGCTGCTGCAGGTGCCGACGCACCATGATCTGGACGCCTTCCTCGCCACCCCCGGGCTCGGCGCGGTCTACGTCGCCGCTCCGAACCACGCCCATCGCGGGCTGGTCGAGGCCGCGGCGGCCGCCGGCATGCCGGTGCTGTGCGAGAAGCCGATGGCCACCAGCATGGAGGACGCGCAGGCGATGGTGGAGGCCTGCGCGCGGGCCGGGGTGCGCTATGCGACGGCCTTCGACCAGCGCTTCCACGCGGCGCACCGGACCTTGGCCGGGCTGGTGGCCGAGGGTCGGCTCGGCATGGTGACCGCCATCCGTATCGTTTATGCCTGCTGGTTGCCGGCCGACTGGGCCGGCGACAACTGGCGCATCGATCCCCGCCGCGCCGGCGGCGGCGCATTGTTCGATCTGGCGCCGCACGGTCTCGATCTCAGCGCCTACTTGTTGAACGAGCCGCTGGTCGAGGTCGCCGCGATGGGGCAAGCGCGTATCCACAAGTATCAGGTCGAGGACGGCGCGATGCTGATGGCGCGCAGCCGGTCCGGGACGATGGTGCAGATGCATGTCGCCTATAACTGCCCGGAAACGCTGCCGCGGCGGCGGCTCGAGGTGGTCGGCACCGCCGGCCAGGCGATCGCCCGCGACACGATGGGCCAGACACCCGGCGGCACGCTCGAGTTCATCGACGCGGCCACCGGTGTCTCGTCGCCGGTGACGGTGCCGGATGCCGAGCGCTCGCCGTTCCTGAACCAGGTCGAGGCCTTCGCCGACGCCATCGCCGGCAACGGCGTCTTCCCGTTCCCGCCCGAGGCCGACCTTGCGACCATGGCGCTGCTGCTGCAGGCGCAGGGCCAGATCAAGGCGACGGCCAGCCCGAAACCGTCAACCATTCCGACAGGTCATGCCGCTTAGCCCCTATTCCTGCACCAATTGCGGTCATTGGCAGCGCTACTTTGCGGTGCCGCCGGACTGCCCGATCTGCTCGGATGTGCGCAACGACCTGCCGGACGACGGCTGGGAGTTCCTGACCCCGGAGCAGGTGCTGCCGAAGCTCGAGCATCATTGGCGTGAAGTCATGCCGGGCCTGTGGGAGTTCTGGTCGACGCCGCGCTATGGCCTCGACGGCCATGGCTGGCTGTTGTGCTATCCGGACGGCAACGTCGCCTTCGAGGCGGCGCCGCTCTACTCCGAGGCAGCTCTGCAGAAGATCGAAACGCTGGGCGGCATCCGCTGGCTCGGTTCGAGCCATCCGCACGGCTATGGCGCGCTGTATCAGTTGCAGGACAGGTTCAAGCCCGACCTGCTGATCCAGCGCGAGGACCTGCAATGGACCAAGGCGTTCCGGGTGACGATCCCCTACGACGAGGTCTACGAGATCCGCCCCGGCCTCACGCTCCACCATACCGGCGGCCATTACGAGGGACACTCGGTGCTGTACGACGCCGAGCGCCGGGCGGTGTTCTGCGGCGACGCGCTCAAGATCGACTTCGACAGCGCGGGCGTGGCGCAGCGCATCAGCTGCCACAAGGCCTATCACAAGCAGATCCCGCTCAGCCGCGGCGAGGCGCAGCGCTATCGCCGCATTTTCGAGACGCTGGACTTCACCTCCGCCTTCACCCCGTTCGAGTTCGCCACCGACCTCGACACGCGTGCGGCGCTCAAGCTGCTCGACGAGGTGATCGAGGGGCCGCCGCATACCCGCCCCATTCCGATCCTACGAAGCCATCCATGAGCCAGCACGTCCTCCCGCCCGACCTGCCGGACGCCGCGGCGGCCTATGTCGAACTCGATGCCGGAAGGCCGGGTCGAGCTGTTCGCTCTCAGCCCGCTGGACCGCACCGGCGTGTCCTGCTGGAACGCCATCTTCCTCAACCACGACGGCACGCGCTGGCATGGCGTGGCGCCGCACGGCGTCGGCTACGGCGTGGACGACGCCTCGGCCATCATCGGCACCACCGGCGAGCTGGCCGAAGCCGTGCACTCCGCGGTCGAGATCCACCGCATGGAGCGCCGGACGGCAAGCTACGCCGCGCTGCGCGGCCAGGTCGGCGCGCGGCATGTCGCCGATCCGCTGTCGCTGTGCCTGCCGGCCGGCAGCGCGGTCGATCACGACACCACGCTGGAATGGGTGCCGGCCCGGCGCTGGCCCGGCGGCGAGACGGTGTGGATGCCGATCGACATCGCCGCGTGCTCGGTCGGCGACCTGTCCCCCGGCTACGTGCCCTTCACGACGCCCATCACCAACGGCCTCGGCGCCGGTCCGACGCTCGACTTCGCGATCGGCCACGGCCTGTGCGAGCTGCTGCAGCGCGACGGCAACGGCGTCGGCTTCCGCGCCATGGACCGCGGCATCACACTCGATCTCGGGGACGGACCGGCCGATCCGCGCACCCGCGCGTTGCTGGACAAGCTGCGGCGGCCTGGGCATCGACGTCATCCCGAAATTCGCCAGCACCGAGTTCGGCACCGCCAACGTCTACTGCGTCGGCGCCGAGCGGGACGGGGTGGACGCGGCGTTCCCGATCCAGGTCACCGCGTGCGGCGAGGCCGCGTCGCTCGACCGCGAGCACGCGCTGCGCAAGGCGGTGTTCGAGTTCGCCGCCGCCCGCATGCGCAAGGTGTTCAGCCACGCGCCGCTCGCCGCGATCCAGCACGTCGCCCCGCCGGGCTACCTCGACCGGTTCCGCGGCTACCACACGCTCGACGGCGAGGAGAGCCGGTCGCTGCGTGAGATGGTGGGCTGGCTCGGCCTCGACCAGGCCGCGATCAAAGCGATGCTGGCCGACACGGTGCTGAGCCGCCGCGCCACGCAGCGTTTCGACGCGCTGCCTGCCTGGGACGGCCCGTTGGCCGGCACCGGCCTGGTCGAGGAGCTGGCCCGGCGCTTTGCCGCGCACGGCATGGAGATCCTTTACTTCGACTGGTCGCCGGCGCACGCGCCCGGCGTGCATGTCGTGAAGGCCTTCGTGCCCGGCCTCGAGGTCGAGACCATGAGCTATCACCGCATCGGCGCCCGCGGGGTGCGCAAGCTGCTGGAGCGCGGCAGCCCGCTGGTCGGCCTCGGCGACCCGCCGCCGGGCGCCGCCCCGGTGCGCTTGCCGGCGGACCAGGCGGCCACGTTTGCGAAAGCGCCGTGGCTGGACGTGGCCGAGGTGGACCGCATCGTCGGTCGGCTCTACCCGCTGTATCGCGAGCCCGAGGTGCACAGCGCGCCGATCAGCATGGAACAGAGGCGAGAAGCGGCATGAGCCTCCGCTTCGCCTACAACACCAACGGCGCCGCCAACCATCGGCTGGACGACGCGCTCGGGCTGATCGCCGACGCCGGCTATGACGGCGTGGCGCTGACGCTGGACATCCATCACCTCGACCCGTTCGGCGCCGACTTCCCCGCCGAGCGGCGGCGCGTGGCGGCCCGGCTGCGCCAACTCGGCCTCGGCTGCGTGGTGGAGACCGGCGCCCGCTTCCTGCTGGACCCGCGCGCCAAGCACGAGCCGACCTTGGTGACCGCCAGCGCCGAGGGCCGCGCGCGGCGGATCGAGTTCCTGTCGCGCGCGCTCGAAGTGGCGGCCGACACCGGCGCCGACGCGATGTCGTTCTGGGCCGGCGTGCCGAAGCCCGGGGTGGACGCCCGTCATGCGCATGACTGGCTCCGCGCCGGGGCGGAGCAGGTCGCGCGCATCGCCGAGCGGCTCGGCACCGTCGCCGCCCTCGAGCCCGAGCCCGGCATGCTGATCGAGACCGCCGACGACTGGGCCGCCCTTGCCATTCCGGGCCTCAAGCTGGCGCTCGACACCGGCCACTGCCTCGTCACCGGCGAGCGCGACCCGGCCGACGCGGTCCGCCATTTCGCTGACCACCTCGGTACGGTTGCGATCGAGGACATGAAGCGCGGCGTGCACATCCACCTGCCGTTCGGAGAGGGCGACATGGACATCCCCGCAATCTTGCGCGCGCTGGACGAGATCGGCTTCGACAGGCTCGTGTGCGTCGAGCTGAGCCGCGAGAGCCACCGCGCCGACAGCATGATCCCCGGCAGCCTGCGCTACCTCCGCGACCACGTGATGGCGGCCGCGTGATGCGCATTTGCTTCGTGTCGCGCCGGTTCTTTCCGACCATCTCCGGCATGAGCGTTTACGCGCTCAACCTGCTGCGCGAACTCGTCGGCGCCGGCCACGACGTGACCATGATCAGCCAGTTCCGCGGCGACGCGTTCGGCAAGCGCGTTTACGGCGGCGGACCGCCGCCCGAGGTGCCCGGCGTCAAGGTGATCGGCATCGAGCAACTCGGCGAGCAGGACGGCGGCGACTTCGAGCGCGACGTCGATGCGATCGTCGCCGCGATCGTGCAGGAACACGCCCGCAACCCATTCGACGTCATCCACGCCCAGTACGGCTATCCCTGCGGCTGGGCGGCGCTGCTGGCATCGCAGCAGATCGGCGTGCCCAACGTCGTCAGCATCCAAGGCGGCGACGGCCATTGGGTCGGGAGCTGCTGCGAGACCCATCGCCTCGCCATGATCCGGGTGCTGGACCACGCCAATGCCGTGCTGATCGGCTGCGACAGCTTCCGCGACGAGGTCGTGGACCGGCTCGGCACCGATCCGGCGCGCTTCACCATCGTGCCCGGCGCCGTCGACACGGCCCGGTTCACGCCGCCGCCGGCGCCCGCGGACGGGCGGACGATGCTGTATCACGGCCGGGTCGACGCGCGGAAAGGCGTGCTCGACCTGCTCGATGCCTGCCGACAGCTGCGCGACGGCGGCGATTCGTTCCGCCTGCTGATCTCCGGCATCGGCCCGACCTTCGACGAGACCGCGGCCACGATCGAGCGGCTCGGCCTCGCGGACTGCGTCGAGATGACCGGCTACATCGATTACGACGACGTGCCGACGATCTATCGCCGGGCCTCGATCTTCGCGTCGCCGACCTATGCCGAGGGCTTCAGCAACACGATCCTCGAGGCGATGGCGAGCCGGATGGCGGTGGTATCGTGCCGCTCGGTCGGCGTCGTGGACTGCATCCGCGACGGCGAGAACGGGCTGCTGACCGAGCCCGGCGACCGCGACGCGCTCGCCGCGGCGCTCCGGCTTGTGCTGCGCGACACGGAGCTGCGGACCCGGCTGGCAGACGCGGCGCTCGACGAGTGCCGCACCGTGTATTCGTGGCAGAAGGTGGGGCGGCAGATCATGGACGTCTACGCCGCGATCGCCGGAGAGACGCCGCATGCCGTCGACCCGGCGCTGCCGATCGAGGCATGCCGGTTCCGCGCCGATCCGCATCTGCTCTGAATGCGCACCGCACTGGTGTTGTCGCCGCATCTGGACGATGCGGCGTTCTCCTGCGGCGGCACCATGGCGTTGCTCGCCGACGCCGGGTGGCGCGTGTGCCTGGCGACCGCATTCACGCGCAGCATCCATCCGGCGCAGGGGTTCGCCTTGGCGTGCCAGCTCGACAAGGGGCTGGCCGCCGACGTGGACTACATGGCGTTGCGGCGGGAGGAGGACCGCGCGGCGGCGGCGCTCCTTGGCGTGGCCGAGCTGCGCTGGCTCGATCTGCCGGAGGCGCCGCATCGCGGCTACGACTCGGCGCCCGCACTGTTCGGCCCGTTGCGCGAGGACGACACGGTCTGGCGCGAGCTGGCGCCGATGATTGTCTCGCTGATCGACGAGATGCGGCCGGCGGTCGTATTTGGTCCGCAAGGGCTCGGCAATCACGCCGACCACCGGCAGGTCATCCGGGCCATGTTCGCGGCGGCCCCCGACGCTCCATTTGCCTTTTACCGCGATACGCCGTACGCCCTGCGCAATCCCGCTGCCGTTCCAATCGTGGCGTGCTGCGGGCTCGAACCGGCCATCGTGGGCGTGGCGCGCGGGCTGGAGCGGAAGGTCGAGGCTGCCTGCGCCTATGCCAGCCAGGTCGGCTTCCAGTTCGGAGGAGCGGCGGCGGCGGGTGCGGCGCTGCGGCAGTTCGCGGTGGACGAGGGGGCGGGCCAAGCGGTAGGCGAGGCGGCCGAACGGTTCCTGTCCCGGATCCCGTTGCTGCAGGACTGACGTGGCCGGGCCATCACGAGGCCATATTTGGAGGTATATTCATTGCCGACCACCTCCCGTTGGAACTGGCTCGTCCGGCAATGAAAATCGAACACGCTCTTGGCTCTATGCGGCTCTCCCCGACGGAGATGTCGTCCGACGCGCCGCCGCTGCGTGCGGCAACCCGGGTCTGGCCGCAACGGCTGTCGTTCTGGGGGCCGATCGCGTCCGCGACGATCCTGGGCACGGCGCTCGGTGCGATTGCCACCGCCGAGGCGACGGGCCCGCTGCGTCCCGTGCTGCTCGGACTGCTCGCGCTCAACCTGCTGTACATGGCATTGACCGGCACACCGGCGGTGATCGGCTTCGTCCTGCACGTGTTCCGCCGCAAGCTGCGGGTCGCGGCCCAGCCGTCCGGCCTGTCACGCACGGCGATCCTGATGCCCGTCCATCGCGAGGACCCGGGCGCGGTGTTCGCCGCCATCGAGGTGATGGCGCGCGCCATTGCCGACGCGAAGATCGCCAATGTCGAGCTGTTCGTGCTGTCCGATACCCAGGACCCGGCGATGGCGGAAGCGGAGCAGGCCGCGTTCGACCGGGTCGCGGGCCGGTCGGCGGCCACGCCGCGGCTGCATTATCGCCGCCGCCCGAACAATGCCGGGCGCAAGGTCGGCAACCTCGCCGAATTCTGCGAGCGCCGCGGTGACGCGTTCGACTACATGGTGGTGCTCGACGCCGACAGCCTGATGGGCCCGTCGGCGATCGCCCGGCTGATCGGCCTGATGGACGCCAACCCCGGCGCCGGCATCATCCAGACGGTGCCGTACCCGGTCGGCCGCGAAACGCTGTTCGCGCGGCTGCAGCAGTTCTCGGCCCGGCTCTACACCCCGTTGCTGGTGGAGGGCCTGACCTTCTGGCAGCAATCGGACGGCAACTACTGGGGCCACAACGCCATCATCCGCATCGCCCCGTTCCGCGCCCATTGCACCCTGCCGGTGCTGCCGGGCCGCGAGCCCTGGGGCGGCGAGATCCTGTGCCATGACGTGGTGGAGGCCGGGCTGATGCGCGGCGCCGGCTGGGATGTGTGGGTGCTGCCGGAGGTGCTCGAAAGCTACGAGGCGGTGCCGGCCAACATGGTCGATTTTGCCGCCCGGGAGCGCCGCTGGTGCCAAGGCAACCTGCAGCATAGCCGCGTGCTGCCGCTGCCCGGGTTTCGTCCGGTCGGCCGATTCCACCTGGCCTACGGCGTCGCCCATTACCTCGCCGCACCCACCGCGCTGCTGTTCCTGCTGCTCGCAACCGTCGACGCGGCGCTGGGCGGCGGCTTTGCCAAGGCGCTGCTGACCCACGGCGCGGTTTCGGCCGGGCTGGTCGGGCTTGGTGCCGTGCTGCTCTACGCCGGCAAGGTGCTCAGCTTGGTTGCCGTTCTTGCCGACCGCGCCGAAGCGCGCCGTTATGGCGGGCGGCTCGCTTTGCTCGGCAGCGCCGGCATCGAGCAGCTGGCGGCTTGCGTGATCTCGGCGCTGCTGATCGTGTTCTATAGCCGCTACGTGCTCGACCTGCTGCGCGGCCGCACCGTGCGGTGGGACGCCCAGGCGCGTGACGACCGCGGCGTGAGCTGGTCCGAAGCCTGGGTTCGGATGCGGGCCACTACCGTGCTCGGCGTGGCCTGGCTCGCCTGCCTGCCGTTCCTGCCGGTCGCGGTGCGGCCTTGGACGCTGCCGCTGTTGGTTGGGCTGCTCGCCGCGTGGCCGATGACGATCCTGTCCAGCCGCACCACGCTCGGTGACCGCTTCCGGCGCCTGCGCCTGCTGCTGACCCCGGAGGAGACGGCCCCGGCACCGGTGCTGCGGGCCTATCAGCGGGCGATGCTGACCCCGGCGCCGGCGATGCGCCCGGCGCCGAGCGTGCCGGTGCTGCAGCTGCTGCCGCAGACCGGGGACGGCAACTGATGCGGGCTGCGGCGCGCGCGCTCTGGCTGGTGCTGATTCTGCTGACGGCGGGGGCGGCGGCGGCGCAAGGCCTGCCGCCCGGCGTGACCGCGGACGACCGCGCCGCCATCCAGACCGTCATCAATCAGCAATTGCGGGCGTTCCAGCAGGACGATGCGGCCGGCGCTTACGCCTTCGCAGCGCCATCCATCCAGCGCATGTTTCCCGACCCCAGCGTGTTCATGGACATGGTCCGGCGCAGCTACACGCCGGTCTACCGTCCGAAGCAGGCCGAGTTCAGCGAACTGGCGGAGCGCGACGGCGCCCTGGTGCAGGAAGTCGAGCTCGTCGGCCCGGACGGCCATGCGGTGCTGGCGCTCTACACCATGGAGCGCGGCGCCGACGGGCGCTGGCGGATTTCCGGCTGCTCTCTGATACCGAGCACCCGGCTCGGCGTGTGATCCCTAGATTGTGAGGGTCTGTCGCCTGGGCTAGGGTCCACCACCCTTGCCGGCCGACGCAGCGATGCCGGCCCGGCGCCTCCGAGAGGAGCCGACCATGCCGATCCGCCCCACCCTGACGCTCGCCGCGCTCGGCGTCACCGTTGCCCTCGCGGCACACGCCCGCACCCTCGAGGTCGGGCCCGGCAAGGAGTTCAAGCAGCCGTCCGACGCGATCGGCGCCGCCAAGGCGGGGGACGTGGTCCGCATCGCCGAGGGCGAGTATTTCGACTGCGCCACCGCCCGCGCTCCACGGATGGTGATCGAAGGGGTCGGCGACGCTGCCAAGGTCGTGCTGACCGACAAGGCGTGCTCCGGCAAGGGCATGCTGATCACCACCGGCAACGGCATCACCGTGCGCAACCTGACGCTGACCCGCGCCCGCGTGCCCGACGGCAACGGCGCCGGCATCCGCAACGAGGCGCCGGATCTGACCGTGGAGGGCGTCCGCTTCGTCAACAACCAGAACGGCATCCTGTCCACCCCGTCCGAGCCGGGCACGGTTACGGTCAAGGACAGCCTGTTCGACCGCAACGGCGGCTGCGTGAACCCCGGTGGCTGCGCCCACGGGGTGTATGTCAACGCGAGCACCTTGCTGCACATCGAGAACACCACCTTCACCGGCACCAAGCAGGGCCATCACATTAAAAGCCGCGCGCAACGCACCGAAGTGGTCGGCTGCAGCATCGCCGACGGCCCGGACGGCACCGCATCTACGAGATCGAGGTGCCGATCGGCGGCAGCCTGGTGGTGCGCAACTCGACGCTAGAAAAGGGGCCGCATGCCGAGAACCACAGCGCGGCGATCGTGATCGGCGCCGAGGGCGTGTCGCAGCCGACGCGGGAGATCACGATCGAGAACAACACGTTCCGCAACGACGGCAGCTGGAACACCTTGTTCGTGCGCAACCTGACCGCGACCGACGCGATGCTGCGCGGCAACCGGATCACCGGCAGCGTCAAGCCGCTCGATGGCGACGGCAAGGTCGTTGCGTCGCGGTGAGCCGGCAACTCGCGCCGGCTTGCGGCTGCTCGCCCGGGTGGCGCCGCCCGTCCTGCTGGCGGGCGCCGCTTGTGGCCGCACGTTGCAGGTCGGTGAGGGCGGCGCGTTCCATTCCCTGACCGAGGCCGTGGCGCAGGCCGCGGCCGGCGACACCGTCGTGCTGGGGCCGGGCGAGTATTACGAATGTGCGGCGACAACCGTAGCCGACCTCACGCTGCAGGGCGCTGGGGCGGCGACGGTGCTGACGGACCGGACCTGCGCCGGCAAGGCGCTGCTGATCGCGCAAGGCGACCGGCTCACGGTGCGCGACCTGGTGCTGGCGCGGGCCCGGGTGCCGGACATGAACGGCGCCGGCATCCGGCTGGAAGGGCAGGGCCTGCTGGTCGAGCGGGTGCGGTTCGAGAACGACCAAGTCGGCGTGCTTGCCGCTGCCGGCGGCCCTGGCTCGGTAGTGGTCCGGGATTGCACGTTTGCCGGCGGCGGCGTCGGCGGCGAGCGCCCCGGCTATGCGCTCTGGGTCGGCGGGGTGTCGCGGCTGCTGGTGGAAGGGTCGAGCTTCGTCGGCATCAAAGGCGGCCAGATCAGCAGCGCCGCCGAACGGACCGAGCTCGCCGGCAACCGCATCGAGACCGGCGCCGATGCCGGCGCGGGCGCGGCGGTGTTCGTGTCCGCGGGCGCGCTGCTGATGCGCGACAACGTCGTGGCGGTCGGTCCGGCGCCGCCGCCGCGCAACGCCGCCGTGCAGGCGAGCGGGACGGCGGCGGAGCTGCGCGGCAATCGCTTGCAGAACACCACCGGCCGGCCGCAGGCGCTGCTGCTGGATTGGACATCGGCGAGCCCGGTCCTGGACGGCAACACGGTCGGACCCGGCGACAGCGTCGTGTCCAGGGAAGGATTGTGGCGGCACCGCGCCAGCGTTGTCGCGCATAGGGTGCTGGGCGACGCGCGCGCCGCAGCGGGTCGGACCAAGCGGTTGCTGCAAGGAATGCTGGGCCGGTGAGGCGGGCGCTGAAACCGGTCCTCCTGGCACTGCTGGTGCCGGTGCTGCAAGGGGCTGCCGCGGCGCGGGCCGACGAACGTTGGGATCACTGGCAGCTGCTGCTGTGGCAGGACCGGACCGCCGCCCAACTTGCCGGACTGCCGCGGCTCGGTTTCACCGGAACCAAGCTGCGCGCCACCAATGGCGACGTGGATGCCGACGGGCTGGCGCGCCGTTTGGCTCTCGGGCTGCCGTTCTATCTCGAGAACCTCGCGACCGACTTCTACGCCCCCTACCATCGGTTTCTGCCGGGCCGCAGCGTCACCGCGCTGTTCGATGCGGCCAAGGCGCGGCGCCGGGCCGACCCGGCCGACCGCTCGGTCTTCGTGCGCGAGCCGAGCCTGTCCGACCCCGCCTGGCTCGAGCGGGTGCGCAGCCGTCTCGACCGCGTGGTGCGGTCGCAACGCCGCAACCGGCCGCTATTCTACAACCTCGGGGACGAGACCGGCATCGGCGACCTCGCCGCGGCCTGGGACGCCGATCTGGCGCCCGCCTCGCTCGACGGGTTCCGCGCCTGGCTGCGCACCCAGTATGCCAGCCTCGGGGCACTGAACGCGGAGTGGGGGACGCAATACCCCTCCTTCGACGCCGCCGAGCCCGAGCTGACCGACGCGGCGCTGCGGCGGACCGACGGCAATTTCGCGCAGTGGTCGGATTTCAAGGCCTGGATGGATGTCGCCTTCGCACGCGCCGTTCGGATGGGGACCGACGCCGTGCACGCCGCCGACCCGCAGGCGCTGGCGGCGCTTGAAGGCGCGCAGGTGCCGGGCTGGGGCGGCTACGACTACACGCTGCTGGCGCCGGCGGTCGATGTCATGGAGATCTACGACTATGGCGAGGCGTTGGACCTGGCGCAGGCCTTCAACCCCGCCCTGATCCCGCTGCGCACCAGCTTTGCCACCGGCCCGCGCGAACGCCACGCCGTCTGGCGCAACCTGCTGCATGGCGGGCGGGGCGAGGTCGTCTGGGACGAAGCGGACGACGTGGTGGCCGCCGACGGCAGCGCCGGCCCGCGCGGGCTCGAGCTGGACGCATTGGCGCGCGCGGTCGGCCCGGTCGCGTCCGCGCTGCGCGCCGCGGCGCCCGATCCGGATCCGGTCGCGGTGCTCTACAGCCCGGCGAGCTTCCGCGTCCGCTGGCTGCTGGACCGGCAAGCCGGCGACCGGGATTGGGCGGCGCGCGACGCCGAGCGCGAGTACGACGACAACGCCTGGCGGGCGAGCCGCCGCGTGCTGGTGCGGCGGTTGGCCGAACTCGGAGTGCAGCCGCAATTCGTGTCCGGCGCCATGCTGCAGGCGGGTGAGTTGGCGGCGCGCGGGATCAAGGTGCTGTTCCTGCCGCATGCCATCGCGCTGTCGGATGCGGAGGTCGCTGCCATCGCGTCGTTCGGTGCGGCGGGCGGGACGGTGCTGGCGGACACCGAGCCGGGGCTGTTCGATGGGCACGGACGCCGGCGGGCGGCGCCGCCGTTGCCCGGCGTCCCGCATCCACAGGCGGTGCGGCCCGATGCCGAGGAGGCCGCACCCGCCACGCTCGAGGCGCTGGCCGGCCTGCTGCGCGACGCCGGGGCGGAGTCGAGGGTCCGGCTGCTCGGTCCGGATCGGCAGCGGGCGACGGGGGTGGAGGCGCGATGGTTCCGTGACCCGCGGGGTCCGATCCTGACGCTGCAGGCGGGGCGGCCGTGGGGCGCGCCGCCCCAGGTCACGGTCCGCTTGCCGACCCCGGCCGCCGTGGCCGACCTGCGCACCGGCACCGCCCCGCGCTCCACCGATAGTCTCGAACTTGCGCCGGACGGGATCGAGCCGGCGGTGCTGCTGCTCGGCCGACCGCCACCATGAAACCCGTACCGGCCGGACGGGTTTGGATCGGTATCCGACCCGTCGAGGAGCAACATTTATGAGCACCACCACCGACACGCCCGAGGTCCGCGAGAAGCTGTGGTCCATGATGAAGGAAACCCAGTTCGCCATGCTGACCACCGAAGACGGCGGCCGGCTCCGCGCGCGTCCGATGGCGGCCAGCCAGAAGGGCTTCGACGGCACGGTCTGGTTCTTCACGAAGGCGAGCAGCCACAAGGTCGACGAGGTCGGATCCGACCGCCGTGTGGGAATCACCTACGCGGACCCGAGCAAGCAGAATTACGTCAGCCTGTCCGGCACCGCGTCGCTGGTCACCGACAAGGCAACCATCAAGGAGCATTGGGGCGAGTCGCTGCGAACCTGGTTCCCCAAGGGCATCGAGGATCCGGACATCGGTCTGCTGAAGGTAACGGTGGAGGCGGCCGAGTATTGGGACGCCCCCAACAGCACCATGGTCCACGCCTATGGCTACGTGAAGGCGGTCGTGACGGGCACCCCGCCGCACCCGGGCGAGAACCAGAAGGTCAGCTTCGCTTAACTTTGCGATCGCCCACCAGGGGCGGCGGCTCTCCCGCAGGGGATCGGCCGCCGCCTTCTGCGTTGTTCAGAACGGCAGGATGATGTCCAGGATCTGCTGCCCGTAGCGCGGCTGCTGCACGTCGCTGATCTGCCCGCGGCCACCATAGGCGATCCGCGCCTCGGCCAGCCGGTCGTGGCGGACCGTGTTGTCGCTGGCGATGTCCTGCGGCCGGATCACCCCGCTGACCTGCAGCTCGCGCAGTTCGGAGTTCACACGAACTTCCTGCCGCGCGGCGACACCGAGGTTGCCGTTCGGCATCACCTGCGTGATCACGCCGGCCAGGCGCAGCGTTACCGTCTCGTTACGCTTGATGGAGCCACTACCGGCCGAGGTGCCTTTGCTGTTGGTCGACACCAGCGAAGCCGGGTCGGATTTGGAGAAGATCTTGGGCAGCGAGGCCTGGAACCCAAGCAGGCTCGGCAAGCCGGCCGATTCTGTGCCGGCCCGGTTGCTGGCGCTTTCCGTCTTGAGGTCGGCCGTGTCGGTGATGTTGACCAGCACCGTCACGATGTCGCCCACCTGGGCCGCGCGCTGGTCCTTGAAGAAGGCGCGGCTGCCGGCCCGCCACAGGCTGTTCGCTTCGGCCGGCTCAGATTGCGCGCGCGGCATCGGCAGCGTGATCGGACGATAGGACGGATCGGCGGTCGGATCGCCGGACGGCGTCATCGCGGGCGGCCGTCCGACCTCGGACAGCTTGCTGAGCGTGCCGCAGCCGGGCAGCAGCAGCACCAGCAGGATGAGCGCTCTCATCGCACCGCCACCTGCTGGCTGATGGTCGGTCGGGCGCCCGGCGCCACGCGCGCTTGCCCCGGCCCGATGATGTCGGCTTCCAGCACGGCGCGCGTATACGGGTTGGTCACGTGGATCCGCTCGCCCAGACCGCCGGCTTCGTTGGCGATGCCCTGCGCCGTCAGCGCCAGGCCGGGGCCGTCGAGCGACAGCACCAACGGCGCGCCTTTGGTCACCAGCACCGGCCGCCCGAGATCGGCGAGCGCGATCGCCTGGCCGGCCGCAACCGGGCGCCGCAGCGCCTGTCCTTCCGCCTGTCCGGCGGCGCGCACGACGTCGCCGCGGGCCAGCCCGACGCGCAAGCGGGTCCATTGCAGGTCACCGGCCAGCACGACCTCACCGGGCAGCATCGCCCGGCGCAGCACCGGGACCGACACCATCTCCTGCACCCGCCCGGACAGGCGCAGCTGAATGGCCGGCATGCCGTCGGCCACCACCTGCAGCATCGTCGTGAAGCGTCCGGTGGCGGGGTCGAACTCGGTGGCCGAAAGGTCGATCGCGGGCGGCGCGCCGACCGGCAGCGGCGCGGTCGAGAACGCCGGCAAGTCGATGTCAGAGTCCCGCGGGGCGCCGGCTCCGAGTAGCGCCTCCCGCAGCCGCCCGAGGATGTCCTCCTTGGTCAGCGCCTTCCCCGGCCGTTCCAGCACGGCACGGTCGCCGGGGCCGGCCGGGTGCCAGTCGACCTTGAACATGCGGGCGATCGCCAGCAGTTGCGGCGCTTCCACGCTGATCCGGGCGCCCGGCGCCGGGGCCGGGCCGAGCGGGCGGTTGTCGGTGCCGTCGAACAGGTCGGACAGCCGCACGACCGCGCCGTCGAGCGTGGTGAATGGCTTCAGCGTCGCGCCCTGCGCCGCGATCGGCAGCGCGCACAGCGCCAGCAGGAGGGATCGGATCATGGACGTCACCGCAGGTTCGTGAGGGTGGATTGCATCTGGTCGCTGGTGGTGATCACCCGGCTGTTCATCTCGTAGGCGCGCTGGGCGGTGATCAGGTTGGTGATCTCGCTGACGATGTTGACGTTGCTGCTCTCGACGAAGCCCTGCAGCACGCTGCCGAAGCCGGGCTGGCCGGGGTTGCCGGTGACGGCGTTGCCCGAGGCGGCACTGGCCATCAGCAGGTTGTCGCCCTTGGCCTCGAGCCCGGCGTCGTTCGCGAACACCGCGAGCTGGATAGTGCCGACGGTGGTCGGGTTGGTCGTGCCGTCGATCTTGGCCTGGACCTCGCCGCCGGCGTTGATGGTGACGTCGGTCGCGTTCGCCGGAACGGTGATGCCGGGCGCCACCGGGTAGCCGTCCGCGGTCACGATCTGCCCGGCCGGCGACAGGCCGAACGTGCCGTCGCGCGAGTAGGCGGTCTCGCCGCTCGGCAGCGTCACCTGGAAGTAGCCGTTGCCCTTGATCGCGACGTCGAGGCTGTTACTGGTCTGCTGCAGGTTGCCCTGCTCGTTGATGCGGTAGATCGCCGCCGTGCGCACGCCGAGGCCCACCTGCGCGCCCGAGGGCACGACCGTCCCGGTGTCGCTGCTGTTGGAGCCGACCCGGCGCATGTTCTGGTAGATCAGGTCCTGGAACTCGGCCCGCCGGCGCTTGAACCCGGTCGTGGTCATGTTGGCGATGTTGTTGGAGATGACCTCCACGTTGGTCTGCTGGGCCTGCATGCCGGTCCCGGCGATGTCGAGCGAGCGCATGGGCTACTCCTTCCGTTGCGTGAGTTTGTCGATGGCGCCCTGCATCCGTTGCGCCTCCCCCTCGACGAGTTGCGCGGTGAACTGGAACGAGCGCAGACCCGACATCATTCGGCTCATTTCCATGATCGGCTGGACGTTGCTGTCCTCGATGGCGCCCTGAACGACCTTCGGCTGTGCCACCGGGCTGGTCGGCGTGTCGGCCCTCAGCACCGTGCCGCCTTCGCCTTGCAGCTTCGCGAGGTCCGCTGGCTGCACCACGCCGATGCGGCCGATGGTGCCGTTCTCGCTGCTGATCGCGCCGTCCGCGGTGACGGTGAGGGTGACGTCGGCGGCCGAGATCCGCAGCTTTTGGCCGGCGGTGTCGAGCAGGGCATTGCCTTGTGTGTCGGAAATGGTGCCGTCGGCTTGCGCGGTGAAGCGTCCGGCCCGGGTCAGTCGCGGGCCGCGTGGCGTGTCGACCGTGAAGAAACCCTCGCCGCCGATCGCGAGGTCGAGCGGGTTGCCGGTGTGCTGCAGCGGTCCCTCGACTTGGTCGCGCCAGGTTGCGCGATCCTGCACGAACGATACCGGTTTGGTGCCGTGGGAGCCGTCCGTGCCGTTCTGCTTGGCGAGCCAATCGCTGAACAGCACGCGCTCCGCCTTGAACCCGGACGTGCCGGCATTGGCGAGGTTGGCGGCGGTGACGTCCAGCGCGCGCTGCTGGGCGGACAGGTAGGACAGGGCGACGTAGCTGGTCAGTTCCATCGGGGCATCCGGTTGCGAAGCTGGTTCCGCTTCCGCAAACCCGATGCCACCCTCCGCAGCCCGGTTTTCCTGCGTTCAACCCGCCCAGGCACTCGGCATTTTTTGCCGCTCAGCCGTCTCTGCCGAGCTTCGGAAAGTCTTTCTTAATCTCTCCGCGCCACTCTGCGCCCCACACGGAGGCACAGGATGAGCGCAGCACCACCCGCACCGGAAGGCGAAGGCAAGAAGGCCGGGGGCAAGAAGAAGCTGCTGATCCTGATCGGAGCGCTATTGTTGCTGGTCGGCATTGGCGCGGGGGGCTGGTTCTCTGGCCTAATCCCGAAGTTGCTGGGGCGTGGCCCGGCGGCCGAACAGACCGAGGCCAACGCGGGGGCGGAGCACGCGGACGCCAAGCCGGCGCATGGTGCGCCCGCTCCGGCGCATGGCGCCACGGCTCCGGCGCATGGTGAGAAGCCGTCGGGCGGCCATGGCGAAGCCGCCAAAGCGGAGCCTCCCAAGGGGTCGCCGCTGTTCATGGACCTGCCCGACATCATCGCCAACCTGAACACTGGACCGCGGCGGGCAACATTCGTGAAGCTCAAGGCCAAGCTCGAGCTGGCCAAGGCCGATGACCAGGCCGCCCTCACCGCCGCCATGCCGCGCCTGCTCGACCTGTTTCAGGGCTACCTGCGCGAGATGCGGCCGGAGGAGCTGCGGGGAACCGCCGGAACCTACCGCCTGCGTGAGGAATTGCTGGCCCGCACCAACCTTGCCGCGCC
Source organism: uncultured Alphaproteobacteria bacterium (assembly GCA_963792675.1). Classification (GTDB taxonomy): domain Bacteria; phylum Pseudomonadota; class Alphaproteobacteria; order Acetobacterales; family Acetobacteraceae; genus JBBROS01. Next base: position 1,683,708 of record CAWBWT010000002.1, read on the forward strand.
GCCGGCGCGGGTGGTCGCGGTCCTGTTCACCGAGATCATCGTGCAATGATCCGTCTGCCGACGGCTTGCCCCAAGGGAGCCCAAAATGGGTGGAATTGAAGCCGGACTGGAGTTCGGACTTGTCGTGCTGCTCGGCATCACCCTGGTGCACGCCGTTCGCCTGCAACGTGCTATCGACGCCTTGCGCAAAGACCGGGCCAACCTCGACGAGGCCGTCGCTGGCTTCGACAGTGGTGCGCGCCAGGCGGAGGTGAGCATGACCCGCATGCGCGATGCGGCGCAGATGCTCGGTGGCCGGCTCGAGGCGGCGACGGCCCTGCGCGACGACCTGTCATTCCTATGCGAGCGCGGCACCCAGGTTGCCGATCGCCTCGACCACGTGGTCCGGGCGGCGCGACCGCTCGAGCCGGTATCGGCGCCGCTAATGTCGCCGCTGCCGGAGCAGCCCGCAGCGCCCGTGCGCAGCCAGGCCGAGCGCGACCTGCTGCAAGCTCTGCGAGGTGTCCGATGATCGCGTCGTTGATCCAGCTGCTCCGCCCGCTGCCGCTTTCGATTGGCGTGATGGCGTTGCTGATCGTCTGCAAGCTGGCGGCCCTCATGCAAGGTCCGGGTGCGCCCTCGGCGTTGCAGACCGCGGGCCGTGCCGTGCTGCCGACGGCGAGCGCCGCCTCCAGCCACGATCCCAAGGGTCATGAGGCCAAGCCGGCCGCAGCGCCCAAGCCGGCTGCTTCGGCCGCCGAGGCCGTTCCTGGCCTGGTGGTCCCGGCCGAGCCGGCGCCGAGCGAGGCGGAGCGCGCCCTTCTGCAGGACCTGCGCTCGCGGCGCAAGGAATTGGAGGCCAAGGCCAATTCGATCGAGCAGCGTGAAGCCCTGCTTGCAGCAGCCGAGCGGCGGATGGCCGAACGACTCGATCAGCTGGGCACCCTGCAAACCCGCCTGGAGGCGCTCGAGAATAACCGCCGCGAGCGCGACGAAGCCAATTGGCGCAGCATGGTCAAGACCTACGAGACGATGCGCCCGCGCGACGCTGCCACCATCTTCAACGATCTCGACCAGGCCGTGCTGATCCAGGTGCTGGATCGCATGAAGGAAGCCAAGGCGGCGCCGGTTCTTGCGTCGATGCAGCCCGATCGAGCACGGCTTGCCACGATCGAGCTGGCGAAATGGCGAAACCGTACGCCGGCGGAGATCGCGCCATGAGGCTTGTTCGCTGCTTCTCGGCGATGCTGGCCGCTTCCTGCCTCTGGTTCGGCGCCGCGAGCGCGGCGGACACCGCCACCACGTTCATTCGGGTCAGCAACCCGCCCGGGTTTGGGCGTGTCATCATCGACCTTCCGCCCCAAGCTTCGATCGAAACGACCACCGAGGGTCCGAGGACCCGGATCGCCTTGCACGATGCAGGCGTGCTGCGGCGGTCCGGCCCGACGTTGCGAAACGTTGTCGCCCTTGATCTCGACGAGGCCAGCGTCACCCTCATCCTGGCTCCCGGCGCCCGCTTGCGACCCATGCGGTTCGGCACCCGTCAGATCATCGACGTGCTCGATCCCCCGCCGGCCGCCAACCAGCGTGCCGCGGCCGTGCGTGCCGTGCCGGCTGTTGCCGTGATCCAGGGCCCAGTGACCCAGGGCGCCGTGACACAAAGCGCTCCGACCCAAGCCTCCGAGGACCAAGTGCCGGTCAAGCCGGCGGCCGTCGAGCCCGATCCCGTGCCGGAGAACGCGGTCAAAGCCGCTGCGCCAGCGGTACCCGAGCCCGACGTGGCCGCCGAGCCAAGTGCGGAGCCGGACCGTCGCAAGGCCCCGGTCGTCGTCAAGCGCCCGGCGCCATTCGTCATTCCCGCCGATGTCACGGTTGGCGCGGCGGCGTTCCGGCGCGATCGGACGGGCGTTGTCGTTCTCGACCGGCGGCTGCCGCTCGAATTGCCGCCGGGCAATGACAGCGTCGTCACCGTTGGCTCCGTTACGACCGTCGTCGAGGTGCCGCTGCCGCCCGAGCTGGAGCTGCGCCTGGCGCGAACCCCGGCCGGCTGGTCGGTCGACGTCAGCGATCACCCGGCCGCGGCTGGCATGACCGCCGAGCTGGCAGCAGATGGCATGAGTTTCACGCTGCCGCATCCGGGCCGGGTCGTGTCGGTGCTCGATCCGGCAACCGGCGCCGGGCTGCTCGTCGGCACCAGCCTGGGCGCCGACGACACGGCAGCGGTCGCCTCGGAGCGGCACGCGCCCGAGTACACCGTGCTTTCCACGCGCCTCGGCGTCGTCGTGGAGCCGATGTCGGATAGTGTCGACCTGCACTGGACAATTTCGGGGTTCACGCTTCGGGGAGCGCGAACCGGGCTCAAGCCGATGACCGCCGAGGCGGCGGCGAAGCGGTTCGATTTTCCCCGCGAGCCCGTCCCCAACCTGTTGAACCGGTTGAAGGCGCACCTGGCCAGTGCTGCGACGGCGCCGCCCCGTGCACGGTCGGCGGCGCGCGAGGCCGCCGCGCAGGCGATGCTGTCGCTCGGTATGGGGGTCGAGGCCCATGCGCTCATGCAAACGGTCATTGACCAGGATCCGCAAGCGGCGGCCGACGCCGCAGTGGCCGCGATCTCGGCCGTTGCCGCGGTCGCGGCCGGGCGGCTGGACGAGGCGGCCGCGCTCGACGACCCGCGCTTGGCCGACGTGGCGGAAGTCGCTCTCTGGCGTGGCGTCCGCGACCATCGCCTGGGCCGCGAGTCGGACGCGTCGGCCAAGCTGCCGGCCCTGATCGCACTGGCGCGCTCCTATCCGGAGCCGCTGCTTCGGCTGATCTGGCCGGATATCGCCGAGGCGGCCGTCGCGGCCGGTGCAACGCTCCCGGCGGAGCAGCTCACTCCGTTTGCCTCGGCGATGCTGCTCGAGCGGAAGGGGGACGTCGATGCGGCGGTAACTGCCTGGCAGGCGTTGGCGGACGGCGCCGACCAGTTCGACCGGGTGCGGGCCGCCGTGCGCAACGTCGAGTTGCGTCTTGCGGCAGCGCGCATCACGCCGGCCGTTGCCGGCGATCTCATCGAACGCCAAACGCTCGCCTGGCGCGGCGACGCGCGCGAAGTCGCCCTGCGGCTTCGCGCGGCCGAGCTCCGTGCCGCGTCCGGCCAGTGGCGACAGGCGCTCAACTTCCTGCGCGAAACCGAGACCCTGTTCCCGGATCAGGCGCCGACCATCCGGCCGCGCAAGACTGCGGTGTTCGAGCAGATGGTGTCGGCCGAGGGAGGAGCCCTCGCACCGCTTGAGGTCGTGCTGCTCGCCGCGGACTACGCCGACTGCATCCCGCAGGGCCGGGCCGGTGGACCGCTCGCAGGCCTGCTGGCGGATAAGCTGCTGGCGCTCGATTTGCCGGCTCGCGCGATCCCGGTGCTGCAAGGGCTGGTGCTGAGCACGCCGGCCGGCCCGGCGCGGGCCGAGTTCGGGGCGCGTCTCGGTCAGGCGCTGCTCGAAGGCGGCGACGCGGCGGGTGCGAGGTCGGCGCTGCTGGCTTCGGCCGCCGCGGATCTGCCCTCCAGCCTGAGCGAAACCCGCGACGTGTTGCTGGCGCGAACGATGGCGGCGCAGGGTGACCTCGCGGGTGCTGTCGCCAACCTCAAGTCGCTGGCCACCGCGCAAGCCGACGAGGCCCGGGCCAGCCTGCTGGCCGCCGCCGGTGAGTGGCAGGCCAGCCTGGACGCACTCTCCGACCTGGCTGCGAAGCTTGTGCCGGCAAGCGGTACGCTGTCGGATGCAGCCCAAGCGATCGTGCTGCGCCAGGCGCAAGCGGCTGCGCGGGTGCCTAACCCGGCCGCGCTGCAAACTCTGGAGCGACAGGCTGCGCGGCTGAGCCCGGCGCGATCCGACCAGCTGCGCATCCTTACGCAGGCGCCGGTCAGGTCGGCGGGGGATCTCCCCCGCGCCGCCAAGGAACTTCAACTCGCACGCACATTCTCCAACCGCTCATAGCCGCGCTGGATGGTGCGATCGTTCGACCGGCTGCCGTGGTCCGCGGCCCGGCGCAGAGGAGGCGCCGGCCGCAGCGGTTTTTTTCCCTTGCCATACCCCCCCCTACCACCTATCTCCCCTCTTCTTGGCCCAAGGGGGCGATCCCGCCCAACAGGCTGTCTACTGGTTTGGGGGTACGTGATGAACGCACTTGCTCAACTGGGGATGGTCTCGGAACTTCCGAGCGAAAACCAGACGACGATGGCGCACTGTTCCGATGCTGCGACTGCAGCGCGGAAAGACTATTTTATTGAGCGGGACGGTGAGCGGTTCGCTGGGACACATCTGCTTGCGGATCTGTGGGACGCAAGGAACCTCGAGGATCCTGAACACATCGACACGGCGCTGCGGGAAGCGGCGGTGACGGCCGGGGCAACCATCCTGCATAGCCACTTCCACCACTTCAGCCCGAACGGCGGCGTGTCGGGTGTGGTGGTGCTCGCCGAAAGCCACATCTCGATCCATACCTGGCCCGAGCGCGGCTTTGCGGCGATCGACATCTTCATGTGCGGCGCGTGCGACCCGCACCATGCAATTCCTGTCCTACGGCGCGCGTTCAGCCCTGGCCGGGTTGATCTGAATGAGGAACGACGCGGCCGCGTGGTTTGACCGTTGCCGATGCCCGGGTTTCGACCCGGGCGTTTCTTCCTGGCGCACTTGCACCATGACTGATCACTGGGTTGACGAGACGCTGTACCCCGGCTGGGCGCAGCGCTTTCGCGTCGCCGAGGTTCTGGCCGAAGAACGCAGCCCGTTCCAATCGATCGTGGTCGTTCAGACTGTCTCGCACGGCCGCGTGCTGCTGCTCGATGGCGCCGTTCAGGTCACCGAGGCGGACGAGTTCGTTTATCAGGAGATGATCTCGCACGTGCCGCTGCTGGCCCATGGCAGCGCACGGCGCGTGCTCATCATCGGTGCCGGCGACGGCGGTGTGCTGCGCCGCGTGCTGCAGCATGCCAGCGTCGAGGAGGCCGTCATGGTCGAGATCGACGGGGCGGTTATGCGGCTCGCGCGCCAGCATATCCCGGCCATCGGTGGTAATGCCTGGTCCGACCCGCGGGCGACGATCATCGAAGGGGATGGGATCAAGCACGTCGCCGAGGCGGCAGAAGGTGCGTACGACGTCATCATCGTCGACAGCACCGACCCGGTCGGCGTGGGGGAAGTGCTGTTCACCACGGAGTTCTACGCCGACTGCCGGCGCATTCTGGGGCCGGCGGGCATTCTCGTGAGCCAATGCGGCGTCCCGTTCATGCAACCCGATGAACTGCGCCAGACCCGGCAACGCCAGGTCCAGTCCTTCCAGTGGGCGTCCGCTTACGTCGTTGCCGTCCCTACCTATGTCGGCGGCTTCATGACCCTGGCGATCGCATCCGATCGCCTCGACGTTGACTCCGTCCCGACGGACGTTCTTCGGTCCCGTGCCGCGGTCGCCGGGTTCCTCGGATCGACGCAATACTGGTCGCCGGAGGTGCAGGCGGCAGCGTTCAAGCTCCCGCCCTATATCGCACGCCAACTCGCCGTTTAACGCCGGTCACTCTTCTAGCCGAAGAAGCGGACGGCGTCAGACTGAGTTAGGCGGCCGACCCCTTATCGGTTTTCGGCGCAGTCTCTTCCAGGTTGCTGGCGCCGGTGCGGGTGCCGCCGAACTTGTCGGCGCCGCCCGCGTCGGGGCGGCCGGGCACCTTGTGATTGCCGGTGTTCTGCTCGTCGTCGGTGTGCTCGATCGACTGCTCGGTGTGCTTCTGTTCCAAGATGGCCTCCCTGCCGCTGCAGCAAGAACGCGGCGGCTTGGCCAGGTTTCCCGCCGCACCAAGGCCGGGTCCGTGGTCCCGTCCATCCTCACGTCGGCGTCCGGTCCAGCACCATCCACCTCCCGTCCGCCTCGCCCAACCGAAACCCATGCCGGGCATAAAGGCCGTGGGCGTCTCCCGTCACCAAGGTCCAGTGGACCACCGTCACGAGTTCCGGGTGGGCGAGGATCGTCTCGATCAGCGCCTTGCCCAGCCCCTGCCCACGCCTGTCCGGATGGATGAAGACGTCGCCGAGATGGGCCCGCATGGCATAATCGGTGAGCAGACGGGCGAACCCGACCTGGGCGCCGTCCGGGGCATAGACGCCGAAGCACAAGCAGTTGGCCCAACTCCGCTCGGTCACGGTTTGCGGCCGGCCGATCGCCCAGTACGCGCCCGCAAGCGATCGCAGCACGAAATCCATGTCCAGGCGGGCGCGCTCGTCGCTGATGGTGTAGCCGCTCGGCAAGGTCACGGCGTGGGTCGGGGTCGCGGCTTGCTGCATCGGTGCACCTGGCGGAACGGCCCGCGGCGCTGCATCCAACCGGTCGCGCTCCCCGGGAGCAAGTGCCAGCCCACGCGGTCCGGCTTGCTCCGCCCGCCGACGGCTTGTAGCTGAGCCGCGTGGGCGGGTCCGGACCGATCGGGGTGACGAATTTCGCGGCTATTCGGCTGCTGGCCGCGTCGATGGTGGTGCTCGGGCACAGCTTCGTGCTGACCGGCGCCGTCCCTCCCGCGCTGCTGGGCACGCCCGTCCACGTGCTGGCGGTGCGCGTGTTCTTCGTCGTCAGCGGCTATCTCGTGTGCGGCAGTTGGGCCGGCGATCCGCATTTGCCCCGGTTCCTGCTCCGCCGCGCGCTGCGGATCATGCCGGCGCTGTGGGTGGTGGTGCTCGGGACGGTGGTTGTGCTCGGCCCGGCGCTGACCACGCGACCGCTGATGCAGTACGTGCGGGATCCGGTGACGGCCGACTACCTGTGGAACCTCGGGCTGGCCCCGCGTTTCGCGCTTCCCGGCGTGTTCGACGATGGCCGGCCGTTCACGGCCGTGAACGGCTCGCTGTGGTCGCTGCCGGTCGAGGTCGCGATGTATCTGCTGCTGCCGCTCTATGCCTGGCGCTGGCTGGTGCCGGCGGTGGCCGTGGCCGCGCTCGCCGCAGCCATCGCCTTCACGGTCGTCTGGCCGGACCAGGTCCAGCCGGTGGTTTATGCGACCAGCATCCCGTTCGGCCTGCGCTTTGCCGCCGACTTCGTGCTCGGGGCGGGGGTGAGGCTTTGGCGGCTCGAACGGTTCTTGTCGGTGCAGGCGGCCCTGCTCGCGTTGGCGCTCGCCCAGGCCGCCATCGGCCGCGCCGCTCGGCGGAGCGCTGCTGGGCGCCGTGGCGCTCCCTATGCGGTGCTCGCCGTCTGCCTGGCGCCGCGGCCGCTGTTCGGCTGGCTCGACCGGCGGGCGGACCTGTCCTACGGCATCTATCTCTGGGGCGGCCCGGTGCAGCAGGTGGTGCTGTCCCTGCTCGGCGCCGGCGCGGGCTGGGTCGGGCTGACCGCGGTCGCGGCACCGGTGATCGCGGGCCTGGCCGCGCTGTCATGGTTCGCCGTCGAACGCCCGGCGCTGCGCTGGAAGCCCCGGGCTCAGGCCACGGCCGTCACTGGCCGCACCCCCTCGGCGCCGCCGCGCGCCAGCAGGCTGGCGAAGTAGGCGATCGTGCGCTGCAGCCCGTCGTCCAGCGCCACCGTCGGCTCCCAGCCCATCAGCTTGCGCGCGAGCGTGATGTCGGGGCAGCGCTGGGTCGGGTCGTCCTGCGGCAATGGCCGGTAGACGATCTCGGACTTCGAGCCGGTCAGGCGAATGATCCGTTCGGCCAGCTCCCGCACCGGGATCTCGTGCGGGTTGCCGATGTTGACGGGGCCGGTGACGTCGTCGGGCGTGTCCATCAGACGGATGAAGCCTTCGACCAGGTCGGACACGAAGCAGAAGGCGCGGGTCTGGGTGCCGTCGCCGTAGAGCGTGATCGGCTCGCCGCGCAGCGCCTGGACGATGAAGTTCGACACCACCCGGCCGTCGTTCGGGTGCATGCGCGGGCCGTAGGTGTTGAAGATCCGCACGACCTTGATGCGCACCCCATGCTGCCGGTTGTAGTCGAAGAACAGCGTTTCGGCGGCGCGCTTGCCCTCGTCGTAGCAGGCGCGCGGGCCGAGCGGATTGACGTTGCCGCGGTAATCCTCGGTTTGCGGATGGACCGTGGGGTCGCCGTACACCTCCGACGTGCTGGCTTGCAGCACCTTCGCCTTTACCCTTTTCGCGATGCCCAGCATGTTGATGGCGCCGATCACCGAGGTCTTGGTCGTCTGCACCGGGTCGAACTGGTAGTGGATCGGCGAGGCCGGGCAGGCGAGATTGTAGATCTCGTCCACTTCGACATAGAGCGGGAAGGTCACGTCGTGCCGCATCGCCTCGAATTGCGGCAGCGGCAGCAGGTGGCTGATGTTGTCCTTGCGGCCGGTAAAGTAGTTGTCGACGCACAGCACGTCGTGGCCCTGCGCTACCAGCCGCTCGCACAGGTGCGAGCCGAGGAAGCCGGCGCCGCCGGTCACCAGCACGCGTTTACGGGTCAGGCTCATGCGCGGGCTCTCCATGTCGGTCGAGCAGAGTAGCACCGTTGCAACGGGTTGCGAACGGCGGTCGCGGGCGCTGATCATCGCGGCCCGCGCCGCCGACCGGATTGTTGACCCTCGCCGGGCGTCATGTCCCTATCCGCCGCGTTCGGATCCGGGTCGGAGACTCCATGCACCGCCTTCTCATCCCCAGCCTGTTCGCGGTGCTTGCGGCACTCCTGCCGCTGGCGCCGGGCGCGGCGCAGATGCCGCCCCAAGCCGGGGCGGGTGCCACGCTGGTGCCGAACCCGCCGGCCGAGGACGCTTTCATCAAAGCGGTCGAGGACGCCCGTACCACCTATGTCGGTGGCCTCAACGACCTCGTGCGTGGCGTCGCGAGGCCGCGCCGGGCCGAGGCGCTGTGCCGCATCCTGCCGCGCGGGCGGGCGGAGAATTGGGTGGGCAAGCTCGCGGTGCTCGGCTCGAGCCCCGGCGGCCGCGGCGTGGTGTCGATCGAGATCGCGCCGAAGGTGTTGCTTTCCACCAACCGGACCGAGGCGACCGACGACAAGGACAAGACCCTGATCGACGTGCGCGCGCCGCTGTTCGCTTATGCCGCGGTGCTTGCCGTCGGCGACCGGGTGCAGTTCAGCGGCACCCTGCTGCAAGGGTCCGACGACTGCTTCAAGGAAACCGGGCGCGACATCATGGCGACGATGTCGACGCCCGATTTCGTCGTCCGGCTGGACGCGCTGAAGAAGGTGGTGCCGCCGTCCGCCAATGCGGTGCTGAGTGGGCAGGCGCAGGCGATGAGCATCGCCCAAAGCAGCGACTACGTGCGCGACGCCGTCGACATCATCGCCGGCGCGGCGGCGTGCGGCGCCGACAACCGCCGGGTGTTCGCGGTCATCATCAAGGTGCTGATCCGCGCCACCGCCGGGCAGCCGAACGATCAGCGGGACGCGCTGATCGGGCTGATGTTCACCCCGCCTAGCGCGTCGACCCAGACCAAGGAGAACTGCGACGGCAAGCTCTCGTCGCTCGACCGGCTCGAAAGCGAGGCGTCGTAGCGCCATGACCGAACTTGTTCAGATCATGCCGTCGCGCATTGTCGCTGTCGCCCGCGCCGCCTATGCCCGGCCCGACACCGAGTTCCTGTGCTTCGGCGAAAGCGACCAGGCGCCGCCGGCTGCTGCGGCCGCCGCGCTGGCCGCCTCGATGGCGGCGGGGCCGGCCCGCTACACCGATGTGCGCGGGATGCCGGCGCTGCGCGAGGCGTTGGCGGCGCACCTGACGATGCTGCACAGGAAGCCGGTGGACGAGGGCCGCATCCAGGTCACCGGGTCCGGCATGACCGCCGTCAGCGTCGCGCTGCAGAGCACGGTCCGCGCCGGCGAGCGCGTCGTGCTGCACACGCCCGCCTGGCCCAACCCGGCCAATGCCGTGCTGCTGCGCGGCGCCACCGTGGATGTGCTGCCGCTCGATGCCGGCACGGACGGGCGGTTCCGGCTTGATTTCGACCGGTTGGCGGCCATGCTGCCGGGCGCCCGCGCCTTCATCCTGAACTCGCCGAACAACCCGACCGGCTGGACGGCGACGGCCGATGAACTCGCCGCCATCCTGGCGCTCTGCCGGCGGCACGGCGTGTGGTTGATCTCGGACGAGGTGTATTCGCGGCTGATCTACGACGGACGCGACGCGGCGCCGTCGTTGCTGGACCTCGCCGAACCCGATGACCGGGTGATCGTCTGCAACCGTTTCAGCAAGACTTGGGCGATGACCGGGTGGCGGATCGGCTGGATGGTGCTTCCGGCCGGGGCGCGCGACCGGGTGGCCGAGGTGGTGGAGGTGACGCATTCCGGCACCGCGCCGTTCGCGCAGGCCGGCGCGTTGGCGGCCTTGCCCGAGGAGGAATTCGTGCGCCGCTTCCGCGCCCATTGCGCCGAGGGCCGGCGCCTGGTGGTGGAGCGCCTTGGCCGGGCTGAACGGCGTGCGCCTGGCCGCCCCGGACGGCGCGTTCTACGCCTTCATCGGCGTGGACGGGCTGACCGACAGCCTGGCCCTGGCGCTGCGCCTGGTGCAGGAGCATGGCGTGGCGCGTGGCCCCCGGCAGCGCGTTCGGGGCGGCGGGGGAGGGCTTCCTGCGGCTGTGCTTCGCGCAATCGGCGCCGCGCATGGAGCGGGCGATGCAGCGGCTGCAAGACGGTCTCCGCGCCGACCGGTTGCGGGCGGCATGACGGCGGCGCCGGCCTGCGCGCTGTGCGGCGCGCCTTGCCGGGCGCCGTTCCAGGCGCCGCCGGCCGAGACCTCGCCCGACCTCGACTTCCGCCCCGGCGAGCCCACCCGGTCCACCTTGCGGCACTGGGTCGGCACCTGCCGCGGTTGCGGCGCCACCGCGCCGGACCTGCCGCGGCTGCCGGCGGCAGCCCGGCCGGTGGTGGACAGCGACGCCTACCGCGCGCTGGCCGGAACCGGGCCGGAGCAGCGGTTCCTGCGCTGGGCAATGATCGCGGCGGCGGTGGACGGGCCGGCCGAGGCGGCCCAGGCGACGCTGGAAGCGGCCTGGGCATTGGACGATGCCGGCGCCGACGCGGCGCCGCTGCGCCGCCGGGCCGCGGCACTCTGGGGTGAGCCGGCGACGGTGCAAGACGGGTTGCGCCTGGTCGACGTGCTGCGCCGCGCCGGGGAGTTCGCAGCCGCCGGAGACCGGGTTGCGGCGCTGCTCAGCCGGCCCGGGCTCGAGGAGGTCGATACGGCGCTGCTGCGGTTCCAGCATGGGCTGACCGAGACTGGCGATAGCGGCCGGCACCTGTTGTCGAGCGCGCTTCGCCCGCCGGCCCAGCGACCGCACGTGACCCACGGCCGGCCAGCGCCGCGCAGCTTCTGGCAGCGTTTGTCCGGACGATGACGCTCGAGGTGGGCGCTGCGGCAGGCACTGGACCGCAAGGCCAAGCCGCTCGGCTCGCTGGGCCGGCTCGAGGACCTCGCGGTGCAGCTCGGCCTGCTGCAGGGCACGCTGCGGCCGCTTGTGACCGATCCCGTGATGCTGGTGTTCGCCGGCGACCATGGCGCCGCCGCGTCGGGCGTGTCGGCCTATCCCTCGGCGGTGACGGCGGCGATGGTGGGCGTCTATCGGGCCGGGCGGGCGGCGATCAACGTGTTCGCACGCGGGGCCGGCGCCCGGCTGCTGGTGATCGATGCCGGCGTCGCGGCCGAGCTGCCGCCGCGGGATCGGCCTCATCGCAGCGAAGATCGGCTTCGGCACGCGGGATTGGACCGGCGGCGCGCCGGCCATGACCGCGTCCGAGGTGCGGGCGGCGCTGGACGCCGGGGCGGCGATCGTGGAGCGGCTGGCCGATGCCGGCACGACCGTGCTCGGCCTGGGCGAGATGGGCATCGGCAACACGGCCAGCGCCGCCTTGCTGGCGCACAAGGTCGCGGGCCTGACGCTGCAGGTCGGGCGCGGCGCCGGGCTGGACGAGGCCGGGCTGCGGCGCAAGCAGGACCTGGTCGACGCGGCGAGTGCCCGGACCGCCGTCCGGCTCGATCCCGCGGCAGCGTTGGTGGCGTTCGGCGGGTTCGAGATCGCGATGCTGGCCGGCGCGATCATGCGCGCGGCGGAGCGGAGGGTCGCGGTCGTGATCGACGGGCTGATCGTGACAGCTGCGGCCGTGCTGGCGCATGCGTTCGACCCCGCGTGCCTGCGGGCCTGCGTGTTCGCGCATCGCTCGGCCGAGCCGGGGCACGATGCGATGCTGGCGCATCTCGGCGCGAAGCCGTTGCTGGACCTGGGCCTCCGTCTCGGCGAGGGGACCGGTGCCGCGCTGGCCATCCCGCTGCTCCGCGCCGCGGCGGGGGTGTTGGGCGACATGGCGGACCTGGCGGAGCTGGCGTGACGCGCCGACCGCTCCCGCAGCGTCCACGCTCGCCCCATCACCCGCGCACCGTCACCCGCGCACCGGTCCCGCGCACCGCGCCCCATCATCCCACACGCCACGTCATGGCCGGACTTGATCCGGCCATCCCGGGCCCATGGAGCCGCCGGTCTCCCCACGGGCACCAGATCTCCGGAACAAGTCCGGGGATGACGTCGGATGGCGCGGTGGTGAACGGGGTGACCTTGGAAAGACGTGTGCGGTGGACATCCTGACGCGGACCCGTAGCTTGGTGGTCCAATGGGGCCTGCTGCTTGTCGCGGTGCAGGCGCTGACGCGGGTTCCGGTCCGGGCGCCGTTCCACCCGGATGCGCTGCGCCAGGGCACCCGCTACTTCCCCTTGGTCGGGCTTGGCGTCGGTATCCTGGCGGCGGTGGTGTTCGTGGCGGCGCGGACCGGGCTGCCGCCACTGGTCGCGGCAGCGCTGTCGCTCGCGGCGACGCTGCTGCTGACCGGGGCGATGCACGAGGACGGCCTGGCCGACACCGCCGATGGGCTGTTCGGCGGCCGCACCCGCGACGACGCGCTGCGCATCATGCGCGACAGCCGGCTGGGCACGTTCGGGGTGCTGGCGCTGCTGGTCGTGCTGGCAACCAAGCTTGCCGCGACCGCGTCGCTGGGCGACCCGGCGCCGGCGCTGGTTGCCGCCCATGCGGCCAGCCGGTTCTGGGCCGTGCTGCCGCCGAGCCTGCTCCCGTATGCGCGGCCGGATGGGATGGCGGCCGGCATTGCCGGGCCCTCGCGCACGGCGCTCGTTGTGGCGGCCCTGTTCGGCCTGGTCCCGCTGCTGCTGCTGCCCGGGTTCCAGGCCAGCATGGCGCTGCTGCTGTCTGGCCTGGCCGCGCTCGGTGTCGGCGCCTGGTCGCGGCAGCGCATCGGCGGCTACACCGGCGACGTGCTCGGCGCCACCGCGGTGCTGACCGAGGTTGCGGTGCTGCTGGTGGCGGCCTGGCGTCCGGCCTGAGCGACCCGGCGTGGCACGCGGCCTGATCTTCGTCGCACGGCATCCGAGGCCGCGCATCGCCGGGCGGATCTGCTATGGCCGCACCGACGTGCCGCTGGCCGAGCCGCCCGAAACCGGCGCCGCCGCGCTGCTGAAGGCTATCGGCGAGGACCCGGTCGAGCGCATCGTCAGCAGCCCGCTCAGCCGCGCTCTGCTGGTGGCGCAAGCCGCCGCTCGCTCGACCGGCGCGCCGCTGCACACCGACGACCGGCTGACCGAGATCGACTTCGCCGCTTGGGAAGGCCGGCTCTGGTCCGCCCTGCCGCGAGCCGAGATCGACGCCTGGGCGGCCGACCCGCTGCGCTATCGGCCCGGCGGCGGCGAAAGCGTCGAGCAGGTGCTGCGCCGGGTGCGCCGCGCCTGGACCGGGATCGCCAGCAGCGAGGCCAACACGCTGGTCGTCACCCATGCCGGGCCGATCCGCTGCCTGCTGCACATCGGCCGCGGCGTGCCGATCCTGCAAGCGATCGAGGCTGGCATCGCCTATGGTTCGGTCGAGCGGTTCGCGGCGTGACGGAGGGGAGCAATGCGCTATGTGATGATGCTGCTGGGCTTGTTGGGCCTGGCGTTCGGGTCCGGCCTGCAGGTGGAGTGGCGCGTGGCGCCGGCGCGGGCGGAGACGCCATCGGCCGTCCCGCTCGCCGACGGCAGGCAGCAGGTTCGGGTCGGTGCGCTCGACGTGGCGGCCGGGATCGAACTCGGCCCCGACCATGACAAGGCCACGCCCTACGTCGATTTCCACAGTTCGGGGACGGCCGGGCTCGACTACAACTCGCGGCTGATCGGCATCGGCGGCGACGGTCGTGTGTCGGGCGGCGACTTGCGGGCTGTGTCGACGCGGTTCCTGGTCGACGGCACGCTGAAAGTCGGACGGCCCACCGCAGGCCAGGGCGACCGTGCGGCCGCGGCAAGCTTCATCGCCAACAGCAGCCGCCCCGATCATGGCGGCCCGGCCGGGGTGCTCGGCTACAAGCCCGGGCTCGGCGCGGCGCCCTACGGCAACATCGACAGCGTCACGACCTACATCGAGAACACCGGGCGCGATCCGTTCTTCACGATCGTCGGCGCGTCGCTCGAGCTGACGAGCGAGGGCGCCCGCGTCGTGATGCCGGCCGACCGCCCGCTCGGCAAAAGCGAGCTGGGCCAGCTGTTTCCGGGCATGCAGATCCTCACTAATCACCGGCCGGCCTGGACCGGCTGGCTCGATTCCTGGGATCCGGACGGGCGCTGGGTCAAGCTGATCGGCGGGTTCACCCACCTGGGCGGGTCCAGCGCACCGGGGCAGAACCCGGCGGCCGGGCCGCCGCCCCCCGACGGCGCCGCGATGCAGGTGGCCTTCGCGCCACTGACGAAAGTCTGGCTGGAGAACGCAAACTGCTTTCTCGGCGTCGACACCGCCGGGCACCGGACCGGGTCGTTCGCCCCGAAAAGCTGTGCCGGCTACGAGCTCGGCATGTTCAACAACACCGGGCGCGACCAAAGCTGGCGCGGGCTTGCCGACCCGGCCGGTTATAGCTGGGGCTTCGACGCGGTGAACCTCGGCCACGACCGGGCCAGCTCCGCCCACATCGCCCGCGGCAATTGGGACGCCGGTTTCCACGCCCGCAACGTCGGCCGGTTCGCGTTCTTGGCCGAGGGCGCCGGTCCCGGTGACGGCTACGTCTCGGCGCGCACCGGCGGCCTCGCCTTTGCGGTCCGGCCCGGCGACGCCGAGGCGGCGCCGGTGTGGTCGGTGGACGCGGCCGGGGCGATGCAGGCGGCGCAGCTCGTGCTGCCGAGCCTGCCCGGCTGCGACGCCGAGCATCGCCCGGGCCATGTGTGCCGGCGCGGCCGGGTGCTGGAGGTCAACTGATCCCGCGGCCGCGATAGATCACGCCGGCGCCGAACCGGGCCCGCAACGCGTCGACCGCCCGTTGCGCCGCGACCCGGCGCGGCATGTCGGGATCGGCGAGGTCGGGGCGGTCGGCGTCGGCAGCCGGCATCAGCGGGCTGGCGCCAAGGCCGATCAGCCGGAACGCGGTGCCGTCGGCTTCCCGCGTCAGCAGGTCGCGCCCGGCGGCGAACAGCCGGTCCGGCAGCGCGGTGGGGCCGGGCAGCCGCTGGGCGCGGGTTCGGCCGGCGAAGCGCGCGGTCTTGAGCTTCAGCACGACCCCGCCGGCGGAGAACTCCTGCTCCCGCAGCCGCCGGGCCAGCTTCTCCGCCATGCGCCAGAGATGCTTTTCCAACGCCGCTTGGTCGGTGATGTCGCTGTCGAACGTGGTTTCGGCGCTGATCGACTTGGACGGCTCGTGCGGCGTGATGCGGCGCGAAGTCCTCGCCGCGGGCGCGGCGCACCAGATGCGGCCCGTCGTCGCCCAGCTTCGTCCGCGCCATCTTGTCGTCGAGCGCTTGCAGGTCGGCGAGGCGCAGGAGGCCGAGCGCGTGCAACCGGCGTTCCAGCGCCGGGCCGACCCCGGGCAGCAGCCGCACCGGCTCCGGCGCCAGCACCACGGCAGCGTCGGTGCCGAGCACCGCGAAGCCGCGCGGCTTGTCGCGCCCGGCGGCGAGCTTCCCCAGCAACCGGTTCGGCGCCAACCCGATCGACACCGTGACGCCCACCTCCGCCTCGACCCGGCGGGCGAACCGGGCCAGCACGACGGCGGGCGGCGCGCCATGCAGCGCCTCGGTGCCGCGCAGGTCGAGCACCGCCTCGTCGATCGAGAGCGGCTGCATCAACGGCGTGAGGTCGGCCATGAGCGTGCGGATATGCCGGGCGGCGGCAACGTATTTGGCGAAGTCGGGGCGGATCACCACCGCATCCGGGCAGGCCTTCAGCGCCTTCCACATCGGCATCGCGCTACGCACGCCGTAGATGCGGGCGATGTAGCAGGCCGCGGTCACGACCCCGCGCACGCCGCCGCCCACCACCACGGGCTGCCCGGCGAGTTCGGGCCGGTCGCGCTTCTCGACGCTGGCGTAGAAGGCGTCGCAGTCCACGTGGGCGATGGCGAGGCGGAACAGCTCGGGGTGGCGGACGATGCGGCCGCCGCCGCACGCCTCGCAGACCGGGCCGTCGGGCCGCGCGAAGCAGTCGCGGCAGAGGCTAGGCGTCATGGGGCTCCGTCCCGTGCCCCGGCAAAGGACGGTCGCCCTTTGCGAGGCTTGGCGTGTTCAGCCGGCCGGCCACAACCAGGCCGCGCCGCGCACGCCGCTGCTGTCGCCGTGGACGTTGCGCACCACCGGGGTCGCGGTCACGTCGCTGAACACGTAGCGGGCCATCCGCTCCGGCACCTGCGCATACAGGTGCTCCATGTTGCTGAGGCCGCCGCCGAGCACCACCACGTCGGGGTCGAGGATGTTCGTGATCACGGCCAAGCCGCGGGCGAGGCGGTCGACGTGGCGGTCGAGCGCGTGCTGCGCCGCGGCATCGCCGGCGGCAGCCCGCTGCACCAGCTCGTGCCCGGAGGCGGCGTTGCCGGACCGGGCCAGGCCAGGGCCGGCTAGATACAGTTCCAAGCAGCCCTTCTGTCCGCACCAGCAACTCGGATAAGGATACTCGTCCGGCTCGGGCCAGGGCAGGGGGGTATGGCCCCATTCGCCGGCGATGCGGTTGCGGCCCTCGACGATGCGGCCGTTCACCACGATGCCGCCGCCGCAGCCAGTGCCGAGAATGACGCCGAACACGTTCTGGGAGCCGGAGCCGGCCCCATCGGTGGCTTCGCTCAGGGCAAAGCAGTTGGCGTCGTTCTCGACCCGCACGGCGCGGCCGATGGCGGCGGCGAGGTCGCGGTCGAGCGGGTTGCCGATCAGCGACTGGCTGTTGGCGTTCTTGACCAAGCCGGTCGCCGGGCTGAGCGTCCCGGGAATGCCGACGCCCACGGTGGCGGTGACGCCGACATGGCCCTCGGCCGCCTGCACGAGGTCGGCCATGGCGCGGATGATGTCGCCGTAGACGGTCGGGGTCGAAACGCGCTGCCGCCAGACCACCACCCCGGAGGGATCGAGCACCGCCGCTTCGATCTTGGTTCCGCCGAGGTCAATTCCGATCCGATGCGCCATCCCGCCTGAATAGCGCAGCGACGGAGGTGGAACAACGGCGCCAGGGCTGGGCTTGCCCAAGCGGTTGGCTTCAGTTACGATCCTTCAATGAGTTTGGGAGATCACGGTGCGTGTGGTGTACGCGGCGCTGCTTCTGGCGCTGGTCGGCGGTTGTGCAACGACGCAAGTCAGTTCGGGCGGCGACTACCTGGCGGCCCGCCCCGAGTATGCGGCGGCCAGCGGGACCGATCTCGACCGCGCGGTCGAGCGGGCGGCCAATGTGGAGCCGCTGCTGCGCTTTCCCGCACGACTCGGCTTGGCCCGGATCAGCGGCGGTCGCTTCGTGCCGGTCCCGCCACGCGAAGCCGACGCCTGGATCGCCTTCGCTGAGTCGCACGGGCAATACGGCGACCTGGTCCCGATCAGCCCCTTGATCGGCGAACTCACGGCCGCTTCCGCTGGGATCGCCAATGCCGGCACCAACCCTATCGTGCCGATCCGGCTCGCGGCCGCGCGGCAGCATGTCGATGCCGTCCTGGTTTATGCAGTGGGCGGCGACCGCCGCGACAAGGCGTCGATGCTGTCGGTGCTCGACCTGACGATTATCGGCGCTTACCTCGTGCCATCGCGCCGGGTGGACGGGAGTGCGACGGCGACCGGCCTCCTATTCGACGTGCGCAACGGCTACACTTATGGCACGGTGTCGGCGACGTCGGCGCAAACCGGCTTCGTGCCGATGGTCGGTTCGGGCGAGCGCTCGCAGGACCTGCAAGTCGATGCCCAGGTCGACGCCGTCAGCAAGCTGACCGGTGAAGTCGACAAGATGCTCGCGACACTCCGCCACGCGCTGCCCGCCCGCGCGCCGCGGCTCAAGACCATTTCGGCCACTGGCCCGGCTTCCCTGGCGCTCGCCGGACGTTGACCAGGGCCGGCTAGCTGGCTCGCCTCGGGGTCCGGCCGGGCATCGCGACCGCAGCCAGGGCCGTCAGCAGCAACGCGGCCCGTGGCAACGCCAGCTTCGGGGCGTTGGCCTTGACCTCGCCGGCCAGCACGGCCGCCGAAGCCGCCGCAAGCACGATGCCACCGATCCGGCGCGTGCCCGGTGCCAGCAGCATCATGCCGCCCGCGACTTCCGCCGCGGCGGCGGCCCGCATGTCGAATTTCGACCAGCCGATCTCGCGGAACATGGTGCCGTAGGCCTTGTTGCCGGACAGCTTGTCGCCGCCGGCCACCGCGATGGCGGCGCCGATGAAGGGAAAGAAAAGAGACATGACGGTCCTCCTGTCTGCTCAACGCCGGCCTGTGCCAGACGTTCATTCCCCATGCCGACCTTCTTCACCGCGGACACGCATTTCGGCCACGCCGGCGCCCGCTCGCTGTATCGGCGACCGTTCGCGACCGTGGCGGAGATGGACGCCGCCATGCTCGCCCGCTGGAACGCCGCCGTCGCCCCGGACGACACCGTGTTCCACCTCGGCGACTTCGCCGTCCGCCACCCCGAGCCCGGCGGACTGCTCGCTCGGCTGCACGGGACGAAGCACCTATTGGCGGGCAACAACGACCCCGCCGCCGTTGCCGCGCTGCCCGGCTGGGCGAGCGTGCAGCCGTACCTCGAGTTGGTCGTCGACGGCGTCGCGCTGGTGCTGTGCCACTACGCGTTCCGCACCTGGTCCGGCATGGCGAAAGGAGCCTGGAACCTGCACGGCCACAGCCACGGCCGCTTGAAGCCGCTGCCGCGGCAGGTCGATGCCGGGGTCGATGCGTGGGATTTCACGCCGGTGACGCTGGCGGCAATCACGGCATCTCGGCAGCGCGCGCCGGCCACGATAAGGTAGCCGGTGGGAGCAGGAGGAACGCCGCGCATGACCGAGACCACGCTGGACGTCAAAGGCATGTCCTGCCCATTGCCGGTGCTGCGCGCCAACCGGGCGCTGCGCTCGCTCGAGCCCGGCGACCGGTTGCGGGTGCTGGCCACCGACCGCGCCGCGGTGGCCGACTTCCAGGCCTTCTGCCGTGAGACCGGGCACGCATTGATCGCCCAGGGCGAGGAAGCCGGGGTGTTCTCCTTCACCATCCGCAAACGCGCCGATCAGCCCGAACGGGCCGGCGCATGAAGCCCGCCTCGCAAGGGGTGGCGATGATCACCCACCTGTCCGGGTTGGAGCACGACACCGGGCCCTGGCACCCCGAATGCCCCGACCGGCTGCGCGCCGTGCTGCAGGCGCTGGAGCACCCCGACTTCGTGCCGCTGCTGCGCGAACAGGCGCCGGAGGCCACGGTGGCAGATGCTCGAACTCGCGCACCCGGCCAGCTATGTGCGCGACGATCCTGTCGATCCAGCCCGGCCAGGGCGAGAGCCAGCACATCGACGGCGACACGCTCATGAGCCACGGCAGCCCGGCGGCCATCCGGCACCAGGTCGGCGGCTGCGTCGCCGGCGTGGACGCGGTCATGGAGGGCTGGGCACGGGCCGCGTTCGTCGCGGTGCGGCCGCCGGGCCACCATGCCGAGCGCACCCGGGCGATGGGGTTTTGCTTGTTCAACGGCGCTGCCATCGCCGCCTATCACGCGCGGCAGCGCTGGGGGCTGAAGCGGATCGCGGTGGTGGATTTCGACGTCCACCACGGCAACGGCACCCAGGACATCTTCGAGCGCGACCCCGACCTGTTCTACGCCAGCTCGCACCAGTCGCCCTGCTACCCCGGCACCGGCGCCGCCTCGGAGCGGGGTGTCGCGGACAACGTCGTCAACATGCCGCTGCGGCCCGGGACTGACGGCGCCGGGTTCCGCCAGGCCTGGGAAGGCACCGGGCTGCCGGCGCTCGACGCCTTCGCGCCGGAGCTGCTGATCGTCAGCGCCGGGTTCGACGCGCACAAGGCCGACCCGCTGGCGAACCTGCGACTCGAGACCGCCGATTTCGGCTGGATCACCGACCGGCTGCTGGAGGTGGCCGACCGGCACTGCGGCGGCCGCATCGTCTCGATCCTGGAAGGCGGCTACGACCTGCAGGCGCTCGCCGCCTCCGCTGCCTTGCACGTCCGCCGGCTGATGCGGCAATAGGGGCGCTTGGCAGGGATGGAGGCCGCATGGCCGACGGGATCCAACGAGTGGACGAAATCGCCGGCTTGTCGTTCGAGGACGCGCTGGCCGAGCTGGAACGGATCGTGCGCGGGCTCGAGGGCGGGCAGCAGAAGCTGGAGGACGCCATCACCGCTTATGAGCGCGGCGCCGTGCTGCGCCGGCATTGCGAGGCCAAGCTGGCCGAGGCCGAGGCGCGGGTGCAGGCGATCGTGGAACGCGCCGACGGGTCGCTGGCCGTGAAGGCGATGGAATGAGCGTCGCCCTGGCACGTGTGGACGTGCCGGCCGCGTTGGCCGAGCAGGGGCGCCTGGTGGAGCAGGCGCTCGGCGCGCTGCTGCCGCTGCCGGACGGGCATGAGCGGCGGCTGATCGAGGCGATGCGCTACGCCGCACTCGGCGGCGGCAAGCGGCTACGCGGGTTCCTGGTGATGGAGGTGTCGTCGTTGTTCGGCGTGGCGGTGGCCTGCGCGGCGCGGGTAGCCGCGTCGGTCGAGATGATGCACGCCTACTCGCTGGTGCACGACGATTTGCCGGCGATGGACGACGACGATCTGCGCCGCGGCCAGCCGAGCACGCACAAGCAGTTCGACGAGGCGACCGCGATCCTGGCCGGCGACGCGTTGCAAGCCCGCAGTTTCGAGGTGCTGGCCGAGCCCGACACCCACGCCGACCCGCTGGCGCGATGCGAGCTGGTGCAGGCGCTGGGTCTGGCCAGCGGCGGCCGCGGCATGGCGGCCGGGCAGATGATCGACATGGCGACCGAGGGCATGACGCTGACCGCGGCCGAGGTCGGCCGGCTGCAGGCGCTGAAGACCGGGCGGCTGATCCAGTACAGCGCCGAGGCCGGCGCGATCCTGGGCCGGGCGGCGCCGCCGTTGCGCACGCAGATGATGGCGTACGGCCGCGACCTCGGCGCTGCGTTCCAGATCGCCGACGACGTGCTGGACGCGGTCGGCACCACCGAGGGCATCGGCAAGACCGCCGGCAAGGACCAAGCCGCCGGCAAAGCGACGCTGGTGGCGCTGCTGGGGGTCGAGCGGGCGCAAACCCAGGCCGACATGCTGGCCCGGCAAGCGGTGCGTCATCTCGAGGCGTTCGGTCCCGAAGCCGACCGGCTGCGCGCGCTGGCCGCCTACGTCGTGCAGCGGCAGCACTAGCGGGCTTGCAGGTCAGGCATCCCCACCTTTCGTAACGTATCAAAGAGCGAGGCAGGTCGGAGCCGTGTCGGGTTTCGAGGAGTTCAGGACGTCGTTGGTGCCCCCCGGGCGTGGCGTCGCTTGACGGCAGCAGTGTGAAGCAGCGGGCCGACCAGGCGCTGGTGGACCGCGGGCTGGCTGAAAGCCGGACCAGGGCGCAGGCGCTGATCATGGCCGGCAAGGTGTTCGCTGGTGACCGCCAGGTGAAGAAGGCCGGCGAGGCGCTGCCGGCCGATGTCGCGTTGCAGGTCAAGGGCCAGGACCACCCGTGGGCCTCGCGCGGCGGCTTGAAGCTGGATCACGCGCTCGGCCATTTCGGGCTGTCGCCGGCCGGACTGGTGTGCCTCGACGTGGGCGCCAGCACCGGCGGCTTTACGAGTGTCCTGCTGCACCACGGCGCCGCCCGCGTCTATGCCGTGGATGTCGGACACGGCCAGCTTGCCTGGTCGCTGCGCTCGGACGAGCGTGTGGTCGTGCTGGAACGCACCAACGCGCGGCACCTTTCGACGGCCGAGATCCCGCAACCGCCGGGCGCGCTGGTGTGCGATGCGAGCTTCATCGGTTTGCAGACGGTGCTGCCGGCGGCGCTGGGCTTATGTGCCCCGAAAGCCTGGGCGGTGGCACTCATCAAGCCGCAATTCGAGGCTGGGCCCAGCCAGGTCGGCAAGGGCGGCGTGGTGCGCGACCCGGCCGTGCACGCAGCGGTATGCGAACGGATCCGCTCATGGTGGTCCGGCCTGCCGGGCTGGACCGTGCTGGGGATTGAGCCGAGTCCGATCACCGGGCCGGAGGGCAACATCGAGTTCCTGATCGGCGCGCGTCGCACCTGACCGGTGCCGCGGTTGCGGCGCGGGTGGCGTTTCTGTATACGCGCCGCGTGTGCCGGCTTAGCTCAGTGGTAGAGCAACTGATTCGTAATCAGTAGGTCCGCGGTTCAATCCCGCGAGCCGGCATCGTGGACCCACCCGTTGCGACGCTGCGGCCACGCACACAGTCAATCGTATCACCCGGGCGCGCGATCTCTCTCGGCCGGCACTCGGAGGCGGCGCGGTTTGCGTCGTATGGTGCGCCTTGCGCGAGGGAGATTGCACGCGCCTCGCTTCCAGGGAGCGTGGCATTGCAGCGGTTCACGTCCTTCGCCGACCGCTGTGTGGCCGCGCTCCTCGGGGGTCGATGGCGCTGACTGCGGCACGCCGGTCCAGGGCGGCGGTGCGGGTCACGTGCGGCGTGCTGGTGCTGGATCAGCGGCGCCGGCTGCTGATCGGGCAGGCGACCGGATCGCCGCGGTGGGATATTCCGAAGGGCATCGCCGACTCGGGTGAGAGTTGGGCCGAGGCGGCCGCGCGCGAGTTGCGGGAAGAAACCGGCCTCGTGGTCGACGCGCACGGTTTGTCGCCGCTCGGTGTGCACCAATACCTGCCGGGCAAGCGGCTGGCGCTGTTCGCCTGGCAGCCACCGGACATGCCCGACCCGGCGACGCTCCGCTGCAGCTCAATGTTCCGCGCCCGCGACGGCCGGCTGGTGCCGGAACTCGCGCGGTTTGCCGTGCTGCCGTGGGTCGAGGCGCTCGCTCGGCTCGGCAAGAACATGGCGCGCGTGCTCGGCGACCCAGCCGTGCTCAAGGACGTTGCGGCGTTGGGGAACTCGTCGGCCGCAAGCTGAGAATGTAGGCACTGACGTCCTGGATCTGGTCCCGGGTGAGGTGGAAATCGGGCATCGCTTGGTGCTGGGTGCTCAGCCAAGCGTTCAAGGAACTGGCCGTGGTGGAGGGCAGGCGGGCGACGGCGACAAAATCCGGCACCGCGTCCCGCACCGGGCCGCGATCCGGGACCGCGCCGATGCGGTGGCAGCCGCTGCACCAGGTTTCCGCCAGATATCGGCCTGCGGCGGCGTCGCCGATCTCCACCGCCTTCGCCGCGCTTGGCCAGGGAATGGTGAGGCCGAGCAGCACCGCGATCCTGCGGCCACGAGCGGAACTGATTCTACGAATGACCAATGCCGTTCTCCGATCCATCCTCGGCCCCATGCGCTTGCGGCAAGGCAAGCGGCGGCAGGCGCTGCAGCCGCTCACACAATGCCCTTTCGGACCGGGTCCACATTGACCGAGATCACCGACAGGCACCGGCGGGCCGCCGAGGATCATTGCAGCGACGGCACGGACCGGACATTCCGAGAGGCGACTAGGACACTGGCGGATGATCGAAGGACCAACCCTGTTCGCCATCGCGTCGAGTGAACGGGCGCGGATCGTCGAGTGGTCGGCCGGCTCGTTCCGCACCTGCCGCGATCTGAGCGTGCCGAGGCCGCCGGTGGGCGACGCCGTCGCCTGCAACTCGCGGCCTGCGTGGCCGGAAAGCTGAACCGGGCCGCCGCAAGGCAGTTCCGCAACCTCGTGCTGGTCGCGCCCGCCCGGATGCTGTGCGCCATCCGGGACGGCCTCGACCCCGGCACGCGGCGGCGCATCGCCGGGCAAGCCGCAAAGGACGTGGCCACGGTTCCGGACGCCGAGTTGCCGCTGCACCTGCCGCGTTGGCTCCGGCTGCCGTAACGCAGCGGCGAGTTTGATCTGCATCAAAGCAAGCCCGCCCCGTGCCGCGCACGGTCCACCTGGGTGGCGCCCTGCCGATCCGGGGTGAGCAGGCGCCCGCGAAACCGCTCGCTGCGACGCAATGCTGGAGGCGATGATGGCACACAAGCACCAAGCGGAGCGCGGTTGCGGCCAGTGCGAAGGGCGGCAGTTCGGCTTCTGCAGTCTGTGGACGGCCGACGAGAGCAGGCTGCTGGGCGAAATCAGGCAGTCGCGGCGCACCTATGAAGCAGGGTCGAGCATCTACTGCCAAGGCGAGGCGGCGCCGAACTACGCGGTCGTCCTCGGGGGTTGGGTCGGGCTAGTGGTGACGCTTCCCGATGGCAACTGCCCGATGCCCGACGTGGCGTTGCCGGGCGCCTGCCTCGGCTTCATGCCCGACGGGGGGGCTGCGTCCAGCCATTCCGCCGTCTGCCTCAGCGATGTGACGGTGTGCGTGCTGCCGCGCGGCAAGCTCGATGCCCTGGTGCGGTCGCATCCCGCCTTCGGCGGCCGCCTTGCCGCGCTGGCGCGCTGCCGCGAGGCTCGGCTGCGCGACCATTTCGTCAACGTCGCCGGGCGGGTCGCCCGCGACCGGGTCGCGCATTTCCTGATGGAGCTGTTCGTGCGCAGCCGCCGCCGGCTGCCGCGCGGCGGCGACCGCCTGGACGTGCCTATGAGCCTGGCGCAAATCGGCCAGGCCACCAGCCTGTCCGGCGAGCATGTCAGCCGCACCCTGGCGACGCTGCGGCTGCAGGGCGTGGTGCGCTTCTACCGCGGCCGTCTCGACGTGATCGACGGCGACGCGTTCCGGCATGCCGCCGATCTCACCGCCGAGATGGGGATGTTCGCCGACGAAGCGCCGGTGGCGGCTTGAAACCTGATTGCCGCCCTCGTCGGAGTATTCGCGTCCTGCAACGGATATAGCCGGGCGCGCGCCTGCTTCAGGTGGCCGGCGTCAAGGCCGCTGCCATGGCGTCGTCCAGCGTTTCGAGCCACACGAACCGGAGCTGCTCCCTGACGCTGGCCGGGATGTCGTCCCAGTCGCGGCGGTTCCGCGCCGGCAACATCACCGTGGTGATGCCGGCGCTGGCGGCCGCGACCACCTTCTCGCGGATGCCGCCCACCGGCATCACCAGGCCGCGCAGGCTGATCTCCCCGGTCATGGCAATTGCCGGGTCGATCGTGCGGTCCAGCATCAGCGAGGCAAGCGAAAGGAACATCGCGACGCCGGCCGAGGGTCCGTCCTTCGGCGTGGCGCCGGCTGGGACGTGCACGTGCAGGTCGGTATGCTCGAACAGCGCCGGGTCGAGCCCGAGGGCGGCCGAGCGCGCCCGCAGCACGCTGAGCGCGGCCTGCGCACTTTCCTTCATCACGTCGCCGAGCTGCCCGGTCAGGGTCAGGCGGCCGCCGCCCGGGGTGCGGCTGCTTTCCACGAACAGGATGGTGCCGCCGACCGGGGTCCAAGCGAGACCGGTTGCGACCCCCGGGGTCGCGGTGCGGCTGGCGACCTCCGCCTCGAAGCGGTGCGGGCCCAGGATGGCTGGCAGCGCGTCACGGTCGATCCGCACCGGCTCGAGGTCGGCGTGCTCGGCCACGCGCACCGCCACCGAGCGGAACACGGCGCCGATCTCACGCTCGAGGGTGCGGACGCCGGCCTCGCGCGTGTAGTCGTGCACGATCGACGCAAGCGCGTCGGCGGTGATCTCGGCCTTGCCTTCTCCAAGCCCGTTCGCGGCCCGCTGCCGCGGCACCAGGTAGCGGGTGGCGATCTGCAGCTTCTCCGCCTCCGTGTAGCCGGAAAGCTGCACCACCTCCATGCGATCGCGCAACGGGCCCGGCACGGCGTCGATCTGATTGGCGGTGGCGATGAACAGCACCCGGCTGAGGTCGAACGGAACCGCCAGGTAAGCGTCGCGGAACGTGCTGTTCTGCTCGGGGTCGAGCACCTCGAGCAGCGCCGCGCCGGGATCGCCGCCGAACCCGCCGGCGCCGAGCTTGTCGATCTCGTCCAGCATCATCACGCAGGCGCGCGACCCGGCCCGGCGCAACGCCTGGACGATGCTGCCCGGCAGCGCGCCGATATAGGTGCGCCGGTGGCCGCGGATTTCACTCTCGTCATGCACGCCGCCGAGGCTGACCCGCACGAACGGCCGGCCGGTGGCGCGGGCGATGGACTGGCCGAGCGACGTCTTGCCGACCCCGGGCGGACCGACGAAGCAGAGAATCGGCCCTTTCCCTTCCGGATTGAGCCGCCGCACCGCAAGGAACTCGAGGATGCGGCGCTTGATTTTGTCCAGCGCGTAGTGGTCCTCGTCGAGCACGCGCCGGGCCTCGGCGATGTCGATCGGCGGGTCCGACTTGATCTGCCACGGCAGCTCGGTGAGCCATTCGAGGTAGGTCCGGATCATGCCGGTCTCGGGGCTGCCGTCGGGCATGCGCTCCAGGCGCCGCAGCTCCCGCCGGGCTTGGCGGTCCACCTCCTCCGGGAGCGCGGCCTCCTCGAGCGCGCGCTTGAGGTCCTCGAGCTCCGGCGAGGCGTCCTCGTCCTCGCCGAGCTCCTTGCGGATCGTCTTGAGCTGCTCGCGCAGCAGGAACTCGCGCTGCCGGCCTTCCATGGTTTCGCGGGTGCGGCGGCCGATGTCGGCCGACATGCGCAGCACCTCCAGCCGGTAGCCGAGGCGCCACAGCACGCGGTCGAGCCGGGATGGCAGATCGACCGTTTCCAGGATCTCCTGCTTTTCCGCCGGCGCCAACGGCAGCAGGCCGGCCACGAGATCGGCCAACGCGCCCGGCGCCTCCACCCCTTGCACGGTTGCGGCCAGCTCCGCCGGAACGCCTTCGATCAGGCTGAGCGCTTCGAGCGCGCGCTCGCGCAACTGCAGCAGCCGCGCCTCGACCTCGGCCCCGGACGCTTCGGGTTCGCGGATGCGCTCGATAGGCACCGTGGCGAACGCCTCGCCGGCCGGGGCACCGAGCAGGCGCGCCCGGCCGAGGCCTTGCACGATGGCATTGTGGCTGCCGTCGCGTCCGGTCACGTAGCGCAGCAGCCGCGCTTCGGTGCCGACCGGGTAAAGGTCCTCGGCGCCGGGCCGCTCGACCGAGGCGTCGCGCTGCAGGACGAGGACGACCGTGCGCTCGCCTTTGGCAGCTTCCTGCAGCGCCGCGGTGGTCATGGCGCGGCTGGCCGCCAGCGGCGCCACGGCACCGGGGAACAGCACCATTTCCCGCACCGGCACCAGCAGAACGTCGTCGGCCGGAGCGCTCACCGGCGTGTCCGTGTCCGCCATCAGCCGAGCCTCCGAAGCGTGACCACCAGGCAGCCGTCACGCAAATCGCGTCCGGATAGCTCGTACGCGCCTGGCGGCAGCAGGATGCGGCGCTCGAAGCGTCCGTACGGCAGTTCCATGCGATGCACCCGTGCGGCCCGCAGCCCGGCCGGCTGGCGGCGCTGCCCGATGATCGCCACCTCGCCATTGCCGATCAGGAGCTCGACATCGGCCGTCTGCACGCCGGGCAGGGCGGCGACGATGACCAGGGCGTCGTCGGTTTCGAGCAGATCGACAGGCGGCTCCCAGCCGGCCGAGACCGGACGGAACACCTCGCGATGCAGGCGCTCGGCCCGGACCAGGGCGCCGAGCGCCTGGGTCCACATGGTTTCGGTCGGGTCGCGTGCCATGCTCGGGATCCTGCCGCTATGCCGGGGCGGCAGATTGTCCCGGCACGCAGGCGGACGTCCAGACCCGCAGAGCGCCGCCGGCGCCGCTGCCAGCGCTGACCGGTCAGCCGATCAGGCGGCGGGCGGCGTGAACAAAAGCGGACACCGCTTGCCGTATCAGTGCATCAGGAGGGTCGGCAGCGGCGGCGCGCGCAGGACGCGGCGGGTGAAGCCGCCGAACACGAATTCGCGCACGCGACGGTGGCCATAGCCGCCCATCAGCAGCAGCCCGGCGCGCTGCCGTGCTCGAGCGTGACCAGCTCGACCGCCGGGTTGTGCCGGCGGAGACCCGAGGGCGATCGCGGTCGCGCCGTGCAGCACGCCCGCGTCGCCCAGGAAACCCCGGTCATGGCGGGCCGCTCAGGCCAGCGGAAACGTGGAGGCGGGCGCAACCGAGGCGGGGTAGTTCGCCTTCGACCACGGGCCGAGCTCGGACAGGCTGTCGGCGACGATGGTGTGGTCGTGGACGCGCTGGACGCCGGGCACGCCCTCGGCGGCGATCCGCAACCCGGTCTGCTCGGCCTCGGATCCGACCATGCCCCATAGATGCACCTGGCCGCCGGCGACGATCACGTTGCTGTCCCGGCGCAAGCCCCAGCGATGGTGCGCAAACTCGTGCAGCACCGCGTCGCGCAGCCGCGCGTCGGCCTCGGCGCCGTCCGGCGGCACGGTGTGATGCGCCGCGATGGCCTGCACCAGGTTGGCGCGGCTGACGAGCCCGGCCAGCTTGCCGTCCACGTCAAGCACCGGCACCCGCTTCACGCCGCGCGTTTCGAACAGCTCGGCGATCTCGGCCAGCGGCGTGTCGAGCCGCACGAACAAGGCCGGTTCGGTCATGATCTCGCGCACGACGCGGCCGTGCGCATGGACGAAGTCGCTCGCGAGCCTTTCAGTCGAGGTGAACAGCTCGGCCCAGCGGCTGCGCCGGCGCTCGGTGCCGAGCTCGGCCCGGCGGCATAGATCCCCTTCCGTGACCATGCCGACGACGCGACCGTGCACGACCACCGGTGCGCCGCTGATCCCCCGCTCGACCAGCAGGTTGGCCAGCGAGATCACCGGCAGGTCGGGAGGAACGGAAACGACGGTGCGGGTCATGACGTCGCGCGCTTGCATGATGGGCCTCCACAGATGCCGGGCAGACGATGCCGGCGCAGAAGATGCCGGCGCAGCAGATCAGCGCAGCGGGCCTTGCGGCGCCTTGATCCAGATCATTCAAGGGTGGCTTGGATTTCCCGGCTGGTTTGACTTAGGTCAACCTACTCACGCGCGGCTTGGCCGAAATTGTCCGGATGCAACAACCGCGGACGATGCCGGAGCTTGTGGTCGAGCCGCTGCCATCGCAGCAGGCGCGGTTGGCCTACCCGTTGCTGCTGCAGGCGTTGCCGGCGCTCACCCTCGAGGATTGGCTGGGCTTTGCCCGGCAAGTCGCGCGCGGGGGTCGGCACGTGCCGTCCGGGATCCTGGTGGCGCGCCGGACCGGGACGCAATATCTGTGCGGTGCGGTGTGCTTCCGCCGCGATCCCGACCCGCAAGCCGGCGCCGTGCTGACGGCGGAGCACCTGGTTGCGCTCGACCTGTTGTACCCGCAGGCGGTGATGACGGCGATGCTGCGGGCGCTCGACGCCGTCGCCGTCAACCTCTCCTGCCAGGCGATCCGGGTGATGGTGCCGGCGCCCCGGCCGGGCGACATCGGCTTGGCAGGCGGCGACTACCAGGCCCGCCGGGATCGTGCTCGACCGCCGTATGCGCTCGTGAGCCGCCGCGTCACGTCATCACCAGCACGCACCCGGCCACCGCGTCGACGCGGATCAGTGCGTCGCGCACGTTGCCGGCACCAGCGACATCGCGCGCCAGGGCGCACAACGCCTCGGCGAACGCCTCGTCGGCGACGAAGCCTTCGACCGTCACGACGCCATCGGTGACGAACATCTGAGCGGAGGCGTCGGCGTACCAGGGCTGCCTTTGCAGCGCTTGCCGCAGCGTCCGGCTCAACACCAGGTCGTTGCGGCGCGATCTCCGGGCCACGGCGTCCGGTTTGGTCGTAACGACGATCATGGGGCGCCTCGCCGTTGGATCGCCGCGCTCACACCAGCATCGCCGGCGCCCGCGCCAGGGCGCGGATCATGTCGGCGCGGCTGACGATGCCGACGACGCGGCCGCCGCGCAGGATCGGGATGCGCCGCACCGCGTGCTTGACCATCAGCTCGGCGAGCTCGGGCAGCGTGGTCCGTTCGGTTGCGGTGACGACGTGCCGGGCCATGATTTCGGCGGCGGTGCGGTGGTCGCGGCCGGATGTAGTCGAGGAAGTCCGGCGACAGCTGCTCGCCCTCGGCCAGCGCCGTCAGCCACCAATCGCGCCGTTGCCGCGCCGTCTCGCGGAATGGCCGCAGCACGTCCATCTCGGTCACGATCCCGGCCAGCGTGCCGTCCGGCTCGCAGACCGGAACGGCGCTGATGCCGCGTTCGGCGAGCAGCGCCGCGATCTCGGCGAGGCTCGCCTGCGGCGTTACCGTCACGACCGGGTGGGTCATCAGCGCGGATGCTTCGATCGTCATAGGTTGCTCCTCCTCGTCAAGCCAGTGCAGCGGACGCCGCCGCCCGGCGCAGCCGCAGCGACAGCGCGATCAGCGCCAACCCGAACAGCAGCGCGTAGGCGGCCAGCCACCAGGTCAGCACCAGGGCGCCGGCCGCCGGCCAAGCGAACAGCCCGGCGCCCCAAAGCAGCGACGCCATCCCGGCCAGCGCCATCCAGAAGCGGCCGCGCACCGCGGGCAGCGCGACGGCGGCCGCCAGCACCACCGCGCCGCTCACGAACGCCCAAGCGGCTATCAGCGCGACAAAGGCCAGCGCCGTTTCGATCGGTGCCAGCAGCAGCGCCGCGGCCAGCGCCAGATCGAGCACGCCTTCCAGCACCAGCAGGCCCCAGCGATCGCGGTGGACCGCGGCGCGCGCCGCCGAGCCGATCGACAGCACGCCATCGGCCAGCAGGTACGCGGCGGCAACCAGCAGCAGCGTGCCGATCGTCGGCACCGGAAGGATCAGCGCCATCAGGCCGAACAGCACGGCCGTCGCGCCGCGCAACGCGACCATCCACCATCGGCGGTACAGCAGCACCGCGCCGGCGGGAAGGATGTCGAGCAACCCGCTCGACAGGACCGCCGCCGGGAACGGGTCGGCGTCGGGATGGTTCAGGCTCGACGTGGTCACGACCGGTCTCCCCGTGATGGACGGGAAGCAGCTTGCCGCAGGGCCGGTCGTTCGACGTTGATCCAGGTCAAGGCGGCGCGGCGAGGGCCCCGCGGCCGCAAGCGGACAGCCCCGTGGTCAGCAGACCGGGATGGGGCGGAACAGCGGCTCGGGACGGCGCGCATAGGCCGACCGGCAATGCCGAAGCAGCGCCGCCTCGACTTGTTCCAAGATGGCGGAGCTGGTGAACGGCTTCTGAATCCAGGCGCTCGCGCCGGCGGCGGCGGCTCGGGATTGGGCGCTGCACGCGCTGCTCACGACGATGACCGGGCGATCGAACCGGTTGGCGCGCAACTCCGCACAGAACGACACGCCGTCGCCGTCCGGAAGCCAAGTGTCCAAGACGATGAAATCGAACTCGTCGCCGTCGGCCAGCATCAGCGCGCGCGCCGAACCAAGATCAGCCGCAACAGTTACGGCGAAACCGCACTCCTCGAGGATCTCCGAAAGCAGGTTGCGCACCGCATCCTCGTCTTCGACGATCAGAACCGACCCAGGCATCGTCTCTTCACCACAGTTACACGCCGTCGAATAGCAGAACTTTAACGTTCTAATAACGAAATTCGTGTCAATAACTGTTCGGTGAACTGGCGCCGAGAATGGCGGGACCTGCCGACGGCACCGAGGCCGCCTATCCCATCGGCGACCCTCCAACTCGTCGCTTCCAACCTTGCGCGACAATCGCCCATGATGCGCTCCGAAACGACCAGGAGCCTGCGATGACCCTGCGATCCCTGTTTGCCGCCGCTGCGCTGCTTGTGCTGGGCACCGCCTCGGCCATGGCCCAAACGAAGGTCACGTTCGGAACCGATTGGCTGGCCGAAGCCGAGCATGGCGGCTTCTATCAGGCGCTGGCGACCGGGCTGTACAAGAAGCACGGGCTCGACGTGACGATCCGGATGGGCGGCCCGCAAAACAATCCGCCGCAGCAGATCGCGGCCGGCGTGGTGGACTTCCAAATGTCGTCCGGCAGCTTCGCGGCGCTGTCGATGGCGCAGCAGGACATCCCGGTCGTCGCGGTCGCCGCGTTCTTCCAGAAGGACCCGCAGGTGCTGATCAGCCACCCCGGCGCCGGCAACGACACGCTGGCGGCGATGAAGGGCAAGCCGATCATGATCTCGACCGCGGCGCGGCAGCAGTTCTGGCTGTTCCTGAAAGCCAAGTTCGGCTTCACCGACGAGCAGGTCCGCCCGTATGCCTTTTCGCTGGCGCCGTTCCTGTCGGACCCGAAAGCCATCCAGCAAGGGTTCGTTTCATCCGAGCCGTACCAGATCGAGAAAGCGACCGGTACGAAACCGGTGGTGAACCTGCTGGCCGATAGCGGCTTTGCCAACTACTCCAACCTCGTGCTCGTGCAATCGAAGTTGGTCCGCGACAAGCCCGACATCGTGCGCGCCTTTGTCGAGGCGTCGATCGAAGGCTGGCGCGACTACATGAAGGATCCGGCGGCCGGCAACGCGCTCATTCGCAAGGACAACCCCGACATGACGCAGGACGTGCTCGATGCGGCGGTCAAGACCATGCGGGAGTACGGCATCGTCGATAGCGGCGATGCGAAATCGCTGGGGTTGGGGGCGATGACCGAAGAACGCTGGAAGTCAATGTTCGACACGATGGCGGCGGCGGGGCTGTACAAGCCGGACCTCGACTTCCACCGCGCGTTCACGGTGCAGTTCGTGAACAAGCGCTACGGGATGGAGTGACGAACGCGCCCGTGCGGCGTCAGGGCTGACCTGATCCGGCTAGTTCAGAACGCGGAATGGCGCGACAGCACCGCGAGATCCTCCTCGTCGAGCTCCGCCCGCACGCCGCCGCGGATCAGCGACGAGAGGGCTCGATGGGCGGGGCGATGCGGGAGAGACTGATCGAGCAACGCATCGGCATCGTGGCCGTCCGGCGCAGTTCCGTCCCCGCGTTGCCGATGCCGGAGGCCGGGCCGGCCGATGGCACGCCGCATGCGTATAAGCCCGGAGACTCATGACCGCTCGCATCGCCTCCGCTCTCATCGGCCTGCACCAGGTCGGGAAGACCTTCTCCAACGGCACGGTGGCGCTTGACGGCGTCGACCTCGGCGTGCGCCGGGGCGAGTTCCTCAGCCTGCTGGGCCCGTCCGGCTGCGGCAAGTCGACGGCGTTGCGACTGCTGGCCGGCCTGACCGAGCCGACTTCCGGCCGGGTTGAACGGGCGGCGGGGGAGGCGGCCCGGCTCGGCTTCGTGTTCCAGGAACCGACCTTGATGCCGTGGCGGACGGTCGAAGGGAACGTGCGCCTGCCGCTGCAGCTGCAAGGCATCCGTCGGGCCGAGGCCGCGCCGCGCGTGGCCGAGGCGCTGGCCCGAGTCGGGCTCGCCGGGTTCGAGCGGTCCTATCCGCGGCAGCTCTCGGGCGGCATGAAGATGCGGGTGTCGATCGCCCGCGCGCTGGCGACCCGGCCGGCCATCCTGCTGATGGACGAGCCGTTCGCCGCGCTCGACGAGATCACCCGCGCCCGGCTGAACGACGACCTGCTGCGGCTTTGGGAGAGCGAGCGGCTGACGATCGTGTTCGTCACCCACAGCGTCTACGAGAGCGTGTTCCTCAGCAGCCGCATCGTGGTGATGGCGCCGCGGCCGGGCCGGGTGTCCGCCGACCTGCCGGTCGAGCCGCCGGTCGCCCGCGGCGAGGAGTACCGCACCAGCGACGCCTACATGCGCGACTGCCGCCGTGTGTCGGCGGCGTTGAAGGCGGCCATGGGCGAACCGGCCGCCGCGCGGGAGCCGGTCCATGCCGGCTGACGCAGTCCGGACCGCATTCGGCCAACGGCTGCTGCTCGCCGCGCTCCCGCTGCTCGTCGGCGTCGCCTTCCTGGTCGCCTGGGAGGCGACCGTGCGGATCGCCGAGATCCCGGTCTACGTGCTGCCGGGCCCGCTGCGGATCGCTGCCAAGCTGGTGGAGGACTGGGGCACGCTGTCGGGTTCACTGCTGGTGACGCTCGAGGTCACGTTCATGGCGCTGGCGGCCGCGGTGGTCGGCGGCGGCGGGCTGGCGATCCTGTTCGCGCAGTCGCGCTGGATCGAGGCGAGCTTGTTTCCCTACGCCGTGATCCTGCAGGTGACGCCGATCGTGGCGATCGCGCCGCTGATCCTGATCTACATCCCGAACACCGAGCTGGCCTTGCTGGTCTGCGCCTGGCTGGTGGCGTTCTTCCCGATCCTGTCCAACACCACGCTCGGGCTGAACTCGGTCGACCACAATTTCCTCGACCTGATGACGCTGTACGGCGCGCGGCGCAGCCAGGTGCTGTGGTTTCTGCGCCTGCCGGGGGCGATGCCGTATTTCCTGGGCGGCCTGCGGATTGCCGGCGGCCTCAGCCTGATCGGCGCCGTGGTCGCGGAGTTCACCGCCGGCACCGCGACCGCCGGCAGCGGGCTCGCCTACCGGATCCTGGAAAGCGGCTACCGGCTCGACATCGCCCGCATGTATGCGGCGCTGGTGCTGCTGTCGGCCACCGGCATCCTGATCTTCGCCGCACTCAGCGGCCTGAGCTGGCTGCTGCTGCATCGCTGGCACGAGAGTGCCGCGAAACGCGAACGGTAAAGGCAAGCGCTCTCGCAATCGTTCCGCCCGGCAGAAGGTGGATCGCTCCGCCCTTGACCCGCCGGGGCCGGTGGCTCCAGACCCGAGCCATGACCGATTGGTTCCGCTTCGCCGCCGAGCTGGGCAACATTCCGGCCATCAGCGATCCGGCGCTGGTCCGGCAAAAGAGCCGCGACTTCTTCTGGTACAGCCCGATCCTCAAGCAGCAGCTCGACGGCAAGACCGCCGACCTCGTCGTGTGTCCACGCAACGAGGCCGAGGTGATCGCCGCGGCAGCGCTTTGCGCCCGCTGGCGGGTGCCGCTCACGGTCCGCGGCGGCGGCACCGGCAATTATGGGCAGGCGGTGCCGCTGGAAGGCGGCGTGGTGCTGGAGATGACCGGGCTCGACCGCGTCCTGTCCCTCGAGGACGGGCTGCTGACCGTCGAAGCCGGGGCCAAGCTCGCGGACATCGACGCCGCCTGCCGGCCGCAAGGCTGGGAACTCCGCATGCACCCCTCGACCAAGCGCACCGCGACGATCGGCGGCTTCATCGCCGGCGGCAGCGGCGGCGCCGGGTCGATCACCTGGGGCGGGCTGCGCGACCGCGGCAACCTGGTCTCCGCCCGCGTGGTGTCGTGCGAGGCCGAGCCGCGCATCGTAACGCTCACTGGGGACGCCGCGTCCGGCGTCAACCATGCCTACGGCACCACCGGGATCATCACCGCGCTGACGGTCGCGATGGCGCCGGCGCAACCCTGGATCGACCTGGTTGCCGCCTTCGACGACTTCGACGCCGCCGCCCGGTTCGGCTTGGCGCTGGGGCAGGCGGACGGGATCGCCAAGAAACTGGTGACGGTGGTCGCAGCGCCGTTGCCGGAGTATTTCCGCGGCCTCGAGAGCCCGGCCGGCGCGCATCTCGTGCTCGCCATCGTCGCCCGGCACGGGTTGGTGCCGTGGGACGACCTGCTGCGGCTGCATGGCGGGCGGGAAACGCTGCGGATCGCCGCCGGCGATCTATCGGGCGGACGCACGCCGATCTACGAATACACCTGGAACCACACCACGCTGCATGCCCTGCGCCGCGACAGGACCGTGACCTACCTGCAATGCCTGTTCCCTGCCGACCGCGCCCTCGAGCTCGTGGCGGCCATGCGCGCGGCTTTTCCGGAGGAGCTGATGATGCACCTCGAGTTCCAGCGGGTCGGCGGCCGGGTCACCTGCAGCGCGCTGCCGGTGATCCGCTACACCACGCCGAAGCGCTTGGCGGAGATCGTCGCCTATCACGAGGCGCACGGCGTGCTGATCGCCAACCCACACTTCTTCACCCTCGAGGACGGCGCCGGGCACAAGCGGGTCGGCGAGAGCCAGCCGGCGCTGAAGGCGGTAATGGACCCGCACGCGCTGCTCAACCCCGGCAAGATGCGGACCTATGTGGCGGAGCGGTCCTGATCGCGGCCCGCTTCCGGCGCGCGTCGGCCGTGGACCGCGTCGCCGTCGTGGCGCCATCCAACCCAAGGCGATGCCGGTGCGGTTGACCACGCCGGGTGAGTTCGACGTGTGGCTGTCCGCCCGGCTCGAGGACGCGTTGATGCGGCGCCGCCCTGCCGTCACCGCGGCCAGTCCGAAGCCGCGGCAAGGCCTCGTTTCTAAATCACTGCGGCCGAGCCGAGAGCAGGCCGATCAGTCCGTCCCGGTGATCAACCGCGTCCCCCGCCGGAACGTCAGGTAGGCCCAGAACCATTCGAGCAGCACGGTCAGGCGGTTGCGGCCACCGACCAGGAAGGCGACGTGGGCGGCGCCCCACAGCCACCAGGCGAGGGCGCCGCGCAGCCGCACGAGGCCGAAATCCGCGACCGCAGCCTGCCGGCCGATCGTGGCCAGGCTGCCGAAATGGCGATAGCGGAACGGATGCGGCGGGGTTCGATGCTCGAGGCGAGCGCGGATGACGCGGGCGACGTAGGCGCCGCCCTGCTTGGCTGCTGGGGCCAGGCCCGGGACCGACAGGCCGCCCCAGGCGGTCGAGGCGGCGGTGTCGCCGACGACGAACACGCCATCCATGCCGGGCACGCCGAGATCGGGACCGACGAGCACCCGACCGGCGCGGTCGGGTGTCGTGCCGAGCCAAGCGGCAGCCGGGGAGGCCATGACGCCGGCGGCCCAGAGCACGGTGCGGGCGGCGATCCGCTCGCCGGACACGACGACGAAATCGGCCCCGATCTCCTCGACCTTGCGGTCCAGCAGGACCACGACGCCGAGGTGCCGAAGCGAGCGCGCCGCTTCGAGCGACAGGCTCTCGGGGAAGGCGGGCAGCAGCCGGGGGCCGGATTGCACGAGGAGGACGCGGGCGGAGGCCGGGTCGAAGCTGCGGAACTCGCCGGTCAGGCCGTGGCGGGCCAGCTCCGCGATGGTGCCGGCCAGCTCGACGCCGGTTGGGCCGCCGCCGACGATGACGAAGGTGAGCAGGGCCGCTCGGTCCGCCGGGGTGGCCGCCTCGGCCTGTTCGAAGGCCCGGAGCAGCCGGCCGCGGACGGTGATGGCGTCCTCGATGGTCTTCAGGCCAGGGGCGAAGGGCGCCCAGTCGTCGCGGCCGAAATAGCCGTGCCGGGCGCCGGTCGCGAGCACCAGGTGGTCGAACGGCACGTCGCCTTGCGCCAGCAGGACGCGGCGGCCGGCAATGTCCACGCCGGTGACCTCGCCGAGCAGCACGCGGACGTTCGCCTGACTGCGGAACAGGCCACGGATGGGGGTTGCGATATCGGCAGGCGAAAGCCCGGCGGTAGCGACCTGATAGAGCAGCGGCTGGAATAAGTGGTGGTTACGGCGGTCGATCAGCGTGACGCGGCATGCTGCGTGGCGCAGCCCGGCGACCGTCGCGACGCCGCCGAAGCCGCCGCCCACGACGACGATGTGCGGAAGCGGACCGGCTGGGACCGGCGCCATGCGGCGGAGCGCCCAGCGTGCGAGCACGGCATCGAGCGAGACGGGGCCGCCGCCATGCACCGCAACGATGGCGAGCAGCAGCGCCCAGTACAGCCGCGCTTCGGTGCTCATCAGGCCGCCGAGCGGCACCAGTGCGAGCAGGACGAGGGCGGCGGGCCGGGTGGCCAGACCCAGCGCGAGCAAGGCGGCGAGCAGCATGGCGGGGGCGGCGCCGAGGTTGCCGACCATAGGGGGGACGTGCGGGAGGAAGGGTGCGACGCCGGGCTGCATGGCGGACGTGCCTGCAAGGTCGGCCAACGCGATGCCGGCTGCGGCGGCCGCGAGCCAGAGGCGCAGGCCGAGCAGATAGGCGGGATCGCCGGCACGCCGCGCCCACTCGAAGGCGCGGTGCAAGACGGCGACGCCGGGCACGGCAAGGCTCTCGGCGCCGCGGTGGAGCGCGCGGTCGAGCGAAAAGGCGCCCGGGCCGATGACGGCGATGCGGAGCAGCAGCGCCGTCCAGAACAGCCCGGCGTCGCCCAGACCGGGTGTGGCGACAATGGCGGCAACCATGAGGGCGGCAACCGGCCGAGCGAGCAGGCCCACGGCCAGCAGCACGGGGCAGAGAGCCTGCAGCGTACGGCCGAGGTCGGTGCCGACCAGGCCGGCTTGGGTCTCTCCGAGCATGACCTGGTGCACGAGGGCAACCAGGAAGGCCTGGGCGAGCCAGAGACGGATGGCGAAGTCGAGCCAGGGGCCGAGTGCGGCTCGGAGTACGGCGGCAACAGCAACGCCCAGCCGTATCCAGCGGAGCAGGGCGGTCATACCGGGGGCAGGGTCGGGAGACGGCCCCAGCCGAGCATCGCCTCGGCGAGCAAACCGGCGAGCGAGATCATCGTGAGCAGAACGGACAGGCCGAACGAGACGAACAGCGCCGTGGCAATGGCCATGTTCTGCAGCCCGCCGAGGAACAGCACGAAGGTGGCGAGGCAGATGCACAGCCCGGCGAGAGCACCCGAGGCACGGGCCAGGTCGAGCGCGAGGATTTGCCGGCGAAGCCCGTGCAGCCGGCGGCGGATCAGCGGCGCCTCGCAGCCCTCCGCACCATCGAGTTGGCGTATGCGCGCTTCGAAACGGTCGGCGATGCGGGCGCGCCTTTGGTTGATGACGTTCAGCAACGACCCGATGCCGGTGAGCAGGAACACTGGGGTCAGCGCCACCTGCACGACATGGGCGATGTCGTCGAGCGGGATGCCCATGGTCATCAGCGCGCCTGGCATGGAGTCCATGGTCAGAGCGACCGGAGGGCTTCGAGGATTTCGGTGGGTTCGGCGCGCTGGGTGAAGTCGATGTTGACCCAGGAGCGAGCGACTATGCCGTCCCGCCGGACCAGGAAGGTCGCGGGGATCGGCAGGAACCAGGCCGGGTTGCCGCTGCGTTCGTGCAGGTCGATGCCTCGGCTGCGGAGCAGGGCCGTGTAGAGCGGCGGCACACGGAAGACGATGCCAAAGGCCATGGCGATGGCGAGGTCGACGTCCGCCAGCACCTGGTAGTGCAGCGTGTGAGCCTGCTTCATCGCCAGCGCACGGCCGCCCGTCTCGGGGGTCATGGCGACGAGGGTGCCGCCAGCCGCTGAGAGGTCGGGCAGCACGGCCTCGAGCGCGTCGAGGGTGGCGGCGCAGTAGGGGCACCAGCTGCCGCGGAAAAAGGTGACGACCAGGGGTCCGTCGGCCAGCAGGTCGGCCGAGGCGACCAGGCGGCCCTCCGCGCTGGGCAGCAGGAAGTCCGGCATGCGGTCACCGGGCTTGAGCGCCGCTGCCGCGACCTGGCCGGCGTCCAGCCGTTCGAGGAACTCGTCGTACGCCGCCTGGATCTCCGCCGTCGCGCGCGAGCGGCGGATCCGGGCGAGCAGGTCGTTGAGGCTCATGTCAGCGTCCACCGAGAGTATCGGTCGATGCGTCTCCCGGGTCCGCGCCCGGCCGCCGGCCATGCTGGCGCGCGCCGAAGCAACGAACCGACGGCAGATGTCATGACTTCGCGGCTGGCCTCACAGTCCGAAGCCGACGATGAGATGGCGGATCATGGCCATCCCCATCATTTCGGGACGCAGGACGGCCGCGATGGCAAGCAGGCCGACAAGGGCGCCGCCGGCGGCAAAGCCGATGCGGAACGCGGAATTGTTCAGGGCGCGGAAGGCGTTGGTCATGGATCGCTCCTCTTGTTGGCCAGGATGTGGGCCTGGCCAATCCTCGCTGCGGAGACGGGGCGGCGGAAATGCCGAACCGTCATGGTTTCGATGCCGGCGCTCGCAGCGGTACACTCGCGTAAGCACATGACCATGACAGTTGGTTATCGACGCCATGGCAAAGTTTCAGCGCGAGGGCGGCAGTGGTCGTGCTACGTCCGGCACATTGTTTCGAGCGGGATGTCATGAGCACTGTGATCGCTGAGACGACCATCCCGACAGGCAGGGTGCTGCACCCGCTGCCGGTGCGGATCATGCACTGGACCAACGCTGTGGCCATGATCGTGATGATCGGGTCGGGCTGGGGCATCTACAACGACAGCGTCATCATCCACGGCCTGCATTTCAACGGCGCCATTACCATGGGCGGCTGGGCGGCGGAGCATCTGCTGTGGCACTTCGCCGGCATGTGGCTGCTGGCGCTGAACGGGCTGGCTTACCTGGTCTATGGCGTCGTCACCGGCCGTCTGCGGGAGCGCTTGCTGCCGATCCGCTTTGCCGAGCTGGTGCACACGGTCCGAGACACGTTGCGGTTCAAGATCGCGCACGAGGATCTGACGGTCTACAACGCGGTGCAGAAGCTGCTGTATATCGTCGTGATCCTGGCGGGCGTCCTGCAGGTGGTCACCGGGCTCGCGATCTGGAAGCCGATCCAGTTCTCCGGCCTGGTCGGTGTCATGGGCGGGTTCCAGACGGCACGGGCCCTGCACTTCGGAGGCATGGCCGTCATCGTCGGCTTCCTGGCCGTCCATGTTGCGCTGGCGCTGCTGGTGCCCAGCACGCTGAAGGCGATGCTGACCGGCGGCCCCGTTTTCGCGAGCCGCAAAAGGGTCGTGTCATGAAGTCGTTGTTCCGCCCTGCCGTGCGCCCGGACGCGTCGATCCTGGACGACCACAAGCCGCTGATCCGCTCCATGGAGCGGCGCGGGCTGATCCGCGGCGGCCTTTCATTGGGTGCGCTGACGATGCTGACGGGCTGCGACATCGGCGACAGCACGGCGGTGGGCAAGGCGTTGCGGGCGGTCTCGGCGTGGAACGACCGGGTGCAGGAGGCGATCTTCGATCCCAACCACCTGGCGCCGGAATACCCGGCCTCGATGGTGCTGAAACCGCCGCGGTTCAACGCTTACTTCGACCTCGAGTATCTGAAGCCCGTGAATGGCGACACGTGGCGGCTGGAGCTGGCCGGGCTTGTCGCGGACAAGACGCCCTGGACCCGGCAAATGATAGCCGGGCTGCCGCAAAAGGAGACCATCGTCCGGCACGTCTGCGTCGAAGGCTGGGACTATATCGGCCAGTGGTCCGGCGTGCCGCTGCGGACGTTCCTGGAGCGAGTCGGGGCGGATTTGAAGGCCAAGTATGTGGCCTTCAAGACGGCGGACGACTATCCCAGCAGCATCGACATGGCGACCGCACTGCACCCGCAGACGATCCTGGCGACCCAGTATGCCGGGGAGACGTTGCCGGACCCGTTCGGATACCCGTTGCGGCTGCGAATGGCGACGAAGCTGGGCTACAAGAACCCCAAGTGGATCACCGCGATCGAAGTAACGAACACCTACCCCGGGGGCTATTGGGAAAAGCTCGGGTTCAACTGGCACGCGGGCATTTAGGCGAGCCTACGCCCAGGCTCGCGCCCGGGCCAGCTTGACGAATGCATCGGCGGCACGGCTGAACGGGCGGCCGGCAACGGCGACCAGATGCACGGAGTGACGCTGGCAGTC
The DNA here is from genome assembly GCA_963792675.1 of uncultured Alphaproteobacteria bacterium. Lineage (GTDB taxonomy): Bacteria > Pseudomonadota > Alphaproteobacteria > Acetobacterales > Acetobacteraceae > JBBROS01. Next base: position 1,725,290 of record CAWBWT010000002.1, read on the forward strand.
CTGCGATGGCGCGATGCGGTAGACCGACAGCGTCCGCCCAGCGCGCCGTCGTCGCCGCGACCGCGAACCCGGCGCGCACCATGTCGGCCAACCGCGCCGGGGCGCTCGCCTGGTGCCGGCCGGCCGGCGTCACCTCGCCGCGGCGGACGGCGTCGTCGAGCAATACCGCGAACGGACAGGCAGGACCGCGCGAGACGAGGTGCAAGCCATCCAGCGACGGAAGCTCGACCGGGTCCCGCTCCAGCAAGACGTGCTCTTCGGGCAGCATCAGCACCGTCTTGTCCTGGAACAGGGGCCAGGCGTTCAGCCGTTCCGGGAGGTCGGGATCGCTGGCGACGACCGCCACGTCCAGCGTGCCATGCAGCAATCCCTCGCACAGGCCCTGCGCATCGGCGTCGGCGAAGCTGAGCTCGAAGCCCTGCAGGCGGGCCGCCAGTTCCGAGAAGATCGGCAGGAACGGCGGGGTGGGCGTGTCGGGCGTGAAGCCCACCCGCAACGGCGAGGACCCGGCACGCCTCAGGCTGGCCGCGTGCTCCTTGGCGCGCTGGGCGGCGTCGTAGGTTTGTTGCAGCAACGGCAGCACGGTGCGGCCGAGATGGGTGAGCTGCGTGAGGGAGCGTTCGCGGAGCAGCAGCGGACCGCCCAGCTCGTATTCGAGCCGCTGGATGCTCTTGGTCAGCGCGGGCTGGGTGACGTTGCATGCCTCCGCGGCGCGCGTGAAGTTCAGCGTCCTCGCCAAAGCGAGGAAGTAGCGGATTTGCACAAGGTCCATTCGCAAGCGCTCCAAGCGGATGCAAGCGTCGTTCGGCCCCGGCCAGCCGTCAATCGCGGCCAATGCGTCCGAGCGGCAGAGGGCCACGGGGCCGCGGCCGCGTTAATCCGCCGCGAAGTGCCGCGGCTTGGCCGTGTCGAGCGGGCGGCAGGCGCCGGTGAGGGCTTCGAGTTGCTGCAGCGCTTCGGCATCGGCGAGCACGGCGGCGCGCTCGGCGCGGGTCAAGTCGTGGGGTCCGGGCCAAGCGTCCAGCTCGGCTAACTTGGCGCGGCCGAGCAGCAGGGCCGGGTCGAACGGATCGTGCCGGCGGCGCGGTGGCGGCAGCATGGTCCGATGGGCCGCGAACAGGACCGGGTCGGCCAGCAGCCGGCTGAACGCATCCCCGTCGGGCAGAGCCATGGCCGGCTGCAGGCGTTGCACCTCTCCCAACACATGCGGCGGCCGCGCTTCTTCGGGCGTCTGCAGCAAGCCCCATCGGCGCAGCGCGCGGCCGGCGCTGCGCATCCCGGTGAAGGCGGCGAGCGGCGTTGCCAGGGCCAGGCCGAGCACGACCGGCGACATCCACAGCAGCAGCGGGGTGGACACCAGCCAGGACACCAGGCCGAGCGCCAGGCCGGTCAGCGTGTGCGGCAGGTACTGGCGCGCGAGCTGGCGGAACGGGACCCGGCCGTCGTCGCGCCGCTGCGGCTGCCAGCCGCCGTCGCGCCCGGCCAGGATGGTGACGACGGCCGAGGATTGGAACAGCATCGCCACCGGGGCCAGCAGGCCCGCCAGCACGGTTTCCAGCAGCACGCTGCAGAACGAGCGCACGGCGCCGCCGCAGCCGCGCCGTTCGTCGCGATGCGCCACCAGCGCGATCCAGGCCAGCAGCTTTGGCCCCAGCAGGACGCTCATGGTGCCGATGAACACCCACATCGACCGTACCGGATCGACCGCCGGCCAGCTCGGGAACAGCGCCTGGCCGGCCGGGAAGTAGTCGGGCAGCACGAAGCGGGATTGCAACGAGATCAGGATGCCCATCACCAGGAACAGCAGCCAGAGCGGCGCGGTGACGTAGCTGCCGATTCCCATCAGCAGATGCAGCCGGCTGACCCAGTGCAGGCCGCGCGCCGGCAGCACCGCGATGTGCTGCAGGTTGCCCTGGCACCAGCGGCGGTCGCGCACCGCGAGGTCGGTCAACGACGGCGGGCTTTCCTCGTAGCTGCCGCCGATCGCAGGTAGCATGTGCACCGCCCAGCCGGCGCGGCGGATCAGCGCCGCCTCGACGAAATCGTGACTCAGGATGTGGCCGCCGAACGGTTTTCTTCCCCGCAGCAGCGGCAAGCCGGCCGCCTCGGCGAAGGCCCGGGTCCGGATCATCGCGTTGTGGCCCCAGTAATTGCCGTCGGCGCCATGCCACCAGGCAATGCCGTGCGCGATCATCGGGCCGTAAACCCGGCCCGCGAATTGCTGCATGCGGGCGAACAGCGTCTGGCCGCCGACGATCACCGGCAAGGACTGGATCAGGCCGGCGCCTGGCATCCGCGCCATGGCAGACGCCAGCGCCACGATGCACTCGCCGGTCATGACACTGTCGGCGTCGAGGATCATGAATTGCGGGTAAGCGCCGCCCCAGCGCCGCACCCAATCGCCGATGTTGCCGGCCTTCCGCTCCGTGTTCTTGGCCCGGCGGCGATAAAAGATGTTGGCGGCGCCGCTCTGCTGACGCAGCGCGAGGAAGGCGGCCTCCTCGGCGATCCAGGCGTCGGGATCGGTGGTATCGCTCAGGATGAACAGGTCGAACGCCGCCCCGGCGCCGAGCCGGGCGAGGTCGGCGTGGATGACCGCGAGCGTCGCCATGATCCGCGCCGGCTGCTCGTTATAGGCCGGCATCAGCAGCGCGGTCCGGGGCAGCGGGTCGACCGGCATCTCAACAGCGCGGCGATGGCGCAACATGGAAAAGAAGCCGGCCACGCTGCTGATCAGGGCCAGCGCGATCCAGGCGAACAGGGTGACGAACACCACCAGGATCGCGACCTCGAGCGGGGTGACGCCGTTGACGCCGAGCACGAGGTGCATCTCGCGCGCGGCGAACCCGGTCAGCACGACGGCGCCGCCCAACACCAGCAGCCGGCGCAGGCCCATCCGCGGCGGCGAGGAGGCGGGGCGGCCGGACCGCGGCGGCGCCGTGCGCAGCGACTGCACCGGCATCGCGAGCGGCGCTTCGGGCGGCAGCGCCTGGAATGGCGGCGTCAGGCCGTCCATCGGTAAAGCCAGGTCTCGGTCAGCGGCGCGTCGCCCTGCTTCAGGGTAGCGCGCAGCTCGCATTGCTTCTCGTCGCCGGGCTCGAGGTTGAAGCTGAGCCGCCAGGTGTTCTGCTCCGGATCGGGCGTCACCAGCACGCCGCCGATCTTGCCCTTGTCGGCAGCGACATCGGCCTGCAGCACCGCGTCGGGCGGCAAACCCTTGAGGGTGCCGCCGCTCGCGCTGAGCACGAACACGCGGCCGCCGGGGGCGGCGCCGGTTCGGGTGATCCCGAACCGCGCCAGCTCGGGCGGCACCGGCGGTTGCGCGCACCAGTGCAGGCGATAGGTAAAGCCGTGCTCGGCCTTGGCGCGCAGCGGGTTCTTCGGCCGCCAGAACGCGACGATGTTGTCGTTGATCTCGAGCTTGGTCGGGATCTCGACCAGGGTGACGTTGCCCTCACCCCAGTCGCCGATCGGCTCGACCCAGAGCGCGGGACGCTTCTCGTAACGCGCTTCGAGGTCCTCGTAATTGCGCAGCTCACGCGCCCGCTGCATCAGCCCCCAGCCGCGTGGGCTGCTGTCGCCGAAGCTGCTGACCTGCAGGGTGCGCGGGTTGGCGAGCTGCCGCCACAACTGCTCGCCGCGCCCGGTCAGCATTTGCAGACCGTCGCTGTCGTGCACCGCCGGGCGCCAGTCGTCCTGCCCGGCGCGGTTGCTGGGGTCGAACAGGAACATGCTGGTGCCGGTGGCGATGCCGGCCCGCTCGAGATCGGTGCGCGGGAACAGGGTGAGCTCCACGTCCATCACCGTGTCCTCGCCGGGGCGCAGCGTGATGCGCATGGCGGCGGCGGCGCTGGGGCTGTCGATCACCGCCGAGACGACGATGCTGTTGGTGCCGGGCTGCGGCCGTTCGAGGTAGAAGGCACGGAAAGCGGGGAACTCCTCGCCGCCGCTATCGGCGGTGTTGAGCGCCAGCCCGCGTGAGGACAGGCCGTAGGTCTGGTTGCGGCCGACCGCGCGGAAATAGCTGGCGCCGAGGAAGACTGCGACCTCGTCGTAGTAGTCGGGCCGGTTGATCGGCGCATGCAGGCGGAACCCGGCGAAACCAAGGTTCTTCTCGTCCGGCCGTTTGAGGCTGCCGAAGTCGAACATCTCGGGGCGGTATTCGATCGGCCGCGCCTTGCCGTCCACCACTTCGAACAGGTCCACCCGGTCCTTGTACAGCCAGCCGCGGTGGAAGAACTGCGCTTCGAACGGCAGCTTGGCGCCGCGCCACAGCGATTGCGCCGGGTCGAAGCGGATCTGCCGGTAGTCGTCGTAGCCCAGCTTGGCGAAAGCGTCGGGCAGGCTGCTGTCAGGCGCCTTGTAGGGCGCGGCGGCGAGGGCGCGGGCAATGCCGCGCACGGTCTGGCCGTCGAACGCCGCCGGTTGCGCGGCAGCGGGCCGGTGGCCCGCGGCCAGCGCCGCGGCGGCGCCCGCCATCAATGTTCTTCGTTGCACGTCCATCGATCCCCCGGGCCTGCCATCGTTCAAAGCCCGGAACGGCTCGCGGTTGCGCGAGGTCGTTCAGGCCCCCAGAAGCTGCCCGCCATCTGCGACAATTGTTTGGCCGGTCACCCAGCGGGCGCGCTGGCTGGAAAGAAAAAGCACGACCTCGGCGATCTCTTCCGGCGCGCCCATCCGGCCGAACGGGATCTGCGCCAGGGTCGCGTCATAAAGCGCGCGGTCGTCGCTGCGGCGCTGCTCCCACAACCCGCCGGGGAACTCGATCGAGCCGGGGGCGACCGCGTTCACCCGGATGCCGCGGGCGGCGAGGCTGCGGGCTTGGCTTCCGGTGTAGTGGATCACCGCCGCCTTGATCGCGCCGTAGGGCGGGTTGCGCTTGGCGGCGCGCATCGCCGAGATGCTGGTGATGTTGACGATGGCGCCGTCGGACGCGTGTTCCAGGAACGGAAGCGCGGCGGCGCTGGCGCGCACGGTCGCCATCAGGTCGATGTCGACCGACGCCGCCCAGCCGGCGTCGTCGTCGGCAGCGGCGAAGGCGGAAGCGTTGTTGACCAGGATGTTGATGCCGCCGAGGGCCGCCGCCGCCTCCGGCACGAAGCGGGCGATGGCGGCGGGGTCGGCGAGGTCGCAAGGCGCGGCGTAGGCGGTGGCGCCGGCGGCTTCCAACTCGCGCCGTGTCGCTTCGAGCGCCTCGGCGCCGCGCGCGCAGATGGCAACGGCGGCGCCGGCGTGGGCGAAGCCGAGTGCGATGGAGCGGCCGATGCCGCGGCTGCCGCCCATGATGACGGCTCGTCGTCCGGTGAATTCGCTCATGACGCCTGGATACAGGACCGGCGCGGGCGCGTGAAGGACGGCGTCGCCCGGGCTTCACGTTGGACAGGCTTCAGTTGGACAGGCTTCACGCTGGACAGGGCCGGACGTCCGGCGGAAGCTTGACCTCAATAAAAGGGAGAACGCCATGCAACGCTCGATCCCGCCGCCGGTCTCGGTTTGGGAATAATCGCCGCCGTGGCACCAGCCCAGGCGCAAGGCTCGTTCGCGCTCGCGACCGAAGAGGCAATGGTCGACTCGCCGCAGCCCGGGGTGAAGATCTTTGTGCGGAACAAGCACCTGACCGGCCGCACCAGCTTTCCCGCCGACCGCACGCTGGTGTTCGTGCATGGCGCGACTTATCCGGCCAGCACCGCCTTCGACCTCGAACTCGGCGGCCTGTCCTGGATGGACTACATCGCCCGGCGCGGCTTCGACGTGTACCTGTTGGACCTGCCGGGCTATGGCCGCTCGACTCGGCCCGCGGCGATGGACGGGCCGGCCGAAGCGGGGCAGCCGGTCGAGACGACGGCCGAGGCGGTGCGGGACTACGGCGCCGTGGTCGACTGGGTGCTGAAGCGCCGGAACCTCGACAAGGTGGACGCGATAGGCTGGTCCTGGGGCACTACCATCGCCGGCGGGTATGCGGCCGAGCACCCGGACCGGGTCAACCGGCTGGTGCTGTATGCCCCGGTCTGGGTGCCGCTCGCCCCGGCGCCGGCCGCCGAAGCCGCCAAGCTCGGCGCCTACCGCCTCGTCACCCGCGAGGCGGCGCTGCAGCGTTGGCTGCGTGAGGTGCCGGCGGACAAGCAGGCGGACCTGATCCCGGCTGGCTGGTTCGACGCCTGGCAAAGTGCCACATGGGCCACCGACCCGAAATCGGCCGGCACCAGCCCGCCCGTGCTGCGTGCACCCAATGGCGTCACGCTCGACTTTCAGCGCTACTGGGCGGCCGGGCAGCCGACCTTCGACCCGTCGAAGATCACGGCGCCGACCTTGATGATCCAGGCGGAGTGGGACCAGGACACGCCACCCGCGCGGTCACAAGGCTTGTTCCCGAGGCTGACTCACGCCGCCTGGAAGCAGTACGTGCTGCTGGGTGAGGGCACGCATACGGTGATGATGGAAAAGAACCGGCTGCAGTTGTTCGCCGCGGTGCAAACGTTTCTCGAGACGCCCTCGCCGGAGTGACACCGGTCGCGTCCGTGGCCCGCGCCCCCGGGGAGGGGGCGCGGGCCGGTGCGGACGGCGTTACTCGGCCGCCTGCGCCTGCGGGCTCACGCCGAGGCCGTCGGCGATCTGCCGCCCCAGGTCCGGATGCACCTTGAACCAGTGCTTCAGCATCCGCTGCTGGATCTCGGTCAGCTTGGCCTGATCCGTCATGCCCATCGTCGGGTTGCTCATGGACGCGACGACGTTGGCGACCAGGTTCTTGCGGCCGGCGTCGTCGAGCGACTTCGACCACAGCGCCCGCGGCTGCTCGTAAAGATCGGCGTCGTCGCCGGGGTAGGTGGTGTAGCGGTCGGCGTTGCCGTCGATCCGCAGCGGCGGCTCGGCAAAGGACGGGTCCTGCGTCGGGCCGCCGAACGAGTTCGGCTCGTAGTCCACGCCGCCGCCGCCATTGCCGTCCACCCGGCCGAAGCCGTCGCGATTATAGGTGGCATGGTGCGACAAGGGGCGGTTCACCGGCGCCTGGTGGTAGTTGACGCCCATGCGATAGCGGTGCGCGTCGCCGTAGGACAGGATCCGGTTCTGCAGCACCTTATCGGGGCTGAAGCCGATCCCGGGGACGACGCTGCTCGGCTCGTAAGCCGCCTGCTCGACCTCCTGGAAGTAGTTCTGGACGTTGCGGTTCATCTCGATCACGCCGACCTCGTGCAGCGGGTAATCGGCATGCGGCCAGACCTTGGTCAGGTCGAACGGGTTCCACTTGTAGGTTTCGGCATCCTTCTCCGGCATCAGCTGGACCTTGAGCGTCCAGCGCGGGAAGTCGCCGCTGGCGATCGCGTTGTGGAAGTCCTCGGTCGAGCTGTCCGGGTTGGCGCCCATGATCTGCGTCGCCTCGTCGTCCGAGACGTTCTTGATGCCTTGCTGGCTGATCATGTGGAACTTGACCCAGGTCCGCTCGCCCGCGTTGTTCCAGAAACTGAAGGTGTGGCTGCCGTAGCCGTGCATGAACCGCGCCGAAACCGGCGTGCCGCGGTCCGAGTACAGGATCATCACCTGATGGATCGCTTCCGGCGACAGGCTCCAGTAATCCCAGCGACGCCAATGCGGCTTCAGGTGGGTGCCCGGATCGCGCTTCTGGGTGCGGATGAAGTCCGAGAACTTCAGCGGGTCGCGGATGAAGAAGATCGGCGTGTTGTTGCCGACCAAGTCCCAATTCCCCTCCTCGGTGTAGAATTTGAGCGAGAATCCGCGCGGGTCGCGGGCGATGTCGGCCGAACCGCTCTCGCCACCGACGGTCGAGAAGCGCGACAGCATCGGGCAGGTGTTGCCGACCTTGCCGAACAGCTTGGCCCGCGTGTACTGGCTGATATCGTGCGTGACGGTGAATGTCCCGTGGGCGCCGTAGCCCTTGGCATGCACGACCCGCTCCGGCACCCGCTCGCGGTTGAACGCGGCCATCTTCTCGATCAGCGCGAAGTCCTGCATTAGCATCGGGCCGCGCGGCCCGGCGGTCAGCGAGTTCTGGTTGTTCGAGATCGGGTAGCCCGATTCCGTCGTCATCCGGCTGGGTTGGTCAGCCATCTTTGTTCTCCGTTTTGTGGGGCGTAACAGGTTAACGACCCGGGACCGCAAAGGGTTCATGAAGAACCGGTCACCGTTGACGCACGCCGTCCCGCGACCGAAGGTAGCTCGTATCGATCGCCGGAAGGCGACGCGTCTCCGGGGAGGAGCTTCCATGTTGCAAACGCGCCGTAACTTGTTGCTGGGCGCCACGACCGCCGGGCTCGCGGCGCCGTTCGTGGCGCGCGGGCAATCGTCGGAGCCGATCCGGATCGGCTGGCTCGCGGCGCTCACCGGGGCCGGGTCGGCGCCCGCGATCGGCTTCAACCGCGGCGTGATGTTCGCCGCCGACGAGTTGAACGCCCGCGGCGGCGTGAAGGGCCGCAAGATCGAGATCGTCACCCGCGACACGCAGGGCGATCCGACCAAGGCAGTCAACGCCACCCAGGAACTGATCAGCCGCACCAAGGTCAACGCCGTCTGGGGCCCGACCAACTCCGGCGAGAGCCTGGCCATCACGCCGATCATGGCCAAGGCCAAGATGCCGAACATCCACCCCTGCGTGGTGGACAGCCTGATCGACCCGGCGAAATACCCGACCGCGTTCCGCATCGCGCCGTCGAACGGCCAGTGGGACGACGCGGCGCGCAACTACATCACCAAGGTGCTGAAGGTTCGCGAGGTGACGTGCTTCGGCGACACCACCGGCTATGGCACGACGGCGGTCGCGGCCAGCGTCGCGGCGTTCGGCAAGGACGGCGCCACCGTCGTCAGCCAGGCGCAGATCGACGCGAACCAGCCGGACGTGACGCCCGACATGCTGCGGGCGCGGAACGCCGGCGCCAAGGCGATCCTGGTCTGGACCGTCAGCGTCGGCCTGCTGTCGCGGCTGATGAACGCGCGGGCGCAGATGGGCTGGGACGTGCCGATCGTTGGCCATCCGTCGCTCGGCTCCGGCGACATCCGCAACCTGGTCGAGAAGCCCGCCAATTGGGACAACGTGTTCGCGGTCGGCTACCGCACCTGCTCGTTCGACGCCAACGGCAAGTTGCCGCCGCGCAGCGAGGAGTTCGTCAAGCGGTTGGCCGGCAAGGTGGACCTGAACGACACCGCGCTGTGGTGGGTCGCCTGCGGCAACGATGCGGTGAACCTGGTGGCCGCCGCGGTCGAGGCGACCGGCGCCAGCACCGGGGACGCGATCGTCGGCCACTGGAACACGCTGAAGGACTATCCGGGCGTGTTCGGGGAGTACACCTACACGGCGTCGGACCATAACGGCTATCCGTTGAACGACGTGGTGATGTCGCGGGCCAATTCGCAGCGGGACGGCGCCTTCGCGCTGGCGCCCGGCTACACCTGAATGCTGGCGTCGATCATCGCGTCGGGACTGGCCCTCGGCGCCACCTACGCGCTGATCGGCATCACCTACAACGTGATGTTCTCGGCCAGCCGGGTGATGAGCTTCACCACCGGGCAGCTCGGCATGCTGGGCGGCGTGTTCGGCTCGATGTTCATCCTGCGGCTCGGCCTACCGGTCGTCGCGGGCCTCGTGTTGACGTTGGTCGCCTGTGCGGCGGTCGGCGTGATCACCGAGATCGTGGCGGTGCGGCCGGTGCTCGCAAAACTGGAGCAGCACCTCTACGTGCTCAGCACCTTGGCGGCGGCACTGATGATCCAGCAGCTCGCGGCGATCGAGTGGAGCACCGAGCCGCAGCAATTCCCCCGCCTGATCGGCGTCGGCAGCGGCATCACCGACGAGAAGTTCTGGCTGCCGGTGCTGGCCTGCGTCGCCGTGATCGTCGGGCTCGAGTGGATGACCCGGCGCACCCTGGTCGGCCGTGCCTTCGTCGCCATCGCCGAGGACAACTACGCCGCCCGCGCGCTCGGGCTGCCGGAGCGCAACTTGCGGCTGCTGAGCTACGCGATGGCGGGCGCGATCGCCGGGCTGGCGGGGTTTAGCAGCGGCGAGTTGCTGCTGGCGTTCTTCGCCAACGGGGCCATGCTCAACTTCTACGGGTTCGTGCCGGTGGCGCTGGGCGGGCTGGGCAACAATCGCGGCGCCGTGGTGGGCGGGATCGCGCTCGGCTTGTTCCAGCAGGCGGCCAACTTCACCGTCGGCGGCGTGTTCGCGAGCGTCGCCGTGTTCGCGGTGTTCATCATCGCCTTGCTGGCCGCGCCCCAGGGGCTGTTCGGCGGCCACGCCGTGCGGCGGGTCTGATGACGACGCCGGCGGAGTGGACCAAGGGCACGCCTGCGCGGGCCAATCTGCGGGCGGCAGTGCCTTACCTCGTCGTGCTGGCGGCGGCGCTGCTGCTGCCGGTGCTGGGCGAGGATTACTGGACCGTCATCGCCACCCGGGCGGCGATTTACTGGGTGCTGGTCAGCGGGCTGAACCTCGTGGTCGGCTTCGCCGGACAGCTCGCGATCGGCTACGTGGCGTTGCTGACGCTCGGCGCCTACACCGCCAGCATCCTGGTCGAGAAACTGGGCGTGCACCCGGCGGCGGCGCTGCTGGCGGCGGGCGGCGTGGGGGCGGTGGCGGGCGTGTTCGTCGGCCTGCCGGCGCTGCGGCTGCGGACCTTCTACTTCGCCATGACCACGCTCGGCTTCGCCACCATCGTCACCCAGGTGGCGCTGGCCTGGACGGGCGTCACCGGCGGCGGCATCGGCGTGCCGGGCCCGACCCTGCCGGCGCCGTTCGACGGCACGGTGGGTTTCTACCTCCTCTGTGTCGGCATCGCCGCCGTTTGCACCTGGATGACGCTGAACGTCGCCGGCAGCCGGTTCGGGCGCGGCTTGGTGGCGCTGCGCGACGCCGAAGTGGCGGCCGAGGCCAGCGGCATCACCAAGGCGCGGCTGCTGCTGACGGTGTTCCTGGTGAGCGGCGCGCTGGCCGGGGTGGCGGGCGGCCTGTTCGCCTCGCTGCAAAGCTACATCACGCCGGACGCCTTCACCTTCGACCTCTCGGTGCTGTTCTTCATCGCCATCCTGATCGGCGGCCGGGGCAGCGTGCTCGGGCCGCTGCTCGCGACCCTGCTGCTGACCGCGCTGCCGGAGTTCGCGGCGCCGCTGGTCGCCTGGTCCACCTTCCTTTACGCAGCCCTGCTGCTGCTGATCGTGCTGCTGGTGCCGGGCGGGATTGCCGAGATGCTGGATGTGCGGTCGCGCCGGGCGCTCGCCGCCGGGCGCACGGTGGTGCCGCGGCCCGGCCTGGTGCCGGAGCTGCTGGGGCGGACCCGCGGCGGCGTGGTGGAGCTGCGCGGCATCTCGCTGAGCTTCGGCGCCGTCCGGGCGATCGACGGGCTCGATCTCACCGTGCAGCCGGGCGAGGTGCACGGGCTGATCGGCCCCAACGGCAGCGGCAAGACCACGACGCTGAACGCCATCAGCGGGTTCGTCCGGCCGCAAGCCGGGACGGTGCTGGTCGGCGGCGAGGCCTTGCCGATGGGCGTGCCCGCCATCCGCGCCCGCGCCGGCATCGGCCGCACCTTCCAGACCCCGCGCATCGTCGGCGAGGCAACGGTGCTGGACAACGTCATGGTCGGCGGCGCCATCCTGGGCCATGCGACGATGGCCGAGGCGCTGCTCGCCCTGCCGCGGCACCGGCGCGACGAGGCCGGGCTGCGGTCGCGGGCGCTGGAGGCGCTGCATGCGGTCGGGCTCGAGGCGCTGGCCGACGAGCGGGCCGACCGGCTGCAGCACAGCGAGCTGCGCTTCGTCGAGATCGCCCGCGCGCTGATGCCGCGGCCGCGGTTTCTGCTGCTGGACGAGCCGGCCGCCGGGCTGTCGCCGGACGAGATCGAGAAATTGGGGCAGTTGATCCAGGGCGTGGCGCGGGCCGGCACCGGCGTGTTGCTGGTCGAGCACCATGCCGACCTGATCTTTGCGATCTGCCAGCGGGTGACGGTGCTGAATCTGGGCCAGGTGCTGGCGACCGGCACCCCGGCTGAGGTCCGGGCGCACCGGGAGGTGGTCGATGCCTACCTCGGACGTTAACCTACTCGACGTGAGCGGGCTCGACGCCGGCTACGGCAAGATCGGCGTGCTGCACGGCGTTGAGCTGCGCATCCGCGCCGGCGAGATCGTCGCCCTGCTCGGCCCCAATGGCGCCGGCAAGACCACGCTTTTGAAAGCGCTGTCGGGGCTGCTGCCGTGGACGGCCGGCGATGCGGTGTTCGACGGTGCATCCCTGCGCGGGCAGGACCCGCGCGCCTGTGCCCGGCGCGGCTTGGTGCACGTGGTCGAGGGGCACCGCGTGTTCACCCAGGTCTCGGTCGAGGACAACCTGTTCCTGGCGGGCTACGATCTCAAGCGGGCGGAACGGGCCTCGCGGGTCGAGGAGGCGCTCAGCCAGTTCCCGGAGATCGCCGCCAAACGAACCGAGCGCGGCGGCGCCTTGAGCGGCGGGCAGCAGCAGATGCTGGCGGTGGCACAGGGCCTGGTGCGGCGGCCGCGCCTGCTGCTGCTGGACGAGCCGTCGGCGGGCCTTTCACCGGTGCTGGTCGACCGGGTGCTATCCGTGCTGGACGGCCTGCGCCGGGGTGGCACTGCGGTGCTGCTGGTCGAGCAACTGGTGGAGAAGGCGCTGGCGGTGGCAGATCGCGCCTATGCGCTGGCGCAGGGGCGGATCGTGCTGGAAGCGCCGGCGTCGGAGCCGGGCTTGGCGGGGCGGCTCGAGCACGCTTATCTGGGCGCGGGAGCGATGGCCTGAGCGCGCACTCCCCACTGATGAGGGAGGCCCCATGAAGGTCACGCGACTTCGCACCACGCGGCTGGTGGTGCCGCTGCCGAAACCGATCATGAGCGGGCTGGGTCCGCTGACCACGACCGGCGTGCTGATCGTGCGGCTCGAGACACAGGCGGGCGTGGTCGGCGAGAACCTGGTGTTCACGCTCAATAACAAGCGGCTCGGCGTGCTCGACGAGATGGTGCAGAGCCTGGCGCCGCTGGTGGAGGGCCGCGACCCGACCCATAGCGCCGCCTTCTGGTCCGAGGCGTGGCGCGACATCAACTTCGTCGGCCACAAGGGCGTGCCGGTGATGGGGGTCTCGGCGATCGATGGCGCGCTGTGGGATTTGCGCGGCAAGATGGCGGGGCTGCCGATCCATCGGCTGATCGGCGCCGCGCGCGACCGGGTGCCGGCCTATGCCAGCGCCGGCATGTGGCTGTCATCCTCGATCGACGAGCTGCAAGCCGAGGCGCAGAGCTTCCTTGACCAGGGCTTCCGGGCGATGAAGATGCGGCTCGGCAAGCCGACCGCGGCCGAGGACGCGGCCCGGGTGCGGGCGGTGCGCGAAGCGGTCGGGCCCGGCATCGCGCTGATGGCCGACGCCAACCAGCAGATGACGGTGAACCAGGCGATCCGGCTCGGCCGCATGCTGGAGGAGTTCGACCTCACTTGGTTCGAGGAGCCGCTGCCGGCCTATGACCTCGAGGGGGTGGCGCGGGTCGCCGCTGCGCTCGACACGCCGATCGCCAGCGGCGAGACCGAATACACCCGCTATGGCTTCCGCCAGATGCTCGAGCAAAAATCGGCCGACGTGCTGATGCCGGACCTGCAGCGGGTGGGCGGGGTCACCGAGTTCGTGCGGGTCGCGCACATGGCCGACGCGTTCGACGTGCCGGTCTCGTCGCATCTGTTCCCAGAGATGTCGATCCAGGTGCTCGCCGCACTTGGCAACGCGACCTGGCTCGAGCACATGCCGTGGTTCGAGCCGTTGTACGATGGCGGGCTAGTGGTCGAGGACGGGATGGTGCCGGTGCCGCAGGGGCCGGGTTGGGGGCTTGCGCTTGAACCGCACGCCTTGCAGCGGTTCGCGGCCGAGCGCTGAGCGACCACGGGAGACAATGGATGACTTGGCGATGACCTGGCAGCCCGCGACCTTCTACCCGGACCCGGCGGTGCAGATCCTGCAGCCCTCGTTCGCCAAATACCGGCTGCCGCTGGCGGCGGTGGAGCGGCTTGCGACCGGGCTGCGCTGGGCCGAGGGACCGGTCTGGTTCGGCGACGCCCGGCACTTGCTGGTGAGCGACATCCCCAACAACCGCATCGTCAAGTGGGACGAGGAAACCAGGCAGCTCAGCGACTTCCGCCGGCCCAGCAACTACGCCAACGGCCACACCCGCGACCGCCAGGGCCGGCTCGTATCCTGCGAGCACGGCGGACGCCGGGTCACCCGCACCGAGCACGATGGCAGCATCACCGTGCTGATGGACCGGTTCGAGGGCAAACGGCTCAACTCGCCGAACGACGTGGTGGTGAAGTCGGACGGCACGATCTGGTTCACCGACCCGCCATTCGGCCTGTCGGGCGACTACGAGGGCGACCGCGGCGAGGCGGAACTGCCGCAGAACGTCTACCGCTTCGACCCGGCAACCGGGCAAGCGACGGTGCTGGACGGCGAAGTGCCGGGCCCGAACGGCCTGGCGTTCAGCCCGGACGAGAGCGTGCTGTACGTGGTCGCCAGCCGGGCGTCCCCGCGCGAGATCCTGGCCTTTGACGTGGTGGACGGGAAGCGGCTGGCAAACCGCCGGGTGTTCATCAATGCCGGCCCGGGCACGCCCGACGGGTTCCGGGTGGACGAGGACGGCAACCTCTGGTGCGGCTGGGGCATGGGCACGCCCGAACTCGACGGTGTCATGGTGTTCAACCCGGCCGGCGAGCCGATCGGCCGCATCGCACTTCCGGAGCGCTGCGCCAACCTCTGCTTCGGCGGCCGCCGGCGCAACCGGCTGTTCATGGCGGCGAGCCAGTCGATCTACGCCTTGTTCGTGAATACGCGCGGAGCCGTGTAGGACGCGCGTCCAAACCTCGTTCCCGACCCGGCGTTGTTCGCGCGACGGACAATTCCGAGGGTCGCATGGTGCAGGAGACGCCGAAGCAGAAAGAGATTGTCGGCCGGGTCATGCATGAGTTCAAGCATGGCGAGCTGGAGTCTGCAGGACGCAAGGTCCGCAATCCCAGGCAGGCGATTGCCATCGGCCTGAGCGAGGCGGGCGCCTCCAACCGTGAAAGTCCCGCGGAAAACAAGCGCAACATGCGCCGCACGGTCCGCAATGAGCGTCGATCCGGCGGGCCGACGCGGGTGGATCTCTACGCCGAGGCGACCAAACGCAACATCAAGGGGCGGGCCAGGATGACCAAGGACGAGCTGCGCAAGGCGCTCGGGCGGTAGCGCACCGCCACGCCGCCAGCTTCTGCCGCCGGCTCAGGTCCCGAAGTTGAGCCCGGTCAGCTGCTCCGACACGTCCCATAGCCGCCGCCGATCCCCCGCCACTCGCGCCTGCGGCATGATCCGGGACGGGGTCGGGTGGCCGCGGGTCTCGCCCCAGCAACAGGGACCGTAATAGCCACCGCCTTGCGCGCCGGGATCGAGCGCCGCGTAGAGCAAGGGCCGGGCGCCGTCGGCCGCCGATTGGCCGAGCGCATTGAACCCGGCTTGCATGATGCGCTCGCGCAGTCCGGGTGCCTTTGCACCGGGGCCGTTGTGCACGATTTGCGTCGCCGACCAGCCGGGGTGGGCGGCCAGGCCTGCCACGCCCCAGCCGGCGGCAGCGGACCGCTCCTGCAGCTCGAGCCCGAACATGAGCATCGCCAGCTTGCTTTGCGCATAGGCGGCCCAAGGGTCGTAGCGCCTTGCCCCTTGCAGGTCGTCGAAGCCGATGCGGCCGCGGCGATGCGCGACGCTGCTGACGTTGACGACCCGGCCGCCCCGCAAATGCGGCAGCAGCCGGGCGGTGAGCGCGAAATGTCCGAGGTAGTTGGTGCCGAGCTGCTGCTCGAACCCGTCCGGCGTCAGCTCGCGCCGGGGCAGGGCCATCACCCCGGCATTGTTGACCAGCACCGCCACCGGCTCGGTCACCGTCGCGGCGAACTCGGCGACCGAGGCGAGGCTTGCCATGTCGAGCAAGGCGAACCGCAGCGACCCGGCCGGCACCGCCGCTTGCGCCCGGCGCAGCGCTGCGGCGCCCCGGCCCGGGTCGCGGCCGGTCATCAGCACCGGCAGGCCGGCCCGGGCCAAGCCGAGCGACGTTTCGTAGCCGAGCCCGCCGGTCGCCCCGGTGACGATTGCGAGCCCGGCGGGCGAACTCAGCAATGCGGCGGCTGGAGGGCGAATTCTTTCAGCTTGCCGCCCATGACGAAGTCGGAGAAATCCATGTGCAGGTCGTCGGCGACGCCGTTGGACCAGTACTTCATCGACACCTCGTAATCCGGGCTGCCGTCCGGCTTGCTCTTGGCGCCGGTCTTCGAGCGGTCGAAGAAGGCGATGCGGACCCGCCCCGAATCCAGCGGCGCCAAGGCCGGGTAGGGCGCCGGGCCGGCCGGGTGCCAGTTGATGATCGAAATCGAGCTGTCCTGCGCGCCCTTGTCGCCGGTGCCGTCGAAGATCGGCAGGCTGATGAACTTGCGGCCGGCCTCGGCGGCTTCGAGGATGGCGTCGGTGTGCGCCATCGGGAACACCGTCCCCTTCGGCAGCGGCATCTCGTTGTCTTCGGGAAGCGTATAATGGATCGAGCCGGCGGCGCCGGGGGCGTCGAGCTTGGCATCGCCCTCGGCCTGCTCCGTGACCGCTGTGTCGGTGGTCTGCTTCATGCGGAACCGCATCGACAGCCCGTCCTTGCTTTCCCAAGTGGCATAGTCACTGACGGTCTCGATGTCCTGGCCGTCGCGGTTGGTGATCACCAGCGACAGGCGTTGCCGGGTCGCCCAGCCGTCGCACGCGTCGGTGATCTCGTAGGCCATGGTGCCATGGGCCGCGGTCACGTCGCCGCCATGCGAGGATTCGAGGTTGAGGTCGTACAGCGCCCGATGCGCCGCGGGCGGCACGCGGCTGGCGGCATGGCTCGCGTCCGGGCCGGTCAGCGAGAGCGCCGACGTGGTGAGCAGCGCCAGCATGGTGGAGGTGGGCAGGCGCATGCGCATGCTGAGGAGTCTCCGGTTGAATGCTGCATCAGCACATAGGCCCGGTTCGGCAACTGCGCCAGACGCGGGAGCGCGAGCAGGTTGCGATCCGCCTTGCACGACAGTTCACCGCCGTCGTGCGAGGTGCTGCTCGTAGGCCTGCACGAGGCGGGTCGCCGGGAACAGTAGGACGAAGTAGATCACCGCCACCACCGTGTAGGTTTCGAGCGGCCGGTAGGTGTCGGCGGTGATCAGGGTGCCCTGATACAGCAGATCGGGGACCGCGATCGTGCTCACGAGCGACGTGTTCTTCAGCTGGATAATGGACTGGTTCATGAACGGCGGGATCATCCGCCGCACCGCTTGCGGCAGGATGACGAAGCGCATCGCCGTCGTCCAGCGCAGCCCCAGCGCCCGGCCCGCATCCCATTGCCCGGCCTCGATCGACAGGATGCCGCCGCGGAAGATCTCGGCGTAAAAGGCGCCGGTATAGAACGACAGCACCAGCGTCGCTGCCACGGCCGCCGGGATCTGGATGCCGAGGATCACCGGCAGCGCGTAGTAGAACCACACGATCTGCACCAGCAGCGGCGTGCAGCGGAAGATTTCGATGAACCCGACCAGCGGCACGTTGAGCAGGCGCGAGCGCGACAGCCGGGCGAGGCCGAGAATAAGGCCGATCAGCAAGCCGAGCAGCACGGTGCCGGCGGTGTAGGCCAGCGTGTAGCCGATCCCGACCGCGAACAGATGGGTGTAGCGGAGGAGGAAGCCGAAGCTCCACTCGTAGCCCATCCTCAGCCCACCCCGACAACGTACGTCATGCCCGGACTTGATCCGGGCATCCCTCGACGCGTGGGCCCGTCGCCCCGGCGGCGAGGGATCCGCGGATCAAGTCCGCGGATGACGTTCCTGGGGGCGGGGGCGACGATGGGGGCGGGGGCGATGACGTTCGTGGGGCCGGCGATGACGGGGGAACGACGATGCGGGTGACGCCTCAGAACGTGACGTCCGCCGGCACGTCGTCCGGGGTGACGCCGCTCAGCGCCAGGCCGCCGAGCAGCCATTCGCGGATCTGGCCGACGCCGCGGTTGTAGTCGATCCAGGCGTTGACGACGTCGACGAAGCGGGGGTCGGGCTCGCGCCGCACGCCGAAGCAGCTCGGCAGTGCCACCAGCGGGCCGGTGAGCTGGTGGTAGGGCCCCATCTGCCGGTTGCGGGCGATGGTGGACAGGCCGAGCATGGCCGCCAGGATGAAGGCGTCGGCGCGGCCGGACTGGAAGAACAGCGTCGCTTCGTCGCGGGTTTTGAGCGCGGTGATCTGCGCCTTCGGGGCGTAGCGGCGGGCGGCGGTCTCGTGCAGCGAGCCGAGGTCGCACACGATCGACACCTCCGGCTTGTTCAGGTCGGACCAGGTCTTCGGATCGAAGCCCTTCTTCGCCAGGCAGCCGTAGGGGTGGACGAAGAACGGCCGGGTGAAGCCGATCGACAGCGCCCGCTGCGGCGTCGGGCCGAGCGCGAAGGCGAGGTCGATCTTGTTGCTCTGCAGGTCGAGCACCGAGCCGCCATAGGTGCTCTCGATGTAGTCGAGCTTGGCGTCGAACACCTTGGCGATGTCGCGCGCGAACTCGATCGCCGCCCCCTTCCACTCGCCGCTGGCAAGGTCCTTCTGGAAATACGGCAGCTCACCGGGGAGCGCCGCGATGCGCAGCGTCTTGGTGCGGTTAATCCGCTCGAACGTGCTTTCCGCTGGCGTCTGGGCTTGCGCTTTCCCGATCCAGCCGGCGGCGAGCAGCCCGGTTGCGGCCAGGCCGCGGCGCGGCAGGCCGGTCATTGGCCGACGGTCCACACCGGCTCCCGCACCGCGACGGCGGCCGGGTAGACGGTGACGTAGGAGCCGGAGAACACTTGCTGGATCACCGGGGTGGCCTCGGTGTTCTGGCCGGTCGCGTCGAACTTGACGCCTTTCCACGGCATGATGGTCTGGTCGCCCGGAATGTCCGTTGCGACCAGTGCCTTCCGGATGTCGTCGGGCTTGGCCGACCCGGCGCGGTTGATGGCGTCGGCCAGCGTCTGCACCGCCACCACCTGGCGCGAGGTGTTGTCGTTGAGGTCCTTGCCCGATTTTGCCTTGTAGGCGCCGTTCACCGCCGTGATCGCCGGGCGCGACTTGGTGGCGTCGATCGCGAACGACGAGCGGCTGAATACGCCGTCGGCCAGCGGCCCGGCCGCGGTCAGGAACGCCTGCTCCTGGAACCCGGCCGCTTGCGCCATGATCGCCGGCGGCTTGTAGCCGATCTCGGCCATCGAACGCAGCAGCAGGATCGCGTCCGAAGTGTAGCTGCTGGGCATGATGACGTCGGCATTGGCCGCCTTGAGCCGTTGCGCCTCGGCCGACAGCGACGGCGAGTTGGCGCGGTACTTGATGTCGGCGGCCACGGTGAGTTTGGCCTCGCCGCGCGAGCTTGCGTTGCACGGCGCTGCTGTCGCTGCCGAAGATGCTGTCCTCGTAGAACAGCGCCACCGATTTTACGGGATGCCCGGTCTTGGCGCCGACTTCCTTGAAGAAGTCGAACATCGCCTCGGTGAACATCTCGTCGTGCGGGCTGGTGCGGAAGAACCATTTCAGCCCGCGCTTGTTCAGCGACGGCGAGGAGTTGTCCATCGACAGGTACGGCACCTCGTAGCGTTCGGCGACCTGGCTGATGGTCGCCGCCGTGGCGCTGGTATAGCTGCCGATCAGGGCCGCGACATGGTCCTGGGTGATCAGCCGCTCCGCCTCGGCGCGGGCCTTCTGCGGGTCGTTCTGGTGGTCGGCGAACACGACGCGGATCTTGGCGCCGCCGAGCTTGTCGAGGCCGCCGCCCTTGCCCATCAGCATCGGCACCGGGTCGTGGGTGCCGTTGATGACCTCGAGCACGGTGTCGATCGCCATCCGCGCATCGGCGCCGATCTGCGCGGCGTTGCCGGTCAGCGGGTAGATGGCGCCGACCACGATGTCGTCCGCGGCCCGCGCCGGCGCGGCGGCGAACGTGCCGGCCGACAGCAGCAGGGCAGGCAGCAGCAGGGCGGTGCGACGCTTCATCCATTCATCTCCGGTCCGAATGGCCGGGAGTGAAGCACGCGTCATGCCAGAGCGGCAGGGGGGAAACGCTGGGGCGATCGACGGGTCTCGAACCCGCGACATCCAAGACCACAACCTGGCGCTCTACCAACTGAGCTACGACCGCCACAGCGAGCGCGCGGTGTAGAGCCGCGGCGGAGACACGTCAACGTCCGCGGGTCCGGGGGCGCCGTCCCTCCGCCCGGCGGGTCCAGGGCGGCGCCATGGCTAAACCCCTACAGCGTCCTTCACCTTCCCCGCCGTCAGCGGCAGATCCCGCAGCCGCGCCCCGGTCGCGTCGCGGATCGCATTGGCGATCGCCGCCGCGGTCGGCCCTTGCCCGGCCTCGCCGGTGCCGAGGAACGGCTGCCCCGGCCGGCTGATCACGTGCACCTCGATCGATTCCGGCACGGCGGGGAAGCGCATGATCGGGTAGCCGCTCCAATCGATGCTGGTGATGTGCTGCCGGTCGAACTGCACCGCCTCGTACAGCGTCCAGCTCGCGGCCTGCACGATGGCGCCCTCGATCTGGTTGCGGATGCCGTCCGGGTTGATCGGCTGCCCGCTATCGACCGCTGCCACGACGCGGCCGAGCCGGACCTGCCCGGTCTCGTGCTCGACGTGCAGCGACAGCGCCACCGCGCAATAGGCGCCGAGGTTCTTGTAGCGGGCGAAGGCGAAGCCGTGCCCCTCGCCCGGCGCGCGCGGCGCGGCCGGGTTCCAGCCGAAATTCTCGGCGGCCTCGGTGATGACCGCCTTCGCGCGGTCATCCTCGAGGTGGCGCAGGCGGAAGGCCACCGGGTCGGCGTCGGCGGCCTCGGCGAGCTCGTCCATGAAGCTCTCGATCGCGAACACATTCAGGAAGGCGCCGAGCGAGCGCAGCGCCGAGACGCGCAGCGGCATGTCGGGGATGAAGTGCGACACCACGCGCGCGTTGGGCAGCTCGTAGATCGGGTTGCTGTTGCGGTCGCCGCCGCCCTCCGGCATCGGGATCGGCGCCGGCGGCGGCACCGGCAGCCTGTCCGGCAACGCCGCGTTCTGCAGCATCAGCCCGCCGGCATTGGGCCGTTGGTTGTGGGTGTTGCTCCAGACGCCGTAATCCCAGTCGACGATGGCGCCGGTGGCGTCGAGCGCCGCCTCGATCTCGCCGATCATCGCCGGGCCGTAGGGCTCGTTGGTGTGCTCCTCCTCGCGCATCCACTGCACGCGCATCGGCCGGCCCGGCAGCGCGCGCGCGATCAGCGCCGCGTCGCCGGCCACGTCGTCGGCGCCGTTATGGCCGTAGCAGCCGGAGCCCTCGGTGTGGATGCAGCGCAGCTTCTCGGGCGGCATGCGCAGCAGCTGGGCGAGCGCGGCGCGCAGCGGGAAGACGCCCTGCGTGTGCGTCCACACCGTCATCACGCCGTCCTCGCCGAGCTGCGCGACCGCGCAGGACGGGCCGATGGCGCCATGCATCATATAGGGCCGCGTGTAGCGCGCCTTGAGCCGCGTCACCGGCGCACCGGCCGGGTTGCTCCAGTTCAGCACGGCGATGTCGCGCGCCGGCAGCGCGCGGATGGTGTCGAGCATCGTCGCCTGGTCCGGCAAGCGGCGCCGTCTCGGTCCAGCGCGCGGCGGCGGCCAGCGCCCGCACCGGCCTTGATCGCCTGCCACTCCTTGGCGGCGACCACGGCGAGGTAGCTGCCGTCCCGCACCACCTTGACCACGCCCGGCATACGCTCGACCGGCCCGGCGTCGAAGGTCTGCAAGACGGCGCCCGGGCTCGGCTGGCGCACGACGCGGGCGTGCAGCATGCCCGGCAGGCGCATGTCCTGCACATAGGCCGCGCCGCCGGTCACCTTGGCCGGGATGTCCACCCGCGGCATCGGCGTGCGCCATCACCCGGTAGGCGGCCGGGTCGATCAGCGGGCTGCTGCCGGGCCGGGCCTCGACATGCAGCGACAGGCCGGCGGCGAGCGCGCCGTAGCTGGCGCTGCGGCCGTCCGGCGCATGCATGGCGGCGCCGGCGGCGGTGAGCTGCGCGGCGGCGACGCCCAGCTCGGCGGCGGCCGCCTCGCAGCAGCAAGCCGCGCACCTGGGCGGCGGCGTTCAGCAGCGCGGTGCCGCTGTCCTGCATGGAGTGGCTGCCGGCGGTGAAGCCCTCGTTCGGCGTGCGCCCGGTGTCGGCGGTGACGAGCGTGAGCTGCGGCCGGCGCGACCGCGAGCTGCTCGGCGGCGACCTGCAGCAGCGCGGTCTTCAGCCCCTGGCCCAGCTCGGCCTTGCCGGTGAACACGGTGATGGCGCCGTCCGGCGCGACGCGGATCCAGGCGTCGAGCAGCGGGGTTTCTTTGAGGCTGCCCGGCAGCGGCGCCATCGGCCGGCGGCGCGCCGCCCTGTTCCGCCGCGGCCCCGGCGCCGCGCGGCAGCACGACCGAGACGAGCAGGCCGCCGCCGGCGGCCGAGCAGGGCGCGGCGGCGAGGGCGGCGGTCATAGTGCGGCCCCGCTGCCGATTCCCCCGCGGCGGCGCGGCGCACCGCCGCCAGGATGCGCATATGCGTGCCGCAGCGGCACAAATTGACCGCCATCGTGTCGCGGATCTGCTGCTCGGACGGGTGCGGGTTCTGCTCCAGCAGCGCCTGCGCCCGCATCACCATGCCGGCGATGCAGTAGCCGCACTGCGCCGCCTGCTCGGCGATGAAGGCGTGCTGCAGCGGGCCGGCTTCTCCGCGGTGCCGAGCCCCTCGATCGTGCGGACCGCCCGGCCGCCGAGGCGCGCGAGCGGCGTCAGGCAGGAGAACACGGCCCGGCCGTCGACGATCACCGTGCAGGCGCCGCACTGGCCGAGGCCGCAGCCGAACTTGGCGCCGTTCAGCCCCAGCTCGTCGCGCAGCACGTACAGCAGCGGCGTGTCGGGCTCGGCGTCCACCTCGTGGTCGCGGCCGTTCACGTTCAGCTTCATCAGGCGGCTCCGGCTTGCCGCGCCTTGGCGACGCTCGTCTGCGGTCTCGTCCAGGCCGGGCGGTCGCCGAAGCGCGCGCGCAGATAGGTCGGCGAGCGCCGCGACCTGCGCATCGGTCAGCGTGTCGGCGAAAGCGCGGCATATACGGTGCCGCCCGGCCCTCGCGCCAGGGAATGCCGTGCAGGATCGCCTGCACCACGCCCTGCGCGGTCGGCTCGTTGACCGCGGTGCTGAGCCGCGAGCGGCGGCGCGCCGGCCCGCGTCATCGGCGCGTCGGGCGCGTGGCAGCTGCCGCACGCGCCGGCGAACAGCGCGGCCGCCTCGAAGTAGTGCGAAGCGGCCGGGTCATCGCGCGGCGCCGGTGCGGCCGCCGGGTGCGGCATCAGCGAGGCGATGTAGATGGCGATCGCCTGCACGTCGGCGTCGGGCACGCGGGCAAGCTCCTCGGTGACCGCGGTCATCGGCCCGGCGGCCGCGCCATGATCGGCCTCGAAGCCGGTGCGCAGGTAGGTGGCGAGCGAGGCTCGTCCCAGGCGGTATGGGCCGGCGAGCTCGGCTTGCAGGGCGGGGCATACCAGCCCTCGGCCTCGCCGCCGCCGAGCGCTGGCGCCGTGCTCGGCGCCGAGCGCGTTGCGGCGTGTGGCACGCGCCGCAATGGCCGACCGCCTCGACCAGATAGGCGCCGCGGTTCCAGGTGGCGTCATGCGCCGGGTCGGGCTGCCAGGGGCCGGGCTGCAGGAACAGCAGGTTCCAGCCGGCCAGCGGCACCCGCTGGTTGAGCGGGAATGGCAGCCGGTTCACCGGCGTCTCCGCCTGCACCGGCGCGCGGGTCATGATGAAGGCGTAGAGCGCGCCGATATCGTCGTCGGTGGCCCGGGTGAAGTGCGGATAGGGCAGCACCGGGTAGAGGTGGTGCCCGTCGCGGTCGATGCCGTCGCGCATGGCCCGGCGGAACGCGGCCTCGGACCAGGTGCCGATGCCGCTTGCCGGGTCGGGCGTGATGTTGGTGGCGTAGACGGCGCCGAACGGCGTCGGTACGCCGCGACCGCCGGCATAGGGGCGGCCGCCGGGCGCGGTGTGGCAGACCGCGCAGTCGCCGATCGCCGCCAGTTCGGCGCCGCGGGATATCCGCTCCGGCGCGAAAGCGGCGCGGCCGGGCGGGGCGGCAGGCGCGATGGCGGGATGCCAAGCAATTGCGAACGCCGCGGCGGCGCCGGCTCCGAGCAGCACGAGGACGAGCACCAGCAGGCGCACGCGGAAGCGGGAATGCATCGCCTTACGCTAGCCGGGTGCGCGGGGGGCGTCGATGGCTGTGCGTCCCGCGCCACACTACGGGTACACGCGTTCGTCAGATCGTGTCGCGCCGGGCTTCCGCCGGGCCGATGGTAAAGTGCCGCTTTGCCGCTGGAGACCCGACCATGCGCCTGCAAGCCCTGGCCGTCTTGATCGCCCTGACCCTCGCCGCGCCGCTGCGGGCGGAAACCACGCTGCTCAACGTCTCCTACGATCCGACCCGGGAGCTCTATGCCGCCATCAACCCGGCCTTCACGAAGGCATGGAAAGCGAAGACCGGGCAGGACATCATGGTGCGCTCCTCACACGGCGGATCCGGCGCGCAGGCGCGGGCGGTGATCGACGGGCTGGAGGCGGACGTCGTCACCCTGGCGCTGCAGCCCGACGTGGACGCAATCGCCGACCGGGCCAAGCTGATCGCGCCGGGCTGGCAGGAGCGGCTGCCGAGCCACTCGGTGCCGTTCACTTCGACCATCCTGTTCGTGGTGCGGAAGGGGAATCCGAAGGGCATCCATGACTGGAGCGACCTGATCAAGCCCGGCGTGTCGGTGATCACGCCGAACCCCAAGACCTCGGGCGGCGCGCGCTGGAACTACCTGGCCGCACTCGGCTGGGCGTTGCGCGCCCACGAGGGCGACCAAGCCAAGGCGCGGGCCTACATGACCGAGCTGTTCCGGCATGTGCCGGTGCTGGACACCGGCGCCCGCGGCAGCACCATCACCTTCGCGCAGCGCAACCAGGGCGACGTGCTGCTGGCCTGGGAGGACGACGCCAACCTCGCGGTCAACACGCTCGGCCGCAATCGGCTGGAGCTGGTGACGCCGTCGCTCAGCATCGTCGCCGAGCCGGTGGTGGCCGTGGTGGACAAGGTGGTGGACCAGCGCGGCACGCGGGCCGCCGCCGAGGCGTACCTCCAGTTCCTGTGGACGCCGGAGGCGCAGGAAATTGCGGCGCGCCACTACTTCCGCCCGACCGACCCGGCGGTTCTGGCCCGGCACACCGACCGTTTCCCGAAGCTTGCCACGTTCACACTTGCAGAAATGTTCGGCACCTGGCCCGACGTGCAGCGCCAGCAATTCGGCGACGGCGGCGTCTTCGACCAGATCTACAAGCCGGGACAATAAGTCCGGGGGTCTGGGGCCCCTGGCCCCAGCACTTCCTTATTGCCGAAGGTGGCAAGCCACCGCATGCCCGTCCGCACCCGCGGTAAGCGCCGGCACCTCCGTCCTGCACCGCGCCACCGCGATCGGACAGCGCGTGTGGAAGTGGCACCCAGACGGCGGCCGGATCGGGTTCGGCACGTCGCCGCGCAGCACGATACGCTTGCGCTTCACCGTCGGGTCCGGGATCGGCACCGCCGACAGCAGCGCCTCGGTGTAGGGGTGCTTCGGGTTGTCGTACAGCCCGCGCGCCGAGGCGATCTCCACCACGCGGCCCAGATACATCACCGCGACCCGGTCGCTGATGTGCTCCACCACCGAGAGGTCGTGGGCGATGAACAGGTAGGTCAGGCCCAGCCGCTCCTGCAGGTCCTCCAGCAGGTTGATCACCTGCGCCTGGATCGACACGTCGAGCGCCGAGACCGGTTCGTCGCACACGATCAGCTTCGGCTCGCACCGCCAGCGCCCGGGCGATGCCGATCCGCTGCCGCTGGCCGCCGGAGAACTCGTGCGCGAACCGCTGCATGTGGTCGGCGCGCAGCCCGACCAGTTCCAGCAGCGCCACGACCTGATCGCTGAGGTCGCGCCGGTTCCGCGCCAGGCCGTGGATCAGCAGCGCCTCGCCGATGATGCCGCGGACGGTAGTGGCGCGGGTTGAGCGAGGCGAACGGGTCCTGGAAGATGATCTGCATCTCCCGCCGCAGCGCCCGCAGCGGCCGGCCCTCCAGCGCGGTCACGTCCGTGCCGTCGAAGCGGATCTCGCCCGCGGTCGTGTCCAGCAGCCGCATGATGCAGCGGCCGGTGGTGGATTTGCCGCAGCCGAACTCGCCGACCAGGCCCAGCGTCTCGCCTTCACGGATGTCGAAGCTGACGCCGTCCACCGCGTGCACCCGGTCCACCTCGCGCGCCAGCAGGCCGCCGCGGATCGGGAAATGCTTCTTGCAGGCCGCGGACGGCGAGCAGCGGCGCCGCGGTCAGGCACGGATGCAGGCCGCCTTGTGGTCGGGCGCCACGCTGCGCAAAGCCGGCTCGGCGGCGTGGCAGGCGTCCATCACCTGCGGGCAGCGCGACGAGAACCGGCAGCCCGGCGGCAGATGCAGCAGGTTCGGCACGCTGCCGGGGATCTGCTCCAGGCGCGTGCGTCCGGTCGCGGCGCGCATCGACGCGCGGTATGGAGCGGATCAGCCCCTGCGTGTAGGGGTGCCGCGGGTTGCCGAACAGCTCGCCGACCGGCGCCTCCTCCACCACCAGCCCGGCATACATCACCGCCACGCGCTGCGCGTTCTCCGCCACCACCCCCATCGCATGGGTGATCAGCATGATCGCCATGCCGAGCCGCCCCTTCATCTCGGCCAGCAGCTCGAGGATCTGGGCCTGGATGGTGACGTCGAGCGCGGTCGTCGGCTCGTCGGCGATCAGCAGCGCGGGCTTGCAGGCGAGCGCCATCGCGATCATCACCCGCTGGCGCATGCCGCCGGAGAACTGGTGCGGATAGTCGCGCACCCGCCGCTCCGGGTTGGGGATCTGCACCAGGCGCAGCATCTCGACCGCTTCCGCCATCGCGGCTTGGCGCGACAGGTTCTCGTGCGCGCGCAACAACTCCACGATCTGGGCGCCGACCGGATAAACCGGGTTCAGCGAGGTCATCGGCTCCTGGAACACCATGCCGATCTCGCGGGCGCGGATCTTGTCCATCGCCGCCGGGCCGAGCGGCAGGATGTCGCGGCCGCGCCAACGGATCTCGCCCGCCTCGTAGCGGCCCGGCGGCGTGTCGATCAGCTTCAGCACGCTGCGCGCGGTGACGGTCTTGCCGGAGCCTGATTCGCCGACCACGGCAGGGTCTCGCCGCGGGCGATGGACAGGCTGACGCCGTCGACGGCGCGGACCATGCCGTCATCGGTGTCGAACCAGGTCTTCAGGCCTCGAATTTCGAGCAAGGGATCAGTCGTAGGGCTCTGCCCTAACCCGCTGGGGGCGGCGCCCCCAGACCCGCATGACTTAGTCAAATAACCCGCCTCGCGTCGAGCGCGTCGCGCAGGCCGTCGCCGATGAAGTTGATCGACAGCACGGCCAGGAAAATTGCTGCGCCCGGGAACAGCGCCCAGTGCGGGGCGATGTCGAGATGGTCCTTGGCGCTGAACAGGATGCGGCCCCAGGTCGGGATGTCGGGCGGGAAGCCGAGGCCGAGGAACGACAAGGTGGACTCCGCGATGATCGCGTTCGCCACCTCGACCGTGCCGGCGACGATCACCGGGCCCATCGCGTTCGGCAGGATGTGCCGCACCACCAGACGCAGCCGCGACGCTCCCAAGGCTTGCGCCGCCTCGACGAACTCCTTCTCGCGCAGGGAGAAGAACTGCGCCCGCACCAGCCGCGCCACCGGCATCCAGCGCAAGCCGCCGATCACCAGCACGATCAGCAGGAACAAGCCCGCCTGCAGCCCCAGCGCCTGGGCGAGCGTATTGCGGAACAGATAGAAGCACCAGCAGCAGCAACGGCAGCTGCGGCAGCGACAGGCACATGTCGGTCAGCCACATCAGCACCGCATCGACCCGCCGCGACCCCATGCCGGACACCGCACCGACCAGGACGCCGACGACAACCGCGACCGCCATCGCCGCCAGCCCGACCGCGAGCGAGATGCGGCCGCCATAGATCATCCGCGCCAGCAAGTCCTGGCCGAGGTCGTCGGTGCCGAACGGATGCTCGGCGGTCGGCGGCGAAAGCTGGGCGGAGAAGTCGATGTCGTCGATCGGCACCGGCCACAGCCAGGGACCGGCGGCAATGCCGGCCACCATCGACAGCAGCACGACCAGGCTCACGACGGCCAGCCGGTGCCGGCGGAAGCGGCGCCAAGCCTCGCGCCACGGCGAGGCCGCCGGGCGCGGCCGCTCGGCCGCGGCGCCGGCCGCCTCGGGCAGCTCAGCGGAAAGCGATGCGGGGGTCGAGCCAGCCATACAATACGTCAGCCAGGAGGTTGAACAGGATCACCAGCGCCGCGAAGACGAACGTCACCGCCCATCACCACCGGCGTGTCATTGGTCAGGATGGCGTCGATCAGCAAGGAGCCGATGCCGGGCACGCGGAAGATCTGCTCGGTGACGATGGCGCCGCCGAACACCACCGGCATCTGCAGCGCGACCAGGGTCACGACCGGGATCAGCGCGTTGCGCACCACGTGGCGCAGCAGCACGCGCCGCGCGCCGATGCCCTTCGAGCGGGCGGTGGTCACGTAGTCGAGCCGGATCACGTCGAGCACCGCCGACCGCACGAAGCGCACCAGCGAGGCGCCCTGGAACAGGCCGAGCACCGCCACCGGCATGATCGACTGCCTGATCTCCTCCCACCACCAGGCCAGGCCGGTGGCGCCGAGGTCGGTGCGGTAGACGAACGGCAGCCAGTCCAGCTTGATGCTGAACACGAGGATGAACAGCAGCCCGGTGAAGAAGGTCGGCAAGGAGAAGCCGATGAACGCAACGGTGTTGGCAACCTGGTCGAACACCGAATAAGGCCGCGACGCCGCGAGCACGCCGACCGGGATCGCGACGGCAATCGCCAGCACCTGCGAGGCGCCGATGACGGCGATCGTTACCGGCACGCGCTGCCGGATCAGTTGATCGACATCGATGCGGCTCGTGAACGAGAACCCCCAGTCGCCGCGCAGCATCGCGAAAAACCAGTGAATGTAGCGGAGCCAGATCGGGTCATCGAGGCCGAACTGGGCACGCAGATTGGCTTGCACCGAGGCGGGCACGTTGGGATTGCTGACCAGCTCGGAGAACGGGTCGCCCGGCGCCAAGGCCAGCACGCAGAACAGCACGAGGCTGATGCCGAGCAGGCTCGGGATCGCCAGCAGGATGCGGCGCAGCAGGTGAGCCGGCGACAAGCGGGCTCAGCCCTCCATGTAGAAGTTCGCGAGGTCCCAGATGTAGCTGTCGAACCCGCTCAGCTCCGCCTGCAGCCGCTTGCCGACGGCGGCGACGCTGGGCCGGGTTACGACCGGGATCACCACGACGTTCTGGATCACGAGGTCGTTCAGCTTGATCAGCAGGGCGGCGCGCTTGATCGGGTCGAGCTCGGATGCTGCCTGCCTGAACACGCCGTCGAACTCGGCGTTTTGCCAGCGGCAGATATTACGGCCCTGCCACTTGTTGGATTTCTGCGCGACCTCGCTGGACAGGAACAGCTGCATCCAGAGCTGCGGATCGGGCTGCGTCGGTCCGGTCGTGTACATCTGCAGGTCGGCGTAGAAATGCGGGTAGGTGTCGGGGTTGGCGACATCGGACGAGAAGAACACCGAGGCGATCACGGATTTCAGCTCGACCTCGATACCGGCCTTTTTCAGCGACTGCTTGACGATCTGCTGCGTCTTCTGCCGCGGTCCGTTGGTGGATGTCTGGTAAAGGTATTTGAGCTGCTTGCCGTCCTTGGCGCGGATGCCGTCCGAGCCCAGCTTCCAGCCAGCCTTGTCGAGCAAGGCGTTGGCCTTCTCGACGCTGAACTCGAAATGCGTGTTGGTCGAGCGGAACCGCTCGGGATTGACGACCACGTTCGGCGTCACGTCGCCTGCGCGGCCATAGATGTATTTGTGCACCGACTGACGGTCCACCAGCAGCGACAACGCTTCCCGCACGGCGGGGTCGGATAGGCTCGGGTGCTTGGTCTTGATGCTGGATCGTTCGCCGTCGACCTCGGTGTTCGGGTCGGTGAAATTGATCTGGATGAACTCGAGCTGGCCGCCCGGGGTGATGCGCACCGCGCCCTTGCCGCCGGCCTCGAGCCGGGTCAGCACGTCGTCCTCGACCTGCAGGTTCCAGGCAAGGTCGTATTCGCCGGTCTGCAGCACCGCTCGGGCGGCCGAGGTGGCGTCGCCGCCGCCTTTCATCTCGACCGCGTCGAAATAGGGCCGGTTGGGTTGGTGGTAGTTCGGGTTGATGACCCCGGACACGAGATCGCCGGGGCGGAACTCTTTGAACAAATAAGGCCCGGTGCCGACCGGCTGCAAATTGGTCGGCGCTTCGCGCGACTTGGCACCGGCGTAGGCCTCGAACAGATGCTTCGGGATGATCATGCCCGGTGGCCCGACGAACGCGTCCGCCCAGAACGTCAGCGGCGTGTCCGACAGGATGCGGACGGTATGATCGTCGACCTTCTCGACCCGGATCATGTTGTAGCTGCCGACGGTGAAGGTAGCGGTCGCCGGG
Organism: uncultured Alphaproteobacteria bacterium; assembly: GCA_963792675.1. GTDB lineage: Bacteria > Pseudomonadota > Alphaproteobacteria > Acetobacterales > Acetobacteraceae > JBBROS01. The sequence continues at coordinate 1,755,932 of CAWBWT010000002.1, forward strand.
TCGCGCGCATATTCCCAGTTGAACACCACGTCGTCGGCGGTGAACGGATGGCCATCGTGCCAGGTGACGCCCTGTTTCAGCTTCCAGATGACGGTCTTGCCGTCCTCGGTCAGCCCGCCATTGGCGATGCTCGGCAGCTCGGCCGCGAGGATGGGCTGCAGCTCGGCGTTGGAATCCCAGGCGGCCAGCGGCTCGTAGAACAGCCGCGAGCCGTCCTGGTCCTTGGTGCCGGTCGCGAAATGCGGGTTGAGCAAGGTCGGGCCCTGCCACCACAGCAGCTTCAGCGTGCCGCCCCCGCCCGCCTTGGTCGGCTTGTAGCGCGAGGCCGGTTGCGCATGGGCGACGCCGCCGAGGGCCAGCAGCTGAGTTGCCATCGGCGCCGTCAGCCCGAGGCCGACCACCCGTGACACAAACCCGCGGCGGGACAGGCGGCCATTTTTGACCCGGTCGATGAGGGTCTGAAGTTCGCGCCCGTCCATGCTACCTCCGTGACACCGCCGTTTGCCCGACGGCGCGGTCAACAATCGACCGTTCGGCCGGTTGTGCGCAAGAGGTATGCCAGGCATGCACGCCCTGGCCCCGGCATTTGACGCGGTTTGACGGATACGCCCCGCCCCAGCTCAGCCCGGGGTCGAGGCGCCGCGGTTGCTAGGCGGGCTGCTGCACCGGGGCGGTCACACGCTCACCGGCGGCGTTCTCGATCACCTCGTCGCAGATCACGTGGAAGCCGGCCAGGGTGGTCTTGCCGAAATTGGTGGAGATGGCGCAGTCGGTCGCGTCGCGGCCGCGGCCCATCAGCACCCGGCCGATCCGCGGCGTGTTGTGCCGGGCATCGAAGGTGTACCAGCGGTCGCCGAGATAGGCTTCGAACCAGGCGCTGAAATCGCCGGCGGCGTAGGGCGGCGGCAGGCCGATGTCGCCGAGGTAGCCGGTGCAGTAGCGCGCCGGAATGTTCATGCAGCGGCAGAACGCGACGGCAAGGTGGGCGAAGTCGCGGCACACGCCGACGCCCTCTTGGTAGCCTTCCCAAGCGCTGCGGGTGTCGCGCGCCTGCAGGTAGTCGAAGTTGATGTGGTTGTGCACGAAGTCGCAGATCGCCTGCACCCGCGCCCAGCCGGGCTGCACGGTACCGAACAGCGACCAGGCGGTGTCGCTCAAGCGGTCGGTTTCGCAGTAGCGGCTGCCGAGCAGGTAAACGAGCACGTCGTCCGGCAGGTCCTCGACCCGGTTCTCCTGCACCCCGGGCTCGACCACGTCGGGCAGGCCGGAATCCATCACGTCGAACTCGGACGCGAGCGTCAGCCGCCCGGCCGGGGCGACGATCCGGGTGCACACATTGCCGAAGCCGTCGAGGTAGCTGGTGCTTGGGATCGGCGGATCGAACCGGAGCTGGTCCGGGGTCACGAGGTCACCGGCGCGGCTCGGGTGGATGGTCAGCTGCAGCATCATCGGCGTCGGCCCGAGGCAATCGAACGCGATCTCAAAGCCGGCATGGATGCGGGTCACTCGTTATCCTTTCATGTCGCCGGCCATGGCGACCGGGGGGTAGAGGCTGGCGGCGCCGGGGAGCGGCCGGTGGGTGGGCGTCGGCGAGGCCGTAACCGTGACATCGACGGTCAGCCCCAGGCTGTCCGCCGGGAAGCCGGTCCAGGTTCCCCAAAGCGGAACCGCCTGGGCCGGGTCACGGCCGATCGCCACGCGGACCAGGTTATGGCTGCCGGCGACGCCGTTGGTCGGGTCGAATTCGAGCCAGCCCGCGCCGGGCACGTAGGCCTGGACCCAGGCGTGAGTTGAGCCGCCGCCGACTTGATTGCCGTCCGCGTTCGGCATGTACAAGTAACCGGAAACGAAGCGCGAGGCAAAGCCAAGTGCACGCAATGCCTCCATCATCAGCAATGCAAAATCGCGGCAGCTCCCCGAGCGCAGCTTCAATGTCTCCAGCGGCGCCTGGATGCCCATCTCCTCGCGGCGAACATAGGTGAAGTCGCGGCGGATGGTCGCGGTGATGCGGGACAGCAGGTCGAGCGTGGCGATGGGCTGCCCCGTCGTAAACCCCGGCTTGGTGAACGCCTTCGCCCAGCTGCTCAGCTCGTTGTTGCGGTCCGGATACTGCCGCTCGATCGAGCGCAGCAGGTCCGGCATGTCCTCCTGGTCGTAGCTGAACGGGAACAGCTTGGCGTGCTCGGCGATCGCGAAGTCCAACGCCTGCACCGGCCAGTGCTCCAGCTCGATCAGGCTCTCGAATCGCAGCACGTCGGAGCGCCGGTCGAAGCGGACGCAGGCGACGCAGTTGCCGAATACGTCGTGCGTCCAATGCAGCGACGCCGGTTCCGGGGTGACCTCGAGGGAGGCATGCAGCAAGCGCTGGTCATAGCTGTCGCGCGGGCGGAACATGACCCGGTGCTCACCGAAGGCGACAGGTTGCTTGTAGCGATAGGTCGTCGTGTGATGAACCGTGAGGAACGGCATATGACCATTTTGGGTTGCGTCGAACGCATAGTGTGCGACTAACCCCGCGCCAAAGGCAATTCTGAGCGCGGGGCGAGACGACTGGCATGGCTGAAACTTTATCGCTGTTGGCGGCCGACGAACCGCCCCCGGCCGAGGTCCGCAACCATGGCGGCGCCTCGCCGCTGCTGCTCGTGTCCGACCATGCGGGCCGGCTGGTGCCGCGCCGTCTCGGCGACCTCGGCGTCGCCGCGGCCGAGATGGATCGGCACATCGCCTACGACATCGGGATCGAGCCGGTCGGCGCCATGCTCGGCGAGAGGCTCGGCGCGACCTTGATCGCCCAGCGCTATTCGCGGCTGGTGATCGACTGCAACCGCACGCCGGGACACCCGACCTCCATCCCGCCGGTCAGCGACGGGACGATGATCCCGGGCAATGTCGATCTCGGCGCCGACGACGCGGCCGCCCGGGTGCGCGAGGTGTTCGACCCCTACCAGGCGGCGATCGCGGCCGAACTCGACCGGCGTGGTGCGGCGCCTTGCGTGGTGATCGCCCTGCACAGCTTCACGCCGGTGTTCGGCGGCGTGACCCGGCCCTGGGAGGCGGGCGTGCTGCACGATCAGGACCCCGCCTTCTCCATCGCGGTCGGCCGGCTGCTGCGCGAGGCCGGGCTCGTGGTGGGCGACAACGAGCCATACCGGCTCGAGGAAAGCTGGGATTACACCGTCCCGGTGCATGCCATCCGGCGCGGCCTGCCTTATCTCGAGCTCGAGATCCGGCAGGACCTGATCGGCGACGCCGCCGGGCAGCGGCGCTGGGCCGACCTGTTGGCCGAGGTGCTGCCAAGGGTCTGGCGCGAGCACGCCAAGTCCGGCAGCGCATGAAGCTGCGCGTCGCCACCTGGAACATCAATTCGCTTCGCTTGCGCCTGCCGCTGCTGGACCGGCTGAAAACCGGGCTCGATCCCGACGTGATCTGCCTGCAGGAGACCAAGGTCCCCGATGCGCTGTTCCCGGACGAAGGCCCGGCCGCATTCGGGTATCCCTACGTCGCCCGCAGCGGCATGAAGGGCTACAACGGGGTCGCGATCCTGTCGCGGCTGCCGATCGAGCCGGACACGTTGGCGCCCGATTGGTGCGAGCGCGGGGATTGCCGCCACATCGCCGTGCGGCTGCAGGCGCCGACCGGTCCGATCGAGCTGCATGACTTCTACGTACCGGCCGGCGGCGACATCCCCGACCCGGCGCTGAACCCCAAATTCGCCCACAAGCTCGCCTTCGTGGCCGAGGCGACGCACTGGTTCACCGCGCGTCGGCCGGAGCGCTGCGTGCTGGTCGGTGACCTCAACATCGCGCCGCTGGAACAGGACGTCTGGAGTCACAAGCAGCTGCTCCGGGTCGTCAGTCACACGCCGATCGAGGTCGAGCACATGCAAGCCTGGCTGCGCGCCGGCTTCGTCGATGCGATGCGCCACTTCGTGCCGGCGGCCGAGAAGCTCTACACCTGGTGGTCCTACCGCAACCGCGATTGGAAGGTGGCCAACCGCGGACGGCGCCTCGACCACGTCTGGGTCACCCCGGACCTGGTGCCCTCACTGCGGGCAATGACGGTCCTGGTCGAAGCCCGCGATTGGCAGCGTGGATCCGATCATGTGCCGGTTTGCGTCGAGTTGGACGTCTGACCGTGGTTACAGCCCGACGTAACGGCGCCAGAAGGCCACCGAGGTCAGCCGCGGCGCCGCGCCGTGCCACTCGCCAGGGATCCGGTTCGCGGCGCGGTAAAGCCGCCAAACCTCCCGCAGCCCGTCTCGCAGCAGGCGGGTGAAGGCGGCCCGATCGCGCCGATAGGTCGGCAGATGGCGGTCCCAGTAGGTGTCGACCGCCAGCGCATCGGATTGAATGACCCGGAACCACACTAGGTCGCGCACGTCCAGCCGGGCCGGCTCGGCGGGACCGCGGGTCGGACGCAACCCGTTGCGCAGCAGCGCCAGCAGCATCACCGCGACGAAACCCGAATACCGCTTCGGCGACTCGCCGACCGGCGCGCCTTGCAGCACCCGCTCGCGCGGAGTCCAGGCATCCGGGTAGCGGGTCTGCAGCTCGGCCAGGCTCGCATGCAGCGGCCTCGGGTCGCCGTCCAGGATCGCCGGGCCGCGCAGGAAGTCGCCGGTGGCGCGCACGACCAGGGCGGCGTTGTAGTAGCGGTAGGTCAGCAGATGGATCAGCAGCCGCTTCAAGACCTGCACCGCGACGTGGCCCGGCGCGAAGGACTGGTGCAGCGCCGCGCAGACCAGGGCGTTGCGGGTCTCGTAGTAGAGCTGCCAACCGCCGATCTTGAGGTAGAACGGCTCGTGCCAGACCGCGACGCCGGGCAGCGGCACCGTGACCACGCCGTGGCGCTGCAGCCGCAGCCCGAACTCCACGTCGTCGCCGCGGATGAAGCAGGGCAGCGGTAAGCCGACCCGTTCGATCAGCCGCTTGTCGAAGCCGAACATCCACCAGCCGTTGAAGTGCATCGGCGTCACGTCGAGCAGGCGGGCAAGGTTCTCCGGCGCTGCCAAGTCGAGCCCGTGATGCAGCGGCCGCAGCACCCAGTTGTGCGCCACCCTGGCGCCGCTTTCGTACAGCACGGTCGGCTGCACGCTGTCGAGCATGTGGCCGCCCACCGCGACCCCATCCTGCGCCAGGGCGAAAAATGCGGCCATCCGCCGCAGGCATTCCGGTTCCAGTCGCACGTCGTCGTCGAGCAGGCAGACATGGCTGATCGCCGGGTCGTCCAGCGCCTCGAGCATGCCGCGGCCGAAGCCGCCGGCGCCGCCGAGGTTGGCCTGCTCGATAACGCGCAGCCGCGTGCCGAGGCGCGACGCCGGGCCGGCAATGTCGGGGTGGGCCGCGAGCTCCGACGTGCCCTGGTTGACCACGATCACGCACGGGATCGACGGATCGGCAGCGTCGGCGATTGCGTCCAGCAACGCACCCAACGGCGCCTGGCGATTGTAGGTGCAAATGACCACGCCGAGGCCGCAGTTCGTATGGCGGCACGCGGTCGTCCAAGCCCCCTCGACCAGCAGTACCGGCTCGTCCAATGCCGTCAACTCGAACCACAGATAGCCGGCCTGGCGGAAATGCGGCGTGTCGGCCGGAACGTCGAGGGCGATGTTGTCCACGGCGGTCTCCTCCGCCAGCATCACCGTCCGGCCGTCGGGACAGCGGCGCCACAGCCGCACGGCCGCCTCGCCTTCGAAGCGGAGGCGAAGGGTGAACCCGGCGGCACGGCTGTAGAGCAGCCATGGCAACTCGAACAACGCGCCAAAATAAGTCGCGCTGGACAGCGTGGCCCCAGGGGACAGGTGCAGGCCCCGTTCCATCCGCGCCGCACCGCCATTGATCGTCCAGTACAGCGGCCTGATCGGCGTCGCGCCACCGAGCGGCAGCCGTTGCAGCACGACCCCCACGTCGAGGCCGGCCCGGAGCATGCCCCCGACATCGTGTCCGTCCGGCGTCATTGTGTGCGCTGTCCTTATGCATCCCGTGTGGCGGGGCAACGTAGCCAGACTGCTCGAAGTTCTGCCGACGCTCGCCGGTCCGGAGACACGTTTGGACGACCTATCCGCGCACGTTGCGCTCCCAGATCTGACCAGCCGATCGGGTGTGCCGCCGGCACGGACTACGGCCGTGATCGTGACGCGGAATCGTCCCGAGTTGCTGCAGCGCTGCCTCGACGCCGTAGCCGCGCAGGACACGCCGCCCGGCGAGGTGATCGTGGTCGACAATGCGAGCGGTCCCGCGACGCAGGCGCTTCTCGCCCGCACGCCCGGTATTCGGACGCTGACGATGGTGAGCAATGCCGGGGGCGCCGGCGGCTTCTGGGTTGGCATCATGTATGCGCTGCATCGCGGCGCCGGCTGGCTGTGGCTGATGGATGACGACGGACGCCCGGCCGACGCCGGCTGCCTCGACCGATTGTTTGCCACGGCCCAGGCGCACCGGGCCGACATGGTTGGGGCGATGGTGGTCGACGTGGACCGGCCCGACCGCCTGGCGTTCCCGGTCCGGGTTCACGGCCGCACGCTGTTCTCGACCGCCGAACTGCGCCGGCACGGCGCCGTGCGCGATTTCGCCCACCTGTTCAACGGCGTGCTGATCCATGCCAACCTGTTCGCATCGGTGGGCCTGCCCGATCCACGTTTCCTGCTGCGCGGCGACGAGGTCGAGTTCATGTATCGGGCCCGCCGCGCCGGGGCGGTGATCGTCCTCGATACGGAGGCGGCGTTCACCCATCCGGGCTCCGCCCAGGACATCCACCCAATCATGTTCGGTCGCTACTACGCGGTCATGCCCTCCGACCCGGTCAAGCAAGCGCTGCAGTTCCGCAACCGCGGCTACATTTTCCGCAAATACCGGATGTGGTTATGGCTTGCCGCGGACGTGGTGCGCTACGCGTGGCTATTCCTGGTTGGGCGTCGGCTGGATGCGAAAGGCCTGGCGTCCTGGGCGGCCGCGACGATGGCCGGGGTGCGCGGCCGCTTCATGCGGCCGCATTGACCCGTCAGGCGACGACGACGCCGGTCGGGTCGAGCCGGTAGCCGCCGCCTTCTGTCACCAGCAGCCTCGCATTGCCCGGATCGGGCTCGATCTTCTGCCGCAGCCGGTAGATGTGGGTCTCGAGCGTGTGCGTGGTGACGTTGGCGTTGTAGCCCCACACCTCGTTCAGCAGCACTTGGCGAGCGACCGGGCGGGTGCCGGCGCGATACAGGAACTTCAGGATGGCGGCTTCTTTTTCCGTCAGCCGGATGCGCCTGTTCTTGACCGGCTCCTGCAGCAGCTTGGCGCTGGGGCGGAAGGTATACGGCCCGATGGTGAACACCGCGTCTTCCGAGTTCTCGAAAATCCGCACCTGCGCCCGCAATCGCGCCAGCAACTCGGCAAGCCGGAATGGCTTGGCGATGTAGTCGTTGGCGCCGGCGTCGAGGCCACGCACCACGTCGGTCTCGTCGTCCGAACCGGTCAGCATGATGATCGGCATGCGCAACCCCGCCTTGCGCAAGTTCGCACACAAGTCGCGGCCATCGCCGTCCGGTAAGGTGACGTCGAGTATCAGCGCGTCGAATCGCGAATCGCGCGCTGTCACCATGGCTTCGGCTTCGCTGATCGAACCAGCTTCGGACGCGGCGAACTCGCCATCGACTTCCAGTTGTTCGACCAGCGTTTCGCGCAGACCGGTGTCGTCGTCGATGATCAGGATGGGACGCTCGCCCGACATTTAGAACCCTTCCTCGAGTGAAGCCGTGTCGGCCCCTAGTGTCTCCGGACGGATCTCACATGTAATCGTGAAGTGACCGTGCCGCTTGGGACAACGCGCAGCCATCCAACTTCTGCGCTGCACATCACACACTTTTCCGTGAGAGAAGGGAAGGGTTTTTAGTTCCAGCGCCACATCACTCCCTGCTTCTCATCGCCTGGCGCGCTTTGCGTCCCACTCGTCCAACGCGCATAAGGCCCGGACCCATGCCGCCCGATCTGCCCCAACCCCATCCTGCCCAGCCCGATCCCGCCCGGCCCGGCCGCACGAAGCCCGGCGCCCCCCCGCCCGGTTTTGGCCAACGCCCGACCGAGACCAGCCGCGCCGTCGACGCCGGCGTCCTCCGGCTGCGCGCGGTTCATCGTGCCGCGGCCGAGTTGCGCCGCGGCACGCCGGTGCTGCTGAACGGCAGCCAGCCCTTGGCGATCCTGGCGGCCGAGACGGCCGGCGCCGCGGGATTGGCCGACCTCGAGGCCTTGGCGTCCGGTCCGCCGCTGCTGCTGCTGGCGCCGGTCCGCGCCGCCGCCCTGCTGCGCCGCCCGGTCGAGCCGCAGCCGCCGGCTTTGGCCTTGCGCACGGCCGGGCTGACGGACCCGGCCATCCTGCGCGGACTGGCCGACCCGACCGCCGCGCAACTGCTGCGTGAGCCGCCGGAGCTGGCGCCGGCGCCGCTCCTGGCGCCGGCTGCCTTGGCCCTGGCGAAAATCGGCCGGCTGCTGCCGGCGGTGCTGGCTGCGCCGCTGCGTCCCGGTGCCGCGCGTGCGGCCGCCGCCCGGGCGCTTTGGTCGGTGGCCGATGCCGACGTGCTGTCGCATCCCGATCGCGAGGCGGCCGGGTTGGTGCGCGTGGCCGAGGCGCACGTGCCGCTCGAGGATGCGCCGGACGCCCGGATCGTCGCCTTCCGTGCCCCGGATTCCGGGATCGAGCACCTGGCGATCCTGATCGGCCAGCCCGAGCACGCCGCCGCGGCGCGGCCCGCCGCCGCTCGTGCGGCTGCATTCGGAATGCTTCACCGGCGACCTGCTCGGCAGCCTGCGCTGCGACTGCGGCCCGCAGCTGCGCGGGGCGCTGCGCCGCATGGGCGAGGAGCGCAGCGGCGTGCTGCTGTATCTTGCGCAGGAGGGGCGTGGCATCGGCTTGGTCAACAAGCTGCGTGCCTACGCGCTGCAGGAACGCGGCCTCGACACGGTGGACGCCAACCGCGCGCTCGGCTGGAACGCCGACGAGCGCAACTTCCTCGTGGCCGCCACCATGCTCGAGCAGCTGCGGATCCCGGCGATCCGGCTGCTGACCAACAACCCCGACAAGATCGCCGCCCTCGCCGCGTGCGGCATCGTGGTGGCCGGGCGGGAAGGCTTGGTGATCGAGCCGAACGGCGTCAACGACCATTATCTGGCGACCAAGGCGCGCCGGTTCGGTCACCTGATCGATTAGCCGCCGGATCCGTAACGAGTGGCACGCGGCTTGCGATCGGTTTCGCCATGATCCTCCCCACGCCCGGGCCCGATCCGGCCTCCCGACTATTCGGTTATGCCACTCCGCCCGACGGCGCGGGCCCGATCGGGCCCGACCAGCTGTGGCCGACCCCGATCACCATCACGCATGACGAGTTCATGCGTGGCCTCAACCCGCTGCATCATTTGCCGGGGGTCGGCATGATCTACCGGGCTGTCACCGGCGAAACGATCCCGGCGCCGATGCGGGTGCTCGGCGCCGGGATCGTCGGTGGCCCGCTTGGCGCGCTCGGCGCCGGGTTCATGGGCCTGCTCGAGGCGATCATCGGCATGAAGCCGGACCAGTCGCGGCCGCCGGTTCCGGCCGGCATGTCCGAGACGGGGTCCGAAGCCGGGGTGCAGCCGGTGACGCCGGGTACATTGGCGGCGGGCGCCTACACCACGCTCGCAACGGCGGCCCCGGAATGGCTCGGCGGCGGCACGATGCTCGCGGCGGCCGAGCCGGGCCGCGGCGCCGCGGCCTACCAGCAGGCTTCGATGGAGTGGCAGCGGTCGGAGATGCTGGAGAAAGGGTTGGCATGAGGGAGTTGGGATGAGCGTCGCGGCGGTCGGCTCGGACGGGTTGCTGCAGCATGAGGGGCAGCGTTACCGCGCCGCGCTCGGCCGCGGCGGAATCCGGGCGGCGAAGATGGAAGGCGACGAAGCGACCCCTGCCGGGCTGCTGCCGCTGCGGCGCGTGCTGTTCCGGGCCGACCGCCTGCGACGTCCTCGCGCGGCGGTGCCGCTGCTGCCGCTGGCACCGCACGATGGCTGGTGCGACGACCCGGCGGACCCCGCCTACAACCAGCCGGTGCGGCTGCCCTACGAGGCCCGGCACGAAACACTTTGGCGCTCGGACTCGCTCTACGACGTCATCGGCGTGCTCGGCTGGAACGATGCGCCGGTCGCCAGGAACCGCGGCAGCGCCATCTTCCTCCACGTCGCCCGCCCGGATTACGCGCCCACCGAGGGCTGCATCGCCTTGGCGCTGCCGGATTTGCTGGCCGTACCTGGCGGCCGGGTTGAGCGGGATCGAGGTGCGCGGCTGAGGGAGCCGGGCGGCGGCCGGCCTGGAGGTTAGGCCGTCACGCCCTCCGCCAAGGCCAGCATCTTCGCTGCCAGCGGGGTCTTGTCGGCATATTGCTTCCACGACGACGACCGCGCCACCGCCTGCCAGCGATCGACGGTGGCATTGCCCATCGGCGTCACCGCAACGCCGGCCGCGGCGAACACCCGGCCCAGCTCGACGTCGTCCGCATGCGCGCCGGCCAGGTTGAACGGGATCATCTCCTCGCCGACCGCCAGCATCGCATCCTGCTGCGGTTTGGACAGCGTGTCCCAGACCGCCTTCGAGATCATGATCGGCTCGAGGATGAAGAAGAAGCTGCGTTCCCCCGGCGTGGTCATGTACTTCGATGCTTCCTCGAGCTTGAAGCTGAGGAACGAGCTCGACGAGGTGCAGGCGGCGTCCATCACCCCGGTCTTCATGCCCATATACACCTCGTTGGACGGCATCGACGACACCGACGCGCCGGCGGCGAGGAACATCTCGTCCATCTCACGCGAGCCGCCGCGGATCTTCATCCCGCGGGCGTCGGCGGGCTCGATGAGCGGCTTGGTGCGCGACGCCATGCCGCCCGACTGCCACATCCAGCTCAGCAGCACGACGCCCTTGCTTTCCAGCAACGTCGTGAGTTCGCGACCGATCGGACTGCTGCGCCAGGCATAACCCTGAGCGTAGCTCGTCACCAGCGCCGGCATGAACGAGATGTTGAACTCGTGCACCTCGCCGCCGGCATAGGTCAGCGGGATCAGCGCGAGGTCCAGCGCGCCTTTGCGCAAGCCGCTGAACTGGGCGAAGGTCTTCATCAGCGAACCGTTCGGATACACTTCGAATTTCAGCGACCCGCCGGTGCGCTCGCTGACCAGGTCGGCGAAGCGGTGGCACATGCGGTCGCGGAAGTCGCCGGTCTCGCCGGAGCTGCCAGGAAACTGATGGGCGATGCGCAGCAGCCGCGGGGTGCCCTGCGCCCGTCCGACCGTAGCCGGCAACGCCAGGCCGGTCCCGGCGGCCAAGGTGAGCGCGCCGCGGCGGGTGAGTGGGATCATCGCGTCCTCCGAGTGGGCCGGCCCCTTGGCGGTGCCTGCCGGCAGGCTACAATGGCGCCCGGGAGGACGCCACAGCCCCCGGAGGACGCCACAGCATGGACATCCGCAAAGTCGCCGGGGCACTCGGCGCCGAGATCCACGGGATTGACCTGTCCAGGCCACTGGGTGGCGACCTCGTGCGGGCGATCCGCCAGGCGCTGCTCGACCATCTGGTGATCTTCTTCCGCGACCAGGATCTCGACCCGGCCCGGTTCCGGCAGTTCGCCGCCTGCTTTGGAACACCGGTCGAGTATCCGTTCGTGCGCGGCCTGGAGGGCTTCCCGGATATCATCCAGGTGCTCAAGCGCGAGGACGAGCGCAGCAATTTCGGCGGCATCTGGCACGCCGACACCACCTATCTCGACGAGCCGCCGATGGGCAGCCTTCTGCTGGCCCGCGAGCTGCCGCCTTATGGCGGCGACACGCTGTTCGCGAACCAGTACCTGGCGTTCGAGGCGCTGTCCCCGGGGCTGCAGCAGACCCTGGCCGGGCTGCGCGCGGTCAGCACGTCGGCCAAGGCGGATGTGAGCAAGACGCGCGAAGACCGGGTCAAGGACAGCGGCGCCGGCCATGCGAAGCAGGACTACGCCGCCGAGCATCCTGCGGTGCGGACCCACCCTGAGACCGGCCGCCGCGCGTTGTACGTCAACATTGCCCACACGGCTCGCTTTGCCGGCTGGACCGAGACGGAAAGCGCACCGCTGCTCGACTACCTGTTCGCGCACCAGGTAAAGCCGGAATTCACCTGCCGATTTCGGTGGATGCCGAATTCGATCGCTTTCTGGGACAATCGCGCGACCCAGCACAACCCGGTCAACGACTACCACGGCTTCCGGCGGTTGATGCATCGCATCACCCTGGCGGGGGACAAGCCACGATGAACGGGGAACTTCGCTGATGACCGGGCGCTTGTTCGGCGTCGTCAAGTGGAGCTGCCGTTATGTTGAAGTGGGCGCTGATCTTCTTCGTGATCTCGATCGTGGCCGGGTTTTTCGGCTTCAGCGGTGTCTCGGCGGCGTCCGCTGGCATCGCGAAGATTCTGTTTTTCGTGGCGATCGCGATCTTTCTCGTGTTCCTGGCGCTCGCTTTGTTCGCCGGCCAGGCTATCCTCTGAACCACGGCGCGACCACGGAGAGGGCAATGCAGTCTCGCATCGGATGGACTCTCGTGGTTGGCCTGCTGCTCGGGTTCAGCGCAACCGCCGGCGCGCAGCAACTAGGCGGCGCGCAGACCCGGCCCGGCATGGGGGCGACGGGCATGGGAACGCCCGGCATGGGAACGCCCGGTATGGGAGCGCAGGGCATGGGTGGACAGGGCATGGACCAATACCGGCTGCCCGGGATGGGGATGCAGGGCGGCATGGACCGCCGCCCGGTGCCCGGCATGGCGGACCAGCCCGACGCCGGCCGCACGCCGGCCCCGCAACAGCGCACCCGACAAGGCAACCAGCCGCAGCAGCGTCAAGGTCGCAACGGCACCGACGGGTAATGCTGGAAGTGTGACCGGACCTGGCGCGTGCCTGTGGAGAGACCCTTCTAGCGCCGCAGCTCCATCTGGATCGGCCCTTCGCGGCGGCCATGGGTGAACTGGTCTACCATCGCGTTGCCGCTGTGCATCAGCTCGGCGGCGGCGCCCTGCCACACGAGCTTGCCCTGGAACAGCATCGCCGCGCGGTCGCCGATCCGCGTGGCACTTGCCATGTCGTGAGTGATGGCGACGGCGGTGCTCCCGAGGCGCTTGACGCAGTCGACGATAAGCCCGTCGATCACGGCGCCCATGATCGGGTCGAGGCCGGTCGTGGGCTCGTCGAAGAACAGGATGTCGGGTTGCCCGGCGATCGCGCGGGCGAGGCCGACGCGCTTCTGCATGCCGCCCGACAGCTCGGCGGGCGACAGGTCGCCGACGCTGGGGTCGAGGCCCACCTGCTGCAGCACTTCGGCCGGCCTTGGCGCGGGCGGCGGCGCGGCTGACGGTGTGCCGGGCCAGCAGGCCGAAGGCGACGTTTTCCCAGACCGGCAGGCTGTCGAACAGCGCGCCGCCCTGGAACAGCATGCCGATCCCGGCCCGCGCCTGTTCCGCCTCGTGCGCCGGCAAGTTGAGCACGTCGCGGCCATCGATTGCGATGCTGCCGGCGTCGGGCTCGATCAGGCCGAGGATGCATTTCAGCAGCACGGACTTGCCGCTGCCGGAGCCGCCGATCACCACGGTGGACGTGCGCGGGGCGATATCGAGATCGATCCCGTCCAGCACCTGCTTGGCGCCGAACGCCTTGCGCAGACCGCGGATGCGGATCTTGGGCACGCTCCCGTGATCGGTCCCGGTCTGGCTCATCGCGCGAAGAACAATTCGGTCAGCACGTAATCGAACGCCAGGATGAGGATGCTGGCGGTGACCACGGCGTTGGTGGTGGCCGCGCCCACGCCTTGCGCGCCGCCGCGGCTGTTGTAGCCGTGGAAGCAGCCCATCAGCGCCACGATGAAGCCGAACACGCAGGCCTTCGCCAGCCCGGCGACGATGTCGTTCATGCGCAGGATGTCCGCGGTCGCCTTCAGGTAGGCGAGCGGCGTGAAGCCGAGCTTGACCGTCGCCACCAGGAACCCGCCGCCGACGCCCAGGATGTCGGCCACCACCACCAGCAACGGCAAAGCCAGCAGCCCGGCCAGCAGCCGCGGCGCGATCAGGTATTTCATCGGGCTGGTGGACAGCGTGCCGAGCGCGTCGATCTGGTCCGTGACGCGCATGGTGCCGAGCTCGGCCGCCATGGCCGCACCGACCCGACCGGCTACCATCAACCCGGCCAGCACCGGGCCGAGCTCGCGCACGACCGAGAGCACGACGACGCTGGCGGTGGCACTTTCGGCGTTGAAGCGGGCGAAGCCGGTGTAGCTTTGCAGCGCGATCACCATGCCGGAGAACACGGCCGTCAGCGCCACCACCGGCAGGCTGAAGAACGCGAACTCGATGAACGCCTGGAGGAACATGCGGCCGTAGAAGGGCGGCCGCACGAGGTGCGACAGGCCCTCGGCGCCGAACAGCGCGACGGCGCCGGTACGGCGGACGGCGCCGATCGTGCCGCGGCCGACGGTCGCGACGGCGTCGAGCGGCCCGATCATGCCGGCAGGTAGGTCCGGGCGTAGCGCGGGCCGAGACTGGTCAGGATCTCGTAGCCGTTGGTGCCGGCGCGCTCCGCCACGGCATCGACCGGCATGTGCGGGCCGATCAGCTCGAGCGGGGCGCCCGGGACGGCGCCGGGCGCGTCGGTCACGTCGAAGGTGGTCAGGTCCATGGACACACGCCCTACCAGCGGGACGGGCCTGCCGTCAAAGCACGCAGTGGCGCGGTTGCCGAGGCTGCGCAGGTAGCCGTCCGCGTAACCGACCGAGACGGTGGCGATGCGGCTCGGCCGCGCCGCCGTCCACTGCCCGTTATAGCCGACCCGGCCGCCAGGCGGCACGTCGCGGACCTGCAGGATGCGGGCGAGCAGCGTCGCCACCGGGCGCATCGGGTTCGGGCGGCCGGGCGTCGGGTTCACCCCGTACAGCGCGGCGCCGGGCCGGGCGAGATCGGAGGCGAAGCCGTCGCCGAGGAACAGGCCCGACGAGTTGGCCAAGGAGCGCGGCGCCGGCGGCAAGCGATCGCAGGCCTCGGTAAAGGCGCGGCGCTGATGCTCGTTGACCGGGTCGGCCGGGTCCTCGGCCGACACCAGGTGGGTCATGACGTAGTCGAGGCCGATGCCGGCCAGGCGCTGCGGCTCGGCGGCGAGCACGTCCACCTCGGCCGGCGCCAGGCCCAGCCGGTTCATGCCGGTATCGACATGCAGCAGGGCAGGCAGGCGGCGTCCGACGGCGCGCGCTGCGGCACCCCAGTCGTCGATTTCCGCCAGCGAGCCGAGCACCGGCCGGATGTCGTGGCGGATGTACTCGCCGGCGGTGCCGGGCCACAGGCCGTTCAGCACGGCGAGCATGCGACCGGGCAGGTGGGGGCGCAGCGCCAGCGCCTCGTCCAGGTGGGCGACAAAGAAATGGCCGCAGCCGGCCGCGTGCAGCGCCTGCGCCACAGGCGCCGCGCCCAGGCCATAAGCGTCGGCCTTGAGCACGGCGGCGACCGCGCCCGGCGCCCGCGTGCCGACAGAAGACCAGTTTTCGACGATAGCGGCGAGATCGACCTGAAGCTCAGTGGCCGGCGTCATGCGCCACGTCGAGGTCGGCGAAGCGGGTGAACTCGCCTTCGAACAGCACCGGGATCATGCCGGTCGGGCCGTGCCGCTGCTTCTCGATCAGGATCTCGGCCTTGTTGTGCACCTGCTCCATGTCGCGCTGCCACTTGTCCAGCGCCGACTGGAACTTGTCCTCGGTGTCGTAGGCCATCTGCTTCGGCGCCCGCTGCTGCAGGTAGTATTCGTCGCGGTAAACGAACAGCACCATGTCGGCGTCCTGCTCGATGGTGCCGCTTTCGCGCAGGTCGCTCAGCTGCGGCCGCTTGTCCTCGCGGCTCTCGACCGCGCGCGAGAGCTGCGACAGCGCCAGCACCGGCACCTCCATCTCCTTGGCGATCGCCTTCAGGCCCTGGGTGATCTGGCTGATTTCGAGCACCCGGCTTTCCGGCTTGGTGCCGACGCTCGGCCGCATCAATTGCAGGTAGTCGATCACCACCAGGCTCAATCCCTTGGTGCGCTTCAAGCGCCGGCAGCGGGTGCGCAGCGCCGAGAGGGTGATCGCCGGGGTGTCGTCGATGTGCATCGGCAGCTGCGAGATCTCGCGGCTGACCTCGACGAAGCGGTTGAAGTCGCGCTGGCCGATCTCGCCGCGGCGGATGCGGTCGGCCGACACCCGCGCCTCCTCGGCCAGCAGGCGGGTGGCGAGCTGCTCGGCGCTCATTTCCAGGGAGAAGACCGCGATCGAGCCGTCGGGCTGCTTGTTCGGGTCCACCTCCTGGGCGTTGCGCATCAGCGCCTTGGCGGCGCCGTAGGCGATCTTGGTGGCGAGCGCCGTCTTGCCCATGCCGGGGCGGCCGGCGAGGATCATGAGGTCGCTCGGGTGCAGGCCACCGGTTTTCTTGTCCAGGTCGCGCAGCCCGGTGCTCAACCCGCTAACGTGGCCCGCCTGCTTGTGCGCCCGCTCCGCGCTCTTGATTGCGTCGGTCAGCGCCCGTTCGAAGGTGACGAAGCCGCCGTCGTTGCCGCCCTTGGTGGCGAGCGTGAACAACTGGCTTTCGGCAAACTCGATCTGCTCGCGCCCGTCGATCGCCAAGTCGGCGCCGAACGCGTTGTTGACCACCACCTCGCCGATGTCGATCAGCTGGCGGCGAATCCAGGCGTCGTGGATGGCGCGGCCATACTCGCCGGCGTTGATGATGCCGACCATGGCGGTCAGCAACTGCGCGAAATAGGGCGTGCCGCCGACCTCGTCGAGCGCGCCGGAGTGCTCGAACTCCGCCTTCAACGTCACCGCGTCGGCGAGTTGCCCGGCTTCGACCCGGCGGGCGATCGCCTGGTAGATGCGGCCATGCACCGGGTCGGCGAAATGCTCGGGCAGCAGGAAGTCGGAGACCCGCTCGAACGCCTTGTTGTTCGCCAGGAGGGCGCCAAGCAGCGCCATCTCGGCGCGGTCGTTGGACGGGGGCGTGCGCTGGCTGAGGCCGAGCAGGGGCGAGTCGATGCTGTTCATGTGCGTGTCGTTATACCGGATACCGGCAGTCTTGGGCTGTGGATGAAAAAGGATAACGGGGAGGAAACGCGACACGCCGTGAACGCGCCGTCGTGGCCGGGCGGAGCGGTGGCACGTCCGCTGCATGGACGAGCCGCAAAGGAGACCACGATGCCCGACCGCTTCCATCTCGGCTGGTTCTGCAATTTCTCGTCCGGCGAGTGGAACCACACGTTCGCGAGCGGCCTGCCACCTTGGGACGGCAAGATCTTCGTCGAGATGGCGCAGGCGATGGAGCGCGCCTGCTTCGACTACATCATGCTCGAGGACACGCTGATGGTGTCCGAAGCCTATCGCGGCACCGCCGAAGCAACGCTCAAGCACGCGCTGCAGGCGCCCAAGCACGACCCGCTGCCGCTGGCCGCGATCATCGCCGCCAACACCACGAAGCTCGGCGTGGTGGCGACCATGAGCACCATGGCTTACCCGCCGTTCATGCTGGCCCGGCTCGCGTCCACCATCGACAGCATCTCCGGCGGCCGGTTCGGCTGGAACATCGTCACCTCCGGCGAGGACGCGGCGGCGCAGAATTTCGGCATGGACGTGCTGCCGCCGCGCGAGCAGCGCTACGAGATGGCCGACGAATACGTGGATGTGGTGACGAAGCTGTTCGGCTCCTGGGCGCCGGACGCGGTGGTGATGGACCGCGAGCGCGGCGTTTACGCCGACCACAGCAAGGTCCGCCCGATCCATTATGAGGGCAAATACTTCAAGGTGCGCGGACCGCTGAACACGGTGCCGTCGCCGCAGGGGCGTCCGGTTTACGTGCAGGCCGGCGGCTCGCCGCGCGGGCGGGAGTTCGCGGCGCGCAACGCCGATTCGATCATCGCGGTCGCCAACGGCACGTCGGGCATGAAGTGGTACCGCGACGACGTCCGCACCCGCGCGGCCGCGGCCGGGCGCAACCCCGACGACATCAAGGTGCTGTTCCTCGTGTATCCGGTGCTGGGCGAGACCACCGAGGACGCCGAGGCCAAGTACGCGCGGATGGTGAACTCCCCCGCGTTCATCGAGGCCGGGCTCGCCTCGATCGGCACCGTCACCGACATCGACTTCTCGCAGTTCGACCTCGACGCCGAATTGCCTCGTTTGACCACCAACGGCGAGCAGGGCTCGCTCGACAAGTTTGCGCAATGGGGCAGCGGCAAGACGCTGCGCCAACTCGCCGCCGAGCGCTACGATGGCGGGCTTGCGTCTGGTCGGCACGCCGGACGAGGTGGCGGACAAGATGGGCGCCGCGATGGCGGAGATCGGCGGTGACGGGTTCCTCGTCAGCACCCCGTTCCAGCGCATCAGCCGCCGCGTGGTGGTCGAGATCACCGAGGGGCTGGTGCCCGCGTTGCAGCGGCGCGGGCTGGTGCGCACGCGCTACGAGCACACGCTGCTGCGGGATACGCTGCGGGAGTTCTGACCGTCGCGCGGCGTTTGCATGCTGGACCGGATCGCGGCAGGATCGTTCCAGAACCTTCCCCGCAGGAGACCGCCCGATGAGCGCGTCCGCCACCCCCGAGGACCGGCTACTGAACGTGGCCGAGCGCGAGATGGTCGCTCAAACCCAGCCGCCCGCTGTGGCCGCACTCACGCGCGAGGAGATCCAGGCCTTGGGCAAGCGGCTGCGTGAGGCGCGCGACCGCTCACGCCGGATAGCCAGCCAGCAGCAGCGGGAGTTGCGGGGCAAGGCCGCCCCGCGCGGTGCGGCGCCGGCCCGCGACAATACGGGCACCGAGGGCAAGACCGAGATCCTGGTCGAGGCGTTGAAGCGGCTGACGGCGGCGTTGCGCAAGCTGAACCGGCCGAGCGCGACGCAGGTGTTGCGGCAGGCGCTCGAGGCCAAGCAGGCGGCGACGCCGGCCCATCCGTCGCCGGGCCCTACCGCCGCGCCCGGCATGACCGCGAAGCGCAGCAAGCGGCCGACCGTGAGCATGGATCCGCGCGAGGTTGGCCGGGTGTCGAAGGCGACCAAGGTGGCGCAGGCCAAGCGGGACCGCTGACGGTGCCACTCCTGCCAGCGGTCGAGCCGATGCCGGCCTACAACGCCTTTTGCCGCTGATCCTCCCGGTCCGGGATTGCGCCTGACAGCCGCAGCAACGGCACCCGCGCTTCGGCGAACTCCGCGACCGTAGCGACGAAGCGGTCGAGATCCGCCGGGCTCAGCGGCAGGCTCAGCGCCACCATGCCGCGCCGGGCCAGATAGAGCCCGGCCTCGAGCATGTCGAAGAAGAACAGCTCGCGCAGGCCTTCCTCCTCCGGCGTCGGGACATACGGCCGGTCGAGCGGGCCGGGGCGGAAATGCGGTGAGGCGAGCGACCCGATGCCGGTGAAATGCATCGGCACGCCGGCCGCCGCACACGCGGCGTTGAGTGCCGACCGCAGCGCCTCGCCACGCTCGAACAGCGATTCGGCGGCGTCGGCGGTGAAGATCTCGCCCAGCGCGACGCCGCCGGCCGCCATCGACAGCACGTTGTTGTTGAAGGTGCCGGCGTGCGGCAGCGTGTTGGCGAACAGGTCCATGACGTCGGCCCGGCCGCCGAACGCGCCGAAGCTCATGCCGCCGGCCATGTATTTCCCGAGCGTCGTCAGATCGGGCGTGATGCCGAGCCGGGCCTGCGCGCCGCCGGCGCTCGAGCGCGAGGTCATCACCTCGTCGAAGATCAGCAGCGCGCCGGTCTCGCTCGCGACCTCGCGCAGGGCGGCGAGGAAGGCGGGATGGCCCGGAATGCAGCCGCCGGAGCCTAGCATCGGCTCGACGATGATCGCGGCGAGGTCGGCGGCATGGGCGCGGGCGGCGGCGACCGCGCCGGCCGGGTCGTTGTAGTCGGCCATCACGACCGGAAGCGGCAGCGTCGCCTTGGACGGACCCGAGACCGGAAAGGTCAGCACTCCGCCATGGTAGCCGCCGCGGAACGCCAGCACCGTGCCGCGGCCGGTGAAGGCGCGCGCCGTGGTCAGCGCCATCAGGTTGCCTTCGGTGCCGGAGTTGGTGAACCGCACCAGCTCGATCGAGGGAAACCGGCCGCAGATTAGCCGCGCCAGCGCGACCTCGGGCTCGCCGACCGCGGCGAGGTTGAGGCCGTTCAGCAGCGCCGCCTCGATCGCCCGCCGGATGCGCGGCTCGGAGTGGCCGAACAGCCCGGCCGTGTACTCGCCGCACAGATCGAGGTAGGCGTGGCCGTCCACGTCCCACAGCCGGCAGTCCTCGCCGCGGGCCATCGCGGTGGGGAAGGGGCCGTAGGACAGCACGGTGCGGGTGTTGCCGCCAGGCATGACGGTGCGAGCCTCGGCGTGCAACGCCTGGCTGCGCGGCCGCCGGGCCACATAGCGGTCGCGCGCATCGGCCACGGCGGAGGCGATGTCGCTGTTGGTCCGGGTGGCCGTGGCACTCATGTGTTCCCCCTCGAATGCGGGTCTGGGGGCGCCGCCCCCAGTGCTTCCTTACAGTACCGCCGGCGTCAGCAGCCCGGCCAAGATACGCAGCCCCGGATGCGTCTCCGGCCCCCAGCGCCGGGTCGCATGCGATATGTTGATCGTCGCCAGCGAGCGGCCGGCATACAGGATCGGCACATTGATCATGGTGGTGATGCCCAAGCTCAGGATCAGCGCGTGGTCGGCGAACACCCGGCGGATGTCGTCCGGCGTATCGCACACCATCATCTCGCCGCGGTCCAGCACGACGTGGCCCCAATGCGTGTCCTGCTTCTGCTTGCGGCCGCCGAGCGGGTAGGCGGCGGGGTTGCTGCTGTAGGCGCGCTCCACCTCCATCGTGTCGTGCAGCGAGCGGGTTACGGTGAACAGGTTGTGGCCGAACAGGCGCTGCGCCAGCGCGTCGGTCGCGGCGAAGGCGGCGGCGGCGCCCTCGTTGGCGGTCAGCGCCATGATGGCGGCAACGTCGTCCAGGGTCGGCATCGGGTCAGGCATGCTCGGGTCCTAAAGGCAAGGGGTGGGCGCCGGCTTCCGGCAGCAAGCCGCGCGTGCGGAAGCGTAGAATCAGCAGCAGGGCGGTGCTGAGCAGGATCTCGCGCATGGCCGCGCCCTGCACGGCGGTCAGGCCGGGGATGGCGGCGATGATGAACCGGGTCGATTCCAGGAACGTCACGATCAGCACGGCGCCCAGCACCGCGCCGCGGTTGTTGCCGACGCCGCCGGCCAGCAGCGACAGCTTGATGTAGAGCGTCAGCAGCGGCACGAAGATGTCGGGCGCGATGAACGAGGTGTAGTGGCCATACAGCGCCCCCGCCATGCCCATCGCGCCCGCCCCGATCGCGAACGCCTGGACCTTGTAGGCGAGCACCCGCTTGCCGGCGACCGCGGCCACGCCCTCGTCGTCGCGGATCGCCCGCAGCACGCGGCCGAACGGCGCGTAGCTCAGCCGCTCGGCGATGACGAACGCGACCGTCACCAGCGCGGCGACGATGGCGAGGTAGAGCAGGTTGAATTGGAACGGGGGCAGCACGCCGCGTTCCGGGCCGGGGATGCCGGAGATGCCGTCGGTTCCGCCGGTCAGCCAGATCTCGTTGCCGGCGGTGATGCGCACGGCCTCGGCGAAACCGAGCGTCACGATCGCCAAGTAGTCGCCGCGCAGCCGGGCGGTGATCGCCGCCACCGCCCCACCGACGGCTGCGCCCATGACGCTGCCCGCGAGCACGCCCAAGGCGATGGGCCAGCCTAGCTTCACCGTCAGCAAGGCCGAAGTGTAGGCGCCGACGGCAAAGAACCCGACCAGGCCGAGGTTCACCATCCCGGCCATGCCCCACATCACGTTCAGCCCGAGCGCCATCAGCGCGTAGATGCCGGCCGACACGCCCATCGCGACGAGGTAGTTCTCCATCAGTACGCCCGTTGCCCGAGCAGGCCGCGCGGGCGCAGCAGCAGCACCGCCAGGATCGCCAGGAAGCCCACCACGGTTCGGTACAACGGCGGCAGCACCAGCAGCGATAGCTCCTCGCCGATGCCGACCACGAGTGCCCCGGCCACTGCGCCCGGCACGCTGCCGAGCCCGCCCACGACCGCGGCGGCGAAGATCGACAGGATGGCGCGGAAGCCGGTCAGCGGGTCGATGCTGGTGTCGAGCCCGATCAGCATGCCGCCGATGCCGGCCAGGCCCATGCCGGCGAACGAGGCGATGCGGCCGACCCGGGCGGCGTCGATGCCCTTGATGTCGGCGAGTGCCGGGTTGTCGGCCACCGCGCGCATCGCCTTGCCGGTTCGGGTCAGGCCAAGGAAGGCGAACACGGCGGCCATCACCACAATGGCGACGGCGCCGTTCTCCACCTGCTGCGGCCCCACCCGCAGGCCCCAGAACCGCCAGTCGCGCAGCATCGGCAGATCGTAGCCGTTGAGCTCGTTGCCGAAGCCGAGGCGGACGAAGTTCTCAAGCAGGATCGTCAGCGCGATGGAGCCGATCGCCGTGGTGATCGACCCGGCCGCCCGAAATGGTTTCAGGACGAGCTCGTCCGAGAGGACGCCGATGCAGGCCGCGGCGACGAAGGCCACGCCCAGCGAGGGCACTAAAGGCAGGCCGAACTGCACGTTGGCGATCCAGCCGGCAAAGGCGCCGATCGTCGCGTGCGAGGCCAGCGCGAAGTTGGGGAAGCGCAGCACGGCGTAGATCAGCGTCAACCCGATCGCCGGAACCGCCAGCACCGCGCCCGACATCGCCCCGTTCAGCACGAGTTGGACGACCTGCGGCAGCGGTATCAACCGCCCGCTCAGACGATCGACACGAACTGGAACTTGCCGTTCTCGACCCGCTGGTAGCGGAACTTGCAGTCCTTGATGTCGCCGATATCGGTGAAGTCGCAGGGCCCGCTGGCGCCCTCGTAGTTGATTTCCCCTCCGGCAGCGATCGCTTTCAGGCCCTCGACCGCGGAATAGACCTTCTGCCCGTCGCCTTGCGACACACGGCGCACGGTGTCGCGCAGCGCCGTGCCGCTCGCCTCCTTGGCGCGCGCGATCGTCAGCGCCACCAGGCTGATCCAGTCGGTTGCCTGCGTCTCGTAGGAATCGGGCTCGCCGCCCAGTCGCTTCTTGGCCAGCTCGAACGCCGGCGAGCCGATGTCGGACGAGGGCTGCACCGTGTAGGTGCCCTCGACCGCCGGCGCCGGCACGGAGTCCAGCAGCTTCTGCGTCACTGCGTAGGACTGGGCGAAGCGCGGCTTGTCGAAGCCCGCGCGATACAGCTCGCGCAGCAGCACCGTGCAATCGGGCGTGTAGCCGTTCAGGTAGATCAGGTCGGGGTCGGTGCGCAGCGCCTGGTCCACCTCGGAGCGGTAGCTCGTCTTGCCGCCCTCGTAGATCAGCCCGCCGACCAGCTTCGAGCCGTGCTGCGCCAGCACCTGCTCCACCCGGGCCTGGCCAGGGGCGGCGAACGGCGCCTGGATCGCCATGATGTAGACCTTCTTCGCGCCCAATGCCGCGATGAACTCGGCATGCTTGCCGTTCTGCAGTTGCGTGTTCGGCTGGGTGCGGATCAGGTAGCCGTTGTGCGGCAGCTGGGTGATGGTGTCCGAGCCGGACACGGTGGTGAGGAACACGCGGCTCTCCCAGCACACCGGCGCCACCGCGGTCGTCACCGCCGACGCCCAGGTGCCCATGATCACCGGCACCCGGTCCACGTCGATCAGCTTGCGCGCCGCCCGCACCGCGGCCTCGGGGTTGGTCTGGCTGTCCTCGACCACGAACTCGATGGGGCGGCCGAGCACGCCGCCGGCGGCGTTGATTTCCTCGCGCACGGCGTTCATCGCCTTGAGCATCCGCGGTCCGTCGAAGCCGCCGGCGCCGGTGAGCGGGGTGAGCACGCCGAGTTTCAGCGGCGACGATTGGGCGCGGGCGATGGCGGGGGCGGCGAGGGCGGCTAGGACTAGGCGGCGGGTGAGGGTCATTTTGTTCTCCAAGGCCAGGGCTCTGCCCTGGACCCGTTGGGGCCAGGGGCCCCAAACCCCCGAAAAATGGATTTCAAAGGCTCGCCTTTGACGGGGATCCAAGGGGCAGGGCCCCTTGGCCTAGAAACGCTTGCCGGATCTCCGGATCGGCCGCCAGCTCGCGCGCCGCGCCGTCACGGCTGTTGCGGCCGTCCACCAGCAGGTAGGCGCGGTCGGCGACCGCCAGCGCCTCGTTCACGTTCTGCTCGACCAGGGCGATCGCCACCCCGTCATCGCGGATCGCCCGGATCTCGCGGAACAGCGCCTGCGCCGCCACCGGTGACAGCCCGGCCGAGGGCTCGTCGAGCAGCAGCAGCGCCGGATGCACCATCAGCGCCATGCCCATCGCCAGGATCTGCCGCTCGCCGCCCGATAGCGCCCGCGCCGGCTGCCGCCGCTTGCGGCCCAGCATCGGGAAGCGCTGCATCACCCCGTCGAGCCGCGACCGGGCGGCGCGCGGGTCGGCGAAGCCGCCCATCTCCAGGTTCTCCCGCACCGACATCGAGGCGAACACGTTGTGCTCCTGCGGCACGTAGGCGACGCCGAGACCCGTCACCTCGCGCGGCCGGCGCCCGCCGATCGCCTCGCCGCGCAGCAGGATCGTCCCTGACTGCGGCGCCAGCAACCCGGCGATCGTCTTCAGCAGCGTTGACTTGCCGGCGCCGTTCGGCCCGATCACGCACACGATCTCGCCCTCGTCCACCGCGAAGTCGAGACCCTTCAGGATGTGCTCGGCCGCGCCGTAGCCGGCGACGAGGCCGCTGACGCTCAGGAGGCGCATGCGGGCGTTCCCATATAGGCGTCCTGCACCGTGCGGTTCGCGGCGACGGCGGCGAACGTGCCCTCGGTCAGGCGGCGTCCCTCGGCCATCACCACCACGTGGTCGCAGAGCCGGGCGATGGTGTCCATCTGATGCTCGATCAGCAGCAGGGCCACGCCCGAGGCGGCGATCTCGCGCAGCCGCTCGCCGATCTCGACGCCGAGGCTCGGGTTCACCCCGGCGATCGGCTCGTCGAGCAGGATCAGCTTCGGGTCGCGTCATCAGCGCGCGGCCGATCTCCAGCAGCTTCTTCTGCCCGCCCGACAGCGCCGCGGCCGGGCGGTCGAGCAGGGCGCCGAGCCGCAGCCGCCCGGCGATCTCGGCCGCGCGCTCGCGCAACGTGCCGCTCGCGCTCGGCGCGCCGGGCCGCTGCGCAGCAGGGCCGCCAGGACCTGCTCGCCGGGCTGCTCCGGGCCGAACAGGAGCAGGTTGTCGCGCACCGTAAGCCGCGGGCAGGCGCGGGCGATCTGGAAGGTGCGCACCAGGCCGCGCCGGGTGATGCGGTCCGGGCGCCAGCCGGTGACGTCCTGCCCGTCGAACACGATGCGCCCCGAGGACGGCGGCACCATGCCGCTGATGCAGTTGAACAGCGTGGTCTTGCCGGCGCCGTTCGGCCCGATCAGCCCGGTGATGCGGCCCGGCTGTACTTGCAGATCGACGCCGTTCAGCGCTCGGACGCCGTAGAAGCTGCGGGTCACCTGCTCGACCCGCAGCAGCGGCGTCGGGCTTGCGGCCATCTCGGTCAGCCTGTGACCGCCGCCCCGGGTGCGGCCATCACGCGTCGTGCTCGATGACGAGGTCCACGGCGCGGCGCAGCATGGTCATGCTTGCCTCCGGCGTCATGAACCCGGCATGCGCCGTCAGCGTCACGTTCGGCAGGGCGAGCAGCGGATCGGCCGGGTCCGGCGGCTCGCGGGTGAACACGTCGATCGCGGCATGGCGGATGTGGCCCGATCGCAGCAGCGCGACCAACGCCGCCTGGTCCACGATTGCGGCGCGGGCGGTATTGACGAATACCACGCCGGGCTTGGTCTTGCCGAGGAGATCGGCACCGATGAAGCCGTGGGTCGCGTCGTTCAGCGCCAGGCAGATGCAGAGCACGTCGGCGCGCGCCACCACCTCCTCGAGCGCCGCCATCGGTACGGGCGCCGGCTCGAGCGGCGTGCGGTTCCAAGCCAGCACGTGCATGCCGATCCCTTGTGCCAGCCGCGCCACCTGCTTGCCGATGCCGCCCATGCCGACGATGCCCAGCGTGCGGCAGCGGAGCTGGATGCCTTCCACTTGCCGCCAGCCGCCGGCGCGGACCTCGCGGTCCATGCGCGCGACGTCCCGGGCGGCGGCCATCGCGAGGGCGATCGTGTGCTCGGCGACCGTGGTGTCGCCGTAGCCCTTGATGGTGTGCACCGCCATGCCGTGCCGGGCGGCCGCGTCGAGGTCGATGAAGGACGAGGCACCGGTGCCGAGGAAGACGAGGTGCTTCAGCGACGGGCATTGCCCGAGCAGGTCCGCGTCGAAATAGGTGTGATCAACGATGGCGGTGGCGTAGCCGTCCAGCAGCGCCGGCACGCCGGTCGGCTGGCCCGGCGCCATGTTGAGCCCGATCGTCGGGTCACCTGGGCGCTGGATGCGATGCCAGAGCGGGAGCATGTCGCCGGTGCAATCCATGAACATCGCCGCCATCGCGCCGCCTTCCCGCCGTGCCCTGACATAACGCCATGCAAGCACCGCGCCCGGCAATCTCCCGTTGCGCAGGCACGGGCCTTGCTGTCGGCTTGGGAGCGACGGTTGGAGACGGAGCGGATGGCACAGCAGGCAGCAGCGGATCGGGGCACGAAGGGCGGCACCTCAACCGCCGACGTGGTGGTGATCGGGCTCGGCGCGGTCGGCAGCGCCACGCTGCACCGGTTGGCGATGGCCGGCGTGCGGGCGATCGGCCTCGACCGCTTCCACCCGCCGCACGACCGCGGCTCCACCCATGGCGAAACCCGCATCACCCGGCTCGCGGTCGCCGAAGGCCCGGAATACGTGCCGCTGGTGCGCCGCTCGCACGCAATCTGGCGCGAGCTCGAGGCGGAATCGGGCGAGACGCTGTTCGACCAGATCGGCCTGCTGATGATTGCCGAAGGCGACGGTGCCCGCAGCCACGGTCATGACGGCTTCCTGCGCCGCACCATCGACATCGCCTCCGACCACTCGATCCCGTTCGAGCTGCTGGACAGCGCCGAGATCCGCCGCCGCTACAATCAGTTCCAGGTCGCCGACGCCGAGCGCGCCTATTTCGAGCCGAGCGCCGGCATCCTGCATGTGGAACGGTGCGTGGAGGTGCAGCTGCGGCTGGCCCGCGCGCTCGGGGCCGAGATCCGCACGGACGAGGCGGTGCTGCGGATCGAGCCGAGCGGCAGCGGTGTCGCCGTCACCACCGGGCGCGGCCGCATCGAAGCCGGACGCGCCGTGCTGGCGGCGGGCGCTTGGTTGCCGGGCCTGGCCGGCGGCCACCTGGCGCGGGTCGCCCAGGTGCATCGGCAGGTGCTGACCTGGTTCGAGGCGACTGAGCCGGCGCTGTACGACCCGGCCCGTTTCCCGCCGTTCATCTGGATGCACGGCGCCGACGAATCGGACTACCTTTACGGCTTCCCGTTGTTGCCCGGCGCCCCCGGGGTGAAGGCGGCCACCGAGCGCTACGCCGGCCACGTCGAGCCCGACGCCGTCGACCGGGTCGTGTCCGCGGCCGAGGCCCAGGCGATCTACGACCGCCACGTTGCCGGGCGGTTGCGCGGGGTCGGCAGCCGGGTCATGAAGTCGGCGACCTGCCTCTACACCGTGACCCCCGACGCCGGTTTCGTCCTCGACCGGTTGCACGAGGATGGCCGCGTCATCGCCGCCTCGGCCTGCTCCGGCCATGGCTTCAAGCATTCCCCGGCGATCGGCGAGCACTTGGCGGCCCTGGCAATCGGGGACGCAGCCGCGGAGGCGAGCTTCGCCCTGGCCCGGTTCGGTTAAAGCCGGTTCGTTTAGGTGGCCTTCACCACCTTGGGCGGCATCACGACGGCGATGCTGAGTTCCTTCAGCTGCGCCGGCGTCACCTCGGACGGGGCGGCCATCATCAGGTCCTCGCCCTGCTGGTTCATCGGGAACAGGTTGACCTCGCGCAGGTTCGGCTCGTCGGCCAGCAGCATGACGATGCGGTCGATGCCCGCCGCCATGCCGCCGTGCGGCGGGGCGCCGAAGCGGAAGGCGTTCAGCATGCCGCCGAACTTCTCCTCGACCGCGCCCGGCGGATAGCCGGCGATCTCGAAGGCGCGCAGCATGATCTCCGCCTTGTGGTTGCGGATGGCGCCGCTGCTCATCTCGTAGCCGTTGCAGACGATGTCGTACTGGTAGGCGGGGATCGTCAGCGGGTCCTGGTTGTTCAGCGCGTCCAGCTCGCCGGCCGGCATGCTGAACGGATTGTGGCTGAAGTCGATCCGCCCGGTTTCCTCGTTCAGCTCGTACATCGGGAAGTCGACGATCCAGCAGAACCGGAACGCGTTCTTTTCCGATAGCCCGAGCTCGTTGGCGATGCGGGTGCGGACCTGACCCGCGAACTTCGGCGCCTCGTCCTTCTTGCCGGCGACAAAGAATACGGCGTCGCCGGGTTCGAGGCCGCAGGCGGTGCGGATCGCCTCGACCCGGTCCCCTTCGAGGTTCTTGGCGATCGGCCCCTTCGGACCATCGGTGTCGAAGGCGATGTAGCCAAGGCCGCCGGCGCCTTCGGCCCGCGCCCACTCGTTCAGCTTGTCGAAGAAGCCGCGCGGCCGCGACCCGGCCCCGGGCGCCGGGATGGCGCGCACGGTGCCGCCGCCTGCGGCAATGCGGGCGAACAGGCCGAAGCCGGACTCGGCGAACTGTCCGGTGACGTCGCGGATCACCAGCGGGTTGCGCAGGTCGGGCTTGTCGGTGCCGTAGTCGAGCATCGCCTGCGCGAACGGGATGCGGCGGAACGGGAACCCGTCCACCGCGCGGCCGGCGGCGAACTCGCTGAACACGCCGTGCATCACCGGCTCCATCGCCGCGAACACGTCCTCCTGCGTGACGAAGCTCATCTCGACGTCGAGCTGGTAGAACATCAGCGTGCGGTCGGCGCGCCCGGCCTCGTCGCGGAAGCAGGGGGCGATCTGGAAGTAGCGGTCGAAGCCGGCCACCATCGTCAGCTGCTTGAACTGCTGCGGCGCCTGCGGCAGGGCGTAGAACTTGCCGGGGTGCAGCCGGGCGGGAACGAGGAAGTCGCGCGCCCCCTCGGGCGAGCTGGTCGTCAGGATCGGCGTCTGAAACTCGTTGAAGCCGCCGGCGATCATACGGCGGCGGATGCTGTCGATCACCTGGGCGCGCAGGATCATGTTGCGCTGCAGCTTCTCGCGCCGGAGGTCGAGGAAGCGGTAGCGCAGCCGCAGCTCCTCCGGATAGGTCTGGTCGCCGGCCACCTGGAACGGCAGCACGTCCGCCGCCGATTGCACCACCAGCGTCTCGACCCGCAGCTCGACCTCGCCGGTCGGCAGCTTCGGATTGACCGTCGCCGGGCTGCGCGGCACCACGAGGCCGGTGACGGTGATGACGCTCTCGACCCGCAGCGCTTCGGCCGCCGCGAAGGCGTCGGAGCCGGCCGGCAGCACGCACTGGGTCATGCCGTAATGGTCGCGCAGATCGATGAACAGCAGGCCGCCATGGTCGCGCTTGCTGTGCACCCAGCCCGACAGCCGCGCCTCGGAGCTGGCGTCGCCGGCGCGCAAGGCGCCACAGTTGTGGGTGCGGTAGGCGTGCATGTCCGGCGTCCTCAAGGCTGGCGCAAACAACCGCCCGCCCTCGGTGAAGTCAAGCACGCCCGGGCCGCAACTGACCCCGTCAGCCTTGCACCAGTCTTCTTGCTCGGGGCGCAAACGCTAAGGGTGAGTGATCACCGCGCCAGCCCACGTTGCACGACGAGCGGCATGTTCCCGTTTGAGTCTCTGTGTGGCATAAGAATGACATGCCCGTCATGCGAGCCGTCTCAAAAAGCGACCTGCTGCCAGTTCCCTCCCTGGTCACCACGACGTCCGAGCTGGCGGCGTTGTGCAGCCGGCTGCGCGCCGAACCCTGGATTACCGTCGACACCGAGTTCATGCGGGAGCGAACGTACTATCCGGAGCTGTGCGTGGTGCAGCTCGCCGGGACCGGGGACGTCGCCGTGGTGGACGCGCAGGCCGCCGGGCTGGACCTGGCGCCGCTCGGTGAGCTGCTGGCCGACCGGGCGGTGCTGAAGGTGTTCCATGCTGCGCGGCAGGACGTGGAGATCTTCCTCGAACGCTTCGGGACCGTGCCCGCGCCGCTGTTCGACACCCAGGTGGCGGCGATGGTCGCCGGGTTCGGCGACCAGGTCGGCTACGACGCGCTGGTGCAGGCCTTGACCGGCGGGCAGATCGACAAGGCGCACCGGTTCAGCGACTGGTCCGCGCGCCCGCTATCGCCGAGCCAGCTCAGCTATGCCGCGGCCGACGTGACGCATCTGCGCGAGGTGTATCGGCGGCTGCGCGACCGGCTGGATCAGGAAGGCCGGCTCGAATGGGTCGCCGAGGAGATGGCGGCGCTGGACGAACCTGGCACCTACCGCGCCGACCCGGACACGATCTGGGAACGGCTGCGCCCCCGATCCGGCAACCGCCGCATGCTCGGCTTGCTTCGCGCAACCGCCGCCTGGCGGGAGCGCGAAGCGCAACGGGTGAACATCCCGCGCCAGCGCCTGCTCAAGGACGAGAGCCTGCTGGAGATCGCCGCCACGGCGCCGAAGACGCCCGAGGAGTTGGCGCGGATACGCGGCATCACCCGCGGCTTCGCTGAGGGCCGCAGCGGCGGCGGCCTGCTGGTGGCCTTGCGTGACGCGGCGGCGCTGCCGGACAGTCAGCTGCCGTCGGCGCCGCGCGGCAAGGACGGGCCGCGGCCGTCGCCCGCGCTGGTGGCCCTGCTCAAGGTGCTGCTGGCCGCCAAGTGCGAGGAGCACAACGTGGCGCCCCGGCTGCTGGCCTCCTCGGACGAGCTGGACCGGCTTGCGACCGAGGCCGAGCCGGACGTCCCCGCGCTCAGCGGCTGGCGGCGGGAGGTGTTCGGCAGCGACGCCCTGGCGCTCAAGGCCGGCCAGATCACGCTCGGGGTCGATGGCAAGCGGGTGAAACTGGTCCGCGTCTGACCCGTTGCTCCCGGAATGGTGAGTTTACGGCCGGATCCGGCACGCCTGCGCCGGCTACGGCGAATGCCCCTCGTGTCGCCGCGCCTTTGGTTGCGGCGCGCGGTGTTCTGGGCCGGCGCGGTGCTCGTCAGCCTGGCCGCGATCGCCTTCGCCGCCCTGGCCGATGCCGCGTCCGACCTGTTCGTGCGAGTGGTCGGCTGGAATCCATTGCTCGTGCTGATCCTGGCGCCGCTCGGCCTGGTGGTGTCCGTCGTCATGACCGGGCGGCTGTTTCCGGGCGCTCAGGGCAGCGGCATTCCACAAGTGATCGCGGCGATCCACCTGTCCGACCCGGCGGTGATCGGCCGCGTGCTGTCGCCGAGGGTGGCGGCGGGCAAGGTCATGCTGACCTTGCTCGGACTGCTGAGCGGCGCCTCGATCGGCCGAGAAGGGCCGACGGTGCAGGTCGGCGCCACCATCATGCACGCGATGGGGCGGCTGCTGCGGCTGCCGCGGCCGGATCTGGAACGGGCGCTGGTGCTGGCGGGCGGGGCGGCCGGCGTGTCGGCGGCCTTCAACACGCCGCTGGCCGGGATCGTATTTGCCATCGAGGAACTGAGCCACTCGTTCGAGGCCCGGGCCAGCGGCACCGTGCTGACGGCGGTGATCATCTCGGGCGTGTGCACCTTGGCCCTGGTCGGCAACTACACCTATTTCGGATTCACGGCGGCGTCGGTCGACCTGGGCTCGGGCTGGCTCGCGGTGGTGGCCTGCGGCGTTGGCGGCGGGCTGCTGGGTGGCCTGTTCAGCACGCTGCTGATCCGCGCGGCGTCGGGCTTGCCGGGCCGGGCCGGCGCCTGGCTTGCGGCGCACCCCGTCATCTTCGCCGCCGCCTGCGGCTTGGTCGTCGCGCTGCTGGGCTTGGTGTCCGCAGGCGCCACCTACGGCACCGGCTACCGGCAGGCCAGCAGCTTGGTGTCGGGAACCGGCGACCTGCCATGGTGGTTCTTCGTGGCCAAGCTCGGCGCCACTCTCGCCTCATACCTGAGCGGCATCCCGGGCGGCATCTTCGCGCCGTCGCTGGCGATCGGCGCCGGGTTGGGCCACGCGCTGACGATGGTAATGCCCGAAACCCCGGCCGGAGCGCTCGTGCTGCTCGGCATGGTCGGCTACTTCGCCGGCGTGGTGCAGGCCCCCATCACCGCCACGATCATCGTCATGGAGATGACCGAGAACCAGCGGTTGACGATCCCGCTGCTGGCGACGTCGATGCTGGCCTATGCGACATCGCGGCTCGTCTGCCGGCGCGCGCTGTATGGCGCCCTGGCGCGGCGCTTCCTGCGCGGATTGGCGCATTGAACGTGGGCGTGTGTTGGGTTTCGAGGCGCTATTCCAGCGCGCTGGTCACCCCAAGCGTGGCGGCCAGGTGGTCCAGCCGGCGCTGCACGCCGTCGCCCTCGAACACGCCCGCTCCCATCAGGCGCAGCACCAGGCGGCCGCCGTCGAGGCGCAGCGCCGCTTGCGCCAGCAGTTCCGGCGTGCCCGCCGAGAGCACGTAAGCCAGCCGCAACGCCGCACCCAAGGTGACGGCCCGCGCCATGTCGGCGGGGTCGAGCAACGCGCGCGCCGGGGCGAGAAAGGCGGCGCCGATCTCCGCCTCGTAGCGGAGCGCGATCGTCAGCGCGAGAAAGGCCCGGGCGGCATGGGTCATGCCGACGCCGGGCTGGCGCAGCACGCGGCCGAACGACTCCTCGGCGCGGTATTCCGGATGGTCGTGGCTGCCGATGTCGGACATCCAGCAGGCGGCATGGCGCAGCCGCAGCGTGGCGGTGGTCTCGTTCGGGAACAGCGGCGCCGTCCAGGCGATCAGCGCCGGCGGCAAGCCGGGATCGCGGCTCATGCGGTCAGCCATGTCGCGGGCGGCGGCTAGCAGCGGGTCCTGCCGGCGCACATCGGGTGCGACTTGCTGCATGAACCACCCCTCGCGGATGCCGTTCGCGCTGAACACCACCCGGCGCGCACCGGACGCGCGCAACAGCCGGCGCAGCACGGTCGCGGCGTAGGGCAGGTCGTCGCTGCGGCGCCGCGGCGCGCCGCCGAGCCGGTCCGGGCCGCGCTTGGGCTCCAGGATCATCGCCGTCAAGGCTCGCGCCGCTTCGTGGTCGATCGTGTAATGGTGCACGATCCCGAGCGGGTAGTTGGTCGCATGCATGTGCACGCGGGCCAGCGCGCGCCAGGCGCCGCCGACCAGATAGAGGTCGCGGTCGGCCCCCTCGCGCAGCCAGGGAACCGCGGCGAGGTCGGCGTCGGCGATGGACCGGGCCCGGGCGAGGTCGTGGTCGGCCCGCTCCGACAGCCGGATGACACCCAGCCTCAAGGTCGCCGCATGGCGGACCCCGGAGGCGTCGAGCCGCACCAGCTCCAGCGAGCCGCCGCCGATGTCGGCCAGCACGCCGTCCGCTTCGGGGATGCCGCACAGCATGCCGGCCGCGGACAGCGCCGCCTCCTCCTCGCCGGACAGGATGCGGATGGCGGCGGCCGGCATGCGCTCCTGCAACGCGGCCACGAACTCGTCGCCATTGGACGCGTCGCGCACCGCGGCGGTGGCCAGCACCTCGAACGGCGTCGCGTCCATGGCGCCCGCGACGGCGGCGTAGCGGGTCATGACCCGCAGCGCCTGCGCCACACCCACCTCATTCAGCTTGCCGGTCGCCTCAGGCCGCGGCCGAGGCGGAGCACAGCTTTTTCGTTGAAGATCGCGATCGGGTTGCGGCTGCGGCCCTCGTACACCACCAGGCGCACCGAGTTGGAGCCAAGGTCGACAACGGCGCACCGCGTCATCGGATCGTTCGGGAGGTCGGGCACGGTTCAGTCCTGGCTTACGCGGTCTTGCCGTCTCGGAGGGCTCGCGGCGGCACTCGCCAGGGCCGGTCCGTGCAGGGCGGAGCCGCGGCCGGACAGCGACGGGTTGGTCATGAAGTAGTCGTGCGCCGAGACCGGCTTCGGCCCAGGCGCGACCCGGCGCCACGTTGCCGTCGGCGCCCAGCTCCCACGATTGCAGCGTGTCCTTCAGGTTGACGACCATGATCTGGTCCAGCACCTGCTGGTGGACGGTGCGGTTATGGATCGGCACCAGCGTCTCGACCCGCCAATCCATGTTGCGCGCCATCCAATCGGCGCTGCTGATGAACACCTTGGCATGACGGCTCGGCAGCCGGTGGCCGTTGCCGAAGGCGTAGATGCGGGCGTGCTCGAGGAAGCGGCCGACGATGCTTTTCACCCGGATGTTCTCGGACAAGCCCGGGCACGCCGGGGCGCAGGCAGCAAATGCCGCGGATCACGCACATCACGTGCACGCCCGCCCGGGACGCGCGGTACAGATGGTCGATCAGCGTGTCGTCCACCAGGCTGTTCATCTTGAGCCAGATATGGGCCGGGCGGCCGGCTTCGGCGTGCTCGATCTCCTCGTCGATCAGCGCGTCGAGCGTGCTCCGGGTGGTGAGCGGGCTGAACGACAGGCTGTCCATCCGCTCGGGCTTGGCGTAGCCGGTCATGTAGTTGAACAGCCGGGCGCTGTCGCGGGTCAGGTCCGGGTCGCAGGTGAAGAAGCTGAGGTCGGTGTAGATGCGCGCTGTGATCGGGTGGTAGTTGCCGGTGCCGAAATGCGCGTAGGAGCGCATCACCGGACCCTCGCGGCGCACCACCAGCGACAGCTTGGCATGGGTCTTCTGCTCCACGAAGCCGAACACCACCTGCACGCCGGCCGCCTCCATGGAGCGGGCGAGGCGGATGTTGGCTTCCTCGTCGAACCGGGCGCGCAGTTCGACCAAGGCGGTGACCGACTTGCCGGCCTCGGCCGCCTCGATCAGCGCCTTCACGATCGGGCTGTCGCGGCTGGTGCGGTAGAGCGTCTGCTTCACCGCGACCACGTTCGGGTCGGCGGCGGCTTGGCGCAGGAACTGCACCACCACGTCGAAGCTCTCGAACGGGTGGTGGACGATGATGTCCTTGGCCCGGATGGCGGCGAAGCAGTCGCCGGCGAAGTCGCGGATGCGTTCGGGGAAGCGCGGCGTGTAGGGGGTGAACAGCAGGTCGGGCCGGTCGTCGACGATCATCTGCTTGAGGTCGGCCACGCCCAGGATGCCGTGCTGGATCACGACCTCCTCGCCGGCGATGTTCTTGTGCTCGACATCGAGCTCGTCGATCACCAGCGCGCGCAGGTCGTCCGGCATCGCCGCATCCACGCTGAGGTGGATCGCCACCCCGCGGCGGCGGCGCTTCAGCGTCGTCTCGTAGGAGCGCACCAGGTCCTCGGCCTCTTCCTCGAACTCGACGCCGGTGTCGCGGATCAGCCGGAACATGCCCTGGCCGAGGATGTGGTAGCCGGGGAACAGGCGATGGAGGAACAAGGTGACGACGTCCTCCAGCAGGACGAAGCGGATCGTCGGCGGCGCGTTGGCGCCGGGCTTGGCGGGCTCGGCCGGCAGGCGGACGAAGCGCTCGATCAGCGCCGGCAGCGGGATCAGCGCCTGCATGCCCTGGCCGTCCACGTCGCGCTGCAGCTTCAGGACCTTGACCAGCCCCATGTTGGGAATGAACGGGAACGGATGCGCTGGGTCGATCGCGAGCGGCGTCAGCGCCGGGAACACGCGGTCCATGAACCAGATCTCGAGCCAGGCACGGGCCGAGTCGGACAGGCCCGAAGCATCGCACAGTTCGATCCCGGCGTCGCGCAACTTGCCGCGCAGGTCGTGCCAGACCCGCTGCTGGTCTGCCATCAGCATGGCGGCGCGGACCTGGATCTCGCCGAGCTGCTGCGCCGGGGTGCGGCCGTCGGCGCTGACCACCGCGAGACCGGCCTTGGCCTGGCCGATCAGCCCGGCAACGCGGACGGAAAAGAACTCGTCGAGGTTGGACGCCGAGATCGAGACGAAGCGCAGCCGCTCCAGCAGCGGGTGGCGCTCGTTCTCCGCCTCCTCGACGACGCGGTGGTTGAAGTCGAGCCAGGACAGCTCGCGGTTGATGAACCGGTCAGGGTCGTCGAGGCCGGTGACGGGCGCGGCATGCAGCACGGGCTTCCTCCGGGAGAGCGCGCGCATGGTCTAGCCCGGTCCCGGGGCAGGTGGGGAGCGGACCGGCACGCTTGCCGCCATATTGTCATCAAGTGCCAAGACGTTCCTCGCCAGGTTGCGGGTGATGGCGCGTCCGGCCGTCAGCGCGGCGGCGTCGAGTTGGGCGACGGCGTCGCGGACCGCGGCAGGCGTGCGCGGCAGGCGCGCGAGCAGCCAGCTCTGCACCGGTTCGGCGACCCGGATCTGCCGCTCGGCCAGCAGGCGTGCCGAGCAGCAGCGCCAGGAAGGCGTCGTCGGCCGGGCCGATGCGCACGGCGGCCGTGGCGCGCAGCCGGCTGGCGAGGTCGGGCAGGCGGACCGGCAACCGCCCGGGCGCCACGCGGGCGACCAGCAGCACGGGTTGCCCGGTCTCGGCCGCCGCGTTCAGCAGATGCAGCAGCGCCGGCTCGTCCGGCACCGCGTCGATGGCGTCGATGGCGACCGGGCAGCTCGGCCACGGGTCGGCCGGCGCGGACGGCAACACCACGCCGCCCTGCCGCGCCGCCCAGACATGGGCCAGGTGCGACTTGCCGCTGCCCGGCTCGCCCCAGAGCGCCAGCCGGCCGGTCGGCCAATCCCGGCTCGCGTCCAGCCACGCGCATGCCTCGGCTTGGGCCGCGTTCGGCAGCAGCTCCGCGGCAGCGAACGCGGGCGGGCGCGAGAACCGCAACGCGAGCTGAGCGGCGTCGATCACGGCGGGCGCGCCCTCACTGGCCGGGCGGCGGGTCGAGATACAAGGCGCTGACGAGGTAGCGCCGCAGCCAGAACCGCGCCAGCACGCCGATGGCCGCGGCCACCGGCACCGCCATCAGCACGCCGAGGAAGCCGAACGCGGCGCCGCCGGCGAACAGGGCGAAGATCACCCAGACGGCGTGCAGCTCGACCCGGTCGCCGAGGAAGCGCGGATAGATCACGTAGCCCTCGAGCAGCTGCCCGGCCAGGAACACGCCGGCCACCACCGCCACCCCCTGCCAGTGGAACTGCGCCAAGGCTAGGCCGATGCTGGCGACGCATGCCGGTGACGCTGCCGACATAGGGGATGAACGACAGCAGGCCCGAGGTGATGCCGACGATCAGCCCGAGGTCGAGCCCGACCAGCGACAGGGTGAAGGCGTAGAACCCGGCCAGCACCAGGCAGCACAAGCGCCTGGCCGCGCACCCAGGCGGACAGGATCCGGTCCACCTCGCGCGCCTGCGCCCGCAGCACGCCGGCGTAGCGGCGAGGAAGCCAGCTATCCACCCGCGCCACCGCGCGGCGCCAGTCGCGCAGCAGGTAGAAGCCGACCACCGGCGTCACCACCACCAGCGAGACGACGTTGAACAGCGCGAAGCCGCCGCCCACCACCCGGGTCAATGCGGACGCCAGGAACGACAGCATCGACCCGGCCTGGCCGCCGACCAGGTCGCGCAGCTTGCCGTCCACGTATTCGGGGCCGAACGTATCCTGCATGCGGGCGACCACCTCGCCGGCCCAGCACGTAGATCGCCCCGGCATAGGTCGGCGCCCGCGAGATCAGCAGGCCGAGCTGCGCCACCAGCAACGGGTACAGCAGCAGCGCGAACAGCAGGCAGGCCGCCAGCAGGGCGACGATCATCACCATCGCCGCGGCGCCGCGCGGCAGCCCGGCCCGGGTCAGCCGCGTGGTCGGCGGATCGAGGAAGTAGGCGATGCCCGCCGCCGCCACGAACGGCAGCAGGATCGACGAGAAGAAGTACAGCACCACCAGGATGGTGCCGGCGAGCCCGATCAGCAGACCGAGACGCTGGCCACGCGTCGCGGCCGGCGGCTCGGATTGCGGCGTCAGGTCCGAACGCGATCCCCGGTATCAGGCATGCGCCCCCGAGGCGGCCGCAAGCCGAGCGCGGGCGGGCGTTGCTCCGGCTCGGCCGCCATGGTTGTGTCCGCGGGACAGGTCCGGACGTCGCATCCGGACAGCATAGCCGATCGGCCCGCATCCGAGGAACCGCTTATGACGAGCCCCGACCAGAACGGCATCACCTATCGGACGGCCGGCGTCGACATCGAGGCCGGCGACGCCCTGGTGGAGCGGATCAAGCCGCTGGCCAAGGCGACCGCGCGCGCCGGCGTGATGGGCGGGCTCGGCGGCTTCGGCGCGTTGTTCGACCTGCGGGCGGCCGGGTTCCGAGACCCGGTGCTGGTGAGCACCACGGACGGCGTCGGCACCAAGCTGCAGCGTCGCGATCGACACCGGGCGGCACGGCACGGTCGGCATCGACCTGGTGGCGATGTGCGTCAACGACCTGGTGGTGCAGGGCGCCGAGCCGCTGTTCTTCCTCGATTACTTTGCCAGCGGCGCGCTGGCGGTCGAGCAGGCCGCGTCGGTGATCGCCGGCATCGCCGCCGGCTGCAAGCAGGCCGGCTGCGCGCTGGTCGGCGGCGAGACCGCCGAGATGCCGGGCATGTATGCGGCCGACGACTACGACCTCGCCGGGTTCAGCGTCGGCGCCGCCGAGCGTGACGCGCTGCTGCCCGGCGCGGTGCAGCCCGGCGACACGGTGCTCGCTTTGCCGAGCAGCGGCGTGCACAGCAACGGCTACTCGCTGGTGCGCCGGGTGATGGAGGTCGCCGGCGCCGGATGGGACGATAAGGCGCCGTTCGCGGCCGGGCAAAGCTTCGCCGACGTGCTGATGGCGCCGACCCGCATCTACGTGCGGCCGGTGCTGTCGCTGCACCGGGCCGGGCTGCTGCTGGCGGCGGCGCACATCACCGGCGGCGGTCTGCCGGGCAACGTGCCGCGCGTGCTGCCGCCGGGGCTGGCAGCCGAGTTGGACGCCTCGAGCTGGACGCTGCCGCCGGTGTTCCGCTGGCTGGCCCGCAGCGGCGGGGTTGCGGCCGCCGAGATGCTGCGGGTCTTCAACTGCGGCGTTGGGATGGTGCTCGTGGTGCGCGACGCCGCGGCGGCGCAGGCCCACCTGCTGGCCGAAGGGGAGCAGGCGGTGCCGATCGGCCGCATCGTCGAAGCGTCCGGCGAACCGGCGGCGGCCCGGGTGGCGACGCCGTCGGGCTGGCTCGATTGAGCCGAACCGCGATCCTGATCAGCGGGCGCGGCAGCAACATGGAGGCGCTGCTGCGGGCGGCGGCCGCCCCGGACTATCCCGCGGCCATGGCAGTGGTGATCGCGAACCGGCCGGACGCGGCGGGGCTCGGCGTTGCCGCCTCGCTCGGGGTGGCGGCGGTTTGCATCGACCACCGGCCGTTCGGCCGCGACCGGGCCGCGCATGAACGGGCGATTCAGGCCGAGCTCGAGGCGCGCGGGATCGAGCTCGTGTGCCTGGCCGGCTACATGCGGCTGCTGACCCCGTTCCTGGTCGGCGCCTGGGCCGGCCGGATGCTGAACATCCATCCGAGCCTGCTGCCGGCCTTCCCCGGCCTCGACACGCACGCGCGGGCGCTCGCGGCCGGCGTGGCGCTGCACGGCTGCACGGTGCACCAGGTGACAGAGGTGATGGACGAGGGCCCGATCCTGGCGCAGGCCGCGGTGCCGGTGCTGCCCGGCGACACCGAGGCGGACCTGGCGGCGCGCGTCCTGCTGCAGGAGCACGCGCTGTACCCGCGGGCGGTGCGGGCGTTCCTGGGCGGGCAGGTGCCGCGCCCGGCAGCGGACGCGGCGCTCGCCAACCCCGGCGAGGAGCGCCGGACCGGCGGCCTCGAGCCACGCCAGTGAGCTGATCGCGTGCGACCCGGAGGTCAGGTCCGGTTCGTCAGATCCCGGCGTACCACTGGTAGCTGTCGAGGTTGTTGCCGTAGCCATTCCGGTAGTTGTCCAGCCGATCCACCGCCTCGATCCGGGTCAGGTATTTCGACGATTTGTAGCCGAGCTGACGCTCGACACGCAGCCGCAGCGGCGCTCCGTGGGCGATGCTCAGCGTGTCCCCGTTCATGCCGTAGGCGAGGATGGTTTGCGGGTGCAGGGCGTCGGCGAGGTCGATCGAATCCCACCAGCCATCGGCGCAGTCGAAGACGATGTAGCGCGCCCGGTCGCTGATCTGTGCGGCCTGCAGCACCCGGGAGAGCTGCACGCCGGTCCATTCGCCGATCGCCATCCAGCCTTCGAC
Organism: uncultured Alphaproteobacteria bacterium; assembly: GCA_963792675.1. Taxonomy (GTDB): domain Bacteria; phylum Pseudomonadota; class Alphaproteobacteria; order Acetobacterales; family Acetobacteraceae; genus JBBROS01. The sequence goes on from CAWBWT010000002.1 coordinate 1,796,130, forward strand.
GCATTGGTGGCGGGTGATCTGGGTCCGGGCCGGCATGCTGTGCAGATCGGCCAGAGACAGTGAAAGCTCCTGTCCGACCAGACCGGTCACGTTCAGCCGCCAGTCGGCAAAACCGTTCTGACGTTGCGCCCGGTGTGTGGGGTCTTCGGGGTCGGTGGTGTTCAGCGTGGGGAAGTGCTCGGTGATGGCAGACCGCGGATATTCCTGCACCAGGCCGGTGCCGGGCAGCAGCAGCCGATGCAGCTTGTAGGTCAGCATATCGACGGCCGAGAACGCCCGGCTCAAAGGCTCGTGCCAGGCAGGCTGGTTGCAGCCGGCGAGCAGTGCCGCGGCGGGCGCCACCGTCAGCAGGCCGCGGCGGCGGAGATGGACCGTCATGGCACGGCTCCGAGCGACAGGCGGCGCGTCGTTATGCTCGCCAGCTGCTGACGCGAGCGGAGTGCGAGCAGGATGTGGCCGGCGGTGAACAGCAGGATGACGACGGCCAGGGTGAAGTGCACGCTGCGCGCCGCCGCGGGACCGCCGAATAAGCCCGGCAGGCTCGGATGGTCGGCCACGACGGACGGTGACATGGTGAGGCCGGTCAGCACGATGAGCGGCAGCACCACCAGCAGCAGGCCTGCATAAACGAACCGTTGAAGGCCGGAGTAGAGGCCGCCCTGCGCGCGCGATTGAAGCAGCACGCGCTTCAAGCGGCCGCTGCCCAGCCCAACCAACAACCATAGTACCCCATTGGCGATCAGCAGCCAGGCGCACAGGAAGTGGAGGGTGCGGCCGCGCCCCAGAAGGGACTTGGTCATCGGCAGCGGGAGCTGCAGGGCTGAGTCGAGATGGGAGCCGAAGTCGCCCCAATGCAGGCGGGGGTAGGACAACAGGATCATTCCGCCGCTGGCGAGCAACACAAGCAACGCCGCCGCCTGAATCGCATGACTCAGACGAACCCACCGACTGTGATAATGCAGCCTGCCCTCCCGCAAGATTGAGTTAACACATCGTCGTGAGCCGTATTCAACCGGTAATGTAATATGAAAGTCCCGGATCGGACAAGCGAGGGCAGGCTCTTTGCAGAGCGCTTCTTGCAACGAATGCCCTGGCGAAGGGAGAGTTGCACACTGTTCCGGGCGGAATGGACCAGTCAGCGGCGTATGTTGGCACGCCGCTTGCTTCGCGCCCTTCGCTTCTTATGTCCGAACTGCTCCGGAGGACGCCGACATGCGCCTTGGCCGCCGCGCTACCCTCGTTGCCGGCTTGTCCGCCCCGTTCCTGGCCACGCCGTTCCTTGCCCGTCGGGCGCGCGCGGACACGGTGGTGCGGATGGGCACGCTGAAGCTGATCCACGCCATTACACCGTATTTTTACGAGCGCTTCGTGCCGGACGGCATGCGGGTCGAGGTGGTCGCGTTCGAAAGCCCGACCGACGGCAAGGCCGCCGTGGTGACCAAGTCGATCGACTTCGGCACGTTCGGCATCGCCGCCTCGATCCAGGGCGCCGCCGCGCGCGAGCCGATCGCGGTGGTGGGGTCGGTGTGCAACAAAGGCATGGCGGTGGTGGCGCGGAAGGACTCCGACATCAACGGCCTGCACGACCTGAAGGGCCGCCGGGTCGCGATCTGGCCGGGCTCGACCCAGGAAGTGTTCATCTACGACCGGCTGCGCATGGAAGGGATGACGGCGCGCGACATCACCGCGGTTCGGGTCAGCTTCAGCGAGATGCACGCGGCGCTGGCGCGCGGCGACGTGGACGCGTACGTCGGCGCCGAACCGGCTCCGGGCATTTCCATCAGCACCGGTATCGGCAAGATCGTCGAATACCCCTACTCGACGCCGATGGGCAGCCTGAACCAGATCCTGGCAACCCACCACGACACGGTCGCCGCCAAGCCCGAGCTGGTGCGGACGATGGTGATGCTCCAGCGCAAGGCGGCGGAGTTCGCGACCTCGCATCCGGACGAGATGATCGCGATGACGGTTGCCAAGCTCGGTCAAAAGCGCGAGGCGATCGCGATCTCGCTGCCGAACGTGGAACTGAACTGGCGCATGACGCCGGAGATGATCGGGCAGTGCAAGGCCTACGCGGAGCACATGCTGGAGTCCAAGCAGATCCGGGCGCTGCCCGATTTCGCATTCCTCGATCCGCGCTTCTCGGACGAGGTGGCGCAGACTGCGTAAGTTCGGCGGATCCGCGGCCGCCGGCCCCGGCAGGTCGAGGACCGAGTCCTCGATCCTGCTTGCGTTCGCGGTTCCTGTTCTGGCGCTGCTGGCCTGGTGGGCGTCCACCCGGGGCGAGGGCTACCGCCTGATCCCGTCGCCCGCCGATGTCGGCTTGGCGCTGTGGGACCTCGCCTTCGGCGGCATCAACGACGACGCGTTCAGCGGCATGCTGCTGACCCATCTGCTCGCCTCGGCGTCACGGGTCTATGGCGCCTTCCTCCTGGCGGCGGTGATCGCCCTCCCGCTCGGCATGGCGATCGGCCGGCTGTGGCTGGCGCGCGCGCTGTTCGACCCGGCGCTGCAGATCCTGCGCCCGGTTCCGGTCACTGCCTGGCTGCCGCTGTCGCTGATCGTATTCGGGCTCGGGCCGCGCAGCGCGTTCTTCCTCGTCGCCCTCGGCGCGTTCTACCCGATCCTGCTCAATACCGTGTTCGGCGTGCAGAGCGTCGAGCCGCGCTTGTTCGAGGCGGCGGCGATGCTCGGCACCAAGCCGGCGGCGATGTTCATGCGGGTCGTGCTGCCGGCGTCGATGCCGGGGATTTTCACCGGGCTGCGGTTGGGCCTCGGCCTGTCCTGGGTGGTGATCGTGGTCGGCGAGATGACCGGGGTCGAAACCGGGTTGGGGGCGATGATCATGGACGCGCGGCAATTGTCGCGGACCGAGATCGTGATCGCCGGCATGATCACCATCGGCGCGGTCGGCTTCCTGTCCGACCAAGCCGTCCTGGCGCTCGGCCGCCAGCTGCTGCGCTGGAGCCCGCAGCACCGCTGATGCCCGTTCCTTGACGACCATCCCGCCTGCGATCCGGGTGCAATCCGTGACCAAGCGCTTCTCCGGCCCGGGTGCGGACACGGTGGCGCTGCAGGACGCGACCCTCGAGGTGGCGGCTGGCGAGTTCGTGTGCCTGATCGGCGCGTCGGGCTGCGGCAAGTCCACGCTGCTGCGCATCGTCGCCGGGTTCGAAAGCGTGACAGCCGGCCGGGTGGAGGTGCGCGGCAAGGCGGTCGAGGGGCCCGGGCCGGACCGGGGCATGGTGTTCCAGGATTACGGCCTGTTCCCCTGGCTGACGGTGCGGCGGAACATCGCCTTCGGCCCGGAAAGCCGCGGCAGGACGCGCGCCGAAATCGCCGCCACCACCGAGCGCTTCCTGCAGATGATCGGCCTCGGCGCATTCGCCGACGCCTACCCGCACCAGCTCTCGGGCGGCATGAAGCAGCGCGTGGCGATCGCCCGGGTGCTGGCCAACGATGCGCGCGTGGTGCTGATGGATGAGCCGTTCGGTGCGCTCGACGCGATGACGCGGGAGCGGCTGCAGGAGGAGCTGCTTGCGTTATGGGCGAGCACCGGGCTCACGGTGGTGTTCGTGACCCATGCCATCGAGGAGGCGATCCTGCTCGGCGACCGGGTGGTGCTGATGTCGCCGGGGCCCGGGCGGATCGTGCGCGACGTGCCGATCGCGCTGCCGCGGCCGCGCGACGTGGCGTCACCGGAGTTCAACGCGTTGCGGCGGGAGCTCTCGGCGCTGCTGCATTCGAGCAACGCCCCGGCCGCCCCGGATGCCGTAGCCGGATCAGCCGCCGTCGGCTCTTGAGACCGGAGCCCTTGTCGGTGTGCCGGCGCCGCGTCAGCATGGTGCGATGCTCACATTTCGCGTCCTGCTCACAGCCCTTGCCGCCGCGTCCGTGCTGGCCACCACCCCCGTCCAGGCCCGGCGGGCCGAGTTTGGCCGTTCCGACGCGGGCGTGGCAGGCAACTTCGATTATTACCTGCTCAGCCTCAGCGTCGCCCCGAGCTTCTGCGCGCTGTCGCCGGCCAACGCCGCCAAGCGGGAGTGCCGAACGCTGACCGCGGACGACGTCCGGCAGACGCCGCTGACGATCCATGGCTTGTGGCCGAACCGGGCGCGCCTCAGCGTCAATCGGCAGCCGCAGGATTGCGACGGCCCGCCGCTCCAGCTGTCGCGCGACGTGGAGGCGGAGTTGCGCCGGTACATGCCGGCCGGCCCAGGGCTTGCCCGCTACGAGTGGCGCAAGCACGGCACCTGCTCGGGGCTCTCTTCCGACAGCTACTTCGGCGCGGAGGCCAGGTTGGCGCGTGCGGCCAATGAGGTCATCGGTCCGTCGGTGCGGCCCGGCGGGACGTTGCAGGTCGACGAACTGCTGCGCAGCGTGGGCGCCACCGACCCGGCGCTGGCGGCGGCGATCGTGGTCGATTGCCGCACTCCGCGCGGCGGCGGCGGGGCGCTGGTCGAGGAGATCCGGATCACCCTGTCGAAAGAGCTGCGGCCGATCCCGGCGGCCAGCGTCGGCCTCGGGCAGAACTCCGGCTGCCCGAACGGCGCCGGCCGCGTCCCGGACGTCGGCCGGTGAAAGGCGGCTCTCAGCGTCCAGCCCCGGTCTCGTTTCCAGCCCGCCGTGCGGCCTCCCGTCCGGCGATCCGCCCGAACACAGTGCCGATCGCCATGCCGAACCCGGCCAGGTAGCCGCGGCCCAGGATGCTGCCGGCCATAATCTCGCCGCTGGCAAAAAGATTCGCGGTCGGGCGGCCGTCGTCCATGATCACCTGCGCCCGCTCGTTCACCTTGACCCCGAGATAGGTGAAGGTGATGCCGGGCCGCAGCGGGTAGCCGCTGAACGGCGGCACCGCGATCGGCCGCGCCCAGTTGGTTTTCTCAATCTCAAGCCCCTCGGTGTGCACGCCGTCGAGCTGCAGGTTGTCGAACGGCCCCGGCACGCAGGCGTCGTTGAAGCGGGCGACCGTGGCCTCCAGCGCCGGGCCGTCGAGCCCGAGCATCTCCGCTAGGCCGGCAATCGTGTCGGACTTGATGGCAGGGAACACGGACGGCATGAACAGCCGTTCGCTGCGGCTGTCGATGATCGAGAACGCGACTTGGTCCGGCTGCTGCGCCACCAGCCGGCCCCAAATGGCGTAGCGCTTCGGCCAGACGTCCTGGCCCTCGTCGTAGAAGCGCTGCGCGTCGCGGTTGACCACGACCGAGAACGGCACGCAGTCGAGCCGGGTGACGATGCCGCCGTCAAACTTCGGCGCCCTGCCGTCGATCGCGACCGCGTGGCATTGGGTCGGGTCGCCGACGGAGCCGACGCCCTGGTCCAGCAGGTTCTTCAGCACCCGCCCCTTTGCGTAGGGCGTGCCGCGGATGAGGAAGTTCTCCGCCGAGGGGCCCCAGGCCTGCTTCAGCCATTCGAGGTTGGCCTGGAAGCCGCCCGACGACGCCACGACGGTCTTCGCCTCGACCGTCACCGGGAAGCCGTGTGCGCTGACGGCGAGCCGGCGGACGAAGCCGTCGTCGAGGGCGATCTCCTGCACCTCGGTGTCGTACATCACATGCACGCCGAGCCGTTCGGCCCGGGCGTAGAGCGCGTTCAGCAGCGCCTTGCCGCCGCCAAGGAAGAAGGCGTTCGTGCGGGACAGGTTGAGCGTGCCGGTGAGGCTCGGCTGGAAGCGGACGCCGCAGCGCTCCAGGAACGGCAGCGCGTCCTGCGTCATGCGAATGGTCATGCGGGCGAGCCCCTCGTCGGTCTCGCCGGCGGTGACGCGCAGCAGGTCGTCCCAGGTACTCGTCCTCGAGATACGCCTCCGTCAGCACCGAGGTGGGCGCCGTGTGCATGGCGCGTAGGTTGCGGGTGTGGCGGCTGTTGCCGCCGCGCATCGGCTTGGGCGCGTGCTCCAGCACCACCACGCTGGCGCCGGCTTCGGCCGCGGTGATGGCGGCGCACAAAGCCGCGTTGCCGCCGCCGAGCACGGCGACATCGTACGTCCGATCGAACCAGGCCATCTCGCCGACTGTACCCCTAGCTGCCCGCCACGCCATGCACCTCGGGCATATAGAGGTCCTGCCACGATTTCGGCCGGTGCTTCAGCCGGCCGACCCGCGCCATGAACGCCGTCAGCTTCTCCACCCCGGCCGGGACCGTGGTCCAGTCATTGTCAGGGTCGGCGACGATCGCGGTCATCTCGGCGGCCGTGCTGCGGCTGTCGCGCGCCATCTCGAGGTAGATGGCGGCCGCCTGCTCCGGGTGACGGTTGATCAACTCGTTGGCCTCCATCTGCGCCGCCAGCACCGCCTCGGTTGCGTGCGGGTTGGCTTCGCGGAACCGTTTGGTGCCGATCAGCGTGCCGTTGATGTGGTGGCCCCCGAACGTGTCGTAGGATTTCAGGATCGCGTGCAGCTTCGGCGACGCCCGTTCGTACTGGTAGAACGGCGCCACTGCGTAGTGGCAGTTGACCGTCGACCCGCTCAGCAGCCCGGCCAGCGCGTCCGGATGCGGCAGGGTGACGGTCAGCTTGTCGAGCCGGTCGTACTGGTCCTCGCCCCATTGCTTGGCCGCCGCCATCTGCAGCAGCAGCGCCTGGGCGCTGATCTTGACGCCGGGCACGGCGATACGATCGGCGTCGGACAGGTCGGCGATCGAGCGAAGCGCCGGGTTGCTCGTCATCAGCAGGAACGGGGTGGATTGCACCGCACTCAGCGACAGCACCTCCTGCGCGGTGCCGACGGTCTTGTCCCACATCGTCGCCAGCGAGGTGGCGCCGGCCGCGCCGAAATCCACCTGCGCCGACAGGATCGCGTCGGCGATGGCGCCGGTGCCGCCCAGCGTGGTCCATTCAGGCTTGAGCCCAGGCAGGCCGGCGCGCCCGGCATGCTTCTCCACCAGCCGCTCGTGCTCCATCACCATGATGGGCAGATAGGGCAGCCCATACTGCTTGGCGATCCGCACCGTCCCCACCTCGGCCCGGGCCGGGCGGCCCAGCAGCGGTGCGGCGAGGGCGCCGAGACACACCGCCCGGCGCCCCACCTTCACCGGGTTCATGCGACGAGGTCGATCGTTGTGGTCTGCTCCATGTCGTCGCCGTACCAGGCGCGGATCGCCGCCTCGCGCCGGCCGATGTAGCGGGTGACGCCGTCCTCCTGGAGCATCGGCAAGTCGTGGCCGGGAATGACGACGCTTCCCGGCCGCTCGCGCCACAGCTCCCAGATCAGCTTGATCGAGGCGGCGCTGACTGCCGGGTCGTAGGTCATGTCGGTGTCGCCGGACACCAGCTCGGCCCGGTTCTTGGCGGCGTCGCCGGTGAAGATGATGTCGCTCCGGTCCCCGCGCAGCCGATAGACGAGGCAGCCCGGCGTATGACCCGGCGCCAAATGCGCGGTGATGCCCGGCAGCACCTCGGCGCCGGGCTCGACCCGCGCCGTGGTGGGCCATTGCTCCAGCTTCTCGACATACAGTTCCGGGACCGGAGTCTCGCCCCACGGTTCCTTCACCGACCAGGCTAGCTCTGCAGCGCCGATCACGATGCGGGCGTGCGGGAACAGCACCCAGTTGATCGAGTGGTCGTAATGCGAATGGGTCAGGACGACGTCGGTGACGTCGGCCGGCTTGAGCCCGCGCCGCTCCAGCCCGGCGATCAGCAGCTTGCGCATGCCGAACGCGCCGACATCCACCAGCGCCACCCGGCCATGGCCGCGCAGCAGGACGATCGTGCTCCAGCCGAGGCTGCCATGGCACACCGACTTGCCCGGGAAGCCGCTGACGATGACATCGATGTCCCAGCCGCCGGCTTGCATCAGATCAGGTCCTGCCACGATCGTGCGCCTCCGGAACACAACCGACTTGTCCGTCCCACGACAGGCTGCGCCGACGCATCGTTTCCCCGCTTCAGTGCTTGCGCGAAGCCTAGGTCCGGGTGGCTGCGTGGGCAAGATGAGGGAGCCGTGGGGCTCAGCCTTCGTGCGCCGGGCCTACCTCCGCACCGGTCGATGCCGCGCTCGCTCCACCGTGACGCGCGCGGTTGCCGAGCGCCGCCCGCACTCGGCTGGCCAATTCCATGCGACGATAAGGTTTTCCGAGCACGTCCATGCTCGGAGTGAGCGGACCGTCGACGATGAGGTCTTCGTGATAGCCGGTGGTGAGCAGGACGGAGATGCCCGGCAGGCGCTTCAACACTTGGTCGGCGAGCACGAGGCCGTTCATGCCGCCCGGCATAAGCAGATCGGTGAACAGGAGATCGACCGTCCTCCGCGGAAGGTCGTCGAGCCAGGCTAAGGCCTCGTTGCCGCTTCGAACTGCAATAACGCGATACCCGAGGCCAGCCAGCCAGTCTCGAGCCATCTCGAGCACGTCCTCGTTGTCTTCGACCACCAAGATCGTTTCTTGGCTGCCGCGCGGCGCTTCCTGCAGCTCTTCGGCGTCGGCACCCTCGTCGGCGTTTTTAGCAGCGGACGCCGCAAGGGCCGGGAACAGCATGCTGACAGTCGTGCCCTTGCCGGGCTCGCTTTCGATTCTCAGCCGGCCCAACGATTGTTGGACGAAGCCGTGCACCATCGCCAGACCCAGCCCGGTACCCTTATCGAGCGCTTTGGTGGTGAAGAATGGCTCTGTGGCGCGCTCGAGGATGTGCGGCGGCATGCCTTCGCCTTCGTCGATAACCGACAAAGCCACGTGATAGCCGCCGGGTTGATCGTTTTCTTCCAGCAACACGACGGAGGTCTTGAGCGTGACGGTACCGCCGTTCGGCATCGCGTCGCGGGCGTTGATGAGGATGTTCAACAGCGCCATCTCGAGGTGGATCGGATCCACCTTAATAAACGGCAGCTTGCGTCGGAGGCTGACCTGCAAGTCGATCTGGTTGCCGGCGGTGCTTTCCAGCATCTCGTCGAACCCGTTGACCAGCTGGTTTAGGTTGACGATCTTGGGGTCGAGCCGCGTCTTGCGGGCGTAGGCGAGCAATTGTCGGGTCAGCTTGGCGCCGCGCTCGGTCGCGGCCTCGATGCGCTCGACGAAGCGTCCGACGGATTGATCCGTCAGCCGGCGCTTCAGCGCTTCGGTGTTGCCGGCGACGATTTGCAGCAAGTTGTTGAAGTCATGGGCGAGGCCCGCCGTCAACTGCCCCACTGACTCCATCTTTTGCGCTTGTCGGAACGCCTGCTCGGAGGTGCGGCGTCGAGTAATGTCGAGCTGGGATGCGAAAAAGTACAATAATCGGCCGGATATATCAAAGACCGGTGCAATATAAACCGCATTCCAGAATGGAGTTCCATCACGTTTGTAGTTTAGCAACTCGACCGAGATCGCGGTCCGCTTCTCTATGGCGGCGCGCAGATCGGCGACGCTGGATCGATCCGTTTGCGCACCTTGGAGAAAGCGGCAGTTCCGCCCGATCACATCGTCCTGCTCGTAGCCGGTCAGTTCCTCAAAGGCGCGGTTGGCAAAGACGACGGGATTGTCGGGCAGGTTGGGGTTGGTCAGGATCATCGGCATCCGGGTCATTTCGATTGCTGCGAAGAAAACTCCGCTGCGATCGTCAATCCCCGGCTTGCTGAGGGTCGCTTCGTGGGATCGCACCGTCGGGGCCGCGGTCTCCGGCATCGAACCCCGGTACTAGCTTGCCGGCCTCGTGTTCGATCCCGCCGTCCCGATTTCCCTCGTTTCCTCGGGATTGGTCGTCTTGAGCCACGCCTAGCCTCGTCGTTAACTTTAGCCTACCTAAAGATCAGCTACAGCATGGGTGACCGTTGCGATAGGTCGTTATACCTAGGGTTCCGTTACCTTTTGTGCGGTGTAGCCGTCTTGCACCACCACTACTCTGAATTTTGTCTCTTTTATGCGTTACATGATTGGTTTTCGAGTTGATCGCCATGGCTCCGATGTCGTCCAGGAACTCAACCCGCCGTCGCAAACCCGTAGAGGGACGCTGGATTGCTCACCAGGATCATCTGCAGCGTAGCCAGGTCGACGGCCCAGGCTCGAAGCCGGTCGAGGGCGAGGCCGTCGTCGATCGGTTGGAACGGCTCGATCGCCGCCGTATCGGCTGTGTCATGCTGGCGGCCGGTATGCGGCCAGTCGGAGCCCCAAAGCACACGGGCGGGGTTGGCGGCGATCAACGTCCGGGCGATCGGTCCGGCGTCGTCTGGATCGGCGGCAATCCGGTGCGGCGCCGAAAGCTTCACGTATGCCTTGCCCGACGCGACCAGGTCGAGCAGTGCCGCGAACTCCGGCTGCGACGGGCCTGCGGCAGGCGTGGCGCGCCCGAAATGATCGATCACGAGCGGAACCGGCAAGTCGGCCAACGCCGCATGCAGCGCCGCAATCACCGACAGGTTGGTGTAGGTCTGCACGTGCCAACCGAGCGGTGCCACTTGCTCGGCCGCGCGGCGCAGCATCGCGCCGGCCTGGACGGGATCGTCGATATGGGTCGTCTCGAGGTTCACGCGGATGCCGCGCACGCCCTGCGCATGCAGCGCGTCCAGGGCTGGGCGGTCGAGCGCCGGCTCGACCACGGCAACGGCGCGGGCCCGCTCGCCGAGCCGGGCGACAGCGTCCAAGGTGCAGGCATTGTCGGTGCCGTAGGCGCTCGGCTGCACGATCACCACACGATCGAGGCCAAGGGCCCGCTGATGCGCCAGCAACGCGTCCGCTTGGGCTTCGCCGGGCGTGTAGACGCGGTCGGGCGCGAAGGCGAAGCGGTTTGGCGGGCCGAACACATGGGTGTGGCAGTCGCAGGCGCCGCCGGGCAGGGCAGGATGAGGCGGCGTCTGCGCGACGCCCAACACTGGCTGCATCAGGACGCGTAATGCGGGTAGCCGTTGTTGCGCCCTTCGGCCTCCAAGCGGCGGAGCATCGCCGGCCATTCCAGCACCCCATACGGACGCCGCACACCGGGCTTGTAGAGGTGCACGGTCCGCTCCAGCACGTCGTCGGGCGGGATCAGCAACTCCGTGCGCGCGGCCATCGCGTCCACCTGGGCCTGGCACGACATCTCAAGCTGGTACAGCGTGTTGAACGCCTGCGGGATGTCCGGTCCGCAGGTCAGCAGGCCGTGGCTGCGCATGATCAACGCATTGTGGCTGCCGAGGCTTTCGACGATCCGCTCGCGCTCGTCGAGGTTGATCGCCGGGCCTTCGTAGTCGTGGTAGCCGATATTGCCGTTGAAGCGGATCGAGGTCTGCGTGAGCGGCAGCAGCCCGCACGCCATCGCCGACACCGCCATCCCGGCGCGGCTATGCGTATGGGTGACACAGGCTACGTCGGGGCGGGCCTTATGGATCGCGCCATGGATGACGTAGCCGGCGTGGTTGATCCCGTAATCGGTGTCGGGCTTCCAGATCACGTTGCCCTCGACATCGATCTTGGCGAGGCTGGACGCGGTGATCTCCTTATACAGGAGCCCATACAGGTTGATCAGCAGGTGCTCCGTCCCCGGGATGCGGACGGTGATGTGGTTGTAGATCAGGTCGGTCATCCCGTAGAGGTCGACCAGCCGGTAGCAGGCGGCCAGCTCGACCCGGGCGTCCCATTCCTCGGGGCTGACCTCGTCCTTGATGCACCGGAATTCGGTACCGTAGTTCATTGTCGTTCCTTCCGAGTGGTTCAGACGGTGCCGCGGCACACGAACGCCGTGCAGGCGAAATGCCGCGGGCCGTCGGGCCGGCCGCTCTCAAAGGCGGCGCGCAAGTGCCCGGCCAGGCGAGCGGTCGCTTCCTTGTCGAGGCCGAGCACGTATTTCCCCAACGTTCCCTCGCCGCCCACGATCGGCGACCAGAAATCGTCGAAGTTCGAGAAATCCATCGGGATGGTGACGGTGGACTCCGCGACGTCGCGCAGGCCGAACTCGCTCGAACAGGCCGTAAAGATCGTCGGGCTTGGTCATCGGCCGGCTGAACGTCTGCCCGCGCAGCGTGTCGGCCGCCGGGTCGAGCATGGCGGCGGTGTCCCAGAACATGCGCTGGTGCGGCATGCCGCCGCCGCTGTTCCACACCGCGGCGGCGACGATGCCGCCCGGGCGCACCACGCGGCGCATCTCGGCCACCGCCTCGCCGGGCTGCGGCACGAATTGCAGCACGAGCTGGCACAGCGCCGCGTCGAAGCTGTCTTCGGCGAACGGCATCGCGCAGGCGTCGCCGTGCTGGAAGGTGATGCGCGATCCGGCCGATTGCGCGTTCGCCTGGGCCTGGGCCGCGGCCAGGTAGATCTCGGAGGCGTCGATGCCGGTCAGGTGCCGGTGCGCGGTGTTGTCGGCGAGCTCGAACAGCAGGCTGCCGGTGCCGCAGCCGACATCCAGCACCCGCGCCGCCCGCTCGATGCCGGCGAACCCGGCGAAGCCCGGCGCCAGGCGGCGGCTCCAGCGGCCCATGCTGCGCTCGTAGACCGCGGCGTCCCGCGCATTGAACGTGGATGCCATCGGCTCAGCTCCCCGCCCGGCCGTGCAGCGCCGGCACGAACAGCTCCGACCAGCCGGCCGGCTTCACCTTGATCAGCCCGACGGCCGACAGGAGTTCGGCATAACCCATGACGCCGCGCGGCTCCGTGGTGAACTGGGTTTCGGGGTCGGCCAGCATCGCCTCGATCTCCGCTTCCGGCATCTTCACGCCCGACACCCGGACGAAAGCGGCGGTCAGCAGCTCCCGCCCGCTCAGCCCGGGCCGGATTTCGGCGACCGCCAGGAGGCCGGGAAGGGTTACGGCGCCGACATGCAGCACGCCGGCCCGGTGCACGTCATCCAGTTCGAAGCCTTGGATGAGCATGCCGTTCACCAACGCGGCGTGCGGCGCCGAAGGCCGCGCCGCCGTGCCCCAGACAGTGCAGGCGGTATACTCGTTCGTGGCAGCGACATGCGTGTCCATGACCCCGGTTGGCAACCTCCGTGACGCGTTGTGTCGCATCGCGCGTTACGCGCGTTTTGTCGCATCGCGCGTTACGCGCGTTTTTGTCGCATCCCGCGATACGATAGGGAGGGCGGACGGGACTTGGCAACGGGCGGCCGGCCCAGCCGGAAACGGCACTATGAGGGGGGATGGGGGGATGGTGTTCGACACCAAGATCGCCGTGCTGGTGCTCGAGGACCTTGAAACCTGGCAGAAGCTGAACGTCACCGCCTTTCTCGCCAGCGGCGTCGCCTTTGCCACGCCCGAGGCCATGGGCGAGCCCTACGAGGACGCCGCCGGACGCCGGCATGCGCCGCTGATGGTGCAGCCGATGCTGGTGTTCGCAGCCGACGCCGCCACGCTGCAGCGCGCCTACCGCCAGGCGATCGAGCGCGAGCTGACGCGTGCCGTTTACGTGCGGGCGATGTTCTCGACCGGGCACGACGCCGCGAACCGGGCAGCGTTCGCGGCCGAGCCAGCCGACGCGCCGGACCTGGTCGGCCTCGCCCTGCGCGGGCCGAAGAAGGACGTGGACAAGGCCACCAAGGGCGCCAAGCTGCATCCCTGATCGGACCGAGCGTTGCTTGGCAGGTTGCAGCCTGCCGCTTAGCCTCCCGCGGAGGAGGACCCGACGTGCTGAACCAACAACGTATCCTGGTGCCGACCAGCATGCCGGCCGAAGGTCTGGCCGTGCTGGCCGCGCGGCCGGAACTGCAGATCACGCCCTACGACCCGGCGCTCGCCGCGGCCGAGTTCCATACCCTGCTGGCGGATGCGACGGCGGTCGCGCTGTCGTTCACCCGGTTCGGCGCCGCCGAGCTCGAGGCGGCGCCGCTGCTGCGGGTCGCCGGCCGGCTCGGCGTGGGCTTCGATGCGGTGGACGTGCCGGCGCTGACGGCGCGCGGCGTGCCGCTGCTGACCGCGGGGACCGCCAACGCCCGCTCGGTCGCCGAGCACGCGGTGCACCTGATCTTCGCGCTCGCCAAGAAATCGGCCGAGATGCACCGGCGCATGCGCACCGGGGAAGGGCACGACCGCCGCTCCGGCCTGCCGGGCGAGGTGGCCGGCAAGACCGTGCTGGTGGTCGGCTTCGGCCGCATCGGCAGCCGCACCGCGCCACGCTGCAAGGCGCTCGAGATGGAGGTGCTGGTGCACGATCCCTATGTCGCGGCCGAGGCGATCCACGCGGCCGGATACGAGCCGGCGCCGGATCTCGATGCGGCGCTCGGGCGTGCCGATTACATCACCCTGCACTGCCCCAAGACGCCGGAAACGATCGGGCTGCTCGACGCCACGCGGCTCGCACGCGCCAAGCCCGGTGCCTGCGTGATCAACACCGCCCGCGGCGGCATCGTCGACGAGGCGGCGCTGACCGCGGCGCTGCGCTCCGGCCACATCGCCGGCGCCGGGCTCGACGTGTTCGACCCGGAGCCGCCCGATCCCGCGAACCCGCTGCTGCACATGGAGACGGTGTTCGCGTCGCCGCACATGGCCGGGGTCACGACCGAGTCCTGGGCGGCGATCGGCGTGGTGACGGCGGAGAATATCCTCGGCGTGCTTGATGGCACGCCGACCGTCGCGCACGCCGTCAACCCGGAGGTGTTCGGGTCAGCCCGGCCAGGGTGACACGCCGACGATGTGGGCGTGCCCGCCGAGCATCAGCGCGTAGGCGAGCAGCCCGGCCAGCAACCGCCCCCAGCCGAGCTCGGCACCGGGCATCGTGTTGCGCCCGGCGGCGATGGCGGCGAACGGCAGGATCGAGGTCCGCCGTGCGAACACGTCCCACGCCTCGGGCCCGAGCGTCCGCCGCCGCTTGGCGTCGATCGACGCCGGGCCGGCGGCGGCCACCACGAACAGCGCGCCGAACAAAAGCATCGAGGCGACATCGCCATTGCCGACCAGGTGCAGCAGCGACCACAGCGCCACCCCCATCAGGAACGGATGCCGGGTGATCCGCACGATGCCGCGCGGCGCCTGGTCCACCAGGCCTTCTTGCGCGACCGCGGTCGGGTTTGGGGTCGCGAGGCCGATCACCACCAGCAGGAACGCGGGCAGCATCAGCACCAGCATGACGGGCTTCCACGCGTCCAGCATGCCCCAGACCGGCCGGTAGTCCGCGCTGCGATAGGCCAGCACCAGCCACACCATCCCGGCCACCGAGGCCAACGAGAACACGACCATGTAGGCCCGCAGCCCGAGTTGCCGCACGAGGCTGTCGCGCATGGTCGTCCCGGACACGCCGAGATGAATGGCGACGAAGAACAAGGCCGCGAGAGCGAGCGATGTCATGAGGGTGTTGACGACCGGTTAATTGTTATGTATTCGCAATGGAATCCGAACCCTCTCGGCAACCACAGGCGGCGCGGCGCCGCCTTTATCCCGCCACAACCTTCGTCCAAACGCCGCCACCTTGCCCGGTCCAGGATGACCTGTCACCACTGTCCCGCCCGGCCCCGCGCCGACCATGCAACCGCAGAGCACGGAACCTTCCTCGTGAACAAACCTCTCCGCAAGGCTGTCCTGCCCGTCGCAGGAACTCGGGACCCGCTTCCTTCCCGCCACCAAGGCGATGGCGAAGGAAATGCTGCCGGTCGTCGACAAACCACTGATCCAGTATGCGATCGAGGAGGCCCGCGCGGCCGGCATCGAGCAGTTCTGCATGGTCAGCGGCCGCGGCAAGACCGCGCTGATCGACCATTTCGACGTAGCCTACGAGCTCGAGGCGACGCTGCGCGAGCGCGGCAAAACCGAGATGATCGAGCTGCTCGACGGCATGAAGGTGCAGCCGGGGTCGATCACCACCGTCCGGCAGCAAGTGCCGCTGGGCCTCGGCCACGCCATCTGGTGCGCGCGGGCGTTCATCGGCGATGATCCGTTCGCCATCCTGCTGCCGGACGACCTGGTGCTTTCGGAAACGCCATGCCTGCAGCAGCTCGCCGACGCCTACAACCGCACCGGCGGCAACATCGTCGCGGTGACCGAAGTGCCGCGCGAGCACACCAACCGCTACGGCATCCTGCGCACCGGCGCCGAGGACGGCAACCTGGTCGAGGTCAAAGGGCTGGTGGAGAAGCCGAAGCCGGCGGACGCGCCCAGCAACCTGTCGGTGATCGGCCGCTACGTCCTGCTGCCGGAGGTGATCCAACACCTGAACGCCATGGAGCGGGGCGCCGGCAACGAGGTGCAGCTGACGGATGCCATGGCGAAGATGATCGGCCACTCGCCATTCCACGGGCTGCGCTATGAGGGCCGCCGGTTCGATTGCGGCGACAAGGTCGGTTACCTCGAGGCGCAGATCGCCTTCGCGCTGAAGCGGCCGGACCTGGCCGCCGACGTCCGCGCTTTCCTGCCGACCTACATCAACGGATGAGCTCCATGGCGTTCGGGCACGATCAGCAGCACGCCTTCCGGCATGACTTCGACCCGACCTCGCTGCGGGAGTACGACATCCGCGGCGTGGTCGGCCGCACCCTGCATCCGGCCGATGCGTTCGCGATCGGCCGGACCTTCGGCACCGTGGTCGCGCGCGGCGGCGGCAAGCGGGTCGCGGTCGGCTATGACGGGCGGCTGTCTTCGCCGGAGCTGTCGGCGGCCTTGGTGGACGGGCTGAAGGCGAGCGGGATGCATGTGCTGCTGGTGGGCCGGGCGCCGACGCCGCTGCTGTATTTTGCCGCCACCACGCTCGAGACCGATGGCGCGGTGATGGTGACCGGCAGCCATAATCCGCCCGATTACAACGGCTTCAAGATGATGCTGGGCAAATCGGCATTCTTCGGGCCCGATATCCAGACCTTGGGTCGGCTCGCCGCCGCCGGTGACGTGGTCGAGGCGGCGCCGGGCAGCGACGAGCCGGTTGATGTGTCGGACGCCTATGTCGACCGCGTGATGCAGGATTGGGACGGCGGCGAACGCAAGCTGCGCGTCGTCTGGGACAACGCCAATGGCGCCGCCGGCGAACTGCTGACCAAGCTGCTGAAGAAGCTTCCCGGCGAGCACACGGTGCTCAACGAGGTGATCGACGGCCGCTTTCCCGCGCACCATCCCGATCCGACGATCGCCAAGAACCAGGCGCAGCTGATTGCCGCCGTGCTTGAGGCGAAGGCCGATCTCGGCATCGGCTTCGACGGCGACGCCGACCGCTTGGGCGCCATCGACGACCAGGGCGGTATGCTGCTCGGCGACCAGCTGATGGTGGTGCTGGCCCGCGACGTGCTGAAGGCGCACCCGGGGGCGACCATCATCGCCGACGTGAAGGCCAGCCAGGTTCTCTACGACGAGATCGGCAAGGCGGGCGGCAACCCGTTGATGTTCAAGACCGGGCACAGCCTGATCAAGGCCAAGATGGCGGAGATCAAGTCGCCCTTCGCCGGCGAGATGAGCGGCCACATCTTCTACGCCGACCGTTGGTACGGCTTCGACGACGCGCTGTACGTGGCGGTCCGCCTGCTCGGCATCGTCGCCCGCATGGACGGCAAGCTGTCGGCGGTGCGGGACGCGCTGCCGAAGGTGGTCAACACGCCGGAGCTGCGTTTCGACTGCGACGACAAGCGCAAGTTCGAGGTCGTCGAGGAGGTCGCGGCGCGGCTGCGTGCGCGTCGCGCCGCGGTCAACGACGTCGATGGCGTGCGCGTGCTGACCGATGACGGCTGGTGGCTGCTGCGTGCATCCAACACCCAGGCGGTGCTGGTGGCGCGTGCCGAAGCGCGCGACGAGGCCGGGCTGGAGCGGCTCAAGGCGGCGCTGGCCGAGCAGCTCGAGGCGTCGGGGCTGGCCGCGCCCGACTTCTCTGGAGAAAACGCAGGGCATTGACGAGCACGCCTGCGCGGTAGGAAGGGGTGAAGGGGACGACCGTCCCCTTCCGGGTCCAGGGCAGCGCCCTGGCCTTACCTTGCGGAGCGCCGAATGTTGCAGCCACCCCCCGCCGAGCCCGGCATGTCCGAGGCGGACATCGACACGCCCGCTTTGGTGCTCGACCTCGACGCGTTCGAGCACAACCTCGACCGCATGCAAGCCTTGCTCGCGCCGACCGGCGCCAAGCTGCGGGCCCACGCGAAAACTCATAAGTCGCCCGTGGTGGCGCAGCAGCAGATCCGCCGCGGCGCCGTCGGCCAATGCGTGCAGAAGATCGCCGAGGCCGAGGTGCTGGCCTGGGGCGGCGTGCCCGACATCCTGGTCAGCAACGAGGCGGTCGGCGACCGCAAGCTGGCCCGGTTCGCGGCACTGTCCGGCCTGGCACGGACCGCGATCTGCGCCGACCATCCGCACCATGTCGAGCGCCTCGAAGCCGCGGCGGCCGCGGCGGGCCGCCGCTTGACGGTGCTGGTGGAGATCGATGTCGGCATGGTGCGCGCCGGGGTCGCGCCAGGGCCGGACGCCGTGGCGCTAGCCGAGCGGATCGCCGCGTCCCCGCATCTCATCTTCGGCGGTCTGCAAGCGTATCACGGCCGCGCCCAGCACTTCCGTACCCCGGAGCAGCGACAGGATGCGATCGGCGCCGCGGTGGACGACACCAGGCGGACGGTCGAGCAGCTGCGCCAGCGCGGGCTCGATTGCGCGATCGTCGGCGGCGCCGGCACCGGCACGTTCGAGCTGGAAGCGGCCAGCGGCGTCTATACCGAGATCCAGGCCGGCAGCTATTGCTTCATGGACGCCGACTACGCCCGCAACCAGGGCGGCGTGTCGGCCGGGTTCCGCCACGCGCTGTTCGTGCTGGCGACGGTGATGAGCCAGTCGCGGCCGGGCCTCGGCGTGCTGGACGCGGGCCACAAGGCGGTCGCGATCGATAGCGGCCTGCCGTTGGTCTGGGAACGGGAGGGCGTCGCCTACACCGGCGCTTCGGACGAGCACGGCAAGCTGGAATGGAGCGACGGCGACGGCGTGCGGCTCGGCGACAAGGTGCGGCTGGTCCCGGGGCATTGCGACCCGACGGTGGATCGCTTCGATTGGTATGTCGGCGTGCGCGGCGGCCGGGTCGAGTGCCTGTGGCCGATTGCGGCCCGGGGCGCGCTCGCCTGACCCCGCCGCGGCGGCCATGAGCGGCATCATCGAGCCCGGCATGCGGGTGTGCCATCCGCAGCAGCGCGATTGGGGCGTCGGCCAGGTGCAATCGGTGATCGGCGAGCGGGTGACGGTGAATTTCGAGCACCGCGGCAAGGTCTTGGTGAACGCGGCCGTGATCGATCTCGAGATCCTCGACGACGACTGACAGAGGTGATCGGCGGTCGGGTTGAACCGGCGGCGGTTCCAACCGACACTATAGCCATGATCGATCCGTTCGGCCGAGCCATCACCTACTTGCGGGTCAGCGTCACTGACCGCTGCGATCTCCGTTGCGTCTACTGCATGGCGGAGGACATGACCTTCCTGCCGAAGTCGGACGTGCTCAGCCTCGAGGAGTTGGAGCAGCTTTGCTCGGCCTTCATCCGCCAGGGTGTCCGCAAGCTGCGCATCACCGGGGGTGAGCCGCTGGTCCGCCGCGGCGTGATGACCCTGTTCGGTCGGCTGGGCGAGCGGCTGGGCTACGGGCTCGACGAGCTGACGCTGACCACCAATGGCACGCAGCTGGCCAAATACGCTGAGGGCCTCGCGGCGGCCGGGGTGCGCCGGGTCAATGTCAGCCTGGACACGCTGGACCCGGAGCGGTTCAGCCGGATCACCCGCTGGGGCAAGCTGGACAAGGTGCTCGACGGCATCGCCGCGGCGAAGGCGGCCGGGCTGCACGTCAAGATCAACGCGGTCGCGCTGCGGGGCGAGAACGAGGACGAGATCGCCGACCTGCTCGCGTGGTGCGGGACGCAGGGGCATGATCTCTGCCTGATCGAGACGATGCCGATGGGCGATATCGGCGGCGACCGGACCGACCAGTATCTGCCGTTGTCGATCGTTCGCGCCCGGTTGCGGCAGCGTTTCACGCTGACCGAGACCTCGTTCGCCACCGGCGGCCCGGCCCGCTACTACGACGTAGCCGAAACCGGCGCCCGCGTGGGGTTCATCACGCCGATGACCCATAATTTCTGCGAAAGCTGCAACCGCGTCCGCCTGACCTGCACCGGAACACTCTACATGTGCCTGGGCCAGGACGACGCGGCCGATCTGCGCCGCGTGCTGCGGGACGGCGCCGACGAGGCGACGCTCGACGCCGCCATCCTCGATGCAATCACGCGCAAGCCGAAAGGCCACGACTTCATCATCGACCGCCGCACCACGGCGCCGTCGGTCGTCCGCCACATGAGCCTGACGGGCGGGTGACGCCTACTTGCGCGCGCTGACCGCGGCGGCGGGGCGCAACAGGTCCTGCGCCGCCGGAAACCGCGTCCAACCCGGCAGCTGCGCGCCGAGGTTGACGTCGCCCCACTTCGGATGGTTCGGCGGCTCGCGCAGCTTGCCGATATTCGCAAACAGCGCACTGACGAAGCGGGCGACCCGCTCGTAGCGCGGATTGTTGCGCGGCCAGGCATAAACCGCCATCACCGCACCGACCGCGACCGTATCGACCGGGGCGTTGTCCGGGACTAGGGCGGCATACTGCGCATGCTCGAGGCGCGCCGGCAGGTAGGTTTCGAGCAGCGCCGGGGTCATGGTGATCGGCAGGAAGTGCAGGCCGCTATCGGCCGGAACCGACGTGAACAGTCCGGCGGGCTTGCCCGTCACGTAAACGATCGCGGCGATGCTGCCGGTCTTAAGCTTCTGCAGCGCGGTCGCCTGGTTGTCATGGGTCAGCACCGGTTTCACGCCGAGCGCGTCGAACACCACCGAGGCGGTCATCGCCGTCCCGCTGCCGAGCCCGTCCACGTTGACCGGTTTGTCCGCGAGGTCGGCGACGCTGCCGATGTCGGCCCGGGCGAGCACGTGCAACTCCTCGTCGTAGAGCTTGGTGATGTATTGGATGCTCTGCTGCACGCCGGGGAACAGCTTTTCCTTCTCGATGTAGGACAGCACGTCGGCCTGCACGATGCCGACGTCGACGCCGCGCAGGTAAAGCAGGTCGGCGATGTTCTGCACCGAGCCGCGGCCGACCATCGGCAGCACCCGCAACCGGTTGCCATCGTCGAGCACGGAGGCGAGGTCGGCCGCGATGCGGATGTAGGTGCCCTGGATCCCGCCCGAGATGAGGCCGACGGTGCCGGCATTGGCCTGGGCCGTGGCGGAGGCGGGCGGGGCCGGCGGCGCCGCTGCGCGTTGGCCCAGTGCCGGCACCGACGCCAGCAGCACGCAGGCACAGCCCACGAGCCCTCGGAATGCTGTGTTCATTGATTGACCTTGGCTTGTGCGGCGGACGACCCGCCGGAGTTGTTCAACGCCTCGAGCGGCGCCCGCGCCTCCGTATCGCCGAGCGCCAAGGCACGTTGATACCAGCCCGCCGCTTGCTTCGGATCGGGGGTGATGCCGAACACGCCGATCTGCTCGAGCGACGCGGCATCGAAGGTCGTGCCCATGGCGCGGGCCGCCGGGCCGTAGCCGGCTTCGGCGGCGCGCCCGAACAGCAGCCTCGCTGCCGACACGTTGCCCTGTTCCAGCATGGTCCGCCCGCGCCGTACCATGGCGTCGGCCATGGCCGGCGACAGGCTGCTTGCGGCCGGCGGCGGCGATGCAGCGGCGACCGGCTGCGCCGGCTTGGCCGGCGGGACCTCCGGCTCGGCTGGTGGCGGCGGTTGAACGGCAGCGGCCGGCGCCGGTTGCGGATCCGCCTCGCTCGCGGCGCGGCTACCGACTGCTGGTTCGCTGCCGCCGGAATCCGCGGGCGGCGCGGCGTTGTCCGCGGCGCCGCGCTCGTCCGGCGCCGATGCCGGGGCGGGTTCCTGCGTCTGGATCGCCTCGGTCGCGGGCGGTGCCGGCACGGGGTGATCGGCCGCATCTGGCTCGGACTCGACCGCCGCCGGCACGAGCGTCGCGGCCGGTTCCGAATGAGGCGCCGGCTCGGGGTGGGGCGAGGTGGCGGGCGAGGCCGATTCGGCCAGCAAGGCCTTCGGCGAGGACGGCGCGGCCAGCGCCTCGGGTTCGAGTTCGGCGGTCTTCACAGTGCCGAGCTCGGCGGGCAGTGACGGCATGGCGGCGTGCGTCTGCCACGACGCGGCCGGCCTGTCCTCGTCGTGCCCGGCGACGAAGGCGCGCAACCGCGGCACCGCGGACGGGACCGCGGCCAGCCACACGACCGCCGCCGCGGCCGCGAGTCCGGCCGCCACCGTAACGGCGCCGTTCCGGGCCTCGCGCAGGGTCGCGGATGAAGTCCCGGGTGAAGTCGCGGGCGTGCCGGCGGCCGTGAACGCCGGCGTGGTTGCTGGCCGGCGAGACCAATCGCCGTCACCGTCGGCCTCCGCCGCGGCCAGCTCGGCGAGGCTCGGCCGCCGCGGCGCGGATGCGCCGAACTGGCCCGCGCCTGGCCGCTGGGCCGGCACGTTGACGAACGACGTGACCTTGCTCCGGAGCGTCGGCAGGTCGTCCGTCTCGAGCATGTGCACCAGTTCGGGCCTGCCGGCGAACGCCAAGCGCATGCACTCCCACGTCCGCGCCATCCGATCCAGGTGCCGGAGCGTCTCGTGCGGGAGCAGGTGGGCGTCGTGCACCAGCACTGCGAACGGCTCCGAAGCGGCGGTCGGCAATGCGGCGACGGTCCTGCTGGCCACAAGCGCCTGCCCGCCGCCGGGCAGGCTGGACGCGCACCATGCGGTGGCGAACTGCTCGGCAAACGGCCGCTCGTCGAACGGCGGCCGTAATTGCAGCACACGCATGCGGGTTTCGGTCAGTTCCTGCGCGGCCAGCTCGAGCGTGGACCGGGTGTCGCCCAGCCCTGTCGCAGCGACGCACGACCCGCCCGTCACGGCGGCGGTGATCGCGTGTGCGAGCAAGAGGTCGATCACCCTTGCCGCCATGTCTGGAGATGTCGGAATCTGCATGGTCGCAAGCTAGTTCTTACGGCAGTGCAGTGAATTCACGATGCTGTAAAATTCTCCGTTCACGAAAAGGTGTGGCTGTCCGGCCACGGTTCGCGGCTAGGGCGATGCGGCGGGAGCCCAACCGGTCACGGTGCCGATCCGCAGCGTCACGCTCGCGCGACCGTCCCGCGTCGGCAGGGCGGCCAAACCCATCGGGAACAGCGCCCGCGATGGCACCCGGCGGTCGCGCAGCGCGACGGCGTTGGCCTCGCCCGCCGCCCGCAGCTCGGACAGCAAGGCGAACGGGTCGGCATAGGCCAACTCGACCTCCTCCAGGTCGGCAACCGGCAACTCGAACCCGGCCCGCTGCATCAGCCCGGCAAGGTCGCGCAACTCGGGGAACGGCGACACCCGCGGCGAGGCGCCGCCGGTCAGCGCCACCTCCGTCTCCGTCAGCGCGCTGCGCAGCGCGCCCAGCGTCCCGAGCACCGGCAAGCTCGCAAGCAGCAGCCCGCCGGGGCGGAGCGCCAGGCGCAGTTGGATCAGCGCACCCGGCAGGTCGTTGACGGCGTGGAGCGACAGGCTGGCGACCACCACGTCGAAACTGTCCGCCGCGAACGGCAGGCGTTCCTCGTCGGCGGCCACGGCCGGGCCGCCATTGACGCCAGCCATGCGCGGCGACAAGTCGCAACTCACGACCTCGAGCCCGCGCGCCCGCAGCAAGGGCGCGACGGCGCCGCGCCCGCCCACGTCGAGCGCCTGGGTGAAGCGCTGCCTGGTGTCGTCGAGCCGGTCGACCAAACGTTCGGCGGCGTCCCGCAGGATCTCCTGCACGAGATGGACGCGGGCAGCGGCGCGGTCGCGGTGCAGGCGGACGGCGCGGCGGTCGAACACGGTGGCGGTCATACGGCCCATGTGCCGCCGCCCGCCCGCTTTGACCAGCCGGGCGGCGCGGGATTAGCTTCCGGCCGACCGATCCCCCTATCGTCTCGAGGAGAACCGCCATGAACGTCTCCGCCGCCAGCGCCGCCCGTGCGGCCGCCGTTTCCGCCACCATGGACCGTGTGAAGGCGATCGAGCGTGAGCACGGCGTGACCCGGCCGGCGCTCGAGGCGATCAAGACGGAGATGCTGAGCCTGGCCGAGAACGAGGCGCTGTTCCCGGCAGCCGAGTTCCCGCCGCCGCCGGCAGGGGAGAAAGGCTCCAAGCGCTACTTGCTGCAGGAGGACACGGATGGCCGGTTCGCGCTCTATATGCTGGCGCTCAATCCCGGCAACAGCACCAAGCCGCACGACCACACCACGTGGGCCGTCGTCGTCGGCGTCGAGGGGCAGGAGTTGAACAAGGTGTATCGCCGGGTGGACGACGGCAGCGAGGCGGGCCATGCCGAGCTCGAGCAGGTGCGCGAGGTGATGGTCGAGCCCGGCGCCGGCATCGCGCTGATGCCGGAGGACATCCACTCGATCCACACCGAAGGCACGGCCAGCACCCGTCACCTGCATTGCTATGGGCTGGCGCTGGAGCGGCTGGATGAGCGGCAGGGCTTTGACCTCGAAAGCAAGACGGTGCAGCCCTATAACAAGGCGTTCATGACCAAGACCGCCAACCGCTGATGGGCAGCGTCGATCCCGCGACCCTGCGGGCGTGGATCGGCGACGGCGCCGAGTTGGCCATCCTCGACGCCCGTGAGGAGGGCGAGTTCGGCGCCGGACACCTGTTCTGGGCGGTTCCTTGTCCGCTGTCCCGCGCCGAGCTGCGCATCCCCGTCCTGCTGCCGCGGCTGGCGACCCGCATCGTTTGCGTCGACTCCGCCGGCGATGGCGTGGCCGCGCGCTTGGCGGCGCTGCTGGATCGCTTGGGCGCTACGGACGTGCACGTGCTGGACGGCGGCACCGAGGCCTGGGCGGCGGCGAGCTACGTCCTGTTCACCGGCGTGAACGTGCCGAGCAAGGCGTTCGGCGAGTGGGTCGAGCACCATTTCGGCACCGAGAGCGTCGATGCGCCAGAGCTGAAGCGCTGGATGGACGAGGGCCGCGACATGGTCGTGCTCGACAGCCGGCCGATGGACGAGTTCCGCGCCATGTCGATCCCGGGCGGCGTCAACGTTCCCGGCGGCGAGCTGGCTTACCGCATCGCCGATTTGGCGCCCGATCCCGCCACCACCGTGGTGGTGAACTGCGCCGGCCGCACCCGCAGCATCATGGGCGCGGAGAGCCTGCGCCGGGCCGGGGTGCCGAACCCCGTTGTGGCGTTGCGCAACGGCACGATGGGGTGGCAGCTCGCCGGGCTCGAGGTGGCGCGCAACCAGGAGGCCAGCTACACCTCGGGCCGGCCGGCGACCGCTCCGGTGGCGCTGGAGCGGGCGTCGGCGTTTGCCGAGCAGTCGGGCGTCGGCGTGATCGGTCCACTGGACTTCGTGCGCTTCGAGGACGACCCGGATCGAACGCTCTACACGCTGGACGTCCGCGCGCCGGCGGAGTTCGCGGCGCGGCATCGGCCCGGCAGCCGCAACGCGCCGGGCGGCCAGCTGGTGCAGGCGACCGACGACTGGATCGCGGTCCGCGGCGCGCGCATTGCGGTGCTGGACGACGACGGCGTGCGGGCCCGGATGGCGGCGGCCTGGCTGCGGCAGATGGGCCACAAGGACGTGTTCGTGGTCGAAGGCGGGCTGGACGGGACCGAGGACGTGCCGCCGCCGCCGCAACCCGCCATGCCCGGCGTCGGCCCGGACGCGGTGCGCGGCGCCATCGTGGTGGATCTTGCCCGCAGCGTCGAGTTCCGTGCCGGCCACATCCCCGGGGCGATCTGGGCCATCCGCACCCGGCTCGACCGGCTGCGCAGCCGGCTCTCGGCGACAGAGCGGGTCGTGATGACGTCGCCCGACGGGGTGTTGGCCGCGTTGGCCGTCGACGAGCTGCGTGCGCTGACGCAGGCGCCGGTGGAGGTGCTGGCGGGGGGCACCGCGGCCTGGACGGCGTCCGGAGGCGCCCTTGAGACCGACCGCACGGTTCCCCCGGACGAGGACTGCGTCGACGTCTACCTCCGCCCATACGACCGCAATTCGGGCATCGAGGCGGCGATGCACGCCTACCTGAGCTGGGAGGTCGAGCTGGTCAACGAGATCGGGCGCGACGGGACGGTTGCGTTCGGCGTCTGACCTTCTGGCGAGCGGGCGCCATGTTGCCGCTCGCGCGGCGCGGCGCGGCGGCCGCGCGGTGCTGGACGTCCTGCTGCCGCCGCAGTGCCTGACATGCGAGCAGCCGGTGGCCGGTCCGGGCCAGTTCTGTTCGGCGTGTTTCGCCGGGTCGGGTTCATCACCGCACCGTGCTGCACGGTATGCGGCGCACCGTTCGCGGCCGCCCCGGCCGGGACGTCGATGGTTTGCGAATGCGTGCATCGCCCGGCCGCCGAGCTGGGAGCAGGGGCGGGCGGCGCTGCGCTACGACGACCAGGCCCGGCGCTTGCTGCTGCCGTTCAAGTATGGCGACCGGACCGAGCTGGCGCAGGCGCTGGCGCCGATGCTGGAGCGGGCCGGCGCCGCGCTGCTGGCGCGGGCCGACCTGCTGGTGCCGGTGCCGCTGCACCGGTGGCGGCTGCTGTCGCGGCGCTACAACCAGTCCGCCCTGCTCGCCCGGGCGCTGTCGCGGCTGCCCGGCTGCCGGCGGTGCTGGACGCCTTGCGCCGGGTGCGGGCGACGGTGCCGCTCGGCACGCTGCCGCCGGCGGAGCGGCAGGCCGCGCTGACCGGCGCATTCGCCGTCAACCCGCGACGGCGGGCAATCCTGGCCGATGCGCGCGTGCTGTTGATCGACGACGTGCTGACGACGGGCGCCACCGCGGAAGCCTGCACGCGCGTGCTGCTGGCGGCCGGCGTCGGTGGTGTCGACGTGCTGGCGGTGGCGCGCGTTGCTGGGCCGGATTTGGGCTGATCCGTTCGGGTGCGGTAACCCGCGGGCCTGGAAAACGGGCCGGCAGCAAGCGATATCTTGTCAGGAGGGCGAAAACAAATGCCGCACATCGAGATCTATACACAGCCATGGTGCCCGTATTGCGAGCGGGCCGTTGATCTGCTGACCGACAAGGGTGTGCCGTTCAAGGAGATCAAGGCGCCGCAGGGCAGCGCGGCGCGGCAGGAAGCGGCGCAACGGGCGGGCGGCAGGACGAGCGTGCCGCAAATCTTTATCGACGGCCGCCACCTGGGCGGCTGCGACGATCTGGTGGCCTTGGAGCGGTCCAAGAAACTGGATGCCATGCTGGCGACCTAGGACAGCATCCGACCGAACCGAGTCGCTTGATCGAGGACCGGCTCAGGGCTGCTCTAGGACAGCTGTCTCTGTTGCCGGAGCGCAACACGGCGTGGCCAGGACGCGCAATCCGCTGGACGCGACACGGAACGGTTGGCCAAGTTGGGGAGCGGCGGGTTGGTCGCCGGAGTCGCCGATCTGATCGAAGGCCCGGTTAACAGATCAACATCTTGTATTCGATCTTGCCGCTGACCAACAACATCTTGTAAGGTCGTGGTATGCCAGATCATCCCCTAGGAGACCACGCCGTGCTTGATGCAGTGCAGATGCCGGGACGCCACCAAGTTCGCGTGGATCGGTACGCGGGACTCGCTGCTGACCGATTTCGGCCGTGCCACGCTCGACGATCGCTACCTGATGCCCGGCGAGGACTACCAGGACCTGTTCGCCCGGGTCGCCAGCTACTACGGCGACGACCACGCCCATGCGCAGCGCATCTACGACTACATCAGCCAGATGTGGTTCATGCCGGCCACCCCGGTGCTGTCCAACGGCGGCACCCAGCGCGGCTTGCCGATCTCCTGCTTCCTCAACGAGGCGACCGACAGCCTCGAGGGCATCGTCGGCCTGTGGAACGAGAACGTCTGGCTGGCGTCCAAGGGCGGCGGCATCGGGTCCTATTGGGGCAATCTGCGCTCGATCGGCGAGAAGGTCGGCCAGAACGGCAAGACCTCCGGCGTGATCCCGTTCATCCGGGTGATGGACAGCCTGACGCTCGCCATCAGCCAGGGCTCGCTGCGGCGCGGCTCGGCGGCCGTCTACCTGCCGATCTCGCACCCCGAAGTGGAGGAGTTCTCTGAGCTGCGGCGTCCGACCGGCGGCGACCCGAACCGCAAGGCGCTCAACCTGCACCACGGCATCCTCGTCAGCGACGCCTTCATGCGCGCCGTCGAGGCGGACGAGCAGTGGGCGCTGCTATCGCCCAAGGACCACACCGTGGTGCGCAAGATCTCGGCGCGCAATCTGTGGATCCGCATCCTGACCGCGCGGATCGAGACCGGCGAGCCCTACCTCGTGTTCTCCGACCACGTGAACAACGCCCGGCCCGAGCACCAGAAGCTGGCCGGACTCGAGGTCAAGACCAGCAATCTATGCAGCGAGATCACGCTCGCCGACCGGTATCGACCAGCATGGCGAGCAGCGCACCGCCGTGTGCTGCTTGTCATCCGTCAACCTTGAGACCTGGTTCGAGTGGAAGGACCATCCGCTGTTCATCGAGGATATCATGCGCTTCCTCGACAACGTGCTGCAGGACTTCATCGACCGCGCGCCGCCCGGTATGGAACGCGCCCGGTACTCGGCAATGCGCGAGCGCTCGGTGGGGCTCGGGGTGATGGGCTTCCATAGCTTCCTGCAATCTCAGAAAGTGCCGTTCGAGGGCGTGATCGCGAAGGTGTGGAACAAGCGGATGTTCAAGCACATCCGCGCCCAGGCCGACCAAGCGAGCCGCATGCTGGCCGAAGAGCGCGGCGCCTGCCCCGATGCCGCCGAGTATGGCGTTTGCGAGCGGTTCTCCAACAAGATGGCGATCGCGCCGACTGCCAGCATCAGCATCATCGCCGGCAACACCAGCCCGGGGATCGAGCCGATCGCCGCCAACGTGTTCCTGCAGAAGACCCTGTCCGGCAGCTTCACGGTGCGCAACCGGCACTTGCAGCAGCTGCTGGCCGAGAAGGGCATGGACCGCGACGACGTGTGGTCGTCCATCACGCTGAACAAGGGCAGCGTGCAGCATCTGGATTTCCTGACCGAGGCGGAAAAGGCGGTCTACCGCACCGCGTTCGAGCTGGATCAGCGCTGGGTGGTGGAGCACGCCGCCGACCGCACGCCGTTCATCTGCCAAAGCCAGTCGGTGAACCTGTTTTTGCCGGCCAATGTGCACAAGCGCGACCTGCACCAGATCCACATGATGGCGTGGAAGAAGGGCGTGAAGTCGCTCTATTATTGCCGCAGCCTGTCGATCCAGCGTGCCGACAATGTCAGCGAGAAAGTGGTGCGCCCGTCCGAGCTGATGGGGGTACCGGCCGTGCCGGCCGCTCCTCCGGCCACGGCGCCGGTGACCGCGAACTACGAGGAATGCCTCGCCTGCCAATGAGCGGGGCAAAGATATCGCCTTGCGTTCTACGGGGCGGTAGAACGGGTTGGGGATGGCCGGGTCAAGCCCGGCCATGACGTAGAGGCGGAGGCAGAGGCGTCTGGCTACGCGTCCGCGTTGTAGTCCACCTCGTAGGAGCGGATGCCTTCCTGCTGCCGCGGCCGCAGCGAGTAGCGTTTCTTCATCGCCCAGATGTTCACCTGGTGGTGCAGCGGGATGAAGCCCTGCTCGGCCATCGTCATCTTCTCGGCCTTGATGTAGAGCGCCTCCCGGGCCGTCGGGTCGAAGGTGGCGAGGCTCTGCTCGATCACGGCATCGATGTCGTCGCGGGCGAAATGCGACGGCTTCGGTTGCGCGCCGCGGCCCTTCTCCGGGTTCACCGAGGCGCAGATCTGGATCAGGCTGGTGCTGGCTTCGCCGGTGTCGCTGGCCCAGCCGGCCAGGTTGACGGAATACAGGTCGCGCGCGACCTCGGAAAAGAACACGCTGGCCGGCATGGCGTTGACCGCCGTCTTGACGCCGATCCGCGTCCACATCTGCGCGACTGCCTCAAGGATTTGCTTGTCGTTGACGTAGCGGTCGTTGGTTCCGGCCAGCGTCAACTGGAAACCTTGCGGGTAACCAGCCTCGGCCAGCAGCGCCTTGGCCCGGTTCGGATCATACGGGTCCGGCGTCAGGTCGGGCGTGTAGCCGACCGCACCCTCCGGCAGCAACTGCCCGGACGGGGCGGCGAACCCGTCCATGATCTGCGACTTGATGCCCGCCCGGTTGATCGCCAGCGACAGCGCCTGCCGCACCTTGAGCTTGCGCAGCGGGTTCTCCGCCATCGGCTTGCCGGATGCGTCGAGCGCGAATGGCGTCGTTTCGCGCTGGGTGTCGAGCGCGAGATAGATCAGCCGCTGCCCGGCCGGCGCCAGGATCGTCAGCTTCGGGTCCTTCTGCAGCAAGGCGACGTCGCGCGTGCTGACCTGGTCGATGATATCAACGTCGCCCGCCTGCAGCGCCGCCGTGCGCGAGGCGCCGTTGCTGATCAGGCGGTAGTTGACGACGTCCCAATAGGGCTTCGGGCCCCAGAATCGCTCGTTCCGCTTGAACACGATCTTGTCGCCCAGCACCACGCTGTCCATCACGTAGGGGCCGGTGCCGATCGCTGCCTTGCCCGAATTGTAGTCGGCCGTCGTCATGCCTGCGCCGTGCTTGCGGCTGATGATCCGCGGCTGAGCCAGGAAATAGGGCAGCAGCGGCTCCGGGTTCCTGGTGTGCATGCGGATCGTCAGCGGATCGACGACCTCGATCCGCGCCACCGGCTTGATCGCCTGGTTGAAGCTCGACGGGCTGTTCACCACCGTCGGAATCCGCTCGAAGGTGAACAGGATGTCGTCCGGCGTGAACGGGGTGCCGTCGCTCCACACGACGCCGGGGCGCAGCTTGAACTCCCAGATGCGGTCGTCCACCGCCGTCCAGCGTTCGGCCAGTTCCGGCACCGGCCGGTAGTTGGCGTCGAGGCCGACGAGCGTGTTGAACAGGTGGAAGGCGATCACGTTGTTCGGGGTCAGGTTGTGGTAGTGCGGATCGATCGAGGTGAAGGCGCCGCCGGTGCCGACGTTCAGCACCTTGGGCGCGTCGGCATTGCCTTGGCCGAAGGCCGCGCCCGGCATGGCGGCTGCGGCGGCAGCGAGGGAGGCGAACGAGCGGCGGTCGAGGCTGACAGGCATGGCGGCTCCTGGATGGCGTTGCTGCCCGAACGTGCACGATCCGGGCCAGGAGCGGCCAGGGCTTTCGAACCAGGAGCTCTGGCCCTACGCCTCCTGCGCGGACCTTCTGCCTAGGATCGGACCATCTTGCAGCCGGTATCGGCGAGCGGGCGGGCGGCGTCGGGGCCGGGGGTGGTCGCGAGCAGCTTGTAGAGGTCCCACTCGCCGCTGCTTTCCTCCTTGGTCTTGACCTTGAACAGGTAGGCGGGGAACAGGCCGCGGCCATCGGCGCGGATGCTGCCGCGGCCGAAGGCGTCGTCCTCGGTCGGCATCTGCTTCATCCGCTGCACCGTGGCGGCGCCGCTGCGCTTGGCTTCGGCAACGCCCATGTCGGCCACCACTTTGAGGTAGTGCAGCGTGCTCGAGTAGCTGCTGGCGTGCGCCTGGTTCGGGTAGTTGCGCGGCGTCTTCGGCAGGATCCGCTTGGTGAAGGCGCGGGTGCGGTCGTTGAGGTCCCAGTAAAAGCTTTCGGTCAAGGTGAGGCCGCTCGCCACGTCGAAGCCCAGCGCGTGCACGTCGGTGATGAACATCAGCATCGGCGCGATGCGCATGCCTCGCTGCGGCAAGCCGAACTCGGACGCCTGCTTGACGCTGTTGACGGTGTCGCCGCCGGCATTGCAGAGCCCGAGCACCTTGGCGCCGGAGGCTTGTGCCTGGGTGAGGAACGAGGAGAAATCGGTGGTGTTCGGGAACGGGTAGCTGATGGAGCCCTTGATCGTGCCGCCCGCCTGCTTGACCTGAATCGTGGTCTGATCCTGCAGCGAGTGGCCGAACGCGTAATCGGCGGTCACGAAGAACCAGGAATCGCCGCCGGCCTTGACCGCGGCGGCGCCGGACGACACCGCCATCATGTAGGTGTCGAAACTCCAGACGATCGTGTTGGGGCTGCACTGCTCGCCGGTCAGCGCGACCGCGGTGGCGCTGGCATTGAGGTGGATCTTGTCCTTTTGCCGGCACACCTCGGCGACCGCGAGCGCCACCGACGAAGTCGGCACGTCGGCGATCACATCGACGCCGTCATTGTCGATCCATTGCCGGGCGATGGTGGCGCCGACGTCGGGCTTGTTCTGGTGGTCGGCGCTCAGCACCTCGACATCGAAGCCGTGGTCGCCGAAATCGAGCGCCGCCTGCCGCGTGCACACGACCGAGGTGCCGCCTGTGGTGTCGCGATACGGGCCGGACTGGTCGTTCAGGACGCCGATGCGGATTTTTCCGCGTTGCGCGCGGGCCGGCAGGATGGGCGAGGCGGCAAGGGCCGAAGCGGAGCCGATCAGGCCGCGGCGTGACAGTCCCATATGGTCGTCCCCCAGGGATGCCCGGGTTCACTCCCGGGTCGATCGTATGGGAAACGGTAGCGCTCACGCGACCGGGAGGGCAACGAATTTTTAGACAGGGGGGCGGGCGGCCTGCCTGTCCGCGCCGAACAGGGAGGCCGCCCGCGGATCGATGCTCGCCGTGCTACTCGCGGTCGCGATCGCGGTCGCCGCCGGCTTCGGCCAGGGCGGCGCCGAGTTCGAGGTCGCTTTCCTGCTCGACGTCCTCTTCCGCGGCCTGGCCGACCTGCTCGCCGCGGGCCTGCTTCTCGGCTTCCTCGACCGAGCGGGCCACGTTGACCGTGACCGACAGGTTGACCTCGGGGTGCAGCACGACGCGGACCGGGGTCAGGCCCAGGGTCTTGATCGGCTGCTCCAGAATCACCTGGCTGCGGCCCGTGGTCATGCCGGCCTCGGTGCAGCCGTCGGCGATATCGCGTGCGGAGACCGAGCCATACAGGCTGCCGCTTTCGCCAGCCTGGCGGATGATCACGACCTGCAGGCCGGCCATCCGCTCGGACAGGCGCTCGGCTTCCTCGCGCCGCTTGAGGTTCTGCGCGACGAGCTGGGCGCGCTGCTGCTCGAACTGGGCGAGGTTGCCCTTGTTGGCGCGCAACGCCTTCTTCTGCGGGAGCAGGAAGTTGCGGGCATAGCCCGGCTTCACCTTCACCACGTCGCCCATCTGGCCGAGCTTGTCGACGCGCTGCAGGAGGATCAATTCAATGGCTGCCATGATCCGGGTTCCTCAGGCGACGACGTAGGGCAGCAGCGCCAGGAAGCGGGCGCGCTTGATGGCGGTCGCCAGCTCGCGCTGCTTCTTGGCTGACACCGCGGTGATGCGGCTCGGCACGATCTTGCCGCGCTCGCTCAGGAAGCGAGACAGCAGGCGGACGTCCTTGTAGTCGATCTTGGGGGCGTTCGGACCGCTGAACGGGCAGCTCTTGCGACGGCGGTTGAACGGACGACGCGCACCGCCGCCACCCCCGCCACCGCGGCGCTCCTCACCCTCGGACGCGGGACGCTCGGAACGATCGGACATGGTCTACTCCTCCCCGCCGTCGCGGCCGGGGCTAAATTCCTGCGGGTCGCGGGCGCGAAACTCCTCGCGGTCGTCGAAGCCGCGCTTGCGGCCACTCTCGAATCGCCCGGCCGGCTTCGGCCCGCGGAAGCTGCGCTCGCGGTCGTCGGACTTGCGGGTCAGGATCGCGCTCGGCTCCTCGGTAATCTCGTCCACCCGGAGCGTCATGAAGCGCAGCACGTCCTCGTTGAGGCTGAGCCGGCGCTCCATCTCGGTGATGAAGGCGGGCTTGGCGTCGAGGCCGAGCAGCATGTAGTGGCCCTTGCGGTTCTTCTTCACACGGTAGGCCAGGCTGCGCAGGCCCCAGTATTCGCGCTTCTGGACGGCGCCGCCATCGGTCTCGAGGTCGGAGCCGATGGTGTCGGCGACGGTCTCGACCTGCTGTTGCGTGACGTCGTTGCGTGCGATCAGCACGCATTCATATAACGGCATTTGAACCCCTATGGCTGGTGTCGGCCCGGAAATGGGCATAGCCGGGGCGGATGCCGCCGCCCCAGCAGGGAGGCGCGGCCTATACTCCGATGGCCGGAAAACGCAAGCGTCTCGTTGCCGCACCGACGCAGCAAAACTGAGACGGCGTCGATTGTTCATTCACTCTTGACGCGGATCAAGATAAGTCCATCACGGTATAGTGGCCGCAGGTTCGTTCCGAATGTGGTTTATCCCCGTCCAGCAGCCGGTCCGGCATGTGAGTGCCGACAAGTCCACGTTTTGGCACGAGCAGACGGCTGACGACGATGCCAGGCTGCCTCGGCTCCGTTTGGGCGCCGTTCTGGTCGGGGTGCTCCTGGCCGTGCTGCTGCCGGCTTTGCTGACCGCCGGGTTGTCGATCGAGCGTCTGGCCCGGCGCGAGCAGGACCTCGCGGTCGAGCGCCTGCGGCAAACGGCGCAGGCGCTGGCCTTGGCGCTTGATCGGCAGATCGCCGGGCAGCTCGCGGTGTTGTCGGCGTTCGCCGCCTCACCGGCGCTCAAAGACCCATCGGCGCTCGATCTGCCGGCCATCTACACCCACGCCAAGATCGTTGCCGACCAGATGAGCACGGCCGTCGCCATCGGGACCAAGGACGGCAGCGCGTTGCTGAACACCCGCATTCCGTTGGGCACACCGCCGCCGCCGGTGACGGCTCGCGCGATGACCGACGTGCTCTTCGCGACCGGTAAGCCCGCGGTCGGCAACCTCATCACCAACACGCAAACCGGGCGCTCGGGCTTCGCCATCGGAGTGCCGGTGCCGGAGCTGGACGGCAAGCCGGTTCTGGACGTAATCGCCGGGATCTATGTGGACAGCGTCCGCAGGCTGCTCAACGCGCAGGGGCTGCCGCCCGAGAGTTTCGCAGCGGTCACGGACGCGAATAACGTAGTCGTCGCACGCTCGGGTGCGGCGCACGACGCGGCGACGGGCCGTGAGGTGCCGGCTGAGAATGCAGCCAATTGGCGAGGCGCTGCTGCGGGGGTGTACCGCGGCAAGGCGCTCGACGACGTCACGTACGTGTTCGCCTTCAATGCCGTCCCGTCCGCACCGGGCTGGAACCTGGTCGTGGCGCAGGCGGCGGCCTCGCTCGACGCTGCGCCGCGCAAGGAACTGTTCGGCCTCGTGTCTGGCGGGGCTGCGGCGGTTGCGCTCGGGACGCTGCTGGCCTTGTTCGCAGGTTACGGCCTAGTGCAGCCGCTGCGCCGTCTCGAAGAGTGCGCCCGCGCCGTGGCGGCGGGCAGCAAGGGGGCGCTTGGCACCGCCGCGCTGCCGCCCGGCTCGACCGCGATCGCCGAGTTCGAATCGCTCCGACGCAGCTTCGTGGCCGCCGAAGCGGCGATGCGACGCCGGGCCGAGCTGGAACGGCAGGTCGCCGCCGACTTGGCCGAGCGCGACGCCGAACGGCGGACCGTGTTCGAGGCCAGTCCGATCGGCCAAGCCTGGGCGGACGCCGATGGCCGGATCGAGCAGGGGAATGCGGAGTTCCTGCGCCTGCTCGGCGTCACGACGGCCGAGGTCGAGGCGGGCTGGGTGAACTGGGACGCCGAGCGTGCGGCCGCGCTGCTGCAGTCGCCGGACGGACGCTGCCCGCCATTCGAGCGATCGGTGCAGCATGCTGACGGAACGCAGCTCAGCCTCATGATGACCGCGGCCGTGCTGCCGGGGGGACCGCACCGGGCCACGGTGTTCGCGGTCGACCTCACATGGACTCGCGAGGCCGAGCGCGCGCTGCATGCCAGCGAGGAAAGCTGGCGCGCCCTCGCGGACGGCGCCCCCGACGGCATCGCCATCGGCGACAATGGGGTGATCGTTCATGCGAACGAAGCCATGGCGCAGATGCACGGGTTTCCGGCCGCCGCTGGCATGATCGGCAGCAACATGTTCGAGTGGATCGCGCCCGATACGCGCGAGATGGCGCGCGAGCAGTCCGCCCGCGGCGAGGTTATCGCGTATGAGGGGGTCGGCTTGCGCCGCGACGGCTCCCGGTTTCCGGCCGAGTACCTACAGCCGTCCGCTGCGCTACCAGGGGCGGGACGTCCGGGTCGGCATCATCCGCGACCTCACGCAGCGGACACTGGCCGAGGCCGAGCAGCGCGAATTGCTGGCCACCATCGACCTCGGCGCCTTCCTGACCCGCGATCCCAATGGCACGATCCGTCACTGGTCGGCTGGCTGCGAGCGGCTCTACGGCTGGACCGCGGCCGAGGCGGTAGGGCGCCACTCCCACGAGCTGCTGCAGACGCGCTTTCCGGTGCCGCTGGCCGTCATCGAGGCGACGCTGGAACAGGACGGCAAATGGGTCGGCGACCTCGAGCACCGCACCCGCAGCGGCGCCCGCCTGGTGGCGATCGCGCGCAAGGAGCTGCGCCGGCATGAGGGCGGCCGGGTCCAGGTGCTCGAATCGCTCACCGACGTCACCGCCCAGCGCGCCGCCGAGGACGGGGTGCGGCGAAACGAGGCGCAGTTGCAGCGGATCGTCGAGCACGCGCCCATCCCGATGATGGTGCATGACGAGGACGGACGCGTGCTGCACCTCAGTCAGCGCTGGTCGCAGCTCACCGGCTACACGCTCGCCGACATCCCGACCACCGCCGCCTGGGCCGAACGGGCGTTCGGCGCCGAGGCAGGGCGGGCGGCGGCTGCGGGTGCGCCTGCCGGCGCGACGCCCGCGGAGGGCGGCGGCGAATGCCTCGTGCGCACCGCTTCGGGTGAGATGCGTTGCTGGCTGTTCCGTGCGGCGACGACCGGCAGTGACGCGCAGGGCCGGCAGGTGCTGGTCAGCATGGCGATGGATGTCACCGAGACACGTGCAACCGAGGCGGCGCTGCGCGACAGCGAGGCAAGCCTGCGCCAGCTCAACGAGGCGCTCGAGGAGCAGGTACAAGCCGAGGTGGCCGCGCGCGAGGCGGCGCAGGTTCGTGCCGCGCATGCCGAGCGGATGCAGGCGCTCGGCCAGCTCGCCGGCGGCATCGCGCACGACTTCAACAACGTGCTGCAAGCCGTGCAGGGCGGGGCCGGGCTGATCGAGGAGACACCCAACAACCCGGTGAGCGTGCGCCGACGGGCCAGCATGGTGGTCCACGCCGCCGAGCGGGGCGCCGCGATCACGCGCCGGCTGCTGACCTTTTCGCGGCGGGGCGACCTGCGGACCGAAACCGTGCCGACCGCGCCTCTGCTGCATGGCATGCTGGAGATGCTGCGGCACACCCTAGGCGCCGCGATCGAGGTGCGGGTCGAGGCGGCCGCGGAGTTGCCGCCGTTGCTCGCCGACCGCAGCCAGCTCGAGACCGTGCTGGTGAACCTCGCCACCAACGCGCGGGACGCGATGCCGGATGGCGGGGTGCTGACGTTCACCGCCGCGCCCGAGATCCGGTCGGGCAACGTCGCCGCGGCGCCGTCCGGTCCGGACGCGCTGCCCGAAGGCCGCTACGTGCGCCTGACTGTCACTGATACCGGCTCCGGCATTCCGGGCGAGGTGCTGGCGCGGGTCGCGGAGCCGTTCTTCACCACCAAGGGGCAAGGCAAGGGGACCGGGCTGGGCCTCGCCATGGCGAAAGGGTTCAGCGAGCAGTCCGGCGGCGCGTTGAACATCGAGAGCGCGCCGGGGCGCGGCAC
Organism: uncultured Alphaproteobacteria bacterium; assembly: GCA_963792675.1. Lineage (GTDB taxonomy): Bacteria > Pseudomonadota > Alphaproteobacteria > Acetobacterales > Acetobacteraceae > JBBROS01. Next base: position 1,833,504 of record CAWBWT010000002.1, read on the forward strand.
CACGGTGTCGCTCTGGTTCCCGGCAGGCGCAAACGAAACGGGCAACGACGCGGCCGAGGCGACGACGGAGCGACGCGACACGGTAGGTCCGCGCGTCCGCGTGCTGCTGGTCGATGACGACGAGATCGTGCGCGAGATCCTTGCGGAGCAGTTGGAGTCGAGCAACCTTCTGGTTCTCCCAGTCGAGTCCGGCGCCGCGGCCATCAGCCTGCTGGACGCCGGGGAGCGGGTCGATGTGCTGGTCTCCGACTTCTCGATGCCGGGCATGGATGGGCTGTCCGTCATCAGCGAGGCGAAGCGGCGGCGGCCCGGCCTGCCAGCGGTGCTGCTGACCGGCTACGCCACCAAGGCAGCGGAACTGGCAGCGGACGGGGAGACGAGCGGCGCGTTCACGCTGCTGCGCAAGCCGGTAACGGCCGCGCAACTGGCCGAGCGCATCAACCTGCTCGCCGCGGCGCCCGCGAGCTGACGCGCCAGGGAGCCGATGCGCCTGCAGCTTGACATGGGTGCGTCCAGCCGCGGTCAGTCCGGCTGGCCGAGCGCCCGGTACATTTCGGCCAAATGCGCGCTCATCGGCAGGTTCAGCGATGGGCCGCCGCCCGGCAGCTTTTCGGTGAACCAGCGGTTGTAGAGGGTCCGCAGCGTGCCCAATTCGGCCATGCGGGCGAAGCTCTGCCGCACCACGGCCGCGAAGTCGGGATCGTCGCGGCGCAGCATGATCGCGTAGGGCTCGAACGACAGGTAGTCGCCGACGATCGTGAACGTTTCCGCGGTGGAATGGGCCAGCACTTCGCCGGCCAGCAGGATGTCATCGGAGGCGAGCGCGTCGGCCTGGCCGGACGCCAACGCCGCGAACCCGGCATCGACGCTCGGAAACTCGGCGACTTTGAACGCCGGCTGCGTGGTGGCCGCGAGGCGCTGGATGACCGGCAGGTTGGTGGTGCCGGCGCCCACCGCCACCGTTTTGCCGGCGAGGTCATGGTAGGACGACACCGCGCTGCCGGCCGGGACCAAGAGCTTGGTGCCAGCCAGAAAGAACACCGGCGAGAACGCGACGGTCCTGGCGCGCTCCTCGTTGGCGGTGGTCGAGCCGCATTCGAGGTCGATGGCGCCCGAGGTCATCAGCGGCAGCCGGGCATCGGCCGCGACGGGCACGTAGACGATGCGGATCCCGGACTGCCAGTTCGGCGCGTCCGCCTCGACCAAGTCGCGCTGCAGCGCGGCCGCGACGTCGGCGGCGATGCCGTGGCAAAGGTCGATGGAGAACCCCACCGGCTGCCCCGCACGATTGGCGAACGAGAATGGCACGGTGTTCTCGCGCCGGCCGACCAGGATCGTGCCGCGGTCGTGGATTTTTGCGAGCGTCCCGGTCAGCAACGGCCCGTCCTCGGCCAGCGCCGGGCAGGCGCCCAGCAGGGCGCAGAGGAGCGAGGCCAGCGCGGACCGGGTCACGCCGCTTGCGGCTCCATCTCGCCGACCATCTCGCGATCCTCGCCGTCCATCACGAGTTGGCCTTCCCACTTCGCTACCACCGCGGTCGCGAGCGAGTTGCCGATCACGTTGGTCGCCGACCGCCCCATGTCGAGGAAGGTGTCGATGCCGAGGATCAGCAGCAGGCCTTCCTCGGGCAGGCTGAACTGCGACAGGGTGGCGGCGATCACCACCAGCGACGCGCGCGGCACCCCGGCGACGCCCTTGCTGGTCAGCATCAAGGTCAGCAGCATCGCGATCTGGGTGCCGAGCGAGAGCGGGATGTCGTAGGCCTGGGCGATGAAGATGCTGGCGAAGGTGCAATACATCATCGTGCCGTCGAGGTTGAACGAGTAGCCGAGCGGCAGCACGAAGGAGCTGATCTTGCTCGAGATCGGGAACTTCGCGAGCTGCTCCAGCATCTTCGGATAGGCCGCCTCGGAGCTTGCGGTCGAGAAGGCGAGCAGGAACGGCTCCCGCACCAGCGAGATCAGCCGCTTCACGGCTGGGCCGAGGATGAGGAAACCGACGAGCACCAGCAGCAGCCACAGGCAGAGCAGGCCGAAATAGAACTCTCCCATGAACTTCGCGTACGACACGAGGATGCCGAGGCCGTTGGTGGCGATGGTCGCCGACATGGCGCAGAACACCGCGAGCGGCGCGAGCTTCATCACGTAGCCGGTCACCCGCAGGATGATGTGCGACAGGCCCTCGACCGCCTCCAGCACCAGGCTCGCCCGCTTGCCCATGGAGGCGCAGGCGACGCCGAAGAAGATCGAGAACACGACGATCTGCAGGATTTCGTTGTCCACCATCGGGCGCACGGCGCTGTCGGGGAAAACGTGCTTGATGAAGCCGTCGAGCGTCATGGCGTGCGAGTCGATGCCGGAGGCGACGCCGGCTGCGACGCGGTGCACGCCGGCGCCGGGCTGGAACAGGTCCACCAGGACCAGGCCCAGGGTGAGCGACACCAGCGAGGCGCTGACGAACCACAGCATGGCCTTGCCGCCGACCCGGCCCACGGCGCCGGCGTCGGACATGTGGCCGATGCCGACCACCAGGGTGGAGAACACCAGCGGGCCGATGATCATCTTGATCAGCCGGAGAAAGATCATGCTGCCGATGGACACGTAGCCGGCGAGCAGCTTGCGGAATGCCGGGTCGTCGAACTGCGCGTGCACCAGCGCGCCGGCGGCGATGCCGAGCACCATGGCGATCAGGATCCATGTGGTCATCCGGCTAGATTTCATGCGCGCCCCTGCTGCAACGGCCAAGCGGGAGTTTCGGCAGGTTCTGCCCGGCCTGACAAGACCGGCCTGACAAGCCTGGCCCGACAAGCCGGGCTTGACGCCGGCGTTAGGCGGCTTGCGCCATTTCAGGCATCGAGGCTTCGAGCTGTACCGGTCCGCCGCGGCGGGAGATGAGGGTGAAGCCCCGCGGCACCTCGGTCCAGCCGGCGCGCTGCCCGTCGATCGGCTCGCTGACCAGCCGCAGCCCGCTGGCGTCCTGCTTGAAGTAAAGCGTTGCCGGGCGGGCGTCGCAGGCCCACCGGAACGCCCAGATCGTGTCGCCGTCGGTCAGCGTCGCCGTGAACCGCAGGGCCTCGTCCACGCCGGCCGCACGCATCGCCGCCTTGACCTCCGTCAGCGTTTGCCGCACCGCCGCGACCGGGTCGTGCTCGAGCCCGTGCGCCATGGCGGCGAGGAAGATCGCCTCGCTGTCGGTGGTGCCGGTGCGGACGGCGTAGAGCGCGTCCGGGATCAGCGCCTCGACCCGCCGCCGCACCTGGTTCCAGCCGCCGACCTGGCCGTTGTGCATGAACAGGAAGCGGCCATGCGCGAAGGGGTGGCAGTTGGCGCGGCTGGTGGCGGTGCCGGTCGAAGCGCGCACGTGGGCGAAGAAGGTGTGGCTGCGGATCTGCGCGGCCAGGCTGCGGAGGTTCTCGTCCGACCAGGCCGGCCGCACGTCGCGATACAGGCCCGGCGTGTCGCGCTCACCGTACCAGCCGAGGCCGAAGCCGTCGCCATTGGTCTCGGTCTTGCCTTCCGCGGCGTGCAGCGATTGGTGGATCAGGCTGTGGCAGGGGGCGGTGACCAGCGTTTCCAGCAGGATCGGCTCGCCCTGATGGGCGAGGAAACGGCACATGCGGCACCCCAGGCGGTTTATGACGCAGATGTTACAGGCAGCGTGCCGCGCCGGACAAGCGAAAGCGTCGGCACGGCGCATCCGCCGTACCCAGTGTCATGGCGGCGTCGCGGCGTTGACACGTTCTACCCCGGAGGCCATTAGCCCGGCGCACGCCGGTCGCCCGGCGCGTCACGCCCGCCCGACGCGGCCTTGTTCCAGGAACATTTCGCCCCATGCCCGTTCACGCATTCATCTTTCCCGGCCAGGGCAGCCAGGTCACCGGCATGGGCCGCGACCTCGCCGCCGCCTTCGCCCCGGCCCGCGAAGTGTTCGGCGAGGTGGACGAGGTGCTGAAGCAGAAGCTGAGCAAGCTGATGTTCGAAGGGCCGGCCGAGGAGCTGACGCTGACGGAGAATACCCAGCCGGCGCTGATGGCGGTGTCGATGGCGGTGCTGCGGGTGCTGGAGCACGAGGGCGGCTTCAAGCTGGCGGACAAGGCGGTGGTGGTGGCCGGGCACAGCCTCGGCGAGTACAGCGCGCTGGCCGCCGCCGGGGCGTTCGGGCTGGCCGAGGCGGCGACGCTGCTGCGCCGGCGCGGTGCGGCGATGCAGCAGGCGGTGGCGCCCGGCGAAGGGGCGATGGCGGCGTTGCTGGGCGTGGAGCTCGAGCAAGCCGAAGCGATCTGCCGTGACGCCGCCGTGCTCGTGCACGAGGACGGGACCGAGGAGCGCCAAGTGGTCGAAGCCGCCAACGACAATGGCGGCGGCCAGGTGGTGATCAGCGGCCACACCGCGGCGGTGGAGCGGGCGGTGGCCTTGGCCAAGGAGCGCGGCGTGCGGCGGGCGATGCTGCTGCCGGTGTCGGCGCCGTTCCATTGCGCGCTGATGACGCCGGCCGCCGACACCATGCGCGACGCGCTCGGCGAGGCCGACGTGCGGCCGCCGGTGGTGCCGCTGGTGGCTAACGTGACAGCGGAGCGGGTGACGGCGCCGGACGAGATCCGCGACCTGCTGGTGCGGCAGGTGACCGGCACGGTGCGCTGGCGGGAATGCACCCTGGCGGCGATGGCCATGGGCGTCGACAGCTTCGTCGAGCTCGGCGCCGGCAAGGTGCTGTCGGGCCTCGCGCGTCGTATCGCGCCCGAGGCGAGGGCCGCCGCGGCCGGTACTCCGGCCGAGATCGAAGCCGTGCTGAAAGGGCTGTGAGCATGTTCCGGCTGGACGGCAAGGCGGCGTTGGTGACCGGCGCTTCGGGCGGCATCGGCGCGGCGATCGCCCGCGTGCTGCATGCGCAGGGCGCCGCCGTGGCGCTGAGCGGGACACGGCGCGATGCGCTCGAGGCGCTGGCCGCCGAGCTGGGCGAGCGGGCGCATGTCTGCCCCGCCGATCTGCGCGACCCGGCCGCCGCCGATGGGCTGGTCGCGGCGGCCGAGTCGGCGGTGGGCCCGCTGTACGTGCTGGTCAACAATGCCGGCATGACCAAGGACGGCCTCGCGCTGCGGATGAAGGACGAGGACTGGGCGACCGTGCTGGACGTCGATCTGACGGCGCCGTTCCGGCTGGCGCGGGCGGCGCTGCGCGGCATGCTGCGGCGCCGGGCCGGACGGATCATCGGTATCGGCAGCGTGGTCGGCACAACGGGCAATGGCGGCCAGGCCAACTACGCCGCCGCCAAGGCCGGGCTGATCGGGATGAGCAAGTCGCTGGCCCAGGAGGTCGGCAGCCGCGGCATCACGGTCAACGTCGTGGCGCCCGGCTTCGTGGAAACCGCCATGACGGGCGTGCTGCCGGACGAGCAGAAGGCCAAGCTGCTGGGCGCCATCCCGCTCGGCCGCATGGGCCAGCCGGCCGATATCGCCGCGGCGGTGGCGTGGCTCGCTTCCGACGAGGCGGGTTGGGTGACGGGCACGACGATCCACGTCAATGGCGGAATGGCGATGAGTTGACCGCCACCCGCTGCCTTGGCGGGGTTTCGAGAACTGTGATATGCGCCGCGCTTCCGGTACGGGGTCGGCCCCCATCGCCCGGCAGGGCGGCCAACGATGGACAGCAACGAGGACAACATGAGCGAGATCGGCGACAAGGTTAAGAAGATCGTGGTGGAGCACCTTGGCGTCGAGGAGTCGAAAGTGACGCCCGAGGCCTCGTTCATCGACGACCTCGGTGCCGACAGCCTCGATACGGTCGAATTGGTGATGGCGTTCGAGGAAGCGTTCGGCGTCGAGATCCCCGAGGACGCGGCCGAGAAGATCAGCACGGTCAAGGACGCGATCGACTTCATCGAGAAGCAGAAGGCGGAGTAAGACCGCACGGTCGGGTCAACCAGGGTAGGGGGCGCGCCAATGCGTCGGGTGGTCGTGACGGGGATGGGCATCGCTTGTCCCCTTGGCGTAGGCGTCGAGCACGTCTGGAAGAGGCTGATCAACGCGGAAAGCGGGATCAAGGCGATCCAGTCGTTCGATACGACCGAACTCACGGCCAAGATCGCCGGACAGGTCCCGGCGGGGACGCGGGCCGAAGGGGGCCTGGACTTGGCCGAGTGGATCGCGGTCAAGGATGTCAAGAAGATGGACCGCTTCATCCACCTGGCGCTGGTGGCCGCCATCGAGGCGGTCGAGGACAGCGGCTGGGTGGCGCCGGACGAGGACGCGAAATGCGCCACCGGCGTCATGATCGGCTCCGGCATCGGCGGCCTCGGCACGATCTACGAAGCGTCCGTGATGGTGTCGCAGGGCAAGGCGCGGCGGCTATCGCCGTTCTTCATCCCCTCGGCGCTGATCAACCTCGCGTCCGGCCACCTCTCCATCAAGTACGGCTTCAAGGGGCCGAACCACTCCGCCGTCACCGCCTGCGCCACCGGCGTGCACGCCATCGGCGACGCGTCGCGGCTGATCATGCTGGGCGACGCCGACGTGATGGTGGCGGGCGGGGCCGAGGGCGCGGTCAACGAGCTCGGCATCGCCGGATTCTGCGCCAGCCGGGCGTTGTCGACCGGGTTCAACGACCGCCCGCCGGAAGCGTCGCGGCCGTGGGACCGCGACCGTGACGGCTTCGTCATGGGCGAAGGCGCCGGCGTGGTGGTGCTCGAGGAACTCGAGCATGCCAAGGCGCGCGGGGCCAAGATCTACGGTGAGGTGTGCGGCTACGGCATGTCGGGCGATGCCCATCACATCACCGCACCCGCAGACGGCCACGAGGGCGCCTATCGGGCGATGCGCAACGCCTTCCGCAACGGCGGCCTGCAGCCGGGTGACGTGCAATACATCAACGCACACGGCACCAGTACGCCGCTCGGCGACGACCTCGAACTGCAGGCGGTCGAGCGCTTCTTTGGCGAGGACGGCAAGACGGTGGCGATGTCGTCCACCAAGTCGGCCACGGGGCACCTGCTGGGCGCAGCCGGCGCGGTCGAGAGCATCTTCTCGCTGCTGGCGATCCGCGACGGCGTCGTGCCGCCCACGCTCAATCTTGAGAATCCCAGCCGCGACAGCGTCATCGACCGGGTCCCGCTGCAGGCGCAGGAGCGGCGGGTGGAGATCGCGCTGTCCAACAGCTTCGGCTTCGGCGGCACCAATGCGAGCATCCTGTTCAAGCGCGCCGCCTGATGCGGGCGGCTTGATGCGGGTGGCGTGAGCCCGGCCGCACCGCTCCGGACGAGCTGACGCCCGTGCTGCGCATTCTGGCCGTGCTGTGCGGGGCTGCGCTCCTGCTGGGCGGGGCCGGCTTCCTCATCGTGCGGATCTACGACTTGCCCGGCCCGCTGCGGGAGAACAAGGCCATCGTCGTGCCGCGCGGCAGCATCGAGGCGATCGCCGAGCTGCTGGCCAAGGAGGGGGTGGTCGGTAACCCGACCACGCTGCATCTGGCGGCGCTGGCGACGCGCGGGCAAGGGCCGCTGCGCAGCGCGGAGCTGGCGTTCCCCGCGCATGCCAGCCTGCGAATGGTGCTGGCGACGCTGCGGGCCGGCAAGCCGGTGCAGCACAAGCTGACGATCCCCGAGGGCCTGACGGCGCTGCAGGTCGTGACCGTGCTGGACCGCGCTCCGGCGCTGGAGGGCGACACGCCGGTGCCCGAGGAGGGCAGCCTGCTGCCGGAAACCTACTCCTACGAACTCGGCACCGCCCGGACCACCGTGGTCGAGCGAGCCAAGCGGGCGATGGAGCGTGCCGTGGAACAGGCCTGGGCCAACCGCCGCGGCAACTTGGCGCCGCTGGAAACGCCGCAGCAGATGGTGGTGCTCGCCAGCATCGTCGAGCGCGAAACCAGCCGGCCGGAGGAGCGGTCGCGCGTCGCAGCCGTGTTCCTCAACCGGCTGCGACGCGGCATGCGGCTGCAATCCGACCCGACGGTGGTCTATGGCGCCAGTGCCGGGCTCGGCGTGCTCGACCACGGCATCACCCGGTCCGAGCTGGACCGCGACGATCCCTACAACACCTACAGGATCGCCGGCCTGCCGCCGGGTCCGATCAGCATGCCGGGGCTCGCGTCGCTGAAGGCGGTGACCCAGCCCTGGAGCGGCGACGAGCTTTATTTCGTCGCCGACGGCCAGGGCGGGCACGTGTTCGCGCGCACCGATGCCGAGCACCAGCGCAACGTCGCCCGCTGGCGCGAGTACGAGCGGCAGAAGGCGGCCCTGGGACAGAAGGCGATGCAGAATTGAGCCAAGCCCGCGCATCCCAAGCCTTGGCGTCCCAAGCCTTGGCATCTCATGCCTTAGCGTCGATGACCGGTTTCGCCCGGACCGAGGGGGTCGAGAACGGGCTGACCTGGGCGTGGGAGCTGCGCAGCGTCAACGGGCGCGGGCTCGACCTCAAGATGCGGCTGCCGGCCGGGTTCGACGCGCTCGAGCCCGGGCTGCGCGAGCTGGCGTCGCGGTCGCTGCGCCGCGGCAACGTCGGCGCCAACCTCGCCATCAAGCGTGAGGAGCGGCAACGGCTGGTGGCCGACCCGGCGGTGCTGGACGACCTGCTGAACCTGGCCGCCGCCATCGCCGCCCGCATCCCCGGTGCGCCGCCGCCGCGGGCCGAGCTGCTGCTGGCGCTGCCCGGCGTGATGCGGCCGCCGACCGCCACCGAGGAAGGTGTCGGCGAGGCGGCGCTGGCGGCGGTCCGGTCGGGCTTCGCCGCCGCGCTGGCGGGCCTGGTGGCGGCTCGACAGGAGGAAGGCGCACGGCTCGCCGGGCTGCTCGGCACCCAGCTCGACACGGTCGCGGCGTTGCGCAGCCAGGCCGAGGTGGAGGCCGCCGACCAGCCGCGGCTGCAGCGGGATCGGATGATGGAAAGCCTGGCCGGGCTGCTGCGCGACCAGCCGGGACTGCCGCAGGAGCGGATCGCCCAGGAGGTCGCCGTGCTCGCGACCCGCGCCGACATGCGCGAGGAGCTGGATCGGTTGTCCGCCCATATCGACGCCGCGCGGCAGCTGCTGCACGAGGGTGTGGGGGTGGGGCGGCGGTTCGACTTCCTGGTGCAGGAGTTCGTGCGCGAAACCAACACGCTGTGCAGCAAGTCGGCCTCGGTGCCGCTGACGGCCACCGGGCTGAAGCTGAAGGCGATCATCGAGCAGATGCGCGAGCAGGTGCAGAATGTCGAATGAGGCTGCGGCGGCGGGGCCGAACCGGCGCGGCGTCTGCCTGGTGCTCGCGGCGGCGTCGGGCACCGGCAAGAGCAGCATCTTGCGGACCTTGCTGGGCGACGAGCCGGAGCTGAGCCTTTCCGTCAGCGCCACCACGCGGGCGCCGCGACCCGGCGAGCGGGACGGGATCGACTACCATTTCACCGACCGCGCCGGGTTCGACCGCATGGTGGCCGACGGCGCCATGCTGGAATGGGCGACGGTGTTCGGCCGCAGCTACGGCACGCCGCGGGCGCCGGTCGAGGCGGCGCTGGCGTCGGGGCGCGACGTGGCATTCGACATCGACTGGCAGGGCCACCGCCAAGTCCGCGCCGCATTGCCCGGCGACACGTTGGGCGTGTTCCTGCTGCCGCCGTCCTTGGAAGCGCTGCAGAACCGGCTGCGCGGCCGGCAGGGCGACAGCGAGGCGGAGATCGCCCGGCGCATGGCCGCCGCGCGGGACGAGATCGGCCACTGGGCGGAGTTCGACCACGTCGTGGTGAACCGCGTGTTCGCCCAGGCCGTGGCGTCCGTGCGGGCGGTGCTGCACGCCGCGCGCTGCGCGCGGGAGCGGCAGCCGGGCTTGCCGGGGTTCGTCGCGGGGTTGCTGGGGTAGCCGCGCTTCACCGTAAGGCCGCGCCCGGGTTTTGACCGCCCCCCGTTCCCCTGGCTAACTCCCGGCCAGGGGAGACAAGCGTGCCGTACACGTTCCACTTCGAGGACATCTGGGCCAACCGCGAGGAGCTGTTCTGGGGCACCGTGCTGACGCTCGAGCTGTCGGCGATCTCCATGGTGCTCAGCCTGATCCTGGCGGTATTCGGGGCACTCGGGCGCACCGGCGGCCCGCGCTGGCTGCGCTTCCTGATCGCCACCTATGTCGAGCTGATCCGCAACACGCCGTTCCTGGTGCAGGTGTTCGTCATCTATTTCGGCCTGCCCTCGCTCGGCATCCGGCTCGAGTCCGACACATGCGCCGTGCTGGCGATGGTGCTGAACGGCAGCGCCTACACGATCGAGATCGTGCGCGCCGGAATCGAGAGCATCGGCCATGGCCAGACCGAGGCGGCCCGTGCGCTCGGCCTGCACCGGCTGCAGACGTTCCGGCTGATCGTGCTGCCGCAGGCGCTGAAGGCGGTGCTGCCGCCGCTCGGCAGCCAGTTCATCCTGCTGATGCTGAACAGCTCGATCGTGTCGGTGATCTCGGCCGACGAGCTGACTGCGGCCGCGCAGGACATCCAGTCGCGCACGTTCCGCAGCTTCGAGGCCTACATCGTGGCCATGGTGATCTACTTCGCGCTGTCGATGCTGTTCAGCGGCGTGTTCGCCAGCGTCGAGCGGTTCGCCTTCGCCCGGACGCCGAGCCGATGAGCGGCGCGCGGATGGGCTTCGTGCGATGAGGCAGCTCCACTGGGCCGACCTCTGGTTCCTGCCCTATGCGGCGCGCTGGACGATCGTGCTGTCGGCGCTGGCGTTCGTCGGCGGCGGCCTGATCGGCGCCGGCATCGCGCTGATGCGGGTGTCGGACAGCCGGACGCTGCGCTGGATCGCGATCGCCTACATCCGCGTGTTCCAGGGCACGCCGCTGCTGCTGCAGCTGTTCCTGGTGTTCTTCGGCAGCGACATGCTGGGCATCGCCCTCGATCCGCTGATCAGCGCGGCGCTCGGCCTCAGCCTCAACGCCGGCGCCTTCCTGGGCGAGATCTGGCGCGGCTCGATCCAATCGGTGCCGGCCGGGCAAACCGAGGCGGCCCGCGCGCTCGGGCTGCATTACGGACCGCGCATGCTGCGGGTGGTGTTCCCGCAGGCGCTGCGGGTGGCCACCGCGCCGACCGTCGGCTTCTTGGTCAATCTGGTGAAATCGACCTCGCTCGCGGCGGTGATCGGCTTCGTCGAGCTGACCCGGGCCGGGCAGCTGCTGAACAACACCACCTTCCGGCCGTTTCCGATCTTCGGGGCTGTCGCGCTGATCTATTTCCTGCTGTGCTGGCCGCTGACCTTGCTGAGCCGCCGCCTCGAGACCCGGCTCGGCTCGGCCTACAAACGATGAGGGGGAACGACCGAATGAGGATCAAGCGTGGGGTGCGCTACGTGCTGCTGGCCGTCATGGCGCTGCTGCTCGGTGTCGTGCTGGGCGGCCGGGCGCGGGCGCAGACGGTGGACGATATCCTCAAGCGCGGAACCATCAACATCGGCGTGCTGATCGACTTGCCGCCCTACGGCCTGCTGAACGACAAGCAGGAGCCGGACGGGTACGACATCGAGGTGGCCAAGCTGCTGGGCCAATATCTCGGCGTGAAGGTCAACTTGGTGCAGGTCACGTCCACCAACCGCATCCCGTTCCTGACCACCGGCAAGGTGGATCTGATCGTGGCCACCTTCGGCATCACCCCGGAGCGGGCCAAGCAGGTCCTGTTCTCCATCCCCTACAGCGCGATCGAGAACACCGTCTACGGCCCTAAGGGCAAGCCGATTGCCAAGATCGACGAGCTGAAGGGCCTGCGCGTCGGCGTGCCGCGCGGCACGGTGCAGGACGTGATCCTGACCCGGGCGCTCGGCAACACCGCCAAGATGATGCGCTTCGACGACACGCCCAGCACCTACCAGGCGCTGCTGACCGGGCAGGTTGACGCGATGGCCGAGACCGGCATCACCTTCGACAGCGTGATGAAGCAGAACCCCGATGCGCCCATCGAGAAGAAGTTCATCCTGCTGCGGCAGCCCAACGGCATCACCATGCGGGCGGACCAGTTCAACCTGCTGCGCTGGGTCAACACCTTCGTCTACTACACGAAGAACAACGGCGAGCTCGGCGCGCTGTGGCAGAAGTGGTTCGGCACGCCCATGCCCGACCTGCCGGTGTTCTGAGGTCCGCATGCTGTTCCGCAACGACCCGGCGCCGGCCTTGGCCATCAGCCAGCCGTCGCATGCCTGGCTGTCGGGCCAGCTGCTGCGCGCCTGGGCCGAGCCGCTGCCGGAGCCGCTGCTGATGGCCGCCGAGCAGCACGACATCGGCTGGCTCGACTGGGAAACGGCGCCCAGCTTCGATCCGGCGACCGCGCGGCCGCATCTGTTCCGGTCCCTCGGCGCCGCAACCCACGCGCCGATGTGGGCGCGCGGCGTCGAGCGGGCGTTGGGCGCCTGGGGCCGCCGGGTGGCGCTGTTCATCTCACGCCATGGCAGCGTCATCTACACGCGGTTTACCGATCGCTCGCGCATGTCCGAGGCGGACTTCACGGGGGCGACCCACTACCTCGAAACCCAGGCCGCGCTGCAGGCCGATTGGGCGCGCGGCCTCGGCCTCGACGAGGCGGCGCTGGTGCACGATACCGGGTTCGTGTCGCTGTCGGACACGCTGTCGCTGGCGTTGTGCGGCGAGTTGGCGACCCCGCTGACGCTCGAGGCGCCGGACCGCAGCGGCGGCACCCGGCCGATCCGGCTCGACCGCGCCGGCGACCGGTTCACCTTGCATCCCTGGCCGTTCCGCGCCGCTGCGTTGACCTTCGAGCTGGACGCGCGGCCCCTGCCGGCGTCGGGCCGGTTCGCGGATGCCGAGGCGATGCGGGCCTGGCACGCCGGGCCGGAGCGGGCACTCCTGCGGGTCGAGCTGATTCCCGGTACGGCGACGACCGACGCCGCTCCGGTGCGCGGGTTCCCGCCCGCCGCCTGAAGGTCGGCTGCGGCCGGCTACAATACCACGTGGCCGCCGAACGACAGCACGATCAGCACCGACACCAGGCACAGGATTACCAGGATCGACAGCCCCCAGCGCAAGGCCATGTACGGCTTCGGCACCAACCCGGCTTGGTCGGCCCGCGCCTCGACGATGGTCAGCGCGATGAACCCCGCCGCCAAGATCCCGAGCCCGACCAGCGGCAGGCCGATGAACGTCACCAGCAGGCCGGCCCAGCCGATCAGCGAAGGCACCACGCCCAAGCCGAACCGCGCCCGCTGCACCGGCTCCGCCTGGTTGGTGCCGGCGTCCAGCGCGATGCCCCAATGCACGCCGCCGAGAAAGGCAAGGATCAACGCCGCATAAGCCTGCAGGGCCAGCAGCGAGCGCGTGGCGCCGTCGCCCTGCAGCATCGTCGCGCCCAGGCTGCCGGCGATGAACGGGATCAGCCCGGCGGCGCCGAGCAGGATGGCGAGGAGCGGAACGGTGCGCATGGCCGCGGTGTAGAGCAACCCTGCGGGGGAGGGAACCGGGGCGGTGCCATTGGCCGGCATTCGGGCTATAGGGTGCCGCCATGGGCGCCGGTTTCGAACTGATCATCGTTCTCCTGTTAATCGGTACTCAACGGTGTGTTTGCGTTGAGTGAGCTGGCCTTGGTGTCGGTCCGGCGCGCCCGGCTGGTCGTGCTGGAGCGGCAGGGCGTCAAAGGCGCCGCCGTCGCCCGGCTGCTGTCGGAGGATCCGCAACGCTTCCTGCCGGCGGTGCAGATCGGCATCACCTTGGTCAGCGTGCTGGCCGGCGTGTTCGGCGGCGCCCGGATCAGCGGCCGGCTGAGCGCCTGGCTGGAAACCTTCCCGGTCATGCGCCCGTTCGCGGAGTCGCTGGCGCTGACGATCGTCGTGGTGTTGACGACCTACCTGACGCTGGTGATCGGCGAGCTGGTGCCCAAGCAGCTCGCCTTGCGGCAACCCGAGCGGGTGTCGGCGGCGATCGCCGGGCCGTTGTCGTGGCTGGCCAAGGTCGGCGGTCCGGTCGTGTGGGTGTTGGGCAAGTCCTCGAACCTGGTGCTGCGCGTGTTCGGCCACCATGACGGCGACCGGCCCGGCGTCACCGAGGAGGAGTTGAAGGCGGTGCTGGCCGAGGGCGCGCAGGAGGGCGTGCTCGAGACCGAGGAGCGGGTGATGATCGAGCGCCTGCTGCGGCTGGCCGACAAGCCGGTGCGGGCGATCATGACGCCGCGCAACGAGCTGGCCTGGATCGACCGCCGCGATCCCAGGGCCGACATCGTGGCGACGTTGCGCGAGGCGGCGCATAGCCGATTCGTCGTGTGCGAAGGCGCCATCGACAACGTGGTTGGCGTGGTGCAGGCGAAGCTGCTGCTGGACCGGCTGCTGGCGGGCGGCGACCTGTCGATCTCGGCGGTGCTGCAGAAGCCGATGGTGATCCCGGACACCGCCACCGCGCTCGACGCGCTGGAGCGGATGAAGGGCGACCAGGTCGGGTTGACCCTGGTGATGGACGAGTACGGCAGCTTCGAGGGCGTGGTCACGGCGGCCGACGTGCTCCAGGCGATCGTCGGCGAGGCGCGGCCGCCGGAACCCGATCCCTCGGCGCCGGACGCGACGGCGGGGCCGCTGCTGCTGGACGGAGCGATGCCGGTGGACGAGATCAAGTCGCGGCTCGAACTGCCGGACCTGCCGTCGGAGGGCAGCTATCATACGCTGGGCGGCCTGCTGCTGGCGCTGCTGCGGCGGGTGCCGAAGGCGGGTGACCGGATCGTGTTCGCGGGCTGGCGATTTGAGGTGGTGGAGATGGACGGCCGGCGCGTCTCGAAGGTGAGCGCGATGCCGGAGCCCGCCGCCGAAGGCTAGGAGCGCGCAGTGCGGGCGCGGCGCCGGTTCCGGCTGGCGACCGTGTTGGCCTGACCGGACCTCGACCACCGCCGGGTTCGGTCTGGCGGAGCGGCGGCACGCTGATTACCTTCGGGCGCAGTGCGCACCGGTCAATCCAAGGAGACGCCCATGCAGCCCGCAACCCCGACCGGCCGCCGGTCCCGATGATCACCGGCAAGGGGCAGGTGATCGCGCATCTCGGCTACCCGACGGCGTCGTTCAAGGCACCGATGATCTACAATCCCTGGTTCGAGCATCACGGCGTGGACGCGGTCGTCGTGCCGCTGGGGGTGCGGCCCGAGGATTACGAGGCGCTGTTCCGCGGCCTGTTCCGCATCACCACGCTGCACGGCGCGCTGGTGACGATGCCGCACAAGGTGACGACGACTCGGCTGGTGGACGAGTTGACGACCACGGCGACGATCGCCGGGTCATGCAACGCGGTGCTGAAGCGCCCGGACGGCTCGTTGCTGGGCGATATGTTCGATGGGTCAGGCTTCGTGCGCGGCGTGCAACGCAAAGGCACGCGCGTGGACGGCGCGCGGGCGTTGGTGATCGGCGCCGGCGGCGTCGGCTCGGCGATCGCTGCCTCGTTGGCCGCGGCGGGGCTGGCGGCGATCGGTCTGTTCGACGTGCATGCCGCCTCGGCGGAGGCGCTCGCGGGCCGCCTGCGCACCCATTACCCGTCGCTCGACCTCCGCACCGGTTCCGACGACCCGGCCGGCTACGACATCGTCGTCAACGCGACGCCGATGGGCATGAACCCAGGGGATCCGTTGCCGGTCAACATCGAGCGGGTGGCGCCGGGCACGTTCGTGGGCGAGGTGGTGATGAAGGAGGAGTTCACGCCGCTGCTGCGCGCCGCCAGCGCCAAGGGCTGTCCGGTGCAGGTCGGCGCGGACATGCTGTTCGAGATGATCCCCGCCTACCTCGAATTCTTCGGCTTCGGCACCAGCACCGCCGAGGAACTCCGATCGGTGGCGCGCTTGGAGTATTGAGCCGTCCGGGTGCGGCGAGGTCGGGATCGGAGCGGTCAGCGCCGGCCGGGCGTCCCGAAGCTGAACAGCGCGCGGATGCTGGTCCAGACGGCGGCCACGTCGCTTGCGTATTCGGCGTAGCCGCGAGCGATCAGCCGGGCTTCGCGGGAGAGTTCGTCCTGGTACATGCACTTCGTCCTTCGAGGGGCGGTGTCGCCCGGTGGCGTGAAGGACGTTTCCTCAGGTGATCGGCGTTGGGCAGGCAAGCCGGACGGGTCCGGGCCGCCTGCCCACGCTGTGCTTTAGTTGCGGCCGAACGTCTCGGCGGCTTCCGTGGCGCGGGCCAGCAACGGGGCCGACGCCTTCTCGGTCAGCTCGATGCCGGCCTGGGCGAGGCGGCTCGCCTCGGACACGGCGCGGACGGCGCTGGTGCGGGCGAAATTGGCCTGCAGCTCGATCCGCTCCTTGACGGTCTTGGCGCCCATGATCGCGCGGACGTTGTTGAACGCCTCGGCATAGGCCGACTGGCTGGCGGCGAACATCTGGCGGAACAGGTCTTGCGACCCGGCGGCGTAGGCCTGGCTCGCCTGGGTCAAGGCTTGCAGGCTGCCCTGGCTGAACGCGGCGACGTCCTTGGCGGCCTTCATCGCCTTCTCGGAGGCGGCGGCCTGGGCGGTCGTTACCGTCTCGACGCCCTGCTTCAGGTCGGCGACGGTCTGCTCGATAGCGTGCGAGCCGGAATTCATCATGCTGTCGGTGCTGGACATTTGGGTGCGGTCCTTCGTTGTGAGACCTTGGCTGACGCATTGGTCTCTGCTGATGCTGCAGTGCAGCAAGCGCGTCTTACGGCAGGTTGGACGCCCGCGCAAGACATTTTTGCTGCAGTGCACAAAAGCGATTTTCCGCTTTGGCCGACCCGCAACCCGGGTGTCCGTCACGCAAACACGACGTTCGCCGGAACCATGGCGGCCGAGTTGCCGAGGTGGATCGTGTCGTGCAACGCGCCGCTGGCGGAACTGGCGTTCCAGGTCGTGGCATCGACCTGGGTCAAGGTCGCCCCGGCGCCATAGCCGGTCAGCTGGAGGATGTCGCCGGACGCGGGATTGGCTTGGAAATTGCTGATCATGTCGCCGTCCGAGACCCCGGCATGCAGCACGAAGAGGTCCCGCCCGGTGCCGCCCGCGAGGGTCTGGCCGCCGGTCTGGCCGCCATCGACCACGGTGGCATTCGCTTCCACCTTCGCGAGCGTCGCCAGCCCGGCGCTGCTGGCGGAGCCGATCACGGTGGGCGTGGTGAAGCTGAACCGGTCGGCTTGCGGCACCGCCATGTTGACCGCCTTGGTGACGCCCCCCGCGGTGACGCTGTCGACGTAGAGGTGGCGTGGCGCCGGCGCGGCCCCCGGGGTGTTGCCCGCCGCGGCGGCCGGGGTTGCGGCGTCGTTGAAGAAGGTGACGGTGATGGCGTGGGGCGCGGCGGCAAATGGGCCGTTGAGGGTGACGGCTTGGCTCTGGCCCGTAGCGTGCGAGGCGCTGACCGCCTGGATTCCGCCGACTTGGATGCCGTCCACCTTGAGGGTGAAATGGCCGTCGGCCGGCCCGGCATCGACCGAAACACCGACGGTGATGCTGCTCAACGTGCCCCCAGGCGGGGTGATGGGTGTGGCGGTCGACGTGGGCGCGCCGGCCGTAGACCCGGTGAGTGCCGTCGGCGACGCGGCGCCCGGGTTGCGCAGCGCCTCCACCGCGGCGCCGACGCCGTCGTTGAAGAAGCTGACCGAGATCGACGGCGAGGCGGCGGCGGGCGGCGTTCCCGGAGCGGCCAAGGCGGCGGCCGTGGCATTCGGGGCAGTGACGGTTGCAACCGCGGCCGGGGTCGCCGCAACGACCGGGGCAGGGGTGACGGCAGGGGTGACGGCAGGGGTGACGGCAGGGGTGACTGGGCTCGCGAGCGGTGCCGGGTCGACCGTTTGTGCTACGACCGCGGCCGCGGCCGGGGCGGCGATGACCGGCTTGGACTGTGTCGTGGGCGGGCTCGCCGGGGTGACGGACGCGGACGGAACAGTCGGGGCGGCTGACGCAGTGGTGGCGGTGGTTGTGGGCGTGTCCGGGGTTGTGGCCGGCGCCGAGTTGGACATCGGATCGGCCGGAAGGATTGCATCGGTCGCCATTGCCGGCGCGGCATCGACGGGCGTCGTCACCTCCGCGACGGGCGGCGCCGCGATCTTGGTGGGGGCTGGGGTGGAGGCGGGGGTGGAGACAGATGTCGCGGCCTGGGTCACGGCCTGGACACTGACCGGGGTCGCGTCCGGCGCCGTGACCGGGGTCGCCGGCTTTGGGCTGGCAACCGGCGCGGGAGCGGGTGCGGCGGCCTGTGTCACGGTCCCGACCGGCGAGACCTCGACCACCAGCGGGTCGGTCGCCAATTGCACGTCGACCGAGGTCACCCCCTGGTAGTGGGCGATGGCGCCGGTGCCCTTGATCGGGTCGAACACGTCCACGTTGTAGGTGCCGCCGAGCTTGACCGTGACCGTGCTGGCCGGCACGTCGGCGGTCTTGTAGCTGCCGGCATCGAAGAATTGCGGCTCGGACCAGAGTGCGACGTCGAAGCTGCCGTTCGACTTGGCGATCACGTGCTGGAACCCGTAATCGGGGTTCATCCCGGTCACGGTGTAGTTCAACGTGCCCGGGGTGAAGGTTGCGGCGTTGGCGCCGGTGTCGGCCAGGATGGTGGTCAGGTTATGCAGCACGTTGGCCGATTCCTTGGCCGTGCCGTCCACCTTGTAGAGGCCGTAATGATTCTCGAGATCGGTGGACGGCGTCGCATAGCCGTCCTCGAGCTGATACAGGTAAGTCCTGACGACGCCATTGCGCGAATTCTCGAACAGGGTGTCGAGCATCCACTTGGCCTGCACGTCCTCGGTGACGCCGGAATTGCCGTCGTTCTGGGTGTAGTAGCCGGTCTCGGTCATCATCACCGGCTTGCCGGGCGTGGTGGTGATGCTTTTGACTGCATAGTCCAGCATGTAATAGGGCGGCACGCCCTGGCCGGCGTAGCCATGCACGTTGCCATAGTCGGCATAGGCCGATACGTCGCCCCAACCGTTGATGTTGGATCCGACCGAGAGCGAGAACGGCAGCACCTTCGCGTTGGCGAGGTTCGGGTCGGCATGGACCGCCTTGTAGAGATCGGCCTGGAACGCACCGGCGCCTGCGGCGCCGGACAGGCCGTTATAGGTGAAGCCGAAGCTGTTGAGCTCGTTCACGCCTTCGACCGAGGTCACGTAGGGCGCGATCTTGTCGAACAGGCTCATGTCCTGCTGCAAGTTGAAGTCGTTCGAGATGACGTCGAACTTGATGCCCTTCTGGCCGAGCGAAGTATAAAGTTGCAGGTTCGACCCTGGCGCCATGACGCGCATGTTGTTGATGCCCAGATAGGACATCTGACCCGCGACGTCGCTGGTACCATAGCTCGAGCTGGTCGCGTCGATGTGGGCGCAGATCCCGATCGACTGGATGAAATCGGCGGCGCGTATGGGCGTGCTGGCCATGACAAATATCTCCCAAGTCTTGCGACGGATTCTGAAATTTATCCATGATCACGTATGGCCCATGCCAATACTGATCTCAGTCAAGGGCGGACACGGTGAGACTCAACAGGCCTTCGGGCCCGTCCCGTTACGGCGATTACGTTCGCGCAGTAAGCTTCGCGGCAACTCACGCCGTCAACCATCAGAGGGTTGTGCGGCGTAGTCGGTATGCGTTACCCGGATTGACCTAGAACCGGCGCCAAACGGCGAAATACAACGGTTCCGTCACGCGGCCGCGAGCAGAGCCGATCCGGGCCGGCAACTAGTGCAGACGCATTAACTCGCCTGGGCGAGGCCGTCAGCTGCCGATGAGCTCGCGGACCCGCGTCGCCAGTTGCTCCATCGCGAACGGCTTGGTCAGGACGCGCATGCCCGGGTCAAGATGGCCATGACTGAGCACCGCATTCTCGGCATAGCCCGTGATGAACAGGATCTTGAGGTCGGGCCGCGCCTGGCGGGCGGCGTAGGCGACTTGGCGGCCGTTCATGCCGCCGGGAAGGCCGACATCGGTTACCAGCAGGTCGATGCGGGTGTTCGAACTCGATCACCTTGAGGCCACCGGCACCGTCCCCGGCCTCGATCGCGGAATAGCCGAGCTCGCCCAGCACGTCGGCCACCAGCATGCGGACGCTCGGCTCGTCGTCCACGATCAGCACGGTTTCGCCGCGTGTCGCGCGCGGCGCATCGTCCAGCTCCGGCACGATGTCGGACATTTCGGCCTCGCCGAGATGCCGCGGCAGGTAGATGCGGACGACCGTCCCCTGGCCGACCTCCGAGTAGATTTGCACCTGGCCGCTGGATTGCCGAGCAAAGCCGTAGATCATCGACAGGCCGAGGCCGGTGCCTTGGCCGATCGGCTTGGTCGTGAAGAACGGGTCGAATGCCTTGGCGATCACCTCGGGCGGCATGCCGGTGCCGGTGTCGCTGACGCTGAGGGAGACGTACTGGCCCGGTGGCAGGTCGCGCACCACCGCGCCGCGCTCGTCGAGCCAGCGATTGCCGGTCTCGATCGTCAGCTTGCCGCCGTCCGGCATCGCGTCCCGGGCATTGATGCACAGGTTCAGCAGCGCGTTCTCGAGCTGGCTGGGATCGACCAGCGTGCTCCACAGCCCGGCCGAGCCGACCGTCTCGACCTCGACCGCCGGGCCGACGGTGCGGCGGATCAGGTCTTCCAGGCCGGCCACGAGACGGTTGATGTTGGTCGCCTTGGGCTCGAGCGTCTGCCGGCGGGAGAACGCCAGCAGCCGGTGGGTGAGGGCGGCCGCCCGCTTGGCGGCACCCTGGGCGGCGCCGAGATAGCGGTCGAGTTCGCCGGTGCGCCCCTGCGCTACCCGCGCCTTCAGCAACTCGAGGCTGCCGGAGATGCCGGTCAGCAGGTTGTTGAAGTCGTGCGCGAGGCCGCCGGTGAGCTGGCCGACCGCTTCCATCTTCTGCGACTGCCGCAAGGCGGCTTCGGTTTCCATCAGCTCCTTGGTGCGCGACACCACCTGCGCCTCGAGCGAGTCGGCCAGCCTGCGCAGCTCGTGCTCGGCCCGCCGCCTCGCCACGGCCATGCGGGTCCGCTGCGCGACCTCGCGGACGAAGGCGAGCTCCTCGTCCGGCCACTCGCGGGCGCTCGCATGGTTGAGATACAGCAGCGCGACGAGGCCTTCCTGCTCGGTTACCGGCATGTTGATGAACGCCTGGGCGCTGATTGCGAACAGCTCGTGCGCCGTGGCCGCGGTCCGAGGATCGCCGTAGGCGTCCGGGACGACCACGGTCTCGCCGCGCTTGAGATCCTCGATGTAGCTGCCGTAGTCGCGGAATTGCAGGGTGCCGGCCAGGCTGGCGATCCCCGGCATGTTCCAATCCCGTTCGATGGTGATCGACTCCGCGATCGGGTCGATCGTGCCGTAGCCCGCCCGGCTCACCTGCAAGGTGCGGCCCAGTATCTCCGCCGCGGTGAACGCGAGGTCGTTGGGCTCGTCGAGCGAGCGGAACTGGTCGTCGAGTTCGAGCAAGGCGCGGCTCAGCGTCTCGGACTGCTTGCGGGTGGTGATGTCGAGCGTCGTGCCGGCCATTCGCAAGGCGGTGCCGTCGGCGGCGCGCATGACCTGGGCGCGCAGCTCGACCCAGCGCGGCGACAGGTTGGGGCGCGGCAGCCGGAACTCGATGGCGTAATCGGTGCCGGACTGGACGCGGTCGTCGGCGGCGGCCTGCATGCGCTCGCGGTCGTCGGGATGGATCGCGTCGCACAGGTCGGCGTAGGTGAACGGATCGGCGGGAAGCCGGTCGAACATCTTCTTGAGCCCGGCCGAGGCTTGGAACTGCCCGCTGACGAGGTCCAGCTCCCAGACCCCGAGGCGGCCGGCCTCGGTGGCGAAACGCAGCCGCGCCTCGCTTTCCTCCTGCATGCGCAACCGGTCGCTCAACTCGGCAAGCAAGGCGGCATTGTGGGTTTCGAGGCCCGCCAAGCGCTCGCGCTCGAGCGTCACGTCCACCTGGCTGGCGAAGAAGTAGGTGAGCTGCCCGGCGGAGTCGCGCACGGGCGCCAGCAGCAAGCGGTTCCAGAACGGCGAGCCGTCCTTGCGGTGGTTGCGGATGTCGATCTCGAGCGGCCGGGCGGCCGAGACCGCAGCCCGGATGCGCTTCACCGTGTCCGGATCGGTTTCCGGACCCTGCAGGAAGCGGCAGTTGCGGCCGACGATCTCGTCCCGGCTGTAACCGGTCAAGCGGCAGAAGGCATCGTTCGTGAACACGACCGGATTGTCGGGCAGGCGCGGGTTCGTGATGATCATCGGCATGCGCGTGGCGCGCACGGCCGAAACGAACGGGTCCGTGCCGGCGCCGGCGCCCAGCAATTCCGCAGCGATGCGGGCCTGCTCGAAGTCGAGCTTCTGGTCGGTCGGGGGCGGGGTCGACACGTCGGTCGGGTCGCCGTCCGACGGCGGATAAACGGTGCTTGGTCTCATCGGATCAATGAATGGCTTCAGTTGGCTCGTAAACAAGGTTCGTCCGGTTGGACCCGACCTATTCTCAGACGGATTGGGGCGGAATTATAACGAGCCGCTCACCTCCTCAAATCCCGCGACCGCACCCGGGGCTGGCGGCCGCTTGCCAGCAGCGACGGATTGGACGCAGTCATCGGGCGCAGGAGGACTTCCCACCATGGACCACGCCGCCACCGCCATGCCCGCCCGACGTCCGGCCAACCCCGCCTTCGCCTCGGGCCCGTGCGCCAAGCGGCCGGGTTGGTCGCTCGCGGCGCTGGAGGCGGCGTGGCTTGGCCGCAGCCACCGGGCGGCAGGACCGAAGGCGCGCATCCTGGAGGTGATCGAGCGGTCGCGCGCGGTGCTGGAGATGCCGCCCGATTGGGTGCTGGGGGTGGTGCCGGGATCGGACACCGGTGCGGTCGAGATGGCGCTGTGGTCGCTGCTCGGCCCTCGCCCGGTCGATATCCTCGCCTTCGAGACGTTCTCGCGGACCTGGGCGCAGGATGTCGTCAAGCAGTTGCGGCTGGACCGCGCGCGCGTGCTGGGGGCGCCATACGGGGGCCTGCCCGACCTGGCGCAGGTCGATCCCGCGCACGACCTGGTGCTGGCCTGGAACGGCACGACGTCCGGCGTGCGTATGCCGGGGGCCGGGTTCATCGCGCCGGACCGCGCGGGGCTGGTGATCTGCGACGCCACCTCGGCGGCGTTTGCGATGCGGCTGCCGTGGGACCGGCTCGATGTCGTCACTTGGTCGTGGCAGAAGGTCCTGGGGGGCGAGGCGGCCCATGGCATGCTCGCGCTGTCGCCGCGGGCAGTGGCGCGGCTCGAAAACCATACGCCGGCTTGGCCGATCCCGAAGGTGTTCCGGCTGACGGCGGGCGGCCGGCTCAATGGCGGCCTTTTCCAAGGTGACACGATCAACACGCCGTCCATGCTGTGCGTCGAGGATGCGGTCGACGGGCTGCGCTGGGCGGCGTCGGTGGGCGGGCTTGCCGGGCTGGTGGCGCGCAGCGAAGCGAACCTCGCGGCCGTCGCGCGCTGGGTCGAGCATAGTCCGTGGGCGGCATTCCTCGCCGAAGACCCGGCGACCCGGTCGTGCACCTCGATCTGCCTCAAGATCGTGGCGCCCTGGTTCCGTGCCGCCGGCCCGAACGAGCAATGGGCTGCGGTCAAGCGGATGGCGGCCATGCTGGAAGCGGAGGGCGTCGCCTTCGACATCGCCGCGCATCGGGACGCCGGCCCGGGGCTGCGGCTCTGGGGCGGCGCAACGGTGGAAACGGCCGATGTCGAAGCGCTGCTGCCCTGGCTCGATTGGGCGTTCGCCGGCGTCGCGGTCACGATGCGATGATCGGGACGCGAACGGGGAGTTCTACGCGGAGGGTTCCGGACGCTGACAATGGCGGCCGATGCGGCGGGCCAGCTTCTCCTTGCCCCCGCCGCGCGCCGATGGTGTGGTCGGGTTAGATCCTGGGAGGGACACGCGCCATGGCGATTGCACGCCGGAGATTGCTGCAGACCACCGTTGCCGCGACGGCCGCCGCGCGCCGCGGCTTCGCCCAGGCGGCTCCGATCCGCATTGGCGTGCTGACCGACCTTTCGGGCCAGTATTCCGATACCGCCGGCGCCACCAGCGTCGCTTGCACCCAGCTCGCCGTCGACGAGGCGATCGCCGCGTCGCCCGGCTTGGCGGTCGAGGTGCTGCGCGCCGACCACCAGAACAAGCCGGACCTGGCGCTCGGGATCGCCCGGCAATGGTTCGACCGCGACGGGGTGGACGTGGTGACCAACTGCAACAACAGCGCCATTGCGCTGGCGATCAGCAATCTCTGCCACCAGCGCAACAAGGTGCACCTCAACACCGGGGCGGCGACGGTGGAGCTGACCGGGCCGGCCTGCAACGCCAACCTGGTGCAATGGACCTACGACACCTGGGAGATCGCTCATTCCACGGGGGTCGCCACGGTGAAGTCGGGCGGCGGCAAATGGTTCTTCATCGCCGCCGACTACGCGTTCGGTCATGCCATGGAGGCTGATCTCACCCGGTTCGTGAAGGACGCGGGCGGCCAGGTGCTCGGCACCGTCTACTACCCGTTCCCCGGGACCACCGACTTCTCGTCGTTCCTGGTGCAGGGCCAGGCGAGCGGCGCCGACGTGATCGGGCTGCTGAACGCCGGCGGCGACTTCGTCAACTGCATCAAGCAGGCGCGCGAGTTCGGCATCAAGCCGCCCAAGGTGCGGCTGGCCGGCACCGCCACCTTCATCAACAGCATCCACGCGCTCGGGCTCGAGACGGCGCAGGGGCTGACCTACACGGAATGCTTCTACTGGGACCTCAACGACCGCACCCGCGCCTTCACCAAGCGGGCCGTGCGCGCGAACGCCGGACAACTACCCGAACCAGATCCAGGCCGGCGACTACGCGGCGACGCTGCATTACCTGAAGGCGGTGAACCGGCTCGGCGTGGCGCAGGCCAAGGCCTCGGGGGCGGACGCGGTCGCGGCGATGAAAGCGATGCCGTCCGACGACGACGCCTACGGGCCGGGCTCGATCCGGGTGGACGGCCGGCACATCCACCCGGCCTACCTGCTGCAGGTCAAGGCGCCGTCCGAAAGCCGCGGCGGCTGGGATTTGTGCCGCGTGGTGCAGACGACGCCGACCGAGGAAGCGTTCCGGCCGTTGTCCGAAGGCAAGTGCCCGCTCGCGACCTGACGGCGTCTACTCGGCCGCGGCCTTGCGTGCGGGCGCGTCGCGGAACCGGGTACGCAGCGCGTCCCAGTCATCGGCGCCGAAGCGGCGGAAGCGGTCGGCGACCCGCATCTGCCCGGCGCTGGACGGCGGCCGGTCGGTGGTCCGCACCGCCTCGAGCACGGCGTCGCAGGCGTTCATCACCGTGCTCAGCAGCAGGCTCGGCATGATCGCCAGCCGGTAGCCCATCGCTTCGGCGTCGCCGAGCCCGATGTCGGGCGTCTTGCCGGCGACGACGATGTTGAGCAGGCAGGGCCCGCGCACCAGGCGGGGGATGGCAGCGACCTCGTCCAGGCTCGCCGCCGCCTCGACGAACGCGACGTCGGCGCCGGCGTCCAGCGCCGCGTTGACCCGGCCGACCGCCTCGTCCAGCCCGGCCACGCCGCGCGCGTCTGTGCGGGCGATCACAACGAAGTCGGGGTCGGTCCGGGCGGCGACCGCGGCGCGGATCTTGGCCACGAACTCCTCCCGCGGCACCAGCTCCTTGCCGTCGAGATGGCCGCACCGCTTGGGCATGACCTGGTCCTCGATGTGCAAGCCGGCCACGCCGCCCCGCTCGTACTCGCGCACCGTGCGAGTGACGTTCAGCTCGTTGCCGTAGCCGGTATCGGCGTCGGCGATCACCGGCACGCCCACCGCCCGGGCGATGGTCGAGGCGTTCGCAGCCATTTCCGTCAGCGTCAGCAGTCCG
This sequence comes from uncultured Alphaproteobacteria bacterium, assembly GCA_963792675.1. Lineage (GTDB taxonomy): Bacteria > Pseudomonadota > Alphaproteobacteria > Acetobacterales > Acetobacteraceae > JBBROS01. Next base: position 1,859,244 of record CAWBWT010000002.1, read on the forward strand.
AAATCCGGGAAGCCGCGCGCCATCGAGGTGCCGGCCCCGGTCATGTAGAGGCAGGGAAACCCGGCCTGCTCGGCAAGCTTGGCGGTGATGCCGTCGTAAACGCCGGGTGCCCGGATCATGCGGTCGGCGTGCAGCAGGTGCCGCAGCGTTCGGGTGGCGGTCATGGCCAAGTCTCCTCAGATATTCGGGTGCGGGTGTCGTCCGGCCCCACCCGATTGGGCTTGCTGTCAGTCCGGCGGGCCGACGGTCACGGTGCGGCTGCCATATGAAATCCAAACCCGCCGATTGTGCCAGTAATCCGTTCCGAGCAGGCCGTCATAGCCGCTCCGGCGCAGGTCGCCGGTCATGATGGCCGGACGGGTGATGGTGTCCCCGCCGATTGTCAGGCTGCCGAACCGATGGAGGTGCACGGGCAGGCCGACCGGGTCTGCGGTGGCCAGGCGGCCGGCCGGATCGCCGGCCAACTCGGCCGCGCCGAGCCGCATCCGCCCGCTGTCGACGATCGTGCGGGACGCGCCGGTATCGACGTCGGGCCACAGCGGCGTGTTGTCGAGCGTCACCGAGACACGCAGCCGGTAGGCGCCGGAACCTTGGGTCGGCAAGGTCGTCGACGGCGCGAAGGCGGGCGGACCGCCGGGGCAGCGGCGCTTCTTGTAGAGCGTGAGCCGGCCGCGCGACATCTCGAGATCGACGTCGTAGGCCGACAAGGCCGCGCTCCCGATCATCCCGTCGAACGGCATCGCCTTGGCGAGGCCGATGACCAGCATGGCGCTCGGCCCGAGCGTGGCGCTGCCGAGTGCGACCTTCACCGGACGGGTGGCCCAGTTGCTGCCGCGGGCACCGAGGCCGGTGGCGTAGGTTGGCAGCCGGTAGTCGTGCTCCAGCCCGAGCCGAACGAACCCGTCCTCGCTGATCGCGGACGCTTCGGCGCCGGTGTCCAACACGAAGCGGGCGGGCTTGCCGTCGACGGTGACGTCCAGCAGCGGCAGGTCGGCCACCACATGGACTGGCAGCTCCGCGACCGGGGTCAGTCGGCAGGCCTCGGGCGTGTCCACGGCCGCGCAAGCGCAAAGCTGTGAAAGCGCCCCGGCGGCCACGGCCGCCGCCGCTTTCACGCCGCCGGCGAGCGGCGGCGCATGGCGGCGTCCAGCGTGTTCTCGAGCAGGCAGGCGATCGTCATCGGGCCGACGCCGCCCGGCACCGGCGTGATGGCGCCCGCCACGGCCGCGCACTCGTCATAGGCGCAGTCGCCCACCAGCCGCCCGTCCGGCAGGCGGTTGATGCCGACGTCGATCACCGCGGCTCCCGGTTTGATCCAATCGCCGCGGACCATCTCGGGGCGGCCCACCGCGGCCACCAGCACGTCCGCGCGGCGGCACTCGGCGGCGAGGTCGGCGGTGCGGGAATGGGCGATGGTAACGGTCGCATCGGCCGCGAGCAGCAGCGCCGCCATCGGTTTGCCGACGATGGCGGATCGGCCGAGCACCACGGCCCGGGCGCCGCGCAACGGCACGCCGGCAGCCGCTAGCAGCTTCATCACCCCGGTCGGCGTGCATGGCGTCAGGACCTCGAGCCCGTCCTGCAGCCGGCCGACGTTGAGCGGGTGGAAGCCGTCGACGTCCTTGGCCGGGTCGATTGCCTCGATCACCGCCCGTGGAGCGATCCCGGGGGGAGCGGCAGCTGGACCAAGATGCCGTCCACGGCGTCGTCGGCGTTCAGCCGGGCGATGGTGGCCAGCAGCTCGGCTTGCGACGTGGTGTCCGGCAGCCGGATCGTGGTTGCGCGCAGGCCGGCCCCTTGCGCCGCCCGGTCCTTGTTGCGGACGTAAACGGTGCTGGCCGGGTTCTCGCCGACGAGCACGACGGTCAAGCCGGGCTGGTAGGGCAGGCGGGCGGCGCGTTCGGCCACGGCGGCGCGCAGGTCGGCGGCGACGGCCTTGCCGTCGATGATGCGGGCCGTCATCTTACAGCAAAGACCAATTGCCGGTGACGATCCCGGCGTAGATCGTCCCGAGCAACGGCCGCGCCACATACTGCAGCAGCAGGATGACGACGATCGGGCTGATATCGATGTTGCCGAATGAAGGCAGCACATTGCGCACCGGACGCAAAACCGGGTCGGTCACTCGGTACAGGAAGTCGCCGACCGTCCAAACGAAGCGGTTGCGGGTGTCGAGCACGCCGAAGCTCGCCAGCATGCTGAACACCGCGGACAAGATGAGCGCCCAGATGAACAGGTTGATCACGGCGTAAAGCAATTCGAACAGCGCGGTGATCAAGGGTTTGTGCCTCCCGGGGTGCCGCGGACCCTAGCCATGCAAGGGGTCCGGCGCAACCGCCCCGGCGCGCAGGATTGGGGTTGACGGAGGGAGTCGGGATCAGCATTGTCCGCCGCCTGCAAGGCTGGGGCTGTAGCTCAGTTGGGAGAGCGCCTCGTTCGCAATGAGGAGGTCAGCGGTTCGATCCCGCTCAGCTCCACCAAGCCAGCTTGCACCGGGGTGCGACCGTCGTCCAGCTTCCCGCCTCGGACGGGTTCGACGCAACCGCCGACGTCCCGGCCAGGGCCGGCCTACTCGACGCCGAGCAGTTCCACGTCGAAGATCAGCGTGGCGTTGGGCGGGATCACGCCGCCGGCGCCGCGGGCGCCGTAGCCGAGTTCGGGCGGGATCACCAGGGTTCGCTGGCCGCCGACCTTCATCCCGACAACCCCTTGGTCCCAGCCGGCGATGACCCGGCCGCCGCCGAGCGGAAACCGGAACGGGTCGCCACGGTCGCGCGAGCTGTCGAACTTCTTGCCTTTGTTGCCGGGGGCGCTCGGGTCGAACAGCCAGCCGGTGTAGTGCACCGCGACGGTCCGGCCGGAAACGGCCTCGGCGCCGGTGCCGATCTTTTGGTCGGTCATTGTCAGTCCAGTGGTTCGGGAGGTTTGCGCGACCGCGGCTCCGGCGATGGCGCAGCTGAGCACGGTGGTCGCGAGCAGGCGGCGGCCAAGCATCACGGCAGTGGATCTGGAGCTCATGACCCCATTAAGCACAGCCGGCACGCCCGTGCGAGGCACAGTCTGCGTTCGCTCGCGAGCGGGACCGTCAACCGAGTGCCCGCCACAGGTGGACCAGGGCCGGCGCCAGGATGGCGGTGACGAGGCCGTTGAGCGCCAGGCCGAGCCCGGCCAAGGTTCCGGCCAGCTCGCTGACCTGGAAGGCGCGGGCGGTGCCGATGCCGTGGCTGGCGACCCCGGCGGCAAAGCCGCGGGCGGCGTAGTCGCGCAAGCCGAGCGCGTTCATCAACGGCGTGACGACGATGGCGCCGGTGATGCCGGTGAGGATCACCAGCACCGCGGTGAGCGCCGGCACACCGCCGATCTGCTCGGCGATCGCCATGGCGATGGGCGTCGTCACCGATTTCGGCGCCAGCGACAGCAAGGTCGTCCGGCTGGCGCCCAACATCCAGGCCACCCAAGCGGCGGTGCCGATGGCCGTCACCGATCCGGCGATCACGGCGACCAGCATCGGCAGCAGCATCCGCCGCAGCTCCCGCGCCTTCGCGGCGAGCGGCACGCCGAGCGCCACCGTGGCCGGCCCGAGCATGAAATGGACGAACTGGGCACCGTCGAAATAGGTCGTATACGGCGTGCCGCTGACCTGCAGCAGCACGACCAGGGCGATGACGGCGAACAGCACCGGATTGGCGAGCGGATGCCGTCCGAGCCGGCGCTGCAGCGTGTCGGCGGCGAGATAGGCGGCCAGCGTCGCCGTCAGCCACAGCAGCGGCGAGGTGCGCAGGTAAACCCAAAGCGTGACCACGTCCTGCATCGGCTACTCGCCTCGAAGCCGCACGACCGCACGGAACGTCAGCGCGGTCACGACCAGGGATGCCACCGTCGAGACCAGGATGGCGGCGGCGATCGCCACGCCCTCGGCGGCGAGCAGCGGCAGCACCTGCACCACCCCGACCGCAGCCGGCACGAACAGCAGCGACAGGTTGGCGAGCAGCGTGTTGGCGACGGGCGCCACCGTCGCCTGCAGCGACGGGCGGGCAAGCAGGATCAGCGCCAGCAGCGCCATGCCCAGCACCGGACCGGGAACGCCGAGGCCGAGGCCGCGGACGACCGCTTCCCCGGCAAGCTGGCAGCCCAGCAGCAGCAGCAAACCTCCAAGCATCGGCACGCATCCGTCGAGTTGCGGCCTCAGGCTGCCGAGCGCCTCCGTTCAAGTCCAGCGCCCGCCCGCACCGCATCCCCGGCGAACAGGGTGATGCCGGCGGCACGGCCCCACCGTATCGCGACGGCGTCGTTGGCCCGCGACAGCAGCCAGCGTGCCCCGCCCGCCCGTAGGTCGGCCGGATCGAAGCCGAGCAGGGTCGGCGACCAGCGCAGCTCGACGTAGTCGAGGTCCAGCGCGGCGAGGTCGACCAGCGGCAGCAACGGCGCCGCGGCGCCGCGCAGCAGGATGCGGTAGCCGCGGGCCCGCGCGAAGGCGCAGGCGAAGCGGAAGCTCGGCAAGTCACCCATGACGTCAGCCGGATGCAGGTTCAGCACCACCTTGCCGCGCAGGCGTGGCGCGAGCGCGGAGTCGAAGCGCAGGAACTCGGGCGACAGCACGCCGCCGACGTTGAGGTCGAGGCCGAGCGGACCTGCGTCGCGCAGCTCGGCCGGGGCGGACAACAAGGCGAGCAGGCGCCGGTCCAGCGTTCGCGTCAGCCGCCGGAACAGCCACGGCTCGGCGTAGGGGTTGCGGTCGGGACACAGCGCCACGATCAGCTCCTGGATGGACAGGAACCGGGTTTCCCAGGCAATGGCGAACTGGTCGGGACCGGCCTGGCACACGGAGCGGCGCCGGGCGAAGCGGGCGACGTTGGCGGTCGCGAGCTGGGCCTCGATCAGCTCAATCGTCGGCAAGTCGAGCGGGCGCCGCGGCCGCGGCGGGGCCGGCCCCGGCACGGCCGCCGCGGCCGCCGGGGCAGGGCCAACCTCGCTCGCCCGGTCGGCAATCGCGAGCAGCGCGGTTCCATCCCGGGGCAGCTCGAACAGCCGGGCCAGCTCCGCGATGGGCGGGGCCTCGAGTGGAGCGTCCAGCAGGAGGTGGTCGAGCGCTGCCAGCGACTGCTGCAGTCGGCTTGCCGCGTCGCCGCGCCAACTGATCGCGATTTGCCCGCGTGACAGCTCGTGACGGCGGGCCCGGTCGGCGCCCGACAGCGGCTCGAGCGCCTCGTAGGCCAGGCGTAGGTGATGCGGCTGCGCGAGGCGTGGCGGCAGCAGGTCGGTCCGGATCAGCAGCACGCGGCGGCCGACGCCGGACACCGAGCAGTCCCGCACCAGCGTCATGAGCTCGCCGAGGCCGGCTGTGGCGGGCGCGGCGTCCGTCATGCGGGCGCCCCGGCCTGCCGCAGCGGCGCCGTCGCTGGTTCGAGCGGGCCGCCCTGGTCCAGCAGCGGCAAGTTGCGGCAACCGGCTCGCCCGGCCGGGCCAGTGGCGGAGGCGCGCTCGCTGCATTGCCGCACCGTGCAGCCCTTGCCGGCCGGGCAGGCTCGCAGCCGGGCGCCGGCCAGCATGGCGTCGACGTAGCGGCCCTGGAAGCGCATGATGCCGTGCGACATGCCCCAGGCGATCGCCGCCTCGCTTTCGGCCCGATGCAGCAAGACCCGGTCCGGCCCGGTCCGGTTCACCGCCTCCCGCAGCTCGGGCCCGGCTTCGGCCATCGCCGGCGACCAGCTCAGCTTGACCATGGACGGCTCGAGCATTGCGGGCGAGGTCACCGACAGGACCTGGTGGGTGACGCCGTCGAGGACCAAGTGCAAACCGGCGAGGCGGAGGCGCTCGCGAGCCAGGATGAACGAGTTCACGTCGGCGAATGCTTCGACGAATGGCACCTCGACCCCGATCCGCCGGCCCGCGGCGATCGCCGGTTCACAGGCCGAGGCGAATTGGGCGAATTCCGGCGATAGGATCCCCGCCAGGGTCAAGTTGACGTGCAGCGCCGCCGCGCCGAGGCCCATGGACAGCATGCCGCCGCGCGGTACGTCCTGCTGCAGGGCGCCGAGCATGCGGTGATCGAGCCGGGCGGCTAGATGGTTGAACAGGAATGGATCCGCCGTCGCGTTGCCGCCGGCGATGCGGGCCTCGAGCACGGCCGTGGAGATCGAGACTTCCCGGAACAACGGCACCATTGGAATGGCGCGGCCGGGGCGGAGCAGGATCGCAGTTTGCCGATGCATGAGGTCGGACAGCGGACCCGATTGCACGACGGCGTCCATCGCCGCGATCGCCCCGGTGTTCGATGGCGGTTCGGGCGGGGGCGGCGCGCGGTCACTCTCCGCCACCCGGCTTCTGATCCAGGCGACCGCCGCTGCTCCCGCGTCGGGCAGCGGCCACAGGGTCCGCAGCGCGTCGGCATCCGGCATGTCGGCCTTGAACAGCCGGGCCAAGGTGCCGAGTACGCCGGCACCTTCGTCGGACGGGCGGAACAGCAGCGCCAAATCGCCGTTGGCCAAGGCAAAGAGTTGCCCGTTGCCGCGGGCCGCGGCGTCATCGAGCACGGCTGCGGCAACTCGGCGATGATGCGCCCGTGGCCCCGGCGGCGGGATACGCGACAGATGCAAAGCCAGCATCGCCCAACCGAGCGCACGGCCGGACGGCGCACGCAGGATGCGCTCGGCGCCGTCCAGCAGTTGCCGTTCGGCGTGCGCGACCGCGTGGTCGGACGCGGCGCCAAGGGCGGCGCGGCCCGGCCGTGCGCCGACCGGACCATCGATCGCGCAATTCTGGGTCGTGGTCATGCTCATGCGGCACTATTGTAAGGGACAGATGATGGACGACGTCTTAACCGGAACAACGATCTCGGCGCCGCGACTGCCGCCGGGTCGCCGCATCTACGCCATCGGCGACGTGCACGGGCACCGCGAGGAGCTGGAACAGGTTCACGCGCACGTGCGCGCCGACCTTGCCGCCCGGCCGGTCAGGTCGCCGTTGCTGGTGCATTTGGGCGACCTGATCGATCGCGGGCCGGATTCGGCCGGCGTCGTCGGGCTGCTGTCCGGCGGCATGCCGCTGCGCGGCGTGCCGACCGTGAACCTGATGGGCAACCATGAATGGATGATGCTGCGGGCGCTCGAGACCGGCGACCGGGAGCATGTCGAGCACTGGCTCGACAATGGCGGGGCGGCAACGCTGGCGAGCTGGGGCTTGAAGTCGAGCGGGCGGCAGCGTGATTGGCTTGCCGCCATCCCGTCGCGTGACCTGGTGATGCTGCGCGACCTGCTGCCGTATTATAGTGAGGCCGGGTATGCGTTCGTCCACGCCGGCGTCCGGCCCGGCGTGCCGTTGCGGCAGCAACGCGACACCGACCTGCTGTGGATCCGCGAGGGCTTCCTGCGGCATGACGGGGTAATGCTGCCGGATGCGCCGGAGCAGGTGATCGTGCACGGCCACACGCCGCAGCCCGAACCGGTGGTAAGGCACAACCGGATCGGGTTGGACACCGGCGCGGGCAAGGGCGGCCCGTTGACCTGCGCCATTCTGGAGGGCGACGAGGTCACCCTGTTCCAGGTCGGGCACGCTTTGGGCTAAACCGCAGGCGGTTCTTGCCACGGCTGCCGCGGACCGCTAGCCATTTCCGGATGGACAGCATGACGCCCGGCGAGCGCCCGCCAGGACCCGCCGAGCCTAACCGTGGTCAGAGCTCCGGGCCGTCCCTTGGGCCTTCGCCGGCGGAGGTGGAGGCGGAGTTGACGCCCGACACCGCCGCCTTGGCCCGCGCGGTCCGTCGCCTGGCGCGGACCAGCGTGATGGTCATCGGCGACGTGATGCTCGATCGCTACATCTATGGCGTCGTGGAGCGCATCAGCCCCGAGGCGCCGATCCCGATTCTGAGCGTCGAGACCGAGCGGGCGATGCCGGGCGGCGCCGGCAACGTAGTGCGCAACCTGACCGCGCTGGGCGCAGCGGTCGCGTTCGTCAGCGTCGTGGGCGACGACCAGGCCGGGTCGGACCTGACCGGCCTGGTCGGCGTGCAGCCGGGGGTCGAGCCCTGGCTGCTGGTGCAGGGCGGGCGGGCGACCACGGTCAAGACCCGCTACGTGTCGAACGGGCAGCAATTGCTGCGCGCCGACCGCGAGGAAACCGGGCCGATTCCGCCCAAGCTGGCCGAGCGCATGCTGCGGATTGCGGGCGACACGCTCGCGGCGACGTCGGTGGCGGTGCTGTCGGATTACAGCAAGGGCGTGCTGGCCGGGACCGTAGCGGCGCAGCTGATCGCCGCGGCCAAGCAGGCCGGGCGGCAGGTCGTGGTCGATCCGAAGGGACCGGACTATTCGCGCTACGCCGGCGCCGACGTGATCACGCCGAACCGGCGGGAACTGGCCGAGGCGACCGAGATGTCGGTCGATACCGAGGCGGCGATCGTGGCCGCGGCAACCGCGCTGCGCCGGGCGCATGGCTTCGGCGCCGTGCTGGTGACGCGGGCCGAAGACGGCATGACGCTGGTGGATGCAACCGGCGCCCATCATTTCCCGGCCGAGGCGGCCGACGTGTTCGACGTGTCGGGCGCCGGGGACACCGTGGTGGCGACGCTCGCCGCCGGGCTTGCCGCCGGGCTCGAGCTGCAGGTTGCCGCGCGGATCGCCAACATGGCGGCCGGCATCGTCGTCGGCAAGATCGGCACCGCGGTCGCGCGGGAGGCGGACCTGCTCGCGACACTGACGCCGCAGGGCGGGGCGCTGCGAAAGGTCGTCAGCCGCGAGATGGGCACCGAGCAGGTCGAGCGCTGGCGCCGCAAGGGCTGGCGGACCGGCTTCACCAACGGCTGCTTCGACCTGCTGCATCCCGGCCATGTGCACTTGCTGGAGCAGGCGCGCAGCCAATGCGACCGGCTGGTCGTCGGCCTCAACTCGGACGCCAGCGTCCGGCGGCTGAAGGGGTCGACCCGGCCGGTGCAGCCCGAAGCCGCTCGCGCGGCGGTGCTGGCGAGCCTGGCGACCGTGGACCTCGTGGTGATCTACGACGAGGACACGCCGGAGGAGACGCTCGAGCTGCTGCGCCCCGATCTGCTGGTGAAAGGCGCGGACTACACGATCGACCGCGTGGTGGGCGCCGACTTGGTGCAGGGCTGGGGCGGCAAGGTCTGGCTGGCGGAGCTGCTGCCCGGTTTCTCGACGACCGCGACGGTGCGCAAGATCGCCGAACGCAGCGAAAGCCAGGCCGGCTAGCAGGCGAGGCCTGACGGCTACTCCGCGCGAAGCGCCGCGCGCAGGCCGAACACACCGGCCGGGTCTTCGGCGCAGGCCAGGCGTTGCCCAGCGAGCATCGCGAACCGTAAAGTCAGCGCCCGGCGCCGCGCGGGCGGCAGCGGGTGCGGCGGGGCGTCCCGAAGCATCTCCGCCTCGCGGTCGCAGGCCACGATCAGTCCGGTGTCGCCTGGAAGCAGATCGAGCGGAAAGTCGGCGTCCACGGCGAAGAACAGCGCGTCGGCGAAGTCGCGGTATTCGGGCCATTTCGCGTCGGACAGGAAATCACGCGCACCCGACTTCACCTCGATGCACGCGAAGCCGCCATCGCCGCGCAGGGCCAGGATGTCCGCCCGCCGCCCGTTCGGCAGCGGCACTTCATGCACCGGCGCCCAGCCGAGATGCAGGCAGAGCCGGGAGGCGGCCCGGCGCACCATCAGTGAACGCTCGGGCAACGAACGCTCGGGCAGCGCGAGCGCGGGAAGGGGGGACGGCAGCGCCTCGTCGTTCATTCACGTTTTGTACACGCGCTTCCCCCGGATGCAAAGCCGTTGTAACACTTCAGTCGTTCTCGGAACTCGCTGAGGGCGCGGGACTTTAGGCACCATGGTTGCCACGCGGTTTGCTGTCGCGATCCATATCCTGCTGCTGCTGGCGTGCCGGCAGAGATGTGGGCCTGCGACGAGCCACTTGATCGCGCACAGCGTCAACACCAACCCGGTCGTGGTGCGTCGGATTACCGGCCAATTGGCCCGGGCGGGGCTGGTGCGGGTGCGGCGCGGGCCCGGCGGAGCGGAGCTGATGCGGGCGCCCGACACCATAACGCTGTGCGACGTGTGGCAGGCGATGAACACCGGCCGCAGCGGCCCGGTGCTGCCGGTGCATGCCGACCCGAACCTCGATTGCCCGATCGGGCGCGACGTTCATGCGGTGCTCGGGCAGGCGTTCGCGACAGTGGAGCGGGCGATGAACGAGGCGCTGCAGAAGACCACGCTGGCGAGCCTGATGCGTTCGATGCAGCCGAAGGCCGCGGCTTAAGCCACCGCGTCGATGGCCGCCGCGAGCGCCACGTCGCGGCTGGTCAAGCCGCCGGCATCGTGGGTGGCGAGGGTGATCACGACTCGGTTGAACGTGTTGGACCACTCCGGATGGTGGTCATGCTTTTCCGCCAGCAGCGCGACCCGGCTCATGAACCCCCAGGCGGCGCTGAAATCGGCGAAACGGAGACTTCGGGTGATGGCGTCGCGGCCTTCCACCAGTCGCCACTCGGGCAGCCGCGCGGCCAGGGTTTCGCGCTCGGCGGCGGACAGGGTCTGCATGCGGGCTTGACCTCCGGGTCGGGTTCGCGGCGGATTGCGCCATGCCGAGCTATACCCTGCCGCCCGCCATCGAGGACATCGCCGAGTTGGGCGAGCGCGCGCTTTCGGCGATCCCGTCGCGTCTGCGCGCCCAGGTGCGCGGCGTGTCGATCCTGGTCGAGGACGCGGCCGACGACGACACGATGAAGGAGCTGGGGTTGGAGAACGCCTGGCAGCTGACCGGGGTCTACCGAGGCGTGCCGTTCGGCCGCGCCGAGGGCGCCGTGCCGCACGCGCCGGACATGATCATCCTGTACCGCGAGCCGATCCTGCTGGAATGGATCGAGACCGGGGAGGACCTGTTCCGCCTGGTGCGCACCGTGCTGATCCACGAGATCGCGCATCATTTCGGGTTCAGCGACGACGACATCGCCGCCCTCGAGGCCGAGGAGTAGCCCGTGCGGGTGTTGGGGATCGGCGCCCGGGTCGATCTCGGGGACCTTTACCTGGGCCTGCAGCGGGACGGGCACGAAGTGCGCGTGCACGCCAGCGATCCGGCGTACGCCGCGAGCTTCGACGGCCTGGTCGAGCGGGTTCCGGGGGCCGGCAAGGACGGCTGGCGCGAGGCGCTGCCTTGGGTCGGCCGCGACGGCTTGGTGCTGTTCGAGAAAGTCGGGCAGGGCGCCAACCAGGACGCGCTGCGGGCCGAGGGCTACCAGGTGATCGGCGGCAGCGTGCTGGGCGACCGGCTCGAATACGACCGTGCCTTCGGGCAGCAGGTGTTGCGCGACATCGGGCTGGCGACCGCGCCGGCGCACGAGTTTGCCGACGCGGCGGCGGCGGCGGCGTGGCTGCGCGCGCATCCCGGGCGGATGGTTTTGAAGCATTTCAACAACGCCAAGGCCACCTTCGTCGGCGATCATGCGGCGGGGGAGGACGTGCTGTACCAGCTCGGCCGGGCGCCGGCCGGCGCAGTGCTGCTGATGCCGCGGCTGGACGGCGTCGAGGTCGGCGTCGGCGCGTATTTCGACGGCACCGCCTTCCTCGAGCCGGCCTGCATCGACTTCGAGCACAAGCGGTTCTTTCCCGGCGAGATCGGCGAGATGACCGGCGAGATGGGCACCGTCCTGTCGTACCGGGGCGCCGGTCCGATCTTTTCCGCGACGCTGCAGCGCCTGGCGCCGCTGTTCGCCGCGGCTGGGCATGTCGGCTACGTCAACCTCAACATGATCGTGAACGAGCGCGGGTTGTGGCCGCTTGAGTTCACCTGCCGGTTCGGCAACCCCGGTTACGCCATCCTGGCGCCGCTGCAGACGGCCGGCTGGGGCGACCTGTTCGGGCGCATGCTGCGGGGCGGCGCCGGGACGTTCCCGACGGCGCCGGGCTGGAGTGCCGGCATCGTCCTGACAATCCCGCCGTTTCCCGAGGAGCGGCCCGGCGCCGACCCGGACACCGACCCGCCGGTCCTGTTCCACACACCGCCGGACGATCCCGCGCACTACCATTATTCCGACATGCGGCGATCCGGCGGGCAGTTGTTCGCGGGGCGGCGGACCGGATATGCGATGGTGGTGACGGGGGTCGGGGACACGCTGGAGGCGGCACAGACGGAGGCGCTGCGGCGGGCCCGAAGCGTGTGCATCCCGGATCTGCGCTTCCGCGCCGACATCGGCGAGCGAGTCCGGCTGGGCGATGCCGCGCGGTTGCGGGCACTCGGTTGGATGGACGCGGCATGACCGAGGTCCGGCGTGCGGGAGATCCCCGGGTCAAGCCCGGGGATGACGGTGTTGGGCACGGCGCTTACGGTGTTGGGCACGGCGCCGACGGTGCTGGGCACGTGTATAGCGTGCGGCGTCCCGCCCTTCGCGCCTCGGGTCCGTCATGCCCGGACTTGATCCGGGCATCCCGCACGGGTGAGCCTACCCGTGCCCAGCGGAAGCCTGCGGCATGACCGCGCTCGAAGACTGCCTGGCCGGGAGGATCTCGCCGCAGGTGGCGGTGGCGCGGATGCTGCTCGCGGGCTCCGACGCCGCCGGGATCCTGGCGGCGCTCGACCGCGCCGGCGCCGCGCCAGAGATTGAGGCCATGCGCGCCTTGGTGGGCGCACGGCGCGGGCAACTCGATGCGCTCGCGGCCGAGGTCGCGGCGACCGCGGCCGGCCACACTGCCGCCGGCGCCACGCCCGGTGAGGGCGTCGCCCGCATCGCCGCCTTCTTCGACCGCGCGGTGCAGCACTCGCCCGAGGCCAGCGTGGCGCTCTACTCGCTCGGCGACCCCACGATCCTGGCCGCCGCCACACGGGAGATCGTCGAGTGGCTCGCCTCCGAACGGCTGCTGCGGCCGGATGCGGACGTGCTGGACCTCGGCTGCGGGATCGGCCGGGTGGCGGGCGCGCTCGCGTCGCGTTGCCGATCGGTGCTGGGTGTGGACGTCTCGCCGGGCATGGTCGAGGAGGCCGGGCGGCGGCTGGCGGCCCTACCCAACGTATCCGTGCGCCGCACCGGCGGCGAGGACCTCGACTGGCTGGAGCCGGCCGCGCTCGACCTGGTGCTGGCCATCGACAGCTTTCCCTACATTGTCCAGACCGGTGCGGCGACGGCGCTGCGGCACGTCGAGGGCGCCGCCCGGGCGCTGCGTCCGGGCGGCGCCCTGTGCATCCTGAACCTGTCATACCGCAACGACGCCGACGCCGACCGGGCCGACGTGGCGGGGTGGGCGCAGGCGACCGGGCTGCGGGTCGGCCACGATGGCGGGCGACCGTTCCGGCTGTGGGACGCGACGGCGTTCGTGCTGGCGCGGTGACCCGGCGCCCGGTGCCCGGGCCGGCGCTCGTTCTGCTGCTGCTGGCGCTGCTGCGGCCTGTTGCGGCGGCCGCGCAGGAGCGGCCGGGTGGAACGCTGCGGCTTCTGGCCGGCAGCGCCGCCGGGTCGATCGATCCACAGATCAACTACACCGCGCAGTTCTGGCAGGTGTTCGCCCCGGTCTATGACGGGCTGGTCGCGTTCAAGAAAGTGCCCGGCCCGGACGGCACCACGATCGTGCCGGACCTGGCCGACGCGGTGCCGGAGCCGGACGGCGGCCTCATCTACCGCTTCCGCCTGCGGCCCAGCCTGCGCTTCTCCGACGGCAGCCCGGTGCGGGCGGACGACGTGGTCGCCTCATTCCGCCGCATCTTCGCCGCCGGCAGCCCGACCGCCGAAACTTTCTATGGCGCGATCGCCGGCGCGGCGGATTGTTTGCAGGCGGCTTCCACTTGCGCGCTGCCCGGTGTGACGGCGCAGGGTGACGCGATCACCATCACCCTGACCCGGCCCGACCCCGACTTCCTGCAGAAGCTCGCCTTGCCGCACGCCAGCATCGTGCCGGCCGCGTCGCCGGCGCACGACATCGGCACCGCGCCGCTGCCCGGCACCGGGCCGTGGCGCATCGTCTCGTACGACCCGAACGACGCAATCGTGCTCGAGCGCAACCCGTTCTTCCAGGTCTGGAACGCCGACGCGCAGCCGGCGGCGCTGCCGGACGGGGCGCGCTACGAGTTCGGGCTCGACGCCGAGGCGCAGGTGACGTCGGTGCTGAACGGGCAAGCCGACTGGATGTTCGACATGCCGCCGCCGGACCGGCTCGGCGAGGTCGCGTCGCATCCGAGCCTGGTCCACCTCAACCCGGCCTTCGCGCTATGGTTCGTGCCGCTCAACGTGCACCTGCCGCCATTCGACGACGTCCGCGCGCGGCGCGCCTTCGCGATGGCCGTCAACCGCGACGCGGCGGTGCGGCTGTTCGGTGGCCGGCGGATGGCGGTCGCGCAATGCCAGGTGGTGCCGCCGGGGCTGCCGGGCTACGCGCCGTACTGCCCCGACCCGTTCGACCCCGAAGCGGCGCGACGCCTGGTTGCCGCCAGCGGCACCGCCGGCCAAGGCGTGACCCTGGTCACGGACGACGCCCCCATCTCGCGCGCGATCGGCACCTGGCTGGTCGACGTGCTCGGCGAACTCGGCTACCGCGCCCGGCTGCAGACGCTTTCGGCCAACATCCAGTTCACCTACATCCAGAACACCCGCAACCGGGTCCAGGCCAGCCTGACCAGCTGGTATGCCGACTATCCCTCGGCCGCCAACATCCTGGCCGGTAATTTCGGCTGCGCCGCGTTCCGGCCGGGCTCGGACAGCTCGACCAACATCCCCGGGTTCTGCGATCCCACGCTGGACGCCCGGCTCGGCACCGGCCGCGCCGCCGACATCGAGGCGGTGGACCGCGCGATCACCGACGCGGCCGCGGCCGTGGTGCTGTTCAGCCCGCGCTACATCGATCTCCTCGCACCGCGGGTCGGCGGCTTCGCCTACCACGAGACCTTCCGCTGGCTGCTGCAGCGGGCGGAGCTGCCGTGAGGGCGGCCTTGGCGGTGCTGGCGCTGATCGCCGCCGCCTGCCTGCTGGCGCCGCTGTATGCGACATTCGTGTCCGGCACCGACCCGTTCCGCCCGAACGTCCTCGGCCTAGTGGGGGCCGATGCGGTGCTGGCCGAGGACCCGGCCGGTCTCGGCACCGTGCCGATCGGGCCGGGCTGGCGCGGCGCTTACCTGCTGGGCGCCGACGGCCTCGGCCGGGACGTTGCCGCCCGGCTGCTGTATGGGGGCCGCACGTCGCTGCTGGTGGCGGCGGCCGCGACCGTGCTGTGTTTCGTCGTGGGGGGCGCGGCCGGCGTGACGGCGGGCGCGTTCGCGGGGGTGGTGGATGCCGGGCTGTCGGCGCTGCTCGACCTGCTTTGGGCGTTCCCGGTAACGCTGCTCGCGATCTCGCTTGCGCTGGTGCTGCTGTCCGGGCCGCTCCGGTTCGGCCCGCTGGTGGTGTCCGAGGACAGCCTGCTGCTGCCGATCGTGATCCTCGGCCTGGTGTATGCGCCTTACGTGGCGCGGCCGGTGCGGGCGGCGCTGGCCGGGCTGCGCTCGGCCGAGTTCGTGGAAGCGGCGCGCGCGACCGGCGGCGGGCGCTGGCACGTGCTGCGGCGGCACATGCTGCCGCAGCTGGTGCCGTTGCTGGCCGGGCTGGCACCGGTGGTCGCCGCCATCATGCTGCTGACCGAGGCGGCGCTGTCGGTGCTCGGACTCGGCGTGCAGCCGCCGGGCGCCAGCTGGGGCACGCTGCTCGCCGACGGGCAGGGCCTGCTGCACCAACGGCCGCTGGTGGCGATCGCGCCGGGCGTTGCGGTGGCGGCCACGGTGCTGGCGCTGAACGCGGTCGCCGAAGGGCTGCGCGGCGGTGATTGAAGCGGTCTTGCGCCGGGCCGTGCGCGGCGTGCTGGTGCTGTTCGGCATCAGCGTGCTGGTGTTCCTGATCTTCTTTGCCACGCCCGGGGCCGACCCGGCGGCCCGCCTGGCCGGCCGCGGCGCCTCGCCCGAGCTGGTGGCCCAGGTGCGAGCGGAGTACGGGCTCGACCGGCCGTTGCCGGTGCAATACGCGGGGCTGATGCGGCGGCTGTTCCTGACCCGCGATCTGCCGAGCTTCGTCAACCGGGGGCAACTGGTCGTGCCGGCGGTGCTGCGGGCGGCGCCGGTGACGCTCGCCTTGGCGGTCGGCGCGGCGGTGATCTGGCTGGCGGCCGGGCTGGGCATCGCGTTGCTCGCGGTGGGCGGCCCGGATCGCGCCGGTGAGCGGGGCCGCGGCCGGCTGATCGTGGCGGCCGGGTTGCTGGGCGTGTCGGTGCCGGCGTTCTGGCTAGGCGAGATGGTGATGCTGGCGGCCCAAGGTCCGCTGCATGCCAGCCTGTTCGCTTGGGTGCCGGCCCCGGGCTTGCCGGCGGCCTCGGCCGGGGAATGGCTGCGCGGCATGGCGCTGCCTTGGCTCACCTTGGCGGTGCTGTATGCCGGCATTTACGGCCGTGTGCTGCGCACTTCGCTTGGCGACGCCTTGCGACAGGACTACGTCCGCACGGCGCGGGCGAAGGGTCTGGGCGAGCCGCGGATCGCGCTGCGCCATGCGCTGCCGAACGCGGTGGTGCCGGCGCTGGCTTTGCTGGGGCTCGATCTCGGCGCCCTGCTGGGCGGCGGCACGGTGCTGGTCGAGGTGGTGTTCGGCCTGCATGGGATCGGGCGGCTGACCTTTGACGCCCTGCGCAGCCTCGATCTGCCCATGGTCATGGCCTGCGTGCTGTATGCGTCGGCGCTGGTGGTGCTTGCGAACGCTTTGGCCGACGCCGGCCAGGCCCTCTTGGATCCAAGGCAGCGCTAGGCCGGCGTCCTCTCGGCACGCTCAGGCGTCTCCTTCGGACCAGAAACGATTTTGTCGTGGCCATGTGTTTCGAGAAAAGAAGCGTCTCCACCCGGACCGGAGCGGTTGGCCGGGAAATCCAAGCGACAATTGTTTCTTGTTAATAAACGTTTTCTCTCAAATCTTACCTGTCAGGCAATGTCAAACGTCAAGTATGATCCCGATATTCTTACAACAGTCTTCCATGTTACCGTTCCGATACGGGGTTGGTGGAGATAGGTCAGCAAGTGGTGTGCTTTATGCGTTACTACCGGCCGACTGCGGAGGAAAGTTTTTGTTGTCAGCGGATCGATCCATGAGGCATTCAGTTAAATGCAAGGCTCGACGTTCGATGCTGGAGGCGCCAATGACCTGCCGTATCTCTGCCAAGACGCTCAGTTTCATCCATGTCGGCGTCGTGGCCGCAAGCTTTGCCCTTGCCGCAACTCACGCCCATGCGGCGGTCGTCACCGACGTGACGTGGGCCCCGGCCGGAAACGTGACCTTCAACTCGTTTCAGGTGAGCGACTTTTCGCAGATCGCGTTTACCGGCCCGGCCGCAGGCGGAGTGAACTTCACGGACACCGGCTTCCTGCCAATCTCTCAATTCAATTTCAATGGCACCAGCACCAATCCGAGCGGTTACACGCTGTATTTCGCGTTCAACGGCACCGGCACGGTCAATCAGCCGCAGATCAACGCCGGCACGCTCGGCAGCTTCGACAGTCTGACCTTCGGCTTTTACCAAGTGGCGGGTTCGCCAACATTCACGCCGTCGTTCGCCAATAAAGTCCAGACTACGCCCCCAACCATCGATGGAACTGCCTCGACATCAGCGAGCCTGCCAGGGACTTTGCTGGCCACCGGTTCATTGACGAGTGGGACGGTATTCGGTTCGACGAACGGCGGTGGCCAGTTCTCGCCGGGTTCTAACGTGTTGACGACATTCACGCCGGTGGCGAGTGCCGCTGCGTCTGCATTCTTCGTCGATCCGTCGGTCAGCGGCTATCCGTTGAACCTGTCGGCCATTTTCACCAACACGCCGGAAGGCTACTCGTTCTATAGCGTGGATGGTCAAGTCGCCGGCTTCAACATCTTCCAGGGCGGCGGACAAGCCGATTTCGTCGGCCCGTCGGGCCCGACGCCGGTCCCGGAGCCCGTGACCTTGGCGCTGTTCGGGGCCGGATTGGCGTTCGCCGGCTTCGCCCGGAGCCGCCGCCAGGCTTTCTGAGTTCGCGTTCTTGGTTTGAGTTCAACAGGTCTGTCGTCCCATCGGGGCGGCAGACCTTTCTATTTGGCCGCCCCGCCCCCATGGTCGTGTTCCGTATCCGCCCGGAGCGATGACCATGTTTTCCTATGACGTCGCTTTCAGCCGCAACCTCGGCTGGACCACGGAATGGGAGCAGGCTGCCCTTCGCGCCAAGCGCGTCGCCATCGCCGGCATGGGCGGGGTCGGCGGGTCGCACCTCCTCGCTTTGACCCGGCTCGGCATCGGCGCCTTCAGCATTGCCGACTTCGACGCCTTCGACCTCGTCAACCTCAACCGCCAGGCCGGCGCCAACGCGGCCAGCATGGGCCGTGCCAAGGTCGACGTGATGGCCGAGCAGGCCGTGGCAATCAACCCGGAGTTGCGGATCAGTCGCTTCGCCGAAGGCGTCACCGAGCAGAACCTCGACCGCTTCCTCGACGGGTGCGACCTCGTCGTGGACGGGCTGGACTTCTTCGTGCTCGACATCCGGGCGCGGATGTTCGCCCGCGCTTGCGAGCGCGGCATTCCTGCCGTCACTGCGGCACCCATCGGCATGGGGGCCGGGTTCCTCGCCTTCCTGCCCGGCGGTCAGACCTTCGAGCAATACTTCCGGCTCGAAGGACAGCCGGAGCAGGAGCAGTACCTGCGCTTCCTGATGGGGGTCGCGCCGCGTGGGCTGCACCGGAGCTATCTGGCCGACGACTCGCGGGTCGACCTCGCGGCCCGGCGCGGCCCGTCCACGGTCGCCGCCTGCGAGCTGTGCGCGGGGATGGTGGCGACGCAGGCGCTCAAGATCTTGCTTGGACGCGGGCAGGTGCCGGCGGCGCCGGTGCATCTGACGATCGACGCCTACCTTGGTCGCGCGGTTCGCACCCGGTTGCGTTGGGGCAATGCCGGCCCGCTGCAGCGGGCCAAGCGGGCGGTGGCGCGCGCGGGTCTATGGGGCGATGGCGGCGCGGAGCCCGGCGCCGGCGCCGCCGGCGCCGCTGCCCGGCCTTCCCGTGTATGCCATCCTGGATGCGGCACGCTGGGCGCCGAGCGGCGACAACGTGCAGCCATGGCGGTTCGAGATCCTGGATGCGGCGGCGGCCCGGGTGCGCATCCATCTCGCCGGCGGCGCCGGCGACAACCCGTACGAGTATCGGGGCGGCGAACCGATCCTGCTGGCCGGCGGGATGCTGCTGGAAAGCCTGCGCATCGCCGCGAGCGCGCAAAGCCGGGGGTTCGAGTGGAGCTTGGCGCCGCAGCCGGCGCCGGACCGCTGGCTGCTCGACGTCGGCTTCCCGCTCGCGCCGGGGACCGTGCCGAGCCCGTTGCTGGCGGCGTTGCCGATGCGTTCAGTGGAGCGGCGACCGCTCGGGCGCGCCCGCCTCACCGACGCGGCCAAGCGCGAACTGAGGGAGGCGCTCGGCCCCGACCTGTCCGTCACCTGGCACGAGACCACGCGTGAACGGACGACGCTGGCCCGGCTCGGTGCGATGGCGACGGCAATCCGCTTGCGGGCGCCGGAAGCCTACGCGGTGCATCGCGAGGTGATCGACTGGGCAGAACGCCCGCAGTGCGTCCGGGCTGCCGGCGCGGGCGATCGGCCTGGACCGCGCGACCCTGTCGATCATGCGATGGGGGATGGTGAGCTGGCAGCGCATGCTGCGGCTGAACGCGCTGCTCGGCACCGGCGGCGCCGCCCTGCAGCTCGATCTGCTGCCGGGGTTGCGCAGCGCCGCGTTCTTCTCGGTGCGGGCCCGCGCGGGAGACCGCGGCGAGCCGGTGCTCGCGGCGCTCCGCGACGGGGAGCGGCTGCAGCGGTTCTGGCTGACCGCGACCCGGTTGGGCCTGGGCGTGCAGCCGGCCCTCGCGACGGTGATCTTTGCCGATCACGGCGCCCGAGGCACGCCGTTCAGCAATGCGGCCGGGTTGCCGGAGCGAGCGAACCGGCTCGCCGCGGCGGCGGCGGCGGCGCTGGGCCCGGTCAGCGAGTTGCGCTTCCTCGGCCGGATCGGCTTGCGGCCGCCCGGCATGCCGCGGCCGCGATCGGTCCGCCGGCCGCTGGCGGACCTGCTGGTCGGGTCAGGCCAGGGCGGGTCAGGCCAGGGCGGGTCAGGCCAGGGCGGGTCAGGCCAGGGCGATTTAGGCCAGGGCGGTTTGGCGGACCACGTCGGCGGACCACAACGAGCCCTCGCCGGTGATGAAGTTCCAGACGACGGGCTGCTCCCGGTGGATCCGGTCGAGCACGGTGCCGATCGCGCCGATGGCAGGCTGCCGCTCGCCATGGAACTCAACCGTCGGCCCGACCGGCTGGAAGTGGATCGCGGTCGCCTGCAGCAGGCGGATCAGGCTGCGTTCCATGATGGCGCACCAATGGGTGAGGTTGGCCTGGCCGCTGACGGCGACGATGCCCTGCATCAGGCACAGGCGCATCAGCGCGGCGGCGGCCGGGCTGACGCCGGCGCGCTCGCGGGTGAGCGCGAACCGCGAGATCTCCCCGGTCGCGCTGACCGGTAGCGGCGCCAGCACGTAGTCCTCGCACACGCGGCTCATGGGGAAGCTGGAATGGTCGGCGCCGGCCACCGGCAGCACGATGCGGACCGTGCCGAGCGTGGTCCCAGTCACCCGGCTGCGCACGAGGATATGACGCGAATGCCGGTCGAACGCATCCTGTTCGAGCCCGTCGACGCCGGGCTCGAAACCGCGCTCCTCGCAATAAACGCGATACCGCAGCCGCTGGGCGTCCCGCATTTGGTCGGGGGTATGGGCAACGCAAACGTGCAGCTCGTCACGCGCGGCGACGATCGCGTCGCTGAATGCGGCCTGAAGCATATCGACCCTCTCCGTGACGGACCGCTACTCGGTCAACGTCAAAAAACACATTTACGTGAGTTGATACAAGCAGGTATGAATTGTTCGTTCACTTAAGCAACGAACGCGATTTTAGTTAACAGTTCGTAACGAAATAACGCGTCTCCGTCTGACAATCGCCGAGTCTCACGCTTGTAGAGCAATATTCGAGATCGTTTCGATGTCATCAAGCGTTGCGTATTAGGCATATTCTGAGGGAATGACTTACAATAATCATGCACAACACTCTTTGTAGATCACACTTCGATGGCGAACCCTGGCCCGGATAGCTCACGATTACCGGCACTCACAACCACACGTTTTGGTGAGAACTCCTGATTGCTTGTAACGAAGGACAATTTTGTCGGCCCGGCTGCCGCTGCAGCCGACCCGCGACAGGCGAGCGACGGCGTGGCACGGTTCGGCGCGGCCCGGTGGCGGCTGGCAGGCGAGGAGTTGGAACGTGTCGAAGCGGGTGAACCACGTCGCGGTACTCGGGACCGGGACCATCGGAGCAAGCTGGGCGGCCTATTTCCTGGCGCAGGGGTTGAGCGTTGCCGCCAGCGATCCGGCGCCGGGCGCCGAGGCGTTCCTGCAGCGCTTCGTCGACGACGCCTGGCCCACGCTCGAGCAGCTTGGCTTGGCGCCCGGCGCCGACCGCGGCCGGCTGCGCTTCGAGGCGGATCCGGTGGCCGCGGTGGAGGGCGCCGACTTCGTGCAGGAGAACGGGCCGGAACGGATCGACATCAAGGTCGCGCTGTTCGAGCGGGTCAGCCAATCGCTACCGCCCGAGACCATCATCGCCAGCAGCAGCTCCACCCTGCTGCCGACCGCGATGCAGGCCCGCTGCGCCCACCCGGAGCGGCTGCTGCTGGGACACCCGTTCAACCCGCCGCACCTGATCCCGCTGGTGGAGGTATGCGGCGGCGAACGGACCTCTGCCGATGCGGTGGCGGCGGCGATGGTCTTTTACCGGGCGATCGGCAAGCACCCGATCCGTCTCAACAAGGAGATGCCGGGCCATGTCAGCAACCGGCTGCAATCGGCGCTTTGGCGCGAGGCGGCCTACCTGGTCGAGCAAGGGGTGGTGGACGTGGCCGACGTCGACGCGGCCATCGCCCAGGGACCCGGGCTACGGTGGGCGTTGATGGGCCCGATCCTGACCTTCCACCTGGCCGGCGGCGCAGGCGGGCTCGAATACCTGATGGAGCACATCCCGGTCAGCGGGCTTTGGCCGGACCTCGGCACCCCGGCGATGACGGAGGCGTTCAAGCGCGCCCTGATCGAGGGGGTCGCGGCCGAGGTCGGCGGCAAGTCGGTGCCGGAACTTGCGGCCGAGCGCGACCGCAAGCTGCTCGGCGTGCTGAAGGCGGTCGCGCCGCGCGGCTGACGCGCGGCGAACTGGTCTCGCGGGGGTTTGTCGCCCCCTTTTTCTGGTCGCCCCGGTGCTACAGGTCCTTTTCGTCGCTCTCGGGCTCGACCTCGATATCGGCCCCCAGCGTGTCGGCGTCGTCTTCGAGGTCGCTGGTGTCTTCCAGCACGTCCTCCTCGGCCTCGTCCTCCGCGGGCTCGACCTCGACGTCGCCGTCCTCCAACCCGGGGGCGGGCGGCTTCTTGACGCGCACCTTCTCCTCGACGTTGCCGCCGCCGCGCTTGGGCCGCGGCTGGTCGAGCGGCTGTTCGGTGCCGCACTTCGGGCAGATCGCCGGGCTCTTGCTCAGGTCGTAAAATTTGGTGCTGCACGAGACGCAGACGCGCTTGGTGCCGAGTTCAGCCTTAACCATCAGGTCCCCATCAACGGTCGTGCGATGTGCAATGCGCGAAGGGCGCGGCCCATGCCACCGACGCTGCCTCCTGTCAAACACTGGTCGCGCGTGGTAAGCGGCCGGGCCCTCGAACGAGCCCTGCATGCACCCCGCGCCCAGACCCCTAACCGGCCGCCGTCCCGCCGCCCCGTTGACCGGACGGATCACCGTGCCCGGCGACAAGAGCATCAGCCACCGCGCGCTGATGTTCGCCGCGCTCGCGGTGGGCGAAACCCGCATCGACGGACTGCTCGAGGGCGAGGACGTGCTGCGTACCGCGGCGGCGATGCGCGCGCTGGGCGCCGAAGTGGTGCAGGACGCGCCGGGCCGTTGGCGGGTGGCCGGGCGGGGGATCGGCGGGCTGACCGAGCCCGGCGACGTGCTCGACATGGGCAACTCCGGCACCGCGGCCCGGCTGCTGTGCGGCATCCTCGCGAGCCACGACCTATTCGCGGTGATGACCGGTGACGCCAGCCTGCGCCGGCGCCCGATGCGCCGCGTCACCGATCCGCTCGCGGCCTGCGGCGCCCGCTTCGAGGGGCGGGAGGGCGGCCGGCTGCCGCTGGCGATCCGCGGCGCGCGCGATGCGCTGCCGATCGAGTACCGGCTGCCGGTGGCGTCGGCCCAGGTGAAATCGGCGCTGCTGCTGGCCGGGCTGAACGCGCCGGGTTGGACGACGATCGAGGAGCCGGAGCCGACCCGCGACCATAGCGAGCGGATGCTGCGGCACTTCGGCGCCGACGTGGTGGTCGAGCCGGACGGGCGGGGCCGGGTGATCCGCCTGCTGGGCCAGCCGGAGCTGCTGGCCGCCGACGTGGCGGTGCCGGGCGACCCGTCCTCGGCCGCGTTCCCGATCGTGGCCGCGCTGCTGGTGCCGGGCTCGCGGGTGACGATCGGCGGCGTCGGTCTCAACCCGGCGCGCACCGGGCTGTTCGCGACGCTGCGCGAGATGGGCGCCGACCTCACCATCGAGAACGAACGCACCGAGGGCGGCGAGCCGGTGGGCGACGTGGCTGTCGCCGCCGGGCCGCTGCACGGCGTCGAGGTGCCGCCGGAGCGGGCGCCGAGCATGATCGACGAGTATCCGGTGCTGGCCGCCGCCGCGGCCGTGGCGCAGGGGCGGACGCGGATGCGCGGGCTGTCGGAGCTGCGGGTCAAGGAAAGCGACCGCCTGGCCGCGACGGCGGCGATGCTGGCGGCGAACGGCGTTGCGGTGACGATCGAGGGCGACGACCTTGTGGTGGACGGTGGCAAGGTGCCGGGCGGCGCCGTCGTCGAGACGCACATGGACCACCGCATCGCGATGAGCGCGCTGGTGCTGGGGCAGGCGGCTGCGGCGCCGGTCGGGGTGGACGACGCGGGCTTCATCGACACCAGTTTCCCCGGATTTGCCGCGCTCATGCGCGGGCTAGGGGCGAGCATTGACTAGTCGTCTCCGCCGCCACACTCCCGTCATGGTCGGACTTGATCCGGCCATCCACGCAGTGCCGTGTGCTCCACTGCGTCATGACGAGGTCGACCGGTCCACGCTCCCCGGTCATCGACAAGCCGGCTCGACCCGCGTGGATGGTCGGAGCAAGTCCGACCATGACGGAGCGCCTCGGGGTTGGGCGGCGTCTTGAAGCCGCTCGTGGTCGCCATCGACGGTCCGGCGTCGGCGGGCAAGGGCACCTTGGCCCGGCGGTTGGCGGCGGCGCTGGGTTTGCCGCACCTCGATACCGGGCTGCTCTACCGCGCCACCGGACGGCGCGTGCTGGATGCCGGGCACGACCCGGCCGATCCCGACGCCGCCGCCCACGCCGCCGTGGCCCTGACGGAGGCCGATCTTGCCCGCACCGACCTGCGCGGACCCGAGGCGGACCGCGCATCCAGCCTGGTCGCGGCGGTCCCTGCGGTGCGGGCCGCCTTGCTCGCTTTCCAGCGCCGGGTCGCGGCCGCGGGCGCCGTGCTCGACGGGCGCGACATCGGCACCGTGGTGTGTCCGGACGCGCCGGTGAAGCTATTCGTGACGGCGGCGCTTGAAGCGCGGGCGCGGCGGCGCTGGCTGGAGCTGCAGGGCAGGGGTGTTGCGGCGCTGCCAGAGCAGGTCGAGGCCGAGATGCGGATACGGGACGCGCAGGATGGCGGCCGTGCCGAGGCGCCAATGCGCCCCGCCGACGATGCCGTGCTGCTGGACACCACCGTCCTCGACGCGGAAGCGGTCTTTGCACGCGCCATGGAAATCGTCCGCGCCCGAACCGGTTCCGCTTGACTCTGCTTGTGCGGATCGTATGTCTGGGCGCAACGCTGCGGTCCCTGGGGCCGGAGCGTTGTTGCGTTTAAACCGCTCCCGCCCCCATCGCGGTCCGGGAGTAGACGCCTCCTCCGACTTCGGCAGGATGCGCATTCCGAAGTAGCCGGCCTCGCCGGCTTCGCTCACAGGAACCGACCCGACACATGGCATCAGCCTCGACCGCACTCCTCGACCGCCCCGCCGATAACGCCCACGGGCACGGCATGGAAGATTTCGCTTCCCTCCTCGACGAAAGCATGGCCCGCGAAAGCGGCTTCGAAGGCTCCGTCGTCACCGGCCGGGTGATCCGCCTGACCGACGAGTACGCCATCGTCGATGTCGGCCTCAAAAGCGAAGGGCGTGTCGCACTGAAGGAGTTCGGCGCCCCGGGGCAGCCGTCCGAAGTGAAGCCGGGCGACAACATCGACCTGTTCGTCGAGCGCTACGAGGACCGTGACGGCTCCATTGTGCTGAGCCGCGAGAAGGCGCGCCGCGAGGAGGCCTGGACCAACCTCGAGAAGGCATTCGAGGCGCAGCAGCGCGTCAACGGCACGATCTACGGCCGGGTTAAGGGCGGCTTCACCGTCGACCTCGGCGGCGCCGTGGCGTTCCTGCCCGGCAGCCAGGTGGACATCCGCCCGGTGCGCGACGTCGGCCCGCTGATGGGCACCCCGCAGCCGTTCCAGATCCTGAAGATGGACCGCGCCCGCGGCAACATCGTCGTCTCGCGGCGTGCGGTGCTGGAGGAGACGCGCGCCGAGCAGCGCAGCGAGCTGATCCAGGGCCTCAAGGAGGGCATGATCCTCGACGGCGTGGTCAAGAACATCACCGATTACGGCGCCTTCGTGGACCTCGGCGGCGTCGACGGCTTGCTGCACGTGACCGACATCGCCTGGCGCCGCATCAACCACCCGAGCGAGGCGCTGCAGATCGGCCAGCAGGTCCGCGTGCAGGTGATCCGGTTCAACTCGGAAACGCAGCGAATCAGCCTGGGCATGAAGCAACTCGAGGCCGATCCGTGGGAAGGCGTCGCCGCCAAGTATCCGCCGGGTGCGAAGTATTCGGGCCGCGTCACCAACATCACCGACTACGGCGCCTTCGTGGAGCTGGAGCCCGGCGTCGAAGGTCTGGTGCACGTCAGCGAGATGAGCTGGACCAAGAAAAACGTCCATCCCGGCAAGATCGTCGCCACCTCGCAGGAAGTGGACGTGCTGGTGCTGGACGTGGACAGCTCCAAGCGGCGGATTTCGCTCGGCCTCAAGCAGGTGCAGCGCAACCCCTGGGAGCAGTTCCAGGACGAGCACCCGGTCGGCAGCAAGATCGAGGGCGAGGTGCGCAACATCACCGAGTTCGGCCTGTTCATCGGTCTTACCCCGGACATCGACGGCATGGTGCACATGTCCGACCTGTCGTGGGACGAGCAGGGTGAGCTGGCGATCGCACAGTACGAGAAGGGGCAGACGGTCGAGGCCAAGGTGCTCGACATCGACCCGGAAAAGGAGCGCATCAGCCTCGGCATCAAGCAGCTGCAGGATGATCCGGCCGCCGACGTGCTGAGCCGCGTCAAGAAGAACGACGTGGTGACCTGCGTCGTGACGGCGGTGCAGGCGAACGGCATCGAGGTCAAGGTGGACGACATCCTGACCGGGTTCATCCGCCGGGCCGAGCTCGCGCGTGACAAGTCCGAGCAGCGTCCGGACCGGTTTGCGGTCGGCGAGAAGGTGGACGCCAAGGTGACGGCGATCGACCGCGCCGCGCGCAAGCTGAGCTTGACGATCAAGGGCCGCGAGATGGAAGAGGACAAGCAGGCCATCCAGGATTTCGGCACCGCCGACAGCGGCGCCAGCCTGGGCGACATCCTGGGTGCCGCGATCCGTCGCCGCAATCAGGCGAGCGAGGGCTAAGAGCCGGCAGCATCGGCCGTGTCGCTCGACACGGACCTGCTGCTGGACAGGGGGCGCCTCAAGCGCCGCCTGAATTTCTGGCGTATCGCGGCGGTGGTGGCGTTCGTGGCCGCCGTGCTGATCGCGGTCGTGCCGGGCGGGCTGCGCGGCGGTGGTCCCCATGTGGCCCGGGTCAACGTGCGCGGCGTTATCACCGAGGACCGTAAGCTGCTCGATGCAGTGGCCGCCTTGGAGAAAGACCGCAGCGTGCGCGCGGTCGTAGTGGCGGTCGACAGTCCCGGCGGCTCGGTCGCAGGCGGCGAAAGCCTGCGCGCCGCATTGATCCGGGTGGCGGCGGCGAAACCGGTGGTGACGGTGATGTCCGGCACGGCGGCGTCGGCGGGCTACATGGTCTCGCTTCCGGCCGCCCGCATTTTCGCGCGGGACGCGACGCTCACCGGCTCGATCGGTGTCATCCTGCAGACGGCCGAGGCTTCGGGCCTGTTGGAGCGTTTGGGGGTGAGCGCTCCCGCGATCACTTCGGGGCCGCTCAAGGACCAGCCGAGCTTCACTCGGCCGCTGACGGCCGAGGGACGCGCCTATTTGGACGGCTTGGTGGCCGATTTCTACGACCAGTTCGTGACCATGGTCGCCGACGCCCGCCACCTCGACAAGGCGCGGGTGCAGGCGCTCGCCGACGGCCGCGCCTATACCGGGCGGCAGGCGCTGGCGCTGGGCCTGGTGGACCAGATTGGCGGTGAGCCCGAGGCACGCGCCTGGCTGCAATCCGAGCGCCAGGTGCCCGACAGCCTGCCGATCCGCGATCTGAAACCCGGCTCGGTGTTCGAGCGGGCGGCCAGCAGCGCGATGGGCGGTGTGTTCGACGTCGTGGCCGGGCGGTTGCTCGGCGGCCAGGCGCCGGCTGCCGGTGCTTGGGCACTATGGCAGGGCGGCTCCGCAGAGTAGCCGGACGCCTTGGCGGGCGTCTCAAATGTCGGTCCTGTTCTCCTTGACGCCACGGTCGGCGCGGAGGCATGGTCGGCCCAACAATAGACCAGCGAAGACGCAACAATGACAAAGTCCGAGCTGATCGCCGACCTCGCTGCCGCTAACCCGCATCTGACAAGCCGCGACGTCGAGCTGATCGTGGGCACCATCTTCGACGAGATCACCGCAGCTTTGGCCCGGGGCGCCCGGGTCGAATTGCGCGGCTTCGGCGCGTTCACGGTCAAGCGCCGGGACGCCCGCACGGGCCGCAACCCGCGCACAGGTGAAGCGGTGCCGGTTGACGAGAAGGCCGTGCCGTTCTTCAAAGCTGGCAAGGATCTGCGCGAGCGGGTCAACCGTGGCCCGGTGAAGGCCGGTGCCCGCACCGCCCTCCGCGCCGAACGAGCCAGCGCCTGAGGATGTTCCGCCGATGATCCGTACGTTGATTTCCATCCCGCTGATCGTCGTCCTGATCGCCTTCGCCTTGTCGAACCAGCAACCGGTGCGGGTCGGCATCTGGCCGACCGATATCCAGGTCGATGTGCCGCTCTCGGTTGCGGTGCTGGTGGCGGCGGCGCTGTTCTTCATCGTCGGCGCCTTCATGACCTGGACCGGGCTCGTGGCGATGCGTGGCCGCGCCCGCCGAGCCGAGCGGCACGCGCGCGAACTGCAGGCGCAGCTTGAGTCGATGCGGCAGACCCATATCGAGCACCTGCGCGCGCACCAGGCGCCAAGCTCGAGCCGGGAAGTGGCGCTGCTGCCACCGGGCTGATCGGTTGACGCCGATGACCGAGGTGAAGATTTGCGGCATCCGCGACCCGGCGGCGATGGACGCGGTCGCCGAAGCCGGAGCCGACTGGGTCGGGTTCGTGTTCTTCCCGCCCTCGCCCCGCTCTCTCACGCCCGTCGAAGCCGCCGCCCTCGCCGCGCGCCATCCGAAGGGTCCAAAGGCGGTCGCGCTGCTGGTCGACCCCACCGACCAGGATGTGAGCCGGCTGCTCGATGTTGTGCCGCTCGCGGCGCTGCAGGTGCATGCGTCGGCTGCCCGTGCAGCGGAGATCCAGGACCGGTTCAGCGTACCGGTCTGGCACGCGGTCGGCGTGGACGGGGCCGACGACCTTCCGCAACAAGCACCCGGCGTGTCCCGCCTGCTGCTGGACCGTAAGCCGGGCGCGGACGCGGCGCTGCCCGGCGGCAACGCGACCGCGTTCGACTGGTCGGTGCTGCGCGACTGGCAGGCCCCGGCACCGTGGGTGCTCGCGGGCGGGCTGGACCCGGGCAGCGTGGCCGAGGCGGTCCGCCGGACCGGCGCGCCGGCGGTAGACGTTTCGTCGGGGGTCGAGCGGTCGCGCGGCGTCAAGGACCCGGCGTTGATCGCGGCGTTCGTGGCAGCGGTGCGCGCCGCGTCACAGCCGTGAGGCCTCCTCGATCATGATGGAGCGCAGCCATTCCGCCGCCGGGCCGGCGCCGAGGCCGCGGTGCCAGACCATCGAAATCGGGATCGGCGCAACCTCGTAAGGCGGATCGAACAAGCGCAGTCCGAAATGCCCGGCGAGCGACCGTCCCAACCGCTCCGGCACCAAGGCGGCGAGGTCGGAGCGGCCGACGATCGCGAGCGCCGCGTAGCTGTCCGGGATCGTCAGTCGGACCGGCCACGGTGCCCCGGTTGCGGCCAAGGCCCGGAGCAACGCGCCGTCGTCGTCCTGTATCGTGCGCCGCTCCAGCCCGCGCCCGAGGTCGGGCAGATCTGCATCCGCGTCGTCGTCGGCCAGCACCCGGACCAAATGCGGCAGGCGGGCCAGCCGTTCCAGAGTCAGCGGCTCGGCGGCGGCCGGGTGGTCGTCGCGCATCGCCCAGACGAGCCGCTCCTGCAGCAGATCCTGCACGCCGAAGCGGTCGGGTACCCGCCGGTAACTGGCGATGGCGAGGTCGAGCCGGCTGGTGTCGAGCGCTTCGGTGGCGCCGGCGATACCGGGCTTGATCCGCAACTCCACCGCGGGCGCCAGCTCACGCACCCGGGCGACCACGGCCGGCAGCAGCACGGCACGGGCGTAGGGGTCGGCGGCGATTGCGAAACGCTGCTCCGCTACGACCGGGTCGAAGCCGGTTTCGGCGAGCGCTGCCTGCAGGCTGGCCAGTGCCGCGCGCACCCGCGGGCCCATCTCGCGCGCCTTGGCGGTCGGGACCATGCCGTCGGACGATTTGCTGAACAGCTCGTCGCCGAGTAGGTCGCGCAGCCGATGCAGCGCATGGCTGACGGCGGACTGCGTCACCCCCAAGCGCAAGCCGGCGCGGGTGACGCTTCTCTCCTCATGCAGGGCATCGAACACCCGCAGCAGGTTCAGATCGACCGTCGAGAAATTGACTGTCACGTACAACCGGCTCGCAGCCGGTCCGAATGAAGCGGCTTCATGAACCCCGTGACGAGTTATCATTGGCGGCGACGCACTGCATGGTCGATCCATTACCGCGGTCCGCCGTTGAATTGCGGCGGCACACGCGATCATGAAGCAATGGAGAGATCCCTCATGCGCAAGACCTTGTTGATCGGATCGGTTCTTCTTGCGGCCGGATGCTCGGCGCAGCCTCCGGCTCCGGCCAAGGTGAGTTGGAGCTACGGCGCCGGCAATGGCGACGGCGTCACCTATGACGGACCGAAGCCGGTGTTCAGCCGCGGCAACGGTCTCGGCAACGGTGACGGCGTCAGCAGCGGCACGACGGCGAAGGAAAATTACGGATACGGAGCCGAAAATGCCTCCGGCGTGATGGTGCAGACCACGCCCGAGCAGCCGCGTCAGCAGATTGCGGCGCCGACGTCGACCGCCGCGCCCGGCTCGCATAGCTGACGCGAGGAGGCCGGACGACCTCCTCGATCTCGCGGGGAGGCCGTTCCCTTCACCATCTCTTGATGGGGGGATCGGCAGCCGCCGACCCGGCGTTGCCTCGACGGTCTGATCGAGGAGGATGACATGACACGATTTAAATTGGGGACCCGCAACAAGGTGGTGCGGCATTTCGTGGTAGCTTTGGCGTTCACTGCGCTCGGCGCAGCCCCCGTGCTTGCCGCCAACGCGCGGCATCCGCACCGCAACGTCGACCACCGCGTCGACAAGGGCGGTGATACCGGCGACAGCCAGGTCGAGAAGCTCAACCAGCAGCAACTCGACAGTCTTCGCAGCCAGAACGGGACCAGCGCGGGAACGCCGGGCGTCGGCGCGCCGATGATGGACCAGCAGGCTCCGGCGGGTCGCGTCGGGCCGTGACCCCAGCGGCCGGTGCTGGAAGCAGCACCGGCCATCGTTCGACAATAACGGCTCCGTTTAGAAGCGGCTGCAGGGTCCGGTACCGCGCCACGAACGGTGTCCCTCCGATGACACTCGCTGCGACCTAAGACTTTACAGGCTCCATCCGGTCGTGCTGGCGTCCCCGTGTTCGGCAGTGCCGCCGCGTGGGGTCGATTCTGTCATGCCATGGTCTGCTGCCGATCCGAGCTCCTTCGACTGTCGCGGATTGCCCGCGTGATCAGCCTCGACACGCTCAACGCCGCCGGGCGGGCGGAATTCGTCGCCGTGCTGGGCGCAGTGTTCGAGGACGCGGCGTGGGTGGCCGAGCACGCCTGGGACGTGCGACCGTTCCCGACGGTGACGGCGCTACACCAAGCCATGTTCGACGAGGTGATCGACGCCGACGAGGAAAACCTGCTCGACTTCCTCAACGGCCACCCGGATCTCGCCGGGTCGGCGGTTCTGGGCGAGCACTCCGCGTCCGAGCAGGCCGGGCTTGGGCTCGATGCGCTCGACGATGACGCGGCTGCTCGCTTCGAGGCGATGAACGACGCCTACCGCGCCCGCTTCGGCTTTCCCTTCATCATTTGCGTCCGGCGCCACACACGGGCCTCGATCGCGCGCGAGTTCGAGCGCCGCATGCAGGCCGACCCGGACGCGGAGCGCGCGGCCGCCCTGGAGGAGATCTTCCGCATCACCCGGCTGCGGATTGCCGGGCTGGTATCCGGCCCGGGAATGCCGGCGGTGAGCGGCGGCTTGTCGACCCACGTGCTCGACACCGCGCAGGGGCGGCCGGCGGGAGGCGTTGTGGTCGAGTTGTTCGTGCTCGAGCCGGAAGGGCCGGAGCTGGTGATCCGCGGCACCACCAATGCCGACGGGCGCGTGCCCGGCGGACTGATCCCGGACGGCGACCCGCTGCGGATCGGGCGTTACGAGATCCACTTCCACGTCGGCGCGTATTTCGCCCGCGCCGGACTGCCGCTGGCGGAGCCATCGTTTTACGACGTGGTGCCGGTTCGCGTCGGGTTGGCTGAGGCGGAGGCACACTATCATGTGCCGCTGCTGGTCAGTCCTTGGACGTTCACGACCTATCGGGGCAGCTGACCCGGCCTCGCCCGTTGCAGCCGGGCATCGGACGCAGCATATCGCGGGCATCCACAATCAGGGGGCCCCATGAGCGAGAACACCACCGTAGAGCGTCATGAATTCAGCGCCGAGGTTGGGCGACTGCTCGACCTCGTGGTGCATTCGCTTTATTCCGACCGCGAGATCTTCCTCCGCGAGCTGGTCGCCAATGCCGCGGACGCCACCGACCGGCGGCGGTTCGAGGCGCTGACCGACCCGTCGCTCACCCCGCCGGCCGACGCCGGCATCCGCGTCGCGGCCGACAAGGCGGCGCGCACCATCACCATCAGCGACAACGGCGTCGGCATGAGCAAGGCCGAGCTGACGCAAAACCTCGGAACGATCGCCCGCTCCGGCACCCGCGCATTCGGGGCGGAGATCGCCAAGGCGGCCGAGGGCACGGACAAGCCGAGCCTGATCGGACAGTTCGGCGTCGGCTTCTACTCCGCCTTCATGGTCGCGGACCGGGTCGAGGTGACCAGCCGCCGCGCCGGCACCGACGAGGCGTGGAACTGGGCCAGCGAGGGCGGAGGGAACTTCACCTTGACCCCAGCCGAGCGGGGCGACGCCGGCACCACGATCGTGCTGCACGTCAAGGAGGACGCAGACGAGTTCCTCGAGCCGGCGCGGCTGGAGACCGTCATCCGCAAATGGGCCGACCACATCACGGTGCCGATCCTAGTCGCGCAGGGCGGCGAGGAGGCGGACAAGGCCGCCAACGAAGGCACCGCGCTATGGCGGAAGTCGAAGTCCGAGGTGACTCCCGAGCAATACAAAGAGTTCTACCGTCACGTCGCCCACGCCTACGACGAGCCTTGGTCCACCCTGCATTGGCGGGCCGAAGGGGCGCTCGAGTTCACCGCGCTGCTGTTCATCCCCGGCATGCCGCCGTTCGAGCCCGTCGAGGGGCCGCGCGAAAGCCGGGTGCGGCTGCATGTGCGGCGCATGTTCATCACCGACGAGGCCGATCTGCTGCCGCCCTGGGCGCGCTTCGTGCAGGGCGTCGTCGACACCGAGGACCTGCCGCTCAACGTCAGCCGCGAGATGCTGCAGGCGACGCCGGTGCTGGCGCGCATCCGCAAGGCCGTCACCGGCCGGGTGCTGAACGAGCTGAAGTCGCGGTCGAAGGAGACGGAAGACTACGCCAAATTCATCGAGGCGTTCGGCGCCGTGCTGAAGGAAGGCGTATGGGACGACGCCGAATATCGGCAGGAGCTGGCGCCGCTGATGCGGTTCAAGTCGTCCGCGGTCGAGGGCTGGACCGGGCTCGCCGATTACGTGTCGCGCATGAAGCCGGAGCAGGAGGCGATCTACTTCCTCGCCGGCGACGATGCCGAGGCATTGGCGAAATCACCCCAGCTCGAAGGCTTCCGGGCCCGCGGGGTCGAGGTGCTATTGCTGACCGACCAGGTCGACGCATTCTGGCCGGAACGCCTGAGCGCGTTCGAAGGCAAGTCGCTGAAATCGGTGACGCAGGGTGCAGCCGACCTCGCCAAGCTGCCCGGCGAGGCGCCGGAGGGTGAGGCAGCCAACGTGGACAAGCTGATCGAGGCGCTGAAGGCGGCGCTCGGCAGCGAAGTCGGCGAGGTGCGCACCACCGACCGGCTGGTGGAAAGCGCGGTGGTGCTGGCCGCGGCCGGGTTTGGGCCCGACTTGCAGATGCAGCGCATTTTGAAGCGGCACGGGCGGCAACAGTTCGCGCTGCCGGCCACGCTGGAGATCAATCCGCGGCATGCGCTCGTCCGGCGTCTGGCCGAGCGCGCCGATGCCGGGGAGGACGTCTCCGACGCGGCGCACCTGCTGCTGGACGTGGCGCGAGTGCAGGACGGCGACCTGCCGGCCGACCCGGCCGCGTTCGCGCGGCGGGTTACGGCGGCATTGGTTGGCTGAGGCCAGGGCGGGGCGACACTAGCCCCGCCGTCGCTCCGGTCGGCGTTACTCTGGCCGAACCAGGCGGTGCTGCTTGCGGCCGGCCGAAAGCTTGATGCGCCGTCGCGCAGGTCGGCGGCGCCGAGCGGTGCGGCCTCGTCGGTGACGGGCGACGTCGTTCACCCGCGCGCCGCCGCCGCGGATCAGCCGGCGGGCTTCGCCGTTGCTGGCGGCGAGGCCCGACTTCACGAACAAACGGATCGCCGGGATGCCGGCCGCCAGTATCGCGGCCGGAACGGCATGCGTAGGCAGCGTCGTCCGCGGCGACGCCCTCCTCGAATGCCTGGCGTGCCGTTTCGGCGGCCGTGTCGGCAGCGGCGCGGCCATGCAGCAGCGCGGTCGCCTCGGTCGCCAGGACGCTTCTTGGCTTCGTTGATCTCGGCGCCTTGCAGCGCCTCGAGCCGGGCGATCTCGTCCAGCGGCAGATCGGTGAACAGGCGCAGGAAGCGGCCGACGTCGGCGTCCTCGGCGTTGCGCCAGAACTGCCAGTAGTCCTACGGCGACAGCCGGTCGGCGCGCAGCCACACCGCGCCGCCGGCGGTCTTGCCCATCTTGGCGCCGCTCGCGGTGGTGATCAGCGGCGTCGTCAGCCCGAACACCTGCTGCCCGTCGGTGCGCCGCGCCAGTTCGACGCCGGAGACGATGTTGCCCCACTGGTCCGAGCCGCCCATCTGCAGCAGCACGCCGTGCCGGCGGCGCAGTTCCCGGAAATCGTAGCTCTGCAGGATCATGTAGTTGAATTCGAGGAACGTCAGCGGCTGCTCGCGATCGAGCCGCAGCCGGACGCTGTCGAAGGTCAGCATGCGGTTGATCGTGAAGTGCGGGCCGACGTCGCGCAGCAGGTCGATCCAGCCGAGCCGGTCGAGCCAGTCGGCGTTGTTGACCATGGATCGCGTCCGCCGGCCCGTCGCCGAAGCGGACGAACGGGGCGAATGCAGGCCTGGATGCCGGCCATGTTGTGGGCGATGGCGTCGTCGTCCAGCATCTGCCGGGCCTCGTCCTTGCCGGACGGGTCGCCGATCCGGGTGGTGCCGCCGCCCATCAGCACGACCGGGCGATGCCCGTGCCGCTGCATCAGCCGCAGCAGCATGATCTGCACCAGGCTGCCGACGTGCAGGCTGTCCGCGGTGCAGTCGAAGCCGATATAGCCGGCGACCCGGCCCGCCCCAAGGCGGCGTCGAGCGCCGATTCATCGGTGCACTGGATGGATGAAGCCGCGGGCGGCGGCTTCGAGGAGGAAGGGGCTGGTCGGCATCCCGCGGACTTACTACGGCGGCGGTGCGCGTCCAAGCGATGGCGTCAACCCCGGGCCGCTTGCCGGACCGGGGTTGAAACCGTGTAAAGCCGCTCAGTCGGCGGCGAGCGCCATCGCCTTGCGGGCCAGGATCTTGCCGACATGGTCCTCGATCGCCTCGCCGACCTGTTCGGCATGGGTGGCGAACACGTGGTCGGCGCCGGGGTAGACCCGGTAGTCGACCTGCACGTTCTTCTGCGTGTTCAGCTTGTCCACCAGCTTGCGGACCGCCGGCTCGGGCACCAGCTCGTCCTCGTCGCCATGCAGCATCAGCCCGCCGCAGGGGCAGGGGGCGAGGAAGCCGAAATCGTAGTGGTTGGCCGGCGGCGCGACGCTGATCCAGCCCGAGATCTCCGGCCGCCGCATCAGCAGCTGCATGCCGACGAAGGCGCCGAACGAATAGCCGCTGATCCAGAGACCGCCCGAGTTCGGGTTGACCATCTGCATCCAGTCCAGCGCCGCCGCGGCATCGCTGATCTCGCCGATGCCGCCATCGTACTGGCCCTGGCTGCGGCCGACGCCGCGGAAGTTGAACCGCATGACGGAAAAGCCGAGCTTCTGGAACGACTGATACATCGTGTAGGTGATGCGGTTGTTCATCGTGCCGCCGTGCAGCGGATGCGGGTGCAGGATCAGCGCGAGCGGGGGCGCCCGGCTCCTTGCAGTGGTGGTAGCGGCCTTCCAAGCCGGCCGTCAGGGCCGGCAAACATCACCTCTGGCATGGTGTTCCGATTCTTGTTCACATGCGCGGCCAGGCACGGCCGCCGTGCGCGACATTGCAATTGATCCGCTCAGTGCCAGTGCCCTACTTCGACCGCACGACACAAACCCGCAGCTTGCGAGGCGCGCATCGTCCTCGAGCGGACTATGGCCGTCCGCAAGTCGGCGCATCCCGAACTGCACCTTTCGATCGCAGCCGGATGGGCCTTGAACCCGGGTGCGTGCCGATATATAGGCAGTCCTGACCGCGCTTTCATAACGGAATTGTCGCATGGCATTCATGTTTTTGCGCGAGGTGGTCCAGACCTACCGGCAGCGAGACCCGGCCGCGCGCTCCCAGCTGGAGGTCTTGCTGTGCTATCCGGGGTTGCACGCAATCCTGCTGCACCGGCTGGCCCACCGGCTCTGGCGCGGCGGCTGTTCCTGCTCGGCCGCTTCACCTCCCATCTCGGCCGCTTCCTGACGGCATCGAGATCCATCCCGGCGCACGGATCGGCCGCCGGGTCGATGATCGACCACGGCATGGGCGTCGTCATCGGCGAGACGGCCGATGCTTGGCGACGACGTCTACCTCTATCACCAGGTGACACTCGGCGGCACCAGCACGCGAACGGGCAAGCGGCACCCGACGGTCGGCAACGGCGTGATCCTCGGCGCCGGCGCCAAGATCCTGGGCGACATCGTGATCGGCGACGGCGCCCGGGTCGGCGCCAACGCCGTCGTCGGTGCAGCGGTGCAGCCAGGACGAGACGGTGGTCGGCATCCCCGCCCGGCCGGTGGAACGGGACCGCGAGCAAGCCGCGACGCCACGCCCGCATCGCTTCGTCGCCTACGGCACGCCGTGCGACGGCGCGCTCGACCCGCTGATGTGCCACGATCGAGGTGCTGCGGGCCGAGTTGCTGGCGCTGGAGGCGCGGGTCGCGGCTATGGGGCGGTCCGCCGCATGACGATGCAAAGCGGCCGAGTGAGCGGCGGTGGCCTATCTGGACGCCAACGCCACCGAGCCGCTGCGGCCGGAGGCGCGGGCGGCAACGCTCGCGGCGATGGACCTGGTCGGGCAACCCGTCCAGCGTGCACGCCGCCGGGCGCGCCGCCCGGCGGGTGCTGGAGGATGCGCGGGAGGCGATCGCCGCGCGGTTCGGCGCCGAGCCGGCGGCGTGGTGTTCACCTCCGGCGGGACGGAGGCCGATGCGCTCGCGCGATCGCATGCGCTGGGCGCATGGGCCGCCGGCGTCCTGATCGGCGCCACGCGAGCACGATGCGGTGCGCGCCGCGCGCGCCGATGCGCCGCGTGCTGCCGGTCGACCGGGACGGCGTGGCCGACCTCGATGGCGCTCGAGCGGGCGCTGCAGGACGGGCCGGCGCTGGTCTGCCTGATGCTGGCCAACAACGAGACCGGCACGATCCAGCCGGTGGCCGAGGCCGCCGCGCTGTGCCGCCGGTTCGGGGCGCGTGCTGCATGTGGACGCGGTGCAGGCGGCCGGGCGCATCCCGATCGACCTGCGCGCGCTCGGGCGCGGACAGCATGGCGCTGTCGTCGCCACAAGCTCGGCGGCCCGGCGGGCGCCGGGGCGCTGCTGCTGGCGCCGGGCCATGGCAGCGCGGCGCTGATCGCCGGCGGCGGGCAGGAGCGGGGCGGCGGGGCGGCACGCCGGCCGTTGCCCGCCATCGCCGGGTTCGCGGCCGCCGCCGGGCGCCGGCCGCGGCGCGACCTGGCCGCCGTTGCGGGACGGCGGTCGAGCGGGCCGTCGCCGCGGCGGGCGGCATCGTGCTCGGCGGCGCGGAGCGGCTGCCGAACACCGTCTGCGCGGCGCTGCCGGGCGTGCGCGGCGCAGACACAGCTCATCGCGCTCGATCTGGCGGGCGTGCAGGTGTCGGCCGGGGCCGCCTGCGTCGCGGCAAGGTGGCGCGCAGCCACGTGCTGGAGGCGATGGGGCTGGGCGCGCTGGCCGGGCGAGGCGATCCGCGTGTC
Organism: uncultured Alphaproteobacteria bacterium; assembly: GCA_963792675.1. GTDB lineage: Bacteria > Pseudomonadota > Alphaproteobacteria > Acetobacterales > Acetobacteraceae > JBBROS01. The sequence continues at coordinate 1,897,358 of CAWBWT010000002.1, forward strand.
GTTGCCGTGGAATGCGACCGCGGCGGACGTCGACGCGTTCGCGGCTGCCTACTCGGCAATGGCGGCGCCGGCTCGCCCGGCGAGGCGGCGTGAGTCGCCTCGGGCTGCTACGGCCGCCCATATCCGGATCGGCATGCGACCGAACCGTCCCGATCTACCTCGACAACCAGGCCACCACGCCCTGCGACCCCCGCGTGGTCGCGGCCATGCTGCCGTGGTTCACCGAGCGGTTCGGCAACCCGCACAGCGCCGAGCACGCGCATGGGCCAGCGACGCGGAGGCGGCGGTCGAGGCCGCCCGGGCCGAGGTCGCCGCGCTGATCGGCGCCGAGCCGCGGGAGATCGTGCTCACCTCCGGCGCCACGGAGGCCAACAACATCGCCATCAAGGGCGCCGCCCGGCTCGCCGCCGGCCAGGGACGGCACGCGGCGCCGGATCATCACCGTCGCGACCGAGCATAAATGCGTGCTGGAGAGCGTGGCCGACCTTCGGCGCCGAAGGGTTCGAGCCGGTGCATCCTGCCGGTCGGGCCGACGGGCTGCTGGACCCGGCGCGTGCTGCCGGCCGCGCTGGCAGTGCCGACGCTGCTGGTCAGCGTCATGGCGGTGAACAACGAGACGGGCGTGATCCAGGACATCGCCCGCCCTCGCCGCGCATCGCGCGCGAGGCCGGCGCGCTGTTCCACACCGACGCCGCGCAGGCGCTGGGCAAGGTCGCCGCTCGACGTGGCGGCCGGCATCGACCTGCCTCAGCTTCAGCGGCCACAAGCTGTACGGCCCGAAGGGCATGGGCGCGCTGTATGTCCGCCGCCGTCCGCGGGTGCGGCTGGCAGCCGCTGTTCTCCGGCGGCGGGCAGGAGCGGGGGCTGCGCTCCGGCACGCTGCCGACGCCGCTGGTCGTCGGGTTCGGCGAGGCATGCCGGATCGCCGGCGCGGAGATGGCCGGCGACGCCGCGCGCATCGCCGACCTGCGCGACCGGCTGCTGGCCGGGCTGCGCCGCGGCTGCCCGGCCTGCGGGTGAACGGCATCCATGGCGCACCGCATCGCCGGCAACCTCAACATCACCCTCCCGCGCGCCGCGCGCTGGAGCTCATGCGGGCCGTCGCCGGAGCTGTGCGTCTCGACCGGCTCGCGCCTGCTCCTCGGCGGCGATCGAGCCGAGCTACGTGCTGCGCGCCATGGGCCTGAGCGACGCCGAGGCGTCACGGACCTTGCGCCTGGGGCTGGGACGCTTTACCTCCGCCGCCGAAGTGGATTTCGCCGCCGACGCGCTGGCGACTGCCGCCCTGCAACTGGTTCGAGGCCTAGCCATGCCCAAGATGACCTTCGTCGAGCGCAACGGCACCGCCCGTGAGGTGGATGCGCCGCTCGGCCTGTCCGTGCTGGAAATCGCGCACAAGCATGGCGTCGACATCGAGGGCGCCTGCGAGGGCTCGCTGGCCTGCTCGACCTGCCACGTGATCGTCGATGCCGGCCTGGTTCGCGAAGCTCGCCAAGCCGACCGAGGACGAGGAGGACATGCTCGACCTCGCCTTCGGGCTGGAGCAGACGAGCCGGCTGGGCTGCCAGATCGTGATGACCCAGGCGCTGGACGGCCTGGTCGTGAAGCTGCCGGCCGGCACCCGCAACGCCCAAGGCTAGGTCCGGAGCGGGGCTCGCCGCCATGCGCATCCTCGCCGCGATGTCGGGCGGCGTGGACAGCAGCGTCATGGCCGGGTTGCTGGCCGAGGCCGGGCACGAGGTGATCGGCGTCACCTTGCAGCTGTATGACCAGCGGCGCCGCGTCGGGCCGGCGCGGCGCCTGCTGCGCCGGGCAGGACATCCACGACGCCCGCGACGTGGCCGACCGGCTGGGCATCGCGCATTACGTGATCGACCGCGAGGCGCGGTTCCGCAGCGCCGTCATCCAGGATTTCGCCGACAGCTATGCCGCCGGCGAGACCCCGGTGCCCTGCGTCCGGTGCAACATGATCGGTGAAGTTCACCGACCTGCTGCGGCCTCGCGCGCGACCTCGGCGCCGAGGCGATGGCGACCGGGCATTACGTGCGCCGGGTCGAGGGGCCGGCCGGGCCGGAGCTGCACCGGGCCGCGCGACCCGGCGCGCGACCAGAGCTGGTTCCTGTTCGCAACCACCGCCGACGCAGCTCGCCTTCACCCGGTTCCCGCTCGGCGACATGCCGGACAAGGCGGCGGTGCGGGCGGAGGCGGCGCGGCTCGGCTTGGCGGTCGCGGCCAAGCCGGACAGCCAGGATCTGTGCTTCGTGCCCGACGGCCGCTACGCCGACATCGGTGGCCCGGCTGCGCCCGGACGCGGCGGTGCCCGGCGAGATCGTCGTCCCGCGACGGCCGCGTGCTCGGACACCATGCCGGGGTGGCGGGCTACACGGTCGGGCAGGGGCGCAAGCTCGGTGGCGCGTCGCAGGACGGCGGCGTGCAGCAGGCGGTGCTGCGGGTCGACGCCAGCCGGCGCCGCATCGTGGTGGGTCCGCGCCAGGCGGGCCGGACCGAGCTGCGGCTGCGCGGGGTGAACTGGCTGGTCCAGCCCGCAGCCGTTGCGCTGCACGGTCAAGCTGCGGGCGCGCGAGGCGCCGCAGGCGGCCTCGGTCCGGCCCGAGGGCGATGGTGCCGTGGTGGTCCTGGAGGCCGCGACGCTGGTGGCGCCGGGGCAGGCCTGCGTCTTCTACGAGGGCGACCGCCTGCTCGGCGGCGGGTTCGTGAAGCCGCCCGACAGCGATTGACGCGGCGCAGGGAGTGCGGCATATCCCCGCGCCCGATGGCAGCGTAGCTCAGTGGTAGAGCAGGGGAATCATAATCCCTTGGTCGGGGGTTCAAATCCCTCCGCTGCTACCATCGCGGGGTTATCCTACGAGGCGGTTCGTGCCGGTAGAGGGCCTGCCGTACGCTAGGGATTTATCCGCAAGAAACTGCGTCCTCTCGCAGCAGTGTTGCCGCGCAAGGCATCTTACGTGACCTGTTCGAGTTCAAGTCTCGTCTGCAGCCGGCAGAGTTAGGACCTTGCGTTTGTGTGTACTGGTCGTTGAAGACGAACCGTTGATCCTCGACATTATAGCGGAAACGCTGGAGGGCGCCGGCTATGACGTGATGCGGGCGTCGACCGGGCCGCAGGCCGTGGGCTTGATCGCCGCGGGTAAGACCGAGTTCAGCGCGCTGTTCAGCGACTTTCACCTCCCAGGCGGCCTGACCGGGCTCGACGTCGCGGCCGTGATGCGGGAGCGCTTTCCCGGGCTGCCGGTCATTCTCGCGACCGGACGGCCGGATGTGCTCGAAAGAACCTGCGCGCCCGCCGAGAGCTACGTCCTGCTGCAAAAGCCGTATGGGCCGTCGGAGATGCTGCGGGAGCTCGGCCGGCTGGTCCCGCCGCATCACGGGTGAGCCGCCGGGCTCGCTCTCAGAACGACTTCAGCAGCCGGTCGATGTAGTCCAACTCGGGTTGCGGCCGCGTGCGGTCGGCGCCGCGGCGGCGTAGCTCCTCCTGCAACGCCCGGGTGCGGGCTTGTTCCATCTCCGTCGGCACGGGCTGGCTGCCGAGCCCCGCGCCGTCGACACCTTGCTCGCGGCCGTCCACGTCCTGCGGCAACTGCCGGCCGAGCGGGTCGCGACGGGCGCTACGCCGGCGCTGGGCCTCACCGGGGCGCTGACCGCTTTGGCCGTCGCGGTTGCCATTGGCGTTGTCGCCCTGGCCGGCTTGGCCCTGATCACCGTCGCTCATCTCCTGGCCTTCGTCGCCTTCGCCTTCGCCCTCACCCTCCTGCTCGCCGCGGCCGAACTGCCGCGCGAGCTGCTGGCTCATGGAGCGTCCGCCTTTCTGCAGCGCCTCGATCGCCCGCTGCTGTGCGGCGCCGGCGGCGTTGTCGCGGCCTTCGGCCATCGCCTGACCGGCGTCGCGCATCGCGGTATCCGCCTCGCCCAGCGGCGCCGGAACCTGGCCGGTGAGGTCGCCGAACCGCTGCATCAACTCGCCCAGCGCGCGCCGCATCGCGTTCTGGGCCCGCTGATCCTTGCTTCGCTGATCCTGGCCCGGCTGGCCCGGCTGGTCGGGGGCAGTCGCGTCGGCTGAGCCGGGCGGACGTTGTTCCTGCCGCGAGGGGGGCCTCGGTGAGGGCGCGCCGGGCGGCGCGTTGGGGCTGGCGCCCGGCTGATCGGTGCGCGCCCGGCTGCGGTCGAGCAGGCCGCCTTCGCGCTGGACCATGTCCTGCACCGCGTCCGTCTGCTGCTTGCCCTTCTCGCGCCGCTCGGCGTTGCGCTTTTCGCGCTGCTCCCCGTGCTCGGGCCGGGCGTTCTGCAGCTGCTCCAGCAGCTTCTCCAGTTCCGCCATCTGCTGCTTGGCGTCGTCCATCCGCCCCTCGCGGGCGGCGTCCTCGGCGCGCTGGGCCATACGGTCGAGGTCACGGGCGTTCATCTGCGGCTGGCTCGGGTCGAGCGGCATCTCAGTCCGTTCGTGCCGGGCCTGCTCGGCCAGCGCCTCGAGATGCTTCTGGATCGCCTCGCGCAGCTCCTGCATGCGCTTGTCGAGGTCGGCGCGGGCGGCCTTGTCCTCGGGGTTCTGCCGAGCCGCCTCCAACGCGTCCCGAACCGCCTGGCGCGCCTGGGCCAGCGCCTGGGCGGTCCGATCGGTGGCGCCTTCCTCCAGCGCTAAGGCCAAGGCCCACATCCGCGCTTGCGCCTCGTCCACGGCCGGCTGTCCGTGGCCGCGCAGCAGCAGGGCGCCGGTGCCGCGCAGCTGCAGCGCGACGCTGGCCGAGTTGTCGAACAGCTCGGGCCGTGCCTCGAGTTCCTCGAGCGCCATGCGGGCCGGCTGCCGCCCGTCAGGTGTGAGGCTGAGCTGCTTGCGGATGGCGATCAGCGCCTGGGCGGCCGGGTTGGCGAAGCTCCGCTCGGGCAAGGCGAACTCGGCATCCTTGCTTTCGCCGCGTTGACCCGCGGCGTCCTTCGCGGCGACGCGGCCGCGCACCGGCAGGCCGGCCCAAGGATGGGCCGTGAGATCCTGCATGATGGTGCCGCGCGCCGATTTCGGGCTGCCGGACAGCGCCCCGGCCACAACGAGCGGCGGCGCGTCGGGCCGGTCGCGCAGGCGCATCTCGCCCTGCACCGCGGCGACGCCGTAATCGTCGTCCGCCTGCCATGCGAGGCGGACGCGGGGAGCGGCACGGCCGGTGCCGCCGACGGCGCCGGGCGGTTCAGTGAACGCGGCCGTCGGCGGCTTGTCGGGCAGCACGGCGATCGACCAGCCGGCGACCTCGAGCGGGCCGCGGCGGATGGCGAGCCGGCCAGAGGCGGTGATGTCGCGCTCCGCCTGCCAGCTGTGGGCGTCGAGGGCGTGGAACTCGGTCGGCTCGGCGCCGAGTGCCAGCATCGGGTTGCCGCTGCCGCCGGTGACGCTGACGGTCAGGTGGGCGCCGGTCGGCACCGGCGCGGGAGTCGTGCCGGGCTGCAGGAACACCGGCGGCAGGCCGGTATAGGCGGGCGGCGTCATCCAGGCCTGCACCACCGTCCCCGGCGCTGCGGGGCCGGCCGGCAAGGCGGGCCAGGCGGCGGCGGCGAGACGGTTGAACCAGTCCGGCCCGGCCATCACCAGCGCCGCAACCAGGGCGACGCCGAGCAGCATGCGCAAGGCGATCCGGTCGCGTCCCGCCAAGCCCGGCCGCGGCGTGCCGACACGGAGCCGGCCGATCTGGGCGCGCAGGCGCTGCTGGTGCAGCGCCCAGACCCGCTCGCCTTCCGGGCTGCGCGTAGCGGCCTGGTCCTGCAGCGCAGCGAGCGGGCGGTGGGACAGGCCGGTCGCCCGCTCCAGCCGGCGGTCGACGAAGTCGGGGCTGGGCCGAACCGTATGTCCCAGCCCGCGCCACAGGAGCGCCGCGGCGGCTAGCAGCACCACGGCTGGCAGGGCCACCCGCAGCGACGGCGGCAGGAAGGCGGGGAGGTCCAGCAGCGCCGCCGCGGCGAACGCGCCGACCAGTCCCAGGGCGGGCCAGGCGGCGGGCCAGAGCTGTTCGAACCACAGAATCGCCCGCGCCACACCGCGCTTGCGCCCGAGGTCGGACGGCAGCTTCGGTCCGGGCGGGCCGGCCTGGGTCATCGGAGCCAGTCCGGCACCTGCTCGTTCGCCCACATCGCCTCGAGCGGTTGGCGTGGGCGAATGGTGGACCACCGCCCGGCATCGACCATGACCTCGGCCGCCAATGGCCGGGCGTTGTAGGTTGAGCTCATCACCGAACCATAGGCACCCGCATCGAGGATCGCCACAAGCGCGTGCGGCGCCAGCTCCGGCAGCATCCGTGCACGCGCGAACGTGTCCCCGGTTTCACACACCGGGCCGACCACGTCGGCCGGCGACAAAGGCGCGACCGCCGCGGCCGGGCCGACCGGGACGATGCCGTGCCAGGCCTCGTACATGGCCGGCCGCAGCAGGTCGTTCATCGCCGCGTCGAGCACCAGGAAGCGCCGCTCGCCGGTGCGCTTGCCCAGCAGCACCGCCGCCAGCAGCACGCCGGCGCTGCCGACCACCCATCGCCCCGGCTCGATGGCGACCCGCAGGCCGAGGTTGCCGAACGCGCTGCGGATGGCTCCGGCCAGGGCCGCAGGGGTGGCGGCCGGCTCGTTGCGGTAGCCGATGCCGAGGCCGCCGCCGCAATCGACCACCTCGACCGCGTGCCCGGCCGCGCGCAGGCCGCGTATCAAGTCGGCGGCGCGGCTGTAAGCGGCGTGGTACGGGCGGGTGGTCAGGATCTGGCTACCGATATGCAGCGCGAGGCCGACCGGCTGGATGCCGGGCAGCGTGGCGGCGTGGGCGTAGAGCGCGGGCGCCTCGGCATACGCAATGCCGAACTTGTTGTCGGCGCGGCCGGTGGTGATCTTGGCGTGGGTGCCGGCGTCCACGTCCGGGTTGACCCGGAGGACGACCGCGGCGGTGCGGCCCATGCCGTGCGCGAGGGCGGACAGCATCGCCATCTCCTCCGCGCTCTCGACGTTGATCTGGCCGACGCCTGATTCGAGGGCCAGGCGGAGCTCCCACTCCGCCTTGCCGACCCCGGAGAAGACGATGTGTTCGCCGGCGATGCCCGCCGCACGGGCACGCATCAACTCGCCGCCGCTGACGATGTCGGCACCCGCGCCGGCCTGCCGCACCAGGTTCAGCACGGCGAGGTGGTCGTTGGCCTTCACCGCATAATGGATCGCCGCTTGGAGGCCGGCGCCGTCGAGCGCGGCACGCAGCGCGTCGAGCCGGGTGCGAATCGCGGTCGCCGACAGAACCCAGGTCGGAGTTCCGGCCGCCATGGCGACGGCATGCAGCGGCACGCCGTCCATCAGCAGCCCGTCATGCGCGTCCATCGCCAGATGCGGCCGGGCCGCGATCAGCTCGGCCAGGGTCGGGTCGGGATCGGCGTCGAGGATCGCGGCGTGCATCAGGCAGTATTAGGGGTTGCCGGAGGTTGGGCGCTAGATCACCCGGGTAGTGTTGCGTGGCGGCGCGGCGCCTACCGGGACGGATACTGCTTGGGGAAGACGATCTCGTTGTCCGGACCCGGCGCGGACGGCGCACCCTTCTTGCCGCAGCCGGCGAGCAGCAGGAGGGCCAGCACGGCCGCCCCCGCCTTCAAGCCCGGCTTCACCCCAGCGCCGATCACGCCAGCGCCTCCTGCCAGCGCCTCGCCTGGGCGGCGACGTTGGCCGGGGCGGTGCCGCCATAGCTGGTGCGGCTGGCAACCGAGGCTTCCACGGTCAAGACGCTGTAAATGTCGTCGGTTATTCCAGGTTCCTCGCGTTGCATCTCAGCCAGGGTCAACGCGGACAGATCGACCCCGCGCGCTTCGGCCGCCGCTACCAGCCGGCCGGTCACGTGGTGCGCGGTCCGGAACGGGACCCGTAGCACCCGCACCAGCCAATCGGCCAAGTCGGTCGCGGTGGAGAACCCGCTGCCGGCGGTGGCGCGCATCCGCGCCGTATCGGGCCTGAGGTCGCGCACCATGCCGGCAATCGCCGCGAGGCTCAGCGACAACGCGTCGGCGGCGTCGAACACCGGCTCCTTGTCCTCCTGCATGTCCTTGGCATAGGCGAGCGGCAGGCCCTTCATGACCGTCAGCAGCGCCACCAGGGCGCCGGTAATCCGGCCGGTCTTGGCCCGCGCCAGCTCGGCCGCGTCCGGGTTGCGCTTCTGCGGCATGATCGAGCTGCCGGTGGTGAACGCGTCCGACAACCGCACGAAGCCGAACGGCGCGCTGCACCAGACGATGATCTCCTCTGCCAGCCGCGACAGGTGCACCGCGCAAATCGCGGCGGCGGACAGGAACTCGAGCGCGAAATCGCGGTCCGATACCGCGTCCAGCGAGTTGGCGGTGGGCCGGTCGAAGCCGAGTGCCGCGGCGGTCTCGGCACGGTCGATCGGGAACGAGGTGCCGGCCAGCGCCGCCGAACCCAACGGGCACTCGTTCAAGCGCCGTCGCGCATCGGCGAAACGGCCGCGGTCCCGGGCGAGCATCTCGACGTAAGCCAGCAGGTGGTGTCCGAACGTCACCGGCTGCGCCGTCTGCAGGTGGGTGAAGCCGGGCATCGGATCGGCCGCGTGCTCGGCCGCGCGATCCGCCAGCGCCCGCATGGTATCGGCCAGCTGCCCGTCCAGCCCGTCGATGCTGTCGCGCACCCACAAGCGGAAGTCGGTGGCGACCTGGTCGTTGCGGCTGCGCGCGGTGTGCAGGCGCTTGCCGGGCTCGCCGACGCGCTCGACCAGGCGCGCCTCGATGTTCATGTGGATGTCCTCGAGCGCCTCGGTGAACGGGAACCGCCCGGCCTCGATCTCGGCGGCGATCTGTCCCAGCCCGTCGCTTATGGCGGCCTCGTCGGAGGCCTCGATCACCCCGGCGCGGGCCAGCATGGCGGCATGGGCCAGGCTGCCGCGAATGTCCTGACGCCACATCTTGCGGTCGAACTCGATCGAGGCGTTGATTTCCTGCATGATGACGGAAGGCCCGCGTGCGAACCGGCCGCCCCACTGGGCGTTCGCGTCGACGTTCCGGCCGCCGCCTGCCTGCCTGCCGTCGGGCCCGTCGTGGATTGGAATCGAATTGCTCATGCTCTTGCCCTGGACCGCCTCATGATTCTGCTGCGACGCCGACATCTGCTGGCAGCCGGGGCGACCCTAGCTTCGGCCCCTTTGGCGCGCAAACCATGGGCCGCCACCCCGCCCGACCCAGGCCCCGTTCTGGGCCGCTTGCGCGAGTCGGCGGGAACGCCGCTGCCGGACATCACCTGGACGCTCAAGGACGGCACGGCGCAGACCATCGCCGATTACGCCGGCAAAGGGGTGGTGCTGAACCTGTGGGCCACCTGGTGCGTGCCCTGCGTGGCGGAGATGCCGGCGCTCGACAGCCTAGCGGCCGCGGTGGCCAGGGCCGGCGTGGTGGTGCTGCCGCTGTCGTCCGACCGGGGCGGGGTTGCGGCGGTCGAGCGGTTCTACGGCCAGCGCGGGGTGAAGAACCTGCCGGTGGTGCTGGACCCGCAAGGGGCCGCGGCCCGCGCCCTGGGCGCCCGCGGCATCCCGACCACGGTGCTGATCGACGCGCACGGCAAGGAGCGCGGCCGGCTCGAGGGCGGCGCCGACTGGGCGAGCGAGCAATCGATCGCCATGGTCAAGGCCTTGGTCACCGCCTGAAGTGGCACCCGGCGGAACGGAGTGGCCGGCCCGGGCTCCGGGTCAGTAGTCCAGGCCGCCGCCGTGGCGCGGACCCAGCATCGACAGCAGCTCGCGCCGCGTATCCGGGTTGTCGCGGAAAGCCCCCAGCATGCGGCTGGTCACCATCGACACGCCGGGCTTGTGCACGCCGCGGGTGCTCATGCACTGGTGCCCGGCCTCGATCACCACCGCGACCCCAAGCGGCTGCAGCACCTGGTCGATGGTGTCGGCGATCTGCACCGTCAGCCGCTCCTGGATCTGCAGCCGCTTGCTGAACGCGTCGACGAGCCGGGCGAGCTTGCTGATGCCGACCACCCGGTCCCGCGGCAAATAGGCGACGTGGCACCGGCCGATGATCGGCACCATGTGGTGCTCGCAATAGCTTTCCAGCCGGATGTCACGCAGCAGGACGATCTCGTCGTAGCCCTGCACCTCCTCGAAGGTCCGCTCCAGCAGCGCCACCGGATCGACGTGGTAGCCGGCGAACAACTCCTTGTAGGCGTTCACCACCCGCTTGGGCGTGTCGCGCAGACCCTCGCGGCTCGGATCCTCTCCGGCCAGCCGCAGCAGTACCCGCACCGCTTCCTCCGCCTCTGCCTCCGTCGGCGCGGCCACGCCGGATCGGGCCGGCACGGGCAGCTTGCTGATGCTGTTCAAGACGGCGCTTCCTTGTTCCGACAAAGGGCATGTGGGCCCGGCAGGCAGGGCGGCAAGGCTGCAACCGTTCCGGTCACAACCGGGCTCTGGCTTCGGGTCAGTGAACCAGGCGGGTCTGGTTCGGGCTATCCAGGCTGAAGGCCGGGATCTCGACGTCGAATCGCTCGCCGGTCAGCACGACGACCATGTGATAGGCGCCGACCATGATGCCGGACGGGGTCTCGAGCGGGGTGCCGGACGTGTATTCGAACGTCTCGCCGGGCTCGAGCACGGGCTGCTCGCCGACGACGCCGTCGCCCTGCACGACCTGCATGCGGCCCCTGGCGTCGGTGATGTGCCAGGTGCGGCGCAGCAGCTGCACCGCCTCGCGCCCGCCATTCTTGATCCGGACCTGATACGCCCAGGCCCACGACCCGGCGTCGGGGTCGGATTGATCCTCCAGGTACACCGCGGTGACGCTGACCTGGATCCCCCGCGTCGTGGACGAGAAGCTCAATGCGTCACTCCGCCGCATCCTGCAGGCGGTGGCTGCCGTGGCTGCCGAGGCGGTCGAGCGCCCGACGCAGGTCGTCCGCGAGGTCTTCGACGTCCTCGAGGCCGACCGACAGCCGGATCACCCCGTCGGTGATGCCGAGCCGGGCCCGTTCCGCGGCGCCGATGCGCATGTGGGTGGTGGTGGCCGGGTGAGTGGCGAGCGACTTGCTGTCACCGAGGTTGTTGGAGACGGCGATCAGGCGGAACCCGTTCATCGCCGCAAAGGCGGCCGCTTGGTCGGCCAGCTCGAACGTGACCATGGTCCCGCCCGCCGTCATCTGCCGGGTTGCCAGCGCGTGTTGCCGATGGTCGGACCGGGACGGGTACCGCACCCGGCGCACCGCCGGATGCCCGGCCAGCAGCTCGGCCAGGCGGGCGGCCGAGGCGCTGGCGGCGGTCACACGCAAGTGCAGCGTCTCGAGCCCCTTCAGCAGCAACCAGGCGTTGAACGGCGACATGCTGGGGCCGGTGTTGCGGATGAACGGCTGCAGCGTGTCGTTCACCCAGGCGCGGCGGCCGAGCACGGCGCCGCCCAGCACCCGGCCCTGGCCGTCGATATGCTTGGTGCAGGAATAAACGACGACGTCGGCGCCCAGTTCGAACGGCTTCTGCAGCAGCGGGGTGGCGAACACGTTGTCCACCACCACCAGCGCGCCGGCCGCATGCGCCAGGTCGGACACCGCGCGCAGGTCGACGATCTCGAGCATCGGGTTCGAGGGCGTTTCCAGCAGCACCAGCGCGGCCGGCGTGGACAGGGCGGTGCGCCACGCCTCGAGGTCGGTGCCGTCGACAAACTCGCTGGCGATGCCGTAGCGCGGCAGCAAGGTGGACACGATCCAGTGGCAGGAGCCGAACAGCGCCCGGCTGGCGACGACGCGGTCGCCGGCCTTGAGGTGGCTGAGCATCGCCGCGTGCACCGCGGCCATGCCGGTGGCGGTGGCGCGGCACGCCTCGGCCCCCTCGATGGCGGCGAGCCGGTCTTCCAGCATCGTCACGGTCGGGTTGCCGAAGCGGGAATATTGATAGTGCTGCACGGCGCCGGTGAAGGTCGCCTCGGCCTGCTCGGCGCTGTCGTAAACGAAGCCGGAGGTGAGGTAGAGCGCTTCGGCGGTTTCGCCGTGCTGGGAGCGCGCAACGCCGCCGTGCACGAGCTGGGTTGCGGGGCGGTATTGTTGTGCGCGGTTCGGGTCGGACATGCCACCTGCCTTCTTGACGGGCCGTGGAGGCCGTCGACGCCCATGCCTGGCACGGGTGCCGCGGGCCTCTTTAGCGCGCTTGTTTAACCTCGCCGCAATCCGGCCGGACAAATCACGAGGGCCGCGCAAGGCGGCATCCGTTGTGTATGCGGGGGGCGTTGCGTCGTCAACGGTCGCTTCGTATAACCGCCCGCGCCGCCGCGATGGGCGGGTGTAGTTCAATGGTAGAACGGCAGCTTCCCAAGCTGCATACGAGGGTTCGATTCCCTTCACCCGCTCCAGTCGGATGTGCCGCTCCCTCAACCTCATGTCGCGATATTGCACCACCACGGCCGTCGGCCATGGGGCCGTGCGGGCTTGCTCCCCTGGCGGCGGTGGGGCAGGTGTTCGGCGGATCCGATGGAGGACGGCCGGTGAGCGACGAAGCGAGGACGCACTTCTACGAGCCGGCCAAGGGGCATGGCCTGCCGCACGACCCGTTCAACGCCATCATCGGCCCGCGTCCGATCGGCTGGGTGTCGAGCCGCGGCGCGGACGGTTCGGTCAATCTGGCGCCATACAGCTTCTTCAATGGCTTCAACTACCACCCGCCGATCCTCGGCTTCTCCAGCACCAGTCCGAAGGACACGGTGCGCAATTGCAAGGAGACCGGCGAGTTCGTTTGGAACCTCGCCACGCGGGCCTTGGCCGAGCAGATGAACCAGACATGCGCGCCGCTGCCCTACGGCACCGACGAGTTTGATGTCGCAGGGCTCGCAGCGGCGCCGTCGCGGGTGGTCGCGGTGCCGCGGGTTGCGGCAAGCCCGGTGAATTTCGAGTGCAAGGTGACCGACATCGTCAACCTCCGCTCCCAGAGTGGCGCCGCGACCGCGGCGTGGCTGGTGATGGGCGAGGTGGTCGCGGTGCACATCGACGCCGCGCTGCTGAAGGACGGGGTGTTCGACACGTTCGGGGCCGGCATCATCCTGCGTGCCGGGGGTCCGACGGCCTACGCCGAGATCGGGCCCGACAACCGCTTCGACATGCGCCGGCCCGGTTAGCCCGGTACTTCGGCCGAAACGCGGCACGGGCCCGGCGAAGTTGTTTTGGTGTTGAAATCGTAACAAATGCGCGTGCTTGTTGATCAGGTCTTCGCCGATCAGAGATTGAAATGACCGGAGATAATGTTGCCGTTTGTCAGACAATTTCCTGACTTGTCAGGATCGACATAACACGGGTTATTAACGCTTTCGTTACGAATGCGGATGGGTAATAACGCTCTCACGAGAATGAGTGAGTGTCGCCATGCGCAAGTCGTTAACTGAGAAGTCGAAAACATTAACCGCTCAGGTGAACGCGCTTGGGTCGAACAAGCGCGCCGCGGTCAGCGTCATGGTCGCCGTCGGCGTCGTCCCGCTGCTGGTGTCGATCGGGGTTGCGACCGACATGGCGCGAAGCGTCGCCATGCATGCCGCGCTGCAAAGCGTCGCCGACGCCGCGGCGCTGGCCGGGACCAACGCCTACACCGATGACGGCCAGCTCGCCACCGCCAAGGCCGTCGCCCAGGCCTATCTCGACAAGTTCACGCCCACCGGCATGACGATCACCGGAACGACCGTCACCGCGGCGCCCAAGACCGTCAACGGCAGCAGCTACAACGCCGTGACGGTGACCGCGAGCGCAACCGTCTCGACGACGCTGCTGCAGGTCGTCAACTCGAGCCAGGTTAAGATCCAGGTCAAGGCGGTGGCCGGCATCTCCCCGACGCTCACGTCGCAGGTCGTGTGCGGACTGGCGACCGGCTGCCCGTCGCAGTTAACCGCGGGCGGCGTGAAGTCGTCCGCGCTCGACTTCAACTCGGTCTACCTCTACGGCGTGCCGAAGGACAGCAGCGGCGTTTACCAGATCAACCAGATCCCATCTGGGGCATCGAACTACTGGGAAGTCGGCAGCAACTGCAACTCCTACGTCGATCGCGCCTGGACGTCGCAGAGCCGCTGCAACAGCGCTTTCGGCCACGCCGTTTCGAACACGCAGCCGAAGGTCTTTGTTCTGCCGCCCGACCAGCCGATCGCGATGGTGTTCGTCAACCAGAACAACGGCATGTCGAACCCGGGCAGCAACGGCTACGGCACGAACCAGTTCGGCGCCGACCCCGGCAACATCGTTGCGTTCTTTACTGCGTATCTGTCGTTCTCGACGCCGGCGGCGCCGAGCAGCGGCGCGGACGGCTCGGTGGGCCTGCTGAATTACGCCTTTGGATTGAGCCTGCCGTCGCAGACCACGAACTACAAGACGACCTATACGTCGAAGAAGACATCGACCCTGTCCAACTGCGCCGTGCAGATTGTGCAGGTGCTCGACCCGGCCAACCCGCCGACCACGCCGCCCTATCCGGGGCAGTGCCTGGCGCCAAACGACCCGAAATCGGGCTACCAGTATGCCAACCTGAGCTGCAACCAGATCGCCGGCCGCACCTTCATGTATTGGTGGAACGACATGGGCGCGCCCACCGACGACCTCGACTACCAGAACATCTCCTACATGCTGACGTGCAAGCCCGGCGTAACCAACACCGACGGCGGGACCATCGGTCAAGGCAATGGGCCGCTTTACTCCGTCGCCGGCCTGATGCCGTCCAACTGAGGCCGACGTGATCCTGTCTATCGTTCGGCTGTTCCGCCGCCGTGTTGCCGCAGATCGTCGCGGCACCACGGCGCTGGAATTCGGGCTCATCTGCGGACCGCTGGTGGGCTTCATCGTGGGCCTGGTGTTTCTGAGCCTGCAGTTTCTGACCACCGCGGTGCTCGACCAAGTCGTGCTCGAGGCGGCCCGGCAACTGCAACTCGGCACCCTGACCACTGCTGCGACGGGAAACGGCGACGCGAACCTGCGGACCTTCGTCTGCAATCGAATGGGCGGCTTGGCCGTGAGCTGCAACGCGCAGCTGAAGATCTACGTGAACTCCGCCGCCTCGGTCTCCGCGATGTACCCGGTTCCCGCGGCGATGCCGGCCACGTTCAACCCGGGCGGACGTTCTCCCGGTCAGGCGTTTACACGGTCGTGCAAGTCTCCTGCGTCAGCCCGTTCTCGGTGTGGTTGATCAGCCTGCCGGGCTTGGCGATCACCTCGACCGCGGTTTACTGGAACTATCAGTGATGTCGATGTCGCGCTTGCTTTGGTCCGACCGCCGCGGCGTGGCGGCGCTGGAATTCGCGTTGATGGCCCCGGTGCTCGTCTTGGTGCTGCTGTTCGGGACCATCGAGATCGCCCGGGCGGTCCGCGCCGCAACGCTGTTGAACCTCGCATCGAACTCGGCCGCGCAGATGGTCGGCCAGATGACGGACATGACCAGCACCTCGCTCGGGGACGTCTGCAAGGCCTCCGCCCTGCTGATGAACCGGTTCAACGCCGCCAACGCGGCCACCTCGCCGCCGTTGTCGCTGTCGATCGCCTATGTCACCGCCAAAGGCAAAGCCAACCCCAACGACACCACCTATGTGGCAACGCTGAACTGGCGCACCGACACCGCCTGTGCGGGAACCACGGGGAGCATGACCACCGCCCCAGTCACGGCGGCCAGTCCGCTGCTGTTGAAGACCGGTGACAAGGTCGTCGTCGTTCAGGCGAACTACGCCTACACGCCGTTGTTCACGTCGTTCCTGTCGACGAAGCTCGGGACCACGCTCACCCGCGCCAGCTACGCTCCCGGCCTGTTCACGACCGTTACCTGCTCCGGCTGCTGAGCGGGCGGCCACAGCGCGGACAGCTCACGCCTCCAGCCCCTCCGCGCGCAGCAGGTCCACGACCGCCTGCTCCGGCACGTCGGGGCTGGTGAAGGCCTGGCCGATGCCGCGGGCGAGCACGAAGTGCAGCCGGCCGTCGCGCATCTTCTTGTCGCGCTTCATGTGGCCGATCAGCCGGGCGGCGGAGAAGCGGCGGTTGAGCATGCCGGGCTCGGACGGCAGGCCGACCGCCTCCAAATGCGCGGCTACCCGCGCGGCGTCCTCGGGCGTGCAATGGCCGAGCCGCTCGGACAGCCGGAAGGCCAGGCCGAGCCCGACGGCGACCGCCTCGCCATGCAGCAGGCCACCGCCGTAGCCGATCTCGGCCTCGAACGCATGGGCGAAGGTGTGGCCTAGGTTCAGCAGGGCGCGGCCGTCATTCGGCTTGTCCTCGCGCTCATCGTCCCCCACCACCGACGCCTTGAAGGCGCAGGCTCGCAGCACCGCCTCGGCGCGCGCGTCGTGGTCCCCGGCGATCAGCGCCGCCGCGTTCGCCTCGCACCACTCGAAGAAAGCGGCGTCGCCGATCAGCCCCGCCTTGGCCACCTCGGCGTAGCCGGCGCGCAGCTCGCGCGGCGCCAGCGTGCCGAGCACGCCGGTATCGGCCAGCACCATGCGCGGCTGATGGAAGGCGCCGAGCAGGTTCTTGCCATGCACGGTGTTGATCCCGGTCTTGCCGCCGACGCTGCTGTCCACCTGGCTCAGCAGGGTGGTCGGAACCTGGATGAACGGCAGCCCGCGCAAGGTGACGGCGGCGGCGAACCCGGCCAGGTCGCCGACCACGCCGCCGCCGAGCGCCACCACCGCGGTGCGCCGCTCGACGCCGAGGTCCAGCAGGGCGGACGTCAGGCCGGTGAACCCGTCCAGGCTTTTGGACGCTTCGCCGGGTGCGACCACGACGGTATCGGTGCGCACCCCGGTCTGCGCCAGGCCGTCGAGCAGCGCCGGCAAATGCAGGGCGGCCACGGTCTCGTCCGTCACCACCACCGCCCGCTTCTGCGGCAGCACCGGCGCCAGCAGCGCGCCGGCGCGGGCCAGCAGGTTGTCGCCGACCACCACGTCGTAGGCGGTGCTGCTGAGCGTTACCGCCAGGCGCCGCGGCGGATGCCACCCGTGGAGCGCGTCCAGCACCTTCGCCGTGGTGTGGTCGGGCGACTCGTCGCCGCAATCAACGACCAAGTCGGCCTCGGCGTAGGTCGGGTGCCGCCGCTCCATCAGCCCGGCCAGGATCTCCGCCGGGTCCCCATCCTGCAGCAGCGGCCGGTTGTTGCGGGTCGAGACCCGGCGCACCAGCGTCGGCAGCCGCACCCGCAGCCACACCGAGACGCCGTCGGCGCGGATCGCGTCCCGGGTCTGCGGGTCCATGAAGGCGCCGCCCCCGGTCGCCAGCACCAGCGGGTCGCCGGCCAGCAAGCGGCGGATCACCCGGCGCTCGCCGTCGCGGAAATCGCGCTCGCCGTAGCGGTTGAACAGCTCGGGGATGGTGCAGCCGGCGGCCAGCTCGATCTCGGCGTCGGCGTCGCGGAACGGCAGGCCGAGCCGGGCGGCGAGGCGGCGGCCGATGCTGGTCTTGCCGGCGCCCATCAGGCCGATCAGCACCAGGCTGCGGCCCTGCAGCGCCGGCGGCAGCTCCGACGCGGCCGCAGTGCGCAGGGCTGCGATGTTGCGTGTCATGATGCACAAGGCTAGCACAGGCACGGACGTGTCGGCCAAGGGTGGTGGATGAATCGAGTCGTGTTCGCCGTGGTCGGGGCGGTGCTGTTGCTGGGCGTGATCGGCCTGGTGGTGCTGGGCGCGTTCCCGCCGCATCCGCGGACCGAACAGGTGCAGCGCGTGCTGCCGAACGATCAGTTCCAGCCGAAGTAGCGCCAATGGATCGCCACGAGGACGCGTTTCTCGAGATGCTGGCGGCTGAGCGCGGCGCGGCGCGGAACACCATCGCCGCCTATACCGCCGACCTCGCCGAGGCCGCCGCCTTTCTGCGCGGCCGCGGCGTGGCGCCGGCCGAGGCCACGAGCGAGCAGCTGCGGGCCTATCTCGGCAGCCTTGCCGCGTCCGTCTCCGCCCGCACCGCGGCGCGGCGGCTGTCCTGCCTGCGCGGCTTCTACCGTTACCTCGCGCGTGAGGGCGTGCGGCGCGACGACCCGAGCCTGCTGCTCGATGCGCCGCGCTTGCCCATCACGCTGCCGCGCAACCTGCTCGAGGCCGAGGTCGAGCAGCTGATCGCCGCCGCGGCCGCCTATCCGCCGCCGCAGGGCGTGGTGGCGCGCGCGGCGCTCGAGCTGCTGTATGCGACCGGCCTGCGCGTGTCGGAGCTGCTGTCGCTGCAACGGGCTTCGCTGACGGCGCGGTCGGAGGTGCTGATCGTGCGCGGCAAGGGCGGGCGGGAGCGGATGGTGCTGGTGTCGCGTGCGGCGAAGGACGCCGTGGCGGCGCTGCTCGCCGCCGCCCCGGCCAGCCGTTACGTGTTCGCCGGCCGCGACCCGCGCCAGGCCATGACCCGGCAAGGCCTGGCCCTGCTGCTCAAGCAAGTGGCGCTGGCGGCCGGGCTCGATCCGGCGCGGGTCAGCCCGCACGTGCTGCGCCACAGCTTCGCCAGCCACATGCTGGCCCGCGGCGCCGACCTGCGCAGCCTGCAGACCCTGCTCGGCCACGCCGACATCGCGACGACGCAGATCTACACCCACGTGCTGCACGAGCGGCTGGCCGAGCTGGTGGCGCTGCATCACCCGCTGGCAAAGGTGAAGGCGCAGGCCGCGGATTGACGCGCCGGTGAGGCCCGGCCCGGCAAATGGCGGCCGCGGTGTTTCACTCGCGACGATTGCAGGCTAGACCCGGCCGATGCGCCATTTCCTCGACTTTGAGCGGCCCGTGGCCGAGCTGGAAAGCAAGATCGAAGAACTCAGGGCGATGGGCGGCATCGACATCGAGACCGAGGTCCTGCAGCTCGAGGAAAAAGTCGAGAGCCAAATCCGGCAGGTCTACGGCAAGCTGACGCCGTGGCAGAAGACGCAGGTGGCGCGGCACCCGGAACGGCCCAAGGCGCTGGCCTATGTCGCGGCGCTGATCACGGAATGGACGCCGCTCGCGGGCGACCGGGCGTTTGCCGACGACGCCGCCGTCATCGGCGGGCTCGGGCGTTTCCGCGGCCGGCCGGTGGTGGTGCTGGGCACCGAGCGCGGCACCGATACGGAGAGCCGGGTCGCCCAGAATTTCGGCATGGCCAGGCCCGAGGGCTACCGCAAGGCGCGGCGGCTGATCGAGCTGGCCGGGCGGTTCGGCCTGCCGCTGCTGAGCTTCGTCGATACGGCCGGCGCCTTTCCCGGCATCGACGCCGAAGCGCGCGGCCAAGCCGAGGCGATCGCCCGCTCCATCGAGGCCTGCCTCGAGGCGCCGGTGCCGCTCGTCGCCACCATCATCGGCGAGGGCGGCTCCGGCGGCGCCATCGCGCTGGCGGCCGGCGACCGGGTGCTGATGCTGGAGCATTCCGTCTATTCGGTGATCTCGCCCGAGGGCTGCGCCAGCATCTTGTGGCGCGACGCCGCGCAGGCCTCGGTCGCAGCCGAATCGCTGCGGCTGACGGCGCAGGACCTGCGCACCCTGGGTCTCGTGGACCGCGTGGTGCCGGAGCCGCTCGGCGGCGCCCACCGCATGCCGGCCGTGGCGGTCGAGACCGTGGGCGACGCCATCGAGGCTGCCTTGGCGCCGTTGCTGGACCTCACGCCGGCGGCGCTGCTCGATGCCAGGCGGGAGAAGTTCCTTGCCATGGGGCGAGACGCGGCGGCGCTGTGAGGCAATCCGCGCCGTGATGGCAGGCGTATTGCAATGCCGACCACCCGCACCCGGAACCGATCCCTATGCCGCCTGACCATTCCGTGCCGATCGTTGCCGCCGCCGCGCCGGTGAGCCGCGGCCGGTTCTTCACCGTGTTCCCGTCGATCGTGCTGCCGATGTTCCTGGCCTCGATCGACACCACGATCGTCGCGACCGCGCTGCCCGATATCGCGGCATCGCTCGGCGACGTGGAGCGGATTTCCTGGGTGGTCGTGTCCTATCTGATGGCGACCACCATCGCGGCGGCCGTTTACGGCCGGCTCGGCGATGCGCTCGGGCGCAAGCGGCTGCTGCTGGTGTCGCTCGGCGTGTTCATCGTCGCTTCGATCCTGTGCGCGGTGTCGCCGACCTTGCTGTTTCTGGTCGGCGCGCGGGTGCTGCAGGGCATTGGCGGCGGCGGGCTGATGACCTTGTCGCAGGCGCTGGTGGGCGAGGTGGTGCCGGGGCGGGAGCGGGGCAAGTACCAGGGCTATCTGGCCTCGGTGTTCATGGTGTCGAGCACGTTCGGGCCGGTGGCCGGCGGCTGGCTGACGCAGCATTTCGGCTGGGCCTCGGTATTCTGGGTCAATGTGCCGGTCGGCCTCGTGGCGGCGGCGCTCGCGGTCCGCTTGCCGGCGCGGCCCGGCACCGGCGGGCGGCGGTTCGACTGGCTGGGGCTTGGCCTGTTCACCGGCTTCGTGGTGCCGTTGCTGCTGGCGCTTGAGCAGGCGCAGCGTATCTCGATGGCGGCGTTGCCGGGCATCCTGCTTTGGGCCGGTGTCGCCGGCCTGGCGCTATGGCTGCTGCTGCGGCAGGAGCGGCGGTCGAGCTATCCGCTGATCCCCATCAACCTGCTGCGGCAAGCCTCGATCTGGCGCGCCGACGCGATGGGGGCCTGCGTCGGCGCGACGATCGTCGGCAGCGTCACGTTCATGCCGATCTACCTGCAGGTGGTGCGGGGCGCCGATCCGGCCCGGGTCGGGCTACTGATGCTGCCGCTGACGGCCGGGATCGCGGTCGGCTCGCTGATCACCGGCAAGCTCATCAGCAAGACGGGACGGACAGCCGTGTTCCCCTCGTTCGGGCAGGCGAGCGTGACGGCCTGCCTGCTGTTCCTGGCGCTCGGCGCGTCCTGGCTGCCGACGGACCGGTTGCCGTGGCTGTTCCTGCTGCTGTCGATGTCGATTGGCACGACCATGCCGGTGGTGCAGATCACGGTGCAGACGGTGGCCGGGTCGAAGAACCTGGGCGCCGCCTCGGCCTCCGTGCAGTTCACCCGCTCCATCGGCGCGGCGCTCGGCACGGCCTTGGTCGGCGCGGTGCTGTTCGCGGTGCTGTCGCTGCGGAGCCCCGAGACCGCCCGGCTGTTCGCCGACGTGGTAGAGCGCGGGCCGTCGGTCTTGGCGGGAATGCCGCTCGGCACCCGGGTCGGCCTTGGCATCGAGATCGCCGGGGCGTTCCGGGCGGCGTTCCTGACGATCGCCTGCTTCAGTGCGGCAGCGATGCTGCTGGCATGGACCTTGCCGGTGCGGCGGATCTGATCACCCGCCGCGCCGAACGCTACAGGACGAGGCCGAACAACTCGCAGGCGGCGACGATCGCTACCACGATGCCGAGGACCTGGGTCGCCGACAGCCCCCACTCGCGATCCGGCAGGGTGTCCGGCCCGCTCCGGCCCGGATCCGGCGCGGTGTTCGAAACGCTCGGGCGTCCGGCGTCGGAGGGCTGGAACGCGAACACGGCGGCACTGCGAATGCTCATGCGGCGGCTCCTGTCAGGGCAGGGTCGAGATCGAGGTGGAAGCGGTTGCCGGCGGTCGTCGCCTGCACGTGGCCGGCGCGGATGACCCAATCGCCGAAGGTCTCGGCGTCCGCGCGCTCCCGCGCATACTGATGCAGCAAGGGCGTCAGCGCCGCGACGATGCCGTCGTGGTCGAGATCGCGGCGATACAGCTTGTTCAGACGCGTGCCGTCATGGGCGGCGCCGAGGTAGAGGTTGTAGCGGCCCGGCCCGCGGCCCACGAGGCCGATCTCCGCGAGGTAGGGACGGGCGCAGCCGTTGGGGCAGCCGGTCATGCGCATGACGATGTTGGCGTCGGCAAGCCCGGTCTCGGCCAGCACGCCTTCGATCGCCGTCAGCAGGCTGGGCATGTAGCGCTCGCTTTCGGCCAAGGCGAGGCCGCAGGTCGGCAGCGCCGTGCAGGCGATCGCGGCTTGGCGCAGCACCGACGGCAGCGTGTCGAGCCCGTGCTCGGCCAGCAGCGCCTCGATCGCGGCGCGGTCCTGTACCCCGGCGAGCAGCATGTTCTGGTTCGCCGTGATGATGAACGAGCCCCGGTGCACGGCGGCGATCGCCTTCAGCCCGCTCATAACGCGGCGCTCGGCCGTGTCATGGATGCGGCCATTCTCGATCCACATCCCGAAATGGTCGAGGCCGCCCGCCTGGTACCAGCCGAGCCGGTCGCCGGTGTGGGTGAACGTGGCCCCGCGGTGCGGCGCCAGCTCGAAGTCGAGCCGCGATTGCACGTCGGCGCGGAACGCCTCGAGCCCCATGCGCTCGACCGTGTATTTGAGCCGGGCGTTCTTGCGCACGGCGCGGTTGCCGTGGTCGCGCTGGGTCATCAGGATCGCGGCCGCCGTGCGGACCGCCTGCTCCGGCGTCACGAAACCGAACCAGTCGGCGGTGCGGGGGAAGGTCTCCTCGTCGCCGTGGGTCATGCCCATGCCGCCGCCGACCGTCACGTCGTAGCCCTCTACGACGCCGTCCTTCGCATGGGCGATGAAGCCGATGTCGTGCGCGAACAAATCCACGTCGTTGTGCGGCGGCACGGCGACAACGATCTTGAACTTACGGGGCAGATAGGTGGGGCCGAACATCGGCTCCTCCTCGGCCGGGCCGCCGGCCACCAGCTCCTCGCCGACCCAGATCTCGTGCCAGGCGCGGGTCTTGGGCAGAAGGCCGTCGCTGAGGTCGCGCGCGAGCTGCAGCGCGGCCGTGTGCGCAGGGCCCTCGTAGGGGTTCACCGTCGCCATGACGTTGCGGTTCACGTCGCCGCAGGCGGCAATGGTGTCGAGCAGCGCCTCGTGCACGGCCTGCAGCGCCGGCCGCAGGTTGGACTTGATGATGCCGTGGAACTGGACCGTTTCGCGCGTCGTCAGCCGGATGGTGCCGTTGCCGCGCTCACGGGCGATCTCGTGCAGCGGCAGCCATTGCGGCGGCGTGATCTCGCCGCCGGGGATGCGCAGCCGGGCCATGAAGCTGTAGGCCGGCTCCATCCGGGTGCGGCCGCGCTCGGGCCGCAGGTCGCGGTCGTCCTGCTGGTAGATGCCGTGGAACTTCGTCAGCTGGGTGTCGTCGTCGTCGATCGCGCCGGTCTGCGGCACGAGCAGGCCCTCGCCGATGCCGCCGCGCAGCATCCTGCTGCGGGCCTTGATGCCCTCGTTCTTGGAAAGCTGGTCAGCCATCAATACACGTCCAAAAGGTAGCGGCCCTGGCTGCGGAGCTGCGTCAGCTCGGCCTCGGCGCGCTCGTCGGAAAGGTTCGCCCCGCGGGCGATGACGGTGCGCAGCGCTGCGTGCACGTCCTTGGCCATATGCGCCTGGTCGCCGCAGACGTAGATGCGGGCGCCGTCCTGCAGCCAGGCGTAGAGCTCGGCTGCGCGTTCGAGCATGCGGTGCTGGACGTAGATCTTGGCGTCCTGGTCGCGGGAGAAGGCGACGTCGAGCCGGCTGAGTACGCCGCGCTTCAGGTAGTCCTGCCATTCGAGCTGATACAGGAAGTCGTGCGTGTAGTGGCGGTCGCCGAAGAACAGCCAGGTCCGGCCCTTGGCGCCGCTCTCGTCGCGGTCCTGCATGAACGCGCGGAACGGCGCGACGCCGGTGCCCGGCCCGACCATGATCAGCGGCACGTTGTCGTCCTCCGGCAGCCGGAAGTGCGGGTTCGGCTTCACGTAAACCGGCACCGTGTCGCCGACGGCGCGGCGGTCGGCGATCCAGGTCGAGGCGACGCCGCCGCGTTCGCGGCCATGCGCGGTGTAGCGCACCGCGCCGACCAGCAGGTGCGCCTCGTCGGGCGACGGCGCGCTGGCTGC
Organism: uncultured Alphaproteobacteria bacterium; assembly: GCA_963792675.1. GTDB lineage: Bacteria > Pseudomonadota > Alphaproteobacteria > Acetobacterales > Acetobacteraceae > JBBROS01. The sequence goes on from CAWBWT010000002.1 coordinate 1,921,100, forward strand.
TGGCCACGGAATAGAGCCGCGGCGGCAGCGGCCGCAGCACCTGCAGCAGCTGGTCGGCTTCCAGCCGGACCGGATGGTCGTGCAGCAGGTCGATCACCTGGCGGCCCGTCGGTGTAGGCGGCCAGTGCGTCCTTGTCGGCGGCGAGCGCCATGAGACGCTTGGCGCCCGGTCGCCTCGGCGAGCTGCTGCACGAGGTGGCCGGTCAGCGTCGCGATGTCGTGCCGGCTGGTCAGCGCCTCATGCAGCGCGTCGTCGCCGGCGAGGCCGGCGGCGGCCAGCACCTGCTCGACCAGGCGCGGGTCGTTCTGCGGGACGATGCCGATGGCGTCGCCGGGCTGGTAGGTGATGCCGGAGCCGGCCAGGCTCAGCTCGACATGGAACGTCTGCTTGTCGGAGCGGCTGGAGTTGAGGTTCTGCAGCTCGGTGATCTCGGCGGCGAACGGGTTCGCCTTGCTGACCGGCTCGCCGCGGGCGCGCCGAAATCGACGTGGATGACGCTCGCCGGCGCCGGCCGCCGCGTCCTTGGTGTCGCGCAGCACGGGCAGGGTGGTGCCCAGCCAGGCAGCGGCAGGCGCCTCGTAGTCGAGGTCGCATTCCAGCAGCGGCGCCGCGCGGACGGCGCCCAGCGCTTCGAGCCGGGCGTCGATCTGCTTGCCGGTCTCGCAGAACTGCGCATAGGCGCGGTCGCCAAGGCCGAGCACGGCAAAGCGCAGCCCCTCGAGCCGGGGCGCGGCCGGGTCCATCAGCTCGGCGAGGAAGCGGGTCGCCCGCTGCGGCGCCTCGCCCTCGCCCCAGGTGCTGGCGATCACCAGCAGCGTGCCGGCGCCGGCCAGCCCGGCGACCGTCGCGTCGGCGGCGTCGAGCGTCTTGGCGGCGAAGCCCAGGCGCCCGGCGTCGCGCTTGGCGCCCATCGCCAGCGCCTCGGAGTTGCCGCTCTCGGTCGCGAACAGGATCGTCAGCTTCTGCTTGGCCGCCGGCGGTGCGGCGGGGGCGACGGCCGGCGCATTGCCCGCCTCGAGCCCGGCGAGGAAGCCCGACAGCCAGGCGCGCTGGGTCGGCGTGGCGGGACCGATGACGCGGTTCAGTTGAGCGATGGCGTCGGGGGCGAAGGGGGCGTTGTCGGGCAGGCGAGCGGCGGTCATGCGAGGTCCCAGCAGTCAGGACCGTAGATAGAATGCGGCTGCCGAGCCCGGGCAAGGGAGCGGGGGCAGTTTGGAGGCCCGTGCTCCGGACACGCGACTGAACGGAGAGTTTCTCTCCCAGTCTCCCGTTGTGGAGAGGATCTGTCTCACCCGCCGAGGCTGCGTTTCGCGGCGCGAAACGATCAGCGCGAGATCGGTCGCGCCGGGTCCGGCGAAGCGCGCGGACGCAGGCCGCGGCGCAGCAGCGTGGCCAGCTTGCGCCGGCGCAGCGAGGTCTCCTCCGACGGCTCGCCCTCGGACATCGCCTGCCGCCGCAAGGTGAGCTTGCGGGTGTGGAACGCTTCCAGCTCGGCCCGGTGGCCGACGCTGACGACGGTGGTGCCGGCCAGCTCGTCGGCGAACAGGCGCATCATCGATTCCTGGCTCGACGTGTCCAGCGCCGCCGTCGCCTCGTCCATGATCACGAGGCCCGGGCGCTGCACCAGCAGGCGGGCGAAACCGATGCGCTGCTGCTCGCCGCCGGACAGCAGGCGGTCCCAGCGGTCCTCCTCGCCGAGCCGCCGGACCAGATGCGCCAGGCCGCAGCGCTCGAGTGCCGCGATCAGCACGTCGTCGCCGACCTCGTCGTGGATCTTGGGGTATTGCAGCACCATCCGCAGCGTGCCGTTCGGGATGTAGGTGCGTTGCGGCAGGAACGCGACCTGCACGCCGGGCGGCAGCAGGACCCGGCCGGAGCCCCACGGCCACAGCCCGGCAATGGCGCGGATCAGCGTGCTCTTGCCCGAGCCGCTTTCGCCGGTCAGCAGCACGCGGTCGCCCGGCTCGATGATCGTGTCGGCCTCGTCGATCATGATGCGGCCGTTGTATTGGGCGACCGACAGGCCATCGAGGCGCAGGTTGGCGTCGGGGCTGTCCTCGATCATGATCCGGTCGGTGTCGTCGGTGCCGACCGAGGCGTCGAGCTTGCCGAACGCGGTCCACAATGCGGTGACCCGGCCCGCCGAAGCCAGCCACTCTGCGATCCGCGGGTAGTTGTCGAACAGCCAGTTGAGCGCGACCTGCACCTGCACGAACGCGGCGGCGGTCTGCATCAAGCTGCCGAGCGTCATCTGCCCGGCCAGGTAGTTCGGCGCTTCCAGCAGCAGCGGGAAGATCGGCGCCACCGCCCAGTTGCTGCCCATCAGCCAGGTCATCCGCGCGAGCTGACGGATCTGCCGCATCCAGGCGCCCACCAGCAGCTCGAGCGTCAGGCGCAGGCCGCGGGTCTCGTCCGCCTCGCCGCCGATCAGCGCGATGCTTTCGGCGTTCTCGCGCACCCGGCCGAGCTCGATGCGGAGCTGCGCCTCGGCGGCGTTCTTCTCCTCGATGCGGCGGATCAGCGGGCGGCCGAACAGCAGCATCGAACCGGACATCACGCCGGAATAGGCGATCGCTGCCGATACCATGAAGCCGGGAATGGTGACGCCAGCAACCGTGGCGCTGCCGCCCACGGTCCACAGCACGCCGAAGAACACGATCGCCGTCAGCACCGCGTTCATGATGCCGGTGCCGAAATCGACCACCGGCTCGGTCGCGACCCGGGCGTCCTCGGCGATGCGGAACTCGGGCGCGTCGAGGTCGGGGGCGACGATCGTCAGGCGGTAGAAGCGTTGGTCGGCGAGCCATCTGCTGGCGAGGCGCTCGGTCAGCCATTGCCGCCAGAACACCTGCAGCCGCATGCGGGCGATCAGCTGGAAGACTGACACGGCCGAGGACGCGACGGCGAGCACGGCGAACAAGCCGATCGCGCTCAGCACGATGTCGGATTTCTTGGCCTCGAGCGCGTTGAAGAAGAACGCGTTCCAGCGGTTGACGCCGGTACTGGACGGCGATGTTGGCGATGACGAGGCCGATCGTCAGGATCGTCAGCAGCCAGGCGCGGCGGGCGGTCGGGCCCTGCCAGAAGCCGCCGGCGAGGCGCCAATAGATCCGCACCGTGCCGGAGGCACGCGGGCGGAGGTCGCGCGGCAGCGGCTGCCGGACGGCCTCAGGCAACGGCGCGGCCCCGCTCATGGCACCGTTGCTCCCGGAGTGGGTTAGCGGATGGCGTTGAACCCCAGGAACCCGGCTTGCGGCACTGGCGCGCCGCCGTCGCCGCTGAACAGGGTCGCGGTGCGGGGCGCCGCCGGAGTGGCGTCGGCGACGGCGCTGCGGCTTTCCCGGCTGCGCTCGGCCTTGGCGGCGCGGGTGGCGGCCAGGCGCTCCGTTCGAGCCGGCGGCTTCGGCGCCTCGGCGACGGCGCGCGCGCGCGGCCTGGCATTGCCGGAGTCGCCGCCGCGCATCGACAACAGATAAAACGAAATCTGATTGCGGCCGAGGTCGACGGCCAGTTCGATCGGCGTCAGACCGAGCATGTTGGTGCCGTTCAGCTCGGCGCCGCGGCTGACGGCGTCCTTGACCATCGGCAGGTCGCCGCGGTTGATGGCGTCGAACAACGCTTCGGTGGGCGGCAGGTCGGCCGCGGTCTTGGTGGCCGGGGCAGCGACAGGCTGCTCGGCGCGGGCGCCGGGAAGGGCCGGCGGCGGCGGCTCGACCTTGTCGGGCCCGCGCGTCTTGGGCGCGACCACGCCCTGCGACCCGATCTGCGTCGGGCTTTGCGCCATGGCGACGGGAACGATGACCGTAGCGAAAACGGCCGCGAGCAGGATGGATCTCATGCGCCGAGGTATAGTGTGGGGCGGCAGCAGATCAATCGGAATCGACGGGCAAAGTCACATGCTTGCCGGGTGTTGCTCGTTCGCCGCTGCAACCTAGTAGCGGTTCAGCCACCAGAAACCAAGATTGAGGTAGGTGGCAAAGCCGACCCAAACGAAGTAGGGCACAAGCAGCAGCGCCGCGCCCCGCTGCAGCGGCCAGAAGGCGCGGATCGTGGCGGCAATCGTGCCCCACAGGATCGCGATCACGCCGAGGCCGAGACCCGGGCTGGCAAGACCGAAGAAAGCGGCCGGCCAGGCCGCGTTGGCGAGCAATTGCCAGCCCCAAATCCGCAACGCCCGGCGTTTGCGGTGGGCGCCGACCTCGATCCGCCGCCACACCATCCAGGCGGACACGCCCAGCATGACGTTCAACGCGGCCCAGACCGGGCCGAACACCCGGTACGGCGGTACCAGCGGCGGCCGCGCGAGCGATTGGAACCAGCCGTGCACGCCGCCCGCGGTCACGGCGCCGTTGGCCGCAAGCACCAGCAGGTTCAGGCCGACGAAGCCGACCAGGGCGAGAAGGCTGGCGCGTCGCGCGCGCCGTTGAGGAGACTCGACCGTCTGGAAGACACTGCACTCCGGCGTTCAGTCGAACTTGGGTCGAAGAGGGCATCCGCGCAACCGGTACGCGTCACGCCCGCGGCCTATCCGGTCCCTTCGCGGCGCCAGGCAATCACGACGAGGGCCAGCAGCAGCGGCAGTGCGGCCCACGGTGGCAGCAGCGGAATGGCGTCCAGCCCGGTCACCACGTGGTCGCGGCGGCGCGGCAGGCCGATCCAGGTCGAGCCCGCGGCATCCCGGCCCGGTTCGATCCGGCGGATTTCCGGCACGTGCAGCGCCGCCGGATCGCCGCCGATGAAGCGCACGCTGCCGCCCGACGCGCGCGCGACCGGCTGCAGCACCGTTCCGGTGGCGCGCAGGTCGGCGTATTCGAGCGGGTTGCCGAGCGAGGCGGCGGCGAAGGTGGTGCGGGCGCCGTCGGTTACGGCATAGACGCCGGGCTCCGGAGCGGGCGCCTGCGCGGTGGCGCGGCCGGGCCCGGCGGGCGCGAGCGGCAGTCGGGTGGCGGCGCCAGAAGGCGCCGTCACTGTCACTGCGTCAGGGGTCGCGTCCAGTACCGTCCGGCGCTCGATCCGCAGCGTGCCGTCCTCGATGGTGGCCCGCAGCGCTTCCTCGTCCAGTGCCGGCTCCTTCATCAGCCAGTGGGCGATCCGGCGCAGCAACTCGGCTTGCGGGCCGCCGCCCTGATGGCCGCGCGACCACAGCCAGATCTGGTCGGACAGCAGCAGCGCGACCCGGCCCTGCTCGACATGGTCCAGCAGCAGCAGCGGGCTGCCGTCCGGGGTCGCCATCAAGCTCTGCCCGGCGGCGCCGGTGGGGGTGATGTGCCGATACCAGCTACCCCAGCTCGGGTCGGCGCCCCCGGGGCCGGACGCGGCACCGTTCGCGGCGCTGCTGCCGGGCAGGCCCTCGGTCACCGGGTGGCGTGCGCCCAGCTCCGTCACGCGCGGCCGGAAGGCGCCGTCCACCACGTCGGCCGGCCGGGCCGGCAGCACGGCGCCGAGCGCGGTCGGCGCCAGGCTGGTGGCGCCGGTGAACTCGGGCCCGGCGCTCAGCAGCAGGCCGCCGCCGCTGCGCACGTAGTCGGCGATATTGCGCAGATAGAGCGGCGGCAGGATGCCGCGGTTCTGGAACCGGTCGAGGATGATCAGGTCGAAGTCGCGGATCTTGACCTGGAACAGCTCGCGCACCGGGAAGGCGATCAGCGCCAGCTCGTTCAGGGGCGTCAGGTCGTCGCGCTCGGGCGGCCGGAGGATGGTGAAATGCACGAGGTCGACCGCGGGGTCGGCCTTCAGCAGCCGGCGCCAGGTGCGCTCGCCGGCATGCGGCTCGCCCGATACCAGCAGCACGCGCAGCCGGTCGCGCACCCCGTTAATCGTCACGACGGCGCGGTTGTTGAGCTGGCTGGTCTCTCCCGGGAGCGGGTCGGCCTGCAGCTCGACGATGATCGGGCCCGCGCGCGGGATCGCGACCTCGATCGAGGTTTCCCCGTTGATCGGGGCGTTCACCACCTCGGGCCGGTCGCCGTCGCGGCGCACGACCAGGCGGGCGCTGCCGCTGCCGCGGTTGGGGCCGAGGTCATCGACCGCGACGCGCAAGGTGACGCTGCGGCCGACCAGGCCAAAGGCGGGCGCTTCGACGATGCGCAGCCGGCGATCGCTTTCTTCCCCGGCGGCCGGCACCAGGACATGCAGCGGCGCCGGGAGCTCGGGGTCGGGGTGGTCGTGCACCTGCCCGTCGGTCAGCGCGATGATGCCGGCCAGCCGCGAGCGGGGAATGTCGGCGAGCGCCCGGCCGAGCGCGCCGAACAGGGCGGTGCCGTCATGGCCGGTCTCGGGCACGTCGACGGTGCGCAGCTCGAGGTCGGGCATACGTGCGGCCAGCGTCTGGATCTGCGCCCGCGCCGCGTCGGCGGCGGCGGCGCGATTGTTCACCTGCATGGACGCGGTGTGGTCGACTGCGAGCAGCGCGATGTCCGGCAGGGTGTCACGGGTTTCCCGCACCAGGCGCGGGCCGCACAGCCAGGCCAGCAGCACGGCGAAGGCCAGTGCGCGCCACAGGGCGCCGCGCGCCCGGCGCAGTAACGCCGGCAGCAGAGCCAGGGCACACAGCGCGGCGAGCAGGCCGAGCGCCCACCACGGCACGGCCGGGTCGAAGCGGATGGCGGCGATGGCTTGCTCGAGCTTCATGACCTGCAGACCAAGCTTCGGACACCAAGCGCGTCATCCCCGGGCTTGACCCGGGGATCTCGCGACGCGGACGCACTTCGATCCCTGCTGGGGGGAAATGGCCGGATCAAGTCCGGCCATGACGAACTAGGGAGAGATGGCCAGGTCGAACTCGGCCATGACGTACGTTGTAGGTGCGACGAGCGGGTCACTGTCCCAGCCGCTCCAGGATGGCTGGCACGTGCACCTGGTCGCCTTTGTAGTTGCCGGTCAGCGCGTACATGACGAGGTTGACGCCGAACCGGTAGGCCAAGGTGCGCTGGCGGGCGCCGCCCGGGATGGTGCTGAAGGGGTTGCGGCCCTGCGCGTCGACCGCCCAGGCGCCGGCCCAGTCATTGCCGCCGATGATCACCGGGCTGACGCTGTCATTGCTGCGGTCCTGGTCGCGCTGCACCCAGACGGTGTCGCCGGTGAAGCGGCCGGGGAAGTCCTGCAGCAGGTAGAACGACCGGGCCAGCACGTGTTCCCCGTTGAGCGGCGCCAAGGGCGGCACGGCGAGGCCCTGGGTGATGCGGCGGAGCGCCGCGTCGGTGCCTGGGGCAAAGCCCTCGCCGCTGCCGCTGCCGCGCGTGTCGATCAGGATGATGCCGCCCCGGCTGGTGAAGTCGTTCAAGGCGTTGATCGCGCTGGCATCCGGGGCCGCGTCGGCGGTGATCGGCCAGTACAACAGCGGGTAGAACGACAGGTCGTCCTGGCCCGGGACCACCGGCGTCGGGTCGGCGAGGCTGGCCGCGGTGCGCCGGTTCACGTAGGCGCTGAGGCCGGATAGGCCGGTGCGCGACACGTTGTCCACCGCGGCGTCGCCGGTCACGACATAGGCGAGCCGGGTGGTGAGCGCCGGCAACTCGTCGGCGGCCCGTGCCGGCACGGCCGCGAGCAGCAGGAAGCCGACCAGGGCCGGACGCAGGAGGCCGCGAAGCCAGAGTGAGACCATGAGGTCGAAGGCAAGCAAGAACACGGCCGCGGTCAGCAGCAAGGGCCCAATCGCGCGCTCCCGCACGGTGCCGCCGAGGCTCGCGACGGTGGCGCCCGGCACCGGCGCGGCCAGCGACAAGGCCGGCAGGGCCGCCCCGAGGTTGAGCGCCCGGCGTCCGCTTTCGGGCCCGTACAGACCCGGCGGATGGCGCGGCGACACCATGGGGTTGGCGAGGTCGGCGGAGGTGATGCCGGTGGCGGCCGGCGGCGGCGGCGCCAGCGCGCCGAACCCGTCCAGCGCTTCGGCCGGGCCGAGCAGAGCGTCGTCGGCGGTGCCGGCCACCCCGGCCGACAGGTCCACCAAGCGGCGCAGCATGTCCACGAACAGTCCGGACAGCGGCAGGTTCGACCAGTCCGCATTGGCCGTGACATGGAACAGCACGATCCGCCCGGCGCCATGCGCGGCCGCCGTCACCAGCGGCGTCCCGTCGGCCAGCGCCGCCCAGGTGCGCTGCGGCAATTGGGCGGAGGGCTCGGCCAGCACCTGACGGTTGACCAGCACCTCCTCCGGCACCGACAGGCCGGTGAACGGGGAGGCGGCTTCAAACCGGGCCAGCTTCTGCGGCTGGCTCCAGGACAGCGCGCCGCCCAGCTGGCGGTCGCCGGCCAGCAGGCGCTCGGGCAGCAGCGGGTCGTGGCTGCCTTCGTCGCCGCCGGCCTCGGCCATGCGCGGCCCGGCGAAGCGCAGCAGCAACCCGCCCTTCTGCACCCAGTCGTCGAGGCGCCGCGCCGCGTCGCCCTCGAGCGGCACGTCGGCCAGCACGATCACGCTCACCGCCCGCGACAGCAGGGCGTCGAGCGACCCGTTGCGCAGTTCCGAGGTCGGCGCGAGGGCGCGGGTGACGTAGAACAGGTCGCCGATCAGCGGCGTATCGGCGCCCTGGTCCAGCGCGAGCAGCCCGACCGGCCGCCGCCGCCAGCGTTCGTCCAACAGCACCGTGCCGGCCGCCGAGCCCGATCCGTCCAGCACCAGCCGGCTGAGCGTGTTGCGCAACTCGGGCGGCAACGGGATCGACGCCTCGGCTGTTGCGGCGCCGGCCGGAACGTTGACTTCGACCCGGGCGAGGGTGCGGCCGTCGCCGGTCTGCGCCAGAACCGCGAGGACGCGATCGGCCGGCTGCGGCAGCAGCTCGATCCGCGCGACCAGCCGGTCGGCCTCGGAGCGGGGGGTGCGAGCGATGCGGGCGGTGACCGGCTCGGGGCGCAGTTCGGTCACCGGGCCTGTCGCGGCGAGGGCGGCGGCGAAACCGGCGTCACCGCCGGCCGCAACCCCGTCAGCGACATAGGTGACGGCGCCGACGTTGAGGCCCTTGAGCGCGACGGCCGCGGCGGCACGGTCCGGCGGCCAGGGTTTCGGCCGCAACGCCGCGAGGCGCGTGCGTAGCTCGGCCACCGGCAATGCCGGGGTGAGCCGCGGCGGCTGGTCGGCTTCGGAGGGCGACGTCGTGAGCAGCCGCACCGGGCGGCCGTCGCGCTCGGCGCGGTCGAGCGCGCCGCCGGCCGCCTGCATCCGCGCGGTCCAGTCCGACGCCGCGGCCCAGCCGTCGTCGAGCACCAGCAACAGCGGACCGCTACCGGGCAGCCGCCCGGCGGCATCGAGCACCGGGCCGGCGAGGCCGACGATGATCAGCGCTGCCGCGAGCACCCGCAAGGCCAGCAGCCAAAGCGGCGTGCGCGAGGCCGTGCGCTCCGGCGCCCGCAACCCTTCGAGCAGGCGAATGGCCGGAAAGCGCTGGAGCCGCGGCGCCGGCGGCGTGACCCGCAGCAGCCACCACAGCAGCGGCAGCGCCGGGAGCGCGAGCAGCAGCCAGGGTGCGGCGAAGATCACGCCGGCGCCAGCGAGGCGTAGAGCGACAGCAAGGCCGATTCCGGGGCGTGATCGGTGCGATGGGTGCCGAAGCTCCACCCCGCGGCGGTGCATAGATCGTGCAAGCCGCGCAGCTGCGCCTCCAGCGCCGCGGCATAGCCGTCGCGGATGCCTTCGACCCGCGGCACGAGCTGGTCGCGTTCCGCTTCCAACCCCTGGAAGCGAATCCGGCCGGTGAACGGAAGCAGCGCTTCGGCGGGGTCGAGCACCTGCTGCAGGTGGCCCTGCACCGGGATCGAGGCCAGGGCGCCGACCGTCTGCCGCAGCGACGGCAGCGGCGCCAGGAAGTCGCCGATCAGGACGACCCGGGCATGCCGCGGCAGCGGTGCTTCGGGCGGCATGCCGTCGCTGGCGGGGAGCTCGGTCAGGGCCTCGGCGATCGCTTCCAAGGCGCCGCGGCCGCCGCGCAGCCGCAGCGGGCCGCCGATCAGCCGCACCCGCTCGCCGCCGCGCAGCAGCAGCGCGGCCAGCGCGAGCAGCAGCAACTCGGCCCGCTCCTGCTTCAGCGGCAGCGCCGCGCCGGAGCGCCAGGCCATGCTGGGCGAGGCGTCGCGCCACAGATAGACGGTCTGTGCGGCTTCCCATTCGGTTTGGCGGACGTAGGCGCGGTCGCTCTTGGCGCTGGCCCGCCAGTCGATGCGGCCCGGCGGGTCCCCGGCCGTGACCGGGCGATATTGCCAGAAGCTATCGCCTTGCCCGACCCGCCGCCGTCCGTGCACGCCTTGTGCGACCGTGGAAGCAACCCGCTGCGCCGCCACCAGCAGGGGCGGCAAGGTGGCCCCGAGCGCTTCGGCGCGGCGGGCCGTGCGGAAAACCGCGTTCAAGCGAGCTGGCCGACCAGACCGTCGATGACTTCGGGAAGGCCGACGCCCTCGGCGCGGGCCGAGAAGTTGAGCGCCATGCGATGCCGCAGCACCGGGTGCGCCAAGGCGGCGACGTCGTCGAGGCTGGGCGACAGCCGTCCGTCAAGCACGGCGCGGGCGCGGCACGCCAGCATCAGCGCCTGCGCCGCGCGCGGGCCGGGACCCCAGGCGACATGGCGGCGCACAGAATCGGCGGTACTGGTCTCCGGTCGGCCGCCGCGCACGAGGCGCAGGATCGCCTCCACCACCTGCTCGCCCACCGGCACGCGGCGGATCAGGCCCTGCGCGGTCACCAGCTCGCCGGCGTCGAGAACCGGGCGGGCGGTGGCGCGGGTGGCGCCGGTGGTTTCCAGCAGCATCGTCCGTTCGGCGTCGAGGTCGGGGTAGCCGACGTCGACCTGCAGCAAGAAGCGGTCGAGCTGTGCTTCCGGCAGCGGGTAGGTGCCTTCCTGCTCGATCGGGTTCTGCGTCGCCAGCACATGGAAGGGCCGCGGCAGCGGATGGTCGTGCCCGGACACCGCGACCCGGCCCTCCTGCATTGCCTGCAGCAAGGCGGATTGGGTGCGCGGGCTGGCGCGGTTGATCTCGTCAGCCATCAGCAGCTGGCAGAACACCGGACCGGGAACGAAGCGGAACGAACGGCGGCCGCCCGGCTCCTCCTCCAGCACTTCGGACCCGGTGATGTCGGCCGGCATCAGGTCGGGCGTGAACTGCACCCGCTTCGGCGCCAGACCCAACACGGTGCCGAGCGTCTCCACCAGCAAGGTCTTGCCCAGGCCGGGCACGCCCACCAGCAACGCGTGGCCGCCGGACAGCAGGGTGACGAGCACCTGCTCGACCACCTCGGCCTGGCCGAAGATCAAACGGCCGATCTCGGCCCGCGCGGCGACGGCGCGGCTGCCGAGGCGCTCGATGCCGGCGAGCAGGTCCGCCTCGGACGGAGCGAGCGAGGACGCGGCAAGTGAAGCTGCGGCGGGTGAAGGCGTGGCAGCCGAAGCGAGGTTTTCAGGCAACGTCGCGGTTCCCCTTTCGTGGCCGGGAGCAAACACCCTTTCTGACAGGGCTTTCATCTCCAGGGGTGCGCTCCCTATATCGGGAGCCGGACGGTAGCACGGCCGAACCCGGAGACGTTGTCGTGAACGATGCCATGCCCGAACGCCAGACCGCCACAATGATCGATCGCTCGCCCCGCGCCATGCCGCTTTCTCCATCTTCAACGTCGGATCGGCCTCGCCGTTCACCTCGAGAGTGTGGTGACCTTCCGTTTGTCATCAAGCGCGACGGCACCTGGCTCTACCGCGGCAGCCCGATCGGCCGCCGCGAACTCGTGTGCTTGTTCAGCAGCGTGCTCAAGCGCGAAGCCGACGGTTCGTATTGGCTGGAAACGCCAGCCGAACGCGGCCGAATCGAGGTCGAGGACACGCCCTGGATGGCGGTCGAGATGGATTGGCGCGGCGAAGGCTGCAGCCAGGTGCTGTCGTTCCGCACCAACGTGGACCAGGTGGTGACGGCCGGGCCGGAGCACCCGATCCGGGTTTGCACCGACCGCCTGACCCAGGAGCCGGTGCCGTATATCCATATCCGCGGCGGCAACGGCGGCCCGCCGCTCGAGGCGCGGATCAGCCGTGCCGTTTATTACGAGCTGGTCGCCCTCGCGGTGCCGTGCAGGATGTGCGGGCGCGACGTGCTGGGGGTGTGGAGCGAGAACCGCTTCTTCTCGCTCGGCGAGGTGCCGCGCTGCGCCGACGTGGAGCTCGAGGCCGCCGAGGCCGACTGCACGGAGGCGTAAGCGGTTGGACTTGCTGGCGCTGCGGCGCCGCCTCGCGGACGATACGGCGCCGCCCGAGGCGATCGCCGCCTTGGCAACCTCGGATGACGCGCTCGACCTGACGGACGGCAACCTGCGTCCCGCCGCCGTGCTCGTGCCGATCGTGCATGGGGCGGAGCCGGGCGTGCTGCTGACGCTGCGGACCTCGCACCTGAAGGCGCATGCGGGCCAGGTCGCGTTTCCCGGCGGCCGGATCGAGCCCGACGACGCCTCCCCGGAAGCCGCGGCACTGCGCGAAGCCGAGGAGGAGATCGGCTTGGCGCCGGGCCATGTGGAACTGGCCGGGCGGCTGCCCGACTACGTGACCGGCACCGGCTTCCTGATCACGCCGGTGCTTGCGTTGCTGCCGGATGGGTTGCGGCTGACGCCGAGCCCGGACGAGGTGGCGGAGATCTTCACCCTGCCGCTCGCGACCCTGCTCGACCCGGCCGCGCCGGAGCGCCGCACGCGTCAGTTCCGCGGCCGCGAGCGGCAGTTCTGGGTGTGGCCGCATGAACGCCATTACATCTGGGGCGCCACGGCGGCGATCCTGGTGCACCTGGCCGCCCGGTTGCGGGCCCAAGGCGCGTAGGCCGGGCATGGTCCGGTTTGCCGAATTGGCCGCGTTCCTGGTGCCGGTCGCCGCGTTCGTGCTGTGGCGCGTCGCCCTGGCGCGTGGCTTGTCCGGACCGGAGCCGCGGCAGCTCGCGATGCTGGCGGTCGCGCTGCTGCTGTTCGGCGCCGGGCTGATCTACCTGGCGGAACGCGATCGCCTGCCGCCCGGGCGTTACGTGCCGGCGCAGGTGGTGAACGGCCAGATCGTCCCGGGACACACGGCGGGGCGCGGCGAGTGAGCGCCGCGGCGCACGTGCTGGTCCCGCTTCCCGACTTCCTGGCCGATCCCGCGCTGCAAGCCGTACTGACCGCGCTGCCCACCGCACGCCTGGTCGGCGGCGCGGTGCGCGACGCGCTGCTCCGGCGGGAGGTCGCCGACGTGGACCTGGCCATACCGGAGCCGCCGGACGAGGTGATCCGCCAACTGGACGCGGCCGGGTTGAAGCACGCGCCGACCGGGCTGAAGCACGGAACGGTGACCGCGATCAGCGGAGGCCGCGGCTTCGAAGTGACGACGCTGCGGACCGATGAACGCACCGACGGCCGGCATGCCGAGGTGGCCTGGACGCCGGATTGGCGCGAGGACGCGGCGCGGCGGGATTTCACCATCAATGCGATGTCGATGCGGCCGGATGGGGCGGTATTCGACTATTTCGGCGGCCTCGGCGACCTTGCGGCCGGCCGGCTGCGCTTCGTCGGGGCGCCGGCGCAGCGTATCGCCGAGGACTATCTCCGGGTGCTGCGCTTCTTCCGCTTCCTCGCGCGCTATGCCCGGCTGCCGCCCGACCCGGCGACGCTCCAAGCGCTGCAGGACGCGGTTCCGCACCTGCGCCGCTTGTCGAGCGAGCGGGTGTGGAGCGAACTCAAGCGCATCCTCGCCGCGCCGGACCCGGTCGGCGCGATCCGGCTGATGGCCGAACTTGGCGTGCTCGAGGCCGTCCTGCCCGGCGGCAGCAACCCCGATGCGCTGGCGCGCCTGGTTCGGGCGGGGGCGCCGAACGACCCGCTGCTGCGGCTGATGGCGCTCGATCCGGCGGCGCCGAAGCGGGCCGATGCCCTGAAATTGTCCAAGGCCGAGGCGGCGACGCTCGCCGGCCTGGCCGGGCCGCCGCCGGACCCCGCCTGGGACGACGACGCGCTGCGCCGGGCGTTGGTCGCGACGCCGGCGGTGTCGCTGATCGGCCGGAGCTGGCTGGCGGCTGGCGCGGACGGCGACGCAGCGTTGCTGCGCGCTCGCCTCGCTGCCATGCCGGCCCCGGTGTTCCCGCTCGCCGGACGCGACGCGGTCCGGCTTGGCGTCCCGGCCGGTCCCGCGGTCGGGGCACTGCTGGCGGAGGTGCGCGCCTGGTGGATGGCGGGCGGCTGCGTCGCGGACGCGGCTTCGTGCCGCGCCGAGCTCAACCGGCGTGCGGGGCGCTCGGCTGGTCGCTGATCCCGCGCGCTGATACACGGCGCCGATGGATATCGCAGCGGCCGCCCCGGGCGGCCTTCCTCGCCGCCGGACGAGCGCACCGGGCCGCTGATGCGGCGGCTTTGGCGCGAGCAGATTCGCCATCACCGCGGCCGGCTGCTGGGGGTGATGGTGCTGACCGCGCTGGTGGCCGGGCTGACGGCGCTCTACCCGGTCGTGATCAACCGGGCGATTTCGATGTTCGTCGCCCGCGACCAACGCATCCTGTATCAGCTGCCGGTGCTGGTGGTGATCGTCACCGCGGCCAAGGCGGCGGCCCAGTATGGCCAAAGCGTGCTGGTGCAGCAGCTGGTGCTGCTGGTGATCCGCGAGCTGCAGAACCGAATGTTCGGGCACTTGGTGCGCGCCGATCTGGCGCAGGTCGAGCGGGAGGCGCCGGCGACGCTCGCGACCCGGTTCACCACCGACGCCACCATCATCCGCGAGGCGCTGACCCGCACCGTCAACGGCCTGCGCGATGGCGTCACCATCATCGGCCTGGTCGGGGCGATGTTCTACATGGACTGGGTGCTGAGCCTGATCGTCGCGGTGATGTATCCGCTGGCGGCGGTGCCGATCCAGCGCCTCGGCAAGCGCATCCGCCGCGCCTCGGGCGGCATGCAGGAGCAGGTGGGCGAGACCGCGGCGTTGCTGCACGAGAGCTTCGCCCAGGCGCGGACCGTGCGCGCCTACCGGCTCGAGGCGGCGGAAACGGCGCGGGCCGGGCAGGCGTTCCAGGACATGTACCGCGCGCTGATGCGGATGACGCGCAACCGGTCGCGGCTCGACCCGCTGCTGGAGGTGCTGGGCGGTACCGCGGTCGCGCTGGTGATCGGCTTTGCCGGCTGGCGCGCGGCGCTGGGCGATGGCGGCATCGGCAACTTCGCCGGGTTCGTGTCGGCGCTGCTGCTGGCAGCACAGCCGCTGCGGGCGCTGGGCTCGCTGAATGCGGCGCTGCAGGAGGGGCTGGCCGGCCTGGCCCGCGTGTTCGCCGTGATCGACGAGCCGCCCGGCATCGCCGACCGGCCCGGCGCGCAGAAGCTGCCGCCCGGGCCGGGGCGGGTGCGGTTCGAGAATGTCGGCTTCGCGTACCCGGATGGCCGGATCGGACTGCATGGCCTGAGCTTCGAGGCGGCGCCGGGCTTGACGGTGGCGCTGGTGGGGCCGAGCGGCGCCGGCAAGAGCACGGCGCTGGCGCTGATCCCCCGCTTGCAGGACGTGCTGCACGGCGCCATCCGCATCGACGGCGCCGATGTGCGCGACGTCACCCTGGCCAGCTTGCGCGACGCCATCGCCTACGTGGCGCAGGACACGCTGCTATTCGACGACACGGTGGCCGCCAACATCCGCATGGGCCGGCCGGTGGCGTCCGAAGCGGAGGTCGAGGCAGCCGCGCGGGCGGCCGCGGCGGAGTTCATCTGGGATCTGCCGGAGGGTTTCGCGACCCGGGTCGGCCCCAGCGGCGGCCGCCTGTCCGGCGGGCAGCGGCAGCGGGTCTCGCTGGCCCGCGCGCTGCTGCGCAATCCGCGGATCCTGCTGCTGGACGAGGCGACCAGCGCGCTCGACGCCGAGAGCGAGGCGGCGGTGCAGCAGGCGCTGGCCACCCTGCGCGCCGGCCGCACCACGATCGTGGTCGCGCACCGGCTTTCGACGGTGCGCGACGCCGACCTGGTGGTGGCGCTGGCCGACGGCGCCGTGGTGGAGCAGGGCTCGCATGCCGAGCTGCTGGCGTTCGACGGGCTTTACGCGCGGCTGGTGAAGACGCAGGCGTTGGCGGCGTAGCCTGCCTAAGGCGGGGGACACGCCGCCACCGCTCGCTCAAACCAAGGCGTGAGCCGCGTGTGCTTGGTAGACCACCTTGGTGCCGCCGTTGCCGTCGCCTTGGGTGGCGAAGTTGGTCGCGGTGTAGTTTCCGGCAAATGTCAGCACGTCGACGGCACTGGTCCCGTTATAGGCGGTGAGGGTGGTGTTGCCGCCGCTCGCCGCCGCGGTGAAGCTGGTGACGCTTTGGCCCACGAGGTCGATGGCGTCCTGGACCGAGAAGCCGTGCAGCAGACCGGTCTCGCTCACGCCCTTCTCCAAGGTGAGCATCGAGCCAGTCAGGAACCGCACGGCCTGGTTGCTGCTGGCGCCGAGGTCGAGCACGGCGTTCGGGTCGATCTGGAATGTGCCGGAGCTGGAGGGGGTGCCGACGTTGTTGACGACGGCGGCCGTCACGTGGAACGTGCCGCGCCGGGCTTCGACGATGCCGTCATTGGTCAGTCTGCCGGCCAGGGTTGCGCCATTCGACCGACGATCCGGCCGATGGCCGAGACCTCGCTCGTGTAGCTCAAGCTGTTGGTTTGGAACGTGCTTCCGGCGCCGCTGATCTCGATCGTGCCGGCCATGGTGGTGAAGGTGTTCGTAAGGTGGCCGCCGCCGGTGATGTCGATCGTGGCGGTCGCATCGACGTTGCCGCCGGAGGCTTGGCCGTGCTCGTCGAAGCCGGACACCGTGGCCGCGGACCCGGCTACGCGAAGCAGGCCGTTGGCGTTGATGTGCAGGAAGCCGTTCTTGACGGTGCCGTGCACCGTCAGCTCGGCATGGTCGAGGCTCAGGCTGCCGTCATCGGCGTTGTAGAAGAATCCCGTCAGATCGAACGTGCTGCCGGCAGCGACGGTGACGTTAGCGCCGCCGTTCACCGTCAGGTAAACGCCGTTGCCGCCGTTGGCGATGCTGAAGTTGCGGAAAGTGACGTCATCCCCGGTGACGGTGACATGTTGCCCGGTGCCGGTTCCGCTGACGGTGTAGGGTTTGAACGAGCCCGTGTTGAACAGCGCGGTATCGATCGAATATCCGCCGATGGCCGGGAATGTCGTTCCGTCCTTGGTCGGGCCGCCCGCGGGCGACCAGTTCTTCGCGGCGTTCCAGGAACCGCCTTTGGTATTGATCCAATTGTAAGTGGTCATGGTCGAACCCTCCATTTTTGGTCCGACTCCGAATTAAAAATTCCGTTGGGATTTGTCAACGAGGGCTTAACTAAACAATTCGTGTTCGGAATGGTGGCGCGGCGTCAATCGGCAAAGCGCAGCAGCGCCGCTTCGCCGGCCGGGCTCAGCCGATAAACGCCGCGCTCGACACGTTCGAACCAGCCATAAACGTTTCGGTAGACGATCGCGGTGGCGCGCGGCGTGGCCCGGGCCAGCGTCTTGGTCGGCTGCGGGCCGTCGCGCAGCAGGGTGGCGCAAGCCAGCGCATCTTGGCGATAGGCGGTGACGATCGGCACGCCGCGCGTGCCGCCGGGGGAGGGGTCGCCGCGTCGCCCGGCATGCTCGGCGAGCAGGCGGCGGCGGCGGCGCAGGTTGCGGCGGGGGCGATACGGCTGGGGCTCGGCCAGGACCTCGACGTCACCGCGGGCGGCATGGACGGCGAGCAGGCCGAGGCCCAGCAGCCGGCAAAGCTTGCGCGCCCGTGCGTCGCGGTCCCGGCCGCGTCGCGTGGCCTGCACCGCGAGCCACACTTCGTCGGCGCAGGCCATGCGGTCCACGCCTTGCAGCACGAGGTCCAGCGAGAAGCCGAGCTTCAGTTCGGTCACCATCAGCACCCCGCCGCCCGCATCGAGGCCGACCACGTCGCAGCCGCACACCTCGCCTTTCACGTCAAAGCCGCGATGGGCAAAGAACCGCTTCACCATGGGGTAGAGAGCCGACTCGGACATGGCCGCGACGATAGGCCGAATCGGGCTGGCGTTGGGACGCCCAGCTCACCTCTTACGGCTTGGCATCTCGCACGCCGCGACCAAGGCCCGGGCGATGGCAACGCTGCGCCGGGCCTGGTGCCGCACTGCATCGAGGTCGGACGAAGCCGGGTCGCGGTTCTCGGCGCCGACGATCGCCGACGCGCCGTAGGGCGACCCGGCTTCCAGCATCGCCGCGTCGGTGTAGCCGGTCGGCACGATGACCATGCCGAGATGGGCCATCGGCGCATACAGCGACAGCGTCACCACCTCGCTGCCGCCATGAGGCCAGGAGGCGGTGGCGAAGGCGCCGCCGACCTTGCCGGCCAACGCGCCGCGCTTCCATTGCGGCCCGAGCTGGTCGAGGACGTTCTTCAGCTCCGTGGCCATGGCGCCGAAGTAGCAGGGCGTGCCGAACAGGATCGCATCCGCCCATTCGGCGTCGTCGTGGGTGGGTTCGGGGTAGAGTGCGTCCTGCCGGGCCGCGCTTTCGGTCCAGCCGTCGACCTTCGCCATCGCCGCGGCGCCGGCCACCTCCCGCGCCCGCCGCACCCGCACCTCGGCCCCTGCCTCCCGCGCCGCGTCGGCAGCGGCCTCGGCCAAGCGCTGCACCGAGCCGGAGCGGGAATAGTAGGCGATCAGTAAGCGAACGGGGTTGGGCAGTAAGCGGGTGGGGTCGGGCACACGGCGGCTCCTGGCCGCCGAAGGTGGCAGCGAGCGCTACAGGTGTGCCCGAACGTCGTTTCGCACAGGTGCGGCGCCGCCCGGCGGTGGTCAGACCCCGGGGTTGAAGACGTACAGGTAGGAACCCGCTCCCTGCGTGCCGGTGGCGAATTGCAGGTGCTGCGCCTGGTTCAGGCTCAAGCCCGAGAAGGTGATGCTCGCGTCGATTCCGTCGCCGGTGCGGCCGTTGCCGCCGACGATGTTGGCCCGCAGCGTCGCCCCTTCCGACCCGGCGGCACCGGATGTGGCCGTGTCCCAGCGATACGTGCTGACGCCGGGCGTGAACCCCCACAAGGTGGCGGCGTCGCCGGCGTGGAAGTTGCGGATGGTGTTCCAAACCGTGCCCGGCGCACGGCTGTCGGTGAAGAACGTGTCGAGGCCGCTGCCGCCGGTGAGGAAGTTGGAGCCGAGCCCGCCGTCGAGCACGTTCTGCCCGCTGCTGACCTGGATGGCGTCCGTGCCCGCTCCGGCATGGAGGAACACGTTGGGCATTTGCGTGCTGAGGGCGATGTCGTCGCTGCCGGCGTAGACATAGGCCCATTGCAGGTAGTTGGGCGAGCCGGCGGCCGGGGCGGCCGGGTTGATGGCGGCCGAGGTGCCGGTCGTGCCGTCACGCGAGCCGATCACGGCGGCCGTGAACAAGCCGGTCGTGGTGTTGTAGGTGCCGTTGGTGAAGGCAAGGGTCTCGACGTCCTCGTAGGTTTGCACTCCGCCCGGACATGTGACGGTGGTCGACGAGGCCGTGCCGGACACGCGGACCGACGGCGAGTAGGCGAGGCCGGTCACGGCGAGATCGTTACCGGGGCCGCCATTCACCTCGATCGGCACGCCGCTGGCGTAGATCGTGTCGTCGCCTTCGCCGCCGACGACCGCGTCTTGCCCGCCGATGCTGTAGATGAGGTCGTTGCCGCCGGTCCCCACAAGAGCGTCGGCCCCGGTGCTGCCGACCAAGGTGACCGACTCGGTGGCGGCGTTCCACGCCTGACCAACCGGACCGGCGCCGGGCGTGGTGCCGTACATCGAGCGGAT
This sequence comes from uncultured Alphaproteobacteria bacterium, assembly GCA_963792675.1. GTDB lineage: Bacteria > Pseudomonadota > Alphaproteobacteria > Acetobacterales > Acetobacteraceae > JBBROS01. The sequence goes on from CAWBWT010000002.1 coordinate 1,940,814, forward strand.
CGCGGCGATGTCGAGCGGCCCCAACGTGCCGTTGCGGTCGCCGGTGTAGGACATGACCGTCTGGTCGCCATTGTCCAACGGTGCCGCGAGCGTATCGCCGGGGGTGTCGAAGGGATGCTTCAGCCCGAGGGCATGGCCGATCTCGTGCACGGCGATATGCAGGAAATCGTAGAACAGTCCGGGATTCGTTTGATAGCTGGTGTCGAGATAGACGTCGCCGCCGACGCTGCTGTAACCCGGCCAGATGTGCGGCATGGTGAACGCGTCGCGGTAGGTGCCGCTGGTCGGGTAGTTGCCGAGGCCGGCGACGTTTGCGGCGGCGCCCAAACTGGTCAAGCGGTAAGCGCCGAACGTCAGCTCGCCTTGCGTTGCCTTCACCTCATGGAAGCTGATCCCGCTGACGGCCGCCCACTCGCCGAGCGCCCGCCGAACATCGGCCTTTTCCGCCTCGGTCAGCGGGGAGAAGGTCTGCGCCGCGGCGACGTTGGTGGTTTGAAGGAAGGGCGTCGCCGAGGTCGAGAACGAGTAGGTGAGCGTGACCGACTGACCTGATGAGCCACCTGACCAGGTACTGTTTGAGAGGAGAGCGGTGTAGTTTGTAACGACCGACATCGAGAGCCGCCCTGTTGCTCGGAACAAGGTAGCAATTAACGCCGCAATTCCGTTCCGTCAACGTTCCAATATTCGAAGATTGTCGGCGTGCGTCAGCTTTGTCGTCGCGTAGGCAACAGAGACAAGGCGCGGAGGAACCGTTCGGTCACATGCTCCAGGTCGGACGCGGCGGGACGGGGAGGGACGCCTACTGCGCCCCGCCCGTGCCGAGGTTCTTGTCGAAGAAGGCGGCGATCTCGGTCATGGCGTCCTTCACCTCCGGGATACGGTCGTCGCGGTAGAACTGCGCATGCGACTGGCCTTCGAACACCTGCAGCCGCGTTTCCACTCCGGCTTGGCGCAGCTTCTGGTTCACCCGCACGGTGTTGCTCAGCAGCAGGTCGCGGGTGCCGGACGTCAGGATGGTGGGCGGGAAGCCGGACAGGTCGCCATAGACCGGAGACAGGAGCGGGTCGTGGAAATCGTGGCCGTTGGCGTAGAACCGGGTTGCGGCGTCGCAGAACCCGTCCGGCGAGACCAGCACGTTGTCGACCATGGCGTTGGTTTGGAACGTGTCGCCGACCTTGGTGACGTCCGACATCGGCGTGCCCGGGGCGATGGCGCCCGGCATCGGCAAGTGCTCGGCTTTGGCGCGCAGCATCATCTCGAGCGTGAGCGCGCCGCCGGCGGAGCTGCCGAACACGGCGACGTTCTTGGGGTCGGTCTGCTTGATCGCCGCCTTGTAGACGGTCATCCCGTCGTCGAGTGCCGCCGGGAAGTAGGCCTCGGGCGGCATCCGGTAATCTACCGCGATGACCTTCATGCGGGCGAAGCCGGCCACCAGCATCGCCTCCGGCAGCGCCGCCTCGCGCGGGTTCAGCACGTAGCAGCCGCCGTGGACATGGACGGCGAGCCGGTCGCGGTTGCGCGCCGGCATGTCGGTGGGCGTGATGGTGTAGACGCGGACGCCATCGATGGTGCCGGGCTCGACCTTGACCCGCAGGCGCTCGGCCATGGCGGGGATGGTGGGCGCGACCGCGGTGGCGATGCTGTCCGAATACTGCTTCCAACCTTCGGGCGTGGTGGGCGGCTTGTCCCAATTGGTGCGCAGCGGCTGGGCGATGATTGCCTGCATCTCGGGGCTGACGTCGGACGGCACGGGCAGCGTCTTGGCCGGTGCCTCGCGCGGGGCGAGCGTCTGAGCCTGCACGGCCGATGCGAGAAGGAGCGTCGTCATGACGGCGGCGGCAAGGGGGCGTGACATGGGCGTCCTCCGTGTTTTTCCGGAGGCTGCCACGGGGTTTTTCGAGCAGCAACAGCAAGGGGTGAAGGGGATGACCATCCTCTTCCGGGTCAAGGGCAGCCCCCTTGCCTTGCTTACTCCACCGTTTCCAGCGTGATCCGTGCATCGAGGTCGCGCCGGATCAGCGCCAACGCCTGATGCGGCTGCCTCGCGCAGCGCGCCGGTGCAGAGCGGCGCATCGATGGCGGACGAAAAGCGCCGGCGGACATGCAGGGTGCCGCCTCCAGCGTCCAGTTGCTGCGGTAGCTGAACGCGACATTCTCGATCAAGCGCGGCCGCGGCAGCGCCAACGGGCGCCAGCCCGGCGGTAGGCCGAGCGACAGGTGTTCCTCCTGCGTGCCGGCGTAGCAGGGCGTCGGTTCGGAGGCCGGCAGGTCGCGGACGTAAAGCGGGCCCGAGCAGGCCATCGCCGGGCCGGGCCAGCACGCGCAGGCCGGTCGGCAGCACGAAGCTGTCGCCGTCGAGCCAGTCGGGCTGCGGCGCGAGCTCGAAACGCCCGGTCAGGCTGGCGTCGCCGCCCGGCTCGCGCGGCGAGGCCAGGTCGAAGGTGCCGGAGCCCTGCTGGCCCCAGTTCCGCAATTGCGCGACGACGGCCCGCTCGCTGCCGGAGGCCTGGGCCTGGCGGCGGGCGGCGCGCAGCTGGGTGATGAACGGGCCGGTCGCCGCGGTCGCGGTCGTCCCGGTGATCCGTCCGGTCGCGTCGAGCTGCATGGAAGTTTCCAGCCGCGCGGTCGCGATTCCGGGCTGCAGCGCGGGGGTAGTTTGCCGCACGCCGCCGTCGGCGGCGGCGTGCACGACCGGCTTGCCATACTCGCCGAGCGGCAAGGTCCCGAACGGCGCGTCGGCGGTGGTATCGGCGTAGAGGTCCCACTCCGGCAAGTAGGTGATGGCGTGGTTGAACGCGGTGTAGGTGGGCGGTCCGCTGAGCGTGTAGCTCGCGCCCGTGTGGACCAGCACCGGGTTGGCAGCGATGCCGCGGGCGCGCAGCAGCGCCGTCAGTAGCACGGCCTGGTCCTTGCAGTCGCCGAACCGGTTGGCGAGCGTCTGCTCGGCGGGGTGCGGGTCATAGCCGCCGTTCACGACGTAAATCGCCACCCATCGAATGTGGGCGCCGACCCATTCGTAGAGCAGGCGTGCCTCCTCGCGCCGGCCGGTGGCGGGCGCGGCGATCTCGTCGGCCAGCGCCTGGATGGCCGGGGTCACGGCCAGACGCGGCTCGACCATCGCGGCATAGGCGCGGCCGAACGCGGTCCAGTCCGGGAACATGGAGGCGAACATGCGCGGCGCCCGGTCGAGCCCGAGCAGGGCGGCGGCGTCCTGCAGCTTGGCCGGCGCCTGCCAGTGCCAGCGATATAGGCGGCGGCCGTCATCGAGTTCGGTTTCGGACGCGGTCGGGCCATGCGTCTCGGTCAGCAGCGCGAGGTCGGCCGGCGCGTCGATCTCGATGCTGGCGTCGTCCCACGGCAGCGCGGCGGTGAACAGGTTGGTGAAGGTGGCGTAGCCCGGGATCGGCGTCCGCAGCACCGTGTGCCGCCATGTCAGCACCAGCACGTCGCCGCCGGCGACCCCGGGGAACACGGCCACGACCTGCTTGCGGTCGGTGTACTCCGGAACGTTGGGAACGCCGGGTGCGGGCTGGGTGCGCACCGCGCCGGGCGGGATCGGCAGGCGGGTGCCGTCGGGCTTGGCGGTGTAGCCCTCGACCAGCTCCATCGTGTCCATGCCGTCGGTGAACCCGCCGACCTGCTGCGCCTCGCGCTGCGCCGCGGCGTCGTTGTCGACGGCGATCTCGACGTGGATGGTGGACACGCTGCTGCCGTCGCGTTCGAGGGTGGTGTGGCTGGCATATTGGCGCAGGCGGACGGGCTGGTCGGCGGCGGCCGCGGGGAGGCTGGCGGCGAACAAGGCGGTGGCGATTGACGCGACGGCGATCAGTCCCAGGCGACGCATCGTGCCTCGTTCGGTTCAACTGATCGTGAGTTTAGCCTTGCCGCCGACCGGCCGTCATACAGGAAATGTCAGCGGGGTTCAGGATTTTCCATCACGTCGGCAGCCGCATCCGGGCGCGCAGGCCGCCCATCGGGCTGTCCTCCAGCATGATCTCGCCGCCATGGGCGCGGACGATGTCGCGGGCGATGGTCAGCCCGAGGCCGGTGCCGCCGCCGGCGCCGCTCTCGAACGGGCGGAACACGCTCTCGCGGCGGTCGGGCGTGATGCCCGGCCCGTCGTCGTCGACGGTCAGCTGCACCGCGCGGTCGAGCCGTTCGGCGGCGAGGCGGATGCGCCGGGCGTGGCGCCGGGCGTTGTCCACCAGGTTGGTGAGCGCCCGGCGGGCGGCGTCGGGGCGCAGGTTGACGACGAGCCCGGCCGGTGCGTCCAGCGTCACGTCGGCGCCGGCGCGGCGGGCGCCGGACGGCGACGTCCTCCAGCATGGCGGCGAGGTCGACCGGCTGCGCCTGCTCGGCGCCCTCGCCGCGCGCGAAGGCGAGGTAGCCGCCGATCATGCGCTCCATCTCGGCGACGTCGGCCGGTCATGTCGGCGATGTCGTCGCGCAGCTCGGGCGTCGCGCGGCAGCACGGCGAGCGCCAGGCGCAGCCGGGTCAGCGGCGTGCGCAGGTCGTGCGAGACGCCGGCCAGCATCTCGGTGCGCTGCGCCAGGAAGCGCAGGATGCGGGCCTGCATGCGGTTGAACGCGGCGGCGGCCTGGCGGACCTCGGTGGCGCCTTCCGGCTCGGATCGGCTCGCGGTCGCGGCCCATGCCGAACGCTTCCGCCGCCGTCGGCCAGGCGGCGGATGGCGCGGACCTGGTTGCGCAGGAACAGCGCCGCGATGCCGAACAGCAGCAGCGCCGTGCCGACCACCCAGATGACGAAGATATAGATGGTGCTGGCGTAGAGCCGCTTGCGCGGCGCCTCGAGCTCGAGCACGCCGTCGGGCAGCTGGACGCGGACGAGGACGTGCGCGGGTCCGACGCCCAGTCCATGACGAAGGGGCGGCCGACCTTCGGCCTGCAGCGCGGCGGCCAGGTCGTCGTCCATCGGGCCGAGCTGGTTCACGTGGCGTGTCGGGCGGCAGCGGGCGCCCGGGGATGAAGGCGCATCGGCATCTCGAACTGCAGCCAGGCGCTGCGCAGGATGCCGGTCGCTGGTCGCCGGGGTAGCGGTGCAGCAGGTCGATGGTCTGCGCGATCTCGCCGGCGATGGCGGCCGACGAGGCGGCGGGAGATCGAGGTCGAGATGGACGCCATAGAAGATAGGTGAAGGCGACCGCCTGCAGGGCGACCAGCGGGACCAGCACGATCAGCAGGCTGCGGCCGAGCAGGCCGCGCGGCAGCATGCGCTTGATGCGGCCGGACGCAGGCTCATATGCCCGGGCTTCAGCACGTAGCCGCGGCCGCGCACGGTGTGCAGGAAGCGGGGCTCGCGCGGGTCGGCCTCGATCTTGCGGCGGAGCCGCGTGACCTGGACGTCGATGGCGCGCTCGCCGGCCTCGTCCATCTGCAGCGTCTCGACGATGGCCTCGCGGGAGAGCACCTCGCCGGGCTTGCGGGCCAGGGCCTGCAGCAGGGCGCCTCGCCGCCGGTCAGGTGGACGACGGCGCCCTGGCCGCGTCCTGCAGCTCGGCGCGGTCGACGTCGAAGCTCGAGCGGGCCGAGGCGGAGCGGCCGCCGGCGGCTCGGGCGCGGCCGGCACCGGCGCCGGCGGCGGAGCATGGCGCGCAGCCGCAGCACCAGCTCGTACGGCTCGAACGGCTTGCCGAGGTAGTCGTCCGCGCCGGACTCGAACCCGGCGATGCGGTCCTCCGGCGCGCCGCGGGCGGTCAGCAGCAGGACCGGCAGATCCTGGCGCTCGCGGCGCAGCGCGGCGGTGAGGTCGAGGCCGGTCTCGCCCGGCATCATCACGTCGAGCACCAGCAGCGTCGGGCTGCATGAAGCGCAGCTTGTCGCGCGCCTCGGCGGCATGGGCGGCGACGGTGACGCGGAAGCCCTGCTCGGCGAGGTAGCGCGACAGCAAGCGCGCGCAGCCGGGCGTCGTCGTCGACGACCAGCACATGGGCGTCGCGCGGCGTCGGTCGCGGCGGCGCTCATGTCGGCGTGGTCTTGTCGAGCACCGCGCGGGCGCGCCTGGTCCATGATGGCGCGCATGACGCGGCGGAAGCCGTCCACCGCCGGGCCGCCGGCCTCGCGGTAGGCGGCGGCGAGCCGCTCGCGCTGGCGCTCGAACAGCCGCCGCTCGAGCGCCCGGCCGGCCTCGGTCAGGGTCAGCAGCCGCTGCCGGCGGTCGCGCGGCCGCGGCGCCTGCGACACGAGGCCCTGTTCGACCAGGGTGGTCAGCACCCGGGCGAGGCTCTGCTTGGTGATGCGCAGGATGGCGAGCAGGTCGCCGACGGTGATGCCGGGCTGACGGCCGATGAAGTGGATGGCGCGATGATGGGCGCGGCCGAGGCCGAGCTCTTCGAGGATGACGTCGGCGGCGGCGGTGAAGTCGCGGTAGGCGAAGAACAGCAGGTCCTGCGCGTGGCGCATCTGCTCCTCGCGCAGGAACAGGTGACTCGGCGCCGGCTTGGCTTGCTTCTGCTCGGGCGGGTCGCGCGACGGTGGCCGACGGCACTTTTGTGCATGGCTGGGTTTCCGGCGCCTTAGGGCAGCGTTGTTGACGTAATTCGATGGTCGATTATAGCGTCGGCCTCGGTAAAAGCAACAATAATTTCGTGGAGAGCGACGATGGCGCTCATTCCTTTCGACGACCGCGACGGCATGATCTGGATGGACGGCGCCATGGTCCCGTGGCGGGATGCCAAGCTGCACGTGTTGTCGCATGGTCTGCACTATGCCAGCGGCGTATTCGAGGGCGAGAGATCATATGGCGGCAACATCTTCAAGCTGCGCGAGCACACGAAGCGGCTGATCAGCTCGGCGGCGCATCCTTGGCTTCGAGATCCCGTACAGCGCCGACGAGATCGACGCGGCGTGCCAGGCGGTGCTGGCGGCGAACGGCTTGTCCGACGGCTATGTGCGGCCGATCGCGTGGCGCGGCGCCGAGCAGCTCAGCGTGTCGGCGCAGCAGACCAAGATCCACCTGGCGATCGCCTGCTGGGCGTGGCCGAACCTGTTCGGGGCCGACCGGATGAAGGGCGTGCGCCTGGGCATGGCGCCGTGGAAGCGGCCGCATCCGGAAACCGCGCCGACGGCGAGCAAGGCGGCCGGACTGTACATGATCGGGACGCTGTCGAAGCACGCGGCCGAAGCCGCCGGGTTCGACGACGCGCTGATGCTGGACTGGCGCGGCTTGGTGTCGGAGGCGACCGGCGCCAACATCTTCCTGGTGATCGACGGGGCGGTGCATACGCCGGTGCCGGATTGCTTCCTCGACGGCATCACCCGGCGGACGGTGATGGCGATCGCGCGCAAACACCAGATGCAGGTGGTCGAGCGGCACATCCCGTTCGAGGACCTGGACCGCGCGAGCGAGGTGTTCCTGGCCGGCACAGCGGCCGAGGTGACGCCCGTGCGCGAGATCGACGGGCGCCATTACACGCCCGGGGCGGTCACCGCGACGTTGCTATCGGATTACGAGGCGGTGGTGCGGCTGTCGCCCGAGGACGTCGTCCGCCGTTTGGCTGCGTAGCGGCGCGGAGCAGCGAATCGGTGCCGGCCGCATTTGGCCGGCACCGTTTCCGTTCAGGTCAGTTGACCTTGACGGCCGACTTGGCCGCCGGCGCCGGGGTGGCGGGCGCGGCCATCGTCTGAACCGGCGCAGCCGCGGGACGCGCCGTCTCGGCGCCCGGCGTTGCGGTGCCGACCGCGCCGGGGGTCGCGACCGCGGGGCTGGCGACCGTTGTGCTGGCGGCGGCCTTGTGGACGGCGTGCTTCGGGGCATGCCGGATCACCGGGCGGACGTGCCCCATGCTCTGGGTGGCGCCTTGGGTCGTGCCCTGGGTCGTCCCCTGGGTCGTGCCCTGGGCCATCGCCGGCAGGGCGAGCGAGGACAGCAGCGCGGCGGCGAGCGTCAGGCTGGACAGCTTGGACATGATATTGGGTTCCTGGCAGGCCGGCGTCATTGCCGGTCCTGGCAATCAAGCGCCGGCGTCGCGGCCCCGCCGGGGCGAGACCGTGGCTCGACGGTGGCATTTCGCGAGCAACCAAGGCGGCCGCCGTAGTTTGTCTGCATTAAACGGTGTGACTGTTGCTGAGACAGGTGTCGCCGTGGCAGAACGTTGCCAACAAACCGGTCTTAAGCGGTTTTTCGGGGAGGCCACGGCAACTATGAGCTCCAACACGGCGACAATCGCCGCCTTCGACACCAGGCTCGGTTCCGGCATGAGCGGCGCGGATCAGCAGGCGATCGTGCGCGATCAGAAGTTCCAGGAGCTGGTCAAGAAACGGAACAGTCTAGCGATCGGGCTGTCGGTCGTGACCTTGGCGATTTATCTCGGTTTCATTTTCCTGGTGGCGTTCGACAAGCCGCTGCTGGCGACAAAGGTCGGTGGCGGGACCACCTCGCTCGGCATCGTGCTCGGGCTCGTGGTCATTGTCTGCGCGTTCCTGCTGACCGCGGTCTACGTGGTGCGCGCGAACGGCCGGTTCGACGAGCTGACCGCGCAGCTGGTGCGGGAGTACAAGCGTTGATCCGCGCGGCGGCGGCGGCTGCCGCCCTGCTGAGCATGGCCGGAGCGCCGGCAGCCTGGGCGGCGGACGCGATCAGCGGGCCGGTCGAGAAGCAGGCGCTGAACGTGACGGCGATCGTCATCTTCTTGGTGTTCGTGCTGCTGACTCTGTTCATCACCTACCGCGCCGCGAAGACGACCAAGTCGGCGTCGGACTTCTACGCTGCTGGCGGCGGCATCTCAGCCGGCCAGAACGGGCTGGCGATCGCCGGCGACTACATGTCGGCGGCATCCTTCCTCGGCATCTCCGGCTTGGTGTTCGCCAACGGCTTCGACGGGCTGATCTACTCGATCGGGTTCCTGGTCGGCTGGCCGCTGGTGCTGTTCCTGATCGCCGAACGCTTGCGCAACCTGGGCAAGTTCACCTTCGCCGACGTGGCGTCGTTCCGGCTGGACCAGACCTCGATCCGCATTTTGTCGGCGGTCGGCACGCTGACGGTGGTGTCGTTCTATCTGATCGCGCAGATGGTGGGCGCCGGCAAGCTGATCCAGCTGCTGTTCGGGCTGCCGTATGGCTACGCGGTCGGGATCGTCGGCGTGCTGATGATCGTCTACGTCGCGTTCGGCGGCATGAAGGCAACCACCTGGGTGCAAATCATCAAGGCCTGCCTGCTGTTGGGCGGCGCGTCGTTCATGGCGCTGATGGTGCTGATCAAGTTCGGCTTCAGCCCGGACGCGATGTTCGCGGCGGCGGTGCAAACCCATCCCAAGGGCGACTCCATCATGGCGCCCGGGGCGTTCGTGGCTGACCCGGTCTCGACGATCTCGCTCGGCTTGGCGCTGATCTTCGGCACGGCCGGGCTGCCGCACATCCTGATGCGCTTCTTCACCGTGTCCGACGCCAAGGCGGCGCGGAAGTCGGTGCTGTGGGCGACCGGGCTGATCGGTTACTTCTACGTGCTGACGTTCATCATCGGCTTCGGCGCCATCAGTTTCCTGATGAACGACCCGACCTACTACAAGGTCAAGCCAGACGGCACCTACAACAAGATCGCTGATCTCATCGGCGGCGCCGCCAACATGCCGGCGATCGACCTTGCCGAAGCGGTCGGCGGCAACGTGCTGTTCGGCTTCATCTCGGCCGTTGCCTTTGCGACCATCCTCGCGGTGGTTGCCGGGCTGACGCTCGCGGGGGCGTCGGCGGTCAGCCACGACCTCTACGCGTCGGTGATTGCCCGCGGGCGGGCCACCGAAGGGCGGGAAGTGCTGGTGTCGAAGATTTCGGCGGTGGCGATCGGGGTGGTCGCCATCCTGCTCGGCTACGTGTTCGAGAACCAGAACGTCGCCTTCATGGTCGGCCTCGCCTTCTCGGTGGCGGCAAGCTGCAACTTCCCGGTGTTGCTGATGTCGATCCTGTGGCGCGGCACCACGACGACGGGCGCGCTGGTGGGCGGCTTCCTCGGGCTGCTGTCGGCGGTGGCGATGATCGTGCTGAGCAAGGCGGTGTGGGTCGACACGTTCCACATGGCCAAAACGGCGGCCTTCCCGTTCGACAACCCGGCGCTGTTCTCGGTGCCGATCGCGTTCCTCGGCATCTACTTTTTCTCAAAGTTCGACGCGTCGGTGCGTGGGCGGCGGGAGCAGTCGCTGTTCGAGCAGCAATACGTCCGCGCGGAAACCGGCATCGGCGCATCCACAGCCGAGGCGCACTGATCCGGCGGTCACCGAAGTGATCCCCGGGGTTCGGTCCGGGGATCACGCTTTAGGAACGGAAGAGACCGGCCGGACGATGCGCTGATCGTCAGCGGCCGGCCCGGACGGAAGCCGTCACCGTGCTGGCCGGGTCGGTGGTGAAGCCCGGCGCCGCGAGCAGCAACCACATGACAAGCGCCGCCGTCACACTTCCCAGCACGAAGCCGGCGACCGCCCGGCTTCGCGTCGGGATGGCACCGAGCCATGCCGGCGGTTGGAGACGAAACGTGAACACTCGGTCGCCGGCGTGTATGGCATAAGACATTCCGTCGTCTCCCCATTAACCATTCGTTCGTCATTTGTTCTCGTAAGTGCCGACAAGTCAAGCAGTGGCGTCGGGTTCAGGTTCAGGCGGTGGCGGTTCGACCCGGCTGAACGGTGGGATAGCTGCTGGGAAACAGCTCCTCGACGGGTGGGTGAGCCCAACTCCGCTCGGGGTAGCGGCGGACCAGGCCGTCGAACTGCGCCTGCGCCCGGTGCGCATCGGCCGCGGCGTCCACGCCGGCAATCTGGCCGCCTTCGACCCGAAAGCGACCGTCCACCATCACGTCGAGCACGTCGCGGCCGGAGCCGCCGATCAGCAGCGTCTGGATCGGATCGATCGTGGGGCCGATCCGATCGCTGCCGAGATCCCAGACCGCGACATCCGCCATCGCACCCGGCTGCAACCGCCCCAGGTCGGACCGGCCCAGCGCGTCGGCGCCGCCGATCGTCGCGGAGTCGAACAGGTCCTCCGCCCGCACCCAAGCCGCGTCGCTGTCCATCACCCGGCACAGCATCAGCCCGAGCTGCAGGTTCAGCAGCATGTCCGGCGGCGCCGTGTCCGTTCCCATGCCGACCCGCAGCCCCATCCGGCGGCATCGTGCCAGGCTGTCCAGCGCCCGGCCGCCGCGCGCCGACACCAGCGGGCAGTGCACGAGGGTCGCCCCGGCATCGCGCATGATCTCAAGGTCGCGGCCGGGACGCTCCACCCCGCGGCTGCCGGACACCCAGGTCCCGTGCGGCAGCAGCATCCGCGGCGACAGGACACCGAGCGAGTGCAGCCATTCCGGCGGGCTCATGCCGTGCTGCGCCAGCACCAGCTCGTATTCCTGCCGGGATTGGCAGCAATGCAGCCGTATCGGCACCTCGAGGTCGCGCGCTGCGTCTGCGGTGCCGCGCAGCAGCGCTGCGGTGCAGGTCTCGATCCGATCCGGCGCCAGCATGGTGCGCACGAGACCGTCATGCCGACCCTCCTGCGCCCGGCAGAAGCCGATCGCCTCCTGCAAGCCGCGCAGGCCCCGCGCTTCGTCGTAAGCGGTGGTAATGCGGCCATCCGCTTCCACGACAAGATTGCCGGTGCGATAGGCCGGACCCAGGTAGACCCTAAGGCCCAGCTCTGCCGCCGCATCCGCTGCGTCGGCGAACTCCTCCACGGTTTCGCCCCATTCGCGGTAGAACAATGAAGCGATCGGCAGGGCGGTGGTGATGCCGTTCCGCAGCAATTGCGCGAAGGCGTGGCGCTTCTGGAACGCCAGCTCGTCCGGCGTGTACATTTCGTAGGGTCCGCGGTCCATGTAGGAGCGCGGCCAGATCCGCCCCTTGCGCCAGCCCGGCTGGTTGTCGAAGCCGAGGATGGTGGTGTCGAGGTCGGACAGCGCGTCGAGGTCGATGAACCCCGGGGCGATCAGCGCCGCGCCGTAGTCCCGGCGCTCCTCCACCTCGCCCGGGAAAGCGTGCCCGGCGAACACGACGCGCGGACCCTCGATCACCAGCTCGCCGCGCGGTAGCAGGCAGTGGCGGCCGTCGCGATGGCCCAGCAGCCAATCGGCCGTCAGCAGGGTGCGGCGGCCACGCATCATTCGGCGTCCGGCCTCGCCTTGCCGTCCACCGCGACGACGGCGCCGCGCTTGACCACAATGCGGTTGCCGGGCCGTTGCGCGACGGCCTCCGCCACCGTCTCGGCGGCGACCAGCACGAGGTCGCCGTTGCAGCCCGGCGCCATGCCGTAATCGGCCACGCCGAGGGCCCGGGCGCCACCGGCCGTCACGACCTCGAGCAGCAAGGCCATCTCGTCGTCGCGCCGAAGATTGTTGCGAAGTCCGATGAACATCGCCCGTTCAAGCATGTCGGCGTTGCCGTAGGGACCCCAGGTGTCACGGATCCCGTCCGAGCCGGCGCAGACGACGACCCCCGCCGCCAGCAGGCGCTTGAGCGGCGGCGCCGGACGGCTCGCCGGGCCGGTGGTCATGATGGCGATCCCGCACTCGGCCAGGGCGGCGATCAGCGGGTCCACCAGCGCCGGGTCGGGCATGCCGAGGCAGAAGGCGTGGCTGATCACCACCCGCCCGGCCATGCCGAGCGCCCGGGTGCGCTCGATGATCAGCTCGGTGGAGAACACGCCCATCTCGCCGGTCTCGTGCAGGTGGATGTCGACGCCGCGGCCGAACCGCTCGGCCAAGCCGAACACCACGTCGAGGTGACCCTTCGGGTCGCGGTCGATGGCGCAGGGATCGAGCCCGCCCACCGTCTCGGCGCCGAGCCGCAGCGCCTGCTCCATGAGCTCCACCGTGCCGGGGCGGACCAGCAGGCCGCTTTGCGGAAAGGCGACCAGGTCGATCGTGACGCGGTCCGCCACCGCGTCACGGGTCGCAAGCACGCCCTCGATCCCGGCGATGCCGCACTCGGTATCGACGTCCACGTGGCTGCGGATGAAGGTGCTGCCATGCGCGACGGAGAGGGCCGCCTGCCGCGCCGATTGCTGCCGCGGGTCGATCGGCAGCGTCCGCCGCACCGCCCGCTCGTTGTCGATCTTGTCGATCAGCCGCGGCCCGACCTCGTTGCGGTACCACGGCAGGCCGAGCAGCGACTTGTCGAGATGGGTATGCGCCTCCACCAGGCCCGGCAGCGCGATCCGGCCCTCCCCGTCCAACACCGCTATGCCGGGTGGCGCCGGGCCATCGGCGAACCGTCCATTCAAGATCAAGAGGTCGGCCGCCGGCCCTCCGGCCGGCCGGACGCGGCGGACCAGCAGGTCGGCCACGGCTTACGACCCCATCCGCGTCATCCACAGCCGCACCTTGTTGTCCGGCAGCTGCAGCATGTGCGCCACGTTCGAGCGCATCGCCCAGGCCATCGGCTGCTGATGCAGCGGCAGGAACAGGATCTCGTCGCCGGCCGCCTGCAAGCGCCCCGCTCTCGAGCGCCGAGCCGCTTCGTGGTGTCGAGCTCGTTCGGCAGCCTCGTCGATCGGCTTGTCGAGCGCCGGGGTGCCCCAGCCGCCCCAGTCGAACAGCCCGTTAGCGCCGGTGTTGGTGTGCACCACTTGCACCAGCAACGAGAGCGCGTCGATCGCCGGCTCGTTGGCCCAGCCGAGCGGGGTGATGTCGAATTGCCGGGCGACCCGGCGCTGGGTGGCGACCGCCCGCGGCGAGAGCTGCAGCGTCACCTTGAGGCCGATGCGCGCCCACATCGCCACCGCCGCCTGGCAGATCTGCTCCTCGTTCACGTAGCCTTCGGGGGTGCACAGCATGGTCATCGTGATGCCTTCTGGCACGCCGGCCGCGGCCAGCAACGCCTTCGCCGCGGCCGGGTCGTACGGCAGCCGCTTGTCCTGCTCCGGCCGGTAGCCGGGGATCGCGGGCGCCACCAGCGCGCCGGTGATGCGAGACTGGTTGCGCATCACCGCGCGGCGCATCTGCTCGATGTCGATCGCCTGATACATCGCCTGCCGCACCCGCTTGTCGCGCAGCGGGTTCGGCGCGCCATTCATGAGCGTGTCGCTGTAGTTAAGCGCGAAGAACACCGTCCGCAGCTCGGTCGCCAGCAGCAGCTTGACCTTCGGCTCGCTCTCGACCCGGGCCGTCGCTTGCAGCGGGATGGCGTTGGTGAAGTCGATCTCGCCCGAGATCAGCGCGGCAATGCGGGTGGCGTCGGAGTTGATCGGCGTGAACTCGATGCGGTCCAGGTTGTGCCGCGGCGTGTCCCACCAATCCGGATTGCGCAGCAGCACGGTCCGGCTGTCGGCGGCGCGGCTTTCGAGCCGGAACGGACCGGTGCCGTTGGTGTGGTTGGTGGCATAGCCCTCGACCTTGCGGCCGACATCGGTCGCGGCTTCGGTGTGGTTGGCCACAAGCCAGGGCTTGGAGAAGACGAAGATGTTGGTGAGGTCGTTCAGCAGCAGCGGGTAGCGCGAGTTGAGCTCGATATCGACCGTCACCGGGTCCACCGCGCGGGCCGATTTGAACGCCGGCAGGTTGCCTTTCAGCGGCGAGTCTTCCGCCGTCGCGCGGCGCAGCGAGGCGACCACGTCGTCGGCCGACAGCGCGGCGCCGTCATGGAAATGCACGCCGGGGCGGAGATGGAAGCGCCACACCGTCGGCTCGACGATCTCCCATGAGCTGGCGAGCGCCGGCTCGATCTTGAGGTTCTCGTCGTAGCGGACCAGCGCCTCGTAGACGTGGTTGAGGAAGGCGAGGGTGAAGGTGTCGCCGAAGCTGTCGGGATCGAGCGAGCCGATGTCGCGCGAGGCCGCCCAGCGGATCGTCTCGGCTGCTGCCGGCGCCGGGATGAGCGAAGCGCTTGCAGCCGAAAGCAGCAACACGCCGGCGTATCTGGACAAGCGCATGGTCTGGCCTTTCGTGGAGAAGCAGCCACATGCAATCGCGGGGCCGTCCGCGCGTGAAAACGCGGGCGGCGACCAGCCTCGAACCACGCTGACGCCGTTTGCATCCCGCGGCAAGGCGGCCGATGGTGCGGGGCAGAGATTGCAGATATGCAACGTGTTGCCGGCCGGCCACAAGCGCGGGCTCAATCGCGTCCGGCAACGATCGGCGCGTCTTTCTCCGCCGTTCGACGCCGCTTGTGCGGTATCACCGTCGGCGAAGCGGGTGGCCGTGGCTCTTGATACCCACGATCTGCTTCCGCTCCCGAGGCGTTCTAAGGTGAGGCCCGCCTGCTCCGACTCAGGCGGGCCTTTTCTCGGGGCATACCCTGCATCGGTGCCGTTACCGGAACTGCTCTCCCGACGGCGGGCTCACGTGCGTCTCGGCAACGGTTGAACCAGATCGTCGAAGCGGCCCTGACGGTCCCGGCGTTTGCTCCGTCCCTCGCGCTTGTCGGGCGCCTCGGCCGCGTCCCGAAGGGCTTGCGTCTCCGCCTGCTGCGCCACCGCGCCAGCCGCGGTCGCGACAACCACAGCAACGGCGGCGCGCACCGGGATGGACAGGCTGCGATAATGCTTCAGCAGCGCCTCCTCGTCCGGCGCAAGCAGGCCCAACTCGCCTTGCGGCTCGAGCAGCAGCTCGGCCGGGATCAGGTCGCCGGGCTCCAGGCCGAGCAGGTATTCCTCGTCGGTGTCGAGGGCGGCGCACAGGCCCCGGAGAAAGCGGCCGCCGGGAACGAACCCGATGCCTTGCCGCAGGCGTTCCGTGGTTCCTGACGGCAGGCCGACTTGCGCGTCCACCTGCTCAGGCTGCAAGCCCAAGGCGTCCAGGCGCCGCTCGATCCGGCCTGCGATATCCGGGTTTGCATCCATCCAGTGTCTCTCCCGAGGTCGCGGCCACAAGAGCAGGTCCCAGGTCTGGCCGACCAAGTCGTGGCCGACGCTGCCGTGTCGCTCCTCGCCGATGAGGCGGAACCCGGCTGCTTCGTCGATGCGCCGGGCCGACTGCAAGCAAAGAGTTGCCATGTCGCTACTCGGGGCGGCGGCCGGCCTTGTCCCAAGGCGCGTTCGCCAGCTCGCGCGCGAGATAGTCGATGAGGACTTGCACCCGCAGCGGACGGAGCGGGCTGGGCGGCGTGACAAGGTGGATCCCGAGCGGTGCGACCTGCCATTCGGGCATGCCGATCACGAGCGTGCCCTCGCGCAGCTCGCGCCAGACGAGGAACTCGGGCTGCACGGCAAGTCCCTGGCCGGCGATCAGCGCTGGGTTCAGCAGGTCGGCATTGTCGGTCCAGACGTGGACCGGCGGCTCGACGACCTCGTCGCCGAACTCCGGATGGGAGAACCGCCAAACGCCCCGGGAGGCCCCGCCGGTGTAGGCCATCGCGGCGTGCCGGGTCAGCTCGGCGGGGTGGGTCGGCATGCCGCGTGCGGCGAAGTAGCCGGGCGCGCCGACCAGCAGCAGCCGCACGGTGCAGAGCCGGCGTGCGAGCAGGGAGGAATCGTCGAGGGTCGCAATGCGCAGCGCCAGGTCGAAGCCTTCCGCCACCAAGTCGACCTTGCGGTCGCTGAGCGCGAAATCGACGCTGATCTCTGGATAGGTCTGGAGGAACGCAGGCAGCATCGGGCCGAGATAGGCGATGCCGAACGACAGCGGCGCGCTGAGCCTGACCCGGCCGCGGGGGACCTTGGACTGCTCGGCCGCTTCCTCCTCGACCGCTTCGCCTTCGCTCAGGATGCGGGACGCACGCGCGAGCGAGGCGTGCCCGGCGTCGGTCAGCGACAAACGGCGCGATGTGCGCGCCAGCAGCGCAAAGCCGAGGCGCGCTTCGAGCCGCCCGATGGCCTTGGACACGGTGGGGTTCGACAGGCCCAGCTCGTTCGCCGCGCGCGAGAAGGAGCCGAACTCCGCCACCCTGGCGAAGATCGCCCACGCTTCGAGGTCGGGAAGTCGTCTTGTCATTTACGGCAACGGTAAGATGCCAATGTTTCTATTTCGTCAAGTCGAGCGCAACAGCATCTTGACGCCAGTGGAGCAGCCCGCTCCCGTGGAGACCGAAGATGATCGACCGCCGCCCTTTCAGTGAACTCGGTGGAGCCAATCACGGCTGGCTCGACGCGAAGCATCATTTCTCGTTCGCGAGATACCACAACCCGGCCCGGATGGGCTGGGGTGCGATCCGCGTTTGGAATGACGACACGATCGCCGCCGGCACCGGCTTCCCGCCGCACCCGCATAACGACATGGAGATCGTCACCTATGTCCGCGAGGGGGCTATCACGCACGAGGACAGCCTCGGCAACAGCGGGCGGACCGAAGCCGGCGATGTGCAGGTGATGAGCGCCGGGTCGGGCGTTCGCCATTCCGAGTACAACCGCGAGCCCGGCATCACCCGCATCTTCCAGATCTGGATCGAGCCGAAGACACGAGGCGAGGCGCCAGCCTGGGGCGCCAAGCCGTTCCCCAAGGGCGAGCGCTCGGGCCGCTTCGTGACGCTGGCCAGCGGCTTTCCCGACGATGCCGACGCCTTGCCGATCCGCACCGACGCCCGCATCGTCGGCGCGACCCTGAAAGCGGGCGAGACGGCCGAGTATCCGCTGGGCGCCGACCGGCACGGGTACCTCGTGCCGGCGGCCGGCACGGTCGAGGTCAACGGCACCCGCCTTGAGGCCCGCGACGGCGCGGCGATCGCCGACGAGGCGGTGCTGCGCGTCACCGCGATCGAGGATGCCGAGGTCGTCCTCGTCGACGCTGCCTGACCACCGCTTGCCGGGCCACTCGTAGGCAAGGACGCGCGGGGCAGTTGCCTGCCCCGCGCGTTTGCACGACACCGGTTATGCAAGCGGGGGATGCATTGATGAGCGATCGGATCCTGGTCTTCTACGGCTCGTATCGTTCGGACCGGCAAGGGATCCGGCTGGCCGATTGGCTGGTCCGTGCCTTTGCCGAACGCGGTGCCGCGGCCGAACTGATCGACGCCAAGGCGCTCGATCTGCCGATGCTCGACCGCATGTACAAGGAGTATCCGGCGGGCGAGGCGCCCCAGGCTGTGGAAATGCTCGCGGGCAAGATCAGGTCGGCCGACGCCTTCGTGTTCGTGACGGGCGAGTACAATTGGAGCGTCCAGCCCGGCCTCAAGAACCTGACCGACCACTTCCTGGAGGAATGGTATTGGCGACCCGCCGCGGTCGTCAGCTACTCGGCCGGCCGTTTCGCCG
Organism: uncultured Alphaproteobacteria bacterium; assembly: GCA_963792675.1. Lineage (GTDB taxonomy): Bacteria > Pseudomonadota > Alphaproteobacteria > Acetobacterales > Acetobacteraceae > JBBROS01. The sequence goes on from CAWBWT010000002.1 coordinate 1,958,928, forward strand.
GGGTGCGGGCGGGCCTCGCCTGGCACGGCATCCTGTCCGAGATGGGCATGGTGGTCGTCTCGAGCACGCTTGCCGTGGGCGGGATCGGCCAAGCGTTCGATGCGGCCGGAGAGCCGGCAAGCGACAGCGGTTCGGCCCTGGTGCGCGCCTTTCCGCGCTTCGCCGACGACCTCGCCTGGTGGACGGAAGCGGCGCGCACCCAGCGCGGGCGGGCGGCCCCGCCTTACTGATCCCGGGTCCTGATTCCGGGTTCGCCGGGTGATCAGGCGGCGGCAGATGTCCGTCGGGGCGGCGTGGGGATGGCGTCGTCGGGCGGCTGCAGCGCCGCCAGCAAGGCATGCCGCAGGGCGGCGAGCTTGCGCTCGTTCTCGATCTTCAGGCCGAACACGTCCTTGACGTAGAACACGTCGACCGCGCGGACCCCGTAGGTGGTCACGTGCGCGGACGCGATCTGCAGGCCCTGCTCGCTGATTGCCGCGGTGACGTCGTGCAGCAGGCCGGGGCGGTCGCGTCCATTCACCTCGAGCACGGTGTGGGTGTTGCTGGCGCGATTGTCGATCACGACCCGCGGCGGCACGTGGATCGCCCGCATGCGGCGGCCCATCAACGCGGACGAGGCGCGGCGGATCTCGCTTTCGAGGCCCAGCCGGCCCGACAGTGCCTGGTCCACCAGCACATGCAGCCGCGCCAGCCGGTGCGGCGCGTCGAAGGCGCCGCCGGCCGCGTCCTGGATCCAGAACGTGTCGAGCGCGCTGCCATTCGTGAGGGTGTGGATGCGGGCGTCGACGATCGAGGCGCCGGCCACCGCCAGCGCGCCGGCGATGCGGCTGAACAGCCCGGCATGGTCGGCGGTATAAACCGTGACCTCGGTTACGGCGCGTGCCGGCAGCGGCTGGGTGTCGACCGTCAGCGGCGCGCCGCGCGCTTCGGCGTCGCGCACCAGGCGGGCATGGCGGGCGTGGGTTTCGGGGTCGAAGCTCAGCCAATAGGCGGGGTAGCCGAGGTCGAGGAAGAACTCGCGGTCATGCGCCGGCCAGTCGGCCAAGAGCGACGACGCGGCGTCCTTGGCGCGGGCAACCCGCACGTCGCGCTCGGTGGTGGCGAGGCCGCCCGCCAGCACGTCGGCAACCCGCGAGTACAGCTCCCGCAGCAGCGTCGCCTTCCAGCCGTTCCACACCTTGGAGTTGACCGCCCGCATGTCGGCGACCGTCAGCACCAGCAGCAGCTTTAGCCGTTCCGGCGACTGGATGGTGTCGGCGAGGTCCATGATGGTCTTGGGGTCGTCGATGTCGCGCTTGAACGCGGTCTGGCTCAGCAGCAGGTGGTGCAGCACCAGCCAGCTCACGGTTTCGGTTTCTTCCGCCGACAGGCCGATGCTGGGCCCGATCTGCAGCGCCAGCTCGGCGCCGAGCTCCGAGTGGTCACCGCCGCGGCCCTTGGCGATGTCGTGCAGCAGGGTGGCGGAATAGAGGGCGCGGCGCGACTGCAGGTCCTCGACCAGGCTGGTGGCGATCGGGGCCACCTCGGTGAGGTCGCGGCGCTCGAGCGCGTTGAGCACGCGCAGCGCCTCGATGGTGTGCTCGTCGACGGTGAACACGTGATAGGTGTCGAACTGCATCTGGCCGACGATGCGGGCCCAATCGGGGATGTAGCGGCCGAGGAACCCGGTTTCGTTCATCACCGCCAACCAGCGCGCGCCCTCCGCCTGGCCGCGCTCGAGGAAGCCATGGTCGAAGGTGCCGGTCGGACCCGGCGGCGGCCCGCACAGCAGGTCCTGAAACACGGCAGCGGCCGCCGGGTCGCTGCGCAGCGTGATCGCTTGGCGCTCGTTGCGGATCAGCGCACGGATGGTCAACGGGTGCAGCTGCAGGTCGCGGTCGCGCGCCACCTGCAGGATGCGCAGCATCAGGATCGGATCGGTTTCGAAGTCGTGGCCGGGCGCGCAGACCAGCTTGCCGTCGGCGAGCACGAAGCCCTCAGCGCGCAGGGCAGGGGTCGGTGCTGAGCTGCAGCGCCGGCGGCCCGAGCGCCGCACGCACGACCGCCGGTTCCAGCACCGCCGTGATCCGGGTGATCTCGCGCGCGGTCAGGAAGTAGTGGCGCATGAACCGCTCGACGCCGTCCTGGCGGCCGTGCCGCGTGTAGCCCATGCGGGCGCCGACCACCGGCTGCATGTCGAACGTCAGCCGGTCCTCGGCCCGGCCGGCGACGTAGTGCAGGTGGAAGCGGACGGTCCAGAGGAAGTCCCAGGAGCGGCGGGCGTGCTTGGCCTCGATCGCGGTCAGGATGCCGCCTCCGGGGCTGTCGGGGCCGACCAGCTCGCCCATCACCTGCACGCCGAACACGTAGCGGGTCATCCAGTACAGCGTCTGCAGGTCGCGCAGGCCGCCGCGGCCCTCCTTGATGTTGGGCTCGACCAGGAACGGGCTCTCGCCATAGCGGTGATGGCGGGCGTCGCGCTCGCCCTGCTTGGCGGCGATGAAAGCGCCGATGCCGCCCTGCTGGCAGAAGGCGAGGAAGGCGGTGGTGAAGTCCTCGAACAGGGCCTGGTCGCCGGACAGGCGCCGGGCGTCGATCATGCTGGTGCGGACCGTCAGGTCGCGCTCGGCCTGGGCGATGCATTCGGCGACCGAGCGGGTGGCGTGGCCGACCTTCAGGCCGAGATCCCACAAGAAATACAGCATGTACTCGACCGTCGCGAGCGTCCCGGGCGAGGGCGCCTCGCGGGTGATGAACAGCAGGTCGATGTCGCTGAACGGGGCCAGCACGCCGCGTCCGTAGCCCCCGGTCGCGGCGACGGCCATGGGCTCGGGCGGGCCGAACTGGCCGGTGGCGGCGGTTTGGGCGCGGGCGAAGTCGTGCAGCGCGGAGATGACGCCGTCGATCAGCCGGCCCAGCAGGCGACCCGATTGCAGCCCGGTCCAGGTGCCGGCTTCGAACCCGTCCTGCACGTGCTGCTGGGCGCGGGCGAGATGGCGGCGGAACGACGTCAAGGCGGCGTCGCGCGACACCGGCTTGCCGGCGTCGGCGCCGGGTGGGCGCAAGGCCTCGATCGCCGAGGCGAGCAGCTGGGTCGCGTCCTCGGGACGCTCGGGCCAGGGGATGGGGTGCAGCATCGTCGTTCAGCTTACCGGCGTACGTTCCTTGGATACAGCCCACAGAGATTTGAGCTGATACAAGGTTTCCAAGGCGTCGCGAGGCGACAATTGATCCGGCTGCAGGGCTTCGAGCGCGGCCTGCAGCGGATCGGGCGCCGGGTCAGGCCCCAGGTCAAGCTCGGCCGGCTGCTCGAGGGCGGCGAACAGCGGCAGTTCCGCCGGCGTGCCATGGCCCTGCTTCTCCAACGCCGCCAGCAGGGTCGCGGCACGCCGGACGGTGGCCGCCGGCACGCCGGCTAGGCCGGCGACGTGCACCCCCCAACTGCGGCCGGCCGCCCCTTCGGCGACTTCGTGCAGGAACACGACGCTGCCGCGCCACTCCTTGACCCGCATCGTGTGCGGACAGATGCGCGGCATCTGCGCCGCCAGCCGCGCCAGCTCGTGGAAGTGGGTGGCGAAGATGGTGCGGCAGCGGACGGCGCCGTGCAGCGCCTCCAACACCGCCCAGGCAATGGCGAGGCCGTCCAGCGTGGACGTGCCGCGGCCGATCTCGTCCACCACCACCAGGCTGCGCGGCCCGGCGCCGTTCAGGATGGCGGCGGTCTCGGTCATCTCGACCATGAACGTGCTGCGGCCGCGCGCGAGGTCGTCGGCGGCGCCGACCCGGCTGAACAGGCGGTCGACGATGCCGATCCGCGCCGCGTTGGCAGGCACCGGCAGCCCGGCCTGCGCAAGGATGGCGATCAGCGCGTTCTGCCGCAGGTAGGTGCTCTTGCCGGCCATGTTGGGGCCCGTCAGCAGCAGGACCCGGCGGCCGGGCGACAGGTCGGTGTGGTTGGGCACGAACGCGACCGCCTTGGGCAGCGCCGCCTCCACCACCGGGTGCCGCCCGGCCTCGATGCAGAATGCGTCGTCGTCGGCGACCAGCGGGCGGCACCAGCGGCCGCCTTCGGCCAGGCGCGCCGCGGATTGCAGCACGTCCAGCCGGGCCAGCGCCGCAGCGCAATCATGGAGCGCGCCCGCCTGCGCCAGCACCTCGTCCAGCAGATGCCGGAACACCAGGCGCTCGCGGGCGGCCGCGGCGTCCGCGGCCTCGGTAATGCGGCGGTCGAGTGCGGCCAGCTCCGCATTGCTGAACCGGGCGCCGTTGGTCATCGACTGGCGCATGGTGAGATCTTGGTGGGCGCGCAGCTTGTCGACCGCCGCCGCCGGCGCCTCGATCACGTAGCCGAGCTGCGCGTGGTGCCGGATCTTGAGCGCCGCCACGCCGTAGCGCTGGGCGTAGTCGAGGGTGAGGCCGGCGACCACCTTGCGGCTGTCATCCCGCAGCGCCCGATGCGCGTCGAGCAGGCCGTCGTAGCCCGCGGCGATCACGCCGCCATCGTCGAGCCGGGCCGGCAGCGGATCCGCGAGCGCCTCGCCCAGCAGGGGGGCGAGTGCCGGGTCGACGCCGTCCAGCGCCGGGGTGAACGGGCCGCCATCCAGCGCCGCATCGACGGCGGCGGCGGTGCGCAGGGCGGTGAGCACGGCGCCGATGTCACGCGGGGCGGCGCGGCCGAGCGCCAGCCGGCCAAGGGCGCGCGGCAGGTCTGGCAGGCCGCGCAACGCGTCGCGCAGGCGGGCGAGCGGCCCGGGCTGCAGCAGCAGCCAGCTCCAGCCGTCCTGGCGCGCGGCGATCCGACGGGGATCGAGCAGCGGTCCGGACAGCCAGGTCGCGAGCAGCCGGGCGCCGGGCGCGGTCAGCGTTCGCGACGTCGCCGACAACAGCGTATGGGCGGCGTCGCCATCGCGCGAGCGAGTGATGTCGAGGCTGGCTCGGGTGGCGGCGTCGAGCAGCATCTGCCCGGCAAAGCCCGCAGGCTCGGGGCGGGACAGGCGCGGCAACTGCCCGGCGGCGGTAAGGCGCACGTAGTCCAGCGCCATGGCCGCGGCCACCGCCTCGTGGTCGGAGAAGCTGCCGAAGGCGTCGAGGCTCGCGACCGCATAGGCCTCGGCGACCCGGCGGCGCGCGTCGTCTGGCCTGGGCGGAAGCGTGTCGGGGCCGCGACGGTCGGACCAGTCGCCGAGCGGGATCGTTGCATGCGCCAGGATCTCGGCGGGCTCCAGCCGGCCCAGCAGCGCCGGCAGGTCGGCGGCGGCGACGGCGGCGGTCTCGAACAGGCCGGTCGAGATGTCGAGCCAAGCCGCGCCCAACGCCGAGCCCAGCGCACCGCCCGATGCCGCGCCGGCCCCGGCGACGGCGAGCAGGAGATTGGGCCGGTGCGGCTCGAGCAGGCTGTCCTCGGTCAACGTCCCGGGCGTCACGAGGCGAACCACTTGGCGCTTCAGCGGCGCCTTGCCGGTGCGGGTCTTGGGATCCTCCATCTGCTCGGCGACGGCGACGCGGAAGCCGCGGCGGATCAGCCGGGCAAGGTACGCCTCGGCCGCGTGCACCGGGACGCCGCACATCGGGATGGGCGTGCCCTGATGCTCGCCGCGCCGGGTCAGCGCGATGTCGAGCGCGGCGGCGGCGGCCTCCGCGTCGGCGAAGAACAGCTCGTAGAAGTCGCCCATGCGCAGGAACAGCAGCGCGTCGGGGTTGGCTTCCTTCAACTGGAACCATTGCGCCATGGTGGGCGTCGCGCCCTCGGCGGCGGCCACGGTTTTGCTCGCGGAAGGAGCGGGCGCGTTCTGGACGCGGAGATCCGGCATCGACGGAGTGTATCGCGGGCGCGGCCTTGCGTCATGCCGCAGTGCGGCATTTTTCCGGACTGCGAGCGCCGTGGGCGGCCGATTGCGTGCGGCGGGCGGGCTTATTAGACAGGTATTTACAAACGCGAGGATGTCCGGTGAGCCACACCAGCCTGAACCCCCTGAGTGACGAACGGCCGGCCGATGTCGGCCGGCGGATCAAGAATATCTTCGGGGGTTCGGTCGGCAATCTGATCGAGTGGTACGACTTCTATGTGTACAACTCGTTCGCGCTGTATTTCGCCAAGCAGTTCAGTCCCGCCGGCACCAGCGCGACGGCTCAGTTCCTGCAGGTCTTTCTGATCTACGCCGTCGGCTTCTTCGCCCGTCCGATCGGCGGGCTGCTGCTGGGCAACTATGCCGACCGGCGTGGGCGGCGTGCCGCCCTGACGATGTCGGTGATGCTGATGTGCGTGGGTTCGCTGATCATCGCTGTCATCCCGACCTATGCCTCGATCGGGCTCTTGGCGCCTTGGTTGCTGGCGCTCGCGCGGTTGCTGCAGGGTCTGAGCCTGGGCGGCGAATACGCCACGAGCGCGACGTACCTGTCGGAGATCGCCGGCAGCAAAAACCGTGGCTTCTATAGCTCGTTCCAATACGTGACGCTGATCGGCGGCCAGGTGCTGGCGGCGCTGGTGCTCCTGGTGATGCAGCGATTCCTGAGCGCCACGGAGCTCGAGGACTGGGGGTGGCGGGTTCCATTCGTGATCGGCGCTTTGTGCGCGACGTACGGGCTATATTTGCGGCGCAACCTCGAAGAAAGCGGCGAGTTTCTCGAAGCGGCGCGGACGCGGACGGAGAGCCCGTTGCGCGGCGTCTTCCGCCATCCGCGCGAGCTGCTGCTGGTGTTTGGGCTGACGATGGGGGGAACGGCCGCATTCTATACGTTCAGCACCTACATGCCGACGTTCCTCACGAACACCGTCAAGCTGCCGCGGGAGCAGGTGGGCGCCATCAGCTTCATCTCGCTGTTCGTGTTCGCGGCGATGCAGCCGATTCTAGGCGCCTTGAGCGACCGGGTGGGCCGGAAGCCGGTGCTGCTGTGGTTCGGGATCATGGGCACGCTGTGCACCTACTGGATCATGACCACGATGGCGGCGACCAAGGATTTCACTACGATCCTGCTGCTGTTGCTGTTCGCGCTGCTGATCGTGTCCGGCTACACCAGCATCAATGCCGTCGTGAAAGCCGAGTTGTTCCCGGCCGGTGTTCGGGCCCTCGGCGTGGGGCTCCCGTATGCGGTCGCCGCCAGCGTGTTCGGCGGCACGGCGCCGCTGGTCGGCCTCCAATTCAAGGACCTGGGCCACGAGACCTGGTTCTTCTGGTACATCACCCTGCTGATCGCCGGGTCGCTGGTGATCTACGCGACGATGCGCGACACCAAGCGGGCGTCGCGCATCGAAGGCGAATAGGGGCTGGAACCGTCCGCGGCTTACGCGTCCTTGCGGCGGCGGAGCAGGCCGGCACCGGCCAGGGCAGTGCCCAGCAGGGCCAGCGACATGGGCTCCGGCACGTCCGACGTGACGCTGAACGAGGCGTTCTGGGTGTGCAATTGCCAGCCGGGATAGGCCCAGGGCGTGGCGTTCATCGTGAGCGTGACCGTCGGCATGGCTGACCAGTCGACCGTTTGAATCGCTGCGTTCAAGCTGGCGAACTCGGCCGGAAAGGCGGTGACATCGTAGGTCTGCGTCGACGAGGTATGGCCCGCGCCGGCGACGTACTGTGCCCACAGGCTGGTGCCGTTATCAAGCAGGTCGATCCGGACGCCGTTCGTCGGGTCGGAGCCGCCAAAGCCCTGGTCCCGGAGCGTTACCGTGCTGGTCAAGGCATCAATGATGTTGGTGCCGGTTGCAAGCGTGACGCTGCCCAACAACTGCCACGCCCACCCGTTGCCGTTGTAGATCGAGTCCGACCCGGCAGGGCTCGTGGATTGGGTCACCGGAGTGGCCTGGGCCTGCGGGGCGAAGGCGAGCACAGAACAGATCACGATCGTTGAGGCAGATGCTGCTAAAGCTCGAAGATTGGACATCGTCATCGCTTTCTTTGCTAATTGGCAACGAATAGCGACAGAGTTGAGGGCCTGCCCAGTCAACTATGTCAGATTTTTGAGATCACCGGTTCTCTCATGTGAAGCAAAGTTGGGCGGGGTTGTGAAACGTGAAATCGCCCGATGACGTTGCCGCCCCTCGTCAAGTCGTCAGTGGTCCGCGGGGTAGGCCCGCACGAACCCGGCGCGGTTCGGCATCTTCACGTTCGGGAGGCTGGCGGCGTCCAGGGATGCGTCGGCGGGCAGGATGCCGTTCAGGTGCAGCACATAGGCCGTCACCGCATACACCTGATCGGGCGCCAGCGATTGTGGCGCGTTGAACGGCATCGCGCGGTGGATGTAGTCGTAGAGCGTGGTGGCGAAGGGCCAGTAGCTGCCGACTGTCTGCACCGCTGTCGGTGTGGTGAGCGTGCCTTTGCCGCCGGTCAGGCGGATCGATGGAGAGATCGGGTTCTGGCCGTTGGCGCCGTGGCAGGCGGCACAGCTCTGGGCATAGATCGCCTCGCCGTCCGTCACGGTCCCGCGCCCGGGCGGCAAGCCAGCGCCGTCGCCGCGTGCATCGATGTCGAGCGCGGCCAGCTCGTCGGCGGAGGGCGCGCGGCCGAGGCCGAGCGGGTGCGTTTCCGCCTTCGCCGCCGCGGAGACCGCCACGAGGGCGGCGCAGAGGATGATCCTAGACGGCAAGGGCGAAGCTCCCGTCGGAGGCCAGGCGCCAGGCGGTGATGGCGTCATAATGGTAGTAGAAGTTGGGGCCGCGCTCCGACAGCACGGTCGCCCGCGTCGGCTGCACGGCGCCGGTCTCGTCGGTGGCGCGGCTTTGCAGTACGGCCGGGCCGCCGTTCCATGCCCAGGGCAGACGGAACCGCGTCAGGCAGCGCGACATGACGGGCGCCTGCAACGCCGCGTCGGTCCAGGTCTCGCCGTCATCGGCCGACACCTCGACTTGGGTGACGCGGCCGTTGCCCGACCAGGCGAGACCGGTGATCTCGTGGAACCCGGTCTGCTTTAGCTGGAAGCCAGGCGACGGACGGGTGATGACCGATTTTACCCGCATGGTGAAGTTGAACTGCAGCGCTTTGCCGTCGGGCATGAGGTCGGTGTATTTCGAGGTTTCCTCGCGGGTCTCGAACGGCTGGTTACCGAGTTTTAAGCGCCGCAGCCACTTGATGCTGGTGTTGCCCTCGTAGCCCGGCAGGAACAGGCGCAGCGGATAGCCATTCTCGGGCCGCAGCCGCTCGCCGTTCTGCGAATAGGCCAGGATCGCGTCGTCCATCGCCTTCGCGACCGGGATTGAGCGGGTCATGGCGCAGGCGTCGGCGCCTTCGGCCAGCATCCAGGTGGCACCCGGCTGCACACCGGCCTCGGCCAGCACGTCGGCGACGCGCACCCCGGTCCATTCGGCGCAGCTCAACAGGCCGTGGGTGTCCTGCACCGTCCAGTCCGGCTTGATGTTGGCCTCCTTGTAGAGGCCGGTGTTGCCGGAACATTCGAGGAAGTGGATCGCCGAGACGGACGGGAACCGCATCAGGTCGTCCATCGAGAAGCTGAGCGGCCGGTCCACCATGCCGTGCACCACGAGGCGATGGCGGTCCGGGTCGATGGCGGGCGTGCCGGCGTGGCTGCGGATGTAGTGCAGGCCGTTCGGGGTGATGATGCCGTCGAGGTCCTGCAGCGGCGTCACGATCGACCCGGCGGTGTCGAACAGCAGCTTTTCCCGCGGGCGGCGGACGACGTGCTTCTCGAACGGCGAGGGTGCGCCGTAGTGGTCCTCGGCGATCGGCGCGCCCTGCTCCTTCGTCCAGGGCGGGATGGCGTCGGCCGGCGCGGCGACGGCGCGGGCGATTGGCGCGCCGGCAAGGGCGGCGGCTCCGCGAAGAAGATTGCGGCGGATCATGGCTGCCCGCTCCCTGCTTGGTGGTCCCGCTAAAATGCGCCTTTCACACTGCCCGGCAACCCCCAGCGGGTCTGGGGCCGCCGGCCCCAGCGGGGTGCAGGGGCAGCGCCCCTGCTTCTACGCCGTCCGCGCCTCGTCCACCGCCGCCCACCCAAACTGCAGCAGCGGCAAGGCGTCCGCGGCTAAGCCGACGATCGCATCGACCACGCCGGGCGACTGCGCCTCGGCATCGGTGACCGGACGGCGGACGATAAAGGATTTGAGCTTGATCGCCGGGGCGACCGGACTGGCGGCGAGATCCTCGAAGCCGCGCGGCATCCGGCTCAGCATGTCGGACACGTCGAGCGTCAGGCCGCGGTCGCGGAGCGCTTGCGACATGGCGAGAAAGCGGTCGGGGTGGACGCGGATCCGCTCGCGGATGGCGCTCAGCACCTCCGGGTCCGGCATGTAGAAGGCGGCGGCGGTGAAGCAGCCGCCGGGAGCGAGGTGGAAGTAGAGGATGCCGGCGCCGTCCTTGCCGCTGCCCTGGCGATACCAGACGCTGCCGACGGCGGTCTTGTACGGGACCTTGTTCTTGCTGAAGCGGGTGTCGCGGTGGATGCGGAAGCCGGAGCGCTTCGGCTCGCCCTCGAGCGGCAGGTCGCGGGCGCGCAGGGCCTCGGCGACGGCTGTGACGAGGGTTGCGGTGGGTGCTTTGACCGCTTGCTCGTAGGTGGCGCGGTTGGCCTCGAACCAGGGCTTTTCGTTGTTGGCGGCGAGACCGCGGAGGAAGTCGAGCGCGGTGGCGGGGTAGCCGGGGAAGGGGCGGCTCACTGGCACGAGATGGCCGGGTCTTCGCCCGGCCATGACGTGTGTCGTTGCAGCGTGGACGGGGTCAGGCGGCGGCTTGGTGGGGGATGCCCTTTTCGGTCAGCATCGTCTCGAGCTCGCCCGACTGGAACATCTCGGTGACGATGTCGCAGCCGCCGACGAACTCGCCCTTGACGTAGAGCTGCGGGACGGTCGGCCAGGACGAGAACTCCTTGACGCCTTCGCGCAGCGCCGGGTCCTCGAGCACATTGGCGGTCTGGAACGGGACGCCGAGGTGGGTGAGGATCTGCACGACGCGGGCGGAGAAGCCGCACTGCGGGAACATCGCGTTGCCCTTCATGTAGAGCATGACGGGGTTCTGGGTGATGTCGCTCTGGATACGCTCGGAAACCGGATTGCTCATGCTGTTCTCCTATTCGGTCGGCGCTGCCGTTTGCAGCGCCAGGGCATGCAGGGCGCCCCCCATGCGGCCCTGCAGGGCGGCGTAGACGAGCTGGTGCTGCTGGACGCGGCTTTTTCCCCGGAACGCGCTGCTGGTGACGGAAGCGGCGTAGTGGTCGCCATCGCCGGCAAGGTCGTCGATCTTGACGACGGCGTCCGGCAACGCCTCCTTGATCAGGGCTTCGATCTCGCTGGCAACCATCGCCATGGCCTAAGTCCCCATCCAGTCCGGGAAGAAGCGCTCATGCGCCTCCCGGAGTCTCTGCAAGCGATATTGTGATCCTGCCCGGCAGTGTCAAACCGTCGCCGCCAGCCAGTGCCGAGTTGGACGGCCGGCACATCGGCCGCCTGGGCCGCGGCGAGCAGGGGTGCTGCGTCCGCGACGGCCAGCACGTAGCGGGCCTGGTCCTCGCCGAACCAGAACGCGTGATCGCCCTCGGCGGTGAGGGTCGCGCCGGTGTCGCCGGCCAGCGCCATCTCGGCGACCGCGACCAGCAGGCCGCCATCGGAGACGTCGTGGCAGGCCGCCACGAACCCGGCCAGGATCTGGGCGCGGACGAAATCGCCGTTGCGGCGCTCGGCTGCGAGGTCGACCGGCGGCGGCGGCCCGGCTTCCTGCCCGGCGATCTCGCGCAGCCACAAGGACTGCCCAAGATGGCCCGCCGTCGCGCCGATCAGCATCAGCGAGAGACCCGGGCGGAGCGCCTGGCCGACCGCCTGGGCCGCGTCCTCGATCACGCCGAGGCCGCCGATCGCCGGGGTGGGCAGGATGCCGCGGCCTTCGGTCTCGTTGTAGAGGCGACACGTTGCCGGACACGACGGGGAAGTCGAGCGCGCGGCAGGCGGCCGAGATGCCGCGGACGCAGGCGGCGAACTGGCCCATGATCTCGGGCTTCTCGGGGTTGCCGAAGTTCATGTTGTCGGTGATGGCGAGCGGCCGGGCGCCGGTCGCGGTGATGTTGCGCCAGGCTTCGGCGACCGCCTGGGCGCCGCCCGCCTCGGGGTCGGCGGCGCAGTAGCGGGGCGTGCAGTCGGTGGTCAGCGCCAGGGCGCGGTCATGGCCCTCGATGCGGACGATGGCGGCGTCGGCCTGGCCGGGGCGGCGCACGGTCTGGCCGCCGATGGTGCTGTCGTACTGGTTCCAGACCCAGGCGCGGCTGCACAGGTCCGGGCAGGCGATCAGGCGTCAGCAGTGCGGGGCCGAGGCCGACCGGGTCGGCGATGGGCCGAGCGGCGGCTGCTTCGGCGTCTCGGCCATCGGGCGGTGATAGAGCGGCGCCTGTTCGGCCAGCGGGTCGAGCGGGATGTCGGCCTCGATCTGGCCCCGGTGCCGGACGACGATGTGCCCGGTGTCGGTCAGGTGGCCGATGACGGCGAAATCCAGCTCCCACTTCTCGAAGATGGCGCGGGCGACGTCCATGCGGTCGGGGCGCAGCACCATCAGCATGCGCTCCTGGCTATTCCGACAGCATCATCTCGTAGGCGGTCATGCCGGCTTCGCGCTGCGGCACCGCGTCGAGGTCGAGCTCGATGCCGACGCCGCCCTTGCCGGCCATCTCGACGCTGCTGCTGGTGAGCCCGGCGGCGCCCATGTCCTGGATGGCGACGATGGCGTCGGTCGCCATCAGCTCGAGGCAGGCCTCGATCAGCAGCTTCTCGATGAAGGGGTCGCCGACCTGCACGGTCGGGCGCTTCTCCTCGGAGTTCGCGCCGAACTCGGCCGACGCCATGGTGGCGCCGTGGATGCCGTCGCGGCCGGTCTTGGCGCCGACATAGACGACCGGGTTGCCGATGCCGGCGGCGGCGCTGAGAAAGATGCGGTCGGCCGGCGCGATGCCGACCGTCATGGCGTTGACCAGCGGGTTGCCGTTGTAGGCCGGGTGGAAGTTGACCTCGCCGCCGACGGTGGGCACGCCGACGCAGTTGCCGTAGCCGCCGATGCCGCGCACGACGCCGTCGACGACGCGCTTGGTGCGCGGGTCCTTGGGGTCGCCGAAGCGGAGCGCGTTGAGGTTGGCGATCGGCCGCGCGCCCATGGTGAACACGTCGCGCAGGATGCCGCCGACGCCGGTCGCGGCGCCCTGGTAGGGCTCGATGAAGCTCGGGTGGTTGTGCGACTCCATCTTGAAGATGGCGGCGAGGCCGTCGCCGATGTCGACCACGCCGGCATTCTCGCCGGGGCCGTGGATGACCCAAGGGGCCTTGGTGGGCAGCGTCTTGAGGTGCACGCGGCTCGACTTGTAGCTGCAGTGCTCGGACCACATGACGCTGAAGATGCCGAGCTCGGTCAGGCTCGGCGTGCGGCCCATGATGGCGAGCACGCGGGCGTATTCGTCGGCGCTGAGGCCGAACTGGCTGGCCAGGGATTGGTTGACGGCTTGGGTCATGCGGCGATGGAGTCGGCCATGCCCTGGAACAGCGGCAGGCCGTCGGTGCCGCCCATCAGCGGGTCGACCAGGTCCTCGGGGTGCGGCATCAGGCCCATGACGCGGAGATTGGGCGACAGGATGCCGGCGATGTGCCGGGCGGAGCCGTTGGGGTTCGCCTCGCGCGACAGCGTCGCCGTGCGCGGAGCAGTAGCGCAGCGGCGACCAGGCCTTCGCCCTCCAAGCGGTCGAGCGTCCTCGTCGAGCGAAGTAGTTGCCGTCGCCATGGGCCATGGGGGCGCGGAACACCTGGCGCCTCGCTGGTAGTGGCTGGTATAAGGGGTGTCGCTGCGCTCGACCCGCAGGTGGCAGTCCTGGCTGAGGAAGCGCAGGGAGGCGTTGCGCAGCAGGGCGCCGGGCAGCAGGCCGGCCTCGGTCAGGATCTGGAAGCCGTTGCAGACGCCCAGCACGTGGCCGCCGCGGCCGGCAAAGGCGTGGATCGCCGCCATCACGGGGCTGCGCGCCGCCATGGCGCCGCAGCGCAGGTAGTCGCCGTGGCTGAAGCCGCCGGGCAGGACGACGAGGTCGAGCCCGTCGACGACGGTTTCGCCGTGCCAGACCAGGCGCGGCTTGCTGGCCGGTGACGCGGCGCAGCGCGATCGCCATGTCGCGCTCCCGGTTGGTGCCGGGGAAGACGACGATGCCGGCTTTCATTGCGGCCGCCCCTACTCGGTCTTCGGCACGTGCGGCTGCTCGCCGGGGCACAGATAGGTTTCGTCCAGCGCACGCAGCACGATGCCGCTGGCTTGGCGGTTGGCTTGGTCGGCGTGCTGGCGGAACCACTGCACGACCAACTCCCGTAGCTGCACTCCGGTCACGTCCTTGGGAACGCAGATGTAGCCCGGCAGGCGGCGCCCTTGCTGCCGTCCGGCGGGACGCAGCCGCTGGTAGAACGCCGAGCTGTCGGCAATGCCGTCGATGTAGGCCGTGCAGGCTTCCACCAAGCGGGCATCCCGGCCGGTGCACAGTCTGCACCAGCCTCTGCCCGGTTAGGTTCGACATGCGCTGCGCCTGCGCGCCGCCGCACAATGCGAGCACGGCGACGACGGCAATGACCAGGATTCTCATGCGCTCGACCTCGACGCGGAAGCTCTCGATGACGGTGTTGGCCAGCAGGCGCTTCGCCATCGCTTCGGCCTGCAGCCGGGCTTCCGCCGGGTCGGTCGCATCGAGTTCCAGCTCGATGACCTTGCCGGCGCGGACCTCGCCGACACCCTCGAACCCGAGCGTGCCGAGGGCGTGGCCGATGGCGCGGCCCTGCGGGTCGAGCACGCCGGGTTTCAGCATCACGGTGACGATCGCCTTCACGGGCCTCTCCTCACTGTCCGAGCCTCACTGAACCGTCTCCGGGCCCTTCAGGTCGTTGTTGCCGGCTTCGGGCAGGATGCCGAGGCGGCGGGCAACTTCCTGGTAGGCCTCCTCGACCCGGCCGAGGTCGCGGCGGAAGCGGTCCTTGTCCATCTTCTCCGACGTCTTGCTGTCCCACAGCCGGCAATTATCCGGGCTGATCTCGTCGGCAAGGACGATGCGCATGTCGTCCTCCTCCCACAGCCGGCCGAACTCCAGCTTGAAGTCCACCAGCGTGATGCCGACGCCCAGGAACAGGCCGGTCAGGAAGTCGTTGACCCGCAACGACAAGGCGACGATGTCGTCCATGTCCTGCGTCGCGGCCCAGCCGAACGCGGTGATGTGCTCCTCGGCCACCATCGGATCGTTCAGCGCGTCGTTCTTGTAATAGAATTCGATGATGCTGCGCGGCAGGCGGGTGCCTTCCGGGATGCCGAGCCGGGTGCTGAGCGACCCGGCGGCGACGTTGCGCATCACGATCTTGAGCGGGATGATCTCGACTTCGCGGATCAACTGCTCGCGCATGTTCAGCCGGCGCACGAAGTGGGTCGGCACGCCGATCTCGGCCAGGCGCATCATCAGGTATTCGCTGATGCGGTTGTTGAGCACGCCCTTGCCGGTGATGACGCCATTCTTGCCGTCCTTGCCACCCGCGGCGTCGTCCTTGAAGTACTGCACGAGGGTCCCGGGTTCGGGACCCTCGAACAGGACCTTCGCCTTGCCTTCGTAGAGTTGCCGGCGGCGCGCCATCACCTGTTCCCTGTCGTCGAGCGGACCGTATAGCAGGGGGGTGGCCCGGGTGCCACTTATGGCAGCGGATCGCCGGTCCTTGCCCGAGGGGTCACGCCGCCTGGAACGCGCGCTCGCGGTCCGGGAACAGGCGCGCGAACACGTGGTCGACATGCGCCAGGTGCATATCGAGCCCCATCGCGGCATCCAACGCGCCGGGCGCGATCCGGCCCGCGACCTCGGGGTCGGCCAGCAGATTGTCGCGGAACCTGCGCGCGCCGGGCTTGCCGAGCTGCGTCCAGGTCGCCATCGCGTTGCGCTGGACGATCCGGTAGGCGTCCTCGCGCAGGATGCCGGCGCGGGTCAGGGCCAGCAGCACCTCGCCGCTATGCACCACGCCGCCGAGGCTCTCGAGGTTGGCCAGCATCTGCTCCGGGTAGATCGTGAGCTTCTCCATCATCCCGGCCAGCCGGACGAGCGCGAAGTCGAGCGTCACGGTGGCGTCCGGGCCGATCGCCCGCTCGACGCTGCTATGGCTGATGTCGCGCTCGTGCCACAGCGCCACGTTCTCGAGCGCGGGCGTCGACGCAGGCGCGGACGATGCGGGCGAGGCCGGTCAGGTTCTCCGACAGCACCGGGTTGCGCTTGTGCGGCATGGCGCTGCTGCCCTTCTGCCCGGCGTGGAAGAACTCCTCCGCCTCGCGCACTTCGCTGCGCTGCAGGTGCCGGACCTCGGTCGCCAGCCGCTCGACGCCGCTCGCGATGACGCCCAGGGTGCAGAAGAACGCGGCATGGCGGTCGCGCGGGATCACCTGGGTGGAGACGGGTTCGGGCTGCAGGCCCAGCCGGGCGGCGACGTATTGCCTCGATCGCCGGGCCGAGATGGGCGTAGGTGCCGACGGCGCCGCTGATGGCGCAGACCGCGACCTCGGCGCGGGCGGCGAGCAGGCGGGCGCGGTTGCGGGCGAACTCGGCCTAGTGGCCGGCGAGCTTCAGGCCGAAGCTGGTGGGCTCGGCATGGATGCCGTGGCTGCGGCCGATGGTGGGCGTGTGTTTGTGCTCGATCGCCCGGCGTTCGAGCGCGGCCAGCACCGCGTCGAGGTCGGCGAGCAGCAGGTCGGCGGCCTGGGTCAGCTGCACCGACAGGCAGGTGTCGAGCACGTCGCTGCTGGTCATGCCCTGGTGCACGAAGCGGCTGTCTGGGCCGATCCCCTCGGCAAGCCAGGTCAGGAAGGCGATGACGTCGTGCCGGGTCTCGCGCTCGATCGCGTCGATGCGGTCGAGGTCGGCCTGGGTGATGTCGGCCAGCTTGGCGCCGCCGCGCTCGCGGATGTTGCGCGCGGCCTCGGCCGGGATCATGCCCGTGCTGCGCCATCGCCTCGGCGGCCAGCGCCTCGATCTCGAACCAGATGCGGAAGCGGTTCTCGGGCGCCCAGATCGCGGTCATGGCCGGGCGGGAATAGCGGGGAACCATGGGCGGCCCTCTTGTGCGTTGACGGTGCGATGCGCGCGTTACGCCCCCCACCCGGCGATGGCAAGGCTGACGCCGATGAGCGAGCTTGTGGCCGGCGAACTGGTCGCCTTGCTCCAGGTCATGCTGATCGACCTGGTGCTGGCCGGCGACAACGCCGTCGTGGTCGGCATGGCGGTGGCCGGGCTGCCGCCGCAGCAGAAGTCGCGGGCGATCCTGGTCGGCATCGGCTTCGCGACCCTGCTGCGCATCGCGCTCGCGCTCGTGACGCTGCAGTTGCTGGCGATCGTCGGCCTGCTGCTGGCCGGCGGGCTGCTGCTGCTGTGGGTGTGCTGGAAGATGTACCGCGAGCTGCGGCCGAGTGCGCGCACCCGGGCGCTGCACGGCAGCAAGGCGCCGCCGAAGACGATGCGCGCGGCGATGATGCAGATCGTGCTGGCCGACCTGTCCATGAGCCTCGACAACGTGCTGGCGGTGGCCGGGGCCGCACGCGACCATCCTTGGGTGCTGGTCGCCGGGCTTGGCCTCTCGGTGGTGCTGATGGGCGTCGCGGCCCGGGTGATCGCGACGCTGCTGGAGAAGCGGCGCTGGATCGCCTGGGTCGGGCTGCTGATCGTGCTTTATGTCGCGGTCAGGCTGATCTGGGAGGGGGCTCACGACGTTTGGCACCGGTGGCCGGTGTGACGGCCGGGAGATCCTCATGAGCAACACCGCCAGCAACATCGCCCTGGTCGCCGGCGCGAGCGGTATCGTCGGCAACAACCTCGTCCGCCACCTGCTGGGGCGTGGATGGGCCGTGCATGGCCTGGCCCGCCGCCCGCCCGCCATCGACGGCATGGCGCCGGTCGCTGCCGACCTGCTCGACCCGGGTTCGCTCCGGGCCGGGTTGGATGGCGTGCGGCCGTCGCATGTGTTCATCACCACCTGGATGCGGCAGCCGACCGAGGCGGAGAACATCCACGTCAACGCCGCCATGGTCCGCAACCTGCTGGCGGCGGCCGGTGACGGCGTGCAGCACGCGGCCCTGGTCACCGGGCTGAAGCATTATCTCGGGCCGTTCGAGGCGTACGGCAAAGGCACGCTGCCGGAGACGCCGTTCCGTGAGGAGCAGCCCCGGCTGCCGGTGGAGAACTTCTACTACGCCCAGGAGGACGAGCTGTTCGCGGCCGCCGAGCGCCGCGGCTTCGGTTGGAGCGTGCATCGGCCGCACACCATCATCGGCTACGCGCTCGGCAATGCGATGAACATGGGGGTCACGCTGGCGGTGTTCGCCTCGATCTGCCGCGCGACCGGGCGTCCGTTCGCCTTTCCGGGCTCGGCGGTGCAATGGCGGTCGCTGACCGACATGACCGACGCCAGGCTGCTGGCCCGACATCTCGAATGGGCGGCAACGACGCCGGCGGCCCGCAACATGGCGTTCAACGTGGTGAACGGCGACGTTTTCCGCTGGAGTTGGATGTGGGCGCGGCTGGCGGAGTGGTTCGACGTAGCGCCGGTGGCACCGGACGGCGACGGGGTGCCGCTCGAGCAGCAGCTTGCGGAGGTCGGGCCGATCTGGGCGGAGCTGGCGGCCCGGCACGGCCTGATCGAGCCGGATCTGGGCCGCCTGACGTCTGCCTGGCACACCGACGCCGATCTCGGGCGGCCGATCGAGGTGGTGACCGACATGGGGCGTAGCCGGCGGCTCGGATTCCTAGACTATCAGCCGACCGAGGACGCGTTCACCGAGTTGTTCGCGCGGCTGCGGGCGGAGAAGGTCATTCCGTAGCGCCTCAGGCGCGCAAGCTGACGCCTCAGGCGCGCGCGAGATGACGCCTCAGGCCAGCACGAGGTCGTCGCGGTGGACGATCTCGTCGCGGCCGCGCCAGCCGAGCAGGGCTTCGATCTCCTCTGACCGGTGCCCGGCGATGCGGCGCGCGTCCGAACTGGCATAGGCGCTGAGGCCGCGGGCCAGGGTGGCGCCGTCGAGCGTCTGGATCAGCACCGGGTCGCCGCGGTCGAACTCGCCTTCGACCGCGCGCACTCCGGCTGGCAGCAGCGAGCGGCCGCGGCCCAGTGCGCGGGCGGCGCCGGCGTCCACCACGAGGCGGCCGGCTGGCTGCAGCGACCCGGCGATCCAGCGCTTGCGCGCGGTCAATCCATCATCGGCCGGGAGGAACCAGGTGCAGCGGGCGCCTTCGACCAGCGCGGCGAGCGGGTGCGGGGTGGCACCGATCGCGATCGCCATGGCGCAGCCGGCCTGCGTCGCGATGCGGGCGGCGACCAGCTTGGTGCGCATGCCGCCGCTCGAGTAGCCCGGCGGGGGCTCACCGCCCATCGCCTCGATCGCCGGCGTCAGCACCGGGATGACGGGCAAATGCCGGGCGGCGGGGTCGCGCTTCGGGTCGGCGGTGTAAAGCCCGTCGATGTCGGACAGCAGCACGAGCTGATCGGCCTGCACCATCTCGGCGACCCGAGCGGCCAAGCGGTCGTTGTCGCCGAACCGGATCTCGGCGGTGGCGACGCTGTCGTTCTCGTTGATGACCGGGATGCAGCCGAGTGCCAGCAATGTGGTGAGCGTCGCGCGGGCGTTGAGGTAGCGGCGCCGATCCTCCGTGTCGTCCAGCGTGAGAAGGAGCTGGGCGGCGGTCAGGCCATGCGCCTGCAGCGCCTCGGTCCAGGCCTGCGCCAGGCGGATCTGCCCGACTGCGGCGGCTGCCTGCTTTTCCTCGAGCCGCAGCCGGGGCTGCAGCAGCCCGAGCACCGGGCGGGCGAGGGCGATGGCGCCGGACGAGACGACGATCACGGCGGTGCCGCGGGCCCGGGCGGCGGCGATGTCGGCGGCAACGCTGTCGAGCCAAGCGGCGCGGGGCGCATCGTGGTCCACCACCAGCGCGGAGCCGATCTTCACCACCAGAAGCCGCGCCGTGGCGATCGCCGGGGTCGTCATGCGGCGAGGCTCAGCGGGGAGAAGTCCACGGGTCGAGCCCGCGGACGACGGGGTTGGAAGAGGGGTTCACGCCGGGACGAGGTCGGCGCTGCGGTGGTGATGCACGCGGTCCATCAGGGCGCGGATCACCTCGGGCAGGTTCTCGCCGGTGACGCCGGACAGCAGCATGACGTCCTGGCCGCTGAGCCCGGCGCAGCGCGGCGCGGCGGACGCCGATCTCATGCGGGGTCATGGCGTCTACCTTGTTCAGCACCAGCAGCTCGGGCTTGTCCGCGAGGCCGCCGCCATAGGCCTGCAGCTCCTCCCGGACCGTGCGCCAGGCGGCCACGGGGCTTTTGGCGGTGCCGTCGATCAGGTGCAGCAGCACGGAACAGCGCTCGACGTGGCCGAGGAACCGGTCGCCGAGGCCGGCACCCTCATGCGCGCCTTCGATCAGGCCGGGGATGTCGGCGATGACGAACTCTTCCGAATGGTTCAGCCGAACCACGCCGAGCTGCGGGTGCAGCGTCGTGAACGGGTAGTCGGCGATCTTCGGCCGGGCCGCGGACACCACGGAGAGGAAGGTGCTCTTGCCGGCGTTCGGCAGGCCGACCAGGCCGACATCGGCGATCAGCTTGAGGCGCAGCCAAACCCAGCGCTCCTCGCCGGGGTAGCCCGGCGTCGCCTTGCGCGGGGCGCGGTTGGTGCTGCTCTTGAAGTGGGCGTTGCCGTGGCCGCCATCGCCGCCGCGGCAGAGCACGACGCGCTTGCCCGGCGCATCGAGGTCGGCGAGCAGCGTCTCCTTGTCGTCGGCCAGGATCTGGGTTCCGATCGGCACCTCGATCACCACGTCGGGCGCGCCGGCGCCGGTGCGGTCGCTGCCGGCGCCGTTGCCGCCCTTGGGCGCGCGGAAATGCTGGGTGTAGCGGAAGTCGATCAGCGTGTTCAGGTTTTCGGCGGCGACGAACACGATGTCACCGCCCTTGCCGCCGTTGCCGCCGTCGGGGCCGCCGAACTCCAGGTACTTCTCCCGGCGGAAGGCGACGACGCCGTTCCCGCCGTCACCGGAGCGCGTGTAGATCTTAGCCTGGTCGAGGAACTTCATGATTGCCCTGAATGCAAAAGGGGCCGGCGCAAGCCGACCCCTCCGCGTGTGAAAAGCGGCCGGCGGCCTACTCGGCGGCGGCCGGCACCGGCGGGTTGTCGTTGGCGGCCGCCTCGACCGAGACGTGCACGCGGCCTTCGGCCTTGCGGGTGAACTTCACGTGGCCGTCGACCAGCGCAAAGATCGTGTGATCCTTGCCGAGGCCGACATTGAGGCCGGGCTTCATCTTGGTGCCGCGCTGGCGGATGATGATGTTGCCGGCGACGACGCTCTCGCCGCCGAACTTCTTGACGCCGAGGCGGCGTCCGGCGGTGTCGCGCCCGTTGCGGGACGAGCCGCCTGCTTTCTTGTGTGCCATGAGGTGGTCTCCTTACGCCGGGACGGTTTCGCCAGGGGCGGGTGCCTCGGCCGTTGCCTCGACCGGCACCGGCGCCTCGGACCCGGCAGGCTGCTCCTTGAGCGGCGGCTGATGTCCGTCCGCCATGATGCCCGCAACGCGCACGACCGTGACGTGTTGCCGATGGCCGTTCTTGCGGCGGCTGTTCTGGCGGCGCCGCTTCTTGAAGATGATCACCTTGTCGAGCCGATCCTGGGCGATGACGGTCGCCGTCACGGTCGCACCGGCCACGACCGGGGTGCCAAGCGTGGTGCCGCCGGCCGCACTGCCGACCGCGAGCACATCGGTGAAGGTGATGATGTCACCGGCTTCGCCGGGGAGTTTCTCGATCTTGAGCACGTCGTTCGGAGCGACGCGATATTGCTTTCCGCCCGTGCGGATAACTGCGTACATCGAAGCTGTTCCTGATCGGCGGTTCCGGCGTGGCCGGACGGCCCTTTTTGTGGACATGGAGCGACGGGGCTCGTTGGTCCCGTGCCGGAGCGCGGTGATGTAGTCGGGTCGCACCGCCGTGTCAACGATCGTGTCCGGTCTGCCGGACGCGTCGGAGGCGTTGCAGCGCCGCCGCCGAGGCCTTATACACCTGCGCCGCAGGAGAGGTGGCCGAGTGGCTTAAGGTGTCGGTCTCGAAAACCGGTGTGGTGTAACAGCCACCGTGGGTTCGAATCCCACCCTCTCCGCCACACATGAAGCAGATCTGAGGCGTGGCGCGGCGGCTACCGGGCGCGACCCGGGGCTGGGCCGGACAGGTTGCGGGCGAGCCACTCCTTATACTCTTGGAACAGCGCGTCCTGCGCTTCCGGCGTCTGAACGGCGTAGCCGGTCCGGTGCAGGAAGGCGCCGAAATCCAGCCGCAATTGCGACTCGCTGATGCCGGCCAGCAAGCCTTCCGCCTCACCGGTCGGATGGGCCGGCGGGTTGCTGGCCATCGACGGCTCCGCCGGCGGGTTGCTGGCCATCGACGGCTCCGCCGGCGCGGCGGCAGACGGTCCGGCATCGGTGACAGGGCCGGCGGCCGGTGCCTCGGCCGCCGAGCCGACGCCCGGGACGGCAGGTTCGGCACTTGCGGTTGCTTGCGGCACGCTTGCCTCGGTCGCTGATCTGACTGGGGAGGACGGCTCCGGCGGCGACAGCATGAGCAGGAGGGCGGCGGCGGCGGCCAGCAACGCCGTCCCCAGCCCGACCTCGTGCAAGCGCGGCAGGAAAGGTTCGGACGGCGCGGTCTTCGGCTGCCCCGCGGGCTTCGAGTGCAGCTTGGCGGGCAGCCCGGTCCGAGGCGTGTCGTCGTCGAGCCCGACGGACGGCCGGGTGTCCGTGTCCCCCGCCATCGTGGCGGTCCTGACCGTGCGCTCCACCGTCCGCAGCCAGGCCGGCGTGGGCGCCGCCTTGGACGGATCCGGCAGGCGCTCCTGCCCGGACTCGGCCTGCTTCGCGGCATCGTCGAGCGGGATCAGCATGACCGGGTGCAGGCTGTCCGTCCCGACCAGCCCGGCCGGCGGCAACAGGTCGAGCAGCGCTGGATTTCCGGCCAGTACCAGCTGCAGCCGCGGCAGTTGCCGATCATGCGGCTCGATCAGTCGTGCGAGGACCAGCAGCGCGTCCGCCTCCAGGGTATGGGCGTCGTTGATCGCGACCACGAGCGACAGCCCATGATCGGCCCGGTCCAAGATGGCGGCCTTCAGCGCGGCCGCCTCATCGTCGGACGCCGGGTCGCCGCCGACTTGAACGAGCAGACGCGACAGGCTGAGCGGCGCTTTCAGCGGATTGCCGACACGAAGGACCGGGCCGGCCAGCCCGGCCAGCACGGCTTCGAACGCGCGCGTCGCTAGGGACCGGGCGGAGCCGGTCAGCACGACTGCGCGGCCATCATCGGAAAGGAACGCATTCACGCGGCCCGGCAGATCGGTGCCGCCCGGCGGAGCCAGGTCGACGGGCTGCGTGACGGGCATCAGCGACGTGGAAGCGGTCTGGGTCATCGTTGTCACCGTTGCGCTGGGGGACAGGGTTCGCTGGTGACGGCTGGCTCGGCGCCGGGCCGCTGCGCTCCGGCCGCCTCTTCCTCGGTGAAGGCGCGGAACAACCGTTCCTTGTCGGCATCGTTGGAGCCGGCCGGCTCGGCCGCGGCTGGACCGCAGGCCGGGGCAAGATTGGACGTCGGCTTCTGCTGCGTTTGAGCCAACCGGGCCGACCGCGCTGGGCGAGGCGCTGCCGCGACCGGACGCAGCTTGATCGGTTCGGGCTTCGTGCAAGCAGCCAATCCCGGAAGCAATCCAAGAAGCAACAGGCTCGGGAAGGGACGTGCTCTCAAGCCGAATCCTTTCTGTCAGTCCACAACGCCATGTACCAGGGCGCCGCTCGTCGCCCCAAACCTCGCTCCGTCCCGGCTTCATATCCGATGACGGTCGGCCCGCGCCGGCTATTCCCGATCCGAGCCCCCACTACCAATCACTCGAACGTGGCCGTCTTGCGGCAGCGGGGGCCTTCTTCCTGTGCGAACGCTCAACGCTACGCGAGGCATTGGGGGCAGTTTCACGATTGGAGGTTGCCGCATTGGATGTCCTGGCGCACCACCGGCCGAATGCGCAGCACATCGTCATCCGGCCCGGCAGGTCCCAGGGGTGGACCCCGCTGCTGGATGGCGACTGCGACGGGCGGGCGGCGTGTGTTGCTCGAATACCACGGCTCGGCAGTCGCCGACCGTTGGCCGGCTCGCGTCAGTGCTGCTGCTGCCAGCGCAGCAGGTAGCTTTGCAGCCGGCGGATCAAGCCCGACAGCGCGACGCCGACCGTCATCAGCACGAACACCGCCACCATCATCCCCGCCGCCTCGCCGCGCGCCTCCGATTCAATGATCAGCCGGCCGATGCCGAACTCGGCGCCGATGAACTCGCCGACGATGACGCCGATCAGCGCGAACGAGATCGCCGGCGATAGGGACGCGAACACCCAGGCCATGGTCGACGGGATGATGACCGTGCGGGTGATCTGCCATTCCGACGCGCCCAGCAGGCGCGAGGCGTTGACGTAGTCGCGGTCCACCGAGCGGGCGCCCTCGAAGGTGTTGAAGAACACCAGGAACACCACGACGATCCACGAGGTGGCGATCTTGGAGGCGTCGCCGATGCCGAAGGCCAGGATGATGATCGGCGCCAGCGCGATGCGCGGGATCGAGTTCACCGCGGTCACGAACGGCTCGAAGATTTCTGAAAGCCGGCGCGACCGTCCCAGGATCAGGCCGAGCACGACGCCGCTGGAGACGCCAAGCACGAAGCCGAAGAAGGTGTTCTTCAGCGTGACCGCGACCGCCTTCCACAAATTGTTCTCGTAGCGGTCGAGGCAGGCGGAAAACTCGCCCGAGCTGAGGCTAGTCCAGCTGCCGGCGCGATTCTCCAAGCAACTGAGGCGGAGGAATTGGCGCCAGATCTCGGTCGGCCGCGACACGAAGTAGGGGTCGAGCATGTCCGGCACCGCCCAGGGTGCCACCGCGCGCAGCGACCAACCCCACTGCCACACGGCCAGCACCGCCAGCGTGATGGCGACCTGCCAGGCGAGCGTCGACAGCCGCCGGGTCATGCGCTGCGGCCCTTGGCGAACTCCTCGCCAAGGGAGTGCCACACGCGGGAGAACAGCGCCGCGTAGGCCGGCGTTTCGCGCAACGCGACGCCGTCGCGCGGGCGGGGGAAATCGACCGGAAAAATGTCCTTGATGCGGCCGGGGCGGGCGGAGAACAGAATGATGCGGTCGGCAAGCGTCAGCGCCTCGCCGAGATCGTGGGTGACGAACAGCACGGTCTGCTGCTCACGCTCCCAGATCCGGAGCAGCACGTCGTGCATGTCGAGCTTGGTGTGGGTGTCGAGCGCGCCGAACGGCTCGTCCATCAGCAGGATTTCCGGTTCCTTGACCAACGTCCGCATCAGCGAGGCGCGCTGCCGCATGCCGCCCGACAACGAGGAGGGGTAGGCGTTCTCGAAGCCGCGCAGCCCGACCCGGGCCACCGCCGCCTCGACCCGGGCGCGGCGCTCGGCGGCCGGCGTGCCGGCCAGCTCGAGCCCGTAGCCGATGTTGGCGGCGACCGTGCGCCAGGGGAACAGCGTGTCTTTCTGGTAGACGTAGCCGACCTGCGGCGTGGTGCGGCCCGGCACCACCGCGCGCCCGTCGATCAGCGCCTGGCCGGCCGACGGCGCCAGGAGGGTGGCGATCATGTTCAGCACCGTGCTCTTGCCGGAGCCGGACGGGCCGAGCAGGGCGACGAACTCGCCCTCGCGCACCTGGAACGACACGTCCTGTACCGCGTCGATGCGCCGCCCATCGAGCTGGAACGACTTGCCCAGGCCGCGCACGTCGATGCGGCAAGGGCGCTGCGTGGCGGCCCCGGCCGGGTGCGCCGCCGCTTCCCGCAGCATCAGGCCGGATACTTGGCGTTCGCCTTGCGCACGAACTCGCCCGCATGCACCTCGGACAGCTTGACCGGCGCCACCCCGGTCATCTCGCGGAACCAAACCTTGGCGCCATGCTCGAAATCGGCCTCGGCGATCAGCCCGGTGGGGTTGTCGACCGCCTTGGTGCCGGCGATCTCGATCAGGTTCGCGGCGCGCGAGGTGCTGCCGACGAACGGCTCGACCGTCTGGTACACCTCGTCGGGGCTGTGGTCGTGGATCCATCGCGCGGCGCGGACCACGGCGTTGGTCCAAGCCTGGACGAGCGCCGGATCGCGGTCGATCGTCGCCTGCAGGCAGTAGTTGACCGTGACCGGCACCGGGCCGCCGATCACCTTGTTCCAGTTGGCGGCGTCGGAGCCGTCGTAGATCATCTTGCCGTAGCCCTGGGATTCGACCTCGGTGACCAGCGACATGCTGTTGACCAGGATGTCGATCTGCTTGGATTTCAGCGTGCCCAGCATGGTGTCCACGTTGCCGACGCCGAGCCAGGTGACCATGCCCCCGAAGCCGAGCTGCTCCATGTAGTAGCTGGCCCAGACATGCGTGGTGCCACCGATCGAGGAAACGCCGATGATCGGCTTGCGTCCGTCGGGGCGGCGCCAGGCGACGAACTTTGCCAGATCGTCAATGCCTTGCGCGAACAAGTCAGCACGCAGCATGAACTGCAGCCCGGTGCTGATGCGGTCCACCCCGGTCAAGGCCTTGGCCGGGCGGCCCTTGTTGGTCAGCAGCATCGGATGCACGAAGTCGGCGATGCCGAAATCGCCCTGACCGGAGGCGATGATCTCGCGCGTCTTCACCCCGCTGCCGCCTTGCACGAGGCGGCTGTCGATCCCCTCATCCTTGAAGAAGCCGCGGCCCTGGGCCACGAACTGGACCTGGTAGTTGCAGGTCGCGACCGGGTAGATGCCCTTGCCGGCCAGCGCCGCCCGGGCGCCGCCGGGAAGCGCTGCGAGCGCTGTGCCGGCCCCCAGCACGGTCACGAGCTGGCGTCGCGATACGATCGAAACCATCGGCACACATCCCCCGGGCGTCCTGTTCGGACTCTTATGCGCCGAGTATGACCCGGATCGTTGCGGCTCCGCCAGCCTGCTTTCACACGCGTCAGCGGGTCCAGCCCTGGTAGCTGCCGACGTTGTCGCGGGTGATCAGCTTCGATTCCATCAGGATCATCGGGTTGTCGGGCTTCTTGCCGTTCATGATGTCGTAGCCGGTTTGTATCGCGAGCTTGCCCATGGCGAACGGGTCCTGACTGGCCGAGGCTTGCACCTGGGTCGGGCCCTTCAGCGCCGAGACGATGTCCGGCGCGCCGTCCACCGAGGTGATCACGATGCCGGTGCGGTTGAGCTGCTTGGCGGCAAGGTCGCTGCCGACGGCCTGCGGGTCGTTGATGGTGAACACGCCCTGGATCGACGGAAAGCGGGTGAGGAAACCCTGCATGACGTTGAGGCCGCCGTCGCGCGAGCCCTTGCCGTCCTGGTCTGACGACAGCAGCTTGATGTCGCTGTACTGGCCCAGGACCTTCTTGCAGCCGTTAACCCGGTCGATCACCGCGGACACCTGGGGGCCGTTCTCGATCACCACGTTGCCCTTGTGGTCGATCTTGTCGGCCAGAAACTGACAGGCGATCTCGCCGGCCTGGGTGTTGTTGGTCTGCACCGTCGCGTCGGCGCCGGCTGCCGCCACGTCCACGCCCACGACGGTGATGCCCGCCGCCTGCGCCCGCTTGATGGCGGGAGCGATGGCGCGGGGGTCGGCGGCGTTGACCAGGATCAGGTCGACGCCGGCGGCGATGAAGTTGTCGATCTGGGTGAACTGCTTGTTGAGGTCGTAGTCGGCCGAGACGACCTGCATCTTGACCTGCGGGTTGATCGCCTGCGCCGCCTCGGTGGCGCCCTTGCCGATGGTGCCGAAGAACGGATTGCCGAGCGAGCCGACTGTGATGCCGACGGATTTCAGATCTTTCGCGCTCGCTGCGCCGGTTGCCAGGGCGAGAGTCACGCCAGCCACCAAGAGAGTTTTCAACATGGGCAGTCCTCCAAGATTGTTGGGAGGGCCAGGGCTTTGCCCTGGACCCACTGGGGCCGCGGGCCCCAGACCCCGATGATTTAAGTCCGCGCGCTCCCCTGCAGCCGAGCCCGGTCCAGCGCCACCGCGCCGATGATCACCAGGCCCTTGATGATGAACTGCCAGATGTCCGAGACGCCCACCAAGGTTAGGCCGTTCGACAGCACCGCGATGATCAGGGCGCCGATCAGCGTGCCCCAGATCGAGCCGATGCCGCCGACGAAGCTGGTGCCGCCCAGGATCACGGCCGCGATCGCGTCCAGTTCGTAGCTCTGGCCGAGCTGCAAGCCGTTGGCCGCGAACAGCCGCGCCGCCGACATCGCACCGCCGAGGCCGGCGAGGAGACCAGACGTCGCATAAACGAACAGCAGGATCATCCAGACCTTGATGCCCGACAGCCGGGCGGCGGCCGGGTTGCCGCCGACCGCGTAGATCCAGACGCCGAGCACCGTCCGCCGCAGCACGTACCAGGACGCAATGATGACGATCAGCGCGATGATCGCCAGCACCGGGATGCCGAAGCCCGGCGCGATCGGGACGGTGGCGTTGCCGATCGCCGCGAACGGCAGGTCCGGGTTGAACACCGTCGTGTCGCTGCCCATCAGCCGGGCGATGCCGCGCACCGCGGTCAGCGAGCCCAAGGTCACGATGAACGGCGGCAGCTTGCCGAACGCGATCAGCGAGCCGTTGATCAGCCCGAAGCCGAGCCCGGTCAGCAGCGCCGCCGGCACACCGAGCCAGCCCCATCCGTCGATCAAGGAAGCGAGCAGCGCCGCCATCGCCGACGCCGCCAGCATGCTGCCGACCGAGAGGTCGATGCCGCCGGTCAGGATCACGAAGGTCATGCCGGCGCCGAGCACGGTGTTGATCGCCGCCTGCTGCGCCACGATCGACAGGTTCTGCGCGCTGAGGAAGCGCTGGTCGCTCAGATAATGGAAGGCGATTGCCAGGATGAACAGCACCGGCAGCATGCCGATCGCCTGGACGATGCTGCGGATCTGCACCTGGCGGGACGAGAGCCCGGCGCCGCCGGATGGCGCCGGTCCGGCAACCACCTCCTCCTTCACGTCGGACATGTCGTTTCCCCCGCGCCGTTCAGGCGGCGACCCCGGCCCCGAAGGCCATGATGTTTTCCTGGGTGATCGGCGCGCCGCCGGGGCCGCCGACCTCGCCGGCGATGCGGCCCTCGCGCATCACCAGCACCCGGTCGCAGACGCCGATGATCTCCGGCAGCTCGCTCGAGATCACGATGACGCCGATGCCGCGCCGGGCCAGCTCGTCGATGATGCGGTAGATCTCGGACTTGGCGCCGATGTCGACGCCGCGCGTCGGCTCGTCCAGGATCAGCACCTTCGGCCCCGTCTCCAGCCAGCGCGACAGCAGCACCTTCTGCTGGTTGCCGCCCGACAGGCTGCCGACCATGACCTGCGGGCTGGCAGCGCGAACCCGGAGCTGCTGAAACGCTTGGGCAGCGCGGCGCTTGCCGGCGGCGAGGTCCAGCATGCCGCCGGCGCGGGCGTCGCGATGGATGACGCCCAGGTTGATGTTGGTGCCGCAGGACAGGTCGAGGAACAGGCCGAGCCCCTTGCGGTCCTCGGTGAGGTAGGCGATGCCGTGCGAGAGCGCGTCCTCGGGGGCGCCGATCTCCAGCGTCTTGCCTTCGAGCACGGTCTCGCCGCCGGCCTTGCGGTCGGCGCCGTAGATCAGCCGGGCCAGCTCGGTGCGGCCGGAGCCGACCAGACCGGCGATGCCCAGCACCTCGCCCCGGTGCAGCTGCAAGCTGCAGGGCTGCACCCGCCGGCCGCCATCGGTC
Organism: uncultured Alphaproteobacteria bacterium; assembly: GCA_963792675.1. Classification (GTDB taxonomy): domain Bacteria; phylum Pseudomonadota; class Alphaproteobacteria; order Acetobacterales; family Acetobacteraceae; genus JBBROS01. The sequence continues at coordinate 1,988,649 of CAWBWT010000002.1, forward strand.
ATGCCGCGGACCTCGAGCACGACGGGGCCGCGGCTGCCGCCCGGGTCGTGCGTCTTCTTGTAGAAGCTCGAGAGGTCGCGGCCGACCATCATCTTGACCAAGGCCTCCGCGCTCAGCTCGTCGCGGTTGAGCGTGCCGACATAGCCGCCGTCGCGCAGCACCGCGACGCGGTCGGCGAGTTCGTAGACCTCGGCCATGCGGTGGCTGATGTAGATCAGCGCGATGCCCTCGGAACGTAACTTGCGCACCAGCGCGAACAGCCGGTCGGTCTCACGCGACGACAGCGCGGTGGTCGGCTCGTCCAGCACCAGGATCTTCGAGTTGGCGTGCAGGGCGCGGGCGATCTCGACCAATTGCTGCTCGGCGATCGATAGGCCGCCGACCAGGGTGTCCGGGGTGAACGGGGCGCCGAGCCGCTCCAGCACGGGGCGGCAGCCCTCGCGCATGGCCTTGCGGTCGATGCGGCCGCCGCGGTGCGGCTCGGTGCCGAGATAGATGTTCTCCGCCACCGTCAGGTTGGGCGCCAGCGCCAGCTCCTGGTAGATGATGGCGATGCCGTGCCGCTTGGCCGCGATCGGGTCGGTGATGGCGACGGGCTGGCCGTCGATCAGCAGCTCGCCGCCGGGGTCGGCTTGGTACGCGCCGGACAGGATCTTCATCAAGGTCGACTTGCCGGCGCCGTTCTCGCCCATCAGCGCCAGCACCTCTCCGCCCCAGGCCTTGAGGCGGACGTTGTCGAGCGCCTTCACGCCGGGGAAGGTCTTGGAGATGCCGCGCATCTCGAGCCGGGGCATGGCCTCGGCGCCGGAGGCCTCACGTGTCGAACCGGTGGCGGACCGGGGTGCCGGTGCGGCGTCGCTGTTCAACTCAACCTCCCTGGCGCCGCGGCTGCGCGCGGTCGCCGGCGGAACGGTAAAGTCGCTCCGAACTGGCGGTCAACCTAAGTTTCGGCCCAACGCGGCGGCCTTCGCACACGCTGCCGTGTTGCTCGTCTGCGTCAGTCCTCCACGGCGCGGGCCAGCACCCGGGCCGGGGCACCGTCGGACTCGCGGATGTTGAGGGCGCCGACGATGAACTCCACCCGCTGCCCGGCGAACTGCGCGTGATTGGTCAGGTGCTCGCAGATCAGCACGCCCCGCGACAGCAGCGTGTTGTGCACGGGGAAGTCGAAGCCGGGCGGGCGCTGCGGCTGTGCCATGTCGGGTGTGCCGAAGTCGCAGGCGAGCAGCTTGACCCGGCGCTCGACCAGCCAGCGGGCGGCCTCGGCGGTCAGGCTCGGGTGCGCGGCGTAGGCTTCGGTGCCGGCTTTGGCCGCCCAACCGGTGTCGAGCGCCACGATGTCACCCGGTCGCACCTCGGGCGTGGCGCGGGCGAGGTCGGCCGCGTCGATCAGCCCGTGCGGCTCGGCATCGAGGTGCAGCACCGCGCCGGGTCCGTGCAGCCGGTCGAACGGGATGGCGTCGAACGCCGGGCCGTCGTTGAAGAAGTGGCGCGGCGCGTCGACGTGGGTGCCGGTGTGGACGGCCATCTGCATCTCGGTGACGTTGGCCGCCGCGTCCGGGATCGAGCGAAGCCGGCGGAAGCTCGGCTCCGGGAACGAGGGCAGGCGCGGCATGCCGGGGTGCAGCGGGTGCGACAAGTCGGCCCATCCGGCGCCGCGCGGGCGCGACACGGGCGGCGCCGGCAACTCGAGCCAGCCGCGCCAGCCCTGGCCCTTGGTGTCGCAGATCTCGCACATGCCGTGTCTCCCGTGATTGGCCGATGGCGCGGACCCGCGCCGCTGACTGCACCAGCGGACCCGCGCCGCTGACTGCACCAGCGGACCCGCGCCGCTGACTGCACCAGCGGACCGGCGCCGCCTACTGCACCAACGGACAGCCGCCCTGCTCCATCGGCCGAAACGCCTGCCCGGCGGGGATCGTGGCGACCGTCTTGTAATAGTCCCAGCGCCCCTTCGACTCCGCGGGCGTCTTCACCTGGAACAGATACATCGCATGCACGGCCCGGCCATCGGGCCGGATCGTGGTGGGGCCGAACAGCGCGTCGTCGATCGGCGTCGCCTTCATCAGGTCCACCACCGTCTTGCCCGACAAGGTCTGCGCCTCCTGGGCCGCGCGCAGATAGGCCAGCACCGACGAATACACGCCGGCATGGTTCATCGTCGGCATGCGGCCACCGAACGCCTCGGCGAAGCGGCGGCTCCAGGCGCGGGTGGCGTCGTTCAGGTCCCAGTAGAACGCCTCGGTCAGCACCAAGCCCTGCGCGGTCGGCAAGCCGAGCGCGTCCACGTCGGTCAGGAACACCAGCAGCCCGGCCAGGCGCTGCCGCCCGTCACGGCCGATGCCGAACTCGGCCGCCTGCTTGATCGCGTTCGCGGTGTCGGCGCCGGCGTCGGCCAAGCCGATCACGCGGGCGCCGGAGGACTGCGCCTGCAGCAACTGCGACGACAGGTCGGCGGTGTCGAGCGGGTGCGCCGCCTCGCCCAGCACCCGGCCACCCAGCTGCGTGACCACGGCGCCGGCGTCGCGCGCCAGCGTGTGGCCGAACGCGTAGTCGGCGGTGATGAAGAACCAGGTGTTGCCGCCCGACTGCACCAGCGCGCGGGCGGTGCCGTTGGCGAGCGCCCAGGTGTCGAACACCCACTGCACCGTGGTCGGCGCGCAGGCCTTGCCGGTGAGGTCCGACGAGGCGCTGCTGGACGCGAGGAAGGTGCGGTCCTTCTCGCGCATCACCTGGTTGACCGCCAGCGCCACGGCCGAGTTCGGCACGTCCACCACGGCGGCGACGCCGTCGCGGTCCACCCAGGCGCGGGTAATGGCGGCGCCGACATCGGCCTTGTTCTGGTGGTCGGCGGACAAGATCTCCACGCGCGGCGCGCCGGGGCCGGCGGAGGCCGCGAAATCGCGCGCCGCCAGTTGCGCCGCGACCACCGAGCCGCGGCCCGACAGGTCGGCGAACGGCCCCGACATGTCGTTCAGCACGCCGATCTTGATCAGCGTTGCCCGGGATGTCGGCGAGCGCCGGCGTGGCCGCGAGCAGCAAGGCCGCGAGCAGGACGCTACGCATTGCCGCGGTCCTCGCGGTGGAGGCCGAGCGCTTCCTGGATCGGCCGGTCGGAGAACGAGAACAGCACGGCTTCGTCGTCCGCCTCGTGCCTGACCGTATGCCAGCTCGGCACCACGAACACGTCGCGCGGACCCCACTTGACGGTGAAGGAGGGGCCAATATGGGTGCGCCCGTTGCCCTCGAACGGCACGAAGACGGTAGCGTCGGTGGAGCGGTAGGCCTGGGTGGAGAATCCTTTCGGCAGGAGCTGCAGGAACGTGGCCATGGTGGCCATGGCGTGGCCGCCGGTCTCCGGGTTGGCGTAGCGCATCTTCAGCCCATGGCACTTGTCCCACTCGGCCTGGCGCTGCATCGCGTCCAGCGCCTCGCGGCTGCGTGCATAGGGGTAGTTGAAGATCGGCGAGCTGGTGCCGCGGCGCGCGTGGTCCACCGGCAGCAGGTTGGCGCCGTAGCGGGCTTCGCTGTCGCCTTGCCGCCGGGTGATCGGCTGCGCGTCTGCTCCCATATGTTCGGCGAAGGAGGCGTCCACGAACTGCACCACCGGAATGTCGAGCCCGTCGAGCCAAAACATCGGCGCGTCGCTTTCATTGCCGTGGTCGTGCCAGGCCATCGGCGGGGTGATGATGAAGTCGCCTTCCTGCATCGCCGTCCTTTCCCCGTTGACCACGGTATGGGCGCCGTCGCCCTCCAGCACGAAGCGCAGCGCCGATTGGCTATGGCGGTGAGCGGGCGCCACCTCGCCGGGCAGCACGAGCTGCACGCCGGCATAAAGGTCGGTGGTTATTTTCGACTGGCCGCGAAGGCCCGGGTTTTCCAGCACCAGGACCCGGCGCTCGGCTTCCTTGGCGGTGATTAGCCCGCCGGCCTCCATCATCGCCGCGCGGATATCGGCGAAGCGCCAGGACGCGGGCTGGCAAGGGCTGCGCGGCTCCGGCGTGATCAGGCCGGCCATCGAGGTCCAGAGCGGAGCCAGGTTCTGGGTGCTGATGCGGTCGTAGAACGCCTGCCGCACCGCCTCGGTGTTCGCGTCGCCGTCCATGGTCGCCTCCCTCGTGCGTTGTCCGACCGTAGACAGAGGGCCGGCCCACGCGCAATTGCGCCGCGGTGCGGTCGGCCAGGTTGCCGCCCGCATGCTACCACCGTCCCGCCATCGACGGAGACCCGCATGCCCAAACTGCCGATCACGCTCGCCTGCTGGGATTACGACCGCACCCGGGCGCTGGCCGACGGCACGGTCCAGCCGGACGGCATGGCGCTGAACTACTTGAGCTTGCCGGTCGAAGAGATCTTCTTCCGCATGGCGCGGTTCCGCGAGTTCGATGCGGCCGAGATGTCGATGAGCTCCTACTGCGTCACCCTGATGCAGGACGATCCGCCGTTCATCGCCATCCCGATCTTCCCGTCGCGCTGCTTCCGCCATTCCAGCATCTACGTGAACACCGGCGCCGGGATCGAGCGGCCGCAGGACTTGGTCGGCAAGCGCATCGGCGTGCCCGAGTACCAGATGACAGCGCCGGTGTGGATCCGCGGCATCCTGGCCGACGAGTACGGCGTGGCGCCGGACAGCGTCGAGTATTTCAGCGGCGGCGAGGAGGAGCCGGGCCGGATCGACAAGCTCAAGGTGGACCTGCCGCCGCAGTTCCGGGTCACCCCGATCGGGCCGCAGCAGACGATCGCGCGGATGCTGGCGGATGGCGAACTGGATGCGTTCCACACCGCCCGCGCGCCCAGCACCTTCTACAACGAGCCCGACCGCGTGCGCCGGTTGTTCCCCGACTTCGTGCCGGTGGAACGCGACTACTTCCGCCGCACCCGCATCTTCCCGATCATGCATGTCGTCGTGATTCGGCGAGACGTGTATCGCACCAATCCGTGGGTGGCGCAGAGCCTGTTCAAGGCCTTCACCCTCAGCCAACGCCTGACGTACGAGAACTTCGCCGTCACGGCCGCACTCAAGACCATGCTGCCGTGGCAGATCGCCGCCGTCGAGGAAACCCGGCGCGAGATGGGCGACGATTGGTGGAGCTACGGCTTCGCCGCCAACCGCCACGTGCTCGAGACCTTCCTGCGCTACCACCACGAGCAGGGCCTGTCGGCGCGGCTGCTCGCGCCCGAGGAGATGTTCGCCCGCGAGACGCTCGAAACCTTCCGGATCTGACCGCGCGCCGGTGCGACCCGCCGACTGGTCGCGCCGTTAGCCCCAGCTTGGGCCGCGGCTTTAGTCCGGATGATGCGAATGGGCTGGACATTGCCAGTCCGCTTGTCGTTTGTTCGCGCCCATGGACACGCGGCAAGCCCAAGCAGTGATCCGGTTCGGCCTCGGCCGCCGCGGCGATGAGCCGTTGCCGGCCGACCCGGTCGTTTGGCTCCGCGAGCAGATCACCAGTCCCGACCCGTCGGTGTTCCCCGGCACGCTCGACACGGGGCAGTGCCTGGCCGCCTGGCGCCAGGACTTGCAGGACCCGGTGCCGCCCGGCTCCGAGACCCGGGTGAACCAGCTGCTCGCCTCGGAAAAGATCCAGCAGATGAACAACGCGCTGATCTCGACCGCGCCGTTCCGCGAGCGGCTGGTCTGGTTCTGGACCAACCATTTCGCCATCAGCCTCAACCGCCTCGAGTGCCTGCCGGTCGCCGGGGCCTATATCCGCGAGGCGATCCGGCCCTACGTCACCGGGCGCTTCTCCGACATGGTGCTGGCGGTGATGCGCCACCCGGCCATGCTGATGTACCTCGACAATTGGAGCTCGGTCGGCCCCGGCAGCGCCGTCGGTCTGGCGAGCGGGCGCGGCCTGAACGAGAATTTGGCGCGCGAATGCCTCGAGCTGCATACGGTGAGCCCAGCGTCCGGCTATACCCAAGCCGACGTCACCAGCTTCGCCAACGTGATCACCGGCTGGACGATCGATTTCACCCGCGCCGACCCCGGCTTCGCGTTCAACCCGGACGCCCATGAGCCCGGCGCCAAGACGGTGCTCGGCCGGCCGTTCCCCGAAGGCGAACAAGGCGGCATCGAGGCGCTGGCGTTCTTTGCCGACCACCCGTCCTGCCACACCTTCCTGGCGACCAAGCTCGTGCGCCATTTCGTGGCCGACAACCCGCCGCCGGAGGCAGTATCGACGATCGCCGGCGTGCTGCGCGATACGCATGGCGACCTCGGCGCCGCCTCGCTGGCGCTGATCGACCTGCCCGGCGCCTGGACCCCGCTGACCAAGCTGCGCTCGCCGATGGATTACCTCGCGGCCTGTGCCCGCGCGGTGGAGGCGACGCCGGTTTCGACCACGCTGGCCGCCGAGATGATGGAAGGGTTGGGGCAGCCGCTGTGGACGCCGCCGCTACCGAACGGCTGGCCCGATCGGTCGGAAGCGTGGGCCGGTCCGGAGGCCTTGCTCCGCCGGGCCGAGGTGGCCAACAAGATCGCCGGCCGTCATCCCGATCCGGACCCGGCGGAGGTGGCCGACGCTTGTCTCGGCCCCTATTTGCGGGCCGAAACGCTTAAGGCGGTGCGGTTCGCCGGGTCGCGCCGGGCGGCGATGACGGTGCTGATGGCGTCTCCGGAGTTCATGCGGCGATGATGCACCTGCCCCGCCTGTCACGCCGGTCGGCGCTGCTCGGCCTGTCGAGCGCCGTTGTCATGGGCCGTGCCTCGCTCGCCATTGCGGCGGCGCCGACCGAGCAGCGGATTGCGGTGATCCTGCTGCGCGGCGCCATGGACGGACTGTCGGCGGTGGTGCCGTACGGCGACCCCGACCTGGCGCGCTGGCGGCCGGAGCTGCTGCCGCCGGCGCCGGGGCAGCCGGGCGGGATGCTCGACCTCGGCGGGTTCTACGGGCTGCACCCGGTGCTGACCGGGATGCACGAGATGTATCGCGCTGGCGAGTTGCTGCCGATCCACGCGGTGGCCGGCCATTACCGCAGCCGCAGCCATTTCGAGGCACAGGATTACCTCGAGAGCGGCGCCGACCAGCGTATGGACAGCGGCTGGCTGAACCGCGCGCTGTCGCTGATGCCGCAGACGCTGGCGCCGGGGCAAGACGCGGCGGTGTCGGTCAGCGTGACGGTGCCGCTGCTGCTGCGCGGCCCGGTCGGCGTGGCGACCTGGGCGCCGGCGACGTTCGACCCGCTCGACACCGACCTTTACCTGCGCATCGTCAAGCTGAACGCGGCGGACCCGGTGACCGGCCCGGCGCTGATGGACGCGATGCGGCAGCGCGGCTTCTCCGAACGGGTCCTCACCGGCAAGCAGGCGCCGGACCAGGACGCGTTCGCGCTGCTGTGCGGCTCGGCGGCGCGGCTGATGCGGGCGCCGGACGGCCCGCGCGTGGCGGCGCTGGAACTGGAAGGCTGGGACACCCATAGCGGCCAGCCGCCGCGGCTGGCCGCGGCGCTGAGCGAGCTCGACGCCGGCTTGGTCGCGTTGAAGGCCGGGCTGGGCGACATGTGGCAGCAGACGGTGGTGCTGGTGGTGACCGAGTTCGGCCGCACCGTCCGCGCCGACGGCACGCTCGGGACCGATCACGGCACCGGCTCGGCGGCGTTCGTCGCCGGCGGCAAGGTGGCCGGCGGCCGGGTGCAGGCCAATTGGCCCGGACTCTGCGGCGGGCAATTTGTTCGAGAACCGCGATCTGCAGCCGACCACCGACCTGCGGGAACTCGGCATCGGCCTATTGGGCGCGCATTTGGGCCTGGACGAGGCCGCCCTGCGCCAAGTCTTCCCCGGCAGCGAGGATGTGCGCCCGATGAAGGGCCTGCTGCGCGCCTGACCCGGTCCGGCGGGTCTGGGGCCGCTGGCCCCAGCGCCTTTAGTATCCCTTGCCGAAGTCGAACTGATTCGGCATCCGCTCCCCGTTCCGCATCGCCCGCAGGTTCTCGAAGAAGATGTCCAGCGAGCGCGGGTTGTAGGTCGCCGGGTCGTCGGCCGAGACATGCGGCGTCATAATGAGGTTGGGCGTGGTCCATAGCCGGTGGCCGTCCGGCAACGGCTCCGGCACGAACACGTCCAGCACCGCGCCGCCAAGATGCCCGGCGTCCAGCGCGTCCATCACCGCATCCTGGTCCACCAGCCCGCCGCGGCCGATGTTCACCAACCCGGCGCCGCGCGGCAGCATGGCGATGCGCTCGCGGCTCAGCAGGCCCTGGGTTTCGGCGGTGAGCGGCGGCGCCAGGAACAGGAACTCGGCGTCGTGCAGCACCGTGTCCAGGTCGCTCATGCCGACCACGTGGTGGCAGGCCGGATGCGGCGCGGCGGTGTGACGTACCCCGGTCACCCGCATGCCGAAGGCGTGGGCATGCGCGGCGGTGCTGCCGCCGAGCGCGCCCAGCCCGACCACCACGACGTGCCGCCCGGCCAGCACCGAGCCGTGCAGCGGCGCCCAGTGTCCGGCCCGCTGCGCCGTTACCAAGGCCGGGATGCGCGACCCCAGCATCAGCAGCGCCATCAGGCCATACTCGCCCGCCTTGGCGGCGTGGGTGCCGCGGTTGTTCAGCAATGGCACGCCAGGCGGCAGCCAGTCGAACGGCGCCAGCTTTTCGAGCCCGGCCGAGGTGCAATAGACCATCTTCAGGGCAGGAGCCTGGAACGGCAGCAGGCTGGACAGCGCCGCGGTCTGGCTGATCAGCACCTCCACCGTGGGCGCGACGGCCGCGAACTCCTCCGGGGTCTCGCCGAAGCTGACGTCGTGCCCGTCCGAGACGTCCGGCGCGCGTGCCGCCGCCTCCGCCCAGAGCTCCGGGGTGAGCGGGAAATTGTGCTGGCTGGCTTGGCTCTGCAGATGGATGCGCATGGGACCTCGAAGCTGAAGCGGCTTCGCCCGGCAGGGGTTCGCGTTTGCGATCTGCGGGCGAGTAGCCGCGTGAGAAAAGCCTAGTGCCGTTCCGCGTTCATGACCGGCGCTAGGACAGGGCGAACAGCAGCACCGCCGCCGCTTGCGCCACATTCAAACTCTGTACCGCGCCGGCGCCGGCGATGCGGACGTGGCGGCGGCAGGTGGCGGCCGCTTCGGCGCTGAGGCCGCGCTCCTCGTTGCCCAGCACCAAGGCCACCGGCCGGTCGCGCGGCAGCGACTGCACCGGCACGGCGTCGGGCGCCAGCGTGGCGGCGACGGTGCGGTAATGCTTGTCCATCGCCAGCAGCGCGCTGCGCAGGCTTTTGGTGCGATACAGATCGAGATGCTCCATTGCCCCTTCGGCGACGCGGTATGCCGCGTCCGACGGCATCGCCTGCTCGCCGGTGTCATGCAGCAGCAGGGCGCCGGCGCCGAAGAAGGCGGCGCTGCGGGCGATGGCACCGAGGTTGTGCGGGTTGCCGACGCCGTCCAGCACCACGAACAGCTTGTGCCGCGGGATGTCCTGCCAGTCGAGCATCGGCACCGGACGCGGCAGAGCGAGGGCGCAGATGCCGCCGTGATGGATCGTACCGGCGGCGCGCTGCATCTCGTCATCGGGCAGCAGCCGGTAGGGGCGGCGCATCTGCGCGAGCACGGCGCAAAGCGGCCCGGCCTGCTCCTTCACGGCGCTTGTGTAATAGAGGCGGTTCACGTCGCCGGGCCGGCGTGCGAACAGGGCGGCGACGGCGTTCGCGCCGCAGATCCGGTCATCGGGCATGGCGTCCCTTCCAGGCTGGGGCGCCGGGTGTCAACCTGCCCCATGCCCCCCATCCTGTTCCAGGACGCGCGCTTCGTCGTGCTCGACAAGCCGCCGGGCTTGCCGGTGCATGCCGGTCCGCGTGGCGGCGCCAGCGTCGAGGACTGGTTTCGCCACCTGTCGCGGCGCAAGGACGGGCCCTGGCTCGCGCATCGGCTGGACGCCGACACCGCTGGCTGCTTGGTGGTGGCGCTGCGCCGGGCGGCGCTGCACGCGGCGCAGGCCGCGTTCCGCGACGGGACCGTGCGCAAGGAATACTGGGCGGTGGTGCGCGGGCGCCCGGCCGGCGACGCCGGGGTGGTGGAGCTGCCGCTCGCCAAGCGCAGCGACCGCTCGGGCTGGCGCATGGTGGCGGACCCAGCCGGCCACGCGGCGGTGAGCGAATGGCGGGTGCTGGGCGAGGGCGGCGGCACGACCTGGCTCGCGGTGTTTCCGCGGACCGGGCGGACCCATCAGGTGCGGGTCCACTGCGCGTCGCTGGGCTGCCCGATCGTCGGCGACCCGATCTATGGCGGCGGCGAGGGCCGGCTGCAGCTGCTGGCGAGGTCGATCCGGCTGCCGCTCGACCCGCCGGTCGCGGCGACCGCTCCGGTGCCGGCGCACATGCGGTTGCCGGCGCCAAGCACGTCCGAGGACCCTGATTGACGAGGGGACCGGTTCAAGCGTGCCGCACGACGTTGCGCCCCGCCGACTTGGCCCGATACAGCGCCTCGTCCGCGTGCCGCACCAGCCAGGCCGGCGGCGGCGACGCAATGTCGGTCGGCAGACCGGCGACGCCGACGCTCACGGTGATCGGTCCGCCCGACGTGGGGTGGAGCAAGCCCGTTCCGGCCACCGCGGCGCGGATCGCCTCGGCCACGTCCAATGCCCCGGCCAGGTCCGTGTCGGCCAGGATGACCGCGAACTCCTCGCCGCCGTAGCGGGCGGCCAGGTCGCCGGGCCGCCGCACATGACGGGCGATGGTTTCCGCGACCCGGCGCAGGCAGACGTCGCCGTCTTGGTGCCCGGCGGCGTCGTTGTAGGCCTTGAAATGGTCGACATCGATCATCAGCAACGCCGGTCCCGAGCCGGATCGGCTGGCCCGGCGCAGATGTTCGGCGAGCTGCTCGTCGAAGTGGCGGCGATTGGCGATCCCGGTCAGCCCGTCCTGCCGGGACAGCGTCAGCAAGGTGGCGGTGGATTGCTGCTCGGCCCGCTCCTTGACCATGCCGGTCAGCAGCAAGGCGACGCCGACCGTGTTGACGAGGCTTTCCAGCAGCAGCCCGTTGGCCAGCCAACCGACATGCGGCTCCTCCGGCAGCAGCGCGACGCCCCCGCGCAACAGGTAAGACGCGGCATGGATCAGCAGGAGCAGCACGGCGGGTCCACGGCTGGGCAGGACCGCGGGACGGGTGTGCAGGAGCTCGACCGCGGTCGCGCCGGTGAAGGCCGCGCCGACCAGGCAGGATGCAGCGACCCAACCGGAATAGTCGTCCTGCACCGGGATCGTCACCAGCCAGACCGCCGGCGCGGCCGCGACCAGGATCGGCACCGGCCGTCGCCCGGCGAACAGGCGGGCGGCCGTCCAGGAGCAGGCGGGAGCGGCCAGCAGGATCGCCGTCGACACGCCCTCGGGCAGCCACGGCGTCGAGCGCGCGGCCGCGCCGAGCAGGATGCCGAGGCTGCCGAGGATCATGGCGAGGCCCCACACCGGCAACGGGCCGAGCGTGCCCAGCGGGCGCTGCAGCAGCACCAGCAGCAGCCCGGTGAACCCGATCACCGCGGCCGTCGTGATCACCAGGGTCGGTTGGTCCAAAACCAACGGCTATTCCGGGCGCGGACGCGGCAGGCTCGCCCGCCTCAGGTGACGTAGGCCATGCACTGCGTCGGCGGCAGGCACACCGGGACGTCGTCGCCGGCGGCATAGCGCGGCGCGGTGCCCATCTCGACCGCCTCGATCCGGGTGCCGAGCACGTCCAGCGCATAGACCGTCTGCACGCCCTGGTAGTGCGCGGTCAGCACCCGGCCGTTCACGCTCGGGAGCGGCTGGCCGGCCTGGGCGTCGCCGAGCACCACGTTCTCCGGCCGGATCATCACCGAGATGGCCGAGCCGGGCACGCCGGCGCCGAACAGCTTGGCGTGAATCATCTGCCCGGTCCCGGCTTCCACCGTCGCCATGCCGCCCGCCTCGGTGCGGAGCTTGCCCGGGATGGTGTTCGAGGCGCCGGTGAAGCTGGCGACGAACGGGTCGGCGGGCGCATTGTAGAGGTCGGTGGCGCTGCTGAGCTGCAGCAGCTGGCCGTCGCGCATCACGCCGATGCGGTCGCCCAGCACCACCGCCTCGGCCTGGTCGTGGGTGACGTACAGCGCCGTCAAGCCGGCCGCCTTGACGATCCGCCGCAGATCGTCGCGCAGCCGCAAGCGGAGCTGGGCGTCGAGGTTGGACAGCGGCTCGTCCAGCAGCAGCAGGCGCGGGTGGTAGACCATGCTGCGGGCCAAGGCGACGCGCTGCATCTGGCCGCCGGACAGCGCCGTGACGGGCCGGTCCACATAGGCCGACAGCGACACCAGCTCCAGCGCTTCGGCCACCATGCGGGCCTGCTTCGCGCGGTCGAAGCCGCGGTTCTTCAGCGGGTAGGCGACATTCTGCCGCACCGTCATGTGCGGCCAGACCGCATAGGACTGGAACACCATGCCGAAGTTCCGCGCCCGCGGCGGCACCAGGATGCCTTGGGCGGGCGCCGAGATCACCTGGCCGCCGCTGCGGATGACGCCGCCGGTCGGATGCTCGAGCCCGGCGACGCAGCGCAAGGTGGTGGTCTTGCCGCAGCCGGAGGGGCCGAGCAGGACCACGATCTCACCGGCCGCAATGGTGAAGCTGACGCCATCGACCGCCGCGCGGCCGGTGCCGAAATCCTTGCGCAGGCCCTGGACCTGCAGCTCAGCCGACATTGGGCGTTACCGCGGCCGTTACTGGCGGTAGCCGTAGGTGTTGTTCCACTGCTCGGTCCAGGGATCGTGCAGTTCGGCAAAATCCTTGTTGGTCGGCAGCCAAATCTTGCTGGTCTTCGGGTCGAACCCGGCCAGTGTGACGGGCGGCGTCTTCAGCGAGGTGAGGTTGCCCTGCTCGGCCATGGTGAAGGCCTGGCCGTCGGCCGACAGGCACCAATCGAGGAACAGGCGGGCGGCGTTCGGCCGCTGCGAGGATTTCGGAATGCCGCAGGCGTACGGCACCACCGGGATGCCCTCGGCGGGGAACACCAGCTCGACCGGGGCACCGTCCTTCTGCTTGGGGAAGATCACGTTGCGGATCAGCGGCGCCGTCTGCACTTCGCCGCGGATGACGGCGTCGGCGGCCGGGGCGCTCGAGGGGTAGAGCGTCGGCTTGGTGGCGGCCTGCTTGGCCCAGTAATCGTCGCCCAGCACCTGCCGCTCGAACAGAATGCGGGTCCAGGTGGTGCCGCCCGAAGGGGCGATCACCTGGCCGATGCTGCCCGGCGGCCAGGCCTTGGCGTCGGTGAGGTCCATCCAGCGCTTCGGCGGCGTCTTGGTCAGCTCGGTATTGTAGGCGAAGCACCAGACCGGCGTGATGCGCGGCCACAGCTTGTCCGAAATCCGGCTCGCTTCGAGGTAGTCGGCAGCATTGGGCGGGGCGTAGTCGACGAACAGGTCCTCGATCGCCTTCATCAGGCCGCGGTCGGAGTGGTCGACGATGTCGGCCACCAGCTTGCCCGCGGCCGCCTCGGTCTTCACCCGGGTGATGAGCTGGCCGCCCGAAGCGCGGATGATCTCGACCTTCACGAACGGGAAGCGCTTATTGAAGATGGCGGCGGTTTCCTGCTCCACCTCGGTGAAGCTCGCGGTGTACATCACAATCCGCCCCTCCTTGCGGGCAGCGTCCACCAGGGTGCCGGGCGGCTCGTAGCCGGCGGCCCGAGCGGGCTGCGCGGCAGATCCGGCAACGGTCGCGAAGGCGGCGCCCGCAAGCGCCTGGCGGCGTGTGATCATGACGGTCTCCATCGGTGAGGGGTCAGCCGGAACGGCCAAGGCTGCTGGCCCCGGCGTTGCGCGAGACGAGGTGGCCGAGCCCGATCACCGCGCCCAGCAGGATCATCTGGATCAGGCTGTAGGCGGCGGTGATGCTGAGGTTGCCGCCCTCGTAGTAGTTCAGCAGCTGCACCGACATCACCATCGAGCCGGTGGAATACAGGAACAGCGACGATCCCAGCTCCCGGGTGCTGAGGATGAACAGCAAGGTCATCGCCGCGATCAGGCCCGGCCGGGCCAGGGGAACCACGATCGTGCGGATGGTGGAGGGCAGGGAGCGGCCGCAGATGAACGCGGCCTCCTCGAGCTCCTGGTGGATCTGCATCAGGCTGGTGCTGAGCGCCTTCACGGTGTCCGGGATGAACCGTGCGACGAACGCCAGCGCCAGGATCCAGATCGTGCCATACAGCCCGCCCGGCAGGCCGATCCAGGCCCATAGGTAGGCGACGCCGATTACGAGGCCGGGGATCGCGACCGGGATGGTGGCGACCATGTCCACCAGTCGCCGCCCCGGCACCCTTGTCCGCACCACCGTGTAGCCGATGGCGAAGCTGAGCGCGCCGCCGACCGTCGCGGTGGCCAAGCCGACCTCCAGCGTGTTGATCAGCGCCTGCGTCGTTTGCGGGTTGGACAGCAGCCGGTCGAAGTGGATGAGGCTGTATTGGCCGAGGTCGAACAGGCTGGCGAGGTCGCGCACGAACAGGAATTTGCGGAAGGCCGCCACGATCAGCGCAAGGGAGGGCAGCACCACGACGACGAGGAGGTAAGCCATGGCCAGGCCGAGCGTCAGCCAGCGCCACGGCCCGAGCCGCAGCGGGCGCGGCCGGAACGCCTTGCCGGCGACCGTCGTGAAGGTCCGGTCGGCGAGCACCCGGTTCTGCGCCCAGACCAGCGCCCCGGTGACGATCATCAGCAGCATCGCCACCGCAGCCGCCGTGCTGTAGAGCGGCGGAGACCAGGCGGTCAGCGTGTAGATATAGGTCGTCAGCACCGGGATCTTGGCCGGGGTGCCGAGCACGGCGGGGATGCCGTAGATGCCGAGCATGACGACGAAGCTCAGCAGCATGCCGCTGACAATGGCTGGCAGGATCAGCGGGAACGTCACCGTCAGCAGCGTGCGGGCGGTGGACGCGCCCGACATCTCGGCGGCTTCCTCGAGCGAGGGGTCCATGTTCTTCAGGGCGGACGAGGTGAACATGTAGACGTAGGGCGCATAGTACATGCCGAAAACGAAGATGATCCCGGACATCGAATACAGGTTGATCCGCAGATCGAGCCCGGCCTTGGCGGCGAGCGTGTTCAGCAGCCCCGTTTTCGGCGATCCCAGGATGGCCCAGGCGACGCCGCCGACCAGCGGCGGCACGAACAGCGGCAGCATGCCGGCCGCCGCGATCAGCGACTTGCACGGCGTATCGGTGCGCACGACGATCCAGGCGAACGCCAGTCCGATCAGAACGGCCAAGGCCGTGCCGCCGGCGCAGGCGAGCAGCGAATTGCCGAGCGCCGCCAGCACGTTCTCGTTGCCCAGCACGGCGGTGAAGTGGCGCAGGCTGATATCGGCCCAATGATAGCCGTCCACCACCGGGTCGCCGCCGGTCAGCGCGCCCAGCACCAGCATGACCACGGGGTACAGCACGAGGAAGCCGAGCACGGCGAGCAGCATGCCGCTCCACACCCACGACATCGCGGGGATCGGCCTGCGGCGCACGGCAGCGGCCGGCTGGTAGGCCAGTGTGCCGACCTGTGTGTCCATCGCGTTTCCTCGACAGGCGTTTTCACGCGCGCCCGCTGCGGTTGAGCGTAACATCGGCGCCGGGCGTGATCCAGTCGGGACGCCGGGCAAGGTCTGCAGCCGCATCCGCTTGATCCGGATCGGTTTGCCATACCGATTGATCGGATGAAGCTGCTCTTTGCTCAGCCAAGCAGCGCATGATCGAACGGATCATCCTCTAGCCGCGCCCCGCCCGGCTTGCTACGCGTGCGCCAGCAATCGTCCGCCTGCTTCCAGCCCGGAGAGCCGCCATGCCTGCCAACAACCGCACCGTCGATCTCGACGCCAACGAGGTGGCGCTCGTCGTCGGCGAGGAGGACGGCTCCATGACCGTCCGCGTCGTCCCGGCCACCGAATTGCCCGACGGCGCCACCGACATCCCCGAACCTTATGAGATCGCGGTGGCACTCGCGATGCGCCTGTTGAACGATCCCGATTTCCACGACGACGTGCTGGAATGGTACGAGAGCCAGGACGACGAGGACGAGGAAGACGACGAGGACGAGATCGTCGACGACGATGACGAGGCGTCTCCCGACAAGAAGGACTGACAGCGTCACCCGATGAAATACGTCTCCACCCGCGGCAGCGCTCCCGTTCGCGACTTTGCCGGCGTGCTGCTGGCCGGGCTGGCCGAGGATGGGGGGCTCTACGTCCCGGACACGTGGCCGCATTTCTCGCCCGCCGACCTGCGGGCGATGCGCGGGCTGCCGTATCCGGACCTGGCCGCCCGGGTGCTGCAGCCCTTCGTGGGCGAGGCGGTCGCGGCCGATGCCCTGCTGGAGATGTGCCGCGCCTCCTACGCGGCCTTCAACCATCCCGCGGTGGCGCCGCTGGTGCAGCTCGAAACCAACCTTTGGTCGCTGGAGCTGTTCCATGGCCCGACGCTCGCCTTCAAAGACATCGCAATGCAGCTGCTCGGGCGGCTGTTCGACCACGTTCTGACCCGCGAGCGGCGCCGGGTCACGATCATCGGCGCCACCTCGGGCGACACCGGCTCGGCGGCGATCGAGGCATGCCGTGACCGGCCGCAGGTCGACGTGGTGATCCTGCACCCGCATGGCCGCACCAGTGAGGTGCAGCGGCGGCAGATGACGACGGTGCCGAGCGCCAACATCGCCAACATCGCGGTCGAGGGCACGTTCGACGATTGCCAGGATCTCGTGAAAGCGATGTTCGCCGACGCGCCGTTCCGCGAGCAGCTGCAGCTCTCGGCGGTCAACAGCATCAACTGGGCCCGGGTCGCGGCGCAGATCCCGTACTATGTGGCCGCCGCCGTGGCGCTCGGCAGCCCCGACCGCGAGGTCGCGTTCAGCGTGCCGACCGGCAATTTCGGCAACGTGCTCGCGGCCTGGGCGGCCCGTCGGGTCGGCGTGCCGATCGCCCGCCTGGTGGTCGGCAGCAACCGCAACGACATCCTGGCGCGTTTCCTCCAAAGCAACGACATGCGCATGGCCGGCGTCGAGCCGTCGCTGTCCCCGTCGATGGACATCCAGGTCAGCAGCAACTTCGAGCGCCTGCTGTTCGAGCTGCTGGAGCGTGACCCGGCCGCGACCGCCGCCGCCATGCAGCGGTTCCGGGCCACCGGGTCGATGGACGTGCCGGACGCCGCCTGGCACCGGGCGCGCGGGCTGTTCCACGGGTTCCAGCTGGACGACGACGGAACGCTGGCGGAGATCCGGCGCCTCCATGCGGCCGGCTACCTCGCCGACCCGCACACCGCGATCGGCATCGCCGCCGCGCGCCAGCACCCGTGCCCGCATGTGCCGATGGTTGCCGCCGCCACCGCCCATCCGGCGAAGTTCCCCGACGCCATGTTCGCTGCCACCGGGCAGCGCCCCCCTCTGCCTCGGCACCTGGCCGACCTATATGAACGCGACGAACGCTTCACCGTCGCGCCCAACGACCTCGACGCCATCGAGGCCCAGGTGCGCGCCTTCACGCTAAGGAATGCTGCATGACCGGTCCCACCCGTGCCGACATCGGAGACGCGGCCCTTGCCGACATGATGGGCGACACCGTCCGCGCGACCCGGCTGCCGTCGGGCTTGCTGGTCGTCACCGAAACCATGGACCGGGTCGAGACGGTGTCGTTCGGCGCCTATGTCGCGAGCGGCACCCGCAACGAGACCGAGGCCGAGAACGGCGCGTCCCACTTCCTCGAGCACATGGCCTTCAAAGGTACCAAGCGCCGCACCGCGCCACAGATCGCCGAGGAGATCGAGAACGTCGGCGGCCACATCAACGCCTACACCGCCCGCGAGCAGACCGCCTACTACGTCAAGCTGCTGAAGGAAGACCTGGCCCTCGGCGCCGACATCATCGGCGACATCCTGACCCACAGCACCTTCGCGCCCGAGGAGCTCGAGCGGGAGCGGGGCGTGATCCTGCAGGAGATCGGCCAGGCCAACGACACGCCCGATGACATCATCTTCGACCGCTTCCAGGAGACCGCGTTTCCGAGCCAGCCGATGGGGCGCCCGACGCTCGGCACCGAAAGCGGCATCAAGGCGATGGGCCGCGGCGCCCTGGTCGGATACATGGGCACCCACTATGCCGCCCGGAACGTGGTGGTTGCGGCGGCCGGCAACTTGCAGCACGACCGGGTCGTGGACCTGGTGCGGGCCCATTTCGCCGACCTGCCGTCCGAGCCGCCGCCGGCCTACGCGCCCGGCCTGTATGCCGGGGGCGAGTTCCGCGAGGCGCGCGACCTCGACCAGGTGCATGTCGTGCTGGGCTTCCCGTCGGTGCCGTATGGCGACCGCGACTACTACCCGGCCCTGCTGCTCAGCACCTTGCTCGGCGGCGGCATGTCGTCGCGGCTGTTCCAGGAGGTGCGGGAGAAGCGCGGCCTGGTCTATTCCATCTACTCGTTCACGGCGCCGTTCATGGATACCGGCCTGTTCGGCATCTACGCCGGTACCGGCGAGGACGAGGCCAAGGAGCTGATCCCCGTCACTTTGGAGGAACTGCGGCTGGTGCAGGAGCAGGTCAGCGCCGACGAGCTCAACCGCGCCCGGGCCCAGGTCAAGGCAAACCTGCTGATGTCGCTTGAAAGCACCGGCAGCCGCTGTGAGCAGCTGGCCCGGCAGATCCAGGTGTTCGGCCGGCTGATCCCGACCGCAGAGACGGTCGCCAAGCTCACCGCCGTCACCGTGGACGACGTGCAGCGGGCCGCCCGCCGCATTTTCCGCGCCGCGCCGACCCTGGCCGCGATGGGGCCGGCCGAGAACATCCCGGGCCTGCCGGCGATCGTGGACCGGCTCGCCGCATGAGCAACGGCCTCGACCTGATGCACGACCTGGTCGGGCGTGCGCGCGCCGCCGGGGCTGATGCGGCCGACGTCGTGCTGGTTGCCGGCACGTCGCTCAACGTGCAGCGCCGGCTGCGACGCACCGAGCAGCTCGAGCGTTCGGAGAGCCGCGACGTCGGACTGCGCGTGTTCGTCGGCCGCCGGTCGGCGATCGTGTCGTCCACCACGGTCGATCCGGCCGGCTTCGCCCAGCTTGCCGAGCGCGCCGTGGACATGGCCCGCATCGTGCCCGAGGACCCCTATGGCGGCCTGGCCGATGAGGCGCAGGCGGTGCAGGGCGTCGACCTCGACATGGATGACGGGCAGGAGCCCGACGCCGCCGCCCTTCTGGCCCGGGCCAGCGCGGCCGAGGAAGCCGCGCTGTCCGTCGCGGGAATCACCAACTCCGAAGGCGCCGACGCCGGCTATTCGCGCTACGAGGTGGTGCTGGTCACCTCGGCCGGGTTCGCCGGCACCTATACCCGCACCGGCCATTCCGTTTCGGCGACCGCGCTCGCCGGGGAAGGGACGGCGATGCAGCGCGACTACGACTATGCGAGCGCGGTCCACCTTGCGGACCTCGAGGACCCCGCTGCCATCGGCCGGGTCGCGGCGGAAAAGGCGCTGGCCCGGTTGAACCCGACCCGGCCGCGCACGGCGAAGCTGCCGGTCGTGTACGATCCGCGCGTCTCCACCAGCCTGCTCGGCCACTTGCTGGGGGCGATCAACGGCAGCGCCATCGCGCGGGGCACCAGCTTCCTCAAGGAGAAGCTGGGGCAGCGGGTGTTTGCGTCCGGGATCGTGGTCCGCGACGACCCGCGCCGCCGCCGTGGCCTGCGCAGCCGGCCGTTCGACGGCGAGGGCGTGCCGACCGCCGCCCGTGCCATCATCGAGGATGGCGTGCTCACCACCTGGCTGCTCGACAGCCACACCGCGCGCCAGCTTGGCCTCAAGACCACCGGCCACGCCGCCCGCGGCACCGGCGGCCCGCCGAGTCCCTCGGCCACCAACCTGTGGCTGGAGCCCGGCTCGATGAGCCCGGCGGAGCTGATGGCCGACATCAAGGAAGGCCTCTACGTCACTGAGATGATGGGATCGGCCATCAACGGCTTGACGGGCGACTACAGCCGTGGCGCTTCGGGTTTCATGATCCGCGACGGCGCCCTCGCCGAGCCCGTGGCGGAGATCACGGTGGCCGGCACGCTGCCGGAGATGTTCATGGCAATGGTCCCGGCGAATGACTTGCGATTCCGCCGTGGGACCGACGCGCCGACGGTGCGCATCGACGGGATGACGCTGGCCGGCGCCTGACGAGACGCTAAGATCGATTGAACGTCATGCCCGGGCTTGCCCGGGTATCCCTCGACGCCGGGGCAAGGCACAGACACGGCGAGGGATCCGCGGTCGAGTTCGCGGCGAACTCGTCCTTAGCCGTTGGTCTTTGTATCCGTTGCCGACGGCTTTGCATCGGGCTGGGTGGCGGTTGCCGGCGCACGGGTCGTCGAGGCCTTGGCTTCGCCGGTGGCCGGAGTGTTGCTGTAATCGGTGTAGGCAAGCTGCATCGCACGCAGCGGATTGCCGGTGACGACCGTCGCGAGCACCGCCGCGATCACGAAGGATGCGCCGATGGCGATCGCGGTCTCGTTGAAACGAGGCGTCGGGGCGGGCTTGGTGCCGGGGCTGGGAGCCATGGTGGAAACCTTTGCGTCACGAACGATGGGGTCTGTATAACGACCCTAACGCCAAAGGCCAGTCAGCATTGCGCGAAAATGCTGGACGACCCGCGCCTGCTCCGCTATACGCCCGCCCTCACTCTGGAGCGCGGGAGGGTTGGTGCTGCCGAACGGCGGGCACGATCCGTCATGAACCGCGGTCCTGCAACCTGGAAGGTGCAGGCTCTTGGCCAAGAAAATCGTCGGCTATATCAAACTGCAGATCCCCGCCGGCAAGGCAAACCCGTCGCCGCCGGTCGGCCCGGCGCTCGGTCAGCGCGGGCTGAACATCATGCAGTTCGTGAAGGAATTCAACGCGGCGACCCAGGGTCTCGAACCCGGCACGCCGACCCCGGTGGTGATCACCGCTTTCGGTGACCGCTCTTTCACTTTCGTGATGAAGACGCCGCCCAACACGCACTTCCTCAAGAAGGCGGCGGGCATCACCAAAGGCACCACGACCCCCGGTAAGGGCGCGACCGTGGGCCGGGTCACGATGACGCAGCTGCGTGAGATCGCCGAAACCAAAATGAAGGACATGAACGCCAACGACAGCGACGCCGCAGTGCGGATGCTGGTCGGCAGCGCCCGCTCGATGGGCTTGGCCGTGGTGGAGGGCTGATCCGATGGCACACGACAAGCGCCTGAAGGCCGGCTACGCCACGTTTGACCGCAGCAAGAGCTACGGGCTGGACGAGGCGATCGCGCTGGTGCGCTCCAACGCGAAAGCCAAGTTCGACGAGACGGTCGAACTCAGCATGAACCTCGGTATTGACCCGCGCCATGCCGACCAGATGGTGCGCGGGCTGATCAGCCTGCCGAACGGCACCGGCAAGACGCTGCGGGTCGGCGTGTTCGCGCGCGGCCCCAAGGCCGACGAGGCGCGTGCGGCCGGCGCCGACGTGGTGGGCGCCGAGGACCTTGCCGAGCAGGTGCAGGGCGGCACCTTCGGCTTTGACCGCTGCATCGCGACACCTGACATGATGGCGCTGGTGGGCCGGTTGGGTAAGATCCTCGGCCCGCGCGGGCTGATGCCGAACCCGAAGCTCGGCACGGTGACGATGGACGTGAAGGGCGCTGTGACGGCGGCCAAGAGCGGCCAGGTGGAGTTCCGCGCCGAGAAGGCCGGCATCATTCACGCCGGCATCGGCAAGGCGAGCTTCGACGATCAGAAGCTGGCCGAGAACGTGCGGGCGCTGGTGGATGCGATCCAGAAGGCCAAGCCGGCAGGTGCCAAGGGCACCTACCTGCAGCGGGCCTCGCTCAGCTCCACGATGGGGCCGGGCGTGCGGCTGGACGTGGCGAGCCTCGCGGCCGTCTGACGAAATACACCGGTCCCGTGGCGTCGCGCAGCGCGCGAGGTCACGCAGGCCGGTGCGCAGGGGCGGTGCTTGCATCGCCCCGAACCTGTCCAAGACCACACGTCGCTTCTTCGGGAGCAGTAAAGGGCTCCGGCCCGCGCGTGGAGACGGGGAAGCGAAGGTTTGCGGGTGCCTGCACCCCAGGCCCGAGCGGTTCCGGCTACAGGGTCCGAGCGCGTGGCGCCCGGCCCCGGACAGGCGCGGCGCCGCCATGGTGGCGGCGCCGGGGCAACCCGGCCGAGGCGCGGTCCACACGCGCACCGGCCAGCAGGAGACGGGTTTTGGACCGTACGGAGAAGCGCGAGTTCGTATCCGTGCTCGGTCAGGTCTTCGCAGAGACGAACATGGTCGTCGTCACCCTGAACAAGGGCATGACGGTGGCCGAGGTTTCGGATCTGCGTCGCCGGATGCGGGCATCGGGTTCGACCTACAAGGTCGCGAAGAACCGGTTGGCCAGCCTCGCCCTGGATGGGACCCGGTTCACCGGCATTTCGCCGTTGCTGAAGGGACCGACCGCGCTCGCGTGGTCGGAGGACCCGGTGGCGGTGGCGAAGACGGCGGTGGACTACGCCAAGACCAACGAGAAGTTCGTCGTGCTCGGCGGCGCCCTTGGCACCCAAACGCTCAATGCGGATGGGATCAAGGCACTGGCCGAACTGCCGTCGCTCGACGCGCTGCGCGCATCGCTGGTGGGGTTGCTGCAAACCCCCGCCACGCGGGTCGCGGGCGTGCTCGCCGCGCCGGCTGGACAACTCGCCCGGGTCTTTGGGGCCTACGCCAAGAAGGACGAGGCGGAAGCGGCCTGAGCGCCGCGTAGCCGACCACGAAGCCGATCAATATAGGACAGGGTCACTGGCGTGGCCTTGTTTGGAACCACTCAGGGTCTAGATAAGGAAGACTGATATGGCCGATTTGGCAAATCTCGTAGAAGAACTGAGCAAGCTCACGGTGCTGGAAGCCGCCGAGTTGTCGAAGATGCTCGAAGAGAAATGGGGCGTGAGCGCCGCGGCGCCGGTCGCCGTCGCCGCAGCCGGTGGTGGCGCCGCTGCTCCGGCCGCCCCGGTCGAGGAGCAGACCGAGTTCACGGTGATCCTGGCGAAGGCCGGCGAGAAGAAGATCAACGTGATCAAGGAAATCCGGACCATCACCGGTCTCGGGTTGAAGGAAGCCAAGGATCTCGTCGAGGGCGCGCCGAAGACCGTCAAGGAAGGCGTGAACAAGGACGAGGCGGCGAAACTGAGGAAGCAGCTCGAGGATCAGGGCGCCGCTGTCGAGGTCAAGTAGTGCTACTCGCCCGGCGGCGCGCTGCCGGGCCATAGACGATAAGGGCGGGCGGGAACCATCAGGTTGCCGCCCGCTCAACCGTTTCCAGATGCGTTGGCCGGTAATTCCCTGCTAACAGTCGAGGTAACGACCCCGGTGGTCGGGGGTTTCCAGGCCACGGACGTGCATTCCATCCAGGCGGGCAGACTCTCGCCGGATGTAACTCTGGGTCAAGGATTAGCGATGAACGCGATCAGCAAGTCGTTCACGGGACAGAAGCGCATCCGCAAGAGCTTTGGGCGGATCCCGGAAGTGGCGCCGATGCCTAACCTGATCGACGTGCAGCGGGCAAGTTATGAAGCGTTTCTGCAGATGGTGGTGCCCCCGGACAGCCGCACCCAAACCGGACTGCAGGAAGTGTTCAAGTCCGTCTTCCCGATCGACGACTTCGCCGGTCGCGGACGGCTCGAGTTCGTGCATTACGAGCTTGAGGAGCCGAAATACGACGTCGAGGAATGCATCCAGCGCGGCCTCAACTTTGCGGCGCCGCTGAAGGTCATCCTCCGTCTGATCGTTTGGGACCTCGACGAGGACACCGGCGCGCGGTCGATCCGCGACATCAAGGAGCAGCCGGTCTACATGGGCGACATGCCGCTCATGACCGACAACGGCACCTTCATCATCAACGGCACCGAGCGGGTCATCGTCAGCCAGATGCACCGCAGCCCCGGCGTGTTCTTCGACCACGACAAGGGCAAGACGCACAGCAGCGGGAAGTATCTGTTTGCCGCGCGGGTCATTCCGTATCGCGGCTCGTGGCTCGACTTTGAGTTCGACAGCAAGGACCTCGTCTACGTCCGCATCGACCGCAAGCGGAAGCTGCCGGTCACGACGCTGCTGTATGCGCTCGAGAGCACCGCGACCGAGGCGCTGCGGGCCGACCGCGTCGCCAACGGCGAGACCGTGGATATCGGCGAAATCCGCGGCATGGATTCCGAAGAGATCCTGACCTACTTCTACAATCAGGTCGTGTTCACCCGCACGCCGAAGGGTTGGGCGCGCCCGTTCGAGGCCGACGCCTACCGCGGCATCACGCTGGCGGAACCGCTGGTGGACGCCGATACCGGGCAGACCGTTGCCGAAGCCGGCGCCAAGCTGACGGCGCGCACCGCCCGCAAGGTGGCCGAGCAGACCAAGACGGTGCTGGTGGGCCGGGCGGACCTGCTGGGACGCTACGTTGCCATCGACATGGTCAACGAGCAGACGGGTGAGATCTTCGCCGAGGCCGGCGAGGAGCTGGCCGAAGCGCGCCTGTCCGCGCTGGAGGATGCCGGCATCACCAGCCTGCCGACGCTGGCGGTGGATCAGTCGAACGGGCCCTGGGTACGCAATACGCTGGCGGTTGACAAGAACACCAACCGCGACGACGCGCTGGTGGACATCTACCGCGTCATGCGCCCCGGCGAGCCGCCGACGCCGGAAACGGCCGAAGCGCTGTTCCGCGGCCTGTTCTTCGACCCCGACCGCTACGACCTGAGCGCCGTGGGCCGGGTGAAGATGAACATGCGCCTCGGCGTGGACGCGCCCGACACCATGCGGGTGCTGCGCAAGGAGGACATCCTCAAGACCGTCAAGATCATGTGCGAGCTGAAGGACGGCCGCGGAACCATTGACGACATTGACAATCTCGGAAATCGCCGGGTGCGTTCGGTGGGCGAGTTGATGGAGAATCAGTATCGGCTCGGCCTGCTGCGCATGGAGCGGGCGATTCGCGAGCGCATGGGCAGCGTCGACATCGACACGGTGATGCCGCACGACCTGATCAACGCCAAGCCGGCCGCCGCCGCGGTGCGGGAGTTCTTCGGCTCTTCGCAGCTGAGCCAGTTCATGGACCAGACCAATCCGCTGTCCGAGGTGACGCATAAGCGCCGCCTCTCGGCGCTTGGCCCGGGCGGTCTGACGCGCGAGCGCGCCGGCTTCGAGGTGCGCGACGTGCACCCGACGCATTACGGCCGCATCTGCCCGATCGAGACGCCGGAAGGCCCGAACATCGGCTTGATCAACAGCCTCGCGACCTACGCCAAGGTCAATAAGTATGGCTTCATCGAGACCCCTTATCGTCTCGTTAAGGAGGGCGTCGTACAAGAGGGCTGGAAGTATCTCTCGGCCATGGAGGAAGAAAAGCTCGTCGTCGCGCAGGCGGACGCGCCGACCGACGGCGGCGGCAAGTTCACCAACGAGCTGGTCTCGGTCCGGCGGCAGGGCGACTTCCGCTTGGTCAAGCCCGAGGACGTGACGGCGGTCGACGTGTCGCCGCGGCAGTTGGTGTCGGTGGCGGCGGCGCTGATCCCGTTCCTCGAGAACGACGATGCCAACCGGGCGCTGATGGGCTCGAACATGCAGCGGCAAGCGGTGCCGCTGATCCGCGCCGATGCGCCATTGGTCGGCACCGGCATGGAGGCGGCGGTCGCCCGCGACAGCGGCGCTACCATCGTCGCCCGGCGGCCCGGCATCGTCGATCAGATCGACGGTGCCCGCATCGTCGTGCGTGCCACCGCGGATGACGGCACCACGCATGGCGTCGACATCTACCGGCTGCGCAAGTACATGCGCTCCAATCAGTCGACCTGCATCAACCAGCGTCCGCTGGTTCGCGTCGGCGACCGGGTGGCGATCGGCGACATCATCGCCGACGGTCCGAGCACGGAGCTGGGCGAGTTGGCGCTGGGACGGAACGTGCTGTGCGCGTTCATGCCTTGGAACGGCTACAACTTCGAAGACAGCATCCTGATCAGCGAGCGGATCGCCCGGGATGACGTGTTCACCTCGATCCACATCGAGGAATTCGAGGTGATGGCGCGCGACACCAAGCTCGGCCAGGAGGAGATCACCCGCGATATCCCGAACGTCGGCGAGGAAGCGCTGAAGAACCTCGACGAGGCCGGGATCGTCTACATCGGCGCCGAAGTGAACCCGGGCGACATCCTGGTCGGCAAGGTAACGCCGAAGGGCGAGAGCCCGATGACGCCGGAGGAGAAGCTGCTCCGAGCCATCTTCGGCGAGAAGGCCTCGGACGTGCGCGACACGTCGCTGAAGCTGCCCCCGGGCGTCACCGGCACGATCGTTGACGTGCGGGTGTTCAGCCGCCGCGGCGTCGACAAGGACGAGCGCGCGATGGCGATCGAGCGCTCCGAGATCGAGCGCCTGGCCAAGGACCGCGACGACGAGCGGGCCATCCAGGAGCGGTCGTTCCTGAACCGGCTGCGCGAGAAGCTGCTGGGCCGCAAGGCTGCCGGCGGGTTCAAGGGCATCAAGTCGGGGACGGTGATTGACGAGGCGCTGCTGGCCGAGCATCCGCGCGGCGCTTGGCGGCACATCGGCGTCACCGAGGACAGCGTGATGGCCGAGATCGAGACGCTGAAGCGCGAGTTCGACGCGGCCGTCGGGAAGCTGCAGGCCCGCTTTGACGGCAAGGTCGAGAAGCTGCAGCGGGGCGACGAGCTCCCGCCGGGCGTGATGAAGATGGTCAAGGTGTTCGTAGCGGTGAAGCGCAAGCTGCAGCCCGGCGACAAGATGGCCGGTCGTCACGGCAACAAGGGCGTCGTGTCGCGGGTGACGCCGGTCGAGGACATGCCGTTCCTCGAGGACGGCACCCACGTGGACCTCGTGCTCAATCCGCTCGGCGTGCCGAGCCGGATGAACGTCGGCCAAATCCTCGAGACGCATCTCGGCTGGGCCTGCGCCTCGTTGGGCAAGCAGATCGGTCATCTGGTGGACGAATATCGCCGCACCGGGGCCGAGCGGCAGGCGTTGCTCGACCAGCTGCGCGACATCTACGGCGAGGAGGTGTTCGCGACGCAGATCGAGCCGATGAGCACGGAGCAGCTGTTCGAGCTATGCGACAACCTCAAGAAGGGCATCCCGATCGCGACGCCGGTGTTCGACGGCGCCCGCATGTCCGACATCGAGGGCATGCTGACGAAGGCCGGGCTGAACACGTCGGGGCAGGTGTACCTGACCGACGGGCGGACCGGCGAGACGTTCGAGCGCAAGGTGACGGTCGGCTACATCTACATGTTGAAGCTGCATCACCTGGTAGACGACAAGATCCACGCGCGGTCGATCGGTCCGTACTCGCTCGTCACCCAGCAGCCGCTGGGCGGCAAGGCGCAGTTCGGCGGTCAGCGCTTCGGTGAGATGGAGGTCTGGGCGTTGGAGGCGTACGGCGCCGCCTACACCTTGCAGGAAATGCTGACGGTGAAGTCCGACGACGTGTCGGGCCGCACCAAGGTCTACGAGGCGATCGTGCGCGAGCAGGACACGTTCGAGGCCGGCATTCCGGAAAGCTTCAACGTGCTGGTGAAAGAATTGAAGTCGTTGGGCCTGAACGTCGACTTGGACAACCGGCCCGCTTAACTCGACCACACGTCGCTATGGCGGCCGGCGTTCCAGCCGGCCGCGTTTCTTTGCTGAAAGGTTCGACGCATGAACGAACTGATGAAGATCCTGGGCCAGGCTGGCTCAACGGTCACGTTCGACCAGATCAAGATCCAGATCGCCAGCCCGGAGCAGATCAAGAGCTGGTCCTACGGCGAGATCAAGAAGCCCGAGACCATCAACTACCGCACCTTCAAGCCTGAGCGGGACGGGCTGTTCTGCGCCCGCATCTTCGGTCCGATCAAGGACTACGAGTGCCTGTGCGGCAAGTACAAGCGCATGAAGTTCCGCGGCATCATCTGCGAGAAGTGTGGCGTCGAGGTGACGCTGGCCAAGGTGCGGCGCGAGCGGATGGGCCACATCGAGCTCGCAAGCCCGGTCGCCCACATCTGGTTCCTGAAGTCGCTGCCCAGCCGGATCGGCCTGATGGTCGACCTGACGCTGAAGGAACTCGAGAAGATCCTGTACTTCGAGAGCTACGTGGTGCTCGACCCCGGCGTTACCGACCTCAAGATGTTCCAGCTGCTGACCGAGGACGCGCTGGCCGCCAAGCAGGATGAGTTCGGCGAGGAGTTCGAGGTCGGCATCGGCGCCGAAGCCATCAAGAAGGTGCTGCACGCGATCGACGCGGACGCCGACAAGGTGCGGCTGCGCGCCGAGCTGAAGGAGACGACCTCCGAAGCCAAGCGCAAAAAGCTGGTCAAGCGGCTGAAGCTGATCGAGGCGTTCGCGGAAAGCGGCGCCAGCCCGGAATGGATGATCCTGACGCATGTGCCGGTGATTCCACCCGAGCTGCGCCCCCTGGTGCCGCTCGATGGCGGCCGGTTCGCGACGTCGGACCTGAACGACCTGTATCGCCGGGTGATCAACCGCAACAACCGGTTGAAGCGGCTGATCGAGTTGCGCGCGCCCGACATCATCGTGCGCAACGAGAAGCGCATGCTGCAGGAGAGCGTGGACGCACTGTTCGACAACGGCCGTCGCGGCCGGGCCATCACCGGCGCCAACAAGCGGCCGCTGAAGTCGCTGTCGGACATGCTGAAGGGCAAGCAGGGCCGGTTCCGGCAGAACCTGCTGGGCAAGCGCGTGGACTACTCGGGCCGCTCGGTCATCGTGGTCGGGCCGGAGCTGAAGCTGCATCAGTGCGGGCTGCCGAAGAAGATGGCGCTCGAGCTGTTCAAGCCGTTCATTTACTCGAAGTTAGAGAAGTACGGGCACGCTACGACCATCAAAGCCGCGAAGCGGATGGTGGAGAAGGAGCGGCCGGAGGTGTGGGACATCTTGGAAGAGGTGATCCGCGAGCATCCCGTCATGCTCAACCGGGCGCCGACACTGCACCGCCTGGGCATCCAGGCGTTCGAGCCGGTGCTGATCGAAGGCAAGGCGATCCAGTTGCATCCGCTGGTGTGCACCGCGTTCAACGCCGATTTCGACGGCGACCAGATGGCTGTGCACGTGCCGCTGAGCCTCGAGGCGCAGTTGGAAGCGCGCGTGCTGATGATGTCGACCAACAACATCCTTAGCCCGGCCAACGGCAAGCCGATTATCGTGCCAAGCCAGGATATCGTGCTCGGACTGTATTACCTGAGCCTGGAAACGCCGGAGTTTCGCGCGACCGAGGAGCAGAAGACCTCGGCGTTCGGCAGCGTCGGCGAGATCGAGTTCGCGCTGCAGGCCAAGGCGATCAAGCTGCACGACAAGATCCGCGCCCGCTGGCACACGGTGGACGCGGAGGGCAATAAGCTGCGTCAAGTCGTGGTCACCACGCCGGGCCGGATGCTGATCGCCAACATCCTGCCGCAAAATGCCAACGTGCCGTTCAGCTTGATCAACCGACAGCTGACGAAGAAGAACGTTTCCGACGTGATCGACGCCGTCTACCGGCATTGCGGCCAGAAGGAATGCGTGATCTTCGCCGACCGGCTCATGGGGCTCGGCTTCGGCCAGGCCGCCCGGGCCGGGCTAAGCTTCGGCAAAGACGACTTGATCATCCCCGACAACAAGGGCGAGTTGATCCTCAAGACGCAGACCGAGGTGAAGGAGTTCGAGCAGCAGTATCAGGACGGCCTGATCACCGCAGGCGAGCGCTACAACAAGGTCGTCGATGCCTGGTCGCGCTGCACCGATGAGGTGGCCGGTGCGATGATGAAGGAGATCAGCAAGCAGGAGATCGGCACGCCAACCAACTCCGTGTGGATGATGAGCCATTCCGGTGCGCGTGGCTCGCCGGCGCAAATGCGTCAGCTGGCCGGCATGCGCGGTTTGATGGCCAAGCCCTCGGGCGAGATCATCGAGCAGCCGATCATCGCCAACTTCAAGGAGGGCCTGTCAGTCCTCGAGTACTTCAACTCCACCCACGGCGCCCGCAAGGGCCTCGCGGACACGGCGTTGAAGACGGCGAACTCCGGCTACCTGACCCGGCGCCTGGTCGACGTCGCCCAGGACTGCATCATCGTCGAGCCGGATTGCGGCACCGAGCGCGGCCTCACGGTCGCGGCCGTGATGGACGGCGGCGAGGTGGTGAGCAGCCTGGCCGAGCGCATCCTGGGCCGCACCACGGCCGAGGACGTGATGGATCCAGTCAGCAACGCCGTGCTGGTCTCGCGCAACACGCTGATCGAGGAGCCTGAGGCGGATCTGCTCGAGTCCAAGGGCGTCGAGACGGTCAAGATCCGCTCGGTGCTGACCTGCGACAGCCGGGTCGGCTGCTGCGGCGCCTGCTACGGGCGGGACCTCGCCCGCGGCACGCCGGTCAACATCGGCGAGGCGGTGGGCGTTATCGCTGCCCAATCGATCGGCGAGCCCGGCACGCAGTTGACCATGCGCACCTTCCACATCGGCGGCGCCGCCCAGCGCGGCGCCGAGGTGAGCGCGGTCGAAGCGAGCCATGACGGCACGGTGCAGATCAACAACCGCAACGTCGTCAACAACTCGTCCGGCGTTCCCGTGGTCATGTCGCGCAACTGCGAGATGGTGCTGCGGGACGATAAGGGCCGTGAGCGGGCGCGCTTCCGGGTGCCGTACGGCGCCCGGCTGCTGGCCGACGATGGGTCGGCCGTGCATCGGACGCAGAAGCTGGCGGAGTGGGACCCCTACACGCTGCCGATCCTGACCGAGCGCGGCGGCCGGGTGGAGTTCCTCGACCTGCTCGACGGCGTTACCTTGGTGGAACGGGTGGACGAGGTCACTGGGCTCACCTCGCGCGTGGTGGTGGACTACAAGCAGAACGCCAAGGGCGTCGACCTACGGCCTCGGCTGCAGCTCAAGGACGACAACGGCGAGGTGCTGAAGCTGCCGAACGGGGCAGAGGCGCGCTACTTCCTCAACCCCGACTCGATCCTCTCTGTCGAGAACGGGGCGCAGGTGGCAGCCGGCGACGTGCTGGCGCGGATCCCGCGCGAGGGCAGCAAGACCCGCGACATCACCGGCGGTTTGCCGCGGGTGGCGGAGCTGTTCGAAGCGCGGCGGCCCAAGGACCACGCGATCATCGCCGAGATGGATGGCCGGGTGGAGTTCGGGAAGGACTACAAGGCGAAGCGCCGGGTCATCGTCAAGAACGACGAGACCAGCGAGGAAACCGAGTATCTCATCCCGAAGGGCAAGCATGTCTCGGTGCAGGAGGGCGACTTCGTCCGCCGTGGCGACCCGTTGGTCGACGGTCCGCGCGTGCCGCACGACATCCTCAAGGTGCTGGGCGTCGAGGCGCTTGTCGGACTACCTGGTCAACGAAATCCAGGACGTCTACCGGCTGCAGGGCGTGAAGATCAATGACAAGCACATCGAGGTCATCGTCCGGCAGATGCTGCAGAAGGTGGAGATCCTCGAAGCCGGGGATACGACCTACCTGCAGGGCGAACAGGTCGACCGCCTCGAGTTCGAGGCGGAGAACGAGAAGCGGCTGAAGGAGGAAGAGCGCCCGGCGGTTGCCATGCCGGTGCTGCAAGGCATCACCAAGGCGAGCCTACAGACGCAATCCTTCATCAGCGCGGCCTCGTTCCAGGAGACTACGCGGGTGCTGACCGAGGCCGCGACCGCGGGCAAGGTCGACAATCTGCTCGGGCTGAAGGAGAACGTGATCGTCGGGCGGCTCATTCCGGCGGGCACGGGTTCGGTGATGAACCGACTCCGCCAGGTGGCGGCTGGACGCGACCAGGCGCGGTTGCGCCCGGAGACGCCGGCGATCGAAGCGGCCGAGTAGGCCAGCGGCCAATAAGCGATGCGGCAGCGTGACAGCGTTGCCGCATCGTTTTGATGGAGCAGCATCCGACCCAACGGAGTCGTTTAGTCTGGTGCTGCTCTTTTCTCACGATGCTGGAGCACTCCCGAGCCATTTGGCTCGGGAGTGCTCCAGTGCCACGATCCGTCGTACCTGACCGGGCCTCATCCCGGTCACCGCGACGGAGGCTGTTCGTGACGATCGACGAGATCACCCTTCCGGTGTTCCTGTGGCCGCCGGGCACCATCTTCCTTTGCGTGCTCGGCATGTGCGGCGGTGTCACCGTGCTGCTGTGGGGGACGGTGTTCGGCGCGTTTCGGCTCGGGCCGGCATCGGCGCCGCATACGCCGATACTGAGCGCGGTGGTCGGCCTATTTGCCCTGCTGCTGTCGTTCACCGCGCTGGACGCCTGGCGGCGCAACGACGCGGCGGTGGCGGCGCTGCTGCGCGAGTCGCAGGAGACGGCCGCTATCCTGCCGTTGCTGGGCGCGATCGAGGCCAAGGGCACGACTGCCGCCGCCCTAGCGCGGCAAGCCGTGGGGGAGTACCTGGACCGCTCGCTCAACGAGGAATGGGGCGGCCACAACGTGAAGGCGAGCGCCGCGGCCGGCGCGTCGCTCGACCGGGTTCGGACGGCGGTCGCGCAAGGCCTGGTCGAAGGCGGCACCCTCGGCCCGGCTTGGCGATCGGTGCAGGACCGGCTGGACGGGATGCAGCAAGGGCGGACCGCCCGCTTGGTCGCCGGCAGCCTATATGGCGACGCGGTGCGCTGGGGCGCCTTGTTCCTGCTCTACACGGCCGGGGCGTTCTCGATCATAATCGTCCACCTGGACCGGCGCCGCTCCCTGCCGATCGCGATCGGGACTTACTTGTTCGTCTCGACCGTGTCGCTGTCGCTGGTCGCTGTAACGGAACACCCCTACACCGGCTGGGACGCGGTCCGGCCCGACGCGTTGCGGGCTTTGCTGACGCGGGTGGCCGGCTGACGCGCCGCTGCAATGCGGCTTTGCACTGCGAATTGAGCCTCCACCGGCGAACAAGTGTTGACGTCCGCATGACACGGGCGTAGGGATCGCGCCCTCGACGAACCCGATCATTCGGGCAGGTCGCTGTTTACAGAACCGCGCATGGCGCCGCCGGCCGCAGGGTCGGCTCAGGTCATGGGTCAAGCTGGCATCGCGGACGGGGAGATCCCCGGGCTGCGAGCATTTCTGTGATCGGCGGCATGCCTTGCATGCTCGGGCGACGCGAACAGGACAAGGATCGGAAGAGGCGTATGCCGACCATCAACCAGTTGATTGCCGCCGGGCGCGAGCCCGCGCCGAAGCGGAACAAGGTGCCGGCCCTCGAGGGCTGCCCGCAGAAGCGCGGCGTTTGCACGCGCGTCTATACGACGACGCCGAAGAAGCCGAACTCGGCGCTGCGTAAGGTCGCCAAGGTGCGCCTGACCAATGGCTACGAAGTGGTCAGCTACATCCCCGGCGAAGGCCACAACTTGCAGGAGCACAGCGTCGTGCTGATTCGCGGCGGCCGCGTCAAGGACTTGCCGGGCGTGCGATACCACATCCTGCGCGGCGTGCTCGACACCCAGGGCTTGCCGAAGCGTCGTCAGCGCCGGTCGCTGTATGGCGCCAAGCGGCCGAAGTAGAGGGAGGGCGAGATGAGCCGACGCCGCAAGGCCGTTCGACGCGAGATCCTGCCGGACGCGAAGTTCGGTGATGTCGTGGTGACGCGCTTCATGAACGCGCTGATGTATGATGGCAAGAAGAGCGCCGCCGAGACGATCGTCTATGGCGCTATGGAAGTGCTGAAGAAGCGCGGCGGTCCGCAAGCCGATCCGGTGCGGATGTTCCACGAGGCGCTGGACAACGTGAAGCCCGCCGTCGAGGTGCGGTCCCGCCGGGTCGGCGGCGCCACCTACCAGGTGCCGGTCGAGGTCCGCACGGACCGTCGCCAGGCCTTGGCGATCCGCTGGCTGATCGACAGTGCCCGCAAGCGGGGTGAGCACACGATGGAAGAGCGGCTCTCCAACGAGCTGCACGACGCCGTCAACAACCGCGGTTCGGCGGTTAAGAAGCGCGAAGACACCCATCGGATGGCCGAGGCGAACAAAGCCTTCAGCCATTACCGTTGGTAGTTCTGGTTTAACGATCCTGTAAGCTGTAGTTCGGGCGCCGCCGACCAACGCGACGCCTTCCGAGACGCCGCCCCCGGCGGATGACCTTTTAATCTGACGCCGCCGCAGGCGGGCGATGGAGAGACGAGATGGCCAAGGCGAAATTCGAGCGGAACAAGCCGCACTGCAACATCGGCACCATCGGTCACGTGGACCATGGCAAGACGTCGCTGACGGCGGCGATCACCAAGATCCTCGCCAAGTCCGGCGGCGCGACGTTCACTGCCTACGACCAGATCGACAAGGCGCCCGAGGAGCGGGCCCGCGGCATCACCATCTCGACCGCGCACGTCGAGTATGAGACGGCGAACCGCCACTACGCCCACGTCGACTGCCCCGGCCACGCCGACTACGTGAAGAACATGATCACCGGTGCTGCGCAGATGGACGGCGCGATCCTGGTGGTGTCGGCCGCCGATGGCCCGATGCCGCAAACCCGCGAGCACATTCTGCTCGCCCGTCAGGTCGGCGTGCCGGCGCTGGTCGTGTTCCTGAACAAGGTCGACATGGTGGACGACCCCGAGCTGCTCGAGCTCGTGGAGATGGAAGTGCGCGAGCTGCTGAGCTCCTACCAGTTCCCCGGTGACGATATCCCGATCATCAAGGGTTCGGCGCTGATGGCGCTCGAGGACAAGAACCCCGAGCTCGGCGAACAGGCGGTGTTGCAGTTGATGGCCGAGGTGGACAAATACATCCCGCAGCCGGCGCGTGCGACCGATCGCCCCTTCCTGATGCCGATCGAGGACGTGTTCAGCATCTCGGGCCGAGGTACGGTGGTGACCGGCCGCATCGAGCGCGGCGTGGTGAACGTCGGCGACGAGGTCGAGATCGTCGGTATCCGCAACACCACCAAGACGATCGTCACCGGCGTCGAGATGTTCCGCAAGCTGCTGGATCGCGGCGAGGCTGGCGACAACATCGGCGCCCTGCTGCGCGGCACCAAGCGCGAGGACGTGGAGCGCGGCCAGGTTCTGGCCAAGCCCGGCACGATCACGCCGCACACGAAGTTCAAGGCCGAGGCCTACATCCTGACGAAGGAAGAGGGTGGCCGGCACACGCCGTTCTTCACCAACTACCGGCCGCAGTTTTACTTCCGCACCACCGACGTGACGGGCGTGGTCGAGCTGCCGAGCGGAACGGAGATGGTGATGCCGGGCGACAACGTGTCGATGGACGTGACGTTGATCGCGCCGATCGCCATGGATGACGGTTTGCGCTTCGCCATCCGCGAGGGTGGCCGGACGGTCGGCGCTGGCGTCGTCGCGAGCATCACCCAGTAACGCGACACACGGCACGCCCCTGAACGGATAAGAGTACGATGGACAACCAGAACATCCGCATTCGCCTGAAGGCGTACGATCACCGTGTGCTGGACAACAGCACGCGGGAGATCGTGAACACGGCGAAGCGGACCGGCGCGCGCGTTCGGGGGCCGATCCCGCTGCCCACGCACATCGAGCGGTTCACGGTGAACCGGTCGCCGCACGTCGACAAGAAGAGCCGCGAGCAGTTCGAGATCCGGACCCATCGCCGGTTGCTCGACATCGTCGAACCCACGCCGCAGACGGTGGACGCGCTGATGAAGCTCGACCTTGCCAGCGGCGTGGACGTCGAGATTAAGCTTTAAGGGAGGCCGATAGCATGACCATCGGCAACGGGCGGACCGGTCTCGTCGCGAAGAAGCTCGGCATGACCCGGATCTTCAAGGATGACGGCACCCACGTCCCGGTGACCGTCCTGCATCTCGACGAGGTGCAGGTGGTCGACGTTCGCACCGAGGAGCGCGACGGCTACAGCGCGCTGCAGCTCGGCTGGGGCACGGCAAAGGTGAAGAACGTGAGCCAGCCCAACAAGGGCCACTACGCTCGGGTCAAGGTGGAGCCAAAGGCCAAGCTGGTCGAGTTCCGCTGCGCCGCCGATGCGCTGCTCGAAGCGGGACAGGTGATCACGGCCGACCATTTCGTGGTCGGGCAGAAGATCGACGTTTGCGGGGTGAGCAAGGGCAAGGGCTTCGCTGGCGGCATGAAGCGCTGGAACTTCCGCGGTCTCGAGGCCTCGCACGGCGTGTCCGTCAGCCACCGCAGTCATGGTTCGACCGGCAACCGGCAGGATCCCGGCAAGACGTTCAAGAACAAGAAGATGGCGGGCCATTTGGGCCAGGATCGGGTCACCACGCTGAACGTCGAAGTGGCGGGCGTCGATGCCGGGCGCGGCCTGTTGATGGTGCGCGGCGCGGTGCCGGGCGCCAAGAACGGCTTTGTGCTGGTGCGCGACGCGATCAAGAAGAAGCGGCACCCCGACGCGCCGTTCCCGGCCGCGGTGCGTGGCGCGGCGGACGCGGAGCCGGCGTCGGCTCCCGCCGAGTCCTGAGGACAACACGATGCAGATCGAGATCAAAACATTGGACGGCGGTTCTGCCGGGCAGGCCGACCTTCCGGACGAGCTGTTCGGGGCGGCGCCGCGGATGGACATCATCGCCCGGGTCATCCAATGGCAGCTGATGAAGCGCCGGGCCGGCACCCACAAGATCAAGGGCATGGGTGAGGTTTCCGGCACGACGAAGAAGCCGTATAAGCAGAAGGGCACCGGCAATGCCCGCCAGGGCTCGCTGCGTTCGCCGCAGTTTCGCACCGGCGGCGTGGTGCATGGCCCGGTGGTGCGCGACCACGGCTTCGACCTGCCGAAGAAGGTGCGGCGTTTGGGCCTGATCAGCGCGCTGTCGCAGAAGCAGGCCGAGGGCAAGCTTGTGGTGCTCGACCATGTCGGCGGCGGCAGCGGCAAGACCAAAGAACTGCGGGCCAAGCTGGTTCAGCACGGCTGGAAGAGCGCGCTGTTCGTGGACAGCGCTGTTGATCCGAGCTTCCTGCGGGCGAGCCAGAACATCGTCGGCTTCGACGTGCTGCCGACGGTCGGTGCCAACGTTTATGACATCATCCGGCACGACGTGCTGGTGCTGACCTCGTCCGGCGTCGAGGGGCTGAAAACCCGACTGAGCGGCGTCCCGGCCGAAGGTCCGGCCGAGCACGCGCCCGTTCATCCGGTCGAGGGGACCCCGCTATGACCGTCCGCCAAGTGCAGGTGGCCCGCAAGCGGGCGGCCACGATGTCGCGGGAAGCGATGTTCAACGTAGTGCGCGCTCCGGTAATTACCGAGAAGGCGACGCTGGTGAGCGAGCGCAACCAGTTCGTGTTCCGCGTCGCGGCCGAAGCGACCAAGCCCGAGATCAAGGCTGCCGTGGAGGCGCTGTTCGGGGTCAAGGTGCTGGGCGTGAACACGCTGGTGCAGAAGGGCAAGCAGAAGCGCTTCCGCGGCCGGCCCGGTGTGCGCTCGGACGTTAAGAAGGCATACGTGCAGCTGGCCGAGGGACAGTCGATCGACATGTCCAGCGGGCTGAGCTGAGCGTGGGGCTGGGGACAGAACGATGGCATTGAGGCAATTCAACCCCGTCACGCAGAGCCTGCGCGGCACCGTGCTGATCGACCGCAGCGAGCTGTGGAAGGGCAAGCCGGTCAAGACGCTGACCGAGGGCAAGAACAAGTCGGGCGGCCGCAACAATCACGGCCGCACCACCAGTTTCTTCCGCGGCGGCGGTCACAAGCAGACCTATCGGTTCGTCGACTTCAAGCGGCGCAAGCACGGCGTCGCAGCCACGGTGGAGCGTCTGGAATACGACCCGAACCGCTCCGCCTTCATTGCGCTGATCAAGTACGACGACGGCGAGCTATCCTATATCCTGGCGCCGCAACGCCTGAAGGCCGGTGACAAGGTCGTCTCCGGGCCGCGCGTCGACATCAAGCCCGGCAATGCCATGCCGATGGGCTCGATGCCGGTCGGCACGATCATCCACAATGTCGAGCTCAAGATCGGCGGCGGCGGGAAGATGGCCCGTGCAGCCGGATGCTACGCGCAGCTGGTCGGCAAGGATGCGGGCTACGCGCAGATCAAGTTGCAATCGGGCGAGCTTCGCGTAGTGCGCGCCGAATGCATGGCGACGGTCGGTGCGGTCAGCAACCCGGACAACCAGAACCAGTCGATCGGCAAGGCCGGACGCAATCGCTGGCTCGGACGCCGGCCGCATAACCGCGGCGTGGTGATGAACCCGGTCGACCACCCGCATGGCGGCGGCGAGGGCCGCACCTCGGGCGGCCGTCACCCGGTGACGCCATGGGGCAAGCCGACGAAGGGCTACAAGACTCGCGTGAACAAGCGGACCGACAGCCTGATCATCCGGCGCCGTCCGAAGGGGAAGCACTGAGATGGCGCGTAGCACGTGGAAGGGCCCGTTCGTCGACGGGTACCTGCTGGGCAAGGCCGATGCGTCGCGGGCCTCGGGCCGCAACGAGATCATCAAGATCTGGTCGCGCCGCTCGACGATCCTGCCGCAGTTCGTGGGCCTGACGTTCGGCGTTTACAACGGACACAAGTTCCTGCCGGTGCAGGTCAACGAGAACATGGTCGGGCACAAGTTCGGCGAGTTCTCGCCGACGCGGACGTTCACCGGCCATACCTCGGACAAGAAGGCGAAGCGGGGCTGATATGAGCAAGCCGAAGCATCCGCGCACGCTCGCCGACCATCAGGCCGAGGCGACGCTGCGCAACGTCCGTATCAGCCCGCAGAAGCTGAACTTGGTTGCGGGGCTGATCCGCAACGTGCCGGCACAGCAGGCGGTCGCGACCTTGACGTTCAGCAAGCGCCGCATTGCCGTTCAGGTGCGCAAGACGCTCGAGAGCGCGATCGCCAACGCGGAAAACAACCATCAGCTCGATGTCGACCGTCTGGTCGTCAGCCGGGCCGAGGTGGGCAAGTCCATTGTCATGCGCCGCTTCATGGCGCGTGGCCGCGGCCGCGCGTCCCGGATCGAGAAGTGGTTCAGCCACCTGCGGATCGTAGTGAGCGAGCAGGCGCAATTGCCGGACACGTCGGAAAGCTCCGGCAGGTCCGAACGGAAGGCGGCGTAACCCATGGGTCATAAGGTCAATCCGATCGGGCTGCGGCTCGGTATCAACCGCACCTGGGACAGCCGCTGGTTCGCCGGCGGCGACTATTCGAAGCTGCTGCTGG
Organism: uncultured Alphaproteobacteria bacterium; assembly: GCA_963792675.1. GTDB lineage: Bacteria > Pseudomonadota > Alphaproteobacteria > Acetobacterales > Acetobacteraceae > JBBROS01. The sequence continues at coordinate 2,027,669 of CAWBWT010000002.1, forward strand.
CCGACATCAAGCTGCGCGAGCACCTTCGAAAGAAGCTGTCCGGCGCCGGGGTGTCCCGCGTGGTGATCGAGCGCCCGGCCAAGAAGCCGCGGGTGACGATCTATGCCGCGCGTCCGGGCGTGGTGATCGGCAAGAAGGGGCAGGACATCGAGGTTCTGCGCAAGGATCTGGCCCGCATGGCCAAGGCCGAGGTCAGCCTCAACATCGTCGAGATCCGCAAGCCGGAGATCGACGCGACGCTGGTGGCCGAGAACATTGCCCAGCAGCTTGAGCGGCGGGTCGCGTTCCGACGGGCGATGAAGCGGGCCGTGCAGTCGGCGATGCGGCTGGGTGCGCAGGGAATTCGGATCAACTGCGGCGGCCGTCTCGGCGGCGCCGAGATCGCCCGGGTGGAGTGGTATCGCGAGGGGCGGGTGCCGCTGCATACGCTTCGCGCCGACATCGATTTCGGAGTCGCCACCGCGAAGACCACCTACGGCACGTGCGGCGTGAAGGTGTGGATCTTCAAGGGTGAGATCCTGGCGCAGGATCCGATGGCGCAGGATCGCCGGGCCGCCGAACAGGCGCCGCAACGCTAAGTTTTGGTGCCATCGCGCCAGGGTGCTGAGGGTTTGGCGCGACTGCGCCAGGGTTAAGGACGACAGGACATGCTTTCTCCCAAGCGGACGACGTACCGCAAGGCCCATAAGGGCCGCATCCACGGACTGGCCAAGGGCGGCACGTCGCTGAACTTCGGCGCGTTCGGGCTCAAGGCGTTGGAGCCGGAGCGGATCACCGCGCGGCAGATCGAAGCGGCGCGGCGGGCAATCACGCGGTCGATGAAGCGCGCCGGGCGGGTGTGGATCCGCATCTTCCCGGACGTGCCGGTGTCGGCGAAGCCGGCTGAAGTGCGGATGGGCTCGGGCAAGGGCTCGCCGGAGTTCTGGGTGTGCCGGGTCAAGCCGGGCCGCATCATGTTCGAGATCGACGGCGTGTCGCCGGATTTGGCGCGCGAATCGCTAGCGCTCGGTGCCGCCAAGTTGCCGATCCGCACCAAGTTCATCCAGCGCATCGGCGAGGGCTGAGCATGACCAAGCCGACCGACATCCGGGCCAAGAGCGCCGACGAGCAGAAGACGATGCTGCTGGATTTGCGCAAGGAGCAGTTCAACCTGCGCTTCCAGGCAGCGACCGGACAGACCGAAGGCGTGGGCCGCGTGCGCAAGGTGCGCCGCGACATCGCCCGCGTAAAGACCATCCAGACCGAGCAGGCGCGCTCGGCGGGGAATCCCGCCGGCGTTGCCGGCAATCAGAAGTAGAGGAGAAGGGCGATGCCGAGGCGCGTCCTCACCGGCCGGGTGACCAGCGACAAGCAAGACAAGACCTGCACGGTCCTGGTCGAGCGTCGCGTCATCCATCCGTTGTACAAGAAGTTCATCCGCCGCTCGAAGGGCTACGCGGTCCACGATGAAGAGAACCAGTGCAAGGTCGGCGACCAGGTGCGCATCGAGGAGTGTCGCCCGATCAGCAAGCGCAAGACCTGGCTGCTGGTGGAGCGCAACGGCCAGCCGGTGATGCGTCCGGCCGGGTTCACCGCGCCGGAACGGGTCACACACCACATGGTCGAGGCGCCGGAGGCGCCCGAGACGGTGGCCGAGCGCGAGGCGGAGGAGGCCGTGATCGAGCATCGCGAGCAGGCCGCCGAAGCCCAGTCGCATCAGCCCCCGGCGTAAGGAGATCGGACGATGATCCAGGTCGAATCCAATCTCGAGGTGGCCGACAATTCCGGCGCCCGGCGCGTTCAGTGCATCAAGGTGCTGGGCGGCAGCAAGCGCAAGACCGCCTCGGTCGGCGACGTGATCGTGGTCTCCATCAAGGAGGCCATCCCGCGCGGCAAGGTGAAGAAGGGCGACGTGCATCAGGCGGTGATCGTGCGCACCTCGTTCCCGGTGCGGCGGCCCGACGGCAGCGCGATCCGCTTCGACCGCAACGCGGCGGTGCTGATCAACAAGTCGCAGGAGCCGATCGGCACCCGCATCTTCGGACCGGTGGTGCGCGAGCTGCGCGGCCGCAAGTTCATGAAGATCATCTCGCTCGCGCCGGAGGTGCTGTGATGGCCGCGCGCATTCGTAAGGGCGACAAGGTCGTCGTCATCACCGGATCCGACAAGGGTAAGCGCGGCGAGGTGCTGAGCGTGTTCCCGAAGGCGGACCGGGCGGTGGTGCAGGGCGTCAACGTCGCCAAGAAGCATGTCAAGCCGCAGGGCATGGGCAAGCCGGGCGGGATCATCGAGCAGGAAGCGACCATCCATTTGTCGAACCTGGCGCTGATCGACCCCAAGACCGACAAGCCGACCCGGGTCGGGTTTCGTGTGCTGGACGGCGGCCGCAAGGTCCGCGTGGCACGCGCGACCGGCGACGTGATCGAGGGCTGATACAATGAGCGACAGCAAGAACAAGGGCGGCAATCGAGGCGGGCCGGGCATGGCGGTGCCAGCGAAGACGCCGCGGGCCAAGAAGGGCGAAGGCGTCAACGCCGCCGAAGGCAAGCCGGAGGGCTCGCCCAAGGAAACGCCGCGCATGGCCCGGCGCTACAAGGACGAGATCCGCGCCAAGCTGCAGACGGAGTTCAACTACGCGAACCCGATGCAGGTGCCGAAGCTCGAGAAGATCGTCATCAACATGGGCGTCGGCGAGGCTGCGGCCGATCAGAAGAAGCTCGACGCCGCGCTGGCCGAGCTGACGCTGATTGCGGGTCAAAAGCCGGTCAAGACGGTGGCCAAGAAGGCGATCGCCGGGTTCAAGATCCGTGCCGGGCTGCCGATCGGCTGCAAGGTGACGCTGCGTTCGGCCCGGATGTACGAGTTCCTCGACCGGCTGGTGACGATCGCGCTGCCGCGGGTGCGCGACTTCCGCGGCATCCCGGCGAACAAGGGCTTCGACGGCCGCGGCAACTTCGCCATGGGCCTCAAGGAGCAGATCATCTTCCCGGAGATCGAGTACGACAAGGTGACGGACGTGCGCGGCATGGACATCATCTTCGTCACGACCGCCAAGACCAATGCCGAAGCGAAGGCGCTGCTGCGTGCCTTCGACGTGCCGTTCCAGCCGGAGGGCGCCCGGACCTGAGGGGTCCGGTGCTCGCGGCCGTAAGTTCAACGCGTTTGGAAAACCGCTTGCGGCGCGCCGCAGCAGGTTCCGAGGAGTAACAGAGATGGCGAAGACATCGTCAGTGAACCGCAACGACAAGCGGGCGGCCATGGCGTCGCGCGACAAGGCGAAGCGGGCTGAGCTGAAGGCGCGGGTGATGGACCGCACCGCGGCGGTCGAAGAGCGGTTCGAGGCCACCATCAAGCTGGCCCAACTGCCGCGCAATGGGGCGGCAGTGCGCGTCCGGCTGCGGTGCGCGCTGACCGGGCGGCCGCGCGGCAACTACCGCAAGTTCAAGCTGTCGCGGAACATGCTGCGGCAGTTGGCGAACACCGGCATGCTGCCGGGCGTCGTCAAGGCGAGCTGGTAGGAGCGCGCCATGTCGATGTCCGATCCGCTGGGTGACATGATCACCCGCATCCGCAACGCGCAGCGCAGCCGGCATGCCATGTGCGTGGCCCCTGCGTCGAAGCTGCGCGCCAACGTGCTCGAGGCGCTCAAGCGCGAGGGGTTCATCCGCGGCTATTCGGCCGAGGAACTGCGCCCCGGCGTGGCACAGCTGCGCATCGAGCTGAAGTACAATGAAGGTGAGCCGGTGATCAAAGAGATCACCCGCGTCTCGAAGCCTGGCCGCCGGGTGTATTCGAAGATCAAGGAGTTGCCGAGGGTGTATGCCGGGCTCGGGGTGTCGATCCTGTCGACCCCGCGCGGCGTGCTCAGCGACGGCGAGGCGCGCGCGGCCAATGTGGGCGGCGAAGTGCTGTTCCGGGTATTCTAAGGGAGGATGCAGCCATGTCTCGCGTAGGCAAGTATCCCGTGGACGTCCCGGCCGGCGTGACCGTCGCGCTGGCGGGCCGGGTCCTGCAGGCCAAGGGGAAGCTCGGCAGTCTGTCACTGCCGCTGACCGACTTGGTCGATGCGTCGGTCGACGGCAACAAGGTGACGGTGACGCCGCGTTCCAATGCGACGCCGAACCGGATGATGTGGGGCACCACCCGCGCGCTGGTGGCCAGCATGGTCAAGGGCGTGTCGGAGGGGTTCACCAAGACGATGGAGATCACCGGCACCGGGTTCCGCGCCGCGGTGCAGGGCAAGAACCTGGTGGTGAACCTCGGCTTCTCGCACGACGTGATCTATCCGGTGCCGGAGGGCATCACCATCACCACACCGCGTCCGACCGCGATTACTATCACGGGCATGGACAAGCGGCTGGTTGGCCAGGTCGCTGCCGAGATCCGTGCGCATCGCCCGCCCGAGCCGTACAAGGGCAAGGGCGTGAAGTACGAAGGCGAGCAGATCCGGCGCAAGGAAGGCAAGAAGAAGTAAGATGGCCGCCACATTCGACATGAAGGAGCGGCGCCAGCAGCGCCTGCGCTACCAGCTTCGGCAGAAGGCGGCCGGCCGGCCGCGGCTCTCGGTGTTCCGCTCGGGCAAGCACATCTACGCCCAAGTCATCGACGACGGGCAGGGCCGCACCCTCGCCGCTGCCTCGAGCCTCGACAAGAGCCTCAAGACCGAGCTCAAGACCGGGGCCGACCGCAGTGCGGCGGCGGCTGTCGGCAAGCTGGTGGCCGAGCGGGCGACCGCGGCCGGGGTGACCAAGGTCGTGTTCGACCGCGGCGCCTATCTGTATCACGGCCGCGTCAAGGCGCTGGCCGACGCCGCCCGCGAAGCCGGGCTGGCGTTCTAGGAGATCGGTAGAATGGCACGGGAAGCACGGGACGGCGGCAACCGCGGCGGACGCGACCGCGATCGCAACCGCGGCGGCGGCGACCAGCCGCATGACGACCTGATCGACAAGTTGGTCACCATCAACCGCGTGGCCAAGGTGGTGAAGGGCGGACGCCGGTTCGCCTTCGCCGCCTTGGTGGTGGTGGGCGACCAGAAAGGCCGCGTCGGCTATGGCGCCGGCAAGGCGCGCGAGGTGCCGGAGGCGATCCGCAAGGCGACCGAGCGGGCCAAGCGCGGCCTGATCCGGGTGCCAATGAAGGAAGGCCGCACCCTGCACCATGACGCCGAGGGCGTGTTCGGTGCCGGGCACGTGGTGCTGCGCTCGGCGACCGCGGGCACCGGCATCATCGCCGGCGGCCCGATGCGGGCAGTGTTCGAGACGCTTGGGATCGGCGACGTGGTGGCCAAATCGCTCGGCAGCCGTAACGCCCATAACATGGTCAAGGCCACCTTCGCTGCTTTGCAGCGCTGCGCCAGCCCGCGCAGCGTTGCCGCCCGGCGCGGCAAGAAGGTGTCGGACATCCTCGGCAAGCGCGAGGCGGTGGACGCCGGGGAGACGGCCGATGTCTGAGACGAAGGCTGCAGGGCCGACTGTCACCGTGACGCAGGTCCGTTCGGGCCTGGGCCGCAAGAAGGACCAGCTGCAGACGCTGACCGGCCTCGGACTGGGCAAGCTGCGGCGGACGCGCGTCCTCGAGGACACGCCGTCGGTGCGCGGCATGATCCGCCGGGTGGCGCATCTTGTGGTGGCCGAGCCGGCGACGCCGGCCGGGGAGACTGAGAAGTGAAGCTGAACGAAATTCGCGACAACCCGGGCGCGCATCTGAAAAGCAAGCGGCTCGGTCGCGGCATCGGCTCGGGCAAGGGCAAGACGTCGGGCAAGGGCGTCAAGGGCCAGAAGGCGCGCGAAGGCGTTGCGCTGAACGGGTTCGAGGGCGGTCAGCTGCCGCTGTATCGGCGTTTGCCGAAGCGCGGCTTCGTCAACATCTTCCGCAAGGCATACGCGCCGGTGAACCTCGGGGCGATCCAGCGGGCACTCGACGCCGGGAAGCTGCCGGCTGATGGCCCGATCACCGAAGCCGCACTCGAGGCGGCCGGCTTGGTCCGCACCGGCAAGCTCGACGGCGTGCGGCTGCTGGCCGAGGGCGAGATCAGCCGGGCCGTGACGGTGCAGGTGTCCGGCGCATCGGCGGCGGCCATCGCCAAGGTGGAGCAGGCCGGCGGCAGTGTGGCCGTGACCGTGCCGCCGCGGGCCGCCGGGGGCGAGGCGCCCGCTGCCTGATCGGCTTGTGCCCGAACGGTTCGGGCACCACGTGCAAAACATCGGCGCCCGCACCGGTTCTCGGGCGGGCGCCGTTTTCATGTCGGGGGAATGACGATGGCGTCGGCGGCCGAACAGCTCGCATCCAGCATGAGCCTCGGGACATTCTCGAAGGCGACGGAACTCAAGCGGCGCATCTGGTTCACCCTCGGTGCGCTGCTCGTTTATCGCATCGGCACCTACATCCCGGTGCCCGGCGTGGACGCCTCGGTGATGGGCGAGATGCTGTCGCAGCATGGCGGCGGCATCCTCGGCATGTTCGACATGTTCAGCGGCGGCGCGCTGGGCCGCATGACCGTGTTCGCGTTGAATATCATGCCGTACATCAGCGCGAGCATCATCGTGCAGCTCATGTCGGCGGCCGTTCCGTCGCTGGAAGCGCTCAAGAAAGAAGGCGAAAGCGGGCGCAAGAAGCTCAACCAGTATACGCGCTACCTGACGGTCCTGATCGCGCTGGTGCAGTCATACGGCATCGCCGTCGGGCTCGAGGGCATGCACAGCCAGTTCGGCGGCTCCGCGGTGATCGATCCCGGCTGGTTCTTCCGCTTGTCCTGCGTGGTCTCGCTCGTCGGCGGCACGATGTTCCTGATGTGGCTCGGCGAGCAGATCACGGCGCGCGGCGTCGGCAATGGCACCAGCCTGATCATCTTCGCCGGCATCGTCGCTAATCTGCCGCATGCCTTGGCAAGCCTGCTGGAACTGGGCCGCACCGGCGCGCTGTCGCCGCTGTTCATCATCGCTTTTGTGTTCATCGCGGTGGCGGTGATTGCCTTCGTGGTGTTCATGGAACGGGCGCAGCGGCGGGTCGTGATCCAATATCCGAAGCGCCAGGTCGGGCAACGCATGTTCGGCGGCGACTCGACCCATATGCCGCTCAAGGTCAACACCGCCGGCGTCATCCCGCCGATCTTCGCCAGCTCGATCCTGCTGATCCCCGCGACGGTCGCCGGCTTCTCCAACACCGGGCAAACGTCGTGGCTGACCTGGATCGGCCAGAAGCTCGGGCATGGCGAGCCGCTGTATATGGCGGCCTATGCCGGGATGATCATCTTCTTCAGCTATTTCTACACCGCCGTCGTGTTCAACCCGCAGGAAACGGCGGATAACCTGAAGAAATACGGCGGCTTCATTCCCGGTGTCCGGCCCGGCACCAACACGGCCGACTACTTCGACACGATCCTGTCGCGGTTGACGACCGTGGGGGCGATCTATCTTTGCATCGTCTGCATGTTGCCGGAGATCCTAATCAGCCGGTATGGCGTGCCGTTCTACTTCGGCGGCACCAGCCTCATGATCATCGTCTCCGTCACCATGGACACGGTGACGCAAATCCAGTCCCATCTTCTCGCACACCAATATGAGGGGCTGATCAAGAAGGCCCGGGTGAAAGGGCGGGGGCGATGAATGTAATTCTGCTGGGTCCACCGGGCGCAGGCAAGGGAACACAGGCCAAGCGCCTGGAGCAGCGGCACGGCATGGCGCAGATCTCGACCGGCGACATGCTGCGCGCCGAGGTGGCGGCCGGCAGCGAGACCGGGCAGAAGGCCAAGGCGCTGATGGAAGCCGGTCTGCTGGTGCCGGACGAACTGCTGATCGACATGCTGCAGGCGCGCATCCGCCAGCCCGACGCCTCGGCCGGGTTCATCCTGGATGGGTTTCCCCGCAACGTGGTGCAGGCAGAGGCGCTCGACCGCATGCTGGAGGGAGCCGGGCAGCGGATTGACGCGGTGATCGAGCTGAAGGTGGACGACGCCGCGCTCGTCGACCGCATCGCCGGCCGCTTCACCTGCGGCAAGTGCGGCGCCGGCTACCATGACCACTTCCATCGGCCGCGCGTGGACAACACCTGCGACGTGTGCGGCAGCCACGACTTCGTCCGCCGCGCCGATGACCGGCGCGAAACCGTCGCGGCCCGGCTCGAGGTTTATCACACCCAGACCGCGCCCATCCTGCCGCATTACCGCGGCAGCGGGCGCTTGGTGACGATCGACGGGATGGCCGAGATGGACCGTGTCACGGAGCAGATGGAAGCGGCGCTGGCCGCCGCCCGGCAGTCGAGTAAACCGGGCCAAATCACGCAGAGTTGATTGTATCGCGTTGACTCTGCGTCGGTGGCTTGTATAGTCCGCGCCCTTCGCCTGTCCCATTCAATGGACGGCGTTTAGAGCATTTTGCGGGTTTCCAGCGTCTCGAAACGGCGAGCAGGAACCCGACCACGACCCGGCCTCGCCGCTAATCGGCGCGTTCGGGGGCGACCAGGAGAGAGCAGCGTGGCGCGTATTGCCGGTGTGAATATCCCGACCAACAAGCGGGTGCTGATCAGCCTGCGCTATATCTACGGTATCGGCCCGTCCAACGCCGTCGATATCTGCAAGCAGCTGAACATCCCTGACGAGCGGCGCGTCAACCAACTCTCCGACGAGGAGGTGCTGCGCATTCGCGAGCTGATCGACCGCGAATACCGCGTCGAGGGCGACCTCCGCCGTGAAGTCGCGATGAACATCAAGCGTCTGATGGATCTCGGCTGTTACCGCGGCCTGCGCCATCGGCGTGGTCTGCCGGTGCACGGCCAGCGCACGCACACCAATGCCCGCACCCGCAAGGGCAAGGCAGTCGCGATCGCCGGCAAGAAGAAGGTGACCAAGTAATGGCGAAGCCCGCCACCGCCCGCGCTCCGCGTCGCAAGGAGCGCAAGAACATCATCGCCGGCGTGGCGCACGTGAACGCCACCTTCAACAACACGATGGTGACCATCACCGACGCCCAGGGCAACACCATCGCCTGGTCGTCGAGCGGGATGCAGGGCTTCAAGGGCAGCCGCAAGAGCACGCCCTACGCGGCGCAGGTCGCCGCCGAGGACGCGGGCCGCAAGGCGCGTGAGCACGGGATGGAGACGTTGGAGATCGAGGTCAGCGGACCGGGCTCCGGCCGTGAGAGTGCGTTGCGTGCCTTACAGGCGGTCGGCTTCGCGATCACCGCCATTCGCGACATGACCCCGATCCCGCACAATGGCTGCCGGCCGCGCAAGCGCCGCCGGGTCTGAAGTCGCCTGCGGATTTGATGCAACGGCGCCGCGCCTGACGCGGCGCCGGCCCTTTTTGTTGGAGTTCGCCCATGGTTCTGCAAAGGAACTGGCAAAGCCTGATCAAACCGGAAAAGCTCGACGTCGAGCCCGGTTCCGACCCGAGCCGGATCGCAACGGTTGTCGCCGAACCGCTGGAGCGCGGCTTCGGCATGACGCTCGGCAACGCGGTGCGCCGCGTGCTGCTGTCGTCGCTGCAGGGTGCGGCGGTGACCGCGGTGCAGATCGACGGCGTGCTGCACGAGTTCAGCAGCATTCCCGGCGTGCGTGAAGACGTCACCGACATCGTGCTCAACATCAAGCAGCTTGCCCTTCGCATGCACGGCGAAGGCCCGAAGCGCATGGTGCTGACCGCGACCGGCCCCGGCGAGATCACCGCGGCGCAGATCCAGACCGGCCACGATATCGAGGTGATGAACCCCGAGCTGGTGATCTGCACGCTCGATGACGGCGTGAAGCTCGGCATGGAGTTCACCGTCAATCTGGGCAAGGGCTATGTCCCGGCCAGCGCCAACCGCCCGGAGGACGCGCCGATCGGACTGATTCCGGTGGACGCGATCTACTCCCCGGTCCGACGCGTCAGCTACAAGGTCGAGCCGACCCGCGTCGGCCAGGTCACCGACTACGACAAGCTGCTGCTGCTGGTCGAGACCAACGGCGCGGTGACCCCCGAGGACGGCGTGGCGCTGGCCGCCCGCATCCTGCAGGATCAGCTGCAGCTGTTCATCAACTTCGACGAGCCGCAGCTGGCGCGGGCGGACGAGCCGCAGGACGACCTGCCGTTTAACCGCAACCTGCTGCGCAAGGTGGACGAGCTCGAGCTGTCGGTACGCAGCGCCAACTGCCTCAAGAACGACAACATCGTCTACATCGGCGACCTCGTGCAGAAGACCGAGCAGGAGATGCTGCGGACCCCGAACTTCGGCCGCAAGTCGCTCAACGAGATCAAGGAAGTGTTGTCGGCGATGGGCTTGTCACTGGCGATGAACGTGGCCGGCTGGCCGCCGGAAAACATCGAGGACTTGGCCAAGCGGCTGGACGAGCCGTTTTAGTCCGGACGCTTAAGTGAAGACGGGCCGATCAGCGGATCGGCCCTGGGTTAGGAGCAGGACGAATGCGTCACGGTGTTGCCGGCCGCAAGCTGGGTGTTACCTCGAGCCATCGGGCGGCCATGTTCCGCAACATGGCGCAGGCGTTGATCAAGCATGAGCAGATCACGACGACCTTGCCGAAGGCGAAGGAGCTGCGGCCGGTGGCCGAGAAGCTGATCACGCTCGGCAAGCGCGGCGGCCTGCATGCGCGGCGTCAGGCGATGAGCCAGCTGCAGGACGAGGTGATCGTCGGCAAGCTGTTCTCCTCGCTGGCCGACCGCTACAAGGCCCGCGCCGGCGGCTATACCCGCGTGCTGAAGGCCGGCATGCGCTACGGCGACATGGCGACGATGGCGGTGGTCGAACTGGTCGACCGCGACGTTGCCGCCAAGGGCCTGGACAGCGGCCCGGTGGCGGAGAAGGTCGCCGACGAAGAGTAAGTTTGCGGGTCTGGGGGCGCGGCCCCCAGCGGGTGAAGGGCAGCGCCCTTCACTGTGGCGTTTAGCGCCGCGCCAACCTACATGACCGCGATGCCGCGCGCCGCGCCCACCCCCGAACTGTTCTCCGCCCCGGCCGCGTCCCGCCCGCTGGCCGAGCGTTTGCGCCCCGCAACGCTCAGCGACATCGTCGGTCAGGACCACCTGCTCGGCCCAGCCGGCACGTTGACCCGGATGCTGGAACGCGAGGCGCTGGCCTCGCTGATCCTGTGGGGACCGCCCGGGGTCGGCAAGACCACCATCGCGCGATTGTTGGCCGACGCCGCCGGGCTGCATTTCTCGCCGTTGTCGGCCGTGTTCTCCGGCGTGGCCGACCTCAAGCGCGTGTTCGAGGAGGCATCTAGGCGCCGCGCGACGGGACAGCGCACGTTGCTGTTCGTCGACGAGGTGCACCGCTTCAACCGCGCCCAGCAGGACGCGTTCTTGCCCGTTGTCGAGGACGGCACCATCGTGCTGGTCGGCGCCACCACGGAGAACCCCTCCTTCGCGTTGAACGGCGCGTTGCTGTCGCGCTGCCAGGTGCTGGTGCTGCGCCGGCTCGACGAGGACGCGCTGGAGAAAATCCTGGCGCGGGCCGAGGCGGAGGCCGGGCGCGCGTTGCCGGTGCAGCCGGAGGCGCGGGCCGCCCTGTGCGCCATGGCCGACGGTGACGGGCGATACCTGCTGAACATGGCCGAGCAGTTGCTTGCTCTGCCGGACGGACCGGCGCTCGACGCGGCAGGGCTCGCCGAGGTGATCGGCCGCCGTGCGGCGCTCTACGACAAGGACCGCGAGGAGCACTACAACCTGATTTCCGCGCTGCATAAGTCGTTGCGAGGGTCCGACCCCGACGCGGCGCTTTACTGGTACCAGCGCATGATCCTCGGCGGCGAGGACCCGCGCTACATCGCCCGCCGCCTGGTGCGGTTCGCGTCCGAAGATATCGGCCTTGCCGACCCGGCAGCACTCACCCAGGCCATGGCGGCGTGGGAAGCCTATGAGCGGCTCGGCAGCCCCGAGGGAGAGCTGTGCATCGCCCAGGCGATCGTCTACCTCGGCACGGCGCCGAAATCGAACGCGCTGTACATGGCGACAAAGCAGTCGGCCAAGGCGGCGCGTAGCACCGGCAGTCTGATGCCGCCGGCGCATATCCTCAATGCGCCGACCAAGCTGATGCAGTCGCTGGGCTACGGCAGCGGCTACGATTACGACCACGACACCGACGATGCCTTCTCGGGCCAGGACTACTTCCCGCCCGGCCTCGATCGGATGGAGTTCTACCGGCCGAAGGACCGCGGCTTCGAGCGGGAGCTGGCAAAGCGCCTGCAGCACTGGGCCTCCTTGCGGGACACCAAGCGTGGTTGAGCAGCGCACCATCACCGAGGACGAGGCCGACATCCGGCTCGATCGCTGGTTCCGCCGTCACTTCCCGGGCGTCCCGCAATCGGCAATCCAGAAGGCGTGCCGCCTTGGGCAGATCCGGGTGGACGGCAAGCGGGCCGAGACCGGCACTCGCCTGTCTCCGGGCCAAGCGATCCGGATACCGCCGATGCCGAGCGGGCCGGCGCCGAAGATCGTGCTGAAGCCCGGTCCCGACCCGCTGCTGCGGCGCGAACTGGAGCAGATGCTGCTGTATCGGGATGACCACCTGTTCGTGCTCGACAAGCCGCACGGCCTCGCGGTGCAGGGCGGCCCCGGCATCACCAAGCACCTCGACGGCATGCTCGAGGGGCTGCGCGAGGAGGGCGGCCCGCGACCGCGCCTAGTGCACCGGCTGGACCGCGACACGTCGGGCGTGCTGGTGTTGGCGCGCACGCCGGGCACGGCGGCGAAGCTGGCAGCGGCGTTCCGTGGGCGCGACGTGCACAAGACGTATTGGGCGGTGGTGGCCGGCCGTCCGGTGCCGGTCGAGGGCCGCATTGACCTTCCACTCCTGAAATACGCGGGGCCGCGCGGCGAGCGCAGCATACCGGCCACACGCGAGGACGAGGATGCGCAACGGGCTGTGACGGATTACGCGACGATTGACCATGCCGGCCAAAAGCTCGCCTGGATGGAGTTGAGTCCGGTTACCGGCCGCACTCACCAATTGCGGGTGCATTGCGTGGCGCTGGGCGCGCCGATCGTCGGCGACCGCAAGTACCATGAGCCCGACCAGAACGGCGCCGGCTCCGCGGTGGTGGACGGGCTGAGCGAGAAGCTGCATCTGCACGCCCGCGCGCTCGATCTGCCGCATCCGGCTGGCGGGCGCCTGCTGGTGGAGGCCAATCTGCCGCCGCACATGCGCGAGACGTTCAAGACGCTCGGCTTCGAGGCCAAGCACGCGGCCAAGCCCGCCCGCCGATGAAGCGCGTGCTGCTTGGGCTCGCAGCGGTCGTCGTGCTGGCGATCGTGGCGATCGCGTTCGGCGCCGGGGCGCTGCTGAACAGCGGGCCAGGGCGGGCGCGCATCGTGGCGGCCTTGGAGCGCGCGACCGGGCACCCGGTCCGCATCGACGGGCCGGTCGGCCTGGCGTGGTCCGCCGCGCCCGCCGTCGCCGTCTCGGATCTCGTCGTGCTCAACCCACCGGGTTTTTCCCGGCCCGACCTTCTTTCGGTGCGCCGGGTCGAGGCGGGGGTGGCGTTGTGGCCGTTGCTGCAGGGCCGGATCGAGATTCCCTCGGTGTCGGTCATCGGCCCCGATCTGCGGCTGGAGCGTGACGCTGCCGGGCGCGGCAACTGGCAGGTGCCGCCGGCGCCGCCCGGCACGGCGCCGTCCACGCCGCGCCCCCGCACCGAGGCCTTGGTCCGCAGCGTCGAGGTGGCAGACGGCCGGGTCGAATGGCGCGGGCTGCCGGCCTTCGCGATCCACGCATTGTCGCTGTCGCCGGCCGGTGGCCCGCTGGCCGGCTCGGTCGCGCTCGGCGGCACGGTGTTCTCCGTGTCGGGCAAGACCGGCGCTCTCGGAACCGGCGCCCCAAACGCGGGCGCCCCGTTCGAGGCGGCGGTCGCCGGCGGCGGCGTCACCCTGGCCGTGTCGGGACGGGCAGGGGGCACCGACCCGGCCGCCGCATTCCAGGCCACCGCCGCCGACCTCGCCGCGGCCGGTGCCCTGGTCGGTCGCACGCTGCCGCCGTTGCGCGACGTCGTGCTGACCGGGCAGGCCGGGGCAGGCGGGCCGGGCGACCTGAAGCTGGTGGCGGGGGCGTCCGACCTCGGTTCGATCATGCCGGGCTTGCGCCTCGTGCACCTCGAAGCCACGACGGCGGCGCCGGGCCAGCCGATGGCGATCGCGGCGCAGGCGACGGTGAACGCCTTGCCGTTCACCGCTGCCCTGGCCGCCGGCACCTGGGGAGACAGCGTGCCGTTGAATGGGCAGGTCTCGGCCGAGGACGCGACCGGCACGCTCGAGGGCACGTTCAGGCCGCACGGCGGCGCGCCGCTGCTCGCAATCACGGCGCGGGTGCCCGACCTGCAACGGCTCGGCCGCCTCGCCGGCGCCGCGCTGCCACGGCTGACGAATGCCACGCTGGAGGCGCGTACGATGTCGGCGCCCGATGGCGCGGGCCTGCTGCTGCACGGGTTGCGGCTCGCGTCGGCCGAGGGCGACGTGGCGGGCGACTTGACGCTCGGCCTCGCGCCGCGTCCGTCACTGCGCGGCGCGTTGCAGTCGCAGCGCCTCGACCTCGACGCGCTCGCGACGGCGATGGCGCCCGCACCGCCGGCTGCATCGCCGCCGTCTGCTCCGGCTCCGGCTCCGGCTCCCGTTCCGGCTCCGAGCACGGTGATCCCGGACCGTCCGTTGCCGTTCGCGGAACTGCGCCGCTTCGACGCCGACCTCCGGCTCGCCGTTGCCGAGGCGGTCTGGCACGGCGCCGCTTACCGCAGCCTTCAACTGCACGCCGTGCTGCAGGACGGGGCGCTGCGGCTCGACCCAGCCAGCGCGGTCTCCCCGGGTGGTCCGCTCGCGCTCACCCTTGCGGCCAATGCCAACGCCGTCCCGCCCACGGCGTCGGTCGCCGTGCGTGCCCCGGCCATCGATGCGGCCGGGCTGTCGGCGGCGCTCGGCGTTCCCGGCGCTGCAACCGGAACCGTGGACCTCGATGCCGACCTACAAGGCGCCGGCGCCTCCGCCCACGCGTTGGCCGGGTCCGCGACCGGGCACCTGTCCCTGTCGCTGACGGACGGCGAGATCGAGAACGCCGCGCTGGCGGCGCTGTTCGGCCCGGCCCTGCGCAGCGCCAACATCCCGCTCGACGCGGCGGGACGCAGCCACGCTCGCTGCGCCGGCGTCCGGTTCGAGTTCGACGGCGGACAGGCCGCCATGCCGGTGCTGGGCCTCGACACCACGCGGGTCCGGCTCGACGGCGACGGCCGTCTGGACCTCGGCGCCGAGACGATGGATCTGCACCTCCGCCCGGTGCTGCGGCTTGGCCCGACCACCGTGACGGTGCCGGTGCGCGTGTCCGGCCCGTTCCGGACGCCGCGGACGCAGGCGGACAAGGGCGCCATCGCGCCGGGCCGCTTCGGCATCGCGATCGGCGGTCCGAGCATCGACCCCTGCGCGGCGCTTGCGGCGACCCGCGCGCAGTGAGATGAGTCCGGTTACGATGAATACGATCCGCCGCTTCTGGGACGAGGCGAGCCTGGCCGAGGAGCCGGGCGGTTACGCCGTCCTGCTCGACCGCAAGCCGATGCGAATCCCGGGCGGCACGCCGTTGCTGGTTCCGAACCGTGCTCTCGCCGAGGCGATCGCCGCCGAGTGGCAGGCGGCCGGCGGCGCGAAGGGCGGCGAGCTGACCTACGATGCCGTCCCGCTGACCCGCCTGGCTGGCACCGCGCAGGACCGGATCGCGCCCGACCCGGCGCCCACCGCGGCCGAGCTCGCGCGCTACGCCGAAACCGACCTGCTGTGCTATCGCGCGGCCAGTCCCGAGGCGCTCGTCATTCGTCAGGCGCGGCAGTGGCAGCCTTGGCTCGATTGGCTCGAACGCCGGCACGGCGCTCGCCTGGAGCCGGTCGAAGGCGTGATGTTCCGCGCCCAGGACCCGGCCGCGCTGGCCCACGTTCAGTCGGTGATGGCGGCCCAGCCGGCCTCGGCGCTGGCCGGGCTCGGCATCGCCATTCCCGCCCTCGGCAGCGCGGTGCTGGGGCTCGCCCTGGCCGATGGCACGCTGGATGCCGCCGAGGCGCACCGACTCGCGATGCTCGACGAGCTGTTCGAGGCCGAGCAGTGGGGCGAGGACGAGGAGGCGGTGCGCCGGCGCGAGCAGGTGGGTGCCGACATCGCCTTGGCGGAGCGCTTCCTGCGCTTGAGCGCGGCGGCATGATCGCCAAGCGCCTGCGCATCCACGGGATCGTGCAGGGGGTCGGCTACCGCGACTGGATGGTGCGGGCGGCGGCCCGGTTGGGCGTGGCCGGCTGGGTGCGCAACGCCGCGGACGGCACGGTGGAAGCGTTTGTGGAGGGCGAGGCCGCCTCGGTCGAGGAGTTGCTGCGCGCCTGCCGCCGCGGTCCCCGCAACGCGTCCGTCACGTTGATCCACGAGGACCTGGCCGAGCCCGAGGAGTTGGCCGCATTCGAGCAGCGAGCGAGCAACCAATGACCCTCACGACCGCCGTCCCATCCGCCGCCGAGCGCCCCCGGCTTGGCGTCTTCCCGGCAACCGCCCGATCCGTCGTGCTGCTCGCCATGGCCGTCGCTTGCGCGGCCGGTTGGGTTGGGACCGGCGCCGAGGCGTCGACGGCCGCAGTGGACCGGGCCGGGCCGGAGCTCACCCACCTGCTGCGGGCGATGGCCGCATTGAAGCTGCTGATGGGCGCCGGTCTGGTGGCGGGCGTGTGGTGGCGGCTGAGTGACCCGGTCGGGCCGGTCCGCCTGGCCCTCTATGCCGCCGCCGCAGCCGCGATCGCGTCCGGTCCGGCGCTGATCTGGGGCATGGTTCATGTCGGCGCCGGGGCAGCGCTGCTCCATGCCGGGCTGGCAGCAGCGCTGCTGCTGCTTTGGCGCGACCCGGCGACCGCAGCCCGCTTGGCGGCGGCCATCACTGCGCGCCGCCGCGTGCTGGCCCGCCGGGGCTAGCCGGCCGGCGCGACCGCCGCCCATGGTCCTGTTCGAGCTCATCATCGGCCTGCTGCTGATCGGCGCGGTGCTGGCCGGCCTGTCGCGGCGCATGGGCTTGCCGTATCCCGCGCTGCTGGCATTGGCCGGCGCCGCCGTCGCGTTCGTGCCGGGGACGCCCGAGGTGCGCCTTGAACCCGAACTGGCGCTGGCGTTGTTCGTGGCTCCGGTGCTGCTGGACGCGGCCTTCAATTCGTCGCCGCGCGACATGCGCGACAATTGGTGGCCGATCGGCTCGCTGGCGATCATCGTGGTGCTGCTGACGGTGGCCGCGGTCGCGGTGGTCGCCCATGCGATGGTGCCGGACTTGCCTTGGGCGGCTGCGGTGGCGCTCGGGGCCATCGTCGCACCGCCCGACGCCTCGGCCGCGACCGCGGTGCTGCGGCAGTTGCGGCCGCCGCACCGGCTACTGGTGATCCTCGAAGGGGAAAGCCTGCTGAACGACGCGACGGCGCTGATGATCTACCGCGCCGCGGTCGGTGCTGCGGCCGGCGAGGCGGTGTTCGGCTGGCAGCTGGCGCCGATGCTGCTGGTCACCACCGCGGGCGGAGTGGCGCTCGGCTGGGGTTTGGCGCGGCTTTGGCGGCTGCTGCCGACGCACCGCGGCGACGTGCCGGCGGACGTGCTGATCCAGTTCATCGGCACCTTCGCCGTCTGGATTCTGGCCAACCGGCTCGGCGTTTCGGCCATCATCACCGTGGTCGTCTACGCCATGACGCTCGCCCGGCTGGTGCCGTTGCAGATGAACGCGCGGCGCCGCATCGCCTCGTACGCGGTGTGGGATGTCGCGGTCTTCGTGCTCAACGTGCTGGCGTTCGTGCTGATCGGGCTGCAGCTGAAGGCAATCCTCGGCCGGCTCGATGGCGGCTTGCCGCTCTATGCGGGCGTGACGGCTGCGGTGTGCGCCACCGTGATCCTGGTGCGGATCGCCTGGGTGATGACGGCCAATGCCGGAGTGCGCCTCAAAATCCGGCGTTACGGCAGCGGGTCGGGCCGGCCGCTGATGCCCCCCACGGTCGGCGGCGGACTGGTCATCGCCTGGTGCGGCATGCGCGGCATCGTCACCTTGGCGACGGCGCTCGCCTTGCCGGAGGAGTTCGCGCAACGCGACCTGATTGTGTTCTGCGCCTTCGCGGTGGTGCTGAGCACGTTGACGCTGCAAGGGCTGACGCTGCGGCCGCTGATGCAGCGCTTGTGCCTGCCGAGCGACGAGTCGGTCGACGCCGAGACGCGCCACGCGCGCCAGGCGACGGCGGCGGTGGCGATGGAGCTGCTGCGGACGCGCGGCGAGGCCGGCGTCGGCTCGAAGGCGCTGATGCTGCTGCAGCGCGAGTACGCCGCCCGGGCGGCCGGCGGCGCCGAAGCGCCGGCGCACGCGGCCTCGTTGGCGAAGCTGCAGGGCCAGGCGGTGATGGCTCAGCGGCAGCGGCTGATGGAGCTGCGGGAGGACGGCACCATCGGCGACGATGCCTTCCACGCCATCGAGGAGGAGCTCGACATCATCGAGCTCACAGCCGATCACCGGGTGAGGACGCTGGACTCGCCGCAATAGCTGTGTTCGCGGCTGGCGCACCCTGCGCCCGGCCTTGCCGGTCGCGCCAGTTGCGTTACCGTTCGTTCGAATGCGACGAACTGACAGCTCGACTGGCGGCGCACCCGCGCGGGACCGCCGGCAGCCCGGCACCGTCGTGATCACCGGCGGCTCGTCCGGCATCGGGCGTTGCGCCGCCGAGCTGTTCGCCCGCCACGGCTGGCGCGTCGGCTTGATCGCCCGCGGCGAAGCCGGGCTGTGCTCGGTGCGCCGGGAGCTGCTCGAGCGCGGCGCGACGGCGGCAACGGCCGTCGCCGACGTGGCCAACTCCGCCGCGCTCGAACGTGCGGCGGTTACGCTGGAAGCTGCGCTCGGGCCGATCGACGTCTGGATCAACGGCGCCGGCAACGGCGTGTTCGGCAGCTTCCTCGAAGTCACCGAGGCAGAGTTTCGCCGGGTCACCGACGTCACCTACATGGGCACCGTGAACGGCACCCGCACGGCGCTGCGCCGCATGGTGCCGCGCGACGACGGTACGGTGATCAACGTCTGCTCCGGCGTCGCCATCCACGCGCTGCCGGTGCTGTCGTCCTATTCCGGGGCCAAATACGCGGTGCGCGGTTTCACCCAGTCGGTGCGCCACGAGCTGATCCATGCGCGCAGCCGGGTACAGCTGACGACGGTGTTCCCGCCGGCGGTCAACACGCCGTTCTTTTCTCATGCCGCCTCGCACCTGCCCGGGTCGCCGCGTCCGGCCAAGCCCGTCTACCAGCCGGAGATCGTCGCCGACGCGCTGCTGCTGGCGGCAACCTCGAGGCGGAACGAGTTGGCGGTCAGCGGCACCATCGTGCTGTTCTGGATGGCGACGCGGCTGATCCCGGGCGTGGTGCATCGAGCGATCCAGCAGCTGAACTCGGCGGGGCAGCTGACGGACAGCGCCCAGGTCGCTGGCCAGCGCCGTCCCACGCTGTCGGCGCCGTCCTGCGAGCCGTCCGGGCGCCATGGCCCGTTCGGGCGCGAGTCGCGCGGGTTCAGCGTGCAAATGTGGCTGACCCGGCGGCGCGGCGTCCTGGCCTCGGGGCTCGGCCTGGTGGCCGCCGTCGTGCTGCTCGCGGCGTGGTGGTCGAACTAACCCATTCCGACCAGGCGCTCGGTTGCCTGCCAGACCGCCCGCAGCAGCGTCGGATCGTGGGCGCGCGGGTTGGGCGCGACGGCTCGCTTGTCTTTGAAATAGGCGCCGGTCGTGCCGGCCAGCTCGGGCGCCAGCGCCACGTGCAAGGGCGTCACCGCACCCTCCTGCTCGGTGCGGATCAGCGGCGCCATCAGCCGCCATGCCAGTCCGATCACGCCCGGGGTGCGGACCAGGCTGGTGGCGACCATGCCGGGGTGGACGACGTTGGCGGTGATGCCCTGCTCCATCAGGGAGCGAGCGGCCTCGAACGTCGCCATCATAACCGCGAGCTTCGATTGGCCGTAGGCGCGCACCATGGTCCAGCCGCGCTCGAGCTCGAGGTTCGCCGGGTCGATCCGCGCGCGGTCGGACGTGGACGAGCCGGTGGTGACGATCCGGGAGGGCGCTCCGGCGCTGAGCGCGGGGGTCAGTTCCCGCATCAAAACGAACGCCGCCAGGTGATTCACCGCCAGCACCACGTCGTGGCCCTCGGGCGTGCGTTCGCGCCGGGCGCGGAACACGCCGGCATTGTTGACCAGCAGCGACAGGCGCGGATGACGCTCGGCGATGGCGCGGGCGACGGCCCGCGTGCCGGCCACTGACGCGAGGTCGGCTTCGACCGGCAACACGACGGCGCCGGGGACTTGATGCAGGATCCACGTGCGCAGCGCGTCGGCGCGGGCGGCATCTCGGGCCGGCACAACGAGCCGATATCCGGCTTGCGCCAGGCCGAGCGCGATCCAGCGGCCGATGCCGCTGGTGGCGCCGGTCACGACCGCAGTGCCGGCGGTGCCGGGCGTTATGGTATCCCCTGGCCCTGGGGCGCTCACCCCGGCGCGACCCCGCAGCGCCGCAGCAGGGCCCGGAGGTCCTGGATCGGGGGAAAGACTTCCTGGTTGTGGTCGGCACCCTGGCGGTCAAACGCCGCCTGCTCGAGCTCGACGATCTCCTGGTCTTCTTTGAAGATCCGTTCGGTGAAGAACACCAGGAACGGCCAGGCCAGCTCGATCAGCCCGGGGATGCGTGGCCGCCGCACCGACAGCAGGCCGAAGGTCCGGTTGCTGCGCTGCTCGGCGTCGAGCGGCACGTAGGCGATCCACAGATCCATCACCGGCAGGTCGTCGCCGGCCCAGATCTTGAGCGTCTGAAACGGATACTCAGTGCGGATCCGCATCTTGTCGCGGTTGTTCGACCAGCCGCCGACGCGCTGACTGCCGAACACCACCCGCTCGCCAAGCGACATGCCGCCGCCGCTGCGGGCGAAGGTGTAGTCGATCTCGAGCCAGTCCTCGCCCGACCGCCGGCCGAGGAAGCGGGGGCGAATCTGGCCCATCTGCGCCCGGTGCAGGAACTGATGGTTCATGTCCATCAAGTTCTCGTGCATGAACGTGTAGTGGCAACCGATGGCGCGGCCGAAGCGGCGCGTCTTGTAGCGGGGGTCGGCAACCGACCCGAGTGACGGGAACACGACGTGCTCGGCCAGAGCGGGGTCGCCGGGGAACACGAAGATCAGCCCCTCCGCCTCGCGGCAGGGATAGGCGCGCACCCCGTTCGGCAGCTGGCATTTACCCAAGTATGGCACGTCGGTGCAGCGGCCGTCGGCGCCATAGGCCCAGCCATGGTAGCCGCAGCGCAGGGTCGTGCCGTCCACCAGGCCGCGCGACAACGGCACCTGCCGGTGCGCGCACCGGTCCTCCAGCGCGAACACCTCGCCGGCCTGGCTGCGGAATATCGCGATCGGGTCGCCGGCGAAGCGGGTTCCCAGCGCCTTGCCCGGCTTGACCTCGTGCGACCAAGCCAGTGGGTACCAATGATCCGGGTGCGATCCGACCATGCGCAGATCGGTCGGTTTCAGTGTCGTCTGACCATCAGGCATCGCGCGTCCTCGAATCTCGACGTCTAACGGAGTGCAAGACGTGTGCTAGCGCAAGATCCCACGGCCGCTGGGTCCGCATTTTGCTTGTTGTTTCGAGTTACTTGGTCCGGCCGTCGCAGCGGCAGGCAGTGACGATTGCCGCTCCGAGACGACTTCCCGCCGCTGTCCCCCACGGCTACTGTCGGCGTGCCGGACCGAGCGGGTCTCGCCAATCTGCCGACCGGCCGCGAACGCCGGCGTCGACAAGACCGTCCGGGAGGGCCGCCGATGGCTGCGCGCACGCTGTTCGAGAAGATCTGGGCCAAGCACGTCGTGCTGGAGCGCGACGACGGCCATTGCCTGCTCTACGTGGACCGGCACCTCGTGCATGACGGCTCGCGACCCGCCTTCGACTTGCTGGCGGAGCGCGGCCTCGCCTTGCGCCGGCCGGACCGCACGATCGCCACCGCCGACCACTATGTCGCGACCGGCCCCGGCGTGATGGACGCGCTGACCGACGAGCGCCGCACCATGGTGGAGTCGCTGTCCGCGAACGCGGCGGCGGCCGGCATCACCCTGTTCGGGCCCGGCGACCCGCGCCAGGGCATCGTGCACGTGATCGGGCCGGAACAGGGCATCAGCCAGCCCGGCATGCTGATCGTCTGCGGCGACAGCCACACCAGCACGCATGGCGCGATGGGCGCGCTGGCGTTCGGCATCGGCTCGACCGAGGTCGGCCACGTGCTCGCCACGCAGACGATCTGGCAGCAGCGGCCGCGCACGATGCGGATCAGCGTGGACGGGGCGCTCGGCGCCGGGGTCACGGCGAAGGACGTGATCCTCGCCATCATCGCCCGCATCGGCGCCGCCGGCGCGGTCGGCCACGTCGTCGAATACGCCGGCAGCGCGGTGCGCGGGCTCGGCCTCGAGGGCCGGCTCACGATCTGCAACATGAGCATCGAGGCCGGCGCCCGGGCCGGCATGATCGCGCCCGACGACACCGTGTTCGAGCACCTGCACGGCCGCCCCTATGCGCCGGCCGGCGACGCCTGGGACGCGGCGGTTGCCGAGTGGCGGCGGCTGCCGAGCGACGACGGCGCCGCGTTCGACCGCGAGGTGGCGCTCGACGCCGCCGCGATCGTGCCGATGGTGACCTGGGGCACCAGCCCGGAGGACGCGGCGCCCATCACCGGCCGGGTGCCCGACCCCGGCGACGCCGGAGATGCGGAGCGCCGGGCGGCCATGACCCGGGCGCTCGACTACATGGGGCTCGACCCCGGCACCGCGCTCGACGGCGTCAAAGTGGACCGGGTGTTCATCGGCTCCTGCACCAATGGCCGCATCAGCGATCTGCGCGCCGCGGCCAGCGTCGCATCCGGGCGCCGGGTCGCGGACGGGGTCGAGGCCTGGGTGGTGCCGGGCTCGACCCCGGTGCGGCGGCAGGCGGAGGCGGAGGGGCTCGACCGCGTGTTCACCGCGGCCGGGTTCCAGTGGCGCAGCGCCGGCTGCTCGATGTGCCTCGGCACCAACGGCGAGGTCGGGCAGCCGGGGCAGCGCATCGCCTCGACTTCGAACCGCAACTTCCAGGGCCGCCAGGGTCGGGCGGTGCGCACCCACTTGATGAGCCCGGCCATGGCCGCGGCCGCCGCCGTCACCGGCCATCTCGCCGACGTGCGCCGCCTGATGGAGCCCTGAGCGATGCAGAATTTCACCCACCTCGACGCGGTCGCGATGCCGATGCCGACCCCCAACATCGACACCGACCAGGTCATCCCCGCCCGCTTCCTCAGCCGGCCGCGCAGCGAGGGGCTGGCGATGTGCCTGTTCCACGACCTGCGGCACCGGCCCGACGGCAGCGACGACCCGGGCTTCGTGATGAACCGCCCCGCCTATCGCGATGCCGGCATCCTGGTCGCCGAGCGCAACTTCGGCTGCGGCTCGTCGCGCGAGAACGCGGTGCACGCCTTGCTGCACGCCGGGTTCCGCGCCGTGATCGCCCCGAGCTTCGGCGACATCTTCAAGAACAACTGCCAGAAGAACGGGATCGTGCCGGTGGTGTTGCCGGCCGAGGCGGTGGCGGAGATCCTGGCCGGCCTTGCCGCACGGCCCGGCGCCCGCATGACGGTCGATCTGGAGCGGCAGTTGGTGACCGGTCCGGGCAACGCGTCGTGGCGGTTCGAGATCGACCCGTTCGTCAAGGAGTGCCTGCTGACCGGGCTCGACGACATCGACCTCAGCCTGCGCCACGCCGACGCCATCGCCGCGTTCGAGGCAAGTCATCCGGGAGACCACGCATGAGCAACGCAATGAAGATGGCCGTGCTGCCCGGCGACGGCATCGGCCGCGAGACCGTGCCGCAGGCGCTGAAGGTGCTGCGGGCGCTGGAGCGCACCGGCCTGCAGTTCGACTTCACCCACGGCCTGATCGGCGGCGCCGCGGTCGAAGCCGGCGAGGCGCCGCTGCCGCAGCGCACGCTGGACCTCGCGCGCGCCTCCGACGCGATCCTGTTCGGCGCCGTCGGCGACTACGCCAACGACAAGCTGCCGCGCGACCAGCGTGCCGGCTCCGGCCTGCTGCGGCTGCGCAAGGAGCTGACCCTGTTCGCCAACTTCCGCCCGGCCAAGCTGTTCCCCGAACTGATCGGCGCGTCCAGCCTCCGCCCCGAGATCGTCGAGGGCATGGACCTCGTGATCCTGCGCGAGCTGAACGGCGACCTCTACTTCGGCGAGCCGCGCGGCATCTCCACCCTGCCGTCCGGCGAGCGGGTCGGCATCAACACCATGCGTTACACCGAGAGCGAGATCGAGCGCATCGCCCATGCCGGGTTCCGCATGGCGCAGAAGCGTCGCCGCAAGCTGTGCTCGGTGGACAAGGCCAACGTGCTCGAAACGATGGTGCTGTGGCGCGAGGTGGTGACGCGGATCGGGCGCGAATACCCCGATGTCGAGCTGTCGCATTTGTATGTGGACGCGGCCGCCATGTCGCTGCTGCGCGACCCGCGCCAGTTCGACGTGATCGTCACCGGCAACGTGTTCGGCGACATTCTTTCGGATGAGGCGGCCATGCTGACCGGCTCGCTCGGCATGCTGCCGTCGGCATCGTTGGGCGAGGGCACGCTCGGCCTTTACGAGCCGGTGCACGGCTCGGCGCCCGACATTGCGGGGAAGGACATCGCCAACCCGCTCGCGACCATCATGTCAGCGGCGATGATGCTGCGGCACAGTTTCGGGCTCGACGAAGCCGCCGACCGGGTCGAGGCGGCGGTGCGCCGGGTGCTCGCGGACGGCCTCCGCACCGCCGATATCCGCCAGGAGGGCACAAGCCTGGTCGGCACCGAGGCGATGGGCGACGCGGTCGCCGCGGCGCTGCACTGAAAGGAACACGCATGGCCCGGCTCCCCTACCTCGACGCCGCCGACCTCGCGCCCGGCAACGACGACCTGCTGCGGCGCCCGATCAACCTGCATCGCCAGCTCGCGCACAGTCCCGGCCTGCTGCGAGCGTTCAGCGGCATGGGCCAGTATATCCGCCACGGCGGCGTGCTGGATCCGCGGCTGCGCGAGCTCGCCATCCTGCAGGTCGGCTGGGTCGCGCGGGCGCCATACGAGTGGTCACACCACGTCAAGATCGGCTTCGACTTCGGCGTGACCGAGGCCGACGTGCGGGCGCTGATGGACGACAGCGAGGGCCGCCCGACGACGTTGGGGGCCGCTGAGCGTGCCGTGTTGCAGGCGGCCCGGCACCTGAGCAACGAGCCGTCGCTGCCGGACCCGCTGTTCGACGCGTTGCGCCCGCATTTCAACGAGGCCGCGCTGGTCGAATTGGTGGTGGTGATCGGCTTCTACGCCGGGGTCGTGCGCATCCTGGCGAGCCTGCAGATCGACGTCGAGCCGGAATACGTGACGTTCCTGGAGCGCTTCCCGTTGCCGGCGAAGGGCTGACCGCGGCCGGCAGGCGTGGTTAGCTGCCGGCAGACGGAGCCCGAAGGAGCCGCGATGTCCACGCAGTTGTTCGATCTTAGCGGCCGCACCGCGCTCGTCACCGGCTCCTCCCGCGGCCTCGGGCGGGCGATGGCCGAAGGGCTGGCAGCGGCCGGCGCCGCGGTGGTGCTGAACGGCTCCGACCCCGGGCGCCTCGCGGCGGCGGCGGCGGCCTTGCGCGATGCCGGCCACACCGTGCATGAGGCCCCGTTCGACGTCACCGACGAGGCGGCCGTCACCGCCGCGTTCGAGGGGTTCGACCGCGAGGGCGTCGCCATCGACATCCTGGTCAACAACGCCGGCATCCAGTTCCGCCGGCCGATGGTGGAGCTCGAGACCGCCGACTGGCGCCGGGTGATCGAGACCAACCTCACCAGCGCCTTCGTCATCGGCCGCGAGGCGGCCCGCCGGATGATCCCGCGCGGGCGGGGGAAGATCATCAACATCGGCTCGCTGACCAGCGAGCTGGCCCGCGCCACCGTCGCCCCGTACACCGTCAGCAAGGGCGGCATCAAGATGCTGACCCGCGGCGATGGCGGCCGAATGGGCCGAGCACGGCCTGCAGGCCAACGCGATCGGCCCCGGCTACATGCTGACGGACATGAACCAGGCGCTGATCGACAACCCGACCTTCGACGCCTGGGTGAAGGGCCGCACCCCGGCCCGGCGCTGGGGGCAGGCCGGACGAGCTGATCGGCACCGCCGTGTTCCTGGCCTCGGCGGCATCCGACTACGTCAACGGCCAGATCATCTACGTCGATGGCGGCATGCTGTCCGTGCTCTGACCCGAGGGGACCCGTCCATGAAAGCCGCCGTCATCCACGCCGCCCGCGACCTCCGCATCGAGGACTCGGACGCCCCCGCGCCGGGCCCGCACGAGGTGCAGGTGCGGATCCGCGCCGGCGGCATCTGCGGCTCCGACCTGCACTACTTCCAGCACGGCGGCTTCGGCACCGTGCGCATCCGCGAACCGCTGATCCCCGGCCACGAGATCGCCGGCGAAGTGGCCGCCATCGGCGACGCGGTGACGAGGGTGCGGCCCGGCGACCGGGTCGCGGTCAACCCGAGCCGGCCGTGCAGCCACTGCGAATACTGCCTCGAGGGAAAGCCGCGGCACTGCCTCGACATGCGCTTCCTCGGCAGCGCGATGCGCTTCCCGCACATGCAGGGCGGGTTCCGCGAGATGCTGGTTTGCGCCGAAGCGCAGGCGGTGCCGATCCCGACCGGATTGTCGCTGGAGCACGCCGCCTTTGCCGAGCCGCTGTCGGTGTGCCTGCATGCCGCCACGCAAGCCGGTCCGCTGCTGGGCAAGCGCGTGCTGGTGACCGGCACCGGACCGATCGGCGCGCTGTCGATCCTGGTGGCGCGCCACGGCGGCGCCCGCGAGGTGGTGGCGACCGACCTCGCCGACGCGCCGCTGGCCATCGCCCGGCGGATCGGCGCCGACTTCGCCGTCAACGTCCGCGACGAGCCGTCCGGGCTCGACCGGTTCGCCGCGGGCAAGGGCCATTTCGACGTGGTGTTCGAGGCGTCCGGCAGCGGCGCCGCATTGGCCTCGGCGCTGCCGGTGGCGCGGCCCGGCGCCGTAGTGGTCCAGCTCGGCCTCGGCGGGGACGTGACGCTGCCGATCAACACGCTGGTCGCCAAGGAAATCCAGCTGCGCGGCACCTTCCGCTTCGACCGGGAGTTCGAGTGGGCGGTCGACTTCATCGCGTCCGGAGCGATCGACGTGGCGCCGTTGCTGACCGAGGTGGTGCCGCTCAACGACGCGATACGGGCGTTCGACCTGGCTGCCGACCGCAGCCGCGCGATGAAGGTGCAACTCGCGATCTAGAGAGTGATCCGATCAATCGGGGTCACTATCGGATGCACATGCTCGCAAAATCAAGGTCGCTGGAGCTCAAGCCGATCCGCTTCGATCGGATTGGGCCCCGGAGCGGCTCCACCGGGGCCGTTTCCGCCATCGTCTCACGCGGATATTCGCCTGCGGGCCACCTTGCAGGTTAGATCCTGGCGAACCCGTTTCAATCGGGCGCGCTGCACCTCGACGGCGGGCTGCGGTCCTGAACGGGTGGAAGGGATGTGGCATGGGCGCTGATGGCCAGGGCCGGATGAACGAGGCCGAGCGCGCGGACGTCGATGACCTGTCCGCCCCGCGCGCCCGCATCATCTACGAGGTGGTTCGCCGGCAGGGCGACGAGGAGTTGAAGCGTCCGCCCGGATCGCTGTTCTGGTCGGGCCTTGCGGCCGGCATCACCATCATGGCGTCGGTGATCGCCCAGGGCGCGCTGCAGCAGAAGATGCCGGCGGACACGGCGATGCGGGAGGTCATCTCCGACCTCGGCTACTCGCTGGGCTTCCTGATGGTGATCCTCGGGCGGATGCAATTGTTCACCGAGCAGACCATCGTCACCGTGCTGCCCAACATGGCCGAGTTCGGCTGGAGCAAGCTCGGCGTCACGGCCCGGCTTTGGGCCGTCGTGTTTGCCGCCAACCTGATCGGCACCTGCGTGGCTGCGGCAATGGTCGTCTACGGTCACCTGATGGGTGAGGAGTTGACGGCGGCGATGATCGAAGTCTCGGCCAAGCTGCTGCAGAGGTCGCCGCTGAGCATGCTGCTGCAAGCGGTCCCGGCCGGGTTCCTGATCGCCTCGGTCGCCTGGATCCGCGCCGGTGTCAGCGGCAGCGAGTTCTGGGTCGTCCTCGTGCTGACTTATGCGATCGCGCTCGGCAGCTTCGCGCACGTGATAGCCGGCAGCGCCGAGGTGTTTCTACTGGTGTTTGCCGGCCAGACCGGGTTGGGCCACGCGCTCGGCGGCGTCATCCTGCCGTCCCTGGTCGGCAACGTCATCGGCGGCACCGGCCTGTTCGCGTTACTCGCGCATGCGCAGGTCCGGCAGGAGATCTGATGCTGAGGCGCCTGGGGCGCGATGAGATGGACCAGGTTGCCGCCATCCACCGAGCGGCCTTCGACGACCGTCTGCCATGGCTCGCCGGGCGTTACACGCCGGCCGAGGATCGCGTGTTCTTTCGCGATCAGGTGTTCCCGCGACATGACGTTTGGGGGGCCATCGATGGCGGGATCGTCGGGTTTATCGCGTTCGGTCACGGCTGGGTCGAGCAACTCTACATCTTGCCAGCACGCCAGGGATGCGGCTGGGGCGGCGCCCTGCTGCAAGTCGCCAAGCAGTTTTCCACGAGCTTGCAGCTCTGGACCTTCCGGCGGAATGCGCTCGCTCGGCGCTTCTACGAGAAGCACGGTTTCCAGGCGGTCGAAGAGACCGACGGGAGCCGCAACGAGGAACGTGAACCGGACGTCCTCTACCGCTGGTGATGCAGGCCTGGGGCGGCCGGAGGCTTACTCCGCGGCGCGCGCCACCGGCCGCGCCGCGTCTTCCATCTCACGCCGGACCGCCAGCACGTCGGCGTCGCCGCTGAGCTCCACGTCGGCGAAGCGGACGATGCCGTCCTTGGCGACTGGCCGCTTCAGCTTGCATCCATGCGCCAGCCCGATCGGCAGCCCGCCTTCGGCCAGGCTGCGCCGCGCCGGGATCGCGTCGGCCCAGACGGTGTAGCCGCCCTCGCCGTCGAGCGTTTCGCCGGGTTGCAGGTCGCGCTTGGCGAAGGCGACGGCGTCGCCGCGGAACGCGCGGGACGAGCCGGTCGGTTCGTGGCGGAGCACGGCCGACAGCACGCTGACGCTGGTTTCGAGGCCGATCAGGTGGAACGGGCGCCACATCGAGGCGTACCAGCCGGACGGGTCGGTCATGAGACCATATTGGCGGAAGCAGGCGCGGACGTACTCGTTCGGCGCCTTGAAGGTCACGAACACGCCGAAGCGGATGTTGTTCGACACCTCGCGCCCGTCCGGCTCCTGGCTGGCGGCGATGTCAACTAGGCCGGACCGCTCCATGCGGCCGCCATCGGCCACCGGGCGGAACACGCGCGCGAGGTCGTGCAGCCCGGCGGGCGGAAAGGCGAGGCCTTGCTCGGGGCAGTCCAGCCCGGTGCCGTTGGCGACCGCCGCCATCTCGATCGCCGCCTTGGTGCCGTCGGTGAAACAGTTGTACATCTTCGGGTTGAAGTCGCCCTTCGCGACCTCTTCCGGCGAGAAGCCGAAGAAGCCCCAAACGGTGTCGGGCGTGGAATAGCGGTAGCGCGGCTCGAAGTTCATGCCCTTGCCGGCGGCGGTGATCTCGAAGCCGGACGCGCGCGCCCAGTCCACGAGCTCGCAGATCAACGCCGGCTGATCGCCATACGCCATCGAGTAGACGAGGTCTTTCGCCCGTGCGCGGGCGGCGAGCGCCGGGCCGCACATGACGTCGGCCTCGACGTTGACCATGACGACGTGCTTTCCGCCGTCGATCGCGGCAAGCGCGTGGCGCACGCCGGCCAGCGGGTGGCCGGTCGCCTCGATGATGCATTCAACGCCGTCGGCCGCGCACAGCGCGCGTGCGTCGTCGAGCACGCAGGTGCCGCCGGTGCGCACCGCCTCGGCCAGCGACGAAGCGGCGTAGCGCTCGGCGGGCCAGCCGACCCGGTCCAGCGCCGCCCGTGCCCGGCCGACGTCCAAGTCGGCGACGCCGACGATGTGCAGCCCGGCGATCCGCTGCGCCTGCGCCAGCACCATCGAGCCGAACTTGCCGGCGCCGATCAGCCCGGCCCGCACCGGCCGCCCGGCCTCGGCCCGCGCCGCCAACAAGGTGTGGAGGTTCATCGTTGCATTCCTTCGATCAGGGGGAGGGCACGAGCCCGGTGGACAGCCACGGCACGGCGGCGACCACGAGCAGGCCGAGCGTGAGCGCGCCGAGATAGGGCCAGATCCGCCGCAGCCCGACCTCGGGCGGCACCCGGCCGATGATGCAGGCGGCGTAGTAGCCGAGCCCGAACGGCGGCGCGAACAGGCCGATGCCCATCGCCAGGATCACCACGACCGCATAATGCAGGTCGTTGATCCCGACCTGCTTGGCGATCGGGAACAGCAGCGGCCCGAACAGCACCATCGCCGGAATGCCCTCGAGCACGCTGCCGAGCACGACGAACACTACGATCGAGATCGCCATGAAGCTCGCCGCCCCGCCCGGCACCCCGGTCATCGCCGCCGCCAGCGCGTGGCTGAACCCGCTCTGGGTCAGCGCCCAGGCCATCGCGGTGGCCCCGCCGACAATGAGCAGGATAGCGCCGGACAAGGTCGCGGTCTCGACCAGCATCGGATACAGCCGCCGCCAACTGAACTGCCGGTAGATCAGCAGCCCGACCACGACCGTGTAGGCGACGCCGATGGTGCTGACCTCGGTCGCAGTGGCGACGCCTTCCACCACGGCGGTACGGATCACGAACGGCAGCAGCAGCGCCGGGATGGCGATCAGGAAGGTACGGCCGACCACCCGGCCCGGCGCGCGCGGCACGGCCTTGTGGTTCTCGCGGATGGCGGCGCGCCGTGCCACGAAGGCGAGCACGAGCGCCAGGAACAGGCCGGGCAGCAGACCGGCGGTGAACAGCCCGGCGATCGACACCGAGGTGACGGAGCCGATCACGATCAGCACGATCGAGGGCGGGATGGTCTCCGACATGGCGCCGGAGGCGGCGAGCAGCGCGATCAGCTCGCCCTCATTGGCGCCACGCCGCTTCATCTCCGGGAACAGCACCGGCGCCACCGCCGCCATGTCGGCGGTCTTGGAACCGGAAATGCCGGACACGAGCAGGATCGCGCCGATCAACACGTAGGACAGGCCGCCGCGCACATGTCCGACCAGGGCGGCCAGGAACTCGACCAGCACCCGCGCCATGCCAGTCATTTCCATGAGCTGGCCCAGCAGCACGAACAGCGGTACGGCAAGGAGAATAAGGCTGCTCATGCCCTCGTCGAGCCGGCCGATGACGATGCTGACGGGGGTGCTGGTGGTGGTCAGCAGGTAGGCGACGGTCGCCATGGCAAAGCCGAACGCGATCGGCATCCCGGTCATGACCGCGAGGCCGAGCAGGCCGATGAAGAACACCACCAGGTTCCAGTTGCCCATCGCCTTCAGCGTCGGCCCGGCGACATAAAGCGCCGCGCCCAGCAGCAACAGCACGGCGGCGGCGGCCAGCAGGTCGCGCAGCCGGTAGTGCAGCATCTGCACCACCCCGGCGATGGCAATCAAAGCGAGGCCGGCGGGGAGCGCCGCTGCCCGCACCAGGCCGGACCAGCCGAGCGCCGGGGTTTCGATGAACGACTGGTCGTCGGCGTATTCGAGCGAGGCGTTGAAGGTGAAGGCGACGAACAGCACCGGCAAGGCGACCGCCAGGATCTCGGCGACCGCCCGCAGACTGGGCGGCATGCGGCCGACCACGTAGGTCAGGCGCATATGCTTGCCGCGCTGCACCGCGACGGCCGCGCCGAACATGGCGAGCCAGAGGAAGATGATGGACGCGAGTTCGTCCGACCAGATGATCGGGGCGTGGAACACGTAGCGGGAGATGACGCCGATCAGCAGGATGAAGACTTCGGCGACGGTGGCTAAAACCGTGGGAATTTCGATCAATAAAGCCAAGGCGCGGTCGATCGGCGCAAGCCAGGGCGCTGCCCTGGACCCGCTGGTAGCGGCGCCCCCAGACCCGCGATAATTGGATTTCAAAGGCTCCGCCTTTGATGGGGATCGAAGGGGCAAAGCCCCTTCGCCTTCGGCCAGCTTCACTAGGCCAACGTGCCGGAGATCGACTGCAGCGCCGTCCACGCCGCGTCGCCGAACTTGCCGCGCCAGTCGGCGTAGAAGCTCGTCTTCTGCAGCGCCGCCCGGAACGCCGCACGGTCGGGCTCGACGAACTCCATGCCCTTCGATTGCAACTGCCCCTTCAGCGACGCGTCCAGCTTCGCGGCGTCCGCGCGCTGGTCCAGGACCGACTGCCGGATCTCGCGCCGCACGATGTCCTGCACCGCCGGCGGCAGCTTCGCCATGGCGCGGCGGTTGGCGAACTCGCCGAAGCAGTCCCAGATGTGGCTGGTCTGGCTGCAGAACTTCTGCACCTCGTACAGCTTGGCGGTCTCGATCACCACCAGGCCGTTCTCCTGCCCGCCGACCAGCTTGGTCTGCAACGCGGTATAGACCTCGTTGAAGTTGATGCTGGTCGGGGCGGCGCCCAACGCCTGGAACAGCCCGGTGAAGATCGGCGACACCGGCACCCGGATGTGAAAGCCCTTGAGGTCGGACGGCGTGCGGATCGGCGCATCCGACGAGGTGATCTGCCGGAAGCCGTTATCGGCGTATGGGCCGACCACCTGGATGCCGGCCTTCTCGACCTGTGCGGTGATGTACTGGCCCAACTCGCCGTCCACGCCGCGCCAGACCTGGTCGTAGCTGGTGAAGGCGAAGCCGACGTTGACCAAGGCCGCCGCCGGCACCAGCGTGGACAGGACCGAGTTCGACACGTTGAGGAACTCGATGCCGCCGGCCCGCACCTGCGAGATCAGGTCAGTGTCGGACCCCAACTGGTTGTTCGGGAACAGCTTGATCTGCAGCTGCCCATCGGTCGCCTTGGCGATCCGGTCGAGCCCTTCCTGCAGCCGCGTGTTGATCGGGTTGGTCGGCGATTGCCCGGTCGCATACTTATACTCGAACTCCGCCGCCCCGGCCGGCCGGGTGCGGATCGCGAACAGCGGCAGCGCCGCGGCCCCCAGCATGGTACGGCGTGGCAGCTTCGGCGCGTCGGACCCGTTCATATGGATGTTCCCTCGGAAGCGGCGCCTTGGGGCGCTCGTTTAGGCTTTCAATTGGGCACGAATGGTCGCCGCCACGCCAGCCCCGTCCAGCCCGTAATGGCGATAAAGATGCGTGGGCGGCCCCAGCAGCGAATACTGGTCCGGCATGCCGATCCGCACCAGCCGCGCGCCCGACCCGGCGCCGGCCAGCACCTCCGCCACCGCCGAGCCGAAGCCGCTGGTGACGTTGTGCTCCTCGGCCGAGAACAGCACGCCATGATCCTTGGCGGCAGCCAGAACGGCCGCCTCGTCGATCGGCCGGATCGAGTAGGCGTCCACCACGCGCAGACCAATGCCGTCCTTTGCCAGGATGTCGTGCGCCTCGATTGCGGCATGCACCAGGTTGCCGATCGCGAACACGGTCGCATGCTTGCCGTCGCGCAAGGTGGTGCTGCCGCCGATGCGCCAATCCGGCGGAGCGTCGTACACCACCGGCTCCCGCCCGCGGCCGACCCGGAAGTAAATAGGGCCGTCATGGTCGATCGTGCTGCGCAGCGCGCTGCGGATCGCGTTGGCGTCGCAGGGTGCCATCACCACCAGGTTGGCGATGGCCCGCAGCAGGCCGATGTCCTCGTTGCAGTGGTGCGAGGTGCCGTAGAACCCCATGGCGATGCCGGAATGGGTGCCGACCATGCGCACCTTGAGGTTCGGGTAGGCGATGTCGTTGCGGATGTTCTCCGCCCCCATCAGGGCGAGGAAGAAGCTGTAGTTGGAGATGACCGGCAGCAGTCCGGTGGTCGCCAACCCGGCCGCGGCGCCGATCATGTTGCGCTCGGCGATGCCGAAGTTGAAGTAGCGGTCCGGGAAACGCTTGCCGAAGTTGATCACCTGGGTCGGCCGCCCGAGGTCGGCCGTGCAGACCACGATGTCTTCGCGGCCTTCGTCGGCAAGTTGGATCAGCGTTTCGCCGGTGGGCAGCTGCAGCGAGAGGTTGAGGCTGCCGACCATGTCCCAGGATTTCGGGTCCATGCCGGGCCGCACGGTGGTCTCGGCCATGTCCACGGCCGGATTGCCGCCCATAACTGAATAGGCGCCGCTCATCGCACGGCACCACGGCGATGCGTCATGGCCGGGCTCGACCCGGCCAACTTGTCCCAACGAGCCCCGGCGGCCCGGCGCGCGAGAGATCCCCGCGTCGAGCGCGGGGATGACGTCGAGAGGCCTTCCCGCCCAATCGAAGACGACGAGCTATTCATCCCACCACTCCCGCCTCGATCTCCGCCAATGCCCGGTCGCGGTCCTCAGGTCCCAGAAAACCCAGATGCCATTGCCAGGCGTGCTCCATGAACCCCACCCCGCGGCCGGCGATCGTGTCGGCGATGATCACCGCCGGGCGCTCGCGCGGCACGTTCAACGCCCAGTCCAGCGTCTCGCCCACGAGGTCGAGGTCGTGGCCGTCGATCCGCCGCACGTCCCAGCCGAACGCCGTCCATTTCTCGGCCAGCGGCTCGTTGTTCATCGTTTCGCTCACCACGCCGTCCGAGCCGACCGCGTTGTTGTCGACGATGCCGACCAGGTTCGACAGGCCGAAATGCGCCCCGCTCATCGCCGCCTCCCAGACCTGGCCCTCGGCCTGCTCGCCGTCGCCCATCATGCACACCACCCGGGCGGGCGAGCCGCGCTTGCGCAGGCCGAGCGCCATGCCGACTGACACGGACAGGTTGTGGCCGATCGAGCCGGACGAGAAATCGGTTCCGCGCACCTTCTTCATGTCGGGGTGGTCGCCGTAGGGCGAGCCCAGCCGCGTGTAGGTGTAGAGCTCGTCCCACGGAAAGAAGCCGAGATCGGCCAGCACCGGATAGAGCCCGATGGCGGCATGGCCCTTGCCCATGGTGAAGCGGTCGCGGTCCATCCATTGCGGCTCGTCCGGCCGCACGTGCATGAATTCGTAGTAGAGCGACGCCACCAGCTCGGCCATCGAGAACGAGCTGCCGTAATGGCCGCTGCCGCAGATGTCGGTCAGCTTCACCGTCTCGCGCCGGATCATTTTCGCCTTCTCGCGCAGCAGATCCTTGCTCACGTTGCGGCGTGGTCTGCCGTTGGGTCTATCCATGGATCAGCATCCCCCCGTTCACGTCGATGGTGGCGCCGGTCACGTAGCCGCTGAGGTCGGACGCCAGGAACAGGAAGATGCGCGCCACATCGATCGCGTCGCCGAGCCGGGCCAGCGGGATGCCGCGTGTGATCTCCGCCTTCATGTCGGGTGTCAGTTTGCCGCCGGTGATGTCGGTCTGGATCAGCCCGGGCGTCACGCAATTGACCCGGATGCCGTCCGGCCCCAATTCGCGCGCCATCGCCTTGGCCAGGCCCAGCACCCCGGCCTTCGCGGCCGAGTAGTGCGGGCCGCCGAAGATGCCGCCGCCGCGCTGCGCCGATACGCTCGACATGCAGGCGATGCTGCCCCGGCCGCGCGCCCGCATCCCCGGCACCACCGCCTGGCTCAGGTTCAGCACGCCGCGCAGGTTCACGTCCAGCACGGCATCCCAATGGGCGGCGCCGATCTCCATGAACTTGAGCGGTTGGGTGATGCCGGCATTGTTCACCAGCACATCGACCGGCCCCATCGCCGCCTCGACCGCGGCAATCGCCCGCAGGCAGCCATCGTGGTCGGTGACGTCGCATTCGAAGCCGTGGTGGTCGGGGCCGATCTCGGCCGCTGCGGCGGCGGCTTCCTCGGCGCGCAGGTCGAGGATCGCCACCCGGGCGCCATGCTCGGCGAACAGCCGGGCGGTGGCGAGGCCGATGCCGCGCGGGCTGGCGGCGCCGGAGATCACGGCGATCTTGCCGTCGAGCAGCATGGTTCCTCCCCTCCCGGGTGCGGGCCCGTTGCCCGGGTCCGTCATGGGGGGATGCTCGGCCAAGGACGGCGCCGGCGCAAACGATCGCTTTGCACCCTAAGGTGACTCCGGTTCATCATCGGCCGGTGCACCTGCCTCTGCCTGCGCTCCGGGCCTTCGAGGCCGCCGCGCGCCACCGGTCGTTCCGCCGCGCGGCGGAGGAGATCCATGTCACGCCGTCGGCGGTCAGCCACGCCATCCGCCGGCTCGAAGCCGGGCTGCGCACGCCGTTGTTCACCCGTGCCGGGCCAAATGTGACGCTGACG
This sequence comes from uncultured Alphaproteobacteria bacterium, assembly GCA_963792675.1. GTDB lineage: Bacteria > Pseudomonadota > Alphaproteobacteria > Acetobacterales > Acetobacteraceae > JBBROS01. The sequence continues at coordinate 2,063,972 of CAWBWT010000002.1, forward strand.
CCGGCCGGCGAGACGCTGCGCCGCCATGTCGAGCGGGGCTTTGCCGAGCTGGCCCGCGGCATGGGCGCGGTCGCCAGCACCGGGCCGCAACTGCTGCGGCTGCACAGCGCGCTGAGCTTCGCGACGCAGTGGCTAACCCCACGTCTGCCGGCGTTCCTGGCGCGGCACCCTGGCCTGCAGATCCAGCTCGCGACCGGCACCGACTTCGCGCGCTTCAACGCGGACCAGTTCGACGCGGACATCATCTACGGCCTGCCGCGCCAGGCCGGATTGACGGTGGTGCCGCTCGGCGAGGAGGTGGTGACGCCGCTCTGCGCTCCGGCGTTGGCGGCGCGCATCCAGGTGCCGGCCGACCTGCTGCTGATGCCGCTGATCGAAAGCGACAACAAGATGATCCGCTGGACCGACTGGTTCGGTTTGAACGGCGTGCTGGCGCCGCCGGCGGGCAGCACTCGGTTCGACCGCAGCTTCCTCGCGGTCGCGATGGCCGTGGACGGGCAGGGGGTCGCGCTCGAAAGCACTCGGCTGGCCGAGCGCGAAATCGCCGACAGACGGCTGGTGGCGCCGCTATCCGGACGCGCCGAGGATTGCCGCTATGTCGGCCACCGCCTGGTGTTCCTGCCGGCGGCGGGACGGCACGGCGCGCTGCGGCTGTTCGTGGATTGGATCACCGCCGAGCTGGGACTGACGTAGCCGCTTCACGTTCCGCCACGGCAACATCACTGGAAACGGCACCCGGCGGGGAAACCGGAACCGCCTCCCGCATGTTCTTGCCATGCGCCGGCGGGGGGGCACCGTTCGCTCGCGCGCAACTCGATCGATACCGACGTGCCGTTCGTCGTCCGCGAACGCTCGACCCATTCCTGTGCCAGAGGTGTTCGCCGATGTCCGAGATCATGAAGAGAAGCCGGGTCCGTGAAGGCCAACCCTCGCCGCGCGGCGCGACCTGGAACGGCTTGGGCGTCAACTTCGCCCTGTTCTCGGCCAACGCCACCAAAGTCGAGCTCTGCCTGTTCGACGACCGCGGCGAGACCGAGCTGGAGCGGATCGAGCTGCCCGAGTATACCAACGAGATCTGGCACGGCTACCTGCCCGACGCCCGTCCGGGCACCATCTACGGTTACCGTGTGCACGGCCCGTACGAACCCGAAGCCGGGCATCGGTTCAACCCGAACAAGCTGCTGCTCGACCCCTACGCCAAGTCGGTCGTCGGCCAGATCGAATGGAACCCGGCGCTGTTCGGCTACCAGATGGAGACCGGCGACGACCTGACCTTCGACGAGCGCGACAGCGCCAAGTACAACCTCAAGGCACGGGTGATCGACAGCGCGTTCTCCTGGGGCGACGACCGGCCGCCGCGGATCGGCTACGACCGCAGCGTGATCTACGAGATGCATGTGCGCGGTCTGACCGAGCTGCACCCGGATCTGCCGGAGAACCTGCGCGGCACCTTCCGTGGCCTGACCGATCCGGCCGTGATCAAGCATCTGAAGTCGATCGGCGTGACGGCGGTCGAGCTGCTGCCGATCCACACCTTCGTCAACGACGACTACCTGCTCGACAAGGGCCTGACGAATTACTGGGGCTATAACACGATCGGCTTCTTCTCGCCCGCGCGCCGTTACGGCAGCGTGCCCGACTTCGCCTTCGCCGAGTTCAAGGAAATGGTCGCCCGCCTGCACGAGGCCGGGCTCGAGGTGATCCTCGACGTCGTCTACAACCACACCGCCGAAGGCAACGAACGCGGCGCCACGCTGTCGTTTAAGGGCATCGACAATGCCAGCTACTACCGGCTGCTGCCGGATCAGCCGCGCTACTACATCAACGACACCGGCACCGGGAACACCGTCAACCTGAGCCATCCGCGGGTAATCCAGATGGTCACCGACAGCCTGCGCTATTGGGTGACGGACATGCATGTGGACGGGTTCCGCTTCGACCTCGGCACCATCCTGGCGCGCGAGCCCTACGGCTTCGACCAGCAGAGCGGCTTTTTGCGCGCTGTCGGGCAAGACCCGATCCTGAACCAGGTGAAGATGATCGCCGAGCCCTGGGATTGCGGCCCCGGCGGCTACCAGGTCGGTGGTTTCCCGCCGGGTTGGGCGGAGTGGAACGACAAGTACCGCGACGACATCCGCGCCTTCTGGAAGGGCGATGACGCCAAGCTCGCCGACGTCGCGACCCGCATCACCGGCTCGGCCGACAAGTTCAATTGGGGCGGCCGGCGGCCGTGGTCGAGCGTCAACTTCCTGACCGCGCATGACGGTTTCACGCTGAACGACGTCGTCTCGTACAACGACAAGCACAACGAGGCGAACGGCGAGAACAACAAGGACGGCACCGACAACAACTACAGCTGGAACCACGGCGCCGAGGGTCCGACCGACGACCCGGAGATCGTGGAACTGCGCGAGCGGCAAAAGCGCAACATGTTGACGACGCTGCTGCTGAGCCAAGGTCTGCCGATGATCGTGGCCGGGGATGAGTTCGGCCGCACCCAGAACGGCAACAACAACGCCTATTGCCAGGACAACGACATCTCCTGGGTGAATTGGGATCTCGACGAGGCCGGGCAGTCGCTGCTGCGGTTCGTCGGCAAGCTAGCCAGTATCCGGCGCACCTTCCCGATCCTGCGCCGCGAGCGTTTTCTGACCGGCACCTACAACGAGGAGCTGCAGATCCGCGAACTGACGTGGATCACCCCGGCCGGCGTTGAGATGACGGAGGAGAACTGGTCCGAGCCCGGTGCCAAGTGCCTGGGCTTGATCCTGGACGGGCGCGCGCAGCCCAGCGGCATCCGCAAGCGCGGTATCGACCGCACGCTGCTGCTGATCCTGAACGCGTACCACGACCTGCTCGGCTTCACCTTGCCGCAGGTGACCGGCGGCAAGGGTTGGGAGCTGCTGATCGACACCAACCAGCCCGGGCTCGAGGGGGAGCCGCGCTTCGACATCGGCAGCGAATACGGCGTGACCGGCCGCTCCGTGCTGCTGTTCGAGCTGGAGCCGGACGGGACCGTCGAGCTGCCGCCGGCGGAATGAACGTCGGCGATGTCATGAGCCGCGACGTCGAGTTCATCGGCGCCGCCGATACGGTGCAGGCCGCCGCCGAGCTGATGGGCGAGATCGAGGTAGGCGCCTTGCCGGTCGGCAGCGCTGCCCGGCTCGACGGCATCGTCACCGACCGCGACATCCTTTACCGCGTTGTCGCCCGCGGCTTGGATCCGGCCGCCACCACCGTGCGCGAGGTGTTGTCGCGTCCGGTGATCGCCTGCCGCGCCGATGACACGCTGCAGGCGGCGATGGACCTGATGGCGTCCAACCACATCCGGCGCCTGCCGGTGCAGGACGGTGCTGGCGCCGTGATCGGCTGGGTCACGCTGGCGGATATTTCGCGACGCATGTTGGTGGACGATGCGGCGCTGCAGGGCGCGTTGCGGGCGCTCACCGAGCCGGGTTAGCGCCGAGGCCTAGCGGCGCGGGTCTCGGCCCGTGCAACGGCGGCGCAAGCCTATCCCGGCCACAGCGGCAAGCAGCAGGCGGCGGAGGCCGGTTCCGGCACGACCGCAAACGGAGCTTGCGCCGGATCAACGGCCCCGTCCGTCAGAACCAGATTACGGAAGAAGGCGTTGCCGGGCGTGCCGCCGTCGGACGTGCCGTTGTAGTCTTCCAGCTTCAGTACGATCGGCGTTGCCGACGCGAAATCCAGCGCGACCTGAGTCCAGGTGCCGTTCTCCACGAGCGGCGTCGGCGTCGGGTAGTTGTCGCTGCCGGCCAGCCATACTTCCGGGCCGTTGAGGTAGTTGAACCCGACGAACCCGCCGCAGCCATGTGCGCAATTGCCGAGATAGTCGAAGGACAGGTGGAAGTTGCCGGTCGATGAGCCCACCGCGGCAAGCTGGAACAAGTCGCCGCCGCCAATGGTGCGAGTGAAGTCGAGCGCCTTGCCGCTGCCGAGCGGGTCATTGACGATCTGGCCGCTGCTGCCGGCCGCCCACTGGCTCAGGGTCCCCTGGAAATCATCGCTGAACAACGTCGTAGCCGAGGCCGAGCCGAAACCCACCGTGGTCATAATCAGGCCGGCAGCCAACAAGCGCGGTATGTTCTGCATGGCGTGTCCCTCAAATACAGTCCGGCCCACGTCACTGACAGGAATAGCTTTGGCGCAGCAAGTCCTCCCAATGTTACCAAATGTCAGCAATTATCGAATGCGTGTCCTCGGTTCTGCCCGTTTGGCATGAAGACCGTCGGTCAGCGGCGGTAGCGTCGGTTCGCGCTCCGCACCACCGTCGTCGGCAGCGCCAGCTTGGCGGCAACGAAGTCCAGGAAGTGCATGCTGGCCGGATCGCGTGCGTCCAGCGCGACCAGCGCCGCCACGTACGCGTAGGCGGCGAGCCGATCGGCAGCGACTGCGGCCAGCACGCGGCTCAAGGCCGGCGGGTCGGCGAGCGCGCGGTCGAAGGCAGCCAAGGCGTCGGCGTCGGCGCCGGCCTGCGTGAACCAAGCGCGCGCGGCGGCGGCGTTTCCCGTCCCGCCGCCGGCCAGTGCCGCGACGGCCATCATCTCTGCCAGCACCACAGCATGGTTGGTCGGGATCGCGCGCAAGTTGACCGTCAGCGGAAACAATGTCTGGTGCCGGTTCTGCAGCCAGGCGTGCAGCACCTTCTGCGCGAGCACCTCGAGCACGACGTCGCTCGCCCCGCCGAGCGCCCGATCACGCCGGCTGCGCGCCGGAGCGGCGGGCTCGGTCGCCGCCGACAGCGTGGCCGGCGCGAAGCCGGTCACAGGCGCTTCCAGCACCGCCGATGCGCCGTCCCGCTGCGTGCGCCCGCCGAACCAGCGCTCCAGCAGCGACGCCGACATCAGGCGTTGCCCGGTGCGCCCGGCTTGCCGACCAGCGCCTCGATCTGTTCCAGCAGGCGGGAGAAATCGACCGGCTTCGGATGGTAGTCGTCGCAGCCGGCGGCAATCGCCTTCTCGCGGTCGCCGGACATGGCGTGGGCGGTCAGCGCGATGATTGGCAGTTGCTTCGACCCGGCATCCGCCTTGATCCGCCCCGCCGCAGTCCAGCCGTCCATCACGGGCAGGTTCATGTCCAGCAGCACGACATCGGGCCGTTCCGCGAGCGCCTTGTCCACCCCCTGCTGCCCGTCCGTCGCCAGGATCACGTCGTGGCCGCGGCGCTTCAATCGGCGGGACAGGAAGTCCCAAATCTCCTCGTGATCCTCGACCAGCAGGATGCGGCTCATGGCGTGTCTCCGGCGCCGGCCAGCGGCGCGCTTTCGGGTGGAACGATGGCGTTGAGGTCGCGCGCCAGGTCGGCCAGGCTGATGCTGCCCTTGCGCACGATGCGGTCGGCCTGAGTGGCCAGCAGATCCTGCTCGGCCGCGGTCATATCCTTGGCGGTCAGCACGACCACCGGGACGGTCTGCCCGGCCGGGTCGGCGCGAAGCGCTTGCAGGAACTCGAACCCGTCCATGACGGGCATCATCAGGTCCAGCAGAATCAGCGCCGGCATCGCCGCCTGCGTCGCCGCCAGCGCTTCGGCGCCGTTCGCCGCTTCGGCGACCGTCCAGCCATCCTTGCCCAGCATCGACCGAAGCCGCTCGCGCGCGTCGCGGTCGTCGTCCACGACCAGCACCTCGCCAGCGCCGGAGCGGACGCGCAACCGGGCGATAGCGCCCTTCAGCTTGTCCCAATGGATCGGCTTGACGAGGTAATCGGTGGCGCCCAGGGCATAGCCGAGGCTCTGCTCGTTGACGACCGAAGCCATGATGACCGAGGTCTGCGCGAGCGCCGGGTCGGAGCGGATGGCGTGCAGCACCGCCCAGCCGTTCATCTGCGGCATCTCCACGTCGAGCAGGACGGCGAGCGGGCGGAGCGCCCGGGCCTGCTCGAGGCCGCTCTTGCCGTCCGCCTCGCAATGCACCTCGAACCCTTCGCGGGTCAGGAAGCGGGTCAGCAGCTCGCGCGCCGAAGGGTCGTCGTCGACCACCAGCACGACATTGTTGCGCCTTGCCGAGAGGTGCCCGCGGGACGTCGCGAGCGGCTGCGCCACGTCTTCGGTGCCGTCCGGCAGCGTGGCCGGCAGCTCGATGGTGAAGGTGGTGCCGGCGCCGGGAACGCTCTCCACCCGGACCTCGCCGCCCAGCTTGCGGCAGAACGCCCGGGTGATGGCGAGGCCGAGCCCGGTGCCGCCGAACTGCCGGGTGGTGCTTTCGTCGGCCTGGGAGAAGCGGGTGAACAAGCGCCCGAGCTGCTCCTCGGTCATGCCGATGCCGGTATCGCGCACGCCGAACACCAGCCAGTCCCGGCCGTCGCGGTGTTCCCGGCGGGCCAGCAGCACGATCTCGCCGTCCTCGGTGAACTTGGCCGCGTTGCCCAGCAGGTTCAGCAGGCATTGCCGGATCTTGAGGTCGTCGGAGACCATCTCCCCCAGCTCGCCCTCGACCCGGCGTGACAGGCGGTTGCGCTTGCGACCGGCCAAGGGTTCGGCCGAGGCCATCACCTCGTCCAGCATCGCGTCCACCGCGAACCGCTCGCGCGACACCGTCATCCGCCCGGCCTCGATCTTGGACAGGTCAAGCACGTCGTTGATCAAGCCGAGCAGGTGGCGGGCGCTCGAACTCGATCTTGCCGAGGTCACGCAGCAGGTGGGCGTGGCCGAGATCCTCGACCTCCTCGGCCAGCATCTCGCTGTAGCCGATCACCGCCGAAAGCGGTGTGCGCAGCTCGTGGCTCATGTTGGCGATGAACTGGCTTTTCGCGCGGTTGGCCGCCTCGGCCACGTCGCGCGCCGCCGCGACTGCCTCGACCGCCGCCTTGCGAGCGGTGATGTCGGTGTGCACGCCGACCCATTCCAGCACCGCACCGGTCCCGTCGATCACCGGAACCGCCGACACATCCATGTCGCGGTACTCGCCGTCGCGCCGGCACAACCGGTGCTCGACCTGGTAGCGGGTCGCCGACGCCACAGCCTCGCGCCAGACCTCGATGGTGCGCGCGCGGTCGTCGGGATGCACGGCGTCGAGCCAGCCGCTGCCTTCGAGCGCCGCCGCGCTCTGGCCGGTGAACCGGCTCCAGCCGTCCTGCGGCGGCTGTAGCTGGCCGTCGGACGAGGTCGACCAGATGATGTCGGCCGCCGCGTCGATCAGGGTGCGGAACCGCGCCTCGCTCCGCCGCAACGCGTCCTCGGACTGGCGCTGCTCGGTGATGTCGGTGTTGGTGCCGAACCAGCGCACCACGTGGCCGTCGCCGTCCCGCTGCGGCATCGCCCGGGACAGGAACCAGCGGAACACGCCATCGTGCCGGCGCAGCGGGAACACATCTTCCCAGGCGTCGCCGGCAGCAAGTGCCGCCTTGAACCGGGCGGTCACCGGCTCGAGGTGGTCGGCGTGATGCACGAGCCGCCAACCCCAGCCGGCCATCTGTTCGAACGTGGTCCCGGTGTAGTCGTACCAGCGCCGGTTATACCAAAAAATGTAGCCGCTGCCGTCGGCAATCCAGGCAAGTTGCGGAATGGCGTCGGCGAGCATCTGGAAGTCTTCGCCCGAGGCGACCGGCGCCGGTTGCGCCGACGATCGGTCGCCAGCAGCCTGCTCGAGCGTATTCGTCATCCGGTGGCGGCCGTCTCGATTGTTGAGTTGGTGCAACGCAGCAGCGGCTGAATGGCTGCATGCCGGAACCCGTGCGGCGGCGCATTGTTCTTAGCAGGCGTTTATGGCCGTGCGCAGGGAATCAGGGCATGACACTCGACCAAGCCCTCGCGTTCGGGTTGATCGCGGCGACCATCGGCTGCTTCATCTGGGGCCGGCTGCCCTACGACTTGGTGGCCTTGGCCGCCTTGACCGTGGGCGTGCTGATCGGCGTGGTGCCGGCCGCCAAGGCGTTCGAAGGGTTCTCGGACGAGGTGGTCATCATCATCGCCGCCGCCCTCGTCGTCAGCGCCGCCATCGCCCGCTCCGGCGTCGTGGAGGCGGCGATGCGGCCGATCACCCCGCATTTGCGAACGACGGCGGTTCAGGTCCCGGTTCTGGTCGGCTGCGTGGTGCTGCTGTCGATGGTGACCAAAAACGTCGGCGCGCTGGCGATCTTCATGCCGGTCGCGCTGCAATTGGCCCGGCGCACCAAGACGTCGCCCTCGAGCCTGCTGATGCCGATGGCGTTCGCTTCCATGCTGGGCGGCCTCGTGACGCTGGTCGGCACCTCCCCCAACATCCTGGTGGCGAAGGTGCGCGCCGACACGCTCGGACAGCCTTTCTCCATGTTCGCTTATACGCCGGTCGGGCTGTCGATCGCGGTGGTCGGCTTCTTGTTCCTGACTGTCGGGTGGCGGCTGCTGCCGCGTGGCCGCCGGGCCGCCTCGTCGATGGAGGCGGCGTTCAATCTCGAGGATTACACCGCCGAAGCGCGGATCACGCGCGATTCGCCGCTGGCCGGCAGCACCATCGCCGAGCTCGAGGCGATGGCTGAGGGCGACGTGCGGGTGGCCCTGGTCGTGCGCGAGCGGTTCCGCCGCTACCCGGCCCATCCCGGCTTCGCGTTGCGCGGCGACGACGTGCTGCTGCTGCGCGGCGAGCCGACCGACCTCGAACGGCTGGTGGCGCGGGCGCGGCTCGAGCTGTCGGGCGGCGGCGGCGAGGGCGCCAACGTCGTCGAGGGTGTCGTGACCGCCGACAGCCCGCTGGTCGGCCGCACGCTGGCGAACGCCAAGCTCGAGCAGCGCTTCGATGCCGGCGTGCTCGCCGTCAGCCGCAGCGGCCAGCGCATCGCCCAGCGCCTGTCCAGCGTCCGGCTGCGCGCCGGCGACGTGATGGTCGTGCGCGGCGCGTCGGCGCGGCTGCCGGACATGCTCGGTGAGCTGCATATCCTGCCGCTGGCCGAACGCAGCATCACGCTCGGCCGCAACGACCGCAGCTTCCTGCCGGCGTTCGTGCTGGGAGTGGCGATGCTGCTGGTGGCGCTGAAGCTCGTGCCGGTGGCGATCGCCTTCTTTGCCGCGGCGGTGATCCTGCTGCTGCTGCGGGTGATGACGATGCACGAGGCGTACGAGACGGTGGAGTGGCACGTGCTGATCCTGCTCGGCGCGTTGATCCCGATCAGCCATGCGGTGCGCGATACCGGCGGCACCAACCTCATCGCCGGCTGGATGCTGGACGTCGTGCACGGGGTGCCGGGCGCCGGCGCCTTGGCGATGGTCCTGGTGCTGACGATGATCGTCACGCCGTTCCTGCATAATGCGCCGACCGTGCTGATCATGGGGCCGATCGCCGCCAGCCTCGCGACCAAGCTTGGGCTGAGCGTCGACACGTTTTTGATGGCGGTGGCGCTGGGCGCCGGCTGCGATTTCCTGACGCCGATCGGGCATCAGTGCAACACGCTGGTGATGGGTCCCGGCGGCTACCGGTTCGGCGACTACGCCAGGCTCGGCGCGCCGCTGTCGCTGGCGGTGGTGATTGCCGGGCTGCCGCTGCTGATGCTGTTCTGGCCGCTCGGTGGCCGCTGACGGAGCTGCCGCTACGTGCGGTCGAGGTCGGCCTCTTCGCGGCGCAGCAGCGCCTCGTCGATCTGCTCGAGCAGCTTGTGGAAGTCGACCGGCTTGGCGTGGTATTCGTCGCACCCGGCTTCGATCGCTTTCTCCCGGTCACCGGTCATGGCATGCGCGGTCAGCGCGATGATCGGCACGTGGTTCGGCGGCTGGTCCGGGGGGGAGCCGCCGCGCAGCGTGCGCGCCACCGTCCAGCCGTCCATCACCGGCAAGTCCATGTCCAGCAGCACGATGTCGGGCTGGGTGGCGCCGACTTGGTCCAGCGCTTGCTGGCCGTCATGCGCCAGAACCACCTCGAAGCCATGCCGGCGCAACCGGCGCGACAGGAAGTCCCACAGCTCCTCATGATCCTCGACCAGCAACACCTTCGTCATCCTCGTGCCTCCTGTACGGCGTCGGGTTGGCCGGCTTGCCCCGTTCGGCCGCGCCGGACGCTGCAAACGGTCTCCGCCTCGGCCGGAGCCAAGCAGCGATGAGCGGTCTCGGCAACCAGCCGCTTCCGGACTTGCCGCCGGTCGCTGCGGCGCGGCCGCGCGCGACGGGCGTGGCGGCGCTCAACGCGGGCGCGATCGTGGTGGCGGGGCTTTACCTCGGGCGCGAGCTGCTGGTGCCGATGGTGCTGGCTGTCCTGCTGGCGTTCGTGCTGGCGCCGTTGGTGATGTTGCTGCAGCGGCTGCGGCTCGGCCGCGGCCCGTCGGTGCTGATCGTCGTGGTGGCCGCCTTCGTCGTCATCGGCGCCATCGGCACCGTGGTCGCCGGCCAGGCCTCGTCGCTGGCGCGCAGCCTGCCATCGTATCACGACGTCATCCAAGATAAGGTGAAGTCGCTGGCCGCCGGCAGCGAGGCGCTGGGCCACTTGGCCGAGCGGCTGCGCGACATGGTCGGTGCCGGTGGCGGTGGCGGTGGCGGTGGCGGGGGCGGCGGCGGCGGCGCGTCGGGGGCGTCGGCCGCCGATCCAGCCGCGCGAACGCCGAGCAGCGCGGCCGCGGCCGACCTCGACGCCTCCTCGGCCTTGTCGCTTGCGCGGTCGGTGGTGCTGCCGCTGTTCAGCCCGCTGGCAACGGCCGGCGTCGTTGCCGTGTTCGCGATCTTCGTGCTGATGGCCCGCGAAGACCTGCGCGACCGGCTTGTCCGCCTGCTGGGGCGCAAGGACCTGCAGCGCACGATCCTGGCGCTGAACGACACCGCGCACCGGCTGTCACGCTACTTCCTGTTCCAGCTGCTGCTGAACTCCGGCTTCGGCGTGTTCGTCGCGGCCGGGCTGTGGTTCGTCGGCCTGCCCGGCGCCGCCTTGTGGGGCATCCTGGCCGGCACGATGCGGTTCGTCCCGTTCATCGGCACGGTGATCGCGGTCGTGCCGCCAGTCCTGCTCGCGCTGGCGGTGGCGCCGGGCTGGTCGCTGGCGCTGATCGTCCTGGGCCTGTTCATTCTGACCGACGTGGTGGTGTCCCAGGTGCTGGAGCCGCTGCTGTTCAGCCACAGCACCGGCCTGTCGCCGATTGCCATCATCGTCGCCGCGGCGTTCTGGGCTTTCCTATGGGGGCCAGTGGGGCTGCTGCTCGCGACCCCGCTCACGGTGTGCCTGGTCGTGCTGGGTCGCTACATCGAGTCGCTCGCGTTCCTCGAGGTGATGCTGGGCGACACGCCGCCGCTGGAGCCTGCGGAAACGTTCTACCAGCGGGCGCTCGAGGGCAACACGCGCGAGATGACGCTCGCCGCCGAGCGCGCCATCAGGAGCACCTCGCTCCAGGAGTATTACGACCGCGTGGCCATGCTCGGCTTGGCTTTGATTCAGACCGACCTCGCCCGCGACGCATTGGCGTTCGACCGGCTGGACGACATCCACACCCACCTCGAAACGCTGCTGGGCACGCTGTCCCGCCGGCCTGCCGCCGAACCGGCCGAGGGCGCCGCGATCCCGCCGCGTTGGACGCAAGAAGGCGCCATCCTCTGCATCCCCGGGCGCGGTCAGCTGGACGGCTTGGCGACGGCGATGGCCCTGCAGGTGCTGCAGCGGAGTGGATTTGGCGTCCGCCACGCCTCCAACACGGTGCTGGGCGCCGGCCGGGCCGGGTCGGACCCGTTCGCGGGTGCGGCGCTATGCTGCCTGTCGGTGCTCGACAAGGGCAGCACCGCGGCGGGCATCCGCTATCTGCTGCGGCGGATCCAGCGCCAGGCCCCGGGGCTGCCGGTGGTGGTCTGCTTGTGGCAAGCCGAAGCCACCAGCCCGCTGCTGCAGGCGCTGCGGGCCGAGGGCGAGGAGGAAACGATCGTGCTGTCGCTGGGAGAGCTGGTCGCCCTGGCGCGGGTAGTCTCGGCACGCTCGATCCAGCGAACGGCGGCTGCCGCCGACTAGCGGGAGGTGGTGCCCAGGGCCGGAATCGAACCAGCGACACTGCGATTTTCAGTCGCATGCTCTACCAACTGAGCTACCTGGGCGCCGGGCGGAGGCAGGGTGGTTAGCCCAGGCCGGGCCGGGGATCAAGCCCGGCACCGCGTTCAGTCCTCCTCGGCAACGTCCTCGGGCGCGTCCTCGTCGGCGGGGGCCGGCACGACATAGGCGTTGGTGAACCAGCGGCCGAGATCGACGTCGGCGCAGCGTCGGGAGCAGAACGGGTGCAGCCGGCCCTCCGCCGAGGGGCGGCCGCAGATGGGGCAGGTATCAGCCACGCGGCAAGACCTCCATTCGCCAGGTGCCCGGCGCAAGCGCGGGTTCGCTCCCCAGGATCAGGGGGCGCCCGGTGCGCCGTGCAAGATCGGCACGGGCCGCCGCATCGTTTTCGAGCGCGGCGGCGACGTCCGGCGCGGCCAGCAGCCGGTGCCGCGTGGCCGGCGCCGCCGCCGCTTCCGCGGCCAGATGGCGCAACGCGGCCAGCCCCGCGGCATGCGGACCGACCAGCAGCTCGTGCAGCGGCGGGTGAACCCGGGGGCGCAGGATCTCGGCCAAGCCGAGCGACGTGAAGCCGAGAAAGCGGGGCCGCAGCGGGTCCGGCGCCAGCGCGGCGGCGAACTCCGGCGCCAGCCCGGCGCGCGCCCGCGCCGCCATCCCGGCCAGATCGACAACGATGCCGCCCGACAGGTTGCGCAGCCGGATCGCACGCGCGACGTGTGGCAGGGCGGTCCGGTTGGCGTCGCGCTGGGCCCCGGCCTTGATGCGGCGCTCGGCAGTGGCGGCGCCGGCGTCGAGGTCGATCGCGACCAGGGCCGGGGTCGGATGGATGCTCGCCCGGCCGCCGCCCGGCAATGGCAGCATCGGGTCGGCCAAGGCGGCTACGGCGGCCTCGGTCGCGTCGTCCCAGGCGCGGGCGGCCACGCTGGCGCGGCCGGGCGAGACCGCCGGGTCGTCGACGACGACAGCGGCCCCGGGATGCCATTGCAGCAGCCGTTCGATCGCGCCCGGGCCGCGGGCGAGCAGGGCAGGCGGTCCGGCGCCGGCCTGCTCGGTGCGGGCGGACAGGCGCGGCCCCTTATCGCCCTGGGCGGCGCGGGTCACGACCACGGTGACGGCGTCGCCGACGCGGAGCCCGGCGCCGCCTTGGCTGTCGGGCAGGAAGCCCTCGCTATGCGGCAGGACGACGAAGGCGCCGGCCATGGCGGACACCACGGCGCCGACCCGGCCGCGCAGCCGGTCACCGACCCCGTCCGGCGCCCCGGGCCGCTCGATCGCATAGTCGAGCAGGCGGCCGTCCCGGACCGCAGCCGCACGGATCTCGCCGGGGCTGCAGGCGGCGAGGATGGTGGTCTCACTCATCGTTGGATCAGCACGACGATGGCCCGCTTCGCCTCGGCGTCATGGCCGGACTTGATCCGGCCATCTGCGGCCCGCTGTGCGCCGACGTCGCGGCGGGCGATAGATCCCCGGATCAAGTCCGGGGATGACGTTGGAGCGCGGAGCGCGGTCATGGAACCAGGTAGCCGCGGCCTTTCAGCAGCTGCGCGGTCTCGAACAGCGGCAGTCCGACGACGCCGCTGTAACTGCCGGTTAGCAGCCGCACGAAGCCCGCGGCACGGCCCTGGATGGCGTAGCCGCCGGCCTTGCCCACCCCTTCGCCGCCCGCGACATACGCCTCGACCTCGTCATGCGATAGCCGGGCGAACACCACGGCGCTGTCGACCACGCGCTCGGACACCTGCCCGCCCGGCGCCACCAGCACGACGGCCGAGATCACGTGGTGCCGGCGGCCCGACAGCAGCGCGAGGCAGCGGCGCACCTCGGCCTCGTCGTTCGCCTTCGGCAGGATCCGGCGCCCGACCGCGACCACCGTATCGGCAGCCAGCACGAACTCCCCCGGTGCGGAACAGGAAGCGGCCTTGCCGCCGGCCATACGGCGCGCATACAGCCGCGGGATCTCGTCGCGGCGGGGCGTTTCGTCGATGTCGGCGTGGACCACGCGATCGGGGCTGATGCCGATCTGGGCCAGGAGGGCGAGCCGTCGCGGGCTCGCGGAAGCAAGGGTGAGCGGCGCTACTTGAAGCGAAATGTAATCCGGCCCTTGGACAAGTCGTAGGGAGTCATTTCGACATTGACCCGGTCACCCGCGAGCACGCGAATGCGATTCTTGCGCATCTTGCCGGAGGTGTGCGCCAGGATGCTATGTTCGTTGTCGAGCTTGACCCGGAACATGGCGTTGGGAAGCAATTCCATCACCGTTCCGCTGAATTCGATCATATCTTCTTTTGACATTCGGTTCCTTGTTCCCGTGGCGCTTCAATGATGCCGCGGAATGTGATGATCGGTGGGAGCCGGGTCAAGCCGAACGGGCGAGACGCCGGGCTACGCTGCGCGCATGCGCGGACAGCCCCTCGGCCTCGGCCAGCAGCACCGCCGCGGGCCCGACCTGCTCCAGCCCGGCGCGTCCGGCGGCGACCCAGGTCGTGCGCTTGAGGAAATCGAACACCGAAAGGCCGGACGCGAAGCGCGCCGTGCGCCCGGTCGGCAGCACGTGGTTGGGTCCGGCCACGTAATCGCCGATCGCTTCCGGGCACCACGCGCCCAGAAACGCCGCACCGGCGTGGCGGATCTTCGCGAACAACGCGGCCGGATCGGCGACCATGATCTGCAGGTGCTCGGGCGCGAGCCGGTTGGTGAGCGCGGCCGCCTCGTCCCAGTCGCGCGCCAGGACAATCGCACCATGGTCGCGCCAGCTCGCGCCGGCAATGGCGGCGCGCGGCAGCGTCTGCAGCGCCCGCTCGACGGCGGCCGCAACCTGGTCGGCGAACGCGGCGCCGGTGCTGATGAGGATGCTTTGCGCGCTCTCGTCGTGCTCGGCCTGCGCCAGCAAATCCATCGCGACGTCGTCGGCGTCCTGCCGCTCGTCCGCCAGCACCACCACCTCGGACGGTCCGGCGATGCTGTCGATGCCGACGCGGCCGAACACTTGGCGCTTGGCCTCGGCGACGTAGGCGTTGCCGGGCCCGACGATGCGGTCCACCGGCGCGACCGTCGCGGTGCCGAACGCGAGTGCCGCCACCGCCTGCGCACCGCCGACCCGGTAGATCTCGGACACGCCCGCGCGGCGGGCGGCAGCCAGCACCAGCGGGTTCAGCCGGCCGTCGGGGCACGGCACGCACATGGCGATCCGGCCGACGCCGGCGACGCGGGCCGGCAGCGCGTTCATCAGCACCGATGACGGATACGCCGCCTTGCCGCCCGGAACATACAGGCCGACCGCGTCGAGCGGCGTCCAGCGCATCCCGAGCGTCAGCCCGGCGGGGTCCGGCAGCTCGACGTCCTGCGGCAGCTGCGCCCGGTGGAACGCCTCGATGCGGGTCGCCGCGAGGTCGAGCGCGTCGGCCAGCTCGGGGGCGATCTCGGCCACCGCGCCGTCGATCTCGGCCGGCGTGACCCGGAGCGTGGCCGCGGTCAGGCTTTGCCGATCGAACCGGTTCGTGAGGTCGAGCAGCGCCGCGTCGCCGCGTTCGCGCACATCGGCGATGATGGCGGCGACCGCGGCATCCACCCTGGCCGTGGTATCGCGCGCACCCTGCAGCAGGGCGGTGAAGGCCGCCTCGAAGCCTGCGTCCCTTGTGTCGAGCCGGATCATGGCAGCAGGGCGTCGCGGAAGCGGGCGATCCAAGCGCCGACCTGCTCCGGCCGGGTCTTGAGTGCGGTACGGTTGACGATCAGCCGGCTGGTCACGTGGGCGATGACCTCGGTCTCCTCGAGCCCGTTGGCGCGCAGCGTGCTGCCGGTCTGCACCAGGTCCACGATCAGCCGCGACAAGCCGAGGCCCGGCGCCAGTTCCATCGCGCCGTTCAGGTGCACCACCTCCGCCTGCACGCCGCGGGCGGCGAAGTGGCGGCGGGCGATGTTGGGGTATTTGGTCGCCACCCGCACGCGCGACCAAGTGGCCGGGTCGTCGCTGCCGGCGCTGCCGGCGGGCTCGGCGACGCTGACCCGGCAGCGGCCGATGCCGAGGTCGAGCGGCGCGTAGATTTCGGAGTAGTCGAACTCCATCAGCACGTCGGCGCCGCATATGCCGATCTGCGCGGCGCCGAACGCCACGAAGGTGGCGACGTCGAACGGCCGCACCCGCACCACGTCGAGGCTCGCGTCGTTGGTTGGAAAGCGTAGCCGGCGGCTGTCCTCGTCGAGGTAGTCGCGCGCCGGCCTGACGCCCACGCGGTCGAGCAGCGGCCCGCATTCTTCGAGGATGCGGCCCTTCGGCACGGCAAGCACCAGCGGCGCGTCGACGTCGGCGGCAAGGCTGGCGGCCGGGAACGGGGCGGTCATGCAGGTGCCGAACGAGACATGGCCGGGCCATAGCACTTGCCGGGGGGCGGCGGGAACCCGGGATGGCGCGGGCCTGATGCGACCGGATCAGCCGAGACATCTCGCTGGAGGCCGGCACGGCAGGCCGCCGCGGCAAGCCGGCATCCGAACGCCGACACTCCAAACCTGTCACATGACCCGTCATGGCCGGACTTGATCCGGCCATCTCTCGCGGCGTGGATCGTGGTGCGTCGGCGTGAGGCAGATCCCCGGGTCAAGCCCGGGGATGACGTTTTTTGGGGGGTAAGCGGCTTAACCTCGCGTCAGCCGCCGACGCGCTCGATGGTGGCGCCGCAGGATGCGAGCTTCTCTTCCAGCGCCTCGTAGCCGCGATCCAGGTGGTAGACCCGGTTGACCACCGTCTCGCCGCGGGCGGCCAAGCCGGCCAGTACCAGCGACACCGAGGCGCGCAGGTCGGTCGCCATGACAGGCGCGCCGGACAGGCTGGCAACGCCGCGGATGATGGCCGAGGCACCGTGCACGTTGATCCGCGCGCCCATCCGGTTCAGCTCCGGCACGTGCATGAAGCGGTTTTCGAAGATGGTCTCGGTCACCATCGCCGCGCCTTCGGCGACCGACATCACCGCCATGAACTGCGCCTGCATGTCGGTGGGGAAGCCGGGATAGGGCTCGGTCATGGCGTCGATGCCGCGCAGCCCGTCCACCCGGCGCACCCGCATGCCTTCCGCCGTCTCGTCGATCTCGCAGCCGGCTTCGGTCAGCGCGTGGACCAGGGCGCCGAGATGCCGCGTATCGGCGCCGCGCAGCTCGACCTCGCCGCCGGTGATGGCGACGGCGCAGGCGTAGGTGCCGGTCTCGATCCGGTCGGCGACGATTGGATGGTGCGCGCCGTGCAGCGACGGGACGCCTTCGATGACGAGCCGGTCGGTGCCGGCGCCCTCGATACGGGCGCCCATGGCGATCAGGCAGGCGGCGAGGTCGCCGATCTCCGGTTCGCGGGCGGCGTTGGCGAGGATCGTCTGGCCGTCGGCCAGGGTGGCCGCCATCAGCAGGTTCTCGGTGGCGCCGACCGAGGCGAACGGCAGCACGATGTGCGCCCCGCGCAGTCCTTTCGGCGCAGCGGCGTGAACGTAGCCGCCCTCCAGCTTGATGACGGCGCCCATCTGCTCGAGGCCCTTCAGGTGCAGGTCCACCGGTCGCGTGCCGATGGCGCAGCCGCCGGGCAGCGACACGCGGGCCTCGCGCATGCGAGCCAGCAGCGGGCCGAGCACCAGAATGGAAGCGCGCATCTTGCGGACGATGTCGTAGGGCGCTTCGGTGTTGGTGATGGCGCCGCCGATCGACAGGGAGCGGCCATCGGGCTCGACCGCACAGCCGTGCTGCGAGACCAGCGCCGCCATGGTGGCGATGTCGGCCAGGCGCGGCACCCGGCCGAGCACGAGGCGCTCGTCCGTCAGCATGCCGGCCGTCATCAAGGGGAGGGCGGCGTTCTTCGCGCCGCCGATGGCGATGCTGCCGTGCAGCGGCTTGCCGCCGCGGATGCGGATGCGATCCATGCTCGTCTTCCTTAGGGTCGGGACACTCTGGACACTTTGGCTCACATCCGCGGCAATGCGACGCCGCGTTGACCCATGTACTTGCCCGCCTTGTCGGCGTAGCTGATCTCGGGCGCCGACTTCCCGCGCAGGAACAGGAACTGGCAGATGCCCTCGTAGGCGTAGATTCGCGCCGGCAGCGGTGTGGTGTTGCTGATCTCGATCGTGACCTGGCCCTCCCATTCCGGCTCCAGCGGCGTGACGTTCACGATGATGCCGCAACGGGCGTAGGTGCTTTTGCCCAGGCAGATCACCAGGACATCGCGCGGGATGCGGAAATATTCGATCGTGTGGGCCAGGGCGAAGGAGTTCGGCGGGATGATGCAAGCCGGACCCTTGCGGGTCACGAAGCTGTCGGGGCTGAACGCCTTGGGGTCCACCACGGCGCTGTCGACATTGGTGAAGATGCGGAAATCGTCGGCCACCCGGGCGTCGTAGCCGAAACTCGACAAGCCGTAGCTGATGACACCGTCGCGGCGTTGGGTTTCGACGAACGGCTCGATCATGGCGCGTTCGGCCGCCATGCGGCGGATCCAGTGGTCGGGCATCACGGGCATCGGCACCTCGAGGAACCGGGCGCCAGAGTGGCGGTGCCGGATCGGCCGACCTTATGGGCGGCGACGCGAGGCTCTAGCCCAGCCGCCGAGTTGGAGCAAACGACGCCGCGTCAGAACAGCCGCGCCAATGCCCAGATCAGCAATTGCACCAGCACCGCCCACAGGACCAGGCTGGCGGCCGTGGCGAACGCGATGCCGGTGATCGGCCGCATCTCATCGCGCCGCAAGCGTTGCACACCGGTCCGCCGCTGCCACGCGGGCCGCACAGCCAGGAAGTCCGAGCCGGGACGAATGATAGGTCTCCGATCACCACCGAGGGCGCCGCACGTTGCGCCGCCATATCTTATCGGAACCCAAACTGGCCGATTCGGATCACGAAAAAAAGAACATTTTTGCACGGAACTTTAACAATCCCGACTATTCCGGTTGCTTGCTGACTTCGATCCGCCGAGCCGTCGAGCCCATCGTTCGAGGGCGTTTGCGATCGGGCGTGCTGCTTCCGCCGGCGCAGGTTCTCCCGCAACGCCGTCGCTTCGCGTTCGAGGCGGCGTTGGCGATCGGCTTCGGCCTGCGGTGTCCGTGCCGGCTGCTGGCGATCCCGAGAGGTCATCATGCCAAACTCGGACGACCGCGCGGGCCGGTCAAGCTGGCCCGCAAGCGTTGAGCTTGACAGTTTCTGTAACCATGGTTACTAAACCGTTTATGGATCAGAATGTTTCCCACGTTCCGCCGGGCGGGACCGAGCTGTCGCCGCTGCGCAGCTTCGGCTTCCGGCTGTGGCACGTGCAGCATGCGTGGACGCGGCGGCTGGAAGCGGCGCTGGCGCCGGTTGGGTTGACGCATATGCAATATGTGATGCTGCGCGCCGCCGACTTCCTGGCCCGGCAAGGTGAGCGTCCGGCCCAGCGCTGCCTTGCGGACGTGTTGGCGACCGATCGGATGATGGTCAGCAAGGTCGTCCGCCTGCTCGAAAGCAAGGGGCTG
This sequence comes from uncultured Alphaproteobacteria bacterium, assembly GCA_963792675.1. Lineage (GTDB taxonomy): Bacteria > Pseudomonadota > Alphaproteobacteria > Acetobacterales > Acetobacteraceae > JBBROS01. Next base: position 2,083,387 of record CAWBWT010000002.1, read on the forward strand.
GTGGTGCGCTGCGTCCACCCGGACGACCAACGGGCCAATCACGTGGCGCTCACCGACGCGGGCCGGCGTAGCTTGGCCGGGGCGATCGAAGCGGCGCAGGCCGAGCAGGCCCGCTTCTTCGGCCGTCTCGGCCCGGCCCGGCAAGCGGAGTTCGGCGCCCTGCTCGACCAGTTGCTCGAACTGGAGGGCATTTCATTGTTCGTGCCGCCGGCCGACGCCGCGACAGCAGCGCCGCAGGAGGCTTGAGCCGATGGATGGTTCGCAATCTGTCGGAATGATTTCGCTTGCGCCGGCGCCGCGCCGCGGCCGGCGCCGCGTGCTGCTCGGGGCACTTGCCGCGATCGTCGCCGGCGCCCTCGGCTGGTACGGCTGGAGCTGGTGGACGGTCGGCCGGTTCGTCGAGACCACCGACGACGCCTATGTGGCCGCCGACATGGTCCCGGTCAGCAGTCGCCTGGCCGGCCAGGTCGCGGCCGTGCTGGTGACCGACAACCAGCAGGTGCATGCCGGCGACGTCCTGGCCCGGCTGGACGACCGCGACCTGCAGGCCGCGCTCGAGCAGGCCCGCGCCGACGTCGCCGGCGCCGAAGCCGACCTCGGCAGCATCCAGGCCCAACTCAAGCTGCAGGCCAGCTCCATCGCCGTGGCGGAAGCGGACGGCGCCAGCGCCGAGGCCGCGCTCGTGCTCGCCCGGGCCGAGTTCACCCGCTACACCGATCTGGTGCGCACCGGCACCGGCTCGGTGCAGCGGCAGCAGCAAGCGCAGGCCGACATCCGCGCCCGCGAGGCCGCCGTCGCCCGGGCCCGCGCCGGCGTCGAGGGCGCGCGGCAGCAGGTTGCCGTGCTGCAGGCACAGCTGGCGCGGAGTCAGGCACAGCTGCTACGCGTGCGGGCCGTCACGCGTCAGGCTGAGCTGAACCTGTCTTATGCGGCAATCTTGGCGCCGGTGGACGGCGCTGTTGGTGACCGTTCGCTGCGGGCCGGCGCCTACGTGCAGCCGGGCACTCGCCTGCTCAGCGTGGTGCCGATGGGGGCCGGCCTTTATGTCGTGGCCAACTTCAAGGAAACGCAGCTGACCCGGATGGGCGCCGGCGAGCAGGTCGATCTCGACCTCGACATGCTGCCGGGTCACACGCTGCGTGGCCGGCTCGAAAGCCTGGCGCCGGGCTCGGGCAGCACGTTCGCGCTGCTGCCGCCCGAGAACGCGACCGGCAACTTCACCAAGATCGTGCAGCGGGTGCCGGTCCGAATCCGGTTCGAGCCCGACGAGGCGCTCGACCGGCTGCGTCCGGGTTTGTCGGTCACCGCGGGCGTCGACACACGGACGGCGCCGGCCGGCAAGCTGCGCACACTCGCGGCCGCGCCCTTGAGCGGTGAGCTCAGCGTCGCACCATGAGCGGCACGCTCAGCATCGTATCATGAGCGGCACGGTCCCGGCCGGTGCGGCTTCGGCCGTGCCGCGGACCGGCGCGTCGGTGCGGGACTGGGTGGCGTTCATGGGCGGCGCGCTCGGCGCCTTCATGGCGGTGCTCGACATCCAGATCACCAACAGCAGCCTAGCCGACATCCAAGGCACGCTCGGCGCCAGCCTCGACGAGGGCAGCTGGATCTCGACCGGCTACCTGATCGCCGAGATCATCGTCATCCCGCTCACCGGCTGGCTCGGCGGCGTGTTCGGCCTGCGCCGCTACTTGGTCGCCAACGCTTCGCTGTTCCTGGTGTTCTCGGTGCTGTGCGGCTTGGCGACGAACCTGTCGCAGATGATTCTGTTCCGCATCGGCCAGGGCTTCACCGGCGGGGTGCTGATCCCGACCGCCTTCACCATCATGCTGCTGCGCATCCCGCTGGCGCAGCGATCGATCGCCGGCGCGCTGTTCGGCCTTTCGGTGACGTTCGCCCCGGCGATCGGTCCGACGGTCGGCGGCTGGCTCACCGACACCTACAGCTGGCACTGGATCTTCTACATCAACCTCGTGCCAGGCGCCGCGCTGATCGGCATGATCCTGTACGGCCTCGATGACGCACCGATGCAGCTCGGCCGCCTGCGCCGCGGCGATTGGGCCGGTGTCGCCACGATGGCGGCGGGCCTCGGCTGCCTCGAATACGTGCTCGAGGAAGGCCAGCGGAAGGACTGGTTCGGCGATCCGACGATCCGGCTGTGCGGCCTGATCGCAGCGGTGTCGCTGGCGGCGTTCTTCACCATCGAGCTTATCCGCCGGGAGCCGCTGCTGGACCTCCGGCTGCTGGCCCGGCGCTCGCTGGGTGCGGCGAGCTTCATCAACTTCCTGACCGGGCTGGCGCTGTATGGCTCGGTCTACATCATGCCGCTCTATTTGGCGCGGGTGCAGGGCTACGACGCCTATCAGATCGGCATGGTGCAGATGTGGATGGGGGTGCCGCAGCTGTTCCTGCTGCCGTTCCTGCCGTTCATCATGAAGCACGTCGACAGCCGGGTGGTGCTCGGGTTCGGCATCTCGTTGTTCGCCGTCAGCTGCCTGATGAACGGGTTCGGCATGAGCGGCGACACTGCGGCCGAGCAGCTGCGCTGGCCGCAGCTGGTGCGCGCGCTGGGGCAGCCGTTCATCATCTCGCCGCTGTCGCAGATGGCGACCGTCGGCATCGGCCCGGCGCAGGCCGGTGCAGCCAGCGCCTTGTTCAATATGATGCGCAACCTCGGCGGCAGCGTTGGGATCGCCATGCTGGCGACGGTCGCCGAGCATCGCGAGCATTGGCATTTCTCGGTCATTGCCGAGCGGATCAGCAGCAATTCGATGCTCCTGGCCGAGCGGCTGGGCCGGTCGGCGGCGCTGCTCGGCGGACATGACCGGGCGGTGGCGTCGCTTGCCAGCCAGGTGCGGCGACAGGCGACGGTGATGGGCTACGCCGACTGTTTCACCATCATCGGTGCCGGGCTGGTGCTGTCGCTGGGCGCCATCGCGCTGCTGACGCGCGCGCGGCCCGGCGCGCCGGGCGGCGGACACTGACGGGCCAGCGCGGCGGAGGCGGACGCGCGAGGGCGGTTACGCCGCCAGTTGCTTGTGGTCGGCCCGGAACGTCGCTGCAATGTATTCGGCGAGCGCGTCGGTCACCGGCTGGCGAGGGTCGTCGCTGCGCAGCATCAGGATCTCGAATTGCGGCAGCGACGGCAGGCCCTCCTCGGGGCGCATGGCGCGCAACGTTTCGGGCAGCCAGGCGGAGGGCCCTACGGTGACCGCCAACCCGGCCATGACCGGGGCGTGAGTGCCGATCAGCGAGCTCGAGTGATACGCCACCCGGTACGGCCTGCCGGCGGATTCGAGGGCCCGGCGCGCTTCCAGGCTCCAGGTGCAATGGTCGGCGGCCAAGGCGACCGGCAGCGGGTCCTGCCGGTGCGGCGTGTGGCTACCGGAGGTGATCCAGGCCAGCGGACCGCGCAGGAGGACCTCCGCCGGGCGGCCCGGGGCTTGATGGCCGTCGGAGCAGAGGGTCAGATCCAAGTCCCCGCTGTGCAGGCGCTCCACCAGCATCGAACTCGGCAGGCAGAGCACGTCCACCTGCACCGAAGGGTGACTTTCGGCAAAGCGCTTGAGGATCGTCGGCAAGTAGCGCAGCGCGTAGTCGTCGGGGGTGCCGAGCCGCACCGTCCCGTGCACGGCGGGCGTGCGGAAGCTGGTCCAGATCTGGTCGTTGAGCGCCAGCATCTCGCGCGCCCGCGCCAGCAGGAACTCCCCGTGCGGGGTAAGCTGGACGGCCCCGCCTTTGCCGCGGGTCAGCAGGCGTTGGCCGAGCATCGTTTCCAGCCGCTGCACTTGCATGCTGACCGCCGACTGGGTGCGTCCGACCCGGGCGGCAGCGCGGGTGAAACTCGCATCCTCGGCGATGAACACGAAAGCGCGAAGGAGATCTGGGTCGAGCGCGAGTGGGAGCGACATGGCTTGCATCCAGGCGGATCATCATAATCGCTTATATCGCATATCAGCGCAATTCGTTTTCCTAATGGCCGGTGACGTTCCATCTGAGTCTGTATCGACGAGGTCGATAGGAGGTCACCATGGCAACGAGAACCCTTCCATTCCATCCCGCGACCGCCCAGCCGTCGCTGCAGGCTGTGCCGCGTGCGGCATGGCATTCGCTCCGCGCGATGTGGCGCGCCCGGGCGACGCGGCGGATCTTGATGGAGATGGATACACGGATGTTGGCCGACATCGGCGTAGGCCGCGGCGAGGCCTACCACGAGGCGAACCGGCCATTCTGGGACGTCGAGACGCGGCGCTGAGCCGGCCGGCGACCGCCCGTGGACGTTACTTGACGCTTCCCGGCCAAAGGACGACGCGGGCGGTCTGCAGGATGATCAGCAGGTCCAGCAGAATCGAGAAGTTCTTCACGTAGTAGAGGTCGTAGCTGAGTTTCGAGCGGGCATCGTCGATCGACGCGCCGTAGGGGTAGTTGACCTGCGCCCACCCGGTTAGCCCGGCCTTGGCGGCGTGGCGTTCATGATACAATGGCAGCTGTCCGGCCAGCATGGCGACGAACTCGGGCCGTTCCGGGCGCGGGCCCACGAAGCTCATGTCGCCGCAAAGGACGTTGACGAGTTGCGGCAGCTCGTCCAGCCGGGTTCGGCGCAGCAGCTGCCCGAGCCGGGTGCTCCGCGGATCGCGGTCGGCAGCCCAAACGGCGCCCTCGGACTCGGCGCCCACGTGCATGGTGCGCAGCTTCAGGATCTGGAACTCACGCCCGCCCAGGGTGACCCGGGCCTGCCGGTACAGCGCGGGGCCGCCGTCCGTCCGGCGGATGGCCAGCATCGCGGCGAGCAGGAAGGGACCTAGCACCAGCAGGCCGATCATGCTGCAGCCCAGGTCGAGCGCGCGTTTGAGGATGCGGTCCAGCACGCCGAGGTGGAAGCCGTCGGAATAGAGCAGCCAGCCAAGCTCGATGCGCTTGATGTCGACCCGGCGGATTTCCCGTTCGACGAAGCCCAGATAGTCCGCGACCGGAAAGCCGGCGATCTTGCAGTCGAGCAGCCCGTGCAGATCCATTCCGCGCCGGTCGTCAGGCGCGACGACGATTTCGTCCGGGCCGAGCGCCATCGCAAGCTCGCGGATGCCGCCGGGCCCGACCGGCCGGATTGCGCCGGGATGGCTTCGAGCGAGCCGCGGATCGACCGGGCCGAGTGCAGGGTCATGCAGGAAGGTGACGTCGTAGCCGAGCGGCCGGCCTTCCTTGCCCAGGATGTGAACGAGATCCCAGGCACGGGCCCCGGCGCCCAGGACGAGGATCCGTCGTCCCACCACGCCTCGCCGTCGCAAGCCGTCGAAGGCGATGCGGGCGCCAGCGGCACCGAACAGCACGCATCCGCCCGCGGCCAGCCCCAGCCTGGAGGCTTCCGGTGCCAGCAGCAGCAACGCCCCGCTGGCGGCCAGCGCCGCCGCGGTGGCCGCGATGGGGACTCGTCCAAGCGCCCGGCGCAGCGAAGCGCCGGCGTCGCGCCGGTAAAGGCCGAGGGCATACAGCGCAGCCACCGCGAACGCCGGGTAGACGACCAGCGCGGCCGCGGTCGCAGCGCCGGGCATGTTGGTGCTCATGACGAGTACCGTCGCCGGCCATAACAGGCCGAGGCCGATGCAATCGAGCGTCAGCAGTGCCGGTCCGGTCGCCAGCACGGCGGAGCGGTTGCTCTGGCGCTCCGGCAGTACCGCGTTGACGGGGAGGGACATGCAGGTGTTCGGCCTTGGGACGCTCGCCTTTGATTTTGGCAGGTGAAGCTTAACCGCTTCTTGCCGGCAGCCGAATTTTCGGCCGCGCCGCGAGAGGGGCTGAGGCGATGGGCCGAGACGCCGTTTGGCCGTGAGATGCCGCCGTGCGTTGGCAATTGTCAGGAAGTTTTCTGCCGTGGCCACCGGCCTTGCCTTCGCCGGCAACTCGCAGCTAGTGGGCGGCATGTTGCGCCCAATTCTCATCCTCGTGCTGCTTGCAGGCTGCTCGCCCACCTACTCGCCCGACACCTACGCGGCAACGGCGGTGCAGCAGGCCAACAAGGTCGAGCAGGGAACCATCGTCGGCGTGCGCAAGGTGGCCGTGCAGGCGACGGGGACGACCGGTGCGGTTGCGGGTGCCGCGGCGGGCGGCATTGCCGGCTCGCAGGCGCCGGTCGGGAGCGCGCTGACCACGCTGGGCGGGACCTTGGTGGGCGGGCTCGTGGGCACCGGCATCGAACGGGCCACCGGTGACACGACCGCGTTCGAGTACATCGTGCGCAAGGGCAATGGCGAGATGGTCAGCGTCACCCAAAAGGACGCGACGGCGCTCGCGATCGGCCAGAAAGTGCTGGTGATCTCCGGCTCGCAAGCGCGGATCGTCGGCGACTACACGGTTCCGGTCGAGCCGCAAGCGCCTGTCGCCGAGGTCGCCGTGGTACCGCTGCCGCTCAAGAACGAGCCCTTGCCGGAGCAGTCGGCGGGGGCGCCGGTTTTACCGGCGCCGCCCTAACCGAGGCTCAGCCGCGCAGTTCGGCCGGGACCTTGCCGCCATTCTCGGCCAGCTTGTCCATGACCTGCTTGTGCAGCCAGATGTTCATCGACGCGCTGTCGTTGGTGTCGCCGCTGTAGTGGAGTTCGGTCGCCAGCGACTTGCGGTTCTCGAGGCTGCTGTCGAGGCCGAGCAGCTTCATCAGGTCGACGATCGACGTCTGGTAGTTGAGCGGCTGGCCCGCCTTGCCGCTCATCTCGGCCAGCACCGCGCCGACGTCCACGGCCGGCGCCGCTGCGCCGGTGGCGGACGACTGTCCGGCGGCCGGCGGTGGAGCCGCTCTCGGGAACGGCCGGGTTCGAACCGCCCGGCGTTGCGGCAGCGGCAGGGTGGTTGAAGATCTTGGACATGATCGAGCCGAAAATGCTCATGGCAATGTTCTCCTTTGGACGGGAACCCAACGAAGCGCGGGCGAGGGAGTTGCCGCCGATGTGACGGCGGCGGCGTGGAACCTAGGCGATCGGATCCGACGATCAGATCTGGCGGGTGAGGCGGAACCAGAACAGGACGGCGGCGTCGACCGGCACGGCCGGGACCTCGCGCAGCCGCCACCACCAGCGGCGCAGCAGCCGGCTGGAGGCCGGCCCGACCGGGGGCGGGCTGCGGTGGGCGTCGAGCCCGGCGAGGCCGAGCAGCAGCACGCAGCGCGGCATGTGGTAGGCCGACGTGGCGGCGTAGACCGGTCCCTTGGCGCCGCGCAGCAGGCGGGCGACGGCGATGCACCGAGCGCAGCGTGTTCCGGCCGGTCGGCTCCAGGACGATGCAGCTCGGGATGGACGCCGCGCTGCACCAGCAGGTCGGCCATCACCTCGGCCTCGGGCGGCCCGTAGCCGGCCCTGGGCGCCGGTGACGACATAGATCGGCTGCGGCAGCACTCGGCGCCCGAAGCGCGCGGCGGCGCCGACGCGGTCGCGCAGCGCGCCGCTGGGCGTGCCGTCCTCGCGGACGGCGGCGCCGAAGATCACGATGTAGGGCTGGTCGAACATGCGGCGCCGGCGCCATGGGGCGGCGCGCGAGGAGGATGCGGTTGACGGCCGACAAGCGCGTCGAAGGTTTGCCGCCAGGCGCGGTCGAACGCGTCGGGCGCCGTGCCGCGGCCGGCGAGCGCGGCCGCGATGGCGCCGACGCTGCGGACGCCGTCGATCAGCCGCAGGATGGCGCTGGCGAGCGGCGGCAGCGCGACGGGCACCCGCAGCCCGTCGAACACGAACGGCAGCGTGCCGTCCGGGCGGATGTTGCGGGCGATCTCCGGGCCGGCATCTCGCGCGCGACCGGGATGGCGGCGGGGTTCATCGGGGTCCGGCGCGCGGCGGCCGGTCGGCGGCGCGCGACGCGTAGACGACATGGGTGCTCATGTTGCCGGCGAGGTCCTCGGCCAGGGCGGCCTGCTCGATCGGGTCCGAGGCGCGGCGATGCGGGCGCGCAGCTTCGGGTCGGGCAGGAGGGCGGCCGGATCGTAGCGCATCGGCTCCATGAAGCAGGTGATGGCGAGACCGGCGTCGTGCAGCAGGGCAGCCAGACTGCGGACATCGTAGGCGCGGTCGCGCGGGATTGAGCAACAAGTCGAACAGGCCGGCGTCGCCGCCCTCGATATGGTCGCCGAAGTAGCGGTTGCGCGCGCAGCCAGGCGGTTTCCGGCAAGTGCCGCATCACCCGGCGGGCGATGTCGAGCCGCGCGGCAGCGGGTTCGTCGGTGGGGGCCAGCGCGGCGCAGCGCGTCCTGCAGCATGTAGACCCCGGTGCGGCCGTGCGGCGCATACAGCATGAGGCCCAGGCCGCCGCCCGGGGCCAGCACCGAGAGCAGCGCCCGCAAGCCCGCCGCGGGGTCGGGCAGATGGTGCAGCACGCCGCAGCAGTCGATGTAGTCGAACGGTCCCGGCGCGCTATCGGGCAGGTCGAGCAGGCTGCCCTGGCGGAACTCGATCTCGAGGCCGCGGGCCTCGGCGCGGGCGCGGGCGATCGCTTGCGCGGCGGCGGACGCGGTCGAGATGGGTGACGCGGCCCGGGCCGGCCGTCGCGCGCCATGTGCTGGGCCAGCATGATCGTGCCGTCGCCGGTGCCGCCGCCGGCGAACAGGGCGCGCAACGGGGTGGTGCGCGGCCGGGCGGCGCCGAACACCCAGTGGTCGATCTCGCGCAGGTGGCTGGGGCTGCCGATGATCAGGCGCTTGGCTTCGTCGCGCGGGTCGCGGGCGGGGTAAGGATAGGCCTCGTACTGCCCGGCCAGGATCGCGTCGGTTGCGTCGTGCATGCGGCTGGCATATCCCGCCGCCATGCCAGTCGCCAAATTGCCCGGTGCGCGAGGATATTTCGGCCTCGGCGCCGAGGGCGTGTCGAAGTCGGCCAACATGGGCGCGCTGCTGCGGACCGGGCATGCCTTCGGCGCGGCATTCTGCTTCACGGTCGGCGCCGGGTGGGATGCGCGGGCGCAGCGCGGCGCGGACACCGCGGACACGCCGGCGCATGTGCCGTTGTGGCGCTTCGGCTCGGTAACGGGACGTCGTGCTGCCGCGCGGATGCGCGCTGGTCGGCATCGAGCTGCTGGAGGATGCGGTCGAGCTGCCGTCGTTCCGGCATCCGTTGAACGCCGCCTACGTGCTCGGGCCGGAGCGCTCCGGACTGTCGGAGGCGATGCGGGCGCGGTGCCGGCACATCGTGCGGATCCCGACCCGGTTCGCGCTGAACCTGGCGGTCGCGGGGGCGATCGTGCTGTACGACCGGCTGCTGCAGCACGGGCGGTTCGCGGAGCGGCCGGTCGCGAGCGGCGGCCCGGCGGAGCCGCTGCCGGCGGCGCCGGACATGGCGACCCGGTGTTCCGGCGCCACATGCCGGACTGGCAAGTAAGTGAGCCTTGTCCTTACGACGGGCGCGGACCGTATCTGCTGCCGGCATGCGACTGCTCCTTTCCGTTGTTGTCGGCCCCATTGTGATCGGCGCCGTTCTTGCCTCGCGCCGTGCCTCGCTCAGAACCGGGCCAATCCTCGCCCGCCCGCAGCCGCCGCCCGCTCGGCCGCAGCCGCGCCGCAGTCGATCGGCAAGTTCGACGATTGGCAGGCGGCGACGCATGTCGAGGCGCGGGCAGACGGTCTGCTACGCCTTCACGCGGGCGCAAGTCGTCGGCGCCGGCGCTGCCGGGGCGGGGCGACGTGGTGCTGACGGTGACGCAGCGGCCGAGCGGGCGGGATGCGGTGGCGATCAGCGCCGGGTTCGCCTACCCGCCGAGGGCGGAGGTGACGGTGGACGTCGAACGGCAGCGAGCTGGCGTTCTACACGAGCGGCCGGTCGGCCTTCGCGCGCGACGGCCAGCGCGGTGACGGCGGCGTTCGACAAGGGCCGGACGGCGGTGGCGAAGTCGCCGGCGCCGCACAACGCGACGGTGGTCGGACACTTTCAGCCTGCGCGGCTTCTGCCGCGCGCCTATGCCGCGATCAACAAGGCCTGTCCGGCCAAATGAACGCGTCCTGCTGACCGAGGCGGAGCGGGAGCGGGTGCTGGCGAAGTCGGCGCTGTTCAACCCGCCGCCGGTGCAGCTGCCGGATGGGCGGCGCGAGCTGGTGGGGCTGACGCGCGAGGAGCTGGCGCGGAGCTGGCGGCGATCGGCGAGAAGCCGTTCCGCGCCAAGCAGCTCTGGCACTGGATCTATCACCAGGGCGTCACCGATTTCGCCCGCATGTCCAGCGATCGCCCGGCCGCTGCAGGCGAAGCTGGCGGAGCGGTTCGTGGTCGGGCGGCCGGACGTCGCCACGATGCAGACCTCGACCGACGAGACGCGCAAATGGCTGTTCCGGTTTCGCGACGGGCAGGAGGCCGAGACCGTCTATATCCCGGACCGCACCGAGGATCGCGGCGCCGTGTGCATCAGCAGCCAGGTCGGCTGCACGCTGTCCTGCCGGTTCTGCCATACCGGCACGCAGCGGCTGGTGCGCAACCTGGGCGCGGCCGAGATCGTCGGCCAGTTCATGGCGGCGCGCGACGCTTATGGCGAGTGGCCGAGCCCGCAAGGCGAGACGCCGCGGCTGCTGAGCACCATCGTGCTGATGGGCATGGGCGAGCCGCTTTATAACTACGAGAACGTGGCGAAGGCGATGCGGATCGTGATGGACGGCGAGGGGATCGGGCTGTCGCGGCGGCGCATCACGCTTGAGCACGTCGGGCGTGGTGCCGATGATGGACCGCTGCGGCGCGGAGCTGGGGGTGAACCTGGCCGTCAGCCTGCATGCCGTTACCGACGAGCTGCGGGACGAGATCGTGCCGCTGAACCGGAAGTACCCGATCGCCGAGCTGATCGCGGCGTGCCGGCGCTATCCCGGCGCCAGCAATGCGCGGCGGATCACCTTCGAATACGTGATGCTGCGCGGCGTCAACGACAGCGAGGCGGAGGCGCGGGAGCTGGTGCGGCTGATCGCGGGCATCCCGGCCAAGGTGAACCTGATCCCGTTCAACCCGTGGCCCGGCAGCGCCTATCGAGCCGAGCACGCGGCGAGCAGTTGGCGCGGTTTGCCGCGGATCGTCTCGGATGCCGGGTTCGCGAGCCCGATCCGGACGCCGCGCGGGCAGGACATCTTGGCCGCTTGCGGGCAGCTGAAAACCGAAAGCACCAAGGCCCGTTCGCCGGCCTGACCCTGGTGCGGGCCGTGCTGGTCCCCATCTCGATTACATGGAAGACGACGCCAAGACCGAAGATCCCGCCATCGTGCCGGCCGTGAAGCCGGAGCTGCCGAAAGAGGTGGGTGGCCCGACCGGACCGGAACCCACGCGCTTCGGCGATTGGGAACAGAAGGGTCGCTGCACCGACTTCTGACGGCAGGTGTGACCCGCCGGCTACCGGGTGCGGGCGCCTGCTGCGTTGTTGGCGGCGAAGCCGCGGCGGTCGGGCGCGCGGTCCAGCGAGCGTCCGCGCACGGCGTCGCGAAGCCGGTTCACGATCGGATCCACCGCCAGCATCAGCCCGTATGACAAAGCGAGGGCGAGCGCGACGCCTGCAAGCATGGCCGGGTAGCTGTAGCCGGCCGTCAGCGAGAGGACGATCACCACAGCGTTCTCGTGATGGATGTAGACGGGGTAGGATAGGTCGCCGCAGCGCTGGTCTCGCGGGCGCGGCGTCGTCGCGGTCAGGGCCAGAACCGTCATGAGCGCCAGCAAGGCAGCAAGGATGATGGCTTGGGCAAGCACCGCACGGTCGTACCCGGCCTTGGTCGCCATCGGGATCAGCAGCAAGTGCAGCGCCATCCCGGCGCAGCAGAGCAGCAGCGGGAGCGCGCGGCGGACCTGCGGGGCGTCGCCGGCGTTGGCGCGGTAGTCGTAGAGGCAGGCGCCGAACAGGAAGAAGAAGGCGTAGCCGAACTTGTAGTGGACGAGGCAGGTCAGCAGCCCGAGCACCACCAACGCCGCCGGCGCGGCCCGGCGCAGCAGCCCGGGGGCGGGGAGCAGCAAGGCCAGAAACACCGCGCCGTAGAAGATCATCTCGATGCGGACGGCCCAGATGATCGAGATGAAGTCGAACCCCATCAGCCGATTGGCACCGGGCAGGAAGCCGACGACATTGCCCAGGACCGTGCGGAGGTCGAAGGCTTGCCCGGGCGGCAGCGACGGGAACTCGCGGTCGGACAGCCTCAGCGTTCCGGCGTGATCGAATAACGCGTCGATGGCCATCGCCAGGGCGAGCGCCACCAGGAAATGCGGCACGATGCGCAGCAGGCGGTTGGTCATGAACGGGACCGGCTTGCCCACGTAGACGAGGCACGCCGCTTCGGTGATGACGAACCCGCTCAGGGCAAAGAAGACAAGGACGGCGAGGCTGCCGAACTCGAACGGCAGCACCGCGTGGTACAAGCCGCCGATCGGCGCCATGTTGGCGACGACGTGCTGGACCACCACGAGACCTGCAAGGAACAGCCGGAAGGTGCCGAGCGGGTGGTAGCGGAATGATCTGGCCGCGCTCGCCATGTCCACGTCTCGCAATCCACCGGTGACCGGCGTTACTAGTGGAGCGGGGCCGCCGCCGCCATGGATCGAACTGCCCATGGCGGCCGCTGGAGCGGCGGTTACTCCGCTGCTTGCGCGTAGGTCTCGACCGGGGCGCAGGTGCAGACCAGGTTGCGATCGCCGTACACGTTGTCCACCCGCCGCACCGGCGGCCAATACTTGCGGGCGCGCACCCAGGGCAGCGGGAATGCCGCCTGCTCGCGGGGGTAGGCGTGCGGCCAGGCCTCCGCCATGACTTGGGCGGCGGTGTGCGGGGCGTTCTTGACCGGGTTGTCGGCGCGGTCGAGGTCGCCGCGGGCGATTGCGGCGATCTCCGCGCGGATGGCGATCATCGCGTCGCAGAAGCGGTCGATCTCGGGCCGTGCCTCGCTTTCGGTCGGCTCGACCATCAGCGTGCCGGCGACCGGCCAGCTCATGGTGGGCGCGTGGAAGCCGTAATCCTGCAGCCGTTTGGCGACGTCCTCGACGCCGATGCCAGCCTCGCTCTGGAAGCCGCGGCAATCGAGGATGCATTCGTGCGCCACCCGGCCCCCTTCGCCCTTGTAAAGGATGGGGTAATGGGCGCCGAGCCGCGTGGCGATGTAGTTGGCGTTGAGGATCGCTACCTCGCTGGCCCGGGTGAGGCCGGGCCCGCCCATCATGCGGATATAGGCGTAGCTGATCGGCAGGATCATCGCGCTGCCGAACGGGGCGGCGGCGACCGGACCGGGGCCGGTCACCGGGCCGGCATCCCCCCGCGCCGGGTGGTTGGGCAGGAACGGCGCCAGGTGCGCCGCGACGCCGATCGGGCCGATGCCGGGTCCGCCGCCGCCATGCGGGATGCAGAAGGTCTTGTGCAGGTTGAGGTGGCAAACGTCCGCGCCGATCAGGCCGGGGCTGGTCAGCCCAAGCTGCGCGTTCATGTTCGCGCCGTCCATGTAGACCTGGCCGCCGTGCCCATGCACCAGGGCACAGATCTCCTGGATCGTGGTTTCGAACACGCCGTGGGTGCTGGGGTAGGTGACCATCAGCGCGGCGAGGTCGGCGCCGTGCTTCTCGGCCTTGGCGCGGAGGTCGGCCATGTCGATGTTGCCGTCGCGGTCGCAGCCGGTGACGACGACGCGGTAGCCCGCCATCACTGCGCTCGCCGGGTTGGTGCCGTGCGCGCTGCTGGGGATCAGGCAGATGTTCCGGTGCCCTTCGCCGCGAGCCTGGTGGTAGCCGCGGATCGGCGAACAGGCCGGCGTACTCGCCCTGGCTGCCGGCATTGGGCTGCAGCGACACGGCGGCGAAGCCGGTGACGGCGCACAGCCACTCCTGCAGGCGCTCGATCAGGGTCAGGTAGCCGCGTGTCTGCTCAGCGGGCGCGAACGGGTGGATGTCGGCGAACCCGGGCAGGGTGATCGGCATCATCTCGGCGGTCGCGTTCAGCTTCATCGTGCAGGAGCCGAGCGGGATCATGCTGCGGTTGAGCGCGATGTCCTTGTCCTCGAGCCGCTTGAGGTAGCGCAGCATCTCGTGCTCGGCGTGGTGCTGCGAGAACACCGGCTGGGCCAGGATCGGCGTGCCGCGCACGAGGGCGGCCGGGATCGAGGCCGGCGCGGCGGCGAGCGGCGCGCCGAGCAGGTCGGCCAGCGCGGTCAGCTCCTCACGGGTGACGGTCTCGTCGAGGGCGACGGCGATGCCCTCGCCATCGAGGCGGCGGAGGTTGAACCCGGCCTCGGCCGCCATCGCCAGCAGAGCGTCCGGCTCCGGCGCGTCGAACGCGACCGTGTCGAAGAAGGCGTCATGCCGCAACGTGAGCCCGGCGGCCGTCGCGGCGGCGGCCAGCAGGCGGGCCTGCAGGTTGACCCGGCGGGCGATCCGGCGAATGCCCTCCGGACCGTGCCAGGCGGCGTAGAAGCCGGCGATGACAGCCAGCAGCACCTGGGCGGTGCAGATGTTGCTGGTGGCCTTCTCGCGGCGGATGTGCTGCTCGCGGGTCTGCAAGGCGAGGCGCAGCGCCGGGTGCCCGGCCGCATCCTGGCTGACGCCGACCAGCCGGCCCGGCATCAGCCGCTTGAACGCGTCGCGGGTGGCGAAGAACCCGGCATGCGGGCCGCCGAAGCCCATCGGCACGCCGAACCGCTGGGCGGAGCCGACCACCACGTCGGCGCCCATCTCGCCCGGCGGCGTCAGCAGCGCGAGCGACAGCAGGTCGGCACAGACGATCGCCAGCGCGTCCACGTCGTGCGCGGCGGCGATCTCGGTGTGCAGATCGCGCACGGCACCGGTGGTGCCGGGGTATTGCAGCACGACCGCGAAGGGGTTGGCGGCGCGGATCGCGGCCAGGTTGCCGGGCTCGACATCCACCAGCGTGAGGCCGAGCGGCGCCGCCCGGGTCGCCAGCACGGCACGGGTCTGCGGGTGCAGGTCGGTCGCGACCACGACGGTGTCGGATTTCGACTTGCTCGCGGCATGCGCCATCGTCACCGCCTCGGCCGCTGCGGTCGCCTCGTCCAGCAGGGACGCGTTGGCGATCGGCATCGCGGTGAGGTCGCACACCATGGTCTGGAAGTTGAGCAGCGCTTCCAGCCGCCCTTGCGCGATCTCGGCCTGGTAGGGGGTGTAGGCGGTGTACCAGCCCGGGTTCTCCAGCACGTTGCGCAGGATCACCGGTGGCGTGTGGGTGCCGTAATAGCCCTGGCCGATCAGGTTCTTCGCGGTCCCGTTCTGCGCCGCCAAGCCGCGCAGCTCGGCGATAACCGCCGCCTCGTCGATGGCGGGCGGCAGCGGCAGCGGCGCCTTGCTCCGGATCGGCGCCGGGACGGTGCTGGCAACCAGCTCGTCCAGCGATGCGGCGCCGACCACGTCCAGCATGGCGGCGAGATCGTCGGCCGACGGGGCCACGTGGCGGCGGACGAAGCTGTCGGCGGCCTCGAGGTCGGTGAGTTCGGCGAGCGGGTCGAAGCCGGCGTCCATCATAGCGTTTCCACCAGCTCGTCGTAATCCGACTGGTCCAGCAGCTCCTCGAACGCGTCGGGGTCGGCCAGCGTCATTCGGTAGAACCAGGCGCCTTCCAGCGGTTCGGAGTTCACCAGCGCTGGATCGTCGACGACGGCGGTGTTGACCTCGGTGATGGTGCCGGTGAGCGGGGCATACACGTCGCTGGCCGCCTTGACCGACTCGACCACCGCGCAGGCCTCGCCCTCCGTCACCTCGCGGCCGGGCTCCGGCAGCTCGATGAACACCACGTCGCCGAGCGCCTGCTGCGCGTGGTCGGTGATGCCGACGGTCGCCACGTCGCCGTCGAGGCGGACCCATTCGTGGTTCTTGGTGAAGCGGAGTTCGGACACAGCGGGCGCTCCTCAGGCTTTGACGTAGCGGTGGGGGACGAACGGCAGCGGGCTGACGCTGGCCGGCAGCGTCTTGCCGCGCACCATCAGCAGCAGCGGCCCGGCGGCGACGTCGCGGCGGACGTAGCCCATGGCGACCGGCGCCCCGAGCGTGGGCGAGAACGTTCCTGAGGTCACGGTGCCGGCCGCGGTGCCGTCCGCCGCCAGGATCTGGGTGTCGGCGCGGGCGGGGGCGCGGCCTTCGGGGCGGATGCCGACGCGGTGGCGGGCGGCGCCGTGCTCGAGCTGGTCCAGGATCGGCCCGGCGCCGGGAAAGTTGGCCTCGGCGCGGCGGCGCTTGCCGATCGTCCAGGCGAGCCCGGCCTCGACCGGCGTGGTCAGCTCGTCGATGTCGTGGCCGTAGAGGCACAGCCCGGCCTCGAGCCGCAGGCTGTCGCGGGCGCCGAGGCCGGCCGGCAGCACGTCCGGCTGCGCGAGCAGCAGGGAAGCGAGCTCCTCCGCGCGCTCCTCGGCAACCGAGATCTCAAACCCGTCCTCGCCGGTGTAGCCGGACCGGCTGATCCAGACCGGGATGCCGTTGATGTCCGCATCGGCGGCGCCCATGAACGGCAGCGCCGTGGCGGCCGGGCAGAGCGGCGCCATGATCGAAGCCGCCGCGGGTCCCTGCAGCGCCAGCAAGGCGCGGCGCGGGTGCTGCATCAGCTCGATGTCAGGCAGGTGCTCCGCCAGAATGTGGGCGTCGGTCTCCTTGCGGCTGGCGTTGGCGACGATGACCAGCCGGTCGCCGTAATTGGCCACCATGAGGTCGTCGAAAATGCCGCCAGCCTCGTTCAGCAGCAGCGTGTAACGCTGCCGCCCCGGCTTGAGCGCCTGGATGTCGCCGGGCACGAGACGCTCCAGCGCCGCCGCGGCGCCGTCGCCGTGCAGGCTCAGCTGGCCCATGTGGCTGACGTCGAACAGGCTGGCCTTGGTGCGGGTATGAGTGTGCTCGGCGAGCACGCCGGGACCATATTGGACGGGCATTTCATAGCCGGCGAACGGCACCATGCGGGCGCCCAGCCGTCGATGCAGGGCATCAAGCGGAACTTGGTGCAAGGCGTCGGGCACCTCGGGCTCGATGTTGAGCACCGGTTCTTCGTTCTGGTCGGACACACGCCGCTCCCGTTTTCGTTCCCAACGGGAACGTGGGTCGCCGACTGACGGTTTGCCAATCGGAGCGACCCCCCTCTGTCCGGGAACCTGAGAGATTCGGACCCGGGTGTCCCGGCGCCCTTACTCCGTCGGTGCGGGCGGCAGCGTGCCGCCCGGCTTTCCAGAGGTCCAATCCCCTGCCGCGGTCCTGGTGCCTGAGCGTTTCCGGGGGCCGGTTGCGCCTTCGGCGGCTGCTGGCGGGCCATATGACCGCTGCAGCGACTCTCCCGCGGGGGAAGGTTTAGACAGGAGCACCATGCCCGACAAATGCCGGTCAGGCAACGTCCAAGCGGGATGCCGCATGGTTTGCTTGACCCCGACCGGGTTTGTTCGGCATCGGAGACGGATGGCGCACGACCACGATCATTCCCAGCACGACGAACTTCTGGCGGCACGCACGGCGACGGCCACGGGCACGGGCAGGACCACGGGCACGACCATGGGCACGGGCACGGGCACGCGCACGCCGTGCCCGACTCGGGCGTGGCGTTCGCGGTCGGCTCGGGGGTGAATGCCGGGTTCGTGGTGCTGCAGGTGGTGTTCGGGCTGCTCGCCGGGTCGGTGGCGCTGCTGGCCGACGCGCTGCACAATCTGGGCGACGTGCTCGGCCTGCTGCTGGCCTGGGGCGCGGCCGGCATGGGGCGCTGGCGCCCGACCGGCCGCCACACCTACGGCTTCGGCCGCAGCAGCATCCTGGCGGCGCTGATCAACGCCGCCGTGCTGCTGATCGGTTGCGGCGCCATCGCGGTCGAGGGCATCCGCCGCTTCGGCGACCCGGCGCCGGTCGCCGGCGCCACCGTGATGTGGGTGGCGGCCGCCGGCATCCTGGTCAATGGCGGCACCGCGCTGCTGTTCATGCGCGGCCGGTCCGACGACCTCAACGTTCGCGCCGCCTTCCTGCATCTGGCGTCCGACGCGCTGGTGTCGCTGGGCGTGGTGCTGTCGGGGGCGCTGATCCTGCTGACCGGTTGGCATTGGGTCGACCCGGTCACGAGCCTGCTGATCGCCGCGACCATTGCCTGGGGCACGTGGGGCGTGATGCGGCAAAGCGTCGAGTTGGCGATGGATGCGGTGCCGCGCGGCATCGACCGGCCGGCGGTCGAGGCGGCGCTGGTCGCGCTGCCTGGCGTGTCAGAGGTGCACGACCTGCATATCTGGGGGCTGAGCACGACCGAGTCGGCGCTGACGGCGCACCTCGTCAGCGAGGCGCCCGGGGCGGACCTGGTCGAGGCGGCCTGCATCATGCTCCGGGAGCGCTTCCGCATCGGCCACGCGACGGTTCAGGTGGAGCACGCCGGTTTGGCCGCTCGCTGCCGGTTGCGCCCGGCCGAGGTGGTCTAACTCCCGGCAGGCACTTCGCTCAGCGCCGCGCCCGGCTGCGGTTGACCTCGAGTTCGGCCGGGGTCAACTGGAAACCGACCGAAACGCGGTAGGCCGCCGCCGTCTTCTCCGGCGTCACCGGCAGGCGCAGCTCGACCTGGTCGCCGGCCAGACGGAGCCGGTCGGTGTTGGCGGGGAACTCCGCATGCAGCGTGTAGACCCGCTTGTCGATAATCTGCTCGCCCTCGCTGACGGCGACGAAATAGGACACGTCGGCGGTCCGGCCGGGCGCCGCCGGGCCACGGATCAGCTCGATGCCCGACCGAGAAGGTGGCCACCGTCGTCGTCGAGCCGTCGCGGGCGCAGGAGCCCGTCGAGTCCGGTGATGCGGCCCTCGAGCACGCTGTCGGTCATGTCGCGTCCGTTGCCGCGGAAGCGATGCAGGTCACCGAAATCGCGCGGGATGCTCGGAACCGGGCAGGGCGGTGCGAACTGCTCGCTGCTGTTGCCGCCGCAGCCCGGCAACAGGAGCAGCGCCCCGCTCGCGAGCGGGAGGACGAAGCGGGGTAGTCTGGACGCCATGACGATCTCCGGAGCGGCGGGGTGGCGCGACAACCGGGGTCGGCCTATGTGGTGCTGAGCAATGCGACAGTCGCGCGCATGGTGCGCGCCGGGAACGGGCCGGACAAGATGGACCAGAGCAATCGATCCCTTATCGCAGGCCGCCGCCGACGGCCTGCCCGCCCTGCGGGTCGTGCTGGCCGGGCCGCGCGGGCTTCTGCGCCGGGGTGGACCGGGCGATCCGCGTGGTCGAGGAGGCGCTGCGGCGCTACGGCAAGCCCGTCTATGTGCGGCACGAGATCGTGCACAACCGGACCGTGGTCGAGGAGCTGGAGGCGCAGGGCGCCGTGTTCGTCGAGGAGCTGGACGAGGTGCCGGCCGACGCGCACGTGGTGTTCTCGGCGCATGGCGTGCCGAAGGCGGTCCCGGCCGAGGCGGAGCGGCGGAACCTCATGTATCTGGATGCCACCTGCCCGCTTGGTGAGCAAGGTGCACCGCGAGGCGGAACGGCATTTCGCCGGCGGCGGCGCCGAGCAGCGGCACATCCTGATGATCGGCCATGCCGGGCACCCGGAGGTGGTCGGCACGATGGGCCAGTTGCCGCCCGGCAGCATGACGCTGGTGCAGAGCGTGCACGACGCCGAGACGGTCGAGGTCGCCGACCCGGCGATGCTGGCCTTCATCACCCAGACGACGCTGAGCGTGGACGACACCGCCGACATCGTCGCGACGCTTGCGGCGGCGCTTCCCGCTGATCGAGGGGCCCAAGCGCGAGGACATCTGCTACGCGACCACAAACCGCCAGGCGGCGGTGAAGGCGGTGGCGCGGGATTGCGACCTGGTGGTGGTGATCGGCAGCCCGAACAGCAGCAACTCGCAGCGGCTGCGGGAAGTGGCCGAGCGGGCAGGGGCGAGCAAGGCGATCCTGCTGCCGCGGGCCAACACCTGGGATTGGGCGGTGATGCAGGGCGTGCGCACCTTGGGGCTGACGGCCGGCGCGTCGGCGCCGGAAAGCCTGGTGCAAGAACTGCTGCGGCTTGCTGGGCGAGCGCTACACGCTGGTGATCGAGGAGCGGCGGGTGACGCAGGAGGACGTGGTGTTCAAGCTGCCGGCCCCGCTCGAGGCGCGTCAGACCGCCTAGACCTTCCGTCCCGATGGCCGTTTACACGGAGGTGACCGACGAGGCGCTGGCGGCTTTTCTCACCGAGTACGAGCTGGGTTCGGCGGTGGCGTTCCGCGGCATCGCCGAGGGGGTGGAGAACAGCAACTTCCAGCTGCGCACCACCGCAGGCGACTTCATCCTCACCCTCTACGAGAAGCGTGTCGACCCGGCGGAGCTGCCCTGGTTCCTGGGCCTGATGGAGCACCTGGCCGGGCAGGGCATCAGCTGTCCCGCAGCCGGTGCGCGGCCGCGACGGCGGCGAGCCTGCGCGACGCTGGCCGGGCGGCCGGCCTGCATCACGACCTTCCTGCCCGGCGTTTGGCCGCGCCGGGTGCGGCCGGAGCATTGCGGGCCGCTCGGCGCGGCGCTGGCGCAGCTTGCACGTCGCCGGGCGGGGCTATGCGGCGGAGCGGGCCAACGCGCTGGGCCCGGGCGGATGGGCGCCGCTGCTCGCGCGTTGCCTGCCGCGCGCGGACGAGGTTCGGCCGGGGCTTGGCGGCGGAGCTGGAGCGTGCCTCTGGGGCGATCCTGGCGGCGCTGGCCGAGTGGCCTGCCGCGCGGGCACATCCATGCGGACCTGTTCCCGGACAACGTGTTCTTCCTGGATGGCGCCATTTCGGGGCTGATCGACTTCTACTTCGCGGCGACCGACTTGCTGGCCTACGACGTCGCGGTGTGCCTGAACGCCTGGTGCTTCGAGCCGGATTTCCAGTTCAACGTGACCAAGGCGCGGGCGCTGCTGCGCGGCTATACCCGGGTGCGGCCGCTCGAGGCGGCGGAGCGGGCGAGCCTGCCGGTGCTGTGCCAGGGGGCGGCGCTGCGGTTCCTGCTGACGCGGCTGTTCGACTGGGTGAACACGCCGGCGGGGGCGATGGTGACGCGCAAGGACCCGCTCGAATATGCGCGGCGGCTGCGCTTCCACATGGGGCGGAAGGGGCGCAGGCTTATGGCCTGTGACGGCCCGGCCTCGGTCCCAGGCTCGGTGCCAGCTTGGTCGAGGTATGGACCGATGGCGGCTGCAAGCCCAACCCGGGCCCGGGCGGCTGGGCGGCGATCCTGCGCTTCGGCGGCCATGAGCGGGAGCTGTCGGGGTCGGAGCCGGTGACCACGAACAACCGCATGGAGCTGACCGCGGCGGCGGCGGCGCTGGAGGCGCTGAAGCGGCCCTGCAAGGTCGTGCTGCATACCGACAGCGAGTATGTGCGCAACGGCGTGACGCGCTGGCACACGGGCTGGGTGCGGCGGAACTGGCGCAACGCGGCGGGCGACCCGGTGGCGAACATGGACCTGTGGCGCCGCGTGCTGGACGCGGCGAAGGTGCACGAGGTGGAGTGGCAATGGGTCCGCGGCCACGCCGGCGACGTGATGAACGAGCGGGCGGACCGGCTGGCGACAGCGGCGCGGGAGCGGGCCTGACGGGCGTCCGACGAAGCGAGCGGCACGCCTGGAGCGCAATGTCAGCGAGCCGTGGGCTGTACCTCCGCAGGTAAGTCCGCTCTGCTACGAGCGGACGGCGATGGTGCGAGCGGCAGCGTCGTGTCAGGCAGGGGTTCACGCAGGGCAAGACCGAGGACGTCTCCGCCTTCCTGCAGGATGAGGCCGAACCGGTCCAGCTTGGCGAGCACGTCGTCGAGGCACTCGTCCGGGTGCAGCTGTGCAACGGTGTCCCGGAGGCGGTTGAGCGCGGTGATGCGCCAGCAGGTCCGCAACACCGTCGCAGCAGCGCCGTCGAACCTCCTGACCGCGCGCGGCCAACCCCACCGCGCATCGGTGACCTCGAGAAACATGCCATGGTCCACGGTGCGCAGCGCGCTTTCCGCATGGTGGGCGCACCAGTCTTGCTGCTCGCGCTTCATCGGCGCGGCGACCGTGTGCGCGTTTGCCAGCTCATCCGAACGCATGTGGAAATGGTAGGCGAGGCGGCGCACGGACGCGTCGTCGAACGGGTGGATGAAGCCATAGGCCGCGACCGGCTCCAGCCGCACGCCGTAGGCGTCCGGGCGCTGGAAGTAGGGGCTGAACCGGTCGGCAAACACCCGCCCGGTGCTGGTCGGCGGCTGCAAGTGACGCAGCTTGGGGATGATGCGGGCGGTGCGGAGGTAGGCGTCGGGATCTTCTCCGGGGAAGCCGAACAGCAGATTCCAGGCGACCGACAATCCGTTCTCGGCGGCAAGCTTCAGCACCTGCACGTTCTGCAGCATCGTGCAGCCCTTGTTCATGAGGGCGAGCAAGCCGGTGTCGAGCGCCTCGATGCCGGGCTGGATGCGCTTGATCCCGGCCTGCGCCAGCATCGTTACCTGCTCCGGCTTGAGGTTCGCCTTCATCTGCCAGAACGCACTGATCTCCGGTCCTTCGGCGGCCAGGCGGGGCAGGAACTCCTCGAAGTAGCGCATGTCGAGGATGGCGTCGGCGTTGACCAGGTTGTTGCCGTAACGGGCGGCCAAATGCGCCACTTCGGCGTAGGCGCGGGACGGCGACTTGCTGCGGTAAGCCATCATGCGCCCGTTCAGGCCGCAGAACGTGCAATGATGCTTCGCACCCCACCAGCAGCCGCGCGCCGTCTCGAACACCGTCGCCGCCGGTCGCGCCGAGGCGACCGGCAGGCATGCCCGCTGCGCGTAGAAGTCCGACAGGTCGGGGAAGGGCAGGGCGTCGAGATCCTCGACCTGTTCGGTTTCGCGCGCGGGCACGATCGTCGACCCGTCGGCGCCCCGCAGCACGATGCCGGGCAGTTCGGGCGCGCACTCCCTGGTCTCACGTCCGGCGAAATGGCGCTGCAGCAGTTCGGGGAACACCCGGTCGCCCTCGCCGAGGCAGACCGCGTCGATGAACGGGTAGCGGCGGTGCAGCTCGACGCCCATGTCGCCCTGGCAATTGGCGCCGCCGAATACGACGAGGATCTCGGGGTGCCGCGCCTTGACCCGGCGGGCCAAGGCGAGCGAGGCCATGTTCTGCTGGAACGAGGTCGAGACGCCGAGCACCCGGTAGCGGGACCAGTCGATCTCGTCCACGCACCAGTCGATGAACGCGGCCGCCGAATCCCTTGCCGCCAGCAGCAGCAGCAGCCGCGACACGAACTCGGGCTTCGGGCATTTGGGCCGGAACACCTCTTGGATGTAGCGCATATCCTCAGAACCCAACGGCTCCGGCGGGTCGGCATGCGCGGCGCCGGCGAACACCCACTCGCCGACGAGCGCCGAGTAGTAGTCGAGGTCGGACAGGCAGGCGGCCGTCTCGGCGCCCACCACGTCCACGTAGTCCAGCGAGAAGTAGCGCACATCGCAGCGGACGCCGAGCGCCTCGACCGCCGGCTTCAGCAGCCCGAGCGCGAGGCTGGGATAGCGGCTCGACGAGACCGGCAGCGAGGCGAGCAGGACGCCCGGTGCGCTGCAGACGGCGCCGGCGTCCATCGGATCAGGCCTCCGCCTCGGCCTCGGCCTCTGCCTCTGCTTCGCCGGCCTCGGCGTCGGACTGCTCGGCCTTGTGCTGCATGGCCGCTTCGAACTGGCTGGAGTCCAAGGTCGATATGAACTTGATCGTCGCCGGGTCGGTGTCGGGGAAGACGCTCTTGACGGTCCCGTCCGGGTCTTCGAGCAGCCGCTTCTTGAACGCAGCATCGGCCTGCGCTTGCTTGAGGATTTGCTGGAGGTGGCTCGACATATCCTTGTGCTGCTGCGCGAGCTGCTTGAGCTTGTCGCGTTGAACTGCATTGCTCATCGTGTGTCCTCCCAGGATTGCCGATCGATCACTCACCGTTCGCGGCGGCGGTGGCGACGGATCGCACCACCAGGACCGGTTTCGCTATGTCGGCCTGACCG
This sequence comes from uncultured Alphaproteobacteria bacterium, assembly GCA_963792675.1. Lineage (GTDB taxonomy): Bacteria > Pseudomonadota > Alphaproteobacteria > Acetobacterales > Acetobacteraceae > JBBROS01. Next base: position 2,107,242 of record CAWBWT010000002.1, read on the forward strand.
AGGTCGTGGACGATGCCGCAGGACAGGCGCAGTTCAGCCGCAGCCGAGCGCTGCGCGCGCGCCCCGGCGTCATCGCCCAAGCTCATGAGCAATCCGCCGAGCTCGCTGCGCGCCTGCGCCTGCTCCGGCGCCATGCCCAGCGCCTCGGCCAGTTCCGCCGCTTGACGAACGAGATCGGCGCCGTGCCGAACAGCCGCGCCGCCGCCGCCCGCCCGGCCTAGCGTGGTGCCGAGAAGGCGAAGCGCATGCGTCTCGAGCGGGCGATATCCACGCGACCGCGCGAATTGGAGCGCCTCGTTCAGCAACGTTTCGGCGGCGTCAAAGGCTCCCGCCAAGGCTCGCGTCATGCCGAGCGACGCGGCGCACCAACCCTGCAGCGCGGCCAGCGACTTGGCCCGTGCCTGGTCCAGCGCTTCGGCGAGCAACGGGGCGGCCTCGTTCAGCCGGCCGGCATGTGCGTAGGCGCGGCCGAGATAACGCGCGCTGTGCGGCGTCAGCAGGGTGATCTCGTGCGCCAGCGCCAGCCGCCGGGACTCCTCGAGATGGTTGATGGCCGCGTCCAGCTCGCCACGGGTCAGGTGGGCGAGGCCCTCCGCGGCATGGGCATAGCTCAGGTCGTAGGGGCGACCGGTTTGGCCGGCAACGGCGAGCGCCTCGCGGCTGCGCGCGAAGGCCTGACCGAACCGTCCGGTCAGGCTGTAGGCATGCGAGAGCGAGACCAGCGACAGCACCGAGGCGCTGCCGGTCGTGACATGTCCGGTGAGGTGGTCGCCGCCGCCCAAGGCGACCGCTTTCGACAAGACCTGCTCCGCCTGCGCGAACTCGCCCTGGTTCCAGTACGCCTGGCCGAGCGCGTAGCAGGCATGGACCATGGACGTCTGATCGTCGTTCTGGAGCGCGAGCGCACGGCCTTGCAGCCCCGCCTGCACCGCCTCTTCGAGCGCGCCGGTGTTGCTCATGATGGTGGCGCGGCTGATCATGATCGGCATCAGCCGCCGCTCGTCGCCAAGCGACCGGGCCAGCGCCTCGGCCTTTTGCAGGTGGGTCAGCACCTCCTGCAGGTCGCCGGTCGCGGCAAGCGCCACCCTCAATCCGAGCCGGACGTCGATGGCCAGATGCACGGTGGCCGGATCGGCCGGCAGGTGCTGCAGCGCGTCGATCGCATGCTGGAAGAATCGGATGGCGAGCCGGTGGGCAGAGCTGGCGTTGGCTCGTTGCCCGGCCAGGAGCGCGTAATGCGCCGCCTTGTCCCACAACTCGCCGGACACCGCGTGCTCGGCCAGCCGCTCGGTGAACTCGTTCGCCCGATCCGGATAGGCCTGCTCGATCGCCGCGACGATCTGGCCGTGCAGCGTCCGGCGGTGCCGGACCAGCATGCTGCCATAGGCGACCGAATGGGTGAGGGCGTGCTTGAAGCTGTACTCCGCGCCGCCCGGGCCGCTGACGTCGTCCAGGAACTCTTGCGAGCGCAGCTCCAGCAGTTGCTGGGCGAGCAGGTCGGCCGGCACGTCGGCGACCGCGGCGAGCAACGGCACCGGAACGTCCTTGCCGATCACCGAGGCGATCTGCAGCAGGGTCCGCTCGGCGCTCGGCAACCGATCGATCCGGGCGGCGAGCACGGTCTGCACGGAATCCGGGATCGTCACGTCGCCGACGTTCTGGGTGAGCCGGAAATGGGTCGGTTCGCTGACCAGGACGCCGGTCTCCACCAGCGTCCGCGCCATCTCCTCGAGAAATAGCGGGGTGCCGTCGATCTCCTGGACCAAACGTCCGCGCAAGCCTTCGAGGTCCCCGGTGTGACCGAGCAGGCCGCGCAGCAGCAGGTCCGACGCCTCGGGTTCGAGCGGCTTCAGCTGCACCAACGAGCAGTAGCTCAGGCGCCCCCAGTGGTGTGGGTACTCTGGCCGGTAGGTGACGATCACCAGCACCCGGCTGCGTCCAAGGCCATCGATGACGCGGTCCAGCACCGACTGGCTCTGCGGGTCCGCCCAATGCATGTCTTCGACCATGAAGGCGCAGGCCTCGGTGCCGGCGATCCGGGTCACGAGGGCGCGGACCGCGTCGTGCGTCGCCTGGCGGCGCTGCGCGGCATCGAGCGTCTCCCAGACGCCGTCCTCGACCGGCAGGTTCAGCAGCGCCCGCAGCGGCGCCAGCTCCGCCGGGGGACAACCGCCGCAGGCCTCGACCGCGGCGCCGAGCTTGTTGCTGATCGCGGCCTGATTGTCGCTGGCCCCCACGCCAATCCAATTGCGCAGCATCTCCGCAATGAGCTGGTAGGGCGTCTTGAGGTCGTGCGGGGTCGCCGCGCCGGTCAGCGACACCAGGCCGGACCGGGCCGCGTCCTGCAGGAATTCGTGGACCAGCCGCGATTTGCCCATCCCCGCTTCACCAGCGATCGCGACGACCTGGCCGCGCCCGCTGCGGGCGCGCTGCAGCGCATCGGCCAGGATCCGCAGCTCGGTCTCGCGGCCAACGAACGGCGTCAGCCGGTGCGCCGTCGAGCGGACCTGCCAGCGGGACTGGGCGACGGCGCCGAGCAGCTGGAAGATCTCGAGCGGCTCGGCGATCCCTTTGATCTCGGTGGCGCCGAGCGGGCGCAACGACATGAAGCCGCGCACCAGATGCGCGGTGCGCGCGGTGAGGCAGGCGGTGCCCGGCGCGGCCAGTTGCTCCATGCGGTTGGCCAAATGGGTGGTCGCGCCGACCGCGTCGTAATCCATGGAAAGATCGTGGCCGATCGAGCGGACGACGACCTCGCCCGAGTTAATGCCGACGCGGATCGTGACTGGGTTCTCGATGAGGCGGCCCACGGCTTCGATCATCGCCTGTGCCGCTAGGCAGGCGCGGACGGCGTGATCCTCGTAGGCCAGCGGCGCGCCGAACAGCGCCATCACCCCGTCGCCCTGCACCCGGTTGACGGTGCCGCCGTATTGGTGGACCGCCGCCGCCATCGCATGCAGCGCCGGTTCGAGCCGGTGCAGCGCCTGCTCCGGGTCGAGGTCGCGGATCAGCTCGGTCGAGTTGCGGATGTCGGCGAACAGCACCGTCACCTGCTTGCGCTCGCCTTCGCGGGCGAAGCGAGAGCTGAGCAGGGCCGCGATGCTGTCGGGCAGGGCGGCGGCCGGCTCGGTCGCCGCGGGCTCGCTTCGGGCCAGCGCCCGGCCGCACCCGGCGCAAAACCGCGCCTGCATGCGGTTCACGTGGGCGCAGCCCGGGCACGTCGGCTGCAGCGACGCGCCGCAGCCGTCACAGAAGCGACTATCGGCCGGGTTGACCACATCGCAGCGGCTGCAGCGCATCCGGATCGTTGCTCCTTGACCGACTGTGCCGCTGGAGCGGCCGTTGCGTTTCGGTATGGTTGCCATACCACCAATCCTCAAAGTCAACTGTCAATAAATCCGGCGGCGCGGCCGACGGCCAACCAGTGGGCTCGTTGCGGCCCGGACAATGGCTCCCGGCCCGCATGCGCGATGTGACCCAGGTCACACCTCGTGTCGCCGGATGATGGTATCTGCTGGCAAAAATGGGGGAGACCAGAATGGCCGCCGACCATCCGCTGCCGATCGCCGGGATCGGCCTCGAACTGGAAGCGGCGGTTCCCGTCGCGAGCTTCCTCGACACTCGCGTCAGGCTCGACCTGAAACACTGTCTGGATCTGGTCGAACAGGCGATCGTCCTGCTCGACGGCCTCTACGTCCACCTTCCGCAGAAGCGCGCCTTGTATGCCGTCGATCCGGTCGCGCGGCTGCTGCGGCTGCGTCAGCGATTGCAGAGCGGCGGAACCGGCGATGCAGCGGTCGACGACCTGTGGTTCCACCAGGAGATGGTCGACACGTTCACGACGATCCGCGACCTGCACACGATGTACATTCTGCCCGAACCGTTCGACCGGGCCGTCGCCTTCATCCCGCTGCGGATCGAGGCTTGTTATGCCCGCGGCGAGCGGCACGAGGACGCCCGGCGCTACATCGTGACGATGGTGGGCCGCGACCATCCCGGGATGCAGCCCAACGCCGACCTCACGTGCGGCGTGGAGGTGACGCATTGGAACGACCTGCCGATCGCCGACGCGGTCGAGCGAGTGGGCGCGCAGAACTCCGGCAGCAACCCGGACGCGCGGATCGCCCGCGGCGTGGCGCGGCTCACGACGCGACCGCTCGCCAGGGCATTGCCGCCCAACGAGGAGTGGGTGACGCTCCGCTACATCGCCGCGGACGGCAGCGTGCAATCGCAACGCGCGCAGTGGCGGGTGGCGACGTTCGATGCTGCGGCCGCGATGCCGTCGGACGTGGACCTGGGCCGTGCGTTGGCAGAGGGCCTGGACCACGAGACCCACCTGATCTCGTCCTGGAACAAGCTGCTCTCGAGCCGCGTCAACCGCGGCGCCCGGCGGGCTGTGCCGCCGGCGATGGAGGCGCGCGTGAAGCGCGGGCGGATGATCGCCGCCGGGCCAGCACTGCAGGGCAGCGTGCAGGCCCGGCGGCTCGACATCGGCGGCGTGGAATACGGCTACATCCGGATTTTCGACTTCAAGCTTCCCGATGCGGGGTCGCTCGACGCGTTCGTGGCGCTGCTGGAGCAAATGCCGGAAACGGGGCTGATCCTCGACATTCGCGACAATCCCGGCGGCTGCCTGCAGCGGGCCGAGCAACTGCTGCAAACCCTGACGCCGGTCCGGATCGAGCCGGAAACGACGCAGATCATCAACACGCCGACGAGCCGGGCGGTCTGCAGCATGCTGGCGCGGTTCCGCTCGTGGGCGGCATCCATCGAGCAGGCCGAGGCCCATAGCGTCGGGTTCTCGACCGGCTTGCCGCTCAGCGATCCCATCGATTGCAACCGGGTTGGCCAGCGCTACTACGGTCCGGTGGTGCTGATCACCAATGCGCTCTGCTACAGTTCCGCCGACATCTTTGCGGCCGGGTTCCAGGACCACGGCATCGGCGACATCCTCGGCGTGGACAGCACGACGGGCGCCGGCGGCGCCGAGGTGGTGAACCACTCCTTTCTGTGCGATCGCAGCCGGGCGGCGGCCGAACAGCCGGGACCGGCAGGTCCGGAGAAGGCACAAGCGCTGCCCGGTTGGCCGTTGTCCAAGCTGGAACGTGGGGACATCCGGCTCGCCATCCGGCGTACGCTGCGGGTCCGGGACCGCGCCGGCAACGTGCTCGAAGACCTCGGCGTGGTGTCCACCATCGTCCATCCGGTCACCGAGGACGACCTGCTGCACGGCAACGTCGACCTGCTGCGCCGTGCGGCGGAGCATCTCGCCGGCCGGCCGTCCTATGTCCTCCGCGAGGATCTCGAGACGCTGCAGCGTCTTCCGGACCGGCTCCGAATGCAGGTGCGCACGCGCGGTCTCGATCGGCTCGAGATCGCGCTCGACGGCGGCTTCGCGAGTTCCTGCGGTCGAAGTCGGCGACGGTTGCACGACCGTCGAGGCGTTGCTGCCGCCCGACACGATCGCGACGCATCTGAGCCTGCGTGGCCTGAAAGGCGGCAAGCTGGCGGCTGCCCGCCGGATCCGGCTGCCGCCGGTTGGGCGCGTCACGTGAATCCCGGACGCGCCCGCCCATAGCCGCCCCAAGCGGCTGGCCCCATCGTCAGAAAACGGGCTTTGTCGGCGGATGACTCGGGTCTTGCGGTTCGATGTTCACTTCGTAGTCCAGCGGCGCCGTGGTCATGACCTTGAAGCGGCCGTTCTCGATCTTCATGGAGTAAAGACCGGCTCCAACGCCCTTGGGAGGAATGCAAGCGGCCGTCTCGCCGACCCGGCGTGTGTTCGTGTCGATGGTCCGGAACATGCTGTGCTCGAAATCGATGTTGCTCTTGGACATTCGGGCGGTCCCGACCGCCCGGCCAAAACCGGCATTGCTGTCCTTCACGCAGGCGCCATGGTTGCCGACCTTCATCGACGTCACGTCCTCATAGTGGCAGGACCCGTCGGGCGACTTTCCCCACATCTTGTGCGCGTAATGGAAAACGCCGTTCTCGTATTTGATGAAGGCGAGGGCCAGGCACTGGTAGTGCCCCAGAACTTGCATGCCCTGCCGGTTCACGTTTCTCACTTCACCGTAATAAACGGGGTCACCCGTGTCCTCGGCCCAGAACCGTAGGCGCGAGGCGATCTCACTCGGATCGGTGATTGTCTGCGCGCTTGCCATCGGCGCGATCCCCAAGCAGGCAATCACTGAAACAATCATACTCTGCATCACTTCGTTCCTCGATCCTGTTTCGGATGTGAGCGTCAGGTGCGTCATGCCGATGACGCGTAGCTTTCCAATTGCATCGAGACCCGGCCGTCGCCCCAGCCCTTCGTGTTGCGCGCGACCAGGTCGGCGAGGCTTCCGGTGCTCTCGATGATGTCGAGCCCTGCTTGAGTGAAGGTGGCGGCGTGATAGACCGCGGGCGCCAGGAGTGGGTTCGTCAGCGCGTGCGAGAATGCATCGGCAGCCACCATGCGGCCGATCAGCGGCGGGACGGCGGAGCGCGGCGGCAAGTCTTCGGCGAACAGGCCGACGAAGAATTCGACACGATCGACGTTGTGGTAGATGCGCCGCAGGCCCTCGACGACGGACGGGTCGCTGCTGATCTGCTCGAAGCGGGTCACGCGGGGATAGTGTGCGTTGACGCGATAGTCGTTGTAGGACGCCAGCCGGTTGTCGCGGCCCTGCTTGACGCTGGCGAGTTCGACCGGGCCCAGCATCGGGACCGTGTTGAACAACCCAATGGCCCAGGCCCGGGTTGCGGAGGCCGAGGTGAACGCGGTTTCGAGCCCTTCCGCGAGCGGTCGGGCATTGTCGAACTGGCAGTCGGTGATGGGAACGTTTGTTCCCTGCCAGCAGACCTCGCTGGGGATCAGGCTGTGCCACCGATAAAGCAGGTTGAACTCCACCGGGATCCAGTTCGGGCGGTTCCAGGCCGCGCGATAGGCGGGCGCCGGATCGGCCAGCAGCTGCAGCCAGTAGGGCGAGATGTGGTTGATATACTCCTGCACGACGATCCGGATGAGCTGCACGATGTTGATGTTGCGGGCGGTCTCGAACACGCGCTCGTCGTCCCAGGACGGGTTGTCGTGTTCAAGGATCGCGCTGAGTCGGTTGTGCTCGCGCAGGAACAACGTGTTCATCGCGGCGGTGAACAGGTTGGAGTTGGCGCGCTCACCGCCGAAGGCGAACAAGGTGCTTTTCTTCGGCGAGCGGCAGGTTGGGCGGCAGCTTGATCGGGTCAGGCAACGCCTCGAAGCCGGGCACGCGCTGCCCCTGGTCGTCGAACAGCGGCGGCGCCCATTCGCCGGTCTCGGTCATGACGCTGAGCAGCCGCCCGCGGCGGCCCGGCGTCTCGCATTTGAGGCGGAGCGCCGCGGTCATGGCCGGGTTCAGGCCATAGAGCTGGCACAGGTCGATCTCGTGGTTGGTGCGGGTGCGGCGGCGATCCTCGTCGGTCATCAGGAAGCCGTCGGTGAACCATTGCGCGAAGGCCGGGAACAGCAAGGTGGAGCGGGTGGAGAGGCGCGGGCCGTCGGGGCGGACCTGATACAGCTTGGCCATCTCCTCCATCGGCGGCAGGTCGGTTTGCGGCGCAGGCGGCAGATACCGACTGAACCAAGTGCGGTCGTTGAGCGCGGCCCAACTGGTGTAGTCGTGCATGGTGCTGAGGCACATCGGCCGCGCCGGAAGCTTCTTGACCGCATTGCCGATCAGGACGCCGCTGAGCCAATGCGCGAGGGCTGGAGTGCGGTTGACGAACGCCCAGAACGGCCGCAGGCCGTTGAGCAGCGCGTCCTCGACCCGGTTGCGGAACCCGTCCGCGCTGCGGTCACGCTCAACCATGGGCCAGCACGAAGTGTTCGGCGAATGGGCCGCCCGCATCGTCGATCCGGCTGCCACCGCCATCGAGCAGGCGGATGCCGGGGAGCAGCAGGATCTGGCGGATCGTTTCCGGGATGATCGCGTAAGCCACGAATTTGCCGAGGCATTCGTGCGGGCCGAAGCCGGTGTGCAGGTAGGCGCTGCGGCGCCGGACATGAAAGCCGTCGGGATCGGGGAACACGCTGGGGTCGAACATGGCCGAGCCAATGCCGACCGCGATCACGGTGCCGGGCTTGACCGCGGCCTGGTGCGGGCTGCCTGGCGCAAGCAACGCGGATTCGGCGACCACGCGGGCGACGAAGGTGGTCATCGGGTTGAAGCGCAGGGCCTCCCAGACGATTGCGTCGAGGGCCTCGATATCCGCGGCCTTGGCGGCATCGATCGCGCGGGCGGTGACGTCCTGACGAAGCAGGATCTGCTCGGTCGCGTTGACGATGGCTTGCGACGTCGTCTCGATCGAGCCGACGAGCAGCCCGCAGATGTTGCTGACGACGCCCTCCGTTTCGAGGCCGGACAGCCCGGCACCCGTCGCGCGCAGCAGACGCGCGACGGTAGCGTCGCCTTCCACCCGCAGCCACGGCTCGCGGTCGGACAGGAATGCGCGGACCCAGGCACGCATCTCCGTGCCGGCCTGAATGCAGTTGGCGAGCAGCTTTGGGTCGTTGCTCAGGTTGTGGAACATGTCGGCCTGGGTGGCCCAGGACCAGCGCAGCATGCTGGCGTCATCCGGGCCGGGAAAGCCGAAGCTCTGCTGGACGATGCGAAGCGGGACGAGGCGGGACACAGTCTGGACGATGTCGACCGTGTCGGGCCCGGCGGCGGCAAGCGCCGTCTGCGCCGTCATTGCCGCAAGCGCCCGGATCTGCGGCACGTCGTCCCAACGCATCAGGGCGCGCATCACCGACTTGTCGCGCCAGTTCTGCTCGACACCGTCATGGCCGAGCATGAACGTGCCGACCGAGGGATCCATATGCGGCCCATAGGGAACGCGGAAGGTCTCGTTGCGGGACAGCGCATCGACCACGTCGGCCCAGCGGGTCAGCACGGTGAAGGCGGGCAACGGCAAGATCGGGCGATCCATGCGCAACTCGGCAAACAGCGCGCGCCAGTCGCGGCGCAGCCACTGATAGAACAGGCCGGTGCGGGCGGGGTCGTCGGTCGGCAGGGCATCGAAGGCTTCGAGAAAAGCCATGAGGTGCGCTCCTATCGTGACGTGTCGCAAAGCGATCGATGCCGGAGGCGGTCGATGTCGCCATAGAGCTGAGCGACGAAATCGACGAAGACCGGGCCGATGATGTCGTTGTGGTCGAGGATGATGCTTGGATGTGCGCGGACGATCCAGAACGGATTGGCCGGGTCGTAGCGGCCTTGTCCGATCTCGGTGAGGACGGCGCCGCTGAGATAAGTGCGCGTCCAGCCCGGCTTCAGCCGGCCGTCGGCGTCCGCGCGCGGTGCGGTCGAACTCGCGGAAGGAGCGGCAGGCCGCGTTTGGGTCGTAGAGTGTGGCGGCGTTCGCCAGCTCCGGACCTTGCGGGCGGTCGAGGTCGTGGGTCCAGTAGGGCTGGTAATGGCCGACGGCGCGCTCGATCTGCTGGCGTTCGTCATCACCGGTCACCGGGTCGGCGCGGGTCGGCTGGGTGAAGGTGTTCAAGGCGCGGCCGATCGGGAAGGCGACGCCGGTCGCCCAATCGCCTTGGAATGCCGTATCGCCGACCGAGGTGATCTGCACCAGGACCGGGCCCTGGCGCGGGGCGAAGCGCGCCGGCAGCTTGCCGGTCTGCTGATGGTCGAGGAGCTGGCGGACCGGCTCGTAGCGCATTGCCTCGTAGGCGGGGTTCACCACGACGACCAAGTCGCCGTAGGAGGGGATCTCGCGCAGGTCGTCCGTCCCGCTAGCCTGACCGGTGGTCTTGTTTGCGAAGTAACGGCTTTGGATCAGAGAGGCGGCGGCGCGATCGGTCCAGTATTGCGCCAGAGCGGAGTAGACGATCAGGCCGCCGAAGCTATGACCGATCGTGAGCATGCGGGTTTCGCGCCGCGGATTGCTGCCGTCACGGTCGGCGGCGCGGTTGCTGAGGTCGCGAAAGGCCCGGAGTTCGCCGATCAGGCTGCGCAGCGAGCCCTCGGCCACGCGGTGGGCGGCGTCCTTGCGCGTCCAGAAGCTCAGAAGTCTGCAGATATGGCGCGTCGATCGAGAGCCCGCGCCAACCTGTATAGACGCCGACCACGGCGCGGCGCCGGCCGTCCGGTTGCGTGGCCTCGTATCGGGCGATTGCGGTGAGCAATTGGCGGAATTGGACGACGTTGCCGTCCTCGGCGCGCGCATTGTGCTGCCAGCCGTGGACGAAGGTGATGATGGCGAGGGGCGTGGTGCGGGCGGTGGCCGCCATGAAGTCGAACAACGATCGCTCTTGGCGGGCGTCGAAGGCGCGGCCCTGGTCGTCGAACTCGACGAAGCCGAGCGCAAACGGCGCCGGACCGTCGGCGTGGATCTCGAGCGCACTCTGCGCACACGGGCCGGCGTGGCAGGAGGTTGGGTCCGTGCGATAAGCCGCGTTGGGCGTGCACCCGCTCAGCGCGAACATGGCGGCAAGCAGCGTCGATGCAGTCCGGCTAGCCCGCGTCCCCAGCCGATGCCGGCCGGCTCTATCAAACACGACGTTGCATCGTCGCTCGTCCTTCGTTTTGACGGACCGCAGAACGACCCTATCTCATAACAACTCCGCCAACAACTCGTTAACGACCCCGCCAAGCTCATCGGTGGCCGGACGTCATTCCATGGTCATTCCGGGATGCGGATACGGAGTACAGGGCCAGGGTGCACGGCGAATGCGGGTGAACCCGAAATCTCCTCAGAAGCTGGGGTGACCCCCATGGGGTGGACAGTTTCAGGTTGCCGTTTTGACACCCTGGCGGGGGTGTTGATCTTCGAACTGCACAGGGCTTCGATAGCCCGATGCCGAATGTAGCCGCTTGGCGTTATAAACCTCGTCGATGAAGCTCGGCAGATCGCCAGCAACGTCGCCGAAGGTCTGGTAGTCCATCCGGTAAACCGCCTCGACCCTCAGCGTCTTCATGAAGCTCTCGGCGTTGGCGTTGTCTTAGGGATTGCCGCGCCGGCCCACGGAAGCCCGGAAACCGTATTCGGCCAGCCGCCTTCCGTACATCTCGGACGCGTATTAAACCCCGCGGTCCGAATGGTGCACGCACCCGGCTGGCGGATGACGCGTTGCAACGGCCGTTTCCAGCGCCGCCACGGTGAGCCGCGCCTCCATCGTGCGACCGGGCGCGTACCCCACCACCCGCCGCGACCAGGCATTGAGGATGACGGCGAGGTAGACGAACCCGGCCGCGATCACGACGAAGGTGGTGTCTGACCCCTTGTAAGTCGGCGGTGATGTCTGCGATGGCCATTGCAGGCACCGTGGCGGTGAGCCTGTGTTCCCCTGGGGCGGATGAGCTCGGAGCGGAGATTGGGCCCGTCGTGGTTGCTGTCGGTCGTCGCTACGTACCGACGCCGCGGCCGGACCTGCATACCGTGCAGCCGCATCAGACGCGCGACCCGCTTATGGTTCGCAAGCGTGCCCTGGGCCCGCAGCTCGGCAGTGATCCGCCGATAGCCCTAGGACGGGCACTCGTCCTGAACGGCCTGCATGCGCGCGACGAGCGCCGTGTCGTCGGCCATGTCAGCATCAGCGGAGTGGTAGAACGAGCTTCGGGCGACACCCATCACGCGGCATCCTTCGGCGACGAAGAGGGCAGCGGGCCGGTACTCACGGAGCCCCTGCCGTCGCGCGCTGGGCGACAGGCCTGCAACGCTTTTCTCAAAAGCTCGTTCTCGCGCGCGAGGCGCCCGACCATCCGCTCCAGGGCTGCAATGCGCGCCCCGTAGGATGGGACAAGGCCGATCCCTCCATCTCGTCGGCGTATTCGCCGCGCTCGCATTTCTCGACCCAAACACGAAGCAGGTGTCGGCAGCTCTCGTGCTGCTTGGCGATGCCGTTGAGGCTGATGTCACCGGCCAGGTGCTCCTGGACGATTTGCCGCTTGAAGGCGATCGGGTGGTTGCGGTGCCGCGCCATGGTCCCTCCTCATGCCCAACCAGCATCGTCAATTCAGAACCCTTTGGTGTCCGCCCCATGGGGTCACTCCAGGTTCTGGGGTTTCATAGTTCTTCTGCACTTCCCGTGCTGGTCGGGCTTATACTTGCTGGCCGGATCAAGAAGACACCTGGACTCACGTCGATGGTGCTCAACGTGGCCACTTCCTTGCTCTCCTTCATCCCGCGCGCGCTTCAGGCAACTAGAATTCTGCCGACCACCGACCAGGTCACAAACGAGGCGGCGCCTCGCCCAACGGCAGCCGATCCTCCAATATGCGGTATGACCTCGAGGCGCACCCATAATGCTTATCGGCGCGTTTTGAGCGACTTGCCCTGGCAGGGGCGACCCGTCACGATCTGAGTGGCTGTGCGACGGTTCCGCTGTCGCAATCCAACTTGCTCCCGTCAAACCTTTGCAGAACGCGTCGCCGGGGTCATGACGCTGTCGAGTCGACGAACTGGGAGGCTTAGTAGCCTGCAGCGACACTAGGCGATGGCGCTTGGCAGTCAGGCTGGTGCGCGCCTTGCGGGCCGGCTCGCGATCCCGACCAGCCCGGACACGCTGGTCCGCTTGGCGTTGGCTCGTTCTCTCGGCGAGACAACCCGATCGACGCCTCGGGTTCTCGGGATCGATGATTGGGCGAAGCTGGCAAAGGTTCCGGCGGCGAAGCCGTTGGAAGCGGAGGGTTGGAGACGGGGCCACCGCTACGGCACGGTCATGGTAGATTTCGAGACGAACGCCGTTGTCGATCTTTTGCCTGATCGGTAAGCCGCAACGGTGACCGCCTGGCTGCGCGAGCATCCTGGCGTGGAGATCGTCGCCCGTGATCGGGCGAGCGCCTATGCCGACGGGGTCCGGCAGGGTGCGCCTGATGCTGTCCAGGTCGCCGACCGATGGCACCTGCTCCGGAACTTCGGTGACGCTGTGCAGAGCCTTGTCGACAAGCAAAGTGCGGCGGCGGGTCGTGCCGCCCAGCAGGTCAGGGCGCATCTGCAGGTCAGGGCGCATCTGCAGGTCAGGGCGCATCTGCAGGCGTTCGCAGCGATGAAGCCTTCGCCCTCAGCGACACCGGCCCCTCAGCGCCAACCCGTACAGAGCGACTCAGCATGGCCTCGCATGCGCGCCGCCAGTCTCGCTCGGCATCGCTGTAACCTGGGCGCTACGCCTGAATGCGCTTCTCCGGCGAAAGGTGACTGGAGATCTCGGTGAGATCCTCACCCGCAACGGAGGGCACCCTGCTTGCGCACTTCGCGGCGGGGCTTCGTCGTGACTTCGCCACGAACAGCGCAGCGTTCAAACTACCATGGACCACTAGGTTGCGTGGACAAAGCTGATCCACTGTTTGATTGTGGCCAGCTTGGCAAAGCCGAGGAAACTGCTGGCAGTATGGTCGTAGCGCGTCGCCACGCGCCTGCTGTTCTTGAGCCGGTTGAAGAAGCGCTCGATCCTGTTTCGGGTCGCATACAAGGTGCGGTTGACTGTGTGCTGGACGTGTCGGTTCTTCTTGGTGGGGATCTCGGTGTGCCGCCCCGGGCGCGGACCTCCTCGCGGATGGCGTCACTGTCGTAGCCCCTGTCGGCCAGCATGACCTCGGGATCCGCGTCGTGCTCGGCCATGAGATCGGTGAAGGCGGTGCTGTCGTGAGCCTCGCCGGGTGTCAGGAGAAGCGCGACTGGAAGACCCTCAGCGTTGGTCCGGGCATGGATTTTGGTCGAGAAGCCACCGCGCGAGCGGCCAAGAGCCTGATTTTGAGTCTCCCCCTTGCGCCGGCGGCACAGTGGTGTGCGCGGATGACTGTGCTGTCGACCATCTGCACGGCATCGTTGCCGCCGCCCTCGGCGAGAGCTTCAAGCATGAGATCCCACAATCCGGCTGCCGTCCAACGACGATACTGCCGGTGCACCGAGTTCCAATTTCCGAGTTCCTCCGGCAGATCGCGCCAAGGCGCTCCGGTGCGAGCAATCCAGAACACCGCATTCAGCGTGCGGCGGTGGTCGTGGGCGGCCGACCCCGCAACGCACCGCTGCTCAATTACAAATGGCTCGAAAAACGCCCACTCATCGTCATTCAGAAGCCCCCGAACCAAAGCTGATCTCCACCATGAAGATCAGCTTCGAATCACATCACACCGCGTCGGCGAAACCCCTCCCGTGCGCTTTGTCCACGCGACCTAGTCCCCTCGATGGACAGATCGGTCGCCTCAAAATGCTGAAGCGGACGATGTATGGCCGCGCCGAGTTCGATCTCCTCCGCGGCCGAGTCCTACACGCCACATAGCGAAACGACCAGCACGGGAAGTGCGGAAGAACCAGTTTCACTCCGGCATCCACACCGTCGAATGGATCCGCGCCCAAGCCTTGCTGGACCAGCATTGCAAGGCCGACCATGCCCTTTGCGCATGTCGGTTACCCCCGCAGGCGAGATAGACCCGGCCACCTGGCGCCAGCGCGATCACAAGCCCTCCAGCGCTTCCAACACCCGGCGTAGCGCCCGGGCATCGACCTGCGCGTCGGCACGCAGCGGGACGCCGCCGGGCAGGATAATCTCGATCAGCCCTTCCGGCCGCGGCGCCGACGGCGGCCCGCATCGGCCTCGTCGAGGCAGCGCTACACAAACTCACCGTCTGCTGGCGCCAGGTGTAGAGTTGCCCCGTGCTTGCAAGCCACGTCAACGGGCGTCAACTCGGGCCCACAGCTCCCGGCTACGATCTCGCACTTTTGTTCCTGCGTCCACGAGCGTCGCCGGTCCGCCCGCACCAGGATCTCGACACGCCCGTTGTGAGCGCTCTTCCGACTGGTCGGATGAGCGCTCTCAGGCTCGGGGATCAACTCCGGCGGGATCGCATCCATTCAGCAGTCGGATCACAGACCTGCCCTCGAACGCCGTAAGCGAAGCGAAGCTGACCTTGTCGACTTTTGGCTGAAAGCCTGATTTGGGGTCGAGCGCTATGCCGCGAGCGCGGCAGCTATGCGGCCTCTTTCTGGTCCGTTTGCAAACAACGTCGCAGTCGATCCAGCAACGCCTCCCGATCGAATTTAGCCAAATAGTGGCTGAAGCCGGCACGGAGGCCCATTTCAATGTCCGAGGCGTTAGCGCGTCCGCTTAAAGCGATGATGGGCAAAGTCGACCAATTCCCTTGCGCTCGAGCGGCTCGGACGAACGCTAGGCCGTCCATGCCTGGCATCTCGATGTCCGAAATAATCGCATCAAACGCGATGCCATCACTGCGCAACGTTAACGCCTCCTCCGCATCGTTTACCGCAGTCACGTGGTAACCTGCTGAGGAAAGAGCCGGAATGAGCATATTCCGGAAAAATGCACTGTCCTCGATTATAAGCAACCGTCCAGCGCCATTATTGCCTAGGCGCATCGGGTTGAACCAGTCCTGTCCGGCCTTCGATAACCAGAAGACGGTGTCGACGACTTCTGTTGCTGCTCCAGCGACGATGGCGGTGCCGAGCAATCCCGGTCCGGCCGCCCCCATCTCCACATTCAACCGGCCGTGGATTACATCAACAATCTCGTCCACGAGCAGCCCGACACTGCGATCGTTCTCCGTGAACACAAGCACCGGATGCTCGGGACGAGATGCGGAGTCAAACTCCGCACCGAATGGCACGAGAGGCATTAGCCTGCCGCAGTATTGTGTGACGAGACGGTCACTCGATGTTTCAACCCGGTCCGCTGGGATGCGTTCAAGTCGGGCAACGAGGCTAAGCGGAACTGCTTTGGGCGAGCTTGAGCCCGCGCGGAACACCAGGATGGCGGTTTCTGCTTCGCTACTCGTTCCCGCCTGGGTGGTCACGGCCAACGCTCGATCGGTCCCGCTTGAAACCAGCTTCAGCGCTTGTGCGATTCCGTTTGGATCCAAAATCATGATTACGGCGCCGTCGCCGAGGATGGTGTTGCCACTGAACAACGCGATTTCGCGAAGGATCGGCGCGACGGGTTTCACGACGATCTCTTCTGTGTCGAAGACTCTGTCGACGACAATGCCGAAGTTGCACGACCCTACTGCGATCACGACAACATACGGGCCGGACTTATCCGACGTTTCTAGTTTCCCATCCAGACGAAGAATGTCTGAAAGTTGAACGAGTGGCAGAAGGCGCTCACGCAGCCGTAGCACCGGAGTGCCGTCTAGGTTCTCGATCACTGCTTGTCCGGCGGTAGCAGCTGTTCCATCCTGCCCAATGTGTTTAGCGTGAACAAGTTCTGCAACACTACTCTGAGCGATTGCAAAACGCTCGCCGCGACTTTCAACGATAAGCGCAGACACAATTGCCAGTGTGAGTGGGATTTTGATAGTAAATTTCGTGCCAACGTGTTGTTGACTTTCCAACTCGACTGTTCCGCCGATTTGTTCGATGTTGGTCTTGACCACGTCCATTCCGACGCCTCGTCCCGAGACGGAAGTAACCTGTGCCGCAGTCGAGAACCCGGCGTGGAAGATGTAGCGATGGATTGCTGCGTCGCTCAATCCCGCAACTTCCTCTGCGGTTGCTAGACCCTTTGAGACGATTTTCTCTCGAATGCGGTCTACTGGTAGCCCTCGACCGTTGTCGGCGATCTCGACGGTGATGTGACCGCCCTCGTGATAGGCGGTCAAGGTGATGGTCCCAGTATCTTGCTTGCCTGCTGCTCGGCGCTCCATGACCGTCTCGAGGCCGTGGTCGGCGCTGTTTCGCACCATATGCGTCAGAGGGTCGCGGACGAGTTCGAGAACCTGGCGATCGATTTCCGTCTCCGCGCCGACCATGCGGAGATCGATTGACTTGCCGAGATCGCGAGAAAGATCGCGGACCAGCCGAGGCAGCTTGCTCCAGGCTGTCCCGATCGGCTGCATCCGGGTTTTCATGACGCCTTCCTGCAGATCACTCGTGATCTGAGACAGCCGTTGCACCGGCACGGCAAAGGACGATTCTTTGCTGCTGCGGCTGATTTGCAGAAGCTGGTTCCGCGTTAGCACCAACTCGCTCACGAGCGTCATAAGGTTTTCGAGCACCCCCACGCTCACGCGAATTGTCTGTTGGCCGAGCCCGACGTCGGTCATGGGACTGTCGGGCGGGCTTCGCACTTCGCTGGGTTCATGGGCCGCGATCGGCTCAGCGATCCCGAGCGCAACGTGGAGAGGGGTCGTCGCGTCAGCTTGTTCGGACAATTCCGCGGTCGAACACGCCGCAGGTTCCGCCGTCGCTGTCGATGCAGCTGGCGCGGCAATGGGAGATCCTTTGCAGATCACCTCCAGAGCCGCGATAATCAGCGAGTCGTCGCCCGATGGTTCCTCCCCAGTGCTGGCGAGTGCCGCGACGGTCAGCTTCATGGCATCGGCGGCCTGGAAGACCGTCGTCACCAGCGACGGCGTTGCCGTAAGCGAGCCTTCTCGAAGCATTCCTAAAACATTTTCGGCCGCGTGCGCCACTTTTTCCAATCGCGCAAGGCCGAGGAACCCGCAAGTTCCCTTGATTGTATGCACTAGTCGGAAGATTAAGCCTACCGTGCCTGTATCTCCGGGTGCTCGCTCGAGAACTAGTAGCGCCTCGTCGAGCCCGGCAAGGCTCTCGGTGGCTTCGGTCAGGAATTCGGACAGCAGATCGTCCATTTGGAAGTCCTTCGGGTATTCGGTTTAGTGTATTGTAGAGTGCTGAAGAAAACGTTAGCGAGGCGAAGTGGCCGTCCTTCGAGTTTCCGCCTCGATGCAAACGGCTACTCGGCTTTGTCGCCGTCCGACCCTCGCTTCGAACAGCGGCACCGTCCCACAACGGAGCTGAACCGAAGAACCCGGCCCGTTGCCGAGCATGATGCGGCTCCCGACCTCGAGCCGCATTACTTCGGATAGCGGCAGGATCTGTTCATCGAGGACCGCTTCCAGTCGGACCTCGGTCTCCCAGAGTTCCTCTGCCAGGTGGCTTTCCCAAATCCGATCGCGGCCGAATCGCTCGCCCATGAACTGCTGCAGGAGCAGTTCGCGAACCGGCTCGAGCGTTGCATATGGCAGCAAAAGTTCGAGGCGGCCTCCACGGTCTTCCATGTCGACACGCAAGCGGGTCAGGACGGCAGCGTTCGAGAGGCGCGAGATGGCCGCGAAGCGTGGATTGACTTCCAGCCTCTCAAACCGAAACGTCACCGGCGTGAGCGGTTCGAAACTCGTTCCTAACTCCGCGAGGAAGACAGTGATTAAGCGTTCAATCAGGGTGCGTTCGATCGTCGTGTAAGGGCGGCCCTCGATACGCATTATCGCCGAACCTTGGCGGCCGCCGAGCAATACGTCAACAATCGAGTAAATGAGCGCGCTGTCGATAACCAGAAGGCCGTAGTTGTCCCACTCTTCAGCTTTGAATACCGCGAGCATAGCTGGAAGTGGCAAGCTGTTCAAATAGTTTCCAAATCTCAGCGACTGTATATTGTCTATTTCGACTTCGACATTGTCGCTGGTGAAGTTGCGTAAGCTGCTCGACAGGCTGCGAACCAAGCGATCGAATACGATCTCGAGCATAGGCAGACGCTCGTACGAAACTAGACCCAAATCGACAATACGTTGAATGCCGGTCTGTTCGCCATGATCTTGTGGAGTGTCGGCATCGCCGAGCAGGCTGTCGATTTCGGCTTGAACTCAATACGCGAGCCGGTTGAGCGGCCGCGGTGGCCCCCAATCCCCAACCCGCATCGTCCTCGTCGATTTCGGCCTCGGCTGCCATACGATGCTCCTTCTGATCAGCGTTACGGTTCCGCCGCCATCCTGACCGCTAGAAGTTAAGGAAAACCTCTCAAGGTTCGTCGTCCCGTTTTAAGGGTTGCTTAACCTCACGGCCCCATCGTTGATGGATGGAGGACGTACCGACGCATTGCCGTTTTTCTCATCCGGGCTTCGCCGCACTTGGCGCGCCCGTGTTTCGGCTTACGAAAGATGACCGCGTCGCCGCAATGACGGTCAGCGTCGACACCGGGGACGTCGTGGTGCCGCTTACCTCAGTCGCCCGTCTTTTCGCGATCAGACCCGATAGCCCGGATGCACAGATGCTGCACTACGTCGAACAGGGTCTCCGATTTGTCACAAGCATTCAGCTGGGAGACAAGTTGCCGAGCGAAATCCTTACCGGGGAGGCGAGTTGGGAACCCTCCATTTTACATAAGCAGGTCGCGTCCGCCCGCTTGGAACTGCAACTGGTGAAGTGGATTGGAGGCATTGCCGATGCCGATGACAGCCGGGCCACATCGAACATGCTGTTGGCTTCGATGGATGACCCGGCACTGCGCCCGCGCATCGCCGAGGCGTTGCGAAAGGCGGCCAACGAACTCGGCGCACCAGACGGGCAGGCCGTCGCCGCGATGATCGAGGAACTTGCGGCCGAACTTTCTTACATTGAAGCGTTGCGCGTGCGACTGCTGGACCGCGCCAAGGCCGTAGCAAAGCGTTTGGTGCTCCTAGCCCAAGATCAATCGTCGATGGCGTCCGGACGCCGAGAAACGTTGTTCCAAGTCACCCGTCTTGTCACGACCGCTTTGGGCCAGATTGCCGCGCGATTTGCTGAGGTCGACGCGCAAAGCACTGAGATCCTGCCGGCACTTCGCAACCTTGACCAACAACGCAGTTTCGTCCGGTCCGAGCGTGACCGTCTGTATTGCACTTTCCTTGCCTGGGATCCGATCCTCGCGCTTTGGGATGGGCTTCCAACCGGTCAACTACGAGAGTCCGAAGGATTGTGGCGAGTAATCGATGAGTTGTATCGTTTCCTGGCATCGCGCTACATGACCGTGCAGGAGTGGCAGACGGCAGTTGCTGCGTCAACTCGAGCGGACCGAAGCAAAACGGCCCTAGTTTGGTAGCTGTCAGGGTGTCGCGTGACCCGACAATGCGTGCAGCAGCAGGAAGAGCATGCCGCCCACGAAGAAGCCGACCATTGTGCCATTGACACGAACAAACTGCAGGTCCTTGCCCACGCGCAACTCGAGCTTATCGGTGATGGTTGCCGTGTCCCAGCTTGCCACAACATTGGCGATGAAGTCGGATAGCTGCGCCTGTGCGCTCGGCAGGAGCGAGGCCACGACCCCCTCCGTCGCTCGCTGCAGCCGGGCACGTGCGCCTTCGTCTTCTGCGAGGAAGCGGCCGAGATTGCCCAGCGCACTTTCGATCAAGGCGAGTGTGCGGCCGTTAGGCCGGCGCGCGTCCGCTTCCAGCGCCAGCCGCATGCGCGCCCACACGTCCCAGAGCCAGGCCTGCACCGTGTCGTGCGCAACGACGCGCCGGATGGCTCGGCCGATCTCGGCCGCGCGTTCCGGGTCGTGTTCCATGCGGTCCAGCTCCCCGCGGACCCAAACGTCGAACGCCTCGCGGAAGCTATGACCTTGTTCGTCTACACGCTCGAGTTCGGTCCGCAAAACGCCGAGCACGCGATCGGCAACCTGGGCGCCGAGCACCCAGCCGACCAAAGCTCCGCCCTGGGCGCGAACCTTGGCCTGAATGAACTGGTGCAGCGTGTCGTGCTTATTGTCGATTAGCTTGCGCAGTTCGACGAGCATGAACTGCAACATCTCCTGATGCCGGCCGCCGTCCACCAAGGTCCGCAGGGCGCGCGCGACGACGGCGCCAGCTCCGGGACCGCCGAGCAAACGAGGAGTGAGGCGGGCCACGGTGCGACGCGCACGCCCGTCCTCGATCGTGGACAGGATCCTGGGAAGCATCTCCGCGAGGGCCTGGGCTGCCGGCCGCGCGGCCGCCGTGTCGGAAAAGAACCGCGCCAGGATGCTGGACACGTCGAGACGGCCCAACACCCGGCTCACCTCCGCCGTGGTGATGACATGCCCGGCGACGAACCGTCCCAACGCCCGGCCGAGCCGCGCCTTCTGGGTGGAGATGATCGCCGTGTGAGGGATGGGGATGCCGAGCGGATGCCGGAAGATCGCAGTCACCGCGAACCAGTCGGCAATGCCGCCCACGAAGCCGGCCTTGGCGCTGGCCTGCAGAAGATCGGACCAAAGGCTCGGCGGCGTGACGAAGCTCAGTCCAACCAGCCCGGCCATGAGCACCAGCAAGCCGGTGGCGAAGGCTTTGTGCCGGGCTAGTTCGCGGCGGAGCTCGGCGTCGAAGTCAAGGAGCATGGGGCGGTCTAGACCGGCGGAGCCGATCGCGATAGGCGGCGGACGTTGCCGGTCAGACCAGATCGAACTTTAGCTCCCCGAGCTTCTCAATGCTGCAGGCGATTTTGTCGCCAGGCACCAGCCAGGGCCGGGTTTCCTTCGGCTTCATCCCAAACACGACGCCCTGCGGCGTGCCGGTGAACAGGATATCGCCCGGCTTGATGGTGAACATCCGCGAGGCAAAGCTGATCAGCTGCCGGCAGTTGAAGATCATGTCGTTGGTGTTCCAGTCCTGCCGCTGCTGCCCGTTGACCCGGGTTTCAAGGCGCAGGTTGTTCGGATCACCGACCAGATCGCTGGTCACAAGATAGGGACCGAGCGGGGCGAAGCCATCGGCGGTTTTGCCGATCATGAACTGCGACGTGAGGTATTGCATGTCCCGGGCGCTGAAGTCGTTCCCCGTGCAATAGCCGGCAACGTAGTCTAAAGCGGCGGACTCGGGCACGTCACGGCATTCGCGGCCAAAGACGATCACCAATTCGACTTCGTAGTCGAACTGCTTCATGGTCTCTACCGGAAGTTTGATCTTTCCCCCATGGTAATTCAGACTGTTGTTGAACTTATTGAACAATGGCGGGTCCTTCGGGATCGGCGTCCCTGTTTCCTCAGCGTGCTTCTTGTAGTTGAAGCCCATCATGATGATTTTTTCCGGCCGTGTGACCACCGGGCCGTATGCGACGCTCTCCTCCACCAGGAACGGTATGCCATCGGGCCGGGCCAAGGCCGCGTCCACCACGGCGCGCAACGCCGCACCGCGACCGTTCTGCAGCAGGTCGTCCATGTCGCGGGGGGCTGGCAGGCCGAGGCTGCCGGCTGCCGCGACCACGTCGAGGATGCCGCGGTCGGTTTTCACGCCGAGGCGATAGCCTCCCTCGACGCGCATGTTCAACAATCGCATACCGCGCGGCATGCTGAACGAGCCCGTTGGCTGCGCCGCTGCGTCGCCGATGCCCTGGCCGGCAACGCCGGTGGCGGCCGCGGCCAGAGCCACGCCCGTCAAAAAATCGCGCCGTTTGTTGGGCATCTCGCATCCTCCACGATTTGAGACAAATTCGCACGGCGCCAGGTTCCGGTCCACCCGATTGCCTCCGGCGGAGGGAGTGATGGTATAGCGTCTCACGATGGTCGATCCGCTTTCTCCGATGGCCGGTGTGGGGCCGCGCCTGCTGCTTGCGCTGCTGCTTTGCGTCGCGGTCTGGATCGGCGTGGCTTGGGCGCTGTGGTGAGCGGGGTCACGCTGCACGACGTCACGATCACGCACGGCCGCCGCCCGGCGGTGCATCATGTATCGGGGCGCTTCGAACCGGGGAGCCTCACCGCGATCATGGGGCCGAACGGCGCCGGCAAGACGACACTGCTGCGCGCCATCGCCGGCTTGCACGGTTTGGCCGAAGGCCGGGTCGAACTCACGTCCGACGTCGCCCTGCTGCCGCAAGGGACGGTGTTGGACCGCTCGTTCCCGCTGAACTGCGTCGAGGTCGTCGCTCTCGGCCAAGTGCACGCCGCCGGCGCGTTCCGGCCGATCCCGGTCGGCCGGGCCGAGCAGGCGTTGGCGGCCGTCGGACTGGGCGGCTTCGAGCGGCGTCCGGTGGGAACGCTCTCGGCCGGACAATTTCAGCGGGTGCTGTTCGCCCGGCTGATGGTGCAGGACGCGCCGGTGCTGCTGCTCGACGAGCCGTTCAACGCGGTAGACGCGCGGACCGAGGCCGACCTGCTTGCCGTGGTGCAGGCTTGGCACCGCGCGGGACGGACGGTGATCGCAGTGCTGCACGACGTCGAACTCGTGCGGGCGGCGTTCCCGACGACACTGCTGCTGGCGCGGCATGCGGTCGCCTGGGGGCCGACCGCCGAGGTGGTGAGGCCCGACATCCTGTTGCAAGCCCGGCTGACGGCCGAAGCTTGGGCGGACGACGCGGCGCCTTGCCGTGCGGCCGCGTGACCCTTTTTAGCGAGCCGTTCGCGCTCGGCTTCATGCGTCGGGCTCTGGCGGGGTGTTTCGCCTTGTCGCTCGCCGGACCCCCGCTGGGAGTGATCCTGGTGTTGCGGCGGATGAGCTTGATGAGTGACGTCCTGCAGCACGGCATCCTGCCCGGGATTGCACTTGGCGCGGTCGCAGGCGGATTATCGCTGTGGGCTATGGGTTTGGGCGGCTTCCTCGCCGGATTGGCGGTCGCTTTGCTGGCCGGTGCGCTGGCGCGCGCCACCGGCGGCAAGGAGGACAGCCAACTTGCCGGAGTCTATCTTGTGGCGCTGGCCCTGGGCGTCGTGATCGTGTCGCAGAACCGCGGCATCGATCTGCAGCAGCTGCTGTTCGGCAGCGTGTTGGCGGTCGACGACGGAGCCTTGTTTCTGATGGCCGGTGTCGCGACCGTGGCGCTGCCGGGCCTTGCGGTGATCTGGCGGCCGCTGGTGCTCGACAGTTTCGACGCGGAAAGCCAGCCGCACGGGGCGCGATGGCACCTGGCGTTCCTGGCGCTGGTGGTGCTTTGCGTGGTGGGCGGGTTCGCGGCGTTGGGGACGCTGATGTCGGTTGGCCTGATCATGCTGCCGGCGGTTGCGGCGCGGCATTGGTCCGTCGGGCTCGCGGGCCAGATCCGGGCTTCGATGGCGCTGGCGGTGTGCGCCTCGGTAAGCGGCCTGCTCGCCGCCTATTGGCTCGATCTGCCGGCCGGGCCGGCCATCGTGCTGCTGGCCGGGCTTCTCTGGGCCGGCAGCCTCGCCGCCGGTCCGCATGCGAGCTTGGCGCAGCGCTGGCTTCGCAGGCCGCATCTCGCGGGCTAAGGTCCTCGGCGAAGAAGGCCGGGTCACACAGCCGGCCGCGTTGGGAGGACAGACATGATCGCCCGTCTCGCCGGGGAGGATCGCCTATCCGGCGCCGTGGTCCATGGCGGCACCGTCTACCTCGCCGGGCAAGTCGCGGACGACGCGACGCTCGATGCGGAGGGTCAGACCGCCGACATCCTGCGGCAGATCGACGCGTTGCTTCGGCAGGCCGGCACCGACAAACGGCATCTGCTGTCGGTGCAGATCGTGCTGGCCGACATGCGCGATTTCGCCGCCATGAACCGCGCCTGGGACGCCTGGATGGACCCAATACATAAGCCGGCGCGGATGACGATCGGCGCGGCACTGGCCCGGCCGGATTGGCGGGTCGAGATCACCGGTGTCGCCGCCTTGCCGGCCATTCATCCGCGCCCCGCTCAGTCCAACGAGAGTCAGTTCGCCTGACCGGAGAGGTTCGATGCACAAGCCAGCCGTCCTGTTGTTGATGTTGCTCGCCGCCGCGCCGGCTGCCGCCCAGGGCTGGGTCACCAGTTGGACGGGCTCGGTCCAGGGTCCGTACCCCGTGGGCAATCCGACCGCGCAGCCGGAGTTGCGCTTCGCCTTACCGTCGCAGGAAGCGGGCGCGCACGACCAGACGTTTCGACTGATCATTCGGCCGACACTCTGGGGACGGCAGGTGCGTCTGCGTTTCAGCAACGTCTTTGGGGTGAAACCCGTCACCTTCGATGGCGCCTTCGTCGGCCTGCAGCGGAGCGGGGCGGCGTTGATGCCGGGCTCAAACCGACCAATCAGGTTCGGCGGCAAGGGTGGGGTGACCGTGCCGCCCGGCGAGCAGGTGTGGTCCGACCCTGTCAGCCTGCCATGGGTCACGAACCCCAACACGCCCGAGCTGCCCGGACGCAAGCTCGCAGTCAGCTTTCACGTGGCCGGCGACACCGGGCCGCTCACCTGGCACGCCAAGGCGCTGCAAACCAGCTACATCGGCGTACCCGGCGCCGGCGCCCAGGGCCAGGACGAGGCCGAGCGTGCATTTCCGAACAGCACGACAAGTTGGTTCTTCCTCGACGCGCTGGACGTGCAAGCGCCGGCCGGCACCGGGCTGGCCGTTTGTTTCGGAGACAGCATCACCGACGGCACCAGCTCGACGCTGAACGGTGACGATCGCTGGCCCGACGTGCTGGCCCGCCGCTTGCGCGCGGGCGGCGCCGCGGTCGGGGTTGCCAATGCCGGCATCGGCGGCAACCAGGTCGTTGGCCCGCCGGACTATGCGCCCGGCAAGCCATTCGCAGGCGGGCCGAGCGCACTGTCCCGGCTGGACCGCGACGTGCTCGGCCTGTCCGGCGTGACCCATGTGATCTGGCTGGAAGGCATCAACGACATCAGCACCAACGGCAATGCGACGCCGGAGCAGGTGATCGACGGCTTCAAGCAAGGCGTCGCGGCCCTCCGCGCCAAGCGGCCCGGCGTGCGGGTGATCGGCGCGACGCTGACGAGCATCGTCGGCACGACAAGCGACGCGCACAAGCCGCCGGAGGTCGAGCAGAAGCGGCTGGCGATCAATGCATTCATTCGCGACAACAAGGGGCTGTTCGACGGCGTCGTTGATTTCGATGGAGCGACCGCCGCCGCCCCCGGCGGGGCGATGCGGCCCGAGTTCATCCCGGGCAGCACGATCGGCGGTCCCGGCGATGGGCTGCATCCGAACCGGGCCGGCTACATGGCGATGGGCAATGCCGTGGACCTGGCATTGCTGAACGGACCGCCCGGTCACAAGGCCAAGGCGACACCTCATTCAGCTGCGGCCGGGCATCGGAACACGGGGCGCGCCGGGTCCGGGCTGCAGCCTGGTTGACCGGGGCGCGGAGCGGGTCTGATCTGCGGCGATGACCTATCAGGACACGATCGGACAAACCAAATCACGGAGCGACGAGGTGTCGCCGCGGCTGCTGGACGGCTTGGCCGCGACGCTCGGCGTCGTCACGCCCGACACTTTGCCGCCGCTTTGGCACTGGATGCTGTTCCAGGACTGGGTTGCGGCCGAGGGTCTCGGGCCAGACGGGCATCCTCGGCGCGGTGGGTTCCTGCCGCCGGTACACGACCTGCCGCGGCGCATGTGGGCCGGCGGACGCGTCACGTTCCATGCGCCGCTGCGGCGCGGCGACCGGGTCGAGCGTCGCAGCACGATCCTAAACGTCACTGAAAAGCAGGGCGGCAGCGGTCGCCTGGTCTTCGTGACTGTGGGCCACCGGGTCAGCGGCCCGGCCGGGCTTGCCGTCGAGGAGGAGCAGGACATCGTCTACCGCGGTGCCGAGGGGGCTGCGACCAAGTCGTTGCCGCCTGCACCCTCGGCTCCGGCGGGGGCGCGGCAGGGCGTGGCGAGGCCCGATCCGGTCCTGCTGTTCCGCTACTCCGCGCTGACCGGCAACGGGCACCGCATCCACTACGATTCGGACTATGTGCGCGAGGTCGAGGGTTATCCCGGTCTGATCGTGCATGGGCCATTGCAGGCGACCTGGCTGGCCGGGATGGTCGCCGACCTGCCGCTGGCCCGGTTCGCCTTCCGCGGGCGGCGGCCGGCCTTCGCAGGCGCGCCACTGCGCCTCGAAGGCTGGGAGGAGGGGCCGCAGTGGCGGTTGCGCACGCTCGACGGCGACGGCGCGGTTAGCATGGAGGCCGAGGCAACATGCCGTTCCTGACCGAACCGGAGCCGGCGCGAGGCGAGCCGCACCCTGTCGCACCCGGCATACGGCGCGTCGTAGCGCCCAATCCTAGCGTGATGACCTACTGGGGCACCAACACCTACTTGATCGACGCCGCCTTGACCGGGGGCGGGGAAGGGGTGGTGGTGCTCGATCCGGGGCCGGACGACGCCGGGCATGTTGCGGCCGTATTGGCGGTGGCCGGCGGCCCGGTGCGAGCCATCCTGTTGAGCCATAGCCACCACGACCATCTCGGCGCCACGCGAGCGCTGCAGGCAGCGACCGGGGCACCGGTCCATGCCTGGCACGACCCGGCCGCGCCTGGCTTCCGACCGGATGTGCCGCTGCATGACGGCGACCTGGCTTGCGGCTGGAAGGCGTTGCACACGCCGGGTCATGCGCCGGATCATCTCTGCTTCGCCGGTCCGGGCGGCGTCGTGTTCAGCGCCGACCACGTCATGTCGTGGTCCAGCAGCGTGGTCGGTCCTCCGGGCGGCAACATGAGTGAATACTTCGCCAGCCTCCAACGCATGCTCGCCCGTGACGATGCGCTGTACCTCCCCGGTCACGGTCCGCCTTTGGCGAAGCCCCGGCACCTCGTGCAGCATTTGCTGGCGCACCGACAGGCGCGGGAAGCCGCGTTGCTTGGTGCGCTGGGACCAGAGCCGCAAACCGCGCGCGAGCTGATGGAGCGGCTCTACGAAGGGGTGGCGCCTGCGCTGCAGCGGGCGGCCGAGCGCAATGTCACGGCCCATCTGCAGAAATTGGGGCAGGAGGGTCGGGCGCGTGACACCGGGGCGGGGTGGACAGGAGGGGCTACCCCCCGGTCGCCAGCAGCCGAAGGCTGAACGGGGACATGTCGACGGCCTCCACCGTCTGACCATGCCCGGCAGCCTCAGCCAGCGCCATGTTCGCGGAAGCTTCCTCGGACAGGCGCACCAGCCCGCCGACGCCGACCATCACCGCAAGCCACAAAGCCAAGGTGAGCGCGACCGGATCGAACGACCCAGCCGGCTCGGTAAAGTCCCGATTCTGCATGATTACCTCGTCGATTGCTCAGACGAGTATGCAACGGGGAAGCTTAAAAGATGGTTACGTCCACACGGGTTTTTGTGCAGTGCACCATAAGCCAACCGGAGCTGGAGTTGTGCTCTAATTGGGCGAGAATGGCAGCTTTAGGCTGAAGCCGGCCCCCGGGCGCACACGCTTTTCCTGCTCGGCCTGCGCGGTCGACCCCTTGCCGAAGCCGTCGCCGCGATACTGGTCGGGCCGGGTGAACAAGCTCGGCCCGACCGAGGGCGCGTTGCTGGCGCGCGGCGACGTAAGCTCGAGATCGCGATTCGGCAGCGGAGCCGGCTGGTAGGCGGACGCGGGGCCGCTCGCCGGTGGGGTCGGCGGCAGCGGCAAGGTCGGATCGGGCGGTGACACTTGCAGGTCCAACCGTCGCTCGGCCGCTGCGGCAAGCGGGGGCACGGCCAGCAGCACGATAGCAAGCCGGAGAACTCGGCTATCGGCCGCCGGTGGCGTCATACGCCCGCCTCCGCCAGCTTTTCGGTGCCGCGCGGGTCGGTGGCCGGGTTGGTGGCGGGGGCGCCGAGCGGACCGTCGCCGACGGCGTGCCACGCCTGCAGCGCCCAATGGACGGACGGGAATGCGATCTGGTCCCAGGGGATCCGCTCCCAGTCGAACAGCGCGACGTCGAGACTTTCCGGCCCAGGCGAGAAGTGCGGCCCTCCGTCGAAGCGGGCGCGGAAGATCACCTGCACTTGGCCGATCCGGCTGATGCTGAACAACGCCAATACGCCATCGAGCGCGATCCGTGCCTCCGCCTCCTCCCAAGCTTCGCGCATGGCGCCTTCCTCGACCGTCTCGAGCAGTTCGAGGTAGCCGGCGGGCAAGGTCCAGAACCCGCGGCGCGGCTCGATCGCCCGGCGGCAGAGCATCACCTGGCCGTCGTGCACCACCACCGAGCCGGTCACGACCTTCGGGTTCTCGTAAGCCACGAAGCCGCATTGCGTGCAGACGGAACGCTCGGTCGTATCGCCTTCCGGAATACTGCGGCTAAAGCTCGGCATGCCATGAACTTGTGCCAAGGGCTGAGTTCCATCAAGTCCGGGCCGGGTCGCGCCCAGATGCGTCACGCACTTGTTCAAGCCGTTCGCGCCGTCTCGACCCCAAGCTCCGCCTGCATCGCCTCGCGCATCAGGAACTTCTGCATCTTGCCCGTGACCGTCATCGGGAAGGCGTCCACGAAGCGGACGTGGCGCGGAATCTTTTGATGCGCGATCTTGCCGCGGCAATAAGCCTGCACCGCGTCCTGATCCAGCGTCGCGTCCGCGCGCAGCTTGATCCAGGCGCACAGCTCCTCGCCGTAGCGCGCGTCGGCCACGCCGAATACCTGGACGTCCTGGATCGCGGGATGGGTGTAAAGGAACTCCTCCACCTCGCGCGGGTAAACGTTCTCCCCGCCGCGGATCACGACGTCCTTGATACGGCCGACGATGTTGCAGAAGCCTTCGTCGTCGATGGTGGCGAGGTCGCCGGTGTGCATCCAGCGGGCGGCGTCGATCACTCCGGCCGTTCGCGCCGGGTCGTTCCAATAGCCCAGCATAACGCTGTAGCCGCGGGTGCACAGCTCGCCCGCCACGCCGCGCGGCACGATGCGGCCTTCGGCATCCACGATCTTCACTTCCAGATGCGGGTGGATACGGCCGACGGTGCTGACCCGGCGCTCCAGCGGGTCGTCGGTGGAGGACTGGAAGCTGACCGGGCTGGTCTCGGTCATGCCGTAGCAGATGGTGATCTCGTCCAGGTGCATGCGCTCGACGGCGCGGCGCATCACCTCGATCGGGCAGGGCGAGCCGGCCATGATGCCGGTGCGCAGGCTGGACAGGTCGAACTCGCCGAAGCGCGGATGGTCCATCTCGGCGATGAACATGGTCGGCACGCCATGCAGCCCGGTGCAGCGCTCGGCCGCCACCGTCTCCAGCGTCGCCAACGGGTCGAACCCCTCGCCGGGATAGACCATGGTCGCGCCATGGGTCGTGCAGGCGAGGTTGCCGAGCACCATGCCGAAGCAGTGATAAAGCGGCACCGGGATGCACAACCGGTCCGCCTCCGTCAGCCGCATTGCGTCACCGATGAAGAGGCCGTTGTTGAGGATGTTGTGGTGGGTGAGGGTGGCGCCCTTGGGTGCGCCGGTGGTGCCCGATGTGAACTGGATGTTGATGGGGTCGTCGAATTGGAGCACCGGCTGCAGGGCGGCCAGCTCGTCGGCGTGCTGCGGGCCGGCTCGCTCGGCCACGGAGGCGAACGGGATGGTGCCGGCGCTCTCGCCACCGATCTGGATGACGATCTCGAGCGACGGCACCCGGGCCGAGACCAGCGCGCCGGGCTGGCTGCCGGGCAGCTCCGGCACCAGCTCGGTCAGAATGGCGAGATAGTCGCTGGTCTTGAACGCCGTCGCCGTGATCAGCGCGCGGCAGCCGACGGCGTTGAGCGCGAATTCGAGCTCGGTCAGGCGGTAGGCCGGGTTGATGTTGACGAGGATGATCCCGGCCTTCGCGGTGGCGAACTGCACCACCACCCACTCCGCGTTGTTGAGCGACCAGATCCCGACCCGGTCGCCGCGCCGCACCCCGAGCGCCAGCAGCCCGGCGGCAAAGGCCTCCGCGCGCCGCTTCAGCTCGGCGTAGGTCCAGCGCACGCCCTGGCTGCGCACCACCAAGGCCAGCGTGTCCGGGACCCGCGCCGCGGTGCGGTCCAGGTTCTGGCCCAGCGTCTCGCCCAGCAACGGCCGGTCGATGGCGCCATGCACGTAGCTCGGCGCACGCGTGGTCATTCCTCGTCCCCGTCCCTATGATTGGATGGAAGACAAAAGGAAACGCAGCGTGTCCGCAAGCCTCGTGAACCGTCCGCCCGCGTTGAACTTCGACCTCGGCGAGCAGGCCGACATGCTGCGCGCGAGCGTGGAGGCGTTCGCCGCCGACGAGATTGCGCCGCGCGCCGCCGCGATCGACCGCGACAATGATTTTCCGGCCGATCTTTGGCGCAAGATGGGCGACCTCGGCGTGCTGGGCGTGACCGTCGAAGAGGAATGGGGCGGCGCCGGGATGGGCTACCTCGAGCACTGCGTCGCGATGGAGGAGATCAGCCGCGCCAGCGCCAGCGTCGGGCTGTCCTACGGCGCGCACAGCAATCTCTGCGTCAACCAGATCCGCAAGAACGGCACCGACGAGCAGAAGCGCCGGTACCTGAACAAGCTCGTCAGCGGCGAGCATGTCGGCGCGTTGGCAATGAGCGAAACGGGCGCCGGCTCCGACGTGGTGTCGATGCGGCTGCGCGCCGAGCGCCGCGGCGAGCGCTACGTGCTGAACGGCACCAAGATGTGGATCACCAACGGACCGGAAGCCGACACGCTGGTGGTTTACGCCAAGACCGACCCGGATGCCGGGCCGCGCGGCATCACCGCGTTCCTGATCGAGCGTGGCTTCAAGGGGTTCCGCTGCGCGCAAAAGCTGGACAAGCTCGGCATGCGCGGATCCAACACCGGCGAGCTGGTGTTCGAGGATTGCGAGGTGCCGGAGGAGAACGTGCTCGGCGGCGTCGGGCGCGGCGTCAACGTGCTGATGAGCGGGCTCGACTACGAGCGCGCGGTGCTGGCCGCCGGGCCGCTCGGCATCATGCAGGCCTGCATGGACGTGGTCCTGCCGTACATCCACGAGCGGCGGCAGTTCGGCCAGGCGATCGGCGAGTTCCAGCTGATGCAAGGTAAGATCGCCGACATGTACACGACGCTGAACGCGGCGCGGGCCTACGTGTATGCGGTGGCGAAGGCCTGCGACCGAGGCGAGACCACGCGCAAGGACGCGGCCGGCGCCATCCTGTATGCGGCCGAGCGGGCGACCTGGATGGCGCTCGAGGCAATCCAGGTGCTGGGCGGCAACGGCTACGTCAACGACTACCCGACCGGGCGGCTGCTGCGCGACGCCAAGCTGTACGAGATCGGGGCGGGTACCAGCGAGATTCGGCGCATGCTGATCGGGCGGGAGCTGTTCCGCGAGACCGCATGACGCTCGCAAGCCGGGCGGCGGCGGCGTAGGATCGTCTCGTCGTTGATAAGAAGGGAGCCGTCCCATGACAACGTTCGAGGACCGCGAGCGCGCGTTCGAAGCCAAGTTCGCGTTCGACCAGGACACCCGTTACCGGCTGCTGGCCCGGCGCGACAAGCTGTTCGCGCAATGGGCCGCCGACGAACTCAAGCTCGACGAGGCGCAGCGGGCCGAGCTGCAGCGTTCCGTGATCGCGCTGGCGGACGGCGCCGGGCATGACGGGCGCGTGCTGGCCCACGTGGGCGGCCGTTTCACCGACCACAACCAGTTCCCGCTCGACGCCTATTTGGCCGCGGCGCTCAGCCGTTGCGAAGTCGAGGCGCAGCGGCAACTGCTCGACGCGCCGCTGCAGTCCGCCTAAGGCGTCAGCTGCGCCGACGGCGGCGCAGGCCGACCATCCCGGCTAGGCCGGCCAGCAGCACCGTCAGGGTGGCGGGCTCCGGCACGCTGGTCGGGTCGGTGGTGATCAGGGCGAAGGCTGTCGCGATTGGCGAGCCAGCCAGGTTGGCCACGACTTGGGTGCCGCCGTAGCCGAGCACGTCCAAGCCCAGCATGTCGGCGGCCGTCAGGTTGAGCCCTTGGCCGGTGCCGATGAAGGCGTTCTGGACATCGCCGCCGCCGGCCCAGTCACCGCGGTCGCCGCCATACGGCGAGACGTTGTAATCGCCGAGGTCGGTGCGGCCGCTATCGATCGAGAAGTATGCCGGTGCGTCGTAGGAGAAACCGGTGACGCCCGGTGCGGCGTAGCGGAACAGGTCGTATGGCGTGGCCCAGGCCGGGCTGCTGCTCGACAGGCCGCTGATTCGGCCCAGCACCTCGTCGATCTCATGCGCGGCGACCGCCTGGAAGTCGTACTTGCCCGCGGTGATGCCGTTGCCGGGCGAGAAATCGTAGTTGGACGGGGTGCCGGCGAAGCCGATCGAGCCGTCGGTGCCGGTCGAGCGGCCGTTGATGATGCCCAGCACCTTGGCCTGCGCCGACGGGACAACATAGGCCGACTGCCCGGCCGGCGCGGACGCGGGGAGGTTGGCCAACGCCGTCGACAGGACGGTGTTGGTCGGATTGATGCTCGAGGCATTGGCCATCGAGGAGCGGATCTGGTCGTAGTTGAAATAGCCGTAGAGCGCGGTCGTGCTTGCCCCCAAGGCCGAACTCGGCAGCGCTGCGCCGGCAACGGACCCCCAGCTGACGTCGATGTTGACGGTGACCGGGTTGGTGAAGGACTTGGCGTAATCGTTGACGACGGCGTTGAACGCCGAGCGGATCTGGCTGGCGTTGGACAGCGAGGCGATGCTGCTGTCATAAGTCGGGTTGATGATCATCGCCGCGGCCGGGAGTGCGGCGGCGGCAAGGACGGCACCGAGCGTCACGGTCGCATAGAGCTTGGTTGGGCGCATGTTGCGGTCCTGTTTCAAATGTTTGTTAATGTAGTCTACGTTGCGAAGTGTACTTCGTTCACCCAGGATTTGCTAGGCTTTGTTGTGAATTGTCATTACGATCGATCAACGCCGCTGATACCCTACGGCCGCCCGGTTGGCTGACGCGCCCGGTTCCGTGCTCGCCGACCGGTTGATCGTGGCACTCGACGTGGCGACGGTGGCGGAAGCGCGCGCCCTCGTCGCCACGCTGGGCGAGGCGGTGCGCTTCTTCAAAATCGGCATGTGGCTGTTCTTCGACCCGGCCGTGCATGCCCTGATCGACGACCTCGTTGCCGCCGGCCGGTCGGTGTTCCTCGACTACAAAATGTACGACATCCCGGAGACGGTGCGGCGCGGCGTCGCCGCAGTTGCGGCGCGCGGGGTGCGGATCGTCACCGTGCACGGCGACCCCGAGATCGTCGCCGCCGCCGCCGAGGGTGCCCGCGGCACGGGACTACTGGTGTTCGCCATCACCGTGCTCACGAGCCAAGACGACGCGGCACTCGCGGCGATGGGGATCGACCGGACCGTGCCGGAGCTGGTCGCGCTCCGCTCGCGGGCGGCGGCCCGGGCCGGCGCCGCCGGGCTGATTGCCTCGGCGGCCGACGATCCGGACGCGCTGCGCGCGCTGGCGGGAGCGCCGCTGCTGGTCGCCACCCCAGGGATCCGGCTGCCGGGTGCGGCCGGGGACGATCAGAAGCGGGTCGCGACCCCCGAGACCGCCATCCTCCGCGGCGCCGATTACCTCGTGATCGGCCGGCCGATCACCCGCGCTGCCGACCCCGCAGCGGCCGTCCGGACCGTCCTGCTCGGGATGGAGCGCGGGGCCGCTCAGCGGGCGAACACGGCGAGCCCGGCGCCGTAAAGGATCCAAACGCGCCGCCGGCCCAGCTGGTCCAGCCCAAGCAGCATGTCACCGCGCTCGAGCTGCAGCGGGGCAACGCTGACCGGCGAGTCGACCGGGCGTTCGTCGCCGAGCCCCAGCCGCGCCCTCGTATGCCCGATCGGCAGCCGGTTGCCGTCGATCCCCGGTGCGGTGTTGGCGGAAAGCGGCGCATCGAGGCCCAGCCGGCGCGCCGCGTCGGTGGCCAGGATCGTCGCCCGGCTGCCGCTATCCAACTGGGCGAGCAGCCGCTGTCCGTTCACCCGGACCGGCACGAAGGCCTCGCCGGCGCGCGACACGTCCATCGGCAGGGCGGTGCCGGGCGGCGGCGGGCAGTCGGCGCCGGACCAGAGTGTCAGCAACCCGCCAGGAAGGTTCAGTTCCAGGTCGAAGTGCCGCAGCAGCGACGCTCCCAGTAATCCGGCCAAGGGCGGCGCGACCGGGGCGAGCACCGGCAGCGGCGCCACCGGGGCCAGTTGCTCCGGCATCGGCACGCCGCCCAGCCGCAGCCCGGGCAGCGCCACCACGCGAGCCTCCTGGCTGCCGCCGGTGCCGAAGATCCGCGTGATGCCGGCGGCCGGCAAGGTGAGGCTCGTGGCCGCCTCCGGCGTCACCAGCATGCCCTGGGCGCCGGTATCCAGCAGCAGGCTGACCGTCCGCCCGGCGAGACCGGCAGTGATGACCGCGTAACCCTCGACCAGGCGGATCGGCAGCTCCGCCACCTTCTGGCGCGAGCAGGCGAGGGCGGGCCTCGCCAGCAGCGGCAGCGCCAACAAGCCGCGCCGCCCGAGCGGCCGGCTCATGCCTGCGTCAGAGCATCCGGCCGAGGATTATTTTCTGGACGTCGCTGGTGCCTTCGTAGATCTGGCAGACCCGGACGTCGCGGTAGATCCGCTCGACCGGATAGTCGGCGAGGTAGCCGTAACCGCCGAGCGTCTGGATCGCCGCCGAGCAGATCCGCTCGGCCGCCTCGCTGGCGAACAGCTTGGCCATCGCGGCAGCTTCCAGGGCCGGTTCGCCGGCGTCCTTCAGCCGCGCCGCCTTCAGCGTCAGCTCGCGCGCGGCGGCAAGCTGCGTCTTGGCCTCCACCAGCCTGAACGCCACCGCCTGGTGCTCGATGATCGGCTTGCCGAACTGCTTGCGTTCCTTGGCGTAGGCGATCGCGTAGTCGAGCGCCGCCCGCGCCATGCCCACGCTCTGCGCGGCGATGCCGATGCGGCCGCTTTCAAGGGTGCTGAGCGCTATCTTGAGGCCCTCGCCCTCGGCGCCGATGCGCTGGTCGTCCGGCACCAGCATGTCATCGAACGACAGCGCGCAGCTATCAGACGCCTTCTGCCCTAGCTTGTGCTCGACGCGGGCCACGGAGAAGCCCGGCGTGTCGTTGGCGACGATGAACGCGGAGATACCCTTCTTGCCGGCGGCCGGGTCGGTGACGGCGAACAGGATGGTGGTCTGGCCGATGCTGGCATTGCTGATGAACTGCTTGGACCCGTTCACCACATAGCCGCTGTTGCTGCGCACCGCCTTGGTGCGGATGGCGGCCGCGTCCGATCCGGCGCTGCTTTCGGTCAGCCCGAAGCTGCCGACCGCCTGGCCGCTCGCCATCGGTCGCAGCCAGCGTTCCTTTTGCTCGGGCGTGCCGAACTTCTCCAGGATCTCGCAGGTCGGCGCGTTGTGCACGCTGACCAGGGTGGAGACCGAACCGTCACCGGCGGCGATTTCTTCCACGACCTGGGCGTAGGTCTCGTACGGGATCTCGCTGCCGCCCCAATCGCTGCTGTTGGTGGCGCCCAGGAAGCCCATCTCGCCGAGTGCGGCCACGATCTCCGGCTCGATCCGCCCGGCCTGCTCGCGCGCCGCTGCGGTCGGCAACAGCCGTTCCTGGGCGAACCGCCGCGCGGTTTCCACGATCAGCGCATTCGGGTCAGTGGCGTCGAGCATCAGGGCCTCCCTGTTCTTCGCCGTGATATAAGGTCACTCCGCGGCGACCGCCAGCGGAGCGGCGTCGAGCCGGGCGAGCAACGCCGCCCGTTGCGGCACGGCGTCGGCCATGGCGGCGGCCTTGATCGGGCCGAAGCCGCGCACCGCCATCGGCAGGGCGGCGAGCGACACCGCCGCGTCCAGCGTGTCCGCACGCAGCCGCGGCAGCATGTCCCGGATGTCGCGCTCGTATTGCCGGGCAAAGTCCTGCTCGGCCCGCCGCTCCGCCTGCCAGCCGAACAGGTCGAGCGGGGTGCCGCGCAACGCCTTGCCGTGGCGCAGGATCCGGAACAGCGGCAGCGCGATCCGGCCGGGGATCGCCAGCTTGCGGCGGCGGCCGGTGGCGGGGTCGGTGCCGGCGATCAGCGGCGGCGCCATGTGGAACACCGGCGCCTCTCCGTACTCGGCCGCGGCATGCAGGCGCGCCACCTCGTACTCGTCCTTGATCGCGAACACCCGGAATGCGCCGTCCGCCACGGCCCGCGCCAAGGCGCCCGGCGCGCCCGCAACGCGCGTCTCGGCTGCGGCCACCGCATCCACCAACGCCCGATAGCGGCGGGCCAGCCGCTCGCCCTGGTAGGCGACGAGTTCCGCCGACCGCCTCGCAACCACATCGGGAAAGCCATCGGGCAGCGGGGCGGTGTCGGCCAGGATCTCGTCGATCAGCGCCGGCCGCTCGGCCAGCAGCCGGCCCCAGCGGAACGCCCGCTCGTTCATCGCGACCGCGGTGCCGTTCAGGGTGATCGAGCGCAGCAGCGACGTTTGGCTCAACGGGATCAGGCCGCGTTGCCAGGCCAGCCCGAGCAGCACCGTGTTGACCGCCTGCGCCGTGCCGAACAGCCGTTCTGCCACCAGGCTGCCGCGCAGGTAGATCGACTGCGCCTTGTCGGTGCGCCGCTCGATCGCCCGGCGGTGCAGCCCGGCATCGATGCGCAGGTCGCGGTCGTGCAGGAACCCGGCGCCGGCCTGCAGGTCGAGGTTGCCGACCACCACCGCCCGCTTGGCGCAGCGGCCGAGCACGTCGGGGTCGGCGCCGACCGCCATGTCGGCCGCGAGGAGCAGGTCGGCCTCGCCGGTCGGGATCCGCACCACGTCGAGCGCGTCCGCACCGATCTGCACGTGCGACACGACGGCGCCGTTCTTCTGCGCGAGGCCGGTGAAGTCGAGCGTGCTGACGTTGCGGCCCTCGAGGTGCGCCGCCATCGCCACCACGGCGCTGCAGGTGACGATCCCGCCCCCGCCGATGCCGGCGAACAGGCCGCGCCAGGGCGTCGTGAGCGCGGGCAGCACGGGGTCGGTGAGCCCGGCGGCCAGCTCGGCCTCGCGGGCCTGCCATTGCGTGGCGTGATCGACCACCGGGGCGGCGCCCTTGCTGGTGACGAAGCTCGGGCAGAAGCCTTTGAGGCAGCTCAAATCGGTGTTGCAGCTCGTCGGGCTGATGCGGCGCTTGCGGCCGTACTCGGTGTCGACCGGCTCGATGGCGATGCAATTCGACTGCACGGTGCAGTCGCCGCAATT
This sequence comes from uncultured Alphaproteobacteria bacterium, assembly GCA_963792675.1. Classification (GTDB taxonomy): domain Bacteria; phylum Pseudomonadota; class Alphaproteobacteria; order Acetobacterales; family Acetobacteraceae; genus JBBROS01. The sequence continues at coordinate 2,144,747 of CAWBWT010000002.1, forward strand.
CTCGCAGACGCGGGTGTTGATGGTCACGTGCGTATCGGCGGCCGCCATCTTGCCGCGCTTGCGGCGGCGCCGCTTCTCGGTGGCGCAGACCTGGTCGTAGACGATGGCGCTGACGCCGTCGTGCTCGCGCATCTGCCGCTGCACCGCGTCCAGCTCGTCGCGCCCATGGCGCAGCGTGCCGGCCGGCAACTCGGATGCGAGGGGAAGTCGAGCCGGGTCGTCGGCCACCACGGCGAGCAAACCCACACCCTCGGCGCTCAGTTGCCGGGCGATGCCGATGACGGTCGGGCCGCCCTCGGCCGGCTGGCCGCCGGTCATGGCGACGGCGTCGTTGTAGAGGATCTTGTAGGTCATCCGCGTCCGGGCGGCGATCGCCTGGCGAATGGCCAGCAGGCCGGAGTGCTGGTAGGTGCCGTCGCCCATGTTGGCGAACATGTGCGGGGTCGCGGTGAAGGAGGAGAGCCCGACCCAGGGCACGCCTTCGCCGCCCATCTGGCTGAACGTGCGGGTGTCGGGGCTGGTGGTGACCGCCATGGTGTGGCAGCCGATGCCGGCCATCCCGTAGCTGCCGTCGGGCAATTTGGTCGACGTGTTGTGCGGGCAGCCGGCGCAGAACATCGGCGCCCGCAGCACCAGGCCCTCGACGGCGGCCGCCGCGGCCGGTAGCTCGACGGCGGGCACGCCGATGCCGAAGCCGGGCAGCACGCGGGCGAGGGCGGCGATCAACAGCTCCGGCGACAGCTCCATCGTGTCGGGCAGCAGCGGGACGTCGGCGCCGTCGCTCTTGCCGAGCACCGCAGGCCGGTCCGCGAGCGCGTAGAGCGCATCCCGCACCTGCATCTCGACCAGCGACCGCTTTTCCTCGATCACCAGCAGCAGCCGCTTGCCGCGGGCGAAGGCGCGGACGCCCTCGGTCTCGAGCGGCCAGGCCATGCCGACCTTATACACCGCGATTCCCGGATGCGCGGCGAGTCCGAGCCGGCGCAGCGCGTGCATCGCGTCGTGATGCGCCTTGCCGACCGTGACGAGGCCGATTTCCGCCGACCCGGCGCCGTGCGCCAGCCGGTCGAGCCGGTTGGCCCGCACCCAGGCACGCAGGGCTGGGAACCGCTCCTGCAGCAAGCGCCGCTCCAGCTCGCGCCGCTGTGCCGGCCAGGGCAAAGCCGGGTCGAGGTTGAGGCCATGCGGCGGCAAGGCGAAGTCGGGGAGGGCAAAGGCCCGCTCGGACGGCAGCACCGCCAACCCATGCTGTTCCGCGGTTTCGGCGATCGTCTTCAACCCGACCCACAAGCCGGAGAACCGCGACAAGGCGATGCCGGCCAGCGCGAAGTCGACGATGTCCTGCACGTCCGCCGGCACCAGCACCGGGATGTTCACGCTTTGAAAAATGCCGTCCGTCTGGTGCGGGAACACCGAGCTGTGCGCCGCGTGGTCGTCGCCGCTGACCGCCAGCACGCCGCCCAGCCGCGAGGTGCCGATGGTGTTGGCGCAACGCAGCGCGTCGGCGCTGCGGTCAACGCCCGGTCCCTTGCCGTACCACATGCCGAACACGCCATCGACGCGCTTGCCGGGGAAGGTGTCGATCTGCTGGCTGCCCCACAGCATGGTCGCCGCCAGATCCTCGTTCAGCCCGGGCTGGAATCGGATATCGGCGTCGCGCAGCAGCGCTTCCCGGCGCCACAACTCCTGGTCGACGCCGCCCAGCGGCGAGCCGCGATAGCCCGACACCAGGCCGGCCGTCCGCAGCCCGGCCGCCCGATCCAGCCGCGCCTGCTCCAGCAAGGCGCGCACGAGCGCCTGGACGCCCGAGAGCAACACAGGACGATCCAGATCGGCGTAGCGGCTGCTGAGGGTGATCTGGTCCGAGACGGTCGAAACGACACCAATGTCCACGGCAGCACTCCAGTGATCCGAAGAAGTCAGCATAGCGCACGAAGCCCTGGCGGGTGCTGCCAGACTTGGCCTAGGCTCCAAGCGAAATTGGCAAAGTCTGCCAATGTTGCACCGCATCATCGAAGGACTGCTCACGAATCCGATGCGCCTTGACCGGATTGACCACGCCATCCTCGACCACCTGCAACGCGACGGCCGCGCCACCAGCGCCGAGCTGGGCGACGTCGCCGGCCTGTCGCCGAGCCCCGCGCACCGGCGGCAGAAGCTGCTGGAGGAGGGCGGCATCATCCGCGGCTACGTCGCCCTGCTGGACCAGGACCGGGTCGGGCTGCCGGTCAACGTGTTCGTCTCCGTCCGGCTCTCGGCGCAGACCGAGGACCACCTCGCCGCCTTCGAGCAAGCCGTCGCCGGCCTGCCGGAGGTGATGGAGTGCTACGTGATGTCGGGCGCCAGCGACTACCTGCTGCGCGTCGTCGCCCCCGACCTCGGCGCCTACGAGGAGTTCCTGCGCACCCGGCTGACCCGCATTCCCGGCGTGCGCGGCGTCGAGAGCGCGTTTGCGCTGAAGCGGGTCGCCTACCGCACCAGCCTGCCGCTGCGCCGGCAGCCGCGATGACGGCCGACGGCTTGGTTTCGGCGTTCCTGCTCGCCTTCCCGGCGCTGTTCAGCATCGTCAACCCGGTCGCCGGCGCCTTCATCTTTCGCGAGGCGACCGCCGATCGGACCCATGCCGAGCGCGTGCGACTGGCGAAGAAGGTCGGGATCTACTCGCTGCTGGTGATGGTCGTGGCGCTCTGCGCCGGCTCCTACGTGCTGACGGTGTTCGGCATCACCCTCGCCGCCTTGCGCATCGCCGGCGGCCTGGTGCTGGCGCTGTTCGCATGGGAGTTGCTGGGAGCGCCGGAAAAGCGGGAGGACCGCAAGCAGCAGCAGGCGGCCGGCGCCGATGCCGGCGAAGCCGACGACGTCGCCTTCTACCCGCTGACGCTGCCGTTCACCACCGGGCCGGGCACCATCGCCGTCTCGGTCGCGATCGGCGCCGGTCATCCGGCGACGGGCGCCGGCTGGTTCTTCGCCGGGGTGATTGCCGCCGCGGCGCTGCTGGCGCTGCTGATCGCCGCCCTCTACGCCTACGCAGACCGTCTATCGGACGTGCTGGGCCGCAGCGGCAGCCGCACCGTGACCCGGCTGTTCGCCTTCCTGTTGTTCTGCATCGGCGTGCAGCTGCTGATCCACGGTGTGGTGGACGTGCTGCAGCCGCTCCTCACCCCGAAGTAAGGGCAAGGCGAGCGGGCTGTCCCCGGTTCCGCTGTGTGGCTGCCCGCTTCCGCTTTGTAGTTGGCTCACCGGTGATCGCGATCTTTGCGTGACGCCGAAAGGTCGCCTGCAACCCCGGGCGGGTTCGCGGCTTTAGGCGAACAATGCTCGACACCACGAAGCAGGGGGAGACGGACGCGCTAGTCACGCTTGCACGCATGGTGCAGGCGACCGGCTATCACTTCGTCACGCCGACCCCCGCCACCCACGCCCGTGTCCTGGCCCGGGCAAGCAATGCTCGTGCGGCCGGCGATCTGCGCGACGTATTCGGCTGGAACCGGCCGTTCTCCGCCGACCTGCTGCCGGCGCCGATGCTGGACGTCATGCACGCTGCCGGGGCGATCGCTCGCGAGGGCGACGTGTGGCGCAGCCTGGTTCGCTTGTCCGAGCTCGACGGAATGTTGTTCGTGCATTCCGCCTACCCGACGACCGCCGCGGATGCGGTGTTCTTCGGCCCCGACACCTACCGCTTCGCCCAGGCGATCCGGCGCTCGCTCGGGCGCCAGGTGCGGCGGGCCGTAGACATCGGCTGCGGCGCAGGCCCCGGCGCGATCCTGGTGGGGAGCGAGCATCCGGCGGCGGAGGTGTTCGGCGTCGACATCAATGAAGCGGCGCTCCGCATGACCCGGGTCAACGCCGAGCTCAACGGGGTTGCGGTGCAAGCGGTCAACAGCGACCTCCTCGCCGCCGTGCCCGGGGCGTTCGACCTGATCGTGGCCAACCCGCCCTATCTCGTGGATCCCGCCGAGCGCGCCTATCGCCACGGCGGCGGCCCGCTCGGCGCCGGCTTGTCGCTGCGCATCTTGGACGCGGCAATCTCACGGCTCGAGCGCGGCGGCACGCTCGTCCTTTACACCGGTGCCGCCATCGTGAGTGGGCGCGACCCCTTCCGTGACGCCGTTTTGGCCCGACTTCACGGGTCCGGCTTGAGCTGGCGCTACGAAGAGGTGGACCCCGACGTGTTCGGGGAAGAGCTCGACAGCGGTGCCTATGCCGACGCCGACCGGATCGCCGCCGTCGTCCTGACGGCAACCCACGAGCCGCCGCCTGCTGGGCGGTAACAACCAGGAACCTTGCCATGCCCGACGGCAGTCTCGTCTCGACCCTCACCGAACATGATCGCTGGCACCGCCGGCTGGCCGCGTTCAACGCTGCCCGGTTCACCCCTGGCCTGCCGCGGGCGGATTGGGAAGGCGCGGTTGCGGACGACGCATCCATGCTGGTGGAGGAGGGCCGCTGGCTTGAAGGCAAGCGGGCCGAGGTAGCGGCGCGAGCGGCCGAAGCGCCGACCGATCCCGACGGGTTCGTCCGTTGGTTCGAGACGCTCGAGCATGACGGGCCCGGCCAGAACGACCCGTTGTTCCCGTGGTTGGCGGAGCAGGCCAGCATGGACGAGATGAAGTGGTTCCTGGAGCAGGAAGTCGCCGGCGAGGCCGGCTTCGACGACCTGACCGCGATCACCCAAATGCGGCTGCCGGTGCGGGCCAAGCTCGAGCTCGCTCGCAACTACTGGGACGAGATGGGCCGCGGCAACGAAAAGGGCATGCACGGTCCGATGCTGGAGCATCTCGCCCACAAGCTCGGCCTGCAGCCGCGGGTCGAGACGACGGTGTGGGAGTCCCTGGCACTCGCCAACACGATGGCCGGCTTGGCCGCCAGTCGCCGCTATGCCTACCACTCGGTCGGCGCCTTGGGCGTGATCGAGCAAACGGCGCCGAGCCGGGCCAAGCTGGTGGGCGAGGGGCTGAGGCGGTTGGGCGTGAGCGGCAAGGATCGCCACTACTTCGACCTGCACGCAATTCTCGACATCAAGCACAGCGAAGCCTGGAACGCTGAAGCCGCCTGGCCCTTGGTCAAGCAGAACCCGGCCTGGGCGCCGGCCCTCGCCGAAGGCGCACTGATGCGGCTCGAATGCGGGGCGGCGTGCTTCCGGCGCTACCGCGAGGTGCTGGGCGCCGGCTAAACGCGCGGCGACCGGGAGTGCGGCTTATCAGCCGCAGCCTCCGCACCCGCCACCACCGCCGCATCCGCCTCCGCCGCCGCCGCATCCACCCATTGGAATGTAACCCGTGCCTTGCAGTTGCTTTCCGAAGGCGTCCAGGGGCGTGCCGAGCAGGACCGCGGCGCCGGTCAGCGCGAACGCAAGCGGTAGTTCGTTTGCGAGCGGCGCGCGTGCTGCGCGGGCGTTCTGCAGCCGTGTCTGGTCGAGCGCCACCGACCCGGCTTCACTCCGAAGCGGCCGCTGCAGCAGTGTGGCGCCGATTACGACCGTGCCGATCATCAGCATGACGAGCAGGTCGACCGGACGGTGACGCTGGATCCCAACCACCACCCCCATCGCTCCCAGCACGAGTGGCACGGCAAGGACGAGCGCGCCAATTCGCCGGAACTGGTCGAGGCTGCTGCCGTCGGGCCGCAAACCGGTCGCTAGCAGCCGCAAGTCGACCGGGTCCAATCGGCCGATCGTCCGGGCGTGGAATTCCTTGCGGCTGACGCCGCCCGACCACTCCGGTTGATAGCGACGCCAGGGCGAGGCGACCGGAACGGTCGGGTCGAACTCGATCCGGTCGCCCCTCACGGCCGGGACCGCGGCGCCGGCGGCCATCAGCGCGACCAGGATTGTGTCGGCGGCTCGGGCCGGGCCGCCGGCGAGGTAGCCCAGTTCGACCTCGTCGAGCGGCGGCGCTGGCCTGCCGGGATGGGGCCCAATCCGGGACCGCAGCATGCCGATGATCAGCAACGCGCCGGTCGCGATCAGGCCACACAAAGCCACGAACGGTTGGCCCGGGCAGGCGAGCGGATTGAGCGTCATGATTGGCTGCCTCCGAGAATGCGCCGGCCGAGCAGGCTTGGCCGGGGAATGACGTGGTGCTGCTGCCGATCCACCATCACGAAGCGGGGGCGGCCGAAACGGCGGTGAGTGACCGGGCCAGTAGGCTTCCGGGGGTGGGCCGAAATACGCCTCGTAGCGCGCGAGGGTCGCAGCATATTGGGCGTACAGGCGACTCTGCTCGGCGGCGTCGCCCCCTGCCGGGTCGTGGTGCAGCGGGCGGCCTAACACGAGGCCGCACCATACATCCCAGTAATCGCGCGAGTAGGTGAGGTGCAGGTGCCACACCTCGTCCACCTCCTCGCTGGGCGTTACCGGCTCGGCTGAAATTGTGGCGAGGAAGCAGAAGCGCCGGTATTCCTCGACGGCGCCGCGTGCGAAGGCGATCGTCCAGTTCAGGTCGCGCGACAGCCGCGTCGTGAAGTTCAGCGGCTGCGGCGGCTCGAATGGGTGGGCCGCAACCCGTTGCCAGCTGTCGCGCTGCGCCGCAGTCCAAGCCGGCGAGTTCAGGCCGCTCATAGCCACCTGATAGCATGAACTAGCGCCTGGCGTGCTATCGAAACAATATGCGTCGCTTATCGCTGCCGGCCGCTCACCTCCGCGCCGTCGCCGGGCCGGAGCTGGAGGAAGCCGGGGATGCCGAATAGCGGAAGCAGGGCGATTAGCAGGAACACCTGCTGGAACTCGGCTACCGAGGGCCGCCCCTCCGGCCCCGCCAGCAGGCCGAGCAGGCCGGCGCCGAGCGACACGCCGAGACCCATCGTCAGCTGCTGCACGACGCTGCCCAGGCTGGTCGCCTGGCTCAGCCGCGGCGGCGGCACGTCGACATAGCTCAGCAGCTGCACCGCGTTGAACTGCGTGTTGCGTACCACCCCGAACGCCATCATCGCCGCGACCAGCACGGCGTGCGAGGTGCCGGCGTCGAACCAGGCGAACCCGGCGATCATCGCCGCGGACAGGACCGAGTTCACCAGCAGCAGCCGCCGGAACCCGAAGATCCGCAGCAGCCGGGCGGTGATGGGCCGGATCGCCACGGCGGCGACGCTGATGACGAAGGTCAGGCTGCCGCTCGCGACCGGGCTCAGCCCGAAGCCGATCTGAAACAGCAGCGGCAGCAGGAAGGGCGGCACGTTGATGCCGATCCGGCTCAGCCCGCCTGCCAGCGAGCCGATGCGGAACGTGCGAATGCGAAACAGGCTCAGGTCCAGCACCGGTGCCGCCCGCCGCTTCCCGTACCACGCGAACAGCAGCAGCAGGCCGGCCCCGGCCAGCATCAGCAGCAGCTCGGCGGGCCATGGCACCGCGCCGCGCCCGACCGTCTCCAGCACGGCCTGCAGCAGGAACAGCCCGGCGCCGACCAGCAGGAAGCCGGGCAGGTCGAAGCGTGACGGCGCGGCGCCCCGCCGGTTGCCGATGGTGCGCCACGCGATGGCGATGGCGATCAGTCCGAACGGGATGTTGACGAGGAAGATCCAGCGCCAGTTGAGGTAGGTGGTGATGAACCCGCCCAGCACCGGACCCAAGGTCGGCCCCAGCATGGATGGGATCGCGACATAGCTCATCGCCCGGATCAGGTCGGATTTCGGGAACGAGCGGAACAGGATCAGCCGCCCGACCGGGTTCATCATGGCACCGCCCAGGCCTTGCAGGATGCGGAAGGCGACGAGCATCGGCGAGGCTGGTGGCCATCCCGCACAAGGCGGAGCCCAGGGTGAACAAGGCGAATGCCGCGCACAGCACGTTGCGCATGCCGAAGCGGTCGGCGATCCAGCCGCAGATCGGGATGAAGATTGCCAGGCTCAGCACGTAGCTGGTGATCGCGAGGTTCAGCCGCAGCGGCGTCTCGGCCAGGCTATCAGCGATGTCGGGGATCGCGGTGGTGATGATGGTCGCATCGAGCTGCTCCATCAGGAACCCGGCGGCCACGACGATCGGAATCAGAAATCGTAGGGCGCCTTGCGGTGCGCTCGTGGGAGGCGCGATGGTCAACGTGCCGCTTGTCTCCGGTCGGGACACGAGTGTCGCGCTTGCGCCGCCGCGACGCAAACACCGCCCGCGGTCCCGTACGCTGGCGCCCGGCGAGCCGGGTGCGTCATGCCCGGCTTCGCGCCCGGGCACGGGCTAGTCGCTCAGAAAATGTTGGGCGTTAACGGTTAGAACCGGAAATGAAACCGGCCAAAACAGTGTGTTGCATGCAACGATCGGCTCGTGTGAAGTGAATTGTTGCAGTCACCCGATTTGCCTTGAAGCACTAATACCATTCTGGCAGGGAGATCACGCAGATGCGAACAAAGAGAGACTGTGGAGAACAGGATGTTCAAGACCGTTACGGCTGCTTTGCTGGTGGTTGCCGCGCTCGCGTCACCGGCGCAGGCGGCCCCCATTTCCGGCGTAATCATCGCCGCCTCGTCGGAACTCGGCGGAATGTTCCAGCGGCAAGCCTCGAACGTCGTCAGCGGAGCCGGCTTGAACGGCACGCCGGGCGCGTTCTCGAATGCGCCGGACGGCACGATGTGGCTGACCAAAGGCAATGGCGTGTATCAGGGTCCGGCGGATACGAGCCCGAGCATCACGTTCGACCTCGGCAGCCTCTACAATCTCACCAGCGCGCAAGTCTGGAACTACAACGAGAGCAGCGGCAACCCCGGCTTCTTCACCAAGCGCGGGGTGAAGACGATGGACGCCCAAGCCTCGATGGACGGCACGACTTTCGCCATGATCGCCGTCAACATCAACCTGGCGCAAGCGCCCGGCACCAACGACACGGCCTTCGCCCAGACGCTGGCTTGGGCGGGCACAGCCGAGTACATCCGCTTCAGCAATCTCGTGTCTTGGGGCGGTGACAACGGCTTCGTCGGTTTGAGCCAGGTGCAGTTCTTCGGCACGGCCGCCGCCACCGCAAGCGCATCCGTGCCCGAGCCGATCTCCATCGCGTTGCTCGGCTTCGCGACGCTGGCCGCCGCGGCGTTCCGCCGGCAACCGATCCGCTGATCAAGACGCCTGCGCGCGCCGTCCCGCGGACGGTTGGTCACGACGGGCGTATTCCCCGGCTTTCCGACGCTTGGCGTTCGCGCGCGCCCACATCGCGGACCGGCCGCCGCGCGGCGCGTGGCGTGCGCTTGGCCGGGAACGCAACCCCGGCCGCTTCGTCGGCCGCCGGGCCAGCCGCGTTCGGGGGCGCGGAGACCGTGGGTTCCGGCGCCGCCGGCCTCGCCACGAACGCCGGGGGCGGCTTCGGGATGGTCGCGCCCGCGGCCTGAACGGCTTGCCTGAGTTGCTGCTCGAAATGCGCGGGGCTCGCCTGGTCGAGCACCGCCGCAAGCGCCGCCTCGCGCACGCCGGTCCATAGCCGTTCGTCTTTGTACAAGTCGGCGACCGCACGCGCGAAGCCGTCGGGCTGCGACTGCGGCGCGCAGACCAGCTCCCGGCGGTTGGTCCAGCCCAGTTGCTGCGCGAGCAGGGCCGTTGCCGCGACCGGCATGCCGAACGACGCCGCATCGATGATCTTGACCGGGACGCCGGCGCCGAACCGGGTCGGCGCCACCATCACGCGATGCGCGTCGAACAGCGGCGCCAACTCCGCCGTCGAGCCGACCAGCCGGACAAGTGGGTTGCTCTTCAACCAGGACAGGTCGACGTCGTCCGACAGGTATCCGGCCACCGTCAGGGTGGCGTCCTCGGGGCCGAGCAGGCGCTCCAGCAACGGCTGCACCGCCGTCACGAACCAGCGCAACCCGTCGTAGTTCGGGCTGGTGTCCTGCGTCAGGGTACCGACATGCAGCAGGCCGCGGCGGGATGCGAATGGACGCGGTGTCGGCCGGGGATCCTGCCGCACCCCGATCACGCTGACGGACGTGGAGCCGAGCCCGGCGATGATCTCCGCCTCGGCTTCGCTGGTGGCAACGATGTGGTCGCACCGCCACGTGCTTTCGAATTCGCGCTTCACAGCCCGGCCGAGGTCGAACGGCAGCCCATCCAGCTCCGCCCGCGCCGCGTCGCGCACGCTGAACACCGCCTCGGTGTCGAGCACGAGGCGGGCATGGCCGAGATCGTCGGTCGAGGCGCCCATCACCTCGAGCAGTTGGCGCAAATTATGCGCACGGCTGATCCAGATCAGGTCGTAGTAGCCGCGCCGCTCCTGCAGGAACGACTTCAACGATCGGATGTCGCGGTCCCACAGGATCTCGGCCGTTTCCGGCAGCGCCCCGGTGATCCAGAACAGCGGAACCTTGACCGGGATCATCGGAAACACGGTGGCCTGCCAGCCCATCTCAACGAGGCCGGTCAGCACATCGGCCGCCCGGCCGTAGCCGGAGCCGAGCCGGTGCAGCGGAATCGTGTCCTCGATGAACAGCACCCGCCGCCCGCGCGAGCCGAATGCCGCCGCTTCGGCCTTGCTGCTGCGGTCGACCGGATGGCGCCGGAGCGCTCCGGCGTGGCGGTTGCGCAGCACGGAGCGGTTGATCACCATCTGGTCCGACGCGGCCCGGACGCTGCGCGACGACGCGTATTCGAGATGGGTCACCACCACCGCCGGATCGTAAACGACGCTGTAGCCTGCCTGCTGGATCCGCAGGCACAAATCGGTTTCTTCGTAGTAGGACGGGGCAAAGGCGTCGTCGAACCCGCCGAGGCGGCGCAGAAGCTCGGCCCGCACCATCAGGAAGCAGCCGGAGCAGAAATCCACTTCGCGCGCGTAGTTCGCTTCCGGCGCATCCGGCGGCGCGTCGCGCATCCAACCGTCACCGCTGCCGTCGCGCCACAGGATGCAGCCGGCTTCCTGCAGCATGCCGTGGCTGCGGACGATCTTGCCGCCGACCGCTCCCACCGACGGGTAGCGGACCAGCCGGTCGAGCGCGAGCTGGATTGCCCCGGCGTGCAGCACAATGTCGTTGTTGAGATAGAGTACCGACGGCGCCGTCGCGTGCTCGAGCGCCATGTTGCAGCCGCGCAGGAAGCCGACATTGTGCTCCAACCGGATGAGCCGAGCGCCGCGCACCAGGTCGGTGATGTGCAGCGTCTCGTCGCTGCTGCCGTTGTCGACGATGATGAGTTCGGTCGCGCCGGCGAAATCCTGCCGCAGGCTCGCTAGCGTCTGCATGGTCAACGCGAACTGGTTGCGCAGGATGATGATCACGCTGACCGCCGCCGGCCCGGTGAACGTGAAGTCGAGCGGACGGCGGCCGAGACCGGGCAGGGCGCGTCGTGCTTGGCTCAGGAACGCTTTGCGCGTCTGGGTTTCGTCCAAGGCGAAGTCGTGCGGGATGGGCCGGCGGAGCGGCAGCCCGGCCGGCAACCCGACCTGCAGCAGATGCGCGAACAGGTTCGGATAGTCGCCGCCGTGCATATCCCGGACGACCGCGGGCTGCGTCGCGTAGAATGGCAGGTCCACGTCGCGGGACGGCGAGCGCGGATCGTAGACGCCGAAATTGAGGAAGTGATCGTAGGCGTTGCGGAACAGGCCCTCGCGGACCGCCGCGTCGACGTCGGCGTTGAGGCTCCGATAATCCTGCTCGGAGAAGTCGCACAGCGGATCGCGTCCTTCCGAGACGCCGGTTACCAGATAGTGGTGCAGCGCGCATCGGCAGGTTTCCGCGGCGACGGCGGCATTGGCGTCCGGGTAGTTCGCCAAGTACCACGACGGGTCGAAGTAGGGTGACGGCCGCGGCTCCGGCACGATGCGGCCGGCATGGGACAGGTAATGGTGGAACGGGTGCGGCATCGCCTCGGCGGCCATTTCGGGCTCGAGCGAGGCGAGGTAGAAGTCCGGATCGAACAGCAGGTGGGCGATGCGGCGCTCGCTGCTCCCGTGCGAAAGGTAATGGCCGTAAAGGCCACCGACGGCGCGCAGCGAGGCCGGGGCGAGGTCGGGACTGTTGGCCCGGTAGACGGTCGGATTGAACAGCCAGTGCGGACTGAAATCGAGCCACCCCACCCGGCTGAAGTGGTCGTAGGCCGATGTGCTGGCGCCGTTGGCGATGGCTGCCCTCGCTTCGGGGTTGCTCGAAACGTAGAAACCGGGGTCGAAATAAATGTTCGGCTGGTAGCCGAGCTGGCTGCCGCGGTGCAAGTAATCGTCCAATGCCGACGCCGCCCCATCCCGAGCGGCACGAGTGGCGGCGGCGTCGTGGCGGCCATAATGCCGTGCATCGAACCGGGACCATACCGGCCCCAGATCGTCCAGGTTCAAAGGGCAATGATTGTCCTGCATACCTGGCTCCGATACCCATCCCGATATTGCAGCAGACCGAAGTCTCTGCGGTAAAATCGTGCTTACAACGCCGGCTCGGGCAAGAGCAACACAATGCAAGGCTCAGCAGCATTCGTATCAAAATTAATACTTGATCCTGGCTGCCGCGACGGTTTGCTATTGCTCGCCAACTCCGGCGGAACAAGCCGCTCTCCGGCTCGCGCGAGGATTGTGCTAAGCTGGTCGACGCGATCGAGACCGTCTATCGGATGTGGAAGCGGCCTGACGCGGGGAGAAGTGTTGCTTGTGACAGCCTCGACGATCGGCGCCGTGCACCTGGCGAAACTGCATGCAGAGTCTCGGCGCGGTCAGATCGGCCGTGACCCTGCGGCCGGCTGCCGCCTCGCCGCCGCCCGCGCCCCTGTCCGTCATCGGACCGCCCGCAATCGGCGCCGGGCTCGCGGTCGTCAACGCGCAGCCCAAGACGATCGCCCCCATCGGCTGCGGCTTCGTCCGTGACGTCATGGTGAGCGGACCGGGTTACACCTTCCACGGCGAGCAGCAAATCACGGATGGCTCGCACCTGTCCGGCGTGGCCGTCGAATGGGCGAACCGTCCCATGCCCGACAGCCCGCTCGCGGCGCCGCCGGCCGTGGAACTGCCCGTCCACGGCTTGTGCGTGGTGGCGACCGGGCCGGGGCATCTGATCTACGGCCACTGGCTGGTCGACTTCATCCCACGCTTCATGATCGCGCGCGACGTGCTGGGCCGCGAGTTCGCCAAGGCGCGCTTCGCCATGCCGCACGACACGCCGGAATGGGCGCTGGCCATGCTCGCCTTGTTCGCCGGCGTAACGCGCGAGCGTTGCTTCTTCTTCCGCCGGGGCAGCGAGCGTCTCGCCGTCGAGGAAGCGTGCCTCCCCTCCTACGTGCACACGGAATATCACTTCCACCCCTACATGCGAGAGTTGGTCGGCTCGGTCGGCACCCCGGCTTCGACGCTCGGCCGCCGCAAGCTCTGCATCTCGCGCGCCGCGTTCGAGAAGCACACCCACGGGATGCAGAAGCTGTTCTCGAGCCGCGAACGGTTCGAGCGCATGGCCGGCCTGCACGGCTACGAGGTGGTTCGCCCCGAAGCGATGTCGCTGCTCGAGCAGGTGGCGATGTTCCGCTCGGCGTCCCACGTCGTCGGCGAGTATGGCTCCGCATTGCACGGCACCATCTTCGGACCGCCCGGAATGCGCATCGGGTTCATCCGCTGTCCGAACGCCATCCAGCTGCGCATCTCGGCGCTGTGCGGCCATTCCAGTGTCGTCATGATGCCCGAGGATGACCGGGTCGCCCCGAACGGCGTGCAGGAATACTCGCTCAACGACGGCGAGCTGGCAGCCTTCTTCGCAGCCCTCGAGGCGTGACACCGTCCGCCCTCTCGCAGACTTCGGTTTCGGAGCACGCCATGTCGCCGACCCACTTCCAAATCGACCTGCACGCGGCCGAATACTTGACGGTTCTGCAACGCTTCCACACCGCGTTGCAGCCTGAGACCTACCTGGAGATCGGAACCCGGCACGGCAACTCGCTCCGGCTGGCCCGGTGCCGCTCCATCGCCATCGACCCGGCGTTCGACATCCGCCACGACGTCATTCGCGGCAAGCCGGGTTGCCACCTGTTTCAGATGACGAGCGACCGGTTCTTCCGCCACCACGATGCCGAGGCCGTGCTGGGCGGCAAGGTGGAGCTCGCCTACCTCGACGGCATGCATCTGGCGGAGTTCCTGCTGCGCGACTTTCTCAATGTCGAGAAGTGCTGCCGCCCGAATTCGCTCGTGGTGATGCACGACTGCCTCCCGAGCGACATCTTCATGGCCTGCCGCGACGAGGGCGACCACGAGATGCGGACCCGCTCCATCGTGCCGGGCTGGTGGACCGGGGATGTGTGGAAGGCGGTCTGGGCGTTGCAGAAGCACCGGCCCGACCTGCGGATCACCGGCATCAACTCGCCGCCGACCGGCCTCATCTGCATCACCGGCCTCGACCCGGCCTCGACCACGCTCGAGCGCAATTACGGCGCCATCGTCGACGAGATGACGGCGCTCGGCACCGGAGAGGCGACTTTGCAGCGCTACATCGAGACGCTGGCGCCGATCAAGCCGTCGGCGGTCGAGCGCTTCACCGACATCGCGCGGTACTTCCACCTGTAACCGAACGGCCGAAGCGGCCTCAGTGGTCGACCTCGGGCCGGCCGCGCCTGAACACGGCGTAGCCGGCCGCCCCGGCGCCGAGTTCCAGCGACGGGTCCAGCGATGCCAACAACTGCTCGAGGACCCAACGCGTGACGCCCATCAGGCCCAGGCCGAGCGCCTCCGCCACCGGGTAGAACCGGACCCCTTCCAACTCGAGGCTGTCGCGCGGCACGCCCTCGGTCGCGTCCTCCGGCACCGTCAGGAAGCGGGCATTGAAGCGGATCGGCATGTCCGGCGGCGTGATCGCCCGGCACAGGTAGCCGAGCCGGTCCAACCGCGGCGGCGTGCCGAGCGTCAGGCCGGTCTCCTCGGCCAGCTCGCGCGCGGCTGCGACGGCGATGGCCCGGGCCAGGCGTGGATGCGCGCGGCGCTGCAACGGGTTCAGCAAGGCCGGCACCGGTTCGGCCGCGACCGCGGCGGTGCGGTCGGCGCGGTCGACGGCGCCGCCGGGAAAGACCAGCCGGTTCGGCAGGAACCGGTGCCCGGCTCCGCGCAAGCCCATCAGCACCTCCACCCCGTCCACGCCAGGCCGCACCACCAGGAGGCTTGCAGCATGCCGGGCAAAGACCGGTCGGCGCGCAACCCGCACCGGGGAGGCCGGCAATCCCGTCATGGCGTGAGACAAATTCCTTGCGCTGCTGCATCCAGGGCAGGCGGTCGCAAGTAATCGAGCGGCAGGGATATGCGGCTAGGGGTGGCCGCAGCCGGCGCCAAGTATTCGTGTGGAAAAGGAACCGACATGGAATCCCGCTCTCGCAGCGCATCGCTCGCGCTCGTCCGATGCTCGGACGACCGAGGCCCGGCCGCCGCGTCCCGCCGAGCCCTCGCCCGAGCACGTTCCGAGCCGATCGGCTCGGGCGGAGTGCTCTGGCCGGTTCGGACGGTTGCAGCCTGGCGGGCGTCAGACCCCTGCGATTAGCGCCAGGGCCGACGCGGCGGTCAACCCAAAATCGGACCCTGGTTGGCCGCCCGTTCGCTCCGCGCCGCTGTCAGCTTGCCCCATTGGGTTCTCGCGGCCATAACGCATGAATGATGCAGGCCGCGCCGAAAGACCCCGAATCACATGACGAGGTCGCAATGCTACTGGCCCGCTGCGCCCAGGCCGACGGTACCGCATTCCGCCAATTGTACCGACCGTTACTCCGCGGTTCTGTACGGGGTCGCGATGCGCATTACGCGGGATGCCCCGCTCGCGTCCGATGCCGTGCACGACGCCATGCTGCAGGTCTGGCGCAACGCGGCCCGCTTCGATCCCGCCCGCGGCAACGGACGCGCTTGGCTGATCAGCCTGGTGCGATACCGTGCGCTCGACGCCGTCGGTCGGACCAAGCGTGAGGTGCTGGGCGGCGAGATCCCTGAGCCGGTCGACCCCGATCCGCTGCCGCTCGAGCGGCTGCAGGCGTCCCGCGACGGCGCCGCGCTGCAGCGCTGCCTCGATGAGGTGGAGCCGGGCCGGCGAAATCTCGTCATCCTGGCCTTCGTCGAGGGGCTGACCCATCCGGAGGTCGCGGACCGGGTGCGCCAGCCGCTGGGCACCGTGAAATCCGGTATCCGCCGAGCCCTGCTGGCGTTGCGCGCTTGTCTTGATCGCCAACCCGCATGAGCGACCAGCCCGACCGCCTCGGTCCCGACGACGAGCGGGATCTTCAGGCCGCGGAATACGTGCTGGGCGTGCTGCAGCCGGCGCAAGCCCGAGCGATCGAGGCGCTGGCGCTGCACGAGCCCAGCATGGCCACCAGCATCGCCGCCTGGGAGCTGCGTCTCGCGCCGTTGGCCGACCTGGTCGAGCCGATCGCGCCGCCGCCGATCCTGTGGCGGCGTTTGGCGCTGGCGACAGGACTGACCCGGGTAGCGCCGCTCCGGCGTTTCGGCTGGGACAACCTGACCGTGTGGCGGGCCACCGCCGGCGCGGCCCTGGCGGTCGCCGCCAGCCTCGGCTTCCTGCTGCTGCTGCCGCCGGCGCCCGCGCCGGAGCCGCTGGTGGCGGCGCTGTCGCCGTTCGGCCGTCCCGGCGCGACCTTCCTGGTCCGGGTCGGACCCGACGGTGCCGCGACCGTGGTGGCGGTGGGCGATACCAACGTCCCGCAAGACCGCTCGCTGCAGCTTTGGGCGGTGCCGCCGGGTGCGACGACACCGGTCAGCATGGGCTTGCTGCCGGCGAGCGGCCGGGCTCGCCTGACGATCCCGGTGCCGGTCGGAACGCAACTCCTGGTCAGCCAGGAGCCGGTCGGCGGCTCCCCGCGGCCGACGCTGCCGCCCGTGCTGGCCGGGACGCTGTCCGGGATCTGAGCCGCTACTCGG
Source organism: uncultured Alphaproteobacteria bacterium (assembly GCA_963792675.1). GTDB lineage: Bacteria > Pseudomonadota > Alphaproteobacteria > Acetobacterales > Acetobacteraceae > JBBROS01. Next base: position 2,161,519 of record CAWBWT010000002.1, read on the forward strand.
CGGCCACCGGGACCGGCTCACGCGCGGCCGATCGTGCCGTGCCCATGCACAACAGGCTTGCGAGCAGCAGCGCCGATACGAGGGTCAGCACCAGTTCCGGCCGGCCATGGTCGATCAGAAAGCCGAACGGCACCGGCGTGATCGCCGACCCCAGCGGCAGCCCGGCGCTGACGAAGCCGAACACCTTGCCGATCTGACCCGGCGGCGCCGCGTCCTTCACCATGACGTCGCGAGGGGTGCGGCTGGTCCCGAGCGCCAGGCCCGAGCAGAACAGCATCACGCAGGCGACCACGCCGCCGACCGGGAGCAGCCCCACCAGGAATGTCAGCGTCGCCGACGCGACGGTGAGCACAATGGTGATCGTGGCCAGCCGCTTCGCCCGGTCGGCGAACCAGCCGCCCACCAGCACGCCCCCGGTGTTGCCGACCATGTAGCCGGTCAGCGCCGCCGACGACGACCGCGAGGTCGATGCCCTTCACCTGGTGCAGCACCGTCACCACCCAGGCCTGCACCCCGGCGCTGGCCATGGCGGCGAGGAAGAAGAAGCCGAAGAACATCAGCATCGGCTTGGTCATCAGCAGTTCGCGCCCGGACATCGCGGCTTCGGTGTCGTGCCGGCGAACTTGGTCCACCAGGATGCGGCTCTGGATCAGGATCGCGGCAACCACCGGCACGCCCAAGGCGCCGAGCAGCATCACCGCGCCGCGCCAGCCCAGCAGCGGCAGCAGCGCCGCGATGACCGGCGGCCCGAACGCGAAGCCGAGGTTGCCGGTGAAGCTGTGCATGGCGAAGGAGCGGCCCATCCGGTCCTTCGGGATGGAGCCGCTGAGGATCGCGTAGTCCGCCGGATGGATGACGGAGTTGCCGACGCCGCTCAGCGCCGCCAGAGCGAGAACCTGCCAGAAGGCGGTGGCGAAGCCCATGGCGCAGATCGACAGCGACATGATCAGCGTGCCGCCGACCAGGAATCGTCGGGCGCCGTAGCGGTCCACCAGGAAGCCGACCGGGGTCTGCAGGAGGGCGGTGATCCCGCTCATGAGCATCAGCGTCATGCCGAGTTCCGCAAAGCTGACGCCGAACGCCGGCTGCCAGGCGAGGAACAGCGGCGGCAGGATCAGCATGTAGAAGTGGGACAGGAAATGCCCGGTCCCGATCAGCAGGTTCACCCTGGCCGTGTGTGATGTCATGAAGTCAGGGTGCGCTTGACCTGCGGACCCGTAAAGAGGCGCCACGCGACCGCCGCCTGCGCAACCACGTCCACCCGGACTTGATCCGGGGATCTGCCCCCCCGGCGGGCGCGGGGCCATGACGAGCTTGGATGCGAACGGGCCTCAGGCCGTGCGGTCGACGCCCACGCCCAGCGCCGCCTGCGCCGCGGCCAGGCGGGCGACTGGGACGCGATAGGGGCTGCAGCTCACGTAGTCGAGCTTGACCTCCTCGCAGAAGGCGATGCTGGCCGGGTCGCCGCCGTGCTCGCCGCAGATGCCCATCTTGAGGTTCGACTTGGTCTTCCGCCCACGCTCGGCGGCGATCCGTACCATCTCGCCCACGCCCTCCACGTCGATCGAGACGAACGGGTCCTTCGGCAGCACGCCCTGGTTCACGTAGTCCGGCAGGAAGCGCCCGGCATCGTCGCGCGACAGGCCGAACACCGTCTGCGTGAGGTCGTTGGTGCCGAACGAGAAGAAGTCGGCGATTTCGGCGATCTTGTCAGCGACGATGGCAGCGCGCGGCAGCTCGATCATGGTGCCGACCATGTACTCGATCGACTGGCCCTGTTCGGCGAACACGGCCTTGGCGACATTGTCCACCTGTGCCCGGGTGATCTCCAGCTCGCGCCGCGTGGAAATGAGCGGGATCATGATTTCCGGCACCGGCGCCTCGCCGGTCTCCTTGGCCGCCGCGATGGCGCCCTCGAAGATGGCGCGCGCCTGCATCTCGTAGATCTCGGGATACGAGATGCCGAGGCGGCAGCCGCGGTGGCCCAGCATCGGGTTCGCTTCGGCGAGCTCGGAGGCGCGGCGGCGGATGCTCTCCATGTCCTGGCCGAGCGCCTCGGCCACGTCCTGCAACTCCTCCTCGCGATGCGGCAGGAACTCGTGCAGCGGCGGGTCGAGCAGGCGGATCGTCACCGGCAGCCCGGCCATGATGCGGAACAGGTCGGTGAAGTCCTGGCGCTGGAACGGCAGCAGCTTCTCCAGCGCGGCACGCCGCCCGGCGGTGTCGTTGGCCATGATCATCTGCCGGACAGCGCCGATGCGGGCCGGGTCGAAGAACATGTGCTCGGTGCGGGACAGGCCGATCCCCTCGGCGCCGAACTTGCGTGCGGTCTCGGCATCGAGCGGCGTCTCGGCGTTGGTACGAACCTTCAGGCGCCGCACGCCATCGGCCCACTCCATCAGGGTGGCGAAGTCGCCGGACAGGCTCGGCTCGATCATCGCGACCGAGCCCACGAACACCTCGCCGGTGGCGCCGTCGAGGGTGATGGTGTCGCCGCCGCGCACCGTGGTGCCGCCGGCCCGGAGGGTCTGGGCGCCGTAATCGACGCTGATGCCGCCGGCGCCGGCGACGCAGGGGCGGCCCATGCCGCGCGCCACGACGGCGGCGTGGCTGGTCATGCCGCCGCGGGTGGTCAGGATGCCGCGGGCGGCGTGCATGCCGTGGATGTCCTCGGGGCTGGTCTCGATCCGCACCAGGATGACGGCCTCGCCCTTGGCGGCGCGGCTCTCGGCCTCGTCGGCGCTGAACACCACCGTGCCGCTGGCCGCACCGGGGCTTGCCGGCAGGCCCTTGCTCAGCACCGTGCGCTGCGCCTTCGGGTCGAGCGTCGGATGCAGCAGCTGGTCGAGCGAGGAGGGCGGCACGCGCTTGATCGCCTCGCTTCGGTCGATCAGCCCGGCGTTGGCCATCTCCACCGCGATGCGCAGGCTGGCGGCCGCGGTGCGCTTGCCGTTGCGGGTTTGCAGCATATACAGCTTGTTCTGCTGCACCGTGAACTCGATGTCCTGCATGTCGAGGTAATGCCGCTCGAGCTTTTCCCGCACCGCGACCAGGTCGGCGTAGGCGCCGGGCAGCGCTTCCTCCATGCTGACCTCGCCGGGGTTGGCGCGCAGCTTCGACAGCGGCTGCGGCGTGCGGATGCCGGCGACCACGTCCTCGCCCTGGGCGTTAACCAGGAACTCGCCGTAGAAAATGTTCTCGCCGGTGGAGGGGTCGCGGGTGAAGCAGACGCCGGTGGCGCAGTCCTGGCCCATGTTGCCGAACACCATCGCCTGCACGTTGACCGCGGTGCCCCAGTTCGCCGGGATGTCATGCAGCCGGCGATAGGTGTTGGCGCGCGGGTTCATCCAGGAGCCGAACACGGCGCCGATCGCGCCCCAAAGCTGCTCGTGCGGGTCCATCGGGAACGGAGCGCCGCGCTCCTCCTGCACCATGTCCTTGTACTCGGACACGACGCGCTGCCAGTCGGCCGGAGAAAGTGCTGTGTCCTCAGTCACTCCCGCATCGATCTTCGCGTTCTCGATGATCTCCTCGAAGCGGTGGTGGTCGACGCCCAGCACCACCGAGCCATACATCTGAATAAAGCGGCGGTAGCTGTCCCAGGCAAAGCGCGGGTCGCCGCTGGCGGTCTCGAGCCCGCGCACGGTGTCGTCGTTGAGGCCGAGGTTCAGCACCGTGTCCATCATGCCCGGCATCGACACCCGGGCGCCGGAGCGCACCGACACCAGCAGCGGCTTCTCCGCGTCGCCGAACTTGAGCCCGACCGCGTCCTCGATCAGCGCGAGCGCCGCCTGCACCTGCTCCTGCAGCTCGGCCGGGTAGTGCCGGTCGTTGTCGTAGAACGCGGTGCAGACTTCGGTGGTGATGGTGAAGCCAGGCGGAACAGGGAGGCCGATATTGGCCATCTCGGCCAGGTTGGCGCCCTTGCCGCCCAGCAGGTTGCGCATGTCGGCGCGGCCCTCGTCATGGCCGGCGCCGAAGCTGTACACCCATTTGGTCATCACTTGCGACATTGCGGGTCTCTTTCAGCCTTCGATACGGGAGAAGTCGGCAGCCAGTGCCATGGCAGCGCCGACGCGGGCAAGCAAGCACAACCGGTTGCGCCGGAGTGCCGGGTCTGGATCGTTGACGGTCACATGGTCGAAGAAAGCGTCCAAACTGGGGCGAAGTTGCGCCAACGCACTCATTGCGGAGGCGAATTCCTCGGCGCCGATCCGGGCGTTAACACTCGCGGACGTTGCGTCGACTTCGGTGAACAACTTCTCCTCCGCCGCCTCTACAGCGAGGCCAGCATCGGCTTGCTCGCTTCTGTACTCCACCCCGTCCTTCTTTTCCTCGATGCGGAGGATGTTGGCGGCCCGTCGCGCCCCGGCGAGCAGGTCCGCGCCGTTCGCGGTGGCCAGGAACGCCGCCACCGCCTCAGTGCGGGCGAGCAGGCGGACGAGGTCGTCATCGGCGGCGGCGGCGAACGCGGCGGACAGCACGTCGTGCCGCGCACCCTCGGCGCGAAGCTGCACCCGGAGGCGGTCGGCGATGAAATCGAGCAGCGCCTTGGTCGGCACCGGGGCGGCGAGACCCGTCCCGGCCGCCTCGAACACGGTCCGCAACGGCAGCCGCAGCCCGTTCTCGCGAATGATCCGGATCACCCCCAAAGCAGCCCGCCGCAGCGCATAGGGGTCGCCCGAACCGGTCGGCACCTCGCCGGCAGCGAAAAAGGCCGCAAGCTGGTCGAGCTTGTCGGCCAGCGCCACCGCGACCGCCACCGGTGCTGCCGGCACCTGGTCGGTCGGTCCACGCGGGGCGTAATGGTCGCGCACCGCCTCGGCGACGGCCGGGTCTTCGCCGTCATGCAGGGCGTAGTAGCCGCCCATGACGCCTTGCAGCTCCGGAAATTCGCCGACCATGCCGGTGGTAAGGTCCGCCTTGGCGAGGTGCGCGGCGCGCACGGCGAGCGCCGGATCGGCGCCGCAGAACGGCGCGAGCGTGCGGGCCAGCGCCTCGAGCCGCTGCACCCGGGCGCCCTGGGTGCCGAGCTTGGCATGGAAGGTAACCCCCGCGAGCGCCGCGACCCGGTCGGCCAGTTTCGTGCGCCGGTCGAGGTCCCAGAAATGCCGGGCGTCGCTGAACCGGGCGCGCAGCACCCGCTCGTTGCCGGCGACGATGGTGGCGCCACCGTCATCGGCCTCGATGTTGGCGGCAAAGGCGAAGCGCGGCGCCGGGCGGCCATCCGCGGTGCGCAGCGCGAAGTAGCGCTGGTTCACCCGCATGCTGACCTGCATCACCTCGGGCGGTAGGTCCATGAACCCGGCGTCGATCCGGCCCAGCAGCGGCACCGGCCACTCCACCAGCCCCGCGACCTCGTCCAGCAGCCCCTCATCGGGCACGACCGCCAATCCCTCGGCCGCTGCCAGCGCCGTGATCCCGTCCGCGACACGCTGCCGGCGTTCGGCCGCGTCCACGATCACCCTGCGCGCCAGCAGCCCGTCCTGCCAGGCGGCCAGCGACGCCGCCGCGAAGGCGCCGGGGGCCAGGAAGCGGTGGCCCTCGGTCTCGTCGCCGCTGCGCACGCCGTGGCCGTCATCGGCGCCCTCGGCGAGCGCGAACGGCACCACCTCCCCATCCAGCACGCACAGGATCCGCCGCAGCGGCCGGATCCAGGTGAACAGGCTGCCATCGCCCCAGCGCATGCTCTTGGGCCACGGGAACCGCCGCAGCAGCGGGGGCAGGGCGGTTGCGACCAGCGCGGCGGCGGGGATCGCAGCGCTCGCCTTGGTGAGCACCCAATGGCCGCCCTCGTCGGCAAGCTGGTCGCGCGTCGCCCCGTGCTTGCGAAGGAACCCGTCGAGCGCTTGCGGCGGCGCCGAGACCCGCGGCCCGCGCTCGACCGTGCTGCTGGCCGGGACCGCCGCGTTCACGGTGGCCGCGAGCGCAATCCGCCGCGGGCCATGGAACGTCTGCACTCCGGCCGGCGCCAACGGTGCGAGCGCCTCGCCGACCAGCCGCGCCAGGGTCGCGGCGCCGCCGGGCTGCATGCGCGCCGGGATTTCCTCGCTGAACAGTTCCAGGAGCAGCTCAGGCATCGGCGAGCTCGCCCGCGAGATAGGCCTCGCAGCAGCCTTTCGCGAGCGTCCGCACCCGACCGATATAGGAGGCCCGCTCGGTCACCGAGATCACCCCGCGGGCGTCGAGCAGGTTGAACAGATGGCTGGCCTTGATGCAGTGGTCGTAGGCCGGCAGCGGCAGCTTCTCCCGCAGCAGCGCGGCGCATTCCTGTTCCGCGTCGGCGAAGTGCCGGGCCAGCATCGCCGTGTCGGCGTGATCGAAGTTGTAGCGGCTGAACTCGACCTCGTTGCGGTGGAACACGTCGCCGTAGGTCATCCCGGCGCCGTTGTAGTCGAGGTCGTAGACGTTCTCGACCCCCTGCACATACATCGCCAGCCGCTCGAGCCCGATGGTGAACTCCGCGCTCGGCACCGCCACCGGAATGCCGCCGACCTGCTGGAAATAGGTGAACTGCGTCACCTCCATGCCGTCGCACCAGACCTCCCAGCCGAGGCCCCAGGCGCCGAGCGTGGGGCTTTCCCAGTCATCCTCGACGAAGCGGATGTCGTGCCGCATCGGGTCGATGCCGATCGCCCGGTAGCTGTCGAGCAGCAGCGCCTGGCAGTCGGGCGGGCTCGGCTTCAGGATCGCCTGATACTGGTGATGCTGCGCCAGCCGGTTGGGGTTGTCGCCGTAGCGGCCGTCGCTCGGCCGCCGGCTGGGCTGCACGTAGGCGGCGCGCCAGGGCCGCGGGCCCAGCGCGCGCAGGGTCGTGGCGGGGTGGAATGTGCCGGCGCCCATCTCCACGTCGTAGGGCTGCAGGATGACGCAGCCTTGCCGGGCCCAGAAGGCGTGCAGGCGAAGGATCAGCTCCTGGAAACTGGGCGGCGTGCTCATCGGGCGGCACCATACGGGCGGAAAAGCGTTATGCAACGGCCATGAACACATCGATCGACGACCGCATCCGCACGATCCTCACCGGCACGAGGCGCATCGCCGTGGTTGGCGCCTCGAACCGGCCCGGCCGGCCCAGCAACGGCGTGCTCGCGTTCCTGCTGGCGCGCGGCTTCGACGTGGTCGGCGTCAACCCGGGCATCGCCGGGCAGACGCTGCATGGCGCGCCGGTCGTGGCGACGCTGGATGAGGCCGGGCCGCTCGACATGGTGGACGTGTTCCGCGCCTCGGACCAGGTGGGGCCAGTGGTGGACGACGCCATCCGGCTTGGCGCGCGCACCGTTTGGATGCAGCTCGGCGTGATCGACGAGGCCGCCGCCGCCCGCGCGCAGGCGGCCGGCTTGGCGGTAGTCATGGACCGTTGCCCGGCGATCGAGTGGCCGCGGCTCGGTTTGCCCGCCCGCATCGGGGCCGGCGTCGGGGGTTGAACCAGAGTTCGTTCCGGGCCAATTGCCCCCTCGGCTACAAACCCTAACCTCAGTGGGATCAAATCAATGACCAACGAGGAACGCGATCTCATCAGCCGGTTCATCGCCCGGGTCGGCGGTGCGCCGCAGTCCGGCGGCTTCATGGGCGGCAGCGTGCCGGCGTCGCAGCCGAACCTGCCGCCGATCGACCGCGACGCGGACGCCTTCATCGGCCAGCAATTCCAGCAATACCCGGAAGCGCGCTACCGCATCACGCAAACCGCGGTGGTGACGGAAGCGGCGCTGGCCGAAGCGCAGAACCGCATCAAGCGCCTGGAGTGGGAGCTGGAGCAGACCCGCAACGCGGCGCAGCAGGCGATGCAGCAGCCGCAGCAGCGCAGCGGCGGGTTCCTCGGCGGCCTGTTCGGCGGCGGCAACAGCCAGCCGCAGCAGCGCCCCGGCGGCATGGGCGGAGGCAACCCGTGGAACCAGGGTGGCGGCGGCTACCAGCCGACCTCGCCGCCGCCGCAGCCGCAGTATGCGCCCGGCTACCAGCCCGGCATGTTCCAGCGCGGCGGCTCCGGCTTTCTCGGTTCGGCGCTGACCACGGCGGCGGGCGTTGCCGGCGGCATGGTGGTGGGCAACGCGCTGATGGGTGCATTCGGCGGCCACCATGGCACGGACACGGCGGCCGCCTCGCCCTGGGGCGGCGGCGGCGATGCCAGCAACACCTCGTTCGACGGCGCCGGCGTGGTGCCGACCGACCCCGGCGGCTTCTCGACCGACACCGCTTACAACGACCCCTTCGCCGGCGGCGGCGACGCCAAGGACCCCTCGTTCGACACCCAGTCGAACTGGGATCAGTCCGGCGGCGGCTTCGATAGCGGCGGCGGCGGGTTCGATGGTGGCGGCGGCGGCGGGTTCGACGACAATACCTGAGGACGCAACGGCGGGGCCGGCACTGCCGGCCCCGTTCGTGTCACGCCCGGGCCGTGTCCGCCCCGAGTGGATCGACCATAACGGACACCTCAACCTCGCCTACTACATCGTGCTGTTCGACGAGGCGACCGACGCGCTGTGGCAGGCCATCGGTCTCGGCGAGACCTACCGCGACGCCACCGGCTGCGGCACCTTCGCGGTCGAAACCCATACGCTGTATAAGGCCGAGCTGCTCGAAGGCGATGCGACGACGGCGCATTCCTTCGTACTCGGTGCCGACCGCAAGCGGCTGCACATCGCGCACGAACTCCGCCGCGACGGCGACGGCGCCATCGCGGCCCTGCAGGAGTTGATGTATCTCACCGTGGACCTGTCCACCCGCCGCAGCGTGCCGTGGCCCGAGGCCACCATGGCGTCGCTCCACGCGGCGTGCTTGGCCCATGCGTGCCTGCCCCGCCCGGATTGGGTCGGCCGCCGCCTCGCCCTGCCGTCGCGATAGGCGGCGCCGTCCGCGACCGTCCGGCGTGGGCCCGCTCAGGCCACCTCGGCGTGCATCCAGACCGGCACGGAGGGCCGCAGCACCGCTTCGCCGCAGGCCAAGGCCGCCGCCTCCGCCGCGTCCATCCGCAGCAGCGCCAGCCCCCAACCGTCCCGCCCCGACCGCATCGCCCCGACCTCGGTTGTGCCGTCCAGCACCGGCGTGCCCGGCGCCGGCAGCGGCCCCTCGACCCGAACCGGGACCAGGCGCCGCTTCAGCAGCCCGCGATATTTCGTGCGCGCCGTGAGTTCCTGGCCCATGTAGCAGCCCTTGGTCCACGACACCCCGTGCAGCGCATCGAATCCGGCCTCGAGCAGCGTCGTCTTTTCCGCTTCCATGTCCAGCGAGCCGCCCGGCAAGCCGAGCCGCAAACGGTGCAGGTCGTACTCCTCCGGCGTCGCCGTGGCCGGCAGCGCCGCGGCCGCCAGCACGCGCCACCCCGCCTCCGCAAGCCGCGGGTCGGCCACCGCGCCCGCCGGCGCCGGACCGTCCCAGCCGGCATGTACCAGCAGCGGCACCGGCTCGATCGAGACCTTGGACCGCAGCCGGAACCGGGTCAGCCGCTGCGTCAGCATCGCCGCCTGCGCCGCCTCCACGTCCAGCAGCAAGCGATCCGCCTGCGCCACGATGAAGAAATCCGCCAGCCACTTGCCTTGCGGGGTCAGCAGGGCCGTCCACACCGCATGCCCGGGCACCGCCAGCGTCACATCGTTCGACACCAGGCCCTGCAGGAACCCGACCCGATCCGCCCCGGCGACTTCCAGCACCGCGCGGTCGGGCAAAACTGTCACGTTTGTCATGGCAGAAGGATGGGCGTCGCGGGGCGCGGGAACAAGCCGGCCCGTGCTACAGCGTGCGCCAGATGCGAATCCTGTTCATCACCGCCACCCGAACTCGGCGACGCGGTCCTTTCCACCGGGCTGCTCGATCATCTGCTGCGGGCCTACCCGGAGGCTCGGTTCACGGTCGCTTGCGGGCCGGTGGCGGAGGGCGTGTTCGCCCGCATGCCGCGCCGCGACCGGACCTTGGTGCTGGAAAAGCGCGCCCTCGACCGCCACTGGCTGACGCTGTGGCGCGAGGTGGCCGGGACGCGGTGGGACCTGGTCGTTGACCTCCGCGGCTCCGCCCTGGCCTTTCTCGTGCGCGCTCGCCGCCGGGTGGTGCTGCGCGGCGGCAAGCGCCCGGGCCACAAGACCGAGCAGCTCGGCGGCGTGTTCGGTCTCGAGCCGCCGCCTTTGCCGGTCTGCTGGACCAGCCCCGCCGACCGCGCGCGCGCGTCGGCGCTGCTCCCGGATGCCGGCGGCACGCTGATCGGGCTCGGTCCGACCGCCAACTGGGCCGGGAAGGTCTGGCCGGCCGACCGGTTCGTCGCCTTGTTCCACGGTCTCCAGGCCCGCAGCCCGGGGGCTCGCCCGGTGATCTTCGCCGGGCCCGGCGCGGCGGAGCAGGAGATGGCGGCCCCGGTGCTCGCCGCTTTGCCCGGTGCCGTCGATCTCGGTGGCAGGCTGAGCCTGTCCGAGGCATCCGCCTGCCTCGCCCGCTGCGGATTATTCGTCGGCAACAATTCCGGGCTGATGCACCTGGCCGCCGCGGCCGGCACGCCCACGCTCGGCCTGTTCGGACCGACGCCGGCCCGGGAATACGCGCCCGCGGGTCGGCGCACCGCGATCGCCTTGGCCGACGGCACGCCGGGCCAGGCCCCGATGCACTGCCTGTCGGTGCGGACCGCCTTGCAGGCGGCGCTCGGCCTGCTCGAGCCATGAGGATGGCGCATGTGATGGCCGGGGCGCCGGCAGGCGGGGCCGAGCTGTTCTTCGAGCGCCTCACGGTGGCGCTGCATGCGGCCGGAGAGATCGTGCTGCCGGTGATCCGCCGCAACCCCGCGCGGGCTGGGCGGCTGTGCGCGGGCGGCTTGGCGCCGGTGCAGCTCGGCTTCGGCGGCGCATTCGACCTGCTGACCCGGCCGCGCCTGCGCCGCCGCCTGCGCGCCTTTGCGCCCCGACTGGTGATGGCCTGGATGAGCCGCGCCGCGGTGCACGCCCCGCGCGGCGACTACGTGCTGGTCGGCCGGCTGGGGGGCGACTACGACCTTCGCCGGTTCGCCCGCTGCGACCACCTGGTCGCCAACACGCACGGCCTCGTCGGCTGGATCACGGCGCAGGGCTGGCCGGCGGACCGGGTGCATCATCTGCCGAATTTCGCCCCCGACCTGGCCGGCGCTCCCGCCGCGGCCTTGCCGGTCCCGGCCGGTTCGCCCACGGTCCTGGCGATGGGACGGCTGCACCGCAACAAGGCCTTCGACGTATTGATACGCGCGCTGACCCGCCTGCCGGGGGTCCATGCCGCCATCGCCGGCGACGGCCCGGAGCGAGCCGCGCTGCAGGATCTGGCGGCTCGCGAGGGCGTCGCCGAGCGGGTGCACTGGCTCGGCTGGCGCAGCGACCAGGCCGCCCTGCTGGCCGCCTGCACGCTGCTCGCGGTGCCCAGCCGGGTTGAACCGCTGGGCAACGTCGTGCTGGAGGCGTTCGCCGCCGGCGTTCCGGTGGTCGCCGCGGCCGCTCCCGGCCCGCTCGAGCTGATCCGGCCTGGCGAAACCGGCCTGCTCGCCCCGGTCGAGGACGCGGAGGATCTCGCAGAAGCGATCGGCGCCGTGGTCGCCGACCAGGACCTGGCCCGCCGCCTCGGCCGCGCCGGCCGCGCCGAGTTCGAGCGCGCGCATGCCGAGGCACCGGTGATCGCGCGCTGGCGCGCTGTCCTGGCCACGTTGGAGCCGGCCTGATGTGCGGCATCGCCGGGCTGGTGCTGGCGCCCGGCGCCGCGCCGCCCAGCGCCGCCACGCTGGCAGCGCTGGAAGCGGCCCTGGCGCATCGCGGCCCCGATGGCGCCGGCCATTCCGTCGTCGGGCGAACGGCGCTGGTGCATACGCGGCTGGCGATCGTCGATGTCGCCGGCGGCGACCAGCCGCTGTTTGCCGGGCCCGCGACGCTGGTCGCCAACGGCGAGGTGTACAACGACCCGGCGCTCCGGCGGACCATGCCGGGTACGGCGTTCGCCACCGGCAGCGATTGCGAGTCGCCGCTGCATCTCTGGCTGCGCGACGGCGCCGGCTATGCGACCGCGCTGCGTGGCATGTATGCGATCGCCATCCACGACCGGGTGGGCCGCAGCGTGATGCTGACGCGCGACCCGTTCGGCATCAAGCCGCTCTACACGGCGCTGATCGAGGGCGGCCTCGCCTTCGCCTCGGAACCCAGGGCGCTGCTCGATTCCGGCCTCGTCCCCCGTGACGTGCGACCGGCCGCCCGCGACGAGTTGCTGCAGATGCAGTTCACCACCGGTGCCGACACCATCTTCCCCGGCATCCAGCGCGTGCTGCCCGGCGAGACCCTGCGCATCGCCGACGGCCACGTGCTCGAACGCAGCCGGGTCGCCGCCGTGCCGGATGGCGGCCCGGAAGAGATCGCCGAGGACGCGGCGCTCGCCCGGCTGGACCGCGCGCTGATGGAAAGCGTCGACCTGCATCAGCGCAGCGACGTGCCGTACGGCATGTTCCTGTCGGGCGGGGTGGACAGCGCCGCCATCCTCGCCTGCATGGCGCGGCTGAACAGCACCGGCGTGCTGGCCTACACCGCCGGCTTCGACGCGCCGGGTGCGGCGGACGAGCGGGCCCAGGCGGCGCTCGTCGCGCAGTCGGTCGGCGCCCGCCACCGGACGCTGGAGATCAACGAGGCCATGGTGTGGCGGCATCTGCCGGAGATCGTCGCCTCCATGGACGACCCGGCGGCCGACTACGCGATCATCCCGACCTGGTTCCTGGCCCGCCGTGCCCGGCAGGACGTGAAGGTCGTGCTGTGCGGCGAGGGCGGCGACGAGATCTTCGCCGGCTACGGCCGCTACCGCAGCACGATGCGGCCCTGGTGGCAGGGCGGCCGACTGATGCGCGGCCGCGGCACGTTCGACCGGCTGGACGTGCTGCGCACGCCGCCGCTCGGCTGGCGCGACGGCCTGGCCATCAGCGAAGGCGAGGCGGCGCGCCCGGGCCGCACCCGGCTGATGGCGGCGCAGGCGACCGACATGGCGGACTGGCTGCCGCACGACCTGCTGCTCAAGCTCGACCGCTGCCTGATGGCGCACGGCGTCGAGGGCCGCACGCCGTTGCTCGACCCCGCGGTCGCCGCGGCCGGGTTCCGCCTGCCGGACGGGCTGAAGGTGCAGGGCGGGCGCGGCAAGTGGCTGCTGCGGCGCTGGCTGGAGCGGGCGCTGCCGGCGGCGCAGCCGTTCGCGCCGAAGCAGGGCTTCACGGTGCCGGTCGGCGCCTGGATCGCCGGCCAGGGCGCCCGGCTCGGCCCGCTGGTCGCCGCCCAGCCCGGCGTGGCGGAGATCGCCCGGCCCGACCGGGTGGAAGCGCTGTTCCGCCGCGCCGGCGGCCGCCGCGAAGGGTTTGCCGCCTGGACCTTGCTGTTCTACGCCCTCTGGCACCGCGCCCATATCGAGGGCCGGGCGCCGGGCGGCGACGTGTTCGAGGTCTTGGGGAGCAGATGATGGCGGAGCACTACGACCTGATGATCCGGGGCGGCACGTGCGTGCTGCCATGGGGTGAGGCGGCGGTGGATGTGGGCGTGCGCGACGGGCGCATCGCGGCGATCGGGCTGGGCGCCGGCGCGACGGCGGAGCAGGCGATCGATGCCGCAGGCCTGCACGTGCTGCCGGGCCTGATCGACCCGCATGTGCATTTGCGCGACCCCGGCGACCCCGCGATAGAGAGGATCCCGACCGGCACCAAGGCGGCGGTGCTTGGGCGGCCTCGCGGCGGTGTTCGACATGCCGAACACCAGCCCCAGCATCACGAGCGCCGACCGGTGGCCTGGAAGCAGGGCTACGTCGAGCGCAACGCCTGGTGCGACATGGGCCTCTATGTCGGCGCCACGACAGGCCAACATCGGCGCAACTCGCCGACGCTGGAGCTGCGGCCCGGCGTGTGCGGGGTCAAGGTGTTCGCCGGCAGCTCGACCGGCGACCTGCTGATCGAGGACGACGAGACGCTGGAGCGCGGTGATGCGCAGCGGCCGGCCGGCCGTCTCGTATCCACAGCGAGGACGAGTACCGGCTGCAGGCGCGGCGGCCGATGTTCCAGTCGGGCGAGCCGTATCAGCCAGCATGCGGTGTGGCGCGACGTGGAATGCGCCTTCCTGGGCACGCGCCGGCTGCTGGCGTTGGCGCGCAAGACCGGGCGGCCCGCGCATATCCTGCACGTCTCGACGGCGGAGGAGCTCGACTACCTCGCCGGAGTTCCGCGACGTCGCGACGCGCCGAGGTGCTGGTGAACCACCTGACCCAGTTGGCGCCGGACGCCTACGATACGCTCGCGCGGTTTCGCGGTGATGAACCCGCCGATCCGCGACCGGCGGCATTGCGAGGCGGCCTGGGCGGCGGTGCGCGGACGGCACGGCGGACACGATCGGCTCCGACCACGCGCCGCACAGCCGGGCCGCCAAGCAGCGGCCCTGGCCCGAGGTGCGCGGCCGGGCTGACGGGCGTGCAGACGCTGGTGCCGATCATGCTGGACCACGTGAATGCCGGGCGGCTGTCGCTGGCGCGCATGGTGGACCTGATGTGCGCCGGCCCGGCCCGGGTCTATGGCGTGGTCGGCAAGGGGCGGCTGGCGGCCGGCTACGACGCCGACTTCACGCTGGTGGACCTGAAGCGGCGCCGGACGATCGAGGACAGCTGGATCGTGTCACCCTGCGGCTGGACGCCGTTCGCGGGCATGCCGGTGACCGGCTGGCCGGTCGCGACGATCGTGCGCGGCCAGCCTGTCATGCGGGAGGACGAGGTGCTTGGCGAACCGCTGGGCAAGCTCGTCACTTTCCGGGGTTAGCGAGCGCCCGGCCTGCTCGCCCGGCGGCTTAGGCGCCGCCGACCAGCGGCGGGGTCTGCTGGTGCTGGACCACGCGCCATTCCTCATGCGCCAGGCGGCGATAGGTCGAAGTGCAGTGCGCCTCGTACGGAGAGATCCCCTCGCGCTCGCCCCGGGCCTTGTAGGCGATGACGATCAAACCCTCCTGCGGGCGCGCCACCTGCCGCTCGGTCAACTCGACCTTCGACCAGCGCGGGGTGTTGGCGACCGCCTCGATCGCCTGCCGGCCGCTCATCACGAATGGCGGCGTCGGCAGCACCATCAGGCACTCGTCGTCGATCGACTCGCGGTAATGCTGCGCATCCGCGGTCCATAGGCTTTCCTCGAAACTCCAGATCCGCGTGTCGTCCATCACCGTGCTTCCATTTTGACCGGGATCATATCGCGGGATGCGGCCGATCGTTCACCGGCGCCGAACCGTGTCCGCTTCGATGTGGCGTCCGATCACAGCGACCGCCTGCTCCGGCGTGAGCCCGGCGGTGTCGATCACCAAATGCGGCCGGTCCCAAAGTTCGTAATGGCGGTCCAGGACGTCCTGCCAGGTCGGCAAGACCAGGCCGTGGATGTCGGACCGGCGGCTCTCGACCCGGCGCCGATGCTCTGCCGGGTCCGAGCAGACCAGCTCGACCTCGAGCAGCGGTGCCGCAAAACGGGATGCGACCGTCTGCCAGGCATTGCGGCTGGCGACCACCGGATTGACGCAGTCCACCACTACGATCCGGGCGGCCACCAGATTGTCCGCGGCGACTGCCATGGCCGTGTCGTAGCCCGCGGTCCCCACCTCGCCGGCAAGCACGCCGGCGCCGCGGATCGCCTGTTCGATGCTGTCGATGCGCAGGTAGGTCGCTGCCCGACCTTCGGCGATGCGGCGCGCGATCGTGGTCTTGCCGGTGCCCGGCAGGCCGCCGAACACGATCAGCACGATGTTGGGCGCGACCGGGCGCTCAGGTCCGATTGCCGGTGTGCTGCACGGTGCCGGCGACCGGCTGCAGCCAGGTTTCGCGCCGCCCCACCCACAGCTCGTATTCGGGATGCAGGCCGGACGGGGCGTCGTCGAGCGCGCCCAGCCGCACCTCCACTTCGGTGTCGTCGTCGTGGGTCCCGAACAGGGTCGAGCCGCAGCGTGGGCAGAAATGGCGGTGGTCGGTGCTGGCGATCCAGTCGGCGGTCTGGCCGGTCACGCTGACCTGGCTGCGGTCGAACACGGCGAAGGCCATGAAAGCGCTGCCGGTCTCCTTGCGGCAGGTCAGGCAGTGGCACACGCCGGTGCGGACCGGCGCGCCACGAAGTTCAAATCGTACCGCGCCGCAGTTGCAGCCGCCGCTTCGCATGGTGTCCGACATCCTCGCTTGCTCCCGTGCACTGCCGCGCCGTGCAACTGGACACGGCGCCGGGCATTAGACTTGGCCGACGTTACGACAGGACATTGCCGATGAGCGACACCACGCAGAGCACCCCCGTCTGGTTCATCACCGGCTGCTCCACCGGCTTCGGCCACGAGCTGGCGAAGCTCGTGCTTCAACGCGGCTGGCGGGCGGTGGTGACGGCGCGCGACCGGAACCGGGTCGCGGTGCTGCTGGACGGCGCCGGCGACCGCGGGCTGGCGCTGGACCTCGACGTCACCGACGCGGCGCAGGTGACCGCCGCAGTGGCGGCGGCCGAGGAGCGGTTCGGCGCGATCGACGTGCTGGTGAACAATGCCGGCTACGGCTACCAGGCCTCGGTCGAGGAGGGCGAGGAGGCCGAGATCCGGCGCCAGTTCGACGCCAACGTGTTCGGCCTGTTCGCGCTCACCCGCGCCGTGCTGCCCGGCATGCGGACGCGGCGGCGCGGGCATGTGATCAACATCTCGTCGGTGGCGGGTTTCGCCGGCTTCCCGGGCTCCGGCTACTACGCCGCCAGCAAGCACGCGGTGGAGGGATGGTCGGATGCGTTGGCCGCCGAAGTGGCGCCGCTCGGGATCCGCGTGACCTGCGTCGAGCCGGGTCCGTTCCGCACCGACTGGGCCGGCCGCTCGCTGACGCAGACGCCGAGCCGCATTGCCGACTACGCCGAGACCGTGGCCGCCCGCATGCGCAGCACGGCCGAGGCCAGCGGCAAGCAGCCCGGCGACCCGGTCCGTGCGGCGGCGGCGATGATCGCGATCACCGAGACCGCTCACCCGCCGCGGCATCTCGTGCTCGGGGCCGTCGGACTGAAGGCGGTGACCGACCGGTTGCACGCGGCCTTGGCCGACATCGAGGGTTGGCGGGATACGAGCCTGGGCGCCGACTACCCCGCGGCCAGTTGAGCCCGGCGCCGGGTCAGAGCCCGAGCGAAGGCTGCTTTGGCGTGATTGCCGGCCCCGTCGCATGCGGCTTGGTGCCATCGGCGGTGACCGTCTTGTCGCCGTCGGCGAACCGTACCGTCAGGCGAGCGGCGGGGCGGACCGCGGCAGCGCGGGTCACGGCGTGGCCGGCATTGTCCAGCACCACGGCATAGCCGCGCGCCAGCACCGCCGCGTGGGACACGCTTTCGAGGCGGGACGCGGTCGCCTCAAGCCGGGTCCGCGCTTCACGCAGCGACGAGTGCAGCGCCGCCGGGGACAGCCGGGCTGCCACCCGCGCCTCACGCTCGCGATGCCGCCCGGCCGCGCGCTGCAGCGCCGCCGACAGCCCCGAGCCGGCCAGACGCAGCCCGGCCCGCGACGACGCCACCAGCAGCAGCGGGGTCGGCAACCGCGCCTCGGCGAGGCCGCCGCGGCGGCGCGCGACCAGGTTGGGCAACGCCAGCAGCAGCCGGTCCGCCTGCGCCCGCAACGCCTGGCGCGCGCCGCGCACGAGGCCGGGCAGGTCGGGGATCTGCCGCTCCGCCCGCGCCAGCGCCGCCCGGCGCGCCACCAGCAGGTTCGGCATCGCCAAGGCGAGGCGCTGGCCGCGGTCGTCGAGCCGCTGCCGGGCGCCGCCGAGCAAGCCGGGAAGGTCGGGGAGAGCATGCGCCGCGACGCCGAGCCGCAGCCGCCGCTCTTGCGTCACCCGGTGCAGCGCGCCGGCCAGGCGGGCGGCCTCCTGCGCGATGGTCGCCACCAGCTCGGTGCGCGACGGCACGGCCAGCTCCGCGGCCGCCGTGGGAGTCGGTGCCCGGCGATCGGCGGCGAGGTCGATCAGCGTGTGGTCGGTCTCGTGTCCCACCGCCGAGATGACAGGGATGCGGCAGAGTGCGGCGGCGCGCACCACGACCTCCTCGTTGAACGCCATCAGGTCCTCGAGACTGCCGCCGCCGCGCGCCACGATCAGCACGTCCGGCCGCGCCGGCGAGCCGCCGGGGGCGATCCTGTCGAAGCCGGCGATCGCCGCGGCAATTTTCTCCGCCGCTCCTTCGCCCTGCACCGGGACCGGCCAGACGAGCACCGGGCGGGGAAACCGCCTGGCGATCGTCGTGCGGATGTCATGCAACACCGCGCCGGACGCCGATGTCACGACGCCGACCACGGCCGGGAGCAGCGGGATGTGCCGCTTGCGTGCCGCGTCGAACAGACCCTCCTCGGCCAGCCGCTTGCGCAGCAGCTCGATCCGCGCGAGCAGCGCGCCGGCGCCCGCATATTCCATGCGTTCGACCACGAGCTGATACGAGCTGCGGTCGCCGTAGGCGCTGACCCGGCCGGTGGCGATCACCTCGACGCCGTTCTCCGGCACCAGACCGAGCTTGCTGACGGCGCTCTTCCAAACGACGCCGGCGATCTTGCCGCCCTCGTCCTTCAGGGAAAAGTACATGTGGCCGGAGGGGTAGCGCTTGTACTCGGTGATCTCGCCGCGCACCCGCACCCGGCCGAACGCACCCTCCAGCGTGCGCTTCACGGCGCCGGAGATCTCGCTGACGGTGTATTCGGGAACGTTGGTGGTGGCGGTCGCAGTGTCCATGCGCCGACCCTATGCTACAGCGGCGGCAGTGCGAAGCGGGCGGAGAACGGCATGCGGGTTCTGGTGGTGGGCAATGGCGGCCGCGAGCACGCGCTGACCTGGGCGTTGTCCGCCTCGCCGGTACTCACGAAGCTGTTCGTGGCGCCGGGCAATCCGGGCACCGCGGCGCTCGCCACCAACGTGCCGATCGGCGCCATGCACATCGAGCGGCTGGTGCAGTTCGCCCGCGACGAGCAGATCGACCTCGTGGTGCCTGGCCCCGAGGCGCCGCTGGTGGCCGGGCTCGCGGACGCGTTGGCCGAGGCCGGCATTCGCTGCTGCGGCCCCACACGGGCGGCAGCGCAGCTCGAAGGCAGCAAGGCGTTCGCGAAGGCTTTGTGCGACGAGGCCGGCATCCCGACCGCGCGCTGGGAGCGCTTCGAGGACGCGGCCGCCGCGATCGAATTCGTGCGCCGCCGCGGTGCGCCGATCGTGGTCAAGGCGGACGGGCTCGCCGCCGGCAAGGGGGTGGTGGTGGCCGCAACCGAGGCCGAGGCCGAGGCCGCGGTCGCAGCGCTGATGGAAAATGGCGGCCCGGTGGTAATCGAGGAGTGCATGACCGGCGAGGAGGTGAGCCTGTTCGCGCTGTGCGACGGCATCGATTCGGTGTTCCTTGGCGCCGCGCAGGACCACAAGCGGGTCGGCGACGGCGATGTCGGGCCCAACACCGGCGGCATGGGCGCCTTTTCACCGGTCGCCGGCTTCGACGCGGCGCAGGCAATGGACGGGTTCATCCGCCCCGCCCTGGCCGCGCTGGCGGCTCGCGGCACGCCGTTCCGCGGCATCCTGTTCGCCGGCCTCATGCTCACGCCGGACGGGGCCAAGCTCGTGGAATACAACGTGCGGTTCGGCGACCCGGAATGCCAGGCGCTGCTGCCGCGCCTGCGCAGCGACCTGCTGCCGGGCCTGATCGCGGCCTGCGATGGCGAGTTGGCGCAGTTCGACCTGCGCTGGCGCGACGAGGCGGCGGTGGCGGTGGTGATGGCCGCCGAGGGTTACCCGGCCGAGCCGAAGGGCGGCACCGTGATCGACGGGCTGGAAGCGGCCGCGGCCGAGCCCGGCGCGCTGGTATTCCAGGCCGGCACGCGGGTGGCGGACGGGCGTCTGCTGGCCGATGGCGGCCGGGTGCTGACGATCTGCGGCACCGGCCCCGACGTGGCCGCCGCCCGCGCCGTCGCCTACGCCGCGGTGGATCACGTGCGCTGGCCGGAAGGGTTCTGCCGCCGTGACATTGGTGCGCGGGCACCCTCCCGCGAAGTCGGGGCGCGGGCGCCCGTCTGAACTGCCAATGTCGCCCGTCGCGCACCTCGCCGCGATCAACTTCTTCACCGGCGATATCCAGGGCGGTCTCGGCCCGTTTCTCTCCACCTGGCTGGCCGAGAACGGGCATTGGAGCCCCGCCCGGGTCGGCGTGATCACGACGCTGGTCGGGCTCGGCGGCATGCTCCTGAACGGCCCGGCCGGGTGGCTTGTCGACCAGACGCGGCACCCGCGGCGGCTGCTCGGCCTGTCCTGCGGCGGTATCCTGGCCGGAACGGTGCTGCTGGCGCAGGCGCAATCGACCGTCGCAGTCCTGTCGGCGCAGTTGCTGGCGGCGGCGGGCGGCACGCTGCTGCTGCCGGCGCTGACCCTGCTGACGCTGGGGATCGTGGGCAAGTCCGGCTTCCCCCAACAGCAGGCGCGCAACCAGGCGTTCAACCATGCCGGCATCGTCTCGGCGGCGGTGCTGATTTATGTCCTGAGTTCGCTGCTCGGCGGGGTGGCGCCGTTCTACGTGCTGGGCGGCATGGCGACGACCGCAATCATTGCGGTGGCGACGACGCCCGGCGCGGCGTTCAACGGCCGCCGCGCGCATGGCTGGCACGAGGACGAGCCGGACGAGCAGGAGCACCGTTCCTCGTTGCGCGACCTATTCCGGCAGCGCTCGCTGCTGCTGCTCGCTTTGGCGCTGGCTTCGTTCAATCTCAGCAGCGGCAGCATGCTGTCGCTGGTCTCGCAGCGGCTGGTGGCAAACGGCCACGATGCCAACCAATGGACGGCGATCTACGTCGTGACGGCGCAGATGACGATGATTCCGGTGGCGCTGTGGGCCGGGTCGCTGGCCAACCAGCGCGGGCGGCGGCACCTCCTGCTGCTGGCCTGCCTCGCACAGCCAATTCGTGCGCTGCTGTGCGCGACCGTCACCGACCCGCTCTGGCTGGTCCCTGCGGAGGTTCTGGACGGCATCGCCTCGGGCCTGCTCGGTGTCGCGACACCGGTGCTGGTGGCCGATCTGACTTGGGGCACGGGCCGCACCCAGACGGCGCTCGGCGGCCTGAACACGCTGCAAGGTGCCGGCGGCGCGCTGTCCGGCGTGCTCGGCGGGACGATGGCGGGCTGGTTCGGCTGGAGCGGCACCTTCCTCGTGCTGCTGATCCCGGCGCTGGCCGCCGTCGCGATCGCATGGCGGCTCGAGGAGACGCGCGAAGCCGAGACCGCGAACGTCTCGCGCGCGCAGCGGCAGTTGCGCGCCGCAGCTTAGCGGGATTGCCGCGTCCCCCGCCGGGACGTACCGTCAACGGCGCAACCGAGGAGCCACCATGGCCACCGTCCGACTGCTGAGCGACGCCGAGCTGCCGCCCGAAGCGGCAGCGGTGTTCGCCGACATCCGCGCCGCCCGCGGCGACGACTACGTCAACGATTTCTGGCGTGGCCTCGCGCACGACCCGGCCACGCTGCGGCGCACCTGGGAGTTGCTCAAGGCGGTGATGGGCCCCGGCGCGCTGGAGCCGAAGGTCAAGGAGATGATCTACCTCGCGGTCTCGATCGCGCAGGGCTGCGAATACTGCATCCACTCGCACACGGCGTCGGGTCGGGCCAAGGGCATGACCGAAGCCGAGCACGGCGAGCTGCTCGCCATCGTCGGCATGGCGGCGCAAACCAACCGCATGGTGCAGGGGCTCGGCATCCCGCCCGACGCCCGCTACCGCGTCGAGTGAACGTTCCCGAGTGAGGGTGCTCAGCCGGGCGGATTGCGAGGCGCTGGACCGGGCCGACCCGCTGGCGCCGGTCCGCGACGCGTTCACGCTGCCCCGCGGCCTCGTCTACCTCGACGGCAACTCGCTCGGCGCCCTGCCGCGGGCGACGCCGGGCCGGGTCGCGGCGGTGATCGAGCAGGAATGGGGGCAGGGGCTGATCGGCTCGTGGAACGACGCCGGCTGGATCGGCCTGGGCGCCGCCGTCGGGGACAAGCTGGCCCGGCTGATCGGCGCCGCGCCGGGCACGGTGATGGCGGCCGACTCGACTTCGGTGAACGTGTTCAAGCTGCTGGCCGTCGCCCTCGGCTTGCGGCCTGGCCGCCGGGTGATCCTGGCCGAAACCGGAAGCTTCCCGACCGACAGCTACATCGCCGAGGGATTGGTGGCGCTGCTGGGGCAGGGCCACGAGCTGCGCATGGTGACGGCCGCGGAGATCGGTGCGGCGCTCGGGCCCGACGTCGCGGTGCTGATGCTGACCCATGTCGATTATCGCACCGGCGCCATGCACGATATGGCGGCGCTCACCGCGGCGGCGCATGCGGCGGGCGCGCTGGCGCTGTGGGACCTGGCGCACTCGGCCGGCGCCGTGCCGGTCGAGCTCGAAGCGGCGGGGGCGGACCTCGCAGTCGGCTGCGGCTACAAATTCCTCAACGGCGGCCCCGGCGCGCCGGCGTTCCTCTACGTCGCCGAGCCGCTGCAGGCGGCGGCGCGCTTTCCGCTGACCGGCTGGCTGGGCCATGCCGAGCCGTTCGGCTTCCTGCCCGGCTACGATCCTGCCCCGGGCATCGCCCGTTCCGTGGTCGGCACGCCGCCGATCCTTGCCATGGCCGCGCTCGAAGTCGGCGTGGACCTCGCGCTAGGGGCGCCGATCGGCGAGGTGCGGGCCAAGTCGCTGCGGCAATCGACGCTGCTGATCGAGCTTGCCGCCCGGCGCTGCCCCGGCCTCGAATGCGCGACGCCGGCCGACGAAGCCCGGCGCGGCAGCCAGGTGTCGTTCCGCCACCCCGAAGCCTATGCGGTGATGCAGGCGCTGATCGCCCGCGGCGTGGTCGGGGATTTCCGCACGCCCGACATCATCCGCTTCGGCATCACCCCACTTTATCTGCGCTACACCGATGTGTGGGATGCGGTGTCGGTGCTGGCCGAGGTGCTGTCGACCGGCTGCTGGCAGGACGGCGTCTCCCAGCCCCGCAAGCGTGTGACCTGAGCAGCGGCTACAGGTGAGTGATCACCATGTAGTCCCCGGCGTCCTGATGGCCGTACTCGATCCGCAGCGCGCCCAGATCGGCCGACGTCAGGCCCGTCAGCGTCAGCGACGCGTTGACCCCCGTCCCGGCGCCGCCGATCTCGGCATGCAGCGTCAGCCCCTTGGCGCCAACGGCGCCTTCATTGTCGGCCCAGGCGATCGTGGACGCGCCTTGGTGGAACCCCCAGAACGTCACGGCGTCGCCGGCGTGAAAGTTCACCACCGTGTCCCAGACGCTGCCGGCGATGTGGGTGGCGTTGACGAAGAAGGTGTCGGTGCCGGCCCCGGCGACCGTGCCGGTCAGGTAGTTGCTGCCCTCGCCGGCGTCCAGCACGTTGCGGCCGGTCGCGACCGAAAGCGCGTCGTTGCCGAAGCCGGTCACCAGGAACACGTTGGCCGTCGAGGTCGCGACATTCAGCGAGTCGGTCGTGACCTGGATCGACTGATAATCGAGGTAGGGCACGGGCCCGACATAGGCGTCCATCGCGCCCGCGCTCGAGACGCCGGTGGTCGTGTCCTGCTGGGCGGCGAAGCTGGGCGGCCCGTACAGGGCCTGGATCCCCGCGATATCTTCCGCGCTGAGGCCGCGATTGGCGCCGGACAGCTCCGGAAACATGATCGCTCCGGCGCTGTCGGAATGGCCGAGGCCGAGCGAGTGGCCGATCTCGTGCAGGGCGGCTTGGTAGAAAGTGGAGTTGGTGCCGGCAAAGGTGAGCGTGCCGCCTTGGTTGACGACCGGCTCCACCGACGGGTCGACGAGCTTCACGGTCTCGCCGGGAAGCGCCTGTGGCGTCGTGGCGTAGGTGGTCAGTCCGAGTTGGGAGGTCGGCAGGATCGCGTAGCCGACCAGGATATCGGCGCTGCCTTCCTGCGCGGCCGAAACTTCCTTGAAGGTGATCCCGCTCACGGCGCTCCAGGCCTTGAACGCTTGGCGCACGACGGCCTGCTGCGCCGGGTCGGTGATGGCGCCGGAGAAGGTGCCGTTCGCTTGGTCGGCGAAGGTGTAGGTGACGTTCTTGTCCGAGGACCAGGAGAAACCGAGCAGCTTGTATGTCATGGGCGTGGACCATTGGTTCGCTAACGTAACATACACGACGCCATGCGCCTGCGAAGGACCAGTGCCGCTCCGAAACGGATGATTTTGTTGGAAAGGGTAGGCCGCGGACGAAGCCGGTTCAGCCGGCGCAGGTCGGCTTGCGCTTCCGCAACAGGACCGAGCTGGCGGCAGTCAGCAGCAGGGCCACCGTCAGGCCGGCCAGGGTCGAGGGTTCGGGAACGGCGACGGCAGGGGGCTGACCCGAGCCAGGCGTGCTGGGCGAGGCCGGCAGCCCATCGGTCGGGTTGGGCGTGGTCGGGTTGGGTGCCGGGGCCGGGTAAGTCGCCATCGACGGTCCCGACGAAAAACCCGGGGGTACTCTCCACGGGGTCGTGGCGCCGCTCGCGGGAGTTGCCAGCAGCGTGGCCGGCGAGGTGCCCACCGCGGCGACCGTTCCGGCGCCCGCCAACGCCGCCAACACTGCGGCCGCCTTGACTAGGCTGCCGGCTCCGCCCAGCGCGCTCAGGCCCGGAACCCCGCCGCCCGCCACGCCCGCCACACCCCGGCGCGCACCGCGTGCGGCGATCCCGGCTGCCGCCTCGGTGCTCGACGCCATGGCCGAGCGTAAGGCCGCCAAATCTGTGGCGGAAGCGAGGTGCTGGTCCGGCGGCCGCACGCAGGCCGCGGCTGAATCCGTCGGTGGTAGCCCGTGATGCGCCCCGTGATGGGCACCGTGGGACGGTCCATGGTGAGCGGCGTGAGGGTGCGCGTGCGACGCTGCCGGATGGTGCGCGTGGTGCGGACCGGGAGGTGGATGATGCGGGTGCGGAGCGCCGTGTCCCGGTCCCGCGCCCGCCGGCGGCGGCGCCGATGCCGACGCCTCGGCCGGACCGTGCGGAACGGCGCGGACCGGGGGCGAGCTAGCCTGGACGAGGGGGTGGCAGGGGATCGACACAGAGGAGCGGTCTCGTCAAAGGCAGGGCGGGGAAGCCCTCCTCCAGTGTGCTTAGTTCGTTACGCTAACAAGTCACGAAACGTCGGGAAACGCCAGGCAATGCCCCAACCAAAGCACAGATGAACAGAAGCGCCGCCGTTCACCCGTCAACGCAGTCCGGACCTCGGCTCCGCAGCAGGGCGAAGAACGCCCGCAGCAGGTCGCCGCACTCGGTTTCGCGCACCCCGCCGATCACGTCGGGGCGGTGCAGGCACGACGGCAGCTGGAACAAGCGCGGGCCATGGTCGATGCCGCCGCCCTTCGGGTCGTAGGCGCCAAACACCACGCGGGCGACCCGGAAATGCACGGCGGCGGCGGCGCACATCGGGCAGGGCTCCAACGTAACCACCAGCGTGCAGCCCGGCAGCCGCGGCGAGCCCAGCGCTCGCGCGGCGGCGCGCAAGGCCAGCAGCTCGGCATGGGCGCCGGCATCCCGGTCGCCCTCCACCCGGTTGCCGCACGCCGCCAGCACCGCGCCGTCCGGCCCGAGCACCACGGCGCCAACCGGCACCTCGCCGCGCGCGGCCGCTGCCCGCGCCTCGCGCAGGGCAAGCCCCATGGGGCCGCCGCTTGCGGCGCCGACCCCGAGGGGTCTACTCACGGCGCTTATGTCGTCACGCATCAAACCCCTCATCGGCGTCACCCTGGATGCGGAGCAGCCGGGCGGCTACTCCAAATATCCGTGGTACGCGTTACGCGCCAACTACACCGAAGCGTTGGAAGCCGCCGGGGGCTTGCCGGTGGCGCTGCCGCACGACGTCGGTCTGGCGCCGCATTTCCTCGACCGCATCGACGCCCTGGTCGTCACCGGCGGCGCCTTCGACGTCGACCCGAACCTGTACGGCGACGGGGAGCGCCATGCGACCGTGACCCTGAAGGAGGGCCGGACCGCCGCCGAGCTCGCCTTGGTGCGCGGCGCGCTGGCGCGCGACATGCCGGTGCTCGGCATCTGCGGCGGCCAGCAGCTGCTGGCGGTGGCACTCGGCGGCACCCTGCTGCAGCACATCCCCGACAGCGTCGAGAACGCGCTCGAGCACGAGCAGACCAACCCGCGCGACCAGCCCGGCCATACCGTGAGCCTGGTGCCGGGCACCCTGCTGCACCGGATCGCCGGCGCCGACACGATGCAGGTGAACTCGGCGCACCATCAGGCGGTCCGCGCGCCGGGCCGCTTCGCCGTCGTCAACGCGACCTCGCCGGACGGGGTGATCGAGGGCATCGAGGATCCGCGCTACGGGTTCGCGCTCGGCGTGCAATGGCATCCCGAGTTCCTGATCGACCCGGCGGATGCGAAGATCTTCGCCGCCTTCGTCGCGGCCGCCGGCGGTTGACCGAAACCGCCGCTGACGAGCCCGAGCCCGGCGAGCGCGGCGAGCGGATCGCCAAGTGGCTGGCCCGCGCCGGCGTTGCCAGCCGCCGCGACGCGGAGAAGCTGGTGGCCGAGGGCCGCGTGCAGGTCAATGGCCAGCGCATCGATCACCCGGCCACTTTCATCGGTCCCGACGACGTGGTGCAGGTCGCCGGCAAGGTCGTCGACGCGCCCGACCGGTCCCGGCTGTGGCGCTACCACAAGCCGGAAGGGCTGGTGACCACGCATCGCGACCCGGAAGGCCGGCCGACGGTGTTCGAGAAGCTGCCAGCCGGGCTGCCGCGGGTGGTGAGCGTCGGCCGGCTCGACCTCGGCAGCGAGGGGCTGCTGCTGCTGACCAATGACGGCGCCCTGGCGCGGCGGCTCGAGCTGCCGGCCAATGGCTGGATCCGCCGTTACCGGGCCCGCGCTTGGGGCGAGGTGGCGCCGGCGGCGCTGGCGCGCCTCGCCGACGGCATCACCATCGAGGGCGTGCGCTACGGCCCGATCGAGGCGGCGCTGGAAGCCCGCAAGGGCGAGAATGTGTGGCTCGGCGTCGCCCTGCGCGAGGGCCGCAACCGCGAGGTACGCCGCGTGCTGGCGCATCTCGGCCTGCAGGTCAGCCGGCTGATCCGGGTGGCATACGGCCCGTTCCAGCTCGGCAACTTGTCCCGCGGCGCGGTGGACGAGGTGCCGGGCAAGGTGCTGCGGGAGCAGCTTCCGGCGGCCAAGTGAGACCCCGGCCGTGAGGATCGTCGCCGGCGCCTGGCGCGGCCGCCGGCTGGAGGCGCCGGCCGGGGACACTACCCGGCCGACCGCGGACCGGGTGCGGCAGGCGGTGTTCGACCGGCTGCTGCATGCGTCCTGGGCCGGACGCGGCGCAATAGAGGGCGCCCGTGTGCTCGACGCCTTCGCCGGCACCGGCGCGATGGGACTCGAGGCGCTGTCGCGGGGCGCCGCCGAGGCGACGTTCATCGAGCGCGACCGGGCGGCATTGGCTGCGCTGGGCCGCAATATCGCCGCTTGCCGAGCGGAGTCGCGATGCCGGGTCATCCCGGGCGACGTGCTGCGGCCCCCGCCGGGTGCGCCTTGCGGCCTGGTGTTCCTGGACCCGCCCTACGGCCAGGGATTGCTGGAGCCGGCGGTGGCCGCGTTGCGCCAAGGCGGCTGGATCGCGGCGGCGGCGCTGCTGGTGCTGGAGCTGGGCCGCGCAGACGCGCCGCCGGCGCCCGGCGAGGTGCTGGCCGAGTTCACCGCGGGCGCCGCGACGATGCTGGTGTGCCGCGGCTGACCCGCCGTGCAACGCGGCCCGGCGCCGCGCGTAGCAGGCGGGACCACGAGAAGG
Organism: uncultured Alphaproteobacteria bacterium; assembly: GCA_963792675.1. Classification (GTDB taxonomy): domain Bacteria; phylum Pseudomonadota; class Alphaproteobacteria; order Acetobacterales; family Acetobacteraceae; genus JBBROS01. The sequence continues at coordinate 2,189,240 of CAWBWT010000002.1, forward strand.
AGCGGGACATGGCGCTTGGGAGCATCAAAGTCATGGCCGGGGTGCTCGCCGGCCTGCTGGCATTGTCGGGTTGCGCCGGGCTCGATCGCAACGACCAGGGCCGGCTGCAGCCGCAGAGCGTGCGCGGCCCCTGCGACGTGAAGAAGTTCTTTCTGCTGAGCCAGACGGCAGTGCATACCCAGATGAGCGTCGCCAACTCCGGCCAGGCCTGCGAATTCGTCGTGCTCGACCCCAATCTGCAGGTGTTCCCGACCGACGCGCTGATCACCGTCAACCCGGAGCATGGCCGGGCGCAGGCCGGTTTCGCCAATGGCGGCCGCTCGCCCGCCATCTCGTACGCGCCGCAGCCCGGCTATGTCGGGCTCGACCGCTTCACCGTGACGATCGAGCCGGACGACCACGCGATCGCCGTCGCCGTCACGGTGCGACCTGCGGGGGGCTGACGGTCGATCGAGCCGCAAGCACGCAGCCGAATGTTGGCCGCGGCGCCGCGTTCAAGCGGCGAGCGCCTCCGTCAGGGCGGACCCGGCGAGGCGGGCCGTGGCAAGCAGCTGGTCGAGGCCGTGCCCATCGCGAGCGCTGGCCGACAGCCCTGACATGATCGTGGTGACGTAATTCGTCACGCGCCCGGCGTCGTCCGGATGGCGGGCGGCGACGTAGTCGCGGATCACGCCGTCCGCGGCGACGGCAAACGCCCGCGCCGCCGCGCGCGCGTTCCGGTCGTTGCAGCGGCTTCCCTCCAGGACGAGGCAGCCGGCCGCAGCAGGGTCGGCGGCGTAGCGCCGGGCGGCCTCTTCCAGCAACGCTGCGAGTGACTCCGCCACCGGCCGGTCCCGGCGCAGGATGTCGGCGAGGGGGATGGCTCCAGTGCCGGCCCAGCGCTCTAGGACGCGGCCGTAGAGACCGGCCTTGTTGCCGAACGCGGCGTAGAAGCTGGGCGGATTGATGCCGAGCGCCTCGGTGAGGTCGGCGACGCTGACGGAATCGTAACCGCGCGAGTGGATCAGCTGCTGGGCCGTGGCAACCGCCTGTTCGGGATCGAAGCGCCGCGGACGGCCACGCGCCCGAGGATTTTCTGTAGTCACAATTACAAAATCCTTGACTCGATGGTCTGTCGATTTATGTAATGCACGATACATTAACCTCAAGGAGGCATTCATGGCCGTGTCCGACGGAAAGTCCGTGCTCGTTCTCGGCGGCAGCCGCGGGATCGGCGCGGCCATCGTGCGGCGTTTCACCGCCGACGGTGCGGTGGTGACGTTCACCTATGCCGGGTCTGCCGAGGCGGCGCAGCGGCTGGCGTCCGAGACGGGGGGTACCGCGGTGCAGACCGACAGCGCCGACCGAGACGCCGTGATCGCGCGGGTGCGCGAGTCCGGACCGCTGGACGTGCTGGTGGTAAACGCCGGCTTCGCCCTGTTCGGCGATGCGCTGGACCAGGATCCGGACGCGGTGGACCGGCTGTTCCGGGTGAACGTGCACGCGCCGTATCACGCGTCGGTCGAGGCAGCGCGGCAGATGCCGCCCGGCGCCCGCATCATCGTCATCGGCTCGGTGAACGGGGACCGCATGCCGGTCCCGGGCATGGCCGCCTACGCGTTGAGCAAGTCCGCCCTGCAAGGCATGACGCGCGGGCTGGCGCGGGATTTCGGGCCGCGCGGCATCACCATCAACGTCGTGCAGCCCGGTCCGATCGACACCGACGCCAATCCGGAGGACGGGCCGATGCGCGACCTGATGCACAGCTTCATGGCCCTCAAGCGCCACGGGCGGCCCGAGGAGGTCGCGGGCTTGGTGGCCTGGCTGGCAGGGCCGGAGGCGGGCTTCGTCACAGGGGCGATGCACACGATCGACGGCGCATTCGGCGCTTAGGTTAACTCACCGGCGGCCGAACAGCGCCTCGATCTCGGCCCGGCTGAGCGTCAGCACGGTCGGGCGGCCATGGCTGCAGGTGGCGGCGCGCGGCGTCGCCTCCATCTGCCGCAGCAGCGCGTCCATCTCCGCCCCGTTCAGCCGGCGGCCGGCGCGGATGCTGCCGTGGCAGGCGAGGCGGGCCAGCATCGCGTCGAGCTTGGCTTCCAGCGGCGTCGCCTCGCCCGTCTCGGCCAAGGCGTCGGCGATGTCCTGCAGCAGCGGTCGCGGCTCCGGCGCGCCCAGCGCCGCCGGCAGCGCGCGTACCAGGATGGCGCCGGGTCCGAACGGCTCCAGCTCGAGGCCGAGCCGGGCCAGGGAGTCGGCCGCGGCGGCCAAGCGGGCGGCGTCGGCCGGGGCAAGGTCCACCACGGCGGGCAGCAGCAAAGCCTGGCTCTGCACCCCGCCGGCAACGTGCTGGGCGCGCAGCGCTTCGTGGGTGAGGCGCTCGTGCGCCGCATGCTGGTCCACCAGCACCAGGCTGCCCGCCGCCGAAACGGCGAGGATGTAGGTGTCGAACACCTGGGCGATGGCGGCGCCGAGCGGATGCTCCGGCCGGGGGGCGGGCCGCGGCGCCGTGTCGCTTGCCAAGGCGCGGGCGGCGGGCGGCGCCGGGAACGGCAGCGCCGCCTCGGCGAACCCGCGCGCCGCCGCCATGGCGGGATAGGCGGCGTGGCTCGAGACCAGCCGCAGCGGCGGCCGGTTGGGGAACGGCGTCGGCGCCCAGCGCGGCGCCGCGGTCCCGGCGCCGCCGGACAGCGCCGCGCGGAGGCCGCCGATCACCAGCGAGCGGATCGCCGCCCCGTCCTGGAAGCGCAGCTCGGTCTTGGCCGGGTGCACGTTGACGTCCAGCGTCTCCGGCGGCAGCTCGAGGAACAGCGCTACCACCGGATGGCGCCCGGCCTCGATCACGTCGCGGAAGGCGACCCGAATTGCGGTGCGCAGCAGCGGGTCGGCCACCGGGCGGCCGTTCACCACCAGGCTCTGCGCCGCCGCGGTGGCGCGGGTGTGGCTGGGCGGCGCGGCGAACCCGGCCAGCACCTGCCCGTCGCGCTCGGCCCGCACCGGCAGCAGGTCGACGCCGAGGCCCAGCAGGGCGGCAACCCGGGCGGCGCGGTCCTGCGCCGGCAGGTCGAACACCAAGCGGCCGTCGAGTTCGAGGCGGAACGCGGTCGCCGGCGCGGCAAAGGCGAGGCGGGTCACCGCCTGCTCGGCGTGCTCGGCCTCGGTGCGGGCGGATTTGAGGAACTTGCGCCGCGCCGGGGTGGCGAAGAACAGGTCGCTGACGACGACGCGGGTGCCGGGCGCGGCACCCACCGGCTCGACCGCATCGACCCGTCCGCCCTCGACCCGCAGCCGATGCCCGTGCGGTGAGGCCGCCGGGCGCGAGGTGATCTGCAGCCGGGCCGCGGCGCCGATCGAGGGCAGCGCTTCGCCGCGGAAGCCCAGGGTGGCGATGCGCACCAGGGTGTCACGGTCGTCCTCGGCAGGCAGCTTGCTGGTGCAATGCCGCTCGACCGCGAGCGCCAGGTCGGCGGCGTCCATGCCGCTGCCGTCGTCCTCGACCACGATGCGGTCGATGCCGCCGCCGTCGAGCGACACCGCGATGCGGCGGGCGCCGGCGTCGAGCGCATTCTCGACCAGCTCCTTGACCGCGGCGGCCGGGCGCTCGATCACTTCGCCGGCGGCGATGCGGTTGACCAGCCGCTCGGACAGGCGCCGGATTCGGGGGGCGGACATGGTCGAAAGGTAGCATGGGATGACGGCAGAGGTGGATAGCGGCAGGGCGCAGGCGGGCAGGGCGCAGGCGCTGCAGCAGGCGGTGGACAGCTTGCAAGACGAGGCCGCGACGCTGCTGGCCACGCTGGTGCGGCATCGCAGCCTGCTCGGCGAGGAGGCGGGCTGCCTCGATGCGATGGCCGGCGTGTTCGAGGGGCTGGGCCTGGCACCCCGGCGGGTGCCGGTGGAGGTGGACCGGCTGCGCGACGTGCCCGGCTTCTCGCCGCCGCTGATCTCCTATGCCGGGCGCGACAACGTGGTCGCGGTGCATCGGCCTCGCAACGCCGCCGGGCGCAGCCTGATGCTGCAGGGCCATGTCGACGTGGTGCCGGAGGGTGCGGCCGACCTGTGGACCACGCCGCCGTTCGAGCCGGCGGTGCGAGACGGCCGCATGTTCGGCCGCGGCGCCGGCGACATGAAAGCGGGGCTGGTGTCGATCGTGATGGCGCTGAAGGCCCTGCGCCTGGCCGGGCTGCAGCCGGCGGCGGAGCTGCAGCTCGCCGCCGTCATCGAGGAGGAGTGCACCGGCAACGGCGCGCTGGCGGTGATGCATGCGCTGCCGCGCCCGGACGCCTGTCTGATTCCGGAGCCGGGACCGGGCTTCAACGCGCTGTATGTGGCCGAGGTCGGCGTGGTCTGGGCCTGGGTGACGGTCACCGGCAAGCCGGCGCATGTGCGCGACAAGCAGGCGGGAGTGAACGCGATCGAGGCGGCGGCGGTGCTGATGGAGCATTTCCGCGTGTTCGAAGGCGAGGCCAACCGGGCGGAGCGGCGCCACAAGGCGTTCGCCGCCGAGAACCACCCGATCAACGTCAACATCGGCACGCTGCACGGCGGCGAGTGGAACAGCTCGGTCGCGACCCGCGCCAAGCTCGGCGTGCGGGTGGGGGTGATGCCGGGCCAGTCCTGCCACGAGGTCGCGCGCGCGGTGGAGCGACTGGTGGCCGACGCCGCTGCGGACGAGCGGCTGCGCGGCGCGCGGATGGCGGTGTCGTTCGGCGGCTTCATGGCCGATGGCTGCCTGTTCCCGCCGCAGCAGGCGATCGCCCGGGCGGTCGCCGACGCGCACCGTCAGGTGACCGGCGAGGCGGTGCGGCACTACGCCGCGCCCGGACTGACCGATGCCCGGCACTACGTGCTGACCGGCGGGGCCGAGGCGACCTGCTACGGGCCGGACGCCGAGAACATCCACGGCATCGACGAGAGCGTCGGGCTCCGCTCGATGCGCGACGTGACGGAGGTCATTGCGCGGTTGATCGTGGATTGGTGCGGCGTGGAGCCAGTCGATCATCAAGGGTGAACATTTCGTTACCATATTTAGAACGTTGCGTAACAAATCTTGACAGATACGCTTGCGTGTCGTTCCGTCCGCCGCCGTTCCGGCATCACTCAGCGGAGACATGCGATGAAGAACTCGTTGCTGGCGACCCTTGTGCTTTGTACCTTCTCAGCTGCGTCCTGGGCGGACGATGGCGGGGGGCGCGGCGCCAGTTGCAGCCTGGGCGCGAGTGCCGTCGCCACGCTCAAGTCGGCGCTGGAGCAGGTGGTGCCGGACGGCAATGGCGGGCTGTTCAAACCGAACATGATGTGGGCGGCGGTGGTGGACCGAAACGGCATCCTGTGCGGCGTGGCGAAGACCGGTGACGCCTGGCCGGGCAGCCGAGCCATCGCCATCGCCAAGGCGGAAACGGCGAACGACTTCTCCAACAACAAGCTGGCGCTCTCGACCGCCAACCTCTACGCCGCCACCCAGCCCGGCGGCTCCCTATACGGTTTGAACAACTCCAATCCGTTCAACCCGTTCTTCAACGCCATCACCACCGACAACTCGTCCAACCCGCTGCGCGGCAACGGCGTCGGCTTGAACCCGGGCGGGATCATCACCTTCGGCGGCGGGGTTGCGCTTTACCAGGACGGCCAGGTGATCGGCGGGCTCGGCGTCAGCGGCGACACGGCCTGCACGGACCACACGATCGCTTACAGGATGCGGGCCCTGGTGCATCTCGACAAGGTCCCGGCCGGCGTGGCCGACAACGGAACGACCGACAACATCATCTTCTCGGCACCCGGCGTGGCGCCAGTCGGGTTCCAGCACCCGCCCTGCTGAACCGCGCGTCGAAGAAGGTCGCCTACTTGGCGCCCTTCTTCGACCCGATCCGTTCGTCCCACATCCGGAACGCCACCACCATGCGGTCCGTCGTCAGCGGCAGCTCGATCGGGTGGTTCTCGATCAACGCCGCGTATTCGGGCCGGCCGTATTCGGCGATCGCCGCCTGCGACTTGGCCGGAGCCATCGACAGCGGCACGTCGCGCACCGCGGGGCCCGGATACAGATAGCCGTCGTCGTAGCTGACCGCCTGCTGCGCCGGCTCGAGCACGAAGCGCATCATCGCCAGCAACACGGCCAGGCGCTCGGCCGGCACGCCGCGCGGCACCGCCATGAAGAACGCGTCCGACACCCAATGGAACCCGTCCAGCACCGCGACTTGCGCCTCCTTCGGCACGATGCCGAGCACGCGCGGGTTGATGTCCCAGCCGGTGGTGGTGACGATCAGGTCGCGCGAGCCCTCGCCGAGTTCCTTCATCGTCGGCCCGGTGCCGCTCGGGTAGTATTCGACGAACGGGCTGAGCGCCTCGAGATAGGCCCAGGTCTTGTCCCAGCCGTGCACGGGGTCCTTGGGGTCGCGGTCGCCGAGCAGATAGGGCAGGCCCATCATGAAGGTGCGGCCGGGCCCGGAATTGGCGGGGCGGGCATACATGAAGCGGTCCGGATGCGCCCGCGCCCAGTCGAGCAGCGCCGCCGCGGTGGTTGGCGGCGCCGGCACCCGCTCGGGCAGGTATTCCAGCAGCGGGCCGGACGGGTAGTAGTTCATCACCACCCCGAACCCTTGGCCCTGCGCCTTGTGCAGCGCGAGCGCCGGCGGCTGCAGGACCGCGTCGAAGTTCGGCAGGTCGGCCGCATGGTCCGGCAGCAGCCGCTCCCATTGTCCGCCGTCCAGGCCGGACGCCAAGCCGTCGCTGCCGGTCAGCACAAGGTCGATGTCCACCCGGCCGGCCGCCTGCTGCGCCCGCAGCTTGGCCGACAATTCCGGCGCCGGGGCCTTGCTGAACGTCAACCGCGACACCAGCCCGGGATTGGCGGCGCGGAACGCCTCGAACGCCGGCTGCATCAGCTGCAGTGCGCCGCCGACATCGAGGATGGTGATCGGCACGGCGGCGGCCGCAGCCGGCCGGGCCAGCGCGGCTGCGCCCAGCGCGAGAACGGTCCGTCTTGTGGTCGTCATCAAATCTCCTGTCGCGGCGGTCAGGCGCGTGAAGTCGGGCGTGTGAAGTCAGGCGAGTAGTTCAGGCGGGCGAACGATACACCAGCTCGTCGAAGGCGGCCGCCACCACCCGCCCGTCCGCGCTCCACTCGACCCGCCCGCGCGGCGACAGCCCGAGCAGCCGAGCCGGGGCGCTGCCGGCCATGGACGCCGCGGCGGCGAGATCGGGGGCGATGCCCCAGGCCACCACGTTGCGCACCGCGCGATCCAGCGTCAGCGCGCTGCCGGCCAGCGTTCGCGGCGGTCCCGGTGTGCGCACGCTGCCGTCCAGCGCGCCGTCGATCGGCATGCCGGCAAAGCTGTAACGCCCGGGCGGAGTCGCCGCGGCCGACACCGCGTCCGTCACCAGCACGGCCCGGCCCGGCCCCTTGGCGCGGATCATCGCCCGCAGCGCCGGGATCGGCACGTGGATGCCGTCGGCGATGAACCCGGCCACCAGCCGATCCTCGGCCAGCTGCGCCATCAAGGGGTTGTCGAGCTTCGGCAGCATCTGCGGCAAGCCGTTGCCGAGATGGGTGGACATACGGGCGCCGGCCGCGGCGGCGCGGTCCACCACCGCGGTGCCGGCGTTGGAATGGCCGATCGAGACCAGCATGCCGCGGGTCACCGCCCAGGCGATCAGCCGCTCGGCGCCGGGCAGCTCGGCGGCCAGGGTCAGCAGCCGGACCGGCCGCCGCAGCTTGCCCGTCACCCGTTCCAGCAGTCCCTTGTCCGGGGTGCGCATGGCGCCGGCCGGGTGGCAGCCGCGGAAGCCGGGCTCGGGGTTCAGGAACGGACCTTCGAGATGGTAGCCCGGCACCATGATCGGCCCGAGGCGGCTGCGCCCGACCGCCGCGTCCAGGGCGGCAAAGCGATCGGCCAATTCCGGCTCGGTCGCGGTGATCAGCGTCGGCAGGCATTGGGTGACGCCGGTCGCCAGCATCCGCTCCAGCGCATGGTCCAGCCCGTCCGGCGTCAGCTGCTCGTCGTTGAAATCGACTCCGGCGAAGCCGTTGACCTGCAGGTCGAACAGGCCAGCCGTTTCGAGCGTGGGCCGGTCCACCGTTACCAGGCCAGTTCGCGCCCGGCATAGTCGAGGAACGCCGAACCGGGCTTGCCCCGCCGCGCCTCGATCACGTCCGCCAACCCGCGCACGCTGGTGGCGACGTCGAGGTCGGCGCCGGCGCCGCCCATGTCGGTCGCAACCCAGCCGGGATGCAGCGACAGCACCGGGTGCCGGCCGCCGATCTTCGCCGCGAAGCCGCGGGTGAGCGAATTCAGCGCCGCCTTGCTGGCGCGATACATCGCCTTGTTGTCGGCCTCGGTGAGCGCCACCGATCCCATGCGGCTGCTCATGAAGGCGATGATGCCGTCGGCGGCGAGGCGGCCCAGCAGTGCCTCGGCGGCGCGAATCGGCGCGACGGCGTTGGTCAGGAACAGGTGGCCGATCCCGGCCGGGTCGATCGAGGCCGTGTCGGCCGGCTCCGAGATGCCGGCGTTGACGAACAGCAGGTCCAGGCCGGGCGGGGTCGTGGCTTCGAGCGCGCCCAGGCTTCCCGCATCGGTGATGTCGGCGAGCACCACACTCGCCCCGACCGCTTGGAGCTGGGCCTGGTCGGCCGGCTTGCGCACGGTCGCGGTAACGGTCCAGCCGCGGCTGACGAGCTCGCCGGCGAGGCCGAGGCCGAGGCCGCGCGAGGCACCGAGGATGAGCGCAGAAGGCATGTTCGAGTCCCTGAGCCGGTTGTTGCTCAGCCTAGCAGCGCTTTGCGTCGCTCGTCGCGCCCTCGCCATCGCGAAAATCTCGAATAACAAGCCGCTGCTCGATACGGGGAGAAGTCAGGGCCGCACGGGCTGGCATGGGTCGTGGAGGGTGGGCAACTGGTCCGAGCACGGCATTGTGATCCGGGGGGGCTGCCCTCGAGGGAGTGCGACCAAGCTTTCCCACCGACGCTGGCCCGATCCGGCCGCGCGACGGTGGCCGAGCGGCCGAGAGGCTGGTAGAGGCCGGGCGATGCGACTTCTCCTCCTTGGTCTGCTGGTGGTCTTGCCGTCCTTGGCCCGTGCCGCCGAGCCGAGCTGGACCGAGCAGCAAAGCGCCCTGTGCACGGCTGCGCTGGCCGCCGCCGAGCAGCGGCACGAGACGCTGCCGGGCCTGCTGGCGGCGGTGTCGAAGGCCGAAAGCGGGCGGCCGATCCCGCCATTGCCGGGCTTGCAGCCATGGCCTTGGGCGGTCAATGCCGATGGCGCCGCATTCTACTTCGACAGCAAGCCGGCCGCGGTCGCGTGGGTGCGGGCGGCGCTCGACCGCGGCGTGCGCCAGATCGACGTGGGCTGCACCCAGATCAACCTGCAATCCCACCCTCGCGCCTTCCGCAGCCTCGACGACGCCTTCGACCCGGCGGCGAATGCCGACTACGCCGCACGGTTCCTCCGGCAGCTTCGCGACGATGCCGGTTCGAATTGGTATGTGGCGACGGGCTGGTATCATTCGCGCACGCCGGTGCTGGCGGCCGACTACCGGGAGCGGGTGGCAGCGATCGCGGCGGGCCGCATTCCGCCGGCGAGTCTGGGCGTGCCGCTGTACATGCGGGCGATCCAGCAAGGGACCTTGCGCATCCAATTGGCCGGCGGCGGCGTAATGCGGATCAACCTCAACCGGCAACCGGCGGCCCGGCCGCGCAAGCGGATGACGGCCTGCCAGGTGGCCGCGGTATTGGGGCCTTACATGGCGGCCAATGCGCGCGCCGCTTGCGCCGGCCACTCGGTCGAGGTGGCCGGTGCCGCGGCGGGCGCGAAGACGGCGGAGTGAATTGGTGCGACCGGCGTTAACGCCGGCGCCATCGCCGCTAGCGATCGTCTGCGAAATCCGTTACTGTGAAGTCGCGCTTGGCATGAGAGTGGGGAGAGCCACGCCGGCGCACCCGACGATCCCGTCCGTTTTCCAGCCTGTTTGAGACACCCATATGAGCACACCAGATCGCCGTTCTTTCGACAGCCCTCGCCGGGGCAGCCGCGGCCGCAGTCGCGACGACGATTTTGGGGGGCGGCGGGATGAGCCATACGTGCCGAGGGACGCGTTCGTGCCGCGCGGCGGCGCTTCGGACCGTCCGTCGTTCGGCGGCGGTGCTCCGCGCGGCTTCAACGCGCCGACCGGGCCCGAGACGACGGCCGTCGTGAAGTGGTTCAACGGCGAGAAGGGCTTCGGCTTCGTCGAGTTGGCCGGCGGCGGCGGTGACGCCTTCCTGCACATCAGCGTGTTGTCGCGGGCCGGGTACCAGACCGTTTCGCCCGGCGCCACGCTGAAGGTGCTGACGTCGGCCGGCCAGAAGGGCCCGCAAGTGGCCGAAGTGAACAGCGTCGACGAGACCACGGCCACGCCCGAAACCGGCGGCCGCAGCGGCGGCGGCGGCGGATGGGCATGGGCGGCGGCATGGGAGGTGGTTACGGCGACCGTCCGCGCCCCGCGCCCCGCGCGCCGGTGGACCTCAGCACCGCCGTCGAGATGCGCGGCACGGTGAAGTGGTTCAACGCTGAGAAAGGCTTCGGCTTCGTCATGCCCGAGGGCGGCGGCAAGGATGTGTTCGTGCACATTTCGGCCCTGAACCGCGGCGGCCTGAGCGGGCTCGAGCCGAATCAGAGCGTCAAGATGCAGGTGGCCGACGGCCGTCGCGGCCCGGAAGCGGTCTCCGTCGAAAACACCTGAGCCCCGGTCGCGGCGGCCCGTCCGGGCTGCCGCACTAGCCCTTACATTGCTGCCCGGCGTCGGCCCGAGTGATCCTCGGGTCGGCGCCGATTTGCGTTCACTGCCCTGGTCGGCGGTCGGGCGGCTGCAAGTGCCGGGGACTTCCCGTTGCAGCGCGGTCATGGTGGCGCCGCACTACGCCGTCACCGCCGCCCACTGCCTCGGGGTGCGCCGCCTCGGCCATGTGGCGCCGCCGGGGGCGGTGCATCTCCTGTTGGGCTACGCCGACGGCATGTTCGTCCGGCACATGGTCGCCGACGCCATCGACGTCGCGCCGGACGCTGCCGGCGACCCGGAGGCGCATCGCGGCCGCGACATCGCCTTGCTGCACTTCGCCGAGCCGGTTGCGGCGACGTTGCGGGTCGACCCAGCGCCGTTGCCGGCCGGCGCCTTGCTGACGCTGGGCGGTTACGGCCAGGACCGCGCCGAGCGGCTGGCGGTGGATCCGCACTGCTCGGCCCTGGGCTACGACGTCGACCCGGACGGCGCGCCGTTGCTGCACCACGACTGCAGCGGAACCCGCGGCAGCAGCGGCGGCGCGGTGCTGACCGAGGCCGGCGGCACGTGGCGGCTGGCGGGGGTGCAGGTCGCGGGTCGGCGCGAGGGCGCCGGCGGCTGGGCCGTGCCGGGGGCGCTGGTGGCACGCATGCTGGCCCGCGCGATGGAACGAACCCGTTGATTGCCAATTGTTGACACGCGTGGAAGACTCGCGCTGACCACTCGAACGGGAGACCGCGCATGCCCGACACTCACCCGGCCGACCTCCACGCGGCAACCCGGCTGCCGCTGGATCGCATCGTGGTGCTGGACCTGACGCTGGCGCGGGCCGGCCCGACCTGCGTCCGCCACCTCGCCGACTGGGGCGCCGACGTGATCCGGATCGAGCCGCCGGACACCGGCGGCGAGGAGATCAGCGGCGACCGCGACGGCCCCGATTTCCAGAACCTGCACCGCAACAAGCGCATGGTGCAGCTGAACCTGAAGTCGCCCGAGGGCCATGCGGCCTTCATGAAGCTGGTCGAGACGGCCGACGTGATCGTCGAGAACATGCGCGCCAACGTGAAGCACAGGCTCAAGATCGCCTGGGACGACGTGCACACGGTCAATCCGCGGCTGGTCTACGGCAGCATCAGCGGCTTCGGCCAGACCGGGCCATACAGCGCCCGCGCCGGCGTGGACCAGATCGCGCAGGGCATGGGCGGGCTGATGAGCATCACCGGCCTGCCGGGGCAGGGGCCGGTGCGGGTCGGCATCCCGATCGCCGACCTGACGGCCGGCAACCTGCTCGCGTTCGGCATCATGACCGCGCTGTTCGACCGCGAGCGCACCGGGGTCGGCCGTTGGGTGCACACCTCATTGCTGGAGGTGCAGACGTTCATGCTCGACTTCCAGGCGGCGCGCTGGCTGATGAAGGGCGAGGTCGCCGGGCAGGCGGGCAACGACCACCCGACCGGTATCCCGACCGGCGTGTTCCCCACCAGCGACGGCCACATCAACATCGCTGCCAGCTCGGCCCGGCTGTTCGCCCGCTTCGCCGAGGCGATCGGGCATCCGGAATGGGCGACCAACCCGGATTGGGCGACGCAGAAGCAGCGCAGCGCGGCACGCAAGGAGATCAACGCGGCGATCTCCGAGGTGACCCGTACCAAGCCGAGCGCGCACTGGATCGAGCTGTTCGAAGGCGCCGGCATCCCGTGCGGCCCGATCAACTCGATCGACCAGGTGTTCGCCGACCCGCAGGTGAAGCATCTCGGCCTGGCGACGCCGGTGGAGCACCCGCGGCTCGGGCGGTTCGAGATCGTCGCCTCGCCGGTCAACATCGAGGGAGTGTCGAAAGCGGTGCGGTCGGCGACGCCGGAAAAGGGCGAGCATACGGCGAGCGTGCTGGCCGGGCTGGGATACTCGGAGGCGGAGATCGCGGCGGTGACGAAAGCATAAGCGCTGGGGCCGGCGGCCCCAGACCCGCCGGACTTATACGGCCATGCCGGCGCACCAGCCGCTCGACCAGGCCCATTGGAAGTTGTAGCCGCCGAGCCAGCCGGTGACGTCGACCGCCTCGCCGATCGCGAATAGGCCCGGCACGGCGCGGGCCTCCATCGTCTGCGATGACAGGCCGCTCGTGTCGATGCCGCCCAGCGTCACCTCGGCCTTGGCGAAGCCTTCGGTGCCCGACGGCAACAGACGCCAGGCGTTCAGGTCGGCGGCCAGGGCGCGCAGGCCGCGATCCGGCTGCTCGGCCATCGGCACCGCCGGCAAACGGTCGGCCACGGCGGCCGCCAGGCGCTGCGGCAGCAGCTCGGCTAGTACCGTGCGCGGCTCGGCGCGCGGGCGGCGGCGCTTGCCGTCGAGCAATGCCGCGGCGGCGTCGATGCCGGGCAGCATGTCGAGCGTAATCGGCGTTCCGTTATTCAGGTAGGACGACGCTTGCAGCACGGCCGGGCCCGACAGGCCGCGATGGGTGAACAGCAGCGCCTCGGTGAAAGCCGTCTTGCCGGCCCGCGCGACCACCGGCAGCGCCACCCCGCTCAGCGGACGCATCGTCTCGAGCAGCGTTCCGTCGAAGGTGAGCGGCACCAGTCCCGGCCGGATCGGCGTGAGCGCGAGGCCGAACCGGCCGGCGACATCATGGGCGAAGCCGGTGGCGCCGAGCTTCGGGATCGACAGGCCGCCGGTCGCGAGCACCAGGCTCGGCGCCTCGAGCGGGCCCGCCTCGGTCTCGATCCGGAACCGGTCGTTGCGCGTCACGTCCGTCACCCGCGCGCCCAGCAGCAGGTCGACGCCGCCGGCGGCGCATTCGGCCAGCAGCATCGCGACGATCTGCCGCGCCGAGCCGTCGCAGAACAGCTGGCCCAGCGTCTTCTCGTGGTAGGCGATGCCGTGCCGGCGGACGAGCGCGATGAAATCCTCCGCCGTGTAGCGGGCCAGCGCCGAGCGGCAGAAGCGCGGGTTGCTGCCGAGGAAACGGTCCGGGACGGTGTGCTCGTTGGTGAAGTTGCAGCGGCCGCCGCCCGAGATCAGGATCTTGGCGCCGGCTTCCCGGTTGTGGTCCAGCAGCGCGACCCGGCGGCCGCGCGCGCCGGCCATGGCGGCGCACATCAGCCCGGCGGCCCCGGCGCCGATGACGACCGTATCGAATTGTCGGGTCATTAAGGGGGTTCTGCGCTTAATCGGCGCATCGCTCAACGCCGACGTCCACCGCGCGTTCAGAGCACGAACAGCGGAACGATCCCCATGCCCGAGCAGTCGGTTTCCACGAACGGCCTGAAGACCAAGATCGAGGCGGCCGAAACGCCGACGCCGAGCAGCATGATGACGCTCGCCGTTTCGGTCGTGGTGATTGCGGCCTTGTATGTCGGCCGCGAGGTGCTGATCCCGATCACGCTCGCGATCCTGCTGAGCTTCGTGCTGGCGCCGCTGGTGGCGCGGCTGCGGCGGATCGGTCTGTGGCGTGTGCCGTCGGTGTTCCTGGCCGTGCTGCTTGGCATTGGGCGTCATCCTCGCGCTCGGGGTCGTGATCGGCACGCAGATCACGCAGCTCGGTGCCCGGTCCAGCGAGTACGCCTACACGGTCGAGCAGAAGGTCGGCGTGGTGCGTGGCTACATCACCAAGCAGGCCACCGTGGTCTCGAGCCGGATCGGCCGCAGCACCGAGGAGGCGCCGAAATCTGCCGCGGAACCGGCCAAGCCCGGCAGCGAGGAGAAGCCCAAGCCGACCATCGTCGAGGTGCATCAGCCCGATCCGACGCCGTTCGAGGTGATCGAGCGCGTGCTGGTTCCGGTGCTGTCGCCGCTGGGATCGCTGGGCATCATGCTGGTGGTGGCCGTGTTCATCCTGATGCAGATGGAGGACCTGCGCGATCGCATGATCCGCCTGTTCGGCTCGGCCGACCTGCATCGGACGACGGCCGCCATGGACGATGCGGCGGCCCGGCTCAGCCGCTACTTCCTGACCCAGCTCGCGCTCAACGCCTCGTTCGGAGTGGTGGTGGCGGTCGGGCTGTTCCTGATCGGCGTGCCGAGCCCGGCGCTGTTCGGCATCATCGCCGCGCTGTTCCGCTTCATTCCGTATATCGGCGCGGTCGGCGCCGGCCTGCTGCCGATCCTGCTGGCGGCAGCGGTCGACCCCGGCTGGACGCATGGCGGTCGAGACGCTCGGCATGTTCGTGGTGATCGAAGGGATCACCGGGCAGGTGCTGGAGCCGCTGGCCTACGGCCACAGCACCGGCCTGTCGCCGGTTTCGGTCGTGGTGTCGGCGATCTTCTGGACCTGGCTGTGGGGGCCGGTCGGCCTGATCCTGTCGATGCCGCTGACCCTGCTGCTGGTGGTGCTCGGGCGCCACGTCGAGCATCTGCAGTTCATCGACGTCCTGCTCGGCGACCGGCCGGCACTGACGCCGGCGGAAAGCTTCTACCAGCGGATGCTTGCCGGCGACGCCGACGAGGCGCTGGACCAGGCCGAGGTGCTGCTGCGCGAGCAGTCGTTGTCGGACTATTACGACGAGGTCGCGCTGCGCGGGCTGCAAATGGCCGCCAACGACTCGCTGCGGGGCGTTCTGACCTCCGAGCAGCTCGGTCACATCCAGGACTCGATCGGCGAGGTCGTCACGGACCTTGCCGACCACGAGGATGCCGGGCCGCCGGCCGAGCAGGTGGCGGGACGGCCGAACGGAACGGTGCTGTGCGTGGCCGGGCGAGGCCCGCTGGACGAAGCGGCGTGCCTGATGCTGGCGCAGGTGCTGGCCAAGCGCGGGGTGAATGCGCGGGTGGTTGCGGCCGGGTCGGTGGCGCGCGGGGTTATCGACGGGCTGGACATGACCGGGGTGGATTTGGTCTGCGTGTCCTACCTCGAAGCGGCGGGCAGCCTGTCGGCACTGCGTTATCTGATGCGGCGGCTTCGACAGCGTGCACCGGGCCTGCACACGATCGTCGGCCTGTGGCAAGCTGACGCCACATTGGTTGCCGAGGACCGGATGCGCAGCATGGTGGGAGCCGACCTGTACACGAACTCGCTGCGCGAGGCGGTTTCCGCCTGCCTGGCCCGCCTGCCGCATGTCGGGCAGCTCGAACCGGCCGAGGCCGAGCCGGCAACCGAGGCACCCGGCGGACCGCAACTCGCTCCCGCGTAACGGCCATGCCGGGCGGCACGAACGAGCACTCATGCTGTCTGCGGCCTTGCCCCTCGACCGGTTGCCCGAGCCTGTGACGTCCGATGCCGCCGTCCCGCCGGGCGCGCGCGCCGCGGCTGCGGAGCCGCTGCGATGGCGCGAGCTGATGTCGGCGGCGCAGGCAGGCGATGCCCAGGCCTACCGCGTGCTGCTGACGGATTGCGTGCCGCTGATCCGCCGGCTGGCGCGGCAATCCGGAGCCGACGCCAACAGCATCGACGACGTCGTGCAGGATACGCTCGTCACCATCCATCGCGCCCGCCACACCTTCGACCCGAGCCGTCCGTTCATTCCGTGGCTGCGGGCGATCGTGCAGCGCCGTGCCATCGATGCGCGGCGACGGACCGGCCGCCATGCCTCGCGGGAGCTGCATGTGCCGCTGGCCTATGACAGCCATCCCGACCCGGCGGGCGGGGCCGAGCAGCATGTCACGGAGCAGGGCCGGGCGGCCCGGCTGGCGGAGGCGGTCGCCTTGCTTCCGCCGGGTCAGCGGGAAGCGCTGGAGCAGCTGGGGCTGAAGGAACGTAGCCTGCGCGACGTATCGGCAAGCACCGGGCGCAGCGTCGGCGCCTTGAAGGTCAACCTGCACCGGGCGTTGCGGTCGCTGCGCACGATCCTCGGTCCGGACGAGCCATGAACCATGATCGAGTGATCGCCTCGCTCGCATCGGACCTTCGACCCGTCCGGCGCTTGCGCCCGCCCGCCTGGCGCGCGGCCGGGTGGCTGCTGCTGGTGGCCACGCTGGGAGCGGCGCTGGCGTCGGCCTCGGACCTGCCGACGACCCGGCAGCGGTTGGCCGATGCGCCCGACCTGTACTGGGCGATGCTCGGCTCCGTGCTGACGGCGGCCTGCGCGGCGCTGTCGGCGTTCGAGCTGAGCGTGCCGGGCCGGTCGCGCCTGTGGCTGGCGCTGCCGGCGCCGTCCGCCCTGCTGTGGCTGGGCGCGAGCGGGTGGGGGTGCCTGCGCAGCTGGGGCATCCCGGGCGTGGCGCCGGTCGACATGCCGGTCGCGATGCACTGCGTGTCGTTCATCGCGCTGGTCTCGTTGCCGCTTTCGGCGACCCTGCTGTGGATGCTGCGGCTGTCGTGCCCGCTTTGGCCCGGTCGGACCGCGGCGATGGCCGGGCTGGCGGCGGCGGCGGCGGCGGCCAGCCTGCTGACGCTGTTCCACGAGCACGACGCGTCGGTGGTGGACTTGGCGATGCACCTGATCGCGGTGACGCTGGTCGTGCTTGCCAGCCGGCTGGCGGGCGCCCGCGTGAACTAAAGCACTACTTCCAAGCCAAGCGGCTCGGGACGTGCGCTAGGCCGGCGCCGCGGCTTCGGCCAGGACCAATTGCCGCAGCGTATCCAACGGGACCAGCCGGCCTTCGCGCTCGAGGTGCCAGAAGATCCAGCCATTGCAGCTCGGCGCGTTCTGCACCGTGGCGCCGACTTTGTGGATGCTGCCGGTCGCCAGCCCCGAGGACAGCGTGCCGTCCGCGGCCACCACCGCGCTGACCCGCCGCTGCTTGTCCATCAGCACGGTGCCGGGTGGCACCAGCCCGCGTTCGACGAGGCTGCCGAACGGCAGCCGGATCGCGTCCCGTTTGGTCGGCGTCGTCGCCAAGCCCCCCGCCGGCGCCCGGCGCTCACGGCGGATGCGGGCCCACGCGGCTTCGACATAAGCGGGGTGCCGCTCGATGCCGATCCAGCGCCGGTGCAGCCGCTTCGCCACCGCGGCCGTCGTGCCGGTGCCGAGGAACGGGTCGAGCACGACGTCCTCCGGGAGCGTGCTGCTCAACAGGATCCGGTGCAGCAAGGCCTCCGGCTTCTGCGTCGGATGGAGTTTCAGCCCGTGCGCGTTGCGTAGCCGTTCCGGCCCGGTGCAGAGCGGAACCAGCCAGTCGCTGCGCATCTGCAGGTCGTCGTTGAGCGCCTTCATGGCCTGGTAGTTGAAGCGATAACGGCTGTCGCGGCTGCGGCCGGCCCAGATAATGGTCTCGTGCGCATTGGTGAAGCGGCGCCCGCGGAAATTGGGCATCGGGTTCGACTTGCGCCAAATGATGTCGTTGAGGATCCAGAACCCGAGGTCCTGCAGGATCGAGCCGATCCGGAAGATGTTGTGGTACGCGCCGATCACCCAGATGGTCCCGTCTTTCTGCAGCAAGCGGCGGCACTCGCCGAGCCAGGCACGGGTGAATCGGTCGTATTCCTCGAAATCGGCGAACCGGTCCCACTCGTCGTCCACCCCGTCGACGACGCTGTCGTCGGGCCGGCGCAACTCGCCGCGGAGCTGCAGGTTGTAGGGCGGGTCGGCGAAGATGCAGTCGATGGACGCCGTCGGCAGCATCGCCATGGTGCTGACGCAGTCGCCCAGCAGTATCTGATCGAGCGGCAGTTCGCGACCGGCGTCCAAGGTATCCCCCATCGCCGGGCATCGTGCCGATTGCGACGAAGCCGGGTCAACCCGGCCTGTCGCCGCATCGGGAACCGCGGCGCTAAGCGGCGGTCGCCTCGAGCAGCAGGCGAACCGAGCCGAAGGCGGCGCGGTGGTGCGGCGTGGCCCCATGCGCGAGCAGGGCGGCGCGATGGGCGCGGGTGCCGTAGCCGGCGTTCTCGTGCCAGCCGTAATGCGGGTGCCGCGCCGCCAGCCGGGCCATGGCGCGGTCGCGCACCACCTTGGCGACGATACTGGCGGCGGCAATCGACAGGGAGGTGGCGTCGCCGTTGACGCAGCACCGGCTGGGGCAGGGCAGCGCCGGCGCACAATTGCCGTCGATCAGCGCCAGGTCGGGGAGGCCGGGCAACCGGCCGACCGCCCGCCGCATGGCCAGCATGGAGGCGTGCAGGATGTTGAGACGGAGGATCTCCGCCACCGACGCGGCGCCGACGCCGATCTCGATGCCGCGGCAGCGGCGGAGGGCATCGTACGCCGCCAACCGCTGCGCGGCGGTCAGCGCCTTGCTGTCGTCGATCAGCGGCCGCAGCCGGCGCGGGATGCCGGCGGCGAACACCACCGCGCAGGCGACCACCGGTCCGGCGAGCGGCCCGCGGCCGACCTCGTCCACGCCGGCAACCCGGCCTCCATGGTCACGCTCGAGCTTGTCGTGGGGTCGTCGCATGCCGGCTGCTTAGCAGATCGGGCCCCGAGTCTTGAAGCCGGCGCCGCGTCTTGAAGCCGGCCGCAACGCCCCACGCGGCCCGGCGTTGCAGGGATTCGGGTTGATGATCGGCACGCGCCGCATCACCTGCCTGTTGACCGCAACGGCGCGCCGTTCAAGGCTGACGCCCTATCGAACGAGGCAACCCGTGCCAGACAGCACTCCGCCCAACGTATGGCAGCCCGACCGCACCGCCGTCGCTCCGGCCTGGCCCGTGCCCCCATTGCCGACGGCCATGTGGCGCGGCGCCCGCGGCCTGTGCCCGGCCTGCGGCAAGACACGCGCCTTTGCCGGCTATCTCGAGGTGGTGCCGGTCTGCAGCAATTGCACCGCGCCGCTTGGCGCGTTCCGCGCCGATGACGCCCCACCCTACTTCACCATCTTCATCGTCGGCCACCTGCTCGCACCGCTGATCTTCGGGGTGGAAACCCTGTATCACCCGGATCTCTGGCTGCAGGCCGCGATCTGGCTGCCGGTGTGCCTGGTGATGTGCCTGGTGCTGCTGAGGCCGGTCAAAGGCGCCACGCTCGGGCTGATGTTGAAGCTGGGCATGGTCAAGTCGGACGACGCGTGACCGCGACCCGGCTGCTGCAGGTTGTGCTGGACGGCGAGGCCCTGACCCGGCTGTCCCCGATCCTGGAGGCGGACCGCGCCCAGGCGGTTGCCGATCTCGAGGCCGAGAACAACTTCGTTCTTTGTGCGCAGGGCGGCCGGAGCCCGCCGCCCGGGCCCTATTTGCTGCGGCTGTCGATCCAAGAGGGCCGCCTGGTGTTCGATGTGCGCAACGAGGCCGACGAGCCGATCACCGCCTTGGGCTTGGCGTTGGGTCCGTTCCGCGGGCTGATCAAGGATTACCAGATGCTGGTCGACAGCCACATGATGGCGGTCGAGGAAGGCCGGGCCGAACGGATCCAGGCCATCGACATGGGACGGCGCGGGCTGCACAACGAGGGCGCCGCCTTGCTGCAGGCACGCCTGGCCAACAAGGCGGAGATCGACCAGGAAACCGCCCGCCGGCTGTTCACCCTCGTTTGCGTGCTGCACACCCGGATATAGTGAGCGAACGCACGCCGTGCGTTTCGGCGCCGCGCGGCCTACCCGCGTCCGTTTGTGCCGGGATACCGGATCGCGATCACTTCGACGACGCTCGTGCCGCGCGGGGTGCGGACTTTGACCTCGTCGCCGACCCGCGCCCGCAGCAAGGCCAATGCGACCGGGGAGGCGATGCTGATCGTTCCGCTCGCGAGGTTGGCTTCGTCGACGCCGACGATCGTTACCGTGACCGGCGCGCCGGCTTCGCGGCCGTCCGCCGCCGCGTAGGTCACGGTGGCGCCGAAGAACACGGTGTCACGCTGCTTTTGGGTTGTGGGATCGATCACCTCGGCATGGGCGAGGCGGCGATCGAGGAAGCGTAGCCGCCGATCGATCTCGCGCAGGCGGCGCTTGCCTTCCTTGTAGTCGGCATTCTCCGAGCGATCGCCATTGCCGGCGGCCCAGGAAACGATCTCGACCACCCGCCGCCGCTCGGCGCTGCGCTCCGCCATCTCGGCTTCCAGCGCGTCGCGCCCGGCTGGGGTCATGTAGAACTTGCCGCCGGCCAGCAAAGGCGGCCCGCTGTCCTCGTCGCTCGTCCTCTCTCAAGTGAGATAGGAGTGGACGATGCCGATCAACTCCTCCGCGGCGAACTTGGCGGCAACCCCGTCATGGGCGTTCACGACCCGTGCGCGGATATGATCCTCGATCACGGTCGCGATGAAGCTGTCGAGGGCGCCGCGGCACGCGGTAGCCTGTTGCAGCATGCTGGTGCTGTCGCTGTCCTGCTCGAGAGCGCGCTGCAACGCCTCGACCTGGCCGCGGATGCGGTTGAGGCGCTTGCGCAGCTTGCTTTTATCCGTTTCCGTGTCCGGTTTCGGCATGCGGTGAGACAATACCCCGTCAGGGTATCGGACGCAAACAAATCCGTAACAATCCGCCAGCGCGTGCGTCCCGTCTCGAGTTGTGGCTGATCCGCCACGGATCGCCCGGCAAGCCGCCGCCCTCGCACCACAATCATCCCTTTTTCCTTGTGACGGGGCGGCTCCGACAGGACAAGTCAGGTGAACAGGCATGGGCGTGCGGCGGTGAAAGCAAAGCGTTCCTCCTTGCCCCGGTCGGACGCGCGCGTGAGGCCTGGCGTGATCGCCGGCTTCGGGGTGGCGGCCTGGCTCGCGGCGTGCCACCCTGGCGCGGCTCAGACGCCGGCCATCGGACAGCCCGGCGAGACGACGTTGCCGGCGGCGCCCGAGAACCGGTCCTCGACGGGCGCCGGCGGCGAGGCCGGGGTGAAGCCGGCCGAGCAGAGCCCGGCGGCCGGGGTGTGGGATCGCGCCAACCTGCTGCCCGACTACGGCGGCATCCGTTCCGGACTGGCCGCCCGAGGCCTGACCTTCGGCCTGAGCGAAAGCAGCGAGGTGTTCGGCAATGCCTCAGGCGGCGTGCGGCGCGGCGCGATCTACGAGGGCCTCACCCAAATCGGAATCGGCCTCGATACCGAGAAGGCGTTCGGATGGGCCGGAGGCATCTTCAACGCCACGGCGCTGCAGATCCACGGCCGCGGCCTCAGCCTCAACAACCTCGGCAATAACCTGCAGACGGCCAGCAGCCTCGAGGCTGCGCGCGGCACCCTGCTGTTCGAGCTGTGGTACGAGCAGGCGCTGTTCGACAAGTCGCTGCAGATCCGGGTCGGCCAGCTCGCCGCCGACCAGGAATTCATGCTGACCCAGTATGGCGCGGTGTTCCTCAACCACACGTTCGGCTGGTCCACGCTGCCGAGCACCGACCTTCCCTCGGGCGGTCCGTCGTATCCGTTGGCCACGCCGGGCGTCAGGCTGCGCTGGTTCGCCCGCGACGACCTGACCGTGCTGGCCGGGGTGTTCAACGGGAACCCGGCCGGAACCGGCACTGGGCTGCCGCAATCGCGCGACCCCTCCGGCACCGCGTTCCGGCTCAATGACGGCGTGTTCGCCATCGCCGAGGTGCAGTACGCGTTGAACGCCGGCGAGGACGCCGCCGGCCTGCCCGGCGTCTACAAGTTCGGTGCCTGGTACAACTCGCAGAACTTCGCTGACCAGCGCCGAAATGCCAATGGCCAGTCGATCACGCCGCTGACGCTGGATGCGATCGGACGCAACCGGCGCGGCAATTACAGCCTGTACGCCGTCGCCGACCAGCTCGTCTGGCGGCCCGCCGGCCAGAAGGACGGCGGCATTGGCGTGTTTGTCCGGGCCATGGGGGTGCCGGGCGACCGCAACCTGGTCAACGTCTACGTCGATGGCGGCGCGACCTGGAAAGGCCTGATACCGGGCCGCGACAGCGACACGCTCGGGCTCGGGGTGGCTTATGCCCGAATCAGCGACACCGCCAGCAAGCTCGACAGCGACATCGCCGTTGCGACCGGGTCCGCCTACCCGATCCGCCGCAACGAGACCGTGCTGGAGCTGACCTACCAGGCCCAGCTGGCGCCGTGGCTGCAGGTGCAGCCGACAGCGCAGTATATCTTCAACCTCAACGGCGGGGTGCCGAACCCGGCCAACCCCGCCAAACGCCTCGGCGATGCGGCGGTGTTCGGCCTGCGCAGCTCGGTCACGTTCTGAGCTCCGGCGCCAGTCCACCGGGCCCGTCCAGAACCGCGCGCACCTTGGCGGCCAGCTCGGCCACGGTAAACGGCTTAACGATCAGGTTGACGCCCTCGTCCAGCACGCCGTCACGGACGATTGCGTCGCGTGTATAGCCGGTGGTGAACAGGACGCGCAGGCCGGGCCGGCTGCGCACGGCCGCGTCGGCCAGCTTGCGGCCGTTGCTGCCCGGCATGACGACGTCGGTAAAGAGCAGGACTACGTCCGGATTGGCCTGCAGCAGATCGAGGGCGGCGTCCGCCGTCGCGGCCTCGAGCACCCCGTAGCCGAGGGCCTGCAGGGCCTCGACGCTGATCTGCCGCACGCTGGGCTGATCCTCGACTACCAGCACCACCTCGCGCCCGTCGCCTCGCGGAACGAAACTGGTCGACGGCGGGTCGGCGGCCTGCGGTTCCGGCGAGACCAGGCGCGGCAGGTAGATCTTGATGGTGGTGCCCTGGCCCGGCCGCGACTGCAATTTCACGTGCCCGCCCGACTGCTTGACGAAACCGTACACCTGGGAGAGCCCGAGCCCGGTGCCGCGGCCCACCTCCTTGGTGGTGAAGAACGGCTCGAACGCCTTGGCCATCACCTCCGCGGTCATGCCGCTGCCGGTGTCGGTGCAGGCGATCAGGACGTACTCGCCGGCCGGGACGCCGCCATGAGCGGCGGTGTAGCGCTCGCCCGGCGCGGCGTTGGCCGTCTCGAGCGTCAGCCGCCCGCGGCCGTCCATCGCGTCGCGCGAGTTGACCGCAAGGTTGAGCAGCGCGTTCTCGAGCTGGTTCGGATCGGCGTGGGTCCACCACAAATCGTCCGCCAGCACGGTACGAAGTTCGGTGCCGGGATCGAGCGAACGGCGCAGCAGGTCGAGTATGCCTGCGATCAAGGCGTTGACGGCAATCGGTTTCGGCTGCAGCGGCTGCTGGCGGGAAAACGCAAGCAAGCGCTGGGTGAGCTGGGCGGCGCGCCGGGCGCCCTCCATCGCCGCCTCGACGTAGCGCCGTTCGCGGGCCGCATCCGGCAGGAGGCGGCGCCCGAGCAGGTCGAGCGAGCCGATCACGATCGACAGCATGTTGTTGAAGTCGTGCGCGATGCCGCCGGTGAGCTGACCGACCGCCTCCATCTTCTGTGCCTGGCGTAGCTGCTCCTGGGTGGCGGCGAGCGCCTCCTCGGCGGCGCGGGCCGCGGTGACGTCGCGACCGCTGACGTACAGGTTGCCGGCGTGCGGCGCCACCATCCAGGAGATGATGCGGAACCCGCCGTCACGGTGCAGCATCCGGTTCTCGTACGACGAGAGCTGCCCGGCCATCGCGCGCTCGAACGCATGCCGGCTGTCGGCGAGGTCGTCGGGGACGATGAAGTCGAACACGAAGGCGTCGACCACGTCCTGCGGATCCCAGCCGAGCAGTGCGGTCCAGGCCGGGTTGGCGGCGCGGCAGAGGCCATCACCATCGACCACCAGCAGCAAGTCCTGGGCATTGCGCCACACCTGGTCGCGTTCGGCGGTGCGCCGGGCGACCTCGCGTTCCAGCTCCTTGCGCGACCGGGCCAGCACCTCACGCGCTTGGACGATCTCCTCGATCTCGGTGCAGGTGCCGTACCAGCGGACGATGCGGCCCTCGGCGTTGCGGACGGCCTGGGCGCGGCCGAGCGCCCAGCGGTATTGCCCCGACCGGTGCCGCAACCGGTACTCGATCCGGTATGGCTCCCCGGTGTTCAGGCTCTGGGTCCAGACCGACCAGGTGCGTGCCTGATCGTCGGGATGGAACAGGTCCTTCCACGCTTCGCCGTCGGTCGAGCCGGGCGGGACGCCGGTATAGTCGTACCAGCGCTGGTTGAAGAAATCGTGGTGGCCGTCGGGCAAGCTGGACCAGACCATGTGGTCAATGCTGTCGGTGATGCCGCGGAACTTGGCCTCGCTCTCGGCCAGCATAGCCTCGCTTTCGCGCAGGCGTTGCCGATCGTGCCGGTGGGCGGTGACGTTGATCGCGGTGCCGAGCGCCCGGACGCAGCGCCCGGCGGCGTCGAACACGCCGCGGCCCTTGGCTGCCACCCAGCGCAGGCTGCCGTCGTCGCGGGCGAAGATGCGAAACTCCACGTCGAACGCGGTCCGCCGCGACGGGTCGAGCGCGTCGGCGAAGGCGTCGCGGAGCGCCGGATGGTCGTCCGGATGCAGCGCGGCCTCGAAATCCTGCTTCTGGCAAGGCTCGCCGGGCGACAGGCCGAAGATCGCCCGCACGCGGTCCGAGCAGGTCAGCAGGCCGGTCGCGAGGTCGACGTCCCAGGTGCCGATTTCGCCGGCGTCGGTGGCCAGGCGGAGTGTCTCCTCGCTCAGCATCAGCCGGTTGGTCGCGGCGATCCGGTCGGTCAGGTCGTTGGCCGACACCAGGATGGCGCGCGGACGGCCCTGCGGATCGTCGAGCCGGACGATGCCGAGCTCGGCCCAGACCGTGGCCCCGTCCCTGCGCAGGTAGCGCTTGAGCAGGCGAACCGGCTCGCGCGTCGCGAGCACCTGCACCACCGCCTCCCGGCTGCGGTCGACGTCGTCGGGATGGGTCAGCTCCAGGGCGCTGTGACCGATCAGTTCGGCGGCGCTGCGGCCCAGCATGCGGCATTGCTCGGCGTTGACCCGCAGGTAGCGGCCGTCCGGGTCGACTTCGCACAAGCCGACGACCGCTTGCGCGAACATGGCCGCCAGCCGGGTTTCGCTGGCCCGCAGCGCCGCCTCCGTGCGCGCGCCTTCGGCCAACGAGCGGCGCAGCTCGAGCTGCGCCATCACCTGGCGGGCCAGGGCCTGCAACGCCGACGCTTGCAGCCGCGACAACCCGTCCGGACGCGGGGCGGTGTCGAATACGGCCAGGGTGCCGAGCGGCAGGCCGGCGGCGGTGAGAAGCGTGGCGGCGGCGTAGAAGCGCAGGCCGGGCCGCTCGGGGGCGGGTTCGTGCAGGTCGGCCGCGCCGGCCCACGCGTCGGTGCCCAGTTCGACAAGCGGGTTCGACCGGAACCGAGGGTCTTGAGCGAGGTCGGGCACCACCGTCAGGCCCGGGTCCCGCAGCACCCGGACACAGATGGAGCGGTCCAACCCGGCCTCGGTCAGCGCGAGGCCGTGGCGCGCCTTGAACCATTGCCGGTGCGCGTCGATCAGGTTCACGACGGCGACCGGGGCACCGACGACGCTCGCGGCCAGCTCGACAATCTCGTCGAACGCCTGCTCCGGGGCCGTATCGAGGATGGCGTAGTCGGCGAGAGCTTGAAGGCGCTCCGCCTCGGTCCAGGGCTGGGCGGGGTCGGACGGCCCCACGCTCGGACTGCTCACTACGCTGCTCCCGGATGCGCGGGGGTGGTCCCCGCCGACCGATGCGCCGGTGTGACGCTTACCGTCCGCCTTAAAGCGGCATCCGGTCCGTCGCAAGCGCCCCGGCCGCCGGCGCTCACGGTTGAGAACGCTCGGTCCGGAAGCGCCGGCGCAGGCGGCGCCAGCCCGGCTGCCCCGCCGGACCGGGAGCATGCTCCTGCTGCCAGCGGCTGGACAATTCCTCGATCAGGCGCGCGGCGATCAGCCCGCGCGGACCCTGCTCCCAATTGTCGGATTCGTCGTTGGCCGGCAGCCATCCCGGAATGTCGAGCAGCAGGTAGCGGCCCAAGCCGTCGAGCAGCGGCTCGTAGGTGGCGCGCAAGGCGGCGAGGGTGTCGCGGCCGCCTTCGCCCGGGTTCCAGTCGACGCCGGCGCCGACCAGTGCCGTCTCGAGCAAGCCGAACCCTGCCGCGTCGAGGCGGTCGCCGCCGGTGAAGCGTGACGGCTGGACCGCAAAGGAGCGGGCCATCTCGACCAGCACCTGGCGCGCCATGGTGAAGGTCATCCGCGCCTGCAGCGGCCGGACGTCCTGCACCCCGACCAGCACCAGCGCGCATGAGTCCATGATGCAGCCGAGCGCGGACAGCCACGACTCGTTGATGTGCTGGCTGCGGTAGTACGCCAGCATCGGATAGGAGAGATGGCTTTCGAGCAGCTCCGACGCCCAGATCTCCCATTCGCGCAGCAGCGTGTCGAGCTGGTCCATGCCGCCCCCTTCGGCATGCCGGGCCAGCAGCGTGCCGGCCGTCGGCGGCGACCCGGCGCGGCCGTCGAGCTGGATGACGTGCGCTTCGCGGCGGGAAAAGAACTGGTAGAGCACCGGCAGGTAGCCGATGACGACGGCGATGAAGCCGATCCCGCTGCCGGCCTCGCAGATCGCCACGGCCCGGGCGGAAATGGTGTGCGGGACGACGTCGCCGTAGCCGAGGGTGAAGAACGTGACGCCGCTCATGTAGACCTGCTCGAACAGCGGCGAGGGCCGCAGCCTGCCTTGCAGCGCCCAATAGATCAGGCCGAACGCCATCACGAGGCCGGCCGCCCAGATCGCGAACATCACCAGCATCGACATCGGACCGAACGGGCCGAGGAACGCTTCTCGCGACGCGCCGCGGGGGAAACGGCGGCCGAACCGCGCCCATGACGTCCAGGCGAACCGGAACCACAACGACGCCAGCCGCACCCGGCGCTGGACCCGCCGCGGCAGCAGCATCACCTCGAACGCGTCCTGCAGCATGAACACGAGCAGGGCGGTGCCGGTGAGGAGCGTGATGAGTTGAAGCCAGTCCATGTGCGTGCAACGCATGGCAACGCGATCTGGAGCGGGCGAAGTGAACAATGTCGAGCCGGCGGGCGGCAGCCGGCCCGGCCGAACACCGGATCATCCCGCTTCTCAGTCGGCAGCCAGGCCCGGAAGCGCCACCCCGAAGGCCTGCGCGAGCAGCAGCACGTTGAGCGAGAGGACGACAACCGTGGCCAGGATCGCGACGGCGCTGATGCGCCGGCTCGCGACGTAGGCGCCCATCACGTCGGACCGGCGCATCAGCAGCACCAGCGCGACCATCGGCACCGGCAGGGCCAGGCTCAGCACCACTTGGCTCGCAACCAGCGCCTCGGTGGCGTTCACGCCCCAGGCGACCACCGCGAACGCCGGTGCCATGGTGACCAGCCGGCGCACCCAGATCGGGATGCGGATGTGGACGAAGCCCTGCATGATGACCTGGCCGGCCATCGTGCCGACCGCGGAGCTGCTGAGGCCCGAGGCGATCAGCGACAGCATGAAGACGCCCGCCGCGCCGACACCGAACAGCGGCACCAGGGTGTGATAGGCGGTCTCGATCTCGGCCACGTCCTCGTGCCCGGTGTGGAACGCGGCCGCTGCCATCATCACCATCGCCATGTTGACCAGGCCGGCGATCGTCAGCGCCACGACCACCTCGACATTGGAGTAGCGCATCAGGATGCGTCGCTCGGTTTCGTTGCGGGCCGGCGCCCGATCCTGGGTGAGGCTGGAATGCAGGTAGATGGCGTGCGGCATCACCGTCGCGCCGACCATGCCCACGGCGAGGGTGAGCGCGCCTTGGTCCGGCAGGCTGGGGATGACGGCGCCGGCCGCAGCGGCCCGCCAGTCGGGCGGCGTCAGGAACAGCTCGGCGACGTAGCAAAGGCTGATGACGCCCACCAAGCCGCCGATGATCAGCTCGATCGGGCGATAGCCGCGGCCTTGCACCGCCAGGATCGCATAGGTCAGGACCGCGGTGATCGCCATGCCCCACAGCAATGGAACGTGCAGCAGCAGCGACAATCCGATGGCGCCGCCGAGGAACTCGGCGAGGTCCGTCGCCATCGCGGCGACTTCGCTGACGGCCCACATCGCCCAAACCACCGGTCGGGGAAAATGCTCGCGGCAGAGCTCGGCCAGATTGCGGTTGGTGACGATGCCGAGGCGGGCGGAGAGGCCCTGGAACAGCATCGCGACGACGTTGGCGAGCACCACCACCCAAAGCAGCGAGTAGTTGTACTTGGCGCCCGCCTGGATGTTGGTCGCGAAGTTGCCGGGGTCGGTGTAGGCGACCGAACAGATGAACGCCGGGCCGACGAACGGCAGGTAGGCTCGCATGCCGCGGCGGCGGCCGGCGAGCGACTCGCGGATGGCGAAGGTGGTTTGTTCCGTCAGACTCCGTCGAACGTGGCCGTCGGCCATCGTGCCACTCCGTTGTGCACTGCGAATATAGCCACGGCTATAACTCGTGTCACGGGCTTTAAATGTCAGGCTTGACGAGAAGATGATGCCAAGACATCAACACCAGGTGCGTCATGCCGCCATCTTCCCGGGCGCGCCTGGGACACCGGTCCCGCTGTCACGGCCGCGGTGCGGCGTGCCCGGCGCGGCGCCGCCGTGACCAACGCCCGCGACAAGCCCGCCGCGCATGCGGGGACCGCGGCGACGCCGCGGTCTGGGTCTCCGGCGATGCCGCAGCAGCCCGCGCAGGCGACCCGATTCGGCAAGGCCCGGCGTGCCCGTTCGGCCACACTGCTCGAGGATTATGCCGAACTCATCGCCGACCTCCTGGCGAGCGGCGGCGAGGCGCGCACGGTGGACGTGGCCCGGCGCATGGGCGTCGCGCACGCCACTGCGGTCAAAACCATCGCCCGGCTGAAGCGCGAAGGGCTGGTGACGGCACTGCCCTATCGGGGCGTGTTCCTGACCGATGCGGGCCAGCAATTAGCCGCCCGCGTCCGTGCGCGGCACCGCGTCGTGGTCGAATTGCTGGTCGCGGTCGGCGTCCCGGTCGAGGACGCGGAAGCCGACGCCGAAGGGATCGAGCACTACGTTTCCGAGGTCACGCTGGCGGCGTTTGCACGATTCCTGCGAGCGCGGTCCGGTTGACCGGGGACGCCGACCCTGCTCGCGCCGGTTGACCACGGCTTTGTTATAACCCCTTCTGACCGGGGTGCTCCTACAACCCAACACCGGCACATCGTGCTGACGCAACTCCTGGGAGGGCCGGCTGGCCAATCGGGCGCATATGATCCTGCTGGTGGACGACGATGACGACGTGCGTGAAACCTCCGCGGACATGCTCGGCGAGTTGGGCTACGATGTCGTGCAGGCGTCGAACGGCAACGATGCTCTCGCGATCATCGACGAGCGTCCCGACTTGGAGCTGATGGTGACCGACGTCCGCATGCCGGGGATGTCTGGGCTCGAACTGTCCGATCTGGCGCGGCGGCGGCGCAACAATCTCAAGGTGATCCTGATTTCCGGCTACTTCGTCCCGCAGCCCATCGTGCGCCGGTTCCTGCAGAAGCCGTTCCGCACCCACGAGCTTGACCAGGCGATCCAGGCCGAACTCGCAACCAATTAGAGCACGTCCCGAGCCAGCTGGCTCGGAACTCATGCGCAGCGACCTGGTCCGTTCGACCAGACTTCCTCCGTTCGGGTGCGTCAGGCGGTGATCGTCCCGTTGACTCCGTTCGGGAAGAACCCGCCCTTCGTCGCACCGACCGCGCCGTAGGCTATGTTCAGCACCTGCCGCGGGGTGCGGCGGAACACCAGGGCGTTGGTGTCGGTGTTGGTGAAGTTGTATTGCAGGCCGGCGCTGAGGATGCCGTTGTCGCCGACCCCGGACAAGTTGGCACGCAGCGCCGAGATCGCGTTGGTCGCCGCCCCGGCCCCGACATTGGCGAGCAACGTACGGATCGCGCCGGACTGGTAGCCTTCCACGCCCAGCAACCCGGCCGCGGCTTCCAAGTTGTCCTTGCTGGTGACGAACCGCGCCGCGCCGGCCAGCGCGGTGACGCAAACCTCCTCGAGCACGTAGGCTCCCAGCAGGAAGCCGACATCGCTCGCGTAGGGGTTGAACGTCTGTCCCGGCGCGATCAGCCCGGCGGCGATCGCCGTTGCGGTCCAAGACGCCACCGACAAGTCGATTTGCGGCTCGGCGATCGCCGCCGCCCCCAGCACCGCGCGGATGAACTGCACGTGGCCGAGCTCGTCGACCGCGAGCCGCTGCACGTATTGCGGGATCGCCGTGCTCTGGAAAGCCGTGGGTCCGCCGGCGAGCACGGCGCCGCGCGTGCCGGTGCCGGTGAGCAGGTTGGGCGGCAGGCCCTGGCCGGTCAGTCCGTGCAGGTAGTACTCCGCGCCCAGGTACTCGAAATTGAGGGCGAAGTTGAACAGGTCGGCGTCGGTCACCGCCTGCGCCCACCCCGAGCGGCTGCCGAGCATTGTCCCGCCGGCCGAGGCCAAGGCGGCGGTGACGGTGCCGGCCCCGAGCGTGCCGAGCACGCCGCGCCGCCGCAGGCCGGGACGCGCCGATGGTTCAGTCTGGTCGATGGTCATGGCTGCACTCCTGGACGTCGAGGGGCTCACGAGGCGGGGCTCATTGGCCGAGGCTGATTGGCCGGGTCTCATTGGATGGTCCCGTTCACGCGGTTGGGGAAGAACAGGAACGACGCGGCCGCGCCGCCGCCGTAGACGATGTTCAACACCTGCTGCGGCGTGCGCCGGAACACGAGCCCGTTTGGGTCGGCGCTGGCGAAGTTGAAGTTTTCACCGGGGATGATGAGGCCCTGGTCGTTATTGCCGCCCGACAAGTTGGCCCGCAGGGCGGAGATGGCAGTTGGTCGCCTGGCCGGCGCCGATGTTGGCAAGAAGCGTTCGGATGGCACCGGCATGGTAGGCTTCGGTGGCAAGGATGGCGCTTGCGGCTTCGATGATGTCGGGGCTCGTCAACAAGCGCGCCGCGCCGGCATAGGCGGTGACCCCGACATCCTCGAAGATGTAGGCGCCGAGCAGGAAACTGACGTCGTCGGCGAACGGGTTGAACGTCTGCCCGGCCTGGATCAGGCCGGCGGCGATGGCAAGATTGGTGAAGCTGGTCGAGAGATTGATGCTCGGCTCGGCGATTGCGGCGGCGCCGAGCGTGGCCCGGAGGAAGCGCACGTGCGCTTGCTCGTCCACGGCGAGGATCTGAGCGTACTGGGCGATGGCGCTGCTGCTGAATGGCACCTTGCTGCCGCCCGTCACGGTGCCTTGCGTGCCGGCGCCGCTCGTGTCGCTCGCGGCCAAGCCCTGGCCGGTCACGGCACGAAGGTAGAACTCTGCTTCGAGGTATTCGAGGTTCAGGGCGAAGTTGCCGATATCGGCATCGGTCAGCGCTTGGGCCTGGCCGGGTGTCGCCACCGCCGCTGCGGTCGCGGCCGCGGTCGCGACGCCGGCCACGCGCCGGGCCAGGCCCCGCATCGCGGCGCGCCGGCCGGCACGCAGGAGAGCGTCGTGATCGGGTGGAGTTGGGGGATTGCTCGGTGTGGTGCTCGGCTGCATGTCTGGCTCCGTCGAGAAACGTGCGGGCCGAACAGCCCGATCGTGGACGGTGCGGCGTTCGATAAGCACGTATAAACGGAGCGAGTTGCGGGCCCGGGCGCGGCGACGCAGAACGATTATGTGAGCGCTTGCTTAAATTTGTTTCATGCTCCCCCCAGTTGAGGGCGCCCGAGACTTTACCTGCTGCCCTCCCCGAAGAACTTGTGGAAGGCCGGGTAGACCAAGTCGGGGCGATGCTCCGCCGGGTAGTGGCCGGTGGGGATTGCCCAGCCGCGGCAATCGGGCGCCCAGGGCGCCCAGGCCTCGAGCGGCTTGAAATGGCGGCCCACATGGCTGTTGCTGCCCCAAAGTACCAGGACCGGCGCCTCGATCCGGCGGCGTCCGAAGTCGGCCCGGTCCATTTCGAGGTCGAGCGTGACGGTCGCCCGGTAGTCCTCGCAGATTGCGTGGATCTGCTCCGGCGTGGTGCAGCGCACGTATTCGGCCATCGCCTCGGGTGAGAAGATCTCGAGCCCCACGCCTTTCTTGTTCAGCTTATATTGAATGTAGTAGTCGAGGTCGGCGCAGATCAGCCGTTCCGGGAACGGCGCCTTCTGCGCCATGAAAAACCAATGGTAGCTCTCGAGCCCCCAACCCAGGGTTACATTGGTCAGCACTTCGTAGGTCGGCACGATGTCGAGCGCCGCCATCTTCGCCACCCGGCCGGGGTGGTCGAGCGCCATCCGAAACGCGACTCTGGCGCCGCGGTCGTGCCCGGCGACGCCGAACCGCTCGAAGCCGAGCTGCTGCATCACCTCGACCCCGTCCTGGGCCATCGTCCGGAAGGTGTAGGCGGCGTGATCGTCGCCGCCGTCCGGCTTGGAGCTGTCGCCGTACCCGCGCAAATCCGGCGCCACCACGGTGAAGTGTCTCGCTAGGCTGGGCGCGATCCGGTGCCAGCTCACCAGGGTCAACGGATTGCCGTGGAGCAGCAGCAATGGCGGGCCGCTGCCGCCCACTGCGACCTCGATCTCGGCACCGGCGGTCTCGATCCGGCGGCGGGTGAACCCGTCCATCAGCACGCCGGACGACGGCAGCAGCGCGGGCGTCGCGTGGTTATGGTCCATTCCCATCCCTTCGTGGTTGCGCGGAGCCTCAGACCGGGGTTGCCGATTGTCAACAATGCGCCGAGTGCCTAGCGTCCGCGCACCATTAGGAGGAGCGCTACATGCCCAACGACGTCGCAGGACCGAGCGAATACGCCGGCGGCAAGATGCTGGCCCATGTCGAGGGCGGAATCGGGCGCATCACCTTCAACCAGCCGCAGAAGCGCAACGCGATGTCGGTCGAGATGTGGGACGGGCTGACGGCGATCCTGGACGCTTGGGACGGCGACCCCGAGGTGCGGGTCGTGGTGCTGACCGGCGCCGGCGACAAGGCGTTCGTGTCCGGCGCCGACATCAGCCAGTTCGAACAAAGCCGCAGCAACGCCGACGCGCAGCGCGAGTACGACAAGCTGACCAGCGCCGGGCGCCGCAAGCTGGCAGCGTTCGAGAAGCCGGTGATCGCGCGGATCCAGGGTTTCTGCCTGGGCGGTGGTCTCGGCATCGCCATGCAGGCGGACCTGCGGATCGCGTCCGAAGGCAGCGCGTTCGGCATCCCCGCCGCCAAGCTCGGCATCGCCTACGGGTTCGACATGTGCAGCCGGCTGATCGGTCTCGTGGGGCACGCCCATGCGCGCAAGCTGCTGTTCACCGGCGACCGCATCGACGCGGCCGAAGCCGGGCGGATCGGGTTGGTGAACCAGGTGGTGCCGGATGCCGAGCTGGATGCGACCGTGGACAAGCTGGCGAGCAGCATCGCGGGCAACGCCCCGCTCTCGGTAAAGGGCATGAAGTTCATCCTGGCGCAGGCCATCCGCGACCCGGCCGAGCGCGACATGGACGGCGCGCTGGCCGCGGTGGCGGCGTGCTTCGACAGCGCCGACTACACCGAAGGCCGGACGGCGTTCATGGAAAAGCGCAAGCCGGCGTTTCAGGGGCGGTAGGACCAGAAGACGTCATGGCCTATTCTCGCCCGGCGTGATGACACGAAACTTAACCCAACGTCATGGCCGGACTTGATCCGGCCATCTCGTCCCGGGACTCTGGGCGTTCCCGCGGGCGAGAGATCCCCGGCTCAAGGCCGGGGATGACGCCATAGATGACGGGTCCGCCCTGGGTGACGGGTCCGCCTAGGTGGGAAAAGCCCCGCCATTGGCGTGCATCGTCTGGCCCGTGAGGTAGCGCGCCTGGGGACCGCACAGGAAGGCCACCAGCGCCGCCACCTCCTGCGGCTGGCCGCGGCGGCCGAGCAGCGTTCGATGCAGGCCGTGCATCGCCGGGGTGCCGCCGGTCGAGGTGCCGCGCACCGTGTCGATCAGGCCGGGCACGACGCAGTTGGCGGTGATGCCGTCCGGCGCCAGATCGTGCGCGAGGCCCCGGGTCAGGCCGGACAGGCCGGCCTTGGCCGCGACCACATGGGCGCGGTCCGGCGAGCCGGTATGCGCGGACAGGCCGCCGATATTGACCACCGCGCCGGCCGGCGAGTGCCGCAGCCAGGGCAGCGCCGCCTGCGTGCACAGGAAGGCGCCGTCGAGGATCACCGCCAACACCTCGCGCCATTCGGCGTAGGGCAGGGTGGCGAACGGCGTTTCGCGGCGGATCGCGGCGTTGTTGACCAGGATGTCGATGCCGCCGCCGAACCCGGCCGCCGCTTCCATCAGGCCGTGCACCGCAGCTTCGTCGGTAACGTCGGCCAAGTGCACCAGCGCCTCGCCGCCGGCCGCGCGCACCAGGGCGGCGGTTTCCTCGACGAGGTCCACGGAGTGGCGGGCGTTGACCACGACCCGCGCCCCGGCGCCGGCGAGGTCGAGCGCGATGGCGCGGCCGATGTTGCGCGCGGCGCCGGTCACGACCGCAGTGCGGCCGGCAAGCGGCCGGCTCACGCGCGCGCCTCATCTAGCGCGGCGAGCGACTGGGCCTCGAACAACCCCGCGAGCACGGTCCGCAACGCCTCGGCCCGTTCGGCTGCCCAGCCGCCATAGCTTGCATTGTCGGCATATTTGTCGGCGATCTCCGCTTCGGTCAGCGGTGCCCGGGCCCCGCCGCGCATGTGCGGCTGCCGCAGTTCGTGCACGCTGCCGTCGGCCATGGTGGCGCGCAGGTGGCCGGTGAAGTTGCGGGGGTATTCGTCTGCCGGGTCGATCGCGTAGCGGACCTTGGCGGCCAGGCGGAGGACGGCCGGATCGGCAATGCGGGCCTCGGTGAACTGGCCGAAGCCGGCGCGGCCGTCGAGCAGGCCGACCGCGATGCAGAACGGCGTGCTGAACTTGCCGGCGTAGGGCGTTCGCGGCCGTTGTTTGTCGGCCAGCTTCTCCCATAGGCGGTGCACGGTGCCCTCGCCGACGTTGCAGACGATTGCCTCGATCTGCTCCGGATCGACGCCGCGGCCGCGCAGGGCGATGGCGCAGTCGATGAACGGCTGCGTCATGGTGCCGCACGGGTAGGGCTTGAAGGCGATCGACGGCACCAGCCAGTCCCGCCCCAGCCCATCCAGCAGCGGCGCGAAATCGGCCGTGCGCGACGGCGCGAAGGCATGGAAGAAGCCGTGCGTGCCTTCCAGCACCGTTCGCGGCCCCAGGAACCCCGCCCGCGCCATCAGCGCTGCGCGGATGCCCGATTGCGCCGCCCAGCCGGCGTGCATGCGCTTGGTCCAGGTGCCCTCGGCCAGGTACTCGATGATTCCCGACGCCAGGCTGCCGGCGATGCCGAGCGCCGCGACCGCTCTGTCCGCCGGCAGGCCGAGCGCTGCCGCAACGCCGCCCGCGGCCGCCAGGGTGCCGAGCACGGCCGTCGGATGGAAGCCGGCCGCATGGATGGCCTTCGGTGCGACCAGGCTCAGCCGGCACATCAGCTCGGCGCCGACCACGATGCCGCGCAGCGCGGCGGCGCCGGGCAAACCTTCGCGCTCGCAGGCGGCCAGCACCGCCGGCACGACGACGGCGCCGGAATGCACCGGGCCGCCCTCGAAGGTGTCGTCGTAATCCTCGCCATGCGCCGCGGTGCCGTTGACCAGCGCCGCGTCATAGGCGCCGAACCCGCCCGCGTGGCCGAACGCGGTGCACGCCGTTCCCGGCTCGGCGCTGGCGATGGCCGCCCCGACGTAAGCTTCGCCCCGGGCCGCGATGCACAAGCCGGCGACGTCGAGCAGGAGGTTGCCGGCCATCGCCGCGCAGCTGGGCGGGACACTGGCTGCGGCGATCCAGGCACCGAGCGTTTCGGCGACGGCTTGGGCCGGGTGGGCGGTATCCATCGTCAAACGCCGAACACGGCGGCGTAGCGGCGCTTGATCTCTTCGGCCGCCGCGGCCAATTCGTCGGCGGTCGAGCGCAGCAGCTTGATCTTGTCCAGCGGCATCCGGCCTGCTTTCTCCGTCACGCCGGGATGGAACGACCGCAGGAAACCGACATCGGACATCACCTGTTGGCAGGCTTGCGAGAACAGGAAGCTTTGGAACACCCGGGCGGCGTTCGGGTGCGGCGCCCGCTCCATCACCGCGCACATGCCGGAGAAAATCGGCGAGCCCTCGACGGCATAGATCGGCATCACCGGCGAGCCGGAGTCCTGCATCGCCAGCAGCACGTATTCGGTGCCGTCCACCATCACCGACCGCTCGCCGACCGCAATCTTCTTCGGCGGTTCGGTGGCGGACTGCACCTGCATCACGCGTTGCTTGGCCAGCTTCTCCATGTAGTCCCAGCCCAGCGCCTGAACCGTGGCGTAGGTCGCGGTGTAGATCGAGCCGCTGTAGCTCGGGTGCGCCTTCACCAGCCGCATGCGCCATTTCGGCTGCAGCAGGTCGAGGAAGCCATGCGGCGCGTCCTCGGCCTTCACCTGCTTGGTGTTGTAACCGAGCACGCTCAACGAGGCGCGCACCGCGGCGAAGCGGCCGTCGGGGTCGCGCTCATCGGCCGGCCAGCTCGCCGCGACGTCGTCCGGCACGTACGCCGCCAGCCAGCCGCGCTGCTTCCAGTCCACGAACATGCCCGTGTCGGAGCTTTCCACCACGTCGGCCGCGTAGATGTTGCTGGCGTATTCCTGGTTGATGCGCTGCAGGATGCGCTCGGCGCCGGTGCGCTCGAGCTGCACCCGGATCCCGGGATAGCGGGCGTTGAAGGCGGCGATCATCTTTTCGCACAGCCCGACCTCGATCGAGGTGTGGAACACCACCGTCGCCTCGGTATTCGCGGCGGCCAGGATGGCATCGGTCACGACCGGCGCCGCAACGGCGCGCCGGCGCGCGAGCAAGACGGCGGCAAGCCCGGTCACGGTAGCGCGGCGGCGGATGGCGGCTGGTCCGGTCATGGTCGATCCCCCGGTGTGCAGGTCCTCGTGCCGGGCCCGTTGGCGGCAATGGACGGGCGGCACGGGACGATTGTCAACAGTTCACCCGGGCCTGCTTCGCAGTTGACAAGCCCGCGCCCGGCTGCCCACGCTATCGTAGAAGCGCCGCTGATAGGGCGCCAACGAGGGACGCCTTGGCCGCAGTCGAGCTCAACGACATCCGCAAGAGTTACGGTCCGCTGGTGGTGGCCGACGGCATCGACCTGGCCATCGCGCACGAGGAGCTGGTCTGCCTGCTCGGCCCATCCGGCTGCGGCAAGACCACCACGTTGCGGCTGATTGCCGGTTTCATGTCGCCCGATGCCGGCACCATCACCGTCGGCGGCCGCGTGCTGTCGAGCCCGGCTGCGACCGTGCCGCCGGAGCAGCGCCGCATGTCGATGATCTTCCAAAGCTATGCGTTGTGGCCGCACATGACGATCGCCGAGAACGTCGGCTATGGCCTGCGGGTGCGGAAGCTGCCGCGGGCCGAAATCGAGCAGAAGGTGACGCGCATCCTGGACATCGCCAAGCTGACGCCGTTGCGCGACCGCGCGCCGGGCGAGTTGTCGGGCGGGCAGCAGCAGCGGGTGGCGCTGGCCCGCGCGCTGGTGGTAGAGCCGCAGACCCTGCTGCTGGACGAGCCGCTGTCGAACCTCGACACCAACCTGCGGGAGGAGATGCGGTTCGAGATCCGCCGCCTGCACGATGAGTTGCGCTACACGACCGTTTACGTCACCCACGACCAGGGGGAAGCGATGACGACGGCGGACCGCATCGTGGTGATGAACCGCGGCCGGGTGGAGCAGGTCGGCGCGCCGGAGGACATCTACCAGCAGCCCAATTCCGAATTCGTGGCGCGCTTCATCGGTGGCACCAACATCCTGCGCGGCCAGGTGGACGGCCAGGCAGTCCGCTGCGGGCCGCTGCTGATCCAGTGCGGCAATCCGGTGCCGCGCAAGACCGGCGACACGCCGGTGTCGATCCGGCCCGGCGACGTCGAGATCGGACAATTGGGCAATGGGGAAAGGCCGAACCAGTTTCCCGCCACCGTTCGGCGCCACACCTATCTCGGCGGCCAGCGCGACTATCTGCTCGAGTTGCCGGGCGGTGCCCAGATCCGGGCGACGACGGGGCTGCGGACGCTGGCCGAGGTGGGTAGCACGGTGGGCATCCACTTGCCGCCCGAGCAATGCCGGGCGCTGCCATGCTGATCCGCCGCCGTACCCTGCTCGCCGGTGCCGCGGTGCTGGCCGCGCGCCCCGCCTGGGCGCAGCAGGCCTCGCCCGCGCTGGTGGCCGCTGCCAAGCAGGAGGGCGCCGTTACCTTCTACACCTCGGTCGACGTCGCGGTGGCCGAGAAGATGACGGCGCTGTTCAACGTCGAATTTCCCGAGATCAAGCTGCGGGTCGAGCGCTCCGGCGCCGAGCGGATCCTGCAGCGGCTGATGCAGGAATACGGCAGCGGCATCAAGCAGGCCGACGTGATCGAAAGCTCCGACATCACGAGCTTCATCGACTGGAAGGCGCGCGGCTGGATGGCGCCGTTCGTGCCGGACGATGTCGGCCAGTACTGGCCAGCCGACCAGAAGGACCCGGACGGCTGTTTCGCCACCGTTCGGGCCCACCTCAGCGTGGTGGCCTACAACACCCGCCAGGTGAAGCCCGAGCAGGCGCCGCACAGCCTCGCCGACCTGCTGCTGCCGCAATGGCGGATGCGCATGGTCAAGGCCCACCCGGCCTATAGCGGCACCATCCTGACCGGCACCTACGCCATCGTGCAGGCGCTCGGCTGGGAGTTTTTCGAGAAGCTCGCCAAGCAGCGGGTGATGCAGGTGCAATCCTCGACCGAGCCGCCCAAGAAGGTGGCGCAGGGCGAGCGTTCGGTGATGGCCGACGGCAACGAATACAACTGCTTCTTCCTGCGCGAGGGCGGCGAGCCGGTCGAGATCGTTTACGCGCCGGAAGGCTCGCCGCTGGTGCCGGGTCAGTCCGGGGTGCTGAAGGATGCGCCGCACCCGAATGCGGCCCGGCTGTTCGCCAATTTCCTGTTCAGCCAGGAGTGTCAGCAGCTGATGGGCGATGTCGGCGGGCTCCGCTCGTTCCACCCGAAAGTGGTGCTGAAGGCCGGCCGCAAGCCGCTGTCGGAGATCAAGCTGCTGCATGCCGACCCGGCGGCGCTGGCGCGCGGCACCGACGAGCTCAAGCAACGCTACGCCCAAGTATTCGGTGTGTAGTGACCGATCCCATGGCGCCGCACCCCGGCCGCGCCGCATCCGCCGCGGCTGCGTGACATCCCTGTTCGGCCCATGCCGCCCGCCTCGTCGCTGACGCTGCCGATCGCCTCGCCGGCGCCGGCGGGGCCACGGCGCCGCATCGATCCGTCGATGGCGGTGTTCGTCGTGGTGGCTGCCGTGCTGTGCATCCTGGTGCTGCTGCCGCTGGGCTGGCTCGGCTACTTCGCGCTGACCGACGCCAGCGGCGCGCCGACGCTGGCGAACCTCGCCAAGCTCGTGACCGACCCGGCGCTCCGCACTCCGCTGCTCACTTCGCTCGGCATCGCCGTGTGCTCCGCGCTTGCCGCCTGCGCGGTGGCGACCCCGGTCGCCTGGCTGGTGGCGCGCACCGACATGCCGGCCGCTGGCGCCGTCCGGGCGCTGGTGACGGCGTCGTTCGTGACGCCGCCGTTCCTCGGCGCCATCGCCTGGGAGCTGCTGGCGGCGCCCAATTCGGGGATGCTGAACCAGTTCGGGCGCTGGGCGCTCGGGCTCGAGGAGTACGACTACGTGTTCGACATCTACACCACGACCGGCGTGGTGTTCGTGATCGCCTGCTACTCCTTCGCCTTCGTGTTCACCTTGCTCGCCAATGCGCTCGAGCGGCTGCCGGCCGACCTCGAGGACGCGTCGGCGATCCTGGGCGGCGGGTCGTGGCAGACGATGCGCCGGGTGACGCTGCCGCTGGTGCTGCCGGCGATGCTGGCCGGCGGGCTCGTTGCGTTCA
The DNA here is from genome assembly GCA_963792675.1 of uncultured Alphaproteobacteria bacterium. Taxonomy (GTDB): domain Bacteria; phylum Pseudomonadota; class Alphaproteobacteria; order Acetobacterales; family Acetobacteraceae; genus JBBROS01. The sequence goes on from CAWBWT010000002.1 coordinate 2,229,523, forward strand.
TGCAGGCGCTGACGGTGTTCGGCACGCCGGCGATCCTGGCAATGCCGGGCGGGTTCCACACGCTGACGACGCGGATCTGGAGCCTGTTCCAGTATCCGCCGCAAACCAACCTCGCTGCGGCCGCGTCGATCCCGCTGCTGCTGGTAACACTCGGCGTTCTGCAGATGCAGCGGTGGCTGCTCGGCCGGCGTTCGTTCGTGGTGGTCGGCGGCAAGAACAGCGCCGCGCGCCGCATCCGATTGGGCGTCTGGCGCTGGCCGGCCTTGGCGTTGTGCCTGCTGGTGCTCGCCTGCCCGGTTTTTCTCCCTTATTTCGCATTGCTGAAGGCGGCACTTGTAAAAAACCTGTCGGACCCGCTGTCCTGGTCGACGTTGAGCACCGAGCACATTGCCTTCGCGCTGTGGGGCTATTCGGCCACGCGCGGCGCCATGGTCAACACGCTGCTGCTGGGTGTCGGCAGCGCGACGATCGTGACGGCGATGGTGCTGGTGGTCGCCTATCTCAGCGGCCGCCGGCTGGTTCCCGGGCACCGGGCGCTGGCCAGCCTGGCAATGGCGCCGCTGGCCGTGCCGGGCATCGTCATGGGCGTCGGCCTGTTCCTGGTCTACGCCCGGCCGCCCTTCGTGCTGTATGGCACGCTGTGGATCCTGCTGGTCGGGTTCGTCACCTTGGAGCTTCCGGCCGGGTTCCAGCAGGTGCAGGCAGCGCTGACCGGCCTGCATGTCGAGCTGGAGGAGGCGTCGCGCATCTTCGGCGCCTCGCGCCTGCGCGCCTTGTGGCAGATCACGGCGCCGTTGCTGAAACGCACCATCGTCGCGACCTGGTGCATCGTCTTCATCGGCGTGATCCGCGAGCTGTCGGCGACCGTGCTGCTGACGACGTCGAACACCAAGGTGATTTCGGTGGTGATCTACGACCTGAACGAAAGCGGCGATCTCGGCGCCATCTCGGTGCTGGGGATCGCCTTGCTGCTGGTGACGTTCGCCATCATCGTGCTCGTGAACCGGTTGTCGAACATCGGCAGCCGGCCGCTGGTCGGCCCATGAGCCTGCCGCCGCCCACGCTGCTGGAACTGCGCCGCGGCAGCACGCTGTCGTCGATCGTGGCGGCCGAGCTGAGCAAGCTGATCATGGCCGGCGAGTTCCCCGGTGGCGCCCGGCTCAACGAGGCCGAGCTCGCCGCCCGCTTCGGCATCAGCCGCGGCCCGGTGCGGGAAGCGCTGCGCACCATCGAGCGGGACGGGCTCGTGGTCGGCATCGCCAACCGCGGCGTGTTCGTGCGCACGGTGGATGCGCGGGCGGCGGCCGAGATCTACGACCTGCGCGCGGCGTTGTTCTCGATGGCGAGTTGGATCATTGCCGGCGGCGCTGCCCCGGCGGTGCTGGACACGATGCAGGCGCTGGTCGAGACCATGGCGACGGCAGCCGCGGCGGCCGACCTCGACACCTATTACGATGCCAATCTCGAGTTTCACGGCAACATCGTCCGCGCCGCCGGCAACACGCGGCTGCAGGAACAGTATGCCGGGCTGATCCAGGAGCTGCATCTGTTCCGGCGCCGGTCGCTGGTCACGCCGGGGCGGATGGAGAAATCGAACGCGGAGCACCGGGAGCTGCTGGAGGCGGTGCGCCGCGGCGAGCGCGAGCGGGCCGCGGACCTGGCGCGCGCGCACGTGCTGGTGAGCCGGCCGCAGCCTGCCGGGCCCGCCGCGGACGACGCCCCGGCCACGGCCGGCGTTCCGACCTGAGGCGGAGGCAGCATGGCCGGCCCTGACACTCCGTCGCTGACGGGCCACGTCGCCGCGTTCGTCGCCGGCACGACGTTGCGCGACCTGCCCGACGCGGTGATCGAGCTGGGCCGCAAGTCGATCCTGGACGGGCTCGGCCTCGCCTTGGCCGGATCGGTCGCCGAAAGCGGGCGCATCGTCACCGCTTACCTGGCCGATCTCGGCTTCTCGCAGGGCGACAGCAGCGTGCTCGGCACGTCGATGCGGCTGCCGGCGCGGTTCTCGGCCTTCGCCAACGGCATCGCCATCCACGCCGACGATTTCGACGACACCCAGCTCGCGGTGGCCACCGACCGGGTGTACGGCCTGCTGATGCACCCGACCGCCCCCGTGCTGCCGGCGGTGCTCGCGGTGGCGGAGCGGGAAGGCGCCAGCGGGGCGGCATTCACCGCCGCCTACCATGTCGGGATCGAGGTGTGCTGCAAGGTCGCCGAGGCCGCCGCGCCCCGGCACTACCAGGACGGGTTCCACACGACCGGCACCTGCGGCACGTTCGGCGCCGCGGCGGGTGCTGCCAATCTGCTGCGCATGGACGCGGACCGTACGGCGCTGGTGCTCGGCCTGGCCGGCAGCCAATCCGCCGGGCTGCGCGAGAATTTCGGCAGCATGACCAAGCCGTTCCATCCCGGGCGCTCGGCCGAAAGCGGGGTGCTGGCGGCGGACCTGGTGCGGCGCGGCTGGTCGGCCACCTCGACGGTTCTGGAAGCGCGGCGCGGCTTCTACAATGCCGCCGCCGGCGGCTACGACGACGCGGCGATCCGCGGACGGTTGGGAGCGCCTTGGACGTTCGCGACGCCGGGCATCTCGATCAAGCCATACCCGTCGGGGTCGCTGACCCATCCTGGCATGTCGCTGCTGTCGCGGCTGATCGAGGAGCACGATATCCGGCCGGAACAGGTGGTTTCGGTGCGGGTCGGGACCAACCGTCATATGCCGACCACCTTGCTGCACAACGACCCCAAGGACGAGCTGCAGGCGAAGTTCTCCATGCCGTTCTCCATGGCGATCCTGCTGCTGCGCCGGCGTGCCGGCCTCCGCGACTACACCGACGCGACGGTCGTCTCGCCGGAGGTGCGGGCAATGATGGCGCGGGTCGACTTCCACGTGGACCCGGTGGCGGACGCGGCGGGCTTCGACAAGATGACGACCTTGATCGAGGTGCATCGGACCGACGGCTCGGTGCTGCGCGGCCGGGCCGATTTCGGCAAGGGCAGCCCGGCCGATCCGATGAGCTGGGACGAGGTCGCGGCGAAGTTCGCCGAATGCGCGGGGTACGGCGGGCTGGACGCGTCGTCGGTCCGTCAGGTGGTCGCGATGGTGGCCGATCTGCCGGCGCTGGACGATGTCCGCAGGCTGACGAAGCTGCTGGTCCGCTGATGCGGGGCTGCGGCTAGCCGCCGATCACCAGAACGACGTGCCAGGCTCGCCCTTGAACGGCCCGGCGACGTGCGAGGTGATCCAGCCGCCGTAGAACGGGCCCGACTGCGGCACCACCCGCTCGCCGTCCACGGTGCACTCGTCGAACGGGGCGGCGTAGAAAGCCACGTGGTTGCGCAAGGCGGTGAAACTTCGGCTCGGGGCCGGGTAGCTCCAGCCGGCATTCCGCAGCGCGGCGCCGCCGATCTGCACATCGAAATAGGTCGCGTCGCCCTTCCACTCGCAGAAGGACTGGCGCCCGGTCTCGTGCAGCAGCGCCATGTCGATGTCGGCCGGCGGGATGTAGTAGCTCGGCGGATGGCTGGTCTCGAGCGTGCGGATGCTGCGCCGCGTGTCGGCGAGGACGACGCCGCGGTGGACGATGCGGATATGGCGGCCGCAGGGCTCGGCGACGGCGGGGCGCGGAAAGGTCCAGACGCTTTCCTGGCCGGGCCGGATGGGATCGGGCGTGATCATGGATGCCATGTTGGGTGGCCGCCGGTCGTGACCAGGGGCTCAGCCGAGTGCGGCGCGCCAGCTGCGGATCAGCGCCGTCGCGGTGCGGTCCCAGGTGAAGCCTTCGGCGTGGGCGGCGCCCCGGCGGCGCAGCAGCTCGGCATGTGCGTCGTCCTCGAGGATGCGCCGCAGCCCCGCCGCGATGCCGCCCACGTCGCCCGGGTCGACCAGTTCGGCGGCGTTTCCGGCCGTCTCGCCGGTGGCGGTGGTGGCGGAAGCGAGCACGGCGCAACCCGTCGCCATCGCCTCGATCACCGGCAGTCCGAAGCCCTGGTACAGGCTGACATAAGCGAACACCGCGGCGCGGGCATACAGCGCGACCAGCCCGGCATCGTCCACGTGGCCGAGCAGGCGCAGGCTGCCGTCGGCGCGGGCGCGGTCCACCGCGGCGCTGCCGAGCGTCGTGCCCCAGCCGGCGCCGCCGACGATCACCAGCGGCACTTGCCGCCGCAATGCCTCCGGCAGCGCCAGGTGCGCCGCGACCAGCCGGTCGAAGTTCTTGCGCGGCTCGAGGGTCGAGACGCTGAGCACGTAGCTGCGGTCGCGCAGCGCGTGCGCGGCGAGCGTGGCGGCCGCTTGTTCGGCCGTCATCGGCGCGAACTGGGCGCCGGCGGCGAGCGGCACCACGTCGATGCGGGCCGGGTCGACGCCCAGCTCCTGCGTCAGCGCGCCGGCGGTGAAATGCGAGATGGCGACGAACCGGGTGGCGTCGGCCAGGGTGCGGCGGAGATTGCGGGCGATCCAGTCCAGCCGATCCTGCGGATGGTACTCGGGGTGATGATGCCAAGACAGGTCGTTGACGGTCACGACAGTCGGGCCGCCGAACGCCTGCGGGATCATGTTCGGCTCGTGATAGACGGTCTTGCCGCCGCCGGCGGCGCGTAGCTCGCGCAGCTCGGCTCGGGCGGCCACACGGGTCTTCAGCCGCCGCATCGGCTGCACGCCGGGGACGTTGGCGACGAGCCGCTTGGTGCGGAGCAGAAGCCCGGGTCGCCCCGGGCGGCGTCCGGGCGGCGGCTCGAAGGCGGCGTCCGGCGGCAGGGCGGCGAGCTCGGCAAGCACCCGGTCCGGGTCGTGCAGGCGGTCGCCGATCAGCAGGCGGAGGGCCGCGATCTCGGGCCGCCGTCGGACGGCGTCGACGACCTCGAGGGTCATGCGGCCGACCCCGGAGCGCCGGCCGCGAAGGCTGTCGGCGCCGATGACGACGCCCAGGCGAGGGGAGGCGGGCGGGCTGGACATGCCAGGCAAGAACACCGGTGCCGGCCGGAGGGTCAAGCGGGTGGTGAGTCGCGGCCGGTTCCGCCTGCCGGCTGACAGGCCGGGTGCGGGCGGATAGGCTGGACTAAAGTTCGGGAGATTTCGGTGTCGGGCCAAAGCAGAGTGGCGAGGATGGTGGCGGCCGTGGTGCTGCTCGCGCTCGCCGGCGCGACCGGCGCCGTGCGGGCCGAGCCGGTGCGGATCGCGCGGCAGTTCGGGCTGTCCTACCTGCCGCTGATCCTGATGCAGGATCGTGGCTTGCTCGAAGCCGAGGGCAAGGCGCGCGGGCTCGATCTCGTGCCGGAGTGGGTGACGTTCACCGGCGGGCCGCCGATCAACGACGCGCTGATCTCGGGCAACATCGACCTCGCCGCCGGCGGCGCCGGGCCGATGCTGACGCTCTGGAGCCGCACGCGGAGCAGCCTGCGGGTGCGCGGCGTGGCGGCACTGGGCAACATGCCGATGTGGCTGATGTCGAACCGGGCGGACGTGCAATCGATCCGCGACCTCGGTCCCGCCGACCGGATTGCCCTGCCCGGCGTGAAGGTGTCGATCCAGGCGGTGGTGCTGCAGATGGCGGCCGAGCAGGCGTTCGGTGCCGGCCAGCAGTATCGGCTGGATCCGCTGACGGTCTCGATGGGGCATCCGGACGGCGAAACGGCGCTTCTGAGCGGGGGCTCGGAGGTGACGGCCCACTTTACCTCGGCGCCGTTCATGTACGAGGAGGCGGCCGACCCGCGCATCCACCGCGTGCTGAACAGCTACGACGTGCTGGGCGGCCCGCACACCTTCAACGTGGTGTGGACCACGACCCGCTACGCCGATGCGCACCCGGCCGTGCTGCAGGCGTTCCGGGCCGCGCTCGAGCGGGCGATGGCGGCCATCCGCAACGACCCGGCCGCAGCCGCGTCCGTTTGGGTCCGGTTGGAGAAGGCGCGGCTGAGCCCGGAACAGGCGGCCGATATGATCCGCCGCCCGGAAAACGAGTGGACCACGGCGCCCAAGCGCATGACGGCGTTCGCCCGCTTCATGCATGCGACCGGCGCCATCAAGGACCTCCCGGACAGCTGGCGCGACCTGTTCTTTGCCGATGCCGCCGCCGGCGAGGGGAGTTAGTGGTCCGATCCTGACAGAGGCATCCCATCAGTCAGGTGAATCGGCCCACCACCAATAGGAGGGACGGAGCATGAGGGATCAGATCACGATCAGGAAAGTCACGCCGGTGATCGGCGCGGAGATCCACGGCATCGACTTGTCACGGCCGCTCGGCAACGAGGCGTTCGGCATCGTGCACGACGCGCTGATGGAGAACATGGTGGTGTTCTTCCGCGACCAGACCATGGACCACGCCCAGCAGATGGCGTTCGGCCGCATGTTCGGCACCTTGCACGTGCATCCCGCCGCGCCGTCGGCGCCTGGCCACCCCGAGGTCATGGTGATCCATGCCGACGCCAACTCGAAGTTCGTCAACGGCGAGGGCTGGCACTCCGACGTCTCGTGCGAGGCGGAGCCGCCGATGGGCAGCATCCTGCACATGCGGGTGCTGCCGGACGTCGGGGGCGACACGCTGTTCGCGAACATGGTCGCCGCGTTCGAAGCGCTTTCGACGCCCATGCGGACGCTGCTGGCCGGCCTGACGGCGACCCATGCGAGCGAGCACTTCTACCGCGGCCGTTACGGCAACGACGACCGGGACCGGGTCTATCCGCAGGCGGTACACCCGGTCGTGCGCACCCATCCGGTGACCGGAAAGCAAGCCTTGTTCGTGAACTCCTTCTTCACCACGCGGATCAACGAGCTGAGCAGGCCGGAAAGCGACGCGTTGCTGGCGTTTCTGTTTCGGCACATCGAGACACCCGAATTCGCCTGCCGGTTCCGCTGGGCGGAGGGCTCGGTCGCGTTCTGGGATAACCGCTCGGCGCAGCACAAGGCGCTCTGGGACTACTTCCCGCACACGCGGAGCGGGACGCGGGTGACGATCCTGGGGGATGCGCCGTTTTACCGGGCCTGAGACGGCCCGGCTCGGTCAGCCTGTCGTGGTCAGGCGGGGGCGAGATTGAACTCGATCAGCACGGTGTCGGCGGTGAACTCGGCGCTGTGCCAATCGCCGGCTGGCAAATGCAGGGCGGTGCCGGGATGCAGCGGGATGCTGCCGGCTTCGCATTCGAGCCGGCCGGCACCGGCGGCCACGAACAGGAACTGCTCGTGGTCGTGATGGTGCCGCGTTGCCACGTGGCCGGCCTTGATGGCCACGTGGCGCATCGTGCCGCCGCCCCCGGGAAGCTCGGCCGGTCTTGCCGGGTCCCATTCGGCGGCGGTGATCATCAGGCGACGCTCAACCGGACGGGCACGTTGTTGCGGGTCGCGTTGCTGTAGGGGCAGACCTCGTGCGCTTTCTGGACCAGTGCCTCGGCGGCGGCATGGTCGACGCCGGGCAGGGTGACCTTGAGTTCGATGTCGAGGCCGAAGCCGCCTTCGGAGCGCGGGCCGATGCCGACCATCGTCTGGACCGCGGCATCGTTCGGGACCTGCGTGCCGTCCTTGTTTTGGCTGGCCACGAACTTCATCGCGCCCAGGAAGCAAGCCGCATACCCGGCGGCAAACAGCTGCTCGGGATTGTTGCCGCCGCCTGGGCCGCCCATCTCCTTCGGCACCGCCAGCTTGACCGCCAGCGCGCCGTCATCGGTGCGGCTTTCGCCGTCGCGGCCGCCATGGGCGGTGGCTGAGGTGCGATACTTGACGTCAACGGACATGGTGAACCTCACATGGTGGCAGTCCAGTTAAATCGGCGAACGGCAGTGCGCGCGCAAGGCCGCCCGTGGTTACGGTTTGGTGGTCACGGGCTAAGCGAGTGGATCCCGCCCCTAGGCAGGCGTTGCGCGCCGGAGGCTGCAGACTGAGATGGACTTGCTGGCAGGGTTTCGGGTGTTCGTCAGGGTGGCGGAATCCGGATCGTTCTCGGCCGTCGCGCGGGAGCTCGGGCTCACCCAGCCGGCGGTGTCGCGGCAGGTGAGCGCGCTCGAATCCCACCTAGGCGCGCGGTTGGTGCAACGGACCACGCGCAGCCTGGCACTCACGGCCGACGGGCTTGATCTGCTGGGCCCGGCGCGCGCCGTGCTCGAGGCGGTGGAGCGGGCCGAGAGCGCGGTCGGCAGCCACCATGACGGGCCGGCCGGGTTGGTCCGGGTCAGCTCCAGCGTCACGTTCGGGCGTGTGGTGATCGCACCGAGGCTGCCGAGCCTGCTGGCCCGCTACCCGAAGCTCGAGGTGGACCTGCGGCTCGACGACCGCCCGGCCGACCTCGTGCATGACGGCGTGGACGTGGCGGTGCGGGTCGGCGACATCAGCGAGGCGTCGCTGATCGCACGACGCATCGGCGTGGTGTCGCGGGCGGTGATGGCGTCGTCCGAGTACCTCGCCCGGCATGGCGTGCCGGCGACGCTGGAGGACCTCGCCGGGCACGAGTGCATCCTGCAAGACCGGCAGCCGCATCCAGATCTGTGGCAGCTGGAAAGCGCCGACGGCCCCCGCAGCATCCGCGTGCACGGGCGCTTCCGCACCGACAGCGCCGAAGCGGTGCGGGTCGCGGTTATCGCCGGGATGGGCTTGGCGGTCACCTCGAGCTGGCTGCTGCAACGCGAGCTTGCCACGGGTGCGGTACAGGTCGTGTTGCCGAACTGGCGCGCCGCGGCGGCTCCGGTCCATGCCGTCTACCCAAGCCAGCGCAACCTAGCGCCGCGATCGCGAGCGGTGATCGACTTCCTGGTCGAGGAGTTCAGGGCCGATCCGGGCCTGTCCGGGCCGATGCCGCGTTGAAGCCCTCCCGGTATACCGGAAGGGCTTCGGCCCGCGTGACAGTGAAGCGGCCTGATCGGCCGGCCGCTACTTGCGCGGTGCGTTGGCGCCGCTGGTGGTGGCACCCGGGGTCGAGTTCGGATTGGACGCGGCATTGCCCGGCAACGAGCCCTTCTGCGCTGCTGCGTCGCCGGCGCCTTCGACCTCGACTTCGGTCTTGCGCACGGTGTCCCGGACGGTTTCGGTCCGGTCACTTTCCTGCTTGTTCAACCCGATTTCCTCCACGACGCGTGCTTCCTTGCTAACGACGGCCTCCTCGGAGGTCGCCTGGGCCTCGATGGTGCGCTCCTGGAACGCGCCGAAATCGGCGGCGGTCGCGGGCCGGTCCACCGGACGGCGCTCGACGTCGACGCGCTCCTGGTGCAGCCGCACGTTCTCTTCGACCGGGCGCTCGACGATGTAGCTGCGAACCCGCACGGCACCGCCGGCGACCTCGCGCTTGCCGACGCGGAGACGCTCCTCCATGACCTTGATCGTGTCCGGCGAGGTGTCGCGGCTAGCCGCAGCAGGGGCCGCCGCGGCCCCGGCCTTGGCCGTGGTGTCGGTTGTAGGCGCCGCGCGGCCCGGGGCCTGTGCCGCGTGCCCGGTCGAGAGGCCGGCGGCCGGAGTGGCGGCGGCGCTGGCGACACCGGCTGCATTGGCGCTGGGCATGGTGTTCAGCCCGGCATCCACGGCATGGCCCGCGGTCGCGGTGTTGGAGGTCGGGGTACCGGCAGCCGAGCCCGTCGTGTCATAGCCGGCCTGACGCCATTCCTCGAGCTTGGCGTCGAAGTCGAGCGGACCGGTCTGCTCGAGGGTGTGGATCAGATGCTGCCGATCCATCGTCCGGTCCGGGGTGACGACCAGCATGGCATGGCCGCGGGCAATGGCGCTGTTGTAGGTGTTGCGCTCCTCGTCGGGCACGAACAGGCTCTTGATCGAACTCCAGAGTCCGCCCTCCTCACGCGCCGGCGCCGCGGCGCCGGAACCAATATCGCGGCTGACGACCTGCATCGAGTTCGCCGCAAAGCCGGCCTTCGCCAGCGTTTCTTGCGCGGCGCGGGCGTCGGCGTCGGTCTCATAGAGTGCCACGATTTGGTTGTCGTGCACCGCCGGATCATAGAGGCCGGTGTCATGCGCGGAGGCCTGGTTCAGGCGCGGTGCATCATGGGTACTGTCGCTCATGTCGTCGTCCTTTCACGGTTGTTCGGAACCGGAGTCTGCTCAACCTCGGCGTGCTCGCGACGCAACGTGACGGTTTGCGTATCGAGGTGGCGGGTCTCGTCGATGCGGATGCGCAGTTCCTCCTTGAGGAACAGCCTCTTTTCTACCACCACACGTTCCTCGATGATCGGCACGACGATCGTGTCGCCTTCACGACGAGCCGGCGGCGGCTGGTCGACGAACCGGCCGACCGTGACCCGCTCGACATCGACGCTCTGCTGGCGCAACGCGGTTTCGACCACCTCGTCGTGCTCGGATACGCCGATGTGGACGCGCGCCTGCCCGCTTTCGACCGTGCGCTTGGTCACGTGCAGGCGCTCTTCCAGCACCGGCACGATCTCCAACTCGACGGCTGTTGCCGAGGCGTCTGCCGGGTCCGTTGGCATCGTGGAGACTCCCCCCGACCGGCGTCATTCGCCGCGTCGCCAGGTCTCAGCGCCCGGCAATGAGCCGGGTTTGAGACCCCGCGACTTCGTGAGGACGAAGCTAACGGGTGCCGTTACGATGGTGGGCCGGTGATCCCGTCGACCTCTTCGATCTCGTCGGGGGTCAGCCTCCAGCCGCCCGCGGCGACGTTTGCGGCGATCTGCTCCGGCTTGGTGGCGCCGGCGATCACGCTGCTGACCGGCGCGCGCGACAGCAGCCACGAGAAGGCGAGCTCGAGGATGGTGTGGCCGCGCGACGTCGCGAAGTCATCCAGCTTCTCGGCAATGGCCCAGTTCTTCTCGGTCAGGTACTTGTCGGCTAGGCGTGCGGTCTTGGTCAGGCGCGCACCGTCCGGCATCGGCGTGTTGCGCTTGTATTTCCCGGTCAGCAAACCGCTGGCGAGCGGGAAGTAGGGCAGCAGGCCCAGACCGTAAGCGCGCATGGCCGGCATCAAATCGGTCTCGTGCCGGCGGACAACCAGGCTGACCTCGTCCTGGCAGGATACGAAGCCGGCCATGTTGTTGCTGCGCGCGGTCCAGGCCGCCTCCACCACCTGCCAAGCCGGAAAGTTGCTGCAGCCGTAATAGCGGATCTTGCCGGCGCGGGTGAGGTCTTCCAGCGCCCGCAACGTTTCCTCGACCGGGGTGAGCGGGTCCGGGAAATGCTGCTGGTACAGGTCGATCCAGTCGGTGCGCAGCCGCTTGAGGCTGGCCTCGACGGCGGCGACGATGTAGCGGCGGCTGGCGCCCTTCAACGTCTCGGCGTCGTCCATCGGCATGGCGAACTTGGAGGCCAGCACGATATCCTTGCGCCGGTGGCCGAGCAGTTCGCCCAGCACCGTCTCGGAGCCGCCGCGTTCGCCGTAGACGTCGGCGGTATCGAACAGGGTGATGCCGGCGTCCAGCGCGGCGTGCACCACCTTGCGGCTGGCGTCGAGGTCAATGCGGCCGCCGAAATTGTTGCAGCCGAGGCCGATCGCCGAGACGCGCAGGCCGGAGCGGCCGAGGTTGCGGATCTCCATCAGGCGTATCGCACCCCGCGCTCGCGGAGGTGCGGGGAGTCCCAGTCGAGCAGCGGGCCGGCGGGGACGATGCCGTGCGGATTGATGGTCGGGTGGCTCATGTAATAGTGGCCTTTGATGTGGAGGAAATCGACGGTCGCCTTGATGCCGGGCTGGGCGTAGAGGTCGCGCGCATAGCCCCACAAATTGCGGTAGTCGGTGAGGCGGCGGAGGTTGCACTTGAAGTGCCCGACATAGACCGCGTCGAAGCGCACCAGGGTGGTGAACAGCCGCCAATCGGCTTCGGTAATGGCGTCGCCGCACAAGTATCGCCTGTGCGCGAGTTGATCCTCCAGCCAGTCCAGCGTCTCGAACAGCGGGTGGACGGCCGCCTCGTAGGCCTGTTGCGTGGTGGCGAAACCGGCCTTGTAGACGCCGTTGTTGACGGAATCGTAGATGCGGGCATTGAGCGCGTCGATCTCGGGCCGCAGCGCTTCCGGGTAGGCGTCGCCGGGCTTGGCGCCGAGCCCGTCGAACGCCGTGTTGAACATGCGGATGATCTCGGCGCTCTCGTTGTTCACGATGGTGCGCGACTGCGTATCCCAAAGCACCGGCACGGTGACGCGGCTGGTGATGGTGGGGTCGGCACGGGTGTAGATCTCGTGCAGGGTGCGGGCGCCCTCCGGATCGGGCACGACGCCCGGGCCGGGTTTGAAGGTCCAGCCCTGCTCGGCCATATGCCAATGCACGATGCTGAGCGGGATCATGTCCTCGAGCCCCTTCAGCACCCTGAAGATCAGCGCGCGGTGAGCCCACGGGCAGGCGAGCGAAACATACAGGCGGTAACGGCCGGGCTCGGCGGGGAACCGCTCGTCGCCGAGTTGGTGGCGAAACCGGCTTTCGCTGCGCTGAAAGGCGCCGCCGGTTTTGCTGGTGTCATACCACTGGTCCTGCCAGCGGCCTTCGACGAGGAGGCCCATTGGATGCGGTCCTTGCCTGCCGCGATGGGCTCACGCCCACCGGCAACGGTTACGAGGGTGACTTCGCGGGCGCCAGCGTGGCGATCTCGTTAATCAGCTTGCGGGTCATCGCCTCGCCGAACGCCGGGAACTCGTGCACCTCGACGACGAAGCTGCCGGGGCCGCCCACGACATTGGTGCGATACCACTCGGTCAAGCCGCCCGGCGGCTGCACATGGGCATAGGTGTAGCTGACCGGATGGTCGTTGATGATGGCGAGGCCGTTGATGGTGACGCCCGCCGCAACCGCGTCGTCGCGGGCGGCCACCGCTTCCCGGCCGGCATTGTTGGTGCCGTCCCCGGCCACGTCGATGATCCGCCGCGTGGTCTCGACCGGCGCCTCGGCCAGCAACTGCATCGAGCGGTCGATGCCGGCGCTGATGCTGGTGCGGCCCCAAAAGGAGCGTGGCGCCCCCTCGATCGCATCCGCCATGGCGCGCAAGCTGTCCGGATCACGGACTACGCGCCACTCCATCACCGTCTTGACCTCGTACGACCCGGCGAACTCCACGTAGGCGACCGCAATGGCGCCGATCGCGCCGTTGCGGATGGCGGCGAGCACGCGCGGGTCCTGGAACGCCGCGGCATAGCCCTGTTTCTGCATCTGGAACTCGGTGTCGTCGACGCTGCGCGAGACGTCGCTGAGCAGCACCAAGGCGAGATCGACGGGCTCGGCGGCGCGGGCCACGCCGGGCAGCAACAGCAGCAGCAGGGCGAGTGCACGCATCGGCGGCGGCCTCCGTTGACAAGGAGGCCATGGTGACGCGGGTCGCGGTCGAGGGAAAGGGGGGCGCTGCCGGCCGCTATTGGCTGGACCAAATGATCCGGTGCACCCACGCCACCTCGGCCAAATCGAAGCTGCGGTCAGCGGTGGGCGGGGTTGAGGCTGCGGAGTTCGATGCGCTTGGCCGAGCGGCGGGCGAGCTGCTTGGCCATGACCTCGCCGGCAACCGTGCGGGCGACGACGCGGTCGCCGCGGCGGATCGGGGCGGCCGGCGACACCACCACGGTGTCGCCGTCGCGCAGCACCGGTTCCATGCTGTCGCCGGCGATCTCCAGCCCATAGGCATGCGGGTCGCCGATCTCCGGCAAGCTCATCTCGTCCCAGCCGGCGCCGACCGGAAAGCCGGCATCGTCGAAGAAGCCCGCGTTGCCGGCCTGCGCGAAGCCGAGCAGCGGAATGCGCCGGGGCGGCCGGGCGGAGCCGACGGTACGGGTGCCGGTGACGAGCGCGGTGAACTGCTCGAGGCTGGCGCCGGTGGCGTCGAGCACCTTGGCCAGGCTTTCGGTGCTCGGCCACCGAGCGCGGCCATCGGGCATGCGGCGTTTGCTGGGGTTGAAGGTGGTGGGGTCGAGGCCCGACCGCTTGGCAAGGCCGGATGCAGATAAGCCGGTACTCGGCCGCGAGGGTGTCCAGGGCCCGCCAGATGTCGTCGTGTTTCAAGACGCAGCCCCGAATCTCAAGATTGAGCCGGACCATCTAAGCTAGGAATTATGGCCAATGCAACTAGGAAAGTTCACCTTTACGTTAATTTCGGTGAATTGCTCATCACTGGTCAACTGGGTTTAACAGATTGTTCCAGGATGGCGGCACGATGCTGCCATCCACGCCGGATCGCCCGCAGCGCCGGCCGCTCGACGCCGTAGCTGACCACCGTTGCCAAGCCCAGCACCAGGCCGAGTGCCGCCGCGACCGCCAGCCAATGCGGCCAGCCTGCTCGGTCGGCCGCGCGAAGGACGACGTAGGCCGGATACTCGTGAACCAAATAGAGCGAGTACGACACGGAGCCGAGCCAAACCAGCGGTGCGGTCGCGAGCCAACTGAAGTGGCCGCGGGAGGCGCCGAGGATGAGGCCCATCGCGGCCACGCACACGAGCGCCGGCCCCGGCGGAAAGGCGACAAAGATCGTGACGAGGCAAACCGCGATCGTGGCAACGGACCAGCCTCGGTGTTGCCCGCGCCAAAGCTGGTACAGCATCATGCCCGCGACCAGGAACGTGGCATAGGGCAGCAGCAGGAGCTGGCGCGCACGCCATGGCAGGACGAGTCCGACCTGGCCCATGATGGCGTCGGCGAGGCAAAGCAGTGCCCAAGCCAGCGCGGCCCAACGCACGCGATGCCACTGGCCGGCCGCGAACAACGCCAGCGTGTAGGCGTAGAACATCAACTCGACCGCGAGGCTCCAGTAAACGCCGGCCACGTTCGGCACGAGGACGTAGGCCTGCAGCATGGTCGCGTTGACCAGCACGTCCCGCAGCGACGGCGCGGCGCCCGGGAGCGGCCATAGCCCGACAACGGCGACAGTCAGCAGCAACGAGGCCCAGTAGGCCGGGTAGATGCGGGACACCCGGCTAACGATGAAGTCGGCCGGCGTCTTGCAGCGGTCCACCGTCCAGCTGATCACGAAGCCGCTGATAAGGAAGAACCAAAGCACCGGGACCACGCCGAGATCGAGCGCGGTGAGACCCGGCAGCAGCGGCTCGGCGGGGGTATCGCGGCCCGCCATGAAATGCGGGTAGCGCAGCAGGACGTGGTAAAGGACGACCCAAAGTGCGGCGAGCCCGCGATAGGCGTCGAGCGCCTCGAGCCGGACGCGGGGTGCCGCCCCGGCCGTCATCTCGCCGGGCCGGCGTGCAGGATCTCGCTGCGGTGGCGGGCGCGGCCGGCGGGGGTGGTGGTGAAACGGCCGTCCGGCCGGGTCGCGGCGAAGCCCATTCCGGCCAGGCGCTCGAGGCACGGGCCATCCTTCAGCTGCGGCGGGCGGCCGTCATCGGCGGCCAGCACCAGGCGATGCAGCGCGGCGCGGCAGCAAGTCTCGAGATACGGCTCTTTCCACATGGCTCTCGTCCGGGCGGCCGGACCCTACCGGGGCGGCCCGCACTTCTCAAGCGAGCCGGGATCAGGCAGACAGCCCGCGCCATGGTTCCTGCACTCGCCACCGCCCTGACCCCCTTACTGCGCCGGATGGACGCCGAGCGGGCGCATCGCTGGGCCGTGCTGGCGCTGCGCCTCGGCCTGGCCGGGCGCGAGCTTGGCAGCGATGCGGGCCTGGAGACCGAGGCGATGGGGCTGCGGTTTCGCAACCCGATCGGGCTGGCGGCCGGGTTCGACAAGGATGCGGTGGCGGTGCGCGGCCTGTCGCGGCTCGGCTTCGGCTTCGTCGAGACCGGGACGGTGACGCCGCGGCCGCAGGCGGGCAATCCGGCGCCGCGGGTGTTTCGGCTGGAGGCGGACCGGGCGGTGATCAACCGCTACGGGCTGAACAATCGCGGGCTCGATGCCTACGTGGCGCAGCTGGCGAGCCTGCGGCCACGGCGCCGTGCCGCACCGGTCGGCGCCAATGTCGGGATCAACAAGGAAGGCGCCGATCCGGACCGCGACTACCCGGCGCTGATTGCCGCGGTGGCGCCGCATGCCGACTACGTGGTGATCAACGTCAGCTCGCCGAACACGCCGGGCCTGCGCGACCTGCAGGGCGAGGTGCAGCTGCGGCGCATCCTGGCCGCCGTGCGGGCCGCGGTCCCGGTGCGACCGCCGCTGCTGGTCAAGGTGGCGCCGGATCTGTCGGAGGCGGGGCTGGAGGCGGTGGTCGAGGCCGCGGTGGCGCATGGCGTCGAGGGCCTCGTGGTGGGCAACACCACCGTCGCGCGTCCGGCGACGCTGCGCTCGGCGCAGGCGGGGCAGGCGGGCGGGCTGTCCGGGCCGCCGCTGCTCGCGCTCAGCACGGCGGTGCTGGCGCGGGCCTACCGGCTCGCGGCCGGCCGCCTGGTGCTGATCGGCTGCGGCGGGGTCGGCAGCGGGGCGGACGTGCTTGCGAAGCTGCAGGCCGGGGCGAGCCTGGTGCAGGTCTACACGGCATTCACCTACGAGGGCCCGGCGATGGTGGGACGGCTGAAACGCGAGCTGCGGACGGCGTTGCGCGCGGCCGGTCTGCCGAACGTGGCTGCCGCGGTGGGGACGGCAGCGTGAGGTTCGTTCGCGGGATGGCGAGCTTGCGGCCGGCTATGACGGCCTCATCCTCGATCTTTGGGGCGTGGTGCATGACGGGGTGCGCCCTTACCCCGGCGCTTGTGACTGCCTGGCGGAATTGCGGCGGGCGGGCAAGCGGATCGTGCTGCTGTCGAATGCGCCCCGCCGGGGCGAGCCGGTGCGGCGGCAGCTGAGCAAGATGGGCATCGAGGATGGGTTGTACGACGGCGTAATGACGTCCGGCGAGGCGTCGTTCCTGCTGCTGCGCGACCGGCCGGACGCCTGGTCGCAGGCGCTCGGCGACCGGGTGTACCACCTCGGTCCGGCGCGCGACCGCAACGTGATGCAGGGACTGCCGCTCCAGGTGCTGGACACGCCGGAAGGGGCGAGCTGCGTGTTGAACACCGGCCCCGACGACCACGCCAACCCGACCGACCCGGCCGCTTACGACGACGAGCTGCGCCGATGCGCGGCGGCCGGCCTGCCGATGATCTGCGCCAACCCGGATCTCGAGGTGATCCGCGGCGGCGTCCGCGTCGTCTGCGCCGGCACCCTGGCCCGGCGCTACGCCGCGATGGGCGGCGACGTACGCGACATCGGCAAGCCCGACCCGCTGATCTACGGACCGGTGCTGGACATGCTGCAGGTGCCGAAGCCGCGCGTGCTGGCGGTGGGCGACGCGCTCCGCACCGACATCGCCGGCGCCGCGGCGGTCGGCGTGGATGCGTGCTGGGTGCTCGGCGGGCTGCACGGCGAGCACCTGGGCGAGGATCGTGCGGCGATCGAGGCCGAAGCCCAACAGGCCGGACTGTCGCCGGTGGCGGCAATCGGCTCGTTCGTCTGGTAGGTTCGCCTGCGGCGATTTGGCCGAAGGAGCGGGGGCGATCAGGCGTGGCCGGCGGCGCCGCTCAACAGGAGCGGGTCGATGCGCAGGATCGCCATCGCCCGGCGCCACTTGGTATCGTACTCGGCGTCGAACAGCACGTCGTGCGCGACGGGCGCGCTGAGCCAGACGTTGTCCTGCATCTCACGGTCGAGCTGGCCCGGGCCCCAGCTCGCATAGCCCAGCGCCAGCAGCCCTTCGCGCGGACCGCGGCCGAGCGCGATCTCGTGCAGGATGTCGAGGCTGGCCGTCAGCGCCAGGTCGTCGGCGACCTGCAGGCTGCCGTCGCCGGTCCAATCCGCGGTGTGCAGCACGAAGCCGCGGCCATGATCGACCGGGCCCCCTTCGCACAGCCGGATCTGCCGGGCGGGCGGGGTCGGCTCCACGTCGAGCTGCTTGAGCAGGGCGTCGAAGCTCGGTTTGGCGAGCGGCCGGTTGAGCACGATGCCCATCGCGCCCTCGTCGGTGTGGGCGCAAACCAGGATCACGCTTTGGGCGAAGCGTGGGTCGTCCATCGCCGGCATGGCGATCAGCAATTGTCCGGTGAGAGAGGCGGCGTCGATCATGGTGGTCATGTTGGCCCACCATAGCGCTGGAGCAAGCGGGAAGGTGACACCATCTCGGGCTGCGGCTACGAACTCGCTAATCACCGTGAAGGACACACGCCCATGATCAAGGTCGGCGACACCATTCCAAGCACCAAGCTGACGATGGTGACCGCGGAAGGTCCCAAGGAGATCTCGACCGACGACGTGTTCGGGGCGAAGAAAGTGGTGCTGTTCGCGGTGCCCGGTGCGTTCACGCCCACCTGCAGCGCGCGGCATCTGCCGGGATACCTGCAGAACATCGAGGCGCTGCAGGAGAAGGGCGTCGACACGATCGCCTGCATGGCGGTCAACGACGCCTTCGTACTAGGCGCCTGGGCGCGCGACCAGGGTGTGGACGGGCGCATCCTGATGCTGGCCGACGGCGCCGCCGCGTTCACCAAGGCGCTCGGGCTCGAACTCGATCTGACGGCGCGGGGCATGGGCATCCGCAGCCAGCGGTTCGCGATGGTGGTGCAGGACAAGGTCGTGAGCTCGCTGGCCATCGAGCAGCCCGGCGGATTTGAGGTGAGCAAGGCCGAGAGCGTGCTGGCGACACTGTAAGGGTCAAAGGCGCAGGCTTCGATGAAGCCTGTGCAGACGTCGCGGCCAGTTCCTTAGGTACTCTTGATAGATCGTGTGATCGCTGCTCTGGAATGCTCCTTGTATCTTGCCCGGCTCAGACCGGTTGCGAATGGTAGAGCCGTCAGAAAAGGTCAGCTCGATACCATCGTTCCATTTGAAGCTGGTTATAGTTTCTCCGATAAGGGTCCACAGGACATACAGGTTCCCGGAACGCGTTGTGCAGTCGATGCGAGTGCTGTCACCTGTTTTGGACGTGATGGTGAACGGTCCAAACATTTGCGCAAAGAAGTTTCTGAAGTTCAGATCGCACCCGGACAATTCAAGATTGATCCGGATCAGTTCGTCGCCGACGATGTTCAATCTGGCAAACGCGGTCACAACCAGCCCCTTTCTGTCTCAGTGCCACCGACGAGCGCCGTGAAAGCGGCTCTCAACCCGCTCGCCGCTCAGCTGTCGCCAGGTCCTCCGGCGAGTTCACGTTAAAGAAGGGGTCGATCTGCGTGACGGGCCACTCGGCCACACCCCCGCGGAGACGCGCCGTGAAGGCGCCGACCTTACGCTCACCGGCCGACAGGAACTCGCGCAGCTCGTCGCGGCAATCGACCGGCCAGAGCGCGATCACGGGATGCGTGCGGCCAGCCGAGGCGGCGACGGCCATTCGTCCGGTGCCGCGCGCCCCGTGCAGCCGGGCGACGAGGTCGCCGGGCAGGAAGGGGCAGTCGCCGGACACGCTGACCAGCCACGCCTGACCCTCCGCCGCAGCCCAGTCGAGCCCGGCCAGCACGCCGGCGAGCGGGCCGGGGTTGCCGGGCAGCGTGTCGGGCAGCACCGGCAGCTCGAAATCGGCGAAACGGGCCGGGTCGCCGTTGGCGTTGATCGCGATCCGGTCCACCTGCGGCCTCAGGCAGTCGACGGTGCGCGCCAGGATGCTGCGGCCGCCGACCAGCAGGCGCGACTTGTCGCCGCCGCCCATGCGCCGCGCGAGGCCGCCGGCCAAGATCACCGCCGCGGTCGTCACGCGGGCTCGAAGCCCTTCTCGCGCAAGGCGTCGCGGGTGGCAGGTGCGCGCAGCAGCTCCAGGAAGCGCTGCACGGCCGGCCGAGCCAGGCGAGCCTCGGGGATGGCGAAGTCGTACTGCTCGGCCTGCAGCGGCAGGAAGCGCAGGCCGTAATCGCGCGCCACGGTGTCGATCGCGACGCCCCAATCAGCGCGGCCTTGCGCGACGGCTGCGGCCACCGCGTTGTGCGATTTCGGTGCATGCGCGAAGCCCGGCGGACGCCGCCCGCCGAGCAGGCGGTCGATCAGCACGCGCGTGCCGCTGCCGGCGTTGCGGTTGACCATCAGCACGCTCGGGTCGTCGGGCGCGGCCACCGCGGCGGCGGTGGTGCAAGCGGCGAAGCGCGCATCGTCGGCGCGCACCACCACGCCTTGCAGCCGGCCATAGCCGCGCGCCAGGGTGACGCCGGGCGGCAGCAGGGGAGCGTTGTACTCGCCGGTCACCGGGTCCATCAGGTGGATGCCGGCCAGGTCGCAGGCGCCGCGCGCGGCCGCCGCGAGCCCGCCCTGGCTGCCGACGGCAAGCGAGCGGACGACGAGGCCGTCCCGCTCCAGCAGGCCGACCAGCAGGTCGAGCCCGGCGCAGTGGCTGCCGATCACCACCAGGTCGGGCGTCGGCGCGTCGCCGATCCGCTGTACGGACACGCGCGTGCCGGCGGCAACGGTTTCGGTCATCGCAGGCACGGCGAAGAACCCGTCCGCCGCGGCGAAACTGGTCACGGCGCCCGAGCCCTTGGCGGTGGGGTAGGCCGCGAGGGTGCCGTCCGGATTCGGCACCAGGGCGCTGAGCACGTACTCAGTGCGCCCGCGCTCGCTGCCGATGCGCATCGGCAGCGTCGCCTCGACGACCTGCTCGCGAGTGGGGGGCAGGCCCGCGAACACCCGGATGATAGGCGCAACAAATGTATGGAAGGTGAAGATCGCCGAGGTCGGGAAGCCCGGCAGGATCGCGACCGGCTTGCCGTCCTGCACGGCGAGGCATAGCGGCTTGCCGGGCTTCAGCGCCACGCCGTGCACCACGATGCCGGGATTGTTCAGCCGGCCCGCGGCGCGCGAGGCGAGGTCGCCGGCGCCCTTGCTGGTGCCGCCCGAGAGCAGGACCATGTCGGCCGCCGCCAGCGCCCGTTCGAGCGCCGCCTCGAGTTGGGCCGGGTCGTCGGGGACGATGCCGAGCGGGAGCGGCTGCCCGCCTTGTTCCTCGACGGCGGCGGCCAGATGCGCGGCGTTGCTGTCGTAGACCTGGCCCGGGCGGATCGGCGCGCCGGGGGCGACGATCTCGTCGCCGGTGGACAGGATCGCGACCAGCGGGCGGCGCCACACCGGGACGGCGGCCACGCCGACCGCGGCCAGCATGGCGACCTCGCGCGAGGTCAGCACGCGGCCTCGGCGCAGCACGGTCTCGCCCAGCGCGATGTCCGACCCGGCGCCGGCCACCGCGTTGCCCGGGGCGACCGGGCGGTGCACCTCGATGTGCATCGGCTCGCCGGGCAACGCCTCGGTGTGCTCGACCATCACCACCGCGTCGGCGCCGCGCGGCATGATGCCGCCGGTCGCGATCACGCTGGCCCAACCGGGCTCGACCGCGGCGGCGGGCACGGTCCCGGGGGTGAGCAGGTCGGCGGTCAGGCGCAGGATGGCGGGGGCGGCTTCATGGGCGCCATCGGTGTCGGCGGCGCGCACCGCGAAGCCGTCGACGCTGGCGCGGTCGAAGCCGGGCACGTCCACGGCGGCGATCACGTCCTCGGCCAGCACGCGGGTGCGAGCGGCGGCAAGCGGCACGGTCTCGGCGCCCAACGGGGCCAAGGTGAGGTGGCGGCGAAAGCGCGCTTCGGCCTCCTCGCGGCTGACGACGTCGAGAAACTGGTCCTGCCGGGCGGCGGCGCGGATTGTGGCGGACAACTCGTTCATATCGGCCAGATGGGGACCGTGGCGCCCGCGGGGTAGCCCTCGCTGCCTTCAGGCACCAGCACGAGGCCGTTCGCGGCGGCCGCGGCGAGCAGTCCGATGCCCTCCGCCGGGCCGAGCGGCGTCGCTGCGGCGCCGACCCGGCGGACCCGGACCGCGTCCACCTGTCCGAGGACCGAGCTGATCTTGCGGGTGAGCACGGCCTCGATCGATTGCGGCGCCGGCCGGCCGGACAGGCGCCGCAGGATGGGCACCGCCAGCAGCAGGAACGTGGTCGCGGCGTCGGCCGGGTGCGGCGGCAGACGCAGGGCGGGCGTGCCGTCGGCCAGGCCGATGGCGGTGGTTTCGCCGGGTCGGATGGCGATCGCCTCGGCATGCCAGGTCGCGGCCGCGGCGGGGTCGAGCACGAGGTCGGGGTCGGCGCCGGCCGCGACCGCGCCCAAATCGGCCAGCAAGGCCAGCAGCATGGGCGTCCGGGCGCCGGCGACGCGCGGCCGCCGGATCACGGCGGGGTCGTCGCGCAGGCAGGCCAGGTGCAGTGGCGCGAGCAGGGTTCCGGCCGCGAGAACGCTGCCGGCGAGGGACGTCGTGGCCGGCCGGGGCGATGCCGAAGCCGCGCGCGATGGCGGCGAGCGCGGTGCCGGCGTCCGAAGCATGCAGCGGCAGAACGGCGTCGGCGCCTGTCGGGAGGTTGTCGCCCGGCCGCACCTGCGTCCCTCGGACGGGAAGCGGGGCGTAGTCGCTGGCGCCTTCCGTGTCTGCAGCGCGCACGGCCAGACCCTCGATCGCGGCCACCGGCGCGGCCGGTTGGGTGGCGAGCGCGACGTCCGCGGCGAGCACGCGTCCGGCGGCCTCGTGCAGCGGCACTGTCTCGGCGGCGAGCGGCGCGGTCCGGGCGGTGAGCCAGAGCTCGGCTTCGGCCAGCGAGATCAAGACCAGTGCGTCACCCGGGCGGCACCGGCTCGGCGTGGGACGGCATCGACGCCATGATGATGTCGCGCTTGCCCTGCAAGTGGCGCGACAGCAGCGGCCCGAGACCGCGCCATCGCGGGCGACCAGCGCGTCGAGGATGGCGCCGTGCTCGTCCATGGCCTGCTGCCAACGATCGGGGCGGATGCGGTTGGACATGTAGCGGGCGCGGGTGATGCGCCCGGCCAGCGCGGTGTAGGTGCTCATCAGCACCGGGTTGGCGGCGGCGCGCAGGATCGCCTCGTGGATGGCCTGGTTCAGCGCGAAATACTCCGGCAGCTCGGCGCGCAGGAAATGCGCGTACATGCGGTAGTGCAGGCCTTGGATCTCGGCCAGCGCATCGGGGGTGATGCGCTCGCACGCCAGGCGCCCGCCCTCGGCCTCCAGCGCCGCGATCACCTCGAACAGGTGCACCAGATGCTCGTCGCCGAGGGTCGCGATGCGGGCGCCGCGGTTCGGCAACAACTCCACCAGCCCTTCGGCCGCCAGCACTTTCAGGCATTCGCGCAGCGGGGTGCGGGAAACGTTGAACCGCTCGCACAACGCGCGCTCCGGCACGCGGGCGCCAGGTGCCAGGTCGCCATGGTCGATCAAGGTGCGCAGTGCCGTCGAGCAGCCCCTCATGCAAGGAGGCAGCAGCGGCCGGGCGCGGGAACGGGGTCACGGTCGCGGTCATGCCGGCAGTATGACCTGGCCGTGATTGCATGCAAAGCTTTACGCATTGCGCCTTCAACGGCGTCGTGCGACGTCCCGATTGAATGCAAAACCGCTGGGGCGCGTCATGGGGCACAATTCCGGGTCGTACAAAAGCGGCCGGCACTTCCTGCAGATCCCGGGGCCGACCAACGTGCCGGACCGCGTGCTGCGCGCCATCGACATGCCGACGATGGACCATCGCGGCCCCGAATTCGGCGAGCTCGGCACGCCGCGTGCTGGCTGGCATGGGCCGGGTGTTCGGCACCGAGGGCACCGTCGTCATTTTCCCCGGCAGCGGCACCGGCGCCTGGGAGGCGGCGATCGTCAACACGCTGCAGCCGGGCGACACCGTGCTGATGTACGAGACCGGGCAGTTCGCGACCCTGTGGCGCGCCATGGCCGGGCGGCTGGGCATCAAGGTGGAGTTCGTGCCCGGCGACTGGCGGCACGGCGTCGACCCGGCCGACGTCGAAGCGCGGCTGCGCGCCGACACCGGCCGCGCGATCAAGGCGGTGATGGTGGTGCACAACGAGACCAGCACCGGCGTCACCAGCCGCATCCCCGAGATCCGCGACGCGATCGACGCGGCCGGCCACCCGGCGCTGTTCATGGTGGACACGATCAGCTCGCTCGCCTCGATGGAGTACAAGCACGACGCATGGGGCGTGGACGTGACGGTGGCCGGGTCGCAGAAGGGGCTGATGCTGCCGCCGGGCCTCGGCTTCAACGCGGTCTCGGAGAAGGCGCTGGCGGCGGCCAAGTCGGGCGGGATGCCGCGCTCCTACTGGGACTGGCAGGAGATGATGGGGCCGAACAAGACCGGCTACTTCCCCTACACGCCGGCCACCAACCTGCTCTACGGCCTCGACGAGGCGCTTGAAGATGCTGCGACGAGGAGGGGCTGCCGCAGGTGTTCGCGCGCCACGACCGCTTCGCCGCCGCGACGCGGGCCGCCGTGCGCGGCTGGGGGCTCGAGGTGCTGGCGCTCGACCCGCGCGAATACAGCCGCGTGCTGACGACGGTGATCATGCCGGACGGGCACGACGCCGACGCGCTGCGGGCGGTGATCCTGGAGCACTTCGACATGTCGCTGGGGCAGGGCCTGGGCAAGCTGAAGGGCCGCGTGTTCCGCATCGGGCATCTCGGCGACTTCAACGACCTGATGCTGATGGGCACGCTGGCCGGCGTCGAGATGGGGCTGCATCTGGCCGGCGTGCCGCACCGGACGGGCGGCGTCGCGGCGGCGATGGACGTGCTGGCCGGGCGCAAGCCGGCGAGCGGAACAGAAGGCCGCCTGAGCGGCCCACGACGGGGAGGACGACACAATGCGAGCCAGACGCTGGAACGCCAGCAGCAACGTGCTGCTGCTGCTATGTGCGATGTATTTCATCACCTATGTGGACCGGGTGAACGTCAGCTCGGCGGCGGCGGCGTTCAAGTCGGAGCTCGGCTTCACCAACACCCAGCTCGGGCTGGTGTTCTCGGCCTTCGGCTACCCTTACCTCGTGTGCCAGGTGGTCGGCGGCTGGTTCGGCGACCGGTTCGGCGCGCGGCGGACGCTGATCGTCTGCGGCCTGACCTGGGCAGTCGCGACCATCCTGACCGGTCTCGTCGGCGGGCTCTACACCATGCTGGCGGCGCGCGTGCTGCTGGGGCTGGGCGAGGGCGCCACCTTCCCGACCGCGACGCGGGCGATGTCGAGCTGGCTGCCCGGCGGCAAGTCCGGCTGGGCGCAGGGGATCACCCATTCCGCGGCCCGGCTCGGCAACGCGATCACGCCGCCGGCCGTCGTCGCGCTGATCGCGCTGATCTCCTGGCGCGGCTCGTTCTTCGTGATGGGCGTCATCAGCCTGGTGTGGGTGGCGGCCTGGGCCTGGTACTACCGCGACGACCCGCGCACGCATCCGGGCATGACCGAGGCGGACCTCGCCGCGCTGCCGGCGTCGCGGGCCAAAACGGTCACGGCGCCGACGCCGTGGGGGCCGCTGCTGCGGCGCATGGCGCCGGTGACCTTCGTCTATTTCTGCTACGGCTGGACGCTGTGGACGTTCCTGTCCTGGGTGCCGCAGTTCATGCTGCACGCCTACAAGCTCGACCTCAAGAACAGCGCCCTGTTCTCCATGCTGGTGTTCGGCTGCGGCGTGGTCGGCGATGCGCTGGGCGGCTTCGTGTCGGACTGGCTGTATCGGCGCACCGGCAGCCTGACCCGGGCACGGCGCGACCTCGTGGTGTTCGGCATGGTCGGCTCGTTCATCTGCTCGGCGCCGGTGCTGTTCGTAACCGACCCGACCCTGGCAGCCTTGGCACTTGGCGGCGCCTTCTTCTTCGCCGAGCTGACGATCGGGCCGATGTGGGCGATCCCGATGGACATCGCGCCGCAGCACTCCGGCACCGCCAGCGGGCTGATGAACTCCGGCTCGGCGCTGGCGGCGATCGTCTCGCCGGTGGTGTTCGGCTGGATCATCGACGCCACCGGCAACTGGTCGCTGCCGTTCTACGGCACGATGGGGCTGTTGCTGGTCGGCATCGCGGCGGCGTTCACCATGCGGCCGGACCAGACCTTCGCGGCCAACGCGCCGGCGACGGGGAGGGCGGCCGTTGCCTGACGGCACGCGTGGCTTGACGCCGGTCGGCGACGTCCGCCTGGCGGAGCGTCTGCGGCACGAGACCAACGCCGAGGTGCTGTTCGGCCGCGCCGATCGCGGCCGCTACAGCACGCGATGCCTCGATCTACCAGATGGAGCCGGTCGGCGTGATCGTGCCGCGCACGATCGAGGACGTGGCGGCGGCGATCGCCATCGCCCGCGAGCACGGCGTCCCGGTGCTGCCGCGCGGCGGCGGCACCAGCCAGTGCGGGCAGACGGTCAACCGGGCGCTGGTGATCGACTGCACCAAGTACCTGCGCCGGGTGCTGGAGGTGGACACGGCGGCGCGCCGGGCCTGGGTGGAGCCGGGGCTGGTGCTGAACCACCTGAACCAGGCGCTCGCAGGGGAAAAGCTGTTCTTCCCGGTCGATCCCAGCACCAACGCCCGCTGCACCATCGGCGGCATGGCGGGCAACAACTCCTGCGGCGCGAAGTCGATCCGCTACGGGCTGATGGCCGACAACGTGCGGGCGATCGACGCCATCCTCGCCGACGGCACCCGGCATACGCTTCGGAGCGCTGCCGGACAATCTCGGCGCCGACGTCCCGGCCGGGATCGCCGCGCTGATCCAGCGGCTGCGGGCGCTCGGCGCGGCCGAGGCGGACGAGATCGCGGCGCGCTTCCCGCGGCAGCTGCGCCGGGTCGGCGGCTACAACATCGAGGTGCTGACGCCCTCTGCCCGGCGCGAGGGCCGCGAGAACCTGGCCCGGCTGCTGGTCGGCTCCGAAGGCACGCTCGCCTTCTCGGCCGCGCTCGAGCTCGAGCTGCAGCCGGTGCTGCCGCGCAAGGTGCTCGGCATCTGCCAGTTCCCGAGCTTCCGCGCCGCCATGGAGGCGTCCCAGCACCTGGTGGCGCTCGGGCCGGAGGCGGTCGAGCTGGTGGACCGCACCATGATCGACCTCGGCCGCGGCATCGACATCTACCGCCCGACCATCGACCGCATGGTGCTGGGCGAACCCGACAGCCTGCTGATCGTCGAGTTCCACGGCCACGAGGACGGCGCGCTGCTCGCGAAGCTGGCGCGGCTGGACGAGGCGATGGCCGATCTCGGCTATCCCGGCGCCGTCGTGCGCGCGACCGACCCGGCGTTCCAGGCGGCGATCGCCAAGGTGCGCGAGGCCGGGCTCAACATCATGATGTCGATGAAGGGCGACGGGAAGCCGGTCTCGTTCATCGAGGACTGCGCCGTCGAACTGGACGACCTCGCCGACTACACCGAGCGGCTGAACGACGTGTTTTCCAGGCACGGCACCAAGGGCACCTGGTATGCCCATGCCAGCGTCGGCTGCCTGCATGTGCGGCCCGTGCTGAACATGAAGGACCCGGCCGACGTGCGCACCATGCGCGCCGTCGCCGAAGAGTGCTTCGCCCTCGTGCGCGAGTACAAGGGCAGCCATAGCGGCGAGCACGGCGACGGCATCGTCCGCTCCGAGTTCCACGAGAGCATGTTCGGCCCGCGCATCGTGCGTGCCTTCGAGGCGGTGAAGGACGCGTTCGACCCCGGGGCGCTGCTGAACCCCAACCGCGTCGTGCGCCCGCCGCGCATGGATGACCGCGCGCTGTTCCGCTACGGGCCCGACTACGCGCCGGAGCCGGTGACGCCGGTGCTCGACTGGAGCGGCTAGCCCGGGCCGCAAGGCGGCCTGCTGCCGGCGGTCGAGATGTGCAACAACAACGGCACCTGCCGCGGCTTCCACGCCGGCAGCATGTGCCCGAGCTACCGCGTCACCCGCGACGAGGAGCACCTGACGCGCGGCCGCGCCAACACGCTGCGGCTGGCGCTGACCGGGCAGCTCGGCCCCGACGCGCTGGCCGGCGACGACGTGGCGGAGGCGCTGAAGCTCTGCGTGTCGTGCAAGGCGTGCAAGCGCGAGTGCCCGACCGGCGTCGACATGGCGCGGATGAAGATCGAGGCGCTGGCGGCGCGGGCCGCCCGGCACGGTGTGGGGCTGCGCGAGCGGCTGGTGGCCGAGCTGCCGCGCTACGCGCCCTGGGCGGCCCGGGTCTCGGGGCTTGCCAACCTGCGCAACCGGGTTGGGCTGCTGCGCCGGCTGGGGGAGCGGGCCGGGTTCGCGGCCGCCCGGCCGCTGCCGGAGTGGAGCAGCCGGCCGTTCCGCAATGCCGAAGCCCGTGGCGGGCCGGCGCCGCGCGGCGACGTGCTGCTGTTCGCCGACACCTTCAACCGCTACTTCGAGCCGGAGAACCTGCGCGCCGCCGTGCGCGTGCTGCGAGCGGCCGGGTTCAATCCGGTCGTGCCAGAGGGCAAGAAGCTGTGCTGCGGGCGCACCTACCTGTCAGCCGGGATGGTCGACCGGGCGCGCGAGGAGGCGCGGCGGACGCTGGCGGCCTTGGCCGGCACGCTGCCGGTGGTGGGGCTCGAGCCGTCCTGCCTGCTGACGCTGCGCGACGAGTTCACCGCACTGCTGCCCGGCCCGGAGGCGGAGGCGTTGTCCGAGCGCGCCATGCTGATCGGCGAGTTCCTGCAAGCCCACGGCGACGGGCTGGCGTTGCAGCCGTTGCCGGGCCGCGCGCATGTGCATGGCCACTGCCACCAGAAGGCGTTCGGCGCCTTGCCCGACGCCTTGTCCGTGCTGGGCCGCGTGCCGGGGCTCGACGTGCAGCCGATCCAGTCCTCCTGCTGCGGCATGGCGGGCGCGTTCGGCTACCAGGCGGAAACGCAGGAGGTGAGCCGCGCCATGGCGGAGGCGTCGCTGCTGCCGGCCGTGCGCGCGGCGGCGGCGGATGATTGGGTGGTCGCGGACGGCACCTCCTGCCGGCACCAGATCGCCGACCTTGGCGGCCGCCGCGCGGTGCACTCGGTGGTGCTACTGGACCGGGCCCTGACCGACGCGGCATAAGGCGGCATGACCGATCAGCCGCCGCAGGACGAGACCAAGCTCACCCGCACCAAGCAGCTTTGGGCTGCGGCGGGCAAGTTCCTCACCGGGCGGCATGCCCGGCCCGAGGATGAACGGCTGCCGCCGGGCCAGCATCTGGTCCGCGATTGGCCGGTGCTGGACCTGGGCGTGCAGCCGGCCGTTCCAGTGGAGCGGTGGTCGCTACGCATCCACGGCGAGGTCGAGGAGCAGGTGTCGCTGGATTGGACCGCGTTCCTCAGCCCTGCCGCAGTCGGACAGCCTGTCCGACATCCACTGCGTGACGACGTGGTCGCGGTATGACAATCGCTGGCGCGGCGTGTCGACCCACGACCTGCTGGCGCTGGTCCGCCCGAAGCCCGGTGCGGACTTCGTGATGCTGCACAGTCATGACGGCTATACGACCAACCTGCCGCTCACCGACTTCGCGGCCCATGACGCGGTGCTGGCGACGCATTGGGACGACGCCCCAATCCCGCGGGAGCACGGCGGTCCGATGCGGCTCGTGGTTCCGCATCTGTATTTTTGGAAAAGCGCCAAATGGCTGCAGCGGATCGAGTTCGTTGCAGCCGATCGGGCCGGGTATTGGGAAGAGCGCGGCTACCATATGCGCGGCGATCCGTGGATGGAGCAGCGCTACGACTGACCGGTGACCCGGCCCGGATATCCCGGGCCGGCTTCACTATCCGGTCGCGTCGTTAGTAAGCGGCGCCCTTGGAGTTCGGCACGCCGGTGGTGGTTGCTGAGCCGCCGGAAACGCCAACATTCGGGATGGCGCCTGTCTGACGCATGCCGCCGCCGTTCGAAGACGTGATACCGCTCGGCGCAACACCAGAGCCGCCGCTGGACACGGTGTTGGGGGGCGTTCCGGCTGACGGGTTGGAGCACGCGGCAAGCGCGAGGCAGGACAAGGCGGCCGCTGCGGCCAAGGTCAAAGATTTCATTGTGGCTCTCCGATGAGACGACTGGTCAGGGACGGGCAAAGGCCGGGAAATCGCTAGTCCGTAACACGGCACGCAAGCTGGCCTCAGCCCGTTACTGCACGCTGAGTTAACTCGCCTGACCGCTACTGGTTCGATGTCGCGCCAAAGTTTCGCGAGGTGTTGCCGTGCGGCCCCAGCTTCTTGCGGATGGTCAGCCGCGCGAACGGCGTGCAAGCTCAGGCCGTTCCATGGAGGCCGCTCCGATGCGCATAGTGCTGATCCTGCTGCTTTGCATCCGCCCCGCGCTCGCCTTCGACCCGGCTCCGGCGGCGGGGCGGCAGGGAATGGTCGTGTCGGCGCAGCATCTGGCGAGCGAAGCCGGGCTCGACGTGTTGAAACGGGGCGGCAACGCGGTCGATGCCGCCGTCGCGGTCGGCTACGCGCTCGCCGTCACCTACCCGGCGGCCGGCAATCTCGGCGGCGGCGGCTTCATGACCGTCCGGCTGGCCGACGGCAGCGCGGGGTTCCTCGATTTCCGGGAAAAGGCACCGGCGGCCGCAACCCCCGGCATGTTCCTGGCCGAGGACGGCTCCGTCACCAAGGGCCGCTCGACCGAGACATGGCTCGCGGTCGGCGTGCCCGGCACCGCGGCGGGGCTGGAGGCGGCCCGGGCAAAATGGGGCAGCATGCCGCGACAGGCGCTGCTCGGTCCGGCCATCCGGCTGGCGCGCGACGGGTTCGTGATCGAACCCGGCGACGGGGCACTGCTGCGCGCCGAGGCGAGCGGGCTCGGGCGCGACCCGGAGGCGGCGGCGATCTTCCTTCGCGAAGGCAAGCCGCTCGAGGTTGGGGACCGGTTGGTGCAGTCCGACCTGGCCGGCTCGCTCGAGCTGCTGGCGCAGGACGGGCCGGACGCCTTCTATCGCGGCTCGATCGGCCAGGCGATCGTGGCGGCCAGCCAGGACGGCGGCGGCATCCTGCAGGACGCGGACTTCCTCGGCTACAAGGTTCGCGAAATGGCCCCGGTCGGCTGCGACTACCGGGGCTTCCACGTGCTGTCGGCGCCCCCGCCGAGTTCCGGCGGCGTGGTGCTCTGCGAGGTGCTGGGCGTGCTCGAGGGCTACGACCTGCGAGGCATGGGGTTCCATTCCGCGGCCGCGGTGCACGTGATCACTGAGGCCTTGCGGCAGGCCTTTTACGACCGCAACAGCCGGCTGGGCGACCCCGACTTCGTGGACAACCCTGTCGCCGCGTTGATCGACCCGGCCTATACGGCACGCGTGCGCGAGCGCATCGACCCGGCCCACGCCACGCCCTCCGCCCAGGTCACGCCACTGCCGCATGAGGGCGCCAACACCACCCATTACGTCGTGGTGGACGGGGCGGGGAACGCCGTTTCCGTCACCTACACGCTGAATGACTGGTTCGGGGTGAAGAAGGTGGCGCCGGGCACCGGCATCCTGCTGAACAACGAGATGGACGATTTCACCGCCAAGCCCGGTTCGCCCAACATGTTCGGCCTGGTGCAGGGCGCGGCTAATGCGGTGGCGCCGGGCAAGACGCCGCTCAGCAGCATGACGCCGACGATCCTCGAGCGCGACGGCAAGGTGGCGATGGTGGTCGGCAGCCCCGGCGGCCCTCGCATCATCACCACCGTGCTGAACGCGATCCTGAACGTGGTGGATTACGGCATGACCGTGCAGGAAGCCTTGGACGCGCCGCGCTTCCATCATCAATGGATGCCGGACGTGATCACTGCCGAGCGGTTCGCGCTCAGCCCCGACACCCAAGCGATGCTGGAGACGATGGGCCACAAGGTGGTGGAGGGCGCACCCTGGGGGATCGCCGAGGCCATCACCGTCGGCGGCGCCCGCCTGGCCCCGGCCCCGGCGGCCGGCAGCGCGCAATCGCTGGTGCTGGCCGCCCCGGACGCCGGCGGCGCGACCTTGTTCGGAGCGCATGACCCCCGCGGCGGTGCCGGTGGGGCGGCCGGCTATTGACCGCCCCCGCTTGCCGGACCGTGGACGGGCTACGCGCCCGGTAGCGGCTCCGAGACGGAGCGGGTCGGGATGGTGGCCGGGGGCGGCTCGGACCGGGCCGGCTCGGTGATCATCTCCATGCGGCCGGTGATCTGGCCGCCATCCTCGACCTGCAGGCGGCGGCAGCGGGCGGTGCCGAGCACCTTCCCGGTGGAGCGCACGATCAGGTTGCCGCGCGCGGTCAGCGTGCCGTCGATGGTGCCGGCGACCTCGGTGTCCTCCACCTCGACCTCGCCCTTGAACATGCCGCCCGGGGCGATCACCAGCTCGGTCGCGTGCACGATGCTCGCCTCGAACGTGCCCTCGACCACGAGGCGCTCGGCGTCGGTGACGGTGCCCTGGACGCTGATGCCGCGGCCGACCACCAAGGTCCGCCGCTCGGCCGGGTCACGCCGCAGCCCGGCCGAGTTGCCCGGCCGCGGCGCGCTGGGAATGCCGCCCGGCCCGGACTGCGCACCCAATTGCCCAGAAGGCGACATGCCCGCACCGGGGCCTTGACCCTGCGTCGAGTTCGGCGGCGGTGGCGGGGCGGGGAACGGCGAACGGCCCATGGCAGGAGCTTCCTTGGCGGTGGTGGATGTCGGGTAAGGGACGGCAGTGCGGAATTCCGGCAGGCTCGAGCCGTCGTCGAGTCGGCGCCCGTTGAGCAGACCGGTGGCCGATCCGGCGTTGCCGGCCGGGGTGGCGCCATCGGGCCTCGGGGCGGGCGGGATGCCCGGCATGTCATCGGGTTTGCGGCGCTTGAACACGCGGAACCCCCTTTCAAGATCGGGGAGCCGCCGCGGCCGCGGGGTGCGGTGGGCGGGGCATCCACTCCGCCGACGCGTAACATGGCTCAGCGGGAAGTGATAGGCGGCATGCCGTCCGGATCGGCTTCGAGTGCCGCCGCCCGTGCGGCGGCGGAGTCGCTAACGTCGTGGGAGGAAGGCCGCACGCTCAGATGGATGCGGGGCGTTGTTGAGAACGTGCGTCAACGCAGCAACGCCGAGAACAGGCACAAGCAGGTTCAGCAGCGGCACGGTTCCCGCCAGCGCGAACAGCCCGCCGAGGAGCAGCACCGGCGCCCGGCGGGCGGCGTATACGCGCAGCGCCTCGCTCCGGCCCATCCGCCGCATGGCGACGCCGACGAACAAGCCGCGCCCGATCGCCCAGCCGGTGATGGCCCACCCGAGCAGCAGCCCCACCCCCGGAAGCGCCAAGGCGAGGCCGAGCGCCACGATTTGCCACGCCAGCACCTGTGCGCCGAGCACCACGCCGTCCCAAGCCTGGATTGTGAGGGAGGCGCCTTGCTGCGGCGGCGGCAGCAGCGGGTAGAACCGCCGATCAACCGCGTTGGCGACGCGGTCGATATACAGCGTGGCGATCAGCAGCGCCGCCGGCACGAACAGCCACACCGCCAGCAGTGCCGCGCCGATGCCGCCGGCCAGCCCCGCGGCCCAGCCGAGCCAGCCGGGCTGTCCGACCAGGGTCTGCACCGCCCAGGCGCTGCCGGCGAGCAGGCCGACGAACGCAAGCACCGACAAAGCGAGGCTGCGCGCCAGCACGCCCACGAACACCGGGTCGTCCATTTGCTGCAGGGCGCGGAACAAGGGGGAGAGCATGGGTGGCGGCGCCTCGTGGCGGTCGGAAGGAACGGTGATGTTGCAGGTGGGGGACGTGGATGTTACCCGCCGCGCTTGCAACACGGCAGGAGCCGCCATGACACAAGCCCGTTTCGACCTGTGCGGCATCGGCAACGCGATCGTCGACGTGGTGGCGCCGGTGGACGAGGCGTTCCTGTCCAAGCGGGACCTGCGCAAGGGCGGCATGGCGCTGATCTCGGCCGACGACGCGGAAGCGTTGTACATGGCGCTGCCGCCGGGGCAGGAAAGCAGCGGCGGCTCGGTCGCCAACACCTGCGCGGTCGCCGCCGGGCTGGGCGCGCGGGTGGCGTTCCTGGGCAAGGTCGCCGACGACGCGCTGGGCGGCGTGTTCCGCCAGGACATGGAGCGGATCGGCGTTGCCTTCCCGACGCCCCCGCTGCAAGGCGGCGCTCCGACCGCCCGCTGCCTGATCGCGGTCACGCCGGATGGGCAGCGGACGATGAGCACGTTTCTCGGCGCCTGCGTGGCGTTCGGGCCGGACGATCTCGACGGCGCGGTGATCGGCGACAGCGCGGTGACCTACCTCGAGGGCTACCTGTTCGATCCGCCGGCGGCGCAGGCGGCGTTCCGGCGGGCGGCGGAGCTGGCGCATGCGGCCGGGCGGCAGGTCGCGCTGAGCCTGTCGGACGCGTTCTGCGTGGACCGGCACCGCGACGCGTTTCGCGCGCTGGTGGCTGGGCACGTCGATATCCTGTTCGCCAACGAAGCCGAGATCTGCAGCCTGTACGAGGAGAACACGTTCGACGCCGCGGCGGATCGGGCCGGGCGCGATGTGGCCCTGGCGGCGCTGACCCGCAGCGAGGACGGCAGCGTCGTGCTGCATGGCGGCGAGCGGATCGTCATCGCTGCCGCGCCGGCGGTCTTGGTCGACAGCACCGGTGCCGGCGACGCGTATGCGGCCGGGTTCCTGGCCGGGATGGCGGCCGGGCGTCCGCTCGCGTCCTGCGGCGCGCTGGGCAGCCACGCGGCCGCCGCGGCCATCGCGCAGTATGGCGCCCGGCCGTCCGGCGACCTGCGGGCGATGGCGGCCGCCGTCGCCTAGCGGAGCAAAGGTCCGAGCCGCCATCGATGACGAAAACGCGATCGAGGCGGGGAACTAGCGCGGGAAGGGGTCGTTGCCTCCGTGCAGCCCGGCCGTCCGCGGACGGAACCATAAGACGGGCCACCAACCGGCAGGACCCTCGGGGTCTATGGGAGAACAGAATGCGAATGACCTTGTTGATGTCGGCCGCCGCGCTGTCGTTGGCGACCGGTGCCGCGCTGGCGCAGAACGGCGCCGGCGGCACCCAATCGCCTTCGACCGGCAACGCGGCCTCGCAGATGCCGCAACCGTCGAACTCCGCCCCGGCCGGCGCCGGTGTTGCGACGCCCGCACTCGGCGGCAGCGCGGTGGGCGGCGATGCCGGTGCGGTTGAAGGACCGTCGATGCGGTCCTACCGATCGATGCGCGGTGACCGGGCTGCGCGCATGGGCCGCGCCAACCCGTCGATCCCGGCGCATACCGATCCGGGCATGGTGGACGAAGGCGCGGCGCCACCCACGACGGTCTATCGCGGCGGCGCCGGTTCGCCGCTATCGACCCAGGCCACCAACCTGACGCCGTCCTCCCGACCGGGAGCGCTGGGATCGCGCCTGCCTGACCCGAACGCGGTGGGTGGCACGCCGCGCGACCTGCTCGAGGCGGCACAACGGCTGCTGAGCCAGGGCCGGACCGGTGCGGCGCAGGAAGCGCTTGAGCGGGCGGAAACGCGGGTGCTGAGCCGCACGACCGACCCCAGCATGGCCTCGCAGCCCGATCAGGCGGCGATGGTGCAGAACATCGCCCAGGCGCGCCGGGCGCTCGGAGCGCGGGACGTCAACGGCGCCAAGCAGGCGATCGCGCTGGCCATGGACGACCGGATCCCGCCGCGCGGACCGGCCACCAACGTCGCGCCGGCCGGCGGCACGACCGGGACCTACTAAGCCGAACCCACGCCTTTCGGCCTTTCAGCCCGCCGCGCTTCGGTCGTCCAGACCGGAGCGCAGGCGGGCTTCCTGTTTTTAAGGCTCGAAAGCGACGCCTCGGCGGACTATGTGTGCGCCGCAACACGTCGTTTCCAAGGACCTCTATGGACATCCGCAACATCGCCATCATCGCTCACGTTGACCACGGCAAGACCACGCTGGTCGACCAGCTGCTGCGGCAGTCGGGGGCGTTCCGCGAACACCAGCAAGTGGCGGAGCGGGCGATGGACAAGAACGACCTGGAAAAAGAGCGCGGCATCACAATCCTGGCCAAGTGCACCAGCGTGATGTGGCGGGATACCAGGATCAACATCGTCGATACACCGGGCCACGCCGATTTCGGCGGCGAGGTCGAACGCATCCTGGGCATGGTGGACGGCTGCGTGGTGCTGGTCGACGCGGCCGAAGGCGTGCTGCCGCAAACCAAGTTCGTGGTCGGCAAGGCGCTGCAGCGCGGCATCAAGCCGATCGTGGTCGTCAACAAGATCGACCGTCAGGACGCGCGGGCCGACGAGGTGCATGAGGAGGTGTTCGACCTGTTCGCCGCCTTGGGCGCGACCGACGAGCAGCTCGACTTCCCGATGCTGTATGCGTCGGGCCGGCAGGGCTGGGCCGACCTCGAGCTTGAGGGCGCCCGCAAGGACCTGACGCCGATGTTCGACCTCATCATGCGGCACGTGCCGCCGACCACGCTCGACAAGGAGGCGCCGTTCGCGATGGTCGCCTCCATCCTGGACTACGACAACTTCCTGGGCCGCGTGCTGACCGGACGCGTCGAGCAGGGTCGCGCCCGGCTCAACATGCCGGTGAAGGTGCTGCGGGCCGATGGCAGCGTGGTCGAGACCGGGCGGCTGACGAAGCTGATGGGTTATCGCGGGCTCGACCGGGTGCAGGTGGACGAGTGCGAGGCCGGCGACATCGTGGCGGTCGCCGGGCTGACGGATGCGACGGTGCCGGACACGGTCGGTGCCCCGGAACTGGCGGCGCCGCTGCACGCGATTCCGGTCGACCCGCCGACGCTGGCGATGACGTTCCGGGTCAATGACGGCCCGCTGGGCGGCAAGGAAGGCAAGAAGGTGACGTCGCGGCAGATCCGCGACCGGCTGATGCGCGAGGCGGAAGGCAACGTCGCCATCAAGATCACCGAAAGCAACGAAACCGACGCGTTCGAGGTCGCCGGCCGCGGCGAGCTGCAGCTCGGTGTGCTGATCGAGCAGATGCGCCGCGAGGGCTTCGAGCTGACGATTGGCCGTCCCCGCGTGCTGACCCGCAAGAACGAGGAGACTGGCGAGCGCGAGGAGCCGTTCGAGGAGGTGCTGGTCGACGTGGACGAGCCCTACTCCGGCGTCGTCGTTGAGAAGCTCAGCCGGCGCAAGGCACAGATGCAGGACATGCGCCCGTCCGGCGGCGGCAAGGTCCGGCTGACGTTCCTGATGCCGAGCCGCGGGCTGATCGGCTACCACGGCGAGTTCCTGACGGACACGCGGGGCTCGGGAATCATGAACCGGCTGTTCGCCGGGTATCAGCCCTGGGCCGGGCCGATGGAAGGGCGCCGCAACGGCAGCCTGATCAGCACCGAGGCGGGGCAGGCGATCCACTACGCGCTGTTCTACATCCAGGAGCGGGGAACGCTGTTCGTCGATCCCGGCGACAAGGTTTATACCGGCTTGATCCTGGGGGAAAATAGCCGCGGCGCCGACCTCGAGGTCAACCCGATCAAGGAAAAGAAGCTCACCAACATCCGGGCCGCCGGCAAGGACGACGCGATGCTGCTGATCCCGCCGCGGCGCATGAGCCTCGAACAGGCGATCGCTTATATCGAGGACGACGAGCTTGTTGAGGTGACGCCGAGCGCGGTGCGACTGCGCAAGCGGTATCTCGATCCGAACGAGCGCAAGCGGGCCGAGCGCAAGGCCGATAGCGAAGCGGCCTAGCATCGCGCCGGGAAACCCGGCCCGCACGCGGGCGTTGCCAACAACCAAGCCATCTGGGGGAAATTTCCTATGACGTCACTCAACCGCCGCTTATCGGTGGCGGCCTGCGCGGTCGCGATCGGCCTATCGCTTGCGGCCGAGCCCGCCTTCGCCCAGGCGACCAACGGTCCGGCTGCGGGCGTCGGCAGCACCACGGCGCCAAGCAATTCCGAGGGCACTCCGGCCGGCGGCAGCGGAACGGTCGCAAATACGCGCGTTGGACCGTCCGGTCAGGCGGCATCGACACACCGGACGCGGCGTCGCGCACGCCGGGCCCGCCGTCCGGCTGCTGCTCCGACGACGGGCACGCAGTCCGAAAACGGCCTGAACGGCTCGGCCGTCCCCAGCCGCTAACCGCAGTCGGTTGCGGGTTAGGGCGGGACGGCATAGCCACCGGGCATGCCGTTCCCCCTGCTTGCGAATCGACAGCTTTGGGTCATGGCGGTTTTGGCGTTCAATGCCGGACTGCCGCTCGCGCTCACCGCGCTGCCGCTCCGCCAGTGGCTGACCGAGGGCGGCACGTCGCTCCAGGCGCTTGGCTTTACTGCCAGCATCGGCCTGCCTTACACGCTGAAATTCCTTTGGTCGCCGCTGCTCGACCACATCGCACCGCCTTGGCTCGGGCGGCGCCGGGGCTGGCTGCTGCCGATCCAGGCCGCGTTGGCTGGGGTCTGCGTTCTGTATGCCTGGAGCGACCCGGTGCTGTCGCCGGTGCGGCTGGTCGGATCGGCCGTGGCGATTGCGTTCCTGTCCGCCAGCCAGGACATCGTGCTCGACGCCTGGCGCATCGAGACGTTCGTGTCCGACCGCATGCGCGCGGTTTCGCTCGCCACCTATATCTGGGGCTATCGGCTGGCCTTGCTGGTGGGCGGACCGGGCGTGCTGCGCCTGGCGACCCTGCTCGATTGGCATCGCGCACTGGCCGTGATGGCCGGCCTGCTCGCTGTGGCGATGCTCGCGACCCTCGTTGCGGCCGAGCCGGCGCGCGATATGACGGCCCCGGCGAGGGTGGGGTTCGCGCAGCGGCTGCGGCTGATGGTGGTCGATCCGCTGCGCGACTTCCTGCAACGGCCGCGCGCGTTGCCGATCCTGGCCTTCGTCATGCTGTTCAAGCTGGGCGAGGCGCTGGCGCACACCATGGCGGTGCCGTTCTACAATGCGATGGGCTTCGATCGGAACGCCATTGCCGACGCGACCGGCATCCCGGGCCTGGCCGCCAGCCTGTTGGGGGCCGCGGCCGGCGCCTGGCTGATCGGCCGCATCGGCAACGGCCGGGCGCTGATCGCCACCGGCTTCGTGCAGATGGCCTCGATGAGCCTCTATTTCGCGCTCGCTGTCAGCCAAGGCGATTGGCGAATCCTGGTGCTCAAGATTGCGCTGGAGAACGTGGCCGAGGGCATGGCCGACGCGGCCTTCCTCACCTATCTGGCGTCGCTGTGCTCGGTTGCCTTCACCGCGACCCAATATGCCCTGCTGTCGTCGCTGTCGGCGGTCGGGCTGCGCACGCTGGGCGGCCTGTCGGGGGTGCTTGCGGCGTCCATGGGCTGGGTCGAGTTCTATGCGCTGACGATCTTCGCCGCCCTTCCGGCCATGCTGATCATGCTTTGGTTGCTGCGCCATCTGCCGCCGGCGCGCGGGCCCGCGGCAGCACCGCGGGAAGCCACACCGTGACGGTGGTGCCGACGCGTTCGGTGCTGTCGATGGCGAGTTGGCCGCGATGCCGGTTGACGATGTGCTTGACGATGGCGAGGCCCAGCCCGGTGCCGCCGACGGCGCGGGAGCCCTGCTTGTCGGCGCGGTAGAACCGCTCGGTCAGGCGCGGGATGTGGGCGCGGGCGATGCCTTGCCCGTTATCGGCCACGGTGATGACGATGCCGGGGCGCGCCGGCCATGGCGGACCTGGGGCCGCGACCTGTGCCGTCAGAAGCAGCGTTCCGTCCTCGCGGCCGTACTTGACCGCGTTGTCGAGCAGGTTCTGCAGCACCTGCTCGAGCTGGTCTTCGTCGCCCAGAACCGGCGGCAAGCCGGCCGGACACTCCAACCGCAGGCGTTGGCGGCGGCCGCGGATCTGCGGCTCGAATGCCGCCGCGAGCCGCCGGATCAGCGGCTGCATCTCGACGTGCTCCGCCGGCGCTTGATGTTCGGTCAACTCGATGCGGGACAGGCTCAGCAGGTCGTCGATCAGCCGGTTCATCCGCTGCGCCTGCTCGGCCATGATGCCCAGGAAGCGCGCTTGCGCCGGAGGGTCGTCGGCCGCCGGGCCGCGCAAGGTGTCGATGAAGCCGATGAGGCTCGCGAGCGGCGTGCGCAGCTCGTGGCTGGCATTGGCGACGAAGTCGGCACGCATCCGCTCGACCGCGCGTTCGCGGGTGCGGTCCGACAGCACGGCCACGAGACGGCCGCCATCGGCCAACGGCGCGAGCAGCGGGATCACGGTTGCGGACACCTCACGCGACACCGGGACCGGCAGGCTCAGCTCCGCCGATTGCTGCCGGCCCTCGGCCAGCGCCCGATCGATCGCCGCACGCAGATCGGGATGCCGCAGCACGGCGCCGATCGCCGGGCCGAATGCCGCCTCCGCCGCGTCGTTGGTCCGGCACACGGCGCGCCCCGGGCCGAGCACGACCAGCGGATCGGGCAGCAGGCGGACCAGCGCCTGCTCGGCCCGCACGACCGCGGCCGCATCGGCCAGCTGCGCGGCCGTTGCGCGCGACAGCCGATCGGCCTCGCGGGCGATGTGGGCGGTGGCGGAGAACTGCGGCGACTTGGCTGCCGCGGCGTCCGCGGCGCCGGGCAGGGCACCGCGGAAGGCTCCGAGCACGCGGTCGAGGTCCCGCATCCACAGCAGCGCCAGCACCACCCCCCACCCGGCGACGAGGCCGATGCCGGCGACAGCCGGCTTCCAGTCCAGCGCTCCGACCATTGCCAACACCAGCAGGACGCCGGCCGGACCGACGGCCAGCACCGCGGCCATGTGCAGCGGACGTTGTAGGGCGCGCATGGCGCCGCGGGCAACCGGCCCGGCTAAACGCCCGGCGCTGCCAGCGATTGCGGCGCCGGCTGCACCACATGGCTGCCGCCCCGGTCCACCTGGAAGATGGCCAAGCCGCGGCGCACCTGCCCGTTCGGCTGCAACGCGACCAAGCCGTCGGCGCCGGCAAAGCCGTCCGGACGAGACAGCGCGTTCGCGTCGAACCCCTGCGGCGTGGCGACCGAGCGGGCCATGCCGGCCGCGTCATAGGCGATGGATGCGAAGTCACGCGCCGGACCGTTGTACTTGGCGGCATATTGCTGCTCGAACCCGCTCCGCGCCGCCGGGTCGGGGGCGGCGAACCAGGCTCCGGCGAGACCCGGCAGCTGCGACGCCTCGCGCAGCCAGGTTGCCGGGCCCAGGATGCGGACCTGGTCCGGCGGCAGATCGTAGAAGGCGAGCAGCGGCACGACCTGACCGAGCAGCCCGCCCGAGGCGCCGAGCAGCAGCGCATCCATCGGCGGCGGCGGCGGCGCTTGCCGGCCGATCTCGGCGGCCTGGCGGCGCCCGTCGGCGTCGTTGCTGGCGCGCGCCGCCCGCTGCTGCGCCTCGATGGCGCCGCGCCGGCTGCCATAATCCGACACCGTCTTGAGGGCGTCGTTGAAGCCGGTAAAGCTGTATGGGGCGCGGACGATGCGCGGCTCCTTCAAGCTCGCCTCGCTTGCGGCCGTGCGCAGACCTGCGGCGAGGGCGTCGCCGAAACTGTTCTGCGGCAGCACGGCGGCCAAGCGGGCCTTGTTCTCGGCGCCCACGGCCAGCACCATCCGCCGCACTTGCTGCGCGGGGGTGATGCCGAGCGTCCAAACGCCCGGCTGGGACAGACTCGCGTCGGAGGTGAAGGCCAGCACCGGAACGCCGGCGGCCGTGGCGACCGGCGCCACCGCCGCGGTTTCGGCGGCGGTCAGGGGGCCGAGCAGGATGCCGGCGCCGGCGGACAGGGCGGCGCGCGCGGCATTGGCGGCCCCTTCGGGCGTGCCGGCGGTGTCGTACTGGTCGAGCGGCGGCGCGTCGGGGCTGCCGGGTCGGCCGGGACTGCCGAGCGAGAGTTGGGCCGCTTGCAGCAAGGTCCGGCCCACCTCGGCATTCGGGCCGGTGAGCGGCAGCAGGATGCCGATGCGCCGGCCCGGCCCGGCCGCGTCCGGCGCCGAGGCCGCGCCCGGGCCGGATGCGCCGTAGCCTCGCGGCTGCGGCGGGGCTACGCAGGCCGACAGCGCCAGTGCCGCGGACAAGGCCGCGGCGGCGGCGAGCACGCGCCGGGGCAGGGGTCCCGTGCGAAGGAGACTTGATGACCGGACCAGCCGAGCCACGAGACGAACCATCGACACCTCCCGGGGTGGCCATCGATCAAGACGTCGAGTTCCACGCCCTCCGCGTCTATACCAAGCGGCCTCGTGCTGGTAGCCACCCCGATTGGCCATCTTGGCGACATTTCAGCGCGGGCCCTGAACGTATTGCGCGGGGTCGACCTGATCCTGTGCGAGGACACCCGCACCACCGCGCGGCTGCTCGGCGAATACGGGATCGGCGTGCGGACCGAGCCGCTGCACGACCACAACGAGGCCGGGCGGGCGCCGGCGCTGGTGGCGCGGCTGCTGCGCGGGGCGCGGATGGCGCTGGTGTCGGACGCAGGCACGCCGCTGGTATCCGATCCCGGCTACCGGCTGGTGCGGGCGGCGGTGGAGGCGGGCGTGCCAGTGTCGGCGGTGCCGGGTCCGAATGCGGCGGTGATGGCTCTGGTGCTGTCGGGCCTGCCGCCGCAGCCGTTCCTGTTCGCGGG
Source organism: uncultured Alphaproteobacteria bacterium (assembly GCA_963792675.1). Classification (GTDB taxonomy): domain Bacteria; phylum Pseudomonadota; class Alphaproteobacteria; order Acetobacterales; family Acetobacteraceae; genus JBBROS01. The sequence continues at coordinate 2,271,561 of CAWBWT010000002.1, forward strand.
CTTCCCGCCGCCGCGCTCGGCCGCGCGGGTGGCTGGGTTCGCCCGGTTGCGCGCGGCCGAACGGGCCGGGCTGTCGGCGACGCTCGTGTGGCACGAGGCGCCGCACCGGCTGGCCGAAGCGCTGGCCGACTTGTCGTCCGTGTTCGGCGACCGGCCGGCGGCGGTCTGCCGCGAACTGACCAAGCGCTTCGAGGAGGTTCGGCGCGGCCCGCTATCGGTGCTGGCGGCCCACTACGCCGCGCATGCGCCCCGGGGCGAGATCACGGTCGTGCTGGGCCCCGCGCCCGAAGAAACCGCCGATGCCGAGGACCTCGACGCGGCGCTGCGCCGCGCTTTGCAGGGAGCCAGCGTACGCGACGCGGCAGCGCTGGTGGCGACCGCGACCGGGCTGCCCCGCAAGACGGTCTATGCCCGCGCCCTCGACCTCGCCAACGAGCGCTGACGGGGCCAATGGCCCGTCAGCAGGTCGGTAGGCAGGTCAGCGGCCGGAGATGATTCGTTCAACGAGCTGCTTGACGCTTGGGATGAAGCCGTTCGAGTAGAACGGGTCGCTGGCGAAGCGGAAGGCGTTATGGCCGCTGAACATCAGCTGATGCTCGATGGCGTCCTGCGTCTGGTCGTGGCGACGCACCTGCTGCAGCGTCTTCTGGATGCAGAAGGAGCGGGGGTCGGCTTTCTTGCCGTTGTCGAAGGTCGGCTCGTGCTGGCTCCAATTGCTGAAACGGCACACGCTGAGGCAGCCCATGCATTCCACCTGGTCCTTCGTGATCTGCGCCGCCCGTTCCGGGGTGACGAAGATCAGCGTCGCATCAGGCGTGCGCAAGGCTTCGGTGAAGCCGGCGGCGATCCAGCCCTCGACGTTGAACAGGTCGGACGGCGTCAGATAGACCGGGCGCTTGCGCGGACCGATCCCCAGCATCGCCACGTGTTCGCCTACCGGCTCGGTGCTGTAGGCCACCTGGTGCTCGGCCCGCTCGCGCAGTTCATGGATGAAGCCGTTGTTGACGGCGCTGCTGTAGAAGCCGGTCGGGCTGAACTTGTTGAGGAAGACGTCGCCCTCCTTCAGCGTCAGCAGCCGCTGCTTCCACGCATCGCTGATCGGGCTCTCCTGGGTCAGCAGCGGGCGGGTGCCGAACTGGAACGCGATCGGACCGAGATCGGGATTGTCGATCCAGTCCTCCCACTCCTCGAGCCACCACACGCCGCCGGCCATGATGATCGGCACCTGGTCGAGCCCGAACGTGCGCATCAGCTTGCGCAACGCGAGCACGCGCGGGAACGGGTCTTCGGGCTTGGTCGGGTCCTCGCCGTTGGACAGGCCGTTATGACCGCCGGCCAGCCACGGGTCTTCGTAGACGACGCCACCCAACAGTGCGGCCGCCTTGCTGTAGGCACGCTTCCACAACGCGTTGAAGGCGCGGCTGGAACTGACGATCGGGTAGTAGTGGACGCCGAACTTGGCGGCGATGTCGGACAAGCGGTACGGCATCCCGGCGCCGCAGGTTAGGCCATGGATCATGCCCTTGGCGCCCTCGAGCACGCCGCTGATGACGCGCTCGGCGCCGCCCATTTCCCACAGTATGTTGGCATGGATGCGGCCCTTGCCGCCGCTCAGCTCCCAGGCGCGCTTGGCCTGAGCGATGCCGCCTTGGATGCCGAACTGGATCAGCTCCTCATGGCGCTCGCGCCGGGTGCGTCCGTGGTAGTTCTGCTCGAGCGGATTGCCGTCCTCGTCGTAGTAGTCAGCATTGACGGCGCTGAAGGTGCCGGCCCCGCCGGCCGCGGCCCAATGGCCCGAGGACACCCCGGTCGACACGCCAATGCCTTTGCCGCCTTCGACCAACGGCAGTACGTCCACCCCGCCCATGCGGATCTCGTTGATGGCCTTCATGTCCGCCGCAGCCCCGAATGCACGGTTGAATTGAGCTAGATTGGAGCACCGAGCCGAGAGTCCAGCCCGGTGCTCACGATTTATGACGGAGTATTACTCTGCGGCGGCGTCACGACGCTCGCGGCCGCCGCCCTCGCGGCCACCCTCGCGACCCGGCTTCGAGCCGACCTGGTCGGTGATGTCGGCGCCGCTGGCCTGATCGACCACCCGCATCGACAGCTTGACCTTACCGCGGTCGTCGAAGCCGAGGACCTTGACCTTCACCTGGTCGCCTTCCTTGACCACGTCGGTGGTCTTGGCGACCCGGGTCGGTGCGAGCTCGCTGATATGCACGAGCCCGTCCTTGGCGCCGAGGAAGTTCACGAAGGCACCGAACTCAGCGGTTTTCACGACCTTGCCGTTGTAGATCACGCCGACTTCCGGCTCGGCCACGATGCCCCGGATCATGGCGATCGCCTTCTGCGACTTGGCGTCGTCGCTCGAGCTGATCTTGATGGTGCCGTCGTCCTCGATGTCGATCTTGGCGCCGGACTGCTCGACGATGTCGCGGATCACTTTGCCGCCAGTGCCGATGACCTCGCGGATCTTCTCCTTCGGCACCGAGATGGTGGTGATCTTGGGGGCGGTCGCAGCGACGTCGCTGCGGGCGCCGGTGATCGCCTTCGCCATTTCGCCAAGGATGTGCAGCCGTCCCTCGCGCGCCTGGTCGAGCGCAATGCGCATGATGTCGGCGGTGATGGACGTGATCTTGATGTCCATCTGCAGCGAGGTGACGCCCTCCTCGGTGCCGGCCACCTTGAAATCCATGTCGCCGAGGTGGTCCTCGTCGCCGAGGATGTCGGACAGCACGGCGAAGCCACGCTCCTCCTTGATCAAGCCCATGGCAATGCCGGCCACCGGGCGCTTCAGCGGCACGCCGGCGTCCATCAACGATAGGCTGGTGCCGCAGACGGTCGCCATCGAGCTGGAGCCGTTGCTTTCGGTGATCTCGCTGACGACGCGGAGCGTGTACGGGAAGTTGCCCTTTTCCGGAAGTACCGGCCGCACCGCGCGGTAGGCGAGCTTGCCGTGACCGATCTCGCGACGGCCCGGTGAGCCCATCCGGCCTGCCTCACCAACGCTGTAGGGAGGGAAGTTGTAATGCAGCATGAAGTGCTCGCGACGCTCGCCTTCGAGCGCATCGATCACCTGCTCATCCTGCCCGGTGCCGAGGGTGGCAACGCATAGCGCCTGCGTCTCGCCGCGGGTGAACAGGGCGGAACCATGGGCGCGGGGCAGGATGCCGACTTCGGCGATGATCTGCCGCACCGTGCGGGTGTCACGGCCGTCAATGCGCTTGCCGGTGTCGAGGATGGCATTGCGGACGACGTCGGCCTCGAGCTTCTTGAACAGCGGCTTGGCCTTGTCGGCATCGAGCCCTTCGGCGCTCAACGCCTCGGTGGCGGCCTTCTTGGCGGCCGACACCTTCTCCTGGCGGACCTGCTTCTGCGTTTCGGTGTAGGCCTCGGCGATGCCGGTGCGGGCCAGCGCATCGATCCGGCTGGTGAGCGTGGCCAGCTCGGGCGCCGGCTCGGCCACATCCCACGGGTCCTTGGCGGCGGCCTCGGCGAGTTCGATGATCGCCTGGATCACGGGGCGCATCGCGTCATGGCCGAAGGTGACGGCGCCGAGCATCACGTCCTCGGACAACTCCTGCGCCTCGCTTTCAACCATCAGCACACCCTCGGTGGTGCCGGCGACGACGAGGTCGAGCTTGGTGGTGCTCATCTGCTCGGCGGTCGGGTTGAGGACGTACGCGCCCTCGTGCAAGCCGACTCGGGCGGCGGCCACCGGGCCGAAGAACGGGATGCCGGACAAAGTGAGCGCGGCGGAGCAGCCGATCATAGCCACCACGTCGGGATCGTTCTCCATGTCGTGGCTGAGCACGGTGGCGACGACCTGGACCTCGTTGCGGAAGCCATCGGGGAACAGCGGGCGGATGGGGCGGTCGATCAGCCGGCTGACGAGCACCTCCTTCTCGGAGGGGCGGCCCTCACGCTTGAAGAAACCACCCGGGATCTTGCCGGCGGCGAAAGCCTTCTCCTGGTAGTTGACCGTCAGCGGGAAGAAATCCTGGCCGGGCTTGGTGGTGCGCACGCCGACCGCGGTGCACAGCACGATGGTGTCGCCGTAGCGCGCCAGCACGGCGCCGTCGGCCTGGCGGGCGATTTTGCCGGTTTCGAGAATGAGCGTGCGTCCGCCCCACTCGAGTTCCTTGCGGAAATAGTTGAACATAGGTGGTTCCCTTCGACGAAGGGCAGGAAGCGGGCGAGCGTGGGTTTCGCTTCACGGGTGCGGCGTCTCGGGCGACAAGGGCGCGGCGCATTCGGGTGCAACCGCGGAACCAAGTGGCCGGAGGCGCCGTCGCAATCGCGGGGCCCACAGGCTGCCGGCAGCCCTGCCGGTGTGCGGCGCCCGGCGCCACCATTGGCGCCGGACGTTAAACGTTAGCGGCGCAGCCCCAGGCGCTGGATGAGCGTCTGATAGCGAGCGCTGTCCTTCCTGTTGAGGTAGTCCAACAGGCGGCGCCGACGCCCGACCAGCATCAGCAGGCCGCGGCGGCTATGGAAGTCCTTGGCATGAGTCTTGAGGTGCTCGGTCAGGTTACTGATCCGCTCGGACAGCAATGCGACCTGAACTTCGGGGCTGCCGGTATCGGCATCCGCCAGCTTGTACTCGGAAACCAGCGTCGTGCGACGCTCCGCAGTGATCGACATCGTGATGCTCCGGAAGGGGGTTAAAGCAGGCGCTCGGGACGCAGCATTCCGCCCTCAAGGCGGCACAACCCGATCACGCGGCCCCCCGCCATGGCACGAGCCAACCCGCCATCCGGGTCGGCCGCCGGTGGAATGCGGCCCATCAGGTCGACCAGGCTGATCGCCTGGCCGTGTGACAGGCCGAAGGCCTCCAATTCAGTTAGGGCCAGCGCCGGGATGTCGGCCAGCGCGGTCGCAACCGGAAGCAGGAGGTCCGGGGGGATGGGCGGGGTATCGGGGCTGCCCACGCATTTGTCCAGTGAAATCGATTGCACTTCCGTGAACGGTCCGACGCGCAGCCGGCGCAGGGCGGCGATGTGGCCGACCGTGCCGCACGCGACCGCTAAGTCGCGCGCGAGGCTGCGCATGTAGACCCCCTTGCCGGATTGCACCTCGAACATCGCGGTGTCGGGGTCGGGACGCTCGATCAGCTCGAACCGGTCCACCCGGGCCGGCCGCGGCGGCAGGTCGGGCGCACGGCCATCGCGCGCCATGTCGTAGGCACGCTCGCCCGCGACCTTGATGGCGGAATAGGCCGGCGGCACCTGCATGATGTCGCCGACGAAGCCGGGCAGGGCCGCGCGCAGCTGCTCGTCGCTCGGGCGCACGTCGCTCCGTGCGACGACCGCGCCGTCGGCGTCGTCGGTATCGCGGGCCTCCCCGAGCCGCAGCGTGAAGCGGTAGAGCTTGGTCCCGTCCATCACGTACGGCACGGTTTTGGTGGCATGTCCGAAGGCGATCGGCAGCACGCCGGTGGCAAGCGGGTCCAGCGTGCCGCCATGACCCGCTTTCTGCGCATCGAAGCCGCGCTTGACCTTGTTCACCACGTCGGTGCTGGTCAGGCCCGGCGGCTTGTCGATGATCAGCCAGCCGTTCAGCGGCCGGCCGCGCTTCTTGCGCATGAGGGTTCAACTCGTTTTTGGGGTGGCGGGGGTGTAGGCCCAGCCCGGTGGATCGTCCAGAGCATGCATGGTTGTGACTGCATTCGCATGCCAGGCAATGCTAACCGAACATAGAGGCGTTCTCACGTCGGGGAGCGCCGGGCGCGCAGCCGCGTCTTGTTCAGTCCGGGAGGCGGTATGTCTCGTTGGCTTGCCTTGTTGATCGTGCTGTCCATCGGCGCCGCGCAAGCGGCGCCGCCCCCACCGGAAAGCCGGGACGGGCGGATCATGCGCGGCTTCGAAGACTGGATCCGCGGCCAAAACAATGCCGCCGGCCGCAATTGCTGCAACGTCAGCGACGGGCGCCCGCTCGACTTGTCGGAGCTGCGCGTCACCGACGGCCACTATCAGGTGCTGTATGCCAAGCGGCATTGGGCTGAGGGCACCGACGAATGGATCGACGTGCCCGACGGCGCGCTGCTGAAGCAGATGTCTCCGGCCGGCTATGCGATCGCCTGGATCAACGGCGGCCGGGTCGACTGCCTGGCGCTGGCCGGGGCGGTCTAGCTCAAGGGGTGTCCGGGGCCGCCGGCCCTGCCGGGTCGAAGCCAGCACCCTCGCCGTGCAGGTCACGAGCCACCTCAGGCTGCTTCAGCAGCTGGTCGATGTGGACCGCATACTCGAGCGTCGTGTCCGGCTGGAAGCTCAGGTTCGGCGCGACGCGCAGCCGCATCTCGTGCGCCACCTGGCCACGCAGGTAGACGGCGGCCCGCTTCAGCGCCGGCAGCAGGTCTTCGACGTCGGGCCGGCCGAGGCGAGCCACGAAGGCGGTGGCGTTGCGCAGATCCGGGCTGACCCGGACCTCCGTCACCGTCACCCGCTCGTTGGCGAGGTCGGGATCGCGAAACTCGCCGCGCAGAAAGACCGCCGACAACACATGGCGGATTTCCTCTCCGACCCGCAGCTGCCGTTGGGTGGGCGCCTTGGCCGAGGCCGGCTTCGACTTCGGCCGGGGTTTCGGCTTCTGCTCCCGGGTACTCGGCGGCTTGCTCACCCCGGCACCATCTCCACCTCGAAGCACTCGACCATGTCGCCTTCGCGCAGGTCGTTGTAGCCGGCGAAGCTCAGGCCGCACTCGTAGCCGCGGGCGACCTCGCGGACGTCGTCCTTGAAGCGCTTCAGCTGGCTGAGCTCGCCCGAGTGGATCACAACACCCTCCCGCAGCAGGCGCACGCCGCAGCCGCGCCGGACGAGGCCCTCGGTGATCATGCAGCCCGCGACCTTGCCGGTCTTGGTGATGTCGAACACCTTGCGGATCTCGGCGTAGCCCAGGAACTTCTCACGGGCCTTCGGCGCCACCTTGCCGCGGACCAGCTTCTCGATGTCGTCGGCGACGTCGTAGATGATCGAGTAGTAGCGGATGTCCACGCCGTCCCGCTGCGCCAATTCCCGCGCCTGCGACGTGGCGCGCACGTTGAAGGCGACGATCACGCCCTGGCTGGCCTTGGCGAGCTGCACATCGCTTTCGGTGATCTGGCCGACCGCGGCCAGCAGCACCCGCACCCGGACCTCCTCGTGCGCGAGCTTCTGGACGGTGGCCTGGATCGCTTCCGCGCTGCCTTGCACGTCGGCCTTCACCAGGACCGCGACCTCCTTCTGCTCGCCGGCGACGATGCGGGCCAGCATCTCGTCGAGCGTGCCGCGGGCGGCCGTGGCGACGCCGGCGGCGCGGTCGCGCAGCTTGCGCTGACGGAACTCGCTGATTTCGCGCGCCTGCTGCTCGTTCTCGACCATGACGAAGGGCTCGCCGGCCGAGGGGGCGCTGGACAGGCCGAGGATCTCGACCGGGGTCGAGGGGCCCGCCACCTTGATCTGCTTGGACTTGTCGTCGAGCATCGCCCGCACCCGGCCCCACTCGGCGCCGGCCACCACGATGTCGCCCTGATGCAGGGTGCCCTTCTGAATCAGCACGGTGGCAACCGGGCCGCGGCCGCGGTCGAGCCGGCTTTCGATCACGCTGCCTTCGGCGGCGCGGTCGGGGTTGGCGCGCAGGTCGAGGATCTCGGCCTGCAGCATGATCGCCTCCTCGAGCGCGTCGAGCCCGGTGCGCTTGGTCGCCGAGACCTCCACGTCCTGGGTGTCGCCCCCGAGCTCTTCGACCACGATCTCGTGGCTCAGCAGCTCCTGGCGCACCCGGTTCGGGTTGGCGTCCGGACGGTCCATCTTGTTGATGGCCACGATGATCGGCGCGTCGGCCGCCTTGGCGTGGCGGATCGCCTCGATCGTTTGCGGCATCACGCCATCGTCGGCGGCCACCACCAGCACGACGATGTCGGTCACCGACGCGCCGCGGCTGCGCATTGCGGTGAACGCCTCATGGCCCGGCGTGTCGATGAAGGTGATCTTGTTGCCGGCCTTCGTTTGCACCGTGTAGGCGCCGATGTGCTGGGTGATCCCGCCGGCCTCGCCGGCCGCGACGTCGGTGCTGCGTAGCGCGTCTAGCAGGCTCGTCTTGCCGTGGTCCACGTGGCCCATGATGGTCACCACCGGGGCACGCGGCAGCAGCTCGGTGTCGACGTCGGCTTCGCCGTCGATGCCCAGCTCCACGTCGTCCTCGGCGACCCGGCGCACTCGGTGGCCGAACTCCTGCACAACGATCTCGGCCGTGTCGGCGTCGATCGACTGCACCGGGGTCGCCATGACGCCCATGCGCATCAACGCCTTGATCACGTCCGGCATGCGGGCGGCCATGCGGTTGGCGAGGTCCTGCACCGTGATGGTCTCGGGCAGCACGACGTCGCGCACCACCTTCACCTGGTCGCTGCGCAGCGCTTCCAGTTCGGCCTGGCGCCGCTCACGCTCGCGCTGGCGGCGCACCGAGGCGAGGCTGCGGCTCTTATCGTCATCGCCTTCGATGGCGGCGAGCACGTCGATACGGCCGGCGCGACGGCCGTCACCGGCCTTCTTGACCACGGCAGGGCCGGGCTTGCGGCCGGGCACGACGATGCCGGGGCGGCGACGCGGCGCATCCTCCTCCTCGCCGGGGCGGGCCGGCTTGAGGCTGAGCGTGCCGGGAGGGGCGGCAGGGCGCGCGGGATCGCCGGGCCTGGCCGGGGCAGGGGCCGCGGCTCTGGCGACCGGCTGCGCGCCAGCCGGCGTGCCCGCCGGCTGGGCCGGCTGCGCTGCCTGGGCGGCTTCGGCAGCGCGCTGCGCAGCGTCCTGAGCGGCGCGCTCGGCCTGCTCCTGGGCGGCGCGGCGCGCTTCTTCCTCGGCAGCCTTGCGGGCTTCCTCCTCGCGGCGCCGGGCTTCCTCGGCCGCCGACAGGATCGAGATCTTTTCCTGCTCGCGTCGCTCCGCTTCGCGGCGGGCCGCATCCTTCTGCTGCTCGACCAGCACGCGCTGACGGACGGCAATCTCGGCTGCCGTCAGTCCGCGCGCGGGTGCGGCGGGGCGGGGCGCCGGTGCGGGCCGGCCCGGCTGCGGCGCCGGAGTCACGGTGACCGGAGCGGTGGGCGCGGGCGGGGCGACCGGGCTGCGCTTCTTGCGCACCTCGACCTGCACCACCTTCGAGCGGCCATGGCTGAAGCTTTGCCGCACCGAACCGGCATCCACGGTCCGGCCTACCTCGGCGCGTCCAGCCGGACGCAACGACAACCGACCCTTCGCCGCTTCCTGATCTTTACTATCGCTCATCGACCCGCCTGTTTCATCCATCAAGCTGCCCCGTATCACCGGGCAGCGTTCTTCTGTTCCGAGCCGCACGGCATCGCCGCCGGCCTAATCCTGTCCTGCCACCGGCAGGCCGGCGACCCCGGCGAGCCGCTGCGCCTCGATCGCCAGCGACTCAGCCAGCCGACCCGGTGCTATCACGACGTGAACGACCTGATCCCGTCCGAAAATCGCCCCTAACGCCGCCGATGGCAACGGAGATGCGACCGGTATGTCCCTCGCGCCACTCACGAACCGGGCACGCTCGTCCACGCTCCCGTCCGACGCCTGAATCACCAAAGCCGCGCGTCCGGCTTGCAGCCGCTCGCGCGCCTTCTGAAAACCGCAGACCGCCTGTCCGGCACGTCGGGTCAGACCAAGCAGTTCGGTCACTCGGCGCGTCAGCCCGATCTCCACGCGGTCAGCCAGATCGGCCGGCACCGATACCGACCCCTTGGCGGCCCTGGCGAATGCGCCGCGGGTACGAGCGGTTTCTAGCACATCCCGCCGCGCGCTCAACCAGATTCCCCGCCCGGGCAGCCTTGCAAGCAGGTCTGGCACGATCACCCGGTCGGGCCCGACAACGAAGCGCAGCATCCGCGCCCGGTCACCGTGTTGCCGGGTCACGGCGCAGCGCCGCTGCGGGCCCTGCTCGGGCTCGTCGTCGTCGGCCAACGCCGCAGCCGGGTCGGGTTCAACCGGCCGGCCGCCGGCCGTGGCCGGCGAGAGGCCGCCGGCCGTGATCAGGCCGGGGTTGTTGATCGCAGGTGGCTCATGGTGACGGGGTGTGGTCGTGATCCGCCTCCATTGCCATTGCCGGCGCCGCCTGCTCCTCGTCGAACCAGTGCGCCCGCGCGGCCATGATGACCTGGTTGGCGGTGTCCTCGTCCATGCCGTCCGTGCCAACGATCTCGGTCAACTCGTCCGATGCGAGGTCGGCGAGGTCGTCCAGCGTCTTCACCCCCTTCTCGCCAAGCGCCACCAGCATCGCCGGCGTCAGCACCTCGATGGAGGCGACCTCGTCGGACACGCCCAACGCAACCCGCTTCTCGGTCAGCTCGGTGTCGCGGCGGTCGAGGAAGGCCTGGGCGCGGCGGATCAACTCGTCGGCCACGCTCTCGTCGAACCCTTCGATCTCGGCCAACTCCTCGGGTGGCACGTAGGCCAGTTCCTCGACGCTCGTGAACCCTTCGGTCACCAGCAAGCCCGCGATCACATCGTCCACGTCCAGCGCCTCGACATACAGGCCAGTGCGGCGGCGGAATTCCTCCTGGCGGCGCTCGCTTTCCTCCGCTTCCGTCAGGATGTCGATGTCCCAGCGGGTGAGCTGGCTGGCCAACCGTACGTTCTGGCCGCGGCGGCCGATCGCAAGGCTCAACTGCTCGTCGGGCACCACCACCTCGACCCGGCCGGCCTCCTCGTCCATCACCACCTTCGTCACCTCGGCCGGCGCCAGCGCGTTCACCACGAAGGTCGCGTGCTGCGAGGACCAGGGGATGATGTCGATCTTCTCGCCCTGCAGCTCCTGCACCACGGCCTGGACGCGGCTGCCGCGCATGCCGACGCAGGCGCCGACCGGGTCGATCGACTGGTCGCGGCTGATGACCGCCATCTTGGCGCGGCTGCCGGGATCACGCGCCACCGCCTTGATCTCGATGATGCCGTCGTAGATCTCCGGCACTTCCTGCGCGAACAGCTTGGCGAGGAACGCCGGATGCGTGCGGGACAGGAAGATTTGGGGCCCGCGCAGCTCCTCGCGCACGTCGTAGATATAGGCGCGCACCCGGTCGCCGTTGCGGAAGCTTTCGCGCGGGATCAGCTCGTCGCGGCGCAGCAGCGCCTCGGCGCGGCCGAGCTCCACCATCAGGTTGCCGTACTCGGTGCGCTTGACGACGCCGTTGATGATCTCGCCGACGCGGTCCTTGAACTCGTCATACTGCTTCTTGCGCTCGTATTCGCGCACCCGCTGCACGATGACCTGCTTGGCGGTCTGGGCGGCGATGCGGCCGAAATCGATCGGCGGCAGCGGGTCGACCAGATGGCCGCCGATCTCGATGTCGGGCTGGAACTTGCGGGCGATATGAACCGGGATCTGCGTCTCGTCGTTCTCGACCGTTTCCACCGCCTCGGTCCAGCGGGTCAGCCGGACGTCGCCGGTCTTGCGGTCGATGGTGGCGCGGATGTCCTTCTCATGGCCGTACTTGGCCTTGCCGGCCTTCTGGATCGCCTGCTCCATGGCTTCCAGCACTTCCTCGCGCTCGATCGACTTCTCCCGCGCGACGGCGTCGGCCACCAGCAGCAGTTCGGGGCGGGAAACGGAGGTGTCCATTGGAGGCGCTCCTTAGTTCGGCAGGGCGTGGGTGGGGGCGGCGGTGGCCGCGATTAGTTCGTCGGTGAGGATAAGCTTAGCACGCCGCAGGTCGGCGAGCGGGAGTACGACTTCGGTGCCGTCGTCCAAGCGCAACTGGGCCGCGGTCGGGTCGGCGCCGAGGATGATGCCGGTGAAGCGGCGGCGGCCGTCGACCGGCGCCAGCATCTCCACCCGCGCCTGGTGCCCGGCAAACCGCACCCAATCCTTCACCCGCGTCAACGGGCGGTCGATGCCGGCGCTGCTGACCTCGAGGTTCCAGGCGCCGGGCAACGGATCGTCCACGTCCAGCACGGCGCCGATCGCATGGGTGATGCGCTCGCAATCCTCGACCGCGATCAACTGCCCGTCGGCGCGGTCGGCCATCACCTGAACGGTCGGCCGCTCGCGACCCAGCACCAGCACGCGCACCAGCTCGTAACCCAGCCCTTCCAGGGTCGGCGTAACGGCAGCCGCGATTCGGGCCTCAAGGCCGGAGTGTCTCGCGTCGTCATTCGATGCGTCAGGTCGGTCGGCTCGCGCCATCGCGTGGGTCCAAAGCAGAAAAGGCGGCCCGTGAAGGCCACCCCGCTTAGTATCGGAGAGATTGGATGACGAGTAGATAATCTACCCTGGCCCACCCTGCAAGGGCGGCGCCGAGGCGCCCGGCCGGGGCAAGGCGCGGGCCAGCAGCGCCTCGCCCCAGCCGCGCAGGAGACGTCGACCGGGGCGCTCCACCGCATGGTGGGCCAGCAGCGCCACGGCGAGGACCACGGCACAATACGCGGCCAGTTCGAGCGGGCGCGGCCCCCAGCCAAGCGGGACGTACCGCAGCAGGACCACGTGCACCAGGTAGATGGCGTAGGACAGCACGCCAAGCTGATAGACCGGCCCCGCCGCGAACCGGGCCCACAGTGCACCGCGCCCGACATGCAGGCCCAGCACGATCACCGGCAGCAAGGGATAGATCAGCAGGTCGTGCACCCGGCCCAGCATCAATGCGAGCATCAGCGCGAGCGCCAGCGGCCCCGCCCAACCGGCCATACGGTCCGCCAGCAGCCGGATCCGGGCCATCTGCCCGGCCCGCCATGTGACCATGCCGAGCACGAAGCCGGCGAGGCAGCGGAGCAGCGGCAAGACGCTGTAATTGAAGTAGATGTCGAGCGGTCCGCGCCGGACCGGCCCAATCGGCGGCGCCAGTTCCATGCAGAGCGCCAACGCGGCGACGGTGAACAGCAGGCCGGCGACCATCCCATAGCGGCTGCGCAGCACGACCGGAACTAGCAGCGGGAACAACAGGTAGGCCAGCAGTTCGGTGCTGATCGACCAGGCCGGCGAGTTGATCTCCGCGCTGCTGCCCCAAGCCTGCAGCATGGCCAGGTTGATCGCGACCAGGCGCGGCGAGATTGACCCCCCGGACCAGAGCAGCGGGCCGACGATGGCCAGGATCACCGCGGCATGCAGCGGCCAAAGCCGCGCCACCCGCCGCACCAGGAACACCGCGAAACGGCGCCCTCGGCCGGACCCGGCGCCGGCGAACCATGGCCCGTACACCATCGCCATGACGAAGCCGCTGAGCACGAAGAACAGGTCGACGCCCAGGTAGCCTTTCAGCAGCAGGCCGGCGAACCACGACTCATGCAGGTCCGGCGGTAGGTGCAGAAAGAAATGATGCAGCAGCACCAGCACGGCGCCGATGCCGCGCAGCCCGGTGAGCGCCCGGCTTTCGGTGCTGTCCGCGGTTAGGGTGACGCGGCGGTCCATGCCGGCCGTGCGTCGCCGCTGCCGGGTGCGGCCGGCCAAGCCGTGGCCGAGCGCGCGAACGACCAGAACAGCGGCCGGCGGCCGGCGCGCATCGCCTTGGCCTCGTAGCGTGTGGGCGGCCAGCCATCCGAACGCGTCGCCGCAGGGCGGGCGGGGGCGAACCAGTGCTGTGCTTCCATCACCTGCGCCACCCAGGCTTGGTAGGTCGGGTCATCGCTGGCGATGCGCCATTCGCCGCCGGGTTTGAGCACGCGGGCGACGAGCGGGACTTGCTCGGGGTGGACGAAGCGGCGCTTGGCGTGGCGAGCCTTGGGCCAGGGATCGGGGAACAGCAGGAACACGGTGTCGAGGCACGCAGGCGGGAGCGCGCGCAGCACGATGCGGGCGTCGTCGTCCCACACGCGCAAATTGGGCGGCAGCGTCGCCGTCCGTTCGTCGTCATGCTCACCGACCAGGCGGGATAGCAGCGAACACAGGCCGGCGGTGAACACCTCGCAGGCGATCAGGCCGAGCGCGGGGTCCTCGGCCTGCGCCAAGGCGTGCTCGCCGCCGCCGAAGCCGACCTCCAGTGCGATTCGCTGCACGGGTCCCTCGAACAGGAGCGCTGGTGTCGCGGCCCGGTCGAGCGCCACCCGCAGCCGCGGCAGGGCGGCATCGAGCAGCCGCTGCTGCTTGGGCCGCAACGTGTGGCCCTTGATGCGCCCATACAGCCGGTCGGCCGGCGGCTTGACCGTCGTCGCATGCGGGTCCGGCGCCACGGCCCCGACCGGGCTCAGGGCTACCGTCCGAACGCGCTCCTCAGGGCCGGCGAGAGGTCCGTCCGCTCCCAGGTGAAGGTGCCCAGCGCCTCGTCCGGCTCGCGGCCGAAATGGCCGTAAGCGGAGGACGGCACGTAGATCGGCCGGTTCATCTTCAGATGCTCGCGGATCCCGCGCGGGCTGAGGTTCATCAGCTCCCGCAGCACGCGCTCGAGCTTCGCCTCGTCCACGTCGCGCCCGGTCCCTTCGAGGTCCACGTAAACCGAAAGCGGGTAGGAGACGCCGATCGCGTAGCTGATCTGGATCGTGCAGCGGTCGGCAAGCCCGGCCGCAACCACGTTCTTGGCCAGATAGCGGCAGGCATAGGCCGCGCTGCGGTCCACCTTGGTCGGGTCCTTGCCGCTGAACGCGCCGCCGCCGTGAGGCGAGGCGCCGCCATAGGTATCGACGATGATCTTGCGCCCGGTGAGCCCGGCGTCGCCGTCGGGTCCGCCGATCACGAAAATGCCGGTCGGGTTGATGTGGAACTTGGTGTCCGCCGTTACCCAACCCTTCGGCAGCGTGGCGTCCACGATCGGGCGCACCTTGGCCTCGATCTCCTCGTGGCTCATCCCCTCCTCATGCTGGGTCGAGACGACGATCGCGTCCGCCCCGACCGGCTTGCCGTCCACGTATTTCACCGTGATCTGGCTTTTGGCGTCCGGCAGCAGCCCGGCGGCGCCGGGGTCGCCAGCCTTGCGCAGCTCGCTCATGCGGCGCAGCAGCAGGTGGGCGTAGTGGATCGGCGCCGGCATCAGCGCCGGGGTTTCGTCGCAGGCGAAGCCGAACATGATGCCCTGGTCGCCGGCGCCCTCATCCTTGTTGCCGGCGCTGTCAACGCCCTTGGCGATGTCGACGGATTGCGCGTGCAGCAGGCACTCGATCTGGGTCGCCTCACGGTAGGTGAAGCCGGACTGGTCGTAGCCGATGTCGCGGATCGCCTCGCGCGCCAAATGCTCGAGCAGCTCGGGCGTGACCGAGGCGGGTCCGCGCGTCTCGCCGGCGATCACCACGCGATTGGTCGTCACCAGGGTCTCGCAGCCGACACGGCTCTGCGGATCGGCGGCGAGGAAGGCGTCCAGCACGGTGTCGCTGATGCGGTCGGCGACCTTGTCTGGATGGCCTTCCGAGACCGATTCGGAAGTGAACAGATACTCGCCCTTGGCGCGCATGGATTTCTCCTCTTGTCGCGACTTCGATGAACTGGGGGTGCGGCGTCGCGCTATGCTGCGCGATCGCCCGCCGCACCGGCCGAGCGCCGGGGCGCGCAGGGTTTGGCCGAAAGGCGGAACATGGTCAAGGTGGTGACAGCAGCGCGAACCCCACCGCCGGCGGGATCAGGTCGGAGGCCACGACCTCGCTGACCGGCGACCCGGCCCAGTCCGCAACCGGCCGGTAATCGTCGAAACGGCGCTTGCGCGCGGTGGCCGGCGGAGCACGGTCGATGTAGCCGTTGTTGAACCGGCAGGTGCGGAGGGCGACCGCGTCGGCCAGCTGCTGCGTTGCGAAGTGCAGCACGACTTGGTCGCGGGTGGGCTCGCTGCGGAGGAAGCGACGCGCCAGGGTCTCGGTCGGCAGCAGGAACACCAGGCCGTTGATGAACCACCGCCATGCCTCGCAGGTGATCGCCGGGTCGAGCCGCGGCCGCAGCACGGCGTCGCGCATGCCCTGGCGGCGCAAGGCTGCGGCGCCGACCGCGGCCCAGGCGGTGCGGTTGTGCCGCAGCAGGGCGGGATCATCGACGCCGTGCCGCCGGCAGAGCTGCCGAGCCGACAGCAGCCCGTGTTCGCGGATCCCTGGCAAGGCGGCGCGGTCGGTGACGTGGAACAGCGCCGGAAAGCGGGCGGCGAAGCTCAACCGGCCATCACATCCCGCATCGAGTACAGCCCCGGCGGCTGCCGATGTACCCATCCGGCCGCGCGGACGGCGCCACTTGCGAACACCCGACGGTCGAAGGCGCGGTGCGTGAGGGCGACGTGCTCGCTGGCGCCGGCGAACAGAAGCGTGTGCTCGCCCACCACCTGGCCGCCGCGCAGGGCGGCGAAGCCGATGGCGCCCGGTCGCCGCGGGCCGGTATGGCCGTCGCGGCCGCTTTCGCTCATGGCCGCGAGATCCACGCCGCGCCCGGCCGCGACCGCACGGCCCAAAGCGACGGCGGTGCCGGATGGTGCGTCCACTTTCTGCCGATGGTGCATCTCGACGATCTCGGCGTCGTAGCTGTCGCCTGGCAAGGCCGCGGCCATGCGCTCGGCGAGCTCGAGCAGCAGGGTGATGCCGGGGGAGAAGTTGGCGGAGTAGACAACCGGAATGCGCTGCGCCGCCTCGGCGACGGCGGCTTCGTCGCCGGCCGAAAGCCCGGAGGTGCCGAGCACCCACGCCACTCCGGCCGCGGTCAGGGTTTCCGCATGGGCGTCGGGCAGTACGAGCGATCGTGAAGTCGATCACGACGTCACTCGCTTCGGCGAGGGCGGCCAGATCGGGAAACAGCTGCACGCCTTCGTCGGCCGATCCACCCTGGCGCACGACGCCGCCGGCCAGCGTGGCACCGGCCGCCAGCACCTCGGAAACCAGCAAGCGGCCCATCCGGCCGGCAATCCCCACAATTCCTACCCGCATCACGGCACTCCGGCGACAGGAGGTAGTTTGCGAGGAATCTCGGGGGGAGGAAACAGAAAGGGCGCGACCGAGCGATCGGGGGGGATGATGCTCAGGCCGCGCCTCTCTCGTGACCGACGCGATCGGGGGGGGACCTGCGCCGGGCAACGAGTTATACGACGGTTGCCGGGGTTGGTTTCCCCACAAGGCCGTGAAACACCGAGCGATACGCGGCGGCGGCGGCGGCCCAGCTAACGTCGGTGCGCATCGCGTTGCGCTGCATCCGCAGCCAAGCATCCCCGTCGGCCCAGAGCGCGGCGGTGCGGCGGAGCGCGAAGGCGAGGCCGTCGCGATCCACCGGCAGGAATTGCACGCCGGTCGCGACGCCGCCGGCCAGCCCGGCCGGGTTGGCATCCACCACCGTGTCGGCAAGCCCGCCCACGCGCGACACCACCGGAAGCGCGCCGTAGCGCAGGGCGCAGAGCTGCACGAGGCCGCAAGGCTCGAACCGCGACGGCACCAGCATCGAATCGGCGCCGGCTTGGATCGTGTGCGCGAGCGCCTCGTCGTAGCCGATGCGGACGCCGATCCGGCCCGGGTGCCGCGCCGCCGCTTCGCGCAGCCCTGCCTCGAGCGCCGGGTCACCGGCACCGAGCACCGCAAGCTGGGCGCCGAGCGCCAGCAAGTCCGGGATCGCGGCCAGTACCGAGGTCAATCCCCTTCTGGTCGGTGAGGCGGCTGATGATGCCGAACAACAAGGTGCCGAGCCCGGGCTCGAGCCCGAACTGCGCCTGCAGCGCGGTCTTGTTGCGGCCGCGGCGCCGGGCCGCGGCGCCGCTGTAGCGGGACGGCAGCCGCTTGTCCTTGGCCGGGTCCCAGACGCTGGTGTCGATGCCGTTGACGATCCCCACCGTATCGCCGGCGCGGGTGCGCAGCAGGCCGTGCAGCCCGGCGCCATCGGCGGGCCGGGTGATCTCGTCGGCGTAGGTCGGCGACACGGTGGTGATCCGATCAGCCAGCCGCAGCCCGGCTTTGAGCGGGCTGATCCCGCCATAGAACTCGACCCCATCGAGGGTATAGCTGCCGGGCGGCAAATGGAGGGTGCCGAGCATGCTGGCCGGGCACCAGCCCTGGAAGGCCAGGTTGTGGACCGTGAACACGCTCGGCACGTGCGCGCCGCCGTCATAGGCGAGGTATGCGGGCACGAACCCGGCCTGCCAATCATGGGCATGGACGAGGTCGGGCTGCCAGTTCGGGATGGCGCCGCGGGCAATGGCGGCGCCAGCCAGGCACAAGCCGGCGAAGCGCTGCGGATTGTCCGGCCAGTCGGCGCCGGACGCGTCGTTGTATGGGCCGCCGGGGCGGTCGAACAAATGCGGCGCGTCCAGCACCAGCAGCGGCAACCCGTCCAAGGCGCCGGCGCGGATGCGGGCCGGGCCGCCCATGAGGTCATCGAAGGTGTGCAGCGCCTTGGCGCGGGGCAGGGCGGCCAGCACCGCCGGATAGCCGGGAAGCAGGGTGCGCACCTCGACCCCCAACGGGGCGAGCGCGCCGGGCAGGGCGCCCGTGACGTCCGCGAGGCCCCCGGTCTTGATGACGGGGAACACCTCGGACGCGACAGCGAGAACTTTCAGGGTAACTCTCCAAAGTGTTGAGCGGGTCTGGGGGCGCCGCCTCCAGGGCTTCTACCGCTTGAGCGCGTCGATCATCGGCTGCGTGATCAGGCAAATGCCCCGATCCGTGCGCCGGAACCGGGCCGCGTCTTGCACCGGATCCTCGCCGACCACCAGCCCGTCCGGGATATGAACCCCGCGATCGATCACCACGTTGGTCAGCCGTGCATGCCGGCCGATTTGCGCATAGGGCAGCACCACCGCCCCCTCGATGTTGGCGTAGGAATGCGTGTGCACGCCGGTGAACAGCAGCGAGCGCTTGACGCTGCTGCCGCTGACGATGCAGCCGCCGGACACCAGCGAGCTGATCGCCTGGCCGCGGCGTTCGTCCTCGTCGTGGATGAACTTGGCCGGCGGCACGATCTCGCCGTAGGTCCAGATCGGCCATTCCCGGTCGAACAGGTCGAGTTTGGGCTCGAAGTCGGTGAGGTCGATGTTGGCTTCCCAATACGCGTCCACCGTGCCGGCGTCGCGCCAGTAGGAGTCTGTCTCGGCCTTGCTGCGCACGCAGGAGGCGGCGAAGCGGTGCGCGACGGCTTTGCCGCCCTGCACGATGTGCGGGATGATGTTGCGGCCGAAATCATGGTCGGACTTCGGATCGGCGGCATCGCGGCGGAGCTGGTCGAACAGGAAGTCGGTCGAGAACACGTAGATGCCCATGCTGGCCAGCGCATGCTCGGGGTCACCGGGGATGCCGGGCGGGTCCTTGGGCTTCTCCAGGAACGAGGTGATGCGGTCCTCGGTGTCGACCGCCATGACGCCGAACGCGGTCGCCTCCATGCGCGGCACTTCGACGCAGCCGACGGTCACGTCGGCGTTCTGCTCGACGTGCTGCGTCAGCATGTGGCCGTAGTCCATCTTGTAGACGTGGTCGCCGGCCAGGATGACCATGAACTCGGGGGCGTAGCTCTCGATGATGTCGATGTTCTGGTACACGGCGTCGGCGGTGCCGGCGTACCAGGCGGTCTCATCGACCCGCTGGCTGGCGGGCAGGATGTCGAAACTTTCGTTGCGTTCGGGGCGGAAGAAGTTCCAGCCGCGCTGCAGGTGCCGGATCAGGCTGTGCGCCTTGTATTGCGTTGCGACGCCGATGCGGCGGATGCCGGAGTTGAGCGCGTTGGACAGCGCGAAGTCGATGATGCGCGATTTCCCGCCGAAATAGACGGCCGGCTTGGCGCGGATGTTGGTCAACTCGAGCAGCCGGCTGCCGCGACCGCCTGCGAGCACGTAGGCCATCGCGTGACGCACCGGCGGGGCGCTGGATCCTGTGGTCCGGTTTTGCAAGGCGTTCCTCCCTCAGGCCGCTTTTGCGGCCGTTATGCATGCTCCATCGGCGCGTTCCAGATGTCGGTTGCATACTCCCGGATGGTGCGGTCCGACGAGAACCACGCGACGTTGGCCGTGTTGAGCACGGCCGACCGCCACCATTGCGACGGCTCGCGCCACAGCCGGTCGACGGCGTCCTGGGCGGCGGCGTAGCTGTCGAAGTCGGCGCAAACCATATACTTGTCTTGGTCGATGAGATGGTTCACCAGGCCGCGATAACGGTCCGGCTCGCCGGGCGAGAACGATCCCTGGCTGACGCTGTCGAGCGCCTGGCGCAATGACGGGCTTGCCTCGACGGCGGACCACGCGTTGAGGCCGCGGTTCTTGCGCGCCACCACCTGCTCGGTGGTCAGGCCGAAGATGAAGATGTTGTCGGGCCCGACATGGTCGCGGATCTCGACGTTGGCGCCGTCCAGCGTGCCGATCGTGAGCGCGCCGTTCAGCGCGAGCTTCATGTTGCCGGTGCCGGACGCTTCCATGCCGGCGGTCGAGATCTGCTCGCTGACATCGGCGGCCGGAATGATCTGCTCGGCGAGGCTCACGTTATAGTTCGGCAGGAAGACCACCTTCAGCCGGCCGGCCACCGAGGGGTCGGCGTTGATCACCTGACCGACGTCATGTGCCAGCCGGATCACCAGCTTGGCCATCCAGTAGCCCGGCGCCGCCTTGCCGGCGAAGATCTTCACCCGCGGCACCCAGTCCCGGGTCGGCTGGGCGCGGATCGCATCGTACAGCGCCACCGCTTGCAGCACGTTCAGCACCTGCCGCTTGTACTCGTGCATGCGCTTGATCTGCACGTCGAACAGGGCGGCCGGATCGACGACGATGCCGGTGCGGTCCTGGATGGTGCGGGCCAGCGCCACCTTCGCCGTATGGCGTTGGGCGGCGAACGCCGTCTGGAACGGCCGCTTGCCGGCGTGTGCGGCCAGGTCGGACAGCGCCGTAGCGTCGGTCAGCACGCGCGGCCCGATCGTCTCGGTGATGAGGCGGGTCAGGCCCGGGTTGGCGCGGTGCAGCCAACGGCGCACGGTGATGCCGTTGGTCTTGTTCTGGATGCGGCCGGGATAGATGCCGTCCATGTCGCTGAAGATGGTTTGCCGGATCAGGGTCGTGTGCAGCGCCGACACGCCGTTGATGGCGTGGCTGCCGAGGAAGGCGAGGTTCCCCATCCGCACCCGGCGGCCGTTCCGCTCGTCGATCAGCGAGGTGGCGGCCAGGAACGCGTCATCCTGGCCCTTGACCGAGCGGACATGCTCGAGGTGGCGGCCGTTCAGCAGGTAGATGATCTGCATGTGGCGCGGCAGCAGCCGCTCCATCAGGCTCACCGGCCAGGTCTCGAGCGCTTCCGGCAGCAGCGTGTGGTTGGTGTAGGCGATGGTGCCGACGGTGATCTTCCAGGCCGCGTCCCATTCGAGCCCGTGCACGTCCATCAGCAGACGCATCAGCTCGATGACCGCGATCGCCGGGTGGGTGTCGTTCATCTGCACCGCGACCTTGTCGGCCAGGGTGTCGAGTGAGCCGAACTGCTCGATGTGCCGGCGCAGCAGATCCTGCAGGGAGGCGGACGCGAAGAAGAACTCCTGGCGCAGCCGCAGCTCCTGCCCGGCGTCGCTCTCGTCGCCGGGATACAGTACGCGCGACACCGCCTCGGTCCGCACCCGGTCCTGCAGCGCGCCGACATGGTCGCCGCGGTTGAACGTCTCGAGGTGCAGCGGCGTGTCGGCCCGCGCCGACCACAGCCGCAGCGTGTTGGCGTGGTGCTGCACGGCATCGGCCCGGGCCGGGCCGCCGATCACCGGGGTGTCGTAGGCGACGGCCGACAGCGTTTCGGCGGGATGCCAGGCATAGGTGACCCGGCCGTCGCCGTCGCGGTGCGCGGCGACGGCGCCGCCGAAGCCGATCGGGTAGGAGACCTCGGGCCGCTCGAACTCCCACGGGTTGCCGAACCGCAGCCAGTCCTCGGGATGCTCCTGCTGGATGCCGTCCTGGATGCCCTGGCGGAACAGCCCTTGCTCGTAGCGGATGCCGTAGCCGTAGGCGGCCACGCCGAGCGTCGCCATCGATTCCATGAAGCACGCCGCCAGCCGGCCGAGGCCGCCATTGCCGAGCGCCGCGTCGGGCTCCTCGTTGCGCAACGCCTCGAGGTCGACGCCTTCCAGCGCCAAGGCGTCGCGCACCGCCTCGGTCACGCCGAGGTTGCCGATGCTGTCGGCGAGCAGCCGTCCGATCAGGAACTCGAGCGAAAGATAGTAGACCCGCTTGGCGCCGCTCTCGTAACTGCGCCGCGTGCTTTCGAACCAATGGTCGACGATGTCATCGCGGACGGCCAGTGCGGTCGCCAGGAACCAGTCCCGCAGCGACGCGGCGGCCGGGCGACTTGCCGACTTGGTAGGTCAGCTTGCCGACGATGCGGGCGCGCATCTCCGCCGTCTGGATGGCATGGCCGGAGGCGGCGGTGGGGCTCGGGGTGTCCATGACGGGTCAAGCTCACTGGTTGAGAGGTCAAGTATAGGTGATCAGGACGCCGTTTTGGCATCCCCGACCCACTCTCGCCACAACAGAATCAGGGCCGCCATCACGGCAGGCCCGACAAACAGGCCAAGCAGGCCGAACGTCTCGACGCCACCGAGGATACCGAGCAGGACCCACAGGAACGGCAGCTTGGTGGCGCCGCCGATCAGCACCGGCCGGACGAAATGGTCGGCGATGAAGATCACCGCGATGCCGTAGGCGGCCAGCACCGCGGCGGCGATCGTCTTTCCGGCCGCCAGCACCAGCAGCGCGGCGATCGCCACCATGAACCAGGGCGCGAACGGGATCATCGCGGCGGCGGCCGAGATCGTGCCCAGCAGCACCGGATGCGGCACGCCCGCCACCACGTAGCCGACGCCGAGCACGAAGCCGACGCCCAAGCCCACCAGGACCAGCCCGTCGACCGTGCCGTGCACGGAGGCGACCAGTTGCCGGCCGATCCGCTCGCCGGACGGGCCGAACAAGCGCATGGCCGCGACCTGCATCTGCCGGCTGAGGTTCGGGCCCTCCTTGTAGAGGAAGAACAGCGCCAGCATGGTGAAGCCGAAGTTGACGGCGGTGTGCAGGATCCGGCTGCCGTAGGAGCGGCCCATGGTCATCAGCTCGGTGTCGAGGCGGCCGAGGGTGGCGCGCGCGCCCTCCGGGTTCGCCAGGTTCGACTGCCACCACGCGCTGACCTGCGCCTGCCCCGCCGGAAGATGCGCCAGCGCGTCGGGCAGCGGCACACCGTGCTGCCGGGCGTCGCGCACCCAGGTGGCCACCGCGCGCGCCTCGGACCCGGCCTGGTACGCCAGCAGCACGAGCGGAACCAGCACCACCAGCGTGCTGACGACCGTGAACAGCGCCGGCAGCAACACCGGGCTGCGCCCGCCCGGCATCCGCGCCTGCATGCGGGTGTAGAGCGGCCATGTTGCGACGGCGAGGATCGCGGACCAAACCAGGGCGCGCAGGAAGCCCTCGAGGATGAACAGGCCGAACAGGACGAAGCCGATACTGAGCAGCACCCGAGCCAGCCGTTGCGCGCCGGGCGGCGGCGGCGGTGGTGAAGCCGGGGCCGGGGGCGGGAGCGGATGAACCGGCGTGTCGGGCTGGATCAGGTCTGGCATGGCCGCACGTTGCCCTGCTCGCCCGGCGGAGTCACGGTAGGACCGCAAGACGGAGGCGGCGATGGACGCGGTGGACTGGAAAACCAACGGAGTGCGGGTGATCCCCGGTGACAGCCTCGACTCCAACACGGCGCAAACGCCGGGGATGAACCGTGCCGCGGCCATCAACTTCGCCCGGGTCGGCGCGCAAAAGATCTGGGCCGGCACGGTGCACATCCACCCGGACGCGAAAACCGGGGCGCACCACCACGGCGCGCTGGAAAGCGTGATCTACGTCGTGCGCGGCCGGGCGCGGATGCGTTGGGGCAACGCGCTGGAGTTCGTGGCCGAAGCCGGGCCCGGCGACTTCATCTTCGTGCCGCCCTTCGTGCCGCACCAGGAAATCAACGCCAGCACCGACGAGACCCTGGAATGCGTCCTGGTGCGCAGCGACAACGAGGCGGTGGTGGTGAATCTCGACATCGAGCCGGTCGAGAAGCCGGAGGCGGTGCGCTGGGTGGACCCGATCCATCGGGCGTAGCGGGCTGGGGCGGGCCGTCGAGGTCAGTCGGCCCGGGCGTGGAAGCGCTCGCTCAGGCCCGCTGGCCGGGGGTGGCGCGGGCCCGGCCGATCTCGTCGAGGATCGCATGGAGCGGCATGATCCGGAACACGGCGCGGCGCAGGATGGTGTCGCGGTAATCCAGCCGGCTGATCGCCTCCATCGTCCGCTGCGGCAGCGCTTGCGCCGGGCGGACCTGCTCCCACAAGATCGTTTGCCCATGGTTCTCGGCCACGGTCGCGAACGCATAGCGCTGCATGAATGACTCGATAAAGAACACGAGCTTGAAGACGTCCCCCATCCAACTGCCATCCGAGGTCCATCCGGTGCCGATGGCCGGCGCCGCCGCCCTCAGCCGTTCCACCTGGCCGTAATCGGGCAGCGAGGCGTCGAACGAGTTGGGCAGGACGTCATCGATGACGATCAGCCCGCCGGGCTTGAGAACCGCCGTCGCATTCAGCAGATCTCGCAGCGTCTGCTCGAAGGTGTGCAGCCCGTCGAGGAAGATGACGTCGAACCGGCCCACGCGGCCGGACTGTCCCGAAAAGAAGACGTCGCTGGCGACTTCGTGGTATTCGGTTCCGGCGTGACCGCGCTCGGCGGCAGCCGCGGCGTCGAACAGGAACCGCGGATCGACGGCAACCTTCCGTGCCGCCGTGACCCGGTGGAAGGTCTCGCCTTTGTTCACCCCAATCTCGAGATAGGCTGGCGCTTCGAACAGGCCAAGCAGGCGGATGATGACGTCGTGCCGGGTCATCGGAACTCCTGTCGGCCGCGGTTGCGCACACCCTGCCAAGCCGCTGCCGCGGGATCAACGGAGGCTGGAGTTGCCGGCGCCGTGTTGACGCACTGCCAGACATTGCGGAGAAAGCGCGGTGCCAGACAACATGACCGCGCTCCGCAACGACCGGACCCGGCGTCCACCGATGATCCTCGCCCGATTGCTCCCGGTCTGTAGCCCCTCGTCTGTAGCTGCTCGTCTATGATTCCGGGCTGATGACATCTGCATGGCCCAACATGATCGACATCGCCGAAAGCGCACGTGTCGACACGTTCTTTTCGCCGCCGTTCACCACGGCACCTCCCGAGTTGCGCCGCGGCGAGTTGCTGTCCGAGCACTTGCGAAACGTCTACTCGCGCTTGTGGCACCAAACCCACGGCCGGCGCGAGGTCATTTGCAGCGTCGTGCTAAACGCGACCGTCGAGGGTCCCGGTCTGGTGTTCGACCGTGACTTCAACTTGCTGCGGCAGACGATCCACCAGGCGACGCCCAAGGAAATAGAGCGCGCGTGGATGTCGGTCCGCGAGCACGCTCAGGCCGGCCGGATCCCCTACCAGCGAGGCGTCACCTTGCTTTGCGAAAAGGCCGGGATCGGCAATTACGGCCATTGGCTGGTCGAGATGCTGCCGATTGCGGCGTTGAACCTGCGGCACCTTGCCGGCCGCAAGTGGCGTCTCCGCTTGCCCGTCGCAGGTGAGGCGATGAACCAGGTCATGCGCGACTCGGTCGAGCTAATCGGCGTCCCCGCGTCGCAGATCGACTTGCGTCAGGCTGGTCCCCAACGTTACGAGCAACTCGTCGTGGTGCACGGCCTCACCGTGCACGGCGTGCATTATTCGCCGCTCGTCGTCGAGTGCCTCGACCGGCTTGCGCTCACGGTGCCGGAGGGACCGGCCCGCGATATCTGGGTCAGCCGCGCGGGCGACCGCCGCAGTTTGCAGGACGAACCGGCAGTATGCGCTGCCTTGGCGGAAAGAGGCTGGCTGATCGCCGAGCCGGGCCGGATGAGCCTGCGCGAGCAGATCCATACCTTTCGCGGGGCCCGGCACATCGCCGGGGTGACCGGTGCCGGCCTGACAAACCTGGTGTTTGCGGGCGCCGGGGCGCGGATCACGGCGTTCATGCCGGCGGCCATGCCGGACGTGTTCTTCTGGATGCTGGCAGGGTTCAAGCAGCAGCCATACCGGGAAGTTCGGTGCGACCACCAGGTGGACGGAACCGGGGAAGGAGATTGGAACAAGCGCTTGCTGATCGAGCCGTCGGAGGTTCTCGATAACCTGCAATAAACAGGCGGTACCCGACCAAGCGGCTCCGTGTGGGCGGACATCGCTCCTAGCTACCGGACGGGAGATTGGCCTGCGATCGCACGGCATCCCAGATTGCCAAGTAGGTGCGATAGCTGTCCACGTCTTCCTTGAACAGTTCGCGCAAAATGGGCGGAACCGGCTGGTCGGGCTTTTCCAGGAGCATCCGCACGGTCTCCGGCTTGGGACCGTGGAAATGGACGACGGCGGCGTCCGGGTGCGTTCCCCAGTACGGCTTCCAGTTGAGCTCGAGCGGCAGCCGAGCGAAACGGCCGCTGTAAAACTCGCGGAACGCCGGCTGGTCGAAGCCGTTCAGGCGTTGGAAATTCGCGATGATGTAGTCACTGATCTCAGCCACGTTCTGCCGCAGCGCGGGTATGTTCATTACCATCACGCCCGAGTTCATGTCCGCGAAGTCCGCCTTGTTACGTTGCGGCGCGCAGGCGAAGTACTCGGGCCGGATGTCGGCGAGGTCCGGCTTGCGCAAAAACATCACGTCGCAATCCGTATAAAGTACGAATTCCTCGGCCTGTTCGATCAGCGGGATTTCGACCCGCAGGTAAGCCCCCGCCGCGATGGCGGCGTAGACCGGGTCGTCCCGAAACCCCGCCGCGGTTCGCTTCGCGATCAACCGGTCCAGGAACGAAACACGGTGCTGGACGATCTTGACGCCCAGATCCGCCAATTCACCCGTGAACGCGCTCGGCAGCCCGTCATAAACGAAATGGGGCTCGAGCTGCGTGTGGGCACGGGCCGAAAGGACTGCGACCCTGATCAGGTCCTTCCACCCTTGATCGGCGACATTCAAGCTGCTCTCGCTGAGCGCAAAAAACCACTTCATCCTGTGTTCCTAGAAATCCGGCTGCTGTGATGGCGAGCCGCTCCGACCGTCCGGCGTTCACCGCGCACGGGGCAAGCTCCGCAGCGGCGACGGCCACCAGCGACCGTGCTCATGAGACCTCAGTGAGCGAACGGGAGCGCGTCCGCTTGCGGCCTTCGCGCGGCTTGCGGGGACCGGGTGCGGCCAGGCGCTCCGAACCGGCCAGCCCAGCCATCACGCGCACCCCCATCCGTCCCTTGCAGCCGGCATCCTGCCGCAAGGTGTGGTCGGTGCCCCTGGGCGTCAGCATCGGGTTGTAGAACGGGTCGCCCCCGCCGGTCAGATAGCGGCCCCAGCGCTCGCGCAATCTCGCATCGTCCTCGGGGTGATACACCGATTTGCTTTCGGTCCGCGTCGCGCTCTCGTGGTGATACAGCACGGTGAACCCGTCGTAGAGCACCTTGAAGCCGGCCTCGACGATGCGCAGGCACAGATCGGTGTCGTTGAAGCCGATAACGAAACGCTCGTCGAAGCCGCCGACCTGGCGGAACACCTCGCCGCGGATCATCACGCAGGCCGCGGTCACGGCCGAATAGTCCCGCACCGAGGTCAGGTTGCAGTTGTAGCCGGGGTGGCGGCCGTCGCCGAGATAGGCGGCGTGGAACTTCATCGCGTGGTCGGCCGCGCCGCCGAAGCCCATCAGCACGCCGGCATGCTGCACTCGGTCGTCGCCATACAGCAGCAGCGGCCCGACCGCGCCGACCTCGGGGCGCCCGGCCAGGCTGCGCAGCCGTCCGATCCAGGCCGGCTCCCTCGCTTCCACGTCGTTGTTGAGGAACAGGATGTAGGCCGCGTCCCCTCCGTGGGTGGCCACGGCCAGGTTGTTCATCCGCGCATAGTTGAAGGCGCCGCTGTAAGGCATCACCGCATGGCGGCCCGAAATCGCCCGGAGATAGTCGAGCGTGGACGGGTCGGTCGATTCATGGTCGATCACCACGATGCGGTAGCGCTCGCCGGGGCTGGTGGCCTCGACGCTGTCGATGCAGGTGCGGAGCAGGTCGACCCGGTTGCGGGTCGGGATGACGATCAGGACCTCGCCGCCGTCATCCGGCCAGTCGATCCGATATTCGTTGTAGCGGAAGCCCGGCCGGACCGTTGCCTCGCGGCCGAGCCGTTGCAGGTGGCGCGACAGGATGCCGGTCATGGCGGCCGTTACCTGGTCCAGCTTGGCATGCCCCGTGCTGCCGGCATGCGTGCGCCAGCGATACAGCACGCTCGGCACATGGGCGACCGCGCCGGCCGCCTCGACCGCGCGCAACACGAAATCGACGTCGGACGAGATCGGCAGCGTCTCGTCCCAGCCGCCTAGCTGCCGCGCCAACGCAGTGCGGACGCAGACGAGGTGCACGAAATAAGGGTGGCTCAGGTAATAGTCGTGGCTGAAGGCAGGGCGGGCGCGGACCTCGACGATGCTGTCGACGTCCTCGGTGGTGACCGCCTCGTCGCTGTAGATGAGGTCGGCGCCGCTGCGCTGTGCCGCTATCGCCAGCTTGTGCACGGCGTCCGGCTCCAGCACGTCGTCATGATCCAGGAACGCGACGAATTGGCCGCGGGCGGCTCGGATGCCGGCATTCGTCGCGGCCGCGATACCGGCATTGGCGGGCAGGCGCAGCACGCGGATGCGGGCATCGTGACGGCTCGCGGCGTGCAGCAGCTCGGCGACGTGCGGCGCCGTCGAGGCATCGTCGACGCAGACCAGCTCCCAATTGGCCGACCACTGGCCGAGCACGCTGTTGAGCGCCTCGGTCAGCCAAGCCGCCTTCGTGTTGTAGACCGGCATCACCACCGTCACCGTGGTGGCGGCGGTCTGCCGGGTCATCCGGCGCGCCAGGCGATGCAGCGTGGGCCCGGGCAGGGCGGCCGCCCGGGTCAGGTGGCGCACGATGTTGCTGTTGCGGCTGACCTGGCGCGGCGACCCGCCGATGGTGTTCGCAGACCCGGCCGTGCGGATGATGATGTCCCGGTCGAACAGCGATACCAGCGGCCGGTCCAGCAGGAAGCGGAAGCCGCACCAGGCCGTGGGCATGCCGGCTGCCTCGACGTCGCCTCGGTAGAGGTTGGCCACGCCGCGGCCGATCACCTCGCCGCCGCACACCGCTTCGAGCGCGAGCGGGGCCGATGGGTCGCGCATGTTGACCGCCCAACCGCCGGCGAACGGACCCTCGATCGCGTCGAACACGCCGACCACGGGGGGCAGCGCGGGCAGGATCATCGGGCTGCCGATCAGCTCGGTCTCGGTGCCGGCCAGCAGCGCCTGCAGCCGCCAAGGACGGGTGCGGTCCAGCCCATCCGGCAGCGGCACCTCGAAGCCGGACCGGCCGTCGCTGAGGCTGTGGGCCAGCAGGTCCTCCCGCATGGTGTCGGCCACGACCGTCGCGAAGCGTTCGCCGTCGATGCGGCATTCGATCGCAAGGCGGTCGGACCGGTCGCGCGGGTCGATCGCCCAGCCCCGCAGGCCGGTCACGCGGACCTCGTCGAGGTGGCCGGTCGCGCCGAGGTCCGCGGCGGTCAACGCTAAAGGCTGGTCCAGTTCGCGTCCGGCAACGCGGGGCCGCAGCGTGATCACGTGGTCCAGCCGGACCAGAAGGCGCACCGGCCCACGGAAGCGGTGCACGCCGTCCTCGCCCGCGGTCGCCACCGCTTGCACAAACAACGTGTCGTCGTGCCATGCCTGCAACAGCAGTTGCCGCGGCGGCGGCGCGCCGCCGGGCTCGGCGTCCACCTGGAAGCGGCCCTCGATCGTGCGGTCCCGCAACGCCCACCCGAGCCAGGTGATCCGGTCGCGGATGTCGATCTCCAGCGGCGCCGGCAAAATGCTGCGGCCGGTCGCGACCTCGATCACGTCGAACCGTCCGTCCACCGCATCGGCTGGCGTCGGAAGACGGAACGCACCGCTCGGCAGCACCGTGGCGGAGCCGGCGAGGGCGCCGTTCCAAATCAGCGCCAAATCGTAGGGGATGCCGTCGGGCAGCAGCCCGGTCACCGCCCCGGCGGCGAGGCGCACGTCCCGCGCCAGCGGCGCCGGGGCGCCGGGTCGGCTCGACAAGCGGGCGGCGGCACGTCGCCCGGCCACACCGGCCGGCGGTTTCGGGGCCCCTCGCGGATCCCGGGGAGTCTGGGGCGGCATGCGGACGTTCATGACACCTCCATGATCATACGACCAGTTGTTTCACGATCCGCAGCGTCCGGCCCGTTTTCCGATCCGCCGCTCCGGCGCGGCCGAAACAACCCCGTGCGTCGGAGCGAGCCGGTGCCCTGGCTTGTTCCTTCCTTGTTTGCAACCCGGCGCGATTGCCTTATCAAGCCTTACGTCGGAACGGGTTCAACCGGGGTTGATCATGCGCATTCTGCTTACGGGAGGCTGTGGATTTATTGGTTCCGCAGTCGTCCGGCACATGATCCGGGCCACCGACAACCACGTGGTCAATGTCGACAAGATGACCTACGCGGCCTCCCTCGACGCGCTCGAGGAGGCAGGCAGTCATCCGCGCCATGTGCACCTGAAAGCCGACATCACCGATGCCGACGCGATGCGGCAGATCTTCGCCGCGCACCAGCCCGATGCGGTGATGCACCTCGCTGCCGAGAGCCACGTGGACCGCTCGATCGACGGGCCGGCCCCGTTCATCGGCACCAATGTCGTCGGCACCTTCGTGATGCTCGACGCCGCGCGGGCGTATTGGTCGACGCTCGACCCGGCGGCCAAGGCCCGCTTCCGTTTCCATCATATCTCGACCGACGAGGTGTTCGGAGCGCTCGGGCCCAACGACCCGCCCTTCACCGAATTGACGCCCTACGACCCGCGCAGCCCCTATTCGGCCAGCAAGGCCGCGTCCGACCACCTCGTGCGGGCCTGGTTCCACACCTACGGCCTGCCGGCGTTCGTCACCAACACCACCAACAACTACGGCCCTTGGCAATTTCCGGAGAAGCTGATCCCGCTGGTGACGCTGAATGCGATCGAGGGCAAGCCGCTGCCGGTCTACGGCGACGGGTCGAACCAGCGCGATTGGCTGTTCGTCGACGACCACGCGGAGGCGCTCACGCTCGCGGTGCAGCGGGCCGAGCCCGGCGCCACGCTGGCGATCGGTGCCCGCCAGCCGCGCACCAACCTGCAGGTTGTGCGGGCGATCTGCGCCGCGCTGGACGAGTTGCGGCCCGATCCGACCGGGCCGCGCGAACGGCTGATCACCTTCGTCAACGACCGCCCCGGGCATGACTTCCGCTATGAGATCGACCCGGCGCGCACCACGGTCGCGCTAGGTTGGACCGCGCCGCACGACTTCAGCAAAGGCTTGCGCCGGACGGTGCAGTGGTATCTCGACCACGAAGCATGGTGGCGGGCGATCCGCGCCGGGCAGTACGCCGGGCAACGCCTCGGCACCGCGGCGTAACGGATCGTGCCGGGTTCGATCGACACGAGGAGCAGGAAGTGAAGGGGAGCAGGCCGTGAAGGGCATCCTTCTCGCCGGCGGCAGCGGCACCCGCCTGCATCCGATCACGCTCGGCAGCAGCAAGCAGCTGCTCCCGGTCTACGACAAGCCGATGATCTACTATCCGCTGTCGGTGCTGATGCTGGCGGGCATCCGCGACATCATGGTCATCTCCACGCCCGAGGACTTGCCGCAGTTCCGCCGCCTGCTGGGCGCCGGTGAGCGGTTCGGCGTCAACTTCACCTACGCCGAGCAGCCCAAGCCGGAGGGTCTGGCCCAGGCATTCCACATCGGCGAGGACTGGATTGCCGGACAGCCCTGCGCGCTAGCGCTGGGCGACAACCTGATCTTCGGCGACCATCTGGGCGTGCTGCTACGCACCGCGGCGGCACGGCCGGAGGGTGCGACCGTGTTCGCTTACCAGGTGCGCGACCCCGAACGCTATGGCGTGGTGGCGTTCGACCAGTCCGGGCGGGCGCTGGAGATCGTCGAGAAGCCGGCCGCGCCTAAAAGCAACTGGGCGGTCACCGGCCTCTACTTCTACAACTCCCGCGTGACGGAGTACGCTCGACGGGTGACGCCATCGGCGCGCGGCGAACTCGAGATCACCGAGCTGAACCAGATCTATCTCGAGCAAGGCACGTTGAACGTGGAGCGGCTCGGCCGAGGCTGCGCTTGGCTGGACGCCGGCATGCCCGACAGCCTGCTGCAGGCCGCGACCTTCGTGCAGACGATCCAGGACCGGCAAGGCATGCTGGTCGGCTGCCCCGAGGAGGTGGCGTTCCGCATGGGCTTCATCGACGCCGCGGTGCTGCGCGAGGGTGCGCGGACGTTGTCGAAGACCACACTGGGCCGGCTGCTGCTGGAACTGGCCGATGGGATCCACGCATGAAGGTCGAGCGCCTCAACGTCCCGGACGTCATCCTCGTCAGCCCGCCGCGGTTCGCCGACAGCCGCGGGTTCTTCTCCGAAGTGTTCAACGCCGAGCGGTTCGCTGCGGCCGGAATCGATGGCCGGTTCGTGCAGGACAATCAGAGCCTATCGCGCGAGCGCGGGGTAATCCGCGGGCTGCACTGCCAGGTCGCGCCGCATCCGCAAGGCAAGCTGGTGCGCGTGGTGCGCGGCGCGATCTGGGACGTGGCGGTGGATGCGCGCGAGGGCTCGCCGACCTACGGAAGGTGGGCCGCGGCCGAGCTGTCGGCGGAGAACTGGTCGCAGCTGTGGATTCCGCCCGGATTCCTGCACGGCTTCTGCACGCTCGAGCCCGACACCGAGGTCCTGTACAAGGTGACCGATCGGTACAGCCGGGAAAGCGAGCGCGGCGTAATCTGGAACGACCCCGACCTCGCCTTGCCCTGGCCGGTCGGCCCCGGGGACGCGGTGTTGTCGGAGAAGGATGCGGTGCTGCCGCGGTTCCGCGACTCGCGCGGACTGTTCGGCCGGTGACGATCCTCGTGACCGGCGGCGCGGGGCAGCTTGCGACTGCGCTGGCGCAGGAAGGCGGCGGGCGCGTGCGCCGCATCGGCCGGCCCGCGTTCGACTTTGATCGGCTCGAGACGGTCGCCGCCGCGTTCGAGGTGGGCAAGCCTTCGCTGGTAATCAACACTGCGGCCTGGACCAACGTCGACGCCGCGGAGACGGAGCCGGACGCGGCAATGCGGGCCAACCGCGACGGGCCGGACGCGCTGGCCCGGCTGTGCGAGGACGCGGGCATCCCGCTGATCCATGTTTCGACCGATTACGTGTTCGCCGGCGACAAGGGCGAGCCCTACGCCGAGGGTGACGCGACCCGTCCCATCGGCACGTATGGCATGACCAAGCTCGCCGGCGAGCAGGCGGTCCTGGCGGCCTGCCGGCGCACGATCGTGTTGCGGACCTCGTGGGTCTATTCGGCCGCGGGCAAGAATTTCGTGCGTTCGATGCTGAATGCCGCGCAGCGGATGGACCGGCTCCGCGTGGTCGACGATCAGCGGGGCTGCCCCACCTCGGCCCGCGATCTCGCGGTCGCCCTGTTGGGCGTGGCCGATCATCTGCAGGCAGGATGGCGGAACGAGTATGGCGGCGTGCTGCACGCGGCGGGAAGCGGGGCCACGACCTGGTTCGGCTTGGCCGAGCGGGTGTTCGCGCTGGCGGGCCGGTATGGCCACAAGGTGCCGTTGCTGGATGCCATCCGGACCGCCGATTGGCCGACGCCGGTCACGCGGCCCGCCGACAGCCGGCTCGACTGCGGCCGGCTCGCCCGCGTGTTCGGCCTGCGCCTGCCGGATTGGCGCGATGGCGTCGGGCGGGCGGTGGAGGAGCTGCTCGGCGGCGGGCAGGCGGCCGGCCAGACGGCGGGCCAGGCGATGGGGCAGGCCTCCAAGCAGGCAGCGGGCTGACCGGGCGGCATGCGGCCGCCGTTCCCACCGGACACCGTCGCCATCGTGCTGTCGACCTTCAACGGCGCGGCTTACCTGCCGGCGCAACTCGAGAGCTTCCTCGGGCAGCAAGGCGTCGCATGGGTGCTGTTCTGGCGCGACGACGGGTCCAACGACGCGACTGTCGAGGTGATGGAGACCTTTGCAGCCGGGTCCGGGGCCGGACGTTGCCGGCGCGTGGACGACGCCGGGCACATGGGCGTGACCACCAGCTACCTCGTGCTGCTGCGCGCGGCGGTGGCGGCCGGCGCCCGCACGGTGGCGTTTGCCGACCAGGACGATGTCTGGCTGCCGCATAAGCTGGCCCGCAGCCTGACGGAACTCGGTCCCGACCTGGCGCCCGGCCTGTATTGCAGCCGGCAAGTGCTGGTCGACACCGCGCTGCGGCGGATCTGCGATTCGGCGCATGTGCGGGTGCGGCCCGGCTTCGGCCCGGCGCTGACGCAGAACATCGCAACCGGGTGCACGGTCGTGCTGAACCACGCCGCCGCGGTCCTGGTGGCGGGCAGCCGGGCGCCGTCATCGAGCTTGCACGATTGGTGGAGCTACCTCGTGGTGTCGGCGGCCGGCGGGCGCATCGTCGCCGATGACGAGCCGACGGTGCTGTATCGACAGCACGCCGGCAACGCCGTCGGCGCGCCGCCGTCGAACCGCCGCCGCGCGGTCGCCGCCTTGCGTCGCGGCCCCGGCGCGTTCATGGCGGTGTTCCGCGACCACGTGGCCGCCTTGCAGGCGCAGCCCGGCCTGTTGTCGCCGGAGTCGCGGCGAACACTCGACGCGGTTCGCAGTGGCCTCGCCGGCGGCACACTGCGCCGGCTGCGTGCCTTCGGCTACGGCTTGCGCCGGCAGCGCTGGGCGGAAACGGCGATGTTCCGGTGGTGGTTCCTGGTTGACTGAGCGCCCGGCGAGCGTCGCCCGACAACCTACGCAGGCAGAGCTTGGCCGGAGGTCGTCACGAGCCGACGAAGCCCTGCACGAGGCTGCCGGAGATCAGCCGCCACCCATCGATCATGACGAAGAAGATGAGCTTGAACGGCAGCGACACGGCGCTGGGCGGCAGCATCATCATGCCGAGCGACATCAGAACGCTGCCGACCACGAGGTCGATAACCAGGAATGGCAGGTAGATCAGGAAGCCCATCTCGAACGCCCGGCGCAGCTCGCCGACCATGAAGGCGGGGATCAGGGCGCGCCATGAGGCCTGGGCCGGGCTGTCGGGCGGGGCGATGGCGCCGAGATCGTTGAACAGCTGCAAGTCGGCGCCGCGGACGTTGGCGCTCATGAAGCGGTGAAACGGCTCCGCGGTGCGGCGCAGCCCTTCCATCTCGGTGGTCTGGCCCGCGCTCATCGGCACGACCCCGTTCTGCCAGGCGTCCTCGAGCGTCGGCTGCATGACGAAGAAGGTCAGGAACAGCGCCAAGCCGATCAGCACCGTGTTGGGCGGCGTGCCTTGCGCGCCGATCGCGCCGCGCAGCAGCGAGAGCACGATGACGATCCGGGTAAACGCGGTGCTCATCACCAGCAGGCTGGGCGCAAGCGAGACGACGGTGACGAGGGCCGTGAGCTGCACAAGCCGGCTCGTTGCCCCGGCCTGGCCGGCCGCGCCGATGTCCAGCGTGACGGATTGCGCGTGGCTCATGCCGGGCCATGCGAGTGCCGCGAGGACCACGATCGCGGGAAGCACGAGCCGGGCGATCCCGGACCGGGACGCTGTCATGGTGCGTCCCGCGCGGGCAGCCAGCCGATCACGTCCTGATCGGTGCTGCCGAGCAGCAGCAGCAGATCGCGGCCGTCGCAGCGAACGATGCAAACCCGCCGGGTTCGATCGAGGCTCAGGACGTCCTGGACCGCCAGCCGCTGGCCGGTCCCGGTCTTGAGTAGTCCGGTCAGCCGCGCCGCGCGGCCCGCGAGCACGGCCAGCGCGAGCACGCCGGCAAGCGCTGCCACGATAGGAAGCAGGTTGGGTAATGCGTTTTGCATGGAGCGGCCTTTTGCCGTTGGGTGGTCATTTCGAACTGATCTCAAGGAGGGCGATCAGGCTGGCAACTTCTTGCTCCAGCGCAACGACGGTCGGCTTGAGCGCGATTGCCTCAGCGGGCGCGAGGTCGAGCATTTGGGCGCACAGCAGCCCGGCCAACCCTTCGACGCCCTGAAGGTCGATCGCACGCCCCGTGCTCGCCAAGCCGGTCGCGACGGCGATTGCGGCGGCGAGCCGGCGCAGCGTGCCGCCGGCGGCGCTCGACATCAGGTCCGGTTGAGGAGAAGCGGGCTGCATGACCGGCAGCATCAGGGGGAAAGGTTAACTTCTCCCTAAGCGCCGGCCCCTAGGCGTCGCCCCCTAAGCGTCAGCGTTGAAGCAGCGTCCGGCCGGCGGTGTCAGGCGCCCATGGCAGCGCGCATGAAGGCGCGCTTGAGGAACGGTAGCCCGTCGACGGCGGCGATGCCGATGTCGCGCGCGGCACGCAGCAGCAGGTTGTCGGTGCTGAACAGCCGGTCGAGCACGTCGGTCGCGGCCAGCATGGTGAGGTTGGCCGGACGGCGCCGGGCCTGGTAGGCGGCCAGCAGCGCGTCGCTGCCGATATCCTCGCCACGCTCCAGCCCGCGCAGCACGAGGTCCGATAGCGCGAGCACGTCGCGGAAACCGAGGTTGAGGCCCTGCCCGGCGATGGGGTGGATGCCGTGCGCGGCGTCGCCGACAAGGGCCAGCCTCGTATCGACGTAGCGTTGCGCGTGCAGCGCGCCGAGCGGGTACACCCAGCGCCGGCCGACCAGTTTGATCGCACCGAGATGCGGCCCGAGCCGGCGGGCGACCTCGCGCGTGAAGCGGTCCGCGTCCATCGCGGCGATCCGGTCGGCGACCGCGGCCCGCTCGGTCCAGACGATGGCGGACACGTTCTGCCCGGCCTCGGTGGCCGCCATCGGCAGCTGCGCGAACGGGCCGGCGGGCAGGAAATGCTCGAGCGCTACGCCGTGGTGCGGCCGCTCGTGCGTGATGGCGCAGACGATCCCGCGCTGGTTGTAGGCAGCGCGGGTCACCTTGATGCCGGCCTCGTCCCGGAGCCGCGACGTGCGCCCTTCGGCGGCTACGACGAGCCGCGACGCAATCGGCGGGTGGCCCGGCACCGCCACCGTGACGCCGGCCTCGGCGCGGGACACGGTGGCCTCGGCCGGCGCCATCAGCCGCAGGTTCGGGTGGCCGTTCAGCGTGGCGTTGAGCGCGACGCGGAGGCTGCGCGCTTCCACCATCCAGCCGAACGGCGTCGGGTCGCCGCCGTCGCGGCGTGCTTCGGTATGGTCGAAATGCAGGTGCAGCGGCGATGCGGCGCGCCCGACGCGGCCGTCCGACACCCGAATGTCGAGAATGGGACCCGGCGGTTGCGGCAAGGCGGCCCACAGGCCGGCAGCCTCCAGCAAGGTCCGCGACCCGGCAGCAATTGCGTAGGCACGGCCGTCGAAATCCGGGTGCTCCATCGGCGGCAACGGAGCGCGGTCGATGACCGCGACGCGCGCCCCGCCGGCCGCGAGACGGCAGGCTAGGGTGCCGCCGACCGGCCCGGCGCCGACGACGCAGACATCGACTTCAACTGGCATCGACTTCAACTCGCAATTCCACGGTTCGTCTCCGATGCCCTGTTTTTAGGCAGGACAGTTAATCCTACAAGGTTACGACCGCAGCATCCGGTTGCCTACGGCGTGGGCGCGATGCAATGCCGGACCGTATCGAGCCAGTCATCAAGGGCGGCACGGTTCTTGATAAGCTCTCGAACAGAGGTTCTGGCCGAGATGTGGCGCAGGGCGCGAAACAGGGAAGAGGACGGGTCTATGAAGCTGATCGTAGCCATCATCAAGCCGTTCAAGCTGGACGACGTGCGCGAAGCCCTGACACCGCTCGGCGTGCAAGGCCTGACGGTGTCGGAAGTGAAGGGGTTCGGCCGGCAGAAGGGCCAAACCGAGATCTACCGCGGCGCGGAGTATCACGTGAACTTCTTGCCGAAGGTCAAGATCGAGGTGGCCGTGCCGAGCGAACTCGCCGAGCAGGTGGTCGAGGCGATCATGAAATCGGCCCATACCGGCAAAATCGGCGACGGCAAGATCTTCGTCATGGACCTCGAGCGAGCGGTCCGCATCCGCACCGGTGAGATCGACGGCGAGGCGCTGTGATGCGCATCGACTGGAAGCGGTTGGGCCGGGCGGCAGTCTGGGCCTTGCCGTTGGTGATCGTGGCACTGCCGGTGCTGGCGCAGACCGACGCGGCGCCGGCACCGGCGGCGCCAGCGGCGGAGGCAAAGGTCGACACCGGCGATACCGCTTGGATGCTGGCCAGCACGGCGCTGGTGCTGATGATGACGGTGCCGGGCCTGGCGCTGTTCTATGCCGGCATGGTGCGCAAGAAGAACGTGCTGGCGACGATGATGCAGTCGTTCAGCATCTGTGCCCTGGTGACGATCCTGTGGATGCTGGTCGGCTACAGCCTGGCATTCACCAACGGCAACAAATGGCTCGGCGACTTCTCCCGAGTGTTCCTGAACGGCATCGCGACGAACTGGGACAAGCCGTTCACGCTTGCGGCCGGCACGGATGCGGCAACGGCGACGACGATCCCGGAAACCGTGTTCATGATGTTCCAGATGACGTTCGCCATCATCACCCCGGCGCTGATCGCCGGCGCCTTCGCCGACCGCATGAAGTTCTCGGCCATGATGCTGTTCATGGGGTTGTGGTCGGTGCTGGTCTACTCGCCGGTGGCCCACTGGGTGTTCAACCCGTTGGGCTTCCTGGCCGACCTCGGCGCGGCGGACTTCGCCGGCGGTACGGTGGTGCATATTAACGCGGGCGTGTCCGGGCTCGTATGCGCCCTCGTGCTCGGCAGGCGGGTCGGTTACGGCCACGACAACATGGCGCCGTTCAATCTCGCCTTGGCGGTGATCGGCGCGTCGCTGCTGTGGGTCGGATGGTTCGGCTTCAACGCCGGGTCGGCGTTGGGCGCCGGCGGACGGGCCGGCATGGCGATGGCGGTGACGCAGATCGCGACCGCCATGGCGGCCCTCGGCTGGACGTTTGCGGAGTGGGTGACGAAGGGCAAGCCGTCGGTGCTGGGCGCGATCTCGGGGGCGGTGGCCGGGCTGGTGGCAATCACCCCGGCGTCCGGCTTCGTGCTGCCGGGCCCGTCGCTGATCATCGGGCTGGTGGCCGGCGTCGGCTGCTTCTGGACGGCCACCACCATGAAACACCTGCTCGGCTATGACGACAGCCTCGACGCGTTCGGGGTGCACGGCATCGGCGGCATTATCGGCGCGCTGCTGACCGGCGTGTTCGCCTACGGCCCGCTGTCGGCGACGGTCGACCACGCGGAGGGCGTCTATATCGGCGGCGCCACGCTGTTCAAGGCGCAGGCGATCGCGGTGGCGGTGACGTTCGTGTTCAGCGGGGTCATGACGTTTATCCTGCTGAAGGTCGTGGACGTGGTGGTCGGGTTGCGGGTGACCGAGGAGGAGGAGCGCGAAGGGCTCGATGTCGTGCTGCACGGCGAGCGTTTGGGTTAGGGTCGTTCGGGACGCGAGTTCGGGCGCCTCGCAGGGCGGGGATGGCCGGGTCAAGCCCGGCCACGACGTTCGCAGCCAGGCCGGCGCGTTCCCCGCTTCGTGTGTTAGCGTGGCAACATCGTCCACTATGTCGTTGAAACTGGGCGATCGTCCGTGATGTAGTCGGCGACATGGCCGTCGCATTCGCTTCCAACGATCTCAAGCTCATCTTCCGGCACCGAATTGGGCAATTGCTCGGGATCGGCATCGCCGGGGCAGCGCTGGTGCTGCTGCTGACGCTCGCCAGCTACAATCCGCACGATCCGTCGTTCAACACCGCGACCGCGCGCCCGGCCACCAACCTGTTGGGCTTGGGCGGCGCCGCGGTCGCGGACCTGCTGGTGCAGTATCTCGGCGTGGCCGGCGTGCTTCCGGTGGTGGCGATGCTGGCCTGGGCCTACCGGGTGGCGATTGCGCGGCCGCTTCACCTCGGGACACGGGTGCTGTTCCTGCTGCTTGCGCTGCTGGTGTCGTCGACGGTGCTGGCGATGCTGCCTTGGCCGCTCGGGGGCGTGAACTGGCCTGGCAGCGCCGGGCTCGGCGGCGCGGTCGGCACCGAGTTCGGCCGGTATAGCGCCGGGATGGGCATGGGCCTGCTCGGTCCTGCCGGCGCGTGGGTGGTCCTGGCGCTCGAGGCGGTTCTAGCGGGTACTGCTGATCGTCGTGGCGCTCGGGTTGACCGGGGGAGAGTGGCGCGCGGCTGGTCGCGGCGCGGTTGGCGTCGCACGCGGCTCGGTGCGGAACGGGCGCGACGTGGCCGGTGCGGTGGCGCGAGGCGCCTCGAGGGCGGCCGAGGCGGCGCGGGTCGTGAGCGCCCCGGTGCGCCGGATGCTGGAGCCGGAGGGCGAGCCAACGCCCGCCCCCACCCCCGATCGCTCGACATCCTCCGCCCCGGCGCGGACGGCGCAGCCGGCTGCCGCACCAGTTCCGCCGGCCGCGGTCGAGCCCAAGGCCGGCCCGTCGCCGACTCCGTCGGCCCCGCCGGTCCCGCCGCCTGCGGTCGTGCTGCCGCCGGCGCCGGTCGACGACGGCATCGCGCAGCCGGCGCGGCCCAAGGTGTCGGTCCTACCCAAGAAGCCGCCCGCCCCGGCGCAGCCGAGCCTGCCGCTGGCGGAAACCGGGTGGCAGTTCCCGTCGCTCAGCCTGCTGAGCCCGCCGCCCAAGCGCGCCGACGCCGGGCCGACCGAGGACGCGCTGCAGGCCAATGCCCGGCTGCTGGAGAGCGTGCTGAACGATTACGGCGTGCAGGGCACGATCCGTGAGATCCGTCCCGGCCCGGTCGTCACGCTCTACGAGCTGGAGCCCGCCCCCGGCATCCGCAGCGCCCGGGTGATCGGGCTGGCCGACGACGTTGCGCGCAGCCTCAGCGTGACGGCGGTGCGCATTGCCACGGTGCCGGGGCGCAACGTGATCGGCATCGAGGTGCCAAACGCTAAGCGTGAGACGGTGTTCCTGAGCGAGCTGCTCGGAAGCGCCGATTGGGCGTCGCATCCGGGCAAGCTGGCGCTCGCGATCGGCAAGGACATCGGCGGCGCGCCGGTGGTGGCCGACCTCTCACGCATGCCGCATCTGCTGATCGCGGGGACCACCGGCTCGGGCAAGTCGGTCGGCATCAACGCGATGATCCTCAGCCTGCTGTACCGGATGAGCCCGGATCAGTGCCGGATGATCATGATCGACCCGAAGATGCTCGAGCTCAGCGTCTACGAGGGCATCCCGCATCTGCTGGCGCCGGTTGTGACGGAGCCGGCCAAGGCGGTCACGGCGCTGAAATGGACCACGCGCGAGATGGAGCGGCGCTATCGTGCCATGAGTCAAGCTCGGCGTGCGCAACGTCGGCGGCTATAACGAGCGCGTCACCGAGGCGCTGGCCCGCGGCGAGGTGGTGACGCGGCGGGTGCAGACCGGGTTCGACAGCGAGACCGGCAAGCCGGTGCACGAGGAACAGCCGCTGGTGCTGAAGCCGCTGCCGTTCATCGTGGTTGTCATCGACGAGATGGCCGACCTCATGATGGTGGCTGGCAAGGAGGTCGAGGCGGCGGTGCAGCGCCTGGCGCAAATGGCCCGCGCGGCCGGTATCCACGTGATCATGGCGACGCAGCGGCCGTCGGTGGATGTGATCACCGGCACCATCAAGGCCAACTTCCCGACCCGGATCAGCTACCAGGTGATCAGCAAGTTCGACAGCCGCACCATCCTCGGCGAGCAGGGCGCCGAGCAGCTGCTGGGCATGGGCGACCTGCTGCACATGCAGGGCGGTGGCCGCATCGGCCGGGTGCACGGACCGTTCGTGGCCGACCGCGAGGTGGAGGACATCGTCGCCTTCTTGCGGTCCCAGGCCGAGCCGACCTACGACGACGAGGTGACGGACGGCGCCGACGACGACGGCGATAGCGGGCAACCGAGCTTATCCGGCATCGCGGGCGCGAGCGACGGGGAGAAGGGGCTGTTCGATCAGGCGGTGGACTTGGTCTGCCGCGAGGGCAAGGCCAGCACCAGCTTCATTCAGCGGCATCTGTCGATCGGCTATAACCGGGCCGCCAAGCTGATCGAGCAAATGGAGAAGGAGGGCGTCGTCAGCGCGGCCAACCATGTCGGCAAGCGCGAGGTGCTGGCGCGGGTGACGCGGGGGGATGACGACTAGGAAGGTAAGCGCTGGGGCAGCGCCCCCAGACCCGCTCACTCTTGGCCGCGTCATCGTTCTGCCGCAGTATCGCAATCGATCCGTAACGCCGGGCCGATACATCACGGCGACACTGTTGGGGAGCCGACCATGAACCGCCGATCGCTGCTGGCCGGCCTCGCCGCCGCCGCATCCACCCCGACCTTGCTCCAGGCACAAACGTCCGTCGCCGGCGCCAAAACGCGGGTGGTGTTCTGGCACGCCATGAACGGCGCCCTGGGCGAGGAGGTGAACCGGATCTGCGCCGGGTTCAACGCGTCCCAGGACGCCTACGAGGTGGCGCCGGTGTTCAAGGGCACCTATCCGGAAACGCTGACGGCGGCGATTGCAGCGTGGCGGGCGAACCAGGCGCCGCATCTGGTGCAGATGTTCGAGGTCGGCACCGGCTCGATGCTGGCCGCCGGGCCGGCGGTGAAGCAGACCTGGCAGCTGATCGGCGAAAGCGGGGTCGCGATCGACCCGGCCGCCTATGTCGGCGCGGTGAAGGGATATTACAGCCTGCCGGACGGGCGGCTCGCGTCGATGCCGTTCAACTCGTCCACCCCGGTGATGTGGTACAATAAGGATGCCTTCGCGAAAGCCGGGCTCGACCCGGACGCGCCGCCTTCGACTTGGCCGGACGTGGTCAAGGCGCTCGAAACGGTCAAGGCGAAGGGGGCGGCGCCCACGCCATCGACCTCGTCGTGGTTCTCCTGGGTGCAGCTCGAATGCTTCGGCGCCATCCACGACCTGCCATTCGCGACGCTGGCGAACGGGTTCGAGGGGCTGGGCACGGAACTCAAGATCAACAGCGCGCCGTTCGTCGGCCAGCTCAACCGTTTCCTCGATCTGTCGAAGCGGGGCCTGTTCAAATACGCCGGGCGGGACAACGCACCCGATCCGCTGTTCTATTCGGGCGAGGCGGCGGTGGCGTTCATGTCGTCGGGGTCGCGTGCGGACGTCATCAAGAACGCCAAGTTCGGCTGGGCGGAGGCGCCGCTGCCGTATGACCCGGCGCTGACCCAGGATCCGCTCAACTCGGTGATCGGCGGCGCCAGCCTGTGGACGATGACGGCGCAGGGACGCACGCCGGCCGAGTACAAGGGCGTTGCGACCTTCCTGAAGTATATTGCCGAGCCGAAGCAGGACGCGTCGTGGCATCAGCGTACCGGCTACGTGCCGGTGACGTTCGCAGGCTACGAGCTCAGCAAGCAGGAGGGCTTTTACGACAAGAACCCCGGCGCCGACGTGCCGATCAAGCAGCTCGCACGCGGCCATGTGACGGCCAACAGCAAGGGGTTCCGGTTGGGGCGGATGCCGGAGATCCGCAACATCATCTACGAGGAAACCGAGAAGGCGCTGCAGGGACAGCAAACCGCGCAGGCGGCGCTGGATAGCGTGGTCGCGCGCGGCAATCGGGTGCTGCGGGATTTCGAGCGGGCGAACAAGGCCTAGCCATTCAGGAACGATACTATGCCGGCCACCCAACGCGGTTGCTTGCGCTTCCGGTGCTCACGGGCAAACGCCCGCTCCGCTCCGGTTCTCAGCAACCACGCTGGTTGACTCGGCCTAGCGCATTTCTGAACGGCTAGGGAGCGACGATGGAACGGCGGACGATCTTTCCAGGCTTGTTGCTGCCGCTGCTCCTGGTCGCGCCGCAGCTCCTGCTGACGGCGGTGTTCTTCCTGTGGCCCGCCGGCCAGGCGATCTGGTCGAGCATGCAGCGGCAGGACGCGTTCGGCCTGCATACCGAGTTCGTCGGCGCGGAAAACTTCACCGACCTGTTCGCCGACCCGCTCTACCTCGAAAGCGCCGGGCGCACCGCCGTGTTCTGCATCGCCGTGTCCCTGCTGGCGATGGCGGTCGCCTTGCTGCTGGCGGTGTTCGCGGACGAGGTGGTGCGCGGCCGCAGCGTCTACCGCACGCTTCTGATCGTGCCCTATGCGATCGCGCCCGCCGTTGCCGCGG
The DNA here is from genome assembly GCA_963792675.1 of uncultured Alphaproteobacteria bacterium. Lineage (GTDB taxonomy): Bacteria > Pseudomonadota > Alphaproteobacteria > Acetobacterales > Acetobacteraceae > JBBROS01. Next base: position 2,315,541 of record CAWBWT010000002.1, read on the forward strand.
TTCTGTGGATCATCGTGCTGCACCCGCAGATCGGCCTGCTCGGACGCTGGCTGAACGCGCACGGGGTCGCCTGGGACTACAAGCTGCGCGACGGCCAGGCCTTCGCGGTGGTGGTGCTGGCGAGCGCCTGGAAACAGGTCAGCTACGACTTCATCTTCTTCGTCGCCGGGCTGCAGGCGATCCCGCGCAGCGTGGTCGAGGCGGCGCGCATGGACGGCTCGCGCGGCTGGCGCCGGTTCCGCACCATCACCCTGCCGCTGCTGGCGCCGACGACGTTCTTCCTCCTCGTGGTGAACCTCGTTTACGCCGCATTCGAAACGTTCGGCACCATCGCCGCACTCACCGGCGGCGGACCCGGCAAGGCGACCGAGACGCTGGTGGTGAAGGTGTATCGGGACGGTGTGGTCAACCTCGACCTCGGCTCCTCCTCGGCGCAGTCCGTCGTGCTGATGGTGGCGGTCGTGCTGCTGACGATGGTGCAGTTCCGCTTCCTGGGCCGCCGCCGTGCGGACTGATTGGGTGGCGCACCTGGTGCTCATGCTGGGCGTCGCGCTGTTCGCCTTGCCGCTGTGGCTGGCGTTTGCCGGCTCCACGCAGCCGGCCGACGTGATCGCGCGCGGCGAGCTGTCGCTGGTCCCGCGCCTCGACGGCTTCGGCGTTTACCGCGACGTGCTGATCGATGGCGGCCACGGGCAGCCGGTGTGGCGGATGCTGCTGGTCTCGTTCGGCATGGCAATGGCGATCGCTGGGGGGAAAATAACCATCAGCGTGCTGTCGGCGTTTGCCGTCGCCTTCTTCCGTTGGCCGCTGCGGGGGCTGGCGTTCGGGGTTATTTTCCTCACGCTGATGCTGCCGGTCGAGGTGCGGATCATCCCCACCTTCGCGGTGATGGCCGGGCTCGGGCTGATCAACACCTTCACCGGGCTGACGGTGCCGCTGATCGCGTCGGCGACGGCGACGCTGCTGTTCCGCCAGGTGTTCCTGGCGGTGCCGGACGAGCTGGTCGAAGCGGCGCGGATGGACGGCGCCGGACCGCTGCGCTTCCTGCGCGATATCCTGCTGCCGGTTTCGGCGGCGAACGTCGCGGCGCTGTTCGTGATCCTGTTCGTGTATGGCTGGAACCAGTACCTGTGGCCGCTGCTGGTGGCGACCGATCCGCGTCTCGACACGGTGGTGATCGGCATCGTCAAGATGATCGGCACCGAGGCGACGGTGGAATGGAACCAGGTGATGGCGACGGCGGTGCTGGCCCTGCTGCCGCCGGTGGCCGTCGTGGTGCTGATGCAGCGCTGGTTCGTCAAAGGCCTATCGGAGAGCGACAAGTAGCATGGCCACCTTGTCGCTCGAGAACCTCCGCAAGAGCTTCGGCGCCACGTGGACATCCTCAAGGGCGTCGACCTCTCGCTTGCCGACGGCGAGATGCTGGTCATCGTGGGCGCCAGCGGCTGCGGCAAGAGCACTCTCTTACGACTTGTCGCGGGACTAGAGACCGCGACCGCCGGCACCATCCGCATCGACGGGCGCGACGTAACGCGGGTGGACCCAGCGGCGCGCGACATCGCGATGGTGTTCCAGAACTACGCGCTCTACCCGCACATGACGGTGCGGGACAACATGGCTTATGGCCTGCGCATCCGCGGCTTGAGCCGGGCGGAGATTGCCGCCCGGGTCGACGAGGCGGCGGCGTTGCTCGGCATCGGCGCGTTGCTCGGACGCCGGCCGCGCCAGCTCAGCGGCGGCCAGCGGCAGCGGGTGGCGATGGGCCGCGCCATCGTGCGTCACCCGAAGCTGTTCCTGTTCGACGAGCCGCTCAGCAACCTCGATGCCAAGCTGCGGGTGCAGATGCGGGCCGAGATCCGGCGGCTGCAGCGGCGGCTGGGCGTGACCAGCCTTTACGTCACCCACGACCAGGTCGAGGCGATGACGCTGGGTGACCGGCTGCTGGTGCTGCACGAAGGGCGGCCGGTGCAGCTCGCGACGCCGATGGAGGTGTTCGCGCGGCCCGCCGACACCTACGTGGCCGGGTTCATCGGCGCGCCGGCGATGAACTTCCTGCCCGGCACGGCCGAGGACGGTGCGGTCCGGCTCGCGACCGGCGAACGGATCGAGGTCGCTGCGGCGCGGGCCGGCCCTTCGGTCACGCTGGGGGTGCGCCCGGAGAACGTGGTGCTGCGGCAGGGCGGCGTGCCGGTCACGGTCGAGTTGGTGGAGCCGCTGGGGTCGGAGACGCTGGTGCACGGCCGGATGCGCGACGGCACCGCGTTGCTGTGTAAGCTGCCCGGCGCCGTGCCAGTGCCGGAGCACGTCGAGGTCGGCTTCGAGGAGGCCGCGCTGCATCTGTTCGACGCAGCCAGCGGCCGGCGTCTCTGAGCCGGAAAACTGGGGAGAAATCTGGTCGGGGCGAGAGGATTCGAACCTCCGGCCTCTTGCTCCCGAAGCAAGCGGACTACCAGGCTGTACTACGCCCCGACCGAGGCGCCGCGTATAGCGGGTCGCCCCATCGGGGGCAAGGGCGTGCGGCGGTTTACACGCGCTCGGGTTGGCCCGGCGCCGGGCGGGTGAGGGACACGAGCCGGTCGAGCAGCGCCGGCACGTCCGCGACGACGTCGTACAGGCGGGCCGTCTCAGGCGCCGCGAAGCCTTGGGCAATGGCAGCCTCGAGCATCGCTACGTAAGGCCCGGCCCAGCCCTCGACATCACACACGAAGATCGGCTTGTCGTGCAGGCCAAGCTGCCGCCACGTCGTGATCTCGATGGTCTCGTCGAAGGTGCCGAGGCCGCCTGGCATCGCCACGAACGCGTCGGCCGCGGCGAACATCTGGCGCTTGCGGTCGTGCATGCTGTCGGTGACGATCAGCGCGACCGGCCCCTGATGCGCGACTTCCCGGCGTTGCAGGAACTCCGGGATGATGCCGAGCACTTCGCCGCCGGCCTCGATCACCGCGTCGGCGATCACGCCCATCAGGCCGACCTGGCCGCCGCCGTATACCAGCCGGATCCCCGCCGCGGCGAGCCCGCGCCCGAGCTCGACGCAGGACGCGCGGAACGCCGGATGGGCTCCGTAGCGCGAGCCGCAGAACACGGCGACCGAGAGCGGGGTGTCGGATTGAGGCGAGCGGGGCATCAACATCCTTTGGCAGCGGGGTAAGGTTAGGCAAGATTCTCCATGGCGGATCGACTGCCAAGGTGCAACGATCGCGCCGGGCCGGCGTGACCCGGGCGTTGGGGGGAAACGGCCCGGGTTGGGCGACAGTTCGTCGCCGCCTGGACCTGTTGGGTTCAGTTTTCCATAGATAGGGAACCTGCATGAGAATATTTTTGCTGGCCGTCGCGGCCGTGTCGCTGTCTCTCTCGGGGGCGGTGATGGCCCAGGGCATCAGCTTGAAGCCGGACGAGATCATCGCCGCGCGGCAGGCCGGGATGGCGGTGGTTGGCGGGGTCATGGAGGCGATGAAGGCCGGGGTCGCGTCGGGCGCCGAGGTGAAGCCCTTTACCGACGGCGCCGGCGGCATGGCGAAGTGGGGCCACGCCTATCCCGCGCTGTTCCCCGACGGCACCCAGACCGGGCACGAGACCAAGGCCAAGCCGGAGATCTGGTCCGACCGGGCCGGCTTCGAGAAGGCAGCGGCCACGATGGCGGCCACAGCGGAGAAGCTCGGCGAGGTCGCCAAGACCGGCGACAAGGCCGCCTTCGCGACCGCGTTCGACGCGATGGGCAAGACTTGCGGCGGTTGCCACCGCAACTACAAAAACCGCTAAGGACGGCCGCGGCGGCCCATCACACCTGGTCGATGCAGGGTGGGCCGCCGCAACCTACGCGGCTTCGATGCGTTGACAGAATGGTACTGTGCTGGAGCCGCCGATGTCCTTGATCCTGATCATCATCCTCGTCGTGCTATTCGCCGGCGGCGGCTACGGCTGGCGCTCGGGTTATTATGGAGGCGGCGCGTTCGGCGGCGGGCTCGGCTTGGTGCTGATCATCGTGATCGCATTGCTCGTGATGGGCCGCCTCTGAGCGGGACGGCGACGTTTCCCAAAGGACGAGCGCCCACTAGGCTGTCTCGTCCGCCCCCCGCGTGCGTAGGTTCAACATTTCCTCAGCCTCACGGGCGAGCTGCAGCAGCTGCAGGCGCGCGCGCTCCGGGACCGTCCGCGGCACATGGTCCATCACGCACAACGTGCCCACCGGTTGCTCGCCGGGACCGTGCAGCGGGACGCCTGCGTAGAACCGGATGTTCGGCCGATCGGTCACCGGCAGAAGGTCGGAGAAGCGCGCGTCGGTGGTTGCGTCCTCGACGACCAGCACCTTGTCACGCTCGACCACGGTGGCGCAGAAGGTCGCCTTGCGCGGCCAATCCCGCGGCAACGGCCCGACATTGGCCTTCAGCCACACCCGGTCCTCGCTGACGATCGCCAGCATCGCCATCGGCACGCGAAACAACTGCGCCGCGGTGAAGACGAGCCCGTCATAAGCCGCCTCCCGCGGGGTGTCCAAGATCGCACAAGCCTGAACTGCCTCGAGCCGCGCTGCCTCGTCCCGCGACGGTGCCTGCATCACCACGCCGCCTGCGTCACGCCGAACATCTCGACCACCTGCTAAGTCGTTCTGGTTTGTAAGCATCCGCCCGTCCCGGTGCAATCAACCTGTGCTCTATGTGCCTGAAAAGCGTCCCGAGCCGAGCCGGCGCGGACCGGTCACGAGGTCGGGCGGCGCGCCCGCTGGAGTTGGGATGCGCGCCGGCCGGCATCGGTAACGGCCAGGAACCGCCGCGGTTCGGCGTCGTTCAGCCTGGGACTGCAACGGTGCGTCGGAGGGGTGGTTCGGATGGCTCGGCCGGTATGGGAAGGGCATCTTCGCCTGTCGTTGGTGACCTGCCCGGTCGCCCTGTTCAAGGCCACCGCCGAGGGCGCCACGGTGCATCTGCATCTGCTGCACCCGGAAAGCCACAACCGGGTCAAGCAGGCGTGGAAGGATCCGACGCTGCCCGACGGCGAGCAGGAGGTTGCGCGCGGCGAGCTGCTGCATGGGTATGAGCTCGAGCGCGGCCGTTATGTGATCGTCGACGACGCCGATCTGAAGTCGGTGCGACTCGAAAGCACCAAGACGATCCAGATCGAGCGTTTTGTGGACGTGACGTCGATCGACCGCCTGTACTGGGACCAGCCTTACTTCATGGCGCCGACCGGCAAGAGCGACATGCAGGAGCCGTTCGCGGTGATCCGTGACGCCATGGCGCAAGCCGGCCGGGTGGCGCTGGGGCGGGTGGTAATGACCGGGCGGGAACGGACGGTGGCGATCGAGCCGCGTCATGGCGGCCTGCTGCTGACGACGCTGCATTCGCACGACGAGGTGCGGCAGGATTCCGAGGTGTTCGAGGGGCTCGAGGAGCTGCGCGCCGACCCGTCGATGATCGAGATCGCGCAGGCGATCATCGGCAAGCAGGAAGGGGCATTCGAGCCGGCGTCGTTCCACGATCGCTATGCCGAGGCCTTGAAGGAGCTGATTGAGCGCAAGGCCGGCGGGGCGATGGTGACCGCGGACGCGGAGCCGCCGCCGGAAAGCAACGTCGTGGACCTGATGGCCGCGCTGCGCGCGAGCCTCAAGGGCCCGGACGGGTCCGCGGACAGGCCTGCTGCCACGAAAAGCGCGTCGAAGCCGGCCGCCAAAGCCGCGGCCAAGCCAGCCCCCAAGGCGAAGGCGCCGGCCAAGAAGGCGGCTGCCGGGCGCGGTCACTGACCGAACCCGCCGCGCCGGCCCCGGGCGCAGCGGCTCAGCCGAACATCACGACCGCCCAGACCGCCGCCGCCGATACGGCCGCAACGCCCGCGGCCAGCAGCGGACTGCTGAACCGGGGCTGCCGCATCGTCGCAGGCAGGCGCTTCTTGCCGGTCACCATCGCCCGCACCAGGTCGTGCCGCTTCACGACGGCATAGGCCACGATCGCCAGGATATGCAGGGCGACGAGCCCGAGGATGACGTTGAACAGGACCGCATGCACGCCGGTCACCTGATCGCTGGTGGCGCGCTCGAGATGATGCGCAAGCGGTGCCTCGATGACTCCGTCGTCTTCCCGGCTGAACAGCCCGGTGCCGGTCTGGCCGAGCAGCGCCAGCAGCATCAGCAGCACCATCCAGCCGCCGGCCGCGTTGTGGCCGATCTCGGTGTCGGGTTCACGCCGTCCGAATTGCGCCAGGTGGCGCAGGCCCTCGATCGGGCTGCGCAGGAATTTGCCGAAGCGGGAGGTTTCGCTGCCGACGAAGCCCCACACCACGCGGAACAGCAGCAGCGCCAGGATCGTGTAGCCGGACAGGAAATGCAGCTGCAGCCAGTCCTTTTTGACGGCGACGTAGCTGAAGGCGACCAGGACGACGATGGCCCAATGGAACAGCCGGGTCGGCGCGTCCCAGACCCGCATGGACAGGTTGGGCACGCGCGGCTTGGCGGGGCCGACGGGCAGGCGGGCGGTGGGACTGCGCGGCATGGAGCTTCCTGGCTGAGGTCGGTCCGGCCAGCCTAGCAAGCCACCGACTTGACGGAAACGCGGCGGGTGCGCATGCGGCGCTTGTGACGATCGATCTGGCACGGCTCACGGCGACGGTCGCTCCGTTTGCAGCGGCACTGACCGCGGCGGCGGGTTCGGTCGCTGGAGGCCTGCTGGTGCGCCGGCGTCCGTTTTGGGCGCCTGCGGTGGCGAGCGCGGCGGCGCTGGCCGGGTGGGCCGTGCTGGCCGGCATCACCGGGCGGTCGGCGATGTCGCCGCGGACGCCGGTGGAAAGCCTGGTTGGCGCGGCCGGGATGCTGCTGCTGGGAGCGCTGCTGGGCTTGCGGTGGCGCAGCCGCTGGGCGGGGGCCGCGGCGGCGATGCTTGCGGCGTGGTGGCTGGCGGGAACGCCGGCGGCCCGGCCGGAGTATTGGCGGGTGCTGTTCGGCGCGCTCGCGGCAGCGTGGCTGCTCCGCGGCACCGGCGGCGGAGAGCCGCGGCGCGCCTGGGCCGTCGCCGCGGCAGTCTGGGGCGCGTCGGCGCTGGCCGGCGCGCCGGCTGCCGCCGGTCTCGCGCTGGTGCTGGCGGCGGTCGCGGCCGGGCTTTGGGCGACGACGCGCGCCGGCGCTGTCCCGGTCGGGCTGTCGATGCTGGCGCTGACCGGTGCCGAAATCGGGGCGGGCCGGGCATTGCGCGGCGGGATCGGGGTGGTGGACCTGGCCTGTCTGGGCGCATTGGCGGCGCCGGCCGCCATGGCGGCGGTGGAGCGGGTGATGCGGCGCCGTACCCGGCGCGGGGCCGGCCTCGTCGCCCCGGCGCTGGTCGCCGGACTGGTCGTGGGCGGCGCGTGGATAGTCGCTCGGTTGCTGCGCGGTTACCACGGCTGACGGAGAACGCGGCGTCAGTCGCTTGCTCCGGAATGTACGCAGTTAGGGCATTATTACCCAAATGGCGTAACATTACGCGACGATTGCGGGCGCAAAGGTTACGCTTTATAAATAGTTCATGGCAATCCCAGGAGCAAGACCCCGGCCTGTCGCTTACCGCAACACGGTGCTCTCGGTGCTCGTGGCCTTGGCTGCGTTTGCGGTGGTCGCGTATTTCTGGCCGAAGCCGCATCCGCTCGAGGTAGTCGAGATGCCGCGCGAGCTGCTGACCGGACCAGCGGCGGCGATGCTGAGCCAACGGCTGCCGGGTGCGCCCGCGGAGGGCGCCCAGGCCGGTCCGGCCCTGCCGAGCTTCGACGTCGTGCGGGTCGGACCGCGCGGCGACGCCGTGATCGCCGGACGTGCCGAGCCCGGCGCCGACGTAATCGTCAGGGATGGCGGCGTCGAGGTGGCCCGCACCCGCGCCGACCGGCAAGGCAACTTCGTCGCCATTCCGGCGGCGCCGCTTGCGCCGGGCGGACGCGAGCTCACGCTGGCGTCACGCAAAGCCGGCGGGGACGAGGTCAAGGGCGATGGGTCGGTCGTGCTGGAAGTGCCGCAGCCGGCACCGGCTCAAGTCGCCAGCGCCGCGGAAGCACGGCCGCCGGTGAGCATCGTGCTGGTGCCGAACGCCGGGTCACCACGCGTCCTGGGCGAGGCCCCGCGTCCGGCCAGCGGAGCACCCCGGCTGACGTTGGACACGGTGGACTACGACGACGCCGGCGCGATCCGGTTCACCGGCAACTCGCCGGCTAACGGGGCCATGCGACTGTACGTCGACAATGCACCGGCGGGCGACGTGCACGCCGATGCCAGCGGACGGTGGACATTGACCCCCGCCATGCCGGTGAGCGCGGGCGTACATACGGTGCGGGTGGACCAGCTCGACCGCAGCGGCAAGGTCATGGCCCGGCTCGAACTGCCGTTCCAGCGGGTCGCGATGCAGTCAGCCGATCTCGCCGGCGGCAAGGTCGTGGTGCAGCCAGGTCAGAACCTGTGGCGCATCGCCCGGCTGGCCTACGGGCGCGGGACGCAGTACCGGGTGATCTATTTGGCCAACCGGGAGCAGATCCGCGACCCGCAGCGCATTTATCCGGGCCAGACCTTCGCGGTGCCGCCGAGCTGAGCGTAGCCCCTGTGCGGGGCGCCCGAGTGCGGCCTCCAAGCGCGGCCATGGTAGGGTGACATCCTTGTGCGGCCCGGGAGGCGGCCCCATACAGGCAAAATCATGACGTTGTCCGAGACACTTCGCACCGTACTCGCCCCGCCGCACCCGGCCGGTAAGCCATTCATCATCGCCGGCGCGCTGGTCGCCTTGCTGGGCCTTGCGGTCGGCGCCTGGATGTTCTGGCTGGGGGCGGCGTTCCTGCTGTTCTCCCTGTATTTCTTCCGCGACCCGGAGCGCGTCGCGCCCGGCCGGTCCGGCGCCGTTGTCGCTCCGGCCGATGGCCTCGTGGTGTCGGTGATGCCGGCGGTGCCGCCTCCCGAACTCGGTCTCGGGCCGGCGCCGCGCTGGCGGGTGGCGACGTTCCTGTCGGTAATGGACGTGCACGTGAACCGTATCCCCGTCGATGGCGTGGTGACACGCATCGCATACCGGCACGGCGCCTTCGTGAATGCCAGCGTCGACAAGGCCAGCGACTTGAATGAGCGCAATGCCCTTGCGATCCGCATCGCCGATGGCCGCAGCTTCGCAGTGGTGCAAATTGCCGGGTTGATCGCCCGGCGCATCGTCTGTCAGGTCCGGGAAGGCGACCCGGTACGGGCGGGCGCGCGGTTCGGCCTGATCCGCTTCGGCAGCCGCACCGACCTCTACTTGCCGGAAGGCGTGATGCCGCTGGTTGCCGAGGGGCAGACCATGATCGGCGGCGAGACGGTGATCGCCGAACTCGGCCCGGCCGAAGCCGCCGAACGAACCGTCCCGGCCGATGAGATGGGCCTCGCCTGATGGACACCCGGGCCTCCCCGGTCAGCCGCTTGCGCACCAAGCTGCGTGCCCGGGCGAGGCCCAGGGTTGCGGGCTTGTCGTTCAACCGGATGGTGCCCAACATCCTGACGTTGCTCGGGCTTTGCGCCGGCCTGACCAGCATGCGCTATGCGCTGGAGGCCAGGTTCGGGTCGGCGGCGGTGGCGGTCATGGTGGCCGGGTGCATCGACGGGCTCGATGGCCGCTTGGCGCGCATGCTGAAGGCCACCTCCCGGTTTGGCGCCGAATTCGACAGCCTGGCGGATTTCTGCTGCTTCGGCGTCGCGCCGGCGTTCATCCTGTACCTCTGGTCGCTGGAGGCCTATGGCGGCTTCGGCTTCGCGCCCTGCCTTATGTTCGCCGTGTGCATGGCGTTGCGGCTCGCGCGGTTCAATGCCGCCTTGGACGCGCCGCCGCCGATCGCGCATGCCTATGCCTACAATTTCTTCACCGGGGTGCCCGCGCCGGCCGGGGCCGGGCTCGTGATGTTCCCGTTGTTCCTTGGCCTCGAGGCGCAGCAACTTGGGGTGCAGTGGATGTCGGCGCTGGCGCGCAACCCGGCCTTCTGCGCCACCGTGCTGGTCGGGACGGCGTTGCTGCTGGTCTCCACCCTGCCGGTTTGGAGCTTTAAAAACTTCAAGGTGCCCGGCGCCTACGTGCTGCCGGTGCTGCTGGGCATTGGCACGTTCACGGCGCTGCTGGTGGCCGATCCCTGGGCGGCCCTCGCCGGGGCGGGGCTGATCTACCTAGCGATGCTGCCGTTCAGCCGGCGCAGTTTCCATCGCCTGCGGGCGGCGGCAGAAGCGGGACGAGAGCTCGCCTGACGAAGAAATGGATCCAACGGACTCCGTGGGTCCAATGAATTGGCTCCAGCTTCGGGTGACGCCTACCCGCTCGTTGCTTGCACCAGCGTCTGCTCGGCACCGGCACCTTCCTCGACCTCCGCATCGGTCAGCATGCGCCAGGTGCCCCCAACCAGGATTTCGCACGGCCTGAACCGGGCCTTGTAGGCCATTTTCCGGCTTTCCGGGACCCAGTAGCCGAGATAGACGTAGGGCAACCCCTCGGCCCGCGCTCGGTCGACCAGCCACAGGATGGCGAACGACCCGAGCGACTGCCGATCGAGTTCCGGCGCGTAGAAGCTGTAGACCGCCGATAAGCCATCGCCGAGCCGGTCGGTGAGGCAGCAGCCGACAAGGCGCCCATCCGCCCGAAACTCGGTGATGGTGGTGTCGATCGGAGTATCCTCCACCATCGCCCGGAAGTCGTAGAAACTCATTGTCGCCATGTCACCGTCGCCATGGCGCTGCTGCTGGTAGCGCTGAAACAGCTGGAACTGTTCGGCGGTGGCACGCGGCGGGACATCGTGGCTCTCGACCAAGACGTTGGCGCGCAGGATACGCCGCAAGCCGCGATCCGGGGTGAAGGTCGCGACCGGGATGCGGATCGGCACGCAGGACTGGCAGGCCGGGCAGACCGGGGCGTAGGCGATGTTGTGGCTGCGGCGGAAGCCGGCCCGCGACAATCGGTCGTGCAGGTTCTCGGCTTCGGGCCCGGTGATCTCGGTGACCACCTTGCGCTCCGTGCGCCCGGCCACGTAGGGACACGGCAACGGCGCGGTCGTGTAGAAGAACTGCGGACGGCGGGGCGGCTTGTAGCTCATCGGGAGCCCATGTTCGCGAAACCAGGGGGCAGGGTCAACGCATCCCGTCGCACGACCACGACACTGGCGGCGAGGTCGTGCAGGGCGCGGTGCCGGACCGTGAACAAAGCCGCCAGCAGCGGCCAGAACCCGATCGACAACGTCAGCCAAAGCAGGCCCGTGAACACCACCGACTGCGCCAGATTTGGCGGTCCGAGGTCGTCGTCCCGCCGCACAGTCAGGCCCAGCATCGACTGGCCCGGCGTCGCATGGCGCCGCCCGGCGACGAACAGGATGTGGTAGGCGAGCGGCACCGCCGGCAGCAGCGCCATCAGCACGAAGCCGAGCCCCAAGGTCACGACGCCCAGCACCAGCAGCACCACCCAGAGCGCCGACGCCAGCACGGCGATGAACACGAAATCGATGATCCAAGCCCAGGCGCGGCGCCACAGCACACCCTCGATGAGCGCCGTATCGTCGAGCGAAATGGGTAGTCCGCTGTAGCTCATGGGTGCAACTCGATCGTGTCAGCCGTCTTGGCCGTTGGGCCGAGCCGGATTGTATCACCGATCCGCCATCCCTGGAGCGTGCTGGACGCGTCCCGCGTGAACGGGTTGCCGGACTGGCCCGGCGCCAGTGCGAACAGGCTCCGGTCGAGGTTGGACAGGTCGTAGACGCCGCGGAACGCCGCCCCGTGAACCGACTCCCAACCCGGCGAGCGCGGGCTGCCGCGAAAGAGGGTGGTGTCGTCGCCGGGTTGGTCGACGGTCCAAGTGAACAGCCGACCGATCAGCGGCAGGCGGCCGAGCAAGGCATGCTGGAACTCCGCCTGGTGCACCGAGCCCCATGTGGCGTCGCCGGCGTCCTTCACCGCTTGCGCCAAGGTCCGTGACAAGGTCGCGCCGCAATCCGGCCCGCACCACGTGGCCTCCTCCGGCCCGAGCGCGCGGGCGACCATGTCCGAGGTGGGTCCAGCCAAGAACCGGTCGACCCCCTCGCGCTCCAGCAGGGCCGCCTCGAGCCGCCGCATCCAGGCGTTGAACAACATCGGCTGGCTCCAGTCGGCGCGCATGCTGCCGTCCCAACGGCGCAGCACGCCCAAGGCCCGGCGCGACTCGGCGTCTGCGGGTTCGGTCTGCAGCAGGCGGGGCAAGACCGCGAGCGCGAACGGGCTCACGGCATCGACCTGCATCTGCGCGAAGCTCGCGACGGTGTGGGTGCTGCGTGTCTCGAGCAGGGTGCGGATCCGCTGGGCGCGCCAGTCACCGAACCAGTCCTGGCCCATGAACACCGGGAAGTCGGGCGGTGCCACCCGCTCGTTGGCGTTGAGCAGGTGGCCGCTCGGCGGGTTGATCTGATGCGGCAGGCGGTCGCCCTCGGCATAGCCGGTCCAGTCATGCGCGCCGTCGGCGCCCGGAACCGGCAAGGTCCCGTCGCCGGCGCGGCGCAGCGGGATGCGGCCGGTGGTGAATTGGCCGATGTCCTTCCCGTCCGCCACCAGCAGGTTCTGCACCGGAGCACTGATCTGCGCCGCCGCCTTCTGCGCATCCGCGACCGTCAGTGCGTGATTGAGCGCCAGCAGCCCGTCCGGCGCGGTGTCGTGCGGGGCCAGGTTCGCCATCGCCACCGCCAGGATCGGGCCATCCTGCCCATCGACGTCGCTAAGCACCGGCCCGTGCCGGGTTTCGCGCACGTGCTGCACCACGTCATCCTGGAACCGCACCAGGATGGTTTCGTCGCGGCGCTCGAACGGCTGCGGACCGTCGGGCGTCGCATAATGGTCTTCGCCCGCGGCGGTCTCGACGAACACGTCCTGGGTGTCGGCGCCGGTGGTGGTGAAGGTCCAGGCGATGTGGCCGTTATGGCCGAGGATCAGGAACGGGACACCGGGGGCGGTGGCGCCGGCCAGCACGCCGTCGGGCGTCTCGATGCGGGCGAGGTACCAGATCGCCGGCATGGAGAAGCCGAGATGCGGGTCGCCGGCCAGCAGCGGGGCGCCGGTGGCGCTGTGCTCGCCGGTGACCGCCCATTCGTTGCTGGCTTCCGAGGGCAAGGTGAACGGCTCGGGGAAGGCCGGCAGCGCCGCGGCCAGGCGGGCGGCGGCGTCGCCGAGCGATGCCGCCGGGCCGGGCGTCGCGTCATGCGCCGGCCAGAGGGCACGCACCTTGTCGGCCGGCATGTGGCTCAGCAGCGCGGCACGGCTGAGTTCCTGGCGCCAATTGCCCGACAGCCAGATCGCCATCGTCTTGCCCCAGAGCAGGCTGTCCACCGGCGTCCACGGCTCCGGCGGCCCGGAGGCGATGAACTCCGGTGCGGCGAAGCGGCCGCGCAGGTCGATCCAGGCGTTGACCCCCCGCGCATAGGCGTCGAGCAGGGCACCTGTGTCGGCGGTCAGCCCGGGCAAGTCGGCCTCCGCCCGACGGCGCAAGCCGATGATCCGCATCGTGCGGTCGTAGCGGATCGTGGGCGAGCCGGCGATCTCCGACAACCGGCCCGAGGCGGCGCGGCGCATCATGTCCATCTGGAACATGCGGTCCCGGGCGTGCATGAAGCCGAGCGCGGCGGCGCCGTCGAGTGCGGTGGCGGCCTTGATGCGGGGGATGCCGTCCGGGTCGAGGTCGAGGTGCACCGGCGCCGACAGGCCGGGGATCGCGGCGTGCAGGCCGGGGGTCGGCAGCGAGTACCAGGCGAGGCCGCCCAAGGCGCCGCCCAGCAATGCGACCAGGACGACAAGCCCGATCAGCAGCCGGCCCATGACGCGCATCAGGCTGCTCGCATCAGGATAGGGGCATCAGTGGAGGAACGGCGCCTTGAGGATGCTGACACGGTCCGTGGACGCGATCGTGACGGCGGTGTTGCGGCTGCCGCGGCCCAGGCTGACCTGCACCGAGGCACCGGCCGGGCCGGACGCCCAGACGGCCCGCCACAGCCCGGCGAGGTCCGGCACTTCGGTGCCGTTCACCGCAAGAATCCGGTCGCCGGCGCGCACGCCCGCCTTTTCCGCCGGGCCGTTATCGGCAAGGCCGCCGACCACCAAGGCCTCGTCGTCCTCCATCGCATACAGGCCGAGCCATGGCCGGGCGGGCCGGGTGGCGCGGCCATAAGACAGCAGCTCGTCGAGGATTGGCAGAAGCAGCTCGACCGGCACGACCATGTTCATGTCCTGCCGCCGGCCCTCACCCCCCTGCTGCAGCACGAGCGAGCCGATGCCGAGCAGCGCGCCATCCTTGCCGACCAGCGCGGCGCCGCCCCAGAATGGGTGCGCGGGGCTGGTGAAGATGGCGTTGTCGAGCAGGTATTCCCAATAGCCGGCGAACTCCTGCCGGCTGGCAACTTTGGCTGCAACCGACTGCCGCCGGCCGCCGGCCGCGGCGAACACCACGGGCTCGCCGAGGCGCGCCGAGGTGCTGTCGCCCAGCGACATCACCGGGAGGTCGAGCTTGCCCAAGGCCTGGACCAGGCCGAAGCCCGTGTCCTGGTCATACGCCATCGCATGGCCCGGCACCGCCTGGCCGTCGCTGGTCGAAAGCCACACCGTGTCCGCCTCGGTGATCAGGTAGCCGATGGTCAGGAACACGCCGGGCCGGATATGCACGGCGCTCCCGGCACGTTCGGTGCCGAGCGTGCTGGCGGTGAAGGCGTCGTCGGGCACGGTCGCGCGCAACGCGACGACCGAGCGCAGCGTCCGCTCGAGGTCGAACGCGTAATCGGCCGGTTTCGGCATCAGCGTGGGTGAGATGTTGCGGTCCGACTTCGACATCGTGGTCAAGCGTAGTTCACCATGATGGTTTTTTTGTGCATGAAATGCTCGAGCATCGAATTCCAGGCTGGCCTCCTTGCCGAGACCGCTCGATTTCACGCCGCCATAGGATAGGTTCGCCTGCACCACGAGGTTCTGGTTGATCTGCACCAGCCCGGCCTCCATGCGATGGGCGAGGTCCAGCCCGACCTTGAGGTTGTTGGTCCAAAGCGAGGCGGCCAGGCCGTACTCGGTGCCATTGGCCTGGGCGAGAACCGTCTCGGAATCGTCGAACGGGAACACCACCGTCACCGGGCCGAAGATTTCCTCCTGCACCAGCCGGCTCTCGTTCGGCAGGTCGGTGAAGATGTGCGGCCGGATGAACAGGCCCTTCTTCAGCGCCGGGTCCTCGGGCATCGCCGAGCAGGCACGGCCTTGGGCGCCGGCGGTCTCGAGGCCTTCCTTGATGAACCCCTCCACCTTGGCGAACTGGTCGTGGCTGATGATGGTGCCGATGTCGGTCGCCTCGTCCAGCGGGTCGCCCATCTTCATCGCATCCACCTTGGCCGCGAGCGCGTCCACGAAGCGCTGGTAGATCGGCCGCTCGACGTAGATGCGGCTGGCCGCGGTGCAGCTCTGGCCTTGGCGGGTAAAGCGCATCGAGGTGACGGCGCCCATGACGGTCTTTTCGAAGTCGCAGTCGGCGAACACCACCATCGGGCTCTTGCCGCCCAATTCGAGCGTGACCGGGATCAGCTTCTCGGCCGCCGCCTTGCTGACAATGCGCCCGACCTCGACCGAGCCGGTGAAGGTCACCTTGCGGACCAGCTTGTGCTCGACCAGCGGCGCGCCGCAGTCCGGGCCGAAGCCGCTCAGCATGTTGAAGCAGCCGGGCGGCAGGATGCGGTTCATCAGCTCGCAGATCCGCAGCACCGTCAGCGGCGCTTCCTCCGCCGACTTCACCACCACCGTGTTGCCGGCCACCAGCGCGGGCGCCACTTTCAGCGCCATCAGCAGCATCGGCACGTTCCACGGGATGATGGCGCCGACGACGCCCAGCGGCTCCCGAACCGTCACGCTCAGCACGTTGGGCGCGAACGGCACCGTCTCGCCCTTCAGCTCGCCGCCGAGGCCCGCATACATTTCGAAGATGTCGGCGACCGCATTGGCCTCGACCCGGCTCTCGGTTCGCAGCGCCTTGCCGGTCTCGAGCGCGATCAGCCGGGCCAGTTCCTCGACGTGGTCTTTCAGCAGCGCCGCACATTGGCCGACCAACGCGCCGCGCTTGCGGCTGGGCAGCTTGGCCCATTCCTTCTGCGCCCGGTGCGCGTCCTGCACGGCCGCGTCCACGTCGGCGGCGTCGCCCTCGGCGGCCTGGCCGACCTCGACGCCGGTGGCCGGGTTGACGACCGGGAACGTCTTGCCGGACCGCGCCGGAACGAACCGGCCACCGATGAAGTGCTTGCCCGACAAAGCGGTCGCCAACGCTCCCTGGTCGAGGGTTACGGCGTCGGGGGTCGGGTGCGGACGGTCCAGCATCGTGCTTTGCTCTCTGGGGCTAGTTTAGCTATCGGTGCTGCCGACAATGGACCCGGGCCTAGCCTGGAACAAGAGCACCCAGCCTGGAACAAGAGCACGAGGAAGCGGATTTGCCATGACCGACGCTGCTGCTGCGCGTGAGCCGACCGGCCCGTTGAAGGGCTTGAAGGTGTTCGACTTGACCCGGGTGCTGGCGGGCCCGACCTGCGCGCAGATGCTGGGCGACATGGGCGCCGATATCATCAAGATCGAGCGCCCCGGCGCCGGCGACGACACCCGCGGCTTCGCGCCGCCATTCATGCCGGACACGAAGGAAAGTGCCTACTTCGTTGGTGTCAATCGAAACAAGCGCAGCGTGACGCTCGATATCGGCAAGCCCGAGGGCCAAGCGGTGGCGCTGGAGCTGATCGCCCAATGCGACATCCTGGTGGAGAACTTCAAGGTCGGCGCGTTGGCCAAGTACGGGCTGGGCTACGAGCAGCTGCACGAGCGCTTCCCGGGCCTGATCTACTGCAGCATCACCGGCTTCGGGCAGACCGGCCCTTACGCGCCGCGGCCCGGCTATGACGGGCTAGTGCAGGCCATGGGCGGGGTCATGAGCCTGACCGGCGAGCCGGACGGCATTCCGATGAAGGTGGGGATCCCGGTCGCCGACCTGTTCGCCGGGCTTTATGGCTGCATCGGCGTGCTGGCGGCGCTGCGGCATCGCGAGGCGACCGGGCAGGGGCAGCAGGTCGATATCGGCATGCTCGACACGCACGTGGCGTGGTTGGCGAACCAGGGCATGAACTACTCTGGCCACCGGCCAGAACCCCACCCGGCTGGGCAACGACCATCCCAACATCGTGCCCTACCAGGTGTTCCCGACGGCGGACGGGTTCATCGTGCTATCAATCGGCAACGACCCGACCTTCAAGCGGTTCTGCGACAATTTCGAGCTGCAGGACCTGCTCGTCGACGAACGGTTCGCCACCAACGCGGCGCGGGTGACTAACCGCAAGCTGGTCACCGACACGCTGACGCCGGTGTTGCAGCGTCATCCGACGGAATGGTGGGTGGACCGGCTGGAGGCGCTGAAGATCGGCTGCGGTCCGATCAATACGCTGGACAAGGTGTTCGCCGACCCGCATGTGCAGGCACGCCGCGTGGTGGTGGACATGCCGCATGCCGCGACGGAACGCGGCGTGAAGGTGATCGCCAATCCGGTTCGCTTGAGCGAGACGCCGGCCGACTACAGGCGGCCGCCACCAACGCTAGGTCAGCACACCGAGTCCGTTCTCACTGAGATGCTTGGGTACGACGAGGACCGGATCGGCCGGCTCCGCGAAGCCGGCGTGGTCTGAGCGGGACGAGATGGCCGGATCAAATCCGGCCATGACGTGTCCCGGTCGCTCGTTCAGCCTTCCTTGGGTGCGTAGGCGACGCACCAGCCCTTCGGGTTGATCGTCCCCTCGACGATCTTGCAGCCGTTCGGCGCGACCCAGTTGACGCACTTGTCGCACTCGTTGCCGTCCTTCGGGCCGTCTTGATACTGGACGAGGTTCTTGGCGATCTTCTGGTCCTGCGCTCTTGCCGTGCCGGCCATGGCCGCTCCGGCTGCGAGCAGGCCAAGCCCGGTGCGCATCACCACGCGCCGCGACGTATTGTTCGATTGATCCATGGTCATTTCCTCCATTGTCTCAGGCCCACTCAACTTGTGGGCGTGCATCTGAGATCGGCAACGCGCGCCGATGAAGAAATATTCCAGACGAAGCGAAACAAGGCCACTGCTTTAGTTGCGAATGCTTCGCAGTGACAGGTCCAGGCCGGTTTCAAGCTGCGCGTTGCAGGCCGATTTGCGCCCATACTTCCGAGAGCGCCGAGACCAAGTGGTCGATATCCGCCTCCGTGTGCAGCGGAGACGGCGTGATCCGCAGGCGCTCGGTGCCCTTTGGCACTGTCGGATAGTTGATCGGCTGCACGTAGACCCCGTACTGGTCGAGCAGCGTGTCGCTGACCTGCTTGCACAACACGGGGTCGCCGACCATGACCGGCACGATGTGGCTCGGGTTGTCGGCGTGCGGCAGCCCGGCCGCATCGAGCTTGGCGCGCAGCAGCGCCACGTTGCGCTGCTGCCCTTCGCGCTCGGCATTGCTCGCCTTGAGGTGGCGCACGCTCGCCAGCGCGCCGGCCGCGACGGCGGGCGGCAGGGCGGTGGTGAAGATGAAGCCCGAGGCGAAGGAGCGGACGAAGTCGCACAGCGCCGCCGACCCGGCGATGTAGCCCCCGATCACGCCGAAGCCCTTGGCCAGCGTGCCGTTGATGCAGGTGATGCGGTGCGCCAAACCGTCCCGCTCGGCAATGCCGCCGCCATGCTCGCCGTAAAGTCCGACGGCGTGGACCTCGTCGAGGTAGCTCATGGCGCCGTGGCGCTCGCAGACGTCGAGGATCTCGGCCAAAGGCGCGATGTCGCCGTCCATGGAATAGACGCTCTCGAACGCGACCAGCTTGGGGGCGGCCGGGTCGAGCTCGGCGAGCTTGCGGTCGAGGTCGGCCGGGCTGTTATGCGCCCAGATCTGCTTTTCGGTGCGGCTGTGGCGGATGCCCTCGATCATCGAGGCATGGTTCAGCGTGTCCGACAGGATGATGCAGCCCGGCATCATCGAGCCCAGCGTGCTGAGGGCGGCCCAGTTGGCCATATAGCCGGAGTTGAACAGCAGCGCGGACTCGGCCCCGTGCAGGCTGGCGAGCTCTTCTTCCAGCATGACGTGGTAATGGTTGGTGCCGGCGATGTTGCGGGTGCCGCCGGCGCCGGCGCCGCAGGCGTCGAGCGCCTCGTGCATCGCGGCCAGCACCTCCGGGTGCTGACCCATGCCGAGGTAGTCGTTCGAGCACCACACGGTGACGTCGTTGTTGTTGCGGCCGTCCATGTGGGTGGCGCGCGGGAAGTTGCCGCGCTTGCGCTGCAGGTCGGCGAATACCCGGTAATTGCCGTCGCGGCGCAGGGTTTCGAGCTTGTTACGGAAGAAGTGCTGGTAGTCCATGGCTCGATCCCCCCAGAGCGCGGTCCGGCTGGACGTGCTCGTTCAACGATGACGTGACGCGGGTCCGGACCGGCGTGGTCCTTGCCCGCTTGGCCCTGAGCGCCCAGGCCCAGAGCCGCGAGAACGGCAAGGGCAGGACCAGGAACCAGTGCTCGACGGCCGCCAGGGCCAGCATCGTGGCCAGGAAGGTCAGCCCGGCCGCCTGCGCTGGAGATATGGCGTGGCCGGCCGCCTGCGCCAGCACCACGGCCCCGGCCGTGCCGCCGGTCAGCGAGACCGGCATCAGCAGGTTCATCGGCCGCCGCGCCATGAAGCTCAGCAGGTAACGCAAATGCGGCGGCAGGAACTCCTCGCCCAGATTGCGCACCCCGAGCACCACATTCAGCTTGGCGCTGGTCCGCATCAGCCAAAGCAGCAGGAAGGTCCAGGTGCCGACCTGGTTCGGCTGCCCCCAGGTCGCAGCGACGATCAGGCCGGCGGTGGCCACGATCGACAGCTCATGCCAGATGCTGGCGGCCAGGCCCTGGCGGAACCGCTCGCCGAGCGTGGCACCCGGCGCCGCGCCGACCCGGCGCGGGCCGGTGACGACGCCCATGAAGAAGCTCATCTCCTGCCAGCGCCCAGGCGATCACCGCATAGGTGAAGGCGGCGAACGCGCCGGCCTCCGACATGTCGGCGGAGCCGAGCCACAGCCGATGCAGCGACAGCACGAACACGACGCTGCCCGCGGCCAGGCTCCAGCGGAAGGTGCGCCGGGGCAGGTTGTCGAGCAGCAGGATGACGCCGGTGGAGAACCACCAAACGAACAGCGCATAGGCCGCCGGATAGAAGAGCCCGCCCACGTCACCAGGCCGGAGACATGCGCACCGTGGCCGGCGCGTCGTTGCGCTTGGCCGGCAGCAGGAACAGCCGCAAGAAGGTGGCGCCGGCCGCCACCGTCAGGCCAATGCCGCGCAGCTTGCCGCCAAGCCCGCCCTGCGCCCGCGCCGCACGCTGCCCTTCGGTGATGCGGCGCATGCGCTCGAGCCCGGCGCGGAAGATGGGGCTGTCGATGTCGAGCTCGACCGGGAACACCTGGCGGGCGATGTCCGACGTGATGCGGAACACCCGGTAGTCGTAGTCGGTCGGGTCGATCCCGAGTGCGGCATGGAACGCCGGCCGCGCATGGTCACGCACGTACATGGTCGCGAAAACGGCGAGCAGGAAGAAGCGCACCCAGATACTTGTTGAGGCCGCTGGTGAGCTTCGGGTCGGAGCGCATCAGCAGCGCGAACGCCTCGCCGTGGCGGAACTCGTCGTTGCACCACTCCTGGAACCACTGGAAGATCGGATGGATCATGCGCTCCGGATGGCGCTCGAGGTGCCGGTAGATGGTGATGTAGCGGGCGTAGCCGATCTTCTCGGACAGGTAGGTGGCGTAGAAGATGAATTTGGGCTGGAAGTAGGTGTACTTCTTGGCCTTGGTCAGGAAGCTCAGATCCACGCCGACGCCGACATCCTTCAGCGCGTCGTTGATGAAGGCGGCGTGCCGGGCCTCGTCGCGGGCCATGAAGGCGAACAGGTCGTGGATGTCGCCGTCCTTGATGCGCTTCTTGATCTCGGCATAGAGCACGCAGCCGGAGAACTCGGCCGTGACGGAGCTCACGAGGAACTCCAGCAGCTCGCGGCGGACGTCGGGGTCGAGTGCTGCGAGGTCGAAGTTGAACGGCGTCTCGTTGATGAAGTGGCCGCGGTTGGGGTCGGCGCGCAACTCGGCGATCAGCCCGTCCCATTCGGCGCGCACCCGCCCGACGTCGATCCGCTCCATCGCGGCGAAGTCGGTGGTGTAGAAGCGCGGCGTCAGGATGGTGTCCTGCTGCGCCAGCTTGGTCGATTCGTTGACCTCCCGCCGGGCGGGGGCAGTGGCGGCCATGCTCATGGCGTCTCTCCAAGGGGGCTGGCCGGCTCGAAGCCGACTTCGTAGAGGTCGGTCAGCAGGAACATCGACGTGAGCGCGGTCCAGCCGCGCAGCAAGGCGCCGGCGCGGCTGACGGTGGCGGGGCATTCCATCAACACGTGCTCGCCGAACGCGATCTCGGTCGGCACGCCATGCACCTCGACCACGTCGCCAGGCCGGATCTCGACCCCGTCGGGGACGGCGTAGGCGTGGAAGCTTTCCTGCGTCTTCTCGATGTCGACCTCGGCCCGCGCCTGCACGGTGCGGCGGCCGAACAGCCAATCGTCGCTCACGGCCGGCGCTCCTGGATCGGCAGCAGTGCCGCGAACACCTCCTCGTTGGTGTGGCCGAACGCGGCGAGGTCGAGGCGGACGCCGGTCGCCGGGTCGTCGAGCACGAGGCGGCCATCGGCGTAGGCGGCGAGGTGGAACGGCGCGTCGCGCGGGATGCTCGCGGCCGCGCCTCGTGCGGTTCATGCCGCGCAGGATGCCGCGCAGGAAGCCTTGCTCGCCCTCGAACACGGCGACGTCGCGGCCGTTCTCGCGGGCGACGACGGCGTGGTCGTCGCGGTCGACGAAGGCCAGCGTGCGTTCCGCCAAGACCGGCGCCGTCGGCGGCGGGGTCGTGCCGCCCACCGTGCCCGGCCCCGAGACCGCGATGCCGAGCGCCAAGGCCACGAGGCCGCCGACCAGCAGCAGCGGCATGCGCGGGAACGGGGTCGCGGAGGCGGTGGCGTGCGGCACGGCGGTTCCTCGTCAGGCGGCCACGGTCGTCCCGCCGTGGTGACAGTCCTTACTGTCCACAATTCCTGTCAGCGGGTCCAGAACAACCGACATCTCGGCCGTCTCGGCCAGCGCCCGGGCCAGGATCTGGCCGCGCGCGCGCGGCGTCCGGCAGCCCGCGCAGCAGCGGTTGCGCCTGGGCGAAATGCCAAGGCCGGGTATGCGGCCACAGGATGAACCAGCCCAGCCCCTTGCTGCCCGGCGCGAGCTGCAGCGCGAGGTCGCCGGTGCCGTCGCGCCGTTCCGTCATCGCCAGCCCGGCGTCGATCCGGGCGAAGGGCAGGTTGAGCGTCAACGGCACGGCGAGGCCCATGCGGATCACCACGCGGCGATTGGTGATGGTGTAGGCGGCGGCGCGGGCGGCGAGCCAGGCATAGACGACGCCGACCAGCAGCGGGATGCTGGCGACCAGGGCCGCCCGGGTCGTTTCGCCAGGCGACCGCAGCGGCCGGGTCGCCGCGGCGGGCGGCCACGAGGCGACCCGGCCACGACGATCGCCAGGTACAGGCCAAGGCCGCGCAGGTGCAGCGCGTGCCGGGCCAGCGCGCGCCAGTCGGGCGCGCCCTGCCACAGCACATGCTCGCCCGCGCGGCAGGGCCGCCGGCAAGGCGTGCCGTGCCGCGGTCCGACTTGCCGGGATGCGCCCGGCGCCGAGTGCCGCGCTCATAGGAGCGGGTCCGCGCGGCCGGCTTTGGCGTAGAGCATGCCGCCGGCGTAGTAGGCCATGATCTTGTCTTCCTCCAGCAGCGTCACCTGCTCGGGGTTCTTCAGCCCGGGCACGGTGGCGAACTGGGCGCCGGTGATGAAGCCGTGCTGATCCGGCGCTGCACGACGTTCATCGTCAGGAAGTTGAGCGGGATCAGCACCCGCTTCATGTCCGCGAGCTCGACCTCGTAATAGCGGATGACGACCTCGGACCGGTCGATCCACGCGTCCACCACCCGGCCGGCGATCTCGCCGTCGAGGCCGACCACGTCGAAGCCGGTGGCATCCGGGTCCTCGCAGGCGAGGAAGAAGGCGGGCGCTGCGCGCAGGGGGACGATCTTCGGCAGCTGGTCATCCCAGGCGAGGTCCGGATGGTCGGCGCGCCGGGCCCAGGCGCCGGGGCCCATGCCGGCCAGCATCGGGTTGCCGAGCGGCTCGTACGGGGCACCGGGGAAGTTGGCGATCGGGCACGGCGTTGAGCGGCTCCGGCGTTTCGCCGCGCGGCGCCATGATCCGGCTGCCGTCGGGCATGATGAAGGTCTTGGGCTTCGGGATCGGGAACGGGAAGCCCTCGATCATCGTGCCCTTGCCGTCGCTCGACACGAGCGGATAGCCCTCGCGCTTGTTCTCGCGGTGCAGGTAATAGACCAGCCCGGCGAAGAACAGCCAGAACCCGTAGAGGGCGAGTTGGGCGACGTCGATGTAGTTGGTGATGGCGCCGGGTTGCATGGTGGACCTCAACCGGGTTGGAGGGTGGCGGAGCGGAACGGCGATACGGCGCGGACCAGCGGTCCGACCGCGACGAGGGTGACGAACAGCAGCGCGAGCTCGACCACGTAGACGGCGACGTAGCCGGTGGCCGGGACGGCGAGGGTGGGGCCGAGCTGCCCGGCATCCGCGAGCAGGCCGATGCCGTCGCGCAGCAGGCCGCCGGCGGCGACCGCGCTGCCGGCGGCCGACGCCTGCACCGCGCCCCAGATGCCGAGCGTGAGCCCGACCTGGCCGCGCGGCGCCGACATCATGGCCGCCGTCAGCGTGCAATGCGCGAACAGCCCGGCGCCGAGGCCGATGCCCGAACGACGCCGCGCGGCAAACAGCGGCGGCGCGCCGAGCGGGGCGGCGAAGATGACGGCGGAGAAGGCGGCGAGCCCGGCCAAGGCGGCAAAGCCGGACAGCCGGTACGGGTCGGCGCCGCGGCCCAGCAGCCGGGCGCCAACCGCGAACCCGCCGAGGCCGCCGATCGCCAGCAGCGCCGTCATCGCGGTGGTCTGGCCGACGCTGAGGCCGAGCACCTGGCCGCCATAGGGTTCGAGCAGGATGTCCTGCATGCTGAAGGCGACGGTGCCGAGGCCGAGCGCCACCAGGCGGCGGCGGGCCTGCGGCGTCGCGGCGAACATCGTCCAGGTCTCGGCGAAGCTGACCCCGGCGGCCCCGGTGGTGAGCGCGGGACGCCGCGGCTCCTGCTTCCAGAGCGCGACTGAGTTCAGCACGATCGTCGCGACCGCGGAGCCCTGCACCACCTGGATCAGCCGGATCTCGGCTGAAATGCGCCAGCACGGCGCCGAACAGCAGCGCAGAGGTCAGCATGCCGAGCAGCAGCATCATGCACAGCAGGGCGACGACCTTCGGGTGGGCGCGCGGCGGGGCGAGGTCGGTGGCGAGCGCCAGGCCCACGGTCTGCACCGTGTGCAGCCCGGCGCCGACCAGCAGGAAGGCCAGCGCGGCGGCAGCCTGGCCGACCCAGGGCGGGGCGTTGCTGTCGCCCGATAGCAGGATCAGCGCGAACGGCATGATCGACAGCCCGCCGAACTGCACGAGCGTGCCGAACCAGAGATAGGGCACGCGCCGCCAGCCGAGCACGGAGCGGTGGGTGTCGGACTTGAAGCCGACCACGGCGCGGAAGCGGCGCGAACACGAGCGGCAGGCTGATCATGACCGCGACCAGCCAGGCGGGCACGCCGAGCTCGACGATCATGACGCGGTTGAGCGTGCCGATCAGCAGCACGACCGCCATGCCGACCGTGACCTGGAACAGGCTGAGCCGCAGCAGCCGCGCCATCGGCAGCTCGGCCGAAGCGGCGTCCGCGAACGGCATGAACCCGGTGCCGATCCGGCCCCAGGTGCGGACGGCCGCATCGTTGAGCCGCGCGATCATCGGCAACCCCATGCACACCTACGCACGGCATGGCCGGACGTGATCCGGCCATCTCGGGACGCGTGAACGCGGGGCAGAAGCACGCCCGACCGGGCCGGCCGGAGCGAACGGCGCCGCGTCGATGGTCGGGTCAAGCCCGACCATGACAAGGAGGGGGGTGGGGGCGCGGACGGTGTCATCGCCGCACCAGCTCCAGCGCCTCGGACTTGTAGAAGCCGACGTCGATCCGGAGGGTGCGGCCGAGCGTCCAGCCGGCCAGCGACGGGCTCGGCGCCGATCAGCCGGGCCAGGGTGGCGGGGCGGACCGGCTCGATCGCCGGGCGCGCGGTCGCGGCGGGGGAACAGGCGGCCGGCGGCGTGCATCGCGGCCAGCAGCGGCGTGCGCGGGGCGAAGGTGAACACGACCGAGCCGGTCGGCGCGGGCGGCCAGCGCCGACAGCGCCCGCACCATGTCGGGCGCCGCGTAATGGATCAGGCTGTCCATGCCGACGACGTGGTCGAAGCGGCCGAGGTAGGGGTCGAGCATGTCGCCGGAGCGGAACGAGATCCGCAGCTCCGAAGGCGCCCGCTCCCGGGCCAGGCCGACGAGCGTGGGCGAGAGGTCGATCGCGACCACGTCGGCGCCGCGCCGCGCCGGCCTCGACCGCCAGCGCGCCGGTGCCGCAGCCGGCATCGAGCAGGCGGCGGCCGGCGAGGTCGTCGGGCAGCCAGGATAGCAGGGTCGCGCGCATCCGGTCCCGTCCGGCGCGCACGGTGGCGCGGATGCCGGACACCGGGGCGTCGCTGGTGAGCCGTTCCCAGGCGTCGACCGCGGTCTGGTCGAAGTAGGTCTGCAGCTCGCCGCGGCGCGCTGAGGTAGGTGGCCCCCTGCGTCATCAGTCGTAGCCGAGCAGGTCGAAGATGTCGCGGTCGCGCATCGGTGTCGCCTCGACCGGTGTGACGCCGGCCCAGAGCGAGGCGGCGAGGCGGAGGTATTCGAGCTTGACCGCTTCCAGCTCCGGCGTCGCTGTCCATCTCGAACAGCGTGCACTTCTTCAGCCGCGAGCGGCGGATGGCGTCGAGGTCGGGGAAATGCGCCAGCGTCTGCATGCCGGTCTGGCCGTTGAAGCGGTCGATCTGGTCGGTGGCGGCACTGCGGTTGGCGATGACGCCGCCGAGCCGGACGTTGTAGTTCTTGGCCTTTGCGGTGATCGCAGCCACGATGCGGTTCATCGCGAAGATGCTGTCGAAGTCGTTGGCGGCGACGATCAGGCCGAGGTCGGCGTGCTGCAGCGGGCTCGCGAACCCGCCGCACACCACGTCGCCGAGCACGTCGAAGATGACGACGTCGGTCTCTTCCAGCAGGTGGTGCTCCTTCAGCAGCTTCACCGTCTGGCCGACGACGTAGCCGCCGCAGCCGGTGCCGGCCGGCGGGCCGCCCGCTTCGACGCACATGACGCCGTTGTAGCCCTGGAACACGAAATCCTCGACGCGGAGCTCTTCGGAGTGGAAGTTCACGCTTTCCAGCACGTCGATGACGGTCGGCAGCAACTGCTTGGTGAGGGTGAAGGTGCTGTCGTGCTTGGGGTCGCAGCCGATCTGCAGCACCCGCTTGCCGAGCTTGCTGAAGGCCGCGGACAGGTTCGACGACGTCGTGGACTTGCCGATGCCGCCCTTGCCGTAAACGGCGAACACCTTGGCGTTGCCGACCAGCGGGCTGTCATCGAGCTTGACCTGCACGCTGCCGTCGCCATCGGCGCGAACCTTGTTGCGGACGGGAAAGGGAAGGGTTGCGACGGTCATGCGGCAATCTCCATAGTCGTGCCGGCGGGGGCGACGCCTTCCAGCCGGTCTTCCAGGTCCTCGCCGGCCCGGCGCAAGGCGTCGAGCGTGGCTTCGTCGGGGGCCCAGTATTTGCGGTCGGTCGCCTCGATCAGCCGGTTGGCGATCTTGAGGCTGGCCTTCGGGTTCAGCGCGGCCAGGCGGTCGCGCATCTCGGGGTCGAGCACGTAGGTCTCGGCGAGCTGCTGGTAGACCCAGGGGCTCACCTCGCCGGTGGTCGCGGACCAGCCGAGCGTGTTGACGACGTGCGCCTCGATCTCGCGCACGCCCTCGTAGCCGTGCTTCAGCAGGCCCTCGTACCATTTCGGGTTCAGCGCCCGGGTGCGGGTCTCGAGGCTGACCTGCTCGCCCAGGGTGCGGACGCAGCCGTCGCCGCGGGTCTGGTCGCCGATATAGACGTCGGCCGCGCGCGCCGCGCGCCTGCCGCACCGCCCGGCTGATGCCGCCCAGGGTGTCGAAGTAGTGGTCCACCGTGGTGACGCCGAGCTCGATGCTGTCGAGGTTCTGGTAGGTCACCTCGACCGTCGCCAGCACCTGGTGCAGCAGCGCCGCTTGCTTGGTGGGACGGCCATCGGCGCCGTAGGCGAAGCCCTTGCGGGCGAGGTAGGCGTCGGCCAGCTCGTCCTCGTTCTCCCAGGTGCCGGCGCCGACCAGCGCGTTGACGTTGGCGCCGTACGCGCCGTCGGCGTTGCCGAACACCCGCAGCGCGGCGTCGGCCATGGTGCCGCCATGCTCGGCCTGGAAGGCGAGCGCGTGCTTGCGGATGTAGTTCTCCGACACCGGCTCGTCCGCCTCGGCGGCCAGCAGCGCGGCTTCGGCGAGCAGGCGGGTCTGCAAGGGGAGCAGGTCGCGGAAGATGCCGGACAGGGTGAGGATGACGTCCACGCGCGGGCGTCCGAGTTCGGCGAGCGGCACCAGCCGTGCGCCGCATAGCCGGCCGTAGCTGTCCGAGCGCGGGGCCGCACCCATCAGCCACAGCGCCTGGGCGATCGGGCCGCCCTCCGACTTCAGGTTGTCGGTGCCCCACAGCACCATGGCGACCGTTTCGGGCAGCGACTTGCCGTCGGCGGCATGCCGGGCTAGCAGGCGCTCGGCCTGGCGGGCGCCGTCCGCCACCGCGAAGGCGCTGGGCAGGCGGAACGGGTCGAAGCCGTGCAGGTTGCGTCCCGTCGGCAGCACCTCGGTGGTGCGCAGCAAATCCCCGCCCGGCGCCGGCCGCGTGTAGCCGCCGTCGAGCGCGTGCAGCAGGGCGGGGATCTCGTGGTCGGCGGCCAGCAGTGCGTCGAGCCGGGCGCGTTCGGCCGGGTCGGTGACGGCGGCGGCGTCGAGCAGCTCGGCGCGCTCGGCCGCGGTCGGCGGCTGGCCGACCACGTGCAGGCCGTGCGGGATCAGCGCGTATTCCAGCTCCAGCAGCATCGCGCCGAGGCGGATGATCTCGGCCTCCGGATCGGTCCAGGCGGGCTCAGCCGGCGCCAGGTCCACGGCCGCCGCCTGCGCCTGCACCAACAGCGCGAGCGTCGTGCGGCCTTCTGCGTCGGCGTCGGGCTCCAGCGCGCGCCAGCGGTCCAGCGAGGCCTTCAGATCCAGCAGTCCGCGATAGAGCCCGGCATGGGCCACCGGCGGCGTCAGGTAGCTGATCAGGGTCGCGTTGGCCCGGCGCTTGGCGATCATGCCCTCGCTCGGGTTGTTCGACGCATACAGGTAGAAGTTGGGCAGGTGCCCGATCAGCCGGTCCGGCCAGCACGCCGCCGACAGCCCGGCCTGCTTGCCCGGCATGAACTCCAGCGCGCCATGGGTGCCGAAATGCAGCACCGCATGCGCGTCGAAATCCTCGCGCAGGTAACGGTAGAAGGCGTTGAAGGCATGGGTCGGCGCAAACCCGCGCTCGAACAGCAGCCGCATCGGGTCGCCCTCGTAGCCGAAGGCGGGCTGCAGCCCGACCAGCACGTTGCCGAACTGCCGCCCGAGCACGAAAACATGGGCGCCGTCCGATTGCTGCTTGCCCGGCGCCGGGCCCCAGGCAGCTTCGATCTCGGCGAGGTGGGTCTCGCGCCGGACGATGTCGTCCGCCCGGATCTTTACCAGCACGTTGGCGTCGGTGCCGTGCTGGGCGCTGTTGCCGCCGACGACCATCTCGCGCAGGGCGTCCGAGTCGGGCGGCAGCTCGCCGACCGCGTAGCCGCCCTCACGCATCGCCGTCAGCGTGTTGTGCAGCGACTGGAACACGCCGAGATAGGCGGCGGTGCCGGTCGCGCCGGCATTCGGGGGGAAGTTGAACAGCACGACGGCGACTCGCTTCTGCGCCCGCGCGGTGCGCTTCAGTGCGACCAGGCGCGCGACGCGGTCGGCAAGCGTCGCGGCGCGCTCGGGGTGCGCCACCATGTCGCGGGTGCAGGCCTTGCCGACGCAGCCGGGGCACGGGTTCTCGGTGCTCGGCCCGGCCGCAGCGGCCGCCGAAGGTGATGGGCGCGATGCCGCCATCGAGCTCCGGCAGCGCGACCATCATCGTCGCCTCGACCGGCAGCAGGCCGCGCGGGTCCTGCTCCCACTGCTCCAACGTCTGGAACTCGATCGGGTGGGTGGTGAGGTAAGGCACGTCGAGCCGGGCCAGCAGCGTCTCCGCGGCCCGGCTGTCGTTGTAGGCGGGGCCGCCGACCAGGCTGAACCCGGTCAGCGACACGACCGCGTCCACGCTCGGCACGCCGTCGCGGATGAAGAACGACTCGATCGCCGGGCGCGCGTCGAGGCCGCTGGCGAAGGCCGGGACCACGCGCAAGCCGCGGGCTTCGAGGGCGCGGATCACCCCGTCATAATGCCCGGCATTGCCTGAAATCAGGTAGGACCGCAGCAGGATCAGGCCCGACCGTGCCGGCCAGACCGGCGCGCGGCAAGTCGCCGAGCCGCTCGGTCATGCGGCCCGGGCAGGTCGGGGTGGTAGAGCCCGAGATCCGGATAGGTGAGCGGGGCGGCGACGGTCAGCGCAACGCCGGGCCGGCGCTGCGGCGCGGCATACTTCGCCACCAGCATGCGCACGAGGCTGGCGAGGTTCTCGTCGGAGCCGGCGAGCCAGTACTGCAGCGCCAGGAAGTAGCTGCGCACGTCCTGTGCGGTGCCGGGAATGAACCGCATCAGCTTCGGCAGCCGCCGCAGCATGCGCATCTGCGCGGCGCCGTCGGAGCCGACGCCGTTGGTGCCCTTCGCGTCCCGCTTGCCGCCGCGCAGCCGCTTCAGCATGGCCAGCGCGCCGCTCGCCTCCTGCGACATGTCGAAGCGGCCGAGCCGGGTCAGCTTCGTGACCTCGGGCGCCGACATGCAGCACAGCATGGCGTCGCAATCCATGCGCCGGGCTTGCAGCGCGGGCAGCACCAGCTTGGCGTGGTCCTCGAGGAACAGCATCGCGGCCATGATGAGGTCGCCATGCGCGATGTCGTGCAGGCATTGCTCGAGGGCGGCGGGGTCGCCGGCCCATTTGTCGGCCGCGTGGACGACGAGGCTCAAGCCCGGGATCTCGGCCTGCAGCCGGGCATGAGCGCGGGCGGCGGCGCCGGACAGGTGGCTGTCCATCGTGACGACCACGACCCGGATCGGGGTCGCGCCCGGCGGGGAGGCGAGAACGCTACCGTCCATAATGCGCCTTTGCCTCGTAGAGGGTGTCGACGGTGATCGTGGCGAGGCCGCGCTCGGCGGCGAACCGCTCGGTGTTGCGCCGCGCCTTGCCGCGCACGAAGAACGGGATCTTCTTCAGCTCGTTGTCGGCGTCGGCCGCCCAGGACGTTGCCGTCACCACGGCGGCCGGTTCGGGCGGCGCGGCGGCCGCGCCGTGGCCCAAATGCGACGGCGCCTGGTCGGCGTGGAACTCGAAATCGTCGCGGAACATCGCCACCAGATGCTCCTCCAGCCCCATCATCAGCGGGTGCACCCAGGTGTCGAACAGCACGTTGGCGCCCTCGGCGCCCATCTGCGGCGAATGCCGGGCGGGGAAGTCCTGCACGTGGACGGGTGCGGAGATCACGGCGCAGGGCACGCCGAGTCGCTTGGCGATGTGGCGCTCCATCTGCGTGCCGAGCACCAGCTCGGGCTGCAGCGCCACGACGGCGGCCTCGACCTCGAGGTAGTCGTCGGTGACCAGCGCTTCGAGGCCGAGCTTGGCCGCGGCGGCGCGGACCTCGCGGCCGAACTCTCGGCTGTAGGTGCCTAACCCGACGACGGTGAACCCCATCTCCTCGGCGGCGACCCGGGCCGCGGCCATCGCGTGGGTCGCGTCGCCGAAGATGAAGACGCGCTTGCCGGTCAAATAGGTGCTGTCGACCGAGCGCGAGTACCAGGGCAGGCGGCTGATTTCGCGCCAGGCCGGGCTCCGGGTCGATGCCGGCGAGGGTGGCGACTTCGCGGATGAAGTCCTCGGTCGCGCCGGCGCCGATCGGGACGGTGCGGGTGGACGGCTGGCCGAAGGTCCGCTGCAGCCACGCGGCGGCCTGAGCCGGCGATCTCCGGGATAGAGCACGACGTTGAACGCGGCGTCGCCGAGCCGGGCCAGGTCGGACGGCCGGGCGCCGAGCGGCGCGACGACGTTGACTGCGACGCCCATGCGCCCGAGCAGGCCCAGTGATCTCGCTGCAGGTCGTCGCGGTGGCGGAAGCCGAGCGCGGCCGGGCCGAGCACGTTGCAGCGCGGCGCCGGAGCGGCCTTCGTGCCCGGCGGCGGCGCGTGCGGCCCGGCCAGCGTGCGGACGATCTGGTAGAAGGTCTCGGCGGCGCCCCAGTTCTCCTTCTTCTGGTAGGCCGGCAGCTCCAGCGCGATCACCGGGACCGGCAAAGTTCAGCGCGCGGGCGAGGCCGCCGGGGTCGTCCTGGATCAGCTCCGCGGTGCAGGACGCGCCGACCAGCAGCAGGCCTGGGGCTGGAACCGTGCGTAGGCTTCGGCGGCGGCGGTCTTGAACAGCTCCGCCGTGTCGCCGCCGAGGTCGCGCGCCTGGAAGGTCGTGTAGGTGACGGGCGGGCGCTTCGGCAGCCGCTCGATCATGGTGAACAGCAGGTCCGCATAGGTGTCGCCCTGCGGCGCGTGCAGCACGTAGTGGACGCCCTCCATCGCGGTCGCGATGCGCATGGCGCCCACGTGCGGCGGGCCCTCGTAGGTCCAGAGCGTGAGCTGCATCGGGCTAGACCCGCAGCCGGTCGCGCCGCACCAGCGGCCGGGCGAACAGCTCGGCGAGGTCGCCGGCCTGGTCGTAGCCCTGGATCGGGGTGAACAGCAGCTCGATGCTCCACTTCGTGGTCAGGCCCTCCGACCTCCAGCGGGTTGGCCAGGCCGAGGCCGCAGACGACGATGTCCGGCCGCGCCGCCCGGCAGCGGTCGAGCTGGCGCTCCACGTCCTGGCCCTCGCTGAGCGGCGTGCCGGCCGGCAGGGCAGAGCGAGGTCGGCGGCCATGTGGCCGCGGTGCAGGTAGGGGGTGCCGACTTCGTTCAAGCGCCATGCCGAGTTCCTGCGACAGGAACCGGGCGAGCGGGATCTCGAGCTGGCTGTCGGGGAAGAAGAACGCCGACTTGCCGGCAAGCCGGTCGCGGTGCCGCCCGACCGCGGCGACGGCCGCGCGCGCGCGGCGCGGCGATCGCCTGCCTCGAACCGCTCGGCGGGCACGCCGAACGCTTCGGCGGCCGCTGCGAGCCAGGCGGTGGTGCCCTCGGCGCCGAGCGGGAACGGGGCTGCGAGGCGCTGCGCGCCGCGGTTCTCCAGCAGGCGGGCGGTCTCGGTCAGGAACGGCTGCGCCAGCAGCAGGCGCGTCTCGGGGCCGACCGGCGGCAGGTCGGTGGAGCGGCGCGGCGGGAAGAAGTGCACGGCGCCGATGCCCATCGCCTCGAACAGCCGGCGCAGCTGGTCCTCGACCACCTCGGCCAGCGCGCCGGCGACCAGCAGCGAGGGTGCCGCGGCGGCCGGCGCCGCGGGCAGGATCGGCACTAGGGCCGCGAGGCAGGCGTCCTCGCCTTGGGTGAAGGTGGTCTCGATGCCGCTGCCGGAATAGTTCAGCACGCGGACCTGCGGCATGTGCTGCGCCGACAGCCGCTCGGCGGCCCGCGAGAGATCGAGCTTGATCACCTCGGAGGGGCACGAGCCGACCAGGAACAGCATGCGGATGTCGGGCCGCCGCGACAGCAGCCGGTCCACCACCCGGTCCAGCTCGTCATTCGCGTCCGACAGCCCGGCGAGGTCGCGCTCGTCGATGATGGCGGTGGCGAAGCGCGGCTCGGCGAAGATCATCACCCCGGCCGCCGATTGGATCAGGTGGGCGCAGGTGCGGGAGCCCACCACCAGGAAGAACGCGTCCTGGATCTTGCGGTGCAGCCAGATGATCCCGGTCAGGCCGCAGAACACCTCGCGCTGGCCACGCTCGCGCAGCACCGGGGCATCGAGGCAACCGAGCGCCGCCGGCCCCCGCATTGCTGGTCCAAGTGTCGCGGGGGCAGCCACGCTCATGCCTGCTGGCCGAACCCGAACGCGCCCGACCCCGACGGCTGCCAAGTCGCGGGCTGCAAGCGGGCGGTGCGCAGCTTGGCGAGGAATTGCACGGCGTTGACGGCGTAGGTCGCATAAGCGGTCAGCGCCAGCATCATCAGCCCATGCTGCGTCATGCCGCCGGTCAGCAGCGCCGCCAGATAGGCGGTGTGCAGGGCGATGACGATCATGCTGGTCGCGTCCTCCCAGAAGAAGGCCGGCGCGAACAAGTAGCGGCCGAACACGTCCTTCTCCCAGATCGCGCCGGTGACCATGATCACGTAGAGCACCATGGTCTTGGCAACCACGCTGCCGGTCGCGGCCAAAACGCCCTCGCCGCTCGCCAGGAAGCGCAGCACCAAACCGAGGCTGAGCAGAAACACCGCGAACTGTAGCGGCGCGAGCACACCCTGCACGAGCGTCCACGGCGAGGCGTCGCGCCGGGCCCGCTGCTCGGTGGTGTAGAGCGGCAGCGGCCGATCCACCACGACCCGGCGGCCGACGGCACCGCCCCAGGGGCAGCCGTCGAACGGGGCGATCACTCGGCCGAGGACTGATGTCAGCATCGCGAACGGTTCCCTCCAGGATGGGTAACGAACTCGTGAGTATTCCGGCTTGTTGTCGTCGAGTTCAGAGTTGCCGGATTACCGCGAGTGAAGGCTTTCCAATCGGCGCCGTATTGATTGTTTTCGAGCCAGCCGAGGCGCCCGGCTCGCTTGCAAGAACGCTAGGACGACGGCGAATGAAGTGTCAAGCGGACTGTACGTAAATCGCGATTGACACTTGGCCGGTGGATCGAACAAGGTTTGGGGGAGACAGCGATGGTGTCCATGTCGCAGCACGCTTTTCAGGACGACGGCTGGCGGGAGGGGCGGGCACACAGGCCCGGCGAACCCAGCCCGAGCGCTGCTCGCAGCCTGGGCCGCGACGGGCGCGCCCTCCTGGAGCACACGGTGCGGCAGGACGTGATCCCCCGCCTGGTTGCGATGCGCTGGGTCGAGCGGGCCACGCCGGTCGACACCGCCCCGGCAATCGGCGACGGCACCATCCGCAAGCTCGTCGCATTGTGCCTGGAACCTAACAGCCAAGTCGTCGCTGCTTTCGTGGCCGAGCTGCACCGCTCGGGCGTGGCGCCGGCGTCGATCTACGAGGACCTGCTCGCGCCCGCTGCCCGGCAGCTTGGCGTGATGTGGGAGAATGATTCGTGCACCTTTGCCGACGTGACCATCGGCGTTCTGCGGCTGCAGAACGCCCAACGCCTGCTGGCGGCCCAGCCGCTCGATTGCGCGGCGCCGCCGCTGGGGGCGCCGCGGGCGCTGCTGATGCCGGTGCCGGGCGAGCAGCATACGTTCGGGCTGTCGATCGTGCTCGACTACTTCGTGCGCGCCGGGTGGGAAGCGCGGCTGGGCCCGGCGTCCTCCCGCGAGCAGGCGCTGGCGCTGGTTCGGCGCGAGCGGACCGAGATGCTCGGGCTGTCGCTTCGCCTGCGACGAGCGGGTGGCGGATGCAGCGGCGCTGATCGTCGAGATGCGCCGGGCGTCCGGCAACCCGGACCTGATCGTCATGGTGGGTGGCCCGTCCTTTCTGGCCGATCCCGACCTGGCCGGGCGCATCGGCGCCGACGCGACCGCGGTCGATGGCCAGCAGGCCGTGCTTCTCGCGAATTCCTTGCTGCACCACTCGGACGGACGCATGTGATGCGCCACCGGGGGCCTCGTGGTTGAGGAGCATGGCCACAAGGCCCCCGGCGCACGTGGCAGCAGCGGCTCGGGCGGCTTCATGTCGCCGAGCACGGCGCTCGGCGATCTCGACGCAGGGTCGGCGGCGGCGCTGATCGCAGCCGCCTCGGACGTGACGCTGGTCGCGGACGCCGAGGGCACGATCGTCGACATGTCCATCCAGAACGAGGAGCTGCTCGCCGACCTCGACGGCGGCGGGCACTGGATCGGCAATCCGCTGGTCGCCACCGTCGCGCAGGATAGCCGGCCGAAGGTGCTGGCGCTGATGCAGGACGCGGCCCGGTCCGAGACTCGCTGGCGGCACGTCAACCACCTCGCCCCCGACGGCAGCAGCGTACCGATCCTTTATTGCTGCGTGCAGCTCGGCCAGGAAGGTCGCATGGTGCTGTTCGGGCGCGACCAGCGGGCGCTGTCCGCCTTGCAGCAGCGGCTGATGAACGCCCAGGCAACGCTCGAGGAGGATTACAGCCGGCTGCGCGACGCCGAGATGCGCTACCGCCTGCTGTTCCAGACCTCGTCCGAGGCGGTGCTGATCCTCGACCCGGCGCGCGCCCGCGTGCTGGAGGCCAACCCGGCCGCGCGCGAGATGTTCGGCGCCGAACTGCGCGAGGTCGTCGGTCACGTCCTGTTGCCGCGCTTCGCCGATGCGGAGGCGGCACAGGCCTATCTGCTCGCGGTTCGCGACGGCGAGGCGCCGGAGGATCTGCGCGTCCACCTCAAGCATGCCCATCGCGAGGTGGTGCTGCGGGCCACGGCGTTCCGGCAGGACCAGGCCACGATGCTGCTGGTGCGCATTTCCTCGGCGCATGCGGTCGCCGCCGCCTCGTCGCTGAACGCGGTGAAGTCGAAGCTGCTGCGCGCGGTCGAGAGCGCGCCGGACGCGTTCGTCGTGACGGAGAACGACGGCACCATCGTGACCGCCAACGCCGCCTTCGTCGACATGGCCGGGCTCGCGGGCGAGGACGCGGCGCGCGGTCAGCCGCTCGACCGCTGGGTCGGCGAATCGCCGATCGACATGACGGTACTGATCGCCAACCTGCGGCAGCGCGGCGTGGTGCGGTTCTTCACCACGACCTTGCGCGCCGAGGCCGGGCATTCCGCACAGGTCGAGATCTCGGCCGTCGCAATCGACAACGGCAAGCCATCCTTCGGCTTCGCTATCCGCAACGTCGGGCCGCGGCTGCGGCTGGAAACCAAGGCCTCACGCGCCTTGCCGCGCTCGGTCGAGCAGCTGCAGGAGCTGATCGGCCGGGTGGCGCTGAAGGAGCTGGTGCGGGAAGCAACCGAGGTGATCGAGCGGCTGTCGATCGAGGCGGCGCTCGAGCTGACCAACGACAACCGGGCGTCGGCGGCCGAGATGCTGGGGCTGAGCCGGCAGAGCCTGTACGTGAAGCTGCGCCGCTATGGGCTCGGCGACCTCGAGCCGACGGCGCGCGATTGATGGACGGTGGCGCGAACTTGGCGGTCGCCGCTGCGGCGCGCCGCCGCACCGGCCCGGCGGCCGCGCTCGAGCTGCTGAAGCCGATCACGTGGTTCGCGCCGATGTGGGCGTTCATGTGCGGCGCGGTGTCGGTGAGCGCGCCCGCGGGATCGTGGTGGACCGTCGTTCTCGGGATGGCGCTGGCCGGGCCGATGGTGTGCGGCACCAGTCAGGCGGCGAATGACTGGTTCGACCGCCACGTGGACGCCATCAACGAACCGGACCGGCCGATTCCGTCAGGCCGGCTGCCCGGCCGCTCCGGGTTGTGGATCGCGATCGGCTGGACCGCGGCGTCGCTCGCCGTGGCCGCGGTGCTGGGGCGGCTCGTGCTGGGCGCCGCCTGCATCGGGCTGGCGCTGGCCTGGGCCTACAGTGCGCCGCCGCTGCGCCTGAAGGAGAATGGCTGGATCGGCAACCTCGCCTGCGGCGCCTGCTACGAAGGGCTGCCTTGGTTCACCGGCGCGGCGCTGGTCGCCGGCGCTTGGCCCGGCACGCACATCGTCGCGGTGCTGGTCCTCTACAGCCTCGGCGCGCACGGCATCATGACCCTCAACGACTTCAAGTCGATCGAGGGCGACCGGCGGATGGGGGTGCGTTCGTTGCCGGTGCTGCTCGGGCCGGAGCGGGCGGCGCGGCTCGCCTGCGTGGTGATGGGCGCGCCGCAGGCCATGGTGGCGGCGTTGCTGCTGCGGTGGGGCCGGCCGTGGTCGGCGGCCGGGGTGGCGTTCTGCTGGTGGTGCAAGCCGGGCTGATGCTGCGCTTCGTGCGCGAGCCGCGGCGATTGGCGCCTTGGTATCAGGGGACCGGCACCCTGGGCTTCGTGCTCGGCATGCTGCTCGCGGCGTTCGCCCTGCGCGGGGGTGCGTGATGGCGCCGCTCGGCTGGCTCGGCATCCTGCGGCTCGGCCTGGTGCAGGCGGGACTCGGCGCGATCGTGGTGCTGACGACCTCGACCCTGAACCGGGTCATGATCGTCGAATGGCAGCTGCCGGCGATCGTGCCCGGCGTGCTGGTGGCGCTGCATTACGGCGTGCAGGTGCTGCGGCCGCGGATGGGCTACGGCTCGGACGTCGGCGGCCGGCGCACGCCCTGGATCGTGGGCGGCATGGCCGCGCTGGCGCTTGGCGCGACCGCGGCCGCCGCTGGCGTCGCGCTCATGAGCAGCGGAGTGGCGCTGGGGCTGGCGTTGGCGCTGCCGGCATTCGTCGCGGTGGGCCTGGGCGTCGGGGCGGCGGGAACGTCGCTGCTGACCTTGCTGGCCGCCCGCACCGATGCAGCCAAGCGGGCGCCGGCGGCCACCGTCGTGTGGCTGATGATGCTGTTCGGCATCGCGGCCACGGCGACGCTGGCCGGACGGCTGCTCGATCCGTTCGGACCGGGCCGTCTGGTGGCAGTGGTCGCCGGAGCCGCCGCGTGCGCCTTCACCGTCGCGGTCCTGGCGGTGCGCGGGATGGAAGGCGACGCGTCCGTGCCCGCGGTCGCGCGCGAGCCGGCGCCGGGCTTCCTCGTCGCCCTGCGCGGCGTGTGGCGGGAGCGGCAGGCGCGCGGCTTCGCGGTGTTCGTGTTCGTCTCGATGCTGGCGTATTCCGGCCAGGAGCTAGTGATCGAGCCGTTCGCCGGGGCGGTGTTCCGGTTGAGCCCGGGGCAGTCTACCGGCCTGACCGGGCTGCATCATGCGGGCGTCCTGGCCGGCATGGCGCTGGTGGCGGTGTGGGGCTTTGCGTCGGGATCGTTCAGCCGGCCGGCGATGCGGGCCTGGACGGTGGGCGGCTGCGCGGGGTCGGGAGTTGCGGCGCTCGGGCTGGCGGCCGCGGGGCTGGCGGGGCCGGGCGCGCCGCTGCGGGGCGCGGTGCTGCTGCTCGGCGTCGCCAACGGCGCTTTCGCGGTGGCGGCGATCGGCTCGATGATGGGACTGGCCGCTGCCGGACGCGCATCTCGGGAGGGCACTCGCATGGGCATGTGGGGCGCCGCCCAGGCGTTGGCGTTCGGCGCCGGCGGGCTGGTCGCGACGGGCGCGAGCGACGTGATGCGGCTCACGCTGGGCGACCCGGCGCTCGCTTACGCTGCCGTGTTCGCGGTCGAGGCCGGGCTGTTCGTGGCGGCGGCGGCGCTCGCGGCGCAGGTGTTCGCACCTGCGGTTGAGGAAAAGACGGCAACGGCCGCGTGGGGAGGACAGGATGCACGAGCTTGACAACGACTTGGGATGCCGTCGTGGTCGGCGGCGGCCCGTCCGGGGCGGTCGCCGCGGCCGACCTGGCGCGCGACGGGCTGCAGGTGCTGCTGCTGGATCGGGCCGGGCGGATCAAGCCGTGCGGCGGCGCCATCCCGCCAATCCTGGTGCGCGAGTTCGGCATCCCCGAGCACCTGATCGTGGCGCGTGCCACCGGTGCGCGCATCGTCGCGCCGAGCGAGAAGGAGGCCGACATGCCGATCGCCGACGGCGGCTATGTCGGCATGGTCGACCGCGAGGCGTTCGACGCCTGGCTGCGCGAGCGGGCGGTCAGTGCCGGCGCAACCAGGGTGGACGGCACGTTCGAGGCGGTCGAGCGCGACCCGGACGGCGTCGCGGTGGTGCGCTATCAGCCCAAGGGCGGCGACGCGCCGGTCCGGGTACGCGCGAAGGCCATCATCGGCGCCGACGGCGCCAAATCGCAGGTGGCCCGGCAATGCGTGAAGGGCTGGGAACGCGTCAAATACGTCTTCGCCTACCACGAGATCGTCGAGGTGCCGGACGGCTGGGACGGCTCCCGCTGCGACGTCTACTACCAGGGCGGCCTGTCGCCCGACTTCTACGCCTGGATCTTCCCGCACGGCCGGGTCGCCAGCGTCGGCACCGGTTCGGCGCGCAAGGGGTTCGGCTTGCGCCCGGCGATCGGCGCGCTGCGGCGCCGCGCGGGGCTGGACGGCGCTCGGACGGTGCGCCGCGAGGGGGCGCCCATCCCGCTGCGGCCGATGCGGCGCTGGGACAATGGGCGCGACGTGGTGCTGGCCGGGGACGCCGCCGGGGTGGTGGCGCCGGCGTCGGGCGAGGGGATCTACTACGCCATGCTGGGCGGAAGGCTGGCGGCCGAGGCGGTCGTGAAGCTGCACGCGACCGGCGACGTGCGGTCGCTGCGGCACGCCCGCAAGCGGTTCATGAGTGCGCATGGTCGCGTATTCTGGATCCTCGGGATCATGCAGACTTTTTGGTATTCCAGCGACAAGCGGCGCGAGAAGTTCGTGGCGATGTGCCGCGACAAGGACGTGCAGCGCATGACCTGGGAGGGCTACATGAACAAGAAGCTCGCCCGGCGCGACCCGATGGCGCACCTGCGGATCTTCTGCAAGGACATGGCGCACCTGCTGGGTTTCGCGCGGGCATGAGCGGACGCGCCACCCCGATCCTGGTCGCGGCGGTTGCGGCCTTGGCGGTGGCGGCGCTGGGCGCGAGCGCCACCGACATCGGACCCTGGTACGCGGGGCTGCAGAAGCCGAGCTGGCAGCCGCCGGATTGGCTGTTCGGCCCGGCTTGGACGCTGATCTACGCAGTGACGGCCTTGGCCGGCGTGCTGGCGTGGCGGGCGGCACGGTCGCGGGCGATGCGGCAGCGAATGCTTGTGCTGTTCGCGGTCAATGCGCTGCTGAACGTCGCCTGGAGCGAGCTGTTCTTTCGCCTGCGGCGCCCGGACTGGGCGCTGATCGAGACGGTGCCGTTCTGGCTGTCGATTGCGGCGCTGGTCGTGGTGCTGTGGCCGGTCTCGCCGAATGCCGCGCGGCTGCTGCTCCCATACCTGGCATGGGTGGCGTTCGCATCTTTTCTTAACCTTGCCGTGGTGCGGCTCAACCCCTCATTCGGGGCATGACCGTGCCGGACGCAAGCCAGACCACCGACGACCGCGCATGTGAACGCGGCGCGATACGGCCACTTGGGGGGTGATGATGGAACTTGAGATGAAGATTGCGGCCCCGACCGCGCCCGCACGCCCCAAGGTCGCACCGCACCATCGCGGCCTGCCGCTGCGCGTCGGCACCCGCGCCTCGCCGCTGGCGCTGACGCAGACGCGGATGTTCCTGTCGCTGCTGACGAAGTTCTGCCCGGTGCTGCGCGGCATGGACGTGTTCCACGAGCATGCGATCCGGACCACCGGCGACGCCACCCAGGCGACTGGGGAGCGGCTGGCGGATCTGGGCGGGAAGGGCCTGTTCGCCAAGGAAATTCATGAGGCGCTGCTGGACCGTCGAATCGATTTTGCGGTGCACAGCCTGAAGGACCTCGAGACCGAGCTGCCTCCCGGCGTCGTGCTTGCCTGCACCCTGCCGCGCGAGGACCCGCGCGACGTGCTGATCCTCGGTCCCGACTGCCACGAGGCCACGAATGAGAGCCCATACGACGCGCTGCCCTACGGCGCCGTGATCGGCAGCAGCAGCGTCCGGCGACAGGCGCAGCTGCTCGCGGCCCGGCCCGACCTGCGTGGTGCGCAACATCCGCGGCAACGTGCATGGCCGGCTCGACAAGGTGCGGCGCGGCGACTACTCGGCCAGCCTGCTGGCGATGGCCGGGCTGAACCGGCTCGGCCTCGAGCACGAAGCCTCGGTGGTGATCGACGCCGACCTGATGGTGCCGGCGGCCTGCCAGGGCATCGTCGGCGTCACCGTGCGCGCGACCGATACCGAGCTGCACGCCTTGCTGGCGGCGATCGCCGATCCGGACGCCAACGTCATGGCGGCCGCCGAGCGCGCGCTGCTCGGCGCCTTGGACGGCTCCTGCCACACCCCGATCGGCGCCTATGCGCGGCTGCTGCCGGGCGAGCGGATGCGGCTCACCGGGCTGGTGGCGCGAGCCGACGGCAGCTTCGTGCTGCGCCAGACGGTGGAATGCGCGCGGGCGGATGCGGCACAGGCCGGCGCCGCCCTCGGCGACGAATTGCGGCGCAACTGCCCCGGGGATATGTTCGCCTGATCGCCACTTATCTTTCCTTCGCCGCTGCCGCGGTCGTCCTGGCCGGAGCCGGCGGCCTGCTGACCGAGATCGGCCCGTGGTACCGCGGCCTGCGCAAGTCGCGGCTGCAGCCGCCGGACTGGCTGTTCGGTCCGGCCTGGACCGTGATCCTGGCGCTATGGGCCTATGCCGGCGTGCTGGCGTGGGAGGGCGCGCCGGACGACGGCGCCCATTGGCGCATCGTCGGGCTGTTCGCCGTCAATTTCGTCCTCCATCTGGTCTGGAGCCCGTTGTTCTTCAAAGCCAAGCGGCCGGACTGGGCGATGGTCGAGATGCCGTTGCTGTGGATCTCAATCGTCGCCATGATGGTGGGCCTGGCTCCCTTTTCGCCGATCGCCCCCTGGTTGCTGGCGCCCTACCTCGTTTGGGTCAGCTTCGCGATGTGGATCAACTACGCCATCGTCCGGCTGAACGGCCCGTTCGCCGCCAGGGTGCCCGTCACCGACTGATCAGCCTGCCGGCCAAGTGGGCAAGCATCGGCTTGCCGGCCAAACGGGCAAGCATCGGCTTGCCGCGCACTGCGGCTTTGGCCACTGTGCGGCGATGCAAAACACGCCGCCCGAACCCGATACCGACCGCTTCCTGCACGACCTGAACGAGCTCCGCCAAATCGGCGCCTTCAAGACCGGTGTGCACCGCCCGACCTATACGCCCGAGGATATGCAAAGCCGGGCCTGGCTGATGGACCGCATGACCGAGGTCGGGTTGCAGCCGGAGATGGACGGCATCGGCAACGTCCTCGGCCGCCATCCCGGGCCCGGTCCGAAGCTGCTGGTCGGCAGCCACATCGAGAGTCAGAACGAGGCCGGCTGGCTCGACGGCGCGTTGGGCGTGGTCGCAGCGGTCGCGCTCGCGCGGGCCGGGATCCCCTGCGATTGCATCGCCTTCGCCGACGAGGAGGGCCATTACGGCGGCTTCGTCGGCTCACGTTCGTTCACCGGGCTGCTGCCGGACGCAGAGATCGACACCTTGACCAACCGCTACCACGGCAAGCCGTTGCGGCAGGCGCTGGCCGAGGCCGGGCTGTCCGGGCGGCCCCGCTTGGCGATGGAGGCCGGGCGCTACAAAGGCTTCCTCGAGATGCACATCGAGCAGGGCACCACGCTCGAGCGTGCCGGGCACCAGGTCGGGGTGGTGACCGGGATCGTCGCCATCTGGCAGTATCGCATTACCTTCGCGGGCATGCAGGACCATGCCGGCGGCACCACCATGGCCGAGCGCCGCGACGCCGGGCGGGCTGCGGTCCGCCTGCTCTACTGGCTCGACGAGGAATTCCCGCGCCATTGCGGCCCGCGGACGGTGTGGACCGCGGGGCGCATCGCGGTGACGCCGGGTGCGGCGTCGATCATCCCGGGGACGGCCGAGGTGCTGTTCCAGTTCCGCGATATCGATACGGACGTGCTCGACCGGCTGGATGCCGTCCTGCGGCGCGGGGTGCAGGAACTGAACCGTACCGACCGCTGCGAAGCGACCCTCGAGGTGATGAGCCAGTCAAGTCCGGCCCTATGCGATCCGGACCTGCAGGACGCCCTGTCCGCGGCCGCCGCCGAGCTTGCGCCGGGACGTTGGCAACGCATGCCGAGCGGGGCAGGGCACGATGCGCAGTACATGGCGCGGCACATCCCGTCGGCGATGCTGTTCGCGCCGTCGATCAACGGGATCAGCCATCACTGGGCCGAGGACACGGCGCCGGACGACTTGGCAATGGGCTTGCGCGTGCTGGTTGCCGGAGCTCGCCGCTTCCTCGGCCTGTAGGCCCGGCCGCAGCCAAGCCGGGTCCGACGCCGCAAATAGAAACGGCGGAGCCGGACAAGTTGTCCAGCTCCGCCGCTGCAAGGCACTCGTCTCGCCGTGCGCGGCCGCGATCGGGTCGCGGCCGGGCTCGGCTTAGTTTCGCCCGGTCGAGTTCGTCGTGGTATCCGGTTGGGCGGTGGTGCTGGCGTTCGTGTTGCGCTGGGCGGCGGCATCACGGTTGCGGTTGGCTTGGTGATGCCCGACCGCGCAGCCCGCCGCCGCGCCAAGGACGCCATGGTGCCCGGCGACGTGCCCGGCTACACCGCCCACCGCGGCGCCGCTGAGGCAGCCGGCTGCCTGGGCAGGCGCCGCACTGATGGCGAGCGCCCCGATGGCGAGTACCGCAAGAATAGCCTTCATGTTTAGCCTCCGTTGACTGCGCCCGTTCAGATCGAGTGCACCAACGAGAAACGCACGGCGGGGCGGCGCGGTTCCGGATACTTGCGGCTGGCCTCGGCGGGAACCGGCGGCAGACTTTCCAGCGCCGCGCGCATCGTCGAGAACCGGCCGAGGTCGGCGCCGGTGCCGCAATGCCAGACGACGATGTCGTCCCCGCTGCGTGCGAGCCCCCACGTCGCCCACTCGCGGGCCGGCGCGTAGATCAGCATGTAGCCGGCGTCCTCGGGCCCGCCGGCTGCCGAGCCGCGCTCGATCAGGATGCGCCGGTAACCGTGCTCGGCCGCGTCCTGCATCCAGCCACTGATGGTGATGTGGTCGCGGGCGGTGAAGTCGCGGTCGAGATCGGCAGCGATCTGCCGCGAATGCACAAGGGTAAGATGGCGCATCGAGTTAACCCTCCCCGGCTGAGCACAATGCGAGCGATGCCGTGTCGCCGGCCGGGGCGCTGGAATGGCCGGGGGACAACACCGCGGTGAACGCGATCAAATCGACAACGAGAATGAAGGCCACGCCCCAGCTGGACCCCACCCGTCGATGCCACCATTGCAGGGCCGATTTCG
The DNA here is from genome assembly GCA_963792675.1 of uncultured Alphaproteobacteria bacterium. Lineage (GTDB taxonomy): Bacteria > Pseudomonadota > Alphaproteobacteria > Acetobacterales > Acetobacteraceae > JBBROS01. The sequence goes on from CAWBWT010000002.1 coordinate 2,359,696, forward strand.
CTGCCACGGTGTCCGTTCCACGTCCAATCATCTATGCCTCCTGCAGCCATCTGAGGCTGTGAAGGGAGCCTGCCGTGTCATTGCGGCCACGCCTGTGACGAACGTCACATTGTCCCACCTTTCGGAGCCGCGGTCGGCGGTGCTAGATGCGCGGTGTGGCTCCTTGGATACAGGTAGGGCGAGGTCGATGGCTGCACTGAGCCGTGCGGCCAAGCGCGACGTCCTGGCGACGATCGACCTGTTCTCCAGCTTGCCGCGGGACGACCTCGATGCGCTCGCGGCACTGTCGAACGAGCGGCGGGCGGCGCGCGACACGGTCGTGGTCCGGCGCGGCGGCACGGACGCCTGCCTGCTGGTGCTGGTGCATGGGCGCATGCGGGTGAGCGCCGTGTCGGGTGACGGGCGTGAAGTGACGCTGCGGATCATGGAAGCCGGGACGTTCCTCGGCGAGATCGCGCTGCTGGATGGCCGGGAGCGCAGCGCCGACGTCACGGCGATGACCGACAGCTTGATGCTGGTCATCGAGCGGTCCGCGTTCCTGCCGTTCCTGTCCGCCCGGCCCGACCTGATGCTGCGGCTGATGGAGATCCTGTGCGACCGCCTGCGCCGCAGCAGCGCCGCGTTCGAGGATGTGGCGCTCGCCTCGCTGTCGTCGCGCTTGGCGAGGCTGCTGCTCGACCTCGCGGCGCAGCATGGGCGGCCGGTCGCGGAAGGCGTGCGGATCCGGATCAAGCTGTCGCAGAAGGAGCTCAGCGCCCAGGTCGCTGCCACCCGCGAGCGGGTCAACAAGCAGCTTCGGCAGTGGCACGAGCAGGGCGTGCTGGGTGAGTTGGACGGCGACATGGTGCTGCGCCAGCCTGAAACTCTAAAGGCGCTGATTGCTTGACGCATCGTTGCCTCTCGGAAACGTGATGAGACAGGTTTAACAAATAACGGAGAGGGCGTCCATGCTTCGAGTTGCGTTGATTTTGGCGGTGTGGCTTTGCGGTTCCGTGGCGCCGGCATACGCCGAGGAGCTGCACGTCGTGAGTTCCGGCGGGTTCGCGGCGGCCTACAAGGAGCTTGCGCCGCTGTTCGAGCGGGCTACCGGCCACACCCTGGTCGCGGAGTGGGGGCCATCCATGGGCACCACGGTGGACGCGGTGCCGCAGCGGATCGCCCGGCATGAACCGATCGACGTCGTCATCATGGTCGGTTACGCCTTGGCGAAGATGGTGGATGCAGGGCAGGTGGCAGCGTCCGATCGACATCGACCTTGCGCGCTCGAGCATCGCCATGGCGGTCAAGGCGGGTGCGCCGAGCCCCGACATCTCGAGCGTCGAAGCGTTGAAGCAGGCGTTCCTGCATGCGAAGTCGGTCGCCTACTCCGACAGCGCCTCGGGCGTCTACATCCAGAACCAGCTTTTCAAGACGATGGGGATCGCGGAGCAAATGCAGGGCCGCGCCCGGATGATCCCGGCCGAGCCCGTAGGCTTGGTGGTGGCCCGCGGCGAGGCCGAACTCGGCTTCCAGCAGCTGAGCGAGCTGAAGCCGATCCCCGGAATCACCGTGGTCGGTCTCCTGCCTGAGGGCGCGCAGCAGGTGACAGTGTTCTCGGCCGGCGTGCTCGGGACGTCGGCGCACCAAGGCGGCCGCCCGCGCCCTGCTTGGTTTTTTGTCGGCGCCCGAAGCGGCCGACGCCATTCGGCGCAGCGGCCTCGAGCCGATGCCGGCGCATGGAGGTTAGCGCGGTGGCGGTGATGACGCCGGAGGAACGGCGCAAGAAGCTGTGGGACGTGCTGCGAGTCGCGTCGGGCAATTTCCTCGAGCAATACGACTTCTTCGTTTACGCCTTCTACGCCAAGGCGATCGGCGAGACGTTCTTCCCCAGCGACGACCCGTTCGCCTCGCTGGCGGCGTCGCTGGCGACGTTTGCCGTCGGCTTCTTCATGCGGCCGCTGGGGGCCATCATCCTCGGCGCCTACATCGACCGGAAGGGGCGGCGGATCGGACTGATCGTCACCCTGGCGATGATGGCGGTCGGCACGCTGTCGATCGCGGTGACGCCAAGCTACGCGCAGATCGGGGTGGCGGCGCCGATCATCGTCCTGCTCGGGCGGCTGCTGCAGGGGTTCTCAGCGGGTGTCGAGCTGGGCGGGGTGTCGGTGTACCTCGCCGAGATCGCGACACCGGGCCATCGCGGCTTCTATGTGTCGTGGCAGTCCGGCAGCCAGCAGGTGGCGGTGATCTTCGCCGCGCTGATCGGCGCGGCGCTGACGACGATGCTGTCCCCGGCCGACATGGGCAGCTACGGCTGGCGGATCCCGATGCTGATCGGCTGCGCGATTATCCCGCTGATCTTCTGGCTGCGCTCCTCGCTGGTGGAGACGGCAGCGTTCGAGAAGATGGAGCATGCGCGCAGCTCGGGCGACGTGTTCCGCATCGTCGGCCAGAACTGGGCGCTGATCCTGATGGGGGTCAGCATGGTGGTGCTGACGACGACCGCCTTCTACCTCATCACCGCCTACACGCCGACCTTCGGCCGGGTGGCGCTGAAGCTCGACGCCACGGCGGTGCTGATCGTGACGGTGTGCGTGGGTCTTTCTAACTTCATCTGGCTGCCGATCGGCGGCGCCGTCTCCGACCGCATTGGGCGGCGGCCGGTGCTGATCCTGATGCCGCTGCTGACGATCGTGAGCGCCTACCCGCTGATGCTGTGGCTGGTGGCGGCGCCGAGCTTCGGGAAGCTGCTGGCGACGGTGCTGGTGTTCTCCGCCTATTACGGCGTCTACAACGGCGCGATGGTGCCGATGCTGACGGAGATCATGCCGGCCAAGGTGCGTACGGCGGGGTTCAGCCTGGCGTACAGCCTGGCCACCGCGCTGTTCGGCGGCGTGACACCGCTGGTGTCGAGCTGGCTGATCGAAGCGACCGGCAACCGCGCCGCCCCCGCTTTGTGGTTGACGGTCGCCGCGGTCATCAGCCTGGTCGGCGCGTTGTCGCTCAAGACACGCGCCCGCGCGGCGCAGGAAGCGATCATCTGACGTGGGTCTGGGGGCGCCGCCCCCAGCTGGGTCCAGGGGCTGGGTCCAGGGGCTGGGTCCAGGGGCAGCGTCCCTGGCCTTGACGGTGCCGGTCCGAAAGCACGACCCTCGCGCTGCAGTCGCCACAAGGCGGCGCAACTTGGGGGAGAGACATCATGGAACGACGCCATTTCCTCGGCGGGGCCGCGACCATTGCGGGCCTGGCCGCCGCCGGAGCGGCGCGCGCCGACCGACTGCCGCTCGGCGACCTGCCGGGCACGCGGTATCCGGACCCGCGGGTCGAGGTGCTCGACAAGCGGTTCAAGGGCCAAGTCGGCAACGCCGCCATCGAGCGCATCGCCACCGGTTATCGCTGGGCCGAGGGCCCGGTCTGGTTGGGCGCCACGCGTGAGCTGGTTTGGAGCGATATCCCCAACAACCGCCTGATGCGCTGGTCCGAGGAGGACGGCCACGTCAGCCTGTTCCGCAAGCCGTCGAACTACTCGAACGGCAACAACGTGGACCGTGAAGGGCGGCTGCTGACCTGCGAGCAGGACACGCGCCGGGTGACGCGGACCGAGCATAACGGCGCCATCACCGTGCTGATCGACAGCTTCCAAGGCAAGAAGCTGAACGCGCCCAACGACGTCGTCGTGTCCTAATGACGGGGCGATCTGGTTCACCGATCCCGGCTACGGCATCGACGGCGACTACGAAGGGCACACCGACACGGCGGAGCTGCCGCGGAACGTTTATCGACTCGACCCCAAGACAGGGACCGCAACGGTCGTCGCCGGCGATTTCACCCGGCCGAACGGCCTCGGCTTCTCACCCGACGAGAAAACGCTCTACATCATCGACAGCGGCATCACCCATGGCGGCCCGGCGCATATCCGCTCGTTCACGGTGGACGGGGAGAAGCTGTCCGGCGGCAAGGTGTTCGCCGAAGGCTTCGCGCCCGGCTTCACCGACGGGCTGCGCTGCGACGTGGACGGCAACGTGTGGTGCAGCATGGGCTGGGCCGATCCCAAGGAGGACGGCGTGCGCATCTTGGCGCCATCCGGCGACCTGATCGGCAAGATCCACTTGCCCGAGACCTGCGCCAATCTGTGCTTCGGCGGGCAGCGTCGGAACCGCTTGTTCATGGCCGCCAGCACCTCGATCTACGCGGTCTACGTCAATACTCGCGGGGCAGCGAAGCCGTGAGGCCGGCGGCGGTCAGGCAAACGGGTTCTTGACCGTACGGGCCGGGGCGGCGGCCGGGGCGTGCTCCGGCAGATCCGGCTCGGCCTCGAGATGCTGCACGACCTGGTCCAGCAGCGCCTTGAGGGCGCGCACCTGGACCAGGCCCGCCTTGTCGCGGGTGACCTCGAGCGAGCCATACAGGGTGATCCGCCGGCTGCCGTTCTCGACCGTGAGCTGGCCGATCGAGACCGATGCGGCGTCATCGGCGAATGGGGTGAGCGGTGACATGGCAACTCCTGCGTTGAATGGATTGAGCATGGTAGCCGGCCCATCCCAGACATTCGGCTGCGAAGTTCTGGGGCAAGACACTAGCGGCCGAAGAACTGGAACAGCGAGCGCGGCGGCGGCCGGTACTTGTGCCGTGGATGGCTGCCGTCGTCGGGCTGCGGCAGGCGGATCGCGGTTCGTTTGGATGCGTCCGGCGCCGCCGGGAACGGGTCGACGCCCGCAACTGAGCGCAGGTCGTCGACGCTGACCACGGCGCAGCGCGGCGCCTCGGTGTTGGAGCAGACGTAAACGCCGCTGCCGCGGGTGCGGGGGTCGTATACCGCCTTCCAGATCGCCGAAGGCACCAGCACCTGGTCGGGCCCGATGGCCTTCACCTCGGCGGCCACATAGGCCGGTCCGGTGACGACGAACAACTCGCCGCGGCGCTCCGCCAGCGCGCGCACCGCCGCCTCGATCGCCGCCCAGACGCCTCGGTTGAGCGGGCTGGCCTGCGGCACGACGTTCGCCAGGGAAAAGCTCTGCTGCTGCGCCTCGGCGTCGGGCATGTCGCCGGAGGGCGCCATGTGGCCACGGTCGAAGCCCAACTCGCGGTAGTCCTCGAGCCAGGCGCGGTCGGCGGCGGGCAGGCGGATGTCGGGATGGAACTCGCCCTCGCGCGGGAGCGAGCGGGCGCCGTCAAGTCCGTCCCGGGTCAGCCGTTCCGCCGACCAGAGCGGCCCCTTGGTCACCCCCGACGCCAGCGCGGCATAGGCGCGGTAGCAGAGCGGGGTGGTGCGCCGGGCCATCTTGGGGTTGAGCAGCGCAGGGGGCGCGCCGCCCGCGAACAGGGGCGTGCAGCTCGTCGGCTGCGCCTTGAGCGGCCCGGCGCCCCATAGCAGAAAGACGAGTAGGACGGTCTTGGGCAGGGTGGTCATGCCGGCTTGTAGCCTGGCCCTTCCGCGGCGGCCAAAACCCCGCCAGACAGGGCGGCATGGACGATATCGGCCACGCCTTCCTGCTTGCCGCCAAGCTGATCGGCGAGTTCGACCACGAACTGGTCGGGGTCGTGCTGCTGTCACTGCGGGTCAGCCTGTCAGCGGCGTTGCTGGCGTTTTTGTTGGGCGCGCCGGCCGGCACTTGGCTCGCGACCGCCCGGTTTCCGGGCCGCGCCGCCGTGCTGGTGTTGCTGAACGCGCTGCTCGGCCTGCCGCCGGTCGTGGTCGGGCTGATCGTCTACCTGCTGGCGTCACGGGCCGGACCGCTGGGGTTTCTGGGCCTGCTGTTCACGCCGGCCGCCATGGTCATGGCGCAAACGCTGCTGGCGCTGCCGATCGTGGCCGCGCTCGTGCACCGCACCGCGGAGGGCTTGTGGTCCGAGTACGGCGACGCCTTGCGGGTGGACGGGGCGCGGCACCGTCCGCTGCGTCGCGACCCTGCTCGGCATGGCCCGGCCCGGCCTGCTGACGGCGTTCCTGGCGGCGTTCGGCCGAGCGATCGCCGAGGTCGGCGCCATCGTCATGGTGGGCGGCAACATCCGCGGCGTCACCCGGACGATGACGACGGCCATCGCCCTCGAAACCAGCCGAGGCGACCTCGCCCTCGCCCTGGCCCTCGGGATGATCCTGCTGACCTTGACCCTTGCCGTGAGTGCCGTCGCGACCAGCATCGTTCGCCCCGGGCCGAAGCGCTGAGTTGAGGTCGAGTTACGGCAGGAAGAACAGCTGCTGGCCACCGATCCGGTAGGACGTGATCGCCGCCCGGCCCCCGTCGCCGGTCAGCCATTCGTGCCAGGTCAGGGCCTCGGCGGCCTTGACGTGCGGGAAGCGGGCCGGGTTGACCAAGATGGAGCCATACGGGTTGAACAGCGCCGGGTCGCCCTCGACCAGGATGACGAGGTCCTGGCGGTTGCGGAAGTTGGCCCAGGTCGCCCGGTCAGTCAGGGTGTAGGCGTTCATGGCGGCGGCGGCATTCAATGTCGGGCCCATGCCCTGGCCCGACCTCCTTGTAGGTCGGCCCAACCCGGTGCGGCACGATGCCGGCCGCCTTCCACAAGCGCCGCTCCATCCGGTGGGTCCCGGAGTCGTCGCCGCGGCTGACGAATCGCGCGCGGGCCGCGAAGATCGGCGTGCAGTGCCGCGACCGCGTCCTGGCCGCCGGCCACGCGGGCCGGGTCGCCGTGCGGGCCGACGAGCACGAAATCATTATACATCACGTCGCGCCGGTCGATGCCGAAGCCGTCGGCGATGAACTTGTCCTCGCCCGCCCGGTCATGCACCAGCAAGGCGTCGGCGTCGCCGCGGCTGCCGATCGCCAAGGCCTGGCCGGTGCCGACCGCCACGACCCTGACGTCGAGGCCCGACGCGTTGCGGAACAACGGCAGCAGATGGCCGAACAGGCCGGATTCCTCGGTCGAGGTGGTGGAAGCGAGCGTGATGAAGGCGCCGGGCTGCGCCCGCGCCGCGCGCGTGGCGAACAGGGCGGCCACGCCGAAGCCGGCAAGGGCTTGCCGGCGGCCGAGGATGGCCGCCGGGCCCTGGCCGGGGCAGCCGAGCGTCAGGGCTTGGGCTTTTCGGCCGGCTCGCCCTTCTCCACGTATTCTGCGGGCGAGCCCGGCGTGTGGCCAGCATCCTTGCTGTGGCCGCCGAGGCCGCGCGCGGCGTCGCTGCTGCCGCTCTTGGGGTTGGGTGCGCCGGTGGTGCCAGTGACTTCGGGTTTCTCGTTTTCGGCCATCATGTCCTCCTGTGCTCGCGACGGGAACGCCGGCGAGGGCATGAGGTTTGCACAAAGCAAGCCGGCGCATCGCGCGGCGGCATGGCAGTTGCCAACGATTGGGGCTTAAACCCCGGCGGCGGCCACGCCAGATATGGACCATGCGCCGCCGTCCCTTGCTCTTTCTGCTCCCTGCCTTGCTGTTGCCAGCTGCCGCCGAGGCTCAGGTTCGAGCCGCGGCGCTGTCGGCGCAAGACCGGGCCGACGTGGGGCGGATCGAGGCCTACCTGAATTCGATCAAGTCGCTGCATGCCCGCTTCCTGCAAGTCGCACCCGACGGCAGCACCAGTCAGGGCCAGGCTTGGCTGCTGCGGCCGGGGCGGATGCGATTCCAGTATGATCCGCCGGCGCCGTTCCTGCTGGTCGGCGGCCACGGTCTGCTGGTGTTCAACGACAGCCAGCTCAAGCAGACCAGCAACATTCCGCTGAGCTCGACGCCGCTCGGACTGCTGCTGCAGGACAATCTGCGCTTGTCCGGCGAGGTGACGATCGTGTCCTTCGTGCGCCAGCCCGGCCAGCTGCAGGTCGGCCTGGTGCGGACGCGGTCGCCGCAGGACGGGGTGCTGACGCTGGTGTTCGCCGACAACCCGCTGGCGTTGCGGCAATGGACGGTGCTGGACCCACAACGGCATGAAACGCGGGTGACGCTGAGCAACGTGGAACTTGGCGGCTCCTACCCCGATAGCCTGTTCGAGTTCGTGGATCCGAAATTCTTCGAAAACAACATCGGCCGATGATAGGTCAGTGTTGCAGACGCAATCCGGTTTGGGACACACTGTATCGATGAAGCCGCTGGTGGGGATTTCCTGCTGCACGAAAGCGTTCGGCACGTACGGGATGCTGAACCATGCTGCGTCCGACACCTACGTCCGGGCGGTGGACCAGGTCGTAGACGCCGTGCCGGTGCTGCTGCCGGCCAACGGCGAGGCGGCCGATGTCGAGACGCTGCTGAACCGGCTCGACGGCATCATCCTGACCGGCAGCCGCTCCAACGTTCAGCCGTCCTTCTATGGCGGCCCGGCCCATGTCGAGGGCACGCCGGAGGACACCAGCCGCGACCGCGTGACCTTGCCGCTGATCCGGGCGGCGGTCGCGCGCGGCATCCCCGTGCTCGCGATCTGCCGCGGTTTGCAGGAGATGAACGTGGCGCTCGGGCGGCACACTGCACCAGCGGCTGCAGGACCTGCCTGACCGGTTCGATCACTCGACGCCGCTGCACCCTGACCCGCGGGTGCGGACCGGCAAGGCCCATAGGGTGCGGGTGCTGCCGGGTTCGTGGCTGCATCGCGTGTCCGGCCGGTCGGAGTTGGCGGTGAACTCGCTGCACAACCAAGGCATCGACCGCTTGGCGCCGTGCCTCGTGGCCGACGCCGTGGCGCCGGACGGCACGGTCGAGGCGGTGCGGCATCCGGCCTCGCCGGCGCTCGCGGTCGGGGTGCAGTGGCATCCCGAGTACGACTTCGCCACCGATGCGGTATCTCGGGCGATCTTCGCCGCGTTCGGCGACGCGATGCGGCTGCGCGGGGCGAAGCTGGCGGCGGATTAATGCCCGAGGCGCGGCTCGCCACGCCCGCCGATCTGGACACGGTTCGGCAGATCACCGTCGCGGCTTACCGCGAGTACAGCACCGTGCTGGACCGCGAGCCGTTGCCGGTCACCGAGGACTACGTCCCGCGGATTGCGGCCGGGCAGGTCTGGCTGGTGCTGGAAGGCGGCAGCCCTGCCGGCGCGATGGTCATCGAACGGGCGGCCGACCATCTGCTGATCTTCAGCCTGGCCGTTCTGCCGGAGCGTAAGGGCGGCGGGATCGGCCGCTGGATGCTCGATTTCGCCGACGAGTTGGCCCGCTCGGCCGGTGTGGCCGAGGTGCGGCTCTACACCAACCCGTTGATGGTGCGGAACATCCGCATCTACGGCGAGCACGGCTATGTCGAGACCGGTCGGCGACCGAACCCGGAGCGGCCGGGCTGGATGTTCGTGGACATGACCAAACGGCTCTGAGCGTCCACGTCAGACGTGATCGAAATCGACCGTAATCGTTGCCGTCGTCGGCCGGGATTGGCAGGTCAGCACGTAGCCGGCATCGGTTTCCCATGGCTCCAGCCCGTAATTGACGTCCATCGACACGGCGCCCTCGATGATCCGGGCGCGGCACGTGCTGCACATGCCGCCGCGGCACGAATAGGGCAGGTCGAGGCCAGCGCGCAGGGCCGCATCCAGCACCGTTTCGCCGTCCGCCATCGGCACCGGCGTGCGGATCCCGTCGGCAATCACGGTCGCGACCGCAAGCGCGGCCTCGTCGTTACGCGGCGGGGCCGGCCGGGGCGGACGCGGCACGCCGGTCGAGAACCGCTCGCTCAGGATGCGCTCGGGCGGGAGGCCGGCCGCGCGCAAACCGTCCGACATCGCGGCAATCATCTCCTCGGGGCCGCACAGCAGCGCATGGTCGGGCAGCGCGCCGGGGAACAGGCCCGGCAGCAGCGCCGCGAGCTTAGCGGCGTCGAGGCGGCCGTTCAGCACCGGGATGTCCTGCTGCTCGCGCGACAGCACGTGCACGACCGCGAGCCGGTGCATGAACCGGTCCTTCAACGCCTCGAGCTCCTCGCGGAACAGGATGCCGGCGGTGTTGCGGCTGCCGTAAAGCAGGACGAAGCGGCTGCCGGGCTCGCGGGTGAGCACCGATTTGAGGATCGACAGCACCGGGGTGATCCCCGACCCGGCGGCGACGCCGAGGACGCTGCGCCGCGCCGCCGGATCGAGCGGGATGGTGAACCGGCCCTCGGGCGGCATGACGTCGATGACATGCCCGGGCTGCAGCGCCCGGTGCGCCCAGGTCGAGAAGCGGCCGTCGGCGACGCGCTTGACCGCGACTTCGAGCGCGCCGTCGTCGAGGCCGGAGCAGATCGAGTACGACCGGCGCACATCTTCGCCGTCGAGCGCGGTACGGAGCGTCAGGTATTGGCCGGGCTTCCAGGCGAAGGCCGGACGCAGCGCTTCGGGGATGTCGAGCGTGATGGCCACCGCGTCGGCAGTCTCCCGCCGCACGCCGGCGATCGGGATCGGGTGGAAGCCGGGACGCGCCGCCATCCGCATCCTCAGTGGCACTTGAACTGGTCGAACGGCTCGCGGCAGTCGAGGCAGCGCCAAAGCGCCTTGCACGACGTGGAGCCGAACTCGGCGATGCATTCCGTCCGCGCCGAGCCGCAGCGCGGGCAGCCGGCTTCGTCGACGGAGAATAAGGCGCGGCGGCCGGCGGCCTTCGCCGGTGGCGCGATGCCGTAGGCGAGCAGCTTGCGGCGCCCGTCTTCCGTCATCCAGTCGGTGGTCCAGGCCGGTTCCAGCACGGTGCGGACCCGGCCGGGAATGCCGGCGCGCTCGAGGGCAAGCTCCACCTCGAGCGCGATCATGTTCATCGCCGGGCAGCCGGAATAGGTTGGTGTGATCGCCACCTCGACGGCCCCGTCGCGCTCCGTCACGTCCCGCAGCACGCCGAGGTCGGCGATCGTCAGCACCGGGATCTCCGGGTCGACCACGGTCGCCGCGGCGGCGCGGGCACGATCCACCATGCTCACCATTTGGCGCCCGGGTGGGTGCGGGGCAGATGCTGCATTTCCGCGAGCAGGAAGCCGAGATGCTCGGTATGGCGGCCGCTGCGGCCGCCCGAATGCGACCAGATCCCGGCCGGACGTTTGAGGGTTGCCTCGGCAAGCACGGTCTCGACGGTGCGGTCCCACTCGGCCCGCAACGCCTCGGGGTCGGCCGCGAAACCTTCGGCAACGAGCCCGGATTCGTCGGCCGGACCGAACATCTCGCCGGCGTAGGGCAGCAGCAGGTCGAGCGCGTCCTGGGCGCGGCGGTGACTTTCGGCCGTGCCGTCGCCGAGGCGGATTACCCATTCGGCGCTGTGGCGCAGGTGGTAGGCGGCCTCTTTCGCGGCTTTCGCGGCGATTGCGGCCAGGCCCGCATCGGTGGACCGGGTCATCGCCCGCCACCACGGGTCCATGAACGCGGCGTAAAGGAACTGCCGCATGACCGTGCGGGCGAAGTCGCCGTTCGGCAGCTCCAGCAGCAGCAGGTTGCGATACTGCGGCGGGTCGCGGAGGTAGGCGAATTGGTCCTCGTCGTGCCCCGCGCCTTCGAGCTCGGCCGCACGGGCGTAGAGGCTGCGCGCCTGGCCCAGCAGGTCCAGGCCCATATTGGCCAGCGCAATGTCCTCCTCGGGCGTCGGCCCCCGGCCGCACCACTCCGACAGGCGGTGCCCGGCAATGACAGCATCGTCGGCGCGGCGCAGCGCGAACAGCACGGAAGGAGTTCTCGTCCACGGTGATGCTGGTGGTTGTCATCACATGTGGCCGACCTCGTCCGGCACCTCGTAGAAGGTCGGGTGGCGGTAGATCTTGCTGGCGGTCGGCTCGAACAGCATGTCGCGGTCGGCCGGGTCGCTGGCGACGATGGCGTTGCTCGGCACCACCCAGATTGACAGGCCTTCGCCGCGGCGGGTGTAGACGTCGCGCGCCGCCTGCAGCGCCATGGCGGCGTCGGCCGCGTGCACGGACCCGGCGTGCTTGTGCGCGAGCCCATTGCGGCTGCGGATGAACACTTCCCAGAGTGGGGTGAGGTTGGGCGGCGTCTGGCTCATGCCGCCTGCCTCGCCGCGCGCTTGGCGGCCCAGGCCAGCGCCGCCTCCCGCACCCATTCGCCCTCGGCATGCGCCTGGCGTCGCTCGGCGAGGCGCTCGCGGTTGCACGGTCCATTGCCGGCCAGAACCTGGCGGAACTCCTGCCAGTCGATGGCGCCGAACGTGTAATGACCCGTTGCCGGGTCGAGCCTGAGGTCCGGGTCGGGCACTGTAATGCCCAAGACCGCGGCCTGCGGCACCATGGCATCGACGAAACGCTGGCGCAGCTCGTCGTTGGAGAAGCGCTTGATTTTCCACGCCATCGAGGTGTCGCTGTTGGGGCTCTCGGCGTCCGGCGGCCCGAACATCATCATGGCCGGCCACCACCAGCGGTCGAGCGCGTCCTGCGCCATCGCCTTCTGCGCCGCCGTGCCGCGGCACAGCGTCAGCATGATCTCGAACCCCTGGCGCTGGTGGAAGCTCTCCTCCTTGCAGACCCGCACCATGGCCCGGGCATAAGGACCGTAGGAACAGCGGCAAAGCGGGATCTGGTTCATGATCGCCGCCCCATCCACCAGCCAGCCGATGGCGCCGATATCGGCCCAGGTGAGCGCCGGGTAGTTGAAGATGCTGCTATACTTGGCGCGACCGGCCAGCAGCTGGTCGATCAGCTCCTCGCGCGCGGTCCCCAGCGTCTCGGCCGCGGCGTAGAGATAGAGGCCGTGGCCGCACTCGTCCTGCACCTTGGCGAGCAGCGCCGCCTTGCGGCGCAAGCTGGGCGCCCGGGTCAGCCACTTTCCTTCCGGCAACTGGCCCACGATCTCGCTATGGGCGTGCTGGCTGATCTGCCGGACGAGGGTGCGGCGGTAGGCGTCCGGCATCCAGTCATTCGCCTCGATGCGGTCCTCGGCGTCGATCCGCGCCTGGAACCGGGCCACCCGGTCGGCATCGTCGGACGCGTTCGGCGCGGCGGGGTCGGGCAGGGCATTGAGGGCTTGCGTGTACATCGCGGCGCCTTCTTCGTTGACCTGCGCGTTATATGACATTTGCGCGGAGATGTCAAGATTTCTGTAATGTTAGAGGCTTGGGGAACCAGCGGCGGCGGCGGTTGTTCTGGTGGCGACGATATCAACGCAAGGAGCGAACCATGGACGAAAACCGAGTCGAGGGCGTCGCCCGGACCATCGGCGGCAAGGCCGAAAGCGCCATCGGCAACATCACCGGTGACGAAAAGAGCCGGGCCGAGGGCACGGTGGACCAGGTCACGGGCAAGGCGCAGCGGATGTATGGCAACGCCAAGGACACCGTCCGCGACGTGGCCGGCGATTACGGCAGTGGCTTGCTGGACCAGATCGAGGAATACGGCGACATCGTTGCCGAGAAGATCGACGAGCGGCCGGTCACCTCCGTGCTGATCGCCGCCGGCGTCGGCTTCCTGCTGGCGCTCGCGACCAAGCCGGCGCCCAAGGTGGTCTACCGCCGCCGCTGATCCGGTCGGACGGATTCAAGACGCGCCCTCTCCCTTGGGAGAGGGCGTTTTTGTTTGCGGGGCCACCTCGAAGCGGTCGCGAGGGTCCGGGCCCGGCGGCAAGGCGGCCTCGCCGGCCCAAGCGGCGTCCAGCCACGCCTCGGATGCCGGGGCCACGGCGGCGTAGATGTCGGTGCATCGTCGCCGGGCCGCGTGGCCGGGCCAATCCGCTGGCAGCAGCCCATATGGCAGCCGCGGATCGCGCAGCGCGATCCGGCGCCACGCATGAATGACCACGATCCGTGCCGCCATGGCGTCCAGCGGCTCGAGCCTCGGCACCGGCCAGAGCGGGCGCATCACGTCCGCGAACGTCGTCAGGGCGTCGGCGAGCCTGCCGAGCGGCCAAGCCCGGGCCGCGAGTTGCCGCATCGCCTCGGCGGGACCGCTCGCGCCGAGCGCAGGCACTGAATCAGGCGCCGGCCACGGGGAGACGAGAACGCCGGGCGCCAGCAGGGCGTAGCCGGCCGCATCCAGCCCGCTGCGATCGGCGCCGGGTTCCGGAAATGCCAGATGGAGGCGGCCATCCCACTCGGGGCTGCCGCTCCCGTAGATGAGCGGGACGGCGTTGCGGAACTCGGCGTCGGCGGCCGGGGTGAGTGCGTAAGCGCTGCGCCGGCCGGCCCGCCGCCCCTGCAGCACGCCGTCCTTCGCCAGCCGTGAGACCGCGGTCCGCACCACGCCGTCGCTCGCGCCCAGCCGGCGCATCAGCAGCAGCAGGTCGGCGAGCTGCAGCGAGCCGCCCCGGGGTTGGATGGCGTCGCCGTATATCGTCGCGATCACTGAACCCGTCCGGGTCGGGGCCGTCCCGAGATGGGCGAGAACCGCGTGGAGCGCCGGCCAGGAGCCGCTCAAGCGGCCCCGGCCCGGGGCGACCGGCTCATTTCAGGAAGCCGACCAGCCGCTCTGCCTCGGTCACGATCGGGTCGGCGATGGCCGCGGCCCGGTTCGCGCCCTCGCGCAGGATCGCGTCGACATGGCCGGGGTCGGCGAGCAGACGCCGCGTCTCGGCCGCGATCGGCGACAGGTGCGCCACCACCACCTCGGCGAGCGCGGCCTTGAAGTCGCCGAAGCCTTTTCCCCCGTGCTCGCGCAGGATCGTCGCGGCATCGGTGTCGAGCAGTGCCGCCATGATGCCGACCAGGTTGCGCGCCTCGGGACGGCCTTCGAGCCCGTGCGGCTCGGTCGGCAGCGGCTCCGGGTCGGTCTTGGCCCGGCGCACCTTCAGCGCGATCGTATCGGCGTCGTCGGTCAGGTTGATGCGGCTCTGGTCCGAAGGGTCGGACTTGCTCATCTTCTTGGTGCCGTCGCGCAGGCTCATGACCCGGGCGGCCGGCCCGAGGATCAGCGGCTCGATGACGGGGAAGAACGGCTGCCCGTAATCGTGGTTGAATTTCGCGGCGATGTCGTTGGCGAGCTCGACGTGCTGCCGCTGGTCGTCGCCCACCGGCACCCGCGTGGCGTGATAGGCCAGGATGTCGGCGGCCATCAGGTTGGGATAGACGTAGAGCCCGGCCGAGACGTTCTCGCGGTCCTTGCCCGCCTTGTCCTTGAACTGCGTCATCCGGTTCAGCCAGCCGATCCGGGCGACGCAATTGAAAATCCAGCTCAGGCGGACATGGGCCGGGACGGCGGATTGGTTGAACAGGATGTGGCGCCCGGGATCGATGCCGCAGGCGAGCAAGGCGGCGGCCATCTCGCGCGTCGCGGCGGTCAAGCCGGCCGGGTCCTGCCACGTGGTGATCGCGTGCAGGTCGACGACGCAATAGATGCATTCGTGGTTGTCCTGCAGCGCCACCCAGTTGCGGACCGCGCCGAGGTAGTTGCCGAGGGTGGGCACGCCCGAAGGCTGGATGCCGGAGAAGATGCGCTGCATGGCCGGGTTTTCTGCGGGCCGCTGGCTGCGGTCAAGCGGGGCGGTCAAGCCGGGAGGTCAAGGGGCGGGTGTTGCGGCGGTCAAGCGCTGCCCCGGCCGGCGCGGCGGCGGCGGATCATCCCGGCCAGCTCCAGAACGTTGAACGCGCCGAGCAGCTGCGCCGCCAGCCCGTAGGCTGCCACGCCGCCGCCGACCATGAGACGCGAGTGCCGCATAGCGCCAATGCGTGCCGAACAACGGTGCGAGCCAGGCCTGGGCGTAGATCAGCACCGCCGCCATCGCCAGCGCCGCCCCGGCCATGCGCGGCAGCCGGCGTCGCAGCCGGGCATCGAGCGCCAGCCGTCGCTTGCGGGTGAGCAGCACGGCCAAGGTCACGACGTTGAACAGCGCCGAAAGGCTGGTCGCGAGCGCCGGGCCGATATGCTGCAGCGGCACCATGAACAGCAGGTTCAGGCACAGGTTGAGCGCGATCGCGATCATGCCGACCCGCACCGGCGTGCCGGTCTCGCCATGGGCGAAGAAAGCCGGCACCAGTACCTTCAGCAGCACGAAGGCGGGCAGGCCGAACGCGTAGGCGGCGAGCGACTGCGCGCCGAGCAGGGCGCTGCGGGCGTCGAAGGCGCCGCGTCCGAACAGCACCTCCATGATCGGCTGCCCGGCCACTGCCAGCGCCAGCGCCGCCGGCAAAGTGAGCACGAGCGTGATCTCGATCGCGCGGTTCAGGGTCGCCACCGCCTCGGCGGCCTGCCCGCCGCGCGCCTGGCGGGACAGCAGCGGCAGGATCGCGGTGCCGACCGCGGTGCCGATGACGCCGAGCGGCAGCTGGTTCACCCGGTCGGCATAGTACAGCAGGCTGGCCGAGCCCGGCGGCAGGAAGCTGACGATCACCACGTCGACCGCGAGGTTGAGCTGCGTCACCCCGGCGCCGACCAGCCCCGGCAGCATGCGCCGCAGCAGGATGCGCATTCGCGGCGTGAGCCTCGGGCGCGGGATGTGCAGCGCCATGCCGGATCGGCGCACCGCCCAGGCCAGCAACGCAAGCTGCAGCACGCCGGAGATCGAGACGCCCCACGCCAGCGAGTGCCCGACGGTTGGCACGTAGGGGGTGAGCAGCAGCATCGCCGCGATCGACACGCCGTTGAACACCATCGGCGCCGCGGCCGCGGCGGCGAACTTGTCGAGACCGTTCAGCACCCCCGACAGCAAGGCGGCGAGGCAGATCAGGAACACGTAAGGGAAGGTGATACGCGCCAAGTCGACCGTCAGCGCCTGCTTGCCCGGCACGTCGGCGAAGCCCGGCGCGAGCACATCCATCAGCTGCGGCATGAAGATCTCGCCGAGCCCGGTCAGCAGCAGCAGCCAGAACGCCATGACCGCGATCGCTTCCTGGGCGAACTGCCGGGCCGCAGGCGCGCCTTCGGTGGCGAGAATGCCGGAGAATTCCGGGACGAAGGCGGCGTTGAAGGCGCCCTCGCCGAACAGACGGCGGAACAGGTTCGGCACCCGCAGCGCCACGAAGAAGGCGTCGGCGACCGGGCCGGTGCCGGCCAAGGCGGCGATCATGACGTCGCGGCCGAAGCCGAAGATGCGGCTGACCATGGTCCAGCCGCCGACCGTGACGATGCCCCGCAGCATCTATTCGTCCCGCACGGGGCGCGACATCAGCGCGGCGATGGCCTCGGCCAAGGTGGTACGGTCGGCCAGCAAGGCGGCGACCGCGGCGCAGACCGGCAGCTCGACGCCCGCCGCCCGAGCCAGCAGCGCCGGCGCGGTGGCGACGCCCTCGACCACGCCGCCCGCCTGCGCCATCGCATCGGCGAGCGGCTCGCCGCGGCCGAGCGCCAGGCCGCAGCGGAAGTTGCGGCTCGAGGGGCCGGTGCAGGTCAGCAGCAGGTCGCCCAGCCCGGACAGGCCCGCGACCGTCTCGGCGCGGCCGCCGAGGGCCGTGACCAGTCGCCCGAGCTCGGCCAGGCCGCGGGTGATGAGGGCGGCACGGGCGTTCTCGCCCAGCCCGGCGCCGATCACCGCGCCGGCGGCAATGGCGATGACGTTCTTGGCGGCGCCGCCGAGCTGCGCGCCGACCGGGTCGTCGTTGCCGTACAGGCGGAAGCCGGGGCTGCCGAGCAAGGCGGCGAAGCGGGCGCGCAAGGCCGGGTCCTCGGCCGCCACCACCGCGGCCGCGGGCAGGCCGGCCGCGACCTCATGGGCGAAGTTGGGCCCGGTGAGGAGGGCCGCGGCACTGCCCGGCCGCAGTTCGGCAACGATCTCGAGCGGCAGCAGCAGGCGGCCGGCCTCCACCCCCTTTGCCACCACCAGCAGGGGACCAACCGGCGCGAGCTGCGACACGACGGCGCGCAGGTGCTGCACCGGAACCGCGAGGATGGTCGTTGCGGCGGCAAGCGGCGGCGCCGTCGTCAGCCGGATCGCGTCGGGCAGCGGATGGCCCGGCAGATGCGGGCTGACCCGGCCGGGCAGCGGCGACCGGCTCCAGAGCGTGACGCTCCGGCCTGCGCGATGCGCCTGCAGCGCCAGCGCCGTGCCCCAGGCGCCGGCGCCGATGACGGCAAGGTCGCTCAGGGGGTGGTGACTCAGGGTCGGGTCACTCATCGGCGAGCCGGAGCAACGCCGTGCCGCGGCCGTCCTCGCCCAGCGCGTCGCACAGCGCACCGAGGATCGGCGCCGCGTCGGCTTCGAGGCCGTACGGCGGGTTGCGCACCACCAGGCCGCAGCCGTTCAGCCGGGCGGGGTCGGTCGGCTCGCGCAGCCACAGCTCGGCGGCGACGATGTCGCGCAAGCCCGATTGGCGCAGCGCTACGTGGAAGGCGCTGACCGGGCTGCGGTGCTTGATCGGGTACCAGGCGACATAGACCCCGTGGTCGAAGCGCGCAGCCCCCGTTCGCAGCGCGGCGACCACCCGGTCGAACTCGCCGGGCTGCTCGTAAGGCGGGTCGATCAGCACCATGCCGCGGCGTTGCAGGCTCGGCGGCAGCAGGGCGCCCACCGCCTCGTAGCCGTCGCGATGGTGCACCGCGACTTGATCGTCGCCGCGGAACAGGCGGCGCAGCGCCGCGTGGTCCTCGGGGTGCAGCTCGCAGCAGGCGAGCGCGTCGCCCGGGCGCAGGCAGGCGCGGATGATCCGGGGCGAGCCGGGATAGAGGCCCAGGCGTTCGGCGAGCGTGACGTAGTCGGCCAAGGCCGCGGGGGGCGGGAGCAGGCGGGCGAACCCGTCCCGCCATTCCCCGGTCCGCTCGGCTGCGTCCATCAGGTCGTAGCTCTCCGCGCCCGGCATGAGTGTCGAGCACGAACATCGGCGCCGGCTTGCGAGTCATGCGTTTCAGGATCGCGAGCAGCAGCGCGTGCTTGGTGCAATCGGCGAAGTTGCCGGCGTGAAAGGCGTGGCGGTAGTTCAAGCTGGCGTCCCGCTGCGGAGGGGCGCAGTTGCCCCGATTTGCCGCCGCTTGTCACGCCCGGGCTACCCCGCGCGTCCATCGCGCGGCGGCAATGCCCAGCGTGGGGACGACGCTCAGGGCGCTGGCGTCGATACCGGAGCGGGCGGTGCCTGGCTGACCCGCCCGGCCAGCTCGGCCAGCGGCCAGCGCGGGCGGGGCGGGGTGTCGAGCGGGTCGTGCAAGCCGAGCCGGAGCCGCTCGATCGCCGCCCAGGCCACCATCACGGCATTGTCGGTGCACAGCCGCAGCGGCGGCGCCACCATCGGCAGGCCGGCCGCCGCGGCCACGCCCGACAGCGCCGACCGGACCGCGCCATTGGCGGCGACGCCGCCGGCCACCACCAGCAGCCGGGCGGCCGGCATCATCCGCAGCGCCTGCGCCGCGCGGTCCGCCAGCACCGCGGCGACCGCTGCCTGGAACCCGGCGGCGACGTTGGCGGCGTCCTGCCGCGGCAGCGCGCCGGCCGGGAACGCTGGCGACGCGGGTCGCCACCGCGGTCTTCAAGCCGGAAAAGCTGAAGTCGCAGCCGGGCCGGCCCAGCAGCGGGCGGGGAAACGGCTCGCGTGCCGGGTCGCCGTCGCGGGCCAGGCGCTCCAGCGCGGGGCCGCCGGGCCAGCCGAGGCCGAGCAGCTTCCCGACCTTGTCGAACGCCTCGCCGACCGCGTCGTCGATGGTGCCGCCGAGCCGCCGGTAGTGGCCGACGCCCTCGACCGCGAGGCACTGGCAATGCCCTCCCGACAGCAGCAGGAGCAGATAGGGGAAGGCAGCCCCGTGCTCGACCAGGCCGGGCAGCCGTGCGGTCAGCGCGTGGGCTTCGAGGTGATTGACCGCGACGAACGGGATGCCGAGTGACAGCGCCATGCCCTTGGCGAAGCCGGCGCCGACGATCAGCCCGCCGATCAGCCCGGGGCCGCTGCTTGCGCCGATCCCGGCGAGGCCGGACGGCGCCACCCCGGCCCGGGCCAGCACGTCGCGCGCCATGCCGGGCAGGTGGGCCAAATGCGCGCGGGCGGCGATCTCCGGCACCACGCCGCCGAACGGGGCGTGATCGGCGCCCTGGCTCAGCACCGCTTCGGCCAGAACCGACCCGTCCGGCGCCAGAACGGCGGCCGCGGTCTCGTCGCAGGACGACTCGATTCCTAGGACCGGGCCCTGACCGGTCCCAGGATCGGGCCACACGGCGTGGTGGTGGGCGACTGCATTGCTCTTTTCCTCGGCGTCGCGATCTCATAGGACACCGCGATGCCCGACGCCCACCCCTTTCCCAGCCCGTCCGTGGTGCACCACGGCCGCCGCTTGCCGTTGCGGGTGGGAACGCGCGGATCGCCGCTGGCACGCACCCAGACCCGTGGCTTCCTCGACCTGCTGACCCGGTTCTGCCCGGTGCTGGCGCTCGGCGTGCAGGGGCAGCCGGTGTTCGAGGAGCACGTCATCCGCACCACCGGCGACGCGGTGCAGGACCGCTCGCTGGCGGAGATCGGCGGCAAGGGCCTGTTCAGCAAGGAGATCCACGAGGCGCTGCTCGACCGCCGCATCGACTTCGCGGTGCACAGCCTGAAGGACCTCGAAACCGAGTTGCCGCCCGGCATCGTGCTCGCCTGCACGCTGAAGCGCGAAGATGCCCGCGACGTGCTGATCCTCGGCCCCGACTGCATCCCGCCGCGTGGGGGAGACCCTTGGGGGATGCTGCCGAACGGCGCCGTGATCGGCACCAACTCGCTGCGGCGGACGGCGCAGCTGCTGCATGCGCGGCCGGACCTGCGCACCGTCCTGCTGCGCGGTAATGTGCAGCCGCGGATCGACAAGGTGCGGCGCGGCGACTGCACCGCGAGCCTGCTCGCCTTGGCGGGGATCCGCCGGCTCGGCCTGCGCGACGTGCCGATGGCGGTGCTGGATGCCGACCTGATGGTGCCGTCGGCCGGGCAGGGCATCGTCGGCATCACCGTGCGCGCCGCCGACGCACCGCTGCACGGACTGCTGGCCGGGATCGAGGACCCGGAGGCGCGGGCCGTGTCGACCGCTGAACGGGCGTTGCTGGCGGCGCTGGACGGCAATTGCCGCACCCCGATCGGCGGCCACGCGCGGCTGCTGCCCGCCGCCGCGGGGAGGGCGCGGGAGCTGCGGCTGACCGGGCTGGTGGCGCGGCCGGACGGGACATTCCTGCTGAAGCGGAGCGTGCAGGGGGCCGCGGCGGATGCGGCCCGGCTGGGCGCCGAGCTCGGTGCCGGCTTGCGCGCGGACAGTCCGCACGACGTCCTTGGCTGATCCCGAGGCGGCTTTTCATTGCACAGCGAGACCCGGCGCCAAGCTGCCGTGAACGGGGCCGGCATCCGTCGCGAGGTCTTGATCACCCGGCCGGCGGGGGAAGCGGCTGCAACCGCCGATCGAGTGGCGGCCCTCGGCTGGCGACCGGTGGTGGCACCGTTCCTGCGGGTCGCGACGTTCGATCTGGGGTGGAACAGCGCCGCCGACGGTCGCCTCGACGGCATCGTCGTCACCAGCGGCAACGCGCTGCCGGCCCTCGACGGGCTGCGGACGGTGCCGTTGCTGGCGGTCGGCGACGCGACGGCGGCGCGTGCGCGGGCAAGCGGGTTCGAACGGGTCGCCAGCGCCGGGGGGGCCGCGGCCGACCTGGTCGCGGCGGCACCGCAACATTTCGCTCCATCCTCAACTCTGCTATTGGCGACCGCGGACGGGGAGGGGATCGAGATGGCGGCAACGCTGCAAGCGGCGGGCTTCGTCGTTCGCCGACGCCTGGCTTACTCGGTTTCCGAGCCTGATGAATTCCCGGTCGCTGCCGCCGACGCCTTGGCTCGGGGACACCTGCATGCGGCACTGTTCTTCTCCGCGCGGACGGCCCGCAGCTTCGCCCGGCTGCTGCCGGCACAGCTCCG
Organism: uncultured Alphaproteobacteria bacterium; assembly: GCA_963792675.1. Lineage (GTDB taxonomy): Bacteria > Pseudomonadota > Alphaproteobacteria > Acetobacterales > Acetobacteraceae > JBBROS01. The sequence goes on from CAWBWT010000002.1 coordinate 2,381,281, forward strand.
CCCGGAACTCGCCGGGGTGGATGCGTGCGCGATCGGACAGCCCTCGGCGGACGTGCTCACCCCCTTGCCCTGGCGGCGGGTCCGTGTGTCTTTATCGCCGACCTTGGACCAGGTGCTGGCGCTGCTATGACCGACGATACTCCCCCGAACTACGTTCCCTCCACTGCCCCGTCCGGCTCGATCCCGGCCGAGCGGGCGCGCATCGAGCCGTCGCCGCCGTCCAAGCGGCTGGACGCGTTGCCGGTGCTGTATCTGGTGGGCTTCGTGATCCTGGCCGCCTCGTTGATCTACCTGTGGAAGCACCCGGTGCTGCCCCGTGGCGCCGCACTCGAAGTTGCCCGGATGGACACGCTGCGCGAGCAGATCAACGCCATCCAGGGACGCGTCGACAAGCTCGAGACCCGGCCCGCGCCGGCGGTTCCGGACGTCGCGCCACTGGCCGCCCGCCTCGCCGAGCTGGAGCACCGCCCGGTTCCGGCCATGCCGGAAATCCAGTCGATCGAGACGCGGCTGGCGGCGCTCGAATCGCGGCCGCCGCCGATCACCGATCTGCGTCCGATCGAAGCCCGGCTCGGCGCGCTGGAAGGCAAGCCGCCGGTCGACCTTAAGCCGCTCGAGGCGCGGCTCGCGTGCGCTCGAGGCCAAGCCGCCGGTCGATCTGAAGCCGCTCGACACGCGGCTGGCGACCCTGGAAGCCAAGCCGCCGGTCGATCTGGGCCCGCTGCAGTCGCAGATCGACGCGGCGTCCCGGAAATTCGCCGACGACGCAGCGGCACTCGGCAAGCGGCTCGACGCCGACGACGCGCGGGAGAAGCAAACGGCGGCAAGCCTGGCCGACACCAACGCCAAGCTGGCCGACACTACGTCCAAGCTTGCCTCGGTCGCGCAAAAGGCGGCGCTCGCCGGGCGCCTGCAATCGGCCAGCGCGGCTCTGGAGGCGGGTCAGCGTTTGGGCGAGATCCCGGGCGCTCCGCCGGCGCTCGCACGGTTCGCGCATGACGCGCCGCCGACCGAGGCCGGGCTGCGGCTGTCGTTCGATCAGGCCGCCGACAACGCCCATCGCGTCAGCCAGCCGGCCATCACCGACAACCAGCCGCTGCTGAACCGGATGTGGACCAAGGCCCAGCAGTCGGTGACGGTGCGTCAAGGCGACCGCGTGCTGGTGGGCGACCCGATCGCCGGCGTGCTGGCACAGGCGCGGCAGTCGCTGGACGCGGGCGACCTGGTCGGCGCGCTGAAGGCGCTCGACGGCCTGGCCGGTCCGGCCAAGGAGGCGATGAGCGAGTGGGTCGCCCAGGCCCGTTCCTTGATCGAGGCGCGCGCCGCCATCGGCGAGCTGGCGGGCCGCGGCTGATGCTTCGCGTCATTGGCTTCACGATCCTCGCCGGGCTGTGCATCTGGTTCGCCTGGTGGGTGGCGGGCCTGCCCGGCGTCGTCTCGGCGAACATCGCCGGGACCACCATCGAAACCTCTTCGCCGGTCGCGCTCACCTTGCTGGGCCTGCTGTTCCTGGCGATCTACATCGTCATCCGGCTGCTCGCCGGCGTGTGGCGGGCGCCGCGGGTGATGCGGCAGCGGCGGCGCGAGCGGAACCGCAGCCGCGGCGACGTGGCGGTGTCGCGGGCGCTGGTGGCGCTGGCGGCGAGCGACGGCGGCGCTGCCCGGCGCGAGGCGGAGCGCAGCCGCAAGCTGCTGGGCGACACGCCGCTGACATTGCTGCTGGCAGCCAATGCCGGGCGGCAGGCCGGGCGCGAGGACGAGGCGACGGAAGCGTTCAAGCTCCTGGCCAAGCGGTCCGACGGCAAGCTGCTGGGGTTGCGCGGCCTGCTGCGGCAGGCGGTGGCGCGGCAGGACTGGCCCGAAGCGACCCGGCTCGCGCAGCAGGCCGAGGCGGCCCATCCCGGCGCCGCCTGGCTGACGGAGGAACGCCGACAGCTCGCGTTGCAAACCGGGCAGTATCGCGAGGCGCTGCGGCTGATGGGCCCGGCCAGCCGCCGCAATACGGCCGACCCCGGTGCCCGCGCCGCGCTGGGCGTGGCGGCGGCCGAGGAGGAAACCGACCCGAACGCTGCGCTGCGCCAGGCCAAGCAGGCCTTCGAAGCGGATCCGTCGCTGGCCCCGGCCGCCGTGGCCTACGCCAAGCGCCTGCGCGAAGGCGGCCGCGAGCGCTCCGCGCTGGACGTGCTGCGCCGGGCCTGGTCGATGCAGCCGCAACCCGACGTCGCCGATACCTTCCTGGCGCCGGTCAGCGACGCCTCGTCGCGCTACAAGGCCGCAAGCGGATTGGCGTCCGCCAATCCCGGCCATCCCGACAGCGCGCTGCTGCTGGCCCGCACCGCGCTTGACGCCGGACAGGTTGCCGATGCGCGCCGGCACGCCGAGACCGCGCGCAAGGCCGGCCTGAGCGACCGGCGGCTCTGGCTGCTGATGGCCGACCTCGCCGAGCACGACGGCGGCGGCGAGGCGTCGCAGGAGGCGCTGCGGCACATCCCGACCGCGTCGCCCGGCCCGTCCTGGCGCTGCCTGCAATGCGGGACCTTGCACGGCGAGTGGCATCCGGTGTGCGACGCCTGCAAGACCCCCGGCAAGATCAAGTGGCGGGCCGCCGAGGCGGTGACCGCAACCGGCGCCGAGGCGCATGGTCACGCCGGCGATCGAGGGCCTGGGCTGAGGCGAGGTCCCCCGGGCCAAGCCGGTCCGGGAACGACCGGGGGCTCGCTGCGGCCGTGCCGCCCCGGGCTCAGAACCCGAATGCCACCCGGTTCAGGTTGCCGCGCCTCAGGTTGCGGAAGCGCGCCAGCGCGAGCAGCGGGAAGAACAGCCGGTAGCCGTGGTAGCGGAGGTAGAACACGCGCGGGAACCCGACGGCGGTATAGGCTTCCTCCGACCACTCCCCATCCGTCCGCTGATTTTGCGTCAGCCAGGCGATGCCGCGGGCGACCGCGGGTCCGGTCTCGCCGGCGGCCATCAGGCCGAGCAGGGCCCAGGCGGTTTGCGACGGCGTGCTGCGGTGATACTCGCCGCGGGGGGCGTCGGCGTAGCTTTCCTCGTCCTCGCCCCAGCCGCCGTCCGCGCGCTGCTTGGCCAGCAGCCAGGCGACCGCGCGCTGAATGGCCGGGTCGTCGTGCGACAGCCCGGCGGCGTTGAGCGCGCACAGCACCGACCAGGTGCCGTAGATGTAGTTGGTGCCCCAGCGTCCGAACCAGCTGCCGTCCGGCTCCTGCTCGCGCCGTAGGTACTCGATCGCGCGGGCCATGCAGGGCTCGGTCGCGGCGTGGCCGAGCTGCGCCAGGAACCCCACGCAGCGAGCGGTCACGTCGGCGGTAGGCGGGTCGAGCAGGGCGCCGTGGTCGGCGAACGGGATGTGGTTGAGGAAGTCGTGGTCGTTGTCGGCGTCGAACGCACCCCAGCCGCCGTTGCTGCTCTGCATCCCCAGCACCCAGTCGCGGGCCCGCAGCACGCGGTCCTGGTGCCGCGGGTCGCCGTTGCGGTGCAGCAGCATGCCCACCACGGCGGTATCGTCGACGTCGGGGTAATGCGCGTTGGCGTATTGGAACGCCCAGCCGCCGGGCGGCGCGTCGGGGCGGATGTCGGCCCAGTCGCCCTTGAGGTCGGTGACCTGGCGCTCGGCGAGCCAGGCGCAGGCGGCGTCGACCTCGGGGCTGGCGCCGCCTTCGGCCTCGGCCACCGCATGGCCGGCCAGGCTGGTGTCCCAGATCGGCGATAGGCAGGGCTGGCAATAAGCCTCGTCCGCGGTCTCGACCATCAGCTTGCGTACCGAGCCCCAGGCGGTCGCCGCCTCGGGGTGGTCGGCGGCGTAGCCGAGCGCGTCGAACATCATCACGCTGTTGGCCATGGCCGGGTAGATGGCGCCCAGCCCGTCCTCGCCGTTGAGGCGCTCGGTGACGAAGGCGACGGCCTGGTCGACGGCCCGCTGCCGGGATGCGTTGGGAAACAGCGGCTCGGCCACGCGCACGACGGAGTCGACGGCCTTGAACACCGGGCCCCAGGCGCTGCGGTAAGGGCCGCGGATCCAGTCGGTGACCTGGTCGGGCGGCGTGACGAACAGCTCCTGGATGCGAGATGCCGCGCGGGTTGCGGGCCCGCGGCCGCAGCGCCATCAGCACCAGCAACGGCACCAGCACGGTGCGCGACCAGTACGAGACCTTCGACAGGTGGAAGAAGAACCAGCGCGGCAGGTGCATGATCTCGACCGGCATCGCAGGGGTGGCGCGCCACGGCACCTGGCCGAACAAGGCGAGCTGGATGCGCGTGAACACGTTGGTGCGGGCGGCGCCGCCCTTGGCCAGGATCGCTCGGCGGGCGCGGGCCATGTGCGGCGCGTCGGGGTCGTCGCCGATCGCCTTCAGCGCGAAGTAGGCCTTGACCGAGGCGGACATGTCGAAGGCGCCGTCATGGAACAGCGGCCAGCCGCCGTGCTCGCCCTGGATGCGGCGCAGGTAGACGCCGATCTTGGCCTGCAGCGGCGCGTCGATGCGGTCGAGGTAGTGCTCCAGCAGCACGTATTCGGCCGGGATGGTCGCGTCGGCCTCGAGCTCGAACACCCAGTGGCCGTCCGGATTCTGCAGCCGCAGCAGCGCCGCGGACGCGCCCTCGATGGCCATCTCGAGCGAGGCGATCGAAGTGCGGGTCGAGACGAGTAAACAGACCTGGGCTGCTGGCCAGGTCGGGAATGCTGACATCAGGTGGCATGGTGATTTGAATTAACACCTCAAAGAATGGCGGCGGCAGCGGCCCGGCCGGACCTGATGGCACCTTCGATCGTTGCGGGCAAGCCGGTGGCCGTCCAATCGCCCGCCAAGACGAGATTGCGGAGCGCCGTTCGGGTCACAGGTCGTCGAGCCTCCTGTTCCGGGGTTGCGGCGAACGTCGCCCGCTTCTCCTTTACGACGCGATAGGGGGGATGGGTTGTGTCAAGCTGCAGTGCAGCACGCACATCGCTCCACACCTGTTGCGCCAAAGCATCAGGGGGTGTGTCCACGGCGCGATTCGCGGCGCTGATCGTGACGCTGACGACGCCCGGCTTGACGAACACCCACTCTGCCGTGCCGCCGACCAGGCCGATGAAGCCGGCCGGGCCCGGGTCGGCGTCGATTCGGTAATGCACGTTGAGGATGGCCTGGAACCGGTCCGGCGCCTGCAAGCCCGGCAGCAGCGCGGTCGCCACCGGGGCGGGAACGGCCAGCACGACGGCCTCGTCGGCGCCGACCGCGATGTCGCCCAGTGCCGTGACACGGCGTGCCTCCAGCGGTCGAGTGCGGCGATCCGGCTGCCGAGCCGGATCGACGGCGCCATGGCCGCGCAGCCAGGCGACCGCCGGGTCGACGAAGCTTTCGGACAGGCCTTCGCGCGGGAACGCCGGGATGCAGGCGGCGCCGCCGGCGGCCAGGCGTCTCCTGCACGACGGCGCCCAGCAGGCGGGCGCTGCCTTCGTCGGGCGGCGTGTTCAGGGCGGCGATCGCCAGCGGCTCGAGCAGGCGCCGGTACAGCACGCCGGGCCGCAGCACGTCCGGCGACGGTCGCTGCCGGCGGCGCCCGGTGCAGGCCGAGCGCCGGCAGGGCGTCGCGCAGCGCGCATGCCGGGCACGCGCCGGCCGGCGGGCGAGCATCCACCAGGGCAGGCGGCCGGCATTCGGCCGCACGTCCAGCGCTCGCCGGTGGCGAGGTCGATGAACGGGAACAGCGGCGTCGCCGGGCCCGGTCAGGGTGTCGCGCGCGCCGACCTGGTCCAGGAAGCCGAAGGTGGCGCGGTTGCCGGACAGCAGCAGGTGGTTGCCGTTGTCCAGCCGGCAGCCGAGCGCGCGGTCGAAGTAGGACCGGCAGCGCCCGCCTGCCTGCGGCCCCGCCTCGTGCACCGTGACGGCGACGCCGGCCTCGGCGAGGCTGAGCGCGGCCGCCAGCCCGGCCAAGCCGGCGCCGACGCACGTGGACGTGGTTCACAGGTGCCTCAAGCGCGATCCAGAGCTTCTGCCACTTGCTCAGCGACACCGGCCGGTCCGGATCCGACCAGCCCCGCTGCTGCAGCGCGCTCCAGCAAGGCGGCGTAGGTCGCGCCCATCAGCCGGGCGGGCTTCATGGCGCGCGGGTCGCATCGCAGCCATGGCCGCCTCGGCCTGCCCGAAATGGCGGTGCGCCTGCGGCCGCCATCCGGGCGCACAACGCCGGCAGCGCCTTGTGCCGCAGCGCCTCGTCCGGGTCGGGCGGCACGCCGGCCTCGTCGAGCCATTCGCGCGGCAGATAGAGCCGGCCACGGGCCGCATCCTCGGACACGTCGCGCAGGATGTTGGTGAGCTGCAGCGCGCGGCCGAGGTGCCAGGCGACCTGGTCGGCGTCCGGCGAGGCGTCCCCGAAGGCGCGCACCGACAGCCGGCCGACGGCGGCGGCGACCCGGTCGCAATAGAGGTCGAGCGTGGCCAGGTCCGGCGCGACGATCGGCTGCTCGGTGTCCATCGCCATGCCGTCGATCACGGCCAGGAAGTCGTCCTGACGCAGGCCGTAGCGCTGGACCGCGGGGACCAGCACGCGGGTGACCGGGTCGTCGGCGTGGCCGGCGAACACCCCGGCGATGCGCGTCCGCCAAGCCTCGAGCCCGGCCAGCTTGTGCGGCAGCGGCGCCGGCTCGTCGGCGACGTCGTCGACGATGCGGCAGAACGCGTAGATCGCATACATCGCCGCCCGGCGGTCACGCCGCAGCACCTTCATGCCACGGTGGAACGAGGTCCCGGCGCGCTTGACGATGGTCTCCACGGCGGCAAGGTCGGCCGGGTCGGCGTTCAGGGCCTTCATGCCGCGAGACCGGCCGCATCGGCGCGCCAAACGTGGCGCGTCGCATCGAGCATGCTGCCGGCCACGTCCTGCTTGAGCAGCTTGACCCGGCCCGCAACCGGGTCGCCGGCGCGCAGGCGGCGCGCCAGCCGCCGGGCGAGGCCGACGATGACGGCGCATTCGATCCGCAGGCGCCGGTCGCGCACGACACGCGGCAGGGCGGCCGCCGCGGCTACCAAACGGTCGCATTCGTCGAGCAGCTGCCCGAACACGAGGCGCAGGCCGGGCGTCTCGGCCGGGCCGGCCAGGTCCTCCACCCGGGCGCCGGCGGCGTCGAGCAGGTCAAGCGGCAGGTAGCAGCGGTCGAGCGCGGCCAAGTCCTTCGATCCGTCCTGGAGGTGGTTCAGCACCTGCAGCACGGCGCAGAGGGGGTCGCTCGGCACATGGGTAGCCGGGTCCTCGCCGTGCAAGTCGAGCACGTGGCGGCCGACCGGCATGGCAGACAAGCGGCAATAGTCGAGCAACTCGGCCCAGCTCGCGTAGCGGCGCTTGGTGGCATCCTGGCGAAAGGCGGCCAGCAGGTCGATCGCGTGGCGCGGGGTGACGCCGGTGGCATCGAGGCTGCGGCGCAGGCCGGCAGCGCTCGGCGCACCGTCCGCCATGCGGCCGAGCAGCACGTCCTCCATCACCTGCAGCCGGGCCAGCTTGTCGTCGGCGGCGAGGTCGGGGCTGTCGGCGATGTCGTCGGCGTTGCGGGCAAAGGCGTAGAAGGCATGCACGTGCGGCCGCAGCGCCGGGCGGATCAGGATGGAGCCGACCGGGAAGTTCTCGTCGCCGCGGTCCTTGCCCGAGGCGGCTTCCACGCTGGCGCTCATGCGCCGGCCTTCTCGTAGCGCCGGTTGCGCCACTGCACGCCGCGGCCGCGGTGGTGGTCGATGGCGGAGCCGACCGTGGCCGCCATGTAGAACAGGGCGTCGAACGGCAGGCTGAAGGCGACAGATCCGGCGGAGCCCGAAGCGTTGCAGCGTCGGCAGCATACGACGCCGCCATGGCGAACCAGGCGAGCCATGCCAGCTTTCGAGCCAGGCTCGGGCCGGTGACCACGATCACCACCGGAGCCAAGAACACCAGCGCCAGGCCCAGGATGGTCCCGATCAGCAGGAGCGGCGAAAAGCGCAGCTGCACGTAGGCGGTGCGCGCGACCATGCGCCAGATGTCGCCGTAGCCGGTATAAGGCCGCACGCTGCGGGCGAGCTTGCTATGCCCGAGCCAGATCGGACCGTGGCGCTTGATCCGGCGAGCCAGGGCCACGTCGTCGATCAGCTCGCCGCGCAGGCTCTCGATGCCGCCGATCCGCTCCAGCGCGGGGCGCCGCAACAGCACGTGCCGCCAGCCGCGGCGGCGACCTTGCTGCGGGGATCGTTGACCCGGGCGAACGGATAAAGCAGCGCGAAGAAGTAGACGAAAGCCGGGACGAGCTCGCGTTCGGCCCCGGTCAGGCAACGCAGCTCCACCATCTCGGACACCAGGTCGAGCCCGGTCTCGAGTTTTGCTGCTAGCGTGGCGAGGTGCAGCGGATCGTGCACAATGTCGGCATCGCTCAGCAACAGCAGGCCGGCGCGGCCGGCGGCAATGCCTTGCGAAACCGCCCACAGCTTGCCGCTCCAACCGGCCGGTCGGGGGGTGCCGTCGATCACGGTCAGGCGCGGGTCGGCCAGCGAGCGGGCAATGGCGCCGGTGCCGTCCCTGCTGCCGTCGTCCACCAGGGTGACGCGCAGCTCGCCCGGATAGTCCTGCGCCAGCAGCGAGCGCAGCGCCGCCTCGATCCCGTCGGCCTCGTCGCGCGCGGGGATCACGACGTCCATCGGCGGCAGCGAAGGCGGCCGCACCGGCTGCCAGGATCGGCCCGGCGGACCAGAACCGGCCATGCAAGGCCAGCAGGTAGATCCAGGCGAGCAGCGACAGCGCGGCGACGACCGTCACCACGGGCATCAGCGCCGCCCTCACAGCCGGCCCTGCTCGCGGAACCAGGCGACCGCGTCGGCGAAGGCGTCGCGGGCCGGGCGAGCGGTGTAGCCCAGCTCGCGCTCGGCTTTGGCGCTGCTGAAAAACATCCGCTTCTTGCCCATCGCCAGCATCTCGCGGGTGACGAGCGGATCGATCCCGAATGCCCGCGCCGCCGCTTCCATGCCGAGCGCGACCGGATACAGCGCGGCATTCGGCAGCCGCACCCGCCGGGCGGTCGGACGCCCCACGACCTCGTCCACCAGCGCCAGCATCGCCGCCATGCCGAAATCGGTTCCGCCCAGGATGTAGGCTTCGCCGATGCGGCCGCGGTCCAGCGCCAGCAGGTGGCCGCGGGCGACGTCGTCCACGTGGACGATGTTGAGCCCGGTGTCGATGTAGGCCGGCATGCGCCCGGCGGCGGCGTCCAGCACCATCTTCCCGGTCGGCGTCGGCTTGATGTCGCGCGGGCCGACCGGCGTGGACGGGTTCACGATCACCACCGGCACGCCTTCGTCGCGGGCCAGCGCACGCACTGCCTGCTCGGCGCGATATTTGGACTGCTTGTAGACGCCGACGATCGTCTCCGGATGGACCTCGGTGTCCTCGGTGCCCGGCGTGCCGTCGCCCACGAGGCCGAGGGCGGCGACGCTGCTGCAGTACACGATCCGCTCGACCCCGGCGTCGCGGGCGGCGCGCAGCAGGGCGGTAGTACCGTCCACGTTGGCCTGCATCATCGGTCCGGGATCGGGCACCCAGAGCCGGTAGTCGGCCGCGACGTGGAACACGAACCGGCAGCCCCCCACCGCGGCGGCGAGGCTCGCGGGCTCGCGCAGGTCGCCCACCACGGGCTCGCCGATGCCGTCGATCAGGGTGCGGTCGCTGCCCGCCCGGGTCAGCAACCGCAGCGCGTGGCCGCGGTCACGCAGCGCGCGGGCGACGGCCGAACCGACGAAGCCGGTGGCGCCGGTGACGAGGGTGGGGGAATCGGACATGGCCGGCGTCTATAGCCTGGACCGGGCGTGGTGGTGTAGGGGCGGGCAGATATGCGGAAACTGCCCCTCCTGTTGGCGCTCGCGGGCATCGGCGCGGCGCTGCTGCTGGTCGCCTGGTTCGACGTGGGGGCGGTGTGGACGGCGACGGTCTCGGTGGGGTGGGGCGGGTTCGGCCTGCTGCTGCCGTTGCAGGCGGGCATCTTCCTGCTGCTTGGGCTCGCCTGGGCCGCGGTCATGCCGGAGGTCCCGGCCGGGCTGCTGGTTTGGGGACGGATGGTGCGGGACGCCGCCACCACGTGCCTGCCGTTCAGCCCGATCGGCGGCTACGTGATCGGCGCCCGGGCGATGACGCTCCACGGCGTGCCGTGGCCGGCTGCCGCGGCGGGCACCGTGGTGGACGTCACCGCCGAGATCCTGGCGCAGTTGCTGTTCGCGCTGTTCGGCGTGGCGGTCCTGGTCCTGCTGCGACCGCTGGGCGCCGGCGCTTCGGTTGCGGCGCCGCTGGCGGCTGGCGTCGCCGTCGCGCTGGCCTGCCTGGGGGCCGGGCTATGGCAACGGCGGCGGATCGGACGCGGCCTGCGGCTGCTGGGCGTGCGGCTGCTCGGCGAGTGGTTCGCAAAAAGCGGCGGCATCGGTCGTCTCAGGCCGAGCTGGCCCGGCTCTACCAGACGCGGCGCCTCGGCGTCGCGGCGACTTTGCACCTGACGGGCTGGTTCGCGACCGGCGCCGGCACCTGGGTCAGCTTGCGGCTGCTCGGCGCCGAGGTCGATCTGCTGCCCATGCTGGCGCTCGAGGCGCTGCTGGACGCGCTGGTCGCGGCCGCCTTCGTGGTGCCGGGCGCGGCCGGTGTGCAGGAAGCCGGCTATGTCGGTGTCGGCGCGCTGTTCGGCGTGCCGGCCGACCTCGCACTGGCGGTGTCGCTGCTGCGCCGCGGCAAGGACCTGGCCTGGGGCGTGCCGATCCTGCTGTTCTGGCAGTGGCGGGAAGTGCGGCGGCTGGCGGCCTGACGCATTGCGGAACGGCCCGGCGATCCCATCATCAAGAGCATATGTTGTACGCTTCCCGCCCCGCCCGCGGCCGCTGATGGCCTACCCTCGCATTGCCGCTCCGCCGTTCCCGTCGCTGCGCAACGCCGTCACACGGCCGCTGAAGCAGGCCATTGCCGCCGAGGTGGTCGCGCTGTTCAACGACCGCACTCGGGGCGAAAGTCCGGTCAAGCGGCGAACCGACGGCCTATTCGGCCCACGCTCGGTTGCCTGGCGGGTGCATGGCGACGTCACCTCCATGTTGGTCGGCGGCGTATCCGGGTTGCTGCTGCAGATGCTGCACCCGGCGGTTCTGGCCGGCGTATGGGACCATTCCAACTTCCGCGCCGACATGCATGGCCGGCTGCGGCGCACGGCGCGGTTCATTGCGCTCACCACGTATGGCGGCCGCGACGAGGCGGAGGCCGTGATCGCCCGCGTGCGCAGCATCCACGACCGGGTCCGCGGCACCCTGCCGGACGGCAGCCCGTATGAGGCCAACGATCCGGCGTTGCTGGCCTGGGTGCATGTCACCGAAGCGTCGAGCTTCCTGGGCGCCTGGGTCCGCTACGCCGAGCCGCGCATGAGCGGGGCCGAGCAGGACCGCTACTACGCCGAGATGGCGCAAATGGCCGCGGCTCTCGGCGCCGACCCGATCCCGCGCTCGCGGGCCGAGGCGCGCGACCTGGTGGCGGCGATGCGGCCGCAGATGGTGTGCGACGTCCGCACCCGCGAAGTCGCCGGGCTGGTGCTGAACCAGCCGGCGCCGAACCGGCTGGCCGAGCCGCTGCAGGTCTTGACGATGCAGGCCGGCGTCGATCTGCTGCCGGACTGGGCGCGGCGCATGCACGGGCTGTCGGCTCCGGTGAGCCGCCCGCTGGTGCGCGCCGGTACGCTCGGGATCGCCCGCACCTTGCGCTGGGCGTTCGCTTAGTTTCCAGGGAGAGCCAACGATGTCCGAAGCCGCAACGCTCCCCGTCGCCCGCCGCCCGAGCGAGGCCGAGCACTTCGATGTCATCGTCGTCGGCGCCGGGATCTCCGGCATCGGCGCCAGCTATCATCTCGTTACCCAATGCCCCGGGACGCGTTTCGTCGTGCTAGAGGAGCAGGGCGGCTTCGGCGGAACCTGGCGCACCCATCGTTTCCCCGGCATCCGGTCCGACAGCGACCTGTACACCTTCGGCTACCGGTTCAAGCCCTGGGTCGGGGCTCCGATCGCCACCGCGGACAAGATCCTGAACTACATGGGCGAGGTGATCGACGAGAACGACCTCGACCGGCACATCCGCTATCACCACAAGATCGCTGCTGCGTCCTGGTCGAGCGCAGACAATCTCTGGACGCTCGACGTCACCCGCACCGACACCGGCGAAGCGTTCCGCATCACGACCGGCTTTCTATGGATGTGCCAGGGCTACTACCGGCATGCCGAGGGTTACACGCCGGAATGGCCCGGCATGGCAGAGTTCGCCGGCCGCATCGTCCATCCGCAGACCTGGCCGGACGACTTGGACGTTAGCGGCAAGCGCGTCGTCGTGGTCGGGTCCGGCGCTACCGCGGCCACGATCGTGCCGGCGCTCGCCGGACGCTGTGAGCACGTGACGATGCTGCAGCGGTCCCCGACCTGGTTCCGCACCGGGCGCAACGCCATCGAGATCGCCGACGAGCTGCGCGAGCTCGGGATCGACGAGACCTGGATCCACGAGGTAGTGCGGCGCAAGATCCAGCAGGAGCAGGCGAAGTTCACCCGCCGCACCTTCACCGAGCCCGACAAGGTCAGGGACGAGTTGCTCGAGCAGGCCCGGCTGCACCTCGGGCCCGACGTGGACGTGGACACGCACTTCACCCCGAACTACCGGCCGTGGCAGCAGCGGCTCGCCTTCATCCCCGACGCCGACCTGTTCCAGGCGATCCGGTCGGGCAAGGCCTCGGTCGCGACCGACCGGATCGAGCGCTTCACGCCGACCGGCTTGCAGCTTGCCTCCGGCGCCCATCTGCCGGCGGACATCGTGGTCACGGCGACCGGGTTCCACCTGAACGTGCTCGGCGACATCGCATTCTCGGTCGATGGCGAACCGCTGGTGTTTTCCGACACCGTCACCTATCGCGGCATGATGTTCACCGGCGTGCCGAACCTCGTATGGGTGTTCGGCTACTTCCGGGCGAGCTGGACCTTGCGCGCCGACCTGGTCGCCGATTTCGTCTGCCGGCTGCTGCAGCACATGCGGGCCCGGAACGCCCGCAAGGTGACGGTCGCGCTCCGGCCCGAGGACCGGGACATGAAGCTATCGCCGTGGATGGACACCGAGGATTTCAATCCTGGCTACCTGCAGCGCGGCCTGCATTTGCTGCCGAAGCGGGGCGACAAGCCGGAGTGGCAGCACACCCAGGACCATTGGGCGGAGAAGGACGCGTTTCCCGCAATCGACCTCGACGACTCGGCGTTCCTCTACCGCTGAGGGGAGCTCGAGGGCGCGGGCCCGCCGTCAGGGCATGGCGGCCGAGATGCCGCCGTCGACAACGAGCTCGGTCCCGGTGATGTGCCGCGCTTCATCGGACGCCAGGAACAGCACCGCGTGCGCCACATCCCAGGCATCGCCCATCTTGCCCATCGGCACTTGGGCGTTGCGGCGGGCGATCAGCTGCTCGGCGTCGTTGGCGCCGAGCTGACGCACCAGCCGGGCTTCGACCAGCGGCGTGTGCATCAGGCCCGGCACGACCGTGTTGCAGCGCACGCCGGCCTGCGCGTGCTCCATCGCGATCGATTTCGACATGGCGATCACCCCATACTTCGCCGCGCTGTAGGCCACGTGGGGGCGGCCTGCGCTCATCCGCAGCGCGGCGATCGAGGACAGGTTCACGATCGCGCCGCTGCCGTGCCGGCGCAGATGCGGCAGGGCGAACTTGCAGCACAGGAAGGCGCTGCGGAGGTTCATGTCGAGCTGCCGATCCCAATCCGGTTCGGCCATGCTTTCGGCGCCGCCGGGGTGCGAACCTCCGACATTGTTGACCAGGATGTCGAGCCGCCCGTGCGCGGCGATGCAGGCGTCGACCGCCGCCGCCACCTCGTCCGCCACGGTGACGTCGGCCACGTGGGCGGTGGCGCTGCCGCCCTCGGCGCGGATGATCGCCAGCGTCTCCTCGACCGCCTCGGCGCGGTTGTCGATCGCGAACACCGCCGCGCCCTGCCGCGCCAGCAGCACCGCCGTGGCCTTGCCGTTTCCCCAGCCCGGCCCGGCCGAGCCGGCGCCTGTAACGATCGCAGCCTTGCCGTCGAGCCGGAAGATGCCGCTCATGCCGCTCATGCCGGGGGGGATTATGCCGCGCCCATGGCGTCGGTACAGGCTCCGTTCGTATTGGCCATACAGCCGCATCGTCGGCCCGTCGCCGAATGGCAGCACCTGGGTCATGATGACGGCGGCAAGGTCGCGGGCCGGGTCGATCCAATAATGGGTGTTGAACAGCCCGGCCCAGGTGAGGCTGCCGGCACTGCGGCCATTGGGGCCGGCCTGCATGTTGATCATGTAGCCCAGACCCCATTTCAGGCTTCGGCCGGGGAAGAAGTCGACGTCGGTGGACCGCGCGGGCAGGGTGGTCTTGAGGATCCCGGCCTCGAGGTCGCCGATCTGGTTCTTGTTCATGGACGCCACCGTCTCGGTGCGCAGGATGCGCGTGCCCTCCAGGGCGCCGCCGCCCAGCACCGCCCGCAGCAGCGTCAGGTAGTCGGACGCGGTGGAGTAGAGGCCGCCGCCGCCGGCCCAGAACTCCGGCGTGAACGGCGTCTCGAGCGGTTGCGGCTGCAGCGAGCCGTCCGGCATGCGTTGGTGGTAGCTGGCCTGTCGCGCGCGCTGTTCGGAGGTGGGCGAGAACGACGTGTCCTTCATGCCGAGCGGTGCGGTGACGTGCTCGGCGACGTAGGCGTCGAGCGTCTGCCCGCTGATCCGTTCGACGATCTGCCCGACCCAATCGATGTTGATGCCGTACTCCCAGCGGGTACCCGGGTCGAACACCAACGGCAGCCGCAGCGAGGCAAGCTTGCCGGTGCTGGTGGACGGCATGCCGCTCGCCTGCACGTAGCGGGCCGTGTTGGCGTCCCACTGCTCGTAGCTGAACCCGGCGGTATGGGTCAGCAGGTGGCGCAAGGTGATCGGCCCCTTGGCCGGACGGAGCTTGGGCGTGCCGCCTGCGTCGAACCCGTCCAGGACCTGCGGCGCGCTCAACGCCGCATCGATCGGCGGCACCGGCTCGTTCAGTGCAAGCCGGCCTTGTTCGACCAACTGCATGGCCGCAATCGACGTCACCAGCTTGGTCATCGAGGCGATCCGGAACAGCGTGTCCAGCGTCATCGCCGGGCCATGCGCGAGATTGCGGGTTCCGAACGCAGCCTCGTAGAACACTCCCTTGCCGTTGGCCGCCATGGCGACGACGCCGGGCACCTCGCGCGCGTCGGCGGCTCGGCGCAGCACGGTGTCGATCCCGCCGCGCGCCACCGGCTCCCCGGCGGTTGCCGCTTGTGCGGGAAGGCTGCCGACGCCGAGCCCGAGGAGCACGCCGCCGCAGCCTGCTCAAGCAGCTCGCGCCGTCCAGGTTCCATGTTCGGCATGCCACGTTCCTCCCCTGAGGTCTTCGCTCGCCGCCTCTCGCTGGACGGATTACGGATGGTCGATGCGGGACGGTTAACGGTATTGGACCCGGACTGGCTGTGCAATGCGCAGGGCGGGGCCGCGAGCGGGACGGCGAGGATGCGCCGGACGGCGTAGTGCGGCGCGTTGTGGCCCGGGCGCGAGTTGGTCCATCGTGCCGGCTATGAGCCGAGCCTTTGTGTCCGAGGACGCCGCCGACAAGAACGCTGCCTTGCTGCCGGAGCGCCCCATCAGCAACGCGCCCAACCTCGTAACCCGGCGCGGCCTCGCGCTGATCGACGCCGAGGTTGCGCGCTTGGCCGGGCTGATCGAGCGCGGCTCGGCCGACGATCCGGCTCGAGCGGCTGTCGCGCGCGACTTGCGTTATTGGCGGGCGCGACGGGCGACTGCCCAGCTTGTCGAGCCGCCGGCTCTGCCCGATGGGGTCGGGTTCGGCTGCCTCGTGACGATCCGCCGCGCCAACGGCAGCGAGGCAAACTACCGGATCGTCGGTGAGGACGAGGCGGATCCGGCGCAGGGCCTGCTGGCGTGGACGGCGCCGCTGGCGCAAGCGCTGAGCGCCGCCGAACCCGGCGACGTCGTCGAGCCTGCCGGCGGGCGGGCGGCTGTGACCGTGGTGCGCGTCACCGCCTGACGATCGCGCCCGGCGGCCCGCATCGCCGCGGCTTGTGGGTTCGGCGCAACAGTGCCCGACGGAAGGGAAGCGGGCGGCCCGTGAGCGCGTCTTTCCTGGGACGGGAGAATTGCGCCGGCCCTGTCGCCCGTGTCAGTCCCTTGCTGACAGGGAGGCGGCGAGGCCGAAGCGGGCAGCACGATGCCCCGCGCCGCTAGGGATCCGACGTACTCACACGAACGAGTGCAACGCCCTCGCGTTAGTGAAACTTGACAGGGTTGGGACCGGCCGGCTGGCTCGAATCCTGTCGGCGCGGCCTAAAAATTGCCGCGTTGTCAGTCAGGATGGGTCTAACGAGATGTTCATTGCGACCGCGCGGTTTCGCGGCATCTGTAAGGAGTAAACTAACGATTAGCAAGGCAGACGTGAACTCGCCGAGCCGATCATGAGCCAGTATCTATTGCAAGTACGAAATATCATGTGCTCACAAAGATTTTGGTTTTCACGGTGGATTGACAGAAGCTAAGAACGCCATAGATCGTTGCTAATCTAACATGAAATTGTGCCGGGGACGTGGCGGACGGTTTCGAGGAGCTTCAGTGATGCGAACTCAGCCCAAGTACCTAGGCCTGGTAATCGTCGGCGGCGGCCCGGCTGGCTTGGCCCCGTTGCTCGCCGCGCATCGTACCGGCGAGCTCGCGGCCCTGCTCGATGGCGGAGTTGCGATCATCGAGCAATCGGACCGGCTCGGCTGCGGGTCGATCGGCGGCTATGGCATCAATTCCGACAGCAGCGGCCGCACGTTCGTGGATTGCTTGCTGGCCGACGGCGAAACCGAGCTCACCCAACTCAACGACCACCCGCTGACCCAGAAGCTCGCTGAGGCCGGGGACGGCGCGGTCGCGCTGCGTGACGCCGGGCGCTTTTTGGGCCTGGTCGGCGACGCGATGGAGCGGATCATTACGGAGCACCCTGCGAGCCAGGTGCTTGCCGACCATCACGTCGTTGCCGCGTCGCGCGTTGCCGATGGCTGGAGCGTGCTTGTGCGCCACGCCCATACGGGCCACGAGCGCACGTTGCTGGCGCGCAACCTCGTCGTCGCGACCGGCGCGCATCAGCCGGTCGAGCGACTCGCGGCCGAGATGGTGGGTGGGGTATCCCTGCTGCAACGGTGCGGCGACCGCCTCATGCAATCCGGCGACGTGCTGGCGACCGGCGGGCTCGCGCATGTCGCCGACCTGCTGCAAGGCAAGCAGGAACCGCGTGTGGTGGTCGTTGGCGGCTCGACGAGTGCCGCGGCCGTGGCGCACGCGCTGCTGAACCGCATGCCGCGGGTGGCTTTCGGCGCCGGCGGCGTATCGCTCCTGCACCGCCGCCCCCTGCGAATCTACTACCCCGATCGCGCCTCGGCCCTGGCCGAGGACTACACCGAATGGTCCGAAGACGACGTCTGCCCGATCAGCGGCAAGGTGTTCCGCTTCGCCGGCTTCCGGCTCGACTCCCGCGAGCTGGTCATGCAGGCGCGCGGCCTCGGCGGCCGCACTCCGGAACCGAGGCTCCGCTTGCATCAGCTCGCCGCCGACGACGCGCAGGCGGCGCGCCTGCTCGACGAGGCCGACCTCGTCATCGCAGCCCTGGGCTACCGCCCGCGCGGCTTGGCCGTCCTCGATTGGAACGGCCAGCCGATCACTTTGTGGTCGCAAACCGGGCCGCAGCGGCCGATGGTTGACGGCCAATGCCGCGTGCTGGACGCCGGCGAGCAGCCGATCCCCGGCCTGTTCGGGATCGGCCTCGCGGCCGGTTTCGTTCCTCGCGGCAGGCTGGGCGGGGAGGCGAGCTTTCGCGGCCAGGCCAACGGCTTGTGGCTGTGGCAGCACGACGTCGGCTCGCTGATCGTCAACGCGGTGCTTGCCACCATCGATCCGGCGCCGTTGCTGCTCGACGCGGCGATCGCGGCCGGCCAGCCTGTGGTTGCCGAGGTCGCCCTGACATGACCGTTCCGTTGATCCGGCCGAACCCGCCCCGGCTGAGCCAAGCCGCCGACCGCCTCCGCACCATCGAGGACAGCGGCATCTTCAGCAATTTCGGACCGGCCAACACCGCGTTCGAGCAGGACATGGTCGCCCGCATGTTCGGAGGCGACGGCGCCTGTGTGACCGTGTGCAACGCCACCATCGGCCTGATGCTGGCGGTGCAGCAGGCGATCGGCGGCCGCCCGGTCGGCACCAAATACGCGCTGATGCCGTCCTTCACCTTCGCCGCCGCCGCGCAGGCGGCCATGTGGTGCGGGCTGACGCCGCTGTTCTGCGACATCGACCCGGCCACCTGGACCGCCGACCCGGCCCATGAGGAGCGGCTGATCGCCCAGTACGGCGCCGACATCGCCGTCGTCATGCCGTATGCCACGTTCGGCTTCGACCTCGACCTCGCGCGCTACACGGCGCTGACCGCGCGCCACGGTATCCCCGTGGTCGTGGACGCCGCCGCCTCGCTCGGCACCGTCGCGTCCGACGGACGCGGCTACGGCACCGGGTATCGCGGGCTGATCGTCTACTCGATGCACGCCACCAAGTCGTTTTCCACCGGCGAGGGCGGGGTGATCTACAGCGCCGACCCCGCGGCGATCGCGACCCTGCGGCAGATGTGCAACTTCGGCTTCGGCAAGCCGCGCGTTGCCACCATGCCGGGGCTGAACGCCAAGCTGAGCGAAGTGAGCGCACTCGATGGCGCACCTGCGGCTCGGCGAGAACGACGCCATGCTGGCGCGCCGCTCGGCCTTGATGCAGGGCTACCGCGACGCCCTGCCGGAGCTGACGTTCCAGACCCAACTGCCGGGTCACCAAGCGCACCAGTTTGCACCCGCAATGCTACCCTGGGTGCTGGCACCACATCGAGCCGACCTTGTCGCCTCGTTGCAGCAGCGCGGCATCGGCTGCGCGACCTACTTCAGCCCGCACGTGCTGCAGCAGGACTACTTCGCCGGCAATACGCTCGGCGGCGCGCTGCCGGTGTCGGACGACGTGGGCGCCCGCATCATCAGCCTGCCGCTGTTCGACAGCATGACCGCGCACGACCGGGTCGAGGTGGTCACGGTGCTGCGCGAGGAAATGGCCCGGTTCGCCAGGCCCGTCCGCCGTAGTGCGGTCGCGCGCTCGGTTGCCTCGCTGCAGCCCGCCCTGGCCGTCAGCCCGACGGCGTCGGCCGTCGTTGCGGGTTTGGTGACATGACCCGAGCGACCGGGAGCCTCGTTCCCACCACCCGAATTTCGTCGTTCCACCCCAGCCAAGACGGGTCCAAACCCATGCGCTTCGCCGTCGTCTTCAAGACCTATATGTGGGACCCGTTCGTGCAGCGGCAGGCCACCCGCTGCCAGGCGGTGTGCGGCTCCGGCGACTTCTTCATCTCGATCGATGAAACCAACGGCTCGGTCGGGCCGGTGCCGTTCGACCGCGTCGTCCGCACCAGCAACGCCGAGATCGTGTCGATGGGGTTCGCCGACCGCTTCGAAAAGGGCTCGCTGCTGTGGTGGAACCCGGACTACGCGCACTACCAATTCCAGGAGCGGCATCCCGACTACGATTACTACGTATTCGTCGAATACGACGTCGTCGTGCGGACGAGCTTCGAGCAGTTGATCAGCCGGATGGCCGCGGAAGGGACCGAGTTGCTGCACCTTCCACTCGGGGAGGAAAAGAACGATTGGTTCTGGACGATCTATCACCGGCAAACCTATCCGCTCGAGGAGCTGAAGGGGTCCCTGATCTGCCTGACCGCGTTCTCCCGGCATGCACTCGAAACCCTGGCCCGCCGCCGCCGTGAGATGGCCGGCGCGCCGGATGTCGGCTTTTGGCCGAACGCCGAGGTGTTCATTCCGACCGAAATCGCCCGCTCCGGATTGCAGGCGCGCTCGCTTGAAGAATACGGCCAAGTCGACGGGTACCGCTGGTTTCCGCCGCTGCTGGAAGAAGACCTCGGCAGCGTGGCTGGGGCGCCGTTCCTGCATCCGGTACTTGACCGCAAGCGGTTTCTTACGTCGATGCTGAAGTCCACCCCGGCCGTTCGCTCCTATTTCTATCCGCGCAGCAAGTTGTGGCGGGCTTTGCTGCGGTTCGAGGCACGCGACTATCTGCTTCGCCTGATCCCGGCGGGATATCAGCGCTGGCAGCTCAACCGTCGCGACGACGCCGAGCGCGCGTTGCTAATGCGCCGGTTCTCCGAGACCGCGGCGGACAATGTGGCCGCTGTGCAGACGACCCGGCCGAAGCAGATCCGGCGGCGGCTGGTCGGCAACGGATGGCGTTCCGCCGCGCCGCAACCGCCGACTCAGGCCGTCACGGAGTAGCCGGACAGATCCGCCCCGGCCGCCTCGAAACGAGGCGGCCGGGGCGGATACGCGGCGGCTGGTCCTGTTACGGACGAAACGATTTCTTCACCAAAGCCCGGTAAGGAGATCTTGCCCCTCGCGCCGCATGGTGGGTGGCAAACACAGGACCTAAGTCGTGACGTTTCAGTTCACCATGTCGGTTCGCGAGGCGCCAGTCGCGGCCAGTTCTGACGCAGTCGGCCCGACCCCGGGGCAACGTCCCGTGCCGGTGCGCGTCGTTCGCCGTGCCTTCGACTTGATCCTGAGTTGGCTGCCCACCCGCCGCTGGCGCGAGCGGGTGCAGACCCTGGAACGCGAGCTGCGCGTCATGACAATCGCCCTGAACCATGTCGGGCGCGGCCTGCAGATGGTGGACGGCGACGGGCGGATCGTGGTGTCGAACAAGCAGGCGTCCGAGATGATCGGCGTGTCGGAAGCCTTCCTGGCGACCAAGCCGATGTTTGCCGATGTCGTGGCGCTTCAGTGGCAAGCAAACGAGTTCGCTAAGACGAACCAAAGGGCGCGTATCCGGTTCCAAAGCCCCGCTCCCGCCAACCGGTCGGAACGTTACCGGCGCCAGCGTCCGAATGGCCGGTGGATCGAGGTGGAGAGCGTGCCGTTGTCAGCCGGCGGCAGCGTCCGGACCCATACCGACGTGACCGAGCGGCACGAGGCCGAGGCACGGATCACCTACCTGGCCCAGCATGACTTCGTGACCGGCCTGACCAACCGCGCCCACTTCCAAGACTGCCTCGACCGCGCCTTGCAGGAGGATGGCGGAGCCGCCTTGCTGCTACTGGATCTCGACCGCTTCAAGGACGTGAACGATCTCTATGGTCACCCGACCGGGGACCAACTGCTAAAGGAATTGGCCCGGCGTCTGCGCCGGCTGGCCCGGGCCGGCGACACCGTAGCCCGGCTCGGCGGCGACGAGTTCGCCATCCTCATCGCACCCTTGGCGAACTGGTCCGAAGCCGAACCCCTGGCAGCCTCGCTGGTCGAGGCCATGCGCGAGCCATTCGAGCTGTTGGGCAAGCAAGTCACGTCCGGGGTCAGCGTGGGCATCGCCGCTGTGCTGCCGTCCAGCCGTTCGCCCGACATCGAGGCCGCGCGCAGCGATCTCATGCAGCAGGCCGATCTTGCGCTGTATCAGGCCAAGGCGGGCGGTCGGGGCCGGTGGCGGTCCTTCGATCCGTCGATGCGGGACTCCTACCTGGCCGAACAGAAGCTGATCACGGAACTCCGCGTCGCGGTCGCGGAGGAGCAGTTCGACGTCTTCTACCAGCCGATCATCGATTTGCGCTCGCGCCGGGTGAGCGCGTTCGAGGCGCTGTTGCGTTGGCGCCACCCCGAGCGAGGCTTGCTTGCCGCCGGCGAGTTCATCGCCGCCATCGAGACCTCGGGTTTGATGGTGCCCCTGGGGGCCTGGGTGCTGCGGCGGGCCTGCCGCGACGCAGCGTCATGGCCGCGGCACATCCGGCTGCTCGCCAACATGTCGCCCAAGCAGCTCGGCAGCGCTCACCTCGTCGAGACGGTGCGCGACGCCCTGGACTGCTCGGGGCTGCCGGCCGAGCGGCTTGAACTCGAGATTACCGAGACGGCGCTGATGCAGATGTCGGATCGGGTGCTCACAACGATGACCGGGCTGCGTTCGCTCGGCCTGCGGATCGCGCTGGACGATTTCGGCACCGGCTATTCGTCCCTGTCGCATGTCCGGTCGTTTCCCTTCGATACGATCAAGATCGACCGGTCGTTCGTCAGCGAGGCGACGCAGCGCCGGGACTGCGCAGCGATCGTGCATGCCGTGCTGGGCCTCGCGCATGAACTCGGCATGCGGACGATCGGCGAAGGCGTGGAGCAAATGGAGCAGGTGAACTGGCTCAGCCAGGCCGGCTGCGACGAGGTGCAGGGCTTCCTGTTCAGCCGGCCGCATCCAGCAGCGGACGTTCCCGCCATGTTGGCCGAAAGCGCGGCCGTGTTCGCGGCCGTCGACGACTGAGCCGGCAGGCTAGCCGGTCAGGCCGGCGTGCGCCGGGCCAGGCCCAGAATGCCGACGCCGAGGATTGCGGCCAGGATCGTGACGACGCCCAACATCAGCCGCGTGCGATAGGCGACGCTTGCGGCCTCGCGCCGTTCCTCGTCGAGTACCACCGCCCGGGCGGCAGCGACGCGGTCGGCCAGCGGGCCGGTCCCGTCGAGCACGTCGGGGGCAAGCGGACCCAGGCCGGGCCGCAAACGCTCGAGGCGTGTCGCCGCGTCGGTGCCGGCGTCGGCTGCGAGGACCTGGTCGAGCGCGGCACTGCGGGCCAGGCCGCGTTCGAGCGGAATGCTGGTGGCGTAGCTGGCGAACAGGCCGCATAGCCCGACGATGGCGAACAGCATTACCAGGAACAGGGACCAGGAATCGAAGCGGCGCATCCGCCACCCCATCCGCGCAAAGCCGCTTGCGGTCAACCCGGACCGGCTTACCCTGCTGGCATGACCGACAGCCCTTATCTGTTCCGTTCCGCCGACCACCCGCTTGCCGCCCACGGCGCAGGCTTGAAGGTGAGGGAGGCGGTGTCGGGGTTCGGCATCGCCTTGCGCTACCAGGAACGCGCTCCCGATCTGCCGAACGCGCCCGACCCGGCGTGGTGCGAGACCGGGCACAGCATCTTCATCCTGTCCGGCCGGATCCGCTATCGGTTCGATTCCCACACGGTCGAGGCCGGCCCGGGCGACATGCTGCACATCCCGGCCGGTCCCGCGCACCGTCACCAGCCCAGCGTCCCTGGCGTCGATACGGTCCGCTACGTGCTGACGGAGTTCACCTGACACGGCGGGTTCGGACTTGACAGGGAAGGACCCGCTGGGTAGCAACCCGCCTCCCGTTCGCATCCCGGCCCCAGCGGCCGCTTAGGTTTTGAGATGAAGATCCGCAACAGCCTCAAGTCGGCCAAGGCCCGCGACAAGAACTGCCGCGTCGTGCGCCGGCATGGCCGCGTCTATGTCATCAACAAGAAGAACCCGCGCATGAAGGCCCGCCAAGGCTAGGCAGGATCGGGCCGGTTTGCCCGATCCTTTCAGGCCGCCGCCCTTGCCGGTTTGTTGCCGGGGAGCCATCTAGGCCTGATAAGCCGGAGGGACCCCGATGATCGCGCAGCCGCCGCCCAAGCCCGGGATCATCGCCCGCCGCGACGAGATCGTTGCTGGTCTGCGCCGGCTGCTGCCGGACAGCGGCGTGATCGCCGAACCGCTCCGGCTCAAGCCGTATGAGACCGATGGCCTGCCGGCGTTCCGACAGCTTCCGCTCGCGGTAGTGCTGCCGGAAACGACCGAGCAGGTGGCCGCTGTGCTGCGCTTTCTGCATCAGCAGGGCGTCCGGGTGATCCCGCGCGGCGCCGGCACCAGCCTGTCGGGCGGCGCCCTGCCAATGGCCGACAGCGTCGTGGTCGGCATGATGCGCATGAACCGTATCCTCGAGATCGACTTTCCAGACCGTGCCGCCACGGTGCAGGCTGGCGTGACCAACATCGGCATTACCCAGGCCGTGGCCGGCGAGGGCTTCTTCTACGCGCCCGACCCGAGCAGCCAGCTCGCCTGCATGATCGGCGGCAACGTTGGCATGAATTCCGGCGGGGCGCATTGCCTCAAATACGGCGTCACCGCCAACAACCTGTTGGGATTGCGCGCCGTCACGATCGAGGGCGAGATCATCGACTTCGGCGGCGCCCATCTCGACGCAGCCGGTTACGACTGGCTCGGCATCATGACCGGAAGCGAGGGGATGCTGGCCATCGTCACGGAGGTGACGGTCCGGATCCTGCGCAGCCCGGAGGGCGCGCGCGCGATGTTGGTGGCGTTTGATGCCAACGAAACCGCCGGCCGCGCCGTGGACGCGATTATCGGGTCGGGCATCATCCCAGTGGCGCTCGAATTCATGGACCGGCCGGCGATCCACGCGTGCGAGGCGTTCGCCCATGCCGGCTATCCGCTGGACGCCGAGGCCATGCTGATCATTGAGGTCGAAGGGTCGGTGGCCGAGCAGGATTGGATGCTGGGCAAGATCTCCGACCTGTGCCGGCCGTTCGCCCCGCTCAGCATGAAGGTGAGCCAGTCGCCGGAGGAAAGCCTGGCGATCTGGAAGGGACGCAAGGGCGCGTTCGGCGCCGTCGGCCGCATCAGCCCCGACTACCTTTGCATGGATGGCACCATCCCGACCGGTCAGTTGCCGCTAGTGCTGCGGCGGATTGGTGAGATGAGCGACCAGTATGACCTCAAGGTCGCGAACATCTTCCATGCCGGCGACGGCAACCTGCATCCGCTGATCATGTTCGATGCGAACTTGCCGGGTTCGTTCGAGAAGGCCGAGGCGTTCGGCGCCGATATCCTGAAGCTCTGCGTCGAGGTCGGCGGCTGCCTGACTGGCGAGCACGGCGTGGGAGTCGAGAAGCGCGACTTGATGCCGGTGCAGTTCACCGCGGTCGAGCTGGAACAGCAGCGCCGGATCAAGTCGGCGTTCGATCCGGACTGGCTGCTGAATCCCAGCAAGGTGTTTCCGCTGGTGGATTCGCCGGCCGGCCAGGCGCCACTTGCCGCCTGAGCGGGAGTATCCCGGCCTCGCGCTGGTCGAGCCGGTGGACGGGGCGCCGGTTGACGAGGCCGGGCTGATCGACACCATCCGCGAGGCGTCCGTCCGGCGTGAGCCGCTGGCGATCGAGGGCCGGGGCACTAAGCGTGGCATGCTGCGCCCGGTGCAGGCGGCCCGCACGCTGTCCACTCGCAACCTGGTCGGCGTCACCCTGCATGCGCCGCAGGAGCTGATCATCTCGGCCCGCGCCGGTACCCCGTTGCCGGACCTCGAGGCCAAGCTCGCCGAGGGCGGGCAGGGTCTGATCGCCGAGCCGCCCGACTTGTCGGCGTTGCTCGGCAGCGAAGGGCCGCAGACCTTGGGTGGCGTGGTGGCGACCAACCTGTCCGGCCCGCGCCGGGTCGCCTGGGGCGCCACGCGGGACCACGTTATGGGCGTGCGAGCGGTCAATGGCGCGGCCGAGCTGATCCGCTCCGGCGGCCGGGTGCTGAAGAACGTGACCGGCCTTGACCTATGCAAGCTGATCGCCGGCAGCCACGGCACCCTCGCCGTCTTGACGGAGGTGACGCTGAAGGTCCTGCCGGTCGCCGAGCAGACCGGAAGCGTGGTGCTGCACGGTTTGGGTGCCACCCGGGCCGTGGCCGTCCTGTCGGCGGCGCTGGGCTCGCCGTACGGGGTGTCGGGGGCGGCTTGGCTGCCCGTGGCGGCGGCGCAGCGCGTGCCGGCCCTGGCGGGTCGGGGCGACGTGGCGCTCGTGCGGATCGAGGATTTCGCGCCCAGCGTCGACTACCGCCTCGGCAAGCTCACCGCCGACCTGGCCGCGTTCGGCGCCGCCGAGCGGCTACCGCATGACGCAAGCCTTGCGGCCTGGCGGGCGATCCGCGATGCGGTTCCGCTGGACGCTCCGGCGGGCGATGCGGTGTGGCGGATCTCGGTCCGTCCGTCTGCCGGCCCGGGCGTGTTCGAGGCGATCGAGCAGGCGGGGGCGCGCGCGTTCATGGATTGGGGTGGAGGCCTGCTGTGGGTGGCCGGCGCACCCGCGCTGCATGATCGCGTGGCGGCCGCGGCGGCCGCGGCTCGGGGCACCTGGACCCTGCTGCGCGGGCCTGACACGATGCGCGCGGCCGTCGAGGTCGTGCCGCCCGAGCCGGCGCCGTTGGCCCGCATCACCCGCCGGGTCAAGGCGGCCATGGACCCGCACGGCATCCTCAATCCCGGCCGCCTTTACGCAGGACTCTGACCCGCCGTGCAGACCACCTTCTCCGAAGCCCAGCTTCGCGATCCCGACACCGCCAGCAGCAACGAGGTGCTGCGCACTTGTGTCCATTGCGGCTTCTGCACCGCGACCTGCCCGACCTTCGTGCTGCTCGGGGACGAGCTCGATAGCCCGCGGGGACGGATCTACCTGATCAAGGACATGCTCGAAAGCGGCCGGCCGGCGACCGAGGAGGTCGTGCGGCATGTGGATCGCTGCCTGTCGTGCCTGGCCTGCATGACGACCTGCCCGTCGGGGGTGAACTATATGCACCTCGTCGACCACGCCCGGCGCCACATCGAGCAGACCTACGATCGGCCGCTGCCGGAGCGCCTGCTGCGCAACGTGCTGTCACGGGTGCTGCCGAACCCGCGCCTGTTTCGCGCGGCGGTGGCCGGCGCGCGGCTGGCCAAGCCGTTCCGGGCGCTGCTGCCGCGCCGCGGGACGTTGGCTGGGCGGCTGCATGCCATGCTGGATCTGGCGCCCGGCAAGCTGCCGCCGGCCGGCGACAGCGCGCGCCCGCAGGTGCATCGTGCGCAGGGCGAGCGGCGCGGCCGGGTCGCCCTGCTGACAGGGTGCGCGCAAACCGTGCTCGACCCGGCGATCAATGAGGCGACCATCCGGCTGCTGACCCGGATGGGCATCGAGGTGGTGGTCGCCCGCGGCGTCGGCTGCTGCGGCGCGCTGACCCACCATATGGGCCGGCACGAGGCGGCGATGCAGACGGCCCGCAACGCCATTGCCGGCTGGACCCGCGAAGTCGAGGGCGAGGGGCTCGATGCGGTGCTGGTCAACACGTCGGGCTGCGGCACGACGGTGAAAGATTACGGCTTCATGTTCCGCGCCGAGCCGGAACCGTGGCGCAGTCGGGCCGAGCACGTGTCGGCGATTGCCAAGGACATCTCCGAATACCTCGCGACCTTGGACTACACGCCGACGCGGGCCGCCCCAGGGCTGCGGGTGGCCTACCATGCAGCCTGCAGCTTGCAGCATGGGCAACGGGTGCTGGACGCGCCCAAACAGTTGCTGAAGCGCGCCGGGTTCACGGTGGTGGAGCCGGCGGAAGGACACCTCTGCTGCGGCTCGGCGGGCGTCTACAATTTGGTGCAGCCGGAGATCGCGGGGCGGCTCAAGGCGCGCAAGCTGGAGAATATCGGCCGCACCCGTCCGGACCTGATCGCGGCCGGCAATATCGGCTGCATCACCCAACTCGCGGGCGGGGTACCGGTCATGCATACGGTGCAACTGCTCGACTGGATGGCCGGCGGCCCGGCGCCGGCGGCGCTGCCCGCGGTCCGGCCCGCGGCATGATTGCTGGGAACGCCCTCTCGGTGCTCCTGGCGGCCACGCTGCTGGCCGCGCCGGCAATGGCGCAGGCTCCACCCAACGAGGCGACCCGGCCGAAAGCGGCCACGGCCGGTAAGCCCACCGTGGACGGTCTGCTGAACGCCTTGCGGGGCGCGCCGAGCGAAGAGGCCGCCGTGGCCATCGAGGGGCAGCTGCGCGCCGCCTGGGCCGAAGCGGCCAGCCCGGCCGTCCGGCTGCTGTTGTCGCGTGGGCAGCGGGAGTTGTCGGAGAATGCCGCCACCGACAGCTTCGACAGTTACGACGCGGCGCTCGACCTCGACCCGGACCTGCTCGAGGCGTGGCGCGGCCGGGCCGCCGCGCGCCTGCACATGGGCGATCCGCAAGGAGGGGTGCGTGACCTGCAGGAGGTGATCCGGCGCGAGCCGCGGCATTTCGCCGCCTGGCAGGATCTGTCGCGCCTGGCCGAAAGCCGCGGCGATTGGCGTGGCGCGTACGCGGCCTGGCAGAAGCTGCTGGAGGTAGACCCGCGCACGCCGGGTGGCCAGGACCGGCTGCGTGACCTGCGCCGCCGAGCAATCGGTGAGGACGCCTGACCGATCAGGCGGGCTTGGGGCGCCTGCCCCCAACGGGTCAACCGCAGAGCCCTTGCCTTCTCTTCCAATCAGAGTCGCTTCTGCAAAAAGAGCCGGCTGCGCCCAAGCGGGTAGTCGTACAACGTCGCGAATTCGGTAAAGCCGAGCCGCTCGTAGAACTCGCGCGCCTGAAAGCTGAACGTGTCTAACCACATCCCGGTGGCGCCGTAGTCTCGGGCGATCGCCTCGGCCTCCCGCATCAGCCGCGTGCCATGACCCTGGCCGCGCAGCGCCGCCGGCAACGCCAGCAGCTTTACGAAGCACCACTCGTAATAGAGGTCCGCCCATAGCCCGCCGGCGATCGCGCCGCTGGCCGGGTCGCGCACCACCAACGCGACCGGCACGTAGCGCGGCGGCCCGCCGGCCTGCTCGTTGTAGGTGAGCAGGGTGGCGAGGATCGCCTCCTCGACCTCGGGACCCGGCGACGGGATCCGCTCGATGGCCGGCCCGGCGGTCATTCCACCACGATCCGCGGCCCAGCGGCGGCCGGTTGCGCCAGCGCCTGCCAGATCCGTCCGGCGATCTCCTGGTAGGCACCGGCGGCCACGCTGTTGGGGTCGCTCGCGGTGATCGGCGTGCCGGCGTCCGCAGTGGTGCGGATGTCGAGCAGCAACGGTACCTCGCCCAGGAACGGCACGCCAAGCGTCTCGGCTTCGCGTCGAGCGCCGCCATGGCCGAACAGCGGCGTCTCGTGCCCGCAATTGGGGCAGCAGAACACGCTCATGTTCTCGACCAGGCCTAGCACCGGGACCAGCGTCTTCTCGAACATGCGCACTCCGCGGCGGGCGTCGATCAGCGCGATGTCCTGCGGCGTGCTGACGATCACGGCGCCGCTCAGGCTGACCCGCTGCGCCATCGTCAGCTGCGCGTCGCCGGTGCCGGGCGGCATGTCGACCACCAGGATGTCGAGCGGCCCCCAATCGACCTGGCCCATCATTTGCTCGAGCGCCCCCATCACCATCGGGCCGCGCCAGATCATGGCCGTGTCGGCGTCGACCAGGAAGCCGATCGACATCGCGCGCAGGCCCCAGGCCTCGAGCGGCACCATAACGCCGTCGCGCAGCTCGGGCTTACCCGACACGCCCAGCATGCGCGGCAGGCTCGGGCCGTAGATGTCGGCGTCGAGCAAGCCGACCTTGTGGCCCTGCTGCGCCAAGGCGACGGCGACGTTGACGGCGGTGGTGCTCTTGCCGACGCCGCCCTTGCCGGAAGCGACCGCGACGATGTGCCGCACGCCGGGCAGCAGCTTGGCCTTTTGCGCCGGAGGCGGCGCACGGTTCGGGGCCGGCGGCGGGGCTGCGGCGGGCCGGTGCGCGGTGAGCACGACGGTGGCGTTGGTGACGCCGGGCTGCCGCGCGAGCAGTTCCTGCGCGGCTTGGCGCAACCCTTCCATCGCCGCCGCCTGCTGGCGTTCGGCTCGTAACGCTAGGTGCACGAGGCTGCCGCGCACCTCGAGGCTGTCGACCAGCGGGGCAATCTCGCCGCCGCCAGGCAGGGTCAGGCCGCGCAGGGCGGCGCGGAGCCCTTCGGGCGTGGGAAGCGTCATCGCTTGTATATCCTCATCGCGTGGTCAATATCTCGCGTTCTGTCTCGATGCGGCATATGGCGCGCTGCGGCAAGGCTGCAAACAGGAGCATTTCGGCCAATGTCATGGAATAACGGCGGCGGTCCGAACCCGTGGGGCAACCCGGGCGGCGACGGCGGCAACCAGAGCCCGCGGCCGGGCGGCCCCAATAATGGTCGGCCGAACAACCCCTGGGGCAACGGCGGCAAGCGGCCCTCGGGTGGCGGCGGGGGCGGGTTGCCGGACCTCGACGACCTGATCGCCCGCATGCAGGACAAGGCGCGCCGCTTCGTGCCGGGTGGGCCGGGCGGACCGTTCGGGCGCCGCGGCGGCGGCAACGGCCGGGTCTGGGCACTGCTGGGGATCGTCGCGGCGGCGGTGTGGCTGGCCAGCGGCGTGTACCGGGTGCAGCCGGATCAGCAGGGCATCGTCATGCGGTTCGGCGCGTTCAATCGCACGACCTTGCCGGGCCTGAACTACCACGCGCCCTGGCCGATCGAGAGCGCGGAAACGCCTGCCGTCACCCGCATCAACCGGGTCGAGGTCGGGTTCCGCGCCGGTGGCGGTGACCGTGGCGTGACTTTGCGGCCCACCCGCGACCTGCCGGGCAACACTGCTCGCGAGGTGCCGGAAGAGGCGCTGATGTTGACCGGCGACGAGAACATCATCGACATCAACTTCTCCGTGTTCTGGCGCATCCGCGATGCCGGCGCCTTCCTGTTCAACACGCGCAACCCCGAGGAGACGGTTAAGTCGGCGGCGGAAAGCATGATGCGGCAGGTGATCGGGCGCACGCCGATTCAACCGGCGCTGACGGAAGCGCGGGCGCGGATCGAGCAGGACGTCACGGTCGGCACCCAGGCGATCCTCGACCAGTACGGCGCGGGGGTGGAGGTGACGCAGGTGCAGCTGCAGCGGGTGGACCCCCCCGCGGCCGTCATCGACAGCTTCCGCGACGTGCAGCGGGCCAATACCGATGCCGAGCGCGTGCGCAACGAGGCCGAGAGCTACCGCAACGACATCATCCCGCGCGCCCGTGGTGACGCGGCCCGGCTGACGGCCGAGGCGGAAGGCGCGCGCCAGGCCATCATCGCCGAAGCCAACGGCCAGGCGCAGCGGTTCCTGAGCGTCTACCAGGCCTATACATCGGCTAAGGACGTCACGTTGAAGCGTTTGTATATCGAGACGATGCAGGAAATTCTCACCCGGACGCCGTCGATCGTCGTGGACGACAAGCTGCAGGGGATCGTGCCCTATCTGCCGCTTGATCCGTCGCGGGCGGCGCCGGCGCGTCCGGGCTCGCCGCCGCAGGCGTCAAACGGACCTGCCAGCGGGGGGGGCTCGCGATGAACCGCACGACTGCCGGTCTCGGCGCGGCGGTGGCGGCCGTCCTCGTGCTGCTGATCGCCGCTGCCAGCCTGTTCACCGTCAACCAGACCGAACAGGTGCTGATCACTCAATTCGGCGAGCCCAAGCGCGTCATCAGCGAGCCGGGTCTGCACGCGAAGATCCCGTTCATCCAGACGGTGATCAGCTTCGACCGCCGTTTGCTGGACTTCGAAAGCGGCGGCGAGGAGGTCATCCTGGCCGACCAGCGCCGGTTGATCGTCGACAGCTTCACCCGGTTCCGGATCACCGACAGCTTGCGCTACTTCCAGGCCGTCGGCCCGGCCGAGAACGGAATCCGCGCCCGCTTGAACTCGGTCGTGACCTCCAGCCTACGCCGGGTGCTTGGCAATGAGACGCTGCTCAACGTGCTGTCGAACGACCGCACGCGGATCATGGGCCTCATCAAGGCCCAGGTCAGTGACGAGATGAAGGGCTTCGGGATCGGCATCGAGGACGTGCGCATCCGCCGCGCCGACCTGCCGGAGGAGAACACCCAGGCGATCCTGGGCCGGATGAAGTCGGAACGCGAACGGGTTGCCAGCCAAGCGCGCGCCGAAGGGGCCGAGGCCTCGTTGCGCATCCGCGCCGACGCCGACCGTGATCGCACCGTGCTGCTGGCCGAGGCGCGCGCCAATGCCGACAAGCTGCGCGGCGATGGCGAGCGGTTGTCGATCAAGACTTACGCCGACGCCTTCCAGCGGGATCCGGAGTTCTACGCCACGTATCGGACGCTGCAGGCCTACCGTGAGGCGTTCGGTCCGAACAGCGGCTCGCGGCTCGTGCTGACGCCGGATGTCGACTTCCTGAAGCTGCTGCGGGAAGCGCCGAAGCCGGACTGACGGTCGACCCTGGTGAACCGGCGTCCGGCAACGTTGCCGGAGCCGGAGCGTTGGTATTATTCACTGGGGTTCGTGGCCCGAAGTTTGCGTTCGACCAGAGTTGGCGAACGCTCGCTAAAACCCCATTTGTGCCCGATCAACTTGACGCCGCAACTCTGGAGTGACCCCCATGCGCCTTCGCCTCCTGCGCGCCGCCTTCCTTGCTTCGGCGCTGGCGCTTCCCGCCGGACTGCCGCACCACGCCTTCGCCGCCGGCACCCCAGAGAGCTTTGCCGACCTTGCCGCGTCGCTGTCGCCCGCGGTCGTGAACGTCAGCAGCAGCCAGGCCGCACAGCAGCGGGCCGACCGCGGCACGCCCGACCTGGGCATGCCGCCGGGCAGCCCGTTCGAACAGTTCTTCCGCGACTTCCTCGAGCGGAACCGGCCCGGCCAAGGGCGTCGCGGCCCGCAGCAAGGCCCTGAAGGTGGACCCGGCCCAGGACAGGGCGGCCACGCTGTGAGCCTCGGCAGCGGGTTCATCATCGACCCGGCCGGCTATATCGTCACCAATAACCACGTCATCGACGGCGCCGACGAGATCAGCGTCACTCTGACCGACAACACCACCCTGAAGGCCAAGCTGGTCGGCAAGGACGAGCGGGTCGACCTGGCGTTGCTGAAGGTCGACACCGACAAGCCGCTGACGGCGGTGCAGTTCGGCGACAGCGACGGCGCCCGCGTCGGCGACTGGGTGCTGGCGATCGGCAACCCATTCGGCCTCGGAGGGTCGGTCACGGCGGGCATCGTCAGCGCGCGCGGCCGCGACATCCGCCAAGGCCCGTACGACGACTTCATCCAGACCGACGCGGCCATCAACCGCGGCAACTCCGGCGGGCCGCTGTTCAACATGAAGGGCGAGGTCGTCGGCATCAACACGGCGATCTACTCGCCGTCGGGCGGGTCGGTCGGCATCGGCTTCTCGGTTCCGGCAAACCTGGCCAAGCCGGTCATCATGCAGCTGCGCGAATATGGGCGGGCGCGGCGCGGCTTCCTGGGCGTCAGCATCCAGCCGGTGACGCCCGACATCGCCGAAAGCCTTGGCTTGCATGATCCGTCAGGCGCCCTGGTCGGCCGCGTCAACGATGGCGGCCCGGCCGAGGAAGCCGGGATCAAAGGCGGCGACGTCATCCAGAAGTTCAACGGCCAGGACCTGAAGGACGTGAAGTCGCTGCAGCGGATCGTGGCCGAAACGCCGATCGGCAAGTCGGTCCCGGTGGTGCTGTGGCGTGACGGCAAGTCGGTGACGGTGCAGGCCTCGGTCGGCGAGCTGCCGGACGACATCCAGCAAGCCAGCGTGGCGGCTCCGGACAAGCCGAAGCCGAACCCGACGGTGGCGATCGCCGGGCTTGGTGCCAAGCTCGCGCCGATCACCGACGAGCTGCGGTCCCAGTTCAAGCTGGGCGCCGACCAGAAAGGCGTCGTGGTGACGGACGTGGACAGCGATGGGTTCGGCGCGTCCAAGGGCCTCAAGCCCGGCGACGTCATCGTCGAGGTGCAGCAGCAATCGGTGTCCAAGCCGCAGGACGTCGCCGAGCTGATGGACAAGTATCGCAAGATGAACCGCAAGACGGTGCTGATGCTGCTGCAAAGCGGCAACGGCATGCAGTGGGTGCCGGTCCCGCTCTCGACCGACAGCAACCGCAAGCCGGGGTAGCCACACCCTGGGTTCGCACGTCATCCCCGGGCTCGACCCGGGGATCCCTCGCCCGGGCCGGCCCCCGTCGGGAGCGAGATGTCCGGATCAAGTCCGGCCATGACGTGTCAAAGGAGCCTGCGCCTCGCCGGGCCGAGCAGCGTGCCATGCACCCCGACACCTGGCTGAAGGTTCTCCCCGACGGGCTCTACTGTGAGCCCGGCGGGTTTCATATCGACCCGATCCGTCCCGTGGCGCGCGCGATCATCACCCATGCGCATGCCGACCATGCCCGCCCCGGCCACGGTGCCGTCCTGGCCAGTCCGGAAACGATGGCGCTGATGGATGTCCGTATGGGGGAAGGCCGGGCCGGCGTGTCGCAGCAGACGGTCGGCTATGGCGAGCGGTTGTCGGTCGGCGAGGTGACGGTCTGGCTCGAGCCGGCCGGCCACGTGCTGGGCTCGGCGCAGGTGGCGATGGAGTGGCGCGGCAGCCGAGCCGTGGTCAGCGGCGACTACAAGCGGGTGCCGGACCCGACCTGCCGCCCGTTCGTCCCGATCCCCTGCGACGTGTTCGTCAGCGAAGCCACCTTCGCGCTCCCGGTATTCCGCCATCCCGATGCGGCCGGCGAGGTCGCGAAGCTGCTGGACAGCGTGGCTTTGTTTCCGGAGCGCACGCATGTCGTCGGCGCCTATGCCTTGGGGAAGGCGCAGCGCGTGATCGCCCTGCTGCGCGAAGCCGGCTGGGAGCGGCCGATCTACCTGCACGGCGCCATGCTGCCGCTCTGCGCCGCCTACGAACGGCTAGGCGTGCCGCTCGGGCCGCTGCTGCCGGCGACGGTGCAGGCCAAGGCGGACCTTGCCGGCGCCATCGTCATCGCGCCGCCGAGCGCCATCGCCGACCGCTGGGCGCGGCGCCTGAACGAGCCGGTCGCCTGCATGGCCAGCGGCTGGATGCGGGTGCGGCAGCGGGCGCGCAGCAAGGGCGTCGAGCTGCCGCTGGTGATCAGCGACCACAGCGACTGGGACGAACTGCTGAGCACGCTGGACGATGTCGGCGCACCCGAAGTCTGGGTGACGCATGGCCGCGAGGAGGCGCTGATCCATGCCGCCGAGCAGCGCGGGATCCGCGGCCGGGCGCTGCGGCTGATCGGCTACGGCGACGAGGAGGCCGACAGCCCCGAGCCGGCGGCGGCGGCCGAGTGATCGCGTTCGCGGAGCTGCTGGAGCGGCTGACGTTCTCGCCGGGGCGGCTGGCCAAGGTGGCGCTGCTGCGCCGCTACTTCGCCACCCAGCCCGACCCGGACCGCGGCTTCGGCCTCGCGGCACTTACCGGGGAGCTTGCGTTCCAGGCGGCCAAGCCGGCGCTGATCCGGGCGCTGGCCGAGGAGCGGACCGATCCGGTGCTGTTCGCCTGGTCGTACGACTATGTCGGCGACCTGGCCGAGACCGTCGCGCTGATGTGGCCGGAGCGCCCGACCAACGCGCCGACGCCCACCTTGACCGAGGTGGTGCAGACGCTGCTGTCCACGCCGAAAGCCGAGCTGCCGGGCGTGGTCGCGACCTGGCTCGACGCCTCGGACGCATCGGTGCGCTACGCCTTGCTGAAGCTGATCACCGGCTCGCTGCGGGTCGGCGCCTCGGCCCGCATCGCCAAGATCGCTTTGGCGGAGCTGGCAGGGGAAGCGATCGCCGCGGACGAGATCGAGGAGGTGTGGCACGGCTTGGTGCCGCCCTATGCGCCGCTGTTCGCCTGGCTCGAGGGCCGCGCCGAGCGGCCCGACCCCGCCGGTGCGCCGGTGTTCCGGCCGCCCATGCTGGCGCACCCGCTGGAGGCGCCCGACATCGCCGCGCTCGACCCGGCCGCCTACCGCGCCGAGTGGAAGTGGGATGGCATTCGCGTGCAGCTCGTCGCCACGCCGCAGGGCCGTCGCATCTACTCGCGCGGCTCCGAGGACGTGTCGGGCGCCTTCCCGGAGATCATCGAGGCGATGGCGTTCGAGGCGGTGCTTGATGGCGAGCTGCTGGTGATGCGGAGCGGCCCCGGCGCGGAGAAGACCGTGGCCCCGTTTGCCGACCTGCAGCAGCGGCTGAACCGCAAGGCGCCATCGGCGAAGATGCTGCGCGACTTCCCGCTTGCGGTGCGGCTCTACGACATCCTGTTCGACGGCCACACCGACCTTCGGACCTTGCCGTTCGACGAACGCCGCCGCCGGCTGGAGCTCTGGTTCGCGGCCACGCAGCCCGCGCGCATGGACTTGTCCGAGCTGATCCCGTTCGACACGATCGAGCAACTGGCAACGATCCGCGCCGGCACCCGCGCCGCGAGCATCGAGGGGCTGATGCTCAAGCGCGGCGACAGCGCCTACGTGCCGGGGCGGCCGAAGGGGCAGTGGTGGAAGTGGAAGCGCGACCCGCTGACGATCGACGCGGTGGTGATGTATGCGCAGCGCGGCCACGGCAAGCGCAGCAGCTTCTACAGCGATTACACGTTCGGCCTGTGGCGCGACGACGGCGAGCTGGTGCCTGTCGGCAAGGCCTATTCCGGATTCACCGACGCGGAGCTTGTGACGCTCGACCGCTGGATCCGCAACCACACCACGGCGCGGTTCGGCCCGGTGCGCGAGGTCGAGCGCGGCCTGGTGTTGGAGATCGCGTTCGACGCGGCCCAGCGCAGCCAGCGGCACAAATCCGGGGTCGCCCTGCGCTTCCCGCGTGTCGCCCGGCTGCGCTTCGACAAGCCCGCCGCCGAGGCCGACCGGCTCGACGTGCTGATGCGCCTGATCGAGACCGGGCCGCCGCCTTTGTCTTAGGCAGCCTCGGTTACAGCGCCCCGAGCAGCCGCGCATGCGCCCGGATCCCGTGCTGGAAGCAGCGCCACTCAAACTTCTCGTTCGGCGAGTGCACCTGGTCATCTTCCAGTCCGAACCCCATCAGCAGGCTGTCGAGGCCCAGCAGCCGGTGCATGCTTTCCACCACCGGGATGCTGCCGCCGCTGCCCATCATCACCGCCGGGCGGCCATACTCGTCCGACAAGGCGGTGCGCGCCGCGGCCACGAAACGGCTGCCGAGAGGGATCTCGACGCCGGGCACGGCGCTGAACACATCGATTGTCGCCTGCGCATCCGGCGGCAGCCGCGCGTCGACGAAGGCGCGGAACCCGGCGACCACGGCCGCCGGGTCCTGGCCCGGCACCAGCCGGAACGAGATTTTCGCGCCGGCCTCGGCGGCGATCACGGTTTTGGAGCCTGGCCCCTGATAGCCGCCCCAGATGCCGTTGATGTCGGCGGTCGGACGCGCCCACATGCGCTCCAGCGGCGAGCGGCCGCGTTCGCCGACCGGGTGGTGCAAGCCGACGCCGCCGAGGAACGCGCCCTCGTCGAAGCCAAGCCCGTCCCACTCGGCCGCCAATGCCGCCGGCACGTCGGCGACGCCGTCGTAGAAGCCGGGTACCTGAATGCGGCCATCCTTGTCGTGCAAGCCGCCGAGCACGTGGGTCAGGGCGTTGATCGGGTTCAGCGCGGAGCCGCCGAACAGGCCGGAATGGAGGTCGCGACTGGCCGCCTTGATGCGCAACTCGACATACGCCATGCCGCGCAGCCGGGTCGTCAGCGCCGGCGTATCGATGTTCCACATATTGGTGTCGCTGATGACGCAGACGTCGGCCGCGAGCGTGTCGCGATGGGCGGCGAGCACCGCCTCGAGGTTGGGGCTGCCGACCTCTTCCTCGCCCTCGACCAGCACCGTCACCCGCACCGGCAGGCTGCCGGTGGTGGCGTGCCAGGCGCGCAGCGCTTCCAGCCAGAGCATGGACTGGCCCTTGTCGTCCACCGCGCCGCGGGCGACGACGCGCGGGCCCTGCGGTCCGTCGGTCAGCTTCGGGTCGAACGGGGCGGCGGTCCAAAGCTCGAGCGGCTCGGCCGGCTGCACGTCGTAGTGCCCGTAAAATAGCACGTGCGGCGCGCTGGGCCCGGGGCCGGAATGCTGCCCGATGACCACCGGGTGGCCCGGCGTCGCATGCAGGGCGGCGGTGAACCCCAGCCCGGCAAGCTGGTCGCGCACCCATTCGGCCGCGCGCACGCAGTCGGGCGCATGCGCCGGCTGCGCGCTGACGCTGGGAATGCGCAACAGCTCGAACCAGCGCTCCCGCGCGGCATCGAGGGTCTGGTCGATATGGGCGAGCACGGTGTCGGTCTGCATCGCGCCAGTGTGGCGGAAGGCGGCAGACGAGGCTAGGGCCGGGCCCGTTCGTGCGGCCGGTGCCTTTGTTGCAACCATCACGGCGGCAACTCGTTGCAGGGCCAGAGCAGGCCGGCGGGCGAGCAGGATGGTTAGCACCTTGAAGATGATCTGGACGCTGATCGTGGAGACCTTCGCAGACTACGTGGAGGACGGCGCGCTCAGCCGGGGCGCAGCCATCGCCTACTACACGGTGCTGTCGATCGGCCCGCTGCTGGTGATCTGCATCGCCATCGCCGGGCTCGCGTTCGGCGAGGAGGCGGCCCAGGGCGCCATCGTCGGTCAACTGCAAGGCATGATGGGCGACCAGGCCGCGAGCTTCATCCAGACCGCCATCAAAAGCGCGGGCAACAAGCAGAGCGGCATCTGGGCGACCGTGATCGGCATCGGCACCCTGCTGGTCACCTCAACCGGTGTGTTCGGCGAGATGCAATCGACCTTGAACTACATCTGGAAGGCCGAGCCGAAGGGTGGCGTCACGGCCATCCTGAAGGCGCGGGCGGCGAGCCTCGGCTTGGTCGGCACGCTCGGTTTCCTGCTGCTGGTGTCGCTGGTGGTCAGCGCGGCGCTGCATGCGGTGGGCGAGTACATGAACGCCTTCGTGCCCGGTGCCGCGACGTTGCTGCAATGGGCCAGCATTGCGGTGTCGTTCCTGATCGTCTCGGCGCTGTTCGCGGCCGTGTACAAGATCCTGCCGGACCGGCAATTGTCGTGGAAGGACGTGGGGGTCGGCGCGGTGGTGACCGCCTTCTTGTTCACCGTGGGCAAGACGGCGATCGGCTTTTACATCGGCAGCTCTTCGATGGCGTCGAGCTACGGCGCGGCAAGCGCGCTGGTGATCGTGCTGGTGTGGATCTACTACTCGTCGCAGATCTTCCTTCTCGGTGCCGAGTTCACCAAGGTCTGGGCCAGCCACCACGGCAGTGCGGAAGCCTTCGCCGCCCGCACCGCGACGGACCCGAACATCGCCTCG
This sequence comes from uncultured Alphaproteobacteria bacterium, assembly GCA_963792675.1. GTDB lineage: Bacteria > Pseudomonadota > Alphaproteobacteria > Acetobacterales > Acetobacteraceae > JBBROS01. Next base: position 2,420,150 of record CAWBWT010000002.1, read on the forward strand.
CAGACCCCGCAGACGGCGGTGCAGAACATCGTCGCCCACAACGCCCGGCATCGAAGCGGGCGGGCGATCGGCCTGTTCGAGGTGGCGGCGCTGGCGAGCTTGCTCCTGCTGGTCCGCGAAGGGCGGCGCTGAGTTAGAAGCTCTGCCTGATCCCGGTGACGATCGAGCCCCGGGCTGCGCTGTTGCTGACCGGGACCGCTCCGGTGCCCGGCGGCATCTTGGGCGGGATCGGCATCTCGAGCGAACCGATATTGCCACCCCGTCGCGCGTAAGGCCCGGACGGCGTCGGTGCCGGCTCGAACTTCGCGTTCGCCGGGGCGGACGCCGCCGCCGGATCTTGCGGGGCCGCGGCACAGGCGGTCAGTGCCGCCGCAATCAGCACAGGGAGAAGACGAGCGGGGCGAAACGGCATTCCGATACGTTATCATAACGTCCTACTGCATGTCGAACGCTCGTTACCCCTCCAACAGATGACCGAGTGCCCGCAGCGGACGCAATCGGTCGCTGATGATCTTGGTGATGGCCAGCAGCGGCACCGACAGGATGGCGCCTTGCACGCCCCACATCCAGAACCAAAAAATCAGCGCGATGATGACCGCGATCGGGTTCAGCGTGAACCGCTTGGCCAGCAGCATCGGTGTGATGACCTCGCCCTCGGCGAAGTGCAGGCCCAGATAAATCGCGGCCGGCAGCAGCGCTTCCCAGCTCGGCCCTAATGTTGCCAGCCCAACGACCGCGAACAGCAGCACGCCGGCGATCGGGCCCAGGATCGGCACGTAGTTGAACACGAACGCCAGCACGCCCCACACCACCGCGCCGGGCACGCCGAACAGCCACATCGTCGCGCCGGCGAGCGTTCCGACCACCGCATTGATGATCGTGATCGTCAGCAGGTAGGCGCTGATGTCGCGCTCGACCGCGTCGCCGATCTCGACCGCCTGCTTCTTTTCGCGGAAGTGCGGCAGCACCTCGACGAGGCGGCGCATGAAGGTCTCGCCGAACACCAGCATGTAGAACAAGATCAACAGGATCTCGATCAGATGCGAGGCGAAGCCGCTGGCGCCGCCGGCGATCGAGCCGGCAATGCCCCCGGGGTTGAAGTGGATCAGGTCCATCGGGTTGGCGTTCTCGACGCCGAACCGGGCGAGGAACGGCTTAGCCCGCTCGAACAGGCCCTGCATCGAGCTGAACCGCTCCTGCGCCTTGGACACGAGGCCGGGGAAGTCCTTGACCATCTGCGACGCCGGGCCCGACAGCACGGCGCCGAGCAGGGCGAACACGCCCAGCAGCAGCAAGACCGAGATCAACGCGCCCACCGCCCTCGGCAGCTTAATGCGCTCCAGCAACCGTACCAGCGGCTGCAGCAGCAGCTTCAGCACGATCGCGATCACCACCGGCAGGATCACCTCCTGCGCGACGTTCATCACCCACAGCAGCGCCAACAGGAACAGGCCGCCGAGGAACACCGTCTGCACGTTGTGCGGCAGCGGCATGTCCTCGGCTTCGGCGACCGAGCGGGTGTCCTCGGCGGCCGGGTCGACGACGACGGCGGGATCCGGGGTGTCGTTCATCGCAAGCCTCTCACCGGTTGGCACCGGGCGTCCAGATCACGTCGCCGCCGGGGTTGAGCCGGCGGCCGAGCACGAACAGGTGGTCCGACAAGCGATTGAGGAAGCGGATCACGCATGGGTTGACCGTCTCGGTGCGCGCGAGCTGCACGGCCCGGCGCTCGGCCCGGCGGACCAGGGTACGGGCGAGGTGGGCATGCGCCGCGGCCGGGCTGCCGCCGGGCAGGATGAAGCTTTCGAGCGGCTTCAGCGCCGCATTCATTGCGGCGATCTCGGCGTCGAGCCGGGCGCCGGGCGCGTCGGTCAGGCGCAACCGGTCGCCAGCCTCGCCCGGCACGCAAAGGTCGGCGCCCACATCGAACAGGTCGTTCTGGATGCGGGCGAGCATGGCGTCCGCCTCGTCGTCCTGCGTGACGTGCAGGCGCATGAGGCCGATCGCGGCGTTCGCCTCGTCCACGGTGCCGTATGCCTCGACCCGCGGGTCATCCTTCGCGACGCGACGGCCGTCGCCCAGCGAGGTCTCGCCGCCGTCGCCGCCCCGTGTCACCACCCGGTCGATCCGGATCATGCCGATTCTCCTGCGCGGCGCGGAGATCGCAGCCGCCGCGCAGGCTGTACCACTCCGGCCGCTAGCTGTCTCGTCAGCTGTCTCCGAGGCGGAAGCGGATCTCGAAGTCGTAGTCGAATGCGAGCGGCCGGGCGCCGTCGCGCGCCGGCTGGAACCGCCACCGTGCGACCGCCTCACGCGCCGCCCGGTCGAGGCTGCCGTCACCGCTGCTCTCGATCACCTCGACCCAAGCCGGCAGGCCGAGCTCGGTCACGTGCACGCGCAGCCCGACCGTACCCTCGACACGGCGACGCGCGGCGTCGGCGGGATACCGCGGCGGCTTGTTGTGCACCGTGCCGTCGGGCCGCGGCGGCACCACGTTGCGGCCGGTGACGCTGAGCCCCTCCACGTCCTCGTCGGCGTTGCCCAGGTTGACCTTGGGCGTGGTTGCCGGCGGGCCAGCCGGCGTCACCGGTGGGGACGGCGGCTGCGGCAATGTCGCCGGCAGCACGGCTTGCCGATCAACCGGCAGGGGTGGGGTCGGCGGCGACGGGGGCGGTTGCGTCGGGCTTGGCGGCGGCGTGCCTTGGATCTGCTGCGCCTGGTCGACCAGCTCGACCTCGATCGGGGCCGCGGCGGCGTCGGCCGCCTCGCGCCGGCCCGCATGCGGCAGGACCAGCCACGCCAACGCCGCATGCGCCAGCAGCGAGCCGGCCGCAAACCACGCCAAGCCGGGCCGCCGCGCGACGGAGCGAACCGCGGCGAGGCGGGAGCGGGACATCAGGCTCGGGGCGGAAACCGCGTCACAACACCAGCACGCCCTGATGCTTGGCCTTCAACTCGGGCTCCACATGGATCGTGACCACGAGCCCCTCGACCTCGGCCTTCAGGGCCGCCTCGACCCGGTCGCAGATCTCGTGCGCCTCATCCACCCGCATCGCGCCGGGCACGACGAGGTGGAACTCGAGATAGGTGTACCGGCCGGCATGCCGGGTCCGCAGGTCGTGCGCCTCCAGGGCTCCGTCGGCATGCTCGTTCACCGCCCGGCGGATGCGGTCCATCGTGGCGGAGTCGGGCGCCTCGTCCATCAGCCCGCCGACCGAGCTACGCACCACGCCGAGCCCGGACCACAGCACATGCACCGCCGTGGCCGCCGCGACCACCGGGTCCACCCAGTGCTGGCCGGTCAGCAGCACGATGCCGAGCCCGAGCAGCACGCCGCCCGACGTCACGACGTCGGACCACAGATGCTTGCCGTCGGCCATGAGCGCCGCCGAGCGCTCGCGCCGCCCGACCCGGGTCAGCAGCTCGGCCCAGCCGCCGTTCAGCGCGGTCGACACCACCGTCAGGCTAAGCGCGACCCACGGCGTCTCGAGCGTCACCGGGTTCTGCCAGGCCATCCAGGCGTGATGCAGGATCGACAACGCCGCGGCGATGATGAGCGAACCCTCGATCACCGCGGAAAAGAACTCCGCCTTCGCGTGGCCGTATGGATGGTTGGCGTCGGCCGGCATCGCCGACAGCCGGAGGGCGCCAAAGGCGATCAAGCTGGCGACGACGTTGACCACGCTTTCCAGCGCGTCGGAGTAGAGCGCTGCGCTGCCGGTCAGCCACCACGCGGCCGCCTTCATCGCCAGCACGACGACGCCGACGGCGATGGTGCCCACGGCGATTCGTTGAACTCGCTCCACGGTATGCCCGGCTTGTGGTGAGGTGGGGTTTAGCCTGCGTGCAGGCAGGCGTCACCCCATCACCGGACGATCGAGGACGCTCCCTTCGCGGCCGTTCCACCCGTCCGAGAGCGGACACGGGCGGAACCTTCGGCCGCTTCGCCCTCGACCCGCTTGGGGCGGCGCCCCCAGACCCGCCCAACATCACACTGAGAAATACTTCGCCTTCGGGTTCAACACGACGATGGCACTGGTGGATTGCTCGGGGTGGAGCTGCCATTCGTCCGACAAGCTGACACCGATCCGCTCGGCGTCGAGCAGCTGCAGCAGCGGCGCCTGGTCCTCGAGCTTCGGGCAGGCCGGGTAGCCGAACGAATAGCGGCTGCCACGGTAGTGCTGCGCCAGCATGCGTTCCATGTCGCGGTCGTCCTCGCCGGCAAAGCCGAGCTCGGCACGGATGCGCTTATGGGTGTACTCCGCCATCGCCTCGGCCACCTCGACCGACAGGCCGTGCAGATAGAGGTAGTCCTGGTAGCGGTTGTCCTCGAACCACACCCGCGCCGTGTCGCTCGCCTTCTGGCCGACGGTCACGACCTGCAGACCGATCACGTCGCGCTCGGCGTCGTCGACATCACGGAAGAAGTCGGCGATGCACTCGCCGTCCTCCTTCGGCTGCCGCGGCAGGTTGAAGCGGCACAGCTCGGTTTGACCGTCCTGGTCGAATACGATGAGATCATTGCCTTGCCCGGCGGCCTTCCAGTAGCCGTAGATCGCCTGCGGCTTCAGGATGTCCTCCGGCCTCGGCGATGCCCAGCATGCGGCGCATGACCGGCCGCAGTTCCTGCTTGGCCCAGCCCAGGAAGTCCTCCAGCGACTTGCCCTGTTTCCGGAAGCCCCACTGGAATTGATACAGGCTGCGCTCGTTGAGGAACGGGATCACCGCCTTGGTCGGCGCCTCGATCACCCGCGCGCCCCAGAACGGCGGCTTCGCTACGGGCACGTCGCCGGTGATGCGGTGGCGGCGCTGCTGAACGGCCAGCACGTCGACCGGGGCGAAGGCGCGGTTATCGGCTTGGCCGAGCGTGCGCTTGGTGTTGCGCGCCTTGCCGGACCGCTTGGATTGCAGCGCTGCCAGGTAGTCGTCGAAGCCGTTGCCGGTGACGCGGTCCATCAGATGCAGCCCGTCGAACGCGTCCCGCGCATAGGCGACCCGGCCACAGGCATAGGCCTGCACGCAGTCGTCCTCGACGTAGTTCCGGGTCAGCGCGGCGCCGCCCAGCATGACCGGGATGTCGAGCCCCTGCCGGCTCATCTCCTCGAGGTTCTCGCGCATCACGACGGTCGACTTCACGAGCAGGCCGGACATGCCGATCGCGTGGGCGCGGTGCTCGCTGGCGGCGGCGACCATGTCGGCGAGTGGCACTTTGATGCCGAGGTTCACCACCCGATACCCATTATTGGTCAGGATGATGTCGACTAGGTTCTTGCCGATATCGTGCACGTCGCCCTTCACGGTCGCGAGCACGATGGTGCCTTTCTCCTGCCCCTCGACCCGCTCCATGTGCGGCTCGAGGTGGGCGACGGCCGCCTTCATCGTTTCGGCCGATTGCAGCACGAACGGCAGCTGCATCTTGCCGGCGCCGAACAGCTCGCCCACCACCTTCATGCCGTCGAGCAGGATGTCGTTGATGATGGCGAGCGGCGCATGCGTCTGCATCGCCTCGTCGAGCTCGTCGCCGAGCCCCTTGCGGTCGCCGTCGACGATGCGGTCCTTGAGGCGGCCCTCGACCGTCTCGGACTTCACCTTCTTCACGGCGTCAGCCGCCTTCCGCTCGGCGAACATCTCGAGCAGCTTCTGCAGCGGGTCGTAGCCCTCGGCGCGGCGGTCGAAGATCAGGTCGTCCATGACCTTGACCTCTTCCTCAGGGATGAGGTGCAACGGCCTGATCTTGCTGACATGCACGATCGCCCCAGACATCCCGGCCTTGACGGCGAGATCGAGGAACACCGAGTTCAGCACCGCGCGGGCGGCGGCGTTGAGGCCGAACGAGATGTTGGACAGGCCGAGGATGATCTGGATGTCCGGAAAGGCGTCGCGGATCAGCTTGATGCCTTCCAGCGTCCATTGCCCGAGCTTGCGGTCGTCCTCGTTGCCGGTGGCGATGGTGAAGGTGAGCGGATCGATCAGCAGGTCCGATTGCGCCAGCCCGTGCTTGTCGCAGGCGAATTCGACCAGCCGCTTGGCGACGGCGAGCTTGGCCTCGGGCGTCTTGGCCATGCCGTCCTCGTCGATCGTCAGCGCGATCACGGCGGCGCCGAACTTCTTCGCGAGAACAAGGCGGTCGGCGGCGGCCTTCTCGCCATCCTCGAAGTTGATCGAGTTGATGATCGGCTTGCCGCCGTGCAGCTTCAGCGCTGCCTCGATCACCGGCGTCTCGGTGCTGTCGATCACCAGCGGCGCGTTCACGCTGCCGGTGAAGCGGGTGATGACCTCGTTCATCTCCGCGGTCTCGTCGCGTCCGACAAAGGCGGTGCAGACGTCGAGGCTGTTGGAGCCTTCCGCGACCTGCTCGCGGGCCACTGCCACGCAGCCGTCCCAGTCGCCTTTCTCCTGCAATTCCCGCCACTTCTTCGAACCGTTGGCGTTGCAGCGCTCGCCGATCGAGAAGTAGCTGTTCTCCTGGCGCAGCGCGGTTTGCCCATACAGGCTGGCGACGCTCGGGACCCAGACCGGCTTGCGGGCAACCGGCGCCGGGCGGTCTTGGCCGCTCTTGCCGATCCGCCGCAGCATGGCGTCGAGCGCCTGGATGTGCGGCGTGGAGGTGCCGCAGCAGCCGCCGACCAGGTTCAGGCCGTCCTCGGTCACGAAGCGCTCGATCCAGGACGCCATCGAAGCGGGGTCGAGCGGGTAGTGGGTCTTGCCGTCCACCAGCTCCGGCAGGCCGGCATTGGGCTGGATCGACAGCAGGCCGGGCCAGTTGGCGGCGAGCCAGCGCACGTGCTCGGCCATTTCCTGCGGCCCGGTGGCGCAGTTGAGGCCAATCAGCGGCACGTCGAGCGCATGGATGACGGTGGCGGCTGCGGCGATGTCGGGGCCGACCAGCAGGGTGCCGGTGGTCTCGACGGTGACCTGCACGAAGATGGGCGTGTCGGTGCCGGCCTCGCGGCGCGCCAGCTTGGCGGCATTCACCGCGGCCTTGATCTGCAGCGTGTCCTGGCAGGTCTCGATCAGGATGGCGTCGACGCCGCCGGCGACGAGCCCGCGGCACTGCTCGGCGATGGCCGCCTCGAGCGGGTCGTAGGCGATGTTGCCCAGCGTCGGCAGCTTGGTGCCGGGCCCGATGCTGCCGAGCACGTAGCGGTGCCGTCCGTCGGAGAACGTCTCGGCGGCCTCGCGCGCCAGCTCGGCGGCGATCTTGTTGATCTCGAAGGCGCGGTCCTGCAGGCCGAACTCGCCCAGGGTGATCGTGCTGCCGCCGAAGGTGTTGGTCTCCACCATGTCGGCGCCGGCCTCGAAGTAGCCGCGGTGGATCTCGCGCACGAGGTCGGGGCGCGACAGGTTCAGCACCTCGGTGCAGTTCTCCTGGTTCCAGTAGTCGCGCTCGATATCGAGCGTGAGCGCCTGGACGCGGCTGCCCATGCCGCCGTCGCACAGCAGGACCTGGTCACGCAGCGCCTGGAGCAGATGTGGTCGGTGGTCATCGTGCGTCCTCGGTCAGCAATGCGGGGGTGATCAGGGCAGGAGAGGCGGAGGTGGCGGCGCTCGGCATCGTCGCCGGCCAAAGCCGGACTTCAAGCGGTCCGGCCACGCCGGCTGGCGTGCCGGGCTGCAGGCCGGCGCCGGCCAGCAGGCGCGCCATGGTGTCGTCGGCGAATCCCGGCCAGCGATGCGCCAGCCGTTCGGCCAGCGCGAGCCGGTCGTGCGCGGCGAGATCGACCACCAGCAGGCAGCCGCCGGGTGCCAACATTCGGGCGGCCTCGGCCAGCACCGCGGCTGGGTCCTCGGCGTAGTGCAGCACCATCTGCAGCACCACCAGGTCGTAAGTGCCGGCCAGCGGCAGGCTGTACATGTCCGCCTGGCGCACCGACAGGTGGCCGAAGCCGGTCTTGGCCAGGCGGGCGCGAGCGAGCGCCAGCATCGCCCGGCTCGCATCGACCCCGAGCCCGGCACTCACCCGCGGCGCCAGCAGCTCCAGCAGGCGGCCGGTGCCGGTGCCGATGTCGAGCACGCGGCCGAGGCGGCCAGCGGGAAGCAAGCCGAGCAACGCCGCTTCGATCGCCGCGGCGGGCAGGCCGAGCGCCCGCATCTCGTCCCAGTCGGCGCCTTGGCGGCGGAAGCTTTCGGACGCGACGCGGGCGCGTTCGGCCAGCACCCGGGCCGCGGCCCGGCGGTCGGCGGCAAGCACCGGGTCCTCCTCGGGGAGGTGGCGCAAGATGTCCTGCACCAGCCCGGCCTCGGGCGGCAGGCCGAACCAGACGTTGGCGCCTTCGCGCACCCGCTCCAGCACGCCGGCGTCGCACAGCAGCTTCAGATGCCGCGACAGGCGCGGCTGGGATTGCCCGAGGATCTCGGTCAGTTCGACGACGCAGAAGGCGCCGCGGGCGGCCAGGGCCAGCAGGCGCAGCCGGGTCGGTTCGGCGCAGGCGCGCAGGGCGGCGAGAAGCGGATCCATGGGCTTGCATATGACATAAACTTATCCTTATGTCCATGAGGCGATTTGGCGCCGATCGGGAGTTGAACTGTCATGGTTAGGTTCGTCGACGCCCGGCTGCCGGTCCGCTTCGGCGTTCTGTCCGAGCGTCGGCCAGGCGAGGCCGTGCTGACGGACGGTGCCCGACGCGGCCGCTCCGTTCGCCCGGTTTGGGGGTGCGGCAAGCGGGCACCCGGCCGAGTGCGCCTGCTGCCGGCCGCGAAGCGGCGCCGCACTTGCGTTGGCGGGGCTGTTCCGGGAGCGGGCGGTCGGCCGCGGGACGGCGTTCGATGGCGTGCTGGCCGTGGTCGGCCCGGACGCGGAGCGTGCTGTGCGCGCAGCGCTTGGCGGACGACCCGCTGGTGTCCGGGCGGTTCCGCTTGGCTCTAGTCAGGCCGGGATGTCGGTGTCGCCCGCGGCCGAGCGCGCGTTGCATGTAGACGGCGTCGACCCAGCGGCCGAACTTGAAACCGGAGGCGCGCAGGACGCCCACGCGCTGGAACCCGAGCGAGGCGTGCACCCCGATCGAGCCGACGTTGTCGGAATCGCCGATCACCGCGAACATCTGGCGGAAGCCCGACCCGGTCCGCGTCTTGCAGCAGGCGGGCGACGAGCGCCTTGCCGACGCCCTGGCCGCGCACGTCGTCGCGGACATAGATGCTGTCCTCGGCGCTGTAGCGATAGGCGGAGCGATCCCGCAGCTGGGTGAAGTAGGCGTAGCCGATCACGCCGGTCTCGTCGGTCGCGACGACATAGGCCCAGCCATGGCCCGTGATGGCTTGGAAGCGTTCGGTCATGTCCTCGATGCTGGGCGGCGTTTCCTCGAACGTTCCGGCGCCGTGCAGGACGTGGTGCGCGTAGATCGCCTGGATTTCGGGGATGTCGGCCGGGATGGCGGCACGGATTTCCATGACTCGTTCTTAGTTGCGAGGTCTGCCGACGACAAGGGCGGTGGTTCAGATACTCCGTATACGGTATTGGCACGGCCTAGGTCCGAGCCGAAGTTCGTTGCACTATCAGAGTGTAAGCCTATACTGGCTGACAGTTGCTAACTCCAACTTCAGTGGCTAGGCCGCTTTCTCGTGTTATAGGCCTGCCGCACCGTGGGTGGCCTCCGCAGCCGATTCGTCTATGCCGCAGAAGGAAAGCCCAGTGGATCAAAGCAGCCCAGGGCTCGGCTCCTCCAGCGACGCGATTCCCGTGCCGCGCCTCGATCCGGTCGACGATCGACGGCGAGGAGACCGTCGCCGACGGCCGCATCCTGGCCGTCGTCGCGGCGGCCCGCCACCATGGCGTCGAGCTGCGGCCGGCCGATTTCCGGCCGGCGGTCGGCGAGGACGTGCCGTCCCCGGCCGCGCTGGCCGCCTGGGCGCGTGAATCCGGGCTGCTACGCCAAGGCGGACCGGGTCCGGTGGCGTTCGCTGTTCAAGCTGCAGGGCGTCGTCCAATCCGCCGCCGCCGGTGGTGATCCTGATGCAAGCGACGGCACCGCGGCGCTGATGGTCGCGTCGGACGCCGCCAGGAACGTGGTCTGGCTGCGCGACCCGCACGCCGACTTCGTACAGCGACCCGGTCCCGGTGGACGAGCTGCGCTTGGCCGACGTTTGGGACGGGGAGGTGCTGCTGATCCGCACCAACCGCGCCGTTGCCGAGGCCGACAAGCCGTTCACGCTCGGTTGGCTGATGGGCCTCGTGTTCCTCGAGAAGCGGTCGATGCGCGACGTCTGCATCGCCTCGATCACGCTCAGCGCGCTGGCGATCATCCCGCCGCTGCTGGTCATGACGGTGGTGGATCGCGTCGTCACCCACCACAGCATCTCGACGCTCGCGCTGCTCGGCGACCATCCTTGTCATCACCACGGTCTACGAGACGCTGCTCGGCTATGCCCGGCGCGAGATCACCCAGGTGGTTTCGACCCGGGTCGACGCCAAGCTCAACCTGCACATGTTCAACCGCCTGCTCGGCTTGCCGCTCGACTACTTCGAGAAGAATCCGGCCGGCCAGACCAACTACCGGCTCGCCCAGATCTGGAAGATCCGTGAGTTCCTCACCGGGAAGCTCATGGGCACGTTCCTGGACATGTTCACGCTGGTTTTCCTGCTGCCGATCCTGTTCTGGATGGACGCCGACGCTGGCCTGCATCGTGCTGGTGTGCGCCGCGCTGATCGCCGGGGTCATCATCGTGTTCCTGCCCGGCTTGCGCCGCATCATCGGCAAGCAGGTCGTGGCGGAGTCGAAGAAGGGCACCACGCTGGTCGAGACCGTGCACGGCATCCGCACGGTGAAGTCGCTGGCGCTCGAGCCGCAGCGCCGGGCGGAGTGGGACGAGCGCGTCGCCATCGCCGGCAGCTGAAGCTGCAGGCGGGACGGCTGGCCAACTGGCCGCAGACGCTGATCGCGCCGATCGAATCCTTCATCCAGCGCGGCGTGATCCTGGTCGGCGCCTACATCGCACTGTCAGGATCAGACCGGCGTCGCGGTCGGCGGCCTGGTCGCCTTCATGATGCTGGGCTCGCGCGTCAGCCAGCCGCTGGTCGGGCCTGGCCCGGCTGATCGAGGACTTCGAGGACGTCCGCGCCTCCATCTGGCCAGGTCGGCTCCGTGCTGAACAACCCGACCGAGACGGCGGCGATGCAGAGCGGCATGCGGCCGCGGATCCAGGGCACGGTCGAGTTCGACGACCTGTACGTTCACCTATCCCGGCTCCAAGCTGCCGGCGCTCGACAAGGTCATCGTCACGATCCCGGCCGGCACCATGCTCGGCGTGGTCGGCCGCAGCGGCTCCGGCAAGAGCACGCTGACCCGGCTGCTGCAGGGCATCAACCGCGAATACACCGGCTTCCTCAAGATCGACGGCGTCGAGCTGCGGGAGATCAACCTGACGCATCTGCGCCGCAGCTACGGCGTGGTGCTGCAGGACAACTTCCTGTTCCGCGGCACCGTGCGCGACAACATCACCGCCGGCCGGCCCGGGCTGACGCTGGACGACGTCGTGCGGGCGGCGCGCCTGGCCGGGGCCGAGGAGTTCATCGAGCGGCTGCCCGGCGGCTACGACACCTTCATCGAGGAAGGGTCGGCCAACCTGTCCGGCGGCCAGCGGCAGCGCCTGGCGATCGCCCGGGCGGTGATCGTCGACCCGAAGCTGATGATCCTGGACGAGGCGACCAGCGCGCTCGACCCCGAGAGCGAGGCGCTGGTGAACGCGAACCTGACCCGGCTCGGCAAGGGCCGCACCATGGTGATCGTCTCGCACCGCCTGTCGTCGCTGCTGGATTGCGACCAGATCCTGGTCATGGACAAGGGCGACGGTCATCGACATGGCGCCGCACCGGGTGCTGCTGGAGCGGTGTTCGATCTATCGCACGCTGTGGTCGCAGCAGAACCGCCACATGGACCCGGCGAACCGGCCGGCGCCGCTGGTGCCGGTCGCGGTCCAGGGTGACTAGCCGCACGATGCGGCACGACGAAGCGTCTCGCCTGATACCGGCGAGCAATGTGAGCGGCTGTGCGGTGATCGGCCGTCGCCGGACAGGCTGGGGCCGGGTGCGGCCACGCCGCCGAGTGGAACGGAGTCGAGCATGGGCGCAGTGACAATCCGACGCGAAAGCCAGGCGTCGAAGCGGGCCGAGGCGACGGCGCTGCCGTCGTTGCTGGAGTTCCACTCGCCGACGGCGGCGCTTGAGCGTGACGCCGGTGCTGTTTGGGCGCGCGCGGCACCATCTGGGTCGTCTGCTCGCTGGTGGTCGGCGTGCTTCGCCGCGGCCGGGCTGATCCCGATCGACAAGGTCGTGACCGCGCAGGGCAAGGTGGTCGCCGAGAACCCGACCAGCGTGATCCAGCCGCTCGAGACCGCGATCGTCCGCAGCGTCGACGTGCGCGAAGGGCAGATGGTGCAAGAAGGGCGACGCTGCTCGCCCGCCTCGACCCGACCTTCGCCGCCGCCGACGCGGGCGCGCTGCAGGCCAGGTGGACAGCCTGCAGGCCGAGGTGGACCGGCTTGACGGCGGAAACGGCGGGCAACAGTCGTATACGCCGCGCGATGCCTCGCCGATGGCGCTGATGCAGGCGGCGATCTGCGCGCAGCGCAGGTCCGAGCGGGCCTTCAAGATGGAGGGCTACGACCAGAAGATCGCCAGCTTGCAGTCGCAGATCCAGCGCGCGATGGGCGACGTCGAAGGCCTACGGCGAGCGGTTGAAGGTGGCGCGAGGAGCTCGAGGCGAAGCGGATCGAGCTGGAGAGGCTGCAGGTGGGCAGCCAGATCAATCGCCTGGCCGCGACGGATAGCCGGCTCGAAGTTCGAGCGCGGCCTGGACGGCGCCATCGCCCAGGCGCGCGCAGGGGCAAGCGCGACCTCGCGGCGCATGCAGGCCGAGCGCGACGGCTACGACCAGAACTGGCGCAGCCAGGTCAACCAGGAGCTGACCGACGCGAGCCGCAAGCTGAGCGACGCGAAGGAGAACCTGACCAAGGCCGCGCTGCCGCCGCCAGCTGGTCGAGATCCGCGCCGACCAGGACGAGATCGTGCTGAACATCGCCAAGGTGTCGCCGGGCTCGGTGCTGCAATCGGGCGAGCAGCTGATGTAGCCTGACGCCGGTGGATGCGCCGCTCGAGGTCGAGATGAACGTGCCCGGCAGCGATGCCGGCTTCGTCCACCCCGGCAACCCCGTCACGATCAAGTTCGACGCCTTCCCGTTCACGCAGTATGGCGGCGCCGAGGGCACCGTGCGCATCGTCAGCCCCGACAGCTTCCAGGGCAACCCGGACGAGAAGCAGCGCGGCGTGCAGCAGATGCCGCAGCAGCGGCCCGGCCTTCTTCCGCAGCCGGGTCACGATCGACGAGATGAAGCTGCACGACACGCCGCCCGGGTTCCGCGCTCGACGCCGGGCATGCCGGTCACGGCGGACGTCAAGGTCGGCAAGCGGACGGTGCTGAGCTATCTGCTCAGCCGCGTGCTGCCGGTGGCGATGGACGGGATGCGCGAGCCGTGAGGCCGGCCGGCGGACGCCGGAGGGCGGCGTGGCTCGGCGTTGATCCGGCGTCTCCGGGGCTGGCTGTTCCCGGAGCGCTGCTGCAGCCGGGCCTTCGCCGACGCCGGCGGCGGGAAGCTGGGCGAGGCGTTCCCGGTGCTGGCCAAGGCGGCGCGCAAGGGCAACCGCGCGGGCGCAGTTTTGGGTCGGCAAGGCCTATCTCGAGGGCCGCGGCGTGCCGCACAGCCGAGCGTCGGCGATGCAGTGGCTGCTGCGCTCGGCCGAGGCGGGCGAGGTCGAGGCCAAGGCCGTGCTGGCGGCGCTCTATCTGACCGGTGCCGCCAAGGCGACGTCGCCGGCCGGCCCTCCGTGTTCGCCGACGAGGGCCGACGGAGCCGGACTTCGACCTGGCGCTACAAATGGGGCCTTCCGGCCGCGGAGGCCGGCTCGGCGGACGCCCAGGCGCTGGTCGGCTATCTGCTGACATCGGGGCCGGAGCGCCATGCGGGACCTCCCGGCGGCCCGTGAGTGGTATCGCGAAATCGGCCGCGTCGGGCTGCCCGCAAGGGGCGATGGGGCTTGTCGCTGGCGATGCTGCGGGACGCGACGACCGACGCCGACCGGGCGGCGGCGGCGGTCGAGATGGCCAAGGCGTCCGAAGTCCGGGCTGCCGCTGGGCGTCTACCTGTTCGCGACCATGCTGGAGGCCGGTTCGGGCGTGGAGCCGGATCTGGCCGCGGCCGCGAAGCTGTACGAACGTGCGGCATCGCTTGAGCGTGCGCCAGGGCATGGCGCGGTTGGGGCATGATGCTGATGGAGGGCCGCGGCGTTCCGAAGGACCCGGTCAAGGGCGAGTCCTGGCTGCGCCGGGCGGCGCTGGCCGGCGACGCGGAGGCGGCGGCGATGGTCGGCGACTTGTATGCCCGTGGCGGCGGCGAATTGCCGCCCAACTATGCCGAGGCCGCCGCCTGGTACACCCGCGCCGCCGAGGAAGGCCACAGCCTGGCCGCACGCGCCCTGGCGATGCTTTACCTCACCGGCGCCGGCTTGGCGCGCGACCCCGACGAGGCGGCCAAGTGGTTCCGCGTGTCCGGCCGAGCGGGGCGACGCGGAGTCGCGCGGCAATCTGGCGCAACTCGTGCTGCGCGGCGCCGGCAAGGAAGAGGACCGCATCCGCACCCGCGAGTGGTTCGAGGAGGCGGCGCGGCGCGGCGACCTGGTGGCCGCGTTCAATTTCGGCGTCTGCCTGGCCGAGGGCGTCGGCATCGAGCGCGACGAGCAGCAGGCGGCCGAATGGCTGCGCCGGGCGGCCGACGGCGTGGTGAACGCTCAGTTCTGGTATGGCCGCATGCTGGCCGAGGGCCGCGGCGTGGACGCCAACCCGGTCGAAGGGCGGCACTGGATCCATCGCGCCGCCGAGGCGGGCATGGTCGAGGCGCAGGTCGCGGTTGCGGAGATGATGGTCAACGGCCGTGGCGGCCCGCGCGACCACGCCGGCGCCCAGGTGATGTTCCAGCGTGCCGCGGAGAAGGGGCACACCGGCGCCCAGTTCGCGATGGGCGCGTTGCTCGGCGGCGGCCACGACGTCCCGACCGACCGCCGTGCGGCGCAGCAATGGTTCGAGAAGGCGGCCGCCAAGGGGCATCCCTACGCCATGCTGATGCTCGGCCGCTACCTGGTCCGCAACCTGGCCGGGCAGCAGGACATCCCGCGCGGCCGGGCCGCGTTGCAGGCGGCGCAAAAGGCCGGTGTGGCCGAGGCGGCGCAGGACCTGCTCGAACTCGACGCTGCGCTCGCCGCAGCGTCGGGGCAGGGCTCGGGTCAAGGGCTGGCTCAAGTGTCGGGCCAGGTCGGCGGAGTTCCGGAGCGGATCGTTCCCGCAGCCTAGCGTCCAGCGGTGACCGCCCCGTGGCTGTCCGGCGCGGCATTGGCGGCCCGGCACCGACCCGCGCAGACGCGTGACGAGCGCTGGCAGGCGCTGGTCGGCGAAACTTGGCGCCGGGCCAACGCGGCCGAAGACCCGGCCGAAGCAAAGCGCTGGTTGCAGCGGGCGCATCGCATGCTGCCGCAGGACGGCAACATCGCCGTCTCGCTGGCGGCCACATTGCTGCAACTCGGTGAGTATGCTGCCGCGCGGACGTTGTTCGAGGCCATGGCCGATCGGCACGGCATTGCCGAAGCGTGGGCCGGCTTGGCGACATGCGCTCATCGGCTCGGCGACCGGGCTGCCGCGCAAGCGGCCGTCGCTGCGCTGATCCGCTGCCGCGTGCTGACGCCGGAGCTGCAGCGCCTGGGTGACGCCGTGGCCGATGCTCGGGGCTGGTGCGCGTTGCAGCCGGACGGCCGGATGTTCACGAGCGTGCCGCCGCGGTCCGTAATGCTGGACGGCGCACCGGTTGAGGATAGCCGGCTTCCGGCCGGGTGGCGGCAGGCCGGCAGGCTCGAGGTCGAGGGTCCGGGCGGCGCCATGCTCGGCAGCCCGATCGCGCTGCCGCCGTTCGCCGGCACTCGAAGGCTACGCCGAGGCGCGCGACGGGGGCGTCGTCGGCTGGGCCTGGTCGCCGACCGACCCCGAGGCGGCGCCCGTCCTGCACGCGAGCGGACCGCTGGGCACCCGAACTATCCACGCCACCACCATGGCCACAGGCCTCGCTTTGGAGCGCCCGCTGGCGCAACCGCGCCGGTTCGAGCTCAGCGCGGCGGAGGTCGCCTTGCTCGGCGAGCCGCTCTCGTTGCGCGGCCCGGACGGGCGGCACCTGCTGGGCAGCCCGCTCGAACCCGGCCTCGAGCGGCGGGCTGCCGCCGGCCTGGCCGGCAGGCGGTTCGCGCCGGTTTGGGCCGACGTGACCGGCCCGGCGCCGGCGCGCGGGCGGCCGGCACCGGGGGTGGACGTCGTCATCCCGGTCTACCGCGGGGCAGCCGAAACGATGGCGTGCCTCGACTCGGTGCTGACGTCGCTCCGGCGCGGCACCCGGGTGATCGTCGTGGACGACGCGTCGCCGGACCTCGAACTGCGGCGCGCACTCGATGCACTGGCGCGGCGGCGGCGGATCCGGCTGCTGCGGCTGCCGGCGAATGGCGGCTTCCCCACCGCCGCCAATGCCGGCATGCAGGCCGCGGCCGGACGCGACGTGGTGCTGCTCAACAGCGACACGCTGGTGCCGCCGGGCTGGCTCGAGCGGCTGCGTGCGGCCGCCTATGCCGCGCCGGACATCGGCACCGCCACTCCGCTGACGAATGACGGCACGGTCGTCAGCTACCCGGACCCCGACGGCGGCAACCCGGTCCCGGATCAGGCGCAGACAGTGGCGCTGGATGCCCTCGCGCAGCAGGCCAATCGCGGCCAGGTCGCTGAGCTGCCCGTGGGCGTCGGCTTCTGCCTGTATGTCCGGCGCGACTGCCTCGACCAGGCCGGCCCGTTGCGGGAGGACCTGTTCGCCCAGGGTTATGGCGAGGAAAACGATTTCTGCCTGCGCGCCCGGCACCACGGCTGGCGGCACGTCGCAGCCCTCGACGTGTTCGTCGGCCATGCCGGCGCCGCGTCGTTCGGAGCCGCCCGGGCACAGCTGATTCGCCGCAACGGCGCCATCCTCAAGCGGCTGCATCCCGGCTACGACGCGTTGATCGCGGAGCACGTGCGGGTGGATCCGCTGCGGCCGGCGCGGGCGCGGATGGATGCGCTGCGCTGGGCCGAGGGCCGGCGCCGGGAAGGCGCCCTGGCGATCGTCACCCACCGCGGCGGCGGCGGCGTCGAGCGCGTGGTGGCGCAGCGGGCGCAGGCGGCGGTCGATGCCGGGCGGCGCGCGATCGTGCTGCGCCCGGCGCGGCTGCCGGATGGGCCTGGCGTCCGGCTCGAGGACTGGGGCGGGTCGGCTTACCCCAACCTGGACTTCCCGATGCCCGCCGGCCTGCCGGACCTGGCCAAGCAGCTTCGGCCCGACCGGGTTCGCACCGTCGAACTGCACCATCTGCTGGGGCACCACCACGCCATCGCCGGCCTTGCCGCCCGGCTGCGGGCCGCACCCGTCAGCATCGTGCACGATTACGCCCGGTTCTGCGGCCGCATCGCCCTGGTCGGCCCCGAGCGCCGTTATTGCGGGGAGCCGGACGTGGCCGGCTGCGAAGCCTGCCTCGCGGACCTCGGCAGCCTGCTGGAGGACGAACCGACCGTGCCCGAACTGCTGGCCCGGTCGGCGACCGAGTTGCGCGCCGCCGACCGAGTGGTGGCGCCCTCGGCCGACGCCGCGGCGCGGATCGCGCGGCACTTCCCGGGCGTCGCGGCGGAGGTGGAGCCCTGGGAAACCGACGCTGCCCCATTGCATGGGCCGGTAGCGGTGGTCCCCGGCGACCGTTTGCGGGTCGCTGTCATCGGTGCCATCGGCCTCGAGAAAGGGTTCGACGTGCTGCTCGCCTGCACCCGCGACGCGGCCGCGCGCAAGCTGCCGCTGGAGTTCGTCGTGGTCGGCTTCACGTCCGACG
The DNA here is from genome assembly GCA_963792675.1 of uncultured Alphaproteobacteria bacterium. GTDB lineage: Bacteria > Pseudomonadota > Alphaproteobacteria > Acetobacterales > Acetobacteraceae > JBBROS01. Next base: position 2,438,076 of record CAWBWT010000002.1, read on the forward strand.
ACGAACGGCTGCTGCGCGCCGGCCCGGTCTTCGTTACCGGCGAATATGCCGAGGCCGAGGCGGTTGCGCTGATCCGGGAGCAGGGGGCGCACGCGGCGTTCATCCCGTCGGTCTGGCCGGAAAGCTGGTGCTTCGCGCTGACCCGCGCCTGGCAGGCGGGGCTGCCGGCGTTCGTGTTCGACCTCGGCGCGCCGGCCGAACGCATCCGCGCCGGCGGTCCCGGCTGGATCCTGCCGCTCGGCCTGTCCGCCCGCGGCGTCAACGACGCCTTGCTCCGACTTGCGCGTCCCGACCGCGCGTCGCAATGTCCGCCCCGTTCGATTTAAACCTGGATTCACTCGAGAGATTCGATGCCGGACCGCGCTCCCCCGACCACCCCCAGCCAGATCGCGGAACTCAAGGTCTCCGGCCACATGATGGCGCTCGAGCCCGGCATCTATTGCGTGTTCGCCGGCCCCGGAAGCCCGCTCCCCGACGCCCGGACCGGACTGCCGACCGTCCGGATCAGCGCGGCGCCCGGCCCCGAGGCGGGTCAGGTCGAGGTCACCGGCCTGAGCGCGCAAGGCTGGATCGGACCGGATTCGGCGACGCTGGTGCGGGTCGGCCAGACGCGGGCCAACGTGCTCGTCACCGTGTACCAGGCCCAGGACGCGACCGCGAACGCACCGCAGCTGCAATTCGTGCGGGTCGGCGGCCTCGACGCGCCGGCCGCCGCTCCGGTCGAGCCGCCAGCGCTCGGTCGCGGCGCCAAGGCTGCCGCTGCGAAGGTGATGGAGGTCGTCAGCCACATCTACGGTCGCGGCGACGTCGGCAGCATGCTGGGCGACACCGCCGGCGAGCCCGGCAGCAAGCGTTGGATCGAGGGCTTCGGCATCGCCCCGGCGGCCGGCGTGCCGGTCTCGGACATCGAGTACCAGGCAGTTCTCGGCCGCGGCTGGCTCAGCCCGTGGTCGGAAGGCGGTCAGTTCTGCGGCAGCCGTGGGATGTCGCTACCGATCCTGGGCCTGCGGGTGCGGCTTCGTGGCCGGTCGGCTGAGAGCAAGCGCATCCGCCTCTCCGCGACCTTTGTCGATGGCAGCACGGTGGGGCCGGTCGGCGACGGTGAGCCGTGCGAAGCCGAGAGCATGGCGGCGCTCGAATCGTTCAGCCTCGCCATCGAGGATGCGGTCGCCGCGCCGGCGCCGCGCGGCAAGGCGGCAGCTTCGGGCAAGCGCGTCGCACCCGCCAAACGGCCGAAGCCGGTCGCTGAGCCACGCCAAACGGCAAAGCCGGCCGGGCGGACAGGCGCCAAGCCGCGCGGCGCGCCAACGCCGACGCCCCCCCGCCGACGCTGACGCCGCGGCCGGGTCGGGACGTGCCCGGACCGTTTTGGCACGACCAACGCTTCGGCCAACTCGCTCCAACTCAGTCGCGGTGGGAGCAGGCGGCTTGAAGTATCTGTTCGTGCACCAGAACTTCCCCGGGCAGTTCCTGCATCTCGTGGGGCACCTGCGCGACCAGGGGCACGAAATGGTGTTCATCTCCGAGCCGAACGACAACCACATTCCCGGCGTGCGGAAGCTGGTCTACCATCGCCCGCTGCCAAATACCGCCGCCGCCGACGAGGTGCAGGACCTCGATCAGGCGGTGCGCCGCGCCCGCATCGTCGAACAGCTCGCCTTGCGCCTGCGCGACCTCGGCTTCACCCCCGACATCATTATCGGCCACCACGGCTGGGGCGAGATGCTGAACCTGTGCGACGTCTGGCCCGGCGTGCCGCTGCTGGGCTACTTCGAGTTCTTCTACCACGACCGCGGCATCGATGTCGGGTTCGACCCCGAGTTCAAGGAGCCGCCCGGCGGCTACGCCCGGGTTCGGGCCAAGAACGCCGTCAATCTCCTGTCGCTCAACAATCCCGGCCATGGCCAAACTCCGACCCGGTTCCAGCACTCGACCTACCCGGACTGGGCCCAACGCAAGATCAGCGTGCTGCCGGAGGGGGTGGACCTCGAGCTCTGCCGTCCGGCTCCGGAGGTTCGCAAACAGCCGCTGGAGCTCGACGGGTTCCGGGTCGCGCCGAACGACACGCTGGTCACCTACGTGGCCCGCGACCTCGAACCTTATCGGGGCTTCCACACCTTGATGCGGGCCCTGCCGCGATTGCAGCGGCTGCGGGGCGACTTGAAGGTGGTGATGGTCGGCAACGACGGCGTCAGCTACGGCGCGCGGCTGGCCGGCACCACTTGGCGCCAGCATATGCTGGCCGAAGTCGGCCATGTCATCGACCCGGCACGCGTCTGCTTTCCGGGGCAGGTGCCCTATCCGACGTTCCTCAAGCTGCTGCAGCGGTCGGACGCCCACATTTACCTGACCTACCCGTTCGTGCTGAGCTGGAGCCTGCGCGAGGCGCTGGCGTGCGGCTGCGCGCTGGTGGTAAGCGACACGACGCCGCTGCGCGAGTTCGTGACCCATCGGCAAACCGGGTTGCTGGTCGATTTCCCGAACGTCGCCGCCCTGGTGGACGGGGTGGCGGAGGTGCTCGAGGACCGCAAGCTTGCCGCCCGGATGCGCAGCAACGCGCGCGCCTACGCGGAACGGACGCTCGGGATGGCGCGCTACCTGACCGCCTACGAGGCGCTCATCCGGCGGGTGATCGACGGCAGCGCCTGACCGGCGGTGCCCGTTGTGCCGGCGGGGGCGCTGAGGCAGGGTCCTCGCACACCATGACCGGGAGCGCAGCATGATCGAGAACGTCGACCCGAAACGGGTCTGGGACACCTTGCAGGCCGATAAGGATGCGCGTCTGGTGGACGTGCGAACCAACGCCGAGTGGGCCTATGTCGGCCTGCCCGACCTCGAGGCGACCGGCCAAGACCCGGTGCTGATCCCTTGGCAGGTGTTTCCGACCATGCAGGTCAATGCACAGTTCGTGGACCACATGCGGCAGGCTGGGCTGACGCCGGACAACAAGATCTACTTCCTGTGCCGCAGCGGCGTCCGCAGCCAGGCGGCGGCCCAGGCGGCGGTCGCGGCCGGGTTCCCGCACGCCTTCAACATCGACGACGGGTTCGAAGGCCCGCCCGACGAGGGGGGCCACCGCGGCCAGTTGGCCGGCTGGAAAGCGGCGGGGCTGCCCTGGCGGCAGCGCTGACGGCGGTTCACGTGCGGCGCGATCGTCAGGAAGACGGAGCCGCGGTCGGGGCGTCGTATCTGACGCGCACCACGACGAACCAGGGGTAGCGCCTATCGACGACGCTGCCGTCCGGGGCGGCAAGGGTTCCGGCCGAGGTGACCGGCACGTGCTTCATCGTGACGCCGCCGGACACGTTGCCGCCGATCACCCGGAGCATGCCGGGCTGCGCGAACACGACGATGTCGCAATGGCCGAAGAACCGCGGGGCGGGCAACTCGTCGGACCGCAACGGGCGGCTACCGGCGCGGGTCATGCAGACGAGGTCGCCGGGCTGGGGCGGGTAGGTGTCCGGACGCTCGATCCCGAGCACGCCTTCGCGGCGGGCGGCGGCGTTGATGTAGTCGGCATGCAACGGCGTGTACGGAAAGCGATGGCCGGCGCCGGCCGTGCGCATCACGTAGCTGACGAACGCTGCCGACCAGGCGGGCGCGTCGCCGACGTATTCGGTGCCATTCTCGTTGTAGCGGCTGCTCCACCCCAATTCCTCGGTGCCGGCGTCCTGACCGGCCCACCAGTAATCGGCCACGCGCTGCCACAAGCCGGCCTGCTTGTCCGGCCGGAACTCCCGCGGGATCACCTTGATGTCGGGCGGGTCGTCGTCGACGGGGCTGCCGAACGCGCGCCATTCCCGCTCGGCAATCGCCACCGCGGTGGCCCGGCCAAATGGCTCCGGCGGGTGGCGGACATAGGGCGGCACATGGTCATCGACGCCAGCCAGGCTCGAAGTGACCGGCTTACGGGCGGCGCTGCAGGCGGTCACGATCAGCGGCAAGGCAAGCAGCAGCTTTGCGGCCGCCCTCATCGCGGTGCGGCAAATACGCAAGGTCCGAGGCGGCGTGATCCGCCGCAGGTCGATGTCCGGCATGCCGGCGCCGCGCCCTCGCGTGCGGTCAGGCGTGGTCGGGGAACAACTCGTTGAGGCCCGCCGTCGTCGCCGGGCAGCGGCCGCGTTCGGTGATCAGGCCGGTCACGAGCCGAGCCGGCGTGACGTCGAACGCCGGGTTGGCGGCGGGGCTGCTGCTCGGCGCCACCCGGACCAGCGTGACCTGCCCGTCGAGCCCGCGGCCGGCGATGGTCGTGACCTCGCTGCCGTCGCGCTCCTCGATCGGGATCTCGGCCACGCCGTCGGCGATGCTCCAATCGATGGTGCTGGACGGCGAGGCGACCCAGAACGGAACGTCGTTGTCTTGCGCGGCAAGGGCCTTGAGGTAGGTGCCGATCTTGTTGGCGACGTCGCCGGTCCGGGTCACCCGGTCGGTGCCGACGATCGCCAGATCGACCCGGCCATGCTGCATCAGATGGCCGCCGGCATTGTCGGAGATGACGGTGTGGGGGACGCCATGCTTGCCCAACTCCCATGCGGTCAGGAACGCCCCCTGGTTGCGGGGCCGGGTCTCGTCCACCCAGACATGGACCGGAATGCCGGCGTCGTGTGCCTTGTAGATCGGTGCCAGCGCGGTGCCCCAATCGACCGTGGCGAGCCAGCCGGCGTTGCAGTGGGTGAGGACGTTGACCGGTCCGGAACTACGGGCCGCGACCTGCTCGATCAGCACTTGGCCATGGCGGCCGATCGCCTCGTTCTGCGCGACATCCTCTTCGGCGATCAAGCCTGCTTCGGCGTAGGCGCTCGCGACCCGGTCGGCGACCGGCGTATTGCGCAGCCGGGTCAGCATGCGGTCGAGCGCCCAGCGCAGGTTGACGGCGGTCGGCCGCGTGGCGGCCAGCACCTCGGCCGCTTGCTCGAGGCTGGCGGTCGACGGGTCGGCGCGAAGGGCCAAAGCCAGACCATAGGCGGCCACGGCGCCGATCAGCGGTGCCCCGCGAACCTGCATGGTGCGGATCGCGTGGGCAGCCTGGCGCAGGTCGGTCAGCCGAATGATGTCCACCGACCACGGCAGCCGGGTCTGGTCGATAATGCGCACCGACCAAGAGTCGGTCTCGTCGAGCCAGACGGACCGGAACGAAACCCCATTCACTTTCATCGCTGTCACTCTGTCATGCCGCTTGGTCGGACCTTAGGTCGCGTGCCCCGTTTGCAACAGGGGCCCTCGACGCGCTGAAGCCTGGGACAGCGAACCCTCGGCGCTGGCCTGCCATCGGCGGCATCTTGACCCCTCCACCGTGTGAGCGCACCCATTAATCGATGGTCACTGATTGACCCGATCTATGAGTTCGAGGCGGACGTGACGCTCCAGGATCTACGTTATGTCGTCGCCGTCGCCGAGCACGGCCATTTCGGCCGGGCTGCCGCCGCCTGTGACGTGGCGCAATCGACCCTCAGCGCGCAAATCAAACGGCTCGAGCGGCAGCTCGGCGTGACGCTGTTCGAGCGGACCACCAAGTCCGTGAGCGTGACGGCAACCGGTGCGGATATCGCACGGCGGGCGCGCCAGGTGCTGGCGGACGTCGAAGCGATCATGAGCGTCGGGCAGAACACGTCCGGGCCCTTGGCCGGCGCCTTCTACCTCGGCGTCATCCCGACGCTCGGACCCTACATCCTGCCGTGGCTGGTACCGGCCTTGAGGAAAGACTACCCGGAACTGCGGCTCGTGTTGCGCGAGGATCTGACCGGTCCGCTGCTGGAGCGGCTCGGCTCGCATCGGCTCGACGCCGCCTTGGTGGCGCTACCGCTCCCGGATGACCGGCTGGACACGCTCGCGCTGTTCGACGAGCCGTTTTGGTTCGCCGAGCCGAAAGGCGAGCGGCCCGGCGCCGCGCGGATCATGAGCGACGACGAACTGCGCGGACAGCCCTTGCTGCTGCTGACCGAAGGCCATTGCCTCCGCGACCAAGCTCTGGCGATCTGCGGGGTGACGGACCACGACGCCGACGGCGATTTTCGGGCGACCAGCCTCGAGACCATCCTGCAGATGGTGGCAACGGGTTTGGGAAAGACGCTGCTGCCGGCTATGGCATGCGGCGATGCCGACGCCCGTGCGATCACCACCCGTCCGTTGGAGCCCGGGGTCGGCCGCCGCATCGGCTTGGCTTGGCGCCGCAGCTACCCGAGGCGCCGAGAAATCCACCTCGTGGCGCAGACCCTGCGTGATCACCTGCCGAACGGCGTGCACCGCCTCTGACGACCTACTGATCGCTCATGTCTATCAAAGTGTAATACCTTATCGATTTCCCAACCGAGCGGTACGCCGCTACCATGCAGCTTGCCGGGTGGCAGCGGGCACCGTAGCAGCCGGGCGCTTGGCACATGATGGCAGGGACGTCCGGCGAACGGAACGATCCAACGTCAAAGGAGAGACACATGGATGGCATGACGGACAAGGCGGGGGGCGGGTGCCCGATGTCGGGCGGGCGTTCACGCCGCGGCAATCGGGAGTGGTGGCCGGATCAGCTGAGCCTCAACACACTCAGCCAGCATTCACCCCGCGCCAACCCGATGGATGACGGGTTCAACTACCCGGACGCGTTCAAGACCCTCGACCTGAATGCCGTGATTCAGGACCTGCACGCGTTGATGACCGACTCGCAGCCCTGGTGGCCCGCCGATTTCGGGCATTACGGCGGCCTGTTCATCCGTCTTGCCTGGCACAGCGCGGGCACCTACCGCACGACCGATGGGCGCGGCGGCGCCGGCGGCGGGCAGCAGCGGTTCGCGCCGCTGAATAGCTGGCCGGACAACGCCAACCTCGACAAGGCGCGGCGCCTGCTTTGGCCGATCAAGCAGAAATACGGCAACAGGCTGTCCTGGGCCGACCTGTTCGTCCTAGTCGGCAACGTCGCCTTGGAGTCGATGGGCTTCAAGACGTTCGGTTTCGCCGGCGGCCGCGCCGACACCTGGGAGCCCGAAGAGCTTTACTGGGGTCCCGAAGGCACATGGCTCGGCGACGAGCGCTACAGCGGCGAGCGTCAGCTCGAAAACTCGCTGGGCGCGGTGCAGATGGGCCTCATTTACGTGAACCCGGAAGGGCCGAACGGCAAACCCGACCCGGTCGGCTCGGCGCGCGACATTCGTGAGACCTTCGCCCGCATGGCGATGGACGACGAGGAAACCGTGGCGCTGATCGCCGGCGGCCACACCTTCGGCAAGACGCATGGCGCCGGCGATCCGTCCTTCGTCGGACCGGAGCCGGAAGGCGGCGCGATCGAGGACCAGGGCCTCGGCTGGCGCAGCAAGCACGGCACCGGCTTCGGGCCCGACGCCATCACCGGCGGCCCGGAAGTGACGTGGTCGCAGACCCCGACCCAATGGAGCAATTATTACTTCGAGAACCTATTCAAGTATGAATGGGAGCTGACCAAGAGTCCGGCCGGCGCCTATCAATGGCAAGCGAAGGACGCGGCGGCCGATATTCCGGACGCGCATGATCCGTCCAAGAAGCATCTGCCGACGATGCTGACGTCCGATCTCGCGCTGCGGATGGATCCGGCTTACGAGAAGATCTCACGCCGGTTCTACGAGCACCCGGAGCAGTTCGCCGACGCGTTCGCCCGCGCCTGGTTCAAGCTCACCCATCGCGACATGGGGCCGATCGAACGTTACCTCGGCCCGCTCGTCCCGAACGAGCGGCTGATCTGGCAGGACCCGATCCCGCCGGTCGATCATCCCGCTGATCGGCGAGCAGGAGATCGAGGCGCTCAAGGTCCAGCTCCTCGCCAGCGGTCTCTCGGTCTCGCAACTGGTTTCGACCGCTTGGGCGTCCGCTTCGACGTACCGCGGGTCGGACAAGCGCGGCGGCGCAAACGGTGCCCGGATCCGGCTCGCACCGCAGAAGGACTGGCCGGTCAACAACCCCGCCGAGTTGTCCGCAGTGCTGCAGAAGCTCGAGGCCGTCCAGTCGGCGTTCAACGCATCGGCGTCCGGCGGCAAAAAGGTGTCGCTCGCCGACTTGATCGTTCTCGGCGGTTGCGCAGCCGTCGAGCAAGCGGCCAAGGCAGCCGGGACCGACATCAAGGTGCCGTTTACCCCCGGCCGCATGGACGCTTCGGAGGAGCAGACCGACGCGGCATCGTTCGCGCCGCTGGAACCCACCGCCGACGGCTTCCGCAACTACTACGAGGGCGCCCAGTTCATGGCGCCGGAGGAGGCGTTGGTCGATCGGTCCGAGCTGCTGCGGCTGACCGCACCGGAGATGATCGTTCTGCTTGGCGGCTTGCGGGTGTTGGGTGCGAACGCCGGCGGCTCCAAGCACGGCGTGTTCACCGATAAGCCCGGGACGCTGACGAACGACTTCTTCGTCAACCTGCTCAACATGAGCACGGAATGGCAGCCCACGGCGTCAGACAGCACCTACGAGGGTCGGGATCGTGCCACGAAGCAGGTGAAGTGGACCGCCACGCGCGTCGATCTGATCTTCGGCTCGCACTCGCAGCTTCGTGCTCTGGCCGAGGTCTATGCATGCTCGGACTCGCAATTGAAGTTCGTTAGGGACTTCGTTGCGGCCTGGAACAAGGTGATGAACTCGGACCGATATGACCTGCACGCCACCGTGACGTCGGGCACGCGCACCTAAAATCTGACTGGACCCGGGGCGGCATCACTTGAATGCCGCCCCGACCGCCGGCGAGTCACGGGTCTCACGGTCTGCTTTGCAATAGAATAACCGCTGGTCGCACGTCCGCGTCGTACGCCCTAATCGCGGGTGATCACGTCGTCCACAAGCGTGAGCATCTCGTCCGGCAGCTCCTGCGGCAAGCCAAAGCGGCGCTGCAGTCCAACCTTCACCCAAAGGGCGAACGTGTCCTGCTCGTCGTGGAGCCACTCCAGGCATTGTCCCGTTGTGTTGAGCATGGGAATTACAAGCGCGCGGTCGCAATTAAGTTGCCGCGTTATCTCTACACAAACTGCACAGAAACGCGATCAGTGTCAGGGCGGCGTTTCAGCCGGCGGCTTTGCACCTGCCAGGACCATGCGCGCCAGGTGCATTCCCAAGCAGGTATGTAAAGCCTCGACCGTCCGGCGCCGGTCGGCCTTCGATGTGCGCTCCAAGTCGAGCTGACCTTCGCCGGCCCAGGTGCGCATAAGGTCGAAGCGGTGAAACAGGACCACACCGGGCATCGCCGCGGCTTGCGCCAGGGCCTGGGTGTAGGGATCGAGATTGCTGTTCGTTTGTAGGAAGCGACTATATTGCGGATCGATCAGGACGAGATTGGCCCCCGCTGCCTCAACCGCTTCGGCACCCTCTGATAGCACCTGGGCAAACTCACCCGGAGGCGTGTTGCGGACCGCTTCGACCGTGCCGGTCTGCCACAACACCAACTGGAACGTGCCCGTCTTGAGTTCGGCCGTGATCAGCGCAAGCATCTCGGGCGCCGACAAACCCCGGCCGCCTTGGAACACCACGTCGACCGTCAGTCCTGGCACGGCCGCCTGCAACGCATTGGCCATCTGTCGTGGGAACGCACCCTCGGTCGAGACCGCAGCCAGCAATTGCGATGGCGGCAAGGTCGCGACCCGGCTGCGGCTGACGGCTTGGGCGGTCACCGTGCCGGCTTGCAATGTCGCGTCGGGCCCGAACATCGTCGCGGACCCGACCGCGAGTACGTGCAACGTGCCGCCGGGTTTCAGCACCGCCGCTACCTTCGGCAGGGCGCCGATCGGACCGGAAGTCTCGTCAGGCGCTTGGCACGAATCCCCGGCCAACACCACCGGAGCGCCAGCCGCGCCCACGAACAGGCTTAGCAATACGAGAACGAGGAGACGCAATTTCATGTCACCTCAGCGTTACCAGCACGGGAAATCACCGGCAAGCCAGGACTTGTCGGGCGGATTGTCTCGCGACCTCCGTCCTCGGCGATGCCGCGGCGGCCCTTGTTTCGATACCATGCAGCGAGGGCGGCGACGGCGACGAGTGCCAACGGCCCGACAAGGTTGACCGACACCTGTCCGGGCCAGCCGCCTTGCTCCTCCATGACGAGCCGGCCGAGGAACGACAAGGCGATGCCGCTGCAAAACACCGGCAGCGAATGCTGGCCGCACAAGACGAACGGGGCAGCCCATCGGCTGCGCAGCCACCCCGCATCGAACGGGATCAGCCTGATCGCCGTCCACGTCAGCGCGAGGATCGACAGCAGGCGCATCGGGTGCATGCCCTCCTTGTCGACCAGCAGCACCATCCGGGTCAGCAGCCGGGGCACATGGGCGCTCACGTCGTCGCTCGGCCAAACCAGCCAGACCAGCATCAAGCCGCCGAGCACGACGGCGCCGGCGAGCAGGTCCACGACCCAGAGCGGAAGCGGCGGCCGAAGGCTATGCCGGGACATCACGGCGCCGATCACGAACAGCAACTGCCAGCAGAGCGGGTTGAAATACCAGCCGCCGTCGGTCCAGGACGGCAGGTTCCAGCCGAACGATCGCGCTGCGACATAGAGGGCTGTCGAGATGCCGAGCAGTACCGCCGGGTAGCGGAGCAGCGGCAGCAGAACGGCGAACATCGCCAGCAAGACCACATACATCGGCAGGATGTTGAGGTAGGCGGGCTGAAAGTTGAGCAGCAGGGCGTGGAGCATGGCGCGATACGGCGCGTCTGCCAGTACGTCCAAGTGGATCTCGTCGAGGTAGTCCGCCCGGTCGAGCGCCGTCGCGGAGTACGAGACCTGGGCGCTGAACACCACGAACAAGAAGATGTGGGCGATGTAGAGCGTCCAAGCTCGGCGCAGCACGTCGGCGCCAGCGAACAGCCAGCCATCGCGGTCGTAGCTGCGTCCGTAGGCGATCGCGGCGGCATAGCCGGCCAGCAGAACGAACACCTCGGTCGCGTCGCACAAGGCAAAGTTGCGCAGCGAGAACTGGGCGACCCAGTTCGCCGGAATGTGGTCGATGAAGATCCACCACAAGGCCAAGCCGCGAAAGAAGTCGACCCGGAGGTCCCGGTTGGGGCCGGTCTGAAATCAATGCCGCCTCCCGTTCCGGTCGCGTCCCCGTTCATATGGGGCGGCCGGCCGGGATCAAAGGGCGGCGGCAATGCGCTCGACATCGACTGCGGCGGGAGTGGCCGGGTGACGGGTCAGCAGCAGGGCTTGCTGGCGGATCGCGGCCGGGACCCGCGGATCCCGGCGCACGCCGCCGAGGTAGGTCGGGGCCCGGCCCAGGAAGTTGGTGCAGACACGGGCGAGCACGGCCGCGGTCCGTTCGGCGGCGGCCGGGGTGGCCGCCTGGTTTACCACGAGGCGCATGTCGCCGCGAGGCCGGTCGGCAGCGTGGAGCTTCAACGTCGCATAGGCGTCGGTCAGGCTGGTCGGCTCGTCGGTGGCCAGCACCAGCACCGCGTCCGCCCAGGCCGCGACCTGGCGAACACCGCCCTCAAGCCCGGCACCCAAGTCGAGCAGGACATGGTCGTAGCCGGTTCCACGGCTGCGAAGCAGCCCGAGCACGCGATCGAGGGCGGAGGGATCGAGCGAGGCGAGGGCGCCGGAGCCGCTGCAGCCGGGCAGCACGTCGAACCCGCCGCCGGGGCATGGCTCGATCGCCGCGTCAATCGTGACGGTGCCGGCGAGCACCTGGCCGAGATCGTGACGCGGGGTGAGCCCGAGTTGGATGTCGACGTTGGCGAGCCCGAAATCGGCATCGAACAACAACACCCGCCGGCCTTGCCGGGCGAGGGCGTGGGCGAGCGTGATGGCGAACCAGGTCTTGCCCACGCCGCCTTTGCCGGAGGCGATGGCGATAAAGCGGGGGGAGGTCATCACGCGGCCTTTCTGGTGGCGGGCACCGCCAAGCGGGCGGCCAGCAATGCGGGGGTAAAGGGAAGCAGGCCGTCAGCCGCGCCGGGGCCGACACCGGCCTCGGCCAATGGCAGGCCGGCCGAGCAAGCGGCGAGCACGCCGCCCAGCCGCCGGGTCACATCGAGCCGGGTGGCGATCAGGTGCGCCGCGCCGGCAGCCACGAAGGCGGCCGCCGCGTCGGCGGCTTCGTTCGTATCGAGGCCGGCCGGCAGCACCAAAGCGGTGCGCGCGCCGGCGGTGGCGGCCAAGCTGGCGATCCTGGCCTGGGCGACGGGGGAGAACGGATCGGTGCCGGCCGTGTCGATCAGTACCCGGGACGCCCGCCGGACGGCGCATCATCGCCCGCGATAGGGTCAGCGCGTCGGGAGCCGCGATCAGCACGAGGCCGAGCAGGCGAGTAAACGCAGCCAACTGCTCGGCGGCGCCAGCGCGCTCGCCATCGGTCGAGATGACCATCGGCTTCACGCCGCCCAACACCAGCCGGGTCGCGAGCCGCGCCACGGTCAGGGTCTTGCCCGCGCCCGGCGGTCCGGCCAGCAACAGCGGCGGCGACGTCGCCGAGAGGTCGAGCGGAGCGAAGCGCAGCTTTTCGGCCAGGGCGTGCTCCAGCGGCCCGGCGGCGAGCGCCGCGGCCAGCACCGGGGGCACCCCGTGCCAGCGCAAGGCCTCGGCCCGCGCGGGATCGGGCAGCGCGGGCGCCGGCTGCTCGAGCGCGGCCGTAACCTCGACACCGCCGCCCACGCGACGGGTCGCGAGGATGAGCGCGTCGGCGCCCAGCTCCTCCCGGACCTGCGCCATGGCCGCTGCAACGGTGGGGGCACGATAAAGCTTGAGCCGCATGGGCAGACTTTACCGACCGAACGTATAGGAAACGCTAACGTGTGACGATTACTCGCCCGACAGCTCCCGGCGGCGCTTCTCGAGCTCCTCGCTGTAGCGCCGCAGTGCGTACTGCTCGGTCAGCACGCCGATCACCCGCATCGTCTCAGCCCCGTCCACCACGGCCAGCGCGTCGCTTTCGGAGCGTTCGAACATCTGCACCGCTTCCTTGATGCTCATTTGCGGCAGCAGCACCGTTTTGCGATGATGCACGATGTCGGCGAGCTTCTCGGCGCCTTCCGGCGCCGCATGCGCTTCGCTGGTCGCCAGCATGCCGGCGTAGCGGTCGGCTTGGTCGGTGGCGACCACGCGGGCGACGCTGCCGAGCGCGAAGGAGCGGCGGAACGTTTCCAGCGACATGTCGAGCGGCACGCGGCGGAACTCGCGCCGCATCATCCGGCCGACCGTGAGGTTGCGCATCCAGCCGACATCGACCGCGCTGCGGATAGCCTCGCCGCGCAGGTGGAACCGCCAGGTGGCAAAGCTATAGCCGAAGGTGCGGCGGACGGTGATGGCGCTGACCACGCTCGCCGTCAGCACCGCCACCGTCATCGGCAGCGAGCCGGTGCTTTCCAGTGCGAGCAGGGCCATCGTCAACGGGCCGCCGACCACGGCGGTCGCGAGCGCACTCATGCCGACCAGCGCGCACACCACCGCCGGCACCGCCTGAACAACGGTGACGAGCGCCAGCGCGCCGGCGAACAGCTTGCCGAGCAGGGCGCCCAGGAACAGGGATGCGAAGAACAATCCGCCGCGGAATCCCGAGCCGATGCTGATGGCCGAGGCCACCGATTTCAGCAGGATCAGGATGCCGATATGCGAGAGGCTATACGGCGCGTCGAGCGCCACCCGCAACGCGCTGTGACCCGACGACAGCACGGCCGGGCTCATCAGCGCGAGCACGCCCACCGCCAATCCGCCGACGCCCGGGCGCAGCCAGCCGGGAACGCGGCTGCGGCGGAACAGGTCCTCGACCAGGGTGACGCCGCGCATGATCGCGACTCCGCCAAGCGCGGCCAGCATGCCGAGGGCGAGGATCGGCACGTAATCGATCGCCTCGATCGACGACGGCACGCGGATGTCGAACTCGGAGCCGCCGATCATCACCCGCATGACCGAAACGGCGCAGATCGCCGACATCACCACCGGGGCGAGCGTCGCCAGCGAGTAGGTGCCGATCACCAGCTCGAACGCATAGAATGCGCCGGTGAGCGGGGCGTTGAAGGCGGCCGCGATGGCGCCGGCCGCGCCGCAGCCGACCAGCAGGCGCAGATCGGTTCGGCGCAGTCGGAAGGCGAAGCCGAGCCTGGAGGCCAAGGCCGAGCCGATCTGGGTGTAACCGGCCTCGAGCCCCACCGAGGCGCCGACGCCGTTGGACCAGATCGTTTGCGCGACCACGATCAGGCTGTCCTTCAGCGCCAGCCGGCCGCCATACAGCGCATTGGCCTCGATCGGGTCCACAACTCGCGTGGGGCGCCAGCGGGCCAACGCCCACCCGGCTGCGCCCAGCAGCAGGCCGCCGACGCACGGCACCACCAGCAGGCGCTCCGGCGGCAGCGACACCATGGACGACAGATACTCGCCCATCGCGAGGCCGTAGAGCACGGTGTGCATCAACTGCGCCGCTTCCGACATGGCCACCACGACCAGCCCGGAGGCGAGTCCGACCACGGCGGCCAGCACGACCAGCCAGATCTCGTCGGCGCGTACGAGGGCACGCAGCGCCTGGGGCGCGTGCGCCATGGTGTCGACGAAGCGGAACCGAGCGCGGGCAGCCGCCGCGGTGCCCGCGAGGGGGTGGCTGCTGCTCAGCGACGGAGGTGACATGACGGGATGGCCGGTTGAAGGCGGGGGACCGTTCTATTCATGCGTCCGACCGGCCGGCGGATCAATCTGCTGCAACGCAGAATGGATGAAGATTGCGTAACGTGTACCTATTATGTTGCGCGATCGGCGCGGGTTGCCTCGAGGTCATCTTGGATGAACGCTTCGACCAGCGCGTCCAGCGTTTCGTGCGCTGAAAAGCCAAGTGCCTGGGCGCGCTGCGGCGCGAATGCAGCCGGCCAACCGCCGACGATGCCAGCGATGGTATCGTCCGGCACGCGCTGAACCAGGTTCGAAGCGCCGGGGCGGACCCGGTCCAGCGCCGCCAGCATGTCGCCGACCGGTACGCTCAAGCCCGGCGGGTTGACGCCGCGGTCCTGCCCCATTGCCGCCGTCGGCATGGTCGCCGCATGCAGCAGCCACTCGACCGCGCGGCGCGGGCTGCAGATCCAGACTTTGAACCCATCCGGAACCGGCAGCTCGGCGGGAAGCCCGAGCAGCGGCTCGCGCAGGATCGCGCTGACGAAACTGCTGGCGGCCTTGTTGGGGCGGCCGGGCCGGATCACCACCGTTGGCAGGCGGATCGACACCGCGTCGAGGAAGCCGCGCCGGGTCGCGTCGGCCAGGAACAGCTCGGCCGCCGCCTTCTGCGCGCCATAGGAGTTGGTCGGCACCTGGCGCGCGTCGTCGCCCAGCACCGCGTCCTGACCGCCGCCGAAACTCGCCACCGAGCTGGTGAACACCACACGCGGCGTCTTCTCCAGCGCCCGGCAGGCATCGATCACCGCGTCGGTGCCGCGCACGTTGACGTTGCGGCCGAGCTCGTAATCGGCCTCGGCGGCGGCGCTGACCACCGCGGCCAAGTGGAACACCACGTCGGTTTGCGGCGGGATCGCGCCGATCGGCATGTAGGCGAGGTCGCCGCCCAAGGTCCGCACCGGGAACGCAGCGTCCGGCGCCGGCGGCGGGTTGAGGTCGAACAAGGTGAGGCTGCTGACCGGCGTGTCGCCCAGCTTGCCCGTGGCGGCAAGCCGTGCCGCGACCTTGCGGCCCAGGAACCCCGCCCCGCCCAGGATGGTGATGTGCATGGCTGCCCTCCTGCAAATCTGCCGCCGCAGCACTATCCCTCGGCCCGGCAGCGCGCAAATCTGCCAGCCATGCCGTTCGACGTCCCGTTCCGATTGCTGCCGAACCCGCGCCACGGTGTTCCGGGAGTCGTGACGCTGAACGCGGCCGGGTTCCGGCGGGCGCGGGCGGAGATCACGTCGTGGCCGGGTTACGCGCCGACGCGGCTGTTATCGCTGCAGGCGGCCGCGGCGCAAGCCGGCATCACGGCGCTGCACATCAAGGATGAGGCAGCGCGGTTCGGGCTCGGCAGCTTCAAGGCGCTCGGTGGCGCTTACGCCGTGCTGGGCGTGCTGCGGGCCGAGTTGGCCCGGCGTGGCGTGGCGGCGCATGCGGCCACCGCCGACCTCGTCGCCGGCGTGCATGCGGCGGCGGCCAGCGGCGTCACGGTGTGTTGCGCGACCGACGGCAACCACGGGCGCAGCGTCGCTTGGGGCGCGCAGCGGTTCGGCGCCGCCTGCCATATCTTCGTTCATGCCGATGTCAGTGCCGGGCGGGTCGATGCCATCGCGGCCTATGGCGCCACGATCGAGCGGGTGCCCGGCACCTACGACGACGCCGTCCGGGCGGCGAGCGCGGCGGCCGACCGGCATGGCTGGTTCGTGGTCTCCGACACCTCCTGGCCCGGCTACACCGAGATCCCGCGCGAGGTGATGCAGGGCTACCGGCTGATGGTGGACGAGGCGTTGGACCAGATGCCGGACCCGCCGACCCACGTCTTCATCCAAGCCGGCGTGGGCGGCGTTGCGGCGGCGGTTGCGGTGCATTGCCGGGCGCGGATCCAGCCGCCGCCGGCGGTCGTGGTGGTCGAGCCGGAGCAGGCGGCGTGCCTGCTGCTGAGCGCGGAGGCGGGGCGGGCGGTCACTGCGCCCGGCGCGCTCGACACGATCATGGCCGGGCTCGCGTGCGGCGAGCCGAGCCTGCTCGCCTGGGGCGAGCTGGAGCGCTCGGCGGCGGCGTTCATGGCGATCCCCGATGCGGCCGCGGTGGCGGCGATGCGGCTGCTGGCGACGGCGGACGTCGTGTCCGGGGAAGCCGGTGCGGCCGGGCTGGCCGGGTTGATGCTCGCGGCCGGTGACCCGGCGGCGCGCGCGGCGCTGCGTCTGGATGCGGAGAGCCGGGTCCTGCTGTTCAGCACCGAGGGCGCCACCGACCCGGAGCTCTACGCCAGGCTGGTCGGCGCGTGAGCGCGGTCGCCGATCGCGGGGTGCGGATCCCGCCCGCGGCGCTGCTGCAGCTCGGGCTGGCGGTGGCGCTGCTGGGCGCGAGCTGGCCCGTGACCAAGGTGGCGTTGCTCGACGGGGCCGGGCCGTCCTGGTTCGCGTTGGGCCGCGCGGGGCTGTCGGCGGTGGTCGCGGCGGCGGCAGTCGCGGCAACGCGGGGACTGCGGCTGCCGGGGCGGGCCGACTTGCCGGCGCTGCTGTCAATCGGGCTGCTGCAGCTGGCCGGATTCTTCGCCTTCGCGCATGCCGCCGTCGCCTGGGTGCCGGCCGGCCGCACGGCGATCCTGTCCAACGCGACGCTGATCTGGACGGTGCCGATCGCCGTGCTGCTGACGCACGAGGCGATCTCGGCCCGGCGCTGGTTCGCCACCGGCTTGGGCGCGGCGGGCGTCTTGGTGCTGCTCGGGCCCTGGGCGATCGACTGGTCGTCCGCCCCGGTGCTGCTCGGCCATGCCTTCCTGCTGGGGTCCTCGTTGTGCTGGGCGATCAGCATGGCGGTGGTGCGCCGGTTCCCGCCGCGGCAGCCGTTGTTCGCGCTGCTGCCTTGGGCGTTTGCGATTGCAACCGTGGCCCTGCTGCCGATGGCGCTGGCGCATGGGGTTGGGCGTTGGAGCCAGTCGAGCCTGGTGTGCCTCGGCTGCATCGGCCTGGTGATGGCGCCGCTCGGCACTTGGTGCCTGGTGCAGGCGACGCTCGCGCTGCCGCTGATCGTGGCCTCGGTCGGCTTCCTGGCGGGGCCGGCGCTCGGGTTGTTGATCTCGGCCGCGTGGCTGGGCGAGCCGTTGACGGCAAGCGTCCTGGCCGGCGCCGGGTTGATCCTGGGCGGCGCGGCGCTGGCGGCGGGGAGTGCGGGGCGGTGATCCTGAAGACGGTGCGCATGGGTGAGGGGCGGCCGCTGGTGCTGCTGCATGGGCTGTTCGGCGCGGCGAGCAATTGGGGCCGGGTGCAACGCCGGCTGGCGGAGGGGCGGCTGGTGCTGGCGTTGGACGCGCGCAACCACGGCGGCAGCCCGCACGACGAGGCGTTCGATTACCGGGTGATGGCGCAGGACGTGCTCGACACGCTCGACTCCGAGGGGATCGGCCCGGCTGCCGTGATCGGCCACTCGATGGGCGGCAAGACCGCGATGCACCTGGCGCTGGCCGCCCCGGACCGGGTGGAGCGGCTGGTCGTCGCCGACATCGCGCCGGTCAGCTACGAGCCGCACTTCCGCACCATTGCGGCGGCGATGCAGGCGTTGCCGCTGGTCTCCGGCCTGACCCGCGCCGACGCCAATGCCGCGATGGCCAAGGCGGCGCCGGACCCGGACGTGCGGGCGTTCCTGCTGCAGAACCTGCGCTTCGGCGACCCGCCGGCGTGGCGCATCGGCCTCGACGAGATCGCCGCGGGGCTTCCGGCGATCGAGCGGTGGGAGGCGGACGGGACCTATGGCGGCCCGGTGCTCGTGCTGCGCGGCGAGCGCTCGCCTTATGTGCAGCCGGAGCACCGGGCGTTGTTCCGGGCGCTGTTCCCGGCCGCGCGATTCGCCAGCCTGCGCGACGCCGGGCATTGGCTGCATGCGGAAGCGCCGGACGCGTTCGTGGACACGGTGCGCGCCTTCCTCGGTTGACGATTGTAGGGAGTTGTCATGGTTGGTCCGGCGCCGCTCCCAGACCGAACGGAGTGCGGTATGGTTGCGGCCGCAGAACCAGGATGCGGATCGGTGGCAAGGTACGACGACGACGACGACGACGAGGAGGCCGCAGGCGGATCGAAGCGGCGCGTGCTTGTCATGGGAGCGGTGGCTTGCGTCGTCGGCCTTGGCGCCTGGGGCGGAGTGACGCGTGCCGACGACCTGATGCGGCTGGCGAGCCGCTACGGCCTGGTGTCCTCGGCCTCGGCCAAGACGGCGGGTTCGGCGGCCAACGGCGGCCAGGCCAAGCCAGTGCCGGCCTTACCGACGGTCAACGGACGCGACGCCACCATCGTCGTGATCACGCCGCGGCGCTGACCGGGACCGCGCTCAGGTCGACTGCTTGATCGCTTTGCCGGCGTCCGATGCCCGCCACAGATACCACGCCGCGGTCGAGCGGTAAGGCGACCATGCCGCCCCGATTGCGGCCAGTTCCTTCGGCTTCGGCGGCCGGTCGGTCGCGGTCAGCACCCGCCAACCGTCGCGAACCCCGAAATCATCCACCGGCAGCACGTCCGGCCGGCCGAGAGCGGTAATCAGCACCATCTCGACGGTCCACCGGCCGACGCCGCGAATCGTGACCATGCGGCCGATCAACGTCTCGTCGTCCAGCGTCTCGGCCTCGGCAGCGCTCGGAACGAGGCCGGCCAGCGCCTTGTCGCAGATGTCCCGGATCGCTGCCATCTTGCTGGCCGAAAAGCCGCAGCCGCGGAGGGCCGCATCAGCCGTTGCGGCCACCTGCGCGGGACTTGGGTGGGCGCCGGCGGGGAACAAGGCATGGAACCGGGCCAGGATCGCGCGGGCGGCGTTGCCGTGCAGCTGTTGGTGCGCGATCGCCCGGATCAGCGCCTCGAACGGCTCGAGCCGAGGCCCCGCCGGGGGCGGCGGACCGGTCCGCTCGATGAGCGGCGCGAACCCGGGATGGCAGGCGCAGAGGTGGTCGAGCGCGGGCTGCATGGACGGCATTCCTGTCCGCTAACCCCCTTTTGCGGTGAACTCGACGCTTACGCTTGGCAATGACCGGGACAATAGGCCTAGAATAGCGGCGCGGGGAACGAGCCAGGAAAGTGCCGCGATGCGCCGTATGAGTTCAGGCTACGAGGACGAACAAGCCCAGGCCAACCGCCTGACCGGAAGCCTGGCCGGGCTGGCCTTTGCGTTGTTCCTGGTGGTGGTCGGCCTGGTCCTGGTGCAGCACCTGGCCAGCAAGGCCCGACTCGAGGATTGCCTGCTGTCCGGCCGGATCGATTGCGACTCGATGCTGGCCATCAGCCGCTAACTGAGCAGCGAAGCCGCGATGTTGACCGTGAGCGCCACGATCACGGTGTTGAACATGAACCCGATCAGCCCGTGCAAGGTCGCCAGGCGGCGCAGCTTGCGTGACGTGATGACGACATCCGAAACCTGGAACGTCATGCCGAGCACCAGCGCGAAGTAGACGAAGTCCCAATAGTCGGGCGGCTCACGACCGGGAAACTCGAGCCCGCCATCCACCTGCGTGCCGCCGGGCGAGGTCGTGTAGTACTCGTGGGCGTAGCGGTAGGCGAACACGACATGGGTCACGAACCATGACAGCAGCAGCGTGGCGCCGGCCAGGACGACGTGCAGCGTGCGCAGGTCGGCTGCTTTGTCCTTGGTGCCCGGCAGTTCCTGGATCAGCGCCGCGAAGCTGAACGCAACGCCGGCCAGCGTCACGACGAACATCGTCCACTCGCCTTCTTGCTGCGCCATCGCGTTCTTGGCCATCGCGGCGTCGTCGCCTTCGCGCACGAACAGGACCGCCGTGAGCGCGAGGAAGGTGATGCCCGCGATATCCCAGGCCATGATCGAACGGGTCGACGCCGGCAGCAGACGGGGCAGCAACGGGTAGGCGACCAGCGCGACCGCGGCCGCAGCCACCGTGCGCAGATGTCCGGCAGCGACCCGGACAGGCCAGGTGGCGAGAGAATTCATGGACGTCGGCTCCGGCTGCGTGCCGTCCGGGGTAAGCATAGTGGCGGCCGTGGTCCAGGCGGAACCGGTTGCCGCGCTGCGGTGGCCATGCGAGTTTTACCCGGCACCGACCGCAGGTATCCGGCAATTGCGTGTCTTCCATCCGCTGCGGCAAGCGCCGACGGCGCTGCTCTGGGGCGGCTTGTCGCTGTCGGCGCTCGGCGACCAGCTTTACGCGGTGGCGCTGGCCTGGGTCGCGGTCGGGGTGCTCGGCCGCCAGGCCGGCTACTTGTCGGCGTTGCAGGCCGGTGTGGTGCTGCTGGCGGTGCTGGGCATCGGGCGGTGGGCCGACCGCTGGGACCCGCGGCGCAGCATGATCGGGGCGGACCTGGTGCGGGCGGCGACCCTGGCCGCCGTGGTGGCGGCCTGGCTGCTGATGGGCCGGCCGCACGCGGCGGGGCTGGTGGGGGCGGTGGTGGTGCTGGCGCTGGGGCAGGCCGTGTTCCAGCCGGCGCTGCAGGCGGTGCTGCCCGGCGTGGTCGCGGAGCCGCAGCTTCTGCCGGCCGCCAACGGCCTGCTGGACGCGACCGAGCGCAGCGCCCGCCTGCTCGGCCCGGGCCTGGTCGGCTTGGTCGCAGGGATCGTGCCGGTCGTGCATTTCCTGACGATCGACGCGCTCAGCTTTCTGGCCTCGGCCGCGGCGTTGCGGCTGATCGGCCGGTGGCGGCCCGCCTCGGCTCCGCGGCTCACGATGCGGGAGCCGATGGGGCAGGGCATCCTCCGCGGGCTGCGCGCGATGCGCAGCCACCCGCTGCTGGGGTTCACGCTGTCGGTGACCGGGTTGGTCAACGGCGGCTGGTTCGCGACCTATTATCTTGCGGTGCCGCTGCTGATCGAGCGGAACGGGCTGGTCGGGCCGGGCGGCGGCGGGCTCGGCGCCTTTGGCCTGGTGATCTCGGCCTATGGCTGCACCAACCTGGCCGGTACCTTGGTCCTGGGCGGCCGGCCCCTGCCGAAGCGCCCGCAATTTCAGATGTTCGGCGGCACGATGCTGACGGGTATCGGCATGGTCCTGCTGGGCCTCGCCGGCCTGCTGCCGCCGGCCTGGCAACTCGCCGGGTTGGCCGCCGGCGCGGCCGTCAGCGCGGTCGGCGGCCCGATGGGCGACATCCCGGTTGCCGTGCTGCGGCAGACCCGCTTGCAACCGGGCGACCGCGCGGCGGCGATGCGCGCCTACATGGCGATGGCCAACTCCGGCACGCTGGTGGCGATGCTGGCGGCTCCGTCGGTGATCGCCCCGGTCGGCGTGGTGCCCTTCATCGTGTGCTGCGGCGGCTTGCTGCTGAGCCTCGGCGCGCTTGGGCTGCTGCGGCATGCGCGCTGGGTCGAGCCGGTCGTCGCCGCGCCTGTCACGGCTTTGACCTGACCCGTCCCGGGCAAGCGCCCGGACCGGTGCGCCGCTCGGGGCGCGCGGTCGTATGCGGTGGACGGGGTTTGCATCGCCGCACCATGCTGCTATACGGCCCGCCTCGCGTCGGCCTACGGGCGGCGCGGCCGGCGGGTGCTTAGCTCAGGTGGTAGAGCAGCTGACTCTTAATCAGCGGGTCGTAGGTTCGAACCCTACAGCACCCACCACGCCGTTCCCCGTGTCAGGAATATGCAAGTGGAGTCGGTCGCGGCAGGATGCGATCCCCTTTCGCCGCAATTGCCTGAAGCCACCGGGGCGGTCATAGCTGCGCCATGACGAACCTCGAACGCGCGCCCATCAAGGAGCTCCCGATCAGCCTGTTCCGAAGGCGGCGGGTGGGGCTGTTCGATCCACTCGAGCAGGACGGTGACTTCAAGGTGATCATCCCGGCGCAGGAAGCCGTGATCCCGGCGTGCCCGGTCGTCCGCTCCGGCCTGTCCGGGCCACCTGCCGACGCGGAGGCGTCATTCCCCTACCTGTTCCCCGAGGTGGCGATGACCCGTGTCGCCGATGCGGTCGTCTCGAGGACCGGGGCGGTGGTGAAGGACAACATGGCCATCGAGGAGACGCTCGAGGGCTCGATCGACGAGAACTTCAGCCCGGCCGACCTTGATGATCCGGTGGACGCTCCGATCGTGGTCGCCGCGTCGCGCTACGGCAACTTCAACCACGCCATCTTCCTGTGCGAGATCCTGCCACTCTTCTATGTGGCGTCGCTGGACGAGCAATCCCGTCTCGCGCCCAAGATCCTGTATTTCGATCCCCGCTATTGCAGCGCCGCGTTCGGAGCCGAGCGGTTCGGGCTGCTCGACGCGCTCGGTTTGAGCGGTGCGACCCGGGCCGATTGGGCGACCGGGGCCGTTCGCGCCGACACGGTCCTGATCCCCACCGTGTCCCGGCGGCAGGGCGCATTCCGCGCCTCGCTGATCACCCGGTTCCTGACGGGCACGTTCGCCGCCTACCGGCCGTCGCCCGGAGCCGCTTCGGCCGGGGCCGAGCGGATCTACGTCTCGCGCCGCCACGCGGCCTCGCGGGTGCCGGAGAACATCGACGAACTCGAAGCCGCCGCGATCTCGCGGGGGTTCGTGCCGGTGCACCTCGAGGACCTTACCATTGCCGAGCAGATCACGCTGATGCGGGGCTGCCGGCTGATCATCGCCGAGCATGGCGCCGGGCTGGTGAACCTGATGTTCTGCGTCGGCGGGACGCGTGTGGTCGAGCTGTTCCCGAGTGCCATGTATGCCAAGTGGACGTTCCGGTTCACCGCGTACGTCGCCGGCGTCGACTACGCCTGCGCCGCCTTCGCGGTCCCGGACGGCTGGGTCTACAACCGCGACCCCGTCTACATCCCGGCCGAAGACTTCGTCCGCTGCCTCGACAGCCTCGTGGCCGGCTGAGCGGCGGCGGGGCGGGGCCCGATCAAGATGCCGGTCCCGTCACCGGCGCTTGCCGCGCCCCTTGCGGACGGCGCTCGAACGCGACGACGCTGTCGTAGCAGCAGACCGCGTCGGTTCCGAGCGTGAAGGGCGAGACCGGCAGCGCGCCACGGGTGTGCATCGCGTTGAGGTCGTCCAGCCGGTCCTTGACGAACTCCATGAACGATCCCGGCGCCCGCACGCCGGCCCCGAACTCGGGCCAGTAGCAGGTGTGGGTGTCCTCGACCAGGTAGACGCCGCGCGGATGCATGCGCTGGTATAACAGCTGGAAGGTCGCGATCATGTGCGGCATCAGGTGGCTGCCGTCATCGAGCACGATGTCGATGCGCGGATGTGCCTCCAGGATCCGGTCGATGAGCGCCGAGTCGTCCTGGCTGCCGATGAAGATCTCGACGCCCTCCGCGGCGTGACGCGCGCAATCGGGGTTGATGTCGACGCCCAGGATGGTTGTGCCGGGGCCGAAATACTCCTTCCACATCGCCAGCGAGCCGCCGCCGAACACCCCGATCTCGAGCATGGTGGGGGACTGGCCGCGGAACCTGGCGAAGTGCCGTTCATAGATGTCGAAATAATGCAGCCATTTATGCATCCTGAGATGCGCATTGTTCATAAAGTATCGGTGGAGTATTCCCTCAATCGCCATAGCAGAACCCCGCTTGGAAGCGAGATCCTGGTGCGCGGCGATTGCCGCTGCAAGTCCGCATTAAACCGGCTCGTCGCCTGCCTTGGTCGCGGCGTGATCGGGCCGCGCGCCGGTGTGGGCGGGCGCCGGCGGCGCCTGCATCACCACCAGCCCGGCCAGGCGCATGGCTTCGGCGAGGTGTTCCGCCGCCGCAATCGCCATGACGTCGGCGTAGTCCTGCGTTCTCCGGCCGTTGCGGCGCCGCACCAGCGCCTGGGCGATGATGCTGCGGAGGTAGGCGGGGTCGGCGGGCGTAAAGTGGGCGGGCGTCAGGTGGTCGGGTGTCATGTTGGGCATTGGCGTCTCCCAGTCGGCGCCGACCCTACGGCGTCGCCCGGAACAAGTCGAGAACAGAGGCGGGGAAAAAATCGCCTGGATCGGCTGCTGGGTCCGTGCGTTCATGCGCGCAGAACTGAGGAGGATCGAGTCTTGAAGCATCTTTTTGCCCTCACCCTGGCCGCCGGCATCGGCTTGGCGGGCGTCAGCGAAGCCCGCGCCGCAACCCCGTCGGCGTTGCCGCAGGTCACGGCGCCGGCGTCGGTCCAGCTCGTGTCCGGCGGGTGCGGGCCACGCGGGTTCCGCGACCGCTACGGCCGCTGCCGCCCGATTGGCTACGTGCCGCCGCCGCGCTACCGCCGTTGCCCGCCCGGCCTCCATCCGACCCCGTACGGCTGCCGACGCAACTTCTGATGGCGTAACACCGGTCCGGGCTGCGAGGCTGGGCACGGCCGACAGGTCGAACGCCTGAGGCCGAATGCCACGTCTCGCAGCAGGACCGCCCCCTTGAACACGCACGCCGCAACGCCGCAGTTCGCCGCGCCTTACGCCGAGGACGACGCCATCGTCGCCGGCCGCCTGCTGGCCGCCGCCGCCATGCACCCCGACGGGGACGCCCGGATCGACGCCGAAGCCGCGGCGCTGATCGGCGCCATCCGCGCCCACTCCGCAGGCTTCGGCGGCGTCGAGGCAATGCTGCGCGAATACGCCCTGTCCACCAAGGAGGGGCTCGCGCTCATGACCTTGGCCGAAGCGCTGCTGCGGGTACCGGACGGCGCGACGCAGGACCGGTTGATCGAGGACCGGCTCGGCCAAGCCGACTTCTCCCACCATGCCGCGCGCAGCGGCGCCGTGCTGATCCAGGCCACCACCTGGGCGCTCGGCCTGTCGAGCCGGATCGGTACTGCCCGGCGAAACCCCCGACAGCGTGCTGGCCGGGCTCACTCGTCGCCTCGGCACCCCGGCGGTGCGCGCCGCCGCGCGCCAGGCAATGCGGGTCATGGGCGGGCATTTCGTGCTCGGCGAGACGATCGCGGCGGCGCTGCGCCGGGCCGGCTCGGCCCAAGGCCGGGTGTTTCGCTACTCGTTCGACATGCTCGGCGAAGGCGCCCGCACCGCCGCCGACGCCGCCCGCTACGAACGCAGCTATGCGTCGGCGATCGACGCGATCGGCCGCGCCGCCGGCAACCGGCCCTTGCCGGACCGCCCCGGCATCTCGGTCAAGCTGTCGGCGCTGCACCCGCGCTACGAGGCCACCAACGCCGCGGCGGTGATGGCGGAGCTGGTCCCGGTCGTAGCCGGGCTGGCGCGGCAGGCCCGGACGTTCGACCTCAACTTCACCGTCGACGCCGAGGAGGCGGACCGGCTCGAATTGTCGCTCGACGTGGTCGCCGCCGTGCTGGCCGACCCGGCGCTCGCCGGCTGGGACGGGTTCGGGCTCGCGGTTCAAGCGTACCAAAAGCGCGCCGCGGCGGTGATCGACTGGGTCGCCGACCTCGCCGCCCGGCTCGATCGGCGGCTGATGGTGCGGCTGGTGAAGGGCGCCTATTGGGACACCGAGATCAAGCGGGCGCAGGAGCGCGGGCTCGACGACTACCCGGTGTTCTCGCGCAAGCCGATGACCGATCTGTCCTACCTGGCCTGCGCCGACCGTCTGCTCGCGGCCCGGCCGCTGATCTACCCGCAATTCGCCACCCACAACGCCTTGACCGTGGCGACCATCCTCGAGCGCGCCGGCGGCACCGAGGGCTACGAGTTCCAGCGCCTGCACGGCATGGGCGAGGCGCTCTACGCCCATCTGCTCGAAACCCGGCCGGGCCTCGCTTGCCGCACCTACGCTCCGGTCGGCGGCCACGGCGACCTGCTGGCCTATCTGGTCCGGCGGCTGCTCGAAAACGGCGCCAACTCCAGCTTCGTGGCGCTGGCCGGCGACCCCGCGGTTCCGGTCGCGACGCTGCTGCAGCGCCCGGCGGCGCAGCTCGGCGGCCCCGCCGCGGCGCGCGGCAGCGCCATCCCGCGGCCGCCCGACCTGCTGGCGCCGCGGCGCAACTCGCGCGGCGTGGAGCTCGGCCATCGCGCGTCGCTCGATGCGTTGCTGGCTTCGGTGCAGGCGGGCGGCGCCACCGGCCCGTTCCGCGCGGCGCCGGTGGTCGACGGACGCGTGCTCGACGGCGCCGCGCGTGACGTCCGCAGCCCAATCGACGGCGCGGTGCTCGGCGGCGTCGTCGAGTCGGAGGCGGCCGTGGACGCGGCAATGGCGGCCGCCGCTTCCGGGTTCCCCGCCTGGGCCCGAACCCCGGCCGAGGCCCGTGCGTCGGCGCTCGAACGCGCCGCCGAGCTGATGGAAGCCGAGCGCGGCCGGCTGCTGTTCCTGCTGCAGGTGGAAGCCGGCAAGACGCTCGACGACGCGGTGGCGGAGCTGCGCGAGGCCGTGGATTTCTGCCGCTACTATGCCGCCCAGGGCCGGCGCGCCTTTGCCGCCGGCACCGTGCTGCCGGGTCCGACCGGCGAGCGCAACACGCTCGAGCTGCGCGGGCGGGGACCCTTCGTGGCGATCGCGCCCTGGAACTTCCCATTGGCGATCTTCGTCGGCCAGGTCGCGGCGGCGCTGATGGCAGGCAACACCGTCGTCGCCAAGCCCGCCGAGCAGACGCCACTGGTGGCCGCCCTCGCAGTTGCAATGCTGCATCGCGCCGGCGTGCCCGGCACTGTGCTGCACTTCACCCCCGGTGACGGCGCCGTGGGCGCCCGCCTCGTCGCGCATGCGGCGGTGGCCGGCGTGGTGTTCACCGGATCGACCGCCGTCGCGCGGCAGATCAACCGCGCGCTGGCCGCCAAGGACGGCCCGATCGTGCCGCTGATCGCCGAGACCGGGGGCATCAACGCCATGATCGTGGACGCCACCGCGCTGCCGGAACAGGTTGCCGACGACGTGCTGGCGTCAGCGTTCCGTTCGGCCGGGCAGCGTTGCTCCGCGCTGCGACTGCTCTGCGTGCAGGAACTCGGTGGCCGACCGGGTGATCGAGAGCGTGGTCGGGGCCGCCCGCACGCTGCGGGTCGGCGACCCCCGCGAGACGGCGACCGCGATCGGCCCGGTGATCGACGCGGACGCCCGCACGGCCTTGCTGGCGCATGTGGACGCCATGCGGGCGTCGGCGATCGTGCACCTCGCGCCGCCCACGCCGCTCGGCCTCTATGTGGGGCCGCACGTCTTCGAGCTGCCGGGGCCGGAACATCTCGAGGCCGAGGTATTCGGCCCGATCCTGCACGTGGTGCGCTGGCGCGGCGGCGAGCTGGATCGGTTGCTGGATGCCATTGCTGGCAGCGGCTACGGACTGACGCTCGGCGTGCAGTCGCGCATGGAGGCGACTGCGGCGGCGGCGCTCGAGCGCCTGCCGGTGGGCAACGTGTATGTGAACCGCAACATGATCGGGGCCGTGGTCGGGGTACAGCCGTTCGGCGGCCATGGCCTGTCTGGGACGGGACCGAAGGCGGGCGGCCCCAATTACCTGCAGCGGTTCGCGACCGAGCAGACAGTGTCGGTCAACACGGCGGCGGCCGGCGGCAATGCCGAGCTGCTAGCCGGCGCCGGCTGACGGAGAACACCCCTCCTCCACGGCATGGAGGAGGGGTGAGACACACGCTAGTCTAGCGGAGAACGATCTCCACTCGTCGGTTCTGCGGCTCGCGCACGCCCGGACCGGTCGAGACCAGCGGGCGGCTGAAGCCATAGCCCTGGGTGGTGATCGCCTCGCGCGGCACGCCGAGGCGCACCAACTCGGCGGCCACGTTGTCTGCGCGACGGACCGACAGCGCCTGGTTGTAGCGCGCCGTCCCCGTCGTATCGGTGTGGCCGGAGACCTCGATCCGGGTCACCTGCACTCGGGTGGTGGCCTGAGCGGCCTGGGCGACGATCTGCCGGGCACGGTCGGTCAGGTCGGCGCGGTCCCAGTCGAAGAACACCAGGTAGGTGCGTGCTGCCGCCTGCTCCGGCACGGCGGCCGGGGCGGGCGCGGGCGCCGGCGGCGGCGCCTGGTTGAAGGCGTAGCGCAGGCCGACCATGACGGTGTGGTTGTAGGCCTCGGTTTCGCGGATGCGGGTCGAGGCGATCACGCCGGGCGCGAAATACTGACCCTTGTAGTTCTGCGGGTCGGTCACGCCGACGAAGCGATAGTCGAGCGTCGCCGCCAAGCCGGGCACCGCGGCGATCGGGAACGCCGCGCCGATGATCGCCTGATAGGCGAAGTTGCCGTCCGTCCCGGTGCTGCGGATGAGCGCCTGGTTGCCCTGCGAATACTGAACGTTCTGGTTCAGGGATTGCAGGTAGCCGGCGCCGACGCCGACATACGGCGTGAACGGCACGTCGAGGCCGAAGCCGGCCAGGTCGATATCGTAGAGGACATTCAGGAAGCCGCCGTACTTCTGCCGCTCCCCCGAAGCGCGGGCGGGAGACGGGACGAAGTTGCTGCCGCCGATGCCGCCGCCGCTTTGGAAGACGCCGAGGCGGCTGACGCTGTTCTGGAAGAACGTGCCTTCGATCTCGGCACGCAGTCCGTTGCCGAACCCGTAGCCGAGGAAGGCGCTGGTCCGGAACCCGGTGTCGAACTTCTCGCGCAGCTTGCCGAGGCCGATCGAGGTGCCGCCGACGCGGACAGAGTCGACGCTCGACGGGTTCTCGAAGTTGGCGCCGGCACCGACGCCGACATAGACGCCGCTGATCGTCTCAGCTCGGGCGGCAAATGGCGCCGCAAGGAAGGTCGCTGCAAGCAGCAGGGGACGGATGTTCATTCTCACTCTCTCTCGGTGACGCAGCACGGCCGCAAACAAGTGGGCCGCCGCGCGCTGGTTGACGCGCATTCAACGGCGTAGACCAGCAAAGTTCTGGTGAGGTCGCCGCGATTTTGTAGACAATCGACGCGCTGTGGCGTGTTCGGCACACCTTCTGTCGGCTTGGTCGATTGTTGACCTTAACTAGTCGAGCAAGCGTGAGGTAAGTTAAGCGTCTTTAACAACCCTGTTATCGACTTCACGTTTGCGGACCCAGGCTTGATGCGGCAGAACTTCGTCTCGTCGCAAAATTGAGCCGCATGAGCAGTGCCGTTGCGTATCACGCAGCTCGCAGAAAAATGGCTGGGATGCAGAAAGTTTGTCTCGCCGACCCGGCAATCCACGCTATGTGAAGGGTCCGCCAGCGCTGGAGCCAGCCATCCCCGCCTTCAAATTCGCCTCGTTTTGACCACTGCGCCGGCATGTTGACCCCGTACTCGTCAGAGGACCTTGGTCGCGTTTTCGACGCCAAAGTCCTGACCCGTGGCCGCACCCTGCTGCTGCTCGGCAGCGTCGCCGTGTCGCTCGAGGACGAGCGGATCGTCGTCGTCGTGGATCATCTCGGGCAGCGTCAGCGCGGCAGCCTGCGGCCAATGCCGCGTGGTACCCGGGTTGCGTTCGACAGCAGCTGCAGCTGCAACACGCCGGGCTGCGCGCATCTTGCCGCCGGTGCGCTGGCGGCGCTCGAACGCTTTCCCGAACTGCGGCGGGTGGACCAGCAGGACTTTCTCGGCGTCCTCGCAACCCCAACGGCGGCGGAAAAGCGGCGCCTGGTGTTCGAATTGGCGCCGGGTCGCCCGCCCGTCGCCTGCCAGGTCTCGACCGTGCTGATCGGCGAACGCACGGGACGGCTGCAGGCCACCTCGCCGTCCCGGATCATGATCGACCCATCCGTGTCCAGCGCCGCCCGGAGCCTTGCGCGCCTGCTCGGCGGCGGCGAGGCGAGCCGCTCGCCCGTGACGTCCGCGCAAGTGCCGGACGTGCTGCCGTTGCTGGCCCGGCTGGGCCAGGGCCGCTGGCAGCCCACCGGCAAGACCCTGACCGCCGGCGAGGAGCGGGGCTTCCCCGCCCATCAGCCGCCGCCGCTGCCGCCGCGGTCGGGCGTGATTCTGGGCGATAGCGGCCCTTGGTATGTGGACGGCGCCACCGGCGCGGTGGGTCGAGTACGGGTTCAGGTTGCAAGCCAAGCCGCGGCGAAGCGGGCGGCGACGAACCGGACCGGCTCGCCTTACGCCAAGCGCCCGGCGCCGCGTCGCGCCGTGCTGCCGCAGGCGGAACCGGATGTGGTCGCCGAGCCCGTCATCCTCGACCAGCCGCTGGTGCCGATCCTGCGCCTGAGCCAAGTCGAAAGCCTCGACGATTACGGCCGGCGCAACCGGATCGATGCCTTGAGCGTCGATTTCGATTACGAGGGCGTGCTGATCGCCAGCGACGACGAGCGCCAATTCGTGCGCGTCCGCCGGCCCGGCGACCGCGCCGGCAACGAGAGCTTCGTGCGCCGCGACCGGACCGCCGAGGCCGCCGCGATCGCCATCCTGCGCGAGGACGGGCTGACCCAGATGCGGGTCGCCGGCGCGTCCGCCAAGGGGCGCATCGTCTACGTCCATGTCGGCCGCGACGCCTCGGAGCGGTGGCAGCAATTCGTCCACGAGCGGGTGCCGGCGCTGCTGGCGCTGGGCTGGCGCAGCGAGATCGACCGCGACTTCGGCCCGAAGATGGTCCGCTCGGTCGGCGAATACGATCTGCGCGTGGCCGATGGCGGCGGCGGCGGCTTCGCGCTCGACTTCGGCATCGAGCTCGACGGCGCCCGCGTGCCGCTGCTGCCGATCCTGTCGCGGCTGCTCGACCGCGGCGGCATGGCGGCGGCGCATGTGGTGGACGGCGAGGTGATCACCAGCCTCGATGACGGCCGCATCCTGAAGCTGCCGGCCGAGCGGATCCGGCGCCTGCTGGCGGTGATGTCGGACCTGATCGAGGCCGCGCACCGGGCTGCCGACGGCGCGCTCGTGGTGCCCGGCGCCGAGGCGCCCACCGTGCTCGACCTCGAGGATCTGCTGCCCACGCAGTGGGACAGCGCGGCCGTGGCCACTTACGCCCACCGGTTCCGCGGCGGCGACACCATCCCGCGCGCGGCGGTGCCGCCTAGCTTCACCGCGACCCTTCGGCCCTATCAGCAGCACGGCGTCGACTGGTTGCAGAACCTGCGGGCGAACGGCGTCGGCGGCTTCCTCGCCGACGACATGGGCCTCGGCAAGACGGCGCAGACCATTGCCCATCTCGTGATCGAGCACGCCGCGGGCCGGCTCGACCGCCCGGCGCTGATCGTGGTGCCGACCAGCCTCGTCGCCAACTGGGGCGCCGAACTGCAGAAGTTCGCGCCGCATCTCGGCGTCGTCGTGCTGCACGGCACCGACCGCCACGCCCGCCGCGAGCAGCTCGACGGTGTGGACGTGGTGATCACCACCTACACCGTGCTGGCCCGCGACATCGAACAGATGCGCCACCACCCCTGGCACATCGTGGTGCTGGACGAGGCGCAGGTGATCAAGAGCCCTGACGCCAAGGCGACCCGGGCGGTGTGTCAGCTCGACACGCGTCACCGCGTCTGCTTGTCCGGCACCCCGATCGAGAACAACCTGCAGGAGCTGTGGAGCGAGTTCACCTTCCTGCAGCCCGGCCTGCTGGGCGATCGCAAGACCTTCGCCAAGCGCTTCCGCACGCCGATCGAGAAGAACAACGACGAGTCGCGCCGGATGCAGCTGATCCGCCGCATCCGCCCGTTCCTGCTGCGCCGCACGAAGGCCGAGGTGGCGACCGACCTGCCGCCCAAGCACACGATCCTGCGCCGGATCGACCTCGCGGCCGAGCAGCGGGAGCTCTACGACACGATCCGCGGCACGCTGTACGAGAAGGTGCGCGAGCAGGTTGCCGAGCTGTCGCCGGCCCAGGGCCGGATCGTCGTGCTCGACGCGTTGCTGAAGCTGCGCCAGGTCTGCTGCGACCCGCGCCTGGTGAAGCTGCCGTCGGCGCGCCTGGTGGAAACCTCCAGCAAGCTCGACGACCTGATGGAGATGTTGGGCGAGATGCTGCCGGAGGGGCGGCGGGTGCTGCTGTTCTCGCAGTTCACCTCGATGCTCGACCTGATCAAGCTGCGGCTCGGGGCGGCCGGCATCCGCTATGTCGAGCTGCGCGGCGACACCCGCGACCGGGCCGAGCCGGTGCGCGCGTTCGAGGCGGGCGAGGTGCCATTATTCCTCATCAGCCTGAAGGCGGGCGGACGGGGTCTCAACCTGACCTCGGCCGACACCGTCATCCACTACGACCCGTGGTGGAACCCGGCAGCGGAGGACCAGGCCTCGGACCGCGCGCACCGGATCGGGCAAACCAAGTCGGTGTTCGTTTACAAGCTGATCGCCGCCGAGACGGTGGAGGACCGCATCGTCGCGCTGCAGCAGCACAAGGCCGACCTGGCGCGCATCGCCCTCGGCGGCGCCGGCGATGCCAGCACGACGGATGTCAGCGGGATCGGGCTCGACGACCTCGAGTTCCTGTTCGGCGAGAAAGAGCAACGGCTCGCGGCGTAGCCGGGCCGCCGAGGCTTACAGCCCGCCGAACCAGCTGAAGCCTTTCTTCTCCCAATAGCCGCCGGACGGGGTGTTGCTCACCTCGATCGCGGTGATCCATTTCGCGTTCTTGTAGCCGATCTTGTTGGACGTCCGCAGCCGCAGCGGGTAGCCGAACGGATCGGGCAGGGGCGCGCCGGCATACCGGGTCGCCAGCAGGGTCTGCGGATGCAGCGCGCTCGCCATGTCGATCGAGGTCGGATAGTCGTCCGCGGTCTTGAAGGCGACGTACTTGGCCGACAGGTCGGCGCCGACCCGCTCGAGAAAGCTGCGCAGTGGCACGCCGGCCCAGTGCCCGATGTAGTCCCAGCCCTCGACGCAGATGTGGCGGATGACCGTGTCCCGATGCGGCAGGGTGGCCAGCCGGTCGCGGGTCCAGGGCCGCTTGTCGTCGATCAGCCCGGCCAGCTCCAGCTTCCAGGTCTCGCCGTCCACCGGCTTGAGCTGCGCGAGGTCGAAGTAGGCGTTGAAGCGCGGCGCCACGGCCATCGACGCCGGATACTCGGTCGCCAGCTTGGTCGGGTCGGAGAGCGCTTCCTGCACCCGGTCGTTGAACGCCAGGATCGACAGCAGCGCCCGGCCGACCGCGCCGTCGTCGCGCACGTCGCACCCGGTCAGCATCGTCAGCGCCCCGAGCGAGAACCCGCCGCGGATCAGGCCCCGCCGCTCGAGGGCGCGCACGAGCGGGCGGTGGTTGTCGAGGATCGCCGGATCCGGCAGGCGGCTCGGGCGGAACGGCGACCGCACGGGGATCTTCATCGCTCGACCACCGGACCGCCGGTCACCATCGCCTTCAAGGTGGCGGGCACGGCCAGCGACAGCAGGACGTGCACGCCGACGAAGGCCAGAATACAGACCATGCCGAGGAAGTGCAGCGTACGTGCGCCCTGGAACCCGCCGAGCAGGTCGACCAATCCGGACAGCTGCACCGGCTTCCAGACCGCGAGCCCGGTGACGACCTGGCTGGCGCCCACCGCAATCACGGCGATGTAGAGCGACTTCTGCACCGCATTGTAGGTCGTGAGGTCCTCGTGCCGCCGTTCCAAGCGGAAACCGTCCCGCATCGTGCGGACGAACTCCGCCGCCCGGATCGGCAGCAAGCGCGACCGGAACCGGCCGGTCACCACGCCGTAGACCAAGTAGGCGATGCCGTTGAGCGTCAGCAGCCACATGGCGGCGAAATGCCACTGCAGCATTTTGGCCGACCAGCCGCCGAGTTTGAAGATGGACGGGATCTGGAACGTTCCCAGGATGGGAGCGTAATTGTAGATGCCGCAGCCCGACAGGATCATGGCGAACATCGCGAGGGCGTTGGTCCAATGCATGGCCCGTAACGGCCAGGGATGGAGGCGTCGGATCCGGGCGCGGGTCGCGGTCGGCGCGGGCATCACGCTCACTTCATGAAATGATCACCCGCCGTGATACCTACTCTGGATTCGGCTTGCAATCGTCGCGTGGGACACGGATCAAGATTGATGCGCCGGCGGGCGAAACTTTTGCCGCGGTTCGACCGAACCCGTTCCGCCACCGACCGGAGCCTGCCATGCGGCTAGCCATTCTCGCCTCGATCCTGCCTTTGCTCGGTCCGCCGGCCGCGCTCGCCCAGACATCGGCGCCCGCCGCGGGGGAGCCTGCTGTCGACAACCGGTTCCCGCAACCGGTCCGGGTCGGCGACCTCGTCGGCCGGCAGCTGCTGGAGCCGACCGAGGCGCAGCCCGTGCTCGGCCGGGTCGAGGGCGTGACGCGGGCGGCCGACGGCACGCTGGCGCTCGTGGTGCGGGTCGGCGGCGTGCTCGGCGTCGGCGGCCACCCGGTTGCGGTTCCGGTCGCCGCGGTGGCGCTGCTGGGCGAGCACGTTGCCTTGATGGACCTCAAGCCCGACGCGTTGCGGGCGCTGCCGACCGCGGCGGCCAACGCCGCCCAACTCGGCCCGGAGGAGCGCATTCAGGTCGGCTTGGTCCGGCCGTTCCATTGAATGGGCGGTGGGACGCGCTCGACGATCAGCCGGCCGCGCGGCGCCCGTCGACCTCGACCCCGGCCCAGCCCTCGACCAGCTTGACCATCTCGGTGAAGTCCGATTGCGGACCGAAGGTGGCGTTGGCGATCGACAGGAACTGACGCACCGCGCTGCCGACGATCATCGGCACGCCCATCGCTTCGGCTTCCTCGACGCATAGCCGCACGTCCTTGAACGACAGCCCGGTCGCGAAGCCGAAATCGAAGCTGCGCGGCAGCACGGCGCGCGGGAACTTGTCCTGGATGGCGCTGTTGCGGCCGCTGCTGACGTTGATGACGTCGATCATCATCTGCGGATCGAGCCCCGCCTTCACCCCCATGACCATCGCCTCGGATGATACCGCGAGCGCGGCGGCGGCGAGCAGGTTGTTGGCCAGCTTGAGCGTCTGACCGAGACCGGGCTTCTCGCCGACGAAGAAGATTTTGCCGAACGCCGCCAATACCGGCTCGACCCGCGCGAACACCGGTTTCGGGCAGGACACCATCAGTGCCAGCGTGCCCTTCTCGGCGCCGCCGACGCCGCCACTGACGGGCGAGTCGACCAAAATAAGGCGACCTTCGGCCGCGAGGGCGGCGGCGATGGTGCCGGCCACGCGCGGCCCGGTCGTGGACAGGTCGATCACCACCGTCGCGCGCTTGCCCGACGACAGCCCGTTCTCGCCGAGCACCACGGACTGCACCACGTCCGGCGTCGGCAGGCTGGCCAGCACGATGTCGGCGGCGTCCGCGACCGCGGTGGCGCTCGCAGCCGGTTTCGCGCCGCGCTGCACGGCGACCGCCATCGCGGTCTCCGACGGATCATACACGTGCACCGTGTGCCCGGCCTCCAGCAGCCGCACCAGCATGGGACCGCCCATGCGGCCCAGCCCGACAAATCCCAGTTCCGTGTCAGCCATGACGGTCCTCCTCGATCGAGCCTGCTTCGGCTTCGTTTCGCTCGCGTTGGCGCAGCACGCCCAGCGCGATCGCGGCGGCGGTTCGGACATGGTCGCGGCACGCGGCCGCGGCGCCCTCGCCGTCGCGCTGCTCGATCGCGGCGACGATCCGCCACAACTCCCGGATGGTGTTGGGCAGGCGGTTCGGCGACGCCAGCGACGTCGCCCGCAGCTGCGAGTTGCGGTTCAGCAGCAGGCCGAGCATCCGCGCCGCATAGGCGTTTCGGGAGCCCTGCAGCAGGATGGCATAGAAGGCGCGCTTGCGGTCCAGCAGCGCCTCCCGCGTATCGGTCGCGCCGTGATCCTCGAGCTGCTGCACCACGTGGCGCAGCGCCGCCCGCTCCGCCTCGGAGGCGCGCTCGGCAAATCCCTGGCCGGCCAGCGCCTCCAGCGCCGCGCGCACCTCGTAGATTTGCACCGCCTCGGCCGATGACAGGTCGGCGACGAACGGGCCGCGGCGCGGCAGCACGGTGACGAGGCCCTCGGCTTCGAGCAGCCGGATTGCCTCCCGCACCACGGTGCGGCTGACGCCGAAACGCTCGCACATCATGCGGTCCGGGAGGTGGGTGCCGGGCGGCAGGTCGCCGGTGACGATGGCTTGGCGGATGCGGTCCTCGACGGCGCTGCGCAATGACGGGGGCACCAGGATCTCGGCACCATGATTGTCTGATCCGAGCGTGCTTGTGGACGCTCGTGCCTCACGCTTGCGAACCTCAGGCGCCACTATGTGCCCGCCCCAAAAGACCCATGTTCTGCTTGCATCCGGCCTCGATTGTCATATTGACGTATCATCTTTGTCCCGCCTAGGGTCGGCGTCAATGCTGGCGGGGAGACACCGATGTCCGATGAAGCACTGTTCGACAAAGGCCTGCCGATCCGGCGCGAGGTGCTGGGCGCCGACTACGTCGACGCCTCGATGGCGAAGGCCGACGATTTCATGATGGCGTTCCAGCGCGCCACCACGAGCTGGGCCTGGGGCTGGGCCTGGGGCGACCCGACGCTCGACCGCAAAACCCGCAGCCTCATCAACCTCGCCATGCTGACCGCGCTGAACCGGGCGCCGGAGATCAAGCTGCATGTGAAGGGGGCGCTCACCAACGGGGTCACCGTGGAAGAGATCAAGGCCACCTTGCTGCATGCGACCGCGTATTGCGGCATTCCGGCCGGGCTCGACGCTTTCAAGGCGGCGCACGAGGTGCTGCTCAAGGAGGGTGCGTTGTCCACTAAGACCGGCGGCTGACACCGGACCAGTCAACGACCGGAGCAACATCCGGCGCAGCGCCACACTGAGCGCAAAGAGGGGAGGGAGTGCCATGTCATCCGTCACGAGGCGGCGGCTGGTCGCCGCGACGCTGGCCGCGCCGGTGGTCCTGCGTGCGCCGGCCTGGGGCCAGTCCGCGGTTGTCAAGATCGCCTTGCTGACGCCGCTGTCGGGCCCGTTCGCGCGCTCGGGCGAGCTGGAGCGGGCCGGCGCGGTGCTCGGCGTCGAGGACGTCAACAAGGCCGGCGGCATCAAGGCGCTGGGCGGCGCCAAGCTGGAGCTGACGATCGCCGATGCCGGCGCCTCGGTCGAGCAGGTGACGGCGGCGGCCCAGCGGCTGGTGTCCGACAGCGCGCTCGTGGCCGGCATGGGTGCCTGGGCGTCCTCCTACACGCTGGCGGCGACCGAGGTGACGGAGCGGGCGAAGCTGCCGTGGCTGACGCTGTCCTGGGCCGACAGCATCACCGGCCGCGGCTTCCGTTACCTGATCGCCACCTCGCCGCCCTCGAGCCGGATCATCCCGGCGGCGATCGAGCCGCTGCTGGCGCTGGCGGCGAAGTCGGCCGGCAAGGTGCCGACCACGATCGCCTGCATCAACGACGACACCGCGGTGAACCAGTCGAACATGGCGCCGCTGCGCGCCGGCGGGTTCGACCGGCTCAAGCTCAAGACCGTCATGGACGAGAACTTCTCGGTGCCGCTGTCGGACGCGACCCCGCTGATCCAGCGGCTGCGGCGGGCCAAGCCGGACCTGGTGCTGCTGGGCACGACGGCGACCTCCGACTCGCGGCTGCTGCTGCAGACCCTCGGAGAGTTCGGCATGGGGCAGGGCAAGGTGCCGGTGCTGGCGCCGAGCGCCAACTGGGGCACGCCGGAGATGCTGAAAACGATGGGCGCCGCAAACCTCGAAGGCGTCATCGGCGTGGCCGGCAACTGGGGCTCGAAGCAGGAAGCCGCGCTCAACACCGACCTGCAGCAGCGCGCGAAGGAGCCGTGGCTCGTGCAGGACACGCTGTCGAACTACGGGCACATCCTGCTGCTCGCCGACGCGTTGGAGCGGGCCGGGAGTGCGGACCGCGACAAACTGATGGCCGCGCTGCTGGCGACCGACACCGCGACCGGCCCGGCCAAGCTCTACCTCGGCGGCCATCTCAGCTTCGACAAGACCGGGCGCCGGGCCAACCCGGTGCCGGCGGTGTTCCAGTGGAAGAACGGGGTGCCGGTGACGGTGCTGCCGGAGGCGGACGCCGAGGCGGAGCTGACGTGGCCGAAGGCAAGCTGAAGGCAAAGGGGCGCTGCCCCTTTGAACCCCGTCAAAGGCTGAGCCTTTGAAATCCATTTGCGTGGGTTTGGGGCCACCGGCCCCAGCGCAGGGGCCTGGCCTTGCTTGACCAACTCGAAGCCTTCCTCCAGGTCCTGTCCGCAGCATTATTGCTCGGCTGCCTCTACGGCCTGATGTGCGCCGGCCTCGGCCTGATCTTCGGCATCATGCGGGTGATCAACTTCGCCCAGGGCGATTTCATGATGCTGGCCATGTACGCCGGCCTCAACGGCGTGGCGCTGATCGGTGTCGGCAAGGCCTGGGCTTTCCCCGTCGCCATGGCGGTGGCCGCCGTGGTGGCGGTGCTGTTCTTCGGCCTCGGCGCGCTGACCCACTGGACGCTCGTCAACCGCGTCTCCGGATCGCGCGCGCTCGCCTCCGCCGACGCCGGGCACACCGGTCAGCTGATCCTCACCCTCGGGCTCTCGCTGGTGCTGCAGAATGGCGGGCTGATGCTGTTCGGCTCCTCGCCGACGCTGATCGCGAACGCCGCCGCGGACCGCTCGTGGATGGCGGGGCCGCTGGTCGGCGACGACGTGACGCTGTTCTTCAACCAGGCCCGCACCTGGTCGGCGGCGGTGGCGCTGCTGGCGGTGGGGCTCACGGTCCTGGCCATGGCGCGCACCGGCATCGGCCGGCAGTTGCGCGCCGTCGCCGACAACCCGGTCGCCGCCTTGTATATGGGCATCGACGTCGAGCGGGCGTTCCGCACGGCATTCGGCATCGGCCTCGCCTTGACGTCGGTCGCCGGCGTGTGCGTCGCGACGTTCTATCCGTTCCAGCCCTATACCGGCTTCGATTTCGTCATCATCATGTATGCCGGCGTCGTGCTGGGCGGCATGGGCAGCGTCGGCGGCGCGTTCTTCGGCGGCCTGGTGATCGGGCTGGTGCAGCAGCTCTCCACCCTGGTGATGCCGTCGCAGCTGCAGAACACCGCGGTGTTCGTCGTATTTCTGCTGGTTCTGCTGGTGCGGCCGCAGGGGCTGTTCGGCCGCGCCGTGGAGCGCGCCTGATGCAGTTCCTGGCGCCGCCGGGCCGTCCGTTGCTGGCGCTGGGCGTGGTCATGGCCGCCGGTGTCGCGGCGGTGTTCCTGCTCGGCAGCTACCATCTGCTGATCCTGTCGCTGACCGGCGTGTGGGCGGTGCTCGGGCTGTCGTGGAACATCCTCGGCGGCTATGCCGGGCTCGTCAGCTTCGGCCAGGCGGCGTTCTTCGGCGGCGGCGCCTACACCGTCGCGATCCTGTTCCACTATCTCGGCGTCTCGCCCTGGATCGGCTGCCTGCTGGGCGGCGTGGTCGGCTGCGCGCTGGCGGTGCTCGTGGGTTGGATCACGTTCCGGCTACGCGGCCACTATTTCAGCCTCGCCATGCTGGCCTACCCGCTCGCGCTGATCCCGGTCTTCACCTGGGCCGGTTGGACCGAGGTGTCGCTGCCGCTGCAGCGCGACGCGCCGCTCGCCTACATGCAATTCGCCGACCCGCGCATCATGCCGTTGTTGGTGCTGGCGCTGCTGGGCGCGTCGCTGGCGGTCTGCCTGCGGATCGAGCGCACCCGGCTCGGCCTGCAGCTTTATGCCATCCGGCAGAACGAGCTGGCCGCCCGCTGCGCCGGGATCGAGACGCTGCGGGTGAAGCTGGTGGCGATCGCCATCGCCGGCGCCATGGCCGGGCTCGCGGGCGGCGTCTACGCGACGATCGTGCTGGTGGTGACGCCGGTGTCGGTGTTCGGGATGCTGGTCTCGGCGCAGGCGCTGATCGTCAGCATGTTCGGCGGCCTCGGCACCGCCTGGGGGCCGCTGATCGGGGCGGCGATCCTGGTGCCGCTGGCCGAGGCGCTCAACGCCAGCATCGGCGCCCGGCTGCCCGGCGTGCAGGGCGTCGTGTTCGGCCTCGCCATCATCGCCGTGATCCTGTTCCGGCCGCAGGGGATCTACTGGGCCGTGCGCGACCATTTCTTCCGACCGGCCCACTCGCGCCGGCACTGGCCGGCGCCGGCGACGGCGCCGCTGCCGCGTCCCGACTACCACGAGGTGGAAGGCGAACCGGTGCTCTCGGTGCGGGGCGTGTCCGTGCGGTTCGGCGGCCTGCACGCGCTGACCGACGTGTCGCTGGACGTCCGCCGGGGCGAGATCCTCGGCATCATCGGCCCCAACGGCGCCGGCAAGACCACCTTGTTCAACGTGCTGAACGGCCTCGTGCGCAGCAGCGCCAGCGGCTCGGCCCGGCTGGAAGGGGTCGAACTGCTCGGGCAGCCGCCGGAGCGGGTCAGCGCGCTGGGCGTTGCCCGCACCTTCCAGACCGTGCGCGCCTTCCCGCGCCTGACCTTGGTGGAGAACGTGGTGGTGGGCGCGTTCGCCGCCGAGCGCCGCGACGCGGCCGCACTCGCCGTCGCCGAGGCGATGGTGGCCCGCGTCGGCCTGGCCGGCCGCGGCCTGGTGCCGGCGGCGCAGCTCACCAGCCGCGAGCTGCGGCTGATGGAGCTGGCCCGGGCCCTGGCCGGCGGCCCGAAGCTGATCCTGATGGACGAGTGCTTCGCCGGGCTGTCGAAGGCCGACGTGGACGCGATGTCGGCGCAGATCCGCCGGCTCGCGGCTGAAGGCATGACCATCGCCATCATCGAGCACACCATGGGCGCCATGGTGCGCCTGGCCGACCGCTTCGTGGTGCTGGACCGCGGCCGCACCCTGGCCTCCGGCGCGCCCGAGCAAGTGGTGCGCAACCCCGACGTGGTCTCCGCCTATCTCGGCAAGCGCTGGGTCGAGCATGCTGGCGCTTGACCGCATCGAGGTCCGCTATGGTGGGCTGGTCGCGCTGCACGACGTGACGCTGCACGTGGACGAGGGCGAGTTCGTCGCCGTCATCGGCCCCAACGGCGCCGGCAAGACGACGCTGTTCAAGGCGATCTCCGGCGTGGTGCCGCTGGCGTCCGGCTCGATCCGCTTCGACGGCGCGGCAATCGACGCGCTGCCGGCCGCCGCCCGGCCGCACCGAGGCATTGCCCATGTGCCGGAAGGGCGCCAGGTGTTCGGCGATCTCACGGTGCGACGAGAACCTGCTGCTCGGCACCGTTTCGTTGCGCGACCGGCGTGCGGCGCCGCAGCTGCTCGAGCGCGTGTTCGAGCTGTTCCCGATCCTGGCCGAACGCCGGACGCAGCAGGCCGGGTCGCTGTCCGGCGGCCAGCAGCAGATGCTGGCGATCGGGCGCGGGCTTGCGTCCAGCCCGCGCCTGCTGATGCTCGACGAGCCGTCCATGGGCCTCGCGCCGGCGGTCGTCGACACGATCTTCGAGGCGGTGCATCGTCTCAACAAGGACGAGGGCCTGACCGTGCTGATCGTCGAGCAGCGCGCCATCGAGGCGCTCGACATCTGCGACCGCGGCTACGTGCTCTCGACCGGCGAGGTCGCCGCCCACGGCACGCGGGCGCAACTGCTGGCCGACCGCGACATCCGCCAGGCCTATCTCGGCGCTTGAGGAACCCACCATGGACGACACGCTGCCCCGCTACGAAGCCTTCGCCATCCGCTACGCCCGGCGCGACGCGATGCGCTCGGACCATTTCATCGGCGGCGACCCGCACGACGCGCCGATGCCGATGGACTACTACGTGTGGCTGATCCGCGGGCCGGACCGGGCGGTGGTGGTCGATGTCGGCTTCACCGCCGCCGTCGCGGCGCAGCGCAAGCGAGAGCATTTGCGCGACCCGGTCGAGTCGCTGCGGCTGCTGGACGTCGACCCCGACACCGTCCGCGACGTGGTGCTGACCCACCTGCACTACGACCACGTCGGCAACCTCGACCGCTTCCCCGCGGCGCAGTTCCACCTGCAGGAACCTGATCTCCACTATGCCGTCGGCCGCCACATGCGTTACCCGGTGCTGCGCCACAGCTTCGAGGTGGACGACATCGTCGAGGTGGTGCGGCTCAACTACCAGGGCCGGGTGCGGCTCTATAACGGGCCCGTGCAGCTGGCGCCGGGGATCGAGCTGCGGCCGGCGCCGGGTCATTCGGCGGGGCTGCAATTCGTGCGCGTGCACACCGCCCGCGGCTGGGTGGTGCTGGCATCCGACACGTCGCATTTCTACGAGAACATGGAGCAGTACCGGCCGTTCACGACCTGCGTCAACATTGCCGACATGATCGTCGGCCACGACCTGATCCGCGACGCGGCGCCGTCGATGCAGCACATCGTTCCCGGCCACGATCCCGAGGTGATGCGCCGCTATCCGGCCGCCCGTCCGCATCTGGAGGGCATCGCGGTTCGCCTCGATGTGGCCCCATCCCAGTAATCCGACATCACGTAATCCGACAGGAGCACACCCATGGCAACACCCCCGGCCCCCGCCCGCGAGCGCGTGCGCAAGTCCGTCCCGGCGCTGATCGACTACACCGAGAAACTGATCTTCGGCGACGTCTGGGAGCGGCCCGGCCTCGGCAAGCGCGACCGCAGCCTGATCACCGTCGCCGCCCTCGTGTCGTGCTATCGCCCGGAGCAGCTCGAGGGCCATCTCGGCCGCGCGCTCGACAACGGCGTCACCGCCGAGGAGCTGGCCGAGCTCATCACCCACCTGGCCTTCTACACCGGCTGGCCCGGCGCCATGACGGCGGGCAGCGTGCTCACCAAGGTGCTCGAGGCGCGGCAGGCCTGACCGCCGCCCGGTCGCGCCGGACGTGACGGCGGCGGTCCGAACCGGTTA
Source organism: uncultured Alphaproteobacteria bacterium (assembly GCA_963792675.1). Taxonomy (GTDB): domain Bacteria; phylum Pseudomonadota; class Alphaproteobacteria; order Acetobacterales; family Acetobacteraceae; genus JBBROS01. Next base: position 2,481,120 of record CAWBWT010000002.1, read on the forward strand.
GGCTTGGCGCAGGCGGGAGGACGAACGTCGCGACATGCAACCCGGTGATCCCAACGCGGACGGGAAGGGGGGCGAACGCGTGGTCCGGCTGCGCCCCGCCGCGGGCGCCGGTCCGGCCGCCACGTCGCCGCGGCGCCACTTGGAGATCATGGCGGTGGCCCGGGAAACCGGCCGGGTCAGCGTGGACGAGCTGGCCGAACGGTTCCGCGTCACCCAGCAGACGATCCGGCGCGACCTGAACGACCTGTGCGAGCAGCGTTTGCTGACCCGGGTGCACGGCGGCGCGATGGTGGCGTCCGGCGTCGCCAACCTCGCCTACGAGGCGCGCCGGCTGGTGTCGCAGCCGCATAAGCGGCTGATCGGTGCCGCCGCGGCGGCGCTGATCCCCTCGCATTCCTCGCTGTTCATCAACATCGGCACCACCACGGAGGAAGTGGCCCGGGCGCTGCACCGCCACGAGGGCCTGCTCGTCATCACCAACAACCTGCATGTCGCGACCGAGCTGTATCAACGGCCCGGCATCGAGGTGGTGATGGCCGGCGGCACGGTGCGGCGCGCCGACGGCGGCGTGACCGGCGCCGCGACGGTGGAGATGATCAGCCAGTTCCGGGTCGATACCGCCGTCATCGGCACCTCGGCGATCGATGCCGACGGCACGCTGCTCGACTTCGACCTGCGCGAGGTCCGGGTCAGCCGCGCCATCGTCGAGCACGCCCGCCGCGTGGTTCTGGTGACGGACAGCAGCAAGTTCGCGCGCCAGGCGCCGGTGCGGGTCGCACACTTGTCGGAGGTGGACGTGCTGGTGACGGACCGGCTCGACGCGGCCGCCGCCGAGCTGTGCCGGGCGCACAACGTCACGGTGGTGGAAGCGGGCGGGCCGCTGGAGCCGGAGGATTGATGTTGCAAGTGTTCGCTTGCGGTTCGGTTTTGCTCGGAATAGGGTTCGAACCGAACAAAGCGAAAAGCGGACAGTGCAATCCGATCGGATCTACGACCTTGTGGTCATCGGCGGGGGGATCAACGGCAGCGGCATCGCCCGCGATGCGGCGGGACGCGGCTGGTCGGTGCTGCTGTGCGAGCAGGGCGACCTCGGCGGCGGCACCTCGTCGGCGTCCACCAAACTGATCCATGGCGGCCTGCGCTACCTCGAGCACCGCGAGTTCCGCTTGGTGCGGGAAGCCTTGCTGGAGCGGGAAACGATCTGGCGCATTGCCCCTCACATCGTCTGGCCGCTGCGCTTCGTGCTGCCGCATAGCCCGGGGCAGCGGCCGGCCTGGATCCTGCGCGCCGGGCTGTTCCTGTACGACCATCTGGGCGGCCGACGGCTGTTGCCGAAAACCCGGACCCTGCACCTCAGGCGCGACCCGGCCGGAGCGCCGCTCAAGCCGAGCTTCGACCTCGCGTTCGAATATTCGGATTGCTGGGTCGAGGACAGCCGCATGGTGGTGCTGAACGCGCGCGACGCCGCCGACCGCGGCGCCGAGATCGCCGTCCGCACCCGGGTCGTCTCGGCCGCGCGTGAGGACGCGGGCTGGCTTGTGACGCTGCAGGATGAGGCGGGACGGCCGCGCGAGGTCCGCGCCCGCGCGCTGGTGAATGCCGCGGGCCCCTGGGTCGGCGACGTGCTATCGAACGTCATGCGCTCGAATGCCCCCGCCACGGTGCGGATGGTGCAAGGCAGCCACGTTGTGGTGCGCCGGCTGTACGAGCACGACCGCTGCTACATCTTCCAGAACGCCGACGGGCGCATCTTCTTCGCGATCCCGTATGAGACCGACTTCACCCTGATCGGCACCACCGACCGCGACTACCACGGCGACCCCGCCGACGTGCACGCGACTCCGGAGGAGGTCGATTACATCTGCCGCGCCGCCAGCGAGTATTTCGTCGCACCGGTGACGCCGGACCAGGTGGTGTGGTCCTATTCGGGCGTGCGGCCGCTCTACGACGACGGCGCGTCGGCGGCGCAGGAGGCGACCCGAGACTATGTGTTGAAGGTGGACGCCCCGTCCGGCGCCGGTGCCGTGTTGTCGGTGTTCGGCGGCAAGATCACCACCTACCGCCGCCTCGCCGAAGCGGCGCTGGAGCAGTTGGCACCCCATCTGCCGCCGCCGACCGGCCGCGCCGCCGGATGGACCGCGGCCGAGCCGCTGCCCGGCGGCGACTTCCCGCAAACCGGGTTCGACGCCGAAGTGGCGCGCCTCTCGGCCCGCACGCCGTTCCTGCCGGCGGCGATGGCCCGGCGCCTGGTCCGGGCCTACGGCACGCGTGCCGCCGCGATCGTCGGCAACGCCCGGACCATGGACGACCTCGGCCGCGACTACGGCGCCGGGCTGACCGAGGCGGAGGTCGCCTACCTGCGCCGCAAGGAGTGGGCCACGCGCGCCGCCGACGTGGTGTGGCGCCGCTCGAAGCTCGGGTTGCGGCTGAGCCCGGCGCAGATCGAGGCGCTCGACGCGGCGATGGCCGGCGCCGGACATGCCGACCGGGCGGTGGCATGAGTCTGGTGCTCGAAAGCGTCGGCATGGGCCTGCCGGGTGCGACCGTGCTGGATAACGTGTCGATGACGCTCGAGCGCGGCACGCTGAACGTGCTGCTGGGGCCGACACTCTCGGGCAAGACGTCGCTGATGCGGGTGATGGGCGGGCTCGACCGGCCGGACACCGGAAAAATACTGCTGGACGGTGCCGACGTCACCGGCGTGCCGGTGCGGCAGCGCTCGGTGGCGATGGTCTATCAGCAATTCGTCAACTACCCGACGTTGAGCGTCTACGAGAACATTGCCTCGCCGCTGCGGGTGGCCGGCTTGAAGCGGGCGGAGATCGAGGCGCGGGTCGGCGAGGCGGCGCGGCTGCTGCGGCTGGAGCCGCTGCTGCGGCGGCTGCCGGGTGCGCTGTCGGGCGGGCAGCAGCAGCGGACGGCGATCGCCCGCGCGCTGGTGAAGCGGGCGTCGCTCGTGTTGCTGGACGAGCCGCTGGCCAACCTCGACTACAAGCTGCGCGAAGAGCTGCGGGAGGAGTTGCCGCCGCTATTCGCCCGCACCGGCGCCATCCTGGTCTATGCCACGACCGAGCCGGCCGAGGCGCTGCTGCTCGGCGGGCGCACGACGACGCTGTGGGAGGGCCGGGTCACCCAAAGCGGGCCGACCGCCGCGGTGTATCGCCGGCCGGAGACGCTGGAGGCGGCGCGGGTGTTCAGCGATCCGCCGCTGAATGAGGCCGCCGCCGCCTTGCCGGGCCTGCCCGCGGGCGCTGCCCGGGTTGGGTTCCGCGCCGAGCACTTGGTGCTGGGTCCGCCGCCGCCCGGCGCGCTCGGCTTCGACGGCACCGTGTCGGTGACCGAGATCACCGGCTCCGAGAGTTTCGTCCACGTCGACGTGGGGCCGGATCGCTGGGTGGCGCTGGTGCGCGGCGTCGTGGACCTGCCGCCGGGGCAGCCGGTGCGGCTCCATGTGAACCCGGCGCACGTGATGGCGTTCGACGCCGCCGGCCGTTTCCTGTCCGGCGTGCAGCGCCCGGTCGAGGCGGCGGCCTGATGGCCCGCATCACCCTCGACGGCATCGCCCACGCCTATGGCCCGCGGCCGCAATCGGACGCTGACTACGCTCTCCGGCCGCTGCATCTGGTGTGGCAGCAGGGCCTGTCCTACGCGCTGCTCGGGCCCAGCGGCTGCGGCAAGACGACGCTGCTCAACATCATCTCCGGCCTGGTGCACCCGAGCGCCGGACGGCTGCTGTTCGACGACACCGACGTGACCGAGCTGCCGACCGAGCGGCGCAACATCGCCCAGGTGTTCCAGTTCCCGGTGATCTACGACACCATGACGGTGGCGGGGAACCTGGCCTTCCCGCTCCGCAACCGCGGGATGAAGGGGCCGGAGGTGAAGGCGCGGGTGGCGCAGACCGCCGCCATGCTGGGCCTGACCGACGTGCTGGACCGCCAAGCCCGCAACCTTTCGGCGGACGCCAAGCAGAAGATCTCGCTCGGCCGCGGCCTGGTGCGGCAGGACGTGGCGGCGGTGCTGTTCGACGAGCCGCTGACGGTGATCGACCCCGGCTTGAAATGGGAGCTGCGGTCGAAGCTGAAGGCGGTGCACCGGGCGCTCGACCTGCTGATGATCTACGTGACCCACGACCAGACCGAGGCGCTGACCTTCGCCGATCAGGTGGTGGTGATGAACGGCGGCCAGGTGCTGCAGGTCGGCACGCCGGCCGAGCTGTTCGAGCGGCCCGATCACACCTTCGTCGGCCATTTCATCGGCTCGCCCGGGATGAACCTGCTGCCCGCCGCCGTCGCCGGCCGCGAGGCGCAGGTGGAGGGGCACACGGTGGGGCTGGCCGGGGAGTACGCGCCGCCGCCGGGTCGAGGTACAGCTTGGCATCCGTCCCGATTTCTCCCTGCTCGCCGCACCCGGCGCCGAGGGCGTGCCGGTCCAGGTCGAGCGGATCGACGACCTCGGCCGGCTGCGCCTGGCGCGGGTCCGGCTCGGCCCGCACAAGCTGGTGGCGACCGTGCCCGGCGATGCCGCGATTGACGGCTCCGAAGCGCGCCTGCAGCTCGATCCCGCCCGGGTGCACGTCTATGCCGACGACGTGCGGGTGACGCCCCAATGAAACGCTCGTCATGAAGCCTTTGGACAACCGTGCCTGGCTGCTGGTGCTGCCGGTGTTTGTGGTGGTGCTGTTCTCGGCGCTGCTGCCGCTGATGACGGTGGTCAACTACTCGGTCCAGGACAGCTTCGGCAACAACCAGTTCTTCTGGAACGGCATGGGCTGGTTCCGCGAGCTGCTCGACCCCTCGAGCGAGCTCGGCGGCCGTTTCCTCGACGCTCTGGCGCGCAACCTGGTGTTCTCCGCGATCATCCTGGCGATCGAGGTGCCGCTCGGCATCCTGGTGGCCCTGTGCATGCCGCGCGACGGCTGGCGGCTGGCCGCGACCTTGGTGGTGATGGCGCTGCCGCTGCTGGTGCCGTGGAACGTGGTCGGCACGATCTGGCAGGTGTTCGCCCGCACCGACATCGGCCTGTTCGGCGCCGCGGTGAACGCGCTCGGCATCGACTACAACTACGCCGGCGACGCGACCGCGGCCTGGTTCACCGTCATCATCATGGACGTGTGGCACTGGACCTCGCTGGTCGCCTTGCTGTGCTTCGCCGGGCTGCGCGCCATTCCTGACGCCTACTACCAGGCGGCGCGGATCGACGGCGCCAGCCGCTGGTCGGTGTTCCGCAACATCGAGCTGCCGAAGCTGAAGCGCGTGCTGGTGATCGGTATACTCCTACGCTTCATCGACAGCTTCATGATCTACACCGAGCCGTTCGTCGTGACGGGCGGCGGCCCCGGCAACTCGACCACGTTCCTGTCGATCGACTTGGTGAAGCTGGCGCTCGGGCAGTTCGACCTCGGCAAGGCCGCGGCGATGAGCCTCGTCTACAACCTCATGACGCTGCTGGTGTGCTGGATCTTCTTCACCGCCATGACCCAGCTCGACGCGCCGAAGGAGCCGACGTCGTGAGGGCGCGGCGCGTCATCCTCGGGCTTTATCTCCTGGGGCTGAGCCTGCCGATCTACTGGCTCGTCAACATGAGCTTCAAGACCAACACCGAGATCACCGCGGGCGTCTCGTTGTGGCCGCATGCGCCGACGCTCGCGAACTACGTGCGGATCTTCACCGACCCGTCCTGGTACGACGGCTACATCAACTCGCTGACCTACGTGCTGATCAACACCGTGCTGTCGCTCGCCTGCGCGCTGCCGGCCGCCTACGCGTTCAGCCGCTACCGCTTCCTCGGCGACAAGCACCTCTTCTTCTGGCTGCTGTCGAACCGGATGGCGCCTCCGGCGGTGTTCGCGCTGCCGTTCTTCAACCTGTATTCCGCCGTCGGGCTGTTCGACACGCCTTGGGCGATCGCGCTGGCGCATTGCCTGTTCAATGTGCCGCTGGCGGTGTGGATCCTGGAAGGGTTCATGTCCGGAGTGCCGCGCGAGATCGACGAGACGGCGCAGATCGACGGCTACTCGTTCCCGCGCTTCTTCTTCCGCATCTTCATCCCGCTGATCGCCAACGGCATCGGCGTCGCTGCTTTCTTCTGCTTCATGTTCAGTTGGGTCGAGCTGCTGCTGGCGCGCACGCTGACGACGGTGAACGCGAAGCCGATCGCCGCCATCATGACCCGGACGATTTCGGCGGCGGGCATGGATTGGGGGCTGCTGGCGGCGGCCGGCGTGCTGACGCTGCTGCCCGGCGCCTTGGTGATCTGGTTCGTGCGCAATCACATCGCCAAGGGCTTTGCCCTGGGGCGCGTATGACCGACGCGCCCGCCTTCGCCTGGATGGCCTGGACCTGGCAGACGGCGCTGTTCTTCGTGCTGATCGCCGGGATGCTCGCGGTCATGACGGCGCTCGCGGTGTGGCGGCCGGAGCTGCCGCGGCGCGGCATCCTGCGCTTCCCGACCACGCGCGGCGACCGGCTGTTCGTGACCTTGCTCGGGGCGGCCGTCATCCACGTGCTCTGGATCGGGTTCGGCGGCGCCGACGCCTGGCCCGCCATCGTTGCGTCGGTCCTGTTCGGGGTGGCAATGTTCCGCTGGGCCTAGATAAAACGCGGCCGGCATGGGGCGGGCCGCAAGGGGGAGAAAACGAACGTGAAACGTCGCGATCTATTGGCCGGGTCGGCCGCCGCCGCCTTGACGCTGGGCACCACCAGGCGTTCCTACGGGCAGGGCATGGACGCCGCAAAGAAGTGGGTGGACAACGAGTTCCAGCCGTCCACGCTGACGAAAGAGCAGCAGATGGCTGAAATGGAATGGTTCGCCAATGCTGCCAAGCCGTTCGCCGGCATGGATATCAGCACCGTGTCCGAGACGCTGACGGTGCACGAATACGAAAGCCGCACCCTGGCGCAAGCGTTCACCGAGATCACCGGGATCAAGGTCAAGCACGACGTCATCCAGGAAGGCGACGTGGTCGAGAAGATCCAGACCGAGATGCAGTCTGGGCGCAAGCTCTACGACATCTGGGTCAACGACAGCGACTTCATCGGCACCCATTCGCGCTACAACCAGACGGTGCCGCTGTCCGATTTCATGGCGGGCGAGGGTAAGGCGGTCACCAACCCCGGGCTCGACCTGCCGGACTTCATCGGCCTGTCGTTCACCACCGGGCCGGACAAGAAGCTGTATCAGCTGCCGACGCAGCAATTCGCGAACCTGTATTGGTTCCGCTATGACTGGTTCGCCCGGCCGGCGATCAAGTCCGCCTTCAAGGCCAAATACGGCTACGAGCTCGGCGTCCCCACCAACTGGTCGGCCTACGAGGACATCGCCGAGTTCTTCACCAACGACGTCAAGGAGATCGACGGCGTCCGCGTCTACGGCCACATGGACTACGGCAAGAAGGACCCGTCGCTCGGCTGGCGCTTCACCGACGCCTGGCTGTCGATGGCCGGCAACGGCGACAAGGGGCTGCCGAACGGCCTGCCGGTGGACGAGTGGGGCATTCGCATGGAGGGGTGCCGCCCGGTCGGCAGCGACATCGCCCGCGGCGGCGACGTCAACGGCCCGGCCGCCGTGTACGCGGTGACCAAGTATCTCGAGTGGCTGAAGAAATACGCCCCGCCGCAAGCACCGGGCATGACCTTCAGCGAGAGCGGGCCGGTGCCGGCGCAAGGCAACGTCGCGCAGCAGATTTTTTGGTACACCGCGTTCACCGCCGACATGGTCAAGCCGGGCCTGGCGGTGATGAACCCGGACGGCACGCCGAAATGGCGGATGGCGCCGTCGCCGAAGGGTTCGTACTGGAAGGACGGCATGAAGCTTGGCTACCAGGACGTGGGCTCCTGGACGATGCTGAAATCTTCGCCGCTCGACCGCCGCAGCGCCGGGTGGCTGTATGCCCAGTTCTGCGTCTCCAAGAGCGTCAGCCTGAAAAAAAGCCATGTCGGGCTCACCTTCATCCGCGAGAGCGACATCTGGCACAAGTCGTTCACCGATCGCGCGCCGCAGCTGGGCGGGCTGATCGAGTTCTACCGCAGCCCGGCGCGGGAGCAGTGGACGCCCACCGGCAACAACGTGCCCGACTACCCGAAGCTGGCGCAGCTCTGGTGGCAGAACATCGGCGACGCGGCGGCCGGCACCAAGACGCCGCAGCAGGCGATGGACGCGCTGGCGGCGGCGCAGGACAGCGTGATGGAGCGGCTGGAGCGCGCCAACGTGCAGGGCGCCTGCGGGCCGAAGCTCAACCCGAAGACGTCGGCTGAGGAGTGGTACAAGAAGGCCGAGGCGAACGGCACCATCGCGCCGCAACGCAAGCTCGCCAACGAGAAGCCGCAAGGCACGACGGTGGACTACGACGCGCTGATCAAGAGCTGGCCGGCGACGCCGCCGAAGCGGAGCTGAACTCAAGGCCAGGGGCTTTGCCCCTGGACCCCACCAAAGGCGAGCCTTTGGAATCCTCTACTTGGGTCCGGGAGGTCCGGGGCCCCTCGGCCCCGGCGGGGTCCGGGGCAGAGCCCCGGCCTTCCTTGGAAATTACAGCCATGACCATACTCGCCCTGGACCAGGGAACCTCCTCCTCCCGCGCCATCGTGTTCGGCGCCGACGTCGAGCCGCTGGCGCAGTGCTCGGCCGAGTTCCCGCAGCACTACCCGCACCCCGGCTGGGTGGAGCACGACCCCGAGGATCTGTGGCGCACCACGCTCGAGACCGCCCGCGCCGCCTTGCAGCAGGCCCAGGTGGACGCCTCCTCGCTCGCCGCGATCGGCATCGCCAACCAGCGCGAGACGGTCGTGCTGTGGGATCGCGCCACCGGCCGCGCCGTGCACAACGCCATCGTCTGGCAGGACCGCCGCACCGCGGCCGCCTGCGCCGCGCTCACCAACGCCGGGCACGGCGAGCTGATCCAGGCCCGCACCGGGCTGGTGATCGACCCCTATTTCTCCGCGACCAAGCTCGGCTGGCTGCTCGACAGCGTGCCCGGCGCGCGCGAAGCAGCCGAGGCGGGGCGGCTCGCCTTCGGCACCGTCGACAGCTTCCTGCTCTGGCGGCTGACCGACGGGCAGGTGCACGCCACCGACGCCACCAACGCGTCGCGCACCATGCTGCTCGACATCCACACCGGGCAATGGGACCCGGAGCTGCTCGACCTGTTCCGCATCCCGGCGGCCGTGCTGCCCGAGGTGCGCGACACCGCCGGCGCATTCGGCACCGCCTCGGCCGAGCATTTCGGCGCGGCGTTGCCGATCCGGTCCATGGTCGGCGACCAGCAGGGCGCCTTGGTCGGCCAGGGCTGCGTCGCGCCCGGGATGCTGAAGTCCACCTACGGCACCGGCTGCTTCGCGCTGCTGCATACCGGGGAGCGCCCGGTCCGCTCGTCGCACCGGCTGCTGACCACCATCGCGCTGCAACGGGCGGGACGCCGCACCTACGCGCTCGAAGGCTCCATCTTCGTCGCCGGCGCCGCGGTGCAATGGCTGCGCGACGGTCTCGGCGTCATCAAGCAGGCCGCCGAGGTCGGCGACTTGGCCGCGCAGGCCGACCCGGCGCAGGACGTCTACCTGGTCCCGGCCTTCGTGGGGCTCGGCGCGCCGCATTGGGACTCCGAGGCCAAGGGGCTGCTGGTCGGCATCACCCGCAACACCGGACGCGCCGAGTTGGCACGGGCGGCGCTGGAGTGCGTGGCGCACCAAACGCACGACCTGCTCGGCGCGATGCGGTCGGACCTCGACGAGGCCGGGTTGGAGGCCGGGACCGGCGTGCTGCGGGTCGATGGCGGCATGTGCGCGTCGGACTGGACGATGCAGTTCCTTGCCGACACGCTCGACTTGCCGGTGGACCGGCCGCGCTCGCTGGAAACGACGGCGCTCGGCGCGGCCTACCTCGCAGGCCTCGCGGCCGGCGTGTATCCGGAGCCTGACGCGTTCGCCCGGTCCTGGAGTGCGGCGCGCCGGTTCGAGCCGCGGGGTGACACCGCGGAACGGGAGCGTCGGCGGGCGGGCTGGCAAGACGCGGTGGAGCGGTCGCGCAGCCGGGCCGGGTAGAAGCGAGGCGGAGCGCGACCCCGTCGGGGACGCGCTGGCCCAGACCTCCGATCCTATTCCAGCGTGTAAACCACGCGGACGGCGATGCGCGCCTCGGCTTGCGGCATGTCGGGCGGGAAGGGCGGCACGTGGCCGCCGCTCAGCAAGGCCAGCACCGCATCGTCCAAGATCGTGGAGCCCGAGCTGCTGGTCACCATGGCGTCGCCGACCCTGCCATCGTGGGCGACGGCGAAACTGACGCCGACCGCACCGGCCTCGCCGCGCCGCCGTGCGGCATCGGGGTAGCGCTTGTGCTCCTGCAGCCAGGTGACGACCGCGCGACGCCAGGACGGGCTGATCGCCGCGGCCGCCGCCGGCGGCGCGGCTATCGCGGGGGGCGCGACCGGTGCGGGTGCGGCGGCGGCCGGAGACGACGGACGACCCGGCATCGGCGGCGGGGTTGGTTCCGACGCCGGTGCGGCTCGGTCGGTGGTCGTTTTCGGGCGGGTTGCCGGTCGCATTGGTGGCGGCCGGCGGACGGCTGGCGCGGGGGCCGGCGGCGGCGGCACGATGGGCGCGACGATCGGCGGCGGCGGGTCGGCTGCAACCGGCGGGGACGGCTCAGCCTGGCTGGCCGCTTGCGGCGGCTCGGCCGGCGTCGGCGCCGCCGCCTCGGGCGGCAGGCCGGGGATCGGCGCCTCAAGCAACGCCGGGTCGGGGACGGGCGCCTCAAGGGGCGCTGGGTCGGGAACGGGCGCCTCGGCGGGCGCCGGGTCGAACGGTGCCGCCGAAACGGGCGCGGGGGCGGGGACCGGTGCCGCTTCGAACACCATCTCGAGGCGCTCGGCGGCCGGCCCCGGATCGTGCGCCGGCCGCGGCGCGCCGAACCATAGCAGCAGCCCGAGCAGGGCCACATGCGCCAGCGAAGAACCGGTCAGCGCCGCCCCGTGGCCCGGGCCGGCCCGACGCGACAACAGCGGCGCGCGCACCGGCATCGCCACGACCGGCGACTGATCGAGCCAAAGCGGGCCTTGCCCGGTTCCCGCGGACGATGCGGCCGCCTGGCTGCTCACGACCGTCGCGCGACCTCGTCGGAGGCGGCCGGGGTCAGTGACATTGCAGGTTGACCTCGGCCTGCGCGCGCCGGAGCTTTTCCGTCTGCTCCTTGGCCACCGGCGTGTCGCGGAACATGGCGCCGCGGTCGCCGAGGCCGCCCTGTTGCATGCGCAGGATGGTGTCGGCCTGCTCGTAGTCGGAATACGGCATCTGGTCGGCGATCACGTCGATACCGCAGGCGCATTTGTCGAGCGCCTCCCGCTTGAAGCCGTTCGAGGCCAGGCAGCCGATCACGTAATCGGCGCGGGCCGCCGTCGGGTAGTCGTTGATTGGGTGGCGCTGCGTCTGCGCCCGCACCGCCGCGGCGCCGGCCAACACAGCCATCGCGGCCAGGGTGGGAATCCAGGCGCGTCTCATGGTTCGGTCCCCCCGTAGCTGAGTTTTTCCGAGAAGGGGGGCAACTGCATCGCCGGGTCGCCGGGCATATCGATGGTGATCGCCGCAATCCCGCCCGGCACCGCGTCGGCCAAGGTGAAGGCATAGCGCTTCTGCTTGACCATCGGCAGCCGGTCGAACCGGTCATCGTGCTCGAACGGCTGCACCGAGACGACGCGGGCGGGGACAGTGCGGCCCTGGAACGGGATCTCGGTCGCAGTGATCGTCGCGCGCTCGACGAACGACTTGCGGATGTTGTTGCGGAAATATGCGGCAGACAGCCCGAGCGACTGCTTCATTCCGAGCACATCCCGTTCCATGACCAGCATCAGCAGTGGGTTGCCGCGAAAGCCGTCCAGCTCGGGATAGTTAACCTTGCGGGAACCAGTCAAGAAGTCGAAACTAACATCCTTCGAACCGTCGGCGTTGACGCGTCGAATGTGCAACGCGACCTTGTCCGCGAAACCCTCGGGTCCTCCGCGCACAAAGTCGTAATCCAGCGTTAAGGGTTGGCGCACATTTTGCAAATGCGGCGTTTCGAAGAGCGCGATCTGGGCCGCACTGAGCGGACGCGGGTCGTCGGCCGGAGTGAGTTGCGCGGGCGCCTCGGGACGAGGCGTTTGGGCCAAGACCGGGCTTGCCATAATCAGGGCAATCCCCAGGAAGGAGATGGCCGTTGTAAACCCGTTCGAGCGAGCGCTCGGGAGAAAAGGCATGATTGAGTTAGTCCTTGTTTTCTGCCTGTCGGATACGCCTGACCGTTGCACCGAGAAACGCGAAGCCTTCACCGAATACGCAAGCCCGATGCAGTGCACCATGAGCGCGCAGCAGCACGCGCAGGAATACCTTGCGGCGCATCCCCGCTACATGCTGGCGAAATGGCGCTGTGAGGTCGACAAGCCGCACGACCGCCCGGTCTGACGCCCGAGTGCGGGCGCCCGATCCACCGGGATAGCGGGCGCCCGCCGATCAGAACACCACCACGCTGCGGATCGACTCGCCCCGCGTCATCAGGTCGAACGCGTCGTTGATCCGCTCGAGCGGAAGTACGTGGGTGATCAGGTCGTCGATGTTCAGCTTGCCCTCCATGTACCAGTCGACGATGTGGGGCACGTCGGTGCGCCCGCGGGCGCCGCCGAACGCGCTGCCTTGCCAGACCCGGCCGGTCACGAGCTGGAACGGCCGCGTGCTGATCTCCTGCCCGGCGCCGGCAACGCCGATAATGGTGCTCTTGCCCCAGCCCTTGTGCGCGCATTCGAGTGCCTGGCGCATCAGCTTCGGGTTGCCGACGCATTCGAAGCTGTGGTCGGCGCCGCCTTTGGTCAGTTCGACGAGGTGCGCGACCATGTCGCCGCTGACGTCCTTGGGATTGACGAAGTCGGTCAGGCCGAACTTGCGCGCCAGTTCCTCCCGGGCCGGGTTGAGGTCCACGCCGACGATCTGGTCGGCCCCGGCGATGCGCGCGCCCTGCACCACGTTGAGGCCGATGCCGCCGAGCCCGAACACCACCACGCGGTCGCCGGGCGCCACCTTGGCGGTGAACAGCGCCGCGCCGACGCCGGTGGTAACGCCGCAGCCGATGTAGCAGATCTTCTCGAACGGCGCGTCTTCGCGGACCTTGGCCAGCGCGATCTCCGGCAGCACGGTAAAGTTGGCGAAGGTGCTGCAGCCCATGTAGTGCAGCACCGGCTTGCCCTTGTAGCTGAACCGGCTGGTGCCGTCCGGCATCAGGCCGCGGCCCTGGGTCACGCGGATCTTCTGGCACAGATTGGTCTTGCGGCTGAGGCAATAGTCGCACTCGCGGCATTCCGGCGTGTACAACGGGATGACGTGGTCGCCGGGCTTGAGCGAGGCGACGCCCGGTCCGCATTCGCGCACGATGCCGGCGCCCTCGTGGCCCAGGATGGCCGGGAACAGCCCTTCCGGGTCCTCGCCAGACAGGGTGAACTTGTCGGTGTGGCAGATGCCGGTTGCCTTGATCTCGACCAGCACCTCGCCGGCCCGCGGCCCTTCGAGTTGGACGGTTTCGATTTGCAACGGTTTGCCGGCCTCAAAGGCGATGGCAGCACGGACGTCCATGAGGGGTTCTCCAGCAGGTAATCGATGGCTGCACACTACAATGCCCCGCAGGCGCGTCTACCGTGTTAAAAGCACCAGCAATGCTGACGTTCTTGCTGCATTGCACAACCAAGTTTGCTGCGGCGCACAATATTCGCGAGTGATAAAAATTACCGTTGTTTTATGTCTTGTTAAGTTTCCACCCCCGCCCATACACTCGTTGGATGAACAAGGCGGCGGCGCTGACTCGCGACGTTGACGATGTTCACCAGCTGCCGAACGGCAGATCGTTTTTGCCCATCAGGGAGGGGTCGACGTGAAAATCTCGAAGTTGTCTGCGCTCGCATGCACCACGATGCTGAGTATGGCGGCAGTTGTGGCGGCCTCGCCGGCCTCGGCCAATGATGAACTGATGAAGATGCAGGGGGATGCCAACCAGTGGGTCATGCCCGCCGGCAACTACGCCAACCATCGTTACAGCACGCTTGACAAGATCAACGCGTCCAACGTTGCCAAGCTGCATCCGGTGTGGTCGTTCTCGACCGGCGTGCTACGCGGTCACGAGGGTGGCCCGCTGGTGATCGGCGACACGATGTACGTGCATACGCCGTTCCCCAACAACGTGTTTGCGCTCGACCTCAACGACAACGGCAAGGTGCTGTGGAAGTACGAGCCGCACCAGGACCCGAGCGTGATCGCCGTCATGTGCTGCGACACGGTCAACCGCGGCGTGGCCTATGGCGACGGCAAGATCATCCTCAACCAGTCCGACGCGACGGTTGTGGCGCTCGACGCCAAAACCGGCAAGGAGCTGTGGCACGCCAAGAACGGCGACCCGGCCAAGGGCGAGACCATGACCATGGCGCCCATGATCGTGAAGGATAAGGTCTATGTCGGCATCAGCGGCGGCGAGTTCGGCACCCAAGGCCGGCTGACCGCCTACAATCTGAAGGACGGCTCGCAGGCCTGGAACGCGTTCTCGGTCGGACCGGACGACCAGATCAAGGTCGATCCGCAGAAGACCACCTCGATGGGCAAGCCGATCGGGGCGAACTCGTCACTGCAGACCTGGCAGGGCGACCAGTGGAAGACCGGCGGCGGCTCGACCTGGGGCTGGTACTCCTACGATCCCGCCACCAACCTGATCTATTACGGGACCGGCAACCCGAGCACCTGGAACCCGGTGCAGCGGCCCGGCGACAACAAGTGGTCGATGACCATCTTCGCGCGTGACGCCGACACCGGCATGGCGAAGTGGGTCTACCAGATGACCCCACACGACGAGTGGGACTATGACGGCGTCAACGAGATGATCCTGGCCGACATCCCGGTGAAGGGCCAGACCGTCAAGGCGCTGGTGCATTTCGACCGCAACGGCTTCGGCTACACGCTCAACCGCGAAACCGGCGAGCTGCTGGTGGCGGAGAAGTATGACCCGGCGGTGAACTGGGCCACCAAGGTGGACATGACGACGGGCCGTCCGCAAGTCGTCGACCAATACAGCACGCAGCACAACGGTGAGGACAAGAACAGCCGCAACATCTGCCCGGCGGCACTCGGGTCCAAGGATCAGCAGCCGGCGGCGTTCTCACCCAAGACCAACATGTTCTTCGTGCCGACGAATCACGTCTGCATGGACTACGAGCCGTTCAAGGTGTCCTACACCGCGGGCCAGCCTTACGTGGGCGCGACCTTGTCGATGTATCCGCCGAAGGGCGACACCAACCTGGGCAACTTCATCGCCTGGGACGCCGGCACCGGCAAGATCGTCTGGTCGGATCCGGAGCCCTTCTCGGTGTGGTCGGGCGCCTTGGCGACGGCCGGCGACGTGGTGTTCTACGGAACCCTCGAGGGCTACATCAAGGGCGTGGACATGAAGACCGGCAAGGAGCTGTACAAGTACAAGACTCCGTCCGGCATCATCGGCAACATCAACACCTACACGCATGGCGGCAAGCAATATATCGCCGTGCTGTCGGGCGTGGGCGGCTGGGCCGGGATCGGCATGGCGGCCGGGTTGGCCAACGACACCGACGGGCTCGGTGCGGTGGGCGCCTACAAGCAGCTGTCCAACTACACGCAGCTTGGCGGCGTGCTGACCGTGTTCGGCATCGACTAACCAAGCTGACGCGACCCCCGGCCGCACGTCACGCGGCCGGGGCACTTTCCGGAGTTTCCAAATCGATGCGTTACGGACCAGTGTTCGCGGCCACCGCCGGACTTTGCGCGATGGTGGCTGTCGGCAGCACCTTTATCCCGGGTCCGGCCCGGGCCGAGAACGATCCCGTCTACACCGTCAAGAACGGCATGGTCGACCAGCACGTCTATAACGGATATCGCCGTTACGGCGAATCCTGCCATCGGTGCCACGGCCCGGATGGCTCCGGCAGCTCCTACGCGCCCAATCTCACCGACTCGCTCAAGCATCTCAGCTACGAGCAGTTCATCGAGGTGATCATCAACGGCCGGCAGAACGTGACGCAGGCGCAGAACAACGTCATGCCAGCCTTCGGCACCACCGAGGACGTCGTCAACTACCTCGACGACATCTACGGCTACTTGAAGGCGCGCTCCGACGACAAGCTCGGCCGCGGCCGGCCGAAGCGGATCGGCGAGGATAGCGACAACGGCTAGGTCGATCCTCGCCGCGGTCCTGCTGGCGGCGCTCGCCGCGGGGCCAATGGCGGCGTTCGCTGCCAGGCCGGCCGCGGCGCAGCAGGCGGAGCTGATCACCCAGACCGAGCTGCGTGTCTGTGCCGATCCGAGCAACCTGCCGTTCTCGAACCAGGCCGGCCAGGGGTTCGAGAACCGTATCGCCGAGCTGATCGGTGCCGATCTGGACCTTCCCGTAAGCTTCGTCTGGTTCCCGCAGACGGTGGGTTTCGTCCGCAACACGTTACGCGCCCGCACCTGCGACCTCGTGATGGGCACCGTCGCCGGCGACGCGGTGATGGACACCACCAACGCTTATTACCACACCGGCTATATGATCGTGACCCGCACCGCCGACCACATCACGGCGACGTCGCTGGGCGACCCGGCCTTGGCGCAACTGCGGATCGGCTTGGTTGCGGCGACACCGCCGACCGACCTCGCCTTGAAGCACGGGCTGATGACGCATGTGCGCGCATACTCCCTGGCGGTGGACACCCGCTTGTCCAATCCGGCCCGGGCCATGCTGCAGGACGTGGTGGACGGCAATATCGACGTGGCGCTGGTGTGGGGACCGGTCGCGGGCTACGCCATCCAGCACGACCACCTGCCGCTCACCGCAGCGTTCCTCGCGAGCGAGCCGGGCGCGCCGAGGCTCGACTACCGCATCGGCATGGGCGTGCGCGCCAACGAGCCCGAGTGGCGCCGCCGCATCAATCAGGCGATCCGCAAGCAGGAGCCAGCCATCGCCAGCGTGCTGGCCGAGTATGGCATTCCCATGCTCGACGAGCAGAACAAGCCGGTTGCCGCGACGACGCCGTAACGGGCTGTTGCTGCTGCTGGCCGGGCTCCTGGCGGCTGCCGTACCCGAGCCCGATGGCTTCCGCCTCGATGACTACCGCGCTCCGGTTCCGTCGACGGTGGCCGGCGCGCGGGTCGTGTCACTCGATGACGTGCATTCGCTCGTGGATCGTGGGGCGGCCGTTCTCATCGACGTGCTGCCGGCGCCGCGGCGGCCACCGGGCATGCGGCCCGGGACGCCCTGGCTGCCGGTGGTGCATCGCGACATTCCCGGGAGCCTGTGGTGGCCCGACATCGGCCGCGGCGCGCTCCCGCCGGCGCTCGAGCAGCGGCTGCACCAACGCCTGGCCGAACTCGCCGCCGCCCATCCGGGCCTCCCGCTGGTGTTCTACTGCCTGCGCGATTGCTGGATGAGCTGGAACGCCGCCAAGCGGGCGGCATTGTTCGGCGTCTCCGCCGCCTGGTTCCCGGACGGCACGGATGGCTGGCAAGACGCGGGCTATCCCATGCAGGATGTGGAGCCCGACTTCCTCGGGCAGTAATTCGCCGAACCAGGAGCGACCGATGTCCGACCAAGGCCTGATGGCACGCAAGACGGTCGAGGATATCATCGCCAGCAGCAACGCGCCCGACCACAAGCTGGCCAAGACGCTGGGACCGTTCAGCATCACCGCAATGGGGATCGGCGCGATCATCGGCGCCGGCATCTTCGTCCTGACCGGGACGGCGGCGGCGAAATACGCTGGGCCCAGCATCGTGCTGTCCTTCGTGCTCGGCGGCATCGTCTGCGGCTTCGTCGGGCTCTGCTACGCCGAGCTGGCGGCGATGCTGCCGGTCAGCGGCAGCACCTACACCTACACCTATGCGACGCTCGGCGAGATCTTTGCCTGGATGATCGGCTGGGACCTGATCCTCGAATACGCGATGGGAGCGGCGACTGTCGCGGTGGGCTGGTCGGGCTACGCGACCAGCCTGCTGGGCGCGATCGGCGTGCACATCCCGCCGACCCTGGCCGCGGCGCCAGGCACGCCGGTGAAGCTTTCGGATGGCAGCGAGGCGGCTGCGCTGCTGAATTTGCCGGCCGCCCTCATTATCGTGGCGCTGACGGCGATGCTGATCCTGGGAACCCGCGACTCGGCCCGGCTCAACAACGTGATGGTGGTGATCAAGCTGCTGGTGGTGGTCGCCTTCATCGCGGCCGGAGCCTTCGCCATCGACAGCGCGCATTGGCGCCCGTTCATCCCGGATAATGCCGGCGAATTCGGCCATTACGGTTGGAGCGGCGTGCTGCGCGGGGCCGGCGTGGTGTTCTTCGCCTTTCTCGGCTTCGACGCGGTCTCGACGGCAGCTCAGGAAGCCAAGCGGCCGCAGACCGACATGCCGATCGGCATTCTCGGCTCGTTGGCGTTGTGCACCCTGCTTTATGTGCTGGTGGCCGGTGTGCTGACCGGACTCGTGCCCTTCTCCGAACTCGACGTCGCCGACCCGATCGCCAAGGGCGTGGACGTGATCGGCCAGGCCTGGTTCTCGATCGTGGTGAAGATCGGCGCGCTGGCCGGGCTCACGACGGTGATCCTGGTGCTGCTGTATGGGCAGAGCCGGATCTTCTTCAGCATGTCCGAGGATGGCTTGCTGCCGGGGCTGTTCTCGCGCCTGCAGACGTCGCTGCAAACGCCGGTCTGGAGCCACGTCATCGTCGGCGTCGTGGTGGCCGCGGTCGCTGCGACGTTGCCGATCGGCATCCTCGGCGAGATGGTCAGCATCGGCACGCTGTTCGCGTTCGTCCTGGTGTGCGGCGCCGTGATCTACCTGCGCCGCAGCGATCGCCGCATCGAGCGGCCGTTCCGTGTCCCCGGCGTCCCGGTCGTGCCGGGATTGGGGGTGCTGTTTTGCTTGCTGCTGATGGCTGGCTTGCCGCTGTTCACCTGGCTGCGCCTGTTCGTGTGGATGGGGGTCGGCGCGGTGGTTTACTTCTCCTACGGTCGTCGCCACTCGGTGCTTCGGCGCCGGCGCTCCGAGCCGGCGTAACGGCCGGCCGCGGCAGGCACCTCGCGGCATCTGCTCTCATCGGCCGGACTGGTGCACTGAAGCAGAGATTGGTTCGGAACATCACGCCCTGCGTGTGACCCTGGTCACACTTTCAGTGGCCGATCGGCGGTATGGTCCTGCCGTATGGCCTCAATTGGCGGAGCACCCCACCGGCAGCACTCTGCCGGGTCTGACTGCGGCGACCCACGGCGGCCCGGAGACGACACCATGTGCGAGCAACCAGAAGCCAAGTGCGGGTGCGAACCACCAAAGGACAAGAGCGCTTCGGAGAGCGCTGAGAGGATCAAAGTCCTAGAGAATGCACGCAAGGACGTCGCCGACGCCAGCGATGTCGCCGTCGCCCGCTGGTTCAGTTACTTGTTCGTGCTGTTCTATTTGCTGGTCGCCGCCGGCGGCGTGACCCATCGCGACCTTCTTGTCGAAAGCCCGGTCAAGCTGCCCTTCTTGAGCGTCGATCTGCCGCTGGTGGGCTTCTTCTGTGCCGTACCGCCCTTATTCGTCATCGTCCATGGTTACGTCCTGCTGCACCTCGTGTTCCTGTCCGAGCGGATTCAGGATTTCGAGCGCATAGCCAGGCTGTCGCCGGGGACCACGACGACCTCGCGGCTTCCCGCCAACGTGCTGGTCAAGGCGCTGTCCGACCCCGGTCCGGGGCGTCCCGGTCTCACGGATTGGCTCATCCAAGCCGTCGCATGGATCAGCTTGATCATCGTCCCCGTCCTGCTGCTCCTGTTCATGCAGCTTCAATTCCTGGCTTACCACGACGTTTTCACCACGTGGTTGCAGCGGCTGGCGACGGTGGCCGACCTTGCGCTGCTCTGGTCATTATGGCCCAGGATCGTGCCGCGCCGGACAAGAGGCGAGTTCGTCTGGGCCGATTATCGGCGGCTCGCACCGGCGGGCGTTGCGAGCCTTGCGGCCCTGTTCGTGGCGTTCGGCATCGCGACCTTCCCCGGCGAGGCGCTGCACGAGGTCTCGTTCGTGCCGTTCCGCGACACGATCGTGGCCGAGCAGGTCGAGGATGCCACGTCCCGCGCGATCAGCCCATTTGTGAACCGGCTGGTGCTGTCCGGCGCCGATCTGGTCGATCGCAAGACGCTGGATACCGCGGCGAAGCTGTTTGCCGCCCCGCCGATCCAGAACCTGCGCGGACGGCATCTGGAAGGCGCTATTTTCACCGACGTTTCGATGCCGCGGGTCGACTTCACCAATGCGCACCTCGATGGCGCCGTGTTCACGCGGGCCAAGCTGCAGGGGGCATGGTTCGATGCCGCTTCCCTGATCGGGGCCCGCCTGGACAACGCGCAGGCGCAGGGGGCTTCGTTCTTTACGGCGTTCCTGCAAGCCGCGTCGCTCGATGGCGCGGACCTGCAGGGAGCCGTGCTGGCCGGCGCCCATCTCGGCGGCGCCGTGATGACCAATGCCTCCCTGCAAGGCGCCTCCCTGGCCGGCGCCGACATGCGGGGGGCGCTGCTGGTCGCGGCGGACCTGCGCGGCGCCAATCTGGCGGGAGCGCTGCTGCAAGGCGCCTCGTTCGAGGCGGCGACGCTCACCGGCGCCTCCTTCCTCGATGCGTATGTTTGGCGCACCGACTTCCGTTTGGTGACGGCTAAACCTCCGGGGTTGCGGACCGTCGGACGCAAGGGCGACCCCGCGAAGCCGCCTTGCATGGGCCAGGACCCATGCCTGCCGCCCGACGATGTGAACAGCTTGTCCCGCACGATCGATCGCTTCGTGCTCGATCCGAAAGCGAAGAAGGCGATGACGGCTCGGCTGGAACAGAAGCTCGACCCGGCGACGCCGATCCCGCTCGAAGATACCATCAAGGACAGCGGCTCGTTGGTGAGCGCCGCGACCGAACTCGAGCTCGACGAGGCGGAACTCGAGAATCTTTGGCGGGAGATTGCCTGCACCGCCGACGGCGCCCCGTTCGTCCTGGTGGGGTTTCTGGGCACGCTCTCCGACCCGAAGGCAGCGAGGTTCCGGGCGGGCAGCTCCTATCTTCAGCTTCTGGCACGCGAGCTGGACCAGGCCGGATGCGCCGGAACCACCGTCATGGCCGGGGCGACCCGGATGAAGCTGATCGAGCAGGAACACCTCCGGGCCGAACCGCAAGTCGGCAGTGTGTTGGCGACGCAGACGACCGCCCCATGAACACGCGGGCCACACGGCCTCAAGAAGCAAAATAGCAGCGCCGGCAAACCTGGCACCCCTTGGAACCGCGGCGTCGCAAGTGCATCCTGCAACGGGCAGGACGTGACGCTTGTCCCACTCCACCGTGAAGGCAAAAGTGTGGCGGGCAACAGGACGGGCGGGACGACAACACGGCGATTGGCCTGGGGCGGCCGGACGCTGCTGCAATACTGGCTGATTTTCACCGGACTGACCGTGTTCGGCTTCGTTCTGCTGTGGCATTACGGGTTGATCCGCCGGATGGTCCTGGCCGACCGTACCTACATATCGTCCGCGATTGTGCTGCTGTATGTCGCGACGACGTTGCATTGCTTGTGGCGCACCGCCGCGGTGTCGCGCGAGGCCGATGCCGCGCGGCAAGCCGCGCAACTGCTCACCGGGGGCGAGGGCCGCATCACCGTGAGCGGCGGCCGCGTGGACGTCGAGGGCAGGGGGGCCTTGCCCGACAGCTTGATTGCCGGGCACGTCCGCGACCTCGTGCTGAAGGCCGACGCGCAAAGCACGCTCGCCCAGGGCGCCCGTTCGCTCGACCAGTCGTTGCTGCTGCGTGGCCTTGCGGTGCGGCTGCGCGGCTCCAACCCGATCGGCGGCTTCGTCAGTGACACCATGATGAAGCTCGGCCTGGTCGGCACCATCATCGGCTTCATCGTCATGCTGGCGCCGATCGCCGGCCTCGATCCGGCCGATCGCGGCGCCATCAAGTCGTCGATGTCGCTCATGAGCGACGGCATGGCGATCGCGATGTACACCACCCTGGCCGGCCTGGTCGGCTCGATCCTGGTGAAGATCCAATACTACATGCTCGAGAGCGCGACCGGCGAGCTGTTCGCCAACGCCGTCCGCATGCTCGAGCTGCACGTCGTCCCGGTGCTGGAACGGCCCTGGAACCGCCCGGGATGAGCGATGAGTTCGACCTGTTCCCGCGCGAGGAAGCCTTCGACCCGTTCGGGGTAATGCTGTTCAAGGCGATGCAGGTGCTGGCGTTCCTGTTCTTCATCGCGCTACTGAGCATTGCGCCCGATGCCAAGGAGGGCAAGGTCGACCCGAAGGCCGAGTTCCTCATCACCATGAGCTGGCCCGACAGCCACCCCGACGACATGGACCTGTTCGTCGAGGATCCGATCGGCAACGTCGTCTGGTATCGCCGCCACGAGGCCGGGTTCATGGTGCTGGAGCGGGACGACCGGGGCGGCGCCAACGACTTCATCATGGTGGCCGGCAAGAAGATCCCGTCGCCGATCCGCCAGGAGACCGTCAGCATCCGCGGCATCGTCGCCGGCGAGTACACCGTCAACGTGTACCAGTTCGCCGCCCTGACCGGAGCGCCGGTCCCGGTTTCGGTGCGGGTCGAGAAACTGAACCCGACGGTGCAGGTGGTGCATTACGACACGCTGTACCTCGATCATGGCGGCGACGAGAAAACCGCCGCGCGCTTCATGGTCGATGCCGAGGGGAAGGTGACCGGCGTGGCGCACGACCCGAAATCGTTGCTGCAGCGGCTGCGCGACCCGCGCGACGTGCAGCGCCGGCCGGTGCGATGACCGTCCGGCGACACCGGGCGGGGCGGTGAGCTTGCAGGCGCAGGTCAGGCGGTGAGCCTGCAAGCGCAAGTGATCGGCTTGTCGCTCGCCTATGCGGCGCTCGGCGTGCTGGCGCTGGTTGGCGTGGCGCGGACCCGCTGGCCGTGGCCGCTGAAGTCGGCGGTGATCGTTCTCGCCAGCCTCGCCTATGTCGGCGTCTTCTTCGGCACCAAGGGCCTGCTCGGCTGGTCCACGCCGGACCCGCTGCCGGCGCGGTTCCAGGTGCTTTGGGCCCGCACCGTCGATCCCGACCCGGCCAGCGGCAATCCCGGCGCGGTTCACCTCTGGCTCGAAACCCTGGGCGACGACAACCTCCCCGCCGGCGAACCCCGCGCCTACCGCCTGCCATTCTCGCGCCGCCTGGCGCAGAAGGTGGAGGCGGTGCGGGTCGAGCTGCAGGCCAACCACCCGCAAGGCGGCCGCACCGAGGAGGCCGAGGGCGCCCCCGACCAGGCGGCGCAAACCAACGGCCCGCCGGCGCCGCTGAACCGCGACATCGATCCCGGCGGCGACCCGGCCGGCGGCGGCAGCCTGGACCCGGCCATGCTCGGCGGCAACTCGAAGTCGGTGGAGTTCGCGCCGTTGCCACGCCCGGTGCTGCCGGCCAAAGAAGCGCCCTGAGTACGCCTTACCCCCGCCGTTCCAGCATCCGCGCCGCCAACACCTGCTCATACCGCGCCTTGGTGTCCTCGTTCATCGGGTACAGCCCCGGCAGCGGCACGCCGCGCTCGACCTCCTGCATGATCCACGCCTCCGCCTCTTCCTGCGCCGGGGCTTCCGACAGCACGTGGTCCAGCAGCGCCGCCGGGATCAGCACGGCGCCATCGCCGTCCACCACCACCACGTCGTCCGGAAACACCGCCACCCCGCCGCACGCGACCGGCTCCTGCCATCCCACGAAGGTCAGCGCGGTGACCGCGGCCGGCGCCGCTGCGCCCTGGCACCAGACCGGCAGACCGGTCGACAGCACACCCGCGAGGTCGCGCACCGCCCCGTCCGTCACCAGCGCCGCCACGCCTCGCTTCTGCATCCGCGCGCACAGGATGTCGCCGAGGATTCCGGCATCGGCGACGCCCATGGCATCCACCACCGCGACGCAGCCCTTCGGCATTGCCTCGATCGCCGCCCGCGTGGAATTCGGCGCCGCCCAGGCGGCCGGCGTCGCGAGGTCCTCCCGCGCCGGCACGAAGCGCATCGTGAACGCCCGGCCGACCACCCGCGGCTGACCCGGCTGCAACGGCCGCGTCCCCCGCATCCACACGGTGCGTAGCCCGCGCTTCAGCAGCACGGTCGTGATGGTCGCGGTCGCGATGCCGCGCAGGGTGGCGAAGGCGTCGGCGTCGGCGATCATGGGCGCCTCCTGCTTTGGCGTGTCGGGAACGGCTGGACTGCTGTACTGTCGCGCAAGCGCGGCATTGGCACGAGGGTAGTCGGATGGGAGCCAGACGGTCGAGCCTACCGGAGCCGCGCTTGTCGCGCCGTGCCCTGCTTGGCTCGGGCTTGGCAGCCGCGGCGATCCGGCCGGTCCGGGCCGAGCTGCCGCCGCTACGCATCGCCCGGCAGTTCGGGGTCGGCTACGCGCAGATGGCGATCCTGGAAGACCGCAAGCTGATCGAACGCCATGCCGCCGATGCCGGCCTCGGCGCGCTTGAGGTCGGCTGGTCCACCTTCCGCTCCAGCGACGTGATGAACGACGCGCTGCTGTCGGGCGGCCTCGACATCGCCTCGCTCGGCGTGCCCGGCCTCGGCACCATCTGGTCGCGCACGGCCGGGCAGCGCTACGAGGTCAAAGGCCTGTGCGGCTTCAACCTGGCCCCGATCGCGCTCGTCACGCGCGAGCCTTCGGTGCACGGCATTGGCGACTATCGGCCGGGGATGAAGATCGCGCTGCCGGCCGCCAAGGTCTCGAACCAGGCGATCTACCTGCAGATGGCGGCGGCCAAGCTGTGGGGCGAGGCCGAATACGCGCGGCTCGACCCGCTGACGGTGTCGATGAGCCACCCGGACGCGGTCGCAGCACTGCTATCGGGCGGCGAGATCACCAGCTATTTCGGCGCGCCGCCCTTCACGCAGCGCGCGATGAAGGCGCCCGGCGTGCACGAAGTGACGAACTCGACCGCCATCTTGGGTGGCCCGGCATCGTTCAACATCCTCGGCATGCCGACCCGGTTCTACGATGCCAACCCCGCCTTGGTCCGCGCCGTGATGGCGGCACTGACCGAGGCGACCGCGTTGATCGGCGCCGACACCGAAGCGGCGGCCGCCACCTACGCGAAGGTCACCGGCGACAAGACCCCGCTGGCCGACTTGGTCGAGGTGATGCGGACCGGCATGACCTACACCTTGGACGTGCACGGCTCGCTGCCGATCGTGCAGTTCATGGCAGCGACCGGCGTCTTGAAGCGACGGCCGGAGCGCTGGACCGACTACATGCACGGCAGCGCCGCGGCGGGAACGGGGAGTTGAGATGAGCGCATTGCCCGAGGGTTTCTGGGAGGACCGCTTCCAGGAAGGCAACACGCCCTGGGAGCGTGAAGGGCTCAACCCGGCCTTCCTCGCCTGGCGCAACTCGGGCGCGCTATCGCCCTGCCGCATCCTGGTGCCAGGCGCCGGCCGCAGCCCGGAGCCGGCCGCGCTGCTGCAAGCCGGGTTCGACGTCGTGACGCTCGACCTTGCGGACAGCGCGGTGGCGGTGCAAGGCGAGCGGCTGGGTCCGAGCCGTGCGCTCCAGGGCGACGTCACGTCCTGGACGCCCGATGCCCCGTTCGACGCCGTATACGACCAGACCTGCCTGTGCGCCTTGCCGCCGGATCTGTGGCCCGCCTATGCGGCCCGGCTGCGCGACTGGCTGCGGCCGGGCGGGCAATTGTTCATCCTGTTCATGCAGACCACTCGCGACCCCGGGCCACCGTTCAACTGCCCGCTGCCGGCGATGCGCGCGCTGTTCGCCGACTGGGACTGGCCCGAAACGCTGTCCGACCCGGTGCCGCACCGTTTCGCCGGCCTCGAGCAGCCTGCGGTGCTGATCCGCAGGTGAGTGGCGGCCGTCCTGGCGGGCTCGGCTAACCTCCCGGCTTCCTCGATGTTGCCGGCGGCGTTCCCGTGCGCGGCCAGGCCGAGCGCTCGTCGAAGAACCAGGCGGCCCGCTCGGCGCCATGTCGCAGCAGGCGCTCGATGAAGGCGGTGGTGCGGTCGAACTTCGACGGGTAGTCGAGGCCGGTGATGTCCAGTTCGACGACGCGCAGCCGGATCGGCCGGTAGCGCTCCGCCAGGGCAGGGTAGGCGGCCAGCATCTTGTTGACGGCCGCGATGAAGAACAGCTCCTGCCCGAGCGACAAGTTGCCGGACAGCTCGTTGCGCCGGTTCTCGATCTCGGGGACCGTGCGCGGCTCCTGATCGTCCGCCTGCGGGTTGATCTGCACGACCCAGATCTCGTCCGGCGCCGGGTCGAGGTCGGTGAACTCGCGGATGGGCGGGTTGGTGGTAAACAGCCCGTCCCAGAACAGCGTCCCATGGGCACGAACGGCGCGGAACAGCGGCGGGATGGCAGCGGACGCGATCAGGTCGTCGTAGGACAGCGTTTCGCCTGAGAACACCGTGCGGGCGCCGCTGAGGATGTCGGTGGCGCCGACCAGGAGTTTCGGCCGCAAGCGGCTCGGCAGGGCATCGAGCCCGAGATGGCGCGTCAGCAGCGACCGCAACCGCGGCTCCGCCGTGGGCTCGTAGAGGTAGGGGCTGACCTCGGCCGCCACCGGCAGCCGGGCCAGGAACAGCCCGGCGGCATTGGCGGCGGCGTCCAGCGGGTCACGCGCCTCGAGGTCGCGCCAGAAGCCGTGCAGCCGGGCCACCGCGTCATCGGCGCCGCCCGGCCCGTTCAGCCCGGCCCAGGCCAGCGCCGCGCACATCGCCCCACCGGAGGTGCCGCTGAGCGCCACGAGATCGAACCGGTCGCGCATCTCCGGCCCGAGCAAACCGGCCAGCACACCGGCCCCAAAGGCGGCGTGGCTGCCGCCGCCTTGGCACCCGATCGCCACCCGGGGCCTGGACGCCGCCGCCGGCCCTTCCGCCGCCGCAGCGGCCGGCGCCAGGGCCGGCGCCAGCTCGACCGAAGCCGCCGCGGCGGCGGCCGGCCTACTTGCCTTGGGCGTCGACTTTGGCTTTTTCAGAGCGGTTCATCTCCTTGACCCCCGGGTCTTGAGAGGTCGAGCCCGTGGTCTGGGTTGCGCCGGCCGGGGGCGCCGTCTTGGGAACGGAGCTTTGCGCCGCCGGCTCGCCGCGGGGACGCACCCCGGGCGAGGTCGGCGCCGGCTGCGCCGCGGCCGCCCCCGCGCCGATGAGGAGGACGGCCGCACTGGCGTGGAACAGGTTCATAAGACGCCTCATGTCTCGAGCTGCTTGCCGATCGGCAGCGTGCGGATCCGCTTGCCGGTCGCGGCGAAGATGGCGTTGCACAGGGCCGGTGCGAACGGCGGCACCCCCGGTTCACCGACGCCGCCGGGCGCCACCTCGGTGTTGGTCGGCGTGATCCAGACGTTGGTGACGATCGGCGCCTCGTCGATCCGCGCCACCGGGTAGTCGTCGAAATTCCCTTGCTCCACCCGGCCGTCCTTGAAGGTGATGGCGCCGTGCTTGGCGACGCTCAGCCCCATGATCGCAGCCCCCTCCATCTGCGACGCGATCCGCTCCGGGTTCACCACCTGCCCGCAATCCACTGCCGTATCCACGCGTGGGATCGTGAGCACGCCCTTGTTGTCCACCGCCACCTCGACGATCGTCGCGATGTAGCTTGCGAAGCTGCGGTGGGCGGCGATGCCGATGCCGTGCCCCGGCGGCAGCTTGCGGCCCCACTCGCCCTTGGCGGCCACCAGCTCGACCACCCGGCGCAGCCGTCCGGCGTCGATCGGGTAGCTGCTGAACGGTTCGCCGTAGTTCCACAGGTCCTTCACCGCGCCGTCGAGGTCAACGATTCGGGCCGGGCCGATCAGCTCCAGCAGCATGTCCTTGCCGTCGCGGCCGGTCTTGGCCGCAAGCTCGCCCACCATCGACTGCACCGCGAACATGTGCGGGATGTTGGACACCGAGCGGAACCAGCCGATCCGCGTGTGCGCGGCCGCTTCCGGGTTCTCGGCGCGCACGTTGGGGATGTCGAACGGCAGGTCGGCAAGTCCCATGCCGCGCTCGAACGGCATCTCGTGCACGGCACCGGCCGCGAAGGTGGAGCCGATGGTCGGCGCCACGCTGCGATGCCGCCACGCGACCACCTTGTCCGACGCGTCCAGCCCGACCTCGATCCGCTCGGCCGAGACGGTGTGCAGGAAGTCGTGGCGCACGTCGTCCTCGCGCGTCCACTGCACCCGCACCGGCGCGCCCAACGCCTTGGACAGCAGCGCCGCCTCGAGCGCGAAGTCGCATTTCGACTTCCGTCCGAAGCCGCCGCCCAGCAAGGTGACGTGCACCGTCACGTTCTCTTCCGGGATCTCGAGCATCTTGGCCAGATCCTCGCGGGTGCCGCCCGCGCTTTGCACCGGCGC
Source organism: uncultured Alphaproteobacteria bacterium (assembly GCA_963792675.1). Lineage (GTDB taxonomy): Bacteria > Pseudomonadota > Alphaproteobacteria > Acetobacterales > Acetobacteraceae > JBBROS01. Next base: position 2,509,488 of record CAWBWT010000002.1, read on the forward strand.
CCACACCTCGACCTTGCCGTCGGCGAACCGGGCGGTCGCAACCGGCGGCTCCATGCTGACATGCGCCAGATGCGGCAGGTAATACTCACCGATCAGCACGGTTTGCGCCGATTGCAGCGCCTCGTCGGCGTTGCCGGTGTTGCGCACCACCTCGCCGGGCTTGCGCGCCGCGTCCTCGAGCTCGGTCCGGTAGGTCACGCTGTGATAGTTGGCGTTGGCGCCGTCGTCCCACACCACCTTCAGCGCGTCGCGTCCCTTGATCGCCGCCCCGGTGTTGCGAGCAACGATCGCGACCCCGCCCAGCGGCAGGAATTTCGACGGCCACGGCCAGCCCTGCACCGCCATCACCCGCTCGACCCCGGGGACCGCCTCGGCGTCTTTGCCGTCGAACGACACCAGCTTGCCCCCCGTCACCGGCGGCCGGGCGATAACGGCGTATTTCATCCCCGGCAGCCGCACGTCGGCGCCATACACCGCGGCGCCGGTGGTGATGTCGTGCAGGTCGGTGATGCCGATCCGGCCCTTGCCGATGTAGCGGAAGTCCTTGGGGTCCTTGAACCGCAGCGACGCCGTCTCCGGCACCGGCTGCGTCGCGGCGTCCGCCGCAAGCTCGCCGAACCCGAGCCGCCGGCCGCTCGCGGCGTGCACCACCTCGTGGTTGCTGGCCCGGCAGTCGCCCGCGGCGACGTTCCAGCGCTTCGCCGCCGCCGTCTCGAGCATGGTGCGGGCGGCGGCGCCGACCTCGCGCATCGGCTGCAGGTAGTGCCGCGTGCTGCGCGAGCCGTCGGTGTCCTGGTTGCCGTACTTGGCCTCGTCGCCCGGCGCCTGCTGGATGCGCACCCGCGCCCAATCGGCCTCCATCTCGTCGGCGACGATCATCGGCAGGCTGGTGCGCACCCCGGTGCCCATCTCCGCCCGGTGCGCCACGATGGTGACGATCCCGTCCGGACCGATCGAAACAAAGATGCGCGGGTCGTTGACGGTGCCGTGCGGCATGGCGCCGGCGCCGGTCGCGTAGGCGGCCATGGCGCGGCGCGCGGTGATCGGGGCGGCGAGCACGAGTGCCCCGGCCGTGACGCTGCCGCGCATGGCGGCGCGGCGGGATATGTTGCGGATCATGGCGATCAGGTCCCCGTTGCCGCGAGGCGGATGGCCGCCTCGATACGCTGGTAGCAGCCGCAGCGGCAGATGTTGCCCGACATGGTGTCGCGGATCTGCTCGGTGGACGGATGCGGGTTTTCCGTCAGCAGCGCCGCCGCCTGCATGATCTGTCCCGCCTGGCAGTAGCCGCATTGCGGCACGCCCAGCTCGCGCCAGGCTTTCTGCACCGGGTGGTCGCCGGCCGGATGCAGCCCCTCGATGGTGACGACCTCGCGTCCGTCCACGTCCGCCATCCCGGTGATGCAGGACCGCGCCGCCTGGCCGTCCACATGCACCGTGCAGGATCCGCATAGTGCCTGGCCGCAGCCGAACTTGGTCCCGGTCATCCCCGCCTCGTCGCGCAGGAACCACAGCAGCGGGAGGGAGGGATCGCCGTCCCAACTCTGTTCGGTGCCATTCACTTTCAGCTTGATCATTGGAGCCTCCCCCTGTCGCTGCCACAGCTAAGCGTAACGGTGATGCAGGACGCAACACACCAAGCGCGGAGCCGCGCGGGATCGGTCCCTCCCGCCGCGGCCGGGCAGGGCGGACCGGCGTCCTAGGCCAGCCGCCGCGTCCTGTCGTGATGCGCCGGACGGTCAGCCTGCCAGCACGTTCCGCCCATACCCGATCACCCCGCCGACGATGGCGAGCAGCACGCCCAGTGCCACCAGCATCAGCCCGACGAGGAACGTCCGCACCATCCTGGTGTGCTTTGCGAGCACCAGCGAGTTCGATCGACAGCACGCGCGCCAACGACCAGACCTGTGCCCCGATGCCTGCGGTGATGGTGACGAGGCCGACCAGCTCGACCGCATCCCAATCACCGGGGTACCCGGCCCAGCGCGTCAGGAACGACAGCGAGAACCCAAGCACGACGCTGATCCCGGTGACCGTGCCGTTGCGGAAACTGGCATCCACGGTCTGTGTCGCAGCCGGGTCCGGCTGCTGCGATGCGTTCGTGACGTCGTCCATGGTCGTGCGCGCCGGTCCGCTTTGGTGTGGGCAACTGACCACGGATCGACCGGCGAAGCCACGCCGTCTCGTGGCGATCGTCGGATTGACGCGGAATGAACGGCGTGGTCGCTCGGAACTATGCAGACGGAACGTGCTCAGGTTGTCGGCATGTCGGGTTACCGGCGCGAGGTTGCCACCCATGGCTTCAAACGAGATTGTCAACTGTCTGTCCGGTGTGCGCAGCGCAACAGCGGGGATGAAGCGATTTAGCGGGTCGGGTGAATTAGCCGAGTTAGGTAGACACGGCGCAACATGTATAGTCAGCAATCAGCGGCGTAGACCTTCTCCGTCAGGTCGGCGCGCGTCTAAACCTGACCAAACAACTTCAACTCCGATCATGGCCTGCCGGTGATATGATCGGCAGCGGTCATCTTGGCGGATCATAAGCCCTGTAAGTCGGAAGATCTTGCGCGACCGGCCTGAACTGTTTCGTCGCTCAGATTTAGATACTACTCTTTCCAAAGACACGACGAGCGCGATGGTATATATACGTAGCATCAAGAAAAATACCCATGTGCTTTATATAATTCAACTCCTGCATAACGCGGTATCAAACACTTTTGCTCGGTCGAGATCACCGGGAAAACCAAGTGCCATGCTGGGCGTGATGAGACCAGGCGGAACCTTCACCCGCGCTGTCAGCCACTCTTGAACTAACTCTTTGCCCGCCTGCTTAGACATGAAGTAGTCGACATCAGCCTCAAGTTGCGGCGTAGGGCCAACTAGACTCATATCGCCCATAAGCACATTCAGAAGTTGGGGCACCTCATCGATGGACAGACACCAGAAATCGCCCGACAGGTGTCAACCTCGGATCAGACTTGGCCTGACCCACACGTTCAATAACCTCGTTGCCATAAACCATTGTCCGAAACTTAAAGACGGTAAATACCCTGTTACGATAGCCACGCCTTACCTGTTTCAAGAATATAGGACCGCTGGAATCCAATTTGATTGCGACAGCAATGAGGATGAGAAGCGGGAGAAGAAATACGATCATGAAAATGGATATGGCTATGTCCAACAATCGCTTCCACCAACGTCCAATCCACCACTGTGCATTAAAGTCCTCCCGGATCACACTGGTAGTAGGGTCGACGTGAGACGTTCTCATTAATGCCTCACTATGAAAAAAATGTATCGACATAGATATACAATGTAAAAGACTGCGAGTAGGGCAATGGAGATAAGGGCCAAGATGTGGACGCACATCGTAACTGCGTCGTATGCAAGGGCTAAATCGAGGAATTCTGTTGTTGGTCTCGGAAGTTTTTGGATGGTTTGAGAAATGGCATTCACAACGATGGTTGACGCCGTGAATATCGCACTCATTCGTGCGCCAGGATAAGTTTCAGTGAAATCTCTCCGCCTCAGTCGTGATCTCTCCTCAGAGAGGGCGCGTTCCTTTACGTGGCGAAAACTCATACGTCACGGTCTCAAGTCGCTGAACCAAACGGTTTAAGCGCTCCCGCGCCGAGTGCACTCATGATGACAAGCACTCTATCAACGGCCGACGCGGGAGTCAGGCTCAATTCGCCAACCAGATAAACGAACTCCGTGCTTGATTCTGTGCGCCACGCACCGAAAAAAGGGCAGCCTTCCGGTGGTCGAAACCCAATCACGTCCCATTCCATCTGGGGATAGTAGGAAGAAGTCGCTTAGGACCTGTTCGATACCTTGCTTCAATTTGGGTAGCTCGCTCGAATTCCAAAGTGCCGAGAAAGCTCGAATTTTCCCGCAAAAGCTTAGTTCCAAGTCCACCCCTTGCGGTTGGCCTGCTTCGTTCATCGCGCTTGCAACGTCGGGCCTTGTGTGACGGTTTGCGCATTTCGCTTATGTTAGTCCCATTGACTATGAACGGCTCGGTCGAATCGAACAGCTCCGCATAGCAGAATTGCTGCTAGACACGCAACTGGATCGAGATTGGGATCATCAGTAAACGCGATATCTGACTGTGCTGATCGCGCTGGTGCAGTCCTATGACATCGCCATCGGGCTCGAGGGCATGCACAGCCAGGTAGGCGGCTCCTCGGTGATCGATGCCGGCTGGTTTTTCCGCTTGTCCTGACTGTCTGCGATTTCTGAACGGTCGAGCAATGGGGCATGCATGGCAGTGGGTTGCGAAGAGGGAAATCGCGGATGGGGTGGGATTCGAACCCACGGGACGCTTGCACGCCCGGCGGTTTTCAAGACCGCTGCCTTAAACCGCTCGGCCACCCATCCGGACCGCAGCCACGGTATGCGGCCCCGCAGCCGCAGGCAAGATGGCCGGGGTTCCGCGGGGCGAACACATCCGTTAAACCGGCCACGTTGGAGGATCGGACCCGCATGAACCATGTGCCGTGCACGCATCACAATCTGGGCCGCCGCCCTCATCGCATCGGCCGCGCGTCCCGGCCCGCGCCGAGCCGCCGCAGGACCCGCACGGCATCTTCACCTTCCAGGTGGAGAACGACGCCGTCTCCACCCTGCGGGGCACCTCGGACCAGAACTACACGTCGGGCCTGCGGCTCGGCTACACGACCGGGACCGATGGCGTGCCGGAGTTCCTCGCGCGCTGCCGGCCGCGCCGTGTGGGGCGATGGCGTGCAGCGCATCAGCATCGACCTCAGCCAGTCCATCTTCACGCCGCGCAACACCCAGCTGAGCCCGCCCGAACCCGCACGATCGGCCCTATGCCGGCTATCTCACGCTCAACGGCGCGTTGATCCACGACACCGACAACCAGCGCAGCATGCTCGGCATCAGCCTCGGCGTGATCGGGCCCTCGGCGCTGGGCCGCCAGGTGCAGAACGGCTTCCACGACATCATCGGCGATACCGCGAACCGCGGCTGGCACTACCAGTTGCGGACGAGCCGGCGTTCGAGGCCTGGCGGAGAAGACCTTCCGGGTGCCGCTGACCCATGTCGGGCCGGGTCGAGATCGACACCCTGCCGGCGCTGACCGCGGGCGTCGGCACGGTGCGCGACTACGTCCAGGCCGGGGCCAGCATCCGGATCGGGCAGGGCCTCGACAGCGATTTCGGCGCGCCGCGCATCCGCCCGGGGCTCAGCGGCAGCGACGCCTACACGCCGACGCGTCCCTTCGTCTGGTATGTCTTCGCCGGCGCCGACGGCCAGGCGGATTGCCCGAGACGTGTTCCTCGACGGCAGCACGTTCCGCAACAACAGCCCGCATGTGCACGAAGAAGCCGTTCATCGGCGAGTTCCAGGCCGGGCTGGCGCGTCATGCTGTATGGCGTCCGGCTCAGCTACACGCAGACGTTGGCAGACGCAGTCGTTCAACGGCCAGAAGGCCGGCCTGTTCAATTTCGGTTCGTTCGCGGCATCCGTCCGCTTCTGACCGCGCTTGGCGCAGCCGGGCCGGGAACCTAAACCGCTAACCGGAGGGGCTTCCGTCCGGATGCATGATCCCGACAATGTGTTCTTTGGAGCCACGGCCGTGGTGGCCGTGCCGGTGCGTGACGAGGCGGAGCGTATCGCCGACTGCCTGACTGGCGCTCGCGCGCGGCAGGATGGCCCGGCCCCCGGCGTCGTGCTGCTGGTCAACAACACCGACGATGCGACGCATGGACGGTGGTGGCCGACGCGGCGTCCGGTCTCGACGCCCGATCGTCGTGATCGAGCATCGGTTTCCGCCCGGGCAGGCATCCGCCGGCGCAGCGCGGCGGCTGGCCATGGCGCATGCCGACCGGCTGGCGCCCGTCCAGGCGTGCCGCTGCTGTGCACCGATGCGGATGGGCGCGTGGCGCCGGACTGGTTGGAGGCAAACCTCTATTACCTCCGTCATGGTGCGGACGCGGTGTTCGGCCGCGCCATCATCGACCCGGTCGAGGCAGAGCGGATACCGCCGGCACTGCACGAGGCGATCCGGAACGAATGCGCCTACGCCGCGGCGCTGGACGAAATCGCGCATCTGATCGACCCGGAGCCGTAGATCCCTGGCCGCGGCACACCGAACATTCCGGGGCCAGCATCGCGGTCACGCGCGGCATATCTCCGTGCCGTCGGCGGGATCCCGGATCGAGCGCTGGGCGAGGACCGGGCCTTCGCCGGCGGCTTTGCGTCGCGCCGATGCCCGCATCCGGCATGCGCCGGATGTGCAGGTCGTCGTTTCGGGGCGCATCCTCGGCCGCGCCGAGGGCGGGATGGCGGACACGATCCGCCGGCGGCTGGTGTCGCCGGACACGCTGCTGGACGAGGCGCTGGAGCCGGTCACGGACCGATTGGTGCGCCTGCATCGCCGCCAGCAGACCCGGCTCCGCTGTGCTGCTGCCGGGCGCCGTTCGGGCCGGCATGGGCGCGCCAGGACGCGGCATTCCCGCGGTCCGGGTCGCCGTGACCGATTTGCCAGCCGAAATGGCCGCCGCCCAGCGCGTGCTCGCCGGCCTGCGCCTGGATGTGGAGGACACGGTGCAGCGGTCCAAGCATAAGGGGCTGCACGACACAGGCGCCCCGCACTCCGCGTCCAGGAACGTCTCGTAATGTCCGTCGAAAGCGCCAGGAAATCCGGCGGCAGCTGGAAGCCGCGGGGATCATCCACGATCAGGCCAGCGTATTGCGATCGGTGGGCGGCGATGGCGAGGCGCTTGGCCGGCAGATGCGCCGCGATATCGACACGCAGGCCGCCGGGTATTGCCGGCAGCATGGTGTCGCGCGCCCAAGGTCCAGCCCCAGACCGGATAGGCCCGGTGCAGCACCCCGGTCGCCGCCGCGGCGTGCGCCGCGAGCCGATGCGCCGATAGATGGTCGCAATGCGGATCGTGCTCCCAACTGGCCAGGATGGTGCCGATGCCGTGGCGCCGGACCAGCGCGCTGACCGACTCGCCGGCGGCCGCGAACGCCGGGCCCGTCGAGCGGGCTTCGCGTATCCGGCAGGTTCAGGAACCCGAGTGCGGTCCGCCGGCAGGCCAAGCGCCGCGCCGGCGGCTCGCGCCTCGTCGGCTCGGAGTGCGGCGAGCCGGGCCGGCGGATAGGTGAGGGAGTTGGGATGCGACCCGGCGCCGTCGGTCACGACGAGGACGAAGGGGGGCGCGCCGCGAGCGCAGCAAGCGGCGATCACGCCGCCGCAGCCGAGGCTCTCGTCGTCGGGGTGCGGCGCCAGGATCAGCAGCGGTCCGCGCACGAGCAGATCGTCCACCGGCCGGATCGGCAGAGGCCGCATCGCCGCCAACACCTCGCCCGCGGGGATCACCCCTGCAAGGCGTGTTGCGCCGCTTCCGTCAGCACCAGGTCGGGTGCGGGTTGCCGAAGGTAGGTGGCGAGGTCGCGCAGCAGCCGCTCGACCGGATTGGGCTGCAGCAGCGCTGCCAAGCCGAGGCCACGCTGCGCATGACGCATCAGCTCGAAGCAGGCGTTCTCGACCGCGATCCGCGCCAGGTTGACGTAGGCGACCTGGTCGGCGACCGGGCCCACGCCGTGCTTCGGCGCGTCGCGCGGCCTCGTGCGCCCATAAGCGCGCCGTCTCCGGCGCGACAGCATCTCGCCGAAGCGCGCCTGCTGCAACGGAAGCGCGTCGTGCCGCCGCGCCCGCACTTGCTCGCGCGACCGTATCGACCAATGCGTCCATGCCGCCCAGCGTTGCCGCCACCGTGCGCCAGGCGCCGGTCGAGAAATCCGGTTCGCGCAGATAGTCGCCGGCGAGCACCGAGCAGTGCCGCCGCCGGCAGCGGCAGCCCGTCGAGCCGGATCGTGCCATTGGCGCTGGCCCGCATGCCGTGCAGCCGCGGACCGACCGGCGTCACCGTCTCGCCGCCGTGGAGGTCCAGCAGCGCCATCCGCACTTCGTCGCCATCGTGCACCGTGATCAGCGCGTGGCGCAGATGCCCGGCGCCGGAGCAAGGGCCCTTGCTGCCATGCAGCACGCCGCGCTCGAGCGCCAGGACCTGGCCCGGCGCATCCGTCACCCATAGGCCGTACAGCTCACCCGCGCGCACAGGCGGCCGCGACCGAAGCAAGCTGTTCCGGCGTGCCGAACCGCACGACGAGCCGCACCACGTTCACATGCGCTTCGAACAGCCGCGCGACCGACAGGTTGGCACGGCCCAGCAGCCGCAGCGTGTCGAACGCCGCCTCGCAGCCGCCGGGTTCCGTGCCCAGGCCCTGGCCGCCATGGTGTCGTGGCACCGGCGCCATCGGCAGGCCGATCGAGCGCAGGCCGTCGATGTCCTCGGCCGGGAACGCGGCTTCGGCGTCTAGGGATGCCGCCCGTCTGGCGATGGCTGGGAGGAGCGATAGCAATGAGGGCGCTGCCCTCGACCCGCTGGGGCCGGCGGCTCCAGGCCCGCAATTGTTGATGTCCGAGTTCACCTGTGCTCAGTCGCCGGTCACGGCCACCTTCTGCGCCACCATGTCGCCAGCGCCCATCGTTTCCGCCAGCCGCGGCAGCGTCTTGCGGCGGCTCGGCATCAGCCAGCGCTGGAAGCGGTCGAGATAGAGGTAAACCACCGGGGTCGTATACAGCGTCAGCACCTGGCTGAGGATCAGCCCACCGACCATCGCGTAACCCAGCGGCTTGCGCAGTTCCGACCCGGCGCCGCTGCCCAGCACCAGCGGGAAGCCGCCGAGCAGGGCGGCCATCGTCGTCATCAGGATCGGCCGGAATCGCAGCAGGCACGCTTCCCGGATCGCCTCGAGCGGCGACACCCCCGCCTTGCGCTCGGCCGAGATGGCGAAGTCCACCATCATGATGCCGTTCTTCTTCACGATGCCGATCAGCAGGATCACCCCGATCAGCGCAATCACCGACAGATCGTAATGGAAGATCATCAGCATCAGCAGCGCGCCCACGCCGGCCGACGGCAGGGTCGAAAGGATGGTGATCGGCAGGATGTAGCTCTCGTACAGCACGCCCAGAATGATGTAGACCGCGATCAGCGCGGCCGCGATCAGATACGGCTGCGTGCTCAGCGACGACTGGAACGCCTGCGCCGTGCCCTGGAAGGTGCCGCGCAGCGTCAGCGGCGCGCCCATGTCGCGCATCATCCCATTGACCGCGTCCACCGCTTCGCCGAGCGCCGCCCCTTCTGCCAGGTTGAATGACAGCGTCACCGCCGGGAACTGGCTCTGGTGGCTGATGGCGAGCGGCAGCACCGGCCGCGTATCGACCGACACGAAGGTCGACAGCGGGACGGTCGAGCCATCCCGTGCCTTCACGTACAGCTTGTCCAGCGTCGACAGGTCGCCCTGCATCGCCGGCGGCACCTCCAGGATCAGCTTGTAGGTGTTGAGCTGGGTGAAATACTGGGCGATCTGCCGCTGCCCGAACGCGTCGTACAGCGTGTCGTCGATCACCTGCGGCTGGATGCCGAACCGCGCCGCCCGGTCACGGTCGATCGTCAGCGACGCCGTGGTGCCGGCCACCTGCTGGTCCGTCGCCACGTCGCGCAGCATCGGCAGCCCGCGCATGCGCTCGAGGATTTGCGGCGCCCACTCGAACAGCTCGGCCAGGTCGGCGTCCTGCACCGTGTACTGGAACTGCGACTGCGCCAGCCGCCCGCCGACGTTGATGTCCTGCGCCGCCTGGAAGTTGACCACCACCCCGCCGACCTCCGGCGTCTTGGTCCGCAGCCGCGCGATCACCTGCTGCGCGGTCTCGGTGCGCTGGTCGAACGGCTTCAGCGTGACCCAGATGCGGCCGTTATTGCCGGTCTGCCCGCCGAGCCCGGCGCCGATGCTGGACGACAGCCCGGCAACGGCCGGATCCCGCGCGATCACCTCGGCGACCGCCACCTGGCGCCGCGCCATCTCCGAGAACGACACGTCCTGCCCGGCCTTGGTGATGCCCACCAGCACGCCGGTGTCCTGGTTGGGGAAGAACCCCTTGGGGATCACGACATACAGATAGCCGGTCAACGCCATCGTCCCGAAGAACACCATCAGCGTGACGAATTGGTGCCGCAGCGCCACATCCAAGGTGCGCCGATAGCCATTCTGCAGCGCGACGAAGAAGCGTTCGACAACGCGATACAACACCCCGTGCTTCTGCCCGTGATGGTTTTTCAGGAAGCGCGAGCACATCATCGGGGTCAGCGTCAGCGACACCACCGCCGACACCACCACGGTGATCGCCACAGTCATCGCGAACTCGCGGAACAGCCGGCCAACGATCCCGCCCATCAGCAGCAGCGGGATGAACACCGCGATCAAGCTGAGGCTGATGGAGATGATCGTGAACCCGATCTCCCCGGCGCCCTTCAGCGCCGCCTCGGTCGGGTTCATCCCGTCCTCGATATGCCGGTAGATGTTCTCCAGCATCACGATCGCATCGTCGACCACGAAGCCCACCGCGATCGTCAGCGCCATCAGCGTCAGGTTGTTGAGGCTGTAGCCGAGCAGGAACATCACCGCGAACGTTCCGACCAACGCCAGCGGCACGGTGATGCTGGGGATGATGGTCGCCCAGAAATTCCGCAAAAACAGGAAGATGACCATCACCACGAGCGCGATGGACAGCAGCAGGGTGAACTGCACCTCGTGCACCGAGGCACGGATCGTCACCGTCCGATCCACAACCGTCTCGACCTGCACCGAAGGCGGGATCGCCGCGCGCAGGGCAGGGAGCGCCGCCTTCACCCGCTCGACGGTGTCGATGACGTTCGCGCCCGGCTGCTTGAAGATGAACAGCTGGATGCCGCGCCTGCCGTTCTGCCATCCCGCCAGCCTCGCATTCTCGGGGCCGTCCACCGCCTGGCCCACGTCGCGCACCCGCACCGGCGCGCCGTTCCGATACGCCAGCACCACGTCGTCGAGTTGGCTCGCCCGGGTCAGCTGGTCGTTGGCGTAGACCGAGAACGACCGCTCCGGCCCGTCCACCGTGCCTTTCGGCGAGTCGACCGTGGATGTCACCAGCAGCTGCCGCACGTCCTCGAGCGTCATGCCCATCGCGCCGAGCCGCGCCGGGTCGATCTGCACCCGGATCGCCCGTTTCTGCTCGCCGCCGATCGAGACCTGGCTCACCCCGCCGATCTGGCTGATCTGCTGGCTCAGGATGTTGTCCGCGTAATCATCGACGTCGATCAGCGGCAGGATGTCGCTCTGCACCGACAGGATCAGGATCGGGCTGTCAGCCGGGTTCACCTTGCGGAAGATCGGCGGGTTCGGCAGCGCCTTGGGCAGCTGCCCGCCGGCATTGTTGATCGCCGCCTGCACGTCCAGCGCCGCCGCGTCGATGTTCCGCTCCAGCTCGAACTGCACCACCACCTGGGTGTTGCCGGCGACGCTCACCGACGTCATCTGCGCCACGCCGGAGATCTGCGAGAACTGCCGCTCCAACGGCTGCGCCACCGTGGACGCCATGGTTTCCGGGCTCGCCCCCGGGAACTGCGCCGTCACCTGGATGGTGGGGAACTCGACCCGCGGCAACGGCGCCACCGGGAGCAGCGGGAACGCGGCCATCCCGATCAGCAGGATCGCCGCCATCAGCAGCGACGTCGCGACCGGCTTGCGGATGAACGGGGTGGAGATGCTCATCCGCGCTGTCTGCCTTTCCTGCTCAGGACGCCGGCTTCGGCTCGATCGCAGCGACCTTGGTGCCGTTCGCCAACCGCGACTGCCCGCTCGTCACCACCTTGTCGCCCACGTGCAGGCCCGAGCCGATCACCGCTGTCTTGCCGTCATCCTGCTCAACCTCGACCGTCTGCACCGCGGCCGTGTCGTCCGGCTTGACGATGAAGACATAGAGGCCGTTCGATCCACGCTGCACCGCGGCGCTCGGCACCGTGGTTGCCCCGACCCGCGTGTCCATCCGCAGTCGCACGTTCACGAACTGCCCGGGCCACAATGCGTCGTCCGCATTGTCGAACACCGCTTTCAGCTTGATCGTCCCGGTGCTGACGTCGATCGAGCTGTCCAGCGTCAGCAACTCGCCGTCGCTCAGCTTGGTTCGGTCGTCGCTGCTATAGGCCATGACCGGCAGCTTGCCCCGTTTCATGGCGGCTTGCACTTTCGGCAGCGCGTCCTGCGGCAGGGTGAACACCAGCGCGATCGGCTGGATCTGCGCGATCGTCACCAGCCCGGTGCTGTTCGCATCCGCCGCCCGGATGTAGTTGCCCGGATCGATCAGCCGCAGCCCGACCCGGCCCGACAGCGGCGAGGTGATCCGGGTGAAATCCAGGTTCAGCTGCGCCGCCGCCATCTGCGCCTCGTCGCCGCGCACCGCGGCCTCCGCCTGCGCGACACCGGCTTTCGTCTGGTCGAGCTTTTGCCGCGACGCCACCTGGCTTGCCGCGAGGTCGTTGTAGCGCACGAGGTCGGACCGCGCATTCACCAGCGCCGCCTCGTCGGCCGCCCGCTTCGCCGTCACCTGATCGAGCGCCGCCTGATACGGCCGCGGATCCAATTGCGCCAGCAGATCGCCCGGCTTGACCAGCTGCCCCTCGGTAAACAGCACCCGGTCCAGCGTCCCGTCCACCCGCGCCCGCACCAGCACCGACTGAAACGCCTGCACCGTGCCGATGGCCCGCTGCACGACGGCCACATCCTGCTTCTGTGCCTCGGCGATCGTCACCGGAACGGCAGCGCCCTGCGCCCGAGCCGGCGTCATCGCCAGCAACGCCATCACCGGGACCAACGACAGCGAACGCAGCACAGTCAAAAGCGCCTCGATCAAAGCCAAGGATGAGTGTTACCGGAGGCCGACCCCCCAAAGCGACTCCCTAGATACGGATGCTTACGGTAAACAGCAAACTCTTTACCGCTGGCTTAACGGAAGCGCCGCGTCGCTGCCCGGCCGGGGTTGTGACCGCCCGGCGTCGTGACACCCTGATCCGGCCGCGTCATGCTGCACCGAACGCCGCCACGCGCCCGAGGAACGATCCATGGACCATGCCACGCCGGGGCCCACGCCCAATGCCGAAATCCGCGACGCCGTCGCCCGTCTGTGCGCCGAATTCCCCGGCGAGTATTGGCGCCGCCTCGATGCCGAACGCGCTTACCCCACCCAGTTCGTCGCCGCGCTCACCAACGCCGGCTATCTCGCCGTCCTCATCCCCGAGGAGTACGGCGGCGCCGGCCTCGGCCTTCGCGCCGCCGCCGACATCCTCGAGACGATCCACGCATCCGGCTGCAACGGCGCTGCCTGCCACGCCCAGATGTACATCATGGGCGCCATCCTCCGTCACGGCTCCCCCGAGCAGAAGCAGCGCTACTTGCCCGGCATCGCCAGCGGCGACCTCCGCCTCCAGGCCTTCGGCGTCACCGAGCCAACCAGCGGCACCGATACCACCAGCCTGCGCACCACGGCCCGCCGCGACGGCGACCACTACATCATCGACGGCCAAAAGATCTGGACCAGCCGCGCCGAGCACTCCGACCTGATGCTCCTGCTCGCCCGCACCACGCCCAAGGATCAGGTGGCGAAACGCACCGAGGGCCTGTCCACCTTCATCGTCGACATGCGCGAGGTGAAGGGGCCCGGGTCGAACAACGGGGGCCTCACCCTCCGCCCCATCCGCACCATGATGAACCACAACTCCTGCGAGGTGTTCTTCGACAACATGCGCATTCCCGCCGACGCCCTGCTCGGGACCGAAGGCCGCGGCTTCCGCACCATCCTCGACGGCATGAACGCCGAGCGCCTGCTGATCGCCGCGGAGTGCATCGGCGACGCCAAGTGGTTCACCCAAAAATCCACCGCCTATGCGAAGGACCGCGTCGTCTTCGCCCGCCCCATCGGCCAGAACCAGGGCGTCCAGTTCCCCATCGCCCGCGCCTACGCGCAGATGCGCGCCGCCGAGCTCGTGGTCCACGCCGGCTGCGAGAAGTTCGAAGCCGGCGCCCCCTGCGGCGAGGAAGCCAACATCGCCAAGCTCCTCGCCGCCGACGCCAGCTGGGCCGCCGCCGAAGCCTGCGTCCAAACTCACGGTGGCTTCGGTTTCGCAGAGGAATACGACGTGGAACGCAAGTTCCGCGAGACGCGGCTCTACCAGGTCGCCCCGATCTCGACCAATCTCATCCTCTCGTATGTAGCCGAGCACGTCCTCGGGTTGCCGCGCTCCTATTAAGGCGGGAACGCGAGGGCGCTGCCCTCGACCCGCTGGGGCCCGCGGCCCCAGACCCGCACCTACGCAGACCCGCACCTACGCAGACCATGCGCACGCATACCCCGCCCCACGATGTTCAACCCGGCCGGCACCCCGACAAAGCCTGACTTGCCCCGCCGCCGCCGGAAATGGTCCTCCTCCGTTCATGTCGGCCCCGAGCGAGCCCCACCCCGAGCCCACCCACGCCCCCGGCCACCACGCCGGGGACGCCGAGCGCTATCGCGCCGTCCTCGACGAATTCATCGGCATGGGCGCCGACATCGCCCGCCGCCTGCATCGACAGGCCACAGCGGAACCCGCAACCGCCAATGAGCCGGGCAACGAAACCACCCCCGCGGCCGCCCCAAGCATCGAACGCCTCGCCGACGCCTTCGACCGCGTCACCCGCACCGTCCGCCGCTGCATCCTGCTCGCCCGCAAGCTCGACGAGCCGCCCCCGCCCGACCCGGCGACCACCGCTGCTCACCACCGCACCGCGGCTCGGACCGAAATCATTCGCGCGGTCGAGGACACCATCCAGCGCACCGAGGCCGGCAGCCGCGCCGCGACCCTGCACGCCGAGTTGCTCGACCGCCTAGACGCTCCCGAACTCGAGCACGAACTGGTCCGCCGCCCCGTTGCCGACATCATCGCCGACATCGAACGCGACCTCGGCCTCGCCGCCGTCTTCGGCACTCGCCCCTGGAAGCGCCGCACCCCCGACGACGTCGCCGTCCTCCACGCCCGCGCCGCCGGGTCGAAGCCCGGCGGAACGACCGGCCAGCCGCCATCTGCCATCCGGTGCATCAAACACGATCGTTCCCTCGAAACCGAGCCAGTCGGCCGCTCCCGGCTGGAACCACGGCCTCCGCCGCGAACCGGATCGCGTCACCCGCCGCCAGAATCCCGGCGGGCGCCGCCGCACCATGCCGTCGGCTATCCGCACCCGGGATAATCCGCCGCTGCCCCGGCCGCTCGGCCGCACCCTCACACCTTCTCGTCTTCCTGCAATGGCGTCGTCGCTTCGCCGCCGACCGCCAGCAGCGCCGCCGTCAGCGGCGTGGCAAAGATCAGCCCGGGAATGCCCAGGATCGCCCCGAACGCCGTCTGCGCCAGGATCGTCAGCCCGGGCGGCATCTCCACCGCCTGCTTCTGGATCAGCGGCGCCATCACGTTACCCTCGAAACCCTGGATCACCAGGTAAAGGGCGATTGTTTCCAGCCCGGCCGAAGTCCCCACTGAGAACCCCAGCAGCACCGCCGGCACCGCGCCCACGATGGCGCCGATATACGGCACGAAGTTGAATAGCCCGGCCACCACCCCCAGCACGAACGCCAGCGGCACCCCGATCAACCACAACCCCAACCCCGAAAGCACCCCGACCACCACCATGTCGAGCGCCTGCCCGGCGCTCCACGCCCACAGCGCCTTGCCCGCCGCTTCGATCAGCCGTCGCGCATCCTCCCGCCGCCCCGCCGGCACCAGCCGCAACGCCCCGTTCACGTACACCCCGGGCGAAGCGGCCAGGTAGATGCCCGCAATCGCCACCACTGCCAGCGTGCCGAACAACCCGAGCACCGAGCCCAAGATGCCCGCCACCGACCCCGCGACCCCGGACGGCAGCTTCATCGGCTCGCCGCCCTCCTTGTTGCCGCCCACCGAGGGCGGCAACTGCTCCAGCACGAACCGGCCCCAATTCGACTGCGACAGCCGGTCCCGCAGCGCCCCCAACTGTCCGCCCAACGCCTGACGCAGCGCATCGAACTGGTCCGCCAGCCCCGGCCCGGCAATCATCCCCAGGCCCACCACCGCCGCGAACAGCAACACGACGACCCCCAGCAACGCCGCCCAATACGGCAACCCGAGGAAACGCGTCGCCAGCGTCGCCAGCCCATGCAGGATCACCGCCACCAGCGCCGAGGCGAACACCACCACCAGCACGTCCTTGATCAGCCATATCGCCAGAAGGATCGCCGCAACCGCCACCACCAGCCGCAGCACCGTGCCGATCCGCTCCAGCGCCGCCGTTCGCGCGTCCATTTCCATCGCTCAGACGACCCGGTTCGCCCGCGCCACCACCGCCTCGAACAGCACCTGCGCCCCAGCCTCCGCCTCCTCGGGCAGAATACTCTCTGCCTCGTTGTGGCTGAGACCATCCTTGCACGGGGTAAAAATCATCGCCGCCGGCACGTGCCGCGCCACGTACACCGCATCATGCCCGGCCCCCGACACGATCTCCCGCGCCGAGTAGCCGAGCCGCGCCGCGGCATCCCGCACCAGGCCGACGCAAGCCGGGTCGAACGGCTGGGCGGGGATGCGGAACAGCTCCGTCAGCTGCAGTTCCACCCCGCAGTCGCGCGCGATGAACCCGGCCTCGCGCGGGAACTGCGCGGCGAGGCGGCCGATTTCGGCCTCGTCGGGATGGCGGAACTCGACGCTGAACCGCACCTCGCCGGGGATCACGTTGCAGCTATTGGGCGACACCACCAGCCGGCCGACGGTGCCGCGCCCATCCTCGCCGCGCGCCCGCATCATGCGGTCCACCAGGTCGATCACCCGCGCCGCGCACACGAGCGCATCACGCCGCGTGCTCGGCGGCGTGGTGCCGGCGTGACTGTCCTGGCCGACCGCGACCGCGTCGTACCAGACCTGCGCCTGCGCGCCGGTGACGATGCCGACCTGCTTGCCTTCACGCTCCAAGATCGGACCCTGCTCGATGTGCAGCTCGAAATAGGCGTCGGCCGGGAACGGCCGCGCCGGTTCTGGGCCGCGATAGCCGATCGCGTCGAGCGAGACCCCGACCGTCTGTCCGTCGAGGTCGGCCAGCGCCTCGGTCTCGGCCTGGTCGTACACCCCGGCCCAAACGCCGGAGCCCATCAGGCTCTTGCCAAACCGGCTGCCTTCTTCGTCGGTCCAGTTCACCAGCTCGACCGGCGCTTCGGTAGTGATGCCGAGATCGTCCAGGCTGCGCATCAGCTCGAGGCCGGCCATCACCCCCAGCGCGCCGTCGAACTTGCCCCCGCTCGGCTGGCTGTCGAGGTGGCTGCCGAACAGCACCGGCAGGCGGGCGGGGTCACGGCCCTCCCGGCGCGCGAACATGTTGCCCATCGCGTCCACCCGGACAACCAGCCCGGCCGCGCGGCACAGCTCGGAAAACCGGTCCCGCCCGAGCTTGTCCACCGGTCCCAGCGCAAGCCGCCGCACGCCTCCCTTCGGAGTCGCGCCGATCGCGGCCATCTCCATCAGGCTGTCCCACAGCCGGCGGCCGTCGATGCGTTGGTTGGTTCGCGCGTCGTTCATCTGTGCCTTCGTTGCCCGCCGGTTTGATCCGTGCACACTACGCACCCCGCCCCGCCGGGCAAGACAGCAACGGAGTCAGCCCGCGATGGCGCACGCCTTCACCCCGCAACCGGTCGCGTCCGCGCCGCGCCCCGCCGAGCTGGACGACCCGGCCGTCTGGCAGGCCCGGGTCGACCTGGCCGCCTGTTTCCGCATGGCCAGCCGGCTCGGCCTGCACGAGGGCATCTGCAACCACCTGTCCGCCATGGTGCCGGGTTCCGACGAGCTGTTCCTGGTCAACCCGTACGGCTGGGGCTTTCACGAGATCACCGCCTCCCGCCTGCTGGTCTGCGACTTCGACGGAAACGTGGTCGCGGGCGAGGGCGAGCCCGAGGCCACCGCCTTCTTCATCCACGCCCGCGTCCACAAAGCGCTGCCGCGCGCCCGCGTCGCCTTCCACACCCATATGCCGAACGCCACCGCGCTCACGATGATCGACGGCGAGCCGCTTGCCTGGGCCGGTCAGACCGCGCTGAAGTTTCTTGGCCGCACCGTGGTGGACGAGGATTACAACGGCCTCGCGCTCGACGCCGCCGAGGGCGACCGCATCGCCGCCAGCATGGGCGACGCTGACGTGGTGTTCATGCGCAACCACGGGGTCATGGTGGTCGGCGCGACCATCGCCGACGCATGGGACGATCTCTACTACCTCGAGCGCGCGTGTGAGGTGCAGCGTCTGGCCCTGTCCACCGGCCGCCCGCTGAAGCCGGTGCCCCCCGCCATCGCCGAGGCCACTGCCCGCCAGATGCGTGAGGCCGACCGCACCAGCGCCGCCCTTCACCTCGAAAGCATCAAGCGAACGTTGGACCGCGACTCGCCGGAGTATCGCCAGTGAAGCGGGCCCTGGTTGCCGCCGCGCTGCTGCTCGCCGGCTGCACCCTGGTGGATCAGAACACCTTCAACCCGCATGCCGGCGACGCGCCGGTGATCATCCCGGCCGCCGCCCCGCCCGTGGCCGCCGCGGTTCCGGCCGGGCCGCCGCCGCTGCTGACGATTTCGCCCAAGGCAGCCCCCGCCGCCTATGCCGGCACGCTGCGCAAGGCGGTCGCCGACGCCCGCGCCCGTAAGCCGACCGTCACCTTCGACGTGGTCGAGATGCAAACGCCCGACGCCCCCGCCGACGCCGCGATCGGCAATGCGGCGGGCACGGTCGCCCGGGTGATCGCCGGCGAGGGCGTGGCGCCCGGCCGCATCCGCCTGGCCGCACGGCCGGACGCGAGCGCGACGCCGCAGGAGGTCCGGGTCTACGTTCGCTAGAGCATGATCCGTTCAATCAGGGTCACTCACGGATGCACATGCTCGTGAAACTAAGGAGGCTAGAGCGCAAGCCGATCCGCTTCGATCGGATTGCGCTTTAGCCGCTACTTCCGACGCGCCTCGTCCACCGCCCGCTGCAGATCCGGCAACTCGGCCGCTCCGGCGATCAGCCGGGTGCCCACCACGAACGCCGGCGTGCCGTCGATGCCGATCTGCTTGGCCAGGTCCAGGTTGTTGGCCAGCCGATCCTTGATCGCCGGATCGTCCATGTCGCGCAGCAGGCGCCCGCCATCCAGCCCGACCCGCTCGGCATCGGCGCGCAGCGTATCGCGGCTGGGCGGCGCCGAGGCGGCCATGATGGCGTCGTGCAGCTTGAAGTAGCCGCCCTGGCGCTGCGCCGCGAGCAAGGCCCGGCTTTCCAGCTGGCTGGCATTGCCCAGGATCGGCAGGTCCTTCAGCACCAGCTTCACCTTCGGGTCGGCGTGCAGCAGGTCCGCCATCACCGGCAGCATGCGGCGGCAGTACGGGCAGCGGGTGTCGAAGAACTCCACCACCGTCACATCGCCGAACGGGTTGCCGGCCACCGGATCGGCGGGGTCGGCCAGGCGCGGCGCCAGCAGGCCGAGCACGTCGCGAGTCGCCTGGTCCTGCCGCCGCGCATCGTCGGCCTGCAGCGCGACCAGCGCATCGCGCAGGATCGAGGGGTCGCTGCGCAACGCGTCGCGCAGCACGCCGACGATCTCCTGCCGCTGCGACGGGGCGAACTCGTCCGCCCGCGCTTGGGGCACGGCGGTTCCGAGGAGCAGCAGGGCCGCCAGCAGCGGCAAGAACGATCGCGTCATCGGCACCTCGGCAAGAGTGCGACCTGGATAGCACCTGCCGGCCATCCGGTTGAAGCGGCGTCGGTACGCCGCTATGGCAAGCCGGTCTTGGGGAAGGAAGCCGATACGTGCAGAGCACACCGCTGACCAGAGTTGCCGTCCTCCTGACGGCGCTGCTGTCCGCCACGGCATGCTCCACACTGAGTGCGGTCAAGAGCGAGTTCTTCGGCGGCTCGACCACCGAGGCCGGTTCGGAGCGGCTGAGCGGGTTCATCGGCGCCGCCGTGGCCGACGAGCCGCGCGCCGCCTTGGCCGGGCGCGAGGTGCTGGTGCTCGGCGGCACGGCCGCCGACGCGGCGGTCGCGGTCGGCTTTACCCTGGCGGTGACCTTGCCGTCGCGGGCGGGGCTCGGGTCCGGCGGCGCCTGCCTCGCTTACAACCCGAGCCGCGACGGACCCGGCCGCGGCTCGCCCGAGGCCATCATGTTCACCCCCGTGGCGCCCCAGGGCGTGCCGCCCGGCGCGGACCGGCCGGCCGCGGTGCCGATGCTGGCGCGCGGCATGTTCGCGCTGCACGCCCGCTACGGCCGCCGCCCGTTCGAAGGGCTGCTGGCCGGGCCCGAGCAGATGGCGCGCTTCGGCACTCCGGTCTCGCGGGCGCTGGTGCGCGATCTCGCTTTGGTCGCCGGGCCGCTGCTGCAGGACCCGAATGCCCGCGCCGTGTTCGCGCCGGGCGGCACACCCCTGGCAGAAGGCGGCACCCTGCAGCAGCCGGACCTCGGCGCCAGCATCTCGGCGCTGCGCACCGCCGGCGTGGGCGACCTGTATCAAGGCGTCCTGGCCCGCAACCTCGAGGCCGCATCCCGGCTCGCCGGCGGCCCGCTCAGCATCGGCGAGCTGCGGGCCGCGCTGCCGCGGACCGCCGCGCCGCTGGTGATCCAGTCCGGCCGCGACTTCGATCGCGTTCCTGCCGCCCCCGGCCGACGGCGGCCTGGCCGCGGCGGCGGCCTACCGCGTGCTGGAGCAGCGGCCGTCCGACGGGGCCGGCGCACAGGCCCGCGCGGTCGGCACGCTGCTGCGCTGGCGGGCCGGCGGCGGCGACCCGCAAGCGGTGCTGGCGAGCGACGCTGCCGGCGGCACGCTGCCGGCGATGCCGGCCAGCACCAGCTTCGCCGTGATGGACCGCAACGGCAACGCCGTGACCTGCGCGCTGACGATGGGCAACCTGTTCGGCACCGGGCGCATCGCGCCGGGCACCGGCATCCTGCTGGCGGCGTCGCCCAACACCTACGGCTCGCCGATGCTGGCCGCGGGCCTGGCCTGGAACGCCAACCTCAACGGCTTCCGCGCCGCCGTGGCCGGCTCGGGGCAGGAGGGTGCCGCGTTGGCCGTGGCGGCTGGTCTGAGCGGCGCCCTGCGGTCCGACGAGGCGATGCCGAGACCGGTGCCGGAGCCCGGCCGGGCCAACGCCATCGCCTGCGCGCGCTACCTGCCGGACAGCGAGGGCAGCTGCAGCTGGGCCACCGACCCGCGCGGCGCCGGCTTGGCCGCGGCCGGCAACTGACGTGCTGAAGGTCGGCCGCGCCGCCGCTGCCCCGCCGTTCATGGTGATGGACGTGATCTCGGCCGCCAACGCGCGGGCCGCCGCCTTGCCGCCCGGCGCGCCGCACGTGATCCGCATGGAGGTCGGCCAGCCCGGCACCGGCGCCCCGGCCGGCGCCATCGCGGCCGCAACCGCGGCCTTGGGCGCCGCCGACCCGATGGGCTACACCGAGGCGCTCGGCCGCCCCAGCCTGCGTGCCCGCATCGCCCGGCACAATCGGGATTGGTACGGCGTCGACCTTCCCGCCCGCCGGGTCGCGGTGACGTTCGGCGCCAGCGGGGCGTTCCCGCTCGCCTTCTTGGCCGCGTTCGACCCCGGCGACCGGGTGGCGCTGGCCTCCCCCTTCTACCCGCCCTACGTCAACATCCTGGTGGCGCTCGGGCTCGAGCCGGTGATCATCGAGGCCGGGCCGGAGACGCGCTATCAGCCGACACCCGCCATGCTCGACCGGCTCGACCCGTCGCCCGACGGCTTGATCGTCGCCAGCCCCTGCAACCCGGCCGGCACGATGCTGGCGCCCGAGGAGCTGCAGGCCTTGGCCGAGTGGTGCACCGCGCGCGGCGTGCGCCTGGTGTCGGACGAGATCTATCACGGGCTGCATTACAGCCGTCCGATCGCGACCGCCGCCGCCTACAGCGACAGCGCGATCGTGGTGAACAGCTTTTCCAAGTACTTCTCCATGACCGGCTGGCGGGTCGGCTGGCTGGTGCTGCCCGACGAGCTGGTGCGGCCGGTGGAATGCCTGGCGCAGAACCTGTTCATCAGCGCCCCGCACATCAGCCAGGTCGCGGCCGAGGCGGCGTTCGAGTGCGGTGCCGAGCTGGAAGCGAATGTGGCCCGTTATCGCCGCTCCCGCGATCACCTGCTGTCGGCGCTGCCGGCGGCGGGCTTCCCCGACTTCGCGGCCGCCGACGGCGCCTTCTACGTCTATGCCGACATCGGCGCCCGCACCAACGACAGCCTCAGGTTCTGCCAGCGCATGTTGGCCGAAGCCGGGATCGCCGCCAGTTCGGGAGTGGATTTCGACCGCACCCGCGGGCATCGCACGATGCGGTTCAGCTATTGCGGGCCGGAAACCGACATGGCGGAGGCGACGGAGCGGCTCAAGCGGTGGCGGTAACGGCCGCGACGCACCGTCCGCACGGCTGGCGGCGTTAGCTTTTCGCTGCCGCGAACGCGTTGAACGTGATCAGCGTGTAGGTATCGGCCACGCCCGGCAGGGTCTGCACCCGCTCGGTCACGAACAGCCCGGTGTCCTGCTCGGCGTCGAGGTAGAACTTGCCCAGCAGATCATATTGCCCCGAGGTCGAGTAGATCTCCGACAACTCCTCGATTGTATCCACCGCCTCCTGCGCCACGCGGTAAGCCTGGCCCATCTGGCACTTGATCTGGACGAAAATCGCACGCATGGGCGCCATCGTGCCATGCCGCCGCGTGTCTGGACAGTGATCTCGCCGAGCGTAGGCTGAGCGCTCCAGCCGGGGAGGCCGTTGATGGCATTGGACGACACGAACACGAACACCACCCGCCCCGGCGGCTTGGTACTGGCCGATGCGCTGGTCGCCCAAGGCATCGACCACGTGTTCGCGGTGCCGGGCGAGAGCTACCTCGACGTGCTCGACGGCTTGTATGAGGTCCGCGCGAAGCTGCGCCTCGTCACCTGCCGCTTCGAAGCCGGCGCGGTGAACATGGCCGAAGCCTACGGCAAGCTGACCGGCCGGCCCGCGGCGGCCATGGTGACGCGCGGTCCGGGCGCCTGCCATGCCGCGATCGGGGTTCATGTGGCACAGCAGGACAGCACGCCTATGCTGCTGTTCGTAGGGCAAATCCCATTCGAAGAAACTGACCGCGACAGCTTCCAGGAAGTCGATTACCGCCGCATGTTTGGCCCGCTCGCCAAGTGGGTCACCCAGATCGACGACGCCTGCCGTATCCCGGAACTGGTCGCCCACGCGGTCGACGTCGCCACCACTGGCCGACCGGGCCCGGTGGTGATCGCGCTGTCGGAGGAGATGCAGAAGCACCTCGTCGACGTGCCCGACCTGCCGCGCGCGCCGGTCTTTGCTCCATTGCCCGACCCGGCCGCGCTGGAGCGCCTCGACGAGTTGTTGGCCGCGGCACGGCGACCCCTGGCGATCCTGGGCGGCAGCTGCTGGTCGGCGGAGGGACGCGCCGCGATCCGCGACTTCCTGCTCGGCCGTGACATCCCGGTCGCGGTCGGGTTCCGGCGGCAGGCGCTCTACGACGGCACGCTGCCCAACTTCGCCGGCGACCTCGGCGTCGGACCCGACCCGGCCTTGGTCGCGCGCGCCCGCGAGGCCGACCTGATCCTGGCGATCGGAACCCGCCTGGGCGAGGCCGTGACCCAGGGTTACACGCTGTTCGACAAGTCCGGCGCGATCCCGATCGTGCACGTCTACCCCGAGGCGAGCGAAATCGGACGCGTCTACCGTCCGGCGCTCGGCATCGTCAGCGACGTGAACGCCTTTGCTTGCGCCGCCGCAGCCCGGCCGGCCACGCCGGGATCATGGGGCGAGTGGACGCGCAGCCTGCGCGCGCAGCGAACGGCCGGGCAGCGTGTGCCGGAGTACGGCGGCGCGCTCAATGTGGGCCAGGTCATGCGCGACTTGGCGGAGGACGCCGCGCCGGATGCGATCTTCACCTCGGACGCCGGCAATTTCGCCGGCTGGCCGGCCCGCTTCATCGACTTCGCCGAGCACCAGCGCTTCATCGGCCCGACCAATGGCGCGATGGGATACGGGGTTCCGGCGGGGATCGGCGCCGCCATCGCCTATCCCGGGCGGCAGGTGATCGTGTTCGTCGGCGACGGCGGCATGCTGATGACCGGGCAGGAGATCGCGACTGCGTTCCAGGAAGGCGCGGCGCCGATCCTGCTGGTGTTCAATAACGGCATGTACGGCACGATCCGCATGTATCAGGAGCGGACCTATCCCGGCCGGGTCTCGGGCACGAACCTGACCAATCCGGACTTCGCCAAGCTGATCGAGGCGTTCGGCGGTCATGGCGAGGTGGTGTCGGCCACCGCCGACTTCCGCCCCGCCTTCGCCCGCGCTGCCGCCAGCGGACGGCCGTCGCTGATCGAGTTGCGGATGGACCCCGATCAGATCACGTCGCGGGCGACCATTGCGCAGCTGCGTGCGGGGACGGGGGTGGTGAAGGCGGCTCGTTGACAAGCGAAGCAGTTCGGCTGCGGCGAGCGTGGACGAGGATGGCGGCGAGCAGGCCGGCAAACGCGATCGCCCCGAGGCCGGGCTGCCAGAACACGCCGGCGTAGAGCGCCAGCCCCGGCCAAGCCCAGGCGGTGACGGCCACGACCCGCAGCAGCGGCGCCGGTCGTGACTGCAGCAGCATGGCAGCCGCGACGGTCGGGCCGATCATGTCGTAGGTCATGGCATACGGTGTGACCAGCGGCACCGACGCCAGCGCCAAAGCCAGCGGAGCCGGCGCCTCGGCGCGGCGCGACCGGGCGGCGTGATACCCGAGCAAGCCGAGCACGGCCACCGTCGCCGCCACTTGCAGCAGCTGCGACGGCACGACGCCGGCGCCGGCGGCGCGGAACAAGGCGAACGGGGTGACCATCAGCTCCTGCATGTACAACGTGCCGAACGGCACCTTGTCGAATTCCAGGAACACGAACCGGGCGGTCGGCAACACCCGGGTCACGTAATCCACCCACACCGACGGCCCGAAGCAGAGCGCCGCGAGCACGACCCAACCGGACGCGAACAGGCCGGCCCACAGGATCGCCCGCCAGCGCCAGGCTGCCAGCAGGCAAACCGGCGCCACGATCGCCATCTGCGGCTTTAGAACCGCCACCGACATGCACAGGCCAGCCAGCCACGGACGCCGCTGCGCCTGGGTGATGGCGCCGATGGCGCATGCCGTCAGCAGCGACCCGTTTTGCCCGTCGACGACGGTTTCGATTACGGCTGGGGAGCAGGCGACGGCGGCACGCAGGGACAGCGGCAGGCCGGTCAGCCGCAGCGCGGCCCACAGCAGGCCGAGTGTCAGCAGGGTCCACACCGCCATGCTGGGCAAGGGCGGCAGCAAGGCGAGCGGCGTCGACAGCAGCAGCATGGTCGGCGGGTAGACCCAGTAGACCATGTCGAGGCCGGGCTGGAGCAGCGCCGCGATCTGCGCGTTGAAGGTCTCGGTGGCCGCGAGCAGCGGCGTTTGCCCGGCGAGCGCGGTTCGGCCCGAGATCCACACGACGATGTAGTCCTGCAGCACGGTCGAGTTGTTCGGTGTCACGAGGCTGCCGGGGAACGCCGCCCAGATGCGTTGGGCCGTCATCAGGCCCGGGAGGACGGCGATCAGGACGAGCAGGGCGCGGAAAAAGCCAGGCAAGCGCAGCCTCCGAAAACGTCCGCCATTTAACCGGCTTCGGCCGCTTCCTGCTGTTTGGTTGTGTCGTGATTTGTCCGGCCGGCGCGCAGGCGGGCGCGCCGGACACGTGCTGCCGACGGTCCCCGGAGCTCTACCGCAACGCGGCGCCGGTCGCCTTGGTGACCGCGGCCACCACCTTGCCCGACGCTGCCTCGATCTCGGCGTCGGTCAGGGTGCGGTCCTGCGGCTGGAACACCACCTCTACGCCCACCGATTTCTGCCCGGGCGGCAGCGACCCGCCCTCGAACACGTCGAATAGTCGCGCCGCCGCGATCAAGCTCCGCTCCGCGCCGCGTGCCGCGCGCAGGACGGTTTCGGACGCGACCTCCCGCCCGACCAGGAACGCGAAGTCGCGGCGCACCGGCTGGAACGCCGGCAGGTTCGGCGCCGAACGCTTGCGGCGCTTCGGCTCCGGGATGCGATCGAGGAACACCTCGAACGCGGCGGTCGGGGCGGCGAGCCCGAGTGCCGCCGCGACACGGGGATGCAAGGCGCCGAACGTCGCCAGCACGAGCTTGGGGCCTTGCCGCACCTGGCCCGACTGGCCCGGATGGTACCAACCCGGCGCATCGGCGGTCACGGCAAGGCTGTCCATCGGCAAGCCCAGCGTTTCGAGCACCGCCATCGCGACCGCCTTCGCGTCCATCGCTCCGAGCGGCCGCGCGGGTGTGCCCGGGTGGCGCGGCGTATGCCCGGACAGCACGCCGGCCGCGACGACCTCCTGCCCGGACGGGTGGAAGGCGGGACCGGCCTCGAACAGCAAGCTGTCCGGCAATCCCGCGGGCCGCGTTGCGTCCGGCGGCCAGGGCCAGGGTGACGACCGGGGTGGACCGCATCTGGTCGAGGTCCGAGGCGATCGGGTTGCTGATCCGCAGCTCGGGCGCATCGCCGCCGAACAGGGCCGCCTGCTCGTGGGCGACGAAGCTGAACGTCACGCATTCCAGCAGCCCGGCCGCGGCCATGGTGCGCCGCGCCAAGGCGGCCCGAATTTGGCGCGGCGTCAGCGTGGCTTGCGGCACCGCGGCCGCCGCCGGCAGCGAGACCGGCGGCACGCTGTCGAGGCCGCGCAGGCGCAGCACCTCCTCGACCAGGTCGGCTTCGGGCTCGGCAATGGCGCAGCGTGCCAGCAGCTCAGCCACCCGGTTCTCACCGAGGGTCGGACTGGGATCGAGCACGATCGGCGCCGCGACGTCGTTGCGCCAGGACGGCACGCCGAACGTTGCCTGCGCTTCATCGCGCGACCGCAGCGCGAAGCCGAGCCGTTCCAACGCGGTCACGGCGTCGCCGGCCGGCACGTCGGCGCCGCCGAGGCTTTTGAGCCGCTCGAACCGCATCGTCGCCGTACGCTGCCAGGCGGGCGCGGCGCCGGCCGAGACGGGCGTGCTCGCTTCGCCGCCGCACAGGGCGATGATCATCGCGGTAGCCGCTTCGAGCGCGTCCGGCAGCAGGGCCGGGTCGATGCCGCGCTCGAAGCGTTGCCTGGCGTCGCTGGTGATCACGTGGCGGCGCCCGGTCAGCGCCACCGCGACCGGATCGAACAACGCGCATTCGATGAACACGGCGGTCGTCGCCTCGGTACAGCCGGTGCTCTCGCCGCCCATGACGCCCGCCAGCGACACGACGCCGGACGCGTCGGCGATCACGCAATCCTCGGGCCGCGCCACGTATTCGCGGCCGTTCAGCGCCAGGAACGGCTCGCTGGCGCCGGCCCGCATCGTGAGCACCGGACCGGCGATCCGGTCGGCGTCGAACACGTGCAGCGGCCGGCCGAGGTCGAAGCAGAAGAAGTTGGTGACGTCGACCAGGGCGTTGATCGGGCGCAGGCCGATGCTGATCAGCCGCCGCTGCAGCCAGTCCGGGCTTGGCCCGTTGCGGAACTCCTCGCACGGTGCGGCCCAGCACCCAGGGGCAGGCGGGGTGCTCGGTCACCCAGCGGACCGGGCTGTCGAACCCGGACGGCACCGATGCTGGCGACCACGGGCGGAGCGTGCCGAGGCCGGACGCGGCGAGGTCACGCGCGACGCCGCGTACGCTCGAGCGCGTCGCCGCGATTGGGGGTGACGGCGATCTCGATCACCGGGTCCGACAATTCGGCGTAGACGGGGTAGGGGACGCCCACCGGGGCATCGGCCGGCAACTCGAGGATACCCTCATGGCTCTCGCCCAGGCCCATCTCGCGGACGCTCAGCAGCATGCCGGCGCTGGTGACGCCGCGGATCTCGCCGACTTTGAGGGTGATGCCGGTGCCCGGGATGTAGCTGCCCGGCGGCGCGAACACCGCCTTCATGCCGGCCCGGGCGTTGGGCGCACCGCAAACGACGCTGACCGGGCCGTCCCCTGCATCGACGATGCAGGCGCGCAGCCGGTCGGCATTGGGGTGCTGCTCGGCGCTCACCACGCTGGCGACCCGGAACGGTG
Source organism: uncultured Alphaproteobacteria bacterium (assembly GCA_963792675.1). GTDB lineage: Bacteria > Pseudomonadota > Alphaproteobacteria > Acetobacterales > Acetobacteraceae > JBBROS01. Next base: position 2,537,509 of record CAWBWT010000002.1, read on the forward strand.
CCAATGCGGCGCCCGGGTCGGTGACGCCCTCGAGCTCGAGCCCGATCCCGGTCAACCGGTCGGTGATCGCGTCGAGCGGGGCGTCGGTGTCGAGGTGAGTCTTGAGCCAGCTCAGGGTGAACTTCATGCCTACACGCCCTCGTGCAGGATGGCCGGCGCCAGCGGATCGGCGCCGTAATGGCGCAGCCAGCGCTGGTCGCTTTCATAGAACGGCCGCAGGTCGGGGATGCCGTGCTTGAGCATCGTCACCCGCTCGACCCCCATGCCAAAGGCGAAGCCCTGCCATTCCAGCGGATCGAGCCCGCAATTGGCCAGCACGCGCGGGTGCACCATGCCGGAGCCCAGGATCTCGAGCCAGTCGGTTCCGCCGCCGATCTCGCCGGTGCGCTTGTTCCAGCCGATATCGACTTCCATGCTGGGCTCGGTAAACGGGAAGTACGAACTGCGGAACCGCACCGGCAGGGTGGCGATGCCGAAGAACGCCCGCAGGAAGTCGATCAGGCAACCCTTCAAGTGCCCGAGCGTGATGCCGCGATCGATCACCAGCCCTTCGCATTGGTGGAACATCGGGCTGTGGGTCGCGTCGTGGTCGGCGCGGTAGGTGCGGCCCGGCGCGATCACCCGCAACGGCGGCGGTTGGTTAAGCATGGAGATGATCTGCACGTCGCTGGTTTGCGTCCGCAGCAGCAGGGGACGGCCGTCACGCATCCCGGGGAGATAGAAGGTGTCATGGTCGGCCCTCGCCGGGTGGTGCGCGGGGATGTTGAGCGCGGAGAAGTTGAACCAGTCCGTCTCGATATCGAGACCCTCGCCGACCGTGAACCCCATGGCGCCAAAGATCGCGGCCATCTCCTCCATGGTGCGGGTGATCGGATGGATCAGCCCGCGCGACCGTGGCGCCGGCGGCAGGGTGACGTCGATCCGCTCGCCGGCCAGGCGCGCATCCATCTCGGCGCCCTCGAGCACGGCCCGGCGCGCCTCGATCGTCGCCGTCAGCTGGTCCCGCAACGCGTTCAGCGCCGCGCCGCGCGCCCGGCGCTCGTCCGGCGGCAGGCCGCCGAGCTGCTTCAGCAATCCGGTCACCCGGCCGTTCTTGCCGAGCGTCGCCACGCGCACGGCGTCCCAGGCACGCAGGTCGGCGGCGGCGGCCAAGGCGGCTTCGGTTTCGGCGTGGAGCGCGGACAGCGCATCGGACATCGGAGAGGGCCTGAAATGGGAAGGGCCACCCCTTAGGGCGGCCCTTCGCGTGTTGTCCAGTGTGGGCGCGGACTACGCCGGCAGGCTGCCCGGGTGCTCGGTCAGTTCGTTGAGCTGGGCCACGGTCGCGTTCTCGGCGGGCGAGTGAGCCATGACCTCCTTCACCTGCTCGACGATGGCGGCGAAGCCGGTCGGGTCGTCGAACGCGATGGCGGCCAGGATCTTGCGGTCCATCTCGATGCCGGTCGCTTTCACCCCGGCGATGAACCGGCTGTAGGTGATGCCGTGCTCGCGGACGGCGGCGTTGATCCGCTGGATCCAGAGCGCGCGGAACTCGCGCTTCTTCACCCGGCGGTCGCGGTAGGCGTACTGGAGCGACTTCTCCAGCCGCTGCAACGCGATGCGATAATTGGTGGAGCTACGGCCGACGAAGCCCTTGCTGGCTTCGAGGACCTTCTTGTGACGGGCGTGGGTGGTAACGCCCCGCTTGACGCGTGCCATGGGTCAGATCTCCTTCAGGCGATGCCGTAGGGCGCCCATTGCTTGACGGTCAGCGCGTCAGCATGGGTCAGCACCTGGCTGCCGCGGTTCTGCCGCTTGGCCTTCTGCGTGCGATTGATCAGGCCGTGGCGCTTTTTGCCGGGGCCGGCCAGCACCTTGCCGGTGGCGGTGATCTTGAAGCGCTTCTTGACGGAGCTCTTCGTCTTCATCTTGGGCATTTCGGTCTCCTGCTTCGGTCTTGCGGCCGGCCCGGGTGGCCGGTTGCGCAAGCGTCGCGGCCGGGCATGCCCTGATCAGGCCCGGTCTCGCAGACGAAGCCGCGCTCTATACGGGACGCGCGGCGGCCCGGCAAGCCTGGACGGCCATCACCTGCGGTCGCAGTTGCCCGTCAGCGTGTTGAAGAACTGCCCGGTGCCGCAGGTCGGCAGGCGGGCTGGTGCGGGCCTCGGCGCCGCGGCGGCATAGGGCGCCGGCACCGGGTAAGCGGGCATTTGGTAAGCGGGCACCGGTGAAGGCGGGACGGCGTAGGGGGCGGGGTAGCCGGCATAGCCCGGCGGCGGATACGCGGCGTAACCCGGCGGCGGGTAGCCGTACGGGTAGGCTGGCACCGCGTAGGCGGGCGCCGGGTAGTACGGCCGGTAGTACGGATAGCCATACGGGTAAGCATATGGCCGGGCCAGCAAGGCGCCGGTCGTGAGACCGATCGCCGTGCCGAACACGAAGGCGCCGCCGCCCCAGGCTTCGGCCGGCCGGACCGGCGTGGCGCAAGCCGTCGCGGCGACCACGGCCGCACATGCGATGCGAGAGATCATGATCACCTCCTGAGACGCTGCTGTTTCAGTTACGTAGCACGCCGCCGCTTCCCACAAGCGGGAACCGCCCGTCTACACCGCGCGGCAGGGCTAGCTGCCGGCACCTTCCAGCTCCGGCACGAACGCCTCGTTCCAGTCCTTCGGCACGGTCCGGATCGTGCCGGCGCGCTGCATGAAGCTGACATACTGCATGAACCCGTGCGGCAGCGTGTCGAACCGGGTCTGCGGATCCTTCAGCACGTCCTCGATCTCGGTCGGATCGACCTTGCTGCCGCTGTTCTGGATGAAGAGCTGCGTCGCCCGCGCCGGGTCGTTGGCGATGAGCGCGTTCGCCTCCGCCTGCGCCGCCAGGAAGGCGCGCACGTGGCCAGGGTTGGCGCTGGTGAACCGCTTGGCGCCGGACACCATGTCGAGCGTGATCTCGCCCAGCACGTCGGGGCTGCGCAGCACGGCGTGGACGCGCGGGCTCTTGGCCTCGGCGAGCGTGAAGGGCGGGCTTGCGAAATGCGCCGCCAGGTCCTGGTTGCCGGACACCAGGGCGGCGACGGCCGAGGGGTGCTGCAGGCTGACCGTGTTGGTGTCGAGCTGCGCCCAGTTGGCGTCCCCGAACTGCTTGGCGACCGCCATCTGCAGCACGACCGCCTGCAGGCTGACCTTGGCCGACGGGACGGCGATCTTGTCGCCGGGCTTGAAATCGGCCAGCGAGCGGATCTCGGGGCGGTTGGTGTTGAGGATCAGCGCGCAGGTGGACAGGCCCGACACGCCGACGATCTCCGATCGGGTCCCGCGACCCTTGGACCACAGCGTCAGGAAGGCCGGGATGCTGGTGCCGGCGATGTCGAGCGTGCCGGCCAGCATGGCGTCGTTGATCTGGCCGCCACCATCGAAGGTCAGCCAGCTCACCGCCGATTTGATGCCCGCCTTCTCAAGGTGCTTTTCGACGAGCTTCGCTTCCCGCATCACGATCAGCGGCAGATACAGCACGCCGAGACCATGGCTGATCCGGACCAGGTCCGCCTCGGCGCGGGCCGGCCCGGCGGCCGCGAGCACGGCGGCGGATGCCGAAAGGAAGGTGCGACGATGCATGGCGGCGTTATCGATCCGTGTCGGTTTGGTTCACTCCTGCCCGATGCGCGGCCGCCAGGGCAAGCCTCCTCAAACGGCGGCGAAGGACGCGGCGGGGACGTCCCGGACGCGTATCCTGCGCGCCAAGGCGTGCGACGGCGCTTCGACAAGTACGTGCAGGATTGTGGCGCCGACCAAGGTCAAGACCGCCACCGCCACGTTGCTGAGAAACGGACGCGTGGCGCCATCGGCGTTGTGCCAAACGATGAGCACGGGCCAATGCAGCAGATACAGGCTGTACGAGATGCGGCCCAGGAACAGTACCGGGGGAAGGGCCAACGCCCGCGCCACCAATCCCTGCCCCTGCGCCAAGCACAGCAGCAACAGGGCAATTGCCGGCAACGCCAAGAACGTGGCTTCCGCGCGAGGAACGGCATACGCCCCGATCGCCAGGACCGTCATGGCACTCGTCATCCACCCGACCGGCCACTGCGATCGAAGCTGCCATGCCCGGTACAGGGCGGCCCCGGCGCAGAACTCGCACGCGAGGCGGAGGATGCCGCCCCGAAGTGTCAAGTTCGGGTCGTTCTCTCCGTGAACCAGCAAGATCAACACGAACACCGTCAGTGCGGCCGCCGCGGCCAGCAATGCCACCCTGCTGCTTTTGAACTGCCGCAGGGCGAACAACACGACCGGAAGCGCGGCATAGGCGCCCAGTTCGGCGCTGACAGACCAAGCCGGTGCCACCCAGTCACGAAGCCCTATCCCCAACCATGATTGCGCCAGGAGCAGCCCGACCCAGAAGTCGGTGGCCGAATACGCTTGTCGTCCCAGGTCGACCGTCAGACCCGGCAGCAGGACGACGACAAGCAGGTAGCCGAGCAGCACAACGGCATTGGTCGGGTAAAGCCGCACAACCCGCTCCGCAAGGAAGCTTGCGTAGTTCGGGAGGTTGAAGGGGGTGAGGTGCCCGGTCCGCGAGTGGGCCATCACGAACCCGCTCAACATGAAAAAGACGTCCACGCCCAAGAACCCGACCGCGAAAGCGTGAACACTGTTGCCGGAGCCGAGCTCCAGTAAATCCCAATGATGGAAGACCACCCACAACGAGGCTATTCCCCGCAACCCGGTTAACGCGGGCAATTGTGACGAGGTCGATCGGGGTTCAGGCATGCGACGGCGATCCTATTCCGTCATTGCTGATAAAAAACGTTCCGAGTTATGTCAAGGTGAAACAAACGACTCCGCAGCGACGCCCTTCCCACCGGGGCTTGCCGGATGACGGACCTCGTTCACCGCAGCCGATACCGCCCGGGCCGCCCGACTATCGCCAAGGGGCCGGGCAGCCTATATCCCGCCTGAGATGCCCATCCCGTTTCTCAAGATGCACGGCGCCGGCAACGACTTCGTCGTGATCGACGAGCGCCGCCGCCCCTTGGACCTGTCGCCCGACCAGGTGCGCCGCCTTGCGGACCGGCGCCGGGGCATCGGTTGCGACCAAATCATCACCCTGCACAAGCGGCCGCCCGGTACCGATGCGGACCTCGTGATGCGCATCCGCAACCCCGATGGCTCCGAGGCCGGCGCCTGCGGCAACGCCACCCGCTGCGTCGCCGAACTGCTGTTCGAGCAGACCGGGCATCCGTTCCAGGTGATCCGCACGGCGGCAGGCGACCTGCCGGCCGAGCGACTGCCTGACGGCCGCTTTCGCGTCGACATGGGCCCGGCACGACTTGGCTGGCAGGACGTGCCGCTGTCGCGCGACGTGGACACGCTGCATCTGCCGCTGCCCGGCGACCCGGCCGCGTGCAGCATGGGCAATCCGCACGCCACCTTCTTCGTCGCCGACCCGGATATCGCCGAGCGCTACGGTCCGGGACTGGAGCGTGACGCGCTGTTTCCTGAGCGCGCCAATATCGGCTTCGCCCGCATCGACGGCGTGGACCGGATGCGCCTGCGGGTGTGGGAACGCGGCGCCGGGCTGACGCTCGCCTGCGGCTCCGGCGCCTGCGCCGCGGCCGTCAACGCGCATCGCCGCGGCCTCACCGGGCGGCATGTTGCGGTGGAGATGGACGGCGGTACGCTCGAGATCGAGGTTCGCGCCGACGGTCATGTGCTGATGGCCGGGCCCGCAGCGACCAGCTTTCGCGGCGAGGTCGAGGTGTAACGATGGCGGATCTCGTCACCTTCGGCTGCCGGCTGAACACCGTCGAGAGCGAGGCCATTCGCGGCTTCGCGGCGCACCTCGGCGACACGGTGGTGGTCAACACTTGCGCCGTCACCAGCGAGGCTGAGCGGCAGGCGCGGCAGGCGATCGCGCGGCTGCGGCGGGAGAGGCCCGGCGCCGCGATCGTCGTCACCGGCTGCGCCGCGCAAATCGATCCCGGCCGCTGGGCCGCGCTGCCGGGCGTGACCCGGGTGCTCGGGAACGCGGAGAAGCTGCAGCCGGCAACTTGGCACGCGGCCGGCTCGGCGGTCGGCGACATCGGCCAGGCGAGGGGCCACTTGCCGGCGCCGCTGCCCGGCATCGCCGGCCGGGCCCGCGCCTTTCTCGACGTGCAGCAGGGCTGCGACCATGCCTGCACCTTCTGCATCATTCCGCAGGGCCGGGGCCGCAACCGCTCCGTTCCCGCATCCGTCGTCGCAGAGCATGTGCGCGGCCTGGCCGAGGCCGGGTGCAACGAGGTCGTGCTGACCGGCGTGGACCTGGCGAGCTGGGGGACCGACCTGCTCGGAACGCCTTCGCTGGGTCGGCTGCTGGCCGACGTCCTGGCCGCCGTGCCCGGCTTGCCGCGGCTGCGGTTGAGCTCGCTCGACCCGGCGGCGCTCGACGACGCGTTCTGGGACGTGCTGGCCGACGAGCCGCGGCTGATGCCGCATTTGCACCTGTCGCTGCAGGCCGGGTCGGACCTCGTGCTGAAGCGGATGCGACGCCGGCACTCGCGATCCGGGGCGCTGGCAGCGATCACCCGCGCCCGCCGGCTGCGCCCGGGCCTCGCGGTCGGCGCCGACCTGATCGCGGGCTTCCCGACCGAGACCGAAGCGATGTTCGCGGAGGGGCTGCGCTTCGTGGACGAGGCCGCCGTTCCATACCTGCACGTATTCCCTTACAGCGCCCGCCCCGGCACGCCGGCCGCGCGCATGCCGCAAGTGCCGGCGCCGGTGCGCCGGGAGCGCGCCGCCCTGCTGCGTGCCGCCGCCCGGCCGCATGCCGCCGCCCTGCACGGTCGGCTGCTCGGCACCGAGCCGGCGATCGTCGCCGAGCGCGGCAATCGCGGCCACACCGCGGAGTTCGCGCCGGTGCGGTTCGCGACGCCGGCCACGGTCGGCAGCCTGGTCCGGCGCCGCGTGTTGGCGGCCGATGCCGACGGCGTGGAGGTGGCCTGATGGCGCTCGGCTTCTTCTCGCGGCTGAAGGAAGGGCTCGCGCGGTCCACCCAGAAGCTGACCGGCGGCCTAGCCGCGACCTTCACCCGCCGCAAGCTCGACGACGCGGCTTTGGAGGAGCTGGAGGAGCTGCTGATCGCCGCCGACATGGGCCCGGCCGTCGCGCAGTTCATTATCGACGAGTTCCGCCGCAGCCGGTTCGGCTCGGAGGTCACCGACTCCGAGGTGAAGGAGGCGCTGGCGGCCGAGATCGCCAAGATCCTCGAGCCGGCGGCGCGGCCGCTGGTCATCGATCCCAGCTTGAAGCCCCACGTGGTCCTGGTCGTCGGCGTGAACGGCACCGGCAAGACCACCACCATCGGCAAGCTGGCGCAGCAATATCGCGCCGAGGGGCTGCGCCCGGTGCTGGTGGCCGGCGACACGTTCCGCGCCGCCGCCGTCGAGCAGCTGCAGATCTGGGGCACCCGCACCGGCGCTCCGGTGATCAGCGGGCCGCCTAACACCGACAGCGCCGGGCTGGCGTTCAGCGGACTGCAGCGGGCCCGCGCGGATGGCGCCGACGTGCTGCTGATCGACACCGCCGGGCGCCTGCACAACAAGGGCGCGCTGATGGAAGAGTTGCGCAAGATGATCCGCGTCTTGAAGAAGCAGGACCCTGCTGCGCCGCACTCCGTGCTGCTGGTGCTGGACGCTACCACCGGCCAGAATGCGGTCGAGCAGGTGCGGGTGTTCAAGGAGATGGTGGACGTGACCGGGCTGGTGGTCACGAAGCTCGACGGCAGCGCTCGGGGCGGCGTGGTGGTGGCATTGGCGGACGGGTTCGGCTTGCCGGTCCACGCGGTCGGCGTTGGCGAGAAGGCGGACGATCTGCGGCCGTTCTCGGCGACGGATTTCGCGCGGGGCTTGGTGGGTGCCTAGCCGATCTTGGTAGGCCAGTTCTGGCGCCGTAGATTACCCCGTCGATGGTGAGCGCATCTTCCGCGTCGACATAGGCGATCAGAGCCGTTCGTTCGAAACCGATTGTTCGCAGTCCCGGTAAGATGTCGCTTCGGTCTTGTCCGCGTCCCGGGGATTCCAGCAACCCCTCGAAGATCGCGACGATTCGGCTGACGACACTGTCCGCTCTGGCCTCGCCGGAGTGCTGGCCGATGTAGCCATGCAAATCGTCGAGTTGCCGGGCCGCCCGCAACGTGAAGACGACGTTCGATGCAGTCATTCCGGCTTGACTGCGGCCCGTCTCATCTTGACCCAGCGTAGCAGATCGGCGGCCGGAACACCGGTGAATGGAGCGTCGAGATGCTCCCGGTGACCGGGAACCACCTCGTCCCGAAGCCACCGCTCGACCCGGTCATCCGGAAGTGCTCGCCACTCATCGGCGGCAAAGGCCATTCTCAAGCTCTCGCGCAAGCTGTTCTCCACCACGGCGCTCGCATCCGCGAACCCCCCGTTCGCCACCTCCCGCTCGATCGCCGCCGCGACCTCGTCCGGCAGCGTGATCCGCAACTCCCGCATCCGCCCACTCCATCCAGGCCGCACCACCCCTACCACAAGCCGGCTGGTGCTTGCATTCTCGCCCGACCTGCCGCACATAACCTCGCAATTCAGCGATCCGGCCCTCGATCATCATCCGGGCCGATGCGACCGACCGGGCGCGCGGAGTTTCCGCTGCGCCCGGCCCTGTTTGGAGAACCCGCCGTGTCCGAGACCGCCAATCCGCTCGCCAAGATCCGCAACATCGGGATTACCGCGCATATCGATGCCGGCAAGACCACCACGACCGAGCGGATCCTTTACTATACGGGCGTCAGCCACCGCATCGGCGAGGTGCACGACGGCAATACCACGACCGACTACATGGCGCAGGAGCGGGAGCGCGGCATCACCATCACGTCGGCTGCCGTCACCTGCGAGTGGAAGGACCACCGCATCAACATCATCGACACGCCGGGCCACATCGACTTCAACATCGAGGTGAACCGCTCGCTGCGCGTGCTCGACGGCGCCGTATTCATCATCGAGGGCGTGGCCGGCGTGCAGCCGCAGAGCGAGACCAACTGGCGCCTCGCCGACCGCTACAATGTGCCGCGCATCATCTTCATCAACAAGCTCGACCGCACCGGCGCCGACTTCTACCGCGCGTTCGACACGCTGAAGGAGAAGCTCGACATCGTGGCGCTGCCGCTGCAGCTGCCGATCGGGATCGAGGACGGGTTCCTGGGCGTGGTCGACCTGGTCGAGATGAAGGCGATCATCTGGGAGGGCGGTGAGCTCGGCGCCAAGTTCCACGACGAGCCGATTCCGGACGATCTCAAGGAGAAGGCCGCCGAATACCGCCAGACCCTGCTCGACACGGCGCTCAGCGTGGATGATGCGGCGATGGAAGAGTACTTCGACAAGGGCGACGTCGACGTTGCGACCCTGAAGCGCTGCATCAAGGCGGGCGCCATCAGCGGCGCGTTCCGTCCCGTGCTGTGCGGCACCGCGTTCAAGAACAAGGGCGTGCAGCCGCTTCTCGACGCCGTGCTCGATTACCTGCCGAGCCCGATCGACGTGCCCGGCATCAAGGTCGCCGCCGAGGAAGGCGAGGACGAGACCGTCGAGCGCCGTATCATCCCGGCCGACATCAAGGCGCCGTTCGCCGGCCTCGCGTTCAAGATCATCAACGACAAGTACGGCACGCTGACCTTCGTGCGGGTCTATGCCGGCTCGCTGAAAAGCGGCGACACGGTGATGAACACCACCAAGGACAACCGCGAGCGGATCGGCCGCATGTTCCAGATGCACGCCGACAAGCGCGAGGAGATCAAGGAGGTCCACGCCGGCGACATCGCCGCCTTCGTCGGCCTTAAGGACACCGGCACCGGCGACACGCTGGCCGACGCGTCCGACCCGGTCGTGCTGGAGCGGATGTCGTTCCCGATCCCGGTCATCGACATCTCGGTCGAGCCCAAGACCAAGGACGGCGTCGAAAAGATGACCCTCGGCCTGCAGAAGTTGGCCGGCGAGGACCCGAGCTTGCGGCTCAAGACCGACCAGGAAAGCGGACAGACCATCCTGTCCGGCATGGGCGAGCTGCATCTCGAGATCATCATCGACCGCCTCAAGCGCGAATTCGGCGTCGATGCCAACATCGGCGCGCCGCAGGTCGCGTATCGCGAAACCATCAGCAAGCCGCACACCGAGACCTACACCCACAAAAAGCAGACCGGCGGCAGCGGGCAGTTCGCCGAGGTGAAGATCACCTTCGAACCGCTCGACCGCAACGGCGGCGTGGTGTTCGAGAACAAGGTGGTCGGCGGCACGGTGCCGAAGGAGTACATCCCGGCCGTCGAGAAGGGCATCAAGAACCAGTGCGAAACGGGCGTGCTGGCCGGCTTCCCGACGGTGGACTTCAGGTACACCCTCGTGGACGGCAAGTACCACGACGTCGACTCGTCGGCGCTCGCGTTCGAAATCGCCGCCAAGGCGTGCTTCCGCGACGGCATGAAGCGGGCGGGGCCGATCATCCTCGAGCCGATCATGGACGTCGAGGTCACGACCCCGCAGGACCATGTCGGCGACGTGGTCGGCGACCTCAACCGGCGCCGCGGCACGATCCAGAGCCAGGACAGCGCCGGCAGCACCGTGATCGTGCGCGCCCACGTGCCGCTGAAGGAGATGTTCGGCTACATCAGCCAGCTCCGTGGCATGACCAAGGGCCGGGCTTCGTTCACCATGCAGTTCCACCACTACGATCCCGTGCCGCGCAACATCGCCGACGAGATCATGGCCAAGAGCGCCTGACCTCAAGCCATCGTCTCGGCGGCCCCGTGGCCGCCGAGACGCATTGAGGTCGCAGTCGGGCGTCGGCGCCGGGCAACTCGCCTGCCGCATCGTTGTTGTGGCCTGATGGATAGCAACACCGACACCGACGTTTTCGAAACCGATGTCCCTGCTCGCCTGGACCGTCTGCCCTGGGCACGGTTCCATTGGCTGGTCATCGTGGCACTCGGCATCACGTGGATCCTCGACGGGCTCGAGGTGACACTCGTGGGCTCGTTGGGCGGCGCCATCTCCGCCAGCCCCTCGCTGAAGCTGTCCGAGGGTGAGTTCGGCGCGACGGCCAGTTTCTACCTGGCCGGGGCTGTTATTGGTGCACTCGGCTTCGGCTGGCTGACCGACCGGCTCGGACGCAAGAAGCTGTTCACCGTCACCGTGCTGATCTACTTGGTGGCGACGGTCGCGTCCGGTTTCGCCTGGAATTTCTGGTCGCTGGCGATGTTCCGCTTCATCACCGGGCTTGGCATCGGCGGCGAATATGCGGCCGTCAACGCGACCATTCAGGAGCTCATCCCGGCTCGCAAGCGGGGCTTCACCGATCTCTGCATCAACGGCACGTATTGGCTCGGCGCGGCGCTCGGCAGCGTGGGCGCCGTAGTGGTGCTGGACAAGAACGTGATCGACCCCGAGCTCGGCTGGCGGGTGGCGTTCGTCATCGGCGGCGTGATCGGCTTGTTCGTGCTGTTCCTGCGCCGCTGGATTCCTGAAAGCCCGCGCTGGCTGATGACCCACGGCGACCCGGAGGACGCCAGCAAGGTCGTCAAGGAGATCGAGGACCGCGTCGAGCACGAAACCGGCCAACCGCTGCCGCCGGTGCCAAACGAGCGCTTGCGGCTGCGGCGGCACAAAGGCGATTGGTTCGTCAAAAGCCTCGGCGTGATGTTTCGCGAGTACCGGCAGCGGACTATCGTCGGCGCCGTGCTGATGGCGGCGCAGGCGTTCTGCTACAATGCCGTGCTGTTCACCTACGCGCTCATGCTGACCAAATTCTACGACATCCCCTCCGGGCAGGTCGGCTGGTTCATGCTGCCGTTCGCGCTCGGCAACTTCTGTGGGCCGCTGCTGCTGGGCAAGCTGTTCGACGTGATCGGGCGCAAGACCATGATCTCGGCCACATACGGGATCGCCGGCGTGCTGATGGCAATTACCGGCTTCATGTTCACGGCCGGCTGGCTCGATGCGACGCAGCAGACGATCGCATGGACGGTGATTTTCTTCTTCGCATCGGCCGCGGCGTCGTCCGCGTATCTGACGGTGGGCGAGACGTTCCCACTCGAGGTTCGGGCGGTCGCGATCAGCATTTTCTACGCACTCGGAACCGGGCTCGGCGGGATCGCGGGACCGGTCGTGTTCGGCGCGCTGATCCAGGGCGGAACCAGGACCGACATGCTCTACGGCTACTTGATCGGGGCCGTGCTGATGATCATCGCGGCCGTCACCGAGGCGTTCCTCGGCGTGGAAGCGGCCGGGCGCTCGCTCGAGGATGTGGCTCCGCCGCTATCGGCAGCGTGAGCAGTTTTGCAACCCAGGCGCTGGTTAGACGTTATCACATGCACGGCGAGTTGCCGTTAAGAAAGGAGAGTCACATGGTTGATTCCAACCGGGTTGAGGGCGCGTTCGACAAGGCCAAGGGCGCCGTCAAGGAAGGCGTCGGCAAGATGACCGGCGACGAGAAGATGCAGGCCGAGGGCACCGCCGATAAGGCGAAGGGCGCAGCCAAGAGCACGGTCGGCGGCGCCAAGGATGCGGTCCGCGACGCAGCCGACAAAGTCTGATCGCTCCTCAAGCGACGGATTGGGCGGGCGCCTCCGAAAGGGGGCGCCCGTTTCCGTTTGCGGCCGGTTGCTTTACGGTGGACCTCGGCCAGGATGAAAGGGCTATGCGTTGATCGACCGGACGACCTATCGGGATGCCATGGCCCGGCTCGGCGCTGCCGTGAACATCGTCACCACGGTCGGCGTCGACGGACGCAGGGGCTTCACCGCCTCCGCGGTCTGCAGCGTGACCGACGACCCGCCGACCTTGCTGCTGTGCGTCAATCGGGCTCATGACAGCCACGACCTGCTGAAGGCCAACGGTACCGTATGCGTCAACACGCTCTCGGCCGCGCAGGAGGAGTTGTCGGGCATCTTCGCCGGGTTCACCGGCCTGACCGGCGCCGACCGCTTCGATCATGGCGATTGGACCACCCTTTCGACCGGATCGCCCGTTCTGAAGGACGCGGTGGTGTCGTTCGACTGCCGCATCACCGATGTGACCGAAGTCGGAACGCACACGGTATTCTTTTGCGAGGTCGTTGCCATCCAGGCCAGCGATGCGCGTGAAGGATTGATCTACTTCGGCCGCGCCTACCACCGGATCGTCGTCGAAGCGGCCTGAGGCGAGGCCCGGCGTGCACCGGACCTCGCCGCCGGGTCGCGGCTACATTTCGGCGTAGTTGCCGTTCTTCCACACATACAGCACGTAGTCGGCCGTCGTGATGTCACCCTTCTTGTCGTAGGTAATCGGTCCCAGCACGGTCTCCATCGTCATGCCGTGCAGTGCCGCCGCCACCTTCTTCGGATCGGTGGTGCCGGCCTTCTTCACGCCGTCGGCCCACACCTGGATCGCCGCATAGGTGTAGAGCGTGTAGCCCTCGGGGTCGAAGCCCTTGGCCTTGAACTCCGCCACCACCTTGGCCGCCGTGGGACGCTTGCGCGGGTCGGACGGGAAGGTCATCAGCGTGCCTTCACCAGCCGGGCCGGCGATCTGCCAGAACTCGGCCGTCACCAGCGCATCGCCCCCGACCAGGGTCGTGTTCATGCCCTGGTCCTTGATCTGCCGCGCGATGAGCCCGGTTTCGGTGTGGTAGCCGCCGATATAAACCACGTCGATGCCGGCCTGCTTGAGGCGGCTCACCAGTGCCGAGTAGTCGCGCTCACCGGGCACATAGGCGGCATACATCGCCTCGGTGGCGCCGGCCGCGTTCAGCGATTTCTTGGTCTCGTCGGCCAAGCCTTTGCCGTAAGCCGAGTTGTCGTGCAGAATGGCGATCTTCTTGCCCTTGTAATGGTCGGCCAGATACTTGCCGGCGACGATGCCTTGCTGGTCGTCACGGCCGCAGGTACGGAACGTGTTCCAGCCGCCCTCGTCGGTGAACTTCGGATTGGTGCTGGCGGGCGTGATCTGGAGGATGCCTTCCTCGGCATAGACCTTGCTGGCCGGGATCGAGCTCGACGAGCAGAAATGCCCGGCCACGAACACGACCTTCTGGCTCGCGACCTTGTTCGCCGCCGACACCGCCTGTTTCGGGTCGCAGGCGTCGTCCTCGACGATCAGCTTGACCTGCTTGCCGAGCAAGCCGCCGGCCTTGTTGATGTCCTCGACCGCCATCTCGGCGCCAGACCGGAGCTGGGTGCCGAAGGTCGCGTTGCTGCCGGTGAGCGGGCCGACGGTTGCGATGTTGATCTGCGCCTTTGCCACGCCCGCGGTCAGCGCCAGCGCGGCGGCCGCCATCAAAGTCCTGCGAAACATTCTATCCCCCTTGTGTCATGAACAAACCAAGCCGGAGCCTAGGCCGGACCCGTGATGCGCGAAAGGTGCTGCGTCACGAACCCGAGCGATCCGCACCGCTCGCATCACGAGATGGCTGGATTTGACCCGGCCATCTCGTCCCGCCGAGCCGCCGATCCTGGCACCCTTGGAGAGATCCCCGGATCAAGTCCGGGGATGACGTTGGTCACGGGCGGGGACGTGGAGAGATCGGGAGCCGCCAGTCACGCCGTGATCAGTGCGCGCCCTCGAGGTACGCGGCCCGGATCTCCGGCCGTGCCAGCAGCTCGGCTCCCGGTCCGGCCATGGTGATCAGCCCGTTGACCAGCACGTAGCCGCGATGCGCGAGCCGGAGTGCCTGGAAGGCGTTCTGCTCCACCAGCAGCACCGTCAGGCCGGTCTCCCGGTTCAGCTGGCGGATCGCCCCGAAGATGCTGCGCACCACCAGTGGCGCCAGGCCGAGGCTCGGTTCGTCCAGCAGCAGCAGGCGGGGCTTGCTCATCAGCGCCCGGCCGATCGCCAGCATCTGCTGCTCCCCGCCCGACAGCGTGCCGCCGCGCTGCGACAGGCGCTCCTTCAGCCGGGGGAACAGGCCGAACACCATCTCCCGGGTCGCGGCGTAATCGCGCATGCCGATCACCTGCGAGCCCATCATCAGGTTCTCGCCCACCGTCATGCGGGCGAAGATGCGCCGTCCTTCCGGCGACTGCGCCACCCCCATGTGCATGATCTCGTGCGTCGGCCGGCGGCTGATGTCGTCGCCGTCCAGCAGGATGCGGCCGGCCCGCGCCCGCGGATTGCCGCAGATCGTCATCATCAGCGTGCTCTTGCCGGCGCCGTTGGCGCCGATCAGGGTCACGATCTCGCCGGGCTGCACCACGAGGTCGACGCCCTTGAGCGCCTGGATCGCGCCATAGAACGTCTCGACGCCCTCGAGTTCGAGCAACGGTCGGGTCAAAGCGGCCCCCTCACAGCGGCTCGGCGCCGACGGTCGTGGCCACCGGTGCGTCCTCGTCGTCCTCGTCGCCTTCGCCGAGATAGGCGGCGATCACCGCCGGGTCGGCACGGATGTCGGAAGGCGTGCCGTCGGCGATCTTGGTGCCATGGTCGAGCACCACGATGTGGTCGCTGATCCGCATCACCACGCCCATATCGTGCTCGATCAGCAGGATCGAGCAGCCATCCGCCTGGATCGACTTCAGCAGCGATGCGAGCTCGTCGCTTTCGCGCGGGTTGAGCCCCGCGGCCGGCTCGTCCAGGCACAGCAGCACCGGCTCGGTGCACATGGCCCGTGCGATCTCGAGCCGGCGCTGGTCGCCGTAGGGCAGGGCGCCGGCCGGGTCGTCGGCGCGGGACAGCAGGCCGATGCGATCGAGCCAGCCCCGGGCGCGGTCGATCGCCACGTGCTCGGCCGCGCGATAGCCGCCGAGCCCGAACACCGCGAGGATGCCCGAGAACACATTGGGCATCAGCGCGTTGTGCTGCGCCACCAGCAGGTTCTCCAGCACGGTCATGCCGGCGAACAGGCGGATGTTCTGGAACGTGCGCGCCACCCGCGCGCGCCGGGCGATGCGGTGCCCTGGCATCGATTGCAGCGTGTACTCGCCGCCGCCGGGATGACGCAGCAGCAAGGCGCCGCCCGTCGGCCGGTAGAAGCCGGTGATGCAATTGAACACGGTGGTCTTGCCGGCGCCGTTGGGGCCGATCACTGAGGTGATCTCGCGCGGCCGCGCCACGAAGTCGAGCGCGTTGACCGCGGTCAATCCGCCGAACCGCATCGTCAGCGCCTGGCAGGCGAGCAGCGCCTCAGCCACGGCCTTCAGCCACCATCTCGGCCGAGATCTCGTGCCGGCTGCCGAGTGCCACGCTGGGGGTGCGGCCCGAGACCAGGCCGCGCGGGCGCCAGATCATCACCAACACCATCGCCAGCCCGAAGATCAGCATGCGGTATTCGGCCAATCCGCGCACCGCCTCGCCGCCGCCGATCATCACCAGTGCCGCCAGCGCGACCCCCACCTGGGACCCCAACCCGCCGAGCACCACGATCGCCAAGACGATCGCGCTTTCGATGAAGGTGAAGCTTTCCGGGCTGATGAACGCCGCCCGGGTCGCGAAGAAGGCGCCGGCGAAGCCGCCGAACGTGGCGCCCATGGCGAACGCCGTCAGCTTCGTCACCGTCACGTTGATGCCGAGCGCGCGGCAGGCGATCTCGTCTTCCCGCAGCGCCTCCCAGGCACGGCCGAGCGCCACCCGGCGCAGCCGCAGCGTCACCCAATTGGTCAGCAAGGCGAGGCCGAGGATGACGTAGTAGAGGAACGCCACCCGGTGCGACGGGCTAGCCTCGAAGCTCGGGAAGCCCAGCGACTGCACGAAGTGGGCGAAGGTGCCGGGGTCGTCGGTGTTGTTGAACACTAGGCCGAACAGGGTCGGGCGCGGGATACCGCTGATGCCGTTGGGGCCACCGGTCAGCTCGGTCCAGTTGAGGATGACGACGCGAATGATCTCACCGAAGGCGAGCGTCACGATCGCCAGATAGTCGCCGCGCAGCCGCAGCACCGGGAAGCCCAGCAGCACGCCGAACGTCCCCGCCAGCAGCCCGGCCAGCGGCAGGCAGGTCCAGAAGCCGAGGCCCAGCCCGGTGGACAGCAGGGCATAGGCATAGGCGCCGACCGCGTAGAAGGCGACGTAACCGAGGTCGAGCAGCCCGGCCAGCCCGACCACGATGTTGAGGCCCCAGCCGAGCATCACGTAGGTCAGCACCAGGATGCCGAGGTCGATCAGGTAGCGTTCACCGAGGAACGGCATCGCCACCGCCGCCACCAGCAGGATCGGCGCCAGCAGCTGCCCGCCTCGCCGCAGCGTTTCGGCCACGTGCCGGTTGGTGCGGTTCCGAGTGTCGGGCGGCCCGCGCCGGTCGCGCCAGGTGAGCAGCGCGAGACGGCCGGCGAACACGGCGACCACGGCGGCAGCCACCGCCAGCGGCCGCCATAGCAAGCTCAGTCCGGTGTCGCCCAACTCGGTCTTGAGCCCGATCATCGGCCCGAACAGCCCGAATGCCACCAGGGCCGAAAGGCCGGCGTCGCGCAGTGCGCCGCCGCCGGCCTTCGCCGCGGCGGTGCTCACACCTTCTCCACGTCGGTCCGGCCGAGCAGTCCCGTCGGCATGAAGATCAGCACGAGGATAAGGATGCTGAACGCGGCGACGTCCTTGTATTGGACGCTGAAATAAGCGGACCAGAACGTCTCGATCAGCCCGATCGCGAGCCCGCCCAGCACCGCGCCCGGCAGCGAGCCGATCCCGCCCAGCACCGCGGCGGTGAAGGCCTTCACCCCGGCGATGAAGCCGATGAAGAAGTCGATCACCCCGTAATAAAGCAGGAACATGAACCCGGCGACCGCCGCCAAGGCAGCGCCGATGACGAACGTCAGGCTGATGGTGCGGTCGGTGTCGATGCCGAGCAGCCCCGCCATCTTCAAATCCTGCTCGCACGCCCGCATCGAGCGGCCGAGCGGCGTCGCCGCCACCAGCCAGGTGAACACGCCGAGCACCAGCAAGGTGATCACGACGATCGCCACCTGCATCCATTGCAGCTGCACCGTGAAGCCGGCCGCGTCGGTCATCACCTGCACCCCGCCCGGGATCGCCGGCGGAATGGGCTTGGTCCGCGCCCCTTGGCTGACCTGGACAAAGTTCTGCAGCACGATCGACATCCCGATCGCCGAGATCAGCGGCGCCAACCGGAAGCTGCCGCGCAGCGGACGATAGGCGACCCGCTCGATGGTCCAGCCGTACAGCGCGGCGATCGCCGCGGCCAGCAGCAACGTCAGCGCGAGCGCCAGCGGCACTGAGGTGATGCCCAGCGCCGACAGGCCCAGCATGGCGATCAGCGACAGGAAGGCGCCGATCATGAACACGTCGCCATGGGCGAAGTTGATCATGCCGATGATGCCGTAGACCATGGTGTAGCCGACCGCGATCAGCCCGTAGATCATGCCGAGCGTGACGCCGTTGATCAGCTGCTGCAACGCGTAGGCCAAATTGCATCCTCGAACCGCTATCGTGCGACCAACCACGGCGTGCCGCCGCTTGGCAAGCGCGAGTTATGCCAGCCATGCAAAATCCGCCGCCCTGGTTGTGCAGCGCAAGACCGCCTACATGCACCGGATCACCAGACAGGAGCTGCCCCCGTGTTCACCGGACTGATCACCGGTGTCGGCACCGTCCGGCGGCTGCAGCCGCTGGGAGCGGGGCACGACATGCGCCTCGAGATCCGGTCGCCGTGGGCCGACACCGCCGCCATGCCGCTCGGCGCCAGCATCGCTTGCAGCGGCTGCTGCCTGACCGCCGTCGCGGTCGGCCCTGATTGGTTCGCGATCGACGCCTCGGCGGAAACGCTGTCGAAGACCAATCTCGGCAGCTGGACGGAAGGCACCCGGGTCAACCTCGAGCGCTCGCTGCGTCTGGGCGACGAGTTGGGCGGCCATCTCGTGTCCGGCCACGTCGATGGGCGGGCCCAAGTGACGCATGTGACGCCGGAGCACGGCTCCTGGCGGGTCGGCTTCGAGGTGCCGCAGGAGCTGGCCCGCTTCATCGCATCCAAGGGCAGCGTGGCGGTGGACGGTGTGTCGTTGACCGTGAACGAGGTTGCGGGCACACGCTTCGGGGTCAACATCATCCCGCACACCTGGACGGCGACCACGCTTGGACAGCTCCAGGCCGGGGACGCCGTCCACATCGAAATCGACATGCTCGCGCGCTACGTGGCGCGGCTCACGGAGATGCAAAAGTGAGAACCGCGACCCTCACCGAGTATATCGCCAGCGCCGAGGAGATCATCGAGGAGGCGCGCGCCGGCCGCATGTTCATCCTGGTCGACGACGAGGATCGCGAGAACGAGGGCGACCTGGTCATCCCGGCCCAGTTCGCGACGCCGGATGCGATCAACTTCATGGCCCGCCACGCGCGCGGCCTGATCTGCCTGGCGATGACCCGGCAGCGGGTCGAGCAACTCGGCCTGCCGCTCATGAGCCGGTCCAACAGCAGCCGCCACCAGACCGCCTTCACCGTCAGCATCGAGGCCCGCGACGGCGTCACCACCGGCATCTCGGCGGCCGACCGGGCGCGCACCGTCGCGGTGGCGATCAATCCGGAAAGCGGCCGCGACGCGATTGCCACGCCGGGCCACGTGTTCCCGCTGGTGGCGAGGGACGGCGGCATGCTGGTGCGGGCCGGGCATACCGAGGCGGCGGTAGACATCGCGCGCCTCGCCGGCCTCACCCCGGCGGGCGTGATCTGCGAGATCATGAACGACGACGGCACCATGGCCCGCTTGCCGGAGCTGGCCGCCTTCGCGCAGCACCATAACCTCAAGCTCGGGACCATCGCCGACCTGATCGCCCATCGGCGCCGGACCGAGCGGCTGGTGCGGCGGGTGCAGTCGGGCGCGCTGCACCATGCGGCCGGCGGCGACTGGACTTTGCACGTCTACGCCACCACCCTCGAGCATGCCGAGCACCTGGTGCTGGTGAAGGGCGATCTGGCCGCGCCGGGGCCGGTGATGGTTCGGATGCACGCGGTCGACATCGTCAATGACGCGCTCGGCACCCATCAATGGTCCACCCTGCACGGCGCGATGCGGATGGTCGCCGCCGAGGGACGCGGCGCCGTGGTGCTGATCCGCGATACCCGCCCCGACGCCGTCAGCGCGCGGGTCAAGCTGCTGGAGGGCAACCCGCGGCCGCTGCATTTTCTCCGCGACTACGGGATCGGCGCGCAGATTCTGACCGATCTCGGCATCCGCGACATGATCCTGCTGTCGAACACCCGCCGCACCCTGGTGGGTCTGGAAGGATACGGCCTCAACATCGTCGAGCAGCGGCCGATCGACGGGGCGGCGCAGGAGTGATCCGGCCATGAGCACCGCCGACGCGCCGCCGGTCCAGGCGCCGCAGGTCCCCGGGCCGCCGCCGCACCTGCTGGTCGTCCGCGCGCCCTACTACAAGGACGTGGTGGACGGCATGACGGCGTCGGCCGAGCGGATCCTGCGCGAGTCGGGCGCGACGTTCGAAATCCTCGACGTCGCCGGCGCGTTCGAATTGGCTCAGGCGGTTCGCATCGCCCTGCGCGGTGGCCAGCGCTTCGACGGCTTCGTGGCGCTTGGCTGCATCGTGCGCGGCGGCACCGACCATTACGACCATATTTGCCGGGAAAGCATGGCGGGATTGATGAACGTGGCCCTGCAATTCGGCATCGCATTGGGCAGCGGTCTGCTGACGGTGCACTCGATCGAGCAGGCGGTCGTGCGGTCGGCGGCCGACGGGCACAACAAGGGCGGCGAGGCGGCCGTGGCGGCGTTGCTGCAGGTTGCCGCCGCGCGCCGGCTGGGCGCCGCGTAGTGGCCGCCCCCGGCCGGAACCGGCCCGACGGCCGCCGCCCACGCACCGCGTCGCGCGTGGCCGCCGTGCAGGCGCTGTTCCAAAGCGAACAGGGCGGCGCCACGGTCGAGACCATCATCGACGAGTTCGTCCGTCACCGCCTGGGTGAGATGCCGGGGCCGGAGCACCTGGGCGGCGGTGGGTTCGAGGAGGGCAGGGTGCCGGACGCGCACGTGCCGCTGTTCACCCGCATCGTTCGTACCGCCGTCGGGCAGCAGGACCGGCTCGACGCCCTGATCGCCGCGGCCTTGCCGGCCGAGTGGCCGATGACCCGGATCGACCCGGTGCTCCGCGCCGTGCTGCGCGCGGGCGGCGCCGAACTGTCGATGGAGGACGGGCCGCCCTCCCGGGTCGTGATCAACGAGTATCTCGATGTCGCGCACGGCTTCTTCGACGGCGAGGAGCCGCGCATGGTCAACGGCATGCTTGACCGCCTGGCGCGTGACCTGCGGCCAAGCGAGTTCCAGCCGGCGACGTGACCGTGGTGCCTTGACTGCAACGCCGGCCGAATTCGGCCTGATCGCCCGCCACTTTGCCCCGCTGGCCGGGGCGGGCGGGCTCGGACTGCTCGACGATGCCGCGCTGCTGCGGCCGCCGCCGGAGCGAGAACTGGTGCTGACGGCCGACGCGATGGTCGCCGGGGTGCACTTCCTGCCCGATGATCCCGCCGACCTGGTCGGGCGCAAGCTGCTGCGGGTGAACCTCTCCGACCTGGCGGCGATGGGCGCCGAGCCATTGGCCTATCTCATGACGGTGTCGGCGCCGCATGGCACCCCGGACGCCTGGTTCGCCGGCTTCGTGGCCGGTCTGGCGGAGGACCAGGCGGCGTTCGGCATCACCCTGCTAGGCGGTGACACCACGGCCACGCCGGGGCCGCTCAGCCTGTCGCTGACCTGCATCGGCCATCTGGCACCCGGGACGGCCATTCGCCGCGGCGGTGCGCAGGCCGGCGACGAGCTTTGGGTGACCGGCACGATCGGCGATGGCGCGCTCGGCCTGTTGGCGCTGCAAGGCAAGCTGGCTGACCCGGACGGGTTCCTGGCCGGCCGCTACCGGCTGCCGCGCCCGCGTCTGGGGCTGCTGCGCCCGGGGCTGGTTCGGGCGGCCATGGACGTGTCGGACGGCCTGATCCAGGACGCGGGGCATCTGGCGCGGGCCGCCCGGCTCGGCATGCTGATCGAGGCGGCGCGGGTGCCGTTGTCGGACGCGGCGCGGGCGGCCGGGCGTCTCGAGACCTGCCTGACCGGCGGCGATGATTACGAGTTGCTGATGGCGGTGCCGTCCGGCGGCGGGACGGCGCTGCGCGCCGCGGCCGGCAATGTTCCGGTCACGCGCATCGGCCGCTTCCACGCGGGCGACGGCGTCGTCGTGGAGGACGCCGACGGCTCCCCCATGCCACTGTCCCGGACCGGCTGGAGCCATTTTTGACCTGACCCGGCCGAATGGGCCGCGGCTCTCCGCGGCCCGTCCCAGACGGCTACAGCCCCGACTGCGCCCCGCTGCTGCCAGGCCCGGTTGACCCGCCGGAGCCACCGCCGCCGATGCTGGTCGGACCGGTGCTGAACTTGCCGATGTTGCCCAGCAACTGCTGCATGAAGCTCGCTTCGCTGCCCGGCGACGGGGTCGAACGCGACACCACCGCCACATCGCGGCTGTCATCCTGGCCGAACTTCTGCACCCCGCGCAGCACGCCGGCCGGGTCGAAGTCCATCACCACCACGTTCTGTTCCATGATCCCCGGCATGCGGCCGATCCGGGTACGGGTGGTTTCGCTGATATACAGCCACCGATTGTCGTCGAACGTCGCCCGCGCCGTCGGCGAGCCCAACAGGCTGCTGACGTCGGCCTTGGTGGAGGTGCCGACGACCAGTTCCTTTAATTGATCGGAGTCGATCTTGTTGCCGCGCTGCGTGCGCGGCGTCTCGATGACGCTGCACGCCGTCAGCGCGATGAGCAGCAGGACCATGAGTGAAAACCGGCCGACACGCACGACGATTGCAAACTCCCCTTCGGTCGGGCTTTGGCGAGGGAGGCCCCCGACCCCGGCCTGCGCGCGCCGGCGGCGCTGCGTTGCACCGCGCGATCCGGCGCCTATGTTGAGGCGAGGGGGTGTCATGGGCGCCCCGCAATGTCAATTCCGACGAGGCTGGAGGACGCAATGCTGGGGTTGTTCCGGCGCAAGACGCACGAGCGCACCGGCTTTGCGCTGTACGCCGCCGCCGTAGCGGCCGCGCGCGAGCCGGCGTTTTATACGACCTACGGGGTTCCCGACAGCCTCGATGGCCGATTCGACATGATCGGTGCCCACGTGTTCCTGCTGATCGACCGGCTCCGCAACGAGCCCGTCCCTGGTCCGGCGGTCGCGCAGGCGGTGTTCGATGCGATGTTCGCCGACATGGACTTCAACCTGCGCGAGATGGGCGTCGGCGACATGACCGTCGGCAAGCGGGTCAAGCAGATGTGGGAAGCCTTCCACGGCCGGGCGAAAGCCTACGAGGCGGCGCTGGCCGCCGATGACGAGCCGGCGCTCGCCGCGGCACTCGCCCGCAACGTATGGCGGGGCGCACCGCCGGCGAACGTTCCAGAGGCGCTGGCAACGATCCTGCTCCACCGGCGGCACGCTCTGGCCGCGCTGCCCACCGCCGCCCTGCTCGACGGCTCGGCGCGCTTCGCCGCGCTGGAACCGGTCGCGGCATGACGCCCGAGCTTTCGCGCCGGGTTGCCGTGGACCGCTTGCCGGCCTCGATGACGGTCGAGGCAACGCCGGCCGAACTCGCGGCCGTCGCGGCGCGCCTGCGCATCCCGGAGGTGCGGATGCTGCGCTGCCGCTTCAGCCTGCGCCGCCGTGGCGCGGTGGTGGAGGCAAACGGCGCGCTTGCGGCCGACGTCGTGCAGACCTGCGTCGTGTCGCTCGAGCCCGTCGAGCAGCATGTGACCGAGCAGTTCAGCCTGCGGTTCGTGCCGGACGGTGCCGAGGGCACGGACGACGATCCGGAAGCGCCCGACGAAATCCCCTACGAGGGCTCGATCGTCGACCTGGGCGAAGCCGCCGCCGAGCAGCTCGGACTGGCGCTCGATCCCTACCCGCGCCACCCGGAGGCCGCGCTCGAGGTCGAGCTCGAGGCGGGCATCGAGCCGGCGGATGACGCGGACGGCACCGGCTGGGCTTCGCTCCTGCGCGGCCATAAGCTAGGCTGAACTTGCAGGCGACCGGCTGCTCTGCTAGACGGCCCGCCTTGCATTCAACATCGTGACTGCCGTGTCGCCTTCCTGGGCGCCCGCGTCACTGCCCGGAGGGGCAACGATCCATGGCTGTTCCCAAGAGAAAGACCTCCCCATCCCGCCGCGGCATGCGGCGCGCGCACGATGCGCTGCCGACGGAGGCTTACAGCGAGTGCTCGAACTGCGGCGAGCTTAAGCGTCCGCATCATATCTGTGGCCATTGCGGACACTACAACGGCCGTGAGGTCGTAGCGGCCGAGGATCTGAAGGGCGTGGTCCGGGTCTGACGAGGCGCGGCGCCGGCTCGGCGGCCGCGCCGAGGGAGGCCGGGGAACGTCCGTGACCGATACATATAGCCTGGCGATCGATGCCATGGGCGGCGACCAAGCACCCGAAATGGTGCTCGATGGCCTCGTGATCGCCGCCGAGCGGCACCCCGAAGCGCGCTTCTTGCTGACCGGTGACGAGACGAGGCTGCGTCCGCTGATCACCGTGCGGAAGCGCCTGGCCAGCTGCTGCACAGTGCGCCATGCCGAGGCCGCGATCCCGAGCGAGATGAAGCCCACGGCCGCGTTGCGGGTGCGGAACTCCTCCATGCGGGTGGCGATCGACGCGGTGGCGGGCGGCGAGGCGCAGGGCGTGGTCTCCGCCGGCAACACGGGCGCGCTGCTGGCGCTGGCCAAGATCGTCATCAAGACCTTGCCCGGGATCGATCGGCCGGCCATGGCGGCGATCGGTCCGTCGGCGCGCGGCGACGTGGTCATGCTCGATCTCGGCGCCAACGTGCAATGCGACGCCCGCAATCTGGTGGAGTTCGCCATCATGGGTGACGTGTTCGCCCGCACGGTGCTGGGCCTCCCGGCGCCGACCATCGGTCTGCTGAACGTCGGCTCGGAAGAATTGAAAGGCGACGAGCGGGTGCGGGCGGCGGCCGAGGTGCTGCGGCGCAGCCATATCGGCGCCAATTTTCACGGCTTCGTCGAAGGCCATGACATCACCGCCGGCACCACCGACGTGGTGGTCACCGACGGTTTCACCGGCAACGTGGCGCTGAAAACGGGGGAGGGCGCATTGAAGCTGGCAAGCGACCTGCTCAAGCAAATATTCCGCGGCAGCATCGCCGGCACGGATCGCCTACCTGCTCGCCAAGCCGGGGCTGGACCGGATGCGGCTCTGGCTCGACCCGAGGCGCTACAACGGCGCTGTCATGCTGGGCCTGAACGGCGTCGTGGTGAAGTCGCATGGCGGCACCGACGCAGAGGGCTTCGCACACGCGGTGGACGTCGCCATGGACATGGTCACCCACGGCTTCAACGAGAAGATCCGCCTCGGCCTCGAGCAGATCGAGCGGCTCGGACGCCCGACCTTGGCCGCCGCTGTCTGATGACGCGCGCGGTGTTGGCGGGGGTCGGCCGTTATCTGCCTGAGCGCGTGGTGAGCAACGCCGAGCTGTCCGAGCGGGTCGACACCTCGGACGAGTGGATCAGGGAGCGCACCGGCATCCGGCAACGCCATTTGGCCGGTCCGCACGAAACCTGCGCCTTCATGGGCGCCGCAGCAGCGCGAGAGGCGCTCGACCGGGCCGGCGCGTCGCCGGACGAGGTGGACGCGGTGATCCTCGCGACCGGCACGCCTGACCAAGCCTTCCCGGCCAGCGCGTTGCGTGTCCAGGCCGAGCTCGGCATCGGCCAGGGTTTCGGCTTCGACATCTCGGCCGCCTGCAGCGGCTTCGTCTACGCCCTCTCGCTGGCGGATGGCATGATCCGCTCCGGCCAGGTTCGGGGCGTGCTGGTGATCGGCAGCGAGGTCTATTCGCGCATCCTCAACTGGTCCGACCGCGGCACCTGCGTGCTGTTCGGTGACGGCGCCGGGGCCGTGTTCGTCCGCGCAGCCGAGGGCGAGCGAAGCCCGGCCGCACCGGGCATCCTGTCGACGCACCTGCATGCCCAGGGCACGCTGGGCGACATCCTTTACGTGGATGGCGCGGTCGGCCGGTCGGAGATGTCGGGTCACCTCGTGATGAACGGCCGTGAGGTGTTCCGGCATGCGGTCGGCAAGCTGGCCGCCGTCGTGGACGAGGCGCTGGCGGCCAATGGCCTCGTCCATGCCGACGTCGACTGGCTGGTGCCGCATCAGGCCAATCAGCGCATCATCGACGCGATGGGCAAGAAGCTGGGCCTCGATCCGAAGCGCGTGGTGGTGACGGTGGACCGCCACGCCAACACCTCGGCCGCCTCCATCCCGCTGGCCTTGGCCGAGGCGGTGATCGACGGCCGCATCCGGCCCGGTGACCTCGTGCTGATGGAGGCGCTGGGTGGCGGCCTGACCTGGGGATCGGCGCTCGTCCGCATGTGATCGCATGTGGCTGGGACGCCGTCCCGGTGTGTCGCTCGCACCACACGGTGTCGGGAATTGTTTAAGGTCAAGTGGTTTGCTTGACCCTCATCATCCCTGTGCTTAGCTTGCCCGGCATGAGCACGGTCACGCGCGCCCAGCTTGCCGAAACCATCTACGCCCAGGTCGGGTTGTCGCGAAACGATTCCGCCGCGCTGCTGGAAACCGTGCTGGAGCGTATGTCGGCCGCTCTCGAGGCCGGAGAATCCGTTAAAATCAGCGGGTTCGGGACCTTTTCTGTAAGACAGAAGGGCCGCCGTATCGGCCGCAATCCGAAAACCGGGGTGGAAGTGCCGATACTGCCGCGCCGGGTGCTGACGTTCCGTCCCAGCCAAGTGCTGAAGGCACACGTGAACGGGACTGCCATCCCACTGACGGACGACGAATGAGCGGATTTCCGGACTTGCTGCCGCCCGATCCGACGCGGCTGGACTCCGGCCAAGTGTCGGTCGCTGATCCGGCCCGCAGCCGGGCCAAGAAGGCGCCGAACGCATTCCGCACCATCAGCGAGGTCGCGGACGAACTGCACATCCCGCAGCATGTCCTGCGCTTCTGGGAAACCAAGTTCCCGCAGGTGAAGCCGCTAAAGCGCGGCGGGGGCCGGCGATACTATCGTCCGGACGACATCCAGCTGCTGCGTCGCATCTCGGACCTGCTCTACATCCAGGGCTATACCATCAAGGGTGTGCAGCGATTGCTCCGGGAAGGCGGCGGGCAACTGTCCGACGACATCCCGCCCGCGCCGGCCGCCGAGCGGGCGGCCGCGGAAGTCGAGCGTGCGACGGTGGTTCCGCCAGCCGTGATGGAGCCCGGCAGCTTGGATCCTGCGCCAAGTCAGGCGGACGAGGTCCGCCGGTTGCGGGCGCTGCTGACCGACGCGCTCAACGAACTCACCGCATTGCGCCGCCTGCTCCCCTGACCGGCCCGGTTGCTCCCTGGGGCGGAGGCTGTTACACCGCGCTCGCGGTCGGAGCGTAGCGCAGTCTGGTAGCGCATCAGTCTGGGGGACTGGGGGTCGTGGGTTCGAATCCCGCCGCTCCGACCAACGCCCGGGTTGGTTTACTTCCGCTCGGCAGCGAGAATCTGGTAGCCCGCCCCTTCTGTCGTCGGCTCGAATGCCGTTCGTAACGGCGCCGCTTGTTCGATCTGCCTCGTGCAGTCCGCCAAGGAACACTCGGGCACGGCACCGTCCCTGAGCAATCGGACAATGCCCGGGCGCGAGGCCCCGGCGGCGCCCTTGGCCCGAAACCACCGGAGCGTTTCGGTGGTTCAAATCGTTTCCAAAATCAACCCATTGCGCAGGGCGTAGTAGACGACTTCGTCCCCGCGCACCTCGGGGGTCACGAACAAGTCGGTCGAACTCATGCCGACGAGGCTTGCGGCCACGCGGCGGGCACCGGGAAAATAGGCCGTTTCGGTCGACGACAACAATGTCCCGCTGCGCAGGACGGACGCGGCGAGAAGCGCGGTCAGCACCACCGCAAGCCCGCCCGGAGCGCTCGGCCGCCATCGTCCGGCGATCCCGTCGAGGCTCATCGCCAGCAGCACGAGCAGCACCGGCAGGAATGGCAGCCAAATTCGCGCAGGGCCCGGATCACGCACGACGGCGAACTGGAAGATCAGCGCCGGGGCGATCGCAAGCAGCAGCCCGCCGGCTTGCGGCCGGCCATGCCGGGCCAGCAGCGGCGCCGCGAGTGCCGCGGCCAGAGCGGTCCAACCCGCGACCGGGCTTACGTCGCGTGACCAGTTCCGGATCAGGTCGCCGGTGAAATGCGGGAGGGTCTGCAGGACGGCGACGACGCTGGCGCGCGCCTTGATGCCCTGGCTGGACGTGATCGCGTCCCACCCGCTGACGGTGAAGAACGGGACGTAAAGGAGCAGCGTTCCCGTAACCGTCGCCAAGCCGGCAAGCAGCACCGTGTGCGCCCGCGGCCCCGCGGCGCGGCGGTCCGCGTTTGCGGCGAGGATCGCGAACCAGGTGAAGGCAGCGATGCCGGGCAGGATCATGACGATGTTCGCGTAGCTGCCGACGACGCCTGCGAGCACCGCCGCCGGCCAGGTGGACACGCCGCCCGAGCGGATGGCGCGCTGCCCGGCCCACAGCATGAGCAGGGAACAGCACGCGACCGCGCTGTAGCCGCGAGCGTTGACCGAGAACTCCAGCAGCGGCGATGCGCCGGATACAAGGGCCGCCGCGATCAACCCCGCCCCTGGCCCGCCCAGGCTGCGGGCCAATGCGTAGGCGGCGGGGATGCAGCCCACCCCGAACAGGAACGCGGGCAGCCGCAGCGCCCAGACCGGATCACCGAACAGCGCCACGGAAAGCTGGATCAGCAAAGTGTTGAGCGGGTGATGATTGACGTCGGTCAGCAGCACCGGCGTCAGATACACGGGGCGGCGCGCATAAACGACGTAGGTCCAGGCTTCGTCGTGGCGGATGTCGCGGCCGATGTAATGCAGCCGGAGCGCGACGCCGGCCAGCAGGATGGCCAGGAATAGCACGGTCTCGGGCCGATGCTCGGACAAGGCGGAGCGGCTGGCCTGCCGCAACCGCCCGGGCGCCGCACGGGTAATGGCGCGGATGGACGCCAAGCCCTGGCCAAGTGCGCCGGCCAGCCGCTCTCGCGCCAGCACCAGCAGCATCCAGCCCGCGAGCAGGACCGCGGACGTGACCCGCGCGCGCTCGGCCAATGCGATGTAGCGGGCCGTGATCTCCCCCGAGACGTCGCCGGAGCCGCCGAGCGAACGGAGCCGTGCGATCACCAGCTCGCTCGGGATGAAGGCCACCAGGCTGCCGGCCAGTGCGTAGGCGAGCAGCCCGCCCAGGACCGTCCATAGCAGGACGGGTGAGGGGCGCGCCGGCAAGGGCGGGCTCAGTCCGGCAGCAGGAGCGTTGCCACCGCCTGCGCGGCGATCCCCTCGCCGCGCCCGGCGAAGCCAAGTCGCTCCGTCGTGGTCGCCTTGACCGAAACCCGGTCGGGCGTGGTCGCGAGCAGCTCGGCGACCCGGGCGATCATCGCCGGCGCGTGCGGGGTGATCTTCGGCTGCTCGCAGATCAGGGTGACGTCGACGTTGCCGATGCGGCCGCCACGCGCCCGGACCCGCTCGGCCGCGTGGCGGAGGAAGCGGGCGCTGTCGGCGTCCTTCCAGGTGGCCTCGCTCGGTGGGAAATGGCGGCCGATATCGCCCTCGGCCAAGGCGCCGTAGATCGCGTCGCACAAGGCATGGATGCCGACATCGGCATCGGAATGGCCGGCCAGACCACGCTCATGCGGCACCGTGATCCCGCACAGGATCAGCGGCCGGCCCTCCACCAGGACGTGGACGTCGAAACCGGTGCCGGTGCGCGGAAACAACGCCGGATGCAGCACGCGTTCCAATCGCACCAGGTCCTCCGGATAAGTCAGCTTGATGTTGTCGTCGGAGCCCGGCACCAGCGCCACCGCGTGACCCGCCGCCTCCAGCAGCGAGGCATCGTCCGTCGCGCCGAGCACCCCCTCGCGATGCAGCGCGAGCAGCAGCGGGAACCGGAACGCCTGCGGCGTCTGCGCCCGGAACAGGCCGTCGCGCGACACCGTCGCGTCGATCCGGCCGGCCGACGCGCGCTTGAGCGTGTCGGCGACCGGAACGGCCGGGATCGCACCCGGCGCGGCCTGCAGCGCCGTCCGCAAGGCGGCGACCGTGCCGGGGGGGATGAACGGCCGCGCGCCGTCATGCACCAGCACGAGCTCGGGGTCATGCGCCGCCAAGGCCTCGAGCCCGAGGCGCACGCTGTCCTGCCGCGTGGGGCCACCCGCGACGGCCGGCAGGACCGGCAACCCGTGCAGCGCCGCGGCGATCGGCTCGGCGTCGCCGACCGGCTGCAGCAGGTCCGTCTCGGCCAGCAAGGACTCGGCCGCCCAGCGCAGCACCGGCCGGCCGGCACAGGACGTGAACTGCTTCGGCTGGTCGGTCCCGAACCGGGATCCGGAGCCGGCAGCGACCAGGAGGGCGGCGACGCGCATGGCTGCCTCAATGCGGCCCGCCCGGACGGGCGTCAACCCGAGCCGTGTCTCACGCGGAGAGCCGTTGCATGCGGCGCTGCAACACCGTAATTTGCCCAAATCATGTGCAACCAGCAGCAAACTTCGCGAATCGCGCCGATCATGCTTGGCAGCGGGCCGACCGCGATCCGTCTCGAAACGCCCGTCGTGTTGGCGCCGATGTCCGGGGTCACCGACTTGCCGTTCCGCCGCCTCGCGAAGCAGCACGGCGCCGGGCTGGTCGTGTCGGAAATGATTGCGTCCTGGGCAATGGTGCGGGAGAACCGCACCACGCTGCGTATGGCCGAGGTGGACGGCAGCGGCGGCCCGGCGTCGGTGCAACTGGCCGGGTGCGAGCCGGCCGCGATGGCGGAAGCGGCGCGGATCGCGGTCGGCCACGGCGCCAACCTGGTCGACATCAACTTCGGCTGCCCGGTGAAGAAGGTGGCGGTGGGCCAATCCGCCGGGTCGGCGCTGATGCGCGACGAGGTCGCCGCGGCGCGGTTGCTGGAGGCGACGGTCAATGCGGTGGCGGTGCCGGTCACGCTCAAGATGCGCATGGGCTGGGACCACGCCAACCTCAACGCGCCCAACCTGGCCCGCATCGCCGAGGCGTGCGGCATCCGGATGGTGACGGTGCACGGCCGCACCCGGCAGCAATTCTACACGGGAACGGCCGATTGGCGCTTCATCGCCCGGGTGAAGGCGGCGGTGAGCATCCCGGTGATCGCCAATGGCGACATCCTAACCGAGCAGGACGCGGCCGACGCGCTGGAGCAGTCCGGCGCGGATGGCGTGATGATCGGCCGCGGCTGCTACGGCCGGCCCTGGTTCACCGCCCTTGTCGCCCGCTTCTTGCAGTCCGGGGTGCCGCAAGCCGAGCCGAACTCTGGCCGAACAAAAGCGTGTCCTTATGGAGCATTACGAGGCGATGCTGATCCATTGCGGCAAGGAAGCCGGCGTGCGCGTCGCGCGCAAGCACGTGTCCTGGTACTCGCGCGGACTGTTCGGCTCGGCCGAGTTCCGCGCCGCCGTCAACCGCACGCCTTCGGCCGAAGCGGTGCGCGAACTGATCGACCGCTTCTACGACCCGCTGATCGAGGCCGGCGCCAGCCGCGCCGCCGTGCGTCCCGAGCCGGACGCGCTCGCCGCATGACCGCACGCCACAACCTTGCCCTGGTCAAGCCGGCCGCTGACCGGCCGGCCGCCCCCGATGGTATGGCGATGCTGGACGCGCTGCCGGTGCCGACGCTGCTGCTCGATGCCGCGAACGGCTTCCGCTACGCCAACCATGCCGCGGAGCAATTCCTCGGGCTGTCGATGCTGCAATTGGCCCAGATCCGGCTGTCCGTGCTGCTTCCCGAGGACAACCCGATCTTCAACCTGCTCGACCAAGTCCGCAGCCATGGCGCGACGATTGTCGACCACGATCTGGCACTGGAAAGCCCGCGGCTGCACAAGCGGGGCATCACCGTCCAAGGCACGCCGCTGAGCGAGGAGCCCGGCGCGGTGCTGGTGACCCTGGCGGACAGCTCTGCAGCGCGGGCGCTCGATCGGCAGATGGCGTTCCGCGGCGCCGCCCGCAGCGTGAGCGGCATGTCGGCGATCCTGGCGCACGAGGTGAAGAACCCGTTGTCCGGTATCCGCGGCGCTGCCCAGTTGCTCGAAGCCAGCGTGTCCGACGGCGACCGCGAGCTGACGGTGCTGATCCGCGACGAGGCCGACCGGATCCGCGCCCTGGTGGACCGCATGGAGGTATTCGGCGAGAAGCCGATCGAGCGCCGGGCGGTCAACATCCATCGGGTGCTCGAACACGTGCGCCGGCTGGCCCATACCGGGTTTGCCCAGACGCTGCGCATACACGAGGTTTACGATCCGTCGCTGCCTCCGGTCTGGGGCAACCGCGACCAGCTGATCCAGGTGATTCTCAACCTCGTCAAGAACGCCGCGGAAAGCATCCTGTCGGATGCAGGCATCGTCGAGCGCAACGCCGGGGAGATCACGCTCACCACCGCCTACCAGCATGGCCTGCGTTTGGCCGTGCCCGGTAGCGGTCAGCGCCAGCATCTGCCGCTGGTGGTGACGGTGCGCGACAACGGGCCTGGCATTACGGAGGATATCCGGCCGCATCTGTTCGATCCGTTCGTCAGCGGCAAACCGTCGGGCAGCGGCCTCGGTCTTGCACTGGTTGCCAAGATCGTCGGCGACCATGACGGGCTCATCGAGGTTGACAGCAGGCCGGGCCGGACCGAATTCCGCTTGTGCCTGCCGGTGCTGACCGAGGCGGACGCCGACGCACCCTGATCAGCACGCTAGGATCCAACCCATGACAAGCGCCGCATGACACCACCCACCGTCCTGATCGCGGACGACGACCGCTCCATCCGTACCGTGCTGACACAGGCCCTCGGCCGCTCCGGGTACCAGGTGCGCTGCACCGGCAACGCCGCGACGCTGTGGCGTTGGGTCGAGGACGGGGAGGGCGACCTCGTGATCACCGACGTGGTCATGCCCGACGAGAACGGGCTCGACCTAATCCCGCGTATCCGCCGGGTGCGGCCCGAACTGCGCGTCGTGGTCATGAGCGCGCAATCGACCTTGATGACCGCGGTCAAGGCGGCGCAGCGCGGCGCCTTCGAATACCTGCCGAAGCCATTCGATCTAAAGGAATTGCTGGCGGTCGTGGGCCGCGCTCTGGCGTCCCCGTCCGACCCGGCCGACGCGCCGGCGCCGGAAGCCCGCGACAGCGAGGAGCGGCTGCCGCTGATCGGCCGCAGCGTGGCGATGCAGGAGATCTATCGTTCGATCGCCCGGCTCACGACCACCGACCTCACCGTCATGGTCAACGGCGAAAGCGGCACCGGCAAAGAGCTGGTCGCGCGCGCGCTGCACGATTACGGCCGCCGCCGCACCGGCCCGTTCGTCGCCATCAACATGGCGGCGATCCCGCGCGAGCTGATCGAGAGCGAGTTGTTCGGGCACGAGCGCGGCTCGTTCACGGGCGCGATGAACCGTGCCCAGGGCCGCTTCGAGCAGGCCGCCGGCGGCACCCTGTTCCTCGACGAGATCGGCGACATGCCGGCCGAGGCGCAGACCCGGCTGCTGCGGGTGCTGCAGGAAGGCGAGTTCACCACCGTGGGCGGGCGGCAGCCGATCCGCGCCAACGCCCGCATCGTGGCGGCGACGCACCGCGACCTGCGCCAGGCGATCCGCGCCGGGCAGTTCCGCGAGGATCTGTTCTACCGGCTCAACGTGGTGCCGATCCGGTTGCCGCCGCTGCGCGAGCGGCTGGAGGACATCCCGGTCCTGGCGCGGCATTTCCTCGAGAAGGCGCGCGAAGTCGGGCTTGGCCGGCAAAAGCCTCGACCAATCCGCGCTCGACGGGCTGCGCCAGCATCGCTGGCCCGGCAACGTGCGCGAGCTCGAGAACCTGATGCGCCGGCTGGCGGCGCTTTACCCGCAGGAAGTCATCACCGCCGACATCATCCATGCGGAGCTCGCCGAAAGCACCGGCGGCAACGACGCCCCGGCGGCCGGGACCGGCGCGCCGGAGCCGCTGGCGCTGGCGGTCGAGCGGCACATCCGCAGCTTCCTGGCCGCGAGCCGGGACGGCATGCCGATGCGCGACATCTACGACCAGGTGATCGCCGAGGTCGAGCGGCCGTTGATCCAGATGACGCTGTCCGCCACGCGCGGCAATCAGATCAAGGCGGCGGCGATGCTGGGCTTGAACCGCAATACCCTGCGCAAGAAGATCCGCGACCTGGATATCCCGGTCGTGCGCGGGATCGGCTGAGATGTGGTCCGGGCCGTGGCTTATGCTATCGACCTGACCCACGGGGCGAAGGAACCCGCTGACGCATGAACGCACCGTTCGACCGCCGCTCGCTGCGACCGGGTGAACGGGCGCCGTCCCTGGCGCGCCGGCTGGTCGAACTCGATGCTCGGCAAGTTCGTCACCCTGCTCCTGGCAGCGCTCGCGCTGGCGCTGGGCGTCGGCACCTTCATCGTGCTGTCGGGCGGCGTCGGGCTGTCGCGGCGGCCGAACCTCATCTTCGCCCTGGTGCTGTCCAACCTCGTCGTGCTGCTGCTGCTCGGCGCCGTGCTGGCCGGGCGGCTCACCCGGGTCTGGGTGGAGCGGCGGCGCGGCTCGGCCGGATCCCGCCTGCACGTCCGGCTGGTGCTGCTGTTCAGCGTGGTCGCGGTCACGCCGACCATCGTCGTGGCCGTGTTCGCAACGGCGTTCTTCAACCTCGGCATCCAGGCCTGGTTCAACGACCGCGTCCGCACGGCGCTCAACGAGAGCCTCGAGGCATCGCGCGGCTATCTCGAGGAGCATCGCAACAACATCCGCACCGACGCGCTGGGCATGGCCAACGACCTCGCCCGCGCCGGGCAGATCCTGGCCAACGACCCCTACACGTTCGGCCAGATCCTGCAGACCCAGACGGTGCTGCGCGGGCTGACCGAGGCGATCATCTACGAGCCGGTGACGAACCAGGTCATCGCCGGGGTGGGCGTGATGTCGGGCTACGGCGTCGACCCGGCGCCCGCGCGACGCGACCGAGCTGGCCCGCAGCGGCGAGGTGGCGGTGATCGGCGGCCCTGACAGCAGCCAGGTGCGGGCCGTGGTGCAGCTGAACGCGATGCCGACGCTGATGCTGCTGATCGGCCGTCCGGTCGATCCGCAGATCCTCGACCACATGGCCCGCACCGAGCAGGCCGTCGCCGAGTATCAGCGGCTGGACGCGAACCGCTCCGGGCTGCAGGTGACGTTCGCGTTGATCTTCGCGCTGGTCGCGTTGCTGGTGCTGTCGGCGGCGGTTCTGCTCGGTCTCGTGCTGGCCAACCAGATCGCCCGCCCGATCGGGCGGCTGATCCTGGCCGCCGAGCGGGTGCGGGCCGGCGACCTCGGCGTCCGGGTTCCGGAGATGCAGAGCGAGGACGAGGTGGCCGGCCTGTCGCGTGCCTTCAACCGCATGACCGGCCAGCTCGCCGCCCAGCGCAGCGAACTGATGGACGCCTACAGCCAGATCGACGAGCGCCGGCGGTTCACCGAGACGGTGCTGGCGGGCGTGTCGGCTGGGGTGATCGGGCTCGACGCCGAGGGCCGGATCGAGTTGCCCAACGCCGCCGCCGGAAACCTGCTGGGCATGGACCTGTCGGCCGCGATCGGCGAGCGGTTGCGGGACGTGGTGCCTCAGTTCGCCGACATGCTGGAGGAGGTGATCGCCCATCCGGACCGCGCGCGCACCGGCGAGGTGGAGATCGGCCCGACCCAACGCCGCCGCACCCTGCTGGTGCGAATCGGCGCCGACAGCCGCGGCCGGGCAGGGGGTTACGTCGTCACCTTCGACGACATCACCGAGCTGCAATCGGCGCAGCGCAAGGCCGCCTGGGCCGACGTCGCGCGCCGCATCGCCCACGAGATCAAGAACCCGCTGACGCCGATCCAGCTCAGCGCCGAGCGCTTGAAGCGGCGGTTCACCCGCGAGATCACATCGGACCCCGATACGTTCGCGCAATGCGCCGACACCATCGTCCGCCACGTCGGCGACATCGGCCGCATGGTCGACGAATTCTCCGCCTTTGCCCGCATGCCGCAACCGGTGATGCGGCAGGAGGACGTGGGCCGGATCGCCCGCGAGGCGCTGATCCTGCAGCGGAGCGCCCGGCCGGAGATCGTCTGGACCACCGACATCCCGGACCGTGGGCCGCTGGCCAATTGCGATCGCCGCCTGCTGGGCCAGGCGTTGACGAACCTGCTGCAGAATGCCGCCGACGCCGTCGCCATGCGGTCGCGGGCGGAGGGCGAGCCCGCCGGACACATCGGCGTCCAGGTCGTCGCAGCCGACGGGATGGCGCTGATCCGGGTGCAGGACGACGGGGTGGGCTTGCCGGAGCAGGACCGCGCCCGGCTGACCGAGCCATACGTGACGCATAAGGTGAAGGGCACGGGACTCGGTCTCGCGATCGTCAAGAAGATCATGGAGGACCATGGCGGCCGGCTCGAACTGGACGACCGCGCCGACGGCCCCGGCGCGGTCGCGACGCTGGCTTTGCCGCTGCTGGCGCCGGCCTTGATCGAGGCGCAAGGCGAAACCCGTACCAGCTGACGACCGACGGCGGACGGCTGAACGTTACGGTCCAAACCGGCGCGCAACGCACCAGACCGGATGGTGCGCTTTTCGTACCGCACAAACCGGGTTACACAACCGATATGCCACAGGACATCCTCATCGTCGACGATGAGCCCGACATCAGGATGCTGATCGAGGGCGTACTGGAAGACGAGGGCTACGCCGTGCGGCAGGCTGGCGACAGCGATGCCGCCGTCGCCGCATTCCGCCATCGACGCCCTTCGCTCGTGATCCTCGACGTCTGGCTGCAAGGCTCCAAGCTCGACGGGCTCGGTATCCTGCAAGCGATGCACGTCGAGGAGCCGCATGTCCCGGTGGTGATGATCAGCGGCCACGGCACCATCGAGACCGCGGTGTCGGCGATCCAGCACGGCGCCTACGACTTCATCGAGAAGCCGTTCAAGTCCGACCGCTTGCTGCTGATTGTGCGCCGGGCGCTGGAAGCGGCGCGGCTGTCGCGGGAGAACGCCGAGCTCCGGTTGCGGGCCGGCTTCGATTCGGAGCTGACCGGCAGCAGCCCGGCCATCGTCGGCCTGCGCGCCCAGATCGAGCGGGTGGCGCCGACCGGGTCGCGCGTGCTGATCAGCGGCCCCGCCGGCTCCGGCAAGGAGGTCGCGGCACGCATGGTGCACCAGCGCTCGCGTCGCGCCGAGGGGCCGTTCGTGGCGCTGAACTGCGCCACCCTGAACCCGTCGCGCTTCGAGGAGGAGCTGTTCGGCATCGAGGTCGGCTCCGACCCGGCAGCGACGCCGCGCCGCGCCGGAGTGTTGGAGCGGGCGCATGGCGGCACCTTGCTGCTGGACGAGGTGTCCGACATGCCGCTGGAGACTCAGGGCAAGATCGTCCGCGCGCTGCAGGACCAGACCTTCGAGCGGATCGGCGGTTCGACCCGGGTCAAGGTGGACGTGCGCGTGCTGGCCACCACCAACCGCGACCTGCAGGCCGAAATCGCCGCCGGGCGCTTCCGCGAGGACCTCTACTACCGCTTGGCCGTGGTGCCGATCCGCATGCCGTCGCTGCGCGAACGTCGCGAAGACGTGCCGGAGCTGGCGCGCCATTTTATCGAGCGGTCGGCGGAATCGTCCGGCATGCCCGGCCGGGAGTTGTCCACCGACGCGCTGACCGCGCTGCAGGCCTATGACTGGCCCGGCAACGTCCGGCAACTGCGGAACCTGATGGACTGGCTGCTGATCATGGCGCCGGGCTCGCCGCAGGATACGATCCGCGCCGACATGCTGCCCGCTGAGATCAGCCAGGGTGCCCCCGCCTTGTTGAACTCGGACCCGTCGGCCGACCTGATGGCGCTTCCGCTGCGCGAAGCCCGCGACCTGTTCGAGACCCAGTACCTGCAGGCGCAGCTGCTGCGGTTCGGCGGTAATATCAGCCGCACCGCCGGTTTCGTCGGCATGGAGCGCAGCGCGCTGCACCGGAAGCTCAAGCAACTCGGGGTCAACTCCGACGACCGGGTGCCGAGTTGAGTCGGCAGGCCGAACGCTCCGCATGAGCCGGATCGCTTACGTCAACGGCGCCTACCTGCCGCACCATGCGGCTGCGGTGAACATCGAGGACCGCGGCTACCAGTTCGCCGACGGCATCTACGAGGTCGTGCACCTCCATCGCGGTCGCTTCGTCGATTGGGACCTGCATTTCGCCCGGCTCGAGCGCTCGCTGCGCGAGGTGCGCATCGCGCGGCCGATGAGCCGGGCCGCCCTGGAACGCGTGCTGGCGGAGGTGGCGGCCCGCAACCGGTTGTCGGACGGCCTGCTCTACATGCAGGTCACCCGCGGCGTCGCCCGTCGCGACCACGTCTTCCCCGCCGACGGCACGCCGCCCAGCCTAGTGGTGACGGTGCGTCGCATTGCCGCCTTTCCGACCGACGTCGAGCGCTGGACCACGACCGTCATCTCCCGCCCGGACGAGCGCTGGGCGCGGTGCGACATCAAGTCGGTGGGCCTGCTGCCGAACGTGCTGGCCCGGCAGGCGGCGCGCGAGCAGGGCGCCTCCGAGGCCATCCTGGTCGATGCGCAGGGGATGGTCACCGAGGGGGCGGCGACCAGCTTCTGGATCGTCGACGCGGCCGGCGCCTTGCGCTGTCCGCCGCTGAGCCACGCCATCCTGCCCGGCTGCACCCGCGGCGCGCTGGACGCGGAGCTGGGCGCCGAGGGCATCGTCCTGGATGAGCGCGCCTTCAGCCTGGACGAGGTGCGCGCTGCGCGGGAAGCATTCATCACCAGCGCGACCAGCTTCGTCAAACCGGTCGTCGCCATCGACGGCAGTCCGGTGGCGGACGGGCAGGTGGGACCGGTCACACGCCGCCTGTTCGCGCTGTTCAGCCGCCATGTGCAGGGCGGGACGAACCGCGCCGCGTGACCGCGGCGACGGTTTCCCCGTCACTGGCCGCTGATGCGAGCGTGACCTGCACGAATGCTTGCCGTTGTGCGCTGCATCGTTAGAATCAGACCTGCCGTCCGCATGGTGACGGGTAAATCTCCGGACGCCTCGAGCGACCGGACAACAAAAGGGTCTCAACGTGGCCGAAAAAGCCCAGAATGTTCAGGATGTGTTCCTGAATCATGTCCGCAAAGGCAAGACACCCGTGACGGTGTTCCTCGTCAACGGTGTCAAGCTGCAGGGCATCATCACCTGGTTCGACAACTTCTCCGTGCTGCTGCGGCGCGACGGGCATACCCAGCTCGTCTACAAGCACGCCATCAGCACGGTCATGCCGGGTGCCCCCATCCAATTGTTCGACCCGACCAAGGTCGAAGCCGCCGCTGGTCAGGAGGCCGCCACTGCCCCAGCCGCCGCATGAGGTCGCGGCCGCCCCCACCAGGGCGGCCGTCATCCTTCCCTGGGAAAAGCCGGCGCGACAGGAACTCGTCGCGTGCCGCCGAGGCGCAAGTGGCCGAGGCGGTCGGTTTGGCCGCCTCAATCGGGCTGGTCGCGGTGCACACCTCGATCCTCCCGCTGCGCACCCGCAAATCCGCCACCCTGATGGGTGAAGGCCAGGTCGAGAACGTGGGACAGGCGATCAAGGCCGAGGAGGTCGAGGTTGCCGTCGTCGATGCGCAGCTGAGCCCGGTGCAGCAGCGCAATTTGGAACGGGCCTGGGATTGCAAGGTGATCGACCGCACCGGGCTGATCCTCGACATTTTCGGGGAACGCGCCCGGACCCGGGAAGGCATCCTGCAGGTCGAATTGGCCCATCTCGAGTACCAGCGCAGCCGGCTGGTGCGGTCCTGGACCCACTTGGAGCGGCAGCGCGGCGGCTTCGGGTTCTTGGGCGGCCCCGGCGAAACCCAGATCGAGGCCGACCGCCGGCTGATCGGCGACCGCATCGTGCGGCTGAAGAAGGAGCTGGAACAAGTCCGCCGCACCCGCGGCCTGCATCGGGCAGCGCGCAGCCGCGTGCCGTATCCGATCGTCGCCCTGGTCGGCTACACCAATGCCGGCAAGTCCACGCTGTTCAACGCGCTGACCGGCTCGTCGGTGATGGCGGAGGACCAGCTATTCGCGACCCTCGACCCGACGATGCGCGGCCTCGACATGCCGTCCGGGCGCCGGGTCATCCTGTCGGACACCGTGGGGTTCATCAGCGACCTGCCGACCGAGCTGGTTGCGGCCTTCCGCGCCACCTTGGAGGAGGTCGCCGAGGCGGACGTCATCCTGCACGTGCGCGACATCGCCCACCCCGACAGCGCCGCGCAGCGGGCGGACGTGCTGGAGGTGCTGGACGGCATGGTGCGGGACGGCACGCTTGACCCGAGCTGGCCGGCGCGCACTATCGAGGTACTGAACAAGTCCGACCTGGTGGGCGGCCCAGACCAAGTGCCGGAGCGTGAGAATTGCGTGGCGGTGTCGGCCATGACCGGGGAGGGGCTGCCGGCGCTGCAGGCGGCGATCGACGCCCGGATCTCGGCCGGCATGGAGATCGCCGACTACGTGCTGCCGCCGGCCGACGGCGCCGGCCTTGCCTGGCTATACCAGCACGGCGAGGTGCTCGACCGCGCCGACGCGGAGGACGGGCTGCATCTCAAGGTGCGCATGCTGCCCGCCGACCGGGCGCGGTTCGAGCGCGAGCATTGACCGACGCCGCCGGTCGGTTCTCCGCGGCCGCGCTGGCCGAGGTGGAGCAACTCGTTCGCGCCGTGGCCCGCTCGGAGATCATGCCGCGCTTCCGCAAGCTCGGCGCCGGCGACGTGATGGAGAAGTCGGGGCCGATGGACCTCGTCACGGTCGCGGACGAGGCGGCCGAGGCTCGGCTCGCCGCCGGCCTCGCCCGCCTGCATCCGGGCTGCGCGGTGGTCGGCGAGGAAGCGGCCACCCGCGATCCGTCGTTGCTGGCGCAGGTCGGCACGGCGCCGCTGTGCTTCGTGCTCGACCCGATCGACGGCACCTACAATTTCGCCTCCGGCTTGCCGTTGTTCGGCGTGATGGTGGCGGTGGTGGCGTCCGGGCAGACGGTGGGCGCCATCATCCACGACCCGGTCGGCGACGACACGGCGATGGCGCTGGCGGGCGAGGGGGCCTGGATCGCGACGCCGGACGGACGCCGGACGACGATGCGTGTCGCTCCGGCCGCGGCGCCCGCGGATATGTCGGGCTCGATCTCCTGGCGCTACATGCCGGAGCCGCGGCGCAGCCGGGTCTGCGCTCGGCTGCCGCTGGTGGGTTCGTCCTGGGACTACCGCTGCGCCGCGCACCAATACCGGCTGATGGCGGCGGGGCATTGCCATTACTCCGTGTACAACCGGCTGCTGCCCTGGGACCACGCGGCCGGCGTGCTGCTGCACCAGGAGGCTGGCGGCTACGTGGCGACGGCTGGACGGCCGGGCCTATGATCCCGCCGTCACCGATGGCGGCATGAT
The DNA here is from genome assembly GCA_963792675.1 of uncultured Alphaproteobacteria bacterium. Lineage (GTDB taxonomy): Bacteria > Pseudomonadota > Alphaproteobacteria > Acetobacterales > Acetobacteraceae > JBBROS01. The sequence goes on from CAWBWT010000002.1 coordinate 2,578,900, forward strand.
CTGCGCCCCCGACCGGACCGCTTGGGAGGCGCTGCACGGGCTGCTGTTCGCGGCCGACGAGTAGGCGGCGGGATCAGCGGCGTTCGGCTGCCTTCACCGCGACCCACTCCGCTTCCATTGCCGTAAGCGTCGCGTCGGCCGGCGCAAGGCCTCGCTCGGCCAGCCGCGCCTCGACTGCGGTAAACCGACGTTCGAACTTGTCGTTGGCGCCGCGCAGGCACGCCTCGGGGTCGAGGCCGAGCTTGCGCGCCAAGTTGGCGGCGACGAACAGCAGGTCCCCGACCTCGTCGGCCAAACGGGCGGGGTCGGCGCCGGGCAGTTCGGCGCGCACCTCGGCCATCTCCTCCTCGAGCTTTTCCAGCACTTGCCCAGCGTCCGGCCAGTCGAACCCGACCCGGCCGGCCCGCTGCGTCAGCTTCAGCGCGCGGGTCAGCGCCGGTAACCCGGCCGGGATGCCCGCCAGCGTGCCGTGCTCGGCCCGCGCCCGGCGTTCCGCCTGCTTATGCGCCTCCCAGGTGGCACTCGATGCGCCCGGAGCCGCGGTGGCCGCGGCGAAGATGTGCGGGTGGCGGCGGATCATCTTGTCGGTAATCGCCTGCGCGACGTCGGCGAAGCCGAACAGGCCGGCTTCCTCGGCCATCCGTGCGTGATAGACCACCTGGAACAGCAGGTCGCCGAGCTCGTCCGGCAGCGCCGTCATGTCGCGCCGGGCAATCGCGTCGGCGACCTCGTAGGCTTCCTCGATCGTGTACGGCGCGATCGTGTCGAAGGTTTGCACCTGATCCCAGGGACAACCGCCGGCGGGATCGCGGAGTGCCGACATCAGCGCCAGCAACCGCGCCGTCTGCACCAGCGGTTCGGCATCCTGAGAGGGCGGGGTCAAGGCTTCGCCGGGCATCGCTCGCGCTTGTCCCGGCACCGGTCGTGCCGCAAGTCTGCTATAGTCCGATAATGCATATTATGGAAAATGCAGGCGTCGCTCATGAGGATAGACCGTCCTCCGGCAGCTCCAGCACCAGCCCATCGTGGCCGGGCTCGAAGCCTGGCGGCAGCCGCCGCTGCAGCCACTCCCAGTCGATGTCGTAGCCCATGTGGGTCAGCACCACCCGCCGCGGCTTCACGCGCCGGCACCAGGCGACGACCTGCTCCAGGTTGGCATGCGTCTTGTGCGGCTGACGCTGGAAGCAGTCCACGACCCAGGTGTCCACGCCTTCCAAAATCGACAGCGCGTCCTCCCCGAGTTGGACGACATCCGTCGAATACGCAAAGCCGCCGGCCCGGAACCCCAGCGTCGGCTGGAAGCCATGGTCCTGCTCGAACAGCCTGAGCCGCAGGCCGACGACGTCGATCGAGCCATCGAACCGCACCGCATTCGGCACCAGCACCGGCCGGAAGAAGTGCGGCGGCTGCCATGGCTTGAACGCGTATTCGAACCGTTGCTCGAGCTCGTGCAAGGTCCGCTCGGTCGCATAAGCGTCGAGTGGCCGGCCGGCAACTCGGTTCAGGATCCGCACGTCATCCAAGCCGAGCACGTGGTCGGCGTGCGCATGGGTGAACAGGATGGCGTCCACCCCGGGCACCCCGCATGCCAGCAACTGCGCCCGCATGTCCGGCGAGGTATCGACCAGCAATCGGCCGCCCGGGCCCTCGATCACGATGCTCGACCGGGTTCGCCGGTTGCGCGGCTCCGCGGGGTCGCAGGCGCCCCAATCGCCGAATCCGTCCGCGCCGCCGATCTGCGGCACGCCGGCGGAGCCGCCGCAGCCCAGCATCACCACGCGCGGCATCAGGCGACCGCTTTGCCGAACAGGCGCCGGAAATTGGCGGTGGTCAGCTCGGCCAGCGCCGCGGGCTCCAACCCGCGCACCTCGGCCAGCACGGACGCAGTCTGCGCGACGTAGGCGGGCTCGTTGCGCTTGCCCCGGAACGGGGTCGGCGCCAGGAACGGGTGCGTCGGTCTCGACCAGCAACCGCTCCGCCGGCACCGATTTCGCGATCTCACGCAGCGCCGTGCTCTTGGGAAAGGTCAGGATCCCCGAGAAGCTGACATAGCCGCCCAGTGCCAACCCGGCTTCCGCCAGGCCGGCCCCGGAGCTGAAGCAATGCAGCAGGAATGGGTATGGACCGCCTTGATCCCATTCCTCTTGCAGGATCGACGCGATGTCGTCGTCGGCGTCGCGGGCATGGATCACTAGCGGCAGCTCCGCCAGCCGGGCCGCCCGGATATGCGCCCGAAAGCTCGCCTGCTGCACCGGCCGCGGCGCCTTGTCGTAGAAATAATCGAGGCCGCTCTCGCCGATGCCGACGACCTTCTTGTGCCGGGTCATGGCCGCCAGCGTCTCGGGCGCCGGCACCTTCTCCTCGTGCGCATTATGCGGGTGCACGCCGACGGTGCACCACACCGCCGGCAGCTTCGACGCCATGTCGATCAGGCTGCGCGCCTGGCCGAGCCGGGTCGAGATCGAGACCATCTCGCCCACGCCGGCCGCGGTGGCACGCGCCACGACGGCCTCACGCTCGGCGGCCGGGAACATGTCGAGGTGGCAGTGCGAGTCGATCAGCATCGAGGCACTAGATAGACACCGCGCCGGCGATTGCACCTCAAGCCGCGGCCTCGACGAAGCGCGGGAAGATGCCGGCCGGCGGCGGCAGCGTCAGCCCGCCCGGCGTCGGCACATCGAGTGCGGCGAGGTCGCGCGTGTTCGCGGACACGCCGAGCTGGTCCAGCATCCGCGCCATGCTGCCCGGCATCACAGGTTGCAGCACGGTCGCCACCGGCCGCATCACGTCCACCAGCACCCGCAGCACGGCCGCCATCCGCGCCGGGTCGGTCTTGCGCAACGCCCATGGCGCCTCGCGGTCGATGTACGCGTTGGCGTCGCGGATCACCCGCCACACCTCCTCGATCGCATCGCCGAATGCCAGCCGGTCCAGCAGCGGCCGCAGCGCCGCGGGCAGCGCGTTGGCGGCGGCCAGCAAGGCGGCATCGGCCGCCGTCGGCTCCGCCGCATCGGGCAGCACGCCGCCCAGGTTCTTGGCGATCTGCGACAAGGTCCGCTGCGCCAGGTTGCCGAGATCGTTGGCGAGTTCGGTGTTCATGCCGCCGGATCAGCGCCTGGTCGCTGAAATCGCCGTCATTGCCGAACGGCACCTCACGCAGCAGGAAGAAGCGGACGGGATCGAGCCCATAGGTTTCGACCAGTTCGCGCCGGCGGGGTCACGTTGCCGAGCGACTTGCTCATCTTCTCGCCGCGCACGGTCCACCAGCCGGTGGCGTAAACTTGTCGCGGCGGCTCCAGCCCGGCCGCCATCAGGAAGGCCGGCCAGTAGACGGTGTGGAAGCGGATGATGTCCTTGCCGACCAGGTGCACGTCGGCCGGCCAAAAGCGCCACAGATCGGTGGTCTGATCCGGGTAGCCGAGTGCCGTGATGTAGTTGGTCAGCGCGTCCAGCCAAACGTACATCACGTGATCCGGGTCGTTCGGCACCGGGATGCCCCACTTGAAGCTGGTGCGGCTGACCGAAAGGTCGGTCAATCCGCCGCGCACGAAGCTGACCACTTCGCGCTTGCGCCCCGGCGGCATCACCGTGTCCGGCACATCCTCGGTACAGCGCCAGCAACCGGTCCTGCCACGCCGACAGCCGGAAGAAGTAGGAGGGCTCCCTCACCCACTCCACCGGTGCGCCCGTGGCCGGCGCGTAGCGTGAGCCGTCGGGACGCAGCGCGGTCTCGTCCTCGGCATAGAACGCCTCGTCGCGGACGGCATACCAGCCTTCATACTGGCCGAGGTAGATCTCGCCCCGCTCGACCAGCCGCGTCCACAAGGCCTGGCTCGCCGGCCTGGTGCCGCGGCTCGGTAGTGCGGATGAACTGGTCGTTCGACAGCCCCATGAGCTCGCCCATCGCGACGAACTGCGCCGCAACCTGGTCCGTGAACGCCTGCGGATCGAGCCCGGCGTCGCGCGCCGCCTTCTCCACCTTCTGCCCGTGCTCGTCCGTGCCGGTCAGGAACAGCACGTCGTAGCCGTCGAGCCGTTTCCAGCGGGCCAGCACGTCGGCCGCCACCGACGTGTTGGCGTGCCCGATATGCGGCGCGCCGTTCACATAGTAGATCGGTGTCGTGACATAGAAGGTTGGTTTCATCGGTCGGTCAGCAACTCCAGCCCCGCGACGATGGCGGTGCGCTTGTCCCCGTTGAACCGCTCCGTCTCATCCTGCAGGCGCCCCAGCGCGTGCCACACTTCGCCCCATTCCGCCAGGGCCCGTCCACCGGCCCAGCCCGCCTCCCCGTTCATGGCCGCGCGACGCACCGCCTTGCCGAGCCCGGACTGCAGCAGCGCCATGAAGGTCGAGAAGCCGGTTTCGGTCCGCGTTGCCCGGTCCGCGACCTCGTGCATGCGCAACGGCGCCGACCCGCGGCACCTCGGCCAGAACCTGATCGACCAGCGCCGCGACCGCCAGCGCCCCCTCGCCCGCCAGCGCCGCGGCCTGCCCCGGTGCGCCCTCGGCGATCGCCGCCAGCCGCGACCGCTCGGCCGGCTCGATGTCGGGCAGCAAGTGCCGCAGCGCCGCGTCCATCTCCGCCGCGGCCAAAGGGTTGAGCTGCAGCCGGCGGCACCGGCTGCGGATGGTCGGCAGCAAGCGCCCGGGCGCGTCGGCGGTCAGGAACAACAGACCGCGCCGCGACGGCTCCTCGAGCACCTTCAGCAGCGCGTTGGCCGCGTTGAGGTTCATGTCGTCGGCCCCGTCCACCACCACCACGCGCCACCCGCCCTCGGCCGCGGTCAGGTGCATGAACCCGCCGATCGACCGGGTTTGCTCGACCGCGATCGTCGTCTTCGTCCGCTTGCGCTTCTCGTCGAACGCCCGTTCGATCGTCAGCAGGTCGGCATGGCTGCCGGCGGCGACCCGGCGGAACACTGGGTTCGACGGCGCATTCGGGTCGGCGCCGGGCGACAGCACCGACCGTGCCAGCCGGTATGCGAGCGTTGCCTTACCAACCCCCGTCGGCCCGGTCAGCAGCCAGGCATGGTGCATCCGGCCGGCCTCGAGCGCTTGGCGGAACGTCGCTTCCGCGTCGGCATGCCCGAACATCACCGGGTTCTCCCGCGGCGGCAGCATCAGCCCACCTCCGCCATCACGGCGGCCATGATGGCGGCGTGGACCTCCGCTACCGTGCCATCGGCGTCGATCACCCGGCAGCGCTCCGGCGCGGCTGCGGCGATCTCGGCGAACCCCTGCGCCACCCTCGCATGAAACGCGGCATCCATCCGTTCGTAGCGGTCGAGTCCCTGCCGCCGGGCGGCCATCCGCGCCGCGGCCACGCCGGGGCTGACCCGAAGCACGAGCGTCAAGTCCGGCAGCCGCGGCAGCAGCCCGGTCAGGCCGCGGATCAGCGTTCGGTCGGCACCTTGCCCATAGCCTTGATACGCCAGCGTGCTGTCCGCGAACCGGTCACACACCACCACGGCGCCCGCCGCGAGTGCCGGCAGGATCGCGCAATCCAGATGCTCGGCCCGGGCGGCGAAATGCAGGTGCGCCTCGGCCGCCGGCGACCAATGGTGCTCTCCCCCCAGCAGGATCTCGCGCAGGAGTTCGGCGCCTGGCGCACCGCCCGGCTCGCGGGTTCGAAGGACCGTTTGGCCGGCGCCGGTCAGCGCGTCGGCGAGCAGCCGCGCCTGGGTGCTCTTGCCGGCCCCCTCGCCGCCTTCGAGCGTGATGAACCGCCCCGGAGCTTCTCCCCCTGAACTCACCCCCCGGTGACGTAGCGCGACAGCACCGCCACCGCTCGCCCCGGCAAGCCGAGCCGGCCGACGTCGGCGCCGGCCAGCAGCGGCACGTTCATGGTCGGCACGCCATGCCCCGACACCGTCAACTGCCCGACCTGGTCGCCCCGGCTGATCGGCGCCGGCACCGGGCTCGGATACTCGATGGCGATCTTCGCATCCTTGCGCCAGTTGCGCGGCATCGTCAGCACCAGGTCGCGCCCTCCCACCAGCGGCACGGTCGGCCGGCTGCCGAGCCAGACCTTGGCGCTGTCCACCGTATCGCCGGCCGTGAACAGCGTCACGTTCTCGAACTCGCGGAACGCCCATTCGAGCAGCCGCTCGCTCTCCTCCGCACGCTGATGCATGGACGTCATCCCGTTGGCGACCACGATGACGCGGCGTCCGGCCCGTTGCGCGCTGGCCACCAGGCCATAGCCGCCCTCATCGGTGTGCCCGGTCTTGAGGCCGTCGGCGATCCCCTTCTGGACCAGGGGATTGCGGTTCTCCTGACTGATGTTGTTATACTTGAACGACTTCTCGCTGTCGTAGCGGTAGTATTCCGGGAAGTCGCTGATGAGATGCCGGGCAATGCTCGCGATGTCGCGGCACGACATCCGCTGCGCCGGGTCGGGCCAGCCGGTGCAGTTGCGGAAGTTCGCGACCTGCAGGCCGAACTCCTTGGCCTTGGCGTTCATCAACTCGACGAACTGCTCTTCCGACCCGGCGATCGCTTCGGCCAGCACGATGCAGGCATCGTTGCCCGACTGCACGATCATGCCGCGGATCAGGTCCTCGACCTTCACCGTCGCGCCCAGCGGCACGAACATCTTCGAGCCCTGCATCCGCCAGGCCTTCTCGCTGACCGGCAACTCCTGGTCGAGCTTCAGGCGGCCGGATTTCAGCATCCCGTAAACCAGGTAGGCGGTCATCAGCTTGGTCATCGAGGACGGCGGCATCGGCGCGTCGCCGTCCTTGTCGAGCAGCGTGGCGCCGGTGTTGAAGTCCATGATCAGCGCCCACTTGGCCGCGGTGTCGACCGGGCCGAGCGGCGTCGTCGCCGGGCTGCCGGTCGCGGCCGGCGCGGGTGGCGGCACGTGTGTCTTGCTCGGCCGCCGCGTTTGCGCCTGCCCGTCGCCGCCCCGCAGCATCGTTCCCGCCGCCGCCATGGCCGAGCCGGCCAGCAACCGGCGTCGCCCTACTCCAAACCTGTCCGCGAACGGTCCCATGGCGCGACTCCGCTCATTCAACAACGATCCGAGCATCGGTTAACCCTGCACGCAGCGCTTGGTCCAGCGCTGTGTCGGCCGCCGCGACGGTTGCGAACGGGCCGAGCCGAACCACGTAGCGCTCGGTCCGTCCGGACCGCATCGGCTCGACGCGGGCGGCCAGCCGTGGCAACCGTGCGATCGCCCGGTGCGCGTAAGCGGCCTGCCCGAACGTTCCTGCCTGCACGACCAGCGCGCCCGGACTAGCGGGGACACGCTGCACCTGCTCAGGCAAGCGGTCCGGCACCGTGACCGCCTCGCCGGCGCTCACGGCCGTTGCCGCCGGCGCCGGGCGGGCGCTGCGGCCGCGCGTCGATTGCTGGATTCCCGGAGGCGGCGGCAACGTTTCGGCAGTGACGGCGCTGCGCGGCGCCGCCTGCATCGCCAGCTGCGGCGCCCCGGCCAACTGATCGCGCAACGCGAGGCTCGGCGCTTCCTCGACCTCGACCCGCACCCGTGCGATCCCGCCCGGCGTCATGCCCAGCAGCTCGGCCGCACGGCTCGAGACGCCGATCAGCCGGTTCGGCGTGTCCGGGCCGCGATCGTTGACCCGCAGCGCGAGCTGCAGCCCGGTCTCGAGGTTCGTCACCCGGACGATCGCCGGCAGCTGCAGCGTTTGGTGGGCCGCAATCAGAGCCGCCGGGTCGATCGCCTCGCCATCGGCCGTGACGCCGGTTCGGGGCGGCAGTATCGATGCGAGCCCGGTCGCGCCGTAATGGAAATCCTCGTGCGGGTAGAACCACGTGCCGGCGAGCTGGTAGCCGCTGCCGACCACGTAATGCGCCGGATGCGGCGGAAGGCGCTGGGTGCAGGCGGCGAGCGCGGCGGCAAGCGCCAGCGTCGCCGCGACCAGGGCGTTCACGCGGCGGCGTCGCCCAGCAGGCCAACGGCCAGGGCGTAGAAGTCGGACGGATTGTAGCGGCGGATCGCGTTGAAGTTGGCGTAACACATGAAGCCCTCGCCCGGTGCCACCCCGTCCGGCAGCAGCAGCCCGCCCATCGGCTCGGTCCGGGTGAACGGCGCGCCGTCGTCGCGCAGGACGCCCAGCCGCATCCACTCGCCCAGCGGCCGCTTGTTGTCCCGCCCGACGAGATCCCGCGGCAGATCCACCGGCACCCGCACCGGCTGGCCCCACGGCTCGCCGCGCCGCCAGCCGCTGCGCGCCAGGTAGTTGCCAATCGAGCCGAACACGTCCGGCCTTGCTGTCCCAGATGTCGCGCCGCCCGTCGCCGTCGAAGTCGACCGCGTATTGCAGGTAGCTGCTCGGCATGAACTGCGGCTGGCCCATCGCGCCGGCATAGCCGCTGGTCGCCTTGGCCGGCGGCACGTCGCCCGCGTCGAGGATACGCAGGCCGTTCAGCAGCTCCTTGCGGAAATAGCTGGCCCGGCGTCCCTCCCACGCCAGGGTCGCCAGGGCTTCGACCAGCCGGTAGTTGCCCTTGTTGACGCCGAACGCGCTCTCGATGCCCCAGATGCCGAGCAGCGTGGCGCGATCGACGCCATATTGCGCCTCGACCCGGCTCAGCAATGCCTGCTCGCGGGCGTAGTTCTCGCGCGCCGCCTGCAGCCGGGCCGGCGGCAGCACGCGGGCGCGGTATTCCGGCCAGGTCAGCGTGAATTCGGGTTGCCGGCGGTCGGCGTCGATGACCTTCTGGTTCGGTCCCACGCCCGCGAACGCCGCCGTCAGGGTGGCGTCCCGGATCCCCGCCCGCCTTGCCTCGGCCTTCACCGCGGCGACCAGGCCCTCGAACGACTCCGCTCCGGCGGCGGGGCCGGCCAAGGCGGCGGAAGCGGCAATCAGGACGGCGCGGCGATGCAACATGGAAGCACGTCTGCCACATCGCCCCGCGTCGCAGCAACGCGCCCGCGTCGCAGCCCCGCGTCGCAGCCCCGCGTCGCAGCCCCGCGTCGCAGCAACGAGATTGGACGGGCGCCGGAGTTGGCGCACACTGCCCCGATAAGACGAGGAGGAACGTCATGGGGATCACCCAGGACCTGTCGGAGTTCACCGCCGCCATCCAGCTGGACCGGTTGCCGGCGCCGGTTGTCGCGCGCACCCGGCTGCTGCTGCTGGACCTGGTCGGCAACATCGTCCGCGCCCGGCATGACGCCGAGAGCACGCCGCCGCTGCTGGCAGCCGCCCGCGCTTTGGGCCTGGCCGCCGGCAACAGCGCCGTGTTCGGCGACACCGCCCGCTACACCCCGGCCGGGGCGGCGTTCCTGAACGGCGCGCTCGCCCATTCGCTCGATTTCGACGACACCCACGCCGAGGCTTCGCTGCATCCCGGCGCCCCCGTCATTCCGGCCGCCCTCGCCGCGGGCGAGATGGCGGGCGCATCCGGCGCCGACGTGCTGGCCGCCATCGTCGCCGGCTACGAAGTCACCTGCCGCGTGGCCCTCGCCTTGCCGGCCGGCGAGCATTACCGCCGCGGCTTCCATCCGACCGCGACCTGTGGCGTGTTCGGGGCCGCCGCCGCCGCCGCCCGCGTGTTCGGGCTCGGGCCCGACCAGGTCGCCGACGCGCTGGGCATCGCGCTCAGCCAGTCGGCCGGCAGCCTGCAGTTCCTGGCCAACGGCGCCTGGACCAAGCGGTTCCAGGTCGGCTGGTCCGCCATGGCCGGGCTTGGCCGCCGCCACCCTGGCGCGCGAGGGCTTCAAGGGCGCGTCCGAGGCGCTGGAAGGCAAGCACGGCTTCCTGCAGGCCTACGCCCCAGCACCGGTTCCAGCGCGCGCGACGCAGGCGCTCGGCCGGGAATGGGAGCTGATGCGCACTGCGGTGAAGCCGTACCCGTCCTGCCGCTACGGCCATGCCGCGATCGACGCGGCGCTGGCGCTGCGGGCCGAGCTGGACTTGCAGCCCGGCGAGATCGAGCACGTGACGCTAGGGCTGCCGGAAAGCGGCATGCTGCTGGTGGGGGCGCCGGCGGATAAGAAGGCCGACCCGCGGAACGTCGTCGATGGCCAGTTCAGCGGCCCGTTCGTCGTCGCCTGCGCCTTGGTGACCGGGGCCATGGGATGGGACAGCTACGCCCATTTGTCCGACCCGGCGGTGCGGGCGCTGTTGCCGCGGATCACCTGCGAGCAGGACCCCGACGCGCAGGCCGAGTTTCCCGCCAACATGGCGGCGAAGCTGACGCTACGGGCGCGGGGGCAGACATTCACCCGCATGGTCCGGTACCGAAGGGCGAACCCGACAATTTCCTCAGCGACGAGGAACTGCGGGACAAGTTCGGCGCATTGGCCGCGCCCATTCTGGGCGACGAACAGGCCAGTCGGCTGGCCGAGTTGCTGCTCGCGCTTGATACCGCCCCGAGCCTCGGTCCGATCGTTCGGACATGCGCACCGGCCCTCGGGGCACGGCTGGCCGGCGACTAGTTGCCGATGGCGTTGTCCGACCCGTCTCCGGATCGGACACCGCTCAGCTTGAGCGAGCCGGCTGGTCGGTGGCCTCGTTGCGGGCTGCCTGCACCGCCTGCGCCGCAGCCTGAGCGGACAACTCGTAGGCGTCGGCCAGCAAGGTGAGCCGGGCCGTGTTCGGCAGCTTGCGGAACGCATTCAGCAGCAGCGCCTCTTCGTTGGACGGCTGCTCCGGTGCCGGGGCGGCGGCTTCAGCTTCATTCTCGAGCAGGGCGCCCACCGGAACGCTGAGCGCCTGCGCCAGCTTGATCAGGCGCGACGTCTCCGGGAAACAGGTTCCCCAGATCCAGGCGTGCACCGCAACCCGCGACACGTCCATCGTGCGGGCAAGGCTGGCCTGGGTGATCCCGCGCTCGCTCATGATCCGGGCGAGGTTATGCCGGAACCGATCGCGTGAAGGGTCGGACGAGCGCCCCTTCCCGTCCACGGGCCATCCGCGCAAAGCCACCGGCTGCCGCTCGACCATCTCAGGTTCCTTCACAACGTGGGAGGATGTTGGCGTCCGCTCCGATATCGGATTGATACCGGTTCAAACTGGTAACCCTATTATCACGCCTAATCGTATGTGCAACGTTCAATTTGCACGCTCAATCAATAATTCATAAAAAATTTCATAAACCACGCTATATGCAACTCACGCGTTAGCCGACGATGACCTTAGATGCCACCCTAACCCGCCGCACGCGCCACCGGCGCCCGAGCGGATGTATCAATCGTTAAAAATCCCTCAAACGCCAGCAGGAGCCACAACGGCGCTGCATGGTTGGACCGGCCGCTCTCATGCCGGTCGATCATCGTCTCGATCGCGGACTCGTCGAACAGCCCGCTGTCCAGCATCGGCGCGCCAAGCAGCCGTTCCCGCAGCAGCCCGGCTTGCGCCCGGAACAAGCCCGCGAGCGAGGTCGCAAACCCTTGCTTGCGCCGATAAAGGATATCGGCCGGCAGCTTCGGCTCCATCGCCCGCTTCAACAGAAACTTGCCCTCCTGCCCGCGCAGCTTCAAGCCGGGCGGCAACGACATGCCCCATTCGACGAGATTGTGGTCGAGGAACGGCGCCCTGACCTCCAGCGAATGAGCCATGCTGGCCCGGTCCACCTTCGTCAGGATGTCGCCGACCAGGTAGGTATTGATGTCGACATACTGCGCCTGCAGCAGCGAGTCGTCGCTGCTGCAGGCTTGCATCAGGTCGACCACACGGGCCGAAGGATCGTGGCCGTCGAGCCGCGCACGCAGCGGCGCCGAAAATAGCCGCCGGCGTTGGTCGTGATGCACCTTCACGACCGTACGGTAATAGCCGAGCGCACTGTCCAGGCTGATCTCGGTCAGCGTGTGCTTGGCGCGCAGCCAACGCGGCGCCCAATCCATCTTCGGGTACGCGGCCGCCAGCTGCCCGAGCACGCTGCGACGCAACGGCGCCGGCACGTAGGCGCGCACCGCCTCGGCCATCTGGTGCCAGCGGTAGCGGCGGTAGCCGCCGAACACCTCGTCACCGCCATCGCCGGAAATCGCCACCGTCACGTGACGCCGGGCCAGCGCGCACACCACCGCGGTCGGCACCGACGAGCTGTCGCCGAATGGTTCGCCGAAGATGGCGGCTTGGCTGCGCGCGGCGGCGAAGTAGTCGGCCGCCGGCGCCTGGTCCACGTGCTGCGATGTGCCGTAGCGTTCGGCAACCCGGCGAGCCAGCGGCGTCTCGTCCTCGGCGCCGGCAAAGGCGATGGTGAAGGTTTGCAGCGGGCCCGGGATCAAACCCGCGGCCGTTGCCACCACCGCGCTGCTGTCCACCCCGCCGGACAGGAACGCACCCAGCGGCACGTCGGCCATCAGCCGGAGCCGGGTTGCCTCCGACAGATGCTGGGTCATCGCGCCCAACGCCTCGCGCTCGCTCACCGCGCGGGTCGCGGTGGGCGCGGACCAGTAGCGGCGCGGTGCGGCGTGGCTGCCCTGCCGCAGCAGCAGGTAGTGCGCCGCCGGCAGCTTGTAGATGCCTTCATAGATGGTGTGCGGGTCGGGCACGTAGCCCAGCGCGAAATAATCGTCCACGGCCGGGCCGCTGATCCGCCGCGGCAGGTCCGGCACCTGTGCCAGCGCCCGCAGCTCCGACCCGAACACCAGCGTCCCGTCCGGCTGCCGCGCGTAGTAAAGCGGCTTCTTGCCCAGCCGATCCCGCGCGAGGAACAGGGTTTGCTGCCGCCTGTCCCACAGCGCGAACGCGAACTGACCGTTCAGGTGCTGCAGGCAGTCCGGGCCCCAGCTCTCCCAGGCATGGATGATCGCCTCGGTATCGGAGTGATCGCTGCGGAACACGTGACCGAGCGCTTGCAGCTTCGGCCATAGCTCGGGGAAGTTGTAGATCTCGCCGTTGAACACGATGACAACCGTCTCGTCCTCGTTCCACATCGGCTGATGCCCGCCGGCGACGTCGACGATCGACAGGCGGCGATGGCCGAAGCCGACGCCGGGTTCGACGTGGAAGCCCTCGCCGTCCGGGCCCCGGTGCGCCAGCACGGTCGTCATCCGCGCAAGCAGGGCTCGGTCGACCGGTCCGCGGTTCGGGTGGTAGATGCCGGCCAAGCCGCACATGCGCTCTCTCTCCTTGCGGCGGACTTTGCCGCAGGCGGCGGCGGCATGCCAGCGCTGCGTTAACCGCCCCGGGTCAGCCCGGATGGACCGAGCCGTTCCTCGCGCGCGCGCCCTCGATAATCTCGGACAGCTGACGCGCCTGGTTCGGCGCCGAGAACGCCGCGCTGAACGCCGCGGTAGGCGCCCTGCTCAGGATCGGCGACTGCAGGAACGCCAGCAGCCCGGCGTCGAACATGTCCGGCGGGGCGTGCAGGTCGAGGCAGGCATGCGGCACCCCGGCCAAGGACAGCACCGACTCGGTCGACGACCCCGGGACGGTGATCGCCAGTATCGGCCGCCCGGCCCGGACATACTCGTACAGCTTGGCGGGTACCTGCAGGCCGGGGTTCCTGGCGTTCATGTCGAGCAGCAGCAGCCAATCGGCGTTGACCATCTCGTTCACCGCCTCCGCACGCGGCAGGTTGCGGTCGAGGCTGACCAAGCAGTTCCGAGCCGTCAGCGCGGCGGCGCTCGGCTCGTTCAAGTCCAGGCAAGCCGGGTCGGCCCGCCCGACCTGGCGGACCTGCAGCTGTTCGGGGTCCAGGGTGCCGCGCTTGAACAGCCGTTCCATGCTCAGCAGCACCGGCAGCAGCGTGCGATCGCCGTACAGCGTGCCGATATGGGCGAGCACGCGCCGCTTGCGGGGCGCGACTGCCACCGGCGCGATCACGTCGTCCGGGTCGTACCCGTTCCAGATGACGTGAAACTTCTCGCGCACCGCCGGGTAGCGCTGCCGCAACACCTCGGCCGACGCCTCGGTGTTGGCGATCACGGCGTCCGCCTGCTCGACCGTGAAACGCTCCACCAGCGGGTCGAGCCAGGCCGCGCGTTGCGAGGTGCGGTAGGGGTTGCCGAACAGCGGGTCGCGGAAGTCGGCGACCCAAGGCAGCCCGCAACGCTGCTTCAACGCGAGTGCGACGAGGTGCGTGACCGTGGGCGGGTGGCTCGAAACCAGCACGGTGCCGGGCCGCAACTCGGAGCAGGCGACATGGATGGCGTGCGGCAGCCAGACCAGGCGATCGTCGTACGGCATCAGCAGCCGCTCGAGATGGCCGAGCGCCGCGGCTCGGATCTGCACCCGCCGCGGGATCGCCATCGCGCGTCCGGCCGTCCCCGCAAGGCCCAGGCAAGTGGACGCGTGCAGCACCTCGACGTCGTCGGCCGCGGCGGCGTCGGTCGGTGACGCCGACGTCACCACCGTGACCTCGACCCCGGCCCGGCGTAGCCAGCGGGCAAACCGGTGCGGCCGTGCGGCGCCGATCTCGTTTTGCGGCGGGTAGTAGTAGGCGACCAGCAGCAGCCGCCAGGGCTCGCCGGGCAACGGCGGCCCGGGCTCGCTGCCGGGAACCGCGACCGTCATCCAGCGCAGGCCGAGCGTGCAGGCGAACTCGAATGCGCTTTGCCGCTCCTCGGGGGTGAAGAACACCGCGGCGGCCAGGCCGGCGAACAGCAGCAGCCAGAACGCGTCCAACATCAGCTGCGGGACCAAGGCGTTCACGCGGGTGCCGGCCGCCAAGCCATAAACGAACACGACCAGCAGCGTCATCCGCACATAGGCGCTGGTGCGCACCGGAAGCCGATGCTCGCGATTCGCGACGGCCCAGCAGGTCAGCATGTAGGCGAACCAGGTGACGAGGGTTGCGATGGCGGCGCCATAGATCCCCAGCGTCGGGATCAGGGCCAGGTTGGCGAGCAGGTTCAGCACGGCGCCGCCCAGCGCGATCTGGCCGACGGTCCCGGAGCGTTTGTTGATCAGCAACAGGCTGCGGAAGAAGTCGCCGATCTCACGCGCGAGATAGGCGGCGATGATGATCGGCAGCAGCAAGCGCGGCGGCAGATAGTCTGCCGGCACCATGATGCGCAGCAGTTCGGGGCTGAACAACGCGATGCCGAGACCGGTCGCGAACAGCACGAAGCTGAAATACGAGGCGACTCGGGCGAACTGGGTCTTCCACTGGTCCTGCCGGGTGTAGCGGTACAGCGTCGCGTTCCAGCTTTTCGCGAAGCTGTCGCCGACCAGGGCGCTGACCAGGATGGCGAATTTATATGCGAGCGCGTAACGGCCGAGCTCAGCGAGGCTCACCGAGGCGCTGAGGAAGAAGCGGTCCGAGAAGTGGATCGCGAAATACGACAGGCTCGACAACACCAGCGGCGCCCCGAACCGAATCAGCTCCGGCACATACAGGCGGCGGAAATGCCAACCGACGTCGCGCTGCATGCGCAGGCCCAGGAACGCGCTGCCCAAGGTGCTGACGACGAGCTTGCTGCTGACGAACCCCCAAACGCCGGCGTCCAGCCCGCCGATGAACAGGATGTTGAGGCCGAGATTGGCGGCCAGGGTTACGAGCGTGTAGCGCAGGAAGAAGCGTGCATTGTTGCGGATCCGCTCGTAGACCAGCACGACTTCCGTCATGTTGCTGAAGAACATCGCCACGAACGCGGCCCGCAGCAGTCCGGTCCATTCGTCGCTGTGGAACACCAACCGGCTCAGCGTTCCCGCCCCGGCCACCGCCATCACCGTCACGAGCGCACTGAGCACCGCCGTCGCGATCAGCGAGGTCGAGACGACCGCCTGCTCGTGCTCGTGGGTCGGCTGATCGTGGAACAGCCGGCTGAGCGCGGCGCCGATCGCTTGCAGCCCGAGCGCGATCGCAATCGTCTGCGTGCTGAGCTCGACCAATTCGACCAGCCCATACTGGGCCGGGCTAAGGAACCGCGCGTAGAACGGGATGGCGAGGAAGCCGACTGCCCGGCTGGCGATGTTGCCGAGCAGATAAAGCGACGAATCCTGCAGCACCCGGCCGATCGGGGGCGACGTTTTTCGTCCTGGCGCGTGACGCAACCCGTCCATCAACACCCAAAATCCAAAAAAAGGGCACGCGCCGTAAACATCTGCGCCGTCCCGCACCCTAACGACGCGCGACGAAGCCAACAATCATTCGTGTGATCCAGGCGATACTGCCGCCGTTTCCCGTGCCGGATCGGCAATGCGTGGGCACACGCAACATCTTGTCACGATCGCAGGCTCGTGAGATCGAGTTGCCGTGGGCGTTGTTGGAGGCGAAGCGGTTTTGACAGGCGAGCCCACCCGGGCCTTGGCGGAGAGCGACGATGCCGCGGGGACAGCAAAGCTGTTCGCCGGCCGTAGCACGTTGCCGGTTCCGGCCGAGTGGACGCCGACGCTCATGGTGGCCATCGACACCGAGGAGGAGTTCGACTGGCGCGCGCCGCCCGATCCGCGGCGCCGCTCCGTGACCAACATCCGGCATCAGCCGCTGCTGCAGGCGGTGTTCGACCGGTTCGGCGTCGTGCCGGCGTATCTGGTCGACCACCCGGTCGCAACCGACCCGGACGCGGTCGCGATCCTGCGTGGCTTCGCCGCTGCCGGCCGCTGCGAGATCGGCGCCCACCTGCATCCCTGGGTCACGCCGCCGATCGAGGAAGCGGTCGACGCTTGGCACGCCTTCGCCTGCAATCTCCCGCCCGCCTTGGAGCGCCGCAAGCTCGAGACCCTGACCCGCGCCATCGAGGACGCATTCGCGTCGGCGCCGCGCATCTACCGTGCCGGCAACTACGGCGTCGGCCCGCACACCGCCCGCTTCCTGGCCGAATTCGGCTATGCCGTCGACACCAGCATCGTGCCGTTTACCGACTTCCGTCGGCAGGGTGGTCCCAATTTCGAGCACTGGAGCGCCGAACCGTTCGAGACTGCGGAGGGGATCGTCGAGATCCCGCTTTCAGCCGGGTTCGCCGGGCGCTTTGCCAGCAACGGCCGCGCCATCTTTCCCAAGCTCGGCAAAGGCCTCGCGCGGACCTTGCGTATGCCCGGCATCGCCGCCCGGCTCGCGCTGCTGGAGCGGGTGCGGCTCAGCCCGGAAGGCCACACCCTACATGAGATGCGGCGCCTGACCATTGCCGGGCTGGCACGGGGCGAGCGGCTGTTCCTGATGTCGCTGCACAGTTCGAGCTTGCTGCCCGGCGCCACCGAGTATGTCCGCAGCGAAAGCGAGCGGACCGCGTTCATTGAGCGCATCGACGCCTACATCCGGTTCTTCCTGCATGAAGCGCAGGGTCGGACCGCCACCGTGTCCGAGGTCGCCGCGGCGCTCACGGCCGGCCGCACCCGGGAGCAACGCCTTTGAGCCGCATCTGCCTTGTCGGCGCGGGCTACATCTCCGCGGTCCATGCGGAGGCCATCCGGAGCCTGCCGGGCCATAGCCTCGCGGCCGTCGTCGACCCCAACGAGGCAGCCGCGCGCCGGCTGGCCGGCGGGGCGGTCGCAACCTTTCCCTCGGTCGAGGCCGCCCTGGCCGCGGACGGCTTCGACCGCGCCCACGTCCTGGTGCCGCCCGACGACCACCACACCGTCGCCCTCCCCTTGCTTGCGGCGGGCAAGCCGGTGCTGCTGGAAAAGCCGCTCGCCGCGACCGGGGAGGCGGCCGCCCGCCTGGTCGAAGCCGCCGCAGCCGGCACGGCGCTCGGGGTGAACCAGAACTTCGTCCACCACCCCGCCTTCGCCCGGCTGCGCGCCAAAATCGAGGCCGGCCGGCTCGGACGTCCGCGCTTCGTCGGCTGCACCTACAACGTGCCGTTGCGGCAACTCGGCCTGCGCCAGTTCGGCCATTGGATGTTCCGCCAGCCCGGCAACATCCTGCTCGAGCAGGCAGTGCATCCCTTGTCGCAGCTCGTGGTGCTCGCCGGTCCCATCGGCGACTTCGCCGCCTTGGCCGGTCCGGCGCAGGAGATCGCACCCGGCCTGCCGTTCGTGCCGACCCTCAATGCCTCGCTGCAGGGCGCCCGCTTGCCCGCCCAGCTCCGCTTCGCGGTCGGTCAGGATTTCCCGTTCTGGCAGATCGAGGTCGTGTGCGACGACGGGGTGGCCGTCGCCGACATCCTCGCCAACCGGTTCTTCACCTACGACCGCACCCGATGGCTGCCCGCGGTCGACGAAACCCTGGCCGGCCTGCGCACCGCGGCCGGGCTGGCGGCCGACAGCGTCAAGGGCGTGCTCAACTACAGCCTCTCGACCGCCAAGCTGCGTCCCCGCAGCGACGCCTTCTTCCTCAGCATGCGCGCCAGCATCGCCGCCTTCCACGAGGCACTCGACGCGGGCCGTCCGCCGGAACTCGACGCGGCGTTCGGCGCCGGCCTCGTCACCCTGTGCGAGCGCATCCGCGATGCCGCCTTCCCCGCCGTTGCATCGGCCCCGACCCCCGCCCCAGCCCAGGGCACCGAGACCGCGCCGCCGCCCGACGTCGCCATTCTCGGCGGCACCGGCTTCATCGGCGCGCACGTGGTCCGCCGCTTCCTCGACGCCGGGCAGCGTGTCGCGGTCATGGCGCGCAACGTGCGCAACCTGGCGCCGGTGTTCGCCGACCCGCGCGTGACCGTTCACCGCGGCGATATCGGCGATGCCGAGGCTGTCGCCGACGCCATCAGGGGCGCCCGGGTCGTGGTCAACCTCGCCCATGGCGGCGGCGGCAGTTCGTTTGAGGCGGTGCGCGCGGCCATGGTCGGCGGCGCCGAGACGGTCGCCCGTGCCTGCCTCGACGAGGGAACCGGGCGCCTGGTCTACGTCGGCAGCATCGCCTCGCTCTATCTCGGGCCGCAGCCGCAGCCCGTCACCGGCGCCACCCCGCCCGACCCGGAAGAGCACAAGCGCGGCGATTACGCCCGTGCCAAGGCCCTGGCCGACCGGGCGATGCTGGCGATGCATGCGGACCGTCGGCTGCCGGTGGTGATCTTGCGCCCCGGCGTGGTGGTCGGCGAAGGCGGGCTGCCGTTTCACAGCGGGGTGGGCTTCTACAACAACGACCAGCATTGCATCGGCTGGAACGCCGGCCGCAACCCGTTGCCCTTCGTGCTGGTCGAGGACGTCGCCGACGCCGTGTTCCGCGCTGCCTCGGCCCCGGGCATCGAGGGCCGCAGCTACAACTTGGTCGGCGACGTCCGCCTGTGTGCCCGCGACTACACCGCCGCCCTGGCCCAGGCGTTGCGCCGGCCGCTGCGCTTCCACCCGCAATCGGCCAAGTTCCTGTGGGCGGAGGACAGCGGCAAGTGGCTGGTCAAGCGCGCCACCGGCCGCCACGTGCCGGCGCCGTCGCAGCGGGATTTCCTGTCGCGCGGCATGATGGCCGAGTTCGATGTGGCAGACGCCAAGCGCGATCTCGGCTGGTCGCCGGTCGCCGACCCCGACCGCTTCCTCGAGCGCGCCGTCCGCGTCCACGCCGCGCCCTGAAACGTGTTCCCCTGAGCCGCTTCCTGAGCTGATGCCCGCGCCGCTGCTGCTGCACGTGTTCTCGACTTTCGCGGTCGGCGGGCCGCAGGTGCGGTTCGCGACGGTCGCCAACCATTTCGGGCCGCGCTGGCGCCACGCCGTCGTCTCCATGGACGGCAACCTGGCCGCGCGCGAGCGACTCGACCTCGGGTTGGACGTCAGCTTTCCTGCGCTCGACCTGCCCAAGGGCGACACGCTCGGCAACATACGCCGCATCCGCGCGGCACTGCGCGCGCTCGACCCGGCGACGCTGCTGACGAGCAATTGGGGCACCATCGAATGGGCGATGGCGAATCGGATGCCGCTGGTGCGCCACGTTCACGTCGAGGACGGGTTCGGGCCGGAGGAGCGCGCGCGGCAGCTTCCGCGCCGCGTGCTGGTCCGGCGTCTGTGCCTGGCCCGGCGCACCGTCGTGGTGCCCTCGCTCACCCTGCAGCGGATCGCCACCGGCACCTGGCGCCTCGACCCCGCGCGGGTCCGCTATTTGCCGAACGGCATCGACCTCGCCCGCTTTGCCACCGGCCCGGTGGCGACCTGGCCCGGCGAGGGACCGGTGGTTGGGACGGTCGCCGCCTTGCGCCCGGAAAAAAACGTCGCCCGCCTGCTGCACGCCTTCGCCCAAGCGACGCGGTTGCGCCCGGCGCGCCTCGTCGTGGTCGGCGACGGGCCCGAACGCCCGGCGCTCGAGGCATTGGCCCAGGCAATCGGCATTTCGGTAGTCTGGGCAGGCCATTGCGCCGACCCGGCGCCGTTGCTGCGCGGCTTCGACGTGTTCGCCATGTCGTCCGACACCGAGCAGATGCCGATCTCGCTGCTGGAAGCGATGGCGTGCCGCCGGCCGGTGGCGGCAACCGACGTCGGCGACATCGCCGCCATCCTGCCGCCGGAGCAGTCCCGCTTCGTGGTGCCGCTCGATCACGGGCGGCTCGGCGATGCGCTCGCGGCCTTGCTCGAGTCCGACGACGAGCGCCGCCGGCTCGGCGCCGCCAACCGTGCCCGAGCCGAGGCCTGCTACGATCAGGCGAGCATGTTTGACGCGTGGGCGAGCGTGTTTTCGAGCGACTAAGGCGACTAAGCGGGGGCCGGCCTTATACCGGGCGCCGGCCAGGCCGCCATTGCCAGGTCAGCGTCGATCCCACGGCGTAGTTCCACACCAGGCTCATGGCCGCGCCGGCCACCCCGGCCGCCCACCACGCCTGATGGCCGGCGCCCAGCACGAACGCGGCGATGCTGAGGTTGGCCTCGGCGCCGATGCCGCAGACCACGGCGAACACGGCAAAGCCGCGCCAAAGTCGCGGTCCACGCAGCCGGTGGTCGCGGAAGGTGAAGTTGTTGTTCAGCCAGAAATTGCCGGCGATGGCGCAGCCGGTAGCGATCCATTGTGCCGCGGGAAAGCTCAACCCGGCCGTCAGCCCGGTCCGCAGCACCAGCAGGTGCGCCACCAGTCCCAGCGCGCCGACGCAAGCGAACAGCAGGAAGCGGACCGGCAGCACGTGCCCCACCGCCTTGTCGGCCAGCAGCAGCAGGAAATCGAGCAGCACCCCGGCATCGAGCTTGCTTTCGCCCGCCTGCCTTGTGCCGAAGTGGAACGGCAACTCCACCACTCGCGGCTTGGCCGGCAGCGAGGCCAGCACGTCGAGCAGGATCTTGAACCCGACCGCCGACAGGTCCGGCAACGCGCGCTGCAGCACCTCGCGCGGCAGCATGAAGAAGCCGCTCATCGGATCCGCGACCGGCGTGCGCAGCAGCACCTGCCCGAGCCTTGTGGCCAGCCCCGACATGCCGGCGCGGGTGCGGTCCCACTCGCCGAGGTCGCCGCCGGGCACGTAACGGCTGCCGACCACCACGTCGGTGCCGCCCGCGCGCAGCACGTCCAGCATGCGCGGCAGCAGTGTCTCGTCGTGCTGCAGGTCGCCGTCCATCGCCGCCACAAACGGGGCCAGGCTGCATTGCGCGCCCTCGACGAACGCGGACGCCAGGCCGCGCCGTCCGACCCGGTGCAGCAGCCGCACGCGTGCGTCGCACCGCCCGATCGCTGCGACGACGTCGCGGGTACCGTCGCTCGATCCGTCGTCGACGAACACCACCTCCCAGGTAATGCCCGCCAGGCCGGATCGCAGCCTGCTGACCAAGGGTGCGATGTTGTCGTGCTCGTTCAGCACCGGCACGACCACGCAAAGATCCGGCGCCGGATGGGTCACCTCGTCACGATCAACCGATTCGAGGATGGAGACCTCTCTTGCGCCCATGTGTCGGTTGCCCATAACGAGTGGCCCAGCCCGGATCAATGGCCGTCCCCGCCGGGAGCGGTCTCACAGGACAATGATCGTGCCGGGTTCAACTGCCGATCGCAGGTCGCGTAGGATTGGGTTCAAGTCAAACCGGAGGAAGCCTTGAAGAAAGCCGTCGTTGCACTCGCCTTCGCGCTGCTGGCTGTGCCTGCGCTCGCGCAATCGAGCGCCACCCCATCGCCGCGGGCGCAGGGCGCGGCGAATAGCGCTCCGGACCCGAGCACCAGCGTGCCGGCCGGAGCCGCGTCCCCCAGCCCGCAGGGTGGCAATCCGACCATCAACGACAACCTCGGCAGCACCATGGCGCCGTCCACTCAACTGCCGGGGGTTGGGCCGTCCGTGGCTCCTGGCCAGGGCGCCTCGCCGGCGCCGGCCCGTTGAGGCATCGGCGCCCGGTTGCACGTGGTTCGATAAGCTGCCGATGAGCGCCGGTCCGAGCGCTCCCGTTGCGCTGTCGATCACTGGAGCGGTCGCCGTGATCACCATGAACGATCCGGCCCGGCGCAATGCGCTGGGCCGGACCATGTTGGCCGAGCTCGTGGCGGCGTTCGAGCAGTCCCGTGCCGCGAGGGCCATTATCCTCCGCAGCGCGCCCGGCAGCCGCGTCTGGTGCGCCGGGTTCGACATTGGCGAGTTGGCGCCCGGCACCGACCCGCTGGCTCAAGGCGGACCGCTGCAAGCGCTGTTCAGCGCCGTGCAGCACGCGCCGGCGCCCGTGATCGCACAGCTCGACGGGACTGCCTGGGGCGGCGGCACCGACTTGGCGCTCCGGTGTGACATCGCGATCGGCACGCCTGCCTGCACCCTCGCCTTCACCCCGGCGCGGCTTGGCTTGCCGTACGATCCCGACGGCTTGCTGAACGTGCTGCTGCGGGGTGGCTTGTCGTTGGCGATGGAGATGTTCGCGACCGGCGACGCAATCCCGGCCGAGCGGGCCCTCGCCGCCGGATTGCTCAACCATGTCGTCCCGGCACCCGAGATCGACGCCTTCACGGTTGCGATGGCCGAGCGGATCGCGGCCAACGCGCCGCTTTCGGTGACCAGCGCCAAGCAGCAACTTCGGACCTTGAACGCCGCGCTGCCGCTGCCGGGCGCCGTGCTGCAGCAGCTCCTGGAAGGGCGGCGGCAGGCGCTCGACAGCGCGGACTTCGCCGAGGGCCTGGCCGCCTTCGCGGAAAAACGCCGCCCGGTGTTCCGCGGCCACTAGCCCCGGGCCGCAGGCATTGACCACCTACTTGAAGCGGGCGACGTATCGCGCGAGCAGCGGTAGGTCGGCGGCTTTGACCTCCTGCGTCACCTCGTTCATCGCGGGATCATAGCCTGGCCGCGCATTGCTCTTGTACTCGGTCAGCGCCTTGAGCAGGTATTCCTCGCGTTGGCCGGCAATGCGGGGCATCTGGTCGTGGCCCGCCAGGTCCGCGCCGTGGCAGGAGGCGCAGCGATAGTGCGCGACCAGCGCCCGGCCCTGCTCCTGCTCCGCCGCCGGCAGCGGCTCGCCCGGGCTGGGCGGCGGCAACTTCGCCATTGCGTCGGCGAGCGTATGCAGGTCGTCGTCGGTCAATCCCTCCGCCATGGCGTTCATCGGGTCGGCCAGCCGCTGCTTCTCGCGGAACAGATAAAGCTGGATCAGCACATAATCGTTCGGCATGGCGCCCAAAGACGGCACGCCTTCGGTCTGTGAAGCCCCGCCGGTCCCGTGACACGCGAGGCAGGTCGGCAGCCGCTCCTCGGCGGTTTGCGCGACGGCAGAGGCCGCCAGGGCCAGCATCGCAAGCATGGGCAGCAGCGGACGCACCCGGTTCTCCTCCAACAGGCGGGGTACGGCAGCCGCCGCACCCCGCACCGGCTTCAGCGGTTGTAGCTCACCCGCCAGATCGCGCCGTTCCAGTCATCTGACACCAGCATGGAGCCGTCCGGCATCTGCATCACGTCCACTGGGCGGGCGACATACTTGTTGTCCTCGAGGAAGCCGGTCATGAACGGCTCCGTCGACTTGACCGAGCCGTCCTCGTTCAGCTTCACCACGACGACGTCGCCGCCGTTCTTGACAGTGCGGTTCCACGAGCCGTGCCGGGCCACGAAGATGGCGTTCTTGTAGGCGGCCGGGAACATGCTGCCGGTGTAGAAGCGCATGCCCAACGTCGCCGCATGCGCGCCCATCAAGGCGGCCGGCTTGGCGAACTCGCTGCAGGAATGGCCCCAGCCGTATTCGGGGTCGGTGAAGTTGCCCTGGTGGCAATACGGGAAGCCGAAATTGGGCGGCGTGGTGGACCCGGCACTCACCCGGTGCAGCGTATCCTCCGGGATATCCTCGGACACCCAGTCGCGGCCGTTATTGGTGAAATACATGTCCTTGCTGACCGGGTTCCAGTCGAAGCCGACCGAGTTGCGCACGCCCAGCGCCACCGTCTCGACGTTCTTGCCGTCCAGGTCCATCCGGCGGATCTGCGCATGTGTCGGCGGCGGCATGGTGATGTTGCCGGGGGAGCCGATCGGCACATAGAGCTTGTTGTCGGGCCCGATGGCGATGAACTTCCAGCCATGCGCTTCGTCCTTCGGCAGGTCGTCGTAGACAAGCACCGGCGACGGCGGATGATCGAGGTTGTCCTCGATGTTGTCGTAGCGCGACACCTTCGAAAGTTCGGCGACGTAAAGGGCGCCGTCCTTGAACGCGACGCCATTCGGACGGTGGAGCCCGGTCGCGATCACCTTCACCACCGGCGCGCCGTCGACGCGCGTGATCGCATAGACTTTGTCGAGCAGGCGCGAGCCGACGAACACGGTGCCCTTGGTGCCCAGCGCCATCGAGCGCGCGTTCGGCACGTTGGCGGCGAACACCTCGACCTTGAACCCATCCGGCACGTGCAGCTTGGCAAGCGGTAACCGGGCGGCCGGGGTCGGCAGTGGCGGCGGAGTGACTGGCGCCAGCTTCACGGCGTCCGGGTTTTCCGGCCGGCCATACAACGCCGAGCCGCGGTCCACTGGAGGGGGCGGCGCCGCGACCTGCGCCATCGCGGAACTGGCCATCAGGGCCGCCATGACCGTGGCTGCGACCGTCCCTCGCCCCGTTCGTACTGTCATACCGACGTCCCCCGCTCGTTTCTTGTAAGAACGATCCTCGGACGTGCTCGGCATGCTGTCCAGCCGCAATCCGCGCTGGATGCGCCGATGCTACTCGGGCTTGATCCCCTCCTGCGGCGTGGCGGCGGCTGGCATCGCCTTCGGTTCGGCCGCGACGGTCGCCGGCTTGGGCTGCTTGTCGATGGCGCCGGTCATCGGGATGAAGAACACGCCGACGTCCTTGCGCGAGTGCACCTTGCCCTCCGCGTCCTTGGTGTAGACGTAGAGCAGCTGGCCGCGCTTGAACGGCTGGCCGATCGGAATCAGCATCCGGCCGCCCGGCTTGAGCTGCTTGAACAGGTCCGGCGGCGCGTATTGCGCGGCGCAGGTGACGATGATGATATCGAAGCCGTCCTTCACCTCGGGCCAGCCGAAATAGCCGTCGCCGACCCGCGTCTGCACGTTGTCATAGCCGAGCGGGGCGAAGATCTTCGACACCGCCTGCCCCAACGGCTGGATGATCTCGATCGAATAGGCCTGCTTGACGATGCGTGACAGCAGCGAGCTTTGGAACCCGCTGCCGGTGCCGACCTCGAGCGTGGTGTCGCCGGGCTGCGGCTTGCACACCTGGGTCATGTAGGCCTGGCCGAGGTAGTCGCTCAGCGCCGACCCGTAGCCGAGCGCCCATGGCTTCGGGTCGTCCTCATAGGCCATGCCGCCCTGCGAACGGTGCTCCGGGTAGAAGTAATGGTAGTACTCCCGCGGCACCTCGCCGAACGCGCGCAACACGGCCGGGTCGGCAGTGCCGAGTCGCTCCTTGAGGTAGGATTCGATCCGCGCCATCGCCGCCGGCTTGCGCGCCTGGATGGCCTGGAACTGCGCCTCGGTGAGGTCGACCGGCCGGCCCGACTTGCGCATCGCCTCGAGATAGGCGTCACGCGTCCAGCCGGGGCCGGATGCAGCATGCGCCGCGAACGGAACCGCGGCCGCCCCCGCCAGCAGGGTGCGGCGGGTCAGTGGGTTGGGGATGCTTGCCACGACAAAGACTTTCGGTGGGATGGAAAGGAGACGATGGCGAGCACATAGAGGATCGCGGCGGCGAGCAGAACCCTGTCGAAGCCGAACTGCACCGCAACCAGGTTGGCCAGTGGCGTCGCGACCACGGAGAAGGCGCCGTTCAGCCCCCAAGCCCAAGGCAGGAACCCGCCGCCGGCCGTCCCGGCGCGCGCCAGCCCCATCGGGAACGGCATGCCGAGCGCCACCGACACCGGCGCCGTCACCACCAGCAGCAGCGCCGCCCGGACCGGGAACGGCAGCCCCAGCGTGGCCAGCAGCAGCGGCTCGAGTCCGAGCAGCACGGCGATGCACCAGGCCACGATCACGCCCCCGACCAGCCCGATCCCATAGCGCCCGGCCCGGTCCGCGGCGAGGCTGCCGAGGCCGGAAAACACCAGCATGCCGGTCAGCACCAGGGCGAAGGCGCTGGTGCGGTCGTTGAGGTACAGGCTCGCCCGCTCGATCAGCACGATCTCGATGAACAGGAAGCCGAGACCGAGACTTGCGAAGTAGACGACCGGCTTGAGGATGGCCGGCCGCCCGGCGCCCGCGACCTTGGGCGCCAGCAGCGGCACCGCCAGGACGAGGGCGGCCAGGAGAACCGCTTGGCCGAGCACCGCGAGGTTGACGAGCTGCCCCACCTCGGGCTGCGGCAGGATCTCGATGCGCTTCAGGATGTTCGGCACCTGGCCGAGCCGCAGGATCGAGTAGAAGGCCGGCCGGTCGAGCGTGATCGGCTCGAGGTTGAAGGCGGCCTGGCTTTCGCTCGGCTCGCCCCGCAGCACGGCCCCCGCCTCGTCCGCCACCGCGTCCTCAGACCCGGCGCCCGACGTGACCTCGCCGCTCTCGAAGTTCACCGCCGGCAAGTCGTTGTAGATGCCGGCCCGCGCGGCCGCGACGTCGATCCCCGGGTAGTACGATAGGTCGAACGACCGCTCGTCGCAGAATGCCTTGACGGAGGCCAGCCGGGCCGGGTCCCAGGGTTCGAGCGAGGCCAGGATGCGCAGGTTCCAGGCCGACCGGTATACCACGACATGCGCTGCCGGGTCGGCGACGCCGGCGCGCAGCAACGCGTCCCGTACGGTGGCGAGCACACGCAGGGCATAGACCGGCAGCTCGCGGATCGAGACCGGCACCGACAACAGCCCGCCCGGCGCCAGCGCACCCAGATCGGCCGTCAGCGCTTCGGCGGAATAGGCGGTGGCATTGGCCTCCGACGCATCGAGGAAGTCGGCGGCGATATCCACGAGGTCGTAGCGCCCGCCGGCCCGGGCGGCCGCCAGCGCGCTGCCGCCGAGCAGCCGGACATGCGGGTCCGCCGCCATGGCCGGCGCGGTCCCGAGCCCGTGCTCGATCGCGTCGCGCAGCACCGGGTCGGGCTCGACCGCATCGACCCGCGCCGCCCCGAGCTGCAGCGCCTGCTGGATCCGATAGCCGCCGGACGCGCCGGCCAGCAGCACCGAGCCGCCGGGGCGCAGTTGATACGGCAGCGCATCCAGCGTCGCCGGCGCGTAGACGGCCTGCAACCCCGGCGGCTTCGGCAGGGCCGCAACCCGCGTTCCGTCGCGATACAGGCCCAAGGCGGGATCCGGCCCCGCGACGCCGAGCAAGCCGGCATTGTTCGACAGGTCCACATCGACCCGCTCAGTGAAATCGTCGAGCAGCGCATACAGGCCGCGCGGGGAGCGGACCTCCGCCACCTGTTTCGCATCTGGAGTATGAAGTGGCGCGTAGATCGCCTTGAAATCGTTGTAATCGGCCCGGCTGTCCAACAGAAGCAGCGCTTCACCCGCAAGCAGCGCCGCCACCGCGGCCAAGGCCGGCCCGCGCCGTTTGCCGAGCAACGCACTCGCCGCCAGCGGCACCAGCAGAGCGGGTACCAGCTGGAACGGATGCACGACCGCCATCAGCGCCAGCACCGCGGCCGCGCCGACTCCCGCCCCGGTCAGGTCGAAGCCGTATACCCGGTTCACCCGGTCGCCGTTCAGCACGAACACCAGGCTGATATAAAGGCCGGTGAGAAAGAAGAACGGCAGCAGCACCGCGTAGTAGAGCGCGATGTTCCATAGCTGCGGCACGAAGGTGGCGGCGTTCTGCAGTTGCAGGGGGTTGAACGGGTTGGCCGTGGTGGCCCAGAACCCCGCCGCCGCCGCGGCGACCAACGGCCCCGGCAGCCAGGCCAGCAACGCCGCGCCGTGCCGCGCCGCCCAGTCCCGCACCAGCGCCACCCCGACGCCGCTGAGCGCGAAGCCGACCATGACGATCGAGATCACCCAGTAGCCATACTCCGACCATTTCGCGACAGCGAAGTAGCGGGTCAGCGCGATCTCGAACGCGACCGCCGCGCCCGAGACGAGGAACAATGGCCAAAGCGACATCCGCTGCATCCGCCCTGGCCCGCCGGGCCCGGTCAAGGCCAAACCCGGCGCCGGATGAACCCGCCCATCACCGAGTTGAACCGGGCCGCGTCGTCGACGAACAAGGCATGGCCGGCGTTCTCGAACACGACCGCCTCGGCGGCCGGGTGGTGTGCGGCGAGGTTGCCGGCCTGCTCGGCAAAGCGCGGCCGCACGATGTAAAGGATCGGCTTGCGCACCGAATACACGGCGTCGCGCCAATAGCTGCGCGGCACGCCGTAGTTCGACAGCTGCGCCGCCGCCGTCGCCGGCGTGCTCAGCGCCGCGTCGGTCAGCGCCAGCAGATAGGCCGGGCCCGGCGAGGTGCGGAACATGCCGGCCACGAAGCGCCGCATCTTCTCTTCGCGCGGCAAGCGCGGGCCGGGCCGGGCCGGCGGAGCAGGTGCCGGAACCGGCGCCGGATCCTCGCCGACCGAGTTGTCCACCAGGACCAGCCCGGCCAGTTGGCCATCGCCGTATTGCTGCACGTAGGACAGGCTATCCAGCACGCCGAGCGACCAGCCCACCAGCACCACCTGCCGCGCCCCGATCGCGGCGATGAGGTCGCCGATGTCCTCGCCGCGGCGCTGCGAATTGTAGCCGCGTGCCGGCGCCTCGCTGTTGCCCTGCCCGCGCGGGTCGAGCGCCACCACGTGGTAGCGGGACGAGAAGGCGTCGATCTGCGGCTTGAAGATCCAGGCCGGCATGGACCAGCCCGGCACGAACACGATGGTCGGCGCGCTGCGCGACCCGGCCTCGATCACATGCAGGCGCACCCCGTCCGAGGTGGTGAACTGCAGATCGGCCGCGCGCAGCGTCGTCGGCGCCAGCACGATCGCAAGAAGCAGCCCCAGGCACGCACGTATCATGGCCGCGGTTATGGCCGGCAATGCCGAAGCCGTGTCAACATGAACCGACACAGCGAACGGATGACTAGCGTGGATGAGGGTGACGGGAGCGGCCGGGGCCGGCAATTGGCAGCGGCGGTGATCCTGCTGCTGGTGCTGGTCGGCATTGGCCTGTGGCTGTCCGGGACCCTGCGCAGCGCGTCCAGCATCCAGGACTGCGTCGCCTCCGGCCGCACCAACTGCGCGCCCATTCGGTAGCGGCCACGACTTTTCATGACACGCTGCCCCCGGGCGGCGCCACGGGCGGCCGTGGTAAACCGCCGCCATGCTGCAGGCCCTCGCCATCGACATCGCCCGGCTCAGCCTGTGGCTGCTGCTGCTGGCGGTCCTGTTCGTGCCATTGGAACGGCTGTTTGCCGTGCGCCCCGCAACATGGTGGCGGCCCGGCACCGCGGCGGATCTCGGGTTTTACTTCTTGAACAGTCTATTGCCGGGCGCCGTTCTCGCTCTCCCGCTCGCTGTCGCCGCGGAAGCCGCGCATTGGGCGATTCCGGGCGCGGTGCAGGACGGGCTTGCGGCAGCACCACTGCCGGCACGCATCGCGCTCTCATTCCTGGTTGCCGAACTCGGCTTCTACTGGGGTCATCGCTGGTCGCACGAAATCCCGCTGCTGTGGCGATTCCACGCTGTTCATCACGAGCCCGACCACCTCGATTGGCTGGTCAACACCCGCGCCCATCCGGTGGACCAGGTCTTTACCAGGTTGTGCGGCTTGGTGCCGCTTTACGCGCTCGGGCTCGGCAGCCCCGCCGGATCGGACAGTATCCTACCGGCCCTCGTGCTGGTGGCCGGCACGGTCTGGGGATTTGTGATCCACGCCAACCTACGCTGGCGCCTCGGCCCGCTCGAGGCCGTGGTGACGAGCCCGGCCTTCCACCATTGGCATCATGTCCGCACCGGGCCGATCAACCGCAATTACGCCCCGACGCTGCCCTGGCTCGACCGTGCGTTCGGCACCTTGCACCTGCCGCGTGGAGAATGGCCGAAGCAGTACGGGATCGCCGCACCGGAGGTTGACCACTGGAGGCCGCTTCAGTGCGCCAGCTCCTTCGGCATCGCCGCCGACGACCGCAGCGGCAGGTCGCGCATGCCCGCCGCCACCGCGAACGCTGCCAGCAGCACGCAAGCGCACACGCCGTAGCCGACAGCGAAGCCGTTCGCCAGCGCCGCCCGTGCCACGTCTATCGACGCCGCACCCAGCCCGGCCAGCCCCGACCCGCCGCGCAATGAGCCGAGATCCACCGGTTGCGTCACGCCCGCCGCCAGCAAGCCGGCGCCGAACCGTGCCGCGAGCAACGCGCCCACCACCGTGCTGCCGAACGCGCCGCCCATCGAGCGCAGGAACAGCAGCGAACCGGTCGCCGAACCGACATCGCGCCGCTCGGCCGCGTTCTGCACCTGCACCAGCACCGACGGCATCGTCATGCCGGTGCCGATGCCGAGCAGCACGGTGCATGGCAACGCCAGCCACAGCGAAGCGCCCGCAGTCATCGCCGCAAGCGCCGCGAACGCCAGCACGATGGCGCCGAGCCCGCTCAGCACGATCGCCTTCACCCGGCCGAGCCGCCGGCACAACTGCCCCGAGATCAGCGCGCCAACCACGTTGCTGCCCAGATACGGCATCACCAGCAACCCGGACGTCGAGGCGTCGTAGCCCTGCACCAGCTGGAAATAGAGCGGCAGCAGGAACGTGGCGCCGAACAGCCCGAACGAGGTGCAGAATGCGATCGACACGCCGCGGGAGAAGGTGGCGTTGCCGAACAGCCGCGGTGGCAGGATCGGGTCCGGCGCCCGCCGCTCGTGCCACACCAGCGCGCCGATCAGCGCCAGGCCGGCCAGGAACAAGCCGCCGATCGGCGCCGAGACCCAAGCGAACTCGGTCCCGCCCCAACTCAGCAGCAGCAGCCATGCCGTGACGCCCGCCACCAGCAAGCCCGCCCCGGTCCAATCGATCCGCGCCGGCCGGCGCACGTGCCGGATCAGCAGCAGCGCCCGGTTGCATAGCAGCATGGCGATCAGGCCCAGCGGCAGGTTGGCCCAGAAGATCCAGCGCCAGGACAGGTGGTCCGACACCCACCCGCCGAGGATGGGACCGGCGATCGACGATACCCCCCACATCGAGGCCATGTAGGCCTGGTAGCGCCCGCGCTCCCGCGGCGACACCACGTCCGCGATCGCCGCCTGCGCCATCGCGAACAGCCCGGCGCCGCCCAGCCCTTGGACCGCCCGGGCTACGATCAATTGCGGGAGGGTCTGTGCAAAGCCGCACGCCAGGCTTGCCACGATGAACAGCGCCAGCGCCGGCAACAGCAATGCCCGGCGGCCATAGATGTCGGATAGCTTGCCATAGAGCGGGGTCGCCGCCGTGCTGGTGAGCAGGTAGGCGGTGACGATCCAGGAGAGGTGCCCGAACGCGTTGAGGTCGCCGGCAATGGCCGGCACGGCCGGGATCACCACCGTCTGGTCGAGCGACGCCAGGAAGATGCACAGCATGATCCCGGTCACAACGCGCAAGATCTGCTGGTGGGTGTAGGCCGGAACGGCGTCCGGCACGGGGGGAGCGGTAGGCGCCTCGACGATCAGGGGCGCCGGGTCTGGGCTGACATCCGGCATCTGCCTGGCTT
Organism: uncultured Alphaproteobacteria bacterium; assembly: GCA_963792675.1. Classification (GTDB taxonomy): domain Bacteria; phylum Pseudomonadota; class Alphaproteobacteria; order Acetobacterales; family Acetobacteraceae; genus JBBROS01. The sequence goes on from CAWBWT010000002.1 coordinate 2,610,585, forward strand.
ACTCCGCCCGGGGCGCGTCGTCAGCCCCGAAATGCTGCACCTGCTCAGCCGGCCATCTGCGGCGCCGGACCGCGGGTGGTGTCGAGACCCGCCACCGGCGGCAGCTTGACGGTCCCGCCGCCTCGCGCAGCCTCGTAGATCGACGCCATGATCCGTTGATCCTGCAGCCCTTCCTCGCCGGGCGTGTGCGGGGTGCGTCCGGCGCGGATGCACTCGGCGAAATGGTCCATCTCCTGCGCGAACTGGTTCTTGTCCGGGTAATGCCGCTGGTCGATCGACGTCGCCTGCCCGGCCTTGCGGCCAATCCGCATCTGCAAGCCTTCGTAGCCGAACGCCGGATCGAGCGAGATCGAGGCATCCCGCAGCATGACGCCGAGCTGCCGCGCCTCGTGGTGGCTGTAGCCGCTCATGCAGTTGGCGATGACGCCGGACGGGAAGCGCAGGGTGAAGGCGGCGATGTCCTCGATCTCGCGGAACCGGGGATCGTCCTTCGGCTGCGTCATCTGCGCAGTAATCGCCATCGGCTCCTCGCCGGTCAAATAGCGGGCGGCACTGAGGCAATACAGCCCGACATCCGGCAGCGAGCCGCCGCCGGCCTGCTTCAGCACTTGCCGCCACTGCCCGTTCGGGAGGTCGTTCTGGCCATTGACGGCACTGATGGCCCGCAACGGCCCGTATTCGCCGCCGCGCACCATGTCGATCACGGCCCGGTGGTAGGGGTTGTACTGCAGGCGATAGGCGATCATCAGCAGTCGCTTGGCCTCGGCGCAGGCGCGCACCATGCGCTCGGCGTCGGCGACGTCGGTCGCCATGGGCTTCTCGCACAGCACGTGCTTGCCGGCCTGCGCCGCGCGCACCGTGTATTCGGCATGCATGTTGTTCGGCAGCACGATGTAGACGAAGTCGATCGCCGGATTGTCACGGATGCGGTCGAAGCTGGCGTAGTCGTAGAGGTTCTGCGGCGGCACGCCATATTGGCCGGCGACCGCCCGCGCCTTCGCCGGGTCGCCGCTGACCAGCGCGCGTGACCCGCACATGCTTGCTGGTCAGCGTGCCCGGCAGGATCTGGTCGATCGACAGGTGCCCGAGGCCGACGACCGCGACGCCCAGCTTGCGCGTGAGCGGGTCGAAGTTGGTGGTCGGCGCCCTCAACCTCGCTGTCGGTATGCAGCTTCGGCAGCTCGACCCGGTCGCCCGTGCAGCGTGGCCGCGCAGCTCGTCGGGCTGATCCGCCTGCGCCGCGGCGCCGAGCGCCAGCGCCGGGCCGGCAATCGCGGCCCCCAGCGCCGCCCGCCGGCCCAGCGCCGCCATCAGGACGCGGTCCCCGGCTGCGGCCATCTTGCGGTGCAGCTCCGCCGTCACGCCCGGCCGGCAGGAAGTTGCGCGATCGCCGCCTGCAGCTTGTTGTGCCAGCCGGTCACCACGTCGCCCTCGCCCTTCATCATCGCGTCGAAGCCCTGCTTGGCGACCATGGCGGCGTCGTCCTTCTTCGCCGTGCCGACCTTGCGTGTCCATCATGTCCGCCCGCTCGAAGAACTCGGTCTCGGTCGCGCCCGGCATCAGGCAGCTCACGGTCACGCCGGTGCCCTTCAGCTCGTGCCGGATCGCGAAGCTGATGCTGTCGAGGTAGGCCTTCGACGCGTTGTAGACCGCCTGGTAGGTACCCGGCATGAAGCCGGCGATCGAGCCGGTGATCAGCACCCGCCCGTTGCCGCGCTCCTTCATGCCTTTCAGCACCTTGTGCAGCAGGTAGGTCGTGCCGGTCACGTTGGTGTCGATGACCCTGCGGACGTCGTTCCAGTCCTGGTCCACGAAGCCGCGGCCCAAGCCGCGCCCGGCATTGGCCAGCAGCGCCGCGACCGGACGCCCGTTGAGCGTGGCCAGCAGCTTGTCCACGCCCTCGACGTCGAGAGGTCGGCTTCGACCGCCTCCACGCCGGTGCCGTTCTGCCGCAGCGTGTCGGCCGCGGTGTTGATGGCGGGCTCGTCGGCGGCGATCAGCAGGTCGAAGCCGTTCCGCGCGCATTCCCGCGCCAACTCGAAGCCGATTCCGGTGCTGGCGCCGGTTACGATGGCGATCTGCTTATGCTCGGCGAGCGAGCCGCCGAACTTACTGATGGATGACTGGTCGGGATTGAGATCGGCCATGGGAGCCTCCTGGATCGGGTTGGTTTCCCACCCCAATGCCCGGTAAGCCCCGGCGTTGCGTCACGTTCGAGTAAGCGTTCAAGCGGCGCGCGCAAGCTCCTGGCGCAGCAGGGCATCCACGATCACGGCCCGCTGCGCGTAGGTGTGGTCGGCCAGTACCCGCCGCCGCGCCGGCCTCGCCGATGCGGCGAGCACCGCTCGGGCGTCAACGTCCGCAAGTGCTCAGCCACGTCCTGCCCGTCGCGCGCCACCAGCACCTCGGCGCCGGGTTCGAGGAACAGCTCGATCCCCTCCCAGGCGTCGGTGATCAGGCAGGCGCCGGCCCCGGCCGCCTCGAACACTCGGGTCGCCGGTGAGAAGCCGACCTGCGCCATGCTGTCCCGCGCCACGTTCAGCACCGCCTTGGCCGAGCAGTTGAAGGCGTTGTGGTCGGCGGTGCCGACATGCCCGATCGCCCGCACATTGGCCGGCATCGGCTTGTCGTGCCAGCCATTGCCGCCCAGCAGGAACGCTGCTCCGGACAGCGTGCGGCCGCGTCGAGGAAGAACTCCTCGACCCGCCGCTCCCGGTCCGGCAGCCGGTTGGCCAGGAACGACAGGTCGGCGGCGAAGCGCGGGTCCGGCGCCGCCGGGCGATGGGTCGCCGGGTCCAATGCGTTGTAGATCGGCACGCACAGCCGGGCGCCGAGCCCGGTATAGGCGTCCACCACCGGCGGGCCGCCGCCATAGGTGAAGACGCCGTCCAGCTGCGGCAGCGCGGCCCGGATCGGGTGCGCCGCATCCGCGCGGATGGCCTCGAGCGTCGCCGCCGCGTCCACGTCCCAGAAGATGCGCAGCGCGCCGGGCCGCGCATGGCCGAAGGATGCCGGCCAGCAGCTCGTCGTCGAACACGCCGACGCCGCTCGCCTTGACCACGACGTCGGCCCGTGCCGCTTCGTCCAGCACGCCGCGCAAGCCCTTCCGGCGTCGCCGGATAGACGACGACCCGGGCGTAGTCGGGCGGCTCGATATCGCGGTGCTGCTGCCGGTCGAACGCGTCCGGCTCGTAGAACGTGATCCGGTAGCCGAGCGGCGCCAGCGCGGACAGGATGCCCCGGTAATAGGTCGCCGCACCGTTCCAATAGGAGGACACCAGGCTCGAACCATAGAAGGCGATGTCCATCAGGCGATGACCAACTTGCTGTCGAGGCGTTGCAGGATGCCGAGCAGCTCATCCACGCGATGCGCGCAGGTGTGCCGGGCCCGGACGGTGGCGAGCCCGTGTGCAGCCAGGTCGGCCCGTAAGCCTGCGTCGTGCATCAGGTCACGGAGCCGGGCGCGCATCTGGCCGCCATCTGCGGCGACCAGGAAGTCCGCTCCGGGCGTGAACAGCTGCTCGGTGTCGTCCCAAGGCGCCGAGACCAGCGGGATGCCGCAGGCCAGCGCCTCGAACACGCGGATCGTCGGGATGCCGGGCAGCAAGGTTGCGTAGAAGCGCCGCGGCACGTGGACCGTCAGCAGATGCCGCGCGAACACGTCCGGCGCCCGGTGGTTCGGCAGCCAGCCCCGATACGCCGCGCCGTAGCCGGCCAGCATGGCCCGCGCCGCATCCGGGTAGCGCACCCCGTAAACGTCGAGCGGCAAGCCGACGTCGTTGCGCGGGCGCGAACAGGAACGCCTCGAGCTCCGCCGTCCGCTCGCCGTCGCCCCAATTGCCGATCCACACCGCGCCCTCCCGCGGCGTCCCGGCCTCGGGCGGGTGGAACAGGTCGACGTCGGCCGCCTCGTGCCAAACGAACACGCGCGCGCCCCAGCCCCAGCCGCGATACACCTCGGCCAGCGCCGCCCCGAACGCCAGCACGCCGTCATAGGCCGAGAGGTCGTAGCGCCGCATCGCCTCGGGCTCGCTGACGGCGCGGTGGTGGGTGTCGTGGAACAGCAGCGTGAACCGCCCGCCGCCCGGCGCGCAGTGCGCCGATGCCGGCCACCAGCGCGGGGTCGTTCCACTCATGCACGATCACCAAGTCGGCGCCGTCTACGAGGGCGGCCAGGTCGGCATCCGGCGGATAGACCGAGCTGTCGAGCGTCGGATAGGCGGCGCGCCAGGCATCGAGCCCGGCCGCTCCGGCGTCCGCCAACAGGTTCTCCACGCTCCAGGCGCCTTCCGGCTCGAACGCCTGCACGTCGTGGCCGCGCGCCGTCAACTCCCGCAGCACGCCGCGCAGGAAATGCGCGTTGCCGTGGTTCCAGCACGAGCGCAGCGAATGGGTGAAGTAGACGATCCGCATCAGCCGGCCGCCTCCGGCATGGCCGAAGCGGCGCGACCCCGGCATCAACCGCCGATGCACCGCAGCGTCCCGTCCACCATCGCGTCCCGCGTAAGCGCGCCGCCCGCTCGCGCGTGCGCGCGTCCGGCCCGGCCGTCCAGCGCGTGCATCCAGTGCCGCGGGCAAGTGCCGGCTTCGTCGCCGACGAAGATCGCCGCCCCGTCCCACAACTCGCGGAAGGTCGGGATGTCCGACAGCACGAGCCGCATGCCGGCCTGCGCTGCCTCCAGCACGGCGAGCCCGAACGGCTCGTAGCGCGCCATCGACGCGAACACGGTCGCAGCCGCATAGGCGGTCGCCATTCCCGTCGCGTCCAGCTTGCCGAGCAGCTTGGCAATGGGCCAGCGTCGTGCGCGCGCCGTTCGGCCCCTCCAATGGACCCGCCGCCCGAACCGGCGCGCCCAGGCCGGACGCCGCCCGGTCCAGCATCGCCACGCCCTTGGCTTCGTCCCACAATCGCCCGGCGGTCAGCACGGCCCGTTCCCGATCCATGCGCCGGGCTCGGCCGCGGTTCGGCGCCGTTATGCACGACCGACAGCGTGACGTCGCCATAGACGGCCCGCACCGCCGCCGCATGCGCCGCCGTCGGCGCGATGACCGCCGCGGCCCGGCCGAGCCCGGCCCGCGCAGCCTCCATCCGCCAGCGGAAGTCCGGGGGCACCGGTTCGTCGCCGCGCATCGCCCGCCACCACGTGCCGACGCAGGAATGCGCCACCGCCACCACCGGCGCTGGCCAGCGCGCCGCTCCGACCAGCGCCGGCGCATGCAGATGCACGCCGCCGACACCCATCAGCGCGGCAAGCGTCGCCAGGCGGTCGCTCGCCTCCGCCAGCTGCTCCGGATCCTTGGCGGTCCAGTCGAGCGGCAGTCCGGTCTGGACCAGCCTCACTCCGCGCAGGTCCTCGATATCGCGCCGCTGCGCGGCGTCCGGCGAGGGGCCGAGCACGGCGACGACGCAATCGATGCCACGCTCCGACAAGCCCGCGGGCGAGGTCGAGCGTGTAGTGCCAAACGCCGCCGACGCTGTCCGTCGTGAGCAGCATCCGGGTGCGCCCGCCTAGTCCCTCCGGCATGCCCGCTCCAGTTCCGGCAACGGCAGCGGCCGGCCGTCCTGGATATCGGAGAACCGTTCGAACTGCCCGAGATAGTGCTCGTGCGCCCGCTCCCACGCGCATGTCGTCCGGCAGTCCGAACAGGCGGCGGTAGTCGGGCGAGCTCGGATACGGGTAGAGCGGCACCGGGTCGTTGGCCCACACCTGCTCGGCCTGCAGCCGCGCCGCGCCACGCCTGCGACGGCGGCGGCGTCGTCGGCCGGCGCCTCGATCAGGTTGGCCTGCACGAACGGCACGTGGCGCCGGGCCAGGATCAGCAGCTCGGTCAGCTCGTCGGTCGTCAGCTTGCACCGCTTGTCCAGCGCCGCCCGGCCGTCCTCGGTCAGGCTCTCGACCCCGGCCTCGATGCTGACGCAACCGGCGCGGCCGAGCAGCTCGATCATGTCCGGCTTCCACAGGTCGATCCGGGTCTGGATGCCGAACTCCAGGCCGCGGCCGACCAGCGCCTCGAGCAGGGCGCGGTTCGGCAGGAAGATCTCGTCGATGAAGTAGAGATAGGTGACGCCCTGCGCCCGCAGCCCGTCGATCTCCGGCCAACAGCGGCGCCAGGTCGCGCCGGCGATAGGAGTCGCGGAAGTCGATCTTGGCGCAGAAGCGTGCAGTGGTAGGGGCATCCCCGCGACGCCTCGACCTCGGCGCCGGGCCCCTGCGGCGTGCGATCGAAGCGGTGGTGGTGGTGGTGGTGCCGGGCGACCCACTCGGTCCGGCCACGACAGCGCCGGGCGCGTCGGTGAAGCGGCTCGCCTGCGGACCGCCGGCCTGCTGCAAGGCGCCATCCGGGCGCAGCGTCGCGGTGCCCGGCAGCTCGCCGGGAACGGCGCCGTTCGCCAGCGCGGCGACTACCTCCTCGCACTCGCCCAGCACGACGCACCCGGCGCCAAGCTTCTCCAGGGTCGCGTGCGGCGTGGAGGAGCCGTGCGGCCCCACCGCGACCGTCAGGCCGGCCGCCTCCGCCCAGCGCGTCGAGCAGCTCGCGCGGCACCCGCAGCTCCGGCGGTGCGCAGCGCCAGAACAGGTAGCTCGGCGCGGTCGGCACCACCGTCATCGCCGGGCCGAACGCCGCGACCTCGGCCGCCAGCTCGGCATAGGACTGGCCCATCAGGTGGCCGTCCAGCAGCAGCACCTCGTGGCCGTCCCGCTCCAGCAGCGCCCGGCAATAGCCGAGCTCCAGCGGCAGATGCGGCTCGCGGCAGCCGAAGTAGATGCTGCCGTCGAACGTCCAGGGCGGGTTGACCAGCGCGACCTTCAAGCGGCGTCCCCGGCCGCCATCGCCGGCTCGGCGCGCCGCTGCTCCGACCGCGACCCACGCGGCCAGGCGCCGCAGCCCGCTCCGCCAATCGAGCGCGGGCGCGCAACCCCAGCGCGGCGCTCGCCCGGCGCGTATCGGCGACGAAATAGCGCTGGTCGCCCGGCCGCCACTCCGAGAAGCGCAGGTCGGGCGTGCGCCCGGTGATCTCGCCGATCTCGGCCAGCACCTGCAGCAGCGTCACCGCGTTGCCGGGGCCGCCGCCGAGGTTGAACGCCTGGCCCGACACCGTGCTCGATCGCGCCCACGCCGCCAGGTAGGCGTCCACCGCATCATCCACGAACAGCACGTCCCGCACCTGCCGCCCGTCGCCGTAGATGCTGATCGGCCGGCCGGCGAGGACCGAGATACAGGAAGTGCGCGAGCCAGCCCTGGTCCTCGGTTCCGCGCTGCCGCGGCCCGTAGATGCAGCTCATGCGCATGACGCAGGCCGGCAGTCCGAAGCTGCGCGCGTAGTCGAGCACATACTGGTCCGCCGCCCCCTTGCTGCAGCCATACGGGCGTGTAGAAGTCGAGCGGCCGGGCCTCGTCGATGCCGTGCGCGCGCAACCCGGCGTCGGTCGGCAGGTAGGCGTCGCCATCCCGCGCCAGCGGGAATGTCGGACAGCGCGCCATAGACCTTGTTCGTGCTGGCGAAGACCAGCGCCGGCTTTTCCGCCCGGCGCCGCAGCGCTTCCAGCAGGTTCATCGTCCCGCGCAGGTTGACCTCGAAGTCCAGTTCGGGGTCGTCGAGGCTGGTGGTGACGGCGACCTGTGCCGCCATGTGGAACACTGCCGACACCCCGTGCGCCGCCTCGGCCAGGGCGGCGCGGTCGCGGATGTCGGCGACGATCGGCTCGATGCGATGGCCATGGCGGCGTTGCAGCCAATCCAGGTTCGCCTCGACGCCGGGACGGGCCAGGGCGTCGAACACCCGAACAGTATGACCTTGGGTGGCCAAGCCGGTCCGCAAGGTTCGAGCCGATGAAGCCGGCGCCGCCCGTCACCAGCACGCGGTCCATCGTGGCGCTCACGCCACCAGTCCGCGCTGCTCGAGCTCTCGCCTCGCATCGTGCACCCGGTCCTCGGCCCGCTGCAGGCGCACCCATTCCGCCAGTTCGCCCAGGCTGTCATCGAAGCTGCGACGCGGGGCGAAGCCGAGCACGTCGCGCGCCAAGGAAATGTCGGCGAAACAATGCCGGATGTCGCCGACCCGCGCCTTGCCCATCACCTCGGGTGTCAAGTTCGGCACGTCCATCGCCCGCGCCAAGGCGGTGCCCACCTCCATGATGCTGACGTCCTGGCCGCTGCCGACGTTGAACACTTGCCCGGCGGCGGCCGGATGTTCGAGTGCCAGCAGGAAGGCCCGGGCCACGTCGTCGACATGCACGAAGTCGCGGCGCTGCTCGCCGTCTTCGAACACCAGCGGCCGCTCCTTGTTCTGCAAGCGCGACGCGAAGATCGCCAGCACGCCGGTGTACGGGTTCGACAGCGCCTGGCCCGGGCCGTAAACGTTGAACAACCGGAGCGCGACGCCCTCCATCCCGTATACCGGTGCCACCGTAAGCGTCAGCCGCTCCTGCACGAACTTCGTCAGCGCATACACGGAGGCGAGGTTTGGCCGCTTGCCCTCCGGCGTGGCGATCGGAGTGAGCGCGCTGCCATCCGGGCCGACCGGATCCCATCCCGATGCAAGCCGGCCGGCCGGCCGGCTCACCTCGTCGATCAGGTCGCCCGACGCGGTCCGATAACGCCCTTCACCGTAGATGCTCATGCTGCTGGCGACCACGACTCGACGCACCGGATGGTCGATCAGGGCCTGGAACAGGACCGCAGTCCCAGTGTCGTTCACAGATACATAGCGGTCGATGGCATACATGCTCTGTCCGACACCCACCTCGGCGGCGAGATGAATGACCGCGTCGACGTTGCGCAGCGCCTCAGTGACCCGGTCGAGATCGCCGAATGTCGGCCCGGATAAGCTCGACCTCGTCCAGCACCGCGTTCCGGGTCACGGCACTCCGGTGCACCTGATCGATCAGGCTGTCGTAGACCCGGACGGAATAGCCCCGCTGCAGCAACGCTCCGACGACATGGCAGCCGATGAACCCGGCGCCACCTGTAACCAACACCCGTCCACCCATGCAGCCTGCGCCTCCGTCCGTCGCTCACCGCGACCATTGCCGACCGAAATCGTCGGCCGAGTCGGCCGGACCCCGACATGAACGCGGAACATACACGCCTGACGCTAGGACTACTGTCACAATCCTTCAACTCGCCGTGAGGTTAGCTGCCGCGGCTTCACCCCTTTGGACACGAGATGGCTGCCTTTGAACTCTCTCTTAACGATTCAACGGTATGGTTGCGCCATCGGAACTCGAAACAAGGCGGGCTCATGTCGATTGACCGTTCGATCAACGTCCTGATCGTGGACGACTACAAGACGATGTTGCGGATCATCCGCAACCTGCTCAAGCAGATCAACTTCAACAATGTCGAGGAAGCGTCCGACGGCACGGAGGCGCTGCACAAGCTGCGCAGCCGGCCATTATCGGCCTCGTGATCAGCGACTGGAACATGGAGCCGATGACCGGGCTTCAGTTGCTGCAGGAGGTGCGTGCCGACGCCCGCCTCAAGCCGACGCCCTTCATCATGGTCACAGCGGAAAGCAAGGCCGAGAACATCGTCGCTGCCAAGCAGGCCGGTGTGTCCAACTACATCGTCAAGCCGTTCAACGCCGAGACGCTGCAAAGCAAGATCGAGAAGGTGTTGGCCCATGCTTGACACTCTGAGCAACTCGTCGCATCGGCTCGCGGTCGAGGTGCGCGACACCACGTTGCTGGCCGAGGTCGAGGACCTCGCCCGGACGATCGCCAGCACGCGTGCCGAGTTGCAGCGATTGGACGCAGGTCCGTTCATCGCCGGGCACATCCCTGCGGCGACCGACGAGCTCGACGCGGTGGTCGCCCATACCGCTTCCGCGACCAACGTCATCCTTGAGGCCTGTGAACAACTCGAAGCCGCAGCGTCGAACGGCCAACTGATCGATGCGGAGATGCTGGGTCGCGCGACCACCAGCATCTTCGAGGCGTGCAGCTTCCAGGATATCACCGGGCAGCGCATCAAGAAGGTCGTCGGCACCCTGCAAGCGATCGAGCAGAAGGTCGGGGAGATGCTGAAGCTGTTCGGTCAGGGCGACGAAATCTCGGTGGATCCAGTGTCAGAGGCGAGCCTGACGAACGGCCCGCAATTGCCCGGCAAGGCGATGGACCAGTCGGACATCGACGCGCTGCTCGCCGACTTCTAACGGCAGGCCAGACCGGACGCCCGCCCGTCCGGTCCGGTCGCCACCTCATTTGGTGGGGCGCTCATCGCTCTCGCCGGAACAGCGATGCAATTTGCGGCACGGGTCGCGGTCAGCTCGCCGGCAGGGATGGTCGGCCGAAACCCTCCACGTGACCACGATGCGCTGTGGCGCACGCATCCAAAGAGAGACGACGCCGGTATAGCCGTCAGCCTGACGTGAGCGACGCGTTGACCATGATGCCTGATTAAAGACGATCCGCAACGGATGGCACTACCGAACCGTTCGCACTGTCTCTGCAGCAATCATTCGCTGACAAAATGCACCGAAAGGCAACACTGTCGTCTAAAGACGTAGTGCAGAGTGAGAAATATTTATAGATTAATGAGTTCTTATTAACCGGTGAGTAATTTTTTATTAACAAACTACTCACAGGCATGATGCATGCTCTTTCTCAGGCAATAACGCCTCAGGAGATTGAGCATGTCGAAGACCATCAAGACCGCCCCCGCCAAGCCCGCTTCGACCAAGGACACCGGTCGCGTCCACGTCGGCGGTGGAATGATGCGTTTCGCGGCCACCACCGCACCGGTGAAGACGCGCGACGCCGGCAAGGTTCACGTGGGCGGCGGAATGATGCGCTTCTAAATCATCGATACGGGTTAACTCATCCCGGGACACGGTTCCTGTGCATTGCCAGGATTGCGATGGCTTCTGCTGTCGTTAATCCTGGCAACGGCCACCGGCATAGTCGGATCGATGGACACGGGAGTCGCGGACATGACAGCACAATCAGCGGGAACGGCAGACGACGGTGTTGTCCAGTTTGTGAAAATGATTCCCGATGGGCGACCGCCCAAGCGCGCGGATCGCTCTGGCGCAGGCTACCTACCCGGCAGAGCGATGCGGTACTGCGATGCGCTGACCTCCGCTACTGGATACGGGTATTGGGTTTTCCCGCCGATCGACTTGCAGCTCATCTGGGACGGTGAGCAGGTCTACTGGTCGTTTGGCGATGCTGCGGCTTGGCTGCCGTTATCCGGTAGTCCGAGCGGAGCAATTCAGTTTCCAGGTTTTGCCGACTTGTTTGACAGCAAAGCCCCCGCGGACCTGCAAGGCTACTCCCCGCCATTCCTAACCGCACTTCCTGAACTGGGCGGCGTCCAGATCTGGACAGGGTTGTTGGCGCGAACCAGGCCTGGATGGAGCCTTCTGGTCCGGCCACCGGTGAACCTGCCAGGAATCCCCGGCTTAACTGCTTGGGAGGGCCTGGTCGAGACTGACCATTGGTTCGGCCCCCTCTTCAGCAACTTCCGGATCACAAGAACCGACTTTCCGGTGCGGATCCGCTCGCATGCGCCGTTCCTGCAAATTCAACCTGTTCCCCAACTTGCTTACCGTGAAAGCGTCCTCAACCAGGCGTCTCATGGGACGGTTGATGACATGACCACCGCTGATTGGGCTGACCTGGGCGGCGTGTTGCTGCCAGACGCCGAGGGTGGGCAGCAAGGTGGTTATGCGGTTCGCCTGCGTAAACGTCGCGCTTGCCCACATCATGCCGAAACGATGAAAGCTGCCGTCAGGGGTCCGAGCTAAACTGCCCGTCAGTCAGGAACTCCAGCCAACCGCAAACCTTCCGCGTGGTACTCGCGGTCAATCGGACGAAGGGGCGGGCGAGCAATAATCCGGTCAACCGTTATTGCCGGGTCGACCGAACGCAGCAACTCGATGCATTGTTCGATCTCATCATCTCGGCGCAGATGGCCAAGGATTGCGAGACGCACCTTCAGCGCCGACGCATGGCCCGGTTTCCGTGCCAAAACGCTCAGAGCCAACTCGTCCGCCCGATTGAGATCTCTCAAGAAGAAATGCGCCGTCATGGCCGCATGCTCAACGAAGAACACATGGGGGTCCGTCGGCGAGAGCGACTCAGCCATGAGCGCCTCATTGACGGCTACTCGGTGGTTGCCTGAATAAATGTGCGCCCAACTGCTGAGTGTCCACGCGATCGGCAAGTTCGGATTGAGTGAGATTGCTCGCTGGTGCAGGACCAGTGCCGCCTCCGGATCGTGGAGCAAGTATGCTTTCACGTGGCCGGCAATCGTCACCCCCCGCGCGTCTAACGGATCGAGCGCGATCGAGCGTTCGGCGGCAAGCCCAGCCTGTTCTGCGGCGAGTTGGGCATCCTGAACCCAGCCTTGACCAAGACCAATGATGTGCCAGTACGCCAGCCAAGCATGCGCCGCCGCGTAATCTGGATCGAGCCGGATGGCCTCCAGCAGCTGGTCCTTGGCCGGCAGGAAGCGCGTCTTGTCGGGATGGTAAATGCCCTGGATCGCCGTCAACACAGCCTGATGGGCGACAGCATTGGGCAGTTGTATCGTTTCGCCGCGGAACTGGTGGCGCTGGAGCAACTCGGGGTCGATCTGGGCAACCGTCTGCGACGCGATCTTGTCCTGCAGCGAGAACAGGTCCTCGGTGGTGCCCTCGAACCTCGACGCCCAGATCACCTCGAAGTCCATCGACACATCGAGCAGTGTCACTGTAACCCGGATGCGCTGCCCCGAAGACTGGATGGTGCCGCTGATGACGTAATCGAGATTGTAAGCCCGGCATTTGGCCAACGCGTCCGCGGATGCCCCGGACCCGTCCCAAAACGACCCGGTCGCAATCAAGCGCGGCATCCTGAACCGGGCCAGAGCGGCCGATATCTCTTCCGCCATCCCCAGCGACAGCCCCAATTCGAGCGGCGCCCCCAAGCTTCGGAACGGCAAAACGGCGATTCGCCAGCCTTGTCCGTGGATCGACTCATCAGACATCGGCAGCGGCTGCTGCAACTCCGGAAGCGGTTCGTCGCCCGAATCATCCGCGGGGTCGGCGATGTCCAGCGAAGCCGACACGTCGGGGCCGCCGAGCGGCGGCCGCAACGGCGCGTAGGTGTTCTCAACGTCGTCAGCGAGCGGGACGAAGGCTTGCTGGAACACCAGGTTCTTCCAGAGCTTCTCGAGATGGGCGTCGAATGCGGGGTCGAGGCCTTGCAAGTTCTGGCAAAGCAGCAGCGGCCCGCCCGCACCCTCACCCGGCTCCTTCCACTTGATCGCGGCCGGGTCATGAATGTCGACCCACAAACTGGACGCCGGGAGCGACAATCGTCCCGAGGCGGTCGAGAGAATTGGCGGCTGCCCACAGGCCGCTAGCGCGAGCTGCAGTTCGCGCAGCGCTTGCCGCATGGAGTTGGCGGCATGGTCCCGCGGCTTGTTGCTCCACAGCAGCGCCGCCGCGTGGTCGCGACGAAGCGGTTGCGGCATGTGCGCGGCCACCAACGCTAACAAGCCTCGCGCCTTCTTGCTGACGGGGAGCACCGACCGCCCATTTTCGAGCGATGCCGTGAAATCCCCGACCAACCGGAGCCACAGCCGCACGTTACCCTGCGTCTGACGCCCCTGTCCGCCGGTCTCCGACATCACGTCCAACTGTCCCACATCATGCTCCGGTCCACTGTCTCGCAGATGCGCGACGCGTGTGGATTCTATTCTTATGGTAAAATGCGAAGATTATCAAATTGGCGCGCGCGTGTAACTCGACGACCTTCATCGAGTCGGTGCTTGATGGGGCATCGTGCACGTGTTTTCACTGTGCAGGTCACGTGGCCCAAGACGAGGTTGAGTTCGTTCGGGTGCGTGGCAGGTGGGTGAAACGTCAACCACATCGGCAAGATCGTTAGTAGCGGGCATGTATCATTAGGCATCGTAAGGGAACGTTCGATTGAGATGGAGGTCCTGCAAACGCCGGAGCCTTAAGAACAAAATACTAAATTAGTTTCGCATTAGTATCTCGAATTGGCTTGACCCGACTGGGTAAGCAAATTACCTCGTATCTGATCCTACTCATTTGAAAGAGTCTGCCTTGACTAAGTGTGACGCGTCACGGGCAGCACAATGTGCCCGACTTGCCGTTGGCCTTGGCTGACCTTAGTCGATCGTGCTCGCCCGATTCAGCCGCAATCGTTCTGTTTTACCATCATTCTCGGACTCCTTGCGGCGTTGCCGGCGTTGTCGCTCGATATCAGCATTCCGACGTTAATCTCTCTCCAACACGAGTTCCTCGCCTCCTCGGGCACAATCGGACTTACGATCAGCTTATTCATGATCGGATTCGCCACCGGGCAGTTCGGCGGTGGTCCGCTCTCCGACCGTTTAGGGCGCAAGCCCGTCCTGCTGATCGGCTTGCTCGCCTACACGCTGTCCGGTGTCGCCTGCGCCGTCTCGGCCAGCGCCGTGCAGCTGATCGTATGGCGGTTCATCGAAGGCGTGGGCGCCGGGTGCTGCGCCGTCCTCGCCTTCACCATGATCCGCGACCTGTTCGAAGGCGACGCGGCGCGCTCGAAGCGCTCGTATGTCACCGTCGTGTTCGGATTGGCTCCCATGTTGGCCCCCAGCATCGGCGCCTCGGTGATGAACGTCCTTGGCTGGCGTCCGGTCTACCTGGTGCTGGCACTCAGCGGACTGGTGCTGCTGCTCATCGTCTTCGGCGGCGTGGCCGAGTCCCGCCCACCCTCGGCGCGCGGCCATGCGCATGGCTCCCTATTACGGGCATATGGCGTCGTCCTCGCCAATCCCCGGTTCGTCGGATTGGTGTTCGTGAATGCGCTCAGCTTCGCCACTCTGTTCGCCTACATCGCCGGATCGCCCCTGGTGCTGATGGGCAGCTTGCAGCTTCCCGCCATTCTATACGCGGCCTTCTTCGCCTGCACCGCCGCGTCCCTCACCCTTGGCGCCTGGACCAGCGGCCGTCTCGCCGCGGCCGGCGTCGGTCCCAGCCGGCTGCTCTGGCTGAGCTTGCTCGGCGCGGCAGTGAGCGCCGTCGTCCTCGCCAGTTTGGTGGCACTCGGCACCACCCTGCTCGGCCTGCTCGTCCCGCTGCTGATCGTCAACGTCTTCTGTCGCGGCCTCGTTTCGCCGAACGCGCAGCACATGGCGCTCGAGCCGATGCCGCACTACGCGGGAACGGCCGCGGCCGCGGTCGGCGTCGTCCAGATCTTGACCGGAGCCGCCGCCAGTGCACTCGTGGCGTATCTGTTTCCGATCCTGGGCCCGCTCAGCATGACCGGTGTCATGGCCGTGTGCGCCGTCGCGGCGTTCGCGCTGTGGAGCCTGCTGGCCCCCGCCCGGCTCCGCACCGCTTAGCCCCAACCCGACTTGCCGCCGAGTGAGTCGCCGGCGCGGCCGCGTGACGCGGGATAACAACGGGTTAGTGCCCGGCGTCGCGGGAAATCGACTACGAATTTCTGGATGAGGGCAGTAGGGTCACGCAAACCCGGAGGAACGCGACCGTGACCCTAGCCGCAACCACACCGCATTCCACTCGACCTGTCCGGCCTGCGTGTCGCCATTACCGCCGGCGCCGGCGGGATCGGTCGAGTCATCGCCGACAGCTTCGCCGCGTGCGGCGGCCATCCCTTCGTTAGCGACGTGGACGAGGCAGCGCTGGCCGAATGCGGCCACCCCGGGATGCGCGCCGATGCGGGCCGCGCGGACGAGCTGGACCGGTTCATCGACGCGGCTGCCGAGCGACTGAGCGGGCTCGACATCCTGGTCAACAACGCCGGCATCGCCGGTCCCACCAAGCCCGTCGAGCAGGTGACGCCAGCCGAACTCGACGCCGTGCTGCAGATCGACCTCGCCAGCCTGTTCCATTGCGCCCGCCGCGCCGTCCCCCTGCTGCGGGCTGCGGGCGGCGGCAGCATCATCAACCTCAGCTCCGCGGCCGGGAAGTTCGGCTTTCCACTCCGCAGCCCCTATAGCGCCGCCAAGTGGGGCATCATCGGCGTCACCCGCACCCTGGCGATGGAGCTCGGGCCCGACCGCATCAACGTCAACGCCATACTGCCCGGCCTGGTCGACGGTCCGCGCATCCGCAGCGTCCTGCGCAACAAGGCGCAGGCGAAGGGCGTCAGCGACAACCAGGAAACCGAGGACGCGCTGTCCCGCGTCAGCCTCCGCACCTTCGTCAGCCAGCAGGACATCGCCAACATGGCGCTCTACCTCGCCAGCCCGTTCGGCCGCACCATCACCGGCCAGGCCATCAGCGTGGACGGCGGGATGGAGAGCCTGCTGTAGCTACACCGGGTCCCAGCTGAACACGTCGGGGCTGCGGTCGAGCGGCAGCAGCCCGGACCGCAGCGCCGGCAGCGCGTGCTCGGCCACGAGCGCCGGCGTCCAGCCCTCGCCGCGATGCACCGACCGCAGCGGCCGGCTTTGCGACATCAGGAAGATCTCGTTGTGTCGGGCCGCGAACACCTGACCCGTCACCTCGCGCGCCGCGTCGCTCGCCAGGAACACCGCCAGGGGCGCGTTCTTGTCCGGCGTCATCTGCTCGAGTTTCGCGACCCGCGCCTTCTGCTCCGGCGTTTCGGCCGGAATGCTGCTCGTCATTCGGCTCCACGCGAACGGCGCGATGCAGTTGCTGCGCACGCCGAACCGCTGCATGTCGAGCGCGATCGACTTCGACAGCGCGACGATGCCGAGCTTCGCCGCCGAGTAGTTGGCCTGCCCATAGTTGCCCACCAGGCCGGATGTGCTCGTCATGTGCACGCAAGCGCCGGACCCCTGGGCCCGAAACGGCTCGGCCGCCGCCCGGCTGACATAGAAGGCGCCGTTCAGGTGCACATTGACGACCGCCAGCCAGTCCTGCGGCGACATCTTGTGGAAGATGCCGTCGCGCAGGATGCCGGCATTGTTCACCACCGCGTCCACCCGGCCGAACCGGTCCATCGCGCACTGGATAATCCGGCGCGCGCTGTCCCATTCGGCCACGCTGTCGGTGTTGGCGACCGCCTCGCCGCCGCGCTGCTGGATGATTTGCACCGTCTGCTCGCCCGGCGTCGCCGAGCCGCCTTCGCCGGCCAGGCTGGCGCCGATGTCGTTGACCACCACCCGCGCCCCCTCGAGCGCCATCGCCAGCGCGATCTCCCGCCCGATCCCGCCGCCGGCGCCGGTGACGACCGCGACCTTCCCCGCCATCAGCATCAGACGCGCTCGATCAGCGCGGCAATGCCCTGGCCGACGCCGATGCACATCGTCACGATCGCCCGCTTGCCGCCGTTCGTCTCCATGGCGTTGACCGCGGTCATTGCCAGCCGCGCCCCGCTCGCCCCCAGCGGGTGACCGAGCGCGATGGCGCCGCCCTGCGGATTGACCCGCGGATCGTCCTCGGCCACGCCCAACTGGCGCAGTACCGCGATCCCCTGCGAGGCAAAGGCCTCGTTCAATTCGATCACGTCCACGTCCCTGAGCGTGAATCCGGTCCGCGCCAGCAGCTTCTGCACGGCCGGCGCCGGGCCGATGCCCATGATGCGCGGCTCCACCCCGGCCGTCGCCATCGCCACCACGCGCGCCCGCGGCGTCAACCCGTGCCGCTGCGCCGCCGCCTCGCTCGCCAGCAGCAGCGCCGCCGCCCCGTCGTTGACGCCGCTCGCGTTGCCCGCCGTGACCGTGCCCGGGTTGCGGAACGGGGTGCGCAGCTTCTGCAGCATCTCCATCGTGGTGTCGCCGCGGGGGTGCTCGTCGGTGTCGACGACCGTGTCGCCCTTCCGGCCCTTGATCGTCACCGGTGCGATCTCGCGCGCGAAGAACCCGCTCTCCTGCGCGGCTTTCGCCTTCTGCTGGCTGCGCAACGCGAACTCGTCCTGCGCCTGCCGGGTCACCTGAAACTGCTCGGCGACGTTCTCGCCGGTTTCCGGCATTGAATCCGTGCCGTACATCGTCTTCATCAGCCCGTTGACGAAGCGCCAGCCGATCGTGGTGTCGTAGATCTCCGCCGCGCGCGCGAACGCCTCGGTCGCCTTGCCTTGAACGAACGGCGCCCGGGTCATGCTCTCGACCCCGCCCGCCAGCATCAACTCCGCCTCGCCGGTGCGGATGGCCCGGGCCGCGGTGCCGACCGCGTCGAGCCCGCTGCCGCACAACCGGTTCAGCGTGCTCCCCGGCACCTCCACCGGCAGCCCGGCCAGCAGCGTCGCCATCCGCGCCACGTTGCGGTTGTCCTCGCCGGCTTGGTTGGCGCAGCCCATGTAGCAATCGTCCAGCGCCGCCCAGTCCACCGAGGCGTTACGCTCCTTCAGGACGCGGATCGGGTGCGCGGCGAGGTCATCCGTGCGCACATCCTTCAGCGCCCCCGCATAGCGGCCGATCGGCGTCCTGGCATAGTCGCAGATGTAGGCCTCGGTCATGGCGCGTCCCTCCGTTTGCGCCAGAGATAGGCCCGGCCGCGCGGGTTCGTCCAGCCGCGCGGCCTTCCTTCAGCCGTATGTCAGAGCAGGCCGGCGTCCTTGAAACTGAGGGTGCGGCCGTTGCCGACGATGATGTGGTCGCGTAGCTCGACGCCAAGCGCCTCGGCTGCGCGCCCGATCTCGGCCGTCATGTCGATGTCGTCCACGGACGGCGCCGGGTCGCCGCTCGGGTGGTTGTGCACCAGCACGATCGCCGCCGCTCGCAGCTCCAGCGCGCGCCGCACCACCTCGCGCGGGTAGACCGGCGTGTGATTGACGGTCCCGGTCGCCTGCACCTCGTCGGCCTTCAACATGCCCTGTTCGTCGAGGAACAGGATGCGGAACTGCTCGATCCGCTCCCGCGCCAGCGCCGCGGCGAGGTAGGCATCCAGCCGCTCCGGATCGTCTAGCACCGGCTGTCCGGACAGCCCCGCCCGCGCCAGCCGGACCGCCGCCTCGTGCACCAGCTTGATTGCGGCAACGCTGTGTGTTCCCAAGCCATTGACTTTCCGTAGCTCCGTCTCGGGCGCCGCCAGCACCGCGGCATAGCTGCCGAACCGGTGAACCGCGGCTCCGGCGGTGGCCCAATCCATGTGCGGGAGCACGAAACCGAGCAGGCGTGCCAAGGCCGCGATGTCGCCCTCGAGCGACGGCGCGGCGCGCGTCGAAGGTTTTGGCTGGGGCTGGGGCTGGCGCACGCTTTGCGCCAGGTCCGCCAAAGCCGCCAACGCGTCGAAATGCGCCGGCGCTTCCGCGAACCCGCCAGCGGTGCGGAACGGTGCCGATTGCAGCGGGACCGGCTCGGGCGCTGCCGGCGGGACCAGCGCCGCACCCATCGCCTCGGTCGCCGCTTTCCGCAACCGCGCCCAGGGTTCGCCGGGCCGTTCGGTGCTGCGTCCGGCGGGGAACAGCCGAAGCGTGCTCGGCAGCCCTGGACCGCTCAGGCGCACGCGGACCCGTCCGGCGCCCGGCAACAACTGGATCGCCGCCGCCGCCGCCGTCATCGCCGCCTCCGGTTCCATCCCGAGCGGCACGCTGCCCGGCGCCAGATCGACGACGACGTCGAATGGCGGGGTGAAGGGTTGCGGCGTTCGCGTGCGGCGGGTCAGCCAGCTCAGCACGTCAGCGCCGTCCCGCGGCGCCGACCCGTGCCGAGTCGCCGGCGCCCATCACCACCATGTCGTGCACCGCGACCGACACCGCGCCCGCGGCCCGGCGCACATGCGACAGCATCGCCGTGTCGGCGGCACTCACCCGGGGCGGCGTGGCGCCCCCGTTGCGCCACAGGATCGCCGCCGTCGCGTAGCGGTCGAGAGCGTGGCGCAGCAGCTGGCGCGTGACCCGCGCCGGGTCCTCGGGATCGTCGAACCGGCACTCGCCGAGCAGCTGGTTGCGGTTGTTGAGCAGCAGCGCGCCGCTGCCCGGCGGCCGTAAGCTCCGCGCCGGTGCATCGAGGTAGCGATCCAGCGCGTCCCAGTCGGACAGCACCACGCGCTCGATGCGTTCCGCTTGCGCCAGGCATTTTGCCGCATCGGCCACCAGCGCGAATGCCTCGGCCGCCCGCATCGGCACCTCGGCGTCATCGAGCGCCGGCCGCGGCGCCGAGAGCGCGGCCGCCAGGCTGCCGAACCGGTTGATCAATGCCTTCGCCCGCGGTTTGGTGTCGCCGCGTGGGATCCCGAGGAACAGCACCATCTCGAGGATCTCGTAATCGGCGAGCGCTCCGGCCGCCGCCAGCAGCCGGGTCCGCATGCGGCCGCGATGCCCATGCGGCCCGGTGCTGCTGAACGGAACAGGATTTTGGGACGCGTCCAAGTAATGACCTTGCGGATGTCCGAAGCACCCATGTAACACCGGCCCCAGCACCGTTGCCACGTGCCCCGACAACTGGCGACAACTCTTGACCTAGCCGCCGCAACCTGCCGGCCGCTAGTATCCGCCCATGATCGCCCGCATCAGCAGCTTTGCGTTCAGCGGCATCGACGCCGTGCCGGTCGAGGTGCAGGTGCAGATCGCCTCCGGCCTGCCGAGCTTCATCGTGGTCGGACTGCCGGACAAGGCGGTCGGCGAAGCGCGCGAGCGGGTGCGCGCGGCGCTGACCTCCATGGGCCTGTCGCTGCCGCCCAAGCGCATCATCATCAACCTGGCGCCGGCCGACCTGCTGAAGGAGGGCAGTCACTTCGACCTGCCGATCGCGCTCGCCGTGCTGGCCGGCATGGACGTGCTGCCGCGGGACGAGCTCGCCGGCTATGCCGCGCTGGGCGAGTTGTCGCTGGACGGCGCCTGCAAGCCGGTGGCCGGCGTACTGCCGGCGGCGATGTCGGCATCGTTGCGCGACCTCGGCCTGATCTGCCCGGCGGTGCAAGGCGGGGAAGCCGCTTGGGCCGGCCGCATCGAGGTGCTCGCCGCCCCCGACCTGCTGTCGATCATCAACCATTTCCGCGGCACCCAGGTGTTGTCGCCGCCGGACACCGCCGGCGCGCAGCCGGAGCCGGGCGGACCGGATCTGTCGGACGTGCGCGGCATGGAGTCGGCCCGGCGCGCGCTCGAGGTCGCCGCTGCTGGCAACCACAACCTGCTGCTGGTCGGGCCGCCCGGTGCCGGCAAGTCGATGCTGGCCGCCCGTTTGCCGCGGCTGCTGCCCGACCTGTCGCCACTCGACGCGCTGGAGGTGAGCATGGTGCACAGCGTCGCCGGCATGCTGGACGGCGGCCGCCTCGTGATGCGTCCGCCGTTCCGGGAGCCGCACCACGGCGCCTCCATGGCGGCCTTGGCCGGCGGCGGCCAGCGCGCTCGGCCCGGAGAAGTCAGCCTCGCCCATCGCGGCGTGCTGTTTCTCGACGAACTGCCCGAGTTCCCCCGCCCCGCCTTGGAGTCGTTGCGGCAGCCGTTGGAATCCGGCAAGACCACCGTCGCCCGCGCCGCCGCCCACGTCACCTACCCGGCCCGCTTCCAGCTTGTCGCCGCAATGAACCCGTGCCGTTGCGGCTACCTCGGCGACGCGGCGCGCGAGTGCAACAAGGCGCCACGCTGCGGCGAGGACTACCTCGGGCGGATCAGCGGCCCGTTGCTCGACCGCATCGACATGGTGGTGCACGTGCACCCGACCTCGCCTGCCGAGCTGTCCCGGGCGCCGCCGGGCGAATCGAGCGAGACGGTGGCGGCCCGCGTCGCCACCGCGCGCCGGATCCAGCGCGACCGGTTCGGTCCCGACCGCGGCGCGACCAACGCCGAAGCCGGCATGGACGACCTCGACTTGCAGCCGGACGCGCGGGCTTTGGCCGAGCAGGCCGCCGAACGGCTGCGCCTGTCGGCGCGCGGGTTCACGAGGGTGCTGAGGGTTGCGCGGACGGTTGCCGATCTCGCCGCGTCGATGCTGGTCAGGCGCGCCGACGTGGCGGAGGCACTGGCCTACCGGCATCGCGTTCCGGGCCGTCAGGCTTGAACCAACAGAGAAATACGGATGGTGGGCGCGACAGGGATTGAACCTGTGACCCCCGCCATGTCAAGGCGATGCTCTACCGCTGAGCTACGCGCCCATCCGCTCGATGGCGGTCTTCTAGAGCCTGGGCCAGGCTTTCGCAACCGTGCTTGCGCCGGCACGTGACAGAACTCCCGGCGAACGCTTCTATATGGGCATGGATCACGCCATCCCCGCTGCGCCTCCGCCGTTCGAGCTGGCTTCGCCGACGATCCAGGCGGCACCGGTGGTGTTCACGTCGCCGCATTCCGGGCGCCTCTACCCCGCCGATTTCATCGAGGCCGCACGGCTGGACCCGGTCGGCCTGCGCCGCAGCGAGGACAGCTTCGTCGACGAGCTGTTTGCGGGCGTCACCGCGGCCGGCGCACCGCTGCTGTGCGCCACCTTCCCGCGCGCCTATTGCGATCCGAACCGCGAGCCGTGGGAGCTGGATCCCGGCATGTTCGCCGACGCGCTGCCGCCATGGGTCAACACCACCAGCGCCCGTGTCGGCGCCGGACTCGGCACGCTCGCGCGCGTGGTGGCGACCGGCGAGTCGATCTATCGGGACAAGCTGCCGTTCAGCGAGGCGGAGTTCCGCGTCCGGACCTTCTGGACTCCCTACCACGACATGCTTGCGGCCCTGATCGCGGAGACCCGGGAGCGGTTCGGCGCCTGCTTGCTGATCGACTGCCATTCCATGCCCGCCCATGCCGGGCGCGGCGCCTCGCCCGACTTCGTGCTGGGCGACGCGCATGGCACCGCCTGTTCCGGCCGGGTCACGGCGTTGGTCGAATCGACGCTATCCGGCATGGGCTACATCGTCCGTCGCAACGACCCCTATGCCGGCGGCTACATCACCCGGCATTACGGGCGACCGCGCGACGGCGTCCACGCCTTGCAGATCGAGATCGCCCGCAGCCTCTATATGGATGAGGTGCGGTTCGTGCGCCGCCCCGGCTTCGCCGCGCTGCGCGACAACCTGTCGGCTCTCGCCGCACATCTGGCCCGGTCCGCCCCGGTTTTGATCGCTCCCTGACGTTCGACCGCGATCACAGCGCGGGCAAAAAAAATGGCGGTACCCGAAGGCACCGCCAAGTTTAGGGAGGAAACGTCCAAGCAAGGGACCAAGGTCCGTTGCTGAATGCAGACTACGACTAACTTTCGCCCGGCTGCAAGCGTCTTTTTTGCGATGCACCATTTCCTTACGAAACAAAAAATCACCCGTCATTAAACGTTCGTTCATCGAGCCCTGGCATACAGAGCGAATGATCGTGACGGAGCGCGCTCATCCTCCTGCTGCTGTCGGCTTGGCCGTGCTTGGCCCAGGCGCAACCAAAGGGCCTGTGCCGGCCGTCGATCGCCGCGGCCGAGCGGAGCCTCAACGTGCCGGATCGGCTCATGCAGGCGGTTGCCATCATGGAAAGCGGGCGACGCGATCCGTCCTCGGGCAGCGTCGCCGCGTGGCCATGGACGATCAACGTCGAAGGCGTCGGTGAGCTGTTCGACACCAAGGAGCAGGCCATCGCTGCTGTTAACGCGCATCGCGCCCGTGGCGCCCGCTCGATCGACGTCGGCTGCATGCAGATCAATCTCAAGCATCACCCCGACGCCTTCGCCTCGCTCGAGGAAGCGTTCGACCCCGACGCGAACGCCAAATATGCCGCCAAATTTCTGCAGCAGCTGCTGGCGCAGACCGGATCCTGGCCGCTGGCGGTGGCAGGCTACCACTCGCTGACCCCGGACATCGGCGGTGACTACGCCAAGAAGGTGCTCGCGATCTGGGCGCGCCCCGAGCGGGCCAACACCATGCCCGACATCGGACGAGCCATGGCGCACCCGCCCCCGACGCCACCGCCCACCCCGATGGTCGCCAGCAGCGCACCGATCTTGCCCGCGGCACTTCCCCCGGCAACGCACCTGCTGTCGGCGCCGGGCAGCGCGGCGCCCCAGCTGACCGGCCGCGGCCTCGACTCCTACCGGTCCATGCCGACCCGGCTGGCAACGACCGGCCTGTTCCGGCGATCCTGATCCGGCCGAATCGCCGGGCGCCCAACCGGGTGCGGCGCCCGAGTGTCAGTCGTCGGGTGCGTAGGTGATGAGTTCGGCGCCGTCCTCCACGAGGTCGCCCGGCGCCGTGTTCACGGCGCCGATCACCCCGTCCCGGGGTGCCGGCAAACGCATCTGCACCTTCATCGCTTCGAGCACGAGCAGCACGTCCCCGCGGCTCACCGCTTGCCCCGGCGTGACATTCACCGACACCACCCTGCCCGGCATCGGCGCCGCAACGCGGTCGCCGGCTTCCAGCCCGGCCGATTGCGGCGCCAAACGGTCGACGACTCGAAGCGGCCAATTCTGCCCATGGAGGATCACCGTCAAGCCGGCCTCGCTGGCGACGACACGGTGGCGCACCGTCATCCCGTCCATCAGCAGGATACCAGCCCGCAGCTCCGCGACCGCTCCAGGAAGCGTCAGCCGCACCGACCCGTCCGGTTGCGGCTCGGTCCTGACCACCACCACCGTCTCGCGGTCGGCCAGCACGACGTCACGGTGACCCGGCCCGTTCATTCGCCACGCTCCGGCCGTCGACCACGGCGAATGCGGATCACCGGCAGCCGCCGTCCCCGGCTCGGCGACAACGTGCGCCGCCGCGGCCGCGAGCGCGGCGCGCGGCGCGGCCGCGTCACCGCCGAACAGCGCGTCCCCGTGCCGGGCGATGAAGCCGGTATCCACGTTGCCCGCGGCGAACTCCGGGTGGCCAGCGATGCGGCGAAGCAGCGTCAGGTTGGTTTGCACGCCGACCGCCTCGTACTCCGACAAGGCCTGCCGCAGGCGTCGCACGGCGCCGTCCCGCGTCCGATCCCAAACGATCAGCTTGGCCAGCATGGGATCGTAGTGGACGGTGACGGCATCGCCTTGCCGCACCCCGCTATCGATCCGCACGTGCGCATCCTCGGCCGGCGCCGCGAGATGCACCAGGCGGCCGGTCGACGGAATAAAGTCGCGGTCAGGATCTTCGGCATAGACCCGCATTTCGATGGCGTGCCCGTCGATGCGCGGGACCGATGCCGGCAGGCTCTCGCCGGCGGCTACGCGCAGCTGCCACTCGACCAGGTCGAGCCCGGTGATCATCTCGGTCACCGGATGCTCGACCTGCAGCCGCGTGTTCATCTCCATGAAATAGAACGCAGTCGCCCTCGGCGATGAACTCGACCGTCCCGGCGCCGACATAGCCGATCGCCTCCGCCGCGGCGCAGGCCGCACGCCCCATCTCGGCCCGCCGCTCCGCCGTCATCCCGGGCGCCGGTGCCTCCTCGACGACTTTCTGGTGCCGCCGCTGGATCGAGCAGTCGCGCTCGAACAGGCTGATCGTTTGCCCGGCTCCGTCGGCGAAGACCTGGATCTCGATATGCCGGGGCCGGGTCAAATAGCGTTCCACCAGCATTTGGCCGTCGCCAAACGCCGAGGCGGCCTCGCCTTGGGCCATGGCGAGCGCGCCGGCGAAATCCGCGTCGGCCTCGACCACCCGCATCCCCTTGCCGCCGCCGCCGGCGCTGGCCTTGATCAGCACGGGGAAGCCGATCCGCCGGGCCGCGTCCGCCAACACCGCCGGGTCCTGGTCGCCGCCGTGATAACCCGGCACCAACGGCACGCCGGCCGCTTCCATCATCGCCTTGGCGGCCGACTTGCTGCCCATCGCCCGGATCGCCGGCGCCGGGGGCCCGATGAACACGAGCCCGGCCGCCGCGCAGGCCTCGGCGAAGTCGGCGTTCTCGCTCAGGAAGCCGTAGCCCGGGTGGATCGCCTCCGCCCCGGTCCGCTGCGCCGCCTCGATCAGGCGCGGGATCGATCAGATAGCTGTCCCGCGCCGGCGCCGGCCCGATCGGCACCGCCACGTCGGCCAGCACGGTATGCAGCGCCCCGGCATCGGCCTCGGAGTAGACCGCGACCGTGCGCACGCCCATGCGCCGCGCCGTGCGGATCACCCGGCAGGCGATCTCGCCGCGGTTGGCGATCAGGATCGTACCGAACATGCTCACATCCGGAACACGCCGAAGCCGGCCCGCTCCGGCGTCCACGGCTCGCACGGCGCATTCAAGGCCGCCGACAGGCCGAGTGCCAGCACCATGCGGGTGTCGGCCGGGTCGATCACGCCGTCATCCCAAAGCCGTGCCGATGCGTAATAGGGGTCGCCTTGCGCCTCGTACTGCGCCTCGATCGGTGCCCGGAATGCCGCTTCCTCGGCCGCCGACCATTGCCCGCCCTTGGCCTCGATGTTGTCCCGCCGCAGCGTCGCCAGCACGCTCGCCGCCTGCACCCCGCCCATGACCGAGATCCGCGCATTCGGCCACATCCACAGGAACCGCGGTGAATAAGCCCGGCCGCACATGCCGTAATTGCCGGCGCCGAAGCTGCCGCCGACGATCACCGTCAGCTTCGGCACCCGCGCGGTGGCGACCGCCGTGACCATCTTGGCGCCGTCCTTGGCGATGCCGCCGCTTTCGTATTTGCGGCCGACCATGAAGCCGGTGATGTTCTGCAGGAACACCAGCGGAATGCCGCGCTGGTCGCAGAGTTCGATGAAATGCGCCGCCTTCTGCGCGCTCTCGCTGAACAGGATGCCGTTATTGGCGACGATGCCGACCGGGTAGCCCCAGATGCGGGCGAACCCCGTGACCAGGGTCGGCCCGTAAAGCCGCTTGAATTCGTCGAGTTCGGACCCGTCCACGATGCGGGCGATCAGCTCACGCACGTCGTAGGGTTCGCGGGTGTCGGCCGGCACGATGCCGTACAGCTCATCGCCGGCATGCAGCGGCTCACGCGGCGGAACGGCGCCAAGGGTGACGCGCTTCTCCCGGTTCAGCCCGGCGACGATCCGCCGGGTGATCCCCAGCGCGTGCCAGTCGTTCTCCGCCAGGTGGTCGGTTACCCCCGACACCCGGCTGTGCAGGTCGCCGCCGCCCAGCTCCTCGGCGGTGACGACCTCGCCCGTCGCCGCCTTCACCAAGGGCGGGCCGCCCAGGAAGATCGTTCCCTGGCTGCGCACGATCACGCTCTCATCGGCCATCGCCGGCACGTAAGCGCCGCCCGCGGTGCAACTCCCCATCACGACCGCGATCTGCGGGATGCCAGCCGCCGACATGCGCGCCTGGTTGAAGAAGATGCGGCCGAAATGGTCGCGGTCCGGAAACACCTCGTCCTGGTTCGGCAGGTTGGCGCCGCCGCTATCCACCAGGTAGATGCACGGCAGCCGGTTGGCCTCGGCGATCTCCTGCGCCCGCAGATGCTTCTTCACCGTCAGCGGGAAGTAGGTGCCGCCTTTCACGGTGGCGTCGTTGGCCACCACCATCACCTCCCGCCCCGACACCCGGCCCACGCCGGTGATCAGCCCGGCGCCGGGTACTTCGCCGCCGTACAAGCCGTGCGCGGCCAGCTGCGACAGCTCGAGGAACGGGCTGCCGGGGTCGAGCAGATGGTGCACGCGGTCGCGCGGCAACAGCTTGCCGCGGCCTTCGTGCCGCTCCCGTGCGCCCGCCCCGCCACCCGCGCCGGCGGCGGCAACGGTGGCGCGCAAGGTTTCGACCAAGCCCACGCATGCGCGCCGCATTGTCGGCAAAGTCCGGGCTGCGCGGCCCAAGCACGGGCTCCAGGATGCTCATGCGGCGCGGTCGAAGTTCGGCGCCAGGCTTGACGCGAACACTAGGAACCGAGCTTCCCTTCGAGCAATGAGCGGGCGACCACCGAGAAATCCTTGCCGCCCAATCCCGCCTTCGCCAGCGTCGCATAGGCGTCGCGCGCCACCTTGCCGAGCACGCCGGCGGCGCCGGTGGACGACGCCGCATCGACCGCCAGCGACAGGTCCTTCAGCATCAGGTCCACGGCGAAACCGGGCACGTAGTCCCGGTTGGCAGGCGAGGCCGGCACCGGCCCCGGTACCGGGCAATAGCCCGTCAAGGCCCAGCACTGGCCGGACGACGTGCTGCTGATGTCGAACAGGGCTTGCGCCGGCAATCCGAGCTTCTCCGCCAGCGCGAAGGCCTCGCCGACGCCCACCATGGAGATGCCGAGCATCAGGTTGTTGCACACCTTCGCCGCCTGCCCCGCGCCGGCTGGCCCGGCCAGGACAATGGTGCGGCCCATGACCTGCAGCAGCGGCTTGGCCCGCTCGAACGCTGCCTCGGCGCCGCCGACCATGAACGTCAGCGTCGCCGCGGCGGCCCCGGTGGTGCCGCCCGACACCGGCGCGTCGAGCAGGGCAAAGCCGCGCTGTGCCGCCGCCGCCGCCATCTCGCGCGCGGTCGCCACGTCGATGGTCGAGCTGTCGATCAGCAGCGCCCCGGCCGGCGCTGCTGCGAACACCTCGGCCGAGCACGGCCCGCACCTGCGGCCCCGCCGGCAGCATCGTCACCACGACATCCGCCCCGGCAGCCGCGTCGGCGACGCTGCTCGCGACCTGGCCGCCGACCTGCGGACAGGGCCGCGCGGGCGGACTCGGACAGGTCGAACCCGCGCACGGCGTGCCCGGCGCGCACGAGGTTCGCCGCCATCGGGCCGCCCATGTTCCCGAGCCCGATGAATCCGATGCCCGCCATGGCCGATCTCCCTACGTGAACAGAACCAGCGCCTTTGTTAGCGTGATCCAGATGCCCCAGGCCAGCGGCACCCCGACCGCCGCCCAGGCCAGCAACGCCGGGGCGCTCAGTCCACCGCGGCCGATGCCGAACGAACCACTCGCGGCGGACGACGACGCTTGGTTGGACGTCCGCGTCTCGCATGTACCACCGCTCCGCCACCGGACGGACCAGCAGGTTGCACACGAAGCCTGCGACCAGAAAGCCAGCCAGGATGTAGAGCGTCGTCTGATAGGCCTGCTCGCGCGGAACGCCGGAGCGGATCTGGTACTCCGGGATCTGGGTGATCGCCAACGGCCCGATGACGCCGGCGGTGGACCAGGCGGTCAGCAGGCGGCCATGGATGGCGCCCACGTACTGCGTCCCGAACATGTCGGCGAGGTAGGCCGGCACGGTCGCGAAGCCGCCCCCGTACATCGACACGATCACGCACATGAAGGCCACAAACAGCGCCACGCTGCCGGCCTGCGCGGCGATCGGGGAGCCCGCATACATCACGCAACCCAGCGCGAAGAATGTGGCGTACGTCAGCCTTGCGCCCGATCCGGTCCGACACCGAGGCCCAGAAGAACCGGCCGCCGATGTTGAACAGGCTCAGCAATCCGACGAACCCGGCAGCGATGGTGCCGACTTGGCGCGCCTGGTCAGGGTTGAGCGCGGCGAACCGCGTGCCCGATGCGCCGATCAAGTTGCCGCCGAACATCACCTGAAGCATCGGCGAGGCGACCGCCAGCACGCCGATGCCGGCCGACACGTTGAGGCACAGCACTGCCCAAATCAGCCAGAATTGCGGCGTCTTGTGGGCGTCCCGCAGGTGCACGTTGCGGCGCGTGATCATGCCCGACTTGGCAGCCGGCGGCGTCCAGCCATCGGGGGCCCAGTTGGCCGGCGGCACGCGATAGCCGAACGCGCCCGACAGCATGAACACGAGATAGATCACGCCCATCGCCAGCAGCGTCTGCCAAACGCCGCGCGAGGCGACGCCGTCGCCGAACCGGTTCATCAGCAGGTCCGCAAGCGGCGACCCGATCAACGCGCCGCCGCCGAACCCCATGATCGCCATCCCGGTCGCCATGCCGCGCCGGTCCGGGAACCACTTGATCAATGTCGAGACGGGCGAGATGTAGCCGAGCCCGAGGCCGATGCCGCCCAACACGCCCGGACCCGAGCCACATCATCCAAAGCTGATGCATGGAGACCCCGAGCGCCGAGATCATGAGGCCGCCGCACCAGCACAGCGCCGCGTAAACGCCCGCGCGCCGCGGCCCGACCCGCTCGAGCCAGCCGCCCCAGATCGCGGCTGACGAGCCGAGGAAGATGAAGAACAAGGTGTAAAGAACGGTGACGTCCGAAACCCGCCAATCGAACGAGGTGGTGAACAGCATCGTCAGCAGGCCGGTATCGGGCGGTGGTGCAACCGACTTGTCGACGCCGATGATGCGCGTCAGCGGCAACCAGAACACCGAGAAGCCATACGCCATGCCGATGCAGAGATGGATCGCCAAGGCCGCTGGCGGCACTAGCCAGCGATTGAAGCCGGGCCGCGCGACGATCCGCTCCCGGTCCAGCAATCCCGCGTCCCGCGATGGCCGCTCCTCGAGGATAATTCCGTCTGCCATGACTAACCCCCCTTGTTGTCGGCGCAATTAGCGCTCTTTTCACGAGACTTATGGCCTTTATAACGTCGGCTTGGCAACAACGTCGCTACGGCTCGCTTGTCGCTGCTTTGTAGGAAATTGTTGGAGCGAGCGCCAGCAATGCCGCAGTCAGCGGCGCCACCGGGTCGCGTTGCGGGTAAAGCAAGCCGATCGTCGGCACTGGCCCGCTTTCCTCGATCGGGATCAGCCGGACCCCGGCCGGCAGCCCGAACGCATCCGCCAAGCCCACCGACAGCACGCTGGCCCAGTGCCCGGTCCGCACGTGGCTCATGAGCACGATGCAT
Organism: uncultured Alphaproteobacteria bacterium; assembly: GCA_963792675.1. Classification (GTDB taxonomy): domain Bacteria; phylum Pseudomonadota; class Alphaproteobacteria; order Acetobacterales; family Acetobacteraceae; genus JBBROS01. Next base: position 2,641,041 of record CAWBWT010000002.1, read on the forward strand.
GGAGTTCGGTCTCGAGCGTCGCTTCGGACCAGCTTCCCGCCGCCCGCAGCCGCGCCTCGACGATCCGCCGGTTCTGCATGTCGGGGGTCAGCAAGCACAGCGGCACCTGCCCCATCTCCTCCCAGCCGACCGTATCGCCGAAGCCGGTCGCGGCGGTTGCGGCGATCGCCAGGCAGTAGCGCTCGCGGTACAGCGGCAGCATCCGGTGGCGTCCGGACGCCTCCCGCCGTCCAGGTAGGTTAGGCCGGCCTCGATCTGCAGGTCGTCGAGCAAGCCGAGGATCTCGTCCGACGTGCGCGACAACACGCCGAAGGTGACCTCGGGGTGCAGGGTGCGATACGGGGTCGTCAGCTCGGCAACCGCCGGCAGCGCCGACGGCACCACCCCCAAGCGCAGCCGCCCCTGCAGCCGCGCCGGCGTGCCGCGCAGGTCCGCCCGCATCGCCCGCGCATCGGCCACGATCCGCCGCGCCCATTCCAGCGTGCGATACCCTTCGGCGGTCAGGCCGTGGAACCGGCTGCCGCGGCTGACCAGCAGCACGCCCAGCGTCTCCTCCAGCTGCTTGATCCCCGACGACAAGGTCGGCTGCGTCACGCCGCAGGCCGCGGCGGCGCGACCGAAATGCCGCTCGCGGGCGAGTGCCAGCAGGTATTCGAGCTTGTCGATCATCCCACGCGGCGGCGGAACGCCATCGCCGCGTCGGGCGCCCGCACCTTGTCGCCCGAGATGAAGAACACGAACGCCGGGCGCGCCGCCTTGGTCGCCGCCGCACCCGCCCGCGGCAGGTCGTCGGCCGACCGCCCCGCCGCCCAAGCCTGGACTCGCTTCGCCCAGCCGTCCAGCGCCGCCGCCGCGTAACCCTCGGGCTCGTCGAGCGCGTTGTGCTCCAGCCGGGCGTAGACGAAATCGGCCGTGAGATCGGCCAGCAGCGTGTGCTTGTCGCTCTCGATCAGGGCGTGAGCGACGTTGTGCTCGCGCAGCAGGTCCATGTAGGCCGGGTCGCCGAAGCTCTCGTGCCGCGTCTCGAACACGTGGCGCAGCGTCACGCCATTCTGCTGCCGCGGCAGGTGGCCGAGGAAGGCGGCGAACGTTTCGCGCTCGAACACGCGGGTCGGCGGGAACTGCCACAGGATCGGCCCGAGCTTCGGACCCAGCTCGGTGATCCCGGACACCAGGAACGCGGTCACCAGTTCGCCCGCGGCGGCCAAGTCCTTCTTGTGGGTGGTGAACCGCGACGCCTTCACGGCGAAGACGAACCCGTCCGGCACCGCGTCGCGCCATTTGGCGAAGCTTTCGGGCTTCTGCCGGCCGTAGAAGGTGCCGTTGATCTCGATCGCCGACATCCGCTCGCCGGCATAGGCCAGCTCCTGCGCATGCGGCAGGCCGTTCGGATAGAACGGGCCGCGCCAGGGTGGAAAGGTCCAACCGCCGATGCCGACGTGAATCTGTGCCATGGCGCCAGAGTGCGCCAGACCGGCGCGGTCCGGAAGGCCGGGCGTCGCGGGTAGGCCACGGCCGATATCGTCCGGGCCGCGGCTGCGCTAGCGTGGCGTCTTATGACGCCCACTCCTCCTAGCGGGCGATGACGCCCACTCCGCACGGCGGCCGGCTGATCGAGGCGCGGCGGCGCTTTCCGGATGCGCCGCTGCCTTGGCTCGATCTCTCGACCGGGATCAACCCGCACCCTTATCCGTTCGTGCCGCCCGGCCCCGAGGCATGGCGCCGCCTGCCGGAGCCCGAGCAGATCGAGGCGCTGGAAGCCGCGGCAGCCAACGCCTACGGGGTGACCGACCCCGCCATGGTCGTCGCCGCTCCGGGCACCCAGGCCTTGATCCAGCTGCTCCCGCGCCTGCTGCCGCGGCAGCTCGTGGCGATCCCCGGCCTCACCTACGCCGAGCACGCGGCGGCATGGCGAAGCGGAGGCGCCGAAATCCTACGGAACGAATCCGCCGCTGCCCTGGTGCTGTGCAACCCGAACAATCCCGACGGCGCCCGGCGCGAACCGGCCATGCTTCGCGAGCAGGCGCGCACGCTCGATCTGCTGGTGCTGGACGAGGCGTTCGCCGATTTCGAGCCCGGCTTAAGCCTCGCGCCCGGCTTGCCGCTGCCCGGCGTGGTGATCTTGCGCTCGTTCGGCAAGGCTTACGGCGTGGCCGGGCTGCGTCTCGGCTTCGCACTGGCCGAGCCAGGGGTTGCTGCCGCAATTCGCGCCGCGCTCGGCCCTTGGGCAGTCAGCGGTCCGGCCATGGCGATCGGTCGAGCGGCGCTCGCGGACGCAACCTGGCGGCGCGAGGCGGCGGAGCGGGCCCATCGCGACGCCGCGCGCCTGCGCCGCCTGCTCGAAGCCGCAGGGTTCAATTCCGTCGGCGGCACCGCGCTGTTCCACACCGTCAGCAGCCCGGTCGCAGCGGCGACGGCCGAGCGTCTCGCCCATGCCGGGATCCTGGTGCGCCGTTTCGCCGCCGCCCCGACCTGGCTGCGGTTCGGTCTGCCGCCCGACGAAGCCGCCTGGACCCGGCTTGCCGGTGCGTTGGAGCTCCCCGCCTAATCCACTGATGAATGCCCGGCCCCCGCCGCTTCGGCGCGCAGCAAGGCCTCGGCCAGCTGCGTTTGCCGGAACGGCTTCGCCAGGACCGGCACCGAGCGCAGCGCCTGCGGCAAGGCCAGCGCGTCGTAGCCGGTTGCGAAGATGAACGGCACGTGCCGGTCGTGCAGCAGCTGCGCGACCGGGTAGCTCAGCCGCCCGGCGAGGTTGATGTCGAGCACGGCCGCGTCCAGCGCAACGTTGGACGCCTTGTCCAGGGCCTCGTCCAGCCGCGATGCGGTTGCCACCACCTGGCAGCCGAGATCCTCGAGGAACTCCTCGACGATCATCGCGACCATGCTCTCATCCTCGACCACGAGGACCCGCATTCCGCTCAGGCGATCCATGCCGATCATGCTTGCCGCAACGATCCGGCATGGGGGAACTGCATCGCCCCGGCGGGAGCCGAAACCTCGCCGCTTCGCGCTTGGGCGATGCCGGCCAGACCATTTGGCAGGGACCGGATCGACACGCCGCCGAAATCCTGGGCCGGGCTGCGCTCGATCAGCTTGGTTCCGAAGCCGCGCCGGGCCGGTTGGGTCACGGCAGGGCCGAGATGCTCGTGCACGCGGTTCGACGGGGACGCTGACCTCACTCGGCGGCTCCTCAGGCCTCGCCCGCGACATTCGGACGAATATTAGCCCGCGGGACTGATCGGCCCGCTCGACCGGCATCGGCTTGGAACGGTTTGGTGTTGATGCGAGGTCATAGTTAACACTCGGCGATTGAGCCGCCAACGGGTTGAATTGTCATCCGCGTGTTAAGCCGTCACGCCGCCGATACGAACACCCGATGCCAGGCCGCGCTCAGATAGCCCTTGAAGTTCCAGGTGTCGTCCGGCCGCGCCGGTTGGGTCTGGCCCGCCGAGTCCCAGGCTCTGACCGCCAACTCGTGGCGGCCCGGCGGCAATTGGATGGTGGCGTGCCACAAGGTCCAGCTCCAGGGTCCCTCGCCGTGCTGCAGCGCCGCCTCCGACCAGGAACGGCCGCCATCGAGTGACACCTCCACCCGTGCCACCGCGCGGGCGGTGGCGACGGCGTAACCGCGTAGCGTGAGCGGCCCGGCGGGCAGTGATGCCCCCGAAGCGGGCTCGCAGATCGCGGCATTGAGCGGCATGTCGTTGATCTCGACACCACGCGCCCAGTCCACCGTTGCTTCGGACATTTCGGCCGGCAGCATCTTGTAGTCGCGCTGCTGCATGTGGTTGTTGCTGGGGCGGTCCTGCACGGTGATCCCCGCCAGCCATTTCGGGCTGCGAACCCCGGCAAAGCCCGGCGTCACCACGCGCAGGGGGAAGCCATGCTCCGGTGCCAGCGCTTGCCCGTTCATCGCGACCGCGAGCAGCACCTCGGGCGACATCGCCTTGCTGATCGGGATCGAGACGCCGAACCGGAAGCGGCCTTCCTCCGGCATCTCGACCTCGTCGCAGCAATCGAACGCCACGTGCCACGACGCGCCGGTCTCCCCGCCGGTCTTGGCGCCGGTCTTGGCGCCGGTCTCCGGGCCGGCGGCCCGCAGCACGTCGGCCAGCGCCACGCCGGACCACTCGGCGTTGCCGATCGCGCCGCCCGCCCAGGGATCGCCGGTGGTGGGCCGAACGGGCTGCAGGTCGGCGCGCCGGTTGCCGGCGCATTGCATGACCGCGACCACGCGGCGGAGCGGAAAGCGCTCCAGCAGTTCCGGCACCGACAGGTCGAGCGGGGTCGTCACCGCGCCGCCGACCCGCAGCCGGTGACTCGCGGCGTCGAGCCGCGGGACGGTTCCGTGCGTCCGCACGTAGAAGTCCCCCTGCGCCGTGTTCGGGGCTTCCATCAGCCGTCCGAGCGGCGGTTCGGCGTTGAGCGGCGTTTCCGAATGGACGATCCAGCCCTCGCCCTCGCCCACGCGCACCCTCAGCCGCCCGGCACCAGCAGGATCTTGCCGGTGTGCCCGGCGGCCTGCATCCGAGCATGCGCCTCGGCCGCTCGCGACAGCGGAAACACCTCGTTGGTCACGGTGCGAATGGTGCCCGCCGCGATCTTCGGCCACACCTGCTCCCGCAGTTCGGCCACCACCTGCGCCTTGAACGCCGCCGGCCGGGTGCGCAGCGTGGAGCCGGTGTAGGTGATCCGCTTCAGCATGATCGGCATCAGATTCACCTCGACCTTGGAGCCCAGCGCGAAGGCGAGTTGCACGATCCGCGCGCCCGCGGCGGCCGCCTTGATGTTGCGCTCGACATAGGGGCCGCCGACGATGTCGAGGATCATGTCGGCGCCGCCGGCCTTGCGCAGCACGTCCACGAAATCCTCGCGGTCGTAGTCGATCACCGTGTCGGCACCGAGTTCCCGGCACACCCGGCAGCGTTCCTCGGGGCTGTCGGTTGCGAACACGCGCACGCCGAAGGCATGACCGAGCTGGATTGCGGTGGTGCCGATGCCGCCAGCGCCGCCATGCACCAGCAGCGTGTCGCCCGACGTGAGGCCGCCCTCGAGGAACAGGTTGCTCCAGACGGTGATGAACGTTTCCGGCAGCCCGGCTGCATCCTGCACCGTGACGCCGTCCGGGATCGGCAGCACATGCGACGCGTCCACGATGCAGTACTCGGCATAGCCGCCGCCATCGGTCAGCGCGCACACGCTGTCACCGACCGTCCAGGCGGTCACGGCCTCGCCCACGGCGATCACCTCGCCGGCGATCTCGAGCCCGAGCAGGTCGGAAGCGCCGGGCGGCGGCGGGTAGAGGCCCTTGCGCTGCATCATGTCGGGCCCGTTCACGCCGGCAGCGGCGACCCGGACCAAAATCTGGTCCGGCTTCGGCACCGGCACCGGCCGCGTGCCGGTCGTCAGCACTTCGGGGCCGCCAGGGCCGGTCATTTCAACGACGGTCATCTGCTCGGGCATTCTCTCGGGCGGCATCGCTACTCCTCGGTCGCGGCCGGCAGCGCCTCCGTCGGCGCCATCGGCAGGTTGGGCGTGCGCCGCTTTGGCACGGGCGGCGGCGGAACCCAAGGCCGCGCCCCCCGCTCGGACCGCGACGACAGCACCACCGGCCCGTCCGGCCGCAACCACACCGCGTGCGCGCCGTCCCGCCACACGGTGAACCGGTCCAGCAGCGCCGCATGGGAGCAAACGCCGCGCGCGGGCTCGGCCGAGATCACGATCTGCACACCGGCGCAATCGGGACGCGGCGGCGCCGGCTCGTGCCGGCCCGGCTCGCGCAGCAGCAGGGCGCCGCCCGAGCGGCATCCATCGGGATCGCAGCCGGGCCCGAGCGGAAGCCACTCGCCAACCGCCAGGTGGTCGCGCCAGGAATCGCGCACGAAGGACGGCGCCCCGGACCGGGCCTGCAGCCGGTAGCCGCCGGCGTCCCGCAGCGCGATCAGCCGCGCGTCGTCCGACACCAGCACGTCCGGCAACGGCGAGAAGGCCGGCGACACCAGACCGAGCGCCATCAACACGACCCCCGCCAGCCGCACCCGCGTTCGCCACAGGCACAGCCAGGCGAGCCCGAGGCTGAACACCGCCAAGCCCCATCCCGGCAGCGGCGGCACCGGCAGGGTTGCCGAGGGCCAGGACGCCACCCCCCGGGCGATCGCGACGATCGCCTCGAGCCCCCAGCCCATCGGCACGAAAGCGAGCCGCTCGAGGTCGAACGGCATCAGGAACAGGGCGGCAATGCCGAGCGGCAGCACCCACATCGCCGTCAGCGGCACCGCGACCACGTTGGCCGCGATGAAATAAAGCTGCACGTGACCGAAGTGATAGGCGCCATAGGGCGCCGACGCGGTCCCGGCCAACAGGCTCGTTAGCACCAGCATCGCAATGTGCAACGCGACCCGCCGCCAGCCGGCGCCGTGCAGCCGGGCGAGCAGCGGCCGCAGCGCCTCGTAGCCGGCAATCAGCGCGGCGACCGCGGCAAAGCTCATCTGGAACGACACGCCGACCACCTCGGCCGGCGCCATCAGCACCAAGCCGGCCGCCGCGAGCGCCAGTCCGCGCATCGATACCGCCCGGCGCCCGACCACGACCCCGAGCGTCACCAGCGACGCCATCGCGAAGCTGCGCAGGATCGGCACGTGTCCGCCGGTCAGCAGCAGGTAGCCCGCCCCGGCCGTCAGCGCCGTGCAGGCGGCGATCGGCTTGGTCGGCCAATGCAGCGCCGCATAAGGCCAGGCCGCGAGCGCCAACCGCGTCGACAGCATGAACAGCCCCATGACAATGCCGATATGCAGCCCGGCCACCGCCAGCAGGTGCGCGAGCCCGGAATCGCGGAACGCCGCCCGGTCGGCGTCCGGGATCGCCCGCGTGGTCCCGGTCAGCAACGTCGCCGCAACCGCGCCGGTCGGCCCCGGCAGCGCCGCCATGGCTCGCGCGGCGACGCTGTCCCGCAGCGCCTGCACGCCTGTCGCCCAGCCCGAGGGCACCGCGTGTTCGATCACCCGGACCGGCGACAGGGCGGTCCCGCCGCCGCCGATGCCGGAAAAAAACGCGTCTCGCTGCTGATCCCAGCCGCCGGGATAGGCCGGGTTGGAGGGCGGCCGCAGCAGGGCGCGAACCTCGATCCGGTCGCCGGCCGCCACATCGGTGTCGTCCCCGCGTTTCGCGCGCACCCGCACCAGCCGGCGCAGCGGCGGCTCGCCGGGCGCCAGCACCGCGTCCTGCAGGACCAGGCGGCGCCCGTCCGGCAGGACATCCACCCCGCGCACGACGGCGGACAGCACGACCGCCTTGGACGGCAACGGCTCGATTGGCAGCGCCCGGGCAGCCGCCCATTGCGCCGATGCGAAGCCGAGGCCGGCGGCCGCAAGCAGCAGCCCGGCAGCGCGCACCGGCGGAAGGCGCCGGCCCGGAATGGCGGCGGCGGCCCCGGCCAGCAAGGCCGCGAGCCCCCACCACGACGGCGGCTCATCGCGTTGCTGGAAGTAGAGCAGAACCCCGGCCGCCATCGCGACCGAGAGCCAAGGCACGAACCGGCCACGTTCCGCCTCGATCCACGCAGCCAGCCGCTCGGCCGCGCCGGCCAGACGCCGCGCCCGCCCGGTTGGCGCCGCCCAGGCCGCCGAAGCCATGCTCATTCGAGTACACTAACGCGTGATCAGGCCTGGAGCCAGGAAATCTTAAGTGCCCGTTAACAGCGGCCGGAGCACCGTCCGCCGGTCAGTCCTCCGCCAGCACCTCCCGCAGCGTCCGGCCGCGGTATTCGGTCCGGAAGCGGCCGCGCCGCTGCAGTTCCGGTACGAGGAAATCGACGATCCCGTTCAAGTCGTGCCGCAGCGCCACGGTGTGGCCCAGCATGAAGCCGCCGCGCTCGCCGGTCTGGATGAACGCATCCTCCAGCTTGTCGGCCATCTGCTTGCCCGTTCCGGCGATGGTCTTGTCGTAGGCCGTCGCGAACTGGGCGCCGTACTCGAAGAACTCTTCCCGGGTCATCTCGGTGTCCGGGCCGAGCCGGTGGGCCAAGTCGAACAGAATGCCCATCGGCGAGCCATTCTTGGCCACGATGTCGGCCTGCAGCTCGCGGGTGGTGAACCGGGCCGGCACCGTCGAAAGGTCATAGCCGGTGTTGTACGACAGGAAGGCGCCGATCGCCTCGGGCGGGATCGCGGTCAGCAGGCTCTCCTTGCGGGCGATCGCTTCCCGCTCGGTCTCGGCGACCACGATCGGCGTTTGCCATAGGATGCCGACGTTGGCCGGGTCGCGGCCGAGCTTCACCAGCGCCTGGTCCAGGGCCGCCCGGTGCTTCACCTGGGCATCGAGCGCCATGTCCGGGCCGAACACGACGTCCGACACGTAGGCCGATGCGCTGATCCCGCGGGGTGAGCCGCCCGCCTGGATCAGCACCGGCCGGCCTTGCGGCGAGGGCGGGCTGTTGAGCGGCCCCTCTACCTTGAAGAACTTTCCCGCGTGCGACATCGCGTGCACCTTGGAAGGCTCGGCGACACGGCCGGTGTCGCGGTCCCAGATCACCGCATCGGCTTCGGTCGCGTCCCACAGCTTGCGGCAGACGTCGACGAACTCCTCCATGCGATCGTAGCGGTCGGCATGGCCCATGAGACCGTCATAGCCGTAATTGGCGAAGTCGGCCGGCCGCGTGCTCGCCACCAGGTTCATCGCGATCCGCCCGCCGGTGATGTGGTCGAGCGAGTTCATCAGCCGCGCGATGTAATACGGATGCATGAACGACGACGAGTAGGTGATGCCGAAGCCGATGTGCTGCGTCACCCGCGACATCGCGACCATGTAGGGGCTGAGGTCCTGGCGCGGGAAGCTGATGCCCCACTCGACCGCGGCGTCGCGCGAGCCGCGCCAGGTGTCGGGCACGCCGGTGCCGTCGCCGGAGAACAGCATATCGAGGCAGCCGCGCTCGGCGGTGCGGGCGATCCAGTCGAACATCGCCACGTCGGGGAAGGTGTGGGTGTCCCATCCGCCCGGCAGCCGCCAGCGCCCGCCGAGGTGGTTGTAGGAGAAGTCGAACCCGAGGTGCATCTTCTTCGGCAAGCGCGGTCTCCTGTCGGTGGCGGCGAGAGCGGCGATGGCTCAGCAAGATTGGTGCCGAGCTACGGCTGCGTCATGGTTGCGGCCATGCTACAAGGGCTGCCGACGTTTCCACAGGTCCAGGACGGGGCGGGATGCGCTTTTGCCGAGCGGATTGGGCTATTGCAGCGGCCGCGGTGATGCTGGCGCTGCCGGCGCGCCTCGATGCCCAGCCGCGCAGCCCGTTCGACGGGACCTGGCTCGTCGTGCTGACCTGCACCGCCGCGCATGACGGCGCGTCCGGTTACACGTTCCGCTTCCCCGCCACCGTGCAGAACGGGACCTTGCACGGCGAGAACGGGGTCCGCGGCCAGGCCGGCTCGATGTCCCTCGACGGCAGCATCGCGGCGGACGGTCAGGCGATGCTCGTGGCGCAAGGCCTGACCAACAACCCGGTCTACTCGGTTGGGCGCGTGCCGCCGGCGATGCCGTATACCTATCATCTGCAGTCCACCTTCCAGCCCACGCGGGGGACCGGCAAGCGGATCGAGCTCAGGCCCTGTGAGGCGGTGTTCTCCCGGCAGTGAGCCCGAAGCGGCCGGGGCCGCCTCTTCCCAGCCGGGCCCGGCATGTTAGACAGCGCCCATGCTAACCCCGGTCCGCACCCGCTTCGCGCCCTCTCCCACCGGCCTGCTGCACATCGGCGGCGCCCGTACCGCACTGTTCAACTTTCTTTTTGCCCGGCATCACGGCGGCGAATACCTGTTGCGCATCGAGGATACCGACCGGGAGCGCAGCACCGAGGCGTTCACCGCCGCCATCCTGGACGGGCTCGCCTGGCTCGGCCTGTCGCCGGACCAGCCGCCAGTGTTCCAGTCCACCCGCCAGGCCCGGCACGCCGAGGTTGCGCATGCGATGCTGGCGCGCGGCCACGCCTATTACTGCTTCAGCACGCCCGAGGAGCTGAAGGCGATGCGCGAGCGCGCGATGGCCGAGGGCCGCCCGCCCCGCTACGACGGCACGTGGCGCGACCGCGACCCAGCCACCGCGCCGCCCGGCGTGAAGCCCGTGATCCGCCTGAAGGCGCCGCGCGAGGGCGAGACCGTCGTCGACGACTTGGTGCAGGGCGAGGTGCGGGTCGCCAACAGCGAGGTGGACGACCTCATCATCCTGCGCAGCGACGGCACGCCGACCTACCTGCACGCCGTCGTGGTGGACGACCACGACATGGGCATCACCCACGTGATCCGCGGCGACGACCACCTGACGAACACGTTCCGCCAGGTGCAGATCTTCCGGGCGATGGGCTGGGACCTGCCGCGGTTCGGGCACCTGCCGCTGATCCATGGCGCCGACGGGGCGAAGCTCAGCAAGCGCCACGGCGCGGTCGGCCTGCTCGAGTTCAAGGAGCAGGGCTACTTGCCCGAAGCGCTGTGCAACTACCTGCTCCGGCTCGGCTGGGCCCATGGCGACACCGAGATCATCGACCGCGACAGCGTCATCCGGGTATTCGACATGAGCGGCGTCGGCCGCTCGGCGGCGAAGATGGACTACACGAAGTTGCTGCAGGTGAACGGGGTGTATCTTCGCGGCGCCGACGACGACCGGCTCACCGACGATGTGGTCGAACGCCTCACCGGCGCCGGACTGCCGGCCGCGGATGCCCGGCCGCGCATCCGCATGCTGATGCCGGGCTTGAAGGAGCGGGCCAAGACCTTGGCCGAACTCGCTGAAAGTGCCGCATTCCTGGTTCGCAGCATGCCGCTCGCGTTCGAGCCGAAGGCGCAGGCGATGCTGACCCCCGACAACAAGGCGATGCTGACCGAGGTCGCGTCCGCGCTCGCCGGCACCGACTTCTCCCCGCCCGCGCTGAGCGACGCCCTGCGCCGGTTCGCCGAGACCCACGGTAAGAAGCTGGGCCAGGTGGCGCAACCGCTGCGCGCGGCACTCACCGGCAGCACCATGAGTCCCGGCATCGACGATACCCTGGCCGCGCTCGGCCGCGACGAGTCCCTCGCCCGCATCGCCCACGCGGCGGCGTGACGATGCCGCTTTACGTCCCGCACCCGTCATGGCCGGACCGCCAAAACACGTCATGGCCGGACTTGATCCGGCCATCTCTGCCCTCGGAGGCGACCTCGGCAGCCAGGGCGAGAGATCCCCGGATCAAGTCCGGGGATGACGTTGCTGCGGGGCGTTGCGGGACGACGGCGCGATGAGCGACCTGCACTACCCGCACCGGCATTTGCTGGCGATCGAGGGCCTGCATCCGCCGCATATCGCCACCCTGCTCGACCTTGCCGAGAGCTACGTCCTGTTGAACCGCTCGGGCAAAACGCAGCGCGACCTGCTGCGCGGGCGGACACTTATAAATCTGTTCTTCGAGGACAGCACCCGCACCCGCACCAGCTTCGAGTTGGCCGGCAAGCGGCTCGGCGCCGACGTGATCAACATGTCGGTCTCGACCAGCAGCGTGAACAAGGGCGAAACCCTGCTCGACACCGCCGGCACGCTCAACGCCATGCGCTGCGACCTACTGGTGGTGCGGCATGATCAATCCGGCGCACCGAACCTGCTGGCGCAGAAGGTGTCGTCCAGCGTGATCAACGCCGGCGACGGCACCCATGAGCACCCGACCCAGGCGCTGCTCGACGCGCTCACGCTGCGGCGCCGCCGCGGCACGCTGGAGAACCTCGTGGTCGCGATCTGCGGCGACATCCTGCACAGCCGGGTCGCGCGCTCCAACATCCACCTGCTCTCGGCGATGGGCGCCAAGATCCGCGTCGTCGGGCCACCGACCCTGATCCCCGCCTCGGCTGCCGCCCTGGGCGTCACCGTCTACCACACTATGGAGGAGGGCTTAGCCGGCGCCGACGTGGTGATGATGCTGCGGCTGCAGCGGGAGCGGATGAAGCGCGGCTTGGTGCCGAGCGAGCGCGAGTATTTCCGCTTCTTCGGCCTCGACCGCGCCAAGCTCGCGCACGCCCGCAAGGACGTGCTGGTGATGCACCCGGGGCCGATGAACCGGGGCGTCGAGATCGACAGCGCCATCGCCGACGACCCCGTGCACAGCGTCATCGGCGAGCAGGTCGAGATGGGGGTTGCCGTGCGCATGGCGGTGCTCGACGTGCTGTCGCGGCGGGGCACGCGCAATGCCTGACATCCTGTTCGCCGACATCCGCCTGATCGACCCGGCGACCGGCCTGGACGAAACCGGCTCGCTGCTGGTGCGTGACGGCCGCATCGCCGATCTCGGCCCCTCGATCGGCCGCCCCGACGGCGTCCCGGTGTTCGAAGGACGCGGCGCCATCCTCTGCCCGGGCCTGGTGGACATGCGCGCCAGCCTCGGCGAGCCCGGATTCGAGTATCGCGAGACCGTCGCGAGCGCGGCCCGTGCCGCGTCCTCGTCGGGCATCACCACGTTGGCCGCCCTGCCCGACAGCCGCCCCGCGCTCGACGACCCGGCGCTGGTGCAGCTCATGACCAACCTCGGCGAGGCGACCGGCGCCGTCACCGTGCTGCCCTACGGCGCCGTCACCCGGGGCTGCCGCGGCGAGGAACTGGCCGAAATCGGCCTGCTGCGTGAGGCCGGCGCCGTCGCCTTTACCGACGGACAGCGCGCGATCGGCGACGCGCGGCTGATGCGCCTCGCCCTCAGCTACGCCCGCGGCTTCGACGCCATGATCGTGCAGCACCCCGAGGACCCGGCCCTGGCCGCCGGCGGGGCCGCCACCGAGGGCGAGCAATCGACCCGCATGGGCCTGCCCGCCATCCCCGCCGCCGCCGAGGCCATGATGGTGGCCCGCGACATCCGCCTGGCGCAGCTTACCGGCGGCGCCATCCACTTCGCGCACGTCTCGACCGGCGAAGCGCTCGAGCTGATCCGCCGGGCCAAGGCGGACGGCGTCGCCGTTACCTGCGATACCGCGCCGCCCTATTTCGACCTGAACGAGACGGCGATCGGCGACTTCCGCACCTACGCGAAGCTGTCGCCGCCGCTGCGGCCCGACGCGGACCGGCGCGCGGTTTGCGCGGCGCTCGCCGACGGCACGGTCGACGCGGTCGCCTCCGACCACCAGCCGCGCGACGCCGACGATAAGCGGCTGCCGTTCGCGCTGGCCGCCGCGGGCGGCGCCGGGCTCGCGACCTTGCTGGGCGTGACCTTGGCGCAAGTGCACGGTAACGGCTTGCCGCTGTTGCGCGCGCTGGAATTGCTGACGTCCGGCCCGGCTCGGGTGCTGCGGTGCGAGGCCGGGCGGCTGGCGAAGGGTGCGGTGGCGGACCTCTGCCTGTTCGACCTCGAGCGCGCCTGGCAGGTCGAGGCCGGGCAGTTGCCGGGCAAGGCGCAGAACACGCCGTTCGACGGCCGCGCCTTGGAGGGCCAGGTGATCGGCACCTGGAAGGCCGGGCGGCGGGTGTTCGGGTGACGTCGGACCCGCGCTTCATGGCGGTCCTGATCGCGGCCTTGGTGGGCGGCTACCTGTTGGGCAGTATCCCGTTCGGCCTGTTGCTCAGTCGTTGGGCCGGGTTGGGCGACATACGCGCCATTGGGTCCGGCAACATTGGCGCCACCAACGTCCTTCGTACCGGGCGCAAGGACGTGGCCTTGGCGACGGTGCTGCTGGACGGCGGCAAGGGCGCCGTGGCGGTCTTGATCGCCGGGCAATGGGGGCTGTTGTATGCGCTGGTTGCGGGGGTTGCCGCGGTTGTCGGGCATTGCACGTCGCCCTGGGTCGGCTTTCGCGGTGGCAAGGGCATCGCGACCGGATGCGGCGTGCTGCTCGCGTGGTCGTGGCCGGTCGGCGTCGCATGTCTCCTGCTTTGGCTGGTCGCTGCCTTCCTGACCCGTCGCTCCAGCGCCGCCGCGTTGTTGGCTTGCGTGGCGGCGCCGGTGCTGATGCTGCTGCTGGAAAGCCAAGCGCTGGCACTCGCCGCGGCGTTGGTCAGCCTGCTGGTGATCGTCCGCCACCACGCCAACATCCGCCGCCTGCTCACCGGCACCGAACCGCGGATCGGCGCGAAGTGAATGGCGACCACCCCGGCCCGTCATGGTCGGACTTGATCCGACCATCCACGCGGTCCGAAGCAGGATGGTGCAACCCGAAGCGTTCAATGCAACGACTCGTAGAGGTCCGCCCAGGAGGGATTCCCCTCAAGGATCAGCCGCACCTTCCAGGCTCGAAGCCAACTTTTGACGGCCTTCTCCCGGCGGATCGCTTCGGCAACGCTGTCGTGACCCTCGAACCAAACCAGCCGGGTCAGCCCGTATCGCTTGGTGAAGCCGTCGACGACGCCGTCCCGGTGCTCCCAGACCCGTCGAACCAGGTTGGTCGTGACGCCGACATACAGCGTGCCATTCGGCCGGTTCGTCATGATGTACACCCATGCACTCACCATAACGGCAGCGTGACCGCGTGGATGGTCGGGTCAAGCCCGACCATGACGGTTGGGGTGGCTGCGGCCGCGCGAAGGCGGGGATGACCACCGCCCGCCTCCGTTTCGCCCGCTCGGACGGCGTCGGGCCGATCACCTACCGGCGCCTCCTCGAGCGGTTCGGTTCGGCCGAGGCGGCGCTCGACGCCCTGCCGACCATCGCCAACGAGGCCGGCAGGGCCGTGGTCAAGATCCCGTCCGACGCGGAGGCGAACCGCGAGATGGACGGCGTCGCCCGGCTCGGCGGGCACATCCTGTTCACCGACGACCCCGAGTACCCGCCGCTGCTGCTGCTGCTGGAGAACCCACCGCCCGTCATCTCCGTGCTCGGCGACGTCTCCGTGTTCCAGGCCCGTGCCGTTGCCCTGGTCGGCGCCCGCAACGCGTCGGCCAATGGCCGCCGTTTGGCCGAGATCCTCGCCGGCGACCTGGCCATGCGCGAGATCGCGGTGGTGTCGGGCCTGGCCCGCGGCATCGACGCCGCCGCCCATGAGGGCGCGCTGCGGACCGGCCGCACGGTCGCGGCCATCGCCGGCGGGCTCGACATGCCTTATCCGCCCGAGCACAAGGACCTGCAGGCCCGCATCGCCCAGGCGGGCGCGGTGGTCGCTGAGGCGCCGCTCGGCACCGCGCCGCAGGCCCGGCATTTCCCCCGGCGCAACCGCGTCATCGCCGGACTGTCGGAAGGCGTGGTCGTGGTCGAGGCGGCGCCGCAATCCGGCAGCCTGATCACCGCCCGCCTGGCCGAGGAGGCCAGCCGCGAGCTGTTCGCGGTGCCGGGCTCGCCGCTCGACCCGCGCTGCCGCGGTTCCAACGACCTGATCCGCACTGGCCAGGCGCACCTGACCGAGAGCGCCACCGACGTGCTCGAGCATCTGCCGCGGCGGCAATCGCGGCCCCGCCCCACCGGGGTTGCCGAAGTCGTCTGCACCATACGATAGCGGCGCCGTGGACCCGACCGTGGTGCGTCTCAAGCTTTTGGAATTGTTGAGCCCGGCCTGGGTGCCGGTTGACGATCTCGTGCGGCGCTGCCAGTTGTCGCCTTCAGCCGTCCTTGGCGTGCTCGCCGAACTGGAGGCCGAGGGGCTCGTTCAGCAGGCGGGAAGCCAGGTGTGCCTGGTCGTCTAAGTTCGCCGCCAAGTTCGCCCCGGGGCGAAACGTTCAGGAGCCGCGCTCCATCTTAAGGACAGAATGACAGACGTCGTCGTCGTCGAATCGCCGGCCAAGGCCAAGACAATCAACAAGTACCTGGGCGGCAACTACACCGTTCTGGCGAGCTTCGGCCACGTGCGCGACCTGCCGCCCAAGGACGGCAGCGTGCGGCCGGAGGAAGGCTTCGCGATGGACTGGGCCGCCGACGAGCGCGGCAACCGCCAGGTCGCGGCCATCGCCAAGGCCGTCAAGGGCGCGGGCACGCTCTATCTCGCGACCGACCCGGACCGCGAGGGCGAGGCCATCAGCTGGCACGTGCGCGCCATGCTCGAGGAAAAGAAGGCGCTGCATGGCGTCGACGTTCGCCGGATCACCTTCAACGAAATCACCAAATCGGCCGTCACCTACGCCATCGCCCACCCGCGCGAACTCGACCAGCCGCTGATCGAGGCGTACCTTGCGCGACGGGCGCTGGACTACCTGGTCGGCTTCACCCTGTCGCCGGTGCTGTGGCGCAAGCTGCCCGGCAGCCGAAGTGCCGGGCGGGTGCAGTCGGTGGCGCTGCGTCTGGTCTGCGAGCGGGAAGCCGAGATCGAGGCGTTCCGGCCGCGCGAGTACTGGACCGTCGAGGCGCATTTCCTGACCCCGGCGGGCGCCCCGTTCACCGCCCGCCTCACCCACCTCGACGGCAAGCGGCTCGACCAGTTCGACCTCAACACCGAGGCGCTGGCGCTGGCGGCCAAGCGCGCGGTGGAAGCCGGCGCCTTCACGGTCGCCCAGATCGAGCGCCGCCGGGTCAAACGGCATCCGCCGGCGCCGTTCACCACCAGCACCTTGCAGCAGGAAGCGTCGCGCAAGCTGGGCATGGGCGCCCAGGCCACCATGCGCTGCGCACAGCAATTGTACGAGGGCGTCGAGCTGCAGGGTGAGACGACGGGCCTCATCACCTACATGCGAACCGACGGCGTGCAGATGGCGCGCGAGGCCATGATGGCGATCCGCGACCATGTCGGCGAGACCTATGGCCGCGACTACGTGCCGGCCCAGCCGCGCGAGTACAGCAGCAAGGCCAAGAACGCCCAGGAGGCGCACGAGGCGGTCCGCCCGACCGACGTCGCCCGCACCCCGGACAGCGTCGCCCGCTACCTCAACGACGAGCAGCGCCGGCTGTACGAGCTGATCTGGAAGCGCGCCGTCGCCAGCCAGATGCAATCGGCCGAGTTGGACCAAGTCGCGGTCGACGTTGCCAGTCCTGGGGCCGCGGGCGGCACGAGGCTGCGCGCCAACGGCTCCATCGTCGCCTTCGACGGCTACCTCAAGCTCTACCGGGAGGACGTGGACGACGCGCCCGAGGGGGCTCAGGCGGGGGCGGACGAGAGCCGCATGCTGCCGCCGATGCATGAGAAGGACCCGGTCGACCGCGAGCGGGTCAACGCCGACCAGCACTTCACCCAGCCGCCGCCACGCTACTCCGAGGCGAGCCTGGTCAAGAAGATGGAGGAGCTGGGCATCGGCCGCCCCAGCACCTATGCCAGCATCCTGACCGTCTTGCGGGACCGCGAGTACGTTCGGATGGAGAGCCGCCGCTTCATCCCCGAGGACCGCGGCCGCCTCGTCACCGCCTTCCTCACCAGCTTCTTCGAGCGCTACGTCGATACCGGCTTCACCGCCGCGCTCGAGGAGCAGCTTGACGACATCAGCGGTGGCCGGGCCGAGTGGCGGGCCGTGATGCAGGCGTTCTGGGAGCAGTTCAGCCTGGCGGTCGAGCAAACCCGTGAGTTGAAGATATCGGACGTGATCGACGCGCTCGACCACGACCTGGGCGAGCATTTCTTCCCCGCCCCGGCCGACGGCACCGACCCGCGCCTTTGCCCGGCCTGCCACGCCGGGCGGCTCGGCCTGAAGCTCGGCCGGCACGGCAGCTTCATCGGCTGTTCCAACTACCCCGCCTGCCAGTACACCCGCCGCCTCGCCATCGAAAGCGGCGACCAGGCCGGCGAAACGCTGAAGGAAGGAATGCGCGAGCTCGGCCACCATCCGGTGACCGGCGAGACCATCACCGTCCGGCGCGGGCCGTACGGCCTCTACGTGCAGCAGGGCGAACCGAATCCGGAGGACAAGAAGTCCAAGCCGCGCCGCACCTCGCTGACGAAGGGCATGGACGGCGAGAGCATCACGCTCGAGCAGGCCATCGGTCTGCTGTCGCTGCCGCGCCTGATCGGGGTGCACCCGGAGCGCGGCGAGCCGATCGAGGCCGGCATCGGCCGGTTCGGACCGTTCGTGCGCATGGGCAGCGTCTATGCCTCGCTCGACAAGGACGACGACGTGGTGTCGGTCGGCATCAACCGGGCCGTCGACGCCTTGGCCAAGAAACTCGACAGCGTGCGCAGCCTCGGGCCGCACCCGAAGGACAAGCAGCCGGTCATGATCAAGAAGGGGCGGTTCGGCCCCTATGCGCAGCACGGCTCGACCGTCGCGAACCTGCCGAAGGATGTCGGCATTGACGACATGTCGCTCGACGCCGCGGTGGCGCTGCTGGCCGAGCGCGGCAAGGCGCTGAAGGGCAAGGGGCGCGGCAAGGCGGCGCCGAAGAAAGCGGCGGTCAAGGCCGCGCCGTCGCCTGCGGCAAAGCCGGCCGGCGCCAAGAAACCGGCGGCGAAGAAGCCGGCCAAACGGGCCACAGGCAAGGCCGCCGCCAAGTCAGCGGCGCGCAAGGCGGGCTAGTGGCGCGCCGGCTCCGCGGCGCCCGCGCCCGCTCCGAACCGGCCGACGCGCCACCGCCCGGCACCCTCCCGACCCGCGACGCGGTCCGCGCCTTCATCGCCGGTTCCGCCGGCCGGGTCGGCAAGCGCGAGATCGCCCGTGAATTCGGGATCGGACCCGAACTGAAGTCCGAACTACGCGCTCTGCTCAATACCTTGAAGGAGGATGGAGCGATCGCCCCGGCCGGACATCGCCGCTTTGCCCCGCCCGGGCGCCTGCCCGAGGCCACCGTCGTCCGCATTACCGGCACCGACAGCGACGGCGAGCCGATCGCCCGCCCGGTGGACTGGGAGGGCGACGGGCCGCCGCCGATGGTGCTGATGCATCCCGAACGCCGCGGCCAGGCGGCGCTGGCCCCGGGGGAGCGCGTGCTGGCCCGGCTGCGCCCGATCGGCAACGGCAAGTACGAAGGCCGCACGATCAAGCGCTTGTCCGACGCGCCGGGCCGCATCCTCGGCGTGTTCCGCCCGGCGCCCAACGGCGGCGGCCGCGTGGTGCCGACCGACCGCCGGGCCAAGGCCGAGTGGCGCATCCCGCCCGGCGAGGAGATGGGCGCCGAGGACGACGAGATCGTGTCCGCCACGCCGCTGCCCGACGCAGGGCTCGGGTTGAAGCCCGCCCGCATCACCGAGCGGCTGGGCAAGCTGGGTGACGCCCGCTCCGTCAGCCTGATTTGCATCCACACCCACGACATCCCGACCGAGTTCAGCCCCGAGGCGCTGGCCGCCGCCCGCCGCGCCCGTGCCACCCCGCTCGGCAAGCGCGAGGACCTGCGCGACCTCGGCCTCATCACCATCGACGGCGAGGATGCGCGTGACTTCGACGACGCGGTCTGGGCCGAGCCCGACACCGCGGGCCCTCGTGAAGGCGGCGGCTACAAGCTGGTCGTGGCGATCGCCGACGTCGCCCATTACGTGCGTCCGGGCTCGCCGCTCGACGGCGCCGCCCAAAGCCGGGGCAATTCCTGCTACTTCCCCGACCGGGTCGTGCCGATGCTGCCGGAGGAACTCAGCAACGGCTGGTGCAGTCTGCGCCCCGACGAGGACCGCGGCTGCCTGTTTGTCGAGATGCGCATCGACGCGGTGGGACGGAAGACGTCGCACCGGTTCGGCCGCGGCCTCATGCGTAGCCACGCCCGCATGACCTACACGTCCGTGCAGCAGAGCCGCGACGCCGGCGAGGACCGGTTCGCGCACCTTTACGGCGCGTTCGAGAAGCTGCTGGCGGCCCGGCAGGCGCGCGGCACGCTCGACCTCGATCTGCCGGAGCGCCAGGTGTTCCTGGTGGACGGCAAGGTCGAGCGCATCGTGCCCAGGCCACGCCTCGACAGCCACAAGCTGATCGAGGAGTTCATGATCCTCGCCAACGTTGCCGCGGCCGAGGAGCTGGAGCGGCTGCATCGGCCCTGCATGTACCGCGTCCACGCGCCGCCATCCGAGGAGAAGCTGGAAGCGCTGCGCACCCTGCTGCACGGGATGGACATCTCGCTGCCGCCCGGCAACGCCCTGCACCCGCGCGACCTCGATCGCGTGCTGCAGAAGGTCGCCGGCACCGAGGAGGCGCCGCTGGTCAACGAGATCGTGCTGCGGGCGCAGATGCAGGCGTCGTACAGCCCCGAAAACATCGGCCATTTCGGCCTGGCTCTGACCCGCTACGCCCATTTCACCAGCCCGATCCGCCGCTACGCCGATCTGCTGGTGCATCGGGCGCTCATCACCGGCCTGAAGCTCGGCCTCGGCGGCCTCGACCCGGATGAGCCCGCCCGCTTCCCCGAGCTCGGCGAGCACATCAGCGCCACCGAGCGCCGCGCCGCCCTGGCCGAGCGCGACGCCATCGACCGCTACCTCGCGGCCTACATGGCCGACAAGGTCGGGGCCACCTTCCCCGCCCGCATCTCCGGCGTGCAGCGGTTCGGCGTGTTCATCACCGTGCTCGACAGCGGCGCTAGCGGCCTGATCCCGATGTCCGGACTCGGCGACGACTTCTACGTCTATGACGAGCCGACTCAATCGCTCTCGGGCCGCCGCACCCGCGTCACCTGGCACTTGGCGCAGGAAGTCGAGGTCCGCCTCGTGGAAGCAAGCCCGGTCACGGGCGGGATGATCTTCGCCATGGCCGGCGCGCCCGGCGGCCGCACCAGGCCCGACCGCGGCCCGGAACCCGGCCGAGCGCCGAGCCGAGCGCCAAGTCGACCGGGCCGCCAGGGTCGGCAGAAGCGCCGGTGAGGCGGCTCGCCGCGGTCTTGCTGCTGCTGGCCAGCCCGGTCTGGTCCCCGGCCTATGCCCAAGCGCCGCGCGTGCGCGAGGCGTTCGACTTGTCGCTCGCCATCTCGGTGTTCTCCGCCGCGCTCGCTTTCATCGCGCCGCGCGCCCTCGAACCGGTGTCGGTGCAGCAGCTGGCGCTTTGGGGCCTCAGCGCGCCGGCCTCGCTTGACGGCACGCTGACAACGGAACTGCGCGACGGGAACGTGGTGCTGCTGCAGGACGGGCGCCCGGTGTTCACCCGGCCGGCCCCGAAAGGCGACGACCCCAACGAGTGGGCCGTCTTGGCCGCGAGCGTGCTGGAGGCGGCCGCGAATGTGTCGCCGACCTTTCGCATGGCCGGGTTCAACGCCGAGGTCGCCAGCTTCTTCGACGAGGTGTTCAACCACCTCGACCCCTATTCTCGCTACATCCCGCCCGGCGCCGCCGACCTCGACCGCGCCCGGCGATCCGGCGAGGCCGGCGTCGGCCTCACCATCGCCCGCGACCGCACCGGCTTCGTCGTCACCGGGGTCAATGCCGACGGGCCCGCCGCCGAGGCCGGCATCCGGGTCGGCGACCGCGTAATCGCTGTGGACGGACAGGCGACCGCCGGCAAGGACCTCGAGACCGTGCACGGCTGGATCGCCGGCCTGGAGGGCACCGACATGACGATGACGGTGCGCGGCCGCGGCGGACCACTGCGCACCGTCGACCTCGAGCGTGCCGTGCTGCCGGC
The DNA here is from genome assembly GCA_963792675.1 of uncultured Alphaproteobacteria bacterium. Lineage (GTDB taxonomy): Bacteria > Pseudomonadota > Alphaproteobacteria > Acetobacterales > Acetobacteraceae > JBBROS01. Next base: position 2,662,404 of record CAWBWT010000002.1, read on the forward strand.
GGAGACCGTGTTTCCGACCCGCATCAACGACGTCCTGCTCGTCCGCATCACCAGCTTCAACGCCGACACCGACCAGCGCCTGGCCCGGGAGCTCACCCGCAACCTGCAGGGCGCGGCCGGGCGGTCGATCCGCGGGGTGGTGCTCGATCTGCGCGGCAATCGCGGCGGCCTGCTGCGGCAGGCGGTAGCAGCGATCGCCCTGGTGCTCGACCATGGCTTGGTGGCCGTCACCGCCGGTCGCGACCCGCAAGCGGCGCATGAATGGCACGGCAGCGGCACCGACCTGGCCGACGGCCGTCCCGTTGTCGTCCTGGTGGACGGCCGCTCGGCGAGTGCGGCGGAGATCATGGCGGCCGCCCTTTCGGACGGGGGGCGCGGCGTCGTCGTCGGCAGCGCGACGCTCGGCAAGGGCCTCGTGCAGACGATCAAGGTGCTGCCCGACGGGGGCGAGCTGTTCGTGTCATGGAGCCGGGTTCTGGCCCCTTCGGGTTGGCCGATCCAGGGACTCGGCGTGTTGCCGCAAGTGTGCACCAGCCTGGGCCCGGACAGCCTGACGTCGCAGCTGCAGGCGCTCGACCGCGGCACGTCGCTCCTGTCCGACGCGATCGCGCGGCATCGTGGCGCCCGCGCCCCCCTGCCCGCGGCGGAGGCGCTCGCGCTGCGCAGCGCCTGCCCGGCGTCCGAGGCCCGCGACGCCGACCTGACCGCCGCCCGCTTCCTCGTCGCTCACCCCACCGCCTATGCAGCGGCGCTGTTGGCGGCGCCCCCCTGAGCGCTTCCCGGGCAAGCAACGCACGCCGGGCTTGACCCCGCGGGTCCGGATGCGCATGTTCCCGCCCTTCGCGGCCCCGCCGGCCGCATCGCATTCCATAGGGTTTCGGCCATGGCCAAGAACAACACCGTTCAGATCAAGCTCGTCTCGACTGCCGACACCGGGTACTTCTACGTCACCAAGAAGAACGCCCGCACCACAACCGGTAAGCTCGAGCTGAAGAAGTATGACCCGGTGGCGCGCAAGCACGTCGCGTTCAAGGAAGCGAAGATCAAGTGACTTCGCCTGCATAGCAGGCGAAGTCATCCCCGGGCTCGACCCGGGGATCTCGTACCCGGAGCGGCGGTCTAGCGCGGTCGGCCCTGAGCACTACCGCGCGGCGAACTGCGTCTTGCCGAACATGATCTCGCGTTCCTTGTCGCTGATCGCACCCTGCCGCCGGTGCTCCGCAAGCACCTCGACCCCTCGCTGCACTGCCGGGCGAGCCGCAATGGCGTCGTGCCAGCGCTGGACGTGGGGATAGTCCGCTAGGTCGACCCCTCGCCGCTCCGGATTCCGCACCCACGGGAACGTGGCGATATCGGCGATGCTGTACTCGCCGCCGGCCAGGTATTCCGCGTCCGCGAGCCGCTTATCCAGCACGCGATGCAGCCGCTTCACTTCATTGGTGTAGCGTTCGATCGCGTAAGGAAGCTGTTCCGGCGCATAGGCCGCAAAATGGTTGTACTGGCCGAACATTGGCCCGACCCCACCCATCTGGAACATCAGCCATTGCAGGCAGGCGAGCCGCTCGAGCGGATCGGCCGGGATGAGCCGGCCCGCCTTTTCGGCGAGGTAGATCAGGATCGCGCCCAACTCGAACAGCGTCACCTTGCGGCCTCCCACCCCCTCATGGTCGACGATCGCCGGAATGCGATGGTTTGGTGTGATCGCCAGGAACTCCGGCTTGAACTGATCCCCGCCACCGATGTTGACCGGAATGACCGTATACGGGATCGCCAGCTCCTCAAGCGCGATGTGCACCTTGTGGCCGTTCGGGGTGGGCCAGGTCCAGACGTCGATCATGGATGTCTCCGTTTTTGGTCAGGCCGGTAAGTGGGGCGGCATCGGTCGGGGTTCCAGCCAGCGACACGGCAGGATCTCGCAACCATCGCGGTCGCCGTTAAGACGTTCTTCAGTTCTTTCCCGGAAAACGAGACGGCAACCTGTTTCTGGAACACTACCCATGACGTTCGTCCAGCATCTTGCCCGGCGCCCCGAGCTCTGTCCGGCCAAAATTCGGCCCCGGTTCCGCGCCATACCCCGGCTCGCGCTGGGCTCGGGGGAGCGGGTCGGCTGCACCGTCCGGTTGCCGGCCGGCGTGCCGGTCTCGACCGCGCTCGAGCTCGCCTGCGAACTGGCGCAGTCGAGCCGCCTGCTCGTCAGCTTCGCCGTAGCGCCGCCCTTCCAAGCCCTCCCCGCCCTCGCGGCTGCGGCGCTCCTGCAAGCCGGCACCGCGCCAGACCGGCTCGAGCTCACCGTGTCGCGCAGCGGGGTCGAGCAGGCCGGTATCGAGGCGCTGCTTGCGTTGTCGGCGATGCGGGACCAGGGCATCGGCATCGCCCTGCGAGGATTCGCCGCTCGAACGGCCGGACTCGTGCCGCGCCTGCCGCTCTCGGCGGTCGTGTTCTCACCCGGGGCCATCTGCGCCGTGCCGGGCAGCACCGCCGCGACGGCCTCGATCGCAGCCTTGCTGCGCGTGGTCCGGAGCCACGGCTTGTGCAGCGTCGTCACCGGGATCGAAACCGAGGCGCAGCGGGCGTTGCTCTCCGGCCTGGGCTGCGACGCCGGGGAGGGCAGCCTGTTCGGCACGGCCATTCGGACACGTGAAGCCGCGTGACGCCGTGACTTGCGGCGGCGCCTGGCTTGCGCCAGCGTCGCCGCCATGACCGAGCCGACCCGTATCGAAGCCAGCATCCTCAAGCTGACCACCGCCCGCGGGCCCGATAAGTCGATCTGCCCCAGCGAAGTCGCCCGTGCCCTCCATCCCGGCCCGGAGCCGGACGGCTGGCAGTCGCTCCTGACGCCGGTTCGCCAAGCCGCCGTCAGGCTTGCCGGGGCCGGGCACATCGACATCCTGCGCAAAGGTCGCGTGATCCCGGCCCATGAGGTGCGCGGAGTCATCCGCCTGCGCATCAAGCGCGGTGCGGGAGAACCCGAATGAAGCCAGGCATCGGCGCCGTCCTGCGCGATGCGTGGCGACTCGCTCTGCCGTATTTCCGCTCCGAGGAACGCTGGAGTGCGCGCCTGCTGCTCGCCAGCATCATCGTGCTCAACCTCGTCATCGTGTGGATCAACGTCCAGCTCAACACCTGGCAGGGCGCGTTCTTCAACAGCATCCAGAACAAGGACGGTACCGCCTTTCAGTCGCTCTTGCTGTTCGGCCATTCGGGCGAGGACGGCTACATGCCGGGCTTCACCCTCCTGGCCGCCGCCTACGTCCTGATTGCGATCTACCGCACCTACCTGCGCCAATGGCTGCAAATTCGCTGGCGCGCCTGGATGACCGGCCGCCTGTTGGCCGATTGGCTGTCCGACCGCGCCTACTACACGATCGGCTTGCAGCAAGGCCCGGGCGCGACCGACAACCCGGACCAGCGGATCGCCGAGGACATGCGCTCCTTCACCGACGACACGCTGCGGCTCGGCCTCGAGCTGCTGTCACAGGTGGTGACCCTGATCAGTTTCGCGCAGATCCTTTGGGTGCTGTCGGGCACCGTTACGCTGCTCGGGGTGCCGATCCCCGGCTACATGGTGTTCGTTGCCATCGTCTACGCGATCGTCGGCACCGTTCTCACGCATCTGATCGGCAAGCCGCTCGCCAGCATCGAGTTTCAGCGGCAAAAGGTCGAGGCCGAGTTCCGCTTCGCCTTGGTGCGCGTGAGGGAAAACGCCGAAGGGGTTGCTCTGCACGCCGGCGAGGCATCGGAGGAGTATGGCCTGCGGGCCCGGTTCGCCGCGATCATCGGCAACGTCCTGTCGCTGATGAACCGGCAGAAGAAGGTCAATGCGCTTGATCGAAGGCTACAGTCAGGTCGCTGCGATCTTCCCGTTCGTGGTTGCCGGCCCCCGCTACTTCTCGGGCGCCATCACCTTCGGCGACCTGACCCGGATCGCCGGCGCCTTCGCGACCGTGCAGGATGCGTTGTCCTGGTTCGTCAACTCCTACGCCGAGTTGGCGGTCTGGCGCGCCACCGTCGATCGCTTGACCGGATTCCGCAATGCGATCGTCACGGCGCGGTCTCTGGCGGAGGGCGGCGTGCGCGTCCGCCCGGGAGGAACCGGCGTCGTGCTGCACGACGTGACGCTGGCCCTGCCGGACGGTCGGGCGCTGCTGACCGGGGCTGATCTGAAACTGCCGTCGGGGCGGTCCACGGTGGTCTCGGGGCGGTCGGGCACCGGCAAGTCCACCCTGTTCCGCGCGATCGCCGGTATCTGGCCGTTCGGCAGCGGCACGGTCGAGCGTCCATCGGGCAAGGTCCTGTTTCTGCCGCAACGCCCCTACATCCCGCTCGGCACGCTGCGGCACGCGGTCGCCTATCCGCGGTCGCCGGCGGACGTTTCGGACGCGGCGGTGCGCCAAGCGCTGACCGACGTCGGCCTCGGCGCCCTGCTGCCCGATCTGGATACCGAGCAGCCCTGGGCGCAGCGGCTGTCCGGGGGCGAGCAGCAGCGCTTGGCGGTGGCCCGCGCTCTCCTGCTCGAGCCGGCATGGTTGTTCCTGGACGAGGCGACGGCCAGCCTGGACCCGGAAGCCGAAGCCGATCTGTATCGCCTGCTGCGGGAGCAGTTGCCTGACACTACCATCCTCTCGATCGCCCATCGGGCCGAGGTCGCGCGCTGGCACGATGCCGCGCTCGTGCTCAGGGATGGCGCATTGCGAGCACCGGAGCCGGCCAAGGCGACCGGGTAACCAGTTAGGCCCGAAAATCTACCCTTGCGGCGAAGAATCCATCGTAGCATGTCGAAATGACGGTGTGGTTCCGGTGAACATTGCTCATCTCCGAGGGAGTGCTGCTTCTCGAACGTCGCAAGTGCTCCAAAATTCTTTAGTGCATAAAGAGTAGTTTATAGATCGACCCTAGAGTGATGATGATCTCGTCGTGGCTTCGCTGTTGACGTTCGGCTGCGTTGAGAACAAATTGAGAACATGGCCGCCGCCGCTCAAACTTCGACGTTGGATCAGCTGCGTGGCGCAATTGCCCGGATCGAGCGTCATGGCATCGCCAAGACGGCCGCTCTGCTGCCATTCGGGATCGCCACGATCGACACCGCCCTTCCCGGCGGCGGTCTTGCCACTGCCGCCCTGCACGAAATCGTCGGCAGCGGCATTGATGTCGAATTCGCTGCCGCACCCGCTTTGTTCGCGGCCGGCCTGCTCGCCCGGCGGCCTGGACCCGTGCTCTGGGTCATGCAGCGCCCGGACCTGTTCGCCCCCGCGCTGGCCGCCTCCGGACTGCACCCGAACCGGGTGATCTATGTCGAGGCAGGATCGGACGCGCTGATGGTCATGGAGGAAGGCCTGCGCCAACCGGGTCTTGCGGGGGTCGTCGCCGAAGTGGCGGCACGGGTCACGCTCACCACCTCCCGACGGCTGCATTTGGCCGCACAGGCCGGAGGGGCGATGGCGCTGCTGCTGCGCCGCCGCGAACAGGTCGAAGGCGCCCTCGCGGCCGTCACCCGGTGGCGGATCGGACCGCAGCCCTCGGCGCCGCCCGTCCCGCATGCGCCGCACATCCCGGGCCTCGGGCGGATGCGCTGGCGCCTGGAATTGCTGCGTTGCCGAGGCGGGCGGACAGGTGAGTGGGTCGTGGAGGCATGCGATGCGTCGGGTCGTCTCGGTCTGGTTGCCCCATTGGCCTACGGATCGGCTGCGACGCCTCGCAGCGCGGTCGCCTGAACCGCCGGCACCTCTCGTTACGGCCTCACACGACGGCCGCCGCCGGGTCATTGCGGCGTCGGATCCGGTTGCCGCGGCGCTCGGGTTGCGGCCGGGCATGGCGGTGGCGCAGGCGCTGGCGATCGTCCCAAGCCTCGCGATCGCCGAAGCGGAACCGGAAGCCGACGCTGCCGCCTTGGAACGCCTGGCCCGTTGGTGCCATCGTCTGACCCCGCTTACCGCCGTCGATGGGACGGATGGGTTATGGCTCGACATCACGGGCTGCGCGCATTTGACCGGCGGCGAAGCGGCGTTGCTGCGTGACCTGCTGGCGCGCTTCGCCCGCGACGGGCTGCACGCCCGGGCCGCGGTTGCCGACACCCCAGGTGCCGCGCACGGCGTGGCCCGGCACGGCACACAGGACGGACCGGCGATCGTGCTCCCAGGTGAGCAAGCGACCGTCCTGGCCACACTCCCAGTTGCCGCCCTGCGTATCCCGCCGGAACTGGAGGTCACGTTGCGACGGCTCGGCTTCGACCGGATCCGGCATCTGTCGCGCATCCCCCGCGCTTTGGTCGCCCGGCGTTTCGGCCCACTGCCCGGCCTCCGCCTCGACCAGGCGTACGGTCAGGTGCAGGAGCCGCTGCTTCCCCTGCTGCCCGAGCATGTGCTGCAGCACCGCATTTGCTTCCTCGAGCCGCTGCTGACGGCTGAGGCGCTGGCCATCGCCATCAGGCACTTGGTCGAACCGCTTTGCGTGGAGATGGAACGCACTGGCCTTGGCGCCCGGCAATTGGACTTGTTGTTCGAGCGAGTCGATAGCCACTTGGCCGCGGTGCGTGTCGGCACGGCGCGGCCCGTGCGCGACGCGGCACACTTAGTGCGACTGCTGGCCGAGCGGCTGGAAACGGTCGATCCCGGCTTGGGGGTCGAGGCGATGCGTTTGGTGGTGCCGTTGGCCGAACCGCTCCGTTGGGAGCAACAGGACGGCGACCCCGGAGTGCAGGACGTGTCGCGCCTGGTGGATCGGCTGGCGAACCGGCTCGGTGAGGCTCGCATCTTTCGTGCCGGACCGCAGCAGAGCGAAGTGCCGGAACGATCGGTGCATCGTGCGCCGCCGGAAGTCGGTCCCACCACGCCCGCACGGCCGGACCGTCCGTTCGCTGCAGAAGCGCCGAAGCCTGCAACATCCGCCCACGCCACCCTGGCACTGACCGTTGTTGCTCGCTGCCTGGCCGGCTCAGAGCCGGTCACGTCGCCGCTCGGTCGCCGCCACCTTCGTTTGGTCGACGCCCCGCCCGGCAATCGTTTGGTCGACGCCTCGCGCGGCGATCGTTTGATTGACGCCTCTCCAGGCGATGCGGACCCTCCCATCTTCGCCTGGAAACGTCCCTGGACCCGCCGCGATGACATCGATCCGGCGAACTCTGGATGCTGGCCGAGCCGGTTGGAGGCGCCGGCCCGCCTGCTTGACCCACCTCGCCGCATCGAAGCGCTCGCGGCACTCCCGGACCAGCCGCCCATCGCCTTTACGTGGCGCCGGCGCCGGCACCGCGTGCGCCGGGCGGATGGGCCGGAACGGGTACATGGAGAGTGGTGGCAAACGGATGCCGAGACGCTATCCGTTCGTGACTACTTCCAGGTTGAGGACGAAACGGGGCAACGGTTCTGGTTGTTCAGGGCAGGCAATGGTCTGGATTCACGCACAGGCGACCTGTCCTGGTTTCTGCATGGGTTGTTTTGAGACAGGGGCATGTGAACGATGCAGCCGGCTCCGCCGCGCGGGACGCCGCCGAGCCGCACCTTGTCATGCCGAGAGCCGCTCCTCCGTGACGGCCATCCGCTGAGCGGGAACCGCGGTCGTCGCCAGCATGGGATGGCTCGAGACGTCACGAACCATGTAGCCGCGGCCCCAAACGGTGCCGACCACGTTCGGCGCACCGGCTTCGGCCAGCTTCTTGCGAAGCTTGCAGATGAACACGTCGATGATCTTCATCTCCGGCTCGTCCATGCCGCCATAGAGGTGGTTCAGAAACACCTCCTTCGTCAGCACCATGCCCTTGCGCAGCACCAGCAGCTCGAGGATCGCGAATTCCTTGCCGGTCAGGTGCACTTGCCGGCCGGCAACGAACACTTCCCGGCTGTCGAGGTTGAGCTGCAACGGACCGCAATGCAGGGTCGGCTGGCTGTAACCCTTGCTGCGACGAACGATCGCCTGCATGCGGGCGAACAGCTCGGTGTGGTCGCAAGGCTTGGTGATGAAGTCGTCGGCGCCCATGGCGAAGGCCTTGATCCGCGCCTGCGGCCGAACCTGGGCGGACTGGACGATGAAGGGCGTATCGATCCGCGCAGCCCGCATCCGGCGCAGCAGATCGTAGCATTCCATGTCGGTCAGCATCAGATCGGCAAGGACGACGTCATAGTCGTAGTGCCGAACCATCTCCATGGCCTCGCTGCCGCGATCGATCTGGTCGACGATCACTCCGTTGCTCCGCAGCAGCTGCGACAGGGTAGAGTTACCGGTTCCGCCTTCTTCTACGATCAAAACGCGCATTGTGTGCCCCCGTTCAGATTTTCCTAAGCCCTGTATGCAACCATGACGTGTAGATGTCGAGAACTTTCTCTTACGGCAACGTTTCAAGAATGAGATTAACTCGGACGAAAGCTTTTCCCGCTATGGCTTCCCTGCCAACCAGGGAAGCGCGGTGACAAAATGCACCAACCGACAGTTGTAACTCGCATGACCGCAGCGCGTGCCCGCGTCGCCAAGATGGTCGCTCCGGTAGCCCTCGGCCACGTGACCGGAGTCTCAGGCCTCGGCGTCAGCATCAGCGGGCTTGACCCCTTGCTCGGAATCGGCGACCGGCTGCTGCTGCAAAGCCGGGAGCGGCTGGACATCCCAGCGGAAATCGTCGGCTTCCGCGATGGCGCCGCGAAGGCGATGCCGCTGGGCGCGCTCACCGGCATCGGCCCCGGCACACGCGCCTTGCTTCCCGTTACTGGGTCGGCCGGCGTGTCTGGCACCGTCCTGTGTGTCAGCAACGGATGGCTGGGGCGAGTGGTCGATCCGCTTGGCCACCCGCTTGACGGCAAAGGCGCCGTCCCGCCCGGTCCGCCCCGCCCGGTGCGAGCTGCCCCGCCCCCCGCCGCCCATCGCGGCCGCCTCGGCGCCCGGCTCAGCCTGGGCGTTCGAGCGCTGGACCTCTTCACGACCTGTCGAACCGGCCAGCGACTGGGCCTGTTCGCCGGTTCCGGGGTGGGCAAGTCCACCCTTCTCGCGATGCTCGCGCAACAAGCGGAATGCGACGTCGTCGTTCTCGCCTTGGTCGGCGAACGCGGGCGCGAGGTACGTGAGTTCATCGAGGACGATCTCGGCCCGGCGATGCAGCGCTGCGTCGTTGTCGTCGCGACGTCGGACCAGCCGCCATTGCTGCGGCGTGAAGCGGCTTACGCCGCCATGACCGTGGCGGATCATTTCCGCGACCAGGGGCAATCCGTCCTGCTGCTGATGGACAGCGTGACCCGGTTCTGCCTCGCGCTCCGCGAAATCGGCCTTGCCAGCGGCGAGCCGCCAGCCACCCGCGGCTATCCTCCAAGCATGTTCGCTGAACTGCCGTGCCTGCTGGAGCGTGCCGGGCCGGGCGTCGGTCGCGGCAGCATCACCGGGCTGTTCACGGTGCTGGTTGAGGGCGACGACCACAACGAACCCATCGCCGATGCTGTCCGCGGCATCCTGGATGGGCATGCCTTGCTGGATCGGCGCATCGCCGAAACCGGACGCTATCCGGCCATCGACGTCCTCCGATCGTTGTCGCGGACCGTGCCGGGTTGCCTGGACCCGGCGCAAAACGCCCTCGTCCGCGATGCCCGCGCCGTGTTGGCGCTGCACTCCGAGCTCGCCGACCTGGTTCGCCTCGGTGCCTACCAGCCCGGAGCCGACCCAGCCGCGGATCGTGCCCTACGCCTCGCCCCCCAGATCGAGACGCTGCTTCGGCAAGACCGCGGCAGCCACAGCTCACTGGACGCGGCGTTTGCAGCCCTGAACACCCTGATGGAAGGCTCTACCCATGCCGCGTGATCCGCTCGACACCGTCCTGCGCCTCCGCCGCCGCGCGGTGGACGAAGCCCGGCGCGAACTCGTCGAGCGGGTCGGGCTCGCCAGCCAGGCCAGCGCCGACGCGTCCTCGGCCGAACAGGCCATCCATGACGAGATCGAACGCGCCTCGGATCCCTCTGGCGAAGACAGCCTCGTCGAGGCGCTCGCTGCCTGGCTGCCGGGCGCCCGGCACCGTGCGACGGAAGCGCGGGCCCGACACGACCGGGCCGAGGCGGTGGTGGCCCGCTGCCGCGCCAGCCTTGCCGCCAGCCGCACCGCGCTCGAGTCGATCGAGCAGCTGCAGCAGGACCGGCAGGCAGCGGTCGAGCAGGCCCGCACGCATCGAGAGCAGCTGGCGATGGACGAAGCCGCGGCCCGCCGCACCCCGGAGCGGTAAGCGGTCTGGCTCCGGCCACGTCATTGTGGTGCATTGCCCCCTCGACGGGAGGGCAGGCATTTTGCGGATAGCGATGATCGGTGGCGGCTATGTCGGACTGGTGTCCGGCGCTTGCTTCGCCGACCTCGGGGTGGACGTGGCAGTGGTCGAGGTCGATCAGGCCAAGCTGGGCGCTTTGAAGGCCGGGCAGATGCCGATCTACGAGCCGGGTCTGGACCGCTTGGTTGCCGACAACGTTGCCGCCGGGCGCCTCAGCTTCGGCAACGACCTGGCCGCGGCGGTGGCCGGCGTCGATGCCGTGTTCATCGCCGTCGGCACGCCGACCCGGCGCGGCGACGGCCACGCGGACGTCTCGTTCGTCAATGCGGCGGCCGAGCAGGTCGCCAAGGCGCTGACCGGCTATGCCGTGGTGGTGACCAAGTCGACGGTCCCGGTGGGCACCGGCCGCCGCATCGCCGAGATCATGCACCGCGCCCGCCCCGATCTCGGCATCGACGTCGCCAGCAACCCGGAGTTCCTGCGCGAAGGCAGCGCGATCGGCGACTTCATGCGCCCCGACCGGGTCGTGATCGGCACCGAAAGCGAACGTGCCCGCGAAGTGCTGCGCCGCCTTTACCGGCCGCTTTACCTGATCGAGGCGCCGATCCTGTTCACCAACCTCGAAACGGCCGAGCTGACCAAATACGCCGCGAACTCGTTCCTGGCGATGAAGGTGACCTTCATCAATGAAATGGCGGACCTGTGCGAGAAGGTCGGCGCCGACGTGCACGACGTCGCGCGCGGCATCGGCCTCGACGGCCGTATCGGACGCAAGTTCCTCCATCCCGGTCCCGGCTTCGGCGGCAGTTGCTTCCCCAAGGACACGCTGGCGCTCATGCGCATCGCCCAGGACTGGGGCGCGCCGTCGCGCCTGGTGGAAGCGACCGTGCAGGTCAACGACGCGCGCAAATCCGGCATGGCCGCGCGCATCATCCAAGCCTGCGGCGGCAGCGTGCACGACAAGACGATCGCCGTGCTCGGCCTGACCTTCAAGCCGGAAACCGACGACATGCGGGATGCTCCGAGCCTGCCGATCATCAACCGCCTCGCCGAGGAGGGTGCCGTCATCCGCGCCTTCGATCCGGTCGGCATGGAGCAGGCCCGCCCGATGCTCCCGGCCAGCGTCGTCTTCTGCGCCGACGCCCATGATGCCGCGCGCGATGCCGACGCGCTGGTGGTGGTGACGGAATGGAACGAGTTCCGGGCGTTGTCGCCGGACCGTTTGAGGCAGTCCATGCGCGGCAAGCTGGTGATGGACCTGCGCAATGTGTTCGACCCGGTGACCATGGCGGCCGCCGGGCTGGAGTATCGCGGGATCGGCCGGCCCCAGCACGTGCGCCCGCCCGGGTAAGGGCCTTGCCAGGGCGGAGGCAACCGCCGAAAACCCGGCCATGAGCGCCGAACCGCACGCCTCCCAACTCCCTCCCGGGCGCGAGCTGCCGAGCGTCGTGCAGCCGCCGACGATTGTATTCGCGCCGCCCGGAACGCCGGCGCCGGACGATCTCGCCGCCTTGGCCTGCCCCAACTGCGGCAGCACCGCACCCAAGGCGTTCGTCCTCACCGTCGACGTGCAGCTCCCCGACAACCCGTCTAAGCGGCTGCGCGTCGCGCACTGCCCCGACTGCACGGCGCACTTCTACGACAGCCAACTGCCGCCGGACTATGCCGAGCCCAAGCTGAACGACCGCGGCCGCGTTCCGTTCTACGTGCAGCAGGGCGCCGGCGTGTCGCTGATCACCCGCCCGCTCGCGCAACTCCGCCGCGCCGCCGGCGCCGCCTACATGGAGGTGGGGTGCGGCTACGGCTTCGGCCTGGATTTCGCGCTCCGAACCAAGGGCTGGACCGGCGTCGGCATCGACCCGGCGCCGCTGGCGGACCTGGGCCGCGATGCGCTCGGGTTGCCGATCGAACTGCGCTACCTGCGCGACGACGACGAGGCACGCGGGACCATCGACGTCGTGACCGGGTCGGAGGTGATCGAGCACGTCACCTCCCCCCGCGCGTTCGTCCGCACGTTGCGCGCCATGCTCAAGCCCGGCGGCGTGCTCGTGCTGACCACGCCGAACGGCGACGACATCCGGCCGGCCACGCCGCCCGGCATCATCATCCCGCTGCTCTCGCCCAGCCTGCACTTGGTCATCCAGAACCGGCACAGCCTGCTGACGCTGCTGCAGCAGGCCGGGTTCGCCCATGTCGAGGTGCAGATCGACAGCCATTCCCTGGTCGCGTACGCCAGCGACGCGCCGCTCGACCTCGAGCAGGATCACGCGACCCTGCGGCGCATCCTACGCGAGCACCTGCAGCGCCGGGCGGAAGCGGTCGATCCGCAAGGCGACCCGTTCATCGCCTTCGCCGCGCGGGCCTACACCGAAAGCATCAACGACGCCGACATGGATGCGGCCGATCGTGCATGGGCGCTGCTGATGCCGGCCTGCCGCGCCCGTTACGGCTTCGCGCTCGACAGCTTGACGTCGTTGCCGGCTGCCCTGGCGACCTGCAGCCTGGAGGAGATGGCGCGGTTGGTGCCGCTCAACCTCGGCGGCCTGCTGTACGCCCGGGGGATCCGGCGCCTGGCCGCCGGCACGCCGCGGCCAGTGCTGGAAACGCAGTTCAGGCTCGCTGCCCAGGCCTGCGACGCGATGCGGCGGGCCCTGGGCGAACTGGCCATGGAGGACGGGCAGACCGAGGATATCGGCTGGACGGCGCAGGCCGAGGCGTTGCTGTGCGCGTTCCAGGCCGGCAGCCCCGACGCTGCTGCCCGCCTGGCCGCCCTGCCCGCGGCCCCGAACGGCGGCGAGGCACGCAAGCGGGAGATCGGCCTGCGCGCCATGACCACCATGGTGAATGCCGGCCGTTACGGACCGGCTCGCGCCCTGGTGGCCGACCTGCGGTTGGACGAGGCGCCGTTCATGACCGAGGCGAAGCCGCTGACCGACGCGGAACGCGACGCCCTGTTCTGCCTGGCGATGCTCGATCTCGAGTTCTCGGCCGATGGGCGGCCGGTGGGACGGCCGGACTTGGCGCGCAGCCGGTTGCGGCGAGTGCTCGACGCGATCCCGGGCGGCGGCACGCTGTGGTGGGCCGCCCTGCGCGGCTTGGCGCAGGCGATGCGCATGCTGGGCGACACCGAGGGCGTGGTCGCACTGGCCGAGCGCACGTGGCGCGAGCAGCCCGGGCCCGAGGCGGCCGCCTGGGCTTTGACGACGCTGGCGAATGCCGGGCGCTACGACGCGGCACGGGCGGTTGCCCAGGGGTCCGGGCTGGACACGGCGCCGTTCTCTCAGCCCGGCATCACCCGGCCGATGAACGATGCCGAACGCGACACCGTGTTCTCGCTGGCGATCCTCGACGTCCAGACCGACGGGCGCCGGCCGGTCGGCGAGCCAGCCATGGCGCGCGGCCGCTTCGCCCGGGTGCGCGGCGCCTGTGCGCCGGGCTCGGACCTGTGGTTTGCGGCGCTGCGCGGCGAGTTGCAGGCGCTCGACATGCTCGACGCGATCGACGAGGCGGCGGCCCTGACCGGGGACGTGGCGGCGGCGTTCCCGAACGTGCAACTCCCGCGCGACATCCTGGCCCGCATCGGAAAAGCCTGAGCGTGGCGCGCGGCCCGATCGGCAGGTGGCTTTACCAAGGCTACCTGATCACCCGCTACCGCGTGCTGCCGGCGATCGGGCATGAGTTCGTCCGGCACCGCAACCCGAGCCAGATCGTCAGCCGCTGGCCGGATGGGGAGATTCCGCTCGGCGGCCGCGTGTGCGTCTTCGCCCATTGGGACGGGGCCGGCGACGTCCGTCCGCACGTAATGCATCAAGTCCGCAGCCTGGCCGCAGCCGGGATGTCGGTGGTGTTCGTGACGAATGCGGGGAAGCTGCGCCCGGAGGTGCTGGAAGCGTTGAAACTGGTCTGCGCCGGGGTGATCGTGCGCCGCAACGTCGGCTACGATTTCGGCGCCTGGCGGGAGGGTGTGACGCAACTGGCGCTGCCGCGGCCGAATACCGAGATGGTGGTGATCGCCAATGACAGCGTTTATGGCCCGCTGCGGTCGATGGCCGACCTGTTCGCGAGCATCGATTTCGCCGCGGCCGACGTCTGGGGCTGCACCGAGAGCTGGCAGTCCCGTTACCACCTGCAATCCTACCTGATGGCGTTCAGCCCGCGCGTGGTCGCCAGCGAGGCGTGGCGCAAGTTCTGGGCCGGAGTGGTGCCGACCTGGTCCAAGACCTGGCTCATCTTGCTGTACGAGATCGGCTTGACGCAGACCTTGCTGCACGCCGGATTCACCTGCCGGGCGATCTGGCCGTACAAGACGCTGATGGCCGACATCGATGTCGGCCTGCTCAACGTCAAGCGGCTCGAGGATGCCGAGCACGGTCCCGACATGGCCGACCCGATCGTTCAGGCACGGCGCCGGCATGCGTTGCGGCTGCGCGAGGCGGTGGCCGACCGCACGCCGCTCAATCCGACCAGCGATCTCTGGCGGCAATTGCTGGCGGCCCGGTTTCCGTTCATCAAGCGCGAATTGCTGCGCGACAATCCGTCCCGCGTGCCGGACGTCGTGGAGTGGCGCGACGTGGTGGCCGAAATCTCTGATACCAGCCTGGCGCCGATCGAGCGGGACCTGCAGCGGACCTTGCGCAACCGGACGCCTTAACACCGCCCCGGGGGGAGATCCCGGGTCGAGCCCGGGGATTACGTCGTGAGCCCAAGAGCGGCGCTTGCCGCCTCAGACCTTCTCGACCTGGCTGTATTCCAGTTCCACCGGGGTCGAACGGCCGAAGATCGAGACGCTGACCTTCAGGCGGCCCTTCTCCTCGTCGACCTCCTCGACGGTGCCGTTGAAGCTGGTGAAGGGGCCATCGGCGACGCGGATCTGCTCGCCGATCTCGAACAGCACGGCCGGACGCGAGCGCTCGACGCCCTCGGCGCTCTGCTTGAGGATCCGCTCGGCCTCGGCGGCGCTGATCGGGGTGGGCTTGGTCTTGCTGCCCAGGAAGCCGGTGACCTTGGGCGTGTCCTTGATCAGGTGCCAGGTCTGGTCCGTCATCTCCATGTTGACCAGCACGTAGCCGGGGAAGAACTTGCGCTCGGCATTGACCTTCTGGCCGCGGCGCACCTCGACCACGTCCTCGGCGGGAACCAGCACCTCGTCGACCAGGTCGGCCAAGCCCTTCTGCGCCGCCTGCTCCTTGACCTGCTGCGCGATCTTCTTCTCGAAGCCGGAGTAGACGTGGACGACATACCAACGCTTGGCCATTAGCGAAACGATCCCTCGGGCATGATCTGCGGATCATGCTCTGCTTGACTGAAAAACGAGCAGCTCGACCCGGTTGCCGGGGCGCTGCTCTAAAGCCCGACGCCGAACAGCGCCCGCACACCAATGCCGATCACCTGGTCGGCGACGAAGAAGAACACCGCCGCCAAGCCCGACAGCGCGAACACCAGGCCGGTCGTGACCAACGTCTCCTTGCGGGACGGCCATGTCACCTTGCCGACCTCGACCCGCACCTCGCGGACGAACTTCGCCGGATCGAACGCCACCGCCATCTACCCACCCACTCCATCGACCCACCGCACGCACCAAAGCGGAAGTGCTTACGCCGCACCGGCCAAGGGCCGAGTGCTGGCCGGTCCTGGCAGGGGTGGAGGGTCTCGAACCCCCAACCTCCGGTTTTGGAGACCGGCGCTCTAGCCAATTGAGCTACACCCCTGCACAGCCCGGATGCACCCCTCGGCCGGCGATCCGGTCGGGAGGCGCATGCAGCCGCGCGAGCGCGCTAAAGACGGCCACGGGCGGGCATTGTCAAGCCTGCGGAGCGGCGTGGGACTTGGCCGCATTGGCCGTAAACTCGGACGTCATGCGAGGCGCCTCATCTCCCGCATTGCAGCCAAGCGGCCTATAGCAGACGGCAGAGATGAGCACTCGACATCCGCCCCTCGCTCGCCGGGGTCACGCCCGCTTCGCGCTGGCCCGGCCGAGCCGGCGAGCGCCGGCGCGCCTGGACTTGCCGCGTCGCTGCTGCTGCACGCGCTGGCGGTGGCGGCGCTGCTGGCATTCCGCGGCGCGAACCGGGCGAGACCGCGACGGCACCGTCCTACGAGCTGATGTTCGAGGGCGGCCAAGGCACGCCGGCGCCGCCTGCCGACATGGTGCCGCCGCCGCCATCGGCGCCACCCGCACCCGATCTTCCGCAAGCCCCTTCCGCGCCGCCGCCGCCTCCGCCGCAGCAAGAGCCCGAGCCGGAGGTGCTACCCGGCCCGGAGTCGCCTGCCCCGGAGTCGCCGCCCGATCCATCCGCACCGGAGCAGCCGCCACCCGCTTCCGCCGAGCCAGCGCCAGAACCGACGCCTGGCCCACCCCGGCGCCGGCCGAACCGCTGCCGGCGCCCCCCGCTCCGATCCCACTGGCTCCGGCCCCACTCGCTCCGGCCCCCCCTGCTCCGGCGCCGCCCGCGGAAGCGCCCGACGTGCAAGCGCCGCCGGCCGCAGCGGTCCCGCCCGAGCCTGCGCCGGCGGCTCCGGCGCCGCGTCCGCCCGACGTCCGCCTGGATTTGCCACAAACCGCCGCCTCGCCACCGCCGTTGTCCGATCTGGCCACACCCGCTCCGTCGCCCCCGGCGCCTCCGCCACCGCCGCCCCGGCCGCGTCCGCGCACCACGCCGCCGCTCGGGACGTTCGCCAACCCGATGGACCTCAGCTTCAATCGGCGCCGTCGCGCGCCCCGGCGCCGCGCACGACGGCGCCGCGTGGCAGCGTGGCGTCGCGGTCGTTGGACCTGTCGCCCGGTGCGCCGAAGGGGCCGAACCGTTCGGACATGTTCTTCGACGCCCGCGCCGCGCGAATCGGCGGCGATTGGCATGAGGCGCTGATGACCTACTGGCTCAACCACCGCTACTACCCACGCCAGGCGGCGGAGGACGGCGAGGATGGCTCGGTCGATGTCGAGCTGACGGTCGGCGGCAATGGGCGGGTGGAGTCGGTGGTGCTGAAGTGCCGGTCGGGCTCGACGTTCATCGACATGGCCGCGGTCGGAACCTGGCGGAACGCGCAACTTCCGCCGCTGCCGCCGGAACTCGGCGACCCCTACACCTTCACCATCACGATCAACTACATCCTGATCCGCTGAGCCGGCTTCGCCCGGCTGCGTCGCCAAGCAACCGCGCCGCGACAGCGACAAGAGCTTGGAGCGGGCGAAGGGAATCGAACCCTCGTCAGAAGCTTGGAAGGCTACCGCATTACCACTATGCTACGCCCGCAGCGCCGCGGTTGTAGCGCTTAGGCGCCGGGTTCGGCAACCACGCGTGTCTCGAACTGGGCCGGAGACGTCACTTCCAGCATCTCCAGATCGTCGCTGTGGGTCACCTCGCGGTGCGCGACCCCCGGCGGCTGATACACCGAGCTGCCGGCCTGCAGCCGGACCCGGCCGATGTCGGCGTATTCGAACTCGACCCAGCCGCGGAGCACGTAGACCATCTGGAAATCGAGCGCATGGCTGTGCCATTGCGCGGTGGCGTGCTCGCCGGGCACGGCCCGGATCACGTGGGCGCCGAAGCCGCCGCCGGATGCGCCGGCCACGCCCAGGTCACGGTAGGCAAAGAACTGGCGCAACCCCGCGTCGAAGCCCGCCGGGTCGTCGTGGCGGACGGTGGTGCTTGCGGCCACGCGATCCAGCACCGATGCGTCGCTCATCGTTCATTCCTCCCGTGCATCTTGGCAGCGATCATGGCACCACTTCGCCGGGCGATGAAACCGGAGACCCAAACATGTCCGAAGGACTGCCGCACGAAGCGCATCACGGCGCCGAAAACAAGCGTGTCGCGCTGCTGATCGCGGTGCTGGCGCTCTGCCTGGCGGTGGTCGAGACCGGGGCCAAAAGCGCCCAGACGGAAGCCATCAGCCGCAACGTCGAGAGCACTGACACCTGGTCGTTCTACCAGGCCCGCACCGTTCGCCAGACCACGGTGCGGGCGGCGGCCGACCTCGCGGACTTCCTCAAGCCGGCCGACCCGGCGGTGCAGGACGCCGTCCAGAAGCAGCAGACCACCTGGCGCGACACCGCCAACCGCTGGGAGGACGATCCGAAAGGCGGCGACGGCAAGAAGCAGCTCGCCGAAAAAGCCCGCCATATTGAGGAGCAGCGGGAGACCGCCATGGCCCGGTATCATCTCTACGAGTATGGCGCCGCCCTGCTTCAGGTCGCGATCGTGGTGGCCTCGGCCTCCATCATCACCGGAGTCGCCCTGCTCGGGGCCGGGGGCGTGGTGCTCGGGTTGGGCGGGATTGCGCTCGGCTTGGTCGGCTTCCTGGCGCCGCACGCCCTGCACATCTGACGGCGCGGCCCAGCGCCGGAACCCAAGCCGGAATGGCGGTCAGAACAGCTTCCGTCCCGGCCCATACATCACGACAAGGTCGCCGGGATCGGCAACGTTCAGCATGGCGCGGGCGCGTTCGTCGAGCGTGTCGGGGTCGAGGTGCTGGCTGCGCAGTCCGGCGACCCGCCGTTCCAACAGGTCGCGGTCCGTTTCGACCCGCTTCAGCTCGGCCTGCACCACCTTCAGCTGCGACTGCCGGATCGCATAGCTTTGGAGGCCCCGGTCGCCCTGGGTCGCGTTCCAGCCGAAATACCCGACCAGGCCCAGGAACAACGTCGGCGCCACCGTCGCTCGGGCCGTGTTGCCCATCCAATCGCTGAAACCCATTCTGCCCGCTCCGCACCGGTCACGGCGACTTTACATCAACGCCGGCACAGAAGCAGCAGAAAACTAACGCTTCAGGATGGTGCGGCCGGCGTAACGCGCTGCCGGGCCGAGTTCCGCCTCGATGCGGATCAGCTGGTTGTACTTGGCCGTGCGGTCGCTGCGGGCGAGCGAGCCGGTCTTGATCTGGCCGCAGTTGGACGCGACGGCCAGGTCGGCGATGGTGCTGTCCTCGGTCTCGCCGCTGCGATGGCTCATCACCGTCGTGAACCGCGCCCGCTGCGCCATCTCGATCGCGTCGAGGCTCTCGCGAGAGCGTGCCGATCTGGTTCACCTTGACCAGGATGGAGTTGGCGGTGCCGGTCTCGATGCCGCGGCGCAGCCGCTCGGTGTTGGTCACGAACAGGTCGTCGCCGACCAGCTGCACCTTGGCGCCCAGCACGTCGGTCAGGTGCTTCCAGCCGTCCCAGTCGTCCTCGGCGCAGCCGTCCTCGATGCTGACGATCGGGTAGCGGGCGCAGAGGTCGGCGAGGTAGGCGACCATGCCGGCGGCATCGAGCTTCTTGCCCTCGCCGTCCATCATATACGGCCACCTGCAAAGAACTCGGTGCTGGCGCAGTCGAGCGCGAAGGTGACGTCCTCGCCGGGCCGGTAGCCGGCGGTCTCGCAGGCGCGGCTGATGAAGCCCAATGCCTCGTCGGCGGATTTCAGGCCGGGCGCGAAGCCGCCCTCGTCGCCGACATTGGTGTTGTGCCCGGCGTCGTGCAGCTGCTTTTTCAGCGCCTGGAACACCTCCGAGCCCATGCGCACGGCGTCGGCGAAGGTGGCGGCGCCGACCGGCTGGATCATGAATTCCTGGATGTCGATCGGGTTGTCGGCGTGCTTGCCGCCGTTGACGATGTTCATCATCGGCACCGGCAAGGTGCGCGGCGAACACGCCGCCGACGTAGCGATACAGCGGCAGGCCGTAATCGTCGGCCGAGGCCTTCGCCACCGCCAGCGACACGGCGAGGATGGCGTTGGCGCCCAGCCGCGACTTGTTCGGCGTGCCGTCGAGGTCGATCATCAGCGCGTCGAGCTTGACCTGGTCGGTCGCGTCCATGCCGCCGATCGCGTCGAAGATCTCGCCCTCGACGTTGCGCGCAGGCGGTCCGCACGCCCTTGCCGCCGTAGCGGCTCTTGTCGCCGTCCCGCAGCTCGGCCGCCTCGTGCGCGCCGGTGCTGGCGCCGGACGGGACGGCGGCGCGGCCCATGCTGCCGCTGTCGAGCACGACGTCGACCTCGACGGTCGGGTTGCCCCGGCTGTCGAGGATCTCGCGGGCGACGATATCGGCGATGGCGCTCATGGCGGACCGTCCAGGCTGTTGCTGGGCGACGGGTTAGCAGGTCCGCGCCGGACCGGCTAGCGGAGCGGCTTGGCCATGAACACGCTGGTGGCGACGGCTTGCGCCGGCATGGCGCGGTAGGGACCGAACGCGTCGCAGCGGCGGAAGCCGGAGCGCACGTAGAGCCGGATGGCGGCGTGCTGGCGGTCGCCGGTCTCGAGGCACAGGGTCACGTAGCCCGCCGCCCTCGCCTCCGCCTCGACCCGATCGAGCAAGGCCGGAGCGGCGCCGCTGCCGCGCGCGGCCGGCAGTACGAACATGCGTTTCAGCTCGGCCAGGCCGTCCAGCAACGCGACGCCGCAGCACCCGATCGCCTGTCCGTTCTGCCGGGCGACGAAGAGGCGAATGTGCGGCTGGAACAGCGCGTTTAGCTGGAGGCCGTGCCGCTGTTCCGCCGCGTAGTGCGCCGACAACTCGGCCTCGAGCGCCTCGACCAACCCGCGGACTTCGTCGGTCGGAGCGGTCGCGGGCTCGACCGAGATCACTCGGCGGCGACCTTTTGCCGGGCCTTCGCCAGCTTCACGGCGGGACCAGCAGCGCGACCAGCAAGGTCGAGAGCGCGATCAGGAACACCGCCCAGAAGGTGATGTGCAGCGCGCCGGCCAGCGCGTCGCGGATCGCCGCGTCGCCGGCCACCAGACCGGGATGGTCGAGCAATTGCCGGATCTGGTCGAACGCGACCGTGTCGCCGCCGGCGGCGTGGTGCGCCAGGCTGTAGTTCAGCACCGCGCCCAGCACGGTCGCGCCCAGCGTGCTGCCGAGGTTGCGGGAGAAGATGTTGGACGCGGTGGCGGCGCCGCGCTCGGCCCAGCCGACGCTGTCCTGGATGATCACGATGGCCGACGTGCTGAGGAACCCCATGCCGAGCCCGATCACCAGCGAGCCGGCGCCGGCCACCATCGGCGACGTGCCCGGCGCCAGCAGCACGAAGGCGATGCCGCCGAGCGGCAGCAGCGCGCCGCCGACCAGCAGCGTGCGGCGCAGGCCGAGCCGGCCGAAGGTGCGGGCCGCCGTGGTCGCGCCGATCGGCCAGCCCAGCACCATCATCGTCAGCGCGAACCCGGCGACCATCGCCGACTGGCCCAGCACGCCCTGCACGTACATCGGCAGGAAGGTGGTCAGCCCGATGATCGTCATGCCGCTCAGCAAGGTGGCGGCGTTGGCGGTCGCGATCGGCCGGCGCGACCACAGGGCGAACGCCACCATCGGGTCGCGCGCCCGCAGCTCCTGCAGCACGAACAGGCCGCCCCCGACGACGAACACGGCGCCCGCGATGACCGCGGCGGATTGGCTCTCGGTCCCGGCCCAGGTCAGCGCCAGCATCAGCGCGGCGATCGAGACCGTGAACAGGGACGGCGCCGGCCACGTCCACATGCCGAGAGGTGCGGGTGACGTCCTCGTGCAGAAACCGCCAGAAGCCGAACGCCGAGGCGAGGCCGACCGGCACGTTGATCCAGAACACCCAGGCCCAACTCGCGTGCTGGATGATCAGCCCGCCTGCCAGCGGCCCCAACACCGACGACACGCCCCAGACGCTCGCGAGCCAGCCCTGCACCTTGCCGCGCTCGCTGGCGGGGTAGAGGTCGCCGACCACCGTCAGCGCCACCGGCTGGATCGCCCCGGCGCCCACGCCCTGCAGCAAGCGGAACGCGATCAGCGACGGCATCGACCAGGCAAAGCCGCACAGCACGGAGCCCACCAGGAAGATGGCGATGCCGACCAGCAGCACGGGCTTGCGGCCATACAGGTCGGACAGCTTGCCGAACACCACCGTCGTCGCGGTCTGGGTCAGCAGGAAGGAGGAGAACACCCAGGAATACAGGTGCAGGTCGCCGAGCTGCCCGGCGATTTGCGGCATCGCGGTCGAGACGATCGTCGCCTCGATGGCGATCATGAACATGCCGCCATCACGGACGCGACGACAAAGGGACGGCGGATCTGTGGGTTCGGCATCTGGTACAACGTAGGAGCGATGCTGCGCCGCAAAACATGCGTTCCACGCAGGGCAGGTCGCAATCCCGCGTGAGGAACTAACGCCGGAGTTGCAAGGCGGGCCGCTCGATCCGCTCGCGGGAGGCCAAGCCGAGCAGCAACGTCAGGGGTGCTGCCATCGCAACCAGGCCAGCCACTCCGATGCCCGGACCGGCCATTGCGACAACTGCCTGCTGGACCGGAAAGGCATAAAGATACGTGCCATACGAGATGTCGAGCGGCGGGCCGGCGACCGGCCGGGCGAGGCCGAGCCAGAGCACGAGATACGGAAGAGCGAGGTGCAATGCGACCAGCGCGAGGGGCGTCCCGGCCGTCATCGCGAACGCGGCGGTGATCGCCAGCGCGATGGAGCCGCGGATCGGCACCCGGTCGGCATAGACCCAGAGCGCCGCGCCCATCAGAAAATGCAGCAGGCAATCGACGATCGACGCCACTGCAAGGCTGGCCAGCCAAGGCGGCGCCGCCCCCGCGCGAGCGGCAATGACGGCGCCCAGCAAGGCCCAGCCGCCCGCCAGCGGCAGCAGCACCCGGAGGCGGCGCAGCAAGCCGAACCATGCGAGCGCCAGCAAGCCGGCGTAGCACAGCGCCTCGATCCGCAGCGTCCAGAGCGAGCCGTTGACGGCGCGGGGCAGCGGGTTGGCCTCGAACACGCCGGGCAGACCGAGCGGCGGGCTGAACACGAGCGCGCGGGCGACCGCGGTCCAGGTCGCGGGGTCGGCGAGGTAGGCGGTGGCAGGCAGGGTGGTGAACGCGGTCCCGATCACGAAGGTCTGCAGCAGGACGGCGACGACGAAAGCCGGCCAGATGCGCAGGGCACGAGCGCGGACGTAGTCGCGCCACGGATGCACCTGGGCGGACCGGGCGATCAGGAAGCCGCTGAGCACGAAGAACATCGCGACCGCCAGGCTGCCGCCGTCGGCAACGTGGCTCAGCAGCTTGGCCACGGGTTCGTCGTCGGGATGGCCGGTCAGCACGTAAGCGTGGCTGGCAAGCACCAGCAGGGCCGCGGCCAACCGCATCGCGTCGAAGTTGTTGCGGCCGGAGGCGAAGGCATCGGCGACGGTGCGCTCCGCCCCCGGGCCGTCTTGTTGTCTCAGTCTCCCTCCCTCGTCATGGTCGGGCTCGACCCGACCATCCACGCGGTCGAGGTTCATCGAAGCGCCCAAAATGCGCCGTTGTCGCTGCCCGGCATTCGGAGTGTCACGGCGTGGAGATGGCCGGATCAAGTCCGGCCATGACGTTTGAGGCCGTCCCGCCTCACCCCGCCTTCGACAGGTCGTCGAACGCCTTCAGCCGGCTCAGCAGCGCCGGCATCTCGTGCAGCGGGATCATGTTGGGGCCGTCGCTCGGGGCGTGGTCCGGGTCGTCGTGGGTCTCGATGAACACCGCCGCCACGCCAACGGCCAGCGCCGCGCGGGCCAGCACCGGCGCGAATTCCCGCTGCCCGCCGGACGAGGCGCCCTGCCCGCCCGGCTGCTGCACGGAATGGGTCGCGTCGAACACCACCGGATAGCCGGTGCGCGCCATGATCGGCAGGCCGCGGAAATCGGTCACCAGCGTGTTGTAGCCGAAGCTCGCGCCGCGCTCCGTCAGCAGGATGCTCTCATTGCCGGTCTCGGCGATCTTGGCGGCGACGTGCTGCATGTCCCAAGGCGCGAGGAACTGGCCCTTCTTCACGTTGACCGTCCGCCCGGTCTCGCCGGCGGCGATCAGCAGGTCGGTCTGCCGGCACAGGAAGGCGGGGATCTGCAGCACGTCCACCGCCTCGGCCGCCGGGTCGCATTGGCCGACGTCGTGCACATCGGTCAGCACCGGGATGCGGAACCGCTCCCGCACCGCCGCCAGGATCGCCAGCCCCTTCGCCAACCCCACGCCGCGGGCGGCGCGGGCGCTGGTGCGGTTGGCCTTGTCGAAGCTCGACTTGTAGATCAGCGGCACTGCCGGCCACGGCGCAGATCGATACCAGCGCGTCCGCCATCTCCAGCGCATGCGCCTCGCTCTCGATCTGGCACGGCCCGGCGATCAGCACGAACGGCCGGTCGTTGGCGACGTCGATGTCGCGCACCCGGACCTGGCGCGGCCCGGCCGGCTCGTCATCCGCTTCGGAGTCGGCCGTGCTCGACATCGTCAGACAAGACGCGACTGCTTCACGGCGGCGCCGATGAACCCGGAGAACAACGGATGCGGGTCCAGCGGCTTGGATTTCAGCTCCGGATGATACTGCACGCCGATATACCACGGGTGGCCCGGCAGCTCGACCGTCTCCGGCAGCACCCCGTCGGGCGACATGCCGGCAAAGCGCAGCCCGGTCGCCTCCAGCCGCTCGCGGTAGTTGATGTTCACCTCGTAGCGGTGCCGGTGGCGCTCGCTGATGCGCGGTGCTGCCATACACCCGGGCTGATCAGCGAACTCCGCGGTCGAGCTCGGCCGGGTAGGCGCCCAGCCGCATGGTGCCGCCGAGGTCCCCGCCCTCGGCCCGCCGCTCGACCTCGTTGCCGCGCGCCCACTCGGTCAGCAGGCCGACCACCGGCGTCTCGCAAGGCCCGAACTCGGTGCTGCGAGGCGTCCGTCATGCTGCGCCATGTTGCGGGCGCACTCGATGACCGCCATCTGCATGCCGAAGCAGATGCCGAAGAACGGCACCCGCCGCTCCCGCGCGAACCGCACGGCGGCGATCATGCCCGGCGTGCCGCGCTCGCCGAAGCCGCCCGGCACCAGGATGCCGTGCACGCCCTCCAGCCGGCTGACCGCGTCCGGCTGCTCGAACACCTGGCTGTCCACCCAGTCGAGCACGACCCGCACCCGGTTGCGCACGCCGCCATGGATCAGCGCCTCGGACAGGCTTTTGTAGCTGTCGAGCAGGCTGGTGTACTTGCCGACGACGGCGATCCGCACCTCGCCCTCGGGCGCGCGCACGACGTCGACGATGCGCTGCCAGGGCGTGAGGTCCGGGTCCGTGCTCGAACGGCAGGTGGAAGTGGCGCAGCACCTCCCGGTCCATGCCCTCCTCGTGGTAGCTGATCGGCACGGCATAGATCGTGTCCACGTCCAGCGCCGCGATGACCGCCTGCGGCCGCACGTTGCAGAAGTTCGCCATCTTGCGCCGCTCGCCCTCGGGGATCTGGCGGTCGCAGCGGCACAGCAGCATGTCGGGCTGGATGCCGGCGTTCTGCAGCTCCTTCACCGAATGCTGCGTCGGCTTCGTCTTCAGCTCACCGGCCGACGGGATGTAGGGCACCAGCGTCAGGTGCACGAACATCGTCCGCTCCTCGCCCCAGCTCGTTGCCGAGCTGGCGGATCGCCTCCAGGAACGGCAGGCTCTCGATGTCGCCGACCGTGCCGCCGATCTCGATCAGCGCGAAGTCCACGTCGTCGGTCTCGCGGGTGATCGCCTCCTTGATGGCGTCGGTGATGTGCGGGATCACCTGCACCGTGCCGCCCAGGTAGTCGCCGCGCCGTTCCTTGGCGATCACCTCGGAATAGATGCGCCCCGTCGTGGCGTTGTCCGCCTTGCGTCGCATGCACGCCGGTGAACCGCTCGTAATGGCCGAGGTCGAGGTCGGTCTCCGCGCCGTCGTCGGTGACGAACACCTCGCCATGCTGGGTCGGGCTCATGGTGCCGGGATCGACGTTCAGATAGGGGTCGAGCTTGCGCAGCCGCACGCGGTAGCCGCGGGCCTGCAGCAGCGCGCCGAGCGCCGCCGAGGCCACGCCCTTGCCCAAGGAGGAAACCACGCCGCCGGTGATGAAAACGAACCGCGTCATGGACGCCCCTGATACAGCAAGGGGCGCGACCTGAGAAACCGCCACGCTGAAACGCCTAGTTTGTCGGCACGGCGGGGGCACGCGGCGTGGCGCCCGGCGGCGACTCGGGGCGCGGGCGCCGTTCGCAGCCGGCGGCACGGCGCGGCGCGCCGGACAGGGCCGGGCCGGACGCGGGCGCGGCGGCGGCGGTAGCGGCGGCGTTGTCCAGCATCGAGCGGCCGACGCCCACCGTCCCGCGGTTCAGCAGCGCGAGCGTCAGCGACAGGGCGAAGAAGATCGGCGCCCAGGATCGCGGTGGTGCGCGTCAGCAGGTTCGCCGTGCCGCGGCCCGACATGAACCCGCCCATCCCCTGCGAGGTGCCGATGCCCAGCCCGCCGCCCTCGCTGCGCTGGATCAGCACGACGCCGATCAGGGCCAGGGTGACGAACAGGTGGATGATGAGCAGGACGGTGGTCATGACGCCGGGGTTCTAGGCGCGTTCGCAGGCGTGGATGGGAAGGGCGCGGCCGCGGAACCCCACCCGCCCTACTGCGCGGGAGCCGAGCGCGCGCGATGGCCAGGAAGTCCTCGGCCACCAGGCTCGCGCCGCCGACCAGGGCGCCGCCCACCTCCGGCATCGCCAGCAGCGCGGCGGCGTTGCCGGGCTTGACCGAGCCGCCATACAGGATGCGCACGCCCTGCCCCGCCTGCCCCAGCGTGCTCACCAACTGGCCGCGGATCGCCGCGTGCATCGCCAGCGACATCCTGCCTCCGTCGGCGGCCCGGCCGGTGCCGATCGCCCAGACCGGCTCGTAGGCGACCACGCCCGAGAACCCCGGCGGCACGCTGCCGTCGATCTGCGAGGCGACGACGACCTCCGCATTGCCGGACAGGCGGTGCTGCTCGGTCTCGCCCACGCAGATGATCGGCGTCAGGCCGGCGGCGGCGGCGGCCTCGGCCTTGCGCCGCACCACGGGTCGTTCTCGCCATGGTCGGCCCGGCGTTCGGAATGGCCGACGATCACCCAGCCGGCGCCGGCATCGCGCAGCATGGCGGCGCGAGATGTCGCCGGTATGGGCGCCGCTGCGGCCGCAGGTGGCAGTCCTGCCCGCCCGCCATGACCGGGCTGCCTGCCAGCGATCTCGGCCACCGCCGCCAGCAGCGTCGCGGGCGGGCACAGCAGCAGGTCGCAGCCCAGGCCCGCCGCGCCGTCGCGCACGGCCTGCGCCAGCGCCCGCGCCGCCGGCCCGCAGCCCGTTCATCTTCCAGTTCCCGGCAATCAGCTGGCGCATCCCGCTCCCCCGTCGTTCCGTCCCGTTCTATAATCGAGGTCCGGCCTATGCATGGAAACGCCGCCCTCGTGCCGTGGCAACGCCGCTGGTCAAGCGGGCGCGGCCTTACCTATGGTGCGGCTCCGTTTCACGGAAACCCGCGTACCCCATGCTCGCTGTCATCCGCAAGTTCCTCGACACCCGCTACGCGAAGCTGTTCTTCGTCTGCTGATCGTCCCCTTCGTGCTGTGGGGCGTCGCCGACGTCGCCAAACGTCGGGCAACAGCAGCACCACGGTGGCCACCGTCGGCGACGCAGCAGGATCGAGCCGCCGGAGTTCCAGGAGGCCTACCGCCAGCGCTGCCGCAGGTGATCGCGCATGATGGGCGGCAAGCCGAGCCGACGCCGGCGATCCGGCGCGGCGTCGCCGGCCAGACGCTGGAGCGGCTGATCATCCAGGCCGGCGATCGCCGACGAGGTGCGGCGCCTGGGCCTCGGTCGTGCCGGACGAGGCGGCTGCGCCAGGCGGTGTTCGAGATCCCGGCCTTCAGCGGCCGCTCGCGGCAGTCTTCGACCGCACGCAGTTCGAGCAGCGTGCTGCGGCAGAACAACCTGACCGAAGCCGCGCTTCCTCGACCTGATGCGCGGCCGACCTCGGCGCAGCGGCAGCTGATGGAAGCGGTGCAGGTCGGCGCCAGCACGCCCGAGACTGCTGCTGAAGCAGGTCTTCGCCTTCCAGCGCGAGCAGCGCGTCGCCGACCTGGTGGAGCTGCCGTTCACCGCCGCGCCCGAGCCGCCGGCGCCCGAGCGCCGACGACCTGCAAGCGCGCCTACGAGGACGACCCGCAGCGCTACAGCCGCCCCGGCCTTCCGCCGCATCAAGGCCGTCGATCCTGTCGCCCGACACCATCGCCCGCGGCATCGACGTGCCGGAGGCCGACCTGCAGGCCTATTACGACGCGCACAAGCGCGAGTTCGGCGGCCCCGAGAAGCGCACCGTCCAGGTGCGTGGTCGCCCAGGACGAGGCCGCCGGCCAGCAAGCTCGCCGACACATGGATCGCCGGGGCCGACTGGGCCGCGATGCAGAAGGACGCCGCCGGCGGCCGGCGCCTCCGCGGCCAGCTCGACGACGCCGCGCAGGCGGACATCCCCGGTGCCCGAACTGGCCGAGGCGGCGTTCACGGCGCCGGCCGAGGCCGTGACCGGCCCGGTCAAGTCCGCGTTCGGCTGGCAGGTGCTGCGGGTGACGAAGATCACCCCCGGCAATGCAGCGGCCGCTTCGAGGCGTGCGCGACGAGATCCGCGGCCGAGGTCGCGCGCGAGCGGGCCGTCGACGAGGTCTACGCCCGCGCCAACAAGCTCGAGGACGCGCTGTCGGCCGGCACCGCGCTCGACGATCTGCCCGGCGACCTCGGCGTGGCCGGCATCGCCGGCACGCTGGACGAAAGGGCAACACGCCGGACGGCGAGCCGGCGCCCATCCCCGGTGCCCCGGCGCTGCGCCAGGCCATCATCACCAGCGCCTTCGCCACGCCCAAGGGCGAGCCGCCGCGCATGATCGAGGGGCCGGACCAGTCGCTACTACGCCCTCACGGTCGAGGACGAGACGCCGCCGAAGGTCCGGCCGTTCGAGGCCGTCGCAGGCGCAGGTGCAGCGAGAACTGGCGAGCACGATGCCCGCCGCCATGCGCAGGAACGGTCGCAGCCAAGCTGCTGGCCGCGGTCAAGGCGGGCGGCTCGCTCGACGACGCCGCGACGGTGGCCGGGGTGCGGGTGGAGCGCACGCCGCCCGATCGGCCGCGGCCGCCGACCGAGGGCGTGGCGGCCGAGCTGGTCCAGCCGCTGTTCGGCATGAAGCTGAACGAGGGCACCATGCTCGAGACGCCGGACGGCTTCCTGGTCGCAAAGCTGGTCGACGTCGAGCTCGCCCGATCCCGCCGACCGACCCGGTCGGCGCCGCGCAGATGCGCACCGCGCTGACCCGCGTCGATCGACCAGGACATCGAGATCACCTACGCCGCGGCCCTGCGCGACCGCGCCAAGCCGACCGTCAACCAGGCCATGCTGGAGAGCCTGATCCAGTGAGGCTTTCCCCGACCTCCAACCCGACCGGAGCCCGGCGATGAACGCCATCTCGTCCCCGTCCCAGGCCGCCTGCCTCGCCGCCTATAGTGCGGGCCGGGGCACGCTGATCTGGTCCACCTACGTCGCCGACCTCGAGACGCCCGTCGCCGCCTACATGAAGCTCGCTGCCGGGCGGCCCAACTCCTTCCTGCTGGAAAGCATCGAGAACGGCTCGGCGCGCAGCCGCTACTCCATCATCGGCATGACGCCCGACCTCGTGTGGCGCTGCCGCGCCGGGGTGGCCGAGCTGAACCGGCACGCCCGCAGCGCCCCGCACGCCTTCGTCCCCGACGAGCGGCCGGCGCTCGAAAGCCTGCGCGCCATCATCGCCGAGACCCGGATGGACATCCCCGACCACCTGCCGCCGATGCTGGGCGGCCTGGTCGGCTATCTCGGCTACGACATGGTGCGGCAGATGGAGCGGCTGCCGGCCAAGAACACCGACGCGCTCGGCGTGCCGGAGGCCATCCTGCTCCGCCCGACTTTGTTCGCCGTGTTCGACAACGTGCGCGACGAGCTGACGCTCGCGGCGCCCGATCTACCCGCAGCCCGGCGTCCCCGCCGACGCCGCCTGGTCCACCGCGCAGGCGGCGCTCGCCGAGGCGTCGGCGGCGCTGCAGCGGCCCCTGCCCCACGCCGTGCCCCCGGTCGCGCTGCCGCCGCTGCCCGAGCCCGCGTCGAACATGACCAAGGCCGAGTTCATGGCGATCGTCGAGCGCATGAAGGAATACATCTTCGCCGGCGACGCGTTCCAGGTCGTGCCGAGCCAGCGCTTCTCCGTGCCGTTCGCGCTGCCGCCGTTCGCGCTCTATCGCTCGCTGCGCCGGGTCAACCCGGCGCCGTTCCTGTTCTTCCTCGACTTCGGCGGCTTCTCCATCGTCGGCAGCTCGCCCGAGATCCTGGTGCGGCTGCGCGACGGCACCGTGACCATCCGGCCGCTGGCCGGCACCCGCAAGCGCGGCGCCACGAAGGACGAGGACGAGGCGCTGGAACGCGACCTGCTGTCCGACCCGAAGGAGCGGGCCGAGCACCTGATGCTGCTCGACCTCGGCCGCAACGACGTCGGCCGGGTGTCCGAGCTCGGCACCGTGCGCGTGGTCGAGAGCTTCGCCATCGAGCGGTTCAGCCACGTCATGCACATCTCCAGCACGGTCGAGGGCAAGCTGAAGGCCCGGCCTCGACGCGCTCGACGCGCTGATCGGCGGCTTCCCGGCCGGCACGCTGACCGGCGCGCCGAAGATCCGCGCGATGGAGATCATCGAGGAGCTGGAGCCGACCCGGCGCGGCATCTACGCCGGCTGCATCGGCTACTTCGCCGCCAACGGCACGATGGACACCTGCATCGGCCTGCGCACCGCGGTGGTGAAGGACGGCACCATGTACGTGCAGGCCGGCGGCGGCGTGGTGGCCGACAGCACGCCCGAGGGCGAGTACGAGGAGACCCGGCAGAAGGCCCGCGCCTTGTTCCGCGCCGCCGAGGACGCCGTGCGCTTCGCGGCGCTGGGATAGGCGCCATGATCCTCCTGATCGACAACTACGACAGCTTCACCTTCAACCTGGTCCACGTGCTCGGCGACGTCGGCGGGCGCTGCGAGGTGGTCCGCAACGACGCGCATCACCGCCGAGGAGGCGCTCGGCCGGCAGCCGGAAGCCATCGTGCTCTCGCCCGGCCCCTGCACGCCGAACGAGGCCGGCATCTGCCTCGACCTGATCGCAGCCGCCGCCGGGCGCATCCCGCTGCTCGGCGTCTGCCTCGGCCACCAGGCGATCGGCCAGGCCTTCGGCGCCAGCGTCGTGCGCGGCGCCGTGCCGATGCACGGCAAGGTCAGCCCGGTGCGCCATGCCGGGACCGACATCTTCGAGGCCTGCCGCGCCCTTTCGAGGCCGCCCGCTACCACAGCCTGGTCGTCGCCCCCGACACCATGCCCGACACGCTCGAGCGACCGCCTGGACCGAGGACGGCGTCATCATGGGCCTGCGCCACCGCACCGCCCGGTGTTCGGCGTGCAGTTCCACCCGGAGAGCATCGCCTCCGAGCACGGCCACGCGCTGCTGGGCAACTTCCTCGCCATCGCCGCGCGGCCGCGAACCGCCAGCGCACCGGCCTGCATGAGCGACCTAAGCCCGCGCTGGCCCGCCTCGCCGCCGGCGCGACGCTGAGCGCGGACGAGGCCGAGGCGGCGTTCGGCGTCGTCATGGCCGGCGAGGCCACGCCCGCCCAGATCGCCGGCATGCTGATGGCGATGCGCGTGCGGCGGCGAAACCGTGCCGGAGCTGACCGGCGCCGTGCGCGCCATGCTGGCGCGCATGACCCGCGTCGCCGCGCCGCCCGGCGCGATCGACGTCTGCGGCACCGGCGGCGACGGCGCCGGCACGCTGAACGTCTCGACTGCCGTCACCTTCGTCTGGCCGGCGCCGGCGTGCCGTGGTCGCCAAGCACGGCAACCGCGCGCTCAGCTCGCCGCACCGGCGGCGCCGACGTGCTGACGGCGCTGGGCGTCAACGTCGACGTGCCGCTCGACCGCCTGCCGGCCATGCTGGCCGAGGCCGGCTGCGTCTTCATGTTCGCGCCCCGGCATCACGCCGCCCTGCGCCACGCCGCCGGGCCGCGGGTGGAACTCGGCACCCGCACGATCTTCAACCTGCTCGGCCCGCTCGCCAATCCCGGCCGGGGTCGCGCCGCCAG
This sequence comes from uncultured Alphaproteobacteria bacterium, assembly GCA_963792675.1. GTDB lineage: Bacteria > Pseudomonadota > Alphaproteobacteria > Acetobacterales > Acetobacteraceae > JBBROS01. The sequence goes on from CAWBWT010000002.1 coordinate 2,694,522, forward strand.
CTGACCGGCGTGTTCGATCCGTGCCTGGCTGCGGCCGATGGCCGAGACGCTCGCCGCGCTCGGCACCGAGCGGGCCTGGCTGGTCCACGGCCAGGGCCTGGACGAGCTGACGGTCGCGGGCGAGAACCAGGTCGTCTGCGCTCGGCCGACGGCGCCGTCGACGGCGTTCACGCTGACGCCCGAGGAGGCCGGGCTTGCACCGCGCCCGATCGCCGCGATCCAGGGCGGCGACCCGGCGGCGAACGCGGCCGCCTTGCTGGCGTTGCTGCAAGGGGCACGCGGCGCCTACCGCGACACCGTCCTGCTCAACGCCGCCGCCGGGCTGGTGGTGGCCGGCCGGGCGAGGACCATGCAGGATGGCGTGCCGCGCGCCGCCGCCAGCCTCGACGCGGGCCGCGCGATGGCGGCACTGGAAGAGCTGCGCCGGGCCACGGCCTGAGCCGGAGCAGGACGATGGATAGCCTGACCCCACGAGCATCCCGACTGCACCCGACGCCCTCGCCCGGATCTGCGCCGACACCATGGCGGAGGTGCGCGCGGCGCCGTGCCGAGACGCCCGAAGGCGCGCTGAAGTGCGCAGCTCGGCCGCAAGCCGCCGCCCACCCGCGGCTTCGGCGCGGCGCTGAACGCATGCCGTCGCCGACGGCGGCTCGGCCTGATCGCCGAAATCAAGAAGGCGTCGCCCTCGGCCGGGCTGATCCGCGCCGACTTCGACCCGGCCGCCCTCGCGCAGGCATACGCCGACGCCGGCGCCACCTGCCTGTCGGTGCTGACCGACGGGCCGCATTTCCAAGGCTCGGCCGAGCACCTGCAGGCCGCCCGCGCCGCGGTGCCGCTGCCGGTGCTGCGCAAGGACTTCATGCTGCGACCCCTGGCAGATCCTGGAAAGCCGGGTCATGGGCGCGGACTGCGTCCTGCTGATCATGGCGGCGCTGACCGACACCGTGGCCCGCGAGCTCGAGGAGCTGGCGCGGGCGCTCGACATGGACGTGCTGGCCGAGGTGCATGATCGCCGCGAACTCGACCGGGCGCTCGGCTTGCAGACGTCGCTGATCGGGATCAACAACCGCAATCTCAAGACGTTGAAGACCGATCTTGAGACGACGGCCGAACTGGCGCCGCACGTGCCCTCGGACCGCTTCCTGGTCGCCGAGAGCGGCATCCGCACCCATGAGGACGTGCAGCGGCTGTGCGACGCCGGCGCGCGGTGCTTCCTCGTCGGCGAGAGCCTGCTGCGGCAGCCGGACGTCGGCGCGGCGACCCGTGCCCTGCTCGGACAGTGCGCGGCGTGAGCGCTCACCCATTTCGACGCGGCCGGGCGCGCGCACATGGTCGACGTGTCGGCCAAGGCCGAGACGGACCGCACGGCGACGGCGCGGGTCACGGGTCGCGATGCAGCCGGACACGCGCCGGCTGGTGGCCGACGGCACCGCGAAGAAGGGCGACGTGCTGGGCGTGGCCCGGCTGGCCGGGATCATGGCGGCCAAGCGCACCAGCGACCTGATCCCGCTGTGCCACCCGCTGCCGATCTCGGCCGTGACGCTGGAACTGGAGGTCGTGGACGACCGGCGTCGAGATCGCTGCGACGGTGCGGACCACCGGGCGCACCGGCGTGGAGATGGAGGCGCTGACCGCGGCGAGCGTCGCGGCGCTGACGGTCTATGACATGCTGAAGGCGGTGGACCGCGGCATGCGGATCGACGGGCTGCGGGTCGTGCACAAGGACGGTGGCAAGTCCGGCCGGTTCGAGCAGGACTGAGCATGCTGAGCGTCGACGAGGCCCGGGCGCGCATCGTCGGCCCGCTGCGGCCGACCGCGGCCGAGATCGTCGCCCTGCCCGACGCCTGGGGCCGGGTCACGGCCGCCCCCGTGCTGGCCCGGCTCGACCAGCCGCCGGCCGACGTGTCGGCGATGGACGGCTATGCGCTCGCGCGGCCGAGACCGGGCCCACGGCGCGTGGTCGGCGCGGCACCGGCCGGCCACCCGTTCGCCGGCCGCGTCGGCGCCGGCGAGGCGGTGCGGCTGTTCACCGGCAGCTTCGTGCCCGAAGGCGCGGACTCGGTTCTGATCCAGGAGGACGCCACCCGCGACGGCGACATGATCGTCGCCAACGAGGCGCCCGTGGCCGGGCGTCACATCCGCCGCCGCGGCCAGGATTTCGCCGCCGGCGACGTGCTGCTGCCGGCCGGCATGCGGCTCAACGCCCGCGCGGTCGGGCTTGGCCGCGGCCGGCAACCACCCCTGGCTGGCCGTGCATCGCCGCCCGACGGTCGCCATCCTCGCCACCGGCGACGAGATCGCCATGCCCGGCGAACCGATCCCGCCCGGCGGCATCGTCAGTTCCAACGCGCATGCCCTCGCCGCCCTGGTTCGCGCCCGCGGCGGCGTGCCGGTGATCCTGCCCATCGCGCCCGACCGGCCCGAGGCGATCGCGGCCGCGGCGGCGTCGGTGGCCGGCGCCGACCTGCTGGTCACCACCGGCGGCGCCAGCGTCGGCGAGCACGACCTGGTCCAGGCCGGGCTCGGGCGGCAAGGCTTCGAGCTGGATTTCTGGAAGATCGCGATGCGGCCGGGCAAGCCGCTGATCTCCGGCCGACTCGGCGCGACGGCCGTGCTCGGCCTGCCGGGCAACCCGGTCTCGGCGCTGGTTTGCGCCATCCTGTTCCTGGTCCCGGCACTCGACCGCCTGCTCGGGCATGCCCGGCGACGCCCCAGCCCGCTCGCCCGCCCGGCTCGGGGCGGCCGTCGCCGCCAACGATCACCGCGCCGACCACCTGCGCGCAACGATCACCGGCGACTCGGACGGCAATGCAGTCGCAACGCCGTTCCCGCGCCAGGACTTGTCCATGTTGCGCGTTGCTCAACGAGGCCGACGCGCTGATCCTGCGCGCGCCGAACGCGCCGGCATTGTCGGCGGGCGACGTCGTCTCGGTCATCCGCCTCGGATCATCTTGGGACTGTCGACACGGATTCGGGTCTTGACGCGACGCGGAGAACCAAATTAGAACACTCGTAGTTTCGGTTTTGTTCCAAGCGCCGGACGCGGGAGTTCCGGCCATGTTGACGCGCAAGCAGCACGAGCTGCTGGTCTATATCGACCGCCACCTCAAGGCGACCGGCTTCTCGCCGAGCTTCGAGGAGATGAAGGAGGCCCTGCAGCTCCGCTCCAAAAGCGGCATCCACCGGCTGATCTCGGCCTTGGAGGAGCGTGGCTTCCTGCGCCGCCGTCACCATCGCGCCCGGGCGCTGGAGGTGATGCGGCTGCCGAACGAGGCGATGCGGCTCGAGCCCGCCCTGACGGCGCCCGCTGCCCCGCAACCGCCGCGGCGCTGCCGGCCAGCTTCACCCCGAACGTCATCCGCGGCGACTTCAGCGCCCGCCTGCCCGGCGTGCGCGCCGCCAACGAGGCGGGCGCCATCCAGCTGCCGCTGTATGGCAAGATCGCCGCCGGCCTGCCGATCGAGGCGCTGCGCGACAACGGCGCGATGATCGAGGTGCCGATGGCCATGCTCGGCAACGGCGAGCATTACGCGCTGGAGGTCGACGGCGACTCGATGATCGAGGCCGGGATCCTCGACGGCGACACCGTCATCATCCGCAAGGGCGAGACAGCCGAGAACGGGCAGATCATCGTCGCCCTGGTCGATGAGCGGGAGGTCACGCTGAAGCGGCTGCGCCGGCGCGGCAACTCGGTCGCGCTGGAGCCGGCGAACGCCGCGCACCGGGTGCAGGTGCTGCCGGCCGACCAGGTCAAGGTTCAGGGCAAGCTGGTGGCGCTGCTGCGCAAGCTACTGATCCCCAGACACTGACTTGCAGTACTGATCTCAAGGCGACACGCCTCGATCGCGGCCGGGAGGCGCGTTGTGCGGAAAGCCTGCTGCATGCTCGCCCCTGGCGCCGCCACCAGCACGGCTACCACCATCGACGCGCCCGCCCCGGCGGAACCGGCCAGCCGCCTGCCCGGCATCCTGCTATGCACTCGCCGTCACCGTCGCTGCCATGCTGGTGCAGACGCCTCGAGGAGCGCGCTATTCGGCCACCCCTGGCTCGAGGCGCTCGTTCTGGCCATCCTGCTCGGCACGGCCGTTCGCTCCTCCTGGACGCCCGGTCCCGCGTTACAAGCCCGGCGTCACCTTCTGCGCGAAGACGGTGCTGGAGGTCGCGGTCCTGCTGCTCGGGGCCTCCATCAGCCTGCAGACCATCGCCGCGGCCGGGCGTCTGGCTGCTGCTGGGCATTGCCGTCATCGTCGTCGCCGCCCTCGCCTGCAGCTACGGCATCGGTCGCGCGCTCGGGCTGCCGCCGCGGATGGCGATCCTGGTGGCGGCCGGCAACTCCATCTGCGGCAACTCCGCTATCGCCGCCGTGGCGCCGGTCATCGGCGCCAGCAGCAAGGACGTCGCCTCCTCCATCGCCTTCACCGCCGTGCCTGGGTGTCGGCGTCGTGCTGCTGCTGCCGCTCGCCGTCCCGCTGCTGCACATGACCGAGCTGCAATACGGCGTGCTCGCCGGGCTGACCGTCTATGCCGTGCCGCAGGTGCTGGCGGCGACGGCCCCGATCGGCACGCTCGCGGTGCAGACTGGGCACGCTCGTGAAGCTGGTGCGCGTGCTGATGCTGGGGCCGCTGGTCACCATCCTGTCGCTCGGCGCAGCGCGGCGGCTGGCGGCCAGCGGCGGTGCGCGGCCGGCGCATGTCGGTGAACCAGGTGGTCCCTGGTTCATCCTGGGCTTCCTTGCCTTGGCGGCGCTTCGCTCCAGCGGGCTGATCCCTGCCGCCGCCCTGCCGCCGGTCGGCATGGGTCTCGGGCGCACTGACGATCGTCTCTATGGCCGCCCTCGGCCTCGGCGTCGACGTGCGGACGGTGGCGAAGGCCGGGCCGGCCGTCACCGCGACGGTCACGCTCTCGCTGTTGCTGCTCGTGCTGGTCAGCCTCGGGCTGATCCCGCCCTGCATATCTGACCGCCGGCGGGTTCACCCGTTCCGCTGCGTCCAGGCCAGGAACCAGTCGAGGAACCGCGGAATGCCGACACTCAGCGGCGTCGTCGGCGCATAGCCGCACCCAGGCCTGGATCGGCGGTCAGGTCGGCGCAGGTTTCGACCACATCCGCCACCGGCCGCGGCGTGTACTGCACCACGGCCTTGCGGCCCAGCCCGGCCTCCAGCAACGCCACCAGGTCGACACCAGCTCGCCACGGTTGTTGCCGATGATTGAACACCGGCGGCGCCTGGCCCCGGCGCCGGCGGCCGGTCCAGACAGGCGAGCACGCCAGCCACGATGTCGTCGATGTAGGTGAAGTCGCGCTTCAGCCGGCCGCCGTCGTAGAGCGTGATCGGCCGCCCGGCCAGGATCGCCTCGGCGAAGCTGTAATAGGCCATGTCCGGCCGCCCCCAGGGCCCATAGACCGTGAAGAACCGCAGCCCCGTCAGCGGCATCCCATAGAGGTGCCAGTAGGCATGCGACATCAACTCGTCCGCCCGCTTCGTCGCCGCATAGAGCGACACCGGCGTGTCCACCCGGTCCGACTCCGCAAAGGGCAGCTTGGTGTTGCCGCCATAGACCGAGGACGAGCTGGCATAGACCAGGTGCTCGAGCCGCGGCAGCCGCCGCGCCGCCTCCAGCACCGTCACGTGCCCCATCACGTTGGACGACACGTAGGCCCACGGGTCCTGCATCGAGTACCGCACCCCGGCCTGCGCCGCCAGATGCACGACCCGCGTGGCGCCGGAGCCGTCGAACAGCGGCGAACATCGGCTGCCTTGTCGGCGATATCGGCGGCATGGAAGCTGAACCCGGCCTGCTCGCGCAGCAGGGCGAGCCGCGCTTGCTTCAGCGGCGACGTCGTAATAGGCGTTGAGGTTGTCGATCCCGACCACCGCCTCGCCCCGCGCCAGCAGCGCCTGCGCCACATGGAAACCCACGAACCCCGCCGCCCCGGTGACGATCGTGGTCACGGCCGTGCTCAGGTCGCCGACCCAGCCGCCATCCATCGACAGCGGCGCCCCGGTCATGGTCCGCGCCGCGTCCGAGCACAGGAACACGGCCAGGCCGCCGAGCCCTGCGGGCGTCGTGAACTCGCGCCATCGGCTGCTTCTCCGTCAGCATCGCACGCGCCACCGCCTCGGCCGATGCTGCCGCCCTCGGCCGCGCGCCGGTCGATCTGCGCCTGCACCAGCGGCGTCAGCACCCAGCCCGGGCAGATCGCGTTCACCGTGATCCCGGTGTTCGCCAGCTCGATCGCGCCGACCTTCGTCAGCCCCACAAGCCCATGCTTGGCCGCCACATAGGCCGACTTCTCGCGCACTGCCGACCAGGCCATGCGCGGAGGCGATGTTGATGATCCGCCCCCAGCCCTTCGCCGTCATGCCGGGGATCGCCGCCTGCATGCAATGGAACGGCGCCGACAGGTTCAGCGCGATCACCGCGTCCCATTTCTCGGGCGGGAACTCGGCGATGGTTGCGGTGTGCTGGATGCCGGCGTTGTTGACCAGGATGTCGAGCCTGCCGAACGCGGCCTGCGTCCGTTGCACCAGACCGGCCGCACCTTCGGGTTGCATGAGGTCGGCGCCGTCGATGCCGCACCCGCACGCCGTGGGCGGCGACGCTGTCGATGGCAGCACTTGATCGCCTCGGGCGGGCCGAACCCGTTCAGCATCACGTCCGCGCCTTCCCGCGCCAGCGCCCGCGCGATGCCGAGGCCGATGCCGCTGGTGGACCCGGTGACGAGTGCGACGCGGCCCTGAAGAGACATAACCGTCTCCGCTCTGGCTGAACCAGCAAGTTCGGGCTACTGTCGCCCAGACCGAACCGAGGGGAAGCGATGCGGCGACGGATCGCCGGCGTGTGTATGGCGTTGCATGCTCGCCGCTCCCGCCATTGCCGCCCGCGCCGCTGCCGCGCCGGTGCGCTTCCTGCTGCAGCCCGGCAGCGTCAGCATCGGCTTCCGCGCCTACGGCCTCGGCCTGATCGCCATCGACGGGCATTTCACGCCGCTTCCACGGCACCCTCACGCTCGACGACGCAACCCGGGGCCTGCGACGTCGCGCTCGACGGCGAAAGTCGTCCAGCCTGCAAATGCCGTCCGCCACCATGACCGCCGATGCGCAAGGGCCGGACCTGCTGGACGTCGAGCGCTTCCCCGACTTTCCGCATCGACGGCGCGGTGCGAGACGGCCGCTGCCCGGCACCCTGCTGCTGCACGGCATCAGCGGCCGATCATGCTCGACTGGCGGGGCGCCGGCGGCAGCTGGTCGGCGAGCCGGGATGATGCGGCGGGCGGAATGGGGCATGGGCGCGCGGCCGCTGCTTGCCGGGCCGGAGGTGCGGATCTCGCTGACGGCCGGCCTGCCGCCGGGCTTCGAGCCGGGGATCGCAGGACCGGATCGCGATCTGCCCGACCGCCCTCGCTCCCGCTCCGCCACGGCGTGTTCCGCGCGCTATGGGCGGCGAACGTGGTTACGGCGCTCGGGCTGTGGCTGCAGAACACCGGGCGCCGGCTGGCTGATGACGACGCTGTCGCCCGATGCGCTCAGCGTCAGCCTGGTGCAGGCGGCGACGATCGTGCCGACCTTCCTGCTGGCATTGCCGGCCGGCGCGCTGGCCGACATCGTCGACCGCCGCCTTTACCTGATCGCGACCCAGTCTGGACGATGGCTCGCCGCGGTCGCTGCTGGCCGCGCTGACCTATGCCGGCGGCATCGACGCCGGCGGGCTGGTGTTGCTGACGTTCTGCATCGGCATCGGCAGCGCCATGTATCAGCCGGCCTGGGGCGCCACCGTGCCGGAGGTGGTGCCGCGCGCCGACCTGGTGCCGGCCATCGCGCTGAACGGCATCGGCTTCAACCTGGCCCGCGCGGTCGGCCCGGCGTTGGGCGGCGTGCTGGTGCTGTTCGGCGGCCCGTCGCTGGCCTTCCTGCTCTATGCGCTGTCGTTCGTCGTCGGCATCGCCGTGCTCGTCACCTGGCGGCGCGACCGGCGCAGCGGCAGCACCTTGCCGCGCGAGCACCTGCTGTCGGCGATGCGCGCCGGCATGCAGTTCGTCCGCCACACCCCGGCGATGCGCGCGGCGATGGTGCGCGCGGTCGCCTACTTCCTGCCGTCGGCCGCCACCTGGGCGATGCTGCCGCTGGTGGTGCGCGAGCAACTCGGGCTCGGCGCCGGCAGCTTCGGCCTGCTGCTCGGGCTGATGGGCGTGGGCGGGGTCACCGCCGGCATGCTGCTGCCGCGGCTGCGCGGCGTCGCCAACCGCAGCGCGACCGTGCTGGGCGCGAGCCTGTTCTCCTGCGCCGGCATGGCGCTGGTGTCGGCGACCCATCATTGGGCGCCGGCCGCGCTCGGCATGCTGCTGTTCGGCCTCGGCTGGGTGGCGGCGGCGAGCACCATCCAGGCGGCGGCGCAGCTGGTCGCCCCGGCCTGGGTGCGGGCGCGGGCGCTTGGCCATCTATCAGCTCGCGTTCAACGCGGCGCTGGCGGCGGGCTCGCTGCTCTGGGGCGTGCTGGGCGACGCGCTCGGGCTGCAGACCTCGATGGGGCTGGCGGCGGCATGCTGCGCTCTGCTCGCCCTGCTGGTGCGCGACTACCCGCTCGACGACACGGTGGCGTCGGCCATGGCCGAGGTGGTGCCGCTGCCGGCCCCGGAAGCGCCGGCGCCCGAGTTCGCCGCAACCTTGCCGAAGTCGCGCGGGCGCATCCTGGAGACGATGCGCTACCGGGTCGCGCCGGCCGACCGCGACCGCTTCCTGCTGGCGATGGAGGCGGTGCAGCACGTCCGCGGCCGCGCCGGGGCGCTCGACTGGCGACTTTACGAGGACGTGGCCCATCCGGAGGGTTGGCTCGAGGTCTGGTCCATGCAGAACTGGACCGACCATTTGCGCGAGGCGGTGCGGCTGTCCGACGAGGACCGCCACGTGCTCGCGCAGGTGGCGGCGTTCCACGACAGCCTGGCGCCGCCGCCCTGCCGCTATCTGAGCGTCGAGCCGGGTGTGCGCGGACGGAACGCCGCGTGACCTAGGGCGTTAGGCGGGCTCAACCCGCACAGGAGTTTGGACATGGCCGATTCGCCTTCGAAGGTCGATCAGCAGACCAAGGGCGCCCACCTGCACAAGACCAGCAACGACTTGAAGAACAACGCCAAGGCCGTTGCGATGGAGATCCTGCAGGCGCGCCTCGCCGACAGCATCGACCTCGGCCTGGTGACGAAGCAGGCGCATTGGAACCTGAAGGGGCCGCAGTTCATCGGCGTCCACCTGATGCTCGACAAATTCCGCGACGAGCAGGACGAGTGGACCGACATGATGGCCGAGCGGATCACCCAGCTCGGCGGCACCGCGAAGGGCACGACCCAGGAGGTCACGAAGCAGACCAGCCTCAAGCCCTACCCGACCGACATCTATGCGATCCCGGACCACATCCATGCGCTGATCGAGCGGTACTCGGCCTGCGCCAACGCGGTGCGGCAGAACATCGAAGACACCGACGAGGCCGGCGACGCCGACACGGCCGACATCCTGACCGAAGTGTCGCGCGGCCTCGACAAGCAGCTCTGGTTCCTCGAGGCCCACGTGCAGGAGCCGAGCGCCTTCCCGCGCAAGGACTGAGCATCCGCGCATCAGCGAACGCCATGGACGTCATCCCCGGGCGAAGCCCGGGGATCTTGTCGCGCAGACCGTCGGCGCCGCTAACCCGTCAACCTTGCCCAGACTCGCCCGCGTCGTTAGCTTGAGGTGAGACCTGGGAACACACCATGAACGATCTCCTGTCCTCGATCCCTACGCCCGGCGACGGCTACACCGCCCGCGACATCGAGGTCCTGGAAGGGCTCGAGCCGGTCCGCCGCCGCCCCGGCATGTATATCGGCGGCACCGACGAGGGCGCGTTGCACCACCTGGCCGCCGAGATCCTCGACAATGCCATGGACGAGGCGGTGGCCGGGCATGCGACCGCCATCGACGTGCAGCTGGAGACCGGCAACATCCTCAGCGTGCGCGACAATGGCCGCGGCATCCCGGTCGATCCGCATCCCAAGTTCAAGAATCTCAGCGCGCTGGAGGTGATCCTCACCACGCTGCATTCGGGCGGCAAGTTCGGTGGCAAGGCCTATGCGACGTCGGGCGGCTTGCACGGCGTCGGCAGCTCGGTGGTGAACGCGCTGTCCGACACGATGCAGGTCGAGGTGGCGCGGGACCGGGTGCTGTGGCGGCAGGCCTACGCGCGCGGCAAGCCGACCACGAAGCTGGAGAATGCCGGGCCGATCCATAACCGCCGCGGCACCACCATCCGCTTCCATCCCGACCCCGAGATCTTCGGCGCCCTGCAGTTCAGCCCGGCGCGGCTCTACAAGCTGTGCCGCTCCAAGGCCTACCTGTTCCGCGGCGTCCGCATCCGCTGGTCCTGCGACCCCGCCTTGCTCAAGACCGGCGACATCCCGGCCGAGGCGGTGCTGCATTTCCCCGGCGGGCCTGAAGGACAGCCTGGCCGACGACATCGGCGCGGCCGCGCTTGCCTTGCCGGAAATCTGGGCCGGCGAGGCGGACCTGGCGGCAACCCAGGCCGGGCTGGCGGGCGGGCGCGCCGAATGGGCCGTCGCCTGGCTCGACGAGGGCGAAGGCTTCCTCGACAGCTACTGCAACACCGTGCCGACCGCGCAGGGCGGCACCCACGAGCAGGGGTTCCGTGCGGCGCTGCTGAAGGGGCTGCGCGGCTGGGGCGAGCAGCGCGGCAACAAGAAAACGGCGCAGATTACCGCCGAGGACGTGCTCGGCCAGATGGCCGCCAAACTGTCGGCCTTCGTCCGCGACCCGCAATTCCAGGGCCAGACGAAGGAAAAGCTGACCAGCCCCGAGGCGGCCCGCCTGGTCGAGCAGGCGATGCGCGACCGCTTCGACCATTGGCTGGCGGGCAACCCGGCCCAGGCCGACAACCTGCTCGCCTTCGTCATCGAGCGGGCCGAGGAGCGGCTGCGGCGCAGGGAAACGAAGGACGTCAGCCGCAAGTCCGCGACCCGCCGGCTGCGCCTGCCCGGCAAGCTCAGCGACTGCTCGCGCGAAAGCCGCGACGACACCGAGATCTTCCTGGTGGAGGGCGACAGCGCCGGCGGCTCGGCCAAGCAGGCGCGCAACCGTGAAACGCAGGCGGTACTGCCGCTGCGGGGGAAAATCCTCAACGTGGCGAGCGCGAGCGCGGATAAACTGCGGCAGAACCAGGAGCTGAAGGACCTGATCGAGGCGCTCGGCTGCGGCGTCGGCGACCGTTTCGACCGGACGAAGCTGCGCTACGGCCGGGTCATCATCATGACGGACGCCGACGTGGACGGGGCGCATATCGCCTCGTTGCTGATGACGTTCTTCTACCGCGAGCTGCCGGACCTCGTGAAGCACGGCCACGTCTATCTGGCACAGCCGCCGCTGTATCGCCTGGTGCAAGGGGCGAAGTCCGTTTACGCCATGGACGACGCCGACAAGGACCGGCTGATGAAGCGCGAGTTCAAGGCGAACTCGAAGGTCGAAGTGAGCCGGTTCAAAGGCTTGGGTGAGATGCCTCCCGCGGCACTCAAGGAAACCACGATGGACCCGAAGCGGCGCACTTTGCTGCGGGTGGACGTGGCCGCCGAGGACCGGGCGAGCACGAATACGTTGGTGGAAAGCCTGATGGGGCGGCGGCCGGAGCTGCGCTTCCAGTTCATCCAGGACCGGGCCCGGACGGTCGAAGAGGTCGATGTTTAGTGGAACCAAGGGCTCTGCCCTTGACCCGCCAGGGGCGAGCGCCCCTGGACCGGCTCGACTACCCTCCACCGAAGGGGTCAGTCCGCGCTACGTGGACATCGAGACCTGGCCGTCCGGCACCGTTCTGGAGGCGATGTTGGAGAATCAGCTCGCTGCCGTGGCGGCGGTCCGGCCGGCCCTGCCCGCCCTTGAGGCAGCAGCGGAGGCGGCCGTGGTACGGCTGCGTGCGGGGGGACGGCTGGCCTATGCCGGCGCTGGCACATCCGGGCGCATCGCGATCCAGGACGGCGCCGAGCTGCCGCCCACCTTCGACTTCCCGCGTGACCGCCTGCTGCTGTTGATGGCCGGCGGCGACGGCGCGCTGGTCCGCGCCGCCGAGGGCGCCGAGGATGAACCGTCGGGCCGGGATGCCTCCGATCTAACGGCCGCGGACGTGCTGGTCGGCGTCGCCGCCAGCGGCACCACGCCGTATACGATCGGCTGCGTCCGCGTGGCCCGCACGGCCGGCGCGCTGACGATCGGGTTCGCCAACAGTCCGGATGCGCCGCTGCTGGCCGCCGCCGAGCACGCGGTCCTGCTGCCGACCGGGCCGGAACCGATCGCCGGCTCCACCCGGCTCGGCGCCGGCACCGCGCAGAAGGTGGCGCTGAATCTGTTCAGCACGCTGGTGATGACGCGGCTGGGCCGGGTCTATCGCGGGCAGATGGTGGACATGCTGGCGTCCAACGCCAAGCTCCGCCGCCGCGCGGTGCGGATGCTGTGCGGGCTTGCGGCCACCGATGCCGACACCGCCGCGGTAGCGTTGGAGCAGGCCGGCGGGCGGCTGAAAGTGGCGCTGCTGCTGCTGCGCGGGATGACCGTCCCGACAGCCGAACGGGCCTTGGCGGAGGCGCAGGGCGACCTGCGACGGCTCGAACGCGAGCGCTGACCGCTTTGCCGGTGCAGCCCGCGCCCAATTCGGCCTAAGCTCCGCCCATGCGCCTGCTGTTGTTGCTGCTGCTGCTGACCCATGCCGCCGTCGCCCAGACCACCTGGCATGGCGCCACCGAATACCCGGCCGCTTCCATCGCCGGGGAGGGCTTGGCGCATTTCGCGGCGGCGGTCGAGCAACGCACGGCCGGGCAACTCCGGCTCGAGCCGCGTTATGACGGGCCCGACGGGTTGCGCTCGGCCACGATCCCGGAGGCGGTCGCCGACGGACGCATCGAGGTCGGCGATGCGCTCGGCGGCGCCATCACCGGGCTCGACCCCATCTTTCAGCTCTCGTCGCTGCCGTTCCTGGCGACCACCGTCGAGGACGCGTGGCGGCTGTACCAGGCTGCCCGCCCCGCCTATATCCGCGCCTTCGCCGAGCACGGCCAGCGCCTGCTTTATGCGACACCACGACCGGCCAGCGGCATCTGGTCGCGGGCGCCGGTCACCGGCTCGATGTCGCTGCAGGATCTCACGCTGCGCACCTACGACGAGGCCGGCGCGCAGGTGTTCCGCGCCGCCGGCGCCCGGCCGGTCGTGGTGCCGATCGCCGACACGGCGCAGCGGCTCGACGATGGCAGCGTGGACGCCGTGCTGACATCGGGCGACACCGGCGCCGGCGAGCAGCTATGGACCGAGGCCCGGTATTTCCTGGCCATCGGCTACGCGATGCCGTTGTCGTTCACGACCGTGTCGGCCGCCGCCTATGAGCGCCTGCCGCCGGAGCAGCGCCTGGCCGTGGACGAGGCCGCGGCCGAGCTCGACGCGGACCAATGGCGCGGCCTGCTCGACCGGATCGAGCAAACCTACAAAGCCATGCGCCTGCACGGGGTCGAGATCACCGAGCCCGACGCGGGCATGGCGGCGGAATTGGCACTGGCCAGCGCCCACGTCACCGAGGAATGGCTCCGCCGCGCCGGGCCCGAGGCGGACGCGGTGCTGAACGCTTACCGAAAGTAGCCGCCTCGCCCTCCCCACCCTCCTCGTCGTCATGGTCGGGCTTGACCCGACCATCCACGCGGTTCGTTTGCCTCGGACGAAAGTTCCTGCCCTCGGCGGGATGGCTTGACGATCGAACCGCGTGGATCCTCGGATCAAGTCCGAGGATGACGTAAGTGGCCGTCGATTGACGACGCCCGTGGCCGTCGATCGACGACGCAGGGAGCCGTCGATCTACCCCGCTGCTTGGGTGACGAACTTGATGTTGAGATAGCTCTCGATCGCTTCCGAACCGCCCTCGGAGCCGCTGCCGCTGTCTTTGATGCCGCCGAACGGCACCTCCGGCAGCGCCAAGCCGATGTGATTGATCGTCATCATCCCGGCCTCGACCCCGGCCGAGATCGCCGCCGCGCTCTTGGTCGAGCGGGTGAAGGCGTAGCTGGCGAGGCCGTACGGCAGCCTGTTCGCTTCCTCGACCACGTCCTCCATGCCGCGGAACGGCGCGATCACGGCGAGCGGGCCGAACGGCTCTTCGTTCATCACCCGCATCTCCTTGTTGACGCCGGTCATCACCGTCGGCTCGAAGAAGTTGCCCTTGTTGCCGATCCGCTTGCCGCCGGTGCGCACCTCGGCGCCCTTGCCCACGGCGTCGGCGATCAGCCCTTCCATCGCGGTGATGCGGCGCGGGTTGGCGAGCGGCCCCATCTGCGTGCCCTTCTCCATGCCGTCACCGACCTTGAGGCCCTTGGCATAGGTGGTGAACCCGTCGACGAACTCGTCGAACACCTTTTCCTGCACCAGGAACCGGGTCGGGCTGACGCACACTTGTCCGGCGTTGCGGAACTTCGCCGCGGCGAGCTGCTTGGTCGCGGCCGCAAGGTCCGCGTCGTCGAACACGATCGCCGGGGCGTGCCCGCCCAGCTCCATCGTCGCCCGCTTCATGTGCAGCCCAGCCAGCGCGGCAAGCTGCTTTCCAACCGGCGTCGAGCCAGTGAACGAGATCTTGCGGATCACCGGATGCGGAATGAGGTACTCGGAAATCTCCGCTGGCACCCCGAACACCAGCTGCACCACGCCCGGCGGCAGCCCGGCGTCGACGAAGCAGCGCACCAGCTCGGCGCAGGAGGCCGGGGTCTCCTCAGGCCCCTTGACGATGATGCTGCAGCCGGCCGCGAGCGCGATGGCGATCTTGCGGTTGGCTTGGTTGATCGGGAAGTTCCACGGCGTGAACGCCGCCACAGGACCAACCGGCTCCCGTAGGCTCATCTGGTAGACGCCCTCGGCCCGGGCCGGGATCAGCCGGCCGTAGACCCGGCGGGCTTCCTCGGCGAACCAGTCGATCACGTCGGCGCCGGCCATCGCCTCCATCTTGGCCTCCGGCAGCGGCTTGCCCTGCTCCAAGGTCATCAGCGTGGCGATGTCGTCGGCCCGGCTGCGCAGCAGGTCGGCGGCGCGGCGCAGCAGCTTCGAGCGCTCGAACGCCGACACCTTGCGCCATTGCGCAAAGCCCCGCGAGGTTGCCTCCAGCGCCCGGTCCAGATCGTCGGTGCCGGCGTGGGACAGGAGGCCGTTCACATCGCCGGTCGCCGGGTTCATCACCTCGAGCGTCTTGCCGGACGCGCTCTTGGTCCACTCGCCGTCGATATGCAACAGAACATCAGGGTACATGCTTTTTCTTCCCGTGCAGCGTTGTCCCAATATGCGCCCGCCCGGCCGAACGGTCGAGCCACAGCACGGAGACCGCATTGCCCCGCACCAACCCGCTCGTCGCTGCCATCGAAGTGCCGCCCATCCCCGAAGCCCATGCCTGGGCGCGCCGCTACGACGGGCGGCACGGTCCGCTGCTCGACCTGTGCCAGGCCGTGCCGGGCTATCCGCCGCACCCGGCCATGCTGGAGCACGCCGCGGCAACGGCGGCCGACCCGGTCAATGCCCGCTACGGCCTGATCAACGGTGACCTCCCGCTGCGGGAAACCTACGCCGCGGACCTGCAGCGGTGCTATGGCGGGACGGTCGAGCCGGACCAGGTGGCGATCACCGCCGGCTGCAACCAGGCCTTCTTCCTCGCCATGCTCACCTTGGCCGAGCGGGGCGACAACGTCCTGCTGCCGCTGCCGTGGTTCTGGAACCACCAGCAGACCTGCGCCATGCTGGGCATCGAGCCGCGTGCCCTGCCCTGCGACGCCGCAGCGGCCTTCGTGCCGGACCCCGGCGACGCCGCCCGGCTAATCGACGAGCGGACCCGGGCCATCGTGCTGATCACGCCCAACAACCCGACCGGCGCCGTCTATTCGCCGGATGTCATCGCCGGCTTCCACGCCCTGTGCATCGCGCGCGGCATTACCTTGATCCTGGACGAGACCTACCGCGACTTCCTGCCCGATGGGCAGATCCGGGCGCACGACCTGTTTGCCGATGCCGATTGGCCCGCGAATCTCGTGCAGCTGTACAGTTTCAGCAAGGCGTTCTGCGTGCCGGGCCACCGTCTGGGTGCGATAACCGCGGATGCCGGGTTGATCCAAACGTTCATGAAAGTGCTGGACTGCCTGCACATCTGCCCGCAGCGAGGCGGCCAGGCGGCGCTCACTTGGGCGATCCCGGCCTTGGCTGATTGGCGCGCCGGCAACCGCGCCGAGATCAACCGCCGCGCGGCCGCCGTGAGCAGCGAGTTCCAGCATCTCGAAGGCTGGCGGGTAGAGTCGCTCGGCGCATACTTCGCGTATGTCCGGCACCCATTCAGCGGCCTGACGTCGGCCGTGGTGGCCGAACAACTCGCGTCCCGCCTCGGCGCCGTCGGCTTGCCGGGATCGGCGTTCGGCCACGGTCAGAACGGTCATCTCCGCCTGGCATTCGCCAACGCGGACGCGCCCAGCATCACCGACCTCGCGCACCGTCTTGCGTCGGCGGCGGTGACACTCGGCGACGATATCCCTGTTCTTTAAGCGGAACTAGGGAAATTGTCGGCTCGACCCTTGCCGCGGGCGCTGCCCGGCACATGATGCTAAAGATGATGACAAGCGAGATCGGCCGGCCGCTTAGCAGAACCGTTGCCACGGCGGGACGCCCGCAGCCGGATGTGACGCGAGCGAACAGTTCTGAAGCAGTCCGAGCGCGGATCGCCTCGTACGGTATCATGCACACCGCGCGGGAAGCGACGTTCGACCGGCTGGTGTTCACCACCGCGCAGATCTTCCGGGTGCCGATCGCGCTGATCGCGCTGATCGCCGAGAGCGGGTTTTGGCTCAAGGCTCAGGTCGGACTCGATATGTCCGAGCTTCCGGCCGGCGCCGGGCTGCAGGCCGTGATCGACCACGATGACGTGCTCGTGGTGGAGGACGCCACCCGCGACCTGCGTTTCGCCGGCAGTCCGTTGGTCGCCGCGCCGCCCCGCTGCCGGTTCATGGCCGGTGCGCCGCTCGTCAGTCCCGACGGGTTGCGGGTCGGTTGCCTCTGCGTGATGGATCGGACGTCCAGGCCGCTGCTCGGCAAGCAAGTCTGGCAGCTTGGCCAGTTGGCCCGCAGCGTGGTCGGCATCCTGGAAGGCCGCCTGCCGGCGTCGGTCGACTACCCTTGAAGCAGACCAAGCGTCAGGCACTGCGGACGATGCGCAGCACCGCTTCGCCGTAACGATCCAGCTTCGAAGCGCCGACGCCGCGAAGCTCGCCGAGGGCCTGGAGATTGGCCGGCCGCACGGCCGCGATCTCCCGCAGCACGCTGTCGTGGAAGATGACATAGGGCGGCACGCCTTGGAGGCGCGCTTCCGCGGACCGCCATTCCCGCAGCGCCTCGAAGCCGGCATCGTTGGGCGCCCCCGGCGCCGACCCGGCAGCAAGCGGCACACGGCTCGTCCGGCTGCGCTTCGGCCGGTCCGGCTCGTCGCGCAGCATCACCGGTTGCTCGCTGCGCAGGATCGGCCGGGCCACATCCTGCACCAGCTCGAGGCTGGCGAACTCGCCGCTTGCCGTGCGGAGCGCGCCGCGGGCCAGCAGCTGCCGGATCACGCCGCGCCAGAAACTCTCGGGCTGGTCGGCGCCCACGCCCCAGGTCGGCAGCCGGTCATGGCCGTGCTTCTCCACCATCGGCGTCTTCTGGCCACGCAGCACGCTGATGATGTGCATCGCCCCGAACATCTGCCCGGTGCGGTAGATCGCCGACAGCACCTTCTGCGCCGCCACCGTGCCGTCGAATGTCGCCACCGGGCTGCGGCAATTGTCGCAGTGGCCGCAATCCTGCCCAAGCTCCTCGCCGAAGCAGCGCAGCAGGGCGCGGGTGCGGCAGGCGGTGGTCTCGGTGAGCTGGATCATCATCTCCAGCCGCTCCCGCATCACCCGCCGCTGCGCCTCGGGCGCCGTGCTTTGGGACAACCAATGCCGGGCTCGGGCGATGTCCTCGCCGCCATACAGCAGCAGCGTGTCAGACGCCTCCCCGTCACGCCCGGCGCGCCCGATCTGCTGGTAGTAGGCTTCAGGGCTGTCGGGCATGTCCAGATGCGCGACGAAGCGCACGTCGGGCCGATCGATGCCCATGCCAAAGGCGATGGTCGCAACCATCACCACCGGCTCGCCACCGCGGAACCGTGTCAACGCCACCCGCTTTTCCATCGGTGACAACCCGGCATGAAACGGCGTCGCCAGGACGCCCCGGCCGCTGAGCCGCTCGGCGATCCGCTCGGTCTTGTTGCGGCTGCCGCAATAGACGATCCCGGCCTGCTGCGGGTGCTTGGCCACGAGTTCGAGCAATTCGGCGGTTTCGCCCTGCTTGGCCTGCGCGGCGATGTTGAGGTTGGCGCGATGGAAGCTCGCGGTGAACACGGCGGCGTCCGGCATGTCCAGCGCGGCCAGGATGTCGGCCCGGGTGCGCGGGTCGGCGGTGGCCGTCAACGCGATCCGCGGCACGCCCGGGAAAGCGCTGCGCCAGTTGCGCCAGGCCGCGGTACTCGGGGCGGAACTCGTGGCCCCAGGCGCTGACGCAATGCGCCTCGTCGATGGCGAGCAGCGCCACGCGGCGGCGTTGGAGCCGCTCGAGCGTGCCCGACATCAGCAGCCGCTCCGGCGACACGTACAGGAGGTCGAGCCGTCCGGCGTCGAGCAGCCCGGCGACTTCGCGCGCCATGTTCGGCTCGACCTCGCTATGCAGCGCACCGGCGGCGACGCCGAGCTGCCGCAGGGCTGCAACCTGGTCGTCCATCAAGGCAATCAGCGGCGATACGACAATGGCCGTTCCGGGCAGGCAAACTGCCGGCACTTGGTAGCACAGGCTCTTGCCGCCACCGGTCGGCATCAGCACCAGGGCGTCGCCGCCGGCCATCACCTGGCCGATCGCCGCCTCCTGCAAACCGCGGAACGCCGGGTAGCCGAACACGCGGCGCAGCACCTCGTGCGGCGGACTCAGGGCGTCGGCGTGCATGGCCGGGCCCTCCCCATCAGGAGGCGAAGCTGACCTCCACTCGGCGGCTTTCGAACGCCGGGTCGGCGTCGGTCGCACCGCGCGGGCGGACGACGATGCGCTGCCGGCTCACGCCGCGGGTCGCCAAGGCATCGGCCACGATCTGTGCCCGCAACATCGACAGCGTCTGGTTGGTGGCGGGCGTGCCGATGCTGGTCGCGTAGCCCTCGACCACCACCGTACGGGCTGGGTTGGCTGCCGCGTCACGAGCGACCTGATCGATCGCCTCGTTCGCGCCATCGTCGAGGTCGGCCGAGTTGGCGGTGAAGAACACGACCGACCTCGGCGGGGCGTTGACCATGGAGCGGGTCATGCAGCCGGGCGCCCCGAGCAGCACCGCCCCAAGCAGCAGCGGCCCAAGGAGCACGCGGCGGGGCATGGCGAAGACGGCGCGATCGGGCACGAAACAACTCCTGGGTGGGTGTCGGCGGACACTCGGGGGTGCGGCCAGCGTCGTCAATCGGTTTCGCTTCCTCAGCCGGCGGCGGCAACCGCGTGCCCGGCGCTCAACCGCCAGATCCGGTCCAGCCGCTCGACCCCCAGCAGCCGGTGCACGATCAGGATCACGGTGCGGCCCGGCGCCGCCTCGTTCAGCGCGGCGTAGAATGCCCGCTCGGCGGCCGCGTCGAGGCCGGTCGCGGGCTCGTCGAGGATCAGGATCGGTGCCGGCGACAGCAGCGCGCGGGCGAGCGCCAGGCGACGAAGTTGACCTCCAGACAAGCCGGCGCCGCCCTCGCCGACCCAGGTCTCGAGCCCATCCGGCAAGGTTCGCACCACGTCGGCCAGGCCCGCCTGGCCGAGCGCCGTCCACAGCGCCGGGTCGTCCGCGCCGGGCCGTCCGAGCAGCAGGTTGGCGCGCACGGTGTCGCCGAACACGTGGGTCGACTGGCTCAGCCACGCGATGTGCCCGCGCACCTCCGCCGCGGGCAGCGTGGCAACATCGACGCCGCCCAACAGCACCCGGCCGGATTCGGGTTCGACGACCTTCAGCAGCAGGGCGGCCAGGGTGGACTTGCCGGCGCCCGAGCGCCCGAGGATCGCGACGCGGCTGCCGGCGGCGATATCGAGCGACAGCCCGTCGAACACCGGCGCGCGTCCCGGCCAGCCAAACCGCACCGCGTCGAACCGCACCGACGCTTGCCGCCGAACCGGCGCGGATGGCGGCATGTCGTCCAGCTGGCCGTTTGCGTCGGCTGCCTGCATCACCCGTGCCGCGGCCGCGGCGGCGTGGCCGGCCAAGGCGCCCGCACGCGGCATGGCCGCGGCGGCCTCGAACGTCGCCAAGGTCAGCAGCAGCGCTGGCAGCAGCGACGTCGACGGCAGCCCGGACAGCACGATCAGCAGCACCGCCGCCTGCGCGCAAAGTCCGGCCGCCGCCTGCGCCAGCGCGGCGGTTCGCGAGACATCGCGCTGCGCCGAGAACAGCGCCGCCTCGCGCGCCTGTACCTGCGCCAGCACGCGACCCTCGTTGCCGAAGGCGCGCACCTCCCGCATCCCGCCGAGCGCATCGAGCGCCGCGACCACCAGGCCCGATCGCGCCTCTGCCAGGCTGGCGCCGCGGGCCAAGGTCGCCCGGGCCGCCGCCGCCGGGACCAGCAGCGCGGCGACGCCGAGCAGTCCGACGATGGCCAGCGCCAGCAACGGCGCCGACGCGCCCAGCACTGCGGCCAGCACCACCAGCAGCAGCATGGTTCCCACCAGCGGGATCAGCACGCGAAGGTAAAGCCCGTCGAGCGCGTCGACATCGCCGACCAGGCGCGACAATGCGTCGCCCCGGCGCAGGAAGCCGAGGCCGCCGGCGGAGCGTGCCGCCAAGCCGCGGAACAACCAGAGCCGCAGCACCGTCAGCGCGCGAAACGTCGCCCGGTGCGTCACCATTCGCTCGGTGTAGCGGAGCAGCACCCGGCCCGCGCCCAAGCCGCGCAACAGGAGCAGCACGAGCACCCCCGCCGCCACCGGCGCCGCCCCGGCCGCGAGCGACAGGCCGGCCAGGGCGCAAGCGGCGAGCAGCGCCATCACGACACCGAGCAGCAACGCCGGCGCCTCGGGCCGCCAAAGCTGCAGCACCCGCAGCAGCGGTGTCATGCGACGCCCTTCGCGACGACCGTGCGGCCGGATTCGAGAGTGATGCGGCGGCCGCTGAACGCCATCGCCGCACCGGAATGCGCGGTCATCAGCACGGTGCGCCCGAGTGCCAGCCGGCGCAGGCTGTCGAGCACGTCGGCTTCGGTGGCCGGGTCGAGATGCGCGGTCGGCTCGTCCAGCAGCAGCAGCGGCGCGTTGCGGATGAACGCCCGCGCGATCGCCACCCGCTGTGCCTGGCCGCCGGACAAGCCGAATCCGCCTTCGCCGATCGGGGTGTCGAGCCCCTGCGGCAAGTCGCCGGCCACGCCGTCGAGGCCGGCGGCGCGGACGGCGTCGTCGATCGCGGATTCGGGCGCGTCGGGCCGGCCGAAGCGGATGTTGTCGCGGATCGTGCCGGCGAACAGCACCGGACGCTGGCCGATCCATGCGGTCAGCGACGAGAGGGCCGCGGGCGTGAGGGTGGCGAGGTCGGCGCCGTTCAGCGTGACCCGGCCGGACTCGGGCCGGATGAAGCCGAGCAGCAGTTCGATCACGGTGGATTTGCCCGAACCCGATGGCCCGACCAGCACGGCGGTCTCGCCGGCCGGCACGCGGAAGCTCACGTCGTCGAGCGCCGGCCCGCGCGCCGGGTCCCAGGTGAAGCGCACCTTGTCGAACGCGACCGTCACGCCGGAGGCGGTCACGGTGCGGATGGCGGGCGCCGGCGGAGCGGGAGCGGTGTCGGGCACGAGGCCGAGCGTCGCTGCCGCCGACGTGGCATGCACCCGGTCCTGGTAGGCGGCCGAGAAGGCACGCAGCGGGGCGAAGAACTCGCTGACCACCACCAGCGAGAACACTGCAGCGATCGGGTGCAGCGAGCCCGCGCGCCATTCGGCCCCGGCCCGCAGCGCCAGCAGAACCAGAACGCCGACCGCCGCGGTGTCCAGCACCGCCGAGGACAGGAACGCGACCCGCAGCACCCGCAAGGTGCGCCGGCTGAGATCCTCAGCGGCCGCGCGCAGGCGCTCCGCCTCGGCGCCGGCTTGGCCCGCCAGGACGATGGTGGCGATGCCGCGCACGCGGTCGAGGAACCGGGTCTGCAGCCGCGCCATCGCCTCGAACTGCCGCTGCGATGCGGCTGCGGCGCCGAGCCCGGCTACCGCCATCCCGACCGGAACCAGCAAGCCTCCGGCCGCCATCACCGCCCCGGCGACCGGATCGACCGTCAGCACCACCGCAAGGACGAGCAGCGGCGCGGCCCAGGCCAGGATGCTGGCCGGCAGCCAGCGTGCGAACAGGCCATCCAGCGAGTCGACTTGGTCCACGGCGGTGCCGACCGCCTCGCCTGCCGGTGCCAGCCGATGCGGGCCGGCCGCGAAGGCCGCGACGAGGTATGCGGTGCGCAGCCGGCGCCGGGCTGACACCCCGGCCTCGAAGCCGCGGGTCTCCGACGCCACAGCCGCCCCGGCCCGCAGCAGCGCGGCGGCGGCGAACAGCGCCGCCCAGAGGCCGACGTCGGAGACCGTGCGGTCGAGCAACGCCGGGCCGATCAGCCGGGCGAGGCACCACGCCTGCAGCAGCGCCAACCCGGTGGACAGCAGTCCGAGCGCGACCAGCGGCCGCGTCGCCGCCCTGGACAGCGCCGCCTGCGTCCGCAACCAAGCCCGGCCGGCCCCTGCGCCGCCGCCCTTCCGCCCGCTCACGGCACAGCCACGTTAGTCGCGCAAGGCGAGGCGCGCGGTGGCGGCGAGCCATCCGGACGCGACCGGCAGGATGTCGTCATTGTAGTCGTAGCCGGGGTTATGCAGCTCGCCGCCGGGCCGGCTGGGTCCATTGCCGATCCAGGCGAATGCGCCGGGCCGTTGCTCGAGCAGCCACCCGAAATCCTCGCCGGCCATCGACGGCGCCATGTCTCGCCGCACCGGCGCACCGATGCTCTGCCCGGCTTCGGCCGCAAGCCCCGCTTCCGCCGCGTGATTGGCCGTGACCGACACGCCGTGGCGGATGTCGACCGCGACCTCCACCGCAAAGGTCTGGCCGATGCCGGCGGCGATGCGGCGGATCGTTGCCTCGACGATGTCGCGCACCGCCGGGCGATGGGTGCGGAAGGTGCCGGTCATGCTGACCCGGCTCGGGATCTGGTTGGCTGCCACGCCGCCCTCGACGGTGCAGATCGACACCACGGCCGAATCCAACGGGTCGACCGTGCGCGCGACGATCGACTGCAGCGCGACCAGCAAGTGTCCGGCGGCCAGCATCGGGTCCCGGGTCAAGTGCGGCATCGCCGCATGGCCGGCGTGCCCGTCAACCGTGATGGCGAGGCGGGCGCCGGCTGCCATGACGGGGCCGTCATGCACCATGACGGTGCCGGCTTCGAGGCCGGGCCAGTTGTGGTAGCCGAAGATGCGCTCCATCGGAAAGCGGTCGAACAGGCCGTCGTGGATCATGGCCAGCGCGCCGCCCGACCCTTCTTCGGCCGGCTGAAACACCAGTTGCACCGTCCCGGTCCAGTCGGTGGCATCCCGCAGCAGGGCAGCGGCGCCGAGCAGGCTGGCGGTATGGCCGTCATGACCGCAGGCGTGCATGACGCCAGCGTGCTCCGAGGCGTAAGGCAAACCGGTGGTTTCGGTGATCGGCAAGGCGTCCATGTCGGCCCGCAAGCCGACGCTGCGGTTCGATTGGCCGCGGCTGATGGTCGCAACCACGCCGTGGCCGCCCACCTCGGACACGTACGGGATCCCGAGCTCGCGCAGCGTCGCGCACACGAAGGCGGCTGTGCCGGACTCCTGCAGCGAGAGTTCGGGATGGGCATGGAGATGCTGTCGCCATGCGGTCACTTTGGCGTGCAGCTCGCCGTCCATGCTGTTCTCCGGTCTACCCGAGCAGGTTTGCCGCGCGGACGGCATTTCCGCAAGACGCCTGCTCAGGCACCGAGCCGCGGCGGATCCGGCCGTTCGTGGCGCAACCGCATCTGCACCAGGTAACGCGTGCCGACCCCCTGCTCGACTTCGAGCTTCGCGCCAAGCTGTCGAGCGAAGCCGTTGATAAGCTGGATACCGATCCCGTCCCGCGTTCCGGTCGAGGTCTCCGCCCGCCCGGCCGGAATACCGATCCCGTCATCCTTGATCTCGAGTTCGACGCCATCTGCGGCGCGGCGCAGCCGAACGCTGATCACGCCGCGGCGCCCGGCAGGGTAAGCATACTTGATCGCATTGGTGACTGCCTCGGTCACGATCAGCGACAACGGAACGGCCTGATCGCTCGACATCTCGAGCTCGGGCGCGTCGACGTCGAGCATGAGCCGTCCATTCACCGCCTCGCCCATTGCCTGGAACAGCTGACCGCACAGCTCCAGCAGGAAGGTCCGCATGTTGATCGTGTGCAGCGCGCCATGGGCATAGAGGTGCCGATGCACGGTGGCCAATGCCCGGACCCGGTCGCGGGCTGATTGGAACTCCGCGCGCGCTTCGGGCAGCCGAATGCGACTGGCCTGCAGGTTCAGCAGGCTTGCCACAATCTGCAAGTTGTTCTTCACGCGGTGATGGATTTCCTGCATCGCCAGGTCCTGCTGCTGGACGGCGATCTTCAGCTCGGCCTCGCGCCGGCTCAACGTACGGGTCGCGCGGCGGAACGTGAGCCCGAGCGCCCGTAACTCGGACGGCAGCGCCCGGCTGGACGGCAAGGAGAACGGGCGGCCGCTGCGCCACTCATCGACCGCTCGGCGCACCTCGCGCAGCGGTCGCGTGACGACCAACTCAATCCCAACCAAAGCGAACGCGGCGCCCGCCGCCATGGCGAGGGTGAGCTCGGCGGGAGTGGCCGTGCGTGATGCCAGAACGCATGCGGACGGCAACGCTGCCAGGACCAGGAGAACGCCGACCCGGACTGGCAGCGACCCAAGCCACGTCCGCAACCAGAACTGCCAGGGTCCTCGCTGCAAAGCGGCCGGCCACGCGGGCCGGCGGCGCGTCACGTCTTGCGATCCTCCTCGATCAGCTTCAGCAATTCGGGCGGGATCGGCTCGTTGGCGACGTCGTCGAACAACTGGTGCAGGCCCCGGTTCAACCAGACATCGAATGCGGCATCGACAGGCTTGGACTGCTTGGACGGACCAGGTTGTGACGGCGGCTTTCGTTGCGTCATGCTGAAATGCTTCATGCCCAACTCGCCAGCGCTCGGCCGCACTCCGACCTGGTTGAGACGGACCAGCAGCCCCGGGGCCGCTGGCCTATCGGACGCTTGATGATGCTAGAATTGCGCCGTACGCCGCTCACCATAGGCGTCCTTCGCTCCTGCTGCATGGGACCGCAACAACGCGATTGCTGCCGATTGAGCTGCCGGAAGCTTGGCCTTCGTTTCGCCCATCAGCCAAGCCTCCAATTGCCGCCGTGCCCGGAACACGCGGCTCTTGGCCGTGCCAACAGCGCATCCCGTGGCCTCCGCCAGAGCTTCGTAGCTCATTCCGTGCACGACCACCATCACCAGCGCCTCCCGCTGATCCGCGGGCAGCCGGGTCATGGCCTTGCCCAACTCCTTCAGCGCCAGGCGATCCTCGTGTGGCGCCTCGGTAGCGAAGGTATGCGCCGGCACGTCGTCGATGTCGGTCGTGTCGCGGCGCTTGCGCAGGTTGGATATGAACCGGTTACGCAGGATGCGATGCATCCAGGCGGCGAAGTTGGTCCCGGGGATGAAGCTGTTTTGCGCCGACAGGGCGTTGCACACCGCATCCTGCACCAAGTCCTCGGCCGCGGTCCGGTTGCGAGTCAGCGCCAACGCCTGCACCCGCAGCTTCGGCAAGATGGTGATGACCTGGTCGTGAAACGCCGGCGGCTCGGCCACACTGACGGCTGCCACGCCGGACATTGCGGCCACGGCGGACAGGCTCTGCTGCTGGGTGAGTGCGTTCATCGTCTCGCTTTGCATGCTATCCATAACCAACCAATGACCGGCCTTCGCCGGGCGTTGCGTCCTGTCGGCGGGTTGGCGTTCACGAAGCCGCGATGCGTGCCGCGTTGGAAGTTGCCGCTCCTTCGCGGGAACCACATACGACCTCGATGACGTCACAAAGCGGCCGCGTCCGCCTCCCTGATCGCCCGCGCAAGGGCGACCCGAGCACGCGACAACCGCGCCTTCATTGTGCCGACCGGCACGTTGCACACCGCCGCGGCCTCCTCGTGGCTCAGCTCCTGCGCCCCGACCAGGATCAGTGCCTCCCGCAGCAGCGGCGACAGGCGCCACAGATGGCGCTGCAGGTCGTCGATGGCCGAGGCCGAGTCCTGGGCTGGCAGCGTGCTGTCGTCCGCGGCAAAGCTTGCTTGCAGCGCCGCGGTTTCCCGCTTGTGCCGGCGCCGCTGCTCGTAGAAGGCGTTGCGCAGGATGGTGAACAGCCACGCTTTCATGCTCGTGCCGGGCTGGAACTGATCCAGCGCACGCAGCGCGCGCAGGATGGCGTCCTGCACCAGGTCGTCGGCCAGCGTCCGGTCCTGCGCCAGGAACCGGGCGAATGCACGGAGCTCTGGCAACAGCAATGCGATTTGGCGGCGGGGGCCGGATTCGGCTATGTCTGCAGCCGCGGCATGGGGCGAACCCTCCTCGATGTCGGCCATCGTCGAATCCAGCAAGCTCCCCCAAGCCACCCTGACCCAAGTGTATCCTGAGGACCGCTATGACCAGCTTGCGTCGCGAAGACCTGATCCGCGCTCTGCCCTATGCTCGGCGCTACGCACGGGCGTTGACCGGAAGCCAGTCGCGCGGGGACGCCTTGGTGGCCGACGGGCTGCGCGAGCTGTCCGACAGCAACGCCGCCAATGAGGCCGGGGCGCCGGCGCTGGACGCGCGGCGGACTCTGTATCGTCTTGTGACGCAACGCTTCCGCTTGACCGCCAATGGCAGCCCGTTTGCCGGCGGCGATCTCAGCCAGCAGCAGCGGCAGCTTCTGCTGCTGACCTCGCTCGAGGAACTGCCGGTGGCCGACGCCGCGCCGGTGGTGTCGCTGTCGGCGACCGAAGCGGAGACCCTGCTGGCCGCCGCACGGGCGCACCTGCGGGACGGCGCCGCCACCGACGTTCTCATCATCGAGGACGAACCGGTGATCGCGATGGACATCGAGGAGCTGGTCGGCAGTTGCGGCCACCGCGTCGTCGGCGTCGCCACCACCGAGGCCGAGGCGGTGCAGATGGCCGAGCAGCATCGGCCGGGGCTGATCCTCGCCGACATCAACCTCGGCGCCGGCGGCGACGGGACCGCGGCGGTGGCGCGGATCATGCAGCACCATTATGCTCCGGTGATCTTCGTGACCGCCTACCCCGAGCGCCTGCTCACCGGCGAGGCGGTCGAGCCGGCATTCGTCATAACGAAACCGTTCGAGCCCATGACATTGGCGATCGCCACCTATCAGGCGGTCACCGGAGGCGTTAACCTCGGCTGAGATACAGGCCGCGGCCGGGCGGCCGCGCCAATCGGGTCGGTCGCGTCAGTCGGATTGAAGCGGCATCGGCAACTCCGGGTTGACCGGAGCGATCACTAGCCACCATCCCGGGGGATAGACGTGACGATTCATACCGCTTCCGCCACTCCGTTGCGCGGAACCGTGCCAGCGCATGGCGCAATGCTGGGCCGGCCGATGCCGCGCATCCTGCGCGCGACCGACCCGTCACCGGATTCGTGGCCGCACGCGCTGGGCCGCACGACCACGCTCGGCTTCGACACGCTGCTGATCCCGGGGCCGGTGCCGGGCGCTGATGTGCCCGCGTCGCTGATCGAGGCGGCCAACGGCCTGAACGTGGCGGTGCTGGCCGATGTGAGCCTCGACCACGTGCCGGCTGCCCTGCTCGATGGCGACCCGGGCCCGTTCCTGCGCCCGGTGGCGCCCACCACCGATCCCCGTGCCCCGCCTGCGCCCGCGCCCGTTGCGGTGGCCGCGATCGGGATCGAGGCCGATGCGAAGGCGCTCGCGGCGTGGTGGGCGCCCCGGCTGCAGGCGCTGGCCCGGCAAGGCGTGTCCGGCGTACGCTTGTTGGGGCTCGGCGCTTTGCCGGGTTGGGCGGTGCCGACGGTGCTGACCGAGATCCGCGCCGCTTGCGCCGATCTGATCCTGTTCGGCTGGACGCCCGGCCTGGCCTGGCCGGTACTGCAAGCAATCGTGCCGGGCACGCTCGACCTAGTCGCCGCCTCGCTGCCGTGGTGGGACGGACGGGCGGACTGGCTGTGGCGTGAGCTCGACCTGCTGCGGGCGGTCGCGCCGGTGGTGGCGGAGGCCGGCGCCGACCACACCCGGCAGGCGTTTGCCTGCGTGTTGGCCGAAGGCTGGATGACCACGGCCGACGCGACCGACGCCGAGGCGCTCAACCACGCCCGCGTCGGCCTGTCCGGCCTGCCCTACAGCCGGCTCGTCTCCGCCGGCGGCGGCCCGGCCTACGCGCTGCTGCGGACCGACAAGGCCGACCCGCGCCGGGCGACAAGGGCCGCCCTGGCCATGACGGCGTTCGGCCCGGCACGGCTGCCGGCCTCGGTGCCGCTGTCCGGGGTGCAGGGCAACTTCCATCCGTTTGCGTCGCCGGTGGGCGACCCGCTCGACCCCGAGCAGATCGTCGCACTCGACACCGGCGGCTTGCGCGTGTTCACCGCCACCGCCCGGACCGAACCCGCGATGGTCCCACTGACCCGCAAGGGCGCCGAGGCCGCCGCGAGCGTGCCGCGCGTGGCCATCGAGTCGCCGTCGCCTTGCGTAGAGGGCGGCCGCTTCCCCGCCCGCCAAGTGGTCGGCAGCGAGGTGGTGGTCGAGGCGGACATCATCGCCGACGGCCACGACAAGCTCGGCGCGGCGGTCCGCTGGCAGGCGCCCGGGTCGGACGAGTGGTCCACCGTGCCGATGCTGCCCTTGGCCAACGACCGCTGGGCCGCCCGCTTTCCGCTGCGCGGCCTGGGCGTGCATCGTTATGTCATCGAAGCCTGGAAGGACGTTTACGCGACCTTCGTCGACGAGATCACCAAGAAGTATGCGGCCGGCGTGCCGATCGCGCTCGAGCTGCAGGAAGGCGCGATCCTGGTGCGGGCTGCGGCCGCGCGAAGCAAGAAGTCGCTGCAGGCGACGCTCGAGGCGGTGGTGAAGGTGCTCGACGCCGACGGGCCCGACGCCCGGCGCGAGATTTTGCTGGCGCCGGCCACCCGGGACGCCATGGCGCGCGCCGATGACCGCCCGCATTTGGCGGCTACCGCCGAGATCCCGGTGCAGGCCGAGCGCACGGCGGCCGGCTTTGCCAGCTGGTACGAGGTGTTCCCGCGTTCGCTCAGCGATGACCCCAACCGGCACGGCACCTTTCGCGACGTGGTCCGCCACTTGCCGCGGGTGGAGGCTATGGGGTTCGACGTCCTCTACTTCCCGCCGTTCCACCCGATCGGCCGCACCAACCGCAAGGGCCGCAACAACACCCTGACGCCAGGGCCGGACGATCCGGGCAGCCCCTATGCGATCGGCTCGGCCGAGGGCGGCCATGACGCGCTGCATCCGGAGTTGGGCTCGATCGAGGATTTCCAGCACCTGCGCGAGGCGGCCACCCGGCACGGCATCGAGCTGGCGATGGATTTCGCGATCCAGTGTGCGCCGGATCATCCCTGGCTGAAGCAGCACAAGGACTGGTTCGACTGGCGTCCGGACGGCTCGATCCGCTACGCCGAGAACCCGCCCAAGAAATACCAGGACATCGTCAACGTCGATTTCTACGCGTCCGGCGCCGTGCCCGGTTTGTGGGTCGCGTTGGCCGAGGCGGTGCTGTTCTGGGCCGGCCAGGGCATCCGCCTGTTCCGGGTCGACAACCCGCACACCAAGCCGCTGCCGTTCTGGGAATGGATGATCACCGAGGTGCAGGCGCGCTACCCGGACGCGGTGTTCCTGGCCGAGGCGTTCACCAGGCCCAAGGTGATGTATCGCCTGGCGAAGTCGGGCTTCGGCCAGTCCTACACCTACTTCACCTGGCGCAACACCAAGCGCGAGTTCCAGGAGTATCTGACCGAGCTGACCGATCCGCGGCCCGGCTCGCCGCGGGAGTTCTTCCGGCCGCATTTCTTCGTCAACACGCCCGACATCAACCCGGTGCCGCTGCAGACGGCGCCGCGCCAGGCCTTCCTGATCCGCTGCGCGCTGGCCTCGACCTTGTCCGGGCTGTGGGGCCTGTATAACGGGTTCGAGCTGTGCGAGGCGACGCCGATCCCCGGCCGCGAAGAGTACCTCGACAGCGAGAAGTACCAGCTTCGCGCCTGGGATTGGAACCGGCCCGGCAACATCGTCGCCGAGATCAGCGCGCTGAACGCAATCCGCAAGCGCAACCCGGCGCTGCAGACCCATCTCGGCGTGACGTTCCTCACCGCCGACAATGACCAGGTGCTGCTGTTCGAGAAAGCAACGCCCGACCGCAGCAACGTGGTGCTGGTGGCGATCAACATGGACCTCTACAACCCGCAATCCTCGCGCATCGACGTGCCGTTCTGGCGCTGGACCCCAGAGCCCGCTGCGCTGCTCGCCACCGACCTGATCTCCGACCGGCAGGAGCGATGGACCGACCGCAGCCGTTCCGTGTCATTGTCGGCCGACCAACCCTATGCCCTGTGGCGCCTGCGTCCGGCGGAAGAGAACTGATGAACGACTTGCCCACCTCGTCGGTCGACATGCCGACCACGCCCGTCCTGTCCCCGCCGGAGACCCCGCTGGCGCCGCTCGCAGACCCGCTCTGGTTCAAGGATGCGGTGATCTACCAACTGCACCTGAAGTCGTTCTTCGATTCCAACAACGACGGCGTCGGCGATTTTCAGGGACTGATCGAGAAGCTCGACTACGTCGCCGAACTCGGTGTCACGGCGATCTGGATGCTGCCGTTCTATCCGTCGCCGCGGCGCGACGACGGCTACGACATCGCCGACTACACCAGTGTGCATGCCGATTACGGCAACGTCGACGACGTGCGCCGACTGGTGGAGGCGGCGCATGCGCGTGGGCTGAAGGTGATCACCGAGTTGGTCATCAATCACACCAGCGACCAGCATCCCTGGTTCCAGGCGGCGCGCCGAGCGCCGCCGGGCAGCCCGGAGCGCGACTTCTACGTGTGGTCCGACACCGACAGCAAATACGCCGGCACGCGGATCATCTTTCTCGACACGGAAAGCAGCAATTGGTCCTTCGATCCGGTTGCCAACGCCTATTACTGGCACCGCTTCTACTCGCACCAGCCGGACCTCAACTTCGACAACCCGGCGGTGATCGAGGAAGTGTTCAAGGTGATGCGGTTCTGGCTCGACCTCGGCGTCGACGGGCTGCGCCTCGACGCCGTGCCCTACCTGGTCGAGCGCGAAGGCACCAACAACGAGAACCTCGCCGAAACGCATGCCATCCTGAAGAAAATCAGGGCCGAGATCGACATCTACGCGCCGGGTCGCATGCTGCTCGCCGAAGCCAACCAGTGGCCGGAGGACGCGCAGCAGTATTTCGGCGAGGGCGACGAATGCCACATGTCGTTCCATTTCCCGCTGATGCCGCGCATGTACATGGCGATCGCGCGCGAGGACCGGTTCCCGATCACCGACATCATGCGGCAAACCCCGGAGATCCCGGCCAACTGCCAATGGGCCGTGTTCCTGCGCAACCATGACGAGCTCACGCTCGAGATGGTTACCTCCGGCGAGCGCGACTACCTTTGGAACACCTACGCCGCCGACCGCCGCGCCCGCATCAACCTCGGCATCCGCCGCCGCCTGGCGCCGTTGCTGGAGAACGACCGGCGCCGGATCGAGCTGATGAACGGCTTGCTGCTGTCGATGCCGGGGACGCCCGTCATCTACTACGGCGACGAGATCGGCATGGGCGACAACATCTTCCTCGGCGACCGCGACGGCGTGCGCACGCCGATGCACTGGTCGATGGACCGCAACGGCGGCTTTTCGCGCGCCGAGCCGCAGCGGCTGGTGCTGCCGCCGATCATGGACCCGACCTACGGCTACCAGGCGATCAACGTCGAGGCGCAGGCGGGCAATCCGCACTCCATGCTGAACTGGACCCGGCGCATGCTGGCGGTCCGCCAGCGGCACAAGGCGTTCGGCCGCGGCACCCAGCGGTTTCTTTACCCGCACAACCGCAAGATCCTCGCCTACTTGCGCGAGCACACGCCCGAGAACGGCCAGACCGAGACGATCCTGTGCGTCAGCAACCTGGCCCGCACCGCGCAGGCGGTCGAGCTGGACCTGTCGGCGTTCGTCGGGCGGGTGCCGGTGGACATCGTCGGCGGGTCCGTGTTCCCGCCGATCGGCCAGCTCACCTACCTGCTGACCCTGCCGCCCTACGGCATGTTCTGGTTCCTGCTGGCCACCGAGGCGGCCCTGCCGACCTGGCACAGCCCACCCCCCGAACCCCTTCCGGAGTATGCGACGCTGGTTGTTCGTGGCACCCTTGCTGACCTGATCGCTCCCGCCAACCGCGCCGTCGTCGAGCGCGAGGCGTTGCCGGCCTATCTGCCGAAACGACGCTGGTTCGCCAGCAAGACGGAGACGCTCGAGTCGACCCGCATCGCCTACGCGGTCGGCATGCCCGGCACCACGTCGCTCGGCTTCACCGAGGTCGAGGCGCAGCTGCCGGGCCGGACGGAGCGCTACATGCTGCCGATGGGCGTGATCTGGGAGGACGAGATGTCCGGCGCGCTGGCGCAGCAGCTCGCCCTCACCCGGGTCCGCAAGGGGCCGCGTGTCGGCTACCTGACCGACGCCTTCGCGCTCGACGGCCTAACTCATGGCATGCTGACCGGCTTGCGCGAAAGCAGCGTCATCCCGATCGACGAGGGTGGCGAACGGCTCGAGTTCCGCCCGACCTCGCGCATGGGCAGCCTCGAGCTGCCGGCCGAATTCGAGATCCGCCGCCTGAGCGCCGAGCAAAGCAACTCCTCTTGGATTGTCGGCGACACGCTGGTGATGAAGCTGGTGCGGCGCGTGCTGGCGGGCGTGCACCCCGAGGGCGAGATGACCCGAGTGCTGACCGAACGCGGGTTCGGCAACACCGCGCCGCTGTTCGGCGAGCTGGTCCGGGTCGACGCCGACAGCACGCCGCATACCGTGGCGCTGGCGCAGGGCTTCGTGCGCAACCAGGGCGACGGCTGGACTTGGACGCTCGACTATCTCGCCCGCACCGTCGAGGAAGTGGCGCTGACGACCGCTTCCCCCGAGGGCGCCGCCGACCTCGAGGCGCATGCCGACGCGTTCGACGCCTACGAGGTGTTCGCCCGTGCCATCGGCACGCGGCTGGCCGAGATGCACGCGGTGCTGTCGCAGCCGACCGACGACCCGGCCTTTGCGCCGGCGCCGGTCGACCCGGCGGTGCTCGACGCCTGGGCCGACGGCGCCATCGAGCAGATCGACATGGCGATGGACCTGCTGGCCACGGCCAAAGACCTCGACGAGACCACCGGCGCGCAGGCGCAGATGCTGCTCGGTCACCGCGACGCGCTGCGCGAGGCGGCCCGGTCCTTGGCGCGGCAGGGCGCCGGGTCGCTGCAGACCCGGGTGCATGGCGACTTCCACCTGGGCCAGGTGCTGGTCGTGCAAGGTGACGCCTACCTCATCGACTTCGAGGGCGAACCGGCGCGCACTATGGAGCAGCGGCGGGCAAAGTCGTCGGGCATGCGCGACGTGGCCGGGCTGCTGCGCTCGTTCGATTACGCGGCCGCCGCGGCGGCGCCCGGACGGGTCGCGGCATCGGAAACCGCCGCCAGCCGGCGACAGGAGTTGCTGGCCGAGTTCCGCATCCGCGCCGCTTCGGTGTTCCTCGAAGCCTACCGGGCCGTGCTGCACGAGGCCAACCCGCGCTGGGTGCCGGCCGAGGCGGAGCAGGCCATGCTCGACCTGTTCCTGTTGGAGAAGGCCGCCTACGAGATCCGCTACGAGCTCGCCAATCGGCCGACCTGGCTGGCCATTCCGCTCGGCGGCTTCTACGCCATCGCCGAGCGGCTAATCGGAGCCCCGGCATGAACGCGATGTTCCAACCGGGCGTGGCGCTCGACCCCGGCGCGGTCGAAGCGGTCGTGCACGGCCGCCACGGCGACCCATTCTCGATCCTGGGCCCGCATGACGGCACCGTGCGGGTGATGGTTCCGGGCGCCAACGCGGTGGAGGTGATCGACCCGGTCGGCAACCCGATGGCCGCCTTGACGCGGGTGCACGAGGCCGGGTTTTTCGCCGGCGCCGTGCCGCCCGGGCCATACCGCCTGCGGGTGCAGACCCACGGCACCGCCTTCGAGGCCGAAGACCCGTACCGCTTCGGGCCGACGCTGGGTCCGCTCGACCTCCACCTCGTCAGCGAGGGCCGGCACTACGATCTCGGCCTGACCCTGGGCGCGCACGAGGCGACCTACGAGGGCGTTGCCGGCGTGCGCTTCGCGGTGTGGGCGCCGAATGCGCGCCGGGTCTCGGTGGTCGGCGACTTCAACTTCTGGGACGCGCGGCGCAATCCAATGCGGCGGCACGACCCTGCCGGTGTGTGGGAGATGTTCATCCCCGGCGTGCGCCCGGGTGCCGTGTACAAATACGACCTGCTCGGCCCCGATTGGGCGCCCCTGCCGCAAAAGGCCGATCCGGTGGCCGGCGCCGCAGAGCGGCCGCCTGCGACCGGCTCGGTCGTGGTGTCCGCGGCGCCGTTCCACTGGACCGATGCCGCCTGGATGGAGAAGCGCGCCGCGCTGCAAAAGCCAGACGCGCCGATCTCCTGCTACGAGGTGCACGCGGCGTCCTGGCTTCCGGCCGCCGA
Organism: uncultured Alphaproteobacteria bacterium; assembly: GCA_963792675.1. GTDB lineage: Bacteria > Pseudomonadota > Alphaproteobacteria > Acetobacterales > Acetobacteraceae > JBBROS01. Next base: position 2,729,437 of record CAWBWT010000002.1, read on the forward strand.
GAGTGGCGCGTCCGGCTGGGAAGCGCTGGCGGATCGGCTCGTGCCGTACTGCGCCGGGATGGGCTTCACTCACCTCGAGCTGCTGCCGATCATGGAACACCCGTTCGGCGGCTCTTGGGGTTACCAGCCGCTCGGCCAGTTCGCGCCGAGCGCGCGCCTCGGACGCCCCGAAGCGTTCAAAGCCTTCGTCGACCGCTGCCACGCGATGGGGATCGGCGTGCTGCTCGACTGGGTGCCGGCGCACTTCCCGACCGACGCGCATGGCCTGGCACGTTTCGACGGCACGCCGCTCTACGAGCATGGCGACCCGCGCGAAGGGTTCCACCAGGATTGGAACACCTACATCTACAATCTCGGCCGCAACGAGGTGCGCGGCTTCATGATCGCGTCCGGCTTGTGGTGGCTGAACGAGTATCATGTGGACGGGCTCCGCGTGGATGCGGTCGCCTCGATGCTCTACCGCGATTACAGCCGCAATGCCGGCGAATGGGTGCCGAACCAATACGGCGGCCGCGAGAACCTGGAGAACGTCGCCTTCCTGCAGGACCTGAGCCGCGCCATCGCGCTGCGGGCGCCGGGCGCCGTGCTGATCGCCGAGGAAAGCACCGCCTGGCCCGGCGTGACCCGGCCCGCCGACCAGGGCGGGCTCGGCTTCGACTACAAGTGGAACATGGGCTGGATGCACGACAGCCTGCACTACATGCAGGAAGATCCAATCAACCGCCGCTGGCATTACGGCGAGATTACATTCGGCCTCGTCTACGCGTTCAGCGAGCGCTTCATGCTGCCGATCAGTCATGACGAGGTGGTGTACGGCAAGGGCTCGCTGATTCGAAAGATGCCCGGCGACCGCTGGCAACAATTTGCCAACCTGCGCGCTTATCTCGGCTTCATGTGGACCTACCCCGGCAAGAAACTGATGTTCATGGGCGGCGAGTTCGCCCAGGACCGGGAATGGAATCACGACACCGGCCTCGACTGGCACCTGCTGGACGTGCCCGAGCATGCCGGCGTTCAAAGCGTGTTGCGCGACCTCAACGCCGCTTACCGGTCGATCCCCGCCCTGCATCAGGGCGATTGTGACCCGGCCGGATTCCGTTGGGTGGTCGTCGACGACGCCGACCAGTCGGTCTACGCCTACCTGCGGCAGCCGCTGCAGGGCGGTCCGAGCGCGCTGGTGGTGTGCAACTTCACCCCCGTGCCGAGGCCCGGCTACCGGCTCGGCGTGCCGCAAGCCGGCGGGTGGCTGGAGCGGATCAACACCGACGCCGGCGTCTACGGCGGTTCCAACCTGGGCAATAGCGGCCGGGTCGAAGCCGAGCCCATCCCCGCGCACGGCTTGCCCGCCTCGCTGAGCCTGACCTTGCCCCCCCTCGCCACCTTGGTGCTGATCCCCGAATGAGCCAACGCTTCCATCACGCCCTGCCGTTCGGCGCCGAGTTGCAGCCGGACGGCTCGACCCGGTTTCGCATCTGGGCCCCATCGGCCGAAAGCCTGACCCTGAGTCTCCCGAACCGGAAGGTGCAGATGGCGGCCGAGCCGGGCGGTTGGCACACGGCCGAGGCGCCGGTGCCGGCCGGCACCGCGTATCACTTCGTCATGCCGGACGGGCTGCACGTGCCCGATCCGGCCGGGCGCCTGCAGTTCGAGGACGTGCACGGCGGCAGCGAGGTAGTCGATCCCACGCTCTTTGCCTGGGAGCACGGCGACTGGACCGGACGGCCGTGGAACGAGGCGGTCATCTACGAATGCCATGCCGGGTTGATGGGCGGCTTCAAGGGCGTGCAGGAGCGGTTGCCGGAGCTGAAGCGGCTCGGGTTCACGGTGATCGAGCTGATGCCGATCGCCGATGTGCCGGGCGACCGCAATTGGGGCTATGACGGGGTGCTGCCCTACTCCCCGACCCGCGCCTATGGCTCGCCGGATGAGCTCAAGGCGCTGGTGGATGCAGCGCACGGGCTCGGCCTGATGATGATGCTGGATGTGGTGTACAACCATTTCGGTCCCGACGGCGCCTACATCCACGCTTACGCGAAGCCGTTCTTCCGGGACGACATCAAGACGCCCTGGGGCGCGGCGATCGACTTCCGCCGCCCCGAGGTGCGCGACTACTTCGAGCAGAACGCGCTGTTCTGGCTCAACGAATACCGCTTCGACGGGCTGCGCTTCGACGCCGTGCACGCGATCAGCGAGGAGGATTTCCTCACCGAGATGGCCGCCCGGATCCGCGCCGAAACGGCGGGCCGCCACGTCCACCTCGTGCTCGAGCACGAGAACAACCGCGCCGCCCTCCTGCGCACGGCCGACGAGCCGTTGTTCGACGCGCAATGGGCCGACGACATGCATCATGCGCTGCACGTGCTGCTGACGCATGAGAGCGAGGGCTATTACGAGGATTTCCAGGACGCGACCGCGATCCTGGCGCGCTGCCTGGCCGACGGGTTCGCCTATCAGGGCGATACCTCGCCCCATCTCGGCCGGCCGCGCGGCGAGCCGAGCGCGCACCTGCCGCCGACCGCTTTCGTCGTGTGCCTGCAGAACCACGACCAGATCGGCAACCGCGCCATGGGCGATCGGCTGACGGTGCTGGCCAAGCCGGAAGCGCTGCGGGCGGCAACCGTGCTGCTGCTGCTGTCGCCGTTCATCCCGTTGATGTTCATGGGCGAGGAATACGCCAGCACGACGCCGTTCCTGTTCTTCACCAGCCACAATGACGAGCTCGCGGAGCTGATCCGGATCGGCCGCCGCGGCGAGTTCAAGGCGTTTGCCGCGTTCCAGGACGAGGCCAAGCGGGCGCAGATCCCCGACCCTAATGCCTCCTCGACCTACGAGCGCTCGCGCCCCGAGGCGACCGACCCGGCCCATGCCGAGTGGCTGGCAAGCCTGCTGCAGCTGCGCCACGTGCACGTCATGCCCGGCATTCCAGGTTGCCGAAGCGCTGGGACGACCGTGCTCGGCCAGGGCGCGCTGCGCGCCGCTTGGACGCTCGGCACCGGCCAAACCCTGACGATCCTGCTCAATCTCGGTGACGAGACGGTGCGGGTCGAGCCGACCGGGCGCGAGATGCTGTTCGCGACCCCTACTGCCACCCCTGCCCTGCTGCCGCCCTCCAGCGCCGTGGTGACGCTGGGATGACCAGCCCGCTTCGCGCCCTGGCGCAGTCCGCCGGGATCGCGCCGCGGTGGCAGGATTTCCGCAGCGAATGGCACGAGGTCGGCGACGACACGCTGCGGCTGGTGCTCGAGGCGTTGGAGTTGCCGGCGGGCACGCCGGCGCAGATCGCCGAGAGCGAAGCGGTGCTGGCGGCGCGCGCGGCTCGGTTGCCGCCGTTGATCACCGCCACCGTCGGCCAGCCCACGCGGCTGCCGCTCGGCGGCCGTTTTTCGTTGATGCTGGAGGATGGTCACCGTCTCGAAGGCGAGGTGCTCGACGGCGCCCTGCCGGGCATCGATCAACCCGGCTACCATCAGCTCGACATTGCCGGGCAGCGGGCCACGATCGCGGTGGCGCCGGTGCGCGGCTTCACCGTCGGCGACGCCGCCCCCGGAACACGGCCCTGGGCCTTGGCGGTGCAGCTTTATGCGCTGCGGCGGCGCGGCGACGGCGGCGTCGGCGATTTCCAGGCGCTGCAGGACCTGGTCGGCCCGGCGGCGGCGCTCGGTGCGGCCGGCATCGCCATCAGCCCGGTGCACGCGCAGTTCTCCGCCGACCCGGAGCGCTTTAGCCCGTACTCGCCCTCCAGCCGGATCCAGCTGAACGTGCTGCACGCCGCGGTCGACCTGCCGGCCAAGGCGGCCGCGCCGCTCGAAGCCGCCGACCTCGTCGATTGGCCCGCCGCGGCCCGGCTGCGCTTGGCCGCCATGGACAAGGCCTGGCGCAGCGCGAAGCCGGCGCTGCGGGAGCAGGTCGCGCTGTTCCGCGCCGCCGAGGGCGAGGCGCTGCAGACGCATGCGACGTTCGAGGCGCTGCACGCCCGGCAGTTCGCCGAAGGGCGCTGGCATTGGCGTACCTGGCCGGCCGAGCTGCAGGATCCAGACAGCGCCGCCGTGCGTGCATTCGCCGAGTTGCACGCCGACGAGGTCGGACTGCACGCCTTCATGCAGTTTCTCGCCGACCGGAGCCTGCGTGACACCCAAGCCGCGGCACGCGCGGCCGGCATGCCGATCGGGCTAATCGCCGATCTCGCGGTGGGCGCCGATTCCGGCGGCAGCCATTGCTGGAGCCGGCAAGCCGAGACGCTCGGCAGGATGAGCATCGGCGCCCCGCCCGACCTGCTGAGCGCCAACGGCCAGAACTGGGGCTTGGCCGCCTTCTCGCCGACCGGCCTGCGCGAAAGCGGGTTCCGGGCGTTCCTGGAGATGCTGCGGCACGCGATGCGCCACGCGGGCGGTGTTCGCATCGACCATGCGCTGGGCTTGGCCCGGTTGTGGGTGGTGCCGGACGGCGCCTCGGCCCGCGACGGCGCCTATATCGCCTTCCCGCTCGAGGACATGCTGCGGCTGATCGCCCTCGAATCGTCGCGCAATCGGGCGATCGTGCTCGGCGAGGATCTCGGCACCATCCCCGACGGGTTCCAGGACCGGCTCGCCGCCGCCGGCACCTTGGGCATGCGGGTGCTTTGGTTCGAGAAGCGCCACGGCCTGTTCCTCGACCCGCGGAGCTGGACCAAGCCGGCCGTCGCCATGACCAGCACGCACGACCTTTCGACCGTCGCGGGTTGGTGGGCCGGTCGCGACCTTGAATGGCGCGGCCGCCTCGGCGTCTCGGGCGGCGCCGAGCGCCAAGCCCAGGAGGAGGCCGAGCGGATCACCGACCGCACCGCGCTCTGGGCGGCGTTCCAGCATAGCGGTGCCGCGACCGGCCCGGCGCCGGCGCTGGACGACACCGCCGAGGTGGCCGACGCCGCCGTCCGGCATCTCGCGACCGCCGCCTGCGACCTGGTGATCCTGCCGATCGAGGACGCGCTCGCGCTGCCGGAGCAGCCGAACTTGCCCGGCACCATGAGCGACCATCCCAACTGGCAGCGCCGCCTGACCGGCCCGGCCGCAAAGCTGCTGGACGACCCGCGCGTTGCCGCACGGCTCGCTCCCCTGACGCCCCCGCATGTGAAGGCCGAACCCGCCGTATGAAACCGCTCTCCGCCACCGCTCGGCTCCAGTTCCACAAGGATTTCACCCTCGACGACGCCGCCCGGCTGGTGCCCTACTTCGACCGGCTGGGCATCAGCCACCTGTACGCCTCGCCGCTGCTGAAGGCCCGCGCCGGGTCGACCCACGGCTACGACATCGTCGACCACAACGCGATCAACCCCGAGCTCGGCGGCGAGGCGGCATTGCGGCGGCTGATGGCCGTACTGCGCGAGCGCGACATGGGGTTGATCCTTGACATTGTGCCGAACCACATGGGCGTCGGCGACCACGACAACGCATGGTGGATGGACGTGCTCGAATGGGGCCGGGCCAGTCCGTATGCCGAGTATTTCGACATCGACTGGGATCCGCCGGACGCAAGCCTGCGCGGCCGTATGCTGGCGCCCTTCCTCGGCAGCCCGTACGGGACCTGCCTCGACAATGCCGAGCTGGTGCTGCGCTTCAACGAGAGCAGCGGTCGGCTTTACGTCGCCTACCACGACCACTGGTTCCCGATCAGCCCGCGCGACTACGCGGCGGTGCTGCTGACGGTCGGCGGCCCGCTGGAAGGCCCGGCCCGAATGTTCGCCGAGCTCGGCGCCGGCGGCAGCGCCGATGTGCGCGCCGCCGCCAAGGCGGCCCGCGAGGAACTGCTGCATCCGCCTTATGCAAGGGCGATCACGGAAGCCTTGGCCGCCTACGACGCCAAAACGCCGACCGGGCGCGAGCTGCTCCACCGCCTGCTGGAGCGGCAGGCTTACCGGCTGGCCTGGTGGCGGGCGGCGACCGACGAGATCAATTGGCGCCGGTTCTTCGACGTCAACGGCCTGGCGGGCGTGCGGGTCGAGATCCCCGAAGTGTTCGAGGACACGCACCGCACGGTGTTCCGCCTCTACGAGGAAGGCCTGATCGACGGCGTGCGCATCGACCACGTGGATGGTCTCGCGAGCCCGCGTGATTATTGCCGCAAGCTGCGCCGCCGCCTCGATGCGCTCACGGCGCGCCGCCCCGAAGGGCTGCGCGACCAACCCGCCATCCTGTGGATCGAGAAGATCCTGTTCGCGCATGAGCGGCTGGCCGGCGATTGGCTGACCGACGGCACCACCGGTTACGACTTCATGAACGACGTCGGCGCGGTGCTGCACGACCCCGCCGGCGAGGATAAGCTGACGGCGATGTGGACCTCGCTGACCGGCCGCCCCGGCGAATTCGAGATCGAGGCACAGGCGGCGCGGCGGCAGATCCTGCGCGAGAACCTGGCCAGCGAGCTGTTCAACACCGCGACCGCGCTGCATCGCGTGGCCAAGCGCGACCTCGCCACCCGCGACTTCACGCTGACCGGCATCCGCCTAGTGCTGACCGAGCTGCTGGTGCATTTCCACACCTACCGCATCTACGCCGGTCCGGGCGGCGTCTCCGAACCCGACAAGCGGGCGATGGAGTGGGCGATGGCCGGTGCCCGGCGGACGGTGCGTATTGCCGATCGCGAACTCCTGGAGCTGGTGGCGAAGTGGGTGACCGGCGAGGGCCTGCGCGACGGCAAGGCCGGCACGAGGCGGCAGGAGTGGCTGCGGGCGATGGTCCGCTTCCAGCAGCTTTCGGCGCCGACGGCGGCGAAGTCGGTGGAGGACACCGCCTTCTACCGCTACGGCCGGCTGCTGTCGCGCAACGAGGTCGGCAGCGAGCCGTCGCAGTTCGCGCTTTCGCCGTCCGGCTTCCATGCCGCCAACAAGGAACGGCAGCGGCGCTTCCCGCATGCGCTGCTCGCCACCGCGACGCACGACCACAAGCGCGGTGAGGATACCCGCATGCGGCTCGCCGTGCTGAGCGGCATGTCCGAGCAGTGGGAAGCGGCCGCCGGGCGGTGGCTGCGGCTCAACGCGCCGTTTCGCCGCGACCTGCAAGGCCCGGCGCCCGATCCGGCCGACGAGCTGATGCTATACCAGATGCTGGTCGCGGCCTGGCCGCCGGACCTGAAGCCCGACGACGCCGAGGGCCTGGCCGCGTATCGCGACCGGGTTGCCGCCTGGATGCAGAAAGCGTTGCGGGAAGCAAAGCGGCATTCCGGCTGGGTGGTGCCGAACGAGGATTACGAAGGGGCGGCGCAAGCGGTGCTGGCCGGGTCGCTCGATCCCAACCGTCCGGTGGCTGCCGAGATCGCAGCCTTCGCGGCGGAGATCGGGCCTTACGGCGCCATCAACGGCCTGTCGCAGGCTGTCCTGCGGCTGACCAGCCCCGGGCATTCCCGACCTCTATCAAGGCACCGATTTCTGGGACCTGTCGCTGGTCGACCCCGACAACCGGCGCCCGGTGGATTACCCGGCGCGCGAGGCCGCGCTCGAGCAAGGCGAGGCGCCTGGACGCTTGCTCCGCCACTGGCACGACGGCCGGGTTAAGCAGTCGATCATCACCCGGCTGTTGCATTTGCGGGCCGCGCAACCGGAGCTGTTCACGCTTGGCGCCTATCAGCCGCTCCGGATCGAAGGCGAACGGGCCGACCACGTTTTTGCCTTCAATCGTGCGCATGAGGAAGGCTCGGTGCTCGTGCTGGTGACGCGTTGCCCGGCCGGGCTCGCGCTGTCCAAAGGCCAGCCGTTAATTGAGCCGGAACAGTGGGGCGAAACCATGATCCATGTTCCGCGTAACTTCATTGGTAGATCGATGAAGGATGTGTTGGCATCCGACTCTAACCGGGTGTGCCCTGCCCGGATGTTGGTGTCGGAGTTGCTGGCAGAACTTCCCGTTGCCGTCCTGGAGGCCCGATGAACCGACTTGTCGTTGTGAGCAACCGGGTGCCGGCGCCGTCTGCGGCCGGTGCCCAGGCCGGCGGTCTGGCGGTGGCCCTGGAAGCGCTGATGGAGAACCGCGGCGGCCTTTGGTTCGGCTGGAGCGGGCGCATCGTCGATACGCCGTCTGACACGCCCAAGCGGCTCGACGCTGGCCAGGTCCGTTTCGCGACGCTCGACCTCAACGTCGAGGAGCACGAGCGCTACTACAACGAGTTCGCCAACAGCACCTTGTGGCCGTTGCTGCACTCGATGCCGGAGATGATGACGTTCGACCGGCGTAACGCGGTCATCTACCGCGCCGTCAACCAGCGCTTCACCGACGCCCTCGTGCCGATGCTCACGCCCACCGACATGATCTGGGTGCACGACTACCACCTGATGTGCATGCCGGCGATGCTGCGTGCCCAGGGCGTCACCGCGCCGATCGGGTTCTTCCTGCACATCCCGTTCCCCTCGCCCGACATGCTGCTGAGCGTCCCGGAAGCCGGCAATCTCGTGCGCGACCTGATGGCCGCCGACCTGCTCGGTTTCCAGACCCAGAACGACCTCGACAACTTCGCCGAATCCGCCACCCGCCTGACGGACGCGCAACGGCAGCCTGGCGGCTGGCTGCGGTTCGACGAGCGGCGGGTGCGGCTCGGCGTGTTCCCGGTCGAGATCGACGCGCGCGAGTTCGCCGCCACCGCCGAGGATGCCTGGCGCTCGGTTCCGGCCGAGCGCCTGCGCCGCAGCCTGGCCGGGCAGCAACTGATCCTCGGCGTCGACCGGATGGACCCGACCAAGGGGCTGCCGCAGCGCTTGGCCGGTTATCGCCGCCTGCTCGAAACGCGGCAGCACTTCCATCGCCGCGTCACCTTCCTGCAGGTTGCCGCCGAGAGCCGCAAGGATGTCATCGCCTACAAGGACCTGCGCAACCAGATCGAGCAGGAGGCGGGCGGCATCAACAGCCTGTTCAGCGAGCCGGACTGGACGCCGTTGCGATTGATCGCCCGAGCCGGGGCGCGCGCGACCATGGCGGGCTACATGCGCGAGGCGCGGGTTGGCCTCGTCACGCCGCTGCGCGACGGCATGAACCTTGTCGCCAAGGAGTTCATTGCTGCGCAAGATCCGCAGGATCCAGGCGTGCTGGTGCTGTCGCGTTTCGCCGGGGCTGCGCGGCAGCTCGAATCCGCGGTGATCGTCAATCCCTATGACGTCGACGAGCTCGCCGATGCGATCGACACCGCGCTCACCATGAGCCTGGCCGACCGCAAGGCCCGCTGGCGGGCAAGCTGGGCGGCGATTGAGGACACGTCGGCGCTGGGCTGGGGGCGCTCCTTCGTCGCCGCGCTGTTGCGCGCCGCGTCGAGCAAGTCGGAGCGGCGGACGGAGGGCGGCGAGTTGTCGCTGGGGCGGATGCGTCCCGCGGCTGACGTGCGCAGCGCGCTGCCGACCGGGAAGCCGGGCAGCACTCTCGGGCTGATCTAAATCGGCGTTCGGGACGGGCCTGCAGGGCATTATTCCCGGCCGTTTCGTCAGGAGTCTTCGGGCCGGCGTGCAACGAGCTTTGGCAACGGCAGGAAACGTTGGTTTCGTTATTGTTCCGTCATCGACACCTTTAACTCGCAGTGCGCCTCTTGTATGTAGTCGCGGTGCGGCGTCGGAGGTGCGTATGTCTAGACCGGGTTACTCGATGGCAGCGGTCCTGGAGAAGTTCCGCGACTTCGATCGGGTGGCCACGCAGCTGGATATGCCGGAGGTGGAACGGCTGAACATCCTGAACGTGTCCGACGAAGTGTACTCGCTCCTGCAGGATGGCAAGGCGGCCAAGTTCGACCGGGTCCGACCGGAACTCGAGCGCCGGCTGAGCTACGCGTTGCCACTGATGCGTCGTCTCGCCCAGGCGCAATCGATGGTCCGCTCAATCTCGCCCGTTGCCGAACCGCGCATGGCTGTCGCGGCCGCATAGGAGCCGCCCAACCAAACCCAGATTAGCGGGCATCACCCGAGCCGGTTGGCTCGGGTGATGATGTAAGCCAAGTGCCGGGGGGCTCGAAGCTCCCCGCCTTCTACCCAGCCGCGGCCGTGAGGACGATCCGGCCGGTGACCGCGCCGGACCGCAGCCGCATCAGCGCCGCGTTCGCCTCCTGCTGCGGAACTTGGGTGATCGGGATCGGCGCGACCTGCCCGGACTGCGCTAACGCCACGAGCTCGCGCAGCTCCTGCGGGTTGCCGACGTAGCTGCCCTGTACCGTCAGCGCACGCGTCGGCATGATCGGCAGCGGCAGCGTCAACTCGCCGCCGAACAGCCCCACCTGGATCAGCTTGCCGCCCTTGCGCAAGGCCGCGAAGGCGAATGCCGCGGTGGCGGTGCCATTGACCATGTCGATCACGGCCAGCACTGGGCCGCTGGTTGCCGCGAGGATGCGGTCCGTCACGCCCTCGCCGCTGCCATCGACGACGGCGGTGGCGCCCGCCGCCGATGCGGCCTCGCGCTTGCCGGCATCGACGTCCACCGAGACGATCGCCTCGTGACCGAGCGCCTTCAGCACGCTGATCGCCGCCAAGCCCAGCCCGCCGGCGCCCACCAAAACGACCGGTTCGGTCGGCTTGATCGGCATGATCTTGCGGATCGCCGAGTAGACGGTGATGCCGGAGCAGGCGTAGGTCGCGGCCAAGGCCGGATCCAGCGTGCCGGGGTCGATCAGATGCCGCGGATGCATCGCGAGCACGTGGGTCGCGTAGCCGCCGTTCTGGAACACGCCCAGGCTGCGGCCCACGACGCACATGTTGTCCTGCTCGGACAGGCACATGTCGCAGTGGCCGCAACCGACCCAGGGGAACACGATCCGGACGTCGCCGACCGCGACGCCGCTCGCGTCCGGCCCGAGCTTGGCGACCCGGCCCACGATCTCGTGCCCCATCGCCAGCGGCAGCGTCACACCCCGGTCTTTCAGCGACATGCGCTTGCCGCCTCCCAGATCGTACCAGCCCTCCCAGATATGCAGGTCGCTGTGGCACACCCCGCAATGGGTCACCTCCAGCAGCACCTCGGTGCCTTTCGGCTCCGGGGTCGGCCATTCCAGTTCCTGCAGGTCCTGCCCGTTCTCGACCACTGCCCAGGCGCGCATGCTGTTCCCTCCTTTGTTTTGCTTCGTTACCGGCCGATCGCCGCCGGGTTCACCATCCGCAACGGCGCGCCATCCAGGAAAGCCAGGATGTTCTCGACCGACTCGCGGTAGAATTGCCGGAACACGTCCGTGGTGCCGTAGCCGAGATGCGGCGTCAGCACGCAGTTCGGTGCCGAGCGGATCGGTGCGTTGGGCGGCAGCGGCTCCTGCCCGTAAACGTCGAGCCCGGCCAAGATCCGACCCTCGTGCAGCGCCGTTACGAGCGCCGCCTCGTCCACCAGCGGGCCGCGCGAGGTGTTGACCAAGATCGCGCCCGGCTTCATCCGCGCCAACTCCCCTGCACCCAGCATGTGGCGCGACCGTGCCGACAAGACGACATGCAGGCTGATGACGTCGGCGGTCGCGAGCAGGGTGTCGCGGTCGACCAGGCGGGCGCCGCCGGCGGTTGCGGTCTCGGCGGTCAGGTTGGGCGACCAAGCCACCAGGTCCATGCCGAGCGCCCGGCCGAAGCCGCCGACCCGGGCGCCGATGCGGCCGAACCCGATGATCCCGAGCGTGCGGCCGTGCAGCACCGGCCCGACGCCGACGCCCTCCTGGAAGTGTCCGCTGCGGATCGCCGCATCGCCTTGCGGGATGCGCCGCGCCGCGGCCAGCATCAGGCCGAGTGCCAGTTCCGCCGTGCCGATCGACGAGCGCTCGCCCAGCGTGTTGCACACCAGCACACCGGCCTTGGTCGCGGCGTCGAGGTCCATGGTCATGGCGCGGCCACCGGTCTGCGCGATCATGCGCAGCCGCGGCAGCCGCCCGAGCAGCCCGGCGGTGAACGGCGTCCGCTCCCGCATCGGGATGACGACGTCGAACTCAGCCAATGCATGCGCCGCCTCGTCCTCGGTCGCGAAAGCCTGGCCGAAAAACACCACCTCGGCCCGGGCCTCGAGCGGCGCCCAATCCGTCGCTCCGCGCGCCACGCCCTGCCAATCGTCCATCACCGCGACGCGTATGTTACCCATGATACTCCCCGGACGATCCCGTCCGTTCAGCGGCGGCGCGGGTCCAGCGCGTCGCGCAGTCCGTCACCCACCAGGTTGAAGGCCAGTACGGCCACAAAGATCGCCGCCCCCGGGAAGATGGCGAGCCACGGCGCTTGCGTCAAAAACCGTTGCGCCGAGTTTAGCATGCTGCCCCAGCTCGGCGCCGGCGGCTGCTGCCCGAGTCCCAGGAACGACAGGCTCGCCTCGGCGATGATGGCGGTGGCAATGGCGAGCGTCGCCTGCACCAGCACCGGCGGCAGGATGTTGGGCGCCACATGCCGGATCGCGACCCGCCAGGGCGGATTGCCGAGGGCGCGCGCCGCTTCGACATATTCGTTGGTCGCCGCATCCATCGTCGCGCCGCGGGCGACGCGGACGAACACCGGCGCCGCCGTGACGCCGATCGCGATCATCGCGTTGGTGAGGTCCGGGCCGAGGAACGCCGCCAGCGCGATGGCCAGAATCAGGAACGGACAGGACAGCATGGCATCGACGATCCGCCCCACCACCACGTCCACCCAGCCGCCCAGAAACCCGGCCAGCAAGCCCACCGGCACGCCGACCCCGCCGGCGATGCCGACCGACACCACGCCCGCCAGCAGCGAGGCGCGGGAGCCATAGATCACCCGCGACAGCACGTCGCGGCCGTTCTCGTCGGTGCCCATCCAATGCGCCCAGGACGGCGCCTTGCGCACCAGTGACCAACTCGTGGCGGTCGGATCGTATGGCGCCACCCAGGGAGCTGCGACCGCCACCAAGACGAGCAGCAGGATGACGATTAGGCCGAACACTGCAGCCGGGCGTCCGACGAACCGCGCCCAGGCCAGCGAGGCCGGGCTGCGGACCGCCGGCTGCTTCGGGATGGCCGCGCCGACGACGGCGCTCATGCCGTGCGCAGCCGCGGATTGATGACGGAATAAAGCACGTCCGCCAGCAGGTTGAGCAGGATGTACAGGCAGGCCGTGACGAGCACGACACCCTGTACCACCGGGTAGTCCCGATTGAACACGGCATCGACGACCAGCTTGCCGAAGCCCGGGATGCTGAACACCTGCTCGGTCAGCACGGCGCCGGACAGCAGCGTGCCGAGTTCGAGCGCGCCCAAGGTCACCACCGGCACCAGCGCATTGCGGAAGGCGTGGCGCAGCACGACGCGGAACTCGCGCAAGCCTTTCGCGCGCGCCGTGCGCACATAATCCTGGTCGAGCGCGGTCAGCATGGCGCTGCGGGTGTGGCGCATCAGGATGGCGGCGATGGCGTTGCCGAGCACGAAGGCGGGCATGATTGTGGTGGCCAGCGACATCCGCCAATCCTCGGTCAGCGGCACGTAGCCCGACGGCGGCAACCAACCGAGATTCACCGACACCAGCAGGATCAGCATGATGCCGAGCCAGAAGTTCGGCGTCGACAGCCCGGCCAGGCCCGCGAAGTTCGCCAGGTAGTCGAGCGGGCGGTTACGGAACACGGCCGAAAGGATACCCATCGGCACGCCGATCGCGAGCGCGATCACGAACGCCATCGCACCAAGCTGCAGGGTGACGGGCAGCTTGGTCAGCACGAGCTGCGCCACGGGTTGGCGGATACGCCAACTGAATCCGAGATCGCCGTGCAGCACGCCGCCGATCCAATGCAGGTATTGCACGACCAGCGGCCGGTCGAGCCACAGCTCCGCGCGGATCTGCGCCAGCACCTGCGGGTCGCCGCGTTCCTCGCCGGCCAGCACGACGGCGGGGTCGCCGGGCATCAGCTGCTGCAGCGCGAACACGAGGATGCTGACCAGCAGCACGGTCGGGATGACCTGGAGGATGCGGGCCCCGAGATGCGAGCGCATGCCGGGTCAGCCGCCCAGGCTCACGCCCTGCAGCCGGATCATGCCGTCCGGCACCGGCCGGAAGCCGGTCACCTTGGCCGACATCCCGGCGAGGTGCTTCAGCTGCCACAAATAAAGGATCGGCAGGTCCTGCTGCGTCAGCTTCCAGAACTCGTCGTAGAGCGCCCGCCGCTGACCGACGTCGGCGATCGCGCGCGCTTTCTCGAGCACGGCGTCGACCTGCGGATTGGCGTATTTGCCGTCGTTCAATGCTGCATCACTGTGCAGGAAGCTGAACAGGTTGCCGTCCGGATCGACGCGGCCCGACCAGGCCGTCACGAACGCCTCGAACTCACCCCGGCTGGCCGCGGAAAGCGCCGAGGCATACTCGGAGGCGGTCAGATGCACGTCGAACCCGGCCTCGCCGGCCATCGCCTGGATGATCTCGCCGACCTGGCGCAGGTCCGGGTTGTTCGGGACGGTGAGATTGACCACCACCGGCTGGGTGACGCCAGCCTCCTTGAGCAGCGCCTTCGCCTTGGCGAGGTCGCGCGGCGGCGGTTTGACGGCGGCGTCGTAGAACGGGCTGCTCGGCGGCTCGACCTGCGCAGTCGGGGTCAGCAGGCCGTTGTAGACGACCTGCACCAGCGCATCGCGGTCGAGCGACGCTTCGAACGCCCGGCGCACGCGGGCATCCGCGCCGATCGGCGCCTTGGCCCGCTCACCGTTACCGACATTGAAGGCGATCGTCTGGAAGCCCAGGCTGTCGAAGATCACCATTTTCAGGCGCGGGTTCTTCTTCACCGTCTCGACGTCGGTCGGCGTGATGTTCTCCACGAGGTCGATGCTGCCGGCGGTGAGGTTCGCCAGCCGGATGGAGCTGTCCGGGATCGGCTGGAACGTCACCCGCTCGAGCTTGATGGCGCCCGCATCCCAATATTGCGGGAAGCGCTCCAGGGTGATGTGGTCCTGCGGGACCCGTTCAACGAACTTGAACGGACCAGCGCAAACCGGCTTGAGGCCGAAATCCTTGCCCGCCGCCTCGGCCGCCTTGGGCGAGACGATCATGCCGGCGCGGTCGGTGAGCTGTGCCAGGAACGGTGACGACGGCGCCTTGAGCACGATCTTGACCGTCAGCGGATCCACCACGTCGATGTGGTCCATCGCGTTGATCTCGCTGCGTCGGAAGCTGCCGACCATCGTGAGGTGCCGCTCGAGCGAGTATTTCACGGCCGCCGCGTCGAGCTTCTCGCCGTCATGGAACACCACGCCGGGACGCAGCTTGATCACGAGCTCGGTCGGCGACGCCCATTCATAGCCCGTGGCGAGCTGCGGCACGGGCTCGAGCTTCTCGTTGATGTCGAACAGCTTGTCGCACAATGACGCGAATACGATGCGGCTGACGTAGGTGCGGGCCAAGGTCGGGTCGAGCGCATCGGGATCCTCGGTCAGGGCGATGCGCAGGTTCTGGGCTTGGGCGGTGCCGGTGATGACGGTTGCGGCAAGCAGGGTCACGATCAATCGGCGCATAAACGGCTCCCCGGCGGCACACACAGCCCTGCTTATCTGCCGGGCATTGACCGACCGTGCAAGACGCGGGCCTGGCGGGGTCTGGTGCTGAGCGGACACGATCGCTACACCGTCGGCCGCTGCCCGTCGCCCGCTACGCTTCGGCCCGCTACGCTGCGGCACGTCCCGACAACGAGGTTCTCATGCGGCAATACAAGATCGCGTCCATCCCTGCGGACGGCATCGGACCCGAGGTGATCAACGCCGGGCTCGAGGTGCTGGAGGCGGTGGCAGCGCGGGATGGCGGTTTCCGGCTCGACGTCACCGGTTACGATTGGGGGTCGGAGCGCTACCGTCGCACCGGCGCCTTGATGCCGGCCGATGGGTTGGAGCAGATCCGCGGCGCCGACGCGATCCTGTTCGGCGCCGTGGGCGCCGCCGACATTCCGGATCACGTCACACTGTGGGGACTGCGGCTGCCCATCTGCCAGGGCTTCGACCAGTATGCGAATATCCGGCCGACGCGCATTCTGCCGGGCGTGACCAGTCCGCTGCGGAACGTGACGGCCGACACGCTCGACTGGTTGATCGTGCGGGAGAACAGCGAGGGCGAGTATTCCGGCAATGGCGGCCGGGCGCACCGGGGCTTGCCGGAGGAAGTCGCGACCGAAACGAGCATCTTCACCCGCCGCGGGGTCGAACGCATCATGCGGTTCGCGTTCGACGCGGCGCGACGCCGGCCGCGGAAGCTGCTGACGGTGGTGACCAAAAGCAACGCGCAACGGCACGGCATGGTGTTCTGGGACGAGATCGCGGCTCAGGTCGCGGCCGAGTTCCCGGACGTGACCTGGGACAAGGAGCTGGTCGACGCGATGACCACGCGGATGGTGCTGAAGCCGCAGTCGATTGACACCGTGGTCGCCACCAACTTGCACGCCGACATCCTGTCGGATCTGGCGGCCGCCCTGGCGGGATCGCTCGGCATCGCGCCGACCGGCAACGTCGACCCGGAGCGCCGCTTTCCCAGCATGTTCGAGCCGATTCACGGCAGCGCATTCGACATCACCGGCAAGGGGATCGCCAACCCGGTCGCGACGTTCTGGACGGCGTCGCTGATGCTTGAACACCTGGGTGAGCCGGCTGCTGCGGCAACTCTGATGCGGGCGGTGGAGCAGGTCTGCCGGGACGGCGTGATCACGCCGGACCTGGGCGGCAAGGCGACGACCAAAGAGGTCACAGCGGCCGTTGTGGCGGCGGTTCGAGGCGCGAACGCCTGACCGCCTGCTACCAGCCCTCCAAATGGAGATTCTCCAGCAAGTCGATAATCAAGCTGGCGGTCGTCGTAATAAGGTCCACGTTCCAGGACACGCTGCTGCTGTTCACCGGGATCGCGCCGCCCCGGTACGAGAGAAACAACGCGGCAGACCGTACATCTTTCATGTCCGGGAACGGCGCCTCGTCACATCGGCGCCGGACGTCTTATTGCCACTGCCGGGTGTTGAGCAGCGCCACGCCATCGCTGACCGGCCCGACTTGGCCAGTCTCCTTGGCGAAGATGCTGGACACCAATTCGTGAGACTAACGCGACTTCGACTTGAGCCGGGAATTGAGATTTTGCAACATGTAGGTGGCGAGGGTCGGAATCCCGATACTTGCCGCCAAGCAGGTCGTGCAGCGTGGCGGCCTCCTTCGGGTCTGGCGTCTTCGGTTTCGAATTCGGCAACTCAGTTAGCAGTCGATCAGTTCTCGTACACGTCGCCGTAAGCTTCGTTCGGGGGTCGCGGGCACTACGGCCGGGCTCCGAACCAGTTCCGGCGGCAGGCTTAGTTTGCTGTCAGTGGCGTGCGAGCTGCATCTTGCCGTCGAGCATGCAGAACCCGAGCACGCCCGCCAGGATCAACTGGCTGCAAGCCACGAAACCCATCCACACCGGGGCAGAAGTCATGATCATGGTCATCGTCGGTCTCCTTGGTTGAACATCGCGGGGTCGTTCGCAGGACAGGTTGTAGGCGCGAATAGTTAACGACCTCTTGCCGACACGAAGATCTTTTCGCGCTCAGGTTGTATTGCTCATCGAGAGACGCGCTCGGCCCGTGCGCATGCTTTCAACCCTGGCCTCACGGAGTCGTTGCAGGGCAACGCTCGCTTGCACGCGCGCCGGGCCACCCCCATACCGCGCGCATGGCCTCACCCCCGTTGCTGCTGCTGCAAGACATCCACCTCGCACTTGGCTCGGCGCCGTTGCTGGCCGGCGCCGAGGTGGCCGTCGGCTCAGGGGAGCGGATCTGCCTGGTTGGCCGCAACGGCTCCGGCAAGTCCACGCTCATGAAGATCGCCGCGGGAATGCTGCAGCCGGATGCCGGCACCCGCTTCCTGCAGCCGGGCACGACCTTGCGCTACCTGCCGCAGGAGCCCGACCTGTCGGGCTTCGCCACCACGCGCGACTATGTCGAGGCCGGGATGGGGCCGCAGGAGGACCATTACCGGGCGGCTGCCCTGCTCGACCAACTCGGCTTGTCCGGGCGCGAGGACCCCGCGCAGCTTTCGGGCGGTCAACAGCGCCGGGCGGCGCTGGCGCGCGCATTGGCGCCGCAGCCCGACCTGCTGCTGCTGGACGAGCCGACCAACCACCTCGACCTGCCCGCCATCGAATGGCTGGAAGCCGAGCTCAAGTCGCTTCGCGCCGGCATCGTGCTCATCAGCCATGACCGCCGCCTGCTGGAAACGCTGACGCGGAGCATCGTCTGGCTCGATGGCGGGGTGACCCGGCGGATCGACCGCGGCTTCGCCCATTTCGAGACATGGCGCGAGGAGGTCGAGGCGGAAGCCGAGCGCGACCTGCACAAGCTCGGACGCCAAATCCTGCGCGAGGAGGACTGGCTGCGCTACGGCGTCACGGCCCGGCGCAAGCGCAACGTGCGCCGCCTTGGCGAATTGGGCGCGTTGCGGCAGAAGCGGCGCGAGGCCGGCGGCGCCGCGGCCACGCTGCGGCTGGCGGCCAGCGACGCCGACCTTTCGGGCAAGCTGGTCGCCGTCGCCGAGCATGTCGGCAAGGCGTACGGCGACAAGGACGTGGTGAGCGACCTGACGATGCGGGTGCTGCGCGGCGACCGGCTCGGCATCGTCGGCCCGAACGGCGCCGGCAAGACCACGCTGCTCAACCTGCTGACCGGTAAGAGCACGCCCGACAGCGGCGAGGTCCGGGTCGGCACCAACCTCGCCGAGGTCACGCTCGACCAGCAGCGGGCGGCGCTCGATCCGACGAAGACTCTCGCGGAGACGCTGACCGGGGGGGCCGGCGACCAGGTGGACGTCGGCGGCGAGCGGCGGCACGTGATCGGTTACATGAAGGAGTTCCTGTTCAAGCCGGAACAGGCGCGCACCCCGGTCGGCGTGCTGTCCGGAGGCGAGCGCGGCCGGCTGTTGCTGGCCTGCGCGCTCGCCCGGCCGAGCAATCTGATGGTGCTGGACGAGCCGACCAACGACCTCGACCTCGAGACGCTCGATCTGCTGCAGGAGATGCTGTCGGAATACCCGGGCACCGTGCTCCTGGTCAGCCACGACCGCGATTTCCTCGACCGCGTCGTCACATCCACGCTGGCATCAGAGGGCAACGGCAAGTGGGTCGAGTATGCCGGCGGCTACAGCGACATGCTGCTGCAACGCGGCACCGCGTCCGCACCGGCATCGGAGCGCGGCCGGACGGGTCCAAAGCCGCAGGGTCCGGACAAGGGGGCGCCGCGCAAGCTGTCGTACAAGGACAAGCACGCGTTGGAGTCGCTGCCAGCTGAAATGGCGCGGCTCGCGAACCAGATCCAGGTGCAGCAGCGGATCTTGTCCGACCCGAACCTCTACCGGCGCGACCAGACGGCGTTCAAACGAGCGACCGATACCTTGCAGGACGCGCAGGGCAAGCTCGCCGCCGCGGAGGAGCGGTGGCTCGAACTTGAGTTGCTGCGTGAGGAGTTGGAGGCTTAGGCTCTCATCATGAAGCGTTTGCTCATGCTTTCTTTGTTGTTCCTGTCGGGTTGCGGCGCAGTCGCCGCACCGTGCCGGATCACCTCGGCGGCGCTGAAAATCGTGCCCGTGGTCGGCCATGTGGCGGCGGCGCCCACTGACGGATGCGCCGCCGTCATCGACCCGTAGCGTCGGGGGAATGAGCGCGACCCTGTCCGGCCGTCTCGACCGGCTGCTGCGAGACTTGCCGTCCCGCTACAAGGGGCCGGGCGGCGCACTCGCGGTGCTGCGGGACGGCGAGGTGCTGGTTCGTCACGCCTGGGGCTTCGCCAACGCCGAGCGCCGCATCCCCTTCACGCCGGCGACCCTGGTGCGCGTCTGCTCGATCACGAAGCAGTTCACCTGTGCCGTGGTGCTGGACGCCTTCCCCGACCCGACGGTGCTCGACGCCGATGTCGCGGCCCGGCTGCCTCGGCTCGAGCAGCCGCCGCCCGGGGCGCTGCACCTGTGTCACAATCAATCCGGGTTGCGCGACTATTGGGCGATCGCGATGCTGCACGGTGCGCCGGCGGAATCGGCATTCGGCGATGCCGAGGCGGAGCGGGTCATCGGCGGCACCCGAACGCTGCAGTTCATGCCCGGTACTCGCTATTCCTATTGCAACCAGAATTTCCGCATCCTGTCCGACGCTGCCGCGGAGCGCACCGGGCGGTCGTTTGCCGAGTTGTTGCGCAAGAGCGTGTTCGAGCCGGCCGGGATGGCGTCGGCACTCCTCGCCGCCGATACGCGGGCCATGCCGGACGGAACCGAGGGCTATGAGGGCAACCAAGCCGCCGGGTTCCGCGCGGCCGAGAACCGCATCGTCTGGACCGGCGACGCCGGGCTCGGCGCCTCGCTCGACGACATGATCGCCTGGGAACGCTTCATCGACGCGAACCGCGACGATCCGCAATCGCTCTACGGCCGGCTATCGGCCCCGGTGCGCTTCGCCGACGGCGCCCCGGCCGAGTATGGGTTCGGGCTCGGCCGCCGCCTCCAAGGAGACCGGCCAGTGACCGGACATGGCGGCGCCTTGCGCGGCTGGCGGGCCGATCGCGTGTATGCCCCGTCGGACCGCGTCTCCGTGGTCGTGCTGTTCAACCACTCCGGCGAGGCACACTCGCTTGGGTCCGAGGCGCTCGCCGCGGTGCTGGGCGAGGAGCGCCCGGACCTGGCTGCGCGGCCGTCTCCGGCCTGGCTCGGCACCTACCAGGACCCCGAAACCGGACTGTCCCTGCAGCTTGAACCGAACGAGGGCCGGGTGCGCCTGCGTTACGGTCCGTCGCCCGAGCTGCTCGACGTGCAGGCGGACGGGTCAGCCGGGGTGGCCGGCACGCGGCTCGAGCACGATGGCCAGGACCTGGTGATGACCCGGCCGTTGGAGAACCGGCGCGTTCGCCTCCGCCCCGTCGCGACCACGGAGCCGGCATGCGACGTGGCCGGTCGCTATCGCTGCGGCGAGCTGGACGCGGAGCTGCTGGTCACCGACGCCGGCGGTGCCCTGTACGGCGCGTTCTCCGGCTTCCTCGGCCAGGGACGAATGGAGCTGCTCGAACCGATCGGTCGCGACCTGTGGGCCCTGCCCTGCCCCCGCGCGCTCGACTTCGCGCCACCCGGTGACTGGACGCTCGGGTTCCGGCGGGACGACGCGGGCGTCGTCCAATCGGTCGAGGTCGGCTGCTGGCTTGCGCGTGGGCTCCGCTATTGGCGGCTATAGGCCTACTTCAGCAACGTCGACGATTGAAACGCTACCACATCGGCCCGAGCCGCCGGTCGCCTGCGGATTGTGGCCGACATGGGCGCCGATCGCGACGCAGAGATCCGCGACGAAGTTCTTAGGCAACCGTTCAGGCAGGAGCAATTATCTTCCCGGCGCGAGCCCGGCATCCTCGACGACCTTGCGGTATTTCACGAGTTGCGACTCCGTGACCGACCGTAACTCGGCTGGGGAGGAGCCGCGCACCGAGAAACCCTGCGCGATCAGCCGCTGCTGCACGTCCGGATCGGCCACCGCCTTGACCACCTCGGCGTTCAGCCGGTCGATGATGGGCTGCGGCGTTTTGGCGGGTGCGACGATGCCGAACCAGGTGGTGAAAGCGAAGCCGGGCTCACCGGAGGTGGCGATGGTCGGCACGCCGGGGAACTGTTCCAAGGGCTGCGCGGAGGCGACGCCCAGCAGCTTCATCTGCCCCCCGCGCACCAGCCCGGCCACGACCGGCAGGCCTTGCAGGCTGACATCCACCTGGCCGCCGGCGACATCGGTCGCGGCTTGGGTGGCGCCGCGATAGGGGATGTGCCGCAGCTTGATGCCGGCGCCCTCCGCGAACAGCACCATGGCGATGTGCTGCGGACTGCCCATGCCGCCCGAGCCATAGGTGATGCTGTCGGGCTTCGCCTTGGCGGCCTCGATCAGCCCGGCAGCATCCTTGTAGGGCGCCTTGTTGTTGGCGATGAGCCCGAACTCGATGGTGCCGACCAAGGAGACCGGCGCGAAATCCCGCAATGGGTCCCACGGCACCTTCGGCAGCGTCACCGGCACCATCGTCAGAATGCTGTCGTTGAAGCCGCCGAGCGTGTAGCCGTCGGGCAAGGCACGGGCCACCTGGTCGGCGCCGATCACCCCGGACGCGCCCGGCTGATTGATGATGACGATCTGCTGGCCCATGCTGTCGGCCATCTTCTGCGTCACGATGCGCGCCGCATTGTCCACTGCGCTGGCCGCGGCAAGCGGCACGATCATGCGGATCGGGCGGTTGGGGTAGTCGTCCTCGGCCCGGGCCGCGGCCCAGGGCAGCATAGCCAGGATGATCGGCAGCACGCGTCGGGTGGTTCGCACCGGAGCCATCCTCATCAGAGCCATCCTGGCACCTCGATCCCGAGTTCGGTTGCCGTCGCCCGTAATTCGGCCCGCAGCGCCGACGGCAGCGGGACGCCGGTGCGGAGGCGTTCGTCGCGCAAGGTTTGGCTGCGCTCGCCGGGCATGCGGATCTCGTTGAAGCCGGGCAGCAGCGGCGAGGACTTCATGTCGCGCACCACGGTGTCGACCCGGCGGCGGAACTCGGCCGGATCCCCGAACGCCTCCAGGTTGAGCGCCACCACGAACTGCCCGGTGTTGCTGATGCCGGCGGCGTCGGCGTTGAAGTCCACCACGTCGCGGCCGAGGGCGCCGCCGTTCAGCGTGCCGGCCAGGAGCCCGAACACCAGCGCGAGCCCGAAGCCCTTGGCGCCGCCGATCGGCAGCAGGAAACCCTCGGCGGCGCGCAGCGGATCGGTCAACGGCTTGCCCTCGCGGTCCACCATCCAGCCTTCGGGCATCGTTTCGCCGCGCTGCGCCGCCAGTTTCACCTTGCCGTAAGCGGCAACCGTGGTCGCCATGTCGAGCAGGACCGGCCGCTCCTCCCCGGCGGGGATGGCGACAGCGATCGGGTTGGTGCTCAGCAGCATCTCCGACCCACCCCAGGGCGGCAGGTGGTTGGCGCTGCCGACCGCGACGTAGATGCCGATCATGCCGGCCTCCAGCGGGATCATCGCGTAAGGCGCGGCGGCGCCGGCATGGTTGCTGTGGTGCGCGCCGACCCAGCCGACCCCGTGCTCGCGCGCGATGTCGACCGCCAAGTGGGCGGCGCGCTGCATCACGAGCTGCCCCATGCCGTTGTCGCCGTCGAGCACGGCCGTGGCACCCATGCGGCGGTCGATGCGGATGTTCGGGTGGGTGTTGACGCCGCCGGCGCGCAGGCGGGCGACGTATTTCGGCAAGCGGAACACGCCGTGGCCATCGGCGCCGAGCAGGTCCGTGCGGGCCATCATGTCGCCGGCCGAAGCGGCGTCGGCGGCGGGCAGGCCGGCAGCGGTCAGCGCGCGGGCGATGAAGCCGGCGATCTCCGTCGCAGGCACACGCACGTCCCCATCCGGCATCCCTTTGTTCCTCCCAGTCCGAACGGCAGCGTGCGGGAGAGTCGGGCCGCGGGCAAGCGCGGCCGGCGATGCGGCGTCCTCAGCTCGACGGCCGCCGCGCGCGCACGTACCCGACGACCGTGAACACAAGCCAGAGAACCTGGGTCACGAACGCGGCCAGGTTGAAGCTCCAGATCAACGAGTAGATGACGGCGACGCCGCCGACCGCGTTCAGCGCGGTATATCGGAGGTCGGACAGCCCGAGCAGCCCAAGCTGCAAGCTGGCATAGGCGCCGACGTAGAGCGCAACGCCGAGCAAGCCGATCACATCCGGAAAGCTCAATGCGGCCGCCCACGCGCAACGATGTTCAAGGCCGGACGCGCGGGCTAAAGGTCCAGCTCGCTCCCCAACACCTCGCGCACCCAGCGGAACGCGCCGTTGGCCGCGGGCACGCCGGCGTAAACGGCGCATTGGATCAGCAGCGACCGCAGCTCGGGCAGGGTCACGCCGTTCTTCAGCGCCGGGCGGACGTGCAGCTTGAACTCCTCTTCGCGGCCGAGCGCCACCATCAACGCCAGCGTCACCTGCGACCGGGTCTTGCGCGGGATGGTCGGATCGCCCCACACCTCGCCCCAGGCCACCCTCGTGATGAAATCCTGCCACGGTGCGGCAAAAGCGCCGGCGCCGGTCAGCGACCGTTCGACATGCGCCGCGCCGAGCACCGCCTTGCGGTTGGCGAGCCCCGCCTCGAACGGCACGCCGCCCGAGGCGGGGGTGGACATGCCGCCAAAGTCGTCGAGGAAGCCGGCGAGGTGGCGGTTCACCAGCCGCGCCTGCTCCATGTTGAGGATGTGCGCGGCGCGCGGCACAACGATCAGCTCGGCACCGGGGATGCGGCCGCGGATGTCCTCGCTCATGGCGGGCGGCGTGGCCGGGTCGTTGGCGCCGGCGATGATCAACGTGGGCGCAGTGATGCTGCGGTTGGATGTGCGGAGGTCCATGGCGGCAATGGCGCCGCAGCACACCGCATAGCCGCGCGGGTCGTTGGCGACGAAGCGCTGCCGCAGCGCCTGCGCTTCGGGCGCGTCGGCAAAGGCCGGGGTGAACCAGCGGGTCATGACCGCGTCCACGATGGCGCCCATGCCGCCGGCCCGCACCGTGGCACCGCGCTCGTTCCATTGCCCGTCCGGCAACCAGGCCGAGGTCGCCATCAGCACCAGCCCGTGCACTCGGTCCGGATAAGCCGCCGCAAACGCCTGCGCGGTCATGCCGCCGAGCGACAAGCCGACCACGTGCGCCCGCGCGATATCGAGCGCGTCAAGCAGCCCGGCCATGTCGGCGGCGAGCGTGTCGAGGGTGATCGGCGCATCCACCACCGGTGAGCGGCCATGCCCGCGCGTGTCGTAGCGCAGCACCCGGTAACGCCCCGAGAGCGCCCGCGCCTGCGCCTCCCACATTTCTAGCGTGGCGCCAATCGAGTTCGAGAACACGATGACGGGCGCCCCGTCCGGTCCGGCGAGGTCGTAGTGGAGCTCGGTGCCGTTCGCGGCGATCAGCGGCATGGCTCAGCCTTTCTGCAGGAGGGAACGCACCCGCGCCGCCTCGGCGACCGCCCGATCCACCCAAGGGCCGGCGGCGGCGATGGCGGGTTGGAGGTCGAAGGCCGGGGCGAGATCGGTATCCGGGTGACCGCGGGCCAACACATCGGCCAGGGTGCCCTCGCCGTTGCGGACGGCGTCGGCGGCTTGCTCGACGGCGCGGTGCGCCGCCTCACGGCCCAGCGACGGCGTCAGCAGCCCGGCGGCCGCGTCGGCGAACAGCAGGCCCCGGGTGAGCTCGATGTTCGCGCGCATGCGATCCGGGTCGAGTTCCAGCCCCTCGGCCAGCGTGCGCGCCTCGTGCAGCGCGCCGGACGCCAGGCCAAACAGCGCCGGCATCGCGTGCCACTCGGCATGCCACAACCCCGCCGGCCGCTCATGCGCGGCGGCCATGGCGCCGAGCAGGGTCGCGGCCAGGCCGGGTGCCGCCCCGTGTGCGGCCAGGATGACGGTGCAGGACACCGGGTTGCGCTTGTGCGGCATCGCCGAGGAGCCGCCGCGGCCGGGCACATAGGGTTCCGCCGCCTCGCCCACCTCGGTCGAGGCCAGGTTCGCGATGTCGGTCGCCATCTTCGCGAGCGCGCCCACCAGCAACGCCAGCCAGCACCCGGCCTCGGCCACGCGTCCGCGACGGGCATGCCAGGCGATTGGCGGAACGCCGAGCCCGAGCAAAGCGCCGGCGCCGTCCAGCACGTCCGGTCCCTCGTCCCGCAGCGCCGCCAAGGTTCCGACCGGCCCGAACAGCGAGACGGAGAGCAGCCGCTCGCGCGTGTCCGGCAGGCGCTCGGCGGCTTCGGCGACGCCCGCCAGCCAGACCGCGGCCTTGAAGCCGAAGGTGATCGGCGCCGCGTGCTGGCCATAGGTGCGGCCAACGCAAGGCGTCGCCCGGTGGGCCGTCGCCATCGCCGAGAGCGCGTCCAGCACCGCCACGAGATCGGCCGCCAACAGGTCCAGCGCATCCCGGCATTGCAGCACCAGGGCGGTGTCGAGGATGTCCTGCGTCGTGGCGCCGCGATGGAACGCCCGCTCCAGCTCCGGCGGCAGCAGCGCTTGCACGGCCTTCACAAACGGGATGGTCGGCACGCCCGACAACGCCGTCGCCCGGCCGATCGCGGCGGCGTCGAGCTGCTCCGGCCGGATCGCCTCGATGGCCGGCGCCAGCGCCTCCGGAGCCAGGCCGCACTTCGCCTCGGCGTGGGCCAGCGCCGCCTCGGCCTGCAGCATCGCGCGCAACCGGGCCGCGTCCGAGAAACACGCCCGCATCGGCTCAGTCGCCAGCAGCGGGCCGGTCAGGCCCGAGTCCAGCGCGGCGAAGGTCATCCCGGGTGCGGCGCCAGGCCCAGCGCGGCCCTCGCTTCGGCCGCCGTCGCGACGCGGCGGTGATGCTTCTCGACCGCGATGGCCGCCATCGACACCAGCTCGGCGTTGCTGGCGGCCAGCCGCTCCTTGCTGATCCGCACGTTGTCCTCGAGCCCGGTGCGCACCCCGTCGCCGCCGCGCGACAGCACCCAATCCATCACCCGGGCCTGGTTCACGCCGATGCCGGCCGCGGTCCAGGTGGCGTGCGGGATCACCCGCTTGATCTCGCCCAGCATCAGATCGAGCAGGTGCTCCTCGGCCGGCAATGCGTTCTTGACGCCCATCACCACCTGCACATGCGGCCGCTCGTCCATTAGCCCGGCGTCGATCAGCCGCCGGGCGCCGTGGATGTGGCTGAGGTCGAACAGCTCGATCTCGGGCCGCACGCCATGGATCTGCATGCGGGTGGCGAGGTCGGTGACGAGCGAGGCGCCGTTCTCGTAGACGATGGTCGGGAAGTTGACGGACCCGGTGGAGAGCGACGCCATGTCGGGCTTGAGGTCGAGCGCGTTGCCCCGCGCCGCGGGGTCGCGCCCGCGGCCGCCGGTGGAGAACTGCACGATCATGCCGGGGCAGTGCTTCCGCACCCCCTCCTGCACCCGGGCGAACAGCGCCGGGTCGCTCGACGGGCTCTCGTCGGCGTTGCGGACGTGAATATGCACCAGGGTGGCGCCGGCTTCGAACGCGGCCTGGGTGCTCTCGATCTGCTCTTCCGGCGTGGTGGGGACGGCCGGGTTGTCCTTCTTGCGCGGCACCGAGCCGGTGATGGCGCAGGCGATCACGACAGGATTACGCATCGAAGAACACCGTCTCGCTTTCGCCTTGCAGGCGGATGTCGAACACATACACCACGTCGCCGCCGCGGTTCTCGCGCCGGGCGAGCAAGGTGTTGCGACGGATCGCCGGGTCGATGATGCGCAGTACCGGGTCCTCGGCGTTGGCGTCCGCTTCGTCGGCGAAGTACATGCGGGTCTGCAGCCCGATGTTGATGCCGCGCGACACCAGCCACAGGCTGACATGGGGCGCCTGCGGGCCGCCATGCCGCCCGGCGACCCGGCCCGGCTTGATCGTCTCGAACGAGTAAAGCCCGGTCTCGAAGTCCGTGCCCGACCGGCCCCAACCGCGGAATTTTTCACTGTCGTAGCGGCCGTCGGCGTCGGCGTGCCAGGCCTCGACCAGCACTTCTCGGCAGGGGTCGCCAAGGCCGTCCAAAATGCGGCCCTCGATACGGATCCTTTCGCCGCGCACACCTGGTCCGGCAATCACGTGGCCGAACGGCCGTTCGAAGATGTCGAACCCGGCCTGGTGCGGGATCAGGCCGATATGCACGTATGGCCCCGCAGTCTGCGACGGGGTCTCGTGCAGGTAAGGCAGCGGCTGAAACATCGATCAGGCTCCCTGCATCTTGTTTTCAAACACGGTCTGCCGGCTGCCGCGCAGCACGATGTCCCAGCGATAGGCCAGGCTGTCGAGCGGCACGGCGGCGTTGAGGTCGAGTGCGGCCACCAGGCGCTGCCGGGCGGCGGGGTCGGGGACGGTGTTGACGATGCTGTCACCGGCGATCAGCGGGTCCCCCTCGAAATACATCTGCGTGATCAGCCGCTGCGCGAAGCCGGTGCCGAACAAGGAGAAGTGGATGTGCGCTGGCCGCCAGGAATTGACGTAGTTGCGGAACGGGTAGGCGCCGGGCTTCACGGTCCGGAAGATGTAATAGCCGTCGGCGTCGGTGATCATCCGGCCGCAGCCGCCGAAATTGGGGTCGATCGGCGCCAGGTAGGTGTCGTTGCGGTGACGGTAGCGCCCGCCGGCATTGGCCTGCCACACCTCGATCAGCGCATTCGGGATGCCGCGCCCGTTCTCGTCGCGCAGATGGCCGTGCACGATGGTGCGCTCGCCGATCGGCTCACCCGACTTCGCGTAGTTGAGGATCAGATCGTGGTCGATCGGCCCCAATTCCTCACGGCCGAATACCGGCCCGGCCACCTCGGACTCCGAGTTCTGCAGCGAAAACAAAGCCAGCCGCGGCGAGCGCAGCACCGACGTCTTGTAGCCCGGCGTGTGCCCCGGCGGGTGCTGGTCGCGGTTGCGCTGGAAGAACTCGTGCGTGGTCGTCATCGCACCCCCCTGCCGTTGGTCTTCGGACGATTATCTGCCCGATTGCGTGCCGCGATACCAGTCGAGCAGTTCGGCCCCGTTCATGAACACGACACCCTCCTGCTGCCGGCAATAATCGAACACACGCTCGAGGTATTTGATCCGGTGCGGCTGCCCCGAGATGTAGGGGTGGATGGCGACCGCCATGATCTTGGCCCGCTCGGCGCCCTCCTCGAGGAGCCGGTCCAGCGTGTCGCGGCAACGCGTCTCCCAGTAGGCGCTCTCGTGATGCTGCACGATCATGGTCGGGATGTCGTTCAGCTCGACCGTGTAGGGCATCGTCACCAACGGGCCGTTCGCCGTGGTGATCGTGCAAGGCTCGTCGTCCCACACCCAATCGCCGATATATTGCACGCCGGCCTCGGCCAGCAGCTCCGGCGTGTCGTAGGTCTGGGTCAGGCCCGGACCGAGCCAGCCGACCGGGCGGATGCCGGTGAAGCGCTCGCACTGGTCCATCGCCCGGTGGATCATTCCCCGCTGGTCCGGCTCCTTGTGGATCGGGCCTTGCTGGTAGGAATGGCCCATGAACTCCCAGCCGGCGTCGCGCGCCTGCGCCGCCACGCGCTCGTAATCCTCGATCACCCGCGAGTTGAGCGCCAGCGTCGGCCGGACGCCGAGCCGCTCGAACAGCTTGAAGAACCGCCACACGCCGACCCGCATCCCGTACTCGTGCCACGACCAGTTCGGCACGTCGGGCAGCAGAGGCACGCCGGTCGGCGCCGGGAGGATCTGCCGCGCCATCGGGCCACCGATGTCCCACACTTCCAGGTTCACGATCGGCCACACCGCGACCTTCGCCCCGCCCGGCAGGCGGAGCGGCGGGCGGTCGACGATGGCGGAGTAGGGGGCCCGGTCTTTCGGCAATGTGTCGCGTGGCAGCGTCATGGGCGGTCCTTCCCGGCATCGGCCCCGCATCCTAGGCACGGACCGGCGCCGTGTTCCAGGCGCGGTCTCGGCGGGCTAAGCTCGGCACGACAGCAGAGGACGACCCGCCCATGGCCGACATGCCCCAACTCGACTTGTACGCGTATTGGCGGTCCTCCGCCGGGTTCCGGGTCCGCGTCGCGATGGCGCTGAAGGGGCTCTCCGCGCACGAGCACCTCGTGGACCTCGAGGCGCAGGAGAACCGCAGCCCGGAGTTCCTGGCGATCAACCCGATGGGCGCCTTGCCGGTGCTGGTCGAGGATGGGAAGCCCCCGCTGACCCAGTCGCTGGCGATCCTCGAATACCTCGACGAACTGGTGCCGTCGCCGCCGCTGCTGCCGGCCGACCCGCGCGGCCGGGCACGGGTGCGCTCGCTCAGCCTCGCCTTGGCCGCCGACACGCACCCGCTGATCACCCCGCGCATCCGCCGCTATTTGATGGCCAATGCCGGGTTCGACGCGGAGCTGTGGCGGGATTGGCAGGTGAACTGGTTCACGACCGGCCTGCAGGCGATGGAACGGCGGCTGGCCGACGATCCCGCGACTGGCGCCTTTTGCCACGGCGACAGCGTGACGATGGCCGACATCGTGCTGGCCAGCATCCCGGCCGTCGCCCGCGTGTTCAAGATCACCGTCGCGAACACGCCGACCGTGGACCGTATCGTCGCGCGATGCAGCGAGATGCCGGCGTTCGCCAACGCCGACCCGTTCAAACAGGCCGGCGCCCCCGCCGCTTGACCGGCACTGGCCAAGGCCGGGCGGCACTGGACCAGGCGCAGCTGATGCTCGCCTTGGCCCAGGCCCGGCTGCGTCGCGCCGAAACGATCGAGGCGCACCAGGCCGAGCTGGAGGCCGGGCTGCGCCAGGCCGCCGCCGACCGCGATGCCGTGCACCGCCAAGCCATGACGGCCGAAGCGACGCTGGCGACGATCCAGGCCAGCACCTCGTGGCGGGTGATGCAGGCGATGCAGCGCGCCGGCCGGCTGCTGGGGCGGGAGCGCGCGGCCGAACCCGGCGCTGCACAAGCGGCCGAACCGGCGGTTGCCCCCGACCCGGAGCCCAATCCTGGGCCGGACGACGAGGGCGTACTGGCGGTCGCCTATCAGGCGTTCCTACGATCCGGCCACTGCCTCGTCTTCCCTCGCCCGGCCGCGCCCGAGGTGTCGGTCGTGATCGTCGCCGTGCCCGACGACCCGGCGCTGCTGCTCGCCTGCCTGCAATCGGTGCTGGCGCAGTCGGGGCCGGAGTTCGAAGTCGCGCTGTCGAACCCCGGCGGCGCCGCGGCGGAGCTGCTGACCCGCACCGAGGGCCTGATCGCTGCCCCTGGCGGCGCGGCCGCCTTGCTGCTGCTGGACGGTGCGCTGCTGCTGCGGCCCGGCGCGCTGGACGCCGCGCTTGCCGCGCTGCACGCCGACGCGGGAGTGGGCGCGGTCGCCGGCCGGGTGGTGCTGCCCACCGGCCTGGTCGAGCAAGCCGGAGGCGTGCTTTGGCGCGACGGCACCACGGCCGCTTTCGGCGCCGGGCTGCCGGACGGGCATGCCGAGGTGATGTTCGCCCGCGACGCCGACCATGCCGGCGGCGGCCTGTTGCTGACCACGCGCACGGCGTTCGAGCAAGCCGGGGCGCTCGGCAGCGAGGCCGCGTTCGGGGCCGCCCTGCGTGCCGCCGGGTTGCGCGTCGCCTATGCGCCGCGGCTGGCCGCAGATCGGTTCGGACCGCCGCAGCCGCCGCTCGATGCCGCCGCGCAACGGCGCCAGGCCTTGGCGCTGCGGAACGTCGCCGCCGGGCGGCTGCCGCCGCATCCCGGCAACCTGGTGCACGCGCGCGACCCGTCAGGGCGATTGCGGCTGCTGGTGCTCGACGGGTTCATGCCGATGACGGTGATGGGCGCCGGCTATCCCCGGGCCCGCGCCGTGCTGAACGGGGCCTCGGCCCTCGGTTGGGCGGTCACGCTGTTCCCGATGGAGCGCGGCGACGCCGGTTGGGCGGCCACCTATGACAGCTTGGCGGCGGACATCGAGGTGTGCGGCGGGCGCGGCGCCGCGGAGTTGTCCGATTTTCTGCGTGAGCGCGCCGGCTTCTACGACGCAATGCTGGTCAGCCGCCCCGAATACATGCGCGCGCTGCGGCACACGCTCGCTGCCGACCCTGGCCGGCTCGGCGCCATGCGCCTGATCTACGACGCCGAGGCGCTGTTCTCGACGCGCGACCTGCAGCGGCGGCGCTTGGAAGGGGAGCCGGCCGACCCAGCCGAGGCCGAGGCGCTGGTCGCCGACGAGCTGCGGCTGACGGACAGCGTGGACGCGGTCATGGCCGTCACCGCGGCCGAGGCGGCAGTGTTCGCCGGCGGGCAGACGGCGCCGGTGCATGTCGTCAGCCACCCGCTCGATGTCGCCGTCGGTGTGGCCGGGTTCGCCGCCCGCAACGGCTTCCTGTTCGTCGGCCGGCTGCTGGAGGTGCAGTCGCCCAACTACGACGGCCTGGCCTGGTTCGTCCGCAGCGTATGGCCGCGCGTGCGGGCCGCCTTGCCGGACGCCACCCTGACCGTCATCGGCGCCGTCGTCGCCGAGCCCGCCGCGCTGCAAGCGGACGGCGTCACGCTGCTCGGCCCGGTCGCCGACCTGTCGCCGCACTACGCCGCGGCGCGGGTGTTCGTGGCGCCCACCCGCTTTGCCGCCGGCATCCCGATCAAGGTGCTCGAGGCCGGAGCGGCCGGGGTGCCGGTAGCGGCGACGGCGCTGGTGGCCACTCAGCTCGGCTGGAGCGATGGCGGCGAGATCGTGGCGGTGGACGAGCCCGCCGCGCTGGCCGCACGCGCGGTCGCCTTGCACGAGGACCCCGGCGTGTGGTCGCGCACCCGCCTGGCCGCCGCCGCCCGGTTGGCGGACGAGCATGGGCCGGAGCGGTTCCGCGACGCGCTGCGGGCGGCGCTGGGCGGCGACGGCGGCCCCGCCCGGCCCGCCGGCCGCTCCGGCGCCCGGTCGCTTGGATCGCCTCCGGCGGCGTGCTAGCCGTCCCCGCGATGACCCTCAAAGCAGCGATCGACGCCGGTCTCCGGATGGAGCAGAGCTTTTCCGGCACGAGCGTGCCGCCAGTGGCGGCCCCGTCGCCGCAGGCGCCGCTACCGCCGCCCCCGCAACCCGCCTCCGTCGCCGCGGACGTTGCGCCGCCCACCCGGATGGCGCTCGTCGCGCCCAAGCTGGAGCCACCCCGCCGCCGCGCCCGTGGCCTGCTCGGCCTGCTGCGTCCCGCCGCGCTGCCCTTCCTCGACCGGCTCGACTCCCGCATCCGGCATGCGGTCGACCGCAGCACCGTGGCCGCCCGCCTCGCCGACGTGGAAACCCGGGCGATCGAACAGGAGGCTCACAAGGCCCTGCTCCGGGACGCGTTCGAGGCCCGCCTGACGACCCAGCTCGATCGGCTCGCCGCCTCTGCGTCCCGCCTCGAGCACGGGCTCGCCGCCGCCGCCGAAGCGCTGGCGGCGATGTCGCACCGCTTGGACACTCTCGAGATCGGCTTGGGGGCGGTCCGCCAAGGCGCCGCGGCCCACGCAGCCGCCGGACGCCGGATCGAGGCCGCCATCGCCGCCGGCGTTGAGTTGGGCGTCGGACGGGTCGAGCGAATCAACCAGGATCTCGAAGTGCTTGCCGGACGGCTCGACGGACTGGAGGAGGCTGGCGGCCGATGGCTTGACGAACGCATGCGGGAACGGTTCGAGGCGATGCCCCAGCTGCTCGCGCCGCTGCAGGGCCAGTTGGCGTCGCTGCTGCAGCGGAACCTGATCCCGCTCGGGCCCGACATCGCGATCCGCACCGATGACGGTTACCTGCTGGCGCCGACCGAGGACCCCGGCTTGGCGGTGGCGCTCAGTGAAACACGCGGACGCTTGGAGCCGGGCACGATCGGCGTTGCCTTGGCGCTGCTGGGCGCAGGCGACACCATGGTCGATGTCGGCGGCAGCATCGGCACCTTCGCCGTGCCGGCCGCGCGCCGCGTCGGTCCGACCGGTCGGGTGATCGCGATCGAGCCAACCCCCCGCATCGCCACGCTGCTGCGGCGCACCGCGGCCCTGAACGGCCTCAACCAGATCAAGGTGCACGAATGCGCCGCCGGCGACGCGGATGGCGAGGCACGGCTTTCGCTGTCGCCGCAGACCACGCACAACTCGCTGATCCCGCCGGAGGACGTGTCGGGCGCGGTGACGGTCGCGCTGCGCCGCCTCGACAGCCTAGTGCCGCCGGGCAGCCCGGTGGCGCTGGTGAAGATCGACGCCGAGGGTACCGACCTGCTGGTCTGGCGCGGGATGCCGCGCCTGCTGGCCGAGAACCCGGACACCGCCGTCATCCTCGAGTTCGGTCCGGACAACCTCGCCGGGGGCGGCTTGGCGACGGATAACTGGCTCGCCGAAGTCGCCGCCGGCGGGCGCGGCGCATGGGCGATCGATGAGCCGAGCGGGCGACTGCAGCCGTTCCGGCCCGAATGGCACCATGACGCGGTTTCGGTGAACGTCCTGGTGATGCGTGGCTCACCGGCGCGGCGCGGTCTCGTGCTCGCGTGAACCTCGTGATCCTCGGGGCCGGCGGGCATGCCGCGGTGGTGATCGAGGCGGCGCGGGCGATGGCGTGCTTCACGCTGGTTGGCGTGCTCGACCGCGATCCGGACGCCCCGGACGTGCTCGGCGTCCCGGTGCTGGGCGACGACGACCGCCTGCCCGGGCTGCGCGCGGACGGGGTCGAGGCGGCGTTCGTGGCGCTCGGCAGCAACCGGCTGCGCGAGCGGCTGGGTGCGGTGC
Source organism: uncultured Alphaproteobacteria bacterium (assembly GCA_963792675.1). Taxonomy (GTDB): domain Bacteria; phylum Pseudomonadota; class Alphaproteobacteria; order Acetobacterales; family Acetobacteraceae; genus JBBROS01. The sequence continues at coordinate 2,763,532 of CAWBWT010000002.1, forward strand.
TGCGCACGCAAGGATTCGCCCTGCCGCCGATCGTGCACCCCTCGGCCCTGGTCTCGCCTTCGGCCGGGATCGGCGACGGCGCCGTGATCATGGCGCGCGCGGTGATCGGCTCCCGAACCACGATCGGCGCTTTCGCGATCGTCAACACCGGCGCCGTCATCGACCACGACAACCGCATCGGCGTGGCGGCGCACGTGGCGCCCGGCGTCGCCCTGGCCGGCTGCGTCATCGTCGGCGCACGCAGTCTGATCGGCATCGGCAGCGCCGCCCGGCCCGGCGTCACGATCGGCGCCGACGCGGTGGTCGGCGCCGGTTCGGCGGTGGTCGCCGACGTGCCCGACGGCGCCACCGTCGGCGGCGTGCCGGCCCGGCCGCTGGCCCACGCCGGCGCGTGAAAGTCGGGATCGTCTCGTCGGCGGCGCCGCTGATCAATGGCGGCTACCGCTTCATCGCCGAGTGGCTGGAGACGCAGTTGCGCGCCCGCGGCCACCTCGTCGAGACCGTCTATATTCCCAGCAGCGAGGACCCGGCCACCCTGCTGGAACAGATGACGGCGTGGAGCCTGATGGACCTGTCCGGTTACGACCGGGTCATCACCTTCCGCCCGCCCGCGCACGTGGTGCAGCATCCCAATAAGATCGTCTGGTTCATCCACCATATCAGGCTGTTCTACGATCTATGGGACAGCGAGTACCGCACCTTCCCCGACACCGCGCCCTGGCGCGCGCTGCGGGCGCAGGTGCATGCGGCCGACACGGCGGCCCTCGGCAATGCGCGGCGCGTGTTCACCAACTCGGGCGTGGTGCGGCAGCGCCTCGCAGAGTTCAACGGCGTCGAGGCCGAGGTGCTGTATCCGCCGGTGCTCGCGCCCGAACGGTTCCGCGCCGGCGCGTACGGCGACGAGATCGTCTGCGTCTGCCGCCTGCAGCACCACAAACGCCAGCATCTTCTGGTCGAGGCGCTGGCGCACACCAAGACCGCCGTACGCCTCCGCCTGTGCGGCAGCAGCTCGTCGGACGCCTACCCGCGCGAGCTGCAAGCGGCCGCCGAACGGCTCGGCGTCGGCGATCGGCTGTGCATCGAGAACCGCTGGATCACCGAAGCGGAAAAGGTCGACCGGCTCGAGACCGCACTCGCCTCCGCCTACGTGCCGTTCGACGAGGACAGCTACGGCTACCCGACGATCGAGGCCGCGCATGCCGGCCGTTGCACCGTCACGGTCGCCGACAGCGGCGGGGTGCCCGAGTTCGTCATCGACGGCGACAACGGCCTCATCGCCGCGCCCGATCCGCGCGCGCTCGCGCAGGCGTTCGACCGCCTATATGCCGACCGCGCGCTGGCCCGGCGGATGGGGGACGCCGCCCGGCACCGCGTCGCCTCGCTCGGTATCGACTGGGACAGCGTCGTGGCGAAGCTGCTCGCTTGAAGGTCCTGGTGCTCACCACGCGGGTGCCGTTCATTCATGGCGGCGCCGAGGAGCTGCGCGACAATCTCGTGCTGAACCTGCGCCGGGCCGGGGCCGAAGCGGAGGCGATGAGCCTGCCATTCCGCTGGGACCCGGCGGAGCGGCTGCTGGACGAGATGTGGATCGCCCGCACCCTGCGGGTCGAGAACGCCGACCGGGTGATCGCGCTGAAATTCCCGGCCTACCTGGTGCCGCACGGCAACAAGGTGTGCTGGGTGCTGCACCAATACCGGCAGGCGTACGACCTGTTCGACGCCGGGCAGTCCAACATCCCGGCGACGCCGCGCGGCGATGCGATCCGCGGCATGATCCGCGCCGCCGACACCGCCGCGCTGAGCGGTGCCCGGGCGCTGTTCACCCTGTCGCCGACCGGGCAGGACCGGTTGCGCCGCTATAACGGGCTGGCCGCCGAGGTGCTGCCGCAACCGCTCAACGACCCCGAGCTGTTTACTGGCGGCGAACCCGAGTGCAAGGACGGGTCCGGCTACGTGTTCGCCGGCGGCCGGGTCGGCCGGGCCAAGCGGCAAGCGATGCTGGTCCGCGCCCTCGCCCACGCACCGTCGGTGCGCCTCGTGATCGCCGGGCCGCCCGACGAAGTCGGCGACGGCCCGGCGCTGCAGGCGCTCGCGGCCGAGCTGGGCGTCGCCGACCGGCTCACCCTCGACCTGCGCTTCCTGCCGCGATCCGAGATCGCCGCGCTGGTCAACGGCGCCACCGCCTGCGCCTATATCCCGTTCGACGAGGACAGCGTCGGCTATGTGACGATGGAGGCGTTCGAGGCCGGCAAGCCGGTCGTCACCACGACCGATGCCGGCGGCGTGTTGGAGATCGTGCAGCACGGCCATACCGGTCTAGTCGCCGAGCCCACGCCGGAGGCGCTCGGCGCCGCCTTGACCGCGGCGACCGCGAGCAATGCGGCCGCCCTCGGGTCTGGCCGGCCGGCAGAGGCTGGCCGAACGGGCGCTGACCTGGCCGCGCACCGTCGAACGGCTGCTGGCATGAAGCTCGTTTGGGCCGGGCCGTGGAACGACCACTCGGCCATCGCCGCGTTCGGCGTCGGCGTGGTGGACGAGCTGACCGCCCGGGGCCATGAGGTCGAGGTGCTGCGGACCGAGATCGGCGCCGAACTGGCGCGGCCGCCGCTGTCGGCGCCGGGCCCGGTCGCGGCGGTGCACGAGCGCGACATCGGCCAGCTCAACCACGAGCGCGACGGCATCATCGTCAACCTCGGCAACTACTCCGGCTTCCACGCCGGGGCGGCGCCGCTGATGTTCCACAGCGCGCCGCTGCTGATCCTGCACGACGCGACCCTCGGTGGCCTGGTGAACGGCTGGCGGCAGATGCTGGGGCCCGACGGGTGGCGGGTCGAGCGCTTCACCGGCGGGCAGGATTCGGTCGCCCCGTTCTGCGGCCTGGCGTCGGGCGTGATCGTCCACGGCGAGCATTGCCGGGCCGAGGCGGAAGCGGCCTGCGCCGGGCCGGTGGACGTCATCCCGCTGTCCTGGACGCCGCCCGAGCTGCCGCCGCCACGCCCGAGCGACGGGCGGCTGGTGGTCACCACCGTGGGGCACGTCAACAGCAACAAGCGCGCCGACGCCGTCATCCGCGCGATCGGCGCCTCGGTACGGCTGCGCGAGCGGGTCATGTATATCCTCGCCGGTCCCTGCGAGGACGATGAGCGCGAACGCCTGCTGGTCTTGGCTCGCCGGGTCGGCGCGCCCGAGCCGCATTTCACCGGCTGGGTGCCCGACGAGATGCTGCAGATGCTGCTGGCCGGCACCGACGTGATCAGCTGCCTGCGCTTCCCGGCGCTGGAAGGCGGGTCGGCGTCGCTGATCCTGGCGCTGCTGTCGGGCCGGCCGACGCTGGTATCGGATCATGCCAGCTACGCCGAGGTGCCCGACGGCCTGGTGCTGAAATGCCCGCCGGGCCAGGAAGCCGGCGCCGTGCTGCACCATCTCGAGGCCATCCTCGACGACCCGGACACGGCCCGGGCGATGGCGGAGCGGGCCCGCGCCTACGCCCGGGTGCGGCATGCGCCGGCCGCCTACGCGGACCGGCTGCTGCCGGCGCTCGCCGCGGCGACGCGTGCGCAACCTGCCGTGCGAACCGCGATCGCGATTGGACGCGGCTTGCTGGACCTTGGTATGTTGCCGGGCGATACGGCGACGGAACGTCTGCAGTCCGCGTTGTCCGGGTTGCTGGCCGGACGGCCGCCGGGGTTGGTTTCGGCGGCGTTCGGGACGGGAATGATCGGGAGCATCGGGCATGAGTGACCCACGGACGGACCGGATCGGTCCGCTTGCGTCCAAGGCGACGCCCTTGCCGCTGCTGCCGGTATATCGCCCGGACCTGTCGGGCAACGAGCGCGCGTACGTGCTGGAATGCATGGACAGCACCTGGATCAGCTCGCTCGGCACCTTCATCGACCGGTTCGAGCACGCTGTCGCCGACCTCACCGGCGCCCGCCACGCGATCGCCGTCTGCAACGGCACGGTAGCGCTGCACCTGGCGGTCCACTGCCTCGAGATCGGGCCCGGCGACGAGGTGATCGTCCCCTCCTTCACCTATATCTCGTCCGTCAACACCATCGCCCAGACCGGCGCGACCCCCGTGTTCTGCGAGAGCCGGGCGTCCGATTGGCTTCTGGACGTGGACGACGTCGCCCGGCGTATCACCCCGCGCACCAAGGCGATCATGTCGGTGCACCTTTATGGCCACCCCTGCGACATGCCGGCGCTGATGGCGCTGGCGGACCGCCACGGAATCGCTGTGATCGAGGATTGCGCCGAGGCGCTCGGCACCACGCTGGACGGCCGCCACGTCGGCCGGTTCGGCGCGGTCGGCACGTTCAGCTTCTTCGGCAACAAGACTGTCACCACCGGCGAAGGCGGCATGGTGATCTGCGACGACGACGCACTCGCCGCCCGGCTGCGCCAGACCAAGGGCCAGGGACAGTCGCTGACCCGGCGCTACTGGCACGAGATCCTGGGCTTCAACTACCGCATGACCAACATCGCCGCGGCGATCGGCACGGCGCAGATGGAGCGGCTACCGGGGATCCTGCGGCGCAAGCGGGCGCTGGCGGCGCGATACCGGGCCTTGCTGGCGGACACGCCGGTCACCTTCCAGGAGGCCCTGCCGGGCAGCGTCGGCTCCGACTGGCTGGTCAGCCTGTTGCTGCCGGAAGGCGCCGACCGCGATCGGGTGATGGCCGACCTCCAGGCGGGCGGCATCGAAACCCGGCCGGTGTTCTTTCCGGCGCATCATATGCCGATGTATGCTCGGGACTCGCCTCGGCCGCCCGACCTGCCGGTGGCGGAGTCGATCGCCGGGCGCGGCATCTCGCTGCCGAGCTACCCGGACCTCATGCCGCGCGACGTGGAACGGGTGGCCGCCTCTCTCCGCCACGTGCTGCTGCTGCAAGGGATCCCCGGCCAGTGACCGGCTGGCTGCTGATCCCGGGGGCGTCCCTGGTGGCGGCTCCCTGGCCCAATGGGCTCGGCGTGTCGCGCGACATCGTACGCCGTCCCGGCTGGACGGTCAGCATCGCCGACCTCGAGCAGGATGCCGAGTTCTCCGAATATCCCGGCGCCGACCGCATCTTCACGCCGATCGAGGGAGACCCGCCGCCGGCCCTGTCGTTCGAGTATGGGCCGTTCGTGCCCTGCCCGCTGCTGGTGCCGACGCCGTTTCCGGGCGACGTGCCGACGCGGAGCCGTATTTCGACGCCGGGCCGCGCCTTCAACGTTATCGTCGACCGGCGTACCACCCGTGCCGAGGTCCAGGTGCTGCAGCTCGAGGCGGGCGACCCGGTGCCGGCGCCGGATGCGCCGCACGTGCTGCTGCATTGCCTACGCGGCCGGCTGGCCGCGGTGGGCGAACTGCTCGGCCCCGGCGACAGCCTGTTAGGCGCCGGTCCGGCGGCGCCGGGCGCGGCGGCCGAGGAGGGGATCGCCCTGGTGGTGGCAATTCGCCCGATCTGACGCGGGTCAGGCCACCCCGGCCAGCCAGGAGTAGAGCAAAGCGAGCAGCGGGAACAACGGCAGCACCACCCACACGGCCATCAGCGCCCGTCCGAGCGCCGCCCGCCCCTGTCGCCGCAGCCGCCGACTCACGCGTCCGCCTCCGCCACCCGAGGCGGGAGGTGCAGGGTTGCAATCGTGTGGCAGCGGTCGCGGCGCAGATCGAAGCGGCCGCCATGCTGCCGGGCGAGCAGCTCCGCAATCCGTAGCCCGTCCCCGCGCCCCCCGGTGGCGGGGGCCTGCTCGCAAAAGCCCCAGCCATCGTCGGCAACGGTCAGCGTGACCCCGGCATCGTCGGCAGCGACGGTCAGTTTGATGCAGCCCACCATGCGCAAGGTCATGCCGTGCTTGACCGCGTTGCCGACCAGCTCGTGCGCCACTTGCACCAGCACGTCGGCTTGCTCCGGGCAGGTTCCGCGCACCTCGGTCTCGACCGCGATCTCCTGGTCGTCGTCGGCCATCAGCGCCACCACCGCGCGGCTCATGGCATCCAGCCGCGCCTGCAGCGGGCCGGGTGCGGCGGTCAGGCCGAATAGCGTGTCGGAGACGGCGGCGCTGAGCTGGATGCGCCGGGTCAGGTCGGCGGCCAGCGTACGGCCGGCCGCGTCGTGCTGCAGACCCGGGCAGGCCTCGATCTGCCACAGCAGCCGCTGCAGGGCGTTCTTGGTCTGATGCCGCAGTTGCCGCAACGAGATCCGGTCGCGCGTGGCAACCGGCCAGAAGGGGACGACGACGCCTGGTCCGACGGGGGTTGGCAGGTCGGGGGTCACCATGGTCGCACTCTCCAACGCAATCGGCAGAAGCACCGGCCTCGGTCCGGTCCTGATCGCTGTTACGTGCTGAAGGACGCGACCCCATGCCAGCCTGCCCGCCGCCTCGCCGCCCGAGGGCCGGCCGGCGCCGCGGTCAGACCCCGGGATTAGACAGGAACAGGTATGTTCCGGCCGCTTGCGTTCCGGTCGACACCACAAGCTGCTGTGCCTGTGCGACGCTCAGCCCGGCGAAGGTGATGCTGGCGTCGATCCCGCTTCCGTCGCGGCCGGCGCCGCCGACGATGTCGGCCCGCAGCGTCGCCCCGGTCGCACCGGGCGCCCCCGCCGGGCTCGTCTCCCAGTAGTAGCTGGACACGCCCGGCACGAAGCCCCACAGGGTCGCCGCGTCGCCGGCGTGGAAGTTGCTCAGCGTGTTCCAAACCACCTGAGACCCGCGCGCGTCGGTGAAGAAGGTGTCGGCGCCGCTGCCGCCGATCAGAAAGTTCGACCCGGTGCCGCCGTCCAGCACGTTGTGTCCCGCCGTCGCCTGGATCGCGTCGTCGCCGGCGCCACCATGCAGGAACGCGTTCGGCGCACCGGTCGAGAGCGCCACGGTGTCGGGGCTCGACCAGATGTATTGCCAGTCGAGGGTGGACGGGTTGCCGTCGGTCGGCTGCAGCGCCTGCGTGCCGGTGGCGCCGGTGCGGGTATCGCTGAAATTGACCACCGGGGCGAAGGCGTCGTCCTGCGCCACCCAGGTCAGGATCTGCGCCCGCGCCTGCGCCGTCATTTGCATGTAGTAACCGTTGCCGGCGGCATCGAGCGACGAGGCGAGGCCGACGACGGCCGGATTGCCGGCGGGATCGACGGTCCAAAGCGGGCCGCCGCTCGATCCCTGGCCGAGCGCCGCGCCGGTCAGCACGCCGGGCGCGAAGGCGCTCACCGGCTCGGCAACGTCGACCTGCGCGCCGGCGCGGTTGGCGGGGTAGCCGGACGCGAACACCGTCCCGGACGCGAACGGGGCGCCGAGGCCCATCGCGCCGAGCGAAAGCGGCCTTGCCAGATGGACGAGGGCGTAGTCGCTCGGCGTGTCGGTGAACTGGATGAGGTCGTTGGTGTCGTTGATGGGATTGTAGTGGGTGACGGCGCCGTCGATGCTCCCGTACGGCTCGGAGCCGCTGTCATAGCCGGGCTGCACGGACAGGCTGGTGGCGACCCCGACCCCCGTGGACCAGACGACGTGCGCCGCCGTCAGCACCTCGTCCGGGGATATCAATACGCCCGAGCCCTGGAACATCGAGGCGCCGATCTGGTCGGTGATGCGGACGATGGTGCGGAACGGGAATGTGGTTGTATCGGCCATGCGGACTCGTCTGGATTGGCGTTGCGACGGTTCGGTGCTTTCCGGTGTACTGGACCGGCCGGGGCCTGACAGGGGTGGCGGAAAACAAGATGCCGTGTCGTCCGCCCGCCCGGGCGGCGCCCCCGGACGGGCTGCTTGACGGGCCGCTTGACGGGCGCGGAATAAACTGCGTGCCTACGCCGATCGCATTGCGCGTCTTTGGTTAGTCAATCCGTGTGAGTCCAAGCGCCGGTACCTGTATGGAATAAACCGGCGCTGCAACACGTCTGGTGTGAGCAAGCGCGCAGGAGGCGGCGGCTTGGGAGACGAGATACGTTCGGGATTAGTCCAGTTGCTGCCGCGTTTGCGCCGCTTCGGGATTATGTTGACCGGTTCATCTGTCGATGCCGACGATCTGGTTCAGAACGCCTGCGCGCGCGTGCTGAACCGGCGGGGGCAGCTTCGGGATGAGACCCGGCTGGATGCTTGGATTTACGGGATCATGCGTAACCTGTGGATTGACGAAATCCGCTCGCGCAAGGTGCACCGGCACGACGAACTGGCCAAGGCCGACGATGTGATCGGGGTCGACGGGCAGGCGATGGCGGAGGATCGGGTTACGCTGGGCAGTGTCCGGCAGGCGGTGAGTGAGATGGACGCAGACAGCCGCACGGTGCTGGTCCTGGTCTGCGTCGACGGGCTTAGCTACAAGGAAGCGGCGAAGGTGTTGGGAATTCCGATTGGTACCGTCATGAGCCGATTGTCGAGGAGCCGTGTCCAGCTGCACGAGAAGCTGTTCAGCAGTGCCTCGAGCAACGCGGTCACCCCCTTTCCGCAGCGGCCCGGCCGCGGCCAACGGCCGGCGTAGGACGTTCGCGACATGAAAGACCTCGACCAATTGCTTAGCGCTTATGCCGACGGCGAACTCGATCCGGAAACGGTGCTCGAGGTCGAACAGCTGATCGCCACCAACCCGGCCGCGCGCCAGAAGGCGGAGATGCACCGCCAAGTATCGGCCCTGATGCGGGCCGCTTGCTCCGACAGCGCCTATGCGGGCGGTTCGCTGGCACGCATCGTGGAGCCTGCGCGGAGCGGCGCCGGCCGGCGCGGGGTGGGTTGGGCGATTGCCGCCTCGGTGGTGTTTGGAGTGCTCGGCTTCGGCGGCGGCGCCGCCTGGTCGGGGCTGCTGGCGCCCGACGCCCGCGAAGCCGCAGTCAACGAGGTGGCGGAATACCACAACGTGTTCGCCCGCGAGACCGTGCACCTGGCCGAGGTGCCGGCAGCGCAGTCGGACCATATCAGGGCATGGCTCGGCCGCCGGCTCGAGCACACGTTCGACATTCCCGACCTGTCCCCGGCAAAGCTCACCTTCGCCGGCGCGCGAATGCTGGTGATCGACGGCCACCCGGTCGCCGACCTCATCTTCACCCGTGAGGGCGGCTTGCCGGTCGCCTACTGCATCTTCCGGCTCGACGGGCCGACGTTCCCGGTCAAGAGCGACCGCAAGGGCAACTACAACCTGGTGTCCTGGAGCGACGGCACGCTCGGCTACGTGGTGGTCGGCGACCTCGATCCTGCCGCGCTGCAAGGCATTGCCGAACGGATCAAGCAGCAAAGCACCAGCTGAACTGATCGCGGGCCTGGTCGCCGTTTCGAAGGCGCGGCTCGCGGATCGTGCCGCGCCGGAAACGGCGTTTTCGCGTTGGCGCCGGGCCGCCTTGGCCGGTTCCGGCCTGCCCCTCCCGTGCCCGTGATGATGCGGCGCAGCGACGAATCTGGGTTGCGGCCCACATTGTATACCAAATACATAATGCCGGACGAGCACCGAAACCGGGCCGTGCGGAGGAACGCCACATGCCTGCCCCAAGTTCAGCAGCCGAGTCGGTTCGACTCAACTGCCGCCCGTGCTGAAGCTGCAGCCGCTCGACATGGGCGCTGGCCTGCGGCGGCTGGCCGCCGACGCGCTGCGCCGGGCAATCACCGAAATGGACATCTACGGCAACGCGTCCGAGATCCGGCTCGACGAGCGGCAACTCGGTCAGGAGCTGGGCGTCAGCCGGACGCCGATCCGCGAGGCCCTCGGCACGCTCGAACAGGAAGGGCTGGTCCGCTCGATCCCCCGCCGCGGCGTGTTCGTGGTGCGCAAGTCCAAGGCCGAGATCGTCGACATGGTGAAGGTCTGGGCGGCGCTGGAAAGCTTTGCCGCGCGCATGGCGGTCAACCACGCCAGCGATGCGGAGATCGCCGCCTTGCGCAGGCTGTTCGCCGACCACGAGCGGGACCCCGCCGCTCACCTACATGAATACACGCAGGCCAACATGGCCTTTCACCGGGCGATCCTGCGCATGGGCGGCGTCGCCTTGATGACCGAGATCACCGACACCCTGTTCATCCATATGCGGGCGGTCCGCGCCGTCACCATGGGCCAGGACAACCGCGCCCGCCGAGGCATGACCGACCACCTGGCCATCATCGCCGCGCTGCAGGCGCGGGATGCGGACCGCGCCGAGCGCCTGGTCCGCGAGCACACGCTGGGCTTGGCCGCCCACATCGAAGCACATGGCGGCGTGCTCGACGCCCCCAGCCCCAACTAGAACGGAGAACAGCCGATGTCCGCGACTGCGCGCAGCCTCGACGCCAGCACCGAGTCCGAGTTCAACACGACCGAGGCCCAGACCGCGGCCGACGCCGCGCCGGCCCAGACCGACGGCTTCCACCTGGTCATCGACGCGCTGAAGCTAAACGGCATCAAGACGATCTACGGCGTGCCGGGCATCCCGATCACTGACCTCGGCCGCCTGGCGCAGGCCGAGGGCATGCGGGTGATCTCGTTCCGGCACGAGCAGAATGCCGGCAACGCCGCCGCCATCGCCGGATTCCTCAACAAGTCGCCGGGCGTGTGCCTAACGGTCTCGGCGCCCGGCTTCCTCAACGGGCTGACGGCGCTCGCCAACGCCACCACGAACTGCTTCCCGATGATCCTCATCAGCGGCTCGTCCGAGCGCGAAATCGTCGACCTGCAGCAGGGCGACTACGAGGAGATGGACCAGCTCGCGATCGCCAAGCCGCTGTGTAAGGCGGCGTTCCGAGTGCTGCACGCCGCCGATATCGGCATCGGAGTGGCGCGCGCGATCCGCGCCGCCGTGTCAGGGCGCCCGGGCGGGGTGTATCTCGACCTGCCGGCCAAGCTGTTCGCGCAGGTGATCGACGCCGAGGCCGGCAAGCGGTCGCTGGTCAAGGTGATCGACCCGGCGCCGGCGCAAATCCCGGCGCCCGAGGCGGTGACCCGCGCCCTCGAGGTGCTGAAGTCGGCCAAGCGCCCGCTGATCATCCTTGGCAAGGGCGCGGCCTACGCGCAGGCCGACGAGGCGATTCGCAGCCTGGTGGAAACCAGCGGCATCCCCTACGTGCCCATGAGCATGGCGAAGGGCCTGCTGCCGGACACCCACCCGCAATCCGCCGGCGCCGCCCGCTCGACGGTGCTGAAGCAGGCCGACGTCGTGCTGCTGATCGGCGCCCGGCTGAACTGGCTGCTGTCGCACGGCAAGGGCAAGACCTGGGGCGCCCCCGGCACCCAGCGCTTCATCCAGATCGACATCGAGCCGCGCGAGATGGACAGCAACGTCGAGATCGCCGCCCCCGTGGTCGGCGACATCGGCTCCTGCGCCGCAGCGCTGCTGCAGGGCATGGGCAAGGAGTGGAAGGCGCCGCCGGCCGAATGGCTCGGCGCCATCAAGGACAAGAAAGACTCCAATATCGCCAAGATGGCGTCGCGGCTGGGTAAGAATTCGAGCCCGATGGACTTCCACGCGGCGCTTAGCGCGCTGCGCACCGTCATCAAGGAGCGGCCCGACGCCATCCTGGTCAACGAAGGCGCCAACACGCTCGACCTCGCCCGCGGCGTGATCGACATGTATCAACCGCGCAAGCGGCTGGACGTCGGCACCTGGGGCATCATGGGGATCGGCATGGGCTTCGCGATCGCCGCGGCGGTCGAGACCGGCAAGCCGGTGCTCGCGGTCGAGGGCGACAGCGCGTTCGGCTTCTCCGGCATGGAGGTCGAAACGATCTGCCGCTACAACCTGCCGGTCTGCATCGTCGTGTTCAACAATGACGGCATCTACCGCGGCACCGACGTCAATCCGACGGGCGGCGCCGACGCGGCGCCGACGGTGTTCGTCAAGGGCTCCCGCTACGACAAGATGATGGAGGCGTTCGGCGGCGTCGGCGCCAACGCGACCACCCCGGACGAGCTCAAGCGTGCGGTCGATGCAGCGATGGATAGCGGCAAGCCCACCCTGATCAACGCGGTGATCGACCCGGCCGCCGGCAGCGAGAGCGGCAATATCGGCAGCCTCAATCCGCAAAGCGCACTCAAGAAGGCCCGAGCGGGCCAAGCCTAACTTCTCCTTTCCAGTTCAAGGGACTTCCCGATGAAGGCACTCGACGGCGTCAAGATTCTCGATTTCACCCATGTGCAGTCGGGGCCGACTTGCACGCAGCTGCTCGCCTGGATGGGCGCCGACGTGATCAAGGTCGAGCGGCCGGGCATTGGCGACATCACCCGCGGCCAGCTGCGCGACGTGCCCGATGTGGACAGCCTCTATTTCACGATGCTCAACCACAACAAGCGCAGCATCACGATCGACAGCAAGCATCCCGAAGGCAAGAAGGTGCTGGAGGAGCTGGTCCGCACCTGCGACGTGATGGTGGAGAACTTCGCCCCGGGCGCGCTCGACCGCATGGGGTTTACCTGGGCGCACATCCAGTCGGTCAACCCGCGCATGATCCTGGCCTCGGTGAAGGGGTTCGGCCCCGGCAAGTACGAGGACTGCAAGGTGTACGAGAACGTGGCGCAATGCGCCGGCGGCTCGGCCAGCACCACCGGCTTCGATGACGGCCCGCCGTTGGTGACGGGTGCGCAGATTGGCGATAGCGGCACCGGGCTGCATCTGGCGCTCGGCATCGTCGCGGCGCTGTATCAACGCAACACCACCGGCCGCGGCCAGAAGGTGCTGGCGGCGATGCAGGACGGGGTGCTGAATCTGTGCCGGGTCAAGCTGCGCGACCAGCAGCGCCTGGCGCACGGGCCGCTGAAGGAATACCCGCAATTCCCGGACACCGAGTTCACCGATGTGGTGCCGCGGGCCGGCAACGCCTCGGGCGGCGGGCAGCCGGGCTGGATCCTGAAGTGCAAGGGCTGGGAGACGGACCCCAACGCCTATATCTACTTCATTGCCCAGGCGCCGGTGTGGGAGCCGATCTGCGACATCATCGGCAAGCCCGAATGGAAGACCGACCCGGGCTATGCCAAGCCCGGCGCCCGGCTGCCGAAGCTGAAGTCCATCTTCGACACGATCGAGCAATGGACGATGACCAAGACCAAATTCGAGGCGATGGACGCGCTGAACGCGCACGACATCCCCTGCGGCCCGATTCTGTCGATGAAGGAGATCGCCGAGGATGAGGGGCTGCGCGCCACCGGCACCGTGGTCGAGGTCGACCACCCGACCCGCGGCAAGTATCTGTCGGTCGGCAACCCGATCAAGATGTCCGACAGCCCGACCGAAGTGACGCGGTCGCCGCTGCTGGGCGAGCACACCGACGAGATCCTGCGCGACGTGCTGCGCTTCGACCCGGACCGTATCGCCGCCGTGCAGGCGTCAGGCGCGCTCGGCTCACCCTCCCCCCGCATGGCTGCCGAATAAGGAACCCCCGATGCTCGACACGACCCAAAGTGCCAGGGACACCGTCCGCAAGATCCTCGACCGGATCAGGGCGGAGGGCCGGGACAGCCTGACCGCCCCCGAAGGCAAGCTGGTCTGCGACGCCTACGGCATCTCGGTGCCGAAGGAGGGCGTGGCCGGTTCGGCAGACGAGGCGGCGACGCTCGCCGCCGGCATGGGCACGGTCGTGCTCAAGATCGTCAGCCCCGACATCCTGCACAAGACCGAAGCCGGCGGCGTGCTGGTCGGGCTCAAGACGCCGGACGAGGTCCGCGCCGGCTACGACACCATCCTGGCCAACGCAAAGAAGTATAAGGCGGATGCCAAGATCGTCGGCGTGCAGGTGCAGCAGATGGTCGGCGGCGGCCAGGAGGTGATCGTCGGCGCCGTCACCGACGGCAGCTTCGGCAAGCTGGTGGCGTTCGGCATGGGCGGCGTGCTGGTGGAGGTGCTGAAGGACATCACCTTCCGCCTCGCCCCCGCCTCCACCAAGGATGCGATGTCGATGCTCGACGGCATCCAGGCTGCCGAGATGCTCAAAGGCGTGCGCGGCGCCGACCCGGTCAGCCGCGAGGCGCTGTCGACGTTGATCGTGCGAGTGTCGGAGCTGATCAGCGACTTCCCCGAGATCTCCGAGATGGACCTGAACCCGGTGTTCGCGTCCAAGGACGGCGCCATCGCCGCTGACGTGCGGATCGTGGTGGACTTCAACCCGCCCGCCCCGCGCCACCGCCCGGCGCACGACGACATCGTTTCGGCGATGAACAAGATCATGCGGCCCGACGCCATCGCCGTAATCGGCGCCTCGGCCGAAGCCGGCAAGATCGGCAACTCGGTGATGAAGAACCTGATCAATGGCGGCTACCAGGGGAAGATCTACCCGATCCATCCGAAGGCCGACGAGATCCTGGGCTACAAGGCGTTCAAGAGCGTGAAGGACGTGCCCGAAAACATCGACGTCGCGGTGTTCGCCATTCCGGCCAAGTTCGTGGCCGGCGCGCTGACCGAGTGCGGCGAAAAGAAGATCGCCGGCGCGGTGCTGATCCCGTCCGGTTTCGCCGAGACCGGCAACGAGGAAGGCCAGCTCGAAATCCAGGAGATCGGGCGCAAGTACAACATCCGCCTGATGGGCCCGAATATCTACGGCTTCTATTACACCCCGAAGAATTTGTGTGCGACGTTCTGCACCGCCTACGACGTGAAGGGCCACGCGGCGCTCAGCTCGCAGTCGGGCGGCATCGGCATGGCGATCATCGGCTTCAGCCGCTCGGCCAAGATGGGCGTCTCCGCCATCGTCGGCCTCGGCAACAAGTCCGACATCGACGAGGACGATCTTCTCACCTTCTTCGAGCAGGACGACGAGACCCACGTCATCGCCCAGCATTGCGAGGACCTGAAGGATGGGCGCGCCTTCGCCGAGGTGGCGGCGCGGGTTTCGAAAAAGAAGCCGATCATCATGCTGAAGGCCGGCCGCACCAGTGCAGGTGCGCTTGGCCGCCAGCTCGCATACTGGCGCGCTGGCGGGCAACGACAAGGTCTATGAGGACGTGCTGAAGCAGTGCGGCGTGATCCGCGCCCGGTCACTGCGTGACATGCTCGAATTTACCCGCGGGGTCCCGGTGCTGCCGACGCCGAAGGGTGAGAACGTCGTCATTATCACCGGCGCCGGCGGCTCCGGCGTGCTGCTGTCCGACGCCTGTGTGGACAATGACCTGCAGCTGCTGCGGCCGATGCCGGACGACCTCGATGCGGCCTTCCGCAAGTTCATCCCGCCATTCGGCGCCGCCGGCAACCCGGTCGACATCACCGGTGGCGAGCCGCCGATGACCTACGCCAACACCGTCCGCCTCGGTCTCGAGGACGACCGCATCCACGCGCTGATCCTGGGTTACTGGCACACGATCGTGACGCCGCCGATGGTGTTCGCCAAGCTGATGGTCGAAACGGTCGAAGACATGAAGGCGAAGGGCAAGTCGAAGCCGGTCGTGGCCTCGCTGGCGGGGGACGTCGAGGTGGAGGAAGCGGCGGAGTACCTGTATCAGCACGGAATACCGGCCTACGCGTACTCGACCGAGATCCCGGTCGCGGTGCTTGGCGCGAAATACAAGTGGGCTCGCGGAGCGGGGTTGATCAAGTGAACATCCACGAATACCAGGCCAAGGAGCTGTTGCGCGGCTACGGTGTGGCCGTGCTCCAGGGTCATGTCGCCTGGACGCCGGAGGAGGCGGAACAGGCGGCGGCCAAGCTGGGCGGACCGGTGACTGTCGTGAAGTCGCAGATCCACGCCGGTGGGCGCGGCGCCGGGCATTTCGCGGATGACACGGGTGGCAAGGGCGGCGTGCGGCTGGCGAAGTCGCCGGCCGAGGCACGCGCCGCGGCCGAGGCGATGATCGGTCACACGCTGATCACCAAGCAGACCGGCGAGGCCGGGCGCCGGGTCAGCCGCGTTTATGTCGAGGCTGGCTGCGACATCAAGCGCGAGCTGTACTTGTCGTTGCTGGTGGACCGCGAGACGTCCCGCATCACGATCGTCGCCTCGTCCGAGGGCGGCATCGACATCGAGCACGTGGCCGAAGAATCGCCTGAAAAGATCATGCGCATCGCGGTCGACCCGGCTGCCGGTATCAGCGGCTTCCACGCCCGCAAGCTGGCCTATGGGCTGCACCTCGAAGGCAAGCAGATCGGCGCCTTCGGCCGCTTCGTTGCGGCGATGTACAAGGCGTTCATCGAGCTCGACTGCGCCGTGGTTGAAATCAACCCGCTGGTCGTGACCGGCGCCGGCGACGTGGTGGCACTCGATGCGAAGGTGAGCTTCGACGACAATGCATTGTATCGCCATCCCGAGCTGGAAAAGCTGCGCGACGAGGCGGAGGAGGATCCGAAGGAGCTCGAGGCTGCCAAGTACGCGCTGAACTACATCGCGCTCGACGGCACCATCGGCTGCATGGTGAACGGCGCCGGGCTGGCGATGGCGACGATGGACATCATCAAGCTGTACGGCGGCAGTCCGGCGAACTTCCTCGACGTCGGCGGCGGCGCCACCAAGGAGCGGGTGACGGCGGCGTTCAAGATCATCCTGTCCGACCCGAACGTTGAAGGCATTCTGGTCAACATCTTCGGCGGCATCATGCGCTGCGACGTCATCGCCGAGGGCGTGGTCGCGGCCGCCCGCGAGGTGAGCCTCGGCGTGCCGCTGGTGGTGCGGCTCGAAGGCACCAACGTCGACCTCGGCAAGGAGATCATGGCCAAGTCCGGCCTGCCGATCATCAGCGCCGACAACCTGGCCGACGCCGCCGAGAAGGTGGTCCGCGCCGTGAAGGAGGCCGCATAATGGCCGTGCTTATCGACGCCAACACGCGCGTCATCACCCAGGGCTTCACCGGTGCCCAGGGCACGTTCCACTCCGAGCAGGCTATCGCCTATGGCACCAAGGTGATGGGCGGCGTGACGCCCGGTAAGGGCGGCGGCAAGCACCTCGATTTGCCGGTGTTCGACACCGTGGCCGAGGCGGTGCACGCAACGGGGGCCAACGCCTCGGCAATCTACGTGCCGCCGCCGTTCGCCGCCGACGCAATCCTGGAGGCGATCGACGCCGAGCTGCCGCTGATCATCTGCATCACCGAGGGCATTCCGGTGATCGACATGGTCCGGGTCAAGCGGGCGCTCTCGGGCAGCAAGTCGCGGCTGATCGGCCCGAACTGCCCCGGCGTGATCACCCCCGAGGCGTGCAAGATCGGCATCATGCCGGGCCACATCCATCGCAAGGGCAGCGTCGGCATCGTCAGCCGCAGCGGCACCCTCACCTACGAAGCCGTCGCCCAGACCACGGCCGCCGGCTTGGGCCAAAGCACCTGCGTCGGTATCGGCGGCGACCCGGTGAAAGGCACCGACTTCATCGAGGTTCTGGAAATGTTCCTCGCCGACGACGAGACGCAAAGCATCATCATGATCGGCGAGATCGGCGGCCAGAGCGAGACCGAAGCGGCCGAGTTCATCCGCGCATCCGGCACCAAAAAGCCGGTGGTTGGCTTCATCGCCGGCGCCACCGCGCCGCCGGGCCGCCGCATGGGCCATGCGGGCGCCGTGATCAGCGGCGGCAAGGACACCGCCGAGGCCAAGTTCGAGGCCATGCGCAAGGCCGGTATCCACGTCGCCGAAAGCCCGGCGGCGCTGGGCAGCACCATGGTGCGGGCACTCAAGCACTAACATTCGAGCAACACGGCCGGGAACCTGCGGCAAGCAGGCCCGGCACCCGTCCGGGAGGATTGCATGTCCATGACTTCGACGACGAAGCCGCCAACCAATCGCTGGCTGCAGCTGGTGCTTGGCGTGGTCTGCATGATGCTGATCGCCAACCTGCAATACGGCTGGACCTTGTTCGTCCAGCCGATCCGCAAGACGCAGGGCTGGAGCGTCGCCGAAATCCAGTGGGCGTTCAGCATCTTCATCGCGCTCGAGACCTGGCTGACCCCGGCCGGCGGTTGGCTGGTCGACACGCTCGGGCCGCGGCGCGGGCCGAAAGTGTCGGTGGCGCTCGGCGGCGTGATGGTGGCGGTCGGCTGGACGCTGAACGCCTACGCCGCGTCGCTCACGGTGCTGTATCTCGGCGCCGTCATGTCGGGCATCGGCGCCGGGTTCATCTACGCGACCTGCGTGGGTGCTGCAGTGAAGTGGTTCCCGGACCGGCGCGGACTCGCGGTCGGCCTGACCGCGGCCGGGTTCGGCGCCGGCGCCGCGGTGACCGTCATCCCGATCAAGATGATGATCGAAAGCAGCGGCTACGCGCATACCTTCCTGGTGTTCGGCATCGTGCAGGGCGTGCTGCTGTTCGTGTTCGCCTGGTTCCTGCGGGCGCCGGAGCCCGGCGAGGTGCCGGCCGCGACCGTGTCCAAGAACATCCAGCAATCGGCGCGCAGCTTCACGCCGGGCGAGGTGCTGCGCAGCCCGATCTTCTGGCTGCTGTACGTGATGTTCGTGATGGTGTCGTCGAGCGGCCTGATGGCGACGGCGCAGCTGGCGCTGATCGCGTCCGACTTCGGCATCGACAAGATGGTGCTGTTCGCCGGCGCCTCCACCTTGGCGGTGGCGTTGGTGGTGGACAACATCGCCAATGGCGGCGCGCGGCCGTTCTTCGGCTGGGTGTCGGACCGGATCGGTCGCGAGAACACGATGATCATCGCCTTCGGGCTCGGCGGCGTCAGCTATCTGGCGCTGGGCACGGTCGGCAACAATCCGTGGCTGTTCGTGCTGTTCGCGGCGCTGATCTTCTTCACCTGGGGCGAGATCTTCAGTCTGTTCCCCTCTACCTGCACCGACGCGTTCGGCTCCAAATATGCGACGGTGAATGCGAGCCTGCTCTACACCGCCAAGGGCACGTCCGCGTTGCTGGTGCCGGTCGCCAACCTGATCAAGACCTCGACCGGAAGCTGGTGGGCGGTGTTCATGGTGGCCGCGGCCATGAACTTCATCGTGGTGGGACTGGCGCTGTTCGTGCTGAAGCCGATGCGCCGGTCGCAGGCGGTTATGCCGGTGATGGCGCGGGAGTCGGTGGCGCGGCAGCTAGATGGGAGTCGACGGATCCAGGGGCTCTGCCCCTGGATCCAGCTGGGCCGCACCCCAGCGCCGGCGTTCAGAGTAGGTCGGTATCCAGCGCGTAGCCGGCCGCGCGCACCGTCCGGACCACGTCCAGCTCGCCGTCGCCGTTGATGCTCTTGCGCAGGCGGCGAATGTGGACGTCCACCGTGCGCGGCTCCACGTGGATGTCCGGGCCCCACACCGAGTTCAGCAGTTCCTCCCGCGAGAACACCCGGCGGGGATGCTGCATCAGGAACTCCAGCAGGCGGAACTCGGTCGGCCCGAGATGGATCGGCCGGCCGTTGCGCTGCACCCGATGCGCGGTGAGGTCCATGACGATGTCGTGGAACTCGTGCTGGCCGCGCACCGGCACGGCGCCGGAGCGGCGCAGCAAGGCCCGCATCCGCGCGAGCAGCGACTCCATGCTGAACGGCTTGGTGATGTAGTCGTCGGCCCCGGTGTTAAGTCCGCGCACCGCGTCCTGGTCCTCGGTCCTGGCGGTCACCATGATCACCGGCAGGTCGCGCGTCTGCGGCCGGCGGCGGATCTGCCGGCATACCTCGATGCCCGACATGGCCGGCAGCATCCAATCCAGCAGCACGATATCCGGCTGCGCCTCGGCGATGCGGGTCAGCGCCTCCTGCCCGTCCACCGCCTCGTCGACCAGGAACCCTTGCTTTTCCAGGTTGTAACGCAGCATTGTCGCGAGCGCCGCCTCATCCTCGACGACGAGCACGGTGGGCTTCGAAGCGCCGGCCATCATGCCTCGGTCCCTTCCTGACGCTGCCGCACCACGGCGTAGGACGATCCGTCGCCTTTCGGCCGCTCCTCAGTCAGCGCCTCGCCGGTCACGGCATAATGCACGGTCTCGGCGATGTTGGTGGCGTGGTCGCCGATCCGCTCGAGGTTCTTGGCAATGAACAGCAGATGCGTGCACGGCGTGATGCTGCGCGCATCCTCCATCATGTAGGTGACGAGCTCGCGGAATATGGAGTTGTAGAGGTCGTCGATCGCCTGGTCGCTCTGCCAGACTTGCACCGCTTTCTTGTCGTCGTTCTCGCCGACCGCATCGATCACGAGGCGAAGGTTCTCCTGCACCAGCCGCGACATCGCGGCCAGGCCGGACAGGCTGAACGGGGTGCTGAACTGCGACAGCACGATCGACCGCTTGGCGACGTTCTTGGCGTAGTCACCGATCCGTTCCATCGCCGCGGTGATCTTCAAGGCGGCGACGATCTGCC
This sequence comes from uncultured Alphaproteobacteria bacterium, assembly GCA_963792675.1. Taxonomy (GTDB): domain Bacteria; phylum Pseudomonadota; class Alphaproteobacteria; order Acetobacterales; family Acetobacteraceae; genus JBBROS01. The sequence goes on from CAWBWT010000002.1 coordinate 2,783,657, forward strand.
GCAGGTCGCTGGCCATCGGCTGGCGCAGGGCCAGCATGCGGATCACGTACTGCTCGGCTTGCCGCTCGAGCGCGTCGACCTCCCGGTCCTGCTCGACCGCGCGGCTCGCTTTGGCGGTGTCGCCGGTGGCGATCGCCTCGGTGGCCAGCGCCACCTGGCTCTCGACGATCCCGCCCATCTCGGCCAGCAAGTCGCGCAGCCGGTCGAGTTCCTGGGCGTAGCTTTTGACGATGTGCTGAGCTCCAGACATGTCGCGGTTCCCTTCCCTCAGCCGAACCGGCCGGTGATGTATTCCTGGGTGCGCTTCTGCCGCGGCGCGGTGAACATGCGGTCGGCCGGGCCGACCTCAATCAGCTCGCCGAGGTAGAAGAACGCGACCTGGTCGGCGCAGCGGGCCGCTTGCTGCATGTTGTGGGTGACGATCGCGATGGTGAAATCGCGCTTCAGTTCGTCGATCAGCTCCTCGATCTTGAGCGTGCTGATCGGGTCGAGCGCCGACGTCGGCTCGTCGAGCAGGATTACTTCGGGCCGCACCGCGATGGTGCGGGCAATGCAGAGCCGCTGCTGCTGCCCGCCGGAAAGCCCCGTCGCCGACGTGCCGAGCCGGTCCTTCACCTCGCCCCACAGCGCCGCCCGGGTCAGCGACCACTCGACCCGCTCATCCATCTGCGCGCGGTTCAGCCGCTCGTGCAGCTTCACGCCGAAGGCGATGTTGTCGTAGATCGACATCGGGAACGGCGTCGGCTTCTGGAACACCATGCCGATGCGGCTACGCAGGCCGTTGATCTCGATCTCGGGTGAAAGCAGGTTCTCGCCGTCCATCATCACCCGCCCCTCGGCGCGCTGCCCGGGGTAGAGGTCGTACATGCGGTTCAGCACCCGCAGCAGGGTGGACTTGCCGCAACCCGAGGGGCCGATCATTCCCGTGACCTGCTTTTCCGGCAGGTCGAGCGCGATCTTCTTCAGCGCCTGGTTGCTGCCGTAAAAGAAGTCGAGGTCAGAGATCGCAATGCGCGGCGCGTTCAGAACCTCGCTGGACGTCGCCGTCATGGTCCCGAACTGCCGCTCGTTTTCGCGGACGGGTGCTGCCCGATGGGTCGCCGTGTCTGTTTGCAGGGCCGGTTGGGGCATTGTCTCAACTCCGCTTGCGCAGCACGATTCGCGCCACGACGTTGATTGCCAAGACGCCGATCGTAATCAGCAGCGCGCCGACCCAGGCGAGATCAACCCACTCGCTGAATGCCGACCCGGCATACTGATAGATCGTGACCGGCAGGCTGCTCATGGGCTGGTTCAGGCTGAGCGACCAGTTCAGGTTGCCGAGCGACGTGAACAGCAGCGGCGCCGTCTCGCCCGCCACCCGCGCCACCGCCAGCAGCACGCCCGTCAGGATACCGTCCAACGCCGCGCGGTAGCAGACGAACACGATCGACTTCCACTTCGGCGCGCCCAGTGCGACCGCCGCCTCGCGCAGCGCCGTCGGGATCAGCCGCAGCATGTCCTCGGTGGTGCGGACGACGATCGGGATGACCAGCATCGCCAGCGCCGCGCACCCGGCCCAGCCGGAGAACCCGCCGAACGGGGACACCGCGATCTGGTAAACGAACAGGCCGATCAGGATGCTCGGCGCCGACAGCAGCACGTCGGACACGAACCGCACCGCTTCGCCCAACCTCGAGCCGGCCGCGTACTCGGACAGGTAGGTGCCGACCATGAGCCCGATCGGGGTGCCGATCGCAGTGCCGAGCGCGGTCTGGATCAGGCTGCCGATGATGGCGTTCAGCAATCCGCCCTGGCTGCCGGGCGGGAGCGTCATGTGGGTGAACACGGTCGGACGCAGGCCGTCGAAGCCGCGCCAGATCAACGTGAACAGGATCGACACCAGGAACAACAGCCCGATCAGCGTTGCCACCCAGCACAGCGCCTCGCACTACCCGGTCCACGAAGCGGCGCCGGGTCCCGAGCCGCCGGGCGACAGCGTCGCTGCGAGCGGGTTGCGAGAGTGCCCCGCCGGTGGTGGCGCTCATACCTTCACCCTCGGCCGCAGCAGCAGCCGCGAGATCGCCAGCACGATGAACGAGATCACGAACAGGGTGAAGCCGAGCGCCAGCAGCGCCGACAGTTTCAGGCTGCCGGCCGGGCTTTCGGGGAATTCGAGCGCGACCAGCGAGGCGATCGTGTTGCCCGGACCGAACAGGCTCGAGGTGATCCGGTTGGTGTTGCCGATCACGAACGTCACCGCCATCGTCTCACCCAGCGCCCGGCCCAGCCCCAGCATGATCCCACCGACCACCGAAACCCGCGTGTAGGGCAGGACGATCGAACGCATCACCTCCCAGGTGGTGCAGCCGACGCCATAGGCGCTTTCCTTGAACACCGGCGGCACGGTGAGGAATACGTCGCGCATCGTGGCCGCGATGAAGGGAACGACCATGATCGCCAGGATCAGGGCGGCGGTGAAAATGCCGGTGCCGAAGGGCGGGCCCTGGAACAGCCAGCCGATCACCGGCCATTCGCCGACAAAGTCGATCAAGGTCGGCTGGAACCATTGTGCCATGAACGGCACGATGACGAAGAAGCCCCACATGCCGTAGATGATCGACGGCACCGCGGCGAGCAGCTCGATGGCGGTGCCGACCGGCCGGCGCACCCAAGCAGGCGCCAGCTCGGTGAGGAAGAATGCGATCCCAAACGCGACCGGCACCGCCAGCAGCAACGCCAGCACGGAGGTGATCAGCGTCCCGTAGATCGAGACCGCGCCGCCGTAGATCTCCTGCACCGGATCCCAATTCGTGTCGGTCAGGAAGCCGGGACCGAACGCACGGAACGCCGGCAGGCCGCCGACGAACAGGGTCACGATGATCGCGCCGAGCAGCAGCAGCACAAACACGCCAGCCACGCGGGCCAGCGTCGCGAATACGAGGTCGCCCACGTTGACGGTTGCGGAGCGGGCCTTGAACGAAGGTCCGGCGACGGCCTGGGACACGGTTACTCCTTGAGGGTCAGGAACCCGGCAGCCGGCACGCAGGCCAGCCGCCGAGCCAGTTCGGTGTTACTTGACTTCGGCCTTGATTGCCGCGCGGGCCCGGTCCTGCACCGTCTTGGGCAGCGGGATGTAGTCGAGGCTGGTCGCGATCGACCCGCCGCTGCTGTAAGCCCAGTCGACGAACTTGGCGACACTGGCCGCGCGAGCCGGATCCTTCGGGTTCTTCGGCAGCAGCAAGAAGGTCGCCGAAACGATCGGCCAGGTGTTGGCGCCGGGCTGATCGACCAAACTGACGGCGAAGTTCTTGGCCCCGGCCCAATCGGCGCTCGAGGCCGCCGCGGTGAACGTCTCGATCGTTGGCTTCACGAACTCGCCGGCCTTGTTGCGGAGCTGGGTGGTCTTCAGCTTGTTCTGCGTCGCATAGGCGTTCTCGACGTAGCCGATGCCGCCGCGGGTGTTCTTCACCGTGCCGGCAACACCGTCATTGCCTTTGGCGCCGGCGCCGGCCGGCCACTTGACGCTGGTATTGGCGCCGACCGATTGCTTCCACTCCGGGCTTACGGCCGACAAATAGCTGGTGAAGACGAACGAGGTGCCGGATGCGTCGGCCCGGTAAACCGGCGCGATCGCCAGGCTCGGCAGCTTCGCGTCGCGGTTCAACTCGACGAGCTTGGGGTCGTTCCATTTCGTGATCTTGCCGGCGTAGATCTCGGCCAGCAGCTCGCCCGTCAGCTTCAGCTCGTCGGTCCCGATGCCCGGCAGGTTCACGATCGGCACCACCGCCCCCATCACCGTCGGGATCTGCAGGATCTTGTTCTGTTCAAGCTTGGCGTCGTCCATCGGGGCGTCGGACGCGCCGAAATCGACGGTGCGGTTGATGATCTGGTTCTGGCCGCCGCCCGATCCGATCGCCTGATAGTTGAGCTCGACCCCGACAGCCGCCTTCGCCGCCTCGCCCCACTTGGCATAGACGGGCGCCGGGAAGGTCGCGCCGGCACCGGTGATCTGCTGCGCCAGCGCCGGAGCAGCGACGAATGGTGCCGCGGCGACGGCGACGGCGACGGCGAGAAGCGCAGAGTTGAATTTCATGATTCCTCCAATCGGCAGTCTGCGGCGCTGAGGGCGCGCCGGCAGCGGACCCTCCGCAAGGTCCGTCGTGCCCGGAACCTAGGCGCAGCTTGCAACCAAACAATTGCAGATTTGTTACCGTTCGATGACAGGAGCCATGGCGTGAGACGCGCGCGCTAGAGAAGATCCTGTATCGTCCGGACGAGAACTTTCGGCCGTTCCTGGGGCAGGTTGTGGCCGACCCCCGCCACGATCTCCCGGCGCAGCAGGCGGGTGAACCGGCGCGCGTCGGCTGATCCGGCGGCCGACATAGCCACCCCGGCGGCTGGCGCGACCCCGTCCTCGCCGCCTTCCAGCACAACCGTCGGCACCCTGATCGCCGGCTGCGCCGCGAGCGCCGCCTCGATTGGTTCGAGCGCCGGGTCGCCCGGTGCGTAACCGAAGCGGTGCCGATAGGATTGCAGCACCACGTCCACCCAGTCCGGGTTGTCGAACGTCGCGGCGCTTCGCTCGAACGTCGCGCCGTCGAATGCCCAGCTCGGCGACCACAGCCGCCACAGCAAGCGACAGATGCCGCGGCGGTTCTGCCGCAGCCCGGCCTCCCCGCGCGGCGTGTGGAAATAGTACTGATACCACCAACGCCATTCCTGTTCAGCCTGACCCGGCTCGGCGCTGCGTGCGATATCCTGGATATTGTAGCCGCCTATGGTGACCAAAGCCTTAACCCGCTCCGGCCATAATGCGGCCGTGATGCAGGCGCCGCGCCCGCCCCAATCGTATCCGGCCAGCACCGCGCGCTCGATCCCGAGCGCGTCCATCAAGGCGCGAACATCGGCGCCCAACGCGGCCTGCTGGCCGGAGCGCGGCGTGTCGGCGGACAAGAACCGCGTCGGCCCATATCCGCGCAGATGCGGCACCACGACCCGGCAACCCGATGCGGCCAGCGCCGGCGCAACCTCGGCGTAGGCGTCGATCGAGTACGGAAACCCGTGCAGCAGCAGGACCGGCGTGCCGTCGGGCGGCCCGCTCTGCTCGAAGCCGATCTCCAACGTCGAGGTCCGCACCGTGTCCGTCATCGCAGCCTCATTGCACCCGGACCGGCGCCCGTACCGCGAGCCCGTCCGCATCCAGCACGGTGATGGTATAGAAGCCGGGTCCGTCCGGCGACCAGCCGGCCTCGCGCCGGGCCGGGGCACCCTCGACCGGGGCGCCATCCACCAAAAACCGCAACGGTCGTCGCCCGCCCATCGCCCGCAGCACGACCAGACCACCGGCGGACAACACGGCCCCGGCGGGCGGGAACAGCAGTCGCAGCGACGGCTCGGCCGGCATCCCGGACGACGCCGCAACCGGGCGTGCCACGGCGCGAGGCGCCGGGGGCAACAGGTCGAACAGCCGCGCCAGCAGTGGTAGGGCCATCCCGCGCCCGGTCGCCCCCGGCACCGGCGTGCCGTCGGGACGTCCAACCCAAACGGCCGCCACATGCTGCCGGTCGAACCCGAACGCCCAGGCGTCGCGTCCGCCCCAGCTGGTCCCGGTCTTCCAGCCGATCCCGACCCGACCGCCGCCCGGGAATGGCTGGGTGAGGATCTCGGCCACCAGGCGTTGCGCCTCAGTCTGCGGCGACGCCTGGGACCGTGGACGGCCCTCGATCATCGACAACGGCCCGGCGCCGCCGGCGCTCGCCAGCCCGGCGTACAGGCCCGCCATCTCCCGCATCGTCAGCCCGGCGCCGCCGAGCGCCAGCGGCAGGGCCGGCTCAGCGCCGGCGGGCAGGCGCGGCTTGGCCCCGCCTTCGCGCAAGGCGGCGGCGAAGCGGAGCGGCCCGACCTGGTCCAGCAGCGCAACCGCCGGCAGGTTCAGCGACCGTTGCAGCGCTTCGGCCGCCGTGACCCGCCCGGCATGACCACGGGAGAAGTTCTCCGGCGCATAGTCGCCGAACCGGCGCGGCAGGTCGGTCAACGGCGTGTCCGGCCGCGCCGCCCCCTCTGCGAACGCCATCGCATACAGGAACGGCTTCAGCGCCGACCCCGGCGAGCGCACCGCCTGCGTCAGGTCGAGCGACCCGGACCGCGCCTCGTCGCCGAACCGCCCCGAGGCCAAGGCGCGGATCTCCCGCGTGCGGGCGTCCGCGACCAGCAGCGCCAGCGACACCCGCTCCGGCATGGCCGCGAGCTGCTCTGCGGCGAACCGCTCCAGCGCCGCCTGCAGTGGCAGGTCCAGCGTCGTCCGCACCACCGCCGCTTCGGCACCGAGCCGCGACACCACCTGCGCCGCGTGGCGCGGGAACGGCTGCCGCGTCGAGGGCACCGGCACACCCGCCGCCTCCGCCAGCACCCGGTTGCGCACCGCTTCGGCCCGCGCCGCATGGCGGTCCGGACGCAGTCCCTCCGGCCGCCGCGGCATGGCGACCAGCAGGGCCGCCTCGGGCGGGTCGAGTGCCGCGGCCGTCGTGCCGAACCACGCCCGCGCACCGGCGCGCACGCCTTCAAGGTTGCCGCCGTACGGGGCGAGGGTCAGCCAGATGCCGAGCACCCCGGCGCGCCCCAATCGCCATTCGAGCTGCAGCGCCCGCGCCGCCTCGATCAGCTTGCTGCGCAGCGTGCGCGGCCTGGGCTCCAGCAGCCGCGCCGCTTGCATCGCCAGTGTCGAGCCACCCGAAACGACGTGCCCGGCCCGTACCCATTGCGCCGCCGCACGCAGCAGCGCTGCCGGGTCCACGCCGGGGTGGGTCCAGAACCGCCGGTCCTCGGTCGCGACCAGCAGGTCGAGGAACGGCCGCGACACGTCCGCGACGCCGGTCCGCTGCCGCCACACGCCGCCTGGTGCCGGCAACACCGCCAGCAGCCGTCCCTGCCGATCCAGCACCTCGGTCCCGACCGCGTCCACCCGGGCCAGGTTCGGGGGGAAGGCGCGGTCGAGCGCCCAGGCGGCGGCAACGAGGACGGACACCGCCAGCAGCGCGAGGCCGGCGATGCGCCCGATCCGCGTCACTCCGGGGCCAGCACCTTGGCCCGGCCGGCCGCTTGCCGCGCGAACAGGCCGGGCCGATACATGTCCGACAGGGCCGCGCCCGGAAGCTCGAACTCCCCGGGCGTCACCGCGCGCAGCCGCACCGCCACCCGGAACGAGGGCATGTCCTTGCTCAGCGCCATCGTGGCCGCGAACCGGTCGTCGGCGGCCGGCTGGCTTTCCGTCTCTGTCAGCTCGCCAAGCCACGGCATCCCCGCCGCCTTGCCCGCCGCGAGCCGTCCCGCGATCTCCCACCCGGCCGGCAGGCCCTGCAGCAGCATCGCCCGATGATCCTGCCCGTCATCGGCGCGGCCTTCGAGCAGCAGCACGAACACCGTGTTCTGTTTCAGCAAGTCGAGGTCGAGCGGGTCGCCGGCCGCGGTCAGGAAGCGGCGAGTGACCCGCATCTGCATGCGCGCAGCAGGCGGCGCCTCGGTCGGCACCCCGGTGGTGGATACCGTCTGCCACACCGCCCGGTCACCAAGGTTGCGCGCACTCGCCGGGCCATCGAGTGGCACCGTCACGACTGGAGCCGGCGGCAGCTCGCGCCCGCCGACGGCGATGCGCACCGGCTGCCCATCGCGGCCCAGCACCGCGGCGGCGGATGCGACCCAGGCCTGTTCCTGCGTGCTCAGCAGCTCGGCCCGCAGGTCGGCGCCGGGCAGTGCCGCCAGCAACGCGGGCAGCCGGTCCGGCAGCAACCCGCTTTCCCGCAGGAGAATGGTGACGGCTGCCCCGTCGCGCAGGGCGCTGCCGCGGTCGGCGTCCCAGTCGCGCCGCGCCGGGGCCCGAAGTGCGGCGTCGAACAGCGCTTCCGCCCGCGGCCGATCGTTCGACAGCGCCAGCGCCGCGGCCAGCTGCGCCCGTGCGAGCGGCGTCGGCAGCTTGTCCGCGTCCTGCGCCAGGATGCGGTTCGCCCCCGCCCGCGGCTGGCCGGCGAAGGCCAGCACGAACAGGTTGTAGGCCTGCGTCGCCACAGCGTGCGGCGAGGTCCCGGCCTGCTCGACCGCGTCGGCGGCGAACTTCAACGCGTCCCGCACCGCTCCATCCGGCACCGCCGCCCCCGCCTTGCGGGCCCGCAGCAGGAACTCGGTCGCGTACGCCGACAACCAGCCCTCCGCCTCGCCGCTCGCCGACCACAGGCCGAAGCCGCCGTCATAGCGCTGCTTGTCCAGCACCGAAGCGACCGCCGCCTGCAGGACAGCGGCGCGGTCCGCCCCGGCCATCTGACCGTCCGGGAACAGCGTCAGCGGCAGCCCGCGGCTGCTGGATTGCTCGAGGCAGCTCAGCGGGTAGTCGCGCAACGCCGCCAGCAGCGCGGCGGCGTCGTAGCGCACGGCGGCGCCGAACACCGCGCGCGCCGAGCCGGTTCCGGGCACCATGCGCGGCAATGAGGGCTGCAGCGCCACCTCGGCCCGCGGCGCCACCTCGCCGCCCGCCACCAGGCTTAGCGGCGCGCGGGCCGGCCGCACGAGGATGGCGGCCTCGCGCTGCACGGCGAAGCCGCCGGGTCCGGTGACCGCGAGCCGGACGATGCCGCGCCCGGCCCCGGTCGCCCGCAGCGTGGTGGTGCGGACCACCTGCGCGTCCCGCTCCAAGCTGGCTGCCAGCCGGCTGTCGCCCGCGAGCTCGAGCGGCCCGCCGACCGACACTGTCGCCACCGCCTCGCCCGCGGGCAGCTCCAGGTTCTGCAGCAGCACGGCGAGCCGAACGGTGTCGCCCGGCGCCAAGAAGCGGGGCAGCAACGGCTCGGCAATCAAGGGATCGCGCACCAGCATGTCCACGCTGGCGGACCCGGTCTGCCCGCCCTGCCACGCGACGGCCATCAGCCGCACCTGGCCGGCGAAATCGGGCAGGTCGAGCGTCACCTGCACCACCCCATCCGTCCCGGCCTGCTGCGGCGGGGTGAACAGCGCCACCACTTTCTGCGGGATCTCGGGCAGCGCCGCGCTGCCATCGTCGCCGCCCTGCCGCAGGCTGGTGGCCTCGCCCTCGGCCGGCAGGATCAGCCGCCCCCAATCGTCGCGGATGTCGAGGCCGAGCGCGCGCCGCCCGGTGAAGTGCGCCACCGGATCGGGCGACTTGAACCCGGTCAGCCGCAGCACGCCCTCATCGACCGCGGCCAGCGTCACCCAGGCGCCTGGCGCCGTCCGCACCGGCACCGTGAGCCGCCCACGCGGTGTCACCCGGTCGGGTGCGGCGATCGCGACCGGAATGGTGCGGGTCGCCGGGTCGATGCCGATCCAGGCGAGCCCGATGGCGCGGGCCGGCCTTGTATCGGCGCCCAGGCCGCGAAAAACGTGCACGGTGGCGTAGGCACCGGGACCCCAGGTGGCGTCGACCGGTACCTGGAGGTCGGACCCGCCGGCCGCGACCGGCGCATTGCGCAGGCTTTGCACCCGCTCGGTCAACGTCAGCACGGTGGCCGACCCGGCGAACGGCGACACCACGTGCACCCGCGCCACCTCGCCCGGCCGATACAGCCGCCGGTCGGTCGAGACGTCCACCTTGTCCGGCGTGTCCGGGCTGTCCGACGCGACCCAGCCGGCACGGAATCGCACCGAGGTCGCCGCCAGCCCGTTCCGCTCAGCGAGCTCGATCCGGTAGCGGCCGAAATCGAGCCGCTTCGCGTAGTGGAAGGCACCATCGGCCGGCAGCGTGACGTCGGCGGTCTCGATCGGCTCGTCGCGGTAGACGGTCTCGTAGCGGGCCAGGGAGCCGCGCGTCACCAGCCGCCAATCCGGCCGCTCGCGCACCAGCCGCATGCGCGCTGGCACCGCGACCCGAGCGCCGTCGGGGTCGACGGCCGCCATGTCGAACGCCGCCTCGCCGCCCGCATCGATGGCGCCGCCGGCAAAGCCGGGCTTGATGCCGAGCAGATTGCCGGCCGGCCGGATCGAGATCGTCGCCTGCGCGTGGCTCGCCCGTCCGGACGGGTCGTCGACGCCCACGTCGAGCTCCGCCCGCGCCGGGCGTGTCGTGTCGGGTGCGGATTTCAGCAGGATCGGCAGCGTCGCCCGGCCTTGCGGGTCGGTGGTCGGCAGCTCGATCTCCTGCGCGTCGGGCGCGAACACCTCGCCGTCGAGCCCGACGCTGTAGCCCGGCAGCGCCGCCGGCGAGGTGGGGTCCGCGGCGATGCGCAGGCTGCCCTTGCCTGACAGGTTCGCCGCCGGGGCGCCGTAAAGGAACCGCGCCGTGACCGGCAGCGAGTAGGGCCGCCCGACCACGATCGGGCCCGGCGGCGGCGACAGCTCGACCGCCATGCGATCGGGCACGAACGCGTCCACCCGGAACCCGATGCGGCCGATCGGCGGCGCCTTGGGGTCGGCGAGCACCTCCACCGTCCACTGCCCGGCCGGCGCCGACAGCGAGAGCGCGATCGGCTGCCGGATCGACGCGTCGCCGCCGCGCGGCGGCACGGTGTCGGACAACACTTGGCCGTTCGGCCGCTTGACCACGACATGCGCCGGCACGTCCTGCGGCTGCCCGGCGGCGTCGCGCAGCAGCGCCATCAGTTCCACCGTCTCGCCGGGGCGGTAGATGCCGCGGTCGGTCCAGGCGAAGGCGTCCAACGGACCGGGCGGCGGCGCCCCCTCGACGCCGCGGTCGGACAAGTCGAACGCCGCAGTGGCAAGGTCGAGCGCCACGAAATCGTCGCCCTTCGTGCCGAGCACGGCTTGCGGCGCCTGCGGCCCGGTCCCGCGCAGCAAGGGTGCGGCGAACCGCGCCACCCCGTCCCGGTCGGTGGTGGCTTCGGCCAGGATGTCGTTGGCCCGCGACAGCAGGCGGAGCGCGACACCTTGTTGCACGCTGGCGTCGGCGAAACTGCGCACCTGCACGGTCAGGCCGTCGGCGCCGCGCCACACCGTCGGCGCGAGGTCGGTGCGCAGCACGACCTGCGTCGCCGAGGCCGCGTCCTCCGGCGTGCCGTCGCCCGGCGTCGCCTGCAGGAAGTAGACGCCGGCGTCGCCGAATTGGTCCGGCAGCGGCAGCGCCGTGCGGACGGACCGGTTCGGCTGCCAATGCGGGATATCGGCGGTGCCTTCCCAGACGATCTTGCCGGACTCGGCGAGGTTCTCGAAGCGGTAGGCTTCGAGCGGCTCGCCGAGCGTGCCGTTGCGCGACCAGGCCAGCACGTTCCGCTCGGACAGCCGCAGCAGCCGCAGCTTGACGGTGGAAAGGTTGACGCTGGTCAACGTCACCCGGGCGCCCTGCCCGCGCGGCAGCAGGAACATGCGGCTGTCGAACACGAGCCGCGGCGCCCGGTTGGCCATCGCTACGTTCAGCGACGTGTCGCGGTTCAGCTGCAGTCCGTCCTCGCCGGGCAGGCCGGCGCGGAGCCCGACCTGCGTCGTGACTCCGAGCCGCAGCCCGGTGACGCAGATCTGGTCGCCTTCCCGCGTCACCGCCGCGTCCGGGGTGGCGGGGCTGAGGCGCACCCAGTCGGCCGGCACGAAATCGGCGCGCCGGGCCGGGGCGGTGGTGAACTCGATGCAGGCGCGCGGCGGCTCCGCTTCGGGCTCGGTGCGGACCCGGCGCACCAGGATGCCGGCGGCGCGGCGCAGTTCCGCCAATTGCCGCCCGTAATCGGGGATGTCGGGCGCGCGTTCCTGCGCCGCCTCCATCGCGCGGATGGCGGCGTCCAGCCGGTTCTGTGCCCGGAACGCGTCGGCCATCAGCAGCAGCGCGGGGATTTCGGCGGCTCCGCTGTCGAGCATGCCGAACGCCTGCCAGGCCGCCTGCGCCGCGCGCGCCGGGTCGGGCGGTGTCTTGCCGAGTTGCGCCCGGCCCAGCGCCAGCCATTGCGCGGCGGTGCCGTCGCCGCCGCCGAGCCGGGCCTCGAGCGCCGCCGCGGCGCCGGCGGGATCGTTGCGCCGTTGGGCGTCAGCCGCCCGCTGCTCGGCCTGCCGCCGCGCCGCCGGCGTGAGCCCGGCCGGGCTGCGCGCGGTAAGTGCGGCGGCGTAGGCCTGGCTGTCCCGCTCGAGCCCCGGCACCTGGAACTCGTCCGCCCGGACGGGCGAGGCGAGCAGGACGAGGAGCAGCGCGAGCCAGCCGAGCGCGGGCATCGTCGCCTACCGCACGGTCGGCGCTTGCCGCGACAGCAGGTCGCGGATCTCGATCAGCGTCTGTTCGGTGGTGGTCAGCGGCACCTCCTCCGCCTGCTTCTTGGCCATGAACCGGTTCATCACCTTCACCAGCCAGAAGATCGCGAAGCTGACGATCAGGAACGAGATGCAGGCGTTGAGGAACAGCCCGACATTGAGCGTCACCGCGCCGGCCTTTTGCGCGGCGTCCAGCGTCGCCTCGTGCGGGCCCTTCATCGTGAGGAAGATGTTGCTGAAATCGATGCCGCCGAGCAGCAAGCCCAGCACCGGCGTGAACAGGTCCTTGACCAGGCTGCTGACGATCGCGGTGAACGCCGCGCCGATGATGATGCCGACGGCGAGGTCGACGACGTTGCCGCGCATGACGAAGGCGCCGAACTCACTCAGCCAGCCGGGTCGCTTCGGAAGATGAATCGGTGCCTGCATGGTGCTCTCCGGTCGGTCGAGGTGATCCTGGCCAAGCCGCCGGCCGAAGTCTATCGCCCGAACGGATGCAACGCGCGCCATCGGCGGACACCGACGCCCACGCTTTGCTCACTCGGTTACCCGGGTCGGCGCCGCTGTGCCTTGTTCGGGGTGGCACGTTGCTTGCTCCGCCACTGGCAGGACCAAATCATCCTGGAGGAACCGGCGCGTGAACGACGACAAGACGAAGCTCGGCCTGAAGATCAAGGCGACCAAGAAACGGAAGGGCTGGACTTGGCCGCAAGTGGCCGAGAAGCTCGGTTTCTCGACGGTCTGGACCACGGCGGCCTGCCTGGGCCAGATGTGCATGACGCAGGAGACCGCAGAAAAGGCCGGCGTGCTGTTCGACCTGTCCGCAGACGAGATCGACCTGCTGATGGAGCCGCCATACCGCGGCAGCCTCCCGACCGCGGTGCCGACCGACCCGTTGATCTACCGGTTCTACGAGCTGATCGCCGTCTACGGCACCACATGGAAGGAACTGATCCACGAGGAGTTCGGCGACGGGATCATGTCGGCGATCGATTTCGACATGACGCTCGATCGGCAACCCGACCAGAAGGGTGACCGGGTCAAGATCGGCATGTCCGGCAAGTTCCTGCCCTACAAGCGCTACTGAGCGGCGACACCGGCGCGCCGTCGGTTAAGATAGCCGGTCCGGCTCCTCCGAGCGCAGCAGGTGGCGCAGCCGCGCCACCAGCTCGGAACCCGCGAACGGCTTGACCACGTAGGCGTCGGCGCCGATGTCGAGGCCCTGCACGATGTCGTCCTCGCCGTCGAGGCCGCTCAAGAGGATGACCGGGATGGCATTGCCGGCATCCCGCAGACGGGCGCAAAGTTCGCGGCCGTCGCCGTCCGGCAAGCGGATGTCGAGCACCATGGCGGAGATCGCGCTGTCGGGCGGACCGAATGCCCGCTCGGCCGCATCGATGCTATGCGCCGCGACGACGCCGAACCCGGCCGTTTCGATTTCGGCCACGATGGCCGCGTTCAGCTCCACGTCATCCTCGACAACCAAGACGTTTTGCATTTTTGCTCCTTGCGTTTCGGTCTTTGAGCACGCCACGGAGGGTTTGGCTCAAAGCAGACAACAAGTCCTGACAATTTAAACGCTTCGTTGCTGGATGATTCCACCCTCGCGTGGGAGGATTGGCAATGCAGGCCGGAACCACAGCAGGGCGTTGTTTGCCAGTCGCTCCCTCGTCAATCGGCCTTAACGGTTCGATTGCCCAACTTCTTCCCATTGCTTCTGCGGGTAGTCAAGCGTCGGACGCCGGCCTGGCCGCATTCAGCGCGTCAGCCGCCGCCGATCGAGACGTAGGCGGCGAGGATGACGAGACCAGCCATCCCAACCGTGGCGTGCAGCGCCACCAGCAGCCCGGCTGGACGGCGCCGCCGCAGTTGCGTCGCCGCCACGGCCAGGCCGCCCAGCAACGTGACTGCCAGGAAGCTGGCCGCAAGACGCCCGAAGCCCTGGGGATCGGTGGTCGCGCGAGCGGTTGCTGCGATCACAACGGCGACGCCGGCTGCCCCGGCCACGCCATGAACGATGCTTGCCAGCCGCGCCCAGCCGCGAATTGGCCGCTCCAGCAGATAAAAACTGCACAGTCCGATTCCGGCCATCCCGACGCCACTCAACAGCCATGTTGCAGCGGTCAACATGCGCGGTCGGGAGAGTAGACACGGTAACGGAATTGTGTCGAACTAACAAGAAAGACGCAGCCATGATCGGAACAGCCAGGGCAGCGATGGACGGGATCGGCAGTGATCGGGCAGGCTGACGACATGCTGCGATCCTTCGCCGCGTTCGAAGCGCCGGTCAACGGCCCGCTTGCCGAACGCTACGGCGTTCCCGGGTTCGAGGCGATCGAGGCCATGTTTCTGGCCGCGCGCTGCGTGCCGCCCAACCTGCCCGAGGCGTTCGAGCGCGCATTCACGTCCCTCGGCCTCAGCGGCTGGGCTTCGTTTGAGCGGGCCGGGCTTGCCGTCGCGCAGGCGATCGAGGCGATGCCGCGTTCAGCACCCGAACCGCTCTACCACGACCGCTACCACACCGCCGAGGTGACGCAATCCATGGCCTGGCTGTGCCGCATCGGCATGGCGCAGGGCGTGCTGACGCCGAACGATGCGGCGCGCGGCGTGGTCGCCGTAATTGGACACGACATGCACCACGACGGGTCGCTCACCCGCGGCGGCGTGCTGGAGGAGCGCGCCCGCGCCGGGGTGGAGCCGATTGCGCGTGCCGCCGGGGTGGGCGAGGACAACGTGGCGGCCATCGCCGACATCATCCTGGGAACGGACCCCGGATTGATTGCCGGCAACGCCGCGCGCCTGGCCGCAACCGGCGCGCCGGGCCCGTTCGGCCGCGGCCACGACGTGCTGCGTGTGCTGGCCAACGAGGCCGACCTTTGCGGCAGCCTCATGCCCGTGCTCGGCCCGCGGCTGGGGACGCTGCTCGCCGCGGAATGGGCTGCCAGCGGCGATGCGACGTTGCTGCATGTCGGGTCGGCGGTCGGGCGCCTGAACTTCCTCCAAGCGCAGACGCATTTCTCCGGCCCCGCCATCGCGATCGGGCTGCCAACCTCGCGCGCCCGCTGCCTGGCCGCCTATTGCGCCTGCGGGCTCGCCTTGGCCGGCGACGCCACCCCGGACGCCGGCGCCGCCGCGCTGGACCGGCTGGACCCGGGTGCCGCCGCCGCCGCCTATGCCGACGCGCTCACCGCCGTGCAGACGTCGGCCGCCGCCCTGCACTGACCCGGCCTTGCCGCCGCCCCGAGCGCGACGCGACTTGACGAAGCGGCGGCAACGGTCGGAACTGACCGCCGGTCGGAGCGCACGGCCGGCGAGTTGACCCTGTTCGGCCCCGTCGATGCGCATCATCGGGAGGAGCTCTTCATGGACGTGCACGGACATTCGGCGATCGTGACCGGCGCCGCGTCGGGGCTCGGCCTCGCGACGGCGCGGGCCCTCGCGGCGGCGGGCGCGCGGGTGGCGCTGCTGGACCTGAAGCCCGGCCACGATGCGGCTGCATCGATCGGCGGCATCGCGATTGGCTGCGACGTCGCCGACGCCGCGAGCGCCGAGGCGGCAGTGGCCGAGGCCGCCGCCGCGCATGGCCCGGCTCGTATCCTGGTCAACTGCGCCGGCGTCGCTCCCGCCGCCCGCATTGTCGGCCGTAACGGGCCGGCCTCGCTCGAGGCCTATGTCCGGGTCATCCAGGTCAATCTGGTTGGAACCTTCAACATGCTGCGCCTGGTCGCGGCCGGCGCAACCGGGCTCGAGCCGCTGACCGGCGGCGAACGCGGCGTGGTCGTCTCGACCGCCTCCGTCGCCGCCTATGAGGGGCAGATCGGCCAAGCCGCCTACGCGTCGTCGAAGGCCGGCGTCGTCGGCCTCACCTTACCCGCCGCCCGCGAACTGGCGCAGTTCGGCATCCGTGTCTGCACGATCGCGCCGGGCCTGTTCGAGACGCCCATGCTGACCGGCATGCCGCAGGAGGTGCAGGACAGCCTGGGCGCCTCGGTCCCCTACCCGCCCCGCCTCGGCCGCCCCGACGAGTTCGCGCAGCTGGTCTTGGCGATCATCGCCAACCCGATGCTGAACGGCGAAACGATCCGGCTCGACGGCGCGCTCAGGATGCAGCCGCGCTGACGGTTGCGCCCATCGCCGCCCGCGCGCGGTCCGTGATGGCGTCCCAGCGGCCCGCCGCCACGTCGGCGGCCGGCGCCAGCCACGAGCCGCCGACCGCGACCACATTGGGCAGCGCCAGATAGGCACCCATGTTCGCCGCCGTGACCCCGCCGGTCGGGTTGAACCGCACCGAGGGGAACGGGCCGGCCAGCGCCTTCAGCGCGCCCACGCCGCCCAGCTGCTCGGCCGGGAACAGCTTCACCGTGCTGAAGCCCCGCGCCATCGCGGCGATCAGCTCGGAGGCGGTGGCGACGCCGGGCACGAACGGCACGTCGAGATCGCGCGCCGCGTCCAGCAGCGCCGAGGTCGCGCCGGGACTGAAGGCGAACGGCAGGTCGAGCCGCTTGGCCAGCTCGAGGTCGCGCGGCGCCAGCACGGTTCCGAGCCCCACCACCGCATCCGGCACCGATTGGCTAATCGCCGCCGCCGCGTCGGCGCCCGCCGCCGTGCGCAGCGTGATCTCGAGCGTGCGCACCCCGCCCGCGACCAGCGCCCGCGCCAACGGGACCGCATCCTCCACCCGCTCGATCGTCAGCACGGCAACCAGGCGGGCGGCCCGCAGCAGGTCGGCAATGGGCGGATGGGTCATCGCACTCTCCCGGCACCGGTCATTGCGGTGCATAAAGATGGAGGAACGCGGTCATTGCCGACCGCGGAATGATCGCGCCCCGATGCTGCACCACCAAGCCCGCGAGGTCGTGGCCGGCGCGAGCCGCGGCGGGCGGATCCCGGCCGGCCAGGCGAGCGGCGAGGTAGGCGGCCGCGAAACTGTCGCCCGCGGCGGTGGTGTCGACAACCGCCGGCACCGGCCCGGCCGCCACCACCGTATCCGTCCCGTCGGCGAACACCCGGCAGGACGGCGATGGGTCTTTCACGATCCGCTCCGCCACCCCGGCCGAAAGCAGCGCTGCCGCGACCGCATCGGGCCCGCTCTCGCCGAACAGCGCCGCGTGATCCTCGGTGCTCGCCAGCACCACGTCGCTCGCCCGGAAGGCGCGCCGGAACGCGTCGCGCGCGGTCGCCGGGTCGGGCCAGCCGCGGGCCCGAAAGTTGGTGTCGAAGGCGATCCTTACCCCGTTCGCCCGGGCGCCAGCCAAAGCGCCGAACAGCCGGTCGCGGCTGCCGGCGTCGAACAGCGACAGGGTGATGCCGGACAGGTAGACCAGGCGAGCCCGGGCCAGCGCCGCCTCGATCGCCGCCGTTTCCGCCAGCCGAAACAGCTGCCGCACCGGCGCGCTGTCACGCCAATGGAAGAACCGGCGTTCGCCGCTGGCCTCGGTCTGGATCAGGTAGAGGCCAGGCAACCGCCCCGGCACCCGCGCTACAAGGCCGGTGCCGATCCCCTCCGCCGCCCAGGCCGCGAGCATCTCGTCGCTGAACGCGTCGTCGCCGAGCGCAGTCACGTAGTCGGTCGAAATGCCGAGCCGGGCCAAGTAGAGCGCGGTGTTGAGGGTGTCGCCGCCGAAGCTGCGCGTGAGGCGACCGTCGGGGTGCTCCGACAGCTCCAGCATGCATTCGCCGATGCAGGCGATCGATTGGCTCAAACCCCCACTCCCGGGCTCTGCCCGGGACCCGCCAGGGCCAGCGGCCCCGGACGTGCCGGACTAGAACTCCAGCAGATTGTCGCGGAATTGCTTGTGGGTATAGGCCCGGCGGACCAGGCCGCGCTGCTGCAGGGCGGGAACCAGGCCGTCGGTGATCTCGGCAACCGTCTTGCGGCTGACGTTCGGCAGCACGAGCAGGAAGCCGTCGCCGCCGACCTCCTGCATCGCCTCGTCCATCTGCGCCGCCACCGTCTCCGGGGTGCCGACGAAGTCCACGCTGCCACCATGGCTGGTGTAGGCCAGGATCGCCTCACGCAGGGTACGTCCGCCGGTCTTCTTCATGAAGTTGGCCAGGCTCGATTGGTGGCCGTTGGTGCTGAGTTCGCCCACCGGCGCATCGAGGTCGTGTCCGGAGAAATCGATGTTGGTGGTCCAGCCCATTTGCGCCAGCCGCCGGTTGACCTCCTCGGTGGTCGCGATCCCGCGCCGGGCCGCCCGCGCCTGCGCTTCCTCGTCGGTGTTCGCCAGCACCGGCGTCGCCATGAACAGGACCTTGCAATCGTCGGGATCGCGACCGGCGGCCGCGGCGCGGGTGCGCACGTCGTTGCGGTAGTCCTTCATCGCCTCGATCCCCTTGGGATGGGCGACGATGGTGTCGGCATACTGCGCGGCGATGCCCCGTCCTTTGGCCGAGCCGCCCGCTTGGGCGATCACCGGGCGCCCCTGCGGACACGGTCCGGAATTGAGCGGACCACGGCTTGCGTAGTACTCACCCCGATAGTCGATCGTGTGCACCTTCGAGGGCTCGATCAACACGCCGGTCCCGCGGTCGGCTACGATCGCACCCGGATCCCACGAATCCCAAAGCTTGGTGACGACGTCGATGTATTCGGCTGCCATCTCGTAGCGCGTGTCGTGCTCCGGCAACCGGTCGAGGCCGAAATTCTGCCCCGAGTAGTCGGAGCTGCCGGTGACCATGTTCCACCCGGCGCGGCCGCCCGACACCTGGTCCAGCGTGCCGACAATGCGGGCGGTCAGATACGGGTGGTAGGCGAAGGTCGACAGGGTCGGCACAATGCCGAGCCGCGACGTCGCCGCCATCATCAGCGACGCGACGACGGTCGGTTCCTGCCGAGGCACCGACATGCCGTTGCGAAGAAAGATGTCGCGCGAGTTCTGCCAGTTCTGGCCGATGTAGATGCTGTCTTCGATCAGCAGGTAGTCGAAACAGGCCCGCTCGATCGCGCGCGCGAGGTCGAGGAACAACTCGGCCGACATCCACTCCTCGCTGACGTTGCCGCTCCACTGCTCGCCCCAGGCCTGGATGCTGGAGCCTTGCAGGAACCAGGCGAGGTGGAACGGGCTGGCGGCCATGGTGGTATCCTTCGCGCTACAGCCAGCACGAAAGCACACCCTGTGCCACGTTGACGCTGAGACGCAGTCGGCGACCTAGAGCACTTCCCGAGCCAATCGGCTCGGGAAGTGCTCTACAGCTAAGTGAATAGAGCAACTCAGTCCGCCCGAACCGATTCGGTTCGGTCGGACGTTGCTCTCGACCTCAGATTGCCGCCCCGAGCTTCGGTCGATGCTGTTCAGCTTTCGACCCGGAATGAAGAGCCGCTTACCCCGGGGTGCGGTGCCTCCAACCGCTCAACCCGGCAGCTAGAAGGCCGACCAAGCCGGTGCCGACGATCAGCCCGGTATTCGGCTCCGGGGTCGCGATGGGGCTGCTGATCGGGGTGATTTCGATCGTGTCGAAGAATCCAAAACCGAAATTGCTGCCGACCGCGAGTTCGTCCTCGGTGTATATGCCGAGACTTCGACGTTGGCGTTGCCGCGAACAGGTTGAACGCGCGATACTCGGTCGAGGAGACTGGTCTGCCGCCTCGGATCAGCAAGTCCTGACCATTGGACAGCGCAAACGGTATGAAGGCGTTCGTAACGGAATTGTATTGGAAGTAAGGGAAGCCACCCTCGTCAAGACCTTCGGCGAGAGGCGGCGGTGTGGCCGGGCTACCCAACACGTTGAACGTCTGATTTGGCAATGACGGTTGATTGGTGTTGTTGAACGTGATGGTGAAAGAATTGATCTGGCTCGCGGAAACCGTGCTGCCCAGCAGCGCATCGGCGAAGGTGAACTGACCATCGGCCGCTGCAATGCCGCCAGACAGGAAGTCGAACCCGAACGTTGCGGCGGAACCAGGACTGGTCGTCGCGCCAAGGACAATAACCGTCGCGGCCAGCAGCGATCTGGAGGGGAACATGCCTCGTCTCCGCTTGACGATCGCAACCTTCTAAAAATCGTACCGCGGCTGGAATGCACATTCGCGTGACGACCGCCCGGTGTGAAGCCGGGCGGTCGTGTTGTTGTCGGGCTACAACAGATCCTCGATCAGGATCGGCGTCTTGCGCACTCGGACGCCGGTCGCGTGATAGACGGCGTTGGCGATCGCCGCCGGCATGCCAACGATCCCGACCTCGCCCACCGCCTTGGCGCCGAGCGCGTTGACCACCTTGTCCTCCTCGTCGATCAGCTCGACCACGACCTCGCCGATGTCGGCGGAGGTGGACATGTGATAGCCGGCGAGATCCTGGTTCGCGAACCGGGCCCGCTTGCGATCCACGCGGGTTTCCTCCAGCAGCGCAAAGCTCGCCCCCCACACCATCCCGCCGGCCAAATTGCTGCTGGCCGTGCGCGGGTTGATGATCCGGCCGCAGGCGAAGGCGCCCACCATGCGCGCCACCCGGATCGTACGCAGCAACGGATCGACATGCACCTCGGCGAACTGCGCCCCGAACGAGAAGCTGACGTGCGTCTTCGTCACCGGGCCGTTGAACGCCATGCCGCCGAGCAGCCCGGCCTGCACCTTCTTCGGGTCCATGCCGTCCGGCGACCACGTCGCGGCCGCATCCAGCGTGCCGGTCGGCGACGCCTTGACCACGTCGGCGATCGCGTGCCGCGTGCCGTCCGGACCGACAATCGCGCCGGCCTCGAACCGGAGCGTCGCCTTGTCCTGGCCGGCGAACGGGCCGCCTTCGGCCGCAGCCGCCTCGATCAGCTTGTCGCGAAGGCCCATCGCCGCAAGCTGCACCGCCGATCCGGCCGAGCCCGTGGTGATCGAACCGCCGGACACCGGGCCGGACGGCAGGTCGCTGTCGCCCAGCTCGACCCGCACCCGGGTGCCGTCGACGCCCAGCACGTCGGCGGCCACTTGGCCGAGCACGGTATAGGCGCCGGTGCCGACGTCATGCGCCGAGCACTGCACCCGCACGGTACCGTCGGCGCCCATCGCGATATGCGCCGCCGACGGCGCCACTGCGGACGGGTAGGTCGCGGTTGCACAGCCATAGCCGATCAGCACGCCGTCGGCCGTTTTCATCGAGCCGACGCCCGGCGTACGCTTGTTCCAGCCGAACCGCTCGGCGCCGCGGCGATAGCATTGCACCAGCGACCGGCTGCTCCACGGCAGGCCCTTCAGCGGATCCACCTTCGGCTCGTTCTTGATGCGCAGCTCGATCGGGTCAATGCCGAGCTTGACGGCCAGCTCGTCGACCGCGCTCTCAAACCCGAAGAAGGCCGGCGCTTCGGCCGGCGCCCGCTGGAAACCGGGGGTGTTGACGTCGGTCGCGACCGTCGCCTCGGTGGTGAGGATGTTGGGGATGTCGTACATCCGCGCGGTCGCCTCGGAGCCCGGGAAGGCCACGTGGTCGATCTCCGACGACTGGCTGGTCGAGTCGTGGATCAGCGCGACCATGGTGCCGTCCGGCTCGGCGCCGAACGCGAAGCGGTTGCGTGTGGCCGGCCGGAATGAGCCAACCGTGAACATTGCCTCGCGCGGCACCACTAGCTTGACCGGGCGGCCGAGACGGCGGGCGGCGGTCGCCACCAGCACGGTATGCGGCAGGATGGTCGCCTTGCCGCCGAACGCGCCGCCGACGTAGGGCGACACCACGTGCACGTCCTCGATGCCGATGCCGAAGATCTCGGCGAGGCCGGCCCGTTGACCGATCACCCACTGGCTCGGGCATTCGATCACCAGCTTGCCGTCGTTCCAACTCGCCGTCGTCGCGTAAAGCTCCATGGGATTATGGTGCTGGGCGGGGGTCGTATACTCTTCGTCCACCTTCACCGGCGCCCGCTCGAACGCCGCCTTCGCGTCGCCCTTGCTTTGCGACGGCTTCTCCTGCTTCTCGACCTTGCGGTCGGCGTCGTCCATCGACGCCGAGGCCGGCGTGGCGGCATATTCGACGTTGATGGCCCGCGCCGCCTGCTCGGCCGCCTCGACCGTGTCGGCGACGATCAGGCTGATGATCTGCCCCGCGTATTTGATCTCGTCCGAACTCATCGGCATGAACGACGACTGCATGTGGCCGCCCTTCATGGCGAAGGTTTCCTTGCCGATTCCCTGGTTAAGGTCGCGATGGGTCATCACCATCTGCACCCCCGGAATCGCCTCGGCGGCGGCGGTGTCCATGCGGGTGATCCGGCCCTTGGCCACGCTGCTGAGCGCGAGCGCCGCATACAGCGTGCCGCCATGGCCGAAATCGGCGGCGTAGCGCGCCGCCCCGGTTGCCTTGGCCGCCGCGTCGCGACGAACCGAAGCCATTCCAATGCTGCCGTCCATGTTCAGCCCCTCTTGCTGGCGATGAGCGCCGCGCGGGCTACGGCCCGGGCGCCCAACTCGATCTTGAATGCGTTGTCGCCGCGCGGCTCGGCGCCGGCAAACCCGGCCTTGCCGGCCGCGAGTGCCGTGTCCTCCGACAGCGTCTGGCCGGTCAGCGCCGCTTCCGCCTCCCGCGACCGCCACGGCTTGGTGGCGACGCCGCCCAGCGACACCCGCGCTTCACGGACCCGGCCTCCATCCATGTCCAGCGCCACCGTCGCCGAGACCACGGCGTAGGCGTAGCTTTGCCGGTCCCGCACCTTCAGGTAGGTCGACCGGCGCCCGGCCGGCGTGGCCCGCACCAGGATGGCGGTGATGATCTCGCCGGGCCGAAGCGTGGTCTCGGCGGCCGGATCGTCGCCGTAGGCGACGTGCAACTCGGCAAACGGGATCGTCCGCGTGCCGCCCGCCGAACGCAGCTCGACCGAGGTGTCGAACGCGGCCAACGCATTGCCCCAGTCGCCGGGATAGGTGGCGATGCACTTCTCCGACCCGCCGAACAGCGCCATGTCGCGGGTTTCGCCGTCCTGCGCCGAGCAGCCGCTGCCGGGCACCCGCTTGTTGCAGGCCGACACGCCGTCGCGGAAGTAGACGCAACGCGTCCGCTGCAGCAGGTTGCCGCCGAGCGTCGCCGCATTGCGCAGTTGCTGCGAAGCCGCCTGCTGCAGGCTTTCCGCCAGCGCCGGGTAGTCACGCAGCACGGTCGCGTCCTCGGCCACGTCGGCCATCCGCGCCAGCGCACCGAAGCGCAGCACTTCCCCGCCGGTCTCGACCGCGGCGAGCTCTTGCAGGTGGCCGATATCGACGATCGACGCCGGCCGCATCAGGTCACCGCGCATCATGTCGACCATCGTGGTGCCGCCTGCCAGCAACGCCGCGCCGGGCGCCTGGGCCAGGTGGAACGCCTCGTCGAGCGAGGCCGGGCGGGCATAGGTGAATGGCTGCATGTCAGGCCGCCTTCTGGCCGGCGACGTCGCGCACGGCGGCGACGATATTGGGGTAGGCGCCGCAGCGGCACAGATTGCCGCTCATGTATTCGCGGATCTCAGCGTCGTCGCGCGTGTGGCCTTCGCTCACGCAGGCCACCGCCGACATGATCTGCCCCGGCGTGCAATAACCGCACTGCATCGCGTCATGGGCGACGAACGCCGCCTGCATCGGGTGCAACTCGCCGCCGGGCTCGCTCAAGCCCTCGATGGTGCGGATCTCGCGGCCTTGCGCGGCGGCGGCCAGGACGAGGCACGACAGCTGCCGCCGCCCGTCGAGGTGCACGGTGCAGGCGCCGCAGGTGCCGTGGTTGCAGCCGACCTTAGTGCCGGTGAGGCCCAGGTGCTCGCGCAGGGCGTCCAGCAAGGTGGTGCGCGGATCGAGCGCCAAGCTGTGGTCCCGTCCGTTCACGCGCAGCGTCAGGCTGAGCGGGGTGATGGTATCTGTTTGATCGGGCATGTCGTCCTCGGCTGCGGAATGCGCATAGAGGCCGGACCGGGGTCGGCGCCGGCGGGAACAGGCGTTGGAACGACCTCGGTTGCATGGGAGTTCCCGGGGAAGTGACCCGGGAAGTTGCGGGGGGACGGCCATCCCGAGGGCACGAGCAACGCAGCCCGGACCGGGTTGCGGGTGGCCGCTCGCCGCGCAACACTCGACCGCCGGCCGGTGGCGCTAGACGGCGGCACGGCCCGTGCAACCACCGCGACCGTGAGGAACCTGTTCATGGCCGACAGCGCCGCCCCCGTCGAAACCGTCAGCGGCCCGGCGCTGATGCAGTCCTGCGCGCTGATGGCCGAGCGGGTAAAACTGTCGGGCACGCCCGACGAGCGCGCCAGCCTCCAGGCGGTGCAGGCCAAGCTCGACGGCTACGGCTTCCGCACCACCCTGCTCAGCCACGACGCCTACATCAGTCTGCCCGGCCGCGGCCGCGTCGTGGCGGACGGCGCCGACCTGCCGGCCATCACCCACTCGTTCTCGTTGCCCTCGCCGCCCGGCGGCCTGACGGCGCCGGTCGCTTATGTCGGCGAGGGACACGCCGCCGACTTTGTCGGACGCGACCTGCGCGGCTGCATCCTGCTCGCCGAAGGCATTGCCAGTCCCGCGCTCGCCGACCGCGCCCGCCGCGTCGGCGCCGCCGGGCAGCTACATATCAGCCCGCACGAGCACCTGCATGAGATGTGCATCTCCCCGGTCTGGGGCAGTCCGGGATGCTCGACGCTTGCCGAGCTGCCCACGACCGTCGCGTGCACGGTCGGCAACGCCGCGGGCGCCGCGCTGCGCGACCGCATAGGCGCCGGCGAAAGCCCCGTGGTGACGCTGCACGCCGAGGTCGACACCGGATGGCGGCCGACCCCGATCCTGGTCGCCGACATGGACGGACCGGACCCCGACGCCCCGTTCGTCCTGTTCTCCGGCCACCACGACACCTGGTACTACGGCGTAATGGACAACGGCAGCGCCAACGCGACCATGCTCGAGTGCGCGCGGGTGCTGGCCGGGGCGCACGGCGCCTGGCGGCGCGGCCTGCGTCTGTGCTTTTGGTCCGGCCATTCGCACGGCCGCTACTCCGGATCGAGCTGGTATGTGGACAACCATTGGGACGAGCTCGAGCGGCTCTGCGCCGTGCACGTCAACGTCGACAGCACCGGCGGGATCGGCGCCACCGTGCTCGGCGAAGCGGCGGCGGCGGCGGAGTTGACCGGGTTGGCAGCGGCCGCGATCGCCGCCGAAACCAACGAGAGGCACGGGGCCAAGCGCAACGCCCGCAACAGCGACATGACGTTCTGGGGCGTCGGCATCCCGAGCATGTTCGGGAGCCTCAGCGTACAGCCGCCCGGGCCGGTGAAGATGCGCAACCCGCTCGGCTGGTGGTGGCACACGCCGGAGGACCTGCTGGACAAGGTGGACGCGGCGAACTTGGTGCGGGACACCCGCGTGTTCGTCCGCGTGCTATGGCGGCTGCTGACCGAACCGGTGCTGCCGCTCGACTACGCCGCGCACGCCGCAGCACTCTTGCGGGAGTTGCAGGCGCTCGACGGCGCAATCCCGCTCGAACCGCTGCTCGAGCAGGCCAAGCAGGTGGAAACGATGGCGACCCGCCTGCTGCAGCCGGGACACGACCCGGACCGCGTCAACCGCGCGCTGATGCAGGTGTCGCGGGCGCTGGTGCCGATGGATTACACGACCGGCGACCGGTTCAGCCACGACCCGGCGCTGCCGCAATCGCCTTGGCCGGTGCTCGACCCGATCCGCGCCCTGGCCGACGTGCCGGAGGAGCGGCGCCGCTTCGCCCTGGTGGACGCGATCCGCGCCCGCAACCGCATGCTGCACGCCTTGCGGCAGGCCAGCCGCGCGCTCGGAGCCGCGCTGGCCGCGAGCTGATGGACGCGATGGCCGGCCGTCGCGCTCAGACCGAGACGGTGTGCCGGTCGGCTGCGATGACGACGCCGGTCAACGCCCCGGCGGACACCGGCTGCTCGTGCCCCAACCGCTCCGCTTCCATTTCCGCCGGCGCGCCCTGGGCCGCGGCCGGCAGCCCCATCGCCCGCCGCATGGCGGCGTCGACTTCGGCTTCGCTGAACATGCGCGCCATGTAGGCCAGGCCGGCCTCCCGGCAAGCGGCGAAGGCGTCGGCGGAGTTGTGCAATCGCACGATGCTGGCGGCAATCGCCGCGGCATCGGCCGCGACCGCCTGCTGCAAGGGGGCCGGCAGCGCATACCCCTCGGCCGCGACCGGCGTGCAGACACACGGCACGCCGGCGGCGAGGCTCGCGCCCACCTTGCCCTGCAACCCGGCGCCATACGCCATCGGCGCCACCGTGAGGCGCACCCGGTTCAGCAGCGCATCCAAATCCTCCACGGCGCCAAGCAGCTCGATCCGCGCGTCGCGCCCGCGTGCCAGCGCCTCCGGCATCGCGCTGCCGGCCACAAGGCAGCGGATGGCCGGGTCGAGTGCCCAAACCAGCGGCATGATCTCGTCCAGCAGCCAGGTGACGGCGTCCAGGTTCGGCTCGTGCCCGAAATGCGCGGCGAACAGGACGCCGCCGCGCGCATCGAACCGGGCCGGGCCGGGCCGCACCGGCACGGCCCATGGCACGACGTGGCAGTTCCCCTGCGGCAACCACAACTGCAGCAGCGCCGCCTCGGCCGCGGAATGGGTCAGCACCGCATGCGACGCCGCGGCCGCCGCCATCTCCTGCGTGCGGACGTGATTACCCTGCGGCACCAGCTCCGGCCGGTCCTCGATGCCGGCTTGGCGAAACAGCAGCAGGCTCTGCAAGGCCGCGAGCGAGAACACCACCTTGGCGTGCGGCGCATAGTGCCGCACCAGCGGCAAATAGCGGGACGCCATCTCGACCCGGTGCAGGCAAACGAGGTCCCACGCCCCAGGCTGCCGCCGCAGGACCTCCTCGACGGAGCCGATCCAGGGCGCACGCGCGATGGCAATTCCGGACGCCGCGAGCGGGTCGGACGTGGCCTCTTGCGCCATGTCGGCCGGGACGAAGGTGACGTCGTAGCCGAGCCGCTGCAGCGAATGCAGGTGCGACAACACGGCCTGCGACCCGGCGTCCCGGCTTGGATCGGGCAGCGTGCGATCGATCACCAGCGCGCGCGGAATTTGGACCGCCGCAACCGGCTCCCCGCCTTCGCGCCAGCGCCACGGCCGGTTGCGCGCGGCCCGTCGTGCCGAGCGTCCCGTTGGCCGCCACGCCACCCGCCCGAGCAGTTGGTCCACTTCGCGAGCGAGGAACTGGGCCCGCTCGAGCAGCACCTCGTCGCTTGCTGGTGAGGCGAGCTTCGCGCTCAGGGCGTGCCGGGCCGTCTCGTCGAACACAGCCGAACGCTCCAGCCACGCCGGGGAATGCGTAAGATCCTCGCCGCTGGCCTCGACCCGAACGGCAATCACGCAGCCGCCCGGAGGCAACTCCAGCGACGCGGCATCGACCCGAAAACTATGGCGGCCGTCACCGATGCCTTCCTGCACGAGATCCTCGCGCGGCTGGTCGGCGACCGTGCGGGCAACCGGCACGCCGTCGACCAGGACCTGCAAGGCGACGGCCTCGGCGGGCCGGGCGTCGTCCCACGCCCAGCCGCCGACATAGTCGTCCGACGCCACGTCCAGGAAGCCGCGAACCGCCATCTCCACCCCTGAGTCGTCGTTATAGCCAACGTTACAGGACCAACAATGCGACACCTGCGACCGCAATCGAAGGTGCCAACACCGTCATCGTCCAGCAAGCCCTATCACGTCCCTGTGCTTGCCACCAAAATGGTGCGCATATGCGCAGACCGGAACCCATCGACTGCGGTAGCCCTCTGCTAACGAATGTGCCCGGAAACGTCTAAATATCGTCCATTAGCTCCGGTCATGGGCAAATGGCGCGCGGGCATTTGCGCTCCGCGTCGCTGCAACGATCAAGGTTTTCTAACGGTTTGTTAATGTCGCCGCGCAGCTCGACCGAGTATCGTTTCGACATCGCCTGTTGGGCGCGTCCGTCTCGGTCAGACGGTGAATTGCTCGGCGATGATCCGTTCGGACAATCCCTGGTCCGGATCGAACAGCACGGTCGAGTTGACCGTCCGGTCCTCGGTGACCGCGACCGAGGCCACGTCGCGCACCTCGGTGAAGTCGGCGCCGGCGGCGACCGGCCGCTTGTCGCGCTCCAACACCTCGAACAGCACGTCGGCCGAGGCCGGCAGCAGCGCACCGCGCCAGCGCCGCGGCCGGAACGCGCTGATCGGCGTCAGCGGCAGCAGGTTGGCCGATAGCGGCACGATGGGGCCGTGCGCCGACAGGTTGTAGGCGGTCGAGCCGGCCGGCGTCGAGATCAGCACGCCGTCGCAGATCAGCTCCGGCAGCCGCACCCGCCCGTCCACCGTGATGCGGATCTTGGCGGCCTGTCGCAACTGCCGCAGCAATGCGACCTCGTTGAACGCCACCGCCTCCTCGACCGCGCCGGCCGCGGTCACTGCATGCATCCGCAGCGGATGCAGCATCGCCGCCTGCGCCCGGCCGAGCCGTCCGGGCAGGTCTTCCTCGTTGAACCCGTTCATCATGAATCCGACCGAGCCGCAGTTCATGCCATACACCGGGGTGGCGTTGTTCTGCGCCAGCAGCAGATGCAGCGTCTCGAGCATGAAGCCGTCGCCGCCGAGCGCCACGATCACCTCGGCCGCATCGAGCGCGTACTGGCCGTAGGCGCTCGCGAGGCGCTCGAGCGATTGCCGCGCGAGGTCGGTGGGTGCGGCAACGAAGGCGATGCGTTCGGGGTTGGCCGGGAAATGCGCGGCGTTGACCGGCAGCATCTCGAGCATCGCCGGCGCCTCAGCGCAGCCGCCGGTGCTCCATCACGGGCATGTTGGCGCGGGTGCGCTCCGTCAGCGCCGGGTCGACGGTGGCGGTGGTCCAGCCGATCCCGTCCGACACCTGCGCCACCACCGTGCCCCACGGATCGACCACGAGCGACCGCCCGTAGGTCAGCCGCGGCTCGCCCTTGGCGTCGCGGTGCACGCCCCAGGTCGCCGGCGCCGCCAGCCAGCATTGCGTCTCGATCGCCCGGGCGCGGATCAGCACCTCCCAATGGTCGCGCCCGGTCGGCACGGTGAACGCAGACGGCAGGAAGATCAGCTCGGCGCCTTGCCGCCGCAGCTCCAGGAACAGCTCCGGGAAGCGCAGGTCGTAGCAGATCGCCAGCCCCACCTTCACGCCGTCCGCCGTATAAGTGACGACATTGGATCCGGCGCCGTAGGTGCTGCTTTCGCGATAGCCGGTGCCGTCAGGGGTCACGATGTCGAACAGGTGGATCTTGCGGTAACGCGCGAGCTCGGTGCCCTGCGGGTCGAACACGACCGTCGTGTTGTACAGCGTGCCGTCCGCCGCCTCGCCCAGCGACCCGCCATGCACGTGCAGCTTGTGGGTCCGTGCGATGCCGCGCAGGAACTCGTAGGCGGCGCCGCCCGGCTCGTTGCTGCCCGGCGGCGGCAGCGCCTCCGCCTCGGCCAGCTTGGTGGCACGGTTGCCGCCCAGGCAGGTCCACATCTCCGGCAGGCTGACGATGTCGGGCCGGTCGTCCAGCACGGCGCCGTCGATCAAGGTGCGGGCCTGGTCGATGTTCTCGGCCTTCGCCGAGCCGGGGCTCATCTGGATGACGCTGACGCGCATGGCGATGTCCTCAATACAGGCGGGGTTCGGTGCGGCCCGGCGGACGCACGATCCGCGGCTCGTTGCGCGGATAGTCGGGCCGGCTCTCGGCGCGGTACTCGGGCCGGCGCGCCGCCGGCGGGATCGGCGGCCGGCCATAGCCGCGGTCGTCCGGCGGGGCCGCATAAGGGTCCTCCTCGGCCATCGGCTCCGGGAGGCGGAGCGACAGGCTGCGGATCTCGCCCTGGATCTCGTCCAGCCGCGCTTCCACCCCTTCGAGCCGGGCCTTCACGCCGAACACGCTGAACGGCATCAGCAGGAACAGCAGGGCGAACAGCATCAGCGCAAGCAGGATGACCAGGTGAACCCACGGTGGAACCCAGTCCGGCAAAGGCAGCGGCGACGTCATGGCCAAGACTTAGCAGACCCGCCGGGCGACTGCGACCGGCGTTGCAGGGGGTTGATCGGGGCGCGATTCAGGGTCTCTATCGGGCGAAGTTCTCTCGTCAAGGCCCTTTTCCGATGCTGCTGCTGATCCCCGGCCCCGTCACCACCGATCCGCGGGTACGCGCGGCCGCCGCCGAGGACTATGCACCCTGGGACCTCGACTTCCGTGTGCTTTATGCCCGCCTGCGCCGCCGCGTGCTGGCGCTGGCCGGCGGCGTGCCGGGCGAGCACGCCTGCCTGCCGCTGCCGGGCTGCGGCCACTTCGCGATGGAGGCGGCTGCGCGCAGTTTTCTTCCCGAAGGCGGCCGGCTCCTGGTGCCGATGACCGGGCAGTATGCCGACCGGCTGCAGCAGCTCGCCAACGACGCCGGTCGCGTCGTCGTGCCCCTGCCGGTGCCGGCCAGCGAGCGGACCGATCCCGACGCGGTCGAGGCGGCGCTGCGGGCGGACCCGAGCATCAGCCATCTCGCCTGCGTCTACAGCGAGACCGCGACCGGCATCGTCCATGACGTGCCGGAGCTGGCGCGCGCCGCCGGCCGTGCCGGACGCCGGGTGCTGGTCGATGCGGTCTCGGCATTCGGCGCCTTGCCGTTCGACATCGGCGCGCTGCCGATGGTGGACAGCGTCACCTTCACCTCCAACAAGTGCCTAGAGGGCCTGCCCGGCAGCTCGTTCACCGTGGTGCGGATCGATCAGCTGGTGCCGGGCCAGGCGCGCAGCTGGTCGTTCGACTTCGCCGAATTGTACGAGCATTCGGTCGCGAGCGACTGGGGCGCCCACCGCTTCACCCCGGCCGCCCAGGCGCTGGCGGCGTTCGACGTGGCGCTCGACCTGTTCGACGCGGAGGGCGGACAGCCGGCCCGCCTCGCCCGTTACACCGCCAACGTCCGCACGCTCTTTGATGGCGTGAAGCGGTTGGGGCTGCGCCCGACTCTGCCCTGGGCGATGCAGGGGCCGATCGTGTTGAACGTGGACGCGCCGCCCGACCCGGCCTGGAACCTGCAGGCTTTCGTCGACGGCCTCAAGCGCCACGACGTGCTGATCAGCAACTTCTACAACACGCCGCACCCCAGCATGCGGATCGGCTGCATCGGGGCCGTCACCCCTGCCGACATGGCGCGCGCGGTCGACGCGATCAGCGCCGTGCTGGCGGAGATGCGCATCGAGCACCGCGCCGCCGCCTGATCAGACGGTAACGCTGTGGTCGAGCGGGCCGTGCCCGGCGCCGAACCCGGGGGCCGCCGCGATCGCCGCCTGCACATAGTCGCGCGCCCGCTGCACCGCCGCACTCAGGCCCATGTTCTGCGCCAACCCGGCCGCAATCGCGCTGGCCAGCGTGCACCCGGTGCCGTGGGTGTGGCGGGTGTCGATCCGCGGCCGCTCCAGCACCACCGTGCCCTCGACCGTCGCCAGCACGTCGCGGACCACCGGCCCCTCGGCGTGTCCGCCTTTCAGCAGCACGGCGAGGCAGCCGAGCCCGCGCAGCGCCACGGCCGCTTCCAGGGGATCGCTGACCGGGCGTCCGAGCAGCGCCTCCGCCTCGGGCAGGTTCGGCGTCAGCACGGTCGCCAGCGGAATCAGCTCACGCAACGCGTCGAGCGCCGCCGGGTCGAGCAGGCGGGCACCGCCCTTGGCCACCATCACCGGGTCGAGCACCAGCGGCAGCGCCCGCTCGCGCAGCGCGTCGATGACGGTCGCGATCACGGCGGCGTCGCCCAGCATGCCGGTCTTGACCGCGTCGGCGCCGAGATCCGCCAACACCACCTCGATCTGCTGCCGCACGAAAGCAGCCGGCACCGGCAGCACGCCGTGCACGCCGAGCGTGTCCTGCGCCGTCAATGCGGTGACGGCGGTCATGCCGTGGGCGCCAAGGGCGAGTACGGTCTTTAGGTCGGCTTGGATGCCGGCGCCGCCGCCGGAATCGGAGCCGGCGATGATCAGCACGCGGCCGCGCATCAGGCGGGGATGGAGGGCTCTGCCCTCCACCAACTGGGGGCGGCGCCCCCAGACCCGTACCTGTTCACGCGGCCTGCTTTGCTGCCGCCTCGATCGTGTCGCAAAGCCCCGCCACGACCTCGTTCACGAGCGTTTCGTCCTCGCCCTCGGCCATCACTCGCACCAGCGGCTCGGTGCCACTCAGGCGCAGCAGCAGCCGGCCCTGCTTGCCGAGCCGTGTCTCCGCGTCCTTGACCGCCGCCTGGACGCCGGCCGTCTCCAGCGGCGACGGGCCGACAAAGCGCACGTTGCGCAGCAATTGCGGCAGCGGCACGAACACGTTGCACACCTCGCTGGCCGGACGGCCGACCTCCACCAGCATCGCCAGCACCTGCAGCGCCGCCACGAGGCCGTCCCCGGTGGTCGCGAAGTCGGACATGATCACGTGGCCCGACTGCTCGCCGCCCACGTTCATGCCCAGGCTGCGCATCGCCTCCACCACGTAGCGGTCGCCGACCCGGGTGCGGTGCAGCTTCAGCCCCTCCTTGGCGAGGTAGCGCTCGAGGCCGAGGTTGCACATCACCGTGGCCGCCACGCCGCCGCCCTGCAGCCGGCCGGCCAGGCGCCATGAGCGGGCGATCAGCGCCAGGATCTGGTCGCCGTCCACCGCCTCGCCGCGCTCGTCGATCAGCAGCAGCCGGTCGGCGTCGCCGTCGAGCGCGATGCCGAGGTCCGCCTTCTGCTCCAGCACCTTGGCCCGCAGCAGGTCGGGCACCGTGCTGCCGCAATCGCGGTTGATGTTGAACCCGTCCGGCTCGACGCCGAGCGGGACCATCGTCGCACCCAGCTCCCACAGCACCGTCGGCGCCACCCGGTAGCCGGCGCCGTTCGCGCAATCGACCACGATCTTGAGCCCGTCCAGCGTCAGCCCGCGCGGAAAGGTGGCCTTCGCCGCTTCGATATAGCGGCCGCCGGCGTCGTTCAGCCGCGCCGCCCGGCCGAGCCGGTCCGGCGCCGCCAGCCGGCCGCTGAGGTCGGCGTCCATCAGCGCCTCGATCTCGAGCTCGGTCTCGTCGGACAGCTTGAACCCGTCGGGGCCGAACAGCTTGATGCCGTTATCCTCGAACAGGTTGTGCGAGGCCGAGATCATCACGCCGAGGTCGGCGCGCAGGCTGCGGGTCAGCATGGCGATGGCGGGCGTCGGCAGCGGGCCGACCAGGGTCACGTCCATGCCCGCGGCGATGAAGCCCGCGACCAGCGCCGGCTCGATCATGTAGCCGGACAGCCGCGTGTCCTTGCCGATCACCACCTGGTGCCGGTAGGCGCCGCGCACGAACATCAGGCCGGCCGCCTGGCCCAGCCGCAGCGCCGTGTCGCCGGTCATGGCGCCCTGGTTCGCCGTGCCGCGTATGCCGTCCGTGCCGAACAGACGCCTGCCTGTGCTCATGGTGCCGCCCCCTCGATCCGACTCCGATCTAGCACTCCCGGCGGGCGCCGCACCACAGCGCCGCCCGATGGATTTCGCCTCAGTGCATTTCGCCCCAGGGCATCTCGCCTCAGTGGATCTCGCCTGCCCGCTTCAGCGCGTCGCGCAGCTTGGCAGACGAGAAGTCCGGGCTCGCGCAGAGGTCGAGGATCACCTTCTCCCGCCGCGACACCAGGTCGATCGCCGCCGGCAATTGCTTGACGCACTCCGCCGGGATCACGACGGCGCCGTGGAAGTCGGCGTGGATCACGTCGTCATGCACCACTTGCATCCCGAACACGTCCACCGGCTTGCCGTAATCGACGGTGTGGACATGCGCATGGCTCGGACCGATGCGGCCGCCGATGATCTGGAACCCCGGCGCCAGCATGTCGAGGTCGCGGAACGAGCCGTTGGTCACGCAGCCGATCGACCCCAGCGCCTTATGCACCGTCGTCTGCACCTCGCCCCAGAAGGCGCCGAAGCCCTCGGTGGCGTCGAGGTCCTGCAGGACAGCGATCGTCGGCAGGCCAGTCGCGGCGACGTAGTCGTACCAGTCCATCCGGTCGGTCACGTGGCCGCGCGGCTTCTCCCGAGCGCGGATCATGCCGGTCCGTGCGAGGCCGACGATCGGCGGCAGCTTGCGGTCGGCGGCCACCATCGGCTCGACCGTGAAGCCGAGCGCACGGCGCTCCGGCACGATTACCTCGAGCCCGTTGCAGATGGTCGGCGTGTCCCACTGCTTGAGGATTTCGAGGTCGGCGATGGTGAATTTGTAGTCGGTCATGCTGCGGTCCTCCGGTAAGGGCGTTGCGGGCGGTTGAAGCGTTGCGGGCTGAACGGCGCGACGTCGATCGAGGGCGGCCGGTGCGAGACGATGTCGGCCACCAATCGCCCCGTCATCGCGCCGGCGGCGAGCCCCACATGGCCGTGCCCGTAGGCGTGCACCACGTCGGCACAGCCGGCCGCCGGCCCGATCACCGGCAGTCCGTCCGGCGTGCTCGGCCGGTGTCCCATCCAAACCTTGATCCGCTCCTCCGGCAGGTCCCGCGGCAGGCCGGGGATCGTGCGCAGCATGGCGTCGCGCAGTACGCGCGCCCGCCGCCAATCCGGCGCCGCATCCAACCCGGCCAATTCCACGGTGCCGGCAACCCGCAGCCCGGCCTCCGTCGAGACGACCGCCGCCTTGGTGTCGCTCGTCAGCATCGGATGGCGGAGCGCGACGCCGGGGTTCTCCAGCACGGCATGGTAGCCGCGCTCGGTCTCGAGGCTGACGTCGTCGCCGACGCTGCTTGCCAACGCGCGCGACCGCGCCCCCGCGGCGATCACCGCGGCGTCGCAGGCGATCTCGCCCGTGTCGGTGGCGACGGCCTGCAACCGGCCGCCGGTCACCCGGAACCCGGTCGCCCGGCCGGTCTCGCGCGCGGCGCCCAGCGACTCGGCGTGGGCGACCAGCGCGGCCACGTAGCCGCCGGGGTCGGTGACGTTGCCGCCCTGCTGCACCAGCACCGCGAAGGTATAGCGCCGGTCGAGCGCCGGCTCCTGCTGCCGCAGCGCGTCGGCGTCGAGTTCGAGCCAGGTGACGCCGTTGTCCCGCCGCAGCCGCCAGGCCAGCGCCTCGCGCTCGAACGCGGCGCGGTCGAGGAATGGATACAGGATGCCGCGCCGCTCGATCAGCCCGCCGACGCCCGCCTCGGCCGCAAGCCTCGCGTGCCGTTCCGGCGCGTCGGCGAGCAGCGGCGCCAAGGCCCGCGCCGTCCGCTCCACCTTTGCGACCGTCGACCCGGCCGCAACGAACCGGCGCAGCCACGGCAGCAGTTTCGGCAAGTACGACCAGCGGATGGTGAGCGGCCCGAGCGGATCGGCGAGGTATCCCGGGACCTTCTTCCACAAGCCCGGCAGGCTGACGGGCACCACCGAGCCGGGGCTCAGGATGGTGCCGTTGCCGTAGCTGGCGGCCTGCTCGCCGCCGGGCGGGCCGGGTTCCAGGATGGTGACCCGGTGCCCGTCCCGCAGCAGCTCGAGGGCGCTGGCCGCGCCCACAATGCCGGCGCCAATAACGACGACATGGCGAACTTCAGCCCCGACGAGATGGCGGGGACGAGCCCCGACGACGTCCCTGGGGCTCACGCCACCCCGACCTTGCTGGGGCTCACGCCCCGGCGACGGCCCGCCGCGCCATGACGCCGATTAGGTGCGCCCGGTATTCGGGGCTGGCGTGGATGTCGCCGTTCAGCCCGTCGGCCGGGGTTTTGATGTCTTTGATCGCGTCGGCGGAGAAGTTGGAGGCGAGCGCCTGCTCCATCTCGGTGTGGCGGAACACCCCGCTCTGCCCGGCGCCGGTGATCGCCAGCCGCGTGCCCTTCGGTCCCTTGGCGACGAACACGCCGACCATCGCGTAACGGCTGGCCGGGTTGCGGAACTTCTCGTAGTTCGACTTCTCCGGGAACGGGAACACGATCTTGGTGATCAGCTCGCCCGGCTCGAGCGCCGTGGTGAACATCCCCTGGAAGAAGTCGTCCGCCTCGATCTGGCGCTTGTCGGTGTGGATGGTGGCGCCGATCGCCAGCACCGCGGCCGGGTAGCAGGCGGACGGGTCGTTGTTGGCGAGCGAACCGCCCATGGTGCCGCGATGCCGCACCTGGTTGTCGCCGATCCAGCCGGCCATCTTCGCCAGCCCCGGGATCTTCGACTTGATGACGTCGGAGGTGGCGATGTCGTGGTGGTTGGTCATCGCGCCGATGGTGACGGTGCTGCCGTCCGACGTGATGCCGGACAAGCCGAGCGCGGACAGGTCCACCACCGCGGTCGGCTTGTTCAAACGCTGCTTCAGCACCGGGATGAACGTCTGGCCGCCGGCCAGCGCCTTGGCTTCGATGTCGTCGCCGAGCGCCTTCAGCGCGTCCGGCAGCGAGGTGGGCTTGGTATAGTTGAAGTCGTACATCGCGTTCCTACTCCGCCGCCATCGGCAGCTGCTGGGTTTGCAGGATGGTCCAAATCTTCTGCGGCGTGGCCGGCATGTCGAGATGCCGCACGCCGTAATCCCTGAGCGCGTCCACCACGGCGTTGATCACCGCGGGCGGGCTGCCGATCGCCCCCACCTCGCCGACGCCCTTGGAGCCCAGCGGGTTGTGGGTGCAAAGCGTCGTTTCGGTCGCGACCGTCATGATCGCCGCCATGTCGTGCGCGCGGGGCATCTGGTAGTCCATGAACGAGCCGGTCACGAGCTGCCCCTGCTCGTCATACACCGCGTTCTCGAGCAACGCTTGGCCGATGCCCTGGGCGACGCCGCCCTGCACCTGGCCCTCGACGATCATCGGGTTGATGACCCGGCCGATATCGTCCACCGCCGTGAAGTTCACAACCTCGACCGTGCCGGTATCGGTGTCGATCTCGACCTCGCAGATATGGCAGCCGCCGGGATAGGTGAAGTTCTTCGGGTCGTAGAACGCGGTCTCCTCGAGGCCGGGCTCGAGCTCCTCGATCGGGTAGTTGTGCGGCACGTAGGCGGCCAGCGAGATGTCGCTGAGGCCCTTCGACTTGTCAGTGCCGGTGACGCTGAACCGCCCGTCCTTGAACTCGATGTCCTCGACGGCGGCTTCCATCAGATGGGCGGCGATCTTCTTGCCCTTGGCGATCACCTTGTCCATCGCCTTGACCATCGCCGACCCGCCGACGGCCAGGCTGCGGCTGCCGTAGGTGCCCATCCCGAACGGGATCTTCGAGGTGTCGCCGTGTACGACCTCGACCTGGTCCAACGGCACGCCGAGCTGGTCGCTGACGAGCTGCGCGAAGGTGGTCTCGTGGCCCTGGCCGTGGCTATGGGTGCCGGTGAACACCGTCACCGAGCCGGTCGGATGCACCCGCACGTTGGCGACCTCGTACAGCCCGGCGCGGGCGCCGAGCGAGCCCACGACCTTCGATGGCGCGATGCCGCACGCCTCGACATAGGTGGACGCGCCGATGCCGCGCAGCTTGCCCTTCGCCGCAGCGGCTGCACGCCGGGCCGGAAACTCGTCCCATTTGGCCGCCGCCAACCCGGTCTTGAGCGTCGTCTGGTAATCGCCGCTGTCATACTGCAGCGCGACCGGCGTCTGATACGGGAAGCCGTCGACGGGGATGAAATTGCGCCGCCGCAGCTCGATCCGGTCGATGCCGGTGTCGTGCGAGATCACGTCCATCAGCCGTTCGAGGAGGTAAGTCGCCTCGGGCCGACCGGCCCCGCGATAGGCGTCGACCGGGACCGTGTTGGTGAAGACGGCCTTCACCTCGGCATAGATCGCTGGCGTCTTGTAGCAGCCAGCCAGCAGCGTCGCGTACAGGTAGGTCGGAACCGCCGGGCCGAAGGTGCTGAGATAGGCGCCCATGTTGCACAACGTGTTGACGCGCAACGCCAGGAAGGTGCCGTCCTTGTCGAGCGCCATCGACGCCGTGCTGACGTGGTCCCGCCCATGCGCGTCCGACATGAACGCCTCGGAGCGGTCGCAGGTCCACTTCACCGGGCGGCGCAGCTTGCCGGCGGCCCAGGTGACGATCGCCTCCTCGGCGTAATGGTAGATCTTGCTGCCGAAGCCGCCGCCCACGTCGGGTGCGACCACGCGCAGCTTGTGCTCCGGGATGTGCAGCACGAAGGCGCCCATCAGCAGCCGGATCACGTGCGGGTTCTGGCTTGTGGTCCAGAGCGTGAACTCGCCCGAGTTCTCGTCGAAGGCGCCGATCGCCGCCCGCGGCTCCATCGCGTTGGGCACCAGCCGGTTGTTGGTCAACTCGAGCGTGACCACGTGCGCCGCCTGTGCGAAGGCGTTGTCGGCCACGCTCTTGTCGCCGATATGCCAGTCGTAGCACTGGTTGCCCGGCGCGTCGTCATGCACCTGGGCGGCGCCCGGCACGATCGCATCGCGCACGGTCGCCACCGCCGGCAGGTCCTCGTAGTCGATCTCGATCAGTTCGGCGGCGTTCTTCGCGTCCTGCTTGCTTTCCGCGATCACCACCGCAACCGGGTCGCCGACGTGTCGCACCTTGCCGACTGCCAGCACCGGGTGCTTCGGCTCGTTCATCGGCGAGCCGTCCTTGGAATGGATCTGCCAGCCGCACGGCACGCCGCCCACGCCGTCCGCCTCCATGTCCGCGCCGGTATACACGGCGACCACGCCCGGCGCCGCCTTCGCCGCGGCGATGTCGATACCGCGGATTCGCGCATGCGGCCGGTCCGAGCGCTTGATGATGGCGTGCGCCTGGCCGGCCTGGTTCATGTCGTCGGTGTAGTTGCCGCGCCCACTCAGGAAGCGCCGGTCTTCCTTGCGCTTGACCGAAGCGCCGATGCCCTCGAAACCCATGTGACTTCCCCCCCCGGATCAGGGCCCGCCGGCGTTCAGCGCCGTGTCAGGCCCCGGTCGACTTCGATCAGGCCGCGACCGCCTGCTTGCCGTGCATCAGCGGCCAGGCTGCGGCGATCGCCTTGACGATGTTGTGGTAACCGGTGCAGCGGCACAGATTGCCTTCGAGCCCCTCGCGGATCTCCTGCTCGGTCAGCCCGTCGGGGTGCATGTTCACCAGATCGATCGCCGACATCACCATGCCCGGCGTGCAGAACCCGCACTGCAGCGCATGGTGCTCGCGGAACATCTCCTGCATCGGATGCAGCGTGCCATCGGCCGCGGCGATCCCTTCAATGGTCGTAATGTCGGCGCCGTTCGCCTGCAGCGCGAGCATGGTGCACGACTTTACCGACTTGCCATCCACGTGCACGACGCAGGCGCCGCACTGGCTGGTGTCGCAGCCGACATGGGTGCCGGTCAGATGCAGCTTCTCCCGCAGCAGCTCAACCAGGAGCGTGCGCCCTTCGACCTCGACATTCTGCTGCTTGCCGTTCACCGTCATCGATACCTGCGGCATCGTTGTCCCCCTTGGATCCGTTGCTGAGCGTTGAAGCTAGTGTGCTGCCACCCCGTGGGAAGGGTCAAGCCGGGGGCAAGCGTTACGCCGCCTCCCGCCTTCCGCTGCCCGAGCCCTAAGCTGCCCCGAGCCCTAAGCTGCCCAAGCCCTAAGCTGCTTCTGGCACCGCGTGCAGTTCCGGCAGCTCGTCCAGGTGGCAGGCGGCTTTCTGGCCCTCGGCGGTGTCGCGCAGCACCGGCTCCTCGACCCGGCAGCGGTCGAACACGTAGGGGCAGCGGGTGTGGAAGCGGCAGCCGCTGGGCGGGTTGATCGGGCTGGGTACGTCGCCGCGCAGGATGATGCGGTCGCGCTTGGCGGCCGGGTCCGGCACCGGCACGGCGGAGAGCAGCGCGCGGGTGTAAGGGTGGCGTGGCGCCGCGAACAAGGTGCGGCGGTCGGCGATCTCGACGATCTTGCCCAGGTACATCACCGCGACCCGGTGCGTCAGGTGCTCGACGATGGCGAGGTCATGGCTGATGAACAGCAAGGCCAGGCCCAGCTCATCCTGCAGGTCACTCATCAGGTTGACGATCTGCGCCTTCACCGACACGTCGAGCGCCGACACCGCCTCGTCGCAGATGATCAGGTCGGCCCCAGGGGCTAAGGCGCGGGCAATGCCGATGCGCTGCCGCTGGCCGCCGCTGAACTCGTGCGGGAAGCGGTTCATCGAGTCCCGCGGCAGCCTGACCGTGTCCATCAGCTTGGCGACGCGGTCGTCGGTCTCGCCGCGGTTGCCGGCCAGGCCGAAATTCTGCAGCGGCTCGGCCAGGATGTCGCGCACTCGCATGCGCGGATTGAGGCTGCTGAACGGGTCCTGGAACACGACCTGCACCCGCCGCCGCAACGGCCGCAGCCGGCCGAGCGGGATGTTGTCGATCCGCTCGCCGTCGAGGAACACTTCGCCGTCCGTGGGCTCGACGAGCCGCAGGATGGCCTTGCCGACGGTGCTCTTGCCGCAGCCGCTTTCGCCGACCAGCGACAGGGTCTCGCCCTTGGCGATGTTGAACGACACGCCGTCGACTGCATAGACGTGGCCGGTCACGCCCCCGAACACGCCGCCGCGCAGGGGGAAATGTTTTTTGAGGGCGTTCACTTCGAGCAGGGGGGTGGGCTTGGTCATGCCGCCATCCCCCCGACATGGCCCATCGCGAACTCCGCGTAATGACACGCGACGCTATGCCCCGGGCGCTTCTCCTCGACGGCGGGCGCCACTGTGCGGCACAACTCGGTGGCACTCAGGCAGCGGCCGGCGAAGGGGCAGCCGACGATCGGCTTGCGCAAGCGACGGCACCAGGCCGGGGATCTCCGCCAGCTTCGAGCGCCCCGTCATGCTCAGCGACGAGCCCAACTTCGGCACCGCTCCCAGCAAGCCGCGCGTGTAGGGGTGCTGCGGGTTGGCGAAGATCTCCGCCGCCGTCGCCTCCTCGACCTTGCGGCCCGCGTACATCACCACCACCCGCTGCGCCATCTCGGCGACGACGCCGAGGTCGTGGGTGATCAGCATGATCGCCGAACCCAGCCGGGTCTTGAGGTCGCGCATGAGGTCGAGGATCTGCGCTTGGATGGTCACGTCCAAGCGCCGTCGTCGGCTCGTCGGCGATCAGCAGCTTCGGATTGCAGGCGAGCGCCATGGCAATCATCACCCGCTGCCGCATGCCGCCCGATAGCTGGTGCGGATACTCGCGCACCCGCCGCCCCGGCGCCGGGATGCCGACCAGGGTCAGCATCTCGACCGACCGCTCCTCGGCCTGGCGTGCGTTCATGCCCTGATGCAGCCGCAAGGTCTCGCCGATCTGCCGCCCGATCGTCAGCACCGGGTTCAGGCTGGTCATCGGCTCCTGGAAGATCATGCTGATGTCGTTGCCGCGCAGCTTGCGCATCTCGGCCTCGGGTAAGGTCAGCAGGTCGCGGCCCTGGAAGCGGATCGCCCCGGCGATCTTGCCCGGCGGCTCCTGGATCAGCCGCAGGATCGACATCGAGGTGACCGACTTGCCGCAGCCGCTTTCGCCCACGACGGCCAGCGTCTCGCCGGCGTCGATGTGGAAGGACAGGCCCTCGACCGCCCGGACGACGCCGTCGGCGGTGCCGAAATGGGTCTGCAGGCGATCGACCTCGAGCAGCGCCATGCGTCAGAGCCTCTTGGCCATGCGCGGGTCGAGCGCGTCGCGCAGCCCGTCGCCGAGCAGGTTCACCGCCAGCACCGTGATCGACAGGAACACCGCGGGAAAGAACACGATATAGGGCTTCACCTGCCACAGCGCCCGCCCTTCGGCCATGATGTTGCCCCAGGACGGGATGATCGGCGGCGTGCCGGCGCCGATGAACGACAGGATCGCCTCGGTGATCATCGCCGACGCGCAGATGTAGGTCGCCTGCACGATGATCGGCGCCAGCGTGTTCGGCAGGATGTGCCGCCAGATGATCTTCGGCACGCGCGTGCCGGACGCGATCGCTGCCTCCACGTAAGGCTGCTCGCGCAGGGAGAGAACGACGCCGCGCACCAGGCGCGACACGCGCGGGATCTCGGCGATGGTGATTGCCGTCACCACGTTGCCGACGCTGCCGCGGGTGAGCGCCATCAGCGCGATCGCCAGCAGGATGGGCGGGATCGACATCAGCCCGTCCATGATCCGCATGATGATCGCGTCGGCCCAGCGGACGAAGCCGGAGATCAGGCCGATCGTCATGCCGATGCCGCTCGCGAGTGCGGCCACCGCGAACCCGACGATCAGCGACACTCGGGCGCCGTAGAGTACGCGGCGAGTAGATGTCGCGCCCCAGCATGTCGGTGCCGAACCAATACTGCGCCGACGGCACCCGGGTGCGCCGAGCCGGCGCCAGAGCCGTCGGGTCGACGGTGAACAGCAGCGGCGCCGCGACGGCAATGAAGAAAATAAGGAACAGCAGCACCCCGCCGATCGCCATGGTCGGGTAGCGGTGGATGAACATGCGCACCCGGCCGCGCGCCTTGACCGGCGGCAGCACGTCCGGAAGCGTCGCCGCCGGGGTGACGTGCGGTTCGGTCGAGGCGGCGACCGGCTCCTCGACGTGTGCGGTGGCGCCGAGTTCAGGGATGACCGTTGTGCTCAATAGCGGATCCTCGGGTCGAACACGGTGTAAAGGAGATCGACGCCCAGATTGACCAGGACGTAGACGAAGCTGAACAGCAGCACGACGCCCTGGATGACCGGGTAGTCGCGCCGCAGGATGGCGTCCACCACCAGGCGACCGAGACCGGGGATCGCGAACACGCTTTCCGTCACCACCGAGCCGCCGATCAGCAGCGCGACGCCGATGCCGATCACGGTGACGATCGGCACGGCCGCATTCTTCAGCGCGTGCAGGAACAGGATGGTGCGGCTGCCGACGCCCTTGGCCTTCGCGGTGCGGACGTAGTCCTGGCTCAGCACCTC
The DNA here is from genome assembly GCA_963792675.1 of uncultured Alphaproteobacteria bacterium. Classification (GTDB taxonomy): domain Bacteria; phylum Pseudomonadota; class Alphaproteobacteria; order Acetobacterales; family Acetobacteraceae; genus JBBROS01. Next base: position 2,826,514 of record CAWBWT010000002.1, read on the forward strand.
CAGCATGGTCGCCCGGGTGATGCGGGCGATCAGCGCGATGTAGACGCTGCCGAGCGCGATCGAAGGCAAGACCATGTTGCCGAGCCACGGCCCGAACCCGGTTGCAAACGGCGTATAGCCCTGCACCGGAAACCACTCGAGCTGCAGCGCGAACACGTAGGCCAGCAGGTAGCCGACCACGAACACCGGTACCGAGAAGCCGAGCACGGCGAAGATCATGACCAGCCGGTCGATCCAGGTTCCCTGGTTCCAGGCCGCGATCACGCCCATCGGCACCGCAATGCTGATCGAAAGGATGAGCGTCAGCGTCATCAGGCTGACCGTCGGCTCGATGCGCTGCGCGATCATCTTGGTGACTGGCAGGTTGGTGAAGATCGATACGCCGAGGTCGCCGTTCAGCACGTGCCAGAGCCACTCGCCGAAGCGGATCAGGAACGGCCGGTCGAGCCCGAGCCCGGCGCGGATACGGTCCACGTCGGCCGGCGTCGCCTGGTCGCCGGCGATGATGGCGGCCGGGTCGCCGGGCGCGATATAAAGCAGGCTGAACACGAACAGGGCCACGATGGCCATGACCGGGATCGTCGACAGCACGCGACGGACAGCATAGGCAAGCATCAGGCGGGTCTCATGTCTTTTGCACGCCCCAGAACACCGGGAACGGCGCCTTCACCACGCCGCTGACGTTCTTGCGCCAGGCCTGGTAGCCGAGGAAGAAGCCGGTCGGGCCGTAGATCACGAAGTCCATCGCCGCCTTGTTGAGGTCGGCGATCGCCTGCTTCTCGGCGGCGAGGTCGGGCGCGTCGTACCAGGTGCCGATCAGCGATTGGATCTGGTCGATTCTTCGGCCAGCCGAACCAAGCCTTGTCGCCGCCGCAGTCGAACGCGGTGTAGGGCGCCGGGTTGGTGCAGTCGGCGCCCGCATGCCACGTGTGGAAGATATGCCAGCCGCCCTGGCTCGGCGGGTCCTTCTTGGCGCGCCGGGCGCCGACCGTGCCCCAATCGAGCGCCTGGTAGTCCACATTCATGCCGATTTTTTGCAAGAGATCGGCCGTGACGTCGCCTTCCGCCTTGGTGATCTGCACGTCGGTGGCGACACAAAGAATGATCTTCTCGCCGTTATAGCCGGCTTCCTTCAGCAGCTTTTTGGCCTCGTCATAGCGGCGAGGGCCTTTCAGGATGTCGCCGCCCGCCTCAGTGTAGTCCGTCGTGCCCGGCGTGAAGTAGCTGGCCGAGGCCTTCCACAGCGTCTCGTCGTCGCCGACGACGGCGCGCATATAATCTTCCTGGCTCAACGCCATCATCACCGCGCGGCGCGCCCGCACGTCGTTGAACGGCGGGTGCAGGTGGTTCATCCGCAAGGAGCCGATGTTGCCGAGCGGGTCGGCGATATCGAGGTTGATGTTGCGGTTGCGCTTCAGCAACGGCACCAGGTCCGGCACCGGGTTCTCCCACCAATCCACCTCGCCGTTCTGCAGCGCGGCGGCCTTGGTGGCGTCGTCCGGCAGGATCAGCCACTCGATGCGGTCGAACATCATCCGCTTGCCGCCGGACAGCCAATCCGCCGCCTCGGACCGAGGCTGGTAGCCATCAAACTTTGTGAACACCGCCTTGCTGCCCGGCACCCATTCATCGATCGCGAACTTCATCGGGCCGGAGCCGACATACTCCTTGATGAGCTGGAACGGGTCGGTCTTGGCGATCCGCTCCGGCATGATCTCGGCCACCGGCGCGTTGCCCTTGCCCAGCGCGAACAGCATCTTCGGGAACGGCTTGTTGAGCTTGATGCGCACGGTGCGGTCGTCGACCGCCACCATCTCCTCGAGCGTTGCCTTGATGCGCTGCCCCATCGTATCGCGCGCCATCCAGCGGTTGAGGCTCGCGACCACGTCGCGCGCCAGCACCGGCTCGTTGTCGTGGAATTTGAGGCCGGGGCGCAGCTTGAAGGTCCAGACCTTGAAGTCCGGGCTGACCTCGTGGCTCTCGGCCATCTGCGGCTTCGGCTCGATCTTGCTGTCGATGCCGTACAGCGTGTCCCACACCATCAGGCTTGCGTTACGCACCACGTATTGGGTGCCGGCGACGGCATCGAGGCTGGAAAGGTTCGCCTGCGGCACGAAGCGCAGCACGCGGCTGTTCTGCGCGAGCGAGAGGCGCGGCGCCGCCAAGGTGCCCAAAGCCGCCGCAGTCCCGGTGGCGAGCAAGTCACGACGCTTCATGGAAATCCTGTCCCCTCGTGTTTCAGTCCCACCGTTCAAGCACGTTCCGGGCCACCAGCCGGCTCCGCGCCGGCCCAGGCGAGCCAACAATTCGCGAACCGCGGGCTGCGGTCCACCAAATTCGCACCGGGGTTACGCGCGCCTAACGTTCCAGAACAGCGCAAATCCCGGCAGCACGCCCTCCAGATTGCTTCGATAGGCGGTCGGCTGCAGGTATTGGCCCATCGGGATATACGGCACGTCCACGAACGCCTCGCGCTGGATATCGGCGCAGATCTTCTGCTGGGCCGGCACGTCGGGGGCGGTGAACCACTCGTCGCGCAGCTGCTCAATCTTTGCGTCGGTCGGCCAGCCGAACCAGGCGGCTTCGCCGTTGGTGCGCAGGCTCAGATGCCCGGCCGGGTTCAGGTGGTCGGTGCCGGCCCAGGCGGTGCAGAACGCGCTCCAGCCGCCCTGCTCCACCGGGTCCTTCTTGGCCCGCCGGGTCACGACGCTGCCCCAATCGGTCGCGACGTAGTCGACGTTCATCCCCGCCTGCTTCAGCATGTCGGCGGTGACGTCCGCCATCGCCTTCAGCACCGGGAAGTCGGTCGCCGCCATCAGCACGACGCGCTCATTGTTGTAGCCGGCCGCCTTCAGGTCGGCCCGCACCTTTTTCATGTCGCGCGGCGAGGTCAGCGCCTGCATGCCGACATCGCTCGCCATCGGCGTGCCGGGGCAGAAGAAGCCGACCCCGGTGTGCCACATCTTGGGGTCGGTGCCGGCCACCGCGGTCACCACGTCTTCTTGGCTGACGGCGCCCAGCAGCGCGCGGCGGACGCCCGGGTTGTTGAACGGCGGCTGCAGGTGGTTCATGCGCAGGATGCTGATCTGCCCCGACGGCTCCTGCACCACGACCTTCACGCCACGCGCTTTCTGCAGCATGCCCATCAGGTCGGCGGTCGCGTAGTCCCACCAATCCTGCTCGCCGCTCATCAGCGCCTGCGCCGCCGTGGTCGGGTCGGGGATGGTGGTCCACTCGACGCGGTCGAAATGCGCGACCTTGGGCCCGGCGGTCCAGTCCGCGGTGCCGCCCTGGCGCGGCTTGTAGCCGTCGAACCGGGCATAGACCGCGCGCGCGCCCGGCACCCGCTCGTCGGCCACGAACCGGTACGGCCCGCTGCCGACCATCTCCGTCACCTGGGTGAACGGATCGGTCTTCGCGAGCCGCTCCGGCATGATCACCGGGTTGTAGCCCGGCGTCTTGGCCAGCGCCGACGGCAGCAGCGGGAACGGCCGCTTCAGCCGGAATACGATCGTGCGGTCGTCCTTGGCCGACAGCTCATCGGTCGCCGCCATCAACGCGCCGCCGAACGCGTCACGCTTGCCCCAACGCGCGAGGCTGGCCACGCAATCCTGCGCCCGCACCGGCGTGCCATCATGGAACAGCAGCCCGTCGCGCAGCCGCAGCGTCCAGAGCTTGCCGTCGTTCTCGGTGCCGGCCGCGTCCACCATCTGCGGGCTGGGCTTGTACTGCCCGTCCTGGCCGAACAGCGTGTCGAACACCATGAAGCCGTGGTTGCGGGTGACGTAGGCGGTGGTCCACATCGGGTCGAGCACGGCAAGGTCGGCCTGCGGGATGAAGCGCAGCGTGCGCGCGGCCTGGGCGCGGCCGAGCGCGGGCGCAGCGAGGGCCGCGGCACTGGCCGCGAAGAACGTTCGGCGCTGCACGGTCGGCATCTCCCCAGCAAACGGTCGGAGCCGAGCAAACCACGGCCGCGGGTGCCGCGCCAGCGGTGCGCCTACTGTTTGCCCGCCGAGGTAAGCCGGTCGAGCGCCCCGAGCAGCAAGGCCGACACGACGAAGGTCAGATGCAGCAGCAGAAACCACATGATCTTGTCGTTGCCGTACTCGGTCGCGTCCATGAACACCTGCAGCAGGTGAATGGACGAGATCGCTACGATCGAGGAGGCGACCTTCACCTTGAGGCTGCCGGCATCGAGCTTGCCGAGCCAGGACAGCTCGACCGACTTGCCCTCGTCGAACCGGCTGACGAAGTTCTCGTAGCCGGAGATCATGACCATCACCACGAGCGACGCGACCAGTGCGGCATCGATCAGCCCCAACATGGCGAGGATCATCTGGTCTTCCGACAAGGTCGTGACCGCGCCCGCAAGCTTGACGAGCTTCAACAGGAACGCGCCGGCATAAAGCGCCAGCGACAGCGCGAGGCCCGCGTAGAACACGACCAGCAGCCAGCGGCTGGCCAGCAGCGCGCGCTCGATCATCAGCTCCACCCGCTTCATTCTGCCTCCAGCCGAACTCCAACTCGTTCTTACCTCGTGCAGGTTCGAGGAAAAGGCAATTGCGGGGGCCCTGCCCTCGACCTGCCACGCGCAGGACGCAATCGTGAAACGGCGTAGCCGGATCGCAGAAGCAATGGGCGCGCCGGTTCGAAATCGGCTACAGGGCGCGGATGCACGCGCCCAGAAATCGTCGTCCTCATCCCGTGTTACAACGAGCAGGTCGCCATCCCTCGCGTGATCGCCGACTTCCGCGCCGCCTTGCCCGGGGCCGAACTCTACGTCTACGACAACAACTCCAGCGACGACACCGCCGCCGTCGCCCGCGCCGCCGGCGCCACCGTCCGCACCGAAATGCTGCAAGGAAAGGGCCACGTCGTCCGCCGCATGTTCGCCGACATCGAGGCCGACTTCTACGTGCTGGTGGACGGCGACGACACCTACGACGCCGGCGCCGCGCCGCGCATGGTGGAGCAGGCATTGCAGGGCGGGCTCGACATGGTCAACGGCACCCGCGTCACCGACATCGAGGCCGCCTACCGCCCCGGCCACCGGCTCGGCAACCAGGTGCTGACCGGGCTGGTGCGGATCATCTTCGGCAACCGCATCACCGACATGCTGAGCGGCTACCGCGTGTTCTCCCGCCGGTTCGTGAAGTCGTTCCCGGCGCTGTCGTCCGGGTTCGAGACCGAGACCGAGTTCACCGTCCACGCGCTCGAGCTGCGCATGCCGGTGGGCGAAATCGTCACCCGCTACAAGGACCGGCCGGCCGGCTCGACGTCGAAGCTGCGCACCTACAGCGACGGTATCCGCATCCTGCGCACGATCGTCATCCTGGTGAAGGAGGAGCGGCCGTTGGCGTTCTTCACCGTCTGCGCGGCGCTGTTCGCGCTGGTCGGCTTGGCGCTCAGCGTCCCGGTCGTGGTCAACTACGTGCAGACCGGGCTGGTACCGCGGCTGCCGACGGCGGTGCTCGTGGTGGGATTGATGCTGCTGGCGGCGCTGTCGCTGACCTGCGGACTGATCCTCGATTCCGTGGCGCGCGGCCGCAAGGAGATCAAGCGGCTGGCCTACCTCGCAATCCCCGCCCCACCGCGATCCGACGCATGATGCGGGTTCTTCTCCTGGCGGTTTTGCTGCCCGGCCTGGCCTGGGCGGGGGACGCCACGCGCATCGTCGGCGGCCCTGGCGGCGGCTGCATCGCCGGCGCGGTGCAGCTGCCGGAGGCGGGGCCCGGCTACCAGACGATCCGCGCCAGCCGCAGCTTCTTCTGGGGGGCGCCCGGCACGATCGCCGCCTTGCAGTTGCTCGCCCGCGAGGCCCGGGCGGCCGGCCTGGCCGAGCTTTACATGAACGACATCAGCAAGCCGCGCGGCGGCCCGTTCCCCGGCGTGCACGCGAGCCACATGCTGGGCCTCGATGCCGATGTGTGGCTGGACCTGCGCCCCAAGCCGCCGCTGACGCCGGCGCAGCGCGACGGGGTCGAGGTGGACAGCCTCGTGCGCGCCGACGGTCGCGGTGTCGATACCACGCGCTGGCTGCCGCAGCATGAGGCGCTGATCAAGCTCGCCACCGGCCTGCCCGGCGTGGACCGGGTGCTGGTCAACCCCGCGATCAAGCGGCAGCTCTGCCTGGCCGCCACCGGCGACCGCTCCTGGCTGCATCTGGTGCGGCCCTGGTACGGGCATGCCGCGCATATGCACATCCATTTCCGCTGTCCGGCCGAACCAGCCGGAATGCACCGACGCTGCGCCGCCGCCGCCGGGCGAAGGCTGCGACGCCAGCCTGCAATGGTGGTTCGACCAGCTCGACGCCCCGCCCAAGCCCGCATCGCCGCCGCGCCCCGTCGTGCTGCCGCCCGCCTGCGCCGCGATCATGGCAACGCCGCCGGGCTGACGCGGCCCCGTCACGTCAGGCGCCACACCTCACCCTGCTACGAACACCTCATCCCCACTCGGCATCCGGTTACAAACCACGTCATCCCCGGACTTGATCCGGGGATCTGCCGCACGCCTGAACGCCATTTACCTGCGTCGCGATATGGCCGGGTCAAGCCCGGCCATGACGTCCAGCCATGACGTGGGTCGGCTCGACCATCACTTGGTTTCGACCTGCCACGAGGTGGTTCGGGGTGGGGCCGACGTTGCATGCGTCGAGCATGACCGTCAAAGGAGCGTCATGCCTCTCTCCCGCCTGCAACTCGGCGTCGCCCTCGCCGGGTTCTGCACCTTCATCAACCTGTATCCGACGCAGGCGCTGCTGCCGACCCTGGCGCAGGCGTTCGACACCAGCCTCGCCCATACCGGCCTGACGGTTACCGCCTCTTTGGTCGCGGTGGCGATGGTGGCCCCGTTCGTCGGCGGCATTTCGGACGCGCTCGGCCGCCGCCGGCTTATCCTCGGCGCGGCGGTGCTGCTGACGGTGCCGACCCTGCTCGCCGCGGCGGCGCCGACGCTGACGCTGCTGATCGTGTGCCGGTTCGCGCAAGGCCTGCTGCTGCCGTTCATCTTCGCGGTGACCGTCGCCTACATCGCCGAGGAATGCCCAGGCCCGGCGGCGGTGCGCGCGACCGGCACCTACACCGTCGGCACCATCTTCGGCGGCTTCATGCGGCCGCTTCATCGCCGGCTGGACGGCGCAGTTCGTCGGCTGGCGGGCCTCGTTCGTGGTGTTGGCCGGGATCACCTTGGCCGCGGCCGCGATCGTCTCGCTATGCCTGCCGCCGGAGCGCAACTTCCGCCCGGCGCGCGGCGGCTGGCGCGGCAGCATGAGCGGCTTCGGCGACCATTTCCACAACCGCCAGGTCATGGCGACCTGCGCCATCGGCTTCGCCGTGCTGTTCTCCATGGTCGCCACCTTCACCTACGCCAACTTCCTGCTGGCGGCGCCGCCGTACGGCCTTGGCCCCGCTGAGCTCGGCACGGTGTTCGTGGTCTATCTGCTGGGCGCCGTGGCGACGCCGCTGGCCAGCCGACTTACACTCCGGATCGGCCGCAAGCGCACCGTGCTGATGGGCGGCGTCGCTGCGGCAGCCGGGCTGCTGCTGACGCTGGCGCAGGGTCTCGTGCCGATCATCGCCGGCATGGCGCTGGTGGCGATCGGCATCTTCACCGAGCAGGCGCTGTCGATCGGCTACGTCGCCATGTCGGCACGGCAGGCCCGGTCCACCGCTGTCGGGCTTTATGTCACCTGCTACTACGTGGGCGGCAGCCTGGGCGGCGTGCTGCCCGCCTGGATCTGGTTCCATCTCGGCTGGCCCGGCTGCGTCGCCCTCGTTCTGCTCGTGCAGGCGGCCGCCATGACGGTCACCGGGCTGGTTTGGCCGCGCGACCTGGCTTTACGTTAGGACAGCAGGTCCCACCTATTGCGAACGCCGTATCGGAGAGCCGACCATGAACGTTGCTTTTATGCCCGCCAGTGAGAAGTTCGCCATCGGCCAGCCGGTGTCCCGCAAGGAGGATCCGGTGCTGCTGCGCGGCGACGGCCGGTATAGCGATGACCAGAACCTGCCCGGCCAGCTTCATGCGGTGATCGTGCGCAGCCGCTACGCCCACGGCCTCCTGCGCGGCATCGACGCCGACATGGCCCGCGCCATGCCGGGCGTTCACGCAATCCTGACCGCTGCCGACCTGCGGGCCGGCGGCATCAAACTGATGCAGGCGGCCGCAGGCAAGAACGCCGACGGTAGCCCCACCCCGACGCCGCCGCAGATGGCGCTGGCCGAAGGCAGCGTCCGCTACGTCGGCGACCCCGTCGCCGTCGTGGTGGCCGACACACCGGCGCAGGCGCGCGACGCCGCCGATGCGGTGCTGCTCGACGTCGATGCACTGCCGGCCGTCACCACCGCCCGCGCCGCCGCGGCATCGGATGCGCCGGTGCTGCACGAGGCCGCGCCGGGCAACCTCGCGATGACTGTATCACCACGGCGACGCCGAGAAGGTGGCGGCTGCCTTCGCCGGAGCGGCGCACGTGACACGGCTGTCCATCCGCAACAGCCGCATCGTCGTCGCCGCGATGGAGCCGCGCTCGGCGCTCGCGCAGTATGACGAGACCGACGGGCGCTACACGCTCCGCCTCGGCTGCCAGGGCGTGTTCGGTTTGCGTGACTCGCTCAAGAACGTGCTCGGCGTGCCGGTCGAGCAGGTTCGGGTGCTGACCGGCAACGTCGGTGGCTCGTTCGGCATGAAGGCGTCGGTGTATCCCGAGTACCCCTGCCTGCTGTTCGCGTCGAAGCTGCTGGGCCGCCCGGTCAAGTGGACCGACGAGCGCTCCGACGCGTTCCTCAGCGACAGCCACGGACGCGATCATGAATGCGATGCCGAGTTGGCCCTCGCCGCGGACGGCAAGATCCTGGCGATGCGGTTCGACGTGTATGGCAACCTCGGCGCCTATCTCAGCAATGCGACGACGATGCCGCCCACCGGCAACACGATGAAGAACTCGATCGGCGTGTACGCGACCCCGCTGATCGAGGTGACGTCGCATTGCATGTTCACCAACACGACGCCGGTCGGCCCGTATCGCGGCGCCGGGCGGCCCGAAGGCAACTACTACATGGAGCGGCTGATCGAGACGGCCGCCGCGGAGATGGGCATCGACCGGGTCGAGCTGCGCCGCCGCAACCACATCCAGCCGGAGCAGATTCCCTACACGACCCCCGCTGGGACGATCTACGACAGCGGCGACTTCCCCACCGTGCTCGACAAGGCGCTGGCGGCGGCCGACTGGGACGGGTTCAACGAGCGGAAGCGCGAAAGCCGGATGCGGGGCAAGCTGCGCGGGCGCGGCATCGGCCAGTATCTCGAGGTGACGGCGCCGCCGTCGAGCGAGATGGGCGGCATTCGCTTCGAGGACGACGGCACCGTCACCATCATCACCGGTACGCTCGATTACGGCCAGGGCCACGCCTCGCCGTTCGCGCAGGTGCTGTGCGACCGTCTCGGCGTGCCGTTCGACCAGGTGCGCTTGCTGCAGGGCGACAGCGACCAGTTGATCGCGGGCGGCGGCACCGGCGGCTCGAAAAGCATGATGACCTCAGGGGCGGCGATCGTCGAAGCCAGCGCCATCTGCATCGAGCAGGGCCGCCGCGCCGCCTCGGAGGTGCTCGAGGCCGCTGTCGCCGACATCGAGTTCGAGCGCGGCCGCTTTCTGGTCGCCGGCACCGATCGCGGCGTCGACATCATGGAGCTGGCGGCGAAGGCGCCCGGCGCGCTCGACGTCAAGCACATCCACGAGGGCGGACCCAGCGCCTACCCGAACGGCTGCCATGTCTGCGAGGTCGAGGTCGACCCGGAGACCGGCGTCACCGAGGTCGTGCGCTACAACATGGTCAACGATTTCGGCGTGATGGTGAACCCGATGCTGGTGGAAGGCCAGGCGCAGGGCGGCATCGTCCAGGGCATCGGCCAGGCGCTGCTGGAGGCGATGGCTTACGACGAGGACGGCCAGCTGCAGACCGGCTCGTTCATGGACTATGCGCTGCCGCATGCGGTGCATGCGCCGAACATGCCGATGAACAGCCACCCGGTGCCGGCCAAGACGAACGTGCTCGGTGCCAAGGGCTGCGGCGAGGCCGGTTGCGCCGGGGCGCTGCCGAGCGTGATGAACGCGCTGGTGGACGCGCTGCGGCCGCTCGGCATCGCCCATATCGACATGCCGGCGACGCCGCTCCGGCTGTGGCAGGCGATCCAGGCGGCGGAGGTGAAGCAGGCGGCTTGAGCTCGTTGGCCGCAAGGCCAACGCCGGCTTCCAGTCGAGCGAGCGGGGTTAAAGCGTCGTGCTAGAGTGATCGGGGCGGGCAGCCGCCCGCTCCGGGTAACGACAGGAACCGCCGCCCATGCCGACCATCAAGTACCGTTCGCTGAACCCGAACCAGGTGCCGCGGCGCACCAAGCTCGACATACCCGGCTGGGCCGGCGAGCAGCAGCCGCGGACAGATGGCTCGCACGAGCAGCCGTGGCACTGCATCCCGTTCACCGAGGCGGCGCGGGCGGGTGTAGAGATCCCCTACCCGTTCGCCGACGGAATTGCACGTCACCACGCGCGCCGGCGAGCTTCTGTTCGAAGGCAGCGAGGACGTCCCAGATGGGGAACAACCGCCGTTCCGCAGCTTCGGCCGCGATTACTTCACCTACCAGATCGCCTTGGACCTCAAGGTCGACCCCGCCTTCGCCATCAAGGTCGAGACGCACCCGCGCTTCTACACCGACACGACGAACACGGTGCCCATCGCGGTGCCGGCGATCATCCGGGCGTGGTGGCCGATGATCTACTTCGTGGTGTTCAAGTCGCCCGCCGAAGGTCAGACCCACATCTTCCGGCCCGGCGAGCCGATGCTGCTGATCTCGTTCATCCCGGCCGATGACAAGCCCGAGCTGGTGGTCATGCCGGAAGAGGAAGCGGCCGAGCGGGAGCTGCAATCGCGGCGGATCTACGCGAGCCGCGGCACGCTATCGGCCGACTCGCAATGGACGTCGTCCACCGACACGGTCTTCGACGGCACATACCGTCGTCTGTCCGGCGCGGCCAAGTCGTCGAAATCCTGACGCGAAGGCGTCCCCCGCTGCCGCCCGGGGGACGCTAGCGCCCGTTCACGCCGGCTTATGCGCGTGTTCGGAGTGTCTCGTCAGCGAATGTACACGCCCACACCGGGGCCGACGTAGCGGTGGTGGTGGTGATGGTGGTGGTATACCGGCCGGCGATAGTAGGCGTGGTGGTGGTGATGCCGATACACGGGACGGCGATAGTAGTCGTGGTGATGGTGGTGATGGTGGCGGTAGTAATACTGCACCTCCATCAGCTTGGCCGGCGCCTCCGCGGCCCGCTCGTCCGACTCACGCAGCAGCGCGGTGGCGTTCGGGATCGGCTTCAGCAGGTCGGCATACGAGGCGGCATGCATCGCATCGTCGATGGCTGGCGCGACTGCTGGCGCCGCTTGCGACGGCGACATGGCGGTCAACGTCCCGACGGCGCCGATGAGCCCGGCAAAAACCTTATCCACGGCGAACTCTCCTGTTCCTGGTCGTAGGGCCGGGCCGATGATCAGCCGAGCCTTCACGATCCAATAACGACGAAGATCGGTGGAGCGTTCCCGCCATTCCAGTGCTGCCACGAAATGACCTTGGCTGTGGCGGGATCGTGGCGGGGCGCTGGCCTGAGCATGATCCGAGCGATCGGGGTCACCATCGGATGCACATGCTCGCAAGACTAAGGTCGCTGGAGCTCAAGCCGACCCGCTTCGATAGGATTGGGCTCTAGCGGTTCGCCCCGGGCCGCCGCCGCACGCCGGGGCGAACATGCTGGAACGGGAGGGTTGCCGGGTCGGCGACCACCGGGCCGGGTGCGGCAGCCACCAGGATCGCGCGGGCGATCGGCGCGAAAGTCGGCGCGGAAATGGACCGACGACTTCAGCGCCAGGATCGGCACCTCGGTCGGCTCGATCCCGACATGGCGCAGGATGGCCTGGTCGTGGGCCTGCATCTTGCGGCTGACCACCACGACCCGGACGCCGGGCGCGAACTCCACGAGCGCGGTTGGCCCGAGGGCGGCCACGTTGCCGGCCGACATCGGGCCGGTCAGGGTGAAGTGCCCGTCCGCCAGCCGCAGCACCCGCGCCTCGCCCGCGAACGGCGCTCCGTCCGACTTGCCGCCGAGCAGAAGCCGCACCGTCCCGCCCTGCCCCGCCGCATGGCAGGCGGCGGCACTCTCGGCGTCGTTGATCAGGCACAGCACGGCGCCGGCCGCACCCTGCCGCACAAGCTCCGCCAGCAGGCCCGTGGTATCGCCGTGGCCGCCGCCGCCGGGGTTGTCCTGGGTGTCGGCGATCACGACCGGGCCGCCCGGGCCCACGGCCGCGAGGGCCTGCGCCACCGCGGCGTCGGCGTCCGGGATCGGGATCGCGAAGGTCGGCTCCCGCGCATCGACTTCGGCCAGCAAGCGATCCGCCGCCGCGTCGGCCGCCGCCTGCGTGTCGGCGTAGGCGCAGATCGCCGCGCCGCAGCCGGGGAAGTCGGCGTATGGAAAGCCGAAGCACCAGGCGATCTCCGCCGCGCCGGTCTCCGCCATGATCGCCTCGCGCGCCGTCATGACCGGCTGCATGGGCGCTACCAGCGTGCACTGGCTGGTGATCGGGGTCCAGAAATCGACCGCGCGGAACGCCTTGGCGAAGGGCCGCCCTCGCTCGATGCGGGCCAGCAGCAGCCGCATCGCCCGCGCCCCGGCCGCCTGCATATCGACATGCGGATAGCTCAGGTAGGGCGACAGCGTGTCCGAGCGCGCCGCCATCTCCGCCGTCATGTTCGCATGCGGGTCGAGGCTGGTCGCTACCGGCACCTCGCCGACGATGGCGCGCACCCGGCGCAGCAGCTCGCCCTCGGCGTCCGGGAAGCTGTCGGCCAGTGCTGCGCCGTGCAGGTCGAGGTAGACGCCGTCGAGCGGCGCCGCCCGCGCCAGGCCCGAGCAGATCAGCGCCGCGATCAGCTCGAACGCCTGGTCCTGCACCGGACCGGCCGGGTTGGCGATGCACCAGGCGAGCGGCAGCAGCTCGGCCTCCGCCTCGTCCGCGACGGACAGCGCGCCGCCGATCGCGTTCGGGCGTGCCGCGCAGGGTCGGCAGCAGGGCCGGCCCATACACCAGGCCGGGGAAGCCGCCGGGGTTGACGAAGTCGTCGTAGGTGGTGGGCCGGGGGGCGAAGGAGTGGCTTTCGTGCAGGAACCCGCCAACCGCAATCCGCATCGTGCACCTCCGTCATCCGTGACGCCGTCCGGTATAGGCGGCCTCGGCCGGCGCGAACACCGCCCGGCCGCCGGTGGACAGGCCCGGCGACCCTGCTAGCGTCGCCGGATCGGGAACAGCGCGGGACGCCGGATCGAATGCGAGTGTTCTGGGACCCGGTGCAGCTGCGCCACCATCCTCGTTTCTTCCTGCAGCGCGGCCTGGTGCGGCCGAATTTCGAGGTGCCGGCGCGGGCCACGGCCTTGCTGGACGGGGTACGGGCGCTCGGGCTGGCGCCCACCCTGCCGCCTACCGCCGTCCTCGATGCCCTGGCGACGGTGCACAGCGAGGCGTATCTCGAATTCCTGCGCGACGGCCCGGCCGCGTGGGAGGCGCTGCCGGAGCACGGCCCCGAGCTGGTGCCGAACATCCACCCGGCGCCGGAAATGGTCGCCAACGGGGCGCAGCCGGGCCCGACGGTGATCGGCCGGCTCGGCTGGTTCACCGCCGACACCTCCTGTCCCATCGCCCCCGAGACCTGGCCCGCGGCGCTGGCGGCGGCTGCCGGCGCGCTGGCGGCGGCGGACGAGGCTGCCGCCGGCCGCCACGCCTATGCCCTCGCCCGCCCGCCCGGCCACCACGCCTACGCCGCCCGCGCCGGCGGGCATTGCTACGTCAACAACGCCGCCCTCGCGGCCGAGCGCTTGCGCGCCCGCGGCGCCGACCGCGTCGCGGTGCTCGACGTCGACAGCCATCATGGCAACGGCACGCAAGGCATCTTCTGGGACCGCGCCGACGTGCTGTTCGTCTCGCTGCACGGCAACCCGGCCGGCTACTACCCCTGGTATGTCGGTCATGCCGGGGAGCGCGGGGCCGGGGCCGGGCGCGGCTACAACCTGAATTTCCCGCTGCCGCAGGGCGCCGGCGACGAAGCCTGGCTCGGGGCACTGGCCGACGGGCTGGCGGCGATCCGTGGCTTCGGGCCGGACGCCTTGGTGCTCAGCCTCGGCTTCGACGCCAGCGAGCACGAGCCGCTCGGCTTCCTGCGGGTCACGGCGGAGGGCTTCGCCCGGGCCGGCGCACTGATCGCCGCACTCGGCGTGCCCACCGCGATCGTCCAGGAGGGCGGTTACAACACCGACCTCCTCGGGGCCTTGCTGGAGCGGACGCTGGGGCCGTTCGGTTAGGGCAACAATGAAACGGGGTCTGGGGCCCGCGGCCCCAGCGGGCTGAGGGCGGCGCCCTCGAACTCACTCAGCACGTCGGCGCCGACGGTGCGCATCGACAGGCGCCGGAACCGTGGCATGCCAGCCAGCGCGGCGACCCCGAACGCCTGCGCCGCCGGCAGCCCGTCGCCGCCCATCACCCCCGGCGCGTGAAACCATGCGATCCGATCCACGAGGCCGGCGCCGAGCAGCGCGGCCGCCACCTGTGCCCCGCCCTCGACCAGCACCCGCGTCAACCCGGCGGCCCCCAGCGCCTGCAACGCCGGCCCGATCTCACCACCGGGCACGGCCAGCAAGCGCACGCCGGCGGCGGTCAGGGCCGCCTGCGCGAACCGGGTCGGCGCCGGGGCTGTGCAAGATCCAGGTCGCCGTTTCGCAGGCCGTGGCGGCAACCGTCGCCGTGAGCGGCGTCCGCAAGGTGCGATCGAGCACGACCCGCACCGGCTGGCTTCGGCGATAGCCGTCGATGCGGCAGGTCAGCGCCGGGTCGTCGGCCAGCACCGTGCCGATCCCGGCCAGGACCGCGTCGTGCGCGCCCCGCAACGCGTGTGCGGCCCGGCGCGCGTCCGGCCCGGTGATCCATTGGCTCTCGCCGCCCGACGTCGCAATCCGCCCGTCGAGCGTCGTCGCCAGCTTCAGCGTCACCATCGGCCGGCCCAGCCGTACGCGAGTAAGAAATCCCGCCTGCAACGCTTCGGCTTCGCCCGTCAGCACCCCTTCGGTGACGGCAACGCCGGCGGCCCGGAGCCGGGCGAGGCCGGCCCCGTTCACCCGGGGATCAGGGTCGCCGCACGCGACCACCACCCGCGCCACGCCGGCGGCGATCAGCGCGTCGGCGCAGGGCGGCGTGCGGCCATGATGGCTGCAGGGCTCGAGCGACACGTAGGCCGTCGCGCCCCGCGCTGCCTCGCCGGCGCGGGTCAGCGCCACCACCTCGGCATGCGGGCGACCGCCGGGCTGGGTCACCCCTCGCGCCACCACCCGGCCGTCGCGCACGATCACACAGCCGACGCTCGGGTTGGGCCAGGTCTGCCCGAGGCCGCGCCGTCCCAAGCTGAGCGCGGCCCGCATATGCGCCGCGTCGCCGGCGTCAGTCACTCGCCGGGTTCATCCAACGAGCCAAGGAAGTCCTCGAAGTCCCTGGCTTCACGGAAATCCCGATACACGCTAGCGAAGCGGACATAGGCGACCGCGTCCACCTCGCGCAGCACTTCCATCACCGCCTCGCCCAGCCGCTTGCTCGGGATATCGCTCTCGCCGGAGGCTTCCATCTGGCGAACAATGCCGTTGACGATCTGCTCGACGCGCTCCTCCTGCACCGGACGCTTGCGCAGCGCGATGCGGATGGACCGGGCCAGCTTGTCGCGGTCGAACGGCACCCGGCGGCCGTCCGCCTTCAGCACCGTCAGCTCGCGCAACTGCACCCGTTCGATTGTGGTGAAGCGCTGGTTGCATGCCGCGCATTGCCGCCGGCGGCGAATGCTGGATCCGTCGTCGCTCGGCCGGCTATCCTTGACCTGGGTGTCCTCGTGTCCGCAGAACGGGCAACGCATCTACCGCGTCAGGTTTGCCCCGGCATACATCGGGAACCGGGCGCAGAGCGCCCGCACCCGGGCGCCGACGTCCTGCTCGACCGCCTCGTTGCCGGCCTCGCTGTTGGAGCGCTGCAAGCCCTCCAGCACCTCGTTGATCATGAGCCCGACTTCGCGGAACTCGGTAGGGCCGAAGCCGCGCGAGGTGGCGGCGGGGGTGCCGAGGCGGATGCCGGAGGTGATGGCGGGCTTGGCCGGGTCGAACGGGATGGCGTTCTTGTTGCAGGTGATGTGGGCGCGCTCGAGGCTGGCCTCGGCGGCCTTGCCGGTGGTGTTCTTGGGCCTGAGGTCCACCAGCATCAGGTGGCTGTCGGTGCCGCCGGTGACGATGTCGCAGCCCTGCTCCATCAGCGTCTCCGCCAGCAGCCGGGCGTTATCGACCACGGCACGCTGGTAGAGCTTGAACTCCGGCCGCAGCGCCTCGCCGAACGCCACCGCCTTGCCGGCGATGACGTGCATCAGCGGGCCGCCCTGCAGGCCCGGGAACACGGCCGAGTTGAACTTCTTGCCGAGATCCAAGTCGTTCGACAGGATCATGCCGCCGCGCGGACCGCGCAGGGTCTTGTGCGTGGTGGTGGTGGTGACATGCGCATGCGGCACCGGCGTCGGATACACCCCGGCCGCTACCAGCCCGGCGAAATGCGCCATGTCCACCATGAAGAAGGCGCCGATTTCGTCGGCAACCCGGCGGATACGAGCGAAGTCGATGGTGCGCGGATAGGCCGAGCCGCCGGCAATGATGAGCTTCGGCCGCTCGGTGCGAGCCAGCATCTCGAGCTGATCGTAGTCGAGCAGCCCGTCGTCCTCGCGCACGCCGTACTGCACGGCGCGGAACCACTTGCCCGACAGGTTCGGGGCGGCGCCATGGGTCAGGTGCCCCCCGGCCGCGAGGCTCATACCGAGGATAGTGTCGCCCGGCTTGATCAGGGCCAGGAACACCGCTTGGTTCGCCTGCGCCCCGGAATGCGGCTGCACGTTGACGTACTCGCAACCGAACAGGGCGCGGGCGCGGTCGATGGCGAGCTGCTCGGCGCGGTCCACCTCGAAGCAGCCGCCGTAGTAGCGGCGGCCGGGGTAACCCTCGGCATACTTGTTGGTCAGCACCGAGCCTTGTGCCTCGAGCACGGCGGCGGACACGACATTCTCGCTGGCGATCAGCTCGATGCCGTCCTGCTGCCGGCGCAACTCCCCACTGACCGCGGCGGCCAGCTCGGGATCGGTCTCGGCGAGCGGCGCCGAGAAGAAACGGGCGATATTCGCGACGGGGGTTTGTTCGTTCATGGAAGGGCCCTTTCGATGGCCGGCCTTACCATGGACCCCGGCCCCGCGAAATATACGACGTCATTAACGCCGGCCAGGTCCTGACCGGACCCGAACGGCCTCTCGCCCGCTGGTCCAGCCTAAGGCGAGGCGGGCAGCGGCTCCGGATTGGCCGCAAGCGTGCGCAGGTAGTCGATCACGTCGGCCCGCTGCTTGGGGTCGGTGATGCCGGCGAAGGTCATCTTGGTGCCCGGCGCGTAGGCGGCCGGCTTGGTCAGCCACTTGTCGAGTTCGTCGTAGGTCCACTTGGCGCCGCTGTGCGCCTTCAGAGCCGAGGAATAGGCGTAGCCGGCCATATGCTCGCCGACATTGCCGCCCACGACGCCGTAGAGGTTGGGTCCAATGCCCGCCTTGCCGCCCTCGTTGAACGAATGGCAGGCGATGCAGCCGAGCTTGGTGGTGTCGGCTTGGCCGGCTTTCGGATCGGCGGCAGCCAGGCGCACGTTGATCGGCTCGTTGCCGGCGGGAGCGGCGCCGCCCGGCTTCGGGGCGCCGGCAGCCGCCGGTGTCGCCTGCGCCGAGGCCGCCGGCGCGGCGGGCAGTTCCACCGGATTGGCCGATAGGCTGCGCAGATAGAGGATGATGTCTGCCCGCTTCTTCGGGTCGGCCAGGCCCGCATAGCTCATCTTGGTGCCGGGCGCGTAGGCGCTGGGCTTCTTCAACCAATCGCTCAATTCGTCGAGTGTCCAGGGCCCGGTCTTCGACTTCAGCGCCGCCGAATAAGCGAAGCCCTCCATGTGTCCGTGCGGCGCGCCGACCACGCCGTAAAGGTTCGGCCCAACGCCAGCCTTGCCGCCTTCGTTGAACGAGTGGCAGGCGACGCAGCCCTGTGCTTTCACCCCCGCCTCGCCCCGGCCCACGTCGGCGGACGCCAGCAACGCGGCCAAAGGCGGCTCCGGCGCGTTGCCGGCGGTTTCGGCGCCCCCCGCCTCGCTGTTGGGCATGTCGATCTTGATGGCCGATTCGTGCAGCTTCGTCGGCCGCACAAGCACGTTGCTCAACAGGCTGGCCCCCGAGAAGGCGATACCCGCCAGCAGCACGGCGGCAAAGGCCTTGGTGGTTTCCAGACTGTCCATGCTCACGCCACTCCCGACCGCATCCGATGCCCCGCAAAGGACCCGTGCTCAAATAACCGTCGAGATGAAGCTGGGCAAGGCCGGGCGGCTGTCCAGGCCGCCCGGCCATGCTTTTTACCTGGTGTCAGGGATTCGAGCTGACCGTGGTGGTCGACGTCGTCCGCAACTCGGGGAAGTCCTTGGACATGTTGGCCCCGTAGAGCGGCTTGTAGACGCCCTGGTGGCAGGTCGCGCAGCCGACCTTGGCGACGTCGCCGGCGGTACCCTTGCGCACGGCCGGGAACACGTCCTGCAGCGACAACAGGTAGTTGTTGTTGACATCCCGGACCATGCGGATGCCGTGCCAGGCGGTCACCCGCTGCGGCGTGCTCTGCTCCCAGTCGCCGAAGGCGCGGCTGTTGTGGCAATAGGTGCAGTTGACCCCGAGCGACTGCGAGAAGTGGATCATCAGCGCGTAGGTCCACTCGGTTTCCTTGATCGAGTGGTTGTCGGTGCCCGGCAGCGCCCGCTCCGCCTGCACCCGGATGTCGTGATCCTCCAGCAGGTACGGGGTGAACGGGTCATACGGCAGCGACGAGTTGTTGATCGCCGGCGCCGGCCGGTTCTGCCCGGTGTCGGTCTCGGCCATGCCGCCCTTGATGCGCGGGCCGGGGTCGGAAAAGTAAATGTTGTTCGGAACCGGGTTGCCGCGGTGGCAAGTGTAGCAGGTGACGCCCGTCTCCTGGACGTGCGAACTCCAGTTGGCGTTGATGTTCTGCGTCATCTGGATCATGCGGCGCGCCACCACCTTCGTGTAGACGGCGTCCTCGGCCATGTTGGCGGTGTTGTGGCAGTAGGCGCAGCCCTGCGTCGGCGACACCCAATTGGTCAGCGACACCATCAGCCGGGTGAACTGACCGACGCTGAGGTTCTGCAGCACCTGCACGTTCTTATACACCTGGCCCGCCTTGGGGCCGGCAGCCGGCGCTTGCGGCAGCGACGCCGGCACAACGTTGGCCGCCAGCGACGCCTTCAGCGTCGCCGGGTGCACTTCCTGCTGCATCGCCGTGCCGCGAAAGCCGCGCTGGATCGATTGCACCGGCGGCCGCTCGAAGCTGAACAGCAGCACGATGGTGATCAGCGCCAGGGTGCAGATGCCGATCAACCCGAAGGCCGTCTTGAAGCCGGGGTTCATCGCACGCCTCCGGTCGGGTCAGCCAGCGCCGGGTCCACCACCGGGCCGAACACCAAGGGGTAAGGTGCGGCGATGCCGTGCTTCACGCCCCACATGTACCAGTTGTCCACCACCGTACCAGTCAGCAGGATGCCGATCCCGCCGGTAAGTGGGCAGAGTACCGCAAACCACCAGGCCCAGCGGTGGATGCTTTCGGCGCTGGCGCAGAACCCCATCGTCCAGCGCCAGAACAGCGCCCCGCGCTCGAACGCGGTGCCGCGGTCGACGATCTGCTCGAGCTCCCGCTCGCCGCCGAACCGGCTGATCGCCAGCACCGTCGCGCCATGCATGGCGAACAGCAGCGTCGAGCCATACAGGAACACGATCGAGAGCATGTGGAACGGATTGTAGAACAGGTTGCCGTAGCGGATCGAGAACGCCGCCGTCCAATCGAGATGCGGGAAGATGCCGAACGGCACCGCCTCCGCCCAGCTGCCCATCAGCACCGGCCGGATCAGGCCCAGCACCAGATAAAGCCAGATCGCCGCCGCGAAGGCCCAGGCCACGTGCGTGCCCATGCCCAGCGAGCGGGCCCGGCTATAGACCCGATACCACCACAGCAGGATCGACGTGGTCAGGAAGAACCCTGCCATCAGCCACCAGCCGCCCTCGGCCAGCGGCGGGATATGCAGGCCGTATTTCGGCGCCGGCGGCTCCAGCGCCAACCAGAACAGCTGGCGCACGAACTGCACCGGATCCCAGTTGACCGAGGCCCACATGTTCAGCCCGATGATCTCGAAGGCGGCGAAGCCGAAGATCAGCGACGCGATGCCAGACGCGCCGAGATACATCGGTCCGACCTGGGCGTCGCCGATCACGCCGAAGAAGTGGATGAAGAACGGCTTGCCGGTGCGGGTCCAACTCGTGGTCGTCAGCGGCACCCCGGCATAAGCCGGGCCGCGCACCTGCACGCGGGTGAAGAGGTTCTGATACTGGGCCATGACGCGGCCTCCCCCTTTATCTTGTGGTCACGTGGTTTGGTGGTTACGCGCCCGGCCGGACGCGCTCAGCCGCCCCAGATCGGCAGGTTCAGCCACCAGCCCCACCATTCCGGCCAGCCGCGGGTCCAGAACGGGCCGGAGATCACGATGCACACAGCGCTCCAGAACCCGGCCGACAGCGCCAGGAACAGGCCGAGCCGGTGGATGCCGAGCGTGCCGATCGACCAGCCGATGGTGTCGCGGAAGAAGGTGTTCTCGTGCTCGGCCGACTTATACACCTCGCCATTGGGCGGGTTCGCGGCCGACAGCACCAGGCCGCCATGCATGCTGAGCGCGAGCGTGGTGGTGAAGAAGAACGTCACCGCCAGCATGTGCGCCGGGTTGTAGTGGAAGTGCAGGTATTGGTAGCCGGTGTTGGACACCCAATCGAGGTGGCTCAGGATGCCGTACGGGAAGCCGTTGCCCCAAGCGCCCATCAGCAGCGGCCGGATCACCACCAGCGTCACGTAGGCGAAGATCGCGACCCCGAACGCCACCGGCACGTGGTAGCCCATGCCGAGCTTGCGGGCGATTTCCGCCTGCCGCAGCGCCCAGCTCACGAACGCGCCGATCGCGCAGATGGTGATCACCTGCCACAACCCGCCTTCGGCGAGCGGCGCGAAGCCAAGCCCGTAGCTGAGGTCGGGCGGCGCGATGTTGATCCGCCACACGTTCCAGGTCGGCCCGATCGCCGCCCCGTAGATAATCAGCAGCGTACCGAGGATCGAGAAGAACGCCGAGGTGACGCCGAAAAAGCCGACGTAGAACGGGCCAACCCAAAAATCGAACAGATCCCCGCCCACCAGGGTCCCGCCTCGGACACGATACTTGGCCTCGAACGTCATCATCGACATTGTTTTTCTCCTCTAGCCCCGGCGCCGATCAGGGCCGCCCGCGGGACCGGTGAAGGCCCCGCAAGCGGCCGCCGTCATTTCGCCGGTGCCGGCATCGGCGCCACTTGTGCGGCGACCGAACGGGACGGGCCCTCGAGCCAGTTGAACCGGCTGGTGCTGAGCAGGATGAAGTGGATCAGCAGGGCCAGCACGAACAAGAACACGCCGAGTGCCACCAGCACGCGACGGGGATCAAACAGCAACCAAACGCGCCACATGGGACTATCCTCCGTTTAGGTGAGCATCGATTTTGCGACATTGATGGTGTCGATCAGCTCCGTGTAGCCGTTCGGCCCGGGCAGCCACGGGCGCCACTGCCAGACCAGCACGTGCGCGATGATCGCGATGACCGTAAAGACGATGAAGCTCGTGACGAAGATGGAATGGAACTCACGTGCCTCGGAGTCAGTCAGGCCCGAGGTGGACCCTGTTCGGGTGGAAACGTCAGACATGTCGGGGTACCTCCACGTACCGGTTCGCCGCACCTCCCCGCGGCTTGGGGTCCCACCGCGGCAACCGCCGCGGCCCTGGACCCGCCGGCATCGCCGGAGGGCCACTTCCTGGCAGAGGCGAGCGCCTCATGCCGTCATCTCCATGCTTCGAGCGAGCAGCGCCGCCGCCCGCGCGCCGGTCACCCTGTCCTCGCCAGCCGCGCGGGCCGCCGCCTCGACCCGGTCGCGCGCCTCCTTGGCGGCGCTGATCCGCAGCAGGAACGGCGAGGCTTCGACGTGGCGGTCGAGCACGGCCAGCGCGTCCTCGTCCCACGGGGTGGCGTTCCAGGCGGCGGCGCGGACCGGGGTCGGCTCGACCTGGTCCATCGCCGTGCTCAGCGGCAGGATGTGGAACAGCGCGTCGAACAGCGCATTGCAGTATTCCTGCACCAGGTAGCAGGCGCCGGCGTAGCCCATGAACGGCGTGCCGGTGTGCCGCCGGACGATGGCGCCGGGGAACGACGCCGGGATGTAGTGGCAGCGCGCGCCCTGCTCGGCGGCATACATGCGCTCGTTGAACGACCCGTACAGCACCATCGGCGGCTTCTCCCGCAGCATCGCCCGGACTGCCTGGTTGTCCGGCTTCACGCCCGCAGTGCGCTCGACGTGGAAGGTGCAGGGGATGCCGAGTTCGCCTTCGAGGAAGCCGACCAGGCCGCGCGCGTAGGTCGCAGTCGCCACGACCGCGAAGCTGGCACTGGCAAAGAAGTCCTGGGTGACGGAGCGCCACAGGTCCCAGACCGGCTTGATGGTGGTGTGCTTCTCCCGCTCGATGAACGGCTCCGGGTCGAGCCCGGTCAGCTCGCCCAGCTTGCGCAGGAAGTTGGTCGTCGCGAAGATGCCGATCGGCGCCTGCAGGTACGGCCGGTCCAGCTCCTCGCACAGGCCGCGGCCGAACTCGCG
Source organism: uncultured Alphaproteobacteria bacterium (assembly GCA_963792675.1). Taxonomy (GTDB): domain Bacteria; phylum Pseudomonadota; class Alphaproteobacteria; order Acetobacterales; family Acetobacteraceae; genus JBBROS01. The sequence goes on from CAWBWT010000002.1 coordinate 2,849,419, forward strand.
ATACATGCAGATGTTCACGTCGGCGTCGGGCAGCCGGCTGATGTCGTCGATGTGGCTGCCGAGCGGGAACACGAGGTTGATCTCGCAGCCGATGCCTTCGACCAGGCGGCGGATCTCGGCGAGGTCGGACGGCATGTTGAAGGTGCCGTAGATGGGGCCGATAATGTTGACGCGCGGCTTGACGCCGTCGGCCCGGACAGGACGCGGCTTGATCTTGGTGCGCTTGAGGCCGAACTCGCTCCACAGCCAATAGATCGCCCGGTCGGCCGCTTGCCACTGGTCCTCGTCGATGGTGCGCGGGATGAAACGCATGAGGTTGCTGCCCTCGGGCGTCACCCCGCCGCCGATCATCTCGGCGATGCTGCCGGTGACGACGACGCTCGGCAGCTCCTGGTCGCCGGTGGCCGCCGCCCGGCGCAGCGCGCCCTCGGTGCCGTTCATCGACAGGCTGTCCTCGTCGAGCCCGGTGACCACCACCGGCAGTTCGTGCGGCGGCAGCCCGTCGGTGTAGTGCAGCACCGCCGTCACCGGCAGGTTCTCGCAGCCGACGGGACCGTCGATCACCACCCGCAACCCGCGGATGGCGGTGAAGGCGTAGACCGCACCCCAGTAGCCGCCGGCGCGGTCATGATCGAGCACCAGCATCTAGCTGCCCACCGCTTCGACGGATTTCTTGGCAAGAGCCCGCTGCTTGCGCAGGCGGTCGCGGGCGCCCGGCGGCTCGACTGGCTTATCCTTCCAGCCATAGCCGGCGGTGGTGCCGCTGCCGACGCCTTCGAAGAAGCTGACCATGCGCCCGAACCGCTCGGCGCCGCGGGTCTGCGCGGCCACGATCCCCGCCAGCGAGGCGGCGCCGGCCGGGCCGAACAGCGGCCGGGCGGAGACCATGTTGGTAAAGTATAGCGCCGGGATGCCGAGTTCCTTGGCCTTCTGCACCAGCGGGGTGGTGCCGAGCGCCAGGGTCGGCCGCACGTCCAGCATCGCGGCGATGTCCTGCTCGAGCGAGGCGCGGTATTGCACGTGGGTGCCGTGCGCTTGCAGCCACTCGCGGTCCGGGTCGCTCCACTCGGTGCGCGGGCAGGCAGTGCCGACGTACGGCACCTCGGCACCGGCCTCGATCAGCAGCCGGGCCACCAGCAGCTCCGAGCCCTCATAGCCGGACACGGTGATGCGGCCCGCGATCGGCGCCGCATCGAGCGCCGCCCGGATCGCCGGCAGGAAGCGCGCCTTGGCGGCGTCGGCGCTGACGCCGGTCGCCTTGCCGATGGCGTCGAGCCAGGACGCGGTGCCGTCGACGCCGACCGGCCCCGAGCCCACCACCGGCCGCCCGGCGGCGTGGAACTCACGCACCGTCGCCGTGTAGAACGGGTGCACCGCGGCGGCCACCGCGCAATCGAGTGCGGCATACTGGTCGCGCCATTCGCGCGACGGCAACGCGGGCGCCACGCCCAGCCCCATCGGCGCCAGCAGCGCCGAGATGCCCGGCGGGTCGCCCGGAAACAGCTCGCCGATCATGGCGACCGTCGGCAGGTTGGAGACAGTGGCCGGCCGGGCGACCGGCCCGTGCTCGGCCTCGGTGCGGGCGAAGCGCAGCATGGCGCCGGCCAGCACGTCCTTCGCCTCGGCATGAGTCGGCACGCCGAAGCCGGGCACGTCGATGCCGATCACCCGGACGCCGTCGATCTGCCGCGGCAACCGGTCGAGCGGCACCCCCGAGGCGGTCGGCACGCAAAGGTTGATCACCACCACCGCGTCGTAGTCAGCGGGCTTGGCCATCTGCTGCACGGCGTCGCGGATGTCCTCGTAGAGTTGGCCACGGACCAGCGTCTCGGAGTTGAACGGCACGTAGCCGACGCTGCGCCGGGCGCCGTAGAAGTGCGCGGTGAAGGTCAGGCCATACACGCAGCAGGCGGAGCCGCTGAGGATGGTCGCGGTGCGCTTCATGCGCAGGCCGACGCGAAGCGCGCCGAACGCCGGGCACATGGATTGCGGCTGGTCATGCGGTCCCATCGGGTAGTCGGCCGCCAGCTTGTCCAGCACCTCGCTCTTGCCGGCCGCGCGTGCCGCGTCCTGCAGCGTCTGCTTGCCGCCGTGGCAACCCGATCCCGCAGCAGGCGGTATGGAACCGTCCACGCTCACGCCCCCTCGTAGACCACTTCGAGCGACGGCTTCGTCAGCACAGTGGCTGCGCACATGTCGGCCTCGGTGGCCGGCGTCAGCACGACGTTGCGGCCGACCGCCTCGCCCTTGAACAGGCCGAGCAGCGCGTCGTGAGTGAGCGGCGTCGGGCGCACCGGCGGCGCCGAGGCGACCTGCTCGGCGAGGGTTTCGAACATCGGCGCCCACTCGCTGCCGGGCCGGCCGATGATCTCGTAATTGGCGCTCTTCTTGCGGATGTCGTCGTTGGCCGGGATCGCCGACAGCACCGGGATGCCGGCCGCGGCGGCGAAGGCCTGGGCCTCGCCGGTGCCGTCATCCTTGTTGATGACCATGCCGGCGACGCCGACATTGCCGCCCATCTTGCGGAAGTAATCGACTGCCGAGCAGACGTTGTTCGCGACATACAACGACTGCAGGTCGTTCGAGCCGACCACGATCACCTTCTGGCACATGTCGCGGGCGATCGGCAGGCCGAAGCCGCCGCAGACGACGTCGCCGAGGAAATCGAGCAGGACATAGTCGAAACCCCACTCGTGGAAGCCCAGCTTCTCCAGCAGCTCGAAGCCGTGGATGATCCCCCGCCCGCCGCAGCCGCGGCCGACCTCCGGGCCGCCCAGCTCCATCGCGAACACGCCGTCGCGGATGAAGCAGACGTCGCCGATCGTGACCTTCTCGCCGGCCAGTTTTTTCTTGGACGACGTCTCGATGATGGTCGGGCAGGACCGGCCGCCGAACAGCAGCGAGGTGGTGTCGGACTTCGGGTCGCAGCCGATCAGCAGCACGCGCTTGCCCTGCTGCGCCATCATGTAGCTGAGGTTGGCGAGCGTGAACGACTTGCCGATGCCGCCCTTGCCGTAGATGGCGATGACCTGCGTTTCTTTCTTTGCCGGCGCCGTGGACGGGGCGTCCGGCTCGATGGCGGCCTCGGCGCGGAGAGCCTCGGTCATGCTGCCGGGCGTTGTGATCGCGTTCATGCGCAGGCGCTCCAATCCAGGATCATCTTCAGGCAGCCGGCGTCGTCGAACGCCGTCCGGTAGGCATCGGGGGCCGCATCGGCGCCGGCACGGTGGGTGATCAGGCCCTCGAGGCCGAGCGTGCCGGCCGCGATCCAGCCGGCGACCGCGTCGAGGTCGGCGCGCTGCCACTGCGCGGCGACACGGAAGCGTGCTTCTTTCATGAAGGCCGGCGGGAAGGCGAAGCTCATGCGCTCGCTGTAGAAGCCCGCCAGCACCACCTCGCCGCCCGGCGCCAGACGCGCCACCAGCGTGTCGAGCAGCCCGGCGTCGCCACTCGCATCGTAGATCGCGCGGTAACCACGGCGATCGTCCGCGTCGGGAGTTGTCACCTCGTAGCCGGCAGCCTCGCCGCTCCGGGCGGGGTTGGTTTCCCACACGACCGGTGCCGGGCCGCCGTGCAGCAGCGTGAGCCGCGCCAGCAAGCGGCCGACCACGCCATGACCGACGATCAGATCCGGTAGCGCGTTGGGCGCCGCCAACGCGTGCTGCGCCGTTGCCGCCAAGGCCAGCAAGATGCCGCGCTCGCCCAGCGACTCCGCAACCGGCACAACCCGCGCGCCCGGCACAACCAGGCACGAGGCGGTGGCGCCGAACAGGCCGCGCACCGCGCCGAAGCAGGTGGCACCCGGCACGAACACGGTCGCGCCCAGGTCGATGCCGGCCGCCTCACCCGCGGCGACCACGCGGCCCACGCTTTCGTAGCCCGGCACCAGCGGGTAGCCCATGCCGGGGAAATGCGGCATGCGGCCGGTATACAGCAGACGTTCGGTCCCGGTGCTGACGCCGCTCCAGCGCGTCTCGACGACCACGTCGGCCGGGCCCGGCTCGGTCAGCGGCAAACGCGTCAGCGCCAGGCTTTGTGGTGCATCGAGGACGATCGCCTGCGTGAACATTGTCGCCCTCCCCTCGCTGCTGCCCGGTTCCGCCGCTAGTTCCGGCTATTCTGTCGAGTCAGGTTATCCTGACAACCCATAGTGTCAACGTTTATTTACATTCGTGCTGTCAGGTCCGGGCGACGATGAGGCCGGTTTGCAACGGCGTGGCCGTGGACCGCGTGCGCGCCGACCGAAACCCGGCGTCCAGCAGCATGCGGCGCAGCAGGCGCGGCGTACGGGCGCGGCCGCTTCCCATCGCCAGCAGGTACATGCCGAAGTATGCGTCGCCCACGGTCTCGGCCCCGCGCACGCCGGCCATCGGCTCAGCCAGCAACAACGTGCCACCCGGCGGCAGCGCGGCGCGGGCGGCGCGCAGCAGCGTCATGGCGGCGGAGTCGTCGTGGTCGTGCACCACCCGCACCAGCGAGATCAGGTCGGCGCCTCGCGGCAAGGCGTCCCGCATCATGTCGCCGCCGCGGAGCTGAGCCCGGCCGGCGATCCCGGCCTCGGCGAATCGCGCACCGGCCCGAGCGACCACGGCGGGCAGGTCGAACAGCATCACCTGCAGCGCCGGCGCCCGTGCCGCGGCCGCCATCAGGAACCGGCCGTCGCCGCCGCCAACATCCAGCAGCAGGCGATGCCGGCGCACGTCGTAGGCGTCGAGGATCTCGGCCGCGACCAGCGGCTGCGACGCCGCCATCAGCTCAGAGTAGGCCGCAACCTGCTCGCCCTGGAGCGCGCTCGGCGCGCCCGTCCCGGCGTAGCCCCAAAACTCGGCCAGCGTGCCGCGCCCGTCGCGCAGCAGGCGCACGGGGTCGGCGAGGTCGGCGTACAGCGCGCCGTGGTGCTTCACCATGGCGGCCACGGCCGGGTTGCCGACCATCGCCGCGCCGAGCGAGCCCAATCCCCAAACGCGTCCCCGCCGCTCCACCAGCCCAAGCGACCCGGCGGCGGCCAGCAGCCGCTCGGTCGCGGCCGGAGGCAGCTCCAGGCCCAGCGCCTCGGCCGGCAACGGGCCGCGGGCAAGCCGCTCGAATAGGTCGAGCTGCACGCAGGCAAGCAGGATTTGCGAGTAGATGAAGCCGGAGCACAGGTCGAACAGCGCCCGCGCCCGGCGCCGCGCCACCGGCCGGGTCGGCGGGAACCGAGCCGCCCAGGCGCGGAACGCCGGGTCGCCGACCAAGCGGTCGCGCCACCCGGCCAGGAACGGGGGCAGGATCAGGCGGCGAACTGCGCGACCCGGGCCTCGACCTCTTGCGGCACCAGCCGGATGGTCTCGGTCAGGATATGCCCGCTCAACGAGGACCGCCCCGGGCAGTCCGGCACCGCCTCGGCCGCCACCCGCGCCAGCGCGCGGAGCCGGTCCAGCGCGCCGCCGAGCCCGAGCAGGTGCACCGCGTTCGGCCGCGCATGCGCCACATCCTGCTGCACCGGCTTGCCGAGCTTGGCCGCGTCGCCGGTGGCGTCGAGGATGTCGTCGGCGACTTGGTAGGCTTCGCCCAGCTCCATCCCCAGCCGCCGCCACGGCTCCGCCTCGGCCCCGGCCGCGGCGGCGCCGGCCACGGTCGCGGCGGCGAACAGCGCCCCGGTCTTCTGCCGCTGATACAGCGCGAGGTCGTCCACGCTGTCCTCGCACTCCCAAGCCTGGCCGGCGACGATCCCGGACGGCACGCCGACCGCGAGCCCGACGGTCATCACCAGCGGCGCTAAGCGCAGCGGCGCCAAGGCCGCACCCTGCGCCAAGGTCTGGAACGCCAGCACGATCAGCGCATCACCGGTCAGCACCGCCAGCGGCTCGCCGAATGCGCGATGCACCGAGGGCTGGCCGCGCCTGGTGTCGGCGTCGTCGAAGCACGGCAGGTCGTCGTGGACGAGACTCGCGCAATGGAGCAGCTCGATGGCGGCCGCCGCGGCGTCGGTCACGGCGGGATCGTCCTCGCCGCACGCCGCGGCCACGGCGAGGCACAGGCGGGGCCGAATACGGGCGCCACGGGGGAACACGGCATGACGCATGGCGGCGGCCAACCGCGGCGGGCATCCGCCGGCGTCGGCGCGGCCGATGGCGGCTTGCAGGCTCCGTTCGATCCGGCTTGTCGGTTCCATGCCGCCCTCCCCTGGTCAATGCGCTAGCTGAGTGTCAGTCTCTAAGTGTCATTTTTGCTTGTCAGCGGAAGTGTCAATTAGTCTTGACAGGTGCGTCAAGAACTTTCGCGAGCCGGGGTATGCCGCAGTGGTGACGAAGCATTGAAAACGGTTGTGGTGATCGGCGCCGGGATGGGAGGGCTGGCGGCCGCGATCGATCTTGCCGTCGCGGGTTGCGACGTGACGGTGGTGGAGCGGGCCGGTGCACCCGGCGGCAAGATGCGCCAGATCGACGTCGCTGGCCGCCCGATCGACGGTGGCCCGACCGTGTTCACCATGCGCTGGGTGTTCGAGGCCTTGTTCGCGGATGCCGCGGCGACGTTGTCGGACCATCTGACGCTGCGCCCCGCGACCACGCTGGCGCGCCATGCCTGGGCCGGGGAGCAACGGCTCGACCTGTTCGCCGACCGGGCGCAGTCGGCGGACGCCATCGGCGCCTTGGCCGGCGCCGCCGAGGCCCGCGGCTACCTCGCGTTCTGCAACGAGGCCCGGCGCATGTACGACAGCTTGGAGCGGTCGTTCATGACCCGGGACAAGCCGAGCATGGCCGGCTTGGTGGCCAGCGTCGGCGTGCTCGGCGCGCTCCGGTTGCGGCCGTACGAGATCTACATGGCCGAACTCTCGCGGCACTTCAAAGACCCGCGCCTGCTGCAGCTGTTCGGCCGCTACGCCACCTATTGCGGAACCTCGCCGTATCAGGCGGCGGCGACGCTGATGCTGGTGGCACATGTCGAGCAGGAAGGCGTGTGGCTGGTGGATGGCGGCATGCACCGCGTGGCCGTGGCGATGGCCGCGCTTGCCGCACGGCATGGCGCCCGGTTCCGCTACGACACTCCGGTGGCCGAGGTGATGGTGGCAAGCGGACGCGCCGCCGGGGTGCGGCTGCAGGGCGGCGAGGTGATCCACGCCGACGCCGTGGTGATGAACGGCGAGCCGGCGGCGCTCGCCACCGGCCTGCTCGGCCGGCCTGCCGCCGCGGCCGGGTTGCCGGCGAATAAATTCCCGGAGCGGTCGTTGTCGGCCACCACCTGGGCGATGCTGGCCGAGACCGGCGGGCTGCCGCTGCTGCGTCACACCGTCTTCTTCTCAAGCGACTACCCGCTCGAGTTCAAGTTGATCGGCAACGGGATGCTGCCGACCGAGCCCACCACCTATGTGTGCGCCCAGGACCGCGGCGACAGCGAGGGACCCGACGGCGCGGCGCCGGTCGGCCCGGAGCGGCTGCTGCTGCTGGTCAACGCCCCCGCGTCCGGCGACCGCCGCGCCTTCAGCCAAGTGGAGATCGAGCAGTGCATGCAAGGAGTGTCGGGATTGTTGGAGCGGTGTGGAGCGCAGATCCGGCCGGTGGAGCCGCCGGTGCTGACCACGCCGGCACAGTTCCACCGCCTGTTCCCGGCCTCGGGGGGTGCGCTGTACGGCCAGGCGACGCTGCCGGGGAGCAGCAGCTTCAAGCGGCCGGGGGCGCGGACCAAGCTGGAGGGCCTGTATCTGGCGGGGGGCGGCGTGCATCCGGGGGCGGGGGTGCCGATGGCGACGCTGTCGGGCCGGATCGCGGCGGCGTCGTTGCTGCAGGATCGGGACCGGAGCCGCGGTTCGATTCGCCTGTCCCGCCGCGCGGCTACGTCTGGTGGTATGTCGACGCGCTGAGCGACGACGGCGCCCATGGCATCACGATCATCGCCTTCATCGGCAGTGTGTTCTCCCCGTGGTACGCCTGGGCCCGCCGCGGCGGGCGCCTGGCCGATCCAGAAAACCACGTCTGCCTGCACGTCGCGCTGTATGGTCAGCGGGGTGGTTGGGCCCCCTCTTGGGCGATGACGGAGCGGCGGCGGGGCGCGCTGCATCGCGACGCGACCACCCTGAACATCGGACCGAGCCGGATCGCCTGGCACGACGGGTCGCTGGTGATCCAGATCGACGAGGTCTGCGCGCCCCTGCCCCGCCGCATCCGCGGCACCGTGCGCGTGCATCCGTCCGCGCTGACCGGCGCCGAGTTCAAGCTCGATCAAGCCGGGCATCACCGCTGGTCGCCGATCGCGCCGGTGAGCCGGGTCGAGGTGTCGCTCGACCGGCCCGGCCTGCAATGGTCCGGCCCCGGCTACCTCGACAGCAACCGCGGCGACCGCCCGCTGGAGGCCGATTTCTCGCACTGGGATTGGTGCCGCGCACCGACTGCCGACGGTGCCGCCATCCTCTACAACGCCGAGCGGCTCGAAGGCGGCGAGCAGTCGCTGGCGCTTCAGGTCGCGCGCGACGGCACCGTGAGCCCATTCGACGCGCCGCCGCGCGCCACGCTGCAGCCGACCCGCTGGCGCATCCCCCGCCATACCCGCGCCGACCCCGGCAGCACGCCGCGGGCGCGCCAAACGCTGACCGACTCTCCATTTTATGCCCGCAGTGTGATCGAGACGCGGCTGCTGGGGCAGGACTTGGTGGCCGTGCATGAGAAGTCTCGACATGGCCCGGTTCACCTCGCCGCTGGTGCAGGCAATGCTGCCGTTCAGGGTGCCACGACGGTAGGCATTGCCCAACCGACAGGCGAGCAGCCACACCGGTAGGCAGTCTCTGCTTGGCGGTGCCATATTCCCGGGCAGCAACGCCGATTTTGCGTTGCACCATTCGGACCCACTTGCGACCTTGCCTCCGTCACTTCGGCAGGGAGGCCATGCATGGTCCGGATCAAGCTTCTCTCCCAGATCGCCGCCGCCGGGTTGCTGCTGTCGGCGGGCACGGCGTCTGCCCAGGGCGTCCTGACGGTCGCAATGACCGCGGGCGACATCCCGGTGACGGGCGGCAACCCCGATCAGGGCTTCGAGGGGTTCCGCTTCGTGGCGCTCAACCTCTACGACGCGCTGGTGAACTGGGACCTGTCCAGCGCCGACAAGCCGTCCGCGATCAAGCCGGGCCTGGCGACCGAGTGGCACGTGGACGAGGCCAATCCGAAGCGATGGCTGTTCACCTTGCGCGAGGGCGTGAAGTTCCACGACGGCTGCGCGTTCACCGCCAACGACGTGGTGTGGAACTTCGGCCGCTTCGACGAAAAAGCGCCGCAGTGGAACCCGCAGCAATTCGCGCTGAGCCGCGCCTACCTGCCCAACTTCGTCGGCGCCGAGAAGGTGGACGACCACACCGTCGCACTCACCACCAAGGTGCCGAGCGCGCTGTTCCCTTACGAGATGAGCTACGTGCTGATGACCAGCCGCTGCCGGGCGGAGGCGCTCAAATACGACTGGGCCGCCTATGCCAACCAGCCGTCCGGCACGGGACCGTACAAGTTCGACCGCATGGTGCCGCATGAACGGCTCGAGCTGGTGCCGAACAAGGAGTACTGGGACAAGGCGCGCATCCCCAAGCAGGACCGGCTGGTGCTGCTGCCGATCCCGGAGGCCAGCACCCGCACCGCGGCGTTGCTGAGCGGCCAGGTCAACTTCGTCGAGGCGCCGACGCCGGACGCGATCCCGCGGCTGAAGTCGTCGGGGATGACGGTGATAACCAACACCTACCCGCATAACTGGGCTTACCAGCTCAACTTCGTCAACGGCCCGTTCAAGGATGTGCGCGTCCGCAAGGCGGCCAACTACGCGCTGAACCGGGCCGACATCGTCGAGCTGCTGGCCGGCATCGCGCAGGAAGGGCCGGCCAATTTCCCACCCTCCTCGCCATTCTACGGCCACCCGATCAGCTACAAGTTCGACCTGGCGAAGGCGAAGTCGTTGCTGAAGGAGGCCAACTGCATCCCCTGCAAGATCACGCTGGCGATCAGCACGTCGGGCTCCGGCCAGATGCAGCCGCTACCCATGAACGAGCTGATCAAGTCGCAACTGGAAGAGGCCGGGTTCCAGGTGAACCTGCAGGTGATGGACTGGAACGCGCTGCTGGCGCTGGCCCGCGGCGGCGTGGATACGGCGCCGAACGTGGACGGAATCAACGTCAGCCGGGCGCTGCAGGACCCGATCAACGGCATGACCCGGTTCATGCAGAAGGCGCAATGGTCGCCCGCCGGCGGCAACTGGGGCCACTATTATTCCGAGGACGCCGAGAAGATGGTCACGGCGGCGTTCAACGAGTTCGACGCCGACAAGCGCCAGGCGGATCTGATCAAGCTGCACGAGAAGATGGTGGACGACGCGGTGATGCTGTGGGCGGTGCACGACATCAACCCGCGCGCCATCTCGCCGAAGGTGAAAGGCTTCGTGCAGGCGCAGAACTGGTTCCAGGACCTGACGCCGATCACGATCGCGAAGTGACGGCCTGATGGCGAGGACGATCCTGTGGCGGCTGCTCTACGCCCTGCCGATCGGGTTCGGGGTCAGCCTGGTGTGCTTCATGCTGGTCTACCTCGCACCCGGCGACCCGTTGCAGACGGTGCTGCCGCCCGACGCCAACGCCGAGATGATCGAGATCGTCAAGCGCGCCTATGGCTTCGACAAGCCGTTGCCGGTGCAGTTCGTGAATTGGCTGTGGCGGGCGGTGCACGGCGACTTCGGCCTGTCAGTGGCGACACGGCAGCCGGTGTCGCTGGAAGTGGGCGGCGCGCTGGTCAACACGCTGGAGCTGGCGATCTTCGCGGTGCCGCTGTCCTTCGTGATCGGCGCCGGGCTCGGCACCATCGCCGGCTGCGTGCAGCCGACCCGGCTTGGCCGCGCGCTCGACCGGCTGGTGACAGGGACGGCGGTGATGGGGGTCAGCGTCCCCAACTATTGGCTCGGCCTGGTGATGGTGATCGTGTTCGCGGTCGAGCTGTCCTGGCTGCCGGCGTCGGGGATGGGTGCCAACGGCTCCGACCATTTCTCCGCGTTCCATGCCGACGATCTACGCTATCTGGTGCTGCCGGTGTTCACGCTGGCGATGGTGCCGGTGGGCATCATCGCCCGCACCACCCGGGCGGCCGTGCTCGAGGTGCGCAGCCAGGATTTCGTCACCACGCTGCGGGCGAAGGGGCTCGGCGAATGGGCGGTGGTGCGGCATGTGCTGAAGAATGCCGCCCCCGGCATGCTGGCGGTGATGGGGCTGCAGTTCGGCTATTTGATGGGCGGCTCGATCCTGGTCGAGCCGGTGTTCGCCTGGCCCGGCTCCGGCACGCTGCTCGGCCGCGCCATCGTCAATCGCGACGTGCCGGTGCTGCAGGGCGCGATCCTGTGCCTGTCGCTCATTTTCGTGGCCACCAATCTGGTGGTGGACCTGATGCAGGCGGCGATCGACCCGCGGGTCCGTCGCGGTTGAGCGCGCTTCTGGGTGCTTTCGCTTGAGCGCGCTTCTGAGTGCCTGGGCGTGAGCGGCGCTGACACGCTCACCCTGCCGTCGGCCGCGGCCGGACGCCGCCCCGCGGCCGCGCCGGGCTATTGGGGCATGGTCGGGCGGCGGCTGCGGCGCGATCCGGTCACGGTGGTGTTCTGCCTGCTGATGCTGGCGATCGTGCTGGCGGCGGTGTTCGCGCCGCTGCTGGCACCGTTCGACCCCTACAAGGAAAGCGTGCTGCTCCGTCTCAAGCCGTTCGGCTACCGCGGACATTGGCTCGGCACCGACGAGCTTGGCCGCGACATCCTGACCCGGCTGCTGTACGGAGGCCAGACGTCGCTGCTGATGGGCGTGGTTCCGGTGATCGTCGCCGGCGTAATCGGCGGCACGCTGGGCGTGGTGGCCGGCTACGCCAGCGGCTGGGTCGGCACGCTGATCATGCGCACGATGGACGTGTTCTATGCGTTCCCGTCGGTGCTGCTGGCGGTCGCGATCTCGGGCGCGATGGGCGGCGGCATGCTGAACGGCATGATCGCGCTGGCGCTCGTGTTCATCCCGGCGGTGTGCCGGGTCGCGGAAACGGCGACGACGCAGGTGCGCAACCTCGACTTCGTGGAGGCGGCGCGGGCGACCGGCGCCGGGCATCTGATGATCGTGCGCTACCATCTGCTGGGCAACGTGCTGGCGCCGGTGCTGGTCTATGCGTCGAGCCTGGTCAGCGTGTCGATCCTGCTGGCGTCGGGGTTGTCGTTCCTGGGCCTCGGCGTGCGGCCGCCGATTCCGGATTGGGGGCTGATGCTGAGCACACTGCGGCAGGCGATCTACGTGCAGCCCTGGGTCTGTGCGATCCCCGGCGTGGCGATCTTCCTGACCAGCATGTGCTTCAACCTGGTCAGCGACGGTCTGCGCTCGGCCATGGACGTGCGGGTACGCTGATGACACGGCCCGCGTCCTTGCCGCCCCTCCCGCCCACGTCATTCCCGGACCTGATCCGGGGATCTCTCGCCCGCCGGAACATCCGCGCCCCCGCGTCCCGGGACGGTCGGGGGCGCCGGACATGAGCGCCGCCGTGAGTCAGGACCGTGGCGGGCCGGCGCAGCCGATGCTGATCGCCGACAACCTGCGGAAACACTTTCCGCTGGCGGGCGGCGGCGCAGTGCGGGCCGTGGACGGCATCTCGTTCACCGTCGCCAAAGGCGAAACGCTCGGCGTCGTCGGCGAGAGCGGCTGCGGCAAGAGCACGCTGGCGCGCCTGCTGCTGCACCTGATCGAGCCCGACCACGGCGAACTCGTGTTCGACGGCGAGCAGGTCGGCGCGACCGGCGGGATCAGCCTCAGAAGCCTCCGGCGTCAGGCACAGATGGTGTTCCAGGATTCCGCCAGCTCGCTCAACCCGCGTATGCCGGTGCGGGACAGCGTCGCGTTCGGGCCGCTGGTGCTCGGCCGCACCCGGCGCCAAGCCGCCGAGGAAGCCAACGAGGCGCTGCGCCGGGTCGGCCTCGACCCGATGCTGTTCGGCCCCCGCTACCCGCACGAGCTTTCGGGCGGGCAGAAGCAGCGGGTCAACATCGCCCGCGCGCTCGCGCTGCAGCCGCGCCTCGTGATCCTGGACGAGGCGGTGTCCGCGCTCGACAAGTCGGTCGAGGCGCAGGTGCTGAACCTGCTCGCCTCGCTCAAGCGCCAGTTCGGCCTCACCTACGTGTTCATCAGCCACGACCTCGCCGTGGTGCGGCACGTCAGCGACCGGGTGCTGGTGATGTATCTCGGCTGCGTGGCCGAGAGCGGTCCGGCCGACCAGGTTTTTGCCCAGCCCTTGCACCCCTACACGCGCGCCCTGCTCGCCTCCCGGCTCAGCATGGACCCCGATCACCGGGTCGAGGCGGCGCCGATCACCGGCGACCCGCCCTCGCCGGCCAACCCGCCCAGCGGCTGCCGCTTCCGCACTCGCTGCCCGCACGCCGAACCGGTCTGCGCCGAGCACGCGCCGACGCCCCCCGGCCGTATCGGCCACGACGCCGCCTGTCACATGCTGCGCCCCGGCTCCGGCCACTCCGAAGCCAGGGCGGCAGCCCAGGTCGCCGCATGACGCCGCTCGCCCAGCTCGACGACCTGCGGGTCCAGTTCGGCACGGGCCGCGACGCGGTCGAGGCGGTGCGCGGCGTCAGCCTGCAGGTGATGCCCGGCGAGGTGCTGTGCCTGCTCGGCGAGAGCGGCTCGGGGAAGTCCGTGTCGATGCGGGCCTTGATGCGCCTGCTGCCGCCGCAAGCGCGCATCACGGGCGGCGTGCGGGTCGAGGGGCAGGACGTGATGTCCCTGTCGGGCCAGGCGCTGCGCGACCTGCGCGGCGGCGCCGCGGCGATGATCTTTCAGGAGCCGATGACCGCGCTCGACCCCGTTTACACGGTCGGCCAGCAGATCGGGGAGAGCGTGCTCCGCCATCTCGGCGGCACCAAGGCAGCCGCGCGGGCGCGGGCGCTCGAGGTGCTTGAGCTGGTCCGCGTGCCTGACGCGGCGCGGCGGCTCGACGCCTATCCGCACCAGTTGAGCGGCGGCCTGCGACAGCGCGTGGTGATCGCGATGGCGCTGTCCTGCCGCCCGCGACTGTTGCTGGCCGACGAGCCGACCACGGCGCTCGACGCCACGGTGCAGATCCAGGTCCTGGTGCTGCTGCGCGAGCTGCAGCGGGAGCTTGGCATGGGCGTGGTGATCGTGACGCATGATCTGGGCGTGGCGGCCGAGGTCGCCGACCGCGTGGCGGTGATGTATGCCGGGCAGATCGTCGAGCAGGGGCCAGTGCGCGACGTGCTGCGCCATCCCGCGCACCCCTACACGCAAGGCCTGCTGGCGTCGGTGATCCGCGAGGGGGGCGCCGAGATCCCGGCGATCCCCGGCGCGCCGCCCGATCTGCGCCGCCCGCCGCCCGGCTGCGCCTTCGCGCCGCGCTGTCCGCAGGCGATCGAGGCGTGCGTCGCCGGCGTCCCGGAGGAACGAGCGATTGCGCTCGGCAGGACGGCGCGTTGTATTCGGGTGGAAGAAAGATTGGCTGCGTGATCCAAGGGGCTCTGCCCCTTGACCCCGGCAAAGGCAGGGCCTTTGCAATCCCATTGTATGCGGGTCTGGGGCGGCTCGCCCCGTCACGCGAGAGCGTGCTGCGCACGACGGGTTCAGGCCGGCGCCCGCCTTTCTCAAGGAGATCCATATGGAATTCGGAACCATGGCCGGCGTCGAGATGCCCGACTGGGCTATCGAGCGCGCCACCGGCCGTCGCGGCACCGCCCACCCCTTCGCCGACCTCACGCCGCAGACGACCGCACTGGTGGTGATCGACCTCCAGGTCGGCTTCATGCACGAGCGCGGCGGCTACATGGCCTGCGCTGCGGCGATCGACGTCGTGCCGAACGTGAACCGTCTGGCGGGCGCGCTGCGCGACGCCGGCGGCCTGGTCGCCTGGGTGCAGAACACCCACGACGAGAGCTGTTTGCGACTGGACCGTGCAGCAGCGGATGAACACCGCCGAGGCGAACGCGCGCCGCAACGCCGCCATGAGCGTCGGCGCGCCGGGCCACGCGCTGTGGCCCGAGCTCGACGTGCGGCCAGAGGACGCGGTCGTGCTCAAGCGCCGCTACAGCGCCTTCATCCCCGGCACCTGCGACCTGGCACCCATGCTGCGCGACCGCGGCATCGACACCGTTCTGATCGTCGGCACGCTGACCAACGTCTGCTGCGAAAGCTCCGCCCGCGACGCCATGATGCTCGACTTCCGCACGGTCATGGTCAGCGACGGCTGCGCGACCACTTCGGCCGAGGAGCACAACGCCTCGCTCGCCGCGTTCTACGCCACGTTCGGCGACGTGCATGGACACCGAGTTCATCGTCTCGCGCATGGCGACGGGAACAGGCGCGCGCGGCGTGAAACCGAAGGTCGCGTTCATCGGCACCGGTGGCACCATCTCGTCGGTCGGCCGTGATCCCCTGGACGTGCAGGATTATGCCGCCAGCGGCCACGCCCGGCTGCATGCCGACGAGATCGTCGCGCTGTTCCCGCCATTGGCCGCGATCGCCGACATCATCCCGATCCGCTACGACAACATCGTCAGCCCCGGCATCGGCTTCGCCGAATGGCGCGGCCTCGTGCTCGCCTGCGACCAGGCGGTGGCGGAGCACCCGGACCTCGCCGGCATCGTCATCGGCCACGGCACCGCCTCGCTGGAGGAGACCGCCTATGCGCTGAACCTTGCGGTCAAGGTGGACGTGCCCGTGGTGCTGGTCGGGTCGCAACGGCCATCGAGCGCCATGGGCACCGACGCCGGCACGAACCTCGCCGCCGCCATCCGCACCGCCGCCAGCCCGGCCTCCCGCGGGATGGGCGTGCTGGTGGTGCTGAACGACGAGATCCAGGCGGCGCGCGAGGTGACCAAGACCAGCACGTTCCGGCTGCAGACGTTCCGGACGCCCGACTTCGGCGTGCTCGGCCACGCCGACGCCGACCGCGTGGCGTTCTACCGGGCGCCGCTGCGCAAGCGAGCGCCGGACACGGCGTTCGACATCCGCGGGCTCGAGGCCTTGCCGCGGGTGGACATCGCCTACGCTTATGCCGGGTCGGACGGCATGGCGGTGCGGGCCTTCGTCGCGGCGGGTGCGCGGGGCATCGTCTCGGCCGGCTTCGCACCGAGCTTCCCGACCCCGGCCGATGCCGAAGCGCTGGCCGAGGCGGTGCAGGGCGGCGTGGTGGTAGCGCTGTCGACCCGGGCCGGCAGCGGCCGGGTGTTTCCCGGCACCCGCGCCCGCGGCAACGGCTTCGTCAGCGCCGACAACCTCAACCCGCAGAAGGCGCGCATCCTGCTGGCCATGGCGCTGACGATCACCCCCGACCCGGCGGAGATTGCCGAATTGTTCAAGACCTACTGAGGAGCCGAGATGAGCGACGATTTCCTGGCAGCCACGGAGGCATCGATTGCCGCCTGGCACGGCATCCATGTTCCGAACGAGGCCGGGCGGCGGCTGGCCGCGGACCTCGCCAACACCATCCGCGCCTTCGAGGCGCAGCGGGCCAGGCTCCGCTTCGAGGACGAGCCGAGTTCGTTCGAGGCGGCGCTGCGGGATTGCAAGGAATGAGCGCGCCCAACGAGCTGAGCCTGGTCGAGGCGGCCGATGCAGTGCGCAGCGGCGCGGTCACGTCGGTCGGCGCTGCTGGAAGCCTGCCTGGCGGCGATCGACCGGCACGAGGACCGGATCAACGCCACCATCTGGATCGACCGCGACGGCGCCATGCAGGCGGCCGAGGCGGCGGACCGCGCGTTAACGGCGGGCGGCGCGCTCGGGCCGCTGCACGGCGTGCCGCTGGCGCACAAGGACATGTACTACCAGGCCGGCAAGGTCAGCACCTGCGGCTCGCTGATCCGCGGCGAGTGGGTCGCGGAGAAGACGGCGACGGTGCTGGAGCGGCTGCACGGTGCCGGGTCGATCACGTTCGCCGGGCTGAACATGGCGGAGTTCGCGCAGAACCCGACCGGGCACAACCGGCATCACGGCGACTGCCACAACCCCTGGAACCTGCCCTACATCACCGGCGGCTCCTCGAGCGGATCGGGGGCCGCGGTGGCGTCGCGGTTCACCTTCGCGGCGCTCGGGTCGGACACCGGCGGCTCGATCCGGCTGCCGGCCGCAGCGTGCGGCACGGTGGGGCTGAAGCCGACGCAGACGCGGGTCAGCCGCAGCGGGGTGATGCCGCTCAGCTTCTCCTGCGACAATGTCGGCCCGCTCACCCGCACGGTGCGCGACTGCGCCCGCATCATGCGCGTGATCGCCGGCCGGGACGCGGCCGACCCGACCACGGCAGACGAGGCGGTGCCGGACTACGAAGCGGCGCTGACCGGCGATCTGTCCGGGGTGCGGATCGGGCTGGTGACCAATCCCGGCCTGATGGGCAGCGACGACGCCGTGGTCGCCGCGGTCGAGGCGGCCGCCGTCGTGCTGCGCGGCCGGGGCGCCGCGGTGGTGCCAATCACGCTGCCCTACATGGACGCGGTCTCGGCCTATGTCGGCGTGGTGTCGCGCTGCGAGGGGGCGACCATCCACGCCCGCTGGATGCGCGAGCAGCCGCAGGACTACGCCGTGCACCTGAGCGCCCGGCTCTACGCGGGCTACGCGATCCCCGCGACCTACTACATCGAGGCGCTGTCCGCCCGCGGCCCGATGCTGCGCGCCTTCTGCGCCGAGGTTTTTTCTGGTGTGGACGCACTCGTGCTGCCGACGATCCCGACGATGCTGCCGACCCTGGCAGAGACGGACATCGATCACGGGCCGCCGGGAACCGAGGCGCGGTTCATGGCCGTCTCGGCCAACACGCGGCCGTTCAACTACCTCGGCCTGCCGGCGCTGAGTGTGAACTGCGGCCTCGATCCGAACGGCTGCCCGATCGGACTGCAGATCGTGGGCCGACCGTTCGCCGAAGCGCGCGTGCTGGCGATTGGCGACGCCTATCAGCGCGACACGGATTGGCACGCGCGCATGCCAACAGCGGTCACTTAGTTTGTGAGGCCACCCGACTTACCAGCCGCCCAAACCCACGTCATCCCCGGGCTTGACCCGGGGATCCGCTCCTCGCCGGAACCCGTCGCGCCACAGGGGCGAGATGGCCGGATCAAGTCCGGCCGTGACGTTGTTGGGGTCCGGTTGGGACGCCCCTGAAAGGGGCCTCGACGTGGTTCGGTGCGATAACCCGGGTTACGTCCAGTAGAGCAGCCGCGCCATCGGCAGCCGCCGCGCCAGCGAGCCCTCGATCGCCGTTCGCATCGCCGCCATCTCGTCGCGCGGGAAGACGTATTTGACCGACCCGAACTTGGTGAACTTGCGAGACCGCTGCGCCTCGTCCATTTCGAGCGGGCTGCCGGGATACCACCCGTCCAGGACGCCCTTCGACTTCGGGGTGAACCGGTGCGTGATCAACTCGGCCGTCAGGTCCACCTCCAGCCCGGCCAGCGCCGCGGCCACGTCCGCGAACAGCGCATCGTAGGCCGCCGCCCAGTCGGGCAGGCGCAGGATCGGCGCGACCGTGAGGCCGACCGGGTAGCCTGCTTCGGCCATCGCCCGCAGCGCCGCAAGCCGGGCCGCCATGCGCGGCGCCCCGCCTTCGTGCCGCTCGGCCCCGCGCGCGTTGACCGAAAAGCGGACCCGGGTGCGCCCGTTATGCGCCAAGCCGAGCAGCGGCCCGACCGCGTCGAACTTGGTGGTGAAGCGGAGTTGCACCGGCGCGTCCCAGGCGCCGAAATAGGTGATGCAAGCGGCCAAGTGCCCGGTCAGGTGCTCCAGCGCCAGCGGGTCGGTGTAGCAGGAGCACTCGAACGTGGTGCCCTCATGCGCCCGCGCCTCCGACACGGACGTAACGGTGCCGCCGCCGACGGCCGGCGGCAGCTCGGCTAGGATCTCCGGCAGGTTAGCATAGGCCCGGATGATCGGCGGCCCGGCTAGCGACCCGGCCAAATAGCAATAGGTACAATGCGCCGGGCAGCCCTCGGCAAGGTCGAACCGCCAGTCCGCACTCGGCGGGATCGGCTGCAGCCGCCGCCGGGTGGCGCTGGCCACGACGACGGCCATCGTCGTCTTGGCGTCGCGATAAGCGTCCGGCAGCCCGGTCAGCCGGTCGGCCTTGAGCCGGACGATCTCGGCGCCGAGTGCGGCCGCCCGCTCCACCATGGCGGCGCCGGCGGGCCAGTCGAGGGCGGAGGGGGTGACGAGGAGGCGTCTTGGAGTCCAGGGGCGCATCGCCCCCATGTCGCGTGTGAGCCGTGCTCCGCTAGGCCGAAGCGCAGCGACGTGAGCGCGCCCTCACTTGATCCCAGTGATCGACTGCACGAGCGTGCGCGGGTCCCGCTTCGGCCAGCGCCCGGCATCCACCTGGGCGATGAACGCGGCGACCAAGTGGTTGAACTGGTCCGGGTCCTCGATGTTGATGGTGTGGCCGCAATTCGGCATCACCGACAGCGCCGCACTCGCGATGTGCTGCTTCATCAGCAGCGACGGCTGCAGGCAAGGCCAGTCCTCGTCGCCGGTCAGCACCAGCGTTGGCACCGTCAGCGCCTTCATCTCGTCCACGAGATCGTAAAGCGACGGGCGCTGCCCCTGGCAGCCGATCTGCGTGTTGGCCGAGCCCAGCGCCGAGTGCTCGGCCAGCTGCCGGGCGAACTCGGCGAAGCCGCGCGGGTTCTTGTTCTCGAACTGCACCCGCGTCGGACCGTAGGCGTAGCGGGCGGCGAACGCTTCCATGCCGTCCCGCTTCAGCGTCTCCGCGATCACTCCGGCCTCGGCCTTGAACCGTTCGCGCTGGCCCGGCTCGGCGCCGTAGCCGCAGCCGGCGACCGTCAGCGACAGAGCGCGGGCCGGGTGGCGGAAGCCGAAATGCAGCGTCGCGAACCCGCCCATCGACAGGCCGACGACATGCGCCCGCTCGATCCCGAGATGATCCAGCACCGACAGGATGTCGTCGGCGGCGCGGGCCTGCGAGTAGCGCGCCGGGTCCTCCGGCACGTCCGACGGCGGATAGCCGCGGGCGCAGAAGGCGATGGCGCGGTAGCGCTGCCCGAAATGCCGCATCTGCGGCTCCCAGCTGCGGATGTCGCCGGCGAACTCGTGCACGAAGATGACGGGCGTGCCGGCGCCGGTCTCCTCGTAGTGCAGGTTGAAGCCGTCGTCGGTGCGGGCGTTCGGCATCAGGCAGTCTCCTCCGGGAACGCGCAGGCTATTCGCTGCCGTCCTCCGTGCCCAGGGCCGCGCGCAGCTCGCGGGCGAGTGCCGCGAACCCGGCGCTGCGCGGGTCGCGCGGCCGGTCGAGCGCCACCGTGACGTCCGCCGACAGCCGGCCCGGCCGCGGCGTGAACACCAGGATGCGGTCAGCGAGAAAGATCGCCTCGTCGATGCTGTGGGTGACGAACAGCACCGTGGTGCGCTGCCGCTGCCCAGATGTCCAGCAGCTCTCGCTGCAGCCGGCCGCGGGTCTGGGCGTCGAGCGCCCCGAACGGCTCGTCCATCAGCAGCGCGCGCGGCTCGGTCGTCAGCGCCCGGGCAATGCCGACGCGCTGCCGCATGCCGCCCGACAGCTCGTGCGGGTAGCGCCCGGCAAACCCCTCGAGCCCGGTCAGCGCCAGCATCGCCGCCGCCCGCCCTTCGCGCTCGCGCCGCGGCGCGCCCCGGGCCTTGAGGTTGAACTCGACGTTGCGCTGCACCGTCATCCAGGGGAACAGGCCATGGTCCTGGAACACGATGCTGGTGGCCGGCGACGGCCCGTCCAGCTCGCGCCCGGCGACCACGATCTGCCCCGTCGTCGCCGGCTCGAGCCCGGCGAGCATCTGCAGCAAGGTGGACTTGCCGCAGCCGGACAGGCCCAGCAGGCAGACGAACTCGCCCTCCGCGCAGCCGATCGAGACGTCGCGCAGCGCCTCCACCGGCCCGGACTTGCGTCGCATAGGTCTTGCCGACCCCGATCGTCTCGATGAAGGCGCTCATCCCGACACCAGCCCGTCCTGCCAGCGGCACACGCGGGCGCGCAGCAGGCGCACCGCCTGGTCGGCGAGCAGGCCGATGGCGCCGATCACGATGATGCCGGCGAAGATCAGCTCGGTGCGGAACGTCATCTGCGCGTTGAGGATCATGTAGCCGAGGCCCGACTTGACCGCGATCATCTCGGCGGTGACGACCGTCAGCCAGCCGCCGCCGATCGCCAGCCGCAGGCCGGTCAGGATCGCCGGCATCGCCGCCGGCAGCACGATGTCGCGCAGCACCAGCGCTTCGCTGGCCCGCGCCGCGGTCGCGACCTTCAGCAGCGTGCGCTCGATGCCGCGCACGCCGAAGATGGTGTTGAGCAGCAGCGGCCAGAGCGCGGAGAGGAAGATCAGCACGATCGCCGGGCGTGTCGCCGATGCCGAAGAACAGCATCGCGAGCGGGATCAGCGAGATCGGCGGGATGGCGCGGAACATCTGGATCGACCAGTCGGCGAGCCGGTCGAGCAACGGGTAGCGCCCGATCAGCAGCCCGGCCGGCACGGCGACCGCGAAGGCGATGCTGACGCCGACGATGACGCGGAGCGACGCTGGCGAGCGCGTTGGCGGCGATGGCCGGGCCCCATTGCAGGAACGCGCCCGCCACCTTGGCGGGCGACGGCAGCAGCACCGGCGGGTAGACGCCGGCCGCCACGACCACCTGCCACAAGACGAGCAGGCCCAGGATCGGCAGCAGGCCGAGCAGGCGGCGGACGCGAACGGCGCGCGTCCACGCTGCCCACCCACGTCATGGCCGGACTTGATCCGGCCATCTCCTGCCGGCGAGGCAGCGTCCAAGGCGGGCGAGATCCCGGATCAAGTCCGGGGATGACGTGCTCGGCGCAGGCATGGACGGCGGCGTCAGAGGAAGCGACGTGTTGATGAACTCGCCCCAGTTCGGCTCGGCGTCCAGCATCTTGTCGTCCATCATCATCCTGGCCAGCGACTTCAGCCCGGTCTGGAAGGCCTCGCCGCTCTCGGCGCTGTAGAACAGGTTCTTCGATCGACGCCTCGGCGATCTCCGGGCTCATGTTGAACTGCTTGATCGTGGTCTCGATCGCGATCTCCGGCTCGTTCTTCATCCGGTCGGTCGCCTTCACGTGCGCCGCCACCAGCTTGCGCATCAGCTCCGGCTCCTTCTTCAGGAACGGCACGCTGGCGACGAAGCCGAGGTTGGTCTTGCCCATCGGCGTGTCGTACGGGCACCCAGAGCTTGTGGCCGAAGCCGCTCAGCTCGGCGAAGGCGGCGTAGGGCTCGAAGCAGCAGATCGCGTCCAGGTCGCCGCGGGCCAGCGGCGTCGGCTGGTCCTGGTTGTCGAGGAACACCAGCTCGACCTTGCCGTCCAGCTTCTCGGCCCGCAGCTTCCAGTTCAGGCTGACGAGGCCGATCGAGCCGTTCTGCACGCCGATCTTCTTGCCCGCGAGCTGCGCGAACGAGGTGACCGAGGGCTTTGCCACCAGCATCCAGCCGCCGTCGCAGCCATTGGCCAGCACCGCCATCGGGAACCCCTTGGTCGCGAGCTGCATCGTCGCCGACAGGCCGCCATTGCCCACGTCGACGGCGCCCGAGGCGACCGCCTGCATGCGCTGCACCAGGCTCGGGAACGTCACCAGCTCGGCGTCGATCCCTTCGGGCTTCAGCAGGTCGGGCATCAGGAACATGGCGTTGGTGGTGGTGGTGAAGGCCGAGCCGAGCTTCACCTTCCGCAGCGCCTGCCCGAGCACGCCCTGGCTGACGATTGCCGGCGCCGCGAGCGCGGTGGCGACGAACAGGCGGCGGTTCAGCATTCTGATCTCCGCGTGATGTGCCCGGCGATCGACGCAAGAAGCACGCCAGCCGCCCTGGCGTTGCACCCCCTCGAGGTGAAGCGATACCCTTGCGCGGCCAAGAGGGAACGTCGCCAATGCCAGCATCTGCCTATCACGTCGCCATCCTGCCGGGTGACGGCATCGGCCCCGAGGTCGTCGCCGCCGCCGAGCGCGGTGATGCAGCAGGCGGCGAGCAGGCAGGGCATCCGGCTCGACACCGCGCAGCACGCGTGCGGCGCATTCCATTACCAGCGAGACCGGCCAGGCGATCGCGCCCGCGACCCTGGACGCCGTCGGCGACGCCGATGCGATCCTGTTCGGCGCCGCCGGCTGGCCCGACATCCGCGACGGGAACGGCATCGAGATCGCGCCGCAGATCGACATGCGCGAGCATTTTTCCCTGTTTGCCGGGCTGCGTCCGGTGCGGTTGTGGGACGGCGTGCCCGGGCCGCTCGGTGACAAGCGGTTCGACATGCTGGTAATCCGCGAGCAGACAGAAGGCCTGTTCGCCGGCCGCCACGACCCGGCCGGCAACGACCCGAACGTGGCCCAGGACCGCATGGTCATCACCCGCGCGCGGCTGCGAGCGGCTGTTCGAGCTGGCTTTCGCCCAGGCCCGCGCGCGCCGTGAGACCGGCGGCCGCGGGCACGTCACGCTGTTCGACAAGGCCAACGTGCTGCGCGGCATGGCGCTGATGCGGCGCGTGTTCGACGAGGTGGCGGCCCGCCATCCCGACATCGGCGCCGACCGCATCTATATCGACAACGCCTCGATGCTGATGGTGACCGATCCCGGCCGGTTCGACGTCGTGGTCATGGAGAACCAGTTCGGCGACATCGTCAGCGAGATCGCAGCCGGCATCGCCGGCGGGCTCGGCATCGCGCCGTCCGCGGATATCGGCCCGGACCACGCCGTGTTCCAGCCGAGCCACGGCACCGCGCCCGACATCGCCGGCAAGGGCGTCGCGAACCCGGTCGCGGCGATCCTGTCGGCGGCGCTGCTGCTCGACTGGCTGGCCGAACGCAAGTCCGACCCCGCCTGCCGCACCGCCGCGGACGCGATCCGGACGGCGGTCGGCGCCGTGCTGCGCGACGGGCCGCGCACGCGGGATCTCGGCGGCACGGCCGGCACCGCCGACGTCGCGAAGGCGGTCGCGGAGGCCCTATGAGCGCCGGCGGGAGCGACGAGTTCGACTACGTGATCGTCGGCGCCGGCGCCGCCGGGTCGGTGCTGGCCAATCGGCTAACGCAGGACCAGGGCGTCACCGTCTGCGTCCTGGAAGCCGGGCCGCCGGACCGCAACCCGTTCATCCATATCCCGGCCGGGTTCATCAAGACGCTGTTCGACCCGTCCTGCACCTGGCAGTTCAAGACCGAGCCGACCGAGAACACCGCCGGCCGGCCCATCGCCACCACGCAAGGCCGCACGCTGGGCGGCAGCAGCAGCATCAACGGCATGGTCTACAACCGCGGCCAGCCCGCCGACCTCGACAACTGGGCGCAGCGCGGCAATCGCGGCTGGGGCTACGACGACATGCTGCCGTACTACCGGCGCACCGAGCGGCGGATCATGCCGAACGGCGCCGCCGCGGACCCGGCAAAGCGCGGCAACGGCGGCGACGGCATTCCGGTCTCGGACATGGGCTGGATCCACCCGATGTCGGAGGCGTTCATCGCCGGCTGCGTCGCGTCCGGCATCCCGCGCAACCCCGACTACAACAGCGGCGACCAGGCCGGCGTCGGCTACTTCCAGCGCGCCATCGAGCGCGGCTGGCGGGTCAGCGCCGCCCGCGCCTTCCTCCGCCCCGCGCAGTCGCGCCGCTCGCTCGAGGTGCGCACCGAGGCGCGCGCCACCGCCATCGTCTTCGAGGGCAAGCGCGCGGTCGGCGTCCGCTACACCCGCCGCCGCGGCGGCCCGGCGACGACGGTGCGGGCACGGCGCGAGGTCATCCTGTCCTCCGGCACCGTCAACACCGCCCGCCTGCTGCAGATCTCCGGCGTCGGGCCGGCGCCGCTGCTGGCCGAGTTGGGCGTACCGGTGGTGCACGAGGCGCCGGGCGTCGGGCAGAACTTCCGCGACCATTTCGCCGTCCGCCTGGTGATGCGCGCGAAGCCCGGCACGCCGACCCTGAACGAGCTGTCGCGCGGCCCGCGCCTCGCACGCGAGATCGCCCGCTGGTCGGTCGGCAAGCCCAACATCCTCGACAACGCACCGAGCCAGGTGCACGTGTTCTGGCGCAGTTGGGACGGGCTCGACGCGCCCGACCTGCAATGCGTGTTCACGCCGGGCAGCTACGCGGTGGGCAAGACCTACATCCTGGACGACTACCCCGGCGTCACCGCCGGCGCCTGGCCGCACCGTCCGGAAAGCCACGGCCACGTGCGCGCCACCAGCACCGACCCTTGGGTGGACCCGGTGATCCAGCCCAACTACCTGTCCGACCCGCTGGACCGCCAGGTGACGCTGGGCGGCATCCGGCTGATCCGCCGGCTGCTGAACACGCCGCAACTCGCACCTTACATCGAGACCGAAACGCTTCCCGGCGCCGCCATCGCGTCGGACGACGAGTTGCTGGGCTTTGCGCGCGAGAACGGCACCACCTGCTACCACCTGATCGGCACCGCCAAGATGGGGCCGGCCTCCGACCCTGGGGCCGTCGTCAGCGACCGGCTGCTGGTGCATGGCATGGAGGGCCTGCGAATCGTCGATGCCAGCATCATGCCGGCAATGCCGTCGGCGAATACTTACGCGACCACGCTGATGATCGCCGAGCGCGCGTCGGATTTCATTCGCGGCAAGGTTATGTAAAAACTCGATTTACAACTCGGAGGTTTGCCTTGACCGGGCCAACCCGGCCGCCGATGTTCTGAATAACGTTTCGAGTTCGTCCAGAAAGTGAGACAGACTTTATCCAGTCCCCACCGGCGACGACGTCGGGCTTGGCATCCTGTGAACATTAGGTGAGCGAGAAATGGACGCCGTGCGCATCAGCACCCTCCGTCCATCGGAGCCGGTCATGACGGAAGTCCAGCGAAGCGCAATCCGCAAGACGGCTTGGCGTTTCGTGCCGCTGGTCACGGCCGCCTACCTGTTCAACTACCTCGACCGCACCTGCATCGGCTTCGCCGCGCTGACGATGAAGTCCGACATCGGCCTCAGCAACGAGCAGCTCGGCCTCGGCGCCGGCATCTTCTTCCTCGGCTACTCGTTCTTCGAAGTCCCCAGCAACCTCGCCATGTATCGGTTCGGCGCCCGGCGCTGGATCGCCCGCATCATGATCACATGGGGGCTGCTGTCGACTGCGATGGCGCTGGTGACGGGGCCGCAGAGCTTCTACGCCGTGCGCTTCCTGCTGGGCGTCGCCGAGGCCGGCTTCTTCCCGGGGATCACCTTCTTCCTCGCCGCCTGGTTCCCGGCGCAGGTGCGCACGCAGATGCTGGCCTGGTTCCTGGTCGGCATCCCGCTCTCGTCGGTGATCGGCGGACCGCTCTGCGGCTTGCTGCTGCGGATGGACGGGATCTGGGGCCTGGCCGGCTGGCAGTGGCTGTTCCTGGCGGTCAGCCTGCCCTGCGTGCCGATCGGGATGTCGATCCTCGGTATGCTGGCCGACCGCCCGCAGGACGCGACCTTCCTGACCCAGCCGGAACGCGACGCCATGGACGCGATGATGGCCAACGAGGTGCGCGAGCGGGTGCGGCATTCGGTGCGGGCCGCGATAACGGATGCCCGCGTGCTCATCCTGGCCGGGGTGCAGTTCGGCTTCACCCTCGGTTCCTACGGGATCATCATCTGGTTGCCGCTGATCATGAAGGAATACGCGCTGAGCAACTCGGCGGTGGGTTGGCTGAGTGCAATCCCCTATCTGTTCGCGACGGCCGGCATGCTGGGCTGGGCCTGGTACGTGGATCGGACGGGGCGGAGGATTGGACCGCTGATCCTGACCTGCCTGCTGGCGGCGGTCGGGCTGGCGATTTCGATTGCGCCGGACTCCTTCCTGCTTGCGATGAGCGGGATGACGCTCGCGCTGATCGGCGTCACATCGGCCCGTGCCGTGTTCTGGACCATCCCGACCCGGTTCCTGACCGGGATCGCGGCCGCCGGCGGCCTCGCCTTCATCAACATGATCGGCACCACGGGCGGGGTCTTCGGCCCCTATATGATGGGCTGGCTGCGCGACGAGACCGGGTCGTTTCAGGCCGGGCTGCTGGCGATGGCCGGGATCATGGTGCTGGCCGCCGGATTGGCGTGGTCGCTGCGCTTGGTGATGACGCGGGAGTAGGTGCGATGCAGCTTCTGGTCCTCGAAGGCGACGGCATCGGGCCGGAGATCACCGCGGCGACGCTCGACGTGGTCCGCGCCGCCGCCGCCCGGTTCGGTTTCGAGCCGGCGTTCAGCCATGCCGCGATCGGGTTTGCCGCCATTGAGACGCACGGCACCACCTTCCCGAACAGCGTGCTCGACGCCGCGCGGGCGGCGGACGGGGTGATCCTCGGGCCGGTGTCGCACAACGAGTATGCGCCCGGGATGCCGAATCCCTCGGGCATGCTGCGCAAGCACCTCGATCTCTACGCCAACATCCGCCCGGCGCGCACCCGGCCCGGCCTGCCGCCCCGGGCCGGCATCCCGCTCGACCTCGTGACGGTGCGGGAGAACACCGAGGGCTTCTACGCCGACCGCACCATGTTCGAAGGCACCGGCGAGTTCATGCCGACGCCGGACCTCGCGATGGCCATGCGCAAGGTGACGCGCGCCGGCAGCACCCGCATCGCCGAAGCCGCGTTCCGGCTCGCCCGTACCCGCCGGCACTTCGTCACCGCGGTGCACAAGGCCAACGTGCTGCGGGTCAGCGACGGGCTGTTCCTCCAATGCGTGCGCGAGGTGGCCGGGCGCTACCCGGACGTCCGGCTCGAGGAGCAGTTGGTGGACAGCATGGCGGCGCTGCTGATCCGCGATCCCAGCCGCTACGACGTGGTCGTCACCACCAACATGTTCGGCGACATCCTGTCCGATGAGGCCGCCGAGCTGTCCGGCAGCCTCGGCCTCGCCGCCTCGCTCAATGCCGGTGCCGGGCATGCGGTGGCGCAAGCGCAGCACGGTTCGGCGCCGTCGATCGCCGGCCAGGGCATCGCCAACCCGGCGTCGCTGATCGGTTCGGCTGCCATGCTGCTGGCCTGGCTTGGCGAGCGGAGCGCCGACGCCCGGCTCGGACAAGCGGCGGCGGCGATCGAGGCGGCGCTGGACCGCGTGGTCGCCGAACCCGCGACCCGTACCCGCGACCTCGGCGGCACGCTCGGGACGGCGGCGTTCACCGCGGCCGTCATTGCGGCGCTGCGGCGGGACGCCTAGCCTCCCGCACAAAGACGGCGACGGAGGAAACGATGGTGCTGCTGCACCGGCGCATCGCGCTGGGCATCGGAGCGGCGGGCCTGCTCGATTGGCGCTTGGGCCACGCCCAAACGGCGACGCTGCCGTTCGAGAACGGCGAGCGGCCGCTGGTCGCCTATCCGGAGAAGCGGGCGCTGCTACGCCTCACCAGCCGGCCGCCGCAGCTCGAGACGCCGTTCGGCGTGTTCGGCGAAGGCCTTCTTACCCCGAACGATGCGTTCTTCGTCCGCTACCACCTCGCCGACATCCCCACCGAGATCGACCCGGCGACGTTCCGCCTCGCGGTCAAGGGACATGTCGAACGGGAGGTCGCGCTGAGCCTCGCCGAGCTGCAGGCGATGCCGCGCACGGAGCTGGTGGCGGTCAACCAATGCTCCGGCAACGGCCGCGGCTTCTTCGAGCCCCGCGTGGCCGGTGGCCAGGCCGGCAACGGGCTGATGGGCAACGCAAGCTGGACCGGGGTGCCGTTGCGCGCCGTGCTCGACCGGGCCGGGGTGAAGCCGGGCGCCGTGCAGGTGCGGTTCGATGGGCTGGACGGGCCGGTGTCGGACAAGACGCCCGACTTCGCCAAGGCGCTCGAACTCGACCACGCCCGCGACGGCGAGGTGATGCTGGCCTGGGCGATGAACGGCGCCGACCTGCCGTTCCTGAACGGCTATCCGCTGCGGCTCGTGGTGCCGGGCTTCTACGGCACGTACTGGGTCAAGCACCTCAACGAGATCACCGTGTTGGAGCAGCCCTTGGCCAATTTCTGGATGGCGACCGCCTATCGCATCCCGGACAACGACTGCAACTGCGTCGCCCCCGGGACCGCGCCGGCCAAGACCAAGCCGATCGGGCGCATGAAAGTGCGCAGCTTCGTCACCTCACTCCAACCCGGCGCCGCGCTGCGTGCGGGACCGGTGACGCTGTCGGGCATCGCCTTCGACGGCGGCAGCGGTATCCGCACGGTCGAGTTGTCGGCCGACGGCGGCCGCAGCTGGGCGCCCGCGAAGCTCGGCGAGGACCTGGGCCGCTACGCCTTCCGCGGCTGGACGGCGCCGGTGTCGCTGCCGCCGGGCGAGGCGGCGATCCAGGTGCGGGCAACCAGCGTGACGGGCGACACCCAACCGGCCGAGCAGCCGTGGAACCCGTCCGGTTACCTGCGCAACGTGATCGAGACGACGGTCGTGAGGGCCGCATGAGGATCATCCTCGCCGTCGTGTTGCTGGCCACCCCTGCTTTGGCGGCGCCGCGCAGCTACGAGCTGCCGCCCGAGACTGCGGCGCTGGCGGACGGACCCAATGCCGAGCTGGCGCGGACCAACTGCTCGGCCTGTCATTCGGCCGAGTACATCGCCACGCAGCCGCGCGGCCTGCCGAATGCACGCGCCTTCTGGCAGGCGGAAGTCACGAAGATGCGGGGGGCTTACGGCGCGCCGCTGGCCGACGCCGACATCCCCGGCATCGTGGATTATCTGGTGGCGACATACGGGAAGTAGGGTCTGCGAGAGGGGGGACTCGAACCCCCATGCCTTGCGGCGCACGATTTTGAGTCGCGTGCGTCTACCGTTCCGCCACTCTCGCGTGCGGGTGTTCTGCCCGGATGGCCATGCCAGGGCAAGGGGCGAGGCAGCGGGGTGGGCAAGGCGGCGACGAAAAGAGAGGTTTGCGTCGTCGCCGCGTCAGCGTTATACGAACGCCCCACGCTGATCCCTGATAGCTCAGTTGGTAGAGCAAGCGACTGTTAATCGCTCGGTCGTAGGTTCGAAGTCCTACTCAGGGAGCCACGCGGCCTGACCAGGCCCGCTTTGAACGGCGGTTAGTGATGGCTGGCGCGTCTGCGTGTTGTGTTCAGGTCGACCCCTCGCTCGGTCGAATTTCGTCACTCGGGAAGGCCTCAGCTTGGTTGATCACCCTCCGGTCGGCGACCTGCGCCCGATCATGCTCCCGTCTGAAACCGACCTGCTCCGAAGCGTGCTCGCCTGCTCCAACCACTACGTCGAATTCGGCGTCGGTGGCAGCACGGCCTACGCGGCCTTCCTGGTGGGTGGTTCGATCCACGCGATCGACTCGTCGAGCGAGTGGTTGCAAACGGTGCAGGCCTTCTGCGATGCCAACCCGATACGAACCAGGCCGACCCTGCATCTGGCCGATATCGGTCCGACCGGTGAGTTGGGGTATCCGGTCGGCGAAGAGCACAAGAGCAAGTGGCCAAACTACTACAACCAGATCTGGAGCGTTCCCGGCACCTCCGGCGCCGACACTTATCTGGTCGATGGCCGATTCCGCGTCGCTTCGGCCATGCAGGTCCTGCTGCACGCCCAAGCGGACGCCTTGCTGCTGATGCACGACTATGCCAATCGGCCCAGTTACCATCCGGTGGCCGAGTTCACCCGCGAGATCGCCCGCGCCGACAACCTGTCGGTGTTCCAGCGCAGCAGCACCTTCAACCGGAACCGAGCCGCGGACTGCCTCATGCGCCACGCCCTGAACCCGGGCTAAGTCGCGCGGCGCCGAACCTTCGCCCGGCGGGGGCAGTCACTCGGAGTGAAGCTGCCCGTCGCGCACCACCACCGCGCCGTCCAGGGCGATCGTGGTTCCCATCATCGGTAGGTCGAAGTGTCCGGCAGTGTGGCGGCCGGCGAACTCGTTGGCGCCGGTGCTGAACAGGAAGTTGCCGGCGACCGCGCGCAGTTCGGTGCCGTTGGTGTCGCGCTGCCCATACATCGCCAGCGACTCGCGCCGGGCCCGGCGGTTCAGGCCCCAGCCGACATGGCTGACGGCATAGGCCTCGCGGTCGCCCCAGGCCGCCAGATCGTCCCGCAGCAGCCCGGCATCGACCCCGCCGCCCTCGATCGCGACCACATAGTCGGCCTCAACGATCAGCGTGACCGGCGTCTCGATGAAGCGCTTGAAGGTCAGGTTCGCGTCGCCCGGGGCCAGCACCACCCTGCCCTGCACCGTGCCGGCGGCGGGGAACGCGACCACGAGGCCGCCGGGCCAATGCGCCAAGGTTCCGGGCTTCGACGTCCAGCCCCACACGCCGACGCTGCTAGCGCAGCGCAGGTCGACCTCCAGCGCGGTTCCGGCCGCCGACGACACCGTCATGTGCTGCGCCGCGCGCAGACGGCGGGCCGCCGCGCGGACCTCGGCTTCCAGCGCCGGGTCGGGGCGCAGGCGTTCCAGCGCCTCTGGATGCTCGTTGCTGACGTGCAGGATGCGGGCGCCGCCGCCGAGGATGGCGGGCGTTTCGCGCGCATGCATCAGGCCCTCGAGGGTCAGGTCCACCACCAGCCCGGGCGCTGCCAAGGCGCGCACCACCGGGTCCAGCCCGCCCAGCGCTTCCGACGCGCCGGTGGACCGCACCGGCACCGGATGCGGGTTGCGCGGCGTCGGCACCACGAGGTGCCAGGCCCGTGCGCCCAGGCGATGCAGGGCAAGCTCGGCCAGATGCACGTTGAGCGCCCGGCTTTGCGTTTCGCTCAGGATCGCCACGGGGTCGCCGGGCTCGACGCCGCACTGGGCGAACACTTCGGCGAAGGCGTCGATCCACTTGCCTTCGATGCGGTCGCCGATCATGGACGCAGCTCCGCGTAGCGCACCTTGCCCATCGCGTTGCGCGGCAGGCTCGGCACGAAATGCACCCGGCGCGGCGCCTTGAAGCGGGCGAGCTGGCCGTGCACGTGGGCGATGATCTCGGCTTCCGAGCAGGCGGCGCCGGGGCGCAGCACCACGTGCGCCTCCGGCACCTCATGCCAGCGAGGGTCGGGACGGCCGACCACCGCGGCTTCGGCGACCGCGGGCAGCTCATGCAGCACGCGCTCGATCTCGGCCGGGTAGATGTTCTCGCCGCCGGAAACGATCAGATGCTTGCAGCGGTCGTGCACGGTCCAGCTGCCGTCGGCGGCTTGGGTGCCGATGTCGCCGGTGCGGAACCAGCCGTCCTGCAGCGCTTCGGCGGTGGCGGCCGGATCGCGCCAATAACCCTCGAATAGTTGCGGGCCGCGCAGCCGGATCTCGCCGGGCGTGCCGGGCGGCGCGATGCGGCCTCCGGCGTCCACGATCCGCGCTTCGACGCCGGGTCCGGGCTGGCCGGTGCTGGCCGGGTCGTAGGAGCGTCCGAGCCGTGTGTAGATCGCGACCGGCGCCGTCTCGGTGCTGCCGTAGACCTGCAGCACCGGCACGCCGCGGGCGGTGAACGGCGCCGTTACCGCCGGCTGCACCACGGTCGAGCCGGTGGTGATGGCGCGCAGCGAAGCGAGGCCGGCGGCGGCGAAGCCCGGATGCGCCGCGATGGCCTGCAGCGTGGCCGGGACCAGCACCGTGAGGGTCGAGCGGTCGCGTTCGATCGCCCGCAGCGTGGCGTCGGGGTCGAAGCGCGGGTGCAGCGTGACGGTGGCGCCGGCGAGCAGCGCCGGAACGGTCTGGATGTTGAGCCCGCCGACATGGAACAGCGGCAGCACCGTCAGCACGTGGTCGGCCTCGGTCAGTCCGTGCATGTCACGACTGAGGGCCGCGTTGGCGCGCAGGGCGGCCGCGGACAGCACGGCGCCCTTGGGCCGCCCGGTGGTGCCGCTGGTGTAGACGAGCAGCAGCGGCGCCGCGCCGGGGAGTTCGGGCAGGCCCTCGGCGGACTGACCGGTCGGCGCCGCCTCGCCCAGCGGCAGCACGGTCGTCCCTTCCCGCTCGACCGCCGGCGCGCTCCCGTCCACGAACAGCAGAAGCGGCGCGGCATGCTCGACGATCCATCGCAGCTCCGGGCCGGCCAGGCGCCAGTTCAGCGGGGCCAGCATCGCCCCGCGCCGGGCGCAGGCGAACAGCAGCGCGAGCGTGCGCGGATGGTTCTGCGCCAGCACCGCCACCCGGTCGCCGGCGCCGACGCCGAGCCGGGCCAAGGTCGCGGTCTCTGCCTCGACCCAGGACGCGAACTCCTCGCGCGTCCAGCTCTGGCCCTCGAACCGGAGCGCCGGCTCAGGCATCGGTCTCGCCATCCTCATACAGCGCGGCGCGGCCCAGCCGGTCCAGGCACAGCTCGGCGGTCCAGGGCAGCATCAAGCTGCCGCAGCGGCTGTCGCGGTAAATGCGTTCGAGCGGCAGCGAACGCAGCATCGCCTGGCCGCCGCAGGTGCGGATGGCGAGCCGCGCCAAGTCGTTCGCGGTCTCCATCACGGTATACTGGGCGGTCCAGGCGCGCAGCAGGCCGTCCTTGCCGGGATCGGGCCCGGCTTCCGATACGGCCTGGAACCACAGCGCCTTGGCCGCTTCCAGCTTGATCCGCATCTCTGCGACGGCGAGTTGCTTGGTCGGATACATCCGGCGCTTGACCGGGGGCGTGCCCGGCACCTCGCCGCGCAGGTAGCAGACGGTGAAGTCGTAGGCGGCCTGGCAAAGGCCCATGTAGGTCGGTGACAAGGTCAGAAACATGTGCGGCCAGCGCGAGGCGGCCTGCATGTAGGCGCCGCGCGGCATCAGCGCGGCATCCTCGGGCACGAACACGTCACGGAAATGCAGGGTGCGGCTGACGGTGCCGCGCATGCCCAGCGGGTCCCACTCGCCGCTCACCGACACGCCGTCCGCTGCGGCCGGAACGGCGAGGTAGAGCGTGTTGCGCCGGCTGGCCGGGTCGCCCTCGGCGCGCTCGGTGCAGAGGATGCCGTAATAGTCGGCATGACCGGACAAGCTCGCAAAAATTTTCTGACCGGTCACCCGCCAGCCGCCGTCCACCGGCAGCGCCTCGGTGCCGAACGCGGCCGCCCCGGCCGCCGCCGCGCCGCCTTCGCTGAACGGCTGCGAATAGACGGCCCCGTCCTCGACGATGCGCCGGTAATGCAGCGCACGCCGCCGCTCATGCGCGGCCCGGTCGGCAGCGGGGAGATCGAGGTCGTCGGCCAGCGGTCCCGACCACAGCGTGCTGCAGACGTGCATGTTCCACGACAGCGCGGTGGCGCCGCAGTAGCGGCCGACCTCGGCGCCGGCCAGCGCATAGGTGCGGTAATCGGCCCCGAGCCCGCCCTGCGCACGCGGGATGCAGATGGCGAGCAGCCCGGCCTCGCGCAGGTCGGCGTAGTTCTCCACCGGGAACCGCGCGTCGCGATCGTAGGCGGCGGCGCGCGACGCGAACCGGGTTGCGGCGAGGCGGCGCACGCGGTCGAGCAGCGCGGCGTCGGCGGCGCCGAGCCGGAAGGCGCGCGGGTCGAACAGCGGCGCGTCCTCGGTCACGCGTCCAACTCCGCCAGGAACCCGCCCAGCGCCGCATCGAACCGCTCCGGCTGCTCCAGGTGCGCCAGGTGCCCGGCGCCTTCCAGGGCGACGAAGCGGGCACCGGGGATGCGGCCGGCCATCCGCTCCATCGCCTCGGCCGGCGCGTTGGGGTCGCGCGTGCCGGCCAGCACCAGCGTCGGGACGGCAATCCGCGGCAGCGCGTGGCGGAGATCGAACCCCGGCATCGCCTCGACGGTCGCGCGGTATGCGGCCTCCGGGGTGGCGGCGATGCAGTCGCGGGCCAGCGCCATCCCCGCCAGGTCGGGCGCCTCGCCGATCATGGCGGCGACCATCTCGGGGGCGAGCTCCGCCAGCGTGCGGCCGGCCTCCAGCGGGGCGAGCCGGGCGCGGATGAACTCGGCGGCCCAGGCCGGGTCGCGCCCGCCGAACGCGGCGGAGGTCTGCGCCAGCACGACGGCGCGGGCGGCCAGCGGCGCGTCCGCCAGCAGTTGCTGCACGATCATGCCGCCAATGCTGTGCCCGACCAGCACCGGGCGCTCGAGGCCGAGTGCCGCCAGGAACCGGGCCAGCGCCTCGGCCAGGCTGGCGATCGTCACCGTGGACAGCGGCGCCGAGCCGCCATAGCCCGGCATGTCCCAAGCGACGGCCCGGGCAGTGCGGCCGAAGTGCCGGAGCTGTCCCGCAAACTGCCGCGCGCCGCCGCCGATGCCGTGCAGGAACACGATCGGCGCCCCCTGCCCCTCGCTCAGGAACGAGATGCCGGCGGCGGTCACGGCGCCCCCGGCAGCAGGCGGTAGGCGCCGTTACGGATTTCCACCATCACCTGGCTGTCCGCCCGCGCGCCGCTATGGTCGTCCGGCGACAGGCTGAACACCGCCTCAGACGCGGCCAGCCCCTGCACCGCCTCCATGCCGTCGCGCAACGCGGTGCGGAAGGCGGGCGTGCCGGGCGGCCCTGCGGCCAGGGCGGCAGGCACTGCGGCCCGGATCAGCAGGAACGCGTCCCACAGCGTGGCGCCGAACAGGCTGCGGCTGCCGGCGCCGTAGCGCGACTCGTAGGCGGCGACATAGGCCAGCGCCGGCGCCTTCACCGGATGCGCGTCCGGCATCTGCTCGGCCACCAGCACCGGCACCGCGCTGAACATGGTGCCGTCCAGCGCCTTGCCGCCGACCCGCAGTGCGTCCGGCCCGGCGATCCCCTGCACGGTGTAGATCGGGCCGGTGTAGCCGCGGGCGCGCAGTTCCAGGATCGGCGTGGTCGCCGGCGTGCTGCTAGCGGCGACGAATACCGCGTCGGGGTGAGCGGCCAGCACGCGCAGCACCTGCGGCGTGACGCTGGCGTCGGCCGGGTTGTAGCGCGCCTCGGCCACGGTCTGGATGCCGCGCGCTCCGGCCTGCGCGTTCAGCGCCGCGATGTAGCCGTCGCCCAGGCTGTTGGCGAAGCCGAGATGCGCGAGCGTCTTGCGGCCGGTGCGGACCATGTGCTCGACCAGTTGCGCGGTCGCCACGCGCTCGCTCGGGATCAGCTTGAACGCCCAGCGCCGCGCCCCGTCCGGCGGCTCGATCACTGCGCTCGACCCGGCCAGGCTGATGGCCGGGACGCCAGCCGCGCCGATCGTGTCGAGGATGGCGATCGAGGTCGGCGTCGCTGAGGCGCCGATGATGGCGTCGACGTGCTCCTCCTCGACCAGCTTGCGCGCGGCGTGGACGGCGGCGGTGGTGTCGGTCGCGTCGTCCAGCACCACCCAGCGCACCGCCTGCCCGTCCATCGATTTCGGCAGCAACTCGATCGTGTTGCGCTCCGGGATGCCGAGCCCGGCGCCGGGGCCGGTCAGCGACAGGATGGCGCCGAGGGTGATGTCGGCCTGCGCCGGCTTCGCCGCGGCGGCAAGCAGCAGACCCAGCAAGGCAACAAGCGGGCGGTTCATCGGCGCGGCTCCGTCAACGTCGGGCAGGGTGCATCGAAGCGGGGTCGAGCGCCAAGCGCCGGCTCACCGCGGCACCGCGAACCCGGCCAGCGTCGCATAGCCGCGCACGATGCCGGCCAACTCCTCGGCGGTCGCCACCTCCTGCACGTCGCCGAACCCCGCCGGCGCACGCGAGGCAACCAGGTCGATGACCCGCTCCGGCCCGCCGACCCGGTTCGAGCGCACCACCTCGGCGGTCGCCGGACGACGCTCCGCCTCGTAGGCGGCGAGTGCGTTCGCCGGGTCGGCGGCGAGATGATCCGCCAGGCAGCGCGCGTCGAGGATCGCCTGCGAGGCGCCATTGGAGCCCACCGGATACATCGGATGCGCCGCGTCGCCCAGCAACGTGACCCGCCCCGTGGTCCACCACGGCAGCGGGTCGCGGTCGCACATCGGATACTCGAACACCTCCGGCGTGGCGCGGATCATCGCCTCGGTGTCATTGAAGGGCAGATGCAGCCGTCTGGCGAACTGGCAGAAATCGCCGTAGCGGCCCAGGCGGGACCAGCTCTCGCGTTGCGGCGGCGGCTGGCCGTCGGCGCCGATGCGGGCGTAGATCACCCAGTTGGTCAGCCTGGTTTCAGCGCTTTCGCCGGGGCCGACCGGATACAGTACCAGCTTGGCCACCGCGTCGCCGGCGATCACCATGCTGTCGCCGCCGTCGAAGGCCGGCCAGTCCAGCGCCCCGCGCCACATCGCGATGCCGTTCCAGCGCAGGCCGCCATCGTCCGGGTGCAGCACGGCGCGCAGCGGCGAGTGGATGCCGTCGGCGCCGACCAGCGCGTCGCCGCGCTCCTCCACGGTGCTGCCGTCCGGGCGGACGAAGCGGACTGCGACGCCGTCCGCGTCCTGGGTGAAGCCGGCCAGCCGTTGCCCGGCGCGCGGCGCCTCCGCGCCCAGGCGCTCGGTCGCCGCGTCCCACAGCATCGATTGCAGCCGGCCGCGGTGGACGGAGAATTGCGGCACGTCGTGGCCGGCCAGCAGGCCGCGCGGCTCCGACCAGATCACCTGCCCCAGCTGGTTCGCATAGGTGAGCTGCCGGGTGCGGACGCCGATCGCATCGAGTTGCGGCAGCAAGTCGAGCCCGGCCAGCTCTCGCACCGAATGCGGCAGCAGGTTGATGCCGACCCCGAGCGGCCGCACTTCCGGCACCGCCTCGAACACCTGGGCGGCGATCCCTCGCGCATGCAGCATCAGCGCGAGGGTGAGGCCGCCGATGCCGCCACCGGCGATGAGGACGCGGCCTGGCTGCGGCCCGGCCATGGATCAGCCGCCGCCGGGCAAATAGCGGTCGGCCGGCCACTCGGTCGGCGGCAAAAAGTGGATGTCGTGCGCGGTCGAGCGCCGGACCACCTCGGGCGGGTCGCGCAGGCCATCGAGCTGCACGAACAGGTCGTAGAGGCGGCGGGCCGGCGCCACCCAGAACAGGGCGCGGGTGGCACCATCGCTGCGGTTGAAGATGCCGTGCCGCGAGCCCATCGGCAGCCGCACCAGGTCGCCGGCGGCGGCGGTGAGATCCTTGCCGTCGAGCCACAGGTCGAACCGGCCTTCCAGCACGCGGATGAACTCGTCTTGGTCCGGATGGACGTGCGGCGGCACGAAGGTGCCGGGCGGGAACAGCGTGTCGAACGCAAACGAGGACGGCGACAACTGCACCGGCTTGTAGGTCTGGCCCATCACGTCCCACACGACGCCATCGAGGCTGTCGCCGCCGCGGGTGACGCCAGCTTCGGATCCGCTCATGGTGTTCTCCTCCGAGGGTCAGACATGCAGGAAGGCTTCCCTGATCTCTGGCGCCGCCGCCAAAGCCGGGCCGGTGCCCGACCATACCGTGCGCCCCTTCTCGATCACCACTGCAGCATCGGCCAGGCGCAGCACCGCCGCCAGGTTCTTGTCGATCAGCAGGATCGACTGCCCCTCGCTCTTGAGCGCTGCGAGCACCGACCAGATCTCTGCGCGCACCACCGGCGCCAAGCCCTCGGTGGCCTCGTCGAGGATCAGCAGCGACGGGTTGGTCATCAGCGCGCGGCCGATCGCCAGCATCTGCTGCTCGCCGCCGGACAGCTGGCGGCCCAGGTTGCGGCGGCGCTCGCGCAAGCGCGGGAACAAGGCGTAGACGCGGTCCAGCGTCCATCGCCGCGGGTCCGGCCCGCGCGCGGTTGCGACCAGGTTCTCCTCCACGCTCAAGGTCGGGAACACCTGGCGCCCCTCCGGCACCAGCCCGAGCCCCCGCTGCGCGATCCGGAACGGCGGCAGCCCGGCGATCGGCTGCCCGGCGAAGGCGACGCTGCCGGCCCAGCACGGCAGCAATCCCATGATGGCCGCCACCGTCGTCGTCTTGCCCATGCCGTTGCGGCCGAGCAGCGCCAGCACCTCGCCGGGCCCGACTGCGAGCGAAACGTCGAACAGCACCTGGCTGCCGCCATAGCCGGAGGCGAGATGATCGAGCCGCAGCATCAGGCCATCGCATCCTCGCCGAGGTAGGCGCTGCGCACCTCGGGGTGGGCGCGGATCTCGGCCGCCGTGCCGGTGACGACGGCGCGGCCGTAGACCAGCACGGTGATGCGGTCGGCCAGCGCGAACACCGCGTCCATGTCGTGCTCGACGAGCAGGATGCCGACCTCGTTGCGCAGGCTGCCGAGCAGCGTCACCAGCCGCTTCGCCTCCTCCTGCCCGGCGCCGGCCAGCGGCTCGTCCAGCAGCAGCAAGCGCGGCCGGGTCGCGAGTGCGACGGCAAGCTCGAGCTGGCGTTGCTCCCCGTGTGAGAGCGCCGCCGCCGGAGTGCCGGCGCGGGCGCCGAGGCCGACCCGGTCCAGCGCCGCCTGGCCGGCGCGGTTCAGGGCCGCATCGTGCGCGGCCGGGCGCACGAACCGGAACGACGAGCCGGCGCCGGCCTGCGCGGCCAAGGCGGCGTTTTCCAGGGCGGTGAAGCCGGGGACGAGGCAGGTGATCTGGAAGCTGCGGGCAAGGCCGCGCCGGGCCCGCTGCGGCAGCGGCCAGGCGGTGACGTCGGCCCCGGCGAAGCGGACCCGGCCGGCGTCGGGCCGCAGCAGGCCGCTGACCTGGTCGATCAGCGTGGTCTTGCCGGCGCCGTTGGGGCCGATCACCGCATGGATCTCTTGCGGCATCACCGTCAGCGACACGTCGTCGGTGACGAGCAGGCCGCCGAACCGCTTGCGCAGACCACGCAGCTCGAGCAGCGGCTCAGGCATCGGCGCGCCGCCGCCATCTGAGCCGCACGCCGCCCGGCCGCCGTGCGGGTTCGTCGAGCAGCCCGGCCAAGCCGCCGCGCAGGAGCAGCACCGACAGCACCAGCAACGGCCCGAACGCCAGCCGCCAGGTACTCGAACCACTGCGACAGCATTTGCTCGAGCAGCACGATCGCGAGGGCGCCGAGCATGGCGCCGTACAGCCGCCCGGCGCCGCCGAGGATCACCATGAACAGAAGCTCGCCCGAGCGCTCCCAGGACAGGGTGGCGGGGGACACGAACTCGGTCGCGTTCGCCATCAGCGCGCCGGCCAGGCCGCACACACCGCCTGCGATCACGTAGGCCACCAAGCGGAACGGATACGGGGAAAAACCCAGCGCCTGCACCCGCAGCGCATTCTCCCGCGCCGCCCGCAGCACCCGGCCGAACCGGCTGTCGAGCAGCACCGAGCCGAGCACCCAAGTGGCCGCCAGCGTGCCGAGGCAGACGTAATGGAACACCACGCGATCACCGAGCAGCCGGGTGCCGAACAGCTCGGTGCGCGCATACAACGTATAGCCGTCGTCGCCGCCCAGCGCCGACAGGGACGAGGCGGTGAAAAACACCATCTGGCCGAAGGCGAGCGTGATCATGATGAAATGGACGCCACCGGTGCGCAACGACACCGCCCCGGTCAGCAGCGCGACAAGGGCGGCGGACCCGGCCGCCAGCGGGAACACTGTGCCCGCGCCGGTGACCCCGGCCGCGTCGAGGCCGGCCACCGCATAGGCGCCGACGCCGAACATCGCGGCGTGGCCCAGGCTGACGAGCCCGGCGCCGCCCACCAGCAGCGAGAGGCTGACCGCGGCCATGCCGAGGATCATCGCGCGCGCCAGCAGGGTCAGCTCGAAGCTGCCGCCGAAGCCGATCCAGGGCGCCGCCGCCAGCCCGGCCAATACTGCCAGCGGCAGCAGCAGATGGCGCCCGCCGCTCACGCTCGCCGCACCGGGAACAGCCCGGCCGGCCGCACCGCCAAGATCGCCGCCATCGCCACGTAGACCAGCATCGAGGCCAGCGCCGCCCCGGTCTGCCGCGCCGCGGACGCGTCCAGCAGCAGCCGCAGCAGGTCCGGCACGAAGGCCCGGCCCAGCGTGTCGAGCAACCCCACCCCCAGGGCGGCGATGAAGGCGCCGCGGACCGAGCCGATGCCGCCGATCACGATCACCACGAAGGCCAGGATCAGCACGCCGTCGCCCATCCCCGGCGTCACCGCGAACACCGGCCCGGCCAGCGCGCCGGCGAACCCGGCCAGCATGGCGCCGACCCCGAACACGCAAGTGAACAGCCGCCGGACGTCGACGCCCAAGGCTGACACGATATGCGGATGCGTCGCCCCCGCCCGCACCAGCATGCCGGCCCGGGTCCGCTCTACCAGCAGCCACAGCAGCAGCGCCGTGGCCAGGCCCGCCGCGATAATGGCCAGCCGGTAGACCGGGTAGCTGAAGCCGGGCATCAGCGCGATGCCGCCCTCGAGCCCGGCCGGCTGCAGCACGCGGAGCGGCGCGCTGCCCCAGATCGCCCGAACCGCCTCGTTGACGGTGAGGATCACGCCGAACGTCGCCAGCACCTGGCTCAGATGGTCGCGTCCGTACAGATGCCGGAACACCAGCACCTCCAGCAGTAAGCCCCCCAGCAGCGTCAGCGGCAGGGTCAGCAGCAAGCCGATCCAGAACGAGCCGGACCACACGCCGAGCGAGGCGGCCAGGTAGGCGCCCAGCATGTATTGCACGCCGTGCGCGAGGTTGATGAAGTCCATCACCCCGAACACCAAAGTGAGGCCGGCCGCGACCAGGAACAGCAGGATGCCGAACTGGACGCCGTTCAGCACCTGGATCAGCAGCAGCGCGAGTGACACCGCCGTCGCCCGTCTAGCCCATCCGGCACTCGGCGGCGTACGGGTCGGTGTCGTTGCTCAGCACCTTGCGCACGGATTGCGTCAGGAACTTGCCGTCCTCTCGCTTGGCCACCTTGCAGAGCCAGAAGTCCTGCACCGGGAAGTGGTTGAAGCCGAACCGGAACGGGCCGCGCACCGACTCGAAATCGGCCCGCTCCATCGCCGCCCGGAGCAATGCCTTGTCGGACAGCTTCCCGCCCGCCGCCCGCACGGCGGAGTCGACGAGGAAGGCGGCGTCGTAGCTGTGCGCCGCATAATTGCCGGGAACGTAGCCGTACCGAGCCTCGAAGGCTTTGACGAACGACTGGCTGCGCGGGTTCGGGAAATCGGGCGCCCAGGTCGAGGCGGTGAAGAAGCCCAGCGCCGCGTCGCCTTGCGCCGGCAGCGTCGCCTCGTCCACCGTGAAGGCGGACAGGAACGGGATGCCGGCCAGCCCGGCCTGTCGATACTGCCGAACCAGGTTCACCCCGAGCCCGCCGGGCATGAAGGTGAACACGGCATCGGGCTTCGCGGCGGCGATCTTGGCCACTTCGGCGGAGAAGTCGAGCTGGGTGAGCGGCACGTAGATCTCGTCCACCACCTCGCCTTTGAAGCGGCTGCGGAAGCCATGCACGGAATCCTTGCCCGCCTGGTAATTCGGCACGAGCACCATCACCCGCTTGTAGCCCTCGTCCTGCGCCACCTGCCCCATGGTCGCGTGCGGCTGGTCGTTCTGGTACGAGGTCACGTACAGGTTGGGGTTGCAGCCCTTGCCGGCGAAGGTGGAGGGCCCGGCATTCGTGCTCACCAGGGGCGTGCCGCTCTCCGTCACCGGCCGCACGATCGCTTGCAGGATGTTGCTGAACACCACGCCGGCGACGGCGTCCACCTTGTCGCGCTCCAGCGCCGCCCGGACCTTGGTCAGCGCCACGTCCGGCTTCAGCTCGTCGTCCAGCACCAGCGTCTCGACCGGCAGGCCCGCCATCTTGCCGCCCAGCTCGTTCACGCCCAGCAGCCAGCCGTCGCGCAGTTGCGTGCCGATCGCGGCACCCGGACCGGACAGGGTCGCGACGAAGGCGACCTTTACGCCCGGCGCTTGGGCCCGCAGCACCACCGGCGCCAAGGCCGCCGACGCCGCCGTCGCGAGCAGGACACGTCTTTGCATGGTTCGGAAAAACTCCTGTCAGATCGGGAAGGCGAGCAGCGTCTGCACCCGCAAAGTGTCGTAGATGCAGCGCTTGGACTTGAAGCGCAGCCCGTCCGGCGTGCGCACGACATGGTCCAGGTAGCGGCCGGCCTGGTACACCGCCGACTCGCCCTCGATGGAGGTGTTGACCACCACGTAGCTGGTCGTGGGGTGATGCTGCCGTCTTCCTCGGAGCTGCCATTCGAGACCGGACAGGCAGTGCCGGTATTGCGGCTGCTCGTAGATGTTGGCGTGGCGCAGCGCCACCACCCGGTCGCGCAGCATGCGGATGTTGTCGCAGTACATCACCGGTGCCGGCAGCCCGGCATCCTCGTTCTCCTTCGAAACGATCTCGTACAGGCAGTCGTCGATGAACAGGCCCGGCCATTCCTCGATGCGGTCGTTGTCGAGTGCTGCGACGTAGCGGTCCTGGAGGTCGCACAGCTCGAGCCGCAGCATCAGGTCGGGCGTCGCCACCGCCGCTATTCCGCCGCCGCGGCCACGTGGTCGAACCCCATCAGCCGCTGATAGCCGACCCAGAAGCGCCGGATCAGGCTCTCGGTGATCAGCGTCGCCTGCTCGTCCGGCGCCGCGCGCGACATCTCGATCACCGAGGATGTCTCCCCGTCGCGCACCGTGCCTTTCTGCACCAACTCGGTCGCTTCGGTGTCCTCCATCGAGATGTAGCCGGCCGGGCCGACCAAGTTGGCCTGCTTGATCCGCAGCTTGCGCAGCTCGGGCGTGTCATCCTCGTAGCCGAAGAAGTGGAAGACCAGCTCGAAATGATCCGGCCCCTTCGGCAGCAATTGCCGGCAAACGAGAGTGTTGTGGATCTGCTGGATCACCAGCTGCGGGAAGATCGGCTGGATGTGGTTGGTCGCAACCTCCTCGTATTCGGGCACGAGCGCCAGGATGCTGTCGTCCTCCAGCCGGAAGCCCTCGTCGTAGGCGCGGATCTGCTGCGTCTTGTAGGCGTCTGACGAGTTGCCGGCCTCAGGTACGGAAGGCGAGGATGATCGAATGCAGCCCGTCCTTCGCGTCGGGCAGGCACTTGGCGCG
This sequence comes from uncultured Alphaproteobacteria bacterium, assembly GCA_963792675.1. Taxonomy (GTDB): domain Bacteria; phylum Pseudomonadota; class Alphaproteobacteria; order Acetobacterales; family Acetobacteraceae; genus JBBROS01. The sequence continues at coordinate 2,893,114 of CAWBWT010000002.1, forward strand.
CATGCCGACGCGGAAGATGTTGAACGTGGTGTGGAACAGATGCAGCAGGCTGGCGTGATACGGGTCCTTCACGTTCTCCAGATACAGCTTCCAGTTGCTGTCGGAGTACTGCCGGGTGCAGCCGAGGTAGGCGACGGGCTTGTGGAAGATGCGGTCCACCCAGGGGCGCATCTCCGGGCCGATGTACTCCGGCAAGTCGGCCACCGTGTCGCTGAAGGTCGCGAACACCAGGCCGCGGTAGCTGTCGACCCGGAGCTGGCGCAAATTGTGCTGCTTGGGGTCGAAGTCCTTCGGCATCCCGGTCGCGTCCTTCTGGCCGCGCCGGAACGGCACGCCCAGCAGATTGCCGGCCGCGCCGAACGTCCACTGGTGGTAAACGCAGGCGTGCGACAAAGCATTGCCGCGCGACAGCCGGCACACCTTGGCGCCGCGATGGGCGCAGCGGTTGACCCAGGCCGCGAGCGTGCCGTCCTCGGTCCGGGTCATCACCACCGGGGTGTCGCCGATGAAGGTGCTTTTGTAGTCGCCGGGCGCCGGGATCTCCGCCTCGAGCCCCAGGAAGTTCCAGGTCGGGCCGCGATAGATCCGTTCCTGTTCCAGCGCGTAGATCTCGTCGGAGCTGAACACCTTGTACGGCACCCGCGAGCCGTCACTGTGCGGAAAGGTGGCCAGCGGCGCGGTCGGGAACGACTGGTCCATGCGGTCTGTCTCCTGGGTCTCGGTCGCAGACGGGAGGGCGTTTGCGGTAGCCTGGCAGAAATCGCGGCCGCGTCACCAACTGATTTGTCGGTCGCCGCCAGCCGGCGTGGATTGACGCGGCGCCGGGCAAAGTGCGGACGGTAGGCGCAAATGGAAGCAGAACGCATGGGCACGGGCTCGGACCGGGACAGGAGCGACGCACCGCCCTTTGCCGGGCTGGACACGATCACCGGCGGCGAGAACCTGCTGATCCTGGTAGCAGCGCCGGGCGATGAGACCCTCGCGTGCGGCGGCTTGATCGCCGCGCTGTGCCGCCGCGGCCGGGCGCCGTTCGTGATGGTGCTCGGCGACGGCACCGAGGCGCAGGCGGCGGACCCGGCGTCCGACGAGACGGCCAGGCGCTTGGACCGGGAAACACGGGAAGCGGTTCGCGCCCTCGGCCTGCCGCCGGAGCGACTGCTGCTGGCCGGGGTGTACGGCGGCGCCATTCCGGACGCCGGGCCGCTATTCGAAGCGGTCGTCCGCGCCGTCACGCTGGTGATGTGGGCGCGGGATTGCAACGTCATTTGCGCGCCTTGGCCCGGCAGCGGCCCGGCGGGGCAATCGGCGACGTTCACCGTGGCGGCGGCGGTCGCGCAAACGAGCGGCGTCGGCCTGCTGGCCGTTGCGCCTTCGGACGAAGCCCCGCTGCCGCGGTCGGCTCGGCGGTTCGACGTCACCGGCCAGATGGCGGCCAAGCGGGCGGCGATCGCCGCCCATACGTTGCAGCGCGCGGACCACCTTGCGGAGTACGAGGTGTACCTGTCGCCTCCGGTTCAGCACGACACATCACGCCAAGGGCAATCGGCCTGAACCCCGGCTGCAGCGACCGCCTCACGGTCCGTGCGGGCCGCCATCGCGGGGCGGGAACATTCCGTCTGCTCACGCGCTTGTTCGCCCGAACCTTAAGAAGCCCCGAAACTCACGGCGCAAGGAGCCCGATGCCACGCCTGGATACCACCAACCCGTCTGCCTCGTCCGGGCCATCCAGCCGCTCGCTGCACGGGCTCGACGCGATCAACGTGCTGATGGCCGACGTGCGCGACGGCGTCGGGCCCTATCTGTCGGTGTTCCTGAAAGGCGCCGAGCACTGGGATGCGGGCGCGATCGGCGTCGCGATGGCGGCCTCGTCGGTGGCGGCCGCGGTTTGTCAGGTGCCGGCCGGATTGCTGGTGGACGCCGCCAAGGCCAAGCGCCTGCTGATCGCGGTGTCGGGGCTGATGGTCGGTGCCGCCTGCTTGCTGATCGTGTTGTTTCCGGCGTTCCCGGCGGTTGTCGCGGCACAAGCGATCCTCGGCGCCGCCTCGGCGGTGATCCCGCCGGCCATCGCCGCATTGTCGCTCGGGTTGGTCGGGCGGCGGCTGTTCGACGGCCGCGTCAGCCGCAACGAAAGCTTCAACCACGGCGGCAACTTCCTCGCCGCCGGGTTGGCCGGGTTGCTCGGCAGCACCCTGGGCTATCACTGGATCTTCTATCTCGTGTGCGGCTTCGCGCTCGCCAGCGCCGTCGTCGTCACGCTCATCAACCCGGCCGAGATCGACCATGACCGCGCCCGCGGCGGCGAGGACGAGGCGGCCGGCGGCAAGCCGATCGCGCTGCGCGAGCTGCTGCGGCGGCGTGACCTCATCGTATTTCTGGCTTCGGTGGTGCTGTTCCATTTCGGCAATGCGGCGATGCTGCCGATGGCGGGCCAGGTGCTCGCGATCGCCCATCCCGGCAGCGACACGATCGCGCTGTCCGCCTGCATCATCGCCGCGCAGCTGGTGATGGTGGGCGTCGCCTGGGCGGTGGGTCGAGCCTCGGCCCGAGGCATCGGCCGCAAGCCAATCTTCCTTGCCGCGCTCGCGGTCCTGCCGGTGCGCGGGCTGCTGTTCTCGTTCACCTCCAGCCCTTATGCGGTGGTCGCGATCCAGCTGCTGGACGGCGTCGCGGCCGGCATCTTCGGCGTCGTCTCGGTGCTGATCGCCGCCGACCTCATGCGCGGGACCGGACGCTTCAACCTGGCGCAAGGGCTCACCGCGCTGGCCACCGGCATCGGCGCCGCGCTAAGCAACGTCACCGCCGGCTTCGCGGTGCAATGGTTCGGCTACTCCACCGGGTTCCTCTACCTGGCGACCATCGCCCTCGCCGCGCTGGCGTTCTTCGCCCTGCTGATGCCGGAAACGCGCCCGGCCGCCGACGACGACGGAAACGCGCAGGCGGCCGGTGCCGCGCCGGCGGGAGCGGCCGCTTGATGACGCTGGCCGCGACGCCCTGGACGACTTGGGGCATCGCCGCGCTCGCCACCGCCGGCGTCATCCTGCGCCCGTTCGCCTGGCCGGAGTTCGTCTGGGCCGTGGCTGGCGCGTTGCTGCTGATCGCGCTCGGCCTGCTATCGGCGGCGGATGCGCTGGCCGGCGTGGCAAAGGGCACCGACGTGTACCTGTTCCTGATCGGCATGATGCTGCTGGCCGAGCTGGCCCGGCAGGAAGGCCTGTTCGATTGGCTGGCCGCACGCGCCGCCCGGGCTGCGCGCGGCTCGGGCACGCGCCTGTTCACGTTGGTCTACGTGGTCGGCACGGTCGTCACCGTGTTCCTGTCGAACGACGCCACCGCCGTGGTTCTGACGCCGGCCGTCGCGGCCGTGGCGCGGGCGGCCGATGCGAAGCAGCCGCTGCCCTATTTGTTCATCTGCGCCATGATCGCCAACGCGGCCAGCTTCGTGCTGCCGATCTCCAACCCGGCCAACCTCGTCATCTACGGCAGCCACATGCCGCCGCTGCTCGAATGGCTGCCGCGCTACGCCTTGCCCTCGCTCGCCGCCGTGCTCGCCACCTACGCCATGCTGCGCTGGACGCAGCGCGATGCGCTGCGGCAGGCGATCGCCTCCGGGATTGACGTGCCGGCGCTGTCCTTGCCCGCCAAGGCCGCCGCGCTCGGGATCGTCGCGACGGCGGCCGTGCTGCTCGCCGCCTCTGCGCTCGACCTGCAACTCGGGCTGCCGACCTTCCTGGCCGGCTTGGCAACCGCGGTGCTGGTGCTGGCCGCCGCCCGCCGCGGTCCGGCGGCGGTGCTGCGCGGCGTGTCCTGGGGCGTGCTGCCGCTGGTGGCCGGGCTGTTCGTGCTGGTGGAGGCGCTGGAGAGAACCGGCGTCACCGGCGAGCTCGCCGCCCTGCTGCAGGAAGCGGTGCGGCGATCGGCGACCGAAGCCGCCTGGATCACGGGCGCCGTGCTCGCGCTCGGCTGCAACCTGGTCAACAATTTGCCGGCCGGGCTGGTCGCAGGGCGTGTGGTCGAGCTGGCGCAGGTGCCGGACCGGGTGCGGCAAGCGGTGCTGATCGGGGTCGATCTCGGGCCCAACCTGTCCGTCACCGGCTCGCTCGCCACCATCCTGTGGCTCACCGCGCTGCGCCGGGAAGGGCACCGTGTCGGCGCCTGGACCTTTCTGAAGCTCGGCGCCGTGGTGATGCCGCCCGCCCTCCTGCTGGCACTTGCCGCCGCCATCGCCACCGGCTGATCCGCTGCATCGGCCCGCGCCGGCGCCGGACGGAGCGTTCAGGCCGCCGGCAGCGGAGCCAGCCCGACCTCGCCCGACGTGATCGTCAGCAGCCGCGAGCCCTCATGGAGCAGCAGCGCCCCGTCGGGTGCGATGCCGGCGAACCGGCCTCGGAGCGGGGTGTCGCCGCGCGTGACCGCCATCGCCTCGCCGGGACGGTGCCCGGCGGCCAGCCAGGCCAGGCGGACCGGCTCGAACCCCTCGGCCTCGTAGCGGCCGACCCAGGCCCCGAGACAGGCCAGCAGCGCCCGTGCGACGCCGGCGGCCTCGGGCGCCGGGCCGGTCTCGGCCAGGCTCGCGACGGGCCGGTCGAGCGGCGGCGCCACGGCCAGGTTCACGCCGAAGCCGATAACCAGGAACGCCCGGCCCGGCGCAGCCGGCGCGAGCTCGAGCAGGATGCCGCCCAACTTGCGCCCGTCGAGCAGGATGTCGTTGGGCCATTTCAGGCCATACCCGCCCCGCTCCGGCGCCACGCTCCGAAGCGCATCCAGCAGCGCCACCGCGGCCAGCAGCGACCAGTGGCCGGGATGCTGCGGCTGCGACACGTCGAGCGAGACGGACAGGTTGAGGTTGCCGTCGAGCGATTGCCACGGCCGCCCCAGCCGTCCCCGCCCGACCGTCTGCCGCCGCGCCAACAGCGCGAGCCACGGCTGGGCGCGCCGCATCAGCTCGCTGGAGGTGGAAATCGATCTCCTCGACCCGCTCGAGCGCGAAATGGATCGGCCGGGCCAAGCCCTATTCGGCCGCCGCCTGCACGAAGGTCGGGCCGTCGCCTGCAACCGTGGTGCGCCGCATGTCGCGCACCTCGCTGGCGTCGAACCGGCGCACCCGGTGCATCGTCTGGCGGTTGTCCCAGATCACGAGGTCGAACGGCTGCCAGCGATGCACGTAAACGAAGCCGGGCGCCGTCGCGTGCTCGACGAGGTCGCGGATGAAGGCGCGCGCTTCCGGCATCGGCCAGCCGAGGATGGTGCCGATATGCGACGACAGGAACAACGAGCGGCGGCCGGTGACCGGATGGGTCCGCACCAGGCGCTGCTGCACGGGGGTGAACATCTGCCGCTCCTCGGCCGACAGCTCGGTGAAGCCGAGCGTGCCGCGCGAGTAGATCAGCGAGTGCTCGCAGACCAGGTCCTCGACCTCGCGCTTGGTCGCCTCGTCCAGCGCGTCGTAGGCGGCGCGCATATCGGCGAACTCGGTGTTGCCGCTGCCCTGCTGCACCCGCCGGCCGGACAGGATCGAGTACTTCGCCGGCGTCGCCCGGAACGAGCTGTCGGAATGCCAAAGCTGGTTGCCGAGGTTGAACATGCGGCGCCGGTCGTCGCGGCCGAGCGGCTTACCGTCCTGGTCGAGATTGGACACGTCGGCCAGCTTCGGGCTCAGCCGCAGCTCCGACCGCTTGCTGACGTTGCCGCCGGCGGTTTCCTCGAGCGGGCCGAACTGCTCGGTGAATGCCACCTGCTGCTCGTCGGTGATCTCCTGTCCGGGAAATACGAGGACGGCGTAGCGGTCCATGCCGGCCTCGATGGCCGCCACCTCGTCGGGGGCGAGCGGCCGGGTCGCGTCGATGCCGCTCACCCGGCCGGCAAAGGTGGGTCCAACCTGCTCGATCGAGACTGCCATTGACGGCTCCTGTTTTCGTCAGGTCAGCAAGTCGCGACCCGGCCTGTCAAGCCGTGCCGGGGCAAGCCTCGGCCGCGTTCAGGACGGCGCACCGGCTTCGCGCGTGCGCCGGGCCTCGTAGGCTTTGAGGTGGACATAAGCGATACGGAACAGGCGAGTGCCGTCCGGGGTGCCACGGGCGATGAGGTCGCCGACGATGTGGTCGGCCTCGATCCGCGAGCCGCGCTCGATGTCGCGCATCATCGAGGCGGTGAACACCAGGCCGGGCTTGGCCAGCATTCCACGCATGCGGCCGACGAACGCGTCGCGCGGCCTGAACCCGGCCGCCTCGGCGATCGCCGCCGCCTCGTCGAACAAGCCTTGCGCGATATCGCCGCCGCCGGCTTCGACCACGTCCGCGACCGCCGCCCGCATCAGCGAGGTCACGGCCGCCAGCGACGACAGGAACACCCACTTTTCCCACATATCTTGCAGGATGGTATCGCTGGCCCGGCCGCCGGCCGGCGTCACCGCCGCGCCGAGCGCCTCCGCACGCGGCGTCATGCTGCCGTCCCGCTCGCCCAGCGAAAGGCTGGCCAGCTCGCCCAGGTGGCCGATGGTCCCGTCGGGCTCCAAAGTGGCGGCGATCTGGCACTGTCCGCCGAGCACCGAAGCGGCACCGAACCGGGCGTCCAGCACATCGAGGTGCCGCATGCCGTTCAGCAGCGGGAGGATGGCGGTCTCCGGACCGACTGCCGGCGCGAACGAGGCGATCGCGTCATCGAGGTCGAAAGCCTTGCAGCTGAGCAGCACCGCATCGTAGCGGCCGGACAGCGCATCGGCTTGGACGGTCTGTACTGGCCGTCTTATGTCGCCCTTTGGGCTGCGCACCACGAGGCCGGCGGCGGCGATCTGCGCCGCGCGACGCGGGCGCACCAGGAAGGTGACGTCCTCGCCGGCCTCGACGAGGCGGCCGCCGAAATAGCCGCCAATACCGCCGGCACCCACTACGAGTATGCGCATCGATCATCCCCATTCTTCGGGCAGGTCTGCAGGCAGGCCTGCCGGGGAATGATTGAATGACGTCCTGGTCTCGCGCGCCAGGCCGGAGACGCGTCGCGGCCTAGGCGTTTTCGCCGGCCCCGGTAGCGGGGTCGAGCGGGTTAGCCGAGCAACTCGACCACCATGCGGCGGATTTCGTCGGGGGAGAGATTGACGGGGAGGCGTTCGAAGCGCTCGGGCTGCGGAGCCGGGAGCGGATGGGCGACAAAACCGGTGCCATTCGGGACCGGGACAACGACGTGTTGGAACATTAACTCACTTCAGGTTGGGGAATTGGCCTGGCAAATGCCGAGGCTCGGCGGTGCAGGGGTTCGGCTCGAGAGCCGGGCAGCCGGAAGGCTCAAGCTGCATCGCTTCGGATCAGTTGGGTCGGGCCGATCGCTGCTGCAAGAGGAACGTGCGCGTGGCCGAGAAAAAGATCCGGGCGGCGTTCTGGGTGGCGGCGGCACATTCGGCGGCTTGCATCGCGGCGGCGGCCGTTTCGGCGACCCCGTACCGGGCGCGCTCGGCCTCGCTGCCGCTCCAGGCGACCCAATCCCAATCCCCGGACGGCAGGCGCTCGACCAGCAGGAACTGCTGATGGTGCGGAGCGCCGATCGACGCCGTGAACGTTCCGGGCGTTTCGGGCGACCAGACTGCGCGTACTCCCATCGCACCACCTCATCCCTGCACTCCGACCGATGGCTACGTTGACGTGAACCGATCGGATGCGTGTCGACCGGGGAAAATATGTCGACGCTCGACCAGCCGGCCCGTAAGATCAGCGGCGTGAATGTCGTTGCGCCTCCCAAAGCAAGACTGCTGATCGAGGTCGTCTACGATCTCGTCTGCCCCTGGTGCTATCTCGGCGTGCGACGCATGTTCCGCACCATGAGACGGCGGCCGGACCTGTTGTTCGAGCTTTGCTGGCGGCCGTTCCTGCTCAATCCGGACATGCCGCGCTCCGGGATGGCACGGTCGGACTACGTCATCCGCAAGTTCGGCGGCGAGGACCGCGCCCGCCGGCTTTATGCCTCGATCACCGAAATTGGCACCGCCGAGGGGGTCGAGTTCCGCTTCGACCGCATCCGCCGCACGCCGAGCAGCGTCGATGCCCACCGCCTGGTGCGCTGGGCCGCGGCACACGATCGCAGCAGCGATGTGGCCGAAGCGCTGTTCGCGGCCCATTTCGCGGATGGCTGCGACATCAGCGATCATGCCGTGCTGCGCGACATCGCCGGCGACGCCGGGTTGAACGCGGCGGCCGCGTCGCGCTTCCTGGCCAGCGACGAGGACGTCGACGCGGTGCACGCAGACAACCTCCGCGCCCACCAACTCGGCATCAACGGCGTGCCCTGCTTCGTGGTAGCCGGCCGCCACGCCATTGCCGGGGCACAGGAACCGGAAGTGATCGAGCGCCTGCTCGACGTCGCCGCGGTCGAAGCCGCCGAGTTCTAACCGCGGCGATAGACGCCGGTCCCGCTCGCGTGCAGCATCGGCTCCGCGAGCCGAGGGAGCGTTCGATGGCGTATCCGCTACGCGACAAGATGGGGATGGGGCTGCTGGCCGGCGTGTCGCTGGCAAGCTTCGCGGTCGCAAGCGCGGCCGCCCCGGCCTGGGCAGCCGATGTCAGCGCCACGGATGCGGCGTCGCTCGAACGGCAAGTGCGGGATGCGCTCGGCGGCTTGCTCGGCCCGGCGGTGACGTTGTCCGACCGCCCGGTGCAGATGACCCCCGCCGGCGACCACTTCGATGTCGTCGTGCCGCTGCCTTACACCATGCCGCCCGGCCCGGCCGGCGCCAGCACCGAGCTGCGCGTCACCGCCACCGCCCGCCCGGCCGGGAACGGCGTCTGGCTGATCGACGGCGTGCGGCTGACCTCGCCGCTGCGCTTCAGCATGCGGATGGCGGTGCCGCCGGCGCCCGGCGCGCCGGACGGCAAGCGCGGCACCGTCCCGGTCCTGTTCACCGTCACGCAGCAGGGCCAGGACGGACGCGTCGTCTGGGACCCGAGTTTCGCGACCCCGTCGACCTGGACGGTGTCGTCGCAAGCGGGCGCCGCCCATGCCGAAGGCGGACCCGTCGTCCAGGATACGAGGGTCGGGCCGTCCAACGCGGTCACCACCCTGCGCCCTGCCGGCGCCGACCGTGTCGACGTGCTGCTGGACGGCACGGCGCAGGATTACCACCTCGAACTCCAACGCCAGCGGCGACCCGGTGCAGGTCGGGGTGCAGCGCGTGCGGGTGGGCGGCGCGCTGAACGGCGTGAGCCGCGCGCGTGCCGTGACGCTGGTGCAGACGATCGCGGGCCTGCTCGCCACCCCGCCCATGGCCCCGGCGAGACGGCCCGCCAAGCCGAAGGCCGCGCCCGAGCTGGTGCGCGCCATCCTGGGCACGCTGCAGGATTTCGCGTCCGACTTCTCGCTCGACGAGACGCTCGACGGCTTCATCGTGAAAAGCTCCGGGCAGACGGTGGCGATGGACCAGATGCGTCTCGGCCTCGACGCGAAGTCGGACGCCGGGCTGCTGCGCGCCGGCATGACGCTGGCGGTGGACGGCATCGGCTTGCCCGAGCTTCCGCTCGGCGACATGGCCGCGCTGCTGCCGCGCCGGGTCGCGGTGCATCCGGTGGTGGGCGGGGTGGCGGTCAGCGACCTGATGCGGGTGGCGGCCTCGGCGGGCGAGAACCGCGACCCGAGCCCGGACGACATCGCCGCGCTGTTCAGCCATGGCGGCGTCACCGGGGGGCTGCAAAGCCTCGAGCTGCAGGTCGGGGGCGCCGTGATCACCGGCAATGCGAGCCTGCTGGCAACCGGGCCCAGCGCCGACCAAGTCTCCGGCACGGCGCAGCTCTCGGCGGAAAACTACGATGCGCTGGTGCAGAAGGTGGCCGCCATCCCGGCCCTGGCACAGCAGGCGATGCCGGTGCTGGTGTTCATCAAGGGCATCGGCCGGGCGGTTGAGAACAAGCTGGTTTGGGACGTGAGCTATCGGGCCGGCAAGCTCATGGTCAACACCATGGACCTGTCGGCCATGGCCGGGGCCGGCGGCGGTGGCGGGGGGAGACCGGAGCCGCGCTCGCCGGACGGTCCGCGCAAGACGCCGACGCCGAAGCAGGCGCCGCGCTGACACGGCGGGGCCGCGCCGTTGCTCGGAGGATGCGTCGTCAGGCGGCCTGCTGCACCAGTCGGTTCAGGTTCACCAGCACGTCGCGGCCGACCGTCATGCGCTCCGCCACCGGCATGTCGCGCACCACGGACAGCTTGTGGTCGGGACGCAACCGGATCGTGTCCTTGCGTGAGTTGAGCCAGGCGATCAGCCCGGCCGGGTTGCCGAACTGGTTGCCGCGGAACTGCACCACCATGCCCTTCGGCCCGGCCTCCAGCTTCTCCACCCCCGCCGCCCGGCACAGCCGCTTCAACGTGACGACCTGCAGCAGGTTGTCGACCTCGGGCGGCATCGGCCCGAACCGGTCCACCAGCTCGGCCGCCATCGCTTCGGTTTCGGCGTCGGTGGCGAGACCGCCGATGCGGCGATACAGCCCGAGCCGCACCGGCAGGTCCGCCACGTAGGTGTCGGGGATCAGCACCGGCAGGCCGATCTGGATGTTCGGCGTCCAGTCCCGGTCGGACGCATGCTTGCGGCCGCTCTCGGCCCGCAGGTCGGCCACCGCGTCCTCCAGCATCTGCTGATAGAGCTCGATGCCGACCTCGCGGATATGGCCGGACTGCTCGTCGCCCAGCAGGTTGCCGGCGCCGCGGATGTCGAGGTCGTGCGAGGCGAGCGTGAACCCGGCACCGAGATTGTCCAGCGTCTGCATCACGTCCAGCCGCTTCTCGGCGGCCGCACTCAGCCGGTGGTTCTGCGGCCAGGTCAGGTAGGCATAGCCGCGCTGCTTGCCGCGCCCGACCCGGCCGCGCAGCTGATACAACTGCCCCAGGCCGAACATGTCGGCGCGGTGGATGATCAGCGTGTTGACCGCCGGCATGTCGAGCCCGCTCTCGACGATGTTGGTGCTGAGCAGGATGTCGTACTTGCCGTCGCCGAACTCGGTCATCACCCGCTCGAGCTCGGTCGGCGCCAGCCGCCCATGCGCCTCGATCATCTTGGCCTCCGGCACGATCTCGCGCAGCCGCTCGCCCATGCGGCCGAGGTCCTCGATCCGCGGCACCACGCAGAACACCTGGCCGCCGCGGAAGCGCTCGCGCTGGATCGCTTCGCGCACCACGACGCTGTCGAACGGGGAGATGAACGTGCGAACCGCCAGGCGGTCCACCGGCGGCGTCGCGATCAGGCTCATCTCCCGCACCCCGGTCAGGGCGAGCTGCAGGGTCCGCGGGATGGGCGTCGCGGTCAGCGTCAGCACGTGCACGTCGGCCTTCAGCTGCTTCAGCTTCTCCTTGTGCGAGACGCCGAAATGCTGCTCCTCGTCGACGATCAGCAGCTCGAGGTTGCTGAACTCGATGCCCTTGGCCAGCAGCGCATGGGTGCCGACGACGATGCCGATGCTGCCATCCGCCAGGCCCTTCTTGGTTTCGGCGGCCTCCTTGGCCGTGACCATCCGGCTGAGCTGCCCGACCTTGATCGGGAAGCCCTCGAAGCGCTTGGCAAAGATGCGGGTGTGCTGCCGGGCCAGCAGCGTGGTCGGCACCACGACCGCGACCTGGCCGCCCGACATGGCGGCGACGAAGGCGGCGCGCAGCGCCACCTCGGTCTTGCCGAAGCCGACGTCGCCGCAGATCAGCCGGTCCATCGGCCGCCCGGCCGCCATGTCCTCCAGCACGTCGGCGATGGCGCGCATCTGGTCGTCGGTTTCGGCAAACGGGAAGCGGGCGGTGAACTCGTCCCAGGTGCCTTCGGCCGGGGTCAGCAGGCTCGCTTCGCGGGTGCGGCGTTCGGCGGCGGTGCGGATCAGCTCGCCCGCCATGTCGCGCACGCGCTGCTTCATGCGCGCCTTGCGCGCCTGCCAGCCGGCGCCGCCCAGCTTGTCGAGCCCGACGCCGCCGCTTTCGCTGCCGAAGCGGGACAGCAGCTCGATGTTCTCGACGGGGAGGTACAGCTTCTCGTTGCCGTCGTAGATCAGCCGCAGGCAGTCGTGCGGCGCCGGGCCGACGCGCAGCGTCTCGAGCCCGTCATAGCGGCCGATGCCGTAATCCTGGTGCACGACCAAGTCGCCCTCGGCGATCTCGGTGGCCTCGGCGATGAACTGGTCGGCCGATTTGCGGCGCCGCGGCGGCCGGCTGATGCGCTCGCCCAGCAGGTCCTGCTCCGAGACCAGCCCGAACTGCGCGCTGACGAAGCCGCGCTCGAGCCCGAGCGTCACCACCGCCGTGGTGCCGAGCGGCATGTCGTGCACTGATTTCCACTTGTCGGCGTCCGACGCCTTGATGCCGTGCTCGCGAAGTAGGTGCAGCAGGCGTTCGCGCGACCCGCGGGTCCAGGCGGCGACCACGGTGCGGCGCTTCTGCGTGGCCCAGTTCTGCGACTGCTTTTTCAGCTGCTGGAACGCGGTCTGCGCGGCGCCGGCGCCGGCCTTGGTGAACACGGCGCCCGGCCGGCCGCCGGCGTCGATCCCCGCGGCGCCGTCCGGCTTGCCGTACGGGCTGAACGTCACCGCCTCGGCGCGCTCCAGCAATCCGTCCCACTCGGCGCGGTCGAGATACAACCGGCCGGACGGCAACGGCCGGTATGGCACCTCGCCGTCGCGCGACGGCCCGTGCCGCGCCTCCTCGTGGTCAGCGATCATCTCCAGCCGCGCGTCCAGCACCTCGCCGGCCTGGTTGTCCAGGCTGGCGGCGAGGTCCGGGAGGTAATCGGGCAGCGTCTCCATTCGTTCGTAGAACAGCGGCACCCAGTGCTCGATGCCGGGGTGGCGGCGCCCGTCCGACACCGTGCCGTAGAGCGGGTCGCTGGTGGAGCCCGGACCGTACAGCTCGCGCCAACCCTCGCGGAACCGGGTGATGCTGGCCGGGTCGAGCGGCACCTCGGACACCGGGCGCAGCACGAGCTCGTTGACCTTGGCGCTGCTGCGCTGCGTCGCGGTATCGAAGCGGCGGATGCTCTCGATGGTGTCGCCGAACAGGTCGATGCGCACCGGCTCCGCCTCGCCGGCGGGGAACACGTCGAGGATGCCGCCGCGGGCCGCATACTCGCCCGCTTCCATCACGGTGCCGGCGCGGGTGTAGCCGTTCGCCTCGAGGAAACCGGTGATGTCCTGCGGATCGGCGATGCCGCCGTCGCGCAACACCATGCTGGCGCCGCCGAAGGCGCTGCGCGGCGGCACCCGCTGCACCAGCGCATTCACCGTCGTCAGCAGCAGCCGCGGCTTGCCGCCGGGCTCGATCAGCCGGGCGAGGGTCGCGATGCGTTCGGACACCAGCTCCGGGTTGGGGCTGACGCGGTCGTAGGGCAGGCAGTCCCAGGCGGGAAAGCGCAGCACCTCGACCTGTGGCGCGAAGAACGCCAGCGCCTCGGACAGCCGCGCCATGCGGGCGTCGTCGCGGCAGACGTGCAGCAGCGAGCCCTTGTGCTCGGCCCGGCGCCGCGCGAGCAGCAGCGCGTCGTAACCCTCGGGCGCGCCGTACACCGTTGCGCCGGACGGCGCGCGTTCCTTCAACTCGGTCACAGCGAGCGGCCCTCGCCGGCCGCAGCCGCGTCACGCATGGCCCGCAGCATCGGGCCGTCCAGCTCGGCCGGGATCGGCTGCCGACCGGTCAGCCAATCCGCCAGCATCGCGTCCGGCAACTCCATCACCGCCTCCAGCGCGTCCAGCTCATCCGGGGAAAAATGCTCCAGCCTGGCGCGCACGAAGCCGCCGATCAGGATATCGTTCTCGTAGGTGCCGCGATGGGTGGCGCGGAACAGGATGCGGCGGCGGCGGACGGGGTCGGTCGGATCAGGCAACGAGTGCACGCTTTGTTCCCTGGGCTGGGCCTGTCATATAGGGCCAACCCCGAACGCTGTCAGCCCGTGCCCGCTCCCCTCTCCTCGTTCGTGCCCCCTTCGTGCCCCCTGCCATGAGCGATCCGCTGCCGCCCTTGCTGGCCCCCATCACGACGCTGCGCGGCGTCGGCCCGGCGACGGCGGAGAAACTGGCGCGGGTGGCGGGCGGGCCGCGCGTGCTCGACCTGCTGTTCCATATGCCGGAAGGCTACCTCGACCGCCGCAGCCGGCCGCGGATCAAGGACGGGCTGCCGGGCACGGTCGCCACGCTGGAGGTCGAGGTGGTCTCGGTCGAGCATCCCAGTGTCAAGGGGCGCCCCTGGCGGGTGATCTGCCGCGACCCCAGCGGCTTCATGGAGCTGGTTTACTTCGCCCGCCCGGCGCACGTGTTCGCGTCGGGGCAGACGCTGATCGTGTCGGGCAAGCTCGACCGGTTCGGCGACCGCCTGACGATGCCGAAGCCGGATCACGTGCTGGCGCCGGACCGGGCCGGGCTGCTGCCGGGAATCGATCCGGTGTGGCCGCTGACGGCCGGGCTGTTCCCCAGCCAAGTGCGCGCGGCGATCAAGCAGGCGCTCGAGCTGGTGCCCGAGTTTCCCGAATGGCACGACCCGGCCCTGCTGCGCCGCGAAGGCTGGCCCGGGTTTCGCGACGCGCTGCAGGCCGTGCATCTGCCGGTCGAGCTGCCGGGCGATGCGCCGCGCGGCCGCCTGGCTTACGACGAGCTGCTGGCGCATCAGGTGGCGATGGCCTGGACCCGCAGCCGCAACCGGCATCGCCCGGGACGCGCCATTGCCGGCGATAACGGGCTGCGCGACCAGGCATTCCGCCGCTTCGGCCACCCGCCGACCCCGTCGCAGCTGCAGGCGCTGGCTGAGATCGACCACGACATGGCGGCACCTCGGCGCATGTTGCGGCTGCTGCAAGGCGACGTCGGGTCGGGCAAGACGCTGGTTGCGGTCATGGCGATGCTGCGCGCGGCCGGGTCGGGCCACCAGGCGGCGCTGATGGCGCCGACCGAGGTGCTGGCCAAGCAGCACCATCGGACGCTGTCGAAGATCTCGCCGATCCCGGTCGGCTTGCTGACGGGGTCGATCAAGGGCGTCGAGCGCCGTCGCGTGCTGACCGGGCTCGAGAGCGGCCGGCTGCGGATGGTGGTCGGCACGCATGCCTTGTTCCAGGACGCGGTGACCTATCACGACCTCGGCCTGGCGGTGATCGACGAGCAGCACCGCTTCGGGGTCGAGCAGCGCATGACGCTGAGCGAGAAGGGCGCCGCCGCCAAGGGCGAGCGGGCCGACGTGCTGGTCATGACCGCGACCCCGATCCCGCGCACCCTGCTGCTGACGCAATGGGGCGAGATGGAAGTCAGCCGGCTGACGGAGAAGCCCGGCGGGCGGCAGCCGATCCGCACCACGATCCACTCCCTGTCGACGCTCGACGACGTCGTCGGCGGGATCGGCCGCGCGCTGGCCCGGGGTGACCGGGTCTATTGGGTCTGCCCGATGGTGAGTGAAAGCGAGCTGACCGACCTGGCAGCCGCGGAAGCCCGCTACGTGGACCTGGCGGGCCGCTTCGGACCGGTCGTCGGCTTGGCGCATGGCCAGCAGGAGCCGCACGTGCGTGACCGCGCGCTGGCCGAGTTTGCGGCCGGCACGCTCCGGCTGCTGGTCGCGACCACCGTCATCGAAGTCGGCGTCGACGTGGCGGAAGCAAGCATCATGGTGATCGAGCACGCCGAACGGTTCGGCTTGGCGCAGCTGCATCAGCTGCGCGGCCGGGTCGGGCGCGGCTCGGCGCAAAGCTACTGCCTGCTGCTGCACGACGATGGGCTGACGGACACCATGCGGCGCCGGCTGACGCTGCTGCGGGATACGGAGGACGGGTTCCTGATCGCCGACGAGGATTTCCGCCTGAGGGGCGGTGGCGACCTGCTGGGAAAGCGGCAGTCCGGGCTGCCCGGCTATCGTCTGGCCGACCCCGACCAGCACGAGCGGCTGCTCCAGGTCGCGGCACGGGATGCGGCCGTGATCCTCGACCGGGAGCCGCGTCTGGATGGAAGCCGGGGTCAGGCGCTGCGGATGTTGCTGACGTTGTTCGGCCGGCGCGAAGGCGTGCAGATGCTGCAATCCGGGTGAGCGGCGGCCCGCGCCTGTCGGCGCGGACCGGCTGCCCAGGTCGGATCAGCGCAGGCCGAAGAACGACAGGACGGCGACCACGACCACGACCAGACCGACGATGTAGATGATGTTGTTCACGACGCCTCTCCCAAAGCTGTTGCACGAGACGACCGGGGAACCCGTTCGCAAGTGAGCCGTCAACGTCGCGGGTTCGATCGGGTTCACGCGAAAATCCGCGGCGACAACGGTCGAACGTCGTCCGGTGCAGGCAGCATCGACCGACGTTCAGTTCTGGGTTGACAGCGGTCAGGACAGCAGCCGGTGCACGATGCTCGGCCAGGTGATGCCTTTGGCGTGCCACGCCGCTTGGGCCTGGCGCCCGAGCCGAGCCGCGAGGCCTGGGTTGCCGGCCAGGCGATCGAGTGCCTGCCCCAGCGCCTCGGGGTCGGGCGGCACGACGAAGCCGGTCACCTCGTGCTCCAGCAACTCGAGCAGCCCGCCCGAATCCGTGCAGGCGACCACCGGCTTGGCGGCTTGGCAGGATTCCATCGTCACGTAGCCGATCGCATCCTCGTCGTGCGGCACGTAGGCCACCGCGAGCGAGCCGTTGATCAGGGCGGCCAGTTCGTCGTCGGGCAGGAAGCGGGCGTCGATGCGGACGCGGTCGGCCACTCCCTCGGCCTGGGCCAGCGCTTCCAGGGCGGGTCCCGAATGGGGGAAGTCGGGCGGCCCGGCCACCACCAGGCGCAGGCTCGAGCGGACGTGCCGCATCGCCCGGATCATCAGCGCCTGGCGCTTGTTGTCGGCCAGACGACCGGCCGCGAACACGTAGCCGCCCGCCTCGCCGCCCGCGAACCGCTCGGGATGGTCGAGCGGCATGTGCAGGACCTGCGCCGTGAAGCCGTTGTGCCGGTGCAGCCGGGCCGCGACGTTGCCGGCGATGGCGTAAAGGGCGCGGCATTCCGCAAAGGCGGTGTCGTCGGCGCGCCGAACCGCATCGCGCAAGGCGCTGCCGCCGGGCATCACGCCGAGGCAGCTGTCATAGAGGTCGTAGGCCTGGCGGTATTGGTGGACCAGCCACATGACCTTGTCGGGGTGCTGCACCAGATAGGTCGGAAACTTGAGCCCGATCACCCGGTCCACGCTGCCCAGGCGCATCGACCGCGCGGCCAGCATCTCGTCCAGCAGCGAGTCGGTCATCGGCGAGGTGAACGGGACCCGCAGGAGCTCCGCCGTTGCGCCGGCCTGCCGCAGGGCCGCCAGGAGCCCCTCCGCCAAGGTCTCGGCGCCGCCGCGGATGAACGGCATCATCGTGTTCAACACCAGCACCCTCATGCGGGCAGTAGTGCCGACACGGCGTCGGCCCAGCTCGGCCGCTCGGACAGGCCGCTCGCCGGCGCCCCGCTGCGGCCCCGGCGCGACAACGCCGCGGCAATGACGGCCGGGTCGGATGGATCGACCGCGATGGCCGAGCGGCCCTGGGCCGCCGGGCAATCGGCCGCGACGATGCAGCCCCGCCCGGAGTCTGCGGCACGGTCCATCACCGGGATGGCGCGGTCGTCGTCGGCCGACAGGCACACCAGAACGTCGGCTTCGGGGGCAGCGGACGCCGACTGCTCCGGCCAGCGTGCGGCATGGAGCCGCATCCGAAGCGCGACCAGCGGGTCTCCGCTCGTCTCGACATGCAATCGAAGCGGCGCTGTCAGCAGCCGCATCGCCGCCAGCAGGGCGTCCAACCGATCCGCCGTGGCCCAGGCGGTGCCCGCCTCTCCCGCCCCCTGCGGCCCGGGGGCCGGAGGCGGCAATACCTCCACGGGCCGACCGGCCAGTTCGCTCCAAGCGGCTGCAGCCGGCCCGGTCGCCGCGAAGACCCGCTGCGCCCGGCGCAACGCCGCACCGTCCGTCTCCTGGCACCACGCCGGGTCCGGGCCGGCGGTCAGCCAGACGCTGATCCGCTCATGCCGGATCAAGTGGGCCGGCGGCCGGAGTGCGACCACCCAGTCGCAGTTGTCGAGCGCCAAGGCCTCGAACAGCCGGCGCCGTTCGGCCGGCTCGGTCTCGGCCGCGCAGGGCACCAGCACCGCCTCCGCTTCGTGCCCGGCCCGGTGCAGCGCCGGGACCAGACCGGCCGTCAGGTCGCGATGCAAGCCGGCGCCGAACGGCGTTACGGCGCTGACGACCGCGACCTTCACCGGGTCGGGCGGATCACGTCGCACACGGCATCGGTCAGCAGCGCGAGTCTGCGCCGCTTGCTGCCGCAACGCCAGGTCGGTCCGCTCGGCCGCAGCACGCAGGAAGGCAAGGTCGCGCGCCGACGCCGTCGAGCGGCGCCGTCAGGCCCGCGACGCCATCGTTCGTAGCTGCCCACCGGTGCTCGAGCGCGCGGAGCGCCTCGGTCAGGGCCGCCTGCCCGGCCGCAGCAGCCGCGCTCTGCTCAGCGGCCGACGCCGCCAGCGCGGCAAGGTCTCGGTCCATCTGAGCCATGCGGTGGGCCCATCCAGATCGGTCCAGCGCGGCGTCGAGCCGGCGGTCGAGCCTGAACCACAAGGGCCCGGTCAGCGGCCGCAACAGCCGGCGGATGATGCGTCCAACGACGGGTCAGCCGGCCCACCCCGGGCAAGCCGGACCATCGTCGCGCGCCAAGTCCGAACCGGGCTGTCCCTTCGGGCAGAGTCACGACACTGACACAGGGTTCGGGAATGGGCATGCAGGTGTGAAGCGACTCTCGTGCGGGTTCAACGGGTGCGTGGGTTGGGCGGCTGCACCCCGGGCTCAGAGATCGTAAAGCGATCCCCGGACGGCTAGCCGCGTAAGACAATGAGCCAGGGCGCGACCCAGAGTGGAATCGCTCCAACATTCGAGAGAAGAGCAAGTTTATCCGACCAAAACGCCTCCGTTTGATTGCTCTAACCCACACGCTTACAGCCGTCCATCCCCGGACAGCCCGGCCGAAAGGGCGCTGCCCCGCCGCCGGGGCGGGGGAAGCCAGGAGTGTCAGCGGACGGGCGCCGACCCTCGCTTACGGTCACCAACGCAAGCCTCCCGGCTGAACAAAAACGCCCGCGCGGCCTCGCCCCTCGGGGCCGGCGTCAGCAGCAAGGTTTGCGAACCCGGGCGCCAGCTGCGCTGCGGCTATCCCGGTGCCGGTCGCGGCCCGGGCGATCCGTTGCGCCACCGTGTTCGCATCGGCGACGAACGTGGACAGGGCCTTGTGGACCTCCTCCGCGGCGGCCTCCGCCGGACCGGCCGCCGCCGCGCAAGCCGAGGGCGCATTCGGCCAAGACAGACGCGCGTCTGGCCAGGCCTTTGGCCTCCTCGGAGGCGCTGTGCTCGACCGCCAGCCTTGCGCGGAAGGCCACCATCGTCGCCTCGAGCGGCTGCAACTCCGCTCGGATCGCCTCGCGCCGCAACACTGCATCGGTGCCGCCATTTACGTGCAGGGCCGCAATCCGGGCGGCGTGCACCTCGAGCGTCTCGATGACCGCAACGTTGCCGGACACCATGGCCGCGGCGCGCGCCGACGCGTCCCGGGTTTGCTCCGCGAAGGCGACGAGGTCGTCGGCCAGCTTGGCCGCGTTCTCGACGAACGCCCAGCGCGTGGTCCGCAACTCCCAAACCTGGGCGGCGATCGCCGTCGCACGCGCTTTCAGCCGGGCGAAATCGTCGGCCGCCACGGCGCCGGTCCGCAGCCGGCGCGCAAGCACCGTCAATGCGTTCGACAACGCCAGCAACGCGGCTTGGCCGCTCTCTCCTGTGGGCGCCGGGCTCGCTCCCACCGACCTGTCTCCTGCTTCAGGTGCCCAAAAGCGGGCCCTGGCTGTGCAGCATGCGCGGCAATGGTTTCGAGAGACCTAACGGGATCCGGAAATCTTGCAGGTTCAGCCGAGAATTCGGCGGGACAACGCCCCCGCCCCGCCACTCGCTGAGTTCGGCGAGGCTAGCCGAACCGGTTGTCGCGGGGGAAGCCGTTGGGCGGCAGCTTGCCCACCTGGGCGCGGGCGCCGAGCCAGTCGCGGATCGACATCTCGCGCCGCTGGTTCTCGCCGAGGCGCCAGGTCAGCCCGTCGGCGATGGCAAACACGCGGGCGTCGGCCAGCTTGCCGCCGGCGTATTTTTGCAGCATTACCCCGGCGCCGCGCCCCATTTCCGGCACCTGATCGAGCGGAAACACCAGCAGCTTGCGGCTGGTGCCGATCACGGCGACGTGGTCACCGACCGCGGGCACGCAGAGCCGCACGCGCTCGCCGGGCCGGAGATTCATCACCGTGCGTCCGGTGCGCCGTTCGGCCAGCAGCTCGGCGGCCGGCACCACGAAGCCGCGGCCGGCGTCATTGGCGATCAGGTACTTCGCCCCCTCGCGCCAAACGAACAAGGCGGCGACGTCGTCGTCCGGCGCCATCTCGGCGACTAGGCGGATCGCCTGGCCGTCGCCGCGGCCGCGCGGCAGGTCGCCGGCACGCAGCGTATGGGCGCGGCCGCCGGTGGCGATCAGGCACAGCCGGTCGGTGGTCTGGCACGGCACCAGCAGCGCGAGCTTGTCGCCGTCCTTGAACTTGAGTTCGGCGCCGTCGGCGAGGTGGCCGCGGACGGCGCGGATCCAGCCCTTGTCGGACAGGATGACGGTAATCGGCTCCCGCTCGATCAGGCTGTCGGCGTCCACCTCGACCGCGTCCGGCACGTCGCCCATCACCGACCGGCGGTCGCCGAGCGGGCCCGCGCCGAATTTCTGGCGGGTCTGCTCGAGCTCATCGGCGATGCGGGCCCAGCGCAGCCCGACGTCGGCCAGCAGCGCCGCCAGCTCCTTGCCTTCCCGGGTCAAGGCCCGGTGCTCCTTGCGGATCTCCATCTCCTCGAGCCGGCGCAGCGAGCGCAGGCGCATGTTGAGGATCGCCTCGGCCTGCACGTCGGTCAGCGTGAAGCGGGCGATCAGCGCGGGCTTGGGCTGGTCCTCCTCGCGGATGATGCGGATCACCTCGTCGAGGTTGAGGTAGACGGCGAGGTAGCCGTCCAGCACCTCGAGCCGGCGCGCGATCGCCGCCTGGCGATGCCGGGTGCGGCGGACCAGCACCTCCTGGCGGTGGTCGAGCCATTCGCGCAGCACGCCTTTCAAGCTCAGGACGCGAGGCGTCCGGTCGGCGGTCAGCACGTTCATGTTGAGGCCGAACCGGGTTTCGAGCTGGGTGGCGCGGAACAGCGTCTCCATCAGCACCGCCGGCTCGACGGTGCGGGTCTTGGGCTCGAGCACGAGGCGCACCGTCTCGGCGCTCTCGTCGCGGACGTCGCCGAGGAACGGGAGCTTCTTCTCCTCCATCAGTGCGGCGATCTGCTCGACCAGCTTGGCCTTCTGCACCTGGTAAGGGATCTCTGTGACGACGACCTGCCACATGCCCAGCCGGCCGCGCTCGACCTCCCATTTGGCGCGCATGCGGAAGCCGCCGCGCCCGGTTTCGTATGCTTGCAGGATCGAGGCGCGGTCCTCGATGATCGTGCCGCCGGTCGGGAAGTCGGGGCCGGGCATGTGCGCCAGCAGCTCCTCGGTGGTCGCCTCGGGGTTGCGCACTAGGTGGATCGCCGCCGCGCAGACCTCGCCGGCATTGTGCGGCGGAATGGAGCAGGCCATGCCGACCGCGATGCCGGCGGCGCCGTTGGCGAGCAGGTTGGGGAAGCCGCCCGGCAGCACCACCGGCTCGTGCTCCTCGCCGTCGTAGGTGGCGCGGAAGTCGACGGCGTCGTCGTCGATGCCGGCCAGCAGGGTTTGCGCGACCTCGGTGAGGCGCGCTTCGGTGTACCGCATGGCCGCGGCATTATCGCCGTCGATGTTGCCGAAATTGCCTTGACCCTCGACGAGCGGGTACCGGGCTGCGAACTCCTGGGCGAGCCGGACCAGGGCCTCGTACACGGAGGCGTCGCCGTGGGGGTGGTATTTGCCGATCACGTCGCCGACCACGCGGGCACATTTCTTGAAGCCGCTGGCCGGGTCGAGCCGGAGCTGGTGCATGGCGTAGATCAGCCGCCGGTGCACCGGCTTCAGCCCATCGCGCACGTCGGGCAGGCTGCGCGACATGATGGTGCTGAGCGCATAGGCGAGGTAGCGCTCGCCGAGTGCGTCCTCGAGCCGGGTCTTTTCGATCGTGCCGGTCAGGTCAGACATCGTTTACCAAGAACATATTGCGAACACGTTAATCCGGGCTGGAGTCGGCAGCAAGCGCGGAGACCCGGTCGTACAGCATCGCCCGTGCAACGGGCAACGGGCGGTGCTGGTGGCCGAATGCGTCGCGGGCAAGGAAATGGCCGGTCAGGCGTAGCCCGTCGCGCCAATCGGCCATGTTCCCGGCGCCTCCGGCCAGAAACGCCGGCAGCGGCAGCAGGCGTGCCGCCCACGCGCCGGCCGCCGTGTCGGAGACGGCCCGGCCGCTGCGGGGCGACACGTAGCGCAGCCCTTCCGTTTCTCCGGTGACGGCGCAGGCGGCAAGGTCGAGCCCGTAGCCCAGCTCGGCCAGCAACGCCGCCTCCCAGCGGACCAGCGTTTCGACCGGAGCCGGGTCGTCGGCGAGGCCGGCGATCAGCCCGACCAGGCCGCCGAACACGATCGGATGCGGCTCCCGTTCCGGCAGCGCCCCCTCGGCGACGGCGCAGGCGGCCGAGAGCACGCCGAGCCGCAGCGGATCGTCCATCGCCAGCGCCGCCCCGGCATGCACGAGTTCGGCGCTGATGGTGCCGAGCTGGTCGGTGAGCCGGGCCACCCAGCGCGCCTGCACCAGGTTGCCCGGCTGCCACATCGAGGCATGCCGCCGCGACAGCCCGCCGCGGGCGAGTCCGCGATGGGCGCCGTGCAGCTCGGTCATGACCGTCACCAAAGCGTCGGCCTCGTTGTACGGGCGCACGTCGAGGATGGCGGCAGGGGCGTCCCATTCCATAGGTTACGCAACCGTCGTGACGTCATGGCCGTGCTTGACCCGGCCATCTCGCGCGGCTGGGCCGACTGCGTTCCCGCGGGTGAGAGATCCCCGGGTCGAGCCCGGGGATGACGTGGGTTGGGGCGATCTGGCCCCGACCTCATGGCCGGACTTGATCCGGCCATCTCGCGGGGGTCGGCCGACTGCGTTCCCGCGGGCGAGAGATCCCCTGGTCGAGCCCGGGGATGACGTGGGTTGGGGCGGTAATGACGTCAGCGGAGAGGCGTGGACGGCCTTCAATCCGTGTCCTCTAGGCCTAGTGCCCGTAGCCGGGCGGTTTCCTCGTCCCAGCCGGCGCGTTCCTTGACGTTGAGGAACAGGTGGATCGGCCGCTCCAGCAACTGCGTCAGATGCGCGCGCGCCTTGGCGCCGATCTCGCGGATGCGACTGCCGCCGGCGCCGATCAGGATCGCCTTGTGGCCGTTGCGGCTGACGTAGATCGTCGCGTCCACCCGCACCGAGCCGTCCTTGCGCTCGGTGAAACTCTCGGTCTCGACGGTGCAGCCGTAAGGGATTTCTTCGTGAATTTGCAAGAAGACCTGCTCGCGCACGATCTCGGCGGCCAGCAGGCGGTCCGGCAGGTCGGTCAGGTCGTCGTCGGGGTAGAGGTGCGGACCCAGCGGGACCGCTTCCTGCAGCCGGTCCAGCAACCGGTCGAGGCCGTCGCCGGTGCTGGCCGAGACCATGAACGTTTCCTCGGCCGGCAGGATGGTCGACAGCTCGGCGGTCAGCGGCAGCAGCTGATGCGGCGCCACCTGGTCGAGCTTGTTCAACACGAGCCAGGTGCGCCGTCCACGCTCGGCCAGCGTGCGGGCAATCTCGCGCACCGGCTCGACGGCGCCGGCCCGGGCGTCCACTAGGAACAGCGTGAGGTCCGCGTCCTCGGCGCCGGACCAGGCGGCGCGCACCATGGCGCGGTCCAGCCGTCGCTTCGGGGCGAAGATGCCGGGCGTGTCCACCAGCAGGATCTGGCTCGCGCCGCGCATCAGGATGCCGAGCACGCGGAACCGGGTCGTCTGCGCCTTGGGGCTGACGATCGACAACTTGGCGCCGGTCAGCCGGTTCAGCAGCGTGGACTTGCCGGCGTTGGGCGCGCCGACGATCGCGACGAAGCCGCATCGCGAGGCGGTGGCCGAGTGATCGGGGCCTGTGTCGCTCATCATGCCAACCTTCCCAACAGGTCGGAGGCGGCCGTCCGCTCCGCCTCGCGCTTGCTGCCGCCGGCGCCGGTGCCCTGCTGCCCGGCGCCGCTGACGGTGACCACGAACTGCGGCGCATGCGAGGGCCCGCTCCGCTCGGTCACGACATACTCGGGCAACGGCAGGCCGCGCGCCATCAACCATTCCTGCAGCGCGGTCTTGCTGTCCTTCGGCGGCCGGACCTGCGCCTCCATGGCAGTTGCCCAAGCGCCGCGGATGAAGCGGCGCGGCTCGTCGAGGCCGGCATCGAGGAACAGGGCGCCGATCGTCGCCTCGAGCGCGTCGGCTAGGGTATTGGCCAAGCCACCCACGCCGGCCCGGACCTCGTTGGGCGCGATCGCCAAGGCCGCCTGCAGCCCGAGCGCGTCGGCGATCCCGGCCAGCACCGGGCGGCTGACGAGGTGACCGAAGCGGCGGCCGAGCTCGCCTTCCTGCTCGGTCGGGTAGCGCTCGATCAGCCACTCGGCGACGACCAAGGCCAGCACGCGGTCGCCGATGAACTCGAGCCGTTCGTTGGAGCCGACGCCGCGCCGCTCGCCGCGGCCGAGTGTGCGGTTGCCATGGGCGGCCGAGCGATGGGTGAGCGCCTCGATCAGCAGCTCGGGCCGGGTGAAGACGTGGCCGAGGATGGCCTCGGCCGCTTGCCGCTGCGTCTGCGTCTGCGTCTGCGTCTGCGTCGCGTCTGCGCTTGGGGGTCCGGCGTCAACCGACCCCGCGCAGCAGGCGGTTCCAGCGGATCTCGAACGGCCACTCCCAGACCTGCCACCAGGGGTAGCGGCCATCGATGGAGAAGAACAGGAACTCCGCCCGGCCGACCAGGTTCTCGACCGGCACGAACCCGACCCCCTGCCCGCTCATGAAGCGGCTATCGACCGAGTTGTCGCGGTTGTCGCCCATGGCGAAGACGTGGTTCTCCGGCACCTTGTATTCGGGGGTGTCGTTCGGAAAGCCCTCGTCGGTCATCTTCAGCAGGTCGTGCTGCACGCCGTTCGGCAAGGTCTCGCGGTATTCCTTGGCCAGCGTGCGGCGCCCGTCGTCGTCGGCGGTGTACTCGCCCTCGGGGACACGCGGCACCTGGGTGCCGTTGATGTAAAGCTGGCCGGCCTTCATCTGGATGCGGTCGCCGGGCAAGCCGACGATGCGTTTGATGTAGTCGGTCTGGTTGTCGCGGGGGAACTTGAAGACGGCGACGTCGCCGCGGGTGGGCAGGCGGCCGAAGATGCGGCCCTGGAACAAGTCGGGCGCAAACGGGATCGAGTAGCGCGAGTAGCCGTAACTGTATTTGGAAACGAACAGGTAGTCGCCGACCAGCAAGGTGGGGATCATCGAGCCGGACGGGATATTGAACGGCTCGAACGCGACGGTGCGGATACCGACCGCGATCAGGCCGGCATAGACGATCGTCTTGACGTTCTCGAGCAGACCGCCCGATTTCGGCTTCGCCATGGCAGGGGGGATAATCCGGTTCACGTGAGCGCCGGATCAACCGGATTGCGTGCAGGCTGTCAAGGAACCGGCCGGGCGGGAACGGCCTCGATCATCACCTGGGCGAAGGCGTACGGGTATTCGTCCGTGAGCGTCAGGTGCACCGCCGCCTCTGTGCCCGCGGGCAGCATCGCCTGCAGCCGGGTGAGCGCGCCGCCGGTCAGGCGCATGGTCGGCTGCCCCGACGGCAGGTTGACCACGCCGAGGTCGGAGTGGAACACCCCGCGCGCGAAGCCGGTGCCGAGCGCCTTGGCGCAGGCCTCCTTGGCGGCGAAGCGCTTGGCGAAGGTCCCGGCATGCAGCGCCGGGGCGCGGCGGAGCAGCCGGGCGCGCTCGGTCTCGGTGAAGACGCGCTGGATGAAGCGGTCGCCGTGCCGCTCGAGCACCGTCTCGATGCGCCTGATGTCGCACAGGTCGCTGCCGGTCCCGAGGATCACCGGACGCGCGGAACCATGCGTCCCGGGCGCGAACTCGGGACTCTGCTGCCGCGCCGGCCTCATCCCTTCGCCCGCTCCACCTGCGTCACCCCGCCGGCGGCGCGCAGCCCGGCGATGACGTTGCCGAGATGGCGGACGTCGCGCACCTCGACGTCGAGCAGCACCTCGAAGAAATCCTGCTGCCGGTTGACCACCTTGAGGTTGGTGATCGACCCGTCCTGCTTGGCGACGGCGTTGGTCAGGGTCGCGAGCGCGCCGGGCGTGTTGTTGGCGATGGCGCTGATGCGCCCGGTATGCGTGGACTTGCTGCGCGCCACCTCGGCGGTGTCCCAGTCCACGTCCAGGTAGCGCTCCGGCGTGGCCGAGAACGCCTCCGCGGTCGGGCAATCGCGCGTGTGGATGGTGACGCCCTTGCCGGTGCTGACGATGCCGACGATGCGGTCGCCGGGCAGCGGATGGCAGCAGCCGGCGTAGTGGATGACCATGCTGGCGACCAAGCCGGTGATCGGCATGCCCTCGGCGTGGCCGGACGAGCGCCCGGCGCGGGACGGCAAGCTCGGCAGCATGCGCGGCGCGCGCGGCGCCTGACGCAGATCCGGGTAGGCGGCGTGGACGACGTCCTTCGGACCCAAATTGCCGTTGCCGACCGCGACGTAGAGGTCGTCGAGCGTGGCCGCCTTCAGCGTTTTCAACGCGCCGTCCAGCACCTTCTCCGACCCGTCCACGCCTTCCTGGCGGAACGCCTTGGCGAGCGCGGCGCGGCCCTGGTCGATGTAGCCCTGGCGCTGCTGCTGGGCGACGTAGCGGCGGATGCGCGCGCGCGCCTTGCCGGTGACGACGAAGCGTTCCCAGGCCGGGCTCGGGGTGCCGCCGCGGGCGGTCATGACCTCGACTTGGTCGCCGTTCTGCAGCTCGTGCCGCAGCGGCATCAGCCGGCCGTTCACCTTGGCGCCGACGCAGGTGTCGCCGACCTGGCTGTGCACGGCATAGGCGAAGTCGATCGGCGTGGCGCCGCGCGGCAGCGGGATCAGCTGGCCCTTGGGCGTGAAGCAGAAGACCTGGTCCTGGTACAGTTCGAGCTTGGTGTTTTCCAGGAACTCGTCGCCAGTCTGCGAGTTCTCCAGGATCTCGAGCAGATCCGACACCCAGCGGAACTGCTGCAATTCCGTGGTGGACGCATCGCTTTGCTTGTAGAGCCAGTGCGCGGCAACGCCGTTCTCGGCAATGTCCTGCATGTCCTCGGTGCGGATCTGCACCTCGATCTTCTGGTTGCGCGGCGCCCGCAGCGTGACGCCGGTGTGCAGGCTTTGGTAGCCGTTCGATTTCGGCGTGCTGATGTAGTCCTTGAAGCGGCCGGTGATCACCGGATAAGCGGCGTGGATGGCGCCCAGCGCCACGTAGCAGGCGTCGCGCGACGGCACGATCACGCGGAACGCCATGATGTCGGACAGCTGCTCGAAGGCCACGTTGCGGCGCTGCATCTTCTCCCAGATGGAGTAGACCGACTTCTCGCGCCCGGTGATCTCGATCGGCGCGGCGCCAGCCTCGGTGCAGACCCGGGTCAGCTCGTCGCGCATCTCCTCGATGACGTCGGCGCCCTGCCCGCGCAGGAAGTTCAAGCGGGCCTGGATGGTGTCATAGGCCTCCGGCTCGATCTGCGCGAAGGCCAGCGTTTGCAACTCGTTCTTAACGCTCTCCATGCCGATCCGCTCGGCGAGCGGTGCGTAGATCTCCATCGTCTCACGGGCGATGCGCAGCCGGCGATCCGGCTTCTGCACGAAATGCAGCGTGCGCATGTTGTGCAGCCGGTCCGCCAGCTTCACGAGCAGGACACGGATGTCCTTGCTCATCGCGAGGACGAGCTTGCGGAAGTTCTCAGCTTGCTTGGTGCGGTCGGAGTTGAGCTCGAGCCGGGTCAGCTTCGTGACGCCGTCGACGAGGCCGCCGACCACCGGGCCGAAGCGCCGGTCGATCTCCGCCTTGGTGATCGCGGTATCCTCGATCACGTCGTGCAGCAACGCGGTGGCGATGCTCGCCGTGTCCAGCCGGTAGCCGGCCAGGATGTCGGCGACGGCGAGCGGGTGGGTGATGTAGGGGTCGCCGTTGTCCCGTACTTGCTGGCCGTGCGCCTGCGCCGCGAGGACGTAGGCGGCGTCCAGCATGTCGATATCGGCCTTGGGGTCGTAGCCGCGGACCTTCTCCGTCAGCTCGAACTGACGGACCACGCGCGGCCGGTCCGCGGCGGTGTCGGAGGCGAGGCCGTCGGGCGCGCGGAACGGGGCAGGACGATCGATCATCCCGCCCCGCCCGGCATCAGACCATCAGCGGCGCGGGCGACCACCCAACTCCGCTTCGATCGCAGCCTCGAGATCCTCGGGCGAGAGGTCCTCGACCGGAAGGCTCGACGCCTCCTCCTCGGCCGAGACGTCTTGCAGCCCGAAGATGTTCTGGTCGGTGGGGATGAGGTCGAGCACCTCCTCGTCGGCCGGCTCGGGCTCCGGCGCACGGGACAGCGACTTCACCAGGTCCTGCTCCAAGCCGGGCAGGCTGATGGTTTCCTCGGCGATCTCGCGCAGGGCCACGACCGGGTTCTTGTCGTCATCGCGATCGACCGTCAGCTCCTCGCCGCGGCTCAGGTTGCGGGCGCGCTGGGCCGCCAGCAAGACGAGCTCGAACCGGTTCGGGATCTTCTGGACGCAGTCTTCAACAGTAACGCGCGCCATGCGCCGCATCTCCGCAATCGATGAACGCCGTTATCTAGGGGCTCGAGTCCGGCGACGCAAGCGCGGCAATGTCAAACGGCTCGCAACCGGACGTATCGACGCCGGCCGCCAGTTCCGCAACGCTCTTCCCAAATTCAGGATGTACCCAGCCCGGCGCGATGTCCAGCAGCGGCAGCAGCACGAACGCCCGCTCGTGCAGCCGGGGATGCGGCAGCACCGGCGGGCCGGGCTGGACGAGATCGTTCATCGCCAGCAGGTCGAGGTCGAGGGTGCGTGCGGCATTGAGCGCCGAACGGGTCCGACCCGCGTCCGCCTCGATCGCGTGCAGGGCGGCGAGCAGCGCCGCGGGCTCGACATCGCCCTGCAGGCGAACGGCGCCATTCACATAATCCGGCTGCCCGGACGGCGGCACCGGCGCAGACCGGTACCAGCGGGACCGGGCGTCCAGTTGCAACCCGGGCAGCCGGCACAACCTTTTGATGGCCCACTCACAGGCGTCGCGCGGCGTTTGCCCCGCCGGACCAGGGAGATTCGAGCCGATGGCGACCAGAGTCGTGCGGTGCAGCATTTCAACTTCCAGTTTATGCGGCGATCGGATAAGCTTTTCAAATAGCCCAACTCTTGAGCGGCGAAGGGGCATAAGATGATTTTCGTTTCCACTGAGCGGACCGCACTTTTCATTGACGGCGCCAACTTGTACTCGGCCGCGCGTCATCTCGGGTTCGACGTGGATTACCGCAACCTGCTGGAGTATTTTCGGTCGAAAACGAACGTGGTTCGCGCCTATTACTACTCCGCCCTGCTCGATACCGAGGAGTATTCGCCGCTCCGCCCGCTGACGGACTGGCTCGCCTATAACGGTTATAGCTTGGTGACCAAAACGGCGCGCGAGTTCACCGACGCCAACGGGCGTCGCCGCATCAAGGGCAACATGGACGTGGAGCTCGCGGTGGACATGCTCGAGCTGGCGCCACGGCTCGACCACGCCATCCTGTTCAGCGGCGACAGCGACTTCCGCCGCTTGGTCGAGGCGGTGCAGCGGCAAGGCGTGCGGGTCACGGTGGTGTCGTCGGTGCGCACCTCGCCGCCGATGGTGGCCGACGAGCTGCGCCGCCAGGCGGACCGCTTCGTCGAGCTGGCCGATATCGCGCCCGAATTCACCCGCCGCGCCAGCGAGGTTCGCCGCGCCCCCGCGCGCGTGCCGCCGGAGACCTACGATACCCCCGACGCCAGCTGAGCGCCCGTCCGCCCCGGCAGTCGCCCCGGCGACCAACCCGGCACCGGCGCAGCCCGCTCCCGACTGCCCGCTCTGCCCTCGCCTGGTGGCCTACCGCCGGGCCAATGCGGCGGAGAACCCGGACTGGTTTAACGCGCCGGTTCCCAGCTTCGGCCCGCTCGGGGCGCCCTTGCTGGTGGTCGGCATGGCGCCCGGGGTGCGCGGGGCCAACCGCACCGGCCGCCCCTTCACCGGCGATCATGCCGGCGTGCTGCTCTACACCACGCTGCTGAAGTTCGGCCTGGCCCGCGGCGCTTACGAAGCCCGCCCGGACGATGGGCTGGTGCTGGAGCGGTGCCGGGTGGTGAACGCAGTGCGCTGCGTGCCGCCCAAGAACCTGCCGGAGCCAGCCGAGGTGCGAACCTGCAACGGCTTCCTGGCGGGCGAGCTGGCAGCGATGCCGAACCTGCGAGTGGTGATGGCGCTCGGCGTGCTGTCGCATAACGCGACGGTGCGGGCGATGGGCTCGGTGCCGAGCCGGATGCCGTTCAAGCACGGCGCGCTGATGACGATGCCGAACGGCCTCGTGCTGGCCGACTGCTACCACGTGTCCCGCTACAACACGAACACCGGCGTGCTGACGACGGCGATGTTCGAGGACGTGATCGGCGTGATCGACCGCCTCATCAGCTGACCGCGGGCGCCGCCACCGCCTTGTCGATCGCCTGCCGCAACCGGCCCGCGTCCGGCAGGTCGTCGGAGGCGTAGGTGCCGACGATGCCGCCGTCGCGGCCGATCAGCACCTTGTAGAAGTTCCACTTCGGCTCCCAGCGAGTCTGGGCGCGCACCCACTGATAGAACGGCACCGCCTTGCTGCCCGTCACGTGGCTCAGCCCGGCCATGGGGAAATCCACGCCGTAGGTCAGCTCGCAGAACTGCGCCACTTCGGCGTTGCTGCCCTTTTCCTGGCCGAAATCCTGGCTCGGGATGCCGACCACCGCGAAGCCGCGCGGCGAGAGATCGCGGTGCAGGGCTTCGAGCTGCTTGTATTGCGGCGTGTAGCCGCAATAGCTGGCGGTGTTGACGACCAGCAGCACCTTGCCGCGCAGCGAAGCGAAGTCGAGCGTGCCCTCGTCGATAGCCGTCATCTTGAACTGCCAGGCCGGACCCGGGTCCGGCGCCGCTGCCGACAGCAGGACGCCGGCCCCAGCCAATGCTGCTCGACGCGAGATGCCCATGTCCGCCTCCTGCCCTGATCGGCCCCGACGATGTATCAGGATCGGGCGGTTCTGGACATATGCCACGAGGTGGTGCCGCGAGCGGTGCGGGCGCTACGGGCTTCCCTGCAGGATCAGCGTGTCACCCTCGACCTTGAGCCCGGCGAGGCTCGAGGTGAAGCTTTGGCCGAGCAGGTTGATGCCGAGCTGCCCCGGCTGCGACACCGACGCCCGCACGTTCCGGCGGGTGATGCCGCCGATCGTCACCGCTTCCAGCACCACCGGTGCGCTGCGGGCCGTTCCGTTCGCCGTGCTGTAGACTTTGGAGAAGTTCAGGTTGGCCACATCGATGCCGACCTTGACGGCGTCCTCGGCGCGCAGGGCGATGTCGCTGGCGCCGGTGTCGAACATCATGTTGATCGGCACGCCGTTCACCTCGACGACAAAGAAGTAGTGCCCGTTGCCGGCCCGCCGCGCCGTCGCTTGGCCGCCGGACCCGCCGCTGAAGCCGCTCGCGACGGCCCGATCGGGATAGATCACCTGCATCTGTGCCCGAGCGGTGGAGATGGCGGCAACGCCGACCGCGATTGCGACGACGAACTCGGCCAAGGTCAGCAGGGTACGCCGGGTGAGATCGGTCATCGGCACTGTCCGGTTGATGCGCGTGAGCAATAGTCCGGGGCCAGACGCGCCGCCTCCCATGAACCGATCGGTTTTGTCAGCGCCGGTTGCCGGGGTTGGTTCGAGGCGGAGCAGGCGCAAGCGACTGACGGCTCAGCCCTTTTCCCGCATCAGCCGGGCCTTGTCCCGCTGCCAGTCGCGCGCTGCCACGGCCTGGCGCTTGTCCTGCTTCTTGCGCCCGGCGCCGACGCCGATCAGCACCTTGGCCATGCCCTTCTCGTTGAAGTGGATGTCGAGCGGCACGAGCGTCATCCCGTCGCGCGTGGCCGCCCCGAGCAGGCTGTCGATCTGCTTGCGCTTGAGCAGCAACTTGCGCGGCGCCCGCGGCTCGAACCGGCTCAGCACCCCGCCCTGATATTCCGGGATGTAGCAGTTGAACAGGAACAGCTCGCCTTCCCGCTCCCCGGCCCACGCCTCGGTCAGCGTGGCCCGGCCATGGCGCAGGCTCTTGACCTCGGGGCCCTTCAGCACGAGCCCGGCCTCCATCGTCTGCTTGATGGTGTAGTCGAACCGCGCTTTGCGGTTCTGGGCGGCGATGCCGTGGCTGATCAGTCCGCTTTTCTTGGTTGTGGCTGCCATCTAGTTGAGGAGGCCAGCCCCCGTCATCGCGGCGCGCACCTGGGCCCGCACGCCTTCGCTGACCGGGGCCAGCGGCAGGCGGCAATGGTCGCTGCCATGGCCGAGCAGGCTGGCCCCGTACTTGACCGGGGCCGGGCTGGTTTCGGCAAACATCGCGTCGTGCAGCGCCAGCAGCCGGTCTTGGATGCCCATCGCCCGGTGCGTGTCGCCCGCCTGCCAGGCCCCGTGCATCTCGCTGCACAGAGCGGGCGCCAGGTTGCCGGTGACGCTGATGCAGCCCGACCCGCCCGCCGCCAGGAACGCCAGTGCGGTATGGTCCTCGCCCGACAACTGGCAAAACGCCTCGCCGCAAGCGCGGCGCTGGTGCAGCGGCCGAGCCAGGTTGGCGGTGCTGTCCTTCACACCGACGATATTGGGATGTTTGGCCAGGCGCGCCATCGTTTCCACGCTCATGTCGACGATGCTGCGCGACGGGATGTTGTAGATCACGACCGGCAACTCGACCGCGTCGGCAATGGCGCGGTAGTGCAGCTCGAGCCCCGCCTGAGTTGGCTTGTTGTAGTAGGGCGTCACCACCAGCGCCGCGTCGGCGCCGGCCTCCTTGGCCTGCCGGGTCAGCGCGATCGCCTCGGCGGTGCTGTTGGAGCCGGCGCCGGCGATCACCGGAACCCGCCCGGCCGCCGCCTCGACCGCGATCTCGACCACGCGCACATGCTCCGCATGGCTCAAGGTCGGGCTTTCCCCCGTGGTGCCGACCGGCACGATCCCGTTCGTGCCCTGGCCGATCTGCCAATCGACGAAGCGGGCGAACGCGTCCTCGTCCACGGCGCCGTCGGCCCGCATCGGGGTGATCAAGGCGACGAGCGAACCCTTGAACATGCTGTCAGTCTCCACGAATGGCGCAGGCGGGCGCGCAACCTAGTCCGTCCCGCCGGAGATGGGAAACGCTTTGGGCGCAGAGCGGCTCCCGCGCTACAAGCGGCTATGCAACTCCTGCCGCTCCTGCCGGTGCTGCTGCCGATGCTGCTGGTCATGCCGGGGTTGGCCCGCGCGGAAACGATGCTGGACGCGATTCGCGCCAACCGCTGGGAGCAGGCGGAGGCGATCGCCGCTGGCGCCGCCGACCCGCTCGTCCGCCAGCTCGTGTTGTACTACCGCCTGCTGACGCCCGGCGCCGGCCGTTCGGCGGAGATCGCGGCGTTCATGGCCGAGCACCCGGATTGGCCCAACCAGGCTGTGCTCAGCCGCCGCCTGCAGGACGCGCTCGCGGTGGACCGCGACATGCCGACGGTGCTGGAGATCTGCCGCAAGCAGCCGCCCCAGGCGGTGCCGTCGCTGCTGCGCTGCGCCGAAGCGGCGGCGAGCGGCGGCGCGCCGGACAGCGCCGCCGCCGCCGCGCGACGGGCCTGGGTCGCCGGCATCACCGACGCGCCCGGCGAGGCCGCGTTCCTGAAGCGCTGGTCGCCGCAGCTCACCGCCGACGACCAGTGGCGCCGCTTCGACCGGCTGGCCTGGAGCGAGACCGCGGCCGCGGGTGGCGCGGCGGCGCGCCAGGCGGCGCGGCTGCCGGCGCCGATGCGGCCCGCCGCCGACGCCCGCCTAGCGCTGCGGCGCGACGAGGCGACGGCCCCGGCTCTGTTCACCGCCTTGCCCGGCACCGCCGCCCGGTCCGACCCGGCGCTGGTGCTGGAGCTGGCGCGCTGGTATCGCCGCGCCGGGCAGGACCGTGACGCGGCCGACGTTTGGGCCGGGCCGGGTTCGGCCGCCGAACGCGACGCGGCGCCCGAGCGGCGGACCGCGTTCTGGGACGAGCGCAACCTGCTCGCGCGCCGGATGCTGCGCGCCAACGATGCCGGCGCCGCCTATGCCGTGGTCCGGGCGCCCGCCGCCGCCGCCGACGCGGCGATCGATGCCGCGTTCCTGGCCGGCTGGATCGCACTCCGCCGGCTCGAGCAGCCGGACACCGCGCTCGATCATTTCACCGCCCTGGCCGGATTGTCGGCGGCGGCGATCACCCAGGCCCGGGCGCATTACTGGCTGGGCCGCGCCCATGCGGCCGCCGGACGGCCCGAGGCGGCGGCCGCCGAATACGCGACGGCGGCGCGCTGGCCGACCACCTATTACGGTCAGCTCGCGGCCATGGCGCTGGGCGACGATCCGGCCGCGCTGGCCGGGCGGCTGGGGGCGCTGCACGACCCCGGCTGGGGCGACGCCCAGGTTCTCCCGTTCCTGGCCCGCGACCCGGCCCGGGCCGCAGTGCTGCTGGCGGCGTGGGGCGACCCGAAGCAGGCCAGGCCGTTCCTGCTGCGGCTCGACGCCACCGCCGCCGACGCCGCGGACCGGGCGATGACGGCGCGGCTCGCCTTGGGGCTCGGGCTGCCGGACGCGGCGGTCGCGATCGCCCGGCGGGCCGGTCGGGACGGCATGATGCTGCCCGGCGCCGGCTGGCCGGCAGCCGTCACCCCGCCGGCGGGCGCGGTGGATGGGGCGGTCGTGCTGGGTTTGATCCGCCAGGAAAGCAGCTTCGACGCCGAGGCCTTGAGCCCGTCCGGCGCTCGCGGCCTGATGCAGCTCATGCCGGCCACCGCGGCCGGGGTGG
Source organism: uncultured Alphaproteobacteria bacterium (assembly GCA_963792675.1). Lineage (GTDB taxonomy): Bacteria > Pseudomonadota > Alphaproteobacteria > Acetobacterales > Acetobacteraceae > JBBROS01. The sequence goes on from CAWBWT010000002.1 coordinate 2,928,184, forward strand.
CGCGCAAGCTCGGCGCGGCGCCCGACATTCCGGCATTGACCGCCGACCCCGGGATGAACATGCGGCTCGGTACCACCTACCTCCAGGGCCTGCTCGCGCAGTTCAACCAGGCCCTGCCGCTGGCGATTGCCGGCTACAATGCCGGGCCGCACCGGGTGCAGGACTGGCTGGTTGGCTTCGACGTGCTGACCAACGGCGACAGCGCGGCGATGATCGACTGGATCGAGCTGATCCCGTTCAACGAGACCCGCAACTATGTGCAGCGAGTGATCGAGAACATCGTCATCTACCGTGCCCAGAACGCTGACACCGCGCCACACCCGGTCGAGCGGCCCGGCCTCGTCGCGTCCAGCGGCGCGCCGGGATGACGCGCCCGGACGCGGCGCGGCTGGTTGCGAGCGTGTGCGGCGTCGGTTACGCGCCGGTCGCTTCGGGCACCGTCGGATCGCTGGTGGCGCTGCTGTTCGGCGCGGCGGCGATGCAGGGGCCAGGGTGGCTGCTGCCGTTACTGGCCGCCGGCGCCACGCTGCTGGGCTTGGCGGTGATCCCGGCCGCAGTCACCGACCGGCGGGCCGACCCGGGCTGGGTGGTGATCGACGAGGTGGCCGGGCAATGGATCGCGCTGCTGGGGCTGGGCGCGGCCACGCCGTTCGGGCTGCTGGCCGCCTTCGCGCTGTTCCGCGCGCTGGACGTGGCCAAGCCCGGTCCGGTCGGGTGGGCTGATCGGCAGCACGGCGCGGCCGGGATCATGCTGGACGACGTGCTGGCGGGGGCGATCGCCGCGGCGCTGCTATGGGCCGCGCGCTGGGCCGGGTTGGAGGGGCTGGGATGATGGATGCGGAGGTGATGGATCGGGCACGCGCGGTGCTGGACGCGATGCGGGGCCGCGGCTGGACCGTGGCGACGGCGGAAAGCTGCACCGGGGGCCTGATTGCCGGTGCGCTGACCGAGATCGCCGGCTCGTCCGACGTGGTGGACCGCGGCTTCGTGACCTACTCGAACGCGGCCAAGACGGCGATGCTGGGGGTCGCGCCGGGCGCGATCGAGGCGCACGGGGCGGTCAGCAACGCGGTTGCCGCAGCGATGGCGGACGGCGCCCTGGCACGCTCGACGGCGCAGGCAGCGGTGTCGGTGACGGGCGTTGCCGGGCCGGGCGGCGGGTCGGCTGAGAAGCCGGTCGGCACGGTATGGTTCGGCCTGGCTGCGACGGGCCGGCCGACCCGCACCGAGCGGGTGCTGTTCCCCGGCGACCGCAGCGCGATCCGCCGTGCCACCGTGCTGTATGCGCTGGCGTTGCTGCACGGCCTCGCGGCGGAGCGGGGCGTGGGTGGCGCGGCATGACGGGGCGCGGCGGCGTGTTGGCGGCGGCGCTGCTGGTTGCCGCCGCCGCGAACTCCGGCGACGCCGACGAGGCGCTGATGCTCGGCCGGCTCCCGACCTATGGCACGGAACGCGAAGCCGAGGCGGCGTGCGGGCGTGACGCGGTGGTGTGGGCCGAGCGCTACGCCGGCTACTACTTCGGCCGCGGCGAAGCCCAGTACGGGTCAGCACCGTTCGGCGCGTATGCCTGCCGCAAGGACGCGGCCGCCGCCAATTACTGGGACACCGACCCGATCGGCGGCGTGACGACGTGGCACGGCAAGAGCTTCCCGAGCAGCGGCGCCTACGGCTCGTAACCGCCGGGTCGGCTCAGGGGGCTTCGCAGCAGACCCGGTTCCGGCCCTGGCGTTTCGCCTGGTACAGCGCCGCATCGGCCCGCTCGATCAGCGAGCCCACGGAGTCGCCCGGCCGGAACTGCGCCACGCCGACCGACAACGTCACCATCGCCGGCTGCTGCTTGCCTCGGGCGACGAGATTCTTGCCGTCGAGCAACGCCCGGATCTGCCCGGCCACCGTCAAGCCGGCCTGCAGGTCCGCCGACGTCAGCACCACCGCGAACTCCTCGCCGCCATAGCGGGCCGCGGTGTCGCGGCCCTTGACATTGTCGGCGATGATGCCCGCCACCAAACGCAGCACGAGGTCGCCGGTGCGGTGCCCGTAATTGTCGTTGAACTGCTTGAAGTGATCGATGTCGAGCAGCAGCAGCGACATCGGCGTGGCCTCGCCGCGGGCGGTCCGCATCGCCCGGCGCATGGCCGCCTCCAAGGCGCGGCGATTGCGCAGCCCGGTCAAGCCGTCGGTGGTCGCGTCCTGCCGCGCATCGACCAGCTCGGTGCGCAGCTTGCCGATGCGCGCCAGCGACGCCGCCAGCTGCTGCTCCAAGATACGGTTTCGCTCGCTGGCACGTGACGTTTCGGAGGCGAGCACGGTGAGCGCGTCCAGCAGGCCGCCGACCGTCCGGTCTCGGTCCATCTGATCCGTCAGCGTGGACAGGGCTCGCCCGTAGGTTTGCAGCGATGTCTGGCTCGCCGACACCTGCTCGACCAGGGACTGAGCGGCATCGCCCAATTGCTCCGAGTGGTCGGCGATCGCCTCGACGTCGATCTCACGCGTGACGAAGTTCGAGTAGAGCGTACGGAGCTGCTGCGGCGTCGGCGACACCCCGGCATCGAGCAAGGCCGACAAGCCCTGCGACAACGCCGGGTTGCTGCCATCGAGGTGGCAATACCAGAGCTCGAAGTTGCGCGGGCTCGGGAGAACGCCGTGCTCCTGCATCTCTCGCCAGGCGTGGTCGGCGACGCGTCGAACGTTGGCGGTTCGATCGGGTCCCCTCACCGAGCACTTCCTCGAACAGTGTCGAGTTCGACCATGCATCAATCCCATTCTCAAATGCCACGGAATCAGAACCGAGAATTACGCGAAACCATGACAAGATGGCCGACGGTGCCTGATGAACCGCAAGATCTAGTCTATATGGATTAGTTGAGCTGCATAGTGCTTCACGTCGCAAAAAGCCCTGACTTGCCGGGACAAGAGGAAGTCGGGCGCAACTCCCTCCCCCGGTTTCCCGCTCCAGTCGGCTAGAGCCCAATCCGATCGAAGCGGATCAGCTTGAACTCTAGCCTCCTTAGTTTTGCGAGCATGCGCATTCGATGGGTGACCCCGATGGATCGGATCATGTGCTAGGTCGCGCGCAGCAGCACGCGCACGAGATCGACCTGGCGGTTGACGCCGCATTTGCGGAACACCGACCTGACTTGGACGCGCAGCGTCGGCATCGATACGCCGAACTCCTCGACCATTTCCCCGAGCGTCTTGCCCTTCAGCAGCGCCTGGGCGAGCCGGCTTTCCGCCGGCGTCAGCCTGAACACCTGCTGCAAGTCGGTGCTTTCGGGCGGGTCGGCGAACAGGCTCGTGACACGCAGAACCATCTGGCCCGTCTTTGGCCCGGCGTTCGGCAGCGGAAACGCCGTCACTAGGTGGCCGTGCCCAGCCTGTGCGGCCCCGATCAGCAGACGCTGTTCCGGTGCAGGCGCTTCAGTATCGGCCGCCGCCATCAACAAGGCGCCAAGCGGGGCGGCGTCGGTCGGGGCGCCGGCGACGAGCCGCCCGTTCTCGGCCCTGAGCACGTCGCTGCCGGACAGCAGCCGTTCCGCGGCCGCGTTCATCTCGATGATGCGTCCGCCATCGTAGACGACGAACAACGCACTCGGATGATGGTCGATGGTCCATGCCCCCAAGGACGCGTGGACCATCAGCTCCCGATTGCGATGCCATACGACCGCCGCGGCCTTGAGGCGCTGCAGCAGCAGCCGCACAGGCGCGTCCTGCGGCACGACGCTCTGCGACGTGGAATAGTGCATGCCGAAATAGATGCTGCGCGATCCGGCACGGTAGATTTGGGCGCCGAGGACCTCGCTTACGCCGCTCGGCTGGACGTAGTCGTGGTACCATTCGTTGCGTCGCAGCACCTCACCGGGCACGCATTCGGCAAGCGACCGCCAACCCGCATACTCGGACCTACGCAGCACCGGCGCATATGGATCAATCGCGGCATATTGGTCGATGTATTTGCGGGCCGAGGCGGGACCGCAGAAACAGGCCCACTCGACCCCAGCGGTCTGGTCGTTGCATCCGAAGCAGGCTGCCCCCACGGCGCCGAGCGCGTCGGCCAACAGCGGCAGCACCTCCGGCCATAACTCCGGTTCGGCTGCTGCTTCGGCCAATCGATCCACGGCGGACTTCAGCGATCGCGAAACCATCGCCCTCACATACCAACGGCACGGCGCCGCGCAGCCAACGGGATTCCTGGATGGATCAAGACCCAGGATGGATCAATGCCTTATGCCAACCCGCAGCATTATTAACCTAGAGTTAGCGGTTTTTCACGAGCCCTCCCCAGCTACTCCTCCTTCAGGGCGTGCCGCAGGCTGTCCAGGATCGGGCTGAGCAGGAAGTCCAGCACCGAGCGGGCGCCGTTGATGACCAGCACATCGGCCGGCATGCCCGGCAGCAGCACGACGCCCGGCTTGTCGCGCAGGGCATCGGGGTCGATGGCGGCGCGGATCAGGAACACCGGCTGGTTGTTGGCGTCGAGCTGGCGGTCGGCGCCGACATAGGTCAGCCGCCCGGTGATCACCGGCACCCGGTGCGCCTTAAAGGCGGTCAGCCGGACGTTCACCCGCTGCCCGACCTCGAGGTGCTCGACCTCGTTGGGCGCCACCGTGCCCTCCACCAGCAACTCGGACGAGCCCGGCACCAAGTCCATGACGGGCTGCCCGGCGTTGATCGAGCTGCCTGGGGTAAAGAACTTGACGTCCGTGACGGTGCCGGTCTCGGGTGCGGCGATCTCCCGCTTCTGCAGCAGGTCGTTGGCCGCCGCCAACCGCTGCTCGGCGTCGGCTTGGGCGGCCTGGGTTTCCGAACGCTCGCGGGCGATGTCGGAGCGCCTCGTCTCCATCGCGCTGATGATCTCGAGCTCGGTCTGCGCAATCGCCTGCTGCGCCTGGATCATCTGTTGCGCCAGCATGCCGATCTGCCCCTGCGTTTCGGCGACGTTGCGCCGCAGCTCGAGCTGGCGCGGCTTGGTCGCCAGGCCCTTGGACATCAGGTAGTCGGTCGATTGCTGCTCCTCCTGCAGCAGGCCGAGCCGGGTACCGTTAGCGGCGATCTGCGCCCGGATGGCGCCGATCTGCGCCTCGCTTTGGGCAATTTTGCGGCGCTGCACCAGGACCGAGCTGTCGAGCGCGCCCCAACGGTTGCCGAATTGGCTGGCCTCGCCCTCCACCGCCGCAGCGACGTCGCGGTCAGCGGCCGCGGCCGCGGCCAGGTCGGGCGGAAAGGCCAGTTCGCGCCGGTCCGCCGCCTCGGCCGCCAGCCGCGTCGCCCGCGCCCGAGCCGACCAGTACACCGCATGCGCCTGGCTGCGGGTCGCCCGAACCTGGCTGTCGTCCAGCCGGAACAGGACCTGCCCGGCGGCCACCAGGTCGCCTTCCCGCACCAGCAGCTCGCGCAGGACGCCGCTTTCCGCCAGCATCACCGTCTTGCGCTTGCCGCCGGACACGATCAGGCCGTTCGCCGGCACCGCGCTCTCGACGCTGGCGACGCTCGCCCAGCCGCCCAAGCCGCCGAAGCCGAGCAGGATCGTCAGCAGGCTGAGCGCCGCGAGCCGGCGCAGCGAGGCGTGCGGCAAGGCCGCTTCCGCCTCGCCGAGCCAGGGCGGATTGCCGGAACCCGCCGGTGCCGGGGTGGTGAGCGAAAGAAGGGTCATCGGATGCTCCGCTCAGGCGGTGGCCAGGGTGACGCGAGCAACGGCCGGGGCCGTCGTTGAAAGGCCGGGGCCGTCGTTGAGACGGCTGGGACCGTCGCCGGGGCGACGACAGGAGTCATCGCCGGGGCGACGACAGGACTCATCGCCGGGGCGACCGCCGGACCCGTCACCGGCTCGACGGCCGATCCCGTTGCCGGCGCGGTGACGGGCGCCAGGGTGCCGCTACGCAAGGCGACGACCTGGTCCGCGGCCGCGCGCAACGCCGGGCGATGACTGGTGACCACCACTATTGCACCCTCGGCGCAGCAGACCCGCAGCGCCGCCAGCAGCGCCGCGTCGCCTTCGGCGTCCAGGCTGGCATCGGGCTCGTCCAGGATCAGCAGCCGCGGGCCGCCATACAGCGCCCGCGCCAGCCCGATCCGTTGCCGCATGCCGCCCGACAGCGCGGCGCCGTTCCCGGTCAGGGTCGTATCGTAGCCGCGCGGCAGCCGACCGATCGCGTCGTGCACCCCGGCGCGGCGGGCCGCATCGATGGCGCCGTCGAGGTCATCCTGGCGGAAGCGGGCGATGTTCTCGGCCACCGTGCCGTCCAGCAGCGACACCGATTGCGGCAGATAGCCGACCTGGGCGCCGCCCGCGACCGGCGCGCCATCCAGCAGCACGGCGCCCGACGCCGGCGGCACCAGCCCGGCCAGCAGCCGCAGCAGCGTGGTCTTGCCGGCGCCGTTCGGCCCGGTCACCGTCACCAGCGCGCCCGGACGCAGGACGAGGTCGATGCCGTGCAGCAAGGTCCGGCCGTCCGCGGCCTGCACCGAGGCGTCTTGCAGCAGCACGCCGGCCGGTGCATCGGCGAGCACAGGCGACGCAGCGGCGGCCGTGGTGCGGGAGAGCAGAAGCGCGTCGATGCGGCGCCAGGCGGCGAAGGCCAGCGTCCAATGGCGCCAGGTGTCGACGAGCCGGTCGAACGGTCCGAGCAGCCGGCCCATCAGCAGATTGGCGCCCATCATGCTGCCGGGCGTGGTCGCGCCGGCGATCACCAGCATCGCCCCCACGATCATCACCCCGGCCTGCAGCGAAAGCCGCGCCAGGCGCACGATGCCGGCCAGCGCCAAGGCGACGACGCTGACCCGGTGCAGCTCGACCAAGCGCCGCGCCGTGGCGCGCCGCCCAGCGCCGCCCGAGCGCCGGCAGCAGACCGAGCGCGTCCGGCACCTCGGGCTCGGCCAGCGCCAGCGCCAGCGCCTGCCCGGCATCGGTCCGCCGGCGCTTGGCATCGAGCAGCGCCGTGCGCAGCCGCCATTCCGTCAGCAACCCGCCCAGCACGAGCGCCGACACGCCGGCGAGACCCAGGAAGCCGTACCCCGGGTGCAGCATGAACAGCACCGCCAGCATGATCGGCGCACACAGCGCGTCGAGCGGCACTGCGACCGCGCCCGAGGTCAAGAATCCCTGGATCTCGTTGAGGTCGCGCACCAGCTCGGTTCCGGCCGCACGGTCGCCGCCGGCGGCGCGGCGCACCCCCTCGTCGAGCACCAGCGGGTCGAGCAGCCGCCCGACCGCTTCGCCGATCGCTCCGAGGCAGGCGCTCCGCAGGAGATCGAGCACGGCGAACAGCACCAGGCCGGCGGCGCAGGCCACCGACAGCACGCCGAGCGTGTCCATGTTCCGGCTCTTCAACACCCGGTCGTAGAGCTGCATGTCGTAGACCGGCACGACCAGCGCGGCGAAATTCACCGACGCGGTCAGCAGCAATGCGAGCGCGAGCCCGGCCGCGAGCACGCCCTGCACCTGCCGGCGCGCGCTCACGACAACCCGCCCGACAAAGCCGGCTCGCGCGCCGCGGTCGTGGGCCGCACCCGCTGGCCGGTCAAGCCGTCAAGCAACGCGGCCGGCGGCCCGGACTGCGCGACCGCCCCATCCTGCAGCACAATCAACCGGTCGGCGGCGGCGAGCAGCGCCGGCCGGTGCGTCACCAGCAGGATCGTGGTGCCTTCGGCGCGCAGCCGGGCCAGCAAGCGGACGAACTCGGCCTCGCCGTCGCCGTCGAGGAACGCGGTCGGCTCGTCCAGCACCAGCAGCCCCGGCCTGGTGTAAAGCGCCCGCGCCAGCGCAACCCGCTGCCGCTGCCCGCTCGACAGCGTGGCGCCGGCGATGCGGGTTGCGTAGCCCTGCGGCAGTCCGGCCACGATGCGGTGCAGTCCGGCACGCTTGGACGCTTCGAGCAGCGCCGCCACGTCGGGCCGGCCCAGCCGGCAGATGTTCTCCGTGACCGTGCCGTCCAGCAGCACGAGACGCTGCGGCACGTAGCCGACATGCCGGGAGAAGTCTTCGCGCTCCCAATGATAGGTCCCGGTGCCGTCGAGGAAGGCGCCGCCGGCCGTCGGCGGCACCATGCCCATCACCAACCGCAGCAGCGAGCTCTTGCCCGCCGCGGAAGGGCCGACGATGCCGACACATTCGCCGGGTTCGGCGGTGAACGACACACCGCGCAGCAACGGCCGGTCGCCCCCGGGCGGCATGTAGACGGCGCGGTCCACCACCAGTCGCGGCGAGGGTCGCGGCAAGGCATGGGCGTAACGCGGCGCCGTCGTCTGCTCCAGCACGGCGCGGATCCGGCGCCAGGCGGCCAGCGCGTCCACCCAGCTCCGGCGCGTGGACGAAAGGCTCTGGAACGGCAGCAGCAGCTTGGCCAGGATCATGTTGCCGGCGACCATGGACCCGCCGCTGGCGAGGCCGTTGAGCGCCAGCACCAGGCCGAGCCCGACCATGGCCCCAGTCATCGCCATGCGCAGCGCCGAGTTGATCGAAGCGATGGTGCGCGAGCGGGTCAGGGCGCGGTGCACCAGGGCGTGGGCGCGGCCTTGGGCCGCCGTCCAGCGCCCGGTGAGCGCCGGCAGCATGCCGTTGGCCAGCACCACCTCGGCCGCGCCGACCGCATCGGCGGCGCCGCGCATTGCCCCGGCTGCGGTCTGGTTGGCGGCAAGCATGGCGTGGCGCGACATCGCGTCGCCGAGCACGTTCATCACCGCCAGGATCGTGATGCAGACCACGCCGAAAACCGCATAGGCCCAATGCTGCGACAGCAGCACGGCCAGCAGCAGGGGCGCCCACATCAGGTCGAACGGCGCGGTCGGCGCGGAGCTCGAAAAGAAGCCATGCAGCCGCTCCAGGTCCGTCAGCGCCTCGGCGGCCGCACCGGCGCCGCGGCCGCCGGCGGCTACGCTCTGCACCAGCGGCAGCGACAACTGCCGCGTCACCCGCCCCGCCGCCGCTTCGAGCGCCAGGCCGCGCAGCACGTCCAGCACCGCGTAAGCGACCAGCATGATTGCCAAGCCGCCCGCCATCGCCGTCAGGGTCGGGATGTTCCGCGTCGTCAGCACGCGGTTGAACACCTGCATGTTGAACAGCGGCACCGCCAGCACGCCGAGGTTGCAGGCGAAGCTGAGGGCCATGACGCACAGCACGCCGCGGATCGCCGTGCGCCGGATCTGCGCCGAATCGAGCGAGGGGGCGGTCGGGACGGCAGCGGAGCGGTGATCGGCGGCCATCGGTCAGCCCGGCATCGCGTGCAGCAGCGCCCAGGTGGACAGCAGCAGCGACCCCGCGGTGGCCGCGGCAAGTCCGCGCATGGCCCAGCGCGGCGCGCCCGGCGCCGCGGCCGGAGCGACGCCTTGGACCAGCGCCGCTTCCAGCCGCACCACGAACTGTTCCAGCGTCGCGAAGCCGTCCTGCAACGACCGCTGCGCGTCCCCTGCTTCCGCCGCTTGCGCCGCGGCGGCCGTGCCTTCGGCCCGTGCAAGCAAAGCGGCCTGCAGGTTGCGGTGCAGCACGCGTTGCGAGCCGACCAGCATCTCCATGCCGCGCTGCAAGGCCTGCAGCCGCGCATCCAGCCCGCCGTCCACGGGGGGCGTCCCGAGCGGCACGGCGTCGCCATCCGGTAGGCACGCGAACACCCGCAGCTCGGCCAGGCGAGGGCGGTACGCGTCCGGCACCGGCAAGGTGAAGGCGTGCCGGCCATCGCCGATGCCGTTGCGGGCCAGGTCCTCACGCAGCTCGTCGGCGGCCGCCTCGGCCACCGTTTCGGCGCCGAGGCGAAGCTCCATCCGCAAGCGGTCGGGCCGGCCCGCGACCCAGGCCCAGCCGAGCACCGCGTTGACGGTGACGGCTTCGACATATCCGGCCACCGCCGAACCTGCCGCGGCCGGGCCCTGTGACGATGCAACAGGCGACGCTGCGACCGCCGCGACGCTCATGCCGCGATCGCCGCCGGCCGGGCCTGGGTGGCGGCCATTTCGTCGACCATCTTGTGGTCGATGCCGTTCTCGTCGAGGAACAGCCGCATTTCCCGGTAGCGCAGGTAGTAGGCGCGGTTGAATTTCTCGAACAGGCCCTGATCCCAGTAATCCTCGAGCCGGAACGGCTTCTCGGCAAACACGTCGAAGCTCGGGATCTGCAGCGTTTCGGCGAATTCGGCGGTGCGGCTGTCATAGGTGAAGTAGACCGACGGCACCCCGTTTGCGAGGCCCATGAGGTTGCCGTGCAGCCGGTAGCCGAGCACCAGGTCCTTGGCACGCAGCTTCTGCTCGAACTCCCCGACCACGTCCGAATAGAACAGGTTGGTGCGGTACAGCACCTCCATCGGATCACCGGCGCCGCGCAGCCAATTGTGCTCGCGCAGGGTCGCGAAGGCTCGCTCGCGCTGCTCCTCGTTGCCCCACAGGATGTTCTTCTCCTCGACTTCGCCTTGTGCCAGCACATCGAGGCGGAAGCGGCGGGACAGGTCGAGGATGGTGTCGCGCTGCAGGTCGAGATAGCGGGCGGTGTCCTTGGCGTAGGAGGGGTCCACCTCGCGGCGCAGCGTGTAGGCCACGTCGCGGACGTTCTCGATCGCCGGCAGGTCGATGCGCAGGCCGGGGTTGTTGTTGCGGAAGATGGTGGGGCAGCCGACGATGCGGGCGTTGCGGATGCCGAGCGACCACAGCACGTCGGCGGTGTAGGTGCCGCGCACGCCCAGCGAGACCGAGCGTTCGGCGATCATCGCCAGCACGCGGCGCGCGGCTTGGCTCAGCACCAGCGGCCCCTTCGACGGCGCCTGCGCGCCGATGCCGAAGGCGAGCACCGGGATCTTCAGCTTCGACAGCACCGCGGGCGCGTTCTCCCAATCCATCGTCGGATGCAGATAGTTGGAGCCGCGCAGGAAGGCGTAGTCGTATTCGGTGTTGTAGCGCTCGATATCGGCATCGCTGGCGTTGCGGATATTGACCCCGTCGAGCTTGCTGAAATTCAGCAGCTTCAACGAGCTGTCATAAACAAACGCATCACCGATGTTGTGGTAGTGATCCGGCAGGACTTCGAACCGCGACTTGGTATACCAACGGACGCAGTCGTGGTCGTAGACTTCGCCCGACGGGCTGATGACGAGGATCTTCTTCATGGCGTCGTCTCCTGGTCCGGTGCTGAGTTAAGCCGCAATGCGGCGCTTGCGGGATGCGGCGGCCGGTGCCGGCGCAGGGGCGGCCGCAGCGCCCCCTGCCCCGTAGATTGCAAGGTGCCGGGCGGCGAAGCCGGCGAGGTCGAGCGGCAGCGGCGCCGCGTCGGCCAGGCGCTGCCAAAGACCAGGTTCGGTCAGCGCGCGGCCGAGCCGGTCGGCGAGGTCCTCGGGGCTGCCCACGCGGAACTGCAGGCCATTCACCCCGTCTTGCACTTTCTCCGCCATGCCGCCGATGTCGCTGACGATCAGCGGCCGCCGGTGCAGGAAGCTTTCCTGGATCACCACCGGCGAGTTCTCCCACCAGATCGACGGCATCACCGTCCAATCGACGCCGCCCATCAGCCGCGGCAGGTCCTCCGGCCGATACGAGCCGTGGAACCGGGCGCGGCGGCCGGCCAGCTCCATCAACTCGGCGAAACGGCTGCGGAACGCTTCGGGCTGGAACTCGAGGTTGCCGCCGAACACGTTCAGCGTCGCGTCGCCCCAGACCTCGTCCGGCACTCGCGTGACCGCTTCGAGCAAGACGTGCAGGCCCTTGAACTCGTTGATCTGGCCGAAGAACGCGAAGCGGTTGCGGCGGCCGGCCGGCGGCAGCGCGCGCGGCGGCACCGGACCACCCTCGAGCCCGTTCTCGATCACGCTGAAGCGGTCCGCCGGCAGGCCCCAAGCCACGTAACGATCGACGAGGAACCGGCTCGGCGAGACGAAGGCGTCGGCCAGCAGCCAATGGTTCTTGAGGTGCCGCTCGCGGCCGGAGAACTCGGCCGGCGAATGCTGCGGGAAGCAGCCGTTGCAGGCGGCAGGCGAGGCCTCGTGGCACAGCGCCCGGCGCTGCGTCTTCACCATCTGGCCGTGGTTGGCGCAGATCGACAGGTATTCGTGGAACGTGACCACGATGCGGGCCAGCGGCAATTGCCGCCGCACCTGCGCCAGCGCCTCGACGCCGAGGCCGATCACGTGGTGGAAATGCACCACGTCCGGGCGGATCTGCGCCAGGTACGAGGCGAACGCGCCGCCGAGATCGGCGAGGCCGCCATTGGACAGCCAGAACTCGTCCCAGACGTCGGTGTGCAGGAAGGTTTCGCGCTCGCCTTGCCGCAGGCTCAGCAGCGGCGTGGCGGCATGGCGGCGCATGGGCGGGGCGGCGCGGGCCAGGTAGTAGGCCTCGGCCCCGGCCGCGTTGAGCGCGCGGAACAAGGCGTGTGAGGCGACTTCGGCGCCGCCGATGGAGAAGGCCGGATGGCCGTGCGAGATGACCAGAACACGCATCAGGAAGCCTCCTCGTCACGGCGCCAGGTGGTTCGTAGGATCAGCCCATCGACCAGCAAGGCCGTGCGCGTCGGCGCCGCGTCGGCGGCTTCGGGGGCGAACACCCGGACCGACGGCACCCAAACCCCCGCCAGCCCCGAAGCGGCAAGCCGGCCGAAGAAGTCGAGCTCGAGCGCCGCCGCGGTGGCGAGCGCGCGGCTGCCGTCCAGCGCGATCAGCGCGGCGCGCCGCACCAGGCAGCAATCGAGGTTGCCGACCGCGGCGCTCTGCAACGACCGGTCGGCGGTGAGCGCGGCCGGCAGCCCGGCCATCGGGGCATGCGCCTCGGCATAGGGCGCGGTATCGGAGAAGCGCAGCGACGGCGACCCGGCATAGCGGATCGACCAGTCTTCGTAGAGCATGGTCGGGCAGGCGAAGGCGGCCGTGCCCAGCCCCTCAGCGGCGGCCCGCAGCGCCGCCCGCCAGCCCGGGGCGGACCCGGACACGCCGGGGCCGGCCAGCAGCAACGTCTCGGCGGTGGTCGCGGCAGCCGCCGCGCGCAAGGCGACGGTCGCCGTCGCGGTCAGCGCGGTGACCAGCACGGTCGCCGGCAAGCCGTAGAACCGCACCAGCGCGCGCAGCCCGTCGAGCCCCGCCTGGGTCCATTCCGGCCCGCACACCAGCACGACCTGCTCGTCGGCGGCGGCCGGCGCGTGCAGGAAATCCGACAGCAGCGCCCGCGGCAGCACCGGCGCCGCCAACGGCACCACGACGGCGTGGGCGCGCGCCAGCGGCCCGCGCAGCACGACGCGCGGCGCGGCGGCGGCGGCCGGCCGAAGCCGGGCCAGCAGCGGGGCCACGTGCCGTTCCAGGATCGGCAGGCCGGACGGCTTGAACAGGTCCACGCCGGCCAGCAGCCGGACCCGCACCGCCGCGTCGCCCGGATCGGTCGCGGGGATCGGCATGAACGCGCGGTCGCCGTCGACGAAGCTGAACTGCAGGTACAGCTGCTCGCGCTCGGCCGGGGCGGCGCCGGTGGCGACCGCGAACCCGGCCTCGTCGTCGGGCGGCGAGCCGAACCCGGCTTCGTGCCGGAACGCGTCCGACACGTCGGGCCGCATCACCCGGGTCCAGACGGTATCGAGGCGTTCGCAGAATCCGGCCGTGCCGCACAGATGCAACGCGGCCAAGCGGCGTTGCGGGTCGAACACCCAGCCCGACACGTAGGTCCCGGCATCGGCCGCGGCGAGCGCGGTGTCGACCGCGGCACGGACCGGCTGCGCATGGCCGGTCAGCGTGTTGCGGCCGTCGAAGCGCGGCCGCAGCGCGTCCCGCAGCGACGCCAGCAGCGGCGCCGGGCCACGCAGCACCGGCAGCATGTGGCCGAGGTGACCGAGGCTCGAGGCGGCGTCCAGCAGGCGGTGCTCGACCAGCGCCCGACCGTGCACGCCGGCTTCGGACAGCACGAACACGTGGTCCAGCCCGGCAAGGAAGCCGGCCGCCGCCGGCGGCAGCGCCAGCATCACGCCGCGGGCCGGCAGCGCCACGTCTTTACGGGCGAACTCCCCGGCCTGGGCATCGAAGCACGGCAGCTCGCTGCCGGCCAGGATCACCTGCACGGTGCCGCGGAACGGCGCGCCCCAGCCCTGCAGCAGCACGCACCCATCCGGGACCGCGGTCATGATCTCGACGCAACCATCCGGCTGCGCCGCCTGCGACAGGTAGGCGCGCAGCATGGTGGCGACATGCGGCACGTTGCGGCCTTCCGACGGGCGCAGCGTGTCGAGCATGAAGCGCGCCACCGTGGCCGCGGCGGCGCGGGCGAGTTGCGCGACATGCTGCCCGAACCCCGCATCGGTTTCCGCCGCCTGCGGCAGCTCCAGCAGCAGCAGGCCGCCCTCGGCGCCGCGGAGCTGGATTGTGGCGCCACCGGCCGGGTCGGCTCGGTCGGGCAGCCGGATCGCCGCCAGGAACACATGGCCGTCACCAGCACGCGAGCCGGCCCAGGATAGCGCCCGGAACACACCGCGGCTGCCCGGCACGCGCTCCACCTGCGCGGCACCCGTGGCCGGCAGCGCCGCGGTCGACCAGCCCAGCACCATCAGCGCGCCGGGCAACACGCGCCACGACGCCACGACCTCGAGCGGTCGTCCCGAGGCGGCCAACTCGAGCGGCCGTCCCGAGGCCGCCAGTTCGAGCGGCCGCGCCGCCTCGATCGCGGAACGGGCCGGACGGGTATCCAGCACGGCGCTCATGCTGCCCTCCGGCGCGGCAGGGTTCGTTGCGCTGCCAACGGCGGCGTACAGCATGCGATGCTGCGCCGCGGTGTCGTCGATGCCGGGCGGCGGCTCGATGCCGGTCACGAGCCGGTCCCACAGCCCCGGTTCCTCGATGGCGCGGCGCATGGCCGCCGCCAGCGCTGCGCCGTCGCCGACCCGCACGTGGAGGCCGTTGACGCCGTCCTGCACCAGTTCGGCGGCGCCGCCGATCGCGCTGCAGATCACCGGGCGGCGATGCAGGAACGCCTCGTTAATCACCAGCGGCGCGTTCTCCCACCATTCCGACGGGAACACGACCCAGTCGACCCCCGCGACCAGCCCGGCCATCTCGGCGCGGCGATACGGCCCGGCGATAGCTAGCGTCCGGCGCCGCCTCGCAGGCGCCGCGGAAGCGGGCGATCGTGTCGTCCGCCTGGTGGTCGGTGCCGCCGTGCAGCGCCAGCCGATGCGCGACGCCGGCGCGGCTCAGCCGGGCGGAGGCGTCCAGCGCCACTGTTGCGCCCTTGAAACGATTGATGTGGCCGAAGAAGCCGAAGCGGTCGCGCCGCTCCGCCGTGCGCAGCGGCGCGGGCGCGATCGCCGGCAACCCGTTCGGCACCACCGAGATGCGCGCCGCCGGCAATCCCCAGGCCACGTAGCGGTCGCGCAGGAAGCGGCTGGGCGCGATGAACTGATCGACCTGATCGAGCGCGCCACGGATATGCAGTTCCCGCAGGCGGAAGTCGGTCAGGCCGCGTTCGGGAAAGCACCGGCGGCAGGCGTCGGGGCTCGCCTGGTGGCACAGCGCGCCGGCGGTCGTTACCATCTGCCCGTCATTGGCGCAGATCGCGTAGTAGTCGTGCAGCGTCATGACGATCGGCACGCGCGGCAGCACGCGGCGGATCAGCCCGACCGTCTCCACGCCGAGCGTCATCAGATGGTGGATGTGCACCACGTCCGGCCGCTGCTCGGCGAGCAGGGTGGCGAGCGACGGCGAGGTACCATGCAAGTCGATCTGCGACATGAAGAACGGATCGAAGCCGCCGCTCCAGAGCAACAGCTCGTCGTCGGCGCTGCCGACCACCTGGAACGGCGTGCCGGGGCTTTGCGGACGCTGGTGCGCCGCGGTTCCGGCCAGGAACAGGCCGTCCACCGCCGGATCCCGGCGCAGCGCCCGGAACAGGTCGCGCGAAAAGATCTCGGTGCCCCCGGCCTGCAGGTCGGGGTGGGCATGCAGCAGGAACAGGATGCGCATCGCTCAGGCCTTCTCGAACAGGCAGATGTCCTGGAAGCTCTGCAGCGGCCGGCCGCTCCAGTGGCCGTACTGGACCTTGCTGCGGCGCAGCCCGTGGCGCAGGAACTTCTCCAGCAGGAAGTCCTCGTCGAACGCGACCCCGGCGAGCGGCACGTCGCGGTTGGACTGGTAGACCGGGCCGGGCTCGGCGGGGTCGAACCCGATGCGGCCCTGCCCGGCCTCGAGTGCGGCGCGCGCGGGCGAGTTCATCAGGAACGCGGTCGCAAAGCACACCCCGCCCGGCGCCAGCAGCCGTGCGACCTCGCTCGCGTAATGCAGCACGTCGCCGGTCTCGAGGTGGGTCAGCACCGAGATCATGCAGATGCGGTCGAAGGACGCGTCCGCGAACGGCATCGGCGTCGCCGCCGTGTCCTGCGCGCCGGCCGGGTTGTAGAGGGCGTGCCGGAGGTCGAGGTGGCGGAAGCGCACGTTCGGATAGGCGGGCGTGATCGTCGCCGCGCACCAGTCGATGCCGGCGGCCACCGGATCGACCCCGTCATAGGACCCGGCGTCGTCCAGGTACTGTGTCATCGGCAGCGCCAGCCGGCCGATGCCGGACCCGATGTCGAGCACCCGGTGCTGCGGCAGGAGCCCGGCGTCGCGCACGAGGTGCTCGAGGAACTCGGCGCCGATCGCGCGGAAATCGCCGTCGCCGCAGAAGATCAGCTCGGGCGGCGGCACCGGCATGAAGCGGTTGCCCGCGAGCACGCGGCGCAGAGTGACGAGGTCGGTCATGCGGCTTCCCTCCGGCTGCGGCGGCTGCCGGCCGGCGCCATCAGCGCGGCCATCGCCGTGTCCCAGCGCGCGTGGTGCAGGGCGCGGTTGTAGCGAGCGGCCGAGGTGCGGGCGTAGCCGGCGTGCAGGCGGATCGACCGGCGCTCGAAGTGGAACAGCTCCGCCTGCGGCACGTAAGCAATCGCGGCCCCCGACGCCTGCACCCGCAAGCACAGATCGGAGTCCTCGTAGTCACCGATGATGTAGTCTTCGCAAATCCCGCCCAACGCCTCGAACAGCGAACGGCGCAGCATCAGCGCGGCGCCGGTCACGGCCGGGACCCGGCGGCGCTGCAAGGCGGCAGGCCAATGCCGGGGCATGCCCTTATGGAAGTGCGCGTTGAACCAGGCACCGTCGGCGTCACGCTCGAAGAACATGCCGGCGTGCTGGATGGAGCCGTCGTCGAACAGCAGCTTGGGGCCGACCGCGCCGACGCCGGACGCCGCCAGCGCGGCCCGCATCGGCGCCAGCCAACCAGGTGCGGCCGGAACCACGTCGGAGTTCAGCAGCAGCAGCGCGGCGCCGCGCGCGACGGCAGCGCCGGCATTGTTCGCCGCCGCGTAGCCGAAATTGCTCGGCATCACCACCAGCGTCAGCGGCAGCCGATGCAACGCATGCAGGCCGCGTAGCAGGTGCTCGACCTCGGCGCGCTGTTCGGGGCTGTCGAGCACGTAGACCAGCTCCGCCGCGCGGCACTCGGGATCGGCGGCGAAGGCGGCGAGCTGGAAGCGGAGAAAGTCCAGGTTGCGGTAGAGCGGGACGATGATCGTGACCGCCGGGGTGCGGACCGCAGCGCCGATCCGCACCACGTCCGGCGCGCGCGGCGCGGACAAGGCGGTGCGGTGCAGCGCCGCCGCGGCCGGCGCCAGGCATCGTTCGAGCAGCTCGACCGTGACCTCGTCCGGCGACACGCAGGCCAGCACCGCGTCGCGTGCGGCCGCCGCCGGGACGTGGCGAAGCGGCGCCGTCACCTCGACCACCGCGCCGGAGCCGAGCCGCAAAGCGAGCGTCGGCTGCAGGCAGGCGCCGCCCGGAGGGGTCGGGCAGGTGCGCGACGAAGCCAAGCCGCGGATCGTCGTGGCGGATCGCCGCACGGGCGAACCGCTCGGCCACGTCGGGGCGGCGGACTCGGTGCAGCGAGCGAAGGTCGATCGCGGCGGTCGCCATCGGCGTGCGCAGCTCCGCGCCTGCGACCAGCGACAGCGGATCACGCAGCCAGCCGCGCAGGAACAGGCCACCCTCCCCGTCCGGCAGCGCCACATCGAGCGTCGCGCCGATCGGGCAGGCGACATCCTGATGCCGTCGCGGCGCGGCGGGCGACAAAGCCTGCATCTCGCGCAGCACGGGGGCGAAGATGCGGGTCGCGGGCGTCAGCGCCCGCAGGCAGGCCTGCTGCAACGCGCCGCCGGCCGCACCACGGATCGCCGGGCGCAGCACGTCGCGCAACGCGGTCCGGGCCGGCCGCACCGTCCACAACAGCGGCACGGCGCCGAGCGCCAGGATCACCTCGCCGGCGGCGACCGGCGCGATCACCTGCAAGCCCCGCTTGTCGTCGCCGGCCGGGGCGGCACTATGCCGGACCGAGCTCGCGCCGAGCACATAGAGCACCGCGTCGCGCGGCGCGCACACGCCGGACACGATCATCCACGTGCCGCCCGCGAGTGCGACCGGCTCGGCGGTGCCGTCGGCGCGGCCGCAATGCCGGGCCAGCTCCAGGCAGATGCGGGCAAAGCCGGCATCTGCGCCGAGGCCAAACGCGGTGCGGCAGAAGCCGAGCAGGAAGCCGAGCAGCTTGCGGCAGGATTGCGGGTCGAGGTCGGCGGCGAGGTCCATGACATCGGCGGCAAGCCCGCCGTCGCCGGCATTGTCGGCCGGGCTGAGTTGATGGCGCGACAGCGCACGGGTCAGGGCATCGAGATCGCCTCCGGGCATGCGGACGGCGGCGATGCGGAATGGACGTGCGTCTGCCTGCACCTCGACCGTGCCGTAGGGCGGCGTCAGCCCGGCCTGATGCAGCAGCCGGTCGCCGGCCTCCGACGACGACAACGCCACCAGGACCACGTCGGCGGCCAGCAACGCGGCGCGCGTCGGCAATATTTCGGGTGTCAGATCACGCAGCAGCATGGCGCCGTTCGGTCCTTCGAAGTATTCGCGAAATCGAGGAAAGCCCGGGAAGGGATGGAACCGGTCCGCTGCGGACCGGCTCCGCCCTTCCCTGTGGCGTTAGGCGCCTGCTTAGTGGATCGTGAAGTAACCGTTCGGGTTGTTGTGGATGTCTTCGGCCTTGATGCCGATCAGCGTGATCGACTCGCTGCCGAGGGTGATCACCGCGTTGCCGCCGTGGTCCTGCACATGCGCCGCGACGTCGGCGGCGTTGGTGATGTGCAATCCGTTGATGTTGTGCTGGATCTGCAGGATGTCGCCGTCACCGAACTGCATGACGACGTTCTGGCCACCGTTGCTGTTGAAGACGAACGTGTCGTGCCCGGCGCCGCCGACCATGGTGTCGTTGCCGGAACCCGCCATCATGATCGTGCTGTCGTGGCCGCCGACCAGCAGTTCCTGGCCGCTGCCGGCATGCAGGGTGTCGTTGCCGGTGCCGCCGATCAGCGTGTCGTTGCCGGTGCCGCCCTGCAGGTAGTCGTTGCCGTCACCGCCGCTCAGCATGTTGTGGCCGCCGCCGGCGATGATGATGTCGTTGCCGGAACCACCCAGCAGGGTGTCGTTGCCGGCGCCAGTGGTGGTGATCAGGTCGTTGCCCGCCCCGCCGTCGATCATGTCGTGGTGACCGGACGCGAACACCAGATCGTCGCCGGCGCCGGCGTCGATCGAGGTGTGATGGCCGAACGAGGTGAAAAAGTCGTCGCCATCGCCGCCGAAGGCTGAATCATGGTTGTGGGCGAGCGAGAACACGTCGTCCGCGCCGGTTCCGTGCAGAACCGCGCCGTTGGTCGTGTCGACTACGAAACTTCCGCCAGGAATTGTAGACATTTGTATGATGTCCCTTCGAGTTACTGTCACCCGATCACTTCGGATAACGAAACATTAGGTGTGTGCTTGATCGTCAGTCAACATGACTTTCGATGTCAGGCTTTCTTTGATATTCGTTTCACGAACGAACGAAAGTCTCCACGTCGGCTTGACGTTCGCGGGTGCACAATCACGGAATCGTGAGCGAAGCTTTAACAACGGATTCGCGGCGGCCTGGAGTTGGTGTCGGCCCGCGTCAACCGGGGTGCACGGACACCGATAGCCGGATCAGCTCGCGGTCCATGCCGATCCGGCATTGCCCGACGCCGAATCGGGTCAGGAACAGCAACACCTGGTTCCCCACGGTGGCGAAGTTGCGGTCCGGGCTCGCCGGGTCGAGCAGCGATGGGTAGGCGATCGGCGCCGGATCGCCGCAACGCCAGGCGCCGTGGCCGATGCCGGGCAGTAGCAGGGCCGGCGCCGACCAATGCAGCAGGTCGGCGCTGGTCGCGTACCACACCCCGCCGTCGCGGCGACCGTCCAGCATCAGCGCGATGAACAACCCGCTCGGGGCGTGCCGCACGAGGCTCGTCACCGGCCATCGCAGCGCGCCCGCCGCCACCGGAGCGCAAACGTGCCCGGCGGCCTCGACCGGCTGCGTGTAGGGGTCGATGAACGTCGCCGCGAAAGCGTCGCCGTCCCACCCGCGCCAACTGCCCGGCGTCGCGACATCCGTCGTGCGCAGCAGGCAGTTGCCTGCACGCTGCAGCCCGGCCTGGGTGGCGAAGGCGAACATGTAGTGGGCGCCGTCCATGTCGACGATGTTGCTGGGATTGAAATAGCCGTGGTGGCCCTGGCCCACCTCGTCGTACCGATACGGCAACGTGGCCACGAGCGGCCGGCCGGGTCCGCGCCGGAAGGTCCGGCCGCCATCGACCGACACCGCCGAGGTGAGCGCGTTGTACCAGCAATCCATGTAACGCCCGGTCGGGCACAAGGCCGGACGGCGATGGCCTTGAAACTCGTCGTGCAGCACGGCCCAGATCGTGCGTCCATCGGTCCACGGGCTAACGATCCAAACGCGATCGTCGAACGCGGCGGGGTCGTCTTTTTCCGCGCCACGCAGCACGATCGCGCAATCATGCCGCAACGCCAGCAGCGAGCGGCCCCGCTCGACCCGATTGACGAAATGCGTCGCGTAGAGCTGCACCTCGCCTGATTGCAGCCGGATCGCGCGCGCCGGCGCATCGGGGATGTCGAGCGCGTCGCAACCGGGTCGGGCACCCGGAATGGCCGGCTCCGGCGGCCCACTCACCTCCAGCTGCAGCGCCGGGCCCGGCGGCGCGGCGGCGGCCGCAGCGGTCGCGAGAACCCAGCATAGCATCGCTGTCAGCCGGCCCCTCACCCGGCTAGCTCCGCAATCAGCGCGCGTTGCGCGGCGAGGCACCGGGTCAGGTCGAACCGGGCGGCGGCCGTCTCCCGCGCCCGCTGCCGCACCCCTTGCAGCGTGGCGCGATGCGCGAGCAGGTCCGCCGCCCGCCGCGCCACCGCGTCGGGGTCGCGCCCGTCCACGAGGAAGCCGTTGACCCCGTCCTGGACAACCTCCCGCACCGGCGCCACCGCGGCGCCGAGCACGAGGCAGCCGGCGGCCAGCGCTTCCACGAACGACCAAGACAGCACGAACGGCACCGTCAGGTAGAGGTGCAGCGCCGACACCTGCAGCAGGCGGAGGTAGTCGGCGCGCTCGAGCCGGTCGACGAAGTGGACCCGGGCCGGGTCGATGCGCACTTCGCGCAGCATGGCAGTGCGCCAACTCTCGCCGCCCTCCGCCTTTGCCCCGTAGCTGACGCCGTCCTCGCCGCAGATGACCACCACCGCCTGCGGCCGCCGCCGCAGCAGGCCGGGCAGCGCCCGCATCAGCACGGTGAAGCCGCGCACCGGTTCGAGGTTGCGGGCCACGAACGTCACCACCTCGTCGGCGGCCGACAAGCTCCGGCCATCGGGCAAGGTGAACCGGGCGGCCGGGTCGGGCCGCACCTCGGCCGTATCGACGCCTTCGTGCACGACCGCGATCCGCGGTTGGTAGGCGGCCGGGTGCTGCGCCCGCTGCCAGGCGGTCGGTGACAGGCCGCGGTCCATGACGTCGAGCCCGGCCAGCAGGTCGGCGTTCCACACCCGCAACCGGCAATGCCCGTCGACGTCCAGCGCCAGCTCCGGCAGGTAGCCGACGTCCTGGCCCTCGCTGCGGTAGAACATTTCGCAATAGGACAGGATGCGGCAGCGCGGGAAGGCTTCGCGCAGGAACATCGTTTCGCCCCAGCCGGGATGGCCGACCACCACGTCCGGCGTGAACCCGGCGTCGCGCAGCTCGAGGCAGGCGCGCACCACGGCCTGGCCGCGGCCGACCGAGGCCTCCATCCGGTGCAGGTATCGGTGAGTTTCCGGCGCCGGCGGCCGCGGCGGCGGATAGACCAGCCAGCGCACCCGGGCCGCCTCGCGCGGCCGCTGCTGCCCGATGAACACGACGTCATGCGCCGGGTCGGCGGCGAGATGCGGGGCGAGGTGCTTGAACTGCCCCGGCGCGTTCTGGTGCACGAACAGGATTCGCAAACGGGTCTCCGGGCGCATGTCCACCGCGAGGAACGCCGGGGCGATCTCGCGGCAGAGGTCGTGCTGTAATCGCCGGCGCATGCGCAAGCAACGATATCCGTCCGGACCAAAATTGAGATGCAGTGCCGCATCGCGCCGCCTTGTCGCGCCGTGCTGCTTGAGCATCCCGGTTCGGCAAGGCAGCATGCCCGGCCATGGCTCGAGCCGGCGCGCCGGAAGGCGATGGCAGGCGGGCGGCAGCGGGCCGCTTGGACAACACAGGAGACCGAGCCGATGACCTGCCCCGCCATCCCGAGGCGCGCCGTCCTTCAGACCGCGGCCGCCTTGTTCGCCGCACCCGCGATCGGCCGCGCCCAGGGCGCCGGCGTGCTGCGCTTCGTGCCGCAGGCCGACTTGGCCGTGCTCGACCCCGTCTATGCCACCGCCTACGTGACCCGCAATCACGCGTTCCTGGTCTACGATACGCTTTACGGGCTCGACGAGCACTACCAGCCGCAGCCGCAGATGGTCGAAGGCCACGTCGTCGAGGACGATGGCCGGCTGTGGACGCTCACTTTGCGCGACGGGCTGCGGTTCCATGACGGCCAGCCCGTGCTGGCGCGCGACGCCATCGCCAGCATCAAGCGCTGGGCGGCGCGCGACGCGTTCGGCGCCTCCTTGATGGCCGCCACCGACGAGCTCTCGGCGCCGACCGACACACAGCTGCGGTTCCGCCTGAAGAAGCCGTTCCCGGCCCTGCCGCTGGCACTCGGCCGCGGCAGCAACACCATGCTGCCGATCATGCCGGAGCGGTTCGCCAACACGCCGGGCGCGCAGCAGGTGACCGAGATGGTCGGCAGTGGTCCCTACCGCTTCCTGGCCGGTGAGCGGGTGGCCGGGTCGCGCGCGGTCTATCGCCGGTTCGAGGGCTACGTGCCGCGCGGCTCGGGCACGGCGAGCTTCACCGCCGGGCCGAAGGTCGCGACCGTCGAGCGCATCGAATGGCAGACGATCCCCGACGCCGCCACCGCCGCGGCCGCGCTGCAGAACGGCGAGGTCGATTGGTGGGAGCAGCCGACCAGCGACCTGCTGCCGCTGCTGCGCCGCAACCCGCAGATCCGCACCGAGATCATCGACCGCGCCGGCAATATCGGTTTCCTGCGGGTGAATTCGCTGCTGCCGCCGTTCGACAATCCGGGCGTCAAGCATGCGCTGCTCGGCGCCATCAACCAGGCCGACTTCATGCAGGCGGTGGTCGGCACCGACCCCGATCTGTGGCGCGCCGGCGCCGGCGTGTTCACCCCCGGTACCCCGCTGGCGACCGACGATGGGCTCGACGTGTTTCCCAAGAAGCCCGACTACGCCGCGGTCCGCCGCAACCTCGCGGCCGCCGGCTACAAGGGCGAGAAGGTCACCTTCATCGCCGCCACCGACTTCCCGGCGATCAACGCGCTGTGCGAGGTTAGCGCCGACATGCTGCGCCAGTCAGGGATCAACCTCGATTATCAGGCGACCGATTGGGGCACGGTAACGTCGCGCCGCAACAAGCAGGACGCGCCGGAGCAAGGCGGCTGGAACGCCCACTGCACCTACACTGCCGGCTACGACCTGCTGAACCCCGGGTCCAACCCGTCGCTGAACGCGATCGGCCGCGGCGGCTTCGTCGGCTGGCCGACCAACCCGAAGCTCGCCGCCCTGCGCGCCGCCTGGTTCGACGCCGCCGACCTCGAGGCGCAGAAACGCATCTGCGTGGACATCCAGACCGAGTTCCTGCGCGACCCGCCTTATTTTCCGCTCGGCCAGTTCTTCTCGCCGACCGCCTATCGCAGCCGGGTCGGCAACATCCCGCGCGGCGCGTTCTCGTTGTTCTGGGGTATCAAGCTGGCCTGATCCGGTTAGGATCGCGCTGCACGATGGGGAACGCGGCCATGAAACGCAGAATGCTGCTCGGGACCGCCGTCGCTGCGGCGGCCTTGGCCCGGCCCGCTTTGGCGCAATCCGCGTCGCGCACGCTGCGCTTCGTGCCGCAGTCCAACCTGTCGAGCCCCGACCCGATCTGGACCACCGCCGACGTCACCCGCAACCATGCCTACCTGATCTACGACACGTTGTACGGCGTCGACACCGGGCTTACGCCGAGCCCGCAGATGTGCGCCGGCCACGTGCTGTCCGACGACAAGCTGACCTGGCGCTTCACGCTCCGGGACGGGCTGCTGTTCCATGACGGCACGCCGGTGCGCGCTCACGACTGCGTCGCCTCCATCACCCGCTGGGGCAAGCGCGACGGGTTCGGCCAGATCCTCGCCGCCCGGCTCGATGCCATGCGGGCGATCGACGACAAGACGTTCGAGTTGCGGACTCAAGAAGCCGTTCCCGCCCATGCTGTTGGCGCTCGGCGCCAACTCCTGCTTCATCATGCCCGAGCGGGTCGCGCAAACCGACGCGTTCAAGCAGATCGACGATTTCACCGGCAGCGGCCCGTTCCGTTTTCTCCGCGACGAGTGGGTCTCGGGCTCGCGCTCGACCTATGCGCGGTTCGACAAATACGTGCCCGGCGCCGGGCAGCCGAGCTTCAGCGCCGGGGCCAAGGTCGCCAACGTGGACCGGGTCGAGTGGCAGGTGATGCCGGATGCGGCCACCGCGGCCGCCGCGTTGCAGAACAACGAGGTCGATTGGGTCGAGCAGCCGCTGATCGACCTGATGCCGATGCTGCAACGCTCGCGCGACCTCGTGGTGCAGAAGTTCGACCCGTTCGGCGTGGTGGGCGTCGTGGTGTTCAACCACCTGCAGCCGCCGTTCGACAACCCGAAGCTGCGCCGGGCGCTGCTGCCGGCGCTCGACCAGGGCGCCTATTTGTCCGCCGTCATCGGCGACCAGCCCGACTTCAAGCGGGCCGGCGTCGGCGTGTTCGCGCCGGGCACCCCGCTGGCGAACGACACCGCGCTCGCCGCACTGACCGGACCGCGCGACGTGGCCCGCGCCAAGCAGCTCGTCGCCGAATCCGGCTATCGCGGGGAAAAAGTGGTGCTGCTGTGCCCGACCGACTACCCGACCTTGCAGGCGGTCGCGACCATGACGCACGAGTTGTACGTCAATGTCGGCCTCAACGTGGAGTTCGTCACCACCGATTGGGGCACGCTGATCGCCCGCCGGGCCAGCCAGGAGCCGGTGGAGAAAGGCGGCTGGAGCACGTTCTGCACCTCGGCCCAGGGTTTCCAGCTCGCCAACCCGATCTCCAACAACATGATCCGCGGCGCCGGCCGCACCGGCTGGTTCGGTTGGCCCGACAGCCCCGCCCTGCGCGAGCTGCGCGGCGCCTGGCTCGACGCGCCGGACCTCGCCGCCCAGCAGCAGACCGCCGACGCGATCCAGCGCACCGTGTTCGAGGAGGTGCCCTACATCCCGACCGGGCAGTGGTTTACGCCGAGCGCCTGGCGCAAGACCGTGTCCGGCATTGTCAGCGGTTCGTCGCCGGTGTTCTGGAACCTGAAGAAGGCGTGAAGGCACCATGATCACGAACTCGACCATCGTTGCCGCCTATCGCGAGCGCACGCCCGGTTCCGCCCGCCTGGCGCAGGAGGCGCGGTCGCTGTTCCCCAACGGCGTCACCCACGACGCCCGCATCCTTGAGCCCTACGGCATCTACGTCGAGCGCGCGCAGGGGCCGCACAAATGGGACGTGGACGGCAACCGCTACGTCGACTTCTTCGGCGGCCACGGCGCCTTGCTGCTGGGGCACAACCACCCTGCCGTCGCCGGGGCGGCGGCGCAGGCGATGGCGGCCGGC
This sequence comes from uncultured Alphaproteobacteria bacterium, assembly GCA_963792675.1. Classification (GTDB taxonomy): domain Bacteria; phylum Pseudomonadota; class Alphaproteobacteria; order Acetobacterales; family Acetobacteraceae; genus JBBROS01. The sequence continues at coordinate 2,954,245 of CAWBWT010000002.1, forward strand.
ACCCATTTCGGCGCCAACCACCCGGCCGAGGTGCGCTGGGCGCAGGCGGTGCGGCGAATGGTGCCGTCGGCCGAGCGGGTCCGCTTCACCTCGTCGGGCACGGAAGCGACGCTGATGGCGGTGCGCCTCGCCCGCGCCTTCACCGGCCGCCGCCGGCTGATGCGCTTGCGCGGCCATTTCCACGGCTGGCACGACCAGATGACGTCGGGCTACTCGTCGCACTTCGACGGCGCCGCCACCGCGGGCGTCGTCGACGCGGTTGCCGAACAGACGCTGCTGGTCGATCCCGGCGACATCGCCGGCGTGCGCGCCGCGTTGAGCGGCCGGCACGACGTGGCCGCGGTGATCCTCGAGCCGACCGGCTCCTCGTTCGGCCAGGTGCCGCTCGGCGCCGAGTTCCTCGGAGCGCTGCGGGCCGAGACCGAGCGTGCCGGGGTGCTGCTGATCTGCGACGAGGTCGTGACCGGGTTCCGCGTCAGCCCCGGCGGCGCGCAGGCCGCGTACGGCGTGCGCCCGGACCTCACCAGCCTGGCCAAGATCCTCGCCGGCGGCCTGCCGGGCGGCGCCGTTGCCGGGCGGCAGGACATCCTCGACCACCTCGACGTCGCCGCGTCGCGCGACGCCGGCCGGGAGAAGATCCAGCACCAGGGCACCTACAACGCCAACCCCGTCTCGGCCGCCGCCGGGACCGCGGCGCTCGAGCTGATCGAGGCGACCGATCCCGGCAGCCGCGCCGACGCCGCCGCTGCCCGGCTGCGCGACGGCATGAACGCGGCGATCGCGGCGGAGGGGCTGCCCTGGGCGGTGTACGGCACCTCGTCCGGCTTCCACACCTTCCTCAACCCCGGCGACCTGCCGATCACCCCCGGCGCATTCGACCCGGCCACGCACGACTGGCACACGTTGAAGGCGCAGCCGGCCGGGCTCGCGCACAAGCTGCGCCTCGCGCTGCTGGCCAACGGCGTCGACGTCAACTCGCGCCTGGGCGGCTTCCTGTCCGCGACGCACGGCGACGACGACGTCGACCACGCCGTCGCCGCCTTCGCCGAAGCGATCCGCATGGTGCGGCGGGAAGGCGAGCTGCCCATCCGGCATTGATCGCGCCGGGTCAGTAGACCAGGCGCTGCATCCCACGCTCGAGCGCGTCTGTCAGGCCCTCGAAATGCGACAGCAGCGCCTCGCTCAACCCGGCCAGGGCGTCACGTCCGTCCGCGGTGGCGAGCCGCGGCAGGCTCGCCTCGAATGACGACCACGTCGCCATCGTGGCGGCAAACTCGCGGTCGATCTCGCGGTTGCTGAGCGGCAGGTTGCGGAGATAGTCGAGGCCGCGCAGCAGCTCGGCCGTCGTCGCCGCCATCGCCAGCTCCGTGACCGGCGCCGCCGGTGCGCCCAGCAGGACGCCCATCATCGCCTCCTTGGCGAGGCGCTGGGACAGCATGCGCTGCCGCCCGGCGACGTTGATCACGTGCAGCTCGGCGGCGAAGTTGGCGATCTCGAGGTTCGCCGTCAGCTGCTCGGCGCTGTCCAGCATGCGGCCGGCATGCGCGTCCAGCTCCCCCAGCCGTTCCGGCCCGGCTGGCGCCTGCAGCACCGCCTGCAGCTGCCGCCATTGCGCGACCACGGCGTCGAGCAAGTCGCCGAAGGTCGCCTGCGAAAGGGTCCGGGCCAGGCTGGCGAGATTGCTCTCGACATGCGCGGCGGCTTCGGCCAGCAGGCGTGCGGTATCCGCCGGCCGCACCTCGGCGCAGGCGAAGGCATAGAGCTTGGCCAGGCGCTGCGACAGCATCCGCAGCTGCCCGGCCCGGTTGATCGCTTCGGCGTAGCGGGCCGAACTCGATCACCCGTTGCGCCACCTGGCCGATCCGCTGCTTGCCGTGCATCGCCGCACTGCGCAGCGCCCGGTAGGCCTCCTCCTCGCGCAGTTGCCGCGCGCCCATCAGGATGCCGCGGGCGCGGTCGACCAGCTTGCGCTCGGTGAAGCGCTGGTTCACGTCGGCGAGCTGCTGCCGGATGGCGCGTTCTTGGCGGAAGCGCGCCTGGGCGAGATGGACGACCGAGCGCAGCCGGTTCTGGCTGTAGCCGTTGACCACGTAGGCGTGGATGCCGGAGCGGGTCGCGACGGCGATCTTCTCCGCGTCCGGGTCGGACGTGAACACCACCACCGGCCGCGGCGCGGTGGCGTCCACGGTGGCAATGCCTTCGAACAGTGCAGGATCGGGGTTGCTCTCATAAACGATGACCAGGTCTGGTGAGTTGTTGATCACCGTTTGTGCAAAGTTTATGCAGTCAGTTGCTTCGACGACCTGGAAGCCGGCCGTTCCGAGATCCTGAACGAGCGGCGGTGCGTCCGGTCCTCCGCTGGAAAACACGAGCGCTGACGTCAAACCTCACCTCGTCCGGCCGATGCCGCGCTTCATCTCGCAACATCCGCACCACACGCCGAATTTGGCACGAAAGCTGCACAGGAGCTGCACGAGCACATCGATGTGTCTCGGCCAACGCTCATGCACTGCGCGTCGGGTCCACACTGCGGTGGACTGAATGTGCCTCCTGCCCTGGCCACGCCGGGCAATGTCCAAGGGGGTCCATACGACCAGACCGATCTCGCTTCCTCACGACCGCGCCGAATGGCCGGGCGCCGCCGTGCATGGTCGCTGAGCCGCGATCAGCCCGCCGTTCGCCGTCCCTCTGCATCCAGACACCACCAGCTTGGGAACCCACCGATGGTTAGCCAGAAAGCAACCAGGATCGACTTGTTCAGCCTCGCCACCCCGCACATGCGTGCCTTCCACCTCACCTGGCTGGCGTTCTTCGTCTGCTTCTTCGCCTGGTTCGCGGTCGCCCCGCTGATGCCGGTCATCCGCGGCGAGTTCAAACTGACCGGCGACCAGATCGCCAACATCAACATCGCCGCCGTCGGCATCACCATCCTGGTGCGGATGGCGATCGGCCCGGTGTGCGACAAGTACGGGCCGCGCCTGACCTACACCGCGCTGCTCGTGCTCGGCGCCATCCCAGTGATCGGCATCGCCCTCGCCACCTCCTACAAATCGTTCCTGGTGTTCCGCCTGGCGATCGGCGCGATCGGCGCGAGCTTCGTTATCACCCAGTACCATACCTCGGTGATGTTCGCGCCGAACGTGGTCGGCACCGCCAACGCGACCGTCGGCGGCTGGGGCAATGCCGGCGGCGGTGTGACGCAAACCGTGATGCCGCTGATCCTGGCGGCGATCGTCAGCCTCGGCGTGCAGCAGACGATGGGCTGGCGGCTCGCGATGATCGTGCCGGGCGTGATGATGCTGATCGTGGCCGTGCTCTATTGGCGCTACACGCAGGACACGCCGGAGGGGAACATCCCCGAGCTGCGCGCCCGCGGCGTCACCGTCGAGTCCGGCAAGAAGGGTGGGCTCGCCGTGTTCAAGCAGGCGGCCGCCAACTACCGCGTCTGGATGCTGGCGATCACCTACGGCGCCTGCTTCGGGGTCGAGATCTTCATCCATGCCGTGGCCGCCAGCTACTACGTGGACCGGTTCGGGCTGAGCCTCGCCTCGGCCGGGTTCGCGGCCGGCAGCTTCGGCCTGCTCGCTTTGTTCGCCCGCGCGCTCGGCGGGCTCGCGTCCGACCGCGTCGCCCGCAGCTTCGGGCTCGAAGGCCGCACCTGGCTGCTGTTCGCGCTGATGATGGGCGAAGGCATCGGCCTGCTCGCCTTTGCGACCATGGGCACGGTTACGGCCGGCCATCGCCGCGATGCTGGCGTTCGGCCTGTTCACCCACATGGCGTGCGGCTCCACCTACGCGTTGGTGCCGTTCATCGACCGCAAGGCGCTGGGCGGGGTGGCCGGCATCATCGGCGCCGGCGGCAACATCGGCGCGGTTGCAGCCGGGTTCCTGGTCAAGGCGACCGGCAACCTGCCGGATGCGCTCTATGCCCTGGGCTGGATCGTGCTCGGCTCCGCGCTATGCGCCGCAGCGGTGCGCTTCTCGATGCAGAAGAAGCAGGAGGAGCAGATGCTCTACAACGAGGCGCTGGCGCAGCGGCTCGGCGTCCCGCAAGGCAGTTCGGTCGCCGCGATGTCCTGACCGACCGCTGCCGTCCAGTCCGCGCGCTGCGGACTGGACGGCTCGGCCGCGGCGCCGCTCAGGGCCGCAGCGAAACGCCGATCGGGCGGAACAGGCCATCGGGTCGCGGCGCGAAGCCGGTGACACGGTCGTTCAGGCCCCACAACCAAGTGAAGTGATACAGCGGCAGGTAGGGCAGGTCGGCGTCAGCAACCTCCGCCAGGTCGTGATACGCCTTGAGGCGCTCCTCCGGCGTGGATGCCGCGGCGCCGCGGTCCAGCGCGGCCTCGGCCGCCTTGCTGCACCAGCCCGTCCAGTTCAGCGGGGCGCCGCAGCGCAGCCACGGCCCGGCGTTGCCGTCCGGGTCGGGCCGACCGCTCCAGATCACCATGTAGGCCTGGTACTCGCCGCGCGCCGCCGCCTCGGTCTGCGACACCGCCTCGCCCTTCTGCAGGCTGACGTCGAACCCGGCCTCGGCCACCATCGACTGGATCACCTCGCCGACCTGCGTATCGGTCGGGTTGTTGACCACGCTCAAGGTCAGCTTCGGATGCGGCACGCCGGCCTCTGCCAGCAGCTTCTTGGCGCCGGCGAGATCGCGCGGCGGCACCGGGCGCGACGGGTCCCAATACTTGCTCCCGGGCGCCTCGGTCTGGTTGCTCGGGATGAAGCGGCCGTCGAACACGACCTGGTTGATCCCGTCGCGGTCGATCGCCTTCGCGAACGCCCGGCGGATGCGCACGTCGTGGCCGAACGGCGTGTCGGCCGCCGGGCCATGCGACAGGTTGAACGACAGCATCTCGAACCCGATCGACGGCGACGACTGCACCCGGAATCGCTTATCGGCCTGCACGGCCGGCACGTCGGTCGCGGCGAGCCGGTTGGCGATGTCGAGCTGCCCGGATTGCAGGTTCACCAGCCGCACCGTGCTGTCCGGCATGATGCGGAACTCGACCCGGTCGAGCAGCACGTGGGCGGCGTCCCAATAGCCGGGGAACCGCTCCAAGGTGACGTGGTCCTGCGCCACCCGCTCCACGAACCGGAACGGCCCGGCGCAGACCGGGTGCGCGGCGATCGCCTCGGTCGGCTGGTCGAGGATGCGCGGCGACAGCATGATGCCGGGCCGGTTCGCCAGCAGCGCCAGGATCGGCGTGTACGGCGTGGACAGGCGGACACGCACCGTGAGCGGATCCACGACATCGACGCCCGCCACCGCCTTCAGCTCGGTCTTGCGATTGCTGTATGGCGCCGTCCGGTAGCGTTCGATGTTGGCCTGCACCGCTTCGGCATCGAGCTTGGCGCCGTCCTGGAACTGCACGCCGTCACGCAAATGTAGCGTCAGCGCCAGACGATCCTCGGACCACTCCCAACTGGTCGCGAGCTGGGGGACGATGTTGAGCTTGGCGTCGACGTCGAGCAGCTGGTCGCACATCACGGTGTTGACCACGCGCTCGATGTAGGAGCCGCTGCGCGCCGGGTCGAAGCTTTCGAAGTCGAAGTCGAGGCCGAAGCGCAACGTCCCGGCGGCGTTCGCGGCGGGCGAGGACAGCAGCAGTGCGGCGATCAGCCAGTGGCGCATCGGTTCGTCCTCATAGGTTTACTGTCCGTCACGTCGGGATGCAGCCACTATGCCATCGTGCCAGGACGGGGGAAACGGATGCAGCAGGCCACGCAGTTCGCGCGATACCCGAGCTTGGAGGGCCGGCCGGTGCTGGTCACCGGCGGCGCTTCGGGCATCGGCGCGTCGTTGGTGGAGCATTTCTGCGCCCAGGGTGCGCATGTGGGGTTCATCGACCTGGCCGAGGCGCCGGGCGGCGCGTTGGCCGAACGCCTGGCCGCCGAGGGCCACCGCCGGCCGGCGTTCCGCGCAGCCGATTTGCGCGACGTCGAGGCGCTTCGGGCGGCAATCGCGGCGTTGACGGCGGAGATCGGCGACCCGCTGGTGCTGGTGAACAACGCCGCCCATGACGAGCGCCACGCAATCGCCGAGGTCACGCCCGAATACTGGGACGACCGGCTGGCGGTGAACCTCCGGCACCAGTTCTTCGCAGCCCAAGCGGTGATCCCCGGCATGCGCGCGGCCGGGGGCGGCGCCATCGTCAACATGGGCTCCATCAGTTGGCGCGTGGGCCAGGGCGGGATGCCGGCCTATACGGCGAGCAAGGCGGCGATCGAAGGCTTGAGCCGCGGCCTCGCCCGCGACCTCGGCCCCGACCGCATCCGGGTCAATGTCGTCCTGCCCGGCTGGATCATGACCGAGCGGCAGCTCGCGCTCTGGCTGACGCCGGAGACCGAAGCGGGCCTCATGCGCGACCAGTGCTTGAAGGAAAAGGTGTACCCGGCCGACGTAGCCCGGCTGGTGCTGTGGCTGGCGGCCGATGACAGCCGGATGTGCACCTCGCAAAGCTGGGTGGTGGACGGCGGCTGGCTCTAGCGACGCTTGACGGCGTGCCGGTTCGGCGGAAATCTCCGCGCAAATGCCGGACAAGACTGCAGTTTTGGGAGAATGACGATGAACCCGACACGACGCACATTGCTGGCGGGAGCGGCACTTGCGCTCGCCGCGCCGGAGCTGGCCCGGGCGCAGGCGAAGGGCACGGTGGGAATCGCGATGCCGACCAAGTCCTCGGCGCGCTGGATCGCCGACGGCGACAACATCGTGAAGGTGCTCAAGTCTCGCGGCTATGGCACCGACCTGCAGTACGCCGAGGACGACGTTCCCAACCAGCTCTCGCAGATCGAGAACATGGTGACCAAGGGCGTCAAGGTGCTGGTGGTGGCGGCCATCGACGGCACCACCCTCTCCGACGTGCTGGGTCAGGCGGCGCAGGCCGGCATCAAGGTGATCGCCTACGACCGGCTGATCCGCAACACGCCCAACGTCGACTACTACGCCACCTTCGACAATTTCCAGGTGGGCGTGCTGCAGGCGACGTCGCTCGAGCAAGGGCTCAAGCCGCGCGGCAACGGGCCGTTCAACCTCGAGCTGTTCGGCGGCTCGCCCGACGACAACAACGCTTACTTTTTCTATGACGGCGCTATGTCGGTGCTGAAGCCCGGCATCGACAGCGGCCATTTCGTCGTTCGCAGCAAGCAGATGGGCATGGAGAAGGTTTCCACCCTGCGCTGGGACGGCGCGACCGCCCAGGCGCGGATGGACAACCTGCTGAGCGCCTATTACGGCAGCGCCAAGCTCGACGCCGTGCTGTCGCCCTATGATGGCATCTCGATCGGCGTCATCTCGTCCTTGCGCGGCGTCGGCTACGGCAGCAGCGACCTGCCGATGCCGATCATCAGCGGCCAGGATTGCGAGGTGCCGTCGGTCAAGGCGATCCTGCGCGGCGACCAGTACGCTTCGATCTTCAAGGACACCCGCGACCTCGCGAAGGTCACCGCCGACATGGTCGACGCGGTGCTGAGCGGGCAGCAGGTCACGGTCAACGACACGAAAAGCTACAACAACGGCGTCAAGGTGGTGCCGTCCTATCTGCTGAAGCCGGTGATCGTGGACAAGTCCAACTGGGAGAAGGTGCTGGTGGACAGCGGCTACTACAAAAAAAGCCAGATCATCTAGAGCATGATCCGATCAATCGGAGTCACCCATCGGATGCACATGCTCGCAAGACTAAGCAGGCTTGAGCTCAAGCCGATCCGCTTCGATCGGATTGGGCTCTAGCAGCCGCCATGGCCGACATCCTCGAAATGCGTGGGATCACCAAGCGCTTCGGGCCGGTCACGGCCCTGCGCGAGGTGAACCTCACCGTGCGCGCCGGCGAGATCCACGCGCTCGTCGGCGAGAACGGCGCCGGCAAGTCGACGCTGATGAAGGTGCTGAGCGGCGTATACCCGGCCGGCAGCTACGAGGGCGACGTCGTCTACGAAGGCGAGGTGCGGCACTTCCGCACCGTCAACGATAGCGAGGCGCTGGGGATGGTGATCATCCACCAGGAGCTGGCGCTGATCCCGCTGCTGTCGATCGCCGAGAACATTTTTCTGAGCCATCCGCCGTCCCGCTTCGGCGTCATCGACCGCGACGCCCAGTATGCGCGGACGCAGGCACTGCTGGCCAAAGTCGGGCTGGCGGAGAAACCGGACGCGATCGTCGCCGACCTCGGCGTCGGCAAGCAGCAGCTGGTCGAGATCGCCAAAGCGCTGTCCAAGCAGGTGCGGCTGCTGATCCTCGACGAGCCGACCGCGAGCCTGAACGAGCGAGACAGTGCCGCCCTGCTGCGGCTGCTGACCGAGTTCCGTCGGGAGGGCATTGCCTCGATCCTGATCTCCCACAAGCTCAACGAAGTCACCGCCGTTGCCGACCGCATAACCGTGCTGCGCGACGGCCGCACGATCGAGACGCTGGATTGCCGCGCCGGCCCGGTCGAGGAGGACCACATCATCCGCCGCATGGTGGACCGCGACCTCGACAGCCGCTTCCCGCCGCGCACCCCGACGGTGGCCGACGAGGTGGTGTTCGAGGTCCAGGACTGGTCGGCCTGGCACCCGCAGCAGAGCGGCCGGCAGACGGTCCGCAACGTCGACTTCAACGTGCGGCGTGGCGAGATTGTCGGGATCGCCGGGCTAATGGGCGCCGGGCGCACAGAGTTCGCGATGAGCGTGTTCGGCCGCTCCTATGGCCGCGACGTCAGCGGCCGTGCCTTCGTCGCCGGCAAGCCGGTGGACGTCTCGACGGTGCCGCGGGCGATCGCCGCCGGGCTGGCTTACGTGACCGAGGACCGCAAGCAGCTCGGCCTGCTGCTGGCCGAGGACGTGCGCAAGAACGTGACCCTCGCCAACCTGCCCGGCGTGTCGCGGGCCTCGGTGATCGACGACATGCGCGAGCTCGCGGTTGCCAACGACTACCGCGGCCAGATGCGCATCCGCTGCCACGACGTCTATCAGCAATCCGGCACGCTCTCAGGCGGCAACCAGCAGAAAGTGGTGCTGTCGAAATGGCTGTTCTCGAAGCCACAGGTGCTGTTCCTGGACGAGCCAACGCGCGGCATCGACGTCGGCGCCAAGTATGAAATCTACCAGATCATCGGCGCGCTGGCCGAGAGCGGCAAAGGCGTGGTGGTGATCTCGTCGGAGATGCCGGAGCTGCTGGGGCTGTGCGACCGCATCTACGTGATGAACGAGGGCCGCTTCGTGGCCGAGCTGCCGCGCGAGGACGCGTCGCAGGAGGCGATCATGCGTGCCATCATGCGCAGCAGCGGCGCCAGGCCGAACGAAGCGCGGCCGGCTGAGGGAGCACTTGCATGAGCGAGATGACGGTGCCGACGGCCGCTGCCGAGAAGCGGGCGACGCACGGGTTCTGGAAAGCCAATTTGCGCCAGTACGGCATGCTGCTGTCGCTGTTCGCGATCATGGTGTTCTTCGAGATCGCCACCGACGGCACGCTGCTGAAGCCGCTCAACCTCACCAACCTCGTGCTGCAGAACAGCTACATCGCCATCATGGCGCTCGGCATGCTGCTGGTGATCGTCAGCGGCCATATCGACCTCTCGGTCGGCTCGGTGTCGGGGTTCATCGGCGCCCTGGCGGCGGTGATGCTGGTGCAATGGAACCTGCCGGTGATCCCGGCGGCGCTGCTGTGCCTGGTTGCCGGCGGGCTGATCGGCGCCGCGCAAGGCGCTTTCGTCGCGTACGTTAAGATCCCGTCCTTCATCGTCACTTTAGCCGGCATGCTGGTGTTCCGCGGCCTGATGCTGACGACGCTAAGCGGGCAGTCGGTCGGCCCCTTCCCCACCGTGTTCCAACGGCTCAGCTCCGGCTTCCTGCCGGAGTTCTTCCCGCCGATCGACGGGGTGCGGCTGTCGTCGCTGCTGCTCGGCCTGCTGGTCGGCGTGGCGCTGGTGGCGCTCAACGTGCGCGGCCGGGCGCGGCGGGAGCGGCATGGCGTCGAGAGCGAGCCGATGCCGCTGTTCATCGTCAAGAACGCCGTGCTGCTGGCGGTGATCGGCGGGCTGACCTGGCTGATCGTGTCGCATCGCGGCCTGCCGAACGTGCTGGTGATCATGGCGGTGCTGATCGCGCTCTATGCCTTCGTCACCACCCGAACCACGGTCGGGCGGCAGATCTATGCGGTGGGCGGCAACGAGAAGGCGGCCAAGCTATCGGGGATCGCCACCGAACGGCTGACATTCCTGACCTTCGTCAACATGGGCGTGCTGGCGGCATTGGCCGGGCTGATCTTCGCGGCCCGGCTCAACACCGCGACGCCCAAGGCCGGCACCGGATTCGAGCTCGACGTGATCGCCGCCTGCTTCATCGGCGGCGCGTCCGCGTATGGCGGCGTGGGCGTCGTGTCGGGCGCGGTGATCGGCGCCTTCATCATGGGGGTGATGAACAACGGCATGTCGATCCTCGGGATCGGCATCGACTACCAGCAGGTGATCAAGGGCCTAGTGCTGCTCGGCGCCGTCTGCGTGGACGTCTACAACCAGCGGCGATGATGCCAGCGACGTGACGGCGGGCGTTAATCGACCAGCCGCACCACCTGCTTGCCGAAGTTGCGGCCCTTCAGCAGGCCGAGGAACGCCTCGACTGCGTTCTCCAGCCCGACGGCGACGCTTTCGCGGTATTTGAGGCTGCCATCCGCGACCAGCGTGCCCAGTTCGCCCAGCGCTTGCGGCCATAGCTCCATGTGCTCGGACACGATGAAGCCCTGCAGCTTCAGCCGCATCGTCAGGATCAGCCGCGGTTCCGCCATGCTCAGCGCCTGGCCGTCATAGCCCGAGATCGCGCCGCACACCGCGACCCGGCCGTGCGGGTTCATCGTCGCCATGACCGCGTCCAGGACGACGCCGCCGACATTGTCGAAATAGCCGTCGATGCCGCCCGGCGCCGCGGCGGCCAGGTCTTCGCGCAGCCGGCCCGCCTTGTAGTCCACGCACGCGTCGAAGCCGAGCTCGCCCGTCACGTAGCCGCACTTCTCGGGGCCGCCGGCAATGCCCACCACCCGGCAACCGGCCCGCTTGGCGAGCTGGCCGACGACCCCGCCGACGGCCCCGCTCGCCGCGCTGACCGCAACGGTCTCACCTTCCCGTGGCGCGCAGATATGGTTGAGGCCGTACCAGGCGGTCACGCCGGGCATGCCGACCGCGCCCAGATAGGCCGACATCGGCACGCGCGACGTGTCGATCCGCTTCAGCCCGGCGCCGTCCGACGTGCCCCATTCCTGCCAGCCGAAGCCGCCGATCACGGTATCGCCCTCGTGCCAATCGGGATGCCGGCTCTCGGCGACCACGCCCACCGTGCCGCCCTGCATGACCGCGTCGAGCGGCTGCGGCGTCGCGTAGCTTTTCGCGTCGCTCATGCGGCCGCGCATGTAGGGGTCGAGCGACATGAAGTGGTTGCGCACCCGTACCTGGCCCTCGGCCAGCGGCGGCAACGCCGTCTCCACAAGCCGGAAATTCGCCGCCGACGCAGCCTGGGCCGGACGCGAGACGAGCAGGATCTGGCAATTCGTGGTGGCCATGCGCGCGCTCCCGTTTGGACCGGGGCACGGTAGCACCGCGCGACGCGACAGGCCATCGCACCGCGTTTGTGTCATTTTCAATTGACACTAAAAGGTGTCATGATAACGTGACGAAGTCGGGTTGCGGGCATCGCCGGTCAGGCGGTTTCCCCTGCGACGACGAGCATGGGAGCACGGTGGTTTGTGCGGCTCTAAGACAATCTCCAGGGAGGATTTGTGATGGAGGATGACCTCACCAAAGTCTGGCCGACGGGCTTGACAATTCCAAAGTCCGAAGAGCTGCATCGGCATGTCATCGACGGCGCGCGCGTGTTCTTTTGCATCTCGTTGTTTGCGCATTTCTTGGCCTATCTTTGGTCCCCCTGGCTGCATTAGGAGGCATCTGACATGAACCAAGGTCGTATCTGGTGCGTGGTCCACCCGACCGTCGGGCTACCCTTGTTCCTCGCCGGCGTGGCACTCACCTCGTTGGCCGTGCATGCCTCGGTGATGAATCACACCACCTGGATGAGCAATTACTGGCAGGGCTCGGCGCGGCCGAAGCTGGCTGAGAACGGCACCGGCCCGGCGACTGCGACCGCCGCCGTCAAGCCGGCCGACGCGCCGTTCAGCATCACCGTCGCCCCGGTTGCCGCGACACCCGGCCGCTCCGAGACGGCGTTCGTCATCACCGTGGCGCCCAACCCGGCCGCGGTTACGTCGGCCTCGAGCACGGCTGGTCCGGAAACAGCCAAAGTCTCGGTCGCGGCCGCGAACACCGAGTAACGCCCGCCCGCCTCTGCGCGCGACGCCGGGTCCCCTCGGGCCGGTGTCGCGTCGCGGCCCGCGTCATCCCGGTGAAAATGTTGGGACAGGCAGGCGATGGGACGTCTTAGCCGTAAATTTGTAAGTGCGTGGGCCGCGCTCGGGCCGCGCTTTCTGCCGTTCGCGGACGCTGCCACGCCCGATCTGCCGCTGCCTCGGTTGCTGCGGCTGTCGCTGTTTCAGGTTTCGGTCGGCATGGCGCTGGTGCTGCTGATCGGCACCTTGAACCGGGTGATGATCGTCGAACTCGGCGTGCCCGCCTCCTTGGTCGGCATCATGATCTCGCTGCCGCTGCTGTTCGCCCCGTTTCGTGCGCTGATCGGCCACCGCTCCGACAACCACCGCTCGGCCCTCGGCTGGCGACGGGTGCCATTCATGTACAAGGGCGCGCTGGTGCAGTTCGGCGGCTTGTCGATCATGCCGTTCGCGTTGCTGGTGCTGTCCGGCCAGGGCGAGGCCGGCTCTGCCCCGGCCTCCATCGGCCAGCTCGGCGCGGCGGCGGCGTTCCTGCTGGTCGGCGCCGGGCTGCACACCATCCAAACGGTGGGACTGGCGCTCGCGACCGATCTCGCGCCGACCGAGTCGCAGCCCAAGGTCGTGGGCCTGATGTACGTGATGCTGCTGTTCGGCATGATCGCCAGTGCGATGCTGTTCGGCGCCCTGCTCGCCGACTTCACGCCGGGCCGCTTGATCCAGGTCGTCCAGGGGTCCGCGGTGGCCACGATCGTGCTGAACGGCGTCGCCCTGTGGAAGCAGGAAAGCCGCCGGACCGCACTCGCCTTCCCACGCCGGGAGCCGCTGTTCCGCGAGTCGTGGGAGCGCTTCACCGCCGGCGGCCAGGTGGTGCGCCGGCTGGTCGCGGTCGGATTGGGCACGATGGCGTTCAGCATGGAGGACGTGCTGCTCGAACCCTATGGCGGCCAGATCCTGCACCTTTCGGTCGGCGACACCACCAAGCTCACGGCGACATTGGCGGTCGGCGGGCTGTTCGGCTTTGGCCTTGCGTCACGCGTGCTGAGCCGCGGCGCCGACCCGTTCCGCATGGCGTCGTACGGGGCGCTGGTCGGCATCCCCGCGTTCATCGCGGTCATCGGCGCGGCGCCACTCGGTTCGCCGCTCCTGTTCGCGCTCGGCACCTTCGGCATCGGCTTCGGCGCCGGGCTGTTCGGCCATGGCACGCTGACGGCGACGATGAACCTGGCGCCGCCGAACCAGACCGGCCTCGCGCTGGGCGCCTGGGGCGCGGTGCAGGCGTCGGCCGCCGGGGCGGCGATCGCGATCGGCGGCGTCGTCCGCGATGTCGTCGCGCATTGGCAAGCACCGGGACTGCGCGGTGCAACCACCGCCTACCACAGCGTTTATGCGATCGAGCTGGCGTTGCTGGTCGCGACCTTGCTGGCGATGCTGCCGCTGGTCCGCCGCGCGCCCGCCTACACGTGACCGACCGGCCCAAACACCAATAGGGGGATGCATCATGGCCCAGGTAATTGCCCGGACCTTCGCGAGCCACGACAAGGCGCTGGACGCGGAGAAGGCGCTGCGCGGCAAAGGCCTGCCGGCCAACGAAATCCACGTGCTCGCCGGCAGCGCCAGCCCGGCGTCCGCGCCCGCCGCCTCGCCCGAGCCGGTCGAACTCTGAAACCCAGGCCGTCACCGAAGACTGGACCCCGACCGACCAGGCGACGTCGCCGGCGGCGCCCGCGGCCGACGAGGAGACGATGGCGCGCCTGGCCCGGCTCGGCATTCCCGCCGACGAGGCCACCGCCTACGCCCGGGAGCTGAGCCTGGGACACTCCCTCGTCACCGTCCGCCCGCCGTTCGGCAGCGCGCAGACCGCAATCAACACGTTGCACGAGTTCGACCCGATCCCGCTCGAGGTGCATGAACCCCGGCCCGCGCCGCCGCCCGAGAGCGTCCGAGCCGCCCCGTTCTCCGCCAAGCTCGGCTGGCGCGTGCTGCTCGACGACCCGGAGCCGCTATCCCGCGCGCTCGGCTGGAAGACGCTGCAGCGGGACCCGGAGACATCCAAGACGTCGGAGCAGGTGCACAAGTTGTCCTCGGAGGCGGCACCGCTGTCGGACCGGCTCAAGCTGCCGGTGCTGTCCGGCAACCCCGCCCCGCTGTCGTCGGCGGCCAAGATGCCCACGCTGGCGGACGATCCGGCGCCGCTGTCCCATGCGGCCAAGCTCAAAGTCCTGCTGGATGATCCGGCGCCGCTGTCTCGGAAGGCCGGCTGGCGGTTGCTGCTGGACGACCCGGCGCCGCTGTCGAACAAGGCCGGCTGGCGCCTGCTGCTCAAGGACCCGGCGCCGCTATCGCGACTGCTCGGGCTGCCGGTGCTGCTGAAGCGGTAGCCCGCGTCAGCCCTCGGGCGGCAGCATGACCGAGACGTGCGCCGAGACGATCTTCCAGCCCACATCCGGGAAGCGCACCCAGGCTTGGCTCTGCCGTCCGATGCGGTCGGTGCCGCGCACCTTATACTCGAGATTGACCGTCGCCATGTCGCGGCCGACGGTCAGGATCTCGAGCCGGATGCGACGCTCCTTGGTGCCGCCCGGCACCGGCACCGTCGCCACCCGCGCCGCATGGATGGCGTCGAAGCCGTAACCGTTTTCGCGCAGCGCGTAGCGGATGGTGTGCGGGCTGTCCCAGAACGTCGCATCCAGCACCGCCACGTCCTTGTCGATCAGCGCCTGCTCGTAGCGCTCGAAGATGGCGCTCACCTCGGCCACTATCTCGGGCTGGTTGATCGTGAAATCCGGGTCCATCAGGCCTCCTCCATCCGCAACGCGACTGCCAGCAATTCCAGGTCGGCGTCGCGCGCGCCGACGATCGACAAGCCAATTGGCAACCCGCCGACGCTGGCGCCGGGCAGGCTCACCTGCGGCACCCCGGTCAGCCCGCCATGACATGTCAGGCAACTGATCCGGTCGCGCAGCGGGCCCAGCTCGGATTGCGGCAGCCCTTTGCGCGGCGCCGGGAACGGCGTCGTCGGCAGGCACAGGATGGTGCCGCTTGGCAGCAACTCGCGCAGCCGCGCCCGCGCCTCGATCCGCATCAGCGTCGCCGCCGCGCGCTCCGCATCCGTCAGCATCGAGCCGAACACCAGGCCGCGCGCCACCCCGAACGCGAGCCGCGGGTTGCAGGTGTCGAGCCAGGGCTCGAAGGTGCGCCACGCCTCGCTGCTCTGCAGCACGCGCTGCGCCCGCTGCCAGACCGACAGGCCCTGGGGCGCCAGCGTCACCTCCCGCCGTGACCCGATCAGCGCGCCGAGCCGGGCCAGCAGCGGCTCCAGCGCCTCCCGCACCGCCTCGTCGGCGAAGCCGAACACGTCGGTCGCCACCAGCAGCTTGGTCGGCAGCTTTGTCGGCAACGGGGCGCCGTACAGCACCTCCCCGACCCGGCCGAATGTCGCCGCATCGCGGGCGAACCAGCCGCACGTGTCGGACCCCGGCGCCTGCACGGCGACGCCGGCAAGGTCGATCCGCCCATGGGTCGGCCGGATGCCGTAAAGGCCGGAGAAGCTGGCCGGCACCCGCACCGAGCCGCCGGTATCGGTGCCGAGCGCGAAGTCGCAGGCGCCAGCCGCCACCGCCGATGCCGAGCCGCTCGAGGAGCCGCCCGGCACGTGCTCCGGCGCCAGCGGGTTGAGCGGGGTGCCGTCATGCGCGTTCTCGCCGAGGATGCCGAGCGACACCTCGTCGGTCACCGTCTTGCCGACCACCGAAGCGCCCGCCTCGAGCAGGCGCTGCACCACCGCCGCATGCCGGGGCGGCGTGCCGGCGAAGCCGGGCCAATCCGGGTTGCCGCCGCCGGTCGGCACGCCGGCCACGTCGATCAGGTCCTTGACCGCGAAGGTGAGCCCGGCCAGCGGTCCCTCGGCGGCACCCGCAACGGTGCAGCGCGGTCCGGGCAGGAACGCGTCGGTCGATGTCATGGGGTGCAAAACTCCTCGGCGGCCGCGGTCATGCCGCCGCCGGTTCATGCAGGTGGCAGACCACACGATGCCCGTCCCGCACCGCCACTCGAGGCGCCGCCGTCGGGCATGGCGCGAAGGCGCTGGGGCAGCGCGGGTGGAACGGGCAGCCGGCGATGTCGCGGAGCGGGCTCGGCAGCTCGCCCGAAAGCGCCGCCTGGCGGCTGCGGGTGCCGCCGGGCTCGAGCGTCGGCGCCGCCCGCAGCAGCGCCTGGGTGTAGGGATGCAGCGGCCGCTCGAACACCGCGTCGGCCGGGCCGTGCTCCACGACCCGGCCGAGGTACATCACCGCGACGCTATGGGCGAGGTGCCGCACCACGCGCAGGTCGTGCGACACGAACAGCATCGCCAAGCCCAGCCGCGCCTGCATCTCCAGCAGCAGGTTCAGCACCTGCGCCTGCACCGACACGTCGAGGGCCGAGACGATCTCGTCGGCGATCAGCAGCTCCGGCTCGACCGACAGCGCCCGGGCGATGGCGATGCGCTGCCGCTGCCCGCCGGAGAACTGATGCGGCAGCCGCCCGGCCGCGGCGGCCGGTAGACGGACCAGCTCCAGCAGCTCGGCCACGCGACCCGGGACCGCCGCGCGCGGCACCACCCGGTGCACGCGCAACGCCTCGGCCAGCGTCTCGCCCACCGTCATGCGCGGGTTGAGCGAGCTGTACGGGTCCTGGAACACCATCTGAACTCTGCGGTTGTAGCGGCGCAGCGCCTCGCCGCGCAGGCCGCGCACGTCCTGCCCGTCGAACACCACCTGCCCGGCGTCGAGCTCGATCAGCCGTACCAGCGCCCGCGCCAGCGTGCTCTTGCCGCAGCCGCTCTCGCCCACCACCGCCAGCGTCTCGCCGCGCGCTACTTCGATGCTGACCCCGGCCAGCGCTCGCACCACCGGCCGGGGCCGCCCGCGCAGGGTATCGAGCACGCCGCGGCGGCCTGGGAAGCCGCATTCTAGGTCGTCCGCACGCAGCAGGCTCATGCGGCCGAACGCACCGCATCGGCCCGGATGCAGGCGGTGTCATGCCCCGGCACGAACGCCGCGAGCTTCGGCTCGGACACCGTGCAGGCGGCCTCGGCAAAGCCGCAACGCGGCGCGAACCGGCACCCGGCCGGCATCGCCCGCGGGTCCGGCGGCGAACCGGCGATCCCCTGCAGCGCTTGCCTGGCGTGCCGCGCATCCGGCAGCGAGCGCAGCAGGCCGAGCGTGTAGCCGTGCGACGGGCCGGCGGAACACCGCCTCGGCCGTGCCCGCCTCCATCACCCGGCCGGCATACAGCACCGCCACCCGGTCGCAGGTGCCGGCGACCACGCCGAGGTCGTGCGTCACCAGCACCACCGCCATGCCGAGCTCGTCCTTCAGCCGCAGCAGCAGCTTCAGGATCTGATCCTGGATGGTGACGTCGAGCGCCGTGGTCGGCTCGTCGGCCAGCAGCAGCTTCGGCCCGGCCGCCAGCGCGATTGCGATCATCGCCCGCTGCCGCATGCCGCCGGAGAACTCGTGCGGGTAGCTGCCCAGCCGCCGCCGCGCGTCCGGGATGCCGACCTGGTCCAGCAGCTCGGCCGCGCGCCGCCGGGCCTGGCCGCCGCGCAGTCCAAGATGGGCACCGAGCGACTCCGTGATCTGCAGCCCGACCGGCAGCACCGGGTTCAGCGCCGTCATCGGCTCCTGGAAGATGATCGCGATCTCGCGTCCGCGCACCGCCCGAACCGCCGCCTCCTCGAACGCCAGCAGGTTGCGCCCCTGCCAGATCACCTGGCCGGTGACCTCGGCGCCCGGCGGCAGCAGTTGCAGGATGGCGCGCAACGTCAGGCTCTTGCCCGAGCCGCTTTCGCCCACCAGCCCCAGCATCTCGCTGGGCGCGACCGCGAGCGTGACGCCGCCCACGGGCTGCACGCCGCCGATCCGCACCGCGAGGTTGCGCAGCTCGAGCATCAGCCGCGCCGCCGCAACCAGCCGGCCAGGCCGTCGCCGAGCAGGCTGAACGCCGTCCCCGCGAGCACGATCGCGATGCCGGGGAAGATCGACATCCACCAGGCCGTGGTCATGAAGTTCTTGCCGTCGGCGATCAGCACGCCCCATTCGGACACCGGCGGCTGCGCGCCGAGGCCGAGATAGCCGAGGCTCGAGCCCAGCAGGATCGCCAGCGCCATGTCGGTCATCCAATACACCAGCACCGGCGAGATCGCGTTCGGCAGCAAATGGCGGAACAGGATGCGCGCCGCACCATAGCCCATCACCCGCCCGGCGGCGGCATAGTCGCGCGCCTTTTGGGCCATGATCTCGCCCCGGGTGAGCCGGGCGTAGATGATCCAGTTCACCGCCGAGATGGCGATGTACATGTTGAGCAGGCCCGGCCCGAGCACGGCGACAATCGCGATCACCAGCACGATGAACGGGATGGTGATCGCAACGTCGACGATGCGGCGGAACACGGCGTCGAGCGCGCCGCCGGCGTAACCGATCACGCAGCCCATGAATGTGCCGAACACGGCCGGGAACAGCGTCGCGAAGACAGCGATCTGCAGGTCGATGCGCGCCGCCCAGATCGTGCGGGACAGGACGTCGCGGCCGAAATTGTCGGTTCCGAACGGATGGCTCGGGCTGGGCGGGCTCAGCAGCGCCTCGTAGTCGAACGCGTCCGGCTCGTACGGCGCCACGGACCCCGGAGCCGCCGCGCAGAGCAGCATCAGCAGCAGCAAGCCACCGCCGAGCAGCGTCGGCAGGCGCGGCCAGGACATGCGGCCAATCGCTGTTTCGCTCACCGCGCCACCCGCGGGTCGAGCAGCGCCTGCACCGCGTCCACCGCCACGAACACCAGGCTGACGAGCACCGCCAGCACCATCGTCAGCCCCTGCACCACCGCATAATCGCGGGCGAAGATGCTGTCGATCATCAGCCGGCCGACGCCCGGGATGGCGAACACCGTCTCGGTGATGACCGCGCCGCCGACCAGCGATCCCGTGTGCAGCCCAAGCAGGGTGATGGTCGAGATCCAGGCGTTGCGCAGCACGTGCCGTCCCAGCACCAGCCGCCGCGGCAGGCCCTTCGCCACCGCGAAGCCGACATACTCCGCCCGCATCACCTCGATCAGCTGGTCGCGCAGGTTGCGCAGCAGGATCGCCGACAGGCTCAACGCCAGCGTCAGCGCCGGCAGGAACAGGAAATAGAGGTCCTCCCAGAAGCCGCCGCCGATGCCGCCCACGGGGAACCAGTGCAGCCCGGCGCCGAACACGATCAGCAGCACGAGGCCGATGTAGAACACCGGCATCGACAGGCTGAGCTGGGCCACCACCCGCACCAGCACATCGACGCCGCTTCCGGGGCGAAGCGCCGCCGCAAAGGCGAGCGGCCCGGCGATCAGCAGCGCCATCGCCGCCGCCATCCCGGTCAGCAGCAGCGTGACCGGCAGGCGTTCCTCGATCAGGCGGATGACGGGCACCCGCATGCTGATGGAGTCGCCGAAGCGCAGCGTGACGAAGTGGACCAGGAACTCCCAGAACTGCGCCGCGAGCGAGCGGTCGAGCCCCATCTCGCGCCGCAGCGCCGCCACGCCCTCGTCGCTGCCGCGCTCGCCCAGCAGCATCGCCGCCGGGTCGCCGGGCAGCAGGTGCATCAGCCCGAACACCAGCAACGCGACCAGCACGACCGTCGCCGCCACCTGCAGCAAGCGGCGGCCGAGCACCGTGAGCACCGGCGGCTCCGTCGCCCCGCTACTTTTCCAGCGACGTCTCGACGAACAGGTTGTTGCCGAGCGGGATCTGCACGAAGCCCTGCACCTTCTTCAGCATCGCCACGGGATAGGGCACCTCCATCGTGAACACGATCGGCGCCGCGGCGGCGTAGCGCTGCTGGATCTCCTTGAACATTGCCGCCCGTTTGGCGGTGTCGAGCTCGCTGCGGCTCTCCTCGAACAGCGCGTCGATGCGCGTGTCCTGCCAGCCGCTGCGGTTGTTCTGCCGGGTCGGGTAGTAGGCGAAGATCGAGGTGGACTGGCCGGGGTCGTTGATGTCGTTGGTCCAGAGCGAGGTGCGCATCTGGAAGTCGGCGTTGTTGTAGCGGGCAAGCCGGGTTGCCGCCTCGAGCTGTTCGATCTTGAGTTTCACGCCCAGCGGCGCCCACATCTGTTGCAGCGCGACCAGCTTGGCCGCGTCGTCCTGGCTGCCGGCCAGCGCCATGCAGGTGACCTCGAAGCCGCCGCCGTAACCGGCTTCGGCCAGCAGCGCCTTGGCCTTCGCCATGTCGTAGGGATAGAGCGGACCCTCACCGTAGGCCATCGGCGTGGACATCGGCATGTAGCTCTGCGCCGGGACCCCCGCCCCATACGACACCACCTGGATCAGCGCCGGCTTGTTGGTGGCGTAATTCAGCGCTTGGCGGACCTTCACCTCGCCGAGCGGGTTCTTGCTGCCATCCTTCAGCGTAGGCCGGGCGTTGAACGCGAAGTAGTTCACCTGTGCCGCCGGGAACAGCACCATGTTGAGCCGTGAGTCGGCCTTGAGCTCGGCGACGCGCGAGTACGGCACGAACTCGGCGATGTCGATCTCGGCCGCCTTCAGCTTCAGGATACGGGTGGCGTCGTCCGGAATGATGACGAACTTCACGGTGTCGAGGTATGGCAGCGCCTGGCTGTCGGCGCCCTTGCGCCAGTAATGCGGGTTGCGCGTCAGCACCATCTCGGTGTTGCGCTTCCAGCTCGTGAGAAAGAACGGGCCGGAGCCGATCGGCTTTTCCGCGAAATTCTTGCTCTTTTCTTCGAGGTCGGCGCCGGGAGCGGCCATGACCAGCTTCTCCGGCATGATGCCGGCGTTGAAGGTGGCGAGCGCCTGCAGGATGGTCGGGTCCGGCCGCGACAGATGCAGCACGACGGTGTCGTCGCCCTGCGCCTCGGCCGAGGCGATCGAGGCCAGCAGGAACTGGAACTCGCCGCCCGGGCCCTTCTGGCTGGCGCGGTTGAGCGACCAGGCGGCGTCGCTCGCCAGCAGCGGCGAGCCGTCGGCGAATTTGAGGCCCGGCCGCAGATGCAGCGTCACGGTCTTGCCGTCATCGGCGATGGCGTAGTCCGCCGCCAGGCCGGGCTGCACCGACTTCCCGTCCGCAGTCGGCTGCAGCAGCGTGTCGTAGATGTTGAGCGAGATCCAGATGTCGGCGTTCTGCGCCGTGTGCACGGGGTCGAGATACTGGCAATCGACGGCGCGGGCGAACACCAGCGTGCCGCCGCGGGTGACGGCCCGGGCGTGCAGCGGCACGGTGAGCAGGACGACCAGGAGGAGGGGAAGCATACGTTTCATGGCCGGGTCTCCTGCAATCGCGGTGCCCGAACCTTCGCGAGGCACCGGCGCAGGCGTCAAGGGCTGCGGTTGCCCTGAGTCTCGGCCGCAAGCACGGCGCTGCCGCGATATTTGGGCAGACGGCTTGCGGCTGGTCGCCCCGGCAGCGGTCCCAAGCGCCATGACCGGACCACCACCCTCGTGAGCAGCAGGCATGCCCTCCACTCCACGTCATGGCCGGACTTGATCCGGCCATCTGCTGCCCGCCGTGCTCCCATCCGTTGACGCCGCAACGTACAGGATCAGTCCATCTCGTCGTGCGCGTCGAGAGATGTCCGGATCAAGTCCGGCCATGACGTATGGAGCTACGATGTTTCTTGCACAAACGTGCAGGAACAAGCCTCGGGGGAGCCGCCTAGGCCGGCGCGAAGCAGGGTACCGGTGGGCCGCCCTCGGTGGGCTTCCATACGAGCCGCACCGCCTGGCCGATACGCAGCCCGTCGAAATCGCAATCGACCAGGCTCGTCATCATCGTCGGCCCTTCCGCCAAGGTGACGTAGGCGATGGTCGCCATCGGCTTGGCCCGGCGCATCACGCTGTAGCTGTAGATCGTGCCCGCGCCCGACGCCTCCTCCCACGCCACCGCGCCGGCGCAAAACGGGCAGTGCGAGCGCGGATACCAATGCGCCCGGCCGCACTCGGTGCAGCGCGGCACCATGAACCGGCCCTGCCCGGCGGCCTCGTAGAACGCAGCGGCCTCGGGGCTCGCGGGCGGCGCGGGAAACACCTGGTCGCTCATGCGCGTCACTCCCGCTCCAGGATCAAGGTCGCCGCACCGTGCCGGCTGCCGAGCAGCCCGCCCGTGCCGTGCGCCAAGCGCGAGCGTGCAGCCCGGCACCTGCACCGCCGGATGCGCCTCGCCGCGGAGTTGCCGCACCGCCTCGATCACCTTGGTGATGCCGCCGCGATTGGCCGGGTGGTTGTTGCACAACCCGCCGCCATCGGTGTTCCACGGCAGTTTTCCAACGCCCGAGATCAGGTTGCCGTCGGCCACAAAGCGGCCGCCCTCGCCCTTGGCGCAGAAGCCGAGGTCTTCCAACTGGATCAGCACGGTGATGGTAAAGCTGTCGTAGACCGACGCATACTGGATGTCGGCGGGCTTGACCCCGGCCTCCGCGAACGCCGCCGGCCCGCTCCACACCGCGGCCGAGTAGGTCAGATCGACGTCGCCGCCCATCTGCCCCTTCATCGACTCCCCGGCACCCAGCACCCGCACCAACGGCCGCTGCAGCGAGCGCGCGATCTCGGGCTTGGCCACCACCAGCGCGCCGCCGCCGTCGCTGACGACGCAGCAGTCGAGCCGGTGCAGCGGGTCCGCCACGACCGGCGAGGCCAGAACGTCCGCAACCGTGACCACGTCCTTCAGCATCGCATGCGGATTGTGCTGCGCATGGTGGCTGGCGGCGACCTTGATCCAGGCAAGCTGCTCCGACGTGGTGCCGTACTGATGCATGTGGCGCATGGCGCACATGGCATAGAGGTTGGTCGTCACCGGCCCGAACGGCGCTTCCCAGGCCGCGTCCGGCACGTCCGGGTTGACCGGCCGCGGCGCGGTGCCGCTGTGTCCGGCGCTGCGCGGCCGTCCGGCCAGCGTGATCAAGGCGACGTTGCATTTGCCGGCTGCGATCGCCTCGGCCGCATGCGCCACGTGGGCGATGTAGGAGCAGCCGCCGAGGTCGGTGCTGTCCAGATGCCGCACCCGGAGGTTCAGGTAGTCCGCCATCGCCAACGGCCCCAGCCCGGGCGCGTCGCCGGCGCAGAAATACCCGTCCACGTCCTCCCGCCGCAGCCCGGCATCGGCCAGCGCACCGAACGCCGACTCCGCGTGCAGTTGCGCCACCAACTTGTCCGGCGCCTTACGGGTCGGGTGCTCGTATGCGCCTACGATGTAGGCCTGGCCCTTGATGCTCATTCCGCGAGGCTCCCCCAGCCAAGCTCCCAGATCAACCCGGGATGATACGCCCGGCGCCGGTAAAGGCCGTCACGGTGTCGTGCCGGGCAATGCCGATGAGGGTGAGACCATGCTGCCGCGCCCGCTCGACGCCGAGCGAGGTCGGCGCCGAGATCGCCACCAGGGTCGAGGCGCCGAACGCCGCCGCCTTCTCCACCATCTCGTAGGAGCAGCGGCTGGTCACCACGACGAAGCCGCCGGCCGGGTCCGTGCCGGCGTTCAGCAGCGCGCCGATCAGCTTGTCGAGCGCGTTGTGCCGGCCGACGTCCTCGCGCACATGGGCGATCGCGCCGTCGGCGCCGGCCCAGGCCGCCGCATGCACCGCCCGGGTCGAGACGTTCAGCAACTGTCGCTCCGGCAGCTCGTCCAGCGCGCGGCGGATCGCGCTCAGCTTGATCCCGCTTTCGTCGTGCGGCCGGATCGGCGAGCGCGGCAAGGCGGCCAAGTCCTCGATCCCGCACACGCCGCAACTCGTGCGCCCGGCCATGGCGCGGCGGCGTGCCAGCAGGGTGTGGAACCGCTCCGGCACCAAATCCACCAGCAGCCTTGTGCCATCTTCGGCCGCCTCGGTCGTGACCCGGCGGATGTCGGCGCGGTCCGCGATCACCCCCTCGGTGAGGCTGAAGCCGACCGCGAAATCCTCGAGGTCGGCGGGGGTGGTCATCATCACCGCGTAGGGCACGGTGCCGTAGACGACATTGACCGGCGCCTCCACCGCGACCGGCCGCTCGCCCGTCCGCGGCGCGCCGTCGAAGGCGAAGGTGGTGATCGGTTCCGGATGCGATGGGCCGCCGCTCATCCGAGCCAGTCCCGCACCGCATCGCGGAGGAAGGCGAAATCCTCGGCGCTGACGGACGGATTTCCGGCCCGGTGGCCCCAGACGCTTGGGATCGGACGCAGCGCGCCGTGGCGCAGGTGCGGCAGCTCGGCCTCGTTGTCGGCGACGCGGAAGTAAAGGTCGGTCGTGCCGGGCATCAGCAGCACGCGTGCCTCTATGGCGCCCAAGGCCGCCGCGAGGTCGCCGCCGGCTGCGATGTCGCCGGCGTCCCAGGTCCGCAGTTGAGCCATGTGGTCGGCGGCCGGGCGGCGGGCGAAGCGATCCTCCCAGTCGGTGCGCAGGAAGGTCTCGAGGTCCGGCGCGCCCAGCGCCGTCAAATGCAGCCCGGCGCGGTAGAAATCCTGGCTCAGCGCCCAGCCGGCATAGATGCGCCCGAATGCCCGCTTCGCGGCCTCGGGCTCGGCCGAGAACCGGTCCCCGCCCGCATGCTCCGGCGCCGCACGCAGCACCGCCATCAGGCCGCGCAGGAACACCTGGTTGTGCACCGCGGTCCGCGCGCTGCCGCACACGACGATCGCACGCGCCACATGCTCCGGGCACAGCGCCGCCCAGTGATACGCCTGTTGCGCGCCCATCGAGAACCCGTACACCGCATGCAGCCGCTCGACCCCCCACTGCTCGGCCAGCAGCCTCCGCTGCGCCAGCACGTTGTCGGCCGTCGTGACGACCTGCGGCCAGTCCGGGGTGTTGGACGGGCTGGACGACAGGCCGTTGCCGAACATGTCCGGAGTGACGATGAACCACCGCGTCGGGTCGAGGATGCCGTCCGGGCCGATCAGCCACTCCTGGTCGCTATGCTGGGCGCCGTAGCTGGTGGGATACAGCACGACGTTGTTCCGCGCCGGCGACAGCGTGCCGTAGCTTTTCCAGGACAGCACGGCGCCGGGCAGCACGCCGCCGGCACGCAGCTTGAGGTCGCCGAGCGCGAAGCGTCCGGTTTCGGTGGGGATCTCCATCGCTGGAAGCTAGGCCCTGGCCGCCCGCGTGCCAACGGCGCCTCTTGGCAGGGCGCGCCGCCGCGTGCACCACTCGGCAATGAACACCGCTACGATCCGCCGCGCCACCGCGGCCGACGTTCCACCTTTGGCCGCGCTGAGCGCCGCTGCATTCGCCGCGAAATTCGGCCACCTCTACCCGCCAGACGTGCTCGCGACCTTCGTTGCCCGGACCTATTCCAAATCGGCGATCGCTGCACTGGTGAGCGATACGGCAACGGCGGTGTGGGTCGCCACCGACGGCGCCCGGCTGCTCGGCTACGCGATGCTGTGCGGCTGCCGCCTGCCGCATCCCGAAGTGACGACGCACTGCATCGAGTTGAAGCGCTTTTACACCGCGCCCGAGATCACCGGGCAGGGTCTCGGCACGCGGATGATGAACGTCCTCCTGCTGCCCGCCGCCGCCGCCGCGGCAATGCGCGGCGGCGATGCCTGGCTGGGCGTGTATTCCGAGAATGACGGCGCCCAGCGCTTCTACGCTCGCTGGGGCTTCACACGGGTCGGCGAGTACCAGTTCCCGGTCGGGCCCGTACGCGACCGCGAGTTCATCATGCGCCGGCGGCGGCCCGCGTCCGGTTAGGCCGCGTGCTCCTGCAGGTCCTCGAGCCGGCACCACGCCAGCGCGCCTTCATGCGAGGCGCCCAGCACCACCTGCGGCGCACAGCCGGCGGCCAGCGCCTCGGCCCAGCGCGGCGCGCACAGGCACCAGCGGTCGCCGGGCTTGAGGCCGGGGAAGCCATATTGCGGCACCGGCGTGCTCAAATCGTTGCCGCGGCTGCGGCTGAACTGGAGGAACTCCGCCGTCATCACCGCGCAGACCGTGTGGCTGCCGGTGTCCTGCGGTCCGGTCTCGCAGCAGCCGGTGCGGGTGAACCCGGTGCGCGGCTCCAGCGAGCACATCTCCAGCCGTCCGCCCAGCACGTTGCGCGCGCTGCTGCCACCGGTGCTATCGAGCGGCATCGGGCTCTCCTTCCAGCGCCGCCCGGAGCCCGCGCGTCCAATGGCCGGCGGCGGCGGCCAGGAACCCGATATCCGTTTGCGTGGTGAGGAACAGCGCGCCCCGCCGCACCGCTTCGGCCTGGCGGGCGATGTCGCGATTGCCGCCGCAGCCGGCATGGATGCCGTTGGCGAGCGCCGCCGCGATCACCCGGTCCTGCGCCGCGACGATCGCCGGGTCGTCGAACTGGCCGGCGAGCCCCATGTCGGCCAGCAGGTCGTTGGAGCCGACATGCAGCACGTCCACGCCGGGAACGGCCGCGATCTCCTCGACATTGCCGAGCCCCTCCTGCGTCTCGATCATCAGCACCAGCAGGCACACCGCGTTGAGCTGCGGCACGGCCTCCTTCAGCGGCACCGGGCGGTAATCGAAATGCGGGTAGCCGCCGCCGACCGAGCGGCGGCCGATCGGCGGGAACTTGCAGGTGGCAACCGCGCGCCGCGCCTGCTCGGCCGTGTTCACGTCCGGGTAGACGATGCCGGTCACGCCGTTGTCCAGCAGCAGCGGCACGTCAGGATCGTCGAGGCTACGCACCCGCACCAGGCAGGCGATGCCGATCGACAGCGCCGTCTGGGCGATGTGCACCAGCGTCTCGGCGCCGAATGCCGAGTGCTGCGAGTCCATGAAGATGAAGTCGTGGCCGCTGGTCTTGGCGATGCGGGCGATGTCGGCGGTGCGGCCCATGCGCACTGTCATGCCCATCGCCGGCAGGCCCTCGGCCATGCGTGCCTTCACCGGGTTCACCAGCATAGTCGGCTCCCTCCGCGGACCTGTCTTCAGACCAGCCGCCGTACCATCCGCCCTGCCGAACGGGTTTGGCAAGGGTTGCGCCGCCATCCCGCTGGCGCCGCCCGCTACCGCCGTTCGCGCCAAGCCGCCGCGGCCGCCGCAACCAGCAGCAGCGCGTCGCGCGAGCCATCCGCCTCGCCCTTCTCGAAATCGTCGCCGGCAACCGCCATCGTGTTGGTCACGTGGGCGAAGCACAGCACCGGACGCCCGCGCGCGGCGCCGAACGCATACAGCGCCGCCGCCTCCATCTCGACCGCGAGCGCGCCCTGGTCGCGGGCCGCGGCGATCGCCGCCTCGGTCTCGCGGTAAGGCGCGTCGGTGGTCCAGGCCAGGCCGCGGTGCACGGGCAGCCCTGTGGCCAGCGCCGCCGCGAAGGCGGCGTCGGCCAGCGCCGGGTCGGCTACGGCCGCCGCATGCGGCGGCAAATAGTGGATGCTGGTGCCTTCGTCGCGTAACGCCCGGTCGATCAGCACGAAATAGGGCGGCGGGCCGGCCGCAACGACCTGCCCGGCCGAGGTCATGCTGAGGAGCAACCGGCACCCGGAGGCGAACAACTGCTCGGCCACCAGCACCGCGAACGGCGACCCGACCGCGCAACCGACCACGCCGACCGTCTCGGCGCCGAGCGGGAAGACGTCGAGTTCGGTGTGGTAGCAGGCCCAGCCGGCGGCCGGCCGCGCGCGCCCATCGCGGCGAAGCTGCCGCACGATGTCGCCGTCGGGGTCGAGCAGGCAGATCTCGGGGACCGGCACCTCGGGCACGCCGCGCTGCCGCCGTGCCTCGCGCAGCAGGTTTTCCGGCCGGAACACCGACGGCGCTTCCCAGTCATGCGGTAGCTTATCGAACCCGGTCACGCCCAACTCCCACGCTCAACTCCCGAGCTAAAACTCCAAGGATCACGCCGTGCGCACGACGCCGTTCGACGACAGCCTGCAGTTCCTCATCGGTAACACGCCCGACCATCATTCGCTGGGGCCGGCCGCGCCGTTGCTCATGCTGTTCTACGCCGCCCTGCTGCTCGGCAGCCTCGCGCTCGCCGGCGTCACCCTCGCCCGCGACCCGTCGCAGCGCAACGGCCGTACCGCTGCGATCTGGCTGTGCCGCGTGCTGATCGGGACGATGTGGTTCCAGGGCTCGCTGTGGAAGTTGCCGCTGCCGATCTCGGGCGGCTTCCAGGTACCTGGACCGGGCAGCTCGCCGAGCACTCCGCCTATCCCTGGCACGCCGCCCTGGTGCGCGACGTGCTGCTGCCGCACATCGGCCTGCTCGACCCCGCCGTTTACCTAACGGAGACCGGAATGGCGGTCGCGTTGATGCTCGGCGTCGGCGTCCGCCTCGCCGGCGTGGTCGCCGGGCTGTTCATGGCAAACCTCTGGATCGGCCTGTATCGCAACGGCGCCGAGTGGCCGTGGAACTACGTGTTCTGCGCCATGCTGCACGCCTTCTTCGTGCTTGACCGAGCCGGCCGCAGCCTCGGCCTCGATGCCATCCTCACCCGCCGGTTCGCGGGATGGCGCTGGATCGGCTAGGAACGCAGCCGCCCAACAGGGCTCACTCTCCCGGACTGGACCGTCATGCGCCTTATCCCCCTCGCCCCGCTGACCCTCGCTTTGCTGCTGCCGGGCCTCGCAGCGGCCGCGTCCCCGTCGGTCACCGACGCGTTCAGCCGCGCGACTCCCGGGGCGGGGCCAGGTGCCGCCTACTTCACCATCCATGGCGGCGACACGCCCGACCGCCTGCTGGGCGTCAGCTCGACCGCGGCGCAGAAAATCGAGATGCACAGCATGACCATGCAAGGCGACGTGATGCGCATGCGCGAGGTGGAAGCGATCGACGTCCCGGCGCATGGCACGGTGAAACTGGCGCCCGGCGCCGAACACCTGATGCTGATGGGCCTGCAAGCGCCGCTCAAGCCCGGCGACAGCGTGCAGCTGACGCTCCGAATTCGAGCATGCCGGCGAGCAGACCGTGACCGTCCCGGTCGGCGCCGTCGGCGCCAATGGCCCGCTCGCGCCGCTGCCGATGGCCGGTGCGCCGGGCAAGGCGCCCGACACGCCCGCCCGTTAACCGGACCCGGCCAGGCGGGGTTGGGCGGCACCGAGCCGGGTGCTAGGGTCGAGTGACAGCGAAGGAGCCCGGCCATGCGGAACACCGAACAGATCTGGCAGATCGTCGACGACAAGCGCGACGACTATATCGGCCTCGCCGACCGGGTCTGGGGCACGCCGGAACTGGCCTATGGCGAGCAGCGCAGCGTCGCCGAACACATCGCGATGCTGGAGCGCGAGGGCTTCCGCATCACCCGCGACGTGGCCGGCATCCCGACCGCCGTCATGGGCGAGGCCGGCGAAGAAGGCCCGGTGATCGCCATCCTCGGCGAGTACGACGCCCTGCCCGGCCTGAGCCAGGAAGCGGGCCTGGCCGAGCACAAGCCGATCGAGGGCCAGGGCGGCGTCGGCCATGGCTGCGGCCACAATTTGCTGGGCTCCGCCTCCTTGCTCGCTGCCTCCGCGGTCAAGGACTACCTGGCCGCGAACGGGCTCAAGGGACGGGTGCGCTACTATGGCTGCCCGGCCGAGGAGGGCGGCGCGGCCAAGGGCTTCATGGTGCGTGCCGGCGCCTTCCGCGACGTCGACATCGCGATCTCCTGGCATCCGGCCAGCTTCTCCGGCGTGAACGAGCCGATCAGCCTCGCCAACACCCGCATCGATTTCACCTTCGAAGGCCGCGCCAGCCACGCCGCCGCGGCGCCGCATCTGGGCCGCAGCGCACTCGACGCGATCGAACTGATGAATGTCGGCGTCAACTACATGCGCGAGCACATGCCGAGCAGCGCTCGCGTTCACTACGCCTACCTCGACGCCGGCGGCATCGCGCCGAACGTGGTCCAGGCGCGGGCCAAGGTGCGCTATCTGATCCGTGCCGAGGACCTCGCCGCCTTGACCGAGTTGGTCGGGCGCGTCCGCAAGATCGCCGACGGCGCCGCGCTGATGACCGAGACCAGCGTCAGCACGCAGGTGGTCAGCGCGGTCAGCAACCTGATGGGCAACGATCCGCTGGAGAAGCTGATGGACGAGAACTTCCAGCGGCTCGGCCCGCCGGAGTTCGACGCCCAGGATCGCGCCTACGCCGAAAAGATCCGCGCCACGCTCAGCGACGCCGACATCGCCGCCGCCTTCCACCGCGCCGGGGTGCCGGTCAAGCGTGACATGGCACTATGCGACTTCATCGTGCCGCTGGCTGCCCGCGGCCGCGGCGGCAATGGCAGCACCGACGTCGGCGACGTGAGCTGGGTGGTGCCGACCGTGCAGGCCCGCGGCGCCACCTGCGCCGTCGGCACGCCGTTCCACACCTGGCAGCTTACCGCTCAGGGCAAGAGCCCGGCCGCGCATAAGGGCCTGGTGCACGTCGCCAAAGTGATGGCCGGCACTGCGCTCGACGCGCTGCAGCGGCCCGACTTGATCGAGGCGGCCAAGGCCGATCTCGCCGCGCGCACGGAGGCGACGCCTTACAAGTGTCCGCTGCCGGACGATGTGGAGCCGCCGATCGCCGCCATGAGCCGAGGCGTCTGACCCCGGTCGACGCCTCGTGACGCAACCGGAGCCGGCCCCGTCGCGTCTTTGTGCTGTTAACACAGGGAGCACAGACCATGGCTGACACTCCGGACAAGCACGACAAGGCGCTCGATCTGACCGAACAGGCGCTTGAGGCGATGAACCAGGGCGACGAGAAGAAGGCCGACACGCTGATCGACAAGGCCAAGAAGCTCGACCCGTCGGCGCCGAAGGAAGTGCTGCAGGATATGGACGAGAGCGCAGGCTGAGGGAAGCGGCGGCCGAGCGCCGCCGCTTCACAGCGACTCGAACGGCAGGAAACCGACGCGATCGCCGGGGGCCACTCCGGTGAGGTCGTCGGGCAACTCGACGAGCCCGTCGGCCTCGGTCAGCGAGGTCAGGATCCCGGCCCCTTCGACGGCGTGCTTTTGGGCAACGAGATTGCCGTCGAGCTTGACCCGCACATATTCCCGGCGTCCCGGTTTCTTTCGATAGGCGAAGCCGGCCTGCACCGGAAACGGCCGCAGCGGCGGGAGCGTACCGCCGGATAGCGCCTCCATCACGGGCCGGGCTACCCGCGCAAAGGTGACGAACGCCGCGGCCGGGTTGCCCGGTAAGCCGAGGAACACCGCCTCGCCGATCTGCCCCATGGCGATGGGCCGGCCGGGCTTGATCGCGATGCGCCAGAACACCAGGCGGCCGGTCTGCTCGACCGCGCTGCGCACATGGTCCTCCTCCCCGGTGGAGACGCCGCCCGACGTCAGCAGCAGGTCATGTCCTGTGGCGGCGTCCGCAAGCGCGGCGGCAATTCGGTCGCGCCGGTCCGGCAGGATGCCGAGGTCGCTGACGTCGGTGCCGGCGCGTCGGCACAGCAGCGCCAGCAGAACCCGGTTGCTGTCCCAGCGCTGGGCGCGTCCCGGCGGCGCCGGCGGGTCAACCAGCTCATCGCCGGTGGAGAACAGCGCCACCCGCAGCCGGCGACGCACCGTGATGGCGCCGAACCCGAGTGCCGCTGCCAACGCAACGTCTTGCGGCCGCAGCACGCGCCCGGCCGGGAGGGCCAAGGCGCCGGCAGCGACGTCCTCGCCGGGAGGCCGGGTATTGGCGCCGGGCCGGAGGCCGGCGGGCAACGCCACGACCCCGCCTCGTTCCGTCACGTCCTCCTGCATGAACACCGTATCGGCGCCGGCCGGCAATGGGGCGCCGGTGAAGATGCGCATGGCCGTGCCGGGCTGCAGCGCACCTGCCTCGGCGCCGGCAGCGATCCGGCCGACCACCGGCAAGGGCGCGCCGGCCTCGGCCAGCCGCACGGCGTAGCCGTCCACCGCGGAGTTCGCGAACGGCGGCAAATCACCCGGCGCGACGATGTCCGCGGCCAGGATGCGGCCGTCCGCCAGCCATAGCGGCACCGTTTCCGGCCCGGTCACGCACGGCACCCCGGCCGCGACCGTCGCCAAGGCGGCGTCGAGCGCCTGCAGCCGGCCGCCGAACGCAAAGCAGTCATCCGAGAGCTGCGCCATCAGCGCCAAACCTCGGCATGGTCCAGGACCAGCCCTGCCACGGCCGCAACGTCGTCGAGCGGCACGACGGGGATCGGCGCCGCCTGCACTGGGTCGGCGGCCACGGCGACGATGCTGGGATCCTCGGGGTGGAGCAGCGGCTTGCCCAGAATGGCGCGATGCACCTCGATCTTGCGATGGCCGCCGCGCTTGAAGCCCTCCACCAGGACGAGATCCACCGTGCTCATGCGTGCGAGAAGCTCCGGCAGATCCGGTTCGGAGTCGCCGCGATGCTCGTGCATCAAGGCCCAGCGCGCGGCCGAGCCGATCATCACCTCGGTCGCGCCCGCCTCGCGGTGGACGAAGCTGTCCTTGCCGGGCCGGTCGACGTCGAACGCGTGATGGGCGTGCTTCACCGTCGAAACGCGGAGGCCGCGAGCCACGAGAACGGGAATCAGCTGGCGCAGGAGCGTGGTCTTGCCCGAGCCGCTCCACCCGGAGAAGCCGATCAAGCGCACGTTTGAGGGACCGTGGTCATCGGGCCGGGTTTAGGGCGGTTTCGCTTAGCGCGAAACCACCCTCGCCTCGATCACGAGATCCTCAACCCGATGCCACCCGGCCGCTTGCGCCGGCGGTCACTCCGACGATGGATGGCGCAAATGCCACAGCCGCTCGTGGGCGGCGACGAGGCCTTCGATGTTGCGGCGGCGGTTGCCGTCCTCGGGCCGCGGCCGGCGCGTGGTCATCAGTTCGAGCAGGCGGAGTAATTGATCCGCCACCTCGAGGTCTTCTACGTCGCAGGCTTGGTGGAACGCGACCAAGAGCTTGTCGGACAGGCGACGGGAATGCCGCGGCAAGTGAACCTGCGGCGGCTCCTGCCCGTTAGCCGGCGCGGGCGGCTCGGTCGGAAACGCGCCCTGGTCCATAACTGCCCTCCGTCCGCGCTAATTGTAACTGACGTGCAATGGCGACGCACGGACAAATTTGTTGACGTGCGTCGCGGCTCAGCCGACCGGGATCGCCCCTTGCGGCTGCTCGGTCTCGAACACGGCCCCGGCAAACGCCTCCTCCCAGGACCCCTGGGTGGACGCGCGGCTATACTCGGTTGCGCGGTTTTCGAAGAAGTTGGCGTGCTCGACCGCGTTCAGCATGTCGTCAAGCCACGGCAACGGATTGTCCTCGACGTGGAACAGCGCGTTGAGCCCGAGCTGCACGAGCCGACGATCGGCGATGTAGCGGATGTAGTTCTTCACTTCGCCGGAGGTCAGGCCCTCGATCGGCCCCTGCTCGAACGCGAGGTCGATGAACGCGTCCTCATGGTCGACGATGGTGGCGCAGCACTCGTAGATCTCCTGCCGCAGCTGCTCGGTCCAGATCTCCGGATTTTCCTGCACGAAGGTGCGGAACAGGCGGATGATCGACAGGCAATGCAGCGTCTCATCGCGTACCGACCAGGACACGACCTGCCCCATGCCCTTCATCTTGTTGAAGCGCGGGAAGTTCAGCAGGATCGCGAACGAGGCGAACAGCTGAAGGCCCTCGGTGAAGGCGCCGAACGCCGCCAGAGTCTTGGCGATCTCGTGCTTGTTCTCGACCGTGAAGCCCTGCATGTAGTCAAACTTGTCCTTCATCTCCTTGTATTTGAGGAAGGCCGAGTATTCGGTTTCGGGCATGCCGATGGTGTCGAGCAGATGGCTGTAGGCGGCGATGTGGATCGTCTCGATGTTGCTGAACGCCGACAGCATCATCAGCACCTCAGTCGGCTTGAACACCTGGCTGTAGTGCTTCATGTAGCAGTTGTTCACCTCGACGTCGGCCTGGGTGAAGAAGCGGAAGATCTGCGTCAGGAGGTTCTGCTCCGACGCCGTCAGCGTCCGGTGCCAGTCCTTGACGTCGTCGGCGAGCGGGATCTCCTCGGGCAGCCAATGCACACGCTGCTGCGTCAGCCACGCCTCGTAGGCCCACGGGTAGCGGAACGGCTTGTAGACGGGGTTCTCCGTCAGCAGGTCGAGGCGCTTCTCCTCCTTGGGCAGCATTCCGTCCATCGTGTGGTCCTTCCGTCGATCGCCGTCGCGCCCCCGACATGCCTTCCTGAACGGGAAGGTCAAGCCGGATGCGCGTGGATTGCAGGTGCGGCGCCCCTTGCGGGACGCATTCCCCGACGAATCGGGGCGTCACGCCAAGCTATCACGCGCCTCCGGACGGCGCGACCGGATTCAGGTTCGCGCCAGCGCGGACTCTTCAGGTCCGCGCCGGGACAGGCGGCGTCCAGACTGCTTTGCGCACGTCGACCTTGGACGGAATGATCCGCAGCTTCGCGAACGTGTCCGCGATCTCCTGCTGCTGCGCGATGATGTGATCGTCCATCGGCTGCACGGCGTAGACGCCGCGGGGAGCGGCCACCCGCTGCGCCTCGATCGGCACGCCGGTCACCTCGGTCATCAGCCCGGCGAGTTCTTCGGGATGCGCGCCGGCCCAAGCCGCCGCGCCGTTGATCGCGTCCAGGATGGTCTGCACCTGGGCAGGCGCACGCGTCGCCCAAGGCCGATGCGCGAGGAAGAAGCTGTTGGACGGCGCTACGTCGGTAGCCTCGACCAGCACCTTGGTGGCCGGGTCCTGCTGGGCGATGGCGTAGAACGGGTCCCAGATCGACCAGGCATCGACACTGCCGTTGCGGAACGCGGCCGCCGCATCGGCCGGCTGCATCGGCACCGACTGGATATCGGCCGGCGTGAGCCCGGCCCGGGCCAGCGCCTTCACCACCACGTTATGCGCGCTCGACCCGCGGGTGTAGGCGACCCGGCGGCCTTTCAGGTCGGCGAGCGTTCGGACCGGACCGCCGTCGCGCACCAGGATCGCCTGATTGCTGCGCAGGATCGGCTGCGCGCCGACATAAACCAGGTCGGCGCCGGCGGCCTGGGCGAAGATCGGCGGCGTGTCGCCGGCGTAGCCGAAATCCACCGCGCCCGCATTCAGCGCTTCCAGCAGCGGCGGCCCGGCATTGAATTCGTTCCATTGCACCTGCACGCCCAACGGCGCGAACGCCTTCTCGAGCGCGCCCTGCCGGCGCAGGATCACCAACGAGCCGTTCTTCTGATAGCCGATACGCACCGCGTCGGCCGCCAGCGCCGGCCGCGCCAGCGCCAGTGCCGTCACCCCGAGCGTCGTCACACCCAGCAGCGCTGCGCGCCGCCCGATCCGCACATCCGTCATGCTCATACGACACTCTCCTCATGCACGCCGAGCGCGCCCAGCAAGGTCCGCCGCAACGGCCCATGACCGGCGTCCCCGGCATGCCGCGGCCGCGGCAGATCCACGTCCACATCCATCGCAATCCGACCGCCATCCAGCAGCAGCACGCGGTCGGCCAGCAGCACGGCCTCGTCCACGTCGTGGGTGACGATCAGCACGGCCGGGCCATGCCGCCGCCACAAGTCGAGCACCA
Source organism: uncultured Alphaproteobacteria bacterium (assembly GCA_963792675.1). Taxonomy (GTDB): domain Bacteria; phylum Pseudomonadota; class Alphaproteobacteria; order Acetobacterales; family Acetobacteraceae; genus JBBROS01. The sequence goes on from CAWBWT010000002.1 coordinate 2,989,951, forward strand.
GCCCATGCATCCTGATCCGGGTCAGCGCATCGAGTGCTGCGAACGGCTCATCCAGCAACAGCAGCCGCGGCGAGCGCACCAGGGCGCGCGCCAAGGCCACCCGCTGCGCCTCGCCACCCGACAGCGTCAGCGGCCAGGCGTCGAGATGGCGGCCGAGGCCCACCTCGGCCAGCGCCGCCTCGGCCCGGCCGCGCGCGCCGGCACCCTCCAGCCCCAGCGTCACGTTCTCCCAAACCGGCGCCCAAGGTAGCAAACGCGGCTCCTGAAACACCACCGCGGTCGGCTGTGGCACCTCGACCGTGGCCTCGGCCGGCGCCGGGTCGAGCCCGGCCAGCGTGCGCAGCAGCGTGGTCTTGCCCGACCCGCTGCGCCCGAGCAGCGCCGTGAAGCTGCCCGGCGGCAGGTCGAGGTCGAGCCGGTCCAGCACCGTCCGCTCGCCGAACCGCCGGGTCAGGTTGCGAAGCTTGACGCTCATCGCGCCACCTGCCGCAGCACGGTCGGCCGCCAGCGCAGGGCCCGGCCCTCGATGCCGCGAACCAACGCGTCGGCGCCGAGCCCGAGCAGCGCGTAGACCAGCAGCCCGACCACGATGATGTCGGTGCGCAGGAAGTCGCGGGCGTCGTTGATCATATGGCCGATGCCCGACGTCGCGTTGATCTGCTCGGCCACCACAAGCGTCAGCCACGACACGCCGAGCGCATAGCGCAGCCCGGTCAGCAGCGACGGCAAGGCGCCCGGCAGCACGATCCGGCGGATCAGCGCCAGGCGACCGAGGCCGAACACGCGGCCCGCTTCCAGCAGTTTGGGGTCGACGCCACGAATGCCGGCGAACAGGTTCAGGTAAACCGGGAACAGCGCGCCCAGGGTGACCAGCGCCACTTTGGGGAACTCGCCGATGCCGAACCACAGGATGAACAACGGCACCAAGGCCAGATGCGGCAAGGTGCGCAGCATCTGCATCGGCGCATCGAGCACATCCTCGCCCAGCCGCGACAACCCGGCCGCCACCGCGAGCACCACGCCCAGGCTGGCGCCGATCGCGAACCCGGCCGCGACCCGGGCCAGCGACACAGCGAGGTCGACCGGCAAGTCGCCCGCCGCCGTCAGCTCCCAGGCCGAGGCGACGATGCTGCTGGGTGCGGCGATGGTGCGCGGCGAGATCACGCCGGCGCGGGACAACGCTTCCCACGCCAGCAGCAGCAGGATCGGCGACACCGCGCGCCGCAACCCGGCCAGCTCCCAGCCACGCCGGGCCCGCGGCTCGCGCGCAACCGTGCCAAGGGTGAGCGACTGGCTCATCGCGCCGGCACCGGCACGCGAAACGCTTCGGTGGTCATGAACGAGCCGCCGCCCGTCAGCAGGCTGGGGCCACCCTGCTTGGCCGCACCGGCGCCGATGCCGAGCAGCGGGAACAGCAACTCCGCCACCCGGTAGCTCTCGTCGAGGTGCGGGTAGCCGGAGGCGATCACCGTGTCGATGCCGAGCGCCTGGTATTCGCGGAGGCGTTCCGCCACCGTCTCCGGGTCGCCGACCAGCGCGGTGCCGGCGCCCCCGCGCACCAAGCCGACGCCGGCCCACAGGTTCGGCGCCACTTCCAGTTTCTCCCGCGACCCGCCGTGCAAAGCGAGCATGCGCTTCTGCCCCTCGCTGTCGCTTTCGGTGGCGAGCTTGCGCTGCGCCGTCTCGATCACGTCGTCGGACAGGTGCTTGATCAGGTCACGCGCCGCATCCCAGGCCTGACCCTCGGTTTCGCGAACGATGAGGTGCAGGCGGATGCCGTAGCGCAACGTGCGGCCCAGCGCCGCCGCCCGGCTGCGGATGTCGGCGATCTTTTCGCCGACGGCGGCCGGCGGCTCGCCCCAGGTCAGATAGGTGTCGGCTTGTGCCGCGGCCAGCGTGTGGGCGGCCGGGGACGAGCCGCCGAAGTAGATCGGCGGATGCGGCGCCTGCACCGGCGGGAACAGCAGCCGGCCGTTCTTGGACGACCAATACTGGCCCTCGTGGTTCACCACCTCGCCGGCCATCAGCCCGCGCCAGATGTGCAGGAAATCGGCCGCCTGGTCGTAACGCTCGTCGTGACCAAGGGTCAGCCCGTCGCCGGCGAGGTCGGCCGGATTGCCGCCGCACACCACGTTGACCATCAGCCGCCCGTTCGATAGCCGGTCCAGCGCCGCATACTGCCGGGCGGCCTCGCCAGGGGTGACGTGGCCGGGCCGCATGGCCACCAGGAAGCGCAGCCGCTCGGTGAACGGGGCGATGCTGGCGGCCGTCACCAGCGCGTCCTCGCAGCCATTGCCGGTCGGCAGCAGGATGCCGGTGTAGCCGAGCTGGTCGGTCGCCTGGGCAATCAGTCGCAGGTAACGGTTGTCGACCGCGCGCTGGCCCTGCGCCGAGCCGAGGTAACGGCCATCGCCGCCGGTCGGCAGGAACCAAAGCATATCGAGGGGGCGGCCGGGGGCGGCGTTCATGGGCGAGCTCCTGTGGCAGGGCGTTCGGAAGAATGGCGGCCGGGCAAGCGGCCGGTGGTGAACAGGTGGTCGACGACGCGCTGCACGTCCGGCAGGGACGGCCACACGCTCCCGTCCAGCTCGTCGACCCGCGGGTCGACGGCGATGAAGCGGAACGCAGCCTGATGGCTGACGGCGGCGCCGGCGAACTGGCCGGCGACTTCGATAATGTGCGACTGGTGCATGATGGCTCCACTGCGACCGAGGGGCGGCAGCGCCCGGCGCGGGTCGTGCCCACGCAGGCTCAGGTTTGGTCGGGGTGGGGCATCAACAGCGGCGGCTAACCATAATCATCCTCAATGGCCGGGGCGCGGGCCCTGACACTGCAAAGATGTTCGGGTCCTCGACCGCGGCCGCTCAAGGCGAAAAGCCCGCCCGGTGCCACTTTGCCGGTTACGACTGTTTTCGGCCGTCGCGGGAAAACGCCGTTGCTGCCGCCGGGTGCGGCGCCAGAAGAAATCGCTCCGCCGTCAGCCCTCGACGTCCTCGCTGGCGCGACGGTCACGGAACGCGCGCGCCACCAGCGGGTAGGCGGTGGTGTGTTTCATCCGCTCCATCGCGAAGCGGGACGTGACGTTCTTCAGCGGCACGCTGCCGATCAGCCGTTTGTAGAAGCCGTCGAAGGCTGCCATGTCGGCCACCGCCACGCGCAGCATGTAATCGACCTCGCCCGCCATCCGGTAGGCCTCCATCACCTCCGGCATCGCGTCCATCGCCGCCGCGAACCGGGCCATCCACTCCTCCGAGTGCTCGTGCGCCTCGATCGCCACGAACACGATCAGGCCGACGCCGACATGCTCCGGCTCCAGCAGCGCCACGCGGCGGGTGATGGTGCCCGCCTGCTCCATTTTCTGGATGCGTTTCCACACCGGCGTCGGCGACAGCCCGACCTGGTCGGCGAGCTGCGCCATCGGCACCGTCGCGTCATCCTGCAGCAAGCCCAGCAGCTTGCGGTCGATCTCGTCCATCGCGGCGTCCTATGGCAGGCGCATCGCCCGAGTATCTGATTCGAGGCGCATCGCTTCGGCGACGAACGGGTTCGAGTTGCGCTCCAGCCCGATCGTGCTGCCGGGTCCGTGGCCGCACAGGAAAGCCATGTTGTCCGGCAGCTTCATCAACTTGTCGCGGATCGAGCGCAGCAGGGTTTCAGTGTCGCCCTGCGGCAGGTCGGTGCGGCCGACCGAGCCGCGGAACAGCACGTCGCCGACGATCGCCAAGCGGGACGCCGGGTTGATGAACACCACGTGGCCCGGCGTGTGGCCGGGACAGTGCAGCACGTCGAACCGGTGGCCGCCGAGCGTGACCGTATCGCCCTCATGCAGCCAGCGTTCGGGCCGCACCGCGCGCGCGCCGGCGATGCCGTACTTCGCCCCGGTCTCGGCAAGGCTGTCGAGCAGGAAGGTGTCGCGCTCGTCGGGGCCGTCGATCGGCACGCCGCCCAGCGCGTCCTTGAGCTCCGCCGCCCCGCCCGCGTGGTCGAAATGGCCGTGGGTCAGCAGGATGCGCTCGACCTTGAGACCCAGCTCGGCGACCGTCTCGAGGATGGTGGGCACGTCGCCGCCGGGGTCGACGACGATGGCGGCTTTGCTGGCGTCATCCCAGAGCAGCGTGCAGTTTTGTTGCACCGGAGTGACGGGGATGATAGCGGCTTTCAGCTCGGGCATGGTGGCGTCCGTTCGGTGTCGCCGCATCTACGGCCAACGCCGCGGCTCCAGCAACCCGCGAGCGCCCAAGCCTTGTGCGGTCTTGCACCACTGCGGGTCGCTGCGCATGTTTGACACTTCTTCAGGGGACGATTGAGACCGATGGACGGCGGCAGCGACGCAAGACGCATCACGATCCACACCGCCGAGGACTTCGCCGGCATGCGGGAAGCGGGCCAGCTTGCCGCCGCGACGCTGGACATGATCGCGCCGCACGTGCGCCCGGGGGTCACCACGGCGGAACTCGACCAGCTCTGTCACGACTTCATCCACGACGCCGGCGCCACCCCGGCGCCGCTCAACTACCGCGGCTTCCCGAAGTCGATCTGCACCTCGATCAACCACGTCGTCTGCCACGGCATCCCCGGCGAGCGCCGGCTGATCGACGGCGACGTGCTCAACATCGATGTGACGGTGGTGCTCAATGGCTGGCACGGCGACAGCAGCCGCATGTATGCCGCCGGCACGCCCTCCACCAAGGCGGCGCGGTTGCTCGACGTCACCTTCGAGAGCCTGATGCGGGGCGTCGCCGCCGTCCGCCCCGGCGCCACGCTGGGTGACATCGGCTATGCCATCCAGAGCTACGTCGAGGCCAACCGCTTCAGCGTGGTGCGCGACTTCTGCGGCCACGGCATCGGCCGCAAGTTCCACGAGGCGCCGAACATCCTGCATTTCGGCAAGCCCGGCGAGGGCGCCGTGCTGCGCCCCGGCATGTTCTTCACCATTGAGCCGATGGTCAACGCCGGCCGCCCGGAAGTGAAGGTGCTCGACGACGGCTGGACCGCCGTCACCCGCGACCGCACCCTGTCGGCGCAGTTCGAGCACATGGTCGGCGTCACCGAGGATGGCTGCGAGGTGTTCACCTACTCTCCCGCGGGGTTGGACAAGCCGCCCTACGCATGAGTGGGGCGTTCGTCACCACGCACCGGCTACGCTTCAACGACACCGACCGGCTCGGCCACGTCAACAACGCCGTGTTCGCGGTGATGCTCGAACAGGGCCGCTCCGAGCTGATGGTCGAGGCCGGCTTGCCGCTGGACGGCAGCCAGCAATCAGTGGTGATCGTCCGGCTGGAGTTGGACTTCCTCGCCGAGATGACGTGGCCCGGCGACGTCCGCATTGAAACGGAAACAACGAAGCTGGGCGGCCGTTCCTTCACGCTCGGCCAGCGCCTGCTGCAAGGCGACACGCTGGCCGGCCGGGCGGTGACCGTGCTCGTCGTCATGGACCGGGCGGCGCGCCGGGCGGTGCCGATCGATCCGTGGCGCGAGAGCCTGTCGCGCTGGACCGCGCCGGCCTGATGCCCGCCCGGCCCGGCGACCTGCCCGGCGACTTGCTGGGCGAACCGGCCCCGCCCGAACGCCATCCGGACCGTCCGCCCTCCCCGGTCAGCGCCGAGGGCCACCGCGCCCGGCTCCGCGCCCGCCTGCTGACCGCCGGGCCCGACGCGGTGGCGGATCACGAGTTGCTGGAGATGGTGCTGTTCCTCGCCTTGCCCCGGCGCGACACCAAGCCGATCGCCCGCGCCCTGCTGGCCCGGTTCGGCAGCTTTGCCAACGCCATCAGCGCGCCGCTGCCGGACCTGCGCGGGGTGGAGGGCCTGGGAGACGCCGGTGCGGCGGCACTCAAGACGATCCAGGCCGCCGCCTTGCGCCTGCTGCGGGCCGAGGTGCTGGAGCAGCCGGTGCTGAACGACTGGCCGCGCCTGATGGACTACCTCGGCGCCGTGCTCGGCCGCGAGCGCACGGAGCAGTTCCGCGTGTTGTTCCTCGACAACCGCAACCGCCTGCTGGCCGATGAGGCGCAGAGCCGGGGCACGGTGAACCACACCCCAGTCTATCCGCGCGAGGTGGTCAAACGCGCGCTCGAGCTGCATGCGACCGCGCTGATCCTGGTGCACAACCACCCGAGCGGCGACCCGTCGCCGTCGCGGGACGATGTCGAGATGACGAAGGCGGTCGCCGTGGCGGCGCAGGCGCTGGGCGTCGCGCTGCACGACCACGTGGTGGTCGGCAACGGACGCTGGTTCAGCTTCCGCCGCGAGGGCCTGCTGTAAGGATGGCACGATGACGCAACAGGACTCCGAGGCCGTGCTCGACGCGCGCCGGGCGATGGAGGTGTGCAACGCCTGCCGCTACTGCGAGGGGTATTGCGCGGTGTTCCCGGCCATGGAGCTGCGGCGGGAGTTCGCGTCCGGCGACCTCAACTACCTCGCCAACCTGTGCCATTCCTGCCAGGGCTGCTTCTACGCCTGCCAGTACGCGCCGCCGCACGAGTTCGGCATCAACGTGCCGCAGACGCTCGCGCTGGTGCGCAACGAGAGCTATGCCCGCTACGCCTGGCCGGCGCCGCTGGCCGCCGCCTACCGGCGCAACGGGCTGGTGATGACGGCGGCCATGACGGGCGGGATCATCGGCGTGCTGCTGCTGGCGCTGCTGCTGCAGGGCGGCGATGTGCTGTTCGGCGTCCATCCGGTGGTGCCGAACCGCGGCTTCTACGACGTGGTGCCATACGGCGCGATGGTCGGGGTCGCTTCCCTCACCTTCCTTTTCTCGTTGCTCGCGCTCGGCATCGGCTTCGGCAAATTCTGGCGCGACACGGGCGGCCGTGCGGCCGAGCTGAAGCAAGCGCGTCCTTGGCGCCAGGCGCTCTATGATGCGGCGACGCTCACCTATCTCGGCGGCGGCGGCCAAGGCTGCAACGACGCCGACGGCTCGTTCTCGACGGGGCGGCGGCACATGCATCATGCGATGGCGTACGGGTTCCTCCTGTGCTTCGCCTCGACCTCGACCGCGACCGTCTACGACCACCTGCTCGGCTGGCCGGCGCCGTATCCGTTCTGGAGCCTGCCGGTGCTGCTCGGCGTCGCCGGCGGTGTCGGACTCGTGGTCGGCACCGCCGGGCTACTCGGGTTGAAACTGCGGGCCGACCAGGAGCCGCGGGCCCGCTCGCTGCTGGGGGCGGAGGCCGGGTTGCTCGTCCTGCTGTTCCTGCTGGGCGTCACCGGCTTGTCGCTGCTCGCCGTGCGAGCGACCGGCGCCATGGGTGTCGTGCTCAGCGTGCATCTCGGCCTCGTGCTGGCGCTGTTCGTGACGCTGCCGTACAGCAAGTTCGTGCATGGCGTGTATCGGCTGGGCGCGCTGCTGCGCCACGCCATCGAACGGCCCGGCGCCCATGGCGGCAAGCCGGTGGTGGCGCCGCCGCACGCAACCGTCTGAACTGTCCCCGGGGTAGTCCCGAGGCAACAACTCCTAACCGGAGTCGACGTAAATATAGGGTGATCGTTCACGGCTGCGTGATCTAAAACGGAGCGATACTTCTTCGGGGTCGTTACCGTGCAGGGTCAGGCCGTTTCGCAGCGTTTGCTCATCCTGCACTTCAGCCTGTTCCAGCTCGGCGCCTCGCTGGTCGGCGGCTTCATCGGTGCCTTCCTGCTGCAGTCCGGCTTCAGCTTGGCGGCGGCCCTCGCCTGCTACGCCGCCTATCTGGCGATGCGCGCCGTGCTCCGTTTCGCCTCGCTCGAGCTCGTCCGCCGGACCGGCTACCGGTGTGCGCTGGTCGCCGGCGCGTCGCTGGTCGGGCTGCAGTTCCTGCCGCTGCTGCACGCCGACCGGCCGCTTTGGCTGGCGGCCTGGATGCTCTGCGTCGCCGTCGGCGAGGCGCTGTATTGGCCGATCTACCACGCGGCCACCGCGGTCTGCGGCGACAGCACGACCCGCGGCCGACAGGTCGGCCTGCGCACCACGATCGGCACCCTGATCAACGTGGCCGGCCCGCTGGCCGGCGCCGCGCTGCTCACCGGCTGCGGCCCGGCCGCGACCTTCGGCTTGGCCGCCGGCACGACCCTGCTGTCCACCTTGCCGCTGTCGCTGCTCCCCGCCATCCCGGCCGGACCGGTGCCGTCGCTGCGCGAAACGCTGCTGGCGCCCGACCGCCTCGCCTTGGCGACCTTCGCGGCCGATGGCTGGCTGAGCTCCGGCCTGGTGATCGCCTGGCCGATGATCCTGTTCTCTGCGCTCGGCTCGCACTACCAGGCGCTGGGCGCCATCAACGCCGCGGCCGGGCTGGCCGGCGCGCTCGTGAGCTGGCTGTGCGGCCGCAGCATCGACCGCGGCCGGCGCGAGGTGATGCTGAACGCGGTGTGCCTCCTGCTTGCGGCCGGCTTCGCCCTGCGCGCCGCAGCCGCTTGGTGGCCGGACGCCGCGGCGGTCGCCAGCCTAACCGGCGCGGCGGTCAACGCCCTTTATGTGCCAGTCGTCATGAGCCTGCTCTACGAGCGCGCGCAGCGGTCCGGGGCGGCATTCAGCTTTCACTTCGCAGCCGAGGGCGGTTGGGACCTGGGCGCCGTGTCCGGCTGTCTGGTCGCCGCGGCGCTCGCTTCGGCCTGCGCGGATGCATCGGCGCTCGCCGTGCTGCCGGCGGTCGCCGGGGTCAGCCTCGTCCATCGCTGCGTCCGCATCGGTCATCGGGCCGCGCCACGCGCCGTTGCCGCCTTGCCGTCCGTCGAGCCGCTCGCCGCCTGACGCAACCACACGTCGACCTCACTCCAGCAAGGGACCACCCATGAAACACCTCCTGATTTGGCTGCCGGTCGCCCTGTTCGCCGCGCCGTCGCTCGCTGCCGCTGCGCCGGCTAACGTCGGGGAAGCGGTGCCGATCGCCGCCATCCCGGCGCCGTCGGCTAACGAGACCGGCGTCGAGCCGGCCGACCCATGGTCGGTGCTGCTGCAGCCGATCGACGTCGATCGTGGCCTGAAGATCTTCGGCGTTTCCGCCGTGCTGGCGGTGGCGGTCGGCCGCCTGCGCTTCAAGGATTCCAGCGCCAAGCGCTGACCGCGCCATCCCTGGGTGCGGTCGTGCACCCGCCGAGCCGTTTTCACCAACCCGTCACACACGCGTTCCACCCTGATTGTTAATCGGATGCATCCGGCTGCACGGCCCTGCTCGACCGGGCGGGCCGGCTTCCATCTCGTTGCATCAAAGGATCGCTGCATGATTCATCCCCGTGTCCGCCGCGCTGCGTGGCTGGCGAGCTTGACGCTCGGCACCGTTCTGGCGGCAACGCCGAACAAGGCCTGGTCCTGGGGCCACACTGGCCATGTCGGGATCAGCCAGCTGGCCGCCCAGGCCCTGCCGGACGACCTGCCCGAGTTCCTGCGCACCGCGCTCGCGGCGGCACAGATCGGTGAGCTCGGCGCTGAAGCCGACGAGTCGAAGACAACGGGCACCATCACGTCGGTGTCCAATGGCCGCATCAACACCACGCCCACGGTGCACGATGCCGAGCGTGACCCCGGGCATTTCATCGACATCGACGACAATGGCTTCGTCATCGGCGGTGCCGTGGGGTTGAACGCGCTGCCGCCCACCCGGGAAGCGTTCGACACCGCGCAGCGCGCCGCGACCGCGCCGTCCGGCCAGGACCAGTACGCCTCGGGCTACCTGCCCTACACCATCATCGACGGCTTCCAGCAGCTTCGGAAGGACTTCGCGATCTTCCGCGCCGTGCGGGTCGGCGTCCGGAACGCGACCACCGACGCCGACCGTGGCTACTTCCTGCTCCAGGTGCAGCTCCGCCGTCAGCTCATCATCCGCGACCTCGGCTACTGGAGCCATTTCGTCGCCGATGCCAGCCAGCCGATGCATGTCTCGGTCCATTTCAACGGCTGGGGCAATTTTCCCAATCCGAGCGGGTTCACCACCGCCCCGATCCACTCGCCGTTCGAGGGCTCGTTCGTGCGCAGCTTCGTCGACTTCAACGCGGTCCGGGCGCAAATCCGTCCCTACACCGACCGCGGCGTCACCAGCATCGAGCAGCGTGTGCCGCTCTACCTCGCCGAAACGCTGGCGCAGGTCGTGCCGACCTACCAGGCGGCCAAGGACACCGGCGACGACAACTACCGGACGGCGCAGCCTGTCGAGCTCGCGATCGTCACCCAGCAGCTGGCGGCCGGGGTCGCCGAACTGCGCGACGAGATCACCGACGCCTGGCGGCAAAGCGAGCACGTCACGGTCGGCTTTCCGCTGGTCCAGGTAAAGGACATCGAGTCGGGCGCCGTCACCGTCACCCCGGCCACCTTCGGCGCCGACTGACCCGGCCCGGGCGCCACGCCGGCCGGTTTGGCCGGCGGCGCCGAGTTGGGTTAGGCCCGTCCCTCGTGTTGGAGGGCGGGCAGCATGGCATCGGCGATCCGCGGCATCGCTGGACCGATCTATTGGCGACTGCGGCGCCGGGCATTGCAAGCGTGGTTCGCCGTGAGCCGGCCCGACCGGGTGCACCTATTGGGTGGCCGCACCATGTATCTCGACCGCGCCGACCAGCGCAGCTTCGCGCTCTGGCTCTCGGGCGGCAACGTCAACCCGCGCAGCATGGCGCTGTGGCGGTCCCTGCTGCGGCTTCGCCCCTGGTCCCTCGTGCTGGATGTCGGCGCGAACCATGGCGAGATGCTGCTGCTGCCCAACCTCCCCGCCGGCGCCCGGGTCTACGGCTTCGAGCCCAATGCCGCCTTGGTGCCGCTGCTGCGCCGATCGCTTGCTGAAAGCGGCGTGGCCGCCGAGGTGGTCGAAACCGCGGTCGGCGACGCCGATGGGCACGTCACGCTGCACATCGACCTGCGCTGGTCCGGCACCAGCAGCATCATCGCTGCCAACACCTCCGGCACGCACCGGGCAATGGAGGTGCCGATTACCCGCCTCGACACCTTCATAGGCGGCTTGGCCGGCCTGCCGCCCGGCGGTGATCTCTTGGTCAAGATCGACGTCGAGGGCCAGGAATGGCCGGTGCTGCAAGGCTTGCTGCCGGCGCTCGACCGGTTCGAGCATGTGGCGATCATGGCGGAGATCCACCGGCTGGACCCGGCGGCGTTCGACGCCATCTGCGCCGCCTTCGACGTCGCGACGCCGGACGCCGACGGCGCGCTCATGCTTCATTCCGCGCCCAAGCTCGCAGACCTGCCCGGCATGGATGTCGTGCTGCTGCCGAAGCGGTCGGCCTCGCCCGGCGGCGTCGCCGGGCCGCCGGCGGTCAGGCCAGCTTGACGTCCTGCGCCCGGGTCAGCTCGTCCACCCGGGCCGAATGCGCAAACCCCTCCCGCATCGCCCAGACATTGCGTTGCAGGTGGATCGGGATGATGCCGACGTCGCTCGCCAGCAGCCGCATCGTGTCCTGCAGCATTGCCTCGCGCTTGCCGTCGTCGAGCACCCGCATCGCCGCCACCAGCTTCGCGTCGAGCTCCGGGTTCGAGTAGCGCGCCCGGTTCACCGAGCCCATGCCCTTGCCGTCGTAGGTCGCAACCGCCGAACGCAGCCCGGCGCTCGGCTCGCCGGTCGGCGTGCCCCAGCTCACCAGGAAGGCCGAGAACTCCTGCCGCGAGGCGCGGGTGATGAACGAGGAATACGGCCCGGTGTCGACCGCGGTCTTGACCCCGATCCGGGTCCACATCTGCGCCACCGCCTGCACGATCCGATAATCGTTGGGGTAGCGGTCATTGGACCCGTGCAGGGTGATGCGGAAGCCCTGCGGATAGCCGGCTTCGGCCAGCAGCTTCTTGGCCGTCTCCGGGTCCGCCTTGGGCGGCACGAGGTCGGGCACGTAGCCGTAGGTGCCTTTCGCCATGAACTGCAAGGTCGGCACCGCGACCCCCTCCATCACCCGCGCCACCTCGGCCGCCCGGTCGATCGCGATCGACAGCGCCCGGCGCACCCGAACGTCCCGCAACGGGTTCTTCTCCGTCGGCTTGCCGTCATTGTCGGTGATGAACGGCGACGGCCCGGTGCGGCCCTGGTCCAACGCGATGTAGATCACCCGCAGGCTGTCCGCCTCCGACAGCCGTAGCTTCGGCTCCTGCCCCAATGCGCGCCACGTCGGCGGTCGGCACCTGGTCGATGAAGTCCACGTCGCCCGACAGCAGCGCCGCCGCGCGCGACGCCTCGTTGGTGATCTGCCGGTAGCTGACGCTGCTCCAGGGCGAGCGCGGGCCATACCAGGCATCGTTGCGCTCGAGCTCGACCCGGTCGCCGAACCGCACCGAGCGCACCCGGAACGGCCCGGCGCCGATCGCCTTCTCGCCGGAGTTGAATTGGTCCGTGGTGGCGCCGGTATGGGTCTTACGGTTCAGCATCCACACCTGGCTCATGCTGGCCGGCAGCAGCGGGTCCGGCCCCTTGGTGTGCATGCGGATCGTCAGCGGGTCGGGGATCTCCACCTTGTCCACCGAGTAGATGTAGGTCGAATAGGAACCGGGACTGTTCACCACCGTCGGAATGCGCTCGAAGGTGAACGCCACGTCGTCGGCGGTGAATGTCTCCCCGTTGTGGAAGCGGACGCCGGGCCGGAGCTTGAACTCCCACACGGTCTCGGCAACCGGCGCCCAGCTCAACGCTAGCCCGGGGATGAGGCGCGATTGCCCGTCGGTATCGACCAGCGCGCCATACACCATCGCGCCGAACGCGTTGTTGGGCGAGATGTTGTGATATTGCGGGTCGATCGAGGTGACCTGCGCGCCGACGCCCATCCGGAGCGCGTCGCTCGGACCCTCGGCTGCCGCCCGCCGGGCAAGGGCTGCTGCGGCCGCGGCACCCATGAGTTCTCGCCGCCCCAAGCCGCGTCCGACCATCCCCGCCTCCCTGAACCCGGCCTTGCATGCCGCTGTATTGACGCGGTTATGGCAGCAACCCACCATGGCATCAAACGGACGGCGCTCACCGAACGGCGCACCCACCGGAGGACCGCTTCCATGCAGATCACCCCGACGGACGAGACCCTGGGCGCCACGATCTCCGGGATCGACCTCGCCCAGCCACTCGGCCGGACCGCGTTCGGCGCCATCCTACGCGCGCTCGGCGACCACGGCGTGCTGTGCTTCCCGAAGCAGACGCTGACACCGCCGCAGTTGAAGGCGTTCTCGGAGCATTTCGGCGGCCTCCAAGTGTCGCTAACCGGGGGCTACACCGACCCGGAAACGCCGGAGGTGATGATGCTGTCCAACATCGTCGAGGACGGCAAGCCGATCGGGCTCGCCGATGCCGGGCAGGACTGGCACACTGACATGTCCTACAACGAGCTGATCGGATTCTCGAACGTGCTGTACGGGATCACTATCCCGCACCGCGACGGCAAGCCGCTCGGCAACACGATCTTCGCCAACATGCACGCCGCCTATGAGGGCTTGGACGACGGGTTGAAGCAGCGGCTGCACGGCATGACCGCCACCCACGACTTCAACAAGTTCTGGGAGGAGATGCGCCGCCGCCCCGGCAGCACCCGCCCGCCGCTGACGCCGGAGCAGCGCGCCAAGCGGCCGCCCGCGACGCACCCCGTGTTCATGACCCACCCGATCACCGGCCGCACCGTGCTCTACTGCAACCCCGGCTACGTCATCCGCATCAACGAGCTGCCGGAGGCCGAGAGCGATGCCGTGCTGGAGCAATTATTCGCGCACCAGCTCCAGCAAAAATACATCTACGCGCATCATTGGACCGAGGGCGACGTGCTGATGTGGGACCATATCGGCACGCTGCACAACGCCATCCCCGATTACGGCGCCGACGAGCACCGGCTGATCAAGCGCTGCCAGGTGATGGCGGACCGCGTGTTCGACCCCGACTTCGTGCGCCAAGGCCTGCTGCAAGCCGCCGAATAGCGTGCGCATCGCCCGCTTCACCGCAGCCGGCCGCACCGCCTACGGGCTGGTCGAGGGCGACCGCGTGGCCGAGCTCGCCGGCGGGCTGTTCGACCCGCCGGAGCGCGCCGGCCCGGTGCACGACCTCGCGCGATGTGAAGCTCGAGGTGCCGCTGCTGCCGCGCACCTTCTACGCGGCCGGGCTGAACTACACCGAGCACGTCATCGAGGGCGCCAAGAAGCGCGGCGAGACCCCTGCCATCCCGCAAAAGCCCGACATGGGCTACCGCGCCAGCAACGCGCTGATCGCCCACGACCAGCCGGTGGTGATCCCGTCCGACGCCACGAAGGTGCAGTACGAGGGCGAGCTGGTCGCGGTCATCGGCCGCACCGCGAAGCACCTGTCCGAGGCGGACGCGCTGTCCTGCGTGTTCGGCTACACGATCGGCAACGACGTCAGCGAGCGCAACTGGCAGAAATCGGACCGCACCTTCTGGCGCTCGAAGAACACCGACACCTTCAAGCCGATGGGTCCCTGGATCGAGACCGAAATCGACCTCGACGCCATGGAGACCGTCGTGCGCCTCAACGGCGAGGAAACGCTGCGCTTCCGCACCAACCACATGCTGTTCGGCATCGCCCGCTTCATCAGCACCATGACTCGCTATCTGACGCTGCACCCGGGCGACGTGATCTGGATGGGCACCGACGGCACCTCCCCGGACCTCAAGCCCGGTGACGTCGTCGAGATCGACCTCACCGGGATCGGCACGCTGCGCAACCACTTCGTCCTGGAAGAAAGCTGATGCCCGCCTCCTACGCCGCCCATCGCGCCCAACTCGAGGCGTTGCTGACCGCCTGGGGCATGAAACCGGGCTTCGCTGCGCGCACCGCCGAGGTGATGTCATGGGCCGACCTGCATGGCGTCGACAGCCACGGCATCTCGATGGTGCCACTCTACTACGAGCGCAGCCGCAACGGCCGGGTCAACATGGCGGCCGAGCCGCGCGTTCTGAAGGAGACGCCGGTCTCCGCCCTGCTCGACGGCGACGGCGGGCTGGGGCACGAGCCCGGGCGGCAGGCGATGGAGCGGGCGATCGCCAAGGCCCGGGCGATCGGCGTGGGTGTGGTGGTGGTGCGCAACTCGTCGCATTTCGGCGCCGCCGGGTTCTACACCCGCATGGCGGCCGACGCCGGGCTGGTCGGCATGTCGGCCACCTCCGCGTCGGCGATCCAGGTCGCGCCCACGTTTGGAAAACAGGCGCGGCTCGGCACCGACCCGTGGTCGTTCGCCGCCCCGGCCGCAGGCGGCGAGCCGTTCCTGCTCGACATGGCGACCACCACGGTGGCGGCCGGGCGCATCCGCAACAAGGCCAACGAGAACCAGCCGGCGCCGCCGGGCTGGTTGCTGACCAAGGAAGGGCTGCCGTCGACCGACCCGCTCGAGGCGGTGCAGCACGGCGGCTACCTCACCTCGCTCGGCGGCAGCCCGGAGAGCAGCAGCTACAAGGGCTACGGCCTGTCGGTGATGGTCAACATCCTGAGCGCCTGCCTGTCCGGCTCGACCCTGATCACCGACCCCATGCACCAGAAACAGCCGTTCGGCATGGACATCGGCCACTTCTTCCTGGCGCTGAACCCGACCCTGTTCCGCGACGAGGGCGACTTCGAGCACGACGTCGAAGCACTCTGTTCCGCGCTGCGCGGAACGCCGCCGGTCGACCCGGCGCAACCCGTCATGGTGGCCGGCGACCGCGAGCGCCGGACCGCGGCCGCGCGGCTGCAGGACGGCATCCCGGTCGGGCCCGGGTTGCTCGCGAAGGTGCGCGAGATCGCGGCCGAAAGCGGCGTCGAATGGATGCTCGGCGAGGCGGCCTGAGCCGAGGGGTGGCCGTTCCGCGCGGGACCGCGTTAAGCTCGGCACAAGGCTAACAAGGGAGGACGATGACGGTGCCGGATCTACCGCACGGCATGGGGGTGAACGACCCCGGCGCGGTCGAGCGTCCGGAGCCCGGCGCGCCCTCCACCAAGACCTACGGCAGCGACCGCGTCGCCGACACCATCCGCGCCCTCGGCATCCCCTACGTGGCGCTGAACCCCGGCGCCAGCTTCCGCGGCCTGCACGACAGCCTCGTCAACCATCTCGGCAACCATGATCCCCGCATGCTGCTGTGCCTGCATGAGGAGCACGCGGTGGCGCTCGCGCATGGCTGGGCCAAGGTGACGGGCCGCCCGATGGCCGCCGCGGTGCACAGCAATGTCGGGCTGATGCATGCGACAATGGCGATCTTCAACGCCTGGTGCGACCGCGTGCCGATGCTGGTGGTCGGCGCTACCGGGCCAGTGGACGCGGCCAAGCGGCGGCCCTGGATCGACTGGATCCACACCGCCCGCGACCAGGGCGCGCTGGTGCGGTCCTACGTAAAATGGGACGACCAGCCGGCGAGCCCGCAAGCCGCGGTCGAGGCGCTGCTGCGCGCCCACCTGATCGCCTGCACCGCGCCGTGCGGCCCGGTCTACGTCAACCTGGACGCCGGCATGCAGGAAGCCGAGGTGGCGCCGGCGCCGGTGCCCGACGTGCGGCGATTCCAGCCTCCCGCCGCGCCTGCCCCCGACCCGACTGCGCTTGCGGCCGCGGCGGCGCTGCTGCGGGAAGCGCACCGGCCGCTGATCCTCGCCGGCCGGGTCACCCGCGACCGGTCCGGCTGGGACGCCCGGGTGCGGCTCGCCGAGCGGCTGGGTGCGGCGGTGCTGACCGACATGAAGCAGGCCGCGGCGTTCCCGACCGCGCACCCCCTGCACGCCGCCCCGGCGGCGATGTTCCCCGGCCCGGCCGCCAGTGCCGCGCTGCGCGAAGCGGACGTGGTGCTGAGCCTCGATTGGGTCGACCTCGCCGGCACCCTCGCCGCCGCCGGCGCCGCGGACCGCACCGTCGTGCAGGTCTCGCTCGACCAGCTCGTGCACAACGGCTGGAGCATGGACCACCAGGGCCTGCCCGCCGCCGATTTTTCCCTGTTGTGCGCCCCCGAGGCCGCGGTGGACGCCTTGTTGGCCGCGCTCGGGGACGGACACCGCGACCCATGGTTGCCGCCGGCGCCCCCGGCCGCGGCACCGGTGCCGCATCCCGAGGGCCGGCTGAGTGTGCCCGCGTTGGCCGCCGCCCTGCGCGACGCGCTGGACGGGCACGCGACCTGCCTCGTGCGCTCGCCGCTGTCCTGGTCGGGCGGGTTCTGGGCCGCCGACGACCCGCTCTCGACTGCTCGGCTACGACGGCGGCGGCGGCATCGGCTCCGGGCCGGGCATGATCGTCGGCGCCGCCCTCGCTTTGCGCGACGGCGGCACTGGGCGGCTTGCCGGTCGAGTGTGCTCGGCGACGGCGATTTCCTGATGGGCTGCACCGCGTTCTGGACCGCTGCCCGTTACGGCATCCCGCTGCTGGCCGTCGTCGCCAACAACCAGTCCTTCTACAACGACGAGGTGCACCAGGAGCGGGTCGCCCACATGCGCGGCCGCAACCCGGCCAATAAATGGATCGGCCAGCAGATCGCCGGCCCCGACATCGACCTCGCGGCCATCGCCCGGGCGCAGGGCTGCGTCGGCATCGGCCCGGTGCACGACGCCGCCGGGCTCGAGGAGGCGCTGGCGCAAGGCGTGGCCGCGGTGCTGGCCGGCCGCCCGGTGGTGGTCGACGTGCGCGTGCTCGGCGGCTACGGCACCGAAATGACGGCGGCGCTCACCCGCGAGACCAAGGGTGGGTGAGACCGCCGCCGCGCAACGCGCCGCCGCCGCCCCGGTCGACAAGCCGGTGCTGGAAGTGGACGGCGTCGGAAAGCGGTTCAGGACGCCCGACGGCGAGGTGGTGGCGGTGGACGGCGTCTCGTTCGACGTCCGCCGCGGCGAGTTCGTGTCCGTCATCGGCCCATCCGGCTGCGGCAAGAGCACGCTGTTCGGCATGATCGGCGGATTGGTGGACGGCTGGCAGGGACAGATCCGCATCGACGGCGCCCCGATCCGGCCCGGCGCCACCCACCGCAGCATCGGCATGGTGTTCCAGGAGGAAAGCACCTTCCCCTGGCGCACCGTGCTCGAGAACGTCGCTTTGCCGCTCGAAGGCCAGGGCATCGCCAAGTCCGAACGCCTCGACCGCGCCGCCCATTTCGTGCGGTTGGTCGGGCTGGACGGCTTCGAGCGGCGCTACCCGCACGAGATCTCCGGCGGCATGCGGCAGCGCACCGCCATCGCCCGAACGCTCGCCTACGCGCCCGAAATCCTGATGATGGACGAGCCGTTCGGGGCGCTCGACGAGCAGACAAGGCTGCTGCTCGGCGACACCGTGCTGCGCATCCAGGGCGAGCTGAACCAGACCATCCTGCTGATCACCCACAGCATCGCCGAAAGCGTGCAGTTGTCCGACCGGGTGCTGGTGATGACCTACCGGCCCGGCCGGCTGAAGCGGTTCGTCGATATCGACCTGCCCCGCCCGCGCAGCAGCGAGGACGTCGGCGACCCGCGCTTCGGCCAGCTCGTGGCCGAGATCTGGCGCGACCTGCGCGAGGAGGCCAGCCGCGGCCTGCGCGACAGCGAACGGAGAGTAACCGATCGCACTCGACCACATCGGCGGCACCGAGATCCGCTTCCCCGACAACCGCGGCCTCTACTACGGCGGCGACTGGCACGAGGGCGCGGCGGCGCAGGAGACCACCAGCCCCTCCACCGGCCAGTCGCTGGGCGCCGTCGCCTGGGCCGATGCGGCCGACGTGGACCGCGCGGTGCGGGCGGCGCTGGCCGGGTTCCGCGTGTGGCGTGCCGTCAAGCCGCTGGAGCGCGGCCGCATCCTGCGCGAGGCGGCGGCGATCGTGCGGGCGAACGGACGCGAGCTGGCGCTGATCGACGCCGCCGATTGCGGCAACCCGGTCGCCGAGATGGTGCGCGACGCCGAGGTGGCGGCGGCGAGCCTCGAGTACTTCGCCGGGCTGGTGACGGAGCTGCACGGCCAGACCATCCCGATGGGCGACGGCACGCTGAACTACACGTTGCGCCAGCCGCTGGGCGTGGTGGTGCGGATCAACGCCTACAATCACCCGTTCATGTTCGCCGGCGTGCGCGCCGGCGCCCCGCTGGCGGCCGGCTGCAGCCTGATCGTCAAGCCGCCGGAGCAGGCGCCGCTGTCGAGCCTGCGCCTGGCCGAGCTGATCGGCCCGCTGTTCCCGCCCGGCGCCTTCAACGTGGTCGCCGGCGGGCGCGCGTGCGGCGAGGCGCTGGTGGCGCATCCCGGGGTGGCGAAGATCGGCCTGATCGGCTCGGTGCCGACCGGCCGCGCGGTGCTGCGCGGCGCCGCCGAGACCATGAAGAAGGTCGGGCTGGAACTGGGCGGCAAGAACGCGCTGATCGCCTACCCCGACGCCGACCCGGCCCGCGTCGCCGACGGCGTGGTGCGCGGCATGAACTTCACCTGGTGCGGCCAGAGCTGCGGCAGCACGTCGCGCGCCTTCCTGCACGACAGCCTGCACGACGCGGTGTTGGAGCTGGTCGCCGACCGCGTGCGCGCCATCCGCCCCGGCCTGCCGACCCGGTTCGACAGCCAGATGGGCTGCCTTGTCAGCCGGGCGCAATACGACAAGGTGCTGCGCTACGTCGCCTGGGGCCAGGAGGACGGGGCGCGGCTGGTGTGCGGCGGCGTGCCGCCCGCCGACCCGGCGCTGGCGGACGGGCTGTTCATCGAGCCCGCGGTGTTCGCCGACGTCACGCCCGCCATGCGCATCGCCCGCGAGGAGATCTTCGGGCCGGTGCTGTCGGTGTTCCGCTGGTCGAACGAGGCGGACATGCTCGACGCGGTGAACGCCGTCGAGTACGGCCTCACCGCCAGCATCTTCACTAATGACCTGGCCACGGCGCATCGGACCGCGGCTCGGGTCGAGGCCGGCTACGTGTGGGTCAACGGCGCCGGCGCGCACTTCCTGGGTGCGCCGTTCGGCGGCTGGAAGCAGTCGGGGCTGGGCCGCGAGGAGAGTTTCGACGAGATGCTGGACTGCACGCAGCTGAAGAACGTCAACGTCAGCTTGGGCTGAGGAGGATCGGCATGCGGCTCCTTGCCTGGCTCATGGTTTCGTCGCTGCTGGCGTCCGTCGCGCAGGCGGAAACGCTGAAAGTGGCGGTGGGCCAGAAGGGCTTCTGGGACACCAGCATCGCCGTCTGGGGCGACCGCGCCGGGTTCTTCAAGAAGGAGGGCCTGACGCTCGACATCCTCTACACCGACGGTGGCGCCGAAACGCAGCAGGCGGTGATCTCCGGCAGCGTCGAGATCGGCATCGGCACCGGCACGCTGGGCGTGCTGGGCGCGGTCGTCCGCAAGGCGCCGGTGCGGGCGTTCACCGCGGAATGGCACGGCGCGTCGGACCTTTACTGGTATGTCCGCGCCGCCGACCCGATGCATTCACTTAAGGACGCGGCCGGCAAGACCGCCGGGTTCTCCGCGGTCGGCTCCTCGAGCCACCTGATCCTGCTGTCGCTGCTGGACGCGGCCGGGGTGCAGGCCAAGCCGACGCCGACCGGCGGCGCCGCCGCGACGCTCACCCAGGTGATGTCGGGGCAGATCGACATCGGCTGGTCGGCGCCGCCCGTGGGCCTGCGCGAGGTGGACGCCGGGCAGATCCGCATCGTCGCCCGCGGCACCGATCTGCCGGCGCTGGCCGAGCAGACCACTCGGGTCAACATCGTCAACGCCAACTACCTAGCCGCGCATCGGGACGTGGTCGAGCGGTTCGCCCGCGCCTACCAGGCGAGCCTCGCCTGGGCCTACGCCGATCCGCAGGCGATCACCTGGTTCGCCGAAGGCCTCGGCGTGGACCGCGCGGTGGCGCAACGGGTGCGGGACGAGTTCTACCATGCCGACGCGATGCAGCCCGACACGGTGCGCGGCCTCGACATCACCCTGCGCCAGGCGATCGAGCTGAAACGGGCGCCGCCCGGGACCACGCTCGAGCAGGCCCGCGCCATGATCGACATCGTCGGAGCGCCGCCATGACATTGAGCCGCCGTGCGCTGGGCGCGCTGGCCCTGCCGGCCCTGCTGTCGCGGCCCGCCCGGGCCGCCGACGCGATCAAGTTCGCCGTCGGGCAACGGGGCGCCTGGGACACCTCGGTGTGCGCCTTCGGCGACCGGCTCGGCTATTTCAAGGAGGCCGGGCTCACGCTCGAGCTGCTGTTCACCGATGGCGGCACCGAGACGCAGCAGGCGGTGGTCAGCGGCGGCGTCGATGCCGGGGTCGGCGCCGGCATGCTCGCGATCCTGGGCGCGGCCGCGCGCAATGCCCCGCTGCGCATTCTGTCGAGCAATTTCCGCGGCGCCAGCGACACGTTCTGGTACGCCCGTGCCGGCCAGGGCATCGCCTCGTTCAAGGACGCCGGCGGCAAGACGGTGGCGTTCAGCACCAACGGCTCCTCGTCCAACCTTGTATCCACCAGGCTGCTGCAGCTCGCCGGCGTGACCACCGCGAAAGGCGTGCCGACCGGCAACCCGGTCGCGACGCTGACCCAGGTCATGAGCGGGCAGATCGACATCGGCTACTCGCTGCCGCCGATCACCTTCCCCGACCTCGAGGCCGGGCGCCTGGTGTTCGTCGGCAGCGGCCGCGACGTGCCGGAGTTCCGCGAGCAGACGGTGCGATGCCTGGTTGCCACGCCCGCCTTCGTCGGCGAGCGGCGCGAGGTCGCCGCCCGCTTCCTGCAGGCCTACGCCCGCACGATCGACTGGATGTACGGCGACGACGGCCGCGTGTTCGACTGGTTCGCCGAAGGCGCCGGCGCCACGAAGGCGCAGGCGGTGAAGGCGCGGGCCGAGTTCTACCCCAAGGAGGCGATGCGGCTCGGGCCACCGGCCAAGCTGGACCTCAGCATGCAGCAGGCGGTCGAGCTGAAGCGCATGCCGCGCCCGTTGACGGCCGAGCAGCAGGACAAATTGATCCAGGTGCCGTGGACACCGTGAAGGGTCCGCTGTTGCTCGGGGCAACGGTGATCGTGCTCGGTCTGCTGTGGCAGGGCGCGGCGGCGGCTGGCTGGATCGACACCGCGACAGTACCGCCGCCCGATGAAATCCTCGGCAGCTTGCCGCAACTCGTGGCCGACGAGAACCTGGCCGGCCGGTTCGCGACGACCTTTCTCGAGGCGTTGTCGGCCGCCGCGCTGGCGATCCTGGTGGGCGTGCCGCTCGGCTGGCTGCTGCACCGCAGCCGCCTGGCTGGCGCGGCGTTCGAGCCTTGGGTGGCCGGGCTGGCGGCGGCGCCGCTCGTGCTGCTGTATCCGCTGTTCCTGGTGCTGATCGGCCGCAACCTCGGCACCATCGTGGTGATGGGCGCGGTGGCCGGGCTGCCGGCGATGGTGCTGAAAACCAAGGAGGGTTTTGACAGCACCCGTCCGGTCCTGCGCCAGGTGGCACGAAGCTACGGCTTCAACGAACGGGCGGTGTTCGCGAAGGTGCTGCTTCCGGCGGCGGTGCCGACGCTCGCCAACGGGGTGCGGCTGGCGCTCGTGTTCGCGCTGATCAACATCGTCGGCGTCGAGTTCCTGGTGAACTTCGGCGGCCTCGGACAGCTGATCGCCGACCTGTCGGACCGCTACGAACTGCCGGCGATGTACGGCGCCGTGCTGTTCGTGATCCTGGTCAGCACCTGCTTCTTCGTGCTGACCGAGCGGCTCGAGCGCTGGCTGCGCCCGGCATGACGCCCGCCCGTCTGCGCCTGGGCGGCGCCGTGCTGCTGCTGCTGGCCTGGGAAGCGGCGTCGTGGTCGGGCCTGTTCTACCGCGGCGTGCTGCCGTCGGTGCTGCAGATCGGCGCCGCCCTGGCGCGGCTGCTCGCCGAGCCGGCGTTCTGGGGCCATCTCGGCACGACCGCGATGGAGGTCGCGCTCGCGCTTGCTGATCGGCGGCGTGCTGGGCGTCGTGGCGGGCGTCATCGGTCGGCGGCGGCCGGCTGCTGCGGCGGACCTACGAGCCGGCGCTGCACTACCTCGCGCCGACGCCGAAGATCGTCTTCCTGCCGATCCTGATCGCGCTGTTCGGCGTCGGGCCGTCGTCGAAGGTGGCGATGGGCGCGCTGTCCTGCTTCTTCCCGGTCGCGCTCAGCGTCGCCTCCGGCATGGCGCTTGGTGAGTCCTGTCCATCTGCGCGTGGCGCGATCGTTCGGGCTGTCGCGGTGGCGCACGTTGCGCAGCGTGTTCCTGCCCTCGCTCGCCGCACCGATGCTGACCGGGTTTCGTCTCGGTCTCGGTGTGGCCGTGATCGGCTGTCTGCTCAGCGAGATAAAGCTGTCCAACCGCGGCCTGGGCTTCCTGGCGATCCAGTACTACGGCCAGTTCCGCATCCCCGAGATGTATGCGGTGCTGCTGGTCGTCTTCGCCCTGGCCGGCGCGGGCAACTTGGTTTTCGGGGTCTGGGGCCCGCGGCCCCAGCGGGTCCAGGGCAGCGCCCTGGCCGTAGATGCCTAAGGAGTTTCCATGACCGAACCCGCCATCGCCGAAGCCCTCCACCAGCTTGTCATCGCCAACCGCATCCTCGCCCGCGAGGACGTGATCGACGATTTCGGCCACGTCAGCGTCCGCCACCCCGCCGACCCCAGCCGCTACTTCCTGTCGCGCTCGCGCAGCCCGGAGATCGTGGTGCGCGAGGACATCATCGAGTTCACCCTCGAAGGCGAGCCGATCGAGCAGAACGGCCGCCCGATGTACCGCGAGCGCGCTTTGCACGGCGCCGTCTACATGGCCCGGCCCGACGTCAACTCCGTCACCCACCACCATGCCCGCTCGGTGCTGCCGTTCGCCCTCACCGGCCGCCCCTTGCGCCCCGCCTTCCACATGGCGTCCGTGATCGGCCACCACGTCCCGGTCTGGGACAGCCGCGAGGAGTTCGGCGACACCAACATGCTGGTCGAGACGTTGCCGCAAGGCCAGTCGATGGCCCGTGCCATGGGCGCCGAGCGCTGCGTGCTGCTGCGCGGCCACGGCGCCACCTGCTGCGGGGCGACGCTGCGGGAAGCGGTGTTCGTGTCGATCTACCTCAAGGAGAACGCGGAGTTGGTGCTCAACACCTTGCCGCTCGGCGAGCCCGACTATCTCAGCCCCGGCGAGATCGACCAGACCCGCGCCATGCTGCTGTCCGATCTGCCGCAGAACCGCGCCTGGGACTACCGGGCCGCGCGTGCCGGGTTCCGCGGCCTCTGACGCCGTGAGCGCGCCGGTGGACGTGGCCGCTGTCATCGACGAGCGGCCGATGGGGCCGGCACAGGTCGGCATCGTCGCCCTGTGCGGCGCGATCGCGCTGCTGGACGGGTTCGACCTGCAGGCGATCGGCCTTGCTGCACCCGGCATCGCCGCCGCGCTGCATGTCCCACCGCCGGCACTCTCCTGGGTGTTCAGCGCGGCGCTGGCCGGGCTCGCGGTCGGCGCTTTCGCGCTCGGCCCGGCGGCCGACCGGTTCGGCCGCAAATGGCTGCTGATCGCGTCCACCTTGTGCTTCGGCGTGTTCACCGTGCTCACGGCGCGCATCGAGAGCATGAACGAGCTGCTGCTGTTCCGCTTCCTGACCGGCCTCGGCCTGGGCGGCGCCATGCCGAGCTTCATCGCGCTCGCCGCCGAGTACGCGCCGCGCCGGCTGCGGGCGACCGTGGTGGCGATCCTCTGGGCCGGCTTTCCGCTCGGCGGCGTGGTCGGCGGGCTGCTGGGGTCCTGGCTGATCCCGGCCTTCGGCTGGCCCGCCTTGTTCTACGTCGGCGGCGCGCTGCCGATCCTGCTGGCGCCGCTGCTCGCGCTGCTGCTGCCGGAATCGGTCGGCTTCCTGGTGCATAGCGGCGCGCCGGCCGAGCGCGTGCGCGCCGTGCTGCGGCGGCTCTACCTGGCGGCGCCGGTGCCGGACGACGCCCGCTTCCTCGTCTCCGCCGGCGCCAGCCGCAGCGTGCCGGTCAGCCAGTTGTTCGGGCCGCAGCGCGGTTTCGGCACCGCGATGCTGTGGGCCAGCTTCTTTGTCGCGTTCATGCTGCTGGTCACCAACACCGCCTGGAGCCCCATCTTGCTCCGGGCCGGCGGCATGGAGGTGGCGCGCTCGGCGCTCGCGATGGCGACGTTCAATTTCGGCAGCGTAGTCGGCACCGTGTTCGTCGGCTGGGCCATAACCCGGTTCGGCGCCGCCGCCGTGCTCCCGGCCAGCTTCGTCGTCGCGGCCGCCTCGTTCATCGCCGTCGGCCAGGGCGCACCATCGCCGGCCGCGGTGACGGCGGCGCAGGGCATGCTGGGCGTGTCGCTCGGCGCCGGCAGCTCCGGGCTGATCGCCTTGGCGGCGTTGCTGTATCCGACGCCGATCCGCTCCACCGGGGTCGGCTGGGCCATGGGCATCGGCCGGGTCGGCTCGTTCCTGGGGCCGCTCGGCGCCGGCGCGCTGGTGGCGGCGCAGCTGCCGTTCGCCACCGTGTTCCTGGTGATCGGGCTGCTGGCCTTGCTGGCGGCGGTGCCGTGCGCCCTGACCGGGGCGGGCCGTGCGCCACGTGCCGCCGTTCTGTCATCACCCGAGGCCATCACCAATCGTTAAATCGGTCGTGTAAGCTGCTATGTAGGCGCGATGAACGCCCCGTTCACGTCCGCGGGAGACCACGCGACCCCGATCTACACCGACCGGCGCCGTTCGGATCGGCGGGCCCACTCCGCGCAGACCGCCTCGCATCGCGCCATCCTGGACAGCCTGGCCGACGCCGCACTGGTCGCCACCGACATGGACGGCACAGTGACCGACTGGGACGGTGCGGCCGAGCAGATGTTCGGCTGGTCGGCGGAGGAGATGCGCGGCGCGCCAGTCGATCGTCTGTACGTGCCCGAGGATCTCGCGGCGCGGCGTGCGCAGGTCGAGTCCGACCGGGCCCTGCGCGGTGGCCAGGACCAGCCCGAGGCCTGGCACGTCCACAAGGATGGAACGCGGTTCTGGGCCAGCTGCGAGACCCTGCCGATACGCGGCGACGTCGGGAGGCAGGTCGGTTTCCTGCGCCTGGTCCGCGACCAGCTCCGGCAACGGCCGGCGGGCGAAGCCCAGCGTGCCGACGCGGAGTTCCTGCAAGGCGTGCTCGCCTCCTCGGCGGATTGCATCAAGGTGCTCGACCTGGACGCCAGGGTGGCCTGGATCAGCGCGGCCGGCCAGCGGATCATGGAGATCAGCGACTTCAACGCGGTCCGCGGATGCCCCTGGCCGGATTTCTGGCACGGTCCGGACCAGATTGCGGCGCGCCAGGCCATCGCCGTGGCGCGTGCGGGCGGCAGCGGCCGGTTCCAGGGCTTCGCCCGCACCCTCGCCGGGACGCCAAAATGGTGGGACGTGCAAGTGACGCCGATCCTCGGCGCCGATGGCCGGCCGGAGCGGCTGCTGTCGGTGTCGCGCGACATTACATCGACCAAGCAGGCCGAACTGCGCCAGGCGGCGCTGATCGAGCTCGGCGATCGGTTGCGCGCCGTCCACACGCCGGACTCGATCGCCGAAACGGCCAGCCGGATCGCCGGGGAAACGCTGGCGGCGGCACAGACCGCCTTCGCCATGGTGTCCGGTGATGGCGGCACCGCGACCGTGCTGCGGCCGTGGCGCCGGGATACCGGGACGGCGCCCTCCGGCAGCGTTCATCTGGTGGCGGAGTTCGGCTCGTTCGCCGAAATGCTCGGACGTGGTGAAGCGATCGTGGTGAACGACGCGGCTTCTGTCCCGGCCACGCAGGCGCGGCTGGATGGCATCGCCCGCTACCAGGCCGCCGCGTTCGTGAAGATCCCGCTGCTCGAGGGCGGCCGGCTGGCCGGCGTGGTGCTGGCGAGCGACGACCGGCCGCGCGCCTGGACCGCCGAGGAGGTGGCGTTCCTGCGCAGCGTTGCCGACCGGGCCTGGGCGGCGTGGAAGCAGGCCGAGGCGGAAGCCCGCCTGCGCGCCCTCAATCAGACGCTGGCCGAGCAGGTCGAGGCGCGGACGCAGGAACGCGACCGCATCTGGCAGGTGAGCCAGGATCTTCTCGGTGTGACCGACGCCGCCGGCCGGGTGCTCAGCGTCAACCCGGCTTGGACCCACACGCTCGGATGGCCGGCGGACTGGTTCATCGGCCGAACGGCCGAATGGCTGTGCCATCCCGACGATGTGAGCCGATCGGTCGCCCAACGCGAGCGGTTGGCGGCCGGTCAGACCACGGTCATGTTCGAGAACCGGCTGCGCGGCCGGGACGGCCTTTACCGGGTGCTGAGCTGGACCGCGGTCCCGGTTGACGGACTGCATTACTGCGTTGGACGCGACGTCACCCGCGACCGGGACCTCGACCGGGCTTTGCGTGACACGAAGGATTTCACCCGGCTGGCGCTTTCAGCGATCGGCGGGGTCGGCGTCTGGACCTACACGGTGGCCGACGACCTGTTCCGTTGCGATGCCGCCATCGCCGCAGTCTATGGCCTGGACCAGGCCCGGGCCGAGGCGGGCATCAAGCGCGAGGCGTTCCTCGCCAACGTTCACCCGGACGACCTGCCGCGGCTGCGCACGACCATGGCCGACGGCCTCGAGCAGGCCGGCGACCGCGAGCTGGAATACCGCATCCGCCACCCCGACGGCTCCACCCGCTGGGTGCTGTCGCGCGGCCACACCTACTTCGAGGACGGCAAGCCGGTCCGGCGGACCGGCGTCGGCATCGAACTGACCACCCGGCGCCAGCTCGAGGAACAGCTGCGGCAATCGCAGAAGATGGAGGCGGTCGGCCAGCTTACCGGCGGCTTGGCGCACGACTTCAACAACCTGCTGACGGCGATCAGCGGCAGCCTCGAGCTGCTGAAGAACCGGGTGGCGCAAGGCCGGCTCGATCAGGTCGACCGCTACATCGGCACTGCCCAGGCCGCGGCGGGCCGGGCGGCGGCGCTCACCCACCGGCTGCTCGCGTTTTCCCGCCGGCAAGCGCTCGAGCCGAAGCCGATCGATGTCAACCGCCTCGTCACCGGGATGGAGGAGCTGATCCGCCGCACCGTCGGGCCGGAGATTGCGGTCTCGGTCCGCTGCGCCCGGGAGCTGTGGACCGCACTGGTGGATCCGAACCAGCTCGAGAACGCGCTGCTGAACCTGTGCATCAACGCCCGCGACGCCATGCCCGCGGGCGGCCGGCTGCTGGTCGAGACGAGCAACCGCGCATTCGACGGCGCGGCGGCGCAGGAGCGGGAGCTGCCGCCGGGCCATTATCTGTCGCTCCGCGTCACCGACACCGGAACCGGCATGGCGCCCGAGGTGATCGCCAAGGCGTTCGAGCCGTTCTTCACGACGAAGCCGCTCGGCCAGGGCACCGGGCTGGGCCTGTCCATGATCTACGGTTTCGCGCGGCAGTCCGGCGGCCAGGTCCGGATCCGCTCGGAACTCGGCCGCGGCTCGGCGGTGGCGGTCTATTTGCCGCGCCATCACGGCCCCGCCGACCTCCCGAACGAACCGGCCGCCCTCGGCGACGCGCCCCGCGCCGAGCGCGGCCAGACGGTGCTGGTGGTGGACGACGAGCCTGCGATCCGCACGCTGGTGGCCGAAGTGCTGGAGGAGCTCGGCTACGCCGCCATCGAGGCCGCCGACGGCCCATCGGCGCTGAGCGTGCTGCGATCCGACACCCGCGTCGACTTGCTGATCACCGATGTCGGGCTGACCGGCGGCTTGAACGGACGTCAAGTCGCCGACCTTGCGCGGGAGGCGCGGCCGCGCATGCCGGTGTTGTTCATCACTGGCTACGCGTGGAGCGAGTTCGCCGCCGAAGAGGATCTGCCGACGGCGACGCAGGTGCTCGGCAAGCCGTTCTCGATGGAGGCCTTGGCAACTCGCGTCCGCGACGTGCTGCGGCAGCAATAGCCGGCGCCGGACGCGTCCCCTTGCCCCGGCTTGGCGCGGCTTCTATCACCCCTCGGTAAACGGGGGGAGGCAGGATGGCAGGCATCAGCGCACCCGGCTCGCTCGCATCGCTCGTGCTGGGGCCGCCCCCAAGGCCCAAACCGGCCCGCATTCCCCTGCCCGAGCGTCACCTGGACGCCGATCCCCGGATGGCCGACGCCGTCCGCGCGCTCGCCCTCGACGCCGTCGAAAGCGCCCGGTCGGGCGACGCCAGCGCGGCTGTCCGGATGGCCACGGTGGCGACGGTGCTGTGGTCGCGTGTACTGCGGTTCGACGCCACCGACCCGCGCTGGCCCGACCGCGACCGCGTGATCCTATCGAGCGGCCCGGCTTCGGTGCTGCTATACGCCCTGCTTCACCTGACCGGCCATGCGGGCATGGACGTCGACGCGTTGCGGCGTCACCGGCAGTTCGACAGCCCGGCCGCCGGCCATCCCGAACATGGCGGCCACCCGGCCATCGAGGCGACCACCGGCCCGCCAGGCCAAGGTGTCGCCATGGCGGTCGGCATGGCCCTGGCGGAGCGGATGATGGCCGCCCGGTTCGGACGCAGCCTAGTCGACCACCGCGCCTGGGTGATCGCCTCCGACGCCGACCTGATGCAGGGCATCAGCCAGGAAGCGGCCGGTCTCGCCGGCGAGCTCAGGCTGGAGCGGCTGACGGTGTTCTGGGACGACGCGAACGGGCCGGCCGACGGCGGCGCCGGGTCCGCTTCGGACGACATCGCGCGGAGTTACGCGGCGAGCGGCTGGACCACCCGTCGGGTCGATGGCGAGGACATCCCGGCCATCGCTTCGGCAATCGCACTGGCCATGCGTTCGCGCAAGCCGACGCTGATCGCGTGCCGGACCCGGCCCGAGCGCCCCTCGCTTCATCGCCGCCCCTTCTCCGACTTTCACGTGCCGCCCGACGTGGCCGAGCGCTGGCGCCGGGTCGGGATGCGCGGCACGCCGGCCCGGCGTGCCTGGCTGAAGCGCCTGGCCAACCACCCGCTCAGCCCGGAATTCGACCGGGTCCAGGCCGGCCGGCTGCCGGATCGCTGGCAGGACGCGGTCGCCACGTTGAAAAGCGAGTTCGTCGAGACCCGCATTGCCGCGCCCACGCTCCGCAGCAGCGAGGCCACGCTCGGGGCTCTTGCAGCCGCGGTGCCGGAGCTGATCGGCGGTGCGGCGCGGCCGCTCGCGGGGGCGGCCGCGGTCTGCCCGGGCAACTATGCCGGGCGCGACATTCCGTTTGGGCTACGCGAGCATTGCATGGCTGCTTGCTTGAATGGGCTTGCGCTGCATGGCGGCCTTGTTCCCTTCGGCAGTACGTGTTTTCTGTCCGTCGATTTGATGCGGCCCGCCCTGCGCCTCGCCGCGTTGATGCAGCAACGGGTGGTTTTTGTTCTTACGCATGACAGCATCGGTCTCGGGCAGGATGGCGCGGCGCACCAGCCGGTCGAGCAGCTCGCCTCGCTGCGGGCCATGCCCGGCGTCGCCGTATTCCGTCCGGCCGACGCGGTCGAGACGGCCGAGTGCTGGGAGTTGGCGCTGCGCCGTAACGGTGGACCCAGTCTGTTGGTTCTTTCGCACCAGACCGTGCCGTGCGTGCGGTCCGACGCCGGCGAGAACCGTTGCGCCCGCGGCGGCTATGTCTTGATCGAGGCCGATGGACCACGCCAAGCGACGTTGATCGCCACCGGCAGCGAGGTGGCGGTGGCGCTCGAGGCGCGGCGCCAGCTCGGCGAGACCGGCATCCCGGCAGCCGTGGTGTCGCTGCCCTGCTGGGAGCTGTTTGCAGCCCAAAACGAGCTCTACCGCGCGCACGTGCTGGGCGCCGGCCTGCGGGTCGGGGTCGAGGCCGCCTGCG
Organism: uncultured Alphaproteobacteria bacterium; assembly: GCA_963792675.1. Classification (GTDB taxonomy): domain Bacteria; phylum Pseudomonadota; class Alphaproteobacteria; order Acetobacterales; family Acetobacteraceae; genus JBBROS01. Next base: position 3,020,538 of record CAWBWT010000002.1, read on the forward strand.
GCTTCGGCTGGGAGCGCTGGCTCGGGCCGGACGGCATCTTCGTCGGCATGACCGGGTTCGGCGCCAGCGCGCCCGCCGAGGACCTCTACCGCCATTTCGGCATCACCGCCGACGCCGTCGCCGGCGCCGTGCGCAAACGCCTGCAACCACCACAACACGAAGGGATATGAGGATATGGCCGTGAAGGTCGCCATCAACGGGTTCGGGCGCATCGGTCGCCTGGTGCTGCGCGCCATCGTCGAGAGCGGACGCACCGACGTCGAGCCGGTCGCCATCAACGATCTCGGCTCCGTCGAGGCCAACGCCCACTTGTTTCGCTTCGACAGCGTCCACGGCCGCTTCCCGGGCACGGTCGAGGTCGAGGGCGACAGCATCACCATCCGCCATGGCGGCCGCACCTACGGCCCGATCAAGGTGACGGCCGAGCGCGACCCGTCCAAGGTGCCTTATCAGGGCGTCGACGTGGCGATGGAGTGCACCGGGCGCTTCACTAGCAAGGAAGCGGCGATGGCGCTCATCACCGGCGCCGGCGCGCGCAAGGTGCTGGTATCCGCCCCGGCCGATGGCGTGGACGCGACCGTGGTGTTCGGCGTCAACGAGGCGGTGATCACCCCGGAGATGACGGTGATCAGCAACGCCTCCTGCACCACCAACTGCCTGGCGCCGATGGCCAAGGTGCTGCACGACAGCTTCGGCATCCTGCGCGGCTTCATGGTGACGATCCACGCCTATACCGGCGACCAGAACACGGTCGACACGCTGCACAAGGATCTGCACCGCGCCCGCGCCGCGGCCCTTAGCGCGATCCCGACCAGCACCGGCGCCGCCCGCGCGGTCGGCCTCGTGCTACCGGAGTTGAAGGGCAAGCTGGACGGCACGTCCATCCGCGTGCCGACCGCGAACGTCAGCCTCGTCAGCCTAGACGTGAACCTGCGCGAGCCGGCAACGGTGCAGCAGATCAACGACGCCATGAAGGCGGCGTCGGAAGGCGCGATGAAGGGGATCCTCGAGTACAACACCCACAAACTCGTCAGCATCGACTTCAATCACCAGCCGGCGTCCTGCACCTTCGACGCCACGCAGACCGCGGTGGTGGACGGGCAGCTTGCGCGGGTGGTCGGCTGGTACGACAATGAGTGGGGCTTCTCGAACCGCATGGCCGACACTGCGGCTCTGTTCGGGAGCCTCTGAGGTGAAGGTCCGCCTGCTCGACGGCGTTGCCGTCCGCGGCAAGCGCGTGCTGCTGCGGGCGGACCTCAACGTTCCCGTGCGGGACGGCCGCATCACCGACCGCACCCGCATCGAACGGCTGAGCCCGACCATCCGCGAGCTCGCCGACGGCGGCGCCCGGGTGGTGGTCTGCAGCCACTTCGACCGGCCCAAAGGCAAGCGCGTCCCCGAGATGAGCCTTCGCCCGATGGCCACCGCCTTGTCCGAGGTGCTGGACCGGCCGGTCGGCTTCGCCGAGGACTGCGTGGGGCCCGAGGCGGCGCAAGCGGTCGCGGCCATGGCGGACGGCGACGTCGTGGTATTGGAGAACACCAGGTTCCACGCCGGCGAGGAGAACAATGACGAGGGTTTCGCGCGCGAGCTCGCCGCCAATGCCGACCTGTTCGTCAACGACGCCTTCTCCGCCGCGCACCGCGCCCATGCCAGCACCGAGGGCGTGGCCCGGCTGCTGCCGTCCTATGCCGGGCGGTTGATGCAGGGGGAGCTGGAGGCGCTCGACGCAGCGCTCGGCACGCCGCAACGCCCGGTCGCGGCCATCGTCGGCGGCAGCAAGGTCTCGACCAAGCTCGAGCTGCTCGGGAACTTGTCGCGCAAGGTGGACGTGCTGGTGATCGGCGGCGCCATGGCCAACACCTTCCTGGCCGCCAAGGGCGTCAGCGTGGGCAAGAGCCTGCAAGAAGCCGAGATGCATGCGACCGCGCGCGAGATTTTGGAGGAGGCGCATAAAGCCGGCTGCAACGTCGTGCTGCCGACCGACGCGGTCGTGGCGCGCGAGTTCCGGCCCAATCCGCCGACCGAGGAGGTGAGCGTGGACGGCATCCCGGCCGATGCGATGATGCTCGACGTCGGCCCGGTCTCGGTCGAGACCCTGCGGCAGATGCTGCCCTCCTGGCGCACGTTGGTGTGGAACGGCCCGCTGGGCGCGTTCGAGACGCCGCCGTTCGACGCGGCCACCACGGCGCTCGCTCACGCGGTGGCCGACGCGACCGAGCAGGGCTCATTGCGCTCGGTCGCCGGCGGCGGTGACACGGTTTCGGCGTTGCGTCATGCCGGGGTGATCGAGCGCATGAGCTACGTCAGCTCGGCCGGCGGCGCGTTTCTGGAATGGCTCGAGGGCAAGACGCTGCCGGGGGTGGCGGCACTCGAAGGCTGAACCCGCATCGCAGCTTCCGGCGGCGTCCGGCGTTGGGAGCAGCGGGACAGGAGATCAGCCGATGCATAAGAACGACGCCGCCGCGCTTGCCACCGGAGCCGTGCTCCTCGCCGCCTTCGTCGGTGGCCGTTATGGCCCGGCGAACGTGCGCGACGCCGCCTGGTATGCGCGCCTGAACAAGCCGGAGTTCCGGCCCTCGCCGCCGGTGATCGGCACCGCCTGGACGGCGCTCGACGTCCTGCTGGCCTATGCCGGGACACGATTGCTGTCGACGCCGCCGCAGGCGCGGGGCCGGCAAGCGGCGGTGGCGGGCTGGGGCACCGCGGTCAGCGGCCTCGTGCTCTACCCCTGGTTGATGTTCGGCCGGCACCGGCTCGGCGCGGCGCTGGGCGCGGTCGGCGTCATGCTCGGCGGCGCATTGACGGCGGTTACGACCTCGCCGGACCGAAGGGCGGCGCGGGCGCTGCTGCCGCTGCTGGGTTGGTTGGGCTTTGCGGGCGTGCTGCAGGAAGAGATCTGGCGCAACAATCGTTGACGCGGCTGCGATCTTAACTTATTCGTAATGAATGCGCGTTACCGTGCTTCGCATGATCTCGACCAACTCGCTTCAGGCCTTTTCCGGGGCCGCCACGACGTCGCCCTTGAACCGCCCTGCCGGATCGGATCCGATCCGTCTGGTACGGTCGCCGTCCGGCCAGCCTGCCCGGCAGGCGGCCGGTTCGGCCCCGGCCTTGCCGGAAACACGGCCCAGCGTGCCGCTGCCGCGCGGGTCGCTGCTCAACCTATCGGTTTAGCTTGACTTTGCTGCACTGCAGCGCCATACACCGATCGCGCGTTTTGACGTGACCTCGTGCGCTGTCTTCGACCGGTACGCTCACATCATCATTCTTGCGCCGGTTTGCGATCCTGACGATCGCTGCGCCCTGATTGTGCGCGTGACCCAGGCGTCCGCCTCCGACGGGCTCTCCCGCTCCCGGGAGAAGTGAAAGACACACCATGACCACCACGTTCGAAGGCCTCGGCCTCGCGTCGCCCTTGCTCAAGGCGCTGACCACCGAGGGCTATGTTTCTCCCACCCCGATCCAGCTGCAAGCAATTCCGCATGTGCTGCAGGGACGCGACGTCCAGGGCATCGCCCAGACCGGCACCGGCAAGACGGCCGCGTTCGCGCTGCCGATCCTGCATCGGCTGATGGCTGACAAGCGCCAGGCCAAGCCGCGCTCCTGCCGCGTGCTGGTGCTGAGCCCAACCCGCGAGCTCGCCAGCCAGATCGTCGAAAGCTTCCGCAATTACGGCCGCCATGCCGGCATCCGCACCGCGCTGATCTTCGGCGGCGTGCCGAAGGGCCGCCAGGCCAAGGCGATGGCGGGCGGCGTCGACGTGCTGGTCGCGACACCGGGCCGCCTGCTCGATCACATGCAGGATGGCGCCGTCCAGCTCGGCAGCGTCGAGGTGCTGGTTCTGGACGAAGCCGATCACATGCTCGATCTCGGCTTCATCGTGCCGATCCGTAAGATCGTCAGCACCATCCCGACCGCGCGGCAAACGCTGTTCTTCTCGGCGACCATGCCGAAGGAGATCTCGTCCCTGGCCGGCGCCATGCTGCGCGATCCCGTGCACGTCGCGGTGACCCCGGTCGCGACCACCGCCGAACGGGTCGAGCAGCGGGTCATTTTCGTCGAGGCCGCGCGCAAGCGGCAGGTGCTTGCCGAGATCCTCAAGCGCGGCAAGATGGAGCGGACGCTCGTGTTCACCCGCACCAAGCATGGTGCCGACCGGGTCACGCAGCATCTGGAGGCGGTCGGCGTGACGGCGGCCGCTATCCACGGCAACAAGAGCCAACCGCAGCGTGAGCGGGCGCTGGCGCAGTTCAAGGAAGGCCGGGTCAAGGTGCTGGTGGCGACCGACATCGCCGCCCGCGGCATCGACGTGGACGGCGTGACCCACGTCGTGAACTTCGACCTGCCGAACGTGCCCGAAGCCTACGTGCACCGGATCGGCCGCACCGCCCGCGCCGGCCACGCCGGCATCGCCATCAGCTTCTGCGACAGCACCGAGCGCGCTTACCTGCGCGGGATCGAGAAGCTGATCCGCGCCCGGCTTACGGTGGACGAGCCGGACCGGCTCGCCGCCTGACCTGACCCAAGCTGCGCCGGATCGCTCCGGCGCAGCCTCGGCTCAGCGGCAGCCCGGCGCGTTGGGCCTGGCGCCGCAGCCAGCCGCGGTCGAGTTCACCGGCCGCTTCGATCGCGCCGCCTCGACGACCGTCCCGTCCTCGGTGACGCCGCGGGCCGTGCACTCGCAATACCCGCCGACCGGCATCGACGTCGCGCAGCTGAGCTTGCCGGCGCGGCACATGGCCGCGTCCGCGGGATGGGCTGCAGCCGCCGCGACGCCCAGCACAGCCATCGCCAGATAGGTTGATACGCGCGTCACCAGCACCTCCTTCGCTTGCCTGCACGGTTGCCTCACCGCGCAGACATTAAAGGGCAGCCGGTCCGGCCCGTCCAAGTGAAACCGTCGCCGTCGCTTAGGCGATCCTGCCGTGGCAGTGCTTGAACTTCTTGCCCGACCCGCAGGGGCAGGGCGCGTTGCGCGGCGTATCCTTCCAGGTGGAAGGGTCGGCCGGGTCGGCCACGGGGCGTGGCCGCTCCGCCTCCATCACGTCGCCGCCCGCATAGGGCGCGGCGCCGGCCGGGTCGTTGTAGCTCAATGCACCGGCCGGAGTGGGCTGGAACTGCGGCTCCGGCGGTGCCTCGGGCGCCAGCTCCACCCGCGCCAGCATCGTCGTCACCCGCTCCTTCAGGTCGTCCAGCATGGCGTTGAACATCGCGAACGCCTCGCTTTTATACTCGTTCAGCGGGTCGCGCTGGCCGTAGGCGCGCAAGCCGATCCCCTGGCGCAGGTGGTCGAGCGCCAGCAGGTGCTCCTTCCACACGGCGTCGAGCATCTGCAGCAGGATGCTTTTCTCCACGAACCGGATCAGCTCCGGCCCAAGATTGGCCGCTTTGGCCGCCATGTGCGCTTCCGCGGCGGCTTCGATCCGCTCGCGCACGCCCTCCTCGTCGATCCCCTCCTCGCGCGCCCAGTCCTGCACCGGCAGCTCGAGGTTCAGCACCCGGCGCACGTCGTTCGCCAGCTCCGCCGTTTCCCATTGCTCGGCATAGGCCTTCTCGGGGATGCGCGCGGCCACGAGGGCAGCGATCACGTCGCCTCGCATCTCCCGCACCGTCTCGCCGACGTCGTCCGAGCGCATGAACTCGCGGCGCTGGCCATAAACCTCGCGGCGCTGGTTGTTCATGACGTCGTCGTATTTCAGCACGTTCTTGCGGGTGTCGAAGTTGCGCGCCTCGACCTTCTTCTGCGCCTTCTCCAGCGCCTTGTTGATCCACGGGTGAACGATCGCCTCGCCGGGCTTGAGGCCCAGCTTCTGCAGCATGCCGCCCATCCGGTCGGACCCGAAGATCCGCATCAGGTCGTCCTCGAGGCTGAGGAAGAAGCGGCTGGCGCCCGGGTCGCCCTGGCGCCCGGAGCGGCCGCGCAGCTGGTTGTCGATGCGCCGGCTCTCGTGCCGCTCGGTGCCGATCACGAACAGGCCGCCCGACGCCTTCACCACCTCATGGTTGCGCGCGACCTCGTCCAGGATCGCCTGCTCGGCGGCCGGGCGCTCGGCCGGGTCGACGTCGGCCAGCTCCAGCTTTACGCGCATCTCGGCATTGCCGCCGAGTTTGATGTCGGTGCCGCGGCCGGCCATGTTGGTGGCGATGGTGATGGCACCGGGGGCCCCGGCCTGGGCCACGATCGTCGCTTCCTGCTCGTGGAAGCGAGCGTTCAGCACCGCGTGCGGGACCTTCTTGCCCTTCAGCAGCTCGCTGATGATCTCCGACTTCTCGATCGACGTGGTGCCGACCAGCACCGGCTGCTGCCGCTCGCGCGCTTCGGCAATCAAGCTGGCGACCGCCTCGTACTTCTCCGCCGCACTCCGATACACCTCGTCGTCGGCGTCTTTGCGCGTCACCGGCACGTTGGTCGGGATCTCGACCACGTCCAACTTGTAGATCTCGGCGAACTCGTCCGCCTCCGTCAGCGCCGTTCCGGTCATGCCGGCGAGCTTTGGATAGGTTCGGAAATAGTTCTGGAAGGTGATGCTAGCCAGCGTCTGGTTCTCGGGCTGGACGGTCACGCCCTCCTTCGCCTCGAGCGCCTGGTGCAGGCCCTCGCTGAACCGGCGGCCCTCCATCATGCGGCCGGTGAACTCGTCGATCAGCACCACCTTGTCCTGGCGCACGATGTAGTCCACGTCGCGGTGGAACAGCGTGTGGGCGCGCAGCGACTGCTGCACGTGGTGGATCACCGTGACGTTGAAGATGTCGTACAGGTTGCCTTCGGTGATGATGCCGCGCTCACGCAGCATGTCCTCGACCGTCTCCGACCCGGCTTCGGTCATGGTGACCGTCTTGAACTTCTCGTCCTTCTCGTAGGTGCTCTCGTCCTTGACGAGTTCCAGCACGACGGCGTTGACCGTCCGGTACAGGTCACTGCTGTCCTCGGCCGGGCCAGAAATGATCAACGGCGTGCGGGCCTCGTCGATCAGGATGCTGTCCACCTCGTCGACGATGGCGTAGGCGAAGTCGCGCTGCACCATGTCGTCCAGGCGATACTTCATGTTGTCGCGCAGGTAGTCGAAGCCGAACTCGTTGTTGGTGCCGTAGGTGATGTCGGAGCCGTAAGCGCGGCGCCGCTCGTCCTCGTTGAGGTCGTGGATGATCACGCCGGTGGACAGGCCGAGGAAGCCATACACGCGTCCCATCCACTCGCTGTCGCGGCTCGCGAGGTAGTCGTTGACTGTGACCACGTGCACGCCCTTGCCCGGCAGCGCATTGAGGTAGACGGGCAAGGTCGCAACCAGCGTCTTGCCCTCACCGGTCTTCATCTCGGCGATTTTGCCGTCGTGCAGCACCATGCCGCCGACGAGCTGCACGTCGAAATGGCGCAACCCGAGCACCCGCCGCGACGCTTCCCGCACGACCGCGAACGCCTCCGGCAGCAGCTGGTCGAGCGTCTCGCCCCCCTCAAGCCGGGCGCGGAACTCCGTCGTCTTGCCGGCCAGCGCGTGGTCCGAAAGCGCCTGCATCTGCGGCTCGAGCGCGTTGATCTGCGGCACGCGGCGCTGATAGGCTTTCAGGGACCGATCGTTGGCGGAGCCGAACACGGCGCGGGCGAGGCTGGCGAACATTCGAAGCGGTGCCTTATGGCTGGCGTCACCCGCGACATCGCAGGGCGGCAGAAGGAGGTCTGGCGGCGTTGTTCAAATAGGAGCGGCGTGCGACCGGGTCAACGCAAGCGTGGGCGGAGCGGCCTTTGGCCGGCCCCCGCTTCGATCGGCAATCGCGTCCGCTTTATTGGACAATTCTCTCCGGCGATCCCTCGCCTTGTGAGCGTCACCCCCTTGGGGCATCTTGCGGCGCCCTACGACCGAGGACCGTTTATGCGCCAACTCACCTCTCCCATCCTCGCCGCGATGCTGGCCGTCGCCACCGCCCCGGCGGCGCTGGCCCAGGCACCAGGGACGATTCCGGGGACGACTCCGGGCACAGCGCCCGCCACCACTCCCGGCGCGGTGCCCGCCGCCGTCCCCGCCAAGGACCCAGTCGTGGCCAAGGTCGGCTCCGACGAGATCCACGCCAGCGAGCTGAGCGAGGCGGCACAAACGCTGCCGGAGGAATTGCGTGGAATGCCTCCGCAGATGCTCTACCCGATGCTGCTGGACCAGTTGGTCGATCGCCGGGCCATCGTGATCGAGGCGCGCAAGGAAGGGCTGCAAAACGACCCGGCGGTTCAGCGGCAGGTGGCGCGGGCCACCGACACCGCCATGCAGAACCTGCTGCTGACACGCGCCATCGCGCCGACCCTCACCGATGAGGCGATCAAGGCCCGCTACGAGCGCGACTACGCCGGCAAGCCCGGCGAGGAAGAGGTGCACGCCCAGCACATCCTGGTGGCCGATGAGGCCAAGGCCAAGGAGATCATCGCCCAGCTCAAGTCCGGCAAGGACTTCGCCGAGCTCGCCAAGGAGAACAGCACCGACCCGAGCGCCAAGACGAACAACGGCGACCTCGGCTTCTTTAAGAAGACCGATATGCTGCCCGAGTTCGCCGACGCCGCCTTTGAACTCAAGCCCGGCGAGGTCACCCCGGCGCCGGTCAAGACCCGGTTCGGCTGGCATGTAATCAAGCTGGTCGAGCGCCGGACCGCGCCGCCGCCGGAGTTCGATGCGGTCAAGGAGGAAATCCGCCAATCCATGATCCAGGAAGGCGTGAGCAAGGTGCTGGCGCAGGCCAAGACGGGCCTGACGGTGCAGAAGTTCAACCAGGACGGCTCGCCGATGCCCGACGCTCCGGCGGCGGCGACCGGCCCGACCCCGGTGCCGTCGAAGTAGCATCGTGTCGCTGCCGCCATCGCCGCTGGCTGTGCCGCTGCCGACCCTGCCGACGCTCGGCGGCGTCCGGCTCGGCGCCGCCGAGGCCGGGATCCGCTACCAGGGCCGCACCGACCTGGTGCTGATCGAGATGCCCGCCGGCACCCATGTCGCGGGCGTGTTCACCCGCAACAAATGCCCGGGCGCGCCGATCGATTGGTGCCGCGACGGCGTGGTCGGCGGACGCGCCCGGGCGGTGGTGGTCAATGCCGGCAATGCCAACGTGTTCACCGGCCGTGCCGGCGCCGACGCGGTGGAGGCAACCGCACGCGCCACTGCCCGCTTGCTCGGCTGCGGCGCCCACGAGGTGTTCGTCGCCAGCACCGGCGTGATCGGCGAGCTGCTGCCGCATGAACGGATCGTCGCGGCCCTGCCGGCGCTGCATGCCCGCCTGCAGCCCGACGGCTGGGAGCAGGCAGCGCGCGGCATCATGACCACCGACACCTTCCCCAAGGCCGCCACCCGCACGGCCACCATCGGCGGCGCGCCGGTACGCATCACCGGGATCGCGAAGGGCAGCGGCATGGTGGCGCCCGACATGGCGACCATGCTGTGCTTCATCGCCACCGACGCCCGCATTCCGCCGGTCCTGCTGCAGGATATGTTGTCGCGCGGGGTCAAGCGCACGTTCAACTGCACGACCGTCGACAGCGATACCTCCACCAGCGACACCGTGCTGCTGTTCGCGACCGGCGCCGCCGACCATCCGAAGGTGCCGCGCCACGGATCGAAGATGCTGCGCCGGTTCCGCGACGCGCTCGATTCGCTGCTGCTCGACCTCGCGCTACAGGTGGTGCGCGACGGCGAGGGGGCGCAGAAACTGATCGAGATCGAGGTGACGGGGGCGGTGTCGGACAAATCGGCCAAGCGCGTCGCGATGGCGATCGCCAACTCGCCGCTGGTCAAGACCGCGATCGCCGGCGAGGACGCGAATTGGGGCCGCATCGTCATGGCGGTCGGCAAGTCCGGCGAGCCGGCCGACCGCGACCAGCTCAGCGTCGCCGTCGGCGGCATTTGGATGGCGCGCGACGGCGCCGTGGTGCCGGGCTACGACGAGGCGCCCGTGGTGGCGCATATGCGCGGGCGCGAGATCGCCATCGAGGTGGATCTCGGCCTGGGCAAGGGCACCAGCCGGGTGTGGACCTGCGATCTCACCCACGGCTACATCGACATCAACGGCAGCTACCGCAGTTGATGCCGGCGGGAACTGCTTCTGGACCCACCACGTCATCCCCGGACTTGATCCGGGGATCTGTCGCCCGCGTGGCCAGCGCGATGCCGACGTCACGAGATGGCCCGGTCGAGCCCGGCCATGACGTTTGGCACGGGACGCCCGCGTCGTGGCGCTGACCCTTACCTCGACCGACTTCACGCCGATCCAGACCGAGCGCCTGCTGCTGCGACCGCTGCGGACCGACGATGCGGCGGCGCTGCACCGGCTGGTCAATGACTGGGCGGTGGTGCGCAACCTGTCGAAGCTGCCATTCCCCTACCCGCGTAAGCTGGCCGACGAGTGGATCGCCTCGACCGCCCGGCAGATCGACGACGGCACCGGGTTCCACCTGGCGATCGCCGGGCCGGAAGAGGGGTCGGAGCTGGTGGGGTGCGTCGGCCTCCGGCTCGACACGACGCCCCGCGTGGGCAATCTCGGCTACTGGGTGGGGCGGCGTTTCTGGGGCCATGGGGTCGCGACCGAGGCGGTGGCGCGGCTGGCGCGCTGGGCGCTGGCGAACCTCGACCTCGACCGGCTCGAGGCCCATGTCGCGGCCGACAACCCGGCCTCCGCCGCCGTGCTGCGCCGGGCCGGCTTCCGCGAGGTCGGCCGCGGCGAGGAAACCTTCCTGGCGCGAGGCGGCCGCCACCCGGTGGTCCGGTTCGAGGCGACGCGCGACGACCTGTTCACACCGGCCGACCCCCCCGCCGAGGCCGGGCCGCAAGCCGAACCGCCCGCCGGCGCCAAGCCGATCGTCCTGGTCGCGGCCTGCGCGCTGGTGGACGTGGACGGGCGGGTGCTGCTGACGCGGCGCCCGGAAGGCAAGTCGATGGCCGGGCTGTGGGAGTTCCCGGGGGGCAAGCTCGACCCTGGCGAGACCCCCGAGGCGGCGATCATTCGCGAGCTGCGCGAGGAGCTGGGCATCGACGTCGCCGAGAGCTGCCTGGCCGCCTTCGCCTTCGCCTCGCACGGCTACGAGAAGTTCCACCTGCTGATGCCGCTCTACCTCTGCCGCCGCTGGAGCGGCCGGCCGGAGGGGCGCGAGAACCAGACGCTCGCCTGGGTGCCGCCGCGCAAGCTGGCCGAGTACCCGATGCCGCCCGCCGACAAGCCGCTGATCCCGCTGCTGCGCGACTTCCTTTGAACGGAGCGACCCGTGCCGAATCCTATCGCCTGCCTGCTCGTGATCGGCAACGAGGTGCTGTCGGGCCGCACCCAAGACCTGAACATCAAGTTCCTGGCCACGGGGCTCGGCGCCATCGGCATACCGCTGCGTGAGGTGCGGATCATCCCGGACGTGGCGGACACGATCATCACGACGGTCAACGAATGCCGCGCCCGGTTCGACCACGTGTTCACCACGGGCGGGATCGGCCCGACCCACGACGACATCACCAGCGAATGCGTGGCGGCAGCCTTTGGCGTGCCGTGGGAGCCGCATCCCGAAGCCTGGGCCCGCATGGAGAGAAGCTACAAGCCCGGCGAGTTCAATGCCGCCCGGCAGCGCATGGCGACCATGCCGCGCGGCGCCACGCTGATCGAGAACGCCATCTCGGTGGCGCCCGGCTTCACCATCGGCAACGTTCACGTGATGGCCGGCGTGCCGCGCATCATGCAGTCGATGTGGGACACGCTGGCGCCGACGCTGCACGGCGGCACCCCCGTGCGAGTCGCGCGCGGTGCATGCGATCGGCCTGGCCGAAGGGGCGATCGCCGCCAAGCTCGGCGCCATCCAGGCTGACTATCCCGATATCGATCTCGGCAGCTATCCGTTCTACCGCAACTCCGGCAACGGCGTGGCATTGGTGGCCAAGGGCACCGACGTGAACGCGCTGGAACGCTGCATCGACGAGGTCGCGACGATGATCCGCGAGCTGGATCACGCGCCAGTGATGGGCGAGCCGCCCGCCTGAGACGGCCGCACTGCAGCATTCGGATGGGCGTCTCCCCATCCGGACGATGCTGCACACCTCGGCCGGTTGTTGACCCACCCCCCGGGGCTGCCCATACAAGGACTATATGACCGCCGCCCTCGCCCTTCAGCCGGCCTCCGCGACCGAGGTCGCCCAAGGCGTGCTCGCCGCCGAGGCGGCGGGTCTGCGCGCGCTCGCGGCGTCGCTGGACGGCGCCTTCACGGCCGCCGTCGAGCGGCTCGCGGAGTGCAGCGGCCGGGTCGTCCTGTCCGGAATGGGCAAGTCGGGGCTGGTAGCGCGCAAGATCGCCGCCACCCTGGCCTCGACCGGCACGCCGTCGTTGTTCGTGCATCCCGCCGAGGCCAGCCATGGCGACCTCGGGATGATCGTGCCCGGCGATGCCGTGGTAGCGCTGTCCAACAGCGGCGAGACGGCGGAACTGGCGGACGTGGTGGCCCATACCAGGCGGTTCGGCATCCCGCTGATCGCCATCACCGGGCGCACCGGCTCCGCCTTGGCGCGGGCGGCCGATATCGTGCTGCTGCTGCCGCCGGCCGCGGAGGCGTGCCCGATGGGGCTGACGCCGACCACCAGCACGACCATGCAGGTCGGGCTCGGCGACGCGCTCGCGGTGGCCTTGCTCACCCGCCGGGGCTTTACCGCTAGCGAGTTCTCGGCCTTCCACCCCGGCGGCCGGCTCGGCGCGCAACTGCGCCGCGTATCCGACCTGATGCACAGGGGCGACGCGGTGCCGCTGGCCCCGGTCGACCTGCCGATGGATCGTGCGCTGCTGCTCATGACCGGGAAGGGGTTCGGTTGCGTCGGCGCGATTTCGGCGGACGGGCGACTGGTCGGCGTGCTGACCGATGGCGACCTTCGCCGTGCCATGGGGCCGGACCTGCTCGGCCGTAGCATTGGGGAGATCATGAACCCCGCCCCCCGCACGATCGGCGCCGACGCGTTGGCGGCCGAAGCCCTGCGCGCCATGAACGCTGCGCCGCGCCCCATCACCACCCTGTTCGTGATCGACGCCATGGGCCGGCCCGAGGGGATTTTGCACGTGCACGACCTGCTCAGGGCGGGCGTGCTGTGAGCACCACCGACGCCCCGCTCGAGCGCCCCCTCACCCGCGAGCCCATTTCCCGCGATGCCTTAGCTCGCGAAGCAGCCCCGTGGCTGAGTTCCAACACCGGAATCCGCCGCCGGGCGGTCCCGACCCCGCGGCGGATCAAGCGGCATCGGCTGGCGGTGGCGGCGGCCAAGTGGCTGCTGCCGGTGCTGGCCCTGGCGTTGCTGGGCTCGATTGCCGCCTGGCCGGAGATCACACGGATCAGCGACGGCAGCCGGGTGGCGTTCCGCCGCGCCCTGCAGATCGATCCCGAAAGCGGCCGCATGCTGCAGCCGCGCTACCGCGGCGTCGACGAGCGCGGCCGGCCGTATACCGTGACGGCGGCAACAGCGCAGCAGACCAGCGCGGAGCGGATTGCGCTTACCGATCCGAAGGGCGACATGGTGACCGAAAGCGGCACCTGGGTGATGGGCCAAGCCAAGCAGGGCGTGTTCATCCAGCGGCAATCGCTGATGGACCTGTCGCAGGACGTGTTCCTGTATCGCGAAGATGGCACCGTGCTGCAGACCGACACCATGGCGATGGACCTGAAGGCCGGGGCGGCGACCAGCAGCGACAAGACGCACGCCGAAGGGCCGTTCGGGACGCTCGACGCGCAGGGGTTCACGCTGATCGACAAGGGTGCGGTGATTCAGTTCGATGGCGATTCACATGCCGTGCTGAACGGCGCCGAACATAAGCCAGCACCCGAGACCTCGCGATGAACCGCCTGGGACGGGCCGTCGCCGCGGCGCTGCTGCTGGCGGCAGGGGCGGCGTCGGCGCAGGAATTGGACCTGTCCTCGGGCGGGGCGATCGACATCACGTCGCGCGACGGCATGGAGTGGCGGCAGAACGAGCAGATGGTGATCGCCCGCGGCGACGCGCGTGCGGTGCGGGCCAACGTGACGGTGACGGCGGACGTGCTGATCGCCCGGTACCGCCGCAAGGCCGGCGTCACCCAGGCCTCCGCCGGCCCCCCGGCCGCCAAGCCCGGCGTGCCCGGGTCGGACACCGGATCGAACGAGATCTACCGCCTAGAGGCCGAGGGACACGTCAAGATATTCACCGCGACCGACCTCGCCGTCTGCGACAAGGCCGTGTACGACATCGACCAAGCCGTCCTGCTGATGACCGGGAACGGCATGACCATCACCACGCCCACGCAGGTCATGACCGCCCGCGACACGATGGAATACTGGTCGCAGAAGCACATGGCAGTCGGCCGCGGCCTAGCGACCGTCACCACCGATGACGGGCGGCGGGTGGCGGGCGACGTGCTGGTCGGTTTCACCGCCCCGCCTGCGCCGGCTGGCCAGCCGCCCGCGAAAGCCGCGGTGATGCCGCCGGCCGCCGGCAAGCCGAGCGCCGATCCGCTCGGCAGCTCGGGCAAGCTGCAGCGGGTCGAAGGCTTCGGCAACGTCCAGGTCCGCACCGCGACCGAGATCGTCAACGGCGACCGCGGCGTCTACGTCGCCGATACCGGCATTGCGCGCCTGGCCGGCAACGTGCGCATCACCCGCGGTCAGAACCAGCTTGAAGGCGACGAGGCGTTGGTGAATATGCGCACCGGCATCTCCACCCTGATCCGCGAGCCCGGCAAGCGGGTCGAAGGCCTCGTCATCCCCAATGACGCCAGCACCAAGACCGCCGCCAAGCCCGCATCCCCGAAAGGACCGGCCCCATCGACGCCCGTTCGGACACGCTAGGCAGTCCCGTCGCGCTGTCTGCCACCGGCCCCGGCGCCCGCTCGGTAGCGGGCGCCGGCGGGCTCGTCGCGCGCACCGTCGGCAAAAGCTACAAGAAGCGCGCGGTGGTGCAGGCGGTCAGCGTGCACGTGCAGCGGGGCGAGGCGGTCGGCCTGCTGGGGCCGAACGGCGCCGGCAAGACCACGACCTTCTACATGATCGTCGGCTTGGTGCGGCCCGATACCGGGCGCATCGAGCTCGACGGCCAGGACATCACCGGCCTGCCGATGTATCGCCGCGCCCGGCTCGGCATCGGCTACCTGCCGCAGGAAGCCAGCGTATTCCGCGGCCTCAACGTGGAGCGCAACATCCTGGCCGCCCTCGAGGTGGTGGAAAGCGACCCCGACCGCCGCGACCAGATGCTGGACGAGCTGCTGGCGGAGTTCGGCATCAGCCACCTGCGCCGCACGCCCTCGCTCGCGCTGTCGGGCGGCGAGCGGCGCCGGGTCGAGATCGCCCGCGCCTTGGCGAAGTCAGCCCAACTACATCCTGCTGGACGAGCCGCTGGCCGGCATCGACCCGATCGCGGTCGGCGAGATCCGTGACCTGGTGTCGCATTTGAAGGATCGCGGCATCGGCGTGCTGATCACCGACCACAATGTGCGTGAGACGCTGGAGATCATCGACCGCGCCTACATCATGCACGATGGCCGCGTGCTGATGGAGGGCCGCCCGGACGAGGTCGTGGCGCATGAGGATGTGCGCCGAGTGTATCTCGGAGAACGATTTAGCCTATAGTCTCATCGACATGGCGATGGGTCCCAGGCTCGAGTTCCGGCAGACGCAATCACTGGTGATGACGCCCCAGCTGCGTCAGGCCATCAAGCTGCTGCAGTTCACCAACCTGGAAGCCGCGGCCTTCGTCGAGGAGGAGCTGGAGCGCAACCCGCTGCTCGAGCGTGACGACCGGCCGGACACGGCGGCCGAGCGGCCAGCGCCGGATCAGGCGCCGGAACGCCTGGACGGCATGGACGCGGCGGCGCTGATCCAGGGCGAGAAGCTGCCGGACGTGGTCGAAGCGGACCACAGCAACAACTTCGACACCGGCGGCACGGCCGACGGCGCCCCATTCGAGCCCGCCTATGCCAGCCGCACCACGGCAGGCGCCCGCGACCCGTCCGACGAGCGCGGCATCGACGATCTGATCGAGGCGCCGCGCAGCCTGCGCACCCATCTGGGCGAGCAGCTGCGGCTCAGCTTCGCCGATCCGGTGGATCGGATGATCGGCGCGCAGCTGATCGCCCAGCTCGACCCGGCTGGCCGGGTTGCGGTCAGCACCGCCGACCTCGCCGACGCGATGGGGATCGAAGTCGCACGGGTCGCCGCGGTGCGCGACCGGATGATGCGGTTCGATCCGACCGGCCTGTTCGCACCCGACCTGAAGACCTGCCTCGCCACCCAGTTGGCCGAGCGCAACCGGCTCGACCCGGCAATGCAGGCCTTGCTCGACAACCTCGAGATGCTGGCTCGGCGCGACCTGCGCGGGCTGCTGGCGGTGTGCGGGGTGGACGCGGAGGACATGACCGAGATGGTCGCCGAGCTGCGCCAGCTCGACCCCAAGCCGGGCGCCGCGTTCGAGGCTGGGCCGATGCAGCAGGTGATCCCGGACGTGCTGATGCGGGCCCTGCCGAATGGCGAGTGGCTGCTGGAGCTGAACCCCGACACGATGCCGCGGGTGCTGGTCAACGAAAGCTACCACGCCCGGATCATCTCCCAGGTCGGCAGCCACGCGGGCGCCGCTCGCGAAACCAAGACCTACCTCAGCGAGCACCTCTCAAGCGCGAACTGGCTGGTGAAGTCGCTGCAGCAGCGGGCCAACACCATCCTCAAGGTGGCGGCCGAGATCGTGCGGCAGCAGGATGCCTTCTTCCGCCGCGGCGTCGGCCACCTGCGGCCGCTCATCCTGCGCGACGTCGCCGGCGCGGTGGAGATGCACGAGAGCACCGTCAGCCGGGTGACCGCCAACAAATACATCGCGACGCCGCGCGGCATCTACGAGCTGAAATACTTCTTCACCACCGCGATCGCCTCCACCGCCGGCGGCGAAAGCCATAGTGCCGAGGCTGTCCGGCATCGGATCCGCGCCCTCGTCTTCGCCGAGGACGCCGACGACGTGCTGTCCGACGACGCGATTGTTCTCGCCCTCCGTCGCGAGGGCGTGGACATCGCGCGACGGACCGTGGCCAAATACCGGGAGGCGCTGCGAATTCCGAGTTCGGTGCAACGCAAGCGCGAGAAGGCATTGCCGGCGTGAAGACCGGCTGAGTCCGCAACGGCAGGAGCTCGCCAAAGATGCAGATCACGGTTTCGGGTAAGCAGGTCGAACTTTCCGACGCGCTTCGCACCCGGGTGGCGCAGCACCTCGATCAGATTGCCGGCAAGTATTTCGACCACGCCCAGGAGGCGAGCGTCACCTTCAGCCGGGCCCGCAGCTTCTTCACCTGCGACATCAACGTGCATGCCGGGCGCGGCCTGACGCTGCGCGGCGAGGGTGAGGCGGCCGACGCGCACAGCGCCTTCGACGACGCTGCCGAGCACATCGCCAAGCGGCTCCGGCGCTATCGGCGGCGGGTCAACGAGCACGCCCGTGACCTTGCCAACCGCGCCCGCCCGGAAGCCGCGCGGCAATATGTGTTGCGTCAGGAAGAGGATGCGACGGGAGCTCCCGCCGATGGCGCGGTGGCGCCGACCTATGCCACTGTGATCGCCGAGTCCGTCGCCGAGATCGATACGCTCAGCGTGAGCGACGCGGTGATGCGGATGGACCTGGCCGATCAGCCGGTGCTGATGTTCCGCAATAGCGGCAATGCCGAGCTGAACGTCGTGTATCGCCGGGCCGACGGAAACATCGGCTGGATCGACCCGGCCGTTACCAAAAAATAGCGGGCGGCACGCTCGCGGCGGACCCGGCGCAGCTCAGTGCACCAGCGCCGGGACCATCTCGTGCTGCACGATCGCCTCGAGCGCCATCGAGCGGTCGGCCGCCATCGCCATCGGCGAACCGTCCGCCGCATGGATGGCGAACGCAGTGTGCCCGTCCAGGACGACCTGCTTGACATAGGCCAAGTCGGCCATGCCGAGTTGCATCAGTTGCTCGGTCGTCAGCTTGCGTATGTTGAACTCGTTGACGTCGTCGCGGCGTGCTTGTCTTGCCATGATTATGCTCCTGTCTCGGCCGCGCTGGGCGACCGAGACGTTGTGTTTAGCCTGTTGTCCGCGTGCTGCCCGCCCGGCCGATTAATGCCGGGCGCCCTCTGGCGTATCGAGGACGCAACGCAATGGCGTCTCAATTGGATGCATGCCGCCGCAGCTTGTGCGCGGCGAGCATCCCTGTCTCAGATTGGGTCTTGTTTGTCGTCCACGAGACGCGTGGTCACCATCGACCCGACGGGCGCCGCCTGCGCGGCAGCTGGCCGGCTGATCTGGATCGTCTTGACCCGCACTTCCGGGGTCGGCCGCGCCAGGTCGATGTGCAGCAAGCCGTTGTCAAGCCAAGCGCCTTTGACCTCGATCCCTTCGGCGAGCACGAACGCGCGCTGGAATTGGCGCGAGGCAATGCCGCGATGCAGGTAGACGCGCCCCTGGGCTTCCTCGGCCTGCCGCCCCCGGATCACAAGTTGGTTGTCTTCCTGGGTGATCTGCAGGTCCGTCATCGTGAACCCGGCCACGGCCAGGGTGATGCGCAACGCATTCGGCCCGGTTTGCTCGATGTTGTAGGGCGGATACCCGTCCGACGACGTCTTGGACGCGCGTTCGAGGATCTGTTCCAGGTGGTCGAAGCCCAGGAACATGGGCGATGTAAACAAGCGCGTAGTCATCCGGCCCCCTCGGCAGAGCGAAGCAACTCCGAGGCCCGTTCAGGCACCCCGGCATAGCGGAATGTTGGCAGGGACGGCAGGCGATGCAAGGCCTCGGCGCATTGCCTGATGCCGCAACGTTGAACGCGGGCCGCCGTCCCGCTACATCGCTGAGCCCCCGCTGCATCGCTGGGCCCCCGCTACATCGTTGAGCCAATGTCCGATCTCATCCCCATCCTGATACCCCCTGCCCCGATCCTGCGCGCCAAGGCGCGGCCGGTCGGCCCCGCCGACGACGACGTTGTGCGGGCGCTGGTGCCGCGCATGCTGGCCGCCATGTATGCCGCGCCCGGGATCGGCCTTGCGGCGCCGCAGGTCGGCGTCGGCCTGCGCCTGGCCGTCGTCGACCTGATGCCGGACGACAAGCCGGAGCCGCGGCACCTCATCAATCCGGAGATCGTCCGGGTCAGCGAGGAATGGGCCACCCGCGAGGAGGGCTGCCTGTCGCTGCCGGGCCAGTATGCCGACGTGAGCCGGCCGGCGCGGGTCATGGTGCGCTACCTGGACCTGGACGGCGTGCGGCAGGAGATCGAGGCCGACGGGCTGCTCGCCGCCTGCCTGCAGCACGAGATCGACCACCTCGACGGCGTGCTGTTCGTCGACCACCTGTCGGCGCTGAAGCGCAACATGATCCTGCGCCGGCTGGCCAAGGAGATGAAGCAGAAAGCCGCCGCGGGGTGAGCCTTCGCCTCGCCTTCATGGGCAGCCCGGATTTTGCCGTGCCGGCGCTGCAGGCGCTGCACGCTGCCGGGCACACGATCGCCGCCGTCTACGCGCAGCCCCCCCGGCCGGCCGGCCGCGGCCAGTCGCTCCGCCCGTGCCCGGTCCAGGCAGCGGCGGACGCGATGGGCCTTGCCGTGCGCACCCCGGCGCGGCTGCGGCACGACGCTGCCGAGCAGGCCGCGTTCGCCGCACTCGAGCTCGACGCCGCGGTGGTCGCCGCATACGGCCTGATCCTGCCGCGGCCGATGCTGGACGCGCCGCGCCACGGCTGCCTCAACATCCACGCCAGCCTGCTGCCGCGCTGGCGCGGCGCCGGGCCGATCCAGGCGGCGATCCTGGCCGGCGACCGCGAAAGCGGAGTGACGATCATGCAGATGGAGGAAGGGCTGGACACCGGCCCGATGCTGCTGCGCGAGGCGGTGCCGATCGGGCCGCGCACCACGGCGGCGATGCTGCACGATACACTGTCGGCGCTCGGCGCGCGGCTGATCGTGCGCGCGCTGGACGAATGGCCCGCGCCGGTGCCGCAGCCCGAAGGCGCCACCTACGCGCCGAAGCTGACCCGGGCCACGGGCCGGCTCGATTGGTCGGCCGACGCCGCCACGCTGGACCGCGTCGTGCGTGCCACCGTCCCGTGGCCCGGCGCCTGGACCACGCTCGATGGCGAGATCCTGAAAGTGCTGGAAGCCGCGCCGGAGCCCGGCAACGGCCCGCCGGGCACGGTGCTCGATGCCACCCTGCTGGTCGCGTGCGGCGGCGGGGCCTTGCGGCTGCTGCGGGTGCAGCGCCCGGGACGCGGACCGATGCCGGCGGCGGCGATGCTGCGCGGCCGCCCGGTCCCGGCGGGCACGGTTTTAAGCTAGGTCGAGCCCGGTGAAGGCGTGGGCGCTGCTGCTGGAATATGACGGCGCCGGGTTCTCCGGCTGGCAGCTGCAGGACGGGCCGGTCACGCTGCAGGCGCTGCTCGAGGCTGCGGCGGCCAAGCTGAACCGCGGCGAGCCGGTGCGGTGCACCGTCGCCGGACGCACCGACGCCGGCGTGCACGCAACCGGACAGGTCGCCATGCTGAGCTTGCCCGATCGTTACCGGCCGGAGCAGGTGCAGGAGGCGCTCAACTTCCACCTGCTGCCGCACCCGCTGGTGGTGGTCCGCGCCGCCCCGGCGGCGCCCAGCTGGAACCCGCGCTTCTCCGCCATCGGCCGCGCCTACGAGTACCGCATCCTGAACCGACGCGCCCGACCGGCGCTGCAACAAGGACGCGCCTGGCACGTGCCGCGGCGCCTCGACGAGGCGGCCATGGCGGCGGCGGCCTGGCACCTGCTCGGACGACACGACTTCACCTCGTTCCGCGCCGTCGCCTGCCAGGCGAAGTCGCCGGTCCGCACCCTCGACCGGCTCGAGGTGACGCGCGACGGCGAAACCGTCTTGTTCCAGGCCGCGGCGCGCAGCTTCCTGCACCATCAGGTGCGCAACATGGTCGGCACTTTGAAGCTGGTCGGCGAAGGGAGCTGGCCGGTCGCGCGCGTGGCCGAGGCGCTGGCGGCGCTCGACCGCCGGGCCGCGGGTCCGACGGCGCCGCCCGATGGATTGACGCTGACCGGCGTCGCCTACGAGGTCGATCCGTTCGCGTCGCCCTGAAGCATCGCCGACAGCAGCCGCGGCCCGAGCACCAGCGCCACGGTGCCGGCGTTGACCAGCACTACCAGCACGATCGACCGCACCCGCCCCAGCAGCAGGCCACTACGCGCCAGGGTCCAATGCAGCCAGATGCCATACATCGCCAGCGTGGCGACCAGGACTCCGGCCGCCGCGTCATCCGGCAGCCCCGCCGCCCCGGTCACCTGGAACACCGCCATCAGCAGGAACATCACGAGCGGGATCGCCCACTGGCACCAGTTGAACGCGGTGGCGTAGCGCAGCCACTCTGCCTCCCGGCCCCAGCGCGTGGCGACCGCATGCGACAGCACCGCCGGCGACAACTGCGCAACGACCGTCAGCAGCAGCGTCGTGATCGCCTCGACCCCGCTGCCCGACAGCAGCAGCGCCATCGCGCCGACGATCGGGAACGCCACCAGCGGCGCAAGGCTCGCCAGGAACGCCTGCGGCGTGTCGCCGAACTGCTGCATCCCCTCGCTGCGGCCGATCGCGAGCTGGGCGGCGCCGATCAGCGGGCGCCAGATCACGCGAAGGCCGCCAGCACGGCGCGATACGCGTCGGTCAGCGCGTGCAGCTCGGCCACGGGCACGCCCTCGTCCACCTGGTGCATGGTGGCCCCGACCAGGCCGAACTCGGCCACCGGGCAGTAGCGGGCGATGAACCGCGCATCCGAGGTGCCGCCCCCGGTGTCCAGCCGCGGTTCGGTGCCGCAAGCTCGGCCGACCGCGTCGCGCAGACGGCGAACAAGCGGGCCGGGCTCGGTGAGGAAGCTCTCGCCGCTGACGTCCACCTCGAGGTCGAACCGCTCCGCATGGCGGCCGATCGCCTCTCGCAGCCACGCCTCCAGGGTCGCCCCGCTATGGTGGTCGTTGAAACGGATGTTGAGCCGCGCAGTGGCGGCCGCCGGCACGACGTTCGTGGCGGTGTTGCCGACATCCACGCTGGTCACCTGCAGGCTGCTGGGCTCGAACCAGGCGCTGCCGGCGTCGAGCGGCGCCGCGGTGAGGTCGTGCAGGGCGGCCACTAGCCGGTGCACCGGGTTGTCCGCCTTATGCGGATAGGCGACGTGGCCCTGGACGCCATGGACGGTGACGCGGGCGTTGAGCGAACCGCGGCGGCCGATCTTGATCACCTCGCCCAGATGCGCCGGGTTGGTCGGCTCGCCGACCAGGCACAGGTCCGGGAGGTGGCCGTTGGCCGCCATCCACTCCAGCACCCGCACCGTCCCATCGCGCGCCGGTCCTTCCTCGTCGCCGGTGATCAGGACGCTGATGGAACCAGGGCCGGGCGGCGCCTGCGCGACCGCGGCGACGAAGGCGGCAATGGCCCCTTTCATGTCGCAGGCGCCGCGACCGAGCAGCACGCCGCCGCGGATCTCGCCCCCGAACGGGTCGGCGCTCCAGCCCTCGCCTGCCGGCACCACGTCGGTGTGCCCGGCGAAGCAGAAATGCGGTGGGGCGTCGCCGCGCCGGGCGAACAGATTCGGCGTGGTGCCGAACGGCAGCCGCCAGACGGTGAAACCGAGCGCCTCCAACGCGGTCGCCAGGAGGTCCTGCGCACCGCCATCGGCCGGCGTCACCGAGCGGCAGCGAATCAGCGCCTGCGCGAGCGCCACCGGGTCCATCAGTCGCGGAGCAGCTCGTTGATGGAGGTCTTCGCCCGGGTCTGCTCGTCCACGCGCTTGACGATCACCGCGCAGGACAGGCTCGGCCCCGGCGAGCCGTCCGGCAGCGGGCGGCCCGGCATCGATCCCGGCACCACCACCGAGTAGGCCGGCACCCGTCCCGTGAACACCTCGCCGGTGGCGCGGTCGACGATCTTGGTGGAGGCGCTGATGAACACGCCCATCGACAGCACGCAGCCGCGTTCGACGATCACCCCCTCAACCACCTCGGAGCGGGCGCCGATGAAGCAGTCATCCTCGATGATGGTGGGATTGGCTTGCAGCGGCTCGAGCACGCCGCCCAGCCCGACGCCGCCGGACAGGTGGCAGTTGCGGCCCACCTGGGCGCAGCTGCCGACGGTGGCCCAGGTATCGACCATGGTGCCGCGGTCCACGTAGGCGCCGACGTTGACGAAGGACGGCATCAGCACGACGCCGGGCGCGATAAAGGCGCTGCGGCGCACGATCGCGCCCGGAACAGCGCGGAAATTCGCCTCGATGAAGCGGTTCTCACCCCAGCCATCCGTCTTCATCGGCACCTTGTCCCAGACCGGCGCACCGCCGGCGCCCGGCATCGGCACCGAATTGTTCAGCCGGAACGACAGCAGCACGGCCTTCTTCAGCCACTGGTGCACCACCCATCGCTCACCGGCTTTTTCGGCAACCCGTAGTTGGCCTTCGTCGAGCAGGCCAAGCGCCTCGTCGACGGCGTTGCGGTCATCGCCCATCGTGGCCGGGGACAGCATCTCGCGGCCCTCCCAGAGGCTTTCGATGCGGACGCGAAGCGGGTGGTCTGACATGGCAAATTCCGAGGTTCCGGCGTGCGGCGGACCATGCTGGGGCGGCAACCCGGTGTCAAACGCCGGGCGGGAATAACGGCTCGTTAAGAACTCTCGGCGATGATGCCTGCAGCGAGGGGCAGGCACATGGACGTGATGGCGGAACAAGGGCCGGGATGGCCGGACGGCATGGTGGCGAACAAAGCTCCTTGGGCCCTACGCCGGCCGGTCCCGTTCGACAATGACCGACGCTGGCAGGAATTCGCCGCCATGGCTGCGGACATGCTGTTCGAAACCGACAGCAGCGGCACGCTTACCTTCGTTTCGCCCACGACCGTGCTGGGCTGGGCCGCCGCCGAATTGCTCGGACAACCCGTCCGCTCCCTCCTGCTCGACCAGGTCGCGCTCGACCAGGTGGCACTCGACCACACCGGCTCCGCCGTCGCCCGCCGTCGAACGGTTTGGATGCGGACGAAAACGGGCGAAGCGCTCTGCATGGCGCTGACGATAACCCCCTTGCTGGACGCGGCCGGGGTTCGGCGCGGCCTGCGCGGCATCGCGGTGGATGTCACCGAAGGGGAAACGCTGCAGGCACGGGCCTCCAACGCGACGCACCGGGCGCACGTCCTGGAGCAGATCCTGGATCGGCTACGGCACGAGGTCGCGGCGCCGCACATGATGGGCGAAGCGCTCGACCGCACCGCGCAGGCTCTCGTCGCCGATGGCGCAGCCGTGCTCGACCTGCCGCACGGAGCGGCCCCACCGGTCATATTGTGCCGGGCCGGCGACCATGCCGGCGTCGACCTTGCGTCGCTGCTCGCCGGCGGACCGGGCGACATCGAAACCGTCCAGATATTCCAGGCGGCCGACGGCCGTTCGGTGTTGTCCTGCCCGACCTCGACGCGGTTCGGCGACCGGGCGGTGCTGCTGCTGTGGCGCGACGCCATGAAGCCGGCTTGGGCGGCCGAGGACCTCGCGCTGGCCGGCGCCGTGACCGGCGTGATCCGCATCATCCTCGAGCACGAATCGATCCAGCGGGAGATGGCCCGGCAAGCCCGGACCGACGCGCTGACCGGCTTGATGAACCGCCGGGCGTTCATCGACCACGCGACCAGGCGGCTCGACCGGCTGGAGGCCGAGGGCCTGCCCACATCCGTGCTGTTCATCGATCTCGATGGCCTGCAACGGCTGAACGACCGCAGCGGCCACGAGGTCGGTGACGACGCCCTGCTGCTCACCAGCGCCCTGTTGCGGCGGACGCTGCGCCCGACCGACTTGGTCGCCAGGCTGGGCGCCGACGAATTCGCCTGTTGGCTCGATGGCGCGGACACCTTCACCGCGGCTGAGCGGGCCGAAGGCTTACGCCAGACGGCGCCGCACGAATTCGGTCACCTTAACGCCGGTGAAGCCGAGGGACTCGGAATGTCGATCGGCATCGCGATGCGACGGCCCGGCACCGACGAGACGGTGGAGCAGTTGCTTCAGCGGGCCGAGTTGGCCATGGTCGACGTAAAGCAGAACGGCCGCGGCCACTGGAGAGTGTCGCATCTCCCCGCGCAGGCCGCATGACCGGCCGAATGCCCCGATGCGGGTTTCAGGCGGGCTCGAAGCTCATCGACACGCCGTTCATGCAATAGCGCAGGCCGGTCGGGCGCGGACCGTCCGAAAAGACGTGGCCGAGATGGCTGCCGCAATTGCTGCAATGCACCTCGGTCCGCACCATGCCGAACCCTCGGTCCTCGGTCGTGCCGATCGCGTCCTCCCGGATCGGCTGCGAAAAGCTCGGCCACCCGGTGCCGCTCTCGAACTTCGCCGAAGTCTCGAACAGGGCCTGACCGCACCCCGCACAAGCATAGGTGCCGGCCCGCTTCTCCGCATTGAGCGGGCTCGTGCAGGCGCGTTCGGTGCCGTGACTGCGCATGACTTTGTATTGCTCGGCGCTCAGGCGCTGGCGCCACTCGGCGTCACTCAGCGTGAACTTGTAATCGCCGGTCGGCGCGACCTTGGTGCTGAACAGAGACATCACGCGTCCTCCGGATCGGGTTGCGAGGATGCGCATATAGGCGGCCGGACCGCCCAACGAAACCCGGTGCCCGGCCCATCCCGCGCATAGCGGTCACGACACCGCGCCGACGGCGCTCTCGAGCACGCCCCAAGCCTCCTCGCCATATCTGCCACGCCACTCCTTGTAGAAGCCGGCCGTCTTGAGGGCATCGCGGAATGCGGCGGTGTCCACCTCGTTGAACGCCAAGCCGCGCTTCTCGAGCGTGCCCCGAACTTCGGTATTGAGCTTCGCGATGTCGGCCCGTTCGTCGAGGGCGGCGGCCGAGAACTCGCGGTTCACCACCGCCTGTGCGTCGGCGGGCAGCTTGTCGAACGCGCGGCGGTTGGCCAGCAACCAGAACCCGTCCCACATGTGGTTGGTCATGGCGCAGTATTTTTGCACCTCGTAGAGCTTGCTCGTCTCGATCAAGCTGAGCGGGTTCTCCTGCCCGTCGACGATGTGGGTCTGCAGCGCCGAATACACCTCGGAGAAGTTGATACTCGCCGGTGACGCGCCCAAAGCCTGGAACATGCTGGTCCAAAGTGGGCTGACCGGCACGCGGATCTTGAACCCCTTCAGGTCCGCCGGCGTCGCGATCGGCTTCGTGCTGCTGGTGGTTTGCCGGAAGCCGTTGTCGAACATCTTCTCGAACACGTGCAAACCGCGCTTGCCGATCTCCGCCCGAACGAACGCGCCGAGCTTGCCGTCCATCGCCGGCCAGACCTGGTCATAGCTTTTGAACGCAAACCCCACGCCGTTGATGCTGGCCGGCGGCACCAGCGTCGCCAGGATCAGTCCCGAAAGCGAGAAGAACTCGATCGCCCCGGACCGCACCTGGCTGAGCATGTCGGTGTCGGTGCCGAGCTGGCTGTTGGGGAAAATGCGGATCTCAAGCCGGCCATCGGTGGCCTTCAGCACGCGGTCCGCCGCTTCCTGCATGCGCAGCGTGAGCGGGTGGGTGGCCGGCGTGTTGTTGGCCATCTTGTAGCTGAACTCGGCCGCCCGAGCCGGCCGGGTGCGAAGAGCGGTCAGCGGCAGCGCAGCCGCTCCCAGCGCGAGCATGCGACGATTGAGCAACGGCATCGAGGACGTCTCCAGGAGATTTGGTTGGCCCCCGCGTACCCCGTTTGCAACAAATTTGAAAGCCACCAGCGGCTAAGCCCGCCGTTCGAGCCCGACCAGCACCTTGTCGAGCGTGAGCGGATAGTCGCGGATCCGCACGCCGGTCGCATTGAAAACCGCGTTCGCCACCGCCGCCCCGGCGCCGCAGATCCCCAGCTCGCCGACCCCCTTTGCCTTCAACGGGTTGGACTTCTCGTCGGTTTCGGGCAGGAACACCGCATCCACCGCCGGGATGTCGAGGTGCACGGGCACGTGGTACTCGGCCAGGTTCGAGTTGACGAAGTGGCCGCTGCGCTCGTCCATCACGAGATCCTCGTGCAGCGCCGCGCCGATGCCAAAGATCATGCCGCCGATGGCCTGGCTGCGCGCCGTCTTCGGGTTCAGCAGCCGTCCCGCGGTGAACACGCCCAGCATGCGCCGCACCCGGACCTCGCCGGTGTCGCTATCCACGCCGACCTCGGCGAAATGGGCGCCATAGGATTGCTGGCTGAACTGCTTCATGTTGTCGCCGGGGTCGATGCTGCCGTCGGCCACCAAGCCGCCCGCCGGCGCCAAACCAGCCAACGCGCGCTGATCGCCGTCAACACTGACCTGGCCCTCGGCGAAGCTGGCCTTGGCCGGATCCAGGCCCGCCGCCTGCGCCACCTTCTCGCGTAGCGCGAGACATGCGTCATAGATCGCCGACGCGTTGCTGGCGGCGCCGAACGAACCGCCCGAGCCCGACGACATCGGCAGAGCGCTGTCGGCCAGCTCCATCCGCACCCGCTCGATCGGCAACCCCATCAGCGACCCGGCCACCTGCGCCAGCACGGTGTAGCTGCCGGTGCCGATATCGGTCATCGCCGTCTGCACCGTCAGCACGCCATCGGGGTCGAGGCGCACGCGCGCCTTCAACTCCTTGATCGGGTTGTTGCGGATCGCCGCGGCCACACCCATGCCGACCAGCCACTTGCCATCGCGCCGGGCACCGGGCTTGCCGCGCTGGTCCCAACCGAACTGCTCGGCGCCCGTCTTCAGGCAGGCGACCAAGTTGCGCGACGAGAACGGGACGTGCTTCTCGGGGTCCTGCGTCGGCTCGTTGCGAGTCCGCAGCTCGATCGGATCGAGGCCCAGCTTCTCCGCCAACTCGTCCATGGCGCACTCGAGCGCCAGCAACCCGACCGCCTCACCCGGCGCCCGCATGGCCGACGCGACCGGGACGTTCAGCTCGGCCAGGCGATGCCGGGTCAGCCGGTTGTCGCCGGCATAGAGCGTGCGGGTCTGCAGCGCGGCCAACTCGTAACCCTCGCCCGCCCGATTGCCCGAGATCGAGTCGTGCCCGATCGCCAGCAGCGTGCCGTCGGGATTGGCGCCCAGCCGCACCCGCTGAATGGTGTCGCTGCGGTGGGTCGTGACCTCGAACACCTGGGGCCGCGAGACCGCCAGCTTCACCGTGCGCCCGGTCTGCTTCGCCGCGACCGCAGCGAGGATGACATCGCTGCCGACCCAGAGCTTGGAGCCGAACCCGCCACCGACGTACTTGCTGATGATACGAACCTTGTCCTTCGGCATCTCCAGGGTGTTCGCGACCACCTCCTGGCTTTGGCTCACCATCTGGTTCGCCGTCTCGAGAATCAGGCTGTCCCCGTCCCAGCGAGCGATGGTCGCGTGCGGCTCCATCGCCGCATGCGACTGCATCGGCGTCGTGTAGGTGACGTCGAGCTTCACCGGCGCCGCGGTGAAGGCGCTATCGAACTGCCCGACCGCGCTGTCCGGCTGCTGCTCGTTCTCCGCGGGCGGCGCGATCGCCTGCCCGGCATGGTCCTGCAAGCCGAGCGCCGGCTTCTGCCGATCGTAGGTCGCCACCACGCGATAGGCGGCGTCGCGCGCCTGCTCGAACGTGTCTGCGACCACGAGGGCGATCGGCTGGCCCCAGTTATGGATCCCGGGCCCGGTCATCTGCGCGGCCAGCTTGCGATGATTGCCGGCCTTCTGCGGCGGCATGGTCTCGTGCGTCAGCACCAGCCGCACGCCCGGCGCACGCTCCGCGGCCGTCGTGTCGATCGTTTTGATCGAGCCGCCGGCCGCCTTTGCCTGGACGATAAAGGCGTACAGCGGCGCCTCGTGCGGCCACTCATACGAATAACGGGCGCCACCCGTCACCTTGAGCCGGCCGTCGTAGCGGTCGAGCGGCTGGCCGACAAGTCCGGGGTGGTCGTCCAGGACCGTGGGTCCGATGGGTCCATGCAGCTTCATGCGCGCGTCTCCTGCCAGGCCTGCTCTAGAGCGGCCTGGATCACCCGCCGGGTGAGTGGAATCTTGAAATCGTTACGGCCATAGCCGCGGGCGCCTGCCAGCACCAAGTCGGCGGCGGCGTGGCTGGCGGCCGCGTCCGGCGCCCGCCCGACCAGCGCGGCCTCGGCGCTCTCGACCCGCCATGGCTTGTGCGCGAGGCCGCCGAACGCCAGTCGCGCGCTTCGCACGCGATCGTCGCCGATGTCGACGATCGCTGCCACCGAGACGAGCGCGAACGCGTACGAGGCCCGGTCGCGGACCTTGCGGTAGATCTGCACCCCCGGCGGCGGCGGCGGCAGCACGACGGCGGTGATCAGCTCGCCGGCCAGCAGCACCGTCTCGACCTGCGGCGTGTCGCCGGGCAGGCGGTGGAAGGCGGCGATCGGGATCCGCCGCGTTTTGCCGTCGGGCTGCAGCGTCTCGACCACCGCGTCCAGCGCGCGCATGGCGACCGCCATGTCGGACGGGTGCGTGGCGATGCAGTGCTCGCTGGCGCCGACCACGGCGTGGATCCGGTTGAACCCGCCGATCGCGCCGCAGCCGGAGCCCGGCACGCGCTTGTTGCAGGGCATCGAGACATCGGTGAAGTAGTTGCACCGCGTCCGCTGCAGCAAATTGCCGGCGGTGGTGGCCTTGTTGCGCAGCTGCCCGGTGGCGCCGGCCAGCAAGGCGCGGCTCAGCACGCCGTAACGCACCCGCACCCTCGGGTCGGCCGCCAGGTCGGCGTTGCGCACGGTGGCGCCGATGCGCAGGCCGCCATCGGGCGTATCGTTCATGCGGTCGAGCGGCAGCCGGTTCACGTCCACCAGCGCCGACGGCGTCATCACCTGCAGCTTCATCAGGTCGAGCAGGTTGGTGCCGCCGCCGATGTACGCGGCACCTTTCGCGGCAGCGGCCTTGGCGGCGGCAGCGTCGCCGTCGGGTCGGACGTACGAGAAGCTCCTCATGTCGGGGCCCCCTCGCGGGCGACATCGCCAATCGCGGCCACAATGTTCGGATAGGCCGAGCAGCGGCAGATGTTGCCGCTCATCCGCTCGCGGATCTCGGTCTCGTCCAGCTTGGTCGCGCCCGCGAGGTCCGCGGTGACGTTGCTCGGCCGCCCGTCCTTTGCCTCGGCCAGCATGCCGACCGCGGACATGATCTGCCCCGGCGTGCAGTAGCCGCACTGGAACCCGTCATGGTGCAGGAACGCCGCCTGCATCGGATGCAGTTCGTCGCCTCGGGCCAACCCCTCGATCGTGGTGACCTGCTCCCCGTCATGCATCACCGCCAGGCTGAGGCAGGAATTGATCCGCCGGCCGTTCAACAGGACCGTGCAGGCGCCGCACTGGCCATGGTCGCAGCCCTTCTTGCTGCCGGTCAGGCCGGCATGCTCGCGCAACAGGTCCAGCAACGTGGTCCGCGGATCGACATCGAACCGCCGCTCACTGCCGTTAATCGTGAGCTGCACCGGCAGCGTGAGCGTGGTCGCCGTCGGTGCGACCGAGCGCGCTTGCTGCGCCGCGGCTGGCAGCGACGACGCGGCAGCTAAGGCCGTGCTGGTGCCGAGCACGCCGCGGCGAGTAAGAGCTGGTTGGTCCATGGAACGGCCTCAGTTGCATCGGGGTTAACGAGACCAATGCTGGGGCCGAATATGCGGTTGCCTCCGTCCGGTTCACGGAAGTTTGCACTCGATTAGTGGCGAGCGGCCCATACCGTCAAAGCCTGCGCGTCGGCATCGGCCGGCGACGAGGCACTTCCAAGGGCAAGGAGACTCAACGCGATCGTGGCGCAGGCTGTGGCTGCGCCCGGGCCGGTGCCGGTCCGCCAGGTCTCGGCCAAGTCGCCGGCGGCGTCCGCCGTGAGCATTGCATCGAACACCGCTTCGCCCTGCCCGGCTTCGCCGTCGAACCAGTGCGCAGTCATCGGCTTGGCCGGGTTCCGCTCCGCCTCGCCGCCGCCGCCCTTCACCACGACCAGCCGGCCACGCCGCAGCAACGCGGCGGTGTCGAGGTGCAAGGCGATGTAGGGCGGATGGAACACCCCGTCGACGCCGCAAGCCGCGTCGAACGGGTTCAGCAGGCGGGCCGCGGTGTTGATCGGCGAGCGTAGGCCGAGCAGGTTGCGCAGCCGCAGCAGCCGGTCCAGTTCGGGACAGAGGCTGCCGAGCGGAAAATAGGCAAATCCGGCGGCGTCGAGCTGCCGCGCTGCGTCCTCGCGGTTGGCGCAGACCGGAAGCCCGAGTGTGCCGAGCGCCTCGGTGACGGCGGTGCCGCGGGTGAACTCGTTGCTTCCGTGCATCAGCACGCGATGCCCGGCGCGGCCCAGGGCAAGCGCTGCCAGCAGGAACCAGGGCGCGCCGCGGGTGCGGCCGGCGCCGTAACTCGGCCAGTCCAGGGCCACCGGCGTGCAGCCCGGCGGCAACCCGGCGCCGAAATGGCTGCGGGCGGCCTCGACCAGCCCGGCCATCTCAGCCGCATCCTCGCCGCGGTAGCGCAGCAGCATGAGGAAGGCGCCGACCTGATGCGGGTCGGCCTCACCGCGCAATACCATCGACAGGGCCGTGCGCGCCTCGTCCCGGGTCAGCGCGCGCGACCGGCCGGGCCCGCGGCCCAATGTGCGCACGTACTGGGCGAAGCCGTGCTCGGCCGCCACGGCGGCGATATCGGGCCGGGCCGGCGGCAGCGCGTCAGGCGGCATGGCGGCTAGGCCGGGGTGAGTTGGTCACGCAGAATCTCCCGCAGTTCGGGAATGCAAGATCCGCAATTCGTGCCGGCGCGCAAGGCCGCCCCGATCTCGGCGACGGTCACGAGGCGTCGGTCCGCCACGGCCGCGCGCAGCGTGTCGAGCCCGACCGAGAAGCAGGCGCACACCAGCTTTTCTCCCGCGCCCACGGCACCGCCGCCGGCCAGCACGGTGCGCCGGGCGACCTCCGCCACCGGCCCGGCCAGCAGCCTCGCCAAGGCCCCATGCGACGGCAGCGCACTGTCGTGGCTGGTGAGATACAGGCAGGCCGACATCCGGCCATCGCGCAGCGCGGCATAGCGCCAGATGCCCCGGCTCGGGTCCGCCATTTCCATCACCTCGGCGCCGTCCGCGGCCATGGTGTCGCGCGCAAACGCCGCCAGTGCCGCGCCGTCGGGCAGCGGGTCCGCCCCGGCCAGATCGAAGGCGTGGCCGTGCTCGAGCGGGACGCGCGACCACAAGCACCCGGCCGGACGAACCGCGTGCGCGTGCAGCAGCAGCCCGCGCCATCGCGTCGGCACCGGCGCGGCACGGACCGGGGTAGCCTTCAGCTCCGGCTGCCCAGAGACCGGGTCGCAGGCGCCGGTGACGAGCAGGCCGATCGGGCCGGACGAGCTGAACGCGTCGGTCCAGTGCATCGGCACGAACACCTCGCCGGGCCGCTGCGCCGGGTCGAGCCGCGCGCGCAGCACCACCGCGCCTCGATCGTTCTCGATCCTGACCAGCCCGGCCTCGTCGATGCCCAGCATCGCCGCATCGCCCGGGTGCATTGCCGCCAGCGGCGCAGCGACGTGCTGAGTGAGGCGCGGCACCAGGCCGGTGCGGGTCATGGTGTGCCATTGGTCGCGCACCCGCCCGGTATTCAGCAGCAGCGGGTGGCGGGCGTCCGGCGTCTGCGCGGCTGGCCGCCAAGTGGTCGGAACCAGGCGGGCGCGGCCGTCGGGGGTCGGGAAGCCGCCGTGCGCGAACAACCGCCCATCCCCCTCGCCGCCAGGTTCGTGGCCGGCCGGCATCGGCCATTGATGCGGTGCAAGCGCCTCGTATTCGCCGTCGGAGAGCCCGGCCAGGCCGCCGAGGTCGAGCACGCGCCCGCCATCATTCTCGAACGCGGTCAGCGCCGCATGCTCGCGGAACACGGCGGCAACGCCTTCCCAGGCGAACCCGGCGAACCCCATCCGGCGGCCGAGCTCCGCCAGCATCCACCAGTCCGGCCGGGCCTCGCCGGGCGGCTCGCGGAAGGGGCGCTGCCGGCTGATGCGCCGCTCCGAGTTGGTGACGCTGCCGTTGCGTTCGCCCCAGCCGGCGGCCGGCAGCACCACGTCGGCGTAGCGTGTGGTGTCGGTCGGCCACAGATCGCTGACGACGACGAACGGACAGCGCTCGAGCGCGGCACGCACCCGGCCGGCTTGCGGCATGCTGGCGGCGGGATTGGTGCCGATGATCCAGATCGCGCGCACGTGCCCGTCATGCACGGCGTCGAACAGGTCCACCGCCATCAACCCGGGTGCGGTCGCGAGGTTCGGGGCGTCCCAAAACCGGCGCACTCGGTCGAGCGCACCGGGGGTGTCGAACCGCATGTGCGCCGCGAGCTGGTTGGCCAAGCCGCCGACCTCGCGGCCACCCATCGCGTTCGGCTGCCCGGTCACGCTGAACGGGCCGGTGCCGGGCTTGCCGATCCGCGCGGTCGCCAGATGCACGTTGAGGATCGCCGAAACCTTGTCGGTGCCGGCGGAGGATTGGTTCACCCCCTGCGAGTAGACGGTGACGGTGCGCGGGGTGGCGGCGAACAGGTCGTAGAACCGCGCGACGTCGGCCGGGTCGAGGCCGGTGATCCCGGCAACGTCGATGCCGCGCGCGGCATCGAGCGCCTCGTCGAGTCCAGCCGTGTGGTCGGCGACCCAGGCGTGCTCGAAGGCCCCGCGGTCGGCCAAATGGGACAGCAAGCCGGCGAACAGGGCCACGTCGCTGCCCGGCGCCAGCTGCAGATGGAGGTCGGCGTCCTCGCAGGTCGCGGTGCGGCGCGGGTCGACCGCGACCACCCGGGTGCCGCGCCGGGCGCGTGCGGCTTGCAGGCGCTGGAACAGCACCGGATGGCACCAGGCCAAGTTGCTGCCGACCAGCACCACGAGATCGGCTTGCTCCAGGTCCTCGTAGATGACGGGCACGACGTCGGCGCCGAAACCGCGGACGTGGCCGGCGACCGAGGAGGCCATGCACAGGCGTGAGTTGGTGTCGATGTTGCCGCTGCCGATGAAACCTTTCATCAACTTGTTGGCGACATAGTAGTCCTCGGTCAGGCACTGGCCCGACACGTAGAACGCGACGCTATCCGGCCCATGTTCGGCGACCGTGCCGCGGAACCGGGCTGCAACACGATCGAGCGCCGCGTCCCAACTGGCGCGCGCGCCGTCCGCCACCGGGTGCTGCAGGCGGCCACCGTCCTGCAGCGTTTCGGCCAGGGCCGCGCCCTTGGAGCAGAGCCGGCCGAAATTGGCGGGGTGGTCGGGATCGCCGACCACGCGCCCGTCCGGCTTCGCGATCACACCGCAGCCGACGCCGCAATAGGGGCAGGTGGTGCGGACGCCGTCACCGGCCGGATGCGCCGCCATCAGCCCAGCGCGAGCAGGACGCGGCCGTCCCGCACCGCCGCCCCGACCCGGTGCACGCACCCCTCGTCCGGCGCCTGCGCCCGGCCGTCCTCGAGGCCGATGACCCAGTTGTGCAGCGGGCAGGTCACGTTGTGACCGTGCACGATCCCCTGGCTTAGCTTGCCGGCCTTGTGCGGGCAGGCGTCATCGAGCGCGAACACCGCATCGTCGAGGGTGCGGAACACCGCCACGTCGCCGCGCCCGGTCGCCACCACCCGAGCGCCCTGGCGCGGGATGTCGTCGAGCCCGCACACCTCGATCCAGGCGGCCGCGCACTCCATTCCGTCCATGCCGCCTACTCCGCCGCGACCAGGGTGCGGTACTGCTCGACGTTGCCGCTGTCCGGCGAGCGCTCCTCCCAAGGGTCGAACTGCGCGAAGGATTGCGCGAACAGGAACCGGTCGTAGAGCGCCCGGCGGTTCGCCGCGTCGGCCACCACCCGCTCGCGAACCCATTCGATGCCGCGCCGCTCGACCCAAGGCGCCGTCCGCTCCAGGTAGCGGGCATCCTCGCGGTAGAGCTGCAGGAAGGCACCGCAATACTCCAGCACCTCCTCGGGCGTCTCGACTTTGGCCAAAGGCTCGGTCGCGCGCAGATGGACGCCGGCATTGCCGCCGACACTGAGTTCCCAACCGCTCTCGACCGCGACGACGCCGAAATCTTTGCACGTCGCCTCGGCGCAATTGCGCGGGCAGCCGGATACGGCGAGCTTCACCTTGTGCGGATGCCATGACCCCCAGGTCATCTTCTCCAGCGCGACGCCCATGCTGGTGCTGTCCTGGGTGCCGAACCGGCACCATTCCGAGCCGACGCAGGTTTTGACCGTGCGCAGCGCCTTGCCGTAGGCGTGGCCGCTGACCATGCCGGCCGCATTCAGGTCGCGCCACACCGCTGGCAGGTCCTCGCGCTTGACGCCGAGCAGGTCGATGCGCTGGCCGCCGGTGATCTTCACCGTCGGAATCCCGAACTTGTCCACCACGTCGGCGATGGCGCGCAGCTCCCGGCTGCTGGTCTGGCCGCCCCACATGCGCGGGATGACGGAATAGGTGCCGTCCTTCTGGATGTTGGCGTGCATGCGCTCGTTGACGAAGCGCGACTGGGCGTCATCCACGTATTCGCCGGGCCAGGCGCACAGCAGGTAGTAGTTCAGCGCCGGACGGCAGACGTGGCAGCCATCGGCCTTCACCCAACCCAATCCCTCCATCACCTCGGGAATCGTCTTCAGCCGCCGCGCCAGGATCTCGGCCCTGACGGTGTCGTGGCCGAGCGCGGTGCACTTGCACAACGGCTTTTCCCCAGCCGGCGCCTTGTAGCCATCGCCGAGCGCCATCCCGAGCAGGCCCTCGACCAGCGGCGTGCAGCTGCCGCAGGACGAGGACGCCTTGGTGTGGGCGCGCACCGCATCGAGCGTGGTCAGCCCCTTGCCGGCGATCGCCGCGGCGATTGTGCCCTTGCAGACGCCGTTGCAGCCGCAGATCTCGGCCGTGTCGGGCAGTGCCGCCAAGGCCGCGTTCGGAGTCAGCCCCGGTGGCCGCCGTCGCCACGTCCTGTCCGAAGATCAGCGTGTCGCGCAGTTCGCCCAGCGGCTTGGCGTCCTTCAGCAGGCCGAAATACCAGCCGCCGTCGCGCGCATCGCCATACAGCACGGCGCCGATCAGCCGGTCGCCTTCCAGCACCAGCCGGCGGTAAACGCCGCGCGCCGGGTCACGGAACACGACCTCCTCGCGGTTCACGCCCGGCGCGAAATCACCGGCCGAGAACATGTCGATCCCCGTCACCTTCAGCCGGGTGCCGGTGACACTGCCGGAGTAAGCCGTCTCGGCGACGCCGGTGACGGCGTCGGCGCAGACCTTGGCCATGTCCCAGATCGGCGCCACGAGTCCGTAGGTCAGGCCGCGATGCTCGACGCACTCGCCCACCGCGAAGATCGACGGGTCGCTGGTGCGCATCTGGTCGTCCACCACGATGCCGCGCTTCACCTCGAGTCCGGTCGCAACGCCCAGCTCGGTGTTGGGCCGGATGCCAACCGCCATCACGACGAGGTCGGCCGGCAACACGGTCCCGTCCTTCAACTCGACCGCGCTGACCCCCTCCTCGCTGCCGCGCAGCAGTTTGGTGTGGGCGCCGCACAGCACCGTCATGCCGCGACGCTCGAGGTCGGCCTGCAGCATCGCGCCGGACGCCGGGTCGAGTTGACGCTCCATCAGCGTGTCCATCAAATGTACGATCGTCACGTCCATCCCGGCCAGCGCGAGGCCGTTGGCGGCCTCGAGCCCCAGCAAGCCGCCGCCGATCACCACTGCCCGGCCGCCGCGCGCGGCCGCCGCGAGCATGGTCTCGACATCGGCGACGTCGCGGAACCCGATCACGCCCGGCAAATCGCGGCCGACCAGCGGCAGGATGAACGGGTTGGAGCCGGTGGCGATCAGCAGCATGTCGTACGGGCGCGTGGTGCCGTGCTCGCCCTGCACCGTCCGCTCCTCGCGGTCCACGTGCCAGACGCGTTCGCCGGTGATGAGCTCGATACCGTTCTGCTCGTACCATTCGCGCGGGTTGATGACGATCTCATCGAACGTCTTTTCCCGCGCGAGCACCGGGCTCAGCATGATGCGGTTGTAGTTCGGGTGCGGCTCGGCGCCGAACACGGTGATGCTGAACCGGTGCGGGGTGCGGGCGAGGATCTCCTCCACCGTCCGCATCCCGGCCATGCCGTTGCCGACCACGACGAGGCGGAGGCGCGCCGGAACCATCATGTTCATGGCGCAACCCCCGCACCGACGAAAGCGGGGCGCAGCCGCTGGGCGGCCGCCGGTTTACCGATTGGTTGGATCATGTCTCACGCTCCGCGCCGCACCGGCCTAGCCGGCTTGTCGCTGGCCGGCCCACATTGGCCGCCCGGTCTCATTACGGCGCGCCGAGCGCACCTCTGGACGCCATGGCCGTCGTTGGCACGCATGGCATGCCGTCCGGGAGCGCCGGACTGCGGATTGCACTCTAGCGGCCGAGTAAACGGTGAGCCAGGCGACAAAGCAGGCCGCATGCAACAATTTGCATCGCCCAAACGCCAAATGCCTAAGATTGAGGCGCGCTGCCGTCGATTGAAGCAGGCAACGGCGGAAGCGAAGCCAGCAGTCGAGCCGGATCTGCTTCAAGACCGAGCGACTTCGCCGCCTCGGCGTAGATGTCGGGACGATAGGCGGAGATGGCGACCGAGACGGCATCTGCCGGCATCGTCCGCCAACGGCCCATCTCCCGCGCAAACCAAGCCGCATGCGCCTGGAACGGAACGCCGGCGCCGAAGGCGGCAAACACGGAGCGGTCGACCGCGCCGCTCGCGCCGCCGGGGAGCGAGGCGGCGATCAACGGCGCCGGCACGCCGACCCATTCCGGCCGCGCCAGCAGCTCGGCCAGGGCGGCGGACCGCTCCGGCTGGTCGCAAGCCTGCCCGGCGCGGAGCACGGCGCGCACGACGGCCAACGCCGCAGCCGGGTTGGCCGCCGCCCATCCAGCATGCAAGGCGAGGCATTTTTCAGGGTGGTTGGGCCAGACCGCCGAGGTGACCGCGACACTTCGCCCCGCCCCGGCCGCGTCTGCCACCGCCCCCCAAGGCGCCCCGGCGCAGAACCCGTCGATCCGGCCTGCCGCCAACGCGTCGACCATGTCGGCCGGCGGCACCACTGTGAAGGTAACCTCCGTCAGCGGATCGATGCCGCCCGCCACCAGGAACCGGCGCAGCAGCAGGTCGTGGGTGGAGAAGGCGTGCACCACGGCCAGGTTCAGGCGCCGCGGCATGGCCCGGCGCAAGGCCAAAGCGGTGTCCTGCAGGGATCCGGGCGTGCTCGATGCGACCAGCTCGGCCAGGGGCCGGGCCAGCGTGATGGCGTTGCCGTTCAGGCTGAGGCCGGCCGGGACGAGCAGCGGCGTCGGCGGCCCACGCAGGCCGAGCACCATCGCGATGGCCAGCGGCGGCAGCATCACCGCCCCGTCGAGCAGGCCCCAGGCGAGCTTGTCGGCCACGTTGGCCCAGGAGGGCTCGACGAGCAGCTCGACCTCGAGGCCCTCGTTGCCGAACAGCCCCGTCGCCTGCGCCAGCACGAGCGGCGCCGCGTCCGCCAGCCGCACCATGCCGAGCCGAACCCGCTCACCCGCCATCGGACCCTCCCAGCACGTCGGCGGCGATGTCGGCAATGCGCCGCCCGCGATCCATCGCCTGCCGCTGCATCCAGCGGTAGGCCTCGGGCTCGCTGATACGGCGGGTGCGCATCAGGGCCGACTTCGCTCGGTCGATAACGGCCCGCTCCTGCAGCCCCTGCTCGGCCCGGCGCAGCTCCGCCTCGATCTGGCTGAAGCGGCGGAACATGGCGATCGCTGCTTGAATGATCGGCTTGATGTCCGGAAGGCTCGTGCCGACGACATTGTATGAGCTGACCCCGGCCTCGATCGCCGCCTCCATGAAAGCCGGGTCGTCGCGGTCGACGAACATCACAATCGGACGCGGGTCGTGCCGCGTAACGTGGCGGACGTCGTCCAGCGTGTCCCGGTCGGGGCGCTGCATGTCGACGATCACGACGTCGGGGGCGAGCCGGGTGGCGGCGTCCAGCAGCGGTTCCCCCGCGTCCGGGCGAAGCAGCGCGGTGGCGCCGGCGTCGCGCAGGGCTGTTTCGACGGCCCGCGCCCGATCCGGGTCGGCGTCGGCCAGGAGCACGCGCAAAAACGCTCCGTCCGATAAAGTTGCGTTGAGCGTTCTGCAACGCCTGTGCCAGCGCGTCCAGATCCACTGGCAGACCCTTGAACGCGGCGTTCGGTGCGCTATTTTTAGTTGCGTTCGCGGTGCCCATCGGGGCCGCGGCGAAGACCACCCGGGGCTGGCTCGCATGGGCAGCTCCACGATCAGACCTTGCTTCACCGGAGGTTTTACATGATGTACGACTTGACCCCTTTGTTCCGTACCGCCATCGGCTTCGACCGCCTCGCGCGGTTGGTCGACACCGCCCAGTCCGCGCCTGCGGCCTCCTCCTACCCGCCCTACAACATCGAGAAGACGGGTGAAGACAGCTACCGGCTGACGATGGCCGTGGCCGGCTTCAGCCCCGACGACATCGAGATGGTCGTGCGTGACAACACGCTCGTCATCACCGGGCGGGCCCAGGCCGAGGAGCAGCAGGGCGAGATCCTGTATCGCGGCATTGCCGGCCGTCCGTTCGAGCGTCGCTTCGTGCTCGCCGACCATATCCAGGTCGATGGCGCGGACCTGCAGAACGGCCTGCTTCATGTCGGCCTGAAGCGGATCGTCCCCGAGGCACTGAAACCGCGCCGGATCGCCATCGGCACCAACGGCGCGACCGCCCGTCCGGTGCTGGCGAACGACGCCGAGGTGTCCAGCAAGGCCGCGTAACTCCGCAGCCTAGCGAGAACGGAGGGGCCGGAGCGATCCGGCCCCTTTTTTATGTTCGGGTCCCGCTTAGCGCTCAGCCGGGCGTGCGGAAAAAGCCGTGCGCCGCATCGAGCGTGGCCCGTTTGCGAAGGATTTCCGCTTCGGCGCGCTCGATCTCGGCTCGCAGACGGGCGATGTAGCTTTGCAATTCGTCGATCCCGAGCCGGTCGAGCGGGGGCGTTGCCACCAGTTGCGGCACCGGCCGCGGCCCTTCGTCGTCGTGCATCGTCCTGTGCTCCGAAAGAGTGGCTGCCCCGCATCATCGCGGTTGACGAACCCTTGACCCGTTCGAGCCGCCGGGTCCATATCCGACCAATCCATTACAGCTTGAAGCGCTTCGCCAGGCCGCTCTCCCGACCCGCGGAGCCAGGACAGGAAACCCATGGCCCTACCGTTGATGCCGAAAGCCACCGCCGTCTGGCTGATCGAGAAAACTGCGCTGACGTTCACGCAGATCGCCGATTTCTGCGGCATGCATCCGCTGGAGGTGCAGGCGATTGCCGATGGCGAGGTTGCGCAGGGTATCGTCGGCTATGACCCGGTCGCCAACGTCCAGGTCACCGCCGAGGAGATCAAGCGCTGCGAGGCGGACCCGAACGGCCGGCTGAAGCTCATTCCCCCGTCCAACCCGGTGAACAAGCGCGGCAAGGGCGCGCGCTACACGCCGGTCGCCAAGCGCAACGACCGCCCCGACGCCATCGCCTTCGTGCTGCGCAACTTCCCGCAGCTGAGCGAGGCGCAGGTGATCAAGCTGCTGGGCACCACCAAGGACACCATCGCCAAGGTGCGCGACCGCACGCATTGGAACAGCGCCAACATCAAGCCGCGCGATCCGGTGATCCTGGGGCTGTGCAGCCAATCGGACCTGAACGCGATGGTGCAGGCCGCCAACGACCGGTTGGTTCGCGAGGGTCACGCGGTGCCGGTGCCGCCGCCGCCCGAGACCGAAGAGGCGGCCTGATACCGCCTCACACCGCCTAGCCCGGCGACGGGAGGTGGGCCGGTCCCACCTGCCGCCGGGCTCTGAGCGATCGGCGCGTCAGCCGTTCTGCAGGCGCTCCATTTCATCCTTGAGACGCAGCTTCTCGAGCTTCATCCGCGAGAGTTCCTGCGCATCGGGTTGGGGCCGCCGATCTTCCGCGTTGATGCGATCTTCCAACGTGGCGTGACGGCCCTTCAGGCTATCGATGCGCGCTTGCAGGCTCATGGAACCTCCTTTTGAGGATCGGGGCATGTGCACAGCCGCACGGCGACCGTGCATGGGAACGATACCCCGGGATAAACCAGCAACGCCAACGCAATTCGTGGCGAGGGCGGCGGGTGACGTTCGCCGCCGCCGCATGGTAAACACCTGCCATGTTGACCGACCGCGATTTACTGCTGCGCCAGCTTCATGAACTCCGCAGCGAGCATCGTGATCTCGATACTGTGATCGCGCGACTGGCCGAAGCCGGTACCGATCAGCTGCACATGCAGCGTCTCAAGAAGCGCAAGTTGTTGCTTAAAGACGAAATCTCGTGGCTTGAGAGCCGTTTGATCCCGGACAACATCGCTTGAGCGGATCGCCACCGCTGGTCGGCATCATCATGGGCAGCCAGTCGGACTGGCCGACGCTGCAGCACACCGCCGAGACGCTCGCCCGGTTGGACGTGCCGCACGAGTGCCGGGTCGTGTCGGCGCACCGCACGCCGGATCGCCTGGCGGACTATGCCAAGTCGGCGCGCAGCCGCGGCCTACGGGTGATCGTCGCCGGCGCGGGCGGCGCGGCCCACCTGCCCGGCATGTGCGCCGCCTGGACTGCGTTGCCAGTGCTGGGCGTCCCGGTCGAAAGCCACGCCATGCGCGGGCAGGACAGCCTGCTCAGCATCGTGCAGATGCCGGCGGGCATCCCGGTCGGCACCTTGGCGATCGGCCGGGCCGGCGCCGTCAACGCCGGACTGCTCGCGGCCGCAATCCTGGCCGGCACCGACCTTGCGCTCGCCGAGCGACTCGACGCGTTCCGCGCAGCGCAGACCGCGGCCGTGCCGGAGGTCCCCGTCCATCCTGAGTCCCCCGCCGTCTCGTGAGCGGACGCGCGGACGCCGGCCTTCCTCCCAACGCCACCATCGGCATCATCGGCGGCGGCCAGCTCGGCCGCATGTCGGCCATGGCCGCCGCCCGGCTCGGGTATCGCTGCCACATTCTCAGCCCGGAACCCGACAGCCCGGCGGCGCAGGTTTCGGCGGCCAGCACGATCGCCGACTACGAAGACCCGGAGGCCCTGCGCCGGTTCGCCGGCGCGGTGGACGTGATCACGTTCGAGTTCGAGAACGTCAGCGCGGCGGGGCTCGACCTGCTG
Organism: uncultured Alphaproteobacteria bacterium; assembly: GCA_963792675.1. Classification (GTDB taxonomy): domain Bacteria; phylum Pseudomonadota; class Alphaproteobacteria; order Acetobacterales; family Acetobacteraceae; genus JBBROS01. Next base: position 3,062,642 of record CAWBWT010000002.1, read on the forward strand.
GCCTCGCTGCGTCCGGTCCGCCCGTCGCCGGGCGTCTTGCGCATCAGCCAGGACCGGGTGACCGAGAAGTCGTTCCTGCGCGACGCCGGCGTGCCGACGGCGCCCTGGCGAGAGGTCGCGGACCGCGACGGGCTGCAGGCCGCGGTGGACGCGCTGCGGCTGCCTTCCGTGCTGAAAACCACCCGCGGCGGCTATGACGGCAAGGGCCAGGCCGTGCTGCGGGACGCCGGCGACGTCGAAACTGCCTGGGCCGAGCTGGGCGGCCGTCCGCTCGTGCTCGAGGGGTTCGTCGACTACGCGTGCGAGATCAGCGTCGTGGTTGCGCGCGGCGACGATGGCGGCGGCTCGCTGTTCGACGCGGTCGAGAACCGGCATCGCGACGGCATCCTCGACCTGACGCTGGCGCCGGCGCGGGTGGCGCCGAGCACCGCGGCCGAAGCGGCGCGGGTGGCCTGGCGAGTGGCGGAAAACCTCGGCCTGGTCGGGGTGCTCGCGGTCGAGATGTTCGTCGACCGGCGGCGGCCGCGTGCTGGTGAACGAGATCGCGCCGCGCCCGCACAACTCCGGCCATTGGACCATCGAGGCGTGCCCGGCCAGCCAGTTCGAGCTGCATATCCGTGCCGTTGCCGGCCTGCCGCTGCCGCCGGGGTTGCGGCATGCCGATGCTGTCATGAAGAACCTGGTCGGCCCCGAGGAGACTGCGCTATGGCCGGCGATTGTCGCGACGCCCGGCCTGATCCCGCACCTCTACGGCAAGGCCGAGGCCAGGCCGGGCCGCAAGATGGGTCATGTCACCCGGTTGTTCCCGCGCGACACGCTGCCGGACGACGCGACGGTGATGGCAGCGCTCGGCTGCGCGGCGCCGCGCTGAGCGGCCGCAACTTGCGATGGTCCGGCGCGGGTGCGATTGTCCGCCCAACATCGAACGCCCCGGCCGGGGGCAAGCGCAAGAGGATCGCATGGCGAAGATCAAGGTGAAGACCCCCGTCGTCGAGCTGGACGGCGACGAGATGACGCGGATCATCTGGGGCTTCATCAAGGACAAGCTGATCCTCCCCTACCTCGACATCGACCTGAAATACTACGATCTCGGCATCGAATACCGCGACCAGACCGACGACCAGGTGACGGTCGACTGCGCCAACGCCATCCGCCAGTACGGCGTCGGCGTGAAGTGCGCGACGATCACGCCCGACGAGGCGCGCGTGACCGAGTTCGGCCTCAAGAAGATGTGGCGCAGCCCGAACGGCACCATCCGCAACATCCTCGACGGCACCATCTTCCGCGAGCCGATCATCTGCAGGAACGTGCCGCGCCTGGTGCCGCATTGGTCCAAGCCGATCGTCATCGGCCGCCACGCCTATGGCGACATCTACCGCGCGACCGAGACCAAGATCCCCGGCCCCGGCAAGGTCACGCTGCAACTACCAGCCGGCCGGCGGCGGCGAGCCGTGGGTCATGGACGTGTTCGACTTCAAGGGCCCCGGCGTCGCGATGGGCATGCACAACACCAAGGCCTCGATCGAAGGGTTCGCCCGCGCCAGCTTCAACTACGGCCTGGCGCGCAAGTATCCGGTCTATCTCTCGACCAAGAACACCATCCTCAAGGCCTATGACGGCATGTTCAAGGACGTGTTCCAGGACATCTTCGACGCCGAGTTCAAGGCGAGGTTCGACGGCGCCGGCCTCACCTACGAGCACCGGCTGATCGACGACATGGTCGCCTGCGCGCTCAAGTGGGAAGGCGGCTACGTCTGGGCCTGCAAGAACTACGACGGCGACGTGCGAGAGCGACATCGTGGCGCAGGGCTTCGGCAGCCTCGGCCTGATGACCTCGGTGCTGATGAGCCCGGACGGCAAGACGGTCGAGAGCGAGGCGGCGCACGGCACCGTCACGCGCCACTACCGCGAGCACCAGAAGGGCCGCGAGACCAGCACCAACCCGATCGCCTCGATCTTCGCCTGGACCCGCGGCCTGGCCTATCGCGGCCGGTTCGACGACACGCCCGGACGTGACCGGCTTCGCCGAGACGCTGGAGCGGGTCTGCATCGAGACGGTCGAGAGCGGGCACATGACGAAGGACCTGGCGAGCCTGATCGGCAAGCAGCAGCGTTGGCTCAACACCCAGACTTTCCTCGACACGATCGACGCCAACCTGAAAACCGCGATGGGGTTGTCGAAGGCGGCCTGACCCGGGCGGCGGGGCGTCGAACGCACGTACCACGATGATCGTCCCGGCGCGCACCGGCGCGGGCGGGGACGCAGCAACAAAGGGGGGAAGATCATGGACGGTCTACAGGGCTTGAAGGACTACCCGCTGGCTCGCCGCGGCATGCTGATGTCTGGCCTGATCAGCGGCTTCACGCTGGCGACGACCCGCGTCGAGGCGCAGGCGATCCACACGGATGCGGCCGGGATCGACGCTGGCGAGACCAAGATACCGGTCGCCGATGGCTCGATTCCGGCCTACTACGCGCGGCCGGATGGCGCCGGGCCGTTTCCGGTCGTGGTGGTGATCGAGGAGATCTTCGGCGTCCACGAATACATCAAGGACACCTGCCGGCGCTTGGCCAAGCTGGGCTATCTGGCGGTGGCGCCGGAGTTGTATGCTCGGATCGCCGACCTTTCCAAGATGACCGATGCGAGCGTGATCGTACGCGATGTCATCAGCAAAGCGCCGGACGACCAGATGTTGCGGGACCTCGACAGCGCGACCCAATGGGCCGCCTCAAACAAGGGCGACTTGGCGCGGATGGGCGTCACGGGCTTCTGCCGCGGCGGACGCGACACCTGGTTCTACGCCGCGCATAATCCGCAGCTGAAGGCGGCGGTGGCCTGGTATGGACCCATCGGCGGGCAGACCAGCCCGATCCAGCCCAAGACCACGATGGACATCGCCGCCGAGCTCAAGTGCCCGTTGCTGGGCCTGTATGGGCAGCAGGACACCGGAATCGCCGTGGCCGACGTCGAAGCGGCGGCGGCAAAGGCCCGTGCCGCCGGCAAGACGGTCGACATCGTCGTCTACCCCGACGCGCCGCATGGCTTCCACGCCGATTACCGGCCCAGCTACCGCAAGGCCGACGCCGAGAATGGCTGGACGCGGATGCAGGCGTGGTTCAAGCAGCACGGCGTGGTGTAGCCGGGCCGACCGGCGCGCGCGCTCAGGCGGCCAGCGCGCTCCGGATGGCGGACAACGCGGCGTCCGCCTGGCCGGCATCCGGGCCGCCCGCCTGGGCCAGGTCGGGCCGCCCGCCGCCGCCCTTGCCGCCCATCGCCGCGCTCGCCGCGCGCACCAGGTCCACCGCGTTGAAACGTGAGACCAGATCGGGGCTGACCCGGACCACGACGCTGGCCTTACCGTCCGCCGTCGACACGGCGGCCACCACGCCGCTGCCGATCCCGGTCCCGATCGCTTCAGCCATGCTCTTGAGGTCCCTTGCCGGGATGTCGCCGAGGTTGCGAGCCGCCAGCTTCACGTCGCCGACCATCTCCACCTCCGTCGCGGCGGTGCCGCCGGTGGCGAGCTTCTTTTGCAGCTCGGCCACCTGCCGCTCCAGCCGACGCCGATCCTCCTGCAGCGCGGAGATCCGCTCCGGCACCTCCGCCGGCTGCGCGCGAAGGAGCGCGGCCGCCTCGGCCAGCCGCCGGTCACTCTCCATCATGGCGGCCACCGCCGCCTCCCCCGTCACCGCCTCGACCCGGCGCACGCCGGCGCTGACGCCGCCTTCGCCGACGATGCGGAACAGTCCGATGTCGCCGGTCCGGCCGACATGCGTGCCGCCGCAGAGCTCGACCGAATAGGCCTGCCCCCCGGCGTCGCGTCCACCCATCGAGACGACGCGAACCTCGTCACCATACTTCTCGCCGAACAACGCCATCGCGCCCTCCGCGACCGCGGCGTCGGGGCTCATCAACCGGGTGGTCACGTCGGTGTTGCCACGAATTTCAGCGTTCACGGCCGCCTCCACCGCGGCGAGGTCGTCGCGGCCGATCGGGGTCGGTTGGCTCACGTCGAAGCGAAGCCGGTCGGGCGCGTTCAAGCTGCCTTTCTGGGTAACGTGACTGCCCAGCCGCTGACGCAGCGCGGCGTGCAGCAGGTGGGTGGCGCTGTGGTGCGAGCGGGTCGCGGACCGGCGGGCGTGATCGACGACCGCCTGCACGGGCTGGCCGACGCGAGCATATCCAGAGGCAACCGTTCCGATATGAACATACAAGTCGCCAAGCTTCTTCTGAGTATCAGTGACCGTCATCTGAAATTCCGGAGCTGAGATCGTCCCGGTATCGCCAACTTGCCCGCCGCTTTCGGCATAAAACGGCGTTTGGTTCAAGATAATTTTGACATCAGACAGCGGGCCAGCTTGGTCGACGCTTTCGCCATCAAAGATGACCGCTAGGATCTCCGCTTCAGCCGTTTCCGTGGAGTAGCCGAGGAACTCGGTCGCCCCAAGTCGCTCGTGCAAGTCGAACCACACCCGCTCGGTCGCGGCGTCGCCGGTACCGGCCCAGGCCGCCCGCGCCCGCGTTTGCTGCTCGGCCATCGCTGCCTCGAACCCGGCGACATCCACCGCGCGGCCTTGCTCGCGAAGCGCGTCTTGCGTCAGGTCGAGCGGAAAGCCGAACGTGTCATAGAGCTTGAATGCGGTGGCGCCGGGCAGCGTCTCGGTCGCGCCGAGACGGCCGGTCGCCTCGGCCAGCAGACCGAGGCCACGGTCCAGCATCGCCTTGAACCGGTCCTCCTCAAGCCGCATCGTTTCCCGGATCAACGGTTCCGCCCGCGTCAGCTCGGGATAGGCCGCGCCCATCTGGCGGACCAGGGCAGGAACCAAGGTGTGGAACACGGCGTCCTTGGTGCCCATCATGTGCAGATGCCGCATGGCCCGGCGCATGATGCGCCGCAGGACGTAACCGCGACCGTCCTTGGATGGGAGAACCCCGTCAGCAATCAAAAAGGCCGTGCTGCGCAGGTGGTCGGCGACGACACGGTGACTGGTCTTGAACGGGCCGTCGGGCGCTTGGCCGGTCGCCTCGGCGCTTGCGAGGATCAGCGCGCGAAAGGTGTCGGTGTCGTAATTGTCGTGCTTGCCTTGCAGAATGGCGGCAAACCGCTCGAGCCCGAGCCCGGTGTCGATGGAGGGCCGCGGCAGCGCGGTCCGAGTGCCGGGCGGCCCTTCCTCAAATTGCATGAACACGAGGTTCCAGATCTCGATGAACCGGTCGCCGTCCTCCTCGGGACTGCCAGGCGGGCCGCCCGCAATCGACGGGCCGTGATCGTAGAAGATCTCCGAGCATGGGCCGCAAGGGCCGGTATCGCCCATCCGCCAGAAATTGTCCGATGTGCCGATGCGGATGATGCGGTCGTCTGGCAGTCCGGCAACCTTGCGCCACAATGCCGCCGCGTCGTCGTCGTCGGCGTAGACGGTGACGAGCAACTTGTCCTTCGGCAGGGCGAAGTCGCGGGTCAGCAGCGTCCAGGCGAGTTCGATCGCGGCCGGCTTGAAGTAGTCGCCGAAGCTGAAATTCCCGAGCATTTCGAAGAACGTGTGATGGCGGGCGGTGTAGCCGACATTGTCGAGGTCGTTGTGCTTGCCGCCGGCGCGCACGCATTTCTGCGCGGTGGCAGCCCGGCTATAGGACCGGCGCTCTTGTCCGGTGAACAGATTCTTGAATTGAACCATGCCGCTGTTCGTGAACAGCAGGGTTGGATCGTTCAGCGGCACCAACGGGCTGCTGGGCACGACCGTATGACCGTTGCGACCGAAATATTCGAGGAACGTGGCGCGGATGTCGTTGCTGGAGGCCATGGTGGCGTGCGGGTATCCTGGGCGACGGAGCGGGATCGTGCCTGTGCGTAGCGCAGGCACGATCGGCTGTCATCAAGACCCTTGGAACGGCGCCGCTTGGCGGTGCGAGCCAGCCTAGTGGCTTTTGCCGCGCCCCGTCTTCTTCTGCAACTCGTCGATCCGCAACGACGCGTCGGCTTTCGATAGCGAGGGGTCGAACTCCTCCCCCGCCTCCTCGCTCAGTGTCTTGAGATAGCTCGCTTGGGCTCCGGTCATGGTTTCGTTGCCGGTGGTCCAATCGTGCGGATCTTTTTCAGTGTTCGACGGCTCCGCCTGCTCGTTCACTGGGGTCTTCGGATTGTCTGCCATGACGGCTTAAACTCCGATGTCCCGGTTTTGTTCCAGCCGCTGGCTGAAGTAAGCTGTTCGTTACCGGCGATATGGAAGCGGCAGCAGACGGGCCACCGGAACCCGCCGCATCCCGACAACGGTGTTGACGATGACGCCGGCGTCGGGATCAAAATCGAGCAGGTTCTCCCGGCACGCGCCGCACGGCGGCACGATTGCAATCTCACGGACGCTCTCGTCCGGTTTCGGGTGTCGGACGGCGACCGCAAGGTCGATGGTGCCGTCGCCGTCCATCACCGCGCGGCCGAGCGCAATGGCCTCGGCGCAGATCGACAATCGGCCCACCGTCGCCCCGAGGTGGATGCCGGTCCAGATCCGGCCGTCACGACTGCGGATGGCGGCCGCCACCGTGTGCCAGAACGGCCGGTAATGCCGCAGCAAGACCGCCCGCGCGGCCTCGATCAGGTCTTGGTCCGCGGGCGTGAGCGGGACCGCCCCCGGCAGTTCGGGTGCGGGGACGTCATCAAACATCAATCGGCTGCGTCGGCGTCCTCGTCGGCCACCGGCGCCAGCATCGTGTTCGCGACGACGCCCGATTGGTCGCGCACCTTCTTCTCGATCGAGTTGGCCATGTCGGGGTGGTCGCGGAGGAACTGCTTGGCGTTCTCACGGCCTTGCCCAATGCGGGTGCTGTCGTAGCTGAACCAGGCGCCGGATTTCTCCACCACGTTCGCTTTCACGCCTAGGTCGATCAACTCGCCGACCTTGCTGATCCCCTCCCCGTACATGATGTCGAACTCGACTTGGCGGAACGGCGGCGCCAGCTTGTTCTTCACCACTTTGACCCGGGTCTGATTGCCCACGACGTCTTCGCGCTCCTTGATCTGCCCGATACGGCGGATTTCCATCCGGATCGAGGCATAGAACTTGAGTGCGTTGCCGCCGGTCGTGGTTTCGGGGTTGCCAAACATCACCCCAATCTTGAGCCTGATCTGGTTCAGGAATATTAGCATCGTGTTGGATTTCGAGACGCTGCCAGTGAGCTTCCGCAACGCCTGGCTCATCAAGCGCGCATGCAGGCCGACATGGGTGTCACCCATCTCGCCCTCGAGTTCGGCGCGCGGGACCAACGCTGCGACGCTGTCTATGACCACGACGTCGATCGCGCCCGACCGCACCAGGGTATCGCAGATCTCCAATGCCTGCTCGCCGCCATCCGGCTGGCTTAGCAAAAGGTTGTCGACGTCGACGCCCAATTTCCGCGCATAGATCGGATCAAGCGCGTGTTCCGCATCGATGAACGCACAGGTCCCTCCCCGGCGCTGCGCCTCGGCAATAGCGTGCAATGCCAGGGTCGTCTTGCCCGAGCTTTCCGGCCCATACAGCTCGATGATGCGACCTCGCGGCAAGCCGCCGATGCCCAGCGCAAGATCGAGACCGAGCGACCCGGACGGAATCGTCGCGATCTGCTGGTCGCCAGCCTTCGCGCCCATGCGCATGATCGAGCCCTTGCCGAAGGCTCGCTCGATCTGTGTTAACGCGGCGTCGAGCGCCTTGCTCTTCTCCATGCCTGGCCCCTGTTCCGCGGCGTTGCTCCGCCGCCCTTGTGATGCATCGTAACCGGACGCCGCTAACCTGACCACGACCATATTGTTATCCTCAATCTGACTTCGATGGTGGGCGCGAGATCGGGGACACCTTACGTTCCAGGTTTTCCACAGACAAGAACAAAAACGGAACTTCCGGTGTGTCGGCGGCAGGCGAGACCGGTAGCGCTTTAAGACTGGCGTGTGGGCGCGAGCCCACGCAGGCGCCACACGTAAGCGATCACTTCCGCGACCAAGCGGAAATGCTCGGCCGGCACCTCGGTGTCGAGCGGCACCAAGTAAAGCGCCCGAGCCAACGGGGGATTGGGCACCAGCGGCACTCCCGCCCGGTTGGCGGCCTCGCGGATCCGTGCTGCAACGTCGTCCACGCCCTTTGCAATCACCCGGGGCGCACCGTTGCCGCCGCGCTCATAGGCCAGCGCCACGGCGTAATGAGTCGGGTTGGTGATTACGACGGTCGCCTTCGCGACAGCCGCGATCATCCGGCGCCGCGCCCGGTTCTGCCGAAGCTGGCGGATCCGCTGCTTCACGTGCGGGTCACCGTCGGCCTCTCGCGCTTCCTGACGCAGGTCCTCCCGGCTCATGCGCAAACGCTGCAGGAAACGCCAGCGGGTCCAGCCGGCGTCGAGCACGGCGAGGCCGACCTGGGTTGCGACCACTAGAAGCGCGACGTGCACGATGGCTTGCCAAAGCCGGTCGGCCAGGGTTGCCGGGCTCCAGAACAGCTCGCCGGTCAGGTCGGAGACGTGCGATCCGAGCGCCGACCACACCGCCCAGCCGAACAGGACGAGCTTGGCCACGGCTTTGGCGGCTTCGACGGCGCTCGACGGGCCGAATACGCGCTTCAACCCGCGCCTCGGATCGAGCCGCGCCGGGTCCGGCAGCAATGCCTTGCCGTGCACGAGGAAGCCGGTTTGCAGCAGCACGGCTGCGCTGCTGCCCAGGATCACGAGAGCGGCCAGCGGCCCGGTGACGGCCAACCAGGCCACGGCACCCTGCCGCAAGGCGGCTTCCGGCGACGCCCCGAGGTCGACGAAGAGGTTGCGCAACCGCACCACAAATCCTGGGACTAATGCGGGCACGCCGATGACCAGGACGAGAACCGCCGCGCCCAACGCGGCAGCGACCACCAGCTCGCGCGAGAGCGGCGCCTGTCCTTCGTCGCGTGCCCGCTGCCGCCGGCGCTCGCTCGGCGCTTGTGTCCGATCCTCGGCCTCGGACATCGTTCAGAGACCGGGCAGCACGGCCCAGGCTGCCGTTACGGATTCCAACCAGGTCGAGGTGAGCGGGGCTGCGAGCAAGCCGACCATCGCCAGACCGCCCAGGATCTGACCGGGCGTAGCCGCCGTGAACACCTGCAACTGCGGCACCAAGCGCGCCAAGAGCCCGAGGCTTGCCTGCACGACCAGGCTCGCGAGAACGAACGGGGCCGCAAGCCGGAGACCCAGGCCGAGCGACGCCGAGGCGGCTTGCTGGATGGTTTCCACCATGGTTCCGGCCGGCAGCACGCCACCGGGCGCGATCACCTCGTAGCTTCCGGCCAGCGCCTCCAGCGGCAGCGAATAAAGCCCCGTCGAAAGCACGGTGACCGTAGCCAGCAAACCGAACAGGCGAGCCAAGGCCGATGATTGCCCGCCAAGTGCAGGGTCGGGCTGGAGCACGCTGCTCAATCCGACCATGGTGGATACGATGGCGCCGGCCATCGACAGAGCCATGACCGGCAACCGGGCAAGCCAACCCAACGTCGCGCCCGTCAGCAGTTCAGCCGCAATCATTGCTGCGCCGTCCCAATTGCTCGGTACCTCGGCGACGTGTTCCGACACGACCGGAAGCAGCAGGAGGCTGATCGCAAGCGCCAGCCCGGCCCGGACCATCGCCGGCGGCTCGGTTTCGCCCAAGCCCGGCAGCAGCATCACGACCATGCCGGCCCGGCTCAGCACCAGGCCGAACGCGAAGGCGAGCCCGGGCAGGCTCGCTAAGACCTGCTCGTCGGTCATGCGTGACGCACCGGGCTCATAGCCCGCCGACACTCACCAGGCGGTCCATCAGCCGATGGGCGAACTCGGTCAGCTGCCCGGTCATGAACGGGCCCAACACCATCAGCGTGGCGCCAGTGACCGCCACCTTGGGCAGGAACACGAGCGTGGGCTCGTTGATTTGCGTCACCGCCTGCAGCAACGAGATGATCAGGCCGACGACCAGCGTTGCCACGAGCAAGGGGCCACCCAGCTTCAGCGTCAGCCACATGGCATCCCGCATGGCGCTTGCCGCATCCATCTCGGTCATATCGGCATCCGCATGACGTCTTGGTAGGCTTGAACAACCTTGTCCCTGATGGCGACCGCGGATTGCAGCGCCAGCTCCGCCCGCGACACCGCCGTCGCGACCTCGGTGAAGTTGCCGCCGCCGCCAATCGCGGTAACGGCTTGGACGTCGGCTTGCCGCCCCGTCTCGACCACCCCTTCGAGCGCCCGTGCCAGGGTGGCGCCGAATCCCGTGTCCGTGCCGCCGCCCGCGGAGGTGCGCGCATAGGCCTGCGCGGCGCCGGACGGCGTGACGGTGAGAAGCGGACTGGTCACTTCAGCAAGCCGATCGTCCGGGTCAGCATGCTGCGCGTCGCCTCGAGGACATTCAGGTTCGCACTGTAGCTGCGCTGGGCTTCGCGCATGTCCATCACTTCGATGAAGCTGTTCACGTTGGACGTGCGAACGTAGCCCTGCGCATCGGCTGCCGGGTGGGACGGATCAAAACGCTGCGGCAACGGGCTTTGATCGGGCGCGATCCGCTTCACGCGAACGACGTCGGTGCCGAGCGCGTGGTCGACCCGGTTTTCGAAGGTGACCAGCTTGCGGCGGTAGCCATCGGCCCCAGGCGTCGAACCCGTGGTGTCCTGGTTGGCCAAATTCTCCGCGATGACGCGCAAGCGGACCGTTTGCGCGTCCATTCCTCGCGCCGAGACGGCCAAAGCCTTGCTGATGTCCATTGCTATCCTCCACGTCCGAGCACGAGGCGGAACATGCCCTGGTAGCCGTGGACGATGTTCAACGTCAGTTCCTGCAGGCTGGAGGTGTCGGCGACCTTGCCGAGCTGCTCCTCGATCGACACGCCGTTGCCGGCAATGCCGCGCTCGGCCGGCTTCACCGATCCCGCACGGGGCGTGGCAATCGATCCCTGCAGGTGCATCGGCGACGTGGTCGAGAGGCTCTCGTTCACCAGGCTCGAGAATGGCGACAAGTCACTGGCCTGAAAGCCAGGGGTGTTCGCGTTGGCGACGTTCCGTGCCAGCAGCTGCTGCCTGTGGTCGGCCCAGGCCAACCGCTGCTCTGCCAAGCGGAACAAGCCAATATCGGTCGGATCCATACAGCGCTCCTGCATATGGTCCGATCATGCAGGGAATTCGTTAGCAAAACCCTTACAGGAGGTCCGGCCGGGATGCGGCACTCATCCCGCAACCCGGCAAATCATCAGGACTGGGACCGCGGCCGCGCTTTGGCCGGTCCCAGTCTCAGAGATGTCGCGACAAAAACGCTGCGACCGTCCGGTAAACCCGTGCCTTGTCCTCCGAACGCACGAAGCCGTGCCCGGCGTAGTCGAACACTTCGTAGCTGACCGGACGCTGCCGCTCACGCAGTGCGGCGACGATCTGCTCGCTTTCGCCGATCGCCACGCGCGGGTCTCGCGTACCATGCAGGACGAGCAGCGGCACCACAATCCGATCAACGTGCCGGATGGGCGAGATGCGGTCGAACAACGCCCGGTGCCGCACCGAATCCCCATATTCGGCCGCACGATGCGCCCGCCGCCAAGGTCCGGTAGCAGCCAGCAGTGTCTCAAAGTCGGCAATGCCGTAGAAGTCGATCGCGCAGCGCCACAGGTCAGGGTACTCGGTTACCGCCGCCAAAACCATGTAGCCGCCGTACGACTGGCCCATGACGGCGATGCGGTCGGGATCGATCCCCGGCTGCGCGGCCAGCCAGCGCCGGCCGGCAGCCAGGTCATGCACGCTGTCGAGCCGCCGTTCGACGTCATCGGCGTCCATCACCGCGCGGCCGTAGCCGGTGCTGCCGCGCACGTTGGGCATCAGCACCGCATAGCCTTGCGCCAGTAACGCCTGCATGTCGGGCCGAATGTTGCCGCGCGCCTGCGACGCTGGACCGCCATGCACCCAGATCAACGCCGGCCAACCCGCGGCCGGCGCCTCCCCATCCGGGAGCGCCAGCCAGCCGGGCACGGCCATGCCGTCCAACCCGCTCCATTGCACCAAGTCGAACGGGCGCAACGGCACATCGCACGGTGGCTCCCACACCGGCCGGGCCACGCTGCCGTCCCACAACCAAAGACCGGACGGGCGCGTCGGCGCCGAGAACGCGAACGCCAGGCGCGAGCCGTCGGACGACCAGGCCAGATCCGACACCACCCCGGTCGGCAAGGCGACCACGGACCGCTCGCCGCCACGCGGACCGAACCGCAGCACCGAGTAGCCGCGTTCGTTCTCGACGGTCGCCAGGATGCCGGTGCCGGACAGGGCCCACGCCTCGATGTCCCGTCCCGCGGCCGCGACTTCCGGTGTGATTGCGCCGGTAGCCGGGTCGACCTGGCAGAGCGCCATGAACCCGTCCACCTCGACGAGGCCCAGCAACGCGTCACCATCCCACCGCAGGCTGGCGAACCGCGTCGGGCGTCGGCATGGCACCGCCGCGGCCTGCCCATCGAGCGTCACCACGAAGGGCCGCTGGTCGGCGGTGCTGCGGTCCTGCGTGACCAGCACGCGGTCGGCCGCCTTGGTCCAGCCGCCAGCGTTCGCCTCGTGCGTTCCGTTCATCAGCCGCAGGCGCTCGCCGGTCGCAACCGTCATTACCAAAAGGTCGAGGTGTGCTGGATCCCGGTCGTTGGTCGTCAGGGTGATCTGCGCGCCGTCCGGCGACCAGGCGCCGAAATTGTGGACGGCGGCCGGGTTGTCGGTCAGCGGCCTTTGTTCGCCGGCGTCCCACAGCCACAGCTGGTGCCGTTCGTCACCGCCTGCGTCGATTGCGTAGATTACCCGGTCGTCGTTCGGCGCCCTGCGAACAAGGCTCACCTTCTCGTCGTGCTCGGTCAGCGCGCGAGAGTAACCATTGTCCAGGTCGAGCGACCAAAGCTGGGCGGCGCCGCTGCCGCGGAGGTGGAACAGCGTCCGTCCGTCCAGACTGAAGGCGGGCGCAGAGGCGCCCTCGATGGTGGCGTAGGTCACAGGATCTTGCATGGGGCGGCTATACGCCGGTCGGACGACATTGAAAAATCACCTTGCCGACTCACGTGCAGACCCCGAGAACAGGTGTTCCATGGATTTACTGCAGAAACTTGAGGTATTGGCTGACGCCGCCAAATACGATGCATCCTGTGCGTCGAGCGGCACCGCCAAGCGCAGTTCGGCCGGAGAAACGACCGGGGTCGGCAGCACCGAAGGCATGGGCATCTGCCATGCCTACGCCCCCGACGGACGCTGCATCAGCTTGCTGAAGATCCTGCTCACCAACAGCTGCATTTACGATTGTTTGTATTGCATCAATCGTCGCAGCAGCGGCGTGCGGCGGGCGCGGTTCACACCGGAAGAGGTCGTGACGCTCACCTTGGGCTTCTATCGGCGCAACTGTATCGAGGGCCTGTTTCTCAGCTCCGGTATCATCAAAAATCCCGATTATACGATGGAGCAGGTCATCCGGGTGGCCCGCTTGCTGCGCGAGGAGCATGGTTTTCGCGGCTACATTCATCTGAAAACAATCCCCGACGCATCACCCGAGTTGCTGGCCGAGGCCGGGCGTTGGGCCGACCGGCTCAGCATCAACGTCGAGCTGCCGACCGAAGCAAGCCTTGGCAGGCTGGCGCCCGAAAAGGACATGCCCGGCATTCGCCGAAGCATGGGCCGGATGCGCCTCAAGATTGACGAGGCCCGGGCGGAAAAACGGGCCCCGCGCTTTGCGCCGGCTGGCCAAAGCACGCAGATGATCATCGGCGCCGACAGCAGCAGCGACCGCGACATCCTGGCTCTGAGCACCAACCTTTACGGCAATTATGGCCTGAGGCGCGTCTATTATTCGGCATTCAGTCCGATTCCCGATGCCAGCAGCGCGTTGCCGCCGCAAAAGGCGCCGTTGGTCCGCGAGCACCGGCTCTACCAGGCCGACTGGCTGATGCGGTTCTACGAATTCGAGGCAAACGAGTTGGCGCTAGACGCTGGCGGAAATCTCGATCTGTCGATCGATCCGAAACTGGCTTGGGCCCTGCAGCACCGGGACCGGTTTCCGGTCGACCTCAACAGCGCGACGCGCGAGCAGATGCTCCGTATCCCAGGACTGGGGGTTAAATCGGTCACGCGGCTGCTGCAGGCCCGACGGCATCGCCGCTTGCGGATGGACGATCTAGCCCGGCTGCAACTGCCGATCACCAAAATTGCCCCGTTCGTCGTCGTAGCGGACCACACGCCCGGTGCGCAGCTCGACAGTGCGACGCTGCAGCGGCGGCTCACGCCAAAGCCGGTGCAGCAGGACCTATTCGCGTAGCCCGCACAAACCGCGGTTTTCTCACGACGTTCAACTGCGATGCACGCGACCATACTCGCCCACGAAGTCGACTGGGATACCTGGCGCGCCGCCGCCCGCCGGCTGGCCCTCGACAATGTGCCGCCCGACGAAACCACGTGGTCGGTCGGCCAGCCCGACGACTTGTTCGGCGACGTGCCGGCCGGGCCGCCGCCTGCCGCTGCGCCGGGCACGTTCACGGTGCCGCGCGCCCTTGTCGCATTGGCCGAAACGGTGATTCAGCACAGCGACCCAGAGCGCTTCGCCCTGCTTTACCGCCTCGTCTGGCGTGCGCATGGCGGAGAGAAGCACCTGCTCGAAATCACCACCGACCCCGACGTCCACCGGGCCAACCGCCTCGCGCAGTCCGTGCGGCGCGACACCCACAAGATGCGCGCCTTCGTGCGCTTCCGCGAAGTCGCCGACCCGGCCGGAACACGCTACGTGAGCTGGTTCGAGCCCGACCACTACATCGTTGAAGCCAACGGGCCGTTTTTCGTGCGCCGCTTTGCGACCATGACGTGGTCGATCCTGACCCCGTATCGCAGCGCCCATTGGAATGGCGAGGAACTCAGCTTCGCCGCCGGCGCCAGCAAGGCCGACATCCCCGACGACGACCGGCTCGAGGCATATTGGCGCGCTTATTACAGCAGCATCTTCAACCCGGCCCGGCTCAAAATCTCGGCCATGCGTTCGGAAATGCCGAAGAAGTACCTGGCGCAACCTGCCCGAAGCCGCCGCCATCCCCGAACTCATTCGCACCGCGGCCAGCCGCACGGAAACCATGATCGATCAACCGCATTTCTCCCCCGCCAAGCCCGCCCGCTCGACGCCTGCCGCCACGCCATTGCTGGAGCCGACCCCGTCGCTCCAGCAAGCCGCAGCGGACATCCACGAGTGCCGGCGTTGCGACTTATGGCAGCCCGCGACCCAGCCGGTGTTTGGAGAGGGGCCACCGGGTGCGCGCATCATGTTCGTCGGCGAGCAACCCGGCGATCAGGAGGACCTCGCGGGCCGTCCGTTCGTCGGACCGGCCGGGCAGTTGTTCGACCGTGCCATGGCCGAGGCCGAGTTCGATCGCACTCAGGTTTACGTGACGAATGCCGTCAAGCACTTCAAGTTCGTCCCGCGCGGCAAGCGACGCATCCATGAGAAGCCGGGAACCACGGAGATCGTGGCTTGCAAGTTCTGGCTTGATCTGGAGCGGGCCGAAATCCAGCCGGCCGTGACCGTGATGATGGGCGCCACGGCGGCCCGCGCGGTGCTTGGCCGCACCGTCACGATCACGCGCGAGCGCGGCCGCCCGCTGCAGCTCGACGGCAACTGCACCGGCTTCGTCACCGTGCATCCGAGCTACTTGCTGCGCCTGCCGGACGAAGCCGCCAAGGCGCGGGAATACCAGGCTTTCGTCCAGGACCTCCGCTCGATCAAGGCTTTGGTGGCGTAGCCGGCCACCCTGCGGAACCGGCGCCGGCCGAATCTGGTCAGTGCCGGCCGTAGCCGTGGAAGCCACCCCCGTGGAAGCCGCCGCCGTGATACCCGCCACCCCCGAAGCCGTAGCCGCCGCGATAGCCGAAGCCGTTATGGAAGCCGTAGCCGCCGCGATAGCCGTGGAACCCGCGGTAGCCGCCGTAACGGCCGAAGTAGCCGACGCCGAAATAGCTGCCGTAAAGGAAGGGGTAGTAGTCACCGTATCCGAGATAGACCGGATAGGGATTATAGTAGGCATACGCAACCGGAACGTCGGGCTCGATCGGCTGGACGATATTGTAGCGGGCGGCCATGCATTGCAGATAGATCGAACCGGGTGTCGACGGTGATTGCGGCGGCGTTCCGGCCTGCTGCGCATCGTTTGGATTCGGCGGTGAGGATTGAGGCACGCGGCTCTCGGCCGCAGCCGCGCTGCTCCGGCCGGTCAACGCGGGTTGCGGCGGGCCGGGTGGTTGCGCGGCAAGCCCGCGGCAGGCCGTATCGTCGGCCTGGAAGTCGGCCGTGGTTTTTGTCGGCCCAGGATAAGCGACCAACAACGGCGGTGGCGGAGGCGGAGGCGTCGCGCACCCGCCGAGTGCCAACACCACCGTTGCGGCAACAACGCAACCCTTGCTCTGCATCGATGTGCCCATCCTGAAATAGCCTGACCCCCGACGATCTCGGAGCTACTTAACACCTTAGATAAGCGGCTTCCGCGCACTCACCACGCCGCCCGGCGCTGCCGATGGTAACAGCGCCGCGACTCGGAGACCGCATACCATCATGTAATGAGGTGCCGAGTCGGCCCCGCGTTCACCGTTTCTTCACCGACCTGGCGCTATAACGATGGCGCACTCAACGGGCGGGTATGCTCAATGCGGCTCTGGTTTCCCACGAACGTCAGCACTCGCATCGCGCTCGCGCTTCTCATGCTGGGAGGTGTCGCGTTCTCGGGCGCCACCGCCACGTATCTGGGAGCCGAGACGCAGGCGGATCGAGTCCAGGCCTTGATGCGGGTCGCCGCGATTCCCGCCGGGATCGAGCGACTGCGCGCGGGCATCTATGCCGTCGTCATGGAAAGTCGCGGCCTCTACATCGCGCGGGACAAGGCACAGGCCAAGCGGTTTGCCGACGGGCTGCGCGGCCATCTCGCCGTGGTCGAGGCGGAGTGGCAGCGCCTGCGCGCCAATCTCCCGGCAGGCGAACCCGGGCAGGTCGAGAAGCTCGACGTCGCGGTGCGCGAGTTCGTGAGCATGCGAGCCGATCTCGCCCGCGTCGGCGTGGAGGAAGGCGCCGTCGCTGCCGGACTTTTGGGCAACAACGACGCCAACCGCTCTGCCCGCGAGAACTTCACGAACGGACTGGATGAGTTCGCCATCACCACCGCCCGAGCCGTGGACCGGATGCAAAAGGAAACGCTCACGACCGGTCGTCGTGCGGCGCAGCTGCTGCTTTCGGTGACCGCGGCGTCCGTCTCGATCGTGCTTGCGTTGGCGATCTGGGTCACCCGGCGGACCATCAGCCTGCCGCTGCGCAAGCTCGATGCGGCACTCGGTCAGATGGCGGCAGGAAACATGGACCGCGTCGACATCCCAACGATCGCCACCGGCGAGATCGGGGCAATTTGCACCGCCGCGAACCGCTTTCTCGAGACGTTGAACCGCAAC
Source organism: uncultured Alphaproteobacteria bacterium (assembly GCA_963792675.1). GTDB lineage: Bacteria > Pseudomonadota > Alphaproteobacteria > Acetobacterales > Acetobacteraceae > JBBROS01. Next base: position 3,080,072 of record CAWBWT010000002.1, read on the forward strand.
CGGCAGCTCGAACGTGATCAGGCGCTCGAGCAGCTGGCGCGGGAGCGCCGCCAAGCCGCAATGAACGCCCACACGCAGGATTTCGGCAACTCCATCTCGGGCGCCATGGTCGGCTTTATGTCGGCATCCTCCGCCCTGCAAACCGCGGCCGAGGAAGTGGCACAAAGCGCGCAGCAGAGCCGCTCCAGCGCGTCCAGCACCGTCGAGGGCGCGATGCAATCCACACGCGACCTCAACGGCGTCGCCGCCGCAGCTGAGCAGATGGCGACCAGCATCGCCGACATCAGCCAGCAACTCGAACAGGTGACGCAGTCGGTGGCGTCGGCGGTTGACCGGGCTGCCAAAACGAACGGAGCGGTCGTCGGGCTGTCCGAGGTCGCCGATCAGATCGGCGCAATCGTCGGGATCATCGCCGGCGTCGCCAAACAGACCAACCTCCTCGCGCTTAACGCAACCATCGAAGCGGCCCGAGCCGGTGAGGCCGGGCGCGGCTTTGCCGTGGTGGCCGGCGAGGTCAAGCTGCTGGCCGCGCAAACCACGCAAGCGACCGAGCAAATTGCGAGCAATGTCGCCGCAATCCGCAACATCACCGGTGACGCCGTCGACGCCGTGCGAGACGTCGGCCAGGCGATTTCGCGAGTGAGCACGCTGGCAAATTCGATCTCGGCCGCAGTCGAGCAGCAGACCGCCGCAACCCGTGAAATCGCGAAAAGCGTGCAAAGCGTAACCGCGACCACCTCCGACGGTGCCGCGGCAATGGACAATGTCCTTTCGATCGCGACCAAGACGGATGCCGGCAGTTCGATCGCGTTGCAGTCGGCCAAGGAGATCAGGGTGACCGCGGAAGCGCTGCAGGCCGATATGATCGACTTCCTCGGCGCGATCTCGAGCGGCAGCGAAACCGAACGGCGGCGATACGAGCGGATCCCCGTCGAGAACACTTGGACACAGTTGCGCATCGCCAATGGGCCGGCCGTTTCCGTTGCGGTGGTGGATATTTGCCGGGGCGGCATGTCGGTTCTGCACGCCGGCGGGCATCGCATCGGCAGCGACCTCGATGTCGATTTGCCCGGCGGAGGTTCGGTCCGGGGACGCGTCGCCCGCGATGCCGGCGGCAAGCTCGGGATCGCCTTTCGCCAGGACGAAGCAAGCCTCGCGACGATCGATTCGGCGCTCAACTCGTTCTACGAGCGCATTTTGCCGCTCGCGTCCTAGTTCCACCAGTCGAACTGGCGGCTACCGTTGTGACGGCAACATCACCTTGCATGGTAATCGAAAGTTGGCGTCCCGTAGGGGATTCGAACCCCTGTTACCGCCGTGAGAGGGCGGTGTCCTAGGCCTCTAGACGAACGGGACGTCGTGCCGCGGCGTGCCTGGGATCGCCGTCGGAGGCGCGTGGATAAGCGGTCGGCAGCATGAGTTCAAGCCCCTTTCTTGCCAAGCCGCTCACGCGCGGCAGCGCGGCGGCCAGTGCGGCAAGCGTCGGAACAGAAGCGGACGTCCGGCCAGCTCGACGCCCATTTGCGGCGCCAACTGAACGGCCGCCCACACGCGGCGCAGGTCTTCTGCGGGAGCCCGGCCTTGCCGCGCGGCATCACGGAACCCCCTCTTTCGCCAGCAACTGCACGCGGCCCAGCACCCGGCCGCCTTTGGTGTCCACCAGCACGACCCGGTCCGGGCCGCCGCCGCCAAGCTGCAGCGCCAAGCGGTCCGGCGCCAAGGCGCTGCCGACGATGCGCGTGCCGGCAGGTTCGTCCAGCAGCACACTGGCAATCGCAGCGCTTGGGGGCGAAATACGGGAAACGAGGGTCACGCCGATCACGGCGACGCCCGCTACGATCAGGACGCCCATGCCGATCACCAAGGCTTTCAACGCCAGCACTTCGTATCCCTCGTGAACGACGGGCCTGAACCGATCCCCGACCCGGTCGATATCGTCGCCGAGTCAGACGCTGCCGGGATGCGCACCGACCGGTTCTTGTCCGACAGCATGACCCGGCTGGCAAGTGAAGGCGCCGGAACCGCAGCGGCGCCGGAGCGATCGCTGGAGGCGACGTCGCGGACGCGGGTCAAGGCACTGATCCTGGGTGGCCGGGTGCTGCGCGACGGCTTGACGCTGCGTAACCCGTCGGAGCCGGTGCGGCCCGGCACCCGCTTCACCGTGCAACTGCCTGTCCTGGTGGCCGCGCGGCCCCTGCCGCAGGTCATCCCGTTCGACATCCTGCATGAGGATTCGGACCTGATCGTCCTCGACAAGCCCGCGGGCTTGGTGGTCCATCCGGCCCCAGGGAACGAGGACGGCACGCTCGTCAATGCGCTGCTCGCGCATTGCGGCGACGAGCTGCCGGGCATCGGCGGCGAGCGGCGGCCCGGAATCGTGCATCGGCTCGACAAGGACACATCCGGTGTGATGGTGGTCGCCAAAACCGACACTGCGTTGGCAAGGCTTTCGGCCATGTTTGCCGCCCGTGAGTTGGATCGCAACTACTTGGCCATCGCCTGGGGCGTGCCGTCGTCCAGCACGGGCGCGGTCGAAGGGGCGATCGGCCGTGACCCGCGTGACCGCAAACGCATGGCCATCGTCACACGGGGCGGCAAAACGGCGCTGACCCACTACTCCACCCTGCGCGCCTGGACCCCAACCGCCAGCTTGCTCTCCGTCGTGCTCGCAACCGGGCGGACCCATCAGATCCGCGTCCACTTGTCGAGCATCGGGCACCCGCTGGTCGGAGATCCCGTCTACCTGCGCCGCGTTCCCGCGGTGTCGCGCGGTGTGCCGCCCGAAGTTCGCGGCGCCCTGCTCGACTTTCCCCGGCAAGCTTTGCATGCGGCGAGCCTCGGCTTCGACCACCCGCGGACGGGCCGGCGGCTGCGCTTCGAAACCGCTGTTCCAGCCGACATGGCCGGGCTGATTGCAACGCTTGGCTGAAGCAACCACGGCAGTTGCAACAAGTCTTGACAGGACCTATCCGGTCCGGTATAAACGCCATGTTCGGTGTCGCTAGGCGTGCGCACCGGGGTCCAGTCCAGGGTCTCGTCGCTTCGGGACAGTCTCTGGGACGTGATGGACGATCCCGCGCCTGTCAGGTGGTTTGCCGCAACCGACCGATCCGCTGGGCCGTATGGACAGCAGAGACGTCATCGTCGAACGTGAGGGCCTAATCTATGGCTGCTGCTATCGTGAATGTAGCCCCCGAGGGCAATCTTTCTCGCTATCTGCAAGAAATTCGTAAGTTTCCAATGCTGGCGCCCGATGAGGAGCTCGCACTGTCGCGCAAGTGGCGCGATTCCGAGGATCAGGCTGCGGCGCACAAGCTGGTGACGTCGCATCTGCGTCTCGTGGCGAAGATCGCCATGGGGTATCGCGGTTACGGCCTGCCGGTCGGCGAGCTGATCAGCGAAGGCAATGTCGGCATGATGCAGGCCGTCAAGCGCTTCGACCCGGATCGCGGCTTCCGTCTCGCGACGTACGCAATGTGGTGGATCCGTGCCGCGATCCAGGAATACATCCTGCACAGCTGGTCGCTGGTGAAGATGGGCACCACGGCCGCGCAGAAGAAGCTGTTCTTCAACCTGCGACGGCTGAAGGGCCAGATGCAGGCGATCGAAGACGGTGACCTGCAGCCCGAGCAGGTGGCCAAGATCGCCCGCATGCTCGATGTGCCCGAGCAGGACGTTGTCAGCATGAACCGGCGTTTGGCCGCGCCCGACAACAGCCTGAACGCCCCCGTCCGCGCCGATAGCGAGGGTGAGTGGCAGGATTGGCTGGTCGATGACGGCGAGAGCCAGGAAGTCGTGCTGGCCGATCAGCAGGAGATGTCAGGGCGGAAGGCCTTGCTGAATGGGGCGCTGAAAACCCTTAACGAGCGGGAGCGCCACATTCTAATCGAGCGGCGCTTGAAGGATAACCCGACGACGCTCGAAGACCTCAGCCAGCAGTACAACATCTCCCGCGAGCGGGTGCGCCAGATCGAAGTGCGTGCGTTCGAGAAGCTGCAGAAGGCGATGAAGACGCAAATCGCCGAGCAGCGTCAGGCGAGCGCCCAACTCGCCGCCTGACGCCTCAAGAAAAAGCAAAAAGGCCCTCGCTCCACGTCGGAGGAGGGCCTTTCTTTTTGCGCCCGGGGCGGAGCAGCCGGGCGTCGTCAGATCACCAGTTCGATCAGGAATGGCCCGGGTCGGGCGTTCGCCTGCTCGAACACGTCGCCGAACGCATCCAACGTGTCGGCGCGCGCCGCCTCGACGCCCATGCCGGCCGCCAGATGCAGCCAGTCGAGGTCGGGGTTGCCCAGATCCATCATGTCGGCTGCGGTGCGGCCGGGGTTGGCGCCGACGCCACGGTACTCGCCCAGAAGGATCGCGTATTTGCGGTTCGACAGGATCACGGTCGTGACGTCCAACCGCTCCCGCGCCTGCGTCCAGAGACCTTGGAGCGTGTACATCGCCGAGCCGTCCGCTTGCAGGTTCACCACGCGTCGACCGGGCGCCCCGACCGCGGCGCCGGTGGCGAGCGGGATGCCGCAGCCGATTGCGCCGCCGGTGATCTGCAGCCAGTCGTGCGGCGCCGCATCCTGGGTCGCCGGGAACAGTGCGCGGCCGAAGCTGACGCTCTCGTCCGCCACGATCGCGCCTTCCGGCAGCAAGGCGCCGAGTTGTTGGGCAAACCCCTCGGGCGTCACCGCGCCGCGCACCCGCTCCGGCGCAACGCCCATGGCCGGCGGCGCCTGCCGCGCGCCGAGTGCCTCGGCCAGCCGGTGGAGGGCGTCGAGCGGCTCCTGCTCCGGCCGGGTCAGCACGTGGATGGCGCAATCGGGCGGCGCCAGCAGTCCGGGCTTGCCCGGATAGCCGAAGAAGCCGACCGGCGCGCCCGCGCCAACCAGCACAATGTGCTTCAAGTCGGCCAATGCTGAGACCGCCTGGTCGACGGGATACGGCACCCGCTCGATCGAGGGACGACCGACTCCGCGCTCGATCCGGGCGTTGCTGGTCTGCGCCAACATTCGCGCGCCGCTCGTCGCGACGATCGCCTGCGCCACGCCGAGCGAGTTCGCCCGCAGTGCCCGGCCGCCCAGCAGCACCAGCGTCGGCTCGCCAGAGCGGAGCGCCCGCGCGGCCGACTCGATCGCGCCGGGCGCCGCGTGCGGCACCGGCACCGGCGGCAGCATGGCGGCGACGGTCCCGCCCTCGTCCCAACACGTGTCCGACGGCAGGATCAGGGTGGCCGGGCCGCCCGGCGCCATTTGCGCGGCCTGCACCGCGGCGGCACAGTCCGCCCCGACCGCGTCGGCCGACGCCGCCGTGCGGGTCCAGACCGAAACGCCGCGGGCGAACCCCTCCGTGTCCGCCGTTAGCGGCGCATCGAGCGGGCGATGGTGCGTCGCCTGGTCGCCGACCAGGTTGACGATCGGCGTCCGCGCCCGGCGCGCGTTGTGCAGGTTCGCCAAACCGTTGGCCAAGCCCGGGCCGCAATGCAGTAGCGTGCAGGCCGGCCGGTCCGTCATGCGCGCGTAGCCGTCCGCGGCCCCGGTAACGACGTTCTCCTGCAGACCGAGGATGCAGCGCATCCCGGGCACGCGGTCGAGCGCTGCGACGAAGTGCATCTCCGACGTTCCGGGGTTGGCGAAACACGTGTCGACCCCGCACGCGAGAAGAGTGCGCACAAGGCTTTCGGCTCCGTTCATCTGACCCTCACGTCGCGGCGGCCGGAAAACCTGCGCGCGGGCGCGGCGGTTGGCAAGGCACGCGCCCTTCTCTACCCATGCCGAACCAAGACCCAGGACGATCCCCGGCATGACCACGATCATCTACCCAGAACGCATGTACCCTGACGACGAGCACGAGCGGCGCATCTTCGGTGACGACGCCACGGTCGTCATGCGCGACCACGACACGGTCTCGCGGCTCAGCGACGCGGACTGCCGGGCGGTCGACGGGCTGATGATCTTCCGGCAATACGTCACCGAGGCGGACATGGCGCGGATGCCGAACCTGCGCGCCATCGTGCGCATGGGCGTCGGCTACGACCGTCTCGACCGCGCCGCCGCCGCGCGCCGCAACATCATCATCTGCAACGTGCCCGATTACGGGACCACCGAGGTCGCCGACCACGCCATCGCGCTGATGCTTGCGCTGCGCCGGGCGTTGCTGCTGCACCACGACGCGTTGCGCGATGGGCCGCCGGACGGCTGGTGGGCGACCCGCACCCCGCTGCTCCGCCGCAGCAGCGCGCAGACCTTCGGGGTGGTCGGGCTCGGCCGCATCGGCACGGCCGCGGCGCTGCGGGCCAAGGCGCTGGGCATGCGGGTCGTGTTCTACGACCCCTATCGCCCGAACGGCGCCGACCTGGCGCTCGGCATTGGCCGCGCCGACGACCTGCATGCGCTGCTGCGGCAAGCCGACGTGGTGTCGATGCACCTGCCGCAAACGCCGGAGTCGATCGGCATGATGGGGGCGGCCGAGTTCGCCGCCATGCCAGAGGGGGCGGTGTTCATCGACACCGCGCGCGGCACCAACATGGACGTGGACGCGCTGTATGACGCGTTGCGCAGCGGCCACTTGGCCGGTGCCGGGCTCGACGTGCTGCCGGTGGAGCCGCCGCGTGAGCCGCTCCCCCGCTTGCTCGCCGCGTATCGGGCGCGCGAGCCCTGGCTGCTGGGCCGCCTGCTGATCACGCCGCATTCCGCCTATCTCACGCCCGAGGCGCATCTCGACATCCGCATCAAGTCCGCCGAGACGATGCGGGCGGCACTGCTGAGCAACCGGCCGCAGAACGTCATCCTTCCCACTGATTATTAACCCGCCCGCCCTCACGGTCCTGGTCGGCGCCATGCTGGCCGGGTTCGTGCAGGGTATCTCGGGCTTCGCGCTCGGCTTGGTGGCGATGGTGTTCTGGTCAGGGGCGATGCCGCCGCAGGTCGCGGCACCGCTGATCGCGATCTGCTCGGTTGCGGGCCAGTTGACGACGCTCGGCGCCGTCTGGGGCTCGCTCGAGCCACGCCGTGCGGTGCCGATCGTGCTGGCCGGCGTCGCCGGCTTGCCCGCCGGCATCGCCTTGCTGCCGCTGATCGACGCGGCGGAGTTCCGCTTCTGGGTCGGCGTGCTGCTCTGCGCCTATTGCCCGTCGATGCTGCTGGTGCCGAGCTTGCCGGCGCTGCGCTGGGGCGGCGGCTGGGCCGACGCCGCGGCGGGCGCGGTGGGCGGCGTCATGGGCGGGATCGCCGGGCTCAGCGGCCCGGCGCCGACACTTTGGCTGACGCTGCGCGGCTGGGAGCGCGACGTGCAGCGGGGCGTGATCCAGGCCTATCTTATCGTTGTCCAACTGGCCGCGCTGGCGGGCTTTGCCGCGGGCGGCTTTCTCACCGCGCCGGTGATGCGGCTGGCCGCGTGGACCGTGCCTTGTGCGCTGCTGCCTTCGGTGCTGGGCGCGATGCTGTACGGCCGGCTTGGTGGCGACGGGTTCCGACGGCTGGTGCTCGCCCTGCTGGCGCTGACCGGTGTCGCGCTTCTGATGTCAGGCCATTAGCTTCGCCGTGGCAGGCTGGGGTCCGAGCAACGCCCCGACGTTGACACCCATGCACACTCCTCTCACCCTTGAGCTTGCCGCACGGCCAACCAGGAACGCTCCAATGCCAGACCACGCCACGAACGGCGCCGCGCCGACCCTCCGCAGCCGCCGCTGGTTCGATAATCCAGCCAATCCAGGCATGACCGCGCTCTATCTCGAGCGCTACATGAACTTCGGCCTGACCCGGGAAGAGCTGCAATCCGGCAAGCCGATCATCGGCATCGCCCAGACCGGCTCCGACCTCTCACCCTGCAACCGCCACCTCGTGGCGCTCGCCAGCCGGGTGCGCGACGGTATCCGCGACAGCGGCGGCATCCCGCTCGAGTTCCCCATCCACCCGATCCAAGAGACCGGGAAGCGTCCGACGGCGGCGCTCGACCGCAACCTCGCTTACCTGAGCCTGGTGGAAGTGCTGCACGGATACCCGATCGACGGCGTCGTGCTCACCGGCGGCTGCGACAAGACCGTGCCGGCCGTGCTGATGGGGGCGGCGACGGTCAACATTCCGGCGATCCTGCTCTCGGGCGGGCCGATGCTGGACGGCTGGTACAATGGCCGGCTGGCCGGGTCGGGCACGATCGTCTGGGAAGCTCGCAAGATGCTGAGCGAGGAGAAGATCGACTACGCGCAGTTCATCGACATGGTGGCGGCGTCGGCGTCCTCGGTCGGGCACTGCAACACCATGGGCACCGCGCTCAGCATGAACAGCCTGGCCGAGGTGCTCGGCATGTCGCTGCCTGGCTGCGCGGCCATCCCTGGGCCCCACAAGGAGCGCGGCTGGATGTCGTACCACACCGGCCGCCGCATCGTCGGCATGGTGCACGAGAACCTGCGCCCGTCCGACATCATGACCAAGCAGGCGTTCGAGAATGCCGTCGTGGCGGCGACCGCGCTGGGCGCCTCGTCGAACTGCCCGATCTCGATGATCGCCATCGCCCGGCACATGGGCGTGGATCACACGCTGGACGACTGGCAGCGGCTCGGCGCCGACATCCCGCTGCTGACGGACGTGCAGCCGGCCGGGCGCTTCCTCGGCGAGGGCTTCTTCCGCGCCGGCGGCGTGCCGAACGTGATGCGCGAGCTGCTGGCGGCTGGCAAGCTGCACGCCGGCGTCATGACCTGCACGGGCCGGACGCTCGAAGAGAACCTGGCCGGGCCAGGGGTGCCGGTGGACCGCGAGGTGATCCGCGCTTACGGCGAGCCGATGAAGGAAAAGGCAGGCTTTGCCGTGCTCTCCGGCAACTTCTTCGACGGCGCCGTGATGAAGCTGAGCGTCATCGACCCCGAGTTCCGCAGCCGCTTCCTGTCCGACCCCGAGCACCCGAACGTGTTCGAAGGCGACGCCGTGGTGTTCGAAGGCCCCGAGGACTACCACGACCGCATCGAGGACCCGGCGCTCGGCGTCACCGAACGCAGCATCCTGATCATCCGCAATTGCGGCCCGGTCGGCTATCCCGGCGGCGCCGAGGTCGTGAACATGCAACCGCCCGCCTCGCTGCTGAAGGCGGGCGTGCACACGCTGCCGACGCTCGGCGACGGCCGCCAGTCCGGCACCTCCGGCAGCCCGAGCATCCTCAACGTGGCGCCCGAATCGGTGGTGGGCGGCGGCCTCGCTCTGCTGCACAGCGGCGACAAGATCCGCATCGACCTCAACAGCCGCAAGGTGGACGTGCTGATCCCCGACACCGAGCTCGCGGCGCGCCGGGCCAAGTGGACGGCGCCGGTGCTGGAGCACAAGACGCCATGGGAGGAGATCAGCCGCAGCATGGTGGGCCAGCACAACACCGGCGCCTGCCTGGAGCCGGCGACGTTATACCTCAACATCATCGAGACACGCGGCGAGAGCCGGGACAACCACTGACCGGAGGACACCGGCATGTCCGGACGCTTGGCGGGCAAGACCGCCTTCATCACCGCGGCCGCGCAGGGGATCGGCCGTGCCTCGGCGCTGGCCTATGCCGCCGAAGGGGCGACGGTGATCGCGACCGATATCAACGAGGGCAAGCTCGCGGAGTTAGGCCAGGGCATCCAGACGCATCGGATGGACGCGACCGACGCCGCCGACGTGCAGCGTGTATTGGGCGCGGCCGGGCCGATCGACATCCTGTTCAACTGCGCCGGCTTCGTGCACCAGGGCACCATCCTCGACAGCACCGACGCCGATTGGGACTTCGCCTTCGCGCTGAATGTTCGCAGCATGGTCAGCACCATACGCGTCGTTCTTCCCGGAATGGTGGAACGCGGTCGCGGCTCCATCATCAACATGTCGAGCGGCGCCGGCAGCATCAAGGGAGCGCCGAACCGCTGCGTCTACGGCACCAGCAAGGCGGCGGTGATCGGCCTCACCAAGTCGGTCGCCGCCGACTACGTGAAAGCCGGCGTGCGCTGCAATGCGATCTGTCCGGGCACCGTGCAAACGCCGAGCCTCGACGACCGGATCGCCGCCAACGCCGCCGTCGCGGGGTCGGTGGACAAGGCGCGGTCCGAGTTCATCGCCCGCCAAGCGATGGGCCGGCTCGGCTCGCCGGAGGAGATCGCGGCCTTGGCCGTATATCTCGGCTCCGACGAGACGCAATTCATCACCGGCCAGACTATCGTCATCGACGGCGGCTGGACGCTGTAACGCTACAACGCACCGCCGCCGCACGTCATGGCCGGGCTTGACCCGACCATCCACGCGACGATGTTGCCGCTGCAGTGACCGGCTGACCGACGCCAAATACTAGGGAGAAACCGATGAAGTTGTTACGCGTAGGTCAGCCGGGCGCCGAAAAGCCGGCCATGATGGCACCGGACGGGTCCCTCCGTGACCTGTCGGCCCACGTGTCCGATTTCACCGCCGACGCGCTTTCGCCCGCGGGTCTCGCCAAGCTTGCAGCGCTCGACCCGGCGAGCCTGCCGAAGGCCGACGCGACCCGGATCGGACCCTGCGTGCCGCGCCCAATGAACTTCGTCTGCATCGGCCTCAACTACGCCGACCACGCTGCCGAGACCGGGGCGCCGATCCCGAAGGAGCCGATCATCTTCCTGAAGTCGCTCGGCGCCTTTCAGGGACCCAACGACGACGTCCGCATCCCGCGCGGCGCGACCAAGACCGACTGGGAGGTCGAGCTCGCCATCGTCATCGGCCAGAAGGCGAGCTACGTGCCGGAGAACCAGGCGATGGACTACGTCGCCGGCTATTGCGTGGTGAACGACGTCAGCGAACGCGAGTACCAAATCGAGCGCGGCGGCACCTGGGACAAGGGCAAGGGCTGCGACACGTTCGGCCCAACCGGCCCCTGGCTGGTGACGAAGGACGAGGTCGCCAACGTCGACAACCTGCATATGTGGCTCGAGATCGACGGCGAGCGCGTGCAGGACGGCAGCACGAAGACCATGATCTTCAACGTGCCCAAGCTGGTCAGCTACACCAGCCACTTCATGACCCTGCATCCCGGCGACATCATCAGCACCGGCACCCCGCCCGGCGTCGGCCTGGGCATGAAGCCGCCCCGCTTCCTCAAGGGCGGCGAGACGATGAAGCTCGGCATCGAAGGCCTCGGCGAGCAGACGCAGAAGGTCGTCGCGGCGTGATCCGCGCCCTCTCCCGCCGCCGGGAGAGGGCCATCCCGCTCCTGCTTGCGGCGGCGCTGCTGGCCGCTCCGGTCCATGCCGAGGAGCCGGGCACGGTCACGACGCATGCGACCGCGCGCGACCGCCTGGCGAACACGGTTGCTGACGTGACTCTGGGCGTGGAGGCGCGCGGGCGGACCCTGGCCGAGGTGCAGGATGCGCTGACGGCCGGGTCGGGCAAGCTGCTTCCCTTTCTGGCCGGCGCCGGTGCCGAGCGGACGCGCACGGACGCGGTGCAGGTGCAGCCGGAGCTCGACCTCGATGCGCCGCGTGGCCAGCCGTCGCGCATCGTCGGCTATTCCGGCCGGGTCAGCGTCGGCTTCCAGGTCGCGCCGGACAAGCTCGGCGCGATCCTGGGCGGGGCGCTCGACCACGGCGCCAACACCGTCGACGGCACCACGCTGCATCCGCGCGAGGCGGAGCTGGACGCCGCCCGCCGCCGGCTTGCGACCGAGGCGACGCGGGTCGCGCTGGAGCAGGCCCGCGCCGTGGCCGAGGCAGCCGGGCGCCGGCTCGGCGCCGCCCGCTCGATCGCGGTCGATCCGACACCGGGGACGACACCTCGGTACGGCATGATGCGCGCGGCCGCACCGATGGCCGCCGCGGCGCCGCTCGCCACCGAGGCGGGCGACAGCGAGGTTACGGCGAGCGTCACCGTGACGATGGCGCTGATCGAACCCTGAGCCGCAACTCGGCCGCCGTCATCCCGTCAGCCCGCAGCGCCCGCAACGCCGGTGCGTTGTCGCGCTTGGCCAGCCGCCGCCCATCCGCGCCCAGCAGCAACGGGTGATGCGCGTAGCCCGGCTCCGGCCAGCCCAGCAAGGTTTGCAGCAGCCGATGCACGGCGGTGGCCGGCCGCAGGTCCACGGCCCGGGTGACCAGCGTCACCCCCTGCACCGCGTCGTCATGGGTGACGCAGAGGTGGTAGCTGGCCGGCGCGTCCTTGCGCCCCAGCACGACGTCGCCGAATGCCCCGGGGTCGCACGGCAGCCGTCCCTCCCCGTCCTCGTGGAACGAGACCGGGCCGGTCCGGCCCAGCGCCGCATCCATGTCGAGCCGCCACGCGTGCGGGAGCCCGGCCGCGAGGCGCTCCTGCCGCTCGGCCGCTGCGAGGCGGCGGCAGGTGCCGGGATACAACGGTGCGCCATCCGGACCGTGCGGCGCATGGCCCGACGCCGCCACTTCGCGGGCGATCTCCGCGCGGGTGCAGAAGCACGGGTAGAGCAGGCCCTCCCCGCCCAGCCGCGCGAGCACGGCCGCGTACTCCGTCCAGGTGCTGCGACTGGACCCGCACGGGCGCATCCCAGCGAAGACCCAGCCACGCCAGGTCCTCGATGATCGCGGCCGCATACTCGGGCCGGCAGCGGCCGGGGTCGATGTCCTCGATCCGAAGCAGGAAGCGGCCGCCGGCGTCCTGCGCGCGTTGCCAGGCGAACAGCGCCGAGGCAGCGTGGCCCTCGTGCAGGAAGCCGGTCGGGCTCGGCGCGAAACGGGTGGTGAGGGTCATGCGATGCTGAACGTGCTGCGCTGGGGCGCGACGGACAAGGCCGGGCTGCTGGTGGTGATGTGCCACGGGGTCGGCGCCGACGCGTCGCCAAATGGAGGTATTCGTCGACGCCTGGGCGCCGTCCCTGCCCGGCGCCGCCTTTCTCGCCCCGGATGCGCCGGAGCCGTTCGAGTTCGACCCGGCCTCGTTCCAGTGGTTCAGCCTCGCCGACCGCACGCCCGCGGTGCTGGAAGCGGGCGCGCGCGCGCGCGGCGCCGCTGCTCGACGCCATCGTGGACGCCGAATGCGCCCGGCTCGGACTGCCGGCCGCGCGGGTGGCGCTGGCCGGGTTCAGCCAGGGCGCGATGATGGTGCTGCATGCCGGGCTGCGCCGGCGTCCCCCGCCCGGCGCCATCCTGGCCTATGCCGGGGCCTTGCTCGACACCCCCGATCTGGCCCGCGACCTGTCCGGAAAGCCGCCGGTCCTGCTGGTGCACGGGGAGGCCGACGACGTCGTCCCGTTTGCGCGGGGACCGGCGGCGGCCGAGTCGCTGCGCCGGCTCGGCGTGCCGGTCGAGACCTGCTGGTGTCCGGGCACCGGCCATTACGTGGACGAGATGGGCCTGCAAGCTGGTGCTGCGGCGCTCCAGCGGCTGCAGGCGGCCGACGGCGAGTGACCAAGCGATGACATAAGCCCGTCCCGCTTGCCCCTGTTGGGGCGCAGTGCGATAAGACTCATGGTTTCGGCGGCGCACAACTGGTGGCTCGTCTTCGACTTTCGCCTCCAGGGTTTGCGTCTCCGGCACGAAGGAGCGCGCATTGCCCGACGGCGGTCTGCATTTTCCTGCGTTAGTCCTGAATGCGGACTTCCGGCCGCTGTCGTATTTCCCGCTGTCGGTCTGGTCCTGGCAGGACGCGGTCAAGGCGGTGTTTCTCGACCGGGTCTCGGTGCTGAGCGAATACGACGACGAGGTGCACTCGCCCAGCATGTCCATGCGGCTGCCGAGCGTGATCGCGCTGAAGGACTACATCCCGGCCGCGCGGCGCCCGGCGTTCACCCGGTTCAACGTGTTCTTGCGCGACGCGTTCAGCTGCCAATACTGCGGCGACCGCTTCCCGACCTCCGACCTCACATTCGACCACGTCATCCCGCGCAGCCGCGGCGGCCGCACCACCTGGGAAAACGTCGTCACCGCATGCGGCGGCTGCAACCTGCGCAAGGGCAGCAAGCTGCCGCGGGAATGCCACATGCACCCGCGGCAGCGCCCCATCCAGCCTTCGACCTGGGAATTGCAGGAGAACGGCCGGGCCTTCCCGCCCAACTACCTGCACGAAAGCTGGCGGGACTACCTCTACTGGGACAGCGAGCTGGAAAGCTGACGGACCCGGCGAGACCGAACTACCGGACGATGGACGACATCGAGGCCGCAGGCTGGGCGGCGCCGGCCGGCGCCAACGCCGTCAGCTGCGCCAAGATGGACCGGCCGTGACGGAGCGGCAGCGAGTAGTGGCCTTCGCCGGGCAGCACCCGCCAACGGAGGCCCGGAATGCGCCCGTACGGCGCCAGGGCGTCCTGCGGGATGAGCGAATCCGCAGTGCCATACCATAGCGTGGCAGGCGCCCTGATCTCCTCCAGCGCGAACCCCCAGTGCTCGGCGTAGATCAGCGCGTCCGACAAGGCCCCCTGGACGCCGCGCCGAAACCCCTCGCGCCAAACCCGCCCCAGCCCCGCCAACGTCGCCGGGTCCAACGCCGCCCGGTCCGCGTCCGGCAGGTTGCCGCCGACCACGGTCCGCGGCGTGATCATTCGCCGCCGCAGCAACGGCCGCGCCACCGTGAACAGCCGGTGCGCCAGCCGCGGATGCCGCCCCAGCCGGAACAGGTGACCCACCCCATGGCCGCGCAGCGGCACAAACTCCGGCGGCGGCACAGGGCTCACGAGCGCCACGCCGAGCACCCGCCCCGGCAGCGCATACGCCACCGACGCCGCGTAGGGCGCTCCGCCGGACAATCCGACGACGTGGAATCGCTCGATGCCGAGCCGACGCGTGACCTCGTCCACGTCAAGCGGCCAGTCGAGCAGGGTCCGCCCAGGTTGTGGCGTCGACGTGCCGTAACCGGGGCGATCAAGGGCGAGCAGACGCACCGGCAAATTCGGGATCAGGCCGGCTTCGAGCCGGGATGCCGGCCAACCGTGGAAGTAGAGCACGATCGGCCCTGTCGGGTCGCCGTATTCCTCGACCCCGATGACCCGCCCATCCGTCAGGCGAATGGAGCATCGAGGCGGGCGGCGCGGTTTTCGCCGCCCCCCGCGCTGGCCGAGACGACTCAACTGTCGATCAACAACGCCCCGGACCACGCCGCGGGGCCGTGTTCCGATAGATGCGCTAAGCGGCCGGAGCGGCAGCGGCGCGCTTCGTCTGGCTGCGCACGATGCGCCGCTTCAGCACCTGCGCCTCGGTCGGGAGGTCCCGGTTCGGCGTGGTCAGCAGGAAGCTGTCGAGGCCGCCATTATGCTCGATCGTGCGCATGGCGTGCGTCGTCAGCCGCACCCGCACCGTCGTGTTCAGGATGTCCGACACGAGCGACGTCTGCTGCATGTTCGGCAGGAAGCGGCGGCGGCTCTTATTGTTGGCGTGGCTGACGTTGTTGCCAGACTGCACGCCCTTGCCGGTAAACTGGCAGCGACGGGACATGATGACGACTTCCTGACGGTTGGCGAGGGGGCCTATACCCCCGAAGATCGGAGCCGCGGGTTATGACGGCGGCGCCCCGCCCCGTCAAGCCCGGAGCTTACTGCTGCGGCGCGCCATACTCGGCGCGCAACTCGCCGGAACGGACGCTGGCCATCGCGTTCTGCAGCACCTGAACGATCAACTCGTCGCCCATGCTGCGCGCCAGCAGCCCGAGCGAGCCGCCCAGCAACGCCGACGCGACCGCGATTGCCGGCAGGTTCTGGCCGAGCATGTACTCGATCGCCTTGTCCACCACGGCGCCGGCATGGCTCAGGTCGGCCGGCGGATTGCTGTCGTCCATGGTTCTCTCCCTGTTAACTTGCGCCGACGCTCACGGCCGCCGGTTCGATCTCGTTGATCAGCGGCACGGCCGACGGGACGGGCGCTGCCGGCGGTTCCGCGACCGTCTCCGGGTCGATGGCCTGCTGCTCGGCCTGCAGCGCCCACATCCGGGCATAGAGGCCATCCTGCGCCAGCAGCCCCGCATGCGTGCCGCGCTCGGCCACCCGGCCGTCCTGCAGTACCAGGATCTCGTCCGCATCGACCACGGTCGAGAGCCGGTGCGCGATCACCAAGGTCGTGCGGTCCTGCGCCACGGTGCGCAGGGCGACCTCGATGTCCCGCTCGGTGCTGGTATCGAGCGCGGATGTCGCCTCGTCGAGGATCAGGATGCGCGGGTTCTTCAGGATGGTGCGGGCGATCGCCACCCGCTGCTTCTCGCCGCCCGAGAGTTTCAGGCCGCGTTCGCCGACGCGGGTGGCGTAGCCTTCCGGCAAGCGCAGCACGAAATCATGCACCTGCGCCAGGCGTGCGGCATGCTCGATCTGGTCCTGGGAGGCGCCGGGCCGGCCATAAGCGATGTTGTAGGCGATGGTGTCGTTGAACAGCACGGTATCCTGCGGCACGACGCCGATAGCGCCGCGCAAGCTGGTCTGGGTCAGGTCGCGCACATCGATGCCGTCAATCGAGACGCTCCCGCCGGTCACGTCGTAGAAGCGGAACAGCAGCCGGCTGATGGTGGATTTGCCGGCGCCGGTCGGTCCGACGATCGCGAGCTTGGCGCCGGCCGGCACGGTGAAGCTGACGCCCTTCAGGATCTGCCGGTTCGGGTTGTAGCCGAACTGCACGTCGCGGAACTCGAGCGTCCCGGCGCCGCTCTCCGGGTGCGCATCGAGCACGCGGGCGCCGGGCCGGTCGGCGATCTCCTGGTTGACGTTGAGCAGCTGGAACATGCTTTCCATGTCCACCAGCCCCTGCTTGATCTCCCGGTACACGAAGCCGAGGAAGTTGAGCGGCTGATACAGCTGCATCAGGTAGGTGTTGACGAGCACGAACTGGCCGACGGTCATCGAGCCGTTCTGGACGCCGTTGCCGGCCATCAGCATCACCAGACCGAGGCCGAGCGCGATGATCACCGCCTGGCCGAGGTTGAGCATGTTGAGGGTCACCTGACTCTTGACGGCCGCCCGCTCGTAACGGGCACGGGCGACGTCGAACCGGGCCGCCTCATGCGCTTCGTTGTTGAAATACTTGACGGTCTCGAAGTTCAGCAGGCTGTCGATCGCCTTGGTCTGGGCGTCGCTGTCCATCTCGTTCATCGTCCGGCGGAACCGCACCCGCCAGTTGGTGAAGCCGAAGGTGAACCCGACATAGAGCGTGACGGCGAGGAACGTCACCGCCGCGAACCGCCAGTCGAACAGCCGCCACAAGATCGCCGTGACCAGCAACACCTCGAACAGCGTCGGCAGGATGTTGAACACCGCCAGCCGCAGCACCGCCTCGATGCCGCTGGTGCCGCGCTCGAGCGCCCGCGACATGCCGCCGGTCTGGCGGTCGAGATGGAAGCGCAAGCTGAGCCCGTGCAGGTGCTTGAAGGTCTGCAGCGCTACCTTGCGGATCGTGCGCTGCTGCACCGCGGCGAACACGGCATCGCGCATCTCGGCGAAACCCTGGCTGGCGATCCGCAACAGCACGTAGCCGCCGATCAAGCCCAGCGGAACCACCACCATCTGGCCCTTGGCGGACAGCGCATCGATCGCATGGCTGTAAACGATCGGGATGTAAACCGTCGCGACCTTCGCCAGCACCAGCAGCACCGTCGCCGCGACCACCCGCACCCGCGCCACCGGCTCGCCGCGCGGCCACAAATATGGGAGCAAGGAGCGGACGGTCTGGAATCCGTTGCGCTGAGAAGTCAGCACAGGCGGGCTGGTATCGGCGGGTCGCATCCGCCGTATGTGGCGGCGGCGGTCCTTCATGAAAACCCCGCGGCTGAAAACCACGGCGGGTGGCAGGTCGGCGCAGCCCCGCCATATCGGGTCGATGGATCCCATTTTCCGTCACGTCGCCGCCTGCAACAACGCGGTGCTGCCGGGCGACCGGCTGCTGTTGACCGTTGCCGGGCAACATGTCGGCTGGCTCGACCCGAGCTTGCGCGACCCCGTCTTGGCCGCGG
Organism: uncultured Alphaproteobacteria bacterium; assembly: GCA_963792675.1. Taxonomy (GTDB): domain Bacteria; phylum Pseudomonadota; class Alphaproteobacteria; order Acetobacterales; family Acetobacteraceae; genus JBBROS01. The sequence goes on from CAWBWT010000002.1 coordinate 3,097,927, forward strand.
GCGGCATGCCGGCCGATGGCGGCGTGGCGTTGACCCCCGAGCAGCTGCACTCCGTTTCCCGGGCGCTGGCCGACGCCGGCCGGTTTCCCTGGCGCGGCGAGGCGTTCGATGTTCGCGCCACACCCGACGGCCCGGTGCTCGGCACGATCGATCGCGGCGCGCTCCCCGGCTTCGGCATCGGCGCGGTGGGGGTGCACTTGAACGGGCTGGTGCGGCGCGAGGGCGAGGTGCTGCTGTGGGTGGCGCGGCGGGCCGCAAACAAGCCGCTGGAACCCGGCAAGCTCGACCACCTCGTTGCCGGTGGCGTGCCGGCCGGGCTGTCGCCCTGGCAGACGCTGGAGAAGGAGGCCGAAGAGGAAGCCGGGCTACCCGCGGCGCTGCTCGCCCCGGCCCGCTTCGTGGGCACCATCGATTACGCGATGGAGCGCCGCGAGGGGCTGCGGCGCGACCGGCTACACTGCTACGACGTGGACCTGCCCGTCGATTTCACGCCCGAGCCGCGCGACGGCGAGGTCGAAGCATTCGAGCTATGGCCGCTGCCCGACGCGCTGGACCGGGTGCGGCACACGGACGAGTTCAAGTTCAACGTAAACCTGGTGTTGATCGAGCTGTTCCGCCGGCACGGCTTGCTGCCCTGAGCGGGCAGCAATCGACGCCCTGCCCCACTTCGGGCAGCAGCCGGCTTCCTACTCCGGTGAACCGGCGGTGATCGAAATCGGCCGCGCTTCGGCGATTGGCTGCGGCTCGGCGTCGGTTTGCTCGTCGTCCTGCACGTCGGGCTGGTCGGACTGGTCCGAGGCGTCCTGGCGGCGGTACGGTTGCTGCCCCTGGCCGTTGCCGCCGGCATTGGGCTGTGCGCCGTTCTGCTGCGCCGCCTGGTTCATCGCGTTCAGGATGCGGAAATAATGCTCGGCGTGCTGGAAGTAGCTCTCGGCCATGACGCGGTCGCCAGAGCCGGTCGCGTCCCGCCCGAGCTGAAGGTATTTCTCGAACAGCTGCTGCGACGTGCCGCGGATGCGCAGATCGGGTCCGCTGCTGTCGAACACGTGGTTGCGGTTCATCGGCGTATTGCCGCTCTGGTGACGGACCGGACCGCCGCCGCCGCCGCCTCCCGCCGCGATGATTGCGTCCGCGCATGCGTTTCATGTTCATTCTGACTAGCGCACTTCCTGGTTGGACCGTCCGGCCTGCTCCCGGCACGAGGCCAGTCCGCATCCCCCAAGACGATCATAGTGACGACGCACACCCGGATGGACGGGAACAAACCAGCATCCATCAGGACCGCAGGGCGCAGGCAATAGCCGGCACGCCTCTGTGCGTTATGTGAAGCTAATCATTCGCATGCGGTCTGCCAAGGGTTTTCTCCAACAGCAAAGCCCGCGGCAGGCCGCCCAAATCCGCCCGCACGGCCGGCGTGAAGCCGGCGGTGCGGGCCAGGCCGCTGACCGGTTCCGCCTGCCCGGCGCCGAGCTCGAACACCGCAAGGCCGCCCGGCGCCAGCAGCGCAGGAAGCGCCGCCAGCAGGGCCCGGTAGGCGTCGAGCCCGTCCGCGCCGCCATCCAGCGCCCGCCGGGGCTCGTGCCGGGCAACCTCCGGCATCAGACCGGCGACGTCGTCCGTCTCGATATAGGGCGGATTGCTCAGCACGAGGTCGAACCGGCCCGAGATCGGCGCCGCCCAGTCCGCCACCACGAACGAAGCCCGGTCGGCAAGGTTCAGTGCACGGCTATTGCGGGCCGCCAGCGCCGCCGCGTCCGTCGCCAAGTCCAGCCCCAGCCCCCACGCGCCGGGAAACTCCGCCAGGGCCGCCAGCAGCAGGCAGCCCGTTCCGGTCCCGAGGTCCAGCACCCGGCGCACCGCCGCGCGGTCGGGCCGGGCCGCGAGCGCCGCCTCGATCAACGTCTCCGTGTCGGCGCGCGGGATCAGCGTGGCAGGCGACACCTCGAGCTCCAGCGTCCAAAAGCCTTGCCGCCCCAGGATCAGCGCCATCGGCTCACGCCCGGCCCGGCGGGCGAGCAGGGCCTCGAAGCCGAGTGGCGCCGGCTGCGAGCGGTCGCGCAGCAGCGCCGCCTGGTCGCAACCCATGGCGTGACCCAACAGCAGCCGCGCGTCGAGCGCCGGCGTGTCGACGCCCGCCGCGGCCAGGCGAGCCGTCGCGAGCCGGAGCGCGTCGGCAACGGTCGGGGTGGCCGCGCCCGCTATTCCTGGGCCGCCAGGCGCGCCGCCTGGTCCTCGGCGGTCAGCCGGTCGACGATCTCGTCGAGGTCGCCCGCCATGATCCGCTCGATGCTGTGCAGCGTCAGGCCGATGCGGTGGTCGCTGACCCGGCCCTGCGGGAAGTTGTAGGTGCGGATGCGCTCGCTGCGGTCGCCGGTGCCGACCTGGCTCTTGCGGTCCGCCGCCCGCGTCGCGTCGACGCTGCTGCGCTGCGCGTCGAACAGCTTGGAGCGCAGGATCTTCATCGCCTTCGCGCGGTTCTTGTGCTGGCTGCGCTCCTCCTGCATCGCCACCACGACGCCGGTGGGAATGTGGGTGATGCGCACCGCGCTCTCGGTCTTGTTCACGTGCTGCCCGCCGGCGCCGGACGCCCGATAGACGTCGATGCGCAGGTCGCCGTCGTTCACCTCGACATCGACCTCCTCGGCCTCGGGCAGCACCGCCACCGTGACCGTCGAGGTGTGGATCCGCCCCTGGCTCTCGGTCGCCGGAACCCGCTGCACCCGGTGCACGCCGCTCTCGTATTTGAGCCGGGCGAACACGTTGCGTCCGGTGATCTCTGCGGTCGCCGACTTGACGCCGCCGAGCTCGGTCGCGTCGTAGTCCATAACTTCGACCCGCCAGCCCTTAGCGGCCGCATATTTCTGGTACATGCCGAACAGCTCGGCCGCGAACAGCCCGGCCTCGTCGCCGCCGGCTGCCGGCCGCACCTCGAGGATGGCGCTGCGTGCGTCCGCCTCGTCCCGCGGCAGCAGCGCGAGGCGGATCTCCATCTGCAGCGCCGGCAGCTTCTCCTTCAGCTCCTGCAGCTCGGCTTCGGCCAGGTCCTTCAGCTCCGGGTCGGCCAGCATCGCTTCGGCATCCGTCGCCGCCCTCTCGGCCGCGCGCAGGTCACCGATCCGCTCGACGATCGGCTCGAGGTCGGATAGCTCCTTGCTGAGCTTGGCATAGCCGTCGGCGCTGCCCTCACTCAGCAAGCTGCGCAGCTCGGCCGCGCGCCCGACGATGCGGTCGAGCTTGTAATCGAGCGAGCCGCTCATGCCGACAGATGCGCCGCCAGATCGCCCAAAGCGACCTCGGTCTGCGCCCCGGTGCCCAGATCCTTCACCTGCGCGACGCCGCGGGCCAGCTCGTCGCTGCCGATAATGACGGCGGCGCGGGCGCCGATGCGGTTGGCCCGCTCCATCCGCCGCTTCATGTTGCCGCGATAGGCGATCTCGGCCCGCAGCCCGGCGCCTCGCAAAGTCTGCAATGCGGTCAGCGCCGCCGCCTCCTCCGCCTCGCCCAGCGGCACCACGGCGATCCCGGCCGGGACGCCGGGCGGCTCGGCGAGCAGCATCGCCAATCGCTCCACGCCCGCCGCCCAGCCGACCGCTGGCACGCTCGGGCCGCCCATCTGCTGCACCAGCCCGTCGTAGCGGCCGCCGCCCATGACCGTTCCCTGCGCGCCCAACTCGGTGGTCACGAACTCGAACGCGGTGTGGTTGTAATAGTCCAGCCCTCGGACGATGCGGGGGTTCTCCACGAACGGCACCCCGAACCGGTCCAGGTGCCGGCGCAGCCCGTCGTAGAATGCCGCCGCCTCGGCCGTGAGCGACGGGGTGATGGTCGGTGCGTCGGCGACCAGGTCCTTGTCGCCGGGGTCCTTGCTGTCGAGGATCCGTAGCGGGTTGCGCTCCAGCCGGTCCCGGCTGTCGTCCGACAAGGCGTCGCGATGGGCGGTGAAATAGGCCACCAGCGACTCCCGATAGGCGGCGCGGCTCGGCAGGTCGCCCAGCGTGTTCAGCTCCAGCACCGTGCTGCCCGCGACACCCAGCGCCTCGAGGATCGCCCGGCCCAGCGCGATCACCTCGGCATCGGCCAGTGGCTCGGACGGGCCGATCAACTCGGCGCCGATTTGGTGGAACTGCCGGTAGCGGCCTTTCTGCGGCCGCTCGTAGCGAAACATCGGCCCGGCGTAGAACACCTTTTGCGGCAGTGATTGGGTCAGCCCGTTGCTGACCAGCGCCCGGCATACCCCGGCGGTGTTCTCGGGGCGGAGCGTGATGCTGTCGCCGCCGCGGTCCTCGAAGGTGTACATCTCCTTGGTGACGACGTCCGACGTGTCGCCGAGCGTGCGGGCGAACACCCGCGTCTCCTCGAAGATCGGCGTCGCCCACTCGTCGAGGCCGTACAACGAGGCGACCCGCCGAGCGGTGTCGATGACGTGGGCGTGCCGGCGCTGCTCCTCGCCGATGAGGTCGCGGGTGCCGCGGACCGGTTGCAGGTCTGCCAAACTTACTCCGCCGCTACTGCGACAGCCTCCTTCTCCGCCTCAAGCGCCGCCGCCTTCTTTTCCACCAGGCCGACGATGCGCTCGATCATGTCGCCGCTCTCGATCGTGTGGTCGGTCTTGCCGGCGGCGTAGACCATGTGCCGGCCATTGCCGCCGCCGGTCACGCCGATGTCGGTCATCAGCGCCTCGCCGGGCCCGTTCACCACGCAGCCGATGATGCTGAGCGTCAGCGGCGTCTTGATGTGCGCCAGCCGCTCCTCGAGCTTGCCGACCGTGTCGATCACGTTGAACCCCTGCCGCGCGCAGGACGGGCAGGAGATGATCTTCACCCCGCGATGGCGAATGCCGAGCGACTTCAGGATGTCCCAGCCGACCAGCACCTCTTCCTCGGGTTCCGCGCTCAGCGAAACCCGCATCGTGTCGCCGACGCCGGCCCAGAGCAGGCTGCCGAGCCCGATCGAAGACTTCACCGTCCCCGCCCGCTTCGACCCGGCCTCGGTGATGCCGATGTGCAGCGGGTGGTCGCATTGTTCCGCCAGTTGCTGGTAAGCGGCGACCGCCATGAACACGTCCGACGCCTTCACCGAGATCTTGAACTCGTGGAAGTCGTGGTCCTGCAGGATCTTGGCGTGCTCCAGCGCGCTTTCGACCAGCGCCTCCGGGTTCGGCTCGCCATACTTCTCCAGCAGATGCCGGTCGAGCGAGCCGGCGTTGACGCCGATCCGCATGGAGCAATTGTGGTCGCGCGCCGCCTTCACGACCTCCCGGACCCGCTCGGCGCTGCCGATGTTGCCGGGGTTGATGCGCAGGCAGGCGGCCCCGCTCTGCGCCGCCTCGATTGCGCGTCGATAGTGGAAATGGATGTCGGCCACGATCGGCACGCCGACCGCCGGCACGATCTGCTGCGAGCGCGAGCGCGCTTTCCTGGTCCGGGCAGGACACCCGCACGATATCGACCCCGGCCTCCTCGCAGCGCTTGATCTGGGCGATCGTGCCCGGCACGTCGGTCGTCAGCGTGTTGGTCATGGTCTGCACCGTGACCGGCGCGTCGCCGCCTACGGGCACGGACCCCACGTGGATCTGCCGCGAACGGCGGCGGTCGATCTGCTGGTACGGACGGTAGCTCATGAACCTCGTTCCCGAGTGATGCTCACCGATATAAGCGCCGGCGGCGGCCGCTTCTACCGCGCCCGGCACCACGGCGTCGAGGGTGTGGCCCTCGTGCGACGCGGCGCTACGGCCGGCCCGCCTGCCGCATCGCCTCGGGGTCGAGCGGCACGTCGCGCCGCACGGCACCGGCGGCACCCAAGGGCGGCATCACCGTCCCATCCAGCAGCACTTCCGTGCCGCCGGCATTGCCGGTCGTCATCACCAGTTGCTGCCCCCGCGGCACCGGCCAGCTTTCGCCGCCGCGCAAGGTTCGATTCAGCAGCATCGGCCCCCGCTTGGCCCGCACCTGCATCCAAGCGTCGGATTTCACCCGCAGCACCAATCTGCTCGCGTCGAGCGGCGGCGCGGCAGGCGTCTCCATCACGGCCGGCGCGGCCGGCCCGGGCGGCGCAGGGCTCCCCACCGGCGCAGCGGCCACGGCGACAGGGGCGTTCGCGGCCACGGTCGGCGATACCGGGGCCGCGGCGACCGGCCCGGCCGATACTGCCGGCGCCGCCAGCGACGCCAGCCGTTCCGGCACCGGCGCCACTGCGGCCGTCGCCGAGGGCCCGTTGCCGGAAACCCCATACCAGGCCGCATAGGATCCGACCGCGATCACCGCGCCCAGCAACACCACCGCACCGGCCGGGACGCCGCGATCCGGCACCGGCGCCGGGAACACCAGCTCCGGCGTCCGGTTCACCTCGATCGCCTCCGCCCGGAACCGCCGCGCCACCTCCGCCGCATCGAGGCCCAAGAACGTGGAATAGCTGCGCAGGAACCCGACCGCGTAGGCATTGCCCGGCAATGCCTCGAGCCGTCCCGCCTCGATGGCCTCCAGATAAGGCAGCCGGATGCGCAGGTTCGCCGCCACCTCCGGCAACGTCCAGCCGATCCGCTGCCGGGCCGCGCGCAGCTCGCCGCCGACCCGAGCCGCGCCGCAGTCGGGCCCGGCCGCATCCGCGCCCTCGGCGGACACCGGCAACATCAGCCCTGGCGCTTTCTGAAACCTCGGCTTCCGGTCCTGCATCATACCGCACCTCAGGTCACGTCACCTGATTTAAACGCAAGCAGGTTGTGCTTCCAGCAGAAGCCGAGTCGTCCTGACAAAACTCAACCGATGTGGCCGTGCTCCCGGGCCCACGTCGCGATCGGCTCACGCAAGCTGGCGGCACCCCGGTCGTTGCGCCGGAGCGCGGCCAGCAATCCGCGCAGCTCGCCCATGTCCACGTTCGCCATCATCGCCTTGATCCGCAGCAGGCTTGCCGCCGGCATCGACAGCGCCGTGATGCCGATCGCCGCCAGCACCATCGCCTCCAGCGGCCGCGACGCATGCTCGCCGCACACCGAGACCTCCACCCCCGCCAGCCGCGCCGCCGCCTCGATCGTCGACAGCGCATCCAGCGCCGGCGGGCTCAGCAGGTCGTAGCGGCTGGCCAGCGCCGGGGTGCCGCGGTCGGCGGCGAACAGGAACTGCATGAGGTCGTTGGAGCCGATCGAAACGAAATCGGCGTCCTGCATCAGCTCCGGCAGCTGGAACAGCAGCGACGGCACCTCGATCATGGTGCCGACCGACAGCAACTGGCTGGTCGGCCGCACCCGCGCCGCCTCGGCCATCAGCAGCGCGCGGGCGGCGCGGAACTCGGCGACGGTCGCCACCATCGGGAACATCACGCTCAACGGCCGCCCGGCCGCGGCCAGCAGCAGCGCCCGCAGCTGCCGCCGCAGCAGCGCCGGCCGGTCGAGGCCGATGCGCAGACTGCGCCAGCCCATCGCCGGGTTCTCCTCCACTTGCGGCGGCGAGTTCCGGCAGCAGCTTGTCGCCGCCGAGGTCCAGGGTACGAAACCGCACCGGCCGATCGCCGGCTGCGTCCAGGATCCGGCCGTAGATCGTCGCCTGCTCGGCGACGTCGGCGATGCTGCCGCGCGCCAGCATGGCGATCTCGGTGCGGAACAGTCCGATCCCGGCGGCGCCGGTGGCGTCGAGCTGCTCGACCTCCAGCCCCAAGCCGACGTTGAGCAGCAGCCGCAGCGCTACACCGTCGCGGGTCTGCGACGGCCTGTCGCGCTGCGCCGCATAGCCCTGCTCGATCTTCTGCCGGACCCGCAGCGCTCGTTCGTAGGCGGCCCGCACCTCGCCGTCGGGGCGGAGGATCAGCTGCCCCTCATCGGCGTCGAGCACGGCAGTGTCGCCCTCCTCGACGGCGCCGAGCACGCCGCGCACGCCGCCCACCGCCGGCATCCCCAACGCCCGCGCCAGGATCGCCGCATGGCCGGCGGTGCTGCCCTCCTCGATCATCACGCCGCCGACCCCGCGCGCGTGCCATTCCAGCAGCTGCGCCGGACCGAGCCGCCGGGCCAGCAGGATGGCGCCGCGCGGCACGGCCACCCGGTCACTGCCGCCGCCGTCGAGCGCCGAAAGCACCCGCCCGGCCAAGTCCTCGAGATCGGCCAGCCGCTCCTGCAGATAGGGGTCGGCGACGCGGCGCATGCGGTCGCGCACCTCGTTCATCACCCGGTGCACCGCCGCCTCGGCCGTCAGCCCGGTCTCGATCGCCTCCCGCACCCGCCGCATCCAGCCGCCATCGGCCGCCACCATGCGGGTCGCCTCCAGCACCTCGCGCGGTCCGTCGCCGGCCGGAAGCCGGGTCTCGATCAGATCCTCGAGCGACTGCCGCATCGACCGCGCCGCCGCCGCCAGCCGCTTCACCTCGGCCGCCGGGTCGTCGGCCAGCAGCCGGCGCAGCGGCGCACCCATGCCGTGCAGCACCACCGGCCCGATGGCGATGCCGGGGGCGATCGGCGTCGCCGAGAATTGCCGCGACATGGTCGCGATCAGGCCCTGCTCCGCCCCGTCGCTGGCGCCTGCGTTGCTGAGCAGCTCGGCCAGCAGCATTGCCACCGTCTCGAGCACCTCGCACTCGTCGTCGGCGTAGGTCCGTGGCGCGCGGTTCTGCACCACCACCACACCCAGAGTGCGCCCCGCCCGGCGCACCGGCACCGCCAGCAGCGAGGCATACGGCTCCTCCCCGGTCTCGGGCCGGTAAGCGAAGGCGGGATGGTTCTGGGCATCGGGCAGGTTCTGGATGCCGCCGGTCGCCGCCGCCAAGCCGACGATCCCTTCGCCGACCCGCAGCCGAGTGCGGCCGACCGCGGCGGGCCGCAGCCCGAACGTCGCCGACAACTCCAGCATGTCGCCGGGCCGCATGGCGTAAACGCTGCACACCTCGGCCACCAATTCGGCGGCCACCATCTGCGTCAACTCACGCATAACCGCCGCGCCGTCGCCCGCCTCCCCCGCCATCAAGGCGCGAAGCCGGGCGAGCAGCCGGCGGGTCCCCGTCACTATTCGGGGCCCGCCGTGGCCAGCGCCGGGGGCGGTGCAGCAGCCAGGCCGGGCACTGCCGGCAGCGTCGATTCGCCCAGCGCGTGCCGGGCCTGCTGCACCAATTCGTCGAGGATGGCGGCGATCGGCTGCTCGCTCGTCACCATGCCGACCGACTGCCCGGCCATCATCGAGCCGTCCTCGACGTCGCCGTCGATCACCGCGCGACGCAGCGCACCAGCCCAGAAATGCTCGATGCTGAGTTGCGCCGCCTCACGCGACAGCTCGCCGGCTGCGACGAGGCGCACCATCTCCGCCTGATGCTGCTGGAACCGCTCGGTCGCGGCGTTGGCGAGCGCCCGCACCGGGATCACCGGGAAGCTCGGGTCGAGCTGCACGCTCGGTTGCGCGTCGCGGGCGCGGGCATGGAAGAAGGCGTGCTTGAAGCGCGGGTGGGCGATGCTCTCGCTCGCCGCCGCGAACCGGGTGCCGAGCTGCGCCCCGGCGGCGCCCATCCGGAGATAGGCGGCGATCGCCTCGCCGCGGCCGATCCCGCCGGCCACGAAAACCGGCACCTCGCTGATGGCCGGCAGGATTTCCTGCGCCAGCACGCCGAGCGAGACCGGGCCGATATGGCCGCCGGCCTCCGACCCCTCCACCACCAGCGCATCGACCCCGGCGCGGATCATGCGATGCGCCATCGGCAGCGCCGGGGCGAAGCCGATCACTCGCGCGCCGCCATCCTTGACCCGGCGCACCGCCGCTCCCTTCGGCACCCCGCCGGCCAGCACGACATGGCCCACGTGTGCCCGGAGGCACACATCGATCAGCGCATCGAGCTCGGGATGCATCGTGATCAGGTTGACCCCGAACGGCGCCCGGGTCAGCGCCTGGGTGGCGCCGATCTCCGCCGCAAGCGCCTCTGGCCCCATCGAGCCGCCGGCCAGCACGCCGAAGCCGCCGGCGTTGCTGATCGCCGAGACCAGCCTCCGCTCGCTGACCCAACTCATCGCCCCGCCCATGATGGCGGTGCGGGTGCCAAGAAAGGCGGTGCCGCGGGACCAGAGCCGATCGAGTGCGGAGGCGGGATGCTCAGCCGGCATCGAGACCATAGGCGGTGTGCAGGGCACGGACCGCAAGCTCGGTATACTCGGCGGCGATCAGCACGCTGACCTTGATCTCGGAGGTGGAGATGACCTGGATGTTGATCGCCTTGCCGGCCAGGGTGGAGAACATGGTGTTGGCAACGCCGGCATGGCTGCGCATGCCGACCCCCACCACGCTTATTTTCGCCACATCCGGATCGGTCACGACGGTGGTCGAGCCGATCGCCTCGGCGTTCTCGGCCAGGATCGCCTGCGCCCGCGGCAGGTCGATGCGGCCGACGGTGAAGGTAAGATCGGTCGAGCCGTCCGCGCTGACGTTCTGAACGATCATGTCCACGTTCACGTTGGCCGCGCTGAGCGGGCCGAAGATCGCTGCCGCTACGCCGGGCCGGTCCGGCACGTGCCGCAGCGTGATCTTTGCCTCGTCGCGCGAGTAGGCGATGCCGGATACGATTGCTTGTTCCACGATCTCGTCCTCGTCCACCACCAGCGTGCCCGGCTTGTCCTCGAAGGAACTGCTGAGCACCTGCACCCGCACGCGCTGCTTCATCGCCAACTCGACGCTGCGGGTCTGCAGCACCTTCGCGCCGACCGAAGCCAGCTCCAGCATCTCCTCATACGCGATCTTGTCCAGCTTGCGCGCCTTGGAGGTGATGCGCGGGTCGGTCGTGTAAACGCCGTCCACGTCGGTGTAGATGTCGCACCGCTCCGCCTTGAGCGCCGCCGCCAGCGCGACCGCCGACGTGTCGGATCCGCCGCGGCCCAAGGTCGAGATCCGCGCCTCCGGCCCGAGGCCCTGGAACCCCGCCACCACCGGCACCTGCCCTGCCTTCATGGCCGCCAGCAGCGCCTCGCCCTCGACCGCCTCGATCCGCGCCCGGCCATGCGCGCCGTCGGTGCGCAGCGGGATCTGCCAGCCGGCCCACGACCGCGCCGGCACCCCCAGCGCATGCAGCGCGATCGCCAGCAATCCGCTCGTGACCTGCTCCCCGGTCGCCACCACGGCATCGTATTCGCGCGAGTCGTGTAGCGGCGACAGCTGCTGGCACCAGGCGACGAGCTGGTTGGTGACGCCGGACATGGCGCTGACCACCACAGCAACCTCATTGCCGGCCTCAACTTCGCCCTTTACCCGACTGGCAACATTGCGAATACGGTCGAGGTCCGCCACCGACGTGCCGCCGAACTTCATCACGATGCGTGCCATGATCGGCCCTGGTCCCCATTCAACTCGGTTCGTCCGCCCCGACCGGCCCGGTGCTTGGGACCAAGCGTCGGGATCGGACGGTGAAACGCCTACCCGCGGCGGTTGCGGCGGCTTGCGGCACGTCCTGTCCAGGTTCACATACCGGGGCGATGGGGGCCGGGCAACATGCTTGCCCCGGAATGACGCGAGATGCAGGCATGCAGGACCACCCCACCTCGGTGCGGCCCGACGAGGTGGCGCGGTTCGACCGTCTCGCCGGCACCTGGTGGGACCCGGACGGGCCGATGCGGCCGCTGCATGCGATGAATCCGCTCCGGGTGGGTTGGATTGATCGCCGCATCCCGCCGCGCAGCCGCGTGCTCGACCTCGGCTGCGGCGCCGGGTTGGCCGCCGAGGCGCTGGCCCGGCTCGGTCATTCGGTGCTGGGCCTGGATGCCGCACCGGAGCCGGTCGCCGCCGCCCGCGCCCATGCCGCCGCTACCGGCGTCGCCGTCGAGTACCGGGTCGGCGCCGCCGAGGACCTCGTGGCCGAGCGGGCGCGGTTCCCGGTCATCACCGCCCTCGAGGTGATCGAGCACGTCACCGACCACGCCGCCTTTCTCGGCCTTGTCGCCGCCCTGCTCGAACCCGGCGGCCGCTTGTTCATCTCCACCCTGAACCGCACCGCGCAGTCGCTGCTGGTCGCTAAGCTCGGGGCCGAATACGTGATGCGGTTGCTGCCGGTCGGCACCCATGAGTGGCGGCGCTTCGTCACCCCGGCCGAACTTGCCGCCGGCGCCAAGGCGTCCGGATTGCGGCTGCGCGCCACGGCGGGGATGCGCTTCGACCCGGTCCGCCGCACCTGGCGCGAAGGCCGCGACCTGTCGATCAACTACATCGCCGAACTCGCCGCTTGAACGGTGCAGCCGCGCGCCCGCTATCTCGGACTGGCGCACCAGGTGGCCCTGCAAGGCAACCGCCGCCGGGGCGCCTACCCGTCCGAAGGCGCCGCGGCATTCACCAGCGGCGGCGGCTTGACTGGCGGCAGCTCCACCGCCTGCGCCGGCAACGGATGCTTCGCCCGATGGAAGGGTGGCAGCTCTTGCGGCGTCCCGGTCTGCAGCGCGCGCTCGATTGCCGCCACCACCCGCACGTCGAGCCGTCCCTCCTCGCCATCCGGCTCCGGATCGTGGTCGTTGAGGATGCAGTCGGAGAAATAGCGCGTTTCGGCGCCGAACTGATCCGACGCCGCGAAGCTCCGCTCGCTCGTGGCGTCGCCGATCGTGAGCCGGTGGCGCAGCGGCCCCGGGAACGCGTAGCCGTGCTCGACCACGAGGTCGCCGCGGTCGCCGCAGATGCGGTATTGGTTCATCGTGTTCAAGCCGTACGCCACGGTGAACTGCGCAATCCGACCGCCGGGAAAGCGCAGCATGACCGACACCGTGTCCTCGAATTCGTAGCCGAGGTGGTCGTGCCGAGTGCCCCAGGCCATCACCTCGATCGGCTCGGCGCGGAACAGGTTGCGCGCCGCGTTGATCGGGTATGGCCCCATATCGGCCACCGGCCCGGCCCAGAAACCGTGCCGGGCGCGGTGGTTGCTGCGCGCCACCGGCTGCGCGAACACGGAGCTGAACAGCCATACCCGGCCCAGCGTGCCCGACTGCTCGATGCGGATCGCCTCGAGCGTCGCCGGGTCGAAATGCAGCCGGTACGCGATCATCAGCTTGGCGCCCGACGACCGCGCCGCAGCCTCGATCGCCCGGCAGTCCTCCTCGCTAGTCGCCATCGGCTTCTCCAGCAGCACGTGAATGCCGGCTTCGAGCGCCGGCACGGCAAACTGCCGGTGCTGATCGTTCGGCAGACCGAGGTAGATCGCCTCGAACCCGCGGCTGTCCAACGCCGCGCGGTAAGCGTCGTAATGGTAGGTGCGCTCGATCCCGTAGCGAGCGCCGAGCGCCTCCGCCTTTTTCTGATCGCCGGTCACGATCGCCGTCAGCGCCGAGTTGCCGGTTTGCGCGACGCCGGGCATGAACGCCGCCTGACTGATCCAACCGGCGCCGACGACGGCATAGCGGACCAAACTTCCCTCCGGCGTGCGTGCCGTCATCTCGGGCCTCCCTCGTGCACCCGGCGCAAACGCCGGGCTGACACCGCGGTTCGGCCAAGCAAGTTCCGGCCGCGGCACTAACTCGGCGTTAAAGGTCAGCGGTCATGATCGGGGTCTCGCTCAACGACGAGGCGTCGATGTCCCTGACCACCCGCTTGATGGCTGCGCTGGGCGTGCTCGGGATTGCCCTGTCCGGCTTGTTGATTGCCGATCTCCTGCCGGCGCAGCAGCAGATCCAGCGAGCCACCGTGCATCGCTCCTTGAACGGCACCAGCTCCGCCCTGCTCGGGCTAGCCGGGGCGCTCGCCAAGGAACGCGGGTTGACCGCCGGCCTACTCGCCGCGCCCGATCAGGCCGCCGCTGGCGTCGCCGAGCAGATCGCGGCCAGCCGCGCGGCCTCGGCAACGGCGCTGGATCGGGCGCTTGCCGATTTGCCCGGTGTGGCTTCGTCCGACCTTCGGGCCCGCCTCGCCGAGCTGTCAGCCTTGCGCGCAAGCGTCGACCGCTTTCTCGCGACCAAGGCGGCCCCCCCTGCACCGCGCGTGTTTTTCGACGCAGCAACCGGCATGATCGAAGCAGTGGTCGCGAAACGGCGCGCGGTCGATACCGACGCCAGCACGGAGGCGGTCGCCACCCGCCTGATCGCGCTGCGTGACCGCCTGGCCGAAATGAGCGAGTTCGGCGGCCGCTTGCGCGGCTCGGTCAACGGCCTCATCGGCCGCGGCACGCCGGCAACGCCGTCCGAGGTGCTTCAGCTCGCGGCATTGGACGGACGGATCGAGGGCGCCTGGTCCGAAGTCGATGCCAGGGTGGCGTTCGAGCCACCCGAGGTCCGCACCGCGATCGAAGCCGTCCGGGGATCATGGTTCGGCACCGTTGCCGCGCTGCGGTCGACGGTTCTGCGCGCCGCGGCCGAGGGTGGGGCCTGGCCGGTCTCCAGCCAAGTCTGGTTTCAGCAACTGACCACGGCAATCGACACCATGCTGGCAGCCCAGCGTGCCGCCAGCGCCGAGATGGACGCCGTGCTCGATGCCGAGCGGCAGGCGGCTCGCTTCGCCGCTTTCAAGGCCGCGGCGATGCTGCTGGCCGGGCTCACGGTGGTCGGCGCGGCGGGCTGGTTCATCCTCAACCGGGTTACGTCGCCGTTGCGGCAGGTGGTCGGGGTCATCAACCGGCTGGTCGCTGACGACCTCGACGCCGTTCCCCCCGAAGTTCGCAGCCGGGACGAGATCGGCCAGCTGTGCATTGCCACGGCCCGGTTCCGCGACACCGCGCGTCAGGCGCGTGTGCTGCAGCACACGCAGGCGCAAGCCGACGCCAAGGCGGCCGGAGAACGCGCCGACGCCATTCGTGAGATCGGCAAGCGCATCGAGCTCATGACTCAGACCGCCATGGAGACGGTCCAGGCCAGCACGGCTCAGGTCGTCGAGGTGTCCGGCAAGGTGCATACGACGATCGCCGGCATTGCCCGCGACGTCAGGGACGCCACGGGCGACGCCGGGCAGTGTCGCCAAAGCGCGCAAGTCGTCGCCGGCAACGCCGATGAGCTGAACTCGGCCATCCAGGAAATCGCGCAGCAGATGGACCGGGCCGCTGCCGCCACCCGCTCGGCGGTCGAGCAGACCGAAGCGGCTCGAGGCACGTTCGATGCGTTGCAGGCGAACGTCCACGAGATCGGCGACGTCGCCGCCCTCATCGCCGAGATCGCCGGCCGCACGAACCTGCTGGCGCTGAACGCCACCATCGAAGCCGCGCGGGCGGGCGACGCCGGCAAGGGTTTCGCAGTCGTCGCCGGCGAGGTGAAGTCCCTGGCACTGGAAACCGCGCGAAGCACCGAGCGCATCCGCCAACGCATCGACAGCATCTATCCCGTGACCCGCGACGCGTTGCAAGCGATGAGCGGGATTGGCCGAGCCGTCACCGACATCGATGCGATCGCCACCGCCGTGGCCGCGGCCGCCGAGCAGCAATCGGTCGCAGTCGCCGCCGTGTCCGAAAGCGCCTCGCAGTCGAGCACCGCATCCGAACGCATGGCCGGACGCATGGACCTCGTGTCGCAGGACGCGACAAGGTGCGAGGCGACGATGGGCGAGATGGCGCAGGTCGCGCAGAATATCGACGGCTCGGTTTCCAAGCTGAAATCCGATCTGGTCAGGGTCCTTCGTCAGCAAGTCGAGGAGCTCGACCGGCGCAGCGAGGTTCGCCACCCGGTTTCACTGACCGCCACCATCGAGATTGCGGGCGTGGTCTACCAAGGCAGGATCAAGGACCTCTCGGTCGGGGGGGCCTGGTTCGTGTCAGCCCGGCCCGTCCCGGCGCCCCTGGACACCAAGGCGGCGCTGGTCGTCGCCGGCCTGCCGCGAGCCGCCGTCCGCGTCGCCGGGGAGGAGACTGACTCCCTGCACCTGCAATGGTCGGCGCCAAGCGAGGAGTTGTGCCAGGCGATCGTAAGGTCGATCGGTTCGCTGCGTCCGGATCAACGACGAGCCGCCTGAACGCAGATCATCCCAGTCGGGCCGAGGGCGGCGGCAAATCCGGTGGCCGCCAATCCGCCGTCGCCGGGGCTGCCCTACGCCGGCGCCAAATGGGCTTCGGCACCGCCGACCGAGGCCCCCGCCCCCCTGTCGTGACTATCACCCCGTCCCGGACGCCGAACCGCTCACCGGTTCGCACCGTGCTTGACCAGATGCCGGGCCAGCGCCCAACGATGCACTTCACTCGGCCCGTCATAGATGCGGAAGCCGCGAACTTCCTTGAAGATGCGCTCGACCACCGTCTCACCGGTCACTCCCTGGCCGCCCAGCACTTGCACGCAGCGGTCCACCACGCGCCAGATCGCCTCGCTGCACACCACCTTGGCGATGCTGCTTTCGGTGCCGGCCCGCTCGCCCTGGTCGAGCAGCCAGGCGGTGTGCCAGATCGTCAGCCGCGCGGTGCGGATGTCCATGTCGTTGTCGGCCAGCATGAAGCCGACGCCCTCGTGCTCGGCCAGCTTGCGCCCGAACGCCTCCCGCTTGGCGGCGTAGGCGACCGCGATGTCCTGCGCTCGCCGCGCTGCCCCCAACCAGCGCATGCAATGCGTCAGTCGCGCCGGCGCCAGCCTCACCTGGGCGTAGCGGAACCCCTGCCCCACCTCGCCCAACACGTCATCGGCCGGCACCCGCAACCCCTCGATCTGCACCACCGCATGGCCGCCCGGGAAGCTGCTGTCGAGGCTGTCCATGGTGCGCTCCACTCGGATGCCGGGCCGGTCCATGTCCGCCAGGAACATGGTCGCACGGCCGTCCTCCGGCCCGCCGCTCATCCGCGCCATGACGATCGCGAAGCCGGCGCCGACCGCCCCGGTGGTGAACCATTTCGCGCCGTCGATCACGTAGTCGCCGCCGTCCCGCACCGCCGTCGTTGCCAGCGCCGCCGGATCGGAGCCGGCGCCGGGCGGCGGCTCGGTCATGCAGAAGCAGCTGCGGATCGCCCCCGCCGCCAGGGGCCGCAGCCAGCGCTCCTTCTGCGCGGCCGTCGCGACGACGTCGAGCAGGTGCATGTTGCCCTCATCGGGGGCGGCGATGTTGAACGCCAGCGGACCCAGCAGCGAATACCCGGCCTCCTCGAACAGCAGCGCCTTGCCGACATGGCTCAACCCCTGGCCGCCCCACTCCGCAGAAACGTGCGGCGCCAGCAACCCGGCCTCGCGCACGATCGCCTGCAGCTCCTGTCGCAGCGCCTCCTCCGGCCCGTGCGGCCCCTGCCGCCGGTCGGTCTCCATCGGCAGGATGCGCTCGCAGGATCAGCGCGCGGGTGCGGTCCTGCAGCGCGGCCAGGTCGGATGGGATGCTGAAATCCATGTGGCGGTTCCTCGATCGTTGCCGGCAAGATAGGGCCAAACCGGGTTCGCGCCAGCGGCGGCGTCCGTTTGGGCTGGACAAGCCCGGCGTCCGGTGCTGCGGTCAATCGGAGTTCGCGTACACCCGCGTACCCCTTCCCGGGTGAGGCGCCCACAGCAAGCGAGACCGCAATGACGCGCAAGCCTGGCCGGCAGTTCTTCAGCAACCCCGGCCCGACCAATATCCCTGACAGCGTGCTGCGGGCGATGGACCGGCCGACCATCGACTTCAACGACCCCGAATTCAACGCCGTCTACACCCAGGCGGTCGACGGCTTGAAGCGCGTGGTCGGCACCTCGGGCGAGTTGTTCTTCTACACCGCGTCCGGCCACGGCTCCTGGGAAGCGACGCTCGTGAACCTGCTTTCGGCCGGGGACACGGTGCTCGTGCTCGAAAGCGGCTACTTCAGCGAGGACTGGGCCGAGATGGCGCAGGCGCACGGCTTGGTGCCGCAGGTGGTCAAGGCCGATTGGCGCCGGGGCATCGACCCGGCCGCGGTCGAGGCCGCGTTGAAGGCCGACACCGGCGGCGCCATCAAGGCGGTGCTCGCGGTGCACAACGAGACCGCGACCGGCCTCGCCATGCCGATAACCGGCATCCGCCCGGCGATCGACGCGGCCAAGCACGATGCGCTGCTGCTGGTGGACACCATCAGCTCGCTCGGATCGCTCGAGTTCAAGATGGACGACTGGGGCATCGACGCGGTCGTCGGCGGCAGCCAGAAGGGGCTGATGCTGCCGACCGGCTTCAGCTTTACCGCCGTCTCGGCGAAGGGCATGGCGGCCCACGCACGCTCGACCTTGCAGAAGCACTACTTCAACTGGTCCGAGATGACGAAGCGGCCGCATCGTAGCTTCGTCGGCACCATGCCGGTGTCATTGTTCTACGGCCTGCAGGAGAGCTTGCGGCTAATCGAACTCGAGGGCTTGCCGGCGGTCATTGCCCGGCATCACCGGCTGGCGGAGGCCGCCCGGCGCGCGGTGCGGACGTGGTCCGGCAACGCGGGCCCGCAGCTCTACTGCCTCGACCCGAGCCGCCTGTCCGACAGCGTGACGGCAGTGCTGATGCCCGAGGGCCACAACGCCGACGCCATGCGCAAGACAGCGTTGGACAAGTTCAACGTCTCGCTCGGCGGTGGCTTGGGGCCGTTGGGCGGACACGTGTTCCGTATCGGCCACCTGGGCGATCTCAACGAACCCATGATCCTCGGGACCTTGGGAGCGGTCGAGATGAGCCTGCGGATCAACGACGTCCCGCATGGGCGCGGCGGCGTGGACGCGGCGATGGAGTTCCTCGCCGCCGCATAACATGGGCGGAACCGGGCGGCTGCGCCGTCCCGGTCTCGTCAAAAACTGTCATAAAGGCCTTGCTGACTTGCGGCGTCGCTCCCAGGTCAGGCTGATCCGCATGCTCACGCTGAAATGATCCATTACGATTTGATCTGCAGCCGCAACCACGCCTTCGATGGCTGGTTCCGCGACAGCACGACATTCGAGAAGCAGGCCCAGGCCGGTCAGGTTGCGTGTCCCCACTGCAGCGATGTGCAGGTCAATCGCGCTTTGATGGCCCCCGCCATCGGCCGGCGTCGCGAACCCGCGGCCCCGCCGCCGTCAACCCCGCAGGAACCGATCGCGCCCGCGCCGGTCGCGGCGAAGCAACTGCCGGACGTCCTCCGCGCCCAACTGCAACGCCTGCGGTCCGAGATCGAGCAGCGCTGCGAGCACGTCGGCGACCGGTTCGCTGAGGAAGCGCGCGCCATCCATCGCGGCGAGCGGGACGCCCGGTCCATCTATGGCGACGCCACCCCCGAACAGGCCGAGTCGCTGGCCGAGGAAGGGATCGAGATCTCCAGCATTCCCTGGATCGCCCGCGCCGACGGCTGACGCCTGCTATCGCGTGGGCATGCCGTCCGGCACCGCCGCGCGGTTGCGGCTGGTGACCATGCGGTCATGCAGCCGCCGGATCGTGCCCGACCCGGTTTTTGTGCACAGAAACGGCAAGAGTGCGTGCACGAGGCACGCCAATCCACCGATCAGCATCGAGACACCGAACCCGGCCGCAACCACGAAATGCTGCCCGTATGTCTCGCCGACCTCGTGCGGATGCTGGGTAAACGACACGGCCATGGCGGGTCTCCTGTTGCGGTCGGCACAACCTTGCCCGACCTCGCGCACAATCTGATTGCGTATCGGTAGCGATCCGGCGAAGTTTGGCATGGTGATTCCATTAAGGCCGCGTATGTCGCAATCCTATCCTCTGGATCAGATAGACCGCCGCATCCTGTATTGGCTGCAGCGGGATTGCAGCATGCCGATGGCGGAGCTCGGCGAGCGTGCCGGTGTCTCCGCCTCCCCCTGTTGGCGCCGGGTGCAGCGGCTTGTGGCGGCCGGGGTGATCCAGGGCCGGGTCGCGTTGCTCGACCCGGCGCAGGTCAATGCCGGCGTCAACGTGTTCGTCGCCGTCCGCACCAATCAGCACCGCAAGGAATGGTCGGACCAGTTCTGCGCCTGCGTTTTGGACATGCCGGAGGTGGTCGGCTTCTTCCGCATGGCCGGCCAAGTCGATTACCTGCTGCACATCGTGGTCCCGGGCATCGAAGCCTACGACGCCGTCTACAAGCGGCTGATCGCCCGGATCGAGCTCTACGACGTCAGCGCCAGCTTCGCGATGGAAGTGCTGAAATCCACCACCGCCTTGCCGCTCGACTACGCCGCGCGGGCCTGAGCCAGCCACTCACCATCACTCCGCCGCCCCGCGCAGCGCGGCGCCGGCCGCCAGCGGACAGAGCGGCACCGCGGCCGCCAGCACCGCGCATAGCAGCAGCAGATGCGGCCGCGGCGTGCTGCCGCTGCCCGCCGCCTCCACCGCGGCCGCACCGAAGATCAGCACCGGCGTGGCCATCGGCAGCACCAGCAGCGGCAGCAGCACGCCGCCGCGGCGCGCGCCCACCACGGCCGCCGCGCCCAACGTGCCCAGCAGCGACAACGCCAAGGTGCCCGGCAGCAACCCGGCCAGCAGCACCGGCAGCAGCGCCTCGGGCATCTGCAGCATGACCGCGACCGGCCCGGCCGCCAGCAGCAGCGGCAATCCGGTCCCGAGCCAATGCGCCGTCGCCTTGACCCCGGCCACCAGCGCCGCCGGCAACCCGCTCAACAAGAGCTGGTCCAGCGAGCCGTCGTCATAGTCGGCCCCGAACATCCGATCGAGCGGCAGCAGCGCCGCCAGCAGCGCGCCGACCCAGACGATGCCCGGGGCGAGCCGCGCCAGCGTCTCCGGCGCCGGGCCGATCGCGAGCGGGAACAATGCCGCCGCCAACACGAAGAACAACACCGCGGCCAGCGTATCGGCCCCGTGCCGCAGCGAGAGCCGCAGCTCCCGCCCGAGCAAGGCGATCACAACCGAGTCTCGGCCGCACGCGGCAGCGGCAGCGGCAAGTGGGTGGCCGCCACCACCGCCCCGCCCGCCGCCCGATGCGCCGCGAGCAAGCCGCCGAGCGCCTCGACCGAGCCGGCATCGAGCCCGAGCGTCGGCTCGTCCAGCAGCCACAGCCCGGCGCCCCGCCCCACGAGACGCGCCAGCGCCACCCGGCGCCGCTGCCCGGCGGAAAGGAACCGCACCGGCACGTCGACCAGCGGCAGCAAGCCGAGCGGGCCGAGCGCGTGGTCCGAAGCCGGCGGGAACGCCAGGTTCTCGCGCACCGTCAGTCCCAGCTTCAACGCGTCGAGGTGTCCGAGGTAGGCGAGGTCGGCGCCGGGCTCGGCGACCTCCTGCCCGCGCCACCGCACGGACCCCGCCTCGGGCCGCTTCAACCCCGCCAGCACCCGGAGCAGGGTACTCTTGCCCGAGCCGTTGGCGCCCAGCAGCAGCAAGGCGCCACCATCCTCGAGTTCAATAGATACGTCGCGCAACACGAGACGCTCGCCCCGGAACGCCGACACCCCGCTTGCGACTAGGCCCATGAAACCGCTCGCCATGTGGCCCATATCCGGTTGAGCGCCCGTGGACGCGTTGGCACCTCTATGGTTTAAGCCACGCACCGGCAAGACCGCAGGCGCCGAGATCGCCTTCACGACAGCAGCAAAGGGCCCCGCAGCGATGAACATGATCGGGCACGACAGCCTCAAGACACGGCAGACGCTCACCGCGGCGGGCAAGACCTACGGCTACTTTTCGCTCCCGGCGGCCGGCCAAGCCTTGGGCGAGGATGTGAGCCGGCTCCCGGTCAGCCTCAAGATCCTGCTGGAAAACGTGCTGCGGTTCGAGAATGGCGGCAGCTACACCGTGGACGACGCCCGCGCCATCGCCGACTGGGCCAAGACGGGCAGCAGCACGCGCGAGGTGCCGTTCCGCCCTGCCCGCATCCTGATGCAGGATTTCACCGGCGTGCCTGCGGTGGTCGACCTCGCCGCCATGCGCGACGGCATCAAACAGCTGGGCGGCCGGCCGGACCAGGTAAACCCGCTGGTGCCGGTGGATTTGGTGATCGACCACTCGGTGATGGTGGACTTCTCGGCCAGTGCCGACAGCCTGCGCAAGAACATGGAAACCGAGTTCTCCCGCAACGGTGAGCGCTACACCTTCCTGCGCTGGGGCCAGTCGGCGTTCGAGAATTTCCGCGTGGTCCCGCCGGGCGCCGGGATCTGCCATCAGGTCAACGTCGAATACCTGGCCGAGACGGTCTGGACCGCCGAGATCGGCGGCGAGACCGTCGCCTACCCCGACACCCTGTTCGGCACCGACAGCCACACCACCATGGCCAACGGCATCGGCGTGCTCGGCTGGGGCGTGGGCGGTATCGAGGCCGAGGCGGCCATGCTCGGCCAGCCGATCGCCATGCTGATCCCCGACGTGATCGGTTTCCGCCTGACGGGCGCGCTGCCCGAGGGCAGCACCGCGACGGACCTCGCGCTGACCGTGACCCAGATGCTCCGCAAAAAGGGCGTGGTCGGCAAGTTCGTCGAGTTCTTTGGCCCCGGCTTGGCCGACCTCTCGGTCTCCACGCGCCTCACCATCGCCAACATGGCGCCCGAATACGGCGCGACCTGCGGCATTTTCCCGGTCGATGCCACCACGCTCGACTACCTGCGCCTGACCGGCCGCGCCGAGGAGCGGATCGCGCTGGTCGAAGCCTACGCCAAGGCGCAAGGCATGTGGGTCGAGCGCGACACGCCCGACGCAGTCTACACCGACATTGTCGAATTGGACCTCGCGACCGTGATGCCGAGCATCGCCGGGCCGAAGCGGCCACAGGACAAGGTGCTGCTGAAGGACGCCTCGTTGGCGTTCAGGACCGACCTCACCAAGGGCCTCGGCGTCCCCGCCAATGACGCCGGCAAGAAAGTCGCGGTGCACGGCACGAATTACGAGATCACCCATGGCGACGTGGTGATCGCCGCCATCACCTCCTGCACCAACACCAGCAACCCCTATGTGATGCTGGGTGCCGGGCTGCTGGCCAAGAAGGCGCGCGCCAAGGGGCTGCGGCCGAAGCCGTGGGTGAAGACCTCCCTCGCCCCCGGCAGCCAGGTGGTGACCGAGTACCTCGACCGCGCCGGGCTCAGCACCGAGCTGGACGCGCTCGGCTTCCAGCTTGTGGGCTATGGCTGCACCACCTGCATCGGCAATTCCGGCCCGCTCGACGAGGCCATCGCGGACGCCATCGAGGACAACAAGCTGGTCGCCGTGTCGGTGCTGTCCGGCAACCGCAATTTCGAGGGCCGGGTGCACCCGAACGTGCGCGCCAACTACCTCGCCAGCCCGCCGCTGGTGGTCGCCTACGCCCTGCTCGGGACCATGAACGAGGACATCACCACCGCGCCGCTCGGCACCGGCCCGGATGGGCAGCCGGTTTACCTGAAGGACATCTGGCCGTCGGACCAGGAGATCTTCGACACGGTGCGCGCCGCGCCTCGGCCGCGACCAGTTCATCGCCCGCTACGGCGAGGTGTTCAAGGGCACCGAGGAATGGCAGGCGATCGAGGTCGACACCTCCAGCGAGACCTACCGCTGGAACGGCGGCAGCACCTACGTGCAGAACCCGCCCTATTTCGAGGGCATCACCATGACCCCGCCGCCGGTGACCGACATAATCGGCGCCCGGGTGCTGGCCCTGTTCGCCGACAACATCACCACCGACCACATCAGCCCGGCCGGCAACATCAAGAAGGAAAGCCCGGCCGGCGACTACCTGGGCGAGCACCAGGTGATGCAGCGTGACTTCAACAGCTACGGCGCCCGCCGCGGCAACCACCAGGTCATGATGCGCGGCACGTTCGCCAACATCCGCATCAAGAACGAGATGATGGCCGGCCCCGCGGGGACGATCGAAGGCGGCTGGACGAAGCACCAGCCGGACGGCGAGCAAATGCCGATCTACGACGCCGCCATGCGCTACAAGAAGGAAGGCGTGCCGCTGATCGTGTTCGGCGGCAAGGAATACGGCATGGGCAGCAGCCGCGACTGGGCCGCCAAGGGCACCGCGCTGCTGGGCGTGAAGGCGGTCGTGGTGGAGAGCTTCGAGCGCATCCACCGCAGCAACCTGGTCGGCATGGGCGTCCTGCCGCTGACGTTCAAGGACGGCACCACCCGGCACTCCTTGGGGCTCGACGGCACCGAGGTGATCGACATCCTCGGCCTCGAGGCGCTGACCCCGCGCATGGAGCTGATGCTGACCATCCACCGGACCGGCGGCAAGGTGGACCAGGTGCCGGTGCTGTGCCGGGTCGATACCGCGGACGAGGCCGATTACTACCGCAACGGCGGCATCCTGCAGTACGTCTTGCGCCAAATGGCCAAGGCGGCCTGACCGGGTCGGAGCCAAACCTCCTCGCCCACCGGTCCGGCAGCGTCATCCCCGGACTTGATCCGGGGATCTCGTCCGGGTTGGCGCACTGTGCCACCCGGCGCGGGATGGCTGGATCAAGTCCGGCCATGTCGTGAATGCTGTTGTGTTGACGTCATGACGACTTGGTCTGCGCGACGCCCCTGGCGCTCGTGGCGCGCCGGCCCCGAGGCTGACCTGTCCCGCCTGCCGGTCAGCCTCGACCTGCGCGCGATCAGCATCGAGGAAGGGCTCCGCGCTGCCCTCGCCGTTGCGGCGACCATGCTGCTGTCCGAGTGGGCCGGCTTGCCGGCGCTGGCCGAATCCGCCCTCGGCGCCCTGCTGACCTGCCTCTGCGACGCCGGCGGGCCGGTGCGCCGGCGTGTCCCGGCGCTGCTCGCCTTTGCCGCGACCGGTACGGCGCTGACGGTGGGTTTCGGCCTGCTGCGCCCGTTCGGCCTGCCGTTCGTCGTGCCGCTCGCCAGCATGCTGATCGTCGCGTTCAGCTTCGCCCGTGTCTGGGGTCAGGCGGCGCAGCAGGTCGGCAACCTGCTGATCGTCGTCACCGTGCTGTCGCTCGACCGCATCGAACCGGTCACGGAGGTGCTCGAGTTGGGCGCCCTGTTCGGCGCCGGCAGCCTGTGGGCCTTGGCGCTGACCATGGTGCTCTGGCGGCTGCACCCGTTCCGCCCGGCCAGGCTCGCGGTCGCCACGGTGTTTCGCCGGCTCGGCGCCATGGTCACCGACCTCGTCCCGTTGCTGGAGGGGCACGAGGGCGTCGACTGGGCCGAGCACGCCCGCGCCCACCGACGGCACGTCCGCGACGGCATCGAGGCCGCGCGCGTCCTGGTGCTCGACACTCTGCGGATTCGCGGCGGCGGCAGCCCGCGCGCCAACCAGTCGCTGATCCAGGTCGAGGCCGCCGACCAGCTGTTCGGCGTGCTGATCGCGTTGTCCGACGTGCTCGAGCACGCCGATACCACCACGCGCGAAGCCGCTCGGCACGCCCTTCCCGCCTTGCGCCTGCTGCTCGCGGCGCTGGCCGACGCCACCGCCCGCGACCGGGCCAGTGACGACCCGGACGTCCGGGCGGTCACGGCCAAGCTGCTCGACGCCGTTGCCGCGCTCGCGACAGTGCCGGCCCTGTCCGGCCTGGCCGAGGCGATGGTTGCCCGGTTGCGGATCGCGCTGCTGCTGACCACGCCGGAAGGTCTGCTGCCCGGCATCGACGGCACCGAAAGCTCGGCCGCGCACGGCCTGGATCGCGTGCTGACACCGGCGCGCGCCAACCTGCGCTGGGACTCCGCGGTGCTGCGCCATGCCGTCCGCGCCGGCGTGGTTGCCGCCCCGGCGCTCGCCTTCACCCTGTCCTCCGGCAACGCGTACGCACATTGGCTCACGATCACGCTGGTGCTGACGCTGCAGCCGTTCTTCGCCCTGACGTGGCAGAAGGCGCTGGAACGCAGCGCCGGGACGGTGCTGGGCGGCGTCGCGGCGGCGGCCATTGCGGTGATCGTGCACACGCCGCTCGCCACTGCCCTGGTGATGGCGCCGCTCGCGGTCGCCGCCTTCGCCTGCCGCGCCGTCAGCTTCGGCCTGTTCATGGCCTGCCTCACCCCGATGGTGGTGCTGCTCAGCGAGCTCGGCCGCCCCGGCACCAGCGAGTTCCTGATCGCCGGCTTCCGCGCCGCCTACACCGTCGCCGGCGGCGCCTTGGCGGTCGCCGGCGGCGCGCTGCTGTGGCCGAGCTGGGAGCCGGTGCGGGTTCGCCAGGCGCTCACGACGGCGATCCGCGCCCATTCCGCCTATGCCGACCTCGAGCTGGCGGCGCTGGCGGAGCCGGGCACCGTCGCCGCCGGACAGCTCGAGACGGTCCGCCGAGCCGCTGGGCTCGCCAGCAACAATCTGGAGGCGGCGCTGAGCCGGGCGCTGCACGAGCCCCGCGGCTCGGCGCGGCTCGAGGCCGAGACCGGGCTTGTGGTGGATGCGGCGCTGCGACGCCTGGCCGCGCGGCTGCTGGCGTTGCAGCATGATCCGGCGCAAGCCGGCACCGACCCGGCCACGCCGGCGGCGTGGCGCCGCTGGGTGGCCGAGAGCTTCGCCGCCATCGAGCGGGGCGGGGCCCTGCCCAACCCGGAACCGGTCGACCGCAACCATCCGGCGCTCGGCCGAATGGCGCGACAACTCAGCTTGATCGCCGGGGCACTGCAGGGAGCCGCGACGGCCGAACGACCGTGAGGCTCAACGTGCCGAGCCAGCAGCGCAGCCAGAATGCAGCGCCCAAGGTGAGCAGCGGCGCGACCGTGTAGCGGGCGCGGTTGTTTTCCAGCACATCGCAGCAGCTCGACACCACGAACACGAACGCGCCCGTGACAAGCATCGGCAGCAGGACCGTGGCCGGACTATCGAGCGGCCGGCGCGTGACGGCCGCAGCGGTCATCCGCCGCACGGCGACGACACAGGCGCCGAGGAAACCAAGTCCGATCAGCAGCGACCCGTAGGAGATCTGCAACTGGAAGGCGCGCGGCCTTGTCGGGTCGAGCGTGCTGCCGAACCAGGCAACCGGCTGCAATCCGACCGTCGCATTGACAAGCCTGGCCCAGCCCTCGACCGGCGCGAGGTTGCGCCGCACGTCGAGGAACTCGTTGGACGGGCGGTTGAAATAGTAGACCGACGTCATGAGCACGGCACCGTAGTTCCATGGATCGGCCCAGAACGCCGCTTTCACGTCCGGCCAGCGCAACCGGCTCGCGACCAGCAGCGCCTGATGATGCATGTTGGGGAAGCCGTTCGACTTGCGCGGCGCATCGAGGATCGGCTCACCGGTCGGCGCGACCGGCGGCAGCAGCGGCAACAGGCGCTCGACCGACCCGAACGAGCTCACCGAACTGAGCGGCGACAGGATACCCTCGGCCAGCAACGCCCGGCGCTCCTCGTCGGGCAGCTTCTCCACCGTCACGCCGACCAAATTGAGCGTTGCCCAGGACGACAGACCGAGAAAGCCGAACATCACTAGGTTCTTGAGCAGCACTGCGCCAATCGCCGCGGCCGGCAGGGCGGCGCACCGGAGCACGCGTATGCGGACGCCGGTCGATGCGGCGACTAGACCGATGGTGGCTACGAACCAGATCGGGTGGAACATGGACCGCAGCAGCACGACCGCTGCAAGCACGGAAAAGCCGAGCATGAGCAGGGCGGAACCCCGCCTGCCTTCCTGACCCACCCCGGTGTGCACGCCGTAGAAGCCGATGCACAGCAACCAGGGAACAAGGCTGTCATAGGACAGCGTCTCGCTGAATAGCAGCACATCCGGCGACACGCAGAACCATAATGCGATCCCAAGCGCCCAGCCGCGGGAGCCGAGGACCACACGTGCCAGTGCGTTCAGGGCGAGGAGGCCGCCGAGGCAGATCGCGCCATACGTCCATGCCATGACGACCGGAAACGCGGCGGTGCCCGCCTGCAGCGCCACGCCGATCAGCAGGTTGAACAGCGGCGGCTGCGAGTGAAGGTGCAGCAGGGTCGGCCACAGCCGGGATTGCAGCAGCTCCGGATCCACGACTTGCCAGTAGCCGCCGAGGCTTTCGGCGTTGAACTCGACGCCGGCCACCCAGGCCCACAAGCGGACCAACGCGAACGTGCCTGCGATCAGCAAGGCGTCTTGCAAAGAGCGTGACTGGTCGGTCCGGTTCTGCATTGAGGGCGGCTAGCACACGGCGGTGCGTGACCCCAAGCCTTGCGGCTGTTCTCAGACTCTTCCTGACGGACCCTCGCGTTGCGTTGCTCCGGTGCCCCCGGCCAGCCGCGCCAGCGCCGGCGCTGTCAGCAGCGCGGCGCCGCCGATGGCCGCCATCGGCAGGAATGACAGCCCGCCCCAATGGCCGTAGAGCTGGCCTGTCAGCCATACCAGCGCCGCGCTCGCAGCCGAAAAGCCGAGCGCCGACGTCAGCGTCTGCGCCATCCCGGCCCGCTCCGGCGGCAGTTGCGCCAGCACCAGCATCGAGGACAGGTGCTGGAAGGCGAACGTCATCGCGTGCAGCAGTTGCAGCGCCATCAGGGCCGGAACCGCGGTGGTGAACGCGAACCCGGTCCAGCGCACCACGCACGCTGTCGCGGCCAGCGCCGTCAACCCGGCCGGCCCCAGCCGCCGCACCAACCGCCGGCCGCGCAGAAATAACAGGATCTCGGCCACGATGCCTTCCGCGATCAGCAGGCCGATGGTGGTGTCGCCGAGCCCAGCCGAGCGCCAATGCAGCGGCGCGAACGAATAGTATGCGGCGTGCGAGCCCTGAATCAGCGCGGTTGCCGCCAGCGACAGGCGGAAGCGGCGGTCGGTCCACAGTCCGCTGGAGTTGCCGGCACGCCGCCGCCCGGCGCTCACGTCCGGCAACCGGCACGCGAACGCCGCCGCGGCTGCATAGCCCGCGACGAGCATGACCGGGACGGCGCCGCTGCCCAGCCGAGCCAGGACCGCGCCGGCGCCGGCCGTGGTCAGCATGTAGGAGATCGAGCCCCAGGCCCGGGTCGGTGCGTATTCGAGCCGCCGGGCGGCGGCCAATGCGAGGGCGAGCGCGTCGGTCAGCGGCCCCAGCAAAGAAGCCGCCAAGCCCGCCATTGTGACAACCAGCACCAGCGGCAACAGCCCGTGCGCGGCCGGAAGCCCGGCGGCGCACCCCGCAGCCAGCGCCGCCGAGCCGGCCAGCACCGCTCGCCGCCGGCCGAGCCGGTCCGCGAGCCATCCCCCGGCAGGAGCGGCAACCACGCGCAGCAACGAGGCCACGCCCAGCGCCAGCCCGATCTCGGCCGCGGTCAGCCCGCGGTCGGCGAGCCACAGCGGCAGATAGGCCGCGTTGACGGCGCTGGCGGCGAAGGTCGCGGCCAGCACATGGCCGACGCGGCGGCTGTCAGGACCGGAAATGCCGGGTCAGGCGGCGACGGCGCAGGCTTGCGCGACGTCGTGGATGCGCCGGGCCATGGCGGCAATGCCGTTGCCGCGGTTGGTCGACAACGCCTCGAGCAGGCCGAGGTCCCTCAGGAACGTCGGGTCGGTCGCCAGCACCTCGGCCGGCGTCCGCCCCGAGTAGACCCGGAGCAGCAGCGCGACCAGGCCCGACACGATGGCCGCATCGGACGCGCCGGCCAGCAGCATGCGGCCGTCCTGCATCGCCGCCTCCATCCAGACCTGGCTCTGGCAGCCGGGCACGCGATGCGCATCGTCCTGCCATTCCGAAGGGAATGGCGGCAGCTTGCGGCCGAGTTCGATGATGAACTGGTAGCGGTCCATCCAATCGTCGAACACCTCGAGTTCCTCGCCGATGGCGGCGACGGCGTCGGCCGCGCTCGGTTCGTCGGGGTGGACATAGGGATCGGTCATGGCCGCGATGTGCGGCCAGGCCGGTGAACCGTCAAGGTATGCCGGACATGCAAACGGCCCGGCGCGCGCGCCGGGCCGTCGTCACGCCAGGCCGGACGATCAGGCCTTGGTCATCGTGTAATGGTAGCTGCACTTGCCGCGCATCGAGGTCAGGTCGAGGCCGGTTGCCGAAGCGGTGCCCGAAACGCTGCTGCCGCGACGAGTTCGGCGCGGTGATCGAGCCGTCCGGCGCGATCGTGCCCTTGACGCCGTTCAGCACGAAGCTGTTGCCGCGCACGCGCACGGTCTGCTCGCGCGTCATCTTGGCGCAACCCCTTGGCGCATCCGACGCCAACTCCGCCATGCCCTTGTAGATGCCATCCACCGGCCCGAGCGCGACGGGAGCCGCCGGCGGCGGCGGCGGCGGCGCCTCGACCATGGGCGGCGGCGGCGGTGGCTTGCTGGCGCAACCGACGACCGTGCCGGCCAAGAACACGAACGGGAGAAGTTTCATACGCATGGATGCGTCTCCTGGTAGAGAATCGACGAACGGCGCGACCGTGTCACGCCGCCGCGAGTCCCGCCTACAGGATGAAACGGCTCAAGTCACCCTTCGCGGCAAGCGGCGCCACGCGGTCGTTCACGTACTCGGCATCGACCAGCAAGCGTTCGCCGTTGCGATCGGTTGCAGTAAAGCTGATCTCCTCGAGCAATCGCTCCAGCACGGTCGCCAGTCGACGGGCACCGATGTTCTCGACCCGATCGTTGATGTCTGCCGCCAGATTGGCGAGCGCATCGATCGCGCCGGGGTCGAAGTCGAGTGCGACCCCCTCGGTGCCCAACAATGCCGAATATTGCTTCAGCAAGCTATGCTCGGGCTCGGTCAGGATCCGCCGCAGGTCGTCGCGCGACAGCGGCGCCAGCTCGACCCGGATCGGCAGCCGGCCCTGCAGCTCGGGCAGCAGGTCGGAGGGCTTGGCCAGGTGGAACGCGCCAGAGGCGATGAACAACACGTGGTCGGTCTTCACCGGGCCGTACTTGGTGGTCACGGTGGTGCCCTCGATCAGCGGCAGCAGATCGCGCTGGACGCCTTCGCGCGACACGTCGCCGCCACGGAACCCGCCCTCGCTGCTGCGCGCGCAGACCTTGTCGATCTCGTCGAGGAAAACGATGCCGTTCTCCTCGGCGTGGCGCACCGCATCCTTGGTGAGTTGGTCGGTGTCGAGCAGACGGTCGGCCTCGTCGCGCGCCAGCGCCGCCCGGGCGCTGGCGACCGTCATCCGCTTGCGCTGCTCCTTGCGGCCGAACATGCCCTTCATCATGTCGTTGAGGTTGATCATCTGACCCGGCGGCACGCCGGGCAGGTCGATCTGGCCGACCGGCGACCCGGCGGCTTCGGTCAAACCGACCTCCACCTCCTTGTCCTCCAGCTCGCCGGCCCGGAGCATTTTGCGGAATTTGCCGCGGGTGTCGGCGCTCGCGCCCTCGCCCACCAGGGACGTCACCAGCTTATCTTCGGCGGCGAGCTCGGCCCTGGCCTGCACGTCCTTGCGGCTGGCTTCGCGCAGCATGACGATGCTGGCCTCGACCAGGTCGCGTACGATGCTGTCCACGTCACGGCCGACATAGCCGACCTCGGTGAACTTGGTCGCCTCGACCTTGATGAACGGCGCCTGCGCCAGCTTGGCGAGCCGCCGGGCGATCTCGGTCTTGCCGCAGCCCGTGGGGCCGATCATCAGGATGTTCTTCGGCACGACCTCTTCCCGAAGCCCTTCCGGCAGTTGCTGACGCCGCCAGCGGTTGCGCAGCGCGATGGCGACGGCACGCTTGGCGTCGTTTTGGCCGACGATGAAACGGTCGAGCTCGCCCACGATCTCGCGCGGGGAGTAGGTGGGAACGTCCATTAAAGGGTCTCTACGATCACGGAGTGGTTGGTATAAACGCAGATGTCGCCGGCAATCCGCATGGCCCGGCGCGCGATCTCGGCAGCGTCGAGCCCCTCGACCTCCATCAGCGCCCGCGCCGCGGCGAGCGCGTAATTGCCGCCAGAGCCGATCGCGATCACGCCGTCCTCGGGCTCCAGCACGTCGCCGTTGCCGGTCAGCGTGTAGCTGTGCTGCGCATCGGCGACGGCCATCATCGCCTCGAGCCGGCGCAGGTAGCGGTCGGTGCGCCAGTCCTTGGCCAGCTCGACGCAGGCACGCTCGAGCTGGTTCGGAAAGCGCTCGAGCTTGGCCTCGAGCCGCTCGAGCAGGGTGAAGGCGTCTGCGGTGGCGCCGGCGAAACCGGCCAGCACCGCCCCGCCGGCCCCGATGCGCCGCACCTTGCGGGCGTTTCCCTTGATTACGGTCTGGCCGAGCGTGACTTGTCCGTCACCGGCCATCGCCACGCTGCCGCCGCGGCGGACCGACAAGATGGTGGTGCCGTGCCAGCCGATCGGGTCGTTCGGATTGGATGTTTGCATGATGGGCCGAAGGTGGGAACCGCCGCTGCGCTGCACAAGAGTTAGGCAAGCAGCCCGAATGGAGGGGCGGTCAAACGAGAGCTCACGCAAGCGTCGAGGCGTTGGGCTCCGGCGACGGCCGAGCTGTGTCACTCGCCTTGCAGAGTAATGCCGAGAGCGCGGCCACCGGCAGCGGCTTGCTGAACAAGTAGCCTTGGATGAAGTCGCAGCCGTAGGACGCGATCAATTCGTACTGTCGCCGGGTTTCGACGCCCTCGACCACGACGGTGACGCCGAGTTCGTGCGCCAGGGCGGTGATGTTGCGGATCATCGCCCCGGTCGCGAACTCGGTTTCCAGCTCGGCGACGAAGCTCCGGTCGATTTTGAGCACGTCGACCTTGAGCTGCGTGAGATAGGACAAATTCGAGTAGCCGGCGCCGAAATCGTCGAGCGCCAGGCCGATCCCCTCTGCGCGCAGCGCCTCAATCGTCTGCCGAACCGCCGGGTGGTCGGTCAGCATCACGCTCTCGGTCACTTCCAGCAGCAGCTGCGCCGGGGCGAGACCGTTGCGCCTCAATGTCTGGCGGACGAAGCCGACGATCTCGTTGTCCTGCAGCTGCAGCGGCGAGAGATTGACCGAGACCCGGCGCAAGAGGCCGTCGCGCAACATCGGCCTCGCCTGGTTGCAGGCGGCCGCGAGAACCTGCTTGCCGACTTCGACGATCAAGCCCCGCTCCTCGGCAATACCGATGAAGCGATCCGGCGGGATCATGCCGCGGGTCGGATGCGGCCATCGCGCAAGTGCCTCGGCCGCGACGATGCGGCCGCTCTGGGCGTCGACGATCGGCTGGAACCAGGTGGTGATGCCGCCGCTTTCAAGCGCGTCCCGCAGATCCTGCTCCAACTCGAGCCGCTCCTCGAGCTCGGACACCATACCCGGATCGAATGCGGCGAAGCGGCCCCGGCCGGCGACCTTCGCGCTGTAGAGCGCAAGGTCGGCAAACCGCAGCAGGTCGGCGGAGGTCGTCGCCTGGCCCGGCGTCGCGGCGAACCCGATCGAACAGGACAGCTTGGTGCGGTGAGCCGATTCCGCCGGCGGCGCCTCCGCAGCGTGCAGGATCCGTTCCGCCCATTCCTGCCCGCTCGCCAAGCCGTCCCCGCGGCCTTGCAGCAGAACCGCAAACTCGTCGCCGCCGAGCCGCGCCACCAGCCCGGCCTCGCCGCAGACTTGGCTGAGCCGCTCGGCCGTCTCGATCAGCAACGCGTCGCCAGCGGCATGCCCGAAGCGATCGTTGACCTGCTTGAACCGATCGAGGTCGATGACCAGCAAGACCGCTTGGGTTTCGCCGCCCCCGCAGCCCGCCACGGCGGCGTCGAGACAATCCTGCAGCCGACGACGGTTCGCGACGCCTGTCAGCAGGTCGCGTTCGGCCAGCGCCACGGCCTGTCGGCGTTCGCGCTCGAGCTCGACCGTGCGGCTCGACACCCTGGCCTCCAAGTCGGCGTTCAAGGCCACCAGTTTCTGGTTGATCTCGTACAGTTCGAGGCTCTTGGCTTCCAGCACTCGTTCGGCCTCGCCGCGAGCTGCCACCTCTCGGGCGACACGCCGCCGCAGCAGGGCAACGGTGCCGGTCAGGTCCTCGTCTGAACCGGGCATGCAATCACCGGTTGATCCGTCACACTCGAGCCCACCAGCTCGATGCGCAGCCGGCCATACTCGCCCTCGGGTCCCGTCACGGTTTCGGCGGAGATGCTGATCGCTTGCCCGAGATGCTGCGCCGCTCCCTTGATCACGCCGATCGCGAGCTCGGTCAGCCGCTTGGTGCTGTGATACCCGAGCACCAGCACACGGGGATCACGCGCCTCGACGGTGAAGGTCGGCAGCTCGGCATCCGGGTAAAGCTTGCGGACTTCGCGCTCGTGGAACGTATTCACCTCGGACAGGATGGTGAACAAACCACGCTCAGGGTTGAAGAACTGCCCCGAGTTCTCCACCCAGCTGGCGAAGCAGTGCTGGCCGAAACCGTCCAGCATCTGCGGCACCGGCTCACCGGTGACCGCGACATGGGCGCCGACCAGGGCCAGCATCTCGTCGAACGGGTAGGTGCCGACGTTCGTATACGCCCCACCATGCGGCAGCTCGGCGCGGACGATGATCTCGTCGAGCGCAACCTCGCCGTGCATCTCCTCCACGTGCTTGAAAAACTCGGTGAACACGATGCCCTTCACGCCGGCGCTCCACTGGCCTTGTATCGGCGCAGCATCCCATAACGGCTTTAACGAAGGCTTACCGTCCATCGAGCGGCAGGCGCCCGGTAGCACCTCGAGGGCGGATAGGTTATCAGCCCGCCATGGCCCGCATCGCCGACCTCACCCGCACCACGTCCGAGACCGCGATCACCCTCCGCCTCGACCTCGACGGGAGCGGCCGGGCGCGGGTCGCGACCGGGATCGGCTTCCTCGACCACATGCTGACGGCGTTGGCCCGCCACGCGTTGATCGACCTCGAGGTCGAAGCCAAGGGCGATCTCCATATCGACGATCACCACACCACCGAAGACGTGGGCATCGTGCTCGGCCGGGCCTTGGCCGAGGCGCTCGGCGACAAGCGCGGCGTGCGCCGCTACGGCCATGCGGTGGTGCCGATGGACGAGGCGCTGGTGGATGCCGCGCTGGACCTGTCGGGCCGCCCGTTCCTGGCCTGGTCGGTGCAGTTCGGCCCGGGCAAGATCGGGACCATGGACACCGAGCTGTTCGAGGAGTTCTTCCGGGCCTTGGCGATGAATGGGCTGATCACGTTGCACATCAACCAACGCGCCGGCCGCAACGCCCATCACGTCGCCGAGGCGGCGTTCAAGGCGGTCGCTCGCGCGCTGCGGATGGCGGTCGAGCCCGACCCGCGCGCCGCCGGCGCCGTGCCGTCCACCAAGGGCAGCCTGTGAAGTCGTTCACCGCACACCTCAAGCCGGGCCACGAGCCGGTGCTGCTGGTCGACGCGTTCGCCTGGGGCGCTTTCCTGTTCGGCCCGTTGTGGTTCGCCGCCCACCGCGCCTGGGTGCTGGCCGCGCTTGACCTGCTGCTGGTCCTCGTGGTGGCCGTGCTGCTGCCGGCGCCGGCGGGACCGGTCGTGCAGCTCGGCATCGCCCTCCTGGCCGGCCTTCTCGGACGGGACGGCGTGCGCTGGGGATTGGAGCGGGACGGCTACACCATGGCGCACGTGCTGGCGGCACGCGACGCCGACGCCGCCCTGGGCCGCCTGCTCACCTACCGGCCGGAAATCGCCGCCGGCATGGCCGCGAGCCTGTCATGATGCGCGTCGTGGTGGTCGATTACGGCAGCGGCAACCTGGCTTCGGCCGCGCGCGCGCTGGCCCACGCCGCCGACCTCGAGGGGCTCGACGCCACCGTCGCGATCACCGCCGATGCCGCCGAGGTCGCAGCGGCCGACCGCGTCGTGCTGCCAGGCCAGGGTGCGTTTGCGGACTGCGCGGCCGGCCTCGCCGCGGTTCCGGGCCTGCGCGACGCCATTTTTAGCAGCGCCGAGCGCGGCCGGCCGTTCCTCGGCATCTGCGTCGGCATGCAGCTGATGGCCGAGCGCGGCCTGGAACATCGCGTCACCCCGGGGTTCGGCTGGATCGGCGGCGACATCGCGGCCATGCCGGCCGAAGGGCTGCGCCTGCCGCAGATGGGCTGGAACGGGCTCGACTTCGTTCCCGGCGCCCACAAGCTGCTCGATGGCCTCGAACCCGGCGACCACGCCTATTTCGTGCACAGCTACGCGCTGCAGCCGACCCGGCCGGGCGAAGTGCTCGCCACCACGGAGTACGGCGGCCCGGTCGCTGCCTTGGTCGCGCACGAGAACCGCGCCGGCACCCAGTTCCACGTTGAAAAGAGCCAGGCGGTGGGCTTGCGCATCCTCGGCAATTTCCTCCGGTGGTCGCCGTGACCGGTGTCGGCACCGCTCCCGCCCACAGCCTGCTGGTCGAGCGCACCAACGAGCTGTCCGACGACGACATCGAGGCGCTGTGCGAGGCCGCCGACGCGGCCATCCTGGAAGGCGGCGGGTTCGGCTGGGTGAAATCGCCGGGCCGGCTCTCACTCGCCCGCTACTTCCGCGGCGTGCTGCTCGTCCCGGAACGCGAGCTGTTCGTGGCCCGGCTCGACGGCGTCATCGTCGGCAGCGCCCAGCTGGTGCGGCCGCCGCGCAACAACGAGGCGCAAGCCTTCGCCGCCACCCTCATGCACGCTTTCACCGCCCCCTACGCCCGCGGCCACGGCCTCGCCCGCATGCTGACCGTTCGGGTCGAGGACGGCGCCCGCGCGTTGGGCTACCAGGTGCTGAACCTCGACGTGCGCGAAACCCAGGAGGCGGCGATCCGCCTATACGAGAGCCTCGGCTACGAGCGCTGGGGCATCCACCCCTGCTATGCCCGCGTCGCCGGCCGCTCGATCCGCGGGTTCTACTATCACAAGATGCTCCAAAGCGAGCCGAAGGCGTGACCAAGCCCCGCGAGCCGCACGCTTGAGCCTCACCCTCTACCCCGCCATCGATCTGAAGGACGGCGCCTGCGTCCGGCTGCGTCGCGGCGAGATGGACGGCGCCACCGTCTATTCCGACGATCCCGGTGCCCAAGCCCGCGCCTGGCAGGACGCCGGCTGCGAATGGCTGCACGTCGTCGACCTCAACGGCGCCTTTGCCGGCCGCCCGGTCAACGCCGAAGCGGTCGCCGCCATCCTGGGCGCCGCCACTGTCCCGGTGCAGCTCGGCGGCGGCATCCGCGACATGGCAGGCGTGGCGGCCTGGCTCGACCGCGGCGTCGCCCGGGTGATCCTCGGCAGCGCCGCGCTCAAGACCCCGGCTTTGGTGCACGACGCCTGCCGCGCCTTTCCCGGCCGCATCGCCGTCGGCATCGATGCCCGGGACGGCATGGTCGCCGCCGAGGGCTGGGCCGAAACCTCCGATGTCGCCGCCGCCGACCTCGCGCTCCGCTTCGAGGACGCCGGGGTCGCGGCCATCATCTACACCGACATCGCCCGCGACGGCATGCTGTCGGGCCTCAATCTGGAGCAGACCCGGGCGCTGGCCGATCGCCTGCGAACGCCGGTGATCGCCAGCGGCGGCGTCGGCTCGCTAGCCGACCTCGAGGCGTTGCGCGACGTGGCCCGGACGCCCGCCACCGCCGCCGCCACCGCACCGCCACCGGCACCATCGCCGGCGTCATCGTCGGCCGGGCGCTGTACGATGGTCGCGTGAACCTGGCCGAGGCGCTCGTCACACTCCAGCGATAACCGCGTGAAACGTCTAGACAATGCTGCCGTCGAGCGTTCATCCGCTTGCAACGACTCGGACTGGCTTATCTAAGCGTCTCATGTTGAAACTGCGCATCATTCCCTGTCTCGACGTCAAGGACGGCCGCGTCGTGAAGGGCGTCAACTTCGTCTCGCTTCGTGACGCGGGCGACCCGGTGGAGCAAGCGGCGGTCTACGACGCCGCCGGCGCCGACGAGCTGACCTTCCTCGACATCACCGCCAGCCACGAGAACCGCGACACCATCCTCGACGTCGTTGCGCGCACCGCGGCCCGAATTTCTTGCCGCTGACGGTGGGCGGCGGGGTGCGCTCGACCGAGGACATGCGGCGGCTGCTGCTGGCCGGCGCCGACAAGTGCAGCATGAACTCCGCCGCCGTCGCCCGTCCCGACCTGGTGCGCGAGGCCGGCGAGAAGTTCGGCAGCCAGTGCGTCGTGGTCGCCGTCGATGCCCGGCAAGCTGGCCCGGGACGCTGGGAGGTGTTCACCCATGGCGGCCGCACGCCGACCGGCATCGACGCCGTGGACTGGTGCCGGCAGGTCGCCGCACTCGGCGCCGGCGAGATTCTGCTGACCAGCATGGACCGCGACGGCACCGGGACCGGCTTCGACCTCGACCTGCTGCGGGCCGTTTGCGGCGCCGTGCGGCTGCCGGTGGTGGCGTCAGGCGGCGTCGGCAGCCTCGCGCACTTCGTCGAGGGCGCCCGTGCCGGTGCCACCGGACTGCTGGCGGCCAGCGTGTTCCATTTCGGCACCTTCACCGTACCGCAGGTGAAGGCGGCGCTGGCCGAGGCCGGGCTGCCGGTCCGGCCGGAACGAAAGGTCGCGGCATGAAGAAGCCGGGGCGCAAAGCCGCCGCAGTGGTCCCGCTGGCGGCGGCCGCGGCGAGAAAGAAGGGTGCCAAGGCGCCACCGCAGGAGTCCGGCGCCGACGTGCTCGACCGGCTTTATGCCGTCGTCGTGGAACGGCGTACCGCCGATCCGGCGCGCAGCCATTCTGCCCGCCTGCTGTCGCGCGGCACCGCCAAGGTGGCGCAGAAGTTTGGCGAGGAAGCGGTCGAGTGCCTGATCGAGGCCGTCGCCGGCAACCCCGCGGCCCTGATCGGCGAAAGCGCCGACGTGCTCTATCACCTGCTCGTCATGTGGGTCGCCAGCGGCGTCACACCCGACCAGGTCTGGGCCGAGTTGCGCCGCCGCGAGGGCGTCAGCGGGATCGACGAGAAGGCCGCCCGGATTCGCCCGGTCGGTACCTCGAAGATCCCCTGACGCTAGCCCTTCTGACGCCTGGCCTCCTGACGCCGGGGCCGGGTCAAGGCCCGGCCACGGCCAGCGCAGCCTCGATCCCGTTACCATCGGCCACGTGGTCGGCCCCGCGGACCAACAGGCACAAGCTGAGCCCGAGGACGATCATCAGCAGGGTCGCAATCAGCGCCCGGCGGATTTCCCGTCGCTCGTCCTCCCGGAACTCCGGGCTGAAATTCGCGACCGGTGAGATGACGAACCATTTGCGATCGATGTTCATGGGCTGCACTCCGGCTGACTTCGACCGCAACCTGCCCCGGCGACGGCTGCCGCGATGTGACCCGCATCACATCGCGGCGCGTGCCGCCGGTTCGAGGCTGGTTCTGTCGCGTGCGTCCGCCGCGGCATAGCAGCCGAAGCCTCACCGGGCGCTGCGGCGCCACCCAGGCTTCCGCGCACCCGACCGGCCGCGCTACGAAGGGCGCCGTCACGGCCGGAGCGTTCCACCATCGCCGAACTCGCCCCCCCTTCGCCGCCGCCCGCCCCGGCCCTCGCGCTGCTGCGGCGGCACGCAGTCGCCATCCTTGCCGTGGCGGTCGGGTTGGCGCTCGCCATCGCACTGGTTGCCGCGTCCGTCCTGCTCGCCGCCCGCAACGACGCCGCGGTCGAGCGGGTCGCGCGGGCGCAGCAAGCCCGGGCGGCGCTCGCCGGCACGCTGAGCGCGCTCGAGGGCGCCGAAACCGGCCAGCGCGGTTTCCTGCTGACCCACAAGGAGAATTACCTCACCCCCTACAACGCCGGCGTGCGCGACGCGCCGGCGGCGCTCGACCGGCTCCAGGCCGCGCTCGACCGGGCGGACGGCGCCGCCGATGCCGCCGTGCCGGTCGCAGAGTTGCGCCGCCTCGCCGCCGAAAAACTCGAGGAGCTCGCCCAGACCCTGGCGCTTGCGCAGGGCGGCGATCAGGCCGGCTCGCTCGACATCGTCCAGTCCGACCGCGGCGAGCGCGACATGAATTCGATCCGCCAGCTGGTCGCCTCGCTCGACGCCCGGCAGGAGCAGGTGCTCTCGGAGCAGGTCGCGGTGGTCAACCGTGCCGGCCGGCTGCTGGTCGCGGCCGACACGCTCGGCCTCGTGCTGGTGGCGCTGATCGCCGCCGGCGTCGGATGGGGCGCCTGGCGCGCGTTTGACGCCATGCGCGCCACCCAGGCGGAGTTGTCCGCCGCCTATGCGGCCCTTCGGGAATCGAGTGAGACGCTGGAAGACCGGGTGCGCGACCGCACCGCCGAACTGACCGAGGCCAACGAGGAGATCCAGCGCTTCGCCTATATCGTCTCGCACGATCTGCGCGCGCCGCTGGTCAACATCATGGGCTTCACGAGCGAGATGGAGGCCGCCGCCGCGACCTTGGGCGCGTTCGTCGAGCGGGCCGCCGAGCGCGACCCGGACGGCAGCCGCGAGGCGGTGCTCGCAGCGCGCGAGGACATCCCGGAATCGATTGGCTTCATCAAGACCTCGGCCGCCAAGATGGACCGCTTGATCGGCGCCATCCTGAAGCTGTCGCGCGAGGGCCGCCGGGTGCTGAGCGCCGAGCCGGTGGCGATGCGGCCGATGCTGGAGGGCATCGCCGCCAGTCTGCAGCACCAGGCCGAAGCCCGCGGCGCGGAATTCAGGATCGGCCCGCTGCCGGACGTGGTCTCGGACCGGCTGGTGCTGGAGCAGGTGTTCTCGAACCTGCTGGAGAACGCTTTGAAATACGGCAAGCCCGGGCGTCCGGGCCGGATTGTCGTGTCGGGGCGGGCATCGGGGCGGATGGCGGCGTTCACCGTCGAGGATAACGGCCGCGGCATCGCCGGACGCGACCTCGAGCGGGTGTTCGAGCTGTTCCGCCGCGCCGGCGACCAGAGCGTGCCCGGCGAGGGCATCGGCCTCGCCCACGTGCGCGCGCTGGTCCGGCGGCTGGGCGGCCGGATCGATTGCGTGTCGCGCGAAGACGTGGGATCGACCTTCCGGGTCGAGATCCCGCGCTCGGGCGGTGTGGCCGACCCGGTCAAGACGCGGGAGCACGCAGAGCCATGAACGCCGTCGCGGTGACGATCTTGCTGATCGAAGACGATCCCGGCCATGCGCGGCTGATCGAAAAGAACGTCCGTCGCGCCGGGGTCAACAATGATATCGTGCCGTTCACGGACGGCACCTCCGCCGTCGATTATCTGTTCGCGCGGGATGCGGCCGGACGCCGCACCGCGCGCAACTCGCTGCTGGTGCTGCTGGACCTCAACCTGCCCGACATGAGTGGGATCGACATCTTGCGCCGTATCAAGGAGGACGAGCATCTGAAGCGGGTACCGGTGGTCGTGCTGACCACGACCGACGACAAGGTGGAGATCCAACGCTGCTACGACCTCGGCTGCAACGTCTACATCACCAAGCCGGTCGACTATGAAGGGTTCGCGACCGCGATCCGCCAGCTCGGCCTGTTCCTGTCGGTGATGCAGGTGCCCGAACCGTCCTGAACGCATGCCGCCCGACGCACCCGCACCCAGCCTCTTGCCGGTCGGCGACGCGGCGCCGCTTCGGCTGCTCTACATCGACGACGACCGTGGCGCCGGCCGGCTGGTGCAGCGCCGGATGCAGCGGGCCGGATGCAGGGTGACGGTCGTGGCGAGCGGCGCCGAAGGCGTTGCCCGCGCCGCCGCCGAACCGTTCGACGTCATCGCGCTCGACTATTACATGCCGGGCCGCGACGGGCTGGACGTGCTGTCCGACCTGCGTGCGCTGCCCGACCCGGCGCCGGTGGTGTTCGTCACCGCCGCCGAGGAGCCGCGCGTGGCGGTCGCCGCCTTAAAGCAGGGAGCGGCCGATTTCGTCGTCAAGGATGTCGGCGGCGCCTACCTCGAGCTGCTCGAGCCGACCTTGCGCCAGGCGGTCGCCGCAGCTCACGACCGGCGCGCCCGCGAAGCCGCCGAGCGCGAGCTGCGGGAAGGCCGGGACCGGCTGGAACGGCTGGCGGCGCAACAGGCCGTGCTGCTGAGGGAAGTCAACCACCGGGTCGCCAACAGCCTGCAGCTGATCAGCTCGATGATCACCTTGCAAGCGCGCCGGCTCGGCGCCGGCGAGGCCGGCGACCTGCTGCGCCGCGCCGCCGAGCGGGTCGACGCGGTGGCGCTGATCCATCGGCGCCTCTACACGTCCAACGACGTCGAGTTCGTCGAGATGCACACCTATCTCGACGGCCTGGTCGCCGAGTTCCGGCGGGCGCTGGAGGCCGATGGCGGCATCACCCGCATCGAGCTGCGCGCCGAGCCGATCCGGGTAGAAACCGACCGCGCGGTCTCGATGGGGCTGATCGTCAACGAGCTCGTCACCAACGCATTGAAATACGCCTATCGCGGGCGCGAGCCGGGCGCGGTGCGGGTTTGGCTGACGCCGGGTGCCGATGGCGGGCTGCGCCTCGGTGTCGAGGACGACGGCGTCGGTTTGCCGCCGGAGTTGCGTCCGGCCCAGGGCACCGGCGTCGGCGGGATGATCGTCGCCGCCATGGCGGGCACCCTGCGCGCCACCATAACGCACGATCCGGATTGGAGCGGAACCCGCTTCGTTCTCGACGTGCCGGGGTAGCAGTTCACCCTCGCCGACATCTTGGCAAACGTTTCGACAGTTCGCACAATCCTCGGCAAGGCGCCGCAAAGGCGCCATCGATCGGGGGTCATCGATGCACGTCCATCCGCGCCAATTGCTCGTCTCGCTTGCCGCAGCCGCACTGCTGTCCGCCGCCCCGGCCGCGGCCGAGGATCGGGAAGAGCGGGAGCTGTTGGAGGTGCTGGCGTCCACCGCCGTCCGCACGGTCTATGACGGCGACAAGGACGACCTGCTGACCGCAGGGCTCGGCGCGGCCGGGCTGCAGAGCCTGCAGCCCCCATTGGTGAGCAAGACGCCGACGGCTGCCGAACTGCGCCGCTTGGCCATCTACAACAACTACCGGGCGCTCGTGGACACCACGACGGCCGGCGGCTACGGCTTGTTCTGGGGCCCGACCGCGGCCGCCACCGGCACCCTGTTCAGCAAGGACGGCAGGGTCGCCGGGACCGAGGTGCTGGCCTACGCCACGGGCGAGGACGGCAGCCGCAAGGTTACGGTCATGGTGCAGATCCCCGCTTCCTACGACCCGGAGCATGGCTGCATCGTCGCCGCCCCGTCCTCCGGCTCACGCGGGATCTACGGCGCCATCGCGACCGCCGGCGAATGGGGCCTGAAGCATGGCTGTGCCGTCGCCTACACCGACAAGGGCAGCGGCACCGGCTTCCACGATCTCCATGGCAACACGGTCGACCTCCTGCGCGGCGAACCCGCCGACGCCGACGCCGCCGGGGCGAACTCCGAGTTCAGCGCACCGATCACCGCGGCCCAGCGTGCGGCATACAACTCCGCGTTTCCTTATCGTTTCGCTACCAAGCACGCCCACTCCCAGGTGAATCCGGAGCGGGATTGGGGCCAGGATGTGCTGGTCTCGATCAAGTTCGCCTTTGCGCAACTCGATCGCCAACACGGCGGCTCCGGCCAGCACCGGCGCGTCCGCCGCGACAACACGGTGGTGATCGCCTCCAGCGTTTCGAACGGAGGCGGCGCCTCGCTGCGGGCCGCCGAGCAGGACCGCGAGCACCTGATCGACGGCGTGGCCGTCAGCGAACCCAACGTCAACCCCGTGTTCGAAGGCAGCTTCACCATCAACCAGGCCGGCCGGCCGCCGCTGGCCCGTCATAGCCGGACGCTGATCGACTACGTCACGCTGGAGAACGTCTACGAGGGCTGCGCCGCCGCCGGCTACACCCTGGCGCAGGCTCCGCTCAACCTCGCGCCCAGCCCGGCGCGTTGCGCCAGCCTGCATGACGCGGGCCTGCTGCTTGCGCCCGACCTGGCGGGCCAGGCGGCCGAGGCACAGAAGATCCTGAACGATTTCGGCATCCTTCCGGAGCAGAACCTGCTTCAGCCGGTGCTGTGGTTTTCCTATGTGCCGCAGTCGATCGCGATGACCTACGCCAACGCCTACGGCCATTTCAGCGTGCTCGACAACCTGTGCGGCTACAGCTTCGCCGCGGTGGACGCGAACAAGCAGCCGGCCCCGTTGGCCGACGCCGCCCGCGACGTGCTGTTCGGCACCAGCAACGGCATCCCGCCCACCGGTGGCCTGCAGC
Source organism: uncultured Alphaproteobacteria bacterium (assembly GCA_963792675.1). Classification (GTDB taxonomy): domain Bacteria; phylum Pseudomonadota; class Alphaproteobacteria; order Acetobacterales; family Acetobacteraceae; genus JBBROS01. The sequence goes on from CAWBWT010000002.1 coordinate 3,141,530, forward strand.
TGATCAACAACGCCGTCAACCAGGAAGACCGCGCCTCCAGCGCCGATCAAAACCTAGCGGGGGCGCTCTGCCTGCGCTCGCTGGCGACCGGCAAAGACGCCGTGACCGGTGCTCCGCTCGCCGGCGCCCGCGCCCTCCAGGCGCTGCGCATCCAGCAAGGCGTGCGCGAGATCCGCGCCACCGGGGACCTCCACGGCGTGCCCGCCGTCGTGGTCACCGGCCGCGGCGACGACATCCTGCCGCCGAACTTCGCTTCGCGCGCCTATTACGGTCTGAACCAGCGCGTCGAGGGCCGCCGCAGCCCGCTGCGCTACTACGAGGTCACGAACGCGCAGCACCTCGACAACATCATCCCCTTGCCGGGATTCGACACGACCCTCGTGCCGCTGCACCGCTACTTCGTGCAGGCGATGGACCTGATGTACGCCCATCTCGTCCACGGCACGCCGTTGCCGCCGAGCCAAGTGGTGCACACGACGCCGCGCGGCGGCACAGCGGGCGCGGCGCCGGTTCTCACATCGAGCAACGTGCCCCCGATCACCGCCGCACCGGGCGCCGCCGCGATCACCTTTGCCAACGGCGCCGTCAACATTCCCGACTGAGCCGACCCCGGGGTAGGCCCCGGCGCTATTCCGAAGCCACGAACACTTGGCCGAGGCGGAACGAGAACCACACCCGCCTCGTGCCGAGGTAGTCCTCGCCGATCAGCATGTCGCCGGCAAAGGGCGGCAAGTCGGCGATCGTCAGCCGCGGATTGTCGATCACGTCGTCGCCAATCCGCAGACGCTTGAACCGGGTCTGCTGGATGACGATCCCATCCGGGTTGACCGACTGACCACGCAGCCGCGGCAGCGCCGCGATCGCCCGGGGCCGCAGCCCGGTATCGGCGGCGGCCCCCAGCGACAGGGTGGACAGCGAGGCGCCGCTGTCCAGCAGCCCGCGCAACTTCTGGCCATCCACCTCGATCGGCACGATCAGGTGCCCGGAGCCGGGCTGCACCTGCACCGCCAGCCGCACCGACGGGACCGCCCAGTTCGGCGCCGCGGTCAGGCAGGACCGGGCGCGGTAGAAAGCCACCCGGCGGTGCGGCACGTCCAGATTCATCTCGTAGTCGACGAGCAGGTCGATGCCGAGCAGGCCGTCGAGCGGCGGCGCCGGGCTGTTCGATGTCAGCACCGGCACCCGTCCGAGTTGGATCGGCCCGAGCGAAACCTGGTCCAGCACCGCCCCGCCCAAAGCGGCGACGCCGCCGGCGCCGCGCACCTGCTCTCGTCCCTCGGTCTCGGTAACCCCGAGCCGCCGCGCCGCCGCCCGGGTCAGCACGCTGCGATTCGCGCCGGTGTCGAGCACGAACGCCGCCGGGCGGCCATTGATCTCGACCCCGACGATGGGCACGTTGAAGGCGACGACGACCGGCAGCTCGGCCAGCTTCTCCAGGCGGCAGGCGCCGTCGGACCCGGCCGCGCAGGCGGACAACAACAGCAGCAACGGGATCATGAGCGCTCGCATGCCGCCCACCATGGCCGTGGCCGGGAACGCCGCCAAGGCCGCCATCCGCGACAAGGCTCTGGCACTCGGCTTCCATGCGGTCGGATTCGCACCGGCCGCGCTTGCGCCCGAGGCCGGCGAGCGCCTGGCGGCGTTCCTGGCCGCCGGGCAGCATGGCGAGATGGGGTGGCTTGCCGAACGGGCCGCCGAACGGGCGCAGCCCGCTTCGTTGTGGCCGGACGCGCGCAGCGTGATCTGCCTCGGATTATGCTACGCGCCCGACGACGACCCGCTGGCGGTGCTGTCCCGGCCGGACCGCGGCGGCATCTCCGTTTATGCCCGCAACCGCGACTACCACGACGTGATGAAGGGCATGCTGAAGCACCTCGCGGCCTTTGTCGCGAGCCGTTTCGGGCCGGCCGTCAAGGTGTTCGTGGACACCGCTCCGGTGATGGAGAAGCCGCTGGCGCAGCGCGCGGGCCTGGGCTGGCCGGGCAAGCACACCAACCTCGTGTCCCGCCGGCACGGCTCTTGGCTGCTGCTCGGCGAGGTCATGACCAGCCTCGCGCTCCAGCCTGACCCGGACCATCCCGACCGTTGCGGCTCCTGCTCGCGCTGCCTGCAAGCGTGCCCGACCGACGCGTTCCCGGCGCCATACCGGCTGGATGCGACCCGCTGCATCTCGTATCTGACGATCGAGCACGCCGGCCCGATCCCCATCGAGCTGCGGCCGGCGATGGGCAACCGGATCTATGGCTGCGACGACTGCCTTGCGGTGTGTCCCTGGAACCGCTTCGCCGAGGCCGCCGCGTCCCACCCGAAGCTCCGCGCCCGCGACGATCTGCGGGCGCCGCGCCTGGCCGAGCTCGTGTCCCTCGACGATGCCGGGTTCCGCGCGATGTTCGCCGGCGGCCCGGTCAAGCGGATCGGCCGCAACCGGTTCGTGCGCAACGTGCTGATCGCCATCGGCAATGCCGCCGACCCGTCGCTGCTGTCGGCGGCGGCACGCTTGCAGGGCGATCCCGACCCGGTGGTGGCGGAGGCCGCGCGTTGGGCGGTCGGGCGGCTGCAGGGCACCGATCAATCTTGAGACGAGGGCCGGTGCCGGGCGGGCCTATCGCTGCCACATTTGCTGGTTAAGCGGCCGAGGTCCGAGGAGCGTCCCGATGTGCCGAACCCTGCTTGCCACGGCCTTTCTGGTCGCCGGCCTCATCCTCGCCCGCCCGAGCACGGCGCAGACCTGGCTGTTTGAAAGCGCCCACGCCATCCCGAGCGGCGACACCGGCTGGAACGGCATGGCGCTCGACCCGTCCGGCTCGCGGCTGTTCATCGCCCGCCGCTCCGATGGGCTGACGGTGTGGGATACGAGCACGCACCACGCGGCAACGGTCGAGAACAGCGCCGGAGCCAGCGCCGTGGTGCTGGCTCCGGCTGCCGACAGGGGCTATGCGGCGATGAGCGACGGCTCCGTGCTGGCGTTTGCGCTCGGCACGCTGAAGCCGGTGTCGCGCAGCGATGCCGGCGCAGGCGAGTTCGCCACCGGCTTCTTCGAGCCCGCGCAGAATCGGGTGCACTTCATCTCCGCCGGCGGCGCCGAGAAAACGGTCTGGGTCACGCTCGACGCCGCGACCGGCGCCACGGTCGGCCGCACCGAATTCAACAGCCGCCAGATGGATCGGCCGGCCAGCGATGGCCGGGGCGCCGTGTTCGCGCCGATGCGCGACAAGGCGCTGCTGCAGCAGCTCGACGCCAAGGACCTGTCCCTGCAGAAGACCTGGAAGCTCGGCGATTGCACCCAGCCGGTCGCGGTGGAATGGGACCCGGCGGCCGAACGGGTGCTGGTCGCCTGCCGCGGCGACAAGCCGGTATTCGTGGCGCTGAACCCGGCCACCGGCGTCGTCGCCACTATCCCGATCGGCCGCGGCGTCGACGGCCTCGCGGTCGATGACCGGCGCCATCTGATCGTCACCGCCAATGGCGGCGACGGCACCCTCAGCATCATCCGCCAGGACACCCCCGACGCCTACGCGCCCGTCGAAACGATCGCCACCATGCCGATGGCACGGCTGCTGCAGGTCGACCCCGCCAGCAGCCGCCTGTTCACGGTGTCGGCGACCTTCACCCAGTTCGCAACCGGCGCCGAGGGCAAGGCGCCGGCCGTGTTCTACCACCCCGACAGCTTCACGATCCTGGCGTTCCGCCCGAAATAGGCCGGGCGTTGCTGGTCAAGCGTAGTTTCAGCCTGTCCGGCCACCGAACCAGCGTGGCACTCGAGGCGCCGTTCTGGGACGTGCTGACGACCATGGCAGCCCGGCAGGGTCGCGCACTCGGCGCCTTGGTCGCGGAGATCGATGCCGCGCGGGCACCGGGCGACCCGCTCGCGTCGAAGCTGCGCATCATGGCATTGCAGTCGGCGTTAACGGAATCGCAAGGAAAAGCGGGCAAACCTGAGCCCCGGTGAAAACCACCGGATCGCCAGGAGAAAACCCTTGAAGTACGCATTTACCCCCGCCCCGACCGTCAGCCCCTTGGTGCTCGCCGATCGTCTGCTGACCCTGGCGCAGGACGCCGACCGGGCCGGCTACGCCGAAACGGCGTCGCACCTGGTGCAGGTGATGTATTCCGTCCTCGAAACGCCGTATCGCCGGGCCTGAGCGGCGCAGTGCTACTGTGCCCGGTCGGCCAGCCAACGCGCGAGCCCCGCGAGCTCGGGCGTGCGGACCGGCGCGCCGGGTGACCCGGTCAGGCGCTCGTCCAGCGCGGGTGCGCCCGCCGCCGCCGGCTGCAGCGTCAGGCGCAGGTCGATCGAGTTGCCCAGCAAGTCGATGCTGCCGCCGAGCGATGCCTCGCCGGCCGTGGTCGCGAGCTTTGCACGGGCAGACACCACGCCGCGCTCCACCGTCAGCGGCGCATCCAACGTGCCGAACGCCGTGCTGCCGCCGAGCAGGGCGGCCCGCGCCGCCTCGGTCGCGCCGCGCGGCTCCGGGCGCTCAAGGGCCGCTGCGGCTTCTCCCAGGTCGAATCCGGCGACTGTGCCATCGCGGATCCGGACCTTGGCCGTGCCGTTCAAGGTGGCCAGCAGAGCGGCCGGGCTATAGCCGGACGCCGACAGTTCGCCGGCCGCATCCAGCCGGCCGCCGGCCAGGTCGAGCGGCGTGTCGAACAGCGGGGACGCCAACGGCAGTCCAGCCGCTTGCGCCTGCACCGCGATCCCCGGCGGCTCCGCTGAGGCGTCCAACGTGGCCCCGCCATTCAGCACCCCACCCTCGGCATGGGCGACCCCCCGCAACACCCGGAGCACGCCGTCGGCCAGCGTCACGTCGGCCGCGACGCCATGCAGCACCGGCTCCAGCCCGACCTGGATCTCCGTCGCCTCGATCCGCAACGCCGCCTGCCATCCGCGCAGCCAGGCGATCGGCAGCGGGTCCGGCGACCGCGGGTAGACCGACGGCAACGACATCGTCTCGAACCCAAGCTGGCCGAACACACGCTTGCCTTCCGCCACCACATGCCCCGAGACCCGCATCGACCCGGCGGCGAAGGTCGCCCCGGCCAATTCGATCCGCTTCGGCGACACCGCGACCTGGCCCACCAGCGACAACGAACCGTCGCCTAGCCACGCCGCGGTTCCGCTCAGCCCCAGCGTATCGAGCAGGCGCGGCGCGCCCGGATGATGCAATGTGAGCGGCCCCGACCACTGCCGCGCCGGGATGTTCACCGTCGGCCGCGCCTCGACCCTGACGTCGCTGAGCTCGAGCTGCAGGCGGCCGGTGACCGCGTCCAGCGGTCCGGCCGCCAGCACCAGCAGCGACCCCGGCCCGCGCAGCAGCGGCTCCAGCGCCGGCGCTCCGCCCCAATACGGAGCGAGCGCCGCTCGCAGCGGCATCAGGTCCGGCGCCGACAGGTCGAAGCGCCCGTCCGACAAGCGTCCGGCGTCGCTGACCTGGCCCGAGAGCGACAGCCGCGCCCCGGCCGGCTGCGCCTCGAGCCGGCGCAGCACCACGCGCGAAATCTCGCTCTGCAGCTCCAACGCGACGGCGCCCAGCGGGACACCGCCCCACTCGGCCCTGCCGACCTGCAGCTTGATCTCGGCGTCGAGCGACCGCAGCGCCGCCGCCGCGGCCGTCGCCGACGCCGGTGTCAGCACCGCGGCCGGCTGCGGCAGCCATGGATCGAGCATCAGCCGGTCGAGTGCCAGGGCCGCGACGAGGCTGGCCCGGGTGCCAAGCCGAAGCGCCGCCGACCCGGTGACGCGCGCCCCGTCCACGGTGCCCTGGACGTCGGCTACGCTCGCCTGCCCCGCGTCGGCGCTCACCTTGGCCGCGACCGTTGCCGAGCGCAGAACGCCGCCGGGCAGCGCCGCGAAGCCGGCCGGCAGGACGCGCTGCAGCCAGCGCAAAGTCCCGCGCAGGTCGGGCGCCTGCAACTGCACGTCGCCGTCAAAGTGCATCTGCGGCTCGGTCGCCACCTGCCCCGAAAGCGCGAGCTGGGCATCGCCAGGCAGCAGCGCCGCCACGTCGCGCAAGTGGACGACGCCGGGCCCGAGGTCGATCCCGGCCCGCAGGCGGCGGACGATGCCGCCGGCCAGGGTCGCCGCCTCGGCCGACAGGTCGATGCCGGTTGGAATGCCGGACCGCAACGTGCCGGAGCTGCGCGCCAGCAACGCCGGCAACCAAGCGTCGAGATCGAGCCGCCCGGCGGCGATCGACACGTCGAGCTGCAGGCTCGGCTGCACCCGCAGCGAGACCGCACCCCGTGCCGGGGCGCCGTCGATCTCGAGCGACAACTCGTCGGCGATGGCCAGGCCGGCCGCGGCGTGCAGGCGCCCATCGCCTCGCCACGGCAACGCCGGCGCCGGCATCAGCAGCGACAAGTCCGGCCCGCGGCCGGCAACCCGCCCGGACAGCGCGCCGTCACCGGCGATCTGGCCGGAAAACGTGCCGCCGGTGTCGCGCAGCCCGTCCTGCCCATCGAGGCTTACGTCCAGCCCCGCCGTGCCGTCGCGACCGGGCCGTGCCAGCCGCGCGGTGAACTGCCACCGGCGCTGCCCTGCCTGCAGCACGCCGGCCGCAGCCAAGGTGCCGGTGTCGGAATCGGTGGTGATCGTGCCCTGGACGCCGGTGAACACCATGCTGCCGACCTGCAGCCGTCCGTCCTCGATCCGCGCCTGCAAGCCAGTCAGCCAAGACGGCAGACGCTGGGTCAGCGCACCCGGCTGCGGCGGCCAGGGCAGGCGGAGGTCGGCCCCCTGCAGGGTCAGCTCGCGCGCATCCACTTGTCCGGCCAGCAGCGGCCCGAGCCCGATCCGCAAGCGCAGTGCCTTGGCGCGTAGGCCGCTTTCCTCGTCGGTTGCGGCCGGTCCGGCCTCGTCGATCGGAACGCCGTCGACCGCGACGTCGTCGGCGGTCAGGATCGGCTGCGGCAGCAATTGCAGGCTGACCTTGCCGCCGATGTGCACGGGCCGGCCGAGCCGCTGCGACGCCAGCGCGGCGATGCTGTCACGGTACCGGTTCCAGTCGAGCATGCCGGGCAGCAGCCATACGCCGGCAACGACGGACGCAAGCACCAGGCAGGCAACCCCGGCGAAAAGGCGGCGGCTGCGCACCTGCATCGTCTCCCTCGTTCTCCCTCGACCCGCAGGTTCCAGCCGGGCCGGAACATGTCTAGGGTGAGGCCTATGAGCTATTGGGGCAAGTTACTGGGCGGGGTCGCCGGGTTCGCGATAGGCGGCCCGGTGGGGGCGCTGGTGGGCGCCGCCCTCGGGCACGGGGCGGATGCGGGCGGGCTGCCGAAGATCGATCTCAACAACCTGCTCGGCACGAATCCGCTCGGGCCGGCGCGGCTGGCGGCCAGCCTCGGCCAGCGCGACCAGCTGTTCGCGATCGGCGTCGTGGTGCTGTCGGCCAAGCTCGCCAAGGCCGACGGGCCGGTGAACCGGGCGGAGATCGACGCCTTCAAGCGGCAGTTCCGCATCCCGCCCGAATCGGTCCGCGATATCGGCCGCTTGTTCGATCAGGCGCGCGAAAGCTCCGAAGGGTTTGAGGCCTATGCGACCGAGCTCGGGCGCGGCTTCGCCGAAAGCAAGGGATTGCTGGAAGACGTGCTCGCCGCACTATTCGCGATCGCGCGCGCCGACAAGCCGCTCACCGTGTCGGAGCACGACATGCTGCGGCGGGTCCACCACGCCTTCGGCCTCGACAACCTGGCATGGGACCAGGCCCGCGGCGCCGCTGCGCACCGCCACACCGCGGCACAGGCCGACGACGCCTATGCCGTGCTGGGCGAGACGCGGGCCAGCAGCAACGAGGCGTTGCGCTCGGCCTGGCTGCGGCTGATGCGCGAGAACCATCCGGACAGCATGGCGGCCCGCGGCGTGCCGGCCGACTTCATCGCCCGCGCCAGCGAGAAGGTGGCGATCATCAACGCCGCCTGGGACCGGATCAAGCGCGAGCGGGGCATTTGAAGGAAGCGCCCAGTCCCAACCAGGACGACCGTCCGCCTGGCACGCCGATCGACACCCTGCTGCTGCATTACACCGGCATGCAAACGGCCCAGGCGGCGATCGACCGGTTGCGCGACCCGGCGGCACGCGTTTCGTCACATTTTGTCGTCGAGGAGGACGGCACGGATTTGGCGCCTCGTGCCGGACGCGCGGCGGGCCTGGCATGCCGGCGTCAGCTTCTGGCGCGGCCATGCGGGGTTGAACGACCGGTCCCTCGGCATCGAAATCGTCAACCCCGGCCACGAATGGGGCTACCGCCCGTTTCCGCCGGCGCAAATGGCGGCTGTGGTCACGCTGTGCCGGGATCTGCTCGCACGCCATCCGATCCCGGCCGTGAACGTAGTCGGCCACAGCGACGTGGCGCCGGACCGCAAGCAGGACCCGGGCGAGTTGTTCGATTGGCCCGGCCTCGCGCGCCACGGCATCGGCTTGTGGCCAGGCGCCGATCCCGCGCCGTTGCCGCACGATGCGGTGGTTCCGTCGCTGCAGGCCATCGGCTACCCGATCCCCGACCTCGCTACGACGCTGCGTGCGTTCCAGCGCCGCTGGCGGCCCGACGGCATCACCGGCGACGCCGATGCCGGAACCCGGGCCCGGCTCGGGGCGGTGCACCTGGCCTACGCAGCGGACTGAGGCGAGCAGAAGCGGCTTGACGCATCGGCGCCGGGCTGTGCATCACCCGCTTGCCAGACGGCTGGACGACCGCTGTTCCCGCAAGGGGATGGAGGAAAGTCCGGGCTCCACGGGAACACGGTGCCGGCTAACGGCCGGCGGGGGCGACCCCAGGGACAGTGCCACAGAAAACAAACCGCCCGCACGTCGCAAGGCTTGCGGGCAAGGGTGAAACGGTGCGGCAAGAGCGCACCGCGCCCCTGGTGACAGGGGCGGCAGGGTAAACCCCACCGGGAGCAAGACCGAATAGGGGTGGCCGGCGGCATCGGAGACGGTGTGACGCAGGGGCGTTCCCGCTCCGCCGCCCGGGTTGGTCGCGTGAGGCGCGCTGCAAGGCGCGTCCCAGAGGAATGGTCGTCCAGGCTCGCAAGGGCTGGACAGAACCCGGCTTACAGGCCGTCTGGCAGCCTCCTTTCCGCAGCGATTCGACGACTCGTGACGAGAACGATTCGTGAATACATCGCGATAAAAACAAGCATCGGACGCCGCTCGAAAAACGTTTCGTAAGCCGCTGATTTATTATGCTTCGACGTAACAATTCCTAACGTTGGGAACGTTAATCCCTTTGACGCCCATGCCGTCCCATGATAGCCCACGTCTACCCACAACTCGGGTTCGTGAGGCGCCAGCAGCGAAGGGGACCGCGCGCGTTGAGCCAGTTCCTCGGCAGCCATCAGACGCGTTTGGACGGGAAAGGCCGCACCTCGGTCCCGGCTCCGTTTCGCAACGCGTTGCGCCAGGGCAACGACGCTGGCACCGCTGCTCTCGTGCTGCGCCCCTCGCACAACTACCCGTGCATCGACGGTTTTACTGTCGAAATGTTCGAACAATTTACTACGCCGCTCGAAACGTTGGATATGTTCAGCGAGGACAGCGACGACCTCACAACGGCCCTTTACGCCGACGCCTGGCCTGTGGAAGCAGACAAGGAAGGGCGGATTATCCTCCCCGATTCCCTGGTGAAGCACGCTGCCTTGACCGACGCCGTCGTCTTCATGGGCCTGGGCCGCCGCTTCCAGATCTGGGAGCCGGCTGCTGCCGCCCGCCGTACGGCCGAGGCACGGGAACGCAGCCGCGCCCGCCGCATCACCGTCCCGGGACGTCCGGCATGAGCCACGTTCCGGTCATGCTCCCGCAGGTGCTCGAGGCGTTGTCGCCGCGCGCCGGCGCCACCTACCTCGACGGCACCTTCGGCGGCGGCGGCTACAGCGCCGCGATCCTGGACGCAGCGCCCTGCACCCTGTTCGCGATCGACCGCGACCCGGCGGCAATCGCCCGCGGCGCCGCGTTGGCAGCGCGACATCCGGGCCGCCTGCACCTGATCGAAGGCCGGTTCGGCGCCATGATCGAACTGCTTGGCGCACACGGCGTCGCCGCGCTCGACGGCGTGGTGCTCGACATCGGCGTGTCGTCGTTCCAGATCGACGACCCGGCCCGCGGCTTCAGTTTCCGCAACGACGGCCCGCTCGACATGCGGATGGGAGCCGACGGGCCGACCGCCGCCGACCTCGTCAACACGCTCGGCGAGGCGGAGCTGGCCGACACCCTTTACCAGCTTGGCGAGGAGCGGCTGTCGCGCCGCATCGCCCGTGCGATCGTCGCCGCCCGCACCGAAGCGCCGATCACCACCACGCAGCAGCTCGCCGACGTCATCCGCGCCGTGGTGCCGCGAGAGAAGTCGGGCATCGACCCGGCCACCCGCTCGTTTCAGGCGTTGCGCATCCGCGTCAACGACGAGCTTGGCGAGATCGAGCGTGCGCTCGCCGCCGCCGCCTCGCTGCTGGCGCCGGGCGGCCGCCTCGTGGTGGTGTCGTTCCATTCGCTCGAGGATCGGCTGGTCAAGCGCTTCATGCTTGCCGCCGCCGGGCAAACGCCGGCGCCGTCGCGGCACGATCCGCGCGGGCTCGAGCGTCGCGCCGCGCCGGCCTATCGCCTGCTGCATCGCAGCGCCCGCCGGCCTACGGACGCCGAGATCGACGCCAACCCGCGCGCCCGCAGCGCCCGGCTGCGCGCCATCGCCCGCCTCGACCTTTCCGCAACCCCAGACGGAGCTTCCGCGTGATGCGCCCCCTCACCTGCATCTGCATGCTCATGGCCGCCGGCTCGGGCCTGTACCTGTATCAAACCAAGCACCGCTCGCAGCTGCTCGACCGCGAGATCGCCCACACCTACAAGCAGATCGACCAGACCCGCGAGCGCATCACCGCGCTGCGCGGTGAATGGGCACTGCTCGGCGAGCCCGAGCAGCTCGGCAAGCTGGCGCAGCAGCACACGGGCTTGAAGACGCTGTCGCCGACGCAGTTCGTGGCGTTGGCGGATCTGGGCGCCCGGCTGCCGGCGCCGCTGCCGCCCGGTGCGATGCCGCCCCCCGCGGATGACGCGGTGGTCGACCCGGGGTTCGCGCCCGCCCCGGCGATCCTGGCCCCCGCGCCGATCGCGGTGCCGATTGCCGCCAAACCGATTGCCGCCACCCCGCCCCGCGCGGTTGCGGAGAAAGCGGCGGAGAAGCCGCTGCAGCTTGCCTCGCTGCCGCAGCCGGCGCTGCCCGTCGCGCCGCCGAACCGTCCTATCCCGCGGCCGGCCGCTGCCCCGCCGGTCACCGTTGCAGCCGTCCCGCCTCCCCCGGTGCCGGTGACGGTGCTCCGGCAGCCCGCGACGCCGGCACCGGTCCCGCCGCCGGCCGCAACGTCGGCGCCCCGGTTCGCCGCCCCGGTCGTGGCGGTGTCGGCGAGCCCGATGCCGCCCGCGCGTCCGCAGGGTGGCGACGGGGAGTTTCGTTCCGCTGCGCCGCCCCGGCCGTCGCCCATGATCATGTCCGCAAGCCTGCCGCAGCCATCGGCGCCGGCCGGCTACAACGGCCCGGCCGGCGGGATCGGCAGCGCGCTCGGCGCCGCCGCGCGCGTGTCGCTGCCCGCCCCGGTGCCGTTCGGCGCCGGCCAGCGCTGAACGGTCCCCGTTGAGCGACACCCCCGACTCACCCGCGCCCCATCCGGACGCGCCGCCCCCCGGCGCCGGGTTCGGCGGTCCGCGCGTGCCGCACGGCGCCGCCTCGCCGGTGCACGTGCGGCTCAACGCGCCCGAGCTCGCCCGCCGCGCCACCCTGGAGCGCACCCGCAGCCGGCTGCTGCTCGCGGCCGGCGGGTTCGCCGTGCTGTTCGGTGCCGTCGCAGTCAAGCTCGCCGGCGCCACCGTCATCGTGCCGATGACGCCCAAGCGGATCGAGCGCGCGCGCCTGCCGGACACGCCGCCGCCCAGCGCGACCCCCGCCGGTCCCGACGCCGTCGCCGCACCTCCCGTCGCCCAGACGACGCCGTTCGACGCCGGGCCGCGCACCCGGGCGATGATCGTGGATCGTAACGGCGAGATCCTGGCGATGTCGCTGCCGACTTCGGGCCTGTACGCCAACCCGAAGGAGATGATGGACGTCAACGAGGCGGCCGCGAAGCTGAAGCAGGTGCTGCCTCGCCTCGACCTGGACGTCGTGCGGGCGCGGCTGTCGAGCGGCAAGCAGTTCGTCTACCTCGCCCGCAACATCACCGGCCGCGAAAAGCTGGCGGTGAACAACCTCGGCATCCCCGGCATCTACTTCCAGGACACCGAAAAGCGGCGTTACCCGCAGGGACGGGTTGCGGCGCACGTGGTCGGCGCGGTGGACGTGGACGCCAAGGGCGTGGCCGGCGTCGAGCGCTTCTTCGACCAGCGCCTGCGCGAGGACGCCGAACCGTTGCGGCTCTCGATCGACGTGCGCGTGCAGGCGGCGATGCGCGACGAGCTCGGCAAGTCGATGGCCGAGTTCCAGGCGATCGGCGCCTGCGGCATCGTCATGGACGTGCGCACCGGCGAAGTCGTCGCCATGGTCAGCCTGCCGGACTTCGACGCCAACAAGCTCGGCGACGCCCGCCCGGAGGAGCGCTTCAATCGCGCCGTCACCGGGATGTACGAGCCCGGCAGCACCTTCAAGCTGCAGACTGCGGCGATGGCGCTCGATAGCGGCGCGGCGCAGTTGTGGTCGGTGTTCGACGCCGGGCACGACATCCATATCGGCCGCTTCACCATCCAGGATTTCCAGGGCAAGCACCGCCCGCTGTTCCTGCCCGAGGTGATCGCCTACTCCTCCAACCTCGGCGCCGCCCATATCGCGCAAGCCGTCGGCGGCGAGCGGCAGCGCTCCTGGCTCGAGCGGATGGGCATGTTCAGCCGGATCGGCGTCGAACTGCCGGAGGCGGGACAGCCGATCGTGCAGCGCGCCGAGAACTGGAAGGAGATCGCGACCATGACGGTCGGCTTCGGCCACGGTATCGCCGTCAGCCCGCTGCATGTGGTGCGCGGCACCGCGGCGATCGCCAATGGCGGCATCGTGCTGCGCCCGACCATCCTCGCCTCCGAGCCCGGCGCGCCGGCTCGCGACGGCACGCGGGTGATGCAGCAGCCGACCAGCGACGTGATGCGGCGGCTGATGCGCTTGGTGGTGACGGACGGCTACGGCAAGCCGGCCGACGTGCCCGGCTATTTCGTCGGCGGCAAGACCGGAACGGCGGAGAAGACCTCCGGCCACGGCTACAAGAAGCACACCAACATCAGCGCCTTCATGAGCGTGTTCCCGATGAACGCGCCGAAATACGCGGTCTACTTCATGCTGGACGAGCCGAAGGGCAACGCCAGCACCGGCGGCTACTCGACGGCCGGCGCCGTCAGCGCGCCGGGCGCCGGGCGGGTGATTGCGCGGATCGGGCCGATGCTGGGGCTGATGCCGGAAACGACCAACGCGCCCACGATCCAGGCGTCGCTGGCAATCCCGCTGCAGCCGAACCGCGGCTACGGCACGCACGAGACGCCGGTGGCCAAGGCGCCCGTCAAGGCGTCGCCCAGCGTTCCCGCAACGGCGCCGGCCGCGGTCCCGGCGCACGAGCCGCCGCGGCAGCACGAGGCGAGCTTTGTCCCCGCCGTCGCCCACTGAGATGCTGGCGGAGCTCGACATCGCCATCCCGCTCGGGATGCCGCAGCATCTATCCGGCCTGACCGCCGATAGCCGCCTCGTGCGGCCTGGAATGCTGTATGCCGCCTTGCCCGGCGCGCGGCTGGACGGCCGGGACTTCATCGCCGACGCGGTGGCGCGCGGGGCGGCGGCCGTGCTGGCACCGATCGGAACCACGTGGCCCGAGGGCGTGCCGGCCCGGCCGCTGATCGTCGACCGCGAGCCGCGGCGGGCGCTGGCCCGGCTGGCAGCGCTGCAATCCGGTCCCCAGCCGCGCACCGTCGTCGCCGTCACCGGCACCAACGGCAAGACCAGCACCGCCGACTTCCTGCGCCAGATTTTTGCGAGTGCCGGCCGGCGCAGCGCCAGCCTCGGCACGCTCGGCGTGATCGGTCCGGACGGCAGCGGCGAACCCGGCCTGACCACGCCGGACCCGGTGACCCTCGCGGACACACTGGCCCGGCTGGCGCGCGACGGGGTGGAGGCGGCGGCTTTGGAGGCCTCCTCGCACGGGCTCGATCAGTTCCGGCTGGACGGCGTGCGGTTCGCAGCCGCCGGGTTCACCAATCTGACGCGCGACCACCTCGACTACCACGGCACGCTCGAGGCCTATCGGCTGGCCAAGCTGCGGCTGTTCGACGACCTGCTGCCGGCCGGCGCTACCGCGGTCGCCAGCACCACGCTCGATGCCGTCACGCTGGAAACGCTCGCCGGCATCGCCCGGGCGCGTGGCCTCGTGCTGCACCGGGTCGGCGAATATGGCGACGTGATCCGCCTGCTGCGCGCGGTGCCGCGGCCGGGCGGCCAAGTGCTGACCTTGGACGGCGGCCGGGAGATCGACCTGCCGTTGCCAGGCCGGTTCCAGGCGGATAACGCGCTGGTCGCGGCGGGCCTGGCGGCGGCGTGCGGCGTGGCCGACCCGCTCGCCATGCTGCCCAGGCTTTGCGGCGTTCGCGGGCGCATGGAGCTCGCGGCCGAGGTGAACGGCGCCGCCGTATATGTCGACTACGCGCACACGCCGGACGCGTTGGAGCGCCTGCTGCTGGCCCTGCGGCCGCATACGGCGGGGAAGTTGGTCCTGGTGTTCGGCGCCGGCGGCGACCGCGACCGCGGCAAGCGCCCGCTGATGGGCGACGTGGCCCGGCGTCTGGCCGACACCGCGATCGTCACCGACGACAACCCCCGCGGCGAAGCTCCGGCGGCGATCCGCGCCGCCATCCTGGCCGCCTGCCCCGACGCCATCGAGATCGGCGACCGCGCCGGCGCGATTGCCGCCGGGCTCGAGATGCTGCGTCCCGGCGACGTGCTGGCGGTGGCCGGCAAGGGGCACGAGAACGGGCAGACGGCCGCCGGCGTCACGCTGCCGTTCGACGACGTTGCCGCGGTCCGCCGTCTGGCAGGTGTCGCGTGACCGGCTGCCCTGTGACATATCCAACGTCATCCCCGGACTTAATCCGGGGACCTCTGGACATGGGCGCGGCCGGCTTCCCGCTGGCGAGAGATGGCCGGATCAAGTCCGGCCATGACGTCTTGTGGTAACGTCCGCCACCCCGCTCCGGACCGCCCAGCTCTGGACCGCGACGGCGCTGGCCGCCGCGACCGGCGGCGCCATGACGGCGCCGTTCGACGCGAACGGCGTGTCGATCGACACCCGCACGCTGCGGCCCGGTGATCTGTTCGTGGCGCTCCAAGGCACCACCGACGGCCACCTTCATGCCGCCGACGCGCTCGCGAAGGGCGCGGCTGGCGTGATGCTCAGCCGCAACGTTCTTCCCGACGGCGCGCCTGTGCTGCTGGTCCGGGACACCTTGGACGGGCTCACCGCGCTCGGTCGCGCCGGCCGCGCCCGGTTTGCCGGCAAGGTGGTCGCCGTCACCGGCAGCGTCGGCAAGACCACGACCAAGGAGATGCTGCGCACGGTGCTGTCGGCGTTCGGCCCCACCCACGCCGCCGAAGCCAGCTACAACAACCATTGGGGGGTCCCGCTGACCCTCGCCCGGCTGGCGGCCGACGCCGCGTTCTGCGTCGCCGAAGTCGGCATGAACAACCCGGGCGAGATCCTGCCGCTTGCCGAGTTGGTCGCGCCCGACGTCGCCGTCATCACCACCATCGCCAGCGCCCATCTCGGCCACATGGGCAGCATCGAGGCGATCGCGGAAGAGAAGGCGACGCTGCTCGACCGGCTCACTCCGGGCGGCTGCGCCGTGCTGCCCGGCGCGAGCCCGCACCAGCATCTGCTGCTGGCCCATGCGCCCGGCCCGGTGCTGACCTTCGGCGCCGCCGACGCCGCCGTCCAATCGGTGCATACGGTGTTCGATGCCGAGGGCAGCACGGTCGAGGCCCTGGTCGCCGGCACGCCGGTCCGCTTCCGCCTCGGCGCCCCCGGCGCGCACATGGTCACCAACGCGCTCGCGGCACTCGCCGCCGCGCATGCGCTCGGCCTCGACCCGGCCCGGGCCGCCGCCGCGCTTGAGCAGTTCGCGCCCATAGCCGGCCGCGGGCAGCAGCGCCGAATCCGCGGCGGCGACGTTCTGCTGCTGGATGAGAGCTACAATGCGTCGGCGGTCTCGGTGCGGGCGGCGCTTGACGTGCTGCGGCTGATGCCGGGCCGGCGGCACATCGCCGTGCTGGGCGACATGCTGGAGCTCGGCGGCTTTGCCGAGGCCGAGCATGCCGGGTTGGCGCCGGCGGTGGCACGGGCGGCCGATCTGCTTTATGCGTGCGGCCCGCTCACCCGGTCGCTGTTCGACCGCGTGCCGCAAGCGCTTCGCGCGGTTCATGCGAAGGACGCCGAGGCGCTCGCACCGGTCGTGGCCGCGGCGGTGCGGCCGGGTGATGCCGTGCTGGTCAAGGGCAGCCTCGGCAGCCGCATGCGTTTGGTGGTTCGAGCCTTGGAGGATGCGAGCACGTCGGCGTCCGGAGGCCATGCCTAGTGCTGTTCAACATCGCCCGCGGCTTCGCCGAGCAATACGCGCTCGCGAACCTGTTCCGCTACATCACGTTCCGCTCGGGCGCCGCGTGCCTGACCGCATTGTTCCTCAGCTTCGTGCTCGGCCCGATGGTGATCCGCTGGCTTCGCTCGGTACAGCGCGGCGGGCAGCCGATCCGGCTCGACGGGCCGGAGCGGCACATCGTGGAAAAGAAGGGCACGCCGACGATGGGCGGCGTGCTGATCCTGGCGTCGCTGACCATCTCGACCCTGCTATGGGCCGACCTGCGCAACGGCTACGTGTGGGCGGTGCTGCTGCTGACGCTCGGCTATGGCGGCATCGGCTTCGCGGACGACTTCCTCAAGTTGTCGCGGCGGAACACCAAGGGCGTATCGGCGCGCACGAAGATGCTGGGGCAACTCGCCATGGGCCTCGCCTGCGCCATCGCGATCACGATGCTGACGCGCGGGCCGCTCGGCACCGGGCTGACGGTCCCGGTGTTCAAGGAGGTGCTGATCCCGTTCGGCTTCGCCTTCCCGCTGGTCGGCATGCTCGTGATGGTCGGCAGCAGCAACGCAGTCAACCTGACGGACGGGTTGGACGGGCTGGCGATCGTGCCGACCATCATCGCCGCCGGGGTGTTCGCGCTGATCGCCTACCTGGTCGGCAACCGCGTCTTCGCCGACTACCTGCAGCTGCACCCGGTGGCCGGCGTGGGCGAGCTCGGCGTGTTCCTGGCCGCGCTGATCGGCGCCGGGCTCGGGTTCCTGTGGTTCAACGCGCCGCCGGCCGCAG
Source organism: uncultured Alphaproteobacteria bacterium (assembly GCA_963792675.1). Classification (GTDB taxonomy): domain Bacteria; phylum Pseudomonadota; class Alphaproteobacteria; order Acetobacterales; family Acetobacteraceae; genus JBBROS01. The sequence goes on from CAWBWT010000002.1 coordinate 3,158,892, forward strand.
TGTTCATGGGCGACACCGGCAGCCTCGCACTCGGCGGCGCCTTGGGCGCGGTGGCGGTCGCGACCAAGCACGAGGTGGTGCTGGCGATCGTCGGCGGCCTGTTCGTGGTCGAGACGGTGTCGGTCATCATCCAGGTGTTCTGGTACAAGCGCACCGGCCGGCGCGTGTTCCTGATGGCGCCGCTGCACCATCATTACGAGAAGAAGGGCTGGTCCGAGCCGACCATCGTGATCCGGTTCTGGATCGTCTCGATGATCCTCGCCCTCGTGGGCCTGGCCACGTTGAAGATCCGATGAGCGCCTTTCTCCCCACCCTGTTCGCCGGGCGGCGCTACGCCGTCGTCGGCCTCGGACGCAACGGGCTGCCTGCCGCGCAGGCGCTTGCCGCGATGGGCGCCGACGTCGCCGTTTGGGACGACAGCGAGGCCGCACGGGCCGGCGCCGGGCTACCGCTGCACGACCCGGCGCGCGGCTATGCCGGCTTTGACGCGCTGGTGCTCAGCCCCGGCATCCCGCATCTGCTGCCCGCGCCGCACGCCGCCGCCGCCGCCGCCCGCGCGGCCGGCGTGCCCATCCTGTCCGACGCCGAGCTGCTGTTCCAAGCGGTCCGCGCCGCCGGCAGCCAGGCGCGGTTCGCCGGCGTCACCGGCACCAACGGCAAGAGCACGACCACCGCCCTGCTGCACCACATCCTGCAGCGCGCCGGCCGCGCTTCCTCAGCCGGCGGCAATCTCGGCACCGCCGCCCTCGCCCTTCCACTGCTCGGCGATGCGGGCGTGTACGTGCTGGAGATGTCGTCCTACATGCTGGAGCGCCTCGCGACCTTGCGCTTCGACGTCGCCTGCTTGCTGAACCTCAGCCCCGACCACCTCGACCGGCACGGCGACATGGCCGGCTACGCCGCCGCCAAGCGCCACGTGTTCGACCGCCAGCAGGAAGGCGACATCGCCGTGCTCGGCATCGACGACCCCGACACGGCCGCCATCGCCGCCGCAATGCGCTGCACGACGGTCTCCGGTGACGGGCCGGCGGATGTTTGGTGCGACCGCGGCATCCTCCGCGACGGCCGCGGCCCGATCCTGGCGATGGCACAGGCGCCCGCTTTGCCCGGCCCACATAACGGGCAGAACGCCGCCGCCGCCGCCGCCATGGCCCGGGCGCTCGGCGTATCCGACGTCGCCATCGCGGACGGCATCCAAAGCTTCCCCGGCCTGCCGCACCGGCAGCAGCGCATCGGCACGACCGACGGCGTCGCGTGGATCAACGACAGCAAGGCCACCAACGCCGACGCCACCGCCCGCGCGCTCGCCTGCTACGACCGGGTGGTGTGGATCGCCGGCGGCACCGCCAAGGCCGGCGGCATCGAGCCGCTTCGCCCACTGTTCCCCCGCGTTGCCCACGCTTTGCTGATCGGCCGCGACGCCCCGATCCTCGGCGCCACGCTGGCCGATGCGGGCGTCGCGCACAGCACCCCCGGCACGCTCGACGCCGCCGTCGCCGCCGCGCGCGGCCTGGCCCGCCGGCTGGACGCGCCGACCGTGCTGCTGTCGCCCGCCTGCGCGAGTTGGGATCAGTTCACCGGCTTCGAGGCCCGCGGCGACCGGTTCCGGGACCTGGTGCTCGGCGCCGCACTGGAAAGGAGCGCCTGATGCCCACGCTGTCCCGCTCCGATACCTCGATCCTCGGCCGCTGGTGGTGGACGGTGGACCGCTGGACCCTGTTCGCGGTCATCTCCCTGATCGGCTTCGGCTACGTGATGATGCTGGCCGCCTCGCCCGCCGTGGCCGAGCGCATCCATGTGTCGCGCGATATGTTCATCGCCAAGCAGGTGCTGTTCCTGGCGTTGGCCGCGATGGTGGTCGTCGCCACCTCGCTGCTGTCGCCGCGCGGCGTGCGTCGTCTCGCGCTGCTCGGCTGCCTGGGTGCCATCCTGCTGACCGGCCTGACCCTCGGCCACGGCGTCGAGATCAAGGGCGCCCGCCGCTGGATCGCGCTGCCCGGCATGACGCTGCAGCCGAGCGAGTTCCTGAAGCCGTGCTTCGCCGTGGTGACCGCCTGGCTGCTCAGCGAGGGCGCCCACAGCCGCATGTTCCCCGGACGGCTGATCGCCTGCGGCGTGTTCGGCTTGATCGCGCTGCTGCTGAAGTCGCAGCCGGATATGGGCATGCTGGCGGTGGTCGGCGCGGTGTTCTTCGTGCAGCTGTTCGTCGGCGGCCTCAACATCGTGCTGGTCGGCGCCGGCGCCGGCAGCCTCGTTGCGGCCGCCGTCGCCGCTTACAGCTTCTTCCCGCATGTGCGCAGCCGCGTCACCCGCTTCCTCGACCCGGCGTCGGGCGACAGCTACCAGGTCAACACCGCGCTCGAGGCGTTCGGCAATGGCGGACTGCTCGGCCGCGGCCCCGGCGAGGGCCGGGTCAAGGACGTGCTGCCGGACGCCCATGCCGACTTCGTCTTCGCCGTGATGGGCGAGGAGTTCGGGCTCATCATCTGCCTGCTGGTGCTCGCAATCTTCGGCTTCATCGTGCTGCGCGGCCTGCTGCGGCTGCTGGCCGAGCAGGACCTGTTCATCGTGCTGGCCGCGACCGGCCTCGTGACCAGCTTCGGCCTGCAGAGCTTCGTCAACATGGCCTCGTCGCTGCACCTGATCCCGACCAAGGGCATGACGCTGCCGTTCGTGTCCTATGGCGGTTCGTCGGTGATCGCGATCGCGCTCGGCGTCGGCATGCTGCTCGCCTTGACCCGCCGGCGCACGCGCATCGAGGAGGTGCTGCGGTGAGCATTGTTTTGCAACAACCGGCGCCCGTCGCCTCCGCGGCGGCCTCGCATCCGTCCACCGCGGGCGGCATCGTCATCGCCGCCGGCGGCACCGGCGGCCACTTCTTCCCGGCCGAGGCGCTGGCCGCCGAGCTGGGCCAACGCGGGCACCGGATCACGCTGATGACCGACGCGCGGAGCGGCGGCCTGAACTCGGCCGTCTTCGCCGCGGCTGAAACGGTCGTGCTGCGCGGCGCCGGCATCGCCGGGCGCGGCGCCATCCGCGGCGCCTCGGCCGCCCTGGCGCTCGCCGCCGGCACGCTGACGGCCCGCCGCCTGCTCGAGACGCTGCGCCCGGCCGTCATCGTCGGCTTCGGCGGCTATCCCTCCGTGGCGCCGATCCTCGCCACTCGGCTGCTGCGCCGCCGCCCGGCCATTGTGCTGCACGAGCAGAACGCGGTGCTCGGCCGGGCCAACCGCCTGCTGGCCCGCTTCGCCGACCGACTGGCGCTCGGCATGGACGGCACGCGCCGGGTCCCGGCTGGCACGGCCGCGACCGTGACCGGCAATCCGGTGCGCCCCGCGGTCGCCGCCCTGGCCGGCACGCCGTACGAACCGCCCGCCGGCGACGGCCCGATCCGGCTGCTGGTCACCGGCGGCAGCCTCGGCGCCCGCATCTTTTCCGACACGGTGCCCGCCGCGGTCGCCATGTTGCCGCCTTCGCTGCGGATCCGGCTGCGGATCGTGCAGCAATGCCGCGCCGAGGACCTCGACCGGGTCCGCGCCGCCTACGCCGCGCTGAGCGTTCCGGCCGAATTGTCGGCCTTCTTCCCCGACATCGCCGAACGCCTCTGCGCCGCCCATTTCGTGGTCGCCCGCGCCGGCGCCAGCACCGTCGCCGAGCTCGCCGCAATCGGCCGCCCGGCGCTGCTGGTGCCGCTGCCCGGCGCCATCGACGGCCACCAATCGGTCAACGCCGCCAGCGTCGACGCCGCCGTGCTGGAACAGGCCGAGTTCGCGGCCAAGCCCGGCGTATTGGCCGAGGTGCTGCGGCAGCACCTCGACTGCCCCGACCTGCTGGCCACCCGCGCCCACGCCATCGGCGCCCATGGCCGGCCGCATGCCGCGTCGGCGCTCGCCGACCTCGTCGAAGAACTAGCAGCAAAGGCTTCAGCATGAGGGCGCTTCCGCTCGGGATCGGCACGATCCACTTCGTCGGCATCGGCGGCATCGGCATGTCGGGGATCGCCGAGGTGCTGCACACCCTGGGCTACGCGGTGCAGGGCAGCGACATCGCGGACGGCGCCAACGTGCGGCGGCTGCGCGACGCCGGCATCCCGGTTGCGGTCGGCCACGACGCCGCCAACGTCAGCAACGCCCAAGTGGTGGTCGTCAGCACCGCGGTGCACGCCGACAACCCCGAGGTGGTGGCCGCGCGCAAGCGCCTGGTTCCCGTCGTGCGCCGGGCCGAGATGCTGGCCGAGCTGATGCGGCTGCGCTGGGCGATCGCGGTCGGCGGCACCCACGGCAAGACCACCACCACGAGCCTCGTCGCCTGCGTGCTCGAGGCCGCCGGGCTCGACCCGACGGTGATCAACGGCGGCATCATCAACGCCTATGGCAGCAACACGCGGCTCGGCGAGGGCGAGTGGATGGTGGTGGAGGCCGACGAGAGCGACGGCTCCTTCCTCCGGCTGCCGGCCACCATCGCCGTCGTCACCAACATCGACCCTGAGCACCTCGACCATTGGGGCACGGCCGAGGCGATGGAGGACGGGTTCGAGCAGTTCGTGTCCAACGTGCCGTTTTACGGCTTCGCCGTGCTGTGCATCGACCACCCCGGGGTGCAGCGCATGATTCCGCGCCTGTCCGACCGCCGCATCGTCACCTACGGGTTCTCGCCGCAGGCCGATGTGCGGGCCGAGCGCCTGGTGACGGACAAGCTGGGCGCCACCTTCGAGGTGGTCGTTACCGACCGCGCCCGCGCCGCATCGCGGCGGATGGGCCCGTTCCGCCTGCCTATGCTCGGCAGCCACAACGTGCAGAACGCGCTGGCGGCGATTGCGGTCGCGATCGAGATGGAGGTGGACGACGGCACGCTGCGCAGCGCCTTCGCCTCGTTCAAGGGCGTCAAGCGCCGCTTCACCAAGACCGGCGAGAGCGGCGGCATTACCGTCATCGACGATTACGGGCACCACCCGGTCGAGATCGCGGCGGTGCTGAAGGCCGCCCGCCAGGCCGGGGCGCGCGACGTGATCGCGGTCGTGCAGCCGCATCGCTACTCGCGGCTCGACAGCCTGTTCACCGAGTTCTGCACCTGCATGAACGACGCCGGCACGGTGATCGTCGCCGACATTTACGCCGCCGGCGAGACGCCGATCCCGGGCGTTACCCGCGATGCCCTGGTGGACGGGCTGCGCGCCAGCGGCCACCGCAGCGTGGTGCCGCTGCCGGCGCCTGAGCACCTGGCCGAGATGGTGCACGCCATCGCCAAGCCCGGCGACTTCGTCATCTGCCTCGGCGCCGGCAACATCACTCAATGGGCCGCCGCCCTGCCCGCGCAACTCGGCGAGCTGCAGACCCCGCAAAGGCGCGCGGTATGACTTACGGTCCATTGCACGTCATCCCCGGGCTTGACCCGGGGATCCCTCGCCCGTGGGGACGCCGTAGGGCCCACCCGGGCCAGATGGCCGGATCGAGTCCGGCCATGACGTGCTTGGTTGTGCGCGGGTGCGCGCCGTGAGCGCCGCCCTCGCGCCCCGCCACTTGGTGGACCGGCTGCCGCCGCTGGCCGGCCGCGTGCAGGCCGACGCCGAGTTGGCGCCGTTCACCTGGTTCCGCGTCGGCGGCCCGGCAGAAGTCCTGGTGCGGCCCGCCGGCGCCGTCGACCTCGCGACGTTCCTCGCCGCACTGCCCGCGGACGTTCCGGTGACGGTTCTCGGCGCCGCCAGCAACGTCATCGTCCGCGACGGCGGCATCGACGGCGTCGTGCTGCGCCTGGCGCGCGGGTTCAACGCGGTCGCCCTCGAGCCCGATGGCGTGGTTGCCGGCGCCGCCTGCCTCGATGCCACCGTGGCCGAGCATGCCGCCGCCGCCGGCCTGGCCGGGCTCGAGTTCCTGTCCGGCATCCCCGGCTCGGTCGGCGGCGCGGTCGCGATGAACGCCGGCGCGTACGGCGGCGACGTCGCCTCCTGCCTCGACTGGGCCGAGATCGTAACCCGCGCCGGCACGCTGCGCCGTCTGTCCGCGGCCGAGCTCGCCTTCGCCTATCGCTACGCCAGCCTGCCGCCCGGCGCCGTCGTCGTGCGCGCCCGTTTCCGTGCGGGTCCCGGCGACCCCACCGCCATCGCGGCCCGGATGGCGGAGATCCGCGCCAGCCGCGAGGCGACGCAGCCGGTCCGCGCCCGCACCGGCGGCAGCACGTTCCGCAACCCGCCCGGCGTCAAGGCTTGGGCGCTGATCGACGCCGCCGGCGGCCGCGGCCTCCTGCGCGGCGGCGCGCAGGTCAGCGAGAAGCACTGCAACTTCCTGCTCAACACCGGCAGCGCCACCGCGTCCGATTTGGAAGGGCTCGGCGAGGAGCTGCGCCGCCGCGTCCACGCCATGAGCGGCACCACGCTCGAGTGGGAGATCAAGCGCCTCGGCATCCCCGGAGACGTGGCATGACGCCCCGCACCACCCCCACAGGAACGTCATCCACGGACTTGATCCGTGGATCCCTCCCCGTTGTCGCGGCCACGGCCCCGCTCGCGAGAGATGGCCGGATCAAGTCCGGTCATGACGTGGGTGGGTGCCAGGTTGCCCCCCAGGCCGGGAGAGCCGCATGAAGCGCGTCGCAGTCCTTTACGGCGGCATGTCGGCCGAGCGTGAGGTCAGCCTGTCCTCGGGCCGCCAGGTCATCGCCGCACTGCGCGAGGCCAGGTTCGACGTCGTTCCCGTCCTGGTCGGCGACGACCTGCGCGCCGTCATCGCCGCCCTCGATCCCAAGCCCGACGCCGTGTTCAACGCCCTGCACGGCCGCTTCGGCGAGGACGGCGCCATCCAGGGCGTGCTCGACTGGCTCGGCATCCCCTACACCCATTCCGGGGTGCGCGCCTCGGCGCTCGCCATGGACAAGGCCGCGGCCAAGGCCATCTTCGCTGCAGCCGGCCTGCCGGTCGCGCGCGGCCGCGTGGTGGACGTCGCCGAGCTCGAGCACCACGACCCGGTGCCGCTGCCTTACGTCGTGAAGCCCGTCAACGAAGGCTCCTCGGTCGGCGTGCAGATCCTCAAACACGGCGACAATCGCCGCGCCGAGATCGCCCGTGGTTGGCGCTTCGGACCGACCGCGATGGTCGAGGAATACATCGCCGGCCGCGAGCTGACGGTCGCCGTCATGGGCGACCGCGCACTGGCCGTGACCGAGATCCATGCCGACGCCGGCGTGTTCTACGACTACGAAAGCAAGTACGGCGACGGCGGCAGCCATCATCAGGTGCCAGCACCGGTGCCGCCCGAGACCTACGCCCACGCCATGGACGTGGCGCTGGCCGCGCACCAGGCGCTCGGCTGCCGCGGCGCCAGCCGGGCCGATTTCCGCTTCGACGACACCGGCGAGCAACCGGGGCGGCTCGTGCTGCTGGAGGTCAACACCCAGCCCGGCCTGACCCGGACCAGCCTGCTGCCCGAGCAGGCCGCGCATCTCGGCATTACCTTCCCCGCGCTGTGCGCCTGGATGGTGGAGAACGCGGCATGTCGCGCGTGAACTCCCGCGTGGCCGTGGGCGAGCGGCCGAACGTGACCCTGCGCACGCCGGCCAAGCCGCCCCGCGCCTATGCTGCACGCCCGTCACGCTTCGGCCTGCTGCTGCGGCGGCAGCGGCGGCGGATGATCCCGGCCATTCTGGTGCTGCTGGCGCTCGGCGGTCTTGGCGCTCTCGCCACCACCGTACGCTCGCTGCAGCCCGGCGCCTCGGTCGCCAACTGGCGCGAACGAGTCGGCAACGCCGTCGGCCTGCCGGTGCGCGACGTGGTCGTGGAAGGCCGTGAGAAGACGCCGGAGCCGATGCTGCGCGCCGCCCTCGGCATCAGCCCCGGCGACAAGCTGCTCGGCTTCTCGCTCGACGCTGCCCGCGCCCGCATCGAGCAGCTCGCCTGGGTGCAGACCGCGACCGTCGAGCGTCGCCTGCCCGGCACGGTCGTCGTCACCCTGGTCGAGCGCCGCCCGTTCGCGGTGTGGCAGTCGGGCGGCAAGTTTGTGTTGATCGACCGCCGCGGGCAGGTCGTGGTCGAGCAGGACCCGGCCAAGGACGCCAACGCCTTCGCCACCCTGCCGCTCGTGGTCGGCGCCGGCGCGCCCGACGCGGCCGCCACGCTGATCGATACCCTGGCCGGCTTCCCCGAGCTGCGATCCCGCGTGGTCGCGGCGGTGCGGGTCGGCGAGCGGCGCTGGAACCTGCGTCTGCACAACGGCGCCGACGTGCTGCTGCCCGAAGGCCAGGAGGCCGCGGCGCTCGGGCGGCTGATGGACCTGCAAACGAGCCAGCAGATTCTGGACCGGCCGCTGCAGTCGGTGGACATGCGCTTGGCCGACCGGCTGGTGGTACGGCCGGCGCCGGAGCCGAAGCCGCCGGTTTCCGGCCCCGCCAACCAGAACCAGAAGCGGCCGACATGAAGGACGTGCTCCGCCCTCGTCTCGAGCGCATCGAGCCGGCCGCCTCCAAGGGCCCCGGCGCCGGGCCGATCGTGCCGGGGATGGGCATGCCCGAGCTCGGCCGCACGCCCGGCATGCCGCCGGAGCAGCCGAAGCCGAAGCCGCTGCGGCCGGGTCCGTTCGGCGTGGTGGATGTCGGCAGCACCAAGATCTGCTGCCTGATCGGACGCGTCGATCCGGACGGCGGATTGCGGGTGACCGGGTTCGGCATGACCGCCTCGCGCGGCGTGCGACTCGGCGGCATCACCGACCTCGGCCTTGCCGAGCGCGCCGTGCGGGACGCTGTCGGCACGGCCGAGCAGATGGCGCAGCTCCGCCTGCGCCAGGTCGTCGTGAACCTGAGCTGCGGCCATCCCGAAAGCCGCCAGGTCAACCTGCAATGGCCGATCGGCGGCCGTCCGGTGACGGAGCAGGACTTGAAGCGGCTGGTGAGCGACGGCCGCGGCCGCGCGTCCTACGAGGGCCGCGACACCATCCACTGCCTGCCGCTCGGCTTCGACGTGGACGAGACGCCGGGCGTCGTCGATCCGCGCGGGCTGCATTGCGAGCAGCTGATGGCGCGGCTCCATGTGATCGACGCCGGCGCCACCGCGCTGCGCAACCTGATCGGCATGGTGGAGGGCGCGGAACTGTATGTGTCCGAGCTCGTCAGCGCGCCGTTCGCGGCCGGGCTCGCGACGCTCGTGCCCGACGAGCGTGAGCTGGGCGCAACCGTGATCGACATGGGCGGCGGCACCACCGACATCGCCGTGTTCAGCGACAACCACGCCATCCACACCGCGCAGCTGCCGGTCGGCGGCGGCCATGTGACCAACGACATCGCTCGCCTGCTGAGCACCCCGGTCGCCCATGCCGAACGGCTCAAGACGCTGTACGGCAACGCCGAGGGCAGCCCCGACGACGAGCGCGAGATGCTGCCGGTGCCGCTGGTCGGCGAGGAAGAGCATCACATCCACCGCGTTCCCCGCAGCCAGGTGGTCGGCATCATCCGGCCGCGGCTCGAGGAAACGTTCGAGCTGGTGCGCGACCGGCTCGAAGCCGCCGGGCTCGCGCGCGAATCCGGCAACCGCATCGTGCTCACCGGCGGCGCCAGCCAGCTGGTGGGCGTGCGCGAGATGGCCGCCCGCATGCTCGACCGGCAGGTGCGGATCGGCCGGCCGCAAGGCGTCCGCGGACTGCCGGAACTGCACGACGGCCCGGCGTTCGCCACCGCCGTCGGCCTGCTGCACTGGGCGTCCGGCGCCGGGCGCAGCCTGGTGGACATCAACCTCGACGACGACGGCCCGCCAGGCCTGATGCGGCGGGTGATTAATTTCATTCGCGACCGAGTCTAACCCAAGCCCGAATCCAACCGACTGTGCCAACACGTTAACGAATTCCGACGAAACCTCACCCGCCGCGTCCCGAACGACAGCGACAAAAGCCTGGGAGCCCGACCATGACCCTCAACCTCACCGTCCCCGTGCAGACCCACACCGACTTCACGCCGCGGATCACCGTGATCGGCGTCGGCGGCGGCGGCACCAACGCGGTCGACAACATGATCGCCTCGGGGCTCGCGGGCGTCGATTTCGTGGTCGCCAACACCGACGCGCAGCAGCTGATGCACAGCAAGGCGGACCGCCGCATCCAGCTCGGCCCGCATCTGACGCAGGGCCTCGGCGCCGGCGCCAAGCCCGAGATCGGCCGCGCCGCCGCGCAGGAAGCGGCCGACGAGCTGATGCGGCATCTCGAGGGCACCCACATGGTGTTCATCACCGCCGGCATGGGCGGCGGCACCGGCACCGGCGCGGCGCCGGTCATCGCCCAGCTCGCCCGCGAGCGCGGCGTGCTGACGGTCGGCGTGGTGACCAAGCCGTTCAACTTCGAGGGCGGCCGCCGCACCAAGGCCGCCGAGCAGGGCATCGCCGAGCTGCAGCAATACGTCGACACGCTGATCGTCATTCCGAACCAGAACCTGTTCCGGCTCGCCAACGAGCGCACCGGCTGGAAGGAAGCGTTCAAGATGGCCGACAACGTCCTCTACATGGGCGTGCGCGGCGTGACCGACCTGATGATGTCGCCGGGCCTGGTGAACCTCGACTTCGCCGACATCCGCACCGTGATGGCCGAGATGGGCAAGGCGATGATGGGCACCGGCGAGGCGGACGGCGACAACCGCGCCATCCGCGCCGCCGAGGCCGCGATCAGCAATCCGCTGCTGGAGGACACGTCGATGGCGGGCGCCCGCGGCCTGCTGATCAACATCACCGGCGGCGAGGACATGACCCTGTTCGAGGTGGACCAGGCCGCCAACCGCATCCGCGAGGAGGTCGCCGACGACGCCAACATCATCTTCGGCTCGGCGGTGGACGAGAACCTGTCCGGGCGGGTCCGGGTGTCGGTGGTCGCGACCGGCATCGACCTCGGCAGCCAGATGGAGGCGTCCCGTCCGCGACTCGTGGCCGTCGGCGGCGGCGGGCAGCAGCCGGCTGCCGTGGCGCAGCCGCCGGGACCGGCCACGATCGGCTTGACGCCTTCGGGCGCCGGCTATGCGACGCAGATGTCGGCACCGCATTTGCTGACGCCGCGGCCGGCCCCGGTCGACCACACCTATGCCGCACAGCCCGAGCAGCAGCAGGCCGGCGCCGCGCCGCAGCATGGCCGGCCGTACGTGCCGCCGGCGCCGGTGCCGCGCCCAGCCGGCTCGCACCGGAGCGCCATCTTCTCCGAGCCAAGCCATACGCTGATGTCGAACCCGGGCGGCAACCCCGGCGCCGCATCGCCCTCTCCGTCCCGCTCGTTGTTCGGCATCATGACCCGCAGCATGCGCGGCCGGGCGGCGCAGCCGGAGTCGGCCGGGTTTGCCGAACAGCGGAACGAGCCGCAACGGGCGGAGCCGAGCTTCCCGGCGCCGAGCGCGTCCGTGACGCCTTCGCAACCGCAGCAAGCGCCCGATGAGGCCCTCGAGATCCCAGCTTTCCTGCGCCGTCAGACATCCAACTAAAGCGTTTCTTGTCAGTGGGTTGCACGGTAATATTGAGAAACATAGTTTGACTTGGCGGCTCTGGTGCACTGCGAATAGGGTGCAACCAGGGCGCCGGTCTTGCGTCCCAGATCTGCCCGCGTTTCGCGGGCAACCCGAGGATGCGAATGGACGGTTTCAACTTCCTGCCCACCAGCGAGCGGCCTGGCCTGTCGAAGGCGGGCGCCCTGCAGCGCACGCTGCGGTCGCCGATCGCCTGCACCGGCGTGGCGCTGCATTCCGGTGAGCGGATGCATGTCCGCCTGGTTCCGGCCCCCTCGGGTCACGGCATCAAGTTCCGCCGCATCGATTGCGGCATCACCATCGCCGCTCGAATTCGATACAGTCGTGGACACAAGGCTTTGCACCGTCATCGCCGACGCGGCGCTTCCCGACGTTCGGGTCGGCACGATCGAGCACCTGATGGCTGCGCTGTCGGCCACGGGCATCGACAACCTCGTCGTCGAGGTCGACGGTGCCGAGTTGCCGGTGCTGGACGGATCGGCCGAGCCTTGGATGTTCCTGCTGGAATGCGCCGGAGTCGCGATCCAGACCGCGCCGCGTCAGGTGGTCGAGGTGCTCCGGGTCGTTCGGGTTGAGGATGGCGACGCCTTCGTCGAGCTGCGTCCGAACATCGATGGCCTCGACCTTGCCTTGTCGATCGAGTTCGAACTCGGCGGCGATCGGTCGCCAGGCGCTCACGTTGGGGCTCGAGACTGAGACGTTCCGGCGCGAGCTCGCGCGCTGCCGGACTTTCACCCACAAGCACGAGATCGACGGGCTGCAGCAGGCCGGACTTGCTCGCGGCGGCAGCCTCGACAATGCGGTGGTGGTTGACGGCGCGCAGGTGCTCAACCCGGCCGGATTGCGGATGCCGGACGAGTTCGTGCGTCACAAGCTGCTGGATGCGGTGGGCGACCTCGCCCTTGCCGGCGGCCCGCTGCAGGCCCGCTTCGTCGGCCACAAGTCCGGGCACCGGCTGAACAACCGCCTGCTGCATGCCTTGTTTGCCGATACCGCGAACTGGCGTCTGGGGACGGACATGGATCAGGCCCTGATCGCCGCCTGAGACCGCTTCAAGCCCGGGCGGTCCATGCTATAGAGCGTTGCATGATCAACAGCCGCCTGCTCCTGCCCATGCTGATGTTGCTGTCCGGCTGCGAGACGCTGAGTTCGCTCGCGCCATGGAACGGCAAGAACGCCGCCCTGACGACCAAGGTCGATCCGGCCAGCAAAACGGTCGACGACCTCTATAACAACGGCGTCGACGCGCTGAACCAGAAGCGCTACCGCACTGCCGTCGAGCAGTTCGATGCGGTCGAGCAGAACTATCCCTACTCGTCCTGGGCCGTGAACGCCCAGTTGATGCACGGCTACACCGAGTACCTGCAGAACCATTACACCGAAGCCGTGGGCGCGCTCGATCGCTACATCCAGCTGCATCCGACCAGCGCCAACGTGTCGTACGCCTACTACTTGCGGGCGTTGTGCTACTACGAGCAGATCGCCGACATCCAGCGCGACCAGAAAAGCACCGAGTTGGCGATGGCCTCGCTGCAGGACGTGGTGAACCGCTTCCCAGATAGCGCCTACGCCCGCGATGCCCGTTTGAAGATCGACCTCTGCCGCGACCACCTGGCCGGCAAGGAAATGGAGATCGGCCGCTGGTACGAACGGCAGAAGCTGTACACCGCCGCGATCGGGCGGTTCCAGCGAGTGGTGGACGAATACCAGACGACCAATCATACACCCGAGGCGTTGCACCGGCTGACCGAGATCTACTTGCTGCTCGGCCTGACCAACGAAGCCGCGCGGACCGCGGCCGTGCTGGGCCACAACTACCCAGGCAGCCCCTGGTACGAGGACAGCTACCGCAACCTGGCCGATAACGGGATCGCACCTCCGATGGAGAGCGCCTCGGCCTCCGGCGGATTCTCTCGCGTACCATCGGCAGCATCTTCTAGCCCCCATCAGACTGCCATGCTTACGGCGCTGTCGATCCGTGACGTCGTCCTGATCGAGCGCTTGGACCTGCGGTTCGGCGCCGGCCTGACCGTGCTCACCGGCGAGACGGGCGCCGGCAAGTCCATCCTGCTCGACAGCCTCGGCCTGGCCCTCGGCGCGCGCGCCGACTCCGGCTTGGTTCGCGCCGGCGCCGAGCAGGCCAGCGTCACCGCCAGCTTCTTTCCGCCCGCCGGACACCCCGTGCTCGCTCTGCTCGACGAGAACGGCATCGCACCGGAGGACGAGGTCGTGGTGCGCCGGGTCGTGAACCGGGACGGACGCTCGCGCGCCAGCATCAACGACCAGCCGGTCGGCGTCGGGCTGCTGCGCCGGGCCGGTCAAACGCTGGTCGAGGTCCAGGGGCAAGGCGACCAGATGGGTCTGGCCGACCCCGGCAACCACCTGGCCCTGCTCGACAGCTTCGGCGTGGACCCGGCTACGCGCGCCAGCGTCCGTGCCGCATGGACGGGGCTGCAGGACAGCACGACGACGCTTGAGGCGGCCCGTTCCGCAATCGAGGCGGCGCAGCGGGAAGAGGACTGGTTGCGCCACGCCGTCGAGGAGTTGACGGGCCTGGCACCGGTCGAGGGCGAGGAGGACCGTCTGGCGGCCGAGCGCCAACGGCTGCAGCATGGCGAGCGCCGGGCCGAAGCGATCGCCGCCGCGATGGCCGAGATCGCGCCGCGCGACCGCCGCAACGCGGGACCGGCCGCGACCTTGCGCAGCGCCAGCCGCGCCCTGCAACGCTTGTCGCCGCCAGGCCAGGCAGCGGCCGACAACCCGGCCGGTCCGGCGCTGGCGGCATTGGAACGGGCCGAGGAAGCGCTGGCCGAAGCGGAAACGCTGCTGAGCCGGCTCGCCAGCGAGGCCGAGGACGACCCCCGTCTGCTGGAGCAGGCCGAGGAGCGGCTGTTCGCGCTGCGGGCAGCGGCCCGCAAGCACGGCGTGGCGGTGGCATTCCTGCCGGCCCTGCTCGATTCGCTGCAGGCCCGGCTGCAGGCGCTCGATAGCGGCGCCGCCGAGATTGCCGCCCTCGAGGCCGCCGCCCGGGCCGCGCACGAAGCCTATGCGGCGACGGCCGCCGGGTTGAGCCGGGCGCGCACCGCCGCGGCCAAGCGGCTGCAAGCGGCGGTCATGCAGGAGCTGCCGCCGTTGCGGCTGGACCGGGCGCGCTTCGTGGTCGACGTGCAGACGCAGGACGAGGCACGCTGGAACGTCAACGGCGCCGACCAGGTCCGCTTCCTGATCGCCACCAATCCCGGCCAGGCGCCGGGTGCGTTGGAAAAGATCGCCTCGGGCGGCGAGTTGTCGCGGCTGATGCTGGCGCTGAAAGTGGCGCTGGCGGGCGGCGGTACGGTGCCGACCCTGGTGTTCGACGAGGTCGATAGCGGCGTCGGCGGCGCCACCGCGGCGGCCGTCGGCGAGCGGCTTGCCCGCGTTGCCGACGACGTGCAGGTGCTGGTGGTGACGCATAGTCCGCAAGTGGCGGCCCGCGGCACATCGCACCTGCAGGTCCGCAAGCAGGCGGCGCGCGGCCGGGCCGAGACCAGCGTCGTCCCGCTCGACCATGAAGCCCGGCGTGAGGAGATCGCCCGCATGCTGGCCGGCGAGACCGTCACCGCCGCCGCCCGCGCCGCCGCCGACAGCCTGCTGGGGGTCGCGTGCCCGACGCTGCTGTAAGCCCGGCCAAGCTCTCCGAAGACGATGCGCGGGCGGAGCTGGCGACGCTGGCGCAGCAGATCGCCGACGCCGACCGCGCCTATCACGAGCAGGACGCGCCGACGATCACCGACGCCGAGTACGACGCGCTGCGACGGCGCAATGCGGCAATCGAGAAGAAATTCCCGCATCTCGTCCGTGCCGACAGCCCGAGCCTGCGGGTCGGCAGCGCGCCGGCCGCCGGGTTCGCCAAGGTGCGGCACCTCCAGCCGATGCTGTCGCTCGGCAACGCGTTCGGGGCCGAGGAATTCACCGAATTCGTCCTGCGGGTGCGACGCTTCCTCGGACTCGCCGCAGACGCACCGCTGAAACTGGTGGGCGAGCCGAAGATCGACGGCTTGTCGGTCAACCTCCTCTACGAAGACGGCGCCTTCGTGCGCGGGGCCACGCGCGGCGACGGCGCGGTCGGCGAGGACATCACCGCCAACCTGCGCACGATGAAGGCAGTGCCAGAGCGGCTGCGCGGCAAGGCGCCGGCTCGGATCGAGATCCGCGGCGAGGTGTTCCTGGCCAAGTCCGACTTCCTTGCCCTCAACGCGGCGCAGGAGGCGGCGGGGCAGCGGAGCTTCGCCAACCCGCGCAACGCCGCCGCCGGGTCGCTGCGCCAGCTCGACGCCGCGATCACCGCCGGGCGGCCGCTGTCGCTGTTCGCCTACGCCCAGGGCGACGCCAGCGAGGCGGTCGCCGCCACCCATTCCGAGTACCTGAAGCAGCTCGCCGACTGGGGGTTCCAGGTCAATCCGTTGTCGCGCGGCCTCGACATCGAAGCCGACGCCGTGTCGTTCCAGGCCAAGATCGCGCTGGAGCGCGCGGGGCTCGCCTACGACATCGACGGCGTCGTCTATAAGGTCGACGACCTCGCGCTGCAGCGCCGGCTGGGTTATGTCGGCCGCGAGCCGCGTTGGGCGATCGCCTGGAAGTTCCCTGCCGAACAGGCCGTGACGCTGCTGGAGGACATCCGTATCCAGGTCGGCCGCACCGGCGCGCTGACCCCGGTCGCCTGGCTGGCGCCGATCAACGTCGGCGGCGTCATCGTCACCCGCGCCACCCTGCACAACGAGGACGAGATCGCCCGCAAGGATGTGCGGGTCGGCGACACCGTCATGCTGCAGCGGGCCGGCGACGTGATCCCGCAGATCCTCGGGCCCGTGCTCGAGCGCCCGCGCGGCCCGGCCGCCTATGTGTTCCCGGAAACCTGCCCCGTCTGCGGCAGCCTGGCGGTGCGGCCTCCCGGCGAGGTGGTGCGGCGCTGCACCGGCGGGCTGATCTGTTCGGCGCAGACGGTCGAGCGCCTGATCCATTTCGTGTCCCGCAACGCGTTCGATATCGAAGGGCTCGGCGAGAAGACGATCGGCGAGTTCTACGAGCTCGGCTGGCTGCGCGAGCCCGCCGACATCTTCCACCTCGCCCGCCACCGCGAAGCGTTGCTGCAGCGGGAAGGATGGAAGATCCGCTCGGTGGAGAACCTGTTCCGCGCCATCGACGAGCGCCGCCGGATCGAACTGGCGCGGCTGATTTTCGGGCTCGGCATCCGCCGGGTCGGCGCCACCAATGCCCGGCTGCTGGCACGCCATTACGGCAGCTTCGCCAATTGGCGGGCGCAGATGGTGGCGGCGACCACGGTCGGCAGCGAGGAACGGCTGGCGTTGGGCAGCATCTTGGGTGTCGGGGAGGCGCTGGCCGGCGAGCTGGCGGCGTTCTTTGCCGAGGAACGCAACCGGGCAGCGCTCGACCGGCTGGCGGCCGAGCTCGACGTGCAAGATGCGAGCGGCCCCGAAGCGGGCGGCGCGCTGTCGGGCAAGACGGTGGTGTTCACCGGCACTTTGGAAACCATGACCCGGCCGGAAGCCAAGGCACGGGCCGAAGCGCTGGGCGCCAAAGTGACGGACAGCGTCAGCAAGCGTACCGATCTAGTCGTGCTGGGCGCCGATGCCGGCTCGAAGGCGAAGAAAGCGGCCGAACTCGAGATCCGCACGGTCTCGGAAGCCGAGTGGCGGGAGCTCGCCGGGTTCAAATGAGCGGTGTGCGGAAGGCGAGTTCGCTGGCCGGGGCTTTGGGCGAAGCGATCAAAGGTTCCTTATGCAACTTGGCGGATGGAACGATCGCGGAGGGGGGAGCCCCAACCTTTGCCATAATCCCGCGCGATACCCCCCTCGTATCTGGAGGCGAGATGACCGGCTTCTTCGACGATTTCACCCTCGGCATGCACCGCGTGGCCGATGGCGAGTTGCGCGTGCGCATCGGCGGCGAGGGTCCACCGCTGCTGCTGCTGCACGGCAACCCGCAGACCCACGCCATGTGGCACGCCGTGGCGCCGGTGCTGGCCCGGACCCATACCGTGATCTGCCCGGACCTGCGCGGCTATGGCGGCAGCTTCAAGCCGGCGCCCAGCGCCGACCACGCGCCCTACTCCAAGCGCTCCATGGCACGCGACATGGCCGAGCTGATGACCGGGCTCGGCTTCGAGCGGTTCGGCGTGCTCAGCCATGACCGCGGCGCCCGGGTGGCGCATCGGCTTGCGATCGACAATCCAGACCGGATCGAGCGGCTGGCGGTGCTCGACATCGTGCCGACCATCGAGCACTTCGAGCGCGCCGATATGTCGTTCGCGATGGGCTATTATCACTGGTTCTGGTTCGCGCAGCCGCACCCTTTTCCGGAGGAGCTGATCAATGCGGCGCCGGCAACCTGGTTCCATGCTCATACCTCACGCGAGCCGAAGCTGCCCGGCTTCTTCCGGCAGGAGGCCTTGGACGACTACCTCGCCGCCGCGCACGACCCGGAAATGATCGCCGCGATGTGCGAGGATTACCGCGCGGCGGCCACGATCGATCTCGAGCACGACCGCATCAGCCGCTCGCAAGGCCGCCGAATCGAGTGTCCGTTGCTGGTGCTATGGGGCGCCAAGGGACGGATCGGCGGCTGGTACGATCCGGTCAAGCTGTGGGGCGAATACAGCAACGGCCCGGTCGGCGGTCACTCGATCGATGGCGGCCACTATCTGGCCGAGGAAGCGCCGGAGCAGGTACTCGATGCGGTGCAGCCGTTCTTTGCCCAGGGCGCGGGGGCGGTCAGGAGCGCCTGACGGCTCTCATTTCGGCTGCAGCGGCGGCGGCTGCCGCGGCGGGTCGACCGCCTCGTCGTGCAGCAATTGCTGGCCGAGCTTGTCAACGGCGCCGGTGTTATCGCCGGGCGGCGGCGGCGGTAACCCGTCCTGCTTCTCCTTGCCCGTGACATCGGACTGGGTGGGCTGGTGCCTCACGCCGTCGTAGACGTTGCCGTTGCGCGCGGGTTGTGCCTGCGCCGCCTCCGTCGCGAGCATTGTTCCCAGGGCAACAACCACCATCGCCGCGGCCGAACGGACGAACCTGCCTGCCATATCAATCGCTCCAGTAAGGCGCATCATCGCGCCTGCAACCGAGACGCGCAGAACGGGCCCTGGTTCGGTCAAGGCTGGCGGCACCGGTCAGCCGTCCCGCCTTGCACGCCGTTGCACGGCCAACGCGGCGAACAGCGCCGCCGATACCACCAGCAGGATCACCGTCGCAAGCGCATTCAGCTCCGGTGTGACGCCCAGCTTCAATGCGGAGAACACCACCATCGGCAGCGTGCTCGATCCCGGCCCGGACACGAAGGTTGCCACCACAAGGTCATCGAGCGACAGGGTAAAGGCCAGCAGCCAGCCAGCCAGCAGCGCCGGCGCCAGCAGCGGCAGCGTTACCAGCAGGAAGGCGCGGAACGGCGGCGCGCCAAGGTCCATCGCCGCCTCCTCGAGCTCGGAGCCGGCGTCGCGCAGCCGGCTCTCGATCACCACCGCGACGTAGGACAGGCTGACCGAGATGTGCGCGAGCGTGATCGTCAGCGCGCCGCGCCCGGCCGGCCAGCCGAACCACTGCTCCATCTGCACGAACAGCAGCAGCAGGCTGAGCCCGACCAGAACGTCGGGCAGCACCAGCCGCGCCGCCAGCAGGGCGGCGAACGCGCCGCGGGCCGGGAAGCGGTTGAACCGGGCCAGCGCATAGCCGGCCGCCACCCCCAGCACGGTCGCGGCGGTTGCGCTGATCGCGGCGATGCGCAGCGACAACCCGGCCGCCTCGATCAGCCGGTCGTCGTGCCACAGCTCGACGTACCATCGCCACGAGAAGCCGGACAACGCCGTCGTCAGCCGCGACGGGTTGAAGCTGGTCGCGACCAGCAGCGCCACCGGCACGTAAAGGAAGGCGTAGCCGAGCGCGAGGCAGGCCGGCAGGAACGGGCCCCGCTTCACGGAAAGAAAATCACTCGCGGGCCCGGAGCAGCACCATCGGCACCAGCAGCCCGGCCAGCAGCGCCGTCGCGACCGTTGCCGCCATCGGCCAGTCGCGGTTGGCGAAGAACTCGTTCCACAGCGCCCGGCCGATGGTCTGTGCGCCGGGGCCGCCCAGCAGCTCGGGGATCACGTACTCGCCGACCGCCGGGATGAACACCAAGGCGAGGCCGGCGGCGACCCCGGGCAGCGACA
Organism: uncultured Alphaproteobacteria bacterium; assembly: GCA_963792675.1. Classification (GTDB taxonomy): domain Bacteria; phylum Pseudomonadota; class Alphaproteobacteria; order Acetobacterales; family Acetobacteraceae; genus JBBROS01. The sequence goes on from CAWBWT010000002.1 coordinate 3,178,564, forward strand.
AGGGCAGCGTCACTGTGCGGAACGTGGTCCAGGGCGAGGCGCCAAGATCGGCGGCGGCTTCCTCGAGCGCCGGGTCGCGCCGCGACAGGCGGGCGTACAGCGGCAGGATCATGAACGGCAGGTAGGCGTAGGTGATGCCGATATACATCGCCGCGTCGGTGTAGAGCAGCGTCATCGGCGGCAGCCCAATCAGGCCGAGCGCCGCGTTGACCCAGCCCTCGTCGCGCAGCAGCCCGATCCAGGCGGTGACGCGAAGCAGGAACCCGGTCCAGAACGGCAGCATCACCAGCAGCAGCAGGACGTCGCGCCAGCGCTCCGAGGCGCGGGTGATCGCCAGCGCCATCGGATAGCCGATCAGCAGGCACAGCGCCGACGACACCCCGGCCACGAGCAGGCTCTTGAACGCCGCATCGAGGTAGAAGGCGTCTTCGGTGAGCACTTGGTAATTGGCCGGGTCGGGGTTCCGGCCGAGCGGCGAGAAGGGCGGGATGCCGGCGATGCTGGTGCTGAACGACAGCAAAGCGACGATCACCACCGGGGCGGCGACGAACAGCAGCAGCCAGGCCCAGACCGGGGCCAGCACCCAGATCCGCCTCATCGGGGGTTCATTCCGGCAGCATCACGCAGGCGTCGGGCGCCCAGGCGACGGTCGCCGGCGCCCCCCGCTCCGGCAGCCCGGCGCCGGTGCCCTGCCCCAGCGGGCGCAGCACGTTCAGCACCGACCCGTCCGCCAAGCGCACCGCCACCTCGACGACGTCGCCGCGGTAGGCGACGTCGGCGACGGTGCCGGTCACGCGGTTGCCGTCGGCGCCGTCATCCAGCCGCAGCCGCTCCGCCCGCAGTGCCAGGTGGATGGAAGCGCCCTGCCCGGCCGGCGCCGGGCCGCAGGCGCGCACGGCGCCGACCGCCGGCACGTCGAGCACCGCGTCCGGCCCGGCCTCGCGGACCGTGCCGGACAGGATGTTGGCGCCGCCCATGAAAGCGGCGACGTAGCGGCTGGCCGGACGCTCATAGACCTCGGCGGGCGTGCCGACTTGCGCCAGCCGGCCGTTGTGCAGCAGGCCGATGCGGGTCGCCATCGCCAGCGCCTCGTCCTGGTCGTGGGTGACCAGCACGAAGGTGGTGCCGGTCTCGCGCTGCACCCGCAGCAGCTCCTGCCGGGTCTGCTCGCGCAGGTTGCGGTCGAGCGCCGACATCGGCTCGTCCAGCAGCAGCAGGCGCGGCCGCGGCGCCAGCGCCCGGGCCAGCGCCACCCGCTGCCGCTGACCGCCGCTCAGCGCGTCCGGACGGCGGCCGGCGAAATCCTGAAGCCGCACCAGCTTCAACAGCGCGGCGACGCGCGGGCCGATCTCGGCCTTGGGCGCGCCTTGGCGGCGCAGCCCGAAGGCGACGTTGTCGGCGACGCTCATGTGCGGGAACAGGGCGTAGGATTGGAAGGTGGTGTTGACCGGCCTCCGGTGCGGCGGCAAGCGGGTGATGTCCTGCCCGCCCAGCACGATGCGCCCCGACGCCGGCTGGATGAAGCCGCCGAGCGTCCGCAGCAAGGTCGTCTTGCCGCTGCCGGAGCCGCCCAGCAGCACGAACATCTCGCCGCTGCCGATCGAGAGGTCGATGCCGTCGAGCGCCGTCAGCAGCCCGTAACGAACGACGAGGCGCTCGATCTCGACATGCGCCAAGCCGGGTCTAGCCGCCGGCCTTGAACCGGGCCCACATGCGGGTGCGCGCCCGCTCGGCGGCTTGCGGCGGCGCTTTGACGGTGAAGAACCGGGCCATCGCCGCCTCGGTCGGGAACACGTTGTGGTCGTCCTTGATGGCCGGCTCGACGTCCGGCAGGCTCGCCGGCACCGCGTTGGCGTAATGCACCTTGTTGGTGATCGCCGCCATCACGTCGGGCCTGAGCAGGTAGTTGATCAGCAGCATGGCGTCGGCCGCATGCGGCGCGTCCTTCGGCACCGCCATCACGTCGAAGCTGAGCTCGGAGAACTCCTTCGGCGCCACGTAGCGCACCTCCTTCTGCTTCGCTTCGGCGGCCCGGCCGGCCGCCTGGATCACGTCGCCGGAATAGGTCATCGCGAGGCAGGTCTGGCCGGCCGCCAGCGCCTCGATGGCGCCGCCGCTGACGAAGGTGCGGATGTAGGGGCGGATCGCCTTCAGCGTCTTCTCGACGTCGGCGAGGTCCTTGGCGTCGGTGCTCTCGGGGTTGTGGCCGAGGTAGCGCAGCACGCTCGGGATGGTGTCGATGGCGCTGTCCATCAGCGTGATGCCGCACGGGGCAATCCGCTTGGCGTTGGCCGGCTTCAGCAGCAGATCCCAGCTATCCATCGGCGCATCCGGCGCCAGGCCGCGGATCAGCTCAGGGATCGTGCCGAGCCCGATCGTGCCCCACAGGTAGATCGCCCCATAGGCGTTGCCGGGATCGCTGCTGGCAACGCGCGCCATCAGCTTGGGGTCGAGGTTCTTGAGGTTGGGGATCTTGCCCCGGTCGAGCTTCTGCAGCGCACCGGCGGCGATCAGCCGGCTGAAGGTCGGTTCGCTGGTCGGCACGATGACGTCGTAGCCGGAGTTTCCGGCCAGCATCTTGCCTTCGAGCGTCTCGAGGCTGTCGTAGACGTCGTACTGCACCTTCACGCCGGTCTCGGCGGTGAACGCCTCGAGCACCTTGGGGTCGATGTAGTCGGACCAGTTGTAGAAGTTGACCACCCGGTCCTGGGCAAACGCCGGGTCGAACGCGCAACCGGCCAGCAGCAGGAACAGCGAGCAATCGTCTCAGCATGGCAGCACCCCTCAACCCAAGCACCCTGCAAACCCGGCACGGGCGAAACTAGCCACCGGCCTCGGTCTTTGAAAGGCCGGAAGGCGGCTCGGCGAGGCAAGGCGGCTCGGGGAGGTAAGGCGGCCCGGCGTGGCGGCCGTCCTCCAGCGCCAAGGTGAGCAGCGCGCGCTCCAGCGCCCCGAGCAGCGCAGGGTTGATGCCGCCCTCGGTCGAGGTCGCCGGACGGGCGATCAGCTGATCGAGTCGGATGCGATGGCCGTCGAGCTCCCCTTTCAGCTCGCCGATCAGGAATTGGCGCAGGCGCCAGGCCAAGGGCCGCACCAGCGGGCGCACCACGCCGTAGGCGAGCCGCGTCACCCGCCGGCCGAGCCCACCGGCCCCCAGCGGCAGCGCAATGCGTTCGCGGGAATCGGCCGGAGCCGGCGGGGCCTCGACCGCCGCGGGCAACGGCATCGCCGCGGGCACAGCGCCATGGTGCGGCCCGGCCGCCGCCGCCGGCTGCTGCGTGCGATCATCCAGGCGGCCGTTCAGCTCGGCCAGCTCGGCCTCCAGACGTTCGATCGCTTGCAGCCGGGTGGCTGCCAACGCCTCGGTGGCCGCCAGATAGTCCTGCAACGGGGCGTCGAACACGGTGTAATGGTCGAACACGTTCGGCGGCACGCGGAAATGGCGGGCCAGGGCAGCGCGCTCGTCGGCGAGGTAGAACCGGTTCAGCCCGTCGAACCACACGGCCCGGTAACCCGATGCCAGCAGCCCTGCCTCCCACGGCAGGTCGGCCGCTCCGGAGTCGAGCGGCTCGGTGACCTCGACGACGACGATCCAGGGCCGGCAGGCGGTGAAGTCGGCGCCGGCCAGCACCTCGGCCTCCGCCCCCTCCACGTCGATCTTGAGGAACTGCACCGGTCCCGCCGCATGCTCCCGGCACAATGCGGCAAGCGTGGTGACCGGGACCTCGATCTGCTCGATGCGGGCCCCTGCCCGTTCGTGGCGCCGCGCCACGTCGAGGTCGAAGGTGGACAGGCCGGTCTGCGCCTGGTGCACCACGCGGTAGAACGGCCGCGTGCCGGGCGCTGCCGCCAGGGCCGCTTCGACCACCACGTCGCCGGGCCGGGCGCGGCGCAGGGCGGCGGCGGCATCCGGCAGCGGCTCGACGTTCACCCCGCGCCAGCCGCGGTCGTAGAAGGCCCGGGTGACGCTGAGTGCGGTGGGGTCGGCGGCGCCGACATCGATGTAGCGGCCGCCCGCCGGCGCCTCGTCGCGCAGCGCCCGCCACAGCATGACGTCTTCCAGGTTCTGCGCGTAAGAAACGAAGCGATCGTCGGTCAAAGCCACTCCAAACCTCGTCCGGGCCACCGGTCGGCGGCGGCGGCCGTTTTGCGGCACGGGGGTGGACGGGGCAAGCGCGCCGGTTTAACGCACCGCTGCAGGCCCGAACCGCGCAGCCACCAGGAGCAGCATGCCCACAGCCTTGATCACCGGCGTCACCGGCCAGGACGGCGCTTACCTGGCGCAGCTCCTGCTCGGCAAGGGCTATCGCGTGGTCGGGCTGATGCGCCGCAGCGCCAGCTCCGACGTGATCGGCGAGCGGCTGCGCTGGCTGGGCATCCTCGACGACGTCGAGCTGATGGACGGCAACCTCACCGACATCAGCAGCCTGATCCGGATCCTCAACGCCACCAAGGCCGACGAGGTCTATAATCTTGCCGCCCAGAGCTTCGTCGCCGCAAGCTGGCAGCAGCCGCTGCTGACCGGCAACGTGACGGCGCTCGGCGCCGGCAACCTGCTGGAAGCGGTGCGCCTCGTGCTGCCCTCGGCGCGAGTCTACCAGGCCAGCAGCAGCGAGATGTTCGGCCTGATCCAGGAGCCGCGGCAGAACGAGAAAACGCCGTTCTACCCGCGCAGCCCGTACGGAGTCGCAAAACTCTACGCGCACTGGATGACGGTGAACTACCGCGAAAGCTTCGGCCTGCACGCGAGTTCCGGCATCCTGTTCAACCACGAGAGCCCGCTCCGCGGCATCGAGTTCGTCACTCGCAAGGTCACCGACGGGGCGGCGCGGATCAAGCTCGGCCTGGCCGAGCACCTCCCGCTCGGCAATCTCGAGGCGACGCGGGATTGGGGCCACGCACGCGACTACGTGCGGGCGATGCACCTGATGCTGCAGCAGGAGCAGGCGGACGATTACGTGATCGCCACGGGCGTCACCACCAGCATCCGCGAGCTGTGCCGGCTGGCTTTCGCCCATGTCGGCCTCGACTACGAGGAGAAGGTCCGGGTCGACCCAAAATTCCTCCGCCCGGCCGAGGTCGAGGTGCTGCTCGGCGACGCGTCCAAGGCCAAGCAGACGCTCGGCTGGACGCCGGAAACGAGCCTGGCCGACATGGTCGCCGAGATGGTCGACGCCGACCTCGCCCGGCACCGCGCCCGGCTCGCGCGCTAGACCGGCTCCCCGCGGGCGCGCCGTCGCATGACGCCGCAACGGATCCTGGTGACCGGCGCCGGCGGGTTCGTGGGCGGGCATCTGCTGCCGGTGCTTGCGGCGACGCATGCCAGCGCGACCGTGCTGACGCCGGGGTTCGACGTGACCGACGCCGCCGCCACCGACGCGGCGGTGCGCGCCGCCCGGCCCAATGCCGTCGTGCACCTGGCCGGCATAGCAGCGCCGCTCGACGCCAAGCGCGACCCGGAGCTGGCCTGGCGGGTCAACCTGCATGGCACGCTGATCCTCGCCCGCGCCCTGCTGGCGCACGCGCCGGCCGCGACGCTGGTGTTCGCCGGCAGCGGCGACGCCTATGGCGCGTCGTTCCGGAGCGGGCATCCGCTCGATGAAATGGCCGCGCTGGCGCCGCAAAACACGTACGGGGCCACCAAGGCGGCCGCCGACCTTGCCCTCGGCGCCCTGGCCAGCGAGGGTCTGCGCGTGCTGCGGATGCGCCCGTTCAACCACACCGGACCCCGCCAAACCGACGCTTTCGTGGTGCCATCCTTTGCCCGTCAGGTGGCGCGGATCGAGGCCGGGCTGCAACCGCCGGTGCTGCGGGTGGGCGCCCTCGACCCGGAGCGCGATTTCCTGGACGTGCGCGACGTTTGCGCCGCCTACGCCGCCGGCGTGGCCGCCGACCTGCCGCCCGGCACCGTGCTGAACCTCGCCTCCGGCCGGCCGCGCCGGATCGGCGACGTGCTGCGGGGCTTGCTCGACCTAACCGGGGTCAAGGCAGAGGTCGAAACCGACGCGGCCCGGCTGCGCACCGGCGACATCCCGCGCGCGGTCGGCAACGCGGCGTTGGCCGGACAACTGCTCGGCTGGTCGCCGGCAGTGCCCTGGGAGCAGACGTTGCGCGACGTGCTGGACGAATGGCGTGCCCGGGTGCGGACGGATTCCGCGGGCTAAGCGGCGTCCAGCGAACCGTCGACAGCCGCCGGTTCCGGGCCGTTAAGCCACCAAGGTGAATAGTTGGTGCAGCCCGACCCAGATCAGCGTCGATACCACAACAGCAGCGGCGATGCCGTGGATGGCCGCCCGCGGGTCCTCCACGGCCAACCGGTCGGGCAAAGCCACGCGCGCCCATTCCAGCATGGGATCGAGCGTGATCGGCGCCAGCCGGTCGACCAACTTGCCCTGCAGCTCGTCGCAGCCGTGCTCGAGCAGGAAGGCGCATTCGACGCCGCTCTGCACCCCGGTCGCGCAAACCCGCTCACCGAGCGACTTGGCGAGCCGGATCACGCTGGCGGCCACCGCTTCGCTGCGGCCGCCCCGAGCCGCCGCCCCCACCATCTCGCCGCTGAGCTTGATCACGTCGAACTTGATGTCCAGCAATCCGGCGACGGTCGTCACACCAGATCCGAAGTCGTTGATGACGACCTCCACACCGAGGCTTCTGACTTGCTCGACATGCCGTGCCATGTCTGCGGTCGGATCGACGAAGGATTGCGCTCCGACTTCGATCTGAAGCCGGTTGGCCGGCAGGGCGCACTCGCGCAGGGCGCGTGCCACGGTCGCCGGCAGATCCGCCTGCCGGAACGACGACGCCAGCATCCGCACGCAGACCCGCAGCGGAGCCCGCCATTGCGAGGCCGCGCGACAGGCGGCGTCGAGCAGCCAGCGATCCAACGCCGACGCCAACCCGGAACTTTCCGCCGCCATCGCCAGCAGGTCGGCGGCGACGGCGCCATGCCCCGGCCGGTCCCAGCGGATCAGCGCATCGAACCCGACGAGCCTTCCCGTGGCGACGCACGCGGTTGGCCGCCATTCCAGCTGGAACCCGCCATTGGCGATCGCGAGACGCAAATCCCGCTCCATCAGCTGCCGGCCGACCAACTCCTTGTGCAACCTGGCCTCGAACCGGACCGCACGATTGCGCCCCCGCCGCTTGGCCCAGTAGGCCGCGTCCGCCATGTAGCGCAGCAGGTCCTCGGCACAGGCGCCATCGTCGGGATAGCAGGCAACGCCGACCGATGGGCTGAGCTGGATCGGCACGCCGCCGACGTCGAACGGCTGGGCGAGCGTGTCCAGGATCTCGTCGCCGAGCGCCTTAGCCTCGTCGCCGTCGGCCCCCTTCACCAGCAAGGCGTAGTCGTCGCCGGCCAGCCGCGCAACGAGGTCGTTCGAGCCGGCCACCGTTGTGAGGCGGGCGGCCGCCTGGCGCAGCAGGTCCTCTCCTCCGGCATGGCCGGCCAGATCGGTGACCCGGCTAAACCGGCCGAGATCCACCGCCAGCACGGCACAACGGCCAGCCACGCGTTGTCCGAGCAGGTCCCGCAAGGCCGCCTCGAACGAAGCTCGATTGGCCAGGCCGGTAACGATGTCACGGACGCTGCTGCGTTGCAGTGCCGTCTGGCTGCGGTTCAGGTCGAGCGCGGTCACGACCGCCGCTGCCAGGCTCTCGAGCTGTCGAAGCTGGGCCGGCGTTGCGGAGCGTGGGCGTCGGTCCAAGGCGCACAGCACGCCGAGCATGTGCCCGTCCGCGTCGAGCAGCTTGGCGCCGGCGTAGAAGCGGAACGCCTCGGGGCCGCTGACCAGCGGCAGGTCGCGCAATGCCGCGTCGAGCGTCGCATCGGGAACGACGAGGGTCGGCCCTGCCAAGTCGAGCAGCCGACTGGAAAACCCGTCGGTCCGCGGCACCTGTCGAATGTCGGTGCCCACCAGCGACTTGGCCCACAACCGGTCGCGATCGAGCAGCGAGACGGAGGCCACCGGCACGCCGAACAACTCGGCCGTTGCCCGGGTCAGCTCATCAATCCGGGCATCGGCGGCACTGTCCAATGCCTCGTAGGCGTGCAGCGCCGCCAATCGGGAATGTTCTCGGGATTCCGCATCCTCGAGGGGTCGGGGCCGGTCGAACGTCAATGTCTGCATAGGCGAGCCTGTGCCAGTCGGTTGCGCCGGATTGTCCGGACAGAGTTAACAACCTCACCTTGCCGCAGCGGATCGCAGCCGGCCCGTTACGAGATGTCAGGATTTTATACGTTTCTGTCGTGTTACGTTCTTCTAGGACTTACGTCCTGGTCAAATTCAGCCGACGAGTTCCGCGCCCCGGCCTCGACCGGGCCCGTCGCCGCCCACCCGTCGGGCCGCCGCATCCAATGCCAGCGCCGCCACGCTCAGCAACAGCGCGACCGCCAACAGGGTGGGCCCGTCATTGGCCTCCATGGCGCGCATCACCACCGAACCGAGCCCGCGGCGGCCGGCGAACATCTCGCCGATCAGCACCCCCAGCAAGGCCAGCGGCAAGCCGATCCGCACCCCGCCCAGCACCTCCGGCAGGACCGACGGCAGCACGACCGTGCTGAGCGTCTGCGCGGTCGAGAGCCGCAGCACGAGGGCGGTGCGGAGATGGATCGGGCGCACCTGCAGCACGGCGTTCATGGTGATCAGCCCGATCGGCAGCAGCCCGTGCATGACCCCGAACGCCACCTGCGCCGGGCTGCCGAGCCCGAACAGCAGCAACACCACCGGGTAGAGCGTGACCTTTGGCAGGGCATATAGCGATGACAGCACCGGCTCCACCACCCGGGCGGCCAACCGGCTCAGGCCCAGCACGGCGCCGAGCCCGACGCCGCCCGCCACCGAGATCGCAGCCGACACCAGGAAGGCCTCGACGGTCTCGAGCGCGTCGGCCCGGAACGCAGGCCGGCCGGCGAGAACCCACAGTCGCGCCCCTGCAGCGGCGGGCGACGCGAGCGCCACGTCGCCCGCCGCCCAGTGCGCCGCCTGCCACAAGGCGACGAACGCTACCAGGACAAGTACCGGATCGCCGCCCCGCCGCCGGATGGGCGTCAGCCCACCGCGACCGCGAACGCGCGCCTACTCCGCCGCCTGCGCGGTGGCGGCGATCGGCGTCACCCGGGCCGCGCAGAACTTGAACTCCGGGATCATGCCGACCGGGTCCAGCGCCGGGTTGGTAAGCAGGTTGGCGGCGGCCTCGGCGTAGCAGAACGGCAGGAACACCATGTTCTCCGGCACGTCGCGGTCGCTCCGCACCTTCACCTCGACGGTGCCGCGCCGCGTTTCCAGCCGGATCATGTCGCCGGGCTGCAGCATCAGCCGCCAGAGGTCACGCGGCGACATCAGCGCCACCGCTTCCGGCTCGATCGCATCCAGGGTGCCGGAGCGCCGGGTCATGCTGCCCGTGTGCCAGTGCTCCAGCACGCGGCCGGTGGAGAGGATCATCGGATACTCGGTATCCGGCACCTCGTCGGGCGGCGTCACGTAAGCCGGAACCAGCTTGGCGCGGCCATTCTCGGTCGGGAACCCGTTGTAGAAGATGATCTCGTGGCCTGGCTCGTCGGCACCGTCCACCGGGTAGGTGACGGCCCCTTCCCGCTCCAGCCGCGCCCAGGTGATATTGTTGAACGACGGCATCGTCATCGCGAGCTCGGCGAAGATCTCGCTGGGGCCGGCGTAGTTCCACGGCAGGCCCATGCGCTTGGCGACCTCCTGCAGGATCCACCAATCCTGCCGCGCCTCGCCCGGCGGGTCGATCACCGGCCGCGCCAACTGCACCCGGCGGTCGGTGTTGGTGAAGGTGCCGCTCTTTTCCGCGAACGCCGAGGCCGGCAGCACGACGTCGGCGTGGAACGCCGTCTCGGTCAGGAACAGGTCCTGCACGACAAGGTGGTCGAGCATCGCCAGCGCGCCGCGGGCGTGGCTGAGGTCGGGGTCGGACATGGCCGGGTTCTCACCCTCCACGTACATGCCGTGGATCGACCCGGCATGGATCGCCCGCATGATCTCCACCACCGTCAGGCCACGCTGCGGGTCGAGCTTGGTGCCCCACAGTGTTTCGAACTGCTCGCGGATATCGGCGCGCTCGACCGACTGGTAGTCGGGGTAGACCATCGGGATCAGCCCGGCATCCGACGCGCCCTGGACGTTGTTCTGGCCGCGCAGCGGGTGCAGCCCGGTGCCCTTGCGGCCGATCTGCCCGGTGGTGAGCGCCAGCGCGATCAGGCAGCGCGAGTTGTCGGTCCCGTGGATGTGCTGGCTGATGCCCATGCCCCAGAAGATGATCGACGCCTCGGATTTGGCGTAGGCGCGGGCCACCTCGCGGATCGTTTCCGCCTTTACGCCGCACAACGGCTCCATCTTCTCAGGCGAGAAGTCGCGCACCCGGTCGCGCAGCTCGGCGAAGCCCTCGGTGTAGGCGGCGATATACTGCTGGTCGGTGAGCCCTTCCTCGATGATCGTGTGCAGCATGGCGTTCAGCAGCGCGACGTCGGAGCCGGGCTTGAACTGCAGGTTGCGCCAGGCATGCCGCGACAGCACCTGCGAGCGCGGGTCGATCACCACCAGCTTGGCGCCGCGCTGCTTGACCGCGTTCTTGATGAAAGTGGCGGCAACCGGATGGTTCACGGTCGGGTTGGCGCCGATCACGATGATCACCTCGGCATCCAGCGCCGCCGAGAACGGAGCGCTGACGGCGCCGGAATTGACACCCTCCATCAGTGCCGCGACTGAGCTCGCATGGCACAGCCGCGTGCAGTGGTCGACGTTATTGGAACCGAAGCCGATCCGTACCAGCTTCTGGAACAGGTAGGCTTCCTCGTTGGAGCCTTTGGCCGAGCCGAACCCGGCCAGCGACTTCGGCCCGGTCGCCGCACGGATCTTGTTGAAGCCGGCGGCCGCGGTGTCCAGCGCCTCCTCCCAGCTCGCCTCGCGGAAGTGGGTCCACGGATTGGCCGGGTCGACCTGGTCGGCCGCGTCCTTGCCCACATTCGGCAGCCGGATGAGCGGCTTCGTCAGCCGGTGCGGGTGGTGGATGTAGTCGAAGCCGAACCGGCCCTTGACGCAAAGCCGGTTATGGTTGGCCGGGCCATTGCGACCGTTGGCGTATACGACCTTGTTGTTGGCGACCTCGTAGCTGACCTGGCAGCCGACGCCGCAATAAGGGCAGAGGCTGTCCACCTTCTTGTCCGGCCACAGCGTGCGGGTCTCGTTCGCGTCGAGGTAGGCGGCCGGCATCAGCGCGCCGGTCGGGCAGGCCTGCACGCACTCGCCGCAGGCAACGCAGGTGCTCTCGCCCATGGCGTCGTCGAAGTCGAACACCACCTTCGACCCGGCGTTGCGCCAGGCCATGCCGATGACGTCGTTGACCTGAACCTCGCGGCAGGCGCGGACGCAGAGGTTGCACTGGATGCAGGCGTCGAGGTTGACGCGCATCGCCGGGTGGCTCGGGTCGTGGGCCCAGCGCTCGGCGGCGGGGAAGCGGCTCTCGGTCACCTCGGTCTTGTCGGCCCATTGCCAGAAGGCGCTGGTCGGGTCGTGCGAGGTGGCCTTGGCCGGCTGGTCGGCGACCAGCAGCTCCATGACCATCTTACGGGCCGTGGTGGCCCGCGACGTCTGACTATGGACCGTCATGCCGACGGCCGGCATGCGCTTGCAGGACGGGGCCAGCACGCGCTCGCCCTCGATCTCCACCATGCAGACGCGGCAATTGCCGTCTGGCCGGTAGCCGGGCTCGGGACGGTGGCAGAGATGCGGGATCTCGGTGCCGAGCCGGCGGGCGACGTCCCAGATCGAACTCGCCTTCCCGCGCAAAAACCTGTGCGCCGTCCAGCTCGAAGGCGAGGCCTTGAGTTTCGGTGGTGGTGCCCTCGAGGTTCTGCGGGCCTTCGGTCGTGGTCGAGCTGCTCATTCGGCGGCCTCCTGAACCAGCGTTTCGGGGAAGTAGCGGATGACGCAGGACAGCGGGTTGCTCGCCGCCTGGCCCAATCCGCAGATGGACGCGTCCCGCATCACCGTCGCCAGCTCATCCAGCAGCCCGGTATCCCAGGCGGAGCCTCGCTCCATCAGCATGCGCGCCTTCTGGGTGCCGTTGCGGCAGGGGGTGCATTGCCCACAGCTCTCGTCCTCGAAGAAGCGCATCAGGTTGAGCGCGACCCCGGGGATGTCGTCGGCCTGCGAAAAGATCACCACCGCCGCTGAACCGATGAAGCAGCCGTGCTTCTCCAGCGTGCCGAAATCCAGCGGGATGTCACCCATCCGGGCGGGCAGGATGCCGCCCGAAGCGCCGCCGGGCAGGTAGGCGTAGAACTGGTGCCCGTCCTGCATGCCGCCGCAATATTCCTCGATCAGCTCGGTCACGGTGATCCCGGTCGGCGCCAGCTTGACGCCGGGCTGCTTGACCCGGCCGCTGACGGAGAAGCTGCGCAAGCCCACGCGGCCGTTGCGGCCATGCGACTTCCACCAATCCGGGCCGCGCTCGATCAGGTCGCGGATCCAGTACAGCGTCTCGACATTGTTGATGAGCGTCGGCCGGCCGAACAGGCCGACCTGGAACGGGAATGGCGGCTTGTGCCGCGGCAGGCCGCGCTTGCCCTCGAGGCTTTCCAGCATCGAGCTCTCTTCGCCACAGATATAGGCGCCGGCGCCGCGCCGCATGTGCAGCCGCGGCAGCCCGGGCGGCAGCTTGGCGATCTCACGCGTCAGGATCTCGCGCGCCACCGGATACTCGTCGCGCAGGTAGATGTAGACGTCGGCCGCCTCGACCACGAGAGCGGCGATCAGCGTGCCCTCGAGGAAGCGGTGCGGGTCGGTGTTGAGATAGTGGCGGTCCTTGAACGTGCCGGGCTCGCCCTCGTCGGCGTTGACCGCCATCAGCCGCGGCGCCGGTTCGCCGCGCACCGAGCGCCACTTGCGCGCGGTCGGGAACCCAGCCCCGCCGAGGCCGCGCAACGACGCGTCGTCGAGCGTCGCCAGCAGCTCCTCGATCGGCAGCTCGCCGGAGCGGACCCGGTCGAGCACCTTGTAGCCGCCGGTCGCGACGTAGTTGTCGTAGTCGACGTAGTCGTCGGGCACGTGCGGGTGGGTATCGTCGGCGGCGAGGGCCGCCTGCACCTTCGGCACATCGGCCGCATGCAGGAAATGGTGGCCGACCTCGACCACCGGCGCCTGATCGCACAAGCCGACGCATGGCGCCCGCACCACCCGCGCTCCGGGGCCGACGGCGCCAGGCCGCTGCAGCTCGGCCAGCAGCCGCTCGGCGCCGAACATGGCGCAGGTCACGCTGTCGCATACCCGGATCACGGTCGGCGCCAGATCGGGCTCGCCTTCCTTGACGATGTCGAAATGAGCATAGAACGTCGCCGTCTCGAATACCTCGGCAAAGCTCAGCCGCACTTCGTCGGCCAGTGCGGCGAGGTGTGCGGCCGAGATCTGGTGATAGCGGTCCTGGATCAGATGCAGGTATTCGATCAGGAACTGGCGATCCCGCGGCCCGTCGCCGAGCAGGGTTGCCACCTCGTGCTTGGCGCTTGGCAAGACCTGGCGACCTTTGGGCGTCGACTTGGCGCGCCGGCGCCCGGCCCCGGGGTGCTCAAACTTAACGACGTCGCGGCCATGGCCACTCGACATTGCCCATCCCTTCGAGAAGCGGCCGGGCAACCAGGGCGCGGCTCGTCGCTTTGAGAATAAGGACGGGGTTAGTCATTCGCAAGTCCAATGACTTAACGCAGGTTCGATAGATTTATTCTATCGCGCGATGGCCAAAAACCGGGAGAGCGACATTGATGCGCTTCAAATCGCCCGATTTATACGTCTGCTTCAAACCCTCACGAGAACAGCCCCGGTGCGGGGCTGCACGGTGGTCTTGCCTTGGCGACCGCGTTGTCCTGTCGTAGTCAGTCGTCGCGGTGAACGCGCTCCATGCGCTCGTGGCGCTCTTGCGCTTCCAGCGACATGGTGGCGATCGGGCGGGCCTCGAGCCGCTTGAGGCTGATCGGCTCGTCGGTTTCCTCGCAGTAGCCGTAGGTGCCGTTGTCGATGCGGTTCAGCGCCTGGTCGATCTTGGCGATCAGCTTGCGGGCTCGGTCGCGGGTGCGCAGCTCGAGCGCCCGGTCGGTCTCGACGCTGGCACGGTCGGTGACATCCGCCTCGTGGATGCCGCCTTCGGACAAGCTGGCCAGCGTGCCGTCGGCCTCACGCAACAGGTCCGAACGCCAGCGAAGCAGCTTCTGGCGAAAGAACTCGACCTGGATCGGGTTCATGAACTCTTCAACGTCGGAGGGCCGGTAGTCGGGCGGCAGCGATATCATCATGCGCGGCGATCCTCAGCTGGTCCTCACACCCGCATCAAGCGCGTGTGAATATGCCGGGGCTTATATCGGGGCCGGGCCAAGCCGCCAAGTGCCTGATGATAGCTGTCAACAGTCTGTCAAAATACGTGTGAGCCCTGTCACAAGGGGGTGGCCGCCTTGGCGCGCGCCGCCTCGACCGCCACCCGCACCAGGATCGCCCGCTGCACCGCCGCCAGCCGCGGATCCACCGCTGCGGGTGCCGAGCGGGCCAGCGCCGCTGCCTGCTCCAGCGCGCCGTTGTCGGCGCCGCCCAGCAGCCCGCGTTGGAGTGCCGCCAGGGCGGACAGCATCGCCTGGCCATGCCGCCGGGCTTCCCGGTCAGCGACCGCGTCGGTGTCCTCCTCCTGCAGCGCCAGCAGGGATGGAGTGCCGACCGCGAGCACGCTGCTCGACGCCTCGCTCCTGGCCTGCTCGGCAACCTGGAAGGCGGCGCCCGGACGCATCCGCGGCGGCGGCACGCGGACGCGCGCGAGCGGCCCGAGGTCTGAGATCATTGTCACAACCAACCCTCCTTTCCTGCCGCCCGGCACCTTTTGCCGCCCCAGCACTCCGCAGGCATCCAGCAAATCCGGGCATTCCGGCCTGGCACGCAGCTTGCGGTAAGTCGTTGCGCTGGAGGCATCATGACCCGCAGATCCTTAACGATTTGGAAAGCCGTTCGACTATTGTTGCTGCTCGGGGCGGTATTGCCGTCCTGCGCGCACGCGCAGGTCCGCATCAAGGACATCGCCGACGTCGAAGGCGTGCGCGACAACCAGCTCGTCGGCTACGGCCTCGTGGTCGGGCTGAACGGCACCGGCGACCGGCTCGACAGCGCCGTGTTCACCCGGCAGTCGCTGATCGGCATGCTCGAGCGGCTCGGCGTCAACACCCGCGACCAGGAAGCCAAGCTGCAAACCAAGAACGTCGCCGCGGTGATGGTCACCGCCAGCCTGCCCGCCTTTGCCCGCAGCGGCAGCCGCATCGACGTCAACGTCTCGGCCCTCGGCGACGCCAAGGACCTCGCGGGCGGCACGCTGCTGGTGACGCCGCTGCTCGGCGCCGATGGTGAAGTCTACGGGGTCGCCCAAGGCACGCTGACCACCGGCGCCATCTCCGCCAAGGGCCAAGGCGCGTCGGTCACCCGCAACATCCCGACCGCGGCCAAGATCGCCAACGGCGCCACCGTCGAGCGCGAAGTGCCGTTCCAGTTCGGCGCGACCCGCGGCGGTCCCGCGTCCAACCTGCGGCTCGGCTTGCGCAACCCCGACCTCACCACGGCGCGCCGGATGGCCGACGCGATCAACCGCGCGGTGGGCGGCGGCGCCCGCGCGACCGATCCGCGTACCGTGACGGTGGCGCTGACCGGACGCGACCCGCTCGACGTGCTCGCCCGCATCGAGGACCTGCGCATCGAGCCGGACAGCCCGGCGACGGTCGTCATCGACGAAGCCAGCGGCACGGTCGTGATCGGCGCAAACGTCCGCATCAGCACCGTGGCGATCGCGCAAGGCAACCTGACGATCCGCGTCACCGAGACCCCAGAAGTCAGCCAGCCCGGCCCGCTATCCGGCGGCCAGACCGCGGTCACGCCGCGGACCAACATCCAGGTCGACACCCAGTCCGACCGCAAGCTCGGCGTGCTGCAGGGCGGGGTCACGTTGCGCGACCTGGTCGGCAGCCTCAACGCGCTCGGGGTCGGGCCGCGCGACATGATCAGCATCCTGCAATCGATCAAGGCCGCCGGCGCGCTGCAAGCCGATTTGGTGGTGCGGTGAACGCGCCCGGGCTTATGTCTGCGGTGAACGCGCCCGGATTGATGTCCGCGGTGAACGCGACCCGGCCGCAACCGGCCGCCGCGCGGATCCAGCCGCCGGGCGCCGCTTCGGGATCGGTCAACCCGGCGCAGCGTGCAAAGATCTCCGCCACCGCGCAGCAGTTCGAGGCGATGGCGCTGACCGAGCTGCTGACGCCCATCTTCAACACCGTCGACACCGCCCACGGCCTGTTCGGCGGCGGCGAAGCGGAGGCCGCCTGGAAGCCGATGATGGTGAACGAACTCGCCAAGTCCATGGCCGCGCATGGCGGCCTCGGCCTGGCCCGGCCGGTGATGGAACAGATGATCCGCTTGCAGGAGAATGCACGATGACGCTCGATGACGCCGCTCGCAGCCTGATGGTGCTACTGCGGCAGGAGAACGACCTGCTCGCCGCCGGTGACGCGGCCGGGGCCGCCCTGCTGCTGCCGGAAAAACAGGCCGCGGTGGCGGCGCTGCAAGGCGCGCTGCCCGGCGCCATCGCCGATGCACGGATCGCGGCCGAGCTGCGCGAAGTCACGACGCGCAATCGGGCGCTGCTGACCGGCGCGATGCAGGTCCAGGGCCGCATCCTCGAGATGGTCGCGCGTGCCGCACGGGCCGCCGCACCCGGTGCCGTCACCTACGCGCCGAGCGGCGTCGCCGCCCAGCCCCGCCGCGCCATGACCCTCACCTTGCGCGCCTGACACAAGCGACGACCCTGCGCGCCTGACACAGGCAACGGCCTTGCGCGCCTGACACGGGCGCTTGAGGCCCTGCGCAGGGCGCCGACCCGGGTGTTCCGCAACCCGGCGGCGTGGTACCTGGGTCCATGCATCTCGTGTTTCTGACCCCCTCCGCCGACCCGGCCGGGGGCGGCAGCCGCTTCAACGCCGGGCTGATCGACGCCCTGCGTGCAGCCGGGCACCAGGTCGAGCGTCGGCACGATGCGGAGGCGCTGCCGCCGGGCGCCTGCCCGGTCGTGGACGGGCTGTTGCTGCCCGACCTGGAGCAACGCCTGGACGCACTGGTGGCGGCCGGCGCCGTCGCGGTGGTGCACCATGTCTCGGCCCGCGCCGGGCGGGATGCGGCGGCGCGTGAGGCCGTGCGCGCAACCGAGGCGCGGATGCTGCCGCGGTTCCGCCGGGTCATCGCCACCAGCCGCTCGGTCGCCGAACGGTTGACGGCCGATTACGGCCTCGCCGCGCCGCCGGTGCTGACCCCGGGCCTGCCGCAATTATCGCGCAGCGCCGGGTCCGGCGGCCCCGGGGTGCATCTCCTGTCGGCCGGCGTGCTCACGCCGCGCAAGGGCCACGACCGGCTGCTGCACGCGCTGGCGCGGCTGCTCGACCTCGACTGGTCCCTGTCGATCGCCGGCGACGCCAGCCGCAACCCGGTCCACGCCGGCACCGTCGCCGCGCTGATCGAGCAGCTCGGGCTCGGGGGACGCGTCACGCTGCTCACCGACCCCGACGACGGCGCGCTCGCCGCGGCGTGGGCGGCGGCGGACCTGTTCGCGCTCGTCTCGAGCTGGGAAGGATATCCGGCCGCGATCGCCGAGGCGCTCCGTCGCGGCATCGCGGTTGTTGCCACCAACGTGGCCGAAGTCCCGGCGACTGTGCCGCAGGCGGCCGGCATCCTGTGCGCGCCGGACGACGGCGTGACCTTGTCGAAGTGCCTGCGCCGGGCAATCTTCGACCATGACCTGCGCGCCTCGCTCGCCGAGGGCGCGTGGCAGGCCGGTTTGGCGCTGCCGGGCTGGCCGCAGCAAGCGCGCGCGTTCCTCCATTTGATCGAGGAGTAACTTCATGGCCCTGCTCGGGTGCATTGCCGACGATTTCACCGGCGCCACCGACCTCGCCAGCATGCTGGTCGGCCGCGGCATGAGCACTGTCCAGCTGATCGGGGTCCCCGAACCCGGCGACACGATGCCGGACGCGGCCGCGATCGTGGTGGCGCTGAAGTCCCGCACCACCCCGGCCGGCGACGCGGTGCGCGAAAGCCTTGCGGCGCTCGCCTGGCTGCGCGACGCAGGCTGCCGGCAGTTCCTGTTCAAGTATTGCTCCACCTTCGACAGCACCGAAGCCGGCAACATCGGACCGGTCGCCGACGCGCTGGTGGACGCGCTCGATTGCGGGTTCGCCATCGCCTGCCCGGCCTTTCCCACCAATGGCCGCACCGTCTACCAGGGCCACCTGTTCGTCGGTGCCGCGCTGCTGAACGAGAGCGGCATGCAGGACCATCCGCTGACGCCGATGCGCGACGCGAACCTGGTGCGCGTGCTGTCGCGGCAAACCACCGGCGGCGTCGGGCTGGTGCCGTTCGCGACCGTGGAGAGCGGCGCCGGCGCGGTGCGTAGCGCATTGTCGGCGCTCAAGGAGCAAGGCCGTCGTTACGCCATCGTCGATGCGGTCACCGACGCGCATCTGCTGGCGATGGGCGAGGCGGTCGCCAACCACGCGCTCGTGACCGGCGGCTCCGGCGTGGCGATGGGTTTGCCGGACAACTTCCGCCGCGCCGGGTTGCTGCAGGACGCCGAGGCGGGCGCGCTGCCGCACGTGCCGGGTCATGCGGCGGTGCTGGCCGGCTCGTGCTCGCGTGCGACGCTGTTCCAGATCGGCGCCGCGCGTGACCGGATGCCGACGCTCGAGCTCGACGCGCTCGCGACGCCGGACGCGGCCGCCCTGACGCGGCAGGCGCTCGATTGGGCCTCGGACAAGCTGTCGGACACGCCGCTGCTGATTGCCGCCAGTGCGCCGCCGGACAAGGTGGCTGCCCTGCAAGCCAAGTTCGGCCGCGAGGCGGCGGGCACCCTGGTGGAGGACGCGATGAGCCGCATCGCCCAAGGCCTCGTCGCGGCCGGGGTGCGCCGCATGGTCGTGGCCGGCGGCGAAACCAGCGGGGCGGTGGTCGGCGCGCTCGGCGTCAAGCGCTTGGCGATCGGGCGCGAGATCGATCCGGGCGTGCCGTGGACGCGTGCGGAAGGCGCCGGGCCGCCGCTGCTGCTGGCGCTGAAAAGCGGCAATTTCGGCGGCCGCGACTTCTTTGCCAACGCGTTCGAGCGGGCACCGCAGTGACCGAGGCAGACACGCGCGCGCTGCTGGTCGCGCTTGGCGCCAGCCTGTTCGCGCGCGGCTATTCGGTCGGAAGTGCCGGCAATATCAGCGTGCGGTTGCCAGACGGTTACTTGATGACGCCGACCAACTCCTGCCTCGGACGGCTCGAGCCCGCGCGCATCAGCAAGCTCGACGCCGGCTTCGCCCATGTCGCCGGCGACACGCCGTCGAAGGAGGTGTTCATGCACCGCGCCTTCTACCAGGCTCGCGCGGAGGCGGGCGCGGTGGTGCATTTGCATTCGACCATGGCGACCGCCGTCGCCTGCCTGCCGGACGCGGACGCCGAGAACCCGATCCCGCCGCTGACGCCTTACTTCGTCATGCGCGTCGGCCGGACGATGCCGATCGTGCCGTACTACCGGCCCGGCGACCCGGCGATGGAACCGGCGATCCACGGCGCCGCGCGCGGGGCGCGGGCCGTGCTGCTGGCCAACCACGGCCCGGTCGTCAGCGGCAAGACGCTGACCGACGCGGTCTATGCGGCCGAAGAACTGGAAGAAGCGGCAAAGTTGTTCTTGGTGCTGCGCGCCGCCGCACCGCGCCGTCTGACCGGACTGCAAGTCGACGACTTGCTGGACACGTTCAAGGGCTAAACTCAAAGCACCGGCCGCAACGAAAACGGCCTGCACCTCGCGTGAGGTGCAGGCCGATTGATCGCGAGGCCTGCGCCCCGCGTCGCAGAGCGTCGGCGGTAGCTTAGCTGGCTGGGCCGGACGGTGCGGACGACGTCTTCTTCGGCTTGGCTGCGCCGGTGGAGCCGAGCTTTTTGGCGGCGGCGCTGCGGGCGGCGGGCGACTTGGCCGACTTCATGGTCTTGGCCGCCTCGGTCTTCTCGGCGGGGGACTTGGCCGGAGACGCATCCATCGCCGACGCTGCCTTGCGGCCGCGCTTGGGCGCCGGCGCCGCTTCGGCGGCCTCGGCTTGCGCCAATTTCTTGGCGCCCATGGCCTTCGCCTTCGGCGCTTTCAACTCCGTCATGATCTTCTCGGCGATCGACTTGCTGGTCGCCTTGGGCGCTGCGGTCTTCTTCGCCGGAGCGGCCTTGGTGGCCGCAGCCTTGGTGGGCTTCGGCGGCGGCGCCTTGGCGGCCTTGGCGGGCGCCTTGGTTGCCGCGGTCTTGGCCGGCTTCGCCGCAGCCTTGGCGGGCGCAGCCTTGGTGGGCGCGGCCTTGGCCGCCGCAGCCTTGCTCGGAGCAGCCTTGGCCGCCGCGGCCTTGGGAGTCGCTTTCGCCTTCGCGGCCGGAGCGGCTGCACCGTTGGACTTTGCGGTCTTCCTGGAAGCAGAGACCGCCATGGCTTGGGCCCGCTTCGTCGTGGTGTCGTCGGTCATTTCGAGTTTCTCCTTGAGCGATCGTGCACGCATGCCGATTGTGGCGCTTGCGATACGTCGCGGCGTGACGCTTCCGGGTTCAGAACGATGTCGCGACGCTCCGTGGGGCACGGCGCCGGCGGCCCGATTGCCGCGCAAATCGTGGACGTGCACACACGTAACGCTGTCACGCGGCAGACGTATCCCTGTCAAAGAAAATCAGCACTGAAAGTAACGACGCCGCCCAATTCACGCCGATTTTTTCAATTCCGCTCCACCGACGGCGGACGTCGGCGCCGGCGCGGGTGCGACGGCGCCGATCGGGGCGTTCGCGCTACCGTTCCGAAATCGGCACGAAACGGCGGTCTTCCGGTCCGGTATAGTTCGCAGCCGGACGGATCAGCTTGTTGTCGACCCGCTGTTCCATCACATGCGCGGCCCAGCCGCTGGTGCGGCTGATGACAAAGATCGGCGTGAACATTGCCGGTCGGAATCCGCATCCGGCTGTAGGCGACGGCGCTGAACCAATCGAGGTTCGCGAACATCTTCTTCAGCTCCCACATCGTGCTTTCGATACGATCGGCAACCGTCCAGGTCAGCGTGTCGCCGGCCGCGTCGGACAACTCCTTCGCGACCCGCTTGATGACGACGTTGCGCGGGTCGGCGACGGTGTAGACCGCATGGCCGAAGCCGATGATGACCTGCTTGGCCTCGACCCGCTTGCGGATGTCGGCCTCGGCCTCGTCGGGGCTGGCGTAGCGCTGCTGGATCTCGATCGCGACCTCGTTGGCGCCGCCGTGCTTGGGGCCGCGCAGCGCGCCGACGCCGGCGACGATTGCCGAGTACATGTCCGCCCCGGTGCCGGCCACGACCCGGGCGGCAAACGTGCTCGCGTTGAACTCGTGCTCGGCATACAGGATCAAGCTCGTGTGCATCGCGCGGATCCATTCGGCCGACGGCGTCTCGCCATGCAGCAGATGCAGGAAGTGGCCGCCGATGGTGTCGTCGTCCGTTTCGACCTCGATCCGCCGGCCGTTCTGCGCGTAATGAAACCAGTAGAGCAGGACCGAGCCGCCGGCCGCCATGATGCGGTCGGCGATGTCGCGGGCGCCGGCGACGTTGTGATCCTCCTTCTCCGGCAGCGCGCAGCCGAGCGCGCTGAGCCCGGTCCGCATCACGTCCATCGGATGCGTCGACGCCGGCAGCGCTTCGAGCACCTGACGCACCACGAGCGGCAGGCCGCGCAGCGCGCGCAGCTTGGCCTTGTAGCCCTTGAGCTGCGCGACGGTGGGCAACGCTCCGTGCACCAGCAGGTAGGCGATCTCCTCGAACTCGCACTGCTCGGCGATGTCGAGGATGTCGTAGCCGCGATAGTGCAGGTCGTTGCCGCTATGGCCGACCGTGCACAGTGCGGTGTTGCCGGCCGCGACGCCGGCCAGAGCGACGCCTTTCTTGGTCTTCTTCGTCTCGGACATTTTGCCTCCTTCATTCAAGGCCGGGCCTTCGC
Source organism: uncultured Alphaproteobacteria bacterium (assembly GCA_963792675.1). Lineage (GTDB taxonomy): Bacteria > Pseudomonadota > Alphaproteobacteria > Acetobacterales > Acetobacteraceae > JBBROS01. Next base: position 3,200,616 of record CAWBWT010000002.1, read on the forward strand.
AATCGAAAACATTCGCCGGTCTGGGGCGGCTCGCCCCAGCGGGTGCAGGGCGGAGCCCTGGCCTCAGAAAATCCCCTTGCTGCCTTCCTTCACGGACCCCTTCGGCATCGCGACATGCAGCCGGTGCAGCTCGCCCGCCTTGAGGCCCGGCAGCGCCTCGCATGCTTCGAGGAACCGCTTGGCCTCCGCCTCATCGATCAGCCCTTCGGTCATCGTGCGGAACTTGCGCACATAGTCGGCGCGCTTCCACGGCGTCGCCCCCAACGGATGCGCATTCGCCACCGCCATGCTGTCGTCGACCGTCGAGCCGTCCTTCATGCGAATGATGATGCGGCCGCCGAAGGCGAGCTGGTTGTGGTCCTTCGCATGGTAGCGCTCGGTCCATTTCGGGTCCTCGACAGTGCGGATCTTGTGCCACAGCGCTACCGTATCCGGCCGCTGCGCCCGCTCCGGCGCGTAGGACCGCACGTGGTGCCAGGCGCCGTCCTGCAACGCGACCGCGACGATAAACATGATCGAGTGGTCGAGCGTTTCGCGGCTCGCATGCGGGTCCATCTTCTGCGGATCGTTGGCGCCGGTGCCGATGACGTAATGGGTATGGTGGCTGGTTTCGATGACGATCTCGTCCACATCGTCCCAGTTCTTGACCTGCTTGCCCATGCGGAAGGCGAGGTCGATCAGCGCCTGGCTCTGATACTCGGCCGAGTGCTCCTTGGTGTAGCTGTCCATGATCGCGCGCTTGGCTTCGCCGGGTCCCGGCAGCGGTACGTGGTACTCGGCCGTGGGACCGTCCAGCAGCCAGGCGATCACGCTGTCCTCGCCCTCGTAGATCGGGCTCGGCGCGCCTTCGCCGCGCATGACCCGGTCCACCGCCTCGATCGCCAGCTTGCCGGCATGCGCGGGCGCGTAGGCCTTCCAGGAGCTGATCTCGCCCTTGCGGCTCTGGCGCGTGGTGAAGCTCACGTGCACCGCCTGCTGCACCGCCTGGAAGATCGTCGCGGTGTCCAGTTTCAGCATGGTGCCGATGCCGGCCGCCTGCGCCGGGCAGAGGTGCGCGATGTGGTCGATCTTGTGCTCGTGCAGGCAGATCGCGCGCACGAGGTCGATGTGGATCTCGTAGCCGGTGGCGAGCCCGCGCAGCAGGTCGGCGCCCGACTGCCCAAGCTGCTGCGCCACAGCCAGGATCGGCGGAATGTTGTCGCCGGGGTGGCTGTAATCGGCGGCCAGGAAGGTGTCGTGCATGTCGAGCTCGCGCACCGCGGTGCCGTTCGCCCACGCCGCCCATTCCGGGCTGACGCGCACGCCGGCGTCCATGCCGAACACGGTGGCGCCGGCGCGTCCGGGCGCCGCGGGATGCGCCAGCGCCATGTCGCGCGCGGACATGCAGGGGTGCCGGTTGACGCTGGCGATGGCGACGGCGGCGTTGTCGATGACGCGGTTGGTGATCATCTCCGCCGTCTCGTCGGGAACCGCGACCGGGTCGGCGGCGACGGCGGCGATCTTCCAGGCGAGCTGATCCTCGCGCGCGAGCTTGGCCTTGGACGGATGGACGCGGACGTCGTGCATCTGCATGGGCTTGCTTCCTTGTCTGACGTTGCTCCTTCGGCGTCATAGGGTTGCCCCGTCACCCCGGCAACCCGCCGGAACGGCTTAGCCGACCTCCGCCTGCTGCATTCGGCACTCCACAAACGGGCCCTCGCACGCAACGCCCGGCCGTCGTCGCGCGTTGCGATGGCAACTCACCGGCTGGTCGGACGCCTTGAGTGAGTGCAACCCGGGACGCCCGAGATGTTCACGTTCACCGCCCCTTGGCGGCCACTATGGTATGGACCGATCATGGCGCAGATCGGGGTGGAGAAGCAGCGATGAGAAGTTTGCTGGTTGCGGTGATGGCCGGGCTCGGGCTCGCCGGCTGCGCCGACCCATACCAGTATTCCTATTACAACCCGCCGCCCTTGGCGCCGCCGGTCAGCCGCTATATTCCACCCGGCTACTCACCACCCGGCTACAATCCGCCCGGCTACGCGCCGCCCGCTTATCCGTCGGCGCCGTATCCCTCGACCGGTTACCCGCCCTCGCTCGACGTGCCGGGCGACGCTCGGTCGCAGCCCACGTTCGACGATCAGGCAACGTCGCGCGAGGCGCCGTCGACCGGCACCGGCGAATACGAGACGCCGCCCGTGCTGCTGCGACCGCTGCCGAACGCGTCGGACCTGCAATCGCCCGCCACCGGCACGTCCACCGCGGGCGCTGCCGGCGACGATGCGGCATCGGCCGTGGTCACGACGCCGCGGCCGCCAGCCGACGGCAACGGCACCGTGCCGATGATGGGTTTCCGCCCGATGAAGGGGCAACGGTCGCCCGGCGCTTAGCGAGGGGCGAGGACAGGCCGCGAGTTACTCGCTAAGCGGTCATTCCAGCTGCTACGGTTCCTGCGAGGACCTTTGACTGCTCCGCCCGTGACCCGCCGGGCCAGCGGCCCCAGACCCACACGGCTTACTCGACTGCGATCGAGTGATCGACCTCGGCCCGGGGTGTGCTGCGGAACAGCAGCAACAGCGGGATCGCGCCGAGCGACAGCAGCATCATCAGCTTGAAGTCGTCGATGTAGGCGATCACCGACGCCTGCGTCGTGACGATGTCGTCGAGCGCCGCCCGCCCCGCGAGCGTCAGCGGATCCAGCACCGACCCGGCCGCATGCAGCAAGCGGTTGAACGGCGTCACATAGGCCGCGATCTCAGCATGGTTTGCCTGCGTGTTCTCGGTCAGCAGCGCCGACACGGCCGAGATCCCGACCGCAGACCCGATGTTGCGCGACAAGTTGTAGAGCCCAGTGCCGTCGCCCCGCTTGTCGGCCGGCAAGGTGGAGAATGTCACCGTCGTCAGCGGCACGAACAGGAAGCCGAGCCCGGCGCCCTGAATGAAGCCGGTGGACACGATCGTCCATTGCGAGACGTCGGGCGTCCATCCGGTCATGTCGTACATCGCCCAGGCGGTCAGCCCGAGCCCGATCCCCAACAGCACCCGAATGTCCACTCGCCCGATCAGCCGGCCGACGATGAACATGCACACCATCGTGCCCAACCCGCGCGGCCCCATCACGATGCCGGCCGTCACCACCGGGTAGCCCATAAGCGTCTGCAGGTAGGGCGTCATCAGCGCCAGCGAGGCGAGGTAGGTGATCCCCACGATGAAGATAAACAGGATGCCAACGGCGAAGTTGCGGTCGCGGAACAGGCTCGGGTTCACAAATGGCCTCTGCGCGGTGAAGGTGTGCACCAGGAAGATGTAGAACGCCGACGCTGCAACGACCGCCTCGGTGATCACCTCGCCGGAGCCGAACCAGTCGAGCTGCTCGCCGCGGTCGAGCGCGAGTTGCAGCGCCGCGATTGAAACGCTGAGCGCACCGAAGCCGAGCCAGTCGAGCAGGCGCCCGCGGTCGATCTTGGTCTCGGTGACGAAGGCCGTGACGCCCGCGAAGGCAAGCACGCCGAGCGGCAGGTTGATGTAAAACACCCAGCGCCAGCTCAAATTGTCCGTCAGCCAGCCGCCGATCACCGGGCCCAGCACCGGGCCGACCATGACCGAGACGCCGAACAGCGCCATGGCGCCGCCGCGCTCGGCCGGCGTGTAGATGTCGAGCAGGATCGACTGCGATAGCGGCACCAAGGCGGCGCCGAAGAACCCCTGCAGCAGGCGGAAGCCGACGATCTGAATGAGCGACTGCGCCAGCCCGCACAGGATCGAGGCCACCACGAACCCGGCCACCGACACCAACAGCACCCGCTTGCGGCCGAACCGCGCCGAGAGCCAGCCGGACGGCGGCGTCATGATCGCCGCCGCCACGATGTAGGAGGTCAACACCCAGTTGATTTGGTCCTGGCTCGCCGAAACGCTGCCCTGGATGTAGGGCAGCGCCACGTTGGCGATCGTGGTGTCGAGCGCCTGCATGATCACGGCCAGGATCACGCAGGCGGTGATGGCACCACGATTGGCGACGCGCACGAACCCGGCGGGAGCGTCAGCCATTGGTGCCGGCAACGGCGGAACTGGCAGTGCTGCCGGCAACCGCCGGCCGGGCGCCGAACAGGTTGGCGATGAACGTCGGCAGGCCGCGCGCCCGCCCGGTATCAACGTCGAGCACGACACTCATTCCGGCGCGCAGCGGCGGCTTACCGGCCGGGGTGTCGATGCGCACCCGCATCGGGATGCGCTGCACCACCTTCACCCAGTTGCCGCTGGTATTCTGCGGCGGCAACATCGAGAAGCTCGAGGCGGATGCCGGGCTGATGCTTTCGACCGTGCCTTGCCAGGCGGACTGGTCAGGGTAAGTATCGACCGCGACGGTCGCGTCCTGGCCGGGCCGCACCCAGGTGAGCTCGGTCTCCTTGGGATTAGCTTCGACCCACATGTGGTCGGTCGCGACGATGCTGAACGCAGCGCCGGCCGCGGCCAGGTATTGGCCCGGCTGCAGGCTCGGCACGTTGGTGACGATGCCGTCCATCGGCGCCCGCACCGTGGTGTGGTCGAGCTGCCGCGCCGCCTCGTCGCGCGCCGCCACCGCTTCCCGCATGCGCGGATGGTCGGCCACGGCGATGTCGGGATCGCCGGCCAGGTTGGCGATGATGCCGGCGAGCTGCTGCTGCAGCGAGCCGAGATGCTGCCGCGCCGAGGCGGTGTTGCGCGTCGCCTGGTCGAGCGACACCACCGACGAGGCGCCGCTGCCGACCAGCCGCTGCTGCCGCCCTTCTTCCTTGGCGTAAAAGTCGACATCCACCTGCGCCTGGCGAATCTGCGCCTGCATGTCGCGGAAGCTCGCCTTCAGCGCCTCGAGGCTGGTGGACACGATGCCGACCTGCGCATTGGCGCGGTCGAGCGCCAGCTGGAACGGCAGGTCGTCGAGCCGGAACAGCACGTCGTTCGCCTTGACCGCCTGGTTCTCATGCACCGCGATGTCGCGCACGAGGCCGGATACGTCGGTGGAGACAGCGACGATGTCGGCCCGCACATAGGCGTTCTCGGTCGACATGACCGCGCCGCCGCGCACGTACTCGTAGCCGCCCGCCGCAAGCGCCAGCGGCAGCAGCAGGAACAGCAGCGGCCGCAGCCAGCGGCGGCGCGGGCGCGACGCCGTCGGCGCCGTCACCGGCGGTGCCTCCGCGCGGGCCAGCGGCGGTTCGGGCCGCAGGAGGACAGGTCGTTCACGCACGTCAGACATTGACCTTCTCTTTCGGTGACTGGACGGGGTCGGCCGGCTGATCGCAAGCCGCAACCAGGTTCTTGCGCATGACCGCGAGCATGCGCATCAGCTCCTCACGGCTTTCGGCCGGGATGCCGGCCAGCGCCTCGGCGCGGGTGCGCTCGCCGATGCGCCGCATCTCCGCCAGCATCGGATGCGCCTTCGCGGTCAGGTAAAGCAGCCAGATGCGGCGGTCGGTCGGATGCGGCCGGCGTTCGACCAGCCCGCAGCTCTCGAGCTTGTCGAGGATGCGCACCAGCGTGATGCCCTCGATCTCCAGGATGTCGGCGAGCCCGGCCTGGTGGATGCCCTCATTGGCGGCGAGATGCGCCAGCACCTGCCACTGCGACCGCGTCAACGCCAACCCCTTCGCATGCTGCTCGAAGCGGCGGCGGAGGAAGCGGGCGACGTCATGGAGGACGAAACCGAGTGTGGGTTGGTTGTCGGGCAACGAGGGTGCTCGTCATGAGGGTGCTTATGATCTGCAAGGTAGGTAGTCGACCCGGGGATGGCAAGCCATCCTGGCAAGCTTCGTGCATCGCGCCGTGCGGATACCGGGAGAGCACCGCATGCGCCGTTGGCTTTTGACCGCCCTAATGCTCGGCGCCGCCAGCTCCGCCGACGCGCAGGGCCTCAGGGTCGGCATGCGCGACGACCCGGACATCCTCGATCCGACCCTGTCGCGCACCTATGTCGGCACGCTCGTGATGACGGCGATGTGCGACAAGCTGTTCGACTTCGACGCCAAGCAGCGGATCGTTCCGGTGCTCGCGACCGGGTTCGAATGGGTCAACCCGACCACGCTGCTGATCCGCCTGCGGCCCGGCGTCAAATTCCAGGATGGCGAACCGATGGACGCCGGCGCGGTCAAGTATACGCTGGAACGGCACGCCGGCATGCAGGGCAGCTTCCGGCGCAACGAGATCGGCGCCATGGAGCGGGTCGAGGTGGTGGACCCGCTGACGGTGCGGGTGATCCTGAAGCAGCCGTTCTCGCCGTTCATCGCCGTGCTGACCGACCGCGCTGGCATGGTGGTGTCGCCCAAGGCCGCCGAAGCGGCCGGCAAGGAGTTCGGCCTCAAGCCGGTCTGCGCCGGCCCATTCAAGTTTGCGGAACGCGTCGCCCAGGACCGCATCGTGCTCGAGCGCTTCCCGCAATACTGGGACGCCGGACGCATCCATTACGACCGCGTCACCTACCGCGTCGTGCCGGACAGCAGCATCCGGCTCGCGAACCTCAAGGCCGGCGCGCTCGACATCGCCGAGGTGGCGCCGCTCGACGTCGCCAACGCCAAGGCCGACCCGAAGCTCGGCGTCGTCAGCGTGGCCGGGCTCGGCTATGGCGCGCTGACGATCAACCTCGCCGGCAGCACGCCGATGGCGAAGGACCCGCGTGTGCGCCAGGCGTTCCAGCTGGCGCTCGACCGGGCCGCGCTGAGTCAGGTGGTGTTCGCCGGCATGTACGAACCCGACGCGCAGGCTATCTCGGCCGCCAGCCCCTACTACGCGCCCGGCGTGCCGATGCCGCCGCACGACGTCGCCGCCGCCCGCGCCTTGCTGCAGCAGGCCGGCGTGAAAGCACCAGTGCGGGTCGATCTGCTGGTCACCAACACGCCGCAGGGCACCCAGGCCGGCGAGGTGATCCAGGCGATGGCGAACGAGGCCGGGTTCGACGTGCATGTCGTCGCCGCCGAGTTCGGCGCCGTGCTAGCCGCCACCATCCGCGGCGAGTACGACATGACGCTGGGCGGCTGGTCCGGCCTGCTCGACCCCGACAGCAACGCTACGCCTTCCTGCACACCGGCAGCGCGCTCAACATCGCCAAATACTCGAACCCCGACGCCGACCGGCTGCTGGAGCAGGCGCGCGCCGAGAGCGACATGGGCAAGCGCCGGGCGCTGTACGAGCAGCTTTGGGGCCAGGTGCAGAAGGACCTGCCGCTCATCTATCTCTGGACCACGCGCAATATCCTGGGCGTATCGCGTAAGGTGGAGGGCGTGACGCTGCTAGCGAATGGGTTGCTGCCGCTGCAGGATGTTCGGCCGGCGGCGCCGTGAAGGCGAGGACGCTGTCCTCGACCTGCCGGGGCCTCGGGCCCCGGACCCCGCTTACATTGTCGCGGCGACGGCTAGCAGGGCGCGGTCGCGGAAACGCGGCGCGGTCAGCGTGACGCCGACCGGCGAGGCCGTTCGGGCCGCGGTGGCCGGGGATGTTGACGCAGGGCACGTGCAGCAGGGTCCACATGCGGTTGAACACCGCCTCGCCGGGGTGGCGGCCGAGCGGCGCCTCGCCCTTGGCGCTCGGCGTCAGCACCGCATCGTAGGCGCCGGCCAGCGTCGTCGAACTCGGCCCGGCACCGCGCCGCTAGGTCGTAGGCCGCCGCGAGCTGCGCGCCGGTGATGCCCTCCCGGTTCTCCGCCCGGCCGATGGAAGTCGTCGTGCAGCAGATGCCGGTGCGTGCGCGCCAGGTTCAGGAACGCCGCCCGCCCCTCCCCGTGCATGATCGTCCGGTGCGCCGCATCCAGCCCGTCGAACGACGGCGGCAGGTCCAGCGACGCTGACCGTCGCACCGCCCCGGCGCAGGCGCTCCGCCGTCGCGTCCAGCGCCTCCGGCGTCCCCGGCTCCGCCGCGTGCCAAACCGGCGAGCGGCACAGGCCGATGCGCAGCCCGTTCACGGGCGGCGGGGGCGGCGGCGCGTCGCCATGGATTTCGAAGACGTCGCACATCAACGAAAGGTCGGCGATGTCGCGGGCGAACCAGGTCAGCGTGTCGAGCGACGCCGCGTAGAGCTTCACCCCTCGCGGCTGACGGTGCCCCAGGTCGGCTTGAACGCGAACACGCCGCAGAACGAGGCCGGGCGGATGGTCGAGCCCGCCGTTTGGGTGCCGAGCGCCAGCGGCACCTGGTCGTCCGCCACCGCCGCCGCGGACCCGGCGGAGCTGCCGCCCGGGGTGCGCGCCGGGTCGAGCGGGTGGCGGGTGCCGGCAAAGCGGCCGGCGGCGGCGAACTCGGTCGTGTCGGTCTTGCCGAGGATGATGGCGCCGGCCGCGCGCAGGGTCGCGACCGCGGCGGCGTCCTGCGCCGGACGGTGCCCGGCGTAGATCGGCGAGTTGTGCTGCGTCGGCATGTCGCCGGTGTCGATCATGTCCTTCACGCCGATCGGGATACCGTGCAACAGGCCACGGATCGGCCCTTTGTCCAGCTCCCGCGCCTGCCGCAACGCATGCGCCGGGTCGAGGAAGGTCCAGGCCGCACGTCGGGGTCGCGCGCCGCGATGCGGTCGAGGCAGGCGCGCACCAGGCGCTCGGCGGTGAGCTGGCCGTCGCGGATCATCGCCGCGGCTTGGGCGGCGCCGAGCGTATTGGGCAGGGTCACGCCGAGAGACGCCGTTCGTCGGCCGGCGCCCAGGTCAGACGGGTGGCACAGCCGGGCTCGACCGGGGCGGCGTAGAAGTCGCTGTCGGGCACCAGCGCCGAGGCCTCCCCGCCGGCGTCGGTGCGCAGCGCCACGCGGACGGCGGTGCCCTGGTATTCGACCGCGATCACCTGCACCGGCAGGCCTTCGTTGCTCGAGGCGGCAGCGGTCGGCGCGGACGGCGATGGCGCCGCCGGGTCCGTCGAGCACGTTGTGGCCGCCGATGAAGCGGGCGATGAAGCGGTTGGCCGGGCGGTCGAACACCTCGCGCGGCGAGCCGGCTTGGCTGGATCCGCCCGTGCTCCATCACCACCATCTGGTCGGCCAGCGCCATCGCCTCGTCCTGGCTGTGGGTGACGTGGATGAAGCTGATGCCGAGCTCGCGCTGCAGCCTCTTCAACTCCTCCCGCACCCGGATGCGCAGGAACGGGTCGAGGGCAGACAGCGGCTCGTCCAGCAGCAGCACTTGCGGGCGCATGATCAGCGCGCGGGCCAAGCGCGACCCGCTGCTGCTGGCCGCCGGAGAGCTGTGCCGGCAGGCGGTCGGCGAAGCCCCCCATGTCCACGAGGTCGAGGAACTCGCGCGCCCGCTTGTGCCGCTCGGCCTTGCCGACGCCGCGCATCTTCAGGCTGAAGGCGACGTTGTCGAGGCAGCTCAGATGCGGGAACAGCGCGTAGCTCTGGAACATCATCGCCGTGCCGCGCTGCCTCGGCGGCAGGCCGGTGACGTTGCGGCCCTGGATCAGCACGTCGCCTGCCGAGATCGTCTCGTGCCCGGCGATCATCCGCAACGTGCTGGTCTTGCCGCAGCCGGACGGCCCAAGCAGGCAGCAATAGCTCGCCTTGGGCACCCGCAACGAAATCCCGTCCACGGCGACGGTTGCGCCGTACTGCTTGACGACATCGACCAGCTCGACATCGAACTGGGGGTCCATCTCAACTCCCTTCAGTATAGCGGGCCTGGGGGCGCCGCCCCCAGCGGGTCAAGGGCGGAGCCCTTGCGCTCGCCGCCGCTGCATCCGCAGCACCGCCGTCATCGTGCCGCCGATCAGCACGAACGACACCGCCGTCGTCACGGTGCCGATCGCGAACAGCACCGGCGTGCTGTCGCTCGAGATCAGCGCGTAGATCTCGAGCGGCAGGGTGTTGTAGCTGCCGATCGTGAGCGTGGTGCGCGCGTATTCGTCGTAGGACAGCGTGAAGGCGCCGACCGCGACGCCGATGATGCCGGGCGCGAGGATCGGCAAGGTGACGTAGCGCAGCCGCTGCCAGGGCGAGGCGCCGAGGTCGGTCGCGGCTTCCTCGTAGGTGCGGTTGAAGCGGGCGACGACGGCGAACATGGTCAGCAGGCCGAACGGCAAGGTCCAGGTGAGCTGCGCGCCGAGCGCCGAGGTCCACAGGCCCTGCGGCAGGCCGAGCATCTGGAAGCCGAGGCCGATGCCGAACCCGACCAGCAGGCTCGGCATCACCAGGCTGGCGATCGCCATGTAGAACAGCAGCCCGGCGCCGGGAAAGCGCCGCCGGAAGCCGAGCCCGGCGGCGACCGAGATCACGACCGTCAGCGCGCTGACCACCACGGCCAGCGCGATCGAGCGGCCGAACGACACCGGGATGTTGGCCATCTGCCCGGGCTTGAGGATGTCGGCGAACCATTTGGTCGACACGCCGACCATCGGGAAGGTGACGCCGCCGGTCGGCCCCTGGAACGACAGCAGGTAGATGATCAGCATGGGACCGTAGAGGAACAGCAGGAACGCGCCCATCAAGCCCGGCCAGCAGGTAGAAGGTGAACGGCCGTGTTTCCCGGATCACGGCGGCCTCAACTCACGAGCTCCTTGCGGACGTCCACGACCCGCATCATCAGCGCGACCACGATGGCGACGAAGAGCGACCAGCACGACCGCGCTGGCCGAGGCCGGCGGGAACTGCATGGCCTGGATCTCGGTCGAGAGCGCGGAGACGATGGACGCGCTTTGCCCGCCGCTCATGCGCTTGACCACGAAGTAGTCGCCGATCACCTGGGTGAACACCAGGATCGAGCCGAGCGCGATGCCGGTGCGCGACAGCGGCATGACGACGTGGCGCAGCATCTGGAACCGGCTGGCGCCGGCGTCGCGCGCGGCCTCGAGCAGTGCGCGGTCGATCTTGGACATCGAGTTGGCGATCGGCCCGATCATCAGCAGCGTGTTGAGGTGCACGTAGGTGATGATGACGGAGAAGTCGGAGAACAGCAGGAAATCGAGCGGGTGGTCGGTGATGCGCAGGTCCATCAGCATGGTGTTGAAGGCGCCGTTGCGGCCCAGGAATGGGATCCAGGCGATGGTGCGGATGATGCCCGAGGTCCAGAACGGGATGGCGCAGGCGAGGAACAGCATCATCCGCACGGTGCCGCTGCGGACGTGGAACACCAGGAACTGGGCGATGTTGAAGCCGAGGAACAGCGTCACCGCCCAGACGATGAGCGCGAACCGCAGCGAGCTGGCGTAGATGCGCCAGGTGGCCGGGGTGGTGAACAGGTCCTTGTAGTTGTCGAGCATGAACGCCGGGTAGATGCCGACGCGGTCGTAGTCCCAGAAGCTGATGACCAGGAACAGGATGGTCGGCGCCGCGAACAGCACGAGCAGGATGAGCGCGAGCGGCGCCGACCTGCAGCCAGGAGACAGCCAGGGCGGCAAGCGCTGCCGGCAGCCGCGGCGCGCCCGCCTCGGCCGCAGGCGGTGCCGTGGCGAGCGCCGACATGGTCAGACGCTGATGAACTCGTTCCACCGCCGCGTCAGATAGCGGTCCTCGTCCATGACCGAGTTCCACACCGCGATGCGGCCGATCCGCTCCTCGAACGAGCCGCCGTCGCGGGCGCGGCCGGCCTTCTCCATCAGGCGGCCGAACGGGTCCTTCATGTCCTCGGCCGCCGGCTTGCCGCCGTACCAGTAGTCCCACTCGGCCGCGCTCAGGAACTTCTTGGCGTTCTCCGGCTGCGCCGAATAGTAGCCCTCGCGCGCGATCACCGACGCCGGCGTAGCCGGCCGTGTACCAGTTCAGGTACTCGTAGGCGCAATCGAGCTTCAGCCCCGACAGATGCTTCATGAACCCCATCATGTAGCCCCAGCCGCGATAGCCCTCTTTCAGCGGCTGGAACACGCACGGGATGCCGCGGCTGCGCACGGCGGTGACGGCCGGCGACCACATCGACTGGATCACCACCTCGCCCGAGGCCATCAGGTTCACCGACTGGTCGAACGAGCCCCAGAACGAACGGAACTGGCCGGCCTTCTTCAAGTCGATCATGATCGCGATCGTCTTGTCGATCTCGTCCTTGGTCATGTTGCCCTTGTCGGCGTATTTGATGTCGCCGCGGGCTTCGAGCGCCATGGCGACGTCGATCACGCCGATCGGTCGGGTTGTCCTGCAGCGCCGCCTTGCCCTTGAACTCGGGGTTCAGCAGGTCCGCCCAGCTGGTGACGGGCCGCCCAGTGAGGTCGGGGCGGACGCCGAGCGTGTCGCCGTTGGTGATGGTCGGCACGCCGTTCAGGAACTCGGTCGGCGCCGGCGCGGCCTTGGCGCCGCTGGCGTCGGTCGCATACAGCACCTTGTAGGGCGCGATGCCCTCGGTCGAGGCCTTGCGGCCGTCCGAAAAGACGCGACTTGGTGAACAGCGGCAGGGTCGCGTCCCACTGCTTGAACTTCGCGACCGGGATCGTCTGCAGGATGCCGCGCCCGATCAGGTATTTCATGTAGGCGAGGCTCACGTCGCCGACGTCGATGTTGGCCGACTGCGTGAGGTAACGGTTGATCAGGTCGGCGTTCTCCGACGCCTGCATCGTCACCTTGAAGCCGAGGTCCTTCGTCGCCTGCTCGCCGATCTGCGTCAGCACCGTGACCGGCTGCCCGGCGTGGCGGATCTCGACGTCCTTGATGTTCTGCGCCCAGATGGTCGGGAACCCGGTGATCGCCCCCGACCCGGCCGCCGCCCCCACGGCGCGCCGACAGCACGCCGCGCCTGGTTACGCCCTTAGACCTGGTTACAGTCATGTTCGTCGCTCCTACGCTGCGATCTGCAGGTTGCTGCGGCTTTTCATCAGCGGCTGGATGCGGGTGCCGAACTGCTCCATGCCGATGACGAAGTCGTCGAACGTCATCATCGCGCCTTGCACGCCCGGTACCGCGGCCAACTCGTCCAGCATGGCGGCGACCTTCGCGTAGGAGCCGACAGCACGCCCTGGTTGGTCGGCAGCCGCTTCTCGGTGGTCGGCACGAAGCGGCCGGCGACCGACATCGGGTCCTTCACCGTGTCGTTGGTCGCCTGGCCGTCGCGCCAAGCCAGCGCCTCGAGGTCGGTGCCGTCCTTGTAGTGCTCCCACTTGGCCTCGGCCGCGGCGTCGGTCTCGTCGGCGATGATCATGATCAGCACCAGCGCGCCGCATTGGCGCCCGGTGCGCTCGGTCTCGGCGACGAGGCGCGTCGACCACCTTGCCGACCGCCTTCGGGTCGTTGAAGCCGCTGCTGGCGACGAAGTTGTAGTCGGCGTATTCGGCGGCGAACTTCACCCCGCGGTCGCTCTGCCCGGCGCAGACGATCAGTGATCGGCGCCGTCGGCAAGCGGGCTGCAGCGGCAGTCGTCCATCTGGAAGAACTCGCCCTTGAAGTCGGACCGCCCGGTGGCCCAGAGGTCCTTCATGATGGTGACGTATTCTTCGCAGTATTCGTAGCGCTTCCGGTAATGCTCGTCGCCGGGCCAGATGCCCATTTGCGAGTATTCCTTCTCCTGCCAGCCGGAGATGATGTTCACCCCGAACCGGCCATGGCTGATGCTGTCGATGGTGACCGCCATGCGCGCCACGATCGGCGCCGGCATCGTCAGCACGCCGATCGTCGCGAACAGCTTGATGCGCGTCGTCACCGCGGCGAGGCCGGCCATCAGGGTGAAGGATTCGAGGTTGTGGTCCCAGAACTCGGACGGGCCGCCGAAGCCGCGCAGCTTGATCATCGACAGCGCGAAGTCGAAGCCGAAGCGCTCGGCCTTCTCGACGATCGTCTTGTTGAGGTCGAAGCTCGGCATGTATTGCGGCGAGGTGGTCGAGATCAGCCAGCCGTTGTTGCCGATGGGGATGAAGACGCCGAGCTGCATGGTCCGGTCCTTTGCGCGCCAAATCTGAATGCCGGGTCGAACGCCGCCTGTTCGCGTTCGCTGAGGCCGCCGCTGCGGCCTGATCCGCCAGGTCCGGGTCTCTCGCCCGATGCCGGAGCCTAACGAGAGCCCGCGGGGAGGGTCAATCGGCCTTGCCCACAAGAAGGACACCAGCGACGCACAAACTGCCCTTTGCATAGGCATTCACCAGAAATTCGCCTCAAACACGACCAGCTCCATCGTGCTTCAAAGGAAATGCCGTAGCTTGCGGCAGAAAGTGATGCTGCACTGCCGCATCCCGGCTTGCCGCCGCCACGTGCCGGCCCGTAGCCTGTCCCGCGATGACCGACTCCCACTGCCCCTATTGCGCGCTGCAATGCGCCATGCGGCTCGAGCCCGACCCCGCCGACGGGTCTCGCCTGGTTTCGGTGGCGCGCGACTTCCCGACCAACCGCGGCGGCATGTGCCAGAAGGGCTGGACCTCGGCCGAGCCGCTGCAATCGTCCGACCGGCTGCGCACGCCGCTGATCCGCGACCGCAAGGGTGGCCCGTTGCGCCCGGCGAGCTGGGACGAGGCGCTGGACCGGGTGGCAGCCGGGGTCCGCGCGGCGCAGGCCGAGGACGGGCCGGACGCGGTCGGCGTGTTCGGCGGCGGCGGGCTGACCAACGAGAAGGCCTACATGCTGGGCAAGTTCGCCCGGGTCGGCCTCGGCACCCGCCATATCGACTATAATGGACGCTTCTGCATGGCGTCCGGCGCCGTGGCCGCGGTGCGCGCCTTCGGCATGGACCGCGGCCTGCCGTTCCCGCTCGAGGACCTGCCCGGCGCCGACGTGATCATGCTGGTCGGCAGCAACCCGGCCGAAACCATGCCGCCGCTGATGCAGTATTTCGATGCGCAAAAAGCTCGCGGCGGCCGGCTGATCGTGTCCGACCCGCGCCGCACCGCGACCGCCGAGGCGGCGACGCTGCACCTGCAGCCGGTGCCCGGCTCCGACACCGCGCTGGCCAACGGGCTGCTGCACATCGCCATCCGCGACAAGCTGATCGACCAGGCCTTCATCGACGCCCGCACCGAGGGGTGGGAGCCGGTCCGGCGCCAGGTCGCGTCCTGGTGGCCGGACCGCACCGAGCGCGCCACCGGCGTCCCGGCCCGGCTGCTGGAGCGCGCCGCCCACATGCTGGGCGAGGCCGAGCACGCCTTCATCATGACCGGACGCGGGCCGGAGCAGCAGAGCCACGGCGTGGACAACGTGCTCGGGTTCATCAATCTCGCCCTCGCCCTCGGTAAGGCCGGCAAGCGCTACTCCGGCTGGGGCACGTTCACCGGCCAGGGCAACGGCCAGGGCGGGCGCGAGCACGGGCAGAAGGCGGACCAACTGCCCGGCTACCGGTCGCTCGCCAATGACGACCACCGCCGGCACATCGCCTCGATCTGGGGCGTGCACCCCGAAAGCCTGCCGCCGCCCGGACCGCCCGCGGTCGAGCTGCTGTCCCGCTGCGGCGTCGAGGGCGGCGTGCGCGCGTTGCTGGTGCTGGGCGCCAACCTGCTGGTGTCGGCCCCCGCGGTCGGACGGCTGCGGGAAAAGCTCGAGGCGCTGGACATGCTGGTCGTGTGCGACCCGTTCCTGTCCGAGACCGCCGCCATCGCCGACGTCGTGCTACCGACCACGCAATGGGCGGAGGAGGAAGGCACCATGACCAACCTGGAAGGCCGTATTCTCCTTCGCCGGCAGATGGTGGCGCCTCTCGAGGGCGTGCGCACCGACACCGCGATCATCAAGGACCTCGCCGACCGGCTCGGCCGCGGCGGCAAGTTCACCGCCGAGCCGCGGGCGATCTTCGAGGAGCTGCGCCGGGCCAGCGAGGGCGGGGTCGCGGACTACGCCGGCGTCACCTGGGAGCGGATCGCCGCCGAGGACGGGGTGTTCTGGCCCTGCCCAGACGGACGGGCATCCGGGCACGCCGCGCCCGTTCCTTGACCGGTTCGCCACCGAGACCGGCCGCGCCCGGTTCCACCGGGTCGAGCACCGCACCACCGCCGAGGAACCCGGCGCCGAATATCCGCTGTTCCTCACCACCGGCCGGGTGATGGCGCAGTATCAGTCCGGCACCCAGACCCGGCGGGTCGCGTCGCTGAACGCGGCCGATCCGGAAGCCTTCTGCGAGATCCACGCCGACATGGCGGCGACGCTCGGCATCCGCGAGGGCGACGCGGTGCGACTGCGCTCCCGCCGCGGCACCGCCGTGGTGCGCGCCCGGCTTAACCGCACCATCCGGCTCGATACCGTGTTCGTGCCGTTCCACTGGGGCGGCGAAGGCTGCGCCAACCTGCTCACCAGCACCTACACCGACCCAGTCTCGGGCATCCCCGAGTTCAAGGTCTGCGCCGTCCATGTCAGCGCCGCCGCGGGCGCGGCCGTGACGCCGACGTCGCCCCAATCAGCCAACGTCGTCGCGGCATGATTCCTGCGACCAGGCGCCTCAACGTCAGTAAGGGTTAACGATGGAAACCACGCCTCGCTTCATGTCCGGTGTTTTCGCGTTCAACGGCCAGGGGTTCGAGACGCCCTCGCCGTTGGGTCCGGGCCTCAGCTACACCGTGCCGGCCGATAAGCGGTCGCAGATGATCTACTTTCGCGCCGGCAACTCGGCCGATGCGATGGTGGCCGTGTTCCTGATGCGCGACGGCAAGCCGATGCGCACCTTCCCGATCGGTGCCAAGGGGGCCGTTCACGTGCCGCTGGCCGTGGTCGAGGACCTGATGCCCGACAGCACCGTCACGCTGACAGTCGCCGCACCTGCCGGGGCCGAGGGCACCATCGTGCTCGACGTCGGCCTGATCGAGATCTGAGGAGCGCGCCATGGACATCGGTGTCAGCACCAAGCAGCGCCTGGTCGTGGTGGGCAACGGCATGGCCGGCGCCCGGGCCGTGGAGGAAGTGCTCGCGCGCGGCGGCGCGGCCAAGTTCGACATCGTCATGTTCGGCGACGAACCGTACGGCAACTACAACCGCATCATGCTGTCCAACATCCTGAGCGGGCAGCAGAATTACGACGAGATCTTCCTCAACCCGTTCGACTGGTACGAGGAGAACGGCATCACCCTGCACGCCGGGTCGCCGGTGGTGGAGATCGACCGCTTCGCCCGCGTCGTGCTGTCGGCGGACGGGCGGCGGGAGCCCTACGACGTGCTGCTGATCGCGACCGGTTCGCGCGCCTTCATGCCGCCGATCCCCGGCCTGCGGATGGAGGACAACCGGCTCAAGCCCGGCGTGTTCGGCTTCCGCACCATCGACGACACCAACGGAATGATCGCGGCCGCCGGGCCGGGCAAGAAGGCTGTCGTGCTGGGCGGCGGGCTGCTCGGGCTGGAGGCGGCGCGCGGCTTGCTGACCCACGGCTGCGATGTGACCGTGGTTCATCGTGGCGAGCACTTGATGGAGCAGCAGGTCGATCCGACCGGCGGCGGCATGCTCAGGACGGCCATGGAGAGGATGGGCATCAACGTGCTGGTTGACGCCGCCACGACGCTGGTGCGCGGCGAGGAGCGGCTCGAGGGCCTGACGTTCAAGGACGGCAGCGAGATCGACTGCGACCTGCTGGTGGTCGCCGCCGGCATCCGCCCCAACGCCGAGATCGGCACCCGCGCCGGGCTGACGGTCGAGCGGGCGATCGTGGTGGACAACCACATGCGCTCGGTCGACGACATGAACATCTACGTCGTGGGCGAATGCGCGCAGCATCGCGGCATGGTCTACGGGCTGGTGGCGCCGCTGTGGGACCAGGCGAAGGTGTTCGCCGACCATGTGACGGAGCGCGACCGGGACGCCGCGTATCATGGCTCGAAGCTCGCGACCAAGCTGAAGGTGATGGGCGTCGAGCTGGCGTCGATGGGCATCACGCAGCCGAAGGAGGAGCGCGACGAGATCATCCAATTCCAGGAGCCGGCGCGTGGTACCTATAAGAAGCTGATCGTGCGCGACGGGCGGCTGGTCGGCGGCATCCTGATGGGCGACATCTCCAAGGCCGCGTTCCTGATGCAGGCGTTCGACCGCGACAGCCCGCTGCCGGACGAGCGGCTGTCGCTGCTGTTCGACCTCGGCGCGCCGCCGCAGGCGGTGACGCTGGATGAGATGCCGGCCGAGTCGCAGGTGTGCAATTGCAACGGCGTCTCGAAGGCGGCGATCGGCGCCGCGGTCGCGTCCGGCGCCAAGACCGTAACAGCGGTGATGAACGCGACCCGGGCGGGCAAGGGCTGCGGCTCCTGCAAGGGTCTGGTCGGCGACGTGGTGGCCTGGTTCGCCGGCGGCGTGGTCGAGGAGGACCCGTCGGTGCACTACTACGTGCCGTGCATCCCGCTGAAGAAGCAGGAGCTGATCGCCGCCATCAAGGCGCAGGGCTTGCGCTCGGTGTCGTCGGTGTTCGAGGCGCTGGCCGGCGGCGTCGAGGACCCGGCCAGCAAGATCCCGCTCGCCTCTCTGCTGAACACGATCTGGCCCGGCGAGTACGAGGACGAGCGCGACGCGCGGTTCATCAACGACCGCGTGCATGGCAACATCCAGAAGGACGGCACCTTCTCCGTTGTGCCCGAGATGGCGGGCGGCATCTGCACGCCCGACGAGCTGATGCGCATCGCCCAGGCCGCGGTGAAGTACAACGTGCCGCTGGTGAAGATGACGGGCGGCCAGCGGATCGACCTGGTGGGCGTGAAAAAGGAGGACCTGCCCGGCATCTGGCGCGACATCGGCATGCCGGCCGGCCATGCCTGGGGCAAGAGCTACCGCACCTGCAAAAGCTGCATCGGCATCGATTATTGCCGGTTCGGGCTCGGCGACAGCATGGGCCTGGCGCAGCGGATCGAGAAGACGTTCCGGGCGCTGTCGGACAGCCCCGGCAAGATGAAGCTCGGCACCGCCGGCTGCCCGCGCAACTGCTCCGAGGCGCTGATCAAGGACCTCGGCGCGGTCGCGGTCGGCGACAACAAGTGGGAGATCCTGGTCGGCGGCGCCGGCGGCGCGCACGTGCGCAAGGCCGACCTGCTGGCGACCGTCGAGGGCGAGGACGCGGTGATGCGCATCGCCGGCCGATTCATGCAGTTCTACCGCGAGGACGCCAAGTACAAGGAGCGCACCTACACCTGGGTGCCGCGCGTCGGCATCGAGCGGATCCGTGCCGTGGTGGTGGACGACAGCGAGGGCTGGGGCGAGCGGTTCGACGCCGAGATCGCCGCTGCCATCGCCGCCTACCGCGACCCCTGGAAGGACGGGGAGGCGCCGAAGACGGCGAACCAGTTCCGCACACTTGTCCCGGTGGAGGCCTGAACATGCCGGGCGAGACCCTGACCCGCGTCACCGAATACCCGATCGGCCCGCTCGACCAGATCCCGCGCGGCGAGGGCCGCAACTTCGAAGTGGCGGGCCGGGTCGTGGCGGTGTTCCGCACCCATGCCGACGAGGTGTTCGCCAGCCAGGCGGAGTGCCCGCATCTGCGCGGCCCGCTGGCGGACGGCATGCTGGGGGGCACCACGATCGTCTGCCCGCTGCACGAGCGGACCTACGACCTGCGCACAGGCGCGGTGATTTCCGGCGAATGCGACATCACCGTCTACCCTGCGCGCGTCGCGCCCGGCGGCGTAGTTCTACTTCAAATATAGCGGGTCTGGGG
This sequence comes from uncultured Alphaproteobacteria bacterium, assembly GCA_963792675.1. GTDB lineage: Bacteria > Pseudomonadota > Alphaproteobacteria > Acetobacterales > Acetobacteraceae > JBBROS01. Next base: position 3,220,061 of record CAWBWT010000002.1, read on the forward strand.
CCGCGAGGCCCCAGCAGGGTCCAGGGACGGCGTCCCTGGCCTTACTTCGGCCGCGCCGTATGCGTCGCCAGCACCGCGTCCGTCACCGCGTCAAGTTCCTGCATGTGGACCTCGTAGCCCCACAGCGTTGCGACATGCTGCAACGTCGCGGCCGCGTCCTTCGCCGCCAGCAACTGGCCCGGCCGCGTGCGATGCTCCAGCAGCAGTTTGCGGTCGCCGGACAGGTCCACGTCCACGACCTGGATGTCCGCATCCGACAGGCCGGGATCGTACGACCGGGCCAGGCTGCGCCGCATCGCCCGGTAGCCCTCGTCGTCGTGGATCGCGTCCACCAGCAGCGTCGGGTCGTCGGTGTCGTCCATCAGGCGGAACATGCGGAAGTCGCGCATCACCTTGGGCGACAGGAACTGCAGCAGGAAGCTTTCGTCGCGGTAGTTGGCCCAGACGTGGCGCAGGGTGCCCATCGGGTCGCGGTTGCCGGCGATGTCGGGGAACCAGGTCAGGTCCTCCTTGGTCGGCTCGTCGCAGATGCGGGCGATGTCGGTCATGATGGCGTAGCCGAGCGCGTACGGGTTGAATCCCGGGCCGCCGGCCGGGTGGTCGAAGCCCGGCTGCATGATGACGTTGCTGGTGGAATGCAGCGTCTCGAGGAAGGCGGCGTCGTCGATCTGCCCGGTTTCGTGCAGCCGGGTCATGATGCGCTGGTGCACCCAGGTGGCGCAGCCTTCGTTCATGACCTTCACCTGCGGCTGCGGGTAGAAGTACTGCGCGATGAGCCGCACGATGCGGATCACCTCGCGCTCCCAGGATTGCAGCCGGGGCGACGTCTTTTCGAGGAAGTAGAGCAGGTTCTCCTCGGGCAGGCCGAGCCGGCGGCGGCGTTCTTCGACCTTGTCGCTGCCCGACGCCGCCTTGGCGACCATCGGCAGAGTGCGCCACAGATCGTCGTAGACCCGCTCGTCATAGTCCCGCCGCTCACGCTCGCGCTTCTGCTCGTCCTTGAGGTTGAGCTGCCGGCTGCCACCGTGCCGATGCACGCCTTGGCGCGACAGACTGTGGGCGGCGTCCAACACCCGCTCGACCGCCGCGACGCCATATCGGGTCTCGCAATGGCCGACGAAAGTGCGAGCGAACTCGAGGTAGTCGAGGATCGCCGACGGCTCCGTCCACTGGCGGAACAGGTGGTTGTTGCGGAAGAAGTGGTTATGGCCGAACGCCGCATGCGCAATCACGAGCGCCTGCATCGTCGCCGTGTTCTCCTCCATGAGGTAGGAGATGCAGGGGTCGGAGTTGATCACCACCTCGTAGGCGAGGCTAGTGTAGCCGCGGCGGTAGCTCGACTCGTGCTGCAGGAAGCGCTTGCCGTACGACCAATGCCGGTAGGTCAGCGGCATGCCGTGCGCGGTATAGACATCGAGCATCTGCTCGGACGTGATGACCTCGATCCGGTTGGCGAAGAACTCGAGGCCGAGTTCCTTGGTGGCGATCTCCTCGATCGCGTCGTAGCTGCGGCGCAGCGTTTCGAAATTCCAGTCGGTGCCCTGGTAGATCAGGCCCCTGCCCTCGACGACGGCGCTCATGCCGGCACCGTGCGGCGGGCGAACAGGTCGCGGAACACCGGGAAGATATCCCGCCGTTCGCCGACCCGGCGCATCGCGAGCTTCGGTGCCCGCTCCGCCAACGGCGCATAGCCGCGCCACAGCTCGGTCTCGCCGCGGACGATGGCGGCCGACATCGGCACCTCGATATAGGCGAAGTGCTGCACGACGGGGAGGATATCGGATTCGAGCATGGCCACCGTCCGCTGCGTGTCGCTGCCCGAGTTGTCGCCGTCCGACGCCTGGGCGGCGTAGATGTTCCAAGAATTGGACGGGAAGCGCTCGCGCTGGATGCGAATGAACTCGGCCATCGCGGTCGAGACGACGGTGCCGCCGGTGCGCGGATCGGTGAAGAAGATCTCCTCCTGGACCTCCTCGGCCACCTCGGTATGGCGGATGAACACCAGTTCGACCCGCTTGTAGCGGCGCTCGAGGAACACGTGCAGCAGCAGGAAGAAGCGCTTGGCGATGTCCTTCATGTTCTCCGACATCGAGCCGGAGACGTCCATCAGGCAGAACATCACCGCCCGCGCCGACGGCTTCGGCACCTGCTGGTAACGGCGGTAGCGCATGTCGATCGGATCGATCCACGGTACCCGCGCCAGCTTGCGCAGCGCGATCTCGAGCTCGCCGCGGAGCGCCCGCAGCCGGTCCACGTCGGCGCCGCTCGCCTCGAGCCGGGCGATCTCGGCTTCCATCTCGCGGACCTCGGGCGGCTTCGGGCGGCGCAGCCCGGTGCGCCGGGCCAGCGACTGCCGCATGGTGCGCGACATGTCGACCCGCGACGGGTTGCCGTCCATCGAGATGCCGACCCGGGCCGGCGAGGTGGTGTCGGTCACCTGCACCTGACTTTTGATCAGATCGGGCAATTCGAGGTCCTCGAAGAACAGGTCGAGGAACTCGTCGCGGGTGAGCACGAAGCGGAACTCGTCCTGCGCTTCGCCGCCGCCCTGGCCGTCGCCTTGCCCGCCGCCGCCGCCGCTCCCGCCCGGCGGCCGCTTCAGGCGGTCACCGGTCGAGAACTCCTTGTTGCCGGTCAACACGAATTGGCGCTGGCCGCCGCTGAACACGGTGTGGAACGACGGCTCGTGCAGCACGTCGGCGGGGATGGCGACGGTCTCGCCCTGCCCCAGCTCGCGCAAGGTCCCCTTATCGATCGCCGAGCGCGCCGCTCGAGCGACCGCCTCGCGCGCCCGGGTCAGCACGCGCTGCCGGTTCTCGATGTTCTTGCCGTGCGGGTTGGGGCGCCGATCGATGATGTTCAATGCGGATGTCTCAGGCCGATTGTTTGACCCGCATGTACCACTCGACCAACCGCCGGACCTGCCGTTCGGTGTAGCCGCGCGAAACCATGCGAGCGACGAAGTCGTGGTGTTTCTTCTCGGTCTCGCCGTCCTTCTTGGAGCCGAAGCTGATGACCGGCAGCAGGTCCTCCACCTGGGAGAACATGCGCTTCTCGATCACCTCGCGGATCTTCTCATAGGACGTCCAGGACGGATTGTGGCCGCCACGAGCCGCACGGGCCCGCAACGCGAACTTGACGACCTCGTTGCGGAAGTCCTTGGGATTGGCGATCCCGGCCGGCTTCTCGATCTTGGTCAGCTCCGCATTCAGCAGCTCGCGGTTCATCATCTGGCCGGTATCGGGGTCCTTGAAGTCCTGATCCTCGATCCAGGCGTCGGCGTAGTCGAGGTAGCGGTCGAACAGGTTCTGCCCGTAATCGCCGTAGCTTTCGAGGTAGGCCTTCTGGATCTCGTTGCCGATGAACTCGGCGTAGCGGGTCGCAAGCTCGGACTTGATGGTGGCGAGGTAGGCCTGCTCGGTATCGGCTGGGAACTGCTCGCGCCGGATCGCCTGTTCCAGCACGTACATCAGATGCACCGGGTCGGCGGCGATCTCGCTCGACGAATGGTTGAACGTCGCCGACAGCACCTTGAAGGCGAACCGGGTCGAGATCCCGTCCATGCCCTCATCGACTCCGGCGGAATCGCGGTATTCCTGCATGGTGCGGACCTTGGGGTCGGTCTCGCGGATGTTCTCGCCGTCGTAGACCCGCATCTTGGCGAACGGGCGCGAGTTGGCGTGCGGTTTCAGCCGCGACAGCACGGCGAACCGCGCCAGCATCTCGAGCGTGTGCGGGGCGCACGGCGCCTCGACCAGCGCCGAGCCGCTGATGAGCTTCTCGTAGATCTTGGTCTCCTCCGTCACCCGCAGGCAGTACGGGACCTTCACCACCGATACCCGGTCAAGAAACGCCTCGTTGGTGCGGTTGTTCCGGAACGTCTGCCACTCGGCCTCGTTCGAATGCGCGAGCAGGATGCCGGTGAACGGGATGGCACCGATGTTCTCGGTGCCCAGGTAGTTGCCTTCCTGCGTCGCCGTCAGCAGCGGGTGCAGCATCTTGATCGGCGCCTTGAACATCTCGACGAACTCGAGGATGCCCTGGTTGGCGCGGTTTAGGCCGCCGGAGAAGCCGTAGGCGTCGGGGTCGTTCTGGCTGTGCATCTCGAGCTTGCGGATGTCGACCTTGCCGACAAGGGCCGAAATGTCCTGGTTGTTGTCGTCGCCGGGCTCGGTCTTGGCGATGGCGACCTGCTTGCGGCGCGACGGGTAGAGCTTCACCACCCGGAACTGCTCGATGTCGCCGCCCCACTCCTCGAGCCGCTTCAGCGCCCAGGGGCTGGCGATGCCGGTCAGCAAGCGGCGCGGGATGCCGTACTGCTGATGCAGCGCGTCGGCCATGGTCTCGGGGTCGAACAGGCCGAGGGGGCTTTCGAACACCGGGCTCAGCTCGCTGCCGGCCTTGAGCACGTAAATCGGCTCGTGCTCCATCAGCGCCTTCAGGCGCTCGGCGAGCGAGGACTTGCCGCCGCCGACCGGGCCGAGCAGGTAAAGCACCTGCTTGCGCTCCTCGAGCCCCTGCGCGGCGTGCTGGAAGAAGGCGACGATGCGCTCGATCGTCTCCTCCATGCCGTGGAACTCGGAAAACGCCGGGTAGATGCGCACTGTGCGGTTGAGGAAGATGCGGCCCTGCCGCGGGTCCCGGGCGGTGTCGACCAGCTCCGGCTCGCCGATGGCGCGCAGCATGCGCTCGGCCGGGCTCGCATAGCAGAGCGGGTCCGCCTTGCAGGCCGCAAGATACTCCGAGAGGCTCATCTCAACTTCACGCCGGCGATCCCGCAGCGTGGCATGGAGAGAAAAAACGTCATTGGTCCCAAGCATTGGCGTGCTCTCCACCGGACTCGATACAAACATCAACGTCAGATTTTACTGATCGCCATTCGTGCGGCAGCAGTTCGTTTCGGAGTAAACTCAACTCTCTGTTCCAGGCCGCACCTGCAAAAAAGTGTAGGGGTTTTGCGAGACGTCCTGCACGTTAAATCGACTTCAACCCCGTAGGTCTCAGTCCGCGTGACCGGTTTACGACAGGTCATGGTCAAGCCATTCCTCCCGAACGCGACGGCGCATCTCCCACGCCTCGAGTAAAACATTTCAAAACAGTAGCTTCAAACAAAACCTGCGCGCAGGCTCGGCGAAGTCTCATCGCTTGCAACGGACGTTGTACGTCCGGCGCGAGTTTCAACGTGGCGAGGCTCCGGCCGTTTCCGGCGCGGCGAACGCTGCAGCAAGGCCCGACTCGGGGTAGCCTGCGGCAGCAAGCTTACCGCGGACATGGTTTCGGCAAACAGGCGGCGAGGCACGCTTCATGGCCAACCCGATCCCAGTTGCAGCATAGTTGCGTGGCAATTGTGACGAAGCACTGCATGAAATGTGGTGAATTGTAGGCGGGACCAAGCCGCGAGATCCGGGCTGCGTCATCTGGCGGCGTCATCGCGGGATGGCCAGCCGGTTCTGCACCCGCCGGGCGCCGAGCGACGCAGTGAACGAGGCGGCGAAAAACACGATTGCGACGAAGCTGTACATCTCCACAAGACGGCCATCGCGCTGCGCCACCTGGCTCGCCGCGCCGAGGAAGTCCACGAGCCCGAGCACGTAAACGAGCGATGTGTCCTGGAACAGGATGATGGTCTGCGTCAGCATGACCGGCAGCATCGCCCGGAACACCTGCGGCAGGATGATCAGCCGCATCACTTGCGCCGGCCGCAGTCCGACCGCCTGCCCGGCCGCGAACTGCCCGGCCGGCACGCTGCCGATCCCGGCGCGGATGATCTCGGAAAAATAGGCCGCCTCGAACACGATGAAGGTGATCAGCGCCGACGGAAACGCCCCCACCTGCACCGGCCGCCGGCTGCCGGTCAGCCACTGCGCGATGTAGGGGACGAGGAAGTAGAACCAAAAGATCACCAGCACGAGCGGCAAGGCCCGCACCAGGTTGACGTAGCCGGCCGCGGCCCAGGCAAGCGGCCGGAACCGCGACAGCCGCAGCAAGGCGACCGCGGTGCCCAGCACCACGCCCCCGGACGCCGCGAGCAGCGTCAGCGTGACGGTGAAGCGCATCCCGTCGAGGAACAGATGCGGCAGGCTGCGGGCGATGACGTCGAAGTCGAACGTGCTCACGCCCGGCTGAACCCCGGCATCCTGACCCGGCGCTCAAGCCAGCGCGCCAGCATGGTCGCGACGAGGTTGACGGCGACATAGGCCAGCGTCGCCGCCGTGTACGCCTCGAACACCTGGAACGAGAACTCCTGCACCGCCCGTGCCCGCGCGGTCAGCTCGGCGAGCCCGATCGTCAGCGCGACGGAGGTGTTCTTGATCGTGCCCAGCATCTCGCTGGTGAGCGTCGGCAGCACGATGCGGTAGGCCACCGGCAGCAGCACCAGCCGGTAGGTCTGCGCCGTCGTGAGCCCGAGCGCGGTGCCGGCATCGCGTTGCCCCTCCGGAAGTGCCGCGATCCCGGCCGCAAGCTGCACCGCGACCCGGGCCGACATGAACAGGCCGATGCCGACCACCGCGGTCACGAACGAGGCGTTCGGCAACTGCTTCAGCCAGGTGCCCGCCGCGGCCGGCAGCAGCTCCGGCAGCACGAAGTACCACAGGAAAAGCTGCACCAGCAGCGGGATGTTACGGAATAGCTCGATCCAGGCCGCCGCCAAGCCCGGCGCCAGCCGCCCCGGCAGCGTGCGCGAGACACCCACCAGCGAGCCCGCCAGCAACGCCAGCAGCCACGCCAGCGCCGCCGTCGCCAAGGTCACTTCGAGACCGTGCAGCAGCATGTCGAAATAGGTGCCGTCGCCCTCGGGCGAGTTCTCCCAGAAGACCGACCAGTTCCAGTTGTAGCCCACCCCGGACGCCCATCAGCCGGCGTAGCTGGCCGGGTCGGGGCTGTCGGACGGGTGCTCGAACTGGCGCTGCAGCGCCGGCGCCATCGGCACGTTGAAGTTGAGGCCCTTCGGCGGCACCGGTGACAGGAACCACTTGGCGTAGATCGCCTTCATCTCCGGGCTGCGATAAAGGTCGGCCGTGGCGCGGTCCACCGCCGCCTTGAACGCCGGATCGCCCCTGCGCATCATGATCCCGTACGGCTCCGGCTTGGAGAACGCGTCGTCGTTGATCTCGTAGGCGGCCGGGTCCTTCGACGAGGCGACCAGCGCGGCGAGCTGCACGTCGTCCATGACGAAGGCGGCGGCGCGATCGGTTTCCACCATCAGGAACGCCTCGACCACGTCCTTGGCCGCCAGCACGGTGATGCCCAACTTGCGCGCGGCGTTGAACTGGTTGAGCTGCACGAGGTTGGTCGAGCCCGACACCGACACCACCGGCTTGCCCTTCAAGCCGTCGATGTTGGCGATGTGCTGCGCCTTCTTCGAGACGAACTTGCTGGCGGTGAGAAAGTGGCTGTTGGTGAACGCGACCTGCTTCTGCCGGTCGGCGTTGTTGGTCGTCGAGCCGCACTCCATGTCCACCGTCCCGTTCGCCATTAGCGGGATGCGGTTCGAAGACGTGACCGGGTTCATCTCGACCTTCAGGTTCGGCAGGCCGAGGTCGCGCTTGATCGCATCCACCACGCGCAGGCAGATGTCGATCGCGTAGCCGACCACATGCTGCTGGTCGTCGAGGTAGCTGAACGGGATCGAGCTGTCGCGGATACCCATGACGATCGTCCCCGTTTCCTTGATCTTCTGCAACGTGCCGCTCAGCTCCTCGGCCATGGCCGGCGCGGCGAACAGGACGGCGGCAAGGCTCAACGGGATAAGGCGCATTCGGGTCTCCTGCAGGGCGTCAGGCGCGAGACATACACGCGATCAGCCCGGCTTCGCCCGACAAATGCAACTACTGGGCCGTGTACTCACGCTGCAGCGGCGGTTTTGGATTAGCCCGCCAACGCACGCAGCCAGGCGACGTCCACGATCTCGCCGTCTGGACCGGCGATAGGCCGGCACGGCCGGTCGGGCTCGCCGAGGTGGTCGACCACCGCCACCGCATTCTGGAACCCCGCCGTGCCGCCATAGGCGCTGAGCGTCACCACGGTCGGGATGCCTGCGCCTCGCGCCGAGCGCAGGCCGTTCACGGTGTCCTCGAAGGCGAGGCAGGACGAGGCCGGCAAGTCGAGGCGCTCGAGTGCGAGCAGGTAGATGTCGGGCGCCGGTTTCTTGGCCGGCACGCAATCGCCGGCGGCAATGACCTCGAACCAACCCGGCCCGCCCTCCCCCAGCGTTGCGCGCAGCAGCGCCTCCACGTTGGGCGGGCTCGTGGTGGTAGCGATTGCCAGGCGCAGCCCGGCCGCCTTCGCCTCGCGCAGCAAGCGGGCGACGCCGGGCCGCAGCGCCAGGTTGCCGGCCGCCACGCGCGCCGTATAAAGCGCGGTCTTGTCCGCATGCAGCCGGGCGACCGCGTCGTCGGCCAGCGGCTCGAGCTGCTGGCGCGTCACGTAGTGCCGGATGCGCTCCTTGCCGCCCGTCACCGTCAGCAGCTCGGCATACGACCTCCTATCCCAGTGCCACGGCAGTCCGGCTGCCGCGAAGCTGGCATTGAACGCGTGCCGGTGCAGCTCCTCCGTCTCGGCCAGCGTGCCGTCGACGTCGAAGATCAGCGCTTCGAGCGGCATCGGCGCCGGATCAATGCACCACGGAGGCGAGCGAGCCCTTGGCATACAGCTCCGAGATGCGGTCGAGCGGCAGCGGCCGGATCTTGGCCGCCTGGCCCGCCGTGCCGAACGCCTCGAAGCGGCTGCGGCAAATGCCGCGCACCGCCTCGCTGGCGGCGGCGAAGAACTTGCGCGGGTCGAACTCGTCGGGCTTCTGCATCATCAGCCGCCGCATCGCCCCGGTCATCGCCAGGCGGATGTCGGTGTCGATGTTCACCTTGCGCACGCCGTGGCGGATGCCCTCCTGGATCTCCTCCACCGGCACGCCATAGGTCTCCTTGATGGCGCCGCCATGCTCGCGGATCACGTCCAGCCATTCCTGCGGCACCGAGGACGAGCCATGCATCACCAGATGCGTGTTCGGGATGCGGGCGTGGATCTCGCGGATGCGGCCGATCGCCAGGATGTCGCCGGTCGGCTTGCGGGAGAACTTGTAGGCGCCGTGGCTGGTCCCGATCGCGATGGCCAGCGCGTCCACCGCGGTTTCGCGCACGAAGTCGGCGGCCTGCTCGGGGTCGGTCAGCAACTGCTCGTTCGACAGCTTGCCCTCGGCGCCGGACCCGTCCTCCTCGCCCGCCTCGCCGGTTTCGAGCGAGCCCAGCACGCCCAGCTCGCCTTCCACCGAAACGCCGACCGCGTGCGCCATCTCGACCACGCGCCGGGTGGTCATGACGTTGTACTCGTAGTGGCGCGGGCGTCTTCATGTCCTCCTGCAGCGAGCCGTCCATCATCACGCTGGTGAAGCCGGAGCGGATGGAGCGCAGGCAGACCGCCGGGCTCGCGCCATGATCCTGGTGCATGACGACCGGGATGTGCGGCCAGGTCTCGACCGCGGCTTCGATCAGGTGGCGCAGGAACGCCTCGCCGGCATATTTCCGCGCGCCGGCCGAGCCCTGCAGGATGACCGGGCTGTCGCAGTCGTCGGCCGCCTGCATGATGGCGCGGACCTGCTCCATGTTGTTCACGTTGAACGCCGGTATGCCGTAGCCGTGCTCCGCGCCGTGGTCGAGCAACTGCCGCATCGAGACGAGTGCCAATTGTTCCTCCTGTTCGTGTTGAGGCGAGGGCTCTGCCCTCGACCCGCTGGGGCCAGGGGCCCCAGACCCCCGAAACTTAAGTTGTGGTTTCCAAAGACCCCGTCTTTGGCAGGGTCAAGGGACAGCGTCCCTTGCTGTTAACCCGCTCTTTTCTTCCGTTCCATCAGCTGCATGATCATCGGCGTAAAGATCAACTGCATCGCGAGCGGCATCTTACTGCCCGGGCAGACGATCGTATTGGCCCGCGACATGAAGCTATCGGCCAGCATCGACAGCAAATACGGCATGTCGATGCCGCGTGGGTTGCGGAAGCGGATGATCAGCATGCTCTCGTCCGCGCTCGGCACGTCGCGGGCGATGAAGGGGTTCGAGGTGTCCACCGTCGGCACCCGCTGGAAGTTCACGTGCGTCTCGCTGAACTGCGGGCAGATGAAGTTCACGTAATCCGGCATCCGCCGTAAAATCGTGTCCACCACCGCCTCGTGCGTGTAGCCGCGCGCCTTCTTGTCGCGGTGCAGCTTCTGGATCCATTCGAGGTTGATGATCGGCACCACGCCCACCAGCAGGTCGGCATGCTTGGCGACGTTGATGTCCTCGTGGACGACGGCGCCGTGCAGCCCCTCGTAGAACAGCAGGTCGGTGCCGGGCTCGAGGTCCTCCCACTCGGTGAACGTCCCGGGCGGTTGCGCGTACGGCGCGGCTTCCTCGTCGTTGTGCAGGTACTTGCGGCTGCGTCCGCTGCCGGTCTCGCCATAGGTTCGAAACAGGTCCTCGAGTTCGGCGAACAGGTTGGCTTCCGGGCCGAAATGGCTGACGTGGTTGTTGCCGCCCTCGTTGCCCGCCTCGATCAGCGCCCGCATCGCCTTGCGGTCGTAGCGGTGGAACGAGTCGCCCTCGATGATCGCCGCGTTCACCCCTTCGCGGCGGAAAATCTGCTGGAAGGTGGTGGTGACGGTCGTGGTGCCGGCGCCGGACGAGCCGGTGATGGCGATGACGGGATGGCGTTTCGACATGCTGCCCTCCCGATCAGGACGCGGTTCGGAACAGCGAGCGGACCTTGAACAGCGGCGGGTCGAACGGCCCATCCTCGCTCTCGCCCATGTTCATGTGCTCCTGATGGTAGCGGTCGAGCCGCTCCACTTCCTCGCGCGAACCGAGGATGACGGGCACCCGCTGGTGGATGCCGGTCGGGATCAGCTCCAGCAGCCGCTCGCGGCCGGTGGACGCGGCGCCGCCCGCCTGCTCGACGATCATCGCCATCGGGTTCGCCTCATACATGAGGCGCAGCCGCCCGGCCCGCTTCTCGTCGCGCGGATACATGAACAGGCCGCCGCGCAGCAGGATGCGGTGCACCTCGGCCACCATCGACGCGATCCAACGCATGTTGAAATCGACCCCGCGCGGCCCGGCGGCGCCCTCGATGCACTCCTCGATGTAGCGCCGCACCGGTGCCTCCCAGAAGCGCTGGTTCGAGACGTTGACCGCGAACTCGCGGGTAGCGGCCGGGATGCGCATGTCGGGATGCGTCAGCGTGAAGGCGCCGATTTCGCGGTCGAGCGTGAAGCCGTGCACCCCGGCGCCGAGCGTCATCACCATCATCGTGGTCGGCCCATAGATCGCGTAGCCGGCCGCGACCTGGGCGGTGCCGGGCTGCAGGAAGTCGGACAGCACGGGCTCGGTGATGCCGTCCGGGCAGCGCAAGACGGAGAAAATGGTGCCCACCGGCATGTTGATGTCGATGTTGGACGACCCGTCGAGCGGATCGAACACCAGCAGATAGCGGCCGTGGGGAAACCGGTCGGGGATCTGGTAGGGCTGCTCCATCTCCTCCGACACCATGCCGGACAGCTGGCCGCCAAACTCGCAGGTCGCGACCATGATCGCATTAGCGGCGACGTCGAGCGGCTTCTGCTGGTCGCCATCGGCGTTGGTGCCGGTGGCGCCGGCGTCGAGCGGATGCAGTTTGCCGCGGCCGGCCGCGATCGCGATCAGCTTGCACGCCGTCTGCACGTCGTTCAGCAGCGAGGTCAGGTCCGGCTGCGGGTCGGCCGACCGGCGCTGGTCCTCGATGATGAACTTGGAAAGCGTCATCCGGCGATGCGGCATCGTTCACTCCCGTGGTCGGCGCATTTCGGCCGTTATTGCTTGAACACCCGGCTGGCCTTGATGTCGCCCGCGGTGATGGTCTCGAGGTCGGCGCGGGAGAGCGTCCGCTCCCGCTCCGCGAACAGCCGGTTGGCCATGCGCAGCCGGGCACGGTCGATCCCGTTGCGGATGGAGCGGGCGTTGGAGAAGCGCGGCTGGGTCATGCGCAGGCCGATGTATTCACGCATGGCCTGCTCGGCCTCGGCGTCGAAGCGGTAATTCATCCGCTCGGCCATGATCACGGCGATCGCGTACAGCTCCTCCTCGCGGTAGTCGGGGAAGTCGATATGGTGGGCGATGCGCGACGACATGCCGGGGTTGCTGCGGAAGAACGTGTCCATCCGGTCTTTGTAGCCGGCCAGGATCACCACGAGGTCGTCGCGGTGGTCCTCCATGGTCTGCAGCAGGATCTCGATCGCCTCCTGCCCGTAATCGCGCTCGTTCTCCGGCCGGTACAGGTAATAGGCCTCGTCGATGAACAGCACGCCGCCCATCGCCTTCTTCAGGATCTCCTTGGTCTTCGGCGCGGTGTGGCCGATGTACTGGCCCACCAAGTCGTCACGCGAAACCGTCACCACGTGGTTGCGGCGGATGTATTTGAGCCGGTGCAGCACGTCGGCCATGCGGCGGGCGACCGTCGTCTTGCCGGTGCCGGGGTTGCCGGTGAAGCTCATGTGCAGCGGCGGCGGGTCGGCCTGGATGCCGAGCTGCCGCCGAGCCGCCTCCACCAGCAGCAGCGCCGCGATCTCGCGTATGCGCGTCTTGACCGGCACCAGGCCGACCAGGTCCGCGTCGAGCTCGTCGAGCACGCTGCCGATATGGCTGTCGGCGTACATCGCGGCCAGATCCACCCGCGTCTCGGGCGCGGCCACCGGACCGTCCGGGCTCATGCTGCACGCTCCTGCGGGACCGGCGTCAGCTCGCGCTTGAGCTTGCCGATCACGTCACGGTAGCCGCCATCCGCGTCGGGGGCGCCGAAGATCGCCGAGCCGGCCACGAACGTATCGGCGCCGGCTTCGGCCACGCGGCGGATGTTCGTGACCTTGACCCCGCCATCGACCTCGAGCGCGATCTCGCGCCCGCCACCTTCGACGTGCCGGTCGATCCGTCGCCGCACCGCCGCGATCTTGTTCAGCGCTTCCGGAATGAACGCCTGGCCGCCGAAGCCGGGGTTGACCGACATCACGAGGATGAGGTCGAGCCGGTCCATGATGTGGTCGAGGAGCGACAGCGGCGTCGCCGGGTTCAGCGCGAGCCCGGCCTTGCAGCCGTGGTCGTGGATCAGCCCGAGCGTGCGGTCCACGTGCTGCGACGCCTCCGGGTGGACCGTGATGATGGCCGCCCCGGCTTTGGCGAACATCACCGCCAACTCGTCAACCGGTGCGGCCATGATGTGCACGTCGATCGGGATCATCGCCACCGGCCGCAACGCCTCGCAGATGAACGGGCCGAACGTCAGGTTGGGCACATAGTGATTGTCCATCACGTCGAAGTGGATCAGGTCGGCGCCGGCGTCCTGAATGGCGCGGATCTCGTCGCCGAGCCGGGTGAAGTCGGCCGAGAGAATGCTGGGAGCGATCCGCGGCGTCATGTCGCCTCCGTCGGCCGGTAGCGCTCGCCGGACGGCAGCGAGGTCGCGTAGGAGCGCAGCGTGTAGCGCACCTGCCGGCCCGGGCCCTCGGCGCGCACCAACTCGAAGCCGGGCTCGTGCGCCGGACGCTGCACCATGAACGACATGCGGATCGTTTCCTGGCCCTTGTTGCTGTCGAAGGCGAGCACCTTGATATACTCCGTCGGGTGCTCCGCGCGGCAGGCTTTCAGCTCCATCATCACGCCGGCCGGGTCGCGCAGGTCGAACATTGGGTTGCCCCACATCGACCAATAGTAATTGCGCGGGTGCGGGTCGTCGGTGTGCTCGATCGCGAGCGACCAGCCATTCTCGAGCGCATACTCGATCTGCTTCGAAATCTCCGCGTCGGAGAGGTCCGGCAGGAAGGAGAACTGTCCCTGGGTGATCTTCATTTTCGGTCTCCGTCTCAGGCCGGGGTGGGGGTCGGCAGCACGTCGACGCTGTCGGTGGAGGCGTAGTTGAAGGTGACGTCCTTCCACGTATCGAGTGCCGCGCGCAGCGGCTGGCACCAGCGGGCGGCGGCGGTCAGGATCTCCGGCCCTTCGTTCCAGATGTCGCGGCCCTCGTTGCGCGCCTTGACCATGCACTCGAGCGCTACCCGGTTGGCGATTGCGCCGGCCTGGATGCCCATCGGGTGGCCGATGGTGCCGCCGCCGAATTGCAGCACCACGTCGTCCTTCAGATAATGCAGCAACTGATGCATCTGCCCGGCGTGGATGCCGCCCGACGCCACCGGCATGAGCTTCTTGAGGCTGGCCCAGGGCTGGTCGAAGAAGATGCCGTGGCGCATGTCGGCCGGCACGAAGCCCTCGCGGCAGGTGTCGTAAATGCCGGCCACCACCGCCGGGTCGCCCTCGAGCTTGCCGACCACGGTGCCGGCATGGATGTGGTCCACGCCCGCCATCCGCATCCACTTGGCGATCACCCGGAACGACACGCCGTGGTTTTTCTGCCGCGTGTAGGTCGAGTGGCCGGCGCGGTGCAGATGCAGGATCATGTCGTTCTTGCGGGCCCATTTCGCCATCGATTGGATGGCGGTGTAGCCGATCACGAGGTCGATCATGATGATGACGCTGCCGAGGTCGCGGGCGAACTCGGCCCGCTCGTACATGTCCTCCATCGTGCCGGCGGTGACGTTGAGGTAGGTGCCCTTGATCTCGCCGGTCTCGGCGCAGGCCTTGCTCACGCCCTCCATGCAATAAAGATAGCGGTCGCGCCAGTGCATGAAGGGCTGCGAGTTGATGTTCTCGTCGTCCTTGGTGAAGTCGAGCCCGCCCTTCAGCGCCTCGTAGACCACCCGGCCGTAGTTGCGGCCCGACAGCCCGAGCTTCGGCTTCATCGTGGCGCCCAGCAACGGCCGTCCATAGATGTTGAGCCGCTCGCGTTCGACCACGATGCCGGTCGCCGGTCCTTGGAACGTCTTCAGATAGTGCGGCGGGATGCGCATGTCCTCGAGCCGCAGCGCCTTCAGCGGCTTGAAGCCGAACACGTTGCCGATGATCGACGCGGTAAGGTTCGAAATCGAGCCTTCCTCGAACAGGTCGAGGTCATAGGCGATGTAGGCAAAGAACTGCTCCGGATTGCCCGGCACCGGGTCGACCCGGTAGGCCTTGGCCCGGTAATACTCGCTGTCGGTCAGGCGGTCGGTCCACACCACCGTCCAGGTGGCGGTCGAGCTCTCGCCGGCGACGGCAGCCGCCGCTTCCACCGGGTCGACGCCGTCCTGCGGCGTGATGCGGAAGCAGGCGAGAATGTCGGTGTCCTTCGGCTCGTAGTCGGGCTCCCAGTATCCCATCTGCCGATACTTCAGCACGCCCGACGTGTAGCGTTCCTTCATGTCGGTGATCTTGACGTCGACCGGTTTATTCATCGGCTTGACCTCCCTCGCTTGCGGCAATCCGCTTCTTGAGACGGACGCTACGGTTCTGGACCGGCAAGGGAAAGCGAAATAGATTTGCCATACAGTTGAGGGAAAACTTGGCAATGCTTAACGTCACCGTGCGGCAATTGCAGGTTTTCGTGGACGCGGCGGAGACCCTGTCCTTCGCCCGGGTCGCCGAGCGCCGGCACCTCACGCCGTCGGCGGTGTCGTTCCAAATCCGCCAGGTGGAGCAGCAAACCGGCTTCACCCTGTTCGAGCGGATCGGACGACGGGTCGCGCTCACCGAGGCCGGCACGGTGCTGCTGAACTATGCGCGCCCGGTGCTGCAATCGCTGCGCGACGTGGACCAGGCGATGCTGGGGCTGCGCGGCGCCGGCGAGGGCCGTATCACGCTGGGCTTGGCCTCCACCGCGAAATACGTCGTGCCGCATTTGATCGCCCGGTTTCGCCGCGAGGCACCCGCGGTGGTCGTCAGCCTGCGCGAAGGCAATCGCAGCCGCATCCTGTCGATGCTGCTGGACGGCACGGTGGACCTGGCCTTCACCGGGCAACTGCCCGAGGACGCCGACGTGGTGGCGGAACGGGTGGCGGCGCATCCGTCGGTGATCGTCGCGGCCCCGTCGCACCCGCTCTGTGCCCGGTCTGCGATCACGCCGGACATGCTGTCAGCGGAGTGGTTCATCACTCGCGAGGAAGGGTCCGGCACAAGGTCGCTGTCGGACCGGTTCTTCGCCGCGGCGGGCCTGTCACCGCCCGTGGCGATGCAGACGTCCAGCAACGAGATGATCAAGCAGGCGGTGATGGCGGGCATGGGCATCGCCCTGCTGTCCCGGCACACGATCAGCCTGGAACGCTCGCTGGGCCTGCTGGCGGTGCTGCCGGTCGAGGGCTTCCCGGTGATGCGCTCCTGGTTCGTGGCCCGGCGGCGGACCGCCCCGTTGCTGCCGGTGCAAGCCGCCCTATTGGCCTACCTCGTCCGGGAAACCCAGCAGATCATCAACGAACTCGAAAACGGACAAGCGGGTCCGGGGCCGCTGGCCCCGGCAGGTCCAGGACAGCGTCCTGGCCGCCGGAGGCCAACTCCTGTTTAAGCCGCTTTGCTTTTAGCGACGTGCGTCGCGATCGCATCCATCAAAGGCGGCGACAGGCAGTCATAAGGCTCGAGCCCGAGTTCCTTCAGCCGCGAGCGGATACCGCCCATCTGCCCCGGGTCGACGCCGGCCTCGATGACCGAGGACACGAACGCCGCGAACTCAGGCGCCGCCCAGCCTTCTTGCGACGAAAGCTCGGGGTGGACGAAATCGAGCCCATAGAACGGGTGGTTCTTGTTCTCGATCCGGCCGAACATGTGGACCCCGCACCCCGAGCAGGCATGACGCTGGATCGCCGCATTCGCGTCCACCACGTGCAGCTTGTCCCCGTTCTCCGTCACGGTGAGGGAGTCACGCGGCACCACGGCGACCATCGAGAAGGCAACGCCGGCGGGCTTCCAGCACTTGGTGCAGCCGCAGACGTGGTTGTGCGCCACCTGCGACTTCACCTCGACCTTCACCGGCCGGTCGCTGCACTTGCAGGTTAGCGTGCCACCGGAGAACCCGGCCGCGCCTTGCTTCACTCCCCCATCAACCGAGGGGTGAATGTGAACGGTACCTGTCCATCGCTTCCTCCTGACCAGCTTGCCTGGCTCACTTGCCGCGATGACAGTGTCGCGAGCCCAGCCGGTCAAGGGAAGCGAAAAGCGTCCGCCGTCGTCAGCGGCTCTGCGGACGCTGCCCCGGCCCGGGGTTATGGCCCGACTCGGCGCCGGACACGCCCGGCACGACGGCGCTGGTGGTGCCGCCAGCCTGGCCCTGGGTCTCGGCGCCCACCGCCTTGCCGCCGCCATTGCGCACACTCTCCGCCTGGTGCGGGGTGGCACCGGTCTGGCTGCCGGTCCCGAGCGTGGTCTGCGAGCCGGCCGCCGGGCCGGAGGTGGTGCCTTGCGCCATGGCGGCGCCGCCGGCCAGCGAAGCCGCCAGAACCAGCGTGGTTGTCAATCGGATCATGAGTTTCTCCCGTTTCCTCGCGGACGAGGCCGATTGGCCGGCCCCGTTTCCATCCGATTGGAACGCGAAAGCGCCGGCGGTCGTTCCGCGGCGGCTAACTGCGGCCAGGAAACAACGGAAATTCCTGAGTGAACACGGCGCGGGCGCTGTCCTTCACCTCCACCTTGAACGGCCCGGGCCCATGCGGGACGAAGCCGAAGGTGATGGCCGGGTCCTCGCTGAGCGAGATGTCGGAGTCGACCTGCAGCACGGACTGCCCGCCGAGGGTCACGTCGATGTCCTCGATATAACGGGCCGGGACGAAGTTGTGGCTGAGCTGGTCCACCTGCATGCCGTTATTGTTCGGATGGCTGATCAGCAGCTGCGCCACGGCCGGCTTGCCGTCCTCGACTGGCGCCTCGTTGTCCACCCGCAGCCGCATCTGGCCCATGCGCGACATCGCGAGCTTCGGGTCCTTCAGCGACGGCGCCGAGCAGCCACCGGCCGCTTTGACGAACCGCTCGGCCACGAACAGCCGGCCGTCCTCGGTCTCCGCGACCGCGTGCAGCAAGCTGTATTGATCCACCCGCACCCGGGTCTTGAGGCTGCGCGGGTCGGCGGCCGGCCCGAAATGGAAGGTGCCGGCGAGCGGCGACGGGTTGCCGTCCACGGTGATGTAGACCGCCTTCACGCGGTCCCCGGCGCTGCCGCCCGGGTTGGCAAGCGTGACCGTGATCGGTACCAGCGCCGCATCCTGCGCACGCGCCGGCGCATCGAGCGCGATCACCCCTGCGCCGTCCTGCACGGTGCGGTCGCCGAACACCGCGTGCTTCAAGTCCTGCCAACGGCTGGCGCGCGTCGCCTCGTCCTCCTCGGCGCGCGCCGGCAAAGCGGACAGCGTGATGGCCAGGGCAAGCAATGCGGCTTTCATGGACCTACTCCCACTCCAATTCCTTGAACGCGGTCGTCACGTTGCGACCGTTATAGTCGTCGAACAGTGCCCAACGGCCGCGTTCGGACTGGCCGACCGTCGCCACCGCCGTCTCGATATCGCCGCCGTGGGCGATGATGGCACGAACCTCGCGCACGATGGTGGAAAGATAGCGCACCTGCCCGGCCGCGCCCGCGGGCCACGGCACCGAGGCCGGGCCATGACCCGGCACCGCACGCTGCACCGGCCACCTCGCCATGGCGTCGAGTTGCCCGAGCCAGCCGACGATGCTGCCGTCCACCGCCGGCACCCGGTCGACGAACAGCAGGTCGCCGGCCCATAACGTGCCGGTCGCCTCGTCCACGATCGAGAGGTCGTTGTCGGTATGCGCGGTCGGATGCGCGTGCAGGCGCAGCACGCGTCCGCCCAGGTCGATCACGGCTTCGTCCTGCACCAGCAGCGTCGGCTTGGCGTAGTCGCCGGCCGCATCGAGGCCGAGCAGGTCGGCGAGCCCGTTGCGGTAGAACTCGCCGCGCTCGACCAGCATCCCGGCCATCCGGGCGTGTGCGACGAAGGCCGGGTCGTCGTCGGCGAAGGCGACGGCGCCGAACACGTGGTCCGGGTGCATGTGGGTCATGATCACGTGGCTGATCGGCAGCGGTGTCAGCATCCGGATATGGGTGCGCAGCAGCTCGCCGTCCGCCTTGCTGCCGCCGGGGTCGAGCACGGCAACGCTGTCACGGCCGATAATGCAGCCGATATTGGCGATGGCGTCCGCGTTGGCGACGGTCGCCTCCTCGTGCACGCCTTGGCGGACGTGGATGCCGGGGGCGACCTCGACCATGTCGAACCGCGGCGCCGTGCGGCCGGCCGCGGGAAGCAGCGCGGCGGCGGTCAGCAGCAGGGCCTGCCGGCGTTTCACCCCACGGGTTCGACCGCGGCCGCGGCGCCGATGCGGCGGTAGATCAGCTCGGCGCCGGCGCCGTCGGATTGCTGCACCGCTTCTTCCATGCGGTAATGCTCGGGCGACAGCGCGCAGGCCGGGTCGGTGGCGGCGGCGTCACCGAGGATCGCAAAGGCCTGGCAGCGGCAGCCGCCCCAGTCGATCTCCTTGCGGTCGCAGGAGCGGCAGGGCTCCGGCATCCAGGCGGTGCCGCGGAACCGGTTGAAGCCGGGATCGTCACGCCAGATGGCGCCCAGCGAGACGTCGCGCACCGACGGGAAATGGAAACCGGGCAAGGTCTCGGCAGCGTGGCACGGCAGCGCCAACCCGGCAGGGGTGATGTTGATGATCCGTTGCGCCCAGCCGCCCATGCAGGCCTTCGGCCGGGCCGCGTAATAGTCGGGCACCACATAGTCGATCGTGATGCGGCCGCGCAGCCGTTCGCGCGCTGCTTCCACCGCGTCGGTCGCGGCCTCGAGCTGCGCCCGGGTCGGCATCAGCGCGTCGCGGTTGGCGAGCGCCCACCCATAGTACTGTACGTGGGCGATCTCGATCCGGCTGGCGCCGAGCGCCTCGCCGAGCGCCAGCATGTCGGGCAACCGCTCGAGGTTCTGCCGGTGCACCACGAAGTTGGCGGTCAGCGGAAACCCGGCCTCCAGGATCAGCTTGGCGACGGCCAGCTTGCGCGCATGGCCGCCGCGATAGCCGCCGATGCGGTCGGCCGAAACCTGCTCGGAGTCCTGGAAGCTGAGCTGCACGTGGTCCAGCCCGGCCTCGGCCAGCGCCGCCAGCGACTTGGCATCAAGGGTGACGCCCGAGGTGATGAGGTTGCTGTAGAGGCCGCGCTCGGCCGCACGGCGCACGAGATCCAGCAGGTCGCGCCGGGCGCAGGGTTCGCCGCCCGAGAAGTGCACCTGCAGCACGCCCAAGGCCGCCGCCTCGTCCAGCACGCGCAACCAGGTCGCGGTGTCGAGCTCGGCCGCCGCCCGCTCCAGCTCCAGCGGATTGGCGCAGTAGGGGCATTGCAGCGGGCAGCGATGCGTGAGCTCCGCCAGCAAGGCGAGTGGAGGCGGCAGCGCGGGCGCGGGGGTGGGGGTGGGGGTGATGGCGTTCACAGGCGGATCGCTCCCTTGTCGGCGAGGTCGCGCAACATTGCTGAGACGTCGGTGTCGATGGCCTCGCGGGGCGCGGCGTAGCGAGCGGCGAGGGTGTCCACGATCTCCCCCAGGGTCCGCACGCCATCCACCAGCTTCAGGATTTCCACCGCTTGCTCATCGAGCAAGAAAAGCCGCTCCGGCGCCAGCACCACCCAGGACTGCCGCACCTCATCGAACCGCATGCGGAAGCCGCGGTTGAACGCCGGCGCCGTCGCAGTGGTGGTGCTCACTTCGCGTCGTCCGGCACGAAGGCGCCCGGCGGGATGTGACCCGGTTGCACGTAGGCATAGGCCAACGCATCGAGCTGCGACCACAGCACCGAGCACTTGAACCGCAGCGCCGCCAGGACCTGCTCCTGCAGCGCCCGCGTGGTGGCGTGCTCGTCGACGTAAGCCAGCGCGAAATCAACGTCCTTGGGCGCCTGGGTGAGACGCGGTGTGAAGTAGGCGAGCGTGTCCTGGGTGATCCAGTCGTAGTTCCGCAGCATGCCGGAGACCCGCTCGGCGATGATGGTCGGCGAGAACATTTCAGTCAGCGACGACGCCACCGCTTCCAGGATCGAGCGGTCGCGGACGAACTCCACGTAGGCATCGACCGCGAACCGGGTGCCCGGCAGGATGCCATCGGTGCTTTCGACGTAGGCGCGGTCGAGCCCCACGCCCTCGGCCAGCTTCAGCCAGCGCGCCACACCGCCCAGGCCCGGCGCCGACCCGTCATGGTCGTCGAGCCGCGACCGCCAGGACCGGCGCAGATCGGCCGTCGGCAGCCGGGCGATCAGCGTCGCGTCCTTGGCCGGAATGCGGCTTTGGTAATAGTAGCGGTTCAGCGCCCAGGCCTGCACCTGGCCGCGCGTGCAGCCGCCGTCGTGCAGCATGCGGTGGAACGGATGCCGGTTGTGGTAGCGCTCGTCCCCGATCGCCTGCAGCGCGGCACGCAGCTCGGACGACGACATCTTGCGATCGCTCATAGGCGCAATTCCATCCCATCATAGGCGACCTGCCATCCCGCGGCTTCGGCCTCAGCCCGCTCTGGCGAGTCGTCCAGCAAGATGGGGTTCGAGTTGTTGATATGCAGCAGGACTTTCTGCCGGACGCCCAGATCCGCGAAGGCGGCCATGGTGCCGTTCGGCCCCGACACGCTCATATGGCCCATCCGCTGTCCGGTTTTGGCGCCCAGCCCGGCGACGACCATCTCATCGTCCGTCCACAGCGTGCCGTCGAATAGTACCGCATCCGCGCCGCGCAACCGGGACGCCAACGCCGGGGTCATGGCGGCACAACCGGGGATGAAGAACAGGGTGGCACGGCCGTCGCTGACAGCGAGACCGATCGTCTGCTCCGACTCCGTGAGAGCCGGGGTTTCGCCGGGCGTCTCGAGGTAGAGCGGCACCTTGCCCGGCACCACGAACGGGCGCACCGACAAGCCGCTCGGCGCGCCTGACGGCAGCGGAATGTCGCGGTCGCGCTCCAGCTCGAGCAGCTCGCGGCCGACGACATCGCGCGCCAGCACCTCGAACACCGGGTTGGCATCCAGCACGGCGTGGACAGGTGCGGTGGCGAAGACGGTGAAAGCCTGACGCTCGCGCATCGTGAGCAAGCCGGCGATGGCATCCACGTCGCCGCCGGTCAGCACCACGGCCGCAATCGGCGTGGATCGCTTGCCGATATGCGGCTGCAAGGCTGGGGTTTGCTCGATCTGCTGACGCAGGTCCGGGGACGCGTTCAGCAGTACCCAATTCTCGCCATCGGCGCTGACGGCAACGGACGCTTGCGTGCGTGGCCGCACAGCCGGGTCGCCACTGCGGGCGCGCTGGCAGGCGGCGGCGTTAGAATTCCATTGGGGGAAGGCGCCGCCGGCTGCGGCGCCCAATACGATGGCGCGCATCGGTGACCTGTCGGCGCTCGTCAAGGCAGTGCAAAATGCACAAGAAGACAGTGCAAAACGCACTGGCGGCCTGCCAGACTAGGTCCGACAGGCCGCCAGTGGTTGGTATCGAAGCTTACTTCTTAACGTCGGCGCAGGCGTACGAGTTGATCTCTGCACCGAGCGCGATCTCGACGATCTTGGGGGTCTTCCAGGCCATAATGACTCCTCCACATTTTTGTTACCGATGAGACATTAGGGGGCCGCGTCCCGCGAAGTCAACCGCCCGACGCATCACAACCGACCGTCAAAACGTCACCCGCAACCCGCCGAACCCGGCAATCGGCGCGCCGGGGGTCAAGCTGCGCGTGTTGGTAGTGCCGGCCGCCTGCACGATCGGCACCAGGCCCACCGGCGAATAGCTGCCGAACGTCTGGTACTTCGCATCGGTGAGGTTCTGCACGAGCCCGAACAGCTCGACGTTGCGGTTGAAGCGGTAGCTCGTGTTGAGGTTCAGCACGACATAGGGGCTCGTGCGCTGATCCAGGTTGGATTCGTCGCCGGTCAGCGCGCGGCCGCTGCTCGCGATCCCGGTCAGCCCGACCGTCCAGGCCGGCGTGACCTGGTCCTGCACGCCGAACTTCAGCCGGTGCAGCGGGATCCCGGGCAGCCGATTGCCGGGCCGCACCTGCACCTGGCCGTTGGCGTCGGCGAACGGGTTGTTGGGGCTGTTCTCGAGGAACGACGATTGGAACGTGGCTTCGGTGTAGCCGTAATCGAGGAACACGCTGACCGGGCCCTGGCGCACCGACAGCCCCGCCTCGATCCCCTGCCGCCGTGTCGCACCGACGTTCTGGAAGAAGCCACGCCCGGTCAGCGCGCTAGAGGTGAACAGGATATCGTCCTGGTTGTCGGTATGGAACAGCCCGGCCTTCCACTCCACCCGCGCCGTCTCGAACGCGGTGAACTTGCCGCGGAACCCGGCCTCGACCGTGCGCGCCACCACCTGCTTCAGCGACGGGTCGGCGACGAAGAAGTTGGTCAGCGTGCAGGGGCTGGCCGGCGAGGCGCAGGACAGTTCGGCCGGCGTCGGCGCCCGATTGCTTTCAGCATAGCCGGCATAAACGGAAACGCCCGGCAGCAGTTGGTAGGTCAGGCCGGCGGCCGGGTTGAACCGGTTGAAGCTGTGCTGCCCGCTGAGCGCGGTGCCGTTGCGGTCGTCGAGGTTGATCTGCGCGGCGTTGAAGCGGCCGGACAGCGTCACCGACAGCGCATCGGTCACGTCCAGCGTGTCCGACAGGTAGGCGCCGTAGTAGTTGTTGGTCGCCGAGACGCGCACCGGCCCGATCGAGCCATCGTCCTGGCTGATGACGATGCCCGGCCCGGCATAGCCCCGGTCGAACGTGAGCGCGCCGAGCGACGAGCGCGCCGAAAACAACGTTGTGCCGCCGTCATAGCTGAGCCCGGCCAGCAACCGGTTGGGGCGGCCCAGCAGCTCCGACTTCCAGGTCGCCTGCACGGTGGCGCCATAGCCGTTGCTGTCGGTCGCGGTCTGATCGAGCTGCGAATACGGGCCACCGGCGGCGAACGCGTCGACACCGGGAAACAGGCCCGGATTGAGGAAGTTGGGGATGGTGGTGCCGCCGCGCGTCGTCAGCGGCGAACCGCCATTGAGGCAGAGCGTGCCGCCGTCCTCGGCGCAGGGCGCCACGTCGGCGGCGTTGCCGTTATAGGTCCGTTGCGACAGGTTGCTGTAGTACGCCGTCGCCTGCAGCGACACCGAATCGCTGACGTCGTGCGTGCCGGTCAGGTTGACGCGGAAATACTTGTTGCGGGTCTGGTCCGGGTAGGTGAACACGGCGCTGCGCCGGGCATTCAGCAAATCGACCGGCGTTGACCCATTGCCGGTCAGGTTGTTGATCGCCCCCAGCAGCCCGAGATGCAGCTCGGTCTTTTCGCCGCGCCAGCCGATGTCGCCGTAGATCTGCCGGAGCTGTGACGGCGACTGGTCGCGCCAGCCATCCTCGTTGAGCCCGGTGCCGGCGATGTAGGCCGAGGTGTTGCCCGACTGCACGCCATACTGGGCGGACGCCTGGATGCGGCCGAACGAGCCGCCGGACAGCTCCAGCTCGGCGCCATGATAGGTGAACCCGTCGCGCAGCTTGACCGTCACGCTGCCGCCCAGCGCGTTGAGGCCGAAGGCGGGGTTGGGACCGAGCACCTCGATCCGGTCGACGGCGATGTCGGGGATCAGGTCCCAGTTCGTGGTGTCGCCGAAGGGCTGGTTGAAGCGGCTGCCGTTCAGGTAGACCGCGAGCCCCTGGGGGTTGCCGGCCAGCGGCGAGGCTTCGAAGCCGCGATACGACAGGTTCGGCTGGAACGGGTTGCCTTGCGCCTGGTCGAGCGTGACGTTGCCGACCCGCTCGTCGAGCGCCCGCAAGGCGCTGGCCGGGCCGGTGCGCACGAGGTCCTCGCGCCGCAGGACCTGGGTGTCGGTCGGCACCTTGGCGGCGTCGATGCCGGAGCCGGACAGCGGCGCCGTGCCGACCACGTCCACGTCGGGCAGCGCGATCTCCGCCGCGGGCGGCGCGGCGGGCACGGTTTGGGCCAAGGCGGCGACCGACAATACGGCAGAGACGGCGCACAGCAAGGCTGTGCGTGTTTTGGCACGCATACGCACGTCGGACCGTCCTCCCCAACCCGGCGCCCGGGCGGACGCCGCGGCGGACTAAGCCTCAGTCGCGGCAATGTGACAAGCCGGTTTCACCGCACCGGCTGGCAGTCCGTCAGGTCCTCGTCGGACAGCGAGAAGGCATAGCGGCCGTCGCCGCGCACCTCGACGTTGCGGGCCACGCAGCGCTGGCCGCGCTTGTTCGTGACCTGCACGTCATAGCGGCCGGGCTCGACCCCGGTCAGGCGCAGCCGCTCGTCGTGGTCGACCGAGCCGTCCTTGTCGTTGGCGCATTGATTGGGCCCGAACGCAGCCGTTCCGGCCGGCGCCAACGACACCCCGGTGAGGGTCGACGAGGTCAGGTTCCAGAACTGCATCCGATCCGCCGCCCGCGCCGGAGCCGCAAGCGTCAGCACCGCGGCGGCAAGAGCGAGGCGCCGCATCGCGGCGACGAGAGCGAGGCGCCGCACGCTAAGCCAGCAACTGGGTGGCATGGTGGCGCAGGTGGTCGCTCATGAAGGTCTGGATAAACCAGTAGCTGTGGTCGTAGCCGGGTTGCCGCCGCAAGGTGAGTGCCTGGCCCGACGCAGCCGCGGCTTGCTCCAGCGCCTCGGGATGCAGCTGGTCGGCGAGGAACTGGTCGTCGAGCCCCTGATCCACCAGGATCGGACCGGGATACGGGCGGCGGCGCATCAGCAGGCTCGCATCCCACTCGGCCCAGGCCTCGCGATCGGCGCCGAGATAGTTCGAGAACGCCTTCTCCCCCCACGGCACCGCGACCGGGTTGGCGATCGGTGCGAACGCCGACACCGAATGCCAGGTGCCGGGATCGCGCAGCGCGGTCACGAGCGCGCCATGGCCGCCCATGGAATGGCCGAACACGCCGCGCCGGTCCGAGACCGGGAAGTTCGCCTCGATCAGGCCCCGCAGCTCCTGCGTCACATAGCGAGCCATGCGGTAGTTCGACGACCACGGCGCGGCGGTCGCGTCGAGGTAGAACCCGGCGCCGGTGCCGAAATCCCAGCCATCGTCCTCACCGGCGATGCCGGCGCCGCGCGGGCTCGTGTCGGGCGCCACCAGCACCAGCCCGTGCTCGGCCGCCAGCGCCTGGGCGCCGGCCTTGATCGGGAAGGTTTCCTCGGTGCAGGTCAGGCCGGCCAGGTAGTAGAGGGCCGGGCATGTCCGCTGCTTGGCTTGCGGCGGCACGAACACCGCGAAGCGCATCGCCGTCCCGGTCGCCTCCGATGCGTGCTCGTAGAAGCCGATCTGCCCGCCGAAGCAGGCGTGCTGGCTGCGCGGGGTCATACCGTCTCGTTCAGCTGCACGGTGGCCTTCGCATCGGTGAAGTTCGGGATGTCGGAAAAGATCTCCGGCCCGTGCTTGGCCGCCGCCTGCCCGAACGCGTCGAGCGAGGTGAAGGTGAGGACGGCCATGAACGCGTAGGTCGGCGCCCCGCCATCCGGTCCGGGGATGCCGCGCAGCACCTGCAGCGATTGCAGCCCCAGCGGCGACCACAGCCGGTTCACCAACGGGATGTGGGAGGACATGTAGTAGTCGAGATCGAACTTGGTCGATTTCGGATACATCACTGTTGCGACCATCATCTCGCTTTACTCCCGCCGGTTTTGGTTGAGCGAACCTAGCCACGATCCGGGCCCGGGGGGAAGACGCCACGGCGGCGCGGAACCTCGACAGCGGCCCGGGCTTCCGCATATGCAGAAGCGCTGCCAAGAAGAAGCGGGTTCGAAGGAGACACGATGCGACAGGTTATCTCAGCTGGGTTTGCGGCCGTTCTATTGGCCTACGCGGGCGCCGCCCATGCCGACGGCGACGCCGCGGCGGGCAAGACCGTGTTCAACAAATGCGCGGCCTGCCACTCGATCAAGCCGGGCGAGAACAAGATCGGCCCAAGTCTGGCCGGCGTCGTCGGCCGTCCGTCGCACAGCATCGAAGGGTTCAACTACTCCCCGGCCATGAAGGCCTACGACGTCACCTGGGACCAGCCGACGCTCGACCATTATCTGACGGATCCGCGGGGCACGGTGCAGGGCACCAAGATGATCTTCCCGGAACTCAAGAACGACCAGGAGCGGCAGAACCTGATCGCCTACCTCACCACGCTTAAGTAAGGCGCCGCGACCTGCCGGACCTGGCGCGGTCCGGCAGGGTCGCATGCAGGCTAGCCGTCCCGGAACAACCGCTCGTTCAGCAGGTAGCGAAGCCCGCGCTTCCATGAATCGTCGGTGTTGCTGCGGATGTCCACGCTGTCGGCCTTGATGATCTTGCCGGTCGCGGCGTCCTCGATCACCAAGTTGACGTTGAGGATGAGGTTGCTGACCTTCTGCACCCAGCCATAGGCGGCGTACTGCGCGCCGAGCTGCTGCGCCAGCTCGCGCTCGCACCCGTTGCAGCCCTTGATGGACGACACCCGTGCCAGCCGATCCTTCACGCTTTGGGTGCCGACAACCTCGTAGCGGCCCGGAGCCGACAGCCCCTCGTGCAGCTGGTCATCGATCTGGTGCAGCCGGGCCAGCTCCTCGGGTGTGGACGGCGCGGGCGAGGTGTTGATGAGCTCGAAGTCGAACACCGCCACCTTTGCCGGCTCGGCCGCGGCCGTGGTGGCCAGGAGCGAGGTGGCCAACATCGGGGTGGCCAGAATGCATAGGAGTGGGAGGGCGGAGCGCATGCGCGGGCCTTTCGGGGGATGGGCTGACAAGGGGGCGGCGGCGGTGCATCGTCAACGGAAATCGACGGCTGGCGCAACCGGCGCCGCCGCGCGGAGGATCTGGATGGCGGCTCGGCTCGGCGTTGTGATGATGTTGGCGGCGCTGGCGAGCGCGGCGGCCCCGGTTGCGGCGCAGGCGGAGGACAGCGTCGTCGCGATCGCCTATCTCGGGCTGGCGGGGCAGGCCAAGCCGCCGGCCAGTCAGCTCGAGCCGCCGCCGACCGATGAGGGGCTGCAAGGTGCCCGGCTCGGCTTGGCCGACGACCAGACGACCGGGCGGTTCACGCATCAGACGTTCCATCTCGACGAAGCGGTGCCCAAGGACGCGAGCGCCGTGCTTGAGGCGGCCAAGCGCATGGCGGCAACGGGGCAGCGCGTGTTCGTGACCGACCTGCCGGCGCCGCTGCTGCTGCAAGTCGCCGGGCTGCCGGAGATGCGCGACGCCCTGCTGCTGGACGCGACCAGCGAGGACAACTCGCTGCGCGGGGCGGACTGCCGCGCCAACATGCTCCATCTGCTGCCGAGCCGGGCCATGCTGGCCGACGCGCTGATGCAGTTCCTCGCGGTCAAGCGCTGGCGCAACCTATTGCTGGTGACGGGTCCGACCGACGCCGACAAGCTTTTTGCCGAGGCGATGCGGCGCTCGGCGAAGAAGTTCCAGCTGCGGCTGGTGGCCGACAAGCCCTGGACCTTCGAGCCCGGCGCCCAGCGCACCGACACCGGTCATGTGACGATCGGCGCCGAGGTGGCGCGCTTCACTCAGGGCCTGTCCTACGACGTGGCCGTAGTTGCCGACAGCGAGGACAATTTCGGCGACGACATCGCCTTCCGCACCACCGATCCCAGGCCGGTCGCCGGCACGCACGGCCTGGTCCCGACCGCTTGGGCGAAGCCGTTCGAGCAATGGGGCGGGACGCAATTGCAGGCCCGGTTCCTCAAGCAGGCCGGGCGCTGGATGACGCCGCGCGACTACGGCGCCTGGATGGCGGTGCGCGCCGTCGGCGAGGCCGCGACCCGGGGCGGCGGATCGGACGGGGCGAAGATCGCCGCCTTCCTGCACAGCCCGGCCTTTGAACTGGCGGCGTTCAAGGGCTCGCGGCTGCAGTTCCGCGACTGGGACGGGCAGCTCAGGCAGCCGGTGCTGCTGGCCGATGCGCGCAGCCTGGTATCGGTATCGCCGCAGCCGGGCTACCTGCATCAAACCTCCGAGTTGGATACGCTCGGCATCGACCGGCCGGAGACTGCATGTCACCTGTGAAGCTGTCCCTCGTTCTGCTGCTGCTGCTCGAACCGGCGGCGGCCCGGGCGGAGCGCATCCTCGTCTCCAACGAAAAGGACAACACCATCACTGTAATCGACGGCGCCACGCTGGGCGTGACGGCGACGGTGAAGGTCGGCGACCGGCCGCGCGGCATCGTGCTGTCGAACGACGGCAAGAGCCTCTACATCTGCACCAGCGACAGCGATCATATCGAGGTGCTGGACCTCGCGACCTTGGCCGTATCGCGCATCTTGCCGAGCGGTCCGGACCCGGAGCTGTTCACGCTGAGCCCGGACGGGACGACGCTCTATATCTCCAACGAGAACGACAACATGGTGTCCGTGCTCGACATCGCCTCGGCGCGGATCGACACCGAGATCCCGGTGGGCGTCGAGCCGGAGGGCATGGGGATCAGCCCCGACGGCAATATCCTGGTCAATACGTCCGAGACGACCAGCATGGCGCACTTCATCGACACCAAGTCGCACGAGATCGTGGCCAACGTGCTGGTCGGCAGCCGGCCGCGGGTGGCAAAATTCACCGCCGATGGCAAGCAGGTCTGGGTCTCGGCCGAAGTCGGCGGCACGGTGTCGGTGATCGACACGGCGACGCACAAGGTCCTGCATACGATCGGCTTCTCGATCCCCGGTGTCCCGGGGGAGTCGGTGCAGCCGGTCGGCATCGCGTTGAGCAAGGACGGCGGGACCGCCTTCGTGGCGCTTGGCCCGGCGAACCGGGTGGCGATCGTGGATACGCACAGCTACGAGGTGAAGAAGTATCTCCTGGTCGGGCAGCGGGTGTGGAACCTGGCCTTCTCCGGCGACGGCAAGCGGCTCTACACCACGAACGGCGTCAGCAACGATATGTCGGTGATCGACGTGGACGCGCAGCGGGTCACGAAGTCGGTCCCGGTCGGACGCCTGCCTTGGGGCGTGGTGGTGGCACCCTGATGCTGGCCCGGGTCGAGCCGCCGGCAGCCGGGGCGGCGCGCAACGAGGCAGCGCTGCGTGTGGAGGGGCTGAGTCACCGCTTCGGCAACCGCGACGTGCTGCAGGACGTCAGCTTCGCGCTAACCCCCGGCGACTTCACGGTCCTGCTCGGACCCAACGGCGCCGGCAAGACGACGCTGTTCGCGCTCGTCACCCGGCTGTATCACGCCAGCCGGGGCCGGATCTCGGTGTTCGGACGCGACTTCGTATCGGCGCCTTCCGCGGCGCTGGCGCGAATGGGCGTGGTGTTTCAGCAGCCGACGCTCGATCTCGACCTGACGGTTCAGCAGAACCTGCTCTACCACGCGGCCCTGCACGGCATCCCGCGTCGCGCCGCACTCGCGCGGGCGGTGGCGGAACTGGAGCATGTCGGGCTGGCCGAGCGCCGGCACGACCGGGTGCGGGCACTGTCCGGCGGGCAGCGGCGCCGGGTCGAGCTGGCCCGCGCCCTGCTGCATGAGCCGGACCTGCTGCTGCTGGACGAGCCGACCGCCGGGCTGGACATCGAGAGCCGCGGCTTCCTCCTCGCCCACGTGCGCCGCCTGTGCGCCGAGCGCGGGCTTGCGGTGCTGTGGGCGACGCACCTGATCGACGAGGCCGGCGACTGGGCGCGCGTGGTGGTGCTGCACAAAGGCCGAGTCTTGGCCGATGGCGCGGTGCGGCAGGTGGTGGCCGAGTACGGGGAGGATACGCTGGCGCGCACCTTCGAGCGGCTGACGGCCGGGGGCGGCCGGGTATGACCGGGGCGCAATATGCGCGCTGCATGAGCGGCATCGTGCAACGCGAGGGCCTGCGCTGGGTGCATCAGCGCGGTCGGTTCGTGTCGGCCCTGGTGCGTCCGCTGGTGTGGCTGGCGATCTTTGCCGCCGGGTTCCGTTTCGTGCTCGGCGTGTCGATCATCCCGCCCTACGAGACCTACATCCCGTACGAGGTCTACATCGCACCCGGGCTGATCGCGATGATCCAGTTGTTCAACGGCATGCAAAGCTCCCTCTCGATGGTCTACGACCGCGAGATGGGCAGCATGAAGACGCTGATGGTCAGTCCCCTGCCCCGGTGGTTCCTGCTGCTGTCCAAGCTGCTGGCCGGCGTCGCGGTTTCCGTTGTGCAGGCCTACATCTTCCTGGCAATCGCCTGGTTCTGGGAGATCGAGCCGCCGCCGCTCGGCTACCTGACGGTGCTGCCGGCTCTGATGCTGTCGGGGTTGATGCTGGGCGCCCTCGGGCTGCTGCTGTCGTCGGTGGTGCGGCAGATGGAGAACTTCGCCGGAGTGATGAACTTCGTCATCTTCCCGATGTTCTTCGCGTCCTCCGCACTCTACCCGCTTTGGCGCGTCAAGGAGAGCAGCTTGTTCCTGTATTGGGTGTGCGAGCTGAACCCGTTCACCTCGGCGACCGAGATGATCCGCTTTGCGCTTTACGTCCGGTTCGAACCAACCTCCGTCGCCGCCGTCCTCGCCTGCACGCTGGTGTTCATGGGCGCGGCCGTGGTCGGTTACGATCCCGGCCGCGGGTTCATGGCGCGGCGGGTGGCGGTGGCCGAATGAGCGCGTTGCGTTGGCGGCCCCCGCTTGGCGCTCTGATCGCCGTGACGCTGCTATTGGGGGCAGCCGGGCCGCCGCCGAAGGACCCTGATTGGCCCTGCGTGCAGCGCTTGGTGCCGAATCTGACGGCGGGGACGTTCTGGGCCGGCCACGGCGCCGCGCCGGATTGGCAGTCCGACCCGGCCGTGGTCGAGTTGGTGGATCGCGTGGCGCCCCGCAGCCGGCCGGCCGACGCCGCCAATGCGGACCTCAAGACCTTCGCGCTCGCCACGCCGGCGGCGCACCGCGCGGCCCGGCTCGAGCGCGTATTCACGGGCCTCGTGGACCAGACCAACGCGCAACGCCTGCAAGTGATCGAGCGCCTGCGCGGCGTGGCCCGGCGGCAACGCGATCTCACCGGAATGGTGGCCCAGGTCACTGCGCAACTCCGCGCGCTGCCGGCGGACGCGTCCGAGACGGATCGTGAGGAGGTGACCACGCGCCGGCAGTTCCTGATCCGCGACTACGAGGAGGTCGGACGGACGATCCGCTATGCCTGCGAGGTGCCGGTGCAGCTCGAAGCTCGGCTCGGCAGCTTCGCCCAGACCTTGCAGGCGTCGCTGCAGGATTGATCGGACCTACGCGGCTTCGGCTCTGAACGCGTCGGCCACCCGGCGCACGGCGCCCGCGGCGTCGACCAGCATTATGTCGAAGCGCACCCCCGAGCGGCCCCAGGCCGGGTGATCGGCGAGTGCGATCTGCGCCGCGGCGATCATGCGCTGCTGTTGACGGGGTTGCAGGGCGTAAGCGGCGCCGGCCAAGGTGGGCCGCGACTTGACCTCGATCAGGGCCGTCAGCCCGCCTTGCTCCGCCACGAGGTCGATCTCGCCGGCCGCCGTGCGCAAGCGACGAGCCACGACGTTCCATCCGTCGCGACGCAACGCGTTCTCGGCCTGGGCTTCCGCGGCCCGGCCGCGATGATGGGCCGCCCGCCCCCTGACGCATCGTGCCGCACGCTGGTCCATCGAAGTTCTCCAACCCGCTCCACTACACCACCAAATCCTTAACGATCCCTCAACGTCAGGCCGCCGTCCGCCCTTCCTCCACCGCGTGGCACGCCACCAGCACCCCGCCGTCGCGGGTAAAGCCGGGCTTCTCCACGCGGCACCGCGCGTTCGCCAGCGGGCAGCGGGGATGGAAGGTGCAGCCGGGCGGCGGCGCGATCGGGCTCGGCACCTCCCCGCCCACCGGCGTGCGCGCCCGTCCCGACATCGCGATATCCGGGATCGCATCCAGCAGCAGCCGCGTATAGGGGTGCCGGGGTTGGGCGAAGATCGTATCGCCCGGCCCGATCTCGACGATGCGGCCCAGGTACATCACCCCGAGCTGATCCGACATGTGCCGCACGACGGCAAGGTTGTGGCTGATGAACAGGTAGGTTAGCTGCAGCCGCTGCTGCAGCTCGCGCATCAGGTTCAGTATCTGGGCCTGCACCGACACATCCAGCGCACTGGTCGGCTCGTCCGCCACCAGGAACTCCGGCTCGCTGCTGAGTGCGCGGGCGATGCTGATCCGTTGCCGCTGGCCGCCGCTGAACTCGTGCGGGTACTTCTCCCCGTCCCGCGGCGACAGGCCCACCTGGGACAGCAGGCCACCGACCCGCTCGCGGATCTCGGCTCGTCCCTGCAGCAGGCCGAAGGCGCGGATCGGCTCGGCGACGATGTCCTGGACGCGCCAGCGCGGGTTCAGGCTGGCGTACGGATCCTGGAAGATCATGTTCATCCGCCGCCGCAGCGCCGGCTGCGCGCGCGCTTGCGACAGGCTCTGCCCCTCGAACCGGATCGTGCCGCTGCTGGGAGCATAAAGCCCGACCGCCAGCCGCGCCACCGTGCTCTTGCCGCAGCCGCTTTCGCCCACCAGCGACAAGGTCGTGCCGAGCGGGATGGTGAACGAGACCTCGTCGACGGCGCGCAGCACTTGCCGCCCCTCACCCGCCAGCGTGCGCTGCAGCCAAGGCCGCGAGACGTCGAAGGACCGGCTCAGCCGCTCGGCCTCGAGCACGGTCCGGGTCTCGAGCACCGGGCGGGTGTCCAGCGCGGGCGCCTGCTCAGACATGTGCCAACGCCGGCGCATGCAGCCAGCACGCGGCCCGGGTCGCCCCGGCCTCCAGCAAAGGCGGCCGTTCCACCCGGCAGCGGTCGAACACTTTCGGGCAGCGCGGATTATAGGGGCATCCAGGCGGGATCGCCGTCAGCCGCGGCATCGCCCCGTCGATCTGCCGCAACCGGGCGACTCGCGTCTCGAGCGACGGAATGCTGCCCATCAACCCCTCAGTGTAGGGGTGCGCCGGGCGTTGCACCACGTCGCGCACCGGGCCGATCTCCACCACCCGGCCCGCATACATCACCGCCACCCGGTCCGCGGTCTCGGCGATCACGCCCATATCGTGCGTCACCAGCATCACCGCCGTCCCGTGATCCCGCGTCAGGCGTTTCAGCAGGCCGATGATCTGGGCCTGGATCGACACGTCCAGGGCCGTCGTGGGCTCATCGGCGATCACCAGCTTCGGCTCCGCGCACAAGGCCAGCGCGATCACCACGCGCTGCCGCATGCCGCCGGAGAATTCGTGCGGATAGCCGTCGATCCGGCGCGCCGCGGCCGGGATGCCGACCATCTCGAGCCAGCCGATCGCTTGCCGCCGGGCCTCGGCGTCCGACATCGGCCGGTGCGCCTGCATGGTTTCGGCAAGCTGCCGCCCGACCGTGTAAAGCGGGTTCAGCGTCGTCAGCGGGTCCTGGAAGATGGCGCCGATCTGCCGCCCGCGGATCTGCCGCATGGCGTCGTCCGGCAAGCCATCGATGCGCCTGCCGTCCAGCAGCACCTGCCCGCCCGCAACCCGACCGGGCGGTTCCAGCAGGCCGATGATCGCCGCCCCGGTCAGCGACTTGCCGGCTCCGCTCTCGCCCACCACGCCCAGCACCTCGCCCGCCGCGATCGACAGCGAGACGCCGTCCAGCGCCCGCAGCGTGCCGCGCCGGGTCGGGAACTCGACGCACAGATCCACCACGTCCAGCAAAGCCAAGAGTCCGTTCCTCCTAACGCAGGCGCGGGTTGAGCGCGTCGCGCAGCCAATCACCCAGCAGATTGATCGACAGCACCAGCAGCACCAGCGCGAGACCGGGAAAGATGGTGATCCACCACTCGCCGCTGAACAGGAAATCGTTGCCAATCCGGATCAGCGTGCCGACCGACGGCTGCGTCGGCGGCAAGCCGACCCCAAGGAACGACAGCGTCGCCTCGCTCACGATCGCGAGCCCGAGCGTCAGCGTGCCGATCACCAGCACCGGGCCGAGCACGTTCGGCAGGATGTGGGTCAGCATAATGCGCGGCGACGACAGGCCGATCACCTGGGCGGCCAGCACGTATTCCTTGCCGCGCTCGACCAAGGTCGAGCCGCGGACCGTGCGCGCGAATTGCGGCCAATAGGAGATGCCAATCGCGAAGATCAGCACGTAGAGCTCGAGCCTCTCATGCATCTCGGGCGGCAGCGCCGCGGTCACCACGCCATCCACCAGCAATGCGATCAGGATGGACGGGAAGCTCAGCTGCACGTCGGCGATCCGCATCAGCAACGCGTCCATCGCCCCGCCCGCATAGCCCGCGAGCAGCCCGACCGCGACCCCCACCACCACCGCGAACACCACTGACAGCACGCCGACGATGACGCTGATGCGCATGCCGTACAGGATGCCCGACAGCACGTCGCGGCCCTGGTCGTCGGTGCCGAGCAGGTGGGCGGACGTGCCGTCGCCGACGAAGGCCGGCGGCTGCAGGCTGTCCATCAGGCTGAGGCTGGCGAGGTCGAACGGGTCGTACGGCGCCACCCAGCGCGAGAACATGGCACCCAGCAGCAGCAGCACCAGCACCAGGGCCGACACCAGCGCGACCGGCGAGCGGCGGAAGCTATAGGCGACGTCGCTGTCCCAGGCGCGGGCGATTGCATTCGGCGTAGCCCCGCTCATCGCGCGGCCCCCGCCCGGCCAGTCCGCAGCCTGGGATCGACCGCATAGTACAGCAGGTCCACGACGAGGTTGATCAGCACGAACAGCACCGAGATCAGCATCAGGTAAGCGGCCATGACCGGGATGTCGGCGACCTGCACCGATTGCACGAACAGCAGGCCCATGCCGGGCCATTGGAACACCGTCTCGGTCACGATCGAGAACGCGATGATGCCGCCGATCTGCAGCCCGGCGATGGTGATCACCGGAACCAGGGTGTTCTTGAGCGCGTGGCCGAAGTTGATCGCCCGCCGCGACAGGCCGCGCGCGCGGGCGAACTTCACGTAGTCCGAGCGCAGCACTTCCAGCATCTCGGCCCGCACCAGGCGCATGATCAGCGTCATCTGGAACAGCCCCAAGGTGATCGACGGCAGCACCAGCGCCTTCAAGCCCGACACGGTCAGGAACCCGGTCGTCCAGTGGCCGAGGTCGACCACGTCGCCGCGCCCGAAGCTCGGCAGCCAGCCGAGCAGGACGCTGAACACCAGGATCAGCAGGATGCCGATCAGGAACGTCGGCAACGACACCCCGACCAGGCTGAAGATCATGAACAGCCGAGCGCTGAGCGCGTTGCGGCGGATCCCGGTGTAGACCCCCATCGGCACGCCGATCGCAAGCGCCAGCAAGGCCGCGGTGCCGGCCAGCTCGAGCGTCGCCGGCAGGCGCTCGGCGATCAGATCCATCACCGGCCGGGCCAGGCGGTAGCTGATGCCGAAATGGCCCTGCGCCGCGTTCCACATGAACTTGGCGTATTGCACGAAGAACGGCTGGTCGAGCCCGAGCTGGCGGATCAGCGCCGCCTTCGAGTCCTCGGTGTAGGTCGTGCCGAGCATGATCGTCACCGGGTCGCCGACGAACTTGAACATGGCAAACGCAATCAGCCCGACGATGAGCAGAACCGGAATCGCTTGCAGGATACGGGAGACGATGAAGGCGATCATGAGCCTGTGCTGTGCTGCTGCGGGGCTTAAGACGTGTACGGGTTGGGCACGGGCGCGGCCGGGTCGGCCTCGCTGGGGCCGACGGCGAATTCGACCACGAGCGTGAAGCCGACGCCGAGCAGCACCGGCCCTAGGAAAATTCCCAGCAAGCCAAATGCCAGCGCGCCGCCGAGCACGCCGAGGATCGTCAGCAGGAACGGCAGTTGCGCGCCGCGGGCGATGAAGTAGGGCCGGATCACGTTGTCCGACCCGCTGATGATGAACAGGCCGTAGCAGGCCAGGAAAATGCCCCAGCCGCTATGGCCGCTGCTCAGCAGCCACAGCGACGACGGGATCCACACCACCGGGGCACCGATGGGCAGCACCGACAGCAGGCCGGCGACCAGCCCCAGCAGCAGGGGCCGCGGCACGCCTGCCACATAGAGGCCGAGCGTGGTGAGCAGGCCCTGCACGATCGCCGTGCCGAGGATGCCGTAGACCGTCCCCCGCACCGTCGCCCCGGTCACGTCGACCAGCCGCTGCGCGCGGTCGCCGGCAATGCGCCGGGCGATGCGGCGCAGGTAAACCGTCAGCGTGTCGCCGGACGCCCAGAAGAAGAACGCGACCACGATGGCGATGATGAACTGCACCAGGCCGGACGCGACGCCGAGCAGCACCTTGAGCCCGTTCTCCGCCAACATGCCGAAATACGGGCTGAAGAAATTGACCATCACGCTGAGGTCGGCGGCCCATTGGTTCCAGTATTCGGCCAGGGTCGGCCCCATCAGCGGGACCGCGTACAACCACGCCGGCGCGCCCGGCAAGCCGGCCGCCAAGGCCGCTTCGAACGACCGCCGCAGCGCGTTCGCGTCGTCCGCCCCCGCCGGCACCGCCAGGGCGATCGGCAGCACGATCAGCACGGTCGTCAGCAGCACCATCACCCCGGCCGCAGCGCGGCTGCCAATCTTGGTGTGCGTGCGCAGCCAGGTGAACAACGGCCAGGTGGTGAAGACCAGAATGGCGCCCCACAGCAGCGCCGATAGGAACGGCAGCAACACGACCGCGCAGCCGAGCGCGAGGCCGACCAGCAATGCTCCTGCCAGCACGCGCTCGGCGACCCGATCCGTTCCTTTCGTCATGCGGCGGCGGTAACACCCGGGCCCGCCGCACGCAACCTTGTGACGTGCCGCGCGACGTGCGAGTTGGGGCTCCCTCAGCATCCGATCGGGAAGGACCTGACCCGTGCCACGCTTGTGCGCCAACCTGTCCATGATGTTCAACGAAGTGCCGTTCCTCGACCGCTTCGATGCGGCGCGGCAGGCCGGGTTCGAAGCGGTCGAGTTCCTGTTCCCGTACGAGCACGAGGCGGCCACGCTCCGCGCGCGGCTGGATGCGGCGGGGCTGACGCAGGTGCTGTTCAACGCGCCGCCGGGCGACTGGGCGGCCGGCGAGCGCGGCACGGCGACGCTGCCAGGCCGGCAGCAGGAGTTCCGGGACGGCATCCTGCGCGCGCTTGACTACGCCGAGGCGCTCGGCAATCCGTTGGTGCACGTGATGGCCGGGATCCCGCCCGGGGAACTCCGCCCGGGGACAGCAGCGGCATTGTATGCGGCCAACCTGGCCTGGGCCGCCGAGCAGGCATCGCCCCGCGGCGTGACGCTGGTGCTCGAACCCATCAACCATCGAGACATGCCGGGCTTCTTCCTGAACACGATGGCGCAGGGCGCGGCCGTGGTCGAGGCGCTCGGCCGCGAGCGGGTCGGCCTGCAGTTCGACGTCTACCATTGCCAGGTCACGGAAGGTGACATCACGAAGCGGATGGCGGCGCTGATGCCGCTGATCGCCCACATGCAGATCGCCGATGTGCCGGCCCGCAACGAGCCCGGCACCGGTGAAATCGGCTGGCCGTTCGTGTTCGCCGAGATCGACCGGCTGGGCTACACCGGCTGGGTCGGCTGCGAGTATCGGCCGCGCGGCGACACCGTATCGGGCCTGTCGTGGCGGCAACTTTACAAGGTTTGACGGGGATGCCGGCGAACCGCGCCCGCCGAGGTGATCAAATTTAGAATTTCTTCACGCGTGAATAACTCACACGTTGGAGAGCATTATTGTATAGATAATTGAACATGGTGTCGTCACTGGAGCACGGAATGCGCTTCGCTGAAATTGGTCAGCAGCTGCGGGCTTACCGGATGGAATCCGGCCTACGGGCGGAGGAAATCGCGGCGCGGCTGGGCGTGTCCCGGGCTGCATTGTATCGCTATGAAAAAGGCGAGGTCATCAAGCTCGACACGGTGAAACGCCTGGCAGAACTGCTGAAGGTGTCACCGCTCAGCCTGCTCGGGATCGGGGTCGAGTATTACGGCCGGTCGGCCGGGTACTTCGAGCGCATTCGGCAGATCGAGGAAGGCGCGGATCAGATCCTGCAGATTTCCGGCCCAACCTGCTATCTGACCACATCCGAGGCGTTCGACATGGCGCTCGAGGAGTCGCTCGCCGAGGTCGTCCGGCTACCCGGACTCGACCGGGCCGCCGCGCAGGTGACGGTCGAGCAGGTGCTGATCCTGCTGAAGGCGCGCAAGCGGGCTTACCTGCAACGTAAACCTGGCATTATTGCGCTGATCTCCGCCAAGGCCGTCAGCGACTTCCTCGAGCAAGGCCCGATGCCCAACCTGCCGCTGCCGGAGAACATGCGGGCGCGCAACCGCACCGTCGCCCGGGCCGAGATGGAGCGGATCGCCGGACAAATGGAAACCGAGCCGATGGGCTTGCAGTTCGGCCTGCTGCGCACCGCCGAGCCGAACAGCGGCTTCATCATCCTGCGCAGCCGCGACCGGGCCACGCTGGCGGTGAACCCGTTTGCCGTGGACGGCATGCCGATGCAGCAAACCGGCGTCGCCATGATCACCGGTGCCGACGAGGCGGTGTCGGCGCACCAACGCGTGGCCGAAGCGCTGTGGCACGATGCGCTGCGCGGGCCGGTCGCCGCCGCTGCCGTTCGGCAGATGATCGCCGAGCGCAACTGAACCAGGGATAGCAGCACGCCCGGGCGTCAACTAGGGCAGCGGATAAAGCTGCTCTCCGCTCTGTGAAGCAGAACATGATCGAAGGGATCATCCTCTAGGCGGCGCCGATGCCCCGTCTTATGGTCCGGCGATGCAGCCGACGCCTCTTCCGTCCCATGACGGCGTGATCATCGAACAACAGCGGACCGTGTGGTCGGGCCGGTTCGCAGTGGATGAGGTGGCATTCCGGCACCGCCGCTTCGACGGCGCCATGTCTGGCCTGCGCACCTGGGAGTTGTTCCGCCGCGGCCGCGCCGCCGCGCTGCTGCCCTACGATCCCTGGACCGACCAGGTCGTCCTAATCGAGCAGTTCCGCCTGCCGGCGCTGGCCGCCGGCGTCGACCCGGTCATGGTCGAGATCCCGGCCGGCTTGTGCGACGGCGCCGAGACGCCCGAAACCACCGCCCGCCGCGAAGCCGAGGAGGAGATGGGTCTCGCCGCCGACCTTGTGCTGCCGATGCTCGACGTCGTGCTCACGGCCGGCGGCAGCGACGAGCGATGCACCATCATGGCCGGCCGGGTCCGGGCGCCGGCGGTGGGGTCGGACGGCATCGCCGGCAGTGCCGGCCTCGCCGCCGAGCACGAGGACATCAGGGTGCGGGTGCTGTCCGCGACGGAGGCCATCGAGAACGCCGCCGACGGGCACTATGCCAACTCCGTCACCGCCTTGGCGCTGCTCTGGCTCGGCGCCCGTCGCGACCGGCTCCGTGCGGGGTGGCAGGCATGACCGAGCGCCTGTTCCTGGACGAGCCGACCTTGCAGCAGGCGCGGGCGACGGTGGTCTCGGCCGAACCGGACGGCGTCGTGCTCGACCGCTCGCCGTTCTATCCCCGCGCCGGCGGTCAGCCCGGCGACTCCGGACGCCTCGACTGGGATGGCGGATCCATGCCGGTGATCGAGGCGCGCAAAGGCGAGGGCGAAGCGATCCTGCACGCCGCCCCGCCCGGCGCCGCGCTGCCGCTCCCCGGCACCGTCGTCGACGCCGTGATCGACTGGCCGCGCCGGCTCGCCCATATGAGGATGCACACCGCGCTGCATCTGTTGTGCAGCCTGCTGCCGGGCGTTGCGGTGACGGGCGGGCAGATCGGCGCCGACCGCTCCCGCCTCGACGTCGATCTTCCGGCCGCGCCCGACAAGGCCGCGCTCGAGCAGGGCTTCGCCGCGCTCGTCGCCGCCGACCATCCGGTCACCGCAGAATGGGTCGATGAGAGCGTGCTCGACAGCAACCCGGGCCTGGTGCGGACGCTGTCTGTGCAGCCGCCGCGCGGCAGCGGCCGGCTGCGGCTGGTGCGGATAGGCGGCGCCGAGGCCCCGGTCGACCTGCAGCCCTGCGGCGGCACCCACGTCGCCCGCACCGGGCTGATCGGCCGGGTCGTCGTGCTGAAGATCGAGAACAAGGGCCGGCAGAACCGCCGCATCGCGATCGGCTTGGAGGCGTGATGGAACCGCTGGTCTCGACCGATTGGCTGGCCCACGAACTCGGGGCGCCCGACCTCGTCGTGTTCGACGCCACCAAATACCTGCCGAACGAGCACCGGGACGGCGCCGCGCTGTTTGCCGAGCGGCACATTCCGGGCGCCCGGTTCTTCGACATCGACGTGATCGCCGACCCCGACACCAGCCTGCCGCACATGGTTCCCAGCTCCGGGCGGTTCGAGCGGCTGATGGGAGCGCTCGGCGTGTCGAACGCCAGCCGCGTCGTGTTCTACGACCAGAAGGGTATCGCCAGCTCCGCCCGCGGTTGGTGGCTCATGGGCCTGTTCGGGCACGACTCGGCGGCGGTGCTGGACGGCGGTCTGCCCAAGTGGCTCGCCGAGCACCGCCCGGTCGAAGCCGGCGAGCCGACGGCCCCGACCCCCACTCGTTTCACGGCCTCGTTCCGCGCCGGCCGCCTGCGCGGCATCGGCGACATGATCGCCCCGGATCCGGGCCGGGTCGTGCTCGACGCGCGCCCGGCCGGGCGCTTCACCGGCGCTGCCCCGGAACCGCGGCCGGGCTTGCCGTCCGGCCACATGCCCGGCAGCCGCAACGTCCCGAGCACGTCGCTGCTGAACCCCGATGGCACCATGCTGCCAGCCGAGCGGCTGCGGGCGATCTTCGCCGAACAGGGCGCGGATGGCAGCAAGCCGGTCGTCACCAGCTGCGGCACAGGCGTCACCGCCACCATCCTGTCGCTCGGGATGCTGCGCGCCGGGCTGCCAATGGGCGCCGTGTTCGACGGCTCATGGACCGAATGGGCCGGACGGCCCGATACCACGAAGGAAACCGATTGATGCCCGACGACCACAGCACACGCCTCGGCCACGGCCTGGCCACGCGGCTGTCCCACGCCGGGCGGGCGGGCACCAAGGTGCGCGGCTTCGTCAACCCGCCGGTGCATCGCGGCTCGACCATGCTGCACCTCGACATCGCCGACCGGCTGGCGCGCAGCAAGATGCGGCTCGAGCAGGGCCTCGCCTACGGCACCCAGGGCAACGCCACCCACCACGCGCTGGAAGACGTCGTCGCCGAGATCGAGGGCGGAACCCGCTGTCAGATCGTCTCGACCGGGCTCGCCGCGGTCACGGTGCCGCTGCTGTGCTACTTGGGCGCCGGCGACCACTGCCTGATGCCGGACAGCGTCTATGGCCCGGCGCGCAGCTTCGCCACCGGCATGCTGCGGCGGCTCGGCATCGAGACCACGTTCTACGACCCGGCGATCGACGCCGGCGATGCCGGCGCGCTGTTCCGCCCGAACACCAAGGTGCTCTATCTCGAGAGCCCCGGAAGCCACACCTTCGAGGTCCAGGACGTCCCCGGCCTCGCCGCGGTCGCGCACGAGAAGGGCGCCAAGGTGCTGATGGACAACACCTGGGGCATCCATTTCTTCCAGCCGTTCCGGCACGGCGTGGACGTGTCGATCCAGGCGCTGACGAAATACGTCGTGGGACATTCCGACGTGCTGCTCGGCAGCATCACCACCAACAGTCCGGCCGATTGGCAGATCGTGCGGGAAGGCAGTCTGCAGCTCGGCCAATACGCCAGCCCTGACGATTGCTGGCTCGCCTTGCGCGGAACGCGGACCATGGCGGTGCGGCTGGAGCGGCAGATGAGATCGGGGCTCGAGGTCGCGGCGTGGTTCGCCGGGCGGCCGGAGGTGGCGCAGGTGCTGCATCCGGCGCTGCCGGGCGCGCCGGGCCACGAGTTGTGGAAGCGCGACTTCACCGGCGCCTGCAGCCTGTTCGGCGTGGTGTTCGAAGCCGATGTGACGGCCGAGGCGACCCACCGCATGATCGACAGCCTGCAGCTGTTCGGCATCGGCGCCAGCTGGGGCGGCTACGAGAGCCTGGCCTTGCCGACCACCAACGCCATCACCCGCACCGCCGGCTCCGGCCAGTTCGACGGCCCCGCATGCCGGTTCCATATCGGCCTCGAGGACCCGGCCGACCTGATCGCCGACCTCGAGCAGGCATTCGCGGCGTTGCACGACTGATCAGCCGGCCGGCGCGAGCACCTGCATCGCCGCCGGCGTCAGCGCGCCGGGTCCGAACGGGTTGACGATCCGGACCCCGCCCACGACCGCGCCGTCCGCCATGTCCTCGGACAGGATCGTGCCGCACCCGCCCTCGGCTGCGGTGCACAGCAGCAGCGCGTCCCAGTACGAGGCCCGCTTCGATCCGGCCAAGTCGAGCGCCTGACGCGTCGCGGCGCCGGAGTGCGGCAGGCAGGGAAACAGGTCCAGCCAATCCCGCGCCAAGCCCGCCGCGACATCCGGCGGCAGATGCCCCTTGCGGGTCGCGACGGCATAGAACTCGGACACCGTCTGCAGGGTCAGACGGCAGTTGGCGACGGCCGCCATCCGGACCACCGTTTGCGCCATCGCCTGCTTGGCCCCGGCGGCGCGGTCGATCGAGTAAACTAGGAGGTTGGTGTCGAGCGTGAACCGCTCACCGCTCATGCAGCGCGTCCCGGTCGAGCCGACCGGCGCCGATCTCCCAGCCGCCGTCCTGCCAAGCGCTTTGCAGGCGTTCCAGCGCCGCGTCCTGCGCCGGCGTCAGCTTGCGCGCGCCATCGACCGGAACCAGCTTCGCCACCGGCACCCCGTTGCGGGTGATGACGAATTCCTCCCCGGCCTGCGTTGCGCGGACACAGCGGGCAAAGGTCTGATTGGCTTCGCGAAGCGTGAGCGTCGTGGTCATGTCGATCATGTAGCACAGCAATGTTCTACTCGCAACCATCATCGTGCGGTTGGCCGGGATGGGCTTTGCCCGCCGGCTATCCCATGTCTCAATGCTCTGCCCCGTTGCGAGGCCATTGCCATGTCCGACACGTCCGCGCCTGCTTTGCTCGACGAGATCCGCTTCGACGCCCATGGGCTCGTGCCCGCCATCGCCCAGCAGCACGACACCGGCGAGGTGCTGATGCTGGCTTGGATGAGCCGCGAATCGGTGGCCGAGACGCTCGCCACCGGCCGGGTCTGCTATTGGAGCCGCAGCCGCGAGGCGCTGTGGCGCAAGGGCGAGACCAGCGGCCAGGTGCAGACCCTGGTGGAACTCCGAGTCGATTGCGACGCCGACACGCTGCTGCTGCTGGTGGA
This sequence comes from uncultured Alphaproteobacteria bacterium, assembly GCA_963792675.1. GTDB lineage: Bacteria > Pseudomonadota > Alphaproteobacteria > Acetobacterales > Acetobacteraceae > JBBROS01. The sequence goes on from CAWBWT010000002.1 coordinate 3,264,106, forward strand.
CCAGACCGGCGTGGCCTGCCACACCGGGCGCCGGTCCTGCTTTTACCGCGCCGTGCAGGATGGCGAGCTGGTGACGATTGCCGACCCGATGGTCACGCCGGACGAGCTGTATGGCTGAACCGGTCCCGCTCATCGTCATCACCGGGTTCCTCGGCGCCGGCAAGTCCACCTTGCTCAATCACCTGCTGCGCCAGCCGGAGCTGGCCGGCACCGCGGTGCTCGTCAACGAGTTCGGGGAGGTCGGGCTCGATCACCTGCTGGTCGAGCGGCTGGACGAAACGACCGTGCTGCTGAACGCCGGCTGCCTGTGCTGCACCGTGCGCGGCGACCTCGTGCGGGCGCTGCGCGACCTCGAGCCGCGGGTCGAGGCCGGCGAGGTGCGGCGCGTGGTGGTCGAGACGACCGGCCTCGCCGACCCGGCGCCGATCCTGCAGACGCTGATGGGCGACGCCTATGCGGCAACACGCTTCCGGCTGGACGGGGTCGTGACCGTGGTGGACGCGGTGCATGCGATGGAGCAGCTGGACCGGCAGGTCGAGGCCGCCAAGCAGGTCGCGGTGGCCGACCGGTTGGTGCTGACCAAAACCGATCTTGCCGACCCGGCGCCGGTGCGGGCGCGTCTCGCGGTGCTCAATCCGGCCGCGCCGATCCTGCTCGCCGATCATGGCCGCCTCGACCCGGCGCTGCTGCTGGAAGCCGGCTTCGACCCGGCCTCGCGCACGGCCGACGTGCGGGCCTGGCTCGCGGTCGACGCCTATGCCGGCCACCACCACCATCACGACCCCAATCGCCACGACGCCGGCATCCAGGCATTCTGCATGACGTTCGACCGTCCGCTGCATTGGGAAGGCGTGGGCACCTGGCTCGAGATGCTGATCGCGACCCAGGGCGAGAAGCTGCTGCGGGTGAAGGGCATCCTGAACCTGCACGGCCAGGACCGTCCGGTGGTGATCCACGGCGTGCAGCACCTGTTCCACCCGCCCTCGCTGCTTGCCGCCTGGCCCGACGGCGACCCACGCACGAGCCGGATCGTCATGATCGTGCGCGACCTCGACCCGGCTGTGATCGAGCGCGGGCTGCAGGCCTTCGAGGACGCGGCCGTCTAGTCTGGCCGCGGCCGGCCGGCGACCTGCTACGTGCTGACGCCAGGCAGCGGCGTAACCTTCACCGCCGCTGAGACCGGCGCCCAGCCATACAAATGCGGGAACGGATCGTGGCCCGGCTCGCTGCGCTCCCAGCGCACGTCCAATCCCTCCGGGTCAAGCTGCACCATCACCAGGCCGCTGCGGCCGGCGAAATGCTTCTGCAGCACGAACGGCAGCTGCGCCAGCGTGCACAGATGCAGGAACGGCTCCGCCGAGAGCCCGCCCGCCTTGCACGTCGCCTCCCATTCCGCGGGTGTGGTGACGTGCAGAACCTTGCCAACAGCCGTGTCCATCGCGGTTGCTCCCTTGGCGTCGCCCCCCTATGCAGCCGGACATGACGCCGCGCAAGCAATGCCGATCATTCCCGGGCCGATGATCTACGTCGTGGCCGGCGAGGCGAGCGGCGACGTGCTGGGCGCCCGCCTGATGGCGGCGATCCGGGCGCTGCAGCCGGACGCCCGGTTCGCCGGCGTCGGCGGTGCCCGCATGGCCGAACAGGGGCTCAAGACGCTGTTCCCGATGGCCGACCTCGCCGTCATGGGCATCGTCGAGGTGATCCCGCGCATCCGCCTGCTGAAGCGCCGGTTGGCCGAGGTCGAGGCCGACATCCGCCGCTGCCAGCCGGACGTCGTCGTCACCGTGGACAGCCCCGGCTTCATGCACCGCATCCTCGACATGGACGCCGCCCGGGCGACCCGCCGCATCCATTACGTGGCGCCGCAGGTCTGGGCCTGGCGCGCCCACCGGGTGCGGCACTACCCGGGGCTGTGGGACAAGCTGCTATGCCTGCTGCCATTCGAGCCGGCGTGGTTCGCGCAGCACGGTCTGGAGGGCACGTTCGTCGGCCACCCCGTGCTTGAAAGCGGCGCCGACCGCGGCGACGCCGCCCGCTTCCGCGCCGCGCACGGAATCGCCCCGGAGCAGCCGGTGCTGGTGCTGATGCCGGGCTCGCGCCGCTCCGAGGTGCCGCGGCTGCTGCCGGTGTTCGGCCGCACCCTCGCGATCCTGTCGCGGGAAGCGCCGGGACTCCGCCCGGTGCTGCCGGTTTCGGCGGTGGTGGAGGCGACGGTGCAGCGCGCCGCCGCGTCGTGGCCGATCCCGCCGATCATCGTGACGACGGTTGCGGAGAAGCACGACGCCTACGCGGCGGCCGGCGCGGCGCTGACCAAATCCGGCACCTCGACGCTGGAGTTGGCGCTGGCCGGGGTGCCGATGGCGGTCACTTACCGCGTCAACCCGCTCAGCGCGGCGATGGCCCGGCGACTGATCCAGGTGCCGCACGTCGCCATGGTGAACCTGCTGGCCAAGCGACTGCTGGTGCCGGAGCTGCTGCAGGAGGACTGCAACCCGCGCCGCCTGGCCGACACCGTGCTCCACCTGCTGCGCGACGCCGGCGCGGCGGCGGCGCAGCGGGCCGGGTTCGCCGAGGTGGTCGCGACCCTGCAGCCGGAATACGGGCCGCCGTCGCATGCTGCGGCGTGCGAGGTCCTGGCCATGTTGGCGGCGCCGATGCCGGCCCCCGGCCAAACGGGTCCGCGCCGGAAGCCGTGGTTCCGTTAGGCGGGTCTGGGGCCGCCGGCCCCAGCCTTCACTCTTCCGGCTCGGTCGTGAACAGCAGCGGATAACCCTGCTTCCGCCCGGCGTCGGTGGCGTTGGTCGCCTTCGCCTCGGCAATGTCCTTGGTGAAAACAGCGACTACGCAGACCCCGCGCTGGTGCGCCGTCATCATCACCTTGCGCGCCTGCTCCTCGCCCAGCCGGAACTCGGCCTTCAACACCCGGGTCACGAACTCGCGCGGGGTGAAGTCGTCGTTGACCAAGATGACCTTGTGCAGGCGGGGACGCTCGACCTTGATCTCGAGCTGCACCCGTGGCGGCGTCGTCGTCGTGTTGTCGTGCATCGCGGCCATCCGTCGGTTTACCGAACGCATAGGTATTCGCGGCAGCGCCCGGAACAAGTCTCCGGCCGATTTCGAACGGTCGGCGACGCTCCGCGAATAAACCGGCACCTGCTCCGGTCTTGTTTGGGTAACCCACCGGACGGAGCAGTTCCATGACCGAGCACCGAGACGATCCTGCCAACCACGGCCGGCGCCAGGCGCTGGAATGCATGCTCTGGGCCGGAGCCGGCGTGCTCTGGACCGTTGCCGGCGGCGTGCCGCGTTCGAGCCTCGCCAGCAGGGCCGCAGCCGCCGAGCCGGCTGCAGGCTTGCGCTTCATCCAGATCAGCGACAGCCATATCGGCTTCAAGAACCCGCCCAACGCCGACACGCCGGGCACGCTGCAGGCGGCGATGGACCTCGTTCGCGCCCAATCATCCGGCGCCACCACCGTGCTGCACACCGGCGACGTCAGCCACTTGTCCAAGCCCGCGGAGTTCGACACCGCGCAGCAGATCATCGGCTCGGCCGGCCTCGACGTGCATTACGTCCCCGGCGAACACGATGTGCTGGTGGACGATGGCCGTACGTTCTTCGACCGCTTCACCAAGGGCGCCGAGCGCGGCTGGTACAGTTGGGACCAGCAAGGCGTTCACTTCATCGGCTTGAACAACGTGCAGAACCTCAAGGCGGGCGGCCTCGGAGACCTCGGCGCCGAGCAGCTCGACTGGCTCGGCCGCGACCTGGCCGGGCGTGCCGCCAGTCAGCCGATCGTGGTGTTCTCGCACATCCCGCTCTGGACCGTGAGCGAGACCTGGGGTTGGGGCACCGATGACGGCGCGCAGGCGTTGTCGCTGCTGCGCCGGTTCGGCTCGGTGACGGTGCTGAACGGGCACATCCACCAAGTGATGCAGAAGGTCGAGGGTACGCTCGCCTTCCACGCCGCCCGCTCCACCGCCTTTCCGCAGCCGGCGCCCGGGACCGCACCGTCGCCGGGGCCGATCAAGGATGTGCCCCCGGGACGCCTCCGCTCGCTGCTGGGCGTGCGGCAGGTCGCTTTCGTGCCGGGCCAATCGACGCTGGCGGTCATCGACACGCCGCTCGGAGCCTGAGCCGATGGCACCGTCCGGGCGCCGGCTGCTATTAGGTGCGTGCCTGCTGGGGCTGGCAGCAGCACTGCCAGCGCCCGACAGCGACGAGGCGCCCGAGCTCACGGCCGAGATCACGATCGACAACTTCACCTTCTCGCCGGCCGAGCTGGAGGTGCCGGCCGGCACCCGCGTCACCTGGACCAACCGCGACGACATCCCGCACACCATCATGGACGGCGCCGACCCCCGCCGGATGCGGTCCGAGCCGCTCGACACCGACGACCGCTTTGCCTTCACCTTCGCGACCCCGGGCACCTACCGGTATTTCTGCTCGCTGCATCCGCACATGCAGGGCACGGTGGTCGTGCGATGACGCGGTAGGTCCGGTACCATGCGCTGGCAGCCCCGGGCGAAGCAGGAGCGTGCGATGGCCGACGCGCCACCGGCGGAGTTCGGCCAAACCGTCCTGCCGCATCTCGATGCCGCCTACAACCTGGCCCGCTGGCTGGTGCGCGACCCGACGCTGGCCGAGGACGTGGTCCAGGACGCGGCGGTGCGCGCACTGGGCTACTTCCCGTCCTTCCGCGGCGGCGACGCCCGGGCCTGGCTGCTGCGCATCGTGCGCAACGTTGCCTACGACACGCTCGCCGGCGGTCGCCGCACCGTAGCCGGCGAGCCCGGCCCCGAACTGCCCGACCCGGGGCCGGATCCGGAGGCGGTGCTGGCCCGGCAGCAAGGCGAGGCGCAACTCGCCCGGATGCTGGCGGAGCTGCCGCCGGAGCTGCGCGAATGCCTGGTGCTAAAGGAGCTCGAAGGATTGTCTTACAAGGAGATCGCATCCGTGACCGGCGTGCCGATCGGGACCGTGATGTCGCGGTTGTGGCGGGCGCGCCAGGCGTTGGCGAACGGCGGCCTCGGCCGGAGCGCGGCGCCATGAGCGAGGACGCGTGCGCCGAGATGCGGTTGCTGGTGCAGGCCGACCTGGATGGCGAGCTGTCACCGGCCGAAGCCGCGCGCGTCGCTGCCCATCTCGACCGCTGCCCCGCCTGCGCCGCGATCCAGGCGGAGCTGCTGGGCCAATCGGCGCGGCTGGCGCAGGAGGCGCCACGGTATCAAGCACCGGCCCATCTGCGCCAAGCGCTCGAGGCACGGTTCGCCCCCGCTCCCCAGGCCGCCCCCGTCGCTCTCCCCAGGGCCGCTCCTGCCCCGCCGCGGTGGCGCATGGCGGGGGGCCGAATGGCGGGGTGGCGGCCGGCGATCGGCGCCGGCGGGCTGGCGCTTGCCGCTTCGCTCGCCTTGGCGTTGTGGCCGGGCCCGGACCGGATGCCGGACGCCGTCGTGTCGGGCCATATCCGGGCACTCCAGCCCGGCCACCTGCTGGATGTGCCGTCCACGGACCAGCACACGGTCAAACCCTGGTTCGACGGCCGGCTCGACTATGCGCCGCCCGTCCGCGACCTCGCCGCGCACGGCTTCCCGCTGCAGGGCGGCCGGCTCGATGTGCTGGAGGGGCGCCCGGTGGCCGCGCTGGTCTACGGCAGGCGGCAGCACGCGATCGACCTTTACGTCCTGCCCGGCCACAGTGCCGCAGGCGGAACCGGCGCCATCAACGGCTACAATTTCATCGATTGGAGCGAGAACGGGATGCGGTTCTGGGCGGTCTCCGACGTGTCCGCGAACGAGCTCGCCGAGTTCGTCCGGCTATGGCGGGCCGCGCCCTAGGCAGGCCCGAAACCTACCGCTTAGGCTCGCCGATCGGCGCGACCTCGTCGGTGACGCCGGCCAATACCTCGGCCACGTGACGCACCCGCACGGCATGGCCTTGCCGCGACAGCCGCCCGGCCATGTTCAGCAAGCAGCCGAGATCGCCGGCCAGCAGCGTGTCCGCGCCGGACGCAACGATGTCGGCCGTCTTGTCCGACACCATCCGGGTCGAGATCTCCGGATACTTGACGCAGAACGTGCCGCCGAAGCCGCAGCACACGTCCGGTTCTGCCATCTCGACCAGCTCGAGCCCGGCCACGCTGCGCAGCAAGTCCCGCGGCTGCTGCTTGATCCCAAGTTCGCGCAGTCCGGAACAGCTATCGTGGTAGGTCGCCCGGCCGGTATAGGCGGCATCCACGGCCTCCACGCCCAACACGTCGGCCAGGAACTGCACCAACTCGAAGGTCTTGGCGCCCAACGCCTCCGCCCGCGCCCGCAGGTTGGGGTCGTCGTCGAACAAGCGCGGGGTAATGATGCGCGATCATCCCGCCGCAGGACCCAGACGGCACCACGACGTAGTCGAATCCGCCGAACGCATCGAGAACGCCGCGCGCCAAGTCTTGCGCCGTGCGCCGGTCGCCGCTGTTGTAGGCGGGCTGGCCGCAGCAGGTCTGCGCTCGCGGCACTTCGACGTCGCACCCGGCCTGCTCCAGCAGCTTGATGGCGGCAAACCCGACCGACGGCCGGTGCAGGTCGACGAGGCAGGTGACGAACAGGGCGACGCGCGGGCGGATGGCAAGCATCGGTCCGGTATAGGACCGTGCCGCCGCTTGGACCAGCCGTGCCCGGCTCAGGCCACCAGCCCCTCCGACAAGCGCGACTCGGCCGTCGCGACGTAATCCGGGTCGATCTCGATGCCCAGCCCGGTGCACCCTTCCTCGACCGCCGCCACCAGGGTGGTGCCGGCGCCGCAGAACGGATCGAGCACGACCGCGCCGGGCTTGCCGTGCAGCCGAATACACCACCGCGGCAGGTCGAGCGGGAAGGTGCCGGGATGGTCGAATTTCTGCGCCTTGCTGCGGACCGTCTCATAAGGGATGAACCAGGTGTCGCCCCGGCAACGCAGGTCTTGCGCATGGCCGCGGCGAGCGATGTTGCTTTTGTCCTTGAACGGCACCCCGATCCGCAGCCGGTCGAGCCGGACGCTGCCGGTATGCGTCAGGTGGAAGATGTGCTCGTGGTTGCGATGCAGGAAGCGCTCGCCCGGCACCGGCTTGAAATGGCCGACGCTGTCGGTGCCGACCGCGATCGACTTCACCCAGGCGATGTGGTTCTGCAGCGCGAACAGCGGGCGCAGCCGCACCATCAGTTCGAACGGCAGCCAGGGCTGGGTCGAGGAGCCCGCCACGTTGAGGAAGAACGATCCATCCGGCTTCAGCACTCGGCGCAGCGCCGCTGCGACCCGGACCATCCAGTCCAGGTACTCGGCCTCCTCGCGGTTATCGCCGTACATCGCGTAGGCGATCCCAAGATTGTACGGCGGCGAGGTCACGATGACGTCCACCGACGCCTCCGGCAGCGTTGCCAGGACGTCGAGGCAATCGCCCAAATGGACCCGGTAGGTCCCCCGAATCATGGCGGGGTCAGCCCGAGCGGGCGGCCGACAAGCGCCAGGCCGGATCCCCCTGCGACAAGTCGCGGGTGAAGGTCCAGAGGTCGGTGATCTCGGTCACCGCATCGGCCCCCGCCACCGGACGCCCGTCACGCCCCAGCGTTTCCGCCACCTGGTCGGACACGAAGCGCACGGTGATGTCGGCGCGGGTCCCTTCGAGCATCGCCGCCTCGATGCTGGCGCGCTCAATGCTGCGCACCTCGCTGCGCTGCGTCTCGCCGGCTGCCTCGCGCGCGGCAATCGCCGTCTCGAAGCTGCGATAGGTGTCGTCGTCCAGCAGGTTGCGCAGCTGCACGCGGTCGCCGGCGGCGAATGCCCCGACGATCATGCGGAACGCGCCCTCGGCGCCCTGCAGGAAGCGCTGCGGCTCGAAGTTGCGATCGACCCCTCGCATGCGCAGCAACGTGGCCCCGACCTCGCTGGCCGGGTCGGGCAATGCACGCGGCGGGCGGGCCGGCTCGGCGGCCGCGTCGATCACCGGACCGGGCCGTCCGATGCCGGGCACTGTCACCGGACCGCTCGACCGCTCCGCCTGCGAGGGACGCTCGAATCCGGTGCGCCGGCCCAGAATGCCGCGCAGCCGCAGAACGAGAAATGCCGCGATCATGCCGAACAGCAAGAGGTCGATAGGGAAACCGGCGCCCATGGTACAATCCTTCGATCGTGGCTTCACACATAGGCGGGGCCAGGCCGGGAAACAACGAAGGCCAGGTGATCACGTCCTCGCTTGTACCTGTCGCCTTGCCCCGGCGATCACGCCCGACTAAGCCGCAGCGATGATCCTCCTGCGCCACGGTCAGAGCGAGTTCAACCTCCACTTTACCCGGCACCGGGTGGATCCGGGGATCCCGGATCCCAAGCTGACCGCGCTCGGCCACGACCAGGCCGCCGCCGCCGCCGAGGCCCTCGCGCCGGAGGGATTCCGGCGAATTCTCGCCTCGCCTTACACGCGCGCGCTGCAGACGGCCGCGCCGATCGCCCGTCGGCTCGGCCTTCCGGTCCTGGTGAACCCGGTGGTGCGCGAGCGCTACGCCTTCACCTGCGACGTCGGTAGCCGGCGCGGCGACCTGGTCGCCGCCTGGCCCGAGCACGACTTCTCCGGCATCGACGAGATCTGGTGGCCGCAAATCGAGGAGCCGGCCGACCAGGTGCTCGCCCGGGCGGCGCTGTTTCGGGCCGAGATGTCCGCCCTTCCGGACTGGGGCGACACGCTGGTGGTGTGCCATTGGGGGTTCATCATGTCGCTGACCGGCCGCTCGGTCGGCAATGGCGAATGGCTCCGCTTCGACCCGACAGCACCGGCGCCGGCCGAGATCCCCTGGCGCCATCACTGACGCGGCCGCGCCGACACCAGCTCGCGCAGCAACCGCTCGGCATCCTTCCGCTCGGGGAACGGCTCCCGAGTCTGCAGCGACGCTTCCAGGATGGGCGCCGCCTCGGCCGCGCGCCCGCCCGCACGCAGCGCCGCCGCCCAATGGTATTGCACCGCGGGATCGGACGGGCGCGCCGATCCGGCCTGCTGCAGCAATGGCAGCGCGGCCGCCGACTCGCCCTCGACGAGCAGGATCCAGCCGAGCGTGTCCGCCGAGTCCGGGCCGGGCGCCTTCAGGTAGGCGCGCTGCGCCGTTTCCCGCGCCCGCTTGTCGCCGCGCAGCTGGTAGGTCCAAGCCAGGTTGTTCAGCGCCGCCGGATGGTCCGGCAGCATCGCCAGCAGCGTCTCGAGCCGTGCCTGGCCCTCGGCCAGCCGGTTGGCGCGCAGGTCGAGTTTCGCCAGGTCTGCAAGCACCGCGGGCGTGTTCGGCGCCGTCTTCAGCCATTGCCGCAGCAGCCGCGCCGCCTCCTCGTCCTGTCCGGACGCCGACAGTGCCGCCGCGGCGCGCAGCAGCGGCGGCACGTCGGGCGCTGCGGCGTATTCGTCGAGGAAGGCGCGCGCGGCGGCATTGAAGCGTCGCGCCCGCATCAGCGCGTCGCCCTTCAGCAAGGTAGCGAACGGCCGGTGCTCGGGACCCGCGCGCAACGCCTCGGCCAGGAGCAGGCCGGCGTCCAAGCCCTTGGTCTGCGCTTCGAGCTCCACGAGCGTAGACATGAAGCGGAAATTGCCTGAGGCCCGAACCAAGCCCTCCAGCAGCTCGCTCCGCGCCGCGTCGTAGTCGCGGTCGCGCAGCAGGACGTCGATCAGTCCGGTGCGGTCGACCACGTCGTCCGGCATCATCTGCAGCACCGCGCGGAAGCTTGCCTTGGCGTCGTGCGTCATCCCCGCCTGCGCCTGGGCCCGGGCCAGCGAGGCCAGCAGCAACGGCGGCAGCGGGCCCTCGCTGCGCGCCTCGGTCAGCACGTCGACCGCGCGCTTCGGCTGCCCTGCCAGCACGAGGACGTCGGCCAGTGCGGCCGTGAACCCGGCCCGACGCGGATCGGCCGCGTGCGCCGCGGCCAGCACTTCAACTGCGCGGTCCGTTTGCCGGTCCTGCAGCAGCAGCGGCAGATAGCTGTTCAGGGTGGCGACGTGGCCCGGATCCTGGCCCAGCACCTCGTCCATCATCGCCATGCCGTCGTCACGGCGGCCTTGCAGCACGAGTACGCGCGCCCCGTCGAGCTTGGCCGCCAGCGACGCCGGGAAGCGGCGGAGCGTGTCCGCGAACGCGGCCCGTGCCACCTCGAGGTTCTGCCGGCGCACCTCGATCATACCGGACAGGATGCCGACCGCCTGGCTCTCGCCGGCGCGCGCCCGCAGCACGGCCAGCGCCGCGGTTGCCTTGCCGAGGTCGCCTTCGCCGATCGCGGCGGACACCAGCGCCTCGGCCGGCGCCGGCTGGGCGGGGGCGATCTCCACCGAGCGGGCGAGCGTCCCGGCCGCGGCGGCAACGCGGCCGGCCTGGATCTGCGCCAGGCCGAGATGGGTCAGGATGGGGCCGTCGCCGGGCGCCGCGGCCGCCGCGCGTTCGAACGCATCCAGCGCCGCCGGCGTGTTGCCGACGTTGCCGTAGACGCTGCCCAGCAGGTCCAGCATCTCGGCATCGGCCAGTCCGGCCGCCTCCGCGCGCTCCAGGATCGGGATCGCGTGGGCCGAGGCGCGGGCGGCGATGTCGGATCGCGCCAGCTGCTTGATCCCGTCGGGGTCGCTGGGGACCAGCATGTTGTAGCGGCGCGCGTAGTCGACCGCGGTCTCGACCCGGCCGAGATTGGCCGCGATCAGCGCGTTGTAATAAAGCGCCTGCGGGAAGCGGCCGAGCACGCCGTCGAGCCTCTCCAGTTCCACGGCCGCGTCGTGGTAGTTGCCCCGGCGGGCCAGCAGGACGGCGTTCAGGTAGACCGCCTCGATGAAGCGCGGCTGCAGCTCCAGCACGGCATCCACGTCGGCCTGCGCCGCGTCGTCCTGCTTTGCATACAGCAGCTCGGTCGCATGGCGGATGCGCGCCATCGCCGAGAACGGGGCCGAGCGCACCGCGCGCGCCGCCAGTTCGAGCGCGGCCGCGTGGTCGTCGCGCGCGGTCACGATCTGCTGCTTCATCAGCAGCGCGTCGATCTGCGCCGGGTCGCGCCGCAGCACCGCGTCCACCTGCGCCTCGGTCTCGGCATAGTCCGCGTGGGCCGCGGCCACCCGGGCCGCGATGAGCGCGACCTCGATCGCATCCGGCGCCGCGCTCCGCGCCGCCGCCAGGCTGGCTGTGGCCGCCGCGGTGTCATCGAGCCCAAGCTGCGCCACCGCGCGCATGAACAGGTTCTTGGCCGTCACCGCCGGCGTCGCCCCGGTCGGCGGCACCTGGCGCAGGGTCTCGTCATACTGACCTTGCGCCAGCAGCGCATCGGCGAGCCGCAGGGTGACGGCCGAGCGCTCGGCGCCCAGCCCTCGTGCGGCACGGAACTCCTTTTCGGCGGCAACGGGGTCGGCGAGCTTCATCTGCAGCTCGGCCAGGCGGAGATGCAGGCCGGCGTCGCGTGGAGCAACGTGCGCGGCGCGGCGCAGCTCAACCCAGGCGGCCCGCAGATCGCCGGCTGCTTCCAGCCGCTCCGCGAGCCGGACCGGGTCGGTTCGCCCATGCCAGAGGTAGACCGCGCCCCCGGCCGTCAGCGCGAGCAGCGCCGCCGTCAAGGCGCTGGCGCGCAGCAGCCGGTGCCGCCGCGGGATTCCGGTGGGGCCGGCGCTCATGCCCGCACGTGCCGCGGCCGGGTCAGCCGATCCGCACCGGAGCCGGCGCCGGGCGGCGGCGCGAGCGGCCCAACCAAACGGCGCCGAGCAAGCCGACGGCGACGACCGCGAGGCTCGAGGGTTCCGGGGCCATCAGCACGACGCCATCGAGCAGCGAGAACGGCGGTGTGCCCGACGGCGCGCCGGCGGCCAGGAACGAGAGGGTTTGGCTGGCCGAGGTCGGCACGAAGCTGAACACCGCCTGCCGCCAGGGGGTGAAGCCCTGGCTGGGGTTGCTCACGGTTTCGGTGTTGTAAGTCTGGCTGCCGAACGTCACGCCCCACGATTCCGTGGTGGCGCCGGTGTAGCCGGTTTGCTGCCCGGCCGCCCACCAGAACGACAGCAGGTACGTGTAGCCGACGGTCAGCCCGCTAATCGTCTGCGTCAACGCGCCTTGCTCGTAGGCGCCGTCGTTGGCGAGGAAGTTGCCGCCGGTCGGGCTCGCCGCAGTCAGTCCGTTGGCCGCGCCGCTGTTCGGCCCCCACAGCTTGAGCGTGTTGTTGTATTCGCTGGAGTAGGCGCCCGTCGTGTCGGCACTGCCGGCGTTGAACACGAACGAGTAGCCGGCACTCGCCCAGCCGGTCAGCGTGCCGCCGGTCGCCGTGTGCGGCGAGTTCAGCTGGTAGGAGGCGGTCGGAGTCGCGGACGGGTTGCTGAACTGCTCGAAGTCGCCGTTGACGACCAGGTTGCCGGCGGCCCGCGCCGGCGTCGCGGCGATCGCCGCGGCCAATGCTGCCAGCGTCGCGGCCACCAGCGACGCCGGTGCCCTGGGCTGGTCTGCCGTGCCGAACCCCATCCCCCGCACCTTCAACAACGCCGCAGTGGAGCTAGCGCCTGGGAACAGCGCGTCTCAAGTCAGGTTCCGTCAGCCTTTGTGCGCTCAGGCCGCGACAGACGCGGCATAGGCGGCCAGCACCGCCTCGGGCGGCCCGTCGTCGCGCACCCGGCCCTGGTCCATCCAGATCACCCGCGTGCTCCAATCCTGGATGACCTCGGCGCTGTGCGACGAGAGCACCAGGATCTCGGCGCCCCGCACCATGTCCTCGAGCCGCACTTTCGCCTTCTCCATGAAAGCGGCGTCGCCGGCCAGGAACCATTCGTCCATCAGCAGCACCTGGGGCCGGATCGCGGTGGCCAGCGCGAAGCCCAGCCGCACCACCATGCCCGAGCTGTAGAAGCGCAGCGGCAGGTCGAGGAACTCCGCCAGCTCGGCAAAGGCCTGCACGTCCTCCTCCAGCCGCCGGATGGCGGGCTTGTCGAGGCCGTTCATCAATCCGCGCAGCACGATGTTCTCGCGCCCGGTCATCTCCGAATTCATGCCCAGATTGGGGTCCAGCAGCGCGCCGATGCTGCCCTGGACGTGCACCTCGCCGACCGCGGGCTCGTAGATGCCGGCCAAGGTGCGCAGCAGCGTCGTCTTGCCGGCGCCGTTATGGCCCACGAGGCCCAGCCGCTCGCCGCTCTGCACCCGCACGCTGACGCTCCGCAGGGCCTGCACCACGATGCGGTGCCGGGCGTCCTCCTGCAGCCGGCCGCTTGCAACCGCGAACACGGTCCGTTTCAGGCTGCGACTGTTGGCGTGGTAGATCGGGAACTCCACGTCCACGCCCTTGATCTCGATCGAGGCCACCGCGCTAGACCCAGAACGCCAGGCGCCCGCGCACCCGCACAAAGGCGACCCAGGCCACCCCGATCAGCAGCGCGCTGTAGCCCAGCGCCGAGGTCCATACGACCGCGTCGGGCAACATGCCGAACAGCGGCGCCCGCACGATCTCGAGCAGGCTGAAGAACGGGTTGAGCGGCAGCAGCTCGCGCTGCATCCCGGCCAGCAGCTCCGGCTTCCATATGATCGGGCTGATGAAGAAGGCGATCTGCATCAGGCTGGCGACGATCGGCGGGATGTCGCGGAACCGCGCGCACAGCGCCCCCAGCAGCAGGCACGCCGCCATTCCGTCCAGCAGCCAGATCGCGATGCCCGGCAGCACGAACACCGCGCGCCAGCCGGGCCAAACGTCGAACCAGGCATACACCGCCACGATAACGGCGACGTTGTGCAGCAGCACCAGCGAATTGCGCACCATCACCCGCGCCGCGTAGAGCGTGAACGGCATCCGCATCGCCCGGATCATGCCCTCGCCGGACAGGAAGCAGGTGCAGGCCTCGCTCACCACGCCGGCCAGTGAATTCCACAGCACCAGGGACAGCGCCAAGTAAGGCAGGTAGTCGTGCAGCTCCATCTTGAACAGCGCCGAGTACAAGATGCCCAAGGCGACCACCATGACCGCGGTCGAGAGCGTCAGCCAGAACGGGCCGAGCACCGAGCCGCGATAGCGCAGCCGGATGTCGAACCAGCCGAGCGCCGCGGCGAGTCGCCACAGCTGCAAGGTTGCCGCCGCGTCGCCGATCGCCTGGGTTTGCCGGGCCCGCCAGGTCAGGTCGGAGTGCAGCCGGAGATCGCCGGCCGGCAGTGGAACGGTATCGGGAAGGGAGGCGCTCATGGGTCGCGCGGCAGTAGCCGATCCCCTCGTGCCCCGCAACACGGCGGGCTCCGTGTCACCGCGACGACACGCCGGCCAGAAATATGTCACGTCTGGAGTGCAATGAAGATTGCGTCGAATCGCGTGTCGGGCTAGGGCGTTGAAGGAGGTTCCTCTTTAGGCGCCTGAGCGACGGCTTCCAACCGTTGTTACGTTGTGAACACGCCCGGCCCTGCCGTGGCGTAGGCCCGGCGGGCCGCTCTGACGGAGGCCGCGTTTGACTGCCACTCGTGTCGCTCGCTCCTCGTTGCCCTACGCCGCCGGCTGTGTCGCCGCGGTCGCCTTGCTCGGCGGCTGCTCCAGCGGGCCGCACGTCTCGGCGCAGCAGGAATCGACCCAATATCGCGCTCGCGCCGGCCGCACCTATGCCTCGCCCGGGTCCGCCAGTGACCCCTGGGGGCCCTACATCATCGAGGCCGCCGCCAAGTTCGACGTGCCCGAGCGTTGGGTGCGCGAGGTGATGCGCCAGGAGTCGGGCGGCAACCTGTATGGCCGCGGCGGCAGTCTGATCACCTCGGGCGCCGGTGCCATGGGCCTGATGCAGGTGATGCCGGCCACCTACGACGAGATCCGCGTGCGCTACCCCGAGCTTGGCGACGACCCGTACGACCCGCACAACAACATCCTCGCCGGCACCGCCTACATCCGCGAGATGTACGACATCTATGGCTCGCCGGGCTTCCTCGCCGCCTACAACGCGGGGCCGGGCCGGCTCGACGACTACCTGACCCGCAACCGCACCTTGCCCGAGGAAACCCGCCGCTACGTCGCGGCGATCGGGCCGCGCATCGCCGGGTCGGAGCCGCGCAGCGGCTCGCCGGGTCAGCAATACGCCATGAACGCGGTGCCGTTCACCATCCCCGACGGCAGCCGCTATTCCGGCAGTAGCCGTTACAGCGCGCCGCCGGCCGGTCCGGTGCTGGCCGCCTATCCGTCCGATCCTGCGCCGATCGTGCTCACCCCGCCCGCGCCGACCGTGGTCGCCGGGCAATCCGCACCGGTGCTGTCGCAGCCGCTGCCTGCCCCGCAACCTGCCTCATCGGCCGTGCCAATACAGACTGCCGCACTACCGCAGCCGCCGCAGCCCGCCTCCCCCTACATCGTGCTCCGGCCGCAGCCGATCGAGGTGGCCGAGGCGCCCGATTCGGAGCCGGTCCGCCCGCGCTACGCAGACAGTGCGCCCGTCTACACGCCGGCGCCGGTCCCGCGGCGGCGCGACACCATGCAGTTCGCGCAACTGCCGGAACCGCCACGGGCACTGCCGGCCAGTCCCGCACCGTACGCGCCAATACCCAGCTACCGGGAGCCGCCGCGCTCGGCGCAGCAGCTTGCCGCCGCCGCGCTGGTTCCGGCCGCGCCGTCGCGTTCGGCCTTCGCACTGGTCACGCCCGCCAACGCCGAGCCGGTCGGCATGCGCCACAGCGGCCTCAACTCCGGAGGCTTCGCGTCAGGCGGCTGGGCGGTGCAGGTCGGCGCCTTCGCCAACCAGGGCATCGCCGCCGCCGCGACCAATGCGGCCCGCGACCACGCCCGCGACAGCCTGGCTGGCGCGCGCAGCAGCGTCACCCCGGTGCGGCAACCGCACGGCACCCTGTATCGCGCCCGCCTGACCGGCATGTCCCGCGATACCGCTGCCCAGGCCTGCGAGAAGCTGAGCCGGGCGCACACGAGCTGCCTGGTGGTGAGCCCGGACGCCCAGTCCTAAAGCATTGTTCGACCGAAGGTAACGGCTCCGGCGCGCCTAATCCTGGTCGGGCGCGCCGCGTAGGCGCTTGACTGTGCCGCGCTGCACCTTCTGTTCGACCCGCTTCTTGCGGGCCGACAGGCTCGGCTTGGTGGCAACTCGCCGTGCCACCCGCACCGACGCCGCACGCAGGATCTCGACCACCCGCTCCAGCGCTTCCTGGCGGTTGCGATCCTGCGACCGGTGCCGCTGCGCGGTCAGCACCAGCACCCCGTCGGCCGTCACCCGCCCGGCGCTCAGCCGCTCGACCCGCTGCCGCAACGCTTCCGGCAACGAGCCGGGCCGACGCAGGTTGAGCCGTACCTGCACCGCCGTGGACACTTTGTTGACGTTCTGCCCGCCCGGACCCGACGCGCGGATGAAGCTTTCCTCCAGCTCGCGCGGGTCGAAGGCGATGCCGGGGGCGATCGGGATCAACATGGGGCTAGAGCCCAATCCGATCGAAGCGGATCGGCTTGAGCTCTAGCCTGCTTGGTTTTGCGAGCATGTGCATCCGATGGATGACCCCGATTGACCGGATCATGCTCTAGCGGTCCGTCCGCACCGGGCATGGTCGTGTCGTCATCCCCCATGATAGCACGTTGCCGCCCGCCGCGGGGCGCGGGCCGCGAGTTCGAGAAAGGCATGCCATGGCGATCGACTGGACCCACGCCGGACCCACCGCCCTCGCGGCCTTCCTGGCGTCGCTCGTCGAGTTCGTCGAAGCGCTCACGGTCGTGCTCGCGGTCGGCGCCGTGCGCGGCTGGCGCGGCGCGCTCGGCGGCACCGGCCTTGCCTTGCTCGCCTTGGTCGCGATCGTCGTCGTGCTCGGCCCGGCGCTGACGGGGATTCCGCTCGACTGGGTTCAGGGGGTGCTCGGCGCGTTGCTGCTGCTGTTCGGCATGCGCTGGCTGCGCAAGGCCATCCTGCGCTCGGCCGGGATCATCCCGCTGCACGACGAGGAAGCGGCCTATGCGCGCGAAACCACGGCCTTGCGCGGCCTGGGCGGTGCCGGCGCCGGCTGGGACCGGGTCGCGGTCGGCACCGCGTTCAAGATCACGATGATCGAGGGAATCGAGGTCGTGTTCATCGTCGTGGCGATGGGTGCGGCCGGAACCGGCCTGCTGCTCCCGGCCAGCCTGGGCGCGGCAGCGGCCTTGCTGCTGGTGGTGGCGCTCGGGCTGGCGCTGCACCGGCCGGTGTCGATGATCCCGGAGAACCAGCTGAAGTTCGGGGTCGGCGTGCTGCTGTGCGCCTTCGGCACGTTCTGGATCGGCGAGGCCATGGGCCTGCGCTGGCCGGCCGGCGATTGGTCGTTGCTGGGGCTCACGGCCGGGTTCCTGGCAACGGCGGTGCTGACAGTCGGCGCATGCCGCCGGCCGGCGGCATGAGCTGGCTGGCCGCGGCCTGGTCCGAGTTCATCGGCCTGTTCGTCGACGACGGGCCGTTCGCCGCCGCCATCGCAGCCTGGCTCGCGGCGGCGTGGCTGCTGCTGCCGCGGCTCGCCCCGGGTGCGACCTGGCCGGCGGTCTGGTACCGTTCGCCGGGCTCGCGCTGATCATCACCGGGAGCGCGCTGCTGCACGCACGGCGCCGTTGAGAAGAGAGTTAGGGCGGGGGGATTGGGGCGGAAGGATTCGAACCTTCGAATGGCGGATTCAAAGTCCGCTGCCTTACCGCTTGGCGACGCCCCAGCACCGCCTTCCCCATACGCGCGCGACCGGCCTCTCGTAAAGTCTCAGCGGGCGCAATCGCCGCCCCAAGCCCACCAGCCCGGCGGCGCGTCCGCCACCGCGCGGTGGGCGGCGGCGGCGTCCGGGAACAAGGCGAAGCAGGTCGCACCCGATCCGCTCATCTGCGCCAGCAGGCAGCCCGGCCGGCGGCGCAACCAGTCGAGCACGGCGTCGATCACCGGGCATAAAACCACCGCCGGCGCTTGCAGGTCGTTGCCGAGCCGGCCGACCGCATCGGCCATCGCCGCGGCCGTGTCCCATCGCTCGGGTAGGCTTGCGGGCGCCGAGAACCCGGCCGCGCGGGCCCCGAACACCGCCGGCGTCGAGACCGCGAGGCCCGGGTTCACCAGCGCAATCCCGAACGCCGGCAGCGCCGGAGCGGCCGCGAGCACTTCGCCGACGCCGCCCATGCGGGCCGGCTCCGACGCCAGGCACACCGGCACGTCCGCCCCCAACCCGGGCGCCACCTTTGCCAGCATCGGCGCCGGCAACGCCACGTCCCATAGCCGCGCCAGCACGCCGCAGCGCCGCCGCCGCGTCGGCCGAGCCGCCGCCGATGCCGCTCGAAACCGGCAGGTTCTTCCGCAGCCGCAGCGCGGCCCGCGCCGGCACTCCCGCCGACGCCGCCAGCGCCCGCGCCGCGCGCAGCACGAGGTTGTCCGCCTCGGCTGCGAGCCCTGCCCCGAACGGCCCGTCCAAGGCCAGCGACAAACGATCCGCCGGCGCCGCCGACACCACGTCGCCGACCGCCGGGAAGACCGCGAGGCTGTCGAGCAAGTGGTAGCCGTCGGGCCGCCGCCCGACCACACGGAGGAACAGGTTGACCTTGGCCGGGGCCGCCTCCGCCAGCAGGTCCTGGCGTCGTTGGCGCATGGTCAGCGAATGGTGGGAGTCGGGACCGAGGCCTGGGAGGAGCCCGGCCGCGCCGCCGCCTTCGGCAGCGAAGCGAGCTTCTGGTTGATCCGCTCGGCATCGTCCGGGTCGGGTTTCAGCAGCAATGCCCGCCGCCACTGGAATTCGGCCTCGCGCCAGCGGCCCACCGCGGCCATGGCGTCGCCGAGATGGCCGTTGATCACGGCGTCCTCGGGCTGCAGCTCCACCGCCCGTTGCAGGTTCTTGAGCGCCCCCGGCGCATCGCCGGTCCGCAGCAGCACCCAGCCGAGGCTGTCGATGAACGAACCGTCGTTCGGCCGCTGCTGCACCGCGCGCTCGATCATGTGCCGGGCCTGCTCGATGTGCTCGCCGCGCTCGGTCCAGGCATAGCCGAGGTAGTTGAGGACGTTCGGCTGCTCCGGCGCCAGTTCGAGCGCATACAGGAAGTCGCTTTCCGCCTTGGGCCAATTGCCCGCCCGTTCCTCGGCCACGCCGCGGTCGTAGAACAGAACCCAGTTGGACCGGCTCGGCGTGCCGACGCGGGCGATGGCGCTGTCGTACGTGGCGACCGCCTCGTTGAAGCGGCTGTTGCGGCGCAGGATGTCGCCGGCCTGGGCCAAGGGTTCCGGCCGATCCGGATAGTCCCGCGCCATCGCCTGCAGCATCCGGGCGGCTTCGTCCGAGTCGCCCACCGAATCCGTGAGCGATGCCCGGCGGAGCCGCACCATGGCGATCAGCGGGTCGTCCGAGCGCACCGCCGACAGCGTCTCGAGCGCGGCGCGCGGCCGCCGGGCCGCTTCCTGCGTATCGGCCAGCAGCAGCCGGGCGGCGGTGAAATCCGGGCGCATCGTCAACGCGAGCCGCAGCAGGATCAGCGCCGTGTCGGCCGCGTCCTGCTGCCGCAAGGTGGCCCCCATCGCGAGATAGGCCTCGGCGATCCCGTCGGTCGCGTTGCGCACCGGCCGGTTCGACACGTCCGCTTCCAGCGCCAGCCGCGACATGCCGAGGTCGCTGCCGCCGCCGCTGGCGATCTCGCGGACGATGCGCTGCGCCTCGGTCATGTAGCCGCTGCGGGCCTGCCAGCTTGCGAGCACGACGCCGAGCCGCAGGTTGATGCCGCCGTACTCGGTCTGGGCGATCCGATACAGCCGTGCGGCGTCGGCGGTCTGGCCGCCCAAATCGGCGATCATCGCCGAATGCAGCGCCATCACCCCGCGCAGCCGGCCGGCTTCGACGAACGGCTGCAGCGTGGCCAGAGCGGCCGAAATGCGCCCGGCGCCGGCTTGCGCCCAGGCCACCAGCATCGGCCGCAGCACCTGCGTCAGCCCCTGCTGCGGCAGGGCGGTGAAGCGTGCTTCGGCTTCGTCCCAGTGGCCGCCGAGCGCTTCGGCGTCGGCCAGCACGAGCTGCGCCACCGGGTTGTCCGGCAGCGTCGCCGCCAGCGCGGTCGCATCGGGCCGCCCCGCAAGCACGCTGGCGAGGAAGGCCTGGCTGACCACCTCGCGCACGCCGCTGGCCCGCGCCGCCTCGCCCAGCTTTTCCGCCGCGGTGTCGAGGTCGGCCCGCTTGGCCGCGAACCGCCCTTCAAGGTAGGCGCCATAGACCCCGGTCGGCCGGAAGTGCGACGGCGCCCCCACGTCGTCGACCCCGTAATCGTTGGCCGCACACGCCGACAGCATCGACAGCACGAGCAACGCGGCGCGCCGGACCTGCCGGGCGGCGTCAAGGCCCATCCTCACATCCCGCTCGGGTAGTTCGGGCCGCCGGCGCCTTCGGGCACCTGCCAGTCGATGTTCTGCGTCGGGTCCTTGATGTCGCAGGTTTTGCAGTGCACGCAGTTCTGCGCGTTGATCTGCAGCCGCGGCTTGCCTTCCTCTACGCCCACCGCCTCATAGACCCCGGCCGGGCAGTAGCGGCTTTCCGGGCTCCCGTAGGTGTCCCAGTTCACCGACTGCCAGCGCGACGGATCCTTGAGGCGCAGGTGCACCGGCTGGTCTTCCTCGTGATTAGTGTTGCTGATGAACACCGAAGACAGCTTGTCGAATGTCAGCGTTCCGTCCGGCTTCGGGTAGTCGATCTTCCGCGAGCGCGCCGCGGTTGCCAGGCTCTCATTATCGGGGTGCTTGTGCTTGAACGTCCACGGCGCCTTGCCGCCCAACACGAACGTATCGACTGCGGAATAGGCGATGCCGCCATAGAGGCCGAAGCGGGCGAAGGCCGGGCGGATGTTGCGCGCCCCGCGCAACTCGTCGTGCAGCCAGCTTTCGCGGAACTTGTCCTCGAACGCGCTCGGCTCGGCCGGACGGTTGCCGGCCAGCGCCTCGGCCACCGCTTCGGCCGCCAGCATGCCCGACTTCATCGCCGCATGGGTGCCCTTGATCTTCGGCACGTTGAGGAACCCGGCCGCATCGCCGACAAGCGCGCCGCCGGGAAAGGTCAACTTGGGGATCGACTGGAACCCGCCCTCGCTCAAGGCGCGGGCGCCGTAGCTGACCCGACGGCCGCCCTCGAAATGCTTGCGCATCGCCGGATGGGTCTTGAACCGCTGCATCTCGTCGAACGGCGACAGGAACGGGTTGCGGTAATCCAATCCGACCACGAACCCATACGACACCAGGTTGTCGCCGAAATGATACAGCCAGGAGCCGCCATAGGTGTTCTTGTCGAGCGGCCAGCCGGTGGTGTGCTCGATCAGCCCTGGACTATGCTGCGCGGCCGGAATCTCCCACAGCTCCTTGATGCCGATGGCGTATGTCTGCGGCGAGCGGCCCTCGCGCAGCTTGAAGTGCGCCATGACCTGCTTGGTCAGGCTGCCGCGGCACCCCTCGGCGAACAGCGTGTAGGGCGCGCGCAGCTCCATGCCGGGGGCGTGGTTGGCGCCGGGCTCGCCTTCCTTGTTGATGCCCATGTCGCCGGTGGCGACGCCGACCACCTGGTCGTTGTCGATCAGCACCTCGGCGGCGGCGAAGCCCGGGTAGATCTCCACCCCCAGCGCCTCGGCCTGCTGGCCGAGCCAGCGCACCACGTCGCCAAGGCTGCAAATATAGTTGCCGTGGTTGTGCATCTGCGGCGGCGTCGGCAACCGGTAGCTGCGCCGTTCGGTCAGAAACAGGAAGCGGTCGTCCTTGGCCGGTGTCAGCAGCGGCGCGCCCTGGGCCTGCCAATCCGGGATCAGCTCGTTCAACGCGCGCGGCTCGACCACAGCGCCGCTCAGGATGTGGGCGCCGACCTCGCCGCCCTTTTCGACGACGCACACGGTGGACTCGGGCGCGAGCTGCTTCAGCCGGATGGCGGCCGCGAGGCCGGCCGGACCGGCCCCCACCACCACCACGTCGAATTCCATCGCCTCGCGTTCCGCCATCAAGACCTCCCAGCCCTAGCCTCTAAACTAGGGTCTTTCGCGGGTTGCGCAAAACCCCGGCCTCGCACAAGTGTCTCTTCCGGCCATTTCCCGCCCGCGATGGGCGGCGGGACCACATGGCTCGGGCGGCGGTCGGAGGCGGGGCACTGGACGAGTTGGCGGCGCTGCGGCTGCAGGTCGAATGGGGCGCCGACGAGGCCCTGCTGACAGAGCCGCTCGACCGTTTCGCACCGGCCGCCGCGGCCCCGGTCCGGCCGGCGGCGCGGGTTCCAGAAGCGTCGGCCGCACCCGCCGGCAGGCAGACCGTGGTGCCGCTCGCGGCCGGCCCTGGCTTGGCGGTCGAACGGGCCGCCGCGGCGGCAAGCCTCGAAGCGCTTTACGCGGCCGCCGACACCTTCGAAGCCAACCCGCTGCGCGCCACCGCATCCACCACCGTTGCCCCGAGCGGCAACCCGCAATCGGGCCTGCTGCTGGTCGGCGAAGCGCCCGGCGCGGACGACGATCGCGCCGGCCGCGCCTTCAGCGGCCCGGCCGGCGACCGGCTCGACCACGTCCTGCGCAGCGCCGGGCTGGGCCGCGACGACCTGCTGCTCGCCTTGCTGGTGCCGTGGCGCGCTCCGGGCGGGCGGCCGATCAGCGAGGCGGAGCGGGCGGCGGCGCTGCCGTTCTTCTACCGCTTGCTGGCGCTGGTGCGGCCGCGGCGGCTGGTGCTGATGGGCGCCGCACCCTATGCGGCGCTGGGCGGCGAGCCGGGTGGGTTCCGCAAGGCCCGCGGCCAATGGCGCGACGTCGCCCTGCCCGGCCTCGAGACGCCGGTGCCGGCGCTGACGACGCTGCCGCCCGACCTCTGGCTTTCGACCGCCGCCAACAAGCAGGCGATCTGGGCCGACCTGCTCAACTTGCGCGCCGCACTGGACAGCGCCGCCGAATAAAAATTTGGATTCCTCCGCCGAACGAGTCTTGTCAGGAAACGTCAGGAGATGTAGCGGGATCGGCGATGAGAGCGTTGCCTCCTGCCGCCCGGCATCGCCGCAGACCCGCCCTCATCGTCCTCACCGCCGCCACCCTGGCCCTCGCCGCCGTTGCAGGGCCAGCGAGCGCCCAAACTCCGCCGGGCGAGGCGGCGCCGGACGACGTGGCGCTCGCGGTGCCGCGCCTCGCGTCGGGACGCGAGCCGGTCGCCCTGCCCCGCCCGCTCTCGGCCGCCGCCGCGCGGCAGATCCGCCAAGCGCTGAGTGCACCCGGCCTACCGCTCGATGGCCTCGCCGACCACCTGCTGGACGGTCACATCCTGGCCGAACGCTTCTTCGCGCCGAGCTCGCGTCCGAGCGCGTCCGACCTGCAGGCTTGGCTCGCCGCCTACGCCGCGCTGCCGGAGGCAGGCTCCATCCACGCGCTGCTGCTCACGCGGTTGCCGCGCGGCGCCGCCGCCCCGCCGGCGCCGGTGCTGCCGGCGTTCGACGCCGTGCCGATGGGCGACGATATCGAGGTCGGCGACCGTTGGCTGGTCCGCGACCCGGACCTCGATCGCGCCGTCCGCGAAGCGGCCTACGACGGCAACTTGCGGCGCGCAGGTCAGATTGTCACCGGCGCCCGCCAATTGTCGCCGAGCTACGTCGCCCTGCTGCAGGCCGAGATCGCCCGCGCCGCCTTCAGCCTCGGCCGCGACGCCGAGGCGCTGGCCCTGGGCACGTCCGCGGCGGAGCAAGTGCACGGCGCGGTCGGCCTCGCGGCTTGGGTGGGGGGCCTCGCGGCTTGGCGACTGGGCCGCTTCGAGGACGCTCGCACCCTATTCGACACCGCATACCGCGCGCCGCTGGCCTCGCGTGGGCTGCGCGCCGGCGCCGCTTATTGGTCGGCGCGCGTCAGCCTGGTCACGAGCGGCCATTACGGCCCGTGGATGCAGCGGGCAGCGCGCGAGCCGCGGACTTTCTACGGCCTGCTGGCACGGCGAACGCTCGGCCAATCGATCCGGCCGGAGCTGCCGTTCGAGGACGGGACCTTGGCCGAGGCGGACGTGGCCGCCGTCGCCGGCACCCCGCGCGGCCGGCGCGCGCTGGCCTTGCTGCAAGTCGATCTGCCCGCGCGAGCCGCGGCGGAGCTGCGCCTGCTGGTCGCCGAAACGCAGGACCAGCCCGGCTTCGGCCGCTCGATCCTGCTGGTGGCGCGGGCCGCCGGACTGCCCGACCTGGCCCGCCAGATTGCCGAAACGATGCAGCCGGTCTCGGTCCGCTTCCCGCCGAACGGACTGCGCCCCGCCGGCGGCTTCCAGGTCGACCCGGCCCTCGTTTACGCGCTGGCCCGCGTCGAATCGAACTTCGATCCGGGCGCGGTCTCGGCCGCCGGCGCCCGCGGCCTGTTGCAGATCATGCCGGGGACCGCCGACTACGTCCTGGCCGGGTCGGGCCGCGGTCGCCGCCTGCACGACCCGGCCGCCAACCTCGACCTCGGCCAACGCTATCTGCTCGCGCTGACCCGGCTCGATCACGTCGGCCGCGACCTGATCCGGGTGCTCGCCAGCTACAATGCCGGCCCCGGCAACCTGAGCCGCTGGCTCACGACGATGGGCGCCGAGGAGGACCCGCTGCTGTTCATGGAGGCACTGCCGGGCGAAGAAACCCGCGCCTATGTCCCGCGGGCGCTCGCCTATACCTGGTTGTATGCGGCCCAGATGGGGTTACCTTCACCGAGCCTGGACGCGCTCGCGGCCGGTGTGCCGCCCGGCGTGCAGGCTCGGTCCGGAGCGACGGAGCAGGCGGCGCACCGGCCCTGACCGGAGAACGCTTAGATGCCGATCGATGAATCCCGCCGCTTCGTGCCTGTGACGGTCGCCGTGCTGACGGTGTCCGACACCCGCACGCTGGCCGACGACCGCTCCGGCGACACGCTGGTCGCCCGCATCGAGGCGGCCGGCCATCATGTGGGCGCGCGTGCCCTGGAGCGTGACGACGCCGGGCCGATCGCGGCGCAGCTGCGGCGCTGGGTCGCCGATCCCGCCATCGACGTTGTGATCAGCACGGGCGGCACCGGCATCACCGGCCGCGATGTTACGCCGGAAGCCTTCGACCAAGTGCTGGAGAAGCGCATCGAAGGCTTCGGCGAGCTGTTCCGCATGCTGAGCTACGCCAAGATCGGCACCTCGACCATGCAGTCGCGGGCGCTCGCCGGGGTCGCCGCCGGGACGCTGCTGTTCGCCCTGCCCGGCAGCACCGGGGCGGTCAAGGACGCCTGGGACGACATCCTGCTATGGCAGCTCGACGCCCGGCATCGGCCCTGCAACCTGGTCGAGCTGATCCCGCGCCTTCAGGAGCATCTCGGCGCAGTGCGGTAGCCCTGTTCCCAAATCGTTCTTGACAGGACTGCGCTGAGGCCCGCATCGTCCGTGTTAGAACAAGAAGGGAACGGGAGCATGCCCGACGGTTCTTTCCACCGTGTCGAGGCCGAGCCGGACGCCATTGCCGCGCTTGAACGGTCCAGCCTGGTCGAGCCGAGCCCCGACGCCCGCCTGCCGGGTCTGGCGCGACGCGGCCGCGGCGCCGTCAGCAACCCGGCCAGCCGCTACGACCGCCAGGTCAGCGGCGCCGTCGACGATGGCTGGTCCTTCCTGTCCGGCGACGACCACGCCCTGCCGCCGCTGCCGACGACGCTCGAGCGTGACTCCTCCCGCTCGGCAATCGCCTGGAACGACAGCCCCGATGTCGGCTTCGACCGCGCCGTCAACCCATATCGCGGCTGCGAGCACGGCTGCATCTACTGCTACGCGCGTCCGAGCCATGCCTTCCTCGGCTACTCCCCGGGGCTCGATTTCGAGACCAGGCTGGTGTTCAAGCCGGACGTGGCCGCGCTGCTCGAGCAGGAGTTGAGCAAGCCCGGCTACATACCGGCCACCTTAGCGCTCGGCTCCAACACCGATCCCTATCAGCCCGTCGAGCGCACCTTGCGGCTGACGCGGTCGGTGCTGGAGGTGCTGGAACGGTTCGGCCATCCGGTGACGATCGTCACGAAGTCGGCCGGGGTGCTGGCCGACGCCGACATCCTTAAGCGCCTGGCCGAGCGAAACCTGGTGCGCGTCTGGGTCTCGGTCACCACGCTGGACGGCGCCCTCGCGCGCAGCATGGAGCCGCGCGCCAGCACGCCGGCGCGGCGGCTGCAGGCGATCCGTGCCTTGTCGGAAGCGGGCATCCCGGCCGCCGTGCTGGCAGCACCGATGATCCCCGGCCTGAACGACGCCGAGCTCGAGCGCATCCTGCAGGCCGCGCACGGCGCCGGCGCCCGCCACGCCGGCTACGTGCTGCTGCGCCTGCCGCGCGAGTTGCGCGACATGTTCACCGCCTGGCTGGACGAGCACGTGCCGGACCGCAGCCGCCGCGTGCTGTCGCTGATCCGCGAAACCCGGGCCGGCGCGCTCAACGACAGCACCTTCGGGCGGCGTTTCACCGGCAATGGCCCCTATGCCGACCTGCTTGCGCAGCGGTTCGACCGGGTCCGGCGGCAGCTCGGCTTCGGCGGCCGTGACCGCCTGGACGCGTCGCAGTTCCGGGTGCCCGGCCGTCACGAACAGCTTTCGCTGCTCTAGCTGGGCACTGCTGTACCTGGGCCCGGCTATCGCTGAGGCGGGACCTGCGGCGGGTCGGGGGGCGCCTGTCGCCACCTTGTCGCGGGCAGCGCTCGGGTTCCGATCAGCACCGGCCGCACCCGATGCGCCAGCTCGCCGAGGCCGTTGGCGATGGTTGCCGCGGTGCCGACCCAATCCCGGCTCGGCGCCACGGTGCCCGCCATTCGCCCGCACAGTCCGGCGATCGCCGCGGCCAGGCTCGCCGGTTCCGGATCGCACAAGACCGCGGTCGGCCGGCCACCCAATTGCTCCGCCAGGCCGCCGACCCTGGTCGCCACCACCCACCGCCCGGCCGCGATCGCCGCCGCGGCCACGCCGCTTTGGCTCGCCTCGCGATGCGACAGCACCAGCGCGTCGGCCCAGCCCAGCAGCCCGCCCAGCTCATGTTCGGGTACCCACCGGTTCTCGACCGTGACGTTCGGCAGCGCGCGCAGCCGGTCCAGCTCGACGCTTTCCGGGCCGAAGCCGACCACGCGCAACTCGGTACTCCTCCCGCGTCCCGAGCCGTTCCAGCGCGTCGGCCAGCAGATCGAGCCCCTTGTACGGCAGCAGGCGCCCGAAGCTCAGCAGCCGCAGCCTGCCGCCATGGGCGCGCACCGGCGGCGGCGGCGGCCCGAACACGAACGGCGGCAGCGACGCCAGCAGCAGCGGCTGCCCGGCCGGCTGGCCGCGCCGGCGCAGCTGCTCGGCGACATGCGTGCTGAGCGCGAACAGCGTCCCGGCGCCACGCAGAAGCCAACGCTGCAGCGGAATCTGCAGCGGAAACAGGTCGCCCGGGTGCCGCTCGGCATCGTGAACGACGACCGCATAGGGCACCTCCGCCCGCCGCAGGGCGGCGGCCATCACCAGATCGAGCGGCGCCGGCATCGCGCACAGGGCGACCTCGGCCCGCGCCCGCCGCACCGCGCGGGCGACCGAGGCCGCCAGCCATGGCGCGGTGGCGAGGCGGGACGCGAAGCCGACCCGGCTCTCGTAGGTTTCGACCGGCACGTCGTTGCGCGGCGCGCCGGGCAGCTGCAGCAACTCCGCGCCGGTGGACAGCGACAGCAGCGTCTCCACCCCCGGCACTCGCGCCAGGTCGCGCGCCATCGCCGCCGCGACCAGCGGCCCGGCGCCGCGCCGGCCCCATTGCCACACGAGCACGCGCATCAGCCGAGCGGCAGGCCGGGCACGGGCAATCCGAGGCCTCGCACCGCCTCGGCCAATGCCGCCGGTCCGAGCCGGACCGGCGCCGCCTGCCGCGCCGCCGCGCCCAAACGCCGGCGCTCCCCCGGATCCTCGGCGAGCCGGCGCAGCGCTGCCGCCGCGGCCGCAAGGTTCGGCTCCGCCCAGGTGGCGCCGGCTGCGGCGAACACGCCTCTCGGATCGGTCGCCGGCACCAGCCGCGCCGGCACCGGAATGCTGCAGGACGCGTCCAGGAAGTCCTCCGTGCCCGACCACGCCGTCGCCACCACCGGTTTCCCCCACATCATCGCCTCGGCCGGCACCAGGCCGAACCCCTCGCTGCGATGCAGTGACAGCACGATGTCACACACCGCCATTATCGCCTGCGCCTCCTCGCGCGGCAGCGTCCGCGTGTCCAGCCTCACGTTCGGCAGGGGCGCCGCCGCTTGCTGCAGGCGTTCGAAATCACCGGGGAAATGCGCGGGGTTGCCGACCCGCAGCAGCAGCACGCGGTCCGGCCGGGTGCCGAACGCCGCCTGGTGCGCGGCAATGGCGCCCAGCGGGTTCTTGCGCTCGAACGAGGACGCCAGGTTGAACGCGACCAGCGTGACGACCGCGTCCGCCGGCAAGCCCAGGGCCGCCCGGTCGCGGGGCGCGACAGGCGTCTCGCCGCACGCCACCGGGTACGGCACGACCCGCACCCGGCGCTGCGCGAATGCGGGCGGCATCGCCCGCTCGATCGCGGCCGCCGAGAACCGGGACGGCGCCCACACCTCGTGCACGAAGCCGAACCCCGCCGCCCAGGACTCCGGCACCACCGGCAGCTCCCAGGGCCACACGCCGATAAGCCGTCGCCCGGCCAGCAAGCGGCGCCCCAAGCGCAGCATCGCCAGCGGCAGCGCCGCCGCGTTCACATGCAGCACCAGCGGCACCCCGGGCGGCGGCGGCGGCCGGCCCTCGCCGGCTTCCCAGCACGAGACACCCAGCGCCTCGAGTCCGCGCAGATAAAGCCGGGCCCCCTCGCCCAGGCCCGAGGCGCGGTCCAGCTCGCCGGCGACGGCGACCCCGAGGCGGACCGCCGGCGGCGGCTGGTCGGGTCGCGGCGCCAACCAGGCGCTGCCCCGCCGGAGCAAGGCTCGGCGCGGCCCTTGCGGCAGACGCCGCCATAGCAGGTGCAGCGCGGAAGGCGCCGGGTGAGCGGCCATCGATGCGGCGCTCAACGATCGTTCAGGTGGCAAGCGCTCACGTGCCCGGGTGCGACCTCTCGCAGCCGGGGCGCTTCGGTGCTGCACCGGGCGAAGGCGTGCGGGCAGCGCGGATGGAAATGGCAGCCGGCCGGCGGCGACAGCGGGCTCGGGATCTCGCCGCGGATCGCGGTGAAGCGGCGCCGCCGGGCATCGAGCCGCGGCACCTCGGCCAGCAGCGCCTGGGTGTAGGGATGGTTCGGCCGGGCGAAGATCTCCTCCGTCGCCGCCTGCTCCACCACGCGGCCGAGATACATGATCGCCACCCGGTCGCTCAGATGCTCGACCACGCCGAGATCGTGGCTGATGAACAGGTAGGTCAGGTTGAGCTCGCGGCGCAGGTCCATGAACAGATTGAGGATCTGCGCCTGGATCGACACGTCGAGCGCGGCCACCGCCTCGTCGCAGACCAGGAACTCGGGCTGCACCGCGAGCGCCCGGGCGATGCCGATGCGCTGCCGCTGGCCGCCGCTGAACTGGTGCGGGTAGCGCCGCTTATAGGCCGGGTCGATCCCGGCCCGGCGCAGCTGCGCGTCCAGGTACGTCCTCGTAGGCGGCCCTCGATCAGCCCGTGCACCCGCGGCGCCTCGCCGACGATCTCGCTGACCCGCAGCCGCGGGTTGAGGCTGGCATACGGGTCCTGGAAGATCATCTGCACCCGCAGCCGGGCGTTGCGCGCCGCCTCGCCTTCGAGCTTGGCGCGGTCGCGGCCATGGAACAGCACCTGGCCGTCCGACGGCGGCATGATCCCCGCGACCATGCGGCCCAGCGTGCTCTTGCCGCAGCCGCTCTCGCCGACCAGCCCCAGCACCTCGCCTTGCCGCACCTGCAAGGTGACGCCGTCCACCGCGCGCACGACCGGCGGCCGGCCCGGGCGCCTCGCAAGCGGCGCACCAGCCGGGCGGCCGCATCCGGCATCTTCTCGAAGCGCTTCGTGACGCGGCGCAGCTCAATGATGGGCGGCGGCCCCGACTTCGCAGCCGGCGCCGGCGCCGGGATCGGCTCGGACGTTTCGCTCACGCGTTCACCATCGCCATGGTGGGATGGAAGCAGCGATGCGCATGGCCGACCGATGTTGCGGATGGGCCGACCACGAACTCGGGCGGATCCGCCTCGCATTGCGCGTTCGCCCGGGCGCAGCGGGTGCGGAAGGCGCAGCCTGCCGGCAGGTTCAGCACGCTCGGCGTCATGCCGGGGATGCCGCGCAGCCGCTCGCCGCGCGGGGTGCGGCTCGGCACCGAACCGAGCAGGCCGATCGTGTAGGGGTGCATCGGCGCATCCAGCACCTCATCCACCGTGCCCTTTTCGACGATGCGGCCGGCGTACATCACCGCCACATGGTCGGCGAGGCCGGCAACCACGGACAGGTCGTGGGTGATCCACACCAGCGCGGTGCCGAACTTGCCGCACAACGACTGCATCTCGCTCAGGATCTGCGCCTGGATGGTGACGTCGAGTGCGGTCGTCGGCTCGTCGGCGACGATCAGCGACGGGCGGTGCAGCAGCGCGATGGCGATCGCCACGCGCTGCCGCATGCCGCCGCTGAACTGGTGCGGATAGGCGCGCAGCCGCTCGTCCGGGCTCGGGATGCCGACCAGGCCGAGCGCATCCCGCGCCCGCGCCCGCGCCTCGGTGCGGCCGACCCGCTCATGCGCCTGCACCGCCTCGATCATCTGGGTGTCGATGCGCAGGACCGGGTTCAAGCGTCATCATCGGGTCCTGGAACACCATGGCGATGTGCCGCCCCCGTAACGCGCGCATCTCGTGCTCCGGCAAGCCGGCGATGTCGCGCCCTTCGAAGCGGATCTGCCCGGCGACCACCCGGCCCGGCGGATCGACCAGGCCGAGCAGCGAGAACCCCGTCACCGACTTGCCCGAACCGCTCTCGCCCACCAGCCCCATCACCTGCCCGCGTTCCACGGTGAATGATACGTCGTCCACGGCGCGGACCACCCCGGCGCGGGAAAAGAAATGCGTGCAGAGGCCGCGCACGTCCAAGGTGGCGGTCATCGGCGCAGCTTCGGGTTCAGCACGTCGCGCAACTGGTCGCCGACCAGGTTGATCGTGACGATGGTGACCAGCAGCGCAATGCCCGGATAGAAGCTGATCCAGTACTTGCCCGACAGCATGTACTGGTAGCCGTTGGCGATCAGCAGGCCGAGCGACGGCTCCGTCACCGGCACGCCGAGGCCCAGGAAGCTGAGCGTCGCCTCCAGCGCGATGGCGCGCGCCATCTGGAACGTCGCGACCACGATCAGCGGCGGCATGCAGTTCGGCAGCAAATGCCGGAACACCACGCGCGGCTTCGACAGCGCCAGGCACTCGGCGGCCTCGATATACTCGCGCCGGCGTTCCGCGAGCGCGGAGCCGCGGGCGGTGCGGGCGTAGTACGCCCATTCCACCAGGATCAGCGCCAGCATCACGTTGCCGATGCCCTTGCCGATGAAGGCCAGGATCATCAGCGCCACCAGGATGGAGGGAAAGCTGAGCTGCAGGTCCACCAGCCGCATGATCACGCTTTCGGTGCGGCCGCCCGACATAGGCCGCGACCAAGCCCGAGCGCCGAGCCGATCACGCCCGCGATCAGCGCCGAGCCGGCGCCGACGAACAGCGAGATGCGCAGCCCGTAGATGATGCCGGACAGCATGTCCCGCCCCTGGTCGTCGGTGCCGAGCCAGAAGGTGAGGTTGCCGTCGCCCGACACCGAGCCCGGCGGCTGCCGCCCGTCCATGATGTCGAGCACGGCGAGGTCGTAGGGGTTCTGCGGCGCGATCAACGGCGCCACCAGCGCGACCAGCAGGATCAGCACCATCACCACCAGTCCGAGCACGGCCATGCGAGATTGCGAGAAGTCGAGCGCCAAAGCCGCCGGAACGGCGACTCCTCGCGAAGCGCTATCGGCAGCGGCGCCACGCCGCCGCTCAACCCTGCTCCTCCAGCCGGACGCGCGGATCGAGCGCGGTGTAGAGCAGGTCCACCACCAGGTTGATCGCCACGAACAGCAGCACGATCAGCATCAGGTAGGCGACGATCACCGGCCGGTCGAGCAGGTTGATGCTGTCGATGATCAGCTTGCCCATGCCGGGCCAGGCGAAGATGCTTCTCGGTCACCACCGAGAAGGCGATCGTGGTGCCGAGCTCCAGCCCGACCACCGTGACGACGGGGATCATGATGTTCTTCATCACGTGCACGCCGATGACCCGCGCCGGCGCTCAGCCCCTTGGCGCGGGCGAAGCGCACGTAGTCGGACGGCATCGCCTCGCGCACCCCGGCGCGCGTCAGGCGCATGATCAGGCTGACGTTGAACAGCGCCAGGTTGAACGCCGGCAGGATCATGTGCAGCAGGCCGTCGCGGGTCAGGAACGACCATTGCACGCCGCACCAGCGTCGACGGTCGCGCCGCGCCCGGTGCTCGGCAGCCAGCCGAGCTGCACCGCGAACACCATGATCAGCATCAGCCCGACCCAGAACGACGGCAAGCTGAAGCCCAGGATGCTGCCGGCCATCAGCGTGCGCGACAGCAGCCCGTTCGGCTGCATCCCGGCGTAGAGCCCGGCCGGGATGCCGACCACGATGCTGATCAGCACCGCCGCCACCGCCAGTTCCATCGTCGCCGGCAGACGCTGCAGGATCACCCGCATCGCCGGCTCGTTGAACACGAAGCTGCGTCCGAGATCGCCGTGCAGCAGCCCGCATGAGGAAGACCACGTACTGCTGCCATAACGGCTTGTCGAGCCCGAGCGCCGCGATCGCCCGCGCCCGCTCGGCCGCGTCCGCCTCGGGCGAGATCAGGATGTCGATCGGGTTGCCGATCACGTTGACGCCGACGAACACGATCACCGTCATCGCCAGCACCACGAACACGGCCTGGATCAGCCGGCGCACGAGCCATGTGGCCATCAGGCCCGTTTGCCTCGCCGCCTCGATCTGTCCACCGTCGCGTGCCCCCGCATCATGTCCCGGCCCCTCGTTCCGCTCGGCAGCATACTCAGGTCCTGTCAGAACGGCCAACATCTCGACGCGGATTCGCGGCCTCGCCCGGTTGCCGGTCGCCAGCCGAACGGCAATGATGCACCGATGGCCGCCGCACCCCGAAGCCGATGAACCGGACGGATCCCGCCGCGATCCCGCGCTTCCCGGTATCGATCACGGCGCCCGACCTCAGGCCATGGCGGGCCGGCAATA
Organism: uncultured Alphaproteobacteria bacterium; assembly: GCA_963792675.1. Classification (GTDB taxonomy): domain Bacteria; phylum Pseudomonadota; class Alphaproteobacteria; order Acetobacterales; family Acetobacteraceae; genus JBBROS01. The sequence goes on from CAWBWT010000002.1 coordinate 3,297,218, forward strand.
CCGGCGTCAGCGGCTTCACCACGTTCGGCAGCGCCAAACCCGGGCCGCACATCGTGCTGACCGCGCTCATGCACGGCAACGAAATCGCCGGCGCCGTGGTGCTCGACCGCCTGCTGCGCGCCGGCATCCGCCCGGCCCGCGGATCGCTCACCCTCGGCTTCCTGCACCTCGCCGCCTATGAGCGGTTCGACCCGGCGCAACCCACGGCGTCGCGCTTCATCGACGAGGACATGAACCGCGTCTGGGATCCGGCCGTGCTCGACGGGCCGCGCTCGAGCCTCGAGCTCGACCGGGCGCGCGAGGTGCGGCCGATCGTCGACACCGCCGACGTGCTGCTCGACCTGCATTCGATGCTGTGGCCGTCCGATCCGCTGACGCTGAGCGGAACCTCGGTGAAAGGCCGCGCGCTCGCGCTGGCCATGGGCGTCCCGGAGCTGGTGGTCGCCGACCGCGGGCACCAGACCGGTCCGCGCCTGATCGACTACCCGCGCTTCAGCGGCGACGCGACCGCCGCCGCCGCCGTGCTGGTGGAGGCCGGGCAACATTGGCACGCCGACACCATCACCGTGATGCAGGCGGCAATCGACGGGCTGCTGCGGCATACCGGCCTGGTGCCGGGAGCCGCGGCGCCCGCCACGGCGCCACGTTGCGCCGAGGTGACGATGGCGGTGACGGCGAGCACCTCCGGCTTCGCCTTCGTGCAGCCGTATCGCGGCGGCGACGTAGTGCCGGCGCGCAACACGCTGATCGCCCTCGACGGCGAAACCGAGATCCGCACGCCGCACGACGATTGCCTGCTGATCATGCCGAGCCTGCGCGCGAGCCGCGGGCACACTGCGGTGCGGCTGGCGCGCTTTATCTAGCGGCCCTCGCCCGGAGCCCGTCACGTCGCGACTCGCCACCGGCGCTTGACCCGGCCACCGGACCGGTCAAGCTTTCCGCCCAACGTCCACAACGATGGACGGCCTCGACCGCGGGAGCGAACCATGTCCCAACCCGACCGCCGGAGTTTCCTGACGGCCGCCGCCGCCGCGCTGCCGCTGGTCGCGATTGGCCGCGCCCGCGCGCAGGAGCGGACCGCCGCCACCGTGCTGGATTTCCAGACGTCCGCCGACGTCGCCAAGGCCGAGGCGGAAGGCGAGCTGCTGTTCTACACCCATGATGGCGAGCAGGCCGCGGCCAGCGTGGTGGAGGCGTTCAGCAAGGACTTCCCCAAGATCAAGGGCAACTACGTGCGCGCCCAGAACGGCGCCCTCTACAGCAAGGTGCTGGCGGAGCGGTCGGCCGGGCGCTTCAACGTGGACGTGATCCAGTTCTCCGAAATCGGCACCGCGATCGACTTCCAGAAACGCGGCGGCTACGCCCGCCACCTCTCGCCGCAAGCCTCCGCCTACGAGGCCAAGGACCTCAGCTCCCCGCCGGGCGATTATTTCTGCACCGGCGTCACCTTCGGCGGCATCGCCTACAACACCGACAAGGTGACGGAAGCCGATGCGCCGAAGACCTGGAAGGATCTGCTCGACCCGCGCTGGCGCAACACCATCAGCACCAAGCAGTCCACCTCCGGCATGCAATTCGTCGAGTGGTACGAGCTGCGCCGGCTCTACGGCGACGAGTACCTGGAAAGCGTTCGCCAAGCAGCGGCCGCGCGGCTTCGACTCCCGCGTGCAATTGTTCGACCGCCTGTCCAAGGGCGACGACAAGGTGTGCGCCTTGGCCGAATGGGCGGGCTACCTGCTGTATAAGGAAAAGGGCGCGCCGATCGCCTTCGTGGCGCCCCCGGACGGCCTGCCGTCGAGCCCGCTCTGGGCCGGCGCCGTCGACCGCGCGCCGCATCCGGAGGCCGCCCGGCTGTTCATCGATTGGCTGATGTCGAACCGCGGCCAGGCGCTGTATCAGAACAACCCCTACCTTTATTACGGCTCCGTCCGCCGCGATTCACAGCCGATGCCAGGGGGCAAGCAGTTGCACGATTTCAAGCTGCTGCTGCCGACCGACATGCCGGCGTATCTCGCGAAGTCAGCCGGTGTTCACCAAGGAATGGAACGGGATGCTGGGCCTGTAAGCCACCCGCATGTCGGCCAGCCTCCCCGCCATCCCGGCGCCGCTCGCCGGAACGCCTCCAGCACGCAGAAGCTGGTTGCCGGGCCAGACCGCGGCCGGCTTGCTGGTCGCGGGCGTCGCCGCGGTGTTCGTGCTCTACCCGATCTTCTTCCTGCTGCAGGCGTCGCTCGACGTCGGCGACCCCGACGTGCGGCCGCCCACGGCCTATGGCTTCGACAACTACGCAGCCCTGCCGAACTACGCCACCATCATGGGCAACACGCTGCTGGTCTCGTTCGCCGCGACCGTGATGGCGCTCGGCTTCGGCGTGCTCACCGCCTGGATCCTGACCCGCACCAACACGCCCGGCCGCCGCACGCTGGAGCAGTTGATGGCGGTGCCGTACTACGTCACCCCGCTGCTCGGCGCCTTCGCCTGGAGCCTATTGGGCGCGCCGGAGAGCGGATTCATCAACGTGCTGTGGCGCCGGGTCACCGGCGGGCAGGACCCGCTGCTCGACATCGGCAGCCCGCTCGGCATTGCCTGGGTGATGGCGCTGTTCGAGGGCTCGGTCGCCTTCGTCATGATCGCCGCGGTGATGAAGTCGATGGACCCGGCGCTCGAGGAAGCAAGCCAGGTGATCGGCGGCGGGCGGTGGCGCACCGCGCTGCGCATCACCCTGCCGCTGGTGGCGCCCGGCATCTTGGGTGCGGCGATCTTCGTGTTCGCCGAGATGCTCGGCTCGTTCTCGGCCGCCCTCGTGCTCGGCACGCCGGAGCGCTTCTACGTCGTCACGACCGCGATCTATCAGCTCGTCTCGCAATACCCGCCGCGCCTGCCGCTGGCCGCCGCCATGGGCGCTTCGCTGTTCGTGGTGATGTTCGCGATGCTTTTTTGCTACAGGCGCCTCGTCGCCCGGCGCAGCTTCGTCACCGTCGGCGGGAAAGCGTTCCGGCCGCGCGAGATGGACGTCGGCGGGCTGCGCTGGGTGCTGTTCGCGGTGTGCCTGTCCTACGTGCTGCTGTCGGTGGTGCTGCCGATCCTGACCTTGCTGTATGCGTCGGTGCAGCGCCTCGCGGTCGCGTTCCCGGCGGCGGCCAACTTCACGCTCGACAATTACCGGATGGCCGGGTCGATGAATGCGGTGCGCTCGGCGATGGGCAACAGCCTGCTGCTCGGGGTGCTGACGGCGACGATCGGCGTCGCACTCACCGGCCTGCTGTCCTGGATCATCCAGCGCAGCCGGCTGCCGGGCCGCGGCGCGCTCGAATACGTCGTGATGTTCCCGCAGGCGGTGCCGCGGCTGGTGTTCGCGTTCGGCATGATGTGGGCCTGGGTGGTGTTCCCGATCCCGATCTACGGCACGTTCTGGATCCTGCTCATCGCTTACCTGACGGTGTTCCTGCCGCTCGGCGTTCGCACCATCTCGGGCGTGCTGCTGCAGCTCGACAAGAGCCTCGAGGAGTGCGGCCAGGTCTGCGGCGCGCCTTGGGCGTATCGCATCCGCACCATCACCATGCCGCTGCTGCGGCCCGGCCTGTTGGCGGCGTGGCTGCTGCTGTTCGTCGCCAGCGTGCGGGAGCTGGGCGCCTCGATCCTGCTGATGGGGCCGTCGTCCAAGGTGCTGACCCCGGCGATCGTCGAGAGCTGGTTCGGCAGTTCGTCGGAGCTCACGGCCGCGATGGCGCTGATCCAGACCGCGGTCGTCGGCCTCGCCATGCTGGTGTTCCTGGCGCTGACCCGCCGCGCCGGGCGCCGGGCGTGAGCGCCGCACCGCATATAGAGGTCGAGGCACTCGAAATTCACTACGGCCCGGTCGCCGCCGTCGGCCCGGTCAGCTTCGCCGTCAACCGCGGCGAGCAGCTCACCCTGCTGGGCCCGTCCGGCTGCGGCAAGACCACCACCTTGCGCGCCGTCGCCGGGCTCGAGCGGCCGAGTGCCGGCGCCATCCGCATCGAAGGCCGGGCGATGTACGATGCCGGTGCCGGCATCAACGTGCCGGCCGAGCAGCGCGGCCTGTCGATGGTGTTCCAGTCCTACGCGATCTGGCCGCACATGACGGTGTTCGAGAACGTCGCCTACGGCCTGCGCGTCCGCCGCCGCCCGGCCGCCGAGATCCGCGACAAGGTGCGCCACGCGCTCGATCTGGTGCAGATGGGCGCCTACGCCGAACGCCACGCCTCGCAGCTTTCGGGCGGCCAGCAGCAGCGGGTGGCGCTGGCCCGCGCCTGCGCCTTTTCCCCGAGCGTGCTGCTGTTCGACGAGCCGCTGTCCAACCTCGACGCCAAGCTGCGCGGCGACATGCGGATCGAGCTGCGCGAGCTGCAGCACCGGCTCGGCGTCACATCCATCTACGTCACCCACGACCTGGAGGAGGCGATGGCGATGTCGGACCGCATCGTGGTGATGCGCGCCGGGCACATCGAGCAGAGTGGCACGCCGGGCGAGATCTACGACACCCCGCGCACCGCCTTCGTCGCCGACTTCGTAGGCTCCGCCAACATCATCGGCGGCCGGCTCCGCCCCGACCTCGCCGGCGACGGGCTGGTCGCGGTGGAGACAGAGGCCGGCCACGTCGTGCACGGGGACGGCCATGGCCGCGACGCCGGGCCGGAACCGGCACTGGCGGTGCGCACCGTACACCTGCGGCTCACGAGCGACCGTCCGGCCGGCAATTTGAACGTATGGCCGGTCACGGTAAAACGTTCGGTGTTCCTGGGCGACCTCACGCAGATCCATGTCGAGTGGGGCGGCCGCGAGCTGGTGATCCGGCAGACCGGCTACGACCCGTTGCAGCCCGGGCAGCCCGCCTTCCTGTCCGTCGATCCACGCCGCTGCACCTTGCTGGAGGCGCCCAAGGTTGTTGCTGCGGCCGGCACTGCCTAGATTGCAAGCAGCACGCTGCGCTGCAGCAATCCGGAGACGACCATGCCTTTGAGCGAACCCGTGGCGCGCGAACCCCTGCACCGCCGCGCGATCGAGATGATCGGCTACCAGCGCGAGGACGGCCTCTACGACATCGAGGCGCATCTGGTGGACACCAAGAGCTACGCCTTCGACAACCACGATCGCGGCACCGTCCATCCCGGCACGCCGCTGCACGGCATGCTGGCGCGGATGACGATCGACGAGGACATGCTGATCGTCGCCTTCGAGGCCGATACCGAGTTCAGCCCCTACAGCATCTGCCCGCAGGCCGCGCCCAACTTCGCCCGCTTGGCCGGCCTCCGCGTCGGCCGTGGCTTCACCAAGGCGGCCAACGAGCGGATCGGCGGCGTGCACGGCTGCACGCATTTGCGCGAGTTGCTGGGGCAGATGGGCACGGTGGCGTTCCAGACGCTGTATTCGAAGCGCGTCAAGCGCGACGGCACGCCCAATGCCGAGACGACGAGCGAGCAGGAGTCGGCGCCCCCGCGCCGGCCGGCCAATCTGGGAACCTGCTTGGCCTACGCGCCGACCAGTCCGGTGGTGAAACGCGCTTGGCCGGACTTCTACACCGGCGCCTGATGCTCCGCGGGCGTACGCAGCACCAGCGACAGTGCGTGCAGCCCGGCGTCGAACTCCCCGGCCAGGGCCTGGTTGACCAACCGGTGGCGTCCGACCCGGCCCAGCCCCTCGAACCGCGGCGACACGACCAGCACATTGTAGTGCGTCTGGCCGCCCGCTGCCGCGCCGGAGTGGCCGGCATGGCGAGCACTGTCGTCCACCACCTCGAGCCGGGTCGGGGTCAGTTCCTGGGTCAGAACATGGCGGATGCGGTCGGCGCGGTCGGGTGAGGTCGTCATGCTCCATCTCATGTAGTCGTCCCGCGGCGGCTGGCCAAGCCGCGACACGTCATTGCACCCCAGGCATCTCGCCCACTTGCCCCCCGGCCTAACCAGAGCACATATTCCTGCACGATGACCCGACGCACCCCGCGACCCCGGGCCTACGCGCCCGACCCGGCGGCGACGCCGGGCCGACACTGCGACAGCCCCGGCTGTCCGGTGGCAGGCGAGTATCGCGCCCCGAAATCCCGCTCGTCCGCTGAACGAGTACCACTGGTTCTGCCTGGAGCACGTCCGCGCCTACAACCTGGCTTGGGACTACTACAAAGGCATGACCCCAGGGCAGATCGAGGCCGAGACACGGCGCGATACGGCCTGGGGCCGGCCCACCTGGCCGCTCGGCAGCCTCGGCCGGCAAACGTTCGACGAGACCCAGATCCAGGACCCGCTGCAGTTGCTGGCCACCGGGCGCATCAACCGCGACAAGCCCAAGCCCGGCACCCCGGCCGAGATGCGGGAGCCGATCCGGACGCTGGGGCTCGAATGGCCGGTCTCGCTCGACGCGCTCAAGACCCGCTACAAGGAACTGGCCAAGCGCCACCATCCGGATGCGAATGGCGGCGACCGCGCGGCGGAGGAGCGGTTGAAGTCGATCAACCTCGCCTACGCCGCCGTGCGCCACTATTTGACCGACACGCCGCGGATGGCCGCCGCCGGCTGAGCTTTCGCAATGCAGCGGAACGGGACTAGAGTGCGAGGCGTTTTCGCCACTGGGTGCCGGGCTGCCGCAACAGAAACAGGACATTCGAGGCTTATGAACAATATCGCTGCCCTCGCCGACGCGCGCTCGACGCCAACCTCGGCCATCAACGTGCCGGACACGTCGGTCAATGCGCGAGAGCAGTTCGGCATCGACGTCGACATGCAGGTGCCGGCCTTCTCGGTCCGCACCGAGCACGTGCCGGACATCGACACCACCTACAAGTTCGACCGCGAGACCACGCTCGCGATCCTGGCCGGGTTCAGCTTCAACCGCCGGGTCATGATCCAGGGCTACCACGGCACCGGGAAGTCGACCCATATCGAGCAGGTCGCGGCGCGGCTGAACTGGCCCTGCATCCGCGTCAACCTCGACAGCCACATCAGCCGCATCGACCTGATCGGCAAGGACGCCATCGTCCTCAAGGACGGCAAGCAGATCACCGAGTTCCGCGAGGGCATCCTGCCCTGGGCGCTGCAGCATGCCTGCGCCCTGGTGTTCGACGAGTACGACGCCGGCCGGCCGGACGTGATGTTCGTCATCCAGCGCGTGCTGGAGGTCGAAGGGCGGCTGACGCTGCTCGACCAGAACCGGGTCATCCGCCCGCACCCGAGCTTCCGGCTGTTCGCGACCGCCAACACGGTCGGCCTCGGCGACACGACCGGGCTCTATCACGGCACGCAGCAGATCAACCAGGGCCAGATGGACCGCTGGAACATCGTCGCCACGCTGAACTACCTGCCGCATGCGCAGGAGACGGCGATCGTGCTGGCCAAGATGGGCGTCGACGCCGACCGACAAGGCGATGAAGAAGCAGGTCGAGAGCATGGTGGCGCTGGCCGACCTCACCCGCGCCGGCTTCATCAACGGCGACATCAGCACCGTGATGTCGCCGCGCACGGTGATGACCTGGGCCGACAACGCCCGCATCTTCAAGGATGTCGGCTTCGCCTTCCGGCTGACCTTCCTCAACAAGTGCGACGAGGCCGAGCGCAGCACGGTGGCCGAATACTACCAGCGCTGCTTCAACGAGGAGCTGCCGACCGGGCTGCTGGCGCCCGCAAGGGCCTCTGATGAGCGGCAGCGGCAGCGGCAGCGCGCAGCAAGGACAACAGCCGGACCGAGGACTTCAAGCGCGCCACCGCCGGCGCGCTGCGCGCCATCGCGCAGGAGAGCGACGTGCAGGTCGCGTTCCAGCCCGGCCCGTCCGGCCTCGTCGGCAAGCGCGCCCGCCTGCCGCTGCCGACCCGCGCCCTGCCGCCGGCCGAGATGGCCAAGCTGCGCGGCGCCGCCGACAGCGTGGCCCTGCGCCTGCGCCACCACGACGACGCCGTCCACGCCGCCCGCAGCCCCGGCCGCCGCGAGGCCAAGGACGTCTACGACGCGCTCGAGCAGGCCCGGGTCGAGGTGGTCGGCGGCGAGCACATGGCCGGCGTCGCCGCCAACCTGCGCGCCCGGCTGAACGAGGAGTGCGAGGCCGAGGGCTTCGACCGCATGACCCGCAAGGACCAGCTGCCGCTGCCGGCCGCGCTGTCCCTGCTGGCGCGCGAGCGCATGTCCGGCCAGCCCTCCCCGGCCGCCGCCACCAGGATCCTGGAAGCCTGGCGCGGCACGCTGGGCGACGAGGCCGAGCAGGCGCTGGCCGAGATGGCGACCGCGCAGCACGACCAGCACGGCTTCACCCGCGCCGCCCGCAAGCTGCTGGCCGCGCTCGACCTGGCCGAGGCCGAGATCGAGAGCGAGCCCGACGACCAGACCGACGAAGGCGAGGAGGGCGGCGAGCAGGCCGGCAGCCAGGACAACGCCGAGCAGACCGAGGGCGACAGCCAGAGCGACGCGGAAAGCATGCTCGGCGCCCAGCCCGAGCAGATGGAGGGCGACAGCAGCGACGACCAGGGCGACGACGACGCCGAGGAGGACGCCGCCGCCGCCGACGGCGAGGACCGGCCCGGCGGCCCGCAGCAGCGGCGCGAGAAGCCGGTCCCCGACGACCACCAAGCCTACCGCGCCTATACCCGCGCACAACGACGAGGAGATCTCGGCCGAGGACCTCTGCGACCCCGAGGAGCTGACCCGCCTGCGCCAGCAGCTCGACCAGCAGCTCCAGCACCTGCAGGGCGTGGTCAGCAAGCTCGCCAACCGCCTGCAGCGCCGGCTGATGGCGCAGCAGACAGCGCGCCTGGGAGTTCGACCTCGAGGAAGGCATGCTCGACGCCGGCCGCCTGGCCCGCATCATCGTCAACCCGCTGCTGAGCCTGTCCTACAAGCGCGAGCGCGAGACCGACTTCCGCGACACCGTCGTCACCCTGCTGATCGACAATTCCGGCTCGCATGCGCGGCCGGCCGATCACGGTCGCCGCCATGTGCGGCGACATCCTGGCCCGCACGCTGGAGCGCTGCGCGGTCAAGGTCGAGATGCTCGGCTTCACCACCCGCGCCTGGAAGGGCGGCCAGTCGCCGCGAGCGCTGGGTGCAGGACGGCAAGCCGCGCAACCCCGGCCGGCTGAACGACCTGCGCCACATCATCTACAAGTCCGCCGACGCGCCCTGGCGCCGGGCCCGCAAGAACCTCGGCCTGATGCTGCGCGAGGGCCTGCTGAAGGAGAACATCGACGGCGAGGCGCTGCTCTGGGCCTATCGCCGCCTGGTCGGCCGCCCCGAGCACCGCCGCATCCTGATGGTCATCAGCGACGGCGCGCCGGTCGACGACAGCACGCTGTCGCGTCAACCCCGGCAACTACCTGGAAAAGCACCTGCGCCAGGTGATCCACGAGATCGAGAGCCGCGACCAGGTCGAGCTGATCGCCATCGGCATCGGCCACGACGTGACCCGCTATTACCGCCGCGCCGTGACCATCGTGGACGCCGAGGAGCTGGGCGGCACGGTGATGAAGAAGCTCGCCGAGCTGTTCGACGAGGACGCGGCGGCAAGCTGGGCCCGCGCCGCCGCCGAGCGCGCGCCGATCGTGGCCTAGCGTCCCGGATCCTGACAGGAGCGTCCCGTGCGTCAGGTGGATCGGCCCGGCAACGCCCTTCCCGCGATAACGAAACCTGACAGGCACAAAGGTCGCTTTCCCTTGCACTGGCGCGGGTCAGGCACCATTCTTCTGTCATCCGAAACTTACTGAAAGGAGGTGATCCAGTGTCTCATCGTTCGAGCCATCTGTCCGCTGCCGTGACCTGGACGCCCGCACACACGGTCGTCCTCGGCTAAAGCCGCATCACCTTCGGCTTATCGAGCCAACGTCCGGCAGTTCTTGGACTGTCGAACATGGGAAGGCCCGGGGCACCTGCCCCGGGCCTTCTGTGTTTCAAGCGAGGGCGGTTCCTGTCCGTCTGACCGCCGCCCCGACCGTCGCATTGCCGCGCACCACCACGCCCAGGAAGATCGCCGTGGCGATTCCGCTCACCGGCAGGTGGACACTGGACATCGCCATCGCCGCCGGGAACGCCAGAACCGCAACGATCGCCGTCCATTCGATACTGTCGAGTGGCCGGCCCGCCCGCGCCTTGGCTTCGATGAACGCGACCACCGCCCCGGTCAGAATCGGCAGGTCGTAGATGAAGGCGTGCGGCAAGGCGACGCACGTGCCTGCCAGCAGCGCGGCGACGGCCAGGTCGCGCGGCCCCCGGCGCCAGCACGCCCACACCACGGCCGCCGCCCCGAAGCTGCCCACCGCCTGCGCGGCTTCGGCGACCCGAGCCGGCGCGCCGAACGCCTCCATGTTGGTGAGGATCGTCGCCATCAGCCGGTGACCATGCGTCGAGCGGGCGAACATCTCCTGGTCATCCGGCAGGGCGCCGAGCCAAGCCGGCCAGATCGCCGCGCCGAACGCCGCCGCCGTCGCAGCAGCCAGGATAACCGTCGTCGCCGTCGCCGCAGCAATGCATCGCCACTGCCCGGCGGCCAGCAGCGCGACCGGCACCAGCAGCCCGAGCTGCGGTTTGTAGGTCAGCAATCCGAACAGCACCCCGGCCCAAACCGGACGCGTAAAGGAAAGCCGGGCGCCACCCACCAGCAGCGCCGCCGCGAGGAACCCGGACTGCCCTGCTACTAGCGTCACCGTCGTCGCCGGTGCCAGCACCGCGGCCAGCACGCTCGCCGGATGCGGGCGGGCGGCGCCTGCCAGCAAGGCGACGAGGTAGAGCCCGAAGCTGACGGCGAGCCAAACCGGCAGCGCCGTCCAGTAACTCAGGCCCTGCAAGGGCCATAGCGCCAGGATGAAGCTCGGCGGATACGGGAACGGGTTCGTGTGGGCCGCCGGCATGCCCCACCCCACCTGCGCCGCATGCAAGGCCGCGAGGTCGTACAGCGCGATCGCCTGGTGCTCGCCGAGGAAACGGGCGTAGGACCAGATCGCGAAGAAGTCGCCGAACGGAAACGGGGCGTCGCTGCGCAGCGTAAACGCGACGAAATCGGCCAAGTAGCTGGCCCCGATGGCCGCCAGAACGACGCACCCGAGCAAGGGCCAGCGGACCCGCGGCGGGTGGGAACGGTCGGTCGCCAAGATTTCGGTCATCGCCGGACGATGGCAGAGGCGGGACGGCGATACCGTTGGGCGAGTGTTGCCAAGTGTAGGATTGCGTCGGCGGCCGCTCAGCCCCTCCCCCGCTCCGCCCCTCCCCCGCTCAGACCTCGTCTTCGTCGGCGACCGCCTCCTCGAGCTGCAGCGCGGCGGTGGCCTGGTCGGCGGCCAGCGCCGTCACGCCGCGCAGGGTGCGGTCCATCGCCCGGGTGCGGCGCCGGGCGTCGCCGATCGTGTTGCTGACGCTGCCGGCCTGCTTCTCGAGCTTGGCGAGCACGCCATCCATCCGGCCGAACTCCGTCCGCACCGCGCCCAGCAGATGCTGGATCTGCTCGGCACGCTGCTCGATCGAGAGCGTCAGCGCGCCCAGATGAATTGTACGCAGCAAGGCCGGCAGCAGCGAGGGCCCCATCACCAGCACCCGGTGCTCGCGGTTGAGGCCCTCGATCAGCCCCGGCATGCGCGCCGCCTCGACATAAAGCCCGTCGGTCGGCAAGTACATGATGCCGAAATCGACCGTGACGGGCGGTACGATGTATTTCTGCGCGATCCGGCGCGCTTCCAGCCGGAGCCGCTGCTCGAGCGCCCGGCGAGCGGTGCGCTCTCCCTCGGCGTCGCCGGCCTCGCTGGCCAGCAGCAGGCGGTCGTAGTCCTCGGCCGGGAACTTGGCGTCGATCGCCAGCAGCGGCGAGGGCTTGGAGCGCGACGGCATCACCAGCACGAACTCGACCACCTCGTCGCTGTCGCCGCGCAGCTTGCGGTTGGCTTCCCAGGCGCCGTGCGGCAGCACGTCCTCCAGCAGGGCCCTGAGCGCCATCTCACCCCAGGCGCCACGGGTCTTCACATTGGTAAAGATGCGCTTGAGGTCACCGATTTGCGCCGTGACCGCCTGCACGTCGCCCATCGCCTTCTGCACCTGGGCGAACTGGTCGATCACGCGCTGGAAGCTGCCGTGCATCTGCTTCTCGATGCTTTCCGTCAGCTTCTCGTTGACGCTGCGCTGGATGTCGCCGAGGCGCGTCGCCTGCTGCTCGCCCATTTCCCGCAGCTTGGTTTCCATCAGCAGCCGCTGCTCGCCGGCCTCACGCAGCAGCCGGGTCGAGAGCTCGTGCAGGGAAGCGCGGTCCTCCATCCGGGTCGCCTCGGCGCGGCCGGCCAGCGCGCGCTCGCTCGAGACGACCGCGGCACGCAGACCTTCCGCCTCGGACCGCTGCACCGTCTCCATTGCGCGGCGCACCACGGCCAGCTCGTTTCGCATCGCCTGCGCCCTCGGCGCGCACCGCGCCGCCGCGCAGCAGGGTGACGATCAGCGTCGCAACCGCGAGCAGCACGGCCAGGCCCAACCCGGCCGCCAACACCTCCGGGGTGATCACGCAAGCCGTTCCCGCAACAGGCGCGGCAGCCGCAGCGGCGCATACAGGATGGCCGCGCACAAACGCCCGGCAGCACGGCATGCAGCCAGATCAGCGGGATCAGCACCGTTTGCCGCGCCGCCAGGTTCTGCACCGCAAGGCCGACCGCCAGCAGCGCCACCACCGACAGCACCGCCATCAGCGGCCGCAGCACGTTGCCGTAACGCCGGAAAGCTGCCGGTCAGCACCGCCACCAACGCCACGGCGGCGAAGCTGGCCGCCGTCAGCGGCGCCGACAGCCGACGATGCGCCTCCACCAGCTGCTTGCCGACGTCACGCGCGTTCAGCGCCGAAGCCGGGTCCATCAGCTCCTCCAGCGACATTTCGGCGCTGTCGCGATAGCGGACCTCGCCATTCTTGCTGGTGCTGGCCAGGTCGATCGAGTTCTCGGCGAAGGTCAGCACGTTCAGCCGGCCGTTGGTGCGGTCGATCTCCTGCCGACTGCCATTCAGCAGCAGCACGCGCGGCCCGTTGGCGCCGTTGATCAGCCGGCCGCTCTCGGCCAGGATGGTGGCTCGGCTGTTCTTTTGCCGGGCGTCCTCGACCAGGATGCCGTGCAACGTGCCGTCGGTGTCGCGGCTGCGGATATAGACGGTCATGTCGTCGCTGACGGCGGTGAACACGCCTTCCTGCAGCAGGAACGCCGCCATCCGGTTGCGGATCTCGAACTGGTATTCGCGGAACGCCGTGTAGCTGCGCGGCACGACCCAGATGTTGAGCACGTATCCGATGACCACCACCCCCACCACGAGACCGAGCGCCGGCCGCGACAGCGCGTAAGGCGACATTCCGGCCGCTCGCATCACCGTCAGCTCGCGGTCCCCGGCCAGGCGCTGGTAAACGAACTGCACCACGACGAAGGTGGTGATCGGCAAGATGACCGCGACGAAGTTCGGGATCAGCAGCCCGGTCAGCTCGAGGAACACGCCGATCGACAGGCCGCGATTGACCACGAGCTCGACGAAGCGCAACGACTGGGTCAGCCAGATCAGCGCGACCAATCCAGCGGTGACGGCGACGAGGGCGACCGACAGCTGGCGCAGCACGTAGCGGTCGATCTGCTTGGGTCGGAACAAGGCCATCTGCTACCGGGCGCTCGAACGTTGGGTGGGCGCCGGCCCGCCGTCGAGCCATTTACGCGATGGTCTGGCACGCGGTGGTGTGGCATGCGGTGGGCTGGCGCCCACCCGGGTCAATACACGAAAATCAGGAGCACCAGGAGCAGCAGCACGATGCCGATGCAGCCGAACTTCACGAAGCTGGTGAACCGGCCCCAGAATATCGCCCGGTCGGCGACGAACGCCTGGTCGAGGTTCGAGCCTTCGGTCTGCGGGGTGATCGCCATTCAAGCCTCGGTCTGCGCTGCGGGTGCCACCTTCTACGGAGAATTGCGCCGGATGAAAACACTGTCCGACCCGGCGGCCCCTCGACACGGTTGCGGCCGGAACGTTGCAGTGCCCGCGCCGCCGATGCTAGAGCATTTCCCGAGCCAATCGGCTCGGGAGTAATGCTCTACAACTCAGTGAATAGAGCAACTTAGTCCGCCCGAACCGTTTCGGTTCGGTCGGACGTTGCTCTCGAGGCGCCGGTCGACGCCGGACGGGGGACAGTCCTGTGAGTCAAACGGCACCTGAACACCACATGACCGCGGCGACACCCGCATCCCGAGCCGCGGCCGGAGGCGACCTCTCGCCCGACGGCATCATGCAGATCGGCCTGGGCTTCTGGGCGTCGAAGGCGCTGCTCAGTGCCGTCGAACTCGGCATCTTCACGACGCTGGCAAGCGGTGCCCTGACCCTCGAACAGCTTCGGTCGGCCTCAGGACTGCACGAGCGGAGCGCCCGCGACTTCTTCGACACGCTCGTGGCCCTGCGCATGCTCGACCGCCAAGACGATGGCGCGCTACTGCAACAGCGCCCAGGCAACGCTGTTCCTGGACCGCGCCAAGCCGTCCTACATCGGCGGCATGCTCGAGATGGCCAACGACCGCCTGTATCCGTTCTGGGGCAACCTGACGCAGGCGCTGCGGACCGGCCAGCCGCAGAACGAGAGCCAGCACGGGCAGGACCTGTTCGCCCTGCTTTATGCCGATCCGGACCGCCTGCGGCTGTTTCTCGGCGGCATGACGGGGCTCAGCATCCCGATCGCGCGCGCCATTGCGGCTTCGTTCGCCTGGGACAAGGCCCGGTCGTTCGTCGATGTCGGCTGCGCCCAGGGCGCTTGCGCGGCCGAGATCGCGTCGGCGCACCCGCATCTGCACGGCACCGGCTTCGACATGGCGCCGGTCCGTCCGGTCTTCGAGGAGTATGTGCAGCGCGCAGGCCTCGCCGGGCGGCTGCGGTTCCAGGGTGGCGATTTCTTCGCCGACCCGCTGCCGCAAGCCGACGTCCTCATCATGGGCCACATCCTGCACGACTGGGACCTACCGAGGAAACATGAGCTGCTGCGCAAAGCGTTCGCGGCGTTGCCGTCCGGCGGCAGCCTGCTGGTTTACGAGGCGCTGATCGACGATGCGCGGCGGGAGAACACGCTGGGCCTGCTGACGAGCCTGAACATGCTGATCGAGACGCCGGGCGGCTTCGACTTCAGCGGCGCCGATTGCAGCGGCTGGATGCGCGAAGCCGGCTTCCGGGAGACCCGCGTCGTGCCGCTGACCGGGATGCATGCCATGGTAGTCGCCACCAAGTAGGCGTCGTCAGGAACCCCGGTCGAGCCGGTAGAACGCCGAGGCGTTAGTGCCGAACACCGCATCGCGCTCGGCCGGCGTGAGCTGCGCGAGCAGCGCGTGCGCCCAGTCCCACCAGGTCGCGTAATCCTGCCGGGTCGTCAGCACGGGCCAGTCGCTGCCGAAGATCAGCCGCTGCGCGCCGAACAGGCGGACCAGTTCCTCGGCGTAGGGCCGCAGTGCGTCCAGCGGGGCGCCGGGCGCCGCCTCGGTGACCAGGCCGGAGAACTTGCAGCGCACATGCGGGAAGGCGGCGACCGCGGCGAGGCCCTCGCGCCACGCGGCAAAGCCGCCGGCGGCGATGTCGGGCTTGGCGGCGTGGTCGATCACGATCGGCAGGTCCGGGTAGCGCTCGATCAGCTGCGGCAAATGGCGCAGATGGCGCACCTGCGCCAGGGCGTCGAAGGTGAGGCCCAGCTCGATCACGGCGCGATAGGCGGCGTGCTGCTGCGGCTGCAGCATCCAGTCGTCCTCGGCGATGTCCTGCCACATCGGCCGGATGCCGCACAGCTTCGGGTCCGCTGCCAGCAACGCCAGCCGGACCGGGGCGTCGGGCGCCATCATGTCGATCCAGCCGACCACGCCGCGCACGAGCGGATCGGTCTCCGCCAGCGACAGCATGAACCGGGTCTCGGCCTCCGTCGGCGCCGCCTGCACCAGCACGATCCCGTCCACGCCGGCTTCCTCGAACAGCGGCGCGGCGTCGCCGGGCAGGAAGTCGCGGTGGATCGGCAGGTCGGGCGTCAGCCAGCCATAATCGCCCCGATCGACCTGCCAATAATGGACGTGCGCGTCGATCACACGATCAGCCCGGCGCCGCGCAGCTCCCCCCACAGCGCGTCCGGGATCGGGTGGGCGATCAGGCGCAGGTTCTCCGCCACCTCGGCCACGTCGGCGGCACCGGGGATGACGGTGGCGATCATGGGGTGGGACAGCGGAAACTGCAGCGCCGCCGCACGCAGCGGGACGCCGTGCGCGGCGCAGATCCGCTCGATGGCGCGGGTGCGCTCGAGAACGGCGTCGCTGGCCGGGGCGTAGTCATACTTGGCGCCGGCCACCGGACCGGTCGCGAGAATGCCGGAATTGTAGGGGCCACCCAGGACGATGCCGATGCCACGGCGCTCGCACAGCGGCAGGAAGCTCGCCAGCCGAGGATTGATCCAGCAGCGTGTAGCGCCCGGCCAGCAGGAAGCAGTCGAAGTCGCCGGCCTCGGCAAAGTCCTGGCAGGCCTCCCACTCGTTCAGCCCGGCGCCGATCGCCCGAACCGCGCCTTGCTCGCGCAACGCGGCCAGCGCGCGGTAGGCGCCCGCCATCGCCTCCTTGAACCGCTCGGGATAGGCGTCGCCGTGGTTGCGCCGGTCGCAGTCATGGAGGAACAGGATGTCGATGCGGTCGGTGCCGAGGCGCTGCATGCTGTCCTCGAACGACCGCATGACGCCGTCGTAGCTGTAGTCGATCCGGTGCTTGAACGGCGCCGGGGTGGCGAACAGCGTGTCCGACGGCCCGGTCGGGTGGTCGTCGGGGCCGCGCCGGTGCAGCCGCCAGCCGGCTTTGGTCGAGACCACGACATCGGGCCCGAGCCGGCGCAGCGCGGCGCCGATGCGGTGCTCGGCGAAGCCGAAGCCATAGAGCGGCGCGGTGTCGAAGTAGCGGATGCCGGCGTCGTAGGCGGCGACCACGGTCGCCATGGCGGCGTCCTCGGTCGAGGCGCGATACATGTTGCCCAGGCTGGTGCTGCCGAAGCCCAGCGTCGTCAGCGCGATGCCGGTGCGGCCGATTGTGCGGCCGAGGGTACGGGTCGGCAGGCTCATGCCTTCTTCTCGACCGGCGCGGCCCGGCCGGCCGCCTGCTGCACGGTCGCGAGTTGGCGGGCCCGGCGCTGCTGAAATTGCTGGTCCACGAGCACGCCGAGCAGGATCACGGTGCCCATGACGGCGAAGTTGAGCGAGCTCGGGATACCGAGGATGTTGACCAGGTTCTGCAGCACCTGCAGCAGCACGGTGCCGAGCACGATGCCGATGATCGACCCCTCGCCGCCGCGCAGCGAGCAGCCGCCCAGCACCGCCGCGGCGATGCCGTATAGCTCGTAGAAGTTGCCGAACGAGGAGGGCGAGACCGAGTTGGTATAGAACACCAGGAAGATCGTGGTCACCCCGGCCAGCAGGCCCGAGATGATGTAGGCGCCGGCGATCACGCCGTTCGTGCGGATGCCGGAGAACCGCGCCCCCTCCTCGTTCTTGCCGACCGCGAACAGATAGCGCCCGAACACCGAGCGGTGCAGCACCACGCTCATGATCGCGGCAACGACAACGAGGAAAATAAAGCTGAACGGCACCCCGAAGAAGCGGCCGGTGACCAGCCATTGCAGCGTGTCGTAGCTGCCACCGTAGCCGAACCCCATGGAGGCATCGGCGGTGTAGTAGCGCGCCGCACCCCGGTAGATCAGCAACCCGCACAAGGTCACGACGAAGGGCTGCACCTTCATGCGGGTGACGAGGAAGCCCTGGATGGCGCCCAGCAGCACGCCGCAGCCGACCACGAACAGCACCGCCAGGGGCCAGGGCCACTCGTAGTTCGACAGCAGGTCGATCAGCACGACGCCCAGCAGCGCGAACATCGAGCCGACCGAGAGGTCGATGCCACCGGTGATGATGACGATGCCGATGCCGATCGAGAACAGGCCGAACAGCCCGGTGAGGTTGGCAAGGTTGAGCAGGTTCTGCCCCGACAGGAACAGCGGCTCCCGCGCCGCCGTCACCGCGGCGATCACCAGGATCAGCACCAGCAGCCCCAGTTCCTTCTTGCGCATACGATCAGGCTCCTGCGGCAGCGTGCGATGGGGCAGCGTGGGGCTGAGCGGCCTCGCCGATCGCCAAATGCAGCACGTTGAACTCGCTGAAATCGGGCCGCTCGAGCGTGCCGTTGATGCGGCCCTCGTGCATGACGGCGATGCGGTCCGACACGCCC
Organism: uncultured Alphaproteobacteria bacterium; assembly: GCA_963792675.1. Taxonomy (GTDB): domain Bacteria; phylum Pseudomonadota; class Alphaproteobacteria; order Acetobacterales; family Acetobacteraceae; genus JBBROS01. Next base: position 3,315,419 of record CAWBWT010000002.1, read on the forward strand.
AGCACCTCCTCCATGTCGGACGAGATCATCAGGATCGCGACGCCGCGGTCGGCCAGCTCGCGCATCAGCCGGTAGATCTCGCCCTTGGCGCCAACGTCGATCCCCCGCGTCGGCTCGTCGAAGATCACCAAGGCGGGCGCCATCGACAGCCACTTGCCGAGCACGACCTTCTGCTGGTTGCCGCCCGAGAGACTGACGACCGGGGTCTGCTCGCTCGGCGCGCGGATGGACAAGCTCTTGCCCTGCGCCTGCGCGGTGCGCCGCTCGGCCGCGGTGTCGATCAGGCCGAGCTTGGCGTAGTTGGCGAGGCTCGCCAGCGAGATGTTCTCGACGATCGGCATATCGAGCACCAGGCCGCAGCGCTTGCGGTCTTCGGGCACGAGATAGATGCCGTGCCGGATGGCGTCCGCGCGGGGCGGCGATGCGCAGCGCCGTCCCGTCGAGGGTGACGGAGCCGCCCAGGATCGGGTCCACCCCGAACACCGCCCGCGCCATCGAGGTGCGGCCGGAGCCGACCAGCCCGGCGACGCCCAGGATCTCGCCGCGGCGCACCGACAAGTCCACGTGGCGGTCCGGGAACGCCGCCGTCACCAACCCCCTTATGTCGCAACCGCGGCCGTCCGGCGTCCGGGACGGCGGCACGTACACCGATTTCAGGTCGCGGCCGATCATCAGCCGGATCATCGCGGCGTGCGAGATCGCGTCCCGCGCCAGCTCGCCCGCAACCCGGCCGTCGCGTAGGCAGACCACGCGGTCGGCGCTCGTCATGATCTCGCCGAGCCGATGGGTGATGTAGATGATCGCGACGCCGTGCGCCTTGAGGTCGGCCACCACCCGCAGCAGCCGCTCGGTCTCGGTGAGCGTGAGGCTCGAGGTCGGCTCGTCCATGATGATGACGCGGGCGTTCACCGACAGCGCCTTGGCGATCTCGACCAGCTGCCGCTGCGCGATCGACAGCTCGGCGACCGGCGTGCCGGGCTGGAAGTCGGCGCCGAGCCGCTGCAGCAGGGGTGCGGTCTCGGCGTGCATCGCCCTTGTGTTGACCAAGCCGAGCCGCCGCTTCTCGCGCCCGATGAACACGTTGGCGGCGACGTCGAGGTTCTCGAACAGGTTCAATTCCTGATGCACGAAGGCGACCCCGGCCTTGGTCGCCCCGGTCACGGTCATGGCCGAATGGGCAGCCCCGTCGATGCGGATTTCTCCTCGCGTCGGCGCCACGACGCCGCCCAGGATCTTCATCAACGTGCTTTTGCCGGCGCCGTTCTCGCCGATCAGCCCCAGCACCTCGCCGTCATCCAGATGCAGCGACACGTCGCTGAGCGCTACCACGCCCGGGTAGGTTTTGGAGATCCCGACCAGTTCCAGCCTGTGTCCCGCCATCGTTCCTCCCAAAACCTGCCCCGGCCGCGGCGGGCCGGGGCGCGCCTTTGGACCTACTTCGCCAGCAGCGTCTTCATCGTCGCCTGGAACTCGGCAACATTGGACTTGTCGATCACCTTGGTGGGGATGATGATCTGCTTGCTGGCGGGGATGAACGACTTGTCGCCGCGGATTACCTTGTCCATGTCGATCATCGACTGATAGCCGAACTCGAACGGCTGCTGCACCACGGTCGAGATGATGGTGCCATCGGCGACGCCGCGCAGCGTCTGCACGTCCTCGTCGAAGCCGACGATCTTGACCTTGCCGGCCATGTTGGCGTCCTTCACCGCATTGTAGATCTGCGGCGTGTTGTAGGCGTAGAGCCCGACCAGCAGTGAGACGTCCGGGTACTTCACCAGCGTATCGGCCACGTTCGCCTTGGCTTTCACGTTGTCGAAGGCGTCGGTGCGGACGTCGACGATCTCGATCTTGGTCCCGGCGATCGTTTTGCGGATGCCCTCCACCCGCTCGCGGGCATTGGCGTTGTCCATGGTGCCGACGAACATCATCACCTTGCCGCCGTTCGGCAGGGCGCGCTTGATCTGCTCGCCCGCCATGACGCCCGCGGCGACGTTGTCGGTGCCGATGTAGAACATGCGGTTGCTGTTCGGCGCGTCGCTGTCGTTGGTGATCAGCACCGCCTTGGAGGCGACCTTGTTCAGCTCCTCCGTGGCATTGGCCGGGTCGACGGCGGAGATGGAGATCCCGGCGACGCCGCGGGCGAGCAGCGCGTCCATGATGCTGCGCTGCTCGGCGGCCGAAGACTGGCTCGGGATCTCGAGCACCATGTTGTACTGCGGCAGCTCCTTGTTGGCCTTCTCGATGCCGCGCCGAGCGATGGTCCAGAAGTCGGCGGCGCCGTTGACCACGAAGGCCAGCGTCTTCTTGTCCTGTGCCACAGCGGCGCCGGGTGCGGCGATGCCGGCGACCAAAGCGGCGGCGATGACCGATGCGAAGATCTGTGCGGAACGTTTCACTATGCTTCTCCCCTCCGTTACTCGGCCTGCTCTTACGACAGGATGAACGAAGCGGAGGATACACAACCCACGCCGCCGCGCCATGGAAACCTCTTTGCCATTTTCGCTGACGCGCGACCCCTCTTCGCTTGACGCGCGGCGGAGCGGGACGAATGATCGCGCCGCGCGAACGGCCCGGGGAAAATGGGCCGCGGCACAGGAGGAATGCATGGACGACCTCACCAAGCCCGGCCTCACCACAGCTGACCGGCGCGGCTTTGTTCAGACCGCCGCGACCTCGATGCTGGCCGGCCTGGTCGGCAGCTTCGGCATCAGCCCGGCCATCGCCCAGCAGGTCGCGCGCGAAACCGGGCGCTCGGAAAAGCCGCTCAAGGCTGCGTTCTCCAACGCCGGGCTGCAGGCCACATGGTGCGCCCAGGGCAAGCAGGCCGCCGAGTGGTGGGGCAAGCTGTTCAATGTCGACGTGACGTGGTTCGACGGCGAGCTGAACGCCACCAAGCAGCGCAGCGCCATCGAGAACATGGCGAGCCAGAAATGGGATTTCGTCGCCATCCAGGCGTTCGGCATCGGCACGTTGACGGCGCCGGTGAAGAAGATGATCGACGCCGGCACGCCGGTGATCGACATGGACACGCTGATCGCGCCGCTCGACAGCATCGGGGTGCACAGCTTCCTCGCCCCTGACAACGAGTTCATGGGCGCGTCGGTGACGCAGGCGCTGGTGGACGCGATCGGCGGCAAGGGCATCATGACCATGACCCAAGGGGCACTCGGCCACACCGGCGCCCAGGGCCGCGCCCGGGGGTTCGAGTCGATCGTCAAGAAGAACCCCGGGATCGAGGTGGTGGACACCACGCCCGGCGATTGGGACGTCTCGAAAGTGTCGCGCCTGTGGGACACGCTACTGACAAAATATCCGAAGATCGATGCCGCCTACTTCCACAACGACGACATGGCGCTCGCCGCCTACAACGTGATGAAGGCGCGGGGGCGCACCAACATCCTGATCGGCGGCTGCGACGCGATGCCGCCGGCGCTGGCCGCGGTCAGCGAGGGGCGCATGCACGCGACCGTCCGCAACCCGTCCTGCCGCATCCATGGCGGCGCCATCCTGGCCGGCGTCGCCGCCGTGGTGGCGGGGGAGAAGACCGGCACCGACGCCGGCATGATTCCGAAGAACGTCATCACCGACGGCCCGGTCGTGACCAAGGCCAACGCCCCTGGGATGGCCTGGATGGAAAGCCACTTCCTGATCTGACGAACGTGGTGGCAGACATTCCCCTGCTGCAAATGCAGGGGGTCAGCAAGTCGTTCGGCGGCGTCGCCGCGCTGCGCGCCGTGGATTTCGCGCTCATGCCCGGCGAGATCCACGGCCTCGTCGGCGAGAACGGCGCCGGCAAGAGCACGCTGATGAAAATCATCGCCGGCGTGCATACCGAGTACGACGGCACCATGCGCATCGCCGGCGAGGTGGCCCGGCACCGCTCCGCCCGCTCGGCGCGCGACGCCGGGATCGGCATGGTGCACCAGGAACTCAGCATCGTGCCCGACCTGTCGGTGGCCGAGAACGTCATGCTCGGCGTGCAGCCGACCCGGTTCGGCGTGGTCGACTGGCGCGGCATGATCCGGCAGGCGCGCGAGACCCTGCGCACGCTGGGCATCGACGTGGACCCGGCCGCCCGCATCGGCTCGCTCCCGCTCGGCCTGCAGCAGCTCGTCGAGCTGGCCCGCGTGCTGTCGTCGGGCGCGCGTATCATCATCCTCGACGAGCCGACCTCGGCCCTGTCGCCGCCCGAGGTCGAGGTGCTGTTCGGCCTGCTGCGCCGGGTGCGCGCCAGCGGGCGCAGCATCGTGTTCATCTCCCACTTCCTCGACGACATCCTGCGCATCTCCGACGCGGTGACGGTGTTCCGCAACGGCCGCGCCATCGCCACGGCGCCGGTCGCCGACATCGACAAGGGCTGGATCATCGAGCGGATGATCGGCGCCGGGCATCAGGAGCTGGAGGAAAGCTACCTCGGCGAGATCACCCTCGACACCAGGCCCGGCGCCGCCGTGGTGCTCGAGGCGGAGGGCATCACCGGCGCCGGGTTCCGCGACGTATCGCTGGTGGCGCGGGCCGGCGAGGTGCTGGGCATCTACGGCTTCATGGGCTCCGGCCAACTCGACCTGGCGCGGGCGCTGTTCGGGCGCACCAAGCTGCGCGCCGGGCACCTTCGGCTGGGTGGCCAGGCGGTGCGGCTGCGCAACACCGCGGCCGCACGCAAGGCCGGGCTGGCCTTCGTGCCGGAAAGCCGGCGCAGCATGCTGTTCGCGCAGGAGCCCGTGTACAAGAACATGTCGATCAGCATTCTCGAGCGCCTGTCGCGCCTGTGGCTGCGTCCGGCCGCGGAACGCACGATCGCTGAAGGCCATGTGCGGCAGCTGCAGATCCGCCCGCCCTCGGTCGAACGGCGGCTCGGCACGCTGTCGGGCGGCAACCAGCAGAAGGTGGCGCTCGCGAAATGGCTGACCCACCTGCCCCGCGTGCTGCTGCTGAGCGAGCCGACCCGCGGCATGGATGTCGGCGCCAAGGACGACGTACTCAAGATCGTCAAGGGATTGCGCGACCAGGGCATCGCGGTGGTGGTGGTCTCGACCGAGCCGGAAACGGTGCTGTCGCTCGCCGACCGCATCCTGGTGATGAAGCGCGGCACCGTGATCCACGAGTTCGCCGGCGGCAGCGTCAGCAAAGACAAGCTGCTGGCGGCCGCATGAACGAGGCTTATCGATGAGCAGCAGCGAAACCCTGGTGCGCCCGTCCGGCGGCGCCCGCAATTGGCTGCGCAACCAGTTGCGTAACATCGCCCCGTTCGTGACGCTGCTGGCGCTGGTGGCGCTGTTCAGCGCCGCGAGCCCGTCCTTCGCCACGTTCGACAACGCCTACAACATTCTGGGCCAGGTCTCGGTGACGGCGATCATCGCGGTCGGGCTGACCTTCGTGATCCTGTGCGGCGAGATCGACCTCAGCGTCGCCAGCGTCGCCAACGCGGTCGGCATCACGCTCGCCTACTTCACGCTGCAGGACAGCAGCGTCAACATCGCCAACATCCCCGTCGCGGCGCCGCTCGCGATCCTGCTCGCGGTGCTGGCGAGCGTCGTGATCGGCGCCGTCACCGCGTTCGGGGTGACGGTGATCGGCATCCCGTCCTTCATCATGACGCTCGCCATGCTGCAGATCGGCTCCGGCATCTGCGCCCTGCTGGTGCGCGGCCAGATCGCCTACAACGTGCCGGAGCCGATCGCGACGCTCGGCTCCGGGTCGATCGGGCCGGTGCCCTGGATCGTGGTGGTGGCCGCCGTCGTGTTGCTGCTCGGCCACGTGGTGCTGACCTACACGCGGTTCGGCCGCTACATCTACATGGTCGGCGGCAACCGCGAGGCGGCCGAGTATTCGGGCGTCAACGTGCGCGCCATCCTGGCGGCGGTGCTGGTGATCTCGGCGGTCTGCGCCGGGCTGGCCGGCATGCTGGGCGTGGCGCATCTCGGCAGCGCGCAGCAGGACGAGTTCGACAACTACCTGCTCGACAGCATCTCCGCCGTGGTGGTCGGCGGCACCAGCCTGTTCGGCGGCCAGGGCGGCATCGGCAACACGATCGTGGGCTTGCTGGTGCTGGGCGTGCTGAACAACGGCCTCGACCACGTGCGGATCGATAGCTTCCTGAAAATCCTGATCCGCGGGGTGATCCTGCTGCTGGCGCTGATCATCAACGTCTATGCGCAGAAACTGCGGGCGACTGAAGCTGTTGGCTGAGGCCAGGGGCTCAGCCCCTGGACCCCGCTGGGGCGAGGCGCCCCAGGCCCCCCGGACTTCATAGATCCCCGGATTGCAAGGGCCCGCCTTTGCCTCACTTGACGATCAAGGAACCACAATGGCCAAGAAAATCATCTTCACCGGCGGCAGCGGCAAGGCCGGACGGCATGTCGTGCAGCACCTCACCGATCACGGCTACGAGGTGCTGAACCTCGACCTCAAGCCGCTCGACAATCCCAAGGTGCGCACGCTGATCACCGACATCACCGATAGCGGCCAGGTGTTCAACGCGCTGTCGAGCACGCTCGAGCTGCACGAGTTCGCGCCCGACCTGAGCCCGCCGAAGATCGACGCCGTCGTGCACTTCGCCGCCATCCCGCGCATCATGATCGTGCCGGACAACGAGGTGTTCCGCATCAACACGATCGGCACCTACAACATCCTCGAGGCCGCGTACAAGCTCGGCATCCCCAAGACGATCATCGCCTCGTCGGAGACGACCTACGGCCTGGTGTTCGCCAACCAGCCGCGCGACCCGAAATACCTGCCGCTGGACGAGGACTACCCGGTCGATCCCATGGACAGCTACGCACTGTCGAAAATCTGCAACGAACGGACGGCGCATGCCTTCCAGCAGCGCCGCAGCAGCGACGTCTACGCAATCCGCATCGGCAACGTGATCGAGCCGCACGAATACGCGCAGTTTCCCGAGTTCTTCAAGAACCCGGAAGGCCGCAAGCGCATCACCTGGAGCTACATCGACGCCCGCGACCTGGGCCAGATCGTGCGGCTGGCGATCGAGAAGGATGGGCTCGGCTACCAGGTGTTCAACGCCGCCAACGATGACTGCTCGTCCGACCTGCCGACCGCCGAGCTGCTGCGCCGCTTCTACCCGGACGTGAAGGTGACGCGCGAGCTCGGCGAGTACGAGACGTTGCTGTCGAACCGGAAGGTGCGCGACGTGCTGGGCTTCAAGGAGGCGCACAACTGGCGTAGCAGTCTACAAACCCGGTAATCCCGGGCGCCGAGCGAGGGAGACACGGACCGATGAGCTTCATTGTCGCCCTCGCCGCCCTGGGTTTCCTGATGCTGGTGGCCTATCGCGGCTTCAGCGTCATCATGTTCGCGCCGGTTGCCGCCTTGTTGGCGGTGCTGCTCACCGACCCGTCCGCCGTGCTGCCGGTCTACACCGGCCTGTTCATGGACAAGATGGTCGGCTTCATAAAGCTCTACTTCCCGGTGTTTCTGCTGGGCGCGATCTTCGGCAAGGTCATCGAGCTGTCCGGCTTCTCCCGCTCGATCGTCGCTACCGTGATCGACCTGATCGGCCGCGAGCGGGCGGTGATCTCCATCGTGCTCGTCAGCAACCTGCTGACCTATGGCGGCGTGTCGCTGTTCGTCGTGGTGTTCGCGGTCTACCCGTTTGCCGCCGAGGCCTTCCGTCAAGGCAACATCCCCAAGCGCTTGGTGCCCGGCACCATCGCGCTGGGCGCGTTCAGCTTCACCATGGACAGCCTGCCCGGCACCCCGCAGATCCAAAACATCATCCCGACCACCTTCTTCAAAACCGACGCCTACGCGGCGCCCTGGCTCGGCCTGATCGGCTCGGCGTTCATCTTCGTCACCGGCATCGCCTATCTCACCTGGCGCATGCGCACGGCGCAGCGGGCCGGCGAGGGATATGGCGAGGGCCACACGGAAGAGCCGGAGCCGATGCCGGACGAGCGCCTGGTCAATCCGTGGGTCGCGCTGCTGCCGCTGCTGGTCGTCGGCGTGCTCAACAAGGTCTTCACCTATGCCGTGCCGAAGCTGTACGGCGCCAGCAACGAGACGACGCTGGCCGGGCTCGATCATCCGATTGCCACCTCGGTGTCGTCGGTGGCGGCGATCTGGGCGCTGGAACTGGCGCTGCTCGCCGGGATCTTGACGGTGGTGGCGTTCGGCTATCGCGGCATCGGTGGGCGGTTCGCGGAGGGCACCAAGGCCGCGGTGTCCGGGTCGTTGCTGGCGTCGATGAACACGGCCTCGGAATACGGGTTCGGCGGGGTCATCGCCGCCCTGCCCGGCTTCCTGGTGATCAAGGACGCGCTGGCGGCCATCCCCAACCCGCTCGTCAACGAAGCAATCAGCGTCACCACGCTGGCCGGCATCACGGGCTCCGCCTCGGGCGGCATGAGCATCGCGCTGGCGGCGCTGTCCGGACAGTTCATCGCCGCAGCCAATGCGGCGCACATCCCGATGGAGGTGCTGCACCGGGTCGCGGCCATGGCCAGCGGCGGCATGGACACGCTGCCGCACAACGGCGCCGTCATCACCTTGCTGGCCGTTACCGGTCTGACGCACCGCCAGTCGTACAAGGACATCTTCGCCATTACCTGCCTGAAAACGATCGCCGTGTTCGTGGTGATCGGCGTCTATTACGCGACCGGGATCGTCTGACGGGAGCCGCGCCCATGCAGAACAACATGCAGAACAAGCAGCATCACCCGTTCCTGGCCTCGCTGCGCACCGGCCATGGCGGCAAGGTGGTGTCTGCGATCGACGCGGTGCGGCTGATCCGCGACGGCGACACGGTCGCGACCGGCGGCTTCGTCGGCATCGGCTTTGCGGAAGGTATCGCCGTCGCCCTCGAGGAGCTTTACCTCGCCGAGGAAGGCGCGGCGCTGCAGGCCAGCGGCAAGCCGCGCAACCTGACGCTGGTGTATGCCGCCGGCCAGGGCGACGGGCGGCTGCGCGGGCTGAACCATCTCGGCCATCCCGGCTTGCTGAAGCGGGTCATCGGCGGGCATTGGGGCTTGGTGCCGCGGGTGCAGGCGCTGGCGATCGCCAACCAAATCGAGGCCTACAACCTGCCGCAAGGCGTCATCACCCACCTGTTCCGCGACATCGCGGCGCACCGGCCGGGCCATCTGACCAAGGTGGGGCTCGGCACCTTCGTCGATCCGCGCCTGGGCGGCGGCAAGATCAACGAGCGTACCACCGAGGACCTCGTCGAGCTGATCACCGTCGGCGGCGAGGAGGCGCTGCTCTACAAGTGCTTCCCGATCGACGTCGGCATCATTCGCGGCACCACCGCCGACCTCGACGGCAACATCACCATGGAGCGCGAGGCGTTGACGCTGGAGGTGCTGGCGATCGCCATGGCGGCGCACAACTCCGGCGGCATCGTCATCGCCCAGGTCGAGCGGGTCGCCGACAGCCACTCGCTCAACCCGCGCCAGGTAAAGGTGCCCGGCGTGCTGGTCGATTGCGTGGTGGTGGCCGAGCCCGAGCACCATTGGCAGACCTTCGCCACCGCATACAGCCCGGCCTTTGCCGGCGAGATCCGCGCGCCGTCCGGGTCGCTGGCGCCGATGGAACTGAACGAGCGCAAGGTGATCGCCCGCCGTGCGGCGCTCGAGCTGCTGCCGAACGCCGTCGTCAACCTCGGCATCGGGATGCCGGAGGGAGTCGCCGCCGTGGCGCACGAGGAGAAAATCGGCGACCTCATCACGCTCACCGCCGAGCCCGGCGTGATCGGCGGCATTCCGCAGGGCGGGCTCAATTTCGGCGCCGCCATCAACACCGCGGCCGTGATCGATCAGCCGTACCAGTTCGACTTCTATGACGGCGGCGGGCTCGACCTCGCCGTGCTCGGCCTCGCGGAGGCGGACGCCGCCGGCAACGTCAACGTGTCGAAGTTCGGCCCCAAGCTGGCTGGCGCCGGCGGCTTCATCAACATCAGCCAGGCCGCCAAGCGGCTGGTGTTCGTCGGCACTTTCGAGGCGGCCGGGCTGCAGATCGGCATCGCCGGCGGCACGGTGTCGGTGCTGCAGGACGGCCGTAGCCGCAAGTTCGTCCGCGAGGTCGAGCACCGCACCTTCTCCGGCCGTTACGCGGCAGAGCGCGGCCAGCCGGTACTGTACGTCACCGAACGCTGCGTGTTCGAGCTGACCGCGGACGGGCTCGAGCTGACCGAATTGGCGCCGGGCATCGACATCGACCGCCATATCCTGGCGCGGATGGACTTCGCCCCAATCGTGCGGTCGCCGCGGCCGATGGACCCGCGCATCTTCCTGCCCGAGCCGATGGCGCTGCGCGAGCAGCTGCTCGACATCCCGCTCGAGCAACGGCTGACCTACGACCCCGACAGCAACCTGTTTTTCCTGAACTTCCAGGGGACCTCGATCCGCACGATGGCGGAGATCGAGCGCATCCGCGACGCGGTCACAGCCCGGCTGGCACCGATGCCGGCCAAGGTTCGCGCCATCGTCAACTACGAGAATTTCTCCATTCTGCCGGAGCTGCTGGACGCCTACTCGGCCATGGTCGCCGACCTCACCGAGCGGTTCTACGCCAGCACCACCCGCTACACGACGAGCGGCTTCCTGCGGGTCAAGCTCGGCGACGCGCTGGGGCGGCGCGCAGTCTCGCCGCACATCTACGAAACCGCCGCGGAGGCGCGGGCGCGACTGGAGTAGGCGGGTTCGGCGCCTCTGGCCGCGGCAGGGTGGCGAGCGCGCCGGCCTTAGATCGACCCGCCCGGCCGCAGCAGCCGGATCATCAGCCCCCCGTACACCACCGCCGGTACCGCCAACGCGAGCGCGAAGCTCGCCACGGTGAACAGCCGTCGGCTGAACGGGATCGAGGCGGCCAGCATCGACACGCCGCCCACCACGGGGAACCCGAGCAGCCGCAAATCCTCCAGCGAGTGGAAGGACTGGTCCATCTGCACCAGCAGGAACGCAAGCCCGGCGCCGGCTGCCAGCGCGGCCGCCAGCACGCCCGTCACCAGCAGCACGCGCTTCGGCGCCACCGGTAGCTGCGGGATCTGCGGCGGGTCGATCACCTGGATCTTGACCTTGTCGCCTTCGGCGTCGGCCGCGGTAGAAATCCGCATCAACTCGCGCCGCGATGACAGCTCCTGATAGTTCCGCTGCAGCACGTCGTAGTCGCGGTTCATGTTCATGAACTCCGCCTGCAAGCTCGGCGCGCCGCGGGCGATGTCCTGTAGCCGGTCCCGTTCCTTCAGCGCGTCGGCGATCTGCCGCTGCAGCGAAGCGACGATCGCGTCGTTCTCGACCACCCGCACCTTCAGCTGCTCGAACACCGGGTTGGACGCCGTGCGGCTGCGCCCCGGTGCCGCCGTCGAAGCCGGGGCCGACGGGGCATTCGGGTCCGGACCGGCGCCACCCGAGCGGATGCTGGCCACCAGCTTGCGTTGCGCCACCACGTCCGGATGGGTTTCGGTGTAGCGCAGCCGCAATTCGGCCAATTGCTGCTCGGCGGCGCGGAGGCGCGGATTGCCGCCGCCACGGCCGCCCCCGGGGCTTGCCGCATCGGTTTCGGTCACGAGCTGCTGGGGAGTGTTCGAGAGGCCGAGGTTCAGCGTCTCGCGCCGGGCCAGCGCGTCCTGCAGCTGGCCTTGCAGCTGACGGATCACCTGGTTCTGCTGGTCGAGCCGCGACAACCCGCCATCCCCCGGCAGCAGCTCCGCATAGCGCGCCTTGAAGTCGGCCCGCCGCCGCTCGGCATCCCGCAGCTGCCGCTCGTAGGCGGCGATCTGCTCGGACAAGAACTTGTTGGCGCTTTCCATCTCCGACCGGCTGTTGCCCGTTTTGCTCTCGACAAAGGTCGCCAGCATGGTCCGCACGACGTCGTAGGCCAGGCGCGGCGACTTGTTGCGATAGGTAATGGTGAACAGGTTGCGGGTCTGCGGCAGGATGCGGATCTCGCCCGTCAGCCGGTCGATCAACTGCTCCCGGTCGGCCGGGCTGGTAAGCTCCAGCTCGAGGTCGGTCTTGGAGATCAGCTTGTCCAGGTTGGGGCGGCTCAGCAACGTGCGCTGCAGCATGTCCACCTGCCCGGCGTTGGTCGTATCGACGGCGATGCCGCGCAGCAGCGGCGTCAGCACCGCCTCGGCGTCGACGTACATGCGGGCGCTCGAACTCGAACTGGTTCGGGATCGCGAACACGCCCGCCCAGCCCAGCGCGCACACGAGCCAGGTGAACATCACCGCCTGCCAGCGGTAATGCCAAGCCGACATTAACCGCCGCTGGATCAGCATCTTCAACGCTTGCATCGACTAGGCTCCCGAAACGCCGGTCACGTCAGAAATAGCTTTGCGGGATGATCAGTGTGTCGCCCGGCAGCATGGCGACGTTCTGGTCGATATCGCCATCCTTGATCAGGTCGGACAGCCGCACGTTGATCGACTGCCGCTTGCCAGCGATGTCGCGCACGATGACCGCACGGTTGCCGGCGGCATAGCGGGTGAGGCCCTTGGTCTGGATCATGACGTCCAGCACCGTCATACCGTCGCGATACGGGATCGCCAGCGGCTCGGTCGCCTCGCCGATAACGCGGATCTGCCGGTTGAGCGGCCCTTGGAAGCCGTTCACGATCACCGAGACGTTGGGGTCGCGCACGTATTCCTTCAGCCGGCCCTCGATGTCCTTGCTGAGCGAGGTCGGCGTCTTGCCGGCGGCCAGGATGTCGGGGATCAGCGGCATCGAGATGCGCCCGTCCGGCCGGACGATCAGCGCGCTGACACTCAGCTGCGGCGAGTTGTAGACGAATACGCTGAGCGAATCGCCTGGCCCGATCTGGTACGGGTTGTTGTTCACCAGCCCCGCCGGCGTGGCCGCCACCATCGGCGGTGGTCCGTTGAACCATCCGCTCACGGTGCTGCATCCCGCCACCACCAACAGCAGCAGCACTGCCGCGACCTTCGATCCAACCCGGTTCATGCGTCCCCCACCCATTCCAGCAGCCCTCATACCCGCTCGAGCGCGGTCACGCCCCCGAGCGTCTGCTCCAACCCCGCCGCCAACTCGGTCCGCGCATGGACGCCCAGCACGGACGCCCCCCGCATCGGGCAGCCAACGGACCGGCGTATGTCGCCGGCGCGGGCCAGCGCGCGACCGACCACCGGACGCCGCCGCAGCAACTCGCCGAGCACCTGGACGAGGCCGTTGACCGACGTTTCCCGCCCGGTGCAGGCATTCAGCACCAACGCTCCCGGTTGCGTCGAGGCATGCCGCATCCCAGCCAGCAGGAACCCGACGATATCGGCCACGTACACGAAGTCTCGGGTCTGCAGCCCGTCCCCGTGCACCGTCACGCTGCGCGAGGCGGCGAGCGCCGCCGCGAACAGGCTGATGACGCCGCTGTACGGCGAGGACGGGTCTTGCCGCGGCCCGTAAACGTTGAAGAACCGGAAGCCGACCGACGGCACGCCATGCACCACCGCGCCTGCCTTGGCGTGCAGCTCCGACCCGAGCTTGTCCGCGCCATAGGCGCTCAGCGGCGCCGGCAGCGCATCCTCCGCCGCCACCCCACTGGCGTTGCCATAGACCGCGGCCGAGGAAGCATAGACCACCGGCAGACCGCCCATCGTCCGAGCCGCATCGAGCACCGCGATGGTGCCGCCGAGGTTGATCCGATGGGTGCCGATCCAGTCCTCGTTGGCCCGCGCCACCGACGCCATCGCGGCGAGGTGGAAGCATCCGTCCGAGCCACGGGCGGCCTCGCGGACCACCGCCGGGTCGGCCACGTCGCCCAGCACCAGCTCCGCGCGCGGGTCGAGGTTGACCCGGCGGCCGCTCGACAGGTTGTCGAGCACCCGCACCCGGTGGCCGGCTTGCAGGAGGCTGTCAACCAGGTGTGAACCAATGAAGCCCGCCCCGCCGGTAACCAGGTAGACGCTCACTCGACCGTCACCGATTTCGCGAGATTGCGCGGCTGATCCACGTCGGTGCCGCGCAGCACAGCCGTGTGATAGGCCAGCATCTGCACCGCCACCGCATACAGGATCGGCGCCACGAACGGGTCCACCGCCGGCAGTTCCAGCGCCTCGACCGCGATGCCGCGTAGCCGGGCGCAGCCGGCCGCGTCGCTCAGCACGACGATCTGGCCGCCGCGGGCGCCGGCCTCCTGGACGTTGCTGGCGGTTTTCTCGAACAGCGGCCCGGACGGCACGATCGACAGGATCGGCACCTGGCGGTCGATCAGCGCGATCGGGCCGTGCTTCATCTCGCCCGCCGCGTAGCCTTCGGCGTGGATGTAGCAGATCTCCTTCAGCTTCAGCGCCGCTTCCAGCGCGATCGCGTGGCCGGTCCCGCGCCCCAGGCACAGCACGTCGCGCGCTGCGGCCATCCGCTCGGCCAGGCGCTTGATCGGCCCGTCCAGCGCCAGCACCTCGGCGGCCCGGCTCGGCAGCTCGAGCAAATGCTGCACCAGCCGCGCTTCTTCCGCCGCCGCCATCGTGTTGCGGTCGCGGGCCGCCGCCACCGCCAGGCACGCGAGCACCGTCAGCTGCGCGGTGAACGCCTTGGTGCTCGCAACCCCGATCTCTGGCCCGGCCACCGTCTCGAGCACGACGTCGCTTTCGCGCGCCATGGTGCTTTCCGGCACATTGAGGATGCTCATGACGTGCTGCCCAGCGCCGCGCATAAACCGCAGCGCGGCCAGTGTATCGGCGGTCTCGCCGCTTTGGCTCACGAGCAGGCCGACGCCACCCTCCGGCAGCGGCGGCGCGCGATAGCGCAGCTCGCTCGCCACATCGATGTCGACCGGCAGGCGCGCGAGGTCTTCCAGCCAATGGCGCCCGGCCATGCCCGCATAGTAGGTACTGCCGCAGCCGCTGACCGACACGCGTGGAACCTCGTTCCAGCGGAACGGCAGCTCCGGCAGCGTCACTGCGCGCGTGGCCGGGTCGAGCATGCGGGCGAGCGTCTGGCCGATCGCGGCCGGATGCTCGTGCAGCTCCTTTTCCATGAAGTGGCGGTAGCCGTCCTTGCCGACGACGGCGCCGGTTTGCACCGTCACCCGGATCGGCCGGTTGACCGCGTCGCCGTCCGCGTTGAACACCGCGGCACCGGTGCCCGACAGCACCGTCCAGTCGCCATCCTGCAGGTAGGCGATCCGCCGGGTCATGGGCGCCAGGGCCAGGCTGTCGCTGCCGAGATACATCGCGGTGTCGCCGAACCCGATCGCCAGCGGGGCGCCGTGCTGCGCCCCGATCATCAGGCCGGGCTGGTTGGCGAACACCAAGGCCAGCGCGTAGGCGCCCTCCAACCGGGCGAACGCCGCCCGCGCAGCGTCCACCGGCGCCTGGCCCTGGCGAAGATGCAGGTCCACCAGCTGTGCCACCGTCTCGGTGTCGGTCTCGGTCTCGAACACCTGGCCGGCTGCTTCCAGCTCGAGGCGGAGCTCGGCGTGGTTCTCGATGATGCCGTTATGCACCACGCTGACGAGCGGCGTGCCGTGCGGGTGCGCGTTCCGCTGGGTGGGCGCGCCATGGGTGGCCCAGCGGGTATGGCCGATGCCGGTGGTGCCGGACAGCGGCTCCTGCTGCAGCACGGCCGCGAGGTTCACGAGCTTGCCGGCTGCCCGGCGCCGCTCGATGCGGTCCTCCACCAGGGTCGCGATCCCCGCGCTGTCATAGCCGCGGTATTCGAGCCGGCGCAGCGCCTCCAGCAGCAACGGCGCCGCGGGCTCCGAACCGATCACGCCGACGATGCCGCACATCAGCTGTTCTCCTTGTCGCGCCGATACGACGCTGCCCGGCCGGGCTTGTCCACCTGCGGCGCGCGCCCGAACGCCATCGCGTCGGCCGCCACGTCGCGGGTGATCACGCTGCCGGCGGCCACGAACGCGCCGTCGCCCAGCGACAATGGCGCCACAAGGGTCGCGTGGGTGCCGACGAACGCGCCGGCGCCGATCGTGGTGCGGTGCTTGGCGTAGCCGTCGTAGTTGCAGGTGATGGTGCCGGCGCCGATGTTGGTGCGGGCCCCGATCGTGCTGTCGCCGAGGTAGCTCAGGTGGTTGGCTTTGGCGCCGGCGCCGAGTTGGGTCGCCTTGAGCTCGACGAAGTTGCCGACATGCGCCGCCGCCCCGACTTCGGTGCCGGGCCGGATACGCGCATAGGGGCCGATCAGCGCCCCCGGACCGATCGAGCAGCCCTCGAGATGGCTGAACGACCGAATTTCCGCCCCCGACGCGACGCGGACGCCGGGGCCGAACACCACGTGCGGCTGCACCACCACGTCCGGCTCCAATACGGTGTCGGCGCACAGCGTGACGGTGTCCGGCGCGACCAGCGTCGCCCCGGCTTCCATCGCCGCCACGCGCAGCCAGCGCTGCACCGTCGCCTCGGCCTCGGCCAGCTCAACACGCGAGTTCACCCCGCGCAGCTCGGCCTCATCGGCCTCCACCGCCACGACCTTCTTGCCTTCAGCGGCCGCGGCGGCCACGCAATCGGTCAGGTAGAACTCACCCTTGACGTCGCTCGGCGTCAGCGCCGCAAGCCAGCGCGCCAGGTCGGCAGCCGCCGCGCACAGCACGCCGGCGTTGCACAGGCCGATCGACCGTTCCTCGGCGCTCGCATCGGCCCATTCGACGATGCGTTGCACGGCGCCATCGACCGCCACCACGCGGCCGTAGCGGCCGGGATCGGCCGGGCGCATCGCCAGCAGTGCCAGCCCGGCCTCGGCGCGGGCGGCCAGCAGCCGGCGCAGCGTGTCGGGGCGGATCAGCGGGTTGTCGGCATACAGCACTGCCACGTCGCCGTCGCCGAACTGCGCCGCCGCCTGCAGCGCCGCGTGCCCGGTGCCGAGCCGCTCCCGCTGCACCACGACCGGGTGCGGCGCCGCTGCCTGCTCCAAGGCGGCCATGTCGGGCCCGACGACGACCACGATACGGTCGAACACCTGCTCGGCGCTGCGCACCAGATGCTGCAGCATCGGCCGGCCGGCGATCGGGTGCAGTGCCTTCGGCAGGGCGGACTTCATCCGCGTGCCAAGACCCGCGGCCAGCAAAACGGCGGTGGTTGTCATCACCGCGCACTAGCGTCACGCGCGGTCCCATGTCAAAGCATCGCATGTCAAGATTGTTTACAAAACCCAACACCCGACCCATCACGCGAGGCCGGCATGACGCGAACGTTGCTCCTTGATCTCGACGGTACGCTGGTCGATTCCGTTCCCGACCTGACGGCAAGCTGCAACCGGGTGTTCGCGCCGCGCGGCTTGGCGCCGTTCACCGCGGCCGAGGTGACGCCCATGGTCGGCGACGGCGCCGGCGTGCTGGTCCGCCGTGCGTTTGCGGCGCGCGGGCGGGAGGCGAGCCAGGCCGACCTGGACGACTTTCTGGCCGACTACCTCGCCCATGTCGCCGACCACAGCACCACCTTTCCGGGCGTCCCCGAAACGCTCGAGCGTCTGGCCGGCGCCGGCTGGGCCTTGGCCGTCTGCACCAACAAGCCGGCAGTGCCGGCCCGGACCCTGCTGGACGCGTTGGGGCTGCTGCAGTTCTTCGCCGCTGTCGGCGGCGGCGACAGCTATCCCGTGCGCAAACCGGACCCCGCGCACCTGCTCGCGACTTTGGGCGACGCCGGTGGCGACCCGGCCGCTGCGGTGATGGTCGGCGACCACCACAACGACCTGGCCGCCGCCAGCGGCGCCGGGCTTCCCTGCATCTTCGCCGCCTGGGGCTACGGCCCGGTCACGACCGGCGACACGGCGACCGCCGTCGCCTCCCGCTTCGACGAGTTGCCGGACCTGGCCGAGGCCTGCCTCCGCCGCAAACCGGCGAGCGGGGATGAGCCGATCAGGGCCGCGCTTCCAGAACGAGGTTGAACGGGGTTTCGGTGGCCCGCCGGAAGTGCTGGAACCCGCCCTCCTGCACCACCGCCCGCAAGCGTTGTTCACCTGCCTGCGCACCGAGGCAGCAGGCGCCCTCCTGCGCCTGCGAGGCCGGGGTGCAGATCATCGCTGACGCCGCGTAGAACACCCGGCCGATCGGGTTGAGGTTCTGCTTGAGCGTGTCGTGGGCGAAGGGTTCCACGATCATCCAGGTGCCATCGCCGGCCAAGGCCTGGTGCACGTGGCGCGCGGCGCCCGCCGGGTCACCCATGTCGTGCAGGCAGTCGAAGCAGGTTACGAGGTCGTAGCCGGTGCCCGGAAAGTCGTGCGCCAGGGCCGGCTCGAAGCGGACCCGGTCGGCGACGCCGGCCTCGTTGGCCCGCGCCCGCGCCCGCTCGACCGAGGGCACGTGGTAGTCGAATCCGTGGAAGCGCGAGTTCGGGTAGGCTTGCGCCATCAGCACCGTCGTCGCGCCATGGCCGCAGCCGACATCGGCCACGCTGGCGCCAGCCTCAAGCTTGGCTAGCACGCCGTCCAAGGCCGGCAGCCAGGCGGACACCAGGTTGGCCGCGTAGCCGGGCTTGAAGAACCGCTCGGTGCCGCGGAACAGGCAAGGATCGTGCTCGCCCCAGCCGACCCCGGCGCCGGACCGGAACGCTGCACTCCATCCGGTCGAGGCTTTTGAACATGGAGGTGACGACCTCGTAGGCGCCCGGCATGAACACCGGGCTGTTCTGGTCGGCGAACGCCATCCGCTGTTCCGGCGACAGCGCGAAGGCCGATCCGTCCGCCCCCGGGCCGTCGACATGGGTGACATTGCCGGCCGCAGCCTGTGCGGCCAGCCATTCGCGCACGTAGCGTGGGAACAGGCCGGTATGCGACGCGACCGCATCAGCCGTCGCGGGTCCAATCTCGGCCAGCGCGGCGAACAGCCCCAGCCGATCGCCGAGCACGTTGAGCGGGGCGGTGAAGGCCGCCCCCATGTCGCCGACCAGCTTGCCGACGAACACCTGCATCGCGTCTTGTTGGGCGGACATGGCGACCTCTCCGGCTGAGACGCCGCCGCCGCCGAAACCGGAAGCTGCCAGCGTCAATGGGCAGGCACTCGATCCGGCCGAGACGCTAAAGCCATGAAGCCGCCCGTTGCAAGACGAGTTTATGTCCTAACGAGAACGTTCCTACTTCGCCGCCAAGTACAGCGTCGCATCGCCCAGCCAGCGGGTGCGGAACGCGACCCGGACCGGCACCATCGGGCCGCCGGGCTGGAGCGGCGCAAACCAAGCGGTGCCGGTATGCGGCTGCTCGAGCGTTGAGCGGTCGGCGTCGAGCATGAAGCCGCCGGTCTGCCGGCCCACAAAGTCGCAGCGCAGCGCGGTGCCGGAGAAGCTCGAGCGCCCGGTCGGCTCCAGCACTTGCTGCCCGGCGGTGCGGACCTCCAGCGCGCCCAGCCGGCGGCCGTCGAATATCGTCTCCCGCCCGTCGCAGCGACCGGTGGTGCTGACCTGGCGGATCAGCTCGACCATCGCGCTCAATGAGTTCGATCGTGTCGCGCTGCTTTTCGAGCGGCACCATCTCGCGATCCTCGCCGGCCGGCGGGATCATCTGCCGCGCCGTCGGCTGCCCGGCGACGTAGTCGAGCTGCACCACCCGTCCCTCGCCCCGCCAAGTGCCGCCGGTGTAGAACCGGTCCGGCAGCGGACGCGTGCCGCGGAAGCGGCCTTCGGCGCTGCTTTCCTGCCGGTAGCTGAACAGCGCCCCGAACGCGCCGACCGTGTTGTAGGCGGCCTGCACCCGGTAGCGGTCGGGGGCGAGGTCGAGCTTGATGTCGAGGTCGATGACGTTCACGCCGGCCGCATAGGCATCGTAGTGGACGTCGAGGGCACGAGCCGGGGCGGCCGCGACCAGGATGGCGAGGGTCAGCATGGGCAGGTGTCGCATGGGGCGGATATTGGGCAGCAGCGCGGCGGCTGCAACTTGACAGTGCCGGGTCGCCTGGGTCACACAGCCGCGCCCGGTAATGCCGGGATGGGTGCGGGCGCGTAGCTCAGCGGTAGAGCATTCGCTTCACACGCGAAGGGTCACAGGTTCAATCCCTGTCGCGCCCACCACCCCATCCCGCCGTGGTCAGGCCTTGCGCCGCCGGCGGGCCAGCCGGCCAACACCCAGCACCACGCCGCCCGCGAGCAGCGCCAGCGAGCCCGGCTCCGGCACTGCGGTTGCCGTGGCCGCCCCGACCGGGAAGGTCGAATTGTCCGGATCGAAATCGGAGATCGCCGCCGTCCCGGGCTGCGAGGTGTCGCGCGGCCACAGGTTCACGCCATACTGGGCCGGCGTCAGCCCGAGGCTCGGCAGCAGCGACACCGGCACATCGAGGGCGATGGACGACCCCGAGATCGTCGCAACGCCGGGCACGGCGAGCGCCGTGTTGGTCACCAGGTCGCGGCCGGCCACCACGCCCGCCCCGGTCACGGTGATGACGGAGTCGAACACCACGCCGGCCGCGCCGATCGCGGCGAAGTTGGACGTCTCCTTCCCGCGATCGATGCCGAACACGTAGAGCGAACTCGGCAGCACTCCGACCGTGCCGTTCAGCGTGGCGGCGAGATGGATCGTCGTCCCGTCGAAGCTGGCCGAGGTGGCGAGCACGTCCAGCTCGCCGCTTTTGGCGCCGGTGAAGCTCGGGATGAAATCGTTGGCCGGGTCGGTGACCGCACCGGCGTGGGCCAGCGGGACCGAGACGGTCACGGCCAGCAGGCCGCCCAGCGTCCAGCGTTTCAGGCTCGGTCCGACACTGCGAACGATGTTCGTGTTGTGCATGGAATCCCCCGATCCCCCGCTGGCTCGATCGGCAGCGGGGCATTGCGCCTTTACCGGTGACGCCGGGAGCTGGGCTCCTATTCCACGATCATTGCTCGAACGATGTCACCGTTTTGTGACGGGGATCTCAGCCTCGCCGAGATCCCACCACAGCCCGGCCATCGCCGAGATGCCTTCGCGCGCGGGGGCTGCCAACAGGTGCTCGTCGGGGCCGTGCTGCTTGCATCCGTTGTAGCTGTGCGGCACCCAAAGCAGCTGCACGCCGAGGTGGTCCATGAACACGTCGTTCGGCAGCCCGCCGCCGCTGTTCGGGATCACCTGCACCTTTTTGCCGAGCGTCCGCTCCATGCTGGTGACCGCCCAGCCAACCCAGGGGCTGGTCGGGTCGCTGCGCCGGGCCGGCATGCGGATGCCGTACGGGACGATCTTCACCTCGGGGAAGCCCTGTTCGTCGAGGTGGCGGCGCAGCGACGCCTCGAACGTGTAGGGGTCGACGTCCACGGTGTAGCGGATTTGGCAGTGCGCGACGGCGTTCGGCGCGACCGCGTTGACCGGGCGCTCCGGCCGTCCGCTCAGCATGCTGAGCACGATGAAGCTGGTCCAGGCGTAGATCTTCTCGGCGGGCGTTAGGCCGGGCTCGCCCCAATCGGGGTCGATCGTCGCCGCTTCGGCGTCGCTTTCCAGCTCGCAGCCGGCGAGCAGGCTGCGCATCGAGTTCGACACCCCGGGCGGCAGCCAGTCGCGCACCAGGATCTTGCCCCGGCGGTCGGCGATGCTGGCGATGGCGTGGCTCAGCACAATGGCCGGGTCGGTGGTCATGCCGCCCCAATTGCCGGAATGCACGCCGCCCGGGCGGACGTCGACCACCAGGTCGAAATGAAAGGTGCCGCGTGTGCCGGTCGAGATCGTCGGCGTTGCGGCGGCGCTGCGCGGCCCGTCGCTCGCCAGCAGTACGTCCGCCGCGAGCTTTTCCTTGTTGGCCGCGACGAGCTCGCTCAGGCCCTTGGAGCCGCTCTCCTCCCCGGTCTCGATGATCAGCTTGACGTTGTAGCCGAGCTTGCCGCCGCGCTCGGCGATCACCGCCTCGAGCGCGCTGAGGTTGATCGCGTGCTGCCCCTTGTTGTCGGCCGAGCCGCGGCCGTACCAGCGGTCGCCCTCGCGAAGCAGCGTCCAGGGATCGAGGCCCTCGCGCCATTGGTCCTCGAGCCCGCGCACGGTGTCGCCGTGGCCGTAGGTGATGACCGTCAGGCCCGGTCCCTCGATCCGCTCGGCCAGCAGGATCGGGCCGGACCCGGCCACCGGATTGTCGTGCACCGCATAGGTGAAGCCGAGCCGGTCGAGCAGCGGTTGCACGCCGTCCTCCAGGTAGCGCGGCAGCTCGCGGGCGAACTCCGGGTCCTGGCTGGTGCTGCGGATCGCGACCAGCGCGGCCAGCCGCGCCTCGAACCCGCCCTTGTCGAAGAACGCCTGCGCCCGTTCGATCGCCCCTTCTCTGCTGCCCATGCGCGCCGCTCCTCTGCCGTATCCTGGCCAGCAAAGCGCCGCGACGGCCTCGCCGCAAGGCGCGGGGCGGCGACGCGCGGCAAACATCGCCGCCGGAAACCGAACTGCCGGGCGCGCCAAACGTCGTAAGGGATCCAAGCAATGGAGAGCCCCCGTGGCCAATGAAACCATCTGGTATGTCGTCGCCGACGGCGGCAAGGCCCGCGTCCTGACCCTCGAGGGCGACGCGATGCGCACCCTGCAAAGCTTCGACAATAGCGGGCACGGCAACACCGACGACGACCCGAGCGCCGGCACCAGTCAGTTGAAGGCGCCGAAGTCCGATCCGCACGACCAGGCCAAGTCGCACTTCGCCAAGCACGTCGCCGAACGCCTGAACGAGGCGGTGCGGACCGGCAAGGTGGACCAGATCGTGCTCGCAGCGCCGGCCCACGTGCTGCACGACATCCGTGAGGGGCTGAACAAGGCGGCGGCGGCCAAGCTGGGCAAGTCGCTCAGCAAAGACCTGACCAACACCCCCGAGCACGACCTCGCCAGCCATTTCGGCTGAGCACCGGGACCGGACCGGGCGATGCCTGGTCCGGTCAGCCGCCTTCGAGCGCGAGTGTGGCGAAGCTCGCCAGCCAATGCTCGCCCATGTAGTCGCCGGCGATGTGCGGCAGGCCGGCCTCAAGATGCACGGCAGCGGCCCGGGCCATCGTCGGCGTCCGCTCGTCGGCGGGCGGCAGCGCGGCGGCCAGGCTGCGGAAGCACCAGGCGCGGCTGAGGTTGAGGCCGTCGAGATGGGCGAGCTTGCCGTCGGTGCGGTCGGTGACGGTGGCCGGGGCGAACAGCACCGCCGGCTGGCATGCCGCCACGCGCGGCAGAAACCCGGCGAACCATGGCCCGAACGCGTCACTTGGCAGCAGCCGGCGCATGCATTCAGCCTCGATCAGCGCGGGCGCCAGGAAGTCGTCGCCGCTCGGCTCGCCCCAAGCCGGGCAGTCGGCGTCGGCGCCATACCAGCGCCACGCCGTGTCGCGCAGCAATCCGAGCAGGGCTGGATCGGCGGCCTCGGCGTAGTCGGCGGCCATGCGCAACCCGAACGCCGTGTTGAAGTGGGTGCCGACCCGCACCGGGTAGGTCGCGATCGGCAGGAAGTCGTGAAAGCGCCGGGCGAACACCGCGGCCAGCGGCGCCAGCGCCTCAGCCCAACGCGGCTCCGGAAGAACTCGCAGCTCGGCCGCCAGCTTCAGCAGCCAGCCCCAGCCGTATGGCCGCTTGAACCCGCGCGCCGTCGGCGCCGCGAGATAGGCGCACTCAGCCGCCACCTTGTCCGGGATCAACTGTCGGTCGAACAGCGCGCGGATTTCGGCGGCCGCGGGCAGATCGGGGTGCCGCCGCAGCAGCCGCGCGAGCGTCCAGTAGCCGTGCACGCAGGAGTGCCAATCGAAGCTGCCGTAGAACACCGGATGCAGCGCCGCCGGCGTGCGCGCATCCTCGGGCCCAGCCAGCACGTGCGCCGGGGCGTTCGGATATTCCCGCTCGACGTGGCCGAGCGCGACCCGGGCGAACTGCTCGGCGCGGGCCGGGTCGATCACCTCAGGTCAACGCGAGAAGGAGGAGGACGATGCCGGTCATCGCGACGCCGAACACCGCGGTGCGGATCCAGGGCGTGCCGGCGAGATAGATCGGCACGTAGGCCAGACGGGCCCAGAAATACAGTTGCGCGCCCCACACCGTCAGCGCCCCGTGCCGGCCGGCGACATGCGCCAGCAGCACCGCGGCTGCGAAGAACGGGAAGGTTTGCATGTAGTTGGCGAAGGCGCGGCGGTTGCGCGATTTGACCCGCGACACCGGCTTCTGCTCGTCCTGCGGCCCGACCGCATAGGTGGTGCCGTGCTCGGCCAGGGTCAGCAACCCGGTGGACAAGGCGTGGACCAGCCCCAGCACGATCGCCCAGGCCAGCATCGTCAGCTCAATCGTCATTCACCCGTCCCACGTCAGCCGGCGCCACCACGAACACGCCGGCGTGCGGCGGGCAAGCCCATGCACAATCGCAGCACGCAGACGTGCGTCCCCGCCCCCGGCCTGCGGAAGATGGCCGGATCAAGTCCGGCCATGACCTCCCGGCACGTCATTCCCGGACTTGATCCGGGGATCCCTCGCCCGCTTGCGCGGACCACAAGCGGGCTAGCCGATCAGCCGCCGCCGCACCCGGCCCGACAAGGCGTCGATCACGCCGACGGTCACCAGAATGAGCAGGATGATGAACGCCACCTGGTCCCAATAGCGCACCTTGATCCGCTCGGCGATCTGCAGGCCGATCCCGCCGGCGCCGACCACGCCTAGGATCGAGGCGCTGCGGACGTTGCTTTCGAACGCATACAGTGCCTGCGCGAACAGGACTGGCAGCACCTGCGGCAGCAGCCCGAAGCGGACCGCGAGCAGCCGGCTGCCGCCCGATGCCACGATCCCCTCGCTTTGCCTGGAGTCGGCGTTCTCGATCGCCTCGGCATAGAGCTTGGCCAGCACCGCCACCTCGGCTGCGAACAGCGCCAGCACGCCGGCCAGCGGTCCCAGCCCGACCGCGCGCACGAACGCCAGCGCCCAGATCAGCTGGTCCATGCCGCGGAAGCCATCGAACACCCGGCGCAGCGAGAAGTGCGCCAACGCATTCACCACCACGTTGCGCGCGCCCAGGAACCCCAGCGGCACCGCCACGACCGCGGCCAAGAACGTGCCGAGGAACGCCATCGCCACGCATTGGGCGAGGCCTTGCAGGATGTCGGGCCATTGCTCGCCCGGGTTGGGCGGCACCATCTGCCGCAGGATCACCAGCAGGCCGGCGCCGCCGCGGGCGATGCGGCCGGGCGTGATGTCGAACCACCAGCACAGCGTGCCCAGCCACAGCACGAACGCCGCGGCGCCGAACCAGCGCAGCATGCGCACGCCGGGTGGCGGCCCGAACGCGGCCGGCATCCGCTCGCGCCATTGCGCGGCCGTGGCGCTCACCCGGCGATCACCTGCGACCGCAGCCATTCGCTGCCGAGGTCGATCAAGCTGACGACCGCCACGATCAGCACCAGGATGGCGGAGATCTCCTGGTAATAGTTGAACGAGATGACGGTGTAGAGCTCCTGGCCGATGCCGCCGGCGCCGACGAAGCCGATCACGGTGGCGCCGCGCACGTTGATCTCGAACCGCAGCAGCACGTAGCTGACGAAGTTCGGCAGCACTTGCGGCAGGATGGCGTAGCGCACGCCCTGCGCCCAGGTGCCGCCGGCCGCGCGAACGGCGTCGAGCGGACGCATGTCGGCGTTCTCCACCACCTCCGCGAACAGCTTGCCCAACGCGCCGGTGGTGTGCAGCAGGATCGCGGCAATGCCCGCCAGCGGGCCGATCCCCACCGCCCATACGAGGATCAGCGCGTAGACGATGTCGGGCACGGTGCGGAACAGCTCCAGCCCGCGCCGGAACAGCAGGTAGGTGGCGCGGTTCGGCGCCAGGTTGGCGGCCGCCGGGAAGGCGAGGAGAAACGCCAAGGCCGCCCCGCCCAAGGTGGCCAGCGCCGCCATTTGGCTGGTCTCGAACAGCAGCCAGGCCCAGGAATCGAGCCGGTAGAACCAATAAGCGACCGAACCCTCGGTTCCCGCACCGGCAAACAGCGCGTCACGCCGCAGGTCCGGCAGCAGCTTGTGGAAATACTCGCCGACCCGGGGCGCTCCGGCCAGCAGGCTCGACGGATAAGCCTCCGAGACCCAGGCACTCAGCAGCAGCGCCGCCGTCAGCAGGACCAGCCAGGCGCCGAGCCGGCATGCGCGCGCCGATCGCCGGGCCTCGAAGGCTCGCTCGAACCCGGCGGCGGCCCCGCTCACGCGCTCACCGCCGCCGCGCTCACCGCCGCTGATGCCGCTCCGCCGCCTCGGCACGGATCATGTCCACGAACGGCGTGTAGTCGGCCTGCGTGACCGGCACGAAACCCGGCCCGCTGCCCATGTTCACCGCCTGGTACACGTCCGGGTTCGACTTCGGCAGCGCCATGTGGAAGGCCAGCATGTCGTCGCGGAACGCTTGCGGCGTGTCCGCGCGCACCGTCAACGGCCCGTTCTCGATCGGCCGCGAGCGCCAGATCAGCCGCAGGTCGCGCATGTCGAGCAGCTTCTTCTCGACCATCGTGCGCAGCGCGCCGCGGGTATAGCCCTGCGCCTCGTCGCCGATGCCCGACGTCCAGGTGACGCCAGCGTCGTATTGCCGGCCGAGCACCGCGACCACTGCTTGTTCGTGGCCGCCGGCAAAGCCGGTGCGGCTGAAGTAGGTGGCCGGGTCGAGCCCGGCGGCACGGAACTCCGAGCGCGGGATCAGGTAGCCGGAGGCGCTGTTCGGGTCGGCCCAGGCCAGCGACTTCCCGCGCATCGCCGCAAAGTCGGCAATGCCCGAATCCGCCCGCACATACATCACCGACACGTACGAGGTGGACCCGTCCGCTTCCAGCGCCGTCAGCAGCGGGATGACCCGGCCGTTGCTTTCGATCCACGCGCTGGCATAGGCGGCCGGCGACATGTAGGCGAGCTCGACCTGCCCGGCGGCGAAGGCCTGCACCACGCCCGCGTAATCGGCCGCCGCGACCACCTTGGTCGGCACGCCGAAGCGCTGCTCGATCAGCGTCTGGTATGGCCGGAACCGCGCCAGCCGGTCGGCGTCGTTCTCGCCGCCCAGCAAGCCGATGCGGATCACCGGCACCTGCGCCGCCCAGGCGGGCCGGTCCTGGGCCAGGGCTGGCACACAAAGCAACGAGGCGCCCGTGCCCAGCAAGACGCTCCGACGATTGAACATGCGACACCTCCGGCGCGACCAGGACGCTTAGCCTGAACGGTCGCGCCGCGGCGTCAAGTCAGCTCCGCTGCCGCCGGCTCGAGGCCTCGTCGCGGCGGAGGTCGATGAACACCTGGAAGTCGGCGTGCTGGACACGCTGGTAGCCCTTGCCGCCGCCCTTCTCGATCTGCTGGTAGATCGCGGGGTAAGCCGCCGGCAGTGCCAGGTGGAAGGCGGTGAGGTCGTCGCGGAACGCCTGCGGGGTGTCGCGGCGGGCGGTCAGCGGTCCATTCAGGATCGGTGCGCTCATCCAGATCTGCCTGAGGTCGCTCGCCTGCATCATTTTCTTGGCGATCATCTCGTGCAGGTTGCCGCGGGTGTAGCCTTCGGCCGGGTCGCCGATGCCGCTCGCCCAGGTGACGGCGCCGTCGTACTGCTTCTGCAGCACGGCCACGACCGCCTGCTCGTGGCCGCCGCCGAACCCGGTCTTGCCGAAATACTTGCCTTGCTCCGGGTCGACCCCGGCCTTCTTCAGCTCCGACCGCGGGATCAAGTAGCCCGACGTGCTGTTCGGGTCGGCCCAGGCCAGCGACCGGCCGCGCATCCCGGCCAGGTCGGTGATGCCGCTATCGGCGCGCACCACCATGACGCTGCGATAGCTGATGCTGCCGTCGCTTTCGATCGCGACCACCAGCGGCTCCACGTTGCCGTCGGTGTCGAGCCAGGCGCCGGCGTAGCCGCTGCTGCCCATCGAAGCCAACTCGATCTGCTTGGCGCCGAAGGCTTGGATCACGCCGGCATAGTCCGCTGCCGGGAACAGCTTGACCGGGACGGCGAAGGTCGTCTCCAGCAGCTTGCGGTAGGCGTCGTAGCGGCCGAGCCGGTCGGCGTCGTTCTCGCCGCCGAGCAAGCCGACCCGCAGGACCGGTACCTCCTTGGCCCAGTCCCGCCGGCCCGCCTCCGGCATGGCAGCCGGAGCCTGCGCCCGTGCCGCGACCGCGCTCGTGATCACTCCCGCTGCGGCCAGCAGCGTCGTCCGGCGACTGATCATGGCGTTCCCTCCCGTCCAGAATGGGCCGGGGGTAGCCGGAACGCATTACCGATTGATGTCCGTCCGGCGTCAGCCGCGTGACAAGGCTCAGACCACCGCGACCGGTGGCCGCGCCGGCGCCACCCGCACCGCTTCCTGGTCGTGGAACTCGTCCTCGCCGACGCCATAAACGTCGCGCACCCGCTCGGGCGTGAGGTCCGCGGGCGTGCCGTCGAACACTAGCCGGCCCGCTGCCAGGGCCACGATGCGGTCGCAATAATGCCGGGCGGTATCGAGGTGGTGCAGGTTCACCAGCACCGTCAGCCCGTCCTCGCGATGGATCCGGCGCAGCGCGTCCATCACCACCCGGGCATTGCGCGGATCGAGACTGGCGATCGGCTCGTCGGCCAGCATCAGCCGCGGCTCCTGCAGCAGCGCGCGGCAGATCGCCACGCGTTGCTGCTGCCCGCCCGACAAGGTGCCGGCCCGCTGCAGCGCCACGCCGGCCAGGTCGAACCGCTCCAACGCGGACAGCGCCATCGCCCGCTCGGCCGCGGAGAACAGGCCGAGCAGGCTCGCGGCTTGGCCGCGATGGTTGAGCCGGCCCATCAGCACGTTGGTCAGCACGTCGAGACGCGGGATCAGGTTGAACTGCTGGAACACCATCGCGCAGTGGGTACGCCAATCGCGCAAGGCCCGGCCGCGCAGGGCGGTGACGTCGGTGGTGCCGAACCGGATCGATCCCGACGACGGCTCCTGCAGCCGGTTGATCATCCGCAGCAGGGTGGATTTGCCGGCGCCGGAGCGGCCGATGACGCCGACCATCTGCCCCGCCGGCACCGACAGGTCCACACCGTCGACCGCGACCACGCTGCCGAACTGTCGCGTCAACCCTTGGATCACCAGCACCGGCTGCCCCGCTTCCGTCTCGCCAGCCTCTCTACAAATCGCCCGGCTTGTCCAGGATTACCGTTCGGTGACGCCGTGGTTTGGCGCGGCTGCCGCCTTGGGCCATGCTGCGGCGTCAACGACGGAGGGACGTCCCATGATCCTCGACCTACGCATCTACACGACCCGGCCGAGCCGCACCGCCGAGTTCGTCAAGCTCTACAAGGAGCAGGGTTGGGAGCTGCAGCAGAAGTATCTGGGCCGCTGCGTCGCCTGGACCACCACGGCCGAGGGGCAATTGAACCAGATCGTGCACATCTGGGCCTATGACAGCCAGGCCGACCGGGAAACGCGCCGCAATGCCATGGCCGCCGACCCCGGCTGGACCGCCTACCTCGCCGCCGTTGCCAAGGCCGACGTGCTGGTTAGCATGGAGAACCGGCTGCTGAAGCCGACCGAGTTCAGCCCGCTGCAGTAGCAGCCGTCAGCCGCGGGGGCAGGCGCTCAGCACGAAGCGCCGCACCTCCTCCTCGGTGGCGGTGAACGAGGTTGCGAGCGCGAACCCGCCGACCCCGTCGCTGTCGCACATCATCACCCGAACCGGCTTGCCCTCGGCCCGGATGGTGCAGACACCGCCATGCGACCACGGACCGCCGGGCGACGCCGGACGTCTCGGTGACGACGGTGCTGCAGCCTTCGACGGTCGCGCTGGAGCCGATCAAGCGCAGCTCGTCCTGGAACGACTTGGCGAGCCCGGCCGCTTCCGGCGCCACCGGCGCGCCGTCGGACGCGATGCCCGGCGCCGCTACCTGTGCCGCCGCGCCGCCCGCCAAGCTCGCACGGCCACCATCAGCCAAGCCGCCGTGCCCTGCCCGGCCGTCATTGCTGCGCCACGATCGAGACCTTCCCGTCCCGCTCCGCCACGGCGTAACGCACCTGGTCCAACCGCATCAGCCCGCGCTGCCGCACCGCCGCCATCACGTCGGCCTCCAACACCCGCAAGGCGCGCATGCGCTCCCGGTGCCAGTGCCCGTCCTCGTAGATCACGATCGGCGTGCCGTCGACCAGCCGGCCGAACCAGGGCGAGCGCGCCTTCAACCACGACACCCCCACATGCAAAAGCCCGATCGTCGCCAAGGCGGTGAGCGAGGCGACCATCGAATGATCCTCGCCGATGACGGCGGTGATGGTGATGCCGCCGAACAAGAACAGCACCACAAGGTCGAACGGCGCCAACTGGCTTGCAGTGCGCCGCCCGACCAGCCGGACCATCGCCAGCAGCAGCAGGTAGGCCGCCGCGGCTCGGAGGATCACTTCCATCGCAGAAGCCTCACGGCAGCACCACCTGTTCCCAATCGATGGTTTCCGGCCCGACCCGCGCCTCGAGGTGCTGGCGGCCGATCGCGGTCGGGTGCAGGTAGAACCGCACCAGTAAATCCGGCGTGTCGGGGGTAAGCGACACGGTCAGCGCCAGCCCGGCGCCATCCGCGGCCTGCTTCGTCGGTGTCGGCATGATGTCCTTCAGGCCCATCGGCTCGACGAAGGCGTTGTTGATGTGCACCACCCAATCGTGCGCCGGGTCGAACCGCTTGGTGTCGAGATGCAGTGTGACCATGGTCGCCGTGCCGTATCGGGCCAGCGGCTCGAAATCGACACTCATCGCGCCGCTGGCGGTCGCCGAGCGCCGATGGCTATAGGGTCCACGGCCCAGCAGGCCGGCTAGGCCGGCAGCGATGACGAGCGCCATCACCACGCGGCCGACCTGCACGACCCGAAGCCAGGTCCGCTCGAACGAGGCATCGTAACCGACCTCGAACTCGCCGCCGTAAATCGCGTCGGCGCCGCGCAAATGTGTATCAGGCATGGCCGGGAAAACCCCGGTGACGCACGCCGGTTGCGCCCGAACGCAGTGTCTCGGGATCACGCTCGCGTTCGCGGCGCCGGCCAACCTCGGCAACGGTTCAGGCGGCGGTGGTGACGGTCGGCACCCGCTCGGCCGGCGGCGTGTTGCGGCTGCGGCCGCAGCGGACGATGCCATCGATGATCACCATGCCGATGCCCGGCAGGTCGCCTTGGCGCACGCTGTCGAGCAGGTCGGCGCCGGCCGAATGCTGCGCCCGGTCCATCAGCACGAAATCGGCGGCGCGGCCGGTCTCGATGATGCCGCAATCGAGCTTGCGCATCCGCGCCGTGTTGCCGGTGGCGCAGCAGAACACCGTCTCGGCCGGCGGTGTCGCCGAGCGCGGACTGAGCAGCGCGATCATGCGCAGGATGCCGAGCGGCTGCACGCCCGAGCCGGCCGGGCTGTCGGTGCCGAGGATGACGCGGTCGAGCTGTCCCAGTTCCCTGGCGAAGCGCAGCGCGGACAGGCCGGCGAGCTCGTTGCCGTTATGCACGATCTCGATGCCGCGGCCGCAGCCCTCGCACAGGCAGCGGATCTGCCGCAGCGGCAGCGCGGTGTGGCCGCCGTTGATGTGGCCGATGATGTCGGCGTCGGCTTCCAGCACGGTGTCGGCGTCGATGTAGCCGGAGCCGGGCACGCTGGGGCCGCCGGTATGGATGGTGCTCTGGATGCCGTGCTTGCGCGCCCAGGCGACCATCTGCTTGGCCTCGTAGCGCCGGCCTTCACCGTGCCGAGCCCGACCTCGCCCAGCAAGCGTCACGCCGGCGGCGGCGAGTTCGGCGAAGTCGCTCTCGACCATGCCCTGCTCGATGACCGGCGCGCCGGCCAGCACCTTCACGCCGCCGGGCCGGAAATTGGCGTAGGCGCGCTGCGCGGTGATCGCCAGCGCCTTGACGCCCGACGATGTCGCGCGGACGGCCCGGCAGGTGCACCTCGCCGGCGGAGATCATGGTGGTGACGCCGCCGTTCATGGTGCTGTCGATCCAGCCGAACTGGTTCTGCCGCGGCGTCCAGTCGCCGAACACCGGATGCACGTGGCTGTCGATCAGCCCCGGCGACAGCGCGCAGCCGCCGGCGTCCATCACCACGCGGGCGCCGCCGGTGTCGCAATCCCGCTCCAGCCCGACCGCGGTGATGCGGCCGTCCTCGGCGACCACCGTGTCCGCGTCGAGGATCGGCTGCTTCCAGCATGCCCGACAGCAGCAGGCCGATGCCGCGGATGACGAGTTTCCCGACCTGCTTCTCGGGTGCGGCGGCAAGGGCCATGTCGGTTCTCCTGTGGCGCGGGGCGCGAGTGGCCTGCGCGCCTCAGGCGGCCGCTTGCCATACGCGCGCGCAGAACTCCGGGTAGGTTTCCAGCATCTCCGCCCGCACCGGACCGCGCAACAGCGCGAGCTCGGCGTCGGTCGGATCCGGTGTCGCGGGCGCGTCGTCGCCGTCATAGTCGAACCCGGTATGGGCGCGGATGTCGGCCGCGGCTTGTCCGGGATGGATCGTGTCGAGCCGAAAGCGGCCGGCGCCGGCGTCGAAGCGGAACACGCAGCGCCCGGTCACGAGCGCCTGCGCGGTGCCGCGGCGGAACACGCCGGGCGGGGACAGGCCGGGCGCGCTGACCATGTCGACGCGCGGCACCAGCACCCGCGTGCTGTGTTCCTCGCGGAACAGGATCGTGCGCGGCACTGTCATGTACATGAACGCACTGCCGAAGCTGCCGGGGAAGCGGGCGGTGCGGCCGGGCCACTCGCCGGTGCCGAGCAGGTTGATGTTGGCCTGGCCGTCGATCTGCCCGCCGCCCAGGAAGAACAGGTCGATGCGGCCCTGCCCGGCCAAGTCGAACAGCTCGCGCGAGCCCTCGGTAAACGGGTTGCCGCGCGGGCGGTGCAGCAGGCTGAGGCGCACCGGATGGCCGAGCTTCTTCACGAGCCAGCAAGCGGCGGCCGGAACCGGGCTGGCGGCACCCACGGCGATATGGCGGGCGGGCGGCGCCGCCGGGTCCAGGATCAGCCGCGCGAGGGCCGCTGCCAGGCGCTCCTCGGGTGCGATCATTCGGCGGCGGCGGCGGGACGGTCGAGCACGTGCTCGGGCAAGGTAGTCGGCGAACCCCGCCTCGGTCCGGGCGGCCTTCGCGTAATCGCGCAGGTGAGCCGGGTCGGCCGGGTACTCGTCGAGCAGGGCGATCGGCCAGCAGCCCCGTTCGGCCACTGCGATTTGGTTGATATACGTGGCCGAGATCACGCCCGGCGCCAGCCGCTCGTCGTCCAGCAGGTTCTCCTCCGTGACCCGCTCCACCGTCACCAGCACGCGGCGGCTGGCATGGGCGATCGTTGCCAGTTCGCGCCGCCGGCCCACCCAAACGTTGCCGTCGCGATCGGCCATCACGGCGTGGAACGCGGCGATGTCGGGGGACAGCGCCGGCAGGAGCAGGATGGGGTCGTTGCCGGGGGCGGATGGGGTGGCATACGGGTTGGAGATCACCTGCCAGTCCGGCCGGTGCGACACGAGGTCGCTGCCGAGCACGCCACGCAGCGGCATGAACGGGACGCCCTTCTCGGCGGCTTGCAGCATGGTGTGGATGGCCGGGCAGGTGGCGTCGATAACCTCGATGATGCCGGCGGCGACCGCGGCGGTGAACCGGGGTGCCAGGCCGGCCTCACCCAACGTCACGGCGCTGGTTTGCACCGAGGCGACGCAGCCGGCGCCGATGAGCAGGTCGGTCGTGTAGCCGCTGACCGGAACGCCCAGCAACCGCAACCCGCGGACCCCGCGACGGACCAGGGCGTGCGCGAAGGCGCAAGGCGCAAGCGAATTGTCGGGCGGCAGGGCGAGCAGCGCGCCGTCGGGAACCAGGGCGGCTAGAGCGTCGGCGTCCATCTTTGGGCTCCTGCGGTCGTCACGAGATTAGCCCGTCCGCCGGCCTGCGTCACCCAACGCCCCTCGCACGTAATGGCCGGGCTTGACCCGGCCATCTCTCGACGCGTCGGCACATTCCACGTTGGGGAGAGATCCCCGGGTCAAGCCCGGGGATGACGTGGTTAGGCGGTTGGAGCGCCTAGACGTAGTGCTCGGCGAGCGGCGCGAAGCCGTTGAAGCGCTGGCTGGCGTAGGTGGTCACGTAGGCGCCGGCGCTCTCGACCTGCACCCGATCGCCTGAGCGCAAGGCCAGCGGCAGCCGGTAATTGGACCGCTCGTAGAGGATGTCGGCGCCGTCGCAGGTCGGGCCGGCGATCGCAACCGGGCCGGTCTCGCCGCCGTCGTGCTCGGTGGCGAAGCGATACTTGATCGACTCGCCCTCGGTCTCGGCCAGCCCGCCGAAGCGGCCGATGTCGAGGTAGACCCAACGCACCGGATCGGCCTTAGCCTTGCGGCACACCAGCACCACCTCGGCACTGACCACGCCGGCGTCGGCGACCAGGAAGCGGCCGGGCTCGATCAGGATCTCCGGCAGGTCGTTGCCGAAATGCGCCGTCATGGCGTGCATGATGGCATCGGCGAACCGGTCGATTCCAGGAATCTCGTCACGGTAGCGGACCGGATAGCCGCCGCCCAAATTGACCATACGGAGGTTCACCCCGGCATTGGCGAGGTCGGTGAACAGCATGCCCACGCGCCCGATCGCCAGCTCGTAGCTGCCCGTCGTGGTCTGCTGGCTGCCGACGTGGAACGACAGGCCATACGGGTCGAGGCCCAAGTCACGCGCCTCGATCATCAGCTCGCGCGCCGTTTCGACCGTGGTGCCGAACTTGCGGCTGAGCGGCCACTCGGCGCCATCGTTCTCGACCAGCAGGCGGCAATAGACCCGGGCGCCCGGCGCGTGCTCGGCCAGCTTCAGCAGCTCCTCGCGGCTATCGAAGGCGAACATGTCGACCCCCGCTTCGTGCGCGCGCCGGATCGCCGACACCTTCTTGATCGTGTTGCCGAAGCTGATCCGGGCCGGCGCGGCGCCGGCATCGAGGCAAAACGCGACCTCCTCGAAGCTGGCCGCGTCGAAGCTGCTGCCGAGGGCGACCAGACGCTGCAGGATGGGCGTGGCCGGATTGGCCTTCACCGCGTAGTAGACATGCGCAAGCGGCAAAGCCCGGGTCAACGCACGGTAATTCTGCTCCACGCGATCGACATCGAGCACAAGGCAAGGCGTGGCCGGCTCGCGCTCGGCGAGGAACTGGGCAATCTTGGGGGTCATCGAGGCGGGATGCTCCATGGTCAGGCACCCAAAGCGCCCGGCACGGTGCGTGCGGACGGCGGAGGGGGCTGCCCGTCGGCCCCGGTTTCAGCGGGGGTGGAACGGGGCGGGGTTGACGAAACGGTCGAACGAACCAGCGAAAGACAAAGTGCCAGAACGCTTGACGTCGTTGCGTAACCCCCTCGGGCCAGAGGCACGTGCGTTGCTGCGTGGACGCGGAAATAGGACCCGCACCGGGGGGGTGCAAGAGAAAAACTCGCCTCTACTTGCAAAAATTCCGAAGCGGCCGTTTTGATGGCGATAATGCCTGCCGCACGGCGATAATATCGGTAAGAACTAAACAAACTTTAAGGAAACATCACGATCCCTGACAGTCAGCTGCCTGCAACCACGCCAGAAGCCGTCGTCGGAACCGGGTCGCGACCGCCGCCGCATCCGGAGTCGCCGGCCGCGGGCGCCCCCGCGCTCGAGACCAGCCGGGTCGCCAGCACCGTGCACGAGGCGGAGCGGCTGCTGCTGCACGAGGACGCCGAGCAGCTCGGCCGCAACGCCAACTCGCCGGCCGAGATTGCCTGGGCCGGCTGGCGCGCCGTGCTCCACCGAACCGCCATCGAGATGCTGACCGATCGCGTGGCGTTGGTTGCCGCCGGTTGCGCCTTCTACGCGACGCTGGCGATGTTCCCGGCCATCTCGATGCTGATCTCGGTCTACGGCCTGCTGTTCGATCCCGTCAGCGTGCTGCCGCAGTTGGCCA
Organism: uncultured Alphaproteobacteria bacterium; assembly: GCA_963792675.1. Lineage (GTDB taxonomy): Bacteria > Pseudomonadota > Alphaproteobacteria > Acetobacterales > Acetobacteraceae > JBBROS01. The sequence continues at coordinate 3,351,105 of CAWBWT010000002.1, forward strand.
CGCTGCAGGACCTGCTGCCGCCCTCAGCCTTCAAGCTGATCTCCGAGCGGGTGACGATGCTGGTGTCCAAGCCGCCCGGCTCGCTCGGCTGGAGCCTGCTGGTCAGCACGGCGGTCACGCTGTGGTGCTCTGCCAGCGGCACCAAGTCGCTGATCGGCGCGTTGAACCTCGCCTACGAGGAACGCGAGCAGCGCAGTTTCCTCGAGTACCAAGCCACTGCGTTCGCCATGACGCTGTGCGTGATCATGGGGACCGCCCTGGGCCTTGGCTTTCTAGTCGGGCTGCCGCCGATGCTGAGCCTGCTGGGCTTTGCTTCGCATATGCAGGCGATGATTCGCGCATTCAGCTCGGCGATGCTGATCCTGTCGGTGCTGGTCGCGCTGTCGCTGCTGTATCGCTACGGTCCGAGCCGGGCGGCGCCACGGTGGCGCTGGATCACGCCGGGGTCGATGGTAGCGACGACGATCTGGGTCGCGGCGTCGGCGCTGTTCTCGTGGTATGTCGGGCGTTTCGCGACATACGACGCGATGTATGGCCCGCTCGGCACCGTGGCGGGCGTGATGATGTGGTTCTACGTCACCGCCTACGCCGTGCTGCTCGGCGCCGAACTGAACGCCGAACTCGAGCTGCAGACCATCAAGGACAGCACGCGGGGACCGCCCCGCCCGCTCGGCCGCCGCGGCGCTTACGTGGCCGACCACGTCGCCGAAGCGCGACGCCGCTAGGACGTTCACTGACCGGGCGTGTGCCCCGGCTGGACTACGGCGCTTCCGCGACCTCTTCCGGCTCGTCCACGTGCTTGGCGTCGAGCGTGACCATCGCCACCCCCCGGTCGACGATGCCGATGCGCGCGGCGGCGCCGCGGCTCAGGTCGATGATCCGGGCGCCATGATCGGGTTGCCGGTCATTGATGGTGACGACCACGCTGCGCCCGGTCTCCTGCAAGGTCACGCGCACCCTGCTGCCGAGCGGCAAGCTGGCATGGGCGGCGGTCAGCTTGCGGTCGTCGAACACGCTGCCGCTGCTGGTACGGCGTCCATTGTGCCAACCGCCATACCAGCTCGCCTGCCCGCTTTGCTGCCATCCGGGGCTCATCGCACCCCGGTGCATCTGCGCCCGGGCGGCACCGGCTGCGAGCAGAACGAGTGCGGCGGCCGGAAGGATGGCGGGGAGAAGGCGGGCTGTTCGACCCATCCGAGACCTCATTCCGTTGCTCATCCAGACTTGATGCAATTACCAGCCGAGCAGATCAACCCCTAATGCCAAGTTCCTCAAAGTCATTCGTTGGTTAACAAATCCTATATGCCTCAAAAATGGTGATTGTCACCGAATAGTACGCAGCTCGTCACCAATGCGTTTCAGTAACGACTATCTTCGACTGCGGCGTTACTTAGCCTGGAACCGCTCTGCGGCCCGCGTCAGGCGCGTGCGGCTGCGAGTGGTCGAATCCCGCGTTCCGGCGTGATGTAACCCCGCGACGACCCGGGGCAGGTCGCGAGAACGCCGCAGGTCGCGAGAACGCCGCAGGTCGAGCATCTCCCAAGCCGATCCGCCCGGGAGTAGTGGTCTGCAACTGAGTGAAAAGAGCAACTTAGTCCGCCCGAATCGATTCGGTTCGGGCGGACGTTGCTCTAGCGGATCAGCCCCGTCAGCGGGCTCGACGGATCGGCCCCCATCCGCCGCGGCATCCGCCCCGCCAAGTGCGCGTGCCGGCCAGCCTCGACCCCCGCCTTCATGGCGCGCGCCATCCGCACCGGGTCAGCGGCATGGGCGATCGCGGAGTTCAGCAGCACCGCCGTGCAGCCCAGCTCCATCGCGATCGCCGCATCCGAGGCGGTACCGACCCCGGCGTCGACCACCAGCGGCACCTTGGTCTGCTCGATCAACATTGACAGCATGGCCGGATTCTGGATGCCGAGCCCGGACCCGATCGGCGCGCCCAGCGGCATGATCGCGACGCAGCCCATGTCCTCCAGCCGCTTGGCCGCCACCGGATCGTCGGCGCAGTAGACCATCACCTCGAACCCGTCCTCGATCAGCACCTTGGCCGCCTCGAACGTGCCGGCCATATCGGGGTAGAGGTGCGGCGGCGGGCCCAGCACTTCGAGCTTCACGAGATTCCAGCCGCCCGCCTCGCGCGCCAGCCGCAAGGTGCGCACTGCCTCGTTGGCAGTGAAGCAGCCGGCCGTGTTCGGCAGATAGGTGTAACGCTTAGGGTCCACGAAATCCTGCAGCATCGGCGCACCCGGGTCCGACAGATTTACCCGGCGCACCGCGACCGTCACCATCTCGGCGCCCGACGCCTCGATCGCCGCGGCCGTCTCCTCGAGGCTCTTGTATTTGCCGGTGCCGACAATCAGCCGGGAGCGGAAGCTGCGCCCAGCAACGGCCCAGGTGTCGCCCTCGGCTTGCGTGTATCCATCCATGGGGTCAGCCTCCGCCGATGAAATGCACGATCTCCAGCCGGTCCCCCGGCGCGAGCCGTGTGTGTTCGTAGGTCGAGCGGACCACGATCTCCTCGTTCCGCTCCACCGCCACCTTGCGCCGATCGAGCCGCAACTGCTCCAGCAGCCCGGCCACGCTCAAACCGTCGGTAATCCGATGCGGGTCGCCGTTGACGGTGATGTCGAGTGCCTGGGCCGCATCCATACGGCGAATATGTGAGGCGGCCGGGGACGCCGCAAGCGGGCGGGCGGCAAACCCGCAGCCACCCGCACCAGTGGCTTGTGTATGAGTCGTTCGAGTGGGGCGCGTCAGCGGGGCGCGTAGCGGCCGAGCACCACGCCGAACAGCTCCCGCAGCATGGCCATGCGGCCGCCGAGCCCGGCGATCTTGGTGGGTGTTTGACCCGTGGCCGGGTAGGCGCGACGGACCGGCACCTCACAGGTCGGGTAGCCAAGCTGGCCGGCGCGACAGGTCAGGTAGAACAGCAGTGCATAACGGTCGAACACGGGACGGAACGGCGCCACGCGCGGATCCGACAAGAACGCGGCGGAGTAGCCGCGGAAACCGTTGGTGGTGTCGGTCAGCCATTGCCGGCCGGCCAGGCTCAGCAGCGGCGCATGCAGCAGGCGGTTGGCAACGGTCCGGTCCCACGGCGTGTTCACCGCGGCGCCGCCGGGCCGATAGCGTGAGCCCTGGACGTAACCGAACCCGGCCTCGAGCCGGTCCACCATGGTGGCCACCGCCTCGACCCCGTCCTTGCCGTTGCCGTCCATGGTGACGAAGCCGCGATAGCCCTCGTCGAGGCACCAGGCGTACGCCATGCGGAGTTGCGCCCCGAGCCGGCCCGGCCCGGTCTTGGTCAGCATCGCCCGCACGCCGACCTCGAGAAGGAATCCGGGCGACAGCGCACCGTCGCTGCTGCCGCCGTCCGCCACCACCACATCCACCGGCGGCGCCGCGTCCTGGATCCGGGCAAGCTGGGCGCGGATCCGCTCCCCCTCGTTCAGCACCGGGATCACCAGCGCCCAGGCATGCCGCCGCGGCGTGAGCACCTCAACGTCGAAGCACGGCAGCGCGCGCGTCATCCGGCAAGCCTCACCGGCTGCGGGCTTCTCACAGGTAGGTGTCACGAACGAACGCGACCGAAGCGGCCACCGCGTCCGGCCAGCCCGGCACCGGCTGCATCTCGATCGAGATCGAACCCTCATAACCGCTATCGACCAGGGCGGCGGCAATCGGCAGATGGTCGTGGCTACCCTGCCCGACCGGCGCCAGTTCGGGCTCGCTCACATGGAGGTGCACCGCGAGCGGCCCGGCGCCGATCAGCACCGAAGGGTCCTCGGCACCAGCGAACAGCGTGCCGGTGTCGATCTGCAGGCCGACCCCGGGCACCGCGGCCTCGCTCACCAGGCGCACGGCCTCGGCCGTGGTGGTCACGAATTGGTTGCCGTACGACGCCGGCACCGCCTCGAAGGCCAGCGCCGAGCCGACCGCCGCAAAGGCCGGGGCGATCCGGCGCAGGCCGCCGAGCGCGCGGTGCCACGCCTCGTCGGCGCCGAGGTCGCCGGGATCGCGTTGCCGCGGCGCCCCGAACACGCAGGCGCGGGCGCCGAGCAGCCCGGCCAAGGCGGCGACGTGGTCCAGGTGCTGTTCGAGCCGCGCCTGCTGCGCCGCCGAGCCGAACAGCGACACGTCGTCGGCCGCGAACGCGATCCCCTGCAGCGCGCAGCACTCCAGGCCGTATGCGTCGAGGCGATCGCGTAGCCGGCGCGCCTCGTCGGCAATCCCGGTCCAGCGGCCGAACACCGCGTAAGGTGCGATCTCGACCGCGGTGCAGCCGAGCCGGGCGAGCAGCGCCAACCCGTCGCCGAGCGCGTCGGCTGGCCACGCCAGGTTGGACACGGCGAGCGGCCCGATCATGCGCGCGCCGCCGCGACGAAGCGGCCGATCGCCGCCAGGCTCGTTGCGCGGTTCATGATGTAACGGGCAGGGCCCCCGAACAGTCCGGCGTGCCGGGTCTGCACGTCGTAGCGCGGCGCCGATTCGGCCGGGGCGCCGGTCTGCACGCCTGGGAATACAGTATCGAGGATGGCTTCCATCGGCAGCGGCTCCGGCACCAGGTTCGCGCAATCGAGCCCGGCCCGGCGAACGACGCCGATATCGCCCCAAAGCCGGTCGAGCGGATACCATTGAAACGCCGCGCGTGGGTTGATGCTGCCCAGCATGTGACCGTGCAGGAGGTCGAACAGCGCGTTCTTGCGCAGGCCCGGCCCGAACAGCGCCGGCAGCCGCACGACGTGCAGGCGCGGAAAGCGGCTGGCGCACCAGGCCTCGAGCTCCAGCCGATGTCGCCCATACGCGTGGTTGGCGCTGCCATCGAGCGATGTGTCCTCGTCACCGCCGGCCTCGGGACGCGGGTAGACATCCACGGTAGACACCAGCACCACCTCGTCCGCGGTGACGGTGGCGAGCACGTCGGTCAAACGGGCGATGCCGGCCCGGTCCGCCGCCGGGTCCTGGTTGGCGCGCCACTTCACCGCACGCACTCCGGCACAGACCAGCAGGCCGGCGTGCCGGCCGCGCAGGCTGTCGATGTTGCCGGAATGGAAGCAGGCGTCGAACGGCGCCGACCGCGCGAGGGTACCGCCGACGAAGCCGGTCTCGCCGATGAGCGCCCTGCCGATCACGCCGGAACGTCGAGCCAGGCCGGCTTGCCGAGTTGGAAGGCGCCATCCGCGTCCACCACGTTCAGGCTCTGCCGCCGCCGCGACAACGGGCTCCGCAACTCCCGCACGACCAGCGAGCGGCGGCTGCGCGGCGGTGCCGCGGCTTGGATCTGGATCACCTGCTCGCTGAGGAACAGCAGCACGATGCTGAACACGAACAGGGTGCCGGACAGCTGCAGCGACAGCGTGGTCCAGCCCGGGGCCACGTGCGGCTGCAGCAGGAACACCGCGAACACATACAGGCTGTAGAGCGCCGACCCGCCGCCGCCGAGCAGCGCGGCATAAGAGGCGCTGCGCAGCGGCAAGGCGCTGGCGCTCAGCAGCAGACCGATGCCGTCGGTGAGGGGACGGCGTGCCTGGCGCCGGTCATCGTCGCGGTAACGCGGCAGCTTCACCGGCAAGGCCGGGAAGCTCGGGCCGATGTCGCGGGCCCGCAGCCGCAGTTCGGCGGCCGGGCCGCCGGCCACATGCAGCGCCGCCGCCCGGCTGAGCACCCGCAGCCCGGTCGGTGCCGTGGAGAGCGTGGCGCCGGTGATCCGGGCGTAGAGGGTGCAATATTGCTCCTGCAGCAACCGGCGCGTCAGGCTGCGCGGACCCGAAGCCGGACGGTCCGCGAACACGAGATCATAGCCGTCCTGCAGCGGTCGCAGCAGCGCGCGCAGGTCGGCCGGCTCGTCCCGGTGCAGGTCGCAGAACAGCACGAAGTCGCCGACCGCGTGCTCGATGCCGACCAGGCGGGCCACGTCGTCGTGCACACGTTCGGCCAGGAACACGACCGTCAGGTCCGGCACGGCGCCGGCCAGCACCTTGAGCGCGAGCGTGGTGTCGCCAGCGAGACCGCCGGCGCCGTTTGCGACCAAAATGATCTCGAACTCCGCCACCGTCCGGCCGAGGACGGCGGCGAACCGCTCCAGCTCCGCCTGACATGGCGCGGCCGGGGCCGCTACGGCGACCAGGGAAACCGAAGGCAGCAGGGTTTTCACGCCGCCATCCGCCAATCCTGGCCGCGCAGATAGGCCCGGATGTCGTAGACGTTGTCGATCTTGGCACCGAGCACCGACAGCACCCGCGGCATCGCCGCCGACCGTTCGATCAGGATGGGGCGGCCGTCATCGGCCTCGTTCCGCGCCAGCGTGGCCTTGATTTCAAACAGGCTGCCGGCCACGGTGGCGCGGGCGAGGCATGGCAAATAGCGCTGGCTGTCGCGCAGCATCGCCGTCGCGTGCGAACGCTTGGGCCGTAGCCGGCTGGCGATCTGCTCGGTCGCGGCATGCGGCGTGTAGCGGACATGCGACAGGGAATGCAGCCCAGCGGCGGCCGGGAACGGCATGGTGGAGAAGAACGGCCCGTCCATCACGGTCACGCCAACTCCGCGCAGTTCCGGCGGCGGCTCGATCAGCACCAGTTCGGCCAGTTCCCGCCGGATTCGGCTGCGCAGCGTGATGCCGGCGTCTTCTAGGCCGGCATAGGTGCAGTTGACTACGTGATGGGCCCGCAACCGCGACGGCCCCGCCTCCACTACCACGTGGTCGGCCCCGGCCCCCAGCACGGTTGCTCGTGTGCCGAGCCGGACCTCCACGCCCGCCTCGTGCAGCGCCGGCCGAAGGCGCGCGGCCAAGCGCGCCGCGTCGAACGCGCACTCATGGACGAGGAAGGCGTCCTGAACGGTGGTCACGTCGAACAGCGCCGCTAGACGGTGCGGGGCGGGGCGGCACTGGACGCCGAGCACGCGGCAGAAGCTCTCGAACTGCCCCGGGCTGACGGTCGATCCGGCGGCGATGGCATAGACCTTCTGCAGGCCGTCCACCACGGCATAAGCGTAATCGGCCGCAAACGCCTCGAAATTGGCCGACGAGCGCGCGGCAGTGCGCAGGTGACGGGGATAATGGTAGCCATTATGCACCCGCGCCTGGTTTACGAACGACGCGCGCCGCATGATGCCGGGCTCACGGTCCACGATGACCACCCGCCGGAGCCCCAAGCGGCGCAGCTCGAGTGCGATTTCTACGCCGAAGAAACCGGCGCCTATCACCAACGCGTCGCAACATTCTAACTCGTCGGAGGAATGCCGCATTTGTCACCTGCTGCTCCAGGGTAGTAATGGCTGTTGCTGAACCGTGGCGAGTCTGGAAGTGTCAAGCTTGGTCGGGCGCAACAGCATGGTCGTTCGCGGCGGAGCACGCTCGCGCACACTGCATCTGCTCTGGATGATCACGGTCGTGGTCGTGGTCGTCCTTGCGGTCCCGCTCGACTATCTTGTGGACGATCCGTTCCAGGAGGGCGAATACGCCATTTGGACTGCGGCACGGCACGCGGCGCCGGATGCGCCTCGACCGGTCATGATCCATGGCGGCCTCGACATCGTGCCGTCTCGGCTGGCGGCGATTGGCTGCCCGCCCGATCGGCAGCTTGCATGCGTACGCGTCGTCAACGCCGGACTGGAGCTCGCGACCGGCGGCCTTTTCGTCGCGCTGCTGGCTGTACTTTCCGGCCTCGGGTCGGCGGAGGCCATCGCCGCCACACTTCCGGCCATGCTGGCCATCGGGGTGTTTGGCGGATCCGCCACTTCGCCGCTGGAGGCGCAGCACGGGACGCCTGGCGTCCGTGAACTCGCGTTGCTGGCCGGGCTGCTCGTGATGGCGCTGCTCGCACGCGAGGGCGCACGGCGGCAACATGGCCTGTTCATCGGTCTCGGGGCCATCACGGCGGCCGCCCCGATGTGGAGCTACAACCGCGGGCTGGTGCTGATGCTCGTCAGCGGCGCTTTTACGCTGCTTGCCTGCCTAGTCCGGCGGTCGGCCTGGCCGGCGATGCTGGCGGCGGCGGGCGTGCTGACGATGGCCGGCACCATGGTCGCGCTTGGCTGGGGACCGGCAATCATCGCGGTCGGGCGCGACATCGCCTATTGGCAGCGCAACGCCGCGATATGGGACTCACCGCTCGACCCGATGGACGGGTTCGTGGTGGGGGCCGTGCATCTGATGGCACTCGCCTTCGCCGGGCCGCCGGTTTGGTCGGAGTGGCGCTCCAGGCGATCCGCGACGGTGTTGATTGCGTTGACGCTGGCCATGACGTCGGCGCTGATGCTGATCCAGGCGGCAGGCCGTCCTGACGCCGAGCATCTACGCTGGACCTTGTGGCCTTCGTTGCTGCTGTTGGCCGTCGGTATCAGGGCCCGGCTGCAACGGGAGCAGACCCGGTCCACCGTGACTCTGTCCCGGGTCGCCGCCGTGGTCGCCACCTTGTCCGCGTTGCTGGTCGCCGACCGATGGCCGGCCCAGTGGAGCACCGGGCCAGGGTTCATCGCCAACATACGCCTGCTGCGGAACGGGTTGCCGACCGACCGTGACCTCGCCGGGCCCGACTTGGTGCAATCCGCTAACCTCGTTCGCGCCGGCGGCGGCTGCAGCTTTGCCGCAAACAACGCCGGGCTCGTGCACCTGCTCGCGGCCGTGCCGCCATGCTCCCGGTTCTGGTTCGGAATTTACATCGCAGCCGATTGGCAGCAGGCGGTGATCGAAGAGCTTGGGATGAAGCGGCCACGCTTCATTCTCTGGGACGCGGCCGCATGGTGGTCTAATATCGACGGGCGGAGCTTCGCGGAACGATGTCCGATCCTGGCAACGTGGATTGTGGCCAATTACCCACTGGAGATCCGCGTCGGCACGCAAGTGTTACGAACCCGACCGACGCGATAGTTTTGTTATATCGCATGTCGCGACTTAGGGCGATTTGGGTTGCGGGGACAGGATTTGAACCTGTGACCTTCAGGTTATGAGCCTGACGAGCTACCGGGCTGCTCCACCCCGCGTTGGTGTTTGGTTTTGTGTGTGTGGGATTGATTGGTTTGGAAGACCTGGCGGCGACCGACTTTCCCGCCGCTTGAGCGGCAGTATCATAGGCGCTGGAGGTTTTCACGTCCGAGTTCGGGATGGGATCGGGTGTTGTCACTCCGCCATGGCCACCAGGTCGTCCAAGCCAATGGCCCGACATGTGGTTCGAGGTTCTGGTGCGCTGGCTGTGTGTTGTTGGGACCCGTTGACCGGCTTGTTGCGCCGGGTTGGTACTGTGCATGGGATGGATGGAGCCGATCGGGCGATTAGGATCAGTTAGCTTCGCGCGTTGCCGCGCTTCCACACCTGGCCTATCGACGTGATGGTCTATCACGGCCCTCGGGGAGACCTGGTTTTGAGGTCGGTTTCCCGCTTAGATGCTTTCAGCGGTTATCCGTTCCGCACATAGCTACCCGGCCGTGCCGCTGGCGCGACAACCGGTTCACCAGAGGTGCGTCCATCCCGGTCCTCTCGTACTAGGGACAGCTCCTCTCAAGTCTCCTTCACCCACGGCAGATAGGGACCGAACTGTCTCACGACGTTCTAAACCCAGCTCACGTACCACTTTAATCGGCGAACAGCCGAACCCTTGGGACCTGCTCCAGCCCCAGGATGTGATGAGCCGACATCGAGGTGCCAAACCTCCCCGTCGATGTGGACTCTTGGGGGAGATCAGCCTGTTATCCCTAGAGTACCTTTTATCCGTTGAGCGATGGCCCTTCCACGCGGGACCACCGGATCACTATGGCCGACTTTCGTCTCTGCTCGAGCTGTCGCTCTCGCAGTCAGGCGGGCTTATGCCATTGCACTCAGCAGCCGATGTCCGACCGGCCTGAGCCCACCATCGCGCGCCTCCGTTACACTTTGGGAGGCGACCGCCCCAGTCAAACTGCCCACCATACAGGGTCCCGGTCCGGGCTGACCGGACGCGGTTAGACATCAGAAACAAACAGGGCGGTATTTCAAGGATGGCTCCACGCAAGCTAGCGCCCACGCTTCAAAGCCTCCCGCCTATCCTACACAGTTTCTCTCTCATGCCACTGTAAAGCTGCAGTAAAGGTTCATAGGGTCTTTCCGTCTGACCGCGGGTACCCCGCATCTTCACGGGGAATTCAATTTCGCTGAGCCCATGCCGGAGACAGTGGGGAAGTCGTTACGCCATTCGTGCAGGTCGGAACTTACCCGACAAGGAATTTCGCTACCTTAGGACCGTTATAGTTACGGCCGCCGTTTACCGGGGCTTCAATTCAGAGCTTGCACCCCTCCTCTTAACCTTCCGGCACCGGGCAGGCGTCAGACCGTATACGTCGTCTCTCGACTTCGCACAGCCCTGTGTTTTTACTAAACAGTCGCTACCCCCTGCTCTGTGCCACCCAACCATGGTTGCCCACCATTGGGTCTTGCTTATCCCGAAGTTACGCAAGCAATTTGCCTAGTTCCTTCGGCATGGTTCTCCCAAGCGCCTTGGTATGCTCTACCAGTCCACCTGTGTCGGTTTAGGGTACGGTCTATACGCTGGAGCTGTTTCCCGGAACGGTCCAAAAGCCAGAGCAATCCAATAAGCCCTGACAACATCTCTCGTTCGTCACTTCCAGCAGGCCCAGTAATATTCAACTGGTTCCCATCGACTACGGCTCTCGCCCTCGCCTTAGGGGCCGGCTCACCCTGCGCGGATTAACCTTGCGCAGGAACCCTTGGACTTTCGGCGACAGAGTTTCTCACTCTGTTTGTCGCTACTCATGTCAGCATTCGCACTTCCGATACCTCCAGCAGGGGTCACCCCCACACCTTCACAGGCCTACGGAACGCTCCGCTACCGCGTATGACGAGCTACCGTCATACACCCACAGCTTCGGTACGTGGCTTGAGCCCCGTTACATCTTCGGCGCAGGATTTCTATTAGACCAGTGAGCTATTACGCTTTCTTTAAAGGATGGCTGCTTCTAAGCCAACCTCCTGGTTGTTTTGGAATTCCCACATCCTTTCCCACTTAGCCACGATTTGGGGACCTTAGCTGGTGGTCTGGGCTGTTTCCCTCTCGACAATGGACCTTAGCACCCACCGTCTGTCTGCCGAGCTATACTTCCGGGTATTCGGAGTTTGGTTGGGTTTGGTAAGCCTTTGGGGCCCCCTAGCCCATCCAGTGCTCTACCCCCCGGGGTAAACACTCGACGATCTACCTCAATAGATTTCGCGGAGAACCAGCTATCTCCGAGTTTGATTGGCCTTTCACCCCTAGCCACAGCTCATCCCCGACTTTTTCAACAGGCGTGGGTTCGGCCCTCCAGTGGGTGTTACCCCACCTTCAGCCTGGCCATGGCTAGATCACTCGGTTTCGGGTCTTCTGCCGGCAACTCATCGCCCTATTCAGACTCGCTTTCGCTGCGCCTAC
>CAWBWT010000002.1:3367500-3880321 GCA_963792675.1 uncultured Alphaproteobacteria bacterium
CGTCCGAGCGCTCGGCCAGGTCGGCAATCTCGGCCTCGAGCCGCTCGAGCCGGTCGCGCGATGCGGCGTCGCTTTCCTTGCGCAGCGCCTCGCGCTCAATCCGGAGCTGCATCAGCCGCCGGTCAAGCTCGTCGAGCTCCTCGGGCTTGCTGTCCACCTCCATCCGCAACCGGCTCGCCGCCTCGTCGATCAGGTCGATGGCCTTGTCCGGCAAGAACCGGTCGGTGATGTAGCGGTTGCTGAGTGTCGCCGCAGCGACCAGTGCGCCGTCGGTGATCCGCACGCCGTGGTGCAGCTCGTACTTGTCCTTGATGCCGCGCAGGATGCTGATCGTGTCGGCGACCGTCGGCTCGCCGACGAACACCGCCTGGAAGCGCCGGGCCAAGGCGGCGTCCTTCTCGATGTGCTTGCGGTACTCGTCGAGCGTGGTCGCGCCGACGCAATGCAGCACGCCACGGGCCAACTCCGGCTTGATCAGGTTGGACGCGTCCATCGCCCCGTCCGCGCGCCCGGCGCCGACCAGCGTGTGCATCTCGTCGATGAACAGCACCACCTCGCCGTTTGCGCCCTCGATCTCCTTCAGGACGGCCTTAAGCCGTTCCTCGAACTCGCCGCGGTACTTGGCGCCGGCCACCATGGCGCCAAGGTCGAGTGCCATCAGCCGCTTGTTGCGCAGCGCCTCCGGCACGTCGCCGTTGACGATGCGGAGCGCGAGACCCTCGACGATCGCGGTCTTACCGACGCCGGGCTCGCCGATCAGCACGGGGTTGTTCTTGGTCCGCCGGGCCAGGATCTGGATGGTGCGGCGGATCTCCTCGTCGCGGCCGATCACCGGATCGAGCTTGCCGTCACGGGCCAAGGCCGTCATGTCGCGGGCGTACTTGTTCAGCGCGTCGAACGTCGCTTCGGCATTGGCGCTGTCGACGGTGCGACCCTTGCGCAGGTCGGCCACGGCCTTGTCCAACGCGGCCGGGGTGGCGCCGCCCGAGCGCAATGCGCGGCCGGCCGGGGTGTCGCTGGCCGCGAGCGCCTGCAGCAACCGGTCCTGCGCCACGTAAGCGTCGCCGGCCTTGGTGGCGGCCTGCTGCGCGGCGTCGAGCACGCGATGCAGGTCGGGCGTCAATTGCGGCTGTCCGGCGCCGCTGCCTTGCACCTTCGGCTGCTTGGCGACGTCCGCATCGGCGGCCTGCTGCACGGCTTTGGCGTCGCCGCCGGCTGCACGGATCAGCCCCGCGCTGGCGCCTTCCTCATCATCCAGCAAGGCCTTCAGCAGGTGTTCCGGCGTCAGCCGCTGGTTGAACTCACGGACCGCAATCGTCTGCGCGGCTTGCAGGAATCCCTTGGAACGCTCGGTGAACTTCTCGATATCCATCTGTCCCTCTCAATCAGGCGACAACCGAGCCACCGGCCACGTCCCTCTTGGAGGCAACGCGAGGCGGCTCGTCATGCTGGCGATATGGGAAGCACGAAAACCGCGCTCAAGGGATTGATCTATGACAACAAGGTCGGCCGGCCCGGTGAATAAATCCTGGGTCCAAGCGCCGGCCGCGAGCACATCCGGCCTCAGCCCATCGCGAATCGCTGCTCGATCCGGCGGCGCACCTTGCCGATGCGACCGACCCCGGCGAGACGCCGGTCGAGGAACGCCAGCGTCGCCACACCGTCCGGGCTGTCGTCCCGCAACCAGAACAGCAAGGTCGTGCTGTAAACCGCCCCGAGGACCGCCCGCTTGGTGTACCAGCTGAAATCCGCCGACACGTCGCCGGCCGCGTGCCAGATCGTGTCCACCGTCCGCGCCGTACACCGCGCCGCCAGCACGCCCTGACCCGGGACCAGCAACACGCCCAGCGCACGCCTGATCGCGTCCTTGTATGGCGCATTCCGCTCGAAGCGGGCCGCGATCACGGCCTTGACCCGCGCCGGTAGTCGCATTTCCGGCCCGAGCCGGGCTGCGGCGTCTGCCTCCATCCAGCGGTCGGCAAGGTCGCAATAGGTCTCGACCATGTCGGCCGGGCCGCCCGGAAACAGCAGGTCCGCGTCCGGCCCCGCGGCCTCGGTGAGCGCGCCGAGCGACCATCCGCGGAAATTGGCGAGCGGCAGGAAGGCGAGGATGGCGGCGTCCCGCTCCAGGCTGCGCTCCGGCAGCATCACGGGCGGCGTCCTGAAGGGGCCACGGGAGCCGGCGCCAATTGGGCGCGGGCGAGCTCCTCGTTGAAGCCGAACTGGGTGAAATCGTTCATGCGCATCGGGTAGAGGATCCCGTCGAGGTGGTCGTATTCGTGCTGCACGACGCCGGCGTGGAAACCGGTCGCAACGGCGCCGACCGCCCGGTTGTCGGTGTCGACGCCCGAGTAGCGAATCCGGGTATGGCGCGGCACCGCGGCGCGCAGGCCCGGGATCGACAAGCATCCCTCCCATCGCAGCACCTTCTCGTCGCCCAGCAACTCCAACTCGGGATTGATGACGACGGTGTTCGGCATCTCGCCGTCGCCCTCGGCCGGCTGGGTGCGGCCCGGCGGCACGCGGAACACGAACAGCCGGAGCGGCACATGCACCTGCGGCGCCGCAAGGCCGGCGCCTTGCGCGTCTTCCATGGTTTCGATCATATCCGCCACCAAGCGGCGGATTTCAGCGGACGTCGGATCTGCAACCGGCTCGGCGCGGGTCAGCAGGACGGGGTGGCCCATGCGGGCGATCTTGAGAATGGCCATCGCCGCCGGTCTAGCGTGCCGGGAGGGAAGCTGCACGAAACCTTTTGGCGAGGCGCAGGGTTGGTGTTATAGCGCGGGGCCCGGCGGTATCCGCGCGGAGACGATATAACGCGCCCGTGAGCATCGCGACGATGCCGTGGCGCAATGCAGACAGGAGATGGCGGCCAAGTGCAGGTTCTGGTTCGAGACAACAATGTCGATCAGGCGCTGAAGGCGCTCAAGAAGAAGATGCAGCGCGAAGGCGTGTTTCGCGAGATGAAGCTGCGCCGTCACTACGAGAAGCCGTCCGAACGCCGCGCTCGCGAGGCAGCCGAGGCGGTCCGACGCGCCCGCAAGATGGAGCGCAAGCGCCTCGAGCGCGAGGGCTTCTAAACCGCTTCCTCGCACAAGCGGCGTGTCGTCCGTGTCGCACGGCACGGGCGCCGCAACTGCATGTCCTAGTCGCAATTGGCCTCCATGCCGTTTCAGCCACTGCCTGGTTCGGTGAGCAGATGCGGCGTTAACTGTATCGTGATCGCAGCCGCCGGCCTGACCTGAAGCAGCAGCGATCCTGCCATTTTCTATGATCTACATGGTGTTTCGACAGGCCGGGCGGCTCCCCGACCCGCCAGTCCTTAGCTGCGGCTGCCCGCCGCCGCGCCTCGGTCTCTGCTGCGCCGCAATATCGCCCTGATTGGCACGCTGTAGTGAGGGACAGACCGAGACAGGAGCCACTTCATATGCGTATTGCGCAAATCGCGCCCTTGCACGAGGCCGTCCCGCCGAAGCTCTACGGCGGCACGGAACGGGTCGTGTCGTTCCTGACCGAAGAACTGGTTGCGCTGGGCCACGACGTAACCCTGTTCGCCAGCGGCGACAGCGTGACCTCGGCCCGGCTGGAGCCGATCTGGCCACGCGCCCTGCGCCTCGATCCCGCGATCCGCGATCCAATCGCGCCGCATATGCTGCTGATGGAAGCCTGCCGGCGTCAGGCAGACGATTTCGACGTGATGCATTTCCACGTTGACTACTGGCCATTCAGCCTCTTCGGCCGGCAGCGCACGCCGTTCGTCACCACCCTGCATGGCCGCCTCGACCTCGCCGAGCTGCAGCCGATCTTCGACACCTTCCCGAACGTGCCGGTCGTCAGCATCAGCGACAACCAGCGCCGGCCGCTGCCGCAGGCCCGCTTCGTGGAGACTGTGTATCACGGCCTGCCCGCCAACCTCCTGACGCCGCAGCCGAGGAAGCAGGAGTACCTCGCGTTCCTCGGCCGGATTGCGCCGGAGAAGGGTCCCGACCGCGCCATTCGCATTGCCCGCGCAGCCGGCATCCCGCTCAAGATCGCGGCCAAGGTGGATCGTGTCGATCAGGTGTATTTCGACACCGTCATCCGCCCGATGCTGGCCGAAGGCGGCGTCGAGCTGATCGGCGAGATCAGCGACGCGCAAAAGCCGGACTTCCTCAGCGGCGCCGTCGGGCTGCTGATGCCGATCGACTGGCCGGAGCCCTTCGGCCTGGTGATGATCGAGGCAATGGCGTGCGGCACCCCGGTGATCGCGTTCAACCGCGGCTCCGTCCCGGAGATCATGGACGAGGGCATCAGCGGCTTCATCGTCGAGGACGAGCACGGCGCCATCGCCGCGGTGAATCGGCTGCATACGTTGTCGCGGGCCAAGGTGCGGGCGACGTTCGACCATCGCTTCACCGCCCGCCGCATGGCCGAGGACTACCTCAAGGTATACCGCAGCCTCGCCGGCGAGCAGCGTTCGGTCCTGCGCGCCATCCGCTGACCGGTTGCGGCGCCCGCCCCGACGCGAGGGCGAGCGCCGCGCCGGGTCCGACATTCCGCTTGCCCGCCCGGCCGGAACGGGCTTCGTTACGGCGAAGATCTGCGACAATCCTTGGAGAATGCGACGATGCTGCGCAACCTGATCACCGCCGCGTGCCTCACTGCCCTGCTTTCCGGCGGCGCCGCCTTGGCCCAAGGCACCGGCCCCGGCCCTGCCCCGACCGCCGCTCCGCCGTTCGGCACGGTTCCGTCCGCCACGGCGCCCGCCGTCACGCCATACACTCCGGCGGCGCGGCCGTCCTACCGCCGGGCCGCCCCCACCACCGCCTCGATCCCGAGCGGCACCAAGGTGAACCTCAACACCGCGAGTGCTGCCGAACTGGACAAGCTGCCGAAGGTCGGCAAGGCGCGCAGCAAGGCGATCCTGGACGAGCGGGCCAAGGGCCCGTTCCGTGACTGGAGCGATTTCGACGCGCGGATGAAGCGCACCTCGGTCAATAACGGCGTAAAGAACTCGATCAAAGACATGGTCAGCTTCTGACCACTACGGCGGCTGACGCGCGCATAAGCGGACTCGGGCTGGCCATCGGCCGGCCCATCAGGCCGCCTCGATCTCGGCCGTCCGCGGCAGGCTGCGTTGCGAGCCGGCCCGGGTGCAGCACAATGCCGCGGCCCGGTTCGCCCGGGCGATCGCATCCGACAATGCTAGCCCGCGGTCCAGACCGGCTGCCATCACGCCGGTGAAGCAGTCTCCGGCCGCGGTCGTGTCCACCACCTTGACCGCATGCGCCGCGATGTGGCCCGCCCCGTCGCCGGCCCATTCCACCCCCGCCTCGCCGAGCGTGCGGACCACGACGATGCCCAGTGCGGTCGACAGCCCCCCGGCATCGGCCGCAGCGCCCAGGTGGTCCGCGAGCCACGCCGCCTCGTGCTCGTTGACGACCAGCACGTCAACGCCGCGCAACGCGTCCGGCGGCAGCGGCAGAGACGGCGCGAGGTTCAGCACCATCCGCGCGCCCCGCTTGCGCCGGATCAGCGAAGCGGTTTCGCCGGCTTCGACCTCCATCTGCAGCAGCACGGTGTGGCCCGCTCCGAGCAGGATATCCTCGACCTGGTCGGCGCGTGTCGACAGGTTGGCGCCCGACCCCACCGCGATCAGGTTGCGTCCGGCGGCATCGGTGCAGATCGCCGCGCAACCGGTCGCCGTGTCCGCCCGCATCACGCGGGTGAGGTCCACCCCGGCCGCTCGCAGCCCAGCCAAAGCGTCCTCGGCCAGCGCGTCTCGCCCGACCGCCCCCGCCATCGCCACGTCGGCGCCGTCGAGCGCGGCCGCCACGGCTTGGTTGGCGCCCTTGCCGCCCGGTTCGATCCGAGTTGCAGGTCCCAGCACCGTCTCACCGGGCGCCGGCAGCCGGTCGAGCGCGAAGATCAGGTCGAGGTTGATCGATCCGAACACGGTGATCATCGGCCGAGTGCCGCCAGCAGCTCCGACCATTCGCGCTTCGACAGGCCACTTTCAGGCTGCTCCACCGCCTCGCCCGCCAGCATCCGGCGCACCACGCCGAGCATGCCGGCCGAAAGCGTCACTGCCCCCATCCGGTAGTCCTGGAACGCGGCGTAAGTCGCCGGCACCCAGGCCTCGACCGAGCGCAGCATCACCTCGGCATAGGCCCGGATTTCATACTGCGCATGGCTGTCGGCCCGCAGCGACAGGAAGCCGAGCAGGTTGTGCAGGTCCGACTTCCAATACCACTGGGTGTAGGTGTTGAGGGTCAGGTTCATCCGCGCCAGCTCGCGCGCCAGGCCCTGCCGGGTCTGGTCGGCGCCGTCCTCGTTCAGCATGGCGGCGTAGTGGTCGTAAGTGAGGGTCGCGTCCTCACGCAGCAGCCGCAGCACTTGTTCGGCCTCGGCGCCCTCGAGCACGGCGCCGCGGCCCTGCCGGTTGCTGTCGCTCTGGGCGGCCAAGTGCTCGGGCGCCGGGATGTAGAACTCGCGGTCGAGGATCGAGTAGCGGGCGGAATACTCGTTCACGTTGGCCATGCGGTGGCGGATCCACTGCCGGGCCACGAAGATCGGCAGCTTCACGTGGTATTTGATCTCGCACATCTCGAACGGCGTGCTGTGCCGGTGCCGCATCAGGTAGCGGATCAGCCCGGCATCCTCGCTGACCCGGCGGGTGCCGCGGCCGTAGCTGACGCGGGCGGCCTGCACGACGGCGCCGTCGTCGCCCATGTAGTCGATCACGCGGACGAAGCCGTGGTCGAGCACCGGCAGCGCCTCATACAGCATCGCTTCCAGCGCCGGCACGGTGGCGCGCCGTGTGGGCGCTTGGTGGCCGCGATGGGCTGCGATCTCGGCGTGCTGTTCGGGGGTGAGGGGCATCGCATTCCCCTAGCATCGGCCAGCGTTCAAGCCTATATGTTGCTGGCTGGCTTCAACCGGCTATGGTGATAAACGAGGGTTGGAATAAGCGTTGTGGACCCGGGGGCAGTGCCCGGCGCCTCCACCATCTCGCTCCCCAAGAAGAGGGGGCGGAGGGACAGGGGGGTGAAACAGGCTCGACACGCGTAGTAAAGGACCATCTTTTGCCCGGCATGATACCGCCGTTATCGGGTCATATCACAAGTGCCAATGACAATCATGAGGCGCTCGCGATCGCTGCGTAAGCAGTGACACGCGCGGTTCGGGGGGCACCGGGCAACAGAAGCCCCCCACTTTACCCTCGCTCGATGTTCCAGAACACCGGAGCCCCCGGCAGGATGCCGTGCAGCTCGGCGCGGTAGGCCGTTTGTTGGAATTGCTGACCCAACGGCACATACGGGACATCCTGGAACGCCTGGCGTTGAATGCGCTCCGCCAGCGGCCTCTGTTCACCGGCTCCGGCTTGCAGCCAGGCGTCCCGCAACCGCTCGATCTCCGGACTGACCGCCCAGCCCGGCGCCGCCGCCAGGCCGTTGCCGCGCAGGAACACGTTGCTGGCCGGCGTCGCATGGTCGAGGCCCGACCAACTGGTCTGGAACACGCTCCAGCCGCCCTTCTCCGGCGGCTCACGATTGGTCCGACGCTGCACCGCCGTGCCCCAATCCATCGTCTGCGCATCGAGGTTGAGACCGAGGCGGCGGAACAGGTCGGCGGTCACCTCCGCCAAGGCCGCGACGCTCGGGATGTCGGTCGGCATCATCAGCATCACCTTCTCGCCACGGTAGCCGGCCGCGTCCAACTCGCGGCGGCTGCGGGCCAGGTCGCGCGGCCCGGTCAGCGCCTCCATGCCGGCCGCGCTGGCCAACGGCGTCCCAGGGCAGAAGTAGCCGACCCCGTCGGCCCAGAGCGCGCGGTCGGGTCCGCTGACCGCCTCCATGTGATCGGACTGCGTGACCGCTCCGAGCACGGCCCGCCGGATGGCCGGATTATCGAACGGCGGGTGTAGTTGGTTGAAGCGCATCGTGGCGATGATGCCGGACGGGTCCTGGGTCTTGACCACGAGCCGCCGGTCGGCCCGCAGCGGCGGCAGCAGGTCGGTGTTGGCGGCAAGCCACCAATCCACCTCGCCCCGCTGCAGCGCGGCGCTCGCCGTGGCGGCGTCGGGGATGATGTGCCACTCCACCCGATCGAAGCTGGCCCGCTTCGGCCCGGCGGTGCGCGACGGCGTTCCCTCGCTGCGCGCCACGTAGCCGTCGAACCGGGCGTAGGCGACGCGAGCGCCGGGCACGCGCTCGTCGGGCAAATACCGATAGGGGCCGCTGCCGACTATCTCGCTGACCTGCGTGAACGCGTCGGCTTGCGCCAGCCGCTCCGGCATGATCACGCAGGCGCTGGGCGCCGTCTTGCCCAGGGCGTCCGGGAGCAGCGGAAACGGGCGCTTCAACCGGAACACGATTGTCCGGTCATCACCGGCCGAGAGATCGTCGGTCGCCGCCAGCAGCGCCTGGCCGAAGCCGTCACGCGTGCCCCAGCGGCGGATGCTGGCGACGCAATCCCGCGCCAGCACCGGCGTGCCGTCGTGGAACACCAGGCCGGGCCGCAGCACCAGCCGCCACACCAGGCCGGCCGCCTCGGTCACCGCGGCCTCGAGCATCTGCGGGCGCGGCGTGAACTCGGCGTCCTGTCCGAACAGCGTGTCGAATACCAGGAAGGCGTGATCGCGCGACTGGTAGGCCGTGGTCCAGACCGGGTCGAGCACGGCCAAGTCGGCTTGCGGGACGAAGCGCAGCACCCGCCGCTCCGCGCCCCGGCCAAGCCGCGGGCTCGCCAGCATTGCCCCGGCTCCCGCCAGAACGCCTCGTCGCCGCATACCCGCCCTCCCCTTGCGCCACGCCATCCTGACATGGCGCCCGCCCCGTTCCCAACCGCGCAGCGAAGCGGTATCAGACACTCATGGAAGATGACGAGAACGGCTCGCCGCCCGAGCGGCCCGAGAGCCTGCTGCCGTATGACGCGTGGCACGAGGAGGCCTTGCGTCACGTGGTGATCCGCGCCTTGGCCCATGTCGGCGCCGAGGGCCTGCCCGGCGAGCACCATTTCTATGTGAGCTTCCGCACCGACCGCGTCGGCGTGATCATCCCGCAGCGGCTCAAGGCGCAGTACCCGCACGAGATGACCATCGTGCTGCAGCACCAGTTCTGGGATCTGCAGGTGGACGAACCCGGTGGCTGGTTCAGCATCGGTCTGAGCTTCGGCGGTATCCCGACCACGCTGACGGTCCCGTTCAGCGCCATCACCGCCTTTGCCGACCCGCACGTGCAGTTCGGCCTGCGCTTCCGCCCGCAAGGCGAGGAGGCGGCCAATGATGCCGACGAGCCGCGCCTCGAAAGCGCCGATTCGAAGCAGCCGGCCGGGCCCAAGATGGCGGCCGAACCACCCGCCCCCGGAGCAGAGGACCCCGCCGAGCCGCCGCAGGTCGTCAGCCTCGACGCGTTCCGCAAGCGGCCGCCGGCCAAGGAGTAACGGCATGAACGCTCCCGCTTCCCCGACCGCCACGCGGCCCGACACGTTCCGCTATTCGCCGATGTTCCCGCTGGGCGACCGCGGCACACCGTGGCGCAAGCTCGACATCGCCGGCGTCAGCACCACCACCTGCGACGGCCAGACCGTGCTGCGGATCAAGCCCGACGCGCTGAGCGAGTTGGCGTTCCAGGCGTTCCACGACGTCAGCCACCTGCTGCGGCCCAGCCATCTGGCGCAGTTGAGGAAGATCCTGGACGACCCGGAGGCGTCGGCCAACGACCGGTTCGTGGCGCTCGACCTGCTGAAGAACGCCAACATCGCCGCCGGCGGCGTGCTGCCGATGTGCCAGGACACCGGCACCGCACTGGTGTTCGGCAAGAAGGGCCAGCGCGTCTGGGTCGAGGGCGACGAGGAGGAGGCGCTGAGCTGGGGCGTTCACCGCACCTACACCGAAACCAATTTGCGCTATTCGCAGATGGCGCCGCTCAGCATGTTCGAGGAGCAGAACACCGGCAACAACCTGCCGGTGCAGTTCGACATCGCGGCCGCCCCCGGTGACCACCACGCCGACGAGATGAACCTGATGTTCATCGCCAAGGGCGGCGGCAGCGCCAACAAATTCTTCCTGTTCCAGGAGACCCGCGCCATCCTCACGCCGGCCAAGTTGCTGGCCTACCTCGATACCCGGATCAAGACGCTCGGCACGGCCGCCTGCCCGCCCTACCACTTGGCAATCGTGATCGGGGGCACCTCGGCCGAGCTGTGCCTCAAGACCGCCAAGCTCGCCAGCACCAAATACCTAGACACCCTGCCGGTCGAGGGCAGCCCGGCCGGCCATGCCTTCCGCGACGTCGACATGGAGCAGCAGGTGCTCGAGCTGACCCGGCGCACCGGCATCGGCGCCCAGTTCGGCGGCAAGTATTTCTGCCACGACGTGCGGGTGATCCGACTGCCGCGGCACGGCGCCAGCCTGCCGGTGGCGATCGGCGTCTCCTGCAGCGCAGATCGTCAGATCCACGCCAAGATCACCCCCGAAGGCGTGTTCCTCGAGCAGCTCGAGACCGACCCCTCGCGGTATTTGCCCGAGACGACCGACGACATCCTGGGCGGCCCCGGCTTGGAGAGCGTGGTGCGGATCGACCTCGGCCAGCCGATGGAGGCGATCCGGCGGCAGCTCTCCGCCTATCCGGTCAAGACCCGGGTGTCGCTTGAACGGCACCATCGTCGTCGCCCGCGACATCGCCCATGCCAAGTTCAAGGAACGGCTCGACCGCGGCGAGGGCGTCCCGCAATACCTAAAGGACCACCCGGTCTATTACGCCGGCCCCGCCAAGACCCCTTCCGGCATGGCCACGGGAAGCTTCGGCCCGACCACGGCCGGGCGCATGGACAGCTATGTCGCCGACTTCCAGCGCGAAGGCGGCAGCTTCGTCATGCTCGCCAAGGGCAACCGCTCGCGCGCCGTCCGCGATGCCTGCAAGGCCTATGGCGGCTTCTACCTCGGCAGCGTCGGCGGCCCCGCCGCCCGGTTGGCGCAGGACTGCATTCGCAAGGTCGAGGTGCTGGAATATCCGGAGCTCGGCATGGAAGCGGTCTGGAAGATCGAGGTCGAGGACTTCCCGGCCTTCATCGTCATCGACGACAAGGGCAACGACTTCTACGACGGCTTGGAGTGACGAGCATGGACGGTCGTTGCCCTTATTTGCTGAGCTGGACTTCGCCGAGCCTGCGGCCCTGCTCCACCGGTAACGCCTTCTACGACGGGTTGGAATAAGAACATGCGCTTCACGGTCGATCGCCTGGACCACATCGTCGTCAATTGCCGCGACATCGAGATCACCGCGTCCTGGTATCAGCGCGTGCTGGGCATGGAGCGCGAGGATTTCGGCCCCGACAACCGCACCGCCCTGAAGTTCGGCGGCCAGAAGCTGAACCTGCGCCCGCACGACACGGACAAGCACAAGTGGATCAGCGGCGCCGTGACCGAACCGGGTTCGGCGGATCTGTGCTTCATCACTGCGGTCGGGCCTGACCAAGTCGTCGACCATCTGCACAACTGCCGTATTGCCATCGAGGCCGGCCCGGTCGGCCGCGTCGGCGCGCTCGGGCCGATCCAGTCCGTGTATTGCCGCGACCCCGACGGCAACCTGATCGAGATCGCGTCCTATCTGGATCGTTGACCGAGCCGACGCCTCGCTTGCCGCAGATTGCCGGGTCAAGCCCGGCAATGACGCGGGTTGGCGACCACTGAACCAAGTCCATCCTTTCCCGCCCATGCCACACACGACGTCATCCGCGGGCCGGTCCGTCCCGACGTCATCCGCGGGCCGGTTCCTCCCGACGTCATCCCCGGACTTGATCCGGGGATCTGTCCCGCGACGGCGCGCAGCGTGCCCGCGACGTGCCGGATTGGAGGGTCGCGCCCGGCCATGACGTCCGCGCCCAGCCTCACGGATTTCGACTTCGACCTGCCGCCCGACCGCATCGCCCACGCGCCGGCGCGGCCCCGCGACAGCGCGCGCCTGCTGCACGTCGGCGAGCACCTCGGCGACCATAGCTTCACCGACCTTCCCCGCCTGCTCCGCCCCGGCGACGTCCTGGTCGCCAACGATACCCGCGTCATCCCCGCCCAGCTCGCGGCGCGGCGCGGCGAAGCCCGCATCGGCCTGACTCTCGATCAGCCGCGGGCCGACGGCACCTGGCACGCGCTGGCCCGCAACGCCCGGCGTCTGCGGCCCGGTGACCAGTTGACCTTCGACGATGCCCCCGAACTTACCGCCGAAATCCTGCAGAAAGATGAAGACGGCGGCGTGCTGCTGCGCTTCAACGACGCGTTCGCCGACGCCCTCCCCCGCGCCGGCGCCCTCGCCTTGCCGCCTTACATCGACCGGCCGCAAGGCCCGACCGCCGACGATGCCAGCGACTACCAGACCGTATTCGCCCGCCACGAGGGCGCCGTCGCCGCCCCCACCGCCGGCCTGCACTTCATCCGCTGCCGTGCTGGACTCGCTTGCCGCGGCCGGCATCCCGCGCGTGACCGTCACCCTGCATGTCGGCGCCGGGACCTTCCTGCCCGTGCGCAGCGAGGACGTGTCGCGGCACCGCATGCACGCCGAGCGCGGCCGCATCACGCCCGACGCCGCCGACGCGATCAATGCCGCCGCCCGGGTCGTCGCGGTCGGCACCACCAGCTTGCGCCTGATCGAGAGCGCCGCGGACGCCGACGGCCGAGTGCAGCCGTTCGACGGCGACACGAGCCTGTTCATCGCCCCGGGCTACCGCTTCCGCCGCGTCGGCGCGCTGCTGACGAACTTCCACCTGCCGCGCTCGACGCTGTTCATGCTGGTCTGCGCCTTCGCCGGCACGGAACGCATGCGAGCGGCCTACGCCCACGCCATCGCGCACGGCTACCGCTTCTACTCCTACGGCGACTCCAGCCTGCTGGAGCGCGCCTGATGTTCGCCCACTCGGTGCCGTCGCCGACCGATGGCGCGGCCCGCGCCGGCCTGCTGCACACGGCGCACGGCGAGGTCGAGACCCCCGTGTTCATGCCGGTCGGCACCGCCGGCACGGTGAAGGCGATGACCGCCGACCAGGTCCGCGCCACCGGCGCCCGGTTGATACTCGGCAACACCTACCACCTGATGCTCCGCCCCGGCGCCGACCGGGTCGAGGCGTCTCGGCGGCCTGCACCGGTTCATGGACTGGCCCGGCCCGATCCTGACCGATAGCGGCGGCTTCCAGGTGATGTCGCTGGCCGGGCTGCGGCGAATGGACGCGGACGGCGTCACCTTCCAGTCCCACCTGGACGGCAGCCGCGCACCGCCTGACGCCCGCAATCGCGACCCGCATCCAGCACCAGCTCGACGCGACCATCACCATGGCGTTCGACGAGTGCACCCCCTTCCCCGCCACCCACGAACAGGCCCGCGCCAGCATGGGGCTGTCGATGCGCTGGGCCGCGCTGTCGCGCGAGGCGTTCGTGCCCCGCCCCGGCTATGCCCAGTTCGGCATCGTCCAGGGCAGCACCTATCCCGACCTGCGCGCCGCCAGCGCCGCCGCCCTCGCCGCGATCGGCTTCGAGGGCTACGCGATCGGCGGCCTCGCGGTCGGCGAGGGCCAGGCCACGATGCTCGACGTGCTCGACGCGACCGTCCGCTGCTGCCGCCCGACCGGCCGCGCTATCTGATGGGCGTCGGCACGCCGGACGACCTGCTGGCCTGCGTCGCCCGCGGCGTCGACATGTTCGACTGCGTGATGCCGACCCGCGCCGGCCGCACCGCCCGCGCCTTCACCCGCGCCGGCGTGCTCAACCTGCGCAACGCCCGGCACGCCGCCGACCCCGCACCGCTCGACCCCGGCTGCCCCTGCACCGCTTGCACCCGGCACAGCCGCGCCTACCTGCACCATTTGTTCCGCGCCGACGAGATGCTGGGGCCCATGCTGCTGACACAGCACAACGTCACCTATTACCAGTCGCTGATGGCCGATCTGCGCACCGCGATCCTTGAGGGCCGGCTCGAGCCGCATGTCGCCGCCGTTCGCGCAGGATGGGAGCCACGATGACCCTGACGCAGTTCGGCCACCCGGCCCCGATCCCGCAAAGCCCCGACGAGGCGGTGCTGGAACGCGTGCCGAACCCCGAGCGCGGCCGCGATTACCTGGTCCGCTTCACGGCGCCGGAGTTCACCAGCCTGTGCCCGATGACGGCGCAACCGGACTTCGCGCACATCGTGATCGACTACGTGCCGGGCGAGTGGCTCGTCGAAAGCAAGTCGCTGAAGCTGTTCCTCACCAGCTTCCGCAATCACGGTGCCTTCCACGAGGCCTGCACGATGTTGATCGCGAGCCGCTTGGTCGATTTGCTCGGCCCGACTTGGCTGCGGATCGGTGCTTACTGGTACCCGCGCGGCGGCATCCCGATCGACGTGTTCTGGCAGACGGGCGCCCCGCCCGCGTCGTTGTGGCTTCCGGACCAAGCCGTCCCGGCCTATCGCGGGCGCGGCTGAGCGGCGGGCGACCGCACAATCAAACCCTGTCGAGCACGACGCTCGCGAACGGCTCTGCTTCCACGCGCTCTAGGGGCGATCGACCCTTGCGCGCGGAGCTGCAGATTTGTCGAACGCGTCCAGGCAGCTGCCGGTGCTGGGCCAGAATGACGGTCGCGTTCTGGGCTGGATCAGGACGAGATGGTGTTCCGATCCAGATCAGCCGGCAGGTCGACGCCGTTCAGTTCACCCGGACCTACATGGCCGAGCCCGAGTTGCGGACAGCCGAAGCGTTGGTGGACGGCAACTGATCGGCCGGCCGCCGCTCACCGCCGCAGCCGCAGGTCCAGGCCCTGCCGGATCCACCCGGCTTCGATCGCATCCAGGTCGATCGTGCCGGACGGCAAGCCGCGGCGCGGCCTGCCGGCAAGCCCCGGCTGCACATCACGGGTCCAGATCGAGAGCAGCCGCCGCAGTTCGGCCAACGGGTCGGGGTGATCGTCCACCCGCAGGTTGAGGTCGGGGAAATCCTCCGTGGTCGTCAGCAGCATCGCCGCGGATTGCCGCCCCCGCCGGTCGCCGCCGGCCTGCTCCCCCGCCGACATCGCCGCCATCAGCCGCTCCGGCAACAGGCTGGCCGGCTCCGCACCGAGCATGGCCGCCATCGTGTCGTGCACCACCGCTTCGCCCGCCAGCATGTTGCCGGCGACGCCGACGTGAGGCGCGCTCTCGCTGCCGCACCAGCTGACGCAATGCCGTCCGGTCCACGCGGCACTGCGGCCCTCGCGGTCGACCGCCTGAACCTGCCGCAGATGCGCGCCCTCGTCGCCGGCCAGCGCGCCCTCGATCGCTGCCGCGGGCGCGATGCCGCGCGCCATCGCGTCCAGGATCGCCGGCCCCAGATAGCGGTTGGTGATCGACTGGGTGGATACCGCTCCCACCCCGGCCCGCACGAACGGGCAGCTGGCGCCGACCGCGAAGTTGCAGGTGGCGACGGCGACGGCGAAGGCGCCGGTTGCCTTGTCGTGGGCGACGATCGACCAAGTCACGCGTTCTTCCTCCCAGATCGCCGTTTCACACCCTTGCACCGTCTCGACACGACCGCAAAGCCGGGTATGAACGGGCCAACAAGAGGATTTCCCACGCATGAAACGTTTGGATGCCGCAGGTCTCAAGGTCGCCCCGGTTTTACACGCCTTCATCGACGAGGCGCTGCCGGGCACCGGTGTCACCTGCGACCAGTTCTGGGCCGGGCTCGCCGGCATCGTTGCCGATCTCGGGCCGCAGAACGGCGCCCTGCTCGCCCGCCGGGCCGAGTTGCAGCGGCAGATCGACGGCTGGCACAGCGACCACGCAGCGCGGCCGATCGACGCCGCCGCCTATGAGGAGTTCCTGCGCGGCATCGGCTACCTGCTGCCCGAGCCGGAGCCGTTCTCGGTGGCGACCGAGAATGTGGACGCGGAGATCGCCACCATCGCCGGGCCGCAACTCGTGGTGCCGGTCATGAACGCCCGCTATGCGCTCAATGCCGCCAATGCTCGCTGGGGCAGCTTGTACGACGCGCTGTACGGCACCGACGCGCTGCCCGAGACCGGCAGCGCCGCCCGCGGCCGCGCCTACAACCCGGCCCGCGGCGCACTGGTGGTCGCCCGTGCGAAGCAGGTGCTGGACCAAGCCGCCCCGTTGGTCACCGGAAGCCACAAGGATGCCTCGGGCTACAGCGTCGAGGCCGGCGCGCTGAAAGCCGGCGGCGTCGGGTTGGCGCACCCGGAGCAGTTCATCGGCTACACCGGCGATGCCGCCGCGCCGACCGCTATCCTGCTGCGCCACAACGGCATCCATCTGGAAATCCGCGTCGACCGCAACCATCCGATCGGCAAGGACGACCCGGCCGGCGTCGCCGACCTCGTGCTGGAAGCCGCCATCACCACCATCCAGGACTGCGAGGACAGCGTCGCCGCGGTGGACGCGGCCGATAAGGTCGAGGTCTACCGCAACTGGCTCGGCTTGATGAACGGGACGCTGGAAGCGAGCCTCGAGAAGAACGGGCGCACCATCACCCGCCGGCTCAACCCCGACCGCAGCTATACCGCGCCGGGCGGCGGCAGCGTGACCGTGCCGGGCCGCAGCCTGATGCTGGTGCGCAACGTCGGCCACCACATGTTCACCGACGCCGTCACCACGGGCGAAGGCAGCGAGATCCCCGAAACCTTCCTCGATTGCGCCGTGACTGCGCTGATCGCGCTGCACGACATCAACGGCAAGCGACTCAACAGCCGCGCCGGCTCGGTCTACATCGTCAAGCCGAAGATGCACGGACCCGAGGAGGTCGGCTTCGCCAGTGCCTTGTTCGCACGGGTGGAGGACATGCTCGGCATGGCGCGGAACACGCTCAAGATGGGCATCATGGACGAGGAGCGGCGCACCAGCGCCAACCTCGCCGCCTGCATCCATGCGGCGCGTGAGCGGGTGGTGTTCATCAACACGGGGTTCCTGGACCGCACCGGCGACGAGATCCACACCTCGATGGAAGCGGGCGCCATGATCCGCAAAAACGAGATGAAAGGGACGGCCTGGATCAAGGCCTACGAGGACCGCAACGTCGACGTCGGCCTAGCTTGCGGGCTCCTCGGTAAGGCACAAATCGGCAAGGGCATGTGGGCGGCGCCGGACCGGATGGCGGAGATGCTGGAGCAGAAGATCGGCCACCCGCAATCCGGTGCCAGCACAGCCTGGGTGCCTTCGCCCACGGCCGCGACCTTGCACGCCCTGCACTACCACCAAGTTGACGTCGCGGCGCGGCAGGCCGAGCTTGCAGCTGGGGCGCCGCGCGCCAGCCTGGGTGACCTGCTGACGATCCCGGTCGCCGACCGGCCAAACTGGGCCCCCGCCGACGTGCAGCAGGAACTGGACAACAATGCCCAGGGCATCCTGGGCTACGTCGTGCGCTGGATCGACCTGGGCGTCGGCTGCTCCAAGGTCCCCGACATCCACGACATCGGCCTGATGGAGGACCGCGCCACCCTTCGCATCAGCAGCCAGCACATCGCCAACTGGCTCTACCACGGCATCGTCACCGAGGATCAGGTGATGGAAACGATGCGGCGCATGGCGCAGGTGGTGGACCGGCAGAATGGCGGCGACCCGGCTTACACGCCGATGGCCGGTAACGAGAACGGTGAGGCGTTCCGCGCCGCCTGCGACTTGGTGCTGGAGGGCCGCAGCCAGCCGAATGGCTATACCGAGTTCATCCTGCATCGCCGGCGGCGCGACGCGAAGGCGGCGGCCTGAGCGAAAGACCTCCCGAGCCGACGGGCTCGGGAGGTGTGCCCGGGCGCTCTAGCCTGGACCGAGATTGACGAACAAACGGCGGCGCGAAGCCTAAAGCTGCGGTGCCGCCGGAGCCGTCCGGCCGCGGGCGGCCACGCTCCACCACGCGGATGCCAGCGCATTCGCGGCGTTGTCGAAGCTATACAGGGCCGCGACCTGCTCCCGAGCGACTTGCCTGACAAGGTCCAACTCGGCGGGCGAACGCGCCAGCCGGTCGATCAGCTCGCTGACCCGGTCCGGTGCCCGTTCCGGAACGATCCAGCCGCCTTGGCCGACGACTTCCGGAATGGCGCCGCTGGCCGAGCCGATCACCGGCGTGCCGCAGGCTTGCGCCTCGATGATCACCCGGCCGAACTGCTCGCGCACGGTTTTGGTCGTGCGGGTCAGCAACGCCAGCACGTCGAGGCTGGCCATGAACCGGGCCACGTCCTGCGGCGAGCCCCACGGCATGATGCGCACCCGGTCCAGGATGCCGAGGCTCGAGGCATGCTGCAGCAATGTCTCGCGGTACGGGCCCTCTCCCATGATCGCGATATTGCACAGCGCCCTGGCGCCGGCCACGCCGTCCATCAGGTCGGTGATGCCCTTCTCCTCAATGAGCCGCCCGACATAGCCCACCGTGAACCCGGCAATGCCCAACTCGGCGCGAGCCGCGGCGCGGTCGACCGGATGGAAGATCGTCTCGTCGACGCCGTAGCCGATCCGTCCCCACGGGCCGCGATAGCCGCAGTCCTGCACGACCTTGATCGCCTCGTCGCTGCGCCCGAGCACGAGGCTGGTCTGCCGCAGCACAGTCCGCCGTATGCGCTCGAACGGCGGCGGCAGGCGCTTGCGGATGTTCTGATCGACTTCCAGCACCATGGGCACTTCGGGGCAGATGCGATTGCGAAGGCGCATCGTCTGAAAAGTCACCAGGCTCCACGGTTCCTGCCAGAGGTGGATCACCTCCGGCCGCAGCTGCCGGAACACCTGCTGCAGGCCGATGTAGTGGTGCAGGTGCCAGGTGGCCGGGCCAGCTTCGGCCCAGCGGATCGGCATCGGATGGACCCAAGGTTCATCCGGCCCCGGCAGATCGGGCGTCAGCCAGCGGCCGCGCTCGGACCACCGGTTCGGCATTACGAGGTCGAGTTGGAGGTCGTCCCGTTGCAGCAAGGACCGATACCGCTGCCGACCGTGAAGTCCTGCTTATCGCGGAATGCGAGATGGCGAGCACGCGGAGCGGCCCTTCACCGGTGATCCGGCTGACCTTGTCGCTGACCCGAGCCATTGGGGTTGGAGCGTCAAGTTGCATTGAGGCCCCGTGCCACCAAGCCGCTCACGCCACTAAGGTGCATCTCGACGTGCGCCGTCGTTCGATGCGAGCCGTTGAGGGTGTTGCGCGGCAGCGAGTGCAGCCGTTCGCGGTCACGGTCACCGACGAGGCCTTTGCGCGTGGTGGCCGAGCTCTCGTATCCGGCCTGCTTGCAAAACTGGAACTCGCGCTCGCCGCAATCGCCGCGCCGGCCAAACGGAAACGCGAAATGGCGGATCGGCAGGCCGAGCCGTTCCTGCAATCGGGCACGGCAGCCGGCGATCTCGCGGTGCGAGTTGTCCGCCGACAGCCAGGACAGATGGGGATGGCTGATGGTATGGCCGCCGATCTCGACGTGGGGATCCCGGCCGAGCGCCTCGAGCATCGCCCAGGAGATACCGTTGCGATCATGCAGGATCTCGGGCGAGTATCCGTTCAGGCTGCACACCCGCTCGTAGTTCGAACGGGGGGTGCCGCTTTCCCAAGCGGCACAAAGCCGGGCGAACAGCGCACGCTTGTCGGCGGCGGTCGGCACCGCAGCAGTCGCACCATCCTCCAGGGTCACTGCGTCCCGTTCCATCAGGATCGACTCCAGCCCGGCCTGCCACAGCGACATCGTTCGATCGGGGATCCCAGTCGACACGAACACAGTAACAGGAACATTGCTTGTCCGGAAGACCGGCAACGCGACCTCCAGCGTGTCGCGATAGGCGTCGTCGATGGAGAAGTTGACGAACCGGTCCTGGCGGCCGGCGCGAACCCGCGCGACCGCCTCCTCCAGCGTCACGACCGCCCAGCCGGTCCGGCCGAGGTAGTCGAGCAACTCGGCCAGAAAGCTGGCGTCGATATGGAAGTCGCGGTTCGGCAGGTCCGCCCAATGCTCGGTGGGGGCCACCCGATGGAAGGTGATCAGACATCCGTAGGCCGGCTGCAGCCGGGCAATGAAGTTCGGAAGGCCCACCTTGGAGGCAAGCCGCACACTCGCCTCGCCAAGTTGAGCTTTACCGGACAACGCCGTCATGCCACCGGAACTTCGGGTCTGATACAGGCCATCGAGACGTTCCGGGTTGATCCCAAATTTACGAACCGACGTAGCAGAACAGAAACCACCCGTCCACACTTACGCGTGAGCACAATCGCAGCCCGCGGCGGGCGATAATCGAAGAACAGGACATGGCGGAGGGGATGAGATTCGAACTCACGGTAGGGCTTGACACCCTACGCCGGTTTAGCAAACCGGTGCCTTCAGCCACTCGGCCACCCCTCCGCATGGGGTCAGACACGCACACACCGTTTGCTGCCGCCCTTCTACGCAATGGCAGTGCCGGGGTCAAACGGCCGGCTAGCTCAACGCCACCTCGAACCCGCGCTTCGTTGCCGGGCGCGCCATAATGGTCTCATACCAGCGTTGTACTGCGGGGAACTCGGCGAGGTCGACCTGGTGCCGTTCGTGCCGCCATGCCCAGGCGATGATCGCGAAATCGGCCACCGAAAGCGCTCCGGCCACGAACTCTACGGTCGCGAGCCGGCGATCGAGAACGCCGTAGAGGCGCTTGGCCTCCTTGCTGTAACGGGACAGGCCGTATTCCCGGTCCTTCTCGTTGACGGTGAGGAAATGGTGGACCTGCCCCAGCATCGGCCCGAACCCGCCCATCTGCCACATTAACCATTCCACTACCGGAACGCGTTCACGCAGGTCGTGCGGCAGGAATTGCCCCGTCTTCTCCCCGAGATAGAGCAAGATGGCCCCGGACTCGAACACCGAAATCGGCGTGCCGCCCGGGCCGTCGGGGTCGACGATGGCGGGGATGCGGTTGTTCGGGCTGATCTTGAGGAAGGAGGGCTCGAACTGCTGGTCCTTGGTGATGTCGACCACCTTGACCGCGTATGGCAGGCCCATTTCCTCCAGCGCCACGCTGATCTTGCGGCCGTTGGGCGTGTTCCACGTGTGCAGCTCGATCATGGTCGTCAACTCCCCGATTGCGTGGGACGCTAGGCGCCGGCACCCGCACGGGCAACCCTGGCTGCTGGCACGTGATTTGCTTGCGCGGCGACACATCGCGGCGATTTTTGGAGTTTTTCATGAGCACCACCACGGCGCCCGCCGCCTACGCGCCCGCTGCCTCGGCGCGTTGGATCCAGCTTCTGCTCGGGCTCGTCTGCATGATGGCGATCAGCAGTCCGCAATATGTCTGGACGTTGTTCACCAAGCCGCTCGGCGCCACGCTCGGCGCCCCTGCGGCAGCGATCCAAGTGACGTTCAGCATCCTGATCGTGCTGCAGACATTCTTCAGTCCATTCCAGGGCTGGCTCGTCGAGCGGTTCGGCCCGCGTTGGCTGATCGCATTCGGCTGCGCGCTGACCGGCCTGAGTTGGGTGCTGGCGGCCGAGGCCACTTCATTGGCGGCACTCTATGCGACATACGGCCTGCTGGGCGGGCTCGGCACCGGCATCGTCTATATCGGCGTGGTCGGTCAGATGGTGGCCTGGTTCCCCGACCGACGGGGCTTTGCGGCCGGAGTGGTGGCAGCGGGCTACGGCATGGGTGCGATCGTCACCACCTTCCCGATCACCGACAGCCTCGCCGCCCGGGGCTACCAGGCAACCATGCTGCAGTTCGGCATCATCCTCGGCCTGGTGGGCGTCGTCGCCGCACTCGGCCTGAAGTCGCCGCCCGCGTTGCGGTCCGATGCGCCGCCGCTGCCCGGCACTGCCCGCGACGTGCCGACCTCGGCCATGCTGCGCAATCCGATCTTCTGGCTGATGTTCGTCATGATGACGATGATGTCGACGACCGGGCTGATGGTCACGAGCCAGATCGGCACCTTCGCCGCCGATTTCGGCATCACCAAGACGACGGTCTGGGGGTTTGCCGCCCTGCCGCTGGCGTTGACCATCGACCGCTTCTGCAACGGCTTGACCCGGCCCTTCTTCGGCTGGGTGTCGGACCGCATCGGCCGCGAGAACACCATGTGCCTGGCCTTCGCGCTCGAAGGTTGTGCGATGGCCGTCTGGCTTGCGGCCATCGGCCATCCGGTCGCCTTCGTGCTGCTGTCCGGCGTCGTGTTCTTCGGTTGGGGCGAGATCTTCTCGCTGTTCCCGTCCACCCTGACGGACACGTTCGGGGCTCGGTTCGCGACCAAGAACTACGGCTGCCTTTATATCGCGCAGGGCATTGGCGCCATCTTCGGCGGACCGCTGGCCTCGTTGCTGCACGATGCGGCCGGCAGCTGGGCACCGGTGTTCTATCTGGCGATCGCCTGCGACCTGCTGACGGCGCTGCTTGCGATCGCTCTGCTGCGGCCGATGCGGCGGCGATACCTGCAAGCCTGAGGCCGGGCCGGCCATTCTGGCGGATGGTCAATTGTCGGTGGCCACCGAACGGGCGGTGGCGAGCACCATCTTGGGGCTCAGCTGTTCGTGGAAGGACGGGATCTCCGGCAGCTTGACCGGTTCGCCGTCGAGATGGGCGGCGGCGAGGCGACGGGCAGCCGCCGCACAGGCCTGGGCGCGATCGAACGACATGTCTCGCAAGCAGCGCGGGTTCACGCTGATGACCGCATAGGCGTGGAACGCCTCGGCGCATTCCCAGACCTCGAACCCGGGTGCTGACCTGCCGCCCGGCAGGCTTTCGGCAATGCGGCGGCTTGTGGCGGCGTCGGCGAACAGGGCGAGGGCGCAGTTCTGGATCGTGCTGCGGACCTCGGCATAAGGCACGATGAACGCGTTCTTGCCCGAGATGACGCTCCATTCCTGCACCACGCGCACGCAATCCCGGGTGCGCGCCAGCGGCAGGGCCGGGCCGCGCAGGTGTCCGCGGCTGCTGCGTGCGGCAAAGCGAACGGTTTGCAGGGCCAGCACTTTTTCCATCGGCTCACCGAGCTTGGACAGGCGTTCGGCGCCGAGTTCGAGGGTGGTGTCGGTGAGCGGGCGCGCGATCGCCTCAAGGAATTGCGGGAACGTCTCGAGCGCGGTTTTCCAAGCGCTGGCCGTCTCACGCGCCGAGCTTGCTTCCGTCCAATGCGCTTGATCCGCTCGCTTGGTCCAGTCGGGGTCGGCGGCGGCGCGCGGCGGGCCGGCGCGCCACATCGCGATCCGGTTCGTCACGACGACGGCGGCGGCGAGTGCCGGTTCGTTCGGCCGGTCCTGTTTGATTTCATGCGCGACCAACTCCGCCTGCCGGGCAAGTGCGGTGGCCTCCCGCCCCTTGATGCGGTGGAACACCCGAGGTTCGCTGGCGATGGCCGTGAAGGCGAGGAACGGCGCCTTGGTTGCGTCGGCCGATCGCCAGCGCCCGAGCGCGTCCGCGAGGCCGTGCCGCATCAGCCACCGGTCGACGTGATCGGTGTTGTCGCATGACCGGTCCTGCAACATGACGCCTCCTTCCACGACCGGCGCCATCTTAAACCTGCAAACGTTTAGAATGGATTAATCGGCGGCCTGGCTGCGGGCTGCGTCGGCGGCGTCGATCGCCGCGGCCATTGCTTTGCGGAACCGGGCCCGCTGGTGCGGCTTCAACCCGCCGATCATGTCCAGCGCCGCGAACCAGGCGTCGAGCGCACGGTCGATGCGGTCGGGCGGGTCGGCCGGCGGCTCGGTCACCCCAGCTTTGCCTTGATCGCCTCGTTAACCAGCGCCGGGTTGCCCTTGCCGGCCATGGCCTTCATCACCTGGCCGACGAAGAAGCCGAACAGCTTCTCCTTGCCGCCCTTGTACTCGGCGACCTTGTCCGGGTTGGCATCCAGCACGGTGGCGACGGCGGTGTCGATGGCGCCGGTGTCGACGACCTGGCGCAAGCCGCGCGCCTCGACGATGGCGGCCGGCGCCTCGCCGGTCTCGACCATCGCTTCGAACACCTCCTTGGCGATGCGGCCGTTGATCGTCTTGTCCGTGAGCAGGTCGAGCAGCTGGCCCAGCGACTGCGCCGAGACCGGGCTGTCGCCGATGGTGCGGCCGGTGCGGTTCAGGGCGGCGAAGAAGTCGCCCGTCATCCAGTTCGCGGCCTGCTTGGCGTCGCGGCCGTGGGCTCCCCCCTTGACGATCGTCTCGTAGAAAGCCGCGGTTTCCTGGTCGGCGACCAGCACGGCGGCGTCGTAGGCGGAGAGGCCATACTCGGCCATGAACCGCGCCCGCTTGGCGTCAGGCAACTCCGGCAGGTGCGCCTTGAGGTCATCGACCCAGGATTGCTCCAGCACGAGCGGCAGCAGGTCGGGGTCGGGGAAGTAGCGGTAGTCGTGGGCGTCCTCCTTGGAGCGGAGGCTGCGGGTCTCGTTGCGGGCCGGGTCGAACAGGCGGGTTTCCTGCACGACCTCCTCGCCGCGCTCCCAGACCTCGACCTGGCGCCGGGCTTCGGCCTCGATCGCCTGCATGACGAAGCGGACGGAGTTGACGTTCTTGACCTCGCAGCGGGTGCGGAAGCCCTCGCCGGCGTGACGCACGCTGACGTTCACGTCGGCGCGCATGGAGCCCTCCTCCATGTTGCCGTCGCAGGTGCCGAGGTAGCGCAGGATGGTTCGCATCTTGCGGAGGTAGGCGCCGGCCTCCTCGGGCGAGCGGATGTCGGGCTCGGAGACGATCTCCATCAGCGCGACGCCGGAGCGG
Source organism: uncultured Alphaproteobacteria bacterium (assembly GCA_963792675.1). Lineage (GTDB taxonomy): Bacteria > Pseudomonadota > Alphaproteobacteria > Acetobacterales > Acetobacteraceae > JBBROS01. The sequence continues at coordinate 3,392,137 of CAWBWT010000002.1, forward strand.
TTGAGGTCGATGAAGCTCTTGGTAGGGCTTTGGTCGTGCAGCGACTTGCCGGCGTCCTGCTCGAGGTGCAGGCGGGTGACGCCGATCTCGCGGGTGGTGCCATCGGCGAGCTCGATCTCGACCACGCCTTTTCCAACCACGGGATGGGCGAACTGGCTGATCTGGTAGCCCTGCGGCAGGTCGGCGTAGAAGTAGTTCTTGCGGTCGAACCGGCTCATGAGGTTGATCTCGGCGTTGAGGCCGAGGCCGGTGCGGACGGCTTGGGCCACGCATTCGCGGTTGATCACCGGCAGCATCCCGGGGAAGGCCGCGTCGACGAAGCTGACATGGGTGTTGGGCGCGCCGCCATAGGTCGCCGACGCGCCGCTGAACAGCTTTGCTTCACTGATCACCTGGGCATGGACCTCGAGACCGACGACGATCTCCCAGGTGCCCGTGGTGCCTTGCAGCGTATAGCTCATGCCCGCATTCCTGGTTTGGCGGTGAAGCCAGCCGCCCGTTCCAGGGCGGCGGCGACGGCGAACACCGTTTCCTCGTCGAACGGTTTTCCCAGCACCTGCAAGCCGAGCGGCAGGCCTTGGGGGTCGAGGCCGGCGGGGACGGACATGCCGGGAATGCCGGCCATGTTGGCGGGGACGGTCCAGATGTCGTTCAGGTACATCGTCACCGGGTCATCCATCTTCTCGCCCTGCGCGAAGGCGGCGCTGGGCGCGGTCGGGGTCACGATCGCGTCCACGCTCGCGAAGACGTCGGTGAAATCCTTCAGCATCAGCGCCCTCACCTTCTGCGCCCTGAGGTAATAGGCGTCGTAGTAGCCGGCGCTCAGCACGTAGGTGCCGATCATGATCCGGCGTTTCACCTCGGCGCCGAAGCCTTCGCCGCGGGTGCGCTCGTAGAGCTCGATCAGGTCGCGGCCGTCCATCCGGGCGCCGTAGCGGACGCCGTCGTAGCGGGCCAGGTTGGAGGAGGCCTCGGCCGGGGCGACGATGTAGTAGGTGGCGAGGCCGTACTGGGTGTGGGGCAAGGAGACGTCCACCGTCTCGGCACCCGCCTCGCGCAGCCAGGCCAGGCCCTGTTCCCAGAGCGCCGCGATCTCGGGCGCCATGCCGTCGCTGCGGTACTCGCGGGCGACACCAATCCTGCAGTCCTTTCACGCCGCGCTTGCACGCTGCCGCGAAGTCCGGCACCGGGCGGTCGGCACTGGTGGAGTCCTTCGGGTCGAAGCCTGCCATGGAGCCGAGCAGGATCGCGCAATCCTCGACCGTGCGGGCCATCGGGCCGGCCTGGTCGAGTGAGCTCGCGAAGGCGACGATGCCCCAGCGGGAGCAGCGGCCGTAGGTCGGCTTGATGCCGGCAATGCCGCAGAACGACGCCGGCTGGCGGATCGAGCCGCCAGTGTCGGTGGCGGTTGCGCCCAATGCAAGGCCGGCCGCCACCGCCGCGGCCGAGCCGCCGGACGAGCCGCCCGGCACCAACGGGCGGTTGCTGTTGCGCGACCAGGGATTGGTCACCGGGCCGAACGCCGAGGTCATGTTGGACGAGCCCATGGCGAACTCGTCGAGGTTGGTCTTGCCCAGGAACACCGCGCCGTCGCGCAGCAGGTTCGACGTGACGGTGCTCTCGTAGGGGGGCACGAAGGGCGACAGAATGCGGCTGCCGGCGGTGGTGCGGACGCCTTCCGTGCAGAACAGGTCCTTGTTGGCGATCGGCAGGCCCAGCAGCGGTGCGTCGGTCCCGGCGGCCCGGCGGGAGTCTGCGTCGGCGGCGGATTGCAGCGCCGCCTCGGCGGTGACGGTGATGAAGGCGTTGAGCGCCGGGTTGAGCCGCTCGATGGCCTCGAGATGCGCCTGCGTCAGTTCGACCGCGCTCACGTCGCGGCGGCGCAGGGCGTCGCGGGCGCCGGCGAGGGTGTAGTCGATCATTCCACCACCTTGGGCACGGCGTAGAAGACGCCCTCGCGGTCCGGCGCGTTGGACAGCACCGCTTCCTGCAGGTCGCCGTCGGTCACCACGTCGTCGCGCATGCGGAGCGCCATCGCGGCGGCGCCGGTGAGCGGCTCGACGCCGTCTACGTCGACCGCGTTCAACTGCTCGATCCAGCCGAGGATGCCGTTCAGCTCGCCCTGGAGGCGCGGCACGTCGGCGTCGTCGAGGTGCAGGCGGGCGAGCTTGGCGATGCGTTTCACGGTCGCGGGGTCGAGCGACATCGGCGGTCCTTGTGTGGCGGGTCGGCGCCTGTGATACCGACCCCCATGCCGCTGTTCAATATGACCGAGCTTCGGGCCGGGCTGCCGCGGGGGCGGCGGCTGATCGGGGTGGACCCAGGCAGCAAGACGGTTGGGGTCGCGCTGTCCGACGTGGGGCTGATGCTGGCTTCGCCCTGGGGCGGCATCGCGCGGGGCAAGCTCGGCGCCATTGCCGCGCAGCTACTGGCGCTGGCGGAGAAGGAGGGCGCGGCCGGGTTCGTGGTCGGCTACCCGTTGTCGATGGATGGCACGATGGGGCCGGCGGCGCAGGGCGCACGGGACTGGGCGCTGTCGCTGTCGGACGTGACGCGATTGCCGGCGGCGCTGTGGGACGAGCGGCTGTCGAGTGCGGCGGTGAACCGGTTTCTTATCCGTGAGGCGGATATGACCCGGCGCAAGCGCGCGGCGGTGGTGGACGGGATGGCGGCCGCGTACACGTTGCAGGCGGCGCTGGATGCGTCGCGGCCGGCGGGGACTTAGCGTCCGGCTCCCTCGTGGGTGGGGTGCGGAAGGGCACGCTTGCTCCCTCGCTACTACCGCGCAGCGAGCGCTCTGACGGCTGCCGAAAGGGATGGTGCTTGGAGATCCGGTCGGCGCATTGTGCTGGCAAACGGCCGCTCTGCCGTGACGTAAACCCCGATGCAGCCCACCGCCTTGGCGCCGTGAATGTCCCAGGGATGAACTGCGACCAGTGCCATCCGGTCCAGCCGGACGCGGCATTGCCGTGCCGCATGAACGTAGACCTCAGGGTGGGGCTTGAATACCTCCACGTCCTCCACCGACACGACCCGTTCCGTCAGTTGCTCCAGCCCCGATTGCCGCAACAGGGACTTGGTTGCGGCTTCGTTGCCGTTCGTCAGCAGGATCGGACGCATCCGGGCCTGTGCCGCAAGACACAATGCAGCCCGTGCGTCTGCACGGGCGGGCAGGTGCTTCAATTGTGCCAGCAAGGCCTGCCGTGCTGCACGAGGCGGGGCCAGACCCTGCTCGCCCAGCACTTGATCCAGCGCGCCTTCCATCACCGTGGTGAACGGCTTGAAGTCACCAGCGGCGGTTAATGCGAGAGCATCACGCAGGGCGGTCGCATACCAGCCCTCCAGCCCGGACCGCGGCAGGCCGAGCGCCACCAGCGAGGGACGCAAGGGGTCCAGCGGGAACATCGTTCCAATGGCATCGAACGCGACAACTTTGGGCCGCTTGGGCCCGCCCCAGCCAAACATCGCCCGATCCCCACACTGCCTTTCGCCACCAACGCATTCGGCCGAGGTCGGTGCACAGGCGATGCACCGATAGGTTCTGCCTGCCTGCTACGCCTGCTTCATTTGCAGCGCGTCATCGCCGTCCGGCCTCGTGTAGGCGATGCTCCGTTCGCTACCCTCCCGGTTCGTCCGAAGCCCGGGTGAACGCCTCCATGCGCAGCGGCAGCTTGGTCCCGAGCCAGGCGGCATGGGTGGTATGGTCGGTGGGGTCGTCGCCGGTCTCGGGGTGGACGAGGACGTCGAGGCCGGTGCGGTGGAGCATGAGGTAGGGGACCAAGGTCGCGAACAGGGCGACCGGGAAGGCGACCTGATACATGGCGCTGGTGTGGGGGCCGACCGGGACGGGGTGCCAGCGGCCGATCGTGGCTTCGGGGAAGCGTTCGGCGAGGCGGTCGCGGAGGGCGGCGGCGGCGGACTCGGTGACGCCGGGCTCATAGTAGATGTGGGCGTGGTAGTCTTTGATCCGTGAAAGATCGGGAATGTGCGAGAGGTTTGGCATGGGCGGGTCCCGGGTTCAGATTACGGCGCGGACGCCGTCGGCCACGCGGTCCAGCATGCGTTCGGTCAATGCCGACATGCACAGGCGGCCGTCGCTGACGCCGTAGATGGCAAACTCGTCGCGGAGGCGGTCCATCTGGGCGGCGGTCAGGCCGGAGTAGGAAAACAAGCCGCGCTGCCGCACGAGATGGGAGAAGTCCCGGCTGTTGTTGCCTTCGAGCCGGGCCACGAGGCCTTCGCGCATGCGGCGGATCCGTTGCCGCATCTCGCCGAGCTCGGCGACCCACTGCTCGCGTAGGGCCGGGTCGCCGAGGATGGTGCTAACCAGCAACGCGCCATGGGTTGGCGGCGTCGAGTAGTTGGTGCGGATGGCGATCTTGACCTGCTCGGAGACGAGCTTGGCTTGATCAGCGTCGGCGGCCACCACCGAGAGCGCACCGACCCGCTCGCCGTAGAGGCCGAACGACTTTGAAAATGAGGTCGCGACGAACAGCGGGACCCCGGCGCGGGCGAGCAGGCGCGCGGGCTCGCTATCCTGCTCCAATCCGTCGGCGAAGCCGGCATAGGCCATATCGAGGAAGGGGACGAGCTGGCGCTCGGCGATGAGGCCGGCGAGCTCGGTCCATTGGGCGGCGTCGAGGTCGGCGCCGGTGGGGTTGTGGCAGCAGGCGTGCAGCAGCAGGACGGTGCCGGGGGCCATGGCCGCAATGGCGTCGCGCATGCCGGGCCAGTCGACGCCGCCGGTGGCCGGGTCGAAGTAGGGGTATTCCATCACGTCGAGCCCGGCGCCGGCGAAGATGCTGGGGTGGTTGCCCCAGGTGGGGCGGCTCATCGCCACCGTGCTGCCCGGCGCCAGGCGGCGGATGACGTCGGCGCCGAGCTTGAGCGCGCCGGTGCCGCCCAGGCTTTGCGCGGTGGTGATGCGGGCGCCGTCGCTCTCGACCAGGGCGTCGCCGAACACGAGGCGCTTGGTGGCTTCGCGTAGCGACGGCATGCCGTCGGGCAGGAGGTAGGTCCAGCTCGTGACCGAGCCGGCCAGGCGCTGTTCGGCGGCGTGGACGACGTCAAGGATCGGGATGCGGCCCTGCTCGTCATAGTACATGCCGACGCCGAGGTTGATTTTCTCGGGCCGCTTGTCGGCGGTGAAGGCCTGGAACCCGGCCATGATGGGGTCCAGGGCTTGCGGCTTCAGGCCATTGAACAGCGACATGGCGCACCTTCGGTTGCGGGCGTGCACACTACTCCGTTGCTCCGCAAGGTCCACGTTTCGCGCGGTGGGGCCGGTGATCGCCGCGCATGGGTGGTCCTCTACCCCGGCGGCACCGGGTCGCAGGCGGCGGCCGCGGCCCGGCCGAGGACGAGCATGCGGCGGGCGGCGACGCCGGCGCCGGCGGCTTCGCCGAGCGCCTTCGTCAGGAACGGGCTGCTGAGCAGCGCATGCGCCACCGTGTTGCCGGCGACCTCGGCCGCGCCGACCAGGGTGGCGGCCACCGCGGTGCGACGCAGCAGTGAGAGCGTGCCGAGCAGGCCGGGGCGGACGCCGTAGAGCGCCGCGACCTGGCGGACCAAGCGGACACCGCGCCAGCCGACGAGCACCGTGTCGAGCGCGGGGGACGGGACCGCGGCGATGCCGGCCACCACCTGCATCGCTGCGTTGCGCGATTGCGCGTCCGCCGCCTCGCGCAGGCTGCGGCTGGGGCCGTTGCGCAGCAGACCGAGCGCCGCATCGGGGTCGTTGACGGCGCGCAAGGCGGGCGCCAGTGCCTCGCCGCCCGGCACCCGGGCCGCCCAGTCCCGCGCGGCGCGAGCCATGCGCGTCGCGTCGCCTGAGCGGAAGTCGGCGCGCAGGTGGTCCACGTGGTCGAGCGCCCAGATCGCCCGCAGCTCGCGCCAGACCCCGGTGCCGACCAAGCCGAACCCCGTCGCAGCAATGGCGGTCGTGAGCCAGCCCAGCCAGGCCGCTCGCGCAAACTGGTCGGCGATGAAGTTCGCTGCACCCAGCAGCGCGAAGCCGGCCGCCAGGATCGTCACCCCGGCCAGGACCAGGGCGGCGGTCCCCCAGCGTGGCGGGGGCAGGTCCGTCGCCACGACCGGGATCAGCTCGGCTTCCAGCCGGGGAGCGTCGGCTTCGACGTATTCGATGCGCGGGCGGATCACAGCACGTCCTCCAGCAGGCTCAGCAGCAGCGTGTCCATGCCAAGCGCGGGAACGCCGCCGCGACCGTTGTCGGGGGGGCGGATCGGCTCGAAGTCGGGCAGTTCGAGGAACGGGTGGGCCCAGAACTCGGCGTCGGGCGGGGTGTGCGGGACCTCGCCGGGGAAGGAGCGCACGGGGCGCTCGTCACCGAGCCGCCGGCCCTGTACGGCCGAGACCGGGCGGCCGTCGAGCACCCAGGTGATGTCGGTGGTGCAGCGGACGGCGGCGACCGCGAGATAGGCAGCGGGGACGGCGGAAGCGGGCTCGGCGATGCGGCGCAGCAGGGCGGCGAGGTTCTCGCGCTGGCGGTCGCCGACGTGGTCGGCCTTCGTGGCGGCGAACACGACGCGGGAGACGATGGCCGGCGGCAGTTCGAGCCGGGTCAGGGCCATGGCCATGTCGAGCAGGGAGCGGCGCCAGCGCAGCGCGCCCGAGGCTTCGGCCAGGGCGGCGCGCATGTCGGCGAAGGCGGCGGCGCCGGCGCCGCAGCGCGGACAGGACGTCCACCAGCACCACCATGCGGTCGAGCTGGCCGAACAGCGGGTCCGAGAGATCCCGCAGCGCGGCGGCGACGTAGGCGTCGTAGCGGCGGGTCAGCAGGCCGGCGAGGCCGCCGGCGCCGCGCAGGGGGAAGAAGCCCATCCAGGGGGGCGGCTCGCCGGGAGGCGGCATCAGGAAGCGGCCGGGCTGCAACAGGCTGAGGCCGGCGGCGCGCAGGCGTTGGAGCGTGGCGCAATAAAGGCGGTGACCGGAAGCAGCGAGCGCCTCGTCGGCAGCGGCGCCGGCGGGCAGGCCGGTGGCGAAGGCCAGGAACTCGGCAGCCTCGGGCCGTCCGTCGAGGCGGCGCAGCACCGCTTCGGACCAGTCGGCGAAAGACGTGCGCAGCAGCGGCAAATCGAGCAGCCACTCGCCGGGGTAGTCCAGCAGCTCGAGGCGAAGGCGCTGGGCCGGCCAGACCTGGCCGAAACCGGTGCGGGGGATGACGATCTCGAACGCGAGCAGGCTGGCGGCGTTGGTGCGTTCGGGCCAGGCCGGCGGATCGCGGGCGAGAGCGGCGAGGTGGGCGGTGTAGTCGAAACGCGGGACCGGCGAGGCGCCGGCGGGGGCCAGCGAGACCGAGGGAATACGGCCGGCGAGCCGGGCCGTGACCGCGGGCAGCACCGGCCGGCCGGCGCCCAGGGCGAGCAGGTTCGCCGCGAGCGACGTCAGGAACGCCGTTTTCCCGGCCCGGGCCAAGCCAGTGACGCCGACCCGGATGGTGCGGCGGGGCAGCAGCCCGAAGGCGGCGGCGCTGGCTTGGGCGCCGAGCTGGGAGAAACTCAGCTGCGCTGGACCAGCTCGACCTTGTAGCCGTCGGGGTCCTCGACGAAGGCGATGACGGTTGTGCCGAACTTCACCGGGCCGGCTTCGCGGGTGATCTTGGCGCCGGCCGCCTTCAGCTCCTCGCAGGCCTTGTAGACGTCGGGCAGGCCGACCGCGAGGTGGCCGAAGCCGCTGCCGAGGTCGTAGCCCTCGGTCTGGTCCCAGTTGAAGGTCAGCTCGATGACGCTGGTGTCCTTCTCGTCGCCGTAGCCGACGAAGGCCAGGGTGTACTTGCCATCAGGGACCTCGTTGCGGCGCAGTTCCTTCATGCCGAGGTGCTTGGTGTAGAACTCGACACTGCGATCGAGGTCCTTCACGCGCAGCATGGTGTGCAGCAGGCGGGCGTTGCTCATTATGGCGTTCTCGCAGTTGTGGCGGAGGATAGATCGGGGTCGATGCCGATCAGGAAAAGGCCTGCCGCATCGGCTTCGGCGACGCAAGCCGCGCGGTCGGTCAACAACGTGCCGCCGGCTTCGAAGGCGACGCCGCGCAGGCCCGCGGCGGCGGCGGCGCGAAGCGTGGCGGGACCGATGGTGGGCAGGTCGGCGCGGCGGTCCTGGCCGGGCTTGACGAGCTTCAGCAGGACGCCGCCGGGGCCAGGCAGGGCCAAGCCGGCGGCGCGCGCGAGCATGGCGTCGGTGCCCTCGGCCGCTTCGACGGCCAGCACGACCTGCTGCTGCACCACGCAGCCTTGGCCCACGTCCAGCCGGCCCAGGGCGCGCACCACGTCGGCGGCGCGGGCGATGTCGGCCAGCGCCTCGGCGTCGGGCGCCACCCGGCCCATCGTGCCATGCGGGCCGACCGCCTCGGTCAGGACCTCGTGCGCGCCCAGCACACGGAAGCCTTCCTCGCCCAGCACCCGCACCACGGCGGCGAGCAGGCCGTCGTCGCCGCTGAAGGCGGCGCGGCCGATGCGGGCCAGGATTTTGGCGCCCTCCGCGTCCGGCCGGAGATCGAACACTGATGGCCGCTTGACCGGGCCGACCAGAACCAGATCCTGACAGCCGGCCCGGCGCAGCGCGGCCAGGATTTCGCCGGCTGCGCCCATCCGCAATTCGGCATGAGGATAGGGGGCGACCACGTCCGGCTCGGCGAAGCCGCGCAGGGCGACGATAAACACGCGCCGCCCCGCCGCTGCCGCGGCCGCCGCCACCCGCCCGGGGAACGGGCCGCCGCCGGCTAGGATGCCGAGCACAGGCAATTCTGCTTGCATTCCTAAGGTTAGTTCCGTTACCGTCTCGATATCACGAACTCGTGAAAGGAGTCCTCGATGCGAGACGATGCCCCGCAGCCCGACGAGAAACCGAGTGCGGTCGGCTTGCTACGCTGCTTGCGCATGCTCGCCGACGAGGCCGTCTCGCTGGAGTTGACGCGGACGCTCGCGGTGCTGCAGCAGGCCATGGAGATTTGCCGGACCGAGGCGACGACGCGGCCGCATCAGCGGAGCGCCGCGCTGCACTGAACGGCGCCGTCCGCAACCGGGGCGGCCCGGCCTATTCCGCTTCTTCGCCGGCGAGCGAGGCCCGGATCAGGCCGCGCTTGCTGGGGGCGTCGATGAAGTCGAGCACCTCGGCGACGAAGTCGTGGTCGCTGTGCTCGGCGCGCACCGCCGCGAGCCGGTCGGCGAACACCCCTTCCCCGGTGAACAAGGTCCGCACCGCGGCGCGCAGCGCATGCACGGTTGCCCGGTCGGCCCCGCGGCGGCGCAAACCGATCACATTCAGCCCGGCCAAGCGCGCCCGATTGCCGATCACGCTGCCGAACGGGATCACGTCGGCTTCCACGCCCGACACGCCGCCGACCATTGCGCCACGGCCGATGCGCACGAACTGGTGCAGCGCCGCGGCGCCGCCGATCACCGCGCGCTCGCCGATCGAGACGTGCCCGCCCATGACGACGTTGTTGGCGATCACCACCCCGTCGCCGATGGCGCAATCATGCGCCACGTGCACGACGGCCATCAGCAGGCAATCGGCGCCCACCGTTGTCACGCCGGTGCCGGTGACGGTGCCGCGGTGGATCGTGCAGTGCTCGCGCACCTGGGTACGGGCGCCGACCTCGCAGCGCGTCGGCTCACCGTTGTACTTCAGGTCCTGCGGCGCCAGCCCCACGGTGCAGAAGGGATAAAGGACGGCGGCCTCGCCGATGGTGGTGTGTCCGTCCACGACCACGTGCGACACGAGGCGAGCGCCCTCGCCGATCACGACGTCGGCGCCGACGTGGCACCACGGCCCGATCTGGGCGCCGGCGCCGATGCGGGCGCCGGGCTCGATGATCGCGCTCGGGTGGATCACCGCGTCGAGCGGAGACGGCGACGGGGCAGCACGGAAGCCGACGATCTGAGACATGGCACCAAATCTACGGATGCAGCAGCAGCCTGCAAACTCAACCTTTGTGTCGGCGCGTTACACCGTTGTGCCGGAATGATCCATGATCATGGCAGCGTAGGTCGCCTCGGCGACCGAGGTGCCGTCCACCCGGGCGACGCCGCTGAACTTCCAAACGTTGCCGCGGTTGCGCACCTTGGTCACGTGTACCCGAAGCTGGTCGCCCGGCACCACCGGGCGGCGGAACTTGGCGCCCTCGATGGTCATGAAATAGACGACCTTGCCAGCCGCCTGCGGGCCGAGCGTTTCCACCACCAATACGGCGGCGGTCTGCGCCATGCACTCAATAATCAGCACGCCGGGCATGATCGGGTGGCCGGGGAAGTGGCCCTGGAAGAAGTTCTCGTTGACGGTGACGTTCTTGATTCCGGTGGCCGAGCGGTCGCGCACCACGTCCACCACCCGGTCGAGCAGCAAAAACGGGTAGCGATGCGGGATCGCGTGCATGATGCGGGCGATGTCGAGCACCGTGCCGTCATCTTCGGCCTGGCTGGTCATGACCTGTGCTGGCGTTCCGTCCATCGAGCTATTCCGTCGCTCCAGGACGAAGAGTGGGCCGCCGGGCCAGCTTTCGCAACGTCGCGACGCCACGAAAGAAGTCCCGCACCGGTTCGGCCGGGCTGCCGATCACGTCGGATCCGGCCGGCACGTCGGACATCACACCCGCCTGGGCGCCGATGCGCGCCTTTGCGCCGATCCGCAGATGCCCGGTCAAGCCAGCCTGCGCGGCCACCACCACGAAATCCTCAAGAATGGTCGAACCCGACACACCGGCCAACGACACGATGACGCAGCATCGCCCCGTCTGCACGTTGTGGCCAATCATCACCAAGTTATCCAGTCGCGACCCGGCGCCGATCACCGTGTCTTGCGTCGAGCCGCGGTCGATCGTGGTGTTGGCGCCGATCTCGACGTCGTCCCCGATCAGCACGCGGCCGAGTTGGGGCACCGTCAAGAACCCCTCGGGCGTGGTCGCGAAGCCGAAGCCCTCCTGGCCGATGCGGGCGCCGGGCAAGATGTTCACCCGCTGGCCGAGGATCGCGTGGCTGATCGTGACATGCGCGGCGATGCGGCAATCGGCGCCGATCTGGACCCGGCCGCCGATTACCGCACCGGGACCGATCCGAGTGCGCGGGCCGATCTCGGCCCCTTCGCCAATCACCGCGTGGGCGCCGATCTCGGCCGACGGGTCGATCACCGCCCCGTCCTCGATCGCGGCGGAGCGGTGCACGCCGGGCCGGGTCGGCGGCGCCGGATGGAACAGGGCCGCGACCCGGGCCCAAGCCGGATAGGGCTCGGAGGTCACGATCGCCGCGGTGCCTGCCGGAACCCGGGCGGCGAGGTTGGGATGCACGATCACCGCCCCCGCCTTCGTTGCGGCTAAGGCGTCGGCGTAACGGCGGTTGTCGAGAAAGCTCACCTCGTGCGGACCGGCAGTCTGCAGCGGCGCAACGCCGACCAGATCGCCGCAGCTGCCGCGCAACTCGCCGCCGGCCGCCTGGGCCACGGCCGCCAGCGAATGCGGACCGGTGCGCAGAAAGAACCGGGCGTCGCCGGCGCCGCTTGCCCCGGTCAAGTTACTTGCGCTGGGCAGCCGGCGGCGCGCCGGGGGGCGCCGAGGCCGGGGTGGCGCCGGGCGCGGCCGGTGCGGTCGGTCCGGCGACGGCCTGGGGCGGAGCGAATTGCGAGGGCGACATGCCGTCGGGCGGCAGCGTGACGGTCGGCAGCACCTTGTTGAGCTGCTCGACGACCTGCTCGGTCACGTCAAACTCGTTAACGTTCAGCGCCACCTGGGCCCGGTGCAGCACCAGGTTCATGCCGCGGCTTTCGGCCACCTGGCGGATGACGGCGATCAGCATGCGTTCGATCTGCGCCAAACCAGTACTGCCCGGCTTCCTGGATCACCCGGTTGCGGTCACGGAAGGTCTTCTGCGCGTTGGTGATACGCTCCTGCAGCTCGCGTTCCTTGCCGCGGATCTGGTCGGCGTTCAGGCTGGACCGCTGATTGGCCAAGGCTTGCTGCAGGTCGCGCCAGCCGGCCTGTTCCTTTTGCGCGTCCTCGTTCAGCTTCTCGCGCCGCTCACCGATCACCTTCTCGATCTGCTGGGCCGCCGACGAGGCGCGCATGATGTCGGGAATGCCGAGCACGCCGATGACCGCTGCGGGCGGCGTCGAGCCGCGCGACAGCGCCGGCAGGTCGGGCACCGGCGGCAGGGTCACGTTGATCGGCGGCGGCTCCGGCTCGGGCTGCTGCTGGCTCAGCGCGCCGCCGGGGGGCGCGAGCAGCGAGGGCTGCGGCGCCGGCCGCTGCGCCGGGCGAGCGGACGGGGCCGGACGCGACTGCGCCCCCGCGCCCCCGCCGGCTGCGGGCGGGATGAAATAGCCGGGGTTCTGCTGCGCCACGGCCGGAACGGCAATGACGGCGGCCAGGGCGGCAGAGCGGATAACGTCGAAAATGCGCAAGCTAGAACCTCGTACCGAAACCAAATCGGAATAGCTGGGTCTGGTCGTACTGTCGTTTCAACACCGCCTGGGCGATGTCGATGTTGATCAGGCCGAACGGCGTCTTCCACGACACGCCGACGCCCACGCCCATGCGCGGGGAGGAGTCGTCGAACACCTGAGTGGTGGCACCGGTTGCGTCGGTAATGCGGCTGACCTGACTCAACGAGCCGACGTCGACGAAGGTGCGCCCGGTCAGCCCCAGATCGGCCGAGATCGGCAGCGGAAAGCGCAGCTCGGTCGATTGCGTGTAGATCAGCCGGCCGCCGATGCTGTCGATCGAGTTGGAGCCCACGGCGTGCGGCCCGGCGCCGCCGGACTGGAAGCCGCGCAGGTTGTCGCCGCCCAGGAAGAAGCGGTCGATGATCTTTTCCTGCTTGCCGAGCTGGGCGAGGTAGCCGCCGCCGGCCGAGATCGCGACGCCCCAGTCGGGGTCGCCGAGCAGATTTTCGAGCGGGATGAAGTAGGTGGCGTCGAGCTTGGTGCGGACGTAGCGCGCCGTGCCGCCGAGCCCGGCGAAGTCGGTGCCGAGGCGCACGATGAAGCCCTCGCGCGGATCGGTGCGGCTGTCGCGGTAGTCGAGCGTGAGCGTCTGGCCGATCTGCGACAGCAGCGAGCCGCCGGCCTGGTTCTGCACGTAGATGCTGGCGCCGCTCTGCACGTTGTAGACGTTGCGGTCGACGATCGTGTAGGTCCAGGCCTGCCGCAGATGCTCGTTGAACTCGTAGCCGAGCCGCAGCGCGCCGCCGGTGCGCCGCTCGTCATAGGCGGCGATGTCCTGGTTGTTGTTCCTGACATGGAACAGGTCGAAGCCCGCGACCAGGTTGCGATCGAGGAAGTAGGGGTCGGTGACAGACAGGTCGACCTGGCTGCGCTTCTGCGCCAGCACGCCGTTGATGCTGGCGTCGATGCCGGTTCCCACCAAGTTGCGTTCGCGCAAGCCGGCCTGCACCAAGGCGCCGGCGTCGGTCGAGAAGCCGCCGCCGATCGTCAGCTCACCGGTCGCCTTCTCGTCCACCGTGGTGGTGACGATGGCCCGGTCCGGCGCGGAGCCTTGGCTCGGCTGCACCACGACGCTGTTGAAGTAGCCGAGGTCCTGCAGCCGCTGCCGCGAGCGGCGGACGGTGGCGGCGTTGAACGCGTCGCCCTCGGCAAGCCGGAACTCGCGCCGGATCACCTTGTCCTGGGTGCGGGTGTTGCCGACGATGTCGAGCCTCTCGATGTAGACGCGCGGTCCCTCGCCGACCTCGAACACCAGGTCGACGGTCTTCTTCTCCTTGTCGCGGGCGATCTCCGGCCGGACGTCCACGAAGGCGTAGCCCCGGGTCTGCACGGCGTCCTGCAGTGCGGTCGCGGTCTTCTCCACCGCGTCGCCGTCATAGGTGTCGCCCTCGCTGATCGGCACCAGCGAACGCAGGTCGTCGCCGTTGAGGTTGCGCAGCTTGCTGTTGATTTTGACGCTGGCGACCTTGTAGCGCTCGCCCTCGTTGAGGGTGAAGGTGACGAAGAAGGCGCGGCGGTCGGGTGTCAGCTCGGCGGTCGCGTCCTTCACCTCGAAGTCGGCGTAGCCGTTCTTCAGGTAAAATCGGCGCAGGAGTTCCTTGTCGAAGTTGATCTTCTCCGGATCGTACTCGTCGCTGGTGGAGAGGATGCGGAAGAAGGCCTGCTCGCGGCTGTTGATCACCTCGCGCAGCCGGCTCTCGCTGAAGGCATGGTTGCCGACGAAGGCGATGCGGCTGACGAGCGTGGTCTCGCCCTCGTTGATCTCGAACACCACGTCGACCCGGTTCTGCTCGAGCCGCACCACCTTCGGCTCGACGGAGGCGGCGAACCGGCCCCGCTTGGCGTAGAGGTCGAGCAGGCGCTGCCGGTCGGCGGCGGCGAGCTGCGGCGTGAACACCGCGCGCGCCCGCAGCTGCAGCTCGCCCCGCAGCTGCTCGTCGGTGAGCTTCTTGTTTCCCTCGAAGGCGATGCGGTTGACGATCGGATTCTCGACCACCTTCACCACGAGGGTGGCGCCGTCGCGAGTCAGGGTGACGTCCTGAAACAGGCCGGTGGCGTAGAGGGTCTTGAGGCTGCGGTCGATGCGGTCGGGATCGAAGGGGTCGCCGGGCTGAACCAGCATGTAGGAGCGGATGGTGCCCTCCTCGATGCGCTGGTTGCCCTCGATGCGGACGGCGGCGATGGCGCTATCGGCGGCAGGATCGGGCGCGCGGCGCGGGAGCGGACGGGTGGCCGAGCGGCGCAGGACGCCCTGGGGCGCGGGAGTGGCGCGGGGCGCGGGAGCGGCGCGGGGCGCCGGAGCGGAGCGGGATACCGGAGCAGCGGGCTGCGGCTGGGCCAGGCCCGGTTCTGCCAGGACCGTGACAAGGCAGGCCGTGGCAAGCAGCTTGGCGCGTTTGGATAGCAATCGGCGGTCCCCCAAGTCCACGATCGGCCGCTTCGTTCGGCGGCAACCGTACCGCCGGTTCACGAAGCGCGGCGGTCTGTCCTGCGGCGCCTTCCTAGACGCCGCAGCAGCATCCGCCAAGGCCTAGCGCACGCCCCAAGAAAATTCGCTTGAGGCTCGGGCGCTAAAACCCTGATTCGAGGGTTTTTCGTCCGACCGGCCCGCCGGGCCGAAACGGATGCGCCGTCAGCAGGGCCGGCCGACTCGCGCGATCATACAGGGGCGTGGAGGAGCGCGCTATCCGATCAGCCCGGCGACCCAGCGGAACAGGCCGAAATGGGTCAGGTCGTTCCAGGTGGCGAAGACGAACAGGCCCGCCAGCAGGGCGAAGCCGGCGCGGAAGCCATATTCGAGCATGCGCGGCGGCAGCGGCCGGCCACGCACCGCCTCGGCCAGGTAGAACATCAGGTGGCCGCCATCGAGCACCGGGATTGGGAACAGGTTCACGAGGCCGAGGTTGACCGACAGCACGGCGATGAAGCTGACCATTACCGACAGGCCGAGTTGGACGAACTCGCCCGACAGCTTGGCGATGCCGAGCGGGCCGGCGAGTTCGTCGGTGCCGCGGCGACCGGTCAGCATCTGGCTGACGCCCACGATTGTGCCGCTGGCGACGTCCCAAGTCTGCTCCGCACCGGCCGCCACCGCTTGCAGCGGGCCCACCGGCTCGTATTCGACCGCGCCACCACGTACGCCGAGCACGCCGGTGCGCTCGCCGCCGCGGCCGTCGCGGGCGCCGACTTGGACGTTGACCGTTTGCTCGTTGCCGCCGCGTTGGACCAGCATGGCCAGGGTCCGGTCGGGGTTGCCGGAGACGATGCGCTGGATGTCCTCGAAGCGGCGGACCGGTGCGCCGTCGATGGCGGTGATGCGGTCGCCCTGCAGCAGCCCGGCCTTGGCCGCCGCGCCGTCGGCCACCACCTCGCCGATGACGGGTACGGCGACCGGCCGGCCCACGGCCATGAACAGCGCCGCGAACAGCACGAGCGCCAGGGAGAAGTTGGCGATCGGCCCGGCGGCGACGATGATCGCCCGCGACCCGACCGACTTCTCGTGGAAGGTCTGACCCGTCTTCCAAGCCGCGCGGACCTCGGGGTCCACGTCCTCCGGGCGCTCCTGCCCGTGCAGCTTCACGTAGCCGCCGAGCGGCAGCCAGCTCAGCTTCCAGACGGTGCCGACGCGGTCGGTCCAGCTGGCGATCACCGGGCCGAAGCCGATCGAGAACGCCTCGACGTACACGCCGCGCCAGCGTGCCGCGATGTAGTGGCCGAATTCGTGCACGAAGACGAGGATCCCGAGCGTGACGACGAACGCGGCCCCGTTGCGGAGAAAGTCCAGGAGGTGGGTCATCCAGAAATCCTTACCGGCGGCACGCGGGAACGGCCGCCATTGCGCAACGAGATGACCTCGCCAGGGTCAACATACAAGTCAACATACAACGGTCGGGCGGCGTTGGATTGCCAGGAAGCATTGCCGCTAGGCCGCTCGCGCGATGAATTGTTGGGCGGTCAGGCGGGCCGACCGGTCCAGCGCCACCACCGCCTCCAGGCTGTTCGCGCCGGGAGTGCCGAGCCGGTCCAGCACGCGCTCCACGAGGCTCGCGATCTCGGTGAAGCCGAGGCGGCGGGCAAGGAAGGCTTCGACCGCCATCTCGTTGGCGGCCGACAGGATGGTGGGGGCGCCGCCGCCGGCGCGCAGCGCGTCGCGCGCGAGGCGTAGCGCCGGGAAGCGCACCGGATCGGGGGGAAGAAGGTCAGCTGCCCGAGTGCCGCAAGGTCGAGCCGGGGCGAGTTGGTGGCAATGCGGCCGGGCCAGGCCAGGGTGTGGGCGATCGGCACCCGCATGTCGGGGGCGCCGAGCTGCGCCAGCATGCTGCCGTCCTGGTAGTGGACGATGCCGTGCACCACGGACTGCGGATGCACCAGCACCTCGATGCAGGTTTCGTCGAGGTCGAACAGCCGGGCCGCCTCGATCACCTCGAGGCCCTTGTTGAACATGGTGGCGCTGTCGATGCTGATCTTGGCGCCCATCGACCAGATGGGATGGCGCAGCGCGATTTCCGGGGTCGCGCGGCCCATCTCTTCGGCCGTCGCGGTGCGGAAGGGCCCGCCGGACGCGGTGAGCACGATCTTCTCCACCGCGCCGCGGTTGCCTTCGGCCAGCGCCTGGAAGATCGCGTTGTGCTCGGAATCGACCGGCAGCAGGGTGGCGCCGGCGTCGCGCACCGCCTGCAGCATGACATCGCCGGCGCAGACCAGCGCTTCCTTGTTGGCGAGCGCCACCGCGCCGCCGCCTTGGATGGCGGCCAGGGTAGAGGGCAGGCCGGCGGCACCGGTGATCGCGGCCATGGTCCAGTCCACCGGGTCGGCGGCGGCCCGGGTAACCGCGTCGGCGCCGCCGCCAGTCGCGATGCCGGTGCCGGCGAGCAGCCGCTCCAGCTCTGGCAGGCAGGTCTCGTCGGCGATGACGGCGACGGCGGCGCCCAGGCGCCTCGCCTGCTCGGCCAGCAAGGCGGCGTTGCGGCCGCCGGCCAGCGCATGCACGCGGAAGCGGTCGGGGTTGGCGGCGAGCAGGTCGACGGTGCTGGTACCGACGCTGCCGGTGCTGCCGAGCACGGTGACGCGGCGGGCGCCGGATCGTGCGGCGTGGTCCGCCGCTTGGTTGTTCACTGCCACAAAACTCCTCCCCGGCCCACGACGGCCGCGATGCAAGCCGCCGCCGTGGCAGCCGCCAGCATGCCGTCGAGGCGGTCCAACAGTCCACCATGGCCGGGGATCAGGCGGCCGGAGTCCTTCACGCCGAACTGGCGCTTGATCCAGCTTTCCAGCAGGTCGCCGGCTTGTGAAACCACGCTCAGCAAGCAGGCCGCGGCGGCGGCGCGGCCCAGGCCGGACGGCGCCAAGGCCTGGGCCGTGGCCTCGCCGAACAGCATCGCGGCAACCAAGCCGCCGATGGCGCCCGACCAGGTCTTGCCGGGCGAGATCGACGGCGCCAGCTTCCGGCCGCCCAGCCAGCGCCCGGCGACATAGGCGCCGATGTCGCTCGCCCAGACCACGACCGCCAGGAACAGCACGTTGGAGCGCCCGGCCTCGCCGGTGTCGCGGAGCCAGACCAAGGCCGCCATCGGGAGCCCGATATAGAGGATGCCGGCCGCGGCGACCGGGCGCCGGGTCAGCACGAGCAGCACGAGGATGGTCAGGGCGAGTTGGGCCGCGACGCCGACCAGGGCATCCGTGCCCGGACGGCCGATCGCGGTGGCGGTGAGGAACATCGTCAGATAGACCACCGGGACCTTGGACAGGCGTCCGAGGCCGGCGGGGTCGGCGCGCATCATCGCCATCCACTCGGCGACGAGCAGCGCGGTCGCGAGTTGCACGAGCAGCGTCCAGGCCCAGCCGCCGTACCAGGTGCAGAGCAGGGCGAGCGGCGCCAGGACGAGGGCCGAGGCCGCGCGCAACCGGAGGTCGGCCCAGCGCCGCGGCGCTCGCCCAGCATGCCCTGCGCGCGCGTCACCCGGGACGGCGTCCGGCGGTGACGGATCAGCCAGTGCGTGCACCGAAGCGGCGTTCCCGCCGGGCGAACTCTGCCAGGGCGTCGTCGAAATGGGCCGCGCTGAAGTCGGGCCACAGCACGTCCATGAACACCAGCTCGGAATAGGCCGACTGCCACAGCAGGAAGTTGGACAGCCGCTGCTCGCCGCTGGTTCGGATGACGAGGTCGGGGTCGGGCATGCCGGCAGTGGACAGGAAGCGTTCGAAGCCAGCCTCGGTCAGCGACGCCGGGTCGAGCTCGCCGCGGGCGGCGGCGGCGGCGGCCCGGCGCGCGGCGGCGGCGATTTCGTCGCGGGCGCCGTAGGACAGCGCCATGTTGAGATTCAGCCTTGTGTTGCCGATCGTGGTGCGCTCGGCCCGGTCCAGCTCGGCGCGGGTGTCGGGGTCGAAGCGTTCCCGGTCGCCGATGATGCGGACCCGCACGCCTTCGCGGGTGATCTCGGCCAGCTCCTGGCGGATGTAGTGGCGCAGCAGGCCGGTGAGGTCGAGCACCTCGTCGGCGGGACGGCGCCAGTTCTCGCTGCTGAACGCGTAGAGGGTCAGCCACGAGACCGCGGAAGCGGCGGCGGCCTCGATCGTGCGGCGGACCGCCTGGGCGCCGGCGCGGTGCCCGGCGACCCGCGGCAGGCCGCGCGCCTGGGCCCACCGGCCGTTGCCGTCCATGATGATGGCGACGTGCTGGGGGACACCGGGCGACGAGCTGGTCGCGGCGCGGGCCTTCACCTCGGGCTTGATCACGGCCATTCGCGTCAGACCTGCCGGATTTCCTTGTCTTTCTCGGTCAGCGACTCGTCGATGCGCTTGATGTACGCGTCGGTCAGCTTCTGCACCGCGTCGGACCAGTCCTTGAAGTCGTCCTCGCCGATTTCGCTTTTCTTCTCGAATCCCTTGATCTGGTCCATGCCGTCGCGGCGCACGCCGCGCACCGCGACCCGGGCGCCCTCGGCATAGCGCCCGGCGGCCTTGGCCAGCTCGCCGCGCCGCTCGGCGGTGAGCTGCGGGATCGGCACCCGGACGACCTGGCCGTCGGAACCGGGGTTGAGGCCCAGCCCGGAGTCGCGGATGGCGCGCTCGACGGCGCCGACCAGGGTGCGGTCCCAGACCTGCACCGTGATCATACGCGGCTCCGGCACGCCGATGGTGCCGACCTGGGTGATCGGGACTTCGGTGCCGTAAGCCTCGACCTTGACCGGCTCCAGCAAGGCCGGACTGGCGCGGCCGGTGCGGAGGCCGCCGAAATCGCGGCGCAACGTTTCCATGGCGCCGTCCATGCGTCGGGTCAGGTCGGCTTTCAGCGCGTTCAGATCGGCGGGCACGGCAACTCTCCTGGCATCCGCGGACGCCGCGCCGGCAAAATTCCGGGACGCGGCGGCAATGGCAAGCCTGTCTTGGTGAGGAATTGTGGCCGCATCAAGCCGGCTCGGTGATACGAGTGAACGGCCCCTCGCCGCGCAGCACCTGCGCGAACGAGCCGGCCGCATGGATGTTGAACACCACGATCGGCAGCCCGTTCTCCCGCGCGACGCTGATGGCAGCGGCGTCCATGACGGCCAAGTCGCGCGACAGCACCTCGAGGTAGGTGAGCTCCGCGTAGCGCTCGGCGCCGGGCACCTTGCGTGGGTCGGCCGAATAGACGCCGTCCACCTGGGTGCCCTTCAGCAGCAGGTCACAGTTCATCTCGACCGCGCGCAGGGCGGCGGCGGTGTCGGTGGTGAAGAACGGGTTGCCGGTGCCGGCGGCGAAGATCACGACCCGGCCCTTTTCCATGTGCCGGACCGCGCGGCGGCGGATGTAGGGCTCGCACACGCTGCTCATGGGGATGGCCGACTGCACCCGGGTGGGAACGCCCTGGCGCTCCAGCACGCTCTGCATGCCGAGCGCGTTCATCACCGTCGCCAGCATGCCCATGTAGTCGGCCTGGGCCCGATCCATGCCGCCCGCCGCGCCGGAGATGCCGCGGAAGATGTTGCCGCCGCCGATCACTAGGCAGACCTGCACGCCGGTCGCGGCCACGTCGGCGACGTCCTTGGCGATGCGGGCGATCGTTTCGGTATCGAGGCCGTATTCCCGCCGTCCCATCAGCGCCTCGCCCGAGATCTTCAGCAGCACGCGCGAGTAGAGCGACGGGACGGGCATCGGATCCTTTCTCGGGTTCGCGTGGGCGCGAAACTCTCGGCCTGGCGTGAACGCGAAGCGGCGGCAACCTAGAGGGTGCCGCCGCCTGTCACAAGTCGACTTCTGGCCGAAGTGGCCAGCTGTGGTCTCCGTGGGCGTTCGGCTATCTGACGCCGGACACCGCGGCGACCTCGGCGGCGAAATCGTCGGGGCCCTTCTCGATTCCCTCGCCGAGCTGGAAGCGGGCGAAGCCGACCAGGTTGGCGCCGGCTTTCTTCATCACGGCCTTCACCCGGCTTTCGCCGTCATGCACCCAGACCTGCTCCAGCAGCACGACTTCCTCGTAGTACTTGGCGATGCGGCCGGTCACCATCTTCTCGATGATCGCCTCGGGTTTGCCCGATTGCCGCGCCTGCTCGGACAGCACGGCCCGCTCCCGCTCCAGCGCGGACGGGTCGACCGCGCTGGTGTCGAGCGCTTCCGGACGGGTTGCCGCCACGTGCATGCCGACCTGGCGGCCGAGGGTCTCGAGCGCGTCGAGCTCGCTCGCGCCCTCGAGCGCCACCAGTACGCCGATCTTGCCGAGGCCGGGCTTCAGCGCGCCATGCACGTAGGTCGCGACCGCACCCTGCCCCACACTCATCACACGGGCGCGGCGCAGGCTCATGTTCTCGCCGATAGTAGCGATCAGATGCGTGATCTGGTCGGCGACCGTCCGGCTCTCACCGCCGAGCTCCCCGGGAAACGGGGCCGCCTTGATCGCGTCGAGATCCTCGCCGACCTCCAGCGCGACCTTGGCCACGCCTTCGACCAGCGCCTGGAACGCCTCGTTGCGGGCGACGAAGTCGGTCTCGGCGTTGACCTCGACCATCGCCGCCTTCAACGGGCTGCTCGCCACGCCGACCAAACCCTCCGCGGCCACCCGGCCACTTTTCTTCGCAGCCGCCGACAGGCCCTTCTTGCGCAGCCAATCGATCGCCGCCTCGGTGTCGCCGCCGTTCTCGGTCAGCGCCTTCTTGCAATCCATCATGCCGGCGCCGGTCTTTTCGCGCAGGTCCTTGACCAGCGCCGCTGTGATCTCAGCCATTCCCTCGTCTCCGTTCTGTCAGGCGGGCGCCTGCTCGGGCTCGGCGGCGGCCGGCTCCGGCAGCGGCTCCATGGGCGGCAACTCGGCCGACGCGCCGATGTCGCGGCCCGACGCCACCATCTCGGCGCTGATGCCGTCCAGCACGGCGCCGGCGATCAGGTCACAGTAGAGCGTAATCGCGCGGATCGCGTCGTCGTTGCCGGGGATCGGGTAGGTGACGCCGGCCGGGTCGCTGTTGCTGTCGAGCACGGCGATGACCGGGATGCCGAGCTTGGTGGCTTCCTCGACCGCCAGCTTCTCCTTGTTGGTGTCGATGATGAACAGCACGTCCGGCAGGCCGCCCATGTCCTTGATGCCGCCCAAGGCCCGTTCCAGCTTTTCCTGGTCGCGGGTGATGTCGAGCACCTCTTTCTTGGTCAGGCCTTGGGTGTCGCCGCCCAGCATCTCCTCGATCTGGCGGAGGCGCTTGATGCTGCCGGTGATGGTCTTCCAGTTCGTCAGCATGCCGCCGAGCCAGCGGTGGTTGACGTAGTATTGGCCGCAGCGCTTGGCGCTTTCGGCGACGTACTCGGCCGCGGCGCGCTTGGTGCCGACGAACAGCACGCGGCCGCCGGCGGCAGTGATGTCGCGCACGGCGCGCAGCGCCCGGTCCAGCATCGGAACCGTCTGCTGCAGGTCGATGATGTGCACCTGGTTGCGCACGCCGAAGATGTACGGCTCCATGCGCGGGTTCCAGCGCCGGGTGTGGTGGCCGAAATGGACGCCGGCTTCGAGCAGCTGACGCAATGAAAAATCGGGCATCGCCATGAGCGTGTCCTTTCCTGTGGTCCGGTTGATCCTCCGCGGGGCCAGGCCTTGCGGCACCGGATCCGGGATGGTGTCCCGGGAAAGGCGCCCCGCGTGTGAATTACCCGCGACGGTCGCGGGCGGTGCGGGATATGCTCGTTTGCGCGGCAAAACGCAAGCGGCCGGCACGGTTGGCACGGTGATGCATGGCAGGTTTGTAAAGACTTTACAGGTTTACACCGATGGCCCGAGGCCGGCGGTCGTAAAATCCTGACGCGTGCCGTTGAACATGCGATCGAAGCTGAGAGTTGGGGGAGACGGGCGTGGCGCATTCGGTTGGCGAGATTGTCGAGCAACATGGGGGCGAGCGCGCGATCGGCGCGCCGGGCCGCGACTGGCTGGGTGGCGCGGACCTAGCGGCCCTGGTTTATTCCACGCGCGAGGTGCTGAACCGGGCCGGCATCGGCCGCGGCGACCGAGTGGCGATCGTGCTGCCGAACGGGCCGGAGATGGCGACCTGCTTCCTTGCCGTGGCCGCCACCTGCGCGGCAGCGCCGCTCAACCCGGCCTATAAGGACGAGGAGTTCGAGTTCTACCTGTCCGACCTGAAGCCCGCGGCCCTGATCGTGTTCGACGAGGACGAGAGCGCCGCGAGCTTCGCCGCGACCCGGCTCGGCATCCCGGTGATCGAGCTGAATCAGCGCGAAGGGGCGGCAGGCCTGTTCGAACTCGACACCTCCGCGCTGCCCGACCGCGCCGCCGCCCAGCCCGGCCCGTCGCAGCCGGACGATATCGCGCTCGTGCTGCACACCTCGGGCACCACCGCGCGGCCGAAGATCGTGCCGCTCAGCAACCGCAACGTCGCCGCCTCGGCCGGCAACATCGCCGCGGCGCTGGCGCTGACCGGCGAGGATACCTGCCTCAACATCATGCCGCTGTTCCACATCCACGGGCTGATCGCCGCGGTGCTGTCGAGCCTGCAGGCCGGGGCGGCGGTGTGCTGCACGCCGGGGTTCAGCGCGTTCAAAATGCCGGACTGGCTCGCGACGGTGCGGCCGAGTCTGGTACACGGCGGTGCCGACGATGCACCAGGCGATCCTGATGCGGATGCGCGACAAGCCGGAGCAGGCGCGCGGCGCCGGGCTGCGGCTGATCCGGTCGTCCTCGGCCTCGTTGCCGCCGCAGGTGATGGCGGAGCTGGAAGCGGTGTTTGGCTGCCCGGTGATCGAGGCCTACGGCATGACCGAGGCGGCGCACCAGATGTGCAGCAACCCCCTGCCGCCGGCAGCGCGCAAGCCCGGCTGCGTCGGCCGCGCCGCCGGGCCCGAGGTCGCGGTCATGGACGACGATGGCGCCATCCTGCCGCAGGGCAGCACCGGGGAGGTGGTGATCCGCGGCGACAACGTGACGCCGGGCTACGACAACAACCCGGAGGCGAATGCCAAGGCGTTCACCAATGGCTGGTTCCGCACCGGCGACCAGGGGCGGATCGACGAGGACGGCTACCTGTTCCTGACCGGCCGCCTCAAGGAGCAGATCAACCGCGGCGGCGAGAAGATCAGCCCGCTCGAAATCGACGTCGTGCTGCTCGACCATCCCGGCATCGCCCAGGTCGTGACGTTCGGCATCCCGCACGACAAGCTCGGCGAGGAGGTCGGCGCCGTCGTGGTGCTGCGCAACGGCCACACGGTGACGGAGCAGGAGATCCGTGACTTCGCCGCGACCCGGCTTGCGGCCTACAAGGTGCCGCGGCGGGTCGTGATGATGTATCACCTGCCGAAAGGCGCCACGGGCAAGGTGCAGCGCGTCGGGTTGGCGGCGAAGCTGGGGCTGGTCGCCTAGCGCTGTCCCTCGTATCACCCGCCGTTCACCGCGGCGGAGTTTAGCGTGACCGAGACAACCAGCCTGTGCGTATTCGGCGCCGGCGCCATCGGCGGCTTCCTGGCAGCCCGGCTGCAGGCGGCGGGCACGCCGGTCTCCGTCGTGGCGCGCGGACCGCACCTTGCCGCGATGCAGGCGGATGGGCTGGCGCTGCAGTCCGGCGGCGAGACGATCGTGACCCGGCCGCGCGTCGCCGCCAGCACCGCCGAGCTGGGGCCGCAGGATTACGTGTTCATCACCCTGAAAGCGCACTCGCTCGAGCCCGCCCTGCCGCAGCTGACGCCCCTGATCGGGCCGCACACGACGATCATCGCCGGGGTGAACGGCTTGCCGTGGTGGTATTTCTACGGCGTCGACGGGCCGTTCCGGGACCGGAGAATCGCGGCGGTGGACCCGCATGGGACGCTTTGGGAGGGGCTGCCGCCGGCGCAGACGCTTGGCTGCATCGTCTACCCGGCGGCCGAGATCGCGGCGCCCGGGGTCATCAGCCACACCTTCGGCGACCGGTTCAGCCTGGGCGAGCCCGACGGCAGCCGCAGCGAGCGGGCGGAGCGGCTGTCCAAGATGCTGATCGGCGCCGGGCTGAAGGCGCCGGTGCGGCCGCGCATCCGCGACGAGCTGTGGGTGAAGCTGTGGGGCAACATGGCGTTCAACCCGATCAGCGCGCTGACGACGGCGACGCTCGACGTCATCACCGGCGAGCCTGGCACCCACGCCCTGGCGCGGGCGATGATGCTGGAGGGACAGGCGGTGGCCGAGGCGATCGGCATCCGCTTCGCGATCGATGTGGACAAGCGGCTCGCCGGTGGGGCCGAGGTCGGGCACCACCGCACGTCGATGCTGCAGGACCTGGAGCTGGGGCGGCCGCTGGAGATCGAGGCACTGCTGGGCTCGGTGGTCGAGGTAGCCGGCTGGGTCGGGGTCGAGGTGCCGCTCAGCACGGCGGTGCTGACGCTGGTGCGGCAACGGGCGGCGATGCGCTAAGGGCGCGCCCGCTGCGGTCAGTCCACCGGTCCGCAGCGAACCGGTGGAACATTGCACCGCCCCGCCTTTAACCGCTCCGCCTCTAACCCGCTGGGAGCGGCGCCCCCAGACCCGCTAAACCTCTTCCACCCTTTCCACGCCGGGCACCACCTTGAGCGCTTGCGCCAGGCGGGGGCCGACCAGGAAGCGGCCGGGCAAGGTGATCTCCACGGCTTGCGCCGCATCGATGCGCGGGACCAGCGTCACCTGCCCGCGGCCGCGGGCTTCGCGGGCCAGCAGGGCGCGGATGTGCGGCACGGCTTCGGTCTTGTCGAGCCAGATGCGCATCCCTGCCCCGGCCTCGCTCGCCGCCTGGTCCAGCGCCCGGCAGTCGGTCGCGGTGATGCGCACCGCCTCGCCCTCGAGCTTCAATTCGACGCCCACGAGCACCGCCGAGCCGGCTTTCAGCAGCTCGCGGGCGCCGTTCAGAACCTCGCTGAACAACGTCACCTCGAAGCTGCCGCCCTGGTCCGAGAGGCGCACCCAAGCCATCCGGCTGCCGGTGCGGGTGGTGCGCTCCTTGATCGCCACCACGCAGCCGGCGACCCGGGCGCGGGTCGTGCCGGACAATGCGCGCGGTTCGAGCTGCGACGAAGGAATGGCGCCCAGGCGTTTCAAGATGGGGGCATAACTGTCGAGCGGGTGCGCCGTCAGGTGGAAGCCGATCGCCTCCGCCTCGTAGCCGAGCCGATCCATCTCGGCCCAGTCGGGGACCGCTGGGAGGCGCAGCGGCTCCGGCTCGGAGGGGCCGGCGAACATGCCGATCTGGCCGCTTTGCGCCTCCTCGGCCTTGGCCTGGGCGCGGCGGAGCACGGTCTCGGCGGCCCCGAACATCTGCGCCCGATTCGGGTTCAAGCCGTCGAAGGCGCCGGCGCGGGCTAGGTTCTCGAGCTGCATCTTGTTGAGGTTGCGGGGCTCGATCCGGGCGGCGAACTCGGCCGGGTCGCGGAACGGGCGGTTGCCCCGCGCCGCGACCACGCCGTCCATCGCGACTTGGCCGACCTTCTTCACGGCGGCCAGGGCGTAGCGGATCCGCTGCACCCCGTCCTCACCGACCTCGACCGCGAACAGGGCGTCGGAGCGGTTGATGTCGGGCGGCAGCACGGCGATGCCCATCCGCTGCGCTTCCTGCCGCAGGGCGGCGATCTTGTCGGTGTTGGACAGCGCGAGGTTCATGCAGGCGGCGAGGAACGCGACCGGGTGGTTCGCCTTCATCCAGGCGGTCTGGTACGAGACCAGGGCGTAGGCGGCGGCGTGCGACTTGTTGAAGCCGTAATCGGCGAACTTGGCCATGAGGTCGAACACCTCGGTGGCCTTGGCCGCCTTGATGCCGCGCTTGGTGGCGCCGTCGGTAAAGATCTGGCGCTGCTGCTCCATCTCGGCGCGGATCTTCTTGCCCATCGCGCGGCGCAGCAGGTCGGCGCCGCCGAGGCTGTAGCCCGCCATGGTCTGGGCGATCTGCATCACCTGCTCCTGGTAGACCATGATGCCGTAGGTCTCTTCCAGGATGGAGCGGAGTTCCTCGTGCGGCGCCGTCCAGGCCTCGCCGTGCTTGCGCCGGCAATAGTCGGGGATGTTGGCCATCGGGCCGGGGCGATACAGGGCGACGGCGGCGATCAGGTCCTCGAACCGGTCGGGGCGCATCTGCTTCAGCACGTCGCGCATGCCGGGGCTTTCGAACTGGAACACCCCGCCGGCGTCGCCGCGGGCCAGCATCTCGTAGGTCTTTTGGTCGTCGAGCGGCAGGCAGTCGAGGTCCACGGGCGTGCCCAGCTTGGAGAGGATCGCCACCGCCTGCTTGAGGATGGTGAGCGTGGTGAGGCCGAGGAAGTCGAACTTCACCAATCCGGCCTGCTCCACGTACTTCATGGAGTATTGAGTGACGAGCGTGTCGGCCTTGGGGTCGCGATACAGCGGCACCAGCTCAATCAGCGGGCGGTCGCCGATGACGACGCCGGCGGCGTGGGTGCTGGCGTGGCGGTAGAGGCCCTCGAGCTGCAGGGCGACCTCCATCAACCGGCGCACGCTCTCGTCGTCGTCGCGCATGGCTTGCAGCTTCGGCTCGCCGTCGATCGCCTGGGCGAGGGTGACGGGCTTGGCCGGGTTGTTGGGGATGAGCTCGGCGACGCGGTTGACCTGGCCGAACGGCAGGCCGAGCACGCGGCCGACGTCGCGCACCGCCGCCCGCGCCTGCAGCTTGCCGAAGGTGATGATCTGCGCCACGCGGTCGTTGCCGTATTCGCGGCGGACATAGGAAATAACCTCGTCGCGGCGGTCCTGGCAGAAGTCGATGTCGAAGTCCGGCATCGACACGCGCTCGGGATTGAGGAAGCGCTCGAACAGCAGCCCCCAGCGCAGCGGGTCGAGGTCGGTGATGGTGAGCGCCCAGGCGACCACCGAGCCGGCGCCGGAGCCGCGGCCGGGGCCGACCGGGATGTCGTTGGCCTTCGCCCATTGGATGAAGTCGGCGACGATCAGGAAGTAGCCGGGGAAGCCCATCTTGGCGATGACGTCGAGCTCGTATTCGAGCTGCGTCTCGTAACGCGTCGACGTGTCGGCATCCGCGTTCACCAGACGATGGGCCAGGCCTTCGCGCGCCATGGCCCGGAGCGTCGCTTCCTCGGTTTGCCCCTCGTGCACCTTGGGACAGACCGGCAGCAGCGGCTTGCGAGTTTCGGCCATCACGGCGCAGCTCTGCGCCACCGCGAGCGTGTTGCTGCAGGCCTCGGGGAGGTCGGCGAACAAGGTCCGCATCGCCTCGGCGCTCTTGAAGAAATGTTCTTGCGTGACCCGGCGGCGCTGCTGCTCGCTGACCTGGCGACCGCCGGCGATGCACAGCAGGGCGTCGTGTGCCTCGTGCATCTTCGGCGTGGCGAAGAAGCACTCGTTGGTCGCCACCAGCGGGAGGGCGTGCTCGTCGGCGAGCGCAATCAGGCCGGGCTCGATCGCTTGCTCGACGGCGAGGCCGTGCCGGTGCAGCTCCATCAGGCAGCGGTCGGGGAAGGCCTCGCGAAACTGCGCCAGCAAAGTCGCCGCCTCGTCGCGCCGCCCTTCGGCCAGCATCCGCCCGACCGGGCCGCGGGTGCCGCCGGTCAGCAGCATCAGCCCCTCGGCATGGGTGAGGATCTCGTCCAACGGCAATTGCGGGTCGGACGGGTCGCTGCGAATGAAGCCGAGCGACGAGAGAGCCTGCAGGTTGGCGAGGCCGGACGCGTCCTGCGCCAGCAGCACGATCGGGTCGGGCGGCAGGCGCGGGTTGTCGGCGCGGGTGATCGCGATCTGGCAACCGATGATCGGCTGCACGCCGCGGCCGACGCAGGCTTGGCTGAACTCGAGGGCGCCGAACAGGTTGCCGCTGTCGGTGATCGCGACGGCCGGCATCGCCGCGTCGCGGGCGAGCTGGGCGATCTTGTCCGCCTTGATGGCGCCTTCGCTGAGCGAATAGCTGGAATGGACGCGGAGGTGAACGAAGTCGGCGATGGGCAGGTCAGGTCTCCGCGCGTGCAAGTTCGACGATTCGGCCGCCCCGGAGTGTAACACGCCGGTCCATGCGGGCGGCGAGGTCCGGGTTGTGGGTGGCGATCAGCGCCGCCACCCCCTGCCCGCGCACCACCCGCAGCAGCTCGTCGAACACCAAAGCCGAGGTGCCGACGTCGAGGTTGCCGGTCGGCTCGTCGGCCAGCAGCACGGCGGGCTGGTTGGCGAGCGCGCGGGCGATGGCCACGCGCTGCTTCTCGCCGCCCGAGAGCTTGCCGGGCAGGTGCTCCAGGCGGTGGGCCATGCCGAAGGCGCTGAGCAGGGCGGTGGCGCGGTCGTGGGCGACTGACCGCGGGATCACGGCGACCATCTGCGGCAGCATGACGTTCTCGACGGCGGAGAACTCGGCCAGCAAGATGGTGCGCCTGGTAGACGAAGCCGATGCGATCGCGGCGGATCGCGGTGCGTTCGGCGTCGCCGAGCTGCCCGGCGTCGCGCCCGTCCACGCTGACGGTGCCGGCGTCGGGCCGCTCCAGCAGCCCGGCCAGGTGCAGCAGCGTGCTCTTGCCCGTGCCGGACGGTGCGACCAGGGCGACGATCTCGCCGGCGGCCAGGGCGAGGTCGGCGTCTTGCAGCACTTGCAGCGTTTCCTCGCCGCTGCGGTAGGCGCGCGAGACGCCGCGGAGGGTGAGCGGCTCATTCATGCCGCAGGGCTTCGACCGGGTCGGTGCGGGCGGCGCGCCAACTCGGGTAGAGGGTTGCGAGCAACGAGAGGGCGAGCGCCATGCCGACGACCTGCACGACCTCAGCCGGGTCGAGCCGGGATGGCAGGTGAGTGAGGTAGTAGACCTCGGGGTTGAACACGTTGGCGCCGGTGGCGGCCTCGACCCAGCCCTGGATGGTTTGGATGTTGAGGCAAAACAGCACGCCGATGACGACGCCGGCCAACGTGCCGGTGACGCCGACGCTGGCGCCCGCCATCAGGAAGATGCGCATGATGGCGCCGCGCCCGGCGCCGATGGTGCGCAGGATGGCGATGTCGCGGGTCTTGTCCTTCACCATCATGATCAGGGACGAGATCACGTTGAACGCGGCCACCAGGATGATCAGGGTCAGGATCAGGAACATGACGTTCTTCTCGACCTGGACGGCGGCGAAGAAGCTGTTGTTGTTCTGTTGCCAGTCGATGATGCGGATGGGGGCGCCGGGCAGCGCCTGGTTGATGCCGGCGCGGATGCGGGCGACGTGGTCGGGGTCGTCGGCCATGACCTCGATGTGGCTGACCTGGCCTTGCTGCTGGAAGAAGATCTGGGCGGCGGCGAGCGGCAGGAACACGAACGACGTGTCGTATTCGTTCATGCCAACCTGGAAGATCGCCGCGATCTTGTAGGCGCGCACCCGGGGGACGGTGCCGAAGGCGGTGGCAGCCCCTTGCGGGCTGATGAGCGTCAGGTCGTCGCCGACCTGCAGCCCGAAGCGGCCGGCGAGGCCGACGCCGATGACGATCGCGTCCTCGCCGTTGAAGTTGTCGAGCGTGCCCTGGCGGATGTTGCTGGCGATGGCCGGCAGGCGCTTGATGTCGGCCTGCTCGATGCCGCGCACCATGCCGCCGGCGTTCTGCCCGCGCGGGCCGCTCAGCAGCACCTGCCCGTCCACCACCGGGGCCGCCGCCACGACGCCGGGGACGCCGCGGATGGTGCCGGCCAGGGCATCGTAGTCGCGCAGCGGGGCGCCGGCGCCGTAGACGCCGAGGTGGCCGTTGAAGCCGAGGATGCGGCTCAGCAGGTCCACCTGGAAGCCGCCCATGACCGACATGACGATGATCAGCGTAGCGACGCCGAGGGCGATGCCGACGAGGCTGAAGATGGCGATGACGGAGACGAACCGCTCGCCGCGCCGGGCCCGCAGGTAGCGCCCGGCGACGGCGCGTTCGAAGGCGTTGAACATGTGAATGGGTCCTCTCGAACGTCATGGCGGGGCTTGACCCGGCCATCTTGTCCCGCCGAAGCGTTCAGCGGCACCCGATCCCCGGGTCAAGCCCGGGATGACGTTTACGGGGTGGGTGCCGCGGACCCGATCTGGGCCAGCGCGGCGTCCAGCGGGAGCTCCTGCCGCTCGCCGGTGGCGCGGCGCTTCAGTTCGACCGTGCCGGCGGCGGCGCCGCGGGGGCCGACAATGATCTGCCAGGGATGGCCCATCAGGTCGGCGTCGGCGAATTTTGCGCCGGCCCGGTCGCTGCGGTCGTCGAGCAAGGCGTTGCCGGCGAAATGGCGGTAGGCGGTCTCGCACAAGGCGTCGGTCGTGGCGTCGCCGGCCTTGAGGTTCAGGATCGCGGCGCGGAACGGCGCCACGCTGTCGGGCCAGATGATGCCGGCCTCGTCGTGATGCGCCTCGATCAGCGCGCCGACCAGGCGTGAGACGCCGATGCCGTAGCTGCCCATATTCGGGTGCACAGGCTGCTGGTCGGGGCCGGGCACGCTCAGCCCGACCAGCTCGCTGTAGAGCGTGCCGAAGTTGAAGATCTGGCCGACCTCGATGCCCCTGCCCTCGCGGCGGCGTTCGGCCGGCACGTGCTCCCAGGCGGCGAGGTCGTGCTTCTCGTCGGTCGCGGCGTAAGGGCCGGTGACACTGGTAAAAAAGCGCTCGAGCGCCTCGGGGTCGGTATGGTCCACGTCGTCGGTGCCGATGCGGACGTTCTCGACCTCAGCGTCGTAGAAGACCTGGCTCTCGCCGGTGGGGGCGAGGATGTGGAACTCGTGGCTGAGGTCGCCGCCGATGGGCCCGGTGTCGGCCGCCATCGGCACCGCCTGCACGCCCATACGCTGAAATGTGCGCAGGTAGCTGAGCATCATGGTGCGGTAGCTGCGCACGGCCGCGGCATGATCGAGGTCGAAGGAGTAGCCGTCTTTCATCAGGAACTCGCGGCCGCGCATGACGCCGAAGCGGGGCCGGGTTTCGTCGCGGAACTTCCACTGGATGTGGTAGACGATCTGCGGCATCTCGCGGTAGCTGCGGATCGATTGGCGCATCAGGTCGGCGATCAGCAGCTCGTTGGTGGGGCTGTAGATCAGGTCGCGTTCGTGCCGATCCTTCAGCCGCAGCATCTCCGGGCCGTAGGCGTCGTAGCGGCCGGACTCCTTCCACAGATCGGCCGATTGCAGGGTCGGCAGCAGCAATTCCTGGGCGCCGACCCGGTCCTGCTCCTCGCGCACGATCTGGGCGATGTTGCGCAGCACACGCCAGCCGGCCGGCAACCAGGCGTAGATGCCGGACGCGACCTGCCGCACGAGCCCGGCCCGCAGCATCAGCCGGTGCGACACGATCTGCGCCTCGGCCGGGTTTTCCTTGATGGTGGGGATCATGGCGCGCGAGAGTCGCATGCGGGTTCCTGCCGTCGTTCGAGGCGGCGACCCTACTCGTGGGCGAACCGAAGCGGAAGCACGGGCAGTCGTTTCGGCATCGGAGCGAAATATTGCTGCAACGCACAAGAGTTTTCGGTAAGATTCCTCGACAAGTCTTTACGAATTCGCGTGACAGTCCAACGCTCCCGCGGTAACAAAAAAGAGGCCCGCGCGCTGGCTGCGCAGCGGGCCTAGTTTAGGGAGAAAACGCCAGTCACACGGCAGAACGGGGAACGCCCCGTTCTGACCGTGATGATGAGCTGCTTCTGGCCGCCGTCCAAGAATTTCTGAACCAAAAAGATCGAATTCGCGCTCCTTGAGACGCGAACTGCTCGGTTTGCGGGCGCACGACTGACATGTGACCACGGATTAGTCGCCCGTCACCGAGGGCGAGCGAAAACTGATCCAGCCGCTTCGGATCAGCGCCATCGCCGCGACCCACAGCACCGCTGCGATCAGCGTCGTCGCCAGCATCTTGCGCCCGATCATCGGTTTCGCCGGGGCCCCGCGCCAGCCGCCTGTCGTCTCGTCGGCGTCGGCCACCGGGCGCGTGCCGAACGGCAGGACGGCGAACAGCACCGTCCACCAGATCAGGGTGAACAGGACGAATGCCGTGAACCAGTGCATCCGTCAGACCCGCAGCAGATGCACGTCCACCATGGGACGCTTCTGCAGCCGCTTGCCCAGCGCCCGGCGCAACGTCGCGCGCGCCGCATCGGCCAGCGCCGCATCGTCCTGCCGCAGGCCCGGAGGCAGCCCGGCGAGGCCTTGCGCGAAGGCTGCCGTGACCCGGATCGCTTCCGGGTCGTCTGACTCGAACAGGCCGGGCGCGCTGACCCGAGGCTGCCCCACGATCCGGCCCGACGCGTCCATGGCGGCGCTGCCGAGCACGACGCCGTTGAACATCATGCGGCGCCGGGCCGCGAGCACGGGGCCTTCGAGCGGCACGAGGCGATCGCCGTCCAGCACCAGCCGGCCGACCGGGGCAGAGTCCACCACCTCCGCCCGGCCCGGCGCCAGCTGCAGGATGTCGCCGTCCTCCAGCAGGATGGGCGACGCCTGCATCGACCGCGCCAGCTCCGCATGCGCCGAGAGGTGCCGCCATTCGCCATGCACCGGCACCGAGTAGTTGGGGCGCACGAGGCGATACAGCGTGCGCAGCTCCTCGCGGGCCGGGTGGCCGGAGACGTGGGTCATGTCGTCGTCGTCGGTGATCACGCGAACGCCGCGGCGGACCAGCGCGTCCTGCACTACGGTGATCGGCCGCTCGTTCCCGGGGATCATACGGCTGCTGTAGATGACGGTGTCGCCCTCACCCAGGGCGATGTTGGGGTGGGTGTCGGCCGAGATGCGCGACAGGGCGCTGCGCGGCTCGCCCTGGCTGCCGGTCACCAGCAGCAGCAGGTTGTCGTCCGGAATGCTGCCGGCGTCGTCCTCGGAGACGAACTCGGCGACGCCCTTGAGATAGCCGCACTCGCGGGCGGCGGCCTCGAGGTTGCGCAGGGAACGCCCGACCAGCGCCACGGTGCGGCCGGCGTCCTTGGCGGCGCGGGCCACGCTCTGCACCCGGGCGACGTTGCTGGCGAAGCAGGTGACGGCGATGCGGCCATGCTTGATGCCGCCGATCAGCCGGGTCAGGCTTTCCTGCACCTCGCTCTCGCTGCCGGAATGGCCGTCCACCATGGCATTGGTGCTGTCGCACACCATCGCCAGCACGCCCTCGTCGCCGAGCGCACGGAACGCGGCCTCGTCGGTGGGGTGGCCCACCAGCGGGTCGGGATCGAGCTTCCAGTCGCCGGTGTGCAGCACGGTGCCGAACGGCGTCCGGATCACCAGCGCCTGCGCCTCGGGCACGGAGTGCGAGACCGGCATGAAGCGGAGTTGGAACGGCAGCAGGTCGAAGGCGCCACCGATCGGCACTGTGTTGATCTTCACCTCGTTGACGAGCCCGGCTTCGCCGAGCTTGCGCTTCAGCACCGCGGTCGCGAACGGGGTCGCGTAGACCGGGCAGCGCATCTGCCGCCACAGATGGGCGACGGCGCCGATATGGTCCTCGTGGGCGTGGGTGATGACGAGGCCGATCAGCTTGTCCCGGCGCTCGGCGATGAAGCCGGGGTCGGGCATCATGATCTCGACTTCGGGGTTCTCACTGCCGCCGAAGCCGATGCCGCAATCGATCGCCAGGTATTTGCCGCCGCAGCGGTACAGGTTGAGATTCATGCCGATCTCGCCCGTCCCGCCCAAGGGCAGGAAGGCGAGACCGTCGCTCGGAACATCCATGGGGGTTAATCGCTTTCGGTGATACGCGTTCTGTCGCTGCGGTATGTGGGGATCGGGTTCCGTTCCGCCAACAAGCGCAGCCCGTCCAGGGTCAGGTCAGGGTTGATGACGCCGATGATCGTGGTGCCCTCGGCCAGCAAAGGGGCCAAGCCGCCGGTCGCGACCACCTTGAGCGGGGCGTCGTATTCCGCCTGGATGCGGGTGACGAGGCCTTCGATCAGCCCGACATAGCCCCAGTAGATGCCGGATTGCATCGCCGGCACGGTGGAGCGGCCGATCACCGCCTGGGGGCGGCCGATGCCGATCCGCGGCAGCCGGGCGGCGGCTTTGTGCAGCGCCTCGATCGAGAGGTTGATGCCGGGCGCGATCACGCCACCCAAATAGGCGCCATCGACGTCGATCACGTCGAAGGTGGTGGCGGTGCCGAAGTCGACGATGACCAGCGGGCCCTTGTAGTAGTGGTGCGCGGCGAGCGAGTTCAGCAGCCGGTCGGCGCCGACTTCCGTCGGGGTGTCGACCTTGATCTCGAAGCCCCAATCGAGGTTGGAGCGAGCGATCAGCGGCTCGGTCGCGAACCAGTCGCGCACGAGGCGACGCAGGTGGTAGAGCGCGGCCGGCACGACGGTGCCGATCACCGCCTGCTGGATGTCGTCGCGCTTGAGGCCGCTATGGCCGAGTAGGGCGAGCAGCCAGACCGCGTACTCGTCGGAGGTGCGCTGCGGCTCGGTGGCGATGCGCCAGGTGCCGCGCCAGCCGGCGCCGTCATGGACGGCGAAGACGATGTTGGTATTGCCGGCGTCGACGACGAGGAGCATGTCAGGGAAGGCAAAGGGGCTTTGCCCCTTTGAACCCCAGCAAAGGCGGCGCCTTTGACCGCGGAGGGAGAGTCCTTCTCATCCAAACAAGACCCTTGCCGCTGACTGGGCCGCCGCCACGAGCGGCGCCGGGAACACGAAGAACAACGTGGTCACCAGCGCACCCACACCGGCCACGAAGCTGAGCGACGAGGATCGCGGGTCAAACGCCGGCTCGGCGGCGTCGAAATACATCACCTTGATGACGCGCAAATAGTAGTAGGCGCCGACCACGCTGGTCAGCACGCCGATCACCGCCAGCGTCCAGTAGCCCGACTGCACGGCCGGCAGGAACACGTAGAGCTTGCCGAAGAAGCCCGAGAAGGGCGGGATGCCGGCCATGCTGAACATGAAGATCGTCATCGCCAAGGCCAGGCCGGGGTCGGTCTTGGCAAGGCCCGACAGGTCCGAGATCAGCTCCAGCGAGCGGCCGCGGCGGCGCATGGCGACGATGCAGGCGAACACGCCGGCGCTCATGAACACGTAGGTGACCATGTAGATCATCACGCCGCGGATGCCCTCGGCGGTGCCGACGGCGAGGCCGACCAAGGCGTAGCCGATATGGCCGATGGAGGAATAGGCCATCAGCCGCTTGATCCGGGTCTGGCCGATGGCGGCGAGCGAGCCGAGCAGCATGGACGCGATCGAGATCAGCACGATCAGCCCGGTCCATTGATGCACGATCTGGCCGAACGGCTGCTCGAGTGCCCGCAGCATCAGGGCGACCGCGGCCACCTTGGGCGCGGTGCTCATGAAGGCGGTGACCGGGGTTGGCGCGCCCTCGTAGACGTCGGGCGTCCACATGTGGAACGGCACTGCCGACAGCTTGAACGCGAGCCCGGCGATGATGAACACGACACCCACCACGAGGCCGGCCGACGCCGCTTCGGGGGCCGACAGCACCCGGGCCAGCTCGGCGAACTGCATGGTGCCGGCGAAGCCGTAGGTCAGCGAGATGCCGTACAGCAGCAGGCCGGAGGCGAGCGCGCCGAGGATGAAGTATTTGAGCCCGGCCTCGGCCGAGCGCAGCTCGTCGCGGGCGAAGGCGCACATGATGTAGATCGACAGCGATTGCAGCTCGAGCCCGAGATAGAGCGTCATCAGGCTGGACGCGCTGCACATGACCATCATGCCGACCGTGCACAGCAGGATCAGCACGGGGAACTCGAACCGGGCGATGCCCTCGCGGACGTTGTAGTCGAGCGCCAGGATCGCGCTCAGCCCGGCGCCGGCCAGGATCAGCAGCTTCATGAAGCGGCCGAACCCGTCCACCGTGAAGAGGTTGCGGTAGCCGATGCCGTCGGGCGTCGAGAGGATCAGCATCGCGGTCAAGGCGAGCGCGCCGAGGCCGAGCATGGTGCAAAGGAAGTTGCTGTCGCGCTTTGCGCAGCACGCCCAGCAGCAGGATCGCCATGGCGCAGAGAGCGAGCACGATCTCCGGCATCGCCAAGCCCCAGTTGAACACGCCGGGGCTCATCGGCCGGCCACCGCGAGCGCGGTTGCCGACGCGTGCGCGAGCTTGGTGGCGGCCATTGCCGCCGTGTGCTGTTCGACCATGGCGTGCACGCTCGCATCGAAGAATTGGGTGAAGCTGCTGGGGTAGATGCCCATCCACAGCGTGAGACCGACCAGCGGTGTGAAAATCGCGATCTCACGCGGGCTAAGGTCGAGGATCGACTTCAGGTCGTCGCGCGTCAGCGAGCCGAAGATCACCCGGCGGTAGAGGTAGAGCATGTAGGCGGCACCCAGGATCATGCCGGTGCTGCCGAGGAGCGCGACCCAGAAGCTGACTTTGAAGGCGCCGACCAGGACCAGGAACTCGCCGACGAAGCCGGCGGTGCCGGGCAAGCCGACGCTGGCCATGGTGAAGACCATGAACACCAGCGCATAGCCGGGCATGCGCGAGGCAAGGCCGCCGTAGCGGGCGATCTCACGGGTGTGCATGCGGTCGTAGATGACGCCGACGCAGAGGAACAGCGCCGCCGAGACGATGCCGTGCGACAGCATCTGGAACATCGCACCCTGGATGCCCTGGGCGTTGAAGGTGAAGATGCCGATCACGACGACGCCCATATGCGCCACCGAGGAGTAGGCGATCAGCTTCTTCATGTCGGTCTGCGCCAGCGCGACCAGCGAGGTGTAGATGACGGCGACGACGCCGAGCGCGAACATGAACGGGGCGAACCGCGCCGAGGCGTCGGGCAGCATCGGCACGCTGAAGCGCAGGAACCCGTAGGCGCCCATCTTCAGCAGCACGCCGGCCAGGATGACGGAGCCGGCGGTCGGCGCCTCCACGTGCGCGTCCGGCAGCCAGGTGTGGACCGGCCACATCGGCACCTTGACCGCGAACGAGGCGAGGAAGGCGAGGAACAGCCAGAACTGCATCCGACCGGGGAAGTGCGCGGTCATCAGCACGGCGAGGTCAGTGGTGCCGGCGCTGTACCAGATCGCCAGCAGCGCCAGCAGCATCAGGATCGAGCCGGCCAGCGTGTAGAGGAAGAACTTGAAGCTGGCATAGACCCGGCGCGCGCCGCCCCAGACGCCGATGATCAGGAACATCGGGATCAGCACGCCCTCGAAGAACATGTAGAAGATGACGAAGTCCTGGGCCGAGAACATGCCCACCATCATCGTTTCCAGCACCAGGAAGGCGATCATGTATTCGCGCACCCGGACAGTGATCGCCTCCCAGCTGGCCAGGATGCAGATCGGCGTCAGCGCGGTGGAGAGCAGCACGAACAGCACCGAGATGCCGTCCACGCCCATGCGGTAGCCGACGCCGAACTCCGGCAGCCAAGACAGGCTTCTCCTGGAACTGGAACCCGGGCTCGGCGATGTCGAAGCGGGCCCACAGCACGAGCGAGACCAGGAACACCACGAGGCTGGTCCAGAGCGCGGTCCAGCGGGCGTTGCTGGCGACCACCTCCTCGTCGCCGCGCACCATCATGATGAACGCGGCGCCGACCAGGGGCAGCCAGGTCACCAGGCTCAGAATCGGAAAGCCGGCGGCGTTCATCGGGGTCATCGGAATACCAGGAAGACGCTGACGAGCAGCACGAGGCCGATCAGCATGGTGAAGGCGTAGACCGCGATGGAGCCGGTCTGGATCCGGACGGCCTGCTTGCTGCCGTCCACGGTGAGCGCGGCGATGCCGTTCGGCACGCCGTCGATCAGCGTCGCGTCGCCGACCTGCCAAAGCGTCCGGGCGAGCCAATTGGCCGGGCCGACGAAGATGCGGTCATAGAGCTCGTCGAAGTACCACTTGTTCAGCACGAAGTGGTAAACCCGGGGCATCGCGGCGGCGAGCCGGGCGGGGAGCGCCGGAGCGGCCACGTACATCACGTAGGCGAGTGCGATGCCGAGCACGCCCATGATCGTCGGCAGCAAGCTGACGAGGGTCGGCACGTGGTGCATGGCCTCCATCACCTCGTTGTCCGGGCTGGTTCACGATCGCCTCGCGCCAGAACTCGTGCCAAGCGTGGCCGATGAAGTCGGCCTCGAAGAGATACCCGGTCAGCACGGCGCCGCAGGCCAGGAGGATGAGCGGGACCAGCATGACGGCCGGGCTCTCATGCACGTGCTCCATCGCGTGGGCGTCGGCGCGGGGCTTGCCGTGGAAGGTCGAGGATGATCAGGCGCCAGGAGTAGAACGCGGTGAGGAAGGCAGCGATGGTGCCGCACCAGAAGCCGTACTGGCCCAGGCCGGAGTGCCGCGCCCAGGCGGCCTCGAGGATCGCGTCCTTCGAGTAGTAGCCGGCGAAGATCGGGATGCCGGCCAGCGCCAGGCTGCCGATCCACATGACGACGTAGGTGACGGGGATCTTGCGCCAGATGCCGCCCATCCGGCGGATGTCCTGCTCGTCCGACATCGCGTGGATCACCGACCCGGCGCCCAGGAACAGCAGCGCCTTGAAGAAGGCGTGCGTGAAAAGGTGGAAGATGGACGCCTGATAGGCGCCGACCCCGGCCGCGATGAACATGTAGCCGAGCTGCGAGCAGGTCGAGTAGGCGATGATGCGCTTGATGTCGTTCTGCACGCAGCCGATCGTCGCCGCGAACAAGCAGGTGGTGGCGCCGATGAAGGTCACGAAGCCCAGCGCGTACGGCGCGTATTCCATGATCGGCGACATGCGCGCCATCAGGAACACCCCGGCCGTGACCATGGTGGCCGCATGGATCAGCGCGGAGACCGGCGTCGGCCCCTCCATCGCGTCCGGCAGCCAGGTGTGCAGGCCGATCTGCGCCGACTTGCCCATGGCGCCGAGGAACAGCAGCACGCCGATCACCTCGTAGGCGCGGAAGTCGGCGCCGAACAGGTGATAGAGGTCGTTCTGGTGCTGCGGGATGGCGGCGAAGATGTCCTGGAAGCTCGACGATGCCGAACAGGAAGAACACGCAGCGCGATGCCGATGGCGAAGAACAGGTCGCCGACGCGGTTGACGACGAAGGCCTTGATCGCCGCACGGCAGGCGCTCGGGCGGTCGTACCAGTAGCCGATCAGCAGGTAGCTCGCGAGGCCGACGCCTTCCCAGCCGAAGAACAGCTGCACCAGGCTGTCGGCGGTCACCAGCATCAGCATGGCGAAGGTGAACAGGCTGAGATAGCTGAAGAAGCGCGGGATGGTGGCGTCGTGGCTCATGTAGCCGACGCTGTAGATGTGGATCAGCGTGGCGATGAACGTCACCATCGCGACCATCATGGCGCTCAGCGTGTCGTAGCGGAGCGACCAGTCGACGTCGAAGCCGTCGACGCGACATCCAGGTGCCGAGCGACAGCACGCCGGGCTCGGCGCTACCGTCGAGGAACGGGATGAAGCTCGCGACGCCGCAGCAGGCGGCGACGACCATGCAGAGGATGGTGACGGCCTGGCTGGCGCGGTCGCCGATCTGGCGGCCGAGCAGGCCGGCGACAAGCGAGCCCAGCAGCGGGGCGAAGACGGCGACGGCGTAGAGCATCGCCGGCTCAGCCCTTCATCAGATTGACGTCCTCGACCTCGATCGAGCCGCGGTTGCGGAAGTAGACGACGACGATCGCCAGCCCGATCGCGGCCTCGGCCGCGGCGACCGTCAGCACGAACAGCGCGAAGACCTGGCCCGCCAGGTCGCCCAGCGCGGCGCTGAAGCCGACCAGGTTGAGGTTGACCGCGAGCAGGATCAGCTCGATCGACATCATGATGACGATGACGTTCTTGCGGTTGAGGAAAATCCCGAACACGCCGAGCACGAACAGCACCGCGCCCACGGCGAGGTAATGGCCGACGCCGATCATCACATGCTCTCCGGGGCCCGGGCTTGCCGACGCCGTGCTCGTGCGGCTTCGTCGGCCGACACCAGCTCCGGCAGCGGGCGCAGGGTGGCGGCGAGGTCGATCCCCTCGCCCCGTGCCCGGCTGCGATCATCGTCAGCGTGTCGGCGGCGGCGCGGGCGTTCTGCTCGCGCGATGTTCTGCCGGCGGGTACGCGGCCGGTCGCGATGGGTCAGCACGATGGCGCCGATCATCGCCACCATCAGGATCAGCCCGGCCGCCTGGAACAGGAAGATGTAGTCGGTGTAGATCAGCTGCCCCAGCGCGCGGGTGTTCTCGAGCCCGTCCGGCGTCGAGCTGAGGTGCAGCAACCGACGGCTTCCGGCGCGAACTGCCAGCCGCCCAGCACCAGCGCCAGCTCGGCGAACAGCACCACGCCGACGACGGCGCCGACCGGGGCGTAGCGCTGGAAGCCCTCGCGCAGCTGGGCGAAGTTCACGTCCAGCATCATCACGACGAACAGGAACAGCACCGCGACCGCGCCGACATAGACGATGACCAGGATCATCGCCAGGAACTCGGCCCCGGCGATCAGGAACAGCGCGGCGGCGTTGAAGAAGGCGAGGATCAGGCACAGCACGCTGTGCACCGGGTTGCGGCAGGTGACGACCGCCGCCGCCGAGCCGATCAGGACGGCGGCGAACAGGTAGAAGAAGAGCGTGGTGAGCATCGGGTCCTCAGCGGTAGGGGGCGTCGAGTTCCAGGCGCTTCGACAGCTCGGCCTCCCAGCGGTCGCCGTTGGCGAGCAGCTTGGCCTTGTTGTACAGCAGCTCGGCCCGCGTCTCGGTGGCGAACTCGAGGTTCGGGCCCTCGACGATGGCGTCCACCGGGCAGCTTTCCTCGCACAGGCCGCAATAGATGCACTTCGTCATGTCGATGTCGTAGCGCGTGGTGCGGCGCGACGCCGTCCTCGCGCGGCTCGGCCTCGATGGTGATGGCAAGCGCCGGGCACACCGCCTCGCACAGCTTGCAGGCGATGCAGCGCTCCTCGCCGTTGGGATAGCGGCGCAGCGCGTGCTCGCCCTTGAAGCGCGGGCTGAGCGGGTTCTTCTCGTAGGGGTAGTTGATCGTGGCCTTGGGCCGGAAGAAATACTTCAGCGTCAGCCACATGCCGCCGACGAGCTCGCTCAGCAGCAGGCTGCGCGCGGTGCGGTCGAGGAACGCCATTTGGATCTAAACTCCCTGCTGGCCGGGCAGCCAGCCGAACGCGAGCAGCACGCCCGCCGTCAGCACCAGCCAGCCCAGCGAGAGCGGCAGGAACACCTTCCAGCCGAGCCGCATCAGCTGGTCGTAGCGGAAGCGCGGGAAGGTCGCGCGCACCCAGATGAACATGAACAGCACGAGGCAGATCTTGAGGATGAACCAGATCGGGCCCGGCACCCAGGTGAACGGCGCGAACGGGATCGGGCTCAGCCAGCCGCCCAGGAACAGGATCGTCGTCATCGCCGACATCAGGATCATGTTCGCGTATTCGCCGAGGAAGAACAGGCCGAACGTCATCGCCCCGTATTCGACGTGGAACCCGCCGACGATCTCGCTCTCGCCTTCCGGCAGGTCGAACGGCGCCCGGTTGGTCTCGGCCAGGATGCTGATGAAGAACACGATGAACATCGGGAACAGCGGGATGAAGAACCACACCCGCTGCTGCGCCATCACGATGTCGGTCAGGTTCAGCGCTGCCGGCGCAGAGCAGCACGGTCACGATCACGAAGCCCATGCTGACTTCGTAGCTGACCATCTGCGCCGCCGAGCGCAGCGCGCCGAGGAACGGCGTATTTCGAGTTGCTGGCCCAGCCGGCGATGATGATGCCGTAGACGCCCATGCTGCTGATCGCGAACAGGTAGAGGATGCCGACGTTGATGTCGGCGATCGCCCAGCCCTCGTTCACCGGGATCACCGCCCAGGCGATCATCGCCAGCGTCATCGTCAGCAGCGGCGCGATCAGGAACAGCAGGCGGTTCGCGCCGGTCGGGACGATCGTCTCCTTCATCAGCATCTTCAGCGCGTCGGCGAACGGCTGCAGCAGGCCGAACGGGCCGACCACGTTGGGGCCGCGGCGCATCTGCATCGCCGCCATCACCTTGCGCTCGGCCAGCGTCAGGTAGGCGACGCTGATCAGCACCGGGACCAGCATCGCCAGCGTCTTCACCACGGTCAGCATCAGGATGCCGAACGGGGTGTCGAGGAAGGCTTCCACTGGCTACTCCGCCGCTTGCAGCGCGGGCGTGGCGTACGTCCGGCTGCATTCCGCCATCGTGGCGCTCGCGCGGGCGATGCGTTGGTCTGGTAGTAGTCCTGCGACCGGATAGGCAAATGCCGCCTGCGCCGAGCTGCCGCCGCCGGCCGCCGGGCCCGGACGGTGTCGGCGCAGCCGTGCAGCGGCTGGAACGGGCTGTGCGAACACCGGGTTGACCGCGCCGAGCCGCGCGCGCAGGTCGGCCGAGCGTGTCATACGGCAGCGGCCGTGCCGATCACGGCGCTGAACGCGCGCAGGATGGCCCAGTCCTCGCGCGCCTCGCCCGGCGGCTGCGTCGCAGCGAAGCCGCGCTGCACCCGGCCTTCGGTGTTGACGTAGGTGCCGGGCTTCTCGGTGTAGGCGGCGCCCGGCAGGATCACGTCGGCGCGGGCGGCGCCGCGGTCGCCGTGA
Organism: uncultured Alphaproteobacteria bacterium; assembly: GCA_963792675.1. Lineage (GTDB taxonomy): Bacteria > Pseudomonadota > Alphaproteobacteria > Acetobacterales > Acetobacteraceae > JBBROS01. Next base: position 3,435,442 of record CAWBWT010000002.1, read on the forward strand.
TGGCCCTGGTAGACGACGAAGGTGTCGGCGCCGATTGCGGCGGTGTCGAACTCGTCGGCGCCGAGCAGCCAGAGCAGGTCGACCCCGCCGCCCAGCATCGCCGGCAGCGCCTTGCCGCCCGGTCCCGGCAGGAAGCCGAGATCGAGCGCGCCCACGCGGGCGGCGGCGGTGTGCAGCACGTTGAAGCCGTGCCACTCGGCGCCGAGCGCGCCCGCAGTCCGCGCGCCAGCGCCCAGGCGGCGGCCAGCACCGCGGCGCCGTCGGGCCGGGCCAGCGCGCCCTGGCCGACGATCACCATCGGCCGCTTGGCCGCCGGCGGAAGGCGTCGGCGAACGTCGCCTCGAGCTGATGCAAGGCGCCAGGGCCCTCGCCGAGGTTGGTGTGGGCGTAGGTGAGGTCGACCTCAGCGCCCGATCACGCCGACCGGGCAGCCGCCCAGCGCCCAGCGCTTGCGGATGCGCGCGTTCAGCACCGGCGCCTCGCGCCGCGGGTTGCAGCCGATCAGCAGGATGGCGTCGGCCTCCTCGATCCCGGCGACGGTGCGAGTTGAACAGTGTAGAAGTCGCGCCGGCTGGCATCGAGCGCCGCGCCGTCCTGGCGGCAGTCGAGGTTATGCGAGCCGAGCGACGCCATCAGGTCCTTCAGCGCCAGCATGCTCTCGGCGTCGCAGAGGTCGCCGGCGATGGCGCCGATCCGGTCGCCGGCCAGGCCCTGCAGCTTGGCGGCGATGGCGCCGAACGCCTCGGGCCAGGTCGCCGGGCGCAGGCTGCCGTTCTCGCGCAGCCACGGCTTGTCGAGCCGGCGGCGCTTCAGCCCGTCATGGCTGAAGCGGCCCTTATCGGCCATCCACTCCTCGTTCACCGTCGTCGTTGATGCGCGGCAGGATGCGCAGCACCTCGGATGCCGCGGCTGTCGACGCGGATGCTGGTGCCCAGCGCGTCGTGCACGTCGACGCTGTCGGTCTTGCGCAGCTCCCAGGGCCGGGCGGTGAAGCTGTAGGGCTTGTTGAGCAGCGCGCCGACCGGGCAGATGTCGATCAGGTTGCCGGACAACTCGGTCGTCAGCGCCTTCTCGATGTAGGTGCCGACCTCCATGCTCTCGCCGCGGCTGGTCGCGCCCATCTCCGGCACGCCGGCGACCTCGCTGCTGAAGCGGATGCAGCGGGTGCAGTGGATGCACCGCGTCATGAACGTCTTGACCAGCGGGCCCAGGTACTTGTCCTTCACGGCGCGCTTGTTCTCGGCGTAGCGCGAGTGGTCCATGCCGTAGGAATAGGCCTGGTCCTGCAGGTCGCACTCGCCGCCCTGGTCGCAGATCGGGCAGTCGAGCGGGTGGTTGATCAGCAGGAATTCCATCACGCCGCGGCGCGCGTTGCGCACCATCGGCGTGTCGGTCTTGACCACCATGCTGTCCGCGACCGGGTAGGCGCAGGAGGCGACCGGCTTCGGCGCCTTCTCGATCTCGACCAGGCACATGCGGCAGTTGCCGGCGACGCTCAGCCGCTCGTGGTAGCAGAAGCGCGGGATCTCGACCCCGACGGCCTCGCAGGCCTGCAGCACGGAGGCGCCGTTCGGCACCTCGACCTCGATGCCGTCAACCTTCAGCTTTGCCATCGTCAGCTCTTTCCATAGGCGGCAGGAGCCGGGCCGGGCGCATCGTCACCCGCCATCACGGCCCATCCGCATCGTCCAACTGTCAACGCGGCAGCGCGCCGCATCCTACTCCGCCGCGATCGCCATGGGCCGCGCGCCGGTCCGTGCCTTGTAGGCGGCGATCCGCTCCTCCATCACCGGGCGGAAATGCCGGATCAAGCCCTGGATCGGCCAGGCCGCCGCGTCGCCAAGGGCGCAGATCGTGTGCCCCTCGATCTGCTTCGTCACCTGCTCCAGCGTGTCGATCTCGCTCACCTCGGCGCGGCCCTCGACCATGCGGCCCATCACCCGCATCATCCAGCCGGTGCCCTCGCGGCATGGCGTGCACTGGCCGCAGCTCTCATGCTTGTAGAACTGCGCCAGCCGATGGATGGCGCGGATCACGTCGGTGGACTTGTCCATCACCATGACAGCCGCGGTGCCAAGGCCCGACTTCACGTCGCGCAGGCTGTCGAAATCCATCAGCACGGTGTCGCAGATCGACTTCGGCAGCAGCGGCACGCTGGAGCCGCCGGGGATCACGGCCAGCAGGTTGTCCCAGCCGCCGCGCACGCCGCCCGCGTACTTGTCGATCAGCTCACGCAGCGGGATGCCGAGCTCTTCCTCGACGTTGCAGGGCTTGTTCACGTGGCCGCTGATGCAGAAGATTTTGGTGCCCGCATTCTTCGGCCGGCCCAGCGCCGAGAACCAGGCGCCGCCGCGGCGCAGGATGGTGGGCACGACGGCGATCGTCTCGACGTTGTTCACCGTGGTCGGGCAGCCATAGAGGCCAACCGCAGCCGGGAATGGCGGCTTCAGCCGCGGCATGCCCTTCTTGCCCTCGAGGCTCTCGATCAGCGCCGTTTCCTCGCCGCAGATATAGGCGCCGGCGCCGCGATGCACGAAGATCTCGCAGTCATAGCCGGACCCGGCGGCGTTGCGGCCGACCAGGCCCTCGGCATAGCACTCGTCGACCGCGCGCTGCAGGGCCGCGGCTTCGTTGTAGTACTCGCCGCGCACGTAGATGTAGCAGGCGCTGGCACCCATGGCGAAGCAGGCGATCAGGCAGCCCTCGATCAGCTTGTGCGGATCGTGGCGCAGGATGTCGCGGTCTTTGCAGGTGCCGGGCTCGCTCTCGTCGGCGTTGACCACGAGGTAGCTCGGCCGGCCATCCGGCGCCGCCTGCTTCGGCATGAACGACCACTTCATGCCGGTCGGGAACCCGGCGCCGCCACGGCCGCGCAAGCCGGACGCTTTCATCTCGTCGATGATCGCATCACGGCCGCGGGCAAGGATCGCGGCCGTCTCGTCCCAGTCGCCGCGCGCCCGAGCGCCGTCCAGGAACGGGTCGTGCTGGCCGTAGAGGTTGGTGAAAATTCGATCAGCGTCGGCGAGCATTCGCTCACTCCACCGTTGTCAGTGTGGATGTCAGTGTGGTCGGGCCGCCCTCTGGCGCCGAGGTCATGCGCCCGATCGTCGATCCGACCGGCGGCCGCTCGCCCCGGCGCAGCGCCTGCAGCAAGCGCGCGGGTCCGGTCGTAGTCGAGGTCCTCGTAGTAGTCGTTGTCGACCTGCAGGATGGGCGCGTTCACGCAGGCGCCGAGGCACTCCACCTCGGTCATGGTGAACATCCCGTCGGCGCTGGTCTCCTTCCAGCTCTTGATGCCGGTCTCGTCACGGCAGGCCCGGGTGATGTCGTCGGAGCCGCGCAGCCAGCACGGCGTCGTGCCGCAGACCTGCAGGTGATATCGCCCGATCGGGTTGGTGTTGAACATCAGGTAGAAGGTCGCGACCTCGTACACCCGGATCGGCGGCATGCCGAGCCGGTGCGCCACCACGTCCATCGCCACCCGCGGCACCCAGGCGCTGCCGGTCTGCCGGCCCATCTGCTCCTGCACCACATAGAGCAGCGGCAGCACCGCGCTGGCCTTGCGGCTCGGCGGGATAAGCTTCAGCACGACCGCGATCTCGCGCTCGCTGGCCTCGTCGAAGGCGAAGCGGTCGGGCTCGGCCGGCTGCTCGGGCCGCGGGTTCTGCGCGCTGCCCATCGGCTCCGAGGTGCCGGTGGCCACGGCGGACCCGGCCACCGTGGCGGCGCTCACCTCGGGCGCGTGCTCCCGGTCCGAGCCGCTGCCGGAACGGCCGCCATCCTGACCGTGCGGGACGTGCATGGGATCGTCGCTCACCGGTCGATCTCGCCGAACACGATGTCCAGCGACCCGATGATCGCGACGGCGTCGGCCAGCATGTGCCGCTTGCTCATGTGCTCCATCGCCTGCAGGAAGGCGAACCCGGTCGGCCGGATCTTGCAGCGATACGGGCGGTTGCTCCCGTCGGCGACCAGGTAGACGCCGAACTCGCCCTTCGGGCTTTCGGTCGCCGTGTAGGTCGCGCCGGCCGGCACGTGATAGCCCTCGGTGTAGAGCTTGAAGTGATGGATCAGCGCCTCCATCGACTTCTTCATCTCGCTCCGCCGCGGCGGCGTGAACTTGCGGTCCTGGATCTTGACGTCGCCGGGCTGCATCTTGGCCAGGCATTGCTGGATGATCGACGTGCTCTCCCGCATCTCGGCCATCCGCACCAGATAGCGGTCGTAGCAGTCGCCGTTGCGGCCGACCGGGACGTCGAACTCGACCTGGTCGTACATGTCGTAGGGCTGCGAGCGGCGCAGGTCCCAGGCCATGCCCGACGCCCGCAGGCAGCGGTCCCGAGAAGCCCCAGGCCAGCGCGTCCTCAGGCGTCATGATGCCGATATCGACCGTGCGCTGCTTCCAGATGCGGTTGCCGGTCAGCAGGTCCTCGAGCTCGTCGACGAACTTCGGGAAGGTGTCGGCCCAGTCGGCGATGCGCGCCTCGAGCCCGGCCGGCAGGTCCCGGCACGCCGCCGGCGCGGAAATAGTTGGCGTGCAGCCGCGCGCCCGACGCCGCCTCGTAGAACTCCATCAGCTTCTCGCGTTCCTCGAAGCCCCAGAGGCTCGGCGTGATCGCGCCGACGTCCAGCGCATAGGTGGTGATGTTCAGCAGATGGTTCAGCACGCGGGTGATCTCGGCGAACAGGGTGCGGATCCACTTGCCCCGCTCCGGCGCCTCGATGCCGAGCAGCTTCTCCTGCGCCAGCACGTAGGTGTGCTCCATGCACATCGGGCTGACGTAGTCGAGCCGGTCGAAATAGGGCAGCGCCTGCAGGTAGGTCTTGTGCTCGATCAGCTTCTCGGTGCCGCGATGCAGCAGGCCGATATGCGGGTCGGCACGCTCGACGACCTCGCCGTCCATCTCCAGGATCAGGCGCAGCACGCCGTGGGCGGCCGGGTGCTGCGGCCCGAAGTTGATCGTGTGGTTGTCCACCTCGATCACCTTGCGGGTGTTCGTGCTTCTCCTCGCCGGGGGTCGTGGCGTGGGTGCCGGTCTTGATATCGAGGGGCTGTCCATCACGGCGTATCCTTGGCCGGACCTGAGCCGGGACCGCCTCGGCCTGCGCGACTGGTATGCGCCTTCTCGTCGCCGGGCAACGTCACCATGCCTTCCCAGGGGGAGACGAAATCGAAGTTGCGGAAATCCTGCGTCAGGCTGACCGGCTCGTTCACGACCTGCTTGCGCTCGTCGTCCTAGCGCACCTCGACATAGCCGGTCAGCGGGAAGTCCTTGCGGAACGGATGCCCGTCGAAGCCGTAATCGGTCAGGATGCGGCGCAGGTCGGGCTGACCCTCGAACACGATGCCGAACAGGTCCCACGCCTCGCGCTCGAACCAGGTCGCGACCGGCCACAAGCGTCCAGCAGCTCGGCACCGGCCTGCTTCGTCGTCGGTCTGCACGATCGACCCGCACGCGATGGTTCTTGGACACGCTCAGCAGGTTGTAGACGACGTCGAAGCGCAGCGGCCGCTCCGGCCAGTCAACACCGCACAGATCCATCAACTGCTCGCAGGCGAACACCGGCGAGGCGCGCAGCGCCTGCAGCAGCTCGCAGCACGCGCGGCCGGTCGCCATGGACCACGAGCTCGCCCAGCTGCGACCTCGGCCTGCAGCGCGCCGGGCAGTGCCAGCGCGTCCTGACCAGGCCGTTCATGTCAGCCACGAAGGATGGTCCCGGTCCGGCGGATCTTCTTCTGCAGCTGCATGATCCCGTAAACCAGCGCCTCGGCCGTCGGCGGGCAGCCCGGCACATAGACGTCCACCGGCACGATCCGGTCGCAGCCGCGCACGACGCTGTAGCTGTAGTGATAGTAGCCGCCGCCATTGGCGCAGCTGCCCATGCTGATCACCCAGCGCGGCTCCGGCATCTGGTCGTAGACCTTGCGCAGCGCCGGGCGCCATCTTGTTGGTCAGCGTGCCGGCCACGATCATCACGTCGCTTTGCCGGGGCGAGGCGCGCGGGATGACGCCGAACCGGTCGAGGTCGTAGCGCGGCATGTAGGCGTGGATCATCTCCACCGCGCAGCAGGCCAGGCCGAACGTCATCGGCCACAGGCTGCCGGTGCGGGCCCAGTTCACCACCTTGTCGAGGTTGGCGACCACGAAGCCCTTGTCCGCCACCTCGCCGGTGATGCCCTTGATGACCGCATCCTGCTCCGGACCGGGCGGCAGCGCCTCGCGGTTCCAGGCAATTCGGCCGCGTCCATACGTGTCGCGCTCATGCGACTACTCCCATTCCAACGCGCCCTTGCACCACTCGTAGATGAACCCGACCGTCAGCACCGCAAGGAAGCCGACCATCGACAGGAAGCCGAACACGCCGATGTCACCGAGGCTGATCGCCCAGGGGAACAGGAACGCGACTTCCAGGTCGAAGATGATGAACAGGATCGCGACCAGGTAGAACCTCACGTCGAACTTGCGCCGGGCATCGTCGAACGGCTCGAACCCGCATTCATAGGACGACAGCTTCTCCGGATAGGGCTTCTGCCGGGCGGCGAGCAGCGAGCCGCCGACCATCGCCAGCGCGATCACGCCGCCGATGGCCAGGAACACCAGGATCGGGAAGTAGTCGGCAAGGATCGGCATCTCGTTCCCTTTCGCCAGCCCCTGCGATGGGCCAGCTTGCGGCCGGCCGCGGTGCGGGCGTGCTGCAACGCAGCGGGATTACACCAGCCGCGCCCAGCGCGCCATAGCGGACCCTGGGACGGCGACATCAGCTTATAGGCGATCAGGGGAACAGGCTGGCGCGAGAGACGGGGCTCGAACCCGCGACCTCCGGCGTGACAGGCCGGCGCTCTAACCAACTGAGCTACTCCCGCATCCGGCCGCAGTATCCTGCGGCGTTCCGCGTTCCGCCATCTCGGGCGGGCGCTCCGTCTACGGCCCCACCCCAGTTCACGTCAACCCGTATCCGGCGTGAAATGGTGGGCGGTGACGGTTTCGAACCGCCGACCCTCTCGGTGTAAACGAGACGCTCTACCGCTGAGCTAACCGCCCTCCAGCAACCCCTCGCCCGCGACGCGGACAGGGGTTGGCAGAGTTCTAGAGGGAGGAACCGGCGCCGCTCAATGCGGCAGCGAGGCGCCGGGCGCGGGAGCCGGAGGGACCACCGGCTCCGCCGGCTCCTCCCACTCGATCGGCTCCGGCTTGCGCGCCAGGGCCTGGCTGATCACCTCGTCCACATGGGCAACGGGGATGATCTTGAGGTCCTTCTTCACATTCGCCTCGATCTCGACCAGGTCCTTCTCGTTGTCCTTCGGGATGAACACGGTCGTGATGCCGGCCCGCAACGCCGCCAGCAGCTTCTCCTTCAAGCCGCCGATCGGCAGCACCCGGCCGCGCAAGCGTGATCTCGCCGGTCATCGCCACGTCGCGCCGCACCGGGATGCCGGTCATGACGCTGACGATGCTGGTCGCCATCGCGATGCCGGCCGACGGCCCGTCCTTCGGCGTCGCGCCCTCCGGCACGTGCACGTGGATGTCGCGCTTCTCGAACACCGTCGGCTTGATGCCGAAGCTTTGGCTCCGGCTGCGCACGTAGCTCAACGCCGCCGACACGCTCTCCTGCATCACGTCGCCGAGCTTGCCGGTGTGCTTCACGTTGCCCTTGCCCGGCAGCAGCACGCTTTCGATCGTCAGGATCTCGCCGCCGACCTCGGTCCAGGCCAGGCCGGTGACCACGCCGACCATGTCCTCGGCCTCGGTCTCGCCATAGCGGAAGCGACGCACGCCGGCGTACTTGTCGAGGTTCTTGGCCGTGATCGAGACCTTCTTGGTCTTCTTGGTGACGATCTCCTTGACCGCCTTGCGGGCGACGTTGGCGATCTCGCGCTCCAGGCTGCGGACACCCGGCCTCCCGCGTGTAGTAGCGCACGAGGTCGCGGATCGCGCCCTCGTGCAGCGACCACTCCTCCGGCTTGAGGCCGTTCGCCTCGGCTTGCTTGGCGACCAGGTGCCGCTTGGCGATCTCGACCTTCTCGTCCTCGGTGTAGCCGGGGATGCGGATGATCTCCATCCGGTCCAGCAGCGGCTGCGGCATGCGCAGGCTGTTGGCCGTGGTGACGAACATCACGTCCGACAAGTCGTAATCGACCTCGAGGTAGTGGTCGGCGAAAGTCGCGTTCTGCTCGGGGTCGAGCACCTCGAGCAAGGCCGACGACGGGTCCCCGCGCCAATCCGCGCCGAGCTTGTCGATCTCGTCCAGCAGGAACAGCGGATTGCTGGTCTTGGCCTTCTTCATGCCCTGCACGACCTTGCCCGGCATCGAGCCGATATAGGTCCGGCGGTGGCCGCGGACTTCAGCCTCGTCGCGCACGCCGCCCAGCGACATGCGGACGAAGTTGCGCCCGGTCGCCTTCGCGATCGACTTGCCGAGCGACGTCTTGCCGACGCCCGGCGGTCCGACGAGGCACAGGATCGGGCCGCGGATCTTCGGGCTGCGCGACTGCACCGCCAGATACTCGATGATGCGCTCCTTGACCTTCTCGAGGCCATAATGGTCCGCATTCAGCAGCGCCTCGGCGGCGTTCACGTCGTTGCTGATCTTGCTGCGCTTCTTCCACGGGATGGACAGCATCCAGTCGAGGTAGTTGCGCACCACCGTCGCTTCGGCCGACATCGGGCTCATGGTCTGGAGCTTCTTCAGCTCAGCCATCGCCTTCTCGCGGGCTTCCTTGGTGAACTTGGTCTTCTTGATGCGGTCCTCGAGCTCGGCCGCCTCGTCCTTGCCGTCCTCGCCCTCGCCGAGCTCCTTCTGGATCGCCTTCAGCTGCTCGTTCAGGTAGTACTCGCGCTGCGTCTTCTCCATCTGCCGCTTGACGCGGTTGCGGATGCGCTTCTCGACCTGGAGGACGCCGATCTCGCTCTCCATGTGCGCGAACACGCGCTCAAGCCGCTCGCCGACCCGCGCCGCCTCGAGCAGTTCCTGCTTCTCGGCGATCTTCAGGTTGAGGTGGGCGGAGATCGTGTCGGCCAGCTTCGAGGACTCGTCGATCTGGTTCAGGCTGACCAGAACCTCGGGCGCGATCTTCTTGTTCAGCTTGATATATTGCTCGAACTGCGTGACCACCGTCCGGCCGAGCGCTTCCAGCTCCTTCGCGTCGCCACCTTCGTCGGGCAACGGCGTGACCGTTGCCTCGAAATAGGCGTCCACATCGGAGAAATCCTTGATCGCGGCCCGCCGGCTGCCTTCCACCAGGACCTTCACGGTCCCATCCGGCAGCTTCAGCAGCTGGAGGATCGTCGACACCGTGCCGACGCGGTAGATGTCGTCGGACGCGGGCTCGTCCTGGGCGGCGTTCCGCTGGGCTACCAGCAGGATCTGCTTGTCGTCCTTCATCACCGCTTCGAGCGCGCGGACGGACTTCTCGCGCCCGACGAACAGCGGCACAATCATGTGCGGGAAAACGACGATGTCGCGCAGCGGCAGGACAGCCATCGTCTCGGTATCGGCGGTCGAACGGGACCGTTCGGAGCGCGAAGCTTCAGTCATGGGACCTCCTTGAAGGACAGTCCGCCGGGTCGGCACCCGTTGCGGCGTGCCCCTGGCGCGTCAGTTGATATCGGCATCCGGCGCGGAGGAACAAGGCCATCCGCGCCGACACCGCAGGGCCTCAGGCGCCGCCTTCGGCCCGTTCCTTGCCATAGGTGTAAAGCGGGTTGGCACGCGCTTCAGCGACCTCCCGGTTGATCGTGACCTCCTCAACGCCGTCCAGCCCGGGCAATTCGAACATCGTCGAAAGCAGGATCGACTCCATGATCGACCGCAGGCCACGCGCGCCGGTCTTACGAGCGATGGCACGGGTCGCGACCGACTTGAGCGCATCCTCGGTAAAGGACAGCTTCACGCCTTCCATCTCAAACAGCCGGGCATACTGCTTCGAGAGCGCGTTCTTCGGCTTGGTCAGGATCTCGACCAAGGCGTTCTCATCGAGGTCCTCGAGCGTTGCCACGACCGGAAGGCGACCGATGAACTCCGGGATCAAGCCGAATTTCAGCAGGTCTTCCGGCTCGGTTTCCCGCAGGATGGCGCCGGTCCGGCGCTCGTCGGGGTTACGCACCTCGGCGCCGTAGCCGATGCCGGAGCCCTTGCCGCGCGATCCGATGATCTTCTCCAGCCCGGAAAACGCACCGCCGCAGATGAACAGGATGTTCGTCGTGTCGACCTGCAAGAACTCCTGCTGCGGGTGCTTGCGGCCGCCTTGCGGCGGCACCGACGCGACCGTGCCTTCCATGATCTTCAGCAAGGCCTGCTGCACGCCCTCGCCGCTCACGTCGCGGGTGATGCTCGGGTTGTCGGATTTGCGGCTGATCTTGTCGACCTCGTCGATGTAGACGATGCCGCGCTGTGCCCGCTCCACGTTGTAATCTGCCGACTGCAGCAGCTTCAGGATGATGTTCTCGACGTCCTCGCCCACATAGCCGGCTTCGGTCAGCGTGGTGGCGTCGGCCATCGTGAACGGCACGTCCAGAATGCGGGCCAGGGTCTGCGCCAGCAGCGTCTTGCCGGAACCAGTCGGCCCGACCAGCAAAATGTTAGATTTTGCAATCTCAACGTCGTTGTTTTTTGCACCGTGAGCTAGGCGCTTGTAATGGTTGTGAACTGCGACACTCAGCACCTTCTTCGCGTGGCTCTGCCCGATGACGTAATCGTCGAGAACCTTGCAGATTTCCTTGGGTGTCGGCACGCCATCACGTGATTTCACGAGATGCGTCTTGTGCTCCTCGCGGATGATATCCATGCACAACTCGACGCACTCGTCGCAGATAAACACTGTTGGCCCGGCAATCAGCTTGCGGACCTCATGCTGCGACTTGCCACAGAACGAGCAATACAGGGTATTTTTCGAGTCGGGAGACTTGCCCATGCACACTCCAGCCCGCCAACGCGGGATCACCTAGCTAATTTAGACCCGTAAGCCTGCCCGGACAAGCATCGGACGTTTACGCCGCCGCCTTGAGGCGGCAGCGCGATTCGATGCAAAACATATGCCTCGGCCCGCCCGGAACAAGGACCGGGCCGGCCGGAGGCTTAAACCTTCGCCGCGTCGGACGGAACCGGGCGACGATCGACAACCTGATCGACCAAACCGAAATCCCGCGCCTCCTCAGCCGACATGTAGGTGTCGCGCTCGAGCTTGGCTTCGATCATCGCGAGCTCCTGGCCGGTGTGCCTGACGTAGATTTCGTTCAGGCGCTTGCGCAAGGTCAGGATCTCACGAGCCTGGATCTCGATGTCGGTGGCCTGGCCCTGGGCGCCGCCGCTCGGCTGATGGATCATCACCCGCGCGTTCGGCAAGGCGTAACGCTTGTCCTTGGCCCCGGCGCAGAGCAGCAGGCTGCCCATGCTGGCAGCTTGACCGATGCACACCGTACTGACGGGGCTGCGGATGTATTGCATGGTGTCGTAGATCGCGAGCCCGGCCGACACGACGCCGCCGGGGCTGTTGATGTAGAAGCTGATGTCCTTGGCGGGGTTCTCACTCTCAAGGAAGAGCAGCTGGGCGCAGATCAGGGCCGACACCTGGTCGTAGACCGCACCGGTCAGGAAGATAATCCGCTCCTTCAGCAGCCGCGAGTAGATGTCGAACGCCCGCTCTCCGCGGGCAGTCTGCTCGACCACCATCGGTACGAGGCCGTTGGCGTAAACTTCGACGGGGTCACGATCCCTCATGTCTCACATCCTTCACTGGTCCACACCTTATAGTGGGACAGTTACCATCGTCTTACAGTCCCGGGCGATCGGGCAGGTCTAGGATGCGGCAGCCTCCGGCTCGGCAGCCGCCGGAGCGGCTGGCTCGGCGGGCGCCGGAGCGCCCGGCTCAGCGTCGGGCGTCGCGTCCGGTTCGGCCGACAGCGTTTCGGGGCTGACGACCCGCTCCTCGATCTGCGCGTGCTCGAGGATGAAGTCGATCACCTTGTCTTCGTAGATCGGACCGCGCAGCCCGTCGGCGGCCTGCGGGTTCTTGCGAAAGAACTCCATCACCGCGGCTTCCTGGCCCGGATAACGCTGCGCCTCGGCGCGCATTGCCCGGGTCAGCTCGTCGGGCTGCACCTGGATGCCGTTCGCGCGGCCGATCTCGCTCAGCAGCAGGCCGAGCCGGACCCGGCGCTCGGCGATTGGCCGATACTCGGCCTGCAACGTCGCCTCGTCCTTGTCCTTGTCCTCGTCGTCAAGCTTGCCCTCCTTCAAGTCGCTTTCGACCCGCGACCAGATCTGCTTGAACTCGCCCTCGACCATGCTGGGCGGCACCTCGAACGCGGCCTGCTTGGACAGCGTATCGAGCAGGTCCCGCTTGATCCGCATGCGAGTGATCTGGTCGTACTCGCGCTGGATCTGCTGGCGGATGACGCCGCGCAGCTCGTCGAGGGACTCGAAGCCGATCTTGGACGCAAGCGCGTCATCGATCTGCATGGGCGTCGATTGCTCCAGCAGCTTGCCTGTCAGGTCGAAGGTGGCGGCTTTGCCGGCCAGTTCCTTGGCATGATACTCGGCGGGGAAGGTGACGCTGATCTGGCGTTCCTCGCCGACCTTCATGCCCTCCATGCCCTCGGAGAAACCCGGGATGAAGCCGCTGCCGCCCAGCTTCACCGCCATGTCCGTCCCGGTGCCGCCCGGAAACGCGACCCCGTCGACCTTGCCGACGAAATCCACCGTCAACGTGTCGCCGACCTGAGCGCCGCGATCCTCGGTGACCGGCTCGCGGCTCTCCTGGCGCGCGGCGACCTCCTCGAGGGCGCGCTCCACGGCGTCCTCGGCCGGCTCGGCCTTGTAGCGGACGAGCTGCAAGCCGGAAAAATCAGGGAGCGCGATCTCCGGCAGCAACTCGACCTCGAGATTGAACTGCAGATCCTGCTCCTTCTCGGGCATCTGCTTGACGTCGACCTTGGGTTGCCCGGCCGGCCGCAAGCCGCGCTCCTCGAACACCTGCTGCATCGCGCTCTGCACGCTTTCCTCGAGCACGTCGGCCATCACGGCGGTGCCATAGCGCTGCTTGACGATGCTTTGCGGCACCTTGCCCGGCCGGAACCCCGGCAGCTTCACCGATTTGCCGATCTCGTTGAGCTTGGCGCTGCGCTTTTCCTCGATGTCGGCGACCGGGACGGTGATGGCGAAGCCGCGGCGCAGGCCGTCGGAGAGCGTTTCGGTCACGTTCATGAGGGGCAGTTCCTACGGATGGCGGTGGTGCGGGCGGAGGGACTTGAACCCCCACGGCTTGCGCCACCAGAACCTAAATCTGGCGTGTCTACCAATTTCACCACGCCCGCTGGCAGGTGGGGTCAAGGCGGGGCGTGTAGCGCAAGGCAGAACACCGGACAAGGCTCAGGCGCAGGCAACCGCGAACGTCGCGACCCGGGCGCAGCGCGCGGACGTCGCGGGCGGCCCGTGGAACTCGCCGCTGAGTTTGGCAGCCGGCGGGGCGCCGCGCCGCCATAGGCGCAGCCACATCGCCTGCAACAAGGTATAGGCGTTGGCAACGAGGTCGAGCCGCTCCTGCTCCGGCACGCCGCCGGGCTCGGCGCATTCCATCACCAGCTCACCGGTGCCGCGATGCTCGCCGACGACGCGGAACCCGGCGGCGTGATACAGCCGCAGCGCCGGCGCGTTGTCGGGCGCCACCAGCAGCCTCACCCGCCGGCAACCGGCAACCGCCCGCAGCCTCGCCAAGGCCGCGCCCAACGCCGCGCGGCCGAGACCGAGGCCTTGCCAGCCGATGTCCACGGCCAGCCAGCCCAACCACCAGCATGCACGGTCGCGGCGGTCCGGGTGGACCACGAAGAAGCCGGCGAGCCTGCCGTCCATCTCGAAGCCGACCAAGGCGTGCGCGGGCCCCGCGCAAACCGCGGCGATAATGTCACCGACCGGCTCGAGGAAGCGCTCGACGCGCTCAAGTTGGAGCGAAGCAACCCTACCCAGTTCGGCCTTGCCGAGCGGGCGGAAACGAAGGGACCCACGGTCCCTGGAGGAACACATCAAAACCTTGCATAACAAATATTGACAACCGAACCGATCCAGCCGGTCACCCGGCAAGTTGCTCTAGGTCGTCAATCGCAGGCCCGGTGCCTAACCGGGCGCACACCTTTCGTCATGCTTGCGATCTAGCTCATTTCGAGCGGAATTTCAAGCTTTCATTCCGGACGGCTGCCGTGCCGCCTGCTGCGGACGGACCCGGTCCACGTCCTGCAGCCATCGGTCGAGGGCGCCGCGGACCAGCCAGACCAAACTCCCGAGGATCAACATCGCCGTCAGCCCGCGCATCGCGCCGAGCAGCAGAACCAAGTCCAGCTTCGGCATCGGAAACCGGGCCAGGACGTCCCAGCGCGCCTCGGTCCAGTGCCAGGCCAGGTGAGCCACCATGGCCGACAGCACGACGACGCCGACCCGTTCCGACGGGATCCGCCGCAGAAACAGGTCAAGCGCCGGGACCAGCACCAACAAGACCAGCGCCTGCCCGATCTCGACCCCGACGTTGAACGCCGCCAGGGACGCGAACAGGTGGCCGCCGGCGAACTGCATGGTCTCGCGCAGGCCGAACGAGAAGCCGAAGCCGTGCACCACGCCGAAGCCGAACGCCAAGCCCCAGCGCCGCCGCACCTCGGCACCGATGATGTTCTCCAACGCCATGTAGAGGATGCTGCCGGCGATCAGCAGTTCGACCAAAGGCGGGAACCACAGCCCGTCCGGCACGAAGTCCAAGGCGGAGGCGGCGAGCGAGACCGAGTGGCCGACCGTAAACGCCGTGGCGAGGGCGACCAGCGGGCGCAGCCGGCGGAACGGGATGACCAGACAGGCCAGGAACAGCAGGTGGTCGGCGCCGCCGAGGATGTGGCCCATCCCTGCCTGCACGAAGGTCAGAGCCGCCTGCATGCCGCTCGGGTCCAAGTGGATCAGCCCGGCATTGCCGTGCAACGCGTAGGCGCGGGTCTCGCCACCGGGCGGCACGAACCTCAGGCTGGTGGCGACGTCCTGGCCGAACCGGTCCACAGCAAGGTTGACCGCGAGGTCCGCGGGAGGGGATGGGACCGGATACTCCAGCAGCACGTCCAGCATCTGCTGGCTCCAGTACAGCTCCAGTCCGTCGTCCAGCCGCGGCGCATCCAGGCCGGCGCGGGCCGTCGCGTAGGAGCCGAACGAGCGGTCCGACGGCAGCGCCATTCGGGCGGCCGCGATGCGCGGCGGCGGCAGCGTGCGTCCGTCGGCAACCAGGCTGACGGCCGGGATGATCCAGAGAATGGCCGCGTCACGAAGGGCGCCGTCCGCCTCGGACACGGCGACGGTGTTGCCGGGCCGGACGGGGTAGTCCACGTCGCCCATTGCGGCGAGCGGCACCCGCAGCAGGACCGAGACGGTGCCCGCAGCCGGCACCACGAACACCTGCAGCCGCGTGCTGACCGGGATCTCGTGCGCCGCCGGCTGGGCGGCCCAGAGGGCAATCAGCAGGGCGGGAACGACGCGTGCCAACCACGCTACCATGCGAACTGCCACCCGCTTCTCCCCCGCTGGCAGGCTGCGACGGCGGCGCAATCGGCATCGACACGCGCCCTTCATTTGCATAAGCTCTCGGTCGAGAAACGATTCCCGTCAAGCGAAGAACGCGGCCACCCAGCTTGCACCGCGGCGGGGACCGAGGTTCAGGGAGGGCGCGATGCGGTTGCGTTTTACTCGCCGAACGATGCTGGCTTCCCTGCTCGCCGGGTCGATTGTGGCCCTGGCTGCCGGCCAGGCGCTGCTGAAGAACCGGGCCGAGGCGCAGGGAGCCCTCGTGCAGGGGCCGGTCTACGAGGTCGATCCGCTGTGGCCGAAGCCGTTGCCCAACCATTGGCTGCTGGGCTGGACGATCGGCGCCTGGGTGGACGACCAGGATCATGTCTGGATCATCCATCGCGGCGCCGGCGGCTTGAACAACAACGAGCGCGGCGCCGAGACCGAGCCGCCGATCGCCGAGTGCTGCCGGACGGCGCCGCCCGTGCTGGTGTTCGACCAAGCGGGCAATCTGCTGCGGGCCTGGGGCGGGCCGGGGCCGGGCTACGAATGGCCGTCGTCGAACCATGGCGTGCATGTGGACTACAAGGGCAACGTGTGGATCGGCGGCAACGGCGAGAAGGACGCGCAGTTGCTGAAGTTCACCAACGACGGCACCTTCATCTTCCAGGCCGGCCATTTCGGCCAGAACGGCGGCAGCAACGATCCCGAGAACTTCGGCCGGGTCGCGAAAATCTGGGTCGATCCCAAGACCAACGAGGCCTATGTCGCCGACGGTTACCTCAACAAGCGGGTCGCCGTGCTCGACGCCGACACCGGCAAGATGAAGCGCTACTGGGGCGCCTACGGCAACAAGCCCGACGATGCCAACCTCGGCCCGTACGACCCGGCGGCGCCGCCGGCGCAGCAGTTCCGCAACCCCGTGCATTGCGTCGAGCGTTCGGTGGACGAGTTGATCTACGTGTGCGACCGCGCCAACGACCGGCTCCAGGTGTTCCGGCCCGACGGCACCTTCGTGCGGGAGCAGTTCTATGCCCGCAGCACCAAGGCGGCGGGTTCGGTGTGGGACATCGCCTTCAGCAAGGACCCGGCGCAAAAATACATCTTCCTGGCCGACGGGCAGAATGAACGGGTGCGGATCATCGAACGCGACACGCTCGATGAGGTGTCGGCGTTCGGTGACGGCGGGCGGCAGCCGGGCCAGTTCTACGGCGTGCACAGCATCGCCATCGACTCGCACAACAACCTTTATACGACAGAGACTTACGAGGGGAAGCGGGTGCAGCGCTTCATCTACAAGGGGATCGGCCCGATAGCCCGCGGTGACCAGGGGACGCCCTGGCCGAAGCGGTAGCCGAGGGCCCGATCACCCCAGCAGCGCCTGCGCGCAGGCATCCATGATTGCGTCCACGTCGAGACCGTACTCGGCGTAGAGGTCCGGCAGGTCGCCGCTCTGGCCGAACCGGTCGGGACCGAGCGGCACAACCCGCTGCCCGCGCACGCCGCCCAGCCAGGAATGCGCCGCGGGGTGCCCGTCCAGCAACGTGACCAGGGCCGCGCCCGGCGCCAGCGGCGCGAGGAGGTGTTCCACATGCGACCTCGCCGGCTCGCCGCGGCGGCGCGCCCGCGCGGCGTCCAGCCAGCCGGCGTGGAGCCGGTCCGGGCTGGTGATCGCCAGCAGACCGGCGCCCGGCACCTCGTCGCGCAGTTCGGCGAAAGCGGCCTCCGCCTCGGGCGCGACCGGGCCCTGGTAGGCGATGGCGATCGGCGCGCCGTCGCCGGGCGGCACCACCCAATGGCCGCCGGCGATCACCGAGGCGGGGTCGAGCGGGCGGTCGGCTTGCGGCAGTTGCCGTGTCGAGAGCCGCAGCCAGACGGCCGAGCCGGCCGGGTCCTGCATGTGCACGAAGGCATGGCGGAGCAGGATCGCGAGCTCGTCCACGTGCGCCGGCTCGTAGGAGGCGAGCCGGTCGGCGGCCATGCCGATCAGCGGCGTGTTGATGCTTTGGTGCTGGCCGCCTTCGGGCGCCAGCGAGATGCCGGAGGGTGTCGAGACTAGCAGGAAGCGGGCGTCCTGGTAGCAGGCGTAGATCAGCGCATCGAGGCCGCGATTGACGAACGGGTCGTAGACGGTGCCGATCGGCAGCACCCGGGCGCCGGTCAGGCTGTGCTGCAGGCCGGCCGCGGCGAGGATCAGAAACAGATTCTGCTCGGCGATGCCGAGCTCGATGTGCTGCCCCGACGGCGACATGCCCCAACGCTGGGCGCTGGCGAGCTTGGCGTCGCGGAACACGTCGTTGCGGGTGTGCCGGTCGAACACGCCGCGCCGGTTCACCCAAGGGCCGAGATTGGTCGAGACCGTGACGTCGGGACTGGTGGTCATGAGATGGGCGGCGAGGTCAGCCGCCTCCCCCTGCCCGCGCCCGATCTCGGCCAGGATGTCGCCGAATCCGGCCTGCGTGCTCATCTTGCGGCCGGACAGCCGCGGCGCCGGCAGCCGCGCCGGCACGTGCACCACCGGCGCCTCGAGCCGGCGGCCATCGTCGGTCAGCGGATTGGCGAACGGCGCGCTTCGGATCACCGTCCGGAAGGCGTCTTCCGACAGATCGAGTCCCTCGGCCACGTCCCACTCATGCCCATCGCGGATGCGCATGGCCTCGCGGAACACCTGCATCTGGTCGCGGGTCATCAGGCCCGAATGGTTGTCCTTGTGCCCGGCGAAGGGCAGGCCCATGCCCTTCACGGTGTAGGCGATGAAGCAGGTCGGCTGGTCGCCGGCTGCATCGGCGGCGCGGAAGCTCTCGATCAGGTAATCGACGTCATGGCCGCCGAGGTTGGTCATCAACTCGGCCAGCTCGTCGTCGGTCAGCGGGTCGATGATGGCGCGGATGCCGGGTTCGCGGCCAAGGTCGGCGAGCAACGCCTGGCGCCAGGCGGCGCCGCCCTGGAAGGTGATGGCGGAGTAGAGGCTGTTAGGGCAATCGTCGATCCACCGCTCCAGCGCCTCGCCGCCCTCGCGGGCGAACGCGGCCTGCAGCTTGCGGCCGTATTTCAGGGTGACGACGTCCCACCCCATGTCGCGGAACAGGCCCTCGATGCGGCCGAACAGCCGGTCCGGCACGACGCTGTCGAGACTCTGGCGGTTGTAGTCGATGATCCACCAGACATTGCGGACGTCGTGCTTCCAGCCTTCGAGCAGCGCCTCGTAGATGTTGCCCTCGTCCAGCTCGGCGTCGCCGGCGATCGCCACCTGCCGTCCGGCCGGCAAGGCTCCGGGCGCCGGGCCGTCGAGGCCGTGCAGGCGGACGTAGTCCTGCATCAAGGACGCGAAGCTGGTCAGCGCCACGCCGAGCCCGACCGAGCCGGTGGAGAAATCGACCTCCGGCCCGTCTTTGGTGCGGCTCGGGTAGCTTTGGACGCCGCCCATCTGCCGCAGCCCGGCCATCTTGTCCGCCGTCTGCCGGCCGAACAGCAGGTTGATGGCGTGGAACACCGGGCCGGCATGCGGCTTCACCGCGACCCGGTCCTGCGGCTGCAGAATCTCGAAGTAGAGCGCGGTCATGATGCTGATGACGCTGGCGCAGCTCGCCTGATGTCCGCCGACCTTGAGCCCGTCGCGGTTGGGCCGGATGTGGTTGGCGTTGTGCACCATCCAGGCCGACAGCCACAGCAGCTTGCGTTCGACTTGGTGCAGGGCCGCGAGGCGGTCCGGCGGGATCGTGCCGAGCTTGGCCGGCGCGTTCACGCTCCGCGCCTCAGACCTGGACGCATGGTGTCCTCCCGCCTCAAGCCCAGCCCCGCGCGAGCTTGCGCACCGCTGTGCTGGCGTTGCGCTTGCCCTCCCCGGCGTAGTCCTCATGATAATCTTCAATCTTAGCCGGGTCGTACAAGTAGTTGACCATCAACGTCGCGCTCTCCTTGATGCCCTTCTCCGAGGTGTCGGCACAGGCCATGATCCGCTCTGCCCGGGCGCCGTTCGAAAGGTGGAAGTGGGCCACCGGATCGATCGCCCGGTTGCCCTTGCTTTCAGCCAGCAAATAGCGGGCGCCGAGCCGCACCAGCACCGGCTCGACCGCCTTGAACATCACGGGGTCGCGGTGCCAGTTGCGCTTGGCCAAGATTGCGGCCAAAGCCTCGGCACCGGTCTCATGCGCGCGCTGGCCCGGCGGCGCCGCGGTGCGCAGCGTGGCGGCTTCCTCGTCGGTCAGCAGCTTGGGGTCGTTCTCGCGCAGCTTGCCGTCGAGCCAGCGGCGAAAACCCGGCATCGGCGAAAGGGTCGCGAACTGCTTGAGGTTGCGGAAATCATGGCTCAGCAGCTCGACCACCCGCTTGATCAGGAAGTTGCCGAAGCTGATGCCGGCCAGGCCCTTCTGGCAGTTGCTGATGGAGTAGAAGATCGCGGTGTCGGCGTCCTTCGGGTCGAGCAGCGGCGCCTTCTTGTCGAGCAGCCGCTGCACGCTGTCGGCCAGCCCCCGCACTAGCGCCACCTCCACGAAGATCAGCGGCTCGTTCGGCATGCGGTGGTGGAACAGCGCGTAGCAACGGCGGTCGCTGTCGAGGCGGTTCTTGAGGTCGCTCCAGGAGCGGATCTCGTGTACCGCCTCGTAGCCGACCAGCCGCTCCAGCAGGGTGGCGGGGCTGTTCCAGTCGATCCGCTGCAGCTCGAGGAAGCCGACGTCGAACCAGTTGGCCAGCATGTTCTTGAGGTCGCTCTCGAGCGCTGCGAGCCAGGGGTCGGAGCCCTTCAGCGCCAGCACGGTCGCACGCAGGTCGACCAGGAACTTCATGCCGTCCGGGATGGTGGTGAACTGCGACAGCAGCCGCACCCGCGGCGGCTCCAGCGCGCGCCGCAGCGCCACCTTGGCGCTGGCCCGCTCGTCCGGCGCCTTGGCCGACTGCACCGCCGAATAAGCCCGCTCGACCAGTCCGGGGTCGCTGTCGAAGCTCGCGATGTCGCGCAGGAAGCCGCGCCGGGCATTGTCGTCGAGGCCGAGATAGGCTTGCGCCAGCTTGGCCGCACGATTGCGGGCGCTGATCTCGCCGCCCCGGGCGCTCAGGCAGGCGCGCATCTGGTCGGCGAAGCTGTCGCCTTCGGGCGTGGACACGCTGGACGCCATATCGCGCCACACGCCGGCAATTCTTCGGATAGCGCGGTCGAACAAGCCGATTTCGAGGGCAGTGTCACTCATTTGGGGGCTCCGGCACTCGACGCACTATATCAAATCTTGAACGTTTTACGAGCGGTATGCCACCGAGTTCATTGCGTCGCGGGCATGATCGAGCAGGTCTTCGGCCAGCAGCCCGGGTCCGGCTCGGCAAGCCGCCTGCCCGTGCACCCAGACCGCGGCGGCCGCCGCCTCCCAGGCCGGCATGCCCTGCGCCAGCAGCCCGGCCACGAGCCCGGACAGCACGTCACCCGAGCCGGCGGTTGCGAGCCAGGGCGGCGCCGTATCGTTCACCGCCGCGCGTCCGTCCGGCGCCGCCACGACCGTATCGGCGCCCTTCAGCACCACGACGCCCTCGATCCGCCTGGCCGCCGCACGGGTGGCCGCGAGCTTGTCGTCGCCGACCGGCCCGAACACCTTGGCGAACTCACCCTCGTGCGGCGTGATCACGGCGCAGCCGCGCAGCCGCTCCGGTTCGCCGGCGGCCGCCCCCAAGGCGTCGGCGTCGGCCACGACCTGACGCCCGGCCGCCAGCAGCATTGGCAGCGCCGTTCGCGCCGCATCGCGCGACAAGCCGGGGCCGCACACCCAGAACCGGCGCCGCTCATCTTCCAGCAGCGCCGACACCGGGTCCTCGAGCACGATCAGCCCGGGTTCGCCGGACCGATACACGTCGGCGGCGCCGTGCACGGCGGCGATCGTCACCAGCCCCGCCCCGGCCCGCCGGGCTGCACCGGCCGCCAGCCGCGCGGCCCCGGTCATGTGCGCGCCGCCCAGCACCGTGACATGGCCGCGGGTGTATTTGTGGCTGCTCGCGCCCGGCACCGGCAGCGTCCAGAGCGCCGGCGTGTTGCGCCACGCCGAGGCCGGAGGCAGTGCGGCGGCGGGCATCAGGATGTCGGCCAGCACCAGCTCGCCGCACAGCGAGCGGCCGGGCAGCAGCAGGTGGCCGGGTTTGCGCGCCACGAAGGTGACGGTGCAGTCGGCCGCCCGCACCCGGCCCCGTGCCTGACCGGTAGCGCCGTCGAGCCCGCTCGGCACATCCACCGCGAGCACGCGCGGCGCCGCCGCGAGCAAGTCGGCGGACGCGTCCGGCAGCGTGCCGCGGAAGCCGGCCCCGAACACCGCATCGATGACCAAGCCGGCCCGGGCCGCCTCGGCAGGGGTGAACGGCACCACCGGCCCCCGCCACTCCGCCCGAACCACCGCCGCATCTGAGCCGGGCCGCGGCGGCGCCGATTCGGCGACCGCCACCGGCCAGCCCTGCCGGGCAAGCGCCGCGGCCGCGGCCCAGCCATCGCCGCCATTATTGCCCGGGCCGCACGCGACCAGCACCCGGCAAGGCCCGAACCGGCGCGCGGCCGCCACCACCGCGCGCGCCGCGTGCCGCATCAGCAGCAGGCCAGGAGCCCCGAAACCGGGTGCGGCGTGATCCGCCTGCCCCATCTCGGCCGGGCTGAACAGGGGCTCGGGGTGGCACCCGACCCGTGCGATGTGCTTCTTGGGGGCCAACTGTTTGGATGGAAGCATGGCCGTCGTCATCACCGTGGCGCAGCAAAAAGGCGGGGCCGGCAAGACCACGCTCGTCGCCAATCTGGCCGCCGCCCTGGCGTCCGGCAAGCGGGTGACGGTGCTCGACATCGATCCGCAGCAGAGCCTCACCCGCTGGCACGCGATCCGCACGGCCCGGCCGCTGCCGCCCGCGCCGCTGGCGTTCAGCAACGTGTCGGGCTGGCGCTTGGCCGCGGAGCTCGACCGGCTGAAGCGCGACCACGACATCGTCCTGGTGGACAGCCCGCCGCAGATCGACAACGATTCCCGCCGGGCGATCCGCGGCGCCGACCTCGTCGTGGTTCCGGTGCAGCCGAGCCCGCCCGACCTTTGGGCCGCCGAAGGCACGCTGAAGCTGGCGCGCGAGGAAAAGCGACCGGCTTGCGTGGTGCTGAACCGGGTGCCGGCCGCGGGCAAGCTGCGCGACGCCATGGCGGCCGAAGTCGCTAGCCTGGGATTGACGCTGATGCCGGTCATGCTCGGCAACCGCACCGCCTATGCGCAGGCCTTCGCCGAAGGCCTCGGCGTTACCGAGGCGGCCCCGCGCAGCCAGGCGGCGGTCGAGCTGCGGGCCCTGGTCGCGGCGCTGCTCGAGGCGGCCGGCTGACGCGGGCCCGTCTACGGGCCGGAGCCCGCCGGGTGGGTCGCATAATGCCCGGCGATCACGTTGAAGTCCTCGGCCGTGACGGTCACCAGCCGGTGCGCCTCGTCCTCCTGGGCCGAGGCGGCGGCCAGCTGCTCCAGCCAGCGCAGCCGCTCCAGGTCGGCCCGGTCCTGTCCGGTGGCCGCTTCCCCCGACAAGCGCGCCTGCACCTCCGCCATCGCCGAGCGGGCGGCGTCGCGTACCTTGATCGCGTTCAACTGAGCGTAAGCCATCCGCTAATTCCCCCTCGGTTCGCGGCCGATCCTAAGACAGTGGGGTGCAAGCACCCGGTTTCCACCGTGACGTGAGCGGCCGAAGTCAGCCGGAGGCGCCCGCCGGCGGTTCGACCGCGATCACCGCCTCCACCACCTCCGGCTCGTCCGGCAGGCGATGGATCGCGGCGCCCATCTTGCGCATGAACGACAGCATCGGCGCGTTCTCGGCGAGCACCTGGCCGATGATGGACGTCATGCCCTGCCGGCCGGCCCAGTCGATCAGACACTGCATCAGCCGCCGGGCCAGGCCGCGGCCCTTCATCGCGCCGTCCACCACGACCGCGAACTCGCCGTGGTCGGTGCCGACCTCCCGCACCAGGCGCGCCACCCCGAGCGTGTCGCCGGTGGTCTCGCGCACGGCGACGAACGCCATCTCGCGGTCGTAGTCGACCTGGGTCATCCGCGCGATCTGTTCGGGCGGCAGTTCCCGGAGCACGTTGAAGAAGCGGTAGCGAATGTCTTCGGGGCTCAGCCGGCGGAACAGGGCAGCATGCGCCTCGGCATCCTCCGGGCGGATCGGGCGGACCAGCAGCGTCTCTCCCGCCGCGACGAAGGCCGCGGACAGCTCGGCCGGGTAAGCGGCAATGGCCGGCTGGGCCCGCTCCCCGGCCGGCCGCAAGCCGATCCAGGCGTCGGCCACCGAGACGCCCTGGGCGTCGGCGAACAGCGGGTTGATGTCGAGGGCGGCGATCTCCGGCCGATCGCTCACCAACTGGCTGACCCGGACCAGCGCGTCGGCGACGGCGTCGAGGTCGGCGCCGGGCTGGTCCCGCAGCGGCGCCAGCAGGCCGGCGGCGCGGGTGCGGGCGATCAGGCCGCGGGCGAGGGCGAGGTTGAGCGGCGGCAACTCGTAGGCGACGTCGCCCAGCAGATCGGCGGCGGTGCCGCCGAGGCCGAAGCCGATGGCCGGGCCGAACACCGGGTCGTCGGCCACCGTGATGCGCAGCTCGCGCGCGCGGCCGGCTTGGCGCTGCACGATGAAGCCGTCCGGCGCCGGCTGCATGCGCGCGGCGTTGCGGGCGACGGTGGCCGTGTCCGGCAGGCCGAGGACGATGCCGCCGGGCGCGCGTCCCTCCGGCCGCGTCGATCGCCGCCGTTTCAGCACCACGGGAAAGCCGAGCATGGCGGCGGCATGGGTCGCATCGAGTTCGGTCTGCACGGCCCGGCCCGGCACCACCGGCATGCCATACGCCGACAGCACGTCGGCCGCCTCGTCCTGCGACAACCCGGCGCGTCCGTCGGCCCGCACCCGGGCGAGCGCGGCCGTAACCGCGGCATGGTCGGGCGCCAGCCGCAGCACCCGGCGCGGCGGTAGCTCGGCCGCGGCGGCCCGGGCGCGGCGCTGCTGCACCAGCAGGGCGAAGGCGTGCACCGCCGCCTCCGGCGTCGCGAACACCGGCAGTCCGGCATCGGCCAGAATGCGGCGCAGCGGCCCCCCGGTGGTCTCGCCCAGCACGCAGGCGAGCAGCGGCACCCGCAGGCTCGGGCGTGCAGCCGCCAGCGCGGCGATCGCGGCCGCGTCGTTGGGCCCGGTCGGCGCCAGCACCGCCACCACGCCGCCGGTTTCCGGCAGACCCGCCAGCAGCGCCACCGCGTCCGACACGAGCGTCGGCCGCTCGGCCCCGGTCCAGACGATGCCGCGATCGGGCGGCCCGGCCGGCAAATGCAGGGCGAGCACGGTCCGCGCGACCGCGTCCAGCTCCAGCATCGGCAGGCCGGCCGCCACCGCGGCGTCGGCTGCCATCCGCGCCGGTCCGATGGCGTTGGTGGCGATGGCAAGCTGCTCGCTGCGCGGCGGCCGCGCGCGGGTCAGGATCTCGGCCGCCTCGAGGAAGCTCTCGAGCCCATCCACGCGCAGCACGCCGGCGCGGCGCAGCGCGGCCTCGAACACGGCGTCGGAGCGGCCGGACGGGTCTGTCAGGTGCCCGCCGGAGCGGATCGCCACCACCGGGCGCAGCCGGGCCGCGGCGCGGGCGGCGGCCAGGAACGAGCGGCGGTCGCGGATGCTGCGGACGTCGAGCAGGATGGCGCCCGTGCCGGCGTCGCGGGCCAGCCAGTCGAGCACCAGGCTGAACCCGGTCTGGGCGTTGCCGCCGGTGCCGACGACGTAGCTGAAGCCGACCCCGTTCGGCACCGCCCAATCCAGCACGGCGCGGCACAGCGCGGCGGATTGCGACACCAGCGCCACCTTGCCCGGCCGCACCGGCACATGCGCGGCCGAGGCGTTGAGGCCGAGCGCCGGCACAATCAGGCCGAACGACGCCGGGCCGAGCACCCGCACCCGCGCCGCGTCGGCCGCCGCCGCCAGGTCGGGCGCCGGCGTCAGGCAGAGCACGGCGCCGGTGCCGGCCCGCCCGAGCGCGGCCAGGCAGCCGGACACACGCTCGGGCGCGCAGGCGAGCACGGCGAGGTCGTAGGCGGTGTCGGGCAGCGCGTCCGGCTCGGCCGCGGTGATGGTGCCGTGGAAGCCGGCCATGTTGTCGACAACCGCGGGGGCGGCGCCGACCAGAAGCACGGAGCTTGGGCGGAACAGCTTTTCAGGGCGGAACGAACGGGACGGTAGCAAGGCTTCTCCTGCGCGAAGGCCCGGGCGCTCCCTCCACGGTCAGTTCGCCTGCACAGCCGGGCGGTGGACCCTTGGGTCGCTCCGCCGAGGCCGGCGTGGCGCCGCGGCCTTAGAGGCTGATGCGCAGCTTGGCCGCGATCTCGCCGATGATGCCGCGGCGGAAGGCCAGCACGCAAATGACGAAGATCACGCCCTGGGTCACCGTCACCCAGGAGCCGAACTGCGCCAGATACTGCTCGAGCGACTGGATGATGGTCGCGCCGACCACCGGTCCGAAGATGGTGCCGAGCCCGCCGAGCAGGGTCATCAGCACCACATCGCCGGACGTCGCGTTGTGCACGTCGGTCAAGGTCGCGATGCCGAACACCAGCGACTTCATGCCGCCGGCGACGCCTGCGATGAAGCAGGACAGCACGAAGGCGATCAGCTTGTAGTCGTCGGTGCGATAGCCGAGCGAGGTCGCGCGCGGCTCGTTCTCACGGATCGCCTTCAACACCTGGCCGAACGGCGAATGGACAATGCGGTGCACCACGAGGAAGCCGACAATGAACACCGTCGCCACCACGGCATACATCGCCATGTCGGGCCTGAGCGAGATGACGCCGAACAGCATGCCGCGCGGCACTTGCTGGATGCCGTCCTCGCCGCCGGTGAACGGCGCCTGCAGGCAGAAGAAGTACACCATCTGCCCCAAGGCGAGGGTGATCATGGCGAAGTAGATGCCTTGCCGCCGGATCGCAAGCAGGCCGAACACCAGGCCGAGCCCGGCGCCGGTCAGCCCGCCCAGCAGGATCGACAGCTCGGGCGTGAGGCCCAGCACCTTGGCCGTCCAAGCGCTGACGTAGCCGCCCATGCCGAAATAGGCGGCGTGACCGAAGCTCAGCAGGCCGACATAGCCGATCAGCAGGTTGAAGGCGCAGGCGAACAGCGCGAAGCACAGCACCTTCATCAGGAACACGGGGTAGACGCCGACGAACGGCAGCACGACCACGAGCCCCAGCATGATGAGGAAGGCGATGCCCTCGGCCCCGTAGAAGCCGAGGAAGCGGAACGGGCGGGAGCCGACCGCGCCCGAAGTGGTGACGGAAACGCCCATGCTCATGCCGCCTTTCCGAACAGCCCGGCCGGCCGGGTCAGCAGCACGATGACCATCACCACGAAGATCACCGTCGCCGAGGCCTGGGGATAGAACACCTTGGTCAGCCCCTCGACAACACCGAGCCCGAACCCGGTGACGATGCTACCGAGGATGCTGCCCATGCCGCCGATCACCACCACGGCGAACACGGTGATGATGAAGTTGGAGCCCATGTTCGGGTTCACCGAGTAGATCGGCGCCGCCAGCACGCCGGCGAAGGCCGCGAGCGCCACGCCGCCGGCATAGGTCAGGCTGATCATGCGCGGCACGTTGACCCCGAAGGCCTGCACGAGGCCCGGGTTCTCGGTCGCGGCGCGCAGGCGGGAGCCGAGCGACGTTTTCTCGATGATGAGCCAGGTCACGAGGCATATGCTGGCCGCGGCGACGACGACCCAACCGCGATAATTGGGCATGAACATGAAGCCGAGGTCGGTCGCACCCTGCAACTGGCTCGGGATCCGGTACGGCATGCCCGAGCTGCCGAACGCGTTGCGCGCGAGGCCCTCGAAGATCAGCGCCAGGCCGAAGGTCAGCAGCAGGCCATACAGGTGGTCGAGCTTATACAGCCGGCTGATGATCGTCTTTTCGAGCAGGAGGCCGAAGGCACCCACGACCAGCGGGGCGATGATCAGCGCCGGCCAATAGCCGATGGTGAGATAGTCGGGGATCGCGAGGCCGGGCGAGATCATGCCGAGCCAGGTGTTCGGTGTGAGGATCATCCAGGCGACGAACGCGCCGAGCATGAACAAGGCCCCGTGGGCGAAGTTGATGATGTTCAGCATGCCGAAGATGATCGCCAGCCCGAGCGACAGCAGCGCATAGAAGGCGCCGTTGATCAGCCCGAGCAGCAATTGCCCGAACAGCAGCGGTCCCGGCACGCCGAACACCATGAACATCGTGGGTTACGCCCTGACCAGAGGGCAGCTGCCATCCTTGAGCGGCCGCCAGGCCTGGTCCGGCGGCGTCTCGACCACCATCTTGTAATAGTCCCAGGGGTGCTTGCTTTCGGACGGCTTCTTCACCTGGAACAGGTAGGATGGGATCAGCGCCATGCCGTCCTCACGGATGGTCGTGCTGCCGTAGATCTCGTCCTCGGCGGTCATCGACTTCATCTTGGCCACCACGTTGGCGCCGTCCGCCGCCGAGCCCGCGCCCAAACCCTTGACCGCCTTCAGGAAATGCAGCGCGCTCGCATACACCGCCGCCGTGGTCATGTTCGGCGCCACCCCCGGCATCAGCGCCTGGAACCGCTTGGTGAAGGCGCGGGTGCGGTCGTTCATGTCCCAGTAGAAGCTTTCGGTCAGGAACAGCCCCTGCGCCGCCTCGAGCCCCAGGCCGTGCACGTCGGAGATGTACATCAGCAGCGCCGCGATCTTCATCTGCTTGGTCAAGCCGAACTCGGCCGCCTGCTTGATGCTGTTGATGGTGTCGGCGCCGGCGTTCGCGAGGCCGAGCACGTTGGCGCCGCTCGACTGCGCCGAGATCAGGAACGACGAGAAATCGGTCGTGCCGGGGAACGGGTAGGGCGACGCCCCCATCACCTTACCGCCGGCGGCGGTCACGAAACCGGTCGTGTCCCGCTGCAGCTGCTGGCCAAACACGTAGTCGGCGGTGATGAAGTACCACTTGTCGCCGCCGGCTTTCACCGTCGCGCCGCCAGTGCTGCGCGCCAACATGTAGGTATCGTAGGCCCAGTGGATCGTAACCGGCGTGCACTGCACCCCGGTGAGGTCGGCGGTCGCGGCGCCGTTGTTCATGTAGGCCTTGTTCTTCTCCTTGCAGACGCTGTTGACCGCCAGCGCCACCGAGGAGGTCGGCACGTCGAGGATGACGTCGACGCCGTCGCGGTCGAACCATTGCCGGGCGATACCGACACCGACGTCGGGCTTGTTCTGGTGGTCGGCGCTGATGACTTCCACCTGGAAGTCGGGCGCGAACTCGGCCACCGCCTGCTTGGCGGCGGCGACCGAGTTGAGCCCGCCGATGTCGCGATAGGGCCCGGACTGGTCGTTGAGCACGCCGAGCTTGACCACCTTGGCCTGCGCGCGGCTGCGGCGGGTGCCAGCGAGGGTGGCGGCAGCAGCGGTGCCGCCGAGAAGAGCGCGACGATCGATCGGCATGGCGTGGTGTCCTCCGTTCAGACTTTGTTGAGGCTGCAGCCGCCGCGGTCGAGCGGGCGGAACGCCTGGTCGGCGGGCGTGCTGGCAACCGGCTTGTAGTAATCCCACGCGCCCTTGCTTTCGCCGGGCTTCTTCACTTGCCACAGGAAGGACGGGTGCAGCTTGCGCCCGTCGGCGCGGATGGAGCCGGGACCGAAGGCGTCGTCGTCGGTCGGCATCGCCTTCAAAGCCGCGACCGTGGCCGCCCCGTCAAGCTTGATCTGCGGGATGCCGTTGGCACTGGCGACCTTCAGGTAGTGCAGCACGCTCGAATAGACCCCGGCCTGCACCATGGTCGGGCGGCGGTCGGGCGCTTTGGGCTTCAGCCGGCCGCTGAAGGCGCGGGTGCGGTCGTTCATGTCCCAATAGAAGCTGTCGGTGAGGTTGATGCCCTGCGCCACCTCGAGCCCCAGCGAATGCACGTCGCTGATGAACAGCAGCAGGCCGGCCAGCGTCATCTTGAGGCCGAATTCCTGCGCCTGCTTGATCGTGTTGATGGTGTCGGTGCCGGCGTTGGCGATGCCGAGCACCTTGGCGCCCGACGACTGCGCCTGCAGCAGCAGCGAGGAGAAGTCGGTGGTGCCGGGGAATGGGTACTTGACCGAGCCGACCACCTTGCCGCCGGCCGCGTTGACGAACTCGGTGGTGTCCCGCTGCAGCGCGGCGCCGAACGCATAGTCGGCAGTGATGAAGAACCAGCTGTCGCCGCCGGACTTGGCCAGCGCGCCGCCGGTGGACTTGGCCAGCATATAGGTGTCGTAGGCCCAGTGGACGGTGTTGGCGTTGCAGGCGGCGGCGGTCAGGTCGGAGGTCGCCGCGCCCGAGTTCAGGTAGACCTTGTTCTTGTCCTTCGCGACCCCGGCGACCGCGAGCGCCACGCCGCTGTTGGCGACCTCGACGATCAGGTCCACGCCGCCGTCGAACCATTGCCGGGCGATGCCGGCGCCGATGTCGGGCTTGTTCTGGTGGTCGGCCTGCAGCATGTCGACGCTCCAGCCCTTGGCCCCGACGCCGAAATCCTCCAGCGCCAGCTGCGCCGCCTTGACCGCCAACGGCCCGGCCAGATCCTGGTACGGCCCGGACAGGTCGGTCAGCACGCCGATCTTGAGCGTGTTCGCCGCCTGCGCCCGGGCGCGGCCCAGCAGCGGCCCGGCGCCGAGTGCGGCACCCGTCCCCAGCAAGCCGCGGCGCGAAATGCTCATTGTGTTCGGTCCCCCAACGGTGCGTGCCCGGCTAAACGCCGAGGTAGTCGTGCAGCTTGCCCATATTCGCCGCGAGCTCGGCGTTGGGGATCATGTCGATCACCCGGCCATGCTCCATCACGTAGTGCCGGTCGGCCACGGTCGCGGCGAACCGGAAGTTCTGCTCGACCAGCAGGACGGTGAAGCCACGCGCCTTGATCTCGCGGATCGTGTGGCCGATCTGCTGGATGATCACCGGCGCCAGCCCCTCGGTCGGCTCATCGAGCAGCAGCAGCCGCGCGCCGGTGCGCAGGATGCGGCCGATCGCCAGCATCTGCTGCTCGCCCCCGGACAGCTTGGTTCCCTGGCTGCCGGCCCGCTCCTTGAGGTTGGGGAACAGGGTGTGGATCTCGGCGACCGACATCCCGCCCGGTGCGATCTGCGGCGGCAGCATGAGGTTCTCGGTCACGTTGAGGCTGGCGAAGATGCCGCGCTCCTCGGGACAGAAGGCGATGCCGGCCCGCGCCACCCCGTCGGGCGGCATGCGCACGGTTTCCTGGCCGTTGAAGCGGATGGAGCCGTCGCGCCGCGGCACCAGGCCCATGATCGACTTCATGGTGGTCGTCTTGCCGGCGCCGTTGCGGCCGAGCAGGGTGACCACCTCGCCTTCCCGCACGTTGAACTCGACCCCGTGCAGGATGTGGCTTTCGCCGTACCAGGCGTTCAGCCCTTGGACGTCGAGCATCGGCGCGCCGGCCGCTCGCAGCTCCGGACCCGTCGCGTCAAGCATGGGGTGTGTCAAGCATGGGTGCCGGCCATTTCGGCGTCCGGAGCGCCGAGATAGGCGGTGACGACGTCGGGGT
This sequence comes from uncultured Alphaproteobacteria bacterium, assembly GCA_963792675.1. Taxonomy (GTDB): domain Bacteria; phylum Pseudomonadota; class Alphaproteobacteria; order Acetobacterales; family Acetobacteraceae; genus JBBROS01. The sequence continues at coordinate 3,466,511 of CAWBWT010000002.1, forward strand.
TCTTGCTCACGCTGGCGTAATCGCCCTCCGCCAGGATCTGGCCGCGGGCCAGCACGGTGATGGTGTCGCACAGGCCTTCCACCACCGAAAGGTTGTGCTCGACCATCAGAATGGTGCGCCCGGCGCGGATGCGACGGATCAGCCCGACCACCCGGTCCACGTCCTCGTGCGTCATCCCGGCCGTGGGTTCGTCGAGCAGCAGCATTTCGGGATCGAGCGCCAGGGTGGTGGCGATCTCCAGCGCTCGTTTGCGGCCGTAGGACAGCAGCGCGGCCGTGGTGTCCTCGTAGCCCTCGAGGCCGACATCGACCAGCAACGCCCGGGCACGATCGTCGTAGCGGCTCAGCAGCGTGTCCGACCGCCAGAAATCGAACGACGCGCCGCGTTGCCGCTGCAAGGCGAGGCGGACGTTCTCCTGCGCCGTCAGATGCGGGAACACCGCCGAGATCTGGAACGAGCGCACAAGGCCGAGCCGGGCCACGGAGGCGGGCTTCAAGCCGGTGATGTCCTGCCCCTTGAACCGGATGGCACCGCGGGTGGGCGCCAGGAACTTGGTCAGCAGGTTGAAGCACGTGGTTTTGCCGGCGCCATTCGGGCCGATCAATGCGTGGATGGTTCCGGATTGAACCTTCAGGTTCACGTCTTTCACCGCGACAAAGCCACGGAACTCGCGCGTGAGTCCGGTGGTCTCCAGGATGGTGTCGGTCACCCCCGGCCCCTCCCCGTTGTTATCGGTGCCTACCGCTATGCGCACCTTGCCATGCTGATTTGCACAACGGCCGAAGGGGCGCAAGATTGTTCCAATAATTTGGTGGATGCGATGCCGTTCAAATTGCGCAACCTGCTGTTCGCGCCGGGCGACAGCGCCCGCAAGGCGGAGAAAGCGCTCGCCTCGGCGGCCGACGGGGTGATTCTCGACCTGGAGGACAGCGTGGCGCCGCCGCAGAAGGACACGGCGCGGCGGATGGTCGCGGCGATGCTGCCGGGGCTCAGCCGGCCGGGCGTGGTCGTCCGGGTGAACCCGCTCGGCACGCCCTACTATCTCGCCGACCTCGCCGCGGTGGTGCCCGGCCACCCGGCTGCGGTGCTGCTGCCGAAATGCACCGCGTGCTCCGACCTCCTCGCGCTCGACCACCATTTGGAGGCGCTGGAAGCGGCGGCCGGGCTGCCGCCGAACAGCGTGGGCGTGATCGCGCTCGTGACCGAGACCGCGGCGTCGACGCTGTCGATGGACTACCGCGGCGCCCCCGCGCGGCTGCAGGCGCTGTGCTTCGGCGCCGAGGATCTGTCGGCCGACCTCGGCATCGAACCGAGGGCGGCCGGCGCCTTCACCGCCCCGGTCGCGGCGGCGCGCGCTCGCACGGTGGTGGCGGCCGCGGCGGCGGGTGTGCCGGCGCTCGACACGCCCTGGCCGGACCCGCGCGACCCGGCCGGGCTCGCGGCCGAAGCCGAGCAAGCCGCGCGGGACGGGTTTGCCGGCAAGCTGTGCATCCACCCGGACCAGCTCGACCCGGTGGCGCGGGCCTTCACCCCGGCCGCGGAGCGGGTGCGCTGGGCCGAAGCGGTGCGCGCCGGCTTCGCGGAGCGCTCGGATGCGGGCGTGTTCCTGCTCGACGGCAAGATGATCGACCGTCCGCACCTGAAGCTCGCCGAGCGGATCCTGCTCGCCGCCGGATGAGCCAGGAACACGGGTGAGCGCAAGATAGGGGTGAGCGCAAGACCGGGGCTGAGCGCAGGACCGGGGCTGAGCGCAAGACCGGGGGGCCGTATGGGTTTTGCGCCCACCCCTCGTAGGATGGGCATGGAACCGCCATCTTCCTTGCATGTCTGACGACCAAACACCCGACGACGAGTTGATCAGTCGTGCCGCCGGCGGCGACCGCCCCGCCTTCGACGTGCTGTCCGAGCGGTATGGCCTGCGCCTGCGCCGGGCGGCGATGCGCGTGCTGGACGATGCGGCCGCGGCCGAGGACGTGGCGCAGGATGCGCTGCTGCGCGCCTGGACCAAGGCAGCCAGCTATCGGCCGGAGCAGGCGAGCGTCGGCACCTGGCTGCACCGGATTGCGGTTAACGCGGCCATCGACCGGGTGCGCGCGGCGCGGCCCAGCACCGAGATCCCCGAAGACCTCGCCGATGCCGGGCCTAGCGCCGAGCTGGCGCTGGCCGGTCGGCAGCGCCAGGCCTTGCTGCGCGACGCGATCGCGAGCCTGCCGGAGCGGCAGCGTGCGGCGATCACGTTGACCTACGGCGAAGGCTGGTCGGGCCAGCGGGCCGCCGATGCCCTGCGGGTGTCCGCGCGCGCGCTGGAAGGGTTGCTGCATCGCAGCCGCAAGACGCTGCGCGCCTACATCGAGGCGCGCGACGCATGATGGCGATGAGCCCTCGGCTCATCTGGATGACCCCGCGCCGGTTCGCGTGGGCGCTGCGCACCCGCGGGCCGGGGCTGGCCGATTGGCCGGACGCGGAGCGGGCGGCGGCGATGGGCCTGCTGCGCCGCAATGCCGCCGCGCGCGAGATGCTGGCCGAGGCGCTGGCCGACGAGGACGCGCCCTCGCCCGACCCGATTACCTTGTCTCGGATCACCTGCCCGGTGCAACGGGCGTTGGCGCCGCTGACCCCATTGATGCGCGGCCTGCGCTGGGGCGCGATCGCGGCCTGCCTGGCCGCCGGGCTGTATCTCGGGCTGACGACGGTCGACGCCGACGCGGTCACCGACCTGTTTCCGGCGCTGCATCCCTCAACCCCCGCGACGGTGCTGGCAGCGCTCGACCAGTGATCCCGTCATGATCGTTCGTTTGCTGGAGCCTTGGCGGACACGGCTGCTCTGGCTGTCGCTCGGCTGCAACGTGTTCGCGGCGGCGCTGCTCACGGCGCCCATGCTGCATCCGCGGCCGTCGCCGGGGCCGCCCTCGTTCAACCGGGCCGTGGCCCGCATGTCGCACGACCTGCCGCCGGACGACGCTCAAACGTTCCGCGACGCGATGACGCGGGAGCAGCCCTGGTACGAGCTCGGCCGGCAGCGGCTCGACGAAGCGCGCGAGCAGGTGGCCAAGACCGTCATCCAGGAGCCGTTCGACCCGGCCGCCACTCAGCTTGCGCTGCAGGGCATGCAGGACCGCATGCGCGAAGGTGCGGCGCGGTTCGACGAAAGCCTGGTGCTGGCGCTGTCGCGCTTGTCGCCCGAGGGTCGGATCCGGCTCGCCGAAAGCCTGCGCCGGCGGCGGCCATGATCCGGCGCACAGTGTTGGCCGGTGCGGTGGCGTTAGCCGGGTGCAGCCTCGCCGGGTGCAGCCTGGGACCGTTCTACCAGCGCCCGCGGCTCGACTTGCCGGCCGCGTTCCAGGCGAGCCCGGCCGGCGCCGCGGCGGCTTGGCCGGCCGAGGAATGGTGGCGCAACTTCCGCTCCCCCGACCTCGACGGGCTGATCGAGCGGGCGCGCGCCTACAACACCGACTTGGTCGCGGCGGCCGCACGGGTGATCCAGGCCGACGCGCAGGTGCGGATCAGCGGCGCCCCGCTGCTGCCGAGCCTGACCGGGACCGGCGATTACAGCTACCAGCGCACCGGCCTCGGCAGCCGCTCGACCTCGTCCTTCGCGACCGCCGGCAGCGGCTCGCGCTACTTCGACAGCCGGCAGTACAGCCTCGGGCTGCAGGTCAGTTACGACGCGGATTTCTGGGGCCGCAACCGGGCCGCGCTGGAATCCGCACAGGCGACGGCGCTGGCGACCCGGTTCGACCAGGAAACGGTGGCGTTGTCGGTCGTGACCTCGGTCGCGCTCACCTACTTCCAGATGCTGGCCGCGCAGGACCGGTTGCGGGTGGCCGAGCGCAACCTGGCCGACGCAACCCGGATCCTCGGCGCGTATCAGGCGCGGCTCGGCGCCGGCACCGCCAACGCGCTTGACGTGTCGCAGCAGGAAGCCCTCGTCGCCAGCCAGCGGGCGCTGATCCCCAACTTCCGCAACTCGATCGAGCAGCAGCGGATCGGCCTCGGCATCCTGCTCGGCACCCCACCGGAGCGGGTCAATCCGCCGAGCGGGTCGCTGGACAAGCTGCCGTTGCCGGAGGTGGCGCCGGGGCTGCCGAGCGACCTGCTGCTGCGCCGGCCGGACGTCGCCTCCGCCGAAGCGTCGCTGGTGGCCGCCAATGCCAATATCCGCGCCGCCCGCGCTGCGTTCTTCCCGGCGGTCACGCTGACGGGTCAGGCCGGGCTCACCAGCGCCGCGTTGAGCGCGCTGACCGGGCCCGGGACGCTGCTGCTGCAGCTTGCGTCGGGCCTGACCCAGCCCATCTTCGATAACGGGCTGCGGCGGGGCCAACTGGAACAGGCCAAAGGGCGCTCGCTCGAACTAGCCGCCGATTACGGCCGCGCCATCCTGCAAAGCTTCACCGACACGGAGCAGTCGCTGACCGCCCTGCGTTATGCGACCGAGCAGGAGAAGCTGGAACGCGAGGCGGTACGCGTGGCCCAGCGTTCGGCCGACATCGCCAACGCGCAATTGCAAGCCGGAACGATCGACATCATCACCTCGTTGAACACACAAGCGACATTGTTCAGTGACCTGGATACGCTGACCCAGGTCAGGCTCGCCCGGTTCCAGGCCCTGGTGAACCTCTACAAGGCGCTGGGCGGCGGCTTCCAGGTAGGACCGGCACGATGAAGCGGCTGTTGCTCGTTCTGATCCTGCTCGGCGTGGCCGGAGGCGCCGGGTACTGGTGGTATGAGCACCATGCGGCCACGTCGACCGAGCAGGAGGCGAGCGCCTCCGGTCGGGCCGGGCGCGGCGCCGGCAGCCGGCGCGGGCGCGGCGGCACCGACCCGGACACGCCGGTGCCGGTGGCCGCCGCCAAGGCCGCCACCCGCGACGTGCCGATCTACCTCGATGGGCTCGGCACGGTGCAGGCGTTCAACCTGGTCAGCGTCAAGGCCATGATCGACGGCCCGCTGGTGGAGGTCCGCTTCCGCGAGGGCCAGGACGTGAAGGCCGGCGACGTGCTCGCGCGCATCGACCCGCGCCCCTACCAGGCGAGCCTCGACAGCGCGACCGCCAAGAAGCAGCAGGACGAGGCGACGCTCGCCAACAACAAGCTCGACCTCGCCCGCTACCAGAAGCTGTCGGCGAGCCTCGGCAGCAGCCAGCAGCAGCTCGACACCGCCCGCACCACGGTCGCGACCCAGGAGGCGATCGTGCGCGGCGACCAGGCGCAGATCGACACCGCCCGCACCCAGCTCAGCTACACCACCGTCACCGCGCCATTCGACGGCCGCATCGGCATCCGCCAGGTGGACGTCGGCAACATCGTGCACGCCAGCGACGCAACGCCGATCACCGTGCTCACGCAGCTGCAGCCGATCTCGGTCGTGTTCACCTTGCCGCAGCAATCGCTCGGCCCGGTGAGTGCCGCGATGGCGGAGGGCCCGCCCGAGGTGCTGGCTTTGGCCGGCGGCGGCGGTGGCCGGGTGCTGGACCACGGCCAGGTCGCGGTGCTCGACAACCAGGTCGACGCCGCGACCGGCACGATCAAGCTCAAGGCCACCTTCCCCAACCGCGACCTGAAGCTCTGGCCCGGCGGGTTCGTCAACGTCCGCCTGCTGGTCGAAACGCAACGCGGCGTCACCACCGTGCCCGCCGCCGCCGTGCAGCGCGGGCCGCGCGGCACCTACGTGTTCGTGGTCAATCGCGACAACACGGTGAAGCGGCAGACCGTCAAGGTCGGGCACGAGGACGAGGAGCTGAGCGTCGTGCTGTCCGGCCTGCTGCCCGGCGACAACGTGGTGATTGATGGCGCGCAGCGACTGAACGAGAATTCCAAGGTTGCGGTGGCGGGCCCGGACGGCAACGCGCCGGACGCCGCGCCGCGCGAGCGCAGCGCGCCGGGCACGGCGCAGCGGCGGCTGCGCACGGCTGGCTGAACCCGAACGGAGGCGCACCATGGATCAACCGACGCTGACGCTGTTCCACTCGCCACGCACTCGCTCGACCGGCATCCGCGTGCTGCTGGAGGAGCTTGGCGCGCCGTATGAACTGCATGTGCTCAACCGCAAAGCCTCGGATACGAAGGGGGGGCAGTACCGCGCGGTCAACCCGATGGGCAAGGTCCCGGCCGTGCGGTACGGCGACGCCGTCGTCACCGAGCAGGTGGCGCTGACGATCTTCCTGGCCGACCTGTTCCCAGCCGCAGGGCTCGCGCCGGCCACGGACGACCCGCTGCGCGGCCCCTATCTGCGCTGGATCGCCTTCTACGGGTCCTGCTTCGAGCCCGCCGTGGTGGACCGCGCCCTGCAGCGCGAGCCGGGCCCGCATGCGATGTCGCCGTACGGGACGTATGAGGCGGTGATGGACGCGCTCGAAGGCCAGCTCGCGCCCGGCCCGTGGCTGCTTGGCGAGCGGTTCTCCGCCGCCGACGTGCTGTGGGGCATGGGGCTGAGCTGGACGATGGCGTTCAAGGTGGCACCGGAGCGGCCCGCCTTCGTAGCGCTCGCCGAGCGGTTCAAGGCGCGCCCGGCGTATCAGCGCGTCACCGCCTGGGACGGGGAGCTTGCCGCGCAGGCGGAGGCCGCGACCGGGTGAACATCTCCGCTCCCTTCATCGCCCGGCCGATCGCGACCTGGCTGCTGGCGATCGCCGTCGTGCTGACGGGGGCGCTCGGCTACAACGCGCTGCCGGTTTCGGCCCTGCCGACGGTGGACTTCCCCACCATCCAGGTGACGACGTCGCTGCCGGGCGCCGGGCCGGACACGGTCGCGACGCTGATCACCGCCTCGCTCGAGCGGCAGTTCGGCCAGATCACCGGGCTCGCCGCCATGACCAGCACCAGCAGCGAGGGCACCAGCCAGATCACGCTGCAGTTCAACCTGAGCCGCAAGATGGACTCCGCGGCGCAGGACGTGCAGGCGGCGATCAACGCGGCCGCCGGCACCTTGCCGCCAACCCTGCCCTACCCGCCCGTCTATGCGAAGGTGAACCCGGCCGACGCGCCCATCCTGTCGCTGGCGCTGACCTCGGACGCCATCACCATCGACCGGGTCAGCGACGCCGCCGATACCCTGCTGCAGCCGAAGCTCAGCCAGATCGACGGGGTCGGCAAGGTGACTGTGCAAGGCGGCCAGCGCCCGGCGGTGCGGGTGCGGCTCGACCCGGCCCGCGTCGCCGCCTACGGCCTCAGCCTCGAGGACGTGCGCAACGCGGTCGCCGCCGCCAACGTCAACGGCGCCAAGGGCGGCTTCGATGGGCTGCGCCAAGCGTACGCGCTCGGCGCCAACGACCAGCTGCTCACGCCGGACGCCTACAAGAACCTGGTGATCGCCTACCGCAACAACGCCCCGGTGCGCATCAGCGACATCGGCAGCGTGGTCGGCGGGGTCGAGAACGATCGCGTGTCCGGCTGGTACAATGGCCGCCAGGCAGTGGTGCTCGACATCCAGCGGCAGCCCGGCGCCAACATCGTCGCCACCGTCGCCGCCATCAAGGAAGCGCTTCCGGCGCTGCAGCGGGCAATCCCGGCGGCGATCCTGATGCAGGTGGTGACCGACCGCACCGAGACGATCCGCGCCTCGGTGCGCGACGTCGAGTTCACCCTGGCCCTGTCGATCGGGCTGGTGGTGTTCGTCATCTACCTGTTCCTCCGCAGCGCCCGCGCGACCATCATCCCCGCCGTGGCCCTGCCGTTGTCGTTGGTCGGCACCTTCGGGGTGATGGCGCTGCTGGGCTACAGCCTCGACAACCTCAGCCTGATGGCCCTGACGGTCGCGACCGGTTTCGTGGTGGACGACGCCATCGTCATGATCGAGAACGTGGTCCGCTACATCGAGCAGGGCGTGCGCCCGCTCGAGGCCGCCTACAAGGGCGCGGCGCAGATCGGCTTCACCATCGTGTCGCTGACCATCAGCCTGATCGCGGTGTTCATCCCGCTGCTGTTCATGACCGGCGTGGTCGGGCGGCTGTTCAACGAGTTCGCGGTCGTGCTGAGCACGTCCGTCATCGTCTCGGCGGTGGTCTCGCTAACCTTGACCCCGATGATGTGCGGCCGGCTGCTGCGGGCCAACCCGAAGCCGAGCTTTCTCACCGCTTGGTTCGAGCACGGCTTCCAGTGGACGGCGAGGTTCTACGCCCGGACGCTGCGGATCGCGCTGCGCTTCCAGGGCGTGACCCTGCTGATCGCGGTCGCGACGTTGGTCGGCACCGTCCTGCTTTACGTCGTGATCCCCAAGGGCTTCCTGCCGCTGCAGGACACCGGCGTCATCATCGCCGTCACCGAGGCGGCGCAGAGCACGTCCATCCCGCGCATGCGCACCATGCAGACCGAGATGGCCGAGATCGCCCGCAAGGACCCGGCGGTCGCCGGGGTGGCGAGCTTCGTCGGCGCCGGCGCCATCAACGCGACGCCCAATACCGGGCGGCTGACGATCGCGCTGAAGCCGAAATCCGAGCGCGACGCGGCGCCCGTGGTGATCGCCCGGCTGCAAGCGGCATTGTCCGGGATGCCGGGCCTGTCGGTGTTCATGCAGCCGGTGCAGGACATCCAGATCGGCACCCGCGTCAGCCGCACGCAATACCAGTATACGCTGATGGACACCGACCCGCAGGAGCTCGCGACCTGGGCGCCGCGGCTGCTGGCCAAGCTGCGCACCATGCCCGACCTGGTGGACGTCACCACCGACCAGCAAACGGACGGCTTCGCGACCAGGGTGCAGGTGGACCGCGACGCCGCGATGCGGCTCGGCGTCTCGATGCAGGCGGTGCAGGACACGCTGTATGATGCGTTCGGGCAGCGCCAAATCAGCACCATCTTCAGCCAGTCGAACCAGTATCGCGTCGTGCTCGAGGCCAATCCCGATTGGCAGGCCGATCCGCAATCGCTGCTGCGCCTACGGGTGCCGGCGACCAACGTCAACGCCGGCGCCAGCGGCACCAACGCCAACGGCACCGTAACCGCTGCCAGCAACACCAGCCCGACCGCGCAGGTGCCGCTGTCGGCGATCGCCTCCATCGTGCGGGAAACGGCGCCGCTGGCCGTCACCCACCAGTCGCAATTCCCCTCCATCACCATCAGCTTCAACCTCGGAGCCGGCGCCAGCCTCAGCCACGCGGTGGACCAGGTCGCCGAGGCCGAGGCGTCGATGGGCATGCCGCCGACCATCGTCGGCAGCTATTCCGGCGACGCCGCCGAGTTCCAGACGAGCCTTGCGTCCGAGCCCTGGCTGATTTTGGCTGCCGTGGTGGTGATCTACATCGTTCTGGGCGTGCTGTACGAAAGCACGATCCATCCGGTGACGATCCTGTCCACGCTGCCGTCCGCCGGCATCGGTGCGCTGCTCGCCTTGATGCTGGCCGGGCAGGACCTCAGCCTGGTGGCGCTGGTCGGCATCGTGCTGCTGATGGGTATCGTCAAGAAGAACGCCATCATCCTGATCGACTTCGCGCTCGAGGCGGAGCGGCTGCACGGCGCCTCCCCGCTCGATGCCATCGTCGAGGCCTGCGAGCTGCGGTATCGCCCGATCATGATGACGACGGCCGCCGCCCTGCTCGGCGCGCTGCCGCTGATGCTGGAAAACGGCACCGGGTCCGAGCTGCGCTACCCGCTGGGGCTCACCATCGTCGGCGGGCTGCTGCTGAGCCAGGTGCTCACGCTCTACACGACGCCAGTCATCTATCTGTTCTTCGAGCGCACGCGGCTGCGGTTCTCGCGCGGCGCGGCGGTTCCGGCCGAATGAACATCACGCCATGAACATCTCGGCGCTGTTCATCCGGCGTCCGGTCGCCACGATGCTGCTGGCGTTCGGGCTGATGCTGACGGGCGTGGTCGCGGTGCGTTTTCTCCCAGTCGCGCCGCTGCCAAGCGTCGACATCCCCACGATCGTGGTGTTCGCCGCCCGCCCCGGCGCCGACCCGGAAACGATGGCGGCCTCCATCGCCGCTCCGCTGGAACGACGCTTGGGCGAGATCCCCGGCGTCACCGAGATCACGAGCACCAGCAACACCGGCAACACCTCGATCGTCATCCAGTTCGACATCGACCGGCCCATCGAGGGCGCCGCCGACGACGTGCAGGGGGCGATCAACGCCGCCTATCTCGACCTGCCGAGCGACCTGCCGACCCGGCCCTACTACCGCAAGTTCAACCCGGCCGATGCGCCGATCCTGACGCTGTCGATGACCAGCGACACGCTCAGCGCCGCCCAGGTCTACGACGCCGCCGACACCATTCTCGGCCAGCGGCTGAGCCAGGTCGAGGGCGTGAGCCAGGTGACGGTGAACGGCGCCGAGAAGCCGGCGGTGCGGGTGCGGCTCAACCCGGCCGCCTTGCGCGCGACCGGGCTCAGCAGCCAGGACGTCTACACCGCGATCCGCAACGCCAACGTCAACGGCCCGATCGGCGGCTTTTCCGGGCCCGAGCGTGCCGAGACGCTGACCTTGAACGGGCAGATCACCCAAGCCGAGGATTATGCTGGGCTGGTGCTGAAATCCTCGAAGGGCGCCATCGTGCGGCTCGGCGACGTGGCCGAGGTGCTGAACGGCACCGCCAACACCCGCCTGGCTGCATGGGAGGACAAGCACCCGGCGATCCTGCTGACGCTGACCAAAACCGCCGGCGCCAACGTGATCGACACGGTGGACCGGGTGAAGGAGGTGCTGCCGCAACTGCTGAGCTGGCTGCCGCCCGACATCCACGTCAGCATCCTCAGCGACCGCACCGCCACCATCCGCGCCAGCGTGGACGACGTCGAGATCACGCTCGGCATTAGCATCGCCCTCGTGCTGATGGTGGTCGCCGTGTTCATGCGCCGCCTGGTGCCGACGCTCGCCGCCGCCGTCACGGTGCCGCTGAGCCTGTCGGCGACCTTGGGGGCGATGTATCTGCTCGGGTTCAGCCTCAACAATTTCAGCCTGATGGCGCTCACGATCTCGGTCGGCTTCGTGGTGGACGACGCCATCGTCATGATCGAGAACATCCACCGCCACCACGAGATGGGCATGCGCCCGATGCAGGCGGCGCTGGCCGGCGCCAAGCAGATCGGCTTCACCGTGGTGTCCATCAGCGTGTCGCTGATCGCGGTGTTCATCCCGATCCTGTTCATGGGCGGGATTCTGGGCAAGCTGTTCCACGAGTTCGCGATGGTGCTGACGATCGCCATTGCGACGTCGGCGGTCGTCTCTTTGACGCTCACGCCGATGATGCTGGCCCGGTTCGGCGCCGGCCGGCCGCCCTGGGGACCGTGGGCCTGGGTAGATGCCAGGATCGAGCGCGGCTTCCGCATTGCCCAGGTCTTCTACCTGCGCACGCTCGGTTGGGTGCTGCGGCTGCGCTGGCTGGCAGTGCTGATCACCCCCGGGATCATCGCCGGCGTGGTCGTGCTGTGGATGGTGGTGCCGAAGGGGTTCCTGCCGATCCAGGACACCGGGCTGCTGCAGGGCGGCACCCAGGCCAGCCCCGACATCTCGTTCCAGGCGATGGTCGAGCGGCAAAAGCAGGTCGTGGACGTGATCCTGTCCGACCCGGCCGTGCAAAGCGTCGGCAGCCAGGTCGGCGTGACCTCGGGGTTCGGCTCGGCCAATCGCGGCCAGCTCACGGTGGCGCTGAAGCCGTTCGCCGAGCGCGGCGTCACCAGCGAGGAGGTGATCGCCCGGCTGCGCCCGAAGGTGATGCAAATGTCGGGCATCCAGACGTTCCTCTACTCCGCCCAGGATTTGCGCGGCGGCGGCCGCTCCGGCGGCAGCGGCTTCCAGTTCGTGCTGCTCGACCAGGATCTGCCGGAGCTGCGCACCTGGACGCAGCGCATGGAGCAGGCACTCACCGGCGCCCCGGGCATCGAGGACGTGTCCAGCGACCAGGACAAGCCGGCGCCGCAAGTGGACGTGGTGATCGACCGCGACCAAGCGGCGCGGCTCGGCGTGTCGGTGAACGCGATCGACACCGCGCTCAACAACGCCTTCAGCCAGCGCCAGATGTCGATCATCTACACCCAGCGCAACCAGTATCGCGTGGTGCTGGAAACGCTGCCGCAATTGCAGCAGGACCCGTCGTCGCTGCAGCAGATCTACGTGCCGGGACGCGGCCACAACCAGGTGCCGCTGTCGACGGTCGTGAAGTTCGAGCGCAACACGGCGCCGCTGGCGGTGCGGCACCAGGGCCAGTTCCCGGCCTCCTCCATCAGCTTCAACCTCAAGCCCGGCTTCTCGCAGGGCGACGCCATCGCGCTGGTGCAGCAGAAGGCGCTCGAGCTACGGCTGCCGGAGGGGGTGCACACGCAATTCGCCGGCAACGCGGCTTACTTGCAGAAGTCGCTGTCGAGCCAGCCGCTGCTGATCGGCGCCGCCTTCATTACGATCTACATCGTGCTCGGCGTGCTGTATGAAAGCTGGCTGCACCCGCTGACCATCATCAGCACCCTGCCGTCCGGCATGTTCGGGGCGCTGCTGGCCGTCCTGGTGACGGGCTCCGAGCTCGGCGTGCTGGCGATCATCGGCGTGCTGTTGCTGCTGGGCATCGTCAAGAAGAACGGCATCATGATGGTGGACTTCGCGCTCGAGGCGGAGCGCGAACGCAATCTGGCGCCGCGCGAAGCGATCCTCGAGGCCTGCGCCGAGCGGTTCCGCCCGATCATCATGACGACGCTCGCGGCCCTGCTCGGCGCGGTGCCGCTGGCGCTCGCGACCGGCGTCGGTTCGGAGTTCCGCCGGCCGCTGGGGCTCGCGATCTGCGGCGGGCTGATCGTGTCGCAGTTCCTGACGCTGTATACGACGCCGGTGGTGTATCTGGCGCTGGAGCGGCTGGCGCGGGGACGCCGCAACCGCATTGCGGCGGTGCCGGTGCCCGCGGAGTAAATCGCGTCCCCGAGGCGGGGGCGCCGGCTACTCCCCACTGGCGAACTCACTGTCGCGGAAATACCGGGTGCTGATATGGCCGACGATGTCACCGACGACCGCGAACCCCTCCACCTCGTCATCCTCGAGTTCGACGTCGAAGGTCTCTTCGAGGCAGATGGCCAGCCTCAAGCGGCCGAATCGGCTCAGCGCCAAATCGTCGTTGATCCGGGTCGACGGCGATAGGTTCGCGAGATCGGCACGCACGACCTGCCGCAATGCGTGCGAAACCTTTTCGAAGACGAGGCGATCAACGGCGGACTGCATGGTGAACCTGCTGCTCTCGATGTTGTGAGCAGAACATTTCGCCGCATGCTTCGCAAGGTATCGGTTAACGTAAACCGCCTCAGAATTGATCGAGAATTGTTACCCTGTTTTAAGTAGGAGCGGCAGTTCGGCTCGCGCCGCGTTCAGGCCGCCGCCGCCGGGAGGACGGCGCCCTCGGCGCGCCTCACCCGCAACCGACGGATCCGCCGCGCATCGCTGTCGAGGATGCGGAATTCCAGCCCCGAGGGATGCCCGACCACCTCGCCCCGGGACGGCACCCGCCCGGCCAGCGTGAACACCAGGCCACCGACCGTGTCGATGTCGGCCTCACGCTCATCCTCGGTCAGCACCGGACCGAACTTCACCTCGAACGCCTCGATCGACAGCCGGGCATCGAGGTCGAGCGCGCCGTCCGGCCGTTCGGTGATCATCGGCCCTTGCACCTCGTCGTGCTCGTCGGCGATGTCGCCAACGATCTCCTCGACCAAGTCCTCGATCGTCAGCAAGCCGTCGATGCCGCCATACTCATCCACCACCAAGGCAAGATGCATCCGTGCCTGCCGCATCTGCAGCAGCAGGTCCAGCACCGGCAGTTGCGGCGCCACCAGCAGCGGGCGCCGCAGCAACGCCTCGAGCTTGAACGCGTCCGGCCGGCCCACGTAGGAGTAGACGTCCTTGATGTGGACCATGCCGACAATCTCGTCGAGCTGCTCGCGATACACCGGAAGCCGGGAATGGCCCTCGCGGCGGATCTGCTCCAGCGCCTGCTCCAGCGAAACGTCCACAGGCATTGCCACGATGTCGGCCCGCGGCACCATGACGTCGTCGGCCGTGGTCCCGCGCAGCCGCAGCACGTTGGCGATCAACGCGCGCTCCTGCCGGTCGAGGCCCGGCTGCTCGCCTTCCACCACGGTCGCGTTGGCCGATTGCTGCACCAGCTCGGCGATGCTTTCCCGTACCCCGTGCTCGATCCGCCCGCCCATCAAGGTGCGGACCCGGTCGAGGAAGCCGCGCCGCGCCGCCGTCCCGCTCATGCCACGCGGCCATTCGGGACGCGGCTGTCGCTCACGAGATGGCCGGACTTGATCCGGCCATCTCGCGCCGACGTGCTGCCGTGGTGTCCCGCGGCCAGAGATCCCCGGATCAAGTCCGGGGATGACGCCGGTGGGCGGGACGACATCCGTGCGTGCGATGGGGTCGTTGGGTGGGATCTCATCACGTCCCCCGCCACGGGTTCGGCACCCCGAGCCGGCGCAGGACCCGCGTCTCCGCCATCTCCATCCGCCGCGCCTCTCCCGGCGCATGATGATCCTCGCCGAGCAGATGCAGGATGCCGTGGACGACCAGATGTAGCAGGTGATCGGCCACCGGCTTGCCGGCGGCCGCGGCTTCGCGCCGCACGACGCCGGATGCGAGCGCGATGTCGCCGCCGGCAAACGTCAGGACGTTGGTCGCCTTGTTTCGCCCGCGGTACCGCGCATTCAGCCGCCGCACGACCCGGTCGGACGAGAGCAGCACGGTCGCGGCGCCGCCGGCCGCGGCCGCCGCCCGTCGTACCAGCAGGTCCGCACGGGGCACCATGCGGCGCCAGCGCGGGTCGTCGACGATGACCTCCGGGATCCCCGCGGCCGCGGGGCACCGTCTACTGTCGGGATCCATGTCGCTCCTGCCCACCGGCGCCGGCCACGTCGCGCTGCGCCTGCGCCCGCTGGTCATAGGCGTTGACGATGGCGGCCACCAGCGGGTGCCGGACCACGTCCCTCGACCCGAACCGGTTCACGCCGATACCGGGAAGCCCCTCGAGGGTCTCGAGCGCGTCGCGCAGACCGCTTTTCTGGCCCGGCGGCAGGTCGATCTGGCTGAGGTCGCCGGTGATCACCATGCGCGTCCCCTCACCCATCCGGGTCAGGAACATCTTCATCTGCACCGGCGTCGTGTTCTGCGCCTCGTCGAGGATGACGAAGGCGTGGGCCAGCGTGCGCCCGCGCATGAAGGCCAGCGGCGCCACCTCGATCTCGCCGGTGCCCATCCGCCGGATCACCTGATCCCCCGGCATCATATCGCCCAACGCGTCGTAGAGCGGACGCAAGTAGGGGTCGATCTTCTCCTTGAGGTCGCCGGGCAAGAAGCCGAGCCGTTCACCCGCTTCGACCGCCGGACGGGACAGGATGATGCGGTCCACCCGCCCGGCCTGCAGCATGGCCACCGCTTGCGCCACGGCGAGGTAGGTCTTGCCGGTGCCGGCCGGGCCGATGCCGAACACCATCTCGTGCCGGCCCAGCATCTCCATGTAGGCCGTCTGGCCCGGCGAACGCGGCCCGATGGCGCCGCGGCGGGTCTGAATCGCCGGCAGGTCGCTCAACGGCAACCGCGGGTCCTCGCCCTCGGCCGCCGCGTTCATCCGCGCCTCCGCCATCTTGACCGCGGCATCGACGTCGCCGCGCGACAACCCTTTGCCCTGCTCGAGCCGCTTGTAGAGCCCGTTCAGCGCCGCCATCGCCGCCTCCGCCCGGCCCGGCTCGCCGGAGATCGCCACCCGGTTGCCGCGGGCCGATAAGCGCACGCCCAAGCCTTGCTCCAGCCGGACCAGGTTGCGGTCGTGATCACCGAGCAGCAATGCGAGCAGCTGGTTGTCGGAGAATTGCAGGGTCAGCGCCTTCCCGGGCGGCGCGGGGGTGGCGGGGGTCGGCGACGTCCCGGCGAGGATGTTCAAGCGGCGCTTTGCTCCGTATCCAAGGTGGCTGACAAAGAATTGGGGTGGCCGGCGAGGATTCGCACTGGGCGGACCTGTCCGATCAGCGACTCCGGCCCGTCCAGATGCACGGGCTGCAGGTAGGGCGAGCGTCCGGACAGCTGTCCTGGCCGCCGCCCGGGCCCGGTGAACAGCACCGGCAGGACGAGGCTCTCGGCGCCGAGATTGAACGCCGCCTGCTGGTCCCGCAGCAGCGCCTGTACTGCTTGCAGTCGTGCAGCCTTCACGGCTTCGGCCACCTGCAGCGGGGCTCCGGCTGCGGGCGTGCCAGGCCGTGCCGAATACTTGAACGAGAAAGCCTGGGCGAAGCCGACCCGGCGGATCAGCGCCAGCGTCGCCTCGTGGTCGGCGTCGGTCTCGCCGGGGTGGCCGACGATGAAGTCGGAGCTGAGAGCGATGTCGGGCCGCGCCGCCCGCAGCCGCTCCACCACACGGAGATACTCGTCGACGCCGTGCCGGCGGTTCATCGCCCGCAACACCCGGTCCGACCCCGACTGCACCGGCAGATGCAGGAACGGCATCAGCGCCGGGACGTCGCGGTGGGCCGCGATCAGGTCGTCCTCCATGTCACTGGGATGGCTGGTGGTGTAGCGGATCCGCGCCAGGCCCGGCAGCTCGGCCAGGGCGCGGACGAGCCGGCCGAGGCTCCAGGTCCCGCCGTCCGGGGCGTCGCCGTGGTAGGCGTTGACGTTCTGGCCCAGCAAGGTGAGCTCGCGGGCGCCGGCTGCGACCAGCCTTCTTGCCTCCGCCAGCACGCCGCTGGCGGGGCGGCTTGTTTCGGGGCCGCGCGTATACGGGACGACGCAGAACGAGCAGAATTTGTCGCAGCCTTCCTGCACCGTCAGGAACGCCGTCACCCCCGGAGCTGCGGCCGCGTCGGGCAAACGATCGAACTTCTCTTCGGGGGCAAAATCGGTCTCGATCACCGCGCCGCCGGCCCGCGCCGCCCGCGCCACCAGCTCCGGCAGCCGATGGTAGGTTTGCGGCCCGAGCACGAGATCCACGTAGGGCGCCCGCGCCAGGATCTCGGCGCCTTCCGCCTGCGCCACGCAGCCGGCCACCGCCAGCACCGTCGCCTGCCCCTGGGCGGCGCGCGCTTCCTTGACCCGCCGCAACCGGCCGAGCTCGGAGAACACCTTCTCGACCGCCTTCTCGCGGATATGGCAGGTGTTGAGGATGATCATGTCGGCGGCATCGGGCGACTCGACCGGCGCATAGCCCAAGGGCGCCAGCACGTCTCCCATCCGGCCGCTGTCATACACATTCATCTGACAGCCCCACGTGATCACGTGAAGCCGCTTCTTCGTTGCCGTTGTCGTGTTCAAGGCCGGGTCGATCCTGCCGGACCCGGGTCAATCCGGGCTGTCGGCGCGGCGCAGATGGTCCGCAATGCCAAGCGCGTCAAGCGTTGCCGCGTCCGGTGTCTGTAACCAGCCCTGCTCTCCCCTGCCGGCATTCGTGTCGGCACGGGAAGAATGCCAGTTTCCCCCGGCTGCCTGTCAAGCGAAAGCCTGCTTGGCGACCCCGACGGCGGCCGCTGGCGCAAGCGCGGCCGTCGGCACCGGGCGGTTCTGCCGCAGCGCCGCGGCGCCGGCCGCGACCGTGTCCCACACCGCCTGCGACAACGCCTTGCGCGACGGATAGGCGGCCGGGTCGACCGGCGGGTGCAGCAGCACCGTCGCCCGCAGCCCGCGCAGTTGCGCGAGCCGCCAGAAATGGCTGCCCAGCTCCATGTCCCCGTACCAAGCGAACACGGCCCGACTTGCCCGCCCGATCGGCAAACCGCCGAGTTGGTCGTAGACCACCGAGACCGGCTGGATCATCGGGCGGCCCGGCGCATCGCCGTCCACCACGGAAAAGAACGACGAACGGAACGGCAACACTCGGGACCCGTCATTGCTGGTGCCCTCCGGGAACAGCAGCAGGTTGTCGCCGGCCGCCAGCCGCGCCCGCATCGCGTCGCGCTCGCGGCCGGTGTCGCGCGGCCGCCGGCTGACGAACACCGTGCGGCCGAGCCGTGCCACGGTCCGGATCAAGGGCCAGGTGGACACCTCCTCCTTGGCGATGAAGCAGGCCTCGAGCGACCCGCCCAGCACCGGGATGTCCAGCCACGACGAATGGTTCGACGCGAACACCACCGGCCTGCCCTCGCCGCGCCGCAGCGGCGCACCCACCACGCGCACGCGCAAGCCCATCAGCGCAGACACGCCGGCCCAGTAGAACCGGGCGAAGCCGACCTTGGGCCAGCCGGGCAGCAGCAGGAGCACCGCCTGCACCGGCATCGCAGCCAAGGTGAACAGGACGATGGAGGCGCCGCGCCTGGCCGCGCGCAGGCGGCCGAACAGGCGGCCGGCGGCCGGCGTTTCGTCCCATCCGCGCGGGACGCCTTGAATGAGACTCGGTGACCGGACCGCGCGCGCCTGCATATCTCGGCCTTAGCAACCGCAACGGGATCGAACAACGCCCGTCCCGTGACAAACCGGCGACACCGGTGGCAAAGGCGCCGCACCCTCGATGCAGGTGGTCGCCTTGTTCCCGGTTCCGCGTTAAACCCCGGAGATGTCAAGGCTTGGCTATAGGCTGCGCACCATCCGGCGCATCGTCGTGCTGCTCACGGTGCCGCTGCTGGCCCATGCCGCGGACCCGCAACCCTATACGGTGGCGCTGCCGCCGACCGGCGAGGCGCCGCTCGACACGGCACTCCACGACAGCGCCACGCTGATCTCGCTGGAGGACAAGGCCCCGGTCGGGCCGTTCGCGCTGATCGGCCGCGCCCGCGGCGACCGGGACCGGCTGCAGGCGGCGCTCGGCAGCTTCGGCCATTACGACGGCAAGATCGGTATCAAGATCCTCGGCCGCGACATCGACGACCCGGAGCTCGCCTCGGCGCTGCAGGCGGCGGCCGGGCCGGTCGAGGTCGCCATCACCGTCACCCCGGGCCCGACCTACACGTTGCGCAAGCTGGACCTGACCGGACCCGCCGATCCGGCCGCCATGGAGCAGGCACGCGACGCCATCAAGCTCGCGCCCGGCGACCCGGCGCGCGCCGCCGACGTGCTGGCGGCGCAGTCGCGCATGCTCGCCGCCTTGCGCGGCAGCGGCCACGCGCTGGCCAAGGTCGGCACCCCCGATGCGCGCCTCGACCCGGCGACCAAGTCGCTCGATATCACGTGGCGGGTCGAAGCCGGGCCGGCGGTCAACCTCGGCCCGATCTCGGTCAGCGGGCTGGACGACGTGGACGAAGCCTACGTCCGGCGCCGCCTGCTGATCCATCAGGGGCAGCCGTTCGACCCGGCCAAGATCGAGACCGCCCGCCAGGACCTCGCCGCCACCGGCGTGTTCTCGACCGTGCAAGCCAAGGAAGCCGGCGCGCTCGACCCGGCCGGGGCAATGCCGATCGACATCGACGTCACCGAACGGCCACGCCGCGTGGTGGGCTTCAATGCCGCCTTTTCCACAGACCTCGGCGCCTCGGCCGGCGTCACCTGGTCGCACCGCAACCTGTTCGGGCAGGCCGAGCGGCTCGACCTCGGCGCCGCCATCACCCAACTGGGCGGCAGCGCCAGCCGCGGCTCCGGCTACAACGTCACCGCGGCGCTGACCAAGCCCGACGTGTTCCGCCGCGACCAGTCCGTCACCGTCTCGTTGCAGGCGATCAAGGAGGACCTGGACGCCTACAACCGCACCGCCTTCCTGGCGGGGGTGCAGGGCAACCGCAAGCTCACCGAATTCCTGACCGCGACCGCCGGCGTCCAGGCGCAGCAATCGCACATCACCCAGGAGGGGGTCAGCCGCGACTACACGCTGCTCGGCCTGCCGTTCGGCCTGCGTTACGACAGCACCGGACCGGAAGGCCTGTTCGAGCCGACCCACGGCTTCAAGGCCGCGGCGATCGTGACGCCGACCGCGGCACTTGCCGCCGGCAGCGACTTCGTCATCGCCCAGCTCAGCGGCTCGACCTACATCAACCTCGGTGCGCCCGGGCGCAGCGTGCTGGCGCTGCGGGCCACGCTCGGCACCATCCAGGGTGCGAGCACCTTCCAGGTCCCGCCCGACCAGCGCTTCTATGCCGGCGGCAGCGGCACGGTGCGGGGCTATAAATACCAGTACGTCAGCCCCAAATTCCCCAGCGGACGCCCGACCGGCGGCACCTCGCTCGGCGCCGCCACGGTCGAGTACCGCCAGCGCTTCGGCGAGAGTTTCGGCGCCGCAGTGTTCGTGGACGCCGGCCAGGTCGACACCGGCAGCACGCCGTTCCAGGGCAACCTGCGCGCCGGGGCCGGCGTTGGAGCACGCTACTACACGCCGATCGGGCCGATCCGGCTCGATGTCGCGTTGCCGCTGAACAAGCAACGTGGCGACGACACGTTCGAGCTCTATATCGGTATCGGCCAAGCCTTCTGACACGCGCCCCTGCTGAGGCGTTCCGCCTGATAAGCGTTTCACCGGGCCAGTCGCCGCTAGGAGCCTATGCGCCGTTTCCGTAAGCTACTGCTTTACATCGTGGGCGTCGTCTTGCTGCTGCCGGTGCTGGCGGTGGCGGCGCTAATGCTCGCGCTCAACCTCGATCCCGGCCGCCGCTTTGCCGAATCCCAGATCGCCGCCCTCACCGGCAACACCGTCCGGCTGCAAGGGTTGTCGGGGCGTTTCCCCGACCGGCTGCGCCTCGCGCATGTCGAGGTCAGCGACAGCCAAGGCCCTTACGTCACCGCCGACGACGTCGCCCTCGACTGGTCACCGCTGGCGCTGCTCCAAAAGCAGGTGCTGGTGCATCGGCTCGAGGCGGCGCGCTTCTCCTTCGCTCGCCTGCCGGTGGCGGACCCGAACGCCCCGGCACCGGCCAAGCCCGCCTCGAGCGAGCCCTTTACCTTGCCCGTGCGCGTCACCGTAGAACGCCTGGTGGTCCCCGCCGCCGCCATCGGCGCGCCGCTGCTGGGCGGCAGCCCGGCTACCCTCGCGCTCGACGCCAGCGCCGACCTGCCCACGCTCGAGACCGGCACCGCCCGGGTCGCGGCACACCGGCTCGTTGCGGACGGCACGGTGTCGGGCAGCTACGCGCTCGACGCGGCCATCACCGGCGAGCGGATCGACGCACAACTGCACGTGCAGGAGCCCGAAGCCGGCCTGATCGCCACGCTGGCGCAGTTGCCGGCGATCGGTCCGCTGTCGATCGACGCCGCGGCGAACGGCCCGCGCAACGCCCTGGCGACCACCTTGGCACTGGCCGCCGGCCCGCTGACCGCCAATGCCACGGCGAACGTCGACACCGTCGGCAATCGGCTGACCGCCGACATCACCGCCAAGGCGCCGGCGATGCGCCCGGCCGACGGTGTGTCCTGGCAGTCGATCGACCTGCAAACCCATGTTGCCGGCCCGTTCACTGCACCCGACGCCAGCGGCCACCTCGCCGTCGCCGACCTTGCGGCCCAGGGCGCCACTTTGCATGCGCTGACCGCCGACCTCGACGGCAATGCCGGCCAGGTCTCGGTCCGCGCCCGCGCCGAGCAGCTCCGCATTCCCGGTCCGAAGCCCGACCTGCTGGCGGCGGCGCCGTTGCTGGTGGAGGCCGGCGCCCGGCTCGACGACCCGTCGCGCCCGGTCCGCTACAAGCTCAGCCACCCGCTGATCGCGCTCGAGGGCACCGCCCGCACGGCCGGGGCGCTAGCCGCCGACGCCGTCCTGACCCTGCCCGACCTCGGCCCCCTTGCTGCCGTGGCGGCCCTGGACCTCACCGGCCGCACCACCCTCAACCTCCATGCCGACCAGGCCCGCACCGGCACGCCGGAAGGCGTCACCGCGCTGCACGCGGATGGCACCCTGGCCCTGACCGGCGGCCCGGCCCCGGTTCCCGCCCTGCTCGGCAACGACGCCCGCATCGCTATCGACGCCACCACCGCCGGCAGCACCGTAACGCTGACCCGTGCTTCCGTCGCCGGCGCCGCCGTCACCCTCGACGCGCATGGCCAGACCACGCCCGCCGGCCTCGACGCCACCGCACGGCTCGCGCTGTCAAACCTGTCGTTGCTCACGCCGACGGTAACCGGCGCCGCTACATTGGACGCCCACGCGGTCGGTCCGCTCGAGGCGCTGGCGCTCGACGCCACGATCGCCGGCGACGTCGGCGCCCCCGGGATCGAGCGCGCACCGATCAAGCTGGCGGCGAACTTCACCGGGCTGCCGGCCAAGCCCACCGGGCGCATCACCGGCTCGGGAACGCTGGCCGGCGCCCCGCTCGACCTCGCGCTGGACGCTACCCGCGATGCGGCCGGTACCCTGCACGCCAGCATCGGCAAGGCGGATTGGCGCAGCCTGCACGCTGACGGCGACCTGACGTTGCCGGCCGGCGCCACGATCCCGACGGGGACCGTCAACCTCCGCATGCCGACGCTGGCCGACCTGCGGCCGCTGATCGGCCAGAAGCTGTCCGGCGGCGTGGTTGCCAGCCTCGCCATCGACCCGGCGACCGCCACGCTGGACGCCGAGCTGCGCAACGCCGGACTGCCCGGCACCGAGGTCGGGCACGCGACCGTCAAGGCCCGCGTCGCCGACCCGCTGGCCAATCCGTCGGTCAACGCCACCCTGGTGGCCGACGGCATCGACGCCGCCGGCACCACCGGCAATGCCCGCATCGAGGTCAACGGACCGCAAACCGCGCTGGCCATCCGCGCCAACGCCAACCTGGTCAGCGCCGGCACCGCGGCGCAGATCGCCGGCACGGCCTTGCTGGACGCAGCCGAAAAGCAGGTCCGGCTCGACACCCTGCAGGTGGACGCGAAGCCGCCGGGCTACGGGGCAGCCGAGATCGTTCGCTTGACCGCGCCGGCCACCGTCCGCTTCGCCGACGGTGTGGCGGTGGATCGGCTGCGCCTGGCGCTGCGCTCGGCCACGCTGGACGTCGCCGGCAAGCTTTCGCCCACGCTCGACGCCACGGTCGCGGTGCGGGCCAATGTCGGCGACTTGCCGCTGCCGCAAGCCGACGGACCGGCCGTCCCGCAGTATGATGGCAGCATCACCGTCGACGCCAAGCTGGCCGGCACCCCGGCCGCGCCCGCCGGCACCGTGAAGCTGTCCGCCGCCGATCTGCGCGCCCGCGGCGGCGCCGCCCGCGCCATCCCGCCGGCCAATCTCAATGCCACGGCCAATCTCGGCGGCGACAAGACGGCCCGCATCGAGGCGCGCCTGGTGGCCGGCGCCGCCAACCTGGCGCTGAACGGCGTCGCCCCGCTCGGCGCCGGGCCGCTCAACCTGCGGGCCAATGGCGGTCTCGACCTGGCGATGCTCGACCCGATCCTGGCCGCCGACGGACGCCGCCTGCGTGGCCGGCTGACCCTCGACAGCACCATCGGCGGGACGGTCGAAGCGCCGCAGATCGCCGGTGGCGCGCAGCTTGCCGGCGGCGAGTTCGAGGATTACGGCCAGGGCATCCATGTCGACCGATTGGCCGCCACGATCCGGGCGGACGGCCAAACCGTGCGGATCGCGAGCTTCACCGGGCGCGCCGGGCCGGGCACGATCGGCGCCTCGGGGACGGTGGGCGTGCTCGCCCCGGGATTGCCGGTGGATCTCACGATCACGGCCCGCAATGCCCGGCCGCTGGCGTCGGACACGCTCAGCGCCGACATCGACGCCGACCTGACCGTGAAGGGCCCGGCCGCGTCCCTCGCAGCCGGGGGCAAGATCCGCATCCGCCGGGCCGATCTCAGCATCCCGAGCAGCCTGCCCGCCAGCGTCGCGGTGCTGAAGGTGAGCCGCCCCGGCGACAAGCCGCCGCCGCCGCCGGGGCCGCCGACCTCCATCGCGCTGGACCTCACGATCGACGCGCCGGGCCAGATCTTCATCCGCGGCCGCGGCGTGGACGCCGAAATGGCCGGCAACCTGCGCATCCGCGGCACCAGCACGCAGCCGCAGGTCGGCGGCGGCCTCAACATGCGCCGCGGCACCGTCTCGGTCGCCGGAACCACGCTGAATTTCTCGCGCGGCAAGGTCGGTTTCGACGGCACCGGGGTGAACGGCAAGATCGACCCGACGCTCGACCTGTCCGCCGACAGCACGGCCGGCGGGGTGACGGCAACGCTCAACATCGGCGGCTATGTCAGCAAGCCGAAGATCTCGCTGACCAGCGTGCCCGACCTGCCGCAGGACGAGGTGCTCGCCTACCTGATCTTCAAGCGCTCGGCCAAGGAGCTGGGGCCGTTCCAGATTGCCCAGATCGCCGCCGGGCTGGCCGAGCTATCCGGCGTCACCGGCAGCGGCGGCGGCCCGCTCGACACCATTCGCAAGGGGCTCGGCCTCGACCGCCTCGGCATCGGCAGCAGCAGCAACACCGCGGCCAGCAGCAGCAGTTCCTCGTCCTCCACCGCCAACGCCCCCACCGTGGAGGCCGGCCGCTATGTCGCCAACGGCGTCTATGTCGGCGCCAAGCAGGGCGCCACCGGCGGCCAAACCGGCGCCACGGTGCAGATCGACATCACCAAGGGCTTGAAGCTCCAAACCGACGTCGGCACCGGCCAGGGCGGCAACCAGGTCGGCGTCACCTACCAGTTCGAATACTGAGCCGAACGCCGCAAGGATCGCCCATGCTCCGTCTGATCCTCCTCGCCCTCCTCATCACGACCGCCGCCCGGGCGGCCGACCGCACCACCCAGCACACCCTGGCCCTCCCGGACGGCCCGCTGCCGCTGACCGCCACGGTCGAGACGCAGAAGCTGGCAACGCCGGACGGCAAGCCGACAGTCGAGATCGTCACCACCGCCTTCCTCGCCGATCGCGGCGGCGACAAGGCCCCGCCCCGCCCCGTCACCTTCGCCTTCAATGGTGGCCCGGGCGCCGCCTCCGCCTGGTTGGACCTCGGCGCCATCGGCCCCTGGCGCGTGCCGCTCGCGGTCCCGGTGGTGCCCAGCCAGGACCCGGCGCCGGTGGACAATGCCGAAACTTGGCTGGGGTTCACCGACCTCGTCTTCATCGACCCGCCCGGCACCGGCTTTTCGCGCTGGCTCGGCGAAGGCGCGGATGCCGGCAAGCCGTTCCTCAGCGTCGACGGCGACATCCGCACGCTCGCCACCACCATCCGCCGCTGGCTCGAGGCGCATGGCCGGCTCGGGGCGCCGGTGTTCCTCGCCGGCGAGTCCTATGGCGGGTTCCGCGCGCCCCGACTTGCCCGCGCGCTGCTGGAACAGCAGGGTGTCGGCGTCAGCGGCCTGGTGATCATCTCGCCGGTGCTCGACTTCAACGGCCGCGACTCCGCCTACGACCCGGTCCGCTACGCCGGCCAGCTGCCCGCGTTCGCCGCGGCGCATGCGACGGCGCGCAGCCGCGGCGACAACCGCGACGCGGAAGCCTACGCGGCGGGCGACTACATCCGTGACCTGCTGCGCGGCCCCGACGACGCCGAAGCGCAGGACCGCATCGCAACCAAGCTGGCCGCGCTGACCGGTCTCGACCGCGACTTGATCCGCCGGCGCGGCGGCCGGATCGACGCCGAGGCGTTCCTGCGCGACCGGAATCCCGGCCACGTGTCCAGCCCGTACGACGCGACCCTGACGGCGCTCGACCCGTTTCCGACGGCGCCGCACGACAACTCGCCCGATCCGGCGCTCGACGGCCTGCGCGGCCCGCTGACCGCCGCCATGCTGTCGCTCTACAAGGGCCGGCTCGATTGGCAGCCCGACGGAGCCCCGGCGCGGCAATACCAGCTGCTCAACGACCAGCTGAACCGCGAATGGGATTACGGCCGCGGCAACAACCGGCCGGAAGCGATGACCGCGCTGCGGCAGTTCCTGGCGCTCGACCCGGCCGCGCGCGCGCTGGTCGTGCACGGCCTGTACGATCTCGTGACACCCTATTTCACCGACGCCTTGCTGCTCGCACAGGTGCCGGCCAGCGCCGCCGGGGACCGGCTGTCGCTGGCCGCCTACCCGGGCGGCCACATGTTCTACACCGACGCCGACTCGCGCCGGGCGCTGCAGCGCGACGCGAAGGCGCTGATCACGGCCGCGCTCGAGGCGCGCTCGGCACGCACGCCGGCCGCGGCCACGGAGGACCGGTGACCTTGGCCGGCGACGTCCGATGCGGGGCGTTGCCGGGCATCGCTTCGCGGTAGACGCGCAACCCGCGCAGGCGCAGATTCGCCGCAGCGCACAAACTGCCTGAGAGCAAGACCATGGCTGTCAAACCCGTCGAACTGTTCGACTACGTCGTCTTTGGCGCCACCGGCGACCTCACCCTGCGGAAGCTGCTGCCGGCGCTCTATTACCGGTTCCGGGACGGGGTGGTGCCGGACGGCGCTCGGATCATCGGCGCGGCGCGATCGGAGCTGGACGATGCCGCCTTCCGCGAACGTGCGGCCGAGGCGCTCGCGACCCATGTCGCCAAAGCCGACCACGACAAGAAGCTCGTCACCCGCTTCCTCGAGCTGCTGCACTACGCGCGCGGCGACTCCACCAAGCCCGGCGGGCTCGAGGCGCTCGGCGCCATCCTCGGGCAGCAGCCCGAGCGCATTCGGGTGTTCTACATGGCCACCTCGCCGGACCTCTACGGTCCGACCTGCCGCAACCTGCAGGAGGCCGGGCTGGTCACCGACCGCTCCCGCGTGGTGCTCGAGAAGCCGATCGGCCACGACCTCGCCTCCGCCAAGGAGATCAACGACGTGGTCGGCCAGGTGTTCACCGAGCCGCAAATCTTCCGCATCGACCACTACCTCGGCAAGGAGACGGTGCAGAACCTGCTGGCGCTGCGCTTTGCCAACACCGTGTTCGAGCGGCTGTGGAACACCGATGTGATCGACCACGTGCAGATCACGGTGGGCGAGACGGTGGGCGTCGAAAGTCGCGGCGACTATTACGACCGCTCCGGCGCGCTGCGCGACATGGTGCAGAACCACCTGCTGCAGCTCCTGTGCCTGCTGGCGATGGAGCCGCCGCTCAACCTGGGCGCCGACGCGGTGCGCGACGAAAAGCTGAAGGTGCTGCGGGCGTTGAAGCCGATCCCGCTGCACGAGGTCGGCACGGTGACGGTGCGCGGCCAATACACGCAGGGCGCGGTCAATGGCAAGGCGGTGCAGGGCTACCTCGCCGACCTCAGCGAGGGCGGCGCCAACCGGGCCAGCAAGACCGAGACGTTCGTCGCGCTGAAAGCGGAGATCCAGAACTGGCGCTGGGCCAACGTCCCGTTCTACCTGCGCTCCGGCAAGCGGTTGCCGCAGAAGATGAGCGAGATCGTGGTGCAGTTCCGTAGCAGCCCGTTCAACGTGTTCGGCCGCGAAACCGGCGAGATGTCGCCCAACAAGCTGATCATCCGGCTGCAGCCCGAGGAGGGCATGAAGCTCGAGCTGATGACCAAAAGCCCGGAGCCGGGCGGGCTGTATCTCAGCCCCACGCAGCTCAACATCAGCTTCGAGAAGGCGTTCGCGACCCGGTATCCGGACGCCTACGAACGGCTGCTGATGGACAGCGTGCGCGGCAATCCCACCCTGTTCATGCGCCGCGACGAGGTCGAGGCGGCCTGGAGCTGGGTCGAGCCGATCATCGACGCTTGGGAGGAGACGCGCGAGACGCCGCGGCTGTATCCGGCCGGGTCGTGGGGCCCGACCTCGGCGATCGCCCTGATCGAGCGGGACGGCCGAACCTGGCACGAGGACATCGTAACCGGGCCGGCCTGAGCTCCTTCGGCCGTCGCCAAACGGGGCCGGCCGGGCCCCCCCTTTCACGTTCTGCCGCCGGAGTCGCGCGACCTGAGAAGCGGCCAGATCGGGCGTTTGCATCGCGCGAACTTTTCACATCGTGTTTCTGATTGCCTCAAAAAACGAGACGCGACAAGGGAACGCCGCGCTTAAGGCCCGGTAGTGGTTAACCAAGCACGACCGTTCTCAACTCGATAGGACGTGTGTTGGCTGTGAACCGCCGTCATCATGCGTTCGTTTCCGCCAGGAGAATCGTTCGCTCATGTCCGACCTGCCGATGTGCTTCGTTTGCTTCGACACCGGTGCGCCAACTTGGCCGGATGTCGGCGAGGCGGTGATGCAGCGCCTGCAGCAGCCGCAGCCGCCGGACGCGGCGTCGCCGATCGACGGCGGCGTGCTGCTCGATCTCCCGAACGGCCAGGTTGCAGTGATGGCCATCGACGCGCCCTACCCGGCCGTGCCGGACAACGACCTCAGCCAACGGGCGATCTGGCCCAACCTCGACACCGCCCGTCCGTTCTGGCGCAGCCACGTCATCATCGCCCCGTTCGGCGGCAACCTCTCGTTCGCGGCGCGGCGGCAGAACATCGCGGCCGTGGTGCAGACCGCGGCGGCCTACGCCGCACTCGACAGCGCCGCCGCCGTATGCTGGAGCGGCAACGGCCTGTTCATCCCGCCCGCCGCGTTCTGCGCTCAAGCCGACGAGGACACGCTGCATCCGGAGATCGTCGTGCGCTGCCGCTGGTGGCGCAAGCCCGGCGTCGGCGTTGGCGCCCGCACCGCCGGCTTGGCCGGCTTCGGCCTGCCGGAGCTGTCGCATCCTCCGACCGGCGAGAATTCAGGCACGATCCACAACCGCTTGCTCGCGCTCGGCCGCCGCATGGTCGAGCGTGGCCCGGCCCCGGGCTGGGACGACGCGACCGGACTCGGCCTCGACGCCCAGGTCTGGATCGAGGAAGCCCCGGCCGAGGACGGCGGCAGCAGCCTGGTGGTGCACCGGTCGGAGGTGCAGGCGTTCACCTGAGGCCTTGATTCCGGGGATGAACGGGGCGACCGTCCCCGTTCGGGTCCAGGGCGGAACCGTCGCCAGCTTCAGCGGTCGGTCAAAACCGGTGGAGTGAGCTGCGTCGCGACCGTCCAGGCCCAGTCCACGCTCGAGGCCACCATGCCAGACATCGACACCGGCACACCAAGAATGATCGCCCGCAAGGAGGGGCCGGTCGGATGGATGGTGTTCAACAACCCGGATCGCCGCAACGCCGTCGGGTCCGACATGTGGGCGGCTATTCCCGGCATCCTGGCCGACTTCGCCGACGACCCGGCCATTCGCGTCATCGCGCTGACCGGCGCCGGCGACCGGGCGTTCGTGTCGGGCGCCGACATCAGTCAGTTCGAGCGGCAGCGCAGCACGCCCGAGACCGTGGCCGCCTATGACGCCGTCTCGGAACAGGCGACCAAGGCGCTGAAGGCCGCCGCCAAGCCAACCGTGGCGGTGATCCGCGGCTGGTGCATCGGCGGCGGGCTCGGCATCGCGGTCAGTTGCGACCTGCGGTTCGCGACCGAGGGTTCGAAATTCGGGGTGCCGGCCGGCCGGCTCGGGCTCGGCTACGCGTTGCCGGGGGTGAAGACGCTGAACGACCTCGTTGGACCGGCCTACACCAAGGAGATCTTCTTCACCGCGCGCCACTTCTCCGCGGCCGAGGCGCTCGGCATGGGATTGGTCAACCGCGTGCTGCCCGACGCCGAGTTCGACGCGTTCATCGCGGCGCAGTTCGCCAGCATCGCCGCCAATGCGCCGCTCACGCTGCACACGCTGAAACGTTCGGTCGCCGAGCTGGCCCGCGGCAACGAGGCCGATACCGCGGCGATCGCGGCATTGGTCGAGGGTTGTTTCGCCAGCGAGGACTACAAGGAAGGCCGCCGCGCCTTCATGGAGAAGCGCAAACCCGTGTTCACGGGGCGGTAGCCGTGTTCGAGGCGACGGCCGGCGGCGAACGGCACGTGTTCCCGAGTTTGGCGGCGCTGATGGCCAAGGCTACGCCGCAGCGCAGCGGCGACGAACTGGCCGGTCTAGCGGCTGAAAGCCAGGCGCAGCGCGTAGCGGCGCAGGTGGCGCTGGCGGACCTGCCGTTGGCGACGTTCCTGACCGAGGCGGTGGTGCCCTACGAATCGGACGAGGTCACGCGGCTCATCATCGACAGCCACGACGACGCGGCGTTCGCCCCGGTTCGGCATCTGACGGTCGGCGGTTTCCGCGACTGGCTGCTGTCGGACGCGGCGACCACGCCGGCATTGACGGCGCTGGCGCCCGGGCTGCTGCCGGAGATGGCGGCGGCGTGCGCGAAGATCATGCGGCTGCAGGATCTGATGGTGGTGGCCAGCCGGACCCAGGTGACGACGGCGTTCCGGACCACGATCGGCTTGCCCGGGCGGCTGTCGGTGCGGCTGCAGCCGAACCACCCGGCGGACGACCCGCGCGGGATCGCCGCCAGCATCCTGGACGGCCTTCTGCTGGGCGCCGGGGATGCCTGCATCGGCATCAACCCGGCGACCGATAGTCCGGAGCGCACGCGTTCGCTGCTGCTGCTGCTCGACGACGTGCGGCAGCGCCTGGCGATTCCGATGCAGTCCTGCGTGCTGGCGCATGTGACGACGACGCTGGAGCTGATCGAGCGCGGGGCGCCGGTTGACCTCGTGTTCCAGTCGATTGCCGGGACCGAGGGGGCCAACCGGGGCTTCGGCATCTCGCTCGCGCTGCTGGACGAGGCGGCGGCGGCGGTGTCGGCGCTGGGACGCGGCAGCGTCGGCGCCAACGCGATGTATTTCGAGACGGGACAAGGCAGCGCGCTGTCGGCCGGAGCGCATGGCGGCGTGGACCAGCAGACGCTCGAGGCGCGGGCCTATGCGGTGGCGCGGCGCTACCGGCCGCTGCTGGTCAACACGGTCGTGGGCTTCATCGGGCCGGAATACCTGTTCGACGGGAAGCAGATCACCCGCGCCGGGTTGGAGGACCATTTCTGCGGCAAGCTGCTCGGACTGCCGATGGGGTGCGACGTCTGCTACACCAACCACGCCGAGGCGGACGCGGACGACATGGACGCGCTGCTGGCGCTGCTGGTGGCGGCCGGGGTGACGTTCGTGATGGGGGTGCCGGGGGCGGACGACATCATGCTCGGTTACCAGAGCACGAGCTTCCACGACGTGCTGGCGATGCGGGACCTGTTCGGACGGCGGCCGGCGCCGGAGTTCGAGGCCTGGCTGGGCGCGCAGGGCTTGCTGGACGGAGCCGGGCGGGTGCGGCCGCCGGGTCTGGGCGACCGCTTGCCGGGGCCGTTCCAGGCGCTGTTGCCGGCGGCATGACGCTGCCGGCAGCCTGGCGCGGGCTGACGGCGGCGCGGATCGGGCTCGCGCGCAGCGGGGCTTCGCTCGGGACGGCGCCGCTGCTGGAGTTGCGGCTGGCGCATGCGCACGCGCGGGACGCGGTTCATGCGCCGCTGGACGAGGCGGCCTTGCTGGCGGCCTTGCCCTGCCCCGCTCTGGTGGTGTCGACCCAGGCGGCGGAGCGGGCGACATATCTGCGGCGGCCGGATCTCGGCCGGGTGCTGGCGCCCGAGGCGGGAGCGGTGCTGGCGCCGCGGGCCGGAGCGTTCGACTTGGCGGTGGTGCTGGGGGACGGCCTGTCGGCGACGGCGGTGCAGCGCCATGCGCCGCCGCTGCTCGACCTGCTGCTGCCGGCGCTGGCCGGGTGGGCGCTGGCGCCGACGGTGCTGGTGCGTGGCGCGCGGGTGGCGGTCGGCGATGCGGTGGCGGCGGCGCTCGGCGCAGGGGCGGTGCTGATGCTGCTGGGGGAGCGGCCGGGCTTGTCGGCGCCGGACAGCCTGGGGGCCTACCTGACATGGGCGCCGGCGCCGGGAACGACGGATGCGGCGCGGAACTGCGTGAGCAACATCCGGCCGGACGGCCTCGGCTACGTGGAGGCGGCGCATCGGCTGCACTACCTGCTGGCGCGGATGCGAGAGACCTGCGGCTGAGCGGGGTGGCGTTGAAGGACGAGAGCGACCGACCGCCCGTGCTGCCGGGCTCGCCCGTGTCAACCGGGATCGCGTGACGGCAGCAGCTCCGCGATGTCGCGGCCCGGCACTGCGCCGTGCATGGCGGCCGGCAGGTCACCGCCTTGCAGCGCCGTCAGGCCCGCGACCAGCCCGCCCATGGCACGGCGGTAGAGCGCCCCGCCGAGGCTGACGCGGCGCACGCCGGCGGCGGCGAGCTCTGCAAGCTGCACCCCAGGGCCGATCAGCACGTTGACGGGCTTCGGCGCGACCGCGCGGACGACGGCGCGGATCGCTTCCATGTCGGGCAGGCCGGGCGCGTACAGCACGTCGGCGCCTGCTTCGGCGAACGCGGTCAGGCGGCGGATCGTGTCGTCGAGATCGGGGCGGCCGTTCAG
This sequence comes from uncultured Alphaproteobacteria bacterium, assembly GCA_963792675.1. GTDB lineage: Bacteria > Pseudomonadota > Alphaproteobacteria > Acetobacterales > Acetobacteraceae > JBBROS01. Next base: position 3,498,522 of record CAWBWT010000002.1, read on the forward strand.
GAAGTTGTCGGTGCGGCCTGTCAGCAGGATCCGCCCGCGGGCCGCGATCGCCGCTGCCCGCACGCGGGCGACCGCCTCGTCGAACGAATGGATCGGGCGCGCGTGATCGGCGGTGGTGTCCTCGATCCCGAGCCCTGCGAGGCCGCCGGCAATCGCGGCCTCGACGGTTGCGACGCAATCCTCCGGCGCCGGGCCGTAGCCGTCCTCCAAGTCGCCGTTGACCGGCAGGCCGCTGACCCGCGCCAGCAGAGCGGCGTTGGCGACCGAGTCGGCCAGGCTCACCGCATGGACGCCGTCGGCGCGCCCCATCGCGGCGGCGATCGCGAAGGAGGAGCTGCCGAGCGCCTCGAACCCGGCCCGCTTGCACAGCACGGCCGAGGCGCCGTCCCAGGCGTTGGGCATGACGAACGCGCCCGGCCGATCATGCAGGGCGCGGAAACGCTCATAGGCGCTGGCGGTGCTCATGGTCGTTGCTTTCGGATCACGGCAGTCCTCCCCGTCCCGGCATAAATCTCGCTGCGGCAGGTATGGCGCACCTCATGATAGCGATGCTTCGGCAGGCGCCGTAGCATATTCGGGCGCGTTCGCGCGACACTGGCCGACGGCAACGACCGGGGCAGCATGCTGAGCACATCCGCTTTCGCCGCGACGGCCGCGCTGGTCGGCGATCCCGCCCGGGCCAACATGCTCGCCGCACTGATGGATGGCCGGTCGCTGACCGCGACCGAACTCGCCCGGGCGGCCGGCATCACGCCGCAAACGGCGAGCGGCCACTTGGCCCGGCTGACGGAAGCCGGGTTGCTGTTGGTGGCGCAAGGGGGCCGGCACCGTTACCACCGCCTCGCATCGCCGGCAGTGGCGCAGATGCTCGAGAGCATCATGTCAGTTGCCGCTGGGCAGGCCGTCGTGCCTCAGGATGGCCGGCCACGGGCGATCATTGTCGGTCCCCGCGACGCGGCGCTTCGCTACGCCCGTACCTGTTACGACCACCTCGCCGGGACGCTTGCCGTGGCGGTGGCCGACCGTCTGGTCGAACGTGGGCAGATCGAGTTGTCCGCCGATGGCGGGGTGCTGACGGAGAACGGCGCGACGTTCCTGCGGGAACTCGGCGTCCCGCTCGAGGCGGATCCGGGGCGCGGGGCGAAGGCAGGCAGCGGACGCGTGTTTTGCCGGCCATGCCTCGACTGGAGCGAGCGGCGCCCGCACATCGGCGGGGTGCTGGGCGCGGCGTTGTGCCGGACCTGCTTCGCGCAGGGCTGGATCCGTCGCGCCGGCGGCGGCGGCCGCGCGGTTTCCGTCACCCCGTCGGGACAGGTCGCCTTCAAGCGGGCCTTCGACCTGCCCGCTCCAGGCTGACGCACGGCTTCCTGGCGTTCATGCGGGCGCTGCGGCCAGGACATCGTCCGACCGAAGCGGATCGGTCAGGGGTCGCGGAGGCGGCGGGCGTAGGGGAGCAGGATGGCGCGGTCGGGCGGACCGGTGGGCGGATCGATGCCGGCGCGGGCGGGTGCGGATTTTTCCCCGGTGATCGGGGCGGCGCCGCGGCTTCGGGTTTTCGGCGGGCGGTCGCCGGCGCGGCCGGGGTCGGACACGGCGACGGGGCCGGGGCTCGGGGCGACGGGCCGGGCGGCCCGGGCGTGGAGCGTGGCGATGTCGACGGGGCTGCGGCGCTTCCAAGGATTGACGCCGTAAGCGGCGGCGAGGCCGAGGTCGCGCTGGATGTCGGCGATGATGTCGGCGACGGGACGGTGGAGAATGTCGTCGTCGAGGTCGGGGGCGTCGAGGCGGTCGAGCAGCTCGGCGTGCAGCGCCTCGGCGCGGGTGCCCCGCTCGGTGCGGCCGATGGCGTCCTCGACCTCGCGGATGATCTGCTTGCGGGCGGCGACGCGGCGCTGCCCGGCGTCGGGGCCGGGCTCGCGGGCGGCGATGGGCCGGGCGGGCTCGGCGACGCGTTGGGCGAGAAGGACGGTGCGGCGGATGCAGCGGGCGATGCGGTCGAAGGCGACAGCGATGTCGGCGGCCGGGGCGGCCTGGGGTTCGTTGGCCGGCGGCGTGGCTGCGGCCGGGGCGGTAGCGTCGCGGTGGAGGCGGCGCGCGAGGTCGGCGCCCATGTCGATCAGCTCGTGCAGGACGCGGCGGTAGTATTACGCGTCGGCGGCCTGCTGGCCGGGGTCGGTCGCCTCGGTGTCTGGGGTGGGGTGGGCTGACATGGGCGTAGTAGGGACGTTTTCCTAATTAAATACTTAAGGTAGCAGAACCATGCAAGACGCCGCCTCCGAGAAAACCCCTGATCTGGTGGTGGATGCGGCTAAGCTGGCAAGATTCCGCACCAAGGTCGTCGATCTGCTTGAAGGTCCGTTCTCACGCTGGGAAGCCGACTACCGCGCGGGCGAAATCATTGACGCTTTGCGTAACGCTTGATGCCGGATCGGTCCCTGTCTCGGATTGCATCGCTCAAGGCTCGGATGGCTACGTTAAGTTTGCGGAACTTTAAATGTTGCGCCATGACGTCTCTTGCGGTCATAGCGTAATCAAACTGGCCGAGCACGTTATCAAGCCAAGTCTCTCGGTCATGCACAGGGAAGCGAGTGACCTTCTTTGTGGCGTAGCTCGGAGGAATAAGGAAGAATCCGGTAGTCTCATCAGTGTCACCATTAACAATCCTAGTTACGACACCGTGAGCAACGTCATTCCTCTTCCAAGAGGCTCGGTCGTAGGCCAGCAAAGCATCTGTGATCTGTTGATCCAGTGCGGACCCTATTTCATTGGTGAAGTAGATCTCGCTGACGGCGCGTATCACCTCCTTGCGGGTGGTTACACCGGTAAGCCTTCCATAGATCATGTGCGATGTCGGGCCGTTATCACCGCTCAGCTCGCTAAACAGGCCGGCCATCGCCATTTCGACGAACTCCCACTGGCTAGTGACCTTACCCACCGCGCAGTAGAGGGACGTCTTCCGTCGATCGCCCAACACAGAGATGTCGCGCGCGTCACCTTGCTTTCTTGCAGGCGGCTTCCAAAACTTCTCCTTGGCAAAGAGAGGCGGAAAGATGTCAGACGCCACGAACGAGTCCTATAGCGAAGAGGAAGCGGCCCGTCGCCGCGACGAGGCGCTACGGCGCGCGCTCAGCACGCCGCCGCAGCCTAAGGCTAGCCCGAATCCGACATCGCGGAACTCCGTAAAATCTGTTGCGTCGAGGCAAGCGTCGCGCCTGGCTAAGAAGGATAAAGAAGGCTAGTCCTTCGGACCCGCTGTTACCGGGTCCTGCAATTATGAGTCCTACCAATCCCAACCCGCTACACCAGGCTTCCCCGATTGAGATCAGCCCCGCTCAGCGGGCAAAGATAGAGGATTGGGCAAGACGTAAGCGGTCGGTCACGGCCAGCACCGGGTGCCCTATTTGTGGGACTTATAACTGGAACTTACTCCCCCATTTTGTATCTCCGCCCCTATGGTCGCCTAATGCAGCGTTATTTGTGGGGGGGCCATCTTATCCACACTTTATGCTTGTCTGTTCCAACTGCGGGACAACGCAATTTGTTAATGCCGTCGCAGCTGGCGTGATCGATCCCGCAAGCAACTCATGAGCGGAACTATAGACTTCGGCCCGTCGAAAGCCGTATACCATCCACCACCACCGCCAAAGACATTCTATACCTATGAGCATGAAGTGACTACAATAATTAGTCAGCGACAAGCTCCAGGAAGTTCCTGGGGAATAGGTTTGATTGGGGCAGGATTAAGTCTTGTTCCAGGGATGCTCGTATTCTTGTCTAAGTATCACTCGTCAATTATGCCAGATCCTATTGACCTATTCAATTGTGTCGTCTGTCCTGTCTGCATTGTAAGTGGTCTCTTCATCATATTCATCACCCGCTGAAAGCGGGACCTGTTTGAGATCACCGTGGCTAACATACTAGTCGTCTGCGGTAAGCGGGCCTCCTGCCGACCCATCCATCGTAGGAACGCCCTTGCCAACTGCCGGGGTGTCTTAGGTCGAGTGAGTTCCCCGATAGGTTAGACGCTTGCCGCTGGCGTTGCGGATCGCGATAGCCGCGCGGCGGTCGTCGTTGACGCCAAGCCGGGTGCGATGGTTGTACCGGAAGGTGAACTCGTTCAGGTAGCGCTGGAAGTGCTGCTCGCCGCAGTGCTGGTACACGCCGTTCAGGCCGCGCTTGAAGACGCCGAAGAAGCCCTCGACGGTGTTCGTGGTCACGTCGCCACGGGCGTATTCCTTGCCGGCGTGGTTGACCGTCTCGTGCTTGGCGAACTCGCTCGCCGATCGACCGGGTAGAGGCGGCTTTCGTCAGTGTGCAAGCGGCTCTCGCGATCGGCCATGGCGAACGAGCATCGCGCGGACATTGCTCGGCGGTGACGCGCTGCTTCATGTGGATGGCACGAACTTCGCCGCCGCGCTCCACCAGCGCGATGATCGTGCGCTTCTGCTTCGCCAGCTTGCCGCTTGTAGATAGGGGCGGCCTCGCGATGCGGGCTGAGCGACCGGCGTCTCGCGCTTGCCGTGATACAGTCTCGTCGGCTTCAACGACCTTACCTTCGCCGCCGATCGGCGCCGGGACTGGTGTCGGTCATCGCCTCACGGATGCGGTGCGCCATGAACCAAGCGCGTCTTGTAGGTCACGCCAAGCATCCGTGAGAGCTGCATGGCCGACATGCCCTTCTTAGAAGCCGCCATCAGGTGGAAGCCAAGCACCCACTTGTGCAGCGGGATGTGGCTGCGCTCCATGACGGTGCCGACCGTGACCGTGAAGTGCCCACGGCAACCGTTGCACTGATGCAGGCCGGGGCGCGTGCTCTTGCCCTTGAACCGCTTGATGTTCTCGACCGAGCCGCAGTGCGGGCAGGTCGGACCGTTGGGCCAGCGCAGCCGCTCCAAGTGGGCGCGGGCGGCGTCGTCATCGTGGAACATCGGATCGGCTAGGTTCGTCATGGTATTTGCGCCTTCTCAGTGGCTTGACTATGCCACCGGACGGCCTGCTACGTCAAGTATATAATTGGGAACATTTTCACTGTTTGCGCGTCAAGGATTCAGGCAGTGAGGGTGCAGCTCTTTTGGCGGCTCTACACGCTCGGTGCGAAAGGGTGACATCGGCCGGTTTGCGCCAGCAATCGCGGCCCGATGGCGACGCAGGGTGTCGGGCACGCTGCTGCCGCCTCCGATCATTTCACGCCATCGTTATGACGCGGCTACCGGAATGAAGTTACTTTTGATTTGAGGCTTTCCGGGAGGGCGAGCCATGCGGCGTCGTGATGTCTTGGCGGCTATTTCGGCTTCCATGATCTCGAGTAGCCCACCGCTCTGCACGCCGAACATCGCGCGCGCGGCAACGGCAAAGCCGCTGCGTTTGGTGCCGCATGCCGATCTGGCCAATTTCGATCCGATCTGGAACGTCGCCTACATCGCCCGGAACGCCGGCATGCTCGTCTGGGATACGCTCTACGGCGTCGATTCCGCCATGGTGCCGCAGCGTCAGATGGTCGAGGCGGAGGAAGTGTCGGCCGACGGCAGGGTCTGGACCTTCCGCCTGCGACCGGGCCTTCTCTTCCACGATGGCGAGCCCGTGCTCGCGCGCGACGTCGTCGCCAGCATTCAGCGTTGGGCGGCCCGCGACACGATGGGGCAGATAATCCGCGGCATCGAGACCGAACTCGCGGCCGTGGACGACCGGTCCTTCCGCTGGGCGCTCCGCCGGCCGTTCCCGAAAATGAAACTCGCGTTGGGGAAGATCGCGACGCCGTGCTGCTTCATCATGCCGGAACGGGTCGCGCGAACCGATCCGTCGCGGCAGATCGTCGAATGCGTCGGCAGCGGGCCGATGCGGTTCAAACGCGACGAATGGGTTCCGGGTGCTCGCGCGGTGTTCGAGCGTTTCGATGGCTACGTCGCGCGGGCCGAGCCCGCAGCGTGGATGGCAGGCGGAAAGCGCGTGGCGGTGCAGCGGACGGAGTGGCTGACCGTTCCTGATCCTGCCACCGCATCCGCGGCTCTGCTCAATGGTGAGGTCGATTGGTGGGAAAGGACCGTCCAGGACCTCACGCCGATGCTGGAGCGCAACGGTGACGTGGTCGTGCGACCTCAAGACGAATACGGCTTCGTCGGACTACTCATGTTCAATCACTTGCATCCGCCGTTCAGCGACGTGCGTGCTCGCCGAGCGGTGCTGATGGCGCTGGCACAGGCCGATTACATGCGGGCGATCGTCGGGGACGACCAGAGTATGTGGCAGACAATGCCGGGGTTCTTCCCGCGCCGGTCGGCTATGTCCACCGACGCGGGCGGTGAGATCCTGATCGGAGTGCGCAACATCGATGCCGCCCGGCAGGCCCTGATCGCGAGCGGCTACAAAGGCGAGCCTGTCGTGCTGATGGCGGCGCAGGACATCGCCTACTACAAAGCCTTCGGGGAGGTGACTGCCGATCTCCTGCGGCACTTAGGCGTGAAGGTCGACTACGTCGCGGTCGACTGGGGAACGGTGGTCGCACGCCGGGCGAAGAAGACATCCCCGGCCGAGGGTGGTTGGAACCTTTACATAACGGGCATTTCTGCCATGGATTGCCTTGACCCCGGGAGCAAATGGCTGTCGGCGAACGGCGATCAGTTCGTCAACGGCTGGGCGAGCAGCCCGGCCGTGCAGGCCGACATCGCCGCGTGGTATGACGCCCCAGACAACGGCGCGGAGATGGCGGCGGCGAGACGGACCAACGAGCACGCGCTCCAGGACGGCATCTATGCGCCGCTCGGTAATTATCTGGTCACGTCGGCTTGGCGCAAATCCGTTCTCGGCATCAAGCCTGCGCCGATGCCGTTTCTGTGGGATGTTCGCGTGTAGCGGTCTGCCGCTCCAATCGGCTCTCCTGCAAGCGGCCTTTCTTGTCTGGGACGGAAACGGCAGGATTGGGTGGAAAGCTGCCGGTCCGCTTTCCCAGCGGAAGGTGACAGGCGGACGTTACTGGTGGTTAGCGGTTCAGCCACTCCAGCAATGCAGCGTGGAATCCAACTGGGTCCGAGATCTGTGGCGCGTGTCCTTGATCGGGGAACTGCACTAGCGTGACGTGCGGGATGACGGCGGCAGCTTGCTTCGCCAGCACCGGATAGTTGCCGAGCGTCTTCTGGATGTCGGGCGGAGCCAGATCTTTGCCGATCGCTGTCGTGTCCTTCTCGCCGATGATCAGCAGTGTGTCGGGCTTTAGCGCGCCCAGCTCGTACACGACCGGCTGGGTGTAGATCATGTCGTATAATAGAGCAGAGTCCCAGGCAACGGCATCCTTGCCTGCCCCGGCGTTCAGCCCGGCCAACATCTGCACCCAGCGATCGTATTCCGGCCGCCACTGCCCGGCGTAGTAGGTCGCCTGTTCGTAGCGCTGGATGGCGGCGGCGCTTGTCTTTAGTTCCCGCGCATACCAATCATCCACGCTGATGGAGGGTACGCCTTTCGCTTTCCAATCTTCCAGCCCGATCGGGTCCACCAGCACCAGGCGGTCCGTGGCGTCCGGATACATCAGTGCATAACGGATCGCCAGCATGCCACCAGTGGAGTGTCCGATTAAGACCGCATGGTCGATGCCGAGCGAATGCAGCAACGCACGGGTGTTGCGGGCCAGGGCCTGGAACGTGAACTGATAGGAGTGCGGCTTAGCGGACTTGCAGAACCCGATCTGGTCCGGCGCGATGACCCGATATCCCGTGCCAGTCAGCGCTGTGATCGTGCCCTCCCACGTCGCGGCGCAGAAGTTTTTGCCATGCAGCAGCACCGCGACCTTGCCGTTCGCCGCCGCCGTGGGCGCCACGTCCAGGTAGGCCATAATCAGGGTCTGTTGCTGCGACAGGAAGCTGCGCTCGTGGACAAGGAAGGGATAGTCGAACCCCTGCAGTTCCGGGCCGTAGGTTTGCGCCGCGACGGGAGTGGCGAGGCCGAGACTGACGAGTAGCCAGAGCTTGAGCTTGAGCTTGTTCATGAAAATCGATCTTACAGGTAACAATATGCGGCCGAGTTGAACGCTTAGCTGTCGGACCACCACCCGTCCACATGTCTGCTTCCGAGCGTGTCGAACCGGGCCGTAACCGTCCAAGTTGGGTCGACCGCCGACATCGTTCACGGCAACGCTGGTCAAGTGAGTCGAGGTCGGCGGCGTCACAGGCCGGTTCGGCCACGCAGCATTGATGATCCCAACCGGCATGCGCCAGCCTTTGCTGACCCACGCCGCTGACCCACGCCGCTGACAAGGGCCGGGTGGGGCCCATTTGATAGGCTATGGCTGAACTCCTCGTCTGGTTTGATGGCGATTGCCCCTTGTGCCAGAGGGAGATCGCGCTCATGCGGCGGCTGGACCGTCGCCACGCCATCGAGTTCACCGACGTCTCACGTGCTGATGCGACAGGCTGCCCAATCGATCGGGCGACGCTGTTGGCGCGGTTTCATGCACAGGAGGACGGTCGCGTGCTGTCCGGAGCTGCCGCATTCGCCGCGATGTGGCGGGCCATCCCAATACTGCGGCCGCTCGGGCTCGTGGCGCGGAACCGGTTTGTGTTGGGGCTCCTGGAGCGGGCATACGCGATTTTCTTGCGCGTGAGGCCCCGCCTGCAAGGCTTGGCGCGAAGGCTGGCGTGACGGCGCTCGTGCTCACGCGGGCGGAGGTTTTAGCGTGAGAATGCCCGTTTGGACGCCGGTCGTATCGCCAACATGGACGCCGCAGAACCTGATCTGCCGCCAGATCGATGTCCGCTGTTGCGTATGGCGCGAGCAGCGACGAATGGCCGCTCTCGGCCCAATCCCGCCAAGCGAGAATCGGATCGCAAAGGCCGAGCCTTTGCCGGGGTCCAGGGGCAGCGCCCCTGGCCTTCCCCTTCCCTACTGAACCCGCGTCCACCCACGCAGCCGGTCGCCGTACAGCTCCGGGCCGAACTCGGTCACCGCTACCGTGTCCTCCAGCTTGATGAAGCCGCGCTTGGGGTGCTGGAGGGTGGTTTCGACGGAGATGACCATGCCGGGCTCGAGGGGGCGGTGGGCGTCTTCGTCGGAATAGGCGACGGGGCCGGAGTTGGTGAGATGGGGGGCCTCGTGGGAGACGAGGCCCATGCCGTGGGCGAGGAAGTGCCATTCGGGGCCGAGCTGGCGGTCGCGGATGGCAGTCTCGGCGGCGGCGTAGATGGCGCCGCCCATGGCGCCGGGCTGGGCGGCGGCGAAGGCGGCTTGCTGCACGGCGTCGATGGTGTCGAGCAGGGAGACGAGCTCGGCGTCGGGCTCGCCGACGATGCCCATGCGGGCGATGTCGCCGATGTAGCCGCGGTAATTGCCGCCGGAATCGAGGGAGATGACGTCACCCTCGGCGATGACCTGGTCGGTGGGGGCGCGGTTGTGGCTCGTGCCGGCGGCGATCAGGCAGTAGTCGAAGGTAAGGTCGCGCTTGACCTCGGCTTCGCGCAAATGCTGCACCAGCTGCCGCTTGGTCATGCCGGGGCGGAGTGCGGCGAAGGCGTCGGCCATGGCGTCGGCGACGCGCTCGGTCGCTTCGCGGACGAGGGTCAGTTCGGCGGCGGTCTTGCGGAGCCGGAGGCGTTCGAGCAGCGGCAGCGCATCGACCAACTCGGCGCCGGGAAGCAGGCGCTGCAAGGTCTGGGCCGCGTCGAGCGGGAGGAAGCCGGTCTCGACGCCGAGCCGTCGGACGGGACTGTCCATGGCCTGCAGGAAGCCGACCGCCTTCTCGATAGCGTCGGTGCTGCCGGAGGAGTCCATGCGGGCGGTGGCCGGCCAGAAGGCGGCGGCGTCGCGCTGGTGGCGTTCGAGGCGGTGGCCGACATAGGCGGCGCGGTCGGCGCCGCCACTCGGGTAGACGATCACCGGGAGGTAACGGCTGAGCCCGATCGCGTCCATCGTGTCGAAGAATACGGCGCGGTGGCCACCGGTCATGTACTGCACGAGATGCTTCGAGGTCAGCAGCAAGGCATCGAGGCCCGCCTCCCGCATCAGGCGGTCCAGCAGGGCGGTGTCGAACGGGGCGGGTGGTGTGGCGGGCATGGTCAGTCCTCGGCGATGACGGGGTTGCGCAGGGTGCCGACGCCTTCGAGCTCGACCTCGACGATGTCGCCGGGTTTGAGCCAGAGCGGGGGCGTGCGGTAAGCGCCGACGCCACCGGTGGTCCCGGTGATGATGACGTCGCCGGGCTCGAGGATGGTGAAGGCGGAACAGTATTCGATCAGATGCGGCACGTCGAAGACGAGGTCGTCGAGCGTGGCGCGCTGGGTTTCCACGCCGTTGACCCGGCACAGCAAGGTGGCGCGGGCGAGGTCGCCGGCCTCGTCGGGGGTGACGATCCAGGGGCCGAAGGCGCCGGTGCCGGGAAAGTTCTTGCCCGGCGTGAACTGGCTGGTGTGGCGCTGCCATTCGCGGACCGAGCCGTCGTTGTAGCAGGAGTAGCCGGCGATGTGGGCCATGGCGTCGGCGCGGGACACGTGGCGGGCGCGGCGGCCGACGATCAGGGCCATCTCGGCCTCGAAGTCGAGTGTCTCGGATTGCTTGGGGCGGATCATGGGCTGCAGGTGGCCGACCTGGGTGTTGGCCCACCTTGTGAAGATGGTGGGGAACTTGGGAACGTCGCGGCCGCCCTCCTTGATGTGGGTCAGGTAGTTGAGGCCGATGCAGATGATCTTGCCCGGATCGGGGATGGGCGGCAGGTAGGTGATATCGGCCAAGGCATGGCGCGGGCCGCCGGGCGCGGGCGTCAGGCCGGCGGACAAGGCGTGGCGCAAGCTCGGCGCTTGGGCGGTGCAATCGACCACGGCGTCGCCGTCGACATAGCCCCAGGCCGGGCCGGCGCCGCCGGTGTAACTCATCAGCTTCATGGGTGTGCCCTTTCCGTCCGGTCCGTTGCGCTGGCCCTACTCACCTGGCCCGGCTCAACTGTTCGGCCCGCGTTCCATGCCGATGGGCTGCCAGCGCTTCAGCGCCGTCGTTTGCAGCACGGAAGGGTTGACGCAGCTGATCGGCCACTTGCCTTGCGCCGCCAAGGCCAACTCCTGCCCCACCCGGCGGCGCCTTGCCGGGTCGAAGCGGGCCGAGGCGGAGGCGTTATGCGGGCTGAGGGTCACGTTGCCCATGCTCAGCAGCGGGTTGTTGTGGCCCGGCGGCTCCACCTCCAGCACGTCGAGAGCCGCGTGGGCGATCCACCCTTCCTGCAGCGCCCGGATCAGCGCCGGCTCATCGACCGTCGCGCCGCGGCCGGTGTTGATGAATACGGCCGTGCCCTTCATCATCCGGAAATATTTTTCGGTCAGCATGCCGCGTGCCTCGGGCGTGCCGGGCGCGTGCATGGAGACGAAATCTGACTGGCTCATCACCTCCTCCAGCGTGGACGGCAGCACGCCGTGCGACAGCAGCACGGTTTCCGAGATGAACGGGTCGTAGGCCATCATCCGCAGCCCGAACGCCTTCGCCCGCGCGGCGATGGCGCGCGGGATGCGGCCGAAGGCGACGAAGCCGAGGGTCTGTCCCATCAGCCGCGGGATCTGGTACAGCGCCGGGCGGCCTTCCTTCCAGCGGCCCTCGCGCACCATGCGGTCCTGCTCGACCACGCGCCGGAATGCGCTCAGCAACAGCGTCATGGCATGGTCCGCCACCTCCTCGATGAAGGTGTCGGGACAGTTGGTGACCGGGATGCCGCGGGCAGTCGCCGCCGTCACGTCCACCAGGTCCACGCCGACGCTGCCGAGCGCGATCAGCTTGCAGCGCGGCAGCGCTTCGATGACGCGGGCGCCGACCTTGGTGCCGCGGCAATAGATCGCGTCGGCGTCCTGCGCGGCGGCGATGAAGGCGTCCTCGTCGGCGGGGATCTCGGTGATGGTGCCGTGGCCGTCCAGCGCCTCCATCTCGAAGTCGAACCCGCCCGCCGGGCCCTGCGCGGTGACGACCTTGAACATGCGGCGCTCCTCCTGGTTAACAGCAGTCAACCACCGCTGCCCGGAGGTCGCAACGGCGGGGCGCCGCCGACCCGCCGGGGGCGAGCGCCCCAGACCCGCTTCAGCTTTTCACGAGCGAGCAGCCGCCTTCGCTCATCGGGCGGAACGCCTGGTCGGCCGGGCGTGGTGGCGACCAGCTTCAGGCCGTCCCAGCCGCCCTTGCTTTCGGCCGGCGTCTTGGCCTGGAACAGGTAGCTCGGATGGATCTTGCGCCCGTCCTCGCGGATCTGGCCGGCGCCGAAGCAGTCATCGTCGGTCGGCATCGCCTTCATGCGCGCGACCGCCGCCCGGCCGTCCGCCTTGGCCGCGGCCAGGCCCATCGTCCTTGACCGCCTTCAGGTAGTGCAGCGTCGCGGCGTAGTCGCCGGCCTGCACCATGTTCGGCCATTGGTTCGGCGTCTTGTCCTTGATCCGGTTCATGAACGCGCGGGTGCGGTCGTTGAGGTCCCAGTAGAAGCTCTCGGTCAGCAGCAGGCCCTGCGCCGTCTCGAGCCCGAGCGCATGCACGTTGCTGTTGTAGAACAGCATCGCCGCGATCTTCATCGTCTTGTTCAGCCCGAACTCGTGCGCCTGCTTGATGCAGTTGATCGTGTCGCCGCCCGAGTTGCACAGCCCGAGCACCTTGGCGCCCGACGCCTGCGCCTGCACCAGCATGGCGGAGAAGTCGGTCGTGTCGGGGAACGGGTAGGTGCTGGCGCCCAGCACCTTGCCGCCCGCCTCCGTCACGAACCGCGCCGTGTCGCGCTGCAATTGCTGGCCGAACACGTAGTTGGCGGTGATGAAGTACCAGGTGTCGCCGCCCGAGCGCACCATGGCGCCGCCGGTCGACTTGGCCAGCATGTAGGTGTCGTAGGTCCAATGGATCGTGTTCGGCGAGCACTGCGCGCCGGTCAGGTCGGTGGTGGCGGCGCCGTTGTTCAGCATCACCTTGTTCTTCTCGCGGCAGACGCTGTTGACCGCGAGCGCCACCGACGAGGTCGGCACGTCGACGATCGCGTCCACCCCGTCCTGGTCGAACCATTGCCGGGCGATGCCGGCGCCGATGTCCGGCTTGTTCTGGTGGTCGGCCGAGACGACCTCGATGTCGAACCCGGCGCTGGCCGCGAACTCCTGCACGGCCTGGCGGACGCAAAGCACGCCGGTCGGCCCGCCATCGTCGCGATACGGGCCGGACTGGTCGTTCATCACGCCGATCTTCAGCACGGGGGTTTGCGCACGCCCGGCCCGCGGCAGGGCGGCGAGTGCGGTGGCGGAACCGATCAAGGCGCGGCGTGACACGGACAAGGCGTTCTCCCAACGCGCCACTCACGAGCGCTCACTTCCGACGATATGAAGCCGAACCAAGACGGTCCAGAGCAAAACGCCCGGACGCGAAGCCGTCGGCCGTATCTCGTGCAGCCGGCAACCCAACCGAACTAGGCCGCGGTGGCCGGCCCGCCGAAACCAGCGCTCCATGCCGGAACGCTGAAGGTATCGTCGGGAGGATCGACCGGCAGCAGGGTCCGTTGCATGTCGTCGCGCCTCCGCTCGCCACCCAGGACCTCGGTCGCAAGCGAGATCACGGCGATGCTGTCGAGTTCAAACACCCGGAGCGCATCGGCCGCGTCCTTTGACGGCAGCGGGGCATCGAGCGTCGGCCGCTGTTCCGGACCGAACTGCCCGCGTTCCTGTGCCGCCTTGCGAAAGGGTGAGTCGATCGGCAGCATTTGCAGCAGCCTTGTTTCGGACGCAGTCGCTCGGCTCACCGCATTGTTGAGCTCCTTGCGCGGGCCGCCGGCGCTTCCGATGGCCTTGCCGCTCACATAAAGGGCCTGACTGAGTCCGAGGAGGGTCATGAGGTTTGCCGGAATTGTAAGATCGGCAAGGTTCTGCATCGCAGAGCTCAGGATCGAAAGGCCTACCAGGATCGAGAACACCAATGCTTGGAAGTTGAAGATGTTGAACTCGCGGCCGCTCATCACAAGGTCGCGCCAAAGCGGCGCGCGGGGCGGGAACACGATGCCATGGCGGGACAACCAGCGGGTCGTCGCGAAGGTGACCTCGTCTTCCCGCGCCGCTCGATCGTTGGCGACGAGCTTGGTCGCGGCTGTGCTCACGCCGGTAATGCCCATCAGAACGAGCAAGTTCACCGAGATCTCCGACAGGTAACCCGCCCTGAGGAAGACATAGGTCAAGGTGGCGACGACAATCAGCGTGAAGAAGAACACCTGCAGGCGGGACGTGCTTCCGAAGCCCATCGCGTCCTGCGTGATGACCACGGGGTTAAGGAGATGCGACCAGCGCCTGAGCCGTCCCGACAGACCCGGCCGGCTCGGCCGCCGTGGACGCGGGGGATCGCGGTCCAGAACCGATCTGCTCATTGCCCAGGCGGACGCAACCCAGATCACCAGGATCGCAATCAACGTCCCCACAACCGCCGACGTCTTGTCGCTGATGTCGCGTGTGGCCAGGAACGCAATGGGCGAGACGCCACTGCCCACACCCGGCTTCGGACATGCAATCACAGCGAATGTCGCGCGCCGGATGGGCTCGAAGCTTCCGTGCGGGGCGATGCGGCTGGGCACGTGAACGTTCCACACGTCTGGTTGTTGGCGACCCGGGCGTCGCTCGTCTGCACCAGGTTCAGCTTCAGCAGCTTGCGGCTTTCCCACCAGTCGAGCGCGGCAGCCTGATCGGACGGGCCGACGTAGTCACCCGGCGTCCCCTCCATCAGGATCGTTGCCACTGCGTATTTATCGGGTGATAGTTGCTCGTTGATCAGCAGCGTCCGGTCCATGTCGTCAGGCAACACACGCTCGAGCTGATCGATGCGCTTGCCGTCGGACCCGAACCGGGCCAGTTCCATCGACCGCGTCGGTGTCTGACCAAGCACCGAAACGAGGGTCGCTTCGTCGAACAGCTTGGTATGCCGATCCGGATTGGTGGAGTTTGTGCACGCCGTCATCAAGTCGGTTGCGGGCGAAGGACTGCTCGGCTCGGCCAAGGCCGGGGTCGCGAGAAGGATGGCAAAAGTGGCTGCAATGAACCGCATGACACGTGTCCTGCCTTGATGCCGCCTCATTTAAGGTGGACCGACCGGCGATCGCGTGATCCGCATCACAACCGAGCACGCCCGCGCTTAAAGGAAGCTCACGGGATCCACGTCCACATCCACCCGCGCCGTTCCCTTCACCGCCACATCCGCCAGCCAAGCCCGCAGCAGCGGCTGCACCGCGATGTCGCGCCGGGTCTTCAGCAGCAGGCGGCGGCGATGGCGGCCCCGCAGGATCGCCAGCGGGGCCGGGGCCGGGCCGAGCACCAGCACCCCGTCGCCCCGCGGCGCGGCGCGGCCCAGCGCGTCGGCCAGCGCATCCGCCGCGGGCGCGGTGTCGGCACTGACGATCAGCGCGGCCAGCCGGCCGAACGGCGGCCAACCGCCGGGGCGTCGCGATCTCTGCCTCGGTCGCCATGAACGCCGCCAGGTCGCCGCCGATCAGCGCCTGCATCACCGGATGCTCCGGGTGAACGTCTGCAGCAGCACGCGGCCCGGCGCCTCCGCGCGGCCCGCCCGGCCCGCCACCTGGTGCAGCAGCTGCACCGTCCGCTCCGCCGCCCGCAGGTCGCCGCCCGCGAGGCCCAGATCGGCATCCACCACCCCCACCAGCGTCAGATGCGGGAAATGCCAGCCCTTCGCCACGATCTGCGTGCCGATGATGAGGTCCACCTCCCGCGCCTCGATCCGCGCCGCCGCCTCCGCCGCCGCATGCGGGCCGGGCATCGTGTCGCTCGCCATCACCAGCATGCGCGCGTCGGGGAACAGCGCCGCCGCCTCCTCGGTGATGCGCTCCACGCCGGGGCCGATCGGCACCAGGCTGTGCTCGGCGCCGCAGCTCGGGCAGGCAGGCGGCAGCGGCTCGCGGTGGCCGCAATGGTGGCAGGCGAGCTGCCGCCGCGCGCGGTGCTCCACCAGCCAGGCCGTGCAGTTCGGGCACTGCATGCGGTGGCCGCAAGCCCGGCACAGCGTCAGCGGCGCATAGCCGCGGCGGTTCAGGAACAGCATCGCCTGCTCGCCGCGCCCGATCGTCTCGTCGATCGCCGCGACCAGCAGCGGCGACAGGAAGTGCCCCCGCTCCGGCGGCGCGTCGCGCAGGTCGATCGCCGCCACCGCCGGCAGGCTGGCGCCGCCATGCCGGGCCGACAGGCGTCAGGTGCCGGTAGCGGCCGGCCTGCCACGTTCGCCAACGTCTCCAGGCTCGGGCGTCGCCGAGACCAGCACCGCCGGCGCCTCGCACAGCCGCGCCCGCACCACCGCCATGTCGCGCGCGTGGTAGACGACGCCGTCCTCCTGCTTGAACGCGGTCTCGTGCTCCTCGTCCACCACCACCAGGCCCAGGTCCGGGAACGGCAGGAACAGCGCCGACCGGGCGCCCACCACCACCGGCGCCGCGCCCTCGGCCACCGCCCGCCAAGTCATCCGCCGGATGCGCGAGGGCAGGTCGCTGTGCCACACCGCCGGCGCCACCCCGAACCGCCGCTCGAACCGGGCCAGCCATTGCGACGACAGCGCGATCTCCGGCAGCAGGACCAGCGCCTGCCGGCCCGGCGGCGAGGCACTCGGCCACCGCCTCCAGGTAGACCTCCGTCTTGCCCGACCCGGTGACCCCGTCCAGCAGCGTCGTCGAAGAAGCCCGCGCCGCCACCGCCTCCCGCAGCGGCGCCGCCGCCTCCGCCTGCTCCGCCGACAGCGCGGGACCGGGATGCTCCGGGTCCGGCGAGCGCGAACGGCGGCGGCGCCGGCAGCGCCATCGGCGATCAGCAACCCGGCGCCGCCATCCCGCGCACCACCCCCGCGCTGACCCCCGCCGCCCGCGCCAGGTCCGCCGTGTCCGCGGCCGCCCATCCGCCAGCACCGCCACCACCCGTGCCGGCCCGGCGTGTCCCGCGGCCGCCGGCGACGTCCGCCCAGCGCCAGCCGGCCGCCGGCGTTTCCGGCGTCAGCGCGTTCACCCGCAGCGCCATCGCCAGCACCTCGCCCGGGAAGGCCAGCGTGTAGCCGGCGACCCAGTCGACGAACCGCCGCAAAGCCTCCGGCAGCGGCGGCGCGTCCAGCACGGCGGTGACCGGCTTCAACCGGTTGTCGCCGACCTCGGGCGGCCCTGTCGCCGCCGTCCCAGACCACGCCGACCTCCTCGCGCCGGTTCAGCGGCACCAGCACCACCTGGCCCGGCCGCGGATCCTGCCCCGGCGGCACCGCATAGTCGAACGGTCCCGGGAACGGCCGCGGCAGCAGCACCGGAACGCGCTTCCGGCCGGCGGCCCGGCTCGGCTAGGGTTGGGAACTCCACCTCACCCGAGGCGCTGCCACCTGCTCGACGCCTCTGCCGCGCGATGACCCGACTTGGCGACGGAGACCGACCATAAGCCTGGATGACGCCGAACCGGCCGGAATGCAACAGGACGACGCCGACGAGGTGGCCGCGTGGCTGCGGGCGCACCCCGCGTTCCTGCGCCGAGCCGCCCCGCGCTGTACGACGTGCTGCATCCGCCGCGCCGGGTGCACGGGCCGGGCTTGGCCGACCACATGGCGGCCATGCTGCAGCAAGCCCGGCGGCGCGGCGGCCGAGGCCGAGCGCGCCGGCGTGCAGGCGGCGGCCGGACGCCGTGCCGTCGGAGGGCTTCGTCCGCGCGGGTGCAGGAGGCGGTGATCGCCCTGATGCGCGCGCCCGATCCGGCTTGGCTCGCGACCCACGAACTGGCCGGCCTGCTCCGGTTGGACGCGAGCCCGCGTCTGCAGCGAGGGCCGGCCGGCCCCGCCCGGCACGGTGCCGATCCCGCCGGGCACGGTCGCCGCGCGCGCTAGGGAAGCGCGCGGCCGTGGTCCGCGCCGCCCAGCCGGACGCGACGCTGCATGGCGAAGTGGTCGCGCTCGCGACCGAGGAGGCCCTGATCCGCATTCCGCTGCGCACGGGGCCGGTCTGCTGGCGCTGGCTTGCCGGGACAGCGACGGTCTCGCCGGGGCGGCGACGGACTCGTTGGCCTTCCTGGGGCAGGCGATCGCGGCCGCGCTGGAACGGACCGCCGCGGGCCGTGTGACGGGCGGCGAGGCCGTTGCCGCGTTCCTCGACTGGATGGCGCGGGAGCGTCGCGCGTCACCGCTGACTATTGAGGCGTACCGGTCCGACCTGGCTGGGTTCCTTGGTTTCCTGGCCGTGCATTTGGGTATGGAACCGGACCTCGAAGCCTTGGGCCGGCTGAGCCAAGCCGATCTGCGTGCCTGGCTTGCGCATGCGGCTTCTCCCAAGCCGGGGTCCACAGCGGGGCTACAGCGTTCCCGTCGCGGCTTGTCCAATGCGAGCCGGGCCCGGCATTTGTCCGCAGTCCGCAGCCTGTTCCGCTTCCTGACCCGCCAGCACGGGGTGTCGAACCCGGCGCCCGGCCTGCTCGGGACGCCCCGGGCGCCGTCGCCGATCCCGCGCGCTTTGTCGCCGGAAGCGGCACTTGCCGTCACGCTCGAGGCGACGCAGGCGGACGAGGTGCGGTGGCAGGCCCGCGACACGGCGCTGTTCACGCTGCTGTACGGTGCCGGGTTGCGCATCGCCGAGGCGCTTGCCTTGGCGCCGGGCGACGTGCCGGCCGCGGGGCCTTTGCGCGTGCTGGGTAAGGGTGGCAAGCAACGGCTGGTTCCGCTTCTTCCGGCAGTTCGCCAAGCCTTGCAGTCCTGGCTGCGTCTGCATCCCGGCGGGGACGCATTGTTTGTCGGCGCGCGCGGCGGCCGGCTTGCGGCGGGGGTTGCGCGACGCACCATGCGCCTCTACCGGCAAGGCGCCGGGCTGCCGGAGCACGCGACCCCGCATGCCCTGCGGCACAGTTTCGCGACGCACCTGCTAGCCGGGGGCGCCGACCTCCGGAGCATCCAGGAATTGCTCGGCCATGCCAGCCTGAGCACGACGCAACGCTACACGAGCGTCGACGAGACGACGCTGATGGCGGTGTGGCGGCGCTCGCACCCGCGCGGCTGAAGCGTTGCCGCCGGGAGTGTGGGCGCCTGTCAGTTGGCTTCGATGAAACCCTTGATCCGCGGCAGGATGTCGCTGCGCCAGCGCCGTCCGTTGAAGATGCCGTAATGCCCGACGCCGGTCTGCATGTACTGCAGCCGCCGCTCCTGCGGAACCGCGCTGCACATGGTCTGCGCCGCGATGGTCTGACCGGGCGCGGAGATGTCGTCCAACTCGCCCTCCACCGTCATCAGCGCCGTCCGCTCGATGGCCGTCGGTCCGCACCGGCTCGCCGCGCACGGTCATGGTGCCGCGCGGCAAATCGTGCTTCTGGAAGAACGTCTCGACCGTCTGCAGGTAGTAGCTGGCCGGCACGTCCATCACCGCCAGGTATTCGTCGTAGAAGCGGCGGTGCGCGGCGGCGCTGTCGTCATCGCCACGGACCAGGTGGGCGAACATGCGCTTGTGCGCCGCCAGATGCCGGTCCGGGTTCATCGAGATGAACGCCGCGAGCTGCAGGAAGCCCGGATAGACCCGGCGGAACGCGCCCGGATGCCAAGCCGGAACGGTGGCAACGACGTTGCGCTCGAACCACTCGATCGGAGTTCTCCGCGGCGAGCTTGGTCACCACGGTCGGCGCCGCCCGCGTGTCGACGGGTCCGCCCATCAGCGTCATGCTGCGCGGCTGCGCCGGGTCGTTGTCGCGCCGCCATGAGCGAAACGGCCGCCACCACCGCCGGCGCCGGCTGGCACACGGCGACGACATGCGTGTCGGGGCCGAGATGCTGCATGAAGTGGATGATCGTCTCGATGTAGCTGCCGAGGTCGAAGTCGCCATGCAGCAGCGGCACGATCCGCGCGTCCCGCCAGTCGGTGACGAACACCTCGAGCCCGGTGTCGATCATGTCCTGCACGGTGCCACGCAGCAGCGTCGCGTGATGCCCGCTCATCGGCGCCACCAGCAGCACGCGGCGGCGCGCCGACCCGCTCGTGACGAACCGGACCAGGCGGACGAATGGCAGGTCGAGCACGACCTCCTCGGTCACGGGCTCGTTCGCTGCCCCGCTCCGCCTTGATGTTCCACTCGGGCTTGCCGCGCGGCCGCAGCACGTCGTCGGCCACGTCGGCCCACGCGACCGCAGCGCGGGCCGGCCACGTCAGGTAGTCCGGGCCGGTATTGTGGCGCAGCAGGGTGCTGGCGCCGCGCGCCCACATCCTTGCCGGATACATCGCGGCAGCCGCTGCATCGTACATGGAATAAAGCATCGTTGCTGGCTCACATATCGGTAATGTCATGGGTCGTTAACGAACTACGCCTCGAAAAGATGCTCGAATTAGGGCATCAAAGCGTCACCCTGCCGCGATCAAGAACGAGCACGTCCCGGCCCAATACCGTGGAGCGGAAGGCGATAACGCCGTCATCACGCCAAATGTGCGTCCGAATGGTCTCGCCGGGATACACCGGGGCGGTAAACCGCACCTGCATTCCACGCATGGCTGAGCCGTCGTACTCCAGCGCTGTGCGCAGCACGGCATGCGCGGCAACGCCCATGGTGGCCATCCCATGCAGGATCGGCCGGTCGAACCCTGCCTGGCGCGCCACCTCGGGGTCGGCGTGCAGCGGGTTGAGGTCGCCGCTCAGCCGGTAGATCAGCGCCGCCTGCGGCAAGGTCGGCAGGTCGCACACCATGTCCGGCGTCCGGTCGGGGACCGGGACGGTCCCGGCGAGTTCCCCCACCACGACGCCCGAGCCGCCGTCCCCGCGCAGCATGCTGAGGCCGCCGACGGTGGCGACCGGCACGCCGTCCGCATCCTCGATCCGCCGCTCCGACCCCATCAAGGCTCCTTTCGCCTTACCCTTGTCGTGAAATGCCGTCACCCGCGTATGGCCCGTCATTCGCCCCTGCGCCGGCAGCGGCCGATGCCAGGTGATCCATTGCTCGGCATGAACCACGCGGCGCCAATCGATCCCGGTATCCGGCTCCTTCGCCCAGAAGCCGGGGTATCCCAACACGTTGGCCATGGTCGGCAAGGCGACCAACCCGTCCTCGGTACACGTAGCGCAGCTGCCGCCGGTCCGTCGGCTCGGTGCCCAGCCCCACGCCGAGCGCATACAGGATGGTGTCGCGCGCCGTCACGTCATGAACGATTGGCGCGAAGCGACGGGCCAGCAAAGCGTGCGGGTCGGCGGCCATCAGGCGGTCGCGTCGAAGCCGTTGGCCAGCACGCCGCGCGGCTTGACCAGATCATAGGGGCCGACCGGTAAATACTTCCCTAAGCCGGGGGCCGCCTGCACGCGTCCGTCCTGCATCGCCAACTCGCCCCGCAGCACGGTCGCAACCGGCCAGCCGGTCACCTCCATGCCCTCGTAAGGCGTGTAATCAATCGTTTGCTGCATGAGCGCATTGGTGATCGTGACCCGTTTGGCCGGGTCCCACAGGACCAAGTCGGCGTCGGCGCCCGGCATGACACTGCCCTTTTTCGGGTGCAGGCCGAAGATCTGCGCCGGGCGGGTGGATGTCAGGCGGACGAAATCGCTCGGGCTGAGCCGGCCTTTGCCGACCCCCTCGTGCCAGACGATCGGCAGCCGCGATGCCAGCCCCGGCACGCCGTTCGGGATGTCGCGGAAATTCGCGTCCGAGCCGTTCACCCGCTTGCCGCGGGGGCCGTCGAACGACCAGCCGCTATGATCGCTGCTGACGACGTCGAGCGTGCCCATCCGGATCGCCTCCCACAGCCCGGCCGTGGCCGCGGCGTCGCGCGGCGCCGGGCTGCACATGAACTTCGCCCCTTCGAAGCCCGGCCGGTCCATGTCGGCGGCGCCGAGCACGAAATACTGCGGACAGGTCTCCCCCCACACCTTCACGCCGCGCCGCCGGGCCCGATCGATCTCCTCGGCCGCCTCCGGGCAGGAGACGTGGAACACCTGGATCGGCGTGTCGACCAGCTCCGCAAGCGCGATCGCCCGATGCGTCGCCTCGCGTTCCACCACCGGCGGGCGCGACCAGGCGTGGTATTTGGGCGCCGTCAGCCCGGCGGCCAGCAGCGCCTCGGTGCGCCAGGCGATCGCGTCGTAGTTCTCGCAATGCACCGTCACCAGGCAGCCAAGCCGGCGGGCCGCCGCCAGGACGCGAAGGTACTGGCGGTCGTCGAGGCGCATCGGGTCGTAGGTGAGAAAGACCTTGAACGATGCGGATGCCGCGGGCGACGATGCCCGGCAGCTCGGCGAGCACCTCGTCGGTGGGGTCGGTCACGATCTGGTGGAACGCATGGTCCACCATCGCCCGGCGCGCCCGGCGGCGATACTCGTCGAGCGACGGGCCGATCGGGTGGCCCTTGAACTGGGTGGAGAAGCTGACGACCGAGGTGGTCCCGCCCGCCAGCGCCGAGCGGCTGCCGCTTTCCCAGGTTTCCTCGTCGGCGCCGCCGCCGGCCTGCAGCTGCTCGATGTGGCAATGGCTGTCCACCCCGCCCGGCAGCACCAGCAAACCGCCGGCGTCGAGCGTGCGGCCGCCGGCCAGGCCTTCGCCCACCGCAGCGATGCGGCCGCCGCGCACGCCGACGTCGGCGCGGAACTGTTCGGACGCGGTCACCACGGTGCCGCCGCGCACCACCAGGTCGAAGTCTTGCAAGTAGGCCTCCCGCGTTGCAGAGGCGGCCAGAATTGCCGCTATGCCGGCCCTTGCCTAGGGTGCGGCCATGACCCGCATCCGCCTCGGCATGCTCACCCCCTCCAGCAACACCGTGCTGGAGCCCGTCACCGGGCGCATGCTGGCCAACCTGCCCGAGGTCAGCGCGCATTTCGCCCGCTTCCGTGTGACCCGCATCGGGCTCTCCGCCGACGCATTGCAGCAGTTCGACCCGGCGCCGGTGCTCGAGGCGGCGCAGCTGCTGGCCGATGCGCACATGGATTGCATCGCCTGGAACGGCACCTCGGCGAGCTGGCTCGGCTTCGACAGCGACCGCCGGCTCTGCGCCGCGATCACCGAATCGACCGGGGCGCCGGCGACATCGGCGGTGCTGGCGCTGAACGACGCGCTGGCGCGGATCGGCGCCCGGCGCATCGGTCTCGTCACACCGTACACCGCCGACGTGCAGGAACGGATCGTCGCGAACTACGCCGCGGCCGGGATCGACGTGGCGGCCGAACGTCACCTCGACGATCCCGGCAATTACAGCTTCGCCCGCTACGAGGAGACCGAGGTCGCCGCGCTGGTTCGCGACGTCGCCAAAGCGGGCTGTGACGCGGTGGTCATCCTGTGCACCAACTTTCGCGGCGCCGGGGCCGCGGCGGCGCTCGAGGCGGAATTAGGGGTCCCGGTGCTCGACAGCGTCGCCTTGACCGTGTGGGCGTCGCTGCGGCTGGCCGGTGCTGCTCCGGCACGGGTCCAGGGGTGGGGAACGCTTTTCGGGACGCTGGGTTGACGCCCTGCGGAGTGGAACTCTGTCCGACGGACCCGTTAAACCCACAAGCCATCTACCATCGGACCTGCACCATGCGTCTATTCGACTGTCAAAGCTGCGGCCAGTTGCTGTATTTCGAGAACCAGCACTGCGAGCGATGCCACCACCGGCTCGGCTACAACCCGCCCGCATTCCAGCTCTCGGCGCTGGAGCCGGCCGGGCCGCAAACCTGGACCGCCCTCGCCTCGCCGGGCCAGACCTTCCGGTTCTGCGACAATGCGGAGCACGAGGTGTGCAATTGGCTGGTGCCGGCCGATAGCGGCGAACGGTTCTGCATCGCCTGCCGCCACAACCGGACGGTGCCGAACCTCGCGACGGCCGAGAACCTGCAAGCCTGGCGCAAGCTCGAGTTCGCCAAGCACCGGCTGATCTACTCGTTGATGCGCCTTGATTTGCCGTTGCCGAGCCGGGGCGACGACCGGGAGCGCGGGTTGGCGTTCGACTTCCTGGCCGACCCGACCACCGATGGCGGCAAAAAGGTCATGACCGGTCACGACAACGGCCTGATCACGCTGGCGCTGACCGAAGCCGACGATGCCGAGCGGGAGCGGCGGCGCGCCAAAATGCACGAGCCCTACCGCGCCCTGCTGGGCCATTTCCGCCATGAGGTCGGGCATTATTACTGGGACCGTCTGATCAAGGACCAGGGCCTGCAGGAGGAGTGCCGGGCGCTGTTCGGCAACGAGGAGGAGGATTACAACGAGGCGCTCAAGCGCCACTACCAAAACGGGCCGCCCGAGGGCTGGCGGGAGCGCTTCGTCAGCGCCTATGCCACCACGCACGCTTGGGAGGACTGGGCCGAGACCTGGGCCCACTATCTGCATATCGTCGACAGCTTGGAGACCGCCAGCTCGTTCGGGCTGCAGGTCCATCCCGATGTCACCCGCAACCCGAGCCTGCATGCCGAGCTGCACATCGACAGCTATGCCGCGGGCGATTTCACGCGGCTGGTCGAGGCATGGCTGCCGCTGACCTTCGCGATGAATGCGATGAACCGCAGCATGGGATTGGCGGACATGTATCCATTCATCCTGGCCGGTCCGGTGATCGCGAAGCTGTCGTTCATCCACGACCTGGTGCATCGGTCGCGCGGCCAAGTCAGGCAGGCGGCCTGACGCGCGGTCCGGCCGAACCGACTGGGCCCGGGCGTCACGACGCGGGCGTCACGGGCCGGCCAGGGAGGCGCGGATGCGCCATTGCAGGTACTCGCGGAACAACGCGGCGCGGGCGGCCGGCGTCAGCTTGGCGGTGTCGCGTCCGGCCCGGTTCAGGAACCCGTCGAACTCCCGCTTGATCTGCGCCGGCGTCGGCTCGGGCGCCGGCTCTGGCGCCTGCTCTTGCGCCTGTTCAGGCGCCTGCTCGGGCGCGCTTTCCGGCGCCGGCTCCGGCCTTCGGTTTGGCAGCGGGCCGGGCGTGAAGTCGGTGGTCAAGCGGGGCGTCAAGTCGGGCGTCAATGGTGGCGCGGCAAGGCTGGAGGACGGCAACGTCGCCGTCTCCTCAACGGGCGCGGACGGCTCCGGGATGACACGGCTGGTGCCGGGCGGCTTGGCGGCAGCCTCGATCGGGCCTGGGCCGGACAGCATCGGGCGGGGCTGCTCGCTCGTAAGGCGACTTGCCGGCGGCGGGATGACCGGGGTGGTGGCGGGCGATCTCGACGACGTCGGCTCGGGCCACACCATCCAGCCCAAAGTAATCGCGGCTGTCATCGCGGCGCCCAACATGACGAGGCCGGCCGGCTGCGGTGCCGGGCGCTTGAGCAGCGGCGCGGCCGGTGTCGTCGGGCGGTCGGTCCGGATCGGCGGTAAGCGGCGCCGGCCGGGGCTGGCCGCCGCTGCGGCGTCGCCGCCGTCTGGCAACAACGCCGTCCAGGTCAGCCGGGCCACCCCCGCCTCGTCGACTGCGCCGCCCGCCGGCATCGTCAGCACCAGGGTCCGCCGCGCATTGCGGAGCTGCTCGAGCCCGGGCGCCGAAAGCTTGGCCAGCAGCGACGCTTCGCCTGCCAGCACCAGGATCATTCCCGGATGCTCCGGCCCGCCAAGGCCCGGTACGCGGGACAGCGCCGACAGGGCATACGGGCTCAGCGTATGGGCCTGCTGGACCACCACGACGGCAGACTGGTCGTCATAGGCCTGCTCGGCCAGCATGCCGAAGAACGGTCCGTCGGTGCCCTCGTCCGACGGCATGCCGATCTGCTGCAGCATCCGCTTCATCGACAACGGCCGGGACGTCAGGTTCCCGATCCGGGTTTGCCGCCCCGATAGGCCCGACAGCACCGCGTCGACCAGCCGGACCTTACCCGAGCCCGGCGGCCCGACCAGCACGACGGCACGGCCGCCGGACGCGATGAATTGCTCGATCCGTGACTTCAGCCAGACCAGGCCCGTGCTCAACGGGGAGGCCGACGGGTCGATCGCGGGAGGGTGCTGCACCGGCTACTTCGATGCTTGCTTGCAGCGCGGCACCGGGTCCGGGTCGGTGACAACGGCGGTGGGCGGCACGGCCGGACCGATCTCGGCCTCGAACTGGCGGAACAACGCCTCCTTGCGGGCGGCGGAGAGATCAATCCGCGCCGCCGCACAGTTCGGGTCGGCGCGCTTGGGCTTGGCCAGCTTGGGCGGCTTGGCGGGCGGCGGTTCCGCTGGACGCGCGGCGGCGGCTTGGGTCGCGGGTTGCGGCGCACATGCGGGAAAGCACAACGCAACCCCGAGCAGCAAGGGGATGGAGAGCTCGCTGGCCCGAGTGCGCATGAACATTCAATTCTTCGGCGACCGGTTCTCGTTGCGTCATGGTAGCAGCCGTCCCGCGCCATGCAGCAGAAAGATTGGTCAAGTTCCGTCATTCCGATGGTCAGCTTTGGTTACAGCGAGCCCCACCCGGACGCAGCCGTTCAGAACCGGACCGCCGCAGCCGGGTGGGTTGGAGGCAGCCGGTCGGCGCCGAACAGCTTGCGGCGGAGCGTGCCGGCGGAATAAGCCTCCTTGAACGCCCCCCGGCGCTGCAGCACCGGAACGACCAGATCGATGAAATCGGCAAAGCACTCCGGCGTCACGGTGCGCGACAGGATGAAGCCGTCCACATCCGCCTCGTCCACCCAGGCCAGCAGCGCGTCGGCGACCTGCTCGGCGTCGCCCACGATCGGCATCTGGCGGCTGCCGAGCACCATCCGCTCCAGCAGCCGGCGCTTGGTCATGCCGCCCTGCGCCGCGGCTTGCAGGTTGCTGACGATTGCGCCCGCCTTGACCGCGCCCGCCTTGACTGCGCCCGCTTTGCTGGCGCCCGCCTTGCTGACACCTGGCGCCGCCTCGATCGGCTCGTCCATGGCATAGGCGTCGAGGTCGATCCCCATGCTGGCGGAGGCATGCACCAAGGCCGCTTCGGGCGAGGCGTGGCGGCGGTAGTCGGCCAGCTTCAGCTCGGCGAGGGCCGCCGTCTCGGCGACCACGACGCTCGCGCCGACGAACAGCTTGACGTCGTCGGGCGCCCGCCCGGCCGCCGCCGCCGCTGCACGGATCGCATCCACATGCGCCCGCACCTGCGGCTTCGGCCCGCCATTGAGGAACACGCACTCGGCATGCAGCCCGGCGAAGCGGCGCCCGCGCTCGCTGCTGCCGGCCTGGTACAGCACCGGGGTGCGTTGCGGCGACGGCTCGGCGAGGTGCACGCCCTGCATCCGGACATGCGGCCCGGCGTGGCTGACGACACGCACGCGCGCCGGGTCGGCGTAAACGCCCGAGGCACGGTCGGCCCGGACGGCGTCGTCGGCCCAACTGCCCTCCCACAACTTGTAGACCGCCTGCATGTAGTCGTCGGCCACGTCGTAGCGGTCGTCGTGCGCGACCTGGGTCGCCAACCCCATCGCGCGGGCGGCGCTCTCGAGGTAGCCGGTGACGACGTTCCAGCCGACCCGGCCGCGCGTCAGGTGGTCCAGCGTCGACATCCGCCGGGCGAACAGGTAGGCGGGCTCATAGCTGAGGTTGGCGGTGACGCCGAACCCGAGATGGGTCGTGGCATGCGCCATGGCCGGCACGAGCAGCAGCGGGTCGTTGACCGGGATCTGCACCGCGTGGCGGATCGCCGGGTCGGGCGAGCCGCTGAACACGTCGTAGACGCCCAGCACGTCGGCCAGGAACAGCCCGTCGAACAGGCCACGCTCGAGTAGCCGGGCAAGATCCACCCAATAGTCGAGCGAACAATAATCGGCCGCCCGGTCGCGCGGATGCGTCCACATGCCCTGCTGGATATGGCCGACGCAGTTCATGTCGAAGGCGTTGAGGCGGATCTGCTTCACGTGCGGCGGCTTCCTGGCTGGCGAACGCGGGCAGCAGAGCACGATCCGGCACTTGATGCTGCCTCGCGGTATGCTGCCTCGCGGTATGCAGCCTCTGGGGACGGCTCAGTCTGCTTCGGCGGGTACGGCTGCTGCCATCCGCAAGCCCAGCACCGACCAGAACGCCGCCGCATAGGCCACCGCCGCCATGAAGAACGGAGCGCCGGGCAGGCTGATGGCGGCGTCGGGGGCGGCGAACACGCCGAACACCCAGCCGGCCAGCAGCGGCGCGCCGATCGTGGTCAATCCCTGGAACGACGACAGGGCCCCCTGCACCTGGCCTTGCCGGCTCGGCCCGGCGCGCGCCGACACCATCGCCTGCACCGCCGGCCCGCTGATGGCCGAGGCCGATTGCAGGGCGATGCCGGCGAACAGGATCCACGGCCGGTTCGCCAGCCCGAACAGCACGTAGGCCATGCCGGCCAGCGCGTAACCGGTCAATGCCGCGCGCCGTTCGCCCAGCCACGGAACCACTCGCCGCACCAGGAATCCCTGCACCACGGCCGAACCGACCCCGACCGTCGCCAGCGCCAGCCCGTTCTCACGCGTGCCCCAGCCCAGCCGCAAGTCGTTGGCGAGGACGAAGCTGCTTTGCAGCGCGCCGAGCGCGAACCAGGTGCAGCACCAAGCGATCACCAGGCGCAGGTAGGACGGGTCACGCAGCACGACGCGCAGGTTGCCGAGTGGGTTGGCGGCGGCCCAGCGCACCGGACGGCGATCCTCAGGCCGCAAGGTTTCCGGCACCGCGATCGCGCCGTAGATCAAGTTCAGCCCGGCCAGCGCGCCCGCCACCAGGAACGGCACCCGTGTGCCGTAGGTGCCGAGGAAGCCGCCGAGCGCCGGGCCGATCACGAAGCCCAGCCCGAACATGGCGCCGATCAGGCCGAACCGCTGCGCCCGCTGCTCCGGCGTGGAAACGTCGGCGATGGACGCGGTCGCGGCGGCAAAGTTGGCCGCGGTGCCGCCCGCCACCAGCCGGCCGACCAACAACCAGGTCAGCGTCGGCGCCCAGGCGAGCATGGCATTGTTGACGCAGATGCCGGCCAGCGAGATCAGCAGCACCGGCTTGCGCCCGAACCGATCGCTCAACGCGCCCAGCATCGGCGCGCACAGGAACTGCATCGCCGAGAACGCCGCCAGCAGCGTACCCATCCAGAACGACGCCGCCGACTGCCCCTGCCCCGAAAGCTGCATCACCAGGGTGGGCACGACCGGCACGATGATGCCGAACGCCAGCGCATCGATGGCGATGGTCGCCAACACGAAGCCGATCGGGCTGGGGCGGGAAATGGGCAAAGGGGGTCCGGCGCAGGATGAGGGCGCCTCATACACCAACGGCGGCGCCCGCACGACCGGACCGGGTTTGACATCGCCGGACCGTCAACCGAGGCTCGGACGATGCCGACGGCGACTCCGACCTTGCTGGACTACGCGGCGCTGATCGCCCGCGTCGGCCTGACCAGCTTCGGCGGCGGCCTGAGCGCCTGGATGCTGCGCCTCGTGGTGCACGAGAAGGGCTGGGTCACTGAGACCGAGTTCCTGAGCGGCCTTGCGGTGTGCCAGGTGTTCCCGGGCATCAACGTGCTGAACCTGGCGATCTGGCTCGGCTTCCGCTTGCATGGCGGCCGCGGCGCGATCGTCGGTGCGCTGGCAATGACGGTGCCGCCGGGGCTGGTGATGATCGGGCTGGTCGCGCTGACCACCGGGCTCGCGCAGAACGTCCCGGTGCGCACCGCGCTGGACGGCGTGGCGGCGGCGGCGGTGGGACTTGGCGCGGCGATGGGTTTGCGCGCCGCCCGGCGCTGCCTCCGCCCGGCGCCGGCCGCCATCATGGTGGCGGTGTTCGTCGGCGTCGGCGTGCTGCGGCTGCCGCTGCTGGCGGTGATGGCCGTGACCGTGCCGCTGAGCGTCGGTTACGCGTGGCGTCAGACGGGAGCGTGACTACGCGGGTCGCGCCGTTGCTCGCACTGGCGGCGGTGTTCGCGCCGCTGTCGTTCGCGACCATCGGCGGCGGGCAGAGCGTGGTGTCGGAGATCCACCGCCAGGCGGTGATCCAGCAGCACTGGATGGACGAGGAAGCGTTCGTCACGCTGTTCGCGCTGTCGCGGCTGGCGCCGGGCCCGGGCTCGCTGCTGGTGACGCTGATCGGCTGGGTGGTGGATGGCTGGCTGGGCGCGGTGGTCGCGTCGGTGGCGATCTTCGTGCCCTCGTCGCTGCTGCTCTACGGGTTGGCCCGGCTATGGGCACGGCATCGCGGCGCCCGCTGGCAGCGGGCCATCGAGGGCGGCCTGGCGCCGGTGGCAGCCGGGCTGATCCTGGCGGCGTCGCTCACCCTGGTGCAGGCCTCACGCGGCGGTCCCTACGCCTGGGCGGTGGCGGCGCTGTCCACGGTGGTGCTCACCGCGACGCGGGTCTCGCCGTTCCTCCTGCTGGGCGCCGGGGCGGCGGCGTTCCTGGCGCTCGACGTCCGCTGAAGCCTCACTAAGCGGTGACCGCCTCGCCCTCGGCCGGGGCAAGCAGGCGCGGCGCGGGGGCAAGCGCGGCCCGCGGCAGGAACAGCCGCACCGTGGTGCCGGCGCCGGGCGCGCTCTCGATCCGCACGTGACCGTCGGATTGCTTGATGAAGCCGAACACCTGAGACAGGCCGAGACCCGAGCCCTGCCCGCTTTGCTTGGTGGTGAAAAACGGTTCGAACACCCGGGCGAGCACGTCGCCGGACATGCCGGCGCCGGTGTCCTGCACCGAAATGAGCACGTACTGGCCCGGCGTCAGCTCGTCCGGTCCAAGAGGCTGGCCGGCTTGGATGTCGACGTTCGAGGTTTCGACGGTGATCGCGCCACCCCCGTCCATCGCCTCGCACGCATTGGCGGCGAGGTGGAGCAGCGCCGTCTCGAGCTGCCGCCCATCCGCCACCGCCGCCCACAGCGCCGGCGCAAGCACGGTCTCGAGCCGGCGGTCCTCGCCGATCGAGCGGCGCAGCACGGCGCACATCTCTGTGACGGTCCGGTTGATGTCGATCGGGCCGGGCTGCAGCCGCTGCTTTCGCGCGAAGGCGAGCAATTGCTGCACCAGGACGGCGGCGCGCTGCGTGGCGGCCCGGGCGGCGCCGACATGCCGCTCCATCCGGGCGGCGTCACCGCGATGCAGGTTGCGCTCGGTCAGGTCGATGTTGCCGATGATGGCGGTCAGCAGGTTGTTGAAGTCGTGCGCGAGCCCGCTCGTCAGCTGGCCCACCGCCTCCATCCGCTGCGCCTGCCGCAGCCGCTGCTCGGCCCGGCGCCGGTCGGTGATGTCGGTGTAGAGCGTCACGAAGCCGCCGCCCGGCAAGGCGTTGCGGCGCAGCTCCAGCACCTGGCCGTTCGGCCGCATCCGCTCGATCGTGCCGACGTTGAAGCCCGAACGGAAGAGGGCGGTGCGGCGCGCGACCTCCTCCTCGACGTCGACGGCGCCGAACTCGCCGCAGACCGCCTGAGCCCGCAGGATGTGCTCGAGCTCGAGGCCGATGCGCAGCAGCCCGGGCGGCACGCCCGCCACCTCGGCGAAGCGCTCGTTCCAACGCAGCAGGCGCATGTCGGCGTCGAGCACCATGATGCCGTCGATCATGCCGCCGAAGATCGCCTCGATCTGCGCCGAGTGGGCAAGGACCCGGCCGCTCGCCGCGGCCATCGAACGGGCGTGCGCACGCCCCTCGAGCACGGCGTGCAGAAGCATGGCGATCAGCGCCAGCACGAGGCCGATGATGACCAGCTCGCCCCCGGTCATGCGCCGGGCCGAACGCGGGGGCGGGGCCCGGCCGCTCGGGAACCTGCGCCGGACGATCCGGTCGGTGCCGCAACCCTGCTCATGCCCCGGCTCATTCCAACCAACAACCTACTTTGGATATCACGCAGCTCGCTGGATATTCCGTGGTGATCTGTAATGTTTTGTGGCATGCGGACCAACACCGGCGCGTGACGGCGCGCGGCCTGTGCCCCGGGCCGCATCATCTGCTAACGTCCGCCGATGCCTGCCCCACCGCCCTTTTGGAAAACCACGCCGCTCGACCGCATGACCGACGAGCAATGGGAGTTGCTGTGCGACGGCTGCGGCCGCTGCTGCCTGCACAAGCTGCGCGACGAGGACACCGACGAGCTGTCGTTCACCGACGTCTCGTGCCGGCTGCTCGACACCCACTCCTGCCGCTGCCGCAAGTATACGACCCGGCGCGACTGGGTGCCGGACTGCGTCAGCCTCACGCCGGCGAGCCTGAAGTCCATCGACTGGCTGCCGCCATCCTGCGGCTACCGCCGGGTTGCCGAGGGCAAGGACTTGCTGCCATGGCACCCGCTGGTGTCGGGCGATGCGGAGAGCGTGCACCGGGCGGGTGTGTCGGTGCGCGGGCGCGTGACCGATGAACGCCGGGCCGGGTTGCTCGAGCACCGCATCGTGAACTGGCCGGGGCAGATGCCGCGGACGCGCAAGACCCAATCGAGATGAAGGAGACAGTCCGATGATGACGAATGCCTTGTATGGCGGGGTGAACGCGGCGGTGCTGACCGCGATGCGGGCGGACCTTTCGGTCGACCTCGACCTGATGGCGGCGCATTGCCGCTGGCTGATGGACAATGGGTGCAACGGGCTCGGCGTGCTCGGCACGACGGGCGAAGCCAACAGCCTCGGGCTGCATGAACGGTGCGAGCTGATGGAGGGCTTGGTCGAGCGCGGCGTGCCCGGGCGGCTGATGCTGCCGGGTTGTGGCGTGCCGTCGATCACCGACACCGTGTCGATGGCGCGGCGGGCGGGCGAACTCGGCTGCCGCGGCGTGCTGGTGCTGCCGCCGTTCTTCTACAAGAACCCGAGCGAGGACGGGCTGTTCGCGTATTACAGCGAGGTCGCGCAGCGGATCGGCGGTGCGGTGAAGATCTACTTCTACCACTTCCCGGCGCAGTCGGCGGTGCCGGTGACGATCCCGCTGATCGAGCGGCTGCTGCGTGCGCATCCCGGGGCGTTCCAGGGGATCAAGGACAGCACCGGAGATTGGGGCAACACCAAATCCTATATCGACGCGTTCGCCCGCGACGGGTTCGAGGTGTATTGCGGCGATGACGGGGCGCTGCAGCAGAACCTGCTGGCGGGCGGCGCCGGGTCGATCTCGGCGGCCAGCAACGTCAGCTGCGCGACCAATGCCCGGGTTTATGCCAGCCCCGACAGCCCGGCCGGCGCCGACGCGCAGCGGACCTTGTCGGCGATGCGCTCGGGGGTGACGTCGGCGCCGCTGATCCCCGGCTTGAAGGCACTGGTCGCGCGGCACACCGGCCAGGACGGCTGGCTCAACATCCGGCCGCCGCACACCCGGCTGTCGTCCGACGTGGCCGCCAAGCTGTTCGCAACCTTCGACGCGATCGGGGTGCCGCTGGCGAAGGCCGCCTGACGGCCGGGTTCAACCGCCCAGGTATGCCGCGGTGACCGCCGGGTCGGCGGCGACCGCGGCGGCCGGTCCCTCCAAGGTGATGCGCCCGTTTTCCAGCACGTAGGCGTGGTCCGAGACGTCCAGTGCCGCCGACGCGTTCTGCTCCACCAGCAGGATCGTGGTGCCCTCGGCCTTGAGCGCGGCGATGATGGCGAAGATCTCCTCCACGAACAGCGGCGCAAGCCCCATGCTGGGCTCGTCCAGCAGCAGCAGGCGCGGCGCGCCCATCAGCGCCCGGCCGATCGCCAGCATCTGCTGCTCGCCGCCCGACAACGAGCCGGCGAACTGCTCCATCCGTTCGCGCAGGCGGGGGAAGCGCGTCAGGACCGCGTCACGGCGCCGGGCGATCTCGCGCTGCCGCGGGACCAGGTAGGCGCCCAGCGCCAGGTTCTCGGCCACGGTCAGCTCGGCAAAGCATTGCCGCCCTTCCGGCACTTGGCGCAGCCCGGAGGCGGCGATCCGGAACGCCGCCCGGCCACCGATCGGCTGGCCGTCGAACCGGATCTCGCCGGCGCGCGGCCGCATCAGGCCGGAGATCGTGCGCAGGATCGTGGTCTTGCCGGCCCCGTTGGCGCCGATCAGGCAGACGACGCGGCCATCCGGCACGCGCAGGCTGACGCCGTGCACGACCAGGATGCGGCCATAGGCGACCTCGAGGCGATCGATCTCGAGGCCGCTCACGCGCCGCGCACTCCCGCCTTGGCGCCGGACGCGAGCCGGGCGGCGACCTTGGCACCCAGATAGGCCTCGATCACCGCCGGGTCCTGCCGGACCGCGTCCGGCGCCCCGTCGGCGATCTTGCGGCCGAAGTTCAGCACCGTGACCCGGTCGGAGATGTCCATCACGAAACCCATGTCGTGCTCGACCAGCAGCACGGTGGTGCCGAGCTGCCGCATCCGCCGCACCAGAACCGCGAGCCGCTCCGTTTCGGCGGGGTTCATCCCGGCCGCCGGCTCGTCGAGCAGCAGCAGCAGCGGCGCCGGAGCGAGCGCACGGGCAATCTCGAGGCGCCGCTGGTCGCCATACGACAGGCTGCCGGCCAGCCGGTTCGCCGCGTCCGCGAGGCCGACGATGTCGAGCGCGACGCGGGCCCGGCCCACCGCCCGGCGCTCCTCGGCGCGGAAGCCCGGCAGGCGCAGCAGCACGCCGGCGAGGCCGGCCCGGGTGCGGGTGTGCAGGGCGGTCAGCACGTTCTCGAGCACCGTCATCTCGGCGAATACGCGGATGTTCTGGAACGTCCGCCCGAGCCCGGCCGCGGCGCGCCGCTCCGGCGGCATGGTGCCGATCTCCCGGCCACCGAGGATGATCCGGCCCGTGGTGGGCGCCACGAGCCCGCTGATGAGGTTGAACAAGGTGGTCTTGCCGGCGCCGTTCGGGCCGATCACCGCGTGCACCCCGCCCGACTCGACCAGCATGTCCAGCTTGTCGACCGCCACCAGCCCCGCGAACCGCCGGCTCAGCCCTTCCACGCGGAGCAGGCTCATGCCGCGCGGCGGCGCATGCGGATCGGCAGCAACCCGCGCGGCAGGAACAGCACCGCCAGCACGATGATGACGCCGTTGATCACCAGGCGCAGGTCGCTCACCCCCGGCAGGTCGCCGGCCGCGCGCAGCACCTCCGGCAGGATCGTCAGCAGCCAGGCGCCCAGCACCGGCGCCAGCGGCGTGCCGATGCCGCCCAGCAAGGCATAGGACAGGATCGTCACCGCCGGCTCGAAGCCGGTACTCGTTCGGCCCGATGAAGCTCGAGACGTGCGCCGACAAGCAGCCGGCAAGCCCGGCCAGCACCGCCGAGGCGAGGAACGCGCCCAGCTTATAGCGCCGCACCGGCACGCCCATCACCGCCGCCGCGGTCTCGTCCTCGCGCATCGCCGCCATGGCCCGGCCGATCCGGCTGCGGCCGACCAGCCACAGGCCGAGCACGGCGGCCGCCAGCAGGCCGTAGATCATCCACGCCTCGGCCCGCTGCGGGATGCCGGACAGGCCGAGCGCACCGCCGAGTGCATCGACATTGAGGTAGACCGCCCGCAACACCTCGCCGAGTCCGATGGTCGCGATCGCGAGATAGACGCCCGCCAGGCGCAGCGTCGGCACCCCGATCGCCAGCGCGAACAGCACTGGCACGACGATGCTGGCCGGCAGCACGATCGCGAACGGAAGCTTCCATTGCAGCGTCATCAGGGCGGAGGAGTAGGCGCCGAGGCCCATGAACGCCGCTTGCCCCAGGCTGAGCTGCCCGACCGCCAGGACGACATACATGGACAAGGCCAAGAGGCCGTTGACGCCAAGCGCGTAGACGAGATTTTGGTAGGTCCAGAAAAAGTCGTCGAGCCAGGGGGGCATCAGGCGCGCCGCAGCACGGCGCGGCCGAACAGCCCCGAAGGCCGCGTCCACAGCACCGCGACCAGGATGAGGAACGCCACCGCTTCCTTGAGACCGGAGGACAGATAGCCGGCGGTCAGAACCTCGATGACGCCGAGCGCGAGGCCGGCCAGCACCGCGCCGCGCAGGTCGCCCATGCCGCCGACGATGATCACGACGAAGCCACGCAGCATCATCGTTTCGCCCATGTAGGGCTGGATCGCGTTGAAGTTGAGGCCGATCAGGACGCCGCCGGCGCCGGCCAGGCAACCGGACACGAACGAGACCAGGGTCGCGGCAAGCCCGGTGTTGATCCCCATCAGTTGCGCCGCGTCCGGCTTTTCCGCCATGGCCCGGATCGCCAGGCCGAGCCGCGTGCCGCGCATCAGTGCCGCGAGTGCGGCGACGAGCACGGCGGTCGCGCCCAGGATCAGCAGCTGCGCCGCGGTGATCCGCACCGGCCCGACCGTCCAGGCGTCGCTGCTGATGACGCCGGGCGGAAGCCGGCGGATGTCGGAACCCAGCCAGGCGGTCAGCGCGGCATAAAGCGCCAGCACGCCCCCCAGCGTCACCATCAGGAACGAGAGCTCCGGCGCGCGCAGCCGGCGCAGGCGGGTGAGCAGGATCGCATCGAGCACGACCGCGATGGCGCCGGCGCCGAGCGCGGCCAGCGGCAAGGCGGCCCAAATCGACAGCCCGTAGCTGCGGGTCAGCCACCAGGCGAGCAGCGCGCCGGCCGAGAAATAGAAGCCGTAGGTGAGATTGATGATCCGCAGCACGCCGAACATCAGCGTGAAGCCGAGCGCGAACAGGGCATAGGTCGCACCCAGCAGGACGCCGTTGACAAGCTGTTGCTCCAGCATCGCGGCGCTATAAGTGAGTTGCGCCGACACGTCCAGGCAGGGCGGTCTTGCATTCGCGGGTCTGGGGCCGCCGGCCCCAGCGGGTGAGGGCAACGCCCTCGAACCTCACCTCCTCAGGCGAACAGGCTGGCAAGCCCGGTCGCCGGAGTCGTGCCGTTGCTGGCGGCGGCGTCGGCCGCGGCCTGGCCGGCGGCGACCAAATAGCGCTTGGTGAACTGGTCGACGAACGCCGCCGACTTGAATTTCGTGATGTCCAGCTGCGACGAGATCGACTTCTCTTGCGCCTGCAGCGATTGGAACGCGATCTGCTTGGGGATGTTCAGCGCCACCGTCACGACCTCGCGCAGGTTCTTGTCGCCCAGGATCTGATCGACCGAGGTGATCGTGCTCGCCCGGCTGCGGAAGTCGAGCGCGTAGGACAGGCCAGGCGTCGCCGCGTCGAGGCTTTGCCGCCATTTCACTTCCGCATAGCCGTTCGCCAAGCTGTCCAGGACACCCGACTTTTGCAGCGCGGCGAGGCCCTTGTTGGCGAAATCGTAGGTCTTGGCGACGCTCAGCCAGCGTGTGTCGGTGAGCTTGCTGGCCAGTGAACCAGTCTTGCTCGTGTCCGATAGCAAGGCCTTGCTGACCAGCGCGCCGTAGTCGGTCTGATCGCCCAAGCCGTTCGCGGTCAGCAGCACCTTGCGCGCGACCGGGTTGGCCAGCAGTTCGGCCGGCGTCTTGGCCTTCGCCACCGCGGCGCGGAACGTCGCGATGTCGCGGGCGGTTTCCGGCTCCTTGGCGACCGTGGCCACGCTTTTGGTCTCGGTCTTGAGGGCGAGCTGCAGCGCCAAGACCGGGTTGCTGCTCCCGGCACCGGTGGAGTTGCCATAGATGATGCCGAGCAGGTCGCTCGACGACTGGTTGGCCGTCGTCGGCAAAAGGCTCAGCGAAAGGGAGTTGAGCGACATGCGCCCACGCTACAAGCCGACTGTGAAGGAATCCTTAACGCCGCTACACCCGCACGATGCCGAATCCCGTGGCGGTCACCGCCTGCGCCCTGCTGATCGAGGCTGCATTCGGCTATCCGGCCTGGCTGTTCCAGGCCGTTCGCCACCCGGTGGTGTGGCTGGGGCGGCTGATCGCGACGCTCGACCGGAGGCTACCGCGCAGCCGTCCGGCGGGAGCCCTGGCGTTGGCGGCGGTCCTGCTCGCGGCGGCGCTGCCGGGCATGGTGCTGACGGCCCTGCTCCCGCTGCTGCCGCTCGCCGTGCTCGCCAGCACCTGCCTGGCGCAGCGCAGCCTGGCGCAGCACGTTTCGGCAGTTGCGTCCGGGTTGCGCCTGGGGCTGCCGGAGGGGCGCGCGGCGGTGGCCCACATCGTCGGCCGTGACCCGCACCAACTCGACGCCGCCGCGGTGGCCCGCGCCGCCATCGAGAGCCTGGCAGAGAATTTTTCGGACGGGGTGGTGGCGCCGGCCTTTTGGGGCTGCGTCGCCGGGCTGCCGGGGATGGCCGTGTTCAAGGCCGTCAACACCGCCGACAGCATGATCGGCCATCGGACGCCGCGGCACGAGCGGTTCGGCTGGGCGGCGGCACGGCTCGACGACCTCGTCAACCTGCCGGCGTCCCGCCTCGCGGCGACCTGGATCGTGCTCGCCGCCGCCCTGCTTCCCGGTGGTCGAGCCGGCGAAGCGCTACGGGCGGTGTGGCGTGACGCCGGGCGCCACCGCTCACCGAATGCGGGCTGGCCCGAGGCGGCGATGGCCGGTGCGCTCGGGCTGCGTTTGGCCGGGCCGCGCAGCTACGGCGGCGTCGCGCTCGCCGAGGCGGCCTGGATGGGCGGCGGGCGCGCCGAGGCGACCCCGGACGATATCGAGCGCGCGCTGGTGCTGTATCGGCTCGCCTGCGGCTTGCAGGTGGCGGCGGTCGGCGTGCTGGCGCTCACCGCGCGAGGCTGAGCAGCCGCTCCAGGTCCATCGCGGCCTCGAGGTGAGCGGCCAAGCCGTCCAGCGCCGCTTCCACCGCGGCGGCGTGGCGATGCCCGGACGGCGCCGCGCCCCAACGCCGCAGCCAGGCAGCCCGCTGCGCATCGTCGCCGAACAGGCCATGCAGGTAGGTGCCCTGGACACGGCCGTCCGCGCTGGTCGCCCCCTCCGCCCGTCCGTCGGCCAACCGCAGCACCGGCCGCGCCGCGTCCGGCCCCGCCGTCCGTCCCATGTGCATCTCGTAGCCGCAGACCGGCACGCCGTCGGCATCATGCCCGCTCACCGCGGCCAGCCGCTTGTCCCCGGTCAAAACCGTGTCGACGTCGAGCAGTCCGAGCCCCGGGACGCTGCCGGCCGGGCCTTCCACGCCGTCCGGGTCGGCCACGATGCGGCCCAGCATCTGAAAGCCGCCGCACAGTCCCAGCACTCGCCCGCCGCGCCGCGCATGAGCGGCGATGTCGATATCCCAGCCGGCGTCCCGCAACGATGCAAGGTCGGCGATCGTGCTTTTCGAGCCCGGCAGCAACACGAGGTCGCAAACCGGCAGGGCCGTGCCGGGCCGGACCAGCGACAGGGCGACGCCGGGCTCGTGCGCCAGCGGATCGAGGTCATCGAAATTGGCGATCATCGGCAGCAGCGGGACGGCGACCCGCAGCCCGCCGCCGCGTCCGTCGCTCGCCCGGAGATCGGCCGCGTCCTCCGCCGGGAGCGTCCCCGCGCCGGCAAAGAACGGCATCAAGCCGAGCGGCGCCCAGCCGGTACGGGCGGCGATGAACGCCATCCCGTCGGCAAACAGGGTCGGGTCGCCGCGCATCCGGTTGACCACGAAGCCGCAGACCAGCGCCGCATCGGCCGGGTCGAGCACGGCATGGGTGCCGACCAGGCTGGCGATGACGCCGCCGCGGTCGATGTCGCCGACCACCATCACCGGCGTGCCGGTCGCGCGGGCGAAGCCCATGTTGGCGATGTCGCCGGCCCGCAGGTTCACCTCCGAGGCGCTGCCGGCACCCTCGACCAGCACGAGGTCGGCTTCGGCCCGCATCCGCGCGAAACTGTCGAGCACGGCCGGCAGCAGCGCGGGCTTCATCGCCTGGTAGGCGCGCGCCCGGGCGGTGCCGCGCACTCTGCCCTGCACCACGACCTGCGATCCGGTTTCGCTTTGCGGCTTCAGCAGGACCGGGTTCATGTGCACGCTCGGCGCCACGCCGGCCGCCTGCGCCTGCAGCGCCTGGGCGCGGCCGATCTCGCCGCCCTCCGGGGTGACGGCGGCGTTGTTGGACATGTTCTGCGGCTTGAACGGCCGCACCCGCAGGCCGCGGCGGGTGAACGCCCGGCACAGCCCGGCCACCAGCAGCGACTTCCCGACCGACGACCCGGTGCCCTGCAGCATCAGGGCGACAGTCAAAACTCCATCCCCTCCTGCGCCTTCACCCCCGCCGCGAAGTGGTGCTTCACGGCCACCATCTCCGTCACCAAATCGGCCGCCTCGATCAGCGAGGGGCGGGCGTTGCGGCCCGTGACGACCACGTGCAGCCCGGGCGGGCGGGTGACCAGTGCCGCCACCACCTCCGCCTCCGGCAGGTAATCGTAGCGGAGCGCGATGTTGAGTTCGTCCAGCACCAGCAAGCCGAGGCCGGGGCGATGCATCAGCTCGACCGCTTTGTCCCAGGCGCGCCGGGCGGCGGCGACGTCGCGGTCGCGGTCCTGGGTTTCCCAGGTGAACCCCTCGCCCATGGTGTGCCACTCGACCAGGTCGTCGAACCGGGCCAGTGCGGAGCGCTCGCCGGTGCTCCAGGCGCCCTTGATGAACTGCACCACACCGCACGGCCGGCCGCGGCCGACCATGCGCAGCAGCAGGCCGAAGGCCGCCGTCGTCTTGCCCTTGCCCGGCCCGGTATGGACCATCAGCAGGCCCTTCTCGACCGTCTTCGAGGCGACCTCGGCGTCCTGCACCGCCTTGCGCCTGGCCATCTTGGCCGCGTGCCGGGCCGCTTCGTCGTCCATCACTTCACCTGCATCGGAATGCCCGCGACCATCATCACCACCCGCTCCGCCCGGGCCGCAAGCCTCTGGTGCAGGATGCCGGCCGCATCGCGGAAGCGCCGCGCCAGCGCGTTGTCCGGCACGATCCCCAGCCCGACCTCGTTCGACACCAGCACGGTGGGCGCCAGCCGCGCCGTCAACGCCGCTTCCAGCGATGCGGCCGCGGCGTCCACGTCGCGCTCGGCCAGCAGCAGGTTCGTCAGCCAAAGCGTCAGGCAATCCACCAGCACCGGCCCGTGCGCGGCCAGGGCGGCCGGCAGGTCGAGCGGCGCCT
The DNA here is from genome assembly GCA_963792675.1 of uncultured Alphaproteobacteria bacterium. Classification (GTDB taxonomy): domain Bacteria; phylum Pseudomonadota; class Alphaproteobacteria; order Acetobacterales; family Acetobacteraceae; genus JBBROS01. The sequence goes on from CAWBWT010000002.1 coordinate 3,539,214, forward strand.
CGACCGTCACCCAGCCCGGCGCCCGCGCCGCCCGGTGCGCGGCGATACGCGCCCGCATCTCGTCATCGAACGCCTGCGCGGTGGCGACGTAGGTCCAGGGCGGCGGCGACCGCATTACCAGCGCTTCGGCATGCCGGCTCTTGCCCGAGCGGGCGCCGCCCAGCACCAACGTCCATTTGCCCGCGTCCATCGAACCGCTCATACTGCGTCCCGATGGTCCCTCCTAATGGCTGATGCCGTGACGGAGGGTGAAAAGGGAAGCCGGTGCGAGACCGGCGCTGTCCCCGCAACTGTGAGCGGCGAGGCCCCTGCCGCACGCCACTGGGTGATGTCCCGGGAAGGCAGGCAGGGGGCGTGGGTGGCGACACCCGGAACCGCGAGCCAGGAGACCTGCCATCGGCGGCCGCATCGCGCGCGGCCGTGACGGAACGCGACGCCGGGCGGGGTGCCCCGGTGGCGGCGATGTGGTCCGGGCCTGGCCCCGGGGCATCGACTCGCGGGCGGGGGCCCGGGGGCGGTCGGCATTCCGCGTTGACCGGGACACACTCGAACCATGCCCACGATCCACGTCTGCACCACCTGCCGCGCCGGCCAACCCTTGCCGGAGGGGCCACGCCGCCGGGCCAGTTCATGTTCGAGGCGGTCGCCGGGAGGCGGGGCCGCGAAGCCGGCGACGCCGTCCGGGTGCTGCCGGTCAAATGCCTGTCGAGCTGCGACCATGGCTGTGCCGCGGCGATCTCGGCACCGGGCAAGTGGACCTATCTGCTGGGCCGGCTCGACCCCTCGCTGGCTTCCGACCTGCTCGCCTATGCCGCGACCTACGCGGCGCATCCGACCGGCACCGTGCTGCCGTCCCGGCGCCCGGCTTCGCTGGCGAAAATGATCCTGGGCCGCATGCCGGACCTCGCCGTCGCCGAGGCCGCGGAATGACTGCCGTTCCTGCCACCGTCATCACCGGCTTCCTCGGCGCCGGCAAGACCACCCTGCTGCGCCATCTGGTCGAGCACGCCGGCGGACGGCGCCTCGCCTTGATGGTCAACGAGTTCGGCAGCGTCGGCGTCGATGCCGCGACCTTGCGCGGCTGCGGCATCCCGGCCTGCGAGGAGGCCGACATCGTCGAGCTGGCCAATGGCTGCCTGTGCTGCACGGTCGCCGACGAGTTCCTGCCGGCGATGGAGGCGCTGCTGGCCCGCACGCCGCCGCCCGAGCACATCGTCATCGAGACGTCCGGCCTCGCGCTGCCGAAGCCGCTGCTGAAGGCGTTCAACTGGCCCGGTATTCGGTCGCGGGTGACGGTCGACGGCGTGATCACCGTGGTGGACGGCCCGGCGGTCGCCGACGGCCGCTTCGCCGACGACCCCGAGGCGATGGCGCGGCAGCGCGCGGCCGACCCGGAGGTGGATCACGACAACCCGCTGGCCGAGGTCTACGAGGACCAGCTCGCCTGCGCCGACCTGGTCGTGCTGAACAAGGCCGACCTGCTCGACGACGCGGCGCTCGAGCGCCTGACCGGTGAGATCGCCGCCGCACTGCCGCGGGCCGTCCGCGTCGTTCCCGCCCGGCATGGCCGCCTCGACCCGGCGGTGCTGCTTGGCCTGGGAGCGGCGGCCGAGGACGACCTGGCCGCCCGCCCGTCGCATCACGACGCCGAGGACGGCGAGCACGAGCACGACGACTTCGAGAGCTTCGTCGTGCCGCTGCCCGAGATCGCCGCACCGGACGCGCTGCTGGCGCGCCTGCGGACCGTCGCCGAAACGCATGACGTCCTGCGCATGAAGGGGTTCGCCGCCGTGGGCGGCAAGCCGATGCGGCTCGCGATCCAGGGCGTCGGCGCCCGGTTCGCGGCGGCATTCGACCGGCCGTGGCGCCCCGGCGAGGACCGCGCCGGGCACCTCGTGGTGATCGGCCAGACCGGCCTCGACCGGGCGGCGATCGCCACGAGCATCGAGGGCGGCATCGCCGCCTGATGCACCTCCTCGTCCGCGACGTAAGCAGCCTCGACGAGCAGGCCCCGGCGCAGGAGCTGGGGCACAGCCCGGCGCCGGTGGTGGTGATGTCGTTCTCCGACGCCGATCTGGGCGCGTTGGCCGGCGCTTGGACCCCGGCCAGGCCGGAGATGCGGCTGGTGCCGCTGGCGCGGTTGCGGCATCCGATGTCGGTCGACCTGTACCTCGAGCAGGTCGTCTGCCATGCTCGCTGCGTCGTGGTCCGCCTGCTCGGCGGCCTCGATTACTTCCGTTACGGAGCGGAGGAACTCGCGGCGTTGTGCCGGGCGCGCGGGACTTTCCTGGTGCTGCTGCCCGGCGACGCGGCCGACGACACCAGGCTGCGGGAGTTGTCCACCGTGGCGCCGGACGCCTGGTCCGCGCTCGACGCGGCGTTCCGCGCCGGCGGCCCGGCCGGCAATGCGCTGGTGCTCGCCTGGACGGCGCACCTCGCGGGAAGCGCGCCGCGCCCCGCCGCCGCCGCGACGGCGATGCCGCAGCATGGGGTGCATAGGCTCGACTTGACGGCGCCGGGTGCGGCCCAGGATGAGGCAGATGGCCGGATCAAGTCCGGCCATGACGTGATTGGCGGCCGCCTGGGACCAGATCCGTCATCCGCACCAGCCACGTCATCCCCGGACTTGATCCGGGGATCCCTCCCCAGGAACCCGAACACGGCAGGCCACCTCGCCGCCGTCGTGTTCTACCGCTCGCATCTGCTGTCCGACGACATCGCCCCGATCGAGGCGCTCACGGCGGCGCTGCACGAGCGCGGCTTCGCCGTCGGCACGATTTATGCCGGCAGCCTGAAAGCGCCCGAAACGGCCGCCTACGTCGCCCGAATCCTGCGGGCCTGGCGGCCCGCGGTGGTGCTGAACGCCACCGCCTTCTCCGCCCGTCCGGACCGCGGCCCCTCGCCGCTCGACGCGGCCGGCGCGCCGGTGCTGCAGCTCGTGCTGTCCGGCTCCGGCCGCGACGCCTGGACCGCGTCCTCGCGCGGCCTGTCGCCAACCGACCTCGCGATGCACGTCGTCCTGCCGGAGCTGGACGGCCGGCTGCTGACCGGCGCCGTCTCGTTCAAGGCCGACGCGGCGCCGAACCCCGCGCTCGAATACGCGCGGACAGTGCATCGGCCCGACCCGGACGGCATCGCGCTCGCGGCCGACCGAGCCGCCGGCTGGGCCCGGCTGGCGGCGACGCCGCGCGCCGGCCGCCGCCTGGCGATCGTGCTGTCCGACTACCCCGGCATCGGCGGCCAGCAGGGCCACGCGGTCGGCCTCGACACCTTCGCCAGTGTGGCGGGGCTGCTCGACCTGCTGCGGGACGACCCGGGCGGCAGCTACCGGGTCACTCCGCACGGTGCGGCCGAGCTCGCGGAGGCGCTCTGCACCGCGCCGCCGTCGCCGTTCATGCGCTTGCGCGACTACGCCCGCTTGCTGCAGCAGCTGCCGGCGCCGCTGCAGGCGGCGGTCCATGACGCCTGGGGCGCCGCGCACGAGGACCCTTCGGTGTGCGGCGACAGCTTCGTGCTGCGCCACCTGCACGCCGGCCAGGCGATGGTGGCGCTGCAGCCCGATCGCGGCAGCGCCGCCGACCGCCGCGGCCGCCTACCACGATCCGGACCTGCCGCCGCGGCATGCTTACGTCGCCTTCCACCTTTGGCTGCGGCACCGGCTCGACGTCCATGCGATGGTTCACGTCGGCGCCCATGGCAGCCTCGAATGGCTGCCGGGCAAGGCCGCGGCGCTGTCGACGTCCTGCTGGCCGGTGGCGCTGACCGGCGGGCTGCCGGTGATCTACCCGTTCATCGTCAACAACCCCGGCGAGGCCGCGCCGGCCAAGCGCCGCCTCGGCGCCGTCACGATCGGCCACCTGACCCCGCCGCTGCGCCGCACCGGGCATCATGGCGCGGCGGTGGCGCTCGAGCACCTGCTCGACGAATACGCCGCCGCCGACGGGCTCGACCGCCGCCGCGCCGCCAGCCTGCGCCGGTCGATCCTGGAGCACGCCGACAGCGCCGGGCTGCTGCGGGAATGCGGCGCGCGGCGGGACGGCGATCCCGACGAGACCCTGGCGCGGCTGGACGCCTATCTCTGCGACGTCAAGGACCTGCAGGTGCGCGACGGGCTGCACGTGTATGGCCGGGCGCCGGCGCAGGTCGGGGCCGGCGCCGACCTCGAAGCGTCGGCGGCCTCGGAGCGCCGCGGGCTGCTGGCGGCGCTCGACGGCCGCCACGTCGAACCCGGCCCGGCCGGTGCGCCGACGCGCGGCCGCAGCGACGTGCTGCCGACCGGGCGCAACCTCACGACGGTCGACCCGCGCGCCGTTCCCACCCGCGCCGCCACTGCGCTCGCCGCCGGCGCCGCCGAGGCACTGCTGCGCCGGCACCTGTCCGAGCACGGCGAGTACCCGCGCAGTCTCGTGCTCGACCTGTGGGGCAGCGCCACCATGCGCACCGGCGGCGAGGATCTCGCCCTCGCTTTTCACCTGCTGGGCGCCCGGCCGGTTTGGGACGACGGTTCCGCCCGGGTGTCCGGCTTCGAGGTCCTCCCCATCGCCGTGCTCGACCGGCCGCGCATCGATGTCACGCTGCGGATCTCCGGGCTGTTCCGCGATGCGTTCGCGATGCAGGTGGCGCTGTTCGATGCGCTGGTCCGGGCGGTCGCCGCCCGCGACGAGGCGCCGGACTGGAACCCGCTCGCGGCCGGAAGCCAAGCCCCGCGCGCGCTGCTGCGGGTTTATGGCCCGGCGCCCGGCCAATACGGCGCCGGCGACGCGACCGGCGCCGGCTGGCTCGGCGCGTCGGCGACGGCCTATGGGCGCGACGGTGACGGCACCGCCGACCGTGCCGGGCTCGAGCGCCGGGTCGCGGCCGCGGACGCCTTCGTGCACACCCAGGACCACGCCGAGCACGACCTGCTCGACAGCCCGGACTGGGCTGCGCACGAGGGCGGCTTCGCCCAGGCGGCGGCGGCACTCGGGGCCGAGCCGGCGCTGTATCATCTCGACACGTCGGTGCCGGAAGCGCCGCGGCCGCGCACCGTTGCCGAGGAGGTGGCGCGCGTCGTTCGCGGCCGCGCCGCCAACCCGGCCTGGGTCGCCGGCATGATGCGCCATGGCCGCGCCGGCGCCGCCGAGATCGCCCGACCGCTCGCTGCGCTGAACGCCTATGCGCGTACCCTGCCGGCACGGTTCGACGCCCAGTTCGACCTGCTGCATGCGGCAACGCTGGGCGACGCCGCGGTCGATGCGTTCCTGCGCGCCCACAACCCGGAGGCCCGCGCCGACCTGCTCGCCCGGTTCGCCGAGGCGCAGCGCAGCGGCCTATGGCACCCGCGGCGCAATGCCGCCGCCGCCGACGAGGACGCACCGCTGTGAAGCGCGGCTGGTGCCCGACGCTGTACGACCCGATGCCGACCGGTGACGGGCTGCTGGTGCGGGTCAAGCCGCCCGGCGCCCGTTTGAGCCCCGGCCAGGCCCGCGCCTTGGCGGAGGCGAGTGACCGCCACGGCAATGGCGTGCTGGAGCTCACCCAGCGCGGCAACGTACAGGTCCGGGGTTTGAGCAACGCCACCGCCGGCCGGTTCGCCGCGGCCATGTGCGAGGCGGCGCTTGCCTCGCCTCCCGCTGCCGAACGCCGCCGGGCGGTGATGCCGCCGCCGCTGCTCGGCGACGATCCGGGCTTGGCCGCGGACGCCGCTGCCGTGACCGCCCGGCTGGAGCGGGCCTTCGCCGAAGATCCGCGGCTCGACACGCTGCCGGGCAAGTTCGCGGTGCAGGTCGATGCGGGCGGCGTGCTCGGCGGGCGCCGGGCGGCGGCGAGCCTGGTGGTGCGGATCGCCCCAGCGGGCGCCCCTGCAGGCGTGAGCCTGCATCCCGGCGACGGGCGCGATGCCGGCGTGCTGGCCGGTCCGGTCCGTTATCCCGGGACCGAGGAGCAGGCCTTCGCGCTCGCGCCGCCGTTCGGGCAGTTCGACGCCGCGATGCTGCGTTCGTTGGCCACCCTGGCCGAGCGCCACGGCACCGCCCTCCGCGTGACACCCTGGCGGGCGCTGCTGCTGGGGCGGGTGCGGGCCGGCGCCGACATCGCCGCCACCGCCGGCCCGGACTGGATCACCGACCCCGGCGACCCGCGCCTGCGCGTCACCGCCTGCGTCGGCGCCCCGGGCTGTGCGAGCGGCACCACCCCCACCCGTGCCGACGCCGCCCGGCTCGCCACGGCGTTGCGCCCGGCGCAGCGGGTGCACGTCAGCGGCTGCGCCAAGGGCTGCGCCCACCCCGGCCCGGCGCCGGTGACGCTCGTCGGCCGTGACGGGCGCTACGATCTCGTTCGGAATGGCCGGGCGAGTGGCGTTCCGGAGGCGCTGGCACAGACGTTAAACTCCGTGATGGCCGGGCTTGACCCGACGGTCCACGCGGTCCGGCCGCCCATGGCGGATCCAGCCGGGCCTGGGCGCTCCATGGGCGAGTTGCAGCCGCGCCGGCATCGCGTAGATGGTCGGATCAAGTCCGACCATGACGTTCATAATGTCCATGACGTCCATGGCACTATAATGTTGTCGATGCGGCGCCCCGGCCATGACCCGCGCCTACGAGCGGGACGGCGCCGCCATCTACGCGCAGTCATTCGCCACCATCCGCGCCGAAACCGACCTCAGCCGGTTCAGCGCCGACGAGGCGCGGATCGCGGTCCGCCTCGTGCACGCGTGCGGCATGCCGGAGGTTGCGGCCGCCATCCGCTTCCACCCCGGCTTCGCCACTGCCGCGCGGCAGGCGCTGCTGCGCGGCGCGCCGATCCTGTGCGACGCCAAGATGGTCGCGCATGGCATTACCCGGCCGCGGCTGCCGGCGGGCAACGACGTGGTCTGCACGCTGGACGACCCGCGCACGCCGGCGCTGGCGGCCCACATCGGCAACACCCGCTCGGCCGCCGCGCTCGAGTTGTGGGGCGAGCGGCTCGGCGGCGCGCTGGTGGTGATCGGCAATGCGCCGACCGCGCTGTTCCACCTGCTCGATCTGCTCGATGCGGGGGCGCCTGCGCCGGCGGCGATCATCGGCCTGCCGGTCGGCTTCGTCGGCGCCGCCGAAAGCAAGCAGGCGCTGGCCGACGCCGCGCCGGCGCCGTGGCTGATCGTCGAAGGGCGCCGCGGCGGCAGCGCCATGGCGGTGGCGGCGGTCAACGCGCTGGCAAGCGAGCGCGAATGACGGGAACGCTGCACGTGGTCGGCACCGGCCCCGGCGACCCCGAGCTGCTGACGCTGAAGGCCGCGCGGGTGATCGCGGCCGCGCCGGTGGTGGCGTTCTTCGCCAAGCGCGGGCGGCCCGGCCACGCCCGCCGCATCGCCGGCGGCCACATCGCCCCCGCGGCGCGGCTGCTGCGGTTCGAGTACCCCTACACCACGGAAATCACGGTGGACGACCCGCGCTACGAACCGGCGCTGACCGGGTTCTACGCCGATTGCGCCGAGCTGCTCGCGGACGAGCTGGCGGCCGGGCACGACGTCGCCTTGCTGTGCGAGGGCGACCCGTTCTTTTTCGGCTCGGCGATGTACCTGTTCGACCGGCTCGCGGCGCGCTGTCCGACCGCGATCATCCCCGGCGTCACCGCCATGAGCGGCTGCTGGTCCGCCGCCCGCCTGCCGATGACGCACGGCGACGACGTGCTGACGGTGCTGCCCGGCACAATGGAGCGGGACGCACTCGCGGCGCGGCTGCGGACCACCGATGCCGCCGTCATCATGAAGGTCGGCAGCAACCTTCCCAAGATCCGCGCCGCGGTGGACGATGCCCGGCTGACCGAGCGCGCCACCCTGGTCGAATGCGGCACCATGCCGGGGCAGCGGATCGTTCCCCTGGCCGACGCACCCGAGGCGGCACCCTACTTCTCGCTGGTGCTGGTCCCCGGACGGCAGCGGCCGCGATGAGCTTGTCCGTCGTCGGCCTCGGACCCGGCGACCCGGCGCTCGTCACGCCCGAAGCGACGACGGCGATCGCGTGCGCGCAGGACCTGGTCGGCTACGGCCCCTACCTCGACCGCGCGCCGGTGCGGCCCGGCCAGGCGCGGCACCCGAGCGACAACCGGGTCGAGCTCGACCGGGCTCGCCACGCGCTCGCGCTGGCGGCCGACGGACGCCGGGTCGCGGTGCTGTCGGGCGGCGATCCCGGGGTGTTCGCGATGGCAAGCGCCGTGTTCGAGGCGGTCGAGGCGGGGCCGCCGGCGTGGCGCGGGCTCGACATTCGGGTGCTGCCGGGCGTGTCGGCCATGCTGGCCGCAGCGGCACGGCTGGGCGCGCCGCTGGGTGGCGATTTCTGCGCCATCTCGCTGTCCGACAATTTGAAGCCGTGGCCGCTGGTGCTGCGGCGCCTCACGGCTGCGGCGGAGGCCGGGTTCGTGATCGCGCTCTATAACCCGGCCTCACGGGCCCGCCCGTGGCAGCTTGCTGCGGCGCTCGATGCCGTGCGGCCGATCCTGCCGCCCGCGACGCCGGTCGCCTTTGCCGTCGCCGTCACCCGTCCGGACGAGCGGCTGCTGCACACTACTCTCGCCGACGCCGACCCGGCGCAGGCGGACATGCGGACCCTGGTGCTGATCGGCAGCGCCACCACCCGGTCGATCCCGCGCATCGGCGGCGGCGCCTGGCTCTACACGATGCGGTCGGCCCGTTGATGCAGCCAACCCAGCGCGGCGTCGACATCCGGCACGACCGGCGGTTCCGGCGCCGGCGGCCGCGCCAGCAGCAGCACCGGCAGGCCGAGCGCGCGGGCGGCGTCGAGCTTGGCCACGGTCGCGTCGCCGCCCGAGTTCTTGGTCACCACCACCTCGATCCGCTCCTCGCGCAGCAGCCGCAGCTCGTCCGCCAGCAGGAATGGGCCGCGGGCAGCGACGCAGCGGACGATGGGCGGCAACGTCGCGGGCTCCGGCGCCTCGACGCTGCGGATCAGGTAACTGTGCCAGGATGCTGCCCGGAACGGCGCCAGCTCCTGCTGGCCGACGGTCAGAAACACCCGCCGGGGCGTTGGCCCGAGGGCGGCGGCGGCGTCCTCCATGCTGCCGTATTCGGTCCAGCAGTCGCCGGCGCGCGCGGTCCAGGCGGGACGCCACAGCGCCGCGCGCGGAACCCCGGCGGCTCGGGACGCCTCCGCCGCATGCCGGTGCATTTGCCGCGCGAACGGGTGGGTGGCGTCGATCAGGGCGCCGATGTGTTCGTCCTGCAGGTAGCGGGTAAGGCCGGCAACGCCGCCGAAGCCGCCGCGTCGCGCGGGCACGGCGGGCAAGGCGGGCCGGCGCGTGCGCCCGGCCAGTGACAGGATCGGCCGGAACCGCACATCGGCCGCGACGGCGCGGGCAATGGCGGACCCTTCCGTGGTGCCGCCGAGGATCAGGATGTTCACGGGGTCGAGACTGCCACGCCGCACGCGCACCCGCTCCCTCAAACGTCATGGCCCGGCTCGACCCGGCTGTTTGTCGCGGGTGGCGAGGCCCTGTCCCGGGTCGTGGCAGATCCCCGGATCAAGTCCGGGGATGAGGTGGGTGGGGGGAAGACGTGAGTGGCGGAGAATGTGAACTGGAGGCCGAGATAGGAGCAGTACCTGCAAGCATTGCCGTGGTCGGCGTCAACGAGGATGGCGTGCTGACGGCCGAGGGCGCCGATGCGCTGAAGGCGGCGCGCCTGGTCGTCGGCGGCGCGCGGCACCTCGCGCTGGCGGCCCAGTTCATTCATGGCGAAACCCTCGCTTGGCCGAGCCCGATCGAAGCCGCCGTGCCGCGGATAGTGGCGCAGGACGGCCCGGTTGCCGTGCTCGCGTCCGGTGACCCGTTGTGGTTCGGGGTCGCCAGCCTGCTGCTGCGCCACGTGCCGCTCGAGCGGCTGCGGATCATGCCGGCGCCGTCCTCGTTCCAGCTCGCCGCCGCCCGGCTCGGCTGGGCGCTGCAGGACACCGAATGCCTGTCCTGCTGCGGCCGGCCGGTCGAGGCGATCGTCCCGCATCTGCAGCCCGGTGCGCGCCTGCTGGTGCTATCGGCCGGCGCCGCGACGCCGGCCGCGGTCGACCGGCTGCTGCAGTCGCGCGGCGTCGCCCATACGCTCCGCGTGCTCGATGCCCTGGGTGGGCACAGCGAGCGCATCCATCCGCTCGACGGCCACGAGACGGCGCTGAACATCGTGGCGCTCGAGGTCCATGGCCCGGTTGCGGCCATGCTGCCGCTGACGCCCGGCCGAGAGGAGGAGCGGTTCGAGCATGACGGGCAGATCACCAAGCGGGAGGTCCGTGCCGTGACCCTGGCCGCGCTGGCGCCGCGGCGGGGCGAGCTGTTGTGGGACGTCGGCTGCGGGTCCGGCTCGGTCGGGATCGAGTGGATGCTGGCGCATCCGGCCAACCGCGCCATCGGCCTCGACCGGTGCCCCGAGCGCGCCGCGCGGGCCCGGCGCAACGCCTTGGCTCTCGGGGTGCCCGCCTTGTGCGTGATCGAGGGCCACGCGCCGGATGCGCTGGCCGGATTGCCGCCGCCGCATGCGGTGTTCCTCGGCGGCGGCGCGCATCGGCCCGGCGTCATCGATGCGGCCTGGTCGGCGCTGCGGCCGGGCGGGCGCCTGGTGGCCAACGCGATCGCCCTGCCGACCGAGGCGGCGCTGATCGAGGCGCGGCAACGGCTGGGCGGCACGCTGACCCGGATCGGGATCGAGCGGCTGGACCAGGTGGGGTCGATGGCGGCATACCGCCCGGCGATGACCGTCACGCAATGGCGCCTGGAGAAACGGGAGTGATCGTCGCCGGTATCGGCTGCCGCCGCGATTGCCCGGCCGCCCACATCGTCGCCGCGGTGCGCGAGGCCGAACGCCGCGCCGGTTGTGCGGCCAACGCGCTGGCGGCGCCGGCGTTCAAGCGGGCGGAAGCCGGCTTGGCCGAGGCGGCGCGGCTGCTCGGCGTGCCGCTGCTGTGGGTGTCCGACGCGGACCTGGCCCGGGCGCAGCCCGACTGCGTGACACGGTCCGCGACCGCCCTGCGCGCGACCGGCTTCGCCTCGGTCGCCGAGGCCGCCGCCCTCGCCGGGTCGCGCACCCTGCTCCTGCCCCGCATCGTGCACGGCGCCGCCACTTGCGCCCTGTCGATGGTCGCGGAAGATGTCCACACTCCGGCGGGTCCAGGGCTGCGCCCTGACCTTCCCGTCCCATGACCGTCCACTTCATCGGCGCCGGCCCTGGCGCCGCCGACCTGATCACCGTCCGCGGCCGCGACCTGCTCGCCGCCTGCCCGGTCTGCCTGTACGCCGGTTCCGTGGTGCCGCCCGCCTTGCTTGCGCACTGCCCGGCGGGTGCGCGCCTGGTCGATACGGCGCCGCTCGACCTCGACGGGATCGAGGCCGAGTTCGTCGCCGCGCACGAGGCCGGGCAGGACGTCGCCCGACTGCATTCCGGCGACCTCTCGCTGTACAGCGCGGTCGCCGAGCAGGTCCGCCGCCTGCGCCGGCGTGGCCTCCCGTACACGATGACGCCCGGCGTGCCGGCCTTCGCCGCCGCCGCCGCCCTGTTCGGCACGGAGTTGACCTTGCCGGAGACGGTGCAGACGGTGGTGCTGACCCGCCTGCCCGGCCGGGCCAGCGCCATGCCCGAGGCAGAGCAGCTCGAAACCTTCGCGGCCACCGGGGCCACGCTTGCGATCCATCTCGGCATTCCGCAGCTGGCCGCCGTGGTCGGCCGGCTGACCCCGATCCTGGGCGCCGACTGCCCGATCGCCATCGCGGTGCGCGCGAGCTGGCCCGAGCAGCGCCTGGTGCGCGGCACGCTCGCTACGATCGAGGCGCTGTTCGCTGCGGCCCCGGCCGGACGCACCGCCTTGATCCTGGTGGGCCGCGCGCTGGCGCAGGAAGGTTACGCGGGTTCGCCGAGAGCGCCTTGTATCGCGCCGGCTACCCGAGGCAGTTCCGCTCGTGAACCGCGCGCGCCGGGGTGCGTCCGACCAGCCGGCCGTCGCGGTCGAACACCACGACGTCGAGCGCCGTGCCGCTGCCGTCCAGCGCTGCCGCGGCCGTCTGCCAGGCGGACGCGGCCACGTGGTCGCCCAGCGCCGGACATCGGTCGAACGCCTCGGCGACGGTGTTCGCAGCCGCCACGGCCGCCCCGTCGGCGCCGGCCCAGGCCGCCAGCGCCGTCATGTCGGCGCTGCCCCGCTTCGAATGCAGGTCGAGCCGCCCTTGCGCCAGCTTGGTCATCTTGGCGACGCCGCCGGCGACCGTGACCCGCGCCACCGGGTGGGTGCGCAGATACTTGAGCATGCCGCCGGCGAAATCGCCCATCTCCAGCAAAGCGACGTCCGGCAGGCCATGCAGCCGGGCCACCGCCGCCTCGGAGGTCGATCCGGTGCTCCCGGCCACGTGCGCCACGCCCATCGCGCGGGCGACGTCGATGCCGCGATGGATGGTGTCGATCCAGGCGGCGCAGGAGTACGGCACCACGACGCCGGTGGTGCCCAGGATCGACAGGCCGCCGACGATGCCGAGCCGTCCGTTCAAGGTCCGCTCGGCCAGGCGCTCGCCGCCCTCGACGCCGACCGTCACCACCGCGCCGGGCGCCTGCTGCAGTTCGGCAAGTGCCGCCAGGATCATGGCGCGCGGCACCGGATTGATGGCGGGCTCGCCGACCGGCAGCGGCAGGCCGGGGCGGGTGATGGTGCCGACGCCGGGGCCGGCGCGGAAGCTGACGCCGAGGCCGGGCTCCACCCACGCCTGGACCAGGGCCCCATGCGTCACGTCCGGATCGTCGCCGGCGTCCTTGACCACCGCCGCGTAGGCCCGCGCACCGTCGAGGCCGCGCCTCGGCCAGCGCGAACGCGGCCCGGCCCCCGCGCGGCAGCGGGATGTCCACCGGGTCGGGGAAGCTGCCGGTCAGCATGGCCGCATAGGCCGCCTTGGCCGCCGCGGTCGCGCAGGCCCCGGTCGTCCAGCCTCGGCGGAGTTGTTGGGTCACAAGACGCTATATAAGAGGCAAGGCGCTGCCCTGCACCCGGACGGGGACGGTCGTCCGCTGCACCCCTTGGACTCGCCTTGACCGACGGGTGGCTGGTTGCGGCACCGCGCTCGGGGTCGGGGAAGACGACCGTGACGCTCGGGCTGGTCGCGGCGCTGAGGCGACGCGGCGTGGCGGTGCGGACGGCCAAGTCGGGGCCGGACTATATCGACCCGGCGTTCCACGCGGCCGCCTCCGGCCAGGCGGGCACCAATCTCGACAGTTGGGCGATGCCGCCCGCTTTGCTCGACGGACTGGCCGGCGCCGGCGATGGCATGCTGGTGGTCGAGAGCGCGATGGGGCTGTTCGACGGCGTCGCCGCGCCGGCCGGCCGCACCGGCGCGTCGGCCGACCTCGCGGAACGGTTCGAGTTGCCGGTGCTGCTGGTGCTCGACGTGTCCGGACAATCGCAGACCGCCGCCGCGGTGGCGCTCGGACTCGACCGCTACCGCCCCGGCGTCCGCGTCGGCGGCGTCGTGCTGAACCGGGTCGGCAGCCCGCGGCACCGTGATGGCGTCGCCGCGGCGCTGGCCGGTATCGGCCTGCCGGTGCTCGGCGCCATCCCGCGCGACAAGTCGATGAGCCTGCCGGAACGCCATCTCGGCCTGGTGCAGGCGCAGGAGCATCCCGATCTCGACCGCCATCTCGCCCTCCTCGCCGACATGGCCGAGCGCTGCCTCGACCTCGACGCCATTGTCGCCGGCGCCGGACCGGTGCGGCTGCGGCCGGGGACGACCGCCGCCATGCCGCCGCCGGGGCAACGCGTCGCGCTGGCGCAGGACGCCGCGTTCAGCTTCATCTACCCGCATTTGCTGGCCGGCTGGCGCGCCGCCGGGGCCGAGATCCTGCCGTTCAGCCCGCTGGCCGATCAGGCGCCGCCCGCCGCGGCCGATGCCTGCTGGCTCCCCGGCGGCTATCCCGAGCTACACGCCCCGCGCCTGGCCGCAGCCGCACGGTTCCAGGCCGGGCTGCGTGCGTTTGCCGCCACCCGGCCGGTGCATGGCGAGTGCGGCGGCTTCATGGCGCTCGGCGCCGCCCTGATCGCCGCGGACGGCGCCGCCCATCCGATGGCGGGGCTGCTCGGGCACGTCACCAGCTTCGCCGACCGCCGCATGACGCTCGGCTACCGGGAAGCGACACTGCTCGCCGACGGCGTGCTGGGCCCGGCCGGCTCACGCCTGCGCGGCCACGAGTTCCATTATGCCAGTTGCACCGATCCCGGAGCGGACGCCGCGCTGGCGACCCTGGCCGATGGACAAGGAAACGCGCTGGGACCGGCCGGCGGCCGACGGGGCCAGGTCACCGGCGGGTTCTTCCATGCCATCGCCTAGGCCAGCGCCAGGGCCAGCACCAGGGCCAGCACCGGGGCGGACTAACCGCGCTACCCGTGCAGGAAGCGCAGCAGGTCCTGGTTCAGCCGGTCGCGCTCCGTGTAGAACAGCGCATGCGGGGCGCCGGGGTATTCCACCAGCGTCGACCCGGCGATCAGCTTGGCCGCCACTTGGCTGCTGCTGGCCGGCGGCACGGTCTGGTCGGCGCTGCCGTGGATGATCAGGGTCGGCACTTTTACCTTGGCGCAATCGGCCCGGAAATCCGTCTCCGAGAACGCCCGCACGAGGTCGAGCGTGGCCTTGGGCGAGGCCTGCAGCGCCATCATGGAGGCCCAATCCAACATCGCGTTCGAGATGGAGAAGTTGAGCAGGCCCGCCCCGAAGAACGTCTTGCCGAAGGTCGCAAGGAAGCCGGGGCGATCGGTCTCGAGTCCCTGCACCATGCCGTCGAACACGCTGCGGTCCACGCCGGTCTCGTTGTCCGGCGTCTTCAGCAAATATGGCACCACCGATCCGAGCAGGACCGCCTTGGACACGCGGTCGTCGCCGTGCCGCGCCAAGTAGCGCACCACCTCGCCACCGCCCATGGAGAAGCCGACCAGCGCCGCCCCGCGCAAGTCGAGCGTGTCGAGAACCGCCGCCAGGTCGTCGGCGAGGGTGTCGTAATCGTAGCCGGTCCAGGGCTGGCCCGACCGACCGAAGCCACGCCGGTCGTAGGCGATGACGCGATGGCCTTGGGCCGCCAGGACGCCCGCCTGGTATTCCCACATGTCGGCGTTCAACGGCCAGCCATGGATGAGCACCACCGGAATGCCGGTGCCCCAATCCTTGTAGTACAGCTTGGTGCCGTCCTTCGCGTCGATAAATTGGGTCATTGATCGCCTCCGAGCCTGTAGCTGCCCGGAACGCGACCCGCGAGCGGCGGTTCGGCGCTCAAGTCTAGATGAACTGTCCACGCAGGAAGCCGAACGCCGGGAGCGGCGTCCATTGCCGCGGCAGCTCCTCGCGCCGCACCGGGGCGACGCTGTATTGCGGCGGCGGCTGGCGGCAGCTCTGGAACAGGGCGGCGTAGGCCCGCACCTGCTGCTCGCGCCAGGCCCGGTCGGCCAGCGCCCGCTCCCGGCTGGGAAAGATCTCGGCGACGCGCGTCTTGCGTCCGACCGACGCCACCACGGCCCACAGCGTGTCGTCCCGGCGCGAGCGGAACTCGATGACTGCACTCAACGTGCGCGCGTCTCAGGCATCGCGGAGCCCTCCATGCCGTCGATATTGGCAGGCGGCACGGGCCGGGCAAGGCCAAAGTCTCGGGATGGCCGAGCCGGCGCCGACACGTCAGAATGGCGGATGCGGATCGCCACCTTCAACGTCAACGGCGTCACGAAGCGCCTGCCGCAGTTGCTCGCCTGGCTGGAGACGGCCGAACCCGAAATCGCCTGCCTGCAGGAGCTGAAGTCCGAGCAGGACGCCTTCCCCGAGGCGGCGCTGGAGGCGGCCGGCTACCGGGCGGCGTGGGTCGGCCAGCGCAGCTGGAACGGCGTCGCCATCCTCGCCCGCGGCGCGGCGCCCGTGGTGACCCGCACTGCCCTGCCCGGCGACGGCGCCGACCGGCAAGCGCGCTACATCGAGGCGGCGGTGGAGGGGGTGCTGGTCGGCTGCCTCTACGCGCCCAACGGCAACCCGCAGCCGGGACCGAAATTCGCCTACAAGCTGGCCTGGACCGAGCGGCTGATCGCCCACGCCACGACCCTGCTGGCCGCCGGCGTCCCGGCGGTGCTGGCGGGCGACTACAACATCATTCCCACCACAGCCGACATCTACAATGAACGGTCCTGGAAGAAGAACGCTCTGCTGCAGCCGGAGCCGCGCGCCCAGTACGCGCGGCTGGTGGGCGCCGGCTGGACCGACGCCTTGCGGCAGCTTCATCCGGACAAGCTGCCGTGGACGTTCTGGAGCGTGTTCCGCGACAGCTTTGCCCGCGACGCCGGCATGCGCATCGACCATCTGCTGCTGAGCCCGGCGGCCGCGGAACGGC
Source organism: uncultured Alphaproteobacteria bacterium (assembly GCA_963792675.1). GTDB lineage: Bacteria > Pseudomonadota > Alphaproteobacteria > Acetobacterales > Acetobacteraceae > JBBROS01. Next base: position 3,555,565 of record CAWBWT010000002.1, read on the forward strand.
TGCAAGCGGGCGGCGTGGACCGTGACGTTCGCGGCGCGCCGGGCGCGTCGGACCATGCCCCGGCCTGGATCACGCTGCGCTAAGACCCTGCCCGGCGTTTCCCGCGCTTGTAATCCAGGGCCGGAGCGGACTAATGGCTGCGTCCGCGCAATGTCGGCGCGGTTCGCAGGAGCATGGAACATGGTCGGTTACAGGGTCGCGGTTGTCGGTGCCACGGGTGCTGTCGGACGCGAGATCCTGAAGACCCTGGCCGAGCGCAACTTTCCGGTGTCCGAGATCGCCGCCGTCGCGTCGGCGCGATCCGCTGGGCAGGAGGTGAGCTTCGGCGACAAGCAGGTGCTCAAGATCAAGAACCTCGACACGTTCGACTTCGCGGGCTGGGATATCGCCCTGTTCAGCCCCGGCGCTGCGGTCAGCGCGGTGCACGCGCCGCGTGCGGCCGCCGCGGGCTGCCTCGTGATCGACAACACCAGCCAGTTCCGCATGGAGCACGACGTCCCGCTGGTGGTGCCGGAAGTGAACCCGCAGGCGCTGGGCCGCATCAGGCGCGGCATCGTCGCCAACCCGAACTGCAGCACCATCCAGATGGTGGTCGCGCTGAAGCCGCTGCACGACCGGTTCCGGGTCAAGCGCGTGGTGGTCGCGACCTACCAGTCGGTGTCGGGCGCCGGCAAGGACGGCATGGACGAGCTTTGGGGCCAGTCGCGAGCGATGTACGTCAACGACCCGATCAAGCCGCAGGAGTTCACCAAGCAGATCGCCTTCAACTGCATCCCGCACATCGACAAGTTCATGGATGACGGCTCGACCAAGGAGGAGTGGAAGATGGCCGTCGAGACCCGCAAGATCCTCGATCCCGACATCCTGGTCGCCGCCACCTGCGTCCGCGTGCCGGTGTTCATCGGCCATTCCGAGGCCGTCACGGTCGAGTTTCACGAGCCGGTCACCGTCGGCGAGGCGCGGGCGATCCTGCGCGAGGCGCCCGGCATCGTGGTGCAGGACAGCCGCGACGACGCCGGCTACACGACGCCGATCGACTGCGTGGGCGAGGACGCGACCTACGTGAGCCGCATCCGCAAGGACCCGACGGTGGAGCACGGGCTGCAGTTCTGGTGCGTGTCGGACAATCTCCGCAAGGGCGCCGCGCTCAACGCGGTGCAGATCGCGGAAACGGTCGTGGCGCAGGGGCTGCTCAAGACTGCGGCCTGACCCGGCCTACCAAGCCGACAGTCCCCGGGCGGCGAGCGGGGTCGGTGCCGAGCCCGGGGCATCTCGGATCAAAACGGCCTCAACTCCTGCCGTCGGGCGGCATTGCGGCGGGGCGGCCGTCCGGGGTGCGGACGTCGCCCAGCGGCAAGCCGAGTTCGGCTCGCAGCATGTGCAGCTTCGCCGCCGTTGCGTTGAGAGACGCCATCGCTTCGGCCACGGATTGGTCGTCGCGTGTGGCAAGCCCCATGTCGATGCGGCCCCTGATCTCGGCGATCGGGCCAACCAGGTCCATCGCCGCCGCGCGCAGCTTGGACACCGAACCGGCACCGCCCGATTGATCCTCGATGTAGCCGGTGAACAGGCTCAGCAAGGATCCCACGATCGCGATGATCGCCGATATGGCCGCCCCGGATACGCCGCCGCTGTCCGACAGGAACGCGAGCACCCCGGCTCCGCCGAGGGCCGAAACGAAGCCGGATCCGAAGCGGATCCGAGCGAGCAGCAAGGCGCGCCGGCGCACCGCCCCGAGCACCTCATCGAGCGATCGGGTTGTCGCCGCAGCGATGCTCGCGAGCGACGCGCGACCGAGTGCGAGGCGACGCTGCCCGGCATCCTGTTCGCCTGCCTCATCGCCCGGACCGAAGGCGCGCCGGCCGAAGATCTCGTCGCGGAAATCCGGGAACGAGTGAGCCAGCCCGGCCGCGCCAGCGGGATCGGCCTGACGCAAGGCATCGAACGCCGAATACCAGGGCAATGCGGCGTCACTCGACATGCAACGTCGAGACCCGGAGAACATGTCTCTCCAGCCATATAAGCGGCGCTCCCGGGACGGCCGTGAGCGCTCGCGCGGTCAACCCGCAAATGGCCAGCAGCCGCTCGAAGCGGAGCCAATAGGCCAGCGCATAAAGGAGGCTCGCCGACGTCACCCCGACGCCGATGGGCAAAGCCGCATCGCTGGCATCCTCGAAATCCAGGTCGCTTGGGATCGGCAGGTTCGGCGACATCGTCCAGGCGATGACGGCGCCGAGCATGCCGGCGGTGAGCGTCAGCAGCAGCAGAGGCGACCCGACCAGACGCAGTGCGGTGAAAAACCCCAGCGTACCCTCGCCGGTCGCGATCGACGGCCAGCGTTTCCGCAAGATCGACGGTCGCTCCGATCCCCACGACCCCAGCGATCACGCCGCCGACCGGTGATGCGAGGAGCAGACACCCTGCGAGGAACAACGAACCAAGGTTGACCGTCGCGTTCGTGACAAGCATCCAGGGGCCAAAATAGGCGTAGAGCGGCAGAGCGCGCCCTTTGATCGGCGCCAACTTGTCCTTGAGCCCAAGCCGTTCCGCCCTCTCCTCCTTGATCAATCGCCAGGCGCGGGTGGGCCCGATGCCGAGGGTAAACACGGCGGCCCAGCCGGCCAACGGAACACCTACGCACGGCGTGAGCACTGCCAAGATCAACTCGCCAAAGCGAACGTTCCCCAAACCAAGCAAGGACGTTGATGACGAGGCCTGGGCCTCGAAGTGAGCAAGCCGCACGAAAAAGGCGCCGCCTTGAGTTCACCCGAAAGTCCTGACCCCGGGCGAACGCGGCGTCGATCACGCGGAAACCGCCGCCATGATCTTCCTGGATCAGCAGCGGTCCGACCTTCTGCGAGAGCTGCTGCATCAACGAAAGAGCATTGCCCGTCGTATCGAGGTCGGACAGCACGTCGATGATGTCCGGTTGATAGATGTCTTTCAGGGGCCCCGACAGCGGGTTTTCACAGGCGACCCGGCAGCCCAGGAACAGCACCTTCGACCGCCCCGCGTCGGCGGCTTGCTGGATATCGGCGAACGGCACGGTGAAGCCCGAGCCCGTGGCCGGACGCACCACGAAGGCATCGTGTTCAACGTGCCCGGTCACCACGATCAAGTTCTGACCGCTTTCGGCGATCATCCGCAACGCCGCCTCACGGCTATCGGGGATCCCGGCAAGGCGAGCGACGCGTCGGCGAAACTGCCCGATCCCTAACACGTCATCCGAGGCAATCAGAGGAATGACGCGCATCCGCTCGACCAGGGAAGCAACGGCCACGCCTTCCAGTCCGCTTCGCCGCGCAAACGCCTCAAGCGTCAGGCTCAAGGTCGGACTCGCATCCACGACGATCACGTTACGATCGCCGAACGGCTGCAGCCGCAGGTCCCAGAGCCGGCCGTCGCCGTCCACGGCAACACGAAGGTCGGGCCGCTCCAGCAGCGACCGGACCACGTCCGGATTATGCGTCAGTATCGCGTTTTGGATCACGATCCGACGGCCTGCCAAGCCGCTGACGGTGGCCAGGTCTTCGCCGGGCCGGATGGAAGCGATCACATGGCCGTATCCGTCCGATACCCGGAACCCGCCGTCCAGGGTCGGTTTCAGGGTCGCACGCGGTAACCCGGGCACCAGTCCCCGGGCCAGATCCGCGGCGTCCCGCGTCGCGTTCCCCGTCAGGCGTCTTTGAACGTCGCTAGAAGCGCGATCCAAGAACCCAAGCCAATCGGCATTTGCCGGCGCGGCGTTGGCCCCAAGTGCGGCGACGGCGACAATCGCCGCAGCGGTCCGCCATCGTGAGCCCGGTGACCGGTTGCCGTCGCCAGCCTGATCCGCCATCGATGACCGCTCCGAGTGGACTGCGGATCATTCGGGCGTCGTAGCAAAAAAGCAACGGGCTTTTCGACCGGCTCCCACAACGGCCGGCCGGTCGAGAGATAGGTGCGCTGCCCGTCAGAGCAGCGCGTAAAGCTGGCGGCTAGAGCGCCCCGCTCACCCACTCCTTCAACGCGCTCTTGGGAGCGGCGCCGACCTTGGTGGCCACCGGCTTGCCATCCTTGAACAGGATCATGGTCGGAATCCCGCGGACGCCGTACTTGTTCGGCGACTCCGGGTTATCGTCGATGTTCACCTTGGCGACCGTCAGCTTGCCCTTGTTCTCGGCAGCGATCTCCTCGAGCGCCGGGGCGATCATCTTGCAGGGGCCGCACCACTCCGCCCAGAAATCGACCAGCACCGGACCGGAGGCGTTCAGCACCTGCGCTTCGAAGCTGTCGTCGTTCACGGCCACCGTGTTCTCGCTCACCCTGCTCTCCTGCCAGTCCTTGGACCCAAGAGTTGGGCAGGCGCGCGAGTCGGTTCAAGCCAGCCGCGGAGCTACCGCCAATACCCCTGGATGAGGTTGCCATACTGGTCGTAGTACGGCGGGATCCACACCCGCCCTTGGCGCTGGACCGGTCCGTTGTAGCCGTAGCTCCCGTTGTTATAGCCGTGGTAACCGTTATATCCGGGCGCGGCGAAGCCGTTGTAGTTCGGGGTCACCGGTGCGTTGTAGGTGGGCAGCGTGGGCACCGGTGGCAGCGCGTTGGGCGGTGAGACCGGGCGGTCGCGCCCGCGTTGCGCCGCGGCCGGCGCCACTCCGGCCGCCAAGCCGCCCGCCAACACCGCGCCGAACACGAACAGCCTGACCATGCCCACCTCCCGCCCGCGACAGGAGATATAGCTAGTCCGATTCGGTTCCAAACCAAGCCCCGGCCGCCCCGGGCGAGTGCGCGTCGAGCAGCGGGTCCGGCAGTTCGGTCACCGCCGCGTCCTCGGTCCACACCAGCCAGCATTGCACCGGCCGCCCGGGGAACAGAAGCCGCAGCACCGCGCGGTAGGCCGCGAGCTGCCGCAGGTAGCGCACCGGGGTCGCCGCCGCCTGCGCCGGCGCCGCCCGGCCGGTCTTGAAATCGGCCAGGACCACCCGGTCCGGCAGCACCGCCATCCGGTCCACCACGCCCGACACGACGTGATCGCCGACCAAGCCCGACAGCGGCTGCTCCGCCCGCCCGGCCGGGCCGAACAGCGGCGCCAGTTCCGGCCGGACCAGCACCGCTATGACCTGGCGCAGCACGTCGGCGCGGGTCGGCCCGTCCAGCCCGGATTGTCCGAGCCAGGCTCGTCCGGCCGCCTCGCGCTCGGCGGCGGGCAGCGCCGGCAAGTGCTGCAGCAGCTCGTGGACGGCGGTGCCACGGGCGAAGCGCGGCCCGCTCGCGGCGGCCAGCGGCGACGAGGCGGCCGGCACCGGGCCGAAGAACGCGCCGGTCGGGCGGCTCGGCGCCAACGGCCGCGGCAGCGCCGGCTCGTCCGGCAACGGCGCCGGAACCCAATCGCCGGGCCGCCCGGCCCAGTGCGGCAGCGCCGCCACCGGGGCGGCGGTGGTGGCGGCTTGACGGCGCGGTGCATCGACCTGCGGGCTGCTCCGGACCAGGGTCTCGCCAGCCCAGCCGCCCGCGAATGACACTGCTTCGGCGCCCATCCGCTCGAAGCCGCGGCGGACGGCGGCATACCAGCTGGTTTCGGCCGGCGGCCGCTGCCCGGACTGCCAGCCGCACACGATCAGCCGGTCCTCCGCCCGGGTCAGCGCCACATACAGCAGCCGGTTGTACTCCCGCATCCGCAACGCATCGGCCCGCCCCGCCGCCTCGGACCAGGCGGGACCGCGCAGCTCCGAGCGCGGCGCCCACAACGGCACCCCGACCTCGCCGGCGGCGCACCACGCGAGGCCCGTCTTCTCCGGCGGCGGCAGCCCGGTGGTGTCAGGCAGGATCACCAGCGGCGCCTGCAGGCCCTTCGCGCCATGCGCCGTCATGACCCGCACCGCCGAGCCGGCGCCGCCCGCTTCGCGCTTCACCTCCGCGCCCGATCGCCGCATCCAATGGACGAAGCCTTGCAGGCCCGGCGGATGCAGCCGCGTGTAGGTCAAGGCGGCGTTCAGCAGCTCGTCGATCGGCTCCGCCGCTTCCGCGCCCAGCCGGGCCAGCAGCCGGGCGCGGCCGCCGAGCGGCCCCAGCGCCTCGGCCAGCAGCGCGTGTGGCGTCACGTAGTCGGCCCGGTGCGCCAGCGCCGACAGGAAGCGCCACGCCGCCGCCCAATCCGGCCGCTCCTCGGCCCGGCGCTGCAGCGTCGTCCACAGCGACGCCTCGCGGCCGAGTGCCAGGTCCATCAGGCTGTCATCGGTCAACCCGCCGAGCGGGCTCGTCAGCACGGCGGCCACGCTGAGCTGATCGTCGGGCAGCAGCACCGCGTCGCAAGCCGCGAGCAAATCCTGCACCGCCGCCTGCTCGGTCAGCTTCAGCCGGTCGAGCCCCGCCACTGGCACCCCGCGCGCCTTCAGCGCCCGCACCAGCGCGGTCGAGAACGCGTTGCGTCGCCGCACCAGGATCAACACGTCGCCCGCCTCGAGCGGGCGCCCCTGGCTGATCAGCTTGTCACCCGCCGCCAGCAGGCCGGCGACGTGGGCGGCGATGCCGTCGGCCAGCAGCTGCGGCGCCGAGGTCAGGCCAAGGTTCACCTCCGGCACCAGCCAATTGCCGGGCGCCTCGGTCGCCGGCGCCGGGGCGAGCGGCCACAGCTCCACCCGGCCGGCGGCGCCGGCGCGGTCGGGATAGTGCCGCAGCTCGGCGCCGTCGGCGACGCCGTCGGAAGCCGCAGCGTCGGCGAACACCGCGTCCACCAAGCCCAGCACCGGCGCGGTCGAGCGGAACGACACGTCGAGCGTCACGTCGCGCCAGACCTGGCCGCTGCCGGCGACCCGGCCGGACATCTGCGCGCGCGAGCGAGTGAACTCGGCCGGGTCGGCGCCCTGGAACGAGTAGATGCTCTGCTTCGGGTCACCGACCGCGAAGAAGGTGCGGCGGTCGCCCTCGCGCGTGCCCAGCCCGGCGAAGAATTCTTCCGTCAGGCGGTGCGCGATGCGCCACTGCTCCGGCGCGGTGTCCTGCACCTCGTCGAGCAGCAGATGGTCGATGCCGCCGTCGAGCTTGTACAGCACCCAAGCGGCGCCGGGGTCTTCCAGCAACCGCTCGGCGCGGCCGATCAGGTCGCCGTAGTCCAGCAGCCCGGACCGCTGCTTCTGCGCCGCGTAGGCGTCCAGCGCCGGCGCCACCAGCCGCAGCAGCGCCGCCGTGGCCTCGGCGCAGCGGACGGTGCGGCGGCGGTCCTCGACGGCGAGCACCCGCTCAGCCTCGGCCTCGAGCGCGGTGCGGATCCAGGGATGCGCCTTTTGCAGCTTCTCGTTGGGGAAGGTGCCAAACGACCGCCGCGTGTTCTGCCGGCCTTGGAACTCGCCCAGCCAATCGGTCCAGCACGCCTGGCGCTCGGCCGGCGACAAGCCGAGCCAAGCCAGCATCTGCTGCGCCCGGTCCCGCGCACCCGGCGAGCCCTCCTCGGCGATGCGCCATAGTGCGGCGTGCACCTCCTCCTCGGCCGACCAGGCGACCGCGTCGGCCAGCACCTCGGCCTCCGACGCCGCCGTGCAGCGTGCCGCCTGCCACACCAGCAACTCGCGCCGGTCGGCCGGGACCGCCATCAGCGGCGCCAGCCGTGCCCGGTCGGCCTGCAGCGCCCGCACCACGTCGGCGAAGTCGTCGGCCCGTACCAGGGCGGCGACCAGCGCCACCGGCCCGGCATCGGCTTGGGCCAGCACCCCCTCCCGCGCCGCCTGCATCTCCGCCTCGGCGTCGATCTCCTCGACCAACTGGAAGTGCGGGCTGATCGATGCTTCCAGCGGAAAGCGGCGCAGCAGCCCCTGGCAGAAGGCGTGGATGGTGCCGATGCGCATGCCGCCGGGCAGGTCGAGCACCTCGGCGAACAAGGCCCGGGCGGCTTGCCGGACCGCGTCGGTCCGCAGCACCTCCAGCTCGATCAGCGCCGCGTCGAGCGCCGGGTCGTCGAGCGTGACCCAGCGGCCCAGCCGATGCTGCAGCCGCAGCGCCATTTCCGCGGCGGCGGCCTTGGTGAACGTCAAGCACTGGATCCGCGCCGGCTGCGCCCCGCCCAGCATGAGTCGCAAAATGCGGTCGGTCAGCAGCTTGGTCTTGCCCGAGCCGGCGGAGGCCTCGACGAAGGCCGAGACGGCGGGGTCGGACGCCTGCGACTGCTCCTCGATGGCGCGCGCGCGTGGGGCGAGGCGGTCGAGCACGGTGTCCATTATTCGTCCATCACTCGTCTCCTGCCGCCGACCACTCGGCCACCCGGGCGAGCTGCGCGTAGTCGGTGAAACGCGGGGCGGCGCCGGGGTGCGGCTGCGACAGATAGGGCTGATCGGGATCGTCGAACCGCGCCACCAGCTCGGCGAAGCGCGCGCCGGCTTCCGCCGCCTGGGCCGCGGTCGCGTCGGGCGAGCCCTTGAACAGGGTGGTTTCCTCGCCGGGCACGAAGCCGCCGGTCAGGCGCCAATAGGTCAGCTCCGCCGCTTCGCCGCGCCGTTCCTCGCCGAAGCCTCCGGCCGCGGCCATCGCCGCCTCCAGCGGCAGCTGCGGCGCGTACCCGGCCTCGACCGCGCGCCCGGTCGGCACCACGCCGGTCTTGTAGTCGAGGATGGCGAGCCGCCCGTCCGGCCGCATCTCGATCCGGTCGGCCCTGGCATTGAGGGTAAAGTCGAGACCGGGCAGCGCCCAGGCCCCTCTCACCTCTACCGACACCGCGGCCGCCCGCGCCACCTGCCGATCGGCTTCCCGCGCGGCCACCCAGTCGGCGATGCGCATCAGGCGGGGCCGCCACCAGGCGACCAGTGCCGGCCGCAACGGCCTTCCTTCCAGTGCCTCGGCCATCGCCGCGCGCAGCCGGGATGCGGCATCCGACGGGTACGGCGCCGGCAAGGCACGCACCCAGGCGGCGATCGCGCCATGCACCAGATTGCCGAAATCGGCGTTTTCCACCGCCTGCTCCAGTGGCTCGAGCGCCCTCAGTCCGAGCACGTGCCGCGCATACAAGCCATAGGGGTCGCGCAGCCAGGTCTCGACCTCGGTGACGCCGAGTTGGCGCGGGCGGTTGGCCAGCGGCGGACGGGGCTGCGGCGGCCGCACCGGGGCCGGCGACCCGTCGGGATGGTCGAGCTGCCGCGCCCAGTCAGCAGCCGGGCTGCGCGGCAGCGCCGTGCCGTGCCCGGCCAGGAACGCTTCCAGCCGCACCACCCAACGGGCCGGCACCGCGGGCGCGCCATCCCGGCGACGCGGGCAGGACAGCACGACGTGCGGCGCCGCCGAGGCCAGCTGGGAAAAATCGTGCGCCATCTGGCCCACGCCCTGCTCGGGCGAGGCGAGGCCGGCGTCGCGGCGCATCGGCCGGCTCATCCACGGCCCCGGGTCGGCGGCCGGCGGCCACACCGCCTCGGCCAGGCTGCCGAGCACCAGCACGTCGAAGGCCTGTAGCCGCGCTTCAAGCAGGCCCAGGATCGCCACCCGCGGATGTTCGGTGCCGTGCCGCCCGCGCAGCGCCCGCCGAGTGCGCACCACGGCGCCTTGCAGGCTCGCGTCGAGCAGCCCAGGCAGCGTCCGCACCGGCTGCGGCGGGATCATCGGCAAGGCCGCCGTCAGCGCGGCCAGGTGCACCGCCAGCGCCTCCCCTTCCTCCAAAGCCCATAGCCGGGCGGCGCCGGGCCGCTCGGGGGTGGTGGCGGCGGCCTCGCCGGCCTCGATCAGGGCCCGCAAGGCGGCATCCGGGGCCACGTCGCCGGCGCCGGCGACCGCCAGCAGCGGCGCCAGGCAGGCCTCGATGCGGTCCAAGAACGCGGCCAGGTCCTCGGCGTCCGGCTTGGCCAGCACCGCTGCGCGCAGCCCGGCCAGGCCCGGCGGCGGCGCCGGTCCGCGCAGCACCCGCCGCTCGAGCCAGCGCGACCGCGCCCGGCATTCGGCCGGCCGCAGCCCGAACGCTGCCAGCGGGTGCTTCAGCACCGACAGCAAGGCGACCGGCGCGAACCCGTCGGCAACGGCGCGTGCCAGCAGCCGCAGGAAGGCGCCCGGGGGCGTTTCGGCCAGCGGCTCGCCGGCGCTGTCGTCCACCACGACGCCGAACCGCGCCAGCTCGGCGGCAACCCGCGCCGCCAGCGCCCGGTCCGGCGTCACCAGCGCCGCCCGCGCGTGCCGGGTTTCCAACGCCTCGCGCAATACCAGGGCGATGGCGACTGCCTCCTCCTGCCCGTCGGCGGCCTCGAGCCGCTGCAAGCCCTGCACCTCGGCGGTGAACGTCTCGCGCCAGGTGCCCAGCGCCCGGGCCGGCAGCAAGGCCCGCCGCACCAGCTCCGCCCGCCCGTCGAGCGGGTCGGGAGCGTCCGCAAGCTGGTGCGGAAACGGTTGGACGTCGCCCCGGGTCGCGCCCAACAACCCGAGCAGCTCGCGCAGCCCGGCCTGCGGGTGGCTGTCCTCGAGGTGCTCCCAGTGCTCGTCGCGCATCTCGTGGTCCAACCCGGGCAGCACGACCGCGCCCTGCGGCAGCCGCGCCACCACGCGCATCAGCGCGCCGGCGGCCCGGTTGCCGCCCGGCATCCCGGCCACCACGACGGGGTGGTCGGGCGGCGTCCGCTCCCATTCCGCCGCCTGCGCTTCCAGCAGGCGAACGCCACGGGCGGCCGCGTCGATCTTGCCGGCGGCGGCAAGGAAGCCGGGCCAATGCGCGGTGACGATCTGCAGGAAAGTCAGCGTGTCGGCCCAGTGCGCGGCGTAGTCGGCCGCCACCAGGCGAGGCAGCGCCTCGGCCAAGTCGACCCCTTCGCGATGCGCCTCGTCCAGCAGCCGCGCCAGCTCGGCCGCGAGCAGCCAGGCGCGGTCCGCCGTGGCCGGCGCGCCGTGCCGCCCCTCGAGCGCCATCACCAGCCGGGTCAGGGCCGCGAGCCGCTCGGCGTCGCCGACCGCGGGCGGCAGGCCGAGCGCCCCCGCCAGCGCGAGCGGCGCCTCGTCCAGCGCACCGATGGCGCCGATCCGCGGCAGCAGCAGCGGCCGTCCCTCCGCGGCGGCGAGGAACGTCTCGGTCAGCGCCCGCGCGGCGCGCCGGGTCGGCAGGAGAAAAAGACCGTCGGCGCAGCGCAACGGGTCGTCGCTGCGCGCCAGCCACCAGTCGGCCAGGGTCGGCAGGAACGGCACGCCCGGCCGGATCGTGAACAGGTTCAAAGCCGTGTCTCCCAGCCGTCCAGCACCGCCCGCCGCCCATCACCCTCGGCGGACAGGCGCACCAGCAGCGCGTCCGCCGGGCGAAGCGCGCCGAGCCGGTCCGGCCATTCCACCAGCGCGACCTCCGCCTCGTCCCAGCCCAGCTCGGCCAGGTCTGCCGCGCCGTCGAGCCGCCACAGGTCGAAATGCGCGACCGGCCCCAGCGGCGAGTCGTAGGTCTGGACCAGCGTGTAGGTCGGGCTCGGCACTTCGAGCCCCGGATCACCCAGCAACGCCCGCAGCAGCGCCCGGGCCAGAGCGCTCTTGCCGGCGCCGAGCGGCCCGTCGAGCAGCACCACGTCGCCGCGCCGCAACAGCCCGGCCAGGCGGCCGCCGAGCGCCTCGGTGGCCGCCGGGTCGGGCAGGAAAATCTCGCGCATGGCTGCAGCATGCCAAGCGCGGCCGAGTCCGGAAAGGGAGGGTGAACGGCCGCGGCCGTGGCCCGGCCGACAATTCCAAACTTGATCCGCGCCGTGGTATGGCGGAATTCGCAGCCTCATTGCGTGGACGCGGCCAGGACGCGGCCAGGGCGGGCGATCAGGGCTGGGGGGAGAGTTCGGCTTGCTGTTCAATTCCTACCAATTCATTTTCGCCTTCTTGCCCGTTGTACTGGCGGTCTGCTTCCTGGCAGCGCGGATGTTTGGCGGCGGCGTCGCGCAACTATGGCTGACGGCGGCGTCGCTGTATTTCTACGCGAGTTGGAACGCCAAGTACCTGCCGCTGCTGCTCGGCTCGATCCTGTTCAACTACGGCATCGCCCGGCTGCTGGTGCGGACCGAGGACGAAGGCCGGCGCCGCACCTTGTTGCTGGCGGCTACGGCCCTCAACCTGGCCCTGCTCGGCTACTACAAATACACCGACTACTTCCTCGAAACGGTGAACTCGGTCGCGGGCACGCAGTTCTCGCTCGCCGCACTCGCCTTGCCGCTCGGCATCAGCTTCTACACCTTCCAGCAGCTCACTTTGCTGGTCGACATCAGCCAAGGCACGATCAAGCAGTTCCGCTTTCGCGACTTCCTGCTGTTCGTGACCTTCTTCCCGCACCTCATCGCCGGGCCGATCGTCCACCACCGCGAGATGATGCCGCAGTTCGAGGCAGCCGAGTACCGCGCCCGTTGGGACAACCTCGCGGTCGGCCTCACCTTGTTCGTGGTCGGCTTGTTCAAGAAGGCGGTGCTCGCGGATGGGATCGCGACGCAGGTGATCCCGCTGTTCACCGACGCCGGCAGCGGGCAGCCGGTCACGCTGTTCTACGCCTGGGGTGCGGCAGTCGGGTTCGTGCTGCAAATGTACTTCGACTTCTCCGGCTATTCCGAAATGGCGCTGGGTTTGGCGCGGATGGTCGGGATCAAGCTGCCGATGAACTTCAATTCGCCGTTGAAAGCGACCAGCATCGTCCAATACTGGGCCTGCTGGCACATCACGCTGACCCGGTTCCTCACCGCTTACGTCTACAATCCACTGGCGATGGCGATGACGCGGCGGCGCATCGGCCACGGCAAGCCGGGCCTCAAGGGCGCCAGCACGAAGCCGGGCGCCTTCGTCATGATCACCGCCGTGCCGACGGTCGCGACCATGTTCCTGTCCGGGCTGTGGCACGGCGCCGGCAACCATTATTTGGTGTTCGGGCTGCTGCACGCCTCCTATCTGGCGGTCGCCCATGCCTGGCGGCTGTATCGGCCGCGGTTCTGGAAGGACACCGTCAGCTATGAGCGGCTGATGAAGCCGGTGGGCCTGCTGCTGACCTTCGTGGCCGCGACGGTGGCGCTCACCTACTTCCGCGCCGACAGCGTCGCGATCGGCAACAACGTCGTCGCCGGGATGTTCGGCCTGCATGGCGCCGTGCTGCCGGACGTCATCGGCTACCGGATGCCGGAGCTCGCCGCCCTGCTTGCCCACGCCGGCGTCGGCTTTGCCGGCGGCAGCCTGCCGGTGCTGTTGACCCTGTATGGCTGGATGACGGCGCTGCTGCTGCTGGCGCTGATCCCGCCCAACATCCTGCAGATCATGCGGCCCTGGGAACCGGCGATCACGCTGCCCGCGCCCTACCTGAAGGACGGCAAGCTGGCCCCGTTCAGCCGTGCGTTCAGCCGGCTGCAGTGGCAGCCGAGCGCCGGCTGGGCGGTCGGCCTGGCGGCAACCAGCGTGCTCGGCATCCTGGCGCTGAGCCAGGTCAGCGAATTCCTCTACTGGCAGTTCTGACGATGCAGCGCTTCCTCCGCATCTGGCTGGTCGCCCTGTTCGGCTTTGCGGCCGCCGTCCTGGCGCTCACCGTCGGCGTCGATCCCTACGGCGTGCTCGGCACGCCGCGCATCGCCGGGCTCACGGCCGACAAGCCGGCCGCCGCCGACCGGCCGCGCCTGACCAAGCCCTACCTTGTCGAGCGGCAGGACTGGTCCACCCTGCTGCTCGGCGCGTCCAATGCCGATGTCGGCTTCGATCCGCAAAGCCCGGCCTGGCCGGACGCCGCGCGCCCGGTGTTCAACCTCGCCATCGACGGCAGCGGTCCCGCGACCCAGGCGCGGTTCCTGCAGCACGCGCTCGAAACGCGGCACCCCAAGCTCGTGCTGATCGGCGTCACGTTCGAGGACGCGATGGTGTTCCCCGCCCGGCGCGTCTCGGCGGCGGTGTCGGCGCAGGCCGCCTACGAACCGCGCCTGCGCGTCGCGGCCGACGGGACGGCCAATGCCGGGTTCGCCCAGGCGCGCCTCGAGGACCTCGCCTTTGCCACCTTCTCGACCCAGGCGCTCGCCGACAGCCTGACGACGCTGCTGCGCCAAGGCGATCCCGAGCGGACCCGGCAAACCGCGGAGGGCCGCAACAGCGCCGGCAATTTCGCCCGGTGGCTGCGCACCGAGGGCGCCTATTCGCTGTTCATGACCAAGGATCGCGAGAAGACGCCGCAACTGCTGTCCTGGGCGTTCGAGCCGCTGACGGCGGTGGCGGGGGTGGCGGACATGGTCCGCCTCAGCCATGCGCATGGCGCCCAGCCGATCGTGTTCATCATGCCGAGCCATGTCGACCAGCTCGAAATCCTCCGCCAAACCGGACTGACGCCGTTGTTCGAACGCTGGAAGCAGGACCTCGCCCGCACGATCGAGACGGCCGCCGGCGCCGATCCGGTCCCGCTATGGGACTTCTCCGGCTACAGCCCCTACACGACCGAAGCGCTGCCCGGGCCCGGCGACACGACCCGGTCGCCGCAATGGTTCTGGGAGTTCGTGCATTTCCGGGCGGCGCTCGGCGACCTGATGGTCCGCCGCATGCTGGACGCCGGCGGCCCGGCCGACCTTGGCGCCCGGATCACCAGCGCCACCCTGCCTGCGCACTTCGCCGCCTTCGCCGACGCGCAGCTTGCCTGGGTCGCGGCCCATCCCGGCGACGTCCGCCGCTTGGCCTCCGTGGTCGACGCCGCGGCCAGGTCCGTGTGCGGCGGACCCGTTCAAGCCTGTCCGCGGCCGGGCATCCAAGCGACCGCCAGCCGATGAGGTGCACGTTTTGAAGATTTCCGTGTTCGGCGTCGGCTATGTCGGCGCGGTCTCGGCCGGCTGCCTGGTCTCGCTCGGGTTCGATGTGGTCGCGGTGGACATCTCGCCGGACAAGATCGCGCTGCTCAAGCGCGGCATCTCGCCGATCGTCGAGGCCGAGATCGACACGCTCATCGCCGGCGCCGTGGCCGGCGGCCGCCTGCAGGCGACCGACGACGTGGCCGGCGCGGTGCGCGACACCGACGTGTCGTTCATCAGCGTCGGCACGCCGAGCGCCGCGGACGGCAGCGTGTCGATGGCGGCCGTGGACGAGGTGGTCCGCGCCATCGGCGCCGCGATCGGCGCCAAGGCGGCCCCGCACGTGGTGGTCATGCGCAGCACCGTACCGCCCGGCACCGCCGAGGAGCGCGTACTGCCGGCGCTCGAGGCTGCCAGCGGCAAGCGGCATGGCCACGGCTTCACCTATTACAGCAACCCCGAATTCCTGCGCGAAGGCACCTCGGTGCGCGACTTCCACGCCCCGCCCTTCACGCTGATCGGCGCCGCCGCAGGCGACGACGCGCCGGCGCTGCGCGCCATCTACGCCGCGGTGGACGCCCCCGTGCATGTGGCGCCGTTCCGCATCGCCGAGTCGGTGAAATACCTGTCGAATGCCTACCACGCCGTGAAGCTGGCCTTCGCCAACGAGGCGGGCGGCATCCTGGCCGCTTATGGCGTCGATGCGCGCGAAGCGTTCCGGCTGTTCTGCGAGGACCGCAGCCTGAACGTCTCGGCCGCCTACCTGCGGCCCGGCTTCGCGTTCGGAGGCTCCTGCCTGCCGAAGGACATGCGCAGCCTGCTGGCGCTGGCCGACCAGCGCGACGTGCCGGCGCCGTTCCTGGGCCAGGTGATGCCGAGCAACGACGCGATCATCGCCCGCACCTTCGGCATGATCGCCAAGCACCGGCGCGGCCGGGTTGCGCTATTCGGGCTCGCCTTCAAGCCCGGCACCGACGACATGCGCGAAAGTCCGTTCGTGGTGCTGGCCGAGCGCCTGCTGGGCCGCGGCTGGGAGCTGCGCATCTTCGACCGCCACGTGCAGACCGCCCGCCTGGTCGGCAGCAACCTGGCCTTCATCGAGCGCGAGATCCCGCACCTCGACCGCCTGCTGGTCCCGACCGTGGAGGAGGCGCTCGACGGCGCCGGGCTGGTGATCCTGGGCCACCTCGGCGGCGAAGACCGCAAAGCGCTGCTGTCCGGGCTGACCGGCCAGGCGGTGATCGACCTGGCCGGCTTGCCCGAGCTGCAGCGGCACGAAGGGATCGCCTATCAAGGCCTCTGCTGGTGACGACCGCCACGCGTACGATGAACCTCAGCCACCTGAGGACCGCGCAAAAGCCTACTCTCCTGTTCATCTCTCCCCGCTTTCTGTTCCCCACCGACGAGGGCGGGAAGATCCGCACCGCCAACATCCTGCGGCGGCTGAAGGGCGGCGCGTTCCGCATCGTGCTCGCCTCGCCCGTGCCGCCCGACGCCGGCCGCCACCGCGCCGACATCGATGCGGTTTGCGACACCTTCCACCCCTGGCCCGCGACGCCGTCCGGCACCCTGCGGCGTCTGCGCGCGCTGCTCGACCGGCGCCCGGTCTCGGTCGCGACCGACGACACGCCGGCCGGGCGCGCCGCGGTGGCCCGCGCCTTGGACGCGACGCCGGACGTCGTGCTGGTGGATTTCCCGCATGCCGCCGTGCTCGCGCCCGGCCCCATTCCGGCGGCGTCCGTGTGCTTCACCCACAATGTCGAGGCCGAGATCTACGAGCGCCACGCCCGGGTCGCGACCGGGCCGATGCGATTGCTGTGGCCCGGCCAGGCACGCAAGATGCAGCGCTTCGAGGGCAGCACGCTGCGCCGCTTCGACCGCGTGATCGCAGTGTCCCGGCGGGACGCCGCCGCGCTGCAGGCCCGGTTTGCCCTGCCCCGGGTGGACCCGATCGATACCGGCGTGGACCTCGTCTTCTTCCAGCCCACGCCGCCGCCGCCGCAGCCGGCGCCCGACGCCGGCACCATCGTGTTCACCGGCGTCATGGACAGCCCGGCCAATATCGAGGGCATTCGCTTCCTGCTCGACCGCGTCTGGCCCGGCCTGATTGCCGCACGCCCGGCCGTCCGCCTGCTGGTGGTCGGCCGCAACCCGCCCGAAAGCCTGGTGCGCGCTGCCCCGCCCGGCGTGCGCTTTACCGGCACCGTGGACGACATCCGCCCGCACGTCGCGACCGCCCATCTGGCGGTGATCCCGCTCAACGTCGGCAGCGGCACGCGGATCAAGGCGTTCGAGGCGATGGCGATGGGCCGTCCGGTGGTGTCGACTACGATCGGCGTCGAAGGCCTCGACGTCGTGCCCGGCGAGCATCTGCTCGTCGCCGACGATGCGGCATCGTTCACCGCTGCCGTGCTGCGCCTGCTCGACGACGAGCGGCTTCGCACCGGTCTGGCCGCCAATGCCCGCCTGTTGATCGAGCAGAAGTTTTCCTGGGCCCACGTCGCCCGGCAGCTCGAAGCCGTGTGCGTGGACGCGCTCGCCGCCCGGCCGAACTTGCGCGGACAGGAATAACCGCTAGGTAACGCCCATGCCGGAGCAGATCGAGACCGACGTCGCCATCATCGGGGCGGGGCCCGTGGGCCTGTTTGCCGCGTTCGAGTGCGGGATGCTGAAGCTCCGGAGCGTGCTGATCGACGCGCTCAGCGAGGTTGGCGGCCAGTGCGCGGCGCTTTACCCGGAAAAGCCGATTTACGACATCCCCGCCCATCCGGCGATCGCCGCCGGGCACCTGATCGGCAACCTCGAGGCGCAGATCGCGCCGTTCGATGTCCCGCGCCTGCTGGGCCGCCGGGTGGACCACCTGTCGGGCAGCGTTGGCGCCTTTACGCTCGGCACCGACAAGGGCGACACGGTCCGCTGCAAGGCGGTCATGGTCGCGGCCGGCGCCGGCGCGTTCGGCCCCAACCGGCCGCCGCTGGCCGGGCTGCACGCCTTCGAGGAAACCGGCGGGGTGCAATACCTGGTCAAGCGCCGCGAAGACTTCCGCGGCCGCCGGGTCGTGATCGCCGGCGGCGGCGACAGCGCGGTGGATTGGGCGCTGTCACTGAAGGAGGTGGCCGAACAGGTGTTCGTCGTACACCGCCGGGCCAAGTTCCGCGCTGCGCCGGAGACGGCGGCGCAACTCGACGCCGCCGCCGGCCGGGGCGAGCTGGAGCTGGTGATCCCCTACCAGCTGCACGCGCTGCACGGCGCGGGTGGCACGCTCGAGGCGGTCGAGGTCGCGCACCTCGACGGCAGTACCGCGCCGGCTCGAAGCCGACTGCCTGCTGCCGTTCTTCGGCCTGTCGATGGATCTCGGGCCGATCGCCGGCTGGGGCCTCGATTTGCAGCATATGCACGTGCAGGTGACGCCCGCGACCTGCGAAACCAGCACGCCGGGGGTGTTTGCCATCGGCGACGTCGCCACCTACGCCGGCAAGCTCAAGCTGATCCTGCAGGGGTTCTCGGAGGGCGCCATGGCCGCGCACGCCATTCACCCGATCGTCAACCCCGGCGTCGCGCTGCACTTCGAATACAGCACCAGCAAGGGCGTGCCCGCGGCCGCTTGATGTCGTCCTCGTCCACTGACGCCATCCGCGCCGAGGCGCTGACGAAACGCTACGGCGACGTGCTGGCGGTCGACGGGCTGTCGTTCGCGGTGCCGCCCGGCGGCACGCTTGGATTGCTCGGCGGCAACGGCGCCGGCAAGACGACCACCATCTCCATGCTGCTCGGCCTGCTGCTGCCGAGCGCCGGGCGGATCAGCGTGCTCGGCCACGACATGGCGACCGACCGGTTCGACGCCCTGGCGCGGATGAACTTCTCATCCCCCTACATCTCGCTGCCGGCCCGGCTCACGGTGCGGGAGAACCTGCGCGTCTACGGCCATCTCTATAACGTACGCAAGCTGGAGCGGCGCATCGCCGAGCTCGCCGACGAGCTGGACCTGCACGGCTTCCTCGATCGTCCGGCCGGGCAGTTGAGCGCCGGGCAGAAGACCCGCGTGGCGCTCGGCAAGTCGCTCATCAACCGGCCGGACGTGCTGCTGCTCGACGAGCCGACCGCCAGCCTCGACCCCGACACCGGCGACATGGTTCGCACCCGGCTCGAGCGCTACCGGGCCGAAAGCGGCTGCGCCATCCTGCTTGCCAGCCACAACATGAGCGAGGTGGAGCGGCTGTGCGACACGGTGGTGATGCTGAAGCAAGGCCGCGCGGTCGACGGCGGCGCCCCTGCGGACCTGATCGCCCGGTATGGTCGCGATGACCTCGAGCAGGTGTTCCTCGATATCGCGCGGAGCAACGCGCCGCCTCCGGCAGATGGCCGGATCAAGTCCGGCCATGACGTGGTGGGCGAGGCGGCACGGTCGGGTGACGCGGACAAGCTGCAAACGACGTCATCCCCGGACTTGTTCCGGGGATCCCTCGCCCGTCAGGACGCCCGCCCGCAGCCCGCGTCGAGCTCGGCCAAGTGAGCGCACATCGCATCTGGGGCATGATGTATCGCCATTTGTGCCTGTACCGGCATAGCTGGCCGCGCATGCTCGAGCTGATCTACTGGCCGACGCTGCAGATGTGCATCTGGGGCTTCACCACCAGCTACCTCGTGTCACGCGGGAACTCGCCGGCCGCCATCGCCGGCGGCGCGCTGCTGGGCGGCGTGCTGTTGTGGGAGGTGACGCTGCGCAGCCAGATGGGCGTCGCCATCACCTTCCTCGAGGAGCTGTGGTCGCGCAACCTGGGCCATATCTTCGTCAGCCCGATCCGCCCCTGGGAGCTGATTGCGGCGCAAGTCGGGGTGTCGGCGCTCCGCACCTTGTTCGGCGTGCTGCCGGCAATCGGCTTGGCCTGGCTGCTGTATGCGTTCGACCTGTTCGGCATGGGGCCGGTCCTGGTGCTGTTCTTCCTCAACCTGATGGTCATGGGCTGGTGGATCGCGCTCGCCGTGGTCAGCCTGATCCTGCGCCACGGGCTCGGCGCCGAGATGCTGGCCTGGTCGGTGACGTTCGGCCTCGCACCGTTGTCGGCGGTGTTCTACCCGGTCTCCGTGCTGCCGCGTGCGGTCCAGCCGATCGCCCTGGCCTTGCCCTCCACCCACGTGTTCGAGGGCATGCGCGCCGCCCTCGTCGGCGAGATCCGCTGGGACCACCTCGCCGCCGCCGCCGGCCTGAACGTGGTCTGGACGCTGGCCGCCACCGCGCTGTTCGCCTGGCAATTCCGCCGCGCCCGCGACCGCGGCGCCTTGCTCAATCTGGGCGAATAGTCGCCCGAACGGAAACCTGCATCGATGGAAACCCGCTTCTGGCTGATCCGCCATGCTCTAGTGTCGGAGAACGAGCGCGCCCGGCTTTACGGCGTGATGGACGTGTCGCTCTGCCCCGACACGCTGGTGGCGCAAGAGCCGCAATATCGCGCGTTGGCGGCGCGCCTGCCGCGCCCGGCCCGCTGGGCCTGCACCCCGCTGAGCCGCACCCGCCGCACCGCGGAAGCAATCTTCGCCGCCGGCTATCCCGAGCAGAAGCTCGCCGTCATCCCCGGTCTGATCGAGCAGAATCTAGGAGATTATCAGGGCTTGGTGCACGCCGACCTTCCCGGCCGCCTCACCGTCCCGGCGCACCCGTTTTGGCCGCTCTCGGCCACCGAACGGCCGCCCGGCGGCGAAAGCATGGAGGAGGTCGTGCACCGGGTCGGCCGCACGATGGATCGATTGGCGGCGGATTTCGGCGGCGAGGACGTGGTGATCGTCAGCCATGGCGGCGCCATCCGGGCCGCCGTGGCCCATGCGGTCGGCGCCACGGCGGAGCAGGCGCTGCATTTCTCCATCCACAACATTTCGCTGACCCGGCTGGAGCGGGTGCCCGAAGGCTGGCGCGTCGTATGCGTGAACGAGTGGCCGGGCGTTTAATGCCGGGCGTGTAGGCGCCGCTACTCCGGCAGGGTTTCACCCGAACCACCGATCTCGGCCGGGAAGTCTTTCAGTTTCGGCAGCCCGTCCCGCATCGGAAGCACCGTTTCCGCATAGTTGAGGTGCACCGACGGCGTGAACGGCAGGTCGGGGAGGGTTGCCGCGAACACGTCGACCATCGTCAAAGGCGGATGCCGGGTCATCAGATGGCCGCCGCACAGGCGGCAGTATTGCCGCTCGCTCATCGGCGTCTTGGCGAAGGTGGCGACGTGCTCGGCGCCCTTCGTCACTTGCACGGCGTCGGGCGACCACAGGCTGAAGGCGTTGACCGGGCCGCCGGACCAGGATCGGCACGACCGGCAATGACAGTATCCCATGACACTGGGTGCGCCGGTCACCTGGAGTTCGACGGCGCCGCAAAAGCAGGCGCCTGCGTGAGTGTCGCTCATGGTTTCCTCCCGTTATGATGGCCGTCAGCTTCGCTCACCGCCGCAGCATCGGCAATCACGGCCCGTCAGGGGGAATGGTGTCCGCGGCGGGATTCGAACCCACGGCCCCAGGATTCATCCCACTTCGGCTTTCGCCGCCGCCTGCCCGTCGCCAGGCCGGCGTTCGTGGTCTGGACTGTCCCTTCGCCATGGGCCCGCCAGGGCCGAAACCCCGCAAACCGTTAGGCGCCGCCCGTCCAGTCTCTACACCGTCCCGGTTTTTTCGACCGGGCTTGGCTCGGGATCGGCATGGCGCGAGCGCACCGCAGCGTTCCCCGACTTTGAGCGGATCCACGGCGCCGTTTCCAAGCGCCGCGCCCAATTACCTTAGGAATCCTGTGCTCTATCCTGCTGAGCTACGCGGACGACACGGGCGCACCATAACCGTGCCGCGACGGCGCCGCCACCCCTGTTCGACGTGCCCGGCACGGTGCAGGATTGACGGGAAACGCCAAAAGCGACGAACGGGGACGACATGGCCAAAGTCATCATCAGCTGCGCGATCACCGGCGCGATCCATACGCCCAGCATGTCGGACGCGTTGCCGATCACCCCGGACGAGATCGCCCGCGCCTCCATCGAGGCCGCCGAAGCGGGCGCCGCAATCATCCATTTGCACGCCCGCAACCCCGAAACCGGCGAGCCCACGCCCGACCCGGCCGTGTTCATGCGCTTCCTGCCGGTCATCAAGCAGTCGAGCGACGCGGTCATCAACATCACCACCGGCGGCGGCCTCAACATGACGCTCGCCGACCGGCTCGAGGCGCCGCTGCAGGCAAAGCCCGAGATGTGCAGCCTCAACATGGGCTCGATGAACTTCAACATCTCGCGCGCCGCCGCCAAGATCACGAAGTGGAAGCACGCCTGGGAGAAGCCGTACCTCGAAGGCACGGTGAACCACATTTTCCGCAATACCTTCCAGGACATCGAGGGCATCGTCGAACAGCTCGGTAAGGGGCACGGCACGAAGTTCGAGTTCGAGTGCTACGACGTCGGCCACCTCTACAACCTCGCGCACATGATGGATCGCGGCATCATCGAGGGTCCGGTGCTGGTGCAGACGATCTTCGGCATCCTCGGCGGCATCGGCGCCGAGCCGCGCAACCTGATGTTCATGCGCGAAACCGCCGACCGGCTGTTCGGCGACAATTACGTCTGGTCGGTGCTGGCGGCCGGACGCAACCAGATGGCGTTCACCACCATGGCCGGCATCCTGGGCGGCAGCGTCCGGGTCGGGCTCGAGGACAGCCTCTACATCGGCAAGGGCAAGCTCGCCTCGTCCAATGCCGAACAGGTGGCGAAGATTCGCCGCATCCTCGAGGAGCTGAGCCTCGAGATCGCGACGCCGGCGGAGGCGCGGGCGATGCTGCAGCTCAAGGGCGGCGACCGGGTGGGGTTCTAACCGGTGCCGGAAGGAACCGGGCAGGACGCCGCGGCGCTGCACGCCGAGCCTGGTCGCCATCGACACCCATATCGACATCCCTTGGCCGCCGGGTCCGTCCCCGTTCGAGGACGGGCCGCGCCGGGTCGACGTCCCCAAGATGCGTCGCGGCGGCATGTCGGCGGGCTGCTTCGCCGCCTACATCCCGCAGGGCCCGCGCACGCCGGAGGGCCACAAGGCCGCCACCGAGCGGGCGCAGGCGATGCTGGACGCGATCAACGCGATGGGCGGCGA
This sequence comes from uncultured Alphaproteobacteria bacterium, assembly GCA_963792675.1. GTDB lineage: Bacteria > Pseudomonadota > Alphaproteobacteria > Acetobacterales > Acetobacteraceae > JBBROS01. The sequence continues at coordinate 3,578,364 of CAWBWT010000002.1, forward strand.
CACGTCGCGGGTCTGCACCACGGCCGACGAGATCGAGGCCGCTAAGCGCGACGGGGTCGCGGCCGTCGTACCCTGCGTCGAGAACGGCTACGCGATGGCCGAGGACCTCGGGCTGCTGGCGCAATTCCGCGCCAAGGGGGCGCGCTACCTGACGCTGACCCATAACGGCCACAACGCGCTCGCCGATAGCTGCAACCCGCGCCGCGACCTCGGCGACGCCGACACGCTGCACGAGCGGCCTGAGCGGGCTCGGCCGCGAGGCCATCGGCGAACTGAACCGGCTCGGCATGCTGGTGGACATCTCGCATGTCAGCCGGCAGGCGACGCTGCAGGCGGCGATGCTGTCGAAGACGCCGATCCTCGCCACCCATTCCTGCGTCCGCGCGCTGTGCGACGTGGCGCGCAACGTGGACGACCTGCTGCTCGACGCGCTGCGCGACTGCCGCGGCATGGTCAGCATCACCGCCGTGGCCAGCTTCCTGAAGAAGGGCGCCAAGGCCGACCAGGTCACGGTGTCCGACTACGTCGACCACGTCGACTACGCGGTGCGGCGGATCGGCCTCGCCCATGTCGGCATCAGCTCCGACTTCGACGGCGGCGGCGGCTTCATCGGCTGGCACGACGCCGGCGAGAGCGCCAACCTCACCGCCGAGCTGGTCCGCCGCGGCTACGACGCCGCCGAGATCGCCCAGCTCTGGGGCGGCAACTTCCTGCGCCTGCTGCGCGAAGCGGAGGAGTTCGCCCGTGCCTGATACGCTCGGCTCGGAGGGACGCACTCTGACCGAGCATCGGCTCGGCCAGGGCACCTGGCACATGGGCGAGCGCGGCGCCGACCGCGCGCGCCGAGGCCGACGCGCTGCGGCTTGGGGTCGATCTCGGCATGACGCTGATCGACACCGCCGAGATGTACGCCGATGGCGGCGCCGAGGAGGTGGTGGCCCAGGCCATCGCCGGCCAGCGCGACCGCGTGTTCCTGGTCAGCAAGGCCTATCCGCAGAACGCCGGCCGCCGCTCCCTGCCCGCCGCCTGCGAGCGCAGCCTGAAACGGCTCGGCACCGACTACCTGGACCTTTATCTGCTGCATTGGCCCGGCGGAACGCCGATCGCCGAGACGGTCGGAGGCGTTCGAACGCCTGGTCGAGGCCGGCAAGATCCGCGCCTGGGGGGTCAGCAACTTCGACGTCGACGGCATGGAGGAGCTGCCGCCGGGCTGCGCCACCAACCAGGTGCTTTACAACCTTGGCAGCCGCGGCATCGAGTTCGACCTGCTGCCCTGGTGCCGCCAGCGTTCCATGCCGGTGATGGCCTATTCCCCGGTGGGCCAGGCCGGCACCCTGCTGCGCTCGCCGGCGTTGCGGACGGTCGCCGAGCGGCACGGCGCGACGCCGGCCCAGGTGGCGATCGCCTGGACCTTGCAGCCCGGCGTGGTCAGCATCCCGAAGGCGGCCGACCCCGCGCATGTGCGCGCGAACGCTGCTGCGGCTGGGCTGCGCTTGACCGAAGCGGACCATGCCACGCTGGACGCCGCGCATCCGCCGCCCCGCCGCAAGCAGCCGCTGGACATCCTGTAGCCGCATTGGCCGCGCTGCTCGTCCTGCTGGCAGCCGGCTTCGCATTGCTGGCGCTCGGCGCCGTCCGCCGGGTTGCCCCGCTTCGAGTGCCGGGGTTCCAGGCATTGATGTGCCTCGTCGGCCTGGCTACGGCGCTGCTGTCGCTTACGCTGGCGCCCGCGCAAGCGACCGCGGAACTCGGCCTCGACTTCGCGATCGACGGGTTGTCGAGCGTTCTGCTGGTGCCGCTGCTGCTGCTTGGAGCCTGCGCGGCGGCGGGTCCGGTCACGGTGGGATCGCTGGTGCTGGCTCTGCTCGCCGCCGACGCGGTTGGGGCCGTGCTGTTCCTCGGGGTTGCAAGCTGGGGCGCACCGCTGCCGGATTGGGCACCCTCGCAGCGCGGCCTGGCACGGGCGGTGCTGCCCGCGCTTGCAGCCGCCGCCTTCCTGTGCGTTGCCGCGCATGGCGGGTGGCCCACGCCGCGCTTCGCCGCCATGCGCATCGTGCCGCCGGACCTCGCCACGCTCGTCCTGCTGTCTCCACTCGCCATTGCGGCGGCCATCGCGGCGGCGGCGATGCTGCCGGCCCTGCTTGGCGCCGTCGTGGCGATCGACCTGCTGGCGCGGCTGCTGCTCGACCTGCCCGGCGTCATGGCGCCGGGTTGGTGGGGCACACTCCTGCTGCTTGCCGGGTCGGCCGCCGCGGTGTTGATGGCGCGCCGCACGGCATCGGCCGAGGATCCGGCGGCGGCCGGCGCCGCACTCGCGACCACCGGGCTTGCCGCCGCTTCGCTCGGCGTGGCGCTGCTGGCCCGCGCCGCCGACCTGCCGCCGCTGGCCTCGCTCGCGGTCTCGGCTGCCTTGCTGCTGGTGCTCGCCACTGCCTTGTCGGGCGCCCTGCTGCTGCGCGCCTCCGCGCCGCCCGGCCTGAGCCTGCCTCGCCCTGCCGGCCCGATGCTGCCCGGACCTCGAACCGCGGCGCTGCTCGCGCTGGCATCGGTGGCGGCGCTGCCGCCGACCCTCGGGTTCGCGGCGGCCTGGCTTTACTTACAGGCGTTGCTGGGTGCTGCGAGGCTCGGCGGGACGGCAACCCTGACCATGATCGCGGCGGCACTGGCCGGGGCCGGCCTGGTGCTCGCCTGCCTGGCTGCAACCGCAGTGCGGCTGGCGGGCAGCGGGCGCGAGCGGGGCGGCAACCCGGCGGCCCCGGCCAAGCCCTCCGCCCCGCCCGATCTCGCCACGGCCGCCCTGGCGCTTGCAGCCGTCGTGCTCGGCCTGCTGCCGGCATCCGGCCTGGCACTCGTCGAGCCCGGCGTCCGCCTGCTGGCCGGCGTGCAGCTTCAGGGCGGCTCGGTCTGGGGCGTGTCGATCGGCCCGGAATGGGCAAGCTACTCCGCCCTCGGCCTGGCCGTGCCGCTGCTCGCCTGCACCGGCGCCGCAGCCTGGCTGGCACGGGCCGCGGCGGGGTCCGGGTCGGCCTGGCACGGCGGCCTCGGAGGAGACGGAACGGTCCGGGCCAACAAGCGACCCTTCCTGCCTTGGCCCGACTGGCACGAGTGGCGCCCGCGTCCAACGGCGCGATCCCTCCTGATGGCCCTGGCCCTGGTGCTCGCCGCAACCTTCGGCTGGGCGGCCCGCTGATGCGGCTCCTGGCGGTCCTGCTGCACGCCGCAGCACTTGCGGCGGCCGCGCCCCTGCTCGAAGGTCTGCTCCGCCGTGCTGCTGCTCGACGGCACGGGGGCGCGTTGCCGCCGTTGCTGCAGCCCGCGCACGATCTGCGGCGGCTCTGGCGCAAGCCCGGGCTGGTGCCGCACGGCGCGTCGGCCGTGTTCGCCGGCGCGCCCGCGGTGTCGTTCGGGGCTGCGGCCACCGCAGCGCTGGCGACCCCGAGCTTCGCCGCCGACACCCCGATCGGCGGCAGCACGGACCTTCTCGTCGTGGCCGGCCTGCTTGCGTTGTCGCGCGCCGCGCCGGCGCTCGCGGCGTTTGACACCGGCTCGGCCCGCGACGCCTTCGAGGGCGACCGGATCGTGGCGGCGCGCTTGTCGGCGGCGCCGGTGCTGCTGTTGGCTGCACTGGTCGTAGCCGTGCTGACCGGAGGCACCGATCCCGGCGCCGGGCCGCTACGCGGCAGCGGCGTCGCGCCCGGCATTCCCGGCCTGCTCGCCGGGCTCGCGCTGCTGGGCTGGGCGGCGGCCGACCGGCCGGCACCGGCGATCTTCTCGGGCCGCCATTTGGCGCTGTCCGACGCCGCGTTCCAGCTGCGCCGGGTCGCCGCCTTGTCGCTGGCGGCGACGGCCGGCCTGCCGTTCGGGATGGCGGGTTCCGGTTCGGGGCCCGACGCCTGGCTGGTCGGCGCGTGCTGCTGGGCGTTGAAGCTCGGCGTGCTAGGCCTGCTCGCGGCCGCCGCCGGCACGCACGGGGCCGTGTTGCCCGCAGCCGCGCTGCTGACGCTGATCGGCGCCGTCGTCGTCGGCGTGCAAGGCCGCGCGTGAGTGCCGCCGGGCTGATCCGCGCCGGGGTTCCGGCCGATTGCCGGCCGTATCCCCGCCGCGTGTTGTCGCCGGCTGCCTGGCGCGACATGGCGCGGGCGTTGCCATCCGATCCGACGCTGCACTTCGTGGCGCTCTGGGCCGACGCGGCGGAGGTTCACGCCTTGTTCGAGGCCGATACCCCGGTCGTCGCCTCGGTCGCGGTCGAGGCCGGGCTGTATGCCGCGTTGTCGCCCGCCCGACCCGGCGCCGCCACGTTCGAGCGCGCGGTCGCGGATTTGTGGGGCCATCGTGCCGCCGACGCGGTGGACGTGCGGCACTGGCTCGACCACGGCACCTGGCCGGCGCTGCGGCCACTATCCGAGCGTCCGGTGCCGAACCCGGCCGCCGGCCAACCCGCCGAGCCGCCCGAGATGCTCGAGTTTGCCGGCGCTGCGATCCCGCTCGGCCCGCTGCCGCCCACCCCGGGCGGCCCGGCCTATTGGCGCGTGACGCTGGGCGGCGACACGGTGACCCGGCTTGAGGGACGGCTCGGCTGGGGGCATCGCGGGATCCAAGGCCTGATCCGCGGCCGGTCGCCGGACGCCGCCGCGTCCTTGGTGGCCCGCATCGACGGCGCCGCAACCGTCGCCCACGCTCTCGCCTTCGCGCACGCCGTCGAGGCTGCCTGCGGGTCCGATCCGCTGCCATCGGCCGAGGCGCTGCGGACGCTGATGCTCACCCTCGAGCGGATCGCCGTGCGCCTGCACGACATCGGTGCCACCGCCGCGGCGCTCGGCGCGCCTTGGCGGGTGGCTGCGACGGCACGGGATTCGCTGCTCGCCGCCAGCGCCGACGCGTTCGGGCACCGGCTGATGATGGATGCCGTGCGCCCCGGCGGCGTTGCGGCCGAGCCAGCAACGGCCGCCCTCACGGCGCTGGACGAAGCTCTGGCTGCCCTACCGCCGCTGCGGCGGGCCTGGCCGACGCTCGGGGCGTTGCGGATCGAGGCCGCGCTCGCCCTCGGGGTGCCAGGGCCGATCGGGCGCGCCGCCGGGCGCCCCGACCCTGCCGAACCCGGCGCCGCGTTGCGGACCACCGGCGACCTGGCAGCGCGTATGGCCTCCATCACCGACGGCATCGAGGCCGACGTGGACGCGGCGCGCACGGCGCTCGCCAACCTGCCGGTCGGTCCCGTGTTCGCCGCGCCGCCGCGCCGCGACGGCGAAGGATTGGCGGTCGCCGACGGCCCGCTCGGCCCGGTTTGGCATTGGGTGCGGTTGGCGGACGGCACCGTACGGGCGTGGTTCGCCGCGGCGCCGGACGCGCTGCTGCTGCCGGCGGCGGAACAAGCGGCGGCCGGCGTCGGCATCGACGAGCTCGCGGCGCACCTGGCGTCGTTCGGGTTCCGCCCGGCCGGAACGGAGCTGTGACGCAGCCGGCCGTGGATGACGACGCGGTCGGCCGCCTCGCCGCCCGGATCGACGCGGACCGGCTCGTTCGGCTCGGCCGCAGCTTGGCGGTCTACCCGGTCGCCGCCGGCGACTGCGGCGGCTGCGCGCTGGAATGGGCCATGCTGCGCCACGCCGCCGCCGGGCTGGAGCAGTACGGCGTGTCGGTCCGGGACACGCCGGTCGGGGCGGACGTGCTGCTGCTGTCCGGGGTCGTCACGAGCAGTTTGGTTGCCCCGGTGCAGCGCGCCTTGCTGGCGATGGCGGAGCCGCGCTGGGTGGTCGCGGTGGGCGCCTGCGCGATCGATGGCGGGGTGTTTGCCGGCAGCCCGGCGGTGGCGGGCGGCGCCGCGGCGGCGGTGCCGGTCGACCTCGTCATCCCCGGTTGCCCGCCCACGCCGGCCGCCATGCTGGCCGGGTTGCGCGCGCTGATCGCCGCCAACGCGTAGGCTACCGGTGCAGCACTGCGACCGGCTGCCGCTGCGCCCAGCCGTCCTGTTCCAGCTCCGGCCGCTCGCTGTCCTGCGCCGGCCAGCCAAGGCAAAGGAACGCCACCAACTGCCAGGATGCGGGAAGGTCGAGTGCCTGCAGCGCTGCAGCCGGGTCGAGGATCGACACCCAGCCGAGCCCCACGCCCTCGGCGCGGGCGGCAAGCCATAGGGTGTGGATCGCGAGGACGGCGGAGTAGCCGACCGTTTCCTGCTGGGTCGCCCGCCCCAACCCGCCGCCTTGGGCCGGATCGGGATCGACGCACACCGCGAGCTGCACCGGTGCCTCGTCGAGCCCGGCCAGCTTCAAGCGGGCATAGAGGCCGGCGCGATCACTGGGCTGCGCCGCCAGTGCAGCCGCGTTGGCGGCCACGAAATTGGCCCGGATCGCTGCGCGCCGCGCCGGATCGTCCACCGTGACGAAGCGCCACGGCTGGCTCAGCCCGACCGACGGCGCGCCGTTGGCGACGGCTAGCAGCCGCTCCAGCAACCCCTCCGGCAACGGGTCCGGGCGGAACCGGCGCACGTCGCGGCGCCATTGGAACAGCAGGTCGAGCTGCTGACGAAACCCGGCATCGAACCGGGGCGGGCTCATTCGCGCCGCAGCACGCGGTCGGTGACGAAGCTGGCGAGCCCGTTGGCGACGAAGTCGCGCTTCAGCGCCGCTTCGTCGTACTCGTCGCGCACCCAGTCGAGGAACGGCAGCCGGCCCTCGCCGTCCGCGGCGTAGCGGCGGAAGAAGGCGTCGAGGATGCCGGTGCGGGCCTGTTTCCAATGGCCGAAGCGCCAGGATAATTGCCGCGACGCTTCCGCCGCGCTCCCGCCCTCGAACAGGATCGCGAGCCCGCTCGCCAGCCCGGCCCGGTCGGCGCCCGACTTGCAATGCATCAGCGCCGGGCCGTCGAGGCTGCGGACGATCTCGTGGAAGCGCAGGATGCGGTCGCGATGCGGCGCGCCGCGGCTTTCGAACGCCATGTCGATGTGCCGCAGGCCGAGCCGCGCCGCCGCGTCGCGGGACAGCGCATCCGAGCCGCAATGCCGCCGCCCGCGCAGGTTGATCAGCGTGGTGAGTCCCGAGCCGGCGCTTGGCCGCGGCGAGCTGCCCCGGCGTCGGATGGTTGCTGCGGTAGAGCCGCCCTGGGATGACCTCGGCCAGGTTGGTCCAGACCAGGCGGAACACGGCATGGTCGACGAACAGGCTGTCGGCCCAGGCGGAGTGACGTCCGGATGCGAGGGTGCCGTGGAATGCCATCGGTTTAAGGCTGCTCAACCCTCAGAGCATCGTCGAGCGTCCACGGTGAGACGTCGGGAAACGTTGCCAACGCCAAGCCGGTTTCGGCAGCCGCGGCACGGCGGGCGCGGCCGTATGCCGCCTGAAACTGTTCCAGTGCTTTGCGGCGGAGGGTCGCGCTGTCGCTCAGAATGTCGCCGAGTTCGCTTTGCTGCACAATCACGGTAGCCGACCATGATCGGGTTGCCATCTCAGGCTGAAACCGGGCCTTCAAAAGATGCTGCAGCAGCACCGCCATCCGCGACCGCACTTCGCGTTCCTCTGATCGACCCATGCTCTCGAGATACTCGCTCAGATGGGTGGCATCCACGTCGCCTAGCCGACCAGAGGCGAGGGCCGCAGCCTGTTGCCAAAGCCACTCGTGCTCGTCCAACTCGTAGAGGGAGGCGGTCTCGACCTGCGTATCCATGGCCGCAATATAGCGCAGCGTCCGGCTGAAAGCGACGCGCGACGCCGCGTGTCAGCCCTTGCGATCCACCAGCAGTTGCTTGATCTCGCCGATTGCTTGCGCCGGGTTGAGGCCCTTCGGGCAGGTTTGGGTGCAATTCATGATCGTATGGCAGCGATACAGCTTGTACGGGTCCTCGAGCGCATCCAGCCGGTCGCCGGTCGAACTCGTCGCGGCTGTCCGCGATCCAGCGATACGCCTGCAGCAGCGTGGCCGGGCCCAGATAGCGGTCGCCGTTCCACCAATAGGACGGGCACGACGTGGTGCAGCAGAAGCACAGGATGCACTCCCACAGCCCGTCGATCTTGGCCCGCTCCTCCTTGCTCTGCAGCCGCTCGGCGTCGGGGGGCGGCAGGGTGTCGGCTTTCAACCACGGCTCGACGCTGCGCAACTGCGCGTAGGCTTGGCTCAGATCGGGCACGAGGTCCTTCACCACCGCCATGTGCGGCAGCGGGTAGATCCGCACGTCGCCCTGGACCTCCTCATGCGCCTTGAGGCACGCCAGGGTGTTGCCGCCGTCGATGTTCATCGAACACGAGCCGCAAATCCCCTCGCGGCAGGAGCGGCGGAAGGTCAGGGTCGGATCGACCTCGTTCTTGATGTAGATCAGCGCGTCGAGCACCATCGGCCCGACCCGGTCCATGTCGAGCTCGTACTTGTCGACCCGCGGGTTCTGCCCGTCGTCGGGGTTCCAGCGATAGATGCTGAAGGTCTTGACCCGCGTCGCGCCCTCGGCCGCCTTGTAGGTGGTACCGGTGCCGATGCGGCTGTTCTTGGGAAGCGTAAAGGTGGCCATGTCGGTTCCTAATAGACCCGCTTCTTCGGCGGGAAGACGCTGACTTCGTTGGTCAACGTCTGCATCTTCACTTCGCGGTAGCCCAGATCGACATTGCCGTCGGCGTCGATGCGGGCCAGCGTGTGCTTCATCCAGTTCTGGTCGTCGCGCTCGGGGAAGTCGTCGTGCGCATGGGCGCCGCGGCTTTCCTGCCGGTTCTCGGCCGAGACCATCGTGGTCATGGCGTTGCCCATCAGGTTGTCGAACTCGAGCGCCTCGACCAAGTCGCTGTTCCAAATCAGCGAACGGTCGCTGACTTGCATGTCGTCGAGCCCGGTCCACAGCCGCTTCATCTTGCCGACGCCCTCCGTCAGACTGGCGCTGTTGCGGTACACCGCCGCGTGCTGCTGCATCACCTTCTGCAGCTCGAGCCGCATGGTGCTGACCCGCGTGCCGCCGCTCGCGTGCCTGGTGGCGTCGAACCGGTCAAGCGAGCTTTCCCCGGCCCGGGCCGGCAACGGCGCCTGGCTGGCGCCGGGCTTGATGATCTCGGCGGCCCGGTGCGCGGCAGCGCGGCCGAATACCACGAGGTCGAGCAGCGAGTTGGTGCCGAGCCGATTGGCGCCATGCACCGAGACGCAGGCGGCCTCGCCGACCGCCATCAGCCCGGGCACCACCGCGTCCGGGTCGCGCGCGGTCGGGCGCAGCACCTCGGTGCGGTAGTTGGTCGGCACGCCGCCCATGTTGTAGTGCACCGTCGGCAGCACCGGGATCGGCTCCTTGGTGACGTCGACGCCGGCGAACACCTTAGCCGTCTCGCTGATGCCGGGCAGCCGCTCGTGCAGCAGTTCGGCGCCCAAATGCTCCAGATGCAGGTAGATGTGGTCCTTGTTCGGCCCCACCCCGCGCCCGCCGTTGATTTCGAGCGTCATGCTGCGGCTAACCACGTCGCGGCTGGCGAGGTCTTTCGCGGTCGGCGCATAACGCTCCATGAAACGCTCACCCTCGGCGTTGGTGAGATAGCCGCCCTCGCCGCGCGAGCCCTCGGTGATCAAGCAGCCGGAGCCGTAGATGCCGGTCGGGTGGAACTGCACGAACTCCATGTCCTGCATCGGGATGCCGGCGCGCATCGCCATGCCGTTGCCGTCGCCGGTGCAAGTGTGCGCCGACGTGCAGGAGAAGTAGGCGCGGCCATAGCCGCCGGTCGCGAGCACGACCGACTGCGCCCGGAACCGGTGCATCGACCCGTCCTCGAGCGACCAGGCCATCACGCCGCGGCAGGCGCCCTCCTCGTCCATGATCAGGTCGAGCGCGATATACTCGATGAAGAACTCGACCTCGTGTTTCAGGCTCTGCTGATAGAGCGTGTGCAGGATCGCGTGCCCGGTGCGGTCGGCGGCGGCGCAGGCGCGCATCGCCGGCGTCTTGCCGTAGTCCTTCATGTGGCCGCCGAACGGGCGCTGGTAGATGCGGCCGTCCTCGGTGCGGCTGAACGGCACGCCGTAATGCTCGAGTTCGTACACCGCCGGGATCGCTTCGCGGCACATATACTCGATCGCGTCCTGGTCGCCGAGCCAGTCCGACCCCTTCACGGTGTCGTACATATGCCAGCGCCAATCGTCCTCGCCCATGTTGCCGAGAGCGGCGCCGATGCCGCCCTGGGCCGCCACCGTATGGCTGCGGGTCGGGAACACCTTGGTGAGGCACGCCGTTCGCAACCCCGCGGCGCCCATGCCGAGCGTCGCCCGCAGCCCGGCGCCGCCCGCACCCACGACCACCACATCATAGGTGTGGTCGATCACGTTGTAGGCGCCGTTCGACGGCTTGGAGATCGCGTTCATCACAGTCCTCGGAAGTCGGCCGTCACAGGCCGGTGTTTAGTAAAGGGCCAGCTTCAACACCGCGACCGCGGCCAGCAAACCCAACACGCCACATATGGCCTTGGTCGCCAGGATCCCAATGTTCATCGCCCACTTGGCGTTGACGTAATCCTCGAGCACGACCTGAATGCCGAGCTGCATGTGGTGGAATGTCATCACGATCAAACCCAACAGCAGCGCCGTGTTCCACGGATGCCCGGCCCAGGTCGCGACCGTCTCCTGCTGCGCCCCCACCAGGCGCACCATGCTGAAAATGAACCACAGCGTCAGCGGGATCAGCGCAATCGCCGTCACCCGCTCCGCATACCAGTGATGCACGCCCGCCTTGGCCGAACCGCTGCCGCGGACACGGCCAAGCTGGGTGCGGCGGACAGTGATCGCGATCGGTTCCTGCATGGCTCAGCTCCGCAACACGATCAGCCCGACGATCCACACCAGCACGGTCGCGACCACGGTGGCGATGATCGCCGCCCAGCCGCTCATGTGGGTGCGGTCGAGGCCATAGCCGTAGCCCAGGTCCCAGGCCAGGTGCCGCAAGCCGCCGAAGAAGTGGTAGAACAGCGCCGCCGTCCAGCCGAACAGCATGAACAGCCCGATCGGCGTGCCCAAGAACCACTGTACCCGGTCGAACGCCTGCGGCCCGGCAGCGGCGGCCATCAGCCACCACACCATCATGACGGCACCGGCCGACGTCGCCAGCCCGGTCACCCGGTTCATGATCGACAGGATCGACGTCAGCTGCGGCCGGTAGACCTGCAGATGCGGCGACAAGGGGCGGCGGACGAGTTGCCCGTCGCTGCGATACGCCACCATCAGGGCGTCACGGACATCTTTCATGCGGCTGGTCGAACTCCGGCAAGGCGGTGGGGTGTTCGTAATCAGCAACGTGGGCAGGGTCAACGAGACTGCAACCGCACTGCACAACGCCCCTCACAACCGCGCTGGCATAAACCCCCCGAACCCGCTTAGGTCTTGGGGCACCGTCCGACCGCCGCCTCCGAAAGCCGCCGCATGACCCTGCCCATCCCGCTTATCGACCACGTGATCGTCAACGCCCGCGATGCGCTCGAAGACTGTGCCGCGCTGTGGACACGGCTCGGCTTCCAGCTCACGCCGCGCGGCCACCACACCCTCGGCAGCAGCAACAACCTGGCCGTGCTCGGCACCGACTACATCGAGCTGCTCGGGGTGATGCCGGGTGCGGCCGGGCGCACGGACGTTACCGACTGGCCGGCCGGGCTGAACGGTCTGGTGTTCAAGACCAACGACAGCGATGGGCTGTATGAGACGTTGAGCCAAGCCGGTGCGCCGGTGCTGCCGCCGCAGGCGTTTTCCCGGCCGGTCGATCGGGGCGGCGACCGCGTCCACGACGCCGCTTTCCGCACGGTGCGCCTGGAACCGGATGCCTCGCCGGCGGGGCGGCTGTTCTTCTGCCACCACCTGACGCCCGAGCTGGTCTGGCATGATCCGTGGCGGCGGCACCCGAACGGCGCCGTCGGCCTGGCCGGCATCGTCATCGCCGCCGCCGACCCGGCCGCCTACGCCGCCCTGTTCGCGCTGCTGTTCGGCGAGGCGGCGGTACGCGCCACCGAGCACGGCGCCGTGCTGTCGGCTGGCTTGGCGACGGTCGAGGTGACGACGCCGGACGCGGCCGCGATGCGCTTCGGCGACGCCGCACCCGAGCTCGACAGCCGCGCCGCGGTGATGGCGGCGCTGCTGGTCCGCACCGCCTCGCTGCGGCTGACCCGGAGAGCACTCGAGGCAGGGGGTGTGCCGGTGCCGCCAGGTGACGGCCCGGTGCTGCTCTCAGCCGACCAGGCCGGCGGCCTGGCACTGATTTTCGTCGAGTAGGGAGGCAACATGCGATCGACAGCCATGCGGATCGGAATCCTGGCGGCGTTTGCCGCGTCGGGCGCGGCGGCGCAGAGCGGCTCGCCATTGGCGCTGCCGGAGGCGCCGGCCACGGCCAAGACGCCGGAAACCGAGGCGCTCGAGGCGGCGTTGCGCCGGTTTCCGCCGCTGATCGTCGGCAACAATGTCGAATCGCTCGCCGAGCCCAACCAGGCCGTGCCACCGCCCTGCCCGGCCGCTGGCGGGCGGGTCGAGCAGAAAGGCGGCCCGACCATGGAGTTCCTCGGCATCAGCCAAGGCAACCCCGAGCTTTGCCACATGAAAGTGGGCGGCGAGGAGATGGACGCCTGGTTCGGCATTTGGGGCATCGACTGGCCGGGCGCCGCCTATGCCTACCCGGCGATCAAGCACGCCTTCCAAAGCCGCACCGGCGACGTCGTCGGCTTCGACACCGTGGCCCATGCCGGGGTCGCGCAATGGCATGACCTGATCCGAAACGATGGCGTGGAAGATATCCCGCTGCTCGATAAGACGTATCGCGCGGTCAAGCTGGCGCATTACCGCGAAGGCTATGGCGGCAACACCTATCGTTCGGTGGCGACGCTTTGGGTAGACTTGCTGACCGGGCTGCCGGTGTACGCCACCTATCAGCACATCGCCGGCAAGCCGGAGCTCGACAGCCCGCTGATCCCGACCGCGATCGTGCCGGCGCCATAGGGGTGGCTGCCGAGCGCCGCTGAGGTGAGGGAGTGGCTGGAAGCGGATGGCGCCGGCGGGTTCGCGTCCGGCACCGCCGAGCTCGTCCGCACCCGCCGCTACCACGCGCTGCTGCTGTGCCAGACCGAAGTGGGGCGGTTCGTGCTGGTGAACGGGCTGGAAGCCTCCATCGAGCTGCCGGGTGGCACGGTGCCGGTCAGCAGCCAATGCTACGCGGGCGAGGTCGTGCACCCCGATGGCGCGACCCGGGTGCGTGCCTTCGCCGCCGAGCCCTGGCCGCGCTGGACCTTCGCGCTCCCGGACGGCACCGAGCTGGTGCAGGAGGTGTTCGTCGCCGGCGGCCAGACCTCGCTGCGCTGGACCCGGGCGGGCGGCGGCCCGGCGACCTTGCGCGTTCGGCTGCTGCTGTCGGGCCGTGACTACCACGCGCTGCATCATGAAAATCCGGGGTTCGGCTTCACCGCCGAGCAGGGGCCGGGCTGGACGCGCTGGCAGCCCTATCCCGGCCTGCCGCCCGTCACCGCCTGGGGAGGCGCGTGGCAGGCGGCGCCGGACTGGTATCGCCGGTTCCTTTACACCGCCGAGCGGGACCGCGGCCTCGACGACACCGAGGACCTGGCCGCGCCCGGCACCCTGTCGTGGGACCTGGCCCGGCCGGCGACGCTGGCCTTGCGCGCCGACACCGCGCCGGCATGGCCGGTCGCAATCCTGGCCGAGGCCGAGGCCACCGAGCGTGGCGCGCAACCGCCGCTGGCGCGGGCCGCCGGGCAATACGTCGCGCGCCCGTCCGGCCGCACCACCATCATCGCCGGTTATCCCTGGTTCACCGATTGGGGCCGCGACACCTTCATCAGCATGCGCGGCCTGCTGCTCGCGAACCCGCGGCCCGGTCCGGGTCGCGTATCCGCCAAGCAGCGGATCGCCGCCGAAACGCGCGCAGCGACCAACCGCGCGGTCGCCGAGCGGATCCTGCTCGCCTGGTCCGCCCACGTGGACGGCGGCATGCTGCCAAACCGCTTCCCCGACGGCGCCGGGGCGCCCGAATACAACGCCGTCGATGCCAGCTTCTGGTTCGTCATCGCCGCCCACGACCTGATGGCTGCGGGCGTCGCGCCGGACGTGGCGACCCGGCTGCGCTCGGCCTGCCTGGCCATCCTCGACGGCACCCGCCAAGGCACCCGGTTCGGCATCGGCATGGACCCGGACGGCCTGGTCCGGGCCGGGGCACCGGGACAGCAGCTCACCTGGATGGACGCCAAGGTCGGCGATTGGGTGGTGACGCCACGGCGCGGCAAGCCGGTCGAGGTGCAGGCGTTGTGGATCAACGCTCTGCGCAAGGCCGCCGCCTATCCCGGCGGCGCGGTCTGGGGCGCGCTGGCCGACCACGCCGCCGCCGCGTTTGCCGAACGCTTTCCCGACCCGGCCAGCGGAGGCCTGTTCGACCTCGTCGACGGCGACGGCGACGAGCAGCGCCGGATCCGCCCCAACCAGATCCTGGCGGTGGGCGGCCTGCCGCATGCGGTGGCGCCGGCGTCACTGGCGCGCGGCATCGTGGACCTGGTGGAGACGCGGCTGCTCACCCCGCTTGGCCTGCGCACGCTGGACCCCGCCGACCCCGACTACCGGCCGCGCTTCGCCGGCGGCCCACGCGAGCGCGACGGCGCCTACCACCAAGGGACCGCCTGGCCCTGGCTGCTGGGCCCGTTCGTCGAGGCCTGGCTGCGGGTGCGCGGCGACACGCCCGAGGCGAGGGAAGCGGCGCGGGCCCGCTTCTTGCCGCCGCTGCATGCGCATCTGGGTGAAACCGGCCTGGGCCATGTCAGCGAAGTGGTTGATGGCGACGCGCCGCATCGCCCCGGCGGCTGTCCCTTCCAGGCCTGGTCGCTTGGCGAACTCATGCGGATCGAGGCCATGTTATGAGCATATTGGAGACCGTCGAGGGCCGCCGCTTGCAGGCCGCCAACCGCGGCGAGGGCTGGCGCCGCTGGGGCCCCTACCTCAGCGAGCGGCAATGGGGCACGGTGCGCGAGGATTACAGCCCCGGCGGCACCGCCTGGGACTACTTCACGCACGACCACGCGCGTAGCCGGGCGTATCGGTGGGGCGAGGACGGCATTGCCGGGTTCGGCGACCAACGGCTGCAGTGGTGCCTGGGCATCGCGCTCTGGAACGGCCACGACCCAATCCTGAAAGAACGGCTGTTCGGCCTGACCAACAGCCAGGGCAATCACGGCGAGGACGTCAAGGAGCTCTACTACTATCTCGACGCCACCCCGACCCATTCCTACCTGCGCATGCTGTATCGCTACCCGCAGGCCGCCTACCCGTATGACGGCCTGGTCGCCGAGAACGGCAGGCGCGGCACCGACCAGCCGGAATATGAGCTGATCGATACCGGGGTGTTCGCGGAGAACCGCTATTTCGACGTCTGCGTCGAGTATGCGAAGGCGGCCCCGGACAACATCCTGATGCGGATCACCGTCACCAACCGCGGCCCCGACCCGGCGCCGCTGACGCTGGTGCCGCAGCTTTGGGCCCGCAACACCTGGTCCTGGCGCAAGGGCTCGCGCCGTCCGCGGCTGCGCGCCACCTCGAGCGGGGTCGAGGCCATGCATCCGCGGTTGCAACTCATGCGCCTCGAATGCGACGCGGGGTTGCCGTTCGTGTTCTGCGAGAACGAGACCAACGTGCGCCGGTTGTACGGGATGGACGGGCCGGGTCCGTTCAAGGACGGCATCAACGACTTCGTGGTGCACGGCGACCGCGGCGCCGTCCGCGCCGACGAGGGCACCAAGTGCGGCGTGCCGCTGGCCTGGACGATCGAGCCCGGTGGCCAGCGGCAGGTCCGGCTGCGCTTCCGCCCGGCCGACCGCGACAGCGACCCGTTCTTCTTTTTCGACACCATCTTTCAGGAACGGCGCGACGAGGCGGACGAGTTCTATGCCGCGCTGCAGGTCGACATCGCCGACCACGACGCCCGGCTGATCCAGCGCCAGGCGCTGGCGGGGATGATCTGGTCCAAGCAGTTCTATCTGTTCGACGTGCGCCGCTGGCTCGACGGCGACCCGGCGCAGCCCACGCCGCCGCCGGGCCGCACCCGCAACCGCGACTGGCGGCATCTCAACAACGGCGACGTCATCTCGATGCCGGACAAGTGGGAGTACCCCTGGTACGCCGCCTGGGACCTGGCGTTCCATTGCGCCACCTTCGCCCTGATCGACCCGGAATTCGCCAAGGAGCAGCTGCTGCTGATGCTCCGCGAATGGTACATGCACCCGAACGGACAGATCCCGGCCTATGAATGGGCGTTCGGCGACGTGAACCCGCCGGTGCATGCCTGGGCGGCCTGGCGGGTGTTCGAGCTGGACCGGGCGCTGACCGGGCGGCCCGACCACGCCTTCCTCGAGCGCATCTTCCACAAGCTCATGCTGAACTTCACCTGGTGGGTGAACCGCAAGGACGCCGACGACCGCAACATCTTCCAAGGTGGGTTCCTAGGCCTGGACAATATCGGCGTGTTCGACCGCTCGGCGCCGCTGCCGACCGGCGGCAGCATGGACCAGGCCGACGGCACCGCCTGGATGGCGATGTACACGCTGAACCTGCTGCGCATCGCGCTCGAGCTGGCCGGCGACAACCCCGTCTACGAGGACACCGCCACCAAGTTCTTCGAGCACTTTCTCTACATCGCCGAGGCCATGGCCTCGCTGGGCCAGGACGGCACCACCGCGCATGGGCAGGGCTTGTGGTCCGAGCGGGACGGCTTCTTCTACGACGCGCTGCGGCTGCCGGACGGGTCGGTGCAGCGGATGCGGGTCCGCTCGCTGGTGGGCCTGATCCCGCTGCTCGCGGTGGAAGTGATCGGGGCCGACGTGATCGACCGGCTGCCCGACTTCGCCATGCCGGCTGCGCTGGTTCCTCGGCTACCGGCCGGACCTCGCCGGGCTGATCTCGCGCTGGTCGGAGCCCGGCGCCGGGGAGCGGCGGCTGCTGTCGCTGCTGCGCGGGCACCGCATGAAGGCGTTGCTGACCCGGATGCTGGACGAAAGCGAGTTCCTGTCCGATTACGGAATCCGCTCGGTGTCGAAGGCGCACGAGGCGCAGCCGTTCGTGTTCGAGCATGGTGGCCAAAGCTACGGCGTCACCTACTGCCCGGGTGAGAGTCCCACACGGCTGTTCGGCGGCAACTCCAATTGGCGCGGCCCGATCTGGTTCCCACTCAACTCGCTGCTGATCGAGGCGCTGCGGCGGTTCCACGACTATTACGGCGACGACTTCCTGGTCGAATGCCCGGTCGGGAGCGGCCGGATGATCAGCCTGGCGGACGCAGCGAACGAGGTGCGCGGACGGCTGCTCGACTTGTTCCTGCGCCGCCCCGACGGCACCCGCCCGGCGCTCGTGCGGCAGCGCTTCGGCGAGTGGCCCGGCGAGGAGGCACTCGAGTTCAACGAGTTCTTCCACGGCGACACCGGCCAGGGCCTGGGTGCCGCGCATCAGACCGGCTGGACCGGCATGATCGCGATGGAGATCCAGCACCACGCCGCCGTGCTGGCCGGCCGGCCGCTGCCGATGGATCCGCGTCCGGCGGACGACTCGCACGAGGTGGCGCCGACGCCGGGCACGCTGCCGCTGGACGTGTTCCCGCCCTGAGCCGGGTTGGCCGGCTGCCCAGCGCACCGCGCGAGAGACAGCCGGCCGCCAAGGTCCTCTCGCAATGTATACTTGTAAGTTGGTTATGAACAATCTCGCGTGCGTAGACCTTTCTCCGCCGATCATTGCGGCGCATATGGGTTGAATGCCGGAACTGCCTGATCTACCGCCCGCGGCGTTCGATAAGCTCGACCCGACCCCCGACCCGGTCTTCTACGATCAGCCCCGTTTCGTCGCCCACATCGACGACGGCGCGATCGCCGCGGTCACCGGGATTTATCGCGACACCCTGCCGCCAGGTGGCGACCTGCTCGACCTGATGAGCAGCTGGATCAGCCATCTGCCGGCGGAAATCGGCTACGCGTCCGTTGTCGGCCACGGCATGAACGCCGCCGAGCTCGCGGCAAATCCGCGGCTGACACGCTGGTTCCTGCAGGACCTCAATGCCGAGCCGGAGCTGCCGCTGCCCGATGCCTCGTTCGACGCCGCGACGCTGTGCGTGTCGGTGCAGTACCTGCAGCGTCCGGTGGCGGTGTTCACCGCAATCCGCCGGGTGCTCCGGCCCGGCGCGCCGTTCATCGTGACGTTCAGCAACCGCTGCTTCCCAACGAAGGCGGTGGCGATCTGGCAGATCCTCGACGGACCCAACCAGCAGGGCCTGGTGCTCGCCTACTTGCAGGCCGCCGGGTTCACCCGCCTTTCGAGCAGCAGCATGGCGCCCGACCGCGGTGATCCGCTCTGGGCCGCGATCGGCCGCGCTCCGTAATCCCCGCCCTATCCAGGCGCGGGTGGGGCCGGCCCGCTCAGCCCGTCCAATTGCTCGGCGCGGCCGCGGTGAAGTGCTTGGTGCCGGCGTCGAACATCGTCGCCGATGAGGCTGCGACGGCCTGGTTGTCGAACCGGATGGAGCTGACATAGAGGTTGCGGTCGGACGCTGGCGAACCGCCATAGGCGTCGTTCAGAAAGGTGATGGCGATGTCGTGCGGCGTGAAGCGTTCGGCGATGCCGGTCACGGTGATCGCCTGGGTCTGCCCGGCGCCATGCAGCGCCGTGGCGGTGTAGGTGCCGCCCATCTGCTTGCCGTCCACCGCGACCGTGAACTGGGCATCGCCGAGATAGGCGTCCTCGGCCACGTTGACGACGGCGGTGCTGGTCACGGCAGGCGCGGCCGAAGCCGGGGCGGCCCCGGGAACGGTGACGCCGAAGCTGGACGTGCGGTTCACATACAGCGCGGCGGAGCTGCCGCCGATGGCCTGGCCGTCATAGGTGGCGCCGGCTACGTAGAGGTTGCGGTCCGTGCCGGGCGTGCCGCCATAGGCGTCGTTGATGAAGCTGACGCCGACCTGGTGGGCGCCGGCCGCGAGCGTGCCGATCGAAACGGCTTGCGTGGTGCCCGACGCACGCGACACGGTCGCCGCATAGATGCCGCCAACCTGCTTGCCGTCCACCGTCACGGTGAACTGGGCGTCGCCGTTCCAGGCGTCCTCCGACACGTTGACGACCAAGCCGGCCGCCGTTGCGCCGGTGGTCGTGGTGGCAGGCGGCGTCGTGGTTGTGGTCGTCGTGGTCGTCTGGCTGGGCGCGGTGGTCAGCGACAGGGCCGACAGGTCGAGCGCCGGGCGACTGCCGAGGACGGTCGTGCCGCTTTGGCTGGCGGCGCCGGTGACGAGCGGGTTGGTGCCGAAGCCGTATACGCTGTTGTTGGTGAAGCTCGCCGTCGCCGCGGTCGAGTTCCACAGCGCCGCGCCAGAGCTTTTGTCGTTGACGATGGTGTTGCCGCCGACCGAGAGGCTGGTGCCGCTGCGGAGGTTGCCTTCTTCGCCGTAGGCGATGATCGTGGGGTTCCCGCTTTGCGCGCTCTGCTGGATGGTGTTGCCGGAAATGACGGCATTGCCGCCGTTCGGCAGGTCGATCTCGTACGACGCGTTGCTGCTGTTATCGAAGATGCGGTTGCCGGTGATGGTGTTGTTTTCGGCCCGGCTTTTGATCTCGTGTCCGACATTGGCGTCGTGGATGTAGCTGTTGGTCAGCGAGAACGACTTGACGTCGTTGATATACATGTTGTGGCTGAAGCCGTCGCCGGCGCCGTTATGGTCGAATTCCGAGTTGGCGATGGCGATGCTGCCGTTCGGGTCGGACGCGGCCAGGATGCCATCCTGGTTGTTGAAGAAATGCGAGTTGGTGACGGTCAGCGTGCCGCCCTCGTAACGGATTCCGGCGCCGTTCCGGTCGGCCACGGCGGCGCCGGTGAACGCGAAGCCGTTCACGCTGACGGCAACACCCGCTCCGCCCTCGTCGAGGATGGCCTTGCCGTTGGGAGGCGCCACGGTGGCGGCGAGGGTGACGATCCCGCCCACGGCATTCAGGGTCAAAGATTTGTTTACACTAAGAAAATCGTTAGTATAAACGCCGGATTGAACATTGATCGTATCACCGGCCTGGGCCGCGCCGACAGCGGCCGCAATGGTCGTGTAGGTTTGGCCAGCCCCGACCGTCAATGTGCTCATCGCGAGCTCCTTGATATTTCGTAACAGAACGTTTAAGGGAGATTACCAACGTTCTGTGGCTGTAAATACACAGCAAGTACCTTTTTGCACAAAAATCTATTTTGTCAAATTCAGTGCCGTCTGCGTTGCCTTTGGTCGGAATTCATTGAACAATTCCAGCCACGGCCCCGCTCAAGCAGGTCGCCACCGTGCCCGAGAGCAGCGACCGCGCGCCCAGCACGGCCAACTCCGCGCGCCGCTCCGGCAGCATCGCCGCCATGCCGCCGACCAGGATTCCCAAGCTGCCGAAATTGGCGAAGCCGCACAGCGCGAACGTCATGATCAGCCGGCTATGCGGTGACAGCGTGCCGTCCGGCAGCGCCGCCATCCCGAGGTAAGCGACGAACTCGTTCAGCACCGTCTTGGTCCCCAGCAGCAGCGCCGCCGCGCCGCTCTCGCCCCACGGCACTCCGATCGCCCAGACCACCGGCCGGAGCGGCAGCGCGAACACCTCCTGCAGCGTCCATGGACCTCCCGGCAGCGGAACGGCGGCAAGCGCCATGTTGAGCAGGGCCACCAGCGACACCGTCACAAGCAGGCTGGTGGCGATGCCCACAACCGGGCCGATCCCGTCCGCGGTGCCGCGCACCAGCGCGTCGAGGCTGCCCGATGCGCGCTCGTGCGCGAGCGCGGCCGGCTGCGCCTCGCCGGGACCGAACGGCACCATCAGCGCCGCCACCGCCAGCGCCGCCGGGGTGCTGACGACCGAGGCGACGATGATGGCGCCGAGCGCATTCGGCACCACCGGCGCCAGCACCGTGCCGTAGATCACCATCACCGTGCCGGCTACCCCGGCCATGCCGCAGGTCATGACCGCGAACAGCTCGCCCCGCTGCATCCGCGCCAAATAGGGCCGGATCAGCAGCGGCGCCTCGATCATGCCGACGAACACGTGCACTGCCGCCGCCACCGCCAGGGCGCCGTCGATCCCCAGCACCCGCCGCAGCAGCCCGGCGAACAGCGCGACGATGCGCTGCAGCACCCCCCAATGGAACAACAGCGCGCCCAGGGCCGAGATCACCAGCACCAGCGGCAGCAGCTTGAACGCGAGGATGAAGCTGCCGCCGGGCCGCGTCTCGACAAACGGCAGCGCACCGCCGCCGAGATAGCCGAACAGGAACGCGGTGCCGGCGTCGGTCGCCCGCTGCAACGCGTCGGCGCCGTCATTCAGCAGCAGCACGAGGCGTTGCGTGGCCGGGACGCGCAGCAGCAGCATGGCCAAGGCCCATTGCAGCACGATCCCGCCCGCCACCGTGCGCCACGGGATCCGCCGCCGGTCCTCGCTGCAGGCGAACGCCAGGGCGAGCAGCGCCGCGTAGCCGATCAAGCCCTGCATGACCGCTCCTGCCCAGTCCCCGGCCCCGTCCCGCACCCGGCCCGAAGCCATGCCTCCCGAGCCCGGCGCAAGCAGCCCCTGGTTCCGGCGAACGGCAGCGAAGCCTCGCTCAGCGGAGCGCCTCGCGGCGCTTCAAAGTCGCATAATCGTTGCGGTTGGGGGCGCCGGCGAGTTCCTGGCCGAGCGGCCGACTCACCGCTTCGGCCTTGCGCGGACCAGCATCTGCTTGCCGATCGGCTTGACCGGGGACAGCAGCCAGGCGCGGATCAGGAACCGGTTCACCGGCAAGCGCCCCTTCACTGAAAGCGGCATGAATCGAGGTTCGACGTGGAACACCTCCCACCCGTTAGCAACCAGGAAGTCGGCCAGGCTGACGTGGGAATAGATGCTCTTGTGGTCGAAATCGTCGAAATATTCGCGATACGCATAGCGGTAGTTCGGCTGCACGATCGTCAGCGTGCCGTCGGATGCGAGCGTGCGGCGCAACGCCGCCAGCACGTCGGAGAAGTCCGCTTGCGTCAGGTGCTCGAACAGGTTGCTCGCGAAGGCGAAGTCGACGGCGCCATCGTCGATGAAGTCGAGTTCGGCGACGCTGCCGACATGGTGTTCCACGCCCGGCGCCAGATACGCCGGAAACCCGGCCCAGGCGTCGACGGCGATGCGGCGCCGGGCTTGGACCGCGTTTATGAAGTTGCCGTAGCCGGCCCCGAGGTCGAGCACGCAATCGGTGGGGCGCACCATGGCGCGGAACCGGTAGGCCCACAGGCTTTCCCACAGCACGTCCCGCCGCTTGTCCTCCGGCAGGCGAGAGCCGTGGTAATCGACGGCCGTCACGTGCGGATCGCCTTCCACCCGAACACGATGCCGAGCACCATCCGCAGGCCGACCATCAAGGCGCGGCGGTTGTTCACGTTGCCGCCCTTGCTGACGCCGACCCTGGGGTGGAACGTGACCGGGCACTCCACAATGTCGCAGCCCATCTCGAGCGCGCCGTCGAGGAAATGCGCGTTGAACTCGAGGTTGACGGCGGAATCGAGCCGCGGCAGCAGTCGCAGCAAAGCGTCGCGCCGGCAGAGCTTGTAGGTGGTACCGACGTCGGTGATGGTTGTGCGGCCGAGATGCTTGGCTTCCAGCAGTTTACCGACGAACAGGTTGCCGTAATACATGAACGTGCTGAGCTGCGTGGTGCGAGCGCGCAAGCGTTCGACGGTGCGCGTGCCGTTGACGATGTCGGCGTGCGGCGCGTAGGCGAGGAACTTGGCGATGTCGTAGGCGCGGAAGGTGCGGTCGCCTTCGCACAGCAGCACGAACTCGTTGCCGCGCGTCGCCGCCTCACGGAGGCAGCGATGCACGCATTGGCCGTAGCCCTGCTGATGCTCGTTCAAGGCGGTGGCGCCGGCGGCGGCGGCGCGGGCCAGCGTCGCGTCGGTGCTGTTGTTGCTGACGACGATCACCTCGTCCACGAGCGGGTGCGACCGGAAGTCGTGGACCGCGTCGGCGATACTGTCCTCGTCGTTGTAGGCGGTCAGCGCGACCACGACGCGCGGGTTGACCGGCGCATCACAGCGGACATCCTCCCGCGCCGAGCGCTTGCCGCCCAAAAGCACGAACAAGTCGACCGCGGCCAGACCGACGCCGACCACGATCGGGACGCCGCTGTACCAGACCAACCATTCATTGGCCTCCTGGAACCATCTCGGGTTGCCCAGCAGGTAGCGCGGCGCGGACATCAGCACGCCGACCAGATAGGCGGCGAGGCCCAGGCAAACGAGCAGCACGCCATACAGCAGCAGCCGCGCCGGGCGGGTGCGGGACCGCGCGGCCGGACGGAGCCCCGGCGGAACCGCACACGCGCCGCTCCCGCCGTCCGGAGCTGGCGCGGACCGCCCCTGCCCCGCTTCGACGGGATACGGCGCCGTCATGCGGCGGCATCGTTCCTGGCGCTGCCCACCCGCGCAAGACGCGGCCGCCCGGCCGCGCATTCGCCCGATCCTGGCAGCGCGCTCAGCACGCGCCGCCGCCGAAATCGGCCCGGGCGGCGCGCGGGTGCGGCATCAGCCACGCCCGTGGAACGGCATCTTCGGCGCCATGATCGTCACCGTATGGACGTTCGCGTCCAGCGGCAGCCCGGCAATATGCACCACCATGTCGGCCACGTGCCGCACGTCCATGCGCGGCTCGACCATCGTCGACCCGTTCGGCTGCGGCACGCCCTTGGTCATCCGCTCCGTCATCGGCGTGACGGCGTTGCCGATATCGACCTGGCTCGCGACGATGTCGAATGGGCGGCCATCGAGCGAGAGCGACTTCGTCAGCCCGGTGATGGCGTGCTTGGTGGTGGTGTACGCGATGCTGCCCGGGCGTGGCGTGTGCGCGCTGATGCTGCCGTTGTTGATGATGCGGCCGCCCTGCGGCGACTGGTGGCGCATGATGCGGAAGGCTTCGCGAGCGCAAAAGAAGCTGCCGTTGAGGTTGGCACCCACCACGGCCAGCCACTTATCGACCTCGAGCTCATCGGGCGTCACCGCCGGCGTGCCGCTGCCCGCGTTGTTGAACAGCATGTCGAGCCGGTGCCACTTCGCTTCCAGCTGTCCGAACGCGGCGGCGACCGCCTTGTGGTCCGACACGTCCACCGGGAGCACCAGAAAGCGCTCCGCATCGCCGCCCGCCGTTTCCTCGAGCGCCTCGCGCCGCCGTCCCAACAGGCCGACATGCCAGCCCGCCGCCGCCAGCGCCTGCGCGCAAGCCCGTCCGACGCCGCTGCCCGCCCCCGTCACCAACGCGTATCGTTCCCCACTCATCCCGCATCCCCTGGTTGTGGCCGTGATCGAAGGCTGCACGACAGCCCATCGGCGGATGGTGGACCGAAGTGAACCCTACGTCGACCGGGCAAGCCCGCGCGGCTTGGCGAGGTGCCCGGTCTTGACCCACACGCGGCAGCCGGCGGCGCCAGCGGCTGCCCGCAGTGCCATCCCCGGCGGCAGCCGCAGCCAGGATTGCGGCGCGAACGTCTCGCCCTCGCGCACGAACCCACCCTCCAGCACCAGCAACTCCGCGCCGCCGTCCGGCGTCCAGTCGATGGCGGCGCCCGGGGCCCAGCGCTCGGTCCGCACCACCTCGTCGGCGGCCTCGAACAGCGGCGCTGCGGCCACTCCGGGCCGCCCCGGCACCGGCGCGTGCGCCGCCGTTTGCGTGTCGATGCGCACCGCCGCACGGTCGGCCGGGTCGAATTGCCACAATTTCACGAAGATCGTGCAGCCCGGCGCCGAGCCCGGTGTGTGCTGCGTGGTCGGCGGGTTGCGCACGTAGGTGCCGGGCGGGAAATCGCCGTGCTCGTCCTGGAACACGCCATCGAGCACCAGGAACTCTTCCCCGCCGCCATGGGTGTGCGCGGCGAAGCGGCTGTTCGGGGCGTAGCGCACGATCGACGTGGCCCGCGCCACCTCGCCGCCGACCCGGTCCAGCATGCGCCGGTCCACGCCCGCGATCGGCGACGCCACCCAGTCGAGCCGGGCCGCATGCACGGCGGCCGGGGCGGCGAAGTCGGCGTTGAGGTCCATCGGTTCAGTCCGCTCCGAACGAGTTGCGGATGCCGGAGCGGCGGTAAACGCCGAGGATCCGGGTTTCGCGCGAGAAGAACGCCAGCTCCTCCAGCGCGCGGCGCAGCGCCGGCTGCTCCGGGTGGCCGTCCACGTCGCACATGAACTGCGTCGCGGTGAACTGGCCGCCCAGCATGTAGCTCTCGAGCCGGGTCATGTTGACGCCGTTGGTGGCGAACCCGCCCAGCGCCTTATACAGCGCCGCCGGCACGTTGCGGACGCGGAACACGAAGGTGGTCATCAGGCCGGGCATGTCGGGCGAGAAGGTCAGCGGCTCGCGCGCGGTGACGAAGAATCGGGTGGTGTTGTGCGACGCGTCCTCGACATTGGCGCGCAGTATCTCGAGGCCGTAGATCTCGGCCGCGAGCCGCGAGGCGATGGCGGCGTCCTCGGGCCGGCCCCAGCGGGCGACCAGCTCGGCCGAGCCCGCGGTGTCCGCCTCCACCACCGCTTCGGCGCCCAGCTCGTGCAGGATGGCCGCGCACCTGGCCCAGCGCCACGGCATGCGAGTGCACCCGCCGGACCTGCTCCAGCCTTGTGCCGGGCACCACAAGCAGGCAGTGCTCGACGCGCTGGAAGTGCTCGCCGGTGATGGACAGGCCGCTGCCCGGCAGCAGCATGTGGATGTCGGGCACGCGGCCGGCCAGGCTGTTCTCGCAGGCGAGCATGCCGTACTGCGCGTCCCCGGTGATCACCGCCTCGATCGCCCGCTCGAAGGTCTGGCACGGCAGGGTCGGCATGCCCGGGAAGGCGGCGCGGCAGGCGAGGTCGGAATAGGCGCCGGGGATGCCTTGGAACGAGATCAAGCGCGCCTCCGCAGCATCGTTCGCGCCCGTTCGAGGTCTTCCGGCGTGTCGACCCCGAACGGCGCATGATCCACCCGGGCGCAGGCGATCCGCATCCCCGCCTCGAGCGCCCGCAGCTGCTCGAGCTTCTCCCGCCGCTCGAGCGGGCTTTCCGGCAGGCTGACGTAGCGGGCGAGCGCCGAGCGGCGGTAGGCGTAGATGCCGATATGGTGCCACAGCGGCCCGTCGCCGGACGGGATCGGCACGCGCGAGAAATAGAGCGCCGGCGACACCGCTCGGCCGCGGTCGAAGGCGCAGGCGGCTTTGACCACCTGCGGCGCTGCCGCCTCGGCCGCGGTCTCGATCGGCGCCACCAGGGTTGCGATGTCGATGGCCGGGTCGGCGAGCGGCATCAGCACGGCGCGAAGCTGCACGCCGGGCATCGTCGGCAAATCGCCTTGCAGGTTCACCACCACGTCGTGCCGGCCTTGCGGGTCCAGCACCGCCAGCGCCGCGTGCACCCGGTCGGAGCCCGACGGCAGCGACGGGTCGGTCATGACCGCGGTTCCGCCATCGGCCCGCACCACCTCGGCGATTGCGGCGTCGGCGCAGGCGACCGCGACCGGGCCGATATCGGCCTCGCGCGCGCGGTCGAGCACGTGCAGGATCATCGCCCGGCCGCCGATATCGGCCAGCGGCTTGTCCGGCAGCCGCGTGGACGCCATGCGCGACGGGATGACGACGATCGGGTTCAAGGCGCGATGCTTTGTGCGGGACGATGGCTGGTCATAGGATGGCGGCACCTTAGGTAGCGGCCCGCAACCCTGCAACATAGCCGTGCAACAGAGCCGGACGCCCCATGACAACCAGCCCGACCGCCCGCCCTTGAGCCTCCCCGACTTCCTCGCCGCCGCCGAAGCGGCCGCCGACGTCGCCGCCGCGGTGATCCGCCCGTTCTTTCGCAGCGGCGTCCCGGCCGCGGTGAAGGACGACCGCAGCCCCGTCACCATCGCCGACCGCAGCGCCGAACAGGCAATGCGCGCCGTGCTCGCCGAGCGCTGTCCGGAGCACGGCATCCTCGGGGAAGAATTCGGCCTCGACCGGCCCGAGGCACGGTTCCGCTGGGTGCTGGACCCGATCGACGGCACCCGCGCCTTCATCACCGGCCGGCCGCTGTTCGGCACACTGGTCGCGCTGCTGGAGGAGGGCCGCCCGATCCTCGGCATCATCGACCAGCCGATCACGGGGGAGCGCTGGGTCGGCGCCGCCGGCATGCCGACCACATTCCGCGGCATCGGCCGGGTCGGCGTGCGTCCCTGCCCGGCGCTCGCCGACGCCGAGCTGTCCTGCACCGCGCCGGAAATCTTTTCGCCCTCCGAGTTGACGACCTGGCGGCGCCTGCAGGCGGCGACCCGGCGGACGACCTGGGGCGGCGACTGCTACGCCTACGGGCTGATCGCGCTGGGCGGCGTCGACGTGATCGCCGAGGCCGGGCTGAAGCCCTGGGACTGGGCGGCGCTGGTGCCGATCATCGAGGGCGCCGGCGGCCGCGTTACCGACTGGACCGGCGCCGCGCTCACGCCAGAAGGCGACGGACGCGTGCTGGCGGTGGGCGACCCGGCGCTGCTCGGGCCAGCAGTGGCACTCCTGGACCGCGCGACGCCCGCTTGACCCAAGCACCCCGCTCATCCGTCATGGTCGGACTTGATCCGACCATCCACGCGGTTCCGAATGCTCCGGCGATGAGGTTGGAGAAGAATGGGCCTGACCGCCTCCTGCCGATGCAGTTGCCCCGCGGCACCGCGTGGATGGTCGGGTCAACCCTCCGCAGCCATTCCATGCGCAATTGCACGTGGAACCTTGGGCTGCTCCGCCCGACCGTAACGGTGTTGGTGCGAGCGTCGATAAGAGGATTGCGAACATGCGCCTGAACCGCCTTGCCGCCGCGCTGCTCATTGTAGCCGTCCCCGCCTGGGCACAACCGCCGGGAGCCGGCACGGTGCGCAGCCATGCGCTCACCATCCTCGGCACCCCCGCACTGCCGCCCGACTTCAAGACCTTGCCCTACGTCAACCCGGACGCGCCCAAGGGCGGCGAAGTGGTGTTCGGTCAGGTCGGCAGCTTCGACGGCTTCAACCCCTACATCCTGCGCGGCAACCCGGCCCTCGGCCTCGGCTCGATCTGGCAGCCCGGCGTCGGCGGCACCTCCTCGGGCAGCGCCGGCGGGCACGTCTGGGAGGCGCTGCTGAACGGCTCCGCCGACGAGGTCGCGACCGGCTACGGCCACCTCGCCGAAACCGTCGAGCTGCCGGCCGACCGCATGTGGGTCGCTTTCGAGATCCGCCCCGAGGCACGGTTCGCCGACGGCCACCCAGTCACCGCCGAGGACGTCGTCTGGACCTTCAACACGTTGCGCGAGAAAGGCCGGCCGTCGATCGCGGTGCAGCTCGCCGACGTGGCCGACGCGGTGGCCGAAAGCGAGCGCCGGGTGGTGTTCCACTTCAAGTCGAACCAGAACCGCGAGCTGCCGCTGATGGTCGGCGGCTTGTCGGTGCTGCCGAAGCATTGGTGGGCGACGCGCGACTTCACCAAGCCGCTGACCGAGCCGCCGCTCGGCAGCGGACCCTACAAGGTCGAGAGCTTCGAGCTCGGCCGCACCGTCACCTATGTGCGCGACCCCAATTGGTGGGCGCGCGACCGGCCGACCGGGCGCGGCCTGTTCAACTTCGACCACGTGCGGATCGAGTATTTCCGTGACCCGACCGTGCTGTTCCAGGCGTTCAAGGCCGGGCAGATCGACTGGCGGCAGGAGAACATCAGCAAGCAGTGGATGACCGCCTACGATTTCCCCGCGGTCTCGAGCGGCCTCGTGAAGAAGGAGATGCTGCCCTACAAGCTGCCGCTCGGCGTGCAGGGCTGGATCTTCAACACGCGCCGGGCGCAGTTCAAGGACGCGCGGGTGCGGGAAGCGCTGGCGCAGGTGTTCGACTTCGAGTGGATGGACAAGAATCTTTTCTTTGATCTCTACACCCGCACAACCAGCTATTTCGGCGGCACCGAGAACGAGTTCGACCGGCGTGCCCGGGCCGGACGAGCTGAAGCTGCTCGAGCCGTTCAAGGCGCAGCTTCCGCCCGCCTTGTTCACCGAGCCCTTCACGATCGCCAAGACGGATGGCTCCGGCAACAACCGCGAGGGCTTGCGCCGGGCGCTCGTGCTGCTGAAGGAGGCCGGCTGGACGGTCAAGGAGCGCAAGCTGGTGGACGCCGACGGCAAGCAGATGGCCCTCACCATCCTGTTGCAGGATCCGTCGATGGAGCGGGTGGCGCTGCCCTATAAGCAATGGCTGGAACGGCTCGGCATCGACGTCAGCCTGCGCACGGTCGACCCGGCGCAATACGAGCGGCTGACGGA
Organism: uncultured Alphaproteobacteria bacterium; assembly: GCA_963792675.1. Lineage (GTDB taxonomy): Bacteria > Pseudomonadota > Alphaproteobacteria > Acetobacterales > Acetobacteraceae > JBBROS01. The sequence goes on from CAWBWT010000002.1 coordinate 3,607,613, forward strand.
CGCGTTCGACTACGACCTGACGACCCTGATCTACCCGGGCAGCGAACTGCCGGGCAACGAGCTGCGCGACGAGTTCAGCTGCATCAGCGCCACCACCGAAGGCAGCGGCAACCTGGCCGGGATCTGCGACAAGGCGGTGGACAGCCTGATCGACACCGTGGTCAACGCACAGGATCGGCCTAGCCTATATGCCGCGAGCCGGGCGCTCGACCGCGTGCTGCTGCGCAGTTGGTATATGGTCCCGCAATGGCACGACACCGCGTTCAAGGTGGCGATGTGGGACCGCTTCGGCCGTCCCGGCAAGCCGGTGCGGACCGGCTTCGTGCTCGATAGCTGGTGGGTGGACCCGGCGCTCGCCGCCAAGACCGATGCCGCCCGCCGCGCCGGCAACTGAGGCCGCGGCGGCCGGCCCGGACCAAGCTAAGGGCTCGCTCGCCGACCCGGCGGTTCGGCGGCAACGGCTCGCCCTGCTCGACGCGCCGCACGCAAGTCCGATCGCCGCCTATGTCCGGCACCTGCGGGCGCAGGATCGCGGCTACGTGCCCGATTTCGACCCGCTCGATGGCGGCACCGGCGCGCGCATGCTGGTCGTGCTGGAAAAGCCGGGGCCGCGCACCGTGCCGCCGGCCGGGTCCGGCTTCGTGTCGCGCGACACCGACGACCCCACGGCACGCACGCTCGGCCGCTTCATGGAGCAGGCCGGCGTACCCCGAAGCGGCGTGGCGGTGTGGAACGTCGTCCCGTGGTGGAACGGCACGATGGCGATGACGACGGCGGAGAAGCGCCTCGGCGCCGCGCAACTTGCCGAGTTGCTGCCGCTGCTCCCCGCCCTGCGCGTCGCCATCCTGGCCGGCAACGCCGCCTGGGAGGCCGCCCGCCCGCACCTTCACGGATTGCGCCTGGTGCGCTGCGTCCACCCGTCCAACCAAGCCCGCGCCGGGCCGGCGAGCCGCGACGGGTGGCTGCAGCTGCCGACCATCTGGCGAAACGCCTGGGCCTTGGCGGCATCGGCGGGCGAACCCGGATGCTGTATAGACGCTGCACCACCGACCCCTCGAGACGAAGGACCCGCACCATGAAGGCCAACACCGTCCTCGACACCATCGGCAACACGCCGCACATCCGGGTCGCCCGGCTGTTCCCCGACGCCAACGTCTGGATCAAGTCCGAGCGCGCGAGCCCCGGCGGCTCGATCAAGGACCGCATCGCCTTGGCGATGATCGAGGCCGCCGAACAGGACGGCAGCCTCAAGCCCGGCGGCACCATCATCGAGCCGACCTCGGGCAACACCGGCATCGGCCTTGCCATGGTCGCCGCCGTAAAGGGCTACAAGCTGATCCTGGTGATGCCCGACAGCATGTCGGTCGAGCGCCGCCGGCTGATGCAGGCCTATGGCGCGACCTTCGACCTCACCCCCCGCGCCGGCGGCATGAAGGCGGCGATCGCCCGGGCCGAGGAGTTGAAGGCCCAGCATGACGGCGCCTGGATCCCGCAGCAATTCGAGAACCCGGCCAACATCGCCGTCCACGTCAAGACCACCACCAAGGAGATCATGAACGATTTCCCCGACGGCATCGACGCCATCATCACCGGCGTCGGCACCGGCGGTCACATCACCGCATGCGCCGAGGTGCTGAAGCCGCGCTGGCCGCAGCTGAAGGTGTTTGCGGTCGAGCCGACGTTGTCCGCGGTGATCTCTGGCGGCCAGCCGGCGCCGCATCCGATCCAGGGCATCGGCGCCGGGTTCATCCCCAAGAACCTGCACGTGGACGCAATCGACGGCACCATCCAGGTCGAGGCCGAGGAGGCGCGCGAATGGGCCCGGCAATCGGCCCGCAAGGAGGGGCTGCTCGTCGGCATCTCGTCCGGTGCGACCTTGGCGGCCATCAGCAAGAAGCTGCCGGAGCTGAAGCCCGGCGCCGTCGTGCTCGGCTTCAACTACGACACCGGCGAGCGCTATCTGTCGGTTCCGGAGTTCCTGCCGGAGTAAGCCGGCGTCGGGGTGGGGGCGGCTAGCCCGGAACGAACGGCTCGCCGCGCCACTCCAGGATCTTCCACACCCCGTCGGCCGTCGCGACCACCCGCTCGCCCACCACCATCGTGCCGCGCAGGAACACGAGGCTGCGGGTGGTCTTGACCACCTCCGCCCGCACGAAGGCGAACTCTCCCTGCTTCACCGCGCCGATGAAGTGCACGTTGAGCTGCACCGTTGCGCAGGGCCGTTGCTCCGCCGCATGCCAGCTCGCATTGCCCAGCGCCACGTCGAACGCGGTCGCCAGCATGCCCCCATGCACCACGCCGCGCTTGTTGCCGTGCTTGGGGCCGGCGAGAAAGCCGCAGCCGACCGCGTCGCCCTCGGGCGGCGCGTAGAATGGTCCGGACTGGGTCGCGAACGCCTTGGTCGGCCGCAGCACGAACCCGGCCGGAACGCCGTCCGGCACTGTCTCTGGCGTCAACTCGATCCGCTCCTTGGTTCCTGCGGCGCCGAGGCTAACCCCGGGCGGCCGCGCCGTCGAAGGCTGCGCAGCCCGTCCAGTGCCGGCGTGACCACGTACTCCGCGAGCGGGATTAGCACGGCCCCGAGGACGAGCCCGGCAACGCCCGACACGAGCGCACCGGCAACCCAGCTAGCCGCCCAGCTCAAGGCCTCGGGGACCGCCGCCGCCGCCATCTCCGCCGCGTGCTCCATGGCATGCGCCGGCGCCGCGACGCCGCACGACTCCAGCCCGTGCAGGACGATGCCGCCGCCGACCCAGATCATCGCCGCCGTGCCGACCACGCTGAGCGCATGCATCACCCCAGGCATCATTCGGACGATGCCGCGCCCAAGCGCCTGAACCGGCGCCGCCTCCCGTTTCGCCAGCCACACTCCGACGTCGTCGGCCTTCACGAACACCGCCACGACGCCGTACACCAAACCGGTGATGCCCAGCCCGACGATCGCCAGGACCAGCGCCTGCTCCCAGATCGGCTTGTCCGCCACCGCTCCCAGCGTCACCGCCATGATCTCACCCGACAGGATCAGGTCGGTTTGGATCGCGCTGCGCACCTTGCGGTCCTCGAGGCTGCGCCCGCCGCCGGCCGGCTCCTTCGCCAACTCGGTGGCACCGTGGGGCCGGATCATGCCCCAAACCTTTTCGGCGCCCTCGAAACACAAATAGGCGCCGCCGAGCATCAGCACCGGCGTGATCGCCCACGGTGCCACGGCACTCAGCACCACCGCAGCCGGCAACAGGTAGATCAGCTTGTTGCGCACCGACCCCAGCGCGATTTTGCCGACGATCGGCAGCTCGCGGCTGGCGCTGAAGCCCATGACGTAGTTCGGCGTGACCGCGGTATCGTCGATCACCACGCCCGCCGCCTTGGCGCCGGCCTGCATTGCCTGTCCGGCCGCATCATCCAGCGACGCCGCCGCGACTTTGGCGAGTGCGGCGACGTCGTCCAGCAGTGCGATCAGCCCTACGCTCAACCCTCATCCCCAATGTCGCTGCGGCTTGAACCGTCCGGCGACGGCAACGTTCCCGGCGCGGCTGCAACCTAGGCGAGGGAGCCCCGCTCGTTGAGCATCGGGAACCCCCGCTGATGCCAGACCGGGTAGGGCGGCGTCACCTCGCTGGCCGCGTCCAGCGTCGCCACCTGACCCGGCGTCAGCGCCCAGCCGACCGCGCCGATGTTCTGCACCAACTGCTCCTCGTTGCGGGCGCCGACGATCACGCTCGATACCGTGGGCCGCCGCAGCAGCCAGTTCAGCGCCACCTGCGGCACCGTTTTGCCCGCCTCGGCCGCCACCGCGTCGAGCGCATCGACGATGCGGAACAGCCGCTCCTCCTCGTATTGCGGCCCGGTGCCGGCGATGTCGTGCGCCCGGCTGCCGGGTTGCGCCGGCTGCCCGCGGCGGATCTTGCCGGTCAGCTTGCCCCAGCCCAACGGGCTCCAGATCACCGCGCCGACCCCTTGGTCGCGCCCGAGCGGCAGCAGCTCCCACTCGTAGTCGCGGTTCAACAGGGAATAGTAAGCCTGATGCGCCACGTAGGGCGCCCAGCCGTGCCGCTCCGACGCCGCCAGCGACTTCATCAGGTGCCAGCCGGAGAAGTTCGAGCAGCCGACGTAGCGCAGCTTGCCCGCCCGCACGAGCCCGTCCAGCGTGGACAGCGTCTCCTCGACCGGGGTGTTGTAATCCTGGCCGTGCAGCTGCAGCAGGTCGATGTGGTCGACGCCGAGCCGCCGCAGCGACGCGTCCACCGCCTCCAGCACGTGCTGCCGCGACGAGCCGAACTCGTTCGGGCCCTCGCCCATTGGAAAGGTGGTCTTGGTCGAGATCAGCAGGCGGTTCCGCTTGCCGCGGATCGCCTCGCCGAGGATCGTTTCCGCGAGACCGTTCGAGTACACGTCGGCCGTGTCGAACATGCTGACGCCGTGGTCGAGGCACACGTCGATCAAGCGCGACGCGCCCCCGGCGTCGGTCGAGCCCCAGGCCTTGAAGAAGTCGTTCCCGCCGCCGAACGTCGCCGTGCCGAAGCTCAGGGCGGGGACGCGCAGGCCGGAATGGCCCAGTCGGTTGTAGTCCATGACAATCTCCTTGAAACAAAGGCCAGGGGCGCCGCCCCTTGACCCCGCCGGGGCAGCGCCCCGGACCGCTAGATGTAGCCTTGCAGGCGGTCGGCTTTTATCGCGTCGGGCGAGCGGGAGGACGGGTCGCCGTAGCCGCCGCCGCCTGACGTCTCCAGGCGGATCACGTCGCCCCGGCGCAGGCGGAGGTTGCCGACTTTGGACGCCAGCGCCTGCCGCTCACCGTCGCGTAGCAGCGATAGCCGCCCAGCCGACCCCGGTTCGCCCCCGGCGAGGCCGTATGGGGGAAACTTGAAGCGCTCGAGGTTGGCGGTGAACACCGCCTCCGGGCAATCCACCCGCCATTCCCGCACCAGCCCGAGGCCGCCGCGGAACCGGCCGACGCCGCCGGTGCCGGGCAGCAGCTCGTAGGCGGCGATCGTCAGCGGCAACTCGCTCTCGATCATCTCGACGGGGATGTTGGCGTTGTTGTGCATGCCCGACGAGAAGCCGTTCAGCCCGTCCTGCTCCGGATGCCCGCCGCTGCCGCCGACCTCGATCTCGACCAGCACGTGCCGCGCGTCGTCGTCGCCGATGGTCTGGAAGGTGCAGACGTAGCTGGCGCCGTAATAGGCCGCCGGGATCCGGTCCGGCACGGCGCCGTGCAGCGCGCCGAGCAGGGTCGTCGCCAGCCGGTGCGTGGCGGCGATGCGGTTTGCGACCGGCGCCGGGTGCCGCGCATGCACGATCGAGCCCTCGCGCGCCACCACGCGCACGGGGCGGTAGCAGCCGGCATTGGCCGGGATCGGCTCGTCGGCGCAGGCCATCACCGCATAGGACACCGCCGACGACGAGGACGCCAAGGTGGCGTTGATCGGCCCCAGCGCCTGCGGGCCGGAGCCGGAGAGGTCGACCTCCATCTCCTCGCCGGCGACGGTGATGGCGGCATGGATGCGGATCGGCGTGTTCGTCAGGCCGTCATCGTCGATCCAGTCCTCGAACTCGTAGCGCCCGTCCGGCATGCGGCCGATCATCGCGCGCATCGCCGCCTCGGAGCTGTCGAGCAGCCGGGCGCAGGCCTCGATCACCGTTGCGGCGCCGACCCGGCGGCGAGCTTCGCCATGTTGGCCTCGCCCACGCTCAGCGAGGCGAGCTGCGCCTGCAGGTCGCCCCACAGCATGTCCGGCCGGCGCACGTTCTGCCGCATCATCGCCAGCACCTCCTCGTTCGCGACGCCGCGGCGGAACAGTTTGAGCGGCGGGATGCGCAGGCCCTCCTGGAACACCTCGGTCGCATTGGCGCCGTAGCTGCCGGCGGAGATCCCGCCCATGTCGAGGTGGTGGCAGAGCGTGCCGACGATGGCGATGCGCCGGCCCTCGTGGAACACGGCGCGGAACGCGAGGATGTCGGGGATGTGCTGGCCGCCGCAATACGGGTCGTTGGTGATGACGACGTCGCCCTCCTCCCATTGCTCGAGCGGGAAGAAGTCGCGCACCACGGTCAGCAGCCCGGCGCCCATCGAGTTCAGGTGCTGCGGGATGCGCGCGGATTGCGCGACGTTGTAGCCGTCGGGGTCGAACACCGCGGTCGAGTAGTCGAGCAGCTCGCGGACGATGGTGGAGCGGCTGGTGCGCCAGACCGTGACGTCCATCTCGGCCGCCGCCGCGGTGAAGGCGTTGCGCATGATCTCGAGCTCGATCGGACCCAGGCTGCCGCCCGACGCGTCCGCGGCCGTGGCCACGCGCTCGGCCACGCGATCGCAGTCCGCGCCCGGACCGCCGTCCGCGCTCGGACCGCAGCGCCAGCCGGCGGCCACGAAGACGGTCGTATAGGCTTCCTCGATCAGCGCCGGGCCGGGGATGGCCGCCTGGACATGGGCGCGGCGATGCACCGGAACCTCCTGCCAGGCGCCGCCCGCGAACACGCGCCGCGGTGCCGCTGCCGGAACGTCGGCCTCGACGGCCGGCCGCATCCCGGACGGAGCCGGCAGCCGTCCGGTCGCGGTCAGGCGCAGGGTGACGATCTCCACGGGGTCGTCCGGGTTGGCGTAGGAAAAACGCTGCCGGTGCAGTGCGTGGAACGCGTCCAGCAGGGCGGCCAGCGTGTCCGGACCGGGCACGACGTCGCCCCAGGGCACCACCAGCTCGAAAGCCTGGCCGACGTAGCGCATGTCGGCCGAAAGCTGCAGCTCACGGCGTTCGGGCGGGAGGCCGTCCGCGTCGAGCAGCGCCTCGCCCTGCCGCCGCAGCGCCGCGCAGGCCTCGGCGATCGCCGGCAGGCTGTCCGCGGCTGCACGCAGCAGGCGGCTGCGGGCGAGGTCGTGGACGATGTCGGAGTGCAGGATGCCGCTGGCGGAGAAGGTGCTGGCGTCGGCCGGGAAGACGACGCGGTCGATGCCGAGCTCGTCGGCCACCTGGATCGCGTGCAGCCCGCCGGCGCCGCCGAACGACAGCAGGCTGAACCGGCGCGGATCGAGGCCCTTTTCGAACAGGCTCAGCCGGATGGCCGAGGCGAGGCTGGCATTGGTCAGGGTCAGCACGCCCTCTGCGGCCGGGTCGACGTCGAGGCCGAGCGGCCGGGCTACCTCCATCTCGATCGCCGCCACGGCGCCGTCGCGATCGAGCGGCAAGGCGCCGCCCAGGAAGTAGGCGGGATCGAGCCGGCCGAGCACCAGGTTCGCGTCCGTGACCGTCGGCTGGGTGCCGCCGTGGCCGTAGCATACCGGGCCCGGCCGGGCGCCGGCGCTTCGCGGCCCGACCGACAGCCGCGGACCCGGCGCGACCGCCGCGATCGAGCCGCCGCCGGCGCCGATCGTGCGGATCTCCACCATCGGCAGCCGCACCGGCAGGCCGTCGATCTCGCCCTGGGTCATCGAGGTCACGCCGCCGCCCTGCACCACGCAAACGTCGAAGCTGGTGCCGCCCATGTCGATCCCGACCAGGTCGGGCAATCGGAGCCGCTCGGACGCGAGCTGCGCCGCCAGCGCGCCGCCGCTTGGGCCGGAGAGCAGCAGCCGCACCGGCTGCGCCCGCGCCACCGCCGCGCTGCACACCCCGCCATTGGACTGCACCAGCAGCAGCCGCGCCGCCAGCCCGCGCTCCGCCATGCGCGCCGCGAGGCGGTCGAGGTAGGAGCGGACCACCGGGATCAGCAGCGCATTCAGCACCGTGGTGGAGCAGCGCTCGTATTCGCGGATCTCCGGGCTGACGTCGGACGAGATCGAGACCGGCAGCTCCGGTCGGGCCGCCAGCAGCCGATCGCGCAGCAGGCGTTCATGCCGCGGCTCGACATGGGCGTTCAGCAGGCAGATCGCGACCGTCTCGGCGCCGAGGCGGCCAACCGCGTCCACCGCCGCCGCGATCGCGTCCTCGCCCAACTTCGCGCTCGACCGTGCCGTCGGCGCGGATCCGCTCCGCCACCCCGACCCGGCGGTCGCGCGGGATCAGCGCCGGCTCGCGCACGGGCTTCAGGCCGTAGACGTCGCGCCGTGCGTGGCGGCCGATCTCCAGCACGTCGCGGAACCCCTCGGTCGTCAGCAGCACGCCGCGCGCCAGCCGCCGCTGCAGCACCGCATTGGTGGCGATGGTGGTGCCGTGCAGGAGGAAGCCGATGTCGCCGATGGCAAAGCCGAACCGGGCGGCGGCTTGCTCGATCCCGGTCATCAGCCCGATCGAGGGGTCGGCCGGCGTGGTCGGCGTTTTCAGGCTGTGCAGCGCCCCGGTCGCCTCGTCGAGGATCTGCAGGTCCGTGAAGGTGCCGCCGATGTCGATGCCGATCCTGATCCTGTGCGCCACCCAACCGCTCCATCGGTGATGCGGCATCCCGCCCGCATCGAGCGGCGCTGTCCACCCTTGCCGCCGGTGGTGGTCAGCGTTCGGAAAAAAAGACGCGGCTGGCACATTACTTGCTGCGAAGGGGCGACGCCCTGTGACAGGGTAACGGGTCCGTAATTGCAGGAGCGCTTCATGACGTCTCGCCGCACGATGCTGAAGACTATCGCCAGGGTGGCCGCCGGGGTAGCCGCCGCGACGGCCGCCGGGCCAGGCCAGGCCTGGGCCGCCGACAAGGTGATCAAGGTGGGCGTGAACCTGTCGTTCACCGGTGCCGACGCCGAGAACGCCGCCCGCATCGGCAACGGGGCCGTGATCGCGTTCGAAGAGGCCAACGCCGCGCATGCGGTGAAGGGCTACACGTTCCAGCTCGTGAAGCTCGATGACGCGACCGCCACCGCCGGCCAGTACGACCCGGCGCAGGCCGCGACCAACGCCCGCACGATGGTTTCAGACAAAGCTTACGTCGCGGCCTTGGGCCCGCAGATGTCGGGCGCGGGCAAGGCGATGTCGCCGATCCTGAGCCAGGGCAACCTCGCGATCATCACGCCCGCCTCCACCAACCCCGACATCACCGATCCGAAGTTCGCCCAGATGTATCGCCCGGCCGGCAAGGCGATCTACTTCCGCACCGTCGCCACCGACGCCTTCCAGGGCCCGAACATGGCCAATTACATGGCCGACACGTTGAAGGTGAAATCCGTCTACGTGCTCGACGACAGCGGCGCTTACGGCGTCGGCTTGGCCGACGCGTTCCAGGGGCAGGCGGAAAAGAAAGGCATGAAGATCGTCGGCCGCGACCGGCTCGATCCCAAGGCCGCCGACTACGCGTCCATCCTGACCAAGATCAAGTCGCTCAACCCGCAGGCGCTCTACTACGGCGGCGTCAGCCAGGCCGGGGTGAAGCTGGCCAAGCAGGCCTATGACATCATGCCCGACATGATCAAGGCGGGCGGCGACGGCATGCAAAGCGCCGACCTGCTGAAGGGCGCCGGTTTCCCCGCCGTGGAGGGGTGGTATGCGACCGTCGCCTCGCCGCACGTCACCGACGACCCGAAGACGGCGAAGTTCAGCGACCGCTACTTCGCCCGGTTCAAGAGCCGCCCCGACGACTACACCATTACCTGCTACACCGGCGCCCTCGTGATCATCGATGCGGTGAAGAAAATCGCTGCGACCGGCAAGCCGGTCACGCGCGAGGCGGTGCGCGACGCGATCCAGGAGGTCAAGATGACCGACAGCTTGCTTGGCCCGATCGAGTTCGACGCGAACGGCGATCTCAAGAACAAGGTCATCAGCGTATTCAAGATCACCAAGGATGGCAGCAAGCCGCTCGAGGACCCCGACGCCCAATACAAGTATGTCGGCGTCGCGCCGATGAGCTGACAGCCAACGCCATGTCATGCGGGTCTGGGGGCGCTCGCCCCCAGCGGGTCAAGGGCGGCGCCCTTGTTCGTCAAACGGAGCGAATGGCTTGACGTTCACCGACGTCCTCCTGCAGCAGGCGATCAACGGACTGAGCTTGGGGGCGATGTACTCGCTTCTGGCCCTCGGTTTCACGCTGGTCTACGGCATCGCCGAGCTGATTAACTTTGCCCATTTCAACGTCTTCATGGTCGGCTGCATGGTCGCCATGCTGGTCCTGCAGGCGTTCGGGCTGGTCGGCCAGGAAACGCTGCTGTCGGGCGCGCCGTTGATCGGCGTGCTGCTAACGGCGATGCTTGCGGCGATGGTGGTGTGCGGCGGCATCGGCGTGCTTATCGAGCGCACGCTGTTGCGGCCGCTGCGCAGCGTTCACGGCCCGGCGGCGATGATCACCACCATCGGCGTCTCGTACGTGCTGTTCAACGTCGTGCTGCTGACGCTCGGTTCGGACGCTAAGAACTTCCCCAACCCATTGCCGCCGGTCGCCTTCCCGATCGGCGGCGCCGTCTTGCGGCTGAAGGAGGTGCTGATCTGGGGCATCTCGCTGGCGCTGATGGGCGGGCTCACCTACTTCGTCCGCTACACCAAGCTCGGCAAGGCGATGCGCGCCACCGCGCAGGACCCGGAGGCGGCCCGCATGATGGGCGTCGAGGTGGACCGGGTGGTGATGACCGCGTTCTTTCTCGGCTCCGCGCTGGCCGGCGCCTGCGGCATGATCTTCGGCCTGTATTACAACCTGGCCAAGGTGGACATCGGCTTCGCCGCCGGGCTGCGCGCCTTCACCGCGGCCGTGCTGGGCGGCATCGGCAACGTGCCCGGCGCCATGCTTGGCGGCGTGCTGATCGGCCTGATCGAGGCGGCCAGCGCGCAGACGGTCGGCACCGCCTGGTCGGACGTCATCATCTTCGGCCTGCTCGTTGTCGTGCTCACGGTGCAGCCGGCCGGGTTGCTGGGGCGGCTCGCGCCGAACAAGTCATGACCACGGAAGTCTCCCAGACGCCGCTCACCCCCGCGCAGAACCGGCGCCTGGGGGTGGTGATGCTGGTCGTCGCCCTCGTGCTGCTGCCGATGGTGCACGACAACGACGCCGATATCGACAGCATGGCCAACGCCATGTCCTACGCGGCGCTGGCACTCGGCCTCAATGTGGTCGTGGGCTTCGCCGGCCTGCTCGACCTCGGCTACGCCGCGTTCTTCGCGATCGGCGCCTATTTCTACGGCATCCTCACCAGCTACCAGGTGATGCCGCTCTGGAGCGACGCCTGGAGCCCGCTCGCCTTCCTCGGCCTGGTGGAGAAGATGAACCAGGGCGGCCCGGACCTGGTGCATTTCACCCTTTCGTTCTGGCTGGCACTGCCGTTGGCCGCGCTCGTCAGCGCCTTTTTCGGGATCCTGTTCGGCGCCCCCACCCTGCGGCTGCGCGGCGACTACCTGGCCATCGTGACGCTGGGCTTCGGCGAGATCGTGCCGATCGTGGCGCGCAACGTCGACAGCGTCACCAACGGCGCCGCCGGGCTCAACGGCGTGCAGGCGCCGCGGCTGTTCGGCCTCAGCTTCGGCGTCAACTCGCTGCCTTACTATTACGTAGGCATCGTGCTGGTCGGGCTGCTGATCTTCGTTTCCGCCCGGCTGCGTGACAGCCGGGTCGGCCGGGCCTGGATGGCGATCCGGGAGGACGAGACCGCCGCCGGCGCGATGGGCGTGAACCCGGTGCGGTTCAAGCTGATGGCGTTTGCGATCGGCGCCGCGTTTGCCGGCATGACCGGCGTGTTCTTCGTCGCCAAGCTGCAGACGGCGACGCCGGAGATGTTCAATTTCAACGTCTCCTCGATGCTGCTGGTGATGGTGGTGCTGGGCGGCATGGGCAGCGTCTGGGGCGTCGTGCTCGGCGCCGTGCTGCTGCAGCTGATGCAGACGATGTTCCTGCCGCAGCTCACCACCTGGCTGCATGCGCTGGGCGAGGCGACCGGCAGCGGCGTGCTCGAGCGGATCGATCTCGTGCAATGGACCCAGCTGTTCTTCGGCATCATCCTGATCGCGATGATGCTCTACCGGCGGCAGGGGCTGATCCCGGCCACGCGCAAGATCGCCGCCCTCACCTTCGAGGCGCAGCATGCCGAGATCGCCCGCGGCGGGTTCCTCAACCTCGACCGCATGCAGCGCTGGGAGAAGCGTCCCGGCACGCTGCTGCAGATCCGCGACCTCACGGTCCGCTTCGGTGGCCTCGTCGCCCTGAACGGTGTCAGCATCGACGTGCCCGAGGGCGGCGTCGTCGCCGTCATCGGGCCGAACGGTTCCGGCAAGTCCACCTTGTTCAACACCATCACCGGGCTGGTGCCGGCCGCGTCCGGCTCGGTCGACTTCCGCGGTAAGCCGTTGCTGGGCCTCGCGCCGCACCAGGTGCTCGCCGCCGGCGTCGCCCGCACGTTCCAGAACATCCGCCTGTTCCCCAGCCTCAGCGTGCTGGAGAACGTGCTGATCGGGCAGCACGCCCGGCTGCGCAGCGGTGCGGTGATGTCGGTCCTGCGCACACGCGGCAACCTCGAGGAGGAGCAGGGCGCGCGGCAAGCCGTGCTCGACATCATCGCGGGGTTCGGCAACCGGCTGATGCCGCGGCTGCAGCAGGCGGTGGCCGGCCTCAGCTACGCCAACCGGCGCCGGGTCGAGATCGCCCGCGCCCTGGCGTCCCGCCCCGACATCCTGCTGCTCGATGAGCCGACCGCCGGCATGAACCCGGCCGAAACCCTCGAACTCGCCGAGCAGATCAAATCGCTGCATGCGCTGGGGCTGACGGTCCTGATCATCGAGCACAAGCTCGACGTGGTGACAGCGCTGGCCGACAAGGTGATCGTGCTCGACCACGGCGAGAAGATCGCCGAGGGCCGGCCGGACGAGATCCGCCGCAACGAGCAGGTGCTGACCGCCTATCTCGGCCGCGCCGCCCGCCGCGCGATGGAGGCCGAGCATGCGTGACGTGCCCCATGCCGAGCCGCTCCTCGAGTTCCGCGGCGTCAACACGCATTACGGCGACCTGCATGTGCTGAAGGACGTCAATTACAGCATCGGCCGCGGCGAGATCGTCTGCCTGCTCGGCGGCAATGCTTGCGGCAAGTCGACCACCATGAAGACGATCATGGGCGTCGTGCGGCCCACGACCGGCACCGTGCTGTTCGAAGGCGCCCCGATCGAGCGCCTGCCGACCAGCACAAGGGTGCAGCGCGGCATCAGCCCGGTGCTGGAAGCGCGCCGGCTGTTCCCGCGTATGACCGTATTCGAGAACCTCGAGATGGGCGCCTATACCCGCAAGCGCGGCCCCGACTTCGAGGAGGACCTCGAGCGCGTCTACGCCTTGTTCCCCCGCGTGAAGGAGCGCCGCACCCAGGTCGCCGGCACGCTGTCCGGCGGCGAGCAGCAAATGGTGGCGATCGGCCGCGCCCTGATGGGTCGGCCACGGCTGATCTGCATGGACGAGCCGTCGATGGGCCTGTCGCCGCTGTATGTGGAGCAGGTGTTCGACATCATCCAGGAGATCAATCGGCAAGGCACGACGATCTTCATGGTCGAGCAGAACGCCGCCATGGCGCTGACGATCGCCCACCGCGCCTACGTGCTGCAAACCGGCGTCGTGGTGCTGTCCGGAACGGCGGCCGAGATGCGCGAGAACGAGGACATCCGGCAGGCCTATCTGGGCGAGATGCAGGTGAGCGCGGCGGCCTGACGGCAATCGGATGCGAACTCCGGCGATTGCTGACAAATCCAGCCATAAGCCTGGGGGTCCGATGCGCTAGAAGTCCGGCGCACGACAACGGGACGCGGCTGCGCCATGGCGGTGAGACACATGCCCGGCCTGGACGGGTTGCGCGGGATTGCGGTGCTCATGGTCGTCTTCTCCCACGCCGCCCAGGGCCGGCGGGGCGCGCTGGCGATTTACCAGGACATCGCGCAAATTCCGGACACGTGGCAGCTTCCGGGCTGGCTGCAATCGATTGCTGCCGGCGCCAGCCACGGTGTGCAGTTGTTCTTCGTCGTCAGCGCCTTCACCCTGACGCTCAGCCTGGTCGGCACCGAATTCGACCCCATCGGCTACGCACGGCGCAGGCTCGCCCGGGTGGGGCCGGGCTACTGGCTGTCGGGCCTCGTCTACCTCGCCCTTGCGGGCGGCGGTGCGCGCTTATGGGCGCCGCAGGGCGTGTCGCCCGCCGACGTCGCCGTGGCAGCGCTGTTCGGCAGCGCCTGGCAGGGCGGCGGCTCGCTCGCCGTGGTGCCCGGCGGTTGGTCGGTGTGCTGCGAGGTGGCCTTCTACGTCGCGCTGCCGGCCGTCCTATGGGTGACGGGCGGCCAGGCGCGGGCGGCGGCCGGGCTCACCGCGTTTGCGGTGGTGCTGGCCGTGGCCTGGTTCCTGCTCGGCTTCCAGGACAGCCCGTTCAAGCCGGTACCGCAGGCGCCGATCTTCCTGTGCGGCGTCACGGCGGCTTTGATGAGCCGCGGCTTGTGGCAGCTTGGCGCGCGCATCACGCCGTTGCCGGCGCTGGCGTTCGCCGTCCTCTTGCTGCCGCTCACCCCCGCCGGCCAGGGCTACTGGGGGCAGTTGGCGTTTGCGGCGCTCTGCGCCGGCGTCGTGGCCGCCGCCGCCTGCCAACCTCGGTCGCTGCTGGCGAGCACCCCGCTGCGCATGCTCGGGCGCGTCAGCTACAGCATGTACCTGGTCCATTTCGCCCTGCTGGACCTCTGCCTGCGGGCGGCATTGTGGCTCGTCCCGGACGCGGACTGGCGCAGCCTGCTGGTCCATTTCAGCCTGACCGCGCTGGCGACCTTTGGCGTCGCCTGCCTCACCTACCGCGTCGTCGAGCGCCCCGCGGTGGCATGGGCCAGCCGCTCACGGCTCCGGCCCGTTCCCGCCGTCGCGGGGCTCTGACCCGGCATCCGCGCCTATTTGCTCCGCGCCAGCGCCAACGCGGCGCCGGCGCCGATCAGCACGCCGCCGGTCAGCCGGTTGCGCAGCCGGCCATGCGAGGCGAGCACGCCGCGCGCACGCCCGGCCGCCAAGGCCCAACCGGTGTCCACCAGCAGCGCCACCGCGATGAACGTCAGCGACAGGACCCAGAGCTGTGGTCCGGCCGGACGACCCGGCGCCACGAATTGCGGGAAGAACGCGCCGTAGAACAGCAGCGTCTTCGGGTTCGTCAGCGAGACGACCAAGCCCCGCCCATAGATCGACCGCGCCGATTTCGGCTCCGGCCGGGTGGTGCTGAGATCGACCGCCGGCGCCCGCCATTGCGCGACGCCGAGGTAGATCAGGTAGGCGACGCCGATCCAGCGCAGCCACTCGAACACCGCACCGGTCGCGGCCAGCAGTTCGGCCAATCCCAGCGCCGTCAGGCAGAGTTGCACCACCATGGCCGAACTGGTGCCGGCCAGGGTGAGGACGCCGTAGCGCGATCCGTAGGCGACGCTGTTGGCGACGATCAGCGCCACGTTCGGCCCGGGAATCAGCATCAGCACCCCGACCGCGGCGACGAAGGCGAACCAGGTTGAGGGATCGACCACGGGGAACTCCCTTTCGGTGGCGCAGGCTACCACAGTTTACGACCACTGGCGCGGCACCGGCCTTGTCGGCAAGATGCGCCCGGGATGAATCACGCGATCGACCAACACGCCGCTGCCGGCGTCGCCTGGATCAACGCCGCCGGGCAACGGGCGCAGGCCGCCGCGTCTGTGCTGGCCGGCGGCGGCCATGCGGCGCGGAACCGCGGGCTCGAAGCGATGGCGGCGGCGTTGCGGGCCGCTGCCGACGAGATCCTGACCGCGAACGACCGCGACCTGGCCGCCTTTACCGGCAGCGGCGCCTTTCGCGACCGCCTCGCCCTGACGCCACCGCGGCTGGACGCGATGGCGACGGGCCTCGAGCAAGTCGCGGCGCTACCGGATCCGTTGGCGCGGACGCTGGCGGAGTGGACGCAGCCGAACGGGCTGCACTTCCGCCGCATCGCCGCGCCGCTGGGCGTGGTCGGCATGATCTACGAAAGCCGGCCCAATGTCGGCGCCGACGCGGCCGGGCTGTGCCTGAAGTCGGGCAATGCCGTCATCCTGCGCGGCGGGTCCGACAGCTTCCATTCCGCCGGCGCCATCCTCACAGCCTTACGCGCCGGGCTGCGCGCGGCCGGGCTGCCGGAAGACGCGGTGCAGGCGGCGCCCGGCGCCGAACGCGGCTACGTCGCTGCCCTGCTGGGCGCGGCCGGGCTGATCGACCTCATCATCCCGCGCGGCGGCCGCGGCCTGGTCGAGCGGGTGCAGCGGGAAGCGCGGGTCCCGGTGCTGGCCCATGCCGAGGGGCTCTGCCACACCTACGTGCACGCGGCGGCCGACCCCGCCATGGCGCGCGCCGTGCTCGCCAACGCCAAGATGCGCCGCACCGGGGTTTGCGGCGCCACCGAGACGCTGCTGATCGACGCCGCCTGCGCGCCCGAATTGCTGCCGCTGCTGGTGGACGACCTGGCGGCGCTCGGCTGCGGCTTCGTCGCCGATGCGCGCGCCCGAGCCATTCTCCCTGCCCTGCCGGCCGCGACCGACGCGGACTTCGCGACCGAGTGGCTGGATGCCAAGCTGACCGTCGCCGTGGTGGACGGGGTCGAACAGGCGCTCGCCCACATCGCCCGCTATGGCAGTTCCCACACCGAGGCGATCATCACCGAAGATGCCGCGGCGGCACAGCGCTTCCTCGGCGGGGTCGGCAGCGCGGTCGCGCTGTGGAATGCCAGCACCCAATTCTGCGACGGCGCCGAATTCGGGTTCGGCGCCGAGATCGGCATCGCCACGGGCAAGGTCCACGCGCGCGGACCGGTGGGCGTCGAGCAGCTCACGACGTTCCGCTACGTTGTCACAGGCACGGGCCAGGTGCGCCCCTGACATCGCTCATCGGCGGGAGGCCCGATCCGGTGCCGGAATGGGGCGACGGTCGCCGCACCCGGGTCGGCCTGCTGGGCGGCTCGTTCAACCCGGCGCATGGCGGCCACCTGCACGTGGCGCGGCTGGCGCTGCAACGGCTGCGGCTCGACCAGGTATGGCTGCTGGTGTCGCCGGGCAACCCGTTGAAGGCCAGCCACGGCATGGCAACGCTGGCCGACCGGCTCGAGAGCGCGCGCGGCATCGCCGACGGGCGGCGCATCGTCGCGACCGCGATCGAGTGCCGGCTGCACACCCGCTACACCTACGACACGCTGCAGGCGTTGCGACTGCGGTTCCCGCGCGTGCAGTTCGTGTGGCTGATGGGCGCGGACAACCTGGTGCAGTTGCCGCGCTGGCAGCGCTGGACCGGCATTGCCCGGACGATGCCGGTCGCGGTGATGCCGCGGCCGAGCTACAACCAACGCGCGCTGGCCGGCCAGGCGGCGCACCAGCTGCGGCCTTGGCTGCGCGACTCGCGTCAGGCGCCGGCCCTGGCCGGTCTCGGCGCCCCCGCCTGGACGTTCCTGCCGGCGCAGCAGAACCCGAGTTCCGCGACCGCGATCCGCGAGCGGGGCCAGCGGGAACCGCGCCACGCCTGGCCGCGCGAGGCAGCCGCATCATCGCCGGTGTTGCAGCGGCGGCCGGTCCTTGCGACAACGCGGGGGTAGCCGCCGCAGCGGCGTCGAGGAGCAGACCCCATCGCCAGGAAGCCCGTGTCCGATCCGGCCAAGCCCGCCGCCAAGCGCCGAGCGCCGAAACCTGCGCCGGAGCTGGCCGAAGCCGCCAAGGTGCCGGGCACGCCACGCAAGAAAGCCGCCGCCGCCGGGCCGCGCGCCCGCAAGCCGGCCGCGGCGAACGCCGCCGTCGTCCAGAAGGAGCGGCTGGACCAGGTTCAGGCGGTGATCGTCGAGAGCCTCGAAGCCGACAAGGCCGAGGAAGTGACGACGCTCGACCTCGCCGGGCGAGCGGCGTTCACCGACCGGATGGTGATCGCGACCGGCCTCGCCGACCGGCAGATCTCGGCCATGGCGCAGCACCTGGAGGAGAAGCTGGCCGAGGTCGGCATCAAGCGGGTGCAGATCGAAGGCAGCGGCGGCTCCGATTGGGTGCTGATCGACGCCGGCGACATCGTCGTGCATCTGTTCAAGCCGGATGCGCGGGCGCTGTATGGGCTCGAGAAGATGTGGGGCGCGGAGTTGGACGAGCCTGACGCCTGAGCGCAGGGGCCCCGCCCTGGGCCGCCCGGATCCTCAAGCTACGTCTTCCGCAGCCGCTTGACGTTCGCGGTGACGCCCTTGTGCCAGGGCGCTAGCAGCGACTTGGCCGAGGCGCGGCCTCCGGTCCGCAGCAGCGTCGCGGCGCTGCTCGCCGCAGCCCGCTTCTTCTCCGCTACCATCTTGCGATACTCCGCCGGCGAGCAGGCGCCGGTCGCCATCATCAGCGTGCGCCGTGCGATCACTTCGAACGAGGCCATGCCGACCTGCGCCGCCATGAGGGGAAAGGCGAGCGCGGTGGAACGTTTGCGGCGCGGCATCGTCGTGCTCCTGGAACGGTCCGGACTCTACGCCTGGGCGGCCGGATATTTCCGCCCCGCGATCGTCCGCCTCCGGAAATAAGCCCGGTGCCGGCGGGATGACAGAAGCCGCGATCGGTGCATCCTGGCGCGGCACGAACACCGAGGACCACTCATGCCGCGCCTGACCATGCCCGACGACGCCGCGATGACCGACGACCAGCGCGCCGCCTGCGCCGAAGCCAGCGCCAGCAAGCGCGGCCGGCCGCCGGCGCCGTTCGCGGCATGGCTGCAGGCGCCCGAGTTCGCCCGCCGCGCCCAGGCGCTCGGCGCGCTGCTGCGTTACGACACCACACTGCCGCCGCGCTTGTCGGAGTTGGCGATCCTGCTGACCGCTCGGCATTGGACCGCGCACTACGAATGGAAGGTGCACAAGCAGGCGGCGCTCGACGGCGGCTTGGCGCCTGACATCATCGCCGCCATTGCCAAGCGCGCGACCCCTTCCTTCACCGCCGTCGACGAACGCATGGTCTACACCGTCGCCCAATCGCTGCTGCAAACCCAGGCGGTGCCGGACGCGCTTTACGCCGAGGCGGTGGTGGTGCTGGGGGAGCGCGGGATGGTCGAGCTGGTCGGCGTGCTCGGCTACTACGCGCTGGTGTCGATGACGCTCAACACGTTCCAGATCGGCCTGCCCGAGGCGCATCAGCCGGAGCTCGCGGGTTGAGCGGGCGGCTCGCCGGCAAGGTGGCGCTGATCACCGGCGCCGGCTCGGTCGGACCGGGCTGGGGCAACGGCCGCGCGGCGGCGGTCATCTTCGCGCGCGAGGGCGCCGTGGTGTTCGGCGTCGACCGCGACATGGCGGCAATGGAGGAGACACGGCAGCACATCGAGGCGGCCGGCGGCACCTTCGCAGCGCATGGGTGCGACGTGACCGAGGCGGACGCGGTTGCGGCGATGGTCGCCGCCTGCCTCGACCGGTTCGGCCGCATCGACATTCTGGTCAACAATGTCGGCGGCTCGGCAGCCGGCGGCCCGGTCGAGATGGACGAGGCGGTGTGGGACCGCAACGTGGACTACAACCTGAAGACCGTGTTCCTCGTGTGCAAGCACGTGCTGCCGGTGATGGAACGGCAGGGCGGCGGCGCCATCGTCAACACCGCGTCCACCTCCGGCATCCGCTGGACCGGCGCCGCGCAGGTGTCCTATGCGGCGTCCAAGGCGGGTGTGATTCAGTTCTCGCGCGTGGTCGCAGTGCAGTACGCGGCCAAGGGGATCCGGGTGAACACCGTCATTCCCGGCCAGATGCACACGCCGATGGTGGAGGCGCGGCTGGCCGGGCAGCGGGCCGGCGGCGACGTCGAGGCGCTGCTGGCGCAGCGGCAGGCCCGCATTCCGCTCGGCTTCGCCGGCGACGGCCGCGACACCGCACATGCGGCGCTGTTCCTCGCTTCCGACGAGGCGCGGTTCGTCACCGGGACCGAGATCGTGGTCGATGGCGGCATGTCGGTGCGCTGCGGATGAGCGCCGGGATCGGCACCGCGCCGCCGCCGGCCCGCTCGCACTGGTCGGCGTTGCGGCCGCTCTGGGTGCAAGTGCTGATCGGCATCGCCTGCGCGGTGGCGCTGGGCATCATCGACCCGGCGCTTGCGGCGGAGATGAAGCCGCTCGGCGACGGCTTCATCGCCCTGCTGCGGATGATGCTGGCGCCGATCATCTTCACCACGGTCGTGCTCGGCCTCGCGCATGTCAGCGACATCGGCAAGCTGGGGCGGCTCGGCTGGAAGGCGCTGCTGTATTTCGAGGTGGTCAGCACGATCGGCCTGCTGCTCGGCTTCGTGCTGGTGAACGTGGTGCAGCCCGGCGTCGGCCTGCATGCGACCAACCTCGCCACGAGCCAGAGCGTGACCCAGGCCACCGCCGCGGCCGGCGGGTTCACGGCGGTCAAGTTCATCCTCAGCATCATCCCCGCGACTCTGGTGGACGCCTTCGCCAAGGGCGAGATCCTGCAGGTGCTGTTCGTCTCGGTGCTGACCGGGGCCGCGGTCATCCTGTGCCGCGGCAAGGTGGACGGGGTGGTGGCGGTGGTCGAGCAGGGCCAGACGCTGCTGTTTCGCATCCTCGGCTTCATCATGCGCCTGGCGCCGCTCGGCGCGTTCGGGGCGCTGGCGGCGGCGATCGGCAGCAACGGCGCCGGCACGCTGGTGTACCTGGCCTGGCTGGTCGGCCTCTACTACGCCGCGGTGCTGCTGTTCGTGTTCGCCGTGCTCGGCGGCATCTGCGCGCTGGCCGGGCTGCCGCTGCTGCGGATCATCCGGCTGATCCGGGAGGAGTTGCTGCTCGTGCTCGGCACCGCCTCCGGCGAGGTCGCCCTGCCGCGGCTACTTGTAAAACTGAAGCAGGCCGGGGTGGACGAGGCGGTGGTCGGTTTCGTGCTGCCCGCCGGCTACAGCTTCAACCTCGACGGAACCAGCATCTATATGGCGATCGCGGTCGGCTTCATTGCCCAGGCCACCGACACGCCGTTCAGCTTGGGCCAGCAGTTGAGCGTGCTGGCGGTGACGCTGCTGACCTCCAAGGGCGGCACCACCGTGGCCGGCGGGGCCTTCGTGAAACTGGCGGCGACGATGCAGACGGTGCGGGCGCTGCCACTCGGCGGCCTCGGCCTGCTGTTCGGGGTGGACCGGCTGATGGCGACGGCGATCGCGATGAGCAACGTCGTCGGCAACGTGGTCGCGACCCTGGTCATCGCCCGCTGGGAGGGCTCGTTCGACCGCGCGGCGTTCGACCATTATCTCGACAGCGGGGCCATGGACCTGGGCGAAACCGCGCACTGAACAGGGAGGCTACCATGCAGGACTTGCTGCCGATCGCCGAGCGGGTAGGTGGGCTATTGAAAACGCGGCGGGACACGGTGGCCGTCGCTGAATCGTCGTCCGGCGGCCTGGTCTCGGCGGCGCTGCTCGCGGTGCCCGGCGCCAGTGCCTACTTCATCGGCGGCGCCGTCGCCTATACCGGTGCCGCGCGCGAGGCACTGCTCGGAATTGGCGCGCCAGAGATGGAGGGCATTCGATCGTCGTCCGAACCCTATGCCCTGCTGCTGGCCCGCACCCTGCGCACGCGGCTCGGCGCGACCTGGGGCATCGCCGAGACCGGCGCCGCAGGTCCGACCGGCAATCGCTACGGCGATGCCGCCGGCCACACCTGCCTCGCCGTCAGCGGCCCGGTGGAACGGGTGATCACGATCGAGACAGGCGCTGCCGACCGCGTCGCCAACATGCGCGCCTTCGCGGCCGGGTTGCTCCACCTGTTGGCCGAAATTCTCGACTAGGGCCGACCCGGCCGTGTCACGTCAGCAACGCCTGCCGGCACGACATCATTGGTGCCCCGTACGGGATTCGAACCCGTGTTACAGCCTTGAAAGGGCCGTGTCCTAGGCCTCTAGACGAACGGGACCGCGGCGCAGGGGGTAGCGCGGGGGCGGGCGCCGGGTCAAGCCGCGGCGGCGTCGCGGAGGAAGAAAGCGGCCGAAACCTCGCCGTTCCACTCCTCGGCGCGCAGATGCCCGGCCACATGCAGCGGCGGGCCGCGCTCCAGCAACGCCGTGGCCAGCGGGCCGTCGCCGGCGCGGAACAGGATCGCCTTCAGCCGCGGACCGCCCCCCTCGCCTTCCAGCCAGGCGCGGATCGTGGTGCCCTCCTTGCCGATGCGGTCGGCGCGCAAGACGCGAACACGCGGCAGCGCCAGCACCGGCTCCTCGTTGCCATTTCCGAACGGCGCCAGTCGCTGGATCTGCTGCGCCAGCTCGACCGTGGCGCCCGGCACCGCCACCGTGGCCTCCACCGGGAGGTCGGCGGCGCGCGGCAGCGCCAAAGCATGCGCGAGACGGTCGTTGAGGAAGTCCTGGAACTCGGCGGCGCGCTCGACGGCCAGGCTGAACCCGGCCGCCATGGCGTGGCCGCCGCCGGTCAGCAGCATCCCGTTGCTGCGGGCCGCCATCACCGCGCGGCCCAGATCGACGCCGGGCACCGAGCGGGCGCTGCCCTTGATCACGCCGTCCAGCAGCGCGCCGACCAAAGCGGGCCGGTTATGCCGCTCCTTGATGCGGCCGGCCACGATCCCGACCACGCCGGCGTGCCAGCCTTCGGCATGCACCATCAGCGCCGCGTGCCCGGCCTCGTCGAGCGCGGCGGCCAAGGTCAGCGCATGCTCCAGCATGCCGGCCTCGACCTCGCGACGGTCGCGGTTGATGGCGTCGAGTTGCCGGGCAATCGTCTGGGCCTCGTTCGGGTCCTCGGTCAGCAGCAGGCGCAATCCGAGCCCGGCGTCGCTGATCCGCCCGGCGGCGTTGATGCGCGGGCCGAGCGCGAAGCCGCACGTCATGGCGCTCGGCCGGTCGCGGGCGCTGGCCGCCTCGAGCAGGGCGGCGATGCCGGGCCGGGCGCGGCGGGCCATCACGCGCAAGTCCCTGCACCACCAGCGCGCGGTTCACGCCCGTCAGCGGCATCACGTCGCACACCGTCGCCAGCGCCACGAGGTCGAGCAGGTCGCGCAAATCGGGTTCCGGCCGGGTCGCGAACCAGCCCGCGCCGCGCAGGTTGCGAACGGTGGCGACCGCGGTCAGGAACGCGACCGCGGCGGCGCACAGGCCATGCAGGCCGCTGCTGCAGTCGAGCCGGTTCGGGTTGACCGTCGCCAGCACCGGCGGCGGCGGGCCCTCGGCGGCGTGATGGTCCAGCACCACGATCTCGGCCTGGCCGTGGACGGCGGACAGCGCCTCTGCGGCGGCGGTGCCGCAATCGACGCAAACGATCAGCGTGGCGCCGCGGGCGACCATCGCCTGCAGCGCCGGGGCGTTGGGGCCGTAGCCTTCCAGCATGCGGTCCGGCACATGGGTCATGACGCTGCAGCCGAGGCCGCCCAGCGTGCGGGCGACGATGGCCGCGCTGCAGGCGCCGTCCACGTCGTAGTCGCCGAACACGCCCACGGTCTCGCCGCGGCGCACGGCATGGGCCAGGCGGGCGGCGGCGGCGTCCATGTCGGCCAGCACCGACGGGTCTGGCAGCAGCGCGCGCAGCGTCGGCTCGAGGAAGTGGCCGGCGTCGTCGAGGCCGATGCCGCGGGCCGCCAGCAGCCGGGCGACGATCTCCGGCAGGCCGAGGCGCTGGGCGATGCCGAGCGCCACGCGGTCCTCGCCGCCCCGCACCAGCCAGCGGCGGCCGGTGAGGCTGCGTTCGATGTTGAGGGTGGTCATGGTTGGTCCGGCGGAGATCAGCGGCCGAAGTGCCGTGATGGCGGCGGTCGGTCCGGCGGGGAAGAGATCCGCGGGTCAAGCCCGCGGATGACGTGCGAGGCAACATGTAAGACGTCGAAGCGTGCAGGCGTTGGGCTGGCTACTCCGGCTGCCAGGTCTTGGTGTCGAAGTTGTGGTGCGCCTCAATGTAGCGGATCGTGCCGGACTTGCTGCGCATGACGATCGAGTGGGTGAAGGCGCCGTGACCGAAGCGGCGCACGCCCTTCAGCATGGCGCCGCCGGTGACGCCGGTGGCGGCGAACATCACGTCACCCTTGGCCATCTCCTCGACCGTGTATTTGTGCTGCGGGTCGCTGACCCCCATCTCGCGGGCGCGCTGAATCTGGCCCTCGTCCTCGTACATGAGCCTGCCCTGCATCTGGCCGCCGATGCAGCGCAGCGCGGCTGCCGCCAGCACGCCCTCGGGAGCGCCGCCGGAGCCCATGTAGATGTCGATGCCGCCCTCCGGCAGCCCGGCCGCGATCACCCCGGCCACGTCACCATCGCCGAGCAACATGATCCGCGCGCCGGCTTCCCGGCATTTGGCCAGGATCTCGTCATGCCGCGGCCGCTCGAGCATGCAGACGACGAGATCGTTGACGTCGCGCTTCTTGGCGCGCGCCAGATTCTTCAGGTTCTCCGCCACCGAGGCGTCGAGGTCGACCACGTTGTCCGGCAGCCCGCCGCCGACCGCGATTTTGTCCATGTAGATGTCGGGCGCGTGCAGGAAGTTGCCGCTCTCGGCCAACGCGACCACGGCGAGCGCGTTGGGGCCGCCCTTGGCGGTGATGGTGGTGCCTTCGAGCGGATCGACGGCGATGTCCATGGCCGGGCCGCCGGAGCCGACCTTCTCGCCGATGTAGAGCATCGGCGCCTCGTCCATCTCGCCCTCGCCGATCACCACCGTGCCGGTGATGGCGACGCTGTCGAAGGCGCGACGCATGCCCTCGACCGCGGCACCGTCGGCCTCGTTCTTCTTGCCGCGGCCCATCCAACGCGAGGCGGCGAGCGCCGCGGCCTCCGTGACGCGCACTAGGTCGAGCGCCAGGTTGCGGTCGGGCGAGATCTCGGGACGGGTCGTGGTGTTGGACATCGGGGAACCTCTCCTTAGCCGGGTTCGATGCGGATCAGCGCCGGCGGCTCCACCACGGCGTCGAGCGCCGCGATCTGCGCCAGCGCCGCGCGCATGTCCGCCTCGTTGGTGTCATGGGTGACGAGCACGACCGGCACCGGCTCGCCTTCGGAGCGGCCGCGCTGCAGCATGCTCTCGAGGCTGACCCCGGCGTCGCGCAGCGCGGCGGTGACGTCGGCAATGACGCCGGGCCGGTCCACCACCATCAGCCGCAGGTAATAGGCGCCGCAATGCGCGTTCATCGGCACGGTCGGCAGGTTGGACAACGCGGCATCGGCGGCGCCCCACACCGGCGTGGCCCGGCCGCGGGCGACATCCACGAGGTCGGCCACCACCGCGCTCGCGGTCGGCCCGGCGCCGGCGCCGCGCCCGGACATCATGACCCGGCCGACGAAATCACCCTCCGCCTCGACCGCGTTGAACACGCCGTCCACCTGCCCGATCGGCGACGCCGCCCGCACCATGCAGGGATGCACCCGAGTTTCGACCCCGGCCTCGGTGCGCCGCGCGATGCCGAGCAGCTTGATCCGGTAGCCGAGCTCGTTGGCGAAGGCGATGTCCACGGCGGACACCTGGCGGATGCCCTCGACATGGACGGTGGCGAAGTCCACGGGGCGGTTGAAGGCCAGAGCGGCCAGGATCGCCAGCTTGTGCGCGGCGTCGATGCCGTCGACGTCGAAGCTCGGGTCGGCCTCGGCATAGCCCAGCCGCTGCGCGTCGGCGAGCACGTCGGCGAACTCACGGCCCTGGTCGCGCATGCAGGTAAGAATATAGTTGCAGGTGCCGTTGAGGATGCCGGCGACGCGGTCGATGCGGTTGCCGGCCAGGCCCTCGCGCAATGCCTTGATCACCGGGATGCCGCCGGCCACCGCCGCTTCGAAGGCGAGCGGCACCCCGGCCTGCTCGGCCCGGGCACCAAGCGCGGCGCCGTGCACAGCCAGCAGCGCCTTGTTGGCGGTGACGACCGGCTTGCCGGCGGCAAGCGCCGCCTCGACGGTGGCACGAGCCGGGCCATCGCTGCCGCCGATCAGCTCGACCACGACATCGACCGCCGGGTCACGGGCCAGCGCCACCGGGTCGTCGTGCCAGCGCAACTCGCCCAGCGGGACGCCCCGGTCCCGGCTGCGGTCGCGGGCGCTGACCGCAGAGACGGTGATCGGCCGGCCGGCGCGGGCGGCGACCAGGGTTGCGTTGTCGTGCAGCAGCCGCAGCACGCCGCCGCCGACCACGCCCAGCCCGGCGACGCCGACCGAAAGTGGGGTCACTCCGCGGCCTCGGGGGACGCCACGTTGCTGTCCGCCTGCAAGAAGGTGCGGATGTTGCGGGTGGCCTGGCGCAGCCGCTGGGTGTTCTCGACCAGCGCGATGCGGACATGGCTGTCGCCGTGCTCGCCGAAGCCGATGCCGGGTGCCACCGCCACCTTGGCGCGAGCCAGCAGCAGCTTGCTGAACTCGACGCTGCCGAGATGGGCGTAGCGCGGCGGAATCGGCGCCCAGGCGAACATCGAGCCGTCCGGGCTCGGCACGTCCCAGCCGGCCTGCTGCAAGCCGCGCACCAGCACGTCGCGGCGTTCCTTGTACAGGCTGCGCATCTCGGCCACGCAGTCCTGCGGGCCGTTCAGCGCGGCCGTGGCGGCGACCTGGATCGGGGTGAAGGCGCCATAGTCCAGATAGGACTTTATCCTGGCAAGCGCCGCGATCAGGCGGGCGTTGCCCGCCGCGAAGCCCATGCGCCAACCCGGCATCGAATAGGTCTTGGACAGGCTGGTGAACTCGACCGTGATGTCGCGGGCGCCTTCCACCTGAAGGATCGACGGCGGCGGGCGGTCGTTGAAGTAGATCTCGGCATAGGCGAGGTCCGACAAGATGTAGATCTCGTGCTTGCGGCAGAACGCGACGATCTCGCGATAGAAGTCGAGCTCGGCCAGGTAGGCGGTCGGATTGCTGGGAAAGTTGACGATCAGCGCGGTCGGCTTCGGCACGCTGTGCCGCACCGCCCGGTCGAGCGCCTCGAGCATGGCGCCGTCCGGCGTCGCCGGCAGGCTGCGCACGCTGGCGCCGGCGATGATGAAGCCGAACTGGTGGATCGGGTAGGACGGGTTCGGAACCAGGATGGTGTCGCCGGGGCTGGTGATGGCGGAAGCCAGGTTGGCCAAGCCCTCCTTGCTGCCGAGCGTCGCCACGACCTCTGTTTCCGGGTCGAGCTTCACCCCGAAACGCCGGGCGTAGTAGCCGGCCAGCGCCCGGCGCAGACCAGGGATGCCCTTGCTGGCGCTGTAGCGGTGGGTGCGCGGGTCCTGCACCGCTTCCACCAGCTTGGCGACGATGTGCGGCGGGGTGCCGCTGTCCGGGTTGCCCATGCCGAGGTCGATGATGTCCTCGCCGGCGCCGCGGGCGCGCGCCTTGGCGGTGTTCACCTCGGCGAACACGTAGGGCGGCATGCGGCGGATGCGATGGAATTCCTGGGACATGGCGTGTGACTTTTCGGGAAGCGGCCGGTTGCGACTCGGGTCAATCTACCAGACGAGCGATGCCGCCGCGAGCCAGCGCTGCGGCGTCCACCCGCAGCGCCGCGGTGGGCACGCCGGCCGACGTCAGCACGTCCTGAATCGCGCGCGCCCGCCGCCATGCCAGCGGCAAGGCGGCGGCCTGCGCGTCAGGCAAGGCGGAGCGCGCATCGCCGCCGCCCAGCACGGCCACGTTGCCGCCGGCCCGGCGCGCGGCGAGCTGCCGCAGCGCTTCGGCCGAAGCGGGGCGCAGCACGGCGGAGTTGGTGATGAAATCGGCATCGACCTGCGGCGCCGGCTTCGGCGTGGCCGGCTCGAACGCCGTCGCCGGGATGCCGGGCAGCGTCGGGAGCGGCGGGGCGCCGCTCGGCAGGGTGGGCAATGCACCGTCGCCAGGGGCGACCGGCGGCGCCCCGGGCCGGCGGGACGCCGCTTGCGGGGTCGCCGCTGCGCTGCCCGCCGACGCCTGCGGAACGGCCGACGGAGGCGACGTCGCGGCGTCGGGTCGTGCCTCCGCGGCGTCCAGCCGGGCCATCGGCGCCTCGGGGGGCGCCGCGGGGGGCGGCGCGGCGGCCGGCGGCGCCGCGCTCGCGTCCGGCGAGCCGGCGCTCCGGGCCAGGCCGCTGGGGGCCGGCTGCGGCGGGATGGAGCGCGGGCCGGGCGCCTCGATCGGGTCCTGCTCGGCCAGGCGCGCGGTCCGATCGCGCTCGCTGGACAGCCGCGCCGACAGGGCGCGCCGCGCCGCCGGGTCGGTCGGCGCAGGGCGTGCGGGAAGCTGCCCGAAATCAGGGTAGGGGTCGGTCACGCCGGGCGGCGGCGGCCGCTCCTCGCCCAGCGCGCCACCCTGCAGCTGGTGCCACCAGTCGACCGGCGTGTCGAATGGCAGGCGCGTGTCGTAGAAGTTCGCAACGCTCTGGCATCCCGGCAGGAGCATGACAGCCAACGCCAGCCCCGGGAGCAAGGGCGCTTGTGGCCGGAGGGTCGCCCTCCTACCCTTACGTTCAACGCACATCCCCATCAGTCGGACCTGTCCCGCATACCCCGACCGACATAGCGCGGCGCGAGGCGGGGCGGATAGCCCGGCGGAAAGGACACAAACCACGATGGCCGATATCGGGAAGATCACGCCCAAGAACCCCGGCGCAGCGCCGGGCCTGAAAGCGCCGCGCGCCGAAACGGCCGCGTTCAAGCTCGCCAACCCGAGCGAGGTCGGGCGTTCGATGGCCGGGATCGCCGAACGCTCGCAGCGGCTCGTCACCGACTGGCTGAACCGGCAGGCGCACGAGACGCCGGAGCTGGACCCGTTCAACATCGGCCATGCGTTCATGGAGATGACCACGCAGCTGATGCGCGACCCGGCCAAGCTGGTGCAGGCGCAGATCGGCTTTTGGCAGGACTACATGACGCTGTGGCAGAACACGGCCCGGCGCATGTGGGGGATGGACTCCGACCCGGTGATCCAGGCCGACCCCAAGGACAAGCGGTTCAAGGACGAGGCCTGGAAAGAAAGCGAGGTGTTCGACTTCATCAAGCAGTCGTACCTGCTGAGCGCCCGCTACGTGAACGACATCGTCAGCCACGTGGACGGGCTCGACGCGAAGACGGCGCAGAAGGTGGACTTCTATTCGCGCCAGTTCATCGACGCGATGAGCCCGAGCAACTTCCTGATGACCAACCCCGAGGTGCTGCGCAAGACCGCCGAGACCGGGGGCGAGAACCTGTTGCGCGGCTTGAACAACCTGCTGTCCGACCTGGAACGCGGGCGCGGCAAGCTGACCGTCAAGATGACCGACACGGCGGCGTTCAAGATGGGCGAGAACATCGCCATCAGCCCGGGCAAGGTCGTCTACCAGAACGAGCTGATGCAGCTGATCCAGTACTCGCCGACTACGGAAACGGTGCTGAAGCGTCCCCTGCTGATCGCGCCGCCCTGGATCAACAAGTTCTATATCCTCGACCTGAGGCCGAAGAACAGCCTGGTCCGCTGGGCGGTCAGCCAAGGCCATACCGTGTTCATGGTCAGCTGGGTGAACCCGGACGAGCGGCTGAGCGACAAGCGGTTCGAGGATTACATGACCGACGGCTACCTCGCCGCGCTCGGCGCCATCGAGCGCGCGACCGGCGAGCGCGAGGTTAACGCGATCGGCTATTGCCTCGGCGGCACCCTGCTCGCGAGCACGCTGGCCTACATGGCCGCGCATGGCGACGACCGGATCAAGTCGGCGACCTTCTTCGTGACGATGACGGACTTCCAGGAAGCCGGCGAGCTTGGCGTGTTCATCGACGAGGAGCAACTGCGCCAGCTCGAGGAGAAGATGGAAAAGCGCGGCTATCTCGACGGCTCGGAGATGGCGGCGACGTTCAACATGCTGCGTGCCAACGACCTGATCTGGTCGTTCGTCGTCAACAACTATCTGATGGGCAACGAGCCGTTCCCGTTCGACCTGCTGTACTGGAACAGCGACAGCACCCGCATGCCGGCGGCGATGCACAGCTTCTACCTGCGCCAGATGTATCAGCAGAACCTGCTGTGCAAGCCGGGCGGCATCACGCTGGCGGACACGCCGATCGACCTGGGCCGGGTCAAGGTCCCCGCCTACTTCCTGTCCACCCGGGAAGACCACATCGCGCCGTGGAAGAGCACCTACCGCGGCACCCAGATGCTGGGCGGCCCGAACCGGTTCGTGCTCGCGGCAAGCGGGCACATCGCCGGCGTGGTGAACCCGCCCGAAGGCGGCAAGTACAGCCATTGGATCAATCCGGGCCTGCCGTCCGACCCCGACACCTGGCTCGCCGGCGCCACCGAGATCGCTGGCAGCTGGTGGTCGGACTGGCAGCGCTGGATCACCGCGCTGGACGACACCCGCGTGCCGGCCCGGATCCCGGGTGAGGGCGCTCTGCCGGTGCTGGAGGAGGCGCCGGGCAGCTACGTCGCGGTGAAGGCGGCCTGACGCCGTCCCGGCCACCATTGCCCGACATTACTCGACACTTCACCGCTTGGACTGCGCGGCGGCGGCGCTAATTTGCCGCCGTAACGTTCGGTGCGGAGGTTCAAGTGTCGTTGCGCGATATCATCCTGGCTACCAGCTTTCTTGCCGCCGGGTCGTTGCCCGCGCTTGCCGCGGACCAAGACTTCAAGCTGATCAACAAGACCGGCTACCAGATCGATGAGGTCTATGTTTCGCGCGTGAGCAGCAAGGCCTGGGGCAAGGACGTCATGGGCAGCGACGCGCTCGCCGCCGACGAGAGCGTGAACATCAACTTCACCGCCCCCGCCAACGCCTGCCGCTGGGACCTGAAGGTCAAGTACAATGACGGCGACGAAGCGCAGTGGGACAACCTGAACCTCTGCGACATCAGCAAGGTCACGCTGTTCTGGGACCGCAAGAAGCAGACGACCCGCGCCGTCACCGACTGATCGCCGGCGCGGCGCAAGCTGAAACGGTCCGGCGCGCTACAGCCGGATGTCGAAGTCGTTCTGGAACAGCTCGTTCTCGAGCTGCAGGGTGGAGACGTTGGCCATCCGCAGGTACGGCATGTTCGACAGCACCGCCAACGTGCGTTGCGCGCCCGCCGGGAACACCGGGGCGCCCAGCGTGCGGGCGGCGGCGTCGCGGTCGCCTGCGGCCAGAGCGTTACCGGCACTCACTAAGCTGTCCACAACCTGCTGCGACGTCGCGGTCGGCGCCACGCCGAGTGCCGCGCGAAGCTCGGACCGGCCCTGCAGCAGCTGGTCCTTGGTGATGGCCGAAACGTTGCTCCAGCGCGGGCTCGTGTAGATCTGCCCCGCGAGATAGTCGAGCGACGCCGCCGCGCGGGCCGCCTCGACCGGGCGGCCATAGGTCCGGCCGCTATCGGCGAACGCCCACGCCGCTTGGTTGGCGGCCGTCACGTCCGGGTCGAATCCGGTGCCGATCCCGCCGGACCCAAGGCGCGCCGTATCGGGCACGTATGGTTGGAAATTGCCGCAGCCGGCCAGGGCGGCTGCCAAACCTAGAACCACGAGACGCATTGCCACGAACTCTCCTTCAGTCAGAGAGATGGTGCGGCTCGCCTCCCGTGTCACCCGAGCGGGCGCAGCCCGGCCCGGAACATGGCCGCCCGTTCGGCGTAGTGCACCGCGATTTGATCGAGCTGCTCGCGGTCGGCCGCGGGGATGTCGCGCATCTTCCGCGCCGGCGACCCGCCCCACAGCTCGCCGCGCGGGATCCGCTTGCCCGGCGTCAGCAGCGCGCCGGCCGCCAGCATCGCCCCCTCCTCGATCACGGCGCCATCCAGCACGGTCGCCCCCATGCCGACGAAGGCGAGGTCGTGCAGGGTGCAGGCGTGGATGATGCAGGCGTGGCCGACCGTGACGTCGCTGCCGATCTCGAGCTTCCACTCGTCGCCGGGGTTGACGTGCAGGATGCTGCCGTCCTGGATATTGGTGCGGTCACCGATGCGGATGGTGTTGGTGTCGCCGCGCAGCACGCACTTGAACCAGACGCTGCTGCGGGCGCCGAGCCACACCTTGCCCATCACGGCGGCGTCCGGCGCCACCCAGGCGTCGGGGGCGATGACCGGGCCGACGCCGTCCAGCTCATACAGCATCGGCAAGCTCCTTCGCGACCGGCTGGCCGAGGCCCAGCATCAGCCGGATGTTCTGCACCGCGGCGCCCGACGCGCCCTTGCCCAGATTATCGAGCCGCGCGACCAGCACGGCATGGGCGTGGGCCGGGCTGGCCGAACACGCGCAGCTCCATGGCGTCGGTGTCGTTCAGCGCGGCGATCTCCAGCTTCCCCGCCGGCTCGGCCGGCGCGACCCGGACCAGGCCGGTGTCGTCGTAGTAGCCGGCGATGGCGTCCTGCAGGTCGGCGACGCCCGGCTTGCCCGGCAGAGTGTCCAGGTGGAGCGGGATGCTGACCAGCATGCCCTGCCGCACATGCGCGACCGAGGGCACGAAGATCGGCCGCCGTGTCAGCCCGGCATAGCGCTGCAGTTCCGGCACGTGCTTGTGCTCGAGGCCGAGCGCATAGAGCTCGAACGCCGGCCCGCCTTCGGCCTCGTGCGCCTCGATCATGCCGCGCCCCCCGCCGGAGTAGCCGCTGACGGCGTTGACCGTGACGGGATGGTCGGGCGGCAGCATGCCGCGCTCGACCAGCGGCCGCAGCAGGGCGATGGCGCCGGTCGGGTAGCAGCCGGGGTTGGCGACGTTCTGCGCCGCGGCGATGCGCCCGGCCTGCGCCGGCTCGAGCTCCGGGAAGCCATAGGCCCAATCCGGATCGCAGCGATGCGCCGTGCTCGCGTCGAGCAGCTTCGGCGCGGCGTTGCCGAGCGTGGCGGCGAGCGCCACGCTCTCCTTCGCGGCGGCGTCGGGCAGGCAGAGCACCACGAGGTCGGCGGCCCCCATCATGTCGCGGCGGGCCTCGGCGTCCTTGCGGCGGGCCGGGTCGATGGACAGGATCCGCAGGCCGGGTACGCCGGCCAGGCGCTCGCGGATGCCGAGGCCCGTCGTGCCTGCTTCGCCGTCGATGAAGATCGCTTTGGTCATGCCGCCCTCCGTCCTGCCAAATGTAACGAGGACCGCCCCCAAACGCAAAAGGGGCGGCCCCTGCGGACCGCCCCTTTCGGATGCCTGGCCCGCTCGGGCCCTTAGCGCTTGCTGAACTGGAAGCTACGTCGGGCCTTCGCGCGGCCGTACTTCTTGCGCTCGACGACGCGGCTGTCGCGGGTCAGGAACCCGGCCAGCTTCAGCACCGGGCGCAGTTCCGGCTCGTAATGGGTCAGCGCGCGGCTGATGCCGTGGCGGACCGCGCCGGCCTGGCCGGACAGGCCGCCGCCATTGCAGGTGCAGACGACGTCGAACTGGTTGTAGCGGTCGGCAACCAGGAATGGCTGGGTCAGCAGCATGCGCAGCACGGGGCGGGCGAAATACTGCACGAACTTCTTGCCGTTGACGGTGATCTCGCCCTTGCCGGGCTTGATCCAGACGCGGGCGATGGCGTTCTTGCGGCGGCCGGTGGCATAGCTGCGGCCGAGCTGCGTCGCGCTTGGGCTCGCGGCGGGGCGCGTCCGACAAGGTCGGGACGGCGCTGGCGACCGCGAGGTCCTTGAGGTCGGCGAGGGTACGGGTCTCGGACACGGTCAGTCCCTCTTGTTCTTGGGGTTCATGGCGGCGACGTCCAGCGGCTGCGGCGCTTGGCCGTCATGCGGGTGGGCGGCGCCCTTGTAGACGTGCAGGTGCTTCATCTGCTTGCGCTGCAGCGGGCCGCGCGTGATCATCCGCTCGACCGCCTTCTCGATGACGCGCTTCGGGTGCTCGCTGTCGAGACGTTGCTGGATCGTGCGCCCCTTGATGCCGCCGGGGAAACCGGTGTGCCAGTAGAAGCTTTCCTGGGTCGCCTTGTTGCCGGTGACCCGCACCTTCTCGGCATTGACGACGACGACGTTGTCGCCGCAATCGACGTGCGGGGTGAATTGCGGCTTGTGCTTGCCGCGAAGCCGGTTGGCGATGATCGAGGCGAGCCGGCCGAGCACGAGCCCTTCAGCGTCGATCAGCACCCAGCCCTTGCTCACTTCCGTGGGCTTGAGCGATTGCGTGGTCTTCAACATTGTGGTGTCCTGAACCTTGACGTGGCGCGCCCTATGCGCCGCAAGCCCCGCTGCGTCAAGGGTTTTGGCGTGTGGTATCATGATACCACATCAATCTGCGGCCACTCCTCCCCTGTCATGGTCCGGCTTGACCCGACCGTCCACGCGGCTCCCACGGCGAGTTGTTGCCCATTCGGCCGTTTCCGGTCCCGACGCGAGCTCTGTGGCGAACGAACCCCGTGGATGGTCGGATCAAGTCCGACCAGGACGGGTTGGGGTGGGGCCGCCACGGTCTGTCGGGCCGCTCGAAAACCTGCTTGGATGCGCGGCATGGACACCGAACAGAAGCACGGCATCGCCCGCAACACGCCCGGCTACGGGGACCCCGATTTCGCGCTCTATCTGCGCCGCTCCTTCTACAAGTCGATGGGCTTGTCGCAGGCCATGCTCGACAAGCCGATCATCGGCATCGTCGACACCGGGTCCGGCTACAACAACTGCCACCGCACCGCGCCGGAGCTGATCGAGGCGGTTAAGCGCGGCGTGCTGGCAGCCGGCGGGCTGCCGATGCCATTCCCGACCATCAGCCTGTCGGAACCGAGCCTGTTCCCGACCAGCATGCATTTCCGCAACCTCGCCGCCCTCGACACCGAGGCGATGCTGGCCGCGCAGCCGATGGACGCCGCCGTCATGGTCGGCGGCTGCGACAAATCGGTGCCGGCGCAGCTGATGGGCGCGGCCTCGTCCGACATGCCGGCGATCCAGCTCGTGACCGGGCCGATGCTGGCCAGCCCCTACCAGGGCGAGCGGCTGGCCGCCTGCACCGATTGCCGCCGCTATTGGGCCGCCTTTCGTGCGGGGAAGGTCCCGGGCGAGCGCATCGCCGAGATCGAGGGCCGGCTCGCCAGCACTGCCGGCACTTGCGGGGTGATGGGCACCGCCAGCACCATGGCCTGCATCGCCGAGACGCTCGGCTTCATGCCGGCCGGCACGTCCGGCATCCCCGCCGTGCATGCCGACCGCCTGCGCGCCGCCGAGGAAGCCGGCACGCTGGCGATGCGCTTCGTTTCCGCGCCGATCCGCCCGTCGCAGCTCATCACCGAGCACTCGGTCGAGAACGCGCTGCGGGTGCTGCTGGCGCTGGGCGGCAGCACCAATGCGCTGATCCACCTGACCGCGATCGCCGGGCGGCGCGGCATCAAGGTGGACCTGCAGCACCTGAACCACCTGTCCGACACCACCCCGGTGCTGGTGGACCTGAAGCCGACCGGCGAGGGCTACATGGAGGACTTCCACGCCGCGGGCGGGCTGCCCGCCTTGTTGTGGGAGCTGCGCGACCTGCTGCACGCGGACACGCTCGACGTCACCGGCCGCACGCTGGGCGAGCGCCTGGCCGAGCCCGCCTTCGTCGACCGCCGCTACATCCGCGCCCGCGCCGAGCCGGTCAGCCCGGTCGGCGGCATCGTCGCCCTGTTCGGCAGCCTGGCCCCGCGCGGCGCCATCCTGAAGCGCAGCGCCGCCACCCCTGCTTTGTTCGAAACCGAAGCCCGCTGCATGGTCTTCGACGGCCCGGCCGATCTCGCCGCCCGCATCGACGACCCGGCGCTCGACGTCGCCGAGGGCGATATTTTGCTCCTCAAGAACGCCGGACCGCTGACCCCGGCGGGAATGCCGGAGGCCGGGTATTTGCCGATCCCGACCAAGCTGGGCCGCACCGGGGTCAAGGACATGGTGCGGATCAGCGACTGCCGCATGTCCGGCACGGCGTTCGGCACCATCGTGCTGCACGTGACCCCCGAGGCGGCGGCCGGCGGGCCGCTCGGGCTGGCGGAGACCGGGGACCGCATCCGGCTGTCGGTGCGGGACCGGCGGCTCGACCTGCTGGTGGACGAGGCCACGCTGGCCCGGCGGCGCGAGGCCTGGTCGGCGCCGGCCAAGCCGAAGCGCGGCTGGGACCGGCTGATCGCCGACCAGGTGACCCAGGCCGACGAGGGCTGCGACCTGCGGGTGCTGCGGGCCGAGGGGGAGTGAGCGCGGCGCTGCGTCGGCGCAGGCACCGGTGGCGGATGCCGCGGCACTGACCTGCCCCGCGGAGGCGGCAGCGCGTTGAGCACCGTGCATGTCGTCGGCGCATCCGGGCGGTCGGGGCAGGCGATCTGCCGCGCCTTGCTCGAGCAAGGTGTGCCGATCGTGCCGGTGGTGCGCGACGCGGCGCGCTGGGCCGCGACCGGCCTGCCCGGGACGCCGCGCATCGCCGACCTGGCCGGTGCGGGATTGGCGGCGGCGCTGGGCGACGCATCCCGAGTCGTGTCCTGCGCCCATGCCCGGCACATCCCGGCAATCCTGGCCGCCTCGCCGAACGCGCAACGGTACGTGTTCCTCGGCAGCACGCGGAAGTTCACCCGCTGGCCGGATGCGCATGGCAACGGAGTGCTGGCCGGCGAGGCCGCGTTCCGCGCTTCCGGGCGGCCCGGCGTGCTGCTGCACCCGACCATGATCTACGGCGCCACCGGGGAGAATAACGTGCAGCGGCTCGCGGCCCTGCTGCGCCGGCTGCCGCTCGTGCCACTGCCGGGCGGCGGGCAGGCGCTGGTGCAGCCGATCCACCAGTCGGACGTGACCCGGTCGATCCTGGCCGCCTTGGACGCGCAATGGATTGGCCCCGAAAGCCTGGTGATCGCCGGGCCGGAGCCGCTATCCTACGCGACGTTCGTGCGTGCGGTCGCGGCGGCGGCCGGGTTGCGGCCGCCGCGGATCGTGCCGGTGCCGCCGGCCCTGCTGCTGCTCGCCAGCCCGCTCACCCGCCTGCCCTTCCTGCCGCGGATCGGGCCGACGAGATCCGGCGGCTGCTGGAGGACAAGGCCTTCGACATCGGCCCGATGCGGACTAAGCTCCATGTTAACCCCATCCCCTTGGCCGCCGGATTGGCGGCCACGTTTGCAGGTGCAACATCATGCCCGTGATCAACCGCATCGCCGAGTTCCATCCCGAGATGACGGAATGGCGCCACGACCTGCACACCCATCCGGAGCTGGCGTTGAACGAGCACCGCACCTCGGGCCTCGTGCAAGAGAAGCTGCGGGCGTTCGGCGTGGACGAGGTGCACGCCGGCATCGCCACCACCGGCGTGGTCGGCGTCATCCACGGCAACGCGCCGGGACCGGGCATCGGCCTGCGCGCCGACATGGACGCGCTGCCGATCCACGAGGAGACCGGGTTGCCGTATGCCAGCCAGACGCCCGGCGTGATGCACGCCTGCGGCCATGACGGGCACACCACGATGCTGCTGGGCGCCGCCCGGTATCTCGCGGAAACCCGCAACTTCGCCGGCACCGCCTACGTGATCTTCCAGCCGGCCGAGGAGAACAAGGGCGGCGGCCGCATGATGGTGGAGGAAGGCCTGTTCGAGCGCTTCCCGATGAACCAGGTGTTCGGCATCCACAACTGGCCTGCGGCGCCGGAAGGCGTATTCACCTGGCGCGATGGCCCGGTGATGGCCGCCGTCGCCGACCTCGAGATCACCATCACCGGCCAGGGCGCGCACGGGGCGCAGCCGCATCAGGGCACCGACCCGATCGTGGTCGCGGCGGCCATCGTGCAGGCGCTGCAAAGCATCGTCGCCCGCAACATGGAGCCGGTCGAGGCCGGCGTGGTGACGATCGGCAGCATCCAGGGCGGCCACATCTACAACGTCATCCCCGAGACCGTTCGCATGCTCGGCACCGCGCGCTGGTTCGCGCCCGAGGTCGGCGACCTGCTGGAGCGCCGGGTCGTGCTGCTGGCGACGCAGATCGCGGCCGGCTTCGGCGCGACGGCGGACGCTCGCTTCATCCGCACCTATCCGGCGACCGTCAACGACCCCGAGGCGGTCGCGATGTGCCGCCGCGCCGCCGCCGACGTGGTCGGCGAGGCGAAGGTGGAGCACATGGCCAAGCCGACCATGGGCGGCGAGGATTTCAGCTTCATGCTCAACAAGAAACAGGGCGCCTACCTCATGCTCGGCGGCCGTCGCACTCCGGACGACGCCATGGTCCACCACCCGCGCTACGACTTCAACGACGCCATCCTGCCCGTCGGTGCCAGCTATTTCGCGCGGCTGGTCGAGCAGTTGCTGCCACGCCAATAGGAGGATTTTGCGTCACAAGTGGGGGCCGGGCCCCACCGACCGCGTGCGGCCGGACCTCCTCGGTTGAATGTTCCCCCGAGCAATACCCATTGTAGAGTTGTGCCGAACGTGGCGCTGCAGTCGAAGGAGGCTGGCATGTCCGGTTCGGAAGCTTCCGTCGATCGCCGCCAGCTGCTGGCAAGCCTGCTCGAGTTCCAGGCGCCGTCGGTGCGCCGGAGCATGCTGCAGCTCCTGACGACCGGCGGCGCCTATCTGTCCATGCTGGCGCTGATGTATGCGGCGCTGCAGGTGTCGTTCTGGCTGGCGCTGCCGCTGGCGGTTCCTGCCGCGGGCCTAGTCGTGCGGTTGTTCATCATCCAGCACGATTGCGGGCATGGCTCGTACTTCCGGTCGGCGCGGGGCAACGCCGCGGTCGGCTGGCTGTGCAGCCTCGCCACCTTCACCCCCTATGCCAGCTGGCGCCGGCAGCACGCCGGCCATCACGCGGTGTGGAACAACCTCGACCGGCGCGAGAACGCGGACCTCTACTCCACCTGCCTCACGGTGGCCGAATACACGGCCTTGCCGCCGATCCGGCGGCGGCTGTACCGGCTCGTGCGGCATCCGTTGGTGACGCAAGTGCTGCTGCCGCCGCTCGTGTTCCTGGTGCTGTACCGGGTGCCGTTCGACACGCCCCGGAGCTGGCGGCGCGAGCGGCGCGGCGTCCACGCCACCAACCTCGCTTTGTGCGCGGCATTGGGCGCGCTCGCGCTGCTGCTCGGCTGGAGTGCGGTGGCGCTGATCGAGCTGCCGGTGATGCTGTTCGCCTCGATCGCCGGGGTCTGGCTGTTCTCGGTGCAGCACCGGTTCGAGGATGCGGAGTGGATGCGGCAGGGCGAGTGGACAGCGATGCGGGCCGCGCTGCACGGCAGCTCCTACCTCGAGCTGCCGCGTTGGCTGCAGTGGTTCACCGGCAATATCGGCTTCCACCACGTGCATCATCTGGTGCCGCGGGTGCCGAATTACCGCCTGGAAGCCTGTCACGCGGCGCTTGCGGGCCGCGCCGGGCCGGTGCGCCGGCTGTCCTTCGCGGACGCGTGGCGGGCACCGAGTTTCGCGCTGTGGGACGAGGTCGCGGCGCGGATGACGCCGTTTCCGCGGAGCGAACGCCGGCGTGGCTAAGCCTTCTGCGCGCTACGTCTGCCAGTCCTGCGGCGCCGTATACCCGAAATGGGTGGGCAAGTGCGACGCGTGCGGCGAATGGAACACACTGGTCGAGGAAACCGTCGAAGCCCGGCCCGGCGCCGCCAAGACGGGAGCCGGCCGCCGGGTCGCCTTCGTGGGCCTGCAGGGCAGCGCTGAACCACCGCCGCGCGCCCAGGCCGGGATCGCCGAGTTGGACCGTGTGCTCGGCGGCGGTTTCGTGCCCGCCTCCGTCGTGCTGGTCGGCGGCGACCCCGGGATCGGCAAGTCCACACTGATGCTGCAAGCCGCGGCCCGGCTGGCCCGCAGCGGGCGCCGCGTCATGTACATCTCCGGCGAGGAATCGATCGACCAAGTGCGCATGCGCGCCCGCCGCCTCGACCTCGACGACGCGCCGCTGCAGCTCGCCGCCGCGATCAACGTGCGCGACATCGCCGCCTCGCTCGAGACCGAGCCCGACCTAACTTTGGTGGTGATCGAACTCGATCCAAACCATGTGGCTCGACAGCATCGAAAGCGCACCCGGCACGGTCGGCCAGGTCCGCGCCACCAGCTTCGAGCTGATCCGGCTGGCGAAGTCGCGCGGCTTCTCGCTGGTGCTGGTGGGCCACGTGACCAAGGAGGGCTCGCTCGCCGGGCCGCGCGTGCTGGAGCACATGGTGGACGCGGTGCTGTATTTCGAAGGCGACCGCGGCCACCAGTTCCGCATCCTGCGCGCGGTCAAGAATTGGTTCGGCGCCACCGACGAG
Organism: uncultured Alphaproteobacteria bacterium; assembly: GCA_963792675.1. GTDB lineage: Bacteria > Pseudomonadota > Alphaproteobacteria > Acetobacterales > Acetobacteraceae > JBBROS01. The sequence goes on from CAWBWT010000002.1 coordinate 3,647,433, forward strand.
ATCGGCGTGTTCGCCATGACCGAGGCTGGGTTGGCCGAGGTGCCGAACCCGTCCGCCCTGTTCCTCGCCGAGCGGCGCGGCAACATCGCGGGCTCGGCGGTGTTCGCGGGGCTAGAGGGCACGCGGCCGGTGCTGCTCGAGGTGCAGGCGCTGCTGGCGCCGAACTCGGGCGGCTCACCGCGGCGGTCGGTGGTCGGCTGGGACGGCGGCCGGCTCGCCATGCTGCTGGCGGTGCTCGAGTTGCGCGCCGGGCTGCGTCTCGGCGGCTCGGATGTCTACCTCAACGTGGCCGGCGGGCTGCGGGTCACCGAGCCGGCGGCGGACCTCGCCGTGGCCGCCGCCTTGGTGTCGGCGGCGACCGAAACCCCGACCAGCGCCGGGACGGTCTATTTCGGCGAGGTCGGTCTGTCCGGCGAGATCCGTCAGGTCGCCCAGGCCGACGCACGGCTGAAAGAGGCGCAGAAGCTGGGCTTCGAGACGGCCACCCTGCCCCGCCGGGTCGCTCGCGGCGTCAAGCAGGCGGCCGCGCCCGACGGGCTGCGGCTCGACGAGCTCGGCCATGTCACCGACCTGCTCGCGCGTTTCGCCGGGCGCACACCTGCCAAGCTTTCGACTGTCACGGAATAGTCGTCGTTTACCCGGGCCGGTCCGCCCCCTATATCCCGATTATCATGCACCGGATCAACGAATGAACTGGGTGGACCTGGTGGTCCTGGCAGTGATCGCGCTGTCCGGCCTGCTCGCCTTCATGCGTGGACTGGTGCGGGAGGTGCTGGGGCTCGGCGCCTGGATCATCGCCGCCTTCGTCGCCAGCTCCTATGGCGTGTTCCCGCTGGTGCAGCCGTGGATGCGGGCGCAATTCGCCGACCCGACCACCGCCGACCTCGTCGCCTTCGGCGGCGTGTTCGTGGTGACGCTGGTTGTGATGTGGATGGTGGCGGCCACGCTCGGTGCGGCCGTGCGCGGCTCGTTCCTCGGCGGCCTCGACCGGACGCTCGGCCTGGTATTCGGCCTGACGCGCGGCGCCGGGCTGGTCGCGGTGATGTATGTGTTGGTCGGGCTGGCCATCCCGACCGAGCAATGGCCGGCCCCGGTCGTGCATGCGGCGACCTTGCCGACCGTTTATCGCGGCGCCGAGTGGATCGCGGCGCAGGTGCCGCCCGCATACCGCCCCAGCGTCGCCCCACCGCCTACGGGACGGCCGACCACGTCGGCCATGCTCCTGCAGCCCAAACCCGCCGGCCGCGCCTTCGGCGTTCGCGCCGGGCGGGAATAGGAAGAACGCAATGGCATTGGCTCTCGGTCCCGAAGACGACGACAGCCTGCACGAGGAGTGCGGCGTATTCGGCGTATGGGGCGTCTCCGACGCCGCCGCCGTCACCGCGCTCGGCTTGCACGCGCTGCAGCACCGCGGTCAGGAGGCGACCGGGATCGTCGCCTATGACGGGGTGAAGTTCCACATCCACCGCGGCCTCGGCCTCGTGGGCGACAATTTCGGCCAGGCCAAGGTGATCGCCTCGCTGCCGGGTCAGAATGCGGTCGGCCATAACCGCTACGCCACCACCGGCGAAACCATCCTGCGCAACGTGCAGCCGCTCTACGCCGACTTCGTGTTCGGCGGTTTCGCGGTCGCGCATAACGGCAATCTCACCAACGCCCACGCGTTGCACAAGGCGCTGGTCCGCCGCGGCTGCCTGTTCCAAAGCACGACCGACAGCGAGGTGTTCATCCACCTGATCGCCATCAGCCTCTATTCCACCGTGGTGGACCGGCTGATCGATGCCTTGAAGCAGGTGGTCGGCGCCTATTCGCTGGTCGCGCTCTCGAACGAGGCGCTGATGGGCGTGCGCGACCCGCTTGGCGTGCGGCCATTGATCTTAGGGCGGATCGGCAACTCCGGCACCGGAGGTTGGGTGCTGGCGTCCGAGACCTGCGCGCTCGACATCGTCGGCGCCGAGTTCGTGCGCGACGTCGAGCCCGGCGAGATCGTCATCATCGACGACCGCGGCGTGCGCAGCATCAAGCCGTTCGGCGCCGCGAAAAGCCGGTTTTGCGTGTTCGAGTACATCTACTTCGCCCGCCCCAACTCCGTCATGGAGGGCACTCCGGTCTACCATGCGCGCAAGAACATCGGTGCCGAGCTGGCCCGCGAAAGCCACGTCGATGCCGACCTGATCGTGCCGGTCCCGGACAGCGGCGTGCCGGCGGCGATGGGCTACAGCGTCGAAAGCGGCATCCCGTTCGAGCTCGGCATCATCCGCAACCATTATGTCGGCCGCACCTTCATCGAGCCGACCGACAGCATCCGCAATCTCGGGGTGAAGCTGAAGCACTCGGCCAACCGCGCCGCGATCGAGGGCAAGCGCGTCGTTCTGGTGGACGACAGCATCGTGCGCGGCACCACAAGTCGCAAGATCGTCGAGATGGTGCGCGCCGCTGGCGCCGCCGAGGTGCACATGCGGATCTCCTCGCCGCCGACCACCCATTCCTGCTTCTACGGCATCGACACGCCCGAGCGCAGCAAGCTGCTGGCGGCCCGGCACAGCGTGGGCGAGATGGCCCGGCTGATCGGCGCCGACAGCCTGGCCTTCATTTCGCTCGACGGGCTGTATCGGGCGCTCGGCCAGAAGGGCCGCGACGCGGTGCGGCCGCATTTCTGCGACGCCTGCTTCACCGGCGAGTACCCGATCGCGCTCGACGACATGTCGGACAACACCGATCGGCAGCTCAGCCTGCTGACCGAAGCCTGACTTTGTTTGTATTCGGGGTCTGGGGCCCGCGGCCCCAGCGGGTCGAGGGCGGCGCCCTCGCCTTCCCCTATGCTTGAAGGCACCGTCGCCCTCGTCACGGGCGCCAGCCGCGGCATCGGCCGAGCCGCCGCGGTCGAACTCGCCCGGCGCGGCACCCACGTCGTCATCACCGCCCGCACCCAAGGCGGGCTCGAGGACACCGACGACGCCGTCCGCGCCGCCGGCGGCCGGGCGACCATCCTGCCGCACGACCTCGCCGACGGCGGCTCGCTCGACGCACTCGGGCCGACGCTGTTCCAGCGGTTCGGCCGGCTCGACGTGCTGGTGCATGCGGCCGGCGTGCTCGGCAAGCTGACGCCGGTGGGGCACATTACGCCGGAGGACTGGGACACGGTGGTCGCGGTCAACGTGACCTCGGCGTGGCGCCTGATCCGCACCCTCGACCCGCTGCTGCGTGCCTCTCCGGCCGGACGGGCGGTGTTCCTGGCCGACAGCCGGGCACAGGCGCCCTGGGCCTATTGGGGGGCATACGGGGCCACCAAGGCCGCGATGGAGCACCTCGTGCGGGCTTGGGCGCACGAGGTGCAGACGATGGGCATCCGCGCCAACCTGTTCGACCCGGGCCCGGTCCGCACTCGCCTGCGCGCTGCGGCCTTCCCGGGCGAGAACCCGGCCACCCTGCCGGAGCCGGCCGAGGTGGCCGGTGCGCTGGTCGACCTCTGTGAACCGGCGCAGGAGCGGACCGGCGAGATCATTCGCCGCAGCTAGATTTCTAACCGGCCGAGCGGAGCGTTACTCCGCCGGCGAGACTTGCGGCTCCTGCTCCAACGCCCCGTCATGCCGAAGCGACAGCACGATCACCATCGCCATCAGGCCAAGTGCGCCCAGGCACAGCAGCCCGGCATTGTAGTCGCCGGTGCGATCCTTGAGGTAGCCCATCAGGTACGGCCCGGCGAAGCCCGACAGGTTGCCGATCGAGTTGATGATGGCGATGCCGCCCGCGGCCGCCGCCCCGGACAGGAACGACGTCGGCAGCGTCCAGAATACCGGCAGGCAGCCGAACACGCCGAACGCCGCGATCGAGAACGCGATCATCTTCAGCGTGGGATCGGGCAGGAACGTCGTGGCCGCAATGCCGACCGCCGCCACCGCCAGCGCAAAGGCCGCGTGTCCCTTGCGCTCCTGCATCCGGTCCGACCGGCGGCCCCACAGCACAATACCGACCACGCCGACGACATAGGGGATCGCGGTGACGATGCCGGTCCAGAGATAATCCAGGCCGAACGCCTTGACGATTTGGGGCAGGAAGAAGCCAACCCCGTAATTGCAGGCGACGGCGCCGAAATACACCAGGCTCAATGCCAGCACCCGCGGGTTCAGCAGCGCCTGCCTGACGGTGAAGTGCTGCGCGCGGATCCGCTGCTTCTCCTCGGCTTCCAGGCGCGACGCCAGCCAGTTGCGCTCGTCGTCCGACAGCCAGTCCGCCAAAGCCGGCCGGTCGGTCAGGTAGAACAGCACGACCACCGACAGGACGATCGCCGGCGCCGCTTCCAGGATGAACAGCCATTGCCAGCCCTTGAGGCCAGCCAAACCGTCGAAGCCGAGCAGGTAGCCCGACAGCGGCGCACCCAGCACGGAACTCAGCGGGATGGCGGCCATGAAGTAGCCGATGATCCGTGCCCGGTAGCTCGCCGGAAACCACAGCGTCAGATAGAAGATGATCCCCGGGAAGAACCCGGCTTCGGCGATGCCGAGCAGGAAGCGAACGAGGTAGAAGCTCGCCTCCCCCTGCACCAGCGCCATCGCCCCCGACAGCAGGCCCCAGGTGACCATAATCCGCGCGATCCAGCGGCGTGCCCCGAATCGCTCGAGGAACAGGTTCGACGGCACCTCGAACACGAAATAGCTGAGGAAGAAGATGCCGGCGCCAAGCCCGTACGCCGTGGAGGAGATGCCGAGATCCTTGTTCATCGTCAGCGAGGCGAAGCCGACGTTCACGCGGTCGAGGTAGGCCACGAAGTAACAAAGGATCAGGAACGGCACGAGCCGCCATGTGACGCGGCGCATGGTGCGGACTTCGAGGTCCATCGGACGATCTCCCGGTGAGCAGCCTGGTTCAGGCCGGCTGCTGCCGGAAACAAATCACGGCAACGTCACGATTTGGCAAGCCGGAAAACGCGTGCACCGGCCTGACCCGGCCTATTTGAGCGGATCGTGGCCCCAGTTCATCAGCGACTTGCGCCACTTGCTGTCGGTGACGTCGCCGTCCGGACGCTGCGCCGCGTGGCGGTGCACGTAGCCGACGACCTTGCGCATGTCGGCATGGTCGGCGTCGTCGAGGTCGGCCTGCTTCTTGGCTTTGATCTCCAGGATGCGCTCGCCCATGTGGTGGCCGACCGCCTCGCCGCCGGCGCCCTCGGCCTTCAAGCCGGCGCCCCGCACCATGCCAACGTGCTGGCTCTCGTCGGTGGCCAGCCAGCGGCGCAGTGAGGCGGCCGGACATGTTCACCACCTCGTGGAAGGCGCGGCGGATCTCGGCCGGGTCCTCGGTCACGACAGCGCCTCGATCAGTGCCTGCTTCGTCATCTTGGACCGTCCGGCAATCGCCTTTGCCGCCGCCCGGTGCCGGAGTTCGGCCACCGGCAGGTCGGCCAGGTGCGAGCCGGATACCTTCTTCGCCACGTCGGCGGGCTGCCCGGAGAACTGCTTGCCGCGCCGCATGTCGGCGCGCTTCTTGGCCGTCGTCCGCTTGTATTCGTCGTCGGTCAGCTGCTCGCGCGCGTGCTTCGGCAAGTAGCGCTCGCCGGTCTCGAGGCTCTCCTTGCCGGACTTGGTGCCCCATTCTTCATGGGTCCATTGCGACAGGTGATTGTCGGCCGTCTTCTTGCCGCGGTAGCCGCCGCCGGCCTTCTTGTATTCCGACACCGCAAGCTGCGCCTTGCGGGCCGACCACTGCCCGGCGTTGCCGCCCTTGTCGCCGGCTGTGACTTGTTCCTTGACCTTGTCCCACAACGCTGGATCGGTCCGCTGCGCCGTGCCGGCCATGCTGGTGCTCCGTTAGTCTGTACTGGTCGCGCAACGCCGACCGCCCGGCCGTGGTTGCGCCGGCGCCGCAGCTGGCGTTCGATGGCGCAATGACCATTCTCGTCACCGGCGGTGCCGGCTTCGTCGGCTTGAACGTCGTCGAGCACCTGTTGCGAGCCGGGCGCGATGTCGTCGCGTTCGATCGGCTCGACTTGCCGCCCCGCGCGGCAACGACCTTCGCATCGCTGCCGGGCCAACTCACATCGCTCCACGGCAGCGTGCTGTCGTCGGGCGACCTCGACCACGCGCTCGGCCACGGCCCGATCGAGGCAGCGATCCACTGCGCCGTCATCACTGCCGGGACCGCGCGCGAGCGGTCTGACCCGGAAAGCATCGTCGCGGTCAACGTACAGGGCGCCGTGAACACGCTGGCCGCCGCGGCCCGGCATGGCGTCGGCCGCTTCGTGTTTTCCTCCTCGGGATCGGTGTACGGCGCCGCGGCGGCGGACGTGCCGGTGATCCACGAGGATCTCGCTCCGGCGCCGATCATGATCTACGGCATGACCAAGCTGGCGTGCGAGCTGCTGCTGCCGCGGATCGCCGCGACGCAGGGGATCGGGCTGCGGATCGCCCGCCTGGCCAGCGTGTTCGGCCCTTGGGAATATGCGACCGGCGTGCGCGACACCTTGTCGCCGATGCTGAGCGCGCTCGAGCTGGCGCGCGCGGGACAGGAAGCGGTGCTGAGCCGGCCTGGTCTCGGCGACTTCTGCTACGCCCGCGACATCGCCGCCGGGTTGGTGGCGCTGGCCGACGTGAAGGCGCCGTCGCAGGCGGTCTACAACGTCGGCAGCGGGCAGGCCTTGTCGGCCACCGATTGGTGCCGCTCGCTGGAGCGGCTGCGGCCCGGCTTCCGCTGGCGGCTCGGCGCCGACGGCGAAGCGGCCAACACGGTCAGCCACGTCGCGTTCGACCGGGGCCGGTTCGACATCGCCGCAGTCGCTCGCGATACCGGCTGAACTCCGCGCTTCGATTTCGACGCCGCCGCGGCCGACTACCTGGCCTGGGCGGACGCCGCTACCTGACGGTCTGGATCACCTCGAAGCCCTCGAACTCCGGGCGCCCGGCGTAGAGCGGCTTGTCGGTCTTGGCCGTCGTCGCGGCCTGGCTATGGGCGTTGCGGAACGCCTCGGACTTGGTCCAGGCCTCGAAATCGGCGTGATCGACCCACACCGTGTGGCTGGAATAGAGCACGTGGTCCTCCCGGTCGGGACCGCGCAGCAGATGGAACTCGACGAAGCCCGGCACCCCCGGCAGGAACAACTCCCGGCTGGTCCACATTTCCTCGAACGCCGCCTCCGACCCCGGGGCGACCTTGAAGCGGTTCATGGCGATAAACATCGGCGTTCTCCTCGTCGTAGGGGTGGCACGAGAGATACGCCCAAACCACCCGACGTCATCCCCGGACTTGATCCGGGGATCTCTCGCCGGTGGCGCACCCCTTCAACGCGCGGGAGATGGCCGGATCAAGTCCGGCCATGACGTTGCGGGCGGGCGTCAGTCCTTGTCGTCGAACGGGTTGGTGGTCCCGCGCAGTAATAGCCGGATCGGCACGCCGGGCAGGTCGAACTCATCGCGCAGGCTGTTGACCAGGTACCGCTGGTAGTCGTCCGGCATCTGCTCGGCCCGCGTGCCGAAGGCGATGAACGTCGGCGGCCGCGCCTTGGCCTGGGTCGCGTAGCGCAGCTTCAGCCGGCGCCCGTCCACCAACGGCGGCGCATGCTTCTCGAGCGCGTGCTCGAACCAGCGGTTCAACGCACCCGTGGGCACCCGGCGGTTCCAGACGTCGTGCGCCGCCCGCACCGCCGGCAGCAGCCGGTCCACGCCGGCGCCGGTCAGGCCCGAGAGGGTCACCACCGGGATGCCCTTCACCTGCGCCATGCCGCTTTCCAGCCGCTCGGTGATCAGCTTGCGGGTGGCGTTGCGGTCCGGCACCGCGTCCCACTTGGTCAACGCCAGCACGCAGGCCCGCCCTTCGCGCTCCACCAGCCGGCCGATCTGCATGTCCTGATCGTGCAGACCGAGCACCGCGTCGATGCACAGCACCACCACCTCGGCCATCTTCAGCGCCTCGATGCTGGCGCTGACCGACATCTTCTCGAGCGGCAGGTCCACCCTTGCCTTGCGGCGGAGGCCGGCGGTGTCGACGATCTCGATCGGGCCTTGCTCGTCCGAAATGAACGACGCGACCGCATCCCGGGTGAGGCCGGGCTCGGGGCCGGTGATCATCCGCTCTTCGCCGAGCAGCCGGTTGAGCAGCGTGCTCTTGCCCGCATTCGGACGGCCGACGATCGCCAGCTTCAGCGGCCGGTTCTCGTCGTCCTCGCCCTCGGCCGCCTGGTCCGGCAGCCGGTCGGCGATCTCGGTCATGAGGCTGGACAAGCCCTCGCCGTGCTCGGCCGACATCGCCAGCGGCTCGCCCAGCCCGAGGCTGTAGGCTTCCAGCGCCGCCTGCGCCCCGCCCCGCCCTTCGGCCTTGTTGGCCACCAGCAGCACCGGCCGCCCCTGACGCCGCAGCCAACTGGCGAAGTGCTCGTCCGCGGGCGTGATGCCGGCGCGGATGTCGACCACGAACACGATCAGGTCGGCCTGCGCGACCGCGGCCTCGGACGAGGCGCGCATCCGGCCGGGCAAGCTGTCGGGCGGCGCCTCCTCTAGCCCGGCCGTATCGACCAGCCGCACCCGCTTGCCACGCAGCAGCGCCTCGGCCTCCTTGCGGTCACGGGTCACCCCCGGGGTGTCGGCGACCAGCGCGTGGCGCCGCCCGGCCAGCTTGTTGAACAAGGTGGACTTACCGACATTGGGGCGCCCGGCGATGACGACGGTCGGGAGGATCATGGGGGCAGGATCACCGGAATGCCTGGACCGAGCCGTCGTCCGTCGTGATGAACAGGGTGTTCGATGCCGCGATCGGTGACACCGCGGCCGCGCCCCTTGTCTCGATCTGGCCGATCAGCTTGCCGGTGATCGGGTCCACCGATACCGCCGTCTCGTTGCTGCCGGCCAGGATCAGCTTGCCGCCGGCCAGCACCGGCCCCGTCCAATACAGCGGGTCGCGCCGCTTCTCGGGATTGTCGTAGCGCGGCAGGTCGAGCAGCCAGCGCACCCGGCCATCGTGCCGCCCCACGGCGACCAGGGTCTGCTCGAGTGTCTGCACGAACAGCCAATCGCCCGCCAGCCAAGGCGTCTGCAGCCCGCCGACCTCCCGCTCCCAGAGCCGGCGGCCGGAGCGCAGGTCGAGCTCGGTCAGCAACCCGCCCGCGCCGATCGCGTAGACCCGGCCGTCATCGATCACCGGCAGCGCCCGGATGGCGGACAGGTCGACGACGCTGGTGCGCCCGCGCGCGGAAGCCAGGCTGTCGCTCCACGCCAGCGCCCCGCTATCGGCCCGCAAAGCCACGAGGTCGCCGGAACCGAAGCCGCAAACCGCGATCCCGTCGCTGACCGCCGGCGCCGCCTGACCGAGCAGCGTCGTCGGCGCGCTGGCGGCCTGGTAACTCCATTGCCGCTCGCCGTCGGCGGCGGAGAACGACTGCACCCGGTTGTCGAGCGTAAGCACCAGCAACCGGCCGTCGGCCACCGTCGGCGCCGAGCGCGCCGGCGAGCCGAGCGGCTTGCGCCAGCGGATGGCGCCGGTGCCGGCGTCGAGCGCCAGCACCTCGGCCCGTCCGGTGCTGGCGAACACCGTACCAGGAATCGTACCAGACGCCGCCGCCGATATTGGTGCTGCGGTCGTCGTCGGCCTGGGTGTCGGTGCGCCAAGCCCGGTTGCCGCTGTCGAGGTCGAAGGCCGCGACCTGCCCGTCGCTGTCCATGGTCACGAGGCGGCCCGGCATCACGACCGGCTGCGCAGTGATCTTGCGCCGGTAGCCGCCGCCGGTGCCGATGGAGGCGCGCCAGGCGGGGTTGAATCCGGCGACGGCGATGTTGCCGACCGCATGGGCCGCGTTGCCGCCGGGTTGCGGCCAAAGCGCGACCGAATTGGCCGCCGGAATGCTGACCGTGCGCTGGTCGGTTTCGTCCACCTGCAACCCGCGGCGAGCCGTGGCCACGGATTCGCGCTTGCCCGGCAGCGGATCCTTGGTGGTGTCGAAGATGCCGTCCAGCCAGCTGCAGCCGCCAGCCGCGAGCGGCAGCAGCACGGCGGAGCGGCGGGTCAGGCGCCCAGGCTTGCGGTGCGTCATCCGCCGACGTCCGGCGCAACCGCCGGCGTATCGCCCAGCCGGCTCAACAGACCGCCGGCGCGGGCGCGCACACCCTCCGGGGATAGCGGATCGGCCTGGATTTGCCGGAAGATGTCGCGCGCTCGGCTGTCCTGGCCGGTGCGGAGCGCGAGCAACGCCTGCTGCTCCAGCGCCAGCGGGCGCCAGGCATTGCCGCCGCCGACCAGCGGCGCCAGCCGGCCCTCGATCGCCGCGGGATCACCGCCGTCGACCTGATGCTGCACCCAGGCCAGGGTGGCAGCGTCGCGCAGCAGCGGGTCGGCCTGGCTGTCGGACGCGACCTGGTCCCACAGAGTGAGCGCCGCCTGGAGGTCGCCCGCCCCGGCCCGCAGCGCCGCCTCGCGCAGCCGCGCCAGCGTCCGGTAGCCCGGCCCACCTTTAGCGATGACCTGGTCGAAGGCGCTTGCGGCTTCGGCGGTGGAGGCCGTCGCGGTGCTGCCGCCCGGAGGCGGCGTCGCCTTGCGCATGCCGTCCAGGAAAGCCGTCGCGACCGCGTTCGACTGCTGCGTCTGCTGCCAGCGCCAGACCTGCCAACCCGCCGCGGCCAGCACGACGAGCACGGCCGCCGCGATCAGGAGCGAACCGTAGCGTCGCAGCAACTCCTGCGCTTTCTCGGCCCGCAGGTCCTCCCTGATCTCGTCGAAAATATCTGCCACAGCCGCCCCGCCCAATTCGGCCGGACCATAGCGATGGCGCCATGGCAGGGCAAACCGGGCGCCGGTGTCCTTTTGTTAATGCCGCAATGGTTTGATGCGCCCATGCGCCGGCTGATCCCCTTCGTCTTGCTCCTCCTCGCCGGCCTGCCTGTGGCGGGCTGCGGGGCCGCGCATCCGGCCGGCGCGTTGGTCGTGGCCGAGGCCGCCTCGGTCATGGTGTTCGGCCGCGGCATCGTCGACCTCGGCGTGTCCGCCGTCTCGGGCCGGGATTGCTCCATCGTGCGGCTGGACCGGCGGCAGACCTATTGCGCGCCGGTCGAACAGCCGGTGGTGACTCCGTTCTGCACGCGGACGCTCGGTACGGTCGACTGCTGGACCGACACCGCCCTGTTGCCGCAACCGCAGCGAGGTGTCGCCGACATCCCGGCCGCGACCCCGGCGCAGGAGCGCTACCGGCAGGCGCGATGGCCCAAAAGCCTGTTCGGCGACTGAGGGTAGACTGACCGAGATGGGAACAATCTGCGGTGAGCGCCGTTTACGATGCATTCTGCTCCACAATCAGCGAGTGCTTCGATGACCAACTCCCGCCGCTTCTTCGTCCTTGCCGCCGTGGCCACATTGGCGGCTTTTCCTGCTTTCGCGCAGCGGCGTGACCCCGGCGTTTCCGGCCCGGTGTCAGGCACCATCCGCATGACCGCCCAGGGCGCCGCCGCCGGCGTGGGCTACACCTGGGGCGACGGCACGCTGCGCTATGGCGGCCATAGCTATCGGTTCACCGTGAATGGCGTCACGATCGCCGACGTGGGCTACTCGCGCGTGACTGGGTCGGGCCGGGTCTACAACCTCAAGCGCCTGCAGGATTTCAGCGGCACCTATGCGGCTGCGACCGGCGAGGCAACTGCCGGTAACGGCATCGGCGGACAGGTCCTGCGCAATGCCAATGGCGTCGAAATCCGGGTCGACCAGGTCACGCGCGGCGCTCGGCTGCAGGGCTCGGCGGACGGCATCAAGCTGACCCTCAAGTAGTCCGACCGGAAACCGTCCGCCGCTCGGGGGCATCGCGAAGCGTCATGCCCCCGAGCGTCGGTATAGCGCCTTGTCAAACCGCCGGTGCAGCCACAGCCAACTCTCCGGACGCGCCCGCACCCAGGCCTCCAAACGATTGTTGACCGCCTGGGTGAGCGCCATCACATCGGCATCGTGGTCGCCTGTGTCCGGTAGCGGGAGCGGCTCCTCGGCGACGAGGTGGAAACGTGCCGGCCCGGTGCGCATCACATATCCCGGCACGACGGGGCAGCGCCGTTTGAGCGCAAATACCGCCAGTGCCGGCGCCGTCATCGCAGGTCGGCCAAACAAGCGAGCTTCGATCCCGTCGTTCATCTTCTGGTCGATCAGCATGCCGAGATAGCCGCCGCGGGCGAGGTGCATGACCGCCTGGCGTGCGCCGACCGCGCCTTTCGGAAACAGCTTCGTGTCCGCCCCGGTCGCTTGCTGCCGTAAGCCGATGATCAGGGTGTCGATGTCCCGGTTTTCCGGCGCACGATAGAAGCTGGCGACGCTGACGCCGTGCTTGGCGCAGGCAGTGGGCATCATCTCCCAATTCCCGAGATGCCCGCTGAACAGGATTGCCGGGCCACCCTCGGCGGCCATGCGGTCGATCCGCTCCACGTTCTCGATGAACCAGCCCGGTCCCGACGGCGAATACTCGGGCAAGCGCCCGAGATGCGGGAACTCGCCCATCGTCCGCCCCAGGTTCTCCCAGACGCCGCGCACCACCCGCCGACGCGCCGCGGCATCGAGTTCCGGCATGGCGAGCTGCAAGTTCACGTGCGCCACCCGCGACACCGGCAGCAGCGGCCCGATCAGGCGCGCCGTCCAGCCGCCGATATTGCTCGCCGCTACCGGGCCCACGCTTCGGAACAGCGCCAGCACCGCGCGCGCGAGCCAGAATTCCAGCCGATGCAGCACCCTCACGGCGCCACGTCCCGCAGCAGCCGCTCGAGCGCCGCCTCGTCCGCCCAGGCGAGCCGGACACCCACCGACCGCACCTGCTCCCGCCACAGCGGCGGCAACCGCACGGCATCCTTGGGCGTCGTGACCGGGACGGCGTCGAGCTGCCGGGCGCGGGCCAACACGGCCTGCAGTTCCTTCAGCGTGAAGCGGTGATGGTCGGCGAAATCGACCGTCGCGGCAAGCGTGGCGCCGGCTTGCAGCAAGGTCGCGTGGAACTTGGCCGGCCGGGCGATGCCGGCAAAGGCGACCACCTTCTGCCCGTGCAGCTGCTGGTCGGGCACCAGCCAGGCGTCCAGCACCGCCAACGCCGAGGGCAGCGCCGCCCGCGCCCCGCGCTGGTCCATGCCGATCATCACTGCCGCCCGGCACCGTGCCGCCGCCGCCGCCGCCGGCTCACGCAGCGGCCCCGCTGGCAGCACCCTGCCGTTGCCGAACCCGGTCGCCCCGTCGATCACGAGCAGCGCAGCGTCCTGCACCAGGCCGGGGTTCTGCAGCCCGTCATCCATCACCAACGCTTCGGCCCCGGCCGCCACCGCCGCCCGGGCCGAGGCGGCACGGTCCGCCCCGATCCAGGTCGGCGCGACCTGCGCCAGCAGCATCGGCTCGTCGCCCACCATGGCAGCGGTGTGGAATCGCTCGACCACCGCCGGACCCGGCAACCGGCCACCATAGCCGCGGCTGATGAAATGCGCCGCAACCCCGCGGGCGCGCAGCCGGGCGCCGATGTCGAGCGCCAGCGTGGTCTTGCCGGCGCCGCCCACTGTCGCATTGCCGCAGCACAGCACCGGCACCGGCGCCCGCCAGCCGGGTTGACCGATCCGGCGCGCCGCGAGGTAGGCGACGATCGCCGCAACCGGCGACAGCGCCCGCGCCGGCCATGCGCCGCTCTGCCAGTAAGCCGGTGGTTTCATGCCGGCATCAACGCCAGCAGCGCCGCCGCGATGCGTCCGGGCAGCGCCGCCTCCCCGTCGGCAGCGCGCGCCGCGGCGACCCCCGCCGCCGTGCGCGCATCGGCGTCGCCCAGCATCTTGCGCACCCAAGCGGCCAGGCTTGTCGCCCCCGTCACGGTCGTCAGCGCGCCCGCCGCGCGCAGGCGGGCCACGGCGTCGGTGAAATTGGCGGTGTTCGGCCCCATCGCGATCGCGCAGCCGAGCCGTGCCGGCTCCAATGGGTTCTGCCCGCCCTCCGCCGGCGGCAGGCTGCGTCCGACGAACACCACCGGCGCCAGCCGATAAAGCAGGCCCAGTTCGCCCATGGTATCGGCAATCCAGATCCCGCCGGTGGGCGGGTTCTCCCCGGCGCCGCGCCGGGTCGCCCGGAGCGACTGCGCCAAGGCGGCGCCGCGGTCGGGGTGCCGTGGCGCCACGATCGTCAGCAGCCCGGGGAAGGTGGCCACGAGCTCGGCGTGGACCTGTGCCGCCACCGCTTCCTCGCCGGGATGGGTGCTCGCCGCAAGCCAGACCGGCCGCGGCCCCATGACGTGCCGAAGGCGCTGCAACTCGGCCAAGTCGGCTGCCAGCGGCGGCGCCGCGAGCTTCAGGTTCCCGGGCGTCTCTACGCCGTGCGCCCCCAAGGCTGCGAACCGTTCGCCGTCGGCCAGGGATTGCGGGTGCACCCGGTCGAACGTGGAAAGCACCTCACGGGCCAGCCGGGGCGCACGCCGCCAGCCGCGCAGGCTGCGCGCAGACATGCGGCCATTCACAAGCATGGCCGGGATGCCGCGGCGCCGGCACGCCGCCAGCAGGTTCGGCCACAACTCGCTTTCGACGAACGCCGCCGCATCCGGCTGCCAATGATCGAGGAACCGCGCGGCCCAAGCCGGCACGTCGAGCGGCACGAAACGGTGCAGCACCCGGCCGGCGCCGAACCCAGGCGCCTCGCGGTCGAGCAACGCCGACGAGGTCACCGTCCCCGTCGTCATCAGCACCGTCAGCCCGGGTGCGCGGACGAGTTCGTGCAGCAGCGGCAGCACCGATTGGCTTTCCCCCATGCTGGCGGCGTGCAGCCACACGAGCCGGCCCGCCGGCCGCGGCGTCGGGTCGATCCCCTCCCGCTCCCCGAGCCGAGCCGCGATCTCCTTGCCGCGCGCGACGCGCCGCCGCAGCATCAGCCGCAGCCAAGGCGTCGCCAAGGTCGCCGACCGTGCATAGAGAGCACCGGCCAGGCTCACGCTCCGGGACACGCCGCGTCGGCGCGGCGGGCGGCGTCGTGCAGCGCCGCCTCGATCCGCGGCAGGCTCGCTTCCCAGCCGTCCCGCGGCACCGAAACCGGCGCGCCGCACACCAGCACGCCGCGACCCCACGGCAGCGGCAACAGCATGCGGTCCCAGGTCGGCAGCGTCCGCCGCCGGCTGGACTGCGCCCCGCACGGGACGATCGGCGCCCCCGACAACGCGGCCAATTGCGCCACCCCCGGCGCGACACGGTGCCGCGGCCCGCGCGGGCCGTCGGGCGTGATCACCACCTGATCGCCGTCCCCCAGCACCCCGACCAGAGCGCGCAGCCCGGCTGCCCCGCCCTTCTGCGCCGTGCCCTTGGCACTGCTGCCATGCACGAGGTCGAGGCCGAAGCCGCGCATCATGCTGCCGATCAGCCGCCCGTCCTGGTGGCGGCTGACGAGCACGTGCATGCGCCCGCGCGGCGCCCCCTCCCGCGCTCGCGTGTCGAGCGCCAGCGTCCACAGCGCCGGCATCATCGGCAGCCGCTCATGCCAGAACGCGAAGATCGCCGGATGGGCGTGCAGATGCCGGCCCAACTGCTCCGCGCCCAACAGGGTCCACCGTGTTGTCCGCAGCGCAAAGCGCAGGTAGGCGCCCAACGCCCGCGCGCCCAGCGCAAGCGTTCCCGGGTGGCGCAGGATACGTCTCATGGCGGTCGCGCGGTAGCATGGCGCGGAAGCGGCGGCAAACGCGGCACCGGCGGCGGCGGGCCGGGACACGGCGCGAAAAAGAGTTACGCAGACAAATCGTCGCCGCGGAATAAAGGCCGCCGGAGGGTCGTCATACGAACAGAATGCAACCTCGATCGGCAAAACCAAGCGACAGTAAGCATTCGAGAGTAATCAGTTACAACTAGCGAACTCCGCAGCAGAGCATCGCACGATCAAGCAGCCGTGCGTTACAATGATCGTTACAGCCGAAAATAAGTTGCGTGCCGATCCGGCGATGAGATTGCCAGGAACGCCCGCGATCGGTTCGGGCTCGTCCTCAACAGCCATACCATCCGAATTTGGAGACAAACATGTCCAACGCCCAAAGCAGCAGCGGCAGCGGCTCATCCGGCAAAGGCAGCGACGACGTCGTCCTGCACAACACCGGCGGCGACGACCACCTGGTCGGCACGTCGGGACACGACGTCGTGGACCTATCGGCGGAATCGGTCCGAGGCAGCGTGTTCTCCGCCAGCGGCACCGACACCATCCACCGCCACGGCGGCCAGACCGATACCTACACCGGGATCGCCGACGTGAAGTTCGTCGACGGCCGCATGGTGCTCGACCCCTCTGACCCGGCCGCCCAGGTGTTCCGCCTCTACCAGGCCGCGCTTGGCCGCGCCCCCGACCAAGCCGGGCTGAACTTCTGGATCGACCGGCTGGAAAGCGGCGGCAGGCTCGCCGAACTCGGCCAAGGCTTCCTCGGCAGCAGCGAGTTCCAGGCGCGCATGGGCACGGCGAGCGACGACAGCAGCTACGTGGACAAGCTCTATCAAAACGTGCTGGGCCGCGGCGGCGATGCCGGCGGCAAGTCGTTTTGGATGGACCAGCTGCACAACGGGGCCGCGCGCCAGGACGTACTCGCCGCATTTTCCGAAAGCGCCGAAAACAAAAGCCTGACGCAAAGCAAAGTGGCGGCCGGCATTTGGGACCGCAGCGAATCGGCCGAACAGGTCGCCCGGCTCTACGACACGGTACTCGGCCGCCTGCCGGACACCGGCGGGCTTGCGTTCTGGTCCGGCAAGCTCGACGACGGATCGATGAAGCTCGAGGACGTCGCCGCCAGCCTGTCCTCCTCGACCGAATTCACCACCCGCTATGGCGGCCTCAGCAACCACGATTTCGCGGAAGCCCTGTATCGCAACACCCTCGGCCGCAGCGCCGGCCTGGGAGAATCGGACGGTTGGACCCGCGCGCTCGACGGCGGCGCACTGTCCCGCTCCGGCGTGGCGCTCGGCTTCTCCGAAAGCGCGGAGCACATGACCCGCACCGCCGCCAACTTCGCCAGCGACGACCCCGTGAGCTACGGGATCAAGACGGCGGGCTGACTCCGAACCGGCCTGACCGCTTCAGGCCGAACGGTTGGCGCGTCGCGGTCACGGCGGGCATGGCTTGATGCCGCCGGCCGCCGGTGCGGCGGCCGGCGGCTCGTAGATGGCCAAGTACTCGGACCGCGGCGGCTGCACCAGCAACCAGTGGAACCCCACCTGGCGATAACCGAGCGTGCCGAACTCGCATTCCAAGGTGGCCCGCGGCGTGCCGTGCCGCTCGGTCGCGTCGTCCACGTCGACGATGCCGACCCGGCCGCCGGGTCGCACCGCCGGCACGAGGTTGGCGAGCAGCGCAAACGGTTGCTCGATCTCGTGATACATGTGGATCATCACCACCGCATCGACCGAGCGGGCCGGAAGGCGCGGGTCGCCGGGGTCGCCCAACCCGATCGACACGTTCGCCAAACGGCTCTTGGCCACCCGCTGCTGCAACCGCGCCAGGTAGTCGGGCACCACGTCTTGCGCCAGCACGCGCCCGCGCTGCCCCACCACCGCCGACAGCCGCACCGTGTAGTAGCCCGACCCGGCGCCGATGTCGGCCACCGCCATGCCCGGGCCGATCCCCAGCCACTCGATCACCCGCGCCGCCTCGCCGGCCCGCTCGCGCTCGTCCTCGGCGCGCCAGCGGTCCGACACCACCGGCGCCACCGGTCGCGCCGGGCGCGGAAACCGGGCGGCGTCGAGGCCAGGCGGCGCAAGCGGCGCGATCGCAGTCTGCGCCAGCGCCGGGGCCGAACCGAGCAGCACGAGGGCGCAGACGGACCTGATCGGGAACGATGTCATACCTTGGACGTGGAGCCGATCCCGCCGGCATCAAGGCGGCGGACGCGGCCGCGACGGCCGGCGCTCAAGCCGGCAGCCGAAGCAGGTTCGCCAGGAAGGTTTCCGCGCAGGCACGCCAAGAGAACCGCTCCGCGTGGCGCCGGCAGGCTGCCCGGTCACCCCCCAAGGCGCGCAGCGCGGCGGCGCCGAGGTCGGCATCCAACGCGCCCACGCCGGCCGGCGCGTCCTCGAGGATGTCGGCGGGACCGGTGACCGGATGGGCCGCGATCGGCGTACCGCAGGCGAGGCTTTCCAGCAGCACGAGGCCGAACGTGTCGGTCAGGCTCGGGAACACGAACACATCCGCCGCCGCATAGGTTTGGGTCAACGCCGCCCCATGACGCTCGCCAAAGAACCGCGCCTGCGGATGCGCCCGCTGCAACGCGTCGCGTTGCGGCCCGTCCCCAACCACGACCTTGGTGCCGGGCAGGTCGAGCCGCAGGAAGGCGCCGAGGTTCTTTTCCACCGCAACCCGGCCGACATACAGGAACACCGGACGCGCCAGCCCGGCAAACGGATCGCCGCCGTTCGGGCGGAACCGGCCGAGGTCGACGCCGCGGGTCCATGGACGCACCCGCGCGAAGCCCCGCCGGGTCAGCTCCTGCCGCAGGCTGCCGGTCGCCACCATCGTGGCACCGCCCCGGTTGTGAAACCGCCGCAGCAGCGCGTAGCCGATCCCGAGCGGGATCCGCGTCCGGGCGTGCAGGTATTCCGGGAACTTGGTGTGGAACGACGTCGAGAACGGCACGCCGCGGCGGATCGCCCATCGCCGCGCCGCCCATCCCAGCGGACCCTCGGTCGCGATGTGCAGCGCTTCAGGCCTGAACGCCTCGATCATCGCCGCAAGCGGACGCCCGGGCAGCAGCGCCAGCTTGATGCTGCGGTAGGTCGGCATCTCGACGGTGGAGAACCGGTCCGGTCCCAGCACCTCCACCTCGTGGCCCATGGTGCGCAGCTCGGCTGCGACCATCGACAGGGTTCGGACGACGCCGTTCACCTGAGGATGCCAGGCGTCGGACACGATAAGGATCCGCATCGGCGAGATCCGGCCGGTTCGTCAGGCCGGCTCCGACTGCGTGGCCGGAAGCGCGTCTGTGGTCCGCCGTGGAGCGAAGAAGGACAGCCGGTTCATGGCCGCCCAATCGAGCAGCTCGAGCCGCCCGTCCTGATGCTCCACGAGCGCCGTGCAGCTCTCGACCCAATCGCCGTCGTTGCAGTACAGCACGCCGTTGACGGTGCGCATCTCGGCATGATGGATGTGGCCGCACACGACGCCGTCGAAGCCACGGCGCCGTGCCTCGTCGGCCAGCGCCGTTTCGAACCGGTCGATTGCCTTGACGGCGCCCTTGACCTGCTGCTTGAGCCATTGGCTGAGCGACCAATAGGGGTAGCCCGCCCAGCGGCGTCCGGTATTGAACCATCGGTTCACCACCAGCGCCGTCGTATAGGCGCCATCCCCCAGGACGGCGAGGAACTTGGCGTAACGCATCACGCCGTCGAACTCGTCACCGTGAATGACCAGCAGCCGCAGCCCTTTGGCGGTGGTGTGCTCTGCCTCACGCTGCACCGTCACCCCGGCGACTTCCAGCCCCGGCGCGCTGGATCCCGGCCCTTCGGCCACGCTCGGCAGCCACGGGCGGAACATCTCGTCGTGGTTGCCGGGCACGTAGGTGATCTGCGTGCCGTTGCGGACGTGCTTCAGGATCAACCGCACAACCTTGTCGTGCATCGGATCCCAGTACCAGGACTTGCGTAACCGCCAGCCGTCGACGATGTCGCCCACCAGGAACAAGCGGTCGCAGGACATCCGGGCCAGGAAATCGGCCAAGAAGTCGCTGCGGCAGCCCCGTGTTCCGAGGTGGGTATCGGACAAAAAGACGGCCCGGTAATGCGGCAGATTACTGCCGGAGGACACCGCGTTCATTGGGTTGAAAACCCTCGCATTTGCCAAAGGTTGCGCGAGGGGCTCTTACGTCAGGAACGACGAACTGAACGTGAAACTTAAATGATGCAGCACTACTGCCGCGTGCGGATGCAGGAACGGCCGCGCCCATCGGACGCGGCCGTTGAAAACACTGTCTTATCGGGCCTGCTGGATCGCCGAGAGCAGCCACCGCCCGCCCGGGGAGCGGACAAAGGTCCAGACTTCCGTCGCCACGGTGCGGACGGCGACGTCGCCATCCACGACGCGGCCCGTCGAGTCGCGGGTGACATCGAGCATCGAGAACCGCATGGCGACGGTCGCGTATTCGCGGCCCATCTCGCTCCACGCCTCGGCTAGGTCACCCTTTTCGAGCCGCACATCGGTGACGGTGTTGCGCAAGCCGCGGCTGGCCTGTTCCGCAAGCTGCTCGCCGAAGTAGCTGACCATCTCCGGCGTCGCCACCTGCTGCAGCGCGGCGATGTTCTGCGACGACCATGCCGCCTGCACCTCCTGCAGCGTGCGGTCGAACGCCTGGTAGTCGGCCGGGCCGATCGAGAGCGGGGCTCCGCCGCCACCGCCGCCGCCCAAGCCCATCCCCGGCATGCCGCGCGCCGCCTGCGCCGCCGGCTGCCCCATGCGCGGCATTCCGGCCATCATCGGCTGCGACCGGCCGAGAAAGGTGCGCAGCAGCCACCGTCCGACAAAGAACAGCAACGCCAGCTGCAGCAGCAAGCCGATGATGCCGAACCCGCCGCCGCCGCCGCCGAAAAAGCCGTGGCCGGTCAGCAAGCCGCCCAACCCCACGCCGAGCAAACCGCCCATCAAGCCGCCGGCCAGGCCCGAACCGAAGCCCGAACGGGCAGGCGCGCCGTACGGCGTCGCCGGCGCGCCGTAGGGCGCGGACGGAGCCGGACGCGGCGTCAGCGAACGCTCGAACGGGGATGTCATCGACGGTGCGGTCCCGGTCGACGGCGGGGCCGAGTAGGTGCGAGCGCCGCGGCTGCCCATGGAGCTGCCCGACCCCGCCCGCGCGTCGGCGAACGACGGCGCGAGCGCCAGGGCAGCGACGGCGACGGCGGTGAGCACGGAGAAACCGGGACGCATTGAGTTGACCCTCGTTGGATGACGCACCGAGATATAGTGCGTTCCAGAGTTCACTCCATAGCTATGATGCCCGGCCGCCCGGGCTGTCCTAATCGCGATAGGGGCCGGGGTGGTGGGTGCGGGCCGATCCGTGCTTGGCGGCGCGACGGGCGCGGGCATAGCTGTGCAGGTCGTCCATCGTGACGTAACCCTTCCGCCGGACGTCGATCGCTTCGAAATGCGCCACCACGCGGTCCAGCCCGCCGGCCTCCGCCTGCGCCTTGGTCAGCTTGCCGTCATGGGTGACGTTGGCGGCCTCGAACCGCTGCAGCAGGGTCCGGCGCGGTGCCGGCGCCGCGGGCGCGGTGGGCGCGGGTTGGGCGAAGGCGGACCCCACCGCCGCAAGGATCAACAGGGCGGCGAGGACCAGGCGCATAACGGGACAGCCTCCAAGGACGGCCCCGATCTGCCGTCGTTCGCGTAGGCCCGCAAGTCAGGATGTGTGACGATCCGTGACGACCTGCCGCAGCACCTCGATCGCAAGCTCGATGCCTGCCCCATCCACGTCGAGATGGGTGCAGGCGCGGATCCGGTGCCGCCCCATGACCGATACCATCACGCCGTGCTCGCGCGCCGCGGCGGCGACCTCGTCACCGGTCAGGCCGGCGCCTGCCGTGTCCACGTAGACGAGGTTCGTGTGCACCGGCTCCGGCACGAGGCCGGGCACCTGCGCCAGGCCGCGTGCCAACGCCCGGGCGTTGGCGTGGTCGTCGGCAAGACGGTCGATGTTTTGGTCGAGCGCATAGAGGCAGGCCGCGGCGCAGATGCCGCCCTGCCGCATGGCGCCGCCCATGCGCTGCTTCCAGCGCCAGGCGTGCCCGATGAACTCCTCCGTGCCGGCCAGCACGGCGCCGAGCGGGGCGCCGAGCCCCTTCGTGAAATCGAGCCACACCGTATCGTAACCGGCCGCCATCTCGTGCGCGGGAACGCCTGCCGCCACGACTGCATTCATCAGCCGGGCCCCGTCCATGTGCGTCACCATGCCGCGCTCATGCGCCCAGCCGGCCACGTCGTTCAGCGCATCGAGGCTCCACACCGCGCCGCCGCCCAGGTTGGCCGTCTGCTCCACCGCCACCATGCGCTGCGGCGGGGCGTAGCGGGACGTCGGACTGCGGGCGGCGTCGTCGAGCTGCGCCGTGGTGAAACGCCCGAGATCGCCGTCCAGCCCAGTCACCTGGGCACCGGCCAGCGCCCACGGCGCGCCACCCTCCGAGGACAGGATATGCGCGGTCTTGTGCGCCAGGATCTCGTCGCCCGGCCGGCACTGGGCGAGGATCGCGACCTCGTTGCACATCGTCCCGGAGGGCAGGAACATCGCTGCCTCCTTGCCCAGCAAGTTCGCCATGCGCTCGGTGAGCATGTTGATCGTCGGGTCGGTGCCGGCCTGCTCGTCGCCGACTTCGGCGTCCATCATGGCGATCTTCATCGGCCGCGACGGCTTGGTTTGGGTGTCGGAGTAGAGGTTGACCCGCACCGGGACCGTGCTGCGGGTTGGGGCGGGGGCATGAACCATGCGGGGGACTTCCTCGGACGAAATGGGACGCGCGGGCAGGCGGCGACCTACACGCCTTGGGCCGGGACGGCGGCGGGAGTCGAGTGGGCCGGCGGCCCGTATACGGCGCGGGCGCGGGTCAGGAACGCGTTGACCATGCGCCGCACGGCCTCATTGAACACGACGCCGATCGCCGCCTGCAGCAAGCGGCTGCGGAACTCGAAATCGACGAAAAAGCTGACCCGGCAGCCGACTGGGTCCGGGTCGAACGTCCACTGGTTGTTCAGATACCGGAACGGGCCGTTCTCGTAGCGCACCACCACCTTGTGCGGCCGGTCGAGCGCCACGCGGCTGGTGAAGCTCTCGCGGAACGGGCCGAAGCCGATCGTCAGGTCGGCGACCAGCTCGGTGTCGGTGTGGGAGCGGACGCGAGCGCCGACGCACCAGGGCAGGAATTGCGGATACTTGCCGACATCGGCGACCAGCTGGAACATCTGCTCGGGCGAGTAAGGCAGCGTGCGCTTCTCGGCATGAGTTGGCACTAGGCGGCGGCCAATTGACGGGCGCGGTTGTCGCGAAGCTGCGCGAAGTCGGCGTCCGCATGGTACGAGCTGCGCGTCAGCGGCGTCGCCGACACCATCAGGAAGCCCTTCGAGCGCGCCATGGCGGCATACTCGGCGAACTCGTCCGGGGCCACGAAGCGGTCCACGGCCGCGTGCTTCACGGTCGGCTGCAGGTATTGGCCGAGGGTCAGGAAGTCCACGTCGGCCACGCGCAAGTCGTCCATCACCTGCAGGATCTCGGCGCGGGTCTCGCCCAACCCGACCATCAGCCCCGACTTGGTGAAGATGGTGGGATCGACCAGCTTGACCCGGTCGAGCAGGCGCAGCGACTGGTAATAGCGGGCGCCGGGACGGATGCTCGGGTAAAGCCGCGGCACGGTCTCGAGGTTATGGTTGAACACGTCGGGCCGCGCCTCGGCGACGATCTCGAGCGCGCCGGGCTTACGCAGGAAATCGGGCGTCAGCACCTCGACGGTGGTGCCGGGGGCGGCCGCACGGATGGCGGCGATGACCTCGGCGAAGTGCCGGGCACCGCCGTCGGCGAGGTCGTCGCGGTCGACCGAGGTAATCACCACGTGGCGCAGGCCGAGCCGTGCGATCGCGTCGGCCACACGCTGCGGCTCGGTGGCGTCGAGCGGGCCCGGCATCCCGGTGCGGACGTTGCAGAACGAGCAGGCGCGGGTGCAGGTGTCGCCCATGATCATCATGGTCGCGTGGCGCTGCGACCAGCACTCGCCGATGTTCGGGCAGGCGGCCTCTTCGCACACCGTGACGAGGCCGTTCTCGCGCATTAGCGCCCGCGTCTCGTGGTAAACGGGGTGGTTGGGCGCCTTGACCCGGATCCAGTCCGGCTTGCGCTGGATCGGGTTATCCGGGCGGTTGGCCTTTTCCGGGTGCCGAGGGCCGGTCCGGTGATCGATCAGGAGACGGGTCGCCATCGGCGTCCTCAGGTTGCTGCGACATGTAGGTGGCGAAGCCCCGCCGACCCGTCAACCGCCGGGGCTACGCCTACTAAAAGTGGATTGCCCGCCCGTAGGCGCCCAGCACCGCCTCGTGCATCGTTTCCGACACCGTCGGGTGCGGGAACACCGTATTCATCAGGTCGGTTTCGGTCGTCTCCAGCGTGCGGGCGATGGTGTAGCCCTGGATCATCTCCGTCACCTCGGCGCCGATCATGTGTGCGCCCAGCAGCTCGCCGGTCTTGGCGTCGAACACCGTCTTGACCATGCCCTCCGGCTCGCCCATGGCGATCGCCTTGCCATTGCCGATGAACGGGAAGCGGCCGACCTTCACGTCGTGCCCGGCTGCCTTCGCCTTGGCCTCGGTCAGTCCCACCGACGCCACTTGCGGCCGGGAATAGGTGCAGCCGGGGATGTTGCCGATGTCGAGCGGATGCACGTCGTTCTGCCGGGCGATCGCCTCGACGCAGATCACCCCCTCATGGCTCGCCTTGTGCGCAAGCCAGGGTGCGCCGGTGACGTCGCCGATCGCGTAGATGCCGGGCTCCCCGGTGCGGCAGTAGTCGTCGATCACGATGTGGGTGCGGTCGACCACCACCTTGGTGCCCTCGAGCCCGAGGTTCTCCACGTTGCCGACGATGCCGACGGCGGAGATCACCCGGTCGAACGTTTGCTCGGTCGATTTGCCGTCCGCCTCGATCGTCGCGGTGACGCTGTCGCCGTTCTTGACTGCCTTGGTGACCTTCGCCGAGGTCAGGATCTTGATTCCCTGCTTCTCGAACGCCTTGCGGGCGAAGGCGCTGATCTCCTCGTCCTCTACCGGCAGGATGCGGTCGAGCACCTCCACCACCGTCACCTCGGCGCCCATGTTGCGGTAGAAGCTCGCGAACTCGATGCCGATCGCGCCGGAGCCGACCACCAGCAGCGACTTCGGCATCGCCGTCGGCACCATCGCCTCGCGGTAGGTCCAGATCAGCTTGCCGTCACCCTCCAGCCCCGGCAGCTGCCGCGCCCGGGCGCCGGTCGCCAGGATGATGTGCGGCGCCGTCAGGGTCGCGACCGGCTTGCCGTCCTTCGTCACGTCGAGCGTGTTCTTGCCGGCAAGCTTCGCCGTGCCATCGATGGCGGCGATCTTGTTCTTCTTCAACAGGTGGCCGACGCCGGACGCAAGCTGCTTGGCGACGCCGCGGCTGCGCTTGACCACCTTCGCGAGGTCGAACCGAATGTTGTCGGCGGCGAAGCCGAACTCGCCGAGATTGTGCAGCAGGTGGTTGATTTCGGATGAGCGCAGCAGCGCCTTGGTCGGGATGCAGCCCCAGTTGAGGCAGATCCCGCCCAGGTGCTCGCGCTCGACGACCGCGGCCTTCATGCCGAGCTGGGCGGCGCGGATGGCCGCCACGTAGCCGCCGGGCCCGCCGCCGACGACGATCAGGTCGAAATTGGTGTCCATGTTGCTCTCCTACAGGACCGATCGCCCACTTCACCCACGTCATGGCCGGACTTGATCGGGCCATCTGCTCAGGGCGTGAATGAGGCGGCTCCCGGCACAAGGTCCCCGGGTGAAGCCGGGGACGGCGTAGATATGGTGGTCCGTCGCCTACAGCATCAGGCTCAGCGGGTCCTCGATGATCGACTTGAAGACGCTCATGAACTCGGCCCCGAGCGCGCCGTCGGCGACCCGGTGATCGACCGACAGCGTGCAGCTCATCACCGTCGCGATGGCCAGCGCGTCGTTCTTGACGACCGGCCGCTTCTCGCCGGCGCCGACGGCCAGAATCGCGGCCTGCGGCGGGTTGATGATGGCGGTGAACTGCTTGGTGCCGAACATGCCGAGGTTGCTGATCGAGAAGGTGCCGCCCTGGAACTCCTCGGGCTTGAGCTTGCCCGTCTTGGCCCGGGCGCCGAGGTCCTTCATCTCGCCGCTGATCTTGGCGAGGCCCTTCTGATCGGCCTTGCGGATAATCGGCGTGATCAGCCCGTCCGGCATGCTGACCGCGACGCTGATGTCGACGTCCTCATACATGACCATCGCGTCCTCGGTGTAGGACGCGTTGAGCTTCGGCACCCGGCGCAAGGTGGCGGCGGCCGCCTTGATGACGAGGTCGTTGACGCTGAGCTTGAAGGCGCCGGGTCCGTCCTTGGGGGATTTCGCGTTCAGCTCGCCGCGCAGCTTCAGCAGCGCGTCGATCTCGCAATCCATCGTGACGAAGAAGTTCGGGACCTGCTGGTGGCTTTCGGTCAGCCGCCGGCTGATCACCTTGCGCATCGTCGAGTTCGGCACGAGCTGATGCGGCGCGGTAATGGGCGCCGGCTTCGGCGCCGGCGGGATGCCGGTGGCCGGTGACGGCGCGGCCGCCTGGATGGTCTTAACGGGCGGCGTCGGACCTGGCTCGAACGCGGCCGCGGCTTCGGCCGCGCTGCTGCCGGCCGGCTTCGCGCCGCCGCCCTTCTGCGCCGACTCGATGTCGGCCCGGATGATGCGGCCGTTCGGACCGCTGCCTTTCAACGCCGATAGGTCGAGCCCGGCCTGCTTGGCCATGCGCCGCGCCAACGGCGACGCGAAAACCCGGCCCGAGTCATGCCCGTTCGGCACCGGCGCAGGTGCGGGTGATGGGGCGGGGGCCTGCTGTGGCGCGCTGCTCGCGGCGGCCGGCTTCGGCGCCGCAGCGGCGGGCGCCGCGGATTCGGGCGACGGCGCTGCGGCGGCGGGGCGGCCGGAGCCGCCGCTTTCGGCGTTGCCGCGGCGTCGGGCGCGCTCTCGCCCTCCTCCACCAGCACGGCGATCGGGTCGTTGACCTTCACGTTGGCGGTGCCGTCCGGGACCAGGATGTGGCCCAGCACGCCCTCGTCGACCGCCTCCACTTCCATGGTGGCCTTGTCGGTCTCGATCTCGGCGATGATGTCGCCGGCGCGGACCTGCTCGCCTTCCTTTTTCAGCCAGCGGGCCAGCGTGCCCTCGGTCATGGTCGGGCACAGCGCCGGCATCAGGATGTTGGTCGCCATGCTGCGCGTCTCCCTCAGGCGATCTTCTTGACGGCGTCGACGATCCACTTCGGCTGCGGCAGCGCCAGCTTCTCGAGGTTCGCCGCATACGGCAGCGGCACGTCCAGCCCGGTCACCCGGACCGGCGGCGCATCGAGCCAGTCGAAGCAGTTCTCGATCACCTGCATGGCGATCTCGGCGCCGATGCCGGCATAGGGCCAGCCCTCCTCGACCGTCACCAGCCGGCTCGTCTTCTTGACGCTCTCCACCACCGTGCCGATGTCGAGCGGCCGCAGCGAACGCAGGTTGATCACCTCCGCCTCGATCCCCTGCGCGGCCAACTCCTCCGCCGCCTTGATCGCGACCCCCACCATGATGCTGTAGGCGACGATGGTCACATGCGTGCCGGGCCGCTCGATCTTGGCGCGGCCGATCGGCAGGACGAAGTCGTCGGCGACCGGACACTCGAACGTCTGGCCGTAGAGGATCTCGTTCTCGAGGAAGATGACCGGGTTGGGGTCGCGGATCGCGGCCCGCAGCAGCCCCTTCGAGTCCGCCGACGACCAGGGCGCGACCACCTTCAGGCCGGGGCAGTGCGCATACCAGCTGGCATAATCCTGGCTGTGCTGCGCCGCCACCCGCGACGCGGCGCCGTTCGGGCCGCGGAACACGATGGAGCAACCCATCTGCCCGCCCGACATGTACAAGGTCTTCGCTGCCGAGTTGATGATCTGGTCGATCGCCTGCATGGCGAAGTTGAAGGTCATGAACTCGACGATCGGCTTCAGCCCGTCCATGGCCGCGCCTACGGCCATACCGGTGAAGCCGTGCTCGGTGATCGGCGTGTCGATCACCCGGCGGTCGCCGAACTCGTCGAGCAAGCCCTGGCTGATCTTGTAGGCGCCCTGGTACTGCGCGACCTCCTCGCCAATCAGGAACACCCGGTCGTCGGCGCGCATCTCGAGCGCCATCGCATCCCGCAGGGCTTCGCGCACCGTGGTGGGCTTGGTTGCGCCCCAGTCCTTCTCGGGCGCCGGGGCCGCAAGCGGCGCGGTGGCCGGCGGCGGCGCGGTCTGTGTGTTGGTGCCCGGCATCGCCTCCGCCTTCACCGGCGGCGACGCGCTCGGCAGCGACTGCGCCGCCGGGGTCGCGGCCGGCGGCGCCGCCTGCGCCTCGCCGCCCTCGCCCTGCAGTTCGGCGATAGCAGTGTTGACGGCTACGCCTTCGGTGCCCTCCTCGATCAGGATGCGCGCGAGCGTGCCCTCATCGACCGCCTCGACCTCCATGGTCGCCTTGTCGGTCTCGATCTCGGCAATCACGTCGCCGGCGCGCACGTCCTCGCCCACCTTCTTCAGCCAGCGCGCCAGCTTGCCCTCGGTCATCGTCGGGCTCAGCGCCGGCATCAGGATCTGCGTCGACATGGCTCAGTTCCTCCCCGCGTCGGCGTCGACCAGGATATCGGTCCACAGCTCGCGCTCGTCGGGCTCCGGGCTCGACTGCGCGAAGTCGGCCGCCTCTTGGACGCGCGCCTTGACCTCGTTGTCGATGCGCTTGAACTCGTCCTCGGCCATCCCCTGCGCCTCGAGCATGTGGCGGCAGGCCTCGATGCAGTCGCGCTCGCTGCGCATCTTCTGCACCTCCTCGCGGGTCCGGTACTTGCCGGGGTCGGACATCGAGTGGCCCCGGTAGCGGTAGGTCTTGATCTCGAGCAGGTACGGTCCGTTGCCGGCGCGGCAATGGGCGACCGCGACGTCCGCCGCCTCCTTCACCGCGACCACGTCCATACCGTCGACCTGCACGCCGGGGATGCCCCAGGGAGAGCCGTTCTTCGACAGGTCACGCGACGCTGAAGACCGTTCGACGCTGGTGCCCATACCGTACTTGTTGTTCTCGATGACGTAGATGCACGGCAACTTCATCAGCGCCGCGAGGTTGAGGCTTTCGAACACCTGACCCTGGTTGCTGGCGCCCTCACCGAAATAGGTCGCGCACACCCGGTCGCTGCCGCGATACCAGTTCGCCATCGCCAGCCCGGTGCCGAGGCTCACCTGCGCGCCCACGATACCATGGCCGCCGAAAAACCGCTTCTCCTTGCTGAACATGTGCATGGAGCCGCCCTTGCCCTTGGAATAACCGGTGGCACGGCCGGTCAGCTCCGCCATCACGCCGCGCGGCTCCATCCCGGTCGCCAGCATGTGGCCGTGGTCGCGATAGGAGGTGATCACTTGGTCGCCGTCGCCGAGGGCCGATTGAATGCCCACCACCACGGCTTCCTGGCCGATATAGAGGTGACAAAAGCCGCCGATCAGGCCCATGCCGTAGAGCTGACCTGCCTTCTCCTCGAAGCGGCGGATCAGCAGCATGTCCCCATAGGCTTTGAGCAGCTGCTCGCGGGTCATTGCGCTTTCACGGGATTTGCCGCGCTTGCGGGTGTCGGCTGCGAGGGCCATTGGTGGTTTCCTCCGACTGGAACGTCTGGCCGACACCTAGCGAGGCCGGTCGTTCTCGGCAAGTCGGCGGCCGCAAGCCTTTACTGTGCAATGCAATATGACGGCTTAACCGGAAGCCGGTTAATCAGCTTGCACGACGTATGCCGCGAACGGCAGATCCGTTCGCGCCAGCGTCTCGTGACGACTTGACGGCCCGCCGCCGGACGCCGCGAGCCACTACGAATTGATCAATGTTTCGTCAATGTTCTGCACCGATACTCAGGGCGACCAACCCACGTCCGGAGCGTTTCCGCAGTGCGCCATCCCAACATCCTCGTTCGCTCGTATCGCTCGGTCGGGCTGATCGCTTATCTTCTTGCAGGTTGCATCGCTGCGATCGTGCTGAGCGTGGTCTCGGTCCAGGCTTGGACGATGCACGGCCTCGATGCCGTGCTCCGCGCCACGGCGCAGGTCCAGCTTGAGGCGAACATGGCCGCACTTCGCGCCTCGATGGCCCAGCGCAGCGGGGATTGGCGGCTGAGCGAGGACGGAACCTTGCACGCCGGGGAGCAGCCTGCCGGGGACCTGAACGGGTTGATGGACACGATCGGGCATGCGTCGCAGGGCGTCGCGACTGTGTTTGCCGGCGACACTCGCGTGGCAACCAGTGTCCGCAAGCCGGACGGATCCCGTGCCGTGGGCACGAAGCTTGCCCGCAGCCCCGCATGGGACGCGACGATAGGCGGGGGCGTGGCCTTTCGGGGCCAGGTTGCTATCCTGGACGTGCCGCACATCACCTTATACGAGCCGTTCCGCGACGCGGCCGGCAAACAGATCGGCATCCTGTTCGTCGGCATCCCGACCTCGCAAGCAACGGCCGTCCTGGGCAGCATCACGCGCCAGGCAGCGATCGCCGGGGCCATCGTGATCACGGTCGCGGGGTTCGGTTGCTTCGTATTGCTCCGCCGCTCGATGCGTCCGCTCAAGACGATCGCCGAGGCGGTCCGGCTGATCGGTGACGGGCAACTCGACGTGACCGTTCCGGGCGTGGAACGCTCCGATCAGCTCGGTGACATCGGCCGGTCGGTCGAGCAGCTTCGGCGGACTTCGCTGCGCAGTCGGACATTGGAATCCGAGGCCGCTGCGGCGGTCTCCGCACGGGCCGCGAGATCGTCCCGTCTGGACGAGATGATGCAAAGCTTCGAGCAGCAGGTCAGCGGCATTGCCGGTCAGCTCTCGACCGCCTCGCACGAGCTCGGCTCGAGTGCGGAAGCGATCAGCGGCACCGTCACCCAGACGCGGGACCGGGCAGCCTCGATGGCGGCAGCGGCGCAGCAGGCCAGTTCGGGCGTGCAGACCGTCGCCGCCGCGGCCGAGCAATTGTCCTCGTCGATCCACGAGATCGCTCGGCAGGTCGCACGCTCGGCGCAGACCAGCGGCAAGGCGGTTGGCGACGTGCGCCGCACCGACACCATCGTTCAGGCGCTATCCGACGGCGCGCAGCGGATCGGCGACGTGGTTGGGCTGATTTCGCGGATCGCCGGGCAGACCAACCTTCTGGCTCTGAATGCGACGATCGAGGCGGCCCGGGCGGGCGACGCCGGGAAAGGCTTCGCGGTGGTCGCGAGCGAAGTCAAAAGCCTTGCAGCTCAGACCGCGCAGGCGACTGAGGACATCGCCGGGCAGGTCGGCCAGATCCAGGCCGCGACCCGCGAGGCGGTTGCGGCGATGCAGGGCATCAGCGCCTCCATCGAGGAAGTGAGCCAGATCGCCACGTCCATCGCCTCGGCCATCGAACAGCAGGGCGCCGCAACCGCGGAGATCGCGCGCAACGTCCAGCAGACGGCTGCCTGCACCGAGGACGTGACGACCAACATCTCCGCACTGAGCGTCGCGGCCGGTACCGACCGGCAGCGTAGTGGATCAAGTCCACGGCGCCGCGGGCGGTTTGGCCCGGCAAGCGACCCAGCTTTCAACCTACGTCGGCAACTTCGTGGCCATGCTGAAGGCGGCCTGACCACCACTCCCGGGGCCTCTCGGTGGAACTTCCGCCCAACGTTCGACTGGCCGGTGCCGGCACGTGCCTGACGAGATGTGAGCCGCGATCCGCTCTCGACCGTGGCGATGCCTCGCTACTGCAGCAAGCCCGGCGTCGCGCCGGCCAGGCTGCGGATTGCGGCCAGCAGCTTGCGGACGCCCTGTTCCACGGTGCCGTCGTTGACGATCCGCTGCCGTTCGACCGGTAGCGGCAACTCGATTGCGCGCGACAAGCGCCGCGCGACGTCCACCGCATCGTCGCGGCCGCGTGCCGCCAACCGGCGAGCGAGCACGTCGGCCGGCGCGCTGATCTCGACGACGGCCACCGGGTACTGCTTCGCTGCCTCGGCCACGACCGCCCTGGACACGTTGGCCACAACCAGGCGGCCCTGTGCCAAGTCGAGCGTGATGTCCGCGGGAATCCCGTAATACAAGCCGTGCGCGCGCCAGCTCAAGGCGAACTCACCGGCCTCCTGGGCGCGCAGGAAAGCCTTCTCGCTGGTCGGCTCATGCGCTTCCTCCCCCAATTCCACCGGGCGAGTGATGACCCGGCGAACGAAGCGGATCGGAGCTTGCTCCCCCAGCGCCTTCCGCACGCCATTGATCAGCGTATCCTTTCCGGCGCCGCTCGGCCCCACGATCAATATCAACAACCGACGCATCCCGTTTTGGTCCGCGCGGACCTTGGCGCTACCCTTACCGCCACGCAACCGGAGACTGCCGTGTTCACCACTCGCCCCGAGATCGCCGGCACGTTCGGCATGGTCGCAAGCACGCACTGGCTCGCATCTTCCGTCGGGATGTCGGTCCTGGAGCGCGGCGGCAACGCCTTCGACGCCGCCGCGGCGACCGCATTCACGCTGCAGATCGCCGAACCGCACCTCAACGGACCCGGCGGCGACGCGCCGATCATCCTGCACAGCGAGCGCACCGGCACCCAGCACGTCATCTGCGGCCAAGGCCCCGCCCCGGCCGCCGCCACGCTCGAGCGGTTCGGCCAGCTCGGCCTCGACCTGATTCCCGGGACCGGGCTGCTCCCCGCCGTCGTTCCCGGGGCGTTCGGCGCGTGGTGCGTGCTGCTGCGTGACTGGGGCACGTGGGAGCTGGCCGACGTGCTGGATTACGCCATCGGCTACGCCCTGAACGGCGTGCCGTTGGTCGCACGGGTGCCGGCCACGATCGAGAGCGTGCGCCCGCTGTTCGAAGCCGAATGGCCCAGCAGCGCCGCCGTGTTCCTGCCCGGCGGCGAGGTTCCCGCACTCGACCGCCCGTTCGCCAACCCCGCCCTGGCGGCGACCTACCAGCATATCCTGCAGGAGGCTGCCGGCGACACCCGCGAAGCGCGGATCGAGTTCGGCTCGGCGGGCCTGGTACGACGGTTTCGTCGCCGAGGCGGTCGGCCGCTTCTTCGCCGAAACCGAGGTGCTGGACGCGTCGGGCCGCCGGCACCGCGGCCTGCTCGCCGCCGAAGACCTCGCCCGCTGGCAGCCCATAGTCGAGGCGCCAGCCCGCTACGACTACCACGGCCACACCGTGCTGAAATGCGGGCCTTGGAGCCAGGGTCCCGTGTTTCTGCAGCAACTCGCGCTGCTCAGCGGCTTCGACGTGGCGGCGATGGACCCGGTCGGCCCCGACTTCGTCCACACCGTGGCCGAATGCGCCAAGCTGGCCTACGCCGACCGGGAAGCGTTCTACGGCGATCCGGACTTCACCGAGGTCCCGCTGCCGACCTTGCTGTCCCGCTCCTATAACGATGCACGGCGGCAACTCGTCGGGCCCGACGCGTCCATGCTGCTCCGTCCCGGCGCCGTCGACGGGCAAACGCCCTGGGTCGACCACGAGGCCGAGCACCGCGCCGCCATGCTCACCCGCGCCGCCGGCGCCGGGGAGCCGACCGTGGCCCGGCTCGGCGTGATCGGCGCCGATACGGTGCACATCGACACCATCGACCGCTGGGGCAACATGGTGTCCGCGACCCCGTCCGGCGGCTGGCTGCAGTCCTCGCCGGTGGTACCCGGGCTCGGCTTTCCGATGGGCACCCGCGGCCAGATGTTCTGGCTGCGCCCTGGCCTGCCGAACAGCCTCCTCCCCGGCAAGCGTCCGCGCACCACACTCAGCCCCAGCTTTGCTTTGCGCGACGGCAAGCCATGGATGGCGTTCGGCACCCCTGGCGGCGAGCAGCAGGACCAGTGGTCGCTGATCTTCTTCCTGCGCATGGTGCACCACCGCATGGGCATCCAGCAGGCGATCGACGCGCCGAGCTTCCATACCGAGCATTGGCCGAGCAGCTTCTGGCCGCGGGTGGCCCGGCCGGGCAAGCTGGTATTGGAGGGCCGCATGGGTGAGCCCGTGCTGGCAGCGCTGCGGTCCCGTGGCCACCTTGCGGAGTTGGGCGAGGACTGGTCCGAGGGCCGGCTCTCCGCAGCCCGGCGCGAGGCGACGATGTACTATGCCGGCGCCAACCCGCGCGGCATGCAGGGCTATGCCGTCGGTCGCTGACCCGTCCTATAGGGTCCTGGGCCGGCCGACGATCCGGCCCCGCAGCGATTTCAGTGCGTCGAACAAGCCGGTCCGACGCGCCGCGCGGCGGATGGCCGGCTCGATGAACGCGTTCCAGGCGATGTCCGCACGATACCGCAGGAAGGCGAGCGGCGAGCGGCGGAAGTAATGCCAGCGAAACGCATTGAGCTGGGACGCCGTGAAGACCTTGGCGTTGCCGCCGAGCTTCGCGACCCGCGGCGAGAATAAGGGGTAGAGCTGCATCCCGTGCAGCTCGGTCTTCATGAAGTTGCCGATCAGCAAGTCGTCGAAATAGCCATAGTCGACGGTTTCGAGCAGCGATCCGCGCGGCACATGGAACGTGACGCCGACGCGCTTCTGCGGCCGCGTTCGTTCGGCTTTGGAGCTCAGCAGCACGGTGCGCGTCTCGCCGCCGACATTGAAGGCGATGAAGTCCTGCCAGCGGCGCAGGGTTTCGAACTGCCGAGCAAAGCCATCGACCCGCGCCCACTCCTCTTCGCTGAGTTTGGCCGACCAATCCTCCCCCGCATCGGGACGGACCCGGGTCGAGGGGTCCGCCACCTCGTCGGCATCCGTGTGCAACAGCGTCCCGCTGCGGATCTCGACGGTGCTGTAGGGCGGAACCAGGCGGATGTCATCGGCCGGCCAGAGTTTCTGCATCACCGCCCAGGTGATCCGATAATCGTTCGCCCACGCGCTGTCTGGCCGCGCGTAAACGTGCTGCGACGAGGAGCAGCAGAAGGTCCTCGCGCCCAGGTAACGCGCGGTCTGCCCGACGCTGAACACCGTTCCCGGCTTGCGCTCGGATGGCGGCCCGATCACCGATTGCTGGTTCGTGTCGACGATGTTGATCATGTCGGCGTCGAAGGCGCATAGCGCGAACAGGTAGTTGGTCTCGTATTGCGCCACCAGGTTGCGGAAAAAGCAATTCTCGCCGCAGAAGGGGGAATCGTTCTTGTTGAGCAGGAGCGCCCCGTCCACCTCGAACGCGACGATCGCATCCATGTTCTCGTTGGCGACGCAGAGCACTTTCAGCCCGTCCTCGAGCGGGACCCATTGCTTGTTGGGCAGGATGCGGGGCGAAAACCCCCACTCTCGGAGTGCGCGGGCCAGCTCCGGTTCGTAGTGGTCGGGGATCAGGATCGCGCTCGTGCGATCCAGAAGCTGCACCGAGTCCGGGTGGAAATGGTCCGGATGGCCGTGGCTGAACCACACGTAGCGGGAGCCGATGGCGTTCTGCCGCTGGCGGTCGCTGAGCGGCCGCTCCAGTTCCCAGCTGCCGAAATAAGCGGAACCTTGCAGCCAGGGATCGGTCACCAGGACGGGCTTGCCATCGCGTGCGATCTGGATGGTCGCATTGCCCAACGTTTCGAATGTCCAGCTCATCGGTCGCTCTCCCG
The DNA here is from genome assembly GCA_963792675.1 of uncultured Alphaproteobacteria bacterium. GTDB lineage: Bacteria > Pseudomonadota > Alphaproteobacteria > Acetobacterales > Acetobacteraceae > JBBROS01. The sequence goes on from CAWBWT010000002.1 coordinate 3,682,689, forward strand.
GGGCCAACCGCGTCTTAGTTGATCGGGCGGGTCAATGTCCGTCAGGAAGCGTTGGGGAGTGTCAAGTGCCGCGGCAGGGCTGCCGTTGCCAATAGCTGACTTTCGGTCCTAAACCGCCTACATCACGGCCATGACCGACACCCCCCTCGCCCAGATCCGCAACTTCTCGATCATCGCGCACATCGATCACGGCAAAAGCACCCTGGCCGACCGCCTCATTCAGGTGTGCGGCGGCCTGACCGCGCGCGAAATGACGAGCCAGGTGCTCGACAACATGGAGCTCGAGAAGGAGCGCGGCATCACCATCAAGGCGCAGACCGTGCGCCTCGCCTACAAGGCGCAGGACGGGCTGACCTACCAACTCAACCTGATGGACACACCTGGCCACGTCGACTTTGCCTACGAGGTAAGCCGCAGCCTGGCCGCCTGCGAGGGCTCGTTGCTGGTGGTGGATGCGAGCCAGGGCGTGGAAGCGCAGACGCTGGCCAACGTCTACCAGGCGATCGACGCACACCACGAGATCGTCCCGGTGCTGAACAAAATCGACCTGCCGGCCGCCGAACCCGACCGGGTCAAGCAGCAGATCGAGGACGTGATCGGCTTGCCGGCCGACGATGCGGTGATGATCTCGGCGAAGACCGGGATCAACATCGAAGGCGTGCTGGAGGCGCTGGTCACCCGCCTGCCGCCGCCGACCGGCGACGCCGAGGCGCCGCTCAAGGCGCTGCTGGTCGATAGCTGGTACGACCAGTACCTGGGCGTCGTGATCCTGGTCCGGGTCAAGGACGGTCACATCAAGCGTGGCCAGAAGATCCGCATGATGTCGAACGGCGCCACCCACCATGTCGAGCAGGTCGGCGTGTTCACGCCCAAGATGATCTCCATGGCCGAGCTCGGGCCGGGCGAGATGGGCTACGTGACGGCGGCGATGAAGACCGTCGCTGACTGCAACGTCGGCGACACCATCACCGACGACCGCCTCCCCGCCCGCGAGGCCCTGCCCGGCTTCAAGCCCAGCATCCCCGTCGTCTGGTGCGGCCTGTTCCCGGTCGACGCCGACGACTTCGAGCATTTGCGCGAAAGCCTCGGCAAGCTCCGGCTCAACGATGCGAGCTTCCACTACGAGGCGGAAAGCTCGGCTGCACTCGGCTTCGGCTATCGCTGCGGCTTTCTGGGGCTGCTGCATCTCGAGATCATCCAGGAGCGGCTGACCCGGGAGTTTAATCTCGACCTGATCGCGACCGCGCCGAGCGTCGTCTACAAGATTACCTCGACCAAGGGCGTCACCAGCGAGTTGCACAACCCCGCCGACATGCCGGATCCGAGCCAGATCGACCACATCCAGGAACCCTGGATCAAGGCGACGATCATGGTGCCCGACGAGTACCTCGGCAGCATCCTCACCCTCTGCAGCGAGCGGCGCGGGCAACAGGTCGACCTCACCTATGTCGGCAACCGCGCCATGGCGGTGTACCGCCTGCCGCTCAACGAGGTGGTGTTCGACTTCTACGACCGGCTGAAGAGCGTCAGCCGCGGCTACGCCAGCTTCGACTACGCGATGGACGGCTACGAGGAAGGCGATCTCGTGCGGATCAGCATCCTGGTCAACCAGGACCCGGTGGACGCGCTCAGCTTCATCGCCCACCGCAGCGCCGCCGAAAGCCGGGGCCGCAGCATCTGCGCCAAGCTGAAGGAGCTGATCCCGAAGCAGCTGTTCAAGATCGCCATCCAGGCGGCGATCGGCGGCCGGGTCATCGCCCGCGAGACCATCAGCGCGCTCAGCAAGGACGTGACCGCAAAGTGCTACGGCGGCGACATCAGCCGCAAGCGCAAGCTGCTGGACAAGCAGAAAGAAGGCAAGAAGCGGATGCGGCAGTTCGGCAAAGTCGAGATCCCGCAATCGGCGTTCCTCGCCGCCCTGAAGATGGACGCCTGACCCATGCTGGCCGGCCTCGCGTTGGTTGCGGCCTGCGCCGCCTGGCATCCCGACGCCGCCGGCCACTATCCCGGCGTCGTCATGAGCGAGGGCGTGAAGCTGATCGACACCTGGATCGAGCAGGGACCGGACGGACGGCTTCAGGGCCGTTACGTGCTGCACGAGCCGGCGCGCGAAGTCCCGGGCACGCTGGATCCGGTTGGCGACGAGTCGTGCAACGTAGCCGTCTTCCGCTGGACCGATCTATACGGCACGGGCTTGACCCGGCTGGAATTCGACCCGGCGCGCCACTGCTTCGATGGCGCGTGGGGCCGCGAGACGGTCAATCCCGCGCTGGTTTGGCACGCCTGCGCGCAGGAGCGCGTGACGAGCTAGAACGCGGGTGCTATAGCGCCTGCCGCACCGGCGTGCCCCATCGGTGCGCCTGAGGAGAGATGGCCGAGCGGCTTAAGGCGCACGCTTGGAAAGCGTGTGTGCGTGCAAGCGTACCGTGGGTTCGAAATCCCACTCTCTCCGCCATGACTGGGAAGAGCTGGGAAGCAAGTTGCGGCTACGCTATCGTTGGGCCAGACAGGATCTTCCGCATACGCCGGCACACCTGGGATAAGAGAGTGGACGGGCTGTGAAGTCGGCGTTTTCAGACCGCCTCGACAGCTGGCCCCGTTCGTGTCCCAGCCCTAGTTCTAGGCTGGGCTTCCCCTCCTGCCGCTCACCGCCGGGCCTCTGCCGCCACCCCCGAGCCCCGTCGACAGTTTCCGCGCGCGCCCCTGGCCCGCCCCTGCCGCCCCCGCCCGGCCCCGCCTCGGCCCCCTCGGTCCCCCTTAGGTGGTTACACCCCCACCGGCCCCCTGGCCCCACGCCCGCCCCATCCCAGCGAAAGCCGGATTTGAATAACAACAACGGGGGTTTACTCGGTCTTTCGAAAGAGTTCCTTGAGAACTCCCGCCCCTCTTCTATCGCGTCGTCGCGTTTCGTCGTTACCTCGCCGTTATCGTCGCGTCTGCTTTGAAGCGGATGCGTGCTGTTCGTTGTGTGCGAGCTAGTGCCAACGTTGACCCGTTCATGCTGCACATCTACGCCGCTTTGGCGGAGAAGGAGCGGACATGATCGCCAGCGCACAAGGCGCTCTTGCGCTGCAAAGCCGCGGTGTAAGCTGGGTGGGGATCGGGGCTACCGCCTCGCCTCCGGATGGCGTCAAAGGCACCGCGGCGGCAGCTGAGGCACGACGGCAGGTGGCTGATCATGCGGCCTACGAACTCCTTCCGACGCTGGAGGAACTACGCGGGCAGGGTGCGGTGTCTCTGGGGCCTTGCGGCGGGGCTTAACGGGCGCGGGGTGAAGACGGCCAGGGGAAGCGAGTGGACGGCGACGCGGTCAAGCGCTTGCTGGCTCGCGTTCACTGACGAACAGTCACCAATCCTAACTGGTCCCCGGCGCGACGCGAAGGACTACAGGACGGCAACATTCATACGGTTCCACATCATGTCGACCATCACCTCTCCCGGTTTACGGCCGCAGTGACTTCACCTCGTCGGAGTTGCTCTACTAATGACCTGGAGAGCCTTGAGAGGCTGGAGGTCGACATCGCGCTGACCTGCCGGAGATTGCGGACGAGGTCGCGTTCATCGGCTTTGGCACACGGGCCGGTCTGGACCTACATCGGTCGACAAATCCTCCGTCTGGTCTGGCTGGAGACGGACCGGATTATGGATGTGCGGTCCGTTCAGGAAGCGTGCGCACGGATCGGTTCGGAACTCCAAGCCAGCGCTGACCAGGGCGGGAGCTTGGGGCGTTACGATGTCTAAACGGCTTGATCTAGAGGCCTCTATCCCGCGGCTCCAGCCCGGCCGCCTCATTAGTCGTGTCGCTCCCGCAAAGGCTTCTCACGCACTCCGCTCATGAAAGAGAAAAGCGGCCTTGGCGCGTCTAGGCTGAGGACCGCGGGGCATGGCCGCAAGGCACCTGTAGAACTCCCTGGATGCGAGGGTCATTAGGTCCCCCAGCGTGGCATCAGGAGGGCTTGCGAGGAGCGTGGTGACCTCTGCGTCTGTGAAGGACCTCTCGGGTTCCTGGGGAGCACCTTGAGCCTTCTTGGGCGCCTGTCCGCTCCATGGGTTCGCGGTCTCCGAGGGCACGATTCCCCGGCGCACCAGCCATTGAGAATAGCTCGACAGCGCGGCCACGACGGTGCGGACCCGGGCGGCGCTGAGTGGCCTGACCGTGCAGGAGACTGAGATAGCGCCCGGCCACCCGGCGAGTGACCGCCTCCACCGTCGACCCCAAGCCCCTCGCCGTCCATCCAACGGGCAAATGCCTCAACCATTCGACGATAGTCGAGCAAGGGTTCGGCCGCGATAGACGGCCTTTTTGGCCCGGCTCCGCTAGCCACGCCTCGACATTGCAGGAGGAGCGGCATTGCCGACCCCAGCGCCACCTTGGCGAAGGTCTCCCCCCGAGCCCTCGCCCTGGGCTTTTTTGACGGTGCCTGCCCGGTTCTCGATGTGTTCCGTCATGATCCCCAGGGCAAGTCTCTTGGTTGTCGACAGGAACCATCTCGCCGTCCTGCATCTCCCACGGAGGGCTTGAGACCGAAGCCCGAGAGGTCCCCCGCCCGGAGGTCCGCGACCGACTGCCTTAGCTGCATGGCCTCAACCATGACCGGGTCGAGCGCCGGCACCTTCCGTCGTGCATCGTCAATTCGCGAGTGAAGCTCGACCAGCGCCCGTGTGAGCTTCGAACGACGCTACGTGTAGGTCGCGGGTCCCCAGGCCCTTCCGCAGCCGCTTACGCCCTACTGCCTCACGCAGGCTGACCGGCACGTCCACTACCGCCTCAAAGCCCGCCCCGGCCCGCCTCTGCTCCAGATAGCCTGCGAGCTTTACCACTCACGTCACCCCTCACGTTCTCCCCCTCACGTAAGGGTCGAGGCGCCTGAAAGGCAAGCTATATTGGGGTCAGGAGGCGCCGTATCCGCGAATCCCACTCTCTCCGCCACCGGACCTCCACACATAAGCTGTGGCATCGCGAACGGGCGCGCCACGTGCTCGTTAGCTCCAACTGTCCTTGGCGCCTTTGCGCCGGCGTGAGGGCGCTGTCGGCAGTGCCTTGGGCAACGGTCCGGGGCGACCGAACAGCCAGCCTTGGCCATACTGCGCACCAAGCGCGCGCACCGCCTCGGCTTCGTCCGGCGTCTCGATCCGTTCTGCCACGATCCCGGCGCCGGCGGCCCGAGCGATCTCGATCATGCCGGCGAGAAAGGCCCGCTCCCGGCCATGCTCGGTGACGCCGGCCATGTAGGATCCGTCGAGCTTCACGATGTCGGGGCATACCGTGCGCAGCAGGCGAACGTCGGCGGCGCCGGCTCCGAAATCGTCGAGGCAGAACGGGATTCCGAGCCCGCGCAATGCGTCCGCCGTGCGCGCCGTCTCGGCCATGTCGTCCATATCGGCCGTTTCGGTCATCTCCACGCCAATCAGGCCGGACTTGCGTGCCGGATGCGCCGACAGCAGCTTCAGCAGCCGCGCCCGGCAAGCCGGATCCTGCGCCGATTGCCCGGACAGGTTGAACGCCACCATCACGTGCTCAGCCGCCGCCGCGTCGCAGGCCTTCTGAGCAACCACGAGATCGACCTCGTCGGCCAACCCCAGCGTTTCCACCAGCAGGATGAAGTCCTGCGGGGTGGCCAGGTGGCATTCCGGCACCGGAAGCGGCCGGATCAGCGCCTCGTAATGATGCACGGCCCCGCTGCCGAGCGTCACGATCGGCTGATAGGCGAGGTCGAACCGGCCTGCGCGGATCGCCCGGCGGAGCGCCGTCGCATGGACACCCGCACGTTTGACGTAGCCTGCCAGGCCCTGCGCGAAACCGGCGCGATCCAGCCCGGCAGTGCCGTCTCGCGCAAACGACAGCAAGGCGTGACGCAGCGCCCGTGTTGCCTGGGCTGCGGTGAGGCCGTTGGCGGCGAGACTGACCGGGGTCGACGCGACCATCACGTCCAGCCCTTGCGCGGCCAATTCGCGTTCCAGCATGCGCAGCGCCGTGACAAGTCCTTCCTCGCTGGCGGCGGCGACCACGCCGAACCGGCCGGGCACGATCTCGGTCGTGATCGCTTCCGGCAAAAGCGCGTTTAATGCCGCCCCGACCGCCTCGTTGCGGCCGGGACCATCGCCCGGCGACAACACCTCCACCAGCCCCAGCGTCCCGGCCGCGCCCTCGCGCAGCCGCGTTTCCCCGGCGCGCAAGAGAGTACGCAACGTCGTCAGGGCGCCGCCGGCAGGCAGCGGCAGCGGGGACAGGGTGAAGCAAAGACGTTGCGGCCCTTCAGCGGTCGGCAGCACGAGACCGGCCAGCGCCATCCTCGTGTGGCGACGGTTGCCCAGCCGGACGGTCATGGGCAGCAGGCGCCCCCGCTCCATCAGCAGCCGGCACGCCAACTCCAACGCCTCGTGATCGGCCGGGGCCAGGAGGTCACGCAGCGACCGGCCGATAAAGGAGTCAGGCTCAGCCAGGAACTCGGTCCGGAACGAGCCGGCCGCATAGCCGACCCGGAACTGGCCATCGGTTTCCAAGACCAGGTTGGCGCCAGCGAAGGCGAACGCCACGAAGCGTTCAGTGTCGCCGCCGCCCGATCGGGCCTGCATGCGCCGTTCCCTCCCCCGCTGCTATATTGATGACTGCGACAGGCGGCCGTGCCAACCGCCGCAACCCCGTTCTAAGCGCGCAAACCGAAGAAAACGTTAACGCACCCGCCCGGCAGGGCCATCCTCACAAGGCGGCCACGACGACGCCGCGGCACTCGCCGAAACCGATCGACGCCGCTCCCGGCTTGCGCGCCCGCGCCCGCAGCACGACCTCGTCGCCGTCCTCCAAAAAGCGCCGCTCCTCGCCGGATGGCATGGTGAGGGGCAACCGGCCGCCCTGGGTGATCTCCAGCAGCGACCCGCACCCGTCGGCAGTCGGCGCCGAAATAGTGCCGGTGCCGAACAGGTCGCCCGGATTGAGGTTGCAGCCGTTGCTCGCGTGATGCGCGACCATCTGTGCCGGGGTCCAGGTACAGGTGTGTCGCGTCACCGATCGAGAGGCGGTGAGCGCCCATCTTCTGCGCCCGCATCGCGTCCGTCCGCAACAGCACCTCGAGCTCGATCGCCAAGGCACCGGCCGCCTGGTCATCGGCGTCCGACAGGTATGGCAAGGGCGCCGGGTCGCCGTCCGGGCGGGGCGCTTGCGCAGTCCGGAACGGCGCCAAGGCTTCGGGCGTGACCACCCAGGCGCTGATGGTCGTGCAGAAACTCTTGCCGAGGAACGGGCCCAGCGGCTGGTACTCCCAACCCTGGATGTCCCGCGCAGACCAGTCGTTCAGCAAGCAGTAGCCGGCGATGTGCTCGGCAGCGTGCTCGATTGGGATGCTCGTGCCGGGCGCGTTGCCCTGGCCGATCCAGACGCCGAGCTCCAACTCGTAGTCGAGGTTGCGGCTCGGCCCGAAGGTGGGCTCGGTTTCGCGGGCCGGCTTGCGTTGACCGGCCGGCCGCCGCACCTCGCCCGACAGGCGCAGCGTGCTGGCCCGGCCATGGTAGGCGATCGGCGCCCATTTGTAGTTCGGCATCAACGGCGCATCGGGCCGGAACAGCCGCCCCGCATTGGTCGCGTGATGGATGCCGGCATAGAAGTCGGTGTAGTCGCCCACCCGCGCCGGCATGTACATCATGCAGGACGCCGCCCGATGCAGCAGATAGGGCCGCTCGTCCGAGCCTTCCTGCAGCAGCGCGCTCACCGCGTCCCGCAGCGCCCGGCGGGGCGCCGTGCCCATGGCGAAGAACCCGTTCAGCGTCGGCCCGATGCAGGCGTGCAGCGCCGCCTGCGCCTCGTCGTCCAGCAGTTCCGCCTCGTGCAGCGCGCGCAGGTCGAGAATGTGGTCGCCGATGGCGATGCCGCCGCGCGGCGCCCCGGCCAGCGGGCTGAACACGCCGACCGGCAGGTTCTGGATCGGGAAATCGGGATGGCCGTTGGCATCCCTCACCCAGCTCTGCAGCGAAGGATCGTGGGTGTGGTCGATCACGGCGCGAACGACTTCGGCAGATCGGCCCAGCAATCGGCGTAGCCGGCCTGACGCTGCGGCGCGTCCGCGGCGAAGGCGCTGACGCGTTGCCGATGCCGGCTCTCGAACATGAATGCCATCGTACCCTCCAGCTTGTGCGGCTTCAGCTCGGCCGCACTGGCGCGGGCAAACGCGGCCGCGTCCGGCCCGTGCGGCAGCATCGCGTTGTGCAGGCTGAACCCGCCCGGCACGAACCCCTGCTTGCCGGCGATCTGGGGCTTGGCATCGTATTGGCCATAGATCAGCCCCATGAACTCGCTCATGACGTTCATGTGGTACCAAGGCGGCCGGAACGTGTCCTCGGCCACCAGCCAACGGTCGGGAAAGCAGACGAAATCCACGTTGGCGGTGCCCGGCGTTTCCGAGGGCGCGGTCAGCACGGTGAAGATGCTCGGGTCCGCGTGATCGAACAGAACCGGCCCGACCGGCGAGTAACGGCGCAGGTCGTACTTATAAGGTGCGTAGTTGCCGTGCCAGGCCACCACGTCGAGCGGCGACTGCCCGATCGCCGCCTGCCACAATGTCCCGCCCCATTTCACGAACAGGGTCGACGGCGTTTCCCTATCCTCGTAGGCGGCCACCGGGGTCATGAAGTCGCGCGGGTTGGCCAGGCAGTTGGCGCCGATCGGCCCGCGGTCCGGCAGGGTGAAGGCGCCGCCGTAGTTCTCGCACACGTAACCCCGGGCCGGGCCGGCGGGCAGCTCGGCGCGGAACTTCACGCCGCGCGGGATGACGGCAATCTCGCCGGGCTCGATCTCGATGCGGCCGAACTCGGTGCAGAACCGCAGCGCGCCCTGCTGCGGCACGATCAGCAGCTCGCCATCGGCGTCGTAGACATACTCGTCCACCATCGACCGGGTCGCGGTATAGACGTGCGCCGCCATGCCCGAATGAGCCTCGGCGTCGCCGGCGGTGGTGATCGTGGCCATGCCTTCCAGGAAGCTGGTCGGCGCGTCCGGCAGCGGCAGCGGATCCCAACGCAGCGGCGCCGGCGGCAGCTCGGTCCCGGCGCAGGGGGCCGTCCGCCACAGCCGAGGATCGGCCCGCTCGAAGCGGCCCCAGTGCCGCACCGTAGGCCGGATGCGATACAGCCAGCTGCGTTCGTTGGTGGCCCGCGGGGCGGTGAACGGGCTGCCGCTGATCTGCTCGGCGTAGAGGCCGTAAGCGCAGCGCTGCGGCGAGTTGCGGCCGATCGGCAGGGCGCCGGGCAGCGCCTCGGTTTCGAACCCGTTGCCGAACCCGGTCATGTACCCGGCGGCAAGCCCGGTCGTGCCCGGCTGCCCGGCGTCACGCAGCACCACGTTCATGCGCTCTCTCCTGTGCGACGAGCGATGCGGATGGCGTCGAGCACCACCTCGTCCTCGCCGATATGGTTGGCCAGCAGCAGCACCAAGGCCGCATCAAGCCGGCGCGATGCCGCCTCGTCGAGACCGTCATGGGCGGCCACCAGGGCAGCGTATATCGCGTCCGGGTCCCGCAGCCGCGGTTCGAGCCCGATCCTCATGCCGGCTCCAGCGCCGCCGCATGCGCCGCGTCCAGCGCGGCCGCCACCCGGCCGGCGTCGAACCGGTGGAACAGCGCCGCCACGTGCTGGTCCGGCCGGAACAGGATGCAAGCCCCCGGAGGCGCCGCGTAGCGCTGCGTCGCGACGCCCCGCGCGTCCTCGAGCCCGCCCGCACCGACCCGGAGCAGGCGGACCGGCCAGCCGGCGGGCAGCGCCGGCCGCTCGTCGCCGAACAGCAATAGGGTGAAGCACGGGCCGCCGATGTGCCGCAGCAGCCAGTCCGGCCGCCCCTCGTTAAGAACCGGCGCATCGATCGCGGTGCTGCCGGGCGGTGGTGCGCCGGGCCAGATGTCGCCCCCGGCGCGCGCTGCCGGCGGCGTGCAGGGCCGCGACAGCCGCCCCGAGTTCACCAATCCGCGGGCAAACGCATGGTCCCCGGCCAGCAGCAGCGCCGCATCGCGATAGGCGCGCGCCGCCGCCGATTTCGGCGAGATGAAATCCGTCGCCCGCGTGCTGTGCAGGATGTTCTCGTCGGCGGCCGGGATCCGCTCATGGTCGTAGCTGTCGATCAGCGCGGCCGGCGCGTCGCGGCGCAGCACCGCCGCCAGCTTCCAGGCCAGGTTGTCCGCATCCTGCACGCCGCCATTGCCGCCGCGCGCGCCGAACGGGCTGACCTGGTGGGCGCTGTCGCCCACGAACACGACCCGGTCGTGCACGAAGCGCTCCAGCCGGCGGCACCGGAAGGTATAGACGCTGACCCATTCCAGCTCGAACCGGGCATCCGGCCCCAGCATCGCCTGAATACGCGGAATGACCCGTTCCGGCCGGCGCTCCTCCTCCGGGTCGGCGTCGGGGCCGAGCTGCAGGTCGATCCGCCACAAATCGTCCGGCTGCTTGTGCAGCAACGCCGATTGGTTGGGATGGAACACCGGGTCGAACCAGAACCGGCGCTCGGGCGGGAACGGCGCCTGCATCACCACGTCGGCGATCAGGAAGCGGTCGCGGAACACCCGTCCCACGAACGGCAGCTCCATCGACCGCCGCACATGGCTGTTGGCGCCGTCGCAGGCCAGCAGCCAGTCCGCGGTGAGGGCGTAGTCGCCGCCCGGCGCCGACACCGCGACGGTCGCGCCCCCGCCGCTCCGTTCGACCCCCGTCACCGCATGCGCCCAGCGCAGATCGACCAAGCCCGTCGCCGCGCAGGCCTCGACCAGCCACGCTTCGGCATAGTATTGCTGCAGGTTGATGAAGGCGGGGTATTCGTGCCCGTCCTCCGGCAGCAGGTCGAAGCCGAACAGCTCACGGTCGCGCAGGAACACGCGGCCGACGTTCCACGTCACGCCCTTGGCGAGCATCCGCGACCCGAGGCCGAGCCGGCCGAAGATCTCCAGCGAGCGCTTGGCGATGCAGATCGCCCGGCTGCCGACGCTGACGCTGTCGCCGTCATCGAGCACCACCACCGCCACGCCGCGCTGCGCCAGATCGAGCGCCAGCGTCAGCCCGACCAGGCCGCCACCCACCACGACCACCTCGTGGTGCCCCGGCGCGGGCGGCGGGCTCGCGTAGCGCGGCGGTGCATGGGGCACGGCCCGGCCTCAGGCGCCCGGGCGCTGCAGCGCCTGCCACATCTCGACATCGCGCTCGGCGGTCCAGATCCGCGGCGTGTCGAGGCCGCGCGCCTCGTCGAAGGCGCGGCTGACGTTGAACGGCATGCAGTGCTCGAAGATGACCCAGTGCCCGTATTTGGGCCGCATCTCGGCCATGGCGATGTCGAATACCTGCTTCAGCGACGCGTCGCCCGAGGCGGCCCGCTTGACGATCGCGAACAGGTCGCTGGTGAAGGCCCGCGTGCCTTCGAACCCCTCCTCGCATTCGGCCGCGCCGCGCAGGCTGCGCCCCCGCCCCGGCACCAGCGCCTCCGGCCGGAGCGCCCGGGCCGCATCGAGCGTGGCCGGCCAGTCGGTGAAATGCGCGTCGCCGCAATAGGGCGTGGCCCCATACTCCACCACGTCGCCGGCGAACAGCACCCGTTCCTGCGGCAGCCACACCACCGTATCGCCGGCCGTGTGGCTGCGCCCGATCTGGATGATCTGCACCTCGCGCCGGCCGAGCCAGAGCGTCATGCGCTTGTGGAAGGTCAGGGTCGGCCAGGTCAGCCCGGGGATGCCGTCGCGGCCACGGAACAGGCGCGGGAAGCGGCCGATCTCGCTGTCCATGTCCTGCTGCCCGCGCTCCACGATCATGTCGCGGACGACGTCGCTGGCGATGATCTCGGCCCCGCCGGACGCATGCGTGTAGCCGCTCGCGCCGAGCACGCGCACCGCGTGGTAGTGGGTCAGCACGACGTGGCGGATCGGCTTGTCGGTGACGGTGCGGATCCGCGCCACCACGTCGGCGGCCATCGCCGGGGTGGCCTGCGCGTCCACCACGACCACGCTGTCGTCGCCGACGATCACGCCGGAATTGGGGTCGCCCTCGGCGGTGTAGCCGTACAAGCCGGGGCCAAGCTCGTCGAAGCTGACCGTCTTGTCGGCGAGGTCGTTGGTGCTCGCGAACCCGGACATGGCGCATCCCGCTGCTGTTCGGCCCAAGCCTACGCCTTCCGCGCCGCGGCTGCCATTCGGCACGTGCGTCCGGCGTGCATCAGGCCAGCGGGCCAGCCTCGCTTGCGGCAGGCCAGCGGGCCAGAAGGTCGGACCATTAGCAGGCATTAGTTGACGGATCACAACGTGTTCCATCGGCGCACAGGGAGTAAGTCAGGAACCCGACCGCACGCGATTCCCGCGTCTTCCTGCTGCAAAGGCAATCGATGCTCCCAGCGTTTGGCCGCCGCCCGACCGATACGGTGATCGATACGCGGAAACTGCTCGAGCCCGCCCGTGCCGCCGCACCCGGGTCGACCGACCAGTCGTTCTGCTTCGCCGACCTCGACTATCTCGAAATCCTGGTGCCGCAAGGTCCCGGCGAGATCCAACTGCGGCGCTTCGAGCGGGGACAGAAGGGATTGTGGCCGGTCGACGACACCGGCCAGGCGAGCATGGAGGCGTTGCGGTCGGCGATCAGCGACGCGTTCGCGTCCCCCGACCGGCCCGCCGACAGCCCCCGCTTCGTCAGCCATGAGGGCGTCCGCTTCAAGGCGGTGCCGATCGAGACGACCACGGGGCGGCTCTATCTCTGCCGCCGGGTGCGGCCGATCCCCGACTTTGCCGCGCTCGAGGGTATCGAGCCCTCCATTCGCTACCACCTCGACATGCTGGGGCGCACCCAACAGAACGGCCTCGTCGTCGTCTCCGGCCTGCCCGGCTCGGGCAAGACGACGATGATGATGGCGCTGATGCTGCATCTGACGGAAACGCTGGAAGACGTCGCGCTGCTGGTAGAAAGCCAGCCGGAGATCCGGCTCAGCGGGCTGATCCACGGCTCCCAGGGCCGGGTGGTGCAGGTCAGCCCGGTCACCGACCCGGCCCGCTACGACGAGTACCTGCGCAGCCTGCTCGAACTGAGCCCGCGGCTTGCCGCCGTGGGTTCGGTCGCGACCGCCTTGGACGCGCGCCTCGTGCTCGACCTCGCGATGGCCGGCACGCTCGTGCTGACCACCATCAATGCCAGCGATATCCTCGGCGCCATCGGCATCATCATCAACCATGTCAGCAGCATCATCGGCACCGCCGCCGCCCGCGACGCCACGGCGCTGAGCCTGCGCGGCGTCATGCACCAGGCGCTCGGCGACAAGGATTCGAGCCCGGAACCCGACATGCGCAAGCTGAAGCTGACGTCGCTGTTCCTGCCGGGATCGAACGGCAACCAGGCGATGATGCGCAAGATCAAGAACGACCGCATCCAGGAGCTCTCGAGCGATGTGGCGCTGCAGGCGACGCGCATGCAGGGCAACGAGGCGCCGCTCGATCATCGCGACCTCGGCCGGCCCGAGGGCGCCAGCCTCGCCTAAGGCAGCAACGGGCCAACCCGGAACCGGGCGGAGCCACAGGGTCGCCTTGACCGCCCGCCGCACCGCGACCGTGCGTTCACGGCTGGGATGCCGCCGCAAAGCGGAATAGGCTGTTGCCCAACGAAGCGCCCGACCGGGGCGCCCCGGAGGGAACACCATGCTCGGCCTCATGCAACGCCAGCCCTTGCTGGTGTCCGCCATCCTCCACCACGCGGCCCGCCACCACGCCGGCGCCGAGGTGGTGTCGCGCGGCGAGAACGGCGTCATCACCCGCGCCACCTACGCCGAAGTGGAGCGCCGCGCCCGCCGGCTTGCGACCGCGCTCGGCACGCTGGGCGTGGGCCCCGCCGACCGGGTCGCCACGCTGGCGTGGAACAGCCAACGCCACCTCGAGCTGTACTACGCCGTTTCCGGCCGGGGCAGCGTGGTCCATACCGTCAACCCGCGCCTTTCGCCCGCCGACATCGCCCACATCCTGAACGACGCCGGCAGCGTCGTCCTGTGCGCCGACCCCTGCTTTGCCGCCCTGCTGCACCAGGTCCTGCCGCACACGCCGTCCATCCGCGCCGTGGTGGTAATGGCCGACACCGATGCAATGCCGGCGATCGAGGCAACGATCCCGGTGCTTTGCTTCGAGACCCTGCTCGACGCCGGCACGGAGGATTATGCCTGGCCGATGCTCGACGAGGATTTCGCCAGCGCGCTCTGCTACACCAGCGGCACCACCGGCCGTCCCAAGGGCGTGTTGTACAGCCACCGCAGCACCGTGCTCCACGCTTATGCGGTCAACCTGCCGGACGTGTTCGGCCTGCGCGCCTCGGACCGGGTGATGCCGGTGGTGCCGATGTTCCACGTCAACGGCTGGGGCATTCCCTACGCGGCGCCCTTGGTCGGCGCCAGCATCGTCATGCCGGGCCGGCACCTCGACGGCGCCTCGGTCCAGGCGCTGATGAACGGCGAGCGGGTCACGATATCGGCCGGCGTGCCGACGGTCTGGCTCGGCCTGCTGCAGCACCTCGCGGCCAGCGGCGGCCGGCTCGACACGCTCCGACGGCTGGTGTGCGGCGGGTCCGCCTGCCCGCCGATGATCATCGACACCTTCCGCGACCGATACGGCGTCACCGTCGACCATGCCTGGGGCATGACCGAGACGAGCCCGCTCGGCACCTGCTACGGCGAGAAGCCCGGTCTTGAGGCGCTGCCGGAGCAGCAGCGCGCGCGCCAGCCCTACAAGCAGGGCCGGGCCGTCGCCGGCATCGACATGCGCATCGTCGACGACGCCGGACGGGAACTGCCGTGGGACGGCGTGACCTACGGCAACCTGCAGGTGCGCGGCCCCTGGGTCACCCGCCGCTACATGAACGCGACCGAGGATTGCTGCGACGCGGATGGCTGGTTCGCCACCGGCGACGTTGCCACGATCGATGCCGGCGGCAGCATGGAGATCACCGACCGCACCAAGGACATCGTGAAGTCGGGTGGCGAGTGGATCAGCTCCATTCAGCTCGAGAACATCGCCGTCGGGCATCCCGACGTCGCCGAGGCCGCCATCGTCGCCGCCCGGCATCCGAAATGGGACGAGCGGCCGCTGCTGATCGTCACCGCGAAGCCCGGTCGCACCATCGACAAGGCCGCCCTGCTCGCGCTCTACCCGGGGCAGGTCGCCAAGTGGTGGATTCCGGACGAGGTGGTGGTGGTGGACGAGCTGCCGCATACCGCAACCGGCAAGCTGAACAAGCTGGCGCTGCGGCAGCAGTTCCGCGACTACGTTCTTGCCTCGGCCGCTGCCGAGTAGCGCCGCGTTATCACGAGGACGCGCGCGCGGGCGTTTCCGGTAACCTGCCGCCGGATCCTTGGCATAGCGTGCCGATCGCATCCATGATGCAACAAGGCGGCGCAACCATAAGGCGGCAAGCGGCCTGGACCGGAGGCACCACGATGGCTCACGCACTCGATGCCCACTCGACGGCGCTCAGCGACGCGCCTCCCCAAATCCGGCGAATCGGGGTCGCCGACGTCCGAGCCGCGTTGCGCGCGGGCTACGACGACTTCCTCACCATCCCGACCCAGCTGGTGTTCCTGTGCCTGCTGTATCCAGTGATCGGCTTCGTTGCCGCCCGCATGGCCACCGACGATCTGCTCCCGCTGCTGTTCCCGCTGATTGCCGGCCTGTCGTTGATGGGACCGGTGATGGCGGTGGGCTTGTACGAGCTCAGCCGGCGGCGCGAAGCCGGGCAGCCGGTGTCGTGGCTGCACGCCTTCGACGTGCTGCGGTCGCCGGCCATCGCCGGGATTGTCGTGCTGGGGCTCGTGCTGCTGGTGCTGTTCGGACTGTGGATCGCCGCGGCTCGGCTGATCTACCTGGCGACGATCGGCCCGGTGGCGCCGGCCGGCGTCGGTGGGCTTGCCGACATGATCATGCATTCCGCGGCCGGGACCAAGCTGCTGCTCGTCGGCAACTTCGTCGGGCTGCTGTTTGCGATCGTGGTCTTGGCGATCTCGGCTGTGTCGTTCCCGATGATGCTGGACCGGAACTGCAACCCGGCCACGGCCGTCGCCACGTCGCTCCGCGTGGTGCTGCGCAATCCCGTCACCATGGCGGTGTGGGGACTGACCGTCGCCATCCTGCTGGCACTCGGCAGCATCCCGTTCTTTGTCGGGCTGGCCGTGGTCATGCCGATCCTCGGCCATGCCACCTGGCACCTTTACCGTCGCGCGGTGGCGTGAGCCGAGGCACGGCCGTGCACCGAGGCACGACGCAGCAAAGGCGGGCCCGGGCGGCTTCGCCCGGTCCGGGCGAAGGCGCCATACGTGGCGGTGTCGGGCGGCAAGGCGGCATACACCGCCTCGACCGGCCGGAACGCCCGATAAGCGCCGGTTGCCGCTGACGAGCCCATCGCCGTCATGACGCGGCCGAACACCAGGCGCTGGTAGTCCTCCCCGCGATCCTCGGTTTGCGAATGATACATTGCGGTCGCGAGCGGCCAGTCATGCGTCTGGGCATACAGCGCACCGAGGAAGCGTAGGGCGTAGGCGGCGTTGGTGGGCGGATCGAACGCCGCGTCCAGCGTCGGAAAGGCACGCGGGTGATACATCAGGTTGACCTGCATGCAGCCGACATCGATCGACCGCTTGCCCTGGGCCTGCAGCGACCGGACCGCGGCAACCGCGTCCTCCTTGCGGTCGAAGAAGCGACCGCTCCCGTCCACGTTGACGGTCCACGGCCACGGCCTGACGCGGCCACTGGCCGGGTCGCGCCGGCCGCTTTCGACCCGCGCGATCGACGGCAGCAGCGTGTCCGGGACCGCCCGGCTGCGGACGGCGGCGAGTGCGGCGTCGCATAGGTCGAACGGTGTCGGCGGCAACGGCGCCCGGTCGGTCCTACCCCTCGCCGACGCCCCGGCCGCCAGCAGCAGCAGCGGCACTCCGAGGAGTTGAGCTAGGGTCATCGGAGCACTAGGCGGCGATCAGGCCGCCGAGCCGGGCCAGGGCGCTCAGATGCGCCTGGGTGTCGCCGAAGCTGCGCTCGATCATCGTCATGCGCTTGAAATAGTGGCCGACGGCGTACTCCATCGTCACGCCAATGCCGCCATGCAGCTGGATCGCTTCCTGCCCGATGTGCCGGCCGCTGTTGCCGA
The DNA here is from genome assembly GCA_963792675.1 of uncultured Alphaproteobacteria bacterium. Lineage (GTDB taxonomy): Bacteria > Pseudomonadota > Alphaproteobacteria > Acetobacterales > Acetobacteraceae > JBBROS01. The sequence goes on from CAWBWT010000002.1 coordinate 3,699,810, forward strand.
TCTGCACCTTGGCAGCATGGATGGCGCGCTTGCGCTCGATCTCGTCGTCGCTGCCGGCCATCATGGTGGCGAACAGCGCCATGCTGCGGGCCTGCTCGAGCGACACATACATGTCCACCGACCGGTGCTGCAGCGCCTGGTTCTCGCCGATCGCACGGCCGAACTGCTTGCGGGTTTTCAGGTAGTCCAGCGTCAGCTCGTGCATCGAGGTCATGAGCCCGACCGCCTCCGCGCACAGCGCGGCGATCGCTTCATCTTCGGCCCGTTCCATCGCCGGCAAGGCGTGGCCCGGCTCGCCCAAGGCAGTGGCTTCGGCGTTCTCGAACGTGATCTCCGCCGCGCGCAGCCCGTCCTGGGTGGCATAGCCGCGCCGGGACACGCCGGGGGACGAGGCCGCGACCCGGAACAGGCCGATGCCCTCGCGGTCGCGCTCGCCGCCGCCCACGCGGGCGCTGACCAGGAGTGTGTCGGCGGTGTCGCCGTGCAGCACGAGGCCCTTGGCGCCATCGATGCGCCAGGCGCCACCCTCCTGGCGGGCGGTCGTCTTCACGTCGTTCAGGCTGTAGCGCGATTGCCGTTCCACCTGCGCGTAAGCCAGCACCGCCTCACCGCCGGCCAAGCCCGCGACGAGTGGCGCGCGCTGCTCCGCGGTGGCGCCATGCTTGAGCAAGGCGCCGCACAGCACGACGCTGGCAAAATAGGGTTCGACGACCAGGCCGCGCCCGAACGCCTCCATCACGAGCCCGGTCTCGACCGGGCCGCCGGCGAATCCGCCTTCCTCCTCGGAGAACGGCAGGCCGAGCAGGCCCAATTCGGCGAAGGCGGCCCACATGTCGCGACTCCAACCCTCGGCCTGGCGTTGGAATCCGCGCCGCGCCTCGAACCCGTAACGGTCCTGGACGAGACGGTCGACGCTGTCCTTCAGGAGTCGCTGATCGTCGCTGAGGTCGAAGTCCATATCCGCTCCCGGTCGGCTGTTCTTGGCACACGCGTGCCTAGCTTAACGCATGTCGACCGGGCTGACGAACCGTCCCGTTGGTATGTCGCCTCGCCGTTTCGGCCGCGACACTCCGGGAAAAAGTGCCCTCCGCCACACTGAGCAGCGGAGGGCGTCGCGGCTACAGGCCCTTCTTCACATCGTCGGCGCTGCGGGTCACCGCCCGGCCCGCCGCGCTGACGTCCTGTCCGGCGCCGGCCGTGGTGTTGCAGGCGGCGAGCAGCGGCGCCAGGGTGGCAAGTGCCAGCGTGATCATCACGGTGCGGAAAACGGTCGAACGACGCATTTGAAGCCTCCACGAGGTAAGTTGGTGTGGAGCGATCAACGCAGATGTGACCGAACGGTTGCAGTCCCGGCTCGCCTCAGGGTTGCAAGATCAGAAATCCAGGTTCGCGTAATGCGCGGGCGGCGTCGTCCCCGGCACCCGGTCGGCCAACAACGCGCGGAAGCTCGGACGTGATTTCACCCGAGCATACCATTCCCGCGCCGGCGCCGAGACCGTCCACTCCACGTCGCCGGCGAAGTCGAGCGCCGACAGGTGCCCGGCGGCCGCGAAGTCAGCCAGCGACAAGCTGCTTCCGGCCAGCCACTTCCGGTTCTCCGCCAGCCAGCCGAGGTAGGTCAGGTGATGCCGCAGATTGGTGTAGCCGGCCCGCAGCGCCGCGGCGTCGGCGTGCCCATGCCCCAGCAGCCGCTTCATGAACTTTTCCCCGAGCAAGTTCGACGAGACCTCGTCGGCAAACTTGCCGTCGAACCAGGCCACCAACCGGCGGACCTCGACCCGTTCGGCCAAAGTGCGGCCCAGCAGCGGCGTGTCGGGGTAGGCTTCCTCCAGGTATTCGCAGATCACCCCGGAATCCGGGATCACCAGCCCGTTCTCCTCGATCAAGGTCGGGACCTTGCAGGCCGCGTTCAGCTCGAGGTACTCGGGCCGCCGTTCCCACACTTTCTCGACCCGCATCTCGAACGGCAGCTTCTTCTCCGCCAGCACCAGGCGGACCTTGCGGGAGTATGGCGATAGCGGGAGGTGGTACAGAAGACGCATCTGCCGTCCGTTATGGCCCGGCGACCGCAGGGGAGGCAACATGCACCGGCGCCTCTCCTCGCGACGTCAGACGCGGGCCGTCACGCCCGCAGCGCCTCCGGCTCGTTCAACGGCATCGGCAAGTACTTCGCATACTCCTTCGGTACCACCTGCCAGAACTGCGGCAGTGCCCGCGACCAGTCGTGCAGCATCGCGATCGCGAAGCGGCTGTGCGTCTCGGCCGCATGCCGTTCCACAAGGCCGCGCAGCACGTCTTGCCAGTGCGGGTGCTCGACCCGCTGCCACAGCACCGTCTCGGCATTGACGCGCTTGCCGAACAGCTCGTCGGGATCATGGATGAACGCCTGGCCCCCGGTGAAGCCGGCGCCGAAATTGTCGCCGACCGCGCCCAGCACCACGACCGTGCCCCCGGTCATGTACTCGCAACCATTGCTGCCGCAGCCCTCGACCACCGCGGTGGCACCGCTGTTGCGCACCGCGAACCGCTCGCCCGCTTGGCCGGACGCGAACAGCTCGCCCGCCGTCGCGCCATACAGGCAGGTATTGCCGATGATGGTGTTCTCGTTGCTGATCAGCGGCGAGGACGGCGCCAGCCGCACCACAATCGTCGCCCCGGACAGCCCCTTGCCGACATAGTCGTTGGCGTCGCCCAGCACCTCGAGCTTGAGGCCCTGCACCGCAAACGCCCCCAGCGACTGCCCGGCCGAGCCGCGCAGCCGGACCGTCAGATGCCCCGGCGCCAGCCCGGTCATCCCGTGGATGCGGGTGATGCGCGACGACAGCTTGGTGCCGATCGCCCGGTGGGTGTTCCGCACCGTGTATTGCAGCTGCATCTTCTCGCCGCGCTCGAACAGCGGCGCCGCATCCTGGATCATCTGCGCGTCGAGCGTTTCCGGGACCTCGTTGCGGCCCTCCTGCGTGCAGTAGCGCGCATGCCCGCCCGGGTCGGCCTGCGCCAGCAGCGGGTTGAGGTCGAGGTCGTCGAGCAGGTCGGAGCCGCGGCTCACCTGGTGCAGCAGGTCGGTGCGGCCGATCACGTCCACCAGCCGCCGCTGCCCCAAGGAGGCGAGGATGTTGCGCACGTCCTCGGCAACGAAGCTGAACAGGCTGATCACCTTCTCCGGCGTGCCTTCAAACTTCTTTCGCAGCTCCTCGTCCTGGCTGCAGACGCCGACCGGACAGGTGTTGCTATGGCACTGCCGCACCATGATGCAGCCCATCGCCACCAAGCTCGCAGTGCCGATGCCGAACTCCTCGGCGCCCAGCATCGCCGCGATGACCACGTCGCGCCCGGTCTTGATGCCACCGTCGGTGCGCAGTTTTACTCTGTGCCGCAGACGGTTGAGCATCAGCACCTGATGCGCCTCGGACAGGCCCATCTCCCAGGGCAGGCCGGCGTACTTCACCGAGGTCTGCGGGCTGGCGCCGGTGCCGCCGCTATGGCCGCTGATCAGGATCGCGTCGGCCTTGGCCTTGGCAACGCCGGCGGCGATGGTGCCGATCCCGCTGCGGGACACGAGCTTCACGCACACCGTCGCATCCGGGTTGATCTGCTTCAGGTCGTATATGAGCTGGGCGAGGTCCTCGATCGAATAGATGTCGTGATGCGGCGGTGGGCTGATCAGCGTCACCCCGGGGGTCGAGTGCCTGAGCTTGGCGATCAGCCCGGTCACCTTGAAGCCCGGCAACTGCCCGCCCTCGCCGGGCTTGGCGCCTTGGGCCACCTTGATCTCGATCTCGCGGCAGGCGTTCAGGTACTCGGCGGTGACGCCGAACCGGCCGCTGGCGATCTGCTTGATCGCGCTGCTGGCGTTGTCGCCGTTGGCGCGCGGCTTGGCCCGCGCTGGGTCTTCGCCGCCCTCGCCGCTATCGCTGCGGGCGCCGATGCGGTTCATCGCGATCGACAGCGTCTCGTGCGCCTCGGGGCTCAGTGCGCCGAGCGAGATGCCGGGCGCCACCAGCCGCTTCCTGATCTCGGTGATGCTCTCGACCTCGTCCACCGGGATCGGCGTCACGGTGTCGGTGCGGAAGTCCAGCAGGTCACGCAGCGCCACCGCCTTCTGCCGCCGCACCCCGTCCGCGTAGCGGCGGTAGGTCTCGTAGCTGTCGGTCGCGACCGCGGTCTGCAGCGTATGGATCAGGCTGCCCTCGAAGGCATGCACCTCGCCCCTGCGGCGCAGCTTGTAGATGCCGCCGACCGGCAGCGCGCCGGCCTCGCCGTCCCACGCCGCGGCGTGCAGCCCCAGCACCTTGCGCGCCAGGCCGGACAGGCCGATGCCGCTGATCCGCGACTGCATGCCGGGGAAGAACTCGGCGACCAGCGCGCGGGACAGCCCGATCGCCTCGAAATTGTAGCCGCCGCGATAGGAGCTGATGACCGAGATGCCGATCTTCGACATCACCTTCAGCAGGCCCTTGTCCACCGCCTTCTGGTAGTGCTTGACCGCCTCCTTCAAGGTGATCGAGCCGAACAGCCCGCGCCGGTGCCGGTCGGCGATCCCCTCCTGCGCCAGATAGGCGTTGATGGTGGTGGCGCCCACGCCGATCAGCACCGCGAAGTAGTGCGTGTCCATGCACTCGGCGCAGCGCACGTTGAGGCTGGTGAAGGTGCGCAGCGACTGCCGCACCAGATGCGTGTGCACGGCGCCGGTCGCCAGGATCATCGGGATCGGCGCGCGGTCGGAGCCCTGGTTCTCGTCCGTCAGGATCACGTGCGCGCAGCCGGCCCGCACGCCCTCTTCCGCGGCCCGCCGGATCCGCTCGATCCCCGCGCGCAGCCCGGCCTCGCCCTCGCTGACCGGAAAGGTGCAGTCGATATGGCATGACGCCGAGCCGAGCGAGGCCTCGAGGGCGGCGAACTCGGCATTCGACAGCACTGGGCTATCGAGCTGCAGCAGGTCGCACTGGCTGCCGTCCTCGTCGAGCACGTTGCCGAGGTTGCCGAGCCGGGTCCGCAAGGTCATCACCCGCGTCTCCCGCAGGCTATCGATCGGCGGGTTGGTCACCTGGGCAAAGGCCTGGCGGAAGTAATGATGCAGGCCGCGATACTTCTCGCTCAGCACCGCAACCGGCGTGTCGTCGCCCATGCTGCCGACCGCCTCGGCGCTGTCCTCCACCATCGGGTGCAGGATCATCTCCAGATCCTCGAGCGACAGCCCGACCGCGAGTTGCCGGCGGCGCAGTTCTTCCGGCTCGTAGCGCACCGGTTCCGGCGCGTCGGTCTTGACCAGCTTGTCGATCTTGGCGATGCGCTTGACCCATTCGCCGAACGGCTGCCGGGCCGCGAGCAGGTCCTTCAGCGCCTCGTCGGCGTAGAACGTCCCCGCGTCGAGGTCGACTGCGACCGTCTGACCCGGTCCGACCCGGCCCTTGGCGACGATCTCGCTTTCAGCGAACTTCACCATGCCGGCCTCGGAGCCGACCACCAGCAGGTCGCTGTCGGTGATGGTGTAGCGCAGCGGCCGCAGCCCGTTGCGGTCGAGCCCGGCGATCACCCAGCGCCCGTCGGTCGCCGCCACGGCGGCCGGGCCGTCCCACGGCTCCATGACAGCGTTGCAATAATGGAACATGTCGCGATGCGCTTCCGGCATCGTCGCATCCTGCCCCACGCTCGCCGGGATCATCAGCGCCTTGGCCATCGGCGCGTCCCGCCCGGCGCGGACCAGCAGCTCGAACACGCCGTCCAGCGTCGCGGTGTCGGAGCCGCCGACCTGCACCACCGGCTTGACGTCCTCGACATATTCGCCGAGCTCGCCGGCCTCGAGCCGGGTCTCGTGGCTCTTCATCCAGTTGATGTTGCCGCTGATGGTGTTGATCTCGCCGTTATGGGCGAGCATCCGGAACGGCTGCGCCAGGCGCCAGGTCGGGAAGGTGTTGGTCGAGTAGCGCTGGTGGTAGATCGCGAACCGGCTGACGAAGCGGGGGTCGAGCAGGTCCGGGTAGAACACCGTCAGGCTCTCGGCCAGGAACATGCCCTTGTAGATGATGCTGCGGCAGGACAGCGAGCAGATATACAGCTCGTTCACCTGCGCGGCGATCGCCTGCTTCTCGATGCGCCGCCTGATGACGTAAAGGTCCCGCTCGAACGTGGCAGGATCGCCGCCGCGCCCGCGGATCATGATCTGCTCGATCTCGGGCCGGGTGGCGTTGGCCTTCTCGCCGATGCAGGCGACGTCGATCGGCACCTGGCGCCAGCCGTAAATGCCGTAGCCGAACGCCAGGATCTCGGTCTCGACGATGGTGCGGCAGCGTTCCTGGGCACTGAGGTCGGTTTTCGGCAGGAACACCATGCCGACGGCGATCGGGTCGTCGCCGGGCTCGTGGCCGCTACGGCTGATATGCGGCGCGGAAGAAATCCTGCGGGATCTCGATGTGGATGCCGGCGCCGTCCCCGGTCTTTCCATCGGCGTCCACGGCGCCGCGGTGCCAGACCGCCTTCAGCGCGTCGATGCCGGCCTGCACGACGTCGCGCCGGGCCTTACCGTCGAGGGCGGCGACCACGCCGACGCCGCACGCGTCATGCTCCTGGCTCGGGTCGTAGGTGCCCTCGAGGCGGGCGACGTTGGCGTTCCAGTCTGCCACGAAATCCATGCCGTTCACTCCGCCGCCGCTGCCATGGCGTGCTGCTGCATATATTTGTGCATCGCCGCAGCGGCGTCGCGGCCGTCGCGGATCGCCCACACCACCAGGCTCGCCCCGCGCACGATGTCGCCGGCCGCGAACACGCCGGGCAACGAGGTCATCGCCGTGCGGTGGTCGGTTTTCAGCGTACCCCAGCGGCTGACCTCGAGGCCGGGCTGGTCCCACAGGAGCGGCAGCTCGTCCGGGTCGAAGCCGAGCGCCTTGATCACCAGGTCGGCCTCGATCGTGCTGCGCTGGTCGCTGGGCTGGATCGATTGCCGCCCGGTCGCGTCCGGCATGCCGAGCCGCATCTTCTGCACCCGCACGCCGGTCACATGGTCGTCGCCCAGAAATGCCTCGGGGGCGCTGAGCCACACGAACTCGATCCCTTCCTCCTCGGCGTTTTTCACCTCGCGCATCGAGCCCGGCATGTTGGCCTTGTCGCGCCGATACAGGCACTTCACGCTGGTTGCACCCTGCCGCACCGCGGTGCGCACGCAGTCCATCGCCGTATCGCCGCCGCCGATCACCACGACCCGCTTGCCTTCGGCGTTCAGCGCACCGTTGTCGAACTCCGGCACCTCATCGCCGAGACCCTTGCGGTTGCTTGCGGTCAGGAACTCCATTGCCGGCACGATCCCCGCCAGCCCGGCGCCGGGGCCGCCGATGTCGCGCGCCTTGTACACCCCAGTCGCGATCAGCACGGCGTCGTGCCGGGCCCGCAGCTCGGCAAACGACAGGTCGCGGCCGAGCTCGACACCGAGGTGGAAGACGATCCCGCCCTCCTCGAACAGCTTCCAGCGCCGCAGCACGACCTCTTTCTCGAGCTTGAAGCCGGGGATGCCGTAGATCATCAGCCCGCCGACCCGGTCGTAGCGATCATAGACGTGCACCTGGTAGCCCTGCACCCGCAGCCGCTCCGCAGCCGCCAGGCCGCCCGGCCCGGCGCCGATGATCCCCACCGATTGCGGTCGCTCCATCCGCGGCCGCGGCGGCTTCACCCAGCCCTGCTCCCAGGCAAAGTCGGTGATGAAGCGCTCGACGGCGCCGATGGTGACGCTCTCGAAGCCCTTCTCGATGACGCAATTGCCTTCGCACAACCGATCCTGCGGGCAGATCCGCCCGCACACCTCGGGAAAGGTGTTGGTGGCCGCGCTGACCTCGTAAGCCTCCTCCAACCGGTTCTCCGCCGTCAGCTTCAGCCAGTCGGGGATGTTGTTGCCCAGCGGGCAGTGCACCTGGCAGAACGGGATGCCGCATTGGCTGCAGCGGCTCGACTGCTTGCCCGCCAGGGCCGGGTCGAAATCGGCGTAGATCTCGGCGAAGTCCTCGCGCCGGGCGGAGACGGTACGCTTCTCCGGCTGTTGCTGCGGCATACGGACGAACTGCAGCATGCGGTCGGCCATGGGGAAACCTCCATCGAGTGCCGGACGCCGCCGGTTGCAGTTTAATAGGGTGCCAAGGCGCGGACCGTGAAGCACAAAATCGCCGTTAAGGCAGCAATGCTGCCATGATCTGCGCAGATTGGCTCACGTAACACGATGCGACCGCGCCAGATGGCACATTTTGAGACCGTTTCGGGCCTTTCTAGGCGTGACCAGTCGGGCGGCGGCTTCAGTAAGACGCGTCAAATCGGCCACATTCCGTGGCAGAAATGGACCATTCTTGACTTTCCCCACCCTGAGAGGTCCGTCCCAAGCTTAAATCGCGCGTCGCGCCCCGGCGACAAGACCGTTCCAGCGCGTCGAGATCAAGCCGCCATGACCTTCCAACCCCTTGCCGTTTCGATCGTCCTGCTTGGTGTCGGCGCATCGATCGTGACTCCGCACCAAGCCGTCGCCGCAGTCCTCGACGCGAGCTCGCTCACCACCGGGCAACAAGGCGTGTCCACGGGCCTGTTCACCCTCACCGCCGGACCTTCGGGCAGCGTGCTCGACCGCAAGGCCATCCTCGGCGTGTCGGGGATCGGCGTGTCGGGAACCGGCTCGATGGTCCCGGGCGAGATCGAACTTAGGGGAGTCGATCACGCTCCACGCGGCCTCGCCGCAACGCCTGAACGGCTTCTCGATCGCCTACCTGTTCGCCACCGGCGCGCAAGGTGATGCCTTGAACGAGATGGCGATGGTGGACGTGGTGTTGGGCGCAACGCGCCTGACCACCTTCGGACTGACCGCGAACCAGGACGGCGGCGCCGACCTGACCGGCGGGCCAGGCTTTGTCACCACGATCTCGCCCGGGGTCGGCGCCGGCGCCGGGGCCTTCGCGGTCTCTGGCCTCGATTTCGCCTTCACCGACATAGTGTTCCACCCCGGCAATGGCGGCGGCCTGGCGGCCGATGGCGACTTCGCGCTGATGGGCGTCTCGTACGACAGCGTGCTGCTCGCGAGCGAGGCGGTCATGGTGCCGGAACCCGGCTCGCTGGCCGGTTTCGGCGCCGGCCTGTTCGGCTGGGCATGCTGGCGCCGCCGTCGGCCCGCCTGAACCGAAACCGGGCGCGCCTCGACGGACCCAGTCCGGCCGCCGATCGGGCGGCTCCGGAAGTCTGCGTTATTTACCGTTAATTATTCTTGCGTAATCGTTCCAGGACCGTTAATCATTGCGCAACCAGCACGAGGGTTGCAAGTGTCACGTTTCTACATTGCCGTCCTAGGCGCCGCGTTGGCGTTCACCGGCCTCGGCCCCGCCAGGGCGTCCGTGATCGCCTATAAAGACCTGACGGTCGGTGAGCATTCTCTTACAGTTGGCGGGTTCACCGTCACGGCGGACCCTGGGACTGGCAATCCCAATGTTCAACACGGTGTATTCGAGGCGTTCAAGCTCTCAACCAACACCCAAATCGGCGTCGGCGTTGGCGCACCGGGCACGACGGGCGCCGGCACCATCGAACGTAAAGAGTTCGATCGACTTCGCTGCTTCGACGGCTCAGATCCTTAACGGATTCACGATCGCGTTCCTCAACGCGGCGAGCAGCAACGACAAATTCAACGAGATCGCGGCCGTCGATGCCAACGGCGTGACGCAAGCAAAGCTGCGGCTGACAATCGGCGCGGGCGGTCCCACACTGACCGATGGTTCGGGTCATGCAGTTTCCGGTGCGACGGTGCAGCAGTTGGCGAGCATCTCGACCGGGGAGTATGAGGTGTCGGGCCTCAGCATCCCCTTCAAGGACTTGACATTCGGCCTGCCCAACGAGGGTAAGCCGTCCGCACAAAGCGACTTTGCGTTCGTCAACCTGACCTACACCGCGGTCCCCGAGCCTGCGACGATCGTCCTCCTCGGTGCCGGCATAGCTTGTCTCGGCCTGGTGCGCCGCCGCCGCCTCGTTTGACGGATTTAAACCGTTACTCCCGGGCCGGCTGGCTCGGGAGCCGCCGCATTTCACGGCACTGTCCGGCCATGGGGTGCGCAGGTGAGACGGCCGTCTCAGGCCGGGATCTCTTCCCGCTTGCCGCCACCCGCCCGGTAGCGGTCCAGGTAAGCCGGCACCACCAATTCCACCGGTGTCGGCGTGATGCCCAGTTCCACGAGGCCGGGCATGGCCGGGTCGGCGACGTTGTCACGCCCCAGCATCACCAGCTGGTCGCGGGTGAACGGCTTTCCCGGCACCAGTTCGCCCAGCCGCGCCTGCAGCCGCGCCACCGCGTCCGGCACGGTCCAAAGCGGGCGATGCCGCCGGGTCTCGTGCAGGATGTAGGTCAGCAACTCGCGGAAGGTGTAGATCCGCGGTCCGCCCAACTCGTAAGTGCGGCCGATTGCGTCGTCGCGAATGAGCCCGGCCACGACCGCATCGGCGACGTCGCCGACGTAAACCGGCTGGAACCGCGAGGCGCCGCAGATCACCGGCATCACCGGCAAGGTCATCGCCATCTTGCCGAACCGGTTGAAGAACTGGTCCTCGGTGCCGAACACGACCGACGGCCGCAGGATCGTGGCGCCCGGCATCGCCGCCCGCACCGCCGCCTCGCCCGCCGCCTTGGTCTGCGCATACACGCTGGCGCTGCCGGAATCGGCGCCGATTGCCGATATCTGCACCATCCGCTTGACCCCCGCCGCCGCCGCCGCCGTCGCGACCCGGCCCGCACCCTCGGCCTGCAGCCGCTTGAAGTCGCCCGGCCGGCGCTCGGACAGGATCCCGACCAGGTTGATCACCACATCGGCGCCCTCGACTGCGCGATGCACGGTCGCCTCGTTGGCCAGCGACACGTAAAGCGGCACCACCTGCCCGACCCGCCCGGTAACCATCAGATCCTTGGCACGCTCCGTATCGCGCCCGGCCACCCGGACGACGTGCCCGGCGTAGGCCAGACGCTTGACGACGTAGCGGCCGATAAATCCGCTGCCGCCGAACACGGTTGCGACGCTGCGCGTGTACATGGGGTGCACCTCGGGGAAAGCCGGAGCGTCTTACTACGTGCGCCGGTGACAACCCTCAAGGGTGGGCCGTGCGAACGGATCCGCCGCCCAGGTTCGGCACCACGCAACAAGACCTTTCACTTCCTGAAATGCAGGTGACGGCCCCGTCCGGCAATAAACGGCCACCATTGCTGATCGGCAGACATGAACCTGAGGCTGCTTCGCGCGTCCGATCCATTGATGCCGCGAATGGCCACGCCGGCAATCAGCTTCGGAATTCTGATCGCTTTCTGTTTTATCTACCTGTTCGATGCGGATCTTTATGAGCGCATTTTGACGGTTGTATCGATACACCCCTACCCCCTGCCGTTTGCAGACTGGGAGATGCAGCCCTCGTCCGCCGATTGCTGGCAAAAGGGCGTCAACGTCTACTTGAGCAACACGTGCTCAACCTACGAACCGGGCGGCCAACATGTTTACTCGCCGCTTTGGCTCCGGTTCACGTTCCTGTCCGCGGACCCATTCTGGGTGAACGTGTGCGGGCTCGGCCTGGCCGTGACCTACATCGGCTCCCTGGCATTGTTCCCGAGCCAGCGACGCAAGTCGGACCTCGCGTGCTTTCTGCTCACCGCGGTCTCGAGCGCGACGATCCTGGTGATCGAACGCGGCAATGTTGACCTGCTGATCTACGATATGGTGGTCGTGGCCCTCCTGCTCGATCGGACCGGATGGGTTGGGCGATCGATCGCCTACGTTCTGTTCGCCTGCGGCGGCCTGCTGAAATTCTACCCTGTCATCCTTCTGGCCCTCGCTGTCCGCGAGAAGCTGACGAGGTTCCTTGTCGTCGCAGCGGCCAGCAGCCTCACGTTCGTCTGGTTCTGGTGGTGCTACGCAAGACGAAATCAAGCTGGCGCTGTCCCACATCGGCGGAGGCGGCCTCTACTTCAACAATTTCATCGGCGCGCGCATCCTTCCACTCGGTTCCGTGGACGTGCTGTCCCGGGCACTGCATGACGACCTGCACTCCAGCTTGGCCGGCGCGCTGATCGCACAGTTGCTGCCGGTGGTGCTCACGCTCATGCTGCTGGCGGCCGTTGTCGCGCAGACGGTCTACCTGATGCGGCAAGGCAGCTTCGTTGCCGCGGTGGGCGCCGGCCACGAATGGGAAACAAGGGTGATGGTTGCCGGAGCAGTCCTGCTTTGCACTTGCTTCTTCGCGGGCAGCAGCCTGCTGTATCGCGGTGTGTTTCTGGTTCTAGTCATTACGCGGCTGCTGCAGTTGTCTCGCGAACTGCCCGATCGCAGGACCCGGCTGCTGCTGCGCACGACGTGCGTGCTGATCCCGGTAGTGTGCTGGGTGATGCTCCTGCAGACGATGACCAACCTGTTCACGTCGTCCGGCTCGCCGATCCGCGGGCTGCACTGGCTGCTGAACGAACTCGCCTGGTGGTGGATCATCGGCACGTTGTCCGGCGTGGTCGGTGCCTTCTTCGCTCAAGCGGCCGCCGTCCGCGAGTTCAGCGACCTCGCCGTCCGGGCGCTGAGGTCGGCACGGATCGCGCGGTCGACGTAGAACACCTCCCGAGCCGATTGGCTCGAAGGTCGTGCTCCAGCAACCCGGGGCCGCCGCGGTTAGGGCAGGACCTTGCCCGGATTCATCAGCCCGAGCGGGTCGAGCGCCGCCTTCACCTTGCGCATCGCGTCGAGTTCCGCGCCGCCGCGCCAGTCCGGCATCATGTAAGGCTTGAGCTGTCCGACCCCGTGCTCGGCAGAGAAACTGCCGCCCAGGTCGCGCACGACAGCATTCACCGTGTCCATGATCTCGTGGTCACGCGCCAGGAATGCGGCGCTCTCCATGCCCGGCGGCTGCTCCAGGTTCATGTGGATGTTGCCGTCACCCAAGTGCCCGAACGGAACCGGACGTATGCCGGGAATGAGCGCGGCACATGCTTGTCCGGCCCGTTCGATCAACTCCGGCACGCGCGAGACCGGGACCGAGACGTCGTTCTTGACGCTGGCACCTGCCCGCTTCTGCGCCTCCGCATGTTCTTCGCGCAGTTTCCAGATCGCGAGCCGTTGCGCCTCGCTCTCGGCGAGCGCGGCGTCGTCGACCACGCCATCCTCGAGTGCCTGCTCCAGCACGGCCTCGAGCACATCACGCAAGCCGCCGGCCGGCCGCGGGGTGGCAAGTTCGATCAGGACGTAGTGCAGTGCCGGACCGCCGAGCGGCAGAGTCGCGCCGGGGATATGCGCGAGAACCAGGCCCATGCTTTCGCCCGACATGTACTCGACCGCCTGCAGCGCGCCGGGGTCGGCGGCCTGGAAGCGGCGGAACAGCGCGCACGCCGCCTCGGCCGACGGCACCGCACACAGCGCCACCTGCACGTCGAGCGGTCGCGGCACCAGCTTCAGCACGGCCGCGGTAATGACCCCGAGCGTGCCCTCGGCGCCGACCAGGAGATGCCGCAACGCATAGCCGGTGTTGTCCTTCCGCAGCCTCCGCAGCCCGTGCCACACCGACCCGTCCGGCAGCACCGCCTCGAGCCCGAGCACAAGGTCGCGCGCGTTGCCGTAGCGCACGGTGGTGTTTCCCCCGGCGTTGGCCGACAGGATGCCGCCGACCTGCGCCGTCCCCTCGCTGCTGATCGACAGCGGCAGCAGGCACCCGGCCACCGCGGCAGCGTCCTGCGCCGCCTTCCACACCACACCGGCCTCGGCCACCATGGTCATATCGAGCGGATCGACGTCGCGCACCCGGTTCATCCGCGCGAGACTGCAGCACGACGTCCTGCCCGTTCGCCCGCGGTGTGGCGCCGCCGACCATGCTGGTGTTGCCACCTTGCGGGACGATCGGGGTTCCATGCTCGGCGCAGGCCCGAACGACGGCCGCGACCTCCTCCGTACTGCCGGGCCGCACCACGGCCAAGGTTCGGCCTTGGTAAAGGCGCCGCCAATCCTCGGTGTAGCCGGCGGTGTCGTCGCCGGTCAGCAAGCCGCGCGGCCCGACAATGGCGGCAATCGACGCGAGCAGATCCTGGCTCACGCTCCGTGGCCGCCCGCGACTGCCGGAATGGGGTGACTGCGCCCGGGCGCGCGGGCAATGATCCGATCAGCGTATCTCCGGCCTATCCGGCGCCCTGGCACTTCGATCAAGCGGTAGGCCAGCACCGACAATGCGAGAACGAGACCGATATACAGCGACATCACCATCCAACCCGGCACTCTGTCCACCAAAGCCAGCCGGAGCCAGCCTCGCACGAAGTAGTGCGTCAGATAGGTGGAATACGAGACTTGGCCAAGCCACAACAAAACGCGCGTGCTCAGCAGGCGGGCGAGCGCGTTGCTCCCGTCGAGCATGGCCCAGATCAGCAGCGTGAACGCCGCCGGCATCACCAGATAGTCGGCCACGCCGCCGACCCGTGCCTCGATCAGCAACCCGGCCAAGGTCAACAAAACCCAGCTCCGCCACTCCGTCATGTCGTGGCGGATCGACGTGGGCGCGAGCCACAATCCCAGCCCGGCGCCGAGGCAGCAGATGATGACGCCAGCCCGGCCTTCATGCGCCAGCAGCCCGCCCCAGTACCAGCCGTTCAGCGCATTGGCCAGCAGCAGCGCCCCGGCCAGCGCCCACATCCAACCGGCGTTGCGCGACAGCTTCGCCACACCGAACGCCAGGAACGGGAACAGGAGGTAGAAGAACAGCTCGGCGCTGATCGACCATGACGGCGTGTTCCAGCGCAATCCCGCGGAAAATCCCCAGTCCTGCACCAGGAACAATCCGCACCAGAAATCCCACCAGGCGTAGGTGGGAACCGGCGGCCGACCGCTGAGATGCAGCGTCAGTGGAAGGGCCAGGAACGTCATCATCATGACGAGGTGCAGCGGATAGACCCGGGCCAGCCGGATCCCGATAAACCACCAATAGCGGCGCCCACCAACACCGCCGGCGAAATGCAGCAGATATTGCCGCCCCAACACGAAGCCGCTCATGATGAAGAACAGCTCGACCGCAAGCGTCCCTTGGTTCAGCACGGCCTGGAAAGGCGCCGGCCAAGCGACCACCCCGTTCAGGTGATAGAGCGCGACCCACCAGGCCGCGATGCCGCGCAAGGCCGTCAACGCGAGGATCTCGGGTTGCCGGGCCGGCTGGACCGGTGCCGTAGGGTTCGCGGCGAGCATCACCGGTGTTGCGGCTTACCCACGCGGCGGGCGCGGAAGTCCGGGCGCCGATGCCAAGGCGGCGGCCGGCGGACGGGGCTGCCAACCCGCGAAGCCGGCTGCGGTTTGGACAGCCGAGACGGCGGTGGCGGGCGTCGTCCGCGGCTCGACGACACGGCGGACGTATTCCCGCAAGCAGACCGCCATCGAGAACTGATACCAGATCACGGGTTGCCAGCCGAACTCGGTAAACATGCCGGTCACGCACAGCAGCAACAGCGTGAGCTGCAGCATCTGCGCTAGGCCGGCACACCACTCGAATTCCGGCAAGCCGCGGGTCAGTCGATAAACCCGGCGCATGGCAAGCATGACCAGCACGATGAGGCCGACATACATGATCAGCCCCGGGTAGCCATGCTCGGCGAGTGCCGCGATGAAGATGTTGTGCCAGGCGCGCGCGAACATCATAGCCGGAAGGCCGCCATCGGCCACCGGAATTTCGATCCGATTCGTCACATAAGCCCAGAAGCCGCCGCCGAACGGATGGCTGGCGACGAAGTCGAGCGCCCACCGCCAGACCAGGATCCGCACGAAGGCCGAGTTCTCGTTCCGGTAGTCGACCACCGTCTCGATGCGCGACGACCAGCGGTCGGACGTCACCGCGAACAACACCGCGACGATCGCCGCGGCGATGGTGACGAAGAGAAGCTTGCGCTTCGATCGCATCATCATGACGGCGCCGCACACGCCGAAGACGATCAGCCCGGTCCGCGCGAATGTCCCGACTGCGGCAATCAGGCTCAGGATCATGATGATCCAAAGGCCGATCGTCGTGAGCCGCGATTTCGGCAGCAAGGTCGAATACCGCATCCAGTATAGGCACATCGGCGTCAGCATGACGGCAACGCCGGACATGACGCTGCTTTCCTCGATCAGGAATCCGGTGCGGCCCATGATGCCGAGAGCCTGGCCATAGCCGCCGCCGGTCAGGATCGTCTTGATGCCCCAAGGAACCGAGTGCGCCGCAATGGAAAATAGGTAGACCAAGCAGAACGCCTCGATCTGCACCCGGGTGCGAAAGACGACCGGTGCGAACGTCGCGAACAGCGCCGCCTTGATTGCACCGTCCCATCGCCACCAGGCCTGGACCGGAGCGACCGCCCAAAACGTCGTCAGCGTTGCCCAGACGCTTAAGCACAGCATGAGGCCGGTGATTGCGTTGAATTTCGGTGGCGACTTGCGGTCGGCCAGAACATACATCACGAACGACATGACGCCGAACAGCAGGGAGACAGGGATCGTCCGGATCAGGGACGCGCTGATGAGGTGGGGCGAAAAGATGTCGACCCAAACGTAACCAAGGCTCATCACCCAAGGCACGACCAGACCGGCGCCGAAGAACAGCACGGTCGACAGCAGAAGGATCAGGTCCTGCATTGTTCGGCTGCGCTCTACGGACGCGGCGGCGGCGCGGCTGTTTGCCCGCCGGAGCGGGACCGGGCCCAACTTGCCATCTCCGAACCCCTCCGTTCGGCGACGATGGCGCGGACGACCACGTAGGCCGTGGCACTCAACGTCATCAGGAGAACGAGATTGTCGATCATCGTGTATCGTTCCGATTGGCAAGGAGCTTGTTCGGCAGAACGGCTGATCGGGTCATGGCCATCATCCCCGTTGCATTATTCAAGCCGATAGACGACTGCATCGCCCGGTCGCAGCAGCTCCGCCACCGTGCCCTCCGCCTTGCGCCCCAGCGGCCCCGGCACGAACCCGGCGACCCACGCCAGGAGACGCAGCGAGGCGTAGCTGACCGGCGACCCCGGGCGGTCGACCTCGAACACCTGGGTCGGCTGCAAGCCGAAGCTGTCGGGGTCGATCGGCCGGACCAGATTGCGCGTTTGCAACTGCCGCGCATACGCCCGGTTAATCAGCAAGTAGGCGGGCGCCGACCGGATCGGCTCGAACGTCGTCACGCCTTTGAGGAAGTCATGCCGCTGCACGGGAAACACCTGCGACGCCTCAGGTCGGCCATGCAGCAGGAAGCCGGCGATGCCGATGCTCTGCACGTCCGGATAGAGCGGGAACCAGCCACGGGCCAGCGCCTCACTGACGGCTATGCGGGTCGCTTGAGCGGGCTTGGTGGACAGTTGGTTGAACGAGCCGAGGACAATCAGCGACGCCGCCGCCGCAAAGACGAGGCCCAGGCCGAGCCGTCGCTGCCGGGCCACGAGCCAGGTCCAGAACCATCCGACCATCACGGCCATCGGCACCTCCCAGCTCAACAAATAGCGTCCGAGTTGCGGCTTGAGGCGGAAGCCGGCAAACGGATCGGCGCCGAACATCAGCCAGAGCTGCCATGTCAGGCACCAAACCAAGAGCAGCAACAACGGTCGTGTCCGAGACACCAAGGCTGTACCAGCCGCCGCCAACCAGACGAAATACATCAACCCGGTTTCGTAAGGCACCAGAAACATGGTCTTGGGAAACGTCAGCAGGTTGCGGTAGTCCATCCCGGCGGCCAGCACCTCGTTGGCGCTCGCGCTTTCGAGATGCAGGTGTCGCAGCGGGTCGCCCGCAAGACGTCCATAGGCGACAAGCTCCACCCCGACGAAGGCGGACGCCGTGATGCCCATGAAGATCGCATGGCGCCAGCTCACGAAGCCCAGCAGCACCGCGACCAGCAATAAGGGCCCAAGCACGAACGCATCGAGCTTGACGTAATAGGCCCAGGCCCACAGCGCGCCGCCCAACAGGGCCAGCCCGTCGCCCCGGCGCGAGCCTTTGGCCGAGAGGGCGCACAACAGGGCGCCCGCGACCAACGCGCCTTGCGGCACGTCGGGAAACAGCAAACCGGCAAACTCGACGTCCATCGGGAACAGCGCAATCACCGCTGCCGCGGCAAGTCCCGCCGCCGGGCCGAACAGCAGGCAGCCGAGGCGCCAGGCCAGCAGCATCGATGCGATCGAAGCGATCGCCGGCAGGATGCTGAGTTGCACCGTTCCCGTGCCGCCTAAGGCGAAGATGGCCGCGAGCGGGGCCGTTAGGCCGACGCGCGCACAGTAATGCCCCTGGCCCAGCAACGAGGCGCCGTCGAGCAAGCGCAAGGCGCACGTCGCGACCGACAGATCATCGTTGCCGGAGATGCTCGCAGAAAAGGCCAACCGAACCAGGCCCGCCAAGCCGACGATCACCGCCAGCGGCCACGACCCCGCCAGGCGAAGCCGCCCGGGAAGGGTCGCGGCTGCAGCCGTGGTCACGTCGTGCCCCGCTTAGCCGCGATCAGCGTAACGAAGTCGCCGACGTTACGCAGCGACTCGATCTCGGCGGTGCGGACCTTGATGCCGAACTGCTGCTCCGCCTCCACCACGATCGTGATGTGGTTCATCGAGTCCCAGGCCGGGATGTCGGCGGCCGTCGTCTCGGGCCGCAGCACCAGCGAGTCGTCGTCCAGCACGGCGCGGAAGATCTCGGTCAGCTGCAGCAGGATCGCGTCAGGGCTCACGGCACGAGCTCCGCCTCACGAGGCGTGAACGCCGGATCGGCCGGCAGTGGCGGATCATACCGCATGTGCACCGGCAATGCGACGAACGACCGCAACGACAGCGTCCAGCGCGTGCTGCCGCCGGCATCGCGGCCCGCCGGCAGGAAGCCGAGGGTCTCGTAGTGGTCGCGCACCATGCCGTTCTTGGCGGTCGGCACATAGTCGCCGACAAGCCGCCGGGCGCCGAGCCGCCGGCTCTCGGCCGCCGCCACGTTCAACGTCGCCGCCTCGACCCCGCGCTTCAGCACGCGGCAACTCATCAGCCAGTCGGTGATGTGCATGTCGTCGCCGCGCCGCTCACCGAGCACGACGGCGATGATGCCGTTGTTGCCGAACCGGTCGAGCAGCCGGAGCTGCAGGCTGAGCGCGCCGTCGTCGGCCATGATGGCGGCGACCGCGGCGTCGGTCGTGCGTCGCGTGGTGAGGTTGAACTGGTTGGTCTTGTTGACGAGCTGCACCACCCGCGGCGCGCTCACCGGGTCGACCCGGCCCCAGTGCAACACCATCGCGAGGCTGTCGAGGAAGCCTGCCATGTCGGTCTCGTTCGCCGGCGCCGCGTCCGCCCGCGCGAGGTTCGCCTGGTATTGCCCGGCCCGCTCCCGGTCCTCCTCCGTCAACCGGACGCCCTCGAAATAGCCGCCGGCAGCGAGCGTCGCGGCGTAGCCGGCCGGGTCGTCCGGCAATTCCGGCACGGCGACGGCGGGCAGCTCGCGGCGGATGATCGCCCGCTCGGCCGGGTTGTCGTCGACGAACACCAGAGCGTCCACGCCGATGTTCAACCGCCGGGCAACCTCGCGCAGGTTGGACGCCTTGTCGCTCCAATTGGCGACGAAGCAGGCGATGTCGCCGCGGCGCAGGACCATGTCCGGATGCTTGTCGAACGGCTCCCAGGCGTTGGCCTCGTCGTTCTTGCTGCACACGGCGAGGACCACGCCGCGCCGGGTCAGGTCGCGTGCGTAGTGCTGGAGTTCGAGATGCGCCTCGCCGAGCGCGCTGCCCTGGCCGATGACGATCCCCTCCAATCCGTCGTCGCCGACGACGCCGCCCCAGAGCGTGTTGTCGAGATCGAGCACCAGCGCCTTGCGGCTGCGCCCCTGCCGGGCCGCGAGCAGCCGTCCGACCAGCTCGCCGAACATCGGCGCGGCGCCTGGATGCACCTCCTGCTTGGCGCGGTGCCACAGCATCGGGTCGTGCCACGCGGCAATGCCGTCCTGCGCCGCGCGGCTCGTGATGTCCACCAAGTCGACGCCGGCGGCGTCCGCCAGATCCCGCAGCCGGGCATTGATCGCAAGCACGGAAGCCGCGCGGGACCCCGGCAAGCGATGCTCGTTGTTGCCGAACTGGGGCGGGAACACCGGCAGCACCGTCTGCTGCAGCACCGCCGCTCCGCGCGCCCGGGCAGCCGCCCAACACGCCGCAATCCGCTCGGCCGCCGCCTCCACCGCCGCCGTCGCCGCCGGTGCGTCATGCCCGGCATCGAGCCCGGCCAGCGCCGTCCGCGCATCGATGGCCAGCAGCACGACGTCCGGCGCCGCTCCCTCCCCTGGCGTCAGCTGTCCGTACTCGCCGGTCTCGACCTCGAGCCAGAGCCCGTGGCGCAGCGCGCCGACCCGCAAGCCGGGCAGCAGATGCTCGAGCGTGGACGACCCGAGCAGCGCCATCCGCACCGGCACCGTCGCCAACCCCGGCGGCGGCGCGCCTCCGAACAACCGGCGGAGCGCGCGGTCGAGCTGCAGCGTGCCCATGCTGTCGAGCCTTGTATTGGCGTGCCCGACCAGCTCCGCCCAGCTCGCCGCATCGGCGGCGGCAAGCGCGCGCAGGCGGGGTTGCAGGTCCGGGGCGGGGGTCGGCAGCCAGTCGAAGGTCGGTGCAGCCATCCATGTCACTCTGCGTGAACAGCGGCCTGTATGGCACGCGGCGCCTGGCGTTTAAACCGGCTGGGTAAGTTCGTAAGCCCTCGAAACCCCCTATTCACCGTCGCGTTGACAGTTCCTAACCACTCCCCAAGGAGGCTTACATGGCATCAAACACGTACAACGACGTCAGCTCGGACGCCAAGGAACAGATCGCGCAGCTCCGCGACCAGGTGCAGACGCTCATGAGCGAGCGGGTCACGCCGGCTTTGTCGAACGCCGCCGACACCGCGCAGCGCTACGTCGGCCAGGCCAAGGACATGTACACCGATAACACCGAGATGCTGTCGGAGCGGGTGCGCGAGTCCCCGATCGTGGCGATCCTGATCGCGACCGGGATCGGCTACCTCATCGGCCGCATCGCTCGCTGAGCCGATGCGCGCGGTCGAGCTTGCGAAAGTCGCGGCCGCGGCGGAGGCCTTGCGCCTCCGCCGTATCGCGCGGCGACAGGGGTTGCGAGCAGCGTTCGGCGCCGTCGCAGCGGTGTTCGCGATCGCAGTCCTGATCGTCATCCACGTCCTGATCTGGAATATCCTGGTCACATACATCACGCCCACCCAGGCCAGCCTCGCCTTGCTTGTGTTCGACGCGGTATTGATGGCCGTGTTCGGGGTCCTCGCGCTGCGCAGCACGCCGGACCCGATCGAGGACGAAGCCCGCGGCATCCGGGCGCAGGCCTTGTTCGAGATGCGGCAATCATTGACGGTGATGAGCATGGTCGGCAGCGCCACCGGCCTGGCGCTGCGTACCACGGCGCGGCAAGGCGTCCGGCGCGGCGCCACCAACGCGCTGGCCAATCTCGCGACACGGCTGGTCCGCCGCTGAGCGGATCGCTATAGGGCCGGGTTCTCCAACCAGGAGCCTGGCCCTGTCCGACCCCACCGAACCCGTCGTCATCGCCCGGCGCCAAGGCCGCGCCGGGCGCATCACGCTCAATCGGCCGCGATCGCTGAACGCGCTGACGCTCGGCATGATCCGTGACATCGCAAGCGGCACTGGACGCCTGGCGCGACGACCCCCGTGTGCATCTGGTCGTCACCGAGGGCGCCGGCGGCCGCGCCTTCTGCGCCGGCGGCGACATCCGAGCCATCCGGGACCAATCGATGGCCGGCGACAGCGCCGCGAAGGAGCGCTTCTTCACCGAAGAATACGCGCTCAACCTGTCGATCGCCCGGTATCCGAAGCCCTGCGTGGCATTGATCGACGGGATCTGCATGGGCGGCGGCATCGGCTTGTCCGTGCACGGCGCCGTCCGGGTGGCAAGCGAGACGGCGCAATTCGCCATGCCGGAAACCGCAATCGGCCTGTTCCCTGACGTCGGCGCCACCTTCGCGCTGCCCCGGTTGCGCGGCGACTGGGGGATGTTTCTGGCCCTGACCGGGACGCGGATCGGCGGCGCCGACGCGACCTGGCTCGGCATGGCAACCCACTTCGTTCCGCACGACCGGATGGCCGGGCTGGCCGATGCGCTGGCCGCCGACGGGATCGGTGCGCTGGCGGATGCCGCGATGCCACCGCCGGTGACGCCGCTGGTGCGGGAGGACGTGGCGGCGTTCGGGGCGGAGGACGTGCAGGCGGTCCTCGCCGCCCTCGAGGCCGATCGGTCGTCCTTCGCCCAGGCCGCCTTGCACACGCTCCGGTCCGTCTCGCCCAGCGCCGTGCTGTGGACCTTCGCGATCGTGCGCGCCGGCGCGGGCCGCACGCTGGAGCAGTGCCAGGCGGCCGAGCTCGCGCTGACCCGGCACACCACGGTCCACCCCGACTTCCTCGAGGGGGTCCGCGCCATGGTGGTGGACAAGGACCGCACCCCGCGCTGGTCGCCTTCCTCCATCGAAGCGGTCGACCCGGCGACGATCGCGGCCATGTTCAAGGAAGGGTGACTGGAACCGTAGCGGTTGCAACAACATTTCCTGGGCTCACCAACGGGATTGCATTGATGAGTGGCTCCGACTTGTTTCAGCCGGTCCGGATGGGACCGATCACGCTCGCCAACCGCATCGTCATGGCGCCGCTGACGCGCAGCCGGGCGGGCAAGGGCGACGTGCCGGGCCCGATGAACGCTGAGTATTACGCGCAGCGCGCGACCGCCGGGCTGATCGTCAGCGAGGCGACGCAGATCAGCCAGCAGGGCAAGGGCTACGCGTTCACCCCCGGCATCTACAACGACGCGCAGGTCGCCGGCTGGCGCCTCGTGACCGACGCCGTGCATGCGAAAGGCGGCCACATCGTCCTGCAGTTGTGGCACGTCGGCCGCATCAGCCACCCCGATCTGCAGCCGGGCGGCGCATTGCCAGTGGCGCCGTCAGCGATCAGGCCGGGCGGCAAGGCTTTCACCGAGACCGGGTTCCAGGACCACGTCACGCCGCGGGCGCTCGAGACCGATGAAATCCCGGGGATCGTCGCCGATTATGCGCACGCGGCCCGATGCGCCAAGGACGCCGGGTTCGACGGCGTCGAGGTGCACTCGGCCAATGCCTATCTGCTCGACCAGTTCATCCGCGACAGCACCAACAAGCGCACGGATCAGTATGGCGGCAGCGTCGCCAACCGGATCCGCTTCCCGCTCGAGGTGGTCGCGGCGGTCGTGGACGTCTGGGGCGGCGACCGGGTTGGCATCCGCCTCAGCCCGCTCACGCCGCAAGTCGGCGACACCCCGCTCGACAGCGACCCGATGGGCACCTACGGCGCGATGGTGGATGGGCTGAAGCCGTTCGGCCTCGCCTACCTGCACATGATCGAGGGCGCCACCCAGGGCAGCCGGGCGGAACCGGAAGGCTTCAGCTTGCAGGAGCTGCGACGCCGGTTCTCCGGCCTTTACATGGCCAATAACGGGTTCGACCGTGACATGGCGCTGCGGGCCCGGGAAGAGAACCTGGCCGACCTCGTGTGCTTCGGCCGGCCGTTCATCGGCAACCCGGACCTCGTCGAGCGGCTGCGGACCGGCGCCCCGCTCGCGGATGCGCCCAAGGAGACCTGGTACGGCGGCGGCGCGCATGGCTACACCGACTACCCGACCTTGGCCCAAGCGAAGCAGGCGGCGGAGTAGCCGGCTCCTCGCGCCGCCATCCTCGCCGAACCTTGGGCGCGTGCGTGCGATGCCGCGGCCAAGGTGGCGGGGACCGGAGCGAGGCAAGCGCCCGGGTCAACGTCCAGGTAAACGCATGCAACCGGAACGCTTCGCAGGTGTTCGTGCGTGAATGCGAATGATCCTGACGAGCCTCCTTGTCGCCCTTCCCCTCGGGGCCGCCCTGGCACAGAAGGAGGAGCTGAAGCCCGCGCCCGTCCCCAACGTGTCGCCGGGTGCCGTGACGCCGGCGGATCGGGCCGGGTCTTCGAACGGCCCCGATAACGCTTCCCCGTTCTCCGGGTCGCCCACCGGCGCGATCGTCGGGTCAGGCCAAGCCACGCCGCAGACGCAGGCAACGACGGGCAAGGAAGCGGCGCCGACCCCGTCCCTCTCGCGCTGAGCGCTGGCGGGTTCTCGTCGAACGGGAGCGAGCGCCGGGCTGGATTGCCGGGTTAGATGCCCGACGCGCAAAAGCCGGAGATACGCTCCGGCTGGAATCCGGGGCGCGGCTTGACCACGGGCGGCTGCGTCTCCGTCGGGGCGGCCACTGGGGGCCATGGAGGGGGGATACATACCGATTGAACCTGTTCGTCGCAGGTGTGACCCGGTGAGAAGACAGATCCGCTTGACATACCGTCGGGAGCGAAGTTGCACGCGTTCATCGTCTCATCCTCGTTGTGGACCCGGCTTGGGTGCAATGCTTACGATGCTGCGAGTGCGAAGTCTTACCGAGACGCAGCCGGATGGCGCAAATCATGCAAAGCAAAGTTTAGTTCAAGACCCTGCCTGAAAAGCCGGTAAAGCTGTCTCCAGTGTCGCAAGCGCGATCTCGTTACACGATAAAACTTAATTATCTGTTAACGAGCCATAAACCCAGACAGACCAACACGAGGCTCGCGAGCAGCGCGGGGGTGATCGGCTCGCGCAGCAGCACCCCCGCCGCAACGACGCCGAACAGCGGCGATAAAAAGCTGAACGCCGATAACCGGCCGGCCGGGTAGCGGGCGATGAGCCAGAACCAGGTCAGGTAGCTGGCGAACGCAACCACCGCTCCTTGATACAGCAGCGACCACCACGCCAAAGCGGACGCATCCGGAACCCGCAACTCGCCCGCGCCGAACGCGGCCGCTGCCAGCAGCGGCAATGCCCCGAACAACTGGTAGGCCAAGACCTTTTCGGCCGTGCACCGCCGCAACGCCCCGTTCGCTTTCACCAGCACGGTGGTCGCGCCCCACAGCATGGCGCTGCCGAGCACCAGCACGTCGCCCGTCACCGTCGCCGTGCCGCCGCCTTGACCCACGGTCAGCACGACGCCGCCGAACGCCAACACCAAGCCGACTGCCTGCACGGGGCCGAGGCGCTCGCCCGGCACCAGCAGGTGCGTGCCGGCTGCGGTGAAGAAGCCACCGGTGAACAGCAGCACAATGGCATGCGACGCCGACGTGAGACGCACGCCGGAAAACAGCAGGATGAACTCGACCGCGAAGATCAGACCGCTCAGCAGCCCGGGCCAGGCCGATCCGTCGGCCGCGACCAGCTCGCGCAGCCCGGCCCGGCCGTTCCGCAGCATAATCCACGCCAGCAGCAGTGGCCCGGCCAGCATGGAACGCAGCACCGCCTGCAGGATCGGCGGGATGCCCTGGCTCAACGCCACCTTGCTCGCGACCTGCTGCACGCCCCACAGCAGGCACAGCACCAGCATCACCCCGACCGCCAGCGCGTCGAGGCGCTGACGTTGCAGCGGAACCATGTTAGCGGCCGGTGAAGCGGGGGCTGCGCTTCTCGAGGAACGCGGCCTTGCCTTCGGCATGGTCGGCGGTCAGGAACAAGGCCGCCTGGGTGTCGCGCTCCCATTCGAGCGCCGCGTCCAGCCCGGCGGCGAGGAACTGCTTCGTCAGCGCGACCGGCAGCGGCGCCATGTCGTGGAACAGCCGGGCACGGGCGAGCGCCGCCTCGAGCGCGGTGCCGGCCGGCACGACGTGGTCGACCAGGCCGATGCGGTGCGCTTCCGCGGCGTCCATCCGCTCGCCGTAGAGGAGGATCTGCCGGGCGCGGCCATGACCGACCCGCAGCGGCAGGGTGTGCGGCAGGCCGAGGTCGGCCACCAGGCCAACGCGGCCGAATCCGGCGGCGAACTGCGCCTCCGCCGACGCCACGACCGTGTCGCAGCACAGCGCCACCGACAGCCCGGCGCCCACCGCGTAGCCTTCCACCGCGGCGATGATCGGCTTGGACGCCTTGACCAGCAAGCGCACCATCCGATGGGTGGTGCGGAACCGCTCCCGCCCCTCCGACATGGAGGTCACATCCATGCCGCTGATATCGCCGCCGGCCGAGAAGGTGCCACCGGCCCCGGTCAGCACGACGGCACGAACGGCCGCGTCGGCCTCGATCCGCTCCATCGCGTCCACCAGCGCCTGTCGCATCGGCATGGCCAAGGCATTGCGCCGCGCCTTGTAGTCGAGGGTGAGGACGACGGTGGCGCCGTCGCGGGCTTCGGTCAGCATCTCAGGGCGCCGGGAAGTGGAGCGGCGCGTCGGTGCGGGCCTGCAGCGCGTCCGCGGTCAGCCCGTCGACCATGTCGACCACGGTGAACCCCTCGGCCGTCACGTCGAGCGTCGCGAGGTTGGTGTAGACCCGGTTCACGGCGCCGGGCGCCGTCAGCGGATAGGCGCAGCGGCGCACCAGCCGCGGCCGGCCATCCTTAGTCGTGTGCTCCATCAGCGCCCAAAGCCGCTTGGCGCCAACGGCCAGGTCCATCGCGCCGCCGACGGCCGGGGCGGTGTCGTTCTCCGACGTCGCCCAGTTGGCGATGTCGCCGTTCTCCGCCACCTCGAACGCGCCGAGCACGCATAAATCGAGATGGCGGCCGCGGATCATGGCGAAGCTGTCCGCGTGGTGGCAGTAGCTGCCGCCGGCCAGCAAGGTCACGTGCTGCTTGCCGGCGTTGATCAGCCACGGGTCGCGCTGCTCCGGTGCCGGGACCGGACCCATGCCGAGCACGCCGTTCTCGCTGTGGAACACCACCTCGCGGTCCGCCGGCACCTGGTTGGCGATCAAGGTCGGCATGCCGATGCCGAGGTTCACGTACCAACCCTCGGGGATGTCGCGTGCGGCGCGGGCGGCCATCTCGGTGCGGGTGCGGGGCGTCATGGTTCAGGACTCCGGGTCGCCGTAGGGGACGTGCAGCACGCGGTCGACGAAGATGCCCGGAGTGACCACCGCCTCCGGGTCGAGCGTGCCGAGTTCGACCATGTGCTGGGTTTGCACCACCGTCAGCCTGCCGGCCATGGCCATCACCGGGTTGAAATTGCGGCCGCTGCTGCGGAAGGTGAGGTTGCCCCAGCGGTCGGCCTGCCAGGCCTCGACCAGGGCCACGTCACCGGGCAGCGCCTCCTCCAGCACGTAGTCGCGGCCGTGGATGGTGCGGGTCTCCTTGCCGCGGGCGAGTTGGGTGCCCGCGGCAGTGGCGGTGAAGAAGGCCGGGATGCCGGCGCCGGCCGCACGCATCCGCTCGGCCAGGGTGCCTTGCGGGACGATCTCCAGCTCGATCTTGCCCTCCTTGTAAAGCGCCTCGAACACCACCGAGCCGACGCTGCGGGGGAAGGTGCAGATCATCTTGCGGACCCGCCCCAGCTCCATCAGCCGGGCCAGCCCGGCGTGACCGGTGCCGGCGTTGTTGGCGACGCAAACGAGGTCGGTCGCGCCCTGCTCGATCAGTCCTTCGATCAGCGCATTCGGCTGCCCGACGGCGCCGAAGCCGCCGATCAGCACGGTGGACCCGTCCTTCACGCCGGCGAGGGCGTCGGCCATCGACTGCACGCGCTTGTCGATCATGTCGGGGCGACCTCCAGCACGGCGTCGAGCGCGTAGGCGCCGCTCGGCAAGGCCAGCACGGGGTTGAGGTCGATCGAGCGCAGCCGCGGCCCGGCCGACGCGGCGTAAGCCGAGAGGCGCGATAGCATGGCGGCGAGTGCGTCCATGTCCACCGGCGGGCGGCCGCGGGCGCCCAGCAGGATCGGCGCCGCCTGGATCGAGCGGATCATCCGCTCGGCCTCCTCGACGCCGAACGGGCAGCGGCGCAGCGCCACGTCGTGCAGGATCTCGACAAAGATGCCGCCCAGCCCGAACAGCGCCATCGGTCCGAACACCTTGTCGTGCTGGATGCCGAGGATGCACTCGATGCCGCCCTCGAGCTGCTTGGCCACCAGCACGCCTTCGATCCGGGCGCCAGGCGCCGCCTCGCGGGCGCGGGCAAGCACGGTGGCGAACCCGTCGCGCACCGCGTCCTCGGTTTCGAGGCCGAGCAGTACGCCGCCGATCTCCGACTTATGCAGGATGTCAGGCGACAGGATCTTCATCACCACCGGGAAGCCGAACCGCGCGGCGGCGGCGGCCGCCGCGTCGGCCGTGGCGCAGGCGGCCTCGGGCGCACTCTCGATGCCGGCGGCGGCCAGCAGACGCTTCGCTTCGGCTTCGCTGGGGTTGGACGCGGGGAGTTCGACCGGCCCGGCCCCGGCCACCGGCCCCGCCCCGGCCACCGGCCCGGTCACCGGCACGGTCACCGGCGCCTGGGCAAAGGCCGCGCCGAAGCGGCCCATGGCGTGGATCGCCACCACGGCGCGGGTCGGGTCCTCGAACACCACGAACCCGTCCTCCTCGTAGCCGCGGACCTGGTCGGGGTTGGCCACCACGCACAGCACGTACAGCCGGTCCGGATGCCGCTCGCGCACGCCACGCAACTGCTCGCGCAGTCGCGGCGCGATGGTGGGCGAGCCGCCGACCTGGGTGAAGAAGGCGAGCACCGCGCTGTAGCCGCCATCCTCCACCATGCTGTCCATGAAGCGGCCGACGAGCGAGATGTCGTTGAACGCCTGCGCCGTGCAATCCACCGGGTTGCGCGGGGCGGCGAACGGCAGCAGCGCTTTCAGCCGCGCCTGCGCCGCCTTCGGCATGGCGGGCACATCGAGCCCGACCGTCTCGGCGGCGTCGCCGATGATCACCCCGGCGCCGCCGCTGATGGTGATGACGCCGAGCGTGTTGCGCACCGGGTAGATGCGCTTGGTCGCGGTCATCGCGATGTCGAGCATCTCCTCGGTGGTGCGAGCGCGGACCACGCCGAACTCGCGCAGCACGGCATCGGTCACGGCGTCGTCGCCGGCGATCGACGCGGTGTGGCTGCGCGCCGCATCGGCGCCGACGGCGGACGTGCCGACCTTCATCAGCACCACCGGCTTCCTCGCCCGGCGCGCTGAATCGAGGGCGGCCAGGAAGCTATCCGCTTCGCGGATGCCTTCGGCGTAGGCGGCGATGACGTCGGTGCCGGGGTCCTCGGCCATCCAGCCGATGACGTCACCGATGGTGACGTCGCCTTCGTTGCCGGTGGTGACGCAGACGGGAGTGCCGAGGCCGCGATTACGGGCGATGGCGAACATGTGGGTGCCGTAGGCGCCGCTCTGGCTGGCGATGCCGATACGGCCAGGCTTGGGGAAGCCGTTCTCGAGGCTGCTGGAGAAAATCGGGTAGAAGCCAACCGTACCGTTGAACAGGCCCAGGCAGTTCGGCCCGACGATCCGCATGCCATGGCGGCGGGCCGCCTCCATCATGCGGTCCTGCGCCGCGGCGCCGGGCTCGTCCATTTCGGCGAAGCCTGCGGTGAACACGATGGCGCTTTTGGTGCCGCGGGCACCGAGCTCGTCCACCGCCTGCACCGCCAGCGCGGTCGGCACGGCGACGATGGCGGTGTCGGGTGTTTCCGGCAACTCGGCGATGCTGGCGAAGGCCGGCAAGCCCTGGATTTCCGGGCGGTTCGGGTTGACCGGCATGATCCGGCCGGCGAAGCGCTGCTGCAGCATGTAGTCGATCGGGCGGCCGCCGATACGGGTCTTGTCGGCGCTGGCCCCGATCACGGCGACGCTGCGGGGCTTGAGCAAGGAGTCGAGGCTGGAGAAGCGGCTCATCGTGTGTGGTGTTTCCGCCCGTGCGTTTGGCCGCGATCATGCGTCCCGCGATGGCGGGCGGCAAGGCGCGGCCGGTCAGTGGCGGAAGATGTCCGGGTCCTCGTAGCCGAGCAGGTCGAGCCGGCATCGTGCCGGGAGGAAGTCGAAGCACGCCTGCGCCAGCTCGCGCCGGTTCTCGCGCAGCAGCAGCGCCTCGAGCCGCGCCCACAGCGCATGCAAATGGAGGACGTCTGAGGCGGCATAGGCGCACTGCTCCGGGGTGAGCTCGGGGGCGCCCCAATCCGACGTCTGCTGCTGCTTGGAGATCTCCACGCCGAGCAGTTCGCGGCACAGATCCTTCAGCCCGTGGCGGTCGGTGAAGGTGCGGACCAGCTTTGCGGCGATCTTGGTGCAGACGGTCGGGCCAGCTGTGACGCCAAGCGCTTGCTGCAGCACCGCGACATCGAAGCGGGCGAAATGCATGATGCGGGTGACGGCTGGGTCGGTGATGAGCCGCGCGAGATTGGGAGCGTCGTAGCCATGGCCGCCCAGGCGTTCGGGCAGCAGCTGGACGAGGTGCGCAACCCCATCGCCTGCCGACAGCTGCACCAGGCAGAGCCGGTCGCGGTGCGGGTTCAGGCCCATCGTCTCGGTATCGATCGCGACGACCGGGCCGAGAAGCAGACCTTCAGGCAGGTCGTGGCGATGGAGGTGGATGGTGGCGTTGGCTTGGAACTGCGTTACCGCCACGGAGCGGGATCCTCACCATGATCGTTAGCCGGAGAGGAAGGTGGTGCCCAGGAAAAGACTCGAACTTTCACGCCCTTGCGGGCACAGGTACCTGAAACCTGCGCGTCTACCAATTCCGCCACCTGGGCATCCCGTGCGGTGGACGGGGGGAGTAGCCCCCGGGGTCCACCGCGTCAAGCGGGATAATGGCGCGTCAGGCGCTGCGCAGTTGAACCTCGTCAAGGACCCGCTCGTGCGTGTCGAGCGCGCTCTTGGCGCGGTATTGGCATCCTTGGTTGGTCACCGGCATGGTCCGCACGATCGTGTAGACGCCCGGGCGAGCATTCGCGTTCAAGCGGTCGGGCAACAGCGTGACGCGGTCGCCGACAGAATATTTGTGTTGTGACATAGGCGGTCCTCCTGGCATGGCCGGGGGGCGTGGCTGGGGGCGCGCCACCGGCACGCCCCCAAGCCGGCGGATCAGGCTGCCTTCAGGTTGACGGCCGAGGTCTTACCCTGCTGCCCCTGCTCGAGCTCGTAGCTCATCTTCTGACCTTCGTTCAGCGTCGCCATGCCGGCGCGCTCCACGGCCGAGATGTGGACGAACACGTCCTTCGAGCCGTCTTCCGGCTGGATGAAACCGAAGCCCTTCTGGGCATTGAACCACTTAACAGTACCAACTGACATCGAACGTCTCCACGGCTGTTGCAGTCCCACGGACATGCGGGACCTTCGTACTTCTCAAATTGGGGAGGAACCGGTGCGGCGCGCGCCTGTCGGCGCAGAACGACGTAGGGGACAGACCCCGACTGAAAAGTTCAGCCGTCGGCGCACAATACACGCGCGGCGGAAAATGACCAGACTAAATAATCCGGCTCTCGCTGAGGTGACGCAACGCCGATACCGACCGCAGCGACGCCCGGGATTGTCGCTTAACTCGTATCTAACAAGACGAGCCGGCCAACGATTGTCCGTTGCACTAACCGAACAGCGGCAGGACGCAGTCAGGCCTCGCGATACAGCAGCAGCAGCGCGCCGACGAACATGAAGCACACAGGCCAGATCCAGCCCGCTGCACGCCGGATCGGGCCGTCGGCGCGGATCTCCAGCCAACGCGCCCAACCGCCGGAAATCCCGGCCAAAGCGAGCGGCGTGTGCGTCAGCTCGATCAGCAGCTGGTCCTTGACGTTGGCGATGGCGTGGCTGTGGGTCAGCAGCAACGCGCCGCCGAGCGCCGTCAGCAACGGGAATACCAGCGCCGGGCGCCGGGTGCGGAACCATCCGGCCCGCACCCCCCACTCGAACAGCGCGAAGGCGACGATCAGCACCACGAACACGCGATGCTGCAAGACCTCGACGTCGCGGAAGCTTTCCCAGAAGCCGATCTCGCCGAGCGGCCAGACCTCCGGATCCGACCGCACGAACAGGAACACCGCCATGCCCAGCAGCACCAGCGGCCAGTGCTTCGCCCAGCCGACGCCGGCCCGGTGCAGCAGAGCGAGCCCGCCGATCAGCAGCACGAAGACGCCGGACCAATGGTGGTTGTACTCGGACCAGGCGATGTCCTCGGCGTTACGCACCGGCAGCTCGCCCGAGCCCGGCACGAAGGCCGGCGCCGCCGTCGTCTTCTGCGTCGCCGCCTCGGCGTCGAGCTTGGACTGCAAGGCGGGGATCGCCAGCGAATCGTGGTCCGGCGACACCAGGCGGGGCGGCTCGGGGGTGTTGCGCTGAACGATCTCAGGCCAGGTGACGCGGTCGGCGGTGAGATCGATCGCCGGCGGCACCGAGGTCAGCGAGGCGGCGGCGAAGAAGATGCTGAAGCCGATGCCGATCTCGACCTCGGCGAACCGGCGCATGCGCAAGACGGGGGTGGCCGGGTTGCGGCGCAGGCGCTCGACGACGAGGAAGTTGCCGAGGCCAAGCAGCAGCAGCGCCCCGAACATCGCCGCCTTAGCGCCGACCATCACGCCGTAGGCGGTGCCGTAGAACGCCCCCCAGCTGCCGATGTAGAACACGCTGAACGTCGCCGCGCTGACCAGGATGCAGGCAACGCCGGCCATGCTGATGCGGCTGAACCGGGCGCCGACCCGGCGAAACGCGGCGCCGTCGAACAGCCGGCCGAGCGCCATGACAAAGCAGGGTATGCCGCCGACCCAGATCGCGGCGCCGGCGATGTGCAGCGCGGTCGCTGCCAGCAGCAGCGGCGCGTGATCGAGCCGGGCAGCCGCATGGGTGGTGGCGACCGCGGCGGCCAGCACCACGGCGCACAGCCCGAGCATCGGCGCCGCCGGCGGCGCAGCCGACCCGAGCAGCAACCCGGCCAACAGCAGCGCCGCCGTCAGCTTGACCAGCCCCGCCACCGCGAACCCGGCGCCGATCACGTTGCCCCAAGACAGCTCCAGCGTATCGACCAGCACGGCCGACTGCATCGCCACCGTGATTGCCTCGCCCAAGGCGAGCGCGAGCGCCGACCAGCCGGCGATGCGGGCGGTGCGCCGCACCAGGTCGGCACCGGCCGGCAGGTCGGGCGCGAACGGGCGAGCGAGCAGCAGCAGGAACACGACGCCGCCCAGCGCCATCGATTGCGCGACGATCACCAGCCCATGCAGGACGATCGATAGATAGCCGAACAGGTCGACCAGCAGGGACAAAGCTTTAGCGAACCTCGACCGTCAGCGGCACGTCGCCGCGGGTGATGTGACCGTCGATCGCCAGCACCTGCCAGCGCAGCGTCCAGGCGCCCGGCGCCAGGGTCGCGTCGCTTCGCAGCGTGTCGGGGCCGGAGGGCGCCAGCCGCAATGGCGTGGGCTTGCCCTCGCCGCCGCGCAGCTCGAGCCGGGAGCGGCCCTGGTCGATGCGCGAATTGAACCGCAGCACGAGGTGGGTCGGGCCGGGTGGAACGGTGGCGCCGCTGGCAGGCTGGCTGTCGAGGAGGATGGCGTGGGCGGCAGCGGGCAACGGGCTCGCGGCCGCGAGGGCCGCGACAATCAGGACGTGACGCATGGCGCCGCCTCTAGCGCGGGTGCGCCCGGGTGTCCATGATCGCGCCGATGACGCGCGCCCTGCCCGGCACCCGAGCCGACTACCACCGCTTCCTGCCGATCACCACGCGCTGGATGGACAATGACGTGTTCGGCCACCTGAACAATGTCGTCTACTACAGCTTCTTCGACACCGCCGTGACGCGCTCGCTGATGCAAAGCGGGATCCTGACCTGGAAGGGCGGCGATCACTTTCTGGTCGTGGCCGAGAGCGGCTGCCGCTACCACGCCGAGGCGGCGTTCCCGGACGAAATGACCGCCGGCATCCGGGTGGCCCGGCTGGGCGGCAGCTCGATCCGGCACGAGATCGGCGTGTTCGCAGGCAACGGCGAGCGGGCGTCGGCGGAGGGTTTCATGGTGCATGTCTGCGTCGCCGCCGCGACCCGCCGGCCGGCACCGATGCCGGACGCTTGGCGCGCGGCGCTGCAACCATTGATGAGGAGCTGACGCATGGACGTGGGATTGAAGGGCAAGCGGGCGATCGTCTGCGCCGCGAGCAAGGGGCTCGGCCGGGCCTGCGCGATGGCGCTGGCCCGCGAAGGCGTGGACGTGGTGATCACCGCGCGCACGGCAGAAACGCTGGAGGCGACGGCGGCTGAGATCCGCAGCGCGACCGGCGTTTCGGTGACGGCGGTTCCGGGGGACATCACCACCGAGGCCGGCCGGGCGGCGGCGCTGGCGGCCTGCCCGGAACCGGACATCCTGGTCAACAACGCCGGCGGCCCGCCTCCCGGCGACTTCCGCGACTGGGAGCGGGACGACTGGATCCGGGCGCTCGACGCCAACATGCTGACGCCGATCGCGCTGATCAAAGCCGTGGTGGACGGCATGATAGGGCGGCGCTTCGGGCGGATCGTCAACATCACCTCGGGTAGCGTGAAGTCGCCGATCCCGACGCTGGGCATGAGCAACGGCGCGCGGGCCGGGCTGACCGGCTTCGTCGGCGGCCTGGCGCGGCAGGTGGCGCGGCACAACGTCACCATAAACAACCTGCTGCCCGGCCCGTTCCTGACCGACCGGCTGCGCGGCAACGCCCAAGCCGCGGCGGACAAGGCGGGCAAGTCGGTGGACGAGATGCTGGCCGAACGGGCCAAGTCGTCGCCGGCCGGGCGCAACGGCGACCCGGCCGAGTTCGGCGACGCCTGCGTGTTTCTGTGCGCGGCGTCGAGCGGCTTCATCGTCGGGCAGAACCTGCTGCTCGACGGCGGCGCGTTCAACTCGACGATGGGTTGACCGTGTTGCCGCCGCCGGGGCAGCGCGTCAGGCGCCGTGCTTGTTCATGCAGCTCGTCAGTTCCTCGAGGCCCTTGGACGAGCCCTCGAGGCTGAAGTTGTGCTTTGCCTTGCCGAGGCTGACGACCAACTCGTCACCGTTGGCGACGAGGTCGAAATTCTCGTGGGTGATCGGCAGGTCGATCGACACCACGCCGGCGCCGTTGGCCGTCTCGGCCAGCTGGCCACGCTTGTTGTCGTCGATCGCCCAGGTGCCGGCGACCGCGTCGCCCTTGGCAACCTTGAACTCCGGCGCCTCGACGATCAGGCTCAATCCGGTCTGCACGGCCATGATCACGATCCCGTCCGTCGGGTTCACGGCCATGCAGCCGAGGAAGTTGCCCTTGTCGATCATCGGATCGACCTTGTAGCTCGCGGCCTGGGCACCAGCGCTCAGCAGCCCAGCGCCTAGCAGAAAGGACATGGCGACGGCGGCGGCAACAGTCTTGGCCAGATGCATGAATAGTCCTTCGGTGAACCCGCATGCTTCGACCCGTTGTCGTCATGCCGTTCGCCCATGGCTTACGACCACCCGTCCGCCCGTTGCAATTTGAGAATGAATGGGTTTTGTCGAGTGACCGCACGAACCGGGAAGCGGCGGCGACCGCTCCATGCCAGGATCATCCCATGAGCACCGCGCTTCTCCCATTCACCTGGCCCGATATCGGCGCCGACCTCGATGCAAGCGGATGCGCGACCGTCGGACCTTTGCTGAGCCCGGCCGCTTGCGACGAGCTCGCCCGCTGCTACGACCGATCCGAGGGGTTCCGCAGCAGGGTCGTCATGGGGCGGCATGGCTTCGGCCAAGGGGAGTACAAGTATTTCGGCTATCCCCTGCCTGAGCCGGTGCAGGCGCTGCGACAGCGCGCCTACCGCGCCTTGGCACCGGTCGCGAACGCCTGGGCGGCGCGGATGGGATTGCCGGCCGAGTACCCCGCCTCGCTCGATGAGCAGCTCGCCCGCTGCCACGCCGCCGGGCAGACGCGCCCGACGCCGCTGCTGCTGCGCTACGGGCCCGGCGATTACAACTGCCTGCACCAGGACCTGTACGGGCCGCTGCATTTCCCGCTGCAGCTGGCGATCCTGCTGAACGAGCCGGGCCGCGACTTCGAGGGCGGCGAGTTCGTGCTGGTCGAGCAGCGGCCGCGCATGCAGTCGCGCCCGGAGGTGGTGCCGTTGCACCAGGGCCAAGGGGTGGTGTTCGCGACCCACCATCGTCCGGTGCGCGGCGTGCGCGGCGATTACCGGGTGACGATGCGGCATGGCGTCAGCCGGATGCGCGCGGGCCAGCGGCATACGCTGGGGATCATCTTCCACGACGCCGCCTAAACCCGTCCCGGCCCGATTGATCGGCGTGGCAGTGCAGCATAGCGTTCATGCCGGGTTCGGTGGAGAGCGGGATGCGGGTCGCGGCATGGCTTGGTGGGTTGATCGTTGCCGCGGCACTGGCCGCCAGCCCGGCCCAGGCGCAGAAATCGGCCGACACGCTGCGGGTCGCCTGGCGCGACGCCATCCCCAACGTCGATTTCTTCTACAACTCGCTGCGCACCGGGCTCGTGGTCTCGCATCATGTGTGGGACACGCTGATCTACCGCGATCCCGAGACCTTCACCTTGCGGCCGCTGCTGGCAACCTCCTGGCGCTACGAGAACGACACCACCTTGGTGTTCGAGCTGCGGCCCGGCGTGGTGTTCCACGACGGCAGCCCGTTCACCGCCGACGACGTCGTCTACACGATCCGATCCGTGCTCGCCGACAAGCAGGTGTCGGTGCCGAGCAACTTCTCCTTCATCGAGGGGGCGGACCGGCTCGACGACATGCATGTGCGCATCAAGCTCAAGCGCGTATTCCCGGCGGCGCTCGAATACCTGTCGATGGTGCTGCCGATCTACCCGAAAGCCTACCGTGAGCGCGTCGGCCCCGACGGGTTCAGCAAGGCGCCGGTGGGCACCGGCCCGTACCGCGTCACCAAGGTGGACGGCACCACCGAGATCGACATGGTGCGCAACGACAACTACTTCGAAAGCCCCAAGGGCAAGCCGGCGATCAAGAACCTCATCATCAAGGAAGTCGCCGACGCGACCGGCGAGCTGACCGCGATCCTCGGCAACCAGGCGGACTGGATCTGGCAGTTCAGCCCCGACCAGCTCGACAACCTAAGCCGGATGCCGAACCTGCAGACCTTGCGCAACGAGAGCATGCGGGTCGGCTATATGAACATCGACGCCGCCGGGCGCACCGGCGACACGCCGCTGAAGAACCAGAAGGTGCGCCAGGCCATCATGTACGCCGTGGACCGGCAAACCATGGCCAAGCAGTTCATGCCCGGCGGCTCGCGCGTGCTGGACGCGCCGTGTTTCCCGACCCAGTTCGGCTGCGACCAGGGCATCGCCGCCAAGTACGAGTACGACCCGGCCAAAGCCAAGGCGCTGCTGACCGAAGCCGGCTATCCGAACGGGTTCGACACCGAGCTGGTCGGCTACCTGCTGCCGCAATGGATGGGAGCGATGCAGGGCTATCTTGCCGCCGTCGGTATCCGGGCCAAGCTGTCGCAACTGCAGGTCGGCGCCGTGGTGCAGCGCAGCACCGAGGGCAAGAACCCGCTCGAGATGGGCAGCTGGGGCAGCTACTCGATCAATGACGCCTCGGCGTTCCTACCGTACTTCTTCAATGGCGGCGGCCAGGATTACGCGCGCGACGATGAGGTGAAGCGCCTGGTGGACGAAGGCAGCGCAACGGTGGATCCGGACAAGCGGCGGGAAGCCTATAGCGGCGCCATCAAGCGCATCACCGAGCAGGCGGATTTCATGCCGCTGTTCACCTTCGTCACGACCTACGCGACCAACAAGGGGCTCAACTTCAAGACCTTCCGCGACGAGCTGCCGCGGTTCTACCTGGCAAGCTGGAAGTAGCGGACCGCCGTTCGGTCAGTCCGCCGACAGCAGGCACTCCACAAGGCGTCCCTCTGCCAGGCGACCGGCCGGGTTCTCACTGCGGCAACGATCGATCGCGATGGGGCAGCGCGGATGCAAGCGGCAGCCAGGCGGGATGTGCGCGGGGTCGGGCATGGTGTCGCCGAGGCCGGGGTCGGGCAGGCCAAGGCCCGGCTCGGGGGTGAGCACACTGGCGAGGAGCGCCTTGGTGTAGGGGTGCCGGGGTGCCGCGAACAGGTCGTCCACCGGTGCGTGCTCGACGATGCGGCCGAGATACATGACCGCCACCTCGGTCGCGATGTGCTCGATCACCGCCAGGTTGTGGCTGATGAACACCAAGGTCAGGCCGAACTCGGCCCGCAGTTCGGCCAGCAGGTTCAGGATCTGCGCTTGTACCGAGACGTCGAGCGCCGAGGTCGGCTCGTCGCACACCACGATCCGCGGCCGCAGCACCAGCGCACGGGCGATCGCCACGCGCTGCCGTTGACCGCCGCTCAGCTCGCCGGGCAGACGGTCGGCCATGGCGCCGGGCAGCCCGACGCGGGCCAGCATGTCCGTCACCGGCGCCATGTCAGTTCTCCCCTGCGCCCGCAGCGGCAACGCCACGATGTCGCGCACCCGATGGCGCGGGTTGAGGCTCGAATAAGGATCCTGGAAGATCGGCTGGATCAGGCGGGCGCGCGCCAGGCGGTCGAGCGCGGCCAGGCTCTTGCCTGCGACCCGGATCTCGCCCGCGCTCGGCGCCAGCAGGCCGAGGATCATGCGTGCGAGGGTGGATTTGCCGCAGCCGCTTTCGCCGACGATGCCCATCACGCCGCCCTCGGGCACCACAAGGCTCACGCCGTCGACGGCCCGGACCGGCCCGAACTGCCGGGCCACGTCGCGGATCTCGATCGCCGGCATGTGTCCGGCGATCTCGATGGCTGGCGTCATGCCGGCAACTGGCACAGGTAGGCGTGGCCGGGCGAGCGGCGGCGCAGCGGCGCCTCCACCGCGCATTGCGGCATGGCGTGGCTGCAGCGGTCGCGGAAGCCGCAGCCCACGAACCCGGTCTGGATGCGCGGGACCGTGCCCGGGATGCTGCCGAGCGGCTCACCGCGGCGCGTCTTGCCCGGGACCGGCACGGCGGCGAGCAGGCCCTGGGTGTAGGGGTGGGTGGGTTCGGCGAACAGCTCGCCGGCCGGGGCGCTTTCGACAACCTGGCCCGCGTACATGACGCTGACCCGGTGCGCGATGCGAGCGACGACGCCGAGGTCGTGGGTGATCAGCAGCAAGGCCAAGCCCATCTCCGCCTGCAGCTCGGCCAGCAAGCGCAGGATGCCGGCCTGCACGGTCACGTCGAGCGCCGTGGTCGGCTCGTCGGCGATCAGCAGTTCCGGCCCGCACAGCAGCGCCATGGCGATCATCACGCGTTGCCGCAGCCCGCCGCTCAACTGGTGCGGAAACTGGCCGAGCCGCATGCCGGGGTTGGCCATGCCGACCCGGGCCAGCAGCGCCGCCGCGCGGTCGGTCGCGGCCGCCCGGCTGCCGCCCCGGTGGCGGCGGAAGATCTCGGTCATCTGCGAGCCGACCGTATAGGCCGGGTTGAGGCTGGTCATCGGCTCCTGGAAGATCATGCCGATGCGGTCGCCGCGCAGCCGGTTCATCGCCCGATCGGACAGCCGGGCGAGGTCGGTCCCGTGGAAGCGCATGTGCCCGGCGCTGCGGGACGCGCCGCGGGCGAGCAGGCCCATCACCGCGAGCGAGGTGACAGACTTGCCGCAGCCGCTTTCGCCGACCAGGCAGTGCGTTTCGCCGCGTCGCACGGACAAGGTGGCGCCCCGCACCGCCTCGGTGGCGCCGAAGCGGACGCGGAGGTCGGCGATGTCGAGCACCGCGTCCGCCTCAGACACGGCGCGATACGCCGAACAGGTCACGCAGCCCGTCGCCGAGCAGGTTGATACCCAG
Source organism: uncultured Alphaproteobacteria bacterium (assembly GCA_963792675.1). GTDB lineage: Bacteria > Pseudomonadota > Alphaproteobacteria > Acetobacterales > Acetobacteraceae > JBBROS01. The sequence continues at coordinate 3,739,364 of CAWBWT010000002.1, forward strand.
CACCAGCACGAACAGCGCGACACCCGGCACCATGATCACCCACGGATCGAAGAACATGTAATCCTTGCCCTCGGCGATCATCAGCCCCCAGCTCGGCAGCGGTGACGGCACGCCGAGGCCGAGGAACGACAGCGTCGCCTCCAGCAGGATCGCCAGCGCCACCTCGAGCGTCGCCACCACTGCGAGGTGCGGCGCGATGTTCGGCAGGATCTCCCGCAGCAGCACATGCGCCAGCGACGCCCCGGCGGCTTGCGCGGCGGCGACGTAGTCGAGCGTGCGGACCTGCATGGTGGTGGTGCGGGCGACCACGGCGAACCGCTCCCACAGCAGCAGGCCCAGGGTGAACACCACGATCGTCAGCGAGCTGCCGACCGCCGACACGACCGCGAGCGCCACCAAAATCAAGGGAATGCTGAGCCGGCAGGTGATGACGAACATCACCATGTCGTCGACCCGGCCACCGAAGAAGCCGCCGACGATGCCGAGCGTGACGCCAATGACGGCACTGGTCAGCGCCGCCGAGGCGCCGATCAGGAGCGAGATACGCGCGCCGTAGACCAGCCGCGCCAGGTAGTCACGGCCGAGCTGGTCGGTGCCGAGCGGGTGCTCCGACGTGCCGCCGAGCCAGGCGGGCGGGGTCAGCCGGTGCATCAGGTCCTGCGTGAACGGGTCGTGCGGCACCAGCGACGGGCCGGCCAGCGCGACCAGGAGGGTGAAGCCGACGATGCCGAGGCCGAGCAGGGTCGCAAAACGCTTGATCATGCCGTCCGCAGCCGGGGGTCCAGGACGGCGTTCAGCATGTCGGCGGCCAGGGTCAGCGCGATGTAGATCAGCGCCAAGATCAGCACGACCGCCTGCACCACCGGGAAGTCATTTTTGGAAATGCTTTCCCAGGCGAGCTCGCCGACGCCGGGCAGGTTGAACACCGCCTCGATCACGATCGAGCCGCCGAGCATGAAGCCGAGCTGCACCGCGGCGATCGCCACCACCGGCATCGCCGCATTGCGGGCGGCGTGTTTCAGCACGATGCTCCAGCGCGACAGGCCGCCGGCGCGGGCGGTGCGGATGTAGTCGGACGCCATCGCGTCGATCATGCCCGACCGGGTCAGCCGCATCAGCGCCGGGATGGCGGAGAAGCTCAGCACGAGGCCGGGCAGCACGTAGCCGGTCCAGTCATCGAGCCCGGCGATCGGGAACCACTGCAGCTTCAACCCGAAACCGATGATCAGCAGCAGCCCGAGCCAGAAGCTCGGCAGCGCCTGGCCGACCAGCGCGACCGCGGTGACCAGCTTGTCGGCGGCCCGGCCCTCGGTGAGCGCGGCGACCACGCCGAGCGGCAAGGCGATCAGCAGCGCGAAGCCCAGGCCGACCAGGCCCAGCGTCAGCGTCACCGGGAAGCGGGCCGCGATCAGGTCGCCGACCGGCGCGCGGAACAGGTAGGAGCGGCCGAGGTCGCCCCGCGCGGCGCGCCCGACCCAATCGAGGAATTGCTGCGGCAGCGGCCGGTCGAGGCCGTATGCCACGCGGATCGCCTGGATGTCCTCGGCGCTGGCTTGCGGCCCGGCCACCGCGACCGCCGGGTCGCCGGCGGCATGGGTAAGCGCGAAGCTGATGACCAGCACGGTCAGGCAGACGAGTGCCGCGAGAATGGCCCGGCGCAGGAGAAAGCGGCGCATCGGAGCAATGCTATGGACCGCGTTGCGGCCCGGCAAGTCTCGGCCGCCGCGCTACGACCGCCGGAACAGCGGCCGGACTCGCTGCAGCAGCATCCGGGTGCGCTCCGGCAACGCGACTGCCAGGGTGACGCCGACGCAGGCCGCGCAAACCAGCCCGCCGAGACCGGCCCGCAGCAGCGCGCCGCCGCCGAATTGGGCGATGGGCCAGCTCGCCGCGGCCAGCACGAAGCAGGCCGGCAGCACCAGCCGGATCGAACGCAGGATCGGCAGCACGCAACCCAGCGACACCGACGTCAGCGCCAGCAGGACGATGCCGCGCAGCCCTTCGCCGAGCCCGAACCCGAGCGGGCCCAGCCGATAGCCGACCAGCAGGTTCCAAGCGATGTTGGCGGCATAGGCGGTGGCGACGAAGACCGCCGCCCGGCCGTTGCGCCGCTCGTTGTTGAGCTGCCGCACCAGGATCCAGCCGAAGGTGGACGCCCACAGGCCCGAAGCGATGCCGCGCAGCGCGTCCCCGGTCAGCCGCACGCCTTCGGCGGTGAAGGCGCCGCGGGCGAACACGACCGTCACGAGATCTGGAGCGTAGATGGCCAGGTAGAGGCTGGCCGGCACTCCGAGTGCGATCAGCGGCCCGGCCATGGCCGCGACCCGGCCGCGTTCGCCGCTGCCGGCCAGCACCGACAGGCCGAGCGGCTGGCTGATGACGAACAGCGCGCTGTCGCTCATGGTGCGCGCGTATTCCATCGACGCGACGGCGCCAGCCGTGGCCGAGGCCAGCACCCGCTCGACCCACAACTGCCCCTGCTCGCTGACGGGCTGCAGCAGCATCGGTCGCAACCGGCGCAGGAACAGCCGCAGCGTCGCCTCCATGGCCGGCAGCCGCAGGCCGCGCAGGTCCAGCGCACCTTCGCGGGACAGCATCACCAGGCCGAACCCGGCCACCGCGTTCATCGCCAGCGTGAACGCCCAGGCGATCAGGATCGGCTGGCCGGTCACCGCCAGGGCGACGAGGCCGCAAATGACGGCAAGGTTCTGCGTCATCGCCCGCATCGTCGCGAGCCGCGCCTGGCCGAGCGAGAGCTCGACCGAGACCAGGCAGTTGAACAGCACCGAGGCTGGCATCGCCAGCGCCATCACCATCGCGAACCGCCGGGTCAGCGCCAGGGTCTCGGCGTCGAAGCCGGTGACGACCAGCCCGGTCCACCAGCCGGCGAACAGGATCATCATCGCCGTCAGCGCGACCGTCAGCATCACGAGCGCCGCCGTCAACGCGGTGAAGTTGCGCGCCGCCTTGCCTTCGCGCACCCACTCCCGATGCAACGGCACCAGCACCGCCGGCACGGTGTCGCCTTGCAGCGGCGCGATCGGGATCCAGGAGGCGGTGAGCGCGCCGCGGAACGCGTCGGCGATCGGGGATACGCCGATCAGCCGGGCCATGATCACTTCCCGCAGGAAGCCGGTGGCCTTGCCGAGCAGGGCCCCCAACACAAGCAGCCGGCCGACGCCGCCGCCGAGCCGACGCCGCAACGACCGTCCCCTGCCGGCCGCGGCGGCTACCGACCCGGCGCGTTCGAGCGTTGCAGCACCTTCACGTCCCACGACAGGTGCCCATGGGCCACGCGCACGCTGTCGAGGGTTTTGAAGGCGTGTCCGAGCATCGACCAGATCTGGTGGCTGCGGACGACATTCTCGAGGGAAACAATGACGATACCGTCGGCGGTCAAGCACTCCGAATAGCGGATGGCCTCGCGGTCGGGTTGTTTGAAATAGTAGAGACTTTCATTGAAGATCAGCACATCGAACCGCTGTCCCGGCGGCGGCGCGAAGGTCTCCGCGTCGGCGACCTCGAACTCGCAGCCCTCGAGACCGGCCGCCTTGGCCGCGCCGATCGCCTGGGCGGAGATGTCGATGCCGAGATAGCGGGAGATGCCGGCGCTGCGCACCCGCCGGGCCAGCACGCCCTCGCCGCAGCCGACTTCGAGCGTCGATCCGCCCGGACGCAGGAAGCCGCAATAGCCGACGATCAGGCTATACCGGGACAACTCGTCGATGGAATGCAGCCGGGCCCATTGCTCGCTGGAATACTCGGCGTCCCAGGCGGCGGCATCGAGGTTGGGGCTGGCGAACGGGATCAGCGGCGCGATGACGGACGGGGGCACGATCCGCGTCAGCGTCCGCTTGGCCAGGGTTCGAAGCGACATGCAGGCAACCTCTCAGGATGGGGATGGGCGCAGTCGTGAGAGAGCGCTTGTCGACCGGACGGAACAGCGCGGCTGGCTGCTCAGCCATTTATAACGATAGAGAAATTAATACGGAGTTCTGCGTTTTGGGTCAACCGAGGCCAGCCCGGCCGGTCAGGAGGGAACCGGATCAGCCTTTGCCTTGCGTGCGGATTTCTTGCCGGAGGTCGCCTTTTCGCTCGCCTCCATCTCGGCCGTGGCCCGCTCGATCAGCCGTTTCTCGTTCTTTTTCAGGAACCGGATCACGAACACCGCCGCGACCGCGGCGACGATGCCGATGCCGATGCCGATCGGGCCGGCCAGCTTGTGCGCTTGCGAGCCGAGCAGGTAGGCGGTGATGCCGTAGAGGTGCGTCCAGACGATGCCGCCCAGGGCGTTCCAGAACAGGAAGCGGCCCCAGCGCATCCGATTGGCGCCGGCCAGCAGGGCGGCGAAGGTGCGCATGAAGGCGACGAAGCGGCCCACGAACACCACCAGGCCGCCGTACTTCATGAACAGGTATTGGCCGAGCCGCTGCCGCTCCACCGTCAGGTAGATCTTGGGACCATACTTCTCCAGCGCCGGCCGGCCCAGCTTGTGGCCGATCAGGTAGCCGAGATTGTCGCCCATGATGGCGCCGATTGCCGCCGAGATGACGATCCACTCGATCGCCAGGTTGTGGGTGGTGGCGGCATAGATGGCGGTGGCGATCAGCAGGCTTTCGCCGGGCAACGGCAAGCCCATCGCCTCCAGGCCGATCACCAGGCCGACCATGCCGTAGCCGTATTGCTGGATCAGGCCTTCGAAGAAATCGATCATGCGGACGCGGCTTTCCATTGGCGCCAACCTTCGGCGCGGAGTTGGCAGGCCGGACAATCGGCACAGCCATAGCCCCACGGGTGGCGATGGGTGCGGTCGCCCCGGTAGCACGTGTGGGTGAGTTCGAGGGTGGTGTCGAGGATGCCAAACCTGTCCGCCATGGCGAAGGTTGCTGCCTTGTCGAGCCACATCAGCGGCGTGTGCAGCACGAACCGGCGCTGCATGCCGAGGTTGAGCGCAAGCTGCATCGCCTTGATGGTGTCGTCGCGGCAATCCGGGTAGCCGCTGTAATCGGTCTCGCACATGCCGCCGACGATGTGGCGCAGGTCGCGGCGATAGGCGAGTGCGCCCGCCACCGTCAGGAACAACAGGTTGCGGCCCGGCACGAAGGTGGTCGGCAAGCCGTCGGCGCCCATCGCGATTGCGGCGTCGGACGTCAGCGCGGTGGCGCCCAACCCGGCGATCGGGCCGGCGAGGTCGAGCAGGTGATCAGGCCCGAGCCGGCCCGGCCAGCGCGGCGCCAGCGCGGCCCGGATCGCCGGGCGGACGGCAAGCTCGACGGCATGGCGCTGGCCGTATGCGAAACCGACGGTCTCGACGTAAGCAAACCGCTCGAGCGCCCAGGCGAGGCACGCGGTGCTGTCCTGGCCGCCGCTGAACAAAACCAGCGCGCCGTCCGACGATCCCTGCCCTGCGGTCGCCTCCATCGCAAACCACCCTCCATTCGCCTATGTCTTGACCATGAATCTTGATTTCACGGAAGACGAGATCACCCGCTACTCGCGCCACATCCTGCTGGCCGAGGTGGGCGGCGCCGGTCAGGCGCGGCTGCGCGCGGCGCGGGTCCTCGTGGTCGGCGCCGGCGGACTCGGCAGCCCGCTGTTGCTCTATTTGGCGGCGGCGGGGGTCGGCACGATCGGGCTGATCGACGACGACCGGGTCGAGCTGTCGAACTTGCAGCGCCAAGTGGCGCACACGACCGACCGGTTGGGCCAGCCGAAAGTGCAGTCGGCGCGCCGCCGCCGCACGGGCGATCAACCCCGACGTGGTCATCGAGGCGCACGAGACCCGGCTGACGGCGGCCAATGCGCTCGATCTGGTCGGGCGCTACGACCTCGTTTGCGACGGCAGCGACAATTTCGCGACCCGCTTCCTGGTGGCCGACGCCTGCGTGCTGGCGCGGCGCACGCTGGTGTCGGCGGCGGTGCTGCGGTTCGACGGGCAGCTCTCGACGTTCAAGCCGCACGCCGACCCGGACGGCCCCTGCTACCGCTGCCTGTATCCGGCCGCGCCGCCGGACGGCCTGGTGCCGTCCTGCGGCGAGGCGGGGATCCTGGGGGCGGTCACCGGCGTGATGGGCAGCCTGCAGGCGACCGAAGTGCTGAAGGAGATCATCGGCGTCGGCGAGGGGTTGTCGGGCCGGCTGCTGATCTGGGACGCGCTGGCCGCCCGGGTGCGCACGGTGCGGCTCCGGCGCGACCCGGATTGCGCGCTGTGCGGCGCCCGGCCGCGCATCACCTCGCTTGCCTGCGATGCCGCCTGACCCGCCACCCGTCAACCCGGGGCCGCTCGGTATCCTGCTGATCTCGGGCGGGCACGAGCGGGCGCACTATGCGTTCATGCTGGCAGCCGGCGCGGCCGCGGTCGGGCGGGGTGTGGTGCTGTTCGCCACCAATGAGGGCTGCCGGGCGTTGGCGGCCGACTGGTCCGGCGTTGCCGATGCGGCGCGCGACGCGATGGTCGCGGGGCGCGGCGTGGCCGGGATCGACGAACTGCGGATGGCGGCCAGCGAGCTCGGCGTTCGGTTGCTGGCGTGCGACTCGGGGTTGGCAATGGCCGGAGTCGAGGCCGGGTCGCTGCTGCCGGGGGTAGAGGTGGCGGGCATTCCGACCTTCCTGTCGGCCGTCGGCGCCGGGGCGATCGTGACGTTGTAGCCGGTCGGGGTCCGCGTGCTTGACCGGGGAGCAGCCGGTTGGCAGGGATGCACGATGCCATCAACCTTGCCCCGTGCCGTCGTGCTGCTGATCCTGGGCGGGTCCGTGGCCGCCGCGCAGCCGGCGCCCTCTCCGAAGCCGACCCCGCCGCACCAGACCCCATCGCAACAGACCCCGACGCACCAGCCCTCGCCGCACCAAAGCGGCCCGTCCGGCAAGCCGAACATCCAGGCCGCCCCGCGCACCCCGGTGCAGCGGACGCCCTTGGTGCAGCCCAAGCCGGGCGCGCCCGGTCATCCGACGGCGAAACCCGGGGCCAAGCCGCCCACGGCCGCGCCGGCGACCTCTCCGGTGCCGGCGCCCGAGCCCGAAAAGCCCGCCGAGCCGGCCAAGGGCACCAACACCGGGAACCCGCTGCCCCGCTTCGCCTCCCTACGCTCCGACGAGGTCAACCTGCGCACCGGTCCGGGCACCCGTTACCCGATCGACTGGGTGTACAAGCGGCGTGACCTGCCGGTGCTGATCGAGCGCGAGTTCGAGGTCTGGCGCCTGGTGCGCGACCCCGAGGGGACCAAGGGCTGGGTCCACCAGGCGACGCTGGCGCCGCGCCGGTCGGGCGTCGTGATCGGCGGCGAGCACGTGCTCCGCCGCGACCCGCAAGACGACGCCGGCGCGGTGGCGCGGCTGAAGCAGGGCGTCATCGTGCGGCTGCGGTCGTGCGAGGCCACGTCGGACTGGTGCCAGGCGCAGGTGCAGGATTATCGTGGCTGGATCAAGCGGTCCGAGATCTGGGGCACGTTCCCGGGGGAGGTCATCCAATGACAACGCAAGCTGCAAGCACGGAGCCGGCGGCCCGGGCGCACCACGACATGGGCGGGGTGAGCAAGTTCCTGTGCGAGCCGATCGACCAGTCGCCGCACGGCCTGACCGCGTTCGACCGCGAGGTGGACGCGCTGCGCGGCGTGCTCGGCGCCAAGGGGGTGATGTCGGTGGACGAGCTCAGGCGCGGCATCGAGGCAATCCCGGAGGACGAGTACCTCCGGCTCAGCTACTACGAGAAGTGGATGCGCTCGATCGCCGCCAACCTCGTCCTGAAAGGCGTGATCACCGAGGCGGAGCTGCATGCGGCCGTGCAGCGATGCTGACTCCTGGAACCGAGATCCGGGTGCGGGACGACTGGCCCGAGACGCGCGGACCCTGCCACATCCGCACGCCGCACTATCTGCGCGGACGGCCCGGCACCGTGGTGCGTCACCTGGGGCGCTTCGCCAACCCCGAGGACCTCGCCTTCGCCCGCCCGGCCGCCCGGCTGGACCTGTACCACGTCGCCTTCCGACCCACCGCGCTGTGGCCCGACGCCGGCGGCGACGAGGTGCTGGTCGAAATCTTCGAACCCTGGCTGGAGCCCGTCGCATGACTGCACTGCTCGAAGGCGACCGGCTGCTCGCGGCCGTCCGGCTGCTGCTGACGGAAAAGGGCGTCATTACCGCCGATGAGATCGCCGAGCGCATGGAGGCCACTGACCGGGCGAGTCCGGAGCGCGGCGCCGCGATGGTGGCGCGCGCCTGGACCGACCCCGCCTTCCGCGGCGCCATGCTGGACGACGGCACCGCGGCGGCCGAGGCGATGGGCATCCCGATGCGCGGCATGCCGCCGCTCGGCGTTCTCGAGAACACGCCGTCGGTGCACCACCTGGTCGTTTGCACGCTCTGCAGCTGCTACCCGCGCGCCGTGCTCGGCATCCCGCCGTTCTGGTTCAAGTCGCCGGCCTACCGCGCCCGGGCGATCCGCGACCCGGCCGGCGTGCTGGCGGAATGGGGCACGCGGCTGGAGCCCGGGGTCAAGATCCGGGTGGTGGACAGCACGGCCGACTACCGTTGGATGGTGCTGCCGCTGCGCCCGTCCGGGACCGAGGGCTGGGACGAAGCGCGGCTGGCGGCGCTCGTGCGCGAAGGCGACATGATCGGGGTGACGGTCCCCTCCATGTGATGCCGCTTGGGGTGGTGGTCGGGCTCGAGGCGGAGGCGCGCCTGGCCCGGCGCTGGGGCGTGCCCGTCGCCGTTGGCGGCGGCGATGCGGCCGGCGCCGCCCGTGCGGCCCAGTTGCTCGCCCCCGCCGTGCGCGGCTTCGTCAGCTTCGGCCTGGCCGGCGGGCTCGACCCGGCGTTGCACCCCGGCACGCTGCTGGTGCCGGACCGCGTCGTGGACGGGGACGAGGCCTGGCCCACCGACCCGGACCTGCAAGCGGCGCTCGGCGGCGGCACCGGTCACGTGCTGCTCGGCGGCGGCACCCTCCTCGCCACCGCGGCGGCCAAGCGTGCGGCTCGGGAGGCCGGCGCCCAGGCCGTGGACCTCGAGAGCGCGGCGGTGGCGCGGGTGGCGGCGGCGGCGGGCAAAACATTCGCGGTGCTGCGGGCGGTGTGCGACGAGGCCGAGCTTGATCTCCCCTATGCGGCGCTGGTGGCGCTCGACGGGTCGGGGCGGATCGGTGCCGCACGGGTGGCGCTCGCGACGCTGCGGCGCCCGTGGCAGATCCCGGCCCTGCTCGGCCTGGCCCGCGACGCGGCGCGAGCCCGGGCGGCGCTGGCGGGTCGCGTTCGCGCAACACCTGGTCTAAACGGGTCCGCATGACGCTCAAACCCGCCCAGCACTACCCGGCCATGACCGATCCGCAGAAGCAGCCGCGCTTCGTCGGCATCCCCACCTTCTTCCGAACGCCGGTCGGCGACACGCTCGACTGCGACATCGGGCTGATCGGAGTGCCGTTCGACGGCGGCGTCACCCATCGCGCCGGCACCAGGCACGGCCCGCGCGAGGTGCGCAACCAGTCGAGCCTGCTGCGCCCGGTCAACACCGCGACGAACCAGGAGCCGTTCAGCGCGCTGCGCATCCGCGACCTCGGCGATTGCTGGATCGAGCGGCCGTTCGAGCTGACCGGGGCGCATGCCGAGATCGAGGCGTTCTACCGCCAGGTGGTCGCCGCCGGGGTGACGCCGGTCAGCATCGGCGGTGACCATTCGATGACATTGCCGATCCTGCGCGCGGTCGGCGCCGGACGGCCGGTCGGCATGGTGCACATCGACGCGCATGGCGACACCGGCGACGACTACATGGGATCGCGCTTCCACCACGGCGCGCCGTTCCGCCGGGCCGTAGAGGAAGGTGTGCTGGACCCGAAGCGGGTGATCCAGATCGGGCTCCGCGGCACCAGCACTGTAGCCGGCAGCTTGTGGGCGTTCAGCGAGGAGAGCGGCATGCGGGTGATGCCGATGGACGAACTGCATGATCGCGGCTGGCGCTGGGCGGTCGAGGAAGCGCTTCGGGTCGTCGGCAGCGGTCCCACCTACTTGAGCTACGATATCGACAGTCTGGACCCGGTCTATGCGCCCGGCACCGGCACGCCCGAGGCCGGCGGCATGACCACGATCGAGGCGCTGCGGATGGTGCGCGGGCTGCGCGGCATCGATTTCGTCGGCGCCGATTTGGTGGAGGTGAGCCCGCCCTTCGACGTCGGCAACATCACCTCGTTCAACGGCGCTTCGATCCTGTTCGAGATCCTGTGCGTGGTCGCGGCCGCCCGGCAGGCACGCGGGTCCGGGGCCGCTGCCCCCGGCGTGTGAAGCTGCGGTCTCGGCGGTTCGCTTGGGCAGGTGACGCCCGCCTCACTTCAGCGAAGGCGCGGCCAGGCCCGGGCGCGCCACACCCCGCCCTGCCACCACCTCGAACTGCGGCTGCGCGATCGGGGCCAGATGCCGCGACAGGCGCCGCTCCATCCAGGCCCAGAGCCGGCCGATCGCCTCGGTGATGGCGAGGTAAACGAGCGCCGCGTACAGGTAGACGGTGAACTCGAAGGTGCGGGCGAAGATGAACCGGGTCTGGCCCATCAGGTCGAGCAAGGTCACGATCGCCGCGAGCGCACTGGCCTTGATCATGCTGATCAGCTCGTTGCCGAGCGGCCGCAGCGCGACCAGCAGCGCCTGCGGCCCGACCACGTGCCGCGCGACCCGGTAGGGCGAGAGGCCCAAGGCGCGTGCCGCCTCCAACTGCCCCTTCGGCACCGACGTGATTGCGCCGCGGAGGATCTCCGCCTGGTAGGCGGCCGTGTTCATTGTGAATACGGTGATGCAGCAATAGAACGAGTCGCGGAAAAACCACCACACGCCCAAATCCTGCAAGGACGGCCGCAATTCGCCGGCGCCGTAATAGACCAGATACAGCTGGCACAGCAGCGGGGTGCCGCGGAAGAACGTGACGTAGGCCAAGGCGGGCCAGCCGACCAGCACGTTGCGCGCCATACGGGCCCGCGACAGCGGGATCGCCAGCAGGAACCCGAGGCAGCACGACAGCACCACGACCTCGGCGGTGACCCAGATGCCCGACAGCAACCGCCAGCCGTACGTGGACAGCAGGTCGAGGTCGAGCACGGACCCCACGAGCTGCGTCAGCATCAGGCGTAACCCTGGTTGGCCCGGCGCTCCAGCGCCGCCTGCCCCATGCCCGAGACGATGCTGAACACCAGGTACACCCCCGCCGCCGCGCTGTAGAACACCAGCGGCTTGGTGGTCGCCCGACTCGCCTCGGACGCCGCCCGTAGCAGGTCCATGACCGCGAGGGTCGAGATCAGCGAGGTATCCTTCACCAGGATGGTCCAGATGTTGCCGAGCCCCGGCAGCGCGACCCGCCCGAGCTGCGGCAGCACGACCAGAAAGAACACCCGCTTGCCGTCCATCCCGAGCGAGCGGGCCGCCTCCGCCTGACCCGGCGGAACCGCTTGCAGCGACGCGACCCAGACCTCGCTCGAATAGGCCGCCACCACGACCGAAAGCGCGATCACCCCGGCGACGAACGCGTTCATCTCGATGTGCCACCCGTCACCGAACTGCCGAGCCAGCACATTCAGCAGGGCTTGCAACCCGAAATAGACGATGAACAGCGACAGCAGGTCGGGAATGCCGCGGAAGAACGTCGTGTAGGCATCGCACACCGCCCGCAACGGCCGGTTCGGCTGCATCTTCAAGACCGCCAGCAGCAGGCCGCCGCCGAAGCCGAACGGGACGGTCGCCAGCGACAGCGTCACCGTGATCAGTGCCCCCTGCAGCAGCAGCGGGCCCCAACCGTCGGCTCCGAACAGCAACGCCACATTGGACACGCGCCGCTACTTCCCGCGGATGTCGATCTTGAAGTACTTGGCGGCGATCGTCTTGTAGGTGCCGTCGGCGTCGGCCTCGGCGATGGCCTTGTTGAACATGTCCTTCAGGTCGGTGTCGTCGGGCCGGAACGCGGCGCCCACGCCGGGGCCGAAGATGTCCGGCGTGCGGTCGATCTTCTTGATGATGCGGCAGCAGCCCGGGTTCTTCTCCATGAATTTTTCCCCGACCAGGATGTCGCTCACGACGTAGTCGAGACGCCCGCTCGCCAGGTCCAGGAACGGCTCGTCGCCGCCGGGATAGAGCTTGATCTCGGCACCCTTGTAGTTCTTCTCGAGGTAGTTGGCGAACACCGTCGAGGACTGGGTGCCGATCAGCTTGCCCTTCATCACGGCGTCCGAGGTGTCGTCGCTCTTGGTCCCGGCCTGCGTCGCCCAGATCGGCGAGGTGGCGTAGTACATGTCGGAGAACAGCACCTTCTGCGCCCGTGCCGGCGTCATGTTCATGCTGGAGAAGATCACGTCGTACTTGCCCGACAGCAATGCCGGGATCACCCCGTCCCAATCCTGGTTCTGAAACGTGCAGGTGACCTTCATCTTGGCGCACAGCGCGTTCGCGTAATCCACCTCGAAGCCGACGATCTGGCCCTTGGCATCGACGCTCTCGAACGGCGGGTAGGTGGCGTCCATGCCGAACCGGACCGTCTTCCACTCCTTCGCCGCCGCGCCGCCGCCGGCCAATAACAGGCCAACACCGACGATCGACCAGAGCTTTCCAAGCGGCATGAGGTTCTCCTGTTGACGCAGCCAAGCGGGATCAAGCAATCACCGTGCCGCCGAGCGCCACCGTATCAGCAACGGCTGGCCGCTACCGCGGATGGGCGCGCTGCCAGGCCTGCAGCTCGGCGATCTCTTTCTCCTGCGCCGTCACGATCCGCTGCGCCAGCCGCCGCAACGCCGGGTCGCGGCCGTAGCGCAGCTGCACCTGCGCCATCTCCACCGCACCCAGGTGATGCGGCAGCATCCCTTCCACGAAGTCCCGGTCGGCATCGCCCGACAACGGCCGGCCCATGCCGGCCATCATCTTGTCATTGGCCGCCGCGTAGGCTCTGGCTGCCTCGTTCTGGGCACCCGGAGCTGCCGCGCCAGCGCCAGGCCCCCCGGCGGCGCCTGGCGCCGCGGCTGCGCCTGGCCCCCCTGCTGCGCCCGGCATCGTCATATGCTGGTGGGCCGCTCCGCTGCCCTGAGCGCTCGCCATCCCGGCCGTCAGCAGCAGCGTGGCCAACGCGAAGGCAAGTGTCTTCGTCATTTCGCTCTCCCTGGCGGTTTTGGCAGCACGGCAGCAGAGTGCCACGCCGCGGACGCGTTCGGCAGCCCCTTCGCGGTTTGACTTGCCGGGCTGGCCGCCTATCGTCCCGCGCGACACACAAGGGATGTTCGCGATGCGCGCCATGGTCGTCGGCAAGTCCGGCCTCGAACTCCGCGAGGTTCCCACCCCGCGCCCCGGCCCCGACGAGGTGCTGGTGCGTGTCCGCGCCGCCGGGCTGAACCGGGCCGAACTGGCCATGGCGGCAGGCCATGCCCATGGCGCGCTCGGCGGCGAAGGCTCCACGATCGGCCTCGAATGGGCCGGCGAAGTGGCGGGCGTGGGCGAGAACGTGACCACGGTGCGCGAAGGCGACCGGGTGATGTGCTCCGGCAACGGCGGCTATGCCGAGTATGCCGTGACCGATTGGGGCCGGGTCAGCACGGTCCCCGGCAACAACATGGGCTGGGAGCGGGCGGCGACCCTGCCGATCGCGCTGCAGACCATGCACAACGCCCTCGTCACCGCCGGCGAGATGCGGCCCGGCCAAGCCGTGCTGATCCAAGGGGCGAGTTCCGGGGTCGGCTTGATGGGCCTGCAGATCGCCAAGCACCTCGGCGCCGGCTTGGTGGTCGGCAGCTCCACCAACCCGGCCCGCCGCGCCCGGCTGGCGGACTTCGGCGCCGACCTCGCGGTCGACAGCCACGACCCGGCCTGGCCGGAGGCCGTGCTGGCCGCGACCGGCGGCAAGGGGGTCGACCTCGTGGTCGACCAGATCTCGGCGCCGACGTCGCGCGGCTCGCTGCAAGCGACCCGGATCCTGGGCCGCATCGTCAACGTCGGCCGCCTGGGCGGGGCCACCGGCGAGTTCGACTTCGACCTGCATGCCGCGCGGCGGATCACCTATGTCGGCGTCACCTTCCGCACCCGCAGCCTGGACGAGGTGCGCGAGATCAACCGCCGCATGCGCGAGGACCTCTGGGACGCGGTGGAGGCCGGCTCGCTCGCATTGCCGATCGACCGCACCTTCCCGCTCGAGCAAGCCAACGACGCGCAGGCCCACATGCGCGCCAACCAGCATTTGGGCAAGATCGTCCTGACCGTATAGCGCGCGTCACCTGGCGCCGCTCAATCTGCGGTAAGCTCGCCACCGCCCGTTCGCCAGAATGCCGCCGCGCCCGCGAGCGGCGCGAACGCCTCCCGGTCCGTCCCGGTGAGCACGACCTGGGCCGGCCCGTCCACCAGCGCCGCCCACAGCGCCGCACGCCGCGCCGCGTCGAGATGCACCGCCGGCTCGTCGAGCAGCAGCAGCGGCGGTTGCCCCCGCTCCGCCGCGATCAGGGCGGCGTGCCCCAGCACCACCCCGATCAGCAGTGCCTTCTGCTGACCGGTGCTTGCGCCGGCCGCGGGCAGGCCGGTCGCCGCATCCTCGAGCAGCATGTCGGCCCGGTGCGCGCCCACCCCGGCTGCACCGGCGGCCGCGTCGGCGGCCCGGCCGGCGGCCAGGGCGGCACGCAGCCAATCCTCGACCGCCAGCGCCGGCGCCTCTGCCAACCGCGCGGCGATCTCGTCCGCCAGCACCAGCCGCGCCGCGGGGAACGCGCCGGCCGCGCCCGCGGACAGCACCGCGTTCAGCCGCGCCACCAGCCCGGCCCGCGCCGCGGCCGCCGCCACGCCGTGCCGGGCCATGCCGTCCTCGAGACCGGACAGCCACGCCGGGTCGGCGCCGCCACGCGCCAGCAGCCGGTTGCGCCCCGCCGTCGCCGCCTCGTAGGCCGACACTTCGCGCGCATGGCCGGGCTCAAGCGCCCAGACCAGCCGGTCCAGGAAGCGGCGGCGGCCGGACGCGCCTTCCCCGAACAGCCGGTCCATCTGCGGCGTCAGCCAGACCGAAGCGCACACCGCGGCCACGGCGGCCTGGCTGCGCGGCGGCGCCCCGTCGAGCCGGAACACGCGCCGGTCGGCCGTCCCCTCCGGCGGCGAGCCGGTGCCGATCTCGTGCCGTTCCTCGCCCTGCTGCAGCTCGGCGTTCACGCCCCATCGCCCCGGAGTGGGCCCCGGAGTGGGCCCCGGACTGGACCCCGGACTGGCGGCGTCGCGCCGCAGGAACTCGGCATTGCGCGCCCCACGTAGGCCGCGCCCCGGCGTCAGCAGCGACACTGCTTCCAGCAGGTTGGTCTTGCCCGACCCGTTGGGCCCGGTCAGCACGCACAACCGCGCCTCCGGCCGCCAGGTCAGCGCGGCGTAGTTGCGGAAGTCGGTGAGCGTCAGCCGGAGCAGCCGCATCCGGCTAGCGGGGTGTGGCGATCGGGTTTGCGGGCTGCAAAGGGTGCGGTCGGGCGGGATCAGACCCGCATCGGCATCAGCACGTAGAGCGCCGAGGCGTCGCTGGCGTCGCGGACGACGGTGGGCGCCGAGCCGTCGGAGAAGTGGAACTCCACCTCGCCCTCGATCTGGTCGGTGATGTCGGACAGATAGCGCGCCTGGAACCCGATCTCGAGCGGCGAGGCGCCGTACTTCACCCGGTCGGCGTCGAGCTCCTCGCTGGCGGTGCCTTGCTCCGGGCTCGCGGCGCTGAGCGTCAGCAGGTCGGTCCCGAGCGACATCTTGATCGGCCGCGAGCGCTCGCTGCTGATCGCCGCCACCCGGCCGACCGCGTCGGAGAAGTCCTTGACGCCGACCCGCAGCACCTTGTCGTTGTCCTTCGGGATCACCCGCTCGTACTCGGGGAAGGTGCCGTCGATCAGCTTGCTCGTCAGCGTCACCGAACCCGCCTTGAACTGGATGCGGGTGTCAGACAGGCCAATCTCGACTTCGCCGCTTTCCTCGTCGATCAGCTTGCGCAACTCGGCGACGGTCTTGCGCGGGATGATCACGCCCGGCATGCCGGCCGCGCCGTCCGGCACGTCGACCTCGACCCGCGCCAGGCGATGCCCGTCGGTCGCGACCGCGCGCAGCACCGGGCCGCTGTCGCCGGCGGCCGCGTGCAGATAGATGCCGTTCAGGTAGTAGCGCGTTTCCTCGGTGCTGATCGCGAACCGGGTGCGGTCGATCAGCCCCCGCAGGTCCTGCGCGCCGAGTTGGAAGCGATGCGGCAACTGCCCGGCGGTCATGGCCGGGAAATCCTCCACCGGCAAGGTCACGAGGCTGGTCCCGTACTTGCCGGCGCGCAGCCGAAGCTGCCCGTTATCGGTGTTGAGATCGAGCTCGACATCCGCCCCGTCCGGCAGCTTGCGCACGATCTCATACAACGTGCCGGCCGGCGCCGTCGTGGAGCCGTCGCGGGTCGCCTGCGCCGCCACCTCCTCCACGACCGCGATTTCCATGTCGGTTGCGGTCAGGGTCAGCTTGCCCCGGCTGACCTCGATCCGGGCATTGGCCAGGATTGGGATCGTGTTACGCTTCTCGGCGACGCTCTGGATATGGGCCAGCGCCTTGAGCAGCGTGGCGCGGTCGGCCTTGAACTTCATCAGTGCGTTTCCTGTTCGAGCCTCGTTCGGCGAATCGAGGCGCCACGTCGGCCGACTGTAGTGGAAGCGATCCGACTCGCAAACCCGATCGGATCAGCGGCGCAGCGTAGGCGACGCCCACCGGCACGCTACCGCTTCAGCAACCCCGCCATCAGCTCGACTTGTTCCTTGAATTCCGCGTCGGCCGCCATCAGCTCGGCCACCCTCGCCACCGCATGCATTACCGTGGTGTGGTCGCGGTTGCCGAACATGCGCCCGATCTCCGGCAGCGACCGGTCGGTGAACTGCTTGGACAGGTACATCGCCACCTGCCGCGGCCGCGCCACCGTGCGCGCCCGGCGCGAGCTGGTCATGTCGGTGACGCGCAGACCCCAATGCTCGGCGACCCGCTTCTGGATCTCCTCGATCGTGACCCGGCGGTCGTGCACGCGCAGGATGTCGTGCAGCACCGTCTGCGCACCTTCGAGCGTGATGGGCCGGTTGAACAGGCTCGCATGCGCCACCAGGCGGTTCAGGCAGCCTTCGAGCTCGCGGACGTTGGTGTCGACCTTGTGCGCCAGGAACTCCAGCACCTTGCCCGGGATATCCACGCCGGCGCGCGCCGCCTTGGCCTCGAGGATGCCCATCCGCAGCTCGAACGTGGTCGCATGCAGGTCGGCGACCATGCCGCAGCCGAGCCGGGTCGAGAGCCGCCCCTCGATGCCGTTCAGGTCGGACGGCGACTTGTCGGCCGAGATAACGATCTGCTTGCCCTCTTCCACCAGCGCATTGAAGGTGTGGAAGAACTCCTCTTGCGTGCTGTCCTTGCCGATCAGGAACTGGATGTCGTCGATCATCAGCACGTCGACGGACCGCAGCTGCTGCTTGAACTCCATCGTCGCATGGCTGCGGATCGCGGTGATGAAGCGGTGCATGAACTTTTCCGCCGACATGTAGGCGACCTGCACCGCCGCCCCCTCGCGCCGGCTCAGCTCGAGCCCGATCGCATGCATCAGGTGCGTCTTGCCCAGGCCGACATCGCCGTACAGGAACAGCGGGTTGAACCCCGGGCTGTTCGGCAGCTCGGCCACCCGGCGAGCACAGGCATAGGCAAACTCGTTGGGCTTGCCAACGACGAAATTGTCGAACTGGAACTTCGGGTCGAGCGCCGCCGATACCTCCGCCAAGCGGTCCGTCGCCGCAGGCTGCACCACGGCCGGGAGTTCCGGCGCGGCGTCAGCCGTCGCTGCCTCGCCCCGCGACGCCTGGAACTCGACCCGGCGTATTCCGGCACACTCCGCCTGCCACAGCGAGTTGAGCCGGTCGGAATAATGCATCCGCACCCAGTCGCGCTGGAACGCCGACGGCAGCTGGATCGTCACCTCGTCGCCGTCGACGCCGGCCAGGCTCATGTTACGCAGCCAGGTGCGGTAAACGACGTCGCCGACTTCCTGCTGCAGCTTGCCGCGGATCCGCGCCCATTGGGCTGCCAGCTGCTCCACCTGCGGATTGCGCCTGGTTTCGGAAGCGGGGTCCACTCTGCCGGAGCTGGACGTGGTCAAGACCGGTCTTCCTTCCTTGGAGCGGCGGCGGCAGAAACGCCTGAGCGTTTCGCAACGTCATTATGACAAAGATAAGTCTTCACGTGGTTCGAGGCAATCGAATTCGATTATTCGATAGAAACGGCTCAGTAAAAAGACGGCGAACACGAACTACCGTGCTCGCCGTCCGAGCCTCGACACCCAGTGATGAAGTAAACCGCGGCGTGCGGTCCAGCCCAATCAGGCCGGCGACAACGCCTTGATCCGAGCCGACAACCGCGAGATCTTGCGCGAAACCGTGTTCAAATGCGCCACGCCCTTGCCGACCGCCCGCTGCATCTCCGGCTGAGCCAAACGAAGCGCCTCGGCCGCGGCTGCCTTGTCGCCGGCCGCGCACGCCACCTCGACCTTCTTGATGAAGGTGCGCATCCGCGCCTTGCGGGCGTGGTTGCGAAGGGTGCGCTTCTCCGTCTGGCGGATGCGCTTGCGGGCGGAGGCAGTATTGGCCATGAGGTCTCTTCGATGCAGGTCAAAAAATGGGATCGGGCGCCACGCACCCGGAGGCAGGTGTTCTATGGACCCCCCCTGCCCGAGTCAAGGCGAACCGTCCCCGCCACGCCCGAACACCGGCTTCCGCTTCTCCGCAAACGCCGACATGCCTTCCCGCTGGTCCGGCGTGCCGAACAGGCTGAGGAACATCGAACGCTCGGCCCTCACCCCTTCGGTCAGCGTGGTCTCATACGCCGCGTTGACCGCCTTCTTCGCCATCGCCGCGGCATAGCGCGATTGCGACGCGATCTTCGCCCCGATCTTCACCGCCTCGTCCAGCAGGATGTCTTGCGGAAACACCCGGCTCACCAGGTTGCACCGCTCCGCTTCGGCAGCGTCCATCATCCGGCCGGTCAGGCACAGATCCATCGCCTTCGACTTGCCGATGGCGCGCGTCAGCCGCTGAGTGCCGCCGGCGCCCGGGATCACGCCCAGGTTGATCTCCGGCTGGCCGAACTTGGCGGTGTCGGCGGCCACGATCATGTCGCACATCATCGCCAGCTCGCAGCCGCCGCCCAGCGCGAATCCGGCCACCGCCGCGATCACCGGCGTCTTGACCCGCAGCACCGTTTCCCACCGGTTGCCGATGAAATCGTCGAGCACGACCGCCGGGTAGGTCCGGTCCTTCATCTCCTTGATGTCGGCCCCGGCCGCGAACGCCTTGTCCGAGCCGGTCAGCACGATGCATCCCACCGCCGGGTCCGCGTCGAAGGCCAGCAGCTGGGCGCCGAGTTCGTCCATGAGCTGATCGCACAGCGCGTTCAACGCCGCCGGCCGGTTCAGCCGGATCACCCCCACCGCCCCTTGCGTCTCGACCAGGATCATCTCAGCCACGGCGCACCTCCATCGATTGCCCCAAGCCATACGCCTCCGCCGACCGGTTGGGGAGTGGGCGCCGGCCGCCTCGCCCCACGTGACCATCATGGCCGGACTTGATCCGGTCATTCCTCGCCCGCCGAAGTGTGCCGCTCACCGCCGCTGCCGCAGCGGGCAGTAGAATGTGGACCGCCCGCCCTGGACCATGCGCGAAATCCCCAGGCAGGACGGCTCCCCCGGACAATCGGCGCAGCGGTCGCCCTCGCGGCCGTAAACCTTCCAGGCATGCTGGAAATAGCCCAACTCCCCGCTGGGCTGCACGTAGTCGCGCAACGACGAGCCGCCCGCCGCGATCGCCTCCGTCAGCGTGGCCTTGATCTCCCGCACCAGCCGCGCGACGGCCGCCCCGGACACCGCGCCCGCCAGCCGCGACGGCGCGATGCCCGCCCGGAACAGCGCCTCGCAGACGTAGATATTGCCCAACCCCGCCACCACTCGCTGATCCAGCAGCGCCGCCTTGATCGGCGTCCGCCGCCCGGCCAGCGCCGCCGCCAGCACGCGCGGCGAGAACGCCCGGTCCAGCGGCTCCGGCCCCAGCCCGGCCAGCAGCCGGTGCGCGTCCTCGTCCGCGGTCGGCACCAGGTCCACCGAGCCGAACCGGCGCGGATCGACGAAGCCGATCTCCCAGCCGTCATCGGTCTCGAGCGCCACGTGCTCGTGCAGCACCGGCTCGTTCCCGCCGCGCTTGCGGATCAGCATCCGCCCCGACATGCCCAGGTGGATCAGCACGCTGCTGCCACCCTCGAGGCGCATCAGCATGTACTTGGCGCGGCGCCGGAACCCGGTCACCAGCGCATCTTGCAGCGTCGCCTCGAGCCCCGGCGGGAACGCCCAGCGCATGTCCGGCCGCCGCACCGCGGCGCGCACGATCCGCCGCCCCACCAGCCGGGCCGCCAGCCCGCGCATCACTGTCTCGACTTCTGGGAGTTCCGGCATTGCCGCGCCCACGTATATGCTCGAACCATGAGCAGCAATCCCGAGACCGATTTCGGCTACCGCACCGTGCCCGCGGCGGAGAAGAAGCCGCTGGTCCGCGCCGTGTTCGACAGCGTGGCGCCCCGCTACGACGTGATGAACGACTTGATGTCGCTCGGCATCCACCGGCTGTGGAAGCGCGAGTTCGTCCAAGGCCTCGACCCGCGCCCGAACCGGACCCTGCTCGACCTCGCCGGCGGCACCGGCGACATCACCTTCGCCTGGCGCCGCGCCGGCGGCGGCCCGGCCACGCTGACCGACATCAACGAGGAGATGCTTGCCGTCGCCCGCGGCAAGAACCGCGACGAGGGCGTCACCATCGCCGTCGTCGACGCCGAGGCGATCCCGTTGCCCGATGCCAGGTTCGACCGCGTCACCATCGCCTTCGGGCTGCGCAACTGCACCGACAAGCCGGCCGTGCTGCGGGAAGCGCGGCGCATGCTGCGCCCGGGCGGGCAGTTCCACTGCCTCGAGTTCTCGCGGCTCCAAGTGGCCGCCCTCGACGCGCCGTACGAGCTCTGGTCGTTCCAGGTTCTGCCCCGTCTCGGCCGCCTCGTCGCCGGCGACGCCGAGAGCTACCGCTACCTGGCCGAAAGCATCCGCACCTTCCCCGACCAGGAAACGCTGGCCGCGATGATGCGGGACGCCGGGCTCGAGCGCGTTAGGGTGCGCAACCTGTCGGGCGGGATCGCCGCCATTCACTCCGGCTGGCGCCTTTGATGGGAGGCATCGGGATGCAGGGCGCCGGCCGCATCCTGCTGATCGTCACCGGCGGGATTGCCGCCTACAAGTCGCTCGAGCTGATCCGCCTCGCCCGCAAGGCCGGCATCGCGGTCACGGCCGTGCTGACCCAAGCCGGCGCCGAGTTCGTCACCCCGCTCAGCCTGCAGGCGCTGACGGAGGAGAAGGTGTTCACCCACCTTTGGTCGCTGACCGACGAGAGCGAGATGGGGCACATCCAGCTCAGCCGCGCGGCCGACCTGCTGGTGGTCGCCCCGGCGTCCGCCAACACACTCGCAAAGATGGCGGCGGGGATGGCCGACGACCTCGCCAGCACCGTGCTGCTCGCGACCGACAAGCCGGTGCTGATCGCGCCGGCGATGAACGTGCGCATGTGGACGCATCCGGCCACCGTCGCCAACCTCGCCACCCTGCGCGCCCGCGGGGTCCACACCGTGGGGCCCGACGAGGGCGCCATGGCCTGCAACGAGTTCGGCTACGGCCGCCTCGCCGAGCCGCCGGTGATCCTGGCCGCGATCCAGGCGCTGCTGAGGCCCGGTGCGAGACCGCTGACGGGCCGTCACGTGCTGGTGACGTCCGGGCCGACGCACGAACCGATCGACCCCGTCCGCTACATCGCCAACCGCAGCAGCGGCACCCAGGGCCACGCCATCGCAGCCGCCCTCGTGGCCCGCGGCGCCCGCGTGACGCTGGTGCGCGGCCCCGTCGCCCTGCCCGATCCGACGGGCGCCCACGTGGTCGCGGTCGAGACCGCGGCCGAGATGCTCGCCGCCTGCCAAGCCGCGCTGCCCGCCGACGCCGCCATTTGCGCCGCCGCCGTCGCCGACTGGCGGGTCGAGAGCGCCGCCACGCACAAGCTCAAGAAGCGGCCCGGCGAGCCGCCGCCGCCGCTCGCCTTGGCTACCAACCCCGACATCCTCGCCACGCTGTCGGCGCCGGGTCCGCATCGGCCGCGCCTGGTGGTCGGATTTGCCGCCGAAACCGACGATGTCGCCGCCAACGCCGCCGCCAAGCGCGCGCGCAAAGGCTGCGACTGGATCGTCGCCAACGACGTGCGCCCCGAGACCGGCATCATGGGCGGCGCCCGCAACGAGGTCACGCTCGTGACCGCGGACGGCGCCGAGGCTTGGCCCAGCCTGCCGAAGGCGGAGGTGGCGGCGCGGCTTGCCGACCGGGTCGCGGCAAGCTTTTAGGGCGAGAACGCGCCGCCCGCCGGGGCCTGCGGCCCCGGACTGGCAAACTCAGCCGTTGCCGATCAGGATGCCGGCCGCCAGCACCAGCGCGCCGCCCAGCATGACCTTGGCGGCGGCGGCGACCGGCGGGGTGTCCATGTACTTCCACTGGATCCAGGCGATCGTCAGCAACTCCATGACCGTCACCGCCGCTGCGAGGCCGGTTGCCGTCCAGAAATCCTTGATCAAATAAGGCAACGTGTGGCCGATGCCGCCCGCCACCGTCATCAGCCCGCACACCACGCCGCGCAGCAGCGGCGTGCCCCGCCCCGACAACTTGCCGTCATCGGCCAGCGCTTCGGCAAAGCCCATCGAGATGCCGGCGCCGACCGAGCTGGCGAGGCCTACCAGGAACGTGTCGTGGCTGTTGGTGGTGGCGAACGCCGCCGCGAACACCGGTGCCAGGGTGGACACCGACCCGTCCATCAGCCCGACCAGGCCGGGCTGCACGATCTGCAGCACGAACCGCTTGCGCGCGTCCTCGTCCTCGGCGACCCGCTTCTCGCCCGGGAGCCGCTTGGCCTCGATGGCGCCCGCGGTGGTCTGGTGCTCCATCTCCGCCTCGGCCAAATCGCCCAGCATCTTGCGGATGGACGCGTCGCTCGTGCGGCTCGCGGACTCGGCATAGAACCGCGCCGCGTCCACCTCCATTTGCCGCGCGTGCCGGCGCACCGCCTCGATGCCGAGCGGCCGGATCATCCAGGCGGGCTTGCGCACCACGGCGCCCTTCACGTCGACCCGGCGCACCAGCGGGATATGCGAGCCGAACTTGTCGACGAACAAGTCGATCAGCCGCCGCCGGTGCTCGCTTTCCTCGGCGGCCATATCATCGAACACCCGGGCGCTGTCCGGGAACTCGTCCCGCAGGCTCTCGGCGAAATCCATGTAGATCCGCCCGTCCTCCTCCTCGCTGCTGATCGCCAGCGCCAGGATCTCTCGCTCGTTCAGTTCAGTGAATGTCCGCATGCGGCGAAAATGACGTCCAAGACGAAAACGTCAAGCCGGAGACGAAATGACGCAACCGCCTCTCACTCGCAAGTCCTGCCGGTCGGTCGTGCCGGTCCCTCAGCACCAACGGCAACGGCGAACGTACACGTAGGTCGGGCGAGTTGCCTCATAACCGATCGCGGCGCCGGCCAGCGCCCCTAGCACTCCGGCCGCCGCAACGCGACCGTTTGCCTCGCGCTCAGCCGCCACGGCAGCCTCCGCCGACGGCAACCGATAGCAGGCATCACGATCATGAGCGGCGCAGGCAGCCCGTGTTTGATCAAGATATGCGATCGAGGCGGGCGAGGCACATCCCGCGAGTATCGTCAGGCAAAGCACGACAGACGTTGAACGAAGGCGGAGCTTCTGCACGGTGACACCCTTCATCGTTTCGATAAAGCAATGCCGCCTTGTATATCGAAATTAGTATCCAATTCGTAACTGGGCAACGTCAGAAATCGGCGAACACAATTGCAATTGTTGGAGCGTCAGAAACCAGAAGCAGCAATGTCGAGTTCTAGCCGACGAACCGGCAACACATGCCTGCATTTGCAGACAACCGGATCACGCAAGCAGCGGCACAGTCGTTCAAATCTTCCTGGGCTCGTTCAGTGCCGGAAATGCCGCATCCCGGTGAACACCATCGCGATGCCTGCCTTGTCGGCCGCCGCGATCACCTCCGCGTCGCGCATGGACCCGCCGGGCTGGACCACCGCCGTCGCCCCGGCGGCGATTGCCGTCTCCAGCCCGTCGGCGAACGGGAAGAACGCGTCCGATGCCACCACCGAGCCTTCCGTCAGCGGCCGCTCGAGCTTGGCAAGCCGTGCCGCCTCGGCTCCCTTCCAGGCGGCGATCCGGGCGCTGTCGACCCGGCTCATCTGCCCGGCGCCGATGCCAACCGTCGCCCCGTCCTTGGCGTAGACGATCGCATTCGACTTGGCGTGCTTGGCCACCGCGAACGCGAACAGCAAATCCCGCAGCTCCGCCTGAGACGGCGCCCGCTGCGTCACCACGCGCAGGTCGCGTCCCCCCACCGTCCCGTTGTCTCGCGTTTGCGCCAGGAACCCGCCCGCCACCGACCGCACCGCGATCCCCGCAGCGGCCGGGTCCGGCAAGCCGCCGGTCAGCAGCACGCGCAGGTTCTTCTTGCGCGCCAACACCGCCAGCGCGTCCGCGTCCGCGTCCGGCGCCACGATCACCTCGGAGAAAATTGCCGCAATCCGCTCCGCGGCAGCGGCGTCGAGTGTCCGGTTGGTCGCGACGATGCCGCCGTAGGCGCTGACCGGGTCGCAGCGCA
This sequence comes from uncultured Alphaproteobacteria bacterium, assembly GCA_963792675.1. Classification (GTDB taxonomy): domain Bacteria; phylum Pseudomonadota; class Alphaproteobacteria; order Acetobacterales; family Acetobacteraceae; genus JBBROS01. Next base: position 3,764,110 of record CAWBWT010000002.1, read on the forward strand.
GCGCCGCGTCCCAGGCCGCGGCGAGGTCGCCGGCCACGGCGACGCCGCAGGGGTTGGCGTGCTTGACGATCACCACCGCGGGGCGGTCGAACTCGGCCACGCATTCGAACGCCGCGTCGGTGTCGTTGAGGTTGTTGTAGGACAGCTCCTTGCCTTGCACCTGGCGCGCCGTCGCGATGCCGGGCCGGTCGCCGTTGACGTAGAAGGCGGCCGCCTGATGCGGGTTCTCGCCGTAGCGCAGCGTCTGCCGCAGCCGCCCGCCGATCGTCATGCGCGGCGGGAACGGTTCGCCCCGCGCGAACCAGGCGGCGATCGCCGCGTCGTAAGCCGCCGTCCGCGCATAGGCCGCCCCGGCCAGCCGCGTGCGCAGGTCGAGCGTCGTGCCGCCGGCCGCGAGTTCTTCGCCGAACGCGGCATATTGCGCCGGGTCGGTCAGCACGACGACGCTGGCGAAATTCTTGGCCGCCGAGCGGATCAGGGCCGGGCCGCCAATGTCGATGTTCTCGACGCAATCGGCGGCCCACGCGCCGGACGCGACCGTTGCCTCGAACGGGTAAAGGTTGACGCACACCAGGTCGATCGGCGCGATCCCGTGCGCCGCCATCTGCTCGAGGTGCGCGGGCAGATCGCGGCGCCCCAGCAAGCCGCCATGCACCTGCGGCAGCAGCGTCTTCACGCGCCCGTCCAGGATCTCCGGAAAGCCGGTGTGGTCGGCCACCTCCACCACCGGCACGCCGGCCGCACGCAACGCGCGGGAGGAGCCGCCGGTCGACAGGATCTCGGCGCCATGGCTCGCCAAGGCCTGTGCCAGCGGCACCAAGCCCTGCTTGTCGGAAACGGAGATCAGGGCACGGCGGATCGCCAGGCGATCGGGGCTTGCAGCGGTCATGCCGGGCGCATACCCCCGAACGCACGGACATTGAAGCCCGATCGCTCAGAGCTTTGCGTCTAGTGCATGGTTTCCCGATCACTCCATATATCGACGCATAAGTGACATGCCCGGCAGCGCACTTACGCTGCAGTGCACACAACGCCATTTACTGCTCCAGACGACGCGATCCTCCCCTTCGGACACGCCGCCATCATCGGCAGGCCAGCCTTAAGACCGTGCCTAACCAGGACCAGATATCATGAAGAACACCCTCCTCGCCGCCGTCGCCGTTCTCGGCCTCGGCCTCGGCTTAGCTCCCGCTTTCGCCGGCGAGGGCAATGGCAATCCCTTCCCCAACCAGGTCGATATCGGCACCCGCCTGGCCCGCCCGGCGCTGGGCCCGGACACCGGGTCCGCGCAGTATCCGGACGTCGTCGGCCGGCCCGGCTCCAACCTGTCGCGCCTGGCCGGCGACGTGCTGCCGACCAACGGCAGCGAAGGCCCGGTGCAGACCGCCAACTCGCTGCCGCGCGGCTTCGAGGAGGGCACGGTGCAATATGCGCAGGCCAAGAGCATGAACGACTGGATGGTCGCGCATAACCGGGTCGAGCCGTCGATCTACGCCGGCCGGTAATCCGCCGAACGTCGCGCTCAAGTGCGGCCGAAACCCCCTTCCGTTCGCGGGAGGGGGTTTTTCGTTGCCGTCCGCCGCATCGCCGCTTCCAGCAGCGCCGCGAGTGCTGCGACCACCACGGCTTCGTCGTACCGCGCGAGTGCCCGATCCCGCCCCGCCGCCCCCATGCGCGACCGCGCCGCCGCATCGCCGGCCAAGCGGCGCAAGGCCACGGCCAGGGCGGTCGCGTCGCCGGGCGGCACCAGCAATCCGGTCTCGCCATCGACGACCTGCTCGCGCGGCCCGCGGATCGCAGTCGCCACCACCGGCAAGCCCGTCAGCATGGCCTCGATCACCGACATCGGCAGGCCCTCGAAATGGCTGGGCAGCGCGAACACGTCCGCCGCCGCCAGCACCGCGGCGATGTCGCGGCGGTAGCCGAGCCGCCGCAATCGCCCGCCCAGCCCGGCCTTGGCGAACAGTGGCTCCATGTCGGCGCCGTGGTCCGAGGCGAGCCGCTCGCCGGCCACCCATAACTCGGAGTCCGGCACCTCGGCCATCGCCGCCAGCAGTTCCGGATAGCCTTTGTGACGCACCAGGCGCGACACGATCACCACGACCACGGCGTCCGGGCCGCAGCCCAATTCGCCGCGCACCCTGGCGCGGGCCGCCGGGTCGGGACGGAACCGGGCCGGATCACGGCCGTTGCCGACGCCGACCGCGCCGCGATGGATGCCGAGCCGCCGCGCATCGGCTGCCTCCTCGGTCGAGACGGTGGTGTAGACCCCGGTGATCCGCCCGCCGACCCACTCCATCGCGAACGCCACCGCCCGGCGCAGCCAGGGCCCTGGCTGGTTGAACAGGAAACCGTGGCAGGTGTAGGCGATCACCGGCACGCCGCAGGCCCGCGCCGCCAGCCGAGCCAGAAAGCCGCTGATCGGCATGTGCGCGTGCACCAGGTCCGGCCGCTCCGCCCGGATCAGCCGAACCAGCGCCCGGAACGCGCGCCATTGCGCCCGCGGCGAGAAGCTCCGTGCCATCGGCACCGGTTCCACCCGCAACCCCTCCGACCGCACCTCGGCCAGCAGCGGCCCGTCCGCACACACCCCCACCACCTCGTGTCCGCGGGCCGCCAGCTCCCGCATCAGCGGCAGCAGAAAGTGCCGCAGCGAGAAATCGACGTTGGTCACCTCCAGCACCTTCAACCCGCTTCTCCGACCATCCGTGGATCCCCCGCACGCCAACTCGCGCCGCCCGCGCCCCGCACTACCCCACGCACCCGCAACATGGGAAACTCGCGCATGGACTATTTCCCGATCTTCCTCGACCTGCGCGGTCGCCACGCCCTCGTGGTTGGTGCCGGCGAGGCCGCCACCCGCAAGGCCGACGCGTTGCGCGGCGCCGGCGCCGTCGTCCGCACGACCCCCGGCTTCGACCCCGCCGACCTCGACGGCGCCGCCATCGCGGTGGGCGCCGACGCCGCCGACGCCACCCTGGAAGCGCTTTACGAGACGGCCAAGGCCCGCGGCATCCCGGTCAACGTCGTCGACCGCCCGGCGCTCTGCACCTACATCACCCCCAGCATCGTCGACCGCGCCCCGCTGCAGATCGCCGTCAGCTCCGGCGGCGCCGCCCCGGTGCTCGCCCGCCTCATCCGCGCCCGCATCGAGGCGCTGATCCCGCCCGCCACCGGCCGCCTCGCCGCGCTGGCCGAACGCTACAAGGAGCTGATCCGCGCCCGCCTCCCCGACGTCGCGCTGCGCCGCCGCGTGCTCGAGCGGGCGCTCGGCGGGCGGGTCGCCGACCTCGTGCTGGCCGGCGCCGACGAGGCGGCCGAACGCGAGCTGCTGCGCGAGATCGAGGACGGCCCCGACCCGGCCGGCATCGTCTACCTGGTCGGCGCCGGGCCGGGCTCGGCCGACCTGCTCACCTTGCGGGCGCAACGCCTGCTCGGCGAGGCCGACGTGATCGTGCACGACCGGCTCGTCACGCCGGAGGTGCTCGATATGGCCCGGCGCGATGCCGACCGCATCCTGGTCGGCAAGGCCCGCTCCAACCACACCATGAAGCAGGAAGACATCAACGCGCTGCTGGTCCGGCTCGGCCAGGCCGGCCGCAAGGTGGTGCGGCTGAAGGGCGGCGACCCGTTCATCTTCGGCCGCGGCGGCGAGGAGGCCGAAGCGCTCGATGCCGCCGGCGTCGCCTGCGAGGTGGTGCCGGGGATCACCGCGGCGCTGGCCTGCGCCGCCGGCGCCCGCATCCCGCTCACCCACCGGGACGCGACCCAGACCGTCACCTTCGCCACCGGGCACCAGCGCACCGAGACGCTGGACCTCGACTTCCATCTGCTGGCCCGGTCCGGCACGCTCGCCATCTACATGGGGCTGCATACCCTGCCGGCGCTGCGGGACGGGCTGCTGGGCGCCGGCCTCGACCCGGCGACGCCCGCCGCGCTGATCGAGCGGGGCGGGCGGCCGGAGCAGCGGACGCTGCGGGGGACGCTGGATGAGTTGGTCGCGCAGGCGCCCGCCTGGCACACGGGCGGGCCGACGCTCGCGATCGTCGGGCGGGTGGCCGGGCGCTCAGTGGAAAGGCTGGGGGCGGCGCCCCCAGACCCGGTGGAAAGGCTGGGGGCGGCGCCCCCAGACCCGCCCGAACTCAGGTTCCGAGCAGCGTGCCTGGCGATAGTTCGGCCTCGGCGGCCGGGATCTTCTTGCCGCCGTCCCAGCGCAGCCGCTGCACGTCGATGAAGCCGCCCTGGCCGTAGATCGTGATGCCGTCCGGCCCCGCCGCCACCACCTGGCCGATCTTCTGGCCCTTCACAGCGCCGAATGTCTGCGCGATGCGCTTGCGGCAATCGAACAGGAACAGCTTGCGCCCGTCCTGCGTGGTCCAGGCGCCCGGCGCCGGGTTGCAGCCGCGGATCAGGTTGTAGGTGAGGTCGACATGGCTCGCCCAGTTGATCCGTGATTCCGCCGCGCCGATGATCCCTTCATAACCGGCGCCGTCTTCCGGCTGCGCGGTCTCGGTGGCCCGGCCGGACACGACGAGGTCCGCGGCCTCCAGCAGGCCCGCCACGCCGGCGGCGAAGATCTTGTTGAAATAAACCGTGCCGAGCGTGTCGTCCGGCTCGATTGGCACGGCGCGCGACAGGATCAGCGGCCCCTCATCCAGGCCGTCGGTCGGCCGGAAGATGCTGAACCCGGTCTCGGTGCGGCCCAGCATGATCGCCCAGCTCATCGCCGACGCGCCGCGATGCAGCGGCAGCAGGCTCGGGTGGAACTGGATCGTGCCATGGGGCGGCAGGGTGCAGAACCGCTGCGGCACGAATTGCGTGACATAGGCCATCACCCCGATGTCGGCCTCGGCGGCCTGCAACGCCTCCAGCGCCTCAGGCCCGGTGAGCTTGGCGAACTGGTGCACCGGCACGCCGGCCGCCTCGGCGGCGAGGCGCAACGGGTCGGGGCGCCCCGTGTCCGGGGCGCAGAACACCGCCGCGACGGTGTCGCCCCGCGCCAGAAACGCTTCCAGCGTCGCCTTGCCGAAATCCTGCTGGCCGATGATCGCGATGCGCATGCACGCCCCTCCCCTTGCTTGCTTGCCGTCAGCTTACCGGGCCGGGCGGCCAGCGCCAGCGGAGTTAGCTTAACGCAGCAGCACCTTCGGCACTCCCTCGACGTTGAGCGACGAGCACACCACCACCCCGGTCCAGATCGCCAGCGACACCGCCCCGGCCGCCCGGGCAGAGAACGGCAGCGTGCCCTCGGTCGCCAATGCGCTCAGATAGCTGGTGCGGTGGAACAGCAGCGCGTTGCCAAGGCCGAGCGCGATCAGCAGCAGCTTCGGGGCGAAGTAGGCGTGGGTGCCGACATGCACCGGATCAAAGGCGAACAGCACCGCCCCGGTCGCCACCGCGACCCCGAACGTTGCGTACAACCACGGTAACACGTGCTCGGCGAACCCCCGCAGCGGCACCGTCCCCCGCCAGCCCATCAAGCGCAAGTCGAGCAGCCCGATGCCGCCGAAGAACGCGCCCATGGTCGCCACATGCACCAGGCGCACGACGAAATGATACGGCTGCATCGCGAAATGCAGGGTGCGGTTGTCGATCGCGACCAAGGTGTCAGTCGGGATCCTCAAGGCGTCGAACAGGCTGGGGTCGGCCATCACGGATCCGCTGGGTTGAGGGTTCAGCGCATCGCGCCGCTTGCATTTGCGAACGCTTCGCAATATCACGCCTACAGGTCAACCCCGAGGTCTCGCTTGTCGGCCATCCGTTTCCGTTTCTGCGCGTCAGTGCCGCTTCTGGCCGCCGTCGCAGCCTTCGCTTGGCAACCGGCCCGGGCCGCCGAGATGGTCCTCGTCGAGCTCGCGCTCAAGGACCATGCCTTCACGCCGGCCACGGCGACGGTGCCCGCCGGGCAGCGGTTCCGCATTCAGGTCACCAACCACGACGACACGCCGGAAGAGTTCGAGAGCCATGATCTGCGTGTCGAGAAGATCGTGACCGCCGGCGGCGTCGTCACCGTGAACGCCGGGCCGCTGAAGCCCGGCACCTACCCGTTCGTGGGCGAGTTCCACCCCGACACGGCCAAGGGCACGATCACCGTCTCGGAGCAACCCTGACATGCTTGCCAGTCTCCTGATCGTCTTCCGCGAGGTGCTCGAGGCCGGGCTCATCGTCGGCATCGTCTTGGCCGCCACCCGCGGCATTGCCGGGCGCGGCCCCTGGCTGGCCGGGGGCATCGGCGCCGGCGTGCTGGGCGCGGCCGTGCTGGCCAGCTTCGCCGGCGCGCTGTCGAACGCCCTGGCCGGGGTCGGCCAGGAGGTGTTCACCGCGTCGATCCTGATCGTCGCCGTGCTGATGCTCGGCTGGCACAATCTCTGGATGGCCAGCCATGGCCGCGAGATGGCGCAGCAGATGCAGGCCATGGGCCGCCAGGTTGCGGCCGGGCAGAAGTCGCTGGCCGCGATGGCGGTCGTGGTCGGCGTCGCGGTGCTGCGCGAAGGGGCCGAGGTGGTGCTGTTCCTGTATGGCATCGCCGCATCCAGCAAGGATGGCCCGGTGCCGTTGCTGCTGGGCGGCGCCCTGGGCATCGGGCTTGGCGCCGCGGTCGCATGGCTGCTGTACCGCGGCCTGCTGGCCATCCCGGTCAAGCGGCTGTTCGCCACCACGAGCTGGCTGATCGCCCTGCTGGCGGCCGGCATGGCGGGCCAGGCAGCCGCGATCCTCGCCTCCGCCGACATCATCCCGAGCTGGGGCGACCAGCTTTGGGACACCTCCGCGCTGCTGCCGGACAACAGCATCGTCGGCAAGGCGCTGCACGCGCTGGTCGGCTACTCGGACCGCCCGGTCGGCGTGCAGCTCGCCGCCTACCTCCTCGTCCTGGCGGTGCTGGTCGCCGGTGCGCGGCTGGTCAACCGGCCGGCCATCGGCCGCGCCTCCTCGAACTCGGCCCAGCGCGCCGTCTGAACTCCCGCTTATCTGATCCGCGTATCTGACCCGCGCTATCCGAGAGGAACCCCGCCGTGTTTCGCTTCGCCTTGCCCGCGGCCTGTGCCGCCGCGCTGCTGTCCCATGCCGCCGCCGCGCGGGAATATTTCGTCGGTGGCCCCGTGCACCAGCACGACATGGAGATCGTCGCCAACTACCTGATCGGCGTCGAGATGGCGCCCATGATGCCCGGCATGGCGCACGGGGCGGACGTCATCCACCTCGAAGCCGACGTCCACGCCACCGCGGACAACGTGTTCGGCTACCCGGACGGCGCCTGGGTGCCCTACCTCACTGTCGGCTACCGCCTGGAGAAGCTCGGCAGCGATTGGCACACGGCCGGCACGTTGAAGGCGATGGTGGCCAAGGACGGGCCGCACTACGCCGACAACGTCAAAATGGGCGGCCCCGGACGCTACCAGTTGACCTACAACTTCGCGCCGCCGAACGCGCCCGCCTTCTATCGCCACGTCGACACCGAAACGGGCGTGCCCGGCTGGTGGAGCCCGTTCACCCAGTCTTTCACCTTCAGCTATCCGCAGAAATAGCCGCGCGGACCTGGCGCAAAGGTCGACATCGTCGCCCATCCGGATCAAAACTGCGCGCATCTGAGCCACGGGGAGATCGCTATGAGCACCACGACCGTCTCGCCTCGCGTCGACGCGCTCGCGCGCTGGACGCCGCACATCGTCAGCCTGCTGCAAATCGTCGTGGCGCTGCTGTTCATCGAGCACGGGACGCAGAAGCTGTTCGGCTTTCCCGCACCCCCGCCCAACGGTCTCCCGGCGACGTTCGGCCTGATCTGGTTCGCGGCGGTGCTGGAGTTCGGCGGCGGCTTGCTGCTCCTGGCCGGTCTGTTCACCCGCGTGGTCGCGTTCGTCCTGTCGGGTGAGATGGCCTTCGCCTACTGGATGGCCCATGCGCCGCGCAGCCCGTTCCCGATCATGAATGGCGGCGACGCGGCAATCCTCTACTGCTTCGTGTTCCTGGCTCTCGCAGTTCTCGGCGGCGGCCCCTGGAGCGTCGACCGGGGCCGCTGACCGGCCGCTCCCAATCGGCCCACGTTCAGGCCGGCATCGGAACGGCCAGGCGGCGTTCCGTCCGGCCGGAACCTTCCGCACGCTTGGCGCCGGCCGGCCGCCGCAACCGGGTCCGGCCTTCCAGCCGGGCCCCGAGCTCCGACCGCGCCCGCGACAGGCGGCTCATCACGGTGCCGATCGGCACGCCGAGCATCTCGGCCGCTTCCCGATAAGCCAGGCCATCGACGCACACCATCAGCAGCAGCGTCCGATCCATCTCCGGCATTTGCTGCAGCTCGTCCATCACCGCCTGCAGTTGCAAGCGCAATTCGGCGAGCCGCCCGCCGTCCACCACCTCGCCCCCCTGCTCGATCGAGAAACTCGCGAGCTGGCGGCCGCGGGCGGCGCGGGCCCGGACCTCGTCGATCCAGATGCCGCGCATGATGCGGAACAGCCAGCTTTCCAGGCGCGTGTCGCCGCGCCATTGGTCGGCGCGGCTGATCGCCCGCTCGCAGGTCTTCTGCACCAAATCGTCCGCTTCGGTGGCGGAGCGGGTCAGAACGCGCGCGAAACGCTGCATCTTCGGAAACACGGAAGCGAAGTCCATCGTTCTCTCCTGCGCCGCCCGCCAAGATTGCGGGAATTCGTCCCACACAGACGATATGTGGGAAATTCTCCCACTACAAGCGCTTTCGGCGAAGGCGTATACGCTGTCCGACGCACAAATCCTGCTTGCGTCCGGCGAACATTGTGGGATATTCTCCCACAGAGTACGACCGCGCCGGTCTTGGCGCGGCGATCCTGCGGTAAAGGTGAGATGGCCGAGGCTTCAGTAACGCCCGATGCCGAGCTGCTGATACCGCTGATCCGGCGGTTGCTGCGCCCGCTTGTCCGGCTGCTGATCCTGGCCGGCGTGACGTTTCCGCGCCTGGCCGACGTGTTGCGCCAGCTCTATGTGGACGTGGCGGCACGCGACCTGCTGCCCGATCCGAAGTCGCGCACCGACAGCCGGATCAGCATGCTGACCGGCGTGCACCGCAAGGAGCTGCGCCGCCTGCGCACCCTGTCTCCCGCGGAGCTGGACGTGCCGGCGGGGGTGGCACTCGGCGCCGAGATCGTCGGGCGGTGGCTCGGTGCGGCGCCTTGGACCGATGCGGACGGCCACCCCTTGCCGCTGCCGCGCACGGCCGAACCCGGCCTGCCGTCGTTCGACCTCCTGGTCGAGGCGGTGACGAAAGACGTCCGGCCGCGCACCGTGCTGGAAGCCTGGCTCGCCCAGGGCTTGGTGACGGTTCGCGCCGACGGCTGGATCGTGCTGGAGGAGGACGCCTTCCTGCCCAAGCCCGGGCAGGCCGAGCAGTTGTTCTATTTCGCCCGCAACCTGCACGACCACGTCGCCGCGGCGGTTGCCAATATCACCGCCGCGGGCGCCGCCCCGTTCGTCGACCGCAGCGTACATTACGACGGTCTGTCGCCTGAAGCGGCCCGCCGGCTGCAGGCCTTCGCGCGCAGCGCGGCGCAGCGGGTGCTGGTCCAGATCAATCGCGAGGCCCTGCGCCTGCTGGACCACGACACTGCGCATACAGGGCAGACCGAGCGGGTCAATGTCGGCGTCTACCTGTTCGCCGAACCCGATCCGCTCGGCCAGGCGCCGGAGGCGTGATGCCCCGCCGCTGCCCCCTGGCCGCCCCGATCGCCCTCTCGCTGGCGCTGCTGGCCAGCTGCAGCCCGGTCCCGAACGGCAGCCGGGCCGACCGCGGCATCGGCGGTACCGGCGCGCCGAGCGTCGCGGACCGGGGCATCGGCGGCACCGGTGGCCCGGCGGTCGCCGACCGCGGCATTGGCGGCACCGGCGGTCCGGCCGTCGCCGACCGCGGCATTGGCGGCACCGGCGGCCCCAGCCTCGCCGACCGCGGCATCGGCGGAACCGGCGGCACCGCCGTGGTCGGCACCGTCACCGGCTTCGGCAGCATCTTCGTCAACGGGTTCGAGATCGAAAGCAACCGCGTGGCGGTGATCGAGGTCGATGGCATGCCCGCGGCGCCGGCATCGCTCCGCATCGGACAGGTGGCCCAAGTCGTCGCCCGGCCCAGCCGCGCCGGCTTGGTCGCCGACGCCATCGCGGTCGAGCACGAGGTAGTGGGACCGGTTGAGCGGGTCTATCCGGGCGGCAGCCTCGTCGTCGCCGGTCAGACGGTCCGGCCGCTTCCCGGGAGCAGCGGGGACGTCGCGGCGCCGGGCGATTGGGTGGCGGTGAGCGGGTTCCGCAACGCGGCCGGCGAGATCCTGGCCAGCCGGATCGACCGCGGAAGCGCGGGCGAGGTCGTGGTCACCGGCCAGCTCGCCCCGTCCGGTCGGGAATGGCGCGTCGGCGCGCTCGAGGTGGAGGGGCGGCGGCTCGGCGATCATGCCGGCGAGCGGGTCCGCGTGCGCGGCCGGCTGCGCGGCCAGCGCCTCGAGGCCACGCTCGTCACCGCCGCGCCGGTGCTGCCGCTGCGGCCGGGCGTGGACCACGCCGTGCTGCAAACCATTGCCCGGACCGACGGGGCGGGGTTGCGGCTGGGCGAGACGCTGGAAGCCGCGCGGGGCCCCGGGCTCGGCAGGCTGCCGACTGATGGACCGGTCATCCTGACCCTGGTGGCGAACCCGGACGGTTCGCTGGTGGCCACCGGCGTGCTGTCCGGCGGCACCGACAGCGGCGGCCTGAGCGCGCCGGCCGCTTCCACGCCGGGCCCGGCCGCGGCCTCATCCCCGTCCGCCGCCAGCCAATCGAGCGGCTCGCACGGCAGCGGCTCCAGCTCCGGCAGCAGCGGCTCGAGCGGCAGCGGGAACAGCGGTTCCGGTAATGGCGGCGGCAGCGGTTCCGGTAACGGCGGCGGCAGCGGCGGCGGCAACGGCAGCGGTGGTGGCGGCAACGGAGGTGGCGGCGGCAACGACGGTGGCGGTGGAAGCGGTGGTGGCGGCGGTGGCAGCGGCGGCGGAGGCGGTGGCGGTGGCGGCGGTGGCGGCGGCGGCGGCGGTGGCGGCGGCGGCGGCGGTGGCGGTGGCGGCGGTGGGGCGGCGGCGGTGGCGGTGGCGGCGGTGGTGGTGGCGGTGGCGGCAGCGGTTCGGGGCGGTAACGCGGGACGATCACACAGCCGGCATGGCCAAGCGCCCGCAGCTGCTCGGCACCGCCGGCGAGGCGTCAGCGTCCCGGCTTGTGGCCGCTACGAACCGGTCCGCGACAAAAAGAACCGGGCGATCTCGTCGGCGGCCCGGGCCGGGTCCTCTCGGTGTGGGAAATGGCCGACGCCCGGCAACAGCGCGAGATCGAGGTCGGTGAAGGTCTCGCCGAGCCGATCCGTCCACGCATAGGGGAACAGCGGATCGAACTCGGCCCAGCGGACGCAGGTCGGCACGGCGATCGGCGGCTGCGCCTCGGCCCGCCCGTGCAGCATCTCTAAGCGCTGCGGCTGCGCGGCCCGGTAATAATTGAACCCGCCCAGCACGTTGCCGGGCTGCTGGAAGTTGGCGACGAATCGCTCCATCACCGCGCCATCGAACGCCTCCGTCCGATGCGCCCAATGCCGGATGATGCCTTCGAAGTAGATCCGGCAGGCCGCGGGCGAGCTCGACAGCAACGCCACGGCCATGTCGAGCTGGTGGAACGACTGGTACCAGATCTCGGCCAGCCGGTCCGGCGTGCCCATGCGCGGCCCGATGCCTGGATAAACGAAGTCGAAGAAGAACAGCCCGGTCAAACGCTCCGGCGCCGACCGCGCCATCGCCTGCATCACCGCGCCGCCGACGTCATGCCCGACAACGCCCACGCGCGGCAGCCCGAGCGCTTCGACCACAGCCAGCATATCCGCCGCATGCTCGGCCGCGGCCCAGGGACCGTCCGGCTTGTCGCTGTCGCCGAAGCCGCGCAGGTCCGGCGCCACCAGCCGGAAGCGGTCCCCGAGGCGCTGCATGACCGGCTCCCACGTCCACCAGAACTCCGGCCACCCATGCAGCAGGAGCAAAGCCGGGCCGTTGCCGGTTGCAGCGACGTGGAACGAGGCGTCCCGCACCCGGACAACGGTGTGTTCGATCAAGACCCGCACCCTTTCATGCCTCGACCGCAATCGTGTCCAGCAGCCGGACCTTGCCGAGTCGCACTGCCGCGACCAGACGAGCGCCCGGCGCCAAACCGGTCAGCGGCCGCATCGAACTCGCCGTCCACCAGGGCCAAGTAATCCGGCACGAATCCGGCGACCGCCAGCGCCGCGATGCCGTCCTCGGCCGCGCCGGGCCGCCCGGCGCGAACCGCCGCCGCCACGCCCTGGAGCACCCGGAACAGGCTCGGCGCCGCCGACCGCTCGGCCGCGGTCAGGAAGCGGTTGCGCGACGACATCGCCAACCCGTCGGCTTCGCGCACGGTTGGCGCCGCGATCACCTCAATGGGCCAGTCCAGGTCGGCTACCATCCGGCGCACCACCTGCACCTGCTGCCAGTCCTTCTCGCCGAACACTGCGAGGTCGGCGCCGGTCTGGTGGAACAGCTTGCCCACCACCGTGGCCACGCCTCCGAAGTGGCCCGGCCGCGCCGCGCCTTCGAACCCACCGGCCGGACCGTCCACCACGATCGTCGAACAGGCGCCGGCCGGATACATCGCGCCGACCGTGGGCAGCCAGGCGACGTCGCACGCCGCATCCTGCAGCGCGGCGAGGTCGCCCTCCTCGGTTCGCGGATACCGCTCGAGGTCTGACGCCGTCTCGAATTGCAGCGGGTTCACGAACACCGACGCCACCACGCTGCGCGCCCCGGCCGCGCGGGCCGCCGCCACCAGCGCCAAATGCCCGGCGTGCAGCGCTCCCATGGTCGGCACCAGGCCGAGCGGCCGCGCCGCGCCCGCCAAGGCCGTGCGCAGCTCGGGCAAGGTGCGCGCCGTGATCACCAGCGGGACGCGGCCCGGCGGCTCACGGCCGCGCCGCCAGCATCAGCGCCCGCATCCGCGCCACGACCCCAGGCAGCCCGTCCATGATCGCCTCGCCGACCAGGAAGTGGCCGATGTTCAGCTCCGTCACCTCCGGCAGCGCCGCCACCGCCTGCACGTTTGCGTAGGTCAGCCCATGCCCGGCATGGCATTCGAGCCCCAGCTCCGACAAGTGTCGGGCCCCAGCCGCGAGCCGCTCCAACTCGCCGTCGCGTCCCTCGGCATAGGACCCGGTGTGCAGCTCGACCACGTCGGCGGCGAGTTCCGCCGCGGCATCGAGCTGCGCCGGATCGGGGTCGAGGAACAGGCTGACCCGGATGCCCGCCGCCCGCAGCGCCGCGACCTTGGGCTGCAGACGCATGATCTGCCCCGCGGCGTCGAGGCCGCCCTCGGTCGTTACCTCGGTGCGCTTTTCCGGCACCAGGCAGCAGGCCGCCGGCCGGTGCCGCAACGCGATCGCGACCATCTCGTCGGTGGCGGCCATCTCGAGGTTGAGGCGGATGTTGGCCCGCTCGGCCGCGATCCGGTCCACGTCGTCGTCGCGGATATGCCGGCGATCCTCGCGCAGATGCACGGTGATGCCGTCCGCGCCGGCGCCCACCGCAACGAGCGCGGCCGCCAGCGGATCCGGATGCGCCCCGCCCCGCGCGTTGCGGATCGTCGCCACGTGATCCACGTTCACGCCCAGACGGATCATGTCCCCACCCTTTTCATCCGCCCGGCCGCCAACTCGCTCGCCATCCGCAGCGCCGCGATCAGGCTCGACGGGTCGGCGACGCCTTGCCCGGCGATGTCGAACGCCGTTCCGTGATCCGGCGAAGTCCGCACGATGGGCAATCCGAGCGTTACGTTCACGCCGCTCGCCATGTCCAGCGTCTTCATCGGGATCAGCGCTTGGTCGTGATACATGCAGATCGCGACGTCATACCGCGCCCGCGCCGCCGGCGTGAACATCGTGTCGGGCGGCCACGGACCGCTGACCGCCATCCCGTCGGCGCGCAACGCCGCAATCGCCGGCTCGATCGTCTCGGTCTCCTCGCGCCCCATCGCCCCGCCTTCCCCGGCATGGGGGTTGAGGCCCGCCACGGCAAGACGCGGCTGCGCCACCCCGGCGTCTCGCAGCGCCGCTTCGACCACGCGCGCGGTGGCGACGATCAGCTCCGTCGACAACGACGCGAGCGCGTCCCGCAACGACACGTGCACCGTCACCGGCACCACGCGGACGAAGTCGTTGGCCAGCATCATCACCGGTAGCGCGCAGCCGGTCAGTGCGCCGAGGAACTCGGTATGGCCCGGGTAGGCGAACCCGGCGCCGTACAGCACGCTTTTTGCGATAGGGTTGGTCACGAGCGCCGCGGCGTCCCCGGCCTGGACCAGTCGCGCAGCCCGCTCGATGCTGGCGATGACCGCGGCGGCATTTGCCGGATCCGGCTGACCCGGCCGGCTCGGCACCGGCAAGCGCTCCGGCAGCACCGGCAACGCCGTCTCGAACACCGCGGCTGCCTCGGCCGGCGAGGCGATGGCCTGCACCGGCAGCGCATAGGCCTCGAGCCGGCCGGGATCATCGATCGCAAAGAACACCGGCCCGCGGCCGCGCAGCTCCGACCACGCCTTCGCCGTCAGCTCCCCGCCGATGCCGGCCGGGTCTCCCATCGTCAACGCCAGCACCTGCTTGGCGGCGGCGGGCGGCGCGGACGGGAGGTCGGCCACCGGCGTGACCCTATTCCGCGCTGGCGGTCAGGAACACCGGCTCGCAGCGGACCGGGAAGTTGACCGAGTTCGCGATAAAGCAGCGGTCATGCGCCTGTTCATGCAGCGCCTCCGCCCGGCCGGCGTCGGCGCCGAGCGGCAGTGTCACCTCGGGCTGCAGCACCACTTCTTTGAAGCGGCCGGTGCCGCTGGCGTCCTCCTCCATCACCCCCTCCGCCACGTCCTGGTAGCCCTGCACCGCGATGCCCTCCTCAGAGCAGAGGTGGAGATACCAGAGCATGTGGCAGGAGCTGAGCGACGCCACCAGCATCTCCTCCGGATTATAGCGCGAGCGGTCGCCGCGGAACGCCGGGTCGGAGGAGGCGGGGATGACCGGCTTACCGGGGATTTCGATGTCGTGGGCCCGGCCGTAGGCGCGATAGGCCGAGGTGCCTGTCCCGCTATTGCCGGTCCAGGTCACGGTCACTGTGTAGGCGTGGTCCCTCGGCGCCTCGATGCTCATCCACCCGCCCCATCCGTCAGTTCATGGGAACTGCCTCGGCGCCCCGAGGGTTCCTTCTTTGGTTGCCGTTCCTACCGCGCGTCAAATGTGCAACGCGCGACCCTCGACCGCCAGAGCGGCCTCCTTGACGGCTTCGGACAGGCTGGGATGCGCGTGGCAGATCCGCGCCACATCCTCGCTGCTCGCGCCGAACTCCATGGCCGTCGCCAGCTCGGCAATCAGCGTGCCGGCGTCCGGGCCGATGATGTGCGCACCGAGGATCCGGTCCGTGTCCGGCGCGGCCAGAATCTTGACGAACCCGTCGGTGTTGCCCATCGCCCGCGCCCGGCCGTTGGCGGTGAAGGGGAACTTGCCGACCCGGTATGGCGCCCCTTGCTGCTTCAAGGAGTCCTCGGTCAGGCCGATGCTGGCCACCTCCGGCCACGTGTAGACGACGCCGGGGATGACGCCGTAGTTGACGTGCCCCGCCTGCCCGACCAGGCGTTCCGCCAAGGCCACGCCTTCTTCCTCGGCCTTGTGCGCCAGCATCGGTCCGGCGATCACGTCGCCGATCGCGTAAAGGCCCGGCACGTTGGTCGCCCAATGATCGTCCACCAGCACCCGGCCACGGTCGTCCAGCGCCACGCCGAGCTGCTCGAGCCCCAGGCTCCCAGTGTAGGCGCGGCGGCCGATCGCGACGAGCACGACGTCGGCCTGCAGCGTCTCGGGGCTGCCGCCCTTGGCCGGCTCCAGCGTCAGGTTCACGCCATCGGCGGTCTTTTCGGCGCCGGTCACCTTGGTCGAGAGCCGGAACTTGATCCCCTGCTTGCCCAGGGTCCGCTCGAACTGCTTGCCGACCTCGCCGTCCATGCCGGGCACCAGGCGGTCGAGGAACTCCACCACCGTGACCTCGGCGCCGAGCCGCTTCCACACGCTGCCGAGTTCCAGCCCGATATAGCCGCCGCCGATCACCACGAGATGGCCCGGCACCTTGTCGAGCTCGAGCGCGCCGGTGCTGCTGACGATGGCCGTCTCGTCCACCTCGACGCCGGGCAGCGGAATGCTTTCGCTGCCGGTCGCAATCACGATGTGCTTGGCCGTGTGGGCGGCGCCCTCCACCTCGACCGTGCCCGGCGCGGTGATGCGAGCCTCGCCTTTGAGCCAGGTGACCTTGTTCTTCTTGAACAGGAACTCGACGCCCTTGACGTTGGCGGAGACGACCTCGCCCTTGCGGGCCTGCATCCGCGCGAGGTCAAGCTTGACGCCGTCGACCAGGATGCCGTGCTCCTGATAGTGGTGTGAGACCTCGTCGAAATTCTCACTCGATTGCAGCAGCGCCTTGCTGGGGATGCAGCCGATGTTGAGGCAGGTTCCGCCCAAGGTGGCGCGCTTTTCCACGCACGCCACGCGCAGCCCCAGCTGCGCCGCGCGGATGGCGCAGACGTAGCCCCCCGGCCCGGCGCCGATGACGATCACGTCGAACTCTGACTCTGCCACTCACCTCTCCTCGCAAGGGCTCCGCCCTTGACCCGCCGGGAGCGAGGGCCCCCAACTCCGCAAAATGTTGGTTAAAGGCCCAACAGCAACCGCCGTGGGTCCTCGACGCCCTCTTTCACCCGGACCAGGAAGCTCACGGCTTCCTTGCCGTCGACGATCCGGTGATCGTACGACAGCGCCAGATACATCATCGGCCGGATCTCGACCTTGCCGCCGATCGCCATCGGCCGTTCCTGGATCTTGTGCATGCCCAGGATGCCGGATTGCGGCGCATTCAGGATCGGCGTGCTCATCAGGCTGCCGTAGACGCCGCCATTGGTGATGGTGAAGGTGCCGCCCGACAGTTCCTCGACCTTGAGCTGCCCGTCGCGCGCCCGCTTGCCGAAGCCGCTGACCGCCTTCTCGATCTCGGCGAAGCCCATCCGGTCGGCGTCGCGCACGACCGGGACCACGAGGCCGTTCGGGCCGCCCACGGCGATGCCCATGTGGACGAAGTTCTTGTAGACGATCTCGTCGCCGTCGATCTCGGCATTGACCGCCGGGAACTCCTTCAGCGCGGCGACGCAGGCGCGCACGAAGAACGACATGAAGCCGAGCCGCACGCCACCATGCTTCTTCTCGAACGCGTCCTTGTATTCGGCCCGCAGCGCCATGGCCGCCGACATGTCGACTTCGTTGAACGTCGTCAGCATGGCCGCGTTGTTCTGCGCGTCCTTCAAGCGCTGGGCGATGGTGCGGCGCAGCCGGGTCATCTTGACCCGCTCCTCGCCGTCCTGCGCCGCGCGCGGCGCCTTGGCCGCGGCTGGCGCGGCCGGCGCTGCAACCGGCCGCTCGAGGAAGGCCAGCACGTCGCCCTTGGTAACGCGCCCGTCCTTGCCGCTGCCGGCAACATCGGCGGCGGCCAGGCCGCGTTCCTCCATCAGCTTCGCCGCGGACGGCATCGCCGGGTAGCCGCCCGGCGCCGCCTGCACCGGGGTCGCCGTCGTGCGGCCGCCGACCTGTGCCGCGGCCACATCGGCCGGCGGCGTCGCCGGCCGCGACACCGGGCCGCGCGGCGATGGCGGCGGGTTCACCCCGGCACTCGGATGCGCCGCCGAAGCACTCGCCTTGGCCGGGGCCGCCGCCTTGCCCGCGCCCGCTTCCAGCAACGCCAAGATCGACCCGACCTCGACCTCGGCGCCTTCCTGCGCCTGGATCTCGCCGATCGTGCCGGCCGACGGCGCCGGAACCTCGACCGTCACCTTGTCCGTCTCGAGCTCGACCACGGGCTCGTCGACCGCCACCGTCTCCCCAGCCTTCTTCAGCCACCGCGCCACGGTGGCCGTGGTCACGCTCTCACCCAGCGTGGGAACCTTGATCTCGGTGGACATTCTTGTTCCTGCTTCCTCGTCGTCTCGCGGTGTTCGGCCGGCACGTCCCGCCCGACCGCCCGTCACGGGCCGGCCGGGGAGGCCGCGGTTCAGTTCAAGCCAAGCGCGTCCCGCACCAGCTTCACCTGCTGCGCCGCGTGCACCTTGGCCTGACCGGTCGCGGGGCTCGCCGCTTCGGCGCGGCCCACATAGATGGGCCGTTTCGCCGCGCCGCCAATGCACGCCAGCGTCGCCTCGATCCGCCGGTCGACGAAGGTCCAGGCGCCGTTGTTCATCGGCTCCTCCTGGCACCACACCACCTCGGCCTGCTTGAACGGCTCGATCGCCGTCTTCAGGTGGTTGATCGGGAACGGGTAGATCTGCTCGAGCCGGACCAGCGCCACGTCGTCGACGCCCTTGTCCTGCCGCTCCTGCCAAAGGTCGTAATAGACCTTGCCGGAGCAGATCACGACCCGCTTGACCTTTTCGGGGGCGGCGATGCGGTCGGTTTCGGGGATGACGAATTTGAAGTGGCTGCCGGTTTCCATGTCGGCCAGCCGGCTCACCGCCAGCTTGTGCCGGAGCAGGCTCTTGGGCGTCATGATCACCAGCGGCTTGCGGAAGTTCCGCTTCAACTGGCGCCGCAAGGCGTGGAAGTAGTTGGCCGGGGTGGTGAGGTTGCACACCGACATGTTGCGCTCGGCGCAAAGCTGTAGGTAGCGCTCCAGCCGGGCGCTGCTGTGCTCCGGCCCCTGCCCTTCATGCCCGTGCGGCAGCAGCAAGGTCAGGCCGCTCATCCGCAGCCACTTGGTTTCGCCGCTCGCCAGGAACTGGTCGATGATCACCTGAGCGCCGTTGGCGAAGTCGCCGAACTGCGCCTCCCACAGCACCAGCGTCTTCGGGTCGGCGAGGGTATAGCCGTATTCAAACCCGAGCACGCCGGCCTCGCTCAGCAGCGAGTTGTAGATCTCGATCTTGGCCTGCTCACCGGCGATGTTGTTCAGCGGGACGTATTCGTTCTGGTTGGTCTGATCGACCAGCACCGCGTGCCGCTGGCTGAAGGTGCCGCGCTGGCTGTCCTCGCCGGACAACCGCACCCGGTTGCCCTCGAGCAGCAGGCCGCCGAACGCCAGGGCTTCGCCGGTCGACCAGTCGATCCCTTCCCCGCTTTCGATCATCGCCCGCTTGGCGTCGAGCTGCCGGGCAATCTTGGGGTTGAGGTCGAAGTTGCCGGGCGGCGTGCTGAGCGCCGCACCGATCGCCTGCAGCTGCTCGCGGCTGAGCGCGGTCGCGTCCTCGGCCCGCTCGTATTCCTCGTCCGCCTGCTTGAGCCCGGACCATTTGCCCTCGAGCCAATCCGCCTTGTTCGGCTTGTAGGTCTGCGCTGCCTGGAAAGCCGCCTCGAGCGTGTCCTGGAACGCGTCCCACATGCCGGCCGACTGCTCGGCGGGGATGCTGCCCTCGGCGGCCAAGCGTTCCGCATACATGGTCCGGATGGTCTTCCGTCCCTTAATCGCGCGATACATGATCGGCTGCGTAAAGGCGGGCTCGTCCGTCTCGTTGTGCCCGTGGCGGCGGTAACACACGATGTCGAGCACGATGTCGGTGCCGAACTCCATGCGGAACTCGGCCGCCAGCCGCGAGCAGAACACCACCGCCTCGGGCTCGTCGCCGTTTACGTGCAGGATCGGGCACTGCACGGATTTGGCGATGTCGGTGCAATACATGCCCGAATAGGCGTGCGCCGGCACGGTGGTGAAGCCGATCTGGTTGTTGACCACCACGTGCACAGTGCCGCCGGTGCGGTAGCCGATCAGCTGGCTCATCGCCAAGGTCTCGTACACCAGGCCCTGCCCGGCAAACGCCGCGTCGCCGTGCATCAGGATGCCCATGACGCTGCGCCGGGCCTTGGTGTCGCCGGCCGCGTCCTGCCGCGCCCGCACCTTGCCGACCACCACCGGGTCCACCGCCTCGAGATGCGAGGGGTTGGGCTGCAGGCTGATATGCACCTCGTGCCCGGCGATCTCCACGTCGGTGCTGGTGCCGAGGTGGTATTTAACGTCACCCGAACCCTGCACGTCGTCCGGCTTGAAGCTCTCGCCGCCGAACTCGGAGAACACGGCGGTAAAGGGCTTGCGCACGATGTTGACCAGCGTGTTCAGGCGGCCGCGATGCGGCATGCCGATCACCACCTCGTTGACCCCGCCGGCGCCGTTGTTCCAGCGCGCCGCGACGTCGATGATGGCATGCAGCGCCGGGATCGTGACCTCGCCGCCCTCCAACCCGAACCGCTTGGTGCCGACGTAGCGCTTCTGGCAGAACGCCTCGAACCCCTCGGCCTCCGTCAGCTGCTGCAGCACGGTGCGCTTGGTTTCGGCGTCGATGCCGCCCACCCAGGGCGCGCCCTCGATCCGCCGCTGGATCCAGGTCTTCTGGTCGGGATCCTGGATGTGCATGAACTCGACGCCGATCGGGCCGCAATAGCTCGCCCGCACGATTTGCATGATCTCGCGGATGGTGGCCGACTCGCGCCCCAGCACGCCGTCGATGAAGATGGGCCGGTCGAGGTCGCCGGGGCCGAACCCATAGGCCGCCGGGTCGAGCTCCGCATGCGGCCCCGGCACTTGCAGGCCCAACGGATCGAGCGTCGCCTCGAGGTGGCCGCGCACGCGGTAGGCGCGGATCAGCATCAACGCCCGCAGGCTGTCGAGCGCCGCCGCCCGAACCTGCTCGACCGAGACGCCCGCGGCAGCGGCGCGCCCCTTAGCCGCGGGGGCGGCCGGCTCGGGCTCGGCGACGCTATACTGGTTCGGCGCCCAGGACGCGCCCGAGGCGTCCGTCAGCACCGACCGCGCCTCGTCGTTCATCGCTTCGAACAACTCCGCGAAGCTCGGATCGACGCTGCCCGGGTTGGTGGCCCATCGTGCATACAGGTCGGCGATAAAGGCGGCGTTGGCGCCGTTGAAGGCGGAAGCGATGGTGTCGAAGCCGGGCATGCTGAAGTCCCTAGGAGATGACGACTAGATAGTGCAACGAGCCCGGCTTGAAGCGCATAGCTCCCCTTCCCAGACGCGCGGCGCCGGGTGTTAGCCCACCAGCTTGCGGCTGGCGTCGATCAGCTCCTGAACGCTGGCGCACGACTTGTCGAACGCCGCCTGCTCCGCCGCATCGAGCTTGATCTCGACGATCCGCTCCACCCCGCCTGCCCCGATTACCACCGGCACCCCCACGTAAAGGTCCTTGACCCCGTACTGCCCCGACAGATGCGCCGCCGCCGGCAGCACCCGCTTCTTGTCGCGCAGGAAGCTCTCGGCCATCGCGATCGCGCTGGCCGCCGGGGCATAGAACGCGCTGCCCCGCTCCAGCAACTTCACGATCTCGCCGCCGCCGTTCGCGGTGCGTTTGACGATCGCGTCCACCTTGTCCTGCGTGGTCCAGCCCATCGCCACCAAGTCCGGCACCGGGATGCCGGCGACGGTCGAGTAGCGCACCAGCGGCACCATCGTGTCGCCATGGCCGCCCAGCACGAACGCGGTCACGTCCTCGACCGAGACGTTGAACTCGTGCGCGAGGAACAGCCGGAACCGCGCGCTGTCCAGCACGCCGGCCATGCCGACCACCATGTGCGGCGGCAGACCCGATTTCTGCTGCATCACCCAGACCATCGCATCGAGCGGGTTGGTGATGACGATCACGAAGGCGCCGGGGCAATGGGTCTTGATCCCCTCGGCGACGCTCGCGATCACCTCGGCGTTCTTGGCCACGAGGTCGTCGCGGCTCATGCCGGGCTGGCGCGGGAACCCGGCCGTCACGATCACCACATCGCTGCCGGCGATGGCGCTGTAGTCGCTGCCCCCGGTCATGTGGGCGTCGAACCCGTCCACCGGGCCCGACTGCATCAGGTCCAACGCCTTGCCGGCGGCGACGCCCCCGAACACGTCGAACAGCGCGACATCGCCCAACTCCTTCAGCCCGATCATGTGGGCCAGGGTGCCGCCGATGTTGCCGGCGCCGATGAGGGCGATCTTGCTGCGTGCCATGAAGGAATCCCGTGGGTGCGGTCCGGGGAGAAAAGGGCCAGCTTGCAGCCGGCGCCGCCCGGACGCGCCCCGGGCGCCCGGAAGGTGCCGGGTTGCTACACCCTCCCCCCCAGGGGGGCAAGACGGCCAGTGCGGCATCATCCCGCGCGACCGGCGCAGCGAACGGGCTGACAATCGGCTATGCTCCGCCACATGCAAGCGATGCCGCCGGAACCGACCGAATTCGAGGCGATCATCACCCCGCATCGCAGTCTCGGTCCCGCCGGGCTGCGACGGTTGATCGCCTTCATCCTGCTGCTGAGCGGGATCGTGTCCACCGGGCTGTGGTTTGCCGGCGCCTGGCCGGTGATCGGCTTCAACGGCGCCGAGATTGCGCTGGCCATCGCTTTGCTCCGCCGCAACGCGCGTGCGCAGCGGTCCAGCGAGCGCCTCCTGCTGTCCGCGGACGGGCTGCGCATCCTGCGGACGGACGCCCGCGGCCGAGTGAGCGACCGCATCCTCAATGGAGCTTGGCTCAATGCCGTGCTGCAGGAGCGGCCCGGGCGCACCCCGGCGTTGCTGCTGGTGGAGCGGGGGCACCAGTTCGAGATCGGCCGCGACCTCGGCGATGCGGAGAAGCGGGATCTCGCTACCGCGCTGCGTGACGCGCTGCACCGGCATCGTCACCCGGTATTCCACAACCCACAGCTGCAATGACGCCAGCCGACAACGGCGTCGCTATTCTACGACTCGTCTCCACGAGAGACCATCGTCTGGACGACTAGCCCTCGACCGGCCCCATGGACTTGATCAGGTCGAAAACCCGCTTGCGCACTGCCGGGTCGGTGATCCGGTAATACGCCCGGACGAGCTCCAGCGTTTCGCGGCGGTTCAAGGCTTCATCGGCGCCGAACGCGTCCTGCCGCTCGGCGAAGCCGCCCGCCGCCCGCGTCGAATGACCGGTCCCGTGGATGCCGGCCAAGGCTTCCGGCATATCGTCGAAGAAGAAGCTGATCGGCACGTCCAGCACCCGCGATAGGTCGAACAGGCGTGACGCGCCCACCCGGTTCACCCCGCGCTCGTACTTCTGGACCTGCTGGAACGTCAGGCCCAGCGCTTCGCCCAGCCGTTCCTGTGACATCCCGAGAAGGGTGCGCCGCAACCGGATCCGGCCGCCGACATGCGTGTCGATCGGGCTTGGCCCAGAGTCCCTGTCGCTGTCACCCGATGTCAGGGCCAAAAAACAAGCTCCAATGTACACACGAAATAGACGAAAAACATCCTAAGAGCACAACCGCAGGATGTCAAGAATTTCGGCCGACGCGCCTTGACTCACGGGCCGGTATTTCCGCCGTCCGCTTCCTGCCTAGCCAACCCGCCCCGGTCACCATTGCTGCCAGCAGGCCCGGCACAATCAAGCCGAGCCGCGCGAACGACGTGGCCGGACGCTTCGCCGGCACCGGCAGCACCAGCGCGCCCTCGACGCCCACCGTCAAGCGGCCCAACTCCCGCCCGCGCGCATCGAAGCCCGCCGAGATGCCGGTGTTGGCCGCCCGCATCAGCGGCAATCCCTCCTCGACCGCGCGCAACCGCGACCCGGTCAGGTGCTGCCGCGGCCCGGTCGAGTTGCCGAACCAGGCATCGTTGGTCACGTTGACCAGCCAGTCCGGCCGGTTCGCCTCGTCCACCACTTGGCCGGGATAGATCGTCTCGTAGCAGATCAGCCCGCCGAATGGCGGCACCCCGGGAATATGCAGGGTTCTCGGCCCCGACCCGAAGGCGAACTGGCCCGGCACGATCTGGATCGACAGCGGCACCCAGCTCGGCGCGAACTCGCCGAACGGCACCAGGTGCCACTTGTCATACGTGCCGGTGATCGATCCGTCCGGCGCCATCGCCACCATGCTGTTCCAAGGCGGCTCGCTGCGGTCGGGCCAGCGCAGCGTGCCGACGATCGCGCCGCGCGCCGGCTGAATCGCCTCGGCGATCGCCGCCCGCGCCGCCGGGTCGGCATCGAGCAGGAACGGCCCGGTGGCACTTTCCGGCCAGATCACCACGCTCGGCGCACCGCCGGCTTGCGCCACACCCTCCGCGCTCAGCCGCAGGTGCCGCTCGAATGCCGCCTTGGCGCTAGCCCAGTCATGCAGCTCGCCATGCGCCACGTTGCCCTGCACCAGCACGGCCACGAGGCCGGGGCCGGGCGGGTCCGGCTCGCGCAGCCGCCACAGCCCGGCGCCGGCCCACAGCACCAAGCCGGCGACGGCCAGTGCCATGCCGCGCATCCCGAGCCACGGCAGCGCCGCGGCCAGCACCGTCAACAGGGTCAGCCCGGGCGTGCCGATCCATGCCGCGGGCTGGATCATCACGTCGCCGAACCCGCCCGGCACCGCCCACACGCTGCCCCACGGGTTCCACGGAAAGCCGGTGCCGACGAACTGCCGCGCCAGGTCGAACAGCACCCAGGTGCCGCCCAGCACCGCCACCCGCCGCCATCCGCCGAACCCCTTCGCCAGCCAGAATGGGCCGGCAATGAACAGGCTCAGCAGCGCCGACAAGGACGGCACGGCGATCGGCACGAACCACCAATAGCGCGCCGACTCCAACAGGATCGCCTCGGTGATCCAGTACAGCCCCACAAGATGCTGGCCGAAGCCGAACCAGAAGCCGAGCTGGGCCGCCCGCCAACGCGTCGGCGCCCGATCGATCAGCACCAGCAGCATCGGCACGGCGATGAACAAGGCCGGGATCACATGCAGCGGGGGCAAGGCCAATGCCGCCAGCAAGCCCAGCAGGAACGCCCGCACGCCCTCTTGGGCCCGCCCGAGCGTGCTTGGCCGCCACGGCGTATACCAGCGTGCAGCAGGCCGTGCAGCCGGCTGAAAGTCGGCCCTGCAGCCGGCACGCTCAGACCCCCACCAGCCGCTCCGCCGGCACCGGCCGGCCTTGCAGCACCGCCGCGATGCACTCCGCCGCCATCACCCCCATCGTGACGAGGCTGCCATCCGTGACCCCCGCCACATGCGGCGTCGCGATCACCCGCGGATGGCGGCGCAGCTCGTCCCCGGGCGACGGCGGCTCGGTCTCGAACACGTCCAGGCCAGCGCCGCGGACGTGGTTGCGCTCGAGCGCCGCCAGCAGCGCCGGCTCATCGATCAGGCCGCCCCGCGACGTGTTCACAACGACGGCGGCGTCCGGCAGCGCCGCGATTGCCCGCGCGTCCACGATGTGCCGGGTCGCGGCGGTGTAGGGCAAATGCAGCGAGAGCACGTCGGCGACCGGCCACAACTCGGCCGGCGACGCCACCGCGGCGATGCCGGGGACCGCGACCCCGGCGGGGTCGAAGGCGGACACCTGCATCCCGAACGGCGCGGCCAGGGCCGCCACCGCCCGCCCGATCGCCCCACAGCCCAGCAGGCCGAGCCGCAGCCCGCCCACGTCGCGCACCTTGGTCGTGGCCTCCCGCCAGCCGCCGCCGGCGACGTGCCGGGACAACGGCGCCAAGTCCTTCACCAGCGCCAGGATCAGCGCCAGCGTGTGCTCGGCCACCGCCACCGTGTTGGATCCGGGCGCCCGCGCAACCACGATCCCGCGCTGCAGCGCTGCCGGAATGTCGACGTCCTCGACGCCGACGCCGTGCCGGGCCACGATGCGCAGCCCGGGCGCCGCGTCCATCGCCGCCGCGGTGACCGGCCCCTGGCGCGACAGGATCGCCACCGGGTTCAGCTGCCGCGCCAGTGCCGCGACTTCGTCAGCGGACGGGTACGGCCGCATGTAGTGCAGCCGCCCGCCGGCCGCTTCGATCACGGCAACGGCCTCCGCCGCCAATCGCGGCGCAGTCATGATGACGTCCATCGAGCCTCCAGATTGAGCCGGGCCGTATCGGACCGGGCGAGCTACTCGCCCCCGTCGCCGCGCCGGCGCTCGTAGTGCTTGGCGTATTTGTCGGTGATCAGGTCGGTCTTGACGATGATCGCCACGTCGATGGTGTTGAACTCGTAGTCGATCACCGCGCCATCGCCGACGAACGCCCCCAGCCGCAGGTAGCCTTTGATCAGCGGCGGCAGGGTCAGCGGCGCGCGCCTTGCGTCGACCGCCATCGGGTCCATGCGCCGCATGTCGAGGTAGCGCTCCGGCAGCGCCCGCACGCGTAGGGCGGGCGGCGCCAGATGGTGGCCGTACAGGAACGTCAGCTCCTGCGCCATCGCGTCCGGATCGGTGCCGCCCAGGCTCGCGCAGCCGAACATGAGGTCGATCCGCTGCTCGGCGACGTAGGCGGCGATGCCGCGCCACAGCAGCTGCATCACGGCGCGGCCGCGATAGACCGCATCGACGCAGCTGCGTCCGAGCTCCATGATCCGGCCCGGGAACGCCTCGATTGGCGACAGATCGTACTCGTCGGACGAGTAGAAGCGCCCGATCTGCTGGGCGCCAGCGCGTTGGATCAAGCGGTAGGTGCCGACCACCCCGGCCGCCCCCTCACCGAGCTCGTGGTCGACCACCAGCAAGTGCGCGGCGACGGCGTCGAACGCGTCGACGTCGCGCCGCGAGGCCAGTGCGGCCGCGCTCGGGTTGGCGCCCATCTCCTCGAAGAACACGCGGTAGCGCAGCGCCTGGGCGGCGTCCACTTCGGCCGGCAACTCGGCGATCCGGACGCCCAGCTTGCCCGCCCGCAACTCCGCGAAGTGCCGGGGCGGTGCGCCGGGGCGGATGGAGCGCGGCCGGTGCAAGGTCACGGAGCGGTGCCCGTCGGCGTCGCGGGCGGCGACTCCTGCTCCCGCGCCCGCACGCCACGCCCGGTCTGGGGGGCGACTTTCGCGGCGCCCGCCTTCATCGTCGCCTGGGCCGGCTTGCGCCCGAACAGTTCCAGCCGGTACGAGACCAGCTCGAAGCCCAGCCGCGTGGCGATGGCCGCGATCAGCGCTTCGTGCGCCGCGTCCTCGAACTCGATCACCCGGCCGCTTTCGACGTCGATCAGATGATGGTGCTTGCCGTGCTCGGTCGGCTCATAGCGGGCGCGGCCGCCGCCGAAGTCACGGCGCTCGAGGATTCCCTTCTCCTCGAACAGCCGGACGGTCCGATAGACGGTGGCGATCGACATCTTGCCGTCCAACGCTGCGGCCCGCCGATAAACCTCCTCGACGTCGGGATGGTCGGCGGCATCGGACAAGACGCGAGCGATGACCCGGCGCTGACCGGTCATCTTCAGCCCCCGTTCGACGCACAGACGTTCGATGCGTGATTCCATGCAATCCCAAAGGGCGCACGACCAAAGGCGCCATGACGACCCGGCCAAGCCCGGGCGGACGCCGGCATGTGACCGGCCCGCCCACGCAGATTAACCGGAGACGGCGCGTCCTGCTACCCATTCGCGCCGCCTCATCTCCACCGCATGCGACGCCTCGTGGTTCGATCCTGACACAAGCATCCTGTGCGTCAGGTCAGTCGGCCCACCAGAAACGGCGAGTGGGGAAACGCCAACGGCTTTTTCCGTCAGATTTCCCCCCGCGCGCATCAGCGTCCGCGCGGCTTGGTGCCCAAGCCGATCTTCTTGGCCAGCGACGACCGGTGCCGCGCATAGCTCGGCGCCACCATCGGGTAATCCGGCGGCAACTGCCACTTCTCGCGATACTGCTCCGGTGTCATGTTGTACGAGGTCTTGAGATGGCGCTTGAGCATCTTCAGCTTCTTGCCGTCCTCCAGACAGACGATGTAGTCCGGGAACACCGACTTCTTGATCGGCACCGCAGGCTGCTGCTTGTCCGGCAACACCTGCTCCTTCCCGACACCCGCCAACGTCCGGTATACGTCCTGTATCAAACTCGGCAGCGCTTCGGCGCCGATCGAGTTGTTTGACACGTGCGCAGACACAATCTGTGCTGTCAGTCCAAGGACATCGGCGCTGTCAGCCTGATCGCTCATAATATGTCTGTCCTCTACTTGCAGGTGACACCGATATACATCGACATTCGTGCGCCCTGCAATAGTCACCGATCAAGAAGAAAGGCGAGTTAACCCGTGCCTGTGCCAAATCAATCACCACACCGCGAGAATCAGGCCACCGGCAGTCAAACGCCCGACCTGGAGATCGACATAACGGCCCATCTTTGCCCGATGACTTTCGTCCATACCCGACTCGCCCTCGACCGCATTGCCCCCGGCCAAGTCCTCGCGGTCCGGCTGCGCGGCGATGAGCCGCGAAGCAACGTTCCCAAGACCGCAATCGAACAAGGCCACACTATTCTGTCGCAAAACGACGGTGCCGATGGAAGCACGGTCGTGCTGATCCGCAAGGGCGGCTAAGGCGGCAGCTGGAGCAATTCAGAAGCCCGCTCGGATGTTGCTCTAACCGAGCGCCGCCCACAGGATCAGCGCATCGCCGCCGGCGCCGTAATAGCCGCGGCGGCGTCCCACCCCGGCAAAGCCGAGCCCGGCATACAAGGACCGGGCCGCCGCGTTCCGCTCCGCCACCTCGAGCGCCACCGACGCCGCCCCGCGGCCCGCGGCGGCCGCCATTGCCGCCTGCATCAGCTCCCGGCCCAGCCCGTGGCGCCGCATCGCCGGCGCCACCGCCAAGGTCAGGATCTCCGCCTCGTCGGCTGCCACGCGGGCCAGCACGAAGCCGCCCCGCCCGTCGACCAAGCCGAATACGCCGGGCAGGCCGAGCTGCAGCGCCATCGTGCCGGCGCTCCAGCGCGCGCCGGGCGGGAACGAACTCGGCGTGGATCAAGGCAAGCGCCGCCGCATGCGCCGGCCCGGCCTCCTCGATCACGCCGGCGCCGGCCGAAGGACCGGCCCGGGACGCGCCTCCGGCGGGTCGACGTAAAGCGGCAATGCCCGCTGCCGCTCCCCGGCGGCGATGCCGGCCGCATCCGGCCGGCGCTGCGGCAGTAGCTCGATATCGCATCCGGCCGCGGCCAAGCGGCTCGCCACCGCCACCGCTGCGTCCCCGGCGACCGACACTGGACCCTCCGGCCGCGGCAAAGCGTCGAGCGCCACCGCGGCGACCACTCCGCCGCGGTCCAGGAACACCCGGCCCCGCTTGCTGTCGATCGCCACCCAGATCGGTCGCGGACGAGTCGCGGTAGGCCGCGCCACGGCGGCCGCCGCCCGCAAGGCCGCGCCCACGCTCACGCCCCACACCGGGAGCCCGGCCCCGAGTGCCACGCCATGCGCCAAGGCCAGCGCGGCGCGCACACCGGTGAAGCTGCCGGGGCCGACCGTGACTGCGATGCCCGACAGCTCGCCCGCCGCAACGCCGGCTTCGCGCAATACCGCTTCCGCCAGGCGCGGCAGGGCAGCGGAACTGCCGCGGCCACCCGAATGCCGATGCTCCGCCAGCAGCGCTCCGTCCCGCACGACCCCCGCGCTGCAGCCGTCTCCCGCCGCATCGAGGGTCAGCAGCACGGTCACGGCGTCACAGCAGCCGGCACGCCTCGTCGAACAGCAGCCGCGGCGCCCGCTCGCCGGCCGGTTCGTCCTCGGCGTAGCCGAGCGCCACCAGGAAATTGCTTTTCCAGCCCTGCGCGACCAGGAACTCGCGATCGACCGTCGCATTGTCGAAGCCCGACATCGGCCCGCAGTCGAGTCCGATCGCCCGGGCCGCCAGCAGCAGGTAGGCCCCCTGCAGGGTGCCGTTGCGGAACGCTGTCTCGTCGGACAGCTCGTCATTGCCGGCAAACCAGCCGCGCGCGTCGACGCCGGGGTAGAGCCGCGGCAGGTCCTCGAAGAAGCGCGGATCGTGCGCCACGATGCACACCACCGGCGCCGCCATCGTCTTGTCCACGTTGCCGGCCGACAACGCCGGCCGCAGACGCTGCTTGGCCTCCGCCGTGCGGAGGAACAGGAAGCGGGCGGGCGAGCAGTTCGCCGAGGTCGGTCCCAGCTTCAACAGGTCGTATACATGCCGGAGCGTGTCGTCCGTCACCGGCCGGTCGCCGAAACGCCACCGTGTCCGCGCGGACCGGAACAGCAGGTCGAGCCCCGCCGAATCCAGTTCCGCGCGCCCGGCCGGGGCGCCGGGGGCAGCGGCGTCAACAGCCGGCACCTCCGTCACCCCGGCCTCGTCGAGCACGCTCAAGCCTCGACCTGCTCCACGGCCTGAACCTCCGGCACATAATGCCGCAGCATGTTCTCGATACCGTGCTTCAGCGTCGCGCTGCTGGACGGGCAGCCGCTGCAGGCGCCCTGCATGTGCAGCCGCACCACGCCGTCGCGGTAGCCGCGGAACACGATGTCGCCGCCGTCGCTGGCCACCGCGGGGCGAACCCTGGTGTCCAGCAGCTCTTTGATCTGCTCGACCACCTCGGCGTCCTCGGGCGACACATCCTCGAGCACGTCGTCGCCCAAGCCCTCGATCACGGGACGGCCGGCGACGAAATGCTCCATGACAGCGCCGAGCACCTGCGGCCGGAGCGACTGCCAATCCGCCAGGTCGTTCTTGGTGACGGTCACGAAGTCGCCGCCCAGGAACACCCGCGCCACCCCGGGCAGCGCGAACAGCGCCGTCGCCAGCGGGCTGCGTGCGGCGAGGTCGGGACCGGCGAAATCCGCCGTGCCGGTTCCCATCACGTCCCGCCCCGGCAGGAACTTCAGCGTCGCCGGGTTCGGCGTGCCTTCGGTTTCGATGAACATGCGCTTGATCCTTCTTTAACCGCAGATTTGGCGAAGCCGCACCGGCAACGCAACCCCAGGGGTGCTACACCGCTGCCATGCTGCTCCAACGCCAACTCCTGCTGGGCGCCATCGGCTCGCTGCCCCTGCTGCGCCGGGCCGCGGCCCAGGTCGCGCACCGCCTCACCCTGCTGCACATCAACGACTTCCATTCCCGGCACGAGCCGGTGGACGGCCGCAGCCTGACCTGCGCCGCCGGTGACGGCTGCTTCGGCGGCAGCCCGCGCCTGGTGGCCGCCATCCGCGAGCAGCGGGCGGCGGCCGAGGCGGACGGCCGTGCCGTGCTGCTGCTCGACGCCGGCGACCAGTTCCAAGGCAGCCTGTTCTTCACCGCACATGCCGGCATGGCCGAGTTGGCGGTGCAGCACGCCGCCGGGGTGGACGCGATGGCGCTCGGCAACCACGAGTTCGACCGCGGGCCCGACTTGCTCGGCCGCTACATCGATGCCGCGCGGTTCCCGGTTCTGTCGGCCAACATCGACGCCGCCGCCGATCCCGACCTGCATGGCCGCATCCAACCCTGGACGATGCTGCGGGCGGGCGGGTTGCCGCTCGCCGTGGTGGGCCTGACGACACGCGAAACCGCGATCACCTCGTCACCCGGCCCCCGCGTGGGCTTCGACGACCCTGCCGCGGCGCTCGCCCGCGCGACGGCCGCGGCGCGGTCCGCCGGCGCCCGGACCGTGATCGTGCTGAGCCATCTCGGCCTCGCCGCCGACCTCGCGTTGCCGGCGGCAGGGGTCGCGCTCATCATCGGCGGCCACTCCCACACCTTGCTCAGCAGCACCGAGCCCGGCGCGGCCGGTCCCAGCCCCGCCCACGCCGGCGGTGGTGCGCCGATCGTGCAAGCCGGCTGCTACGGCCGCTACCTCGGCCGCGTGGACCTCGACGTCGCGGCGGACGGAACCGTGCTGGCGCTGGCTGCCGCCTGCCGTCACGTCGGCCTCGATCTGCCGCCCGATCCCGAGGTGCAGGCAATCGTCGCCCGCTTCGCCGCCCCGCTGGCCGAGCTGCGCAGCCGGCCGGTGGCCACGCTCGAGCAGCCGCTCGAGATCACCAACTGCCGCCTGGCGCCCTGCCGCTTGGGCGAGCTGGTGGCCGCCGCCTTGCGCCGGGCGACCCATGGCCATGCCGTCGGGCTGATGAACGCCGGCGGCTTGCGGGTGGGATTGCCGGCCGGGCCGGTCAGCTTGGGCCAGGTCCTCGACACCATGCCGTTCGGCAACACACTGGCGACGACCACCCTGAGCGGGGCCGACCTGGCCGACACCGTCCGGCACGGCCTGGCGATGCTGGGGCGCGGCGGCTTCGCGCAGTGGTCCGGTCTGCGCCTCGACGGCACGTCGATCATGATCCAGGGCGACGACGACGCCTGGTCGCCGCTCGACCCGGGCGGCCGTTACCTGGTCGCCACCAACAACTTCGTCCGGACCGGCGGCGACGGCTACACGATGCTGCGGGACCGCGGCGAAGACCCGTACGATTCCGGCCCGGGCCTGGCCGACCTGCTGGCCCAAACGCTCGCGACGGAGCCGCCAGCCGGCCGTTAGCCCGCTTCAAGCTCCGCCGCGGCTGCAGGCGGCAGTCAGGCGGCCTGCGCCACGGCCGCCTCCGCCACCGGCGACAGCATCAGGCCGCCGAGGTCCACCACGCAGCGTTCGCCGGTCTTCAATGGGCGCGCTGCCCGGGCCGCCAGCCGCAGGTCGGTCGCCTGGCCCAAGACGAACTGCATGAACAATTCCTTTTGGCCGCCCGGCGCGACCGTGAGCCGCTGCTGCGAGCAGACCACGCCCGCCCCGTCGATTGCCTGGATGACCAAGTCCAACGGCACCGAGTTCCTGGATCGGACAGTGGACCGTGCCGCCGAGTTGGTGGCGGCCGGCGCCACGCAGGTTGGCCCAGTACAGCCGCGCCGCCGGGTGTTCCCGGCTCGGGCCGTGCAGGCGGAAGGCGCCGTCCACTGGACGGCACCACTCGTTGCCGTGCAGCAGCCGCACCGCGCCGCCGCGCAGGTCGCCGATCAGCGGCCGGCTCAGATCGGCGTCGGCGGCGGGGGGGAACGGCAGCGAGATCGCGTTCTCCACGACCTCGACATGAAGCTGGCGCAGCCGCGCCGTCCAGCCGGGGCAGCTTTCCATCGACAGGGCGTTGTGCAGCACGGCGGACCAGGCCGAGAAGTCCATCTTGTCGGCGGTCTCGTAGCCGGCGAAGCCCGACACGTAGCCGCGGAGCAAGCCGTCGCGACGCCGTTCGACCTGCCCGATCCGGTCGGGCTCGGGCGCCGCCTGCACCTCGAGCAGCGTGAACGCGGCACCGCCAGCCAACCGCGTCAACTGCTCGAACACAGCGTCGATCAGTTCCGGTTCGATGCCGGGGTTGGATTTGATGACGAACAGCATGCCCCCGAGCGAGGCGCGGGCGCGGAACTTCGCCACCAGGTAGCGCAGCTTGCGCTGCTCGCGCAGGTGGATCGCCAGCCGTGTTTGCCGGTCATCGACGAACGCCATGCGTCCGCCGACGGCATGCCCACGCATATCCGAATGCCAGCCGATGCCGTAGGCGTCGTCGCAGACCATGGCGGCGCGCAGCGGCGACAGGTCCTCGAAGCGGTAGAACCCGGCCAGGTCCGCCCGCAGCATCGCCAGCAGGCTTTGCGGCTTCATCGACGCCCAGCGGAACAGGCTCCCGGAATCGTGGCCGAGACGGCGCATGACGAAGCCGAGTTCGCAGTTGTCACCGAGGCTCTCGATGCGGAGACCCTGGTCGGACCGCAGCAGCTCTTCCGTCACGGCCGTCCTCCACCCAGGGATCGCAGCGTCGATCGCTGACCGGGCGGAGGTTAGGAAACTCCGGCATTCGTTGCAGCCGGAGAATTGTAATGAATTCTCAGCCGGCCTACCGCCGCCCGCCGACCTCGTCGAGATGCAGCAGCAGGTCCGCCGGATCCTCGTACACCCGCGCCGCGCCCGCCCGCTCCAGCTCCTCCTGCCCATATCCGCCCGACAGCAGCCCGACGCCGAGGCCGCGGCAGCGCCGGGCGGCCAGCATGTCCCAGATCGCGTCGCCGACGATCACCGCCGTCTCGATCGGCGCGTCCAGCCGCGCGGCCGCGGCGAGGAACAGATCCGGGTCCGGCTTGGCGTACTTGACCTGGTCGCGCGTCACCACCGGAACCTTGGCCGGATCGACCCCGAGCGCG
The DNA here is from genome assembly GCA_963792675.1 of uncultured Alphaproteobacteria bacterium. Lineage (GTDB taxonomy): Bacteria > Pseudomonadota > Alphaproteobacteria > Acetobacterales > Acetobacteraceae > JBBROS01. Next base: position 3,797,989 of record CAWBWT010000002.1, read on the forward strand.
GCGAGGTTCGGCGCCGCCGTCTCCATGCGCCCGCTGGTGGCGATCGCCCAGCGGTGCCCGGCCGATTGCAGCTCGTCCAGCAGCGCCCGGGCGCCCGGCAGCGGCCGGATCTGCTCGGCGCGGCGCTTATAGGCGGCCGCATGCAGCCGGGCGAGGTGCGCGACCCGCTCGGCGCTGATCTCAAGCCCGGTCTCCCGCAGCAGCTGGTTCATGAACAGGCCGCCGCTCATGCCGATGCGGCGGTGGATGCGCCAGACCGACAGCTCGATGCCTTCCTCGTCCAGCGCGTCCTTCCAGGCCAGCACGTGCTGGTAGACGCTGTCCACCAGGGTGCCGTCGAGGTCGAACAGGAACACGGATTCGATGCGCATGGCGTTCTCCTTCAGGTTCGGGTTCAGGCGGCGGCGCGCTCCCGGGGCAGCATGGCGAAGATCGCGAGGCTGAGCCCGATCGCGGCGTAGCAGGCGCCGAGCCAGGGCAGCTCGCCGTAGGCGACCCCGGCGGTGATGGCCGCCCCGCCGGCCCAGGCGCCGATCGAGTTGCCCAAGTTGAACGCGCTCTGGTTCAGCGTCGAGGCCAGGTTAGGCGCGTCCCGCGCCGCATCGACCACCCACATCTGCAGCGGTGAGATCAACGCAAACGCCAGGGCGCCCCACAAGATGACGGTCGCTACCGCCGGGCCGGGGAACCGGCCGGTATAGGTGAACAACACCAGCACCAGCATCAGCAGCGCGAAGCTGCCCGCCACCGCAGGACGCAGCCGCCAATCCGCCAGCCGACCGCCGATCAGGTTGCCGATCGTTAGCCCGACGCCAAACAGCAGCAGGGTCCACGTCACCGCCCGGGCCGAGAGCCCGGCCGATTGCTGCAGCAGCGGCGTGATGTAGGTGAACACGGAGAAGATGCTGATCGACGCCAGCATGCTGAGCGCCATCGGCAGCGCGACCCGCCAGTGCCGCAACGCGCCGAGTTCGCGGGCCAAGCCGCCCTTGCTGCCGGCAAGCCCGGCCGGCAGCGCCCAGGCAATCGCGGCCGCCGCGACGACGCCGATTGCCGACACCACCCAGAACGTCGAGCGCCAGCCCGCTTCCTGGCCGAGCGCGGTGCCGAACGGCACCCCCAGCACATTGGCGAGCGTCAGCCCGGACAACACGAATGCCACCGCTTGGGCCCGCCGCTCGCGCGGCACAAGGCCGGCCGCGACCACCGAGGCGATGCCGAAGAAGGCGCCATGCGCCAGCGAGGTGACGATGCGGGCAGCCATCAGCAGCCGATAATCGGGCGCCGTCGCGCAGCCGAGGTTGCCCACCACGAACAGCGCCATCAGCCCGAGCAGCGCTTGCTTGCGCGGCAGCCGCGCCATCGCGATGGCCACCAGCGGCGAGCCGAGCGCGACCCCGAGCGCATACCCGGACACCAGCAGGCCAGCGCCCGGCAGGCTCACCTGCAGGTCGCCGGCCATGTCCGGCAGCAGGCCCATGATGACGAACTCGGTGGTGCCGATGCCGAACGCCGCCAGCGCGAGGGCGAGCAGAGGCAGCGACATGGCTAGCTCCCCAGCACGGGCAGCGCGGCCAGGCAACCGACGGTCAGCGCCGCCGCGAGCAGGCCGGACCACAGTCGGGCACGATCCAGCGCCCGGTCGGAGTTCTGCGGCAGGAAGGCACACGGGGGTGGCATTGGCATGGGGTGATCCTTTCACCGGCACTGCAACGCCCGGAGCGGCCGTTGCATCGCCATGCAATTGTGCACCGCACCATCGAGTTTGCAAGGCCTTGCAAATAGACGCCGCGTCAATCAAACGGGAGCCTCAGGAGGATTATTCGTTTGGCCGGCCGACGCTACGTTTCATCGACCGAAGTGGCCCGGCTCGCGGGAGTGTCGCAATCGGCGGTCTCGCGCACCTTCACCCCAGGCGCGAGCGTGTCGGCTGCCACCCGCGAGAAGGTACTCAACGCGGCCCGCGCGCTCGGTTACCGGCCCAACTTCCTGCCGCAAGCCTTGATGTCGAACCGCTCGCGGCTGGTGGCGGTCGCGGTCGGCGCGGTGACGAACCCGTTCTACGCCGCGGTGCTGGAGCAGTTCACCACCGCGCTGCAGGACGCCGGGCAGCAGGTCGTGCTGATCCAGCTCGACAGCGACTATGCGCTCGACGCGGTGATCGACCGGATCGCCGGCTACCGGGTGGATGCGCTGGTCAGCGCCTTGACTGTGTTGTCGGCGGCCACCGCGCGGGCGCTCGCGGACCTCCGTATCCCGGTGGTGTGCTTCAACGGGCGGATCCGCGCGCCTTGGGTGTCCTCGGTCTCGCTCGACAACCTGGCCGCCGGCGCCGCCGCTGCCGACCACCTGCTTGACGCCGGCGGCCGCCGCTTCGCCTTCCTCGGCGGTCCGCCCGACAGCCCCGCAGCGGCGGACCGGCAGGACGGCTTCATCCGCCAACTCCACCGTATCCGGCAGGACGCGCCGCTCGTGCTGCCCGGCGACTTTTCCTATGGGGCCGGCCTGGCAGCGGCGGAGCGGCTGGTCCGCTCCGCCCCGCTTCCCGACGCGGTCGCCTGCGCCAATGACCTGATGGCGCTCGGGCTGCTCGACGGGCTGCGCCGCGCCGGCCTGCACGCGCCCGGCGACATGCTGGTGCTGGGCTACGACAACATCGGCATCGACGCCTGGGCGCCCTACGAGCTGACGAGCTTCGACCAGGACGTGCCGGACATGATCCGCCGCACGCTGCGGCTCATCCTCGACGAGAGCGCCGCCGCCGAGGCCAGGCGCGGCGTGCTCGAAACCGTGCCGGCGCGGCTGCTGGTCCGGCGCACCACGGCGCCGGGTGCGAGGCTTCCAGGGCGGGAAGGGCCGCGGTAAAACCCGGCACAACCCACGCAGGTGAGCGGATGGACGACACGGACGGCGCCGCCCCGGGCGGACGGCAGATGCACCTGGGCGCGTTCCTGTTCAACCTGGGCAACCACATCGCCGCATGGCGCCACCCGGACACCCCGCCGGCCGGGCTGCTCGACCTCGGCTTCTACGCGGGCTTGGCGCAGACCGCCGAGCGCGGCTGCTTCGACTTCGTGTTCTTCTCCGACGGGGTCGGCATCAACGACACCTACCCCGAAGTGGTCGGTCACACTGTCACGGTCCGCCCGGAGCCGACCACCTTGCTGGGCGCCTTGGCCGCGGTGACCCGCCGCATCGGCCTGGCCGCGACCGTGTCGACCACGTTCCACGAGCCGTACGCCGTGGCCCGCAGCTTCGCCACCCTCGACCATCTGAGCGGCGGCCGAGCGGCGATCAACATCGTCACCTCCTCCACCGAGCAGGAAGCGCGCAATCACGGCCGCGCGCCGCTGCTCGACCACGCCGCCCGCTACCGGCGCGCCGCCGAGTTCGTCGACGTGCTGCGCGGCTTGTGGGACAGCTGGGAAGACGGCGCCATCGCCGCAAACCAGGACACCGGACGCTTTGCCGACCCGGCGCGGGTGCACCACCTCGACCACGACGGCGCCTTCTTCTCGGTGCGCGGCCCGCTCAACGTGCCGCGGCCGCCGCAGGGCCACCCCGTGCTGATCCAGGCCGGGACCTCGGGCGACGGGCAGGCCCTGGCGGCCGGCGTCGCCGACCTCGTGTTCACCGTCAACACGGACCTCGCGGCGGCCCAAACCCGCGCCGCCGGCCTGCGCGCGGCGGCCGAGCGCGCCGGACGTGGAGCGGGTGCGCCGAAGATCCTGCCCGGACTGATGCCGGTGGTCGGCCGCACCCGGGCCGACGCGCAGGCGAGCTACGACCGGCTGCAGGCGCTGACCCCGCCCGAACTCGCGATCCCTTATCTGTCCGACCTGGTGCAGCACGACCTTTCAGGTTTCCCGCCCGGCGGCCCGCTGCCGGAGCTGCCGGCGATGCAGGGCGAGGTCGGCCGGCTGGAGATGATCCGCGGCCTCGGCCGGGACGGGCTGACCCTGGGCGCGATCGCGCATCGCATGCTGCTGGCGCGCGGCCATTGGACGCTGGTCGGCACCGCCCCCGACATCGCCGACGAGATGGAGCGCTGGTTCACCGGCGGCGCCTGCGACGGCTTCAACATCCTCGCTCCGTTCCACCCGGGCGGGCTCGAGCTGTTCGTCGACCTCGTCGTCCCCGAGCTGCAGCATCGCGGCCTGTTCCGCCGGGCCTATACCGGGATGAACTTGCGCGACCACCTCGGGCTGGCTCGGCCCCCCAACCGGTTCGGCGCCGGCCGCGCCTGATCGCGCCTCCGTGCGCTTGACCGCCCATCCACCCTGGCTTTTGCTCGACGGCAACGGCGAATGCGGGAGGATAGGGCCGATGTGGATATTGTTGCTGGTGCCGTTCATCGGCCTGCTCTGGGTGTCGTCCTACAACATCGCCGAGCCCAGCCTGTTCGGCTTCCCGTTCTTCTATTGGTACCAGCTCGCCTGGGTCCCGGTGACGGCGTTTCTGACCTGGCTGGTCTACCGCAACACCCCGCACCCGGATGAAGGGAGCCGGCCGTGACCGTGTTCGGCGGGGAGGTGGACTGGACCGCGCTGTCGGTGTTCGCCGGGTTCTTTCTGCTGGTGACGGTGATGGGCTTCTTCGCCTCACGCTGGCGCCGGGCCGACGACGCCGCGCATCTGGACGAATGGGGGCTGGGCGGCCGCAACTTCGGCACCTGGATCACCTGGTTCCTGGTCGGCGGCGACTTCTACACCGCCTACACCGTGATCGCCGTCCCGGCGCTGGTCTACGCGGTCGGCGCTTACGGCTTCTTCGCCCTGCCCTACACCATCATCGTGTATCCGATCGTGTTCCTGGTCATGCCGCTGCTATGGCAAGCCGCGCATGCGGGCGGCTACGTGACGGCCGCCGATGTGGTCTACGGCCGCTACGGCTCACGCGGGCTCGAGCTGGCAGTCGCGATGACCGGGCTGCTCGCCACCATGCCGTATATCGCGCTGCAGCTCGTGGGCATGGAGGTGGTGATCAAGGCGCTCGGCCTGCAGGGCGAGCTGCCGCTGATCGCCGCGTTCTTGATCCTCGCCTTCTACACCTACTCGTCCGGGTTGCGGGCGCCGGCGCTGATCGCCTTCGTCAAGGACGTGATGATCTACGTCGTGGTGCTGGCGGCCGTGGCGCTGATCCCGGCCAAGCTCGGCGGCTACGGCGCGGTATTCGCCGCCGCCGACGCCGCGTTCAAGGCCAAGGGCTCGGGCGGCCTGCTGCTGACCCCGGCGCAGATACTGCCCTATGCCACGCTGGCACTCGGCTCGGCGCTCGCCGCGTTCATGTATCCGCATACCCTGACCGGTATTTTCGCGTCCGGCTCGGCGCAGACCATCCGCAAAAATGCGGTGCTGCTGCCGGCCTACACCTTGCTGCTCGGGTTGATTGCGCTGCTCGGCTACATGGGCCACGCCGCCGGCTTGAAGGTGGCGACGCCGAACGACGTGGTGCCGGCGCTGTTCAAGGCGCTATTTTCCCCGTGGTTCGCCGGGTTTGCCTTCGCCGCGATCGCCATCGGCGCCTTGGTTCCGGCGGCGGTGATGTCGATCGGCGCCGCCAACCTGTTCACTCGCAACGTCTGGAAAGCCTACATCGACCCGGCCGTCACCCCGGCGGGCGAGGCCCGCGTCGCCAAGCTCACCAGCCTGGTGGTCAAGCTGGGCGCGTTGGCGTTCATCCTGTTCGCACCCGTGCAGTACGCGCTCGACCTGCAGCTGCTTGGGGGCCTGTGGATCCTGCAGACCTTCCCGGCGGTGGTGTTCGGCCTTTATTCGCGCTGGTTCCGCGCCACGCCGCTGCTGCTCGGCTGGGCGGTGGGCTTCCTCGGCGGCAGCTACCTGACATGGACCGACGGCTTGAAGCCGCTGCACGCGATCAGCTTCGGCGGCACGACCTACACGATCTATGTCGGCCTGATCGCGGTGGTGCTGAACATCGCCGTTGCCACGGTCGCGAACCTGGTGCTGCCGCGCACGGCGCTCGCCGGCGCCGCCGACGCCCGCGGCTGAGGCGGGCTCAGCGCCGCGGCAGGAACACGTCCACGCCGCGGCGACGCGCAGACGGCCGGGCGACCTGGTTGTCGATCTGCCAGGTGTAGCCCATGCCGCCAAGCTCGTTGCCGAGGCGGCGGGCGAGCGCGTGGTCCTCCTCGGCGTAGAACCGCACGGTCGCGCGCGGCACCGGCGCCGCCGCGTCGCCGGCTTCGACCTGGTCGGGCGCCAGTCCGGCCCGCGTCGCCAGCTGCTGCGCAAGCGCCTTGCCGTCGTCCGGACCGGCCGGATGCACGGTGACCACCACCCGATCACGCGCGTCCGCAGGCTTGCGATCGGCGTCGGCGGGCTTCGGCTCGGGTGGCGAGGGCTTGTCGCCGCCGCCGGGCCGCGCGGTGCCGGCCCCAGCGGCAGGTGCAGGCACGGGCAACGGCGAGGGCGTAGGTGGGGGTGTGGGTGTGGCGGCCGGTGACGGCGTGCGGTTGGCCACCTGGGGCGGTGGTGCTGGCGGCGCCGCGACCGGCGCCGGCCGGGGCGGCGGTTCGGGATCGGCAACGTAAGCGCCCGCAAAGAACGGGGGCGCCGCCGCCGCATCGAGTTCGGCCGGGCCGCCAACGGGTCGCTGGCGCTGCGGTAGCGGCCCCAATTGCTCGAGCACGCCGACGCCGACGCCGACAAGCACCAGGATCGCGAGCCAGGAATACAGCAGCGGCCGCCAGCGCGCCCGCCCGCCCGAGCGCCGAACCGCCCGCTCGGCCATCGACGCGTCCAGCTCGAACACGTCGCGGTCCGCGGGCCGGGCGCTGGGGATGCGGAGGGCATACCGGATGTCGTCGCTGTCTGCCATCTGCACCTCCCCTCGCCCGGATCGAAGCCGTGCGGTTTGCGGCGGGGCGGCAACGCTTGCGTCCGCCCTCGGGCCGGCGGCGGAGTTGCCCGCCCGGTTCGCGGCCGCCCGTCTGTCGCATCCCGGATGCCGTGTCAAACGGCCGGGCGAGCGATCGCCGTCATGCAGGGATTTACGCCTGACCAGCCTGAGCGCTCCCGTCAGGCATGACGCGCCGACCCGGCGGAGGGCACCCGGCGTTCCGGGCAGACACTCAGCAGGTGGCGCGCCCGTTCGGACTCCTCGTCTGAAGCGGGGCGTCCCTTTCCAGAGGAAATGGCGCGCCCTGAGGGATTCGAACCCCCGACATGCGGATTAGAAGGCCGCCGCTCTATCCAACTGAGCTAAGGGCGCATTGGGGGCGGTTATAGCGTCAGGCGATGATGGCCGCCATCGCTGCCTCGATGCTGCGGAAGAAGCTGTCCGCGTAGGTGTGGCCGCAGTGCAGCTCGAACTCCTCGAGCCGGTGCCGCAAGACGACGATGCTGAGATGCGCCACCTCCACCCGGGCGCAGCGCCCGCTGCCGAACCGCTCGGGATGCAGGTCGAGCGGCAACAGCAGCCGCAGGCGGGTCGACACGCCCAACCCCGACAAACGGACGCCAAGCCCACCTTCCGGCTCGTCCAGCAGCGTGGCGAGCGAACCGAGCGGCGCCAGTTCCACCCGCAGCGGTACGTCGCCCGCGTTCCGCAGCGCCGTCACCCGATACGGCTCGACACGCGCCAGCAGCAAGCCCTCCGTTTCGGTGAAGCGGCCGAACCGCGGCAGGTGCAGCCCCATGCCGGCCAAGGCCGTCGCGAGTGCGGGCTCGGCCTCGGGCCGCAACTCGAGCGTCAACGCACTCCGTTCTATCCGCTCGATCAGGGTCGCACTCCGTACAGCGCGGAGCCGCTCGCCCTCGCTCCGCACCTACCGCCCCGACCCCCGTGCCGGATGCATCACGGCACGCTATTCCCAGCGTTTTCACGCCCGTTCCGAGCCGTTCACGGCAGCGCCGGCAAGCGCGGCTCACCGCCGCTTCAGCTCCTCGGGCTTGTGCACCGCCTCGGCCCCGGTCTTGTCGCTCTTGACCAGCACCTGCGGCGCATCCTTGGTGGCCTTGGCGACGTGGCTTTTGACCTTCGTCGTCGATGTCACGACCTTCTCGACGGTGCCGTGCGTGCCGCCTTGCGACGTGCCCCAGCTCACCTTGTCGCCCTTCTTCGGCAGTTTCGTCATCGCCTCGCCTCCGCTGTCGTCGGCGCACAACGTCGACCGGTGCTGCCGGTTCAGGCCGGCTGCACCTCGACCGTGAGATGCGAGAGCGACGGGAAGCGGGCTAGCCGGTCGTGGTAGAACCGTGCGTCGTGGCCGCCCGAGGTGACGACCGAGACGATCGCACCCAGATGCCCCGGTCCGAGCCGCCACACATGCAAATCGGCCAGCCGGTCGCCTTCCGCCTCGACCACGCCGCGCACCTGCCCGGCAAGCGCCCGGTCCGGCGCCATGTCCAGCAGGATCGATCCGGTGGCGCGCAGCAGGCCGTACGACCAGTTGGCGATCACGCACGCGCCGATCAATCCGGCCAAGGGGTCGATCCACAGCCAGCCGAACGCACGCGCCAGCAGCAGCCCCGCGATCACCAGCACCGACACCGCAGCGTCCGCCAGCACATGCACGAAGGCGGCCCGCATGTTGTTGTCGCGACCGTGGCCGTGCGCGTGCCGGCCGCCGCCGTGGTGATGGCTGGCCCATGCCCATGCCCATGCCCATGCCCATGCGCGTGCCCATGCCCGTGCCCGCCTTCGTGTCGATGGAGGCCGCCCGCACTCAGCAGCCACGCGCTCGCCACGTTCACGACCAGGCCCAGCACCGCGATCGCAATCGCCTCGCCGAACCGGATCGGCACCGGCGCCAGCAGCCGCGACACCGCCTCGTAGCCGATCAGCAAGGCGATCATCGCGAGGATCAGCGCGCTGCTGAACCCGGCCAGGTCGCCGAGCTTGCCGGTTCCGAACACGAAGCGCGGGTCGTCGGCGTGTCGCCGGGCGTAGGTATAGGCCACCGCCGCAATCAGCAGCGCCGCCGCATGCGTGCTCATGTGCAGGCCGTCCGCCATCAGCGCGATCGATCCGAACACGGCGCCGCCGGCGATCTCGGCCACCATCATCGCCCCGCACAGGGCAATGACCCACCACGTGCGGCGTTCGTTGGCGCCGTGCTCGTCGCCCAGGAACACGTGGCTGTGCCCGCCCACCGGCGGCGAGGGATGCGCGTCGGTCATCAACTCCTCCCTTCAGGTCGCTTCGGCCCCGGCCGCACCCCACGCCACCCCACGCCGCCTGCGCGGCCGAGTCGTGTGCACAGGATGCCGCCTTTGTAGAGCGGCTCGCCTCCCGTGCCATCCTTCAACACACGGGCTTGATCTCCCGCCGCGCCGCATGCCATCGACATGGGCGCGCGCCGCCGCATCGGGAGACCGCTTGGCCAGCTACATCCTCCGCCGTCTCCTGCTGCTGGTACCCACCCTGCTCGGCATCATCGCCATCAACTTCGCCGTCGTGCAGTTCGCGCCCGGCGGCCCGGTCGAGCAAGCCATGGCGGAGGCCCGGGCCGGCGGCGCCGGGGTCGACTCGACCGCGCGGATCACCGGCGCCACCAGCGACAGCGGCGGCTACCGCGGCGCGACGCGGGCTGGATGCAAAGCAGATCGAGGCGCTGAAGAAGGTCGTTCGGCTTCGACAAGCCGGCGCCGGAGCGATTCGTGCTGATGGTGCGCGACTACCTGTCATTCGACTTCGGCCGCTCGTTCTTCCGCGACAGCACGCGTGATCGGGCTGATCGGCGCAGAAGCTGCCGGTCAGCCTGTCGCTCGGGCTGTGGTCGACCTTGCTGGTCTACCTCATCAGCATCCCGCTCGGCATCCGCAAGGCGGTGCGCAACGGCACCGCCTTCGACGTCGCGACCTCCGCCGTCGTGCTGGTCGCCTACGCGATCCCGGCCTTCCTGTTCGCGATCATGCTCGTCGTGCTGTTCGCCGGCGGCAGCTATCTGCAGATCGTTTCCACTGCGCGGCCTGACCAGCTCCGGCGCCGAAGCCTGGTCCTGGCCGGCGCGGGTCGCCGACTATGCCTGGCACATCGTGCTGCCTACCGTGGCGCTGGTGGCCGGCGGGTTTGCCGGGCTGACGATCCTGACCAAGAACTGCTTCCTCGAGGAAATCCGCAAGCAGTACGTGCTGACCGCCCGGGCCAAGGGCGCCGGCGAGCAGCGGGTGCTGTACGGCCACGTGTTCCGCAACGCCATGCTGCTGATCGTCGCCGGCTTCCCGGCGGCCTTCATCGGCATCCTGTTCAGTTCGGCGCTGCTGGTCGAGATCGTGTTCTCGCTCGACGGGCTCGGCCTGCTCGGCTTCGAGAGCGCGCTGCGCCGCGACTACCCGGTGATGTTCGGCACGCTCTATATCTTCACCTTGCTGGGCCTGGTGATGCAGATCGTCGGCGACCTGCTCTACACCGTGGTCGATCCGCGCATCGACTTCGAGGCGCGCAAGTGACGCCGATCACCCGGCGCCGGCTCGCGGTATTCCGTGCCCATCGGCGCGGCTGGTGGTCGCTGATCGTGTTCACGGTGCTGTTCGTGATCTGCCTGTTCGCCGAGTTCGTCGCCAACGACCGGCCGTTGCTGGTCCGCTTCCACGGCCAATTCTTCGTCCCCGTTTTGCGCGACTATTCCGAGGACGCGTTCGGCGACGACCTGCTGCCGACGGAGGCCGACTTCACCGACCCCAGCTTGCAGCAGCACATCCAAGCCGATGGCTGGATCGTCTGGCCGCCGCTGCGCTTCCGCCACGACACGCTGGTCAAGGACCTGCCGGCGCCCTCGCCGCCGTCCTGGGAACACCCGCTCGGCACCGACGACAGTCGCGCGACGTGCTGGCCCGCGTCATCTACGGATTCCGCATCAGCGTGCTGTTCGGCTTCACGCTGTCCGCTGGTGTCATCGGTGATCGGCATCGCCGCCGGCGCCGTGCAGGGGTTCTATGGCGGCCTGGTGGATCTGCTGTTCCAGCGCTTCATCGAGATCTGGTCCGGCATGCCGCAGCTCTTTTTGCTCATCATCCTCGGCAGCATCCTCGTCCCGAGCTTCTGGATCCTGCTCGGCTTTCTCCTGCTGTTCTCCTGGATGACGCTGACCGGCGTCGTGCGCGCCGAGTTCCTGCGCGGCCGCAACCTCGATTACGTCCGCGCCGCCCGCGCGCTGGGCGTCGCGCAACAGCGCCATCATGGCCCGGCACATCCTGCCCAACGCGCTGGTGGCAGTGCTGAGCTTCCTGCCGTTTACCCTTTCCGGCTCGGTCACGGTGCTCGCCAGCCTCGACTTCCTCGGCTTCGGCCTGCCGCCGGGCTCGCCGTCGCTCGGCGAGCTGGTGAGCCAGGGCAAGAACAATCTGCAGGCGCCCTGGCTCGGCATCACCGCCTTCGTCGTGCTGGGCGGGCTGCTGACGCTGCTGATCTTCATTGGCGAGGCCGTGCGCGACGCCTTCGACCCCCGCCTTTGACTGGTCCCTTTGACCCGAACGGGCTGCACCGATGCTGAGTGTCGGAGGCCTGACCGTCCGGTTCGGCAGTCGCACCGTCGTGGAGGATGTCGGCTTCACCCTCGACGCGCGGCGAAACGCTCGCCCTGGTCGGCGAAAGCGGCTCGGGCAAGTCGTTGACCGCGCTGTCCATCCTGCGACTGCTGCCGCCGGGCGCGGCCGCGGCGGGCCGCGTCGAGCTCGACGGCGCGTCGATGCTCGACGCCGGCCCGGCTCGGCTGCGGCAGGCGCGCGGCGGCATCGCCGGGATGGTGTTCCAGGAGCCGATGACCAGCCTCAATCCGCTGCACCGGATCGGCCGCCAGGTGGCCGAGGCGCTGACGCTGCACGGCCGGCCGGCCGTCGCGGGACAGCACCGCCGCGTCTGCTGCGCCAGGTCGGGTTCGCCGACGCCGACAGCCGGCTGGAGGCCTTCCCGCACCAGCTGAGCGGCGGGCAGCGGCAGCGGGTGATGATCGCCATGGCGCTCGCCAATGACCCGAAGCTGCTGATCGCGGACGAGCCGACCACAGCGCTCGACGTCACCATCCAGGCCGGCATCCTCGACCTGCTGGCCGCCGAACGCCGCCGCCGCGGGCTCGCGCTGCTGCTGATCAGCCACGACCTCAACGTGGTGCGCCGGGTCGCCGACCGGGTCGCGGTGATGAAGGACGGGCGCATCGTCGAGCAAGGCGACGCCGCCAGCCGTGTTCGCCCGGCCGCAGCATCCTTATACGCAGATGCTGCTCGGCCTCCGAGCCGCGCGGCGCGCCGGCGCCGGTCCCCAACGACGCCGCCCCGGCCGCCGCGGTCGAGGATCTGCGCGTGCACTTCCCGGTCCGCCGCGGCCTGCTGCGCCGGGTCGTCTCGACGGTGCGCGCGGTGGACGGCGTCAGCCTCGATCTGCGGCAGGGCGAGACGCTGGGCCTGGTCGGCGAAAGCGGTTCCGGCAAGAGCACGGTCGGGTTCGCCCTGCTCAAGTTGCAGGAGGCGGTGGGGCGCGTGGTCGTGCTCGGCCACGACGTGTCCGCCTGGCCGGAGGCGCAGGTGCGGCCGCTGCGGCGGCGCATGCAGATCGTGTTCCAGGACCCGTTCGGCAGCCTCGACCCGCGCATGAGCGTCGGCGCCATCGTCGCCGAGGGTTTGCGCGTGCACGAGCCCCGCCTGCCCGGCGCCGAGCGCGACACGAGGGTCGCCGCAGCGCTGGCCGAAGTCGGCCTGCCCGCCGACGCCGCCGGCCGCTTCCCGCACGAGTTCAGCGGCGGCCAGCGGCAGCGCATCGCCATCGCCCGCGCGATGGTACTGAAGCCCGCGCTGGTGGTGCTGGACGAGCCGACCAGCGCGCTCGACCGCTCGGTACAGGGCCAGATCGTCGAGCTGCTGCGCGGCCTCCAGGCTCGGCACGGCCTCGCCTATCTGTTCATCAGCCACGATCTGGCGGTGGTGCGCGCGATGTCGCACCGGGTGGCGGTCATGCAGGCCGGGCGGATCGTCGAGCAGGGGCCGGTCGAGGCGATCTTCCGCGCGCCGCAGACCGCCTACGCCGCTGCGTTGATGGCGGCCGCGTTTCCGGACGCCGCCACCGGCTGATTGCCGAACCCGCACGTCACGCTTGCACAAGTGGGGTGTCGGGAACATCTATGGCGCCGGATCACGCCCTCGTACGACGCCCGCGACGGCGCCGCAACACGACACGACAGGATACGCACGATGGACATGCTGATTGGCCAGAAGCCCCGGCAGCCCGCTCCCCGTCCCGGCGCCGCACTGGGCGCCGCGACCGGCGCACCGGGCCAGGCAGCCCCGTCCGGACCCGACGCCATCATCGTCGACGGCAACCAGGCGACGTTCATGCAGGACGTCATCGAGGCCTCGCGCCAAGTGCCGGTCCTGGTCGATTTCTGGGCGACTTGGTGCGGCCCCTGCAAGCAGCTGACGCCCACCCTGGAGAAGGTCGTCAAGGCCGCCGGCGGCCGGGTCAAGCTGGTCAAGATCGACATCGACCAGAACAGGGCGCTCGTGCAGCAGCTGGCGCAGCTCGGCCTGCCGATGCAGTCGGTGCCGACCGTCGCCGCCTTTTGGCAGGGCCAAATCGCTGACGTGTTCCAGGGCGCGCTGCCGGAAAGCGAGGTCAAGCGCGTCGTTGAAGCCCTGTTGAAGATGGCCGGGGGCAGCATGCCGGCCGCCGACCTGCTGGCCGAAGCGCGCGCCGCCTTCGACGAGGGACAGTTCGAGGAGGCCGGCAGCCTATACAGCGCGATGCTGCAGGAAGAGCCGGAGAACCCCGACGGCTGGGCCGGCCTGATCCGCACCTTGATGGCGATGGGCGCCGAGGACCAGGCCGAGGACGCACTCGAGCAGGTGCCGGAGCCGCTCCGCAACCACGCCGAGATCGCCGGCGCCCGCAGCGCGCTGGCACTGGCCAAGGAAGGCCGCGAAGCCGCCTCCCAGTTGCAGCAGTTCGAGGCGCGGCTGGCCGCGAACCCCGACGACCACCAGGCGCGCTACGACCTCGCCACCGCGTTGAACGCGACCGGCAAGCGCGAGGAGGCCGCGGCCGCCCTGCTGGAGATCGTGAAGCGTGACCGGACCTGGAACGAGGACGGCGCCCGCATGCAGCTGCTGAAGTTCTTCGAGGCCTGGGGCTTGTCCGATCCGTCCACCCTCGCGGCGCGGCGCAAGCTGTCCGCCCTGCTGTTCCGCTGACGCCGTGGCCAGCCCGCCGAGGACGCTTCCGGCCGAGTTCCCCGTCTTCCCCCTGAGCGGCGCGCTGCTGCTGCCGGGGGGAAAGCTGCCGCTGAACATCTTCGAGAAGCGCTACTTGCAGATGGTGGACGACGCGCTTTCGGCGGGGCGGGTGATCGGCATGATCCAGCCCGACGACAGCCGCGCCGAGACGCCGAGCGGCCCGGCCTTGTACCGGGTCGGCTGCCTCGGCCGGGTGTCGTCGTTCAGCGAGACCGATGACGGCCGCTACTTGATCACGTTGACTGGCTTGATCCGGTTCGGGGTCCAGGTCGAACTCGAGATCGTGCGCGGTTACCGGCGGGTCCGCGGCGACTTGGCGCGGTTCGAGCTCGACCTCGGCGGCGGCGCCCAGCCCGCCATCGACCGGGATCGCTTGCTGGCCGCCCTGCGCTCCTATTTCGAGGCGCACGGCTTCGATGCGAACTGGGACGCGATCGACGAGATGCCGGATGTCGCCCTGGTCAACACCCTGGCCATGGTCTGCCCGTTTGAGGCGCCCGAGAAGCAGGCTTTGCTGGAAGCGCAAACCGATGCCGAGCGGGCGCAGACGCTGCTCGCCTTGCTGATGATGGGCGTGCATGACGCCGATCTCGGTCAGTCCGGTCGGCGGGCCACCTGATCGGCCGGGGCGCATGAGCGGTCCGCCGCCGCCGCCGGCCCCCGCGATCGACCGGCGCCTGCTCGAGATCCTGGTGTGCCCGGTCACGCGTGGCCCGCTGCGCTGGGACCCGGCGCGACAGGAGCTGGTCAGCCTCCAGGCCGGACTCGCTTACCCCGTGCGCGACGGCATCCCGATCATGCTGGCCGAGGAAGCCCGGCCGCTCGACTCACCATTCCCGCCGTGACCGCGGCGCCGCAGCCCACCGAGTTGAGGGTCCGACGCGAGCCGGCCTGCCTCGAGGTGGACTTCGATGATGGCCTGCAGGCCGTGCTGCCAGCCGAGTACCTGCGCGTCGAGAGCCCGAGCGCGGAGGTCCAGGGGCATGGACCGGATGAACGCAAGATCGTGCCCGGCAAAGCCTCGGTGCGGATCGAGGGCGCCGAGCCGGTGGGCCGCTACGCCGTCCGGCTGCGCTTCAGCGACGGCCACGACACGGGCATCTTCACGTGGGCCTACCTACATGAATTGAGCCGCGAGCACGATCGGCGGTGGCCGGCCTACCTCGAGGCGCTGGCCGCCAAGGGGCTGAGCCGCGGCGGTGAACCCGGCCGATCCGCGGCGCCGGCTTGACCGGTTGACCGGCATGCGCGGGCCGCGTCCGGACGATCTCGACCAAGCCGACCAGGCACATCTCTGGGCAGCGGCAAGTACCGAACGCGGTGGCCTCGCTGCAAGCCGGGCATCCGTTCAGCCTGTTGCTGGCCGAGGACGAAGGGCAGCGTGCCGCCGCGCTCGAGTTGCTGCTGGACACGGTGGCCGACCCTTACACACGGTTCGCGCGGGCGACCAACCCGCTGCGGGCCCGGCTCACGCTCGAGCGGCTGCTGATCCAGGTGATCCAGGGTCCGACCGAGGGTCTCGCCGCCGACCCGGTGCAGCTGATCCGACGCATCGCCGAGCGCCGCGGGAGCGAGACCCGGGTCGTCTTGGTGATCGAGCGGGCAGAGACGCTGCACCCCGAAGTCCTGCGTGTCCTCAGCCGCACTGCCGCCTACTTCCCGGACGCGGTCCCGCGCTTGCAGGTGTTGTTCACCGGCCGGCCGGAGTTCAGGCCGCTGTTGGATGATCCCGCATCCGGCTTCGACGAGCAGACCGCAATGCTGGAGCAGTACCGCCCCGCGGAACCAGAGGCCACCGGCATCGCCGCACCGCCCGCCACCGCATTCGCGGCTGCGCCGCAAGGTCCCTTGCCGCAGCCCGACAACAGCGTTCGGGCCTTGATGCGCGCGGTCTGGGCGCGCGGCACGCCGACCCGGATCGCGATCGTCGGCGGCGTTTCGATCGGGGTGGCGGCCTTGGCCTTCGCGGCCGTGCTGGTGTTCGTCGAGCCGTCCGACGTGGCCGAACTGGACACCACCTCGGCCTTGGCCGAGCTGCCGGAGCCCGGCGTCGGCGATCCCGACCCGCCGGCGCTGCAGGCCGGCCCACCGGCGGACGCGGCGACCGCCGCGTTGCGCCAGGAGTTCGAGGCGTATCTGATCGCCTCGGGCAAGACCCTCGACGGGGCGACTACGGCAAAGCGGCGCGCCCTTTACAGCGAGTTCCTGGTGTGGCGCGCGCGAACCCGGGCGCCTCGCACCTCGCCCTGACCCAGCAGCCCGCGAACGCCGAACCGATCGCGTCACGTGTCGGGGAGAACGCCCCACGACGGTGGCGGCGACGGGCAACCCGGGATGCGGCGGGGCGCTGCTGTCGCACATTGCCTGGAGTTGCCCCATGCCGACCTGTCCCATTACGCGACGCGCCCTGACCGGTCTGCTCGCAACGGCTCCGCTCGCCGCCCGCGCCCAATCGGCGCCGGCGGAACGGACGGCGGCGCTCGACCTCGTCGCCAGTTTCGACGCGCAGGTGACCGGCGTGGCCGTGGCTCCGTCCGGGCGGATTTTCGTGAACTTTCCGCGCTGGGAGCAGGACGTGCCGATCTCGGTTGCCGAGATCACGAAGGACGGCACGCTGCGTCCGTACCCGGATGCGGAGTGGAACCGCTGGACCGACGCGGCGCCGCTTTCGAACGCGAACCACTTCATCTGCGTGCAGAGCGTGACGGTGGATGCGCAGGGTTTCCTGTGGATCGTCGATCCGGCCGCACCGGGCAACGAGTTCAACCTGGACGGCGGCCCGAAGGTGGTGAAGGTGGACCTCGGCCAGGACCGCGTGGTCCGGGTGTATCCGTTCAACCGCAACGTTTGCCCACAGGGCAGCTATCTCAACGACATTCGGGTCAGCCCGGACGGGCGCACCGCTTACCTGAGCGATAGCGGGGTGAGAGGCGCGCTGCTGGTGCTCGATGTCGCCAGTGGACAGGTGCGGCGCCTGCTGGACGGACATCCGAGCACTCAAGTGGAAAAGATGGTCAAGGTGACGGTCGGCGGCAAGCCGTTGCAGCGGGCCGACGGCCGGGGCCCGATGTTCGCCGCCGACGGGATCGCACTCAACGTCGATGGCTCCCAGCTTTACTGGCAGGCGCTCACGGGAAAGACGCTGTACCGGATCCCCACGAGCGTCCTGCGCAGCGGCGCCCTGCCGCCGGCTCGGGTCGCGGCGGCGGTCGAGCGTCTCGGCACCACCTGCGTTGCCGACGGCTACTGGATCGACCGGCAGGACCGGTTCTGGATCACCAGTCCGGAGGACGACAGCGTCAAGCGCCGGATGCCGGATGGCAGCATGCGCGTGGCCGTCCAGGACGCCCGGCTCCGCTGGCCCGACAGCATGGCGCAAGGCGCGGACGGGTCGATCTACGTTACCGCCTCGCACATCCAGGACATGGCCCAGTTCACCGCCGCGCCCCGCAAGGGCAAAACCGAGTTGTTCCGGTTCAACCCGTCGACCTGAAACGAGCGCCGAACTCCGAGTCGCAGCGCCTTGCCAGTCAGCCCCGGGCGCCAGTTCAGCCCGGACTTCAGTTCAGACCGGGTGTCCGCGCAGGCCGGGAGCCAGTTCAGCCGAGGCGGCGGCGGCGTCCGAAGGGGCAAGCAGGCTTTCGCTAACCGGGCGCCGTCGCCGGCGGATAAGTTCAGCCTACGATTGCCTGGGCTGCCAGGATCACCCCGCACCACATCGGGATGCTGATCAGAACAGCGACCACGATACCCAGGATCGGCGTGCCGAAATGGTCGTCGTCCGCGTCGGTCGTCAACGCGTCGGCTGACCCGGGCGATCGCAGCAAGGGGAGAAGTTGCGGACTGACGTGGTCCAGGCGCTGCGCCCGGCGCCGTTCGACCCGCTCGTCATGAAAGTCGGGCGGCTGTTCACCGGCCATGTCGGCGGGACGAGGACGCTCAACGGTGTTCAAGATGTTGCTCCTACAACGGCTCAGCGTCAGCGGACTCCGGGTGAGTGGGCGGGCTCACTTGTCTGTTCGTTCAGTTAGAACGAAAGCTAAGAACAGTAAGCCGTTCCCTTTGCAGCCTGATGATCTGACCCGTTTTCTATGAACCAAATTGGTTAACGCATCCTTTCTTCGCGTTTGAGTTCGCTGGATTTGAGCCAAATCCGGCCAATCGTCGGCTCCACGGTCCGTCACACGAGGCGGACCGCACAAACATTTGATGGAAGAAGCGCCGCCGGCTGCCGCTGCGCTCACTCCAGTATCCGTCTGGGCTGCCCACTCGCACCCACGATATGCTCGCGCCACACCGATCCGAGGTTTCCCCATGAACGTTGCCGCCGCCCGCCCAACTCACGAAACCCGGCTCGACCGCCTCGCACAGGTCGCCGTCAACGTCGGGCTCGGACTGCGCCACGGGCAGGAACTCGTTCTTACCGCGCCGCTGCAGGCGGTCCCGCTCGTGCGGCGGATCACCGAGCACGCATACCGGGCCGGCGCCAGCCAAGTCACGACCTTGCTCACCGACGACGCCGCGACGCTCAGCCGCTTCCAGCATGCGCCCGATGACGCCTTCGATCACGCGCCGGCCTGGCTGTTCGAAGGCATGGCCAACGCCTACCGCGCCGGCGCTGCCCGCATGGCGATCGGCGGCGAGAACCCGGCCCTGCTGTCCGGCCAAGATCCCGACCGCGTCGCCCGGGCCAACCGCGCCCGCTCCGTCGCTTACCGGCCGGCGCTCGAGCTGATCACCAACTTCGCGATCAACTGGTCCATCGTGTGCTGCGCGACGCCGGCTTGGGCCGCGCTGATGTTCCCCGATCTCGAGGAAGACGCTGCCGTCAGCAAGCTGTGGGATGCCATCTTCGCCGCGTCCCGCGTCGACATGCCCGACCCGGTCGCCGCCTGGGCTGCGCACAATGCCGCCCTGCACGCCCGCACAAGCCTGCTGACGGCCAAGCAGTACGAAGCGCTGCACTTCCGCGGCCCCGGCACTGACCTGCGCGTCGGGCTCTCCGACGGCCACCTCTGGCTTGGCGGCGCCGAGCCGGCCAAGAACGGCATCGTCTGCAATCCCAACATCCCCAGCGAGGAGGTGTTCACCACCCCGCATCTCGCCCGCGTTGAGGGCCGGGTCCGCAGCACGAAGCCGCTGTCCTACCAAGGCACCCTGATCCGCGACATCGCCGTTACCTTCGAAGCCGGCCGCATCACTGAGGCGCATGCCAGCAGCGGCGAGGACGTGCTGCAGAAGGTGCTCGGCACCGACGATGGCGCGCGCCGCCTCGGCGAGGTGGCCCTGGTGCCGCATTCGTCGCCGATCAGCGCGAGCGGCTTGCTGTTCTTTAACACCCTGTTCGACGAGAACGCCGCCAGCCACATCGCGCTCGGCCAGGCCTACCGCACCTGCCTCAAGGACGGCGCAACCGCCAGCGACGCCGAACTAGCGGACCGCGGCGCCAACTCCAGCCTGATCCACATCGACTGGATGATCGGTTCGGGCGAGGTGGACGTCGACGGCGTGCTGCCCGGCGGCGCCGCCGAACCGGTGATGCGGGCCGGCGAGTGGGTTTAGCCGCCCAGCCCCGCGCGATCGGCGCTTTCAATCGAGTGCTGCCGCCATCATATCGACGCCATGCCTTTTCCTGATCTGAACCCGGCGCTGAGCCGCGCCCTCCTCGCACGCGACTATCTCGAACCCACCGACGTCCAATCCGCCGTGCTCGTGGCCACGGCGGCCGAGCGCGACTTGCTGGTGTCCGCGCAGACCGGCTCCGGCAAGACGGTGGCGTTCGGCCTGGCCGTGGCGCCGACCCTGCTGGGCGACGCGGAGCGGTTCGGCCCACCCGGCGCGCCGCTGGCCTTGGTGATCGCGCCGACCCGCGAACTGGCGATGCAGGTCAAGGCCGAGCTCACCTGGCTTTATGGCGAAACCGGCGCCCGCATCGCGTCCTGCGTCGGCGGCATGGATGCCCGCGCCGAGGCTCGCGCCTTGGCCGCCGGCTGCCACATCGTCGTCGGCACGCCGGGCCGGCTGCGTGATCACCTGGAGCGGAACCGGCTCGACCTCGCGCAGCTCCGCGCCGTCATCCTTGACGAAGCCGACGAGATGCTCGACCTCGGGTTCCGCGAGGATCTCGAGTTCATCCTCGACGCCACCCCCGCCAGCCGGCGCACACTGCTGTTCTCGGCGACTATCGCCCAGGACATCGCCTCGCTGGCCCGGCGCTACCAGCGCGACGGGTTGCGCATCGATACCGTCCGCCGCAACGAGCCGCACGCCGACATCGAATACCGCGCCGTGCTGCTGGCGCCGCACGACATCGAGCGCGGCGCCGTCAACGTTCTACGCTACTTCGAAAGCCGAGCGGCGCTGGTATTTTGCGCCACCCGCGACAACGTGCGCCGGCTGCATGAGCGGCTGCAGATGCGCGGCTTCAATGCGGTAGCGCTCAGCGGCGAGCTGAGCCAGGCCGAGCGCACCCACGCGCTGCAAGCACTGCGCGACGGCCGCGCCTCGGTGTGCGTTGCGACCGATGTCGCGGCCCGCGGGCTCGACCTGCCGGATCTCGACCTCGTCATCCACGCCGACCTGCCGACCAACAAGGAGACCTTGCTGCATCGCAGCGGGCGCACGGGCCGGGCTGGGCGCAAGGGCACGTCGGTGGTGCTGGTGCCGTTCGCCAAGCGCCGCCGCGCCGACCAGCTTTTCACCAGCGCCGGCATCGACGCCGGCTGGTCCGACCCGCCCAGCCGCAGCCTGATCGCCGAGCGCGACGAGGAGCGCCTGCTGGCCGATCCGGGCCTGATAGCCGCCGCGAACGAGGCCGACGTGGCACTCGGGCAGAAGCTGCTGGAGCGGATCGGCGCGGACGCGATCGCAGCCGCACTCGCGCGCACGCTGCGCGCCCGCCTGCCGGTCCCCGAGGACAGCTTCACCGAAGCGCCCGCGGCGTCGCGCGCTGAACGCCCGGTCTACGACCGCAGCCCGACCCGCGACCGGCCCGGCGAGCGGCCCAGCCACAAGACGGGCGTCGGCGGCGCCTGGTTCCGCATCTCCGTCGGCCGGCGCAAGAACGCCGATCCGAAATGGCTGATCCCGCTGATCTGCCGCCTTGGCGACGTGACCAAGGCCGATATCGGCACGATCCGCGTGTTCGACACCGACACGCGGTTCGAGATCGTCCCGCAGGCGGTCGCGCGCTTCAGCGTGGCCATCCGCGACGCCGGCCCGCACGAGCCGCGGATCGAAGCCGCGGCGCCGGCCGGCCGACCGGTCGGGGCGGCCGCGCGCACCCAAGCGAAGCCCCGCTACGCCCGTGCCTGACGCGCCGGCGGCGGGCGGTCTTGCCCCGCTGCCGCCAGAGCGCCTGCATCTCCCGTTCGAGGCGGCACCGTTTCGCATGGCGATGGGCCTCGTCGCCCGCTCGACAGACGAACTCCTCGAGATCGACGATCGCTACCCGGCCGAGATGGCGGAACGCCGCGACCTGCTGACGCGCAGGCGCGAAGCGGTGTTCGCGGCAACCCCAAGCTCGGCGGCAGCACGGGACGACGTGCTGCGCGTGCTGGCCGAGCTGCTGCCCCGCCGTTACCCGGGCTGGTTCGAACGGGCCGGGTCGGAACTGCACAACCGATTGACCGGCGAGTGCTGGGATCTGCACGCCTCGCCCTTCGACCCGCTCGAGCTGGCCGGCCGGCTCGTGCAGGAGGATCTGTGCCTGATCGACACGCAAGGTCCGTCGCCCGTGCTGGCCGCCGCCGTGCTGTGCGCCCCGAGCCGCTGGCGGCTGCACGAGAAGATCGGGCGGCCGCTGGCGGCGGTGCATGCCCCGGTGCCGCTCTACCCCGACCGGCTTGCGGCGCCGGTAGACCGGTTCATGGTCGCGTTGCGGCCGGGCAAGCTGGCCGAGCGATTTAACTGGAGCCTGGTGGACGACGGCGCATTGTTCCTGCTCGGCGGCAAGCACCGAGCGACGGCCGACCCCTCCTTCACGCCGGACAACGTGGCCGAACGCTTGTTCCTCCGGGTCGAGCGGCAAACGCTGATCCGCCTGCCGGGCAGCGGCGCGGTGCTGTTCGCGATTCGGGTGCACAGCTACGCGCTGGCCCACGTGCTGGCCGTCCCCGGCGCCGCCGCCACCCTGGCGAGCGCCGTGGAGGCGCTTCCGCCGAGCCTCGCGACCTACAAGAGCCTGCCGGCGTTCCGGGACGCGCTGCTGGCCAGGCTGCTGAGTTAAGCCGCCAAGACCCGCGCGCCAGCATCCTCCCGGACCATCGCCGCCGCCCGTTCGGCCACCATCATCACTGCGGGCTGGATGTTGCTTGTCGGAACCAGCGGGAACACCGAAGCGTCCACCACGCGCAGGCCGTCCACCCCGCGCACCCGCAACCGCGTGTCGACCACGGCGCGGTCGTCGGCCCCCATCCGGCAGGTGCCGCAGGGGTGGTAGACCGTGGTGCCGGTGGCCCGAATGAAGTCCAGCTTGGCCGCATCGTCCACGGGTTCGCCGGGATCCGGCCAAAGCGGCTCCAGCACGAGGTCGCTGAACGGTGGGGTCGCGGCGATGCGCTGGCCGAGCTTCATGCCGTCCAGCATCACCCGCTGGTCCGTGGGCGCCGACAGGTAGTTGGCATGGATCACCGGTGGCGCCGCCGGGTCGGGGCTGCGGAGCGTGATGCTGCCGCGGCTGTCGGGGCGGCATTGGCCGAAGTTGAACATGAATCCGGGATGCTCGGCCAGGACGTAGCCGGCGTTCGGCTTGAGGCTGAAGTTGACGAACTGGTACTGCACCTCGGCTTCCTCGGCACCCGGCGTCACCCGGGCGAACAGCGTGGCCTCGGTGGCGCCGACCGCCATCGGCCCGCTCCGGTGCAATGCGTAGCCGGCCGCCATCATCGCTTGGCGCAGCAAAGTCCCGGCGCGCTCGTTCATGGTGCCGGCCGGCTTGGTGCGGAACGCGAGCCGGGCGATCAGGTGGTCTTGCAGGTTCTGCCCGACGCCGGGCCGGTCGAGCGTGACCGGCAGGCCGAGCGCCTGCAGCGCCGCGCCGTCCCCCACGCCCGACAGCATCAGCAGCTTGGGTGACACCACGGCGCCCGCGCACAGGATCACCTCGCGACGGGCCGAGAACCGTTCCGGCTGGGCGCCATCGCGCTGGGCCATGCAGCCCACGGCGCGGCCATGCTCGAACAGGACGCGGCTGACGTTGGTGCGGGTGTGCACGGCAAGGTTCGGCCGGCTGCGCGCCGGCTTCAGATAGGCCCGCGCGGTGCTGACGCGGCGGCCGCGGCGCACGTTCATCTGGATCGGCGCCACGCCCTCGATGGCGTCGGCGTTGATGTCGGCGTGGCGCGGAAACCCGGCCGCGACGCAGGCCTCGATGAAGGCCGCCGCGCCAGTGCACAGGCTCCGCGGTTCGCTGACCGGGACCGGACCGCCGCGGCCGCGGGTCGGGCTGGGAACGCCCTGCCAGTCCTCGAGCCCGCGAAATGTCGGCAGCACGTCCTCGAAGGACCAGCCGCGGGCCCCGGCCTGTGCCCAGCGGTCATAGTCGTGCGGCGAGCCGCGCAGGAAGACCAGGCCGTTGATCGAGCCCGACCCGCCCAACACCCGCCCGCGCGGCCAGTTGACCCGGCGACCGCCGAGCTCCGGCTCCGGCTCGGTAGCGAAACGCCAATCGAACTTGCCGCTGGCGAACAGCCGGGCATAGCCGGCCGGGATGTGGATCCAGGGATCGCTGTCTTCCGGCCCCGCCTCCAGCAGGATCACCTTCGCCGCCGGATCCTCCGACAGCCGCGCCGCCATGATGCAGCCCGCCGTCCCGCCGCCGATGACCAGGTAATCGCAATCGGTCACGCCTCGATCACTCCCTCGTACAGCTCGCGGAGCGGCACGCTGATGCCGATCTCCGGCATCTCGAGCATTGCCGCCGGGTCGGTATACAGGGTCGCGCGCCAACCGTCGTCCTCGCGCGCCTCGACCAGGGCCTCGATGCGGCGCTGCTCCACGAGTACCAGGCGCATGATCGACGGCGTCGCCCGGTATTCCAGGGTCTTGACGATCTGGTCCATGACCGCGGTCGAGGGGGACAGCACCTCGAACACGACGATCGGGTTCTCGGCCCGCCGCGCCGTGTTGGGGAACAAGCCGAACGCGACGAAGGCATCGGGATAGCGCACGTTGCCCCCGACAATGACCTGCAGCGTGTCATCGTAGATGAAGCACGACCGGCAAATCAGCCTGTTCCCGACAGCCCGGATCAGGTTCGTCTTGATGAGCGAGTGCGCCCTGGTCCCGCCGGCCATTGCAACTGGCACAAGCCTGTTGTCCCAGCGGTCCTCCTGCCCCTCGCCCCCGACTCGGGGCGCCTTCGGTGTCGATGCCCGGCCCGGCCCGGCGGCGTCGTATCGCCGGCCCGACCGCTTCCCGGCACCGGGAAGCCGTTGCGAACGTAAACGGGTCGCACCTAGGTTGCCAAGGCGGGCCGGATCGCTCGCCAGCCATGGGCCCGCTCATAGGCGTGCCCCGCGGCCAGCACGGCCGCGTCGTCGAACGGGCGCCCGACCAGCTGGATCGCCACCGGCAACCCGCCCTCGCCGAACCCGGCGCACACCGTCAGCGCCGGCTGCCCGGTGACGTTGAACGGGATCGTCAGGCTCGGCCGTTCGAACGCCGCCCATTTCGGCACCTGGTCGATCCGCGGCGCCTCGCCGTTCGCCGCCGCCGTCAGCAGCAGGTCGCAGCCCTGCATCACCGTCGCCATCTCGGCGCAAAGCTCGCGCCGCAGCCGCAGGGCCTGCACGTAATCGGGCCCGCTGACCAGGGCGCCGAGCGCCATGCGGTCGCGCAGCAGCTCGCCGTAATCGTTGAAGCGCGTCCGCATCCAGGGCTCGTGCGCCGCGTAGGCCTCGACGATCAGGATGACGAAGCCGCAAGCGCCGAAATCGGCCAGCGACGGCAGCTCGACGTCGAACACCTCGGCGCCCTGCTCGCGGAAGCTCTGCTCGGCGCCGGCCACCGCCGCCAGCGTCGCCGGGCTGACCTTGGGTTCGCCGTCGATCCAGGAGCGGGCGACGCCGATCCGCATGCCCTTCACGCCGCGCCCGAGGCCGCCCACGAGGTCCGGCACCGGACCCGGCGCAGCCGGCCGGGTCGGCCGGGTCCGGCCCGGCCATCGCCTGCAGCAGCAGCGCAACATCCTCGACCGTCCAGGCCATCGGCCCGGTGTGGTCGAGGCTATAAGCCAGCGGCAGCACGCCCGGCGCGGCTGCACAGCCCGTAGGTCGGCTTGATGCCGGCCAGGCCGCACAAGCGCCGACGGGCCGCGGATCGAGCCGCCGGTGTCCGATCCGGTCCCGCCCATAATCATGCCCGAGGCGATCGCCGCGGCCGTGCCGCTGCTGCTGCCGGCCGTGAAGTGCTCGGGGTTCCACGGGTTGCGCACCGGCGGCCAAGGCAGGTCGAAGCTGGGGCCGCCGAACGCGAACTCGTGCGTCGCGAGCTTGCCCAACAGCGACACGCCCGCCTCACGCCACCGCCGCACCACGGTGCCGTCGGCTTCCGGCACGTTATCCTGCAGCAGCTTCGAATGCGCGGTCGTCGCGATGCCGCCGGTCTCGTAGATGTCCTTGTGCGCGATCGGGATGCCGTCGAGCGGGCCGAGCGGCGCGCCCGAAGACCAGCGCGCATCGGACGCTCTCGCGTCGGCCAGGGCCCGCTCCGGCGTGACCCGGATGAAGGCGTGCAGGGTGCCGTCGAGTCGCTCGATCCGCGCCAACGACTGCTCGACCAACTCGGTCGCCGACACCTGCCGCGCCGCCAGCGCCCGATGTGCCGCGGCGATTGTCAGCAGGCTCAACCGCTCCAGCCCTGGCCCGGCAGGAAGACGTGCGCCGGTTCCGCGCCTCGCACGCGGTCGCCGGCTCCGCGCAGCCGGGCCAGCATCGCCTCGAGCTGGCCGTAGACGCCGAACAAGGTCGCTCGCTGCGCGTCGTCGAGTTGCAAACCGGCCCGGCGTGCCAGGACCGCGAACTCCGCTGCCGTTACCGCGGCCGCCGGCGGCGGCGTCATAGGTTGCTGGCGATATCGGCGCGGGCGCCGTCCCGCTGCATCGCGCCGGCCTGGCGGATCAGGTCGCCCATGTGCTGCCAGTGCTGCACCGCCTCGCCCAGGCTCAACTCGATGAACATCCGGCGCGCTGTCCGACCCTGCCCGGTCTCACTTTCGATCTCACGCTTCAGATGCACCACGATTGCTCCAGGTATGGCCTGGGTCAGCAGATGGGACGCCTCGACTTCAGTGAGGTAGCCAGGCCTCTGACCATCTTCCATCCTAATCTCCGTGTCCGAAGGGGTTCGACACTCGGAACGGTAACACAGCCGTGAGACCGCGCTGCAGCAATCACCGTCACCTACGGTTATCAATGGTTGCCGATGCAGCAATAATGTCACATGACGGTGAGATCGTCTCATCCCCTGACCCAACCGGCCTCGGTCTGCCGCCAATAGGTGAGCCCGAACCCGACCGCCTTGGCCGCGGACCACCGGGTGCGGGCCGCGGCGACCGCGGCCGGATCGTTGCCGTCGAACAGGTCGAACACCCGCTCCCATGTCCCGAGCTCGGCCTCGACGCCATCCAGCAGGAACAGGAAGCGCGCCCCGTTCGGGCACTCCGCCCGATCCGTGAGCCAGATCGGCTGCAGTGCCGCGTGCCCGGTGCGCGCCGTCCCGTGCGGCAGCCAGTCCGGGTTGGACGCTGCCCACAACGCGCGGTCCAGCGCCGCGACCCGCGCCTCGGAGCCGCAGACCACCACCGCCCGCGCGCCGGCCTGCAGGGTGCGGCCCAGCAGCTCCGGCAGCGCCGCCTCCGGCGCCGTCCGCGTCAGATGGTAGAACCCGACTCGGGTCAGCGCGTCCGGCACCCTGCCTCTCCGTCGTGAGCCGGCATTCGGCGGGCTTTCGCCGGGGTTCGCAAGTGGCGCCGGCACCGGGGATTGGCGTAAGACGGCGTCTATGCCGGCCACCCTATCCCTCTATATCGCCCGCCAGTTCCTGCTGGCCGTGCTGTCCATGCTGGCCGCGCTGTCCGGCATCGTCTCGCTGTTCGACTTCATCGAGCTGCTGCGCCGCTCGGCCACCAAGCCCGACGCCACCTTCGGCCTCGTCAGCGAGATCGCCGCCCTGCGCCTGCCGTTCGTGGCGATGCAGATCCTGCCCTTCGCGGTGCTGCTCGGCGGCATCCTGGCGTTCTGGCGCCTGACCCGGTCGTCGGAGCTGATCGTGGCGCGGGCCGTCGGGAGTGTCGGCCTGGCAGTTCCTGTCGGCGCCGATCGCCTGCGCGGTGCTGCTCGGCATGGTCGCGTCGGGCGGCATCAGCCCGCTGTCGTCGGCGATGCTGGCGCGGGCGGAGCAGCTCGACAACGCTTATCTGCGCACCGGCGGCGGCCCCGGGGCGCTGGCCGGCGGCCAGCTCTGGCTGCGCCAATCCGACCACGAGCTGGACCCCCGCGGCGTCGCCATCATCCACGGCCGCACGGTGCAGCTGAAAGGCCGCCGCCTGGTGGCCCAGGACGTCAGCGTGTTCCGGCTCGACGGCAGGGACCGGCTGCTGGTGCGGCTCGAGGCCAAGGAGGCGACGCTCGGCCGCGGCGCCTGGACGCTCGTGGACACGAGCCGGATGCTGCCCGACCACCTGCCGGAACCGATCGGCACCACGACCTTTGCCACCGACCTCACCGTCGGGCGGGTGCAGGACAGCTTCGCCAGCCCCGATACCCTCAGCGTCTGGACGTTGCCGGACTTCATCAGCCTGCTCGAACGCTCCGGCTTCTCGGCCATCCGCCACCGGCTGCACTTCCAGGCGCTGCTCGCCTTGCCGCTGCTGGCCGGCACCATGGCGCTGGTCTCGGCCGGGTTCAGCATGCGGGCGACCCGGCGCGGCGGCGTCGCGCAGATGATCGGCAGCGGCGTCGCGGCCGGGTTCGCGCTGTTCGTCGTCAGCAAGGTGGCCGAGGAGTTCGGCCAGTCGGGCGCGCTGCCGGCCGGTCTGGCCGCCTGGGCGCCCGCCGGCGCCGGGCTGATGATGGCCGTGGCTTTGCTGCTGCACCTCGAGGACGGCTGACCGGCGGCCGGCGAAGGAGACTCGGCTTTTCACGACCTCGCCGGTATAGAGCCTCATGGCTGCCACCCGATCCCGAGCCTCGCCTGATGCGTCGCCTGCTTGCGTTGGGTGTTGCTGTCACGGCCTTGCCTGGCGTTCGCCGATGAGCCCGGCGCCGCGGCGCAGTTCGCCGCCGCGCGGCGGCGCACCCGGAACGCCGGCGCCGGCCCCGATCAACCGCACCGACCCGGTCGCCTTCACCGCCGACGAGGTCCAGTACGACCGCGACAACGCCCTGGTGACCGCCACCGGCAACGTCGAGGCTGGCAGAACGACCACATCCTGCGCGCCGACAAGATCACCTTCGACCGCAACACCAACGTCGCCGCCGCCACCGGCCACGTCGTCATGATCGAGCCCGACGGCCAGGTGCTGTTCAGCGACTACGCCGAGCTGACCGAAGGCCTGCGCGACGGCGTGCTGCGCGGCATGCGCGCGATCCTGGCCGAGAACGGCAAGCTGGTCGCCAACGGCGCCCGCCGGATCGAGGGCAAGGTCAACGAGCTGTCACGTGCGGTCTACACCACCTGCAACCTGTGCGCGAAGGACCCGAGCCAAGCCGCCGCTGTGGCAGATCCGCGCCCGCACCGCCGTGCAGGACACCGAGGCCAAGCGCATCGAATACCGCGACGCCGTGCTCGACATCTACGGCATCCCGGTCGCCGCCTTCCCGTATTTCTGGCACGCCGACCCCTCGGTGAAGCGCGCCAGCGGCTTCCTGATCCCCTCGTTCGGCCAATCGAGCACGCTCGGCGCGTTCCTCGAGACGCCCTACTACCAGGTGATCGACGACCAATCCGACGCGACCTTCACGCCGACGCTCAGCTCCCAGAACTACCTGAACCTGCAACACCGAATACCGCCGCAAGTTCAACGACGGCACGCTGACGGTCAACGCCGGGGTCGGCAACGACAAGGGCCTGCAGGCCGACATCTTCGCCAAGGGCCGCTTCAACTACGACGACACCTGGCGCTACGGCTTCGACATCGACCGCGCCAGCAGCTCGAAATACCTGCGCGACTACCGCGTCGCCAACCGCGGCGACGTGCTGACCAGCCGCTTCTACATCGAAGGGTTCGGCACCGGCGCCTACACCAAGCTCGACAGCCTCGCCTACCAGGGCCTCGTCGACAGCATCAACCAGAGCCGCCTGCCCTACGTGCTGCCGCGCTACGAATACAGCTACTTCGGCGAGCCCGACGCGCTCGGCGGCCGGCTGAGCTTCGACACCACCGACTTCAACGTCGTGCGCGAGATCGGCACCAACACCCAGCGCGTCGGCGGCACGCTGAACTGGCAGCGCCCGTTCCGCGGCGCGCTCGGCGAGGTGTATGGCCTGACGCTGCAAACCGTCGCCGCCGCCTACACCGCCACCAGCCTCGACCAGAATCCCAACTACTACACCCGCGGCAGCACCGAGGCGGTGCGCGCCCATCCGCAGGTGGCGCTCAAGATGCGCTGGCCGTTCGTGCGCGACGGCGGCGACCTGGGCACCCAGCTGATCGAGCCGATCGCCCAGATCATCGTCGCCCCCAACACATCCGGCAACCGCAACCAGCGCATCCCGAACGAGGACAGCCTGGACTTCGAGTTCACCGACCAGAACCTGTTCGCGCTCAACCGCTTCCCCGGCATCGACCGGCTCGAGGGCGGCACCGCGGCGCCAATGTGGCGCTGCACGCCAACTGGACCATCGGCGGCGCCTCGGTCGACGGCCTGATCGGCCAAAGCTACCGCTTCCACCAGGACGACACCTTCCCGATCGGCAGCGGGCTCGAGCGCAAGGCGTCCGACATCGTCACCCGCACGACCATCACGCCCGCGCCGCTGGTTCGACCTCACCGCCCGCACCCGGCTCGACCACAGCCGCTTCACCCCGCGCTTCGCCGACGTGCAGGCCAGCGCCGGGGTGCCGAAGTTCCGCGTCTCCGGCGGCTACATCTACACCGCCGTCAACCCCTACTTCCTGTACGACACGCCCACGATCCCGGCGAGCTACTTCGTGCACCGCAACGAGATCACCCTCGGCGCCAGCACCC
The DNA here is from genome assembly GCA_963792675.1 of uncultured Alphaproteobacteria bacterium. Taxonomy (GTDB): domain Bacteria; phylum Pseudomonadota; class Alphaproteobacteria; order Acetobacterales; family Acetobacteraceae; genus JBBROS01. The sequence continues at coordinate 3,828,363 of CAWBWT010000002.1, forward strand.
AGTACGGCCATTACCGGCTCAGCGGACTACGGGCGGCAGGACGTCAATACCGGCAAGACCACGTCGCTCGGCGTGCGCGCCACCTACGAGGACGAGTGCTTCATCTTCGACATCAACTTCAACCGCCGCTATCACCTCGCTGAACGGCGACAACGGCGCGAGCATCGTGCTGTTCCAGATCACCTTCAAGACCGTCGGCCAGTTCGGCTTCCACGCGTCCTGATCCGCGTTAGGCACCCCATCCATGATCCGCCGCATCCCGTTCACCCTGCTCCTGCTGCGCGTCCGTCGCCATCCCCGCCTCGGCGCAGCCGCGCGTCCCCACCAGCTGCAGGAAAGCGCCGTGCCGGCGCCCGGAGGCGAGCAAGATCGTCGCCGTCGTCAACGGCGACGTCATCACCACCGGCGACGTCGCCGCCCGCGGCCGCCTGTTCGCGCTCAGCACCGGCCTGCCGGTGACGCCCGAGGTGCTGGACCGGCTGCGGCCGCAGGTCGCCAAGCAGCTCGTGGACGAGCGGCTGCGCCTGCAGGAAGCGCAGCGGCGCAAGATCGCCGTCACCGACAAGGAGATCGCCGACGTCGATCGCCGAGATCGAGCAGCGCAACGGCATGCCGCCCGGACGCCTGGCCGAAAGCCTCAAGGGCCAAGGCGTGGCACTCCGGACCCTGATCGACCAGGTGCGCGTGCAGATCGGCTGGGCCCGGGTGCTGCGCCAGGAAATGGGCACCAAGGCGGACGTCAGCGACGCCGACATCGCCGACCAGGACCGCATGTTCAAGCAGCAGGTCGGCAAGCCCGAGTTCCGCGTCGGCGAGATCTTCATCCCCATCGACGACCCGGCGAAAGCGCCCGAAGCGCAGAAGTTCGCCGAGACCGTCATCGCCCAGCTGCGCTCCGGCGCGCCCTTCGGCGTCGTCGCCGCCCAGTTCAGCCAAAGCCAGACCGCGCTGCAGGGCGGCGACCTCGGCTGGGTCAGCGCCAACGAACTGGACCCCAGCGTCGCGAGCGTCGTCAAGGAGATGCCGGTCGGCGCCATCAGCAACCCGACGACAGTGCCCGGCGGCATCAGCATCGTCACCCTGCGCGCCAAACGCGAGATCGGCCGCGAGCGCAGCACGGTAATCAACCTGCGCCAGGCGTTCTTTCCGTTCCAGGGCACGCTCAACCCGGCGGCGCCGACGGCGCAGCAGCGCGCCGCCGTGGAGCAGGCGCATGCGGTGGCACGCAGCGTCCACAGCTGCGCCGACATGGAAGCGGCCAACGCCCGCGCCGGCAACGTGCGTCCGTCCGACCCCGGCGAGGTCAGGTTGGAGGGCGTCAGCTCGCCGCCGCTGCGCGCCCTGCTCGCCAGTGCGGTCGTGAACCAGCCGAGCAAGCCGATCGTCTCGCAGGAAGGCGTGGCCGTGCTGATGGTGTGCGGGCGCGACGAGAAGGTGGCGTCGGCGCCATCCAAGGAAGAGACCACGAACCGGCTGCTGCAGGAGCGTGCCGAGCTGACCTCGCGGCAGCTGCTACGGGATCTGCGACGCCGGGCGGTGCTGGACGAGCGCGGGGTCTGATCGCGGCCCCGGTTGCGGCCCAGCCTGCGAATTGGCGCCAGCCGGCGCTGCCGGAGCCGCCGCCCCCCTGACCCGCGCCATCGCCACCTCAACCGTGCTGGTGAAACGCACCAGCGGCGGACGCATGCCGTGCACCAGCAGCACCCGCATCACCGACCGGTTCGCTCCGGCCACGAACAATGCGGCCCCGCCGCGCGACGCGCGCTTGGCCACCCCCTGCATGGCCGCCGCCGCCGAGGAATTCGAGCACCGTCACGCCGGACACGTCGATCACGTAAGCCCGCGGGTGCTCGCCGATACGGTCCAGCGCTGCGCCGACCGCGGCCGCCGCGCCGAAGAAGAACGCGCCCGACACCCGGTACACGATCACGTCGGGATCGATCGCCAGCGGCGCCTCGGCCAGACGGTCGGGCGGCTCCACCTGCACAGTTTGCGCCATCCGCTGCAGGAACAGCAGCGTGCCGAGCGCGAAGCCGACCAGGATGCCCTCCGTCAGGTCACGGAACACCACCAGCAAGAACGTCGCCGACACCACCACCGCGTCGCCGCGCGAAGCGCGCAGCAGGGTCCAGAACTGATGCCGCTCGGCCATGTTCCACGCCACCACCGCAAGCACGCCGGCCAGCGCGGCCAGCGGGATGAAGCGTGCGAGCGGCGCCGCGAGCAACATGAACAACAGCAGAAACGCGGCGTGCAGCATGCCCGCGACCGGCCCGCGCGCCCCGGCGCGAACGTTGGTGGCGGTCCGCGCAATGGTGCCCGTGACGCAGAAGCCGCCGAACAGGGCCGAACCGATATTGGCCACGCCCTGCGCGACCAGCTCCATGTTCGACCGGTGCCGCCGGCCGGACATGCTGTCGGCGACCACCGCGGAAAGCAGGCTCTCGATGCATCCCAGCAGCGCGAACGACACCGCGGCCGGCAGCGCCTCCGCGACGCGATCCCAGCCGAGCGGCGGCAGTCGCGGCATCGGCAGCGTTTGCGGGATGCCGCCGAAGGCGGTGCCGATCGTGGCAACCGGCAGCCCGGCTGCCCAGGCCGAGAGGCTGCCGACCGCGACCGCGATCAGCATGCCGGGCCAGTGCGGACGCCAGCGCCGCACGGCCAGGATGGTGCCGATGCAGAGCGCCGCAATCGCGCAGGCCGCGACGTTGACGCTCGGCAGGGCGCTGCCCAGCGCGGCGAGCTTAGGCAGCAGCGGCCCCGGCTCATGCTCGAGCGTGAGCCCCAGCAGTTCGTGCAGCTGGCTGGCGAAGATGATGACCGCGATGCCGGCGGTGAAGCCCACCGTGACGGGATAGGGGATGTAGCGGATGAAGGTCCCGAGCCGCAGCGCGCCGACCGCGATCAACACCACGCCGGACAGCAGCGTCGCCAGCAACAACCCGTCGACGCCGTGCAGCGCGACCGTGGCCGCCACCAGCACGATGAAGGCGCCCGCCGGGCCGCCGATCTGGAACCGGCTGCCGCCCAGCAGCGACACCAGGAAGCCGCCCACGATGGCGGTGTAGAGGCCGCGGTCCGGCCCGACGCCGGATGCGATCGCGATCGCCATCGACAGCGGCAGCGCCACGATCGCTACTGTCAGCCCGGCAACCGCATCGATACGCAGCTCGCGCGACCCATACCCCTCGCGCAGCACGGACAGCAACGCGGGTTCGAACAACTCGGGTGAAGGCCCGCCCATTCCGATCCCAACTTAGAAAAGCGCTGGAATCGTTCCTACTCCGTTACTGTGCGCCGAAACAAGCCTCAGCGGCTGCGGATCCACTCTTCCAGGATCGCCATGTTGCGGAGGTTGGCCTTGAACGCCATGTCGAACAGGTCACCGACGACCGGCACCGATCCGCCGATCACCTCGACGCCGATATTGGCCAGCATCCGCCCGAGCATCCCCGCCGGCGCGCCCATCGACCGAGCCTCGTACACGATATAGAGCGACACCAGACCCAGCAGCACGTCGCCCGCCACCGGCGCCAAGCCGAACAGGCTGTTGATGCCGAACCGGAACTTGGTCCCGGGCAGGCCGAACTGGGCGTCGAGCAGCCAGGCGAGCTTGCGCAGCCGCGCCAGGCGGGCCAGGGCGTCGGGGACAGTCCGGGCGAAGGTTGCAGTGTTCATGGGTCTTACATCTGCACCGGGCCGGCTTGTTGCAAGGGTGGCCCGAACAGGATTTTGTGTGGGCGCTACATCGCGTATGTCGCGCGGCCGATCGCCACCAGAACCCTCGCGTCGTTGAATACGTCGACATCCACCACGCCCACGGTTCGGCCTTGCCGCCGCACCGTCGCCACCGCATGCAGGTCGGTGCCGATCGCCGGGCGCAGGTAGTCGACGCGGAAATTGATTGTCGGCAATGGCTGCCCGACCGCCATCACCAAGGCGAAATCGCCGGCCGTGTCGATCACCGCCGCGATCGGGCCGCCGTGCCACTGGCCGCTGCCCGCCATTCGCTCGAACTCGGGCCGCATCGGCGCCAAGATCTCAATCCGGCCGGCGTCCGGATCGGCGCTGACGCAGCGCAGCCGGGCGAATGCCATGAACGGGGACTGCTCCAGCCACGCCTGGATGCCGGCGGCGTCGAGCGGCAGGGTCATGACGCCGACCCTAACAGCGGCCGCCGGCTTGTCCAATCCGCGGCCCCGGTTCACCGTGCGCCGATGCTCACCGATCTCCCCCTCGAGGGCACCACCGTGCTGGCCTTCGAGCACGCCGTCGCGGCGCCGCTCGCGACCCGGCACATGGCCGACCTCGGCGCCGACGTGATCAAGATCGAGCGGCCCGAAGGCGGCGACTTCGCCCGCGGCTACGACGCCGCCGTGCACGGCCAGTCGAGCTTCTTCGTCTGGCTCAACCGCGGCAAGCGCAGCCTGGCGCTCGACCTCAAGTCGCCGCCGGCGGCCAGCGTGCTGCCGGCGCTGCTGGCCCGCGCCGATATCGTGGTGCAGAATCTCGCCCCCGGCGCCGCCGCCCGGCTCGGCCTCGGCTGGGACACGCTGCATGCCGCGCATCCCGCCCTGATCCTGTGTGACATCAGCGGCTATGGCGATACGGGTCCTTATGCCGGACGCAAGGCCTACGACATGCTGATCCAGGCCGAGGCCGGGCTGATGGGCGTCACCGGCTCGGCCCACGAGCCGTCGCGGGTCGGCGTCTCGGCCGCCGATATCGCCACCGGCATGTACGCCTTTTCCGGCTGCCTCGCCGCCTTGCTGCGCCGCGGGCGCACCGGGCGCGGCACCCACATCGATGTCACCATGCTCGACGCCTTGGCCGAATGGATGGGCAGCCCCTACGGCCATGCGATGTACGGGGCCGGGTCGCCGCCGCGCAACGCGAGCAGCCACCCCAAGATCGCCCCCTACGGCGTCTTTCCGGTGGCCGACGGGGCGATCCTGCTCGGCATCCAGAACGAGCGCGAATGGGTGCAGTTCTGCACCCGCGTGCTGCGCGACCCGGCGCTCGCGGCCGATCCCCGCTTCGCCGCCAACGTGGCCCGGGTGGCGAACCGGGCGGCGCTGGACGCCGTCATCGCCGCCGCGCTGTCGCCCTTGTCCGCCGACGCCGCCGAGGCGTTGCTGCTGGCGGCCGGCATCGCCAGCGCCCGGGTGCGCGACGCGGCCGAAGCTGCCGCCCACCCGCAATTCGCCGCCCGTCACCGCTGGGGAGAGGTGGCGACGCCGGCCGGACCCGTCGAGGCCTTGGCGCCGCCCTGGACACTGGACGCCGCCACCCTGCCGATGCGCGCGGTCCCGGCCCTCGGGCAGCACACGGCGGAGATCTTGGCCGAGTTGGGCTTGGCCGAGTTGGGCTTGGCCGCATCCTCGGCCGCCGCAGAACCGTAGCAGGGAGGCACCGACGGATCCCTGCCCCATGCACCGCGTCTCGTTCCTGCTGATCCTCCTCCTCGCCGGTTGCAGCGACCCGCTTCCGGTCGCCGGCTTCCGCGACACCGCGCCGGCGCTCGACCCGGTGCGCTTCTTCACCGGCCATGTCCGCTCCTGGGGCGTGCTGGAGGACCGCTCCGGCCAGCCGACGTCCATCGTCACCACCGATTGCAGCGGCAGCGCCGACGGCCCGGACGCGCTGCGCATGACCCAGCATCTCGCCGTCGGCCACGAACCGCCGGTGACGCGGGAGTGGCGGATGCGCCGGATCGGGCAAGGCCGGTTCGAGGCGACCGCGAACGACATGGTCGGCACCGCCATCGGCGAAGCCTCGGGCAACGCGTTTCATTGGCAATGGACGCTGGCGCTCTCGCCCGGCAACGCGCTGAAGAACGTCACCATGGACCAATGGTGGTTTCTGCAGCCGGACGGCTCCTTGCTGAACCGGACCACGATCCGCAAGCTGGGCATCATTGCCGCCGAGGTGACCGAGCATTTTGTCCCCGACCACTGACCTGTCGCTCGATTGGGGCGTGCTGCCGCTCGACGGCGACGTCAGCCTGCGGATCGCGCGCGCCATGCCGCCGCTCGACCCGGCGCTGGACGCCGTGATCGAGCGGCATTGGCAGCGCGCCCAAGCCGCCCACCGCCTGTTCAACGGCCAAGTGTTCTGCGCCGACCGGGTCACGCCGCCCGGCCTGATCGAGGGGCACTGGACCGAGTATCGCCGCGTGGTCGCGCAGATGGCCGACCCGGCGCTGTTCGAGTTGCTGCGCGTGCGCGGCGTCGCCGTTTGCGGCTTGCTGTGCGGCCCCGACGGGGTTGCGGTCGGCCGGCGCGAAGCGGCGTCGGTCTACCAGGCCGGCCAGTGGCAGCTGCCGCCGGCCGGCAGCGTCGACGGTGCCGCGGCCACGCCCGGCGGCGCCGATTGGCGCCGGGCCATGCTGCAGGAACTCGGGGAGGAACTCGGCTTGCTCGAGGCCGACACCGCTTCGCTCCGCCCGTTATGCCTGATCCAGCACCCGACCGGCGTGCTGGATATCGGGGTCCGCATCGACACGCCGCTGGACGCCGCCGCGATCCTCGCCCGCCACGACGCGAGCGGCGATGCCGAATACGATCGCTTGCTCGTTCGGCCGGCCGGCGCCGTCGCGGCAGCCGTCGCGGCCGACGGCGGAGTTCTGGTGCCGTCCTCGCGACTGCTGCTGCAACGCCTCGGTTGACCCCCGCGTCGGCGGCACGGCAACCTGCGAACGCGGCCACGCAACGAGCCGCTCCGGACAGGGGGGAACGCGCGGTGACCGGCACCTACCAGGCAACCTACGCGGACTGGCAACGCGACCCCGCTGCGTTCTGGCTGGACGCGGCCGGCGCGATCGATTGGGTGACGCCGCCCCGCATCGGCTTCGACCCGACCCAAGGACCTTACGGGCGCTGGTTCCCCGACGGCGTGTGCAACACCTGCCACAACGCGCTCGACCGCCATGTCGCCGCCGGGCGCGGCGGCCAGGCCGCGATCCTGTACGACAGCCCGGTCACCGGGGCGAAGCGTACGATCACCTATGCCGAGTTGCTGGCCGAGGTGGAGGCCTGCGCTGCGGCGCTGCAGGACCTGGGCGTGGGTAAGGGCGACCGGGTGATCCTGTACATGCCGATGGTGCCCGAAGCCCTGGTCGGCATGCTGGCCTGCGCCCGCATCGGCGCCGTCCACTCCGTCGTGTTCGGCGGGTTCGCCGCCCGCGAGCTCGCCACCCGCATCGACGATGCCGCCCCGCGTGTGATCCTGTCGGCGTCGTGCGGGATCGAGCCGACCCGGACCGTGGCCTACAAGCCGCTGCTGGACGAGGCGATCCGGCTGGCCGCCCACAAGCCGGAAGCCTGCGTGATCCTGCAGCGACCGCAGCTCGGGGCGGACCTCATGCCCGGCCGCGACCACGACTGGGCCGCGTTGCGCGCCGCCCATGCAGGACGCCGCGTCCCCTGCACGCCGGTCGCCGCAACCGACCCGCTCTATATCCTCTATACCTCCGGCACCACCGGGCGGCCGAAAGGCGTGGTGCGCGACAATGGCGGCCACATGGTGGCGCTGCGCTGGACCATGTCGGCGATCTACGGCATGGCGCCGGGCGAGGTGTTCTGGACCGCGTCCGACGTCGGCTGGGTGGTCGGCCACTCCTACATCGTCTACGCGCCGCTGCTCGCCGGCTGCACCACGGTGCTGTACGAAGGCAAGCCGGTCGGCACCCCGGACGCCGGCGCGTTCTGGCGCGTGGTCCAGGAGCACGCCGTCCGCGTCCTGTTCACCGCGCCCACAGCGCTCCGCGCCATCCGCAAGCAGGATCCAGAGGCGGCGCTGCTCCACGGCCACGACCTCGGCGGCTTCCGCGCCCTGTTCCTCGCCGGCGAACGCGCCGACCCCGACACGCTGCGCTGGGCCGAACGGATCCTGCGCGTGCCGGTAATCGACCATTGGTGGCAGACCGAGACCGGCTGGCCGATTGCCGCCAACCCGCTCGGCATCGAGGCGCTGCCAGTCAAGGCCGGCTCGCCAACGCTGCCGATGCCCGGCTACGCGGTTGAGGTGCTGGACGTGGACGGCCGCCCGGTGCCGCGCGGCGAGATGGGCACCCTTGCGATCAAGCTGCCGCTGCCGCCCGGCGCCCTGCCGACGCTGTGGAATGCCGAGCGCCGTTTCCACGACAGCTACCTGGCCGAGTTCCCCGGCTGGTACACCACCGCCGACGCCGGCACGATGGACGCGGAGGGCTACCTGTTCGTCATGGGCCGTACCGACGACGTGATCAACGTGGCCGGGCACCGCCTTTCGACCGGGGCCATGGAGGAGGTGGTCGCCCTGCATCCGGCCGTGGCCGAATGCGCGGTCATCGGCGTGCAAGACGCGTTGAAGGGCGAGGTGCCGTGCGGCTTCATCATCCTCAAGGACGGTGCGGCCGGCGACCCCGCCGACATCGAGCGCGAGGTGGTCCGCCTGGTGCGGGACACGATCGGGCCGGTGGCGGCGTTCGGCCGCGTGGTGGTGGTCGACCGGCTGCCGAAGACACGGTCGGGCAAGATCCTGCGGGCGACCATGAAGCGCATCGTCCAGGACGAGCCCTACACGGTGCCGGCCACCATCGAGGACACCGCCTCACTCGACGAGATCGCCCGCGTCGCTGCCCGGCTGCACGGGCCGACTTAACGTTTCAGCAGTCATTACCCGGTAAAAGCAGGACGTTCTCTTTCGAGGCCGAGCCATGCTTAAGTCGATGTCCGACGACCCGCTGAAGCTGACCCCCGTGCGCGTGATCCTCATTCACGGTGCCGAGGAGGGCGCGCGGTCGATCGCCGATCACCTGGACCGGTCCGGTTTCGAGGTGGCGGTGGCCCATACCGGGACGCAGGGGGTCGGCCTGTTCCGGACCTTCCGGCCCGACGTGGCGGTGCTCGACCTCGAGATCGCCGACGTCAACGGTTTCGACCTGATCGCCTGGTTCGACCAGCGCCCCTGCGGCGTGATCGCCTTGAGCGCCGCCGCCGAGGAATCGGACCGCATCCTGGCGCTCGAACTCGGCGCCGACGATTTCGTCGTCAAGCCGCCGGCGCCGCGCGAGTTGGTCGCCCGCATACGCGCCGTCCACCGCCGGGTGTCCCGCCGGGCGGACGGGCGGCGCGCGCTCCCCGCACAGGACATGCTCATGGTCGGCCCGGTTTGCGTGAACCTCACCGTCCGCGCGGTGACGACGCCCGACAATCGGCGCCTGCCGGTCACGGCGGCGGAGTTCACCGTCCTGGAAACCTTGGCGATGTCGCAAGGCCGGGTGGTGTCGCGCGACGTGCTGTCGCAGGCGGCGCTGCGCCGGCCGTGGCAACCCGATGACCGCGCCGTCGACCAGCTCGTCTTCGCCCTGCGCCAGAAGCTGCCGCCTGACGAGAACGGCACCTCCCTGATCCAGACCGTACGCGGCGGCGGATACCGGTTGCGCACGCCCGACCTGCTGCCGCCCGGTGCCGCCCGGTCCGCGCACCCGGCGCCCGGCCGGCCAGCCTGGTTCGAGCCGGCGCTGCTGGCCGAGCGCTGATCGCAGCGCACCGTCACGCGACGGGCTGGCGTTCCGCCACTTCAGGCTTGGCGCACCCGGACGAACCGGCCATGGTCCAGCCGGCTTGGGCGAGGGAGCGGCATGGAATACGAGCGACGGTTCAAGTTCCTGGTCTGCGCTCCGTCGTTCAACCCGAACGACCTCGATTGGGGCCGGCTGCAGGCGATCGTCGCCGAAATCGAACGGCTCGGCTTCTCCGTCGTGGTCGCCCGCAGCACCGACGACGCCGAGCTCGCCATCCAGACCGACGCTGCCATCGGCTGCATGGTAGTCGATTGGGGCAAGCGGGGCATGCTCAGCAAGCCGGCCGGGCTGATCGCCACAGTCCGCAAGCGCGGGCTCGAGCTTCCGGTCCTCATTCTCCTCCGTCGCAAGCGGCTCGAGGACATCCCGGTCGAGGTGCTGAACCACGTGGACGGCACCATCTTCCTGTCGGAGGAAACGCCCGAGTTCGTCGCCCGCAACCTCGCCAGCCGGCTGCGCAACTACGCCGCCACGCTCAAGACCCCGTTCTTCGGCGCCCTGGTGGACTACGCCGAGGAAGGCAACCAGCTCTGGACCTGCCCCGGCCATAACGGCGGCATCTTCTACAACCGCAGCGCCATCGGCCGCATCTTCACCGAGCACCTCGGCCCCGCCATCTTCCGCGACGACCTCGACAACTCCGTGCTCGACCTCGGCGACCTCCTGACCCATGAGGGCCCGGCGCTCGAGGCGCAAAAGGCCGCCGCCCGCATTTTCGGCGCTGAGCGCACCTATTTCGTGCTGAACGGCACCTCGGCGTCCAACAAGATGGTGCTCGGCGCCATCGTCGGCGACGGCGACCTGGTACTGTTCGACCGCAACAACCACAAGGCCGCGCATCACGGCGCGCTGCTGCTGGCCGGCGGCATCCCCGTCTACCTGCCGACCGACCGCAACACCTACGGCATGGTCGGCCCGCTCGACTACGCCGCCCTCGACGAGGACCGGTTGCGCGCGGCAATCCGCGCCAACCCGCTGGTGCAGGACCCCGAAGCCTGGACCCGGCCGCGCCCGTTCCGCGTCGCCGTGATCGAGCAGTGCACCTATGACGGCACGATCTACGACGCGACCATGATCCTGGGGAAGCTCGGCCACCTCTGCGACTACATCCTGTTCGACGAGGCCTGGGCCGGCTTCGCCAAGTTCCACCCGCTGTTCCGCCGCCGCTTCGCGATGGGCCTCACCCCGCTCGACGCCGAGGCGCCGGGCATCATCGCCACCCAATCCACCCACAAGCAGCTCGCGAGCTTCAGCCAGGCGTCGCAGATCCACGTCCGCGACAACCACATCAAGGGCCAGGAGCGCCGCGTCGAGCACCGCCGCTTCAACGAAAGCGTGCTGATGCACGCCAGCACCTCGCCGTTCTACCCGCTTTTCGCCTCGCTCGACGTCGGCGCCCACATGATGAAGGGCCGGTCCGGCGAGGTGCTATGGGACGACACGATCCGGCTCGGGATCGAGATGCGCAAGAAACTCCGCCTCGTGAAGCGTGAGTACGAGCAGACCGAGACCGAGCCTGCCCGCCGCTGGTTCTTCGACCCGTTCGTGCCGCATACCGTGTCCTGGCAGCCGGCCGACGCGGCCGCCGCCCGCGCCACGCCTTGGGAGGACGTGCCCACCGACGACCTCGCCAGCAACCCGGCGTTCTGGGCCATGGCGGGCAACGACGCGTGGCACGGCTTCCACGACGTGCCGTCCGGCTTCGCGATGACCGACCCCAACAAGCTCACGCTGCTGATGCCGGGCTTCGACCGCGCCACCGGCGCCTACGAGGACCATGGCGTCCCGGCGCCGCTGCTGGCCGAATACCTGCGGGAAAACCGCATCGTCTGCGAAAAGAACGACCTGCACAGCATCCTGTTCCTGCTCACCCCGGGGGTGGAAAGCAGCAAGGCCGGCACGCTGCTGAGCTGGCTCGTGACCTTCAAGCGGCTGCACGACGAGAACGCCCGGCTGCAGGACGTCGTCCCCGAATTCGTCCGCCGCCGGCCGGAGCGCTACGGCCGCCTCGGCCTGCATGATCTCTGCGGGCAGATGCACCGCTTCTACCGCGACGCCGGGATCAGCCGGCTGCAGCGCGAGCAGTTCCAGGCCGACCACTTGCCGGACTTGGCGATGACGCCGCACGACGCCGGACGCATGCTGGTGCGCAACAAGGTCGATTTCGTGCCCATCAGCCAAGTCGAGGGCCGGATCGCCGCGACCTTGATGCTGGTCTACCCGCCGGGCATCGCGACCATCATCCCGGGCGAGCGTCTCGGCGGCCGCGCGACCCCGATGATCGATTACCTGCTCGCGTTCGAGCGGGCCGAGAACACCTTCCCGGGCCTCGGCACCGAGATCCAGGGCGTTTACCGGCAACGGGGAACGGATGGCGTGATCCGGTTCTACACCTATGTCGTGCGTGAGCGCTGATCGAGGAAACCCCATGTCCGGCTTCTCCCAATCCACCGCTGCCCCGAACGACGTCGGCGGCAGCTACGACGCGGTTGCCAAAGCGTTCCACTGGACGATCGTGCTGCTGCTTGTGGTCCAGTTCCTGACCAAGTTGATCCCGACCAGCTGGGCCGGGGAAGACGCCCTCAACGCCTGGCACGTCGCAGTCGGGCCTAGCATCCTGGTGTTGATGGTGCTGCGGCTGCTGTGGCGCCTGACCCACCGGCCGCCACCGCCGCCTGCCGACCTGTCGCCCGCCTTGCGCCTGTTGTCGCGGGCGAACCACTGGGCGTTCTACGGCCTGCTGATCGTACTGCCGTTGTTTGGCTGGGCGTCGGCGTCCGGCTACGGCGTGACGCCGTATGTGTTCGGCGTCATCCCGCTTCCGGCCCTGATCGCTGCCGACAAGGCCCGCGCCGAGGCGATGGGCCAGATCCACGGCGTGCTCGCACTGGCCTTGCTGGTGGTAATCGTCCTGCATGTGGCGGGGGCGTTGTACCACCTGCTGGTCAAGCGCGACGGGGTGGTGGGGCGGATGCTGCCCGGCGGCGGCGTGTAGCATCGCGACACCGCCCCGGCCACGGGGCGGCGTCGCGTCCAGTCAGCTGCCGGCCAGGGCCGGCCTGGTCAAAGCCTCGGCCCGCTGACGGTCGTAGTCGGACTTGTCGACCGGGATCGCATCGCGCACGCCGAGGTCGCCGAGCCGGAGCCGGTAGGTTTCCCGCGCACTCCAGGCCGCCCCGGCCGCGAGCACCGTGACCGCGAAGGTGATCGAACCGATGATCACAGGCACGTCCACCGAGCCCGGCGGGGCCACGGTGGCGAACAGCGCGGGCAGCAGCGCCGTGATCGTGGTCCCGGTGTTCTGCGAGATCGCCATCGCCGAGACCCGGGTGCGGGTCTGGAACAGCTCCGGGTAGAAGCTCGGGAACACCGCGTTGTAGCCCTGGTACACAACGCCCCACATCAGCAGCGAGAACACGATGGCGAGCGGCACGCTGTGGATGCTGATCGCCCAGAGGTAGGCAAACGACAGCAGCCCCGACCCGAGCGCGCCGACGACCACCGGAATGCGCCGGCCGATCCGGTCCGACAGGTTGCCGACATAGGGGATCACCAGCACCGCCAGGATGTTGCCCAGCACCGGGATCCACAGATAGACGTCCTTGGCGAAGCCGATCCCATACGCCGGCTGCACCGCATAGGCGGCCCCGAACACCGTCGCCACCACCGGGATCACGTTCATCAGCGCCATGCAGACGACGCGCAGCATGTCGGGCCAGCTCAGCTTGAACGCCTGCACGATCGGCGCCTTCGGCACCTGTCCGCCGGCGTCCTCGGCGGAAAAGGCCGGCGTCTCGTCCACCTCGCGGCGGATGATGTAGCCGGCAATGATGACAACGATGCTCAACAGGAACGGGACCCGCCAGCCCCACGAGTTGAACGCATCGGCCGGCATGAAGCGGGCCAGCGGCAGGAACACCGCCGCGGCCAGGATCTGCCCGGCCTGCACGCCCTGCAGGGTGAAGCTGGCGAAGAAGCCGCGGCGGCCGAACGGCGCATGCTCAAGGATCATCGACGAGGCGCCGGAGATCTCCCCCGCGACGGCAAACCCCTGAATCAGCCTCAGCGCGACCAGCAGCGCCGGAGCGAGCACGCCGACCTGCGCATAGGTCGGCAGCAACCCGACCGCCATGGTGGAGAACCCCATCAGGAACATGCAGACCAGCAGCACCTGCTTGCGGCCATGGGTGTCGCCGAGATGGCCGAGCACAAAGGCGCCGATCGGTCGCGCGACGTAACCCACGCCGTAGGTCGCGAGCGAGGCGATAATGGCGATCGCCGGATCGGTCGAGGGAAAGAAGATCTGCGGGAACACCAGCGACGCCGCCGTCGCATAGATGAAGAAGTCGTAGTATTCGAGCGCCGAGCCGATCCAGCCGCTCGCCGCGGCCTTCTTCGACTGGCTGCGTCCGTGACCCTCAGGTGCTATGGACCCGTTCATCTTTGTTCCTCCCTGGTTGCATTTTTTGTCAAGCTAGTCGTTGCCAGCCACAGTCGTCCTGCTCAACCCAGCCCGCTTGGCCCTCGACACGCCGACGGCGGAGCCTTATACTACCTACCGGTAGGTTTGGAACAGCGATATGACGTCGCTCATGTGATTTCTGCCCGTGACGGACGCAGCCGTGCCTGACGGCCTGCATGCTACGATGCCGCACTGCCCCCGCCTCCTGCTCGGATGCCCCCTTTGCTGGACAATCCCAACCTTGCACCGCCCTCTGCGCCGCGCCCGAAGGCCCATGACGCCAAGCGGACCCGCGACAGCATTCTTGCCGCAGCGCAGACCATCTTCGCCGACAAGGGCTACAGCGGCGCTAACGTAAGCGACATCGTCGCCTCGGCGAAAACCACCAAGCCGATGGTCTATTACCATTTCGGCAGCAAGGAGGGCCTGTTCGCCGCCGTGTTGGAACAGGTCTACGCCGGGATGCGCGATTTCGAGCAATCGTTGCAGCTCGACGCGCTTGCTCCGGCCGATGCCATGCGCCGGCTGGTGGAGGTGTCGTTCGACTACCACGCCGCCCATCCCGAATGGATCCGGCTGATCGCCATCGCCAACATCCACGACGCCAAGCACATCGCCTCGTCGCTGACGATCGCGTCCAAGAACTCGGCCATCCTCGATATCACCCGAGCCTTGCTGGCGCGTGGCGCCGAGCAGGGCACGTTCCGCGGCGACGTCGATCCGCTGCACCTGCATATGCTGATCGTGTCGCTCTGCTTTTACCGGGTCTCGAACCGCCACACCTGGCGTATCATCTTTCAGCGCGACCTCAGCACCCCGGGCGAGGCGGCGATGCTCCGATCCATGTTGACCGAAGCCGTGCTGGCCTACTTGCGACCGAACGGATCTGTGACTTAGCGACCGCTCACCCCATCTGAGCAACCATGTCAGGCATGCTCGTCGACCCCGCCCCGCTGCCGCGTCCACCGGTCGTCAACCGCGTGCGCTCCCAGCTCGAAGCCTACCTCGTGCTGCGCCGCAACCCGCTCGAGATCTGGGGCGAGGCCGCCTACCAGGAGGGCGTGCTGCCGGGGCGCTTTCTCGGCCGCGACCAGGTGCTGCTGAACGATCCCGACGCGATCCGCCACGTCCTCGTCGACAACTACGAAAACTATGGCCGCGCCGTCGGCGGCAAGCGCGTGCTGCAGCCGGTGCTCGGCGAGGGCCTGTTGATGGCCCAAGGCAAGGCCTGGCGGCACCAGCGGCGCACGATCGCGCCCGCGCTGGCCCCGCGCACCCTGCCGATGCTCGCCCGGCATGTCGTCGCGGCCGCGGAAACGACCGAGCGGGAGCTTGCGGCGCTCGGCAGCGAGCCGGTCGAGCTGCTGCCGCATCTGCAGCATCTAGCGCTGGCGATCGCCGGGCAGTCGATGTTCTCGATCGAGACCGCAAGCTTCGGCCCGGCGTTGCGCGCGCTCGTCACGCGCTACGCCCGCTACGCACGCCCGGACGTGTTCGACCTGCTGCTGCCGCTTTCGATGCGCAGCCCGGCGGACCGCGCCCGCGCCAGGTTCCGGCGCGATTGGCTGGCGATGTTCGACGCGGTGATCGACGCCCGCGAGCAACGGCCGGCCGCGCCTGACGACGCGCCGCGCGACCTGTTCGACCTGCTCAAGGCGGCGCGCGATCCGGACACCGGCCAAGGCTTCGACCGCGCCGGCCTGCGCGACGAGGTCGCGACCATGATCCTGGCCGGGCATGAAACCACCGCGGTGACGCTATTCTGGTCATGCTGGCTAGCGGCGCGGCTGCCCGAGCATGCCGACCGCATCGCCGCCGAGGCGGCGCCGCTCGACTTGTCGCCCGGCCACGCCGCTGCGGCGGTGCGCGCCCTGCCCTACACCCGCGCCTTCATCGACGAGGCGATCCGGCATTACCCGCCGGCGTTCATGATCGTGCGCCAAGCCTTGGCTGCCGACACCGTTGCCGGGCATCCGATCAGAGCCGGGCACGGTCGTCAGCATCGCTCCTTGGGTGCTGCACCGGCATCGTGCCTACTGGGATCGGCCCGAAATGTTCGACCCGGCCCGGTTCCTGCCCGGCGCCCCGCCGCCGCCGCGCTACGCCTACATGCCGTTCGGCGCCGGCCCCCGCATCTGCGTCGGCGCTCAGTTCGCCCTGACCGAAGCCGTCATCGTCCTAGCCCGCCTGCTGCGGCAATTCCGGCTTCGCTTCTCGGGCACCGGCGCGGTCATGCCGCTCGCCGTCGTCACCACCCAGCCGGACCGCCCGGTCCGTTTCGTCCTGGAGCGGCGGTAGCGGTCCCGGGCCGCGCGGCCCGGGAGTTGGTTCGCCTGTTCCGCTCAGCGCCCCGCTTAGCGCCCCGCAGTCCCCTGGGCGGCGAGCTTCTTCACCTCGTCCAAGGCTTCGGTGAACCGCTTGTTGAGCGTCTCGATCGCCTCGCCATTCGCCCGCTGGATCAGGTCGGCCAGTTCACGGATATGCGCCACCGCCCGCTCGTAAGCGACCTTCAGCATCTCCGCCTGCCGCGCCGCCTTCGCTTGCGGGCTTTCCGGACTAGACAGCTCGCGCATGCTTTCCGTCATCTCGGACATGGTCTGCTGCATAATTTCCATGTGTCGCTTGGCGACCGCCTGCGCGCCCTCGAGCGCGACCCGATTGGCCGCCGACAGCGCCTCCATGTTGCGGCGCTGCGCGTTGAGGAACACGTCCATCCCGCCCATCCCCGGCATCTTCATCTCGGCGAACAACTTGGAGAAGTCGGCCATGCCCGACATGCCCTTCTCCATCATCGAACGTCCCATCTGCTGCGCCGTCTCCGCGCCCGACTTCATGCTCGCGGCCGTGTCCGTCATCGCGTTCTTGGCCTGGTCCACCGGGGTATCGGACATGCATCTCTCCTGCTGTGTTCAAATTGGACGAATGCTATAGCACGGCCGGCCCGTCCGGCGCATCGGCCGCCGCACTCGCCGGGAAGGATCGGCAACGGCTCCGCCGCGGGCGTGAACGGCTCTGCCGCGGGCGCCGGCCGGCGGCCCGGCACCATGTCCTCCGCCTGCACCGCGCGGTCAAGCGCCCGGTCCACGGCCGCCATCGTCGCCGAAAGGTCGGCGCTCTCATCCTTTTCCCAGGCCCGCAAGGCGTAGGCCCAGACGAACCCCAACCCTTGCACCCGCAGCGTGCCCACGACGCCGTCGGTCGGGATCGTCGCCGCATCGAGCATCCAGCGCATGCTGCGCAGCGTCGCATTCCACAGCAGGACGGCGAGGCCCGGATCGGTGCGCAACGCGTCCATCAGCGCCAGCACACCGGATCGGTGCGCTTGGAGGGCGTCGAACCGTGCCATGATCAGGTCGAACAGCTTATCCCGCGGGGTGCCGGTGGCCGGCGCCGCGGCGAGCACCTCCTGGTCGGCGATCACGCCGAACCGCAGCAGCACCGCCGTCTTGCCGGGGAACCGCGCCCGCAGCCGGGCCAGGTCGAGCCCAGCTTCCTGGGCGGCTCCGACCAGGTTGGCCGACCGCCACCCCACCAGCCCGGCCTGGCCGAACACTGCCGCAACAACCGCCTTGTCGAATTCGTTGGTGTCCATGACCGCCACTTAGGAAAGTGAAGCCACGTTGTAAGGCAGGAGGCCCCCCGGCCGGCTACCCCCCGAGTTCGCGCGAGCGCTGCGTGGCCGCGGTGATGGCGCGTGACACCGCTGCCGGCCACGCCGCCGCATCCATCAACACCGCGAGAGCCCGTTCGGTGGTCCCACCCGGCGAGGTGACCGCCCGCCGCAGCGCGGCCGCTTCGTCGTCCGAAGCGGCCAGCAGCGCGCCCGACCCGGCAACCGTAACCCGGGCCAGTTGCCGGGCCAGCGCCGGCGGCAGCCCCTGCTCACGCCCGGCCTGCTCCAGCAACTCGGCCAGCAGGAACACATAGGCCGGGCCGCCGCCCGAGATGGCGGTCACCGGGTCGATCAGTGCCTCGTCATCGACCCAGGCGACCTCACCGACCGCCGAGAGCAGCGTGTCGGCCAACACACGCTGCTCGGTCTCGACACCCGGCCCGGCGAAGCCGACCGTGATGCCGCGCCGGATGGCGGCCGGCGTGTTCGGCATGGCCCGGACCACGGGCCGATCACCAAGGGTGCTGCGCAACCCCGCCACCGTCACGCCGGCCATGATCGAGAGCGTCAACGACCGGGCGGCAAACGGCCGCACGCCGGGAAGCACCGCACCGGATTGCTGCGGCTTGACGGCCAGGATCACGCAATGCGGCGTGAACCCGGCCGGCACGGCCTCCAAGTCGGGGACCACCGTAATGGGGCCGCCACCGTGCCGAGCGGCATCCGGCGCCGGATCCACCAGCACTGATGGCGCCAACTCCCGCTCCAGCCACCCGGTCAGCAGCGCCCCGCCCATCTTGCCGCCGCCGACCAGCAGCAGCGGCGGCAGGCCGGGCGCCGGTTGGCCCGATCCGGTCATGCTTCGCCGACGCACTCCAGCATGGCGGCCGCCAGCGCCTCGGTCGGCGTCTTGCCGCCCCACAGCACGAACTGGAACGCCGGGTAGAACCGCTCGCACTCGGTGATGGCGATGTCGACCATGTCCTCGAGGCTCTCGGCGCTGGCGCCCGGGGCGCCGCGCAGCAGCACCGCGTGGCGGAACACCGGCATGCCGTCGTCGCTGTCCATGCCGAAATGGCCGATCCACAGCTTCTCGTTGGCCAGGCTCAGCAACTCGTATAAAGCCGCCCGGCGCTTTTCCGGAACCTTGAGGTCGAAGGCACAGGTGAAGTGCATAGCGCTGATCTCGTTCGACCAGCAGAAGTACAGCCCGTAGTCGCACCACTTACCGGGTGCCTCGGCCGCCATCTCGGCTTCGGTGTGGCGCTCGAACGACCAATCATTGGCGGCGACGACTTGCTCCATGATGTCGAGGGGGTTGGCGGCGGTTTCCGCCGACTGGGTGCCAAGGGCTGCAGACATGCTGTACTCCCCATTGTTCGAGGGGTGGAGCCGGGCCGTGTCGCGGCGGCGCCCCGGCTCCTGGAGCTGGGCGGACACCGCGCCACGAGACTAACGGCGCGAATCGCGCGGCAGCAAGCCTTTCGCGTTCGGCGCTTGTGCAGGTGCGAAACGGAACCCGCTAAGACACGGACGGGGGGTCGAACGTGCTGCCGTCGTCCGTGGCAGACGGAGGAACCGCGCCCGGCGCGGCTTGGGTGCCGCTGGCGGCGGCGTTCAGGTCGCGCCCCTCCGCGATCGGCGGAGTCGTGGGGGCGCCCGGGCCGGGGCTCGGCGCCGGCGGCACGGCGGCCGTCGACACCGCATTGAGCGTGGCGACCTTGGCTTCCAGCGCGGCAATGCGCGCCTCGGCCGCTTCCTGGCCCGAACGAGCCCGCGCCGCCATCTCCTGCACCGCCTCGAGGTCCTCCCGCTTGACCAGATCCAGGCGGCGGATCGCCTCGTCCACGCGGGCGCGGATGGTGCTTTCCACCTCCTCCCGCATCCCGGCCAAGGCCGAGAATGCGCCGCCGGCTACCCCGGCAAGGTCATCGAAAAAACGCGGCCGCTCAGCCATGGCATCAACTCCGATCATACGGGCCATAGATGATGACGACGGCCGGGCATTGCCAGAGCCTGCCCGACCCGCCGCAGCCGGGGCCTTTGTGCCGGGGCGCGGCGCACCTATAAGGCGGCGATGATCCTGGTCACCGGCGGCGCCGGCTTCATCGGCAGCAACCTGCATGCCGCCCTGCACGCGCGGGGCCTGCCGGCGATCGTCGTCGACTGGCTCGGCACCGGCGAGAAATGGCGCAACCTGCTCGCCCATCCGCCGCATCGCCTGCTGCGCCCCGAGGAGCTCGACGCCTTCCTCGCCGGCAGCCCGGCCATCGAGTGCGTGTTCCACCTGGGCGCCATCAGCGAGACCACGGCAACCGACGGCGACCTCGTTTGGCACACCAACGTCGAGCTGTCCTGGCGCTTGTGGCAGTGGTGCGCGGCCCACCGCACCCGGTTCATCTACGCCAGCTCGGCCAGCACCTATGGCGACGGGTCGCAGGGCTTCGACGACGACGCGGCGATGCTCGACCGGCTGCGGCCGCTAAACTTGTATGGCTGGAGCAAGCACGCCTTCGACCGCCGCGTGCAATCCGCCCTCGCCGCCAACGAGCCGGCGCCGCCGCAATGGGCCGGGCTCAAGTTCTTCAACGTGTTCGGCCCGAACGAGTATCACAAAGGCCGCATGATCTCGGTGGTGAAGGTCAAGTTCGACGAGGTGGCCGCCGGTGATAAGCCTCGCCTGTTCCGCTCCGACCGGCCCGACATCGCCGACGGCGAGCAGCGGCGCGACTTCATCTGCGTGGACGACGTGGTGGACGTGCTGCTCTGGCTCTACGACGCCCCGGGCGTGTCCGGGCTGTTCAACGTCGGCACCGGCCAGGCGCGCAGCTACCTCGACCTCGCCTACGCCGTATGCGACGCGATGGACCGGCCGCGCGCCGTCGACTTCGTGCCGATGCCGGCCAGCCTGCAAGGGCAATACCAATCCTTCACCCAGGCCCGCATCGACCGCTTGCGCGCCGCCGGCTATCCGGGCCAGTGGACGCCGCTCGAGGACGGCATCCGGCGCTATGTCCGGCAGCATCTGGCCAGCGGAGCCGCATACCGATGATCTACAGCCTCGTCTTTCCGGCCTTCGACCCGGTGCTGATCTCGATCGGGCCGCTGCAGATCCGCTGGTATGCCCTCGCCTACATCGTCAGCCTGGTGGTCGGCTGGCGCGTCATGCGGCGCCTCGTGCGGCTCGACCCGCATGTCGCGACCGTCGAGCAGGTGGACGACTTCCTGACCTGGGCCACGCTCGGCGTCGTGCTCGGCGGCCGCCTCGGCTACGTGCTGTTCTACCAGCCGTCGCATTACTTCAGCCACCCGCTCGACGCGCTCGCAGTCTGGCAGGGCGGCATGAGCTTCCATGGCGGCGCGCTCGGCGTGATCGTGGCGATGCTGCTGTTCTGCCGCCAGCACGGCATCAACCCGCTGGGCTTTGCCGACCGGGTGACGACGGTGGTGCCGCTCGGCCTGTTCCTCGGCCGGGTCGCCAACTTCATCAACGGCGAGCTGTGGGGCCGCGAGGCGCCGCCCGACCTGCCCTGGGCGATGGTGTTCCCCTATGCCGGCCCCGAGCTGCGCCATCCGAGCCAGCTCTATCAGGCGGGCATGGAGGGCTTGATCCTGCTCGCCATCATGGCGGTGCTCTGCAGCAGGCGCGAGGTGCGGGCGCGGTTCGGCATGCTGTCCGGCATCTTCCTGGCCGGCTACGGCGTCGCCCGCATGATCGGCGAGCACTTCCGCGAGCCCGACCGCTTCCTGGGCTTCCTGCCCGGCGGCCTCACCATGGGCCAGATGCTGTCGCTGCCGATGATCGCGGTCGGCGTCGCGCTGATCCTGCGGGCGCGCGCGCGGCCAGCCTTCCGCGTCGCCTGACCGCTGCATGCAGCGCCTGGATCGCTTCATGGCGGCCGCCAACGCCGCCTACTACGCCACCCACGACCCGTTCCGCGATTTCACCACCTCCCCCGAGATCACCCAGGTGTTCGGCGAGCTGCTCGGCGCCTGGGCCGCCGTCGCCTGGGAGCAGCTGGGCCGCCCCGACCCGGTGGTTCTGGCCGAGTGCGGACCCGGCCGCGGCAGCTTGATGCAGGACGCGCGGCGCGCCACCGCCCGCGTGGCGCCCGCCTTCCACGCCGCCGCCCGCGTCCACCTGGTGGAGACCTCGCCGCGGCTGCGGGCGCAGCAGGCCGAGCGCATCCCGGACGCGACCTGGCATGACCGCGTCGAGGACCTCCCCGGCGGACCGCTGATCCTGCTCGCCAACGAGTTCCTCGATGCGCTGCCGATCCGTCAGTTCGTCCGCCCCGGCGCCGGCTGGACCGAGCGCCACGTGCGCGACGGCCGCTTCGAGCAGCAGCCGGCCACGCCGCCGCCCGCTTGGGCCGACCGCTCGGAACCGGGCGTGTACGAGCTGAACGAACCAGCGCTCGCCATCACCCGGCATCTCGCCCGCCGGCTCGCCGACACCGGCGGCGCGGCGCTGGTGCTCGACTACGGCCCGGCCCGCAGCGGCGCCGGCGACACGCTGCAGGCGCTGCGGAACGGCCGCCCGGCCGATCCGCTCGAGCACCCCGGCACCGCCGACCTCACCGCCCATGTCGACTTCGCGGCACTCGCGGATGCCGCCCGGGACGCCGGCGCCGACGTGCACGGCCCGGTGCAGCAGGGTCCATTCCTCGCCCGGCTCGGCCTGTTCCAGCGCAGCGGCGCGCTCGCCCGCCGCCAGCCCCCCGCGCGCGCCGCCGACCTGATCCACGCCGCCCAGCGCCTGGCCGAACCCGACCGGATGGGCGGCCTGTTCAAGGTCCTGGCGCTCTGCCAGCCTGGCCTCCCCACCCCGCCCGGATTCGAAGCATGACGCCCGAAGCGCTCACCAGCGCCGCGCTGTCCGCACGCCACGGCTTCTTCACCCGCCGCGGCGGCGTCAGCACCGGCCCCTGGGCCAGCCTCAATTGCAGCCTGTCCGGCCACGACGAGCGGGCCCACGTCCTCGAGAACCGCGATCGCGTCCGCCGCGCGCTCGGACGCCTCGTCGCTGCTCGGCGTCCATCAGGTGCATGGCGCCGCGGTGGTCACCGTGACGGCGCCGTGGCCGGACGGGTCCGGCGTCCAGGCCGACGCCATGGTCACGGATCGCCCCGGCCTGGCCCTCGGCGTGATCACCGCCGACTGCACCCCCGTGCTGCTGCACGACCACGGCGCCGGCGTGATCGGCGCCGTGCATGCCGGCTGGCGCGGCGCCGTGGCCGGCGTGCTGGAGGCGACGGTCGCCGCCATGGCCGCCCTCGGCGCCGACCCCGCCGCCATTGCGGCGGCAATCGGCCCTTCGATCCGCCAGCCCAGCTACGAGGTCGGCGCCGACCTGCGCGACGCCGTGCTGGCGCACGACCCCGGCGACGCGCGGTTCTTCGGGGCCGGCCGGGCGGAGCACTGGCAGTTCGACCTTGCCGGCTATTGCGCCGCCAGGCTACGCGGGCTCGGCCGGGTGGACGTGATCGACGCCGACACGCTGGCCGACGCGGACCGGTTCTTCAGCCACCGCCGCCGCACCTTGGCGGGCGGCCACCCGATCGGGCACCAGATCAGCGCGATCGTGCTATAGCCCGGCAGATGCGTGTCCTCCTGCTTCTGTTGCCGTTGCTGCTGTCGGCATGCGGCAACCTGCCGCAGCCATTCTACGGCAACCCCGGCGCCACCGGCGCACGCCTTGCGCAACCGCCGCCGTCGCGGCTGGCGGTGCAGTATCCGGCGCAATCGCTGCTGCCGGACGCCGCGGCCACCGCCTGGGCGCGGGCCGTCGCCGAGGCGCTGCAGGCCCAGGAGATCCCGGCCGAGGCGCGCCGGCCGGGCCGCGGCCGCGAATGGTCGCTCGAGCTTGCCGCCGAGATCCGCGGCAATGCCGTCGTGCCCAGCTACACCGTGCACAACCCGGCCGGCCAGCCGGAGGGCCTGTCGGAAGGCGCGCCGGTGCCGACCGGCGAATGGGCCGGCGGCAACCCCGCCACGCTGCAGGCGGCGGCCGCCCAGGCGGCGCCCGGCATCGCCTCCCTGCTGAACCGGATCGAGGCCGCCCGGCGCCAATCCGATCCGAATTCGTTGCTGAACCGGCCCGCCCGCGTGTTCCTCGCCGGCGTCACCGGCGCGCCCGGCGACGGCGGCCGCAGCTTGCCGGCGCAGATGCGCATCAAGCTCGAGGCGAACGGGGTCGTCGTGCAGGATACCGCCAAGGACGCCGATTTCGAGGTGCACGGCGACATACAGACCGCCCCCGGCGCCAACCGGCAGGTCAGGGTGGAGCTGCAATGGATCGTCAGCGACGCGCACGGCGAACGCGGCCGCATCGTCCAGATCAACGAGGTGCCCCCGGCCGCGATCGCCAATTACTGGGGCGACGTCGCGGTCGCGGTCGCCGCCGAGGCGGCCGGCGGGGTCAAGGACGTGATCGTCAACGCAAGCGGCACGCGTGTCGGCGCGGATGCCAGGAAACCTTGATCAGATCCCTTGATCAACAGCGTTGATCAACCTGCCGGTTTCATTTTTTTGCAATCCGTTCTAAGAGCCTCGCGCCGCCGCCGCACGGGACAAGCATCGCCGAATGAAGATCGTCTCCTGCAACAGCAACCGGCCGCTGGCGGAAGCCGTCGCCGAGGCGCTGCACCTGCCGCTTGCCCGCGCCAGCGTCCGCCGGTTCGCCGACATGGAAATCTTCGTCGAGATCCATGAGAACGTGCGCGGCGAGGACGTGTTCGTCATCCAGAGCACGTCGTATCCGGCCAACGACAATCTGATGGAGCTGCTGATCACGCTGGACGCCCTGCGCCGTGCCTCGGCACGGCGGGTGACCGCGGTGATCCCCTATTTCGGCTATGCCCGGCAGGACCGGAAAGCCGGGCCGCGCACGCCGATCAGCGCCAAGCTGGTCGCCAACCTCATCACCGAGGCCGGTGCCAACCGGGTGTTGACGATGGACCTGCACGCCGGGCAGATCCAGGGCTTCTTCGACATCCCGGTGGACAACCTCTACGCCGAGCCGCTGTTCAGCCGCGACATCAAGTCGCGATTCAGCAACCAGGAGATCATGATCGTCAGCCCCGACGTGGGCGGCGTCGCCCGCGCCCGCGGCGTCGCGTCGCGCATCAACAGCGACCTCGCGATCATCGACAAGCGGCGCGAAAAGGCCGGCATGAGCGAGGTGATGAACGTCATCGGCGACGTGCGCGGCAAGGCCTGCATCCTGATCGACGACATCGTCGATAGCGGCGGCACGCTGTGCAACGCGGCCGCCGCATTGATGTCGCGGGGCGCGAAGTCGGCCAGCGTCTATGTCACGCATGGCGTGCTGTCCGGTGCCGCGGTGAACCGCATCGCCCAGTCGCAGATCGAGAGCCTGACGATGACCGACAGCATCCTCGCGACCGACGAGGCCCGCGCGGCCGGCAACATCCGCCAGTTCACCATCGCGCCCATCCTGGCCGAGGCGATGCAGCGGATCTCGGACGAGACCTCCGTCAGCTCGCTATTCGACTGATCCCGCCAAGCCTTGAACCTGCAAGGCGTTTGGACGCGGGACATATCGGGCGACAACGGTCCGCGTTGTCGTTGAGGGACCACAACCGAAGGGACCTGCCATGAAGCTGTTCTACGCCCCCGGCGCCTGCTCGATCGGCATCCACGTCATCCTCGAGGAGATCGGCAAGCCATACGAACTGCACAAGCTCGACCTGCGCGCCGGCCAGCAGTTCGAGCCGCCGATGAGCACGCTCAACCCGAAAGGCAAGGTGCCGACCTTGCAGCGCGACGACGGGTCGGTCGTGACCGAGTTCCCGGTGATCGCCCACTACCTCGCCGAAACAAACCGGGACGCCAATTTGCTGCCGTCCGACCCCGAAGCGCGGCTGCGCGTCGCCGAGGCGATGGATTACTGCGTCGCCACCATCCACATGCAGGGCTTCGCCCGCCTGTTCCGCCCCTCCAGCTTCGCCCCGTCCGAGGCCGACCAGCCGGCAGTGAAGGCGCGCGGCCATGAGTTGGTCGAGAAGGGCTTCGGCGTGATGGCCAAGGCGGTCGGCGACAAGGACTTCGTGGCCGGCTCCTACAGCATCGCCGACGCCGCGCTGTTCTATGTCGAGTTCTGGGGCGCCAAGCGGATGCAGATCACCCTGCCGCCGCCGCTCGCCGCCCATTTCGACCGCATGCTGGCACGGCCGGCCGTGCAGCGGGTGCATGGAGCAGGAAGGGCTCGCTTGACCCTCACGCGGCAAGCGTTCTGGTTCCTGCGCCACGGCGAAACCGACTGGAACGCCCAGAACCTGAGCCAGGGCAATGTCGACGTCCCGCTCAACCCGGTCGGCATCGCCCAGGCCCGCACCGCCGCCGCCCTGCTCGCCAATCGCGGCATCCGCAGCATCGTCAGCTCGCCGCTGTCGCGCGCCCGCGACACGGCCGCCACCGCCGCCGAGGTCGTGGGCGGGACCGTGGCGCTCGACGAGGAGCTGCGCGAGGTCTCGTTCGGCGTCCAGGAAGGGCAGCCGATGTCGCAATGGTTCGACGACTGGGTGGCGGGCCGGTTCACGCCCGAGGGGGCCGAAGCCTTCCCGGACTTGCGCGCCCGCGCCGTGCGCGCGATCAACCGGGCGCTCGAACACGAGAGCCCGGTGCTGGTGGTGGCGCACGGCGCCTTATTCCGTGCGCTGCGGGCGGAAATGAACCTGCCGCCCAACGTGCGCACCCCGAACGCCGTGCCGTTGTTCTGCGAGCCGGGGCGGGCTGCGGCAGACCCGTGGACGCTGATGCCCGCCGGCTGAGCCGCAGCCGCCGCACCCTTACTTCGGCTGCTGCGCCGCCAGCTTGTCCAGCAAAGCGGATCCGGCGTCCACGCAGGCCTTGGTCGGCTCATCGTCGGCGCACTTGATCGCCACCACCGCATCCCCCTTGCGGAACATGAACCGCGCCGCCTTGCTCGGCGGCGGCCGATGCATCCCATGCATCATGCCGTGCATGCCCGGACCCATATGGCCCATTTCGCCGTGGGGGCCTTGGCCCATCTCACCATGCGGCGGTGGGGGCGCATCGCCGCCTGGCGCCTGCGCCAAGGCGACACCGGCGGCCAAGACGACGCCGAGCCCGGCGCTGAGCAGAAGAACCTGTTTCATGAGCTGTCCTTATATTTGCCGCGCTTGATGCGCTCGCTTCAACTACGGCGGCGACGCCAGGCGTCCCACGGCGGCGACGTGGGAACGACCTTGCCCGCAGCGGCCCCATCGGCTATGTGCCCCGCTCCGCTGGCACCCCTGGAGGCCGGCGCGATACCTGTTAGGAGCAAACCATGGCCAATTTCACGACGATCGTGGCCGAGGCGCGCGGGCGGGCTGGTAAGGGGGCGGCACGCGCATCTCGGCGGGCGGGGATGGTCCCTGCCGTCATCTACGGCGCCAAGCAGGCGCCGACCCTGATCCAG
The DNA here is from genome assembly GCA_963792675.1 of uncultured Alphaproteobacteria bacterium. GTDB lineage: Bacteria > Pseudomonadota > Alphaproteobacteria > Acetobacterales > Acetobacteraceae > JBBROS01. The sequence continues at coordinate 3,855,457 of CAWBWT010000002.1, forward strand.
CTCGAGCCGAAGCTCGTGGTCAAGGAACTGCAGCGCGGCGGCTGGCGCTCGCGCTTGTTCGACGTGCAGGTGCCCGGCGCCGACGGCTCCGCCTCGACCCGCGCGCTGATCCGCGAAGTGCAGTTCCACCCCGTCAGCGACCGCCCGATCCATGTCGACTTCCAGCGCCTGGCGCCGGGGCAGCGGATCCGCGTGGCCGTCGCGGTGCACTTCACCAACGAGGCGACCTCGCCGGGCCTCAAGAAGGGCGGCGTGCTGAACGTCGTTCGCCACACTGTCGAGGTGCTGGCCGATCCGGAGAACGTGCCGGACGCGTTCACCGTCGACCTCGGCGCGCTCGACATCGCCGACAACGTGCGCTTCTCGGACCTGGCCGGCACCGAAAACGTGGCGCCGGTCATCACCGGGCGCGATTTCGTCATCGCCACCCTGGCGCCGCCGACCAAGGCACCCGAAGCCCCCGCCGACGCCAACGCGCAAACCGGCGCCGTGCCGGCCAAGGGCACCAAGGCTCCGGGCAAGCCGGCTGCTGCCGCCAAGCCCAAGAAGTAACCGCGGCTGTGTTGCTGTGGGTCGGGCTCGGCAACCCCGAGCCCGGCATGGCGCGCCAGCGGCACAACATCGGCTTCATGGCCATCGACGCGATCGCACGCCGCCACGCCTTCTCGCCGTGGCGGCAGCGCTTCAAGGGGTGGACGGCCGAGGGCACGGTCGGGCGCGAGCGGGTGCTGGCGCTGAAACCCGGCACCTACATGAACGCGAGCGGCGAAAGCGTGCAGCCGGCCGCCTCCTTCTACAAGATCGCGACCGAGACGATCACCGCCTTCCATGACGAGCTCGACCTGGCGCCCGGCAAGGTGCGGGTGAAGCGCGCCGGCGGTGCGGCCGGGCATAACGGGCTGCGCAGCATGGACCGCATCCTGGGCACGCAGGATTACTGGCGGGTGCGGCTCGGGATCGGTCACCCCGGCCACAAGGACCGGGTCACCGGCCACGTGCTGGGCGACTTCGCCAAGGACGACGCCCGTTGGCTGCCGGAGCTGCTCGACGCCGTCGCCGACGCCGCGCCGATGCTGGCCAATGGCGAGCCCGAGGCCTTCATGACGCGGGTCGCGCTGCTGACGTCGGTCTGATAGCAAGCAGCCGCGATCGAACTGGGACAATCGGATATGGGTTTCAACTGCGGCATCGTCGGGTTGCCGAACGTCGGCAAGAGCACCTTGTTCAACGCCCTGACCGCGACCGCCGCCGCCCAGGCGGCGAACTACCCGTTCTGCACGATCGAGCCGAATGTCGGCCGCGTGGCGGTGCCGGATCCGCGGCTGGACCGCCTGGCCGAGATCGGCAAGTCGCGGCAGGAGGTGCCGACCAGCCTCGAGTTCGTCGACATCGCCGGGCTGGTCCGCGGCGCTTCGAAGGGAGAAGGGCTGGGCAACCAGTTCCTCGCCAACATTCGCGAGGTCGATGCGATCATCCACGTGCTGCGCTGTTTCGAGGATAGCGACATCACCCACGTCGAAGGCAGCATCGACCCGGTGCGCGACGCCGAGACGGTCGAAACCGAGCTGATGCTGGCCGATCTCGACAGCCTTGAGCGGCGGCTGCCGGCGCTGGTGAAGAAGGCCCGCGGCGGCGACCGCGACAGCCAGGCGCAGGTCGCGTTGATGGAGCCGATCGTCGAAGCGTTGCAGGCCGGCCGTGCCGCCCGCACCGCTATTCCGCCCGACCAAGCCGAGGCGGCCAAGCGCCTGCAGCTGATGACGAGCAAGCCGGTCCTCTACGTCTGCAACGTCGAGGAGGGGAAAGCGGCAACCGGCAACGATTTCAGCGCCCGCGTGGCCGAGCGTGCCGCGGCGGAAGGCGCGGGCGTCGTGGTCGTGAGCGCCGCGATCGAGGCCGAGGTGAGCCAGCTGCCGCCGGAGGATCGCAAGGAGTTCCTCGACGGATTGGGGCTGGAGGATAGCGGCCTCGACCGGGTGATCCGCGCCGGGTATGCGCTGCTGGGCCTCATCACCTACTTCACCGTCGGCCCCAAGGAGGCCCGCGCCTGGACCATCGTGCGCGGCACCAAGGCGCCGCAAGCGGCTGCCGTGATCCACAACGACTTCGAACGCGGCTTCATCGCCTGCGAGACGATCAGCTACGACGATTTCGTGACCTTCAAGGGCGAAAGCGGCGCCAAGGAAGCCGGCAAGATGCGGGTCGAGGGGCGTGACTACGTCGTCCGCGACGGGGACGTGCTGCTGTTCCGGTTCAACGTGTGATTGATCAGCTTGAAACCGGAATAGCCCGAGCGAGTTGACGCCCGTGGAATGTGGCGTCGAGCCACGATGGCGGGAGAACGAGCGTGTCGATCATCGGATGGATCATCTTCGGTGTCATCGCGGGATTTATCGCGAGCAAGATCGTCAACAAGCAGGGTGAAGGCTTGATCGTCGACTTGGTGCTCGGCGTCATCGGCGCCGTCGTGGGCGGCTGGTTGTTCGAGCGGTTTGGCTATGAAGGCGTGTCCGGCTTCAACATTTACAGCATGATCGTGGCCGTGATCGGCGCCATCATCGTCCTGTTCCTCTACCATGCCGTGACCGGTCGCCGCAGCACCACGACCTATTGACGATCTCGGCGCGCCGACCAGCGATCGGCAGGGCGACGCCCCCGGTCACTTTGCCGCTTCCAACATCACGCAACTGACCGGAGACGACCCAATGAGCATCCTCGACTCGATACTTGGCAGTGTTCTCGGCGGCGGCAGCGGTGCGAGCGGCGGCGCCTCAGCCCTGCGGCCGATCCTCGCCGAGATACTCGGCGGTCTCGGGTCAACCGGGCAGGCTGGCGCAAGCCAACCCGGCCTCGGAGGCCTGCTGCAGAAATTCACTCAGGCCGGCCAAGGCGGCGCCTTCAACTCGTGGGTAGGCAGCGGCCCGAACCAGCAGGTGGATCCGAGCACGCTGCAGAACGTTTTCGGTCAGAACCAAGTCAGCCAATGGGCGCAGCAGACGGGTATGGCGCCGAATGACCTGCTGGGCCAGTTGTCGCAGTTCCTGCCGCACGCAGTGGACCACATGACGCCGAATGGCGAGATCCCGTCGTCGGCCGGCAGCCCGGGCGGCACCAGCGCATTCGACGGCCCCGGCATGCCCTGATTCAGCAGCCTGTGCGGACGCTCGAGCACGAGCATCCGCACAGGACCGCCGATCAGTTCATCTTCACAGCCTGGATCGCTTCCTCGACCTCCTGGAAGCTCGGCATGTATTGGTTCGGCGCCATCTTACGCCCGGTTTCGACGCTCACCTGCGGCGCGTTGCCGTGCAGGTGGGCGACCAGCACGGCGCGAATCACCTCCATGAACTTGGCTTCTTCGTCGACCACGCCCTTCAAGCGAGCGGCGAACGGCCCGGTCATCCCATAGGCCAGCAGCACGCCCAGGAACGTCCCCACCAGCGCGCCGCCGATCATCTCGCCGAGAACCGCGGGCGGCTCGTTGATGTGCGACATCGTCTTGATCACGCCCAGCACCGCGGCAACGATCCCGAGTGCCGGCAACCCGTCCGCCATGTTCTGCAGCGCATGCGCCCCGTGCAGTTCCTCATGCAGCGTCTTCTTCAGCTCGCGCCCCATCAGGTCATCGATCTGATGCGGGTCATCGGAATTCATGCCCATCATCCGCAGGTAGTCGCAAATGATCGCCGTCACATGATGGTTGGCGAGGATCTTCGGATACATCGCGAAGGCGCTGCTCGCTTCCGGCTTTTCGATGTGCGGCTCGAGCGCCATCGCACCCTTGGACGACGCCAAGCGGACGAAGAAGTAGAGCAGGCTCAGCAACTCGACGTAGCTCGCCTTGTTGAAACTGCTCCCTTTGAGGATCTTCTTGAAGCCGCCGAGCGTGTGCTTCACGTCGTGCATCGAGTTGGACATGATGAATGTCCCGATCGCCGCGCCGCCGATCGTCAGCATCTCGAACGGCATCGCCTCGATCAGCGGCTCGAGGCTGCCGCCCGACAGGATATAGCTGCCGAACACGCAGGCCAGCAGAAAGCCCAGGCCACCGACCGTCAGCATGCGCCTGCTCCGGCGCTGCGACCGCGGCTGGTTCGGCCGAAACCGGCGATCATGGCCGGCTCGCCACGGGCTTGTCGCGGAGCACCACGATCGCGATCCGGCGATTGGCGGCGGCCAGCTTGTCGTCGGTGACCAACGGGTCGCGGTCCGCCATGCCAGCCACGCTCCGGATCCGGCTTTCAGGCAGCCCGGCTTCCAGCAGCAAGCGCCGCGTGGCGTTCGCCCGGTCGGCCGACAAGTCCCAGTTGGTGCGGTCCGCGCCCTTGTACGGGGTGGCGTCGGTGTGCCCGGTCACGCTGATCTGCTCCGGCAACTTGAGCAGGATCGGCGTGATTTTGGCCATCACGGACCGCGCCCGCTCGTTCGGGACCGCCGAGCCGGTGGCGAACATCGCTTGCCGCTCCGCATCGACGAGCTGCACGCGGAGCCCTTCCGGCGTGACGTCGATCAGCAGCTGCCGCGCCAAGTCGGACAGCGACGGGTCGGCGGCGATGGTGTCGCGGATTTGCTGGGCAGCCCGATCGAAGGTCGAACGCTCCAGCCGCTCGAGGTCGGCGGCGATGTCCTTGTCGGTCGGCGCGGCCGGCGTGTCGCGGGTTTGGCCCGGACGTTCCGGCTTCGTACCGCCTTTACCGCCGTCCACCGGCTTCTCCGGCGCGGCGTCGGCGGTAGACCCGCGCGGCACGCCGTCGACCTGGAACCGGGTGACCGGCGTCTCGGCCGTGATGTCGCCGGCGTCGTCGTCGTCGACCATGAGGTTCGGCATCGGCTTTCCATTCAGCACCTGAACGGCACCGCGATCCGACGCCAGCGACCCGTCGCTGTTGGGCGTCCGCCCGCCGAAGATCGCGCCATAGCCGCTGGTGGTGCGCGCCATTTCGTTGTGCGGGCTGAAATAGTCGGCGATGCCGCGCCGCTGCTCCTCGGTGGTCGCGTTGAGCAGCCACATCAGCAGGAAGAACGCCATCATCGCCGTCACGAAGTCGGCGTAGGCCACCTTCCATGCACCGCCGTGATGCCCACCCTCGACAACCTCCTCCTTGCGGATGACGATCGTCGTCTTTCCGTCCTTTGCCATCCGAGCCAGCCCCCACTTCCCAGGGCCAAGCTACGGGAAGCCGGTTAAATAAGCCTGAAGGCCCGACTCATTCGGCGGCGAGGCCGACCGTGTCCGCCGCGGCTTGAGCGCCCAGGGTCAGGAACCGCTCGGCCTCGAGTGCCGCGATGCAGCCGGTGCCGGCCGCGGTGATCGCCTGCCGCCAATGCTTGTCCTGCACGTCGCCGGCCGCGAACACGCCGGGAACCGAGGTCTGCGTGAGGCCGGGCCGGGTCAGCACGTAGCCCTCGTCGTCCAGTTCGACCTGGCCGCGGAACACGCTCGTGTTCGGCGTATGGCCGATCGCCACGAACACCCCATCCACGTCAAGCCGGCTCAACGCCCCGGACCTGACGTTGCGCAGCTGCACGCCGGTGACCACCTCGGGCTGCCCCCCGCCCAGCACCTCCTCGATCGCGCTGTCCCACAGCACCTCGACCTTCGGATGCTCGAACAGCCGGCGCTGCAGGATCTTTTCAGCGCGCAGGCTGTCACGGCGGTGGATCAGCGTGACCTTGTCGGCGTGGTGGGTGAGATAGAGCGCCTCCTCCACGGCGGTGTTGCCGCCGCCCACCACGCAGACCGTCTTGCCGCGATAGAAGAACCCGTCGCAGGTCGCGCAGGCCGATACCCCGGCGCCCTGCAGCCGCGCCTCGGACGGTAGCCCCAGCCACCGCGCCTGCGCGCCGGTGGCGATCACCACGGTGTCGGCGAGGTAGACGTCGCCGCTATCGCCGACGCAGCGGAACGGGCGCCGCGAGAAATCGACCTCCATCACTAGGTCGGCGACGATGCGCGTGCCGACGTGCTCGGCCTGCTTCTGCATCTGCTCCATTAGCCACGGGCCCTGGATCGCCTGCTCGAACCCGGGATAATTCTCGACGTCGGTGGTGATCATCAACTGCCCGCCCGGCTGCAGCCCGGACACCAGCACGGGCTCAAGGCTGGCCCGCGCGGCATAGATTGCGGCGGTGTAGCCGGCCGGACCGGCACCGATGATGAGCACGCGGGTCGGGATCGTGGTTGGCATGGCGATGGAGCTCCAGTCTGCCGCGAAACTAGGGGCGGCAGCCTCCGTCAGACAAGGCGCGTGCCGCCCGCGGGGTTGAGGTCGGGTTCGGGTTGGAATAATCTTTCAAACAATCGGGGGATTTCGTTCGGAACATGAAGCTGACCACCAGCGAGCAACCGGAGCTGGACTCCATCGACCGCCGCATCCTGGCTGAGCTGCAAGTCGACGGCCGCATGACCAACGTCGAACTGGCCCGGCGCGCCGACATCACCGCGCCGCCCTGCCTGCGGCGGATGCGCCGGCTCGAGGAGAGCGGCGTCATTCGCGGCTACCACGCCGACACTGACCCGCAGCGGCTCGGCTGGCAGATCACGTTCTTCGCCATCGTCGGCCTCGACAGCCAAAAGGAGAGCGTGCTGAGCGCGTTCGAGCGCCAGGTCGCCGAGTGGCCCGAGGTGCGCGAGTGCCACATGATCCGCGGCGGCGGCGACTTCCTGCTGCGGCTCGTCGCCCGCGACACCGCGCACGAGAACCAGCTCACTCAGCGTCTGACCGGCGCCGCCTCCGTCAGCCGGGTGCAGACACTGCAAACCATCCGCACCAGCCGCAACCTGGCCGGCGTGCCGCTTTAGGGCAATCAGCGCGCGCCGAACGTCCAGCTCAGGTAGTTGGGTTGAAAGCCGCCCGGCCCCGGCCCGATATTGGCGGCCCCGGGCGGCAGGCTGCCGAGCGGCTGCGGCTCGCTCTTGGAATTGACCTCCCCGGTTCCCGGCGGATACTGCGCCGAGACCAGCGGCGCCCCGCCGGCTTCGCCGCACCCGGCCAGAGCCACGCAGACCAGCAACGCGAATCCTGAACGCATGGGACGAAGCCTCTGACCGGTGATGCAGCACAAACACCGGCCAAACAGGCGCGTTCCCTGCAGACGGTACTGCTCCGACCCGGCGCCGCGCTCCTGCTGCTCACCGGGCTGCGTTTGGCGGTCGCCGCTTCCATGCCGCTGTCGCCCGACGAATTGTACTACTGGGTGTGGTCGCGTGCCTTGGCGCCGGGCTACCTCGACCACCCGCCGATGGTGGCGCTGTGGATCTGGCTCGGCACCGCGCTGGCCGGCGACACCGCGCTGGGCGTGCGGCTGCTCGCACCGGTTTCGGCGGCGCTCGGGACGATGCTGCTGGCGCGCGCGGGCGAGACCCTGTTTCCCGGGCGCGGCGCCGGGCTGCGCGCGGCGGTGCTGCTGAATGCGACGCTGATGCTGGGCGCGGGCGCCGTCACCCTGACGCCCGACACGCCGCTGCTGTTCTTCTGGACGGTCGCGGCCTGGGCCTTGGCGCGGCTTGCGGCCGGGGGTGCGGGATGGTGGTGGCTCGCGGTGGGAGCGGCCGCCGGCCTGGGGCTCGACAGCAAGTATACCGCGGCGCTGCTGGGTCCGGGCATCGCCCTGTGGCTGCTCGCGCCGGCGATGCGTCAGGCGCTGCGGTCCGCCTGGCCCTGGGCGGGCGGCGGGCTGGCGGTCCTGCTGTTCCTCCCGGTGCTCGAGTGGAACGCCGGCCACGGCTGGGTCAGCTTCATCAAGCAGGGCGGGCGCGCCGGCGCCTTCGACCCGTCGCGCGCCGTCCGTTTCGAGGCCGAGCTCGCGGCCGGACAGCTCGGCCTCGCCACCCCGCTGCTGTTCGTGCTGCTGGTGGCCGGCGTGTTCGCGGCCGCCCGCCGCTGGCGGGAGCCGACGCGCGGCCTGGTGGCGGCGCTGGTCCTTCCCGGCGCGGCCGTGTTCGTGCAGCACGCGCTCGGCGACCGGGTGCAGGCGAACTGGGCGGCGGTGCTTTACCCGGGCGCCGCACTGGCCGCCTCCGTCGCCAGGCCCCGCCTGCTGGCCGCGCTGTTCCGGCCCGGCGTGGCGCTCGGCGCCGTGCTGACCGCCGCCATCTACCTGCAAGCGGCGTGGGGACCGTTGCCGCTGCCGCGCTCGCTCGATCCGACGCTGCGCCTGGCCGGCTGGCACGGCCTGGCGCGGGATGCAGCGGTGCTCGCGCGGCGCTCAGGGGCCACGTTCCTCGCCGGCGAGGAGTATGGCCTGGCCGCATCGATGGCCTGGTCCGCCCCGGCAATGCCCGTCCTCGGCGCCGAGCCGCGATGGACCCTGTTCGCGCTGCCGGCCGCCGCCGCCGGCCCGGACGCAGGGCTGCTGCTGGTCAGCACGCGACGGCGGGAACCGCCCGACCCGGCCATCTGGTCGTCGGCCGAACCGCTCGAGCTGCTTCCGCGCAGGCGGGACACCGGCCAACCCGTCGAGGCCGAAACCTATCGGGCGTTCCGCGTCGTGCTGCGGCCTGGCGCGGCGGCGGTCCGCTTGCCGACGCCGTTCCGCTGACCGGCGCGGCCCATCGCCGCGCTACACCATATCGATTACTGATCTATTCCATCGACGCGACAATATTTGTTTCGGCTCGCACGACGCCCTGGCATCCTACTAGACATAACACGTCCGGAATGAAAGCGGGAACCATGTTGCGAGACGCGAGGATCAAGTTCGGCCGAGCCGCGCTCATGCTGTCGGTCATGACGCCGGTGGCCGCAGTGGCGGCGCCGCTGCAGGATCCGCCTTCGTTCTACAGCAAGGGCGGCGTGCTGGACGTGGTCATGGTCGCCGGCGCGGTGTCTACCGCCGTGGGCCCGGTCACGACCGACGCCTGGGTTTACACTGTCTGCCCGCGCACCGCGCCCAACCAGAACGCCTGCCCAGCCGGCAGCGCGCACCCGCTTGGCGGCGTGCGGCTGGCGCTCACCCAAGGCGACACGCTGAAGATCCGCTTGGTCAACAAACTGCCGCCGAACCCCGACGCCAAGCACATCGCCGACAACCCGGCGCTGGTCGCCAACCCGACCAACCTGCACACCCACGGCCTCGTGGTCGAGCCGCACCGCGCCGAAGGCCCGAACGACCCCTACGGCGACTACGTGTTCCTTGAGCTGCGCAACCCCGCCAACTCGATGACGCCCCCGACCACGCTGGCCGCGGCCGCGCATGGCGGTCACGCGTCCGGCCATCCCGACATGGACGTGGCGATCGGCGCGGTCGATTACGCCATCCAGATCCCGGCCAATCACACCTCCGGCTTGTTCTGGTTCCATCCGCACCTCCACGGCGTGGCGCTGAACCAGGTTACCGCCGGCCTGTCCGGGATCATCACCATCGGCAAGCCCGAGGACCTCTGCGCCGACGCCGCCTGCGCCAGTCAGATCCGTGCCGGCAGCGTCCGCCACCTCGTGCTGAAGGACACGCAGGTGCTGGCCAGCACCGCCCTGAACACGCAGCAGGAGCCGGGCTTCTGCGGCGACCCGCCGACCGGGTCGCCGGCCGGTTTCTGCGCCGGCGTGCCCACGGATGACGTCGACTACACCGGCGGCAGCTGGTTCCACACCGTCAATGGCCAGGTCTATCCCGACATTGCCGTCAACCCGGCCGGCGAGGTTTGGCAGATCCTGAACTCCGCCGGCAGCCGATCCTACGAGCTGTCGGTCGGCGACGACAAAAGCGGCAAGCCGGTGCTGATGCAGGTGCTGTCGATCGACGGCGTCGCCATCGACAGCCTCGCCCTCAGCAGCCGCGGCGCGGCGGTCATGGACCAGCTGTTCGGCGGCAAGGTGCGCCCGGTCCCGTGCCCCGGCGAGAAAGGGGACGGCGGCCCAGCCGGCCTCTGCACTACCATCCTGAAACTGATGCCGAGCGCCCGCGCCCAGGTCCGCGTCGTGCCGCAGGGCAGCGCCGCGGCGACCTTCCGCACCGCACTCTACTTCACCGGTGGCGATAGCTGGCCGGCGATCGATCTCGCCCACGTCACCTTCCCCGGGGGCGCCGCCACGCTGCCGCCGGTCACGGTCGGCGACCAGGCTAAGAACGCACTCGCCGCCACCGGCGCCTTGATGGGACCGGCCGAGCTGCGGCCGCGCGGCTCGATGACCCTGGCCAGCATCGACGCCGCCCGGGCCGCCGCCGCGCTGCCGGTGACCGGCGCCGCCAACCCCGGCAACCTGGTGCAAGCCGCCTCGATCGCCATCGACCCGGCGCTCAAGCTCGGCCTGCGCGACGCGCCGGAATGCGCCCCGCTGCCGCCCGGCTATCGCCGCCGCATTTACTTCGGCAACCCGACCCCAGGCGTGGACGGGTTCGGGCTGGGCTATGCGACGATCGACACCAAGGGCCGCGAGGTCGCCGGCAGCCGCAAGGCGATCGGCGTGTTCGACCCCACCACCACCACGGTTTGCGTGCCGCTCGGCCCCAAGGGCAATGCGGTGACCGAGACGTGGGAAATCTACAACCTGACCGACGAGGACCATAACTTCCACATCCACCAGACCCGCTTCCGCCTGCTGCAGGGCGGCGCCGTCCCCGGCACCGTCATCCCGACCACGACCGCGGACGGCATCGTGATGCACGACAACGTGCCGCTGCCGCGGGCCGCGGTGACCGACAACTGCGACGGCACCATCGACGCCGCGCTGAACGGTCTCTGCCGCCCGAAGCCGATCATCGTCGAGATCCCGTTCCACGAGATCGGCGACTTCGTCTACCACTGCCACATCCTCGAGCATGAGGACGGCGGCATGATGGCCCGTATCCGGGTGGTCGCCCCGCACTCGTAGTCCGGGACGACGTCGGCCCGTGGGCCGGCAGGTTGGTGACCGAGGCGTTCGGTCCTAACCTGCCGGCCCAACGCTTTTCCGAGGACCGCCGATGCAGCTACCCACCCCGGACGACGTGGTCGCCGCCGCGAGCCGTCTGGCCGGCACCGTCACCCGCACCCCGATGATCAGCAGCGCCATGCTGGACCAGCTCACCGGCGCCACCATTCTGGTCAAGCCCGAGTGCCTGCAGCGCACCGGCAGCTTCAAGTTCCGCGGCGCCAGCAACGCCGCCCTGCAGCTCGATGAGGCCGGGCGCCGCGCCGGCGTCGTCACCCATTCCTCGGGCAACCACGGCCAGGCGCTCGCTGCCGCCGCGGCCGCCGTCGGCGCGCCCGCCACGGTGTTCATGCCGTCCGACGCGCCGCAGATCAAAGTGGACGCGACCCGCCGCTGGGGCGCCACCATCATCCCGTTCGAGCGCCTGACCGACGACCGCGCCGGCCTCGCGCAGGCGCATGCCGACCGCACCGGCGCGACGCTGATCCCGCCGTTCGATCACCCGCACATCATCGCCGGCCAGGGCACCCTGGCGCTCGAGCTGATCGCGGACGCCGCCGCCGCCGGGCACCAGCTCGACGAGCTGCTGGTCTGCACCGGCGGCGGCGGGCTGATCGCCGGCTGCGCCCTGGCCGTCGAGCACGCCTCGCCCGGCACCCGCGTCCTGGCGGTCGAGCCGGAAGGGGCGGACGACACCATCCGCTCGCTCGCCTCGGGGCGGCGCGAAACCAACGCGCCCGGGTTCTCGACGCTGTGCGACGCGCTGCTGTCCGCGACGCCCGGCGAGCTGACGTTCGCGATCAACAAGCCGCGCCTGGCCGGCGGCTTCGCGGTGACCGACGCCGAGGTGATGGCGGCGATCCGCTTCGCCTTCACCCACCTGAAGCTGGTGCTGGAGCCCGGCGGCGCCGTCGCCTTGGCCGCACTGCTGTCCGGGCGCCTGTCCCGCGGCACGCATCCAACGCTGGGCCGAACCATCGGCGTCGTGCTCAGCGGCGGCAACGTTGACCCGCCCGTGTTCACCCGCGCCCTGGCCGCCTGACGCGCCGTCCGCTAAGCGGGGGCGAACGAGACTTCGGGAGAGAGACATGGCGACAACCATGGGCGATGCGGCGCTGGAGCGCTCGGCGGTCAGGCGGATGAGCCTGCGGCTGCTGCCGTTCCTGATCGCGGCCTACTTCATCGCCTTCGTCGACCGGGTGAACGTCGGCTTCGCGGCGCTGCAGATGAACCACGACCTGCAGCTCAGCAACACCGATTACGGCTGGGCGTCGGGCATCTTCTTTCTCGGCTACTTCCTGTTCGAGGTGCCGAGCAACATGGCGCTGGAGCGGTTCGGCGCCCGGCGCTGGATCATGCGCATCATGGTCACCTGGGGCGTTGCCGCGGCCGCGACCGCGCTGGTAACGGGGCCGTGGTCGTTCATCGGCATCCGCTTCCTGCTGGGCGCGCTGGAGGCCGGGTTCTTCCCCGGGGTGATCCTTTACCTCACCTATTGGTTCCCTTCGGCGCACCGGGCCAAGATCGTCGGCATCTTCATGATCGCGATCCCGATCAGCAGCCTGCTCGGCTCGCCGATCAGCAGCGCCATCCTCGGAATGGAAGGGATCATGGGGCTGCATGGCTGGCAGTGGCTGTTCATCCTCGAGGCGCTGCCCTCGGTCGTGCTCGGCCTGCTGACGCTGGTGTGGCTGCCGGACCGTCCGGCCGACGCCGCCTGGCTGCCGGCCGAGGAACGCGACTGGCTCAGCCGCCGCCTCGCCGCCGACGAGGCGCGGATCGGCGTCGGGCCGAAAGTGCCGATGTGGCAGGTGCTGACCAACAGCCGCGTGCTGCTGCTCGCGCTGGTTTACGCCGGCAGCACGGCCAGCAATTACGGCCTGACGTTGTGGCAGCCGCAGATCATCAAGAGCTTCGGGCTCACCAACATGCAGGTCGGGCCTGCTCAACAGCGTGCCGTTCGCGTTCGGTTGCGTCGCCATGATCCTGTGGGGCCGCCGCTCCGACCGGGTGATGGAGCGGCGCTGGCACACCGCCTTGCCGCTTTACCTGGTCGGCGCCGGGCTGATCGCCTGTATCGGCTTCACCACGCTATGGCCGACGATCATCGCGCTATGCGTGACGCTGGTCGGCGTCTATGCGCTGAAAGGGCCGTTCTGGGCGATCACCACCGAGGGCCTGCCGCTCGCGATCTCGGCCGCGTCCATTGCCGCCATCAACTCGCTGGGCAACCTCGCGGGCTTCGTCGGCCCGTTCCTGATCGGCTACATCAAGGACCAGACCGGCAGCTTCGTGCTGGGCCTGGTGCCGCTGATCGCCTTCGCCTTCGTCGCCGGCACGACCGTGCTGCTCATGGGCCGGACGTCGAGGGTGGCGGCACCCGCCGAGTAGCGTCGGGCCGTCCCGACCATTCGATGCGTGTCAATGTGCCGCCGGCGACGCCTTGCCGCCCGACTTCGAGGCTGCGGAACAGGAAGGTGATCGGCACCACGCAGAACGCCGCGATGGCGCAGTATTGGAACACGTCGGAATAGGCCTTGATCGCCGCCTGCTGCGTCAGCGTCTGGTACAGGAGGCCCACCGCCGTCTGATGCGCCTGGTCCGCGCTCTGCCCCAGCGTCGTGATCGTCTGCTGCATCCGGCTCAACGTCTCGTTGAACGGCTGCCAGGACGGCGACATGTATTGCACCAGCCGCGCCTGCTCGCGCTGCGTCTGCTGCTGCACCAGCGCGGTCGAGAGCGAGATGCCGATCGAGCCCGACACGTTGCGCAGCATCACGTAAAGCGAGCTCGCATCGCCGTTCAGCTCGCGCGGCAGGGTCGAGTAGCTGATGGTGCTGTTCGGCACGAACAGGAAGGCGAGCCCGAACGTCTGCGCCGCCCGCATCAGGCCGAGGGTGCGGAAGTCGATGTTGGGCGCCAGCGTGCACGCATACAGCAGCGCGCAGCCGAGCGAGAAGAACCCGAATGCGATGATGAACCGGGTCTGGATGTTGGGCAGCAGGAATCGGCCGACCAGCGGGATCAGCGCGATGATCACCAGCCCGCCCGGTGACAGGATCAGCCCGGCCCAGGTCGCGGTGTAGCCCAGCCGCTGCTGCGCCAGCTGCGGCAGCAGCACGGCGGAGGAATAAAGGATCGCGCCGAAGCCCACGATCATCACCGAGCCGACGGCGAAGTTGCGGTCGGCGAAGGCGCGCAGGTTGACGATCGGATGCTTCGTCGTCAGCAGCCAGACGATCGCCCCCGAGATGCCGACCGCCGCCAGGATCGCGAACAGGCGGATGAAGCCGGAACTGAACCAGTCATTATCCTCGCCGCGATCCAGCATGATCTGCAGGCTGCCGAGCCCGAGCGCGATCAGCCCGAGCCCCACCCAGTCGACGTTGACCTTGCCCCCCGCCTGCCCCCGGACTTGCCTTGCCGCCGCTTCACCCAAGGCGGGTCCTCCACCATCGCCGCATTCAGGAAGAACGCCGCAATGCCGATCGGCACATTGATCAAAAAAATCCAGCGCCAGGTGTAGGTGTCGGTGATCCAGCCGCCCAGCGTCGGCCCGATCACCGGCGCCACGATGACCGCGACCGACACGACCGAGAACGCCTTGCCGCGCTGCGACGGCTCGAACGTGTCGAGGATGATCGCTTGCTGGTTCGGCTGCAGCCCGCCGCCGAAGAACCCCTGCAGCAGCCGGAACAGCACCAGTTCGGCCAGGCTGTTGGCGATGCCGCACAGGAACGAGCACACCGTGAACATGGCGATGCAGATCAGGAAGTAGCGCTTGCGCCCGATCACCCGGCCGATGAAGCCCGAGATCGGCAGCACGATCCCGTTCGCCACCAGGTAGGACGTGAGCGTCCAGGTCGCGTCGTCGTAGCTCGCCGACACCGTGCCGGCGATATGCGGCAGGCTGACGTTGACGATGGTGGTGTCGAGGATCTCCATGAACGCCGCGAGCGTCACCACGATGGCGATCAGCCACGGGTTCGACTTCGGCTTCCAGGCCCGGTCCGCCGCCTCGGTCGCGGCCGCCCCGCTCTTGCCCGCCTCCGTCCCGGCTGCCTCGCTCATTGCTGCCCGGCCGGCTTGGTGCCGCTCACCGTCACCGTCGGCTCGACCGAAATCCCCAGCGGCAACGGAACCTTCGGATCGAGCCCGCTGTCGATGATGATCTTGACCGGGACCCGCTGCACGATCTTGACGAAGTTGCCGGTCGCGTTCTCGGCCGGAAAGGTGCTGAACCGGCTGCCGGAGCCGAGCTGCACGCTGTCCACGTGCCCGTTCAGGCTTGAGGCCGCCATAAGCGTCCACGCTGATCGTCACCTTCTGCCCGGCCCGCATCAGGTTGAGCTGGTCCTCCTTGAAGTTCGCGGTGACCCAGACCTCCGGGCTGACCAGGTTCATGATCGTCGAGCCCGGCTGGGCATAGGTGCCGACCTCGACGTTGCGCCGGGTCACCCAGCCATCCTGCGGCGCGCGCACCGTCGTGTAGCCGAGGTTAAGATCGGCCTGCGCCAACGCCGCCTCGGCCTGCTGCACCTGCCCGGACAGCTGGTCGCGCTGCGCGGCGGCCTCGTCGATGTTCTGCGGCACCGGGGTCGCCTGCGTCACCTGCGCCTCGGCCTGCTTTACCTGGCCCTCGGCCTGCTGCAGCGCGGCGGTCGAAGCGTCCACGTTCTCCTGGGTGGTGGCATTCTTGCTGATGGCATGCTGCCGGCGGTAGTCGGTCTGGGCGCGGAACAGGTTGCCCTGCGCCACCGCCAGATTCCCCTGCGCGGCCGCGAGCTGCGCCGGGAACGTCACCTTGGCCCGCTCGAGCCCGGCCACCGATCCCGCCAGCTGGCCCTTGGCGATCGTCAGCGTGCCGGCTGCCTGGTCGCGCGCCGCCTGATAGTCGCGCGGGTCGATGCGGATCAGCACGTCGCCCTTGTGCACGAACTGGTTGTCGTCGACCGCCAGCTCGACCACGTAGCCGGAGACGTGCGGCGCGATCGGCACCGCCCGCCCGTCGGTGTAGGCGTCGTCGGTGCTTTCGGTGCCGCGGATGGACAGCCAATAGATCACGCCGCCGATGGCCGCCGCGATCAACACCAGCAGGAAGACGATCCGGATCAGCCAGGTGCGGCGCCGGCCCTTGTGCTCGTCCTCGGGGCTCTCCGGCTTGTTGTCCCCGTCCTTGCCGTCCCCGTCGCTTCCCTTCGGCTTGTCGCCGCGATCCTTATTCCGCTCGCCGGGATCGAGCGCCTTTTCCCGCGGCCGCGCCTCGGGCTGGTCGCGCTCACTGCTGGGCAGTGTCTTCGTCTCGGCCTCGGCCATCCCATCTCTCCGGCCCGGCCGTCGCCAAGTCGGAGGGTCCGGCGGCCGGTTGTCAGTGCGGCGGTTCCAACGCAGGTGCAGCAAGACAGATGGGGCTAACGCCGTAAACGTGAACAGCGGCGCCCTCCGACCCGGCATCCAACCCTGCAAACCTCCCTTGCCGCAGAATTGTGGCGCACCGGACGCCGATGCCGCATAAAGCCGGTTCGGCCCGTGGAGAGCGGACATGACCAAGACGACGCCGGGCTGGAGCCCGGAGAGCTGGCGCAGCAAGCCGGCCAAGCAATTGCCCGCCTACCCCGACGCGGACGCGCTGCGGGCCATGGAGGGGCGGCTTGGCACCTATCCGCCGCTGGTGTTTGCCGGCGAAGCGCGGCGGCTGAAGGCGGCCCTGGCGCTCGCCTCCGACGGACGCGCCTTCGTGCTGCAGGGCGGCGACTGCGCCGAGAGCTTCGGCGACTTCACCGCCAACGTCATCCGCGACACCTTCCGCGTGCTGCTGCAGATGGCCGTCGTGCTGACCTTCGGCGCCAGCGTGCCGGTGGTGAAGATGGGCCGCATGGCCGGGCAATACGCCAAACCGCGCTCGTCCGACACCGAGACGGTCGGCGACGCCACCCTGCCCTCCTACCGCGGCGACATCGTCAACGGCCCCGACTTCACCCACGCCGACCGCACGCCCGACCCGGCTCGCATGGAAACCGGCTATTTCCAATCCGCCGGCACGCTCAATTTGCTGCGCGCCTTCGCCGTCGGCGGCTATGCCGACCTGCACGAGGTGCACCGCTGGAACCTCGACTTCGCCGCCCGCTCACCGCTGGCCGCCCGCTACCAGGACCTGTCCGGGCGCATCGACGAGACGCTGGCCTTCATGGCGGCCTGCGGCGTCAGCAGCCTCAACACGCCGCAGATCCGCGAAACCGACTTCTACACCAGCCACGAAGCGCTGCTGCTGCCGTACGAGCAGGCCCTGACCCGGGTCGATAGCACCAGTGGCGACTGGTATGCCTGTTCCGCCCACTTCCTCTGGATCGGCGACCGCACCCGGCAGCCGGACGGCGCCCATGTCGAGTTCCTGCGCGGGGTGCAGAACCCGATCGGCATCAAGGTCGGCCCCACCACCGAGATCGCCGACCTGCTTCGGCTGATCGAGACGCTGAACCCGCACAACGAGCCCGGCCGGCTCACGCTCATCAGCCGCATGGGCGCCGAGCATGTCGCCCGCAAGCTGCCGCCGTTGCTGCGCGCGGTGCACGCCGAGGGCTGCCGCGTGGTCTGGCTGTGCGACCCGATGCACGGCAACACCATCAGCACCGCTTCCCGGGTGAAGACGCGTAACTTCGACCAGATCCTGTCCGAGGTCCGCGGTTTCTTCGACGCCCACGCCGCCGAAGGTTCCTGGGCCGGCGGCGTGCACGTGGAGATGACCGGGCGCAACGTCACCGAATGCGTCGGCGGCGCCCACCGGCTGACGGAGGCGGATCTGGGCCAGCGCTACGAGACGTTCTGCGACCCGCGGCTCAATGCCGAGCAGTCGCTGGAGCTGGCCTTCCTCATCGCCGAGGAACTGAAAGCGCGCCGGATCCCGCCGCGCCGCCCCGCCGTCGCCGCGCAATAGCAGGCGGCGCAGGAGCATGAGCCAACCCGCACCGATCCTGCAGGACATCGCCGACCGCACCGACGCCTACTTCACCCGCACCCGCGAAATCGTCGAGCGGTTCGGCGACGCGACCGTCACCTATGCGGTGTTCCTGCGGCGTCCCGTCGTGAGCGCTCCACGTCCCGCGCTCGAGTGGCTCGACGAGGTCGCGCAGGCCCGCTCGACCACCTTCGCCTATGCCGTCCGCCACCCGGAAGGCACCTGGGTCGGCGCCGGCGAGCCGATCATCCTGGTCACCGGCAGCCTGGTCGCCCTCGCCGAGGCGGAAACGATCCTGCTGCAGAAGCTCGGTGCCGCCTGCGTCGCCGCGCATAACGCCTACCAGATGTGCCTCGCTCTGCCCCGTGCCGCCTTCCTGGCGATGGAGGCGCGGCACTGCGCCGGCGCCGAGATGCAGGCGCTGATGGCCTATGCCGCGGCGGTCGGCGGCGGCGCCGCCCGCAACGAGGGCGCCACCGGCTTCGTCGGCAGCTCGTCCGCGCTCGGCGCCCGTGAGCTCGGCCAGAACGCCGGCCGCGGCACCATGCCGCATGCCCTGATCGGCTACGCCGGCTCGACCCTGCGCGCCGCCGAGATGTTCGTCGAAGCCTGCCCAGGCGAGAACCTCACGGTGCTGACCGACTATTTCGGGCTCGAGGTCACCGACGGCCTCGCCGTCGCCCGGCGCTTCCCGGAGATGGCCGCCGCCGGCAAGCTCTCCGTCCGGCTCGACACCCATGGCGGCCGCTACCTCGAGGGCCTCGACCCCGCCCGCAGCTACGCCGTGCTCGAGCGCCGCGCCCCGGGCGCCATCCGCCGCTACCGCAGCGACACCGAACTGCGCCATTTGGTCGGCACCGGCGTCTCGGCCGCGGCCATCTGGCGCATGCGGGAAGCGCTCGACGAGGGCGGCTTCCCGCACGTGCGGATCGTGGTGTCGTCCGGTTTCGGCGTCGAGAAATGCCGGGTCATGGCCGACACCGCGGCGCCGATCGACGTCGTCGGCACCGGCAGCTTCATCCCGGCCGATTGGCACGAGACCTACGCCACCGCCGACATCGTCGCCTATGACGGCGAGCCGCGCGTCAAGCTCGGCCGCGAGTTCCTGCTGCCGACGGTTGACCGCCTGACCCGCCGACCGAAATAAACCGCATGAGGATCGCGCTCGCACAGCTCGACATGCATGTCGGCCAGGTGGACCTGAACCTGGCGCACATCCGCCGCGCCCGCGCCGCCGCCGCGGCGATGGGCGCCGACCTCGTGGTGACGCCTGAGTTCTCGATCGGCGGCTACCCGCCCGAGGACCTGGTGCGCAAACCCGCCTTCGTGTCTGCCGCCGAGGCCGCCATCGAGGCACTGGCCCGCGACACCGCCGACGGCGGCCCCGGGCTGATCGTCGGCGGCCCCTGGCGCGACGGCCGCAAGCTGTACAACGCCGCCTTTGTGCTCGATGGCGGCCGCGTGCTGGCGCGGCGGGCCAAGCACGAGCTGCCGAATTACGGCGTGTTCGACGAGAAGCGGGTGTTCGACGCCGGTCCCAGCCCCGGCCCGGTCGCCTTCCGCGGCGTGCGCATCGGCCTGATGGTGTGCGAGGATTTCTGGCTTCCGGCCGTCTCGGAGACCCTGGCCGAAAGCGGCGCCGAGATGCTGCTGAGCATCAACGGCTCCCCGTTCGAGGACCGCAAAAGCGCGATCCGCATCGATCTCGGCGTGGCCCGCGTAGTGGAAAACGGCCTGCCATTCGTGTTCCTCGGCCAGGTCGGCGGCCAGGACGAGCTGGTATTCGACGGCGCCAGCTTCGTCCTGAACGCCGATCGCAGCCTGGCCCTGCAGATGCCGCTGTTCGAGGAGGCGATCACGCTCACCGAATGGACCCGCGACGGCGACCACCTGGTTTGCACGCCCCAGACGCTGCCGCCGGAGGTCGACCGGCTCGAGGCGATCTACCGCTGCATGATGCTGGGCCTCGCCGATTACGTGAACAAAAACCGCTTTCCCGGCGTGCTGCTCGGCTTGTCGGGCGGCATCGACAGCGCGCTCTCGGCCGCCGTGGCCGCCGACGCGCTGGGCCCGGACCGGGTGCGCGCGGTGATGCTGCCGAGCCCCTACACCAGCCAGCACAGCCTGGACGACGCCGCCGAATGCGCCCGCCTGCTCGGCATCCGCTGCGACACGATCCCGATCTCGCCGGGCATGGACGCGATCGGCGCCGCACTCGCGCCGCTGTTCGAGGGCCACCAGGCCGACATCACCGAGGAGAACATCCAGTCCCGCCTGCGCGGCCTCACGCTGATGGCGATGTCGAACAAGTTCGGCGCGATGGTGCTGACCACCGGCAACAAAAGCGAGATGTCGGTCGGCTACGCGACGCTCTACGGCGACATGTGCGGCGGCTATTCGGTGCTGAAAGACGTCTACAAGACCACCGTGTTCGACCTTTGCCGCTGGCGCAACGCGCACGTGCCGCCCGGCACGCTAGGCCCGCACGGCCCGGTGATGCCGGAGCGGGTCATCACCAAGCCGCCGAGCGCCGAGCTGAAGCCCGACCAGACCGACCAGGACACGCTCCCCCCCTACGACGACCTCGATGCCATCCTGCAGGGCCTGGTCGAAGGCGAGCAGTCGGTTGACGCCCTGGTGGCCGGCGGCTTCGACCGTGCCACGGTGCTGCGGGTCTGGCGCATGCTGGACCGCGCCGAATACAAGCGGCGTCAGGCGCCGCCGGGCGTGAAGATCACGCCCCGCGCGTTCGGCCGCGACCGCCGCTACCCCATCACGAACGGTTTTACCAACCTCGTGGCCTGATGGGCGCGCCGCGGCTTGCGGTCGCGTGCAAGCGGGTGTGTACCGAAGGGCCACTCGAGCAAACTTGGAGCCTATGAACGACAACCCGTCCGCGCTTCCCGCGCCCGCCGCCATCCGGGTCCGGATCATCGACCTGTCCGATGACACCGGCGACAACGTGGTGGAGGAGATCGGCCCTTTCCCGACGGTGGCCGACGCCAACCTGTTCGCCCGCCGCTACGTGCGCGACAGCGTCGAGCGATGCCGGGCACCGGGGATGGACGCCAAGGCGGTGCTCGACGCCTGGTTCGCCTTCGGCGAGGACGCAACGGTCCCCGAGGCGGGCGAGATGGGTTGGAAGAGCGGCACCGAGCTGCACGACTTCGCCGCCCGCCGCGCCAAGTCGATCGACCGCGACTGGCGCGCCCTCGACCCGCGCCTGCACGGCGACGCGGACGAGGACGAGGGGTGACACGACCTGCCCCGCCAGCAACAAGCGCGTCAGCCCCAAGCACGTCATCCCCAAGCACGTCATCCCGTGACTTGATCCGGGGATCTCCGGGCATGCCGCGTAGCGTCGCCAACACGGCGGGAGATGGCCGGATCAAGTCCGGCCATGACGTCGCAAGGACGTCCGGCCATGACGTTGCAGGGGCGTCCGGCCATGACGTCGCAAAGACGTCCGGCCATGACGCCTGGAACATCAGTCGCCCATTGCGGGCCCACGCATGAAGCTCCGCTTCGCCCCCGCCCCCACCGGCCTGCTCCATGTCGGTCAGGCCCGCATCGCGCTCGCCAACTGGCTGCTGGCCCGGCGCCACGGCGGCCGCTTCCTGCTCCGGCTCGACGACATCGGCGACCGCAGCCGGGCCGACTATGCGGACGGGATCGAGCACGACCTGGCCTGGCTCGGCCTCGACTGGGACGAGCACGTGCGGCAATCGGACCGGCTCGACCGCTATGCCGCCGCCGCCGACCGGCTGCGCGCGGCTGGCCGGCTGTATCCCTGCTTCGAATCCGACGACGAGCTGAACTTCAAGCGCGAGCTGCGGCATCGCCAGGGACGCTCGACGATCTACGACCGCGCCATGCTGAAAATGACCGCCGCCCAGCGCGCCCAGGCGGAAGCCGGCGGCAAGGTGCCGTACTGGCGCTTCCTGCTGTCCGGCAAGGCCGCCGAATGGGACGACACGGTCGGCGGCCGGCAATCCGTCAAGCTGTCCGCGCTCAGCGACCCCGTCCTGGTCCGCGCCGACGGCACCCCGCTGCCGAGCTTCGCCTCCGTGGTGGACGACCTCGAGCTCGGCATCACCCATGTCGTCCGCGGCGCCGACCACCTGGTCAACACCGGCATCCAGCTCGACATCCTGGCCGCCCTCGGCGCGCCGCCGCAGGCTATCCGCTTCGCCCATCTGCCGCTGCTCCTCACCGACGGTGCCGGCCGGCGCGGGCCGCCGTCGCTGCGCAGCCTGCGCACCGATGGCATCGAACCGGCCGCCCTCGCCGGCACCCTGGCCCGGCTCGGCACCGCCGACGCCCCGGCGCCCGAACCCGCGGTGCTGCTTGCCGCCCGCTACGACCTCGGCCGCATCGGGCCGGACACGCCGCGGTTCGATCCGCAAACCCTGCTCGCAGTCAACCGCCGCGCGCTGGCCGACATGCCGTTCGAGGCCGCCCGCGACCGCCTCCCGCCGGCCGCCACCCCCGCCTTCTGGCATGCCGTGCGCGGCAGCCTCGACCTGATGCGCGAGGCCCGCGGCTGGTGGGACGTGGTTGCCGGCACCATCGTGCCGCCGCTGGTGGAGGGGGAAACCGAGTTCCTGCAGGACGCCCTTGCGGTGCTGCCGCCGGAACCCTGGGACGACGGCACCTGGCCCGCATGGCTCGGGGCCCTGGCCACGGCATCCGGACTCGCCGGCGACGAGATGGACGCCCCGCTTCGCCTCGCCCTCACCGGCGAGGAGGATGGCCCGCCCTTGCGCGACCTGCTTCCCCTGATGGGCCGCGCCCGCGTCGCCGAACGCCTACGGCTCGCCGCGACGTAAGCCGCGTTCATCACCAGCGGCCCAAAGAAACGTCATCGTCGAACCACAAGAATCGCTATCGTCGAACCACAAGAACGTCATCCTCGGACGACAAGCGTAATCGTCGAACGACAAGAAACGTCATCCTCGGACTTGATCCGAGGATCCCTCTCCCTGCAGTCCAGGCGCGCCAAACGCAAGCGAACCCGGCCCGCGCCCGCCGCTACTTCGGCGCGATCTGAAATTGCCCGCCCTGCATCGCGAGCACGACCACCCCCTCGGTGCTGGCCGGGTCGCGGCCGGCGGTGAAGGTGAACGGCCCCATGACGCCGTCATGCTTCGTCTTCAGCAGCGCGTCCCGGATCTTGTCCGGCTCGGCCGCCCCGGCCCGGTCCACCGCTTCGGCCACGATGTGCATGCAGTCGTAGGCCTGTGCGGCGAACTGGTCCGGGTCGCGCCCGTACTTGGCCCGGAATGCCTTCACGAAGGTCTGGTTGGCCGGGTCGGTCTTGCCGATGAACCACGGACTGCCGACGATCAGCCCGTCCGAGGCGGCGCCGGCGATCTCGCCGAGCTTGGGCGAGTTGCTGCCATTGCCGCCCACGAACAGGGTGTCCTTGCCGAAGCCTAACTGCCGCGCCTGCAGCAGCACGCCCGACACCGGCTCGACCAGCGCCGAGATGCCGACCGCGTCCGGCTTCATCGACTTGATCTTGGTCAACTGCGCCGAGAAATCGGTGTCCTTGTTGCCGAATGTCTCGATCGTCAGGATGGAGAGCCCGGCCTTCTCGGCCGCCGCCTTCATCACGTCGAACCCGGACTTGCTGAACGCGTCGTCGTTGGCGTACATCAACGCGATCGTCTTCACGCCGTGCGCCTTCGCGTAGGCCAGCGTCACCGGGATCACATCGCTTTCCGGGAGGCTGGTGCGGAACACGTAGTCGCCGATCGCGGTGATGCCGGTCGCCGTGGTGGAGGTGCCGATGATCGGCACCTTGCGGTCGTTGACCACCGGGCCGACCGCGAACATTTCGTTCGACAGGGTCGGACCGATCACCGCCACCACCTTGTCGCGGCCGATCAGCTTGCGCGCCGCGTTGATCGCCTGGTCCTTGTTGGCGGCGCTGTCCTCGACCGTGAGCGCGATCTTGCGCCCGCCCAGCACGCCCTTCGCGTTCACCTCGTCCAGCGCCAGCTCCAACCCGGCCTTGATCGCCGTGCCGTAGGCGGCCGACGGCCCGCTCAGGATCTCGATCGCACCGACCGGCACCGGGCCGGAGCCCTGCGCCTGTGCGGCCCCCCCGAGGCCGACAAAAACGGTCGCGGCAAGCATGGTCCTGCGAAACATCGGCGTTCCTCTTACGATCGAGTTTGGCCGGACACTATCGAGCGCCGCCCGAAAGGCAAGCAGCCTTGCCGGAATGGATGCGAAGTCCGGGGGCGGCCGGCGAGTTCGAGGGCGGAGCAGTCCAAGGGTCCCGCTGCCCGCTTGGCAGCCCGCTTGGCAGATGCAACGACTGCGGAAGGGAGAGCCTTTGAAAATGCATGACGACTCGGCCCTCGCCCGCCCTAGGCTCCTGGCATGGACGCCGAAACGCTGGCCTGGCTTGCCTCCGCCGTCACCTTCGCCGTGTCCATGTCGGGCACGCCGGGGCCGAACAACACCATGGTCGCCGCGTCTGGCGCCACGTTCGGGTTCGCCCGCACCATCCCGCACATGCTCGGGATCGCGGTCGGCTTCCCGGTGATGCTGGTCGCGGTGGCGCTCGGCGCCGGCGGGCTGATGCGCACGGTGCCGGCGCTGCACGCGGCGATGAAATGGCTGGGCGCCGCCTACCTGCTGTGGCTGGCGGTCCGGATCGCCACCGCGCGCCCCGCCGAGGCGGCGTCCGGCGGCGGGCGGCCGCTCAGCTTCATGCAAGCCGGGCTGTTCCAGTGGGTCAACCCGAAGGCCTGGGTGATCGCGCTGGGCGCGGTCGCCACCTACACGACCGCCGACGGCGTAGTCGCGCAAACGCTTGGCCTGGCCGCGATCTTCCTGGTCGTCACCCTGCCCGCCGTCGCGTTCTGGACCGTGACCGGGGTCGGCGCCGCCCGCCTGCTTCGGACCGAACGCGGGTTGCGCGCCTTCAACGGGGCGATGGCGGCGTTGCTGGTCTTGTCCCTGCTCCCCCTGCTGCGCGAGCTCTGACGCGGGTCCGCGGGTTATCGTTCGGCCAGCTTGGCATCGACGGCGCGGAACGCCAGCA
>CAWBWT010000003.1:0-121981 GCA_963792675.1 uncultured Alphaproteobacteria bacterium
TCGATCCGCAACATGGCCGGCGAGAGCGAGGCGGCATGGCGGGCGGTGCTGGACGACCTAATCGCGCGCGGCCTGCGCACGCCGGAGTTCCTGATCACCGACGGCGCGGCCGGCCTCGAGCGAGCTTTGGCGGCGTTGTGGCCCGCAGTGCCCGCCCAGCGCTGCACGGTGCACAGCATCGTAACCTGCTGGCGCACGCTCCGGACGCGCTGCACGACGAGGTCTCGGCCGACTACACGGACATGATCTACGCCGCGAGCGTCAAGGACGTGGAGCAGCGCCGCCGGGCGTTCCTGCGCAAGTGGCGGGTGCGCTGCCCGGCGGTGGCCACGAGCCTGGAGGAGGCAGGCGAGCGCCTGTTTGCCTTTCTCCGGCTGCCCTCGTGCCAGTGGCGGTCGGCGCGGACCACGAACGCGATCGAGCGCCTCCACGAGGAGTTCAAGCGCCGCATCAAGACGCAGACCGTGCTGCCGTCCGCTGAGACCGCGGCGATGTTGTTCTGGGCCCTGTTGGCCTCGGGCCAGATCACCATGCGCAAGGTCGACGGCTGGCAAACCCTCGTCGAGCCGATCGGCGCCGCCGTTCCCGTTGACCTCGCCGCTTGACCCGAGCCAACCTTATCCCGCCGGAGATCACCCGCTCAGGCTACTTCCACACAAATCGCTACGGCACCTCAGCCTAAACTCGCCCCGTCTGAATCAACAAAGGCGCGTTCGCCGCCGTGCGCGTGCATGTCGCTGGCTGTTCCTGATGGCGGTTGCAGTGTCCGCCGTGTCTGCTGCCGAGGAGCCGCATTGCTCGGCTTCGGCTATGCCCTGGTGTTTCTCGGGTTGGGCGTCGAAGCGGTCCGCCGCGCCCCGCCATAGATGCTGACTGTCCAGCTTTGACAGCCGAGTTCGGGCCAGGCAGTCATGTTGTGTATGGCAAATCAGGTCTCCAGAAACGTATTCCTCACTGTCGAACTCGACGCATTTGTCGGGCAGGAGGTCGTCTCGGGGCGCTACCAGAACGCCAGTGAGGTCGTCCGAGCCGCGCTGCGCCTGATGGCGGATCACCAAGTCCGCCTCATACCCCGTGTGCGACCCTCCGGTGCTGCTAAAACGTCGAACACTTCGGTGCCAGCAGAAACCAGCGACCAAAAGGTTGTCGGCTCGTGAGCAGGCACGATTTCCAAGACGATCTGGACGCGGTCGCCAGGATCGACGCTGTTCCGTTGTCCTGGACGTGCTGTGCCGAAGCACCGGCATGGGCTTCGCCGCTGTTGCGCGGGTCACTGATGACCGCTGGATTGCTTGCCAGGTCATGGACCAAATCGCCTTCGGCTTGGGTCGCGGTGGCGAACTGGAGGTCGGGACGACCATCTGCCGTGAGGTGCGGGACAAGCGGGTGCCAATTGTCATCGACAACGTCGCAGAGGATGAGCTCTACCGCGGACATCCGACGGCGGCAATGTATGGTTTCCAGAGCTACGTCTCAGTGCCGATCATCCGTAAGAACGGTGCCTTCTTCGGGACACTGTGCGCGATCGATCCGAAGCCAGCAGAGGTCAAGACGCCGGAGATGATCGGGACTTTCCGTCTCTTCGCGGAGCTGATCGCCTTCCATCTTGATGCCGACGAACGGCTGGCCGCCGCTGACGCTGTGCGGCTCTTGAACGACGCCCTGGAGGAACGGCTCGCCGAACGTTCGGCGGCGCTCCGTCTTTACGAGAATATCGTCCAATCGGACACCGCCCCAGTGTGTGCCTTCGACACCGAATACCGGCTGATCGCGTGCAACAAGGCGCACAGCGACGACTTCTTCCGCATCTATGGTTACCGCGTAAGGATAGGCGACGTCTTTCTCGACCTGTTCCTGCCCAACCAGTCGGATGTCATCCGCGGTTTCATGGCGCGGGCACTGGCAGGTGAAGCCTTTACCATTACGGAGGAGTTTGGTGATCCAGACCTCACGAAACCCGTCTGAGAGGTGGCCTACAATCCGCTACGGAACGAGCAGGGTCGCATTGTCGGCGCGTTCAACCACGCGGTCGTTATCTCCGCCCGGGTTCGCGCCGAGGCAGAGTTGGCGGCTGCGCAGGAAGCGCTTCGCCACTCGCAGAAGATGGAGGCGGTGGGTCAGCTCACGGGCGGGCTGGCGCACGACTTCAACAACCTTTTGGCCGGCATCTCGGGCAGCCTGGAGCTGCTGCAAGCCCGCGTGGCGCAGGGCCGCATTGGGGACCTGGACCGCTACCTCGTCGCGGCCCAGGGCGCGTCCAAGCGTGCCGCGGCGCTGACGCACCGCTTGCTGGCTTTCACGCGCCGGCAGACGCTGGACTCCAAGCCCACGGACGTGAACCGCCTGGTGGCCGGGATGGAGGAGCTGGCGCGCCGCACAGTGGGACCAGCGGTGGAAGTCGAGGTGGTGGGCGCGGCCGGGCTGTGGGCGACGCTGGTGGATCCGAACCAGCTTGAGAACGCGCTGTTAAACCTGTGCATCAACGCACGGGATGCTATGCCCGACGGGGGGCGCCTGACCATCGAGACGTCGAACCTCTGGCTGGATGAGCGCACGGCGCGGCAGCGCGGCCTGCCGCCAGGGCAGTATATATCGCTGTGCGTCAGCGACACCGGGACCGGTATGACGCCCGAGGTGGTGCGTCGTGCGTTCGACCCATTCTTCACCACCAAGCCCATCGGTATGGGCACCGGCCTGGGCCTGTCCATGATCTATGGCTTCGTGCAGCAGTCCGGCGGGCAGGCGCGCATCTATTCGGAGCCGGGTCAGGGCACAACGGTGTGCCTCTACCTGCCCCGACACCATGGCGAAGCGGCCAGCGATGAAGCGGACGCCGAACTTGCCACTGCGCCGCGCGCCGGGCAGGGCGAGACGGTGCTGGTCGTGGACGATGAGCCGACCGTGCGGACGCTGGTGACAGAGTTGCTGGAAGACTGGGCTACACCGCCATCGAGGCCGCGGACGGCTCGGCCGGGCTGCAGGTGCTGCGGTCAGATGCCCGCATAGACCTGCTGGTGACGGACGTGGGCCTGCCCGGCAGCCTGAACGGCCGGCAAGTGGCCGACGCGGGTCGTGCCGTGCGGCCCGACCTCAAAGTGCTGTTCATCACCGGCTACGCCGAGAACACCGTGCTGAGCCACGGGGACCTCGACCCCGGGATGCACGTCTCGACGAAGCCGTTCGCGATGGAAGCCCTGGCCAGCCGGATCAAGGAGCTGATCGTCGAAGCGTAGGCAAGGGATGTGAACCGGTGTGCGGGCGGGTGTCCGTTTAACGAACGAGGCTGTTGAAGAAGTCGGCATTCGGGCTGGAACTCCAGTGTTCGGCAGCCGGTGAGGGACAGGACAGGCCACAAGCTGTCCTCCCGTTCAGGCGGGCACCCGCCTCCTGGCGAGCAGGATCAGGTTTTGGGCGGCGGCGGCCATCGTGAACTCCTCGGCGGCACCGCGTAACCCGCGCAATTTAAGCCGTCGCAGCCCCATGTTCGCTTGAGCTGGCCAAAGAGGCGCTCGACGCGCTTTCGCAGGCGACGAGAGCGGACAAAAGCAGGCGTGCCTTCGAGGTCGCGGACGCGATCGCGCACGTCCTCGTCAACCATCCTCAGCACGCGCCGGCTCGGCGCGTCGGTGCAGTCCGGCTTTCGCGTGCAGGCGCCGCAGGTAGTCGGCGATCCGCTATAACGATGCGTGCGGGTCCGGCGCTCGTAGCCCCGGTGGCGAAGCTGGTGCCCCTCGGGGCAGGTATAGGCGTCGGTGGTTTCGTCATAGGTGAAAGCTGAACGGGGGAGCTTGCCTTGGGTCAGTGCCGTCCGGTCCAGCAGCGGCACATGCGGCTCGACCCCGCGCTCGAACAGCCAACGCAGCAGGCCTGCGCTGCCATAGGCCTTGTCGGCGGCGAGGCGTTCGGGGCGGAACCCGAACCGATCCGCGGCGCGCGTGACCAACGTTCGCGTTGCCGCCACCTCAGCGCCCAGGCGCGCGGGCGTGGCCTCGACGTCGAGGATGACGCTCGTCTCGCTGTCGATCAGGTAGTTTGTGGCGTAGCTGAAGCGCCCTGGGCCATGCTTGATTGACCAGGCCGCCTGCGGATCGGTGGCCGATGTGTGTTTGGGCGGCGCCGGTTCGCGCTCGTCCGGAGCAGCCGGCAGCGCGGCATCGAGTGCTTCGAGATACTCACGCACAGGCCGAGCCTGGCGCTCCTGCTCGTCCCAGGCCTCGGCATCGGCCGCACCGTTGAACTTGCGCTCGCAGCCGGCATCGGCGTCGATCGTGCTCGCGTCGATCGCGGTGTCACGTCCGAGCGTCAGTCCGGCCTTGGCACACGCGCGCACGACCTCCTCGAACAGCAGGCGATGCAGGTCGCCGTCACGGAAGCGCCCGTGGCGGTTCTTGGAAAACGTCGAGTGGTCCGGCACACAGCCGTCCAAACCCAGGCGGCAGAACCAGCGGTAGGCGAGGTTGAGGTGGACCTCGTCGCAGAGCCGCCGCTCGGAGCGGATGCCGTGCAGATAGCCGATGAGCAGCATGCGCAGCATCAACTCGGGGTCGACCGATGGCCGCCCGGTGGAGCTGTAGTAGGGCGCGAGAGCGCGCCGAACGAAGCCGAAGTCGAGCACCGCGTCGACGCGGCGGAGGAGGTGTGTCAAGCGACACCAAGGTACGCGGGTTAAGGCGACGCGTAGATTTGCGGGTCCGTTCTGGAAGCGCACAGTTCGGCCATTCTCTTGTTCGATCGCGGGGACCATTCTCTTGCCCCGACCGAGGGCGATCCGGGCATCGCGCGCAGGCGCGGTCCATGATGCCGCGCAGCGGCACCGGCGGAGCCGGCGCGCAGCGTCATGGACGGCGTCGAGCACGGTGCCACCCTGGCAGGGTCGGGAGCGGAAAGGCCGCTGGGGCCCGGCTCAGGAGCGCGGCAGCTTGAGTGCGTCTTCGAGGTCGCGCAGCCTGTAGCTGCGGCCCTTGATGTTGAGCACGTGCGAGCGGTGCAGCAGCCGGTCCAGGATCGCCGTCGTCAGCACCTCGTCGCCGGCGAGCAGCTCGGTCCAGTCGCGCACGCTCTTGTTGGTGGTGATCATGATCGCGCCGCGGCCATAGCGATATGATACCAGCCGAAAGAACAGGCTTGCCTCCTGCCGGGTCATCGGGTCGAAGCCGAGTTCGTCGGTCAGCAGCAGCGCGGTCGACATATACTTGCGCCGCTTCAGCCGGCTCGGCGGCAGCGCCGCATCAGCCCTGAGCGCGGTCATCAGTTCGTCGAAGCGGAAATACTGCACCGAGAAGCCCTGCTCGACGGCGCGGATCCCCAGCCCCACCAGCAAGTGGGTCTTGCCTACCCCGGGCGGACCCTGAACCAGGACGGTCTCGGCATTGCGCACCCAAGCGCAGGTGGCCAACGTCTCAATACGCGAGCGCTCGATCGCCGGCGGAGGGAGCTCAAGGTTCCGCGCGCGAAGCGCGTGGAATAGCGACCGGAGGTTGAAAAGCGAAGTCGAAGTTCTCCAGCGTCTGCCCGACCGGCAGGTTGGACAGCCGCAGCGACGTCTTCACCCGCCGCTCCTCGCGCCCGGACAGTTCCGTCTGTAGCAGCCGATCGAGGAAGCTGTGCGCCGGGACCTCGGTGCGCACCGCCTCGGCCAGCATCGGCTCGAGCTGCTCGGCGGCATGGGTACAGCCGAGGGCGAGCAGCCGCTCGCGCGTCGTGTCGATGTCGAGCTTAGGCCGCGCCCCGGTCACCGGGCCACCTCGGCCAAGGCGAAGGCAGCAAAGGTTCCATTGGCTTTGGCCAATGGAAAGCTGCCGGAGGTGGCGTAGAATTCGATCGCACGGTGCGCGACCGGTGCCAGCTCCAGCATCCTGGCTCCCATCCGACCCAAGGGCGGCGGCGCCATCACCCGCTCCGTGCTCGGACCGTCATAGTGCGCCGGATCGATCACCAGCCGCGCCTGCGTATGCCGCCGATGTGTGGCGATCAGTCGGCAATCCTTGAGCACCTGCACCGTGCTGGCGCAGCCGCGCACCTCGACCCGCTCGCCGATGTGGACGAATGGCACGCTGTATTGGCGCCCCTCGAACGCAACCAGCCCGTCAATCCCGACCCGGCGCACGCCGACATCGTCGAACGGCTCCGGCAGGATCTCCGGCAGCGGCGTCAACCTGACGCGCTCCGCCGTCCAGCTCTCGGCCACCGTCAGACCTCCACTGCCATTCCACCTGCTTCGCAGTCGGAACCTTTGGCAGTTCCGCCTGTCGCCGGGCAGATCAGCCGCTCCGCCCGGGCCGACAGCTCGGCGTCGGTCCAGCGCTGCAGGTCCTCCAGATCCGACCAGGCCTGAGCGCGCGGATCGAGGCAGAGGCGTTGATCGCGCACTCGGCGCTCGATCTTGCCCTTGCAGCGCGGCTGCCGCGGCGGGCACGCGTCGACATGAAAGCGCAGCGTCGTCGCATACCGGCGATAGGTCGGGTTGATCACACCCCAGGCGCCCGCGCCCCGGACCACGGCGGTCTTCTCATTGTCGATCCGCACCGTCGCCGGCACCCCGCCAAGGCGCCGGAACGCCTCGCTGTGGCAGCCCAGCCAGGCCAGCATGTCCTTGCCCTCGGACCAGACGATCGCGTCCTTGCGGCTGTGCGACAGCACCATCTTGAACGCCACCAGGCTTCGGGCCTCCCCACCGACGATCACGTCGGAGAAGTGCGCCCAATCCGCCTGCGCCTGCGCTCCCGGCGGCGTCTCGACCCGCCGTCGCGCCCGGATCGCCGGGGCCGGGTAGCGCTTGGCCCAGAACCGCTGCACCGAGCGCAGGCTGCCGTCGTAGCCGTGTTCGACCACAAGCCACTCATGCAGCGCCGCCAGGTTGAGCGCCCTGTCCGTTTGGGCCTCATGCCAATGCTCGATCGCTTCGACCAGTGGCGCCGCCTTGAACGCCTTGCCGCCTCGTCCGTCCAACGCGCCGGCCGACATCCGCACGGCATGATACCGGACCGTGCTCTCGCTCACCCCGAGCAGACGCGCTACCGCCGCCTTGCTCGTCCCACGCGACACCAGCGCCTCGATCGCCACTCGGGCCTCCCGTTCAAGCCGGGTCATCCTCCTCTCCGCCCATTATCGGAACGGAGATGGACGCTACCCTACGGCGACACCCGTCAATCTATGCGTCGCCTTCAGCCCAACATGAGCCGTCGCGCTACAAGGTGATTGGCGGGTACGTGGTCCTCGAGCCGGAACCGAAAGAACAGCGGCTCTTGGCCTGACAGCCTGCCCATCATCGTCGTGGTCTCCGATCCGGTCATAGCCGGGACAAATCACGCAACAATCCCACCCGCAAGCGAGTTTTTCAACAGTCTCGAACCCCAGACGGACACTCGGCTGTGGGCAATCGCTTCGCGCCAACACTCAGATAGTCAGGTCTTGTAAGCTGCGCTCGGAAGCTGACCGTTGTGAAAACGTTCAGCCGGCTGTTGACGGCCGGCAGCGTTACGGGCTGAGGCCGACCATCCCGACCGCGTGTTTTGCCAGCAGGTCGACAAAGGCGCGCGTTTTGGCTGCCAGCAGGCGGGTGGGCGTGAGTATGGACAGCGGCATCGGGTCCAGCGCCCAGCCGGGCAGGACGGGTTTCAGAATTCCCCGGTCCACGTCTTCGCTCGCCATGAGATCGTCCACGACGGCGATTCCGATGCCGAAGCGGGCGAGATGGCGGATCATGGTCATGTTGTTCGCACAAAGCACGTTGTTCGAGGGCACCTCGATCATTTCATCGCCCTTTTTGAGGCGCCACTCGCCGCGGTCTCCCTTATGCAGAAGATGGATGCGCGCGTGGTGCGCCAAGTCCGCCGGGTGTTCGGGCGTTCCGCGGCGCTGCACATAGGACGGCGCGGCGTAGAGACTGGCGCTCAGCACCGCCAAGCGCCGGACGGTCAGTCCGGAGTCCGGCAGCTTGCCGATGCGCAGCGCAAGGTTGAACCCCTCCGACAATAGATCGACCCGG
Organism: uncultured Alphaproteobacteria bacterium; assembly: GCA_963792675.1. GTDB lineage: Bacteria > Pseudomonadota > Alphaproteobacteria > Acetobacterales > Acetobacteraceae > JBBROS01. The sequence goes on from CAWBWT010000003.1 coordinate 7,988, forward strand.
CGCGGCGACAGGTCGAGATCGATCCGGACCTCGGGGTAAAGCTCGATATACTCCGCTAGGACGGGGGCAACGAGACGCGGGCCAACCTCGGCTTCGACGGACATGCGAAGCAGGCCCTGTGGCTTTTCAGCCAAGCCACGCACCTGCTGATGCGCTTCGCGCGCGGCCGCGACGATGCCTTCGCCCAGCGATAAATAGAGCGCGCCCGCCTCCGTCAGTTCCACGAGACGGGTGTTGCGCACCAGAAGTTTCAGTTCCATCGACGCTTCGAGTTCGGCGATACGGCGCGACAGGGTGGAGGTCGGTATGCCGAGCAGGGCCGCCGCCTTGGTGAAGCTCTTTGTCTCGGCGACGGCAACGAACAGGGCCAGATCTCGCAAATGGTCCATTCCAAACATTGTCCCGAAACTGAGAAACTGTTTCTCATCTCAACGGATTTCCCGTTCTACTGGTGTATGTATGTCTAGCTGCGTCACTTGGTCAATCAAGCGGCTTCGCACAGTCGTAACAGTGCAAACAGGAGCGGCCATTGCAGCAGTTCGATCGTTTCACCACGTCCGACAGCATCGTCATGCTCGTCGATCACCAGCGAATGACAATCGACTGGGTGAAAAGCCTGCCGAAGACGACGACAATCGCGAGCTGCCGCGTTCTCGCGCGCATGGCTATTGAGTACGCGATGCCCTTGGTTCTCACGACGACGATGGAGGACTATGTCGGGCCGACGATCCCGGAGATTAGCGACGTGGCACCCGAGCCGTTTGAGCGCCGTTACAAGCGCGGAGGGGAGTTGAGTTGCTGGGATGCCAGCGACCTTCGTGACGGCGTGAAGGCATTGGCCCGGCCGAACATCATCTTGGCAGGATTGACGACCGACATCTGCCTGTTCTGGGCCGCGGTGGACGCTCAGAAGCTGGGCTACAAGGTGATGGTCGTCGCCGATGCCTGCGGGACGATGTCGGCGCTGGGTGACACGCTCACCTACGACCGGCTGCGCGGCCTCGGGGTCACGGTCACGGTCGTCAATCAGGTCGTCACCGAGCTGGTCAACAACTTCGGTACACCCGAAGGCCAAAAAGCGCAGACCATCATGGCCGAAGAAATCATTTCCAAACTCGGCAACTGATCACCTTCTAAAGCGAGTTTGTTTGATGGCGCTGCGATTCACTGTGGCAGAGCTCGCCGGCAACGCAATGATTTCGCTGGTCATGAGCGCTGTCATGTCGGTGTTCATGATCGCTATGAACGCGGGCTTTGGCCCGGAATATCTTCGCGCCGTCGCCTTCAGTTGGATGCTGGGAACCGTCGTCAGCTTCCCGACGGCACTTGTCGTCGTGCCCCCCGTCATTCGTTGGCAGTCGCGCCATTTGAAATCGGCCACCAAAATCCCGGAGCAATGAAAACGGGACATTTCTCACACTAAGACCCCCGCGCTTTTCAAGCGCCTTTATGTGCAAGCCAAATGCCTCAAATGGAATGGAGTTCAGTGGCCATGCATGCCGTCATTGATGATTCCGTGAAGATCTTCACATTGATCAATACCTTCATGGTCAAACCGGATCGTCAGGACGCCGTGATTGCGTGTTTGCGCGGCTTCACCGAGCAGCATGCCCGGCATCTCCCCGGGTTCATCGGCACCTCGGTCCATGCGAGCCTCGACGGACATCGCGTGGTGAATTACGTGCAGTGGGACCATCATGCGCATCTGGAGGCCATGATGGCCACCGCGCCGGCAAAGGCGCACATGGCAGAGGTCGGGGCGCTCGCAGACCATGTTGATCCGGTCGTCTACCGGGTTGCGTTTGTCGGTTCGCGTGACCCTGCGGCGCAGTAGATGCTGCGGCCTCGTCGCGGGACTTAGCCTCCAGCTTCTCGCGGCCGCAGTTACGCATCAAGCGCGAGCGCAGACAGGCTCGCCGTTTCGCTACGATGACGACGTGTCCGCCTATGCAGCGCCGGGCGCTCGCGTCAGCCTGTACGGCGACCTCAAATACGTGCCGATCGGCGCGGACGGATACCTCTCGTTCGGAGCAGATTTACGGGAGCGGGTCGAGGTCAATAGCAACGCCTTGCTCGGCTACAGAACCAAGGGCGCGAACGCGTACGACTTGCATCGGCTGTTGGTCTATGCCGATGCGCAACACGACACTGTTCGCGTGTTCATCCAACTCGGCAACCAGACAGAGGCGGGACGAGCGCTCGGACCGCTCCCGACCGACATAGATCGCGGTGACCTTGCGCAAGGCTTCATCGACGATGCGTTCGCGCTTGGTCCGGGCAAACTGACGGTCCGCGGCGGCCGCTTCGAGATGGCTTATGACGAGGGCGCGTTGATCGGCTTGCGGGATGGGCCAAACGTAAGGCAGGTCTGGGATGGCTTCCAGTCGTTCTACGTCCTGCCCAACGCGCGGATCGACGCCTTCGTCGTCAAGCCGGTGAATGTCAGCCCAGGCTATTTCGACGACCGCACGCTGGCCGGGCAGACGCTCTGGGGCGTGCATGTTTCGGCATCCCCTGCGTTTCTCGCGCCGGTCAAGCTGACCGCGTTCTACTACGGCAATACCATGCCGAACGTCGCGTTCTATCCGCAGTCGGGCAAGGAGCGGACGCATACGATCGGGCTTCGCCTGCTCGCGTCGGAGGGCGGGCTGGACGGTTCGATCGGCGGGATTGGGCAGGTGGGCACGCTGGCTGCAAAGAACGTTGTGGCCTGGGCCGCGCATGCCGATGCCGGTTGGACGCTGAACGCAGCGTGGACGCCGCGGTTGGGGGTTCGCACGGACATTCTGAGTGGCGGCAGCGGGGGCAGTACCGTTCACACATTCAACGCGCTCTACCCGAACTACGCATATTCGACCGAAGCAACGATCGAGGCGCCGGCCAATTTGATCCAAGTCGGTGGCACGCTCGCCCTGCATCCGATCAAGTCCGTGACGGTCAACTACACGCTGGAAGGGCTGTGGCGATACAGCGTGAATGACGCATTCTACGCCGCGCCGACCTTTGCGCTGGTCGTGCCGAACGGCAGTTCGCGACGCTTCTCCGGCATCGAACAGCAAGTCGAGGCGACATGGCAGATCAACAAGTTCCTGAACCTGACCGCGGCCTACGTCCATTTCGAGCCAGGGACGTTCCTGCGCTCGGCCCATGCCCGATCGCAGGATTTCGGCATGGTGGAAATTTCGGTGCATCTTTGACGTCGGGTAGCATCTTGCATGATCCGGTCGCTGCCCATCAGCCGCGGCTCATCAGAGGAGGAGACGGCATGGCGCATCTGACATTCTGTGCACTATCCGGCAGCCTGCGTCGCGGATCGTACAACACCGCCGCCCTGCGCGCCGCCGCGGAGGCTGCTCCGGACGACGTCTCCATCGTTGAGGCAGGCCTCGCAGAAATTCCGCTCTATAACGAGGATTTCAAAGCCGCGGGTTTCCCACCCGCCGTTACCCGCCTGCAGCGCGCGATCGCTTCCGCCGACGCGGTGCTGATCGCGACCCCGGAATACAACTACTCGGTACCCGGCGTGCTCAAGAACGCGATCGACTGGGTGTCGCGGACGGACCCGCAGCCATTCGCCAACAAACCCGTGGCCATCATGGGTGCAAGCCCCGGCGCGCTCGGCACGGCGCGCGCGCAGTATGACCTGCGCAAGATGTTCGTCTACCTGGACGCGCATCTGCTCAACAAGCCCGAGGTCATGATCGGCGCCGCTCACACGCGCTTCGACGCGGATGGCAAGCTGACCGATGAGGCTACCCGGAAATTCGTGGCCAGTCTCGTGACCGCGCTGCGGGACTGGACCCATCGCCTTCAGGCGAGCGCCTGATGGGCCAACTCGTCGCCGGCAAGTGGACCAACGCCGACAGGGCCGCCCCGACGCTGGGAGGCGCGTTTGCGCGGCCGCAGGCGGTTTTTAACGGCAGGATCGAGCGCGGTGGCCGGTTTCCGCCGCAGGCCGGTCGCTACCATCTCTACGTCTCGCTAGCCTGCCCCTGGGCGCACCGAACGCTGATCTTCCGCCGGCTGAAACGGCTCAAATCGAAGATCGGCTTGTCCGTCACCCATTGGCTCATGGCCGATGAAGGCTGGACGTTCGCGCAAGGAGACCGCGTCATCCCGGACCCGTTCGGTGCCCACGCGTTGCACGAGATCTACACCCGTGCGGACGCAAACTACACCGGCCGGGTCAGCGTCCCGGTGCTCTGGGACACGGTGGAGAACACAATCGTCAGCAATGAGTTTGCCGACATCATTCGCATGTTCAACAGCGAGTTCGACGCGGTCGGCGCCCAGGGCGAAGACTACTATCCCGAATTCAAACGCGCCGAGATCGACGCGCTCAACGAACGCATTTATGCGACCGTCAACAACGGCGTCTACAAAGCTGGATTTGCCAAGACGCAGGAGGCGCACGACACCGCAAGCGCCGCCTTGTTCGAGACCCTCGATTGGCTCGAAGCAAGGCTTTCCCGGCAACCCTACCTGACCGGCGGCTCCATCACAGAAGCCGATTGGCGGCTGTTCACGACGCTCATCAGGTTCGACGCCGTCTATCACGGGCACTTCAAATGCAACGTCCGGCGTCTCGTGGACTACCCCGCACTCTTACGTCTGACCCGGTCGTTGTACCAGGTTCCCGGTGTCGCAGAGACGGTCGATTTCGGGCACATAAAGCGCCACTACTATCTCAGCCATCCATGGCTCGACCCCACCGGGATCGTGCCAGCAGGACCCAGGCAGGACTTCTCGCAACCCCAGATCGCCCAGAATTTCAAATCGGAGAGCCGGACATGAGCGCGGACGCGGAAGCTGCTGGCCGTCTGCCGAGGATGGTAGGATTGAATCACATCGCGCTCGAGGTCGGCGACGTCGAGGCCGCGCTGGTTTTTTATGGGCAGATCTTCGAGATCCGTCTGCGAGGCCGAGCCGACGATGCGGCGTTCATCGATTTGGGCGACCAATTCATTGCGTTAATGCAGGGCCCCGTGCGCGCCGCCCCCGGCCATCGGCATTTCGGCCTGGTGGTGGACGACTGCTCGATCGTGCGGTCCTTGGTCGAGAAGGCTGGGGCGACACTGTTGGATGGGCCGTTCCTCGACTTCCTCGATCCATGGGGCAATCGTATCGAGGTTGTCCGTTGCTGGAGTATTGCGTTTCGGTTCTCTTGGCAAATATTAGGATTTGTTTGCCCAGGTACAATTCACCAATGGTTCGGAGCGGCACGCATACATGGCGTTCGAGGCGCTCACGCCGGCTGCAAACGTCTCTTGCAACTTGGCCAGGTCGACGCTCAGCGTCACGATTGGCCTGTCGAAGCCAGTCAAAGCGTTGACCATCTGAAGCAGTTGCTGATCGAGAACGGCTTCTGCATCCGAGCGCTGGCGCCACACTCGGCCGCTCGGCTGGTTTCCCGGCATGCGCCGCCGACCGCGGTGATCGGACGGTCGAAGCTGAGGGCCTTCAGAGAGGCCACGAAATCAGAGCCGTTGCCGGCGAATGAAGAAAAAGGCCCGCCTGCGAACAGGCAGACAGGCGGGCCTTCGTAACAAACACCTCAGGATTGAACCGGATCGTGGGTATCAAGAGCCACGGCCACCCGCCTCGCCATTGTAGGTAGCCTGGCGTGCGCTCTGATCCAATCCATGAACGAACGTAAAGCGTCACCTTGCGTAACGATGTCGCAATAATCGCTGACACCTGTTTCCAGGCCGATCCTCCGTATCCGCGGACGTCAGCTCGTAACCTCTGCGCGGTCATCGCCCGGTTCTCCGTGCGCTGATCAGATCGCGTCGGAGATGACGAGCTTCGTGCCGCAGAGGCCGCCCCGGCTATGGTTGAGCAACCAGCGGGTGTTCCGAAGGCGACACCCATAAGGGCGGATGCTACGTTCCTGACATGGCAGCCAAACACTCCCGTCACATCGCCCTGACCGGCCCGCTCGCGCAGTATGTTGAACGCCAGGTGTTAGCGGGTGAGTATGCATCTGCGAGTGAGATGATCCGTGCAGCCCTTCGCCTGCTAATCGAGCGCGACCAGGTCAGGGCAAAGCCCGCCAGCAACTCCGGTTCAAAAACCGGGGCACGTCCATGATGCCACCCGATGCCGCTCCCACGAGCAAGCCGCCCCGCCCGGCGAGCGAGGCCAGCCATGCGGCGCTGGGCCAGTACGACATCCTGGACACACCACCGGAACAGGGGTTTGACGACATCGTCCTGCTGGCGTCCAGGGCGTGCGAGACGCCCGTGGCTTTGGTGAGCCTCGTTGCGAGCGACCGGCAATGGTTCAAGGCCCGGATCGGCTTCCCGACGTGCCAAACTCCCCTGAGTTAGTCGGTCTGCGCCCTGGCATTGCAGCAAGCCGAGACGTTCGTTATTCCGGACCTAAGGCTGGATGAGCGCACGAAGGACAATGCCCTCGTCCTCCAAACACCCTTCATACGGTTCTATGCAGGCGCCCTGCTTCGCTCCCCCGAAGGCACCCCCTTCGGGACGCTCTGCGTCATAGACACCGCGCCCCGGCCCGAGGGCTTGACCGCTGTGCAGCGGACCAGCCTGGAAGCGTTGGCCCGGCAGGTCATGGCACAGTTGGAACTACGCCGGTTGCTCGCGCTACAAGACCAAAAGGTTGAGGAGCGCACCCGCGAGCGGGACCGCACATGGCGGTTGTCGCAGGATCTGCTTGTCGTGGCGGGCACGGACGGCACACTGAGGGCCGTCAACGGGACCTGGACGGACCTGCTCGGTTGGCAGGAGGACGAGTTGGTGGGCAGGCCTTTCACCGAGTTCACCCATCCCGAGGACCTGGATGCGACCTTGGCCGTGTTTGCCGACATCTTCGAGGCCCCGCTGACCCGCTCCTACGAATTCCGGCTGCGTCACAAGGACGGCACGTATCGCTGGTTCGCCTGGACCGGTGCGTTCGAGGACGGGAAGGTTTATGCAAACGGGCGGCACACGACAGCGAGGCGTGAGCAAGCACAGGCCCTCGCACGGGCCGAGGAACAGCTCCGGCAATCGCAGAAAATGGAAGCGGTCGGCCAGCTCACGGGCGGCTTGGCGCACGACTTCAACAATCTGCTGGCTGGCATCTCAGGAAGCTTGGAGTTGATGCAGGCCCGCGTGGCGCAGGGACGGATCAACGACCTCGGACGCTACCTTGTCGCGGCCCAGGGTGCGGCCAGGCGGGCCGCCGCGCTGACACACCGACTGCTGGCCTTCTCGCGCCGGCAGACGTTGGACCCCCGACACACGGACATGAACCGGCTGGTCACCGGGATGCAGGAGCTGATTGAGCGCACGACGGGGCCGGAGGTGGCGGTGGCGCCGGTCTTGGGCGTGGAGCTGTGGACCACGCTGGTGGACCCGGGCCAGCTTGAGAGCGCGCTGCTGAACCTGTGCATCAACGCGCGCGACGCGATGCCGGACGGCGGCCAGATCACCATCGAGACGGCCAACCGCTGGCTGGGCGAGCGAGCGGCGCGCGAGCGGGACATGCCGCCGGGGCAGTATGTGTCGCTGTGCGTGTCCGACAACGGCACCGGCATGGCGCCGGACGTGGTCGCCCGCGCCTTCGACCCCTTCTTCACCACCAAGCCCATCGGCCGGGGCACGGGCTTGGGCCTGTCAATGGTGTACGGCTTCGCCCGGCAGTCCGGCGGCCAGGTCCGCATCTACTCCGAGATCGGGCAGGGCACGACGGTTTGCCTTTACCTGCCCCGCCATGCCGGAGAGGCAGAGGCGCCTAAGGACGTAGCCGAGCTGACCAGCGCCCCGCATGCCGGCCGGGGCGAAACGGTGCTTGTGGTGGACGACGAACCGACGGTGCGGATGCTGGTCACGGAGGTTCTGGAGGAACTGGGCTACACGGCCATCGAGGCGACTGATGGCGCGGCGGCGCTGCGGATCGTGCAATCCGGTGCCCGCATCGACCTACTGGTGACGGATGTGGGCCTGCCCGGCGGCATGAACGGACGGCAGATGGCGGATGCTGCGCGGGTAGCGCGGCCTGGCCTCAAGGTGCTGTTCATCACGGGCTATGCCGAGAACGCCGTGCTGAGCCACGGACACCTTGAGCCGGGGATGCACGTCATACCGAAGCCGTTCGCGATGGAGGCGCTCGCAGGGCGGGTCAGGGAACTCATCGTCGGATAGACGAGAGACGCGAACGGGTGTGAAAGCGGCAGTCCGACAAACGAAACCTGGTGGACAGCGGCAGGTCCTACCCAGGCTGAGTTTGCTCGCCGGCGGTGCGGCCGGGTCAGCGTAACCGTATCAATCGCTGCCATTCATCGCCGATCGTGCACAGCAGGGCGCCAGCACGTTACGATATGGCGAGACCTCAACCACCAGGCACGGGACCGTCAACTGCTTCTACCGCAAGCTGGTGGACGTAGCGGCCCCACTCGGTCCGGATCCGGCCACCTGCTCCTCGCAACGTCAGCCGAAGCTATTGAAACAGGAATCCGAGAGCGACCCGCCACCCTGGCACGGTCAGGAATGACAGCAGCAAGCCGAACGCCACCATGGCGGTAATCACGCGCCGATCGAGGCCGTGCTGCAGGGCGACGATGGATGCGCCGATTTGCGGTCCCATCGCGGTCTCGAACAAGCCAACCTCGAGCGAACGTCCGTGCAAGCCGAGCGCCACGCTGCCCCCGAGTAGCACCAAAGGTGCCGCGATCAACTTGAACGCCAGCCCAAGAGCGAGGGGCCGGGCGACATCGGAAGCGCTTCCCAGGCGAAGCTGGGCGCCGACCGACATCAGCGCGAGGGGGACGACGATGCTGCCGAGTGACCGGGCGAGTTCCGACAGCGGCGGCGGCAGCCCGAACGGCAGCAGAATCACCGTGGCCAGGAGCGCCAGGAAAGGCGGGTAGGAGGATAGGACGCGAAGCGCGCGGCGCGCCGCTTGCCCAAGCGGCTCATGCCGCGCCAGCCGGCCGTAGGCCAGCGCGACCGCCACGCCGAGCGTGTTCAGGACGAGGTAGGTGCCGAGCTGATCCATCACCATCCCGGTCGCCAGGTGTTCCGACCCGTAGAACGCGGCGATCATCGGCAGGCCCACGAACGAGGTGTTGGCGAGGCCGCCGCACAGCATCAGCGCGCCGGTCGTTCCGGGCTCGAGACGCATGATCCGACCCGCGGTCACGAAGACGACGAAGCCTAAGGCGAACATCAGCCAGGGCAGCGCCACGGGCAACAGCATGTCGCGGCTCCAGTGCACGTCGCCAAGCTGCGCCAGGGTCAATGCCGGCAGGCCGACATTGATGACGACGGCGTTCAGCGCCGTGTGACCGCCTTCTGGCAGCCGCCCGGATCCGCGCAACGCGGCGCCTGCCAGGAGACAGACCAGAAGCAGCAGCACATGCGCCATGACAGCCTCCGGTGCAGTCGTCAGGCGATGGTGCGGCCGCCATCGACAAACAGGTTGGCTCCGGTGATGTAGCTTCCGGCGTCGGAACACAGGAGAAGGGCGGCGCCGACCAGGTCACCGGGTCTGCCTAACCGAGCGGCCGGAATGCCCCGCACCAGCGCCTCGCCGTCGCGTGCGACCTGCGCCAGGTTGCGGCCGGTGACGATCACCCCGGGTGCGAGGGTGTTCGCGGTCACGCCCCGCGCGCCGAACTCGCGCGCGAGGTTCATCATCCAGCTGTGCTGCGCCGCCTTTGTGGCAGCGCAGACGTGCTTGGTCGGGCTCGGCCTGGCTTGCTGCGTGCTGCCGATGCCCAGCACCCGGCCCCAGCCGGCGGCCGCCATCGCGGGCACGATCGCCTGCACCAGTTCGAGTGGGGCCTTGAGGTTGACGGCCATCTGCCGATGGAAGCTGGCGCACGATATCGTCTCGAGCGGCTCCAGGTGTTCGATCGAGGCATTCAGCACCAGAATGTCGACGTGACCGAAGTCGGTCGCCACCCGCTCGGCCAACCGGCGCCCGGCATGCCGCTTGCCAAAGTCGGCGGAGTAGGCCGCGACACGGCGGCCCAGCCCGCTGATCTGGTCCACCGCGGCGTCGACATCATGCCATTCCTCTTCGCTGCCCCCATGGTGCAGGGCGATGGCGGCGCCCTGCTCGGCCATGGCAACCGCGATGGCGCGGCCGATGCCCCGGCGCCCGCCGGTGATGAGGGCTGTGCGCCCATCCAGCCGGAAAGCGGTCATGGCGCTCTCGGTCGCATACGAACTGATGTGCGTGTCCATGGTCGGCGCTCCGTTCAGGGTCGCGAGCGGCCGCAGTCCGTGCTGAGCAGTTCTGCATTCCGCCCATCGTGCGTTCGGCTTGATCGAAGTCTTTGTCGCCGTCCTTGGCCCGGCGGAACCGTCAGTCCCGGCGGGTGGCCCGAGCCGGGAGCTGAGCTGCGGCGGCATGAAGGTCGCGCCGCTCGGAGTGGCCCATCGATTGTCGGGCGACGAACTCGATCTGCTCGGCGCGCTGGCGAGCCAGCGCCCGGGCCGGCCAACACAGCACCAGCTTCCAGGTCTGCTGCATCCGGAGCAGGCGGTTGGACCGGAGAGGCTGGACGCGACGGTCAGCGTGAAGCGAAGTCGACATTGGGGATCTCCGTCCTGCGGGTCTGAAGGGGCGGCTACTGTCGCGTTCGCAGGGGCGCCGCAGAGGACGGGGATCGGCAACCCGCCTTCTGCAGCGACGACCGGGCGATCACCCGTATTGGGGCGGCGTGCCAGCCTCCTGGTAGCTGGTGGACTCGACCGAGATGGCACGGGCGGGTACGAGACCCCGCGGCAAGGAGCTCGCGGTCTCCACCAGAGTCTCGCTGCCCGGCGCGGGCTTGAGCTGCGCCAAGCTGGAGCGGCTGCCCAGGTTGTTCGCCGGCGCGGGATACTGCTCCGATCCCACGTCGACAGTCGGGAGCCCGCCATGAGCCGTTTGCGAGGTGGCTTGGAACACCCACGGCGCGCCGCCGCCCTCGCTCTCGGCCCAAGCCTGGCCAGACACCGAGCCCAGCGCCAGAACCGCCGCCGCAACGATAAGACGCTTGTTCATGGTGCCCTCCAGCCGAACCGCCCTTCGGAGCCCCTGACACGGTGTCGCGGGATGTCCGATGACGATGAGCCTGAACTAGAGCCGCCAATGGCTTGCGCGCTGTGACCCCCCTCACATCGCTATGGGCCCGATTGACTGGATGATCGCGGCACGCTCCTCCCCTGCTCGTGCGTGCCGGACATTGCTCAAGCAATGGGAACGGCTTTAGGGTCTGACGGTCGTCCCTTTGCAGTGCTGTCAAATGACCCAAACGAGCTCAAGCACTACGCGCAAGCTCGCGGTGGTCCTCTCGGCCGATGTGGCGAGCTACGTACGGCTGACGCAGGCTGACGAGCACGGCACCCACCGTCGGCTGATGGCGTGTCGGACCGGCATCCTCAACCCCTTGGTTGAGCAGCACGGCGGCCGCGTCACCTCGGGCACCGGCGACGGCATCATCGCCGACTTTCCAAGCGCGGCGTCAGCCGTCGAATGTGCCATGGCCATCCAGCAAGCAGTCGCATCGCTGATGGCTGACGAGCCTCCCGAGGGGCGGCTTGCCTTCCGGATCGGCATTGCGCTCGGGGACGTCAGTGTCGAGCCCGACGGCATCTATGGTGATGTCGTCAACATCGCGGTGCGCCTGCAAGGCGAGGCCGAGCCAGGTGGGATTTGCGCGTCCCACGCCGTTTGCGAACAGGCAGCTCGGCCATTGGCCAAAGTCGCTCGCTTTGCTGCGATGGGTACGCGGGCGCTCAAGCATGTCGCTGACCCCGTGACCGCCTGGCGGGTGCGACCGGCAATGGCCGACGCGGACGACTTCGAGGCCAGCCAACAGCCAACCTGGGACGGTCCGGCCGTTGCAGTGCTGCCGTTCGAGATCTTCGGCGACACTGCCGAGGATCGCTGGTTTGCGGACGGGATCGCCGACGATCTGATTGCGGCGCTGGGCACTTGGGGTTGGTTTCCGGTGATCGCTCGGCAGTCCTCGTTCGCCTACCGCGGCCAGCCGACGTCGGCGCAGCGCATCGCGCGCGAGTTGGGGGCGAGTTATCTTGTGGAGGGTCGCTTCCGGCGTGTGACGGGACGTGTCCGCGTTGGCGTGCGGCTGATCGACGGCGGCTCCGGACGTCAAGTCTGGGCAGGGAGTTGCGAACGCCCGATCAGCCACCTGTTCGACATGCAAGATGAGCTCCTGTTCGAACTAGGGAGCCAGCTGGAATCCGAAGTGTCGCGCCGGGAACGGGACCGGGCCGCGGTTGTCGGCCGGGCCGGCGATCTCGACGCCTACCTCGTCCTGCAACGGGGACTATGGCATCAGTTTCAAAGAACCCCCGCACACGGTGCCGAAGCGCGCCGCCTCTTCCGTGAAGCGATCGCCATCGATCCCGGGTACGCCCTGGCGTGGGGGGCACTCGCACGAGCCACCGCGGGGGCTGCGGAACGAGACCAGACGAACGTGCCGCCGGCAAGCAGCTTTGCCGAGGCTCTGGAGATGGCGCAGGAGGCGGTTCGCCTCGATGGGTCGTCTGGCGAGAATTGGTATTCCGTGGGGGAGACGCGCCTGCTGGCCACTCACCTGCTTCCGGAAAAGGGGTGGGAGGCCTGCCTAGCAGCGCTCGAGCAATCGCTGGCCTGCAATCCCAGCCACGTCGCCGCACGTGCCCGGCTGACCCTGCCGCTTGCCTGCACGGGCCGCGCCGTTGAGGCGAAGCAGGCCGCCGAACTCGCGCTGCGCTTGAGTCCGCGCGACGCGCGGGCGAGTATCTGGCTGTCAGGTCTATCCTTGTCGCATTACCTGCTGGGCGACTACGAGGCGGCGGTTGCAGCAGCGCGCCGCTCGCTGGCTTTGCGGCCGAACTGGGGACCGGTGCTCCATTCGTTGGCGGCCGGTCTGGCGTTGCTTGGCCGCCGAGACGAAGCCGCCGAAGCATTTCAGCATCTGCTTCGGGTGGAGCCGGATGCAATCGAACGCGAGGAGCTGTTCGTGCGCAGCGTAACCCAAGCCACAGATCGGGAGCACCTGCTGCGGGGATTTTACCTGGCTGCCGAAGGCCGATAATGGCTGCACGCCAAATTGCGGCAGATCCTCTAACGCACGGTAAGCCTTCCAACGGCAACGCCTGATTACTGCCGAGAATCGCTGATCTCGGAGGCAACGTTGACGGCTCGATCTGATCACGGCAGCTTGGCAGCCATGACGCTTCCAGCCCCCCTGCCCGCTCCCACCCCCGCCGCGGCCGCGGCCAGCGATGTCGCACTGGACGGTCCCGTGCTTGCGGCGGGCGAGATCGCGGCGGTTCGGGCTTACGCCGACGCCAGCCGGGCCGCCGCCACGCTGCACGCTTACGCCTCCGATTGGCGCCGCTTTGCGCTCTGGTGCAGTGATCGCGACGCCGTGGCACTCCCTGCCGCTCCAGCCCTGGTCGCGGTGCACCTCTCGACCTTGGCGTCCCGCGGCCTCGCGCCGCCGAGCGTCGGCCGCGCCCTCGCCGCCATCGCCCACGCGCATCGGCGGGCGGGCTTGGTGCCGCCGCATCGCGCCGAGGGCGGCCAGGTGATCGGCGACGTCGTGGCGGGAATTCGCCGCGGCCACGGGAAGGCACCGGACCGCAAGGCGCCGGCCGACGCCGAGATCATGTTTGCCATGCTGCAGTCCATCCGCGGCGACGGTTTGGCGGTGCTGCGGGACCGCGCCTTGTTGTCGCTCGGCATGGCGATGGCCGCGCGCCGGTCCGAGCTGGTCGCGCTCGACGTCGCCGATCTCGCGTGGGAGGAGCGCGGTCTTCGCGTCACCATTCGCCGGTCCAAAACCGACCAGGACGGCGAAGGCGCCGTGATCGCCGTTCCTGAAGGCCGCCGGCTCACTCCCCTCACCCACCTGCGCACCTGGCTGGCTGCCGCTTCCATTACGGAAGGCCCAGTGTTTCGGCCGTTATGGAAAGGTGGGCGTCCGCGCCCTGGCCGGCTATCCGGTCACGCTGTTGCCCGGATCCTGCAAGCGCGCGCCGCCGCGGCCGGTCTCGACCCGGCGCTGTATGCCGGGCATTCGTTGCGGGCGGGCTTCATCACGGCCGCGGCTCGCGCAGGCGCCGACGTTTGGAAGATCCAGCAGGTGAGCCGGCACAAGAGCATGCAGGTGCTGTCGGGCTACGTTCGAGATGCGCGCCTGTTCGACGACCATGCGGGCGAGCCATTCCTCTGACGAGGCGTCAGAAGCCGCGCTGCTCGAGCCATTCCCCGAGCGCCTCGTCGACGATCGCCTGTTTTTCCCGTCGGGTGCGGAAGGCCGCTTCGCGGAGCCGTTCCTGAGTTGTGAGCGGCAGCCGGACCGTCAAGGCGGTCCGGGGCTCCTCGGCCGGCGGCGGCGCGATATCCGGTCGGCGCACCCGGGCGGGCGGTGGCGGCGGCGCGGGTTCGGGAGGCGGCGGGGGCGCGGGTTCGGCGGCGCGAGGCACGTCGCCGGCCGGCGCGGCGGCGCCCTTCGGCACGCCGAGCAGCGAGGCATGAAGCGGAGCGGGAGCGGCTTTAGCCATTGACGGCTCCATCGAGGCGGGTGGCGAGGTAGGTCCAGAGCGCCGCCACTTCCGCGGCGGACCGGGACTGCGGATCGAGCTCACCCGCGGTGCGGCCATCTGTCATCGAAGTCGCGAAGTCGACCCGGCTCGCGAGCATGCTCGGGGCGACAGTCCCGTGCTGCGATAGGGCGATGGCGGCTTCGGCGGTGATCCTCGCCCGCGGCGTGACTTGGTTGACGACGAACACGAGCTTCTTCTTGACCCGGGTCACCAACTCGACCGTGCCGCCCACCGCACGCAGGTCATTCGGGCTGGGGCGGACGGGGACGACCACGAGGTCGGCGTAGCCGATGACCGCCGATATCGTTTCGGTAACGCTGGGCGGCGTGTCGATGAACAGGACGTCGACCCCCCCTGCCCTGCATGCCTTGATCGCGGATGGCAACCCGGCACCGACGTCGACAAAGACCGGCGTTTCCGCTCGGCGCGCGTTGAACCAGGCGGCCAAGCCTCCTTGAGGATCGGTGTCGGCGAGGGCGATCGTGCCGGCGCCAGCCCGTTCGGCTTCGACTGCGAGATGGCTTGACAGGGTGGTCTTCCCTGCCCCGCCTTTCCGGCTGGCCAATACGATGACTTGCATGTTTGGTGCGCACCCTTCCGGCTAGCCGCCTGCTCAGCCGCCGGTATAGCTTCACGCTCGTATGTCTTGCAATACGCGCATACGTCTGCCTGTCCATCCGGCTGCCGGACCGCCCGGCTTTCTGGTCGTCTGCTCAGATATGCGCCTTTGCAAGCCGCCTGGCAGATAGACTGCTGG
The DNA here is from genome assembly GCA_963792675.1 of uncultured Alphaproteobacteria bacterium. Classification (GTDB taxonomy): domain Bacteria; phylum Pseudomonadota; class Alphaproteobacteria; order Acetobacterales; family Acetobacteraceae; genus JBBROS01. The sequence goes on from CAWBWT010000003.1 coordinate 23,303, forward strand.
GCTTGCGTCTGGACGCCTTTCTGGCCGCCCTTCTGTGTATCTGCGCCGCCCTCCAGCAAGCCAGCCGGCTTGCTGGCTTGCTGGCCTGCTGGGAGGCCGCGCCTTCGCGCGCGTGTGTGGCCATTCTGACATAAATGATCCGCCCCCTTAAACGGCAAATGCATGCCAGCATGCCCGCTTGCGGGCGGTTGGGCAGGCCAGCTGTCCAGCTGTCCAGCTGGCTGTTTGACCGGAACGCTACCCAGACCACATCCAATGCAGACCTACCCGTAGAGCAGGCCTCCGCGATCAGAGGGCAGCTGGCTGGCTGACTGCGCTTCCGCCTGTGTGTGTGGCCGTTCTTACATATGTAATCCGCCCACTGAACGATAAATGCATGCCAGCACGCCGGCTTGCGGGCGGCTGGGTAGGCCAGCTGTCCAGCTAACTGTTTTACCGGAACGCTACCCAGACCACATCCAATGCAGACCTAACCGTAGAGCAGGCTTCCGCGATCAGAGGGCCGCATGCTGGCCGGATTGCTGGCTTGCTGGCTGGCTGCGCTTCCGCCTGTGTGTGCTGCCGTGCTAAAGTATCTGATCCGCCCACTGAACGATAATTGCATGCCAGTCGCACGCCAGCAACCCGGCTAGCGCGCGGTCCAGCTGTCCAGCTGTCCAGCAAGCTGGCCGTCTGGCCGAACCGCTACCCAGGCCACATCCAATGCAGACCTACCCATAGAGCAGGCCTCCGCGATCAGAGGGCAGCTGGCTCGCCGGCTGGCTGGCTGGCTGGCTGGCTGTACTTCCGCCTGTGTGTGGCCGTTCTAACATTTGTGATCCGCCCACTGAACGATAAATGCATGCCAGCATGCCCGCTTGCGGCCGGTTGGGTAGGCCAGCTGTCCAGCTAGCTGTTTGACCGGAACGCTACCCAGACCACATCCAATGCAGACCTACCCGCAGAGCAGGCTTCCGCGATCGGAGGGCGGCTTGCTGGCTGTTGCTGGCTGCTAGCTGGCTGCGCTTCCGCCTGCGTGTGTGGCCGTTCTAACATAGGTGTTCCGCCCACCGAACGATAAAATGCATGCCAGCACGCGCGGCTTGCGGGCGGTCGGGCAGGCCAGCTGTCCAACTGTCCAACTGTCCAACTGTCCAGCAAGTTGGCCGTCTGTCCGGAACGTTACCCAGGCCACATCCAAGGCAGACCTACCCGTAGAGAGGACTTCCGCGATCAGAGGGCAGCCGGCCCGGCGTGATTACCTGCGGCCGCCTCGAACGGGCAGCACAATGGCCGCACCAGCGACGCCCGACAAACTGGCTGGCAGAACCTCGCCACCCGCGCCGAGCGTCACCAGGAGGGCAGAGGAGGGGAGGGGGCTTGGCGGAGGCGGATGGGAATCGAACCCACCACTCGCTTTCAGGCGAGTCTCTGGTTTTGAAGACCAGGGAAGCCACCAGACCCCAGTCGCCTCCAGCGCCGCAACCATGACGGCGCAGGCGGGTGCGGGCAAGCCCGGTCCGCGGGCGCCGCCGCTACTTGACCGAACCGAGCGCCATGCCGCGCAGCAGGTAACGCTGCAGGAGCGCAAACAGGATTGCGACCGGAGCCGTAGCCAGCAGCGTCGCGGCCATGACGTGATGCCACTCGATCTGATAGCGGCCGCCGACCTGGGCGAAGATCATCACCGGCAAGGTGTACTTGCCCGACGACCGCATCAGGGTCAAAGCCAGCACGAACTCGTTCCAGCTATTGATGAAGGTGAAGAGGGTGGTCACCACAATCGCCGGTACCGCCAGCGGCAAAAAGATCCGGAGCAAGCTCACAGCCGGGGTGGCGCCGTCGATCGCGGCCGCCTCCTCCAGCTCTACAGGGACGGTGTCAAAGTAGCTGCGCAGCATCCAGATCGTGAAGGCCACGTTAAACGCGGCGTAGGTCAGCACGAGCGCGCCGAGGTCGTCCACCAGCCCGGCCGCGACCACCAGCCGGAACAGGCCGAGCACCAGCACGATCGGCGACATCATCTGCGTGACCAGCAGGAACTGCCGGTACAGTCCCTTGCCGCGGAAGCGGCAACGGGACAGGGCGTAGGCGGCCGGAATGCCGAACGCAAGCGACACCAGGGTGGCGCCGATGCTCACGTAAAGGCTGTTGAGCAGCGCACCCCCGAACCCGACCTTCTCCCACATCTCGGCGAAGTTGGCCCAGCGGAACGCGCTGAAAGTCCAGGTCGGCGGGTAGGTGAACAGCTCCTCGCGTGGACGCACCGCCGACACGAACATCACCCCGAACGGGAACAGCACGACTGCGAGCAGCGGCGACAACAGCAGCCAGTATACCAGGCTGCGGACCCGGCGGGACATCACTCCGCCGCGCCGGCGTCGTCGCTCCGGTCCTCTCCGCGCACGACCAGGTGCACGTAGACGATCGTGAACGCGAGCAGCATGCCGAACATCACCAGCGACACCGCCGAGGCCTTGCTGAGCTGCCCGAACCGGAACGCCAGCTTGTAAAGGTAGGTCACAAGGATGTCGGTCCCGTTGGCCGGGCCGCCTTCGGTCATGACCCAGATGATCGGGAACGAGTTGAACACGTAGATCACATTCAGCACGACGGCGATGCTGATGAACGGACGCAGCAGCGGCAAGGTCAGGCTACGGAACTGCTGCAGGCGGGTGGCGCCGTCGACGCGGGCCGCCTCGTAGATCTCCGGCGGCAGCGAGGACAAGCCGCCGAGCAGGATCGTCGTCGTGAACGGGATCGACACCAGGATGCCCACCAGAATCTCGACTGTGAAAGCCATGGGGGCAGTGGCGAGCCACTCGACCGGCTCCCTCAGCAGGCCCAAATCCATCAGCGTCGCGTTCACCAGCCCGTTGCGCCCGTTCAGCGCCCATCGCCACACCACCGCCGTCATCGTCAGCGAAATCGACCAAGGCAGCATGACAATCGTGCGGGCCAGGCCCCGACCGATGAACTCGTCGTTCAGGATCAGCGCGACCGGCATCGAGACCAGCAGCGTGCCGCCGACCACGGCACAGGTCCACGCCAAGGTGCGCAGCAACAAGTCGAGGAACAACGGGTCGCCGACCAGCGCGCGGTAGTTGTCCAGCCCGGCGAAGCCGCGCAGCTGCCCGAACCGGCTGACCGCGTGGAACGAGCTCCAAGTCAGGTCGACCACCGGATACAGGATGATCACCGTTGTCAGGACAAAGCTCGGGAGGATCAGCCAAAGGGGCGCCCCCTTCGTGGTCGTTCCGCCTGTCCGAAGCCGGACATGCGGAACCTTCGACCACTTCGCCCCCTTGAGCCGCGTCAAAGGCAGTGCCTTTGACACCCTGCTCCAAGCGCCCGGCGCATCAGCGGGCGCGGATCTGGTCCACCTTGGTCGCGGCGTCCTGCATCGCCGCCTCGACCGGTTGCTGGCCCAGGTAGATCCGCTGCAGCGCCTGCACGGTGGTGTCGGCGATCTCCTCCCAGTCGGCGATCGTTGGCGCAAACTTCGCGTACGGCAATCCGGCGGCGAAAGCGGCCACGTCCTTGTTGGTTTTGTAGTAATCCTCGGCCGCATTGGCCTTCAGGATCGGCAGCAGGCCCTCGCCACGGTCGAACTTGTCGCGCCACTCCGGCTGATACGAAAACTGCATGAACGTCCAGGCGGCGTCCTTCACCTTCGACGAGGAGAACATCATGAGCGTGTCGGTCACGCCGTACGTCGCCTGCACCGACTTGACCGGGAACGGCAGCACCGCATAGCGCATCTTGGGCGCTTCCGCCTTCACCTGCGGGATCAGCATGGGGAAGGTGAAGATGATGCCCAGCTTGCCTTGCTTGAACAAGTTGAACACGTCCTCGCGGTTGTAGTTGGTCGGCGAGGGCTGCGTCAGCTTCTCGTCCACCAGCTTCTTGTAGAATGTGGCCGCCTCGATGGCCGGCGGGGAGCGCAGGCCGCTTTTCCCGTCCTTGGTGAATAGGTCGCCGCCGAAGGTCCAAAGCGCATAGTCGTAATAGGCGTCGGTCTCGATCTCCTTGCCCTGCAAGCCGAAGCCGAACGTGTCCGGCAGCTTGGCGATCTTCTGCGCCGCGTCGTGCAGCTCGTCCCAGGTCTTGGGCGGCGTGGCCCCGGCGCGATCGAACAGGTCGAGGTTGACCATCATCGCCCGCGCCGACGCCGCCACCGGCAGTCCCATCGTCTTGCCGCCGATCACGGACGGCGCCATGAACACGTCGATGAACTTGCTTTTGAGGTCGGGCGTCAGATAGGAGTTCGAGTGGCTCGGCGACTCCCTGCGACGCGAAATCCAGCAGCCAGCGAGTGCCGATGATCGACAGGTCGGGCGCGGTGCCGCCGGCGATGTCGGTCGTCAAACGCTGCAGCAGGCTGTTCCAGGGAACCACCTCGAGCGCGACCTTGATGTCCGGGTGCGCCGTTTCGAACGCCGCGGCAAGCTGCTCGTAGTAGGGTTTCGTGAACGAGCTGTATTCCGCGATGGTGACATGCAGCGTGGTTGCCGCCCGGGCGGGCGACCACGGGGCGGCCAGCCCGATCATCGACAGCCCGAGTGCGGCGAGCCTTCTCGTCAGGGACAACGTCATCCATCGGCCTCCATGCTGGGTGTTCGAAGCGCGTTCCCCGGTGCCGATCATGGTGCCGACAATCGCTTGGGGGTCGGCAGCGCCGGTGCTCCTTCGCTCGCGTTCGATCGGCGAAGCATAAGACGCCCGCGCCACGCTTGGCGACTGGCAATCCAGCAGCGCGCCTTTCATTCCGTCTGACACACCGGGCACCAATAGAGCTTGCGCCCGGCCATCACCTCCATCCTGACCGGGTTGCCGCAGATGCGGCAGGGCTCGCCGCCGCGGAACGCGACATAGGAGCGGGCGTCGCGCCGCATACGGCGGCCCACCACCGGGACACCGGGCGGGCGGTCCTTGGGCCGCGTGGTGATGATCGCCCCGTCCCGCACCCCGTCGCGCAATAAGGCGCGGGCGTCGCGCCACAGCGCATGCCATTGCGCCCGGTCGAGGGCACGGCCGGGCCGGTGCGGATTGATCCGAGCACGGAACAGAAGCTCGGCGCGATAGATGTTGCCGATGCCGCCGACCACGTCCTGCCGCATCAGCAACTGCCCGATCGGCTGGCTCGAGGCGCCGATGATGGCCCAAGCGCGTCCTGGCCTGGCTCCCGGGCGTAACGGGTCGGGGCCGATCCCCGCCACCGTCGCCGCCTTGTCCGCCGGGCTCTGCAGAGCGCAAATGGATGGCCCGCTAAGATCGCCGAGGTGGGTGGCGCTGGCGAGCCGGAGCCGGACGACGCCGCGGGGGAGGGGGCGACCCTCCTCGTCCGTATCCTCCGGCGACGCGCCCTTGGTGCGCCGGCCGATCCCCGCCAGGCCGGGCCCGGCGAACCGCCACATGCCATACATCCCGAGATGCACCCGCAGCCAGACGTCGCCGTCGAACAGCAGGAACATCTGCTTGCCCCACGCTTCCGCGCCGAGCAGCCGGCGCCCGTCCAGCACCGCCGCACCCTCGGTGAACCGCCCCTGCGGACTGCTGGCGCTGAGCGCGTCGCCGACGAAGTGCGCCGAGAACGCGTCGGCAAGGCGATGGACGGTATGGCCTTCGGGCACGGAGCGGTCCTGTTCGGTGGTCCTGGCACATAGGGCGGACCGCTCCGATGGACAGGATCCGCGTCGCCCTGGACAGATTCTGCCGGGTCGCCGCGATTGCCCTTAGCAATCGCTTCAACTCCGGGCGTAGAATATGTTAACGATTACGGAACGTTTGAACCCGAGTTGGAGCTGCCCATGTTTATGAACCGTATCGAGGTGCCCGGTTATGTCCCGCCATTGCGCCCGGACAGCCGCCGGCACCCGCTGCCGGCCTACGCCGCCGTTGTGCTGCTGACGATGGCAGCGATTACCGTGCTGAACACGGCGGGCTTGGCACTGGCCTGCCCCGGCGGGGTCGCGGAAGCCTGCACCGTGGCCCAAACCCGGCCATAGCGCCCGACCTCGTCACCGCAGCGGGCGACCCGGCTGCCCCGATCCATGGCGCGCCGCCGACGGCGGCGCACCGAACCGCTCCCGGTACTGCCGGCTGAACCGGCCCGGGTTGCTGAAGCAGAAACGGGCGGCAACATCGCGGATTACGGGTTCCCCGCCAGCAAACACGTCGCGTGCCGCGTCGAGCCGCAGGTCTCGCAGCGCGGCCGCGACCGTCTGACCACGCTTGGTGCGGAAGGCACCGCCCAGCGAGCGCGCGGAGCAGCCGGCGGCGTCCGCCACCTGCTCGACGGTCAGCGGCCGCGTCAGGTTCTCGCGCATAAAGTCGATCGCGCGCCGGAGCGCCCGGCTCGAGGACACGCCGGCGGCGCGTGTCAACCGCTCGGCATAGTTGTGCGGCACGCCGTCCAGCAGCGTCCGTATGACCAACGCTTCGAACTCGGCCGTCCCGACACCGCCGGCGAACAATGAGTAGGGATCGGCCAGCTCGCGGCAGACGTAGTGAACCAGCCGTTCCAGGCTGCGGCTGACACCGCCGGGCCAGGCTGGAGCCGGCGCGAACATCAATGGCTCGGCGAGACGCTGACCGAGCATCTGCTCCAGGTGCCGCGCCAGCGTGGCCGCATTGATCCACAAGTTCATCCGCTCGCAACCGTCCGCGGTCGTCGCCTGCGCGCCCGGCTGCACCTGGCACAGCAGAACGCCCCCGGCGCCCGCCACGCCGGCGGTCGCGGTCGCCGACATCCGGAACTGCACCGAGCCGGCCAGCACCGCCATGATGCACACCCCGAGCGGATGCGCCTCCAGGATGCGGGCTTCGGTCGCGAGCCGGTCGCCGACATAGGACAGCATCAAGCCGCCGATCCGCGTGTTGCCGAAGGTGGTCAGGTCCTGGCCGGCGTCGGCCGCCCGCGCCGGTTCGCGCAGGCAATACAGCGTGCTGCCCTGGTCCGACGCGGCGGCGCGCTCATGGGTCAGACGGTCGAAATCCTCCGGTACGCGCACTCTCGTCACCTGGAACGCGTCCAGCAGGTCAGGGCCGCACTCGATCGATGATGGCGAATACAACATGAAGTTCGATCCAACGTCTCAAGAACGTAACCGCACCTTTACGCCCCTGACAATCACCGGGACGCCGGTCAGTCGCTCGGGTCGACGTCGTACGACTACATGCGAGACAGACAGCTTGCTAGACAGCTGGCTGGACAGCAAGCCAGACCTCAGCCATTACCATAACCGGCCGCCTTTCTTCGCGTGCGGCGTGGACCGGCCCTTGGTAGGATCGGTTATGGCCGAGGCACAAGGACCCGAGGGACGACCGAGGCCGGTGCCGGCCCGCCGCTACCTGGATCAGCGCCTCCGGCTGCATCTTCTCCGGGCGGTGGACGCAATCGAGCGGCATCGCAGCCTGGTGAAAGCGGCGGCCGCCCTGGGCGTCAGTCAGCCGGCACTCACCAAAAGCCTGCACGAACTCGAAGCCATCTTGCAGTTGCGGTTGTTCGAACGGCATGCCCGCGGCGTGCGGCCCACCGAGGCCGGTCTCGCCTGCGTCCGCTGCGCCCGGCGCGTGCTGGCCGAGCTGCGGCGGTTGGACGAAGACCTCGACCTGCTTTCGAGCCCGGATGGCGGCGTGGTTGCGCTCGGCGCCCTGCCGGTCGCGGCCACCGGCGTGCTGCCCGGTGCGCTGGCCCGGCTCCGCGCGGCGCATCCGGCGATCCGGGTCCGGCTGCAGCAGGGGCGCACTGAGGACCTGCTGCCGCTGCTTGCCGCGGGCGAGCTCGATCTCGTCGTGGGCCGGCTGTACGAACCCGCCGTGCCCGACGGCTTCAGCCGGGAACCGCTATGGACCGAGCCGATCTCGGTGCTCGCTCGCGCCGACCACCCCATCCTGGCCGAGGCGGTGACGGTCTCGGCGCTGGGCCGCTACGAACTGGTGCTGCCGACCATCACCCAGCGGGTCGGGCAGGAGATCGAGCACCTGCTGTCGCTGCTCGGCATCGACCCGGCGACGTCGATGCGCTCGAGCTCGTACGGGTTCATTCGTGAGATGCTGCACGGCAGCGACATGCTGTCGGTGATGCCCCGACTGATGATGGTCGGCGACCTGCTCCGCGGCACGCTGCGGGTGGTGCCGCTCCCGGTCCCGGCGCCGGATCGGCCGGCCGGCCTGATCCTGTCGCACGACCGGCCGCCGCCGCCGGCGGCGCGCGCCTTCGCCGAATGCCTGCGAGCCTACATTGCCGAGATTGCCGGCCGAGGCATCGGCTGACCTATAACGGTTGGCTATGGCACCGCCGGAAGAAGCGATACGTCATCGCCGGCCGGGGCGGGTATCCTCGCCGTGCTGGGTCGCGTCGATGGGCACGCCTCGCAGGACCATCAAGGAACGCAGGCGCCGGTCAACGGCCATCGCAGGGAGGATTCAGACCGATGCTCGCCACTCCGGCGCCAGGGCGGCCATCATCCGCCATCGTGGACATCAAGGCCTTCATCGACGCGAGGCCGATCTCGGCGTTCCAATGGTTCCTGGTTGCCATGTGCTTCCTGGTCGTGGTCGCCGACGGCATGGACGTCGCGATCATGGGCTTCGTGACGCCGTCGATCCTGCAGGAGTGGGACATCTCCCGCCCGGCGTTCGGCATCGTCATCAGCGCCGCCCCGTTCGGCCTGGTGATCGGCTCCTTGGTCGCCGGGCCGTCCTCGGACCGGTTCGGGCGCAAGCCAGTGCTGATCACGTCCATTCTGGCATTCGGCGCCCTGACACTGGCGACCGCTTGGGCTTCATCGCCGGTCGAGATGGCGGTCCTGCGTCTGCTGGCCGGGATGGGCATGGGCGCGGCGATGCCAAATGCCACCACGTTGCTGTCGGAATACGCGCCGCACGGCCGGCGCTCGCTGATGATCACGGTCATGTTCACCGGCTTCAACCTCGGCTCGGCGGCGATCGGCTTCGCGGCGGCGGCGCTCATCCCCACCTGTGGCTGGCGCTCGGTGCTGGTGCTCGGCGGCGCGGTGCCGCTGCTGCTGGTGCCGCTGCTGGCGCTGTTCCTGCCGGAGTCGGCCCGGTTGCTCGCCTTGCGCGGGGCTGCCTGCGCACGCATCGCGGCGACGCTCGGCCGGGTCACCGGGCACCGGTTCTCGGGCGACGAGGCCTTCGTCTCGACCGAACCGCCGCTGCCGACGCAGAAGCCGATCGGGGTGCTGTTCTCGCGCGGCTATGGCCTGACCACGGTGTCGCTGTGGGTGACCTATTTCATGGGCCTGCTGGTGATCTACCTGCTGACCGGTTGGCTGCCGACGATCATGAAGGATGCCGGCGTGTCGATCGCGACCGCGGCCAACGTCACGGCGATGTTCCAGATCGGCGGCACCGTCGGCGCCGTCGCGGTCGGTTGGGCGATGGACCGGACCCGCCCAGCCTTCGTCATCGCGGCCGCTTACCTGGGCGGCGCCCTGTGCGTGCTGGCTTTGTCGCAGCTAGGCGTGTTGTCGGCGGCGGTGGGGACGCTGGTGTTCTCCGCCGGGTTCTGCATGAGCGGCGCGCAGACCGGCCTCAACGCCTTTGCCCCGGGCTGCTATCCGACAATGGCGCGGGCGACCGGGGTAAGCTGGATGCTGGGGATGGGCCGGTTCGGCAGCATCTTCGGCTCGGCCGTGGGCGGCGCGTTGCTGGGCATGGGGTGGGGGTTCTCCGCAATCTTCGCCGCGCTCGCGGTGCCGGCGTTCTGCGCCGCGGCGGCGATTTTCACAACCACCGGTGCAGACCGGTCTCGGAAAGGCCAGGGCGCTGCCCTGGACCCGCTGGGACAATCGGCCCCAGACCCGAGTCACTGAGTTCGCCAGGAGAAGACGATGCACGACGAACCCTGCATGGACGTGGCCCATCTCGGTCACCTCGAACTGCTGACGCCGAAACCCAAGGAGTCGCTTCGCTTTTTCGTGGATGTCATGGGCATGACCGAAAGCGGCCGGCGTGGCGACAGCGTCTACCTGCGCGGCTGGGACGACTACGAGCGCTACTCGCTGAAGCTCACCGGCTCGCCCGCCTCCGGGCTCGGCCACGCCGCCTTCCGCGCACGCAGCCCGCAAGCCCTTCAGCGCCGCGTCGCGGCTCTGCAGGCGTCCGGCCAAGCGGTCGGCTGGCACGAGGGCGAGCTCGGCCACGGCCCGGCGTTCCAGTTCCGCGACCCGGACGGTCACCTGCTGGAGATCTACTACGAGACCGAATGGTATCAAGCGCCCGAAGGGTTGCGGCCATCCTTGAAGAACCAGGCGCAGCGCCTGCCGTGCCGCGGCGTCAACGTGCGCCGGCTCGACCACTTCAACTGCCTCGCCGCCGACATCCGCGCCAACCGCGAGTTCTTCGAGCGCACGCTCGGCTTCCGCCTGACCGAGCAGATCGTGCTCGACGACGGCACCGAGGTCGGCATGTGGCTGACCGCGACCAACAAGAGCTACGATTTCGCCTACACCCGCGAGGCGCACGGCATCGGCGGCCGCTTCCACCACGTCACCTTCGCGCTCGACAGCCGCGAGGCGATCCTGCAGGCCGCCGACGTGTTCCTCGAGCACGGCGTGTTCATCGAGACCGGGCCGCACAAGCACGCCGTGCAGCAGACGTTCTTCCTCTACGTCTACGAGCCCGGCGGCAACCGGGTCGAGGTGGCCAACGCCGGCGCCCGGCTGGTGCTGGCGCCCGACTGGAAGCCGATCACCTGGACCGAGGCCGAGCGGCGCAAGGGCCAGGCCTGGGGCCTCCAAACCATCGCCAGCTTCCACACCCATGGCACCCCGCCGCTTCCTGAACCGGACAAGCGCACGGGCCAGGACGACCTCGCAGAGAAAGGCATCGCCTCATGAGCGGCACGAGCGGACGTGGCACAAGCGGACCCACCGCGCTGGTGGTCTCGGCGCATTCGGCGGATTTCGTGTGGCGCGCCGGCGGCGCTATCGCGCTGCATACGGCGAGGGGCTTCGCCGTCACCGTCATCTGTCTATCGTACGGCGAGCGCGGCGAGTCGGCCAAGCTGTGGCGGCAGAAGGGGATGACGCTCGACCGGGTGAAAGCAGCGCGGCAGCGCGAGGCCGAAGCAGCCGCCGAGCATCTCGGCGTCGCCGACATCCAGTTCTGGGACCTCGGCGACTACCCGATCACGCTCAACGAGGACTCGCTCTATCGCCTCGTGGACGTTTACCGCGCGATCCACCCGGCGTTCGTCCTGTCGCACTCGAAAGCCGACATCTACAACCACGACCACCCGGCCGTCACCGACTTCGCCCAGCACGCCCGCATCGTCGCCCAGGCGCATGGCCACAAGCCGGGTCAGCGCGTGCTCGGCGCGCCGCCGGTGTTCCTATTCGAGCCGCACCAGCCGGAGCAGTGCGACTGGAAGCCGGACGTGCTGCTGGACATCACCGCGGTGTGGCAGAAGAAGCGCGCCGCCATCGAGTGCATGGCCGGGCAGGAGCACCTGTGGGAGTATTACACCCGGGTGGCGCAGCAGCGCGGCGCCCAAGGGGCCCGCAACTCCGACAAGTCGATCACCTACGGCGAAGGCTACCAGGCCGTGTTCCCGCACGTGGTGGAGAGCCTGGCATGAGCAGCAGCATCGGCAAGTTCGGTGACCTCCCGCCCGTGCTCGCGGCGCATGCCCCGGACCGGGCACGGATGGTGCGCGCCGGCCTGCTTGGCGGCTTCGTCGGTGGCGTGACCATCTGGATCTACGAGGCCGTCGTGTGGGTCGGAGCGCAGCACTTGCTGCCGCTGGCCGGCATTCCGGGCAACGCGACCGGCTTGGTGTTCGGCAAGGCCGTGCAGGAGTCGCTCGGCGCCGGCTCCTACATCGTCGGCACGCTGATCCACCTGACGTTCGCGCTCGGGTGGGGCGTGCTGTTCGCGCTGATCTGGCCGGCGCTGCGGCGGCGCGGCATCGAGGCGACGCTGGCGGCGCTGTTCTACGCCGTGGTGGCCTGGATCGTGATGCACGTGGCAATCGCCGTCGCTTCCTCGAGCCACCCCGACTATCTCGACCCGAACGTGATCATCGGCGGATTCATGTCGCACTTCTTCTTCACCGTGCCGCTCGCCCTGGTCGTCAAGCGGCGACTGGCGATCGACGCGGAGACACTGGCATGACCGCACTCGTCCTCACCAATCCGCCCCGCGTCGACATTGAGCTCGCGGCCGCTTTCGCCCCCTACGGCGTCGCCACCGTGCACGAAGCGCAGGGCCGCACCGGCCTGCTCGCCTCCCACATGCGGCCGATCTATCCGGGGGCGAAAATCGCGGGCCCCGCCGTCACCGTCTCGATCCCGCCGGCCGACAACTGGATGCTGCATGTCGCAGTCGAGCAGTGCCGGGCCGGCGACGTGCTGGTGGTGGTGCCGACTTCCCTTTGCGACACCGGCTATTTCGGCGAGCTGCTGGCCTGCTCGCTTGCGGCGCGCGGCGTCGCCGGCTTGGTGATCGAGGCCGGGGTGCGCGACGTGGCGGCGGTGACCGCCATGCGCTTCCCGGTCTGGAGCCGCGCGATCTCCGCCCAAGGAACGGTCAAGGAAACGCTGGGCTCGGTCAACGTCCCGGTCGCCTGCGCCGGGCAACTCGTGCGGCCCGGCGACCTCGTGGTCGCGGATGATGACGGCATCGTCGTGGTGCCGCGGCGCGCGGCGGCCGATGTGCTGCGCTTGAGCGAGGCGCGCGAGCGGAAGGAGGCGGACACCCGGGCCAGGCTGCAATCGGGCGAGCTCGGCCTCGACATCTACGGCATGCGCCAACGACTGGCGGAGAAGGGGCTGGTGTATCGGCCCTATGCCGAGCCCGAGGCCTGAGCGATGCCGGGCGACCTGGGCGCAGTGCCGGTGCTGCGCGCGGCACTCGGCCGCTATCGCCACACGCAGCCGCTCACCTCGGGCACGGTCGTCTCGGACCGGTTGCGCCTCGAGTTCACCGACGTGTCGCCGATCAGCCGCGCCTTTGCGCCGATGGTGCGGGACGCGGCGTTCGATGTGTCCGAGATGGCGATCGCCACCTTCCTGCAGGCGAAGGCGTGGGGCAAGCCGCTGGTCCTGCTGCCGGTGACGATGGCGGCGCGGTTCCAGGAGCCGGCGCTGTTGTGCCGCGCCGACAGCAGCATCGCCGGCCCGGCCGATTTGGTCGGCCGCCGGGTCGGGGTGCGCGCTTACAGCCAGACCACCGGGCTCTGGCTGCGCGGCATCCTCGCCGACGACCATGGCGTCCGCCCGGACGCGGTGCGCTGGACCACGTTCGAGGACGCACACGTCGCCGAATACCGCGACCCGGATTGGGCTGAGCGGGCGCCGGCTGGCCAGGACATACTGGCGATGCTGCATGCGGGCGCCTTGGACGCGGTGATCGTCGGCAACGATGTGCCCGCCGACCCGCGTCTGCGCACGGTGTTCCCGGATCCGGCCACCGCCGGCGCGGCCTTCTTCAGGCGCCAAGGCTTCGTCCCGGTCAACCACCTCGTCACCGTCCGGCGCGAGCTGGCCGAGCGCCGGCCCGAGCTCGTCGCCGAGCTGCTGCGCATGTTCCGCAATGCCCAGGCCGCCGCGGCGGTTCCCGGCGGCGGCACGACACTGCCGATCGGCCGCGCCGGGTTGCAGCCGGCGATCGATCTGGCCCGGCGATACGCGGCCGAGCAAGGCTTGCTGCCGCGACCGCTCGCCGGCGGGGAAGTTTGGGACGGGCTGCCGGCCGACGCGTGAGTGGACTCTTGCGACCACCGCCCGCGCAGTGGGCACAAGCTGGACTCTTGGGATGGACCGCCGGCCGGAGGCTGAACTTTGTGACCCGTAGGTCTCCCGACCCTGGAACGGCCGCCTGCCTCGACCGTCCGAGTCGCCTCCGACTCGTTTCCGGGACGCCGCCTGGACTGCTGCGATCCGCAACTGGACTCCTGTGCCGGGTGCTTCCCGCGCGTCAAGGACTTAGCGGGTTATCCACTGGACTCATGCGAGCATACTAATAGAGTTCTACTAATAACCTCCCTAGGTACTACCGATCGCTAGAGTCCAAGTGGACGCCGCACAGGCTTCTGTGCAACCTCGCAATCCATGAGATGTCGCTCTGTTGCGAAGGGGTGAGGACGTGGCCGCGGTTCACAAGCTGATCGCCGAACTCGGCACACGAGGCGCGCTGCTGGCAGCCGAAACCGATGCCGACCGCAAGGCCATCGAGGTTGCCATCGCCTATATGCAGGACGAGGACGCCGGCATCGGCTTCCTTTACTCCGGCTGGTGCCAGGCCGCCCTGCCGCACAAGCGCCTGGCCGACGATGCGGTCTGGAAGGTGCAAACCGAACGCGTCACCCTCGTGGTCGAACCGGGCCGCCGCAACCTGCCGGGGCTCGAGACCGAGTTCTGCGGCGTCCCCTACGGCTCGCGGGCCCGGCTGATCCTGCTCTATTTGCAATCCGAAGCCTTGCGCACCAACAGCCGCGACGTGGCGCTGGGCCGCTCCCTGCATGCGTGGCTGGGCCGGCTTGGCATTCCTATCGGCGGCAAGAGCTTCCGCGACGTGCGCGAGCAGGCCGACCGGCTATCACGCTGCCGCCTTACCTTCCACGTGCAGCAGGGGGGCGGGCCGGGCTGATTAACCAGAACATCGTCGATGCAGCGATGTTCGTGGACGATTCGAGCAACCAGGGCAGCCTGTTCGTAGAGACCGCAAGGCTCTCCGAAACCTTCTTCGAGCAGCTCAAGCGGCATCCGGTCCCGCTCGAGGAAGCGGCCATCCAGGCGATCTCGAACAATTCGCAGGCGCTCGACGTGTATTGCTGGCTGGCTTACCGCCTGCACGTGCTGCCGCAAGCGCGCACGGTGTCATGGCCTGCGCTCTACGCCCAGTTCGGCGCTTCGTACAAGAAACTGGCCCACTTCAAGATGCGGTTCGTGGAGTCGCTCAAGGTCGCGACGGCGGTTTATCGCGATGCCGACGTCGAGCTCGACAGCAAAGGCCTCATTCTCCGCCCGTCGCGGCCACCCGTAGCCCCCCGCATCGTCGGTGCCGGACGGCCCGGGATCACAAGAGTTCAGGGCTAAGCCAGCCTGTTGGACTCTGCGACTCCACCGGATATGCCGGCACGCAAGAGTCCAGCCGCCCGCCTTCAGCTCGAGACGCCCATGCCTGAACCGGTCCACTCGGACGCACACACCACGGAGGCCGGCCTCCGCGTCGCCATCGTTGAAGCGGCCCGCAGCATGAACGCGCTCGGCATCAATCAGGGGACATCCGGCAATATCGGCGTCCGCTGCGGCGACCGCATGCTGATCACGCCCTCCGCCACCCCCTATGAACGCATGCGTCCCGAGGACGTGGCCAGCATGCCGCTCGAGGGCGACCGCGGCGGTTGGACCGGTCCGCTCAAGCCCAGCACCGAATGGCGGTTCCACATCGACATCCTGCGCGGCCGGCCGGACGCGGGGGCGGTGGTGCACACACACGCGCCGTATTGCACCACGCTCGCGATCCTGCGCCGGCCGATCCCGCCGGTGCACTACATGATCGCGGTGTTCGGCGGCGACGACGTGCGCTGTGCGCCCTATGCCAAGTTCGGAACCGCCGAACTCGCTTCCCATACCCTGACCGCCCTTGAGGGACGCAACGCCTGTCTGCTCGCTAATCACGGCATGGTGGTGGTGGGCACCAGCCTCGAGAAGGCGATGTGGCTCGCGGTCGAGTTGGAGACTCTGGCACACCAGTATTGCCAGGCACTGCAACTCGGCGAGCCGCATCTCTTGACGGCCGGGGAGATCGCGGACGCCACGCAGTCGATCGCCAGCTACGGCCTGCAAGATTCAAGCCGGGTCGAATGAACGGCCTCGCCTACGGTCCTATTCCGCGGCGACCCTCCCAGCCGGTGCGCGCGTGCCGCCGGGACGGGCATGGGTCGAGTACAGCATCAATCCGGTGAAGGCGATGCCGCCGACGATGTTGCCGATCAGGGTCGGGATTTCGTTCCAGATCAGGTAGTCCATGATCGAGAACTGGCCGCCCATGATCAGTGCCGACGGGAACAGGAACATGTTCACGATCGAATGCTCGAAGGTCATGAAGAAGAACACCGTGATCGGCATCCACATCGCGATCACCTTGCCCGGAACCGAGGTCGAGATCATCGCCCCGATCACACCCGTGGACACCATCCAGTTGCACATCACCGCACGCACGAACAGCGTTAGCATGCCCGACGCACCATACTTGGCGTAGCCGAGGGTACGCGCCTCGCCGATGCCGGCGATCACCTTGCCGACCGGGCTCGGCTCGGTGGCAAAGCCGAAGGTGAACACGATCGCCATCATGACCGCGACGGTGAGAGCGCCGGCAAAGTTGCCGCCGAACACAAGAGCCCAGTTGCGCAGCACGCCGGCGACCGTGACGCCGGGCCGCCGGTCGAGCCACGCGAGCGGGGTCAACACGACGACCCCGGTCAGCAGATCGTAGCCGAGCAGGTACAGCATGGAGAAGCCGACCGGGAACAGCAGCGCGCCGACCAGGGGCTGCCCGGTGGATTGGTTGATGGTGACGGCAAAGGCGGCGGCCAGGGCCAGGATGGCGCCGGCCATGTAGGCGCGGATGAGGGTGTCCTTGGTCGCCATGAACACCTTCGCCTCGCCGGCATCGATCGCCTTCCTGACGAACTCGGCGGGTGGAAGATAGGCCATACTGAACTCCGATGAGCGTTGCCGCAGAGGGCAAGCACATCTCGTACCAGTTGGGCGGTTAACTCCGGTTGCGCGCTACCGCATCACCCCGGCGCGGCGGGCGGGGGAACCGGGGGCAGGGCGGCCAGGATCTCGGCCTCGTGCTCGCCCAGGTTTGGCGCCCGCCGCCGCAGCGCGCCCGGCGTGCCCGATAGACGCGGCACCACGGCGTGCATCGGAACGCTGCCGAGATCGTCGTCCGCCATTTCGACCAGCACGCCGCGGCCTTGGACATGCGGGTCCGCCTCGAAGCCGCTGGCGTCGTATACCGGCCCGACCGTGGTCTCCGCCGCCTCGAAGAACCGCAGGTTCTCGGCTAGGGTGCGGGCGCCGACGAAGTCACCGATAATGGCGTCGACCTCGCCGACATGCGCCAGCCGGTCGGCGTTGCTGCGAAAGCGCGGGTCTTCGATCAACTCGGGCCGGCCGATGGCGCGGAACAGGCGCTCCGTCATCGCTTGGGTCGAAGCCGACAGCGCCACCCAGCCGCCATCCGAAGTCGCATAGATGTTGCGCGGCGCAGTGATGGACGCACGGTTGCCCGAACGCGGCGGAATGCGGCCGGTAATCCGCCACGCCGCCGCGTCCGGGCCGAGCACCATGTGCAGCGGCTCGAGCAAGGAAAGGTCGATCACTTGGCCGCGCCCGCCGGGACGCGCCGCCTCACGCAAAGCCACCATGACCGCGAACGCGCCCTGGATGCCGGCCACCATGTCGGCCAGGGCAAGGTTGGGCAGCGCCGGCGGCTTGTCGGCGAACCCGTTCTTGGCGGCGAACCCGCTCATGGCCTCGACCAAGCTGCCGAACCCCGGCCGTTGCGCGTACGGCCCAGTCTGGCCGAACCCCGACACCCGCACGAACACCAGGCGCGGGTTGAGCCGGGCCACCTCATCCGGCCCATACCCGGCCGCCTCCATGCTGCCCGGGCGGAAGCTCTCCACCAGCACGTCGGCGGTCGGGATCAGCCGGGCCAGCAGCGACTTGCCCTCGGCCCCGCGCAGGTCGAGGCGAATGCTCTTCTTGTTGCGGCCGTACACCTTCCAGTAGGCATCGACGCCGTCCTCGCGCCAATGCCGCAGCGGGTCGCCGGACGCGGGCTCGAGCTTGATGACCTCGGCGCCGAAATCGGCCAGCTGCACCGTCAGCATGTTGCCGGCGACGAGGCGGGAGAAATCCAGCACGCGCAGGCCGTCGAGCGGGCAGGGCCGGTCCGGACGGTAAGGTTGGGCCTCGGGCATCGGTCAGACCGTCGCGACCGGCGTCGCCGGCGAGCCCACCGCGCCAGGCAGGCGCAGTGGCGGGGCGGTCAGCAGGAAGCGGAAACGGCGGTGCTTGCGCAACCACTCGGCAAGCGGCGTCAGATGCCAGATCTCGCCGAGATGGACGCCCAGCTTGAACAGGCAGTGCTCATGCAATGGCAGCGAGGCACAGTCGTCGCCGCCCGGCTCGGCGGGCGCCGCCTCGACCGCGTAGTTGTCGGCAATCAACGCCACTAAGCCGCTATCGGTAATCCATTGTAGCAGCTCATGGTCGCGGCCGTTTAACACTGGACAGGTATGGTGCAGCGCGTGCGGCTCCGGCCTGCCGCCGGCCTCGAGCAGCATCTGCCCGAAACCGGTGTGCAAGCACACCATGTCGCCGGGCTCCACGGTGACGTCATCCTCGGCCATCACCTGCATCAGCTCGGCATAGCCGACCAGCTTGCGCTCGCGCCCGAAATGCGCGTGCAGGTCGATCATCACGCCGCGGCCTTGGACGCAGGCGGTGGCCATGTTCTCGATGCCCAGGGCGCCGGCCCGCGATGTGCTGCGGCCGCCGGGGCCGTTCGGCACGCCGGCATCGGCGGCATCGGACGGCCCGGTGATGTGCTCGCCGCCGCGGAAGCCGTTGTAGAACACCCGCTCGCGACGGCCGTCGCCATCGGCGTCGAACAAGCTGCCGACATGCGCGAAGCTGTCCCATTGGGTGGAGTATTGCAGATACAGCACCGCGAGATCGTCGCACACCACGTCGGAATGGCCGCTCTCGGCCAGGTCGCACACGAAGTTGGGGGTGGCATCGCGCAGGGTCGGGCGCAGCACCGGCGGGAAGCGGCGCGGGTTGAGCGCGTTGCCGCCGGGCAGGTCGAGGGGCAAGCTCAAGCAGAAGGTGCGGCCTTCGCGGACCTCGGCAATCCCTTGCAGAACCTTCTCGGGGGTCAGCAGGTTCATCCGGCCACGCTGGTCGTCAGGCCCGAACTCGCCCCAGTTCGAACCGGGCGGGCGGCGGGTCCAGCGCGGGCCGGAGTGAGTGGTGGTCATGGCGGTCGCTCCCTGGCGTTTGGCGGACGGCCATCGTCCTCCGCGTTCCCGCCGGGATGCAATGGGCAGGTCCGAAACAGGGGTTGGCAGCGGGAGACTTGGGTCCGCCGGCTCAGCGCTCCACCAGCTGGCCGGGCAGCCGGCCGGGCACGCGCTCGTACAGCCAGACACTGCGGCGGGGGAACTGGTCGCGCAACGCGTGCACGGTGCGGTCGATCTCCGCCGGCGTGATCGGGCCGGCGAACATCCGGGGACCATGCGCATAGATGACGTCGCCGTCCAAGGTGAGGCCGTTACGCGCCAGGTCGCTCGGGTCCATCGGCCAGAGCTGCCCCGGCCCGGCCGTGACGAGCACCACCGCATCATGCAGCCCGGCTTGGGCGACTTGGAAGCGGACGTCCTGCAACTCCTCGATCAGCTGCTTCGACCGGAACATGAATGAGGGCAGTTGGGTGAGCGAAACCAGCACCGAGATCGCGAGCAGGTGGGCGAGACCCGTCGAGCGCCGGGTACGCAGCATCCAGCAAGCCTGGTCGGCAACCGCGAGCGCCATGAACGGGAGGGCGGGGAGGATGTAACGCGGCCCCCAGCGATAGCCGCCATCGGACCATTGCAGCCAATATCCGGCCAGGAACAGCGGCCCATACAGGTCGTAGAAGGCCAGCCGTCGCTGGCGCGCCTTCTGCACCAGCGCCCAAGCCAGGGCCGCGACAAAGGGGACCGACACCCACTCGGCCAATTCGATCACTCGCTTGACCGAAATCGCTGTCACGCGCGTCACGTGCCAATAAGCGCCGAGCAGCCCGTCATTGGGGTCACGCAGGGTCTGCGGGATCGTCCATGGCGCGCCGGTCGCGCGCCAATCATACAGCACCAGCGCCGCCAGCAATGGCAACGCCGCGGCGGCGGCCAGCGGCGCCAGGCGCCAATGCCGCATTGTGCCGCGACGCAGCATCTCGATCGCGACCGGCAGGGCGAACACGAGCGCGTCGAAGTGGCGCGTGACGGCGATGGCCGAGAACCAGACGCCAAGCCCAAGCGCCTGCCAGGCGCCGGGCCGATCGAGGAAGGCGGCCGCCGAGGCGACGAACAGCATCCCGAACAGGGCTACGATGCTGCCATTGTAGAACGAGGCAGAGTTGAGCAGGAAGAATGCCGAGCTCGTCATGACCAGCGTGGCAACAAGTGCCGCGTCCGCGCCGCTGCGCCGGGCCGCGAACTGCCATAAGGCCAGCACCGTCAGCGCGCCGACCAACGGGTTGATAAGCACGTGGGGGATGCCGGCCAGGCTCGCCGCCGCCAGCACCGCCGACCAGCCCGGCGGATATTGCGAGATCAGCTTGTCGCCGGCTTGAAACACGTAGGCTTGGGCGAAGAACGAACGGACGGGCGCCGGCGCCGGGTCGGCCGATACCCGCCCATGCGCGAACATGTTGGCTTGCAGAACGTATGTGTTCTCGTCGCCCGACATCGGTACTGCGTGCAGCGCCGCGGTGGCGATCAGCGCCGTGAGCGCGAAAGCGAGCAGCGCGAAGCCGACCTGCATCCTGCGTGACGAGCGACGCAGCGCCCAAGCGAACTTGCTGCGCGTGTCGGACCACGTCCAAGGTCGTGCCGCGAACAGGAAGCACGCCGTCACGCCGGAGATCGCGAGCAGCAGCACAATCCGTTTCGGCCAATAGCCGGCCACCGGCAACGCGTCGAGCCGCAGCGGATAGGCCGCGGCGCTGACAGCCGCGAGCAGAACGGCCAGCAGCAGGTAAGCGCGGACGAGGGGGGATCTCCCGCCAGATCGCCGTGCGGCGGAAACGGTAGTCCTGGCGTCGGCGGCGGTGGTCACCGGCGGGCCGCCTCGGGATGTGGGGCAGAGTGCGAGAGCGGCATGGCTAGCCTCCGTGGGGTCGAGCGACGACCTTGGCGAGGCGTCGGACAAGAAGTGCTGATGGTTATGTCCCGTGTCTCGAGCAACATTCGATCAGTCGGACTCGTTTGATCGGGGAAAGTTGCTCTTTCCCCATGGAGCGACAGCTCGCCTCACGAGCCGGTTAGCACGGAATTTGCCTTAAGCTACTCGGTCGCAGCCAGGCAACTCTCGTGCGCTTGGCCGAGCAATCACCGTTATCACGTCTACTTGTGGTCAACCGCCGGCAGGGGATCGGCTCACTTGGCCAGCTGCAGACCGTCCACCCGGATAATGCCATCGGCATAGGCCTTGAACCCGTGCAGGGACGCCGCGTGCGCGAAGATCCACTTTGCATGGTAAAGGTAGAGCGTCGGCCGGTCCGACAGCAGCACGCCGACCGCCGCGTTGTATGCGGCTCGGCGGCGGGCCGGGTCGGCGGTGCCGCGCCCTTCGGCCAGCGCCGCGTCGAGCGCCGGCCTGCAGTAGCGCCCGTCATTGCCGGCCGCGCCGCAGGACAGCATCGGGGTGATGTTGAGGTCGGGATCAGACCGGCCGCTCCATCCGACCAAATAGGCCTGGAACTCGCCGCGCTTGCCGCGGTCGAGCAGGGAGATCAGCTCCATCGCAGCGACCCGCACTGTGATGCCCGCTTCGGCGGCCATGGCCTGGATCATCTGCCCGACCTGCTGGCGCTCCGGATCGGTCGGCACCAGCAATTCGATTGTGACCGGGCCAACCCCGGCCAGCCTGGCCTTTGCCGCGGCGAGGTCGCGGCCCGGCACCGGGTGCGTCCGATCGTACCAGGGGCTGTCGGGCGGAAATGGCTGGTTGCCGGGTTCGGCCCGGCCGGCGAAGGCGACCTGGTTGATGGCGTCGCGGTCGATCGCGAGGTCCAGGGCTTCCCGCACGGCCGCCGTCCGGGCAACGGTGGCGTTAGCTCCGGGACCGGCCATGTTGAAGGTCAGGTTGTAGTAGCCGAGCCCGATCGCCGCCTGCACGGCAAAGCCCGAGTCACGCTCGGTCGCCGCGACGTCGTTGGGCCCGAGCCGCTCGATCAGGTCGAGGCTGCCGGAGCGCAGGTTCAGCAGCCGCACCGTGCTGTCCGGCATGGGCCGGAACACCAGCCGATCGATGCCATACTCGGATGCCCGCCAATGTGCCGGGAACCGCTCCAAAACCAGTCGGTCCTGCGGCCGGTGTTCCACGAACCGGTATGGCCCGGCGCAGACCGGCCGGTCGCCGAACGCCGCGCCGGCCGCCTCGACCGCGCCGGGCGAGACCATCATCCCGGCCCGGTCGCTGAGCGCCGCCAGCACCTGCACCGACGGCGTTTTCAGCACCAAGCGGACCTGCAGCGGATCGACCACCTCGACGCGCTCGATGGCGTCGATCTCGGCCCGGCGGCGCGAGCCGCGCAGCGTCAGCGCGCGCTCGAGATTGAACCGCACCGCCGCGGCATCGAAGCGGCTGCCGTCGTGGAACTCCACCCCGTCGCGCAGGCGCAGCGTCAGGACCTTGCCGTCGTCCGACCACTGCCATCCCGTGGCCAGCATCGGCACGATCCCGCCCTGCGGATCGAGGTCGACCAGCTTGTCGCATAGGGATTGCAGCACATGCCGGCCGACGAACGTCCAGTTCAGCACCGGATCGAGCGAGTCCGGATCGTCCTGCAAGCCGATCCGCAACTCGGTCGAGGCATGGGCCGGGGGCGCCACCACCGACAGCATCGCGCAGAACAGGATCAGCAGCAGGTATCTCATGACCTCTCCGGGTTGGGTGCGCCGCGGTGCCGGTCGGCGGCAACACTCCCCGGCGCTGTCGTAACCGGACTGCAGCAAGCGGCCGTGCCGCGCGATGCACCAAATCGTGAACCGCCGGATTTGCCCGCGTCTGCTGCGCCTCGGGCCGCTGCTGGGCTGGCGGCGGAGAAGAAGCGAGTGCACCGTGCGTCATCATTGCAGCCGCCCTCGCCGCGCGGCGACCAGCCGAGGATCTCCATGACCAACCGAAACCAGTTAAGCCGCGTCCTGATCGCCGTCATCGGCCTGACCGGGACGGCCGTGGCGCAGCCGGCGCCGTCGGGCCAACCCGGCCCGGCCCGGCTGCGCGGCACCATCGAGGCTGCCAGCGCCACCGAGCTCACCCTCGTGACCCGCCGCGGCGGCAAGGAGCACGTCGCGCTGCCGCCCGTCCTGCGCACCACCTACGTCCTCGCCGCCAAGCTGAGCGACATCCAGCCCGACAGCTACATCGGCACCGCGGCAGCGCCGCAGCCCGACGGCACGCTGAAGGCGCTCGAGGTGCACGTCTTTCCGCCGAGCATGCGCGGCAGCGGCGAGGGCTTCCGGCCGTACGACCTCGAAGGCGGCGGCTCGACCATGACCAATGGCACCGTCGGCAGCCTCGTCGGCACCAACGGCCGGGTCGCGACGGTGAAGTTCGCCGAGGGCGAGAAGAAGGTGCTGATCCCGGACGACGTCCCGGTGGTGCTGTTCGAGCCGACCGGGCGCGACGCGATCAAGGCGGGCGCGAAGGTCGTGATCAACGGCCAGCGCGTCGCAGACGGGACGGTCACCGCGGCCTCGGTCAACATCGGCAAGGACGGTCTTACGCCGCCGATGTAGGCCGTCATGCTGCAGCAGACACCGGACCTCGACCGCCGCATCGAACCGCGCATCGTCCATTCCGGGACCGTGCGGCTGACGCATTGGATCAACGCCGCGGCCGTCACCGGGATGGTCATGAGCGGGTGGGCGATCTACGACGCCAGCCCGTTTCTCGGCTTCGTCATCCCGCGCCCGCTCACGCTTGGGGGCTGGCTCGGCGGTGCGATCGCCTGGCATCTGGCGCTCATGTGGCTGCTGGCGGCCAACGGCCTGGCCTACATCCTCCATGGATTGCTGAGCGGGCATTTCGGACGCCGGCTGCTGCCGCTCGGGCCGCGAGAAGTCTGGCGCGACCTGCGCGCCGGGCTGCGTTTCGCGCTCGACCATCGGCTTGGCGTCTACAATGCGGTGCAGCGGCTGGCCTATATCGTGGCCCTGCTGCTCGGGATCGTGCTGGTGCTGTCCGGCATGGCGCTTTGGAAGCCGGTGCAGTTCCAATCCCTGGCACTCCTGTTCGGCGGCTACGAGGCGTCCCGGCGGGTGCATTTCGCGGCAATGTCGGGCCTGGTCGGCTTCGTGGCGCTGCATTTGCTGCTGGTGGCCCTGGTGCCGCGAACCTTGTTGCCGATGATCACCGGGCGAACCAGGCCGCCGGCGGAGTTGCTGTAGCGATGCCACGACCCACCACAACCGCCATCACCCTGGCCGACCTGCGGCCGCGGCTCCGGCAACTCGAACGGCGCGGAGTGCTGCGCGGCGCCGTCTCGTTGGGCGCAATCAGCCTGCTGACCGGGTGCAGCCTGCACGACGGCGACGCCGTCGACCGCGCGCTGTGGGCGATGTCACGGTTCAACGACCGGATCCAGGCGCTGCTGTTCGATCCCAACCGGCTGGCGCCCACCTACGCGGCGGCCGACATCACCGACCCGTTCCCCTATAACGGCTTCTACCCCGCCGACGACACGCCGGAGATTGACCCCGCCGAGTGGCGGCTCGAGGTGTCGGGCCTAGTCGAGGACCGCTCGCCATGGACGCTGGAGCGGCTGGGTGCCTTGCCGCAGGAGAGCCAGATCACCCGGCACATCTGCATCGAGGGTTGGAGCGCGATCGGCGCCTGGTCGGGCGTGCCGCTGCGCAGCCTGCTGGAGCGCGTCGGCGCGGACCTGTCGGCCCGCTATGTCGGGTTCAAGTGCGCCGACCGCTACTACACCAGCCTTGATATGCCGTCGGCACTGCATCCGCAGACGATCCTGGCGACCGCGTTCGGCGACCGCCCGCTGCCGACCGAGTTCGGGTTTCCGATGAAGGTGCGGGTGCCCACCAAGCTCGGGTTCAAGAACCCGAAATTCGTGCGCGCCCTGTTCGTCACGAACGAATACCCGGGCGGCTATTGGGAGGACCAGGGCTATAACTGGTTCAGCGGCTCGTAGGCCGGGCGCCCATAGCCCGCCGCGCCAGGTAGGCGAAGTTGATGGCGTGCTGCTCGGGTCGCCCGAGGTTGTCGCGCAGCCGGGCCACGTCCTCGGCCGGGAAGTCGGGCGTGTCGATCCCGGCCGCCTCGGCCAGCAGCTGGATCTCCGCCGCCTCCTCGAGCATCACGCAGCCGATCACCGCCTCCTCCAGCGTGCGGCCGGTCATGGCGACGCCGTGCGCCCGCATCAGCACCGCTTGATGCGGGCCCAGCGCTTCGGCGACGAGGCGGCCGGTTGCCTCCGAGCGGATCAGGTCCATGGTGGCGGTGAACACCGGCAGCCGGCCGGCGAACACGGCGCCGCCCTGGCATAGCGGCCGCAATGGGCGTCCGGTGGCCGAGAAGGCGACCGCATGCCGCGGGTGGGTGTGGATGACGGCGCCCACGTCCGGCCGGGCGCGGTAGATCTCGGAATGGATGAACACCTCGCTGTGCCGCCGCGCCGACCCGGCGACCACCGCACCGTCCAACCCGATCGTCAGGATGTTGTCGGGTGTGATCTCATCCAGGCCGACGCTGTGCGGCTTCATCAGAAACAGCTCGGGCCGCCCCGGTAGCCGCACCGACACGTGGCCCCTCGTCATGTCGCCTTGGCCGATAAAGGCCAGGATCGCGCCGGCCTCGACCAGCTGCCGTTTCGCGTCAACCTCGTTTGCCGCCAATGTCTGCCTCCCTGCGTCAAGTCATTACCGTTCCTGACGGTGCGGCCGTGCCGGCCCGGTTATAACCAGTCAAGGTCTTGTTTGCCGTAGTTTGACGCCATGCGGGGTGGTTGTGGCCTTTTTTCTCACCTCGGAACCGGTTGCCGACCGCGCCGCCTTGGCCGCCGCGCCGACCCCCGGCAACGGCCACCTGCGGGCGCTGCTGAACGGCATGCCGGTCGGCGTCCTGACGTTCGATGCCTCGATGCAGGTCCTATTCACCAATACGCGGCTCGTCACTGCCTTGGACCTCAAGCCGGCGGCGCCCACCGAGTCCGCTTCCGTGATCGGACTGCTCCGAACCGGTGGCCTGTTCGGCGAGCTCGAGTTCGACCGCCTCGACGCGCTGCTGCGGTCCGCCGTGGACGGGTCCGCGGCATCGTCGAGCCTGGTGCTGCGCAGCAACGGCGTCGTCCCCCGGTTCTTCACCGTGCAGGTCGCCTTTCTCGAGGACGGGCAATGGAGCGCGTCGTTTGACGAGGTCACGTCGCGCCGCGCGGACGAGGCGCAGGCAATCGAACGGGCGATGCGCGATCCGCTGACCGGCTTGCCGAGCCGGCCGTTGTTCGAGAAGCGCGTGCTCGCGGCACTCGGCGGCGAGCCTGACGGCGCCCCGCCCGACGCCGCCCTGCCTAACAGCGGCGGGCCCGCGTTAATGATGATCGATCTGGACCGCTTCAAGGCAGTCAACGACACGCTCGGCCATCCGGTCGGCGATGCGGTGCTGCGGGTCGTGGCCAAGCGGCTGCAATCGGTGGTGCGGCCGGCCGATGTGCTGGCCCGGCTGGGCGGCGACGAGTTCGCCTTGCTGACGCTGGCGGTGCCGGAGCGGGACGACCTCGGCCGCATGGCGGCCCGGATCGTCGACACGCTGGGCCGCCCCTATCTGATCGACGGCCACCTCATCAACATCGGCGCCAGCATCGGCCTTGCAGTGGCGCCGGACGACGGGGCGGATTACGCCCAGCTGCTGCGCAGCGCCGACCTTGCCTTGTACCACGCCAAGCAGTCCGGCCGCGGCACGTTCAGCTTCTTCAAGCCTGAGATGGACCGCCGGGCACGCGCCCGCCGCGCGCTCGAGATCGATCTGCGCCGTGCGATGGCATTGCGCGAGTTCGAGCTGCACTATCAGCCGCAGATCGATCTCGACACCAGCTCCGTGGTCGGGTTCGAGGCGCTGCTGCGCTGGCGCCATCCCGAGCGGGGCCTTGTGTCGCCGGCCGACTTCATCCCCCTCGCCGAGGAAATCGGGCTCATTGTGCCGCTGGGCGACTGGGTCATGCGCGAGGCTTGTTGCGAGGCGATGCGCTGGCCGGCTGCCGTCTCGGTAGCCGTCAACGTGTCGTCGCACCAGTTCGGCGACACCGCTCGACTCGTCGACATGATCGCTCGCTCGCTGGAGCTATCCGGCCTGCCGGGTCGCCGGCTCGAGATCGAGATCACCGAAAGCGTCCTGCTGCGCGAGGATCAGCTCGTGCTGGAGACGCTGCACCGCCTGCGCGACATGGAGGTCCGGGTGGCGATGGACGATTTTGGGACCGGCTACTCCTCGCTCAGCCAGTTGCACAGCTTCCCGTTCGACAAGATCAAGATCGACCGTTCGTTCGTCAAAGACCGCGGCGATGTCGTCAGCCAGAACGCCATCATCCGCGCCATCACCGCGCTGGGCCTGAGCTTGGGGATCTCCACCATCGCCGAAGGCGTCGAGACGTCGGACCAGCTTCGCCGCATCCGCGCCGAAGGCTGCACCTCGGTGCAGGGATACCTGTTCAGCAAGCCGGTCCCGGCCCACGAAGTCGCCGGCGTCCTGGCCGGCTTCGTTCAACTGTAAACACTGGGGAAACGCAGAAAGGATCTTCCACCGATGAGGCACTTGTTCCGCGTCCTATATTGCAGCCGCAGCCGGCTCACGGCGGCCGTGGCGCCGCAGGGAATCGCCGACATCCTGGCCACGTCGCGGGTGAACAACGCGCGCGATCAGCTGACCGGTGGCCTGCTGTTCAGCGACGGGTGCTTCGCCCAGGTGCTCGAAGGCCCGCTCGCCGCGCTCGAGCGGGCGTTCGAACGCATCCAGTGCGACCAGCGGCACAGCGAGGTGACGGTCCTGCAGCTCGGCCCGATCACCGCCCGGGATTTCCCGTCATGGTCGATGGGGTTCGCCGGCGTCGGTTCAGCCGTTGCCGGGCTGCCGGGCGTAACGCTAGCGGATGCGTTCTCCAACCAGTCCAGCGCCGGCACCGAGTTGCTTGAAGTGCTGCGTTCGGTCGTCGTCCGTGAAACCGAGTGGCTGGCCCCAATGGCCGCCTAAAGCGGCCGGGCGTCGTACCCCTCGGCCTGGACCGCTGCCGCGAGGCGATGCGGATCGGCCTGGCTATCCGTGCTGACGGTCCCGGCGGGCCGGTCCACCTGCACCGTCGCGCCCGGATCGATTGTGTGGATTGCCTCGGTCACGGCCCGCTCGCAGTGGCCGCAGGTCATGCCGTCGACTTTGAAGCGTTGCATCGCGTTCTCCTCATCTGCCTGCACCGGGTTTGCGCCCTTCCAAGCTGGCAAGGTCAAGTGGCACCAGTCCCCTTGACCTTCCCATGGTGGGAACCCCCATCTCCATGCCGGATGATGCGGGAATGAACGAGATGGACCAGATCGTCGCAGAGCCTTCCGTTGGCCGCCCCGGCGCCGCGGGATCGGCGCGGGTCGACGTTCAGGTGGGTGGCATGAGCTGCGCCGCCTGCGTGCGCCGGGTGGAACGCGCCGTCGCTGCCGTGCCTGGGGTCGAGCACGTGGCGGTGAACCTGGCCAGCGAGCGGGCCTCCGCCGACGTGGCGCCCGGCTTTCGAGCGGCGGCGCTGGCCGAAGCGTTGCAGACGGCCGGCTACCCGGCCCTCGAGCAGGTGACCGACCTCGCCGTTGACGGCATGACTTGCGCTTCATGCGCCGGCCGGGTCGAGCGGGCGCTGCTCACGGTGCCGGGCGTGCTCGCGGCCGAGGTGAACCTCGCCACCGAGCAGGCGCGGGTTCGGGTCTTCGCCGGCTCCGCCGACACGGCCGCGCTGCAGGCGGCGGTGCGCCGGGCCGGCTACACCGCGCGTCCGGTGGTCCCGGCTGCCGGCGTGGCTGTGTCAAACCGGCCGGCCGGCCGCGACGGCGTGCTGGCGGCCGCGGCCCTGGCCTGCGCCGCACCGTTGCTGGCGCCAATGCTGCTGATGCCGTTCGGCATCGACGCCGCGCTGCCGCCCGCGGTGCAATGGCTGCTCGCGACCTTGGTGCAATTCGGGTTCGGCGCGCGGTTCTTTCACGGCGCCTGGAAGGCGCTGCGGGCCGGAACCGGCAACATGGACAGCTTGGTCGCGCTCGGCACCAGCGCCGCCTACGGCCTGAGCGTTTGGGAGCTGGCGGCGGGGCATGGCGGCCACCTCTTCTTCGAGGCATCGGCCGTGGTGATCGCCCTCGTGCGGCTCGGCAAGTGGCTGGAAACACGAGCCCGTCGCCAGGCCGGCGAAGCCATCCGCGCGTTGCAGCGGCTCCGTCCGGAGACGGCCCGGGTGCGCCGAGGCGTCACCGAACGCGACATCCCGGCGAGCGACTTGCGGATCGGCGACCTGCTGGTGGTCCGCCCCGGCGAGCGCATCGCCGCGGACGCGACCGTTCGCGACGGGACCGGCAGCGCCGACGAAAGCCTGCTGACGGGCGAAAGCCTGCCCGTGCCGAAGCGCCCCGGCGACCGGCTGGTCGGCGGCGCGGTGAACGGCGAGGCGGTGCTGCTGGCCGAGGTGTCGGCGGTCGGCGCCGAAAGCCAGCTTGCCCGCATGGTGCGCCTGGTCGAGGACGCGCAGGCCGCCAAGCCCCCGGTGCAACGGCTGGTGGACCAGGTCAGCGCGGTGTTCGTGCCGGTGGTCGTGGCCATCGCCGCCGTGACGTTCCTCGGTTGGTGGGCCGCCGGAGCGGGCGTGGAAGCGGCGGTGGTGAATGCGGTCGCGGTGCTGGTGATCGCCTGCCCATGCGCGCTGGGCCTCGCCACTCCGGCGGCGATCATGGTCGGGACCGGCGTCGCTGCCCGGCACGGCATCCTGATCCGCGACCCGGCGTCGCTGGAGCGCTCGCGCGCGATCCGCAGCGTGGTGTTCGACAAGACCGGAACCCTGACCGAAGGCCGGCCGGAGCTTGTAGCACTGCTGCCGGCCGCCGGCGTCGAGGCAGACGAGGCGATACGTCTCGCCGCCGCGCTGCAGGCGGGCAGCGAACACCCGCTGGCGCGCGCCGTGGTGGAGCGTGCGGCCCGGCTGGACGGTTCGGCGGACGGAACGCGGGCCGAGGACGTCCGCGCGCTGCCGGGGCGTGGGCTCGAGGGCCGGGTGGCGGGGCGGCACCTGCGGCTCGGCAATGCCCGGCTGATGGCGGAAGCTGGCGTGGACGTCGCGGCGCTCCGGCCCGACGCCGACCGCTTGGCCGCGGACGGACGGACCGTGTCCTTTCTGGCCGAGGGCAGCCAACTGCTGGCCGTGCTCGGGTTCGGCGACGCGCCCAAGGCCGGGGCCGCCGCCGCAGTGGCGCGGCTGCGCGCGGCGGGGAAGCGCGTCGTGCTGCTGACCGGGGACAATCCCGGCGCCGCCGCGGCCGCCGCCCGTGCGCTCGGCATCGACGAAGTGCGGGCCGAGGCGCTGCCGGCCGACAAGGCCGCTGCGGTGGCCGCCTTGCGCGCCAGTGGTCCGGTGGCGATGGTAGGCGACGGGGTGAACGACGCCGCCGCCCTCGCCGCGGCTGATCTCGGCCTGGCCATGGCGACCGGCACCGACGTGGCCGCCGCCGCCGCCGGCATCACCCTGATGCGCGGCGACCCGATGCTGGTTCCGGCCGCGCTCGACATCGCCGCCCGCACCGACCGGCGGATCCGGCAGGGCCTGTTCTGGGCCTTCGCCTACAACCTGGTCGGCATCCCGCTGGCCGCGTTCGGCCTGCTGAGCCCGGTGCTGGCTGGGGCGGCCATGGCGTTCTCGAGCGTCAGCGTGGTCGGCAGCGCGCTGCTGCTGCGGCGCTGGCGCCCGGCGACCGGGGCGGAGGCAGGCCGGTGAACATCGGCGAGGCGGCCCGCGCCAGCGGCGTATCGGCAAAGATGATCCGCTACTACGAGAGCGTCGGCCTGCTTCCGGCCGCCTCGCGCAGCCAGGCCGGTTACCGCCGCTATGCCGACGCGGACATCCACACGCTCCGCTTCGTGCACCGCGCGCGTGACCTCGGCTTCTCCATGGCGGAGATGCGTGAGCTGCTGGCGTTGTGGCGCGACAAGCACCGCGCCAGCGCCGACGTGAAGCGGTTGGCGCTCGCCCACGTCGCCGCGCTGGACGCCAAGGCGGCGGAGCTGCACGCAATGAGCCGCACCCTGCGAACCCTCGCCGACGCCTGCAGCGGCGACCATCGGCCGGACTGCCCGATCATCGACGAGCTTGCCGAACCCGGCCCGGTCGCCCGGCCGGCGTGATCTCCCGAGGCCCGGACCCGTCCACGGCCGGCGCGGCCGCGTAGGCCACGAGGCCGGCCCCTGCCTGCTCAAGCCGCAACGTGCCGTCCCGGGCGAGTTCCAGCGTCGCCGCGAAAGTCCCCGCCACCGCCGCCCGGCAGCGCAGGGGCCGATCCGGAATGTCCGGCCGCAGCGGCGGCAGGAACGCCTCGAACGGACCGCCCCGCTCCCCCAAGCCCGGCAGCATTGCCCGGATCCGTGCCGCCGCCTGCGGCATCGTCCACAGCGGCGGCCGCGGCCGGAAGAACTCCTCCGCTGCGTCCGGCAAGCGCAACGCAACGAGGCAAGCCCGGAACAGCTCGGTGACATCGCCGACACGCCCTGCGGCGCCGGCCGCGCGGTCGCCGGTCGCGCGTCCGAACGCCTCGCGCCCGAACACGTCACGCCCTAGCTGGGGCCGCCGCTCCAGCCAATCCACGGCGGTCGCGATCTGCTTGCGGTCGAGCAGTTGCCGGCGCAGCGCCTCCGCCTCGTCGCGGGCGGCCTCGGCCGCGGCGCCGTCGGCCGGCAGCAGCAGGCGCGACCGCAGCAAAGTCAGGGTCGACGCCATCACCAGCCAGTCGCCCCACGCCATCAGCCGCAACCCGGCCGCCTGCTGCCGGCCCAGCGCCGCTTCAAGGGCGTCGGCGAAGGCCTCCACCAAGGCCAGGATCGACAGCCGGGCGAGGTCGATCTTCCGCGCGCGGGCCATGTCCAGCAGCCAATCGAGGGGTCCCTCGAACCCGTCGATCGTCAGCACCGGCGCGTCGTTCCCGGTTAGTCGGCGGGACGGAGGGTCCTCCCAGGCCTCGGCTTGGCTGTGCTGGACCGGGCCAGAAATTGGGGCTGGGGCGAGATCGGACGGCATCACGCCGGGTCGTAGATCGGCCGCACGACGCACCGCAATGCCGGCCACGCCTGGCGCAGCGCCGCGAAGGCCGGCCACGGCGTCCAGTCGGCGGCCCAGAACGTCAGGCACCATGCGGCGTGGCCGTCCGCGAGCGGCAAGCGCGCACGCTCGGCCGCCGCTTGGTCCTCGGCCACGTGCCGCAAGGCCGCCGTGGTGCCCCAGTGCCGCCACAGCCAGGCGATGGCGTCGGGATGGTCGGGGCCGAGACGCAGCATGTCCGGGGGGACCGGCTGCAGCGCGTGCAGGTCGAAGGCGCAGGCGCGGCTGCGCCCGACCCGGGCATGGGCCAGGGCGTGGCGCCGCTCCACGGCCTCGCGCAGCTGCCCGGCGAGCACGCGGGCGCCGGCCACCGACAGTGTCCGCCCGGCC
Source organism: uncultured Alphaproteobacteria bacterium (assembly GCA_963792675.1). Lineage (GTDB taxonomy): Bacteria > Pseudomonadota > Alphaproteobacteria > Acetobacterales > Acetobacteraceae > JBBROS01. The sequence goes on from CAWBWT010000003.1 coordinate 55,766, forward strand.
GGGGCCAGCAGTCGGTGCAGCCAATCCTCTTCCAGCACGTCGAAGTCGAGCTGCCAGGGGATGAGGCCGGCGCCGCAAACGGCTTCACGCAGGGTCGCCAACTCGGCCTCGGGTCCGTCAACCGCAAGGCGGTGCAGCAGCCAATCGGTATGGTCCGGTACCGGCCTCGACCCCGTTCCGGCCGCCGGTCGCGGCCGGGGCCTGGGCGCCGCCGCCGGGTCGCCGGCCTCGACGCCTGGTGTGGGCCGGTCCTCGGCCGGGCCCGGATCGGCGTCGCTTTGGCCGGTCAGCCAAGCGTCCAGCGCCGCGGCTGCCTCGACCGCCTTGCCGGCCGCCGAACGTCCTTTCACCACGCCCCGCCGGTCACGTGGTCCGCCGGGCGAGGATCCGGCGCAAGCCGTCGGGTCCGAGCCCGGCGTGCTCCACGTTGCCCCAGCGGTCCACCTTGCGGAACACCGGACCGAACCGCGTGTCCGACGCGCGCATCCAGTGCTCGAGCGCCCGCACCGGGCAGCCGGCCGGCGTAGCAGCTCGCGGCACCGTCACGATCTCCTGCACGGACCGGTCATCGCTGCGCGGGTGCAGCACCAGCATCGCGCCGGCTTCAACGAAGCGCACGTCCTCGGCTTCGAGCCGGAGCAGCACCGCGACCGGGATCTTGGGGGCGGGCGGCGGCCGGCGCCCCGCAGCCGCCAGCAGCAACACGGCCCGGTCGCGCAGTCCGGCGAGGTCGCCGGGGCAGCGCGCCGCCAGTTGCACCAGCCGGGCCGTGGTGGGCCGCGTCGAGCCGGGTCGTGATGCGGCCGGAGCTCGCGCGCGGCGCAGTGTCCGGCGCGCGGCGGCGTCGAGCACCGGCGCCGGATGCGCGGCCTCGCGATGGGCCGCGGCGATGGCGGCGCGCCGGCGTGCGAGCGCCGCGCGGCCAAGGCTGGGCGCGCGTGCGAGCAAGTAGGCGGCCAAGGTGTCGGCGGCCGCCGGCAACGAAGCCAGCCGCTCCGCCCGGCACCATTGGCAGAAATCGGCCCAGTCGGCAGCGTACAGACGCCGTGTTTCCGGCGCCGGCGCCGCGGTGATGCGGCCCACCGTGCGAATTGGGGTCGGCTGCTCCGGCCCGGCTGCGTTGCCGGGCAGCTCTTGCTGGGAGGCGGGTTCAGTGATCGGCATCGTGCCGGCAGACTCGCCGGTTGCGCGCGCCGGGACAAGCGATTCCCGCGCTACCTCGGCGGCAACCCTTCCGCCGCCGGCGCGGCGATGATCCGTCGATCCTTGATGCGGCGCGTGAAGCGGATGGCGTCGAGGTGCTCGAGCAGCGGCACGGAGAACTTGCGCGAGATGCCGAGCACCGCGCCGGCTTCGCCCACCAGCAGGCCGGGCGGGCGTGACAGATGCGGCCGCAAGCGCGCCTTGGCGGTCTCGACCGCGTCGCGGTGGAACACGACGTCGCGTTTCTGCACCACATCCACCGTGCGCACGGCGAGGCCTTCGCGGATCAGCCGGTTGACCAGCCGCTGGGACAGCTTGTCCGGGGCCAGCGCGCCGATATCGGGCGGCGACAGGCCGGCGCGGCGCAGCGACTCGGCCAGCTTAGCCGCCGCCATCGCCTCGTCGCGGGCGGCGTCGCGCTCCTGCTCCGGACGCCGCAGCTGCACCATGCCGCCGCTGCTGCGCACCGTGCCGCGCTGACCGAGGATGGCGAGTGCGGCCTCGAGCACCGCCTCGCCGACGCCGGGCAGCAGCGACGGCAGCCGCTCGCGGCTCACGCCGTCCGGTCGGCGCTCGAGCGCGCGGGGCAGGGCACGGACCACCTCGTCCAGGCCGGACCGGGTCACCGCCGTTCCACCACCGAGGATCGCGACCGGCGCGGCCGCGAGCAGCATCGTGGCGCGCGCCGCCGACACACCTGCCCATTGCGACGCCCTCGCCAGGCCGACGCCGGCCGTCCCCGCCGTTTCCACCAGCATGCGCAGGATCTCGGCGGGCTCGGCGTCCGCCAACGCGGCCAAGCGAAGGTGGTCGGCGCTCGGCGGCGCTGCGGGCCGCAGCCGGCGTAGCCGGGTCGCGCCGGGGTCGAGGACGCGTCCGCCGGCCACCGTCTGCGCCGGGGACGGGCGGCGCAGGATGAAGCGCTCGCGGGCCGGGATCGCCACCGGCGCCGCGCCATGGAGCTGGGCGAAGCAGCGCTCGCCGGCCGCCAGCACGTCGCGGTCCAGCAGCCGCAGCCTGACCCCTATCTCCGCCGTGCCCACCAGCAGCGTCAGCTGCGCGCCGTTGCTCAGCTCCGGCGCCTCGGCCACCGCCTCCAGCGCCACGCTCAACCAAGTCGCGGGAAGCAGCGCGCCGCGGGAACAGAGCGCCGCGCCGCGCGGCACCTGCGACGGCTCGACGTCGCGCAGGTTGGCCGCGACCCGCTGGCCCGGCATGGCGATGCTGGTGCGGACGCCGTTGACCTGCAGCCCGCGCAGGCGTAGCCGCCGCCCGCCCGGCTCGAGTGCGACCTCGTCGCTGACCGCAAGCGGCCCGCGCCGCAGCGTGCCGGTGACGACGGTGCCGTGCCCCGTGATGCTGAAGGCGCGGTCGATCGGCAGCAGGAAGAACCCGTCATCGGCCGGCGGCAGGGCCTCACCGGCCGCCGTCGCCAAGGCCGCGCGCAGGTCCTCAATGCCTTGCCCGGTGGTGGCCGAGGTCAGGACGCTGCCGACCACGGTCATGCCCCGGCGCCGCACCTCGGACGTCGCCGCCGCTTCGGCCGTTACCGCGGCAGCCGGGTCGAGATCGGCCTTGCTGATCGCCACCACCACGCGCCAGACGCCGAGCAGGGCGGCGATGTCGAGGTGCTCGCGGGTTTGCGGCTTGATGCCCTCGTTGGCGGCGACCACCAGCAGCGCCGCCGCCATGCCGGTCGCGCCCGAGACCATGGTGCGCACGAAGCGCTCGTGGCCCGGCATGTCGATCAGGTCTACGGTGCCGCCGGGGATGGGCAGGAACGCGAACCCGAGCGCGATGGAGATGCCGCGTCGCTTCTCCTCCGCCAACCGGTCGGTTTCCATCCCGCTCAGCGCCCGCACCAGCGCGGTCTTGCCGTGGTCGACATGGCCGATCACGCCCACCACCAGCCTCATGCGACGCGGGCCGCTTCCATGCCCGCCTTCACACCCGACGCGAGCGCCGCCACCTCGTTGTCGACCACCGTCAGCATGTCGAGCAGCAGGCGCCCGCCGGCGATGCGGCCGACGATGGCCGGGCGCTGCCGGCGGAGACGCGCGGCCAGTCGCTCCGGGTCGCCCGCCACGCTGACCGCCAGGCTGACCACCAGGCTCGGGATCGGGGCGTCCGGCAGAGTGCCGCCGCCGGCGAACCCCGCGCTGTCCTCGACCGTCGCACCTTCGCCCAACAGCCCGGCCAGGCGCTCGGCCCGCGCCCGCAGCGTGGCGACGTCCTGCCCCATCATGCGCAAGACCGGCACGTCGCCCGACCGACCGGTCGCGTGCAGGCGCAGGACCGCTTCCAATGCGGCGAGCGACAGCTTGTCGAGCCGCACCGCGCGCAGCAGCGGATGCAGCCGCAGTTTGTCGATCGTGGCCGCCCGGCCGACCAGCAGCCCGGCCTGCGGCCCTCCCATCAGCTTGTCGCCGCTGAACGCCACCAGGTCCGCTCCGGCCGCAACCGACTCCTGCACCGTCGCTTCGGCAAGCGGGCCGATCCGGCGCAAATCGACGACCGCGCCGCTGCCGAGATCGTGCACCAGGTGCAGTCCGTGCTCCTGCGCCAACCCGGCGAGGCCGGCCAGCGGCGCCTGTTCGGTGAACCCGGTCATGCGGAAGTTGCTTTGATGCACCTTCAGCAGCATGCGCGTATCGGGCCCGATCGCCTCGCGATAGTCGGACAGCCGCGTCTTGTTGGTGGTGCCGACCTCCACCAGGCGGGCGCCGCCCTGCCGGATGACGTCGGGGATGCGGAAGCCGCCGCCGATCTCGACCAGCTCGCCGCGCGACACTACCACCTCGCCACTGCCGGCCAGGGCGGCCAGGGACAGCAGTACGGCCGCTGCGGCGTTGTTCACCGCCAGCCCCGCCTCCGCACCGGTGATCTCGCGGAGCAGCGGCTCGACCCCTTGGGTGCGGCTGCCGCGCGAGCCGTCGGCCAGGTCGAATTCGAGGCTACAATAGCCGGCCGCGTCGGCGATGGCGGCCAGCGCGGTGTCCGGGAGCGGGGCCCGGCCGAGGTTGGTGTGCAGGATGATCCCGGTCGCGTTGATCACCCGCACCAGACCCGGCCGCGGCGTCGCATAGAGCCCGGCGCCGGCGTCGGCCAGCAGGGCTTCGGCCGTGGGCAGGTCGGCGCCGGCCAGCACGGCCGCCCGCGCGCCCTCGAGAGCCGCCCGCAACGCGTCGACCGTCGCCGCCCGGCCGAACTCGCCGCTGAGACGCGCCGCCTGCTCGTGCTCCAGCAGCCGCTGCACCGACGGCAAGCCGCGCAAGTGTCCTTCGATTGGTCCGTCCATGCCCGGCGTTGCTCACCTCACGTCATGGCAACGCTGCGGGCGGTTCCGGGATGCCGCCCGGCCTGCTCACCGCCTGGCGTCCGGTCTCGACATTGTGCGTCCGCGAGGGGTGGAGCGGGCCGGATCGAGCCTGTATCGCCAGGAAACCTACTTGCGCCCAGCGTGTTCTGGCGCCGAGTTCGCAGGAGTGCTGTCGATGAAGAAACTGCGCCGCAGCCTGACCGACCGGATCGCTGGGTTCGTCGAGGACTGGTCGCTGCCGCGGCAATTTGCCGGCGGCGACCCGCTGCGTAAGGCCGCCGAAAGCGCCACCTCGCGCGCGCTGCGGCCCCGGCTCGAAGAAGCCGACACGATCGGGACCAGCATCTGCCCGTTCTGCGCCGTCGGCTGCAGCCAGCTCGTTTATGCAAAAAACGGCAAGCCGATCCACATCGAGGGCGACCCGCGCAGCCCGGTGAACCAGGGCACGCTCTGCCCCAAGGGCGCCAGCACCCTCGGCGTGCTGCTATCGCCGTTGCGGGTCAACACCGTCCGCTACCGCGCGCCCCGCTCCACCGAGTGGGAAGACAAGCCGCTCGACTGGGCGATGGAGCGGATCGCGCAACTGACGAAGCAGACGCGGGACGAAACCTTCGTCGAGACGCTGCCGGACGGCCGCACGGTGAACCACACGACGGGCGTTGGCTCGCTCGGCGGCGCGACGCTGGACAACGAAGAGAACTACCTGATCAAGAAGCTGTTCACCGGCGGCCTGGGCATGGTCAACGTCGAGAACCAAGCCAGAATCTGACACTCCTCTTCGGTGCCCAGTCTGGGCACCTCCTTTGGACGCGGCGCCGCCACCATGGCCCTTTGGGACATGGCGAACTCCGACGTGATCGTGAACATGGGCTCCAACATGGCGGAGAACCATCCGATTGCATTCCGCTTCGTGGTGGAAGCGCAACGGCGCGGCGCGACGTTCATCCACATCGACCCGCGGCTGACCCGCACCGGTGCGATGGCCGACATCCATGCCAGCATCCGCTCCGGCACCGATATCGCGTTCCTGGGCGGGCTGATCCGCTACATCCTCGAGAACGACCTGTGGTTCCGTGACTTCGTCATGGCCTACACCAACATCGCCCACATCATCGAGGACGGCTACGAGGACCCGGAAGCCGATGACGGCATGTTCTCCGGCTTCGATGCCGCGAGCCAGACCTACAAGCAGGACACCTGGCAGTACAAGGGCAAGAACGTGCCCTCCTCCATCGCCGAGCACCGGGTGCAGAGCGAGGACCAGAGCACGCCGGGCAGCTTCGAAAGCATGGCGGACAGCCCGCCGCCGACCGATCCGACGCTGCAGCATCCGAACTGCGTCTATCAGATCATGCGGCGCCACTTTTCCCGCTACACGCCCGAAATGGTCGAGCAGGTCACCGGCTGCAGCAAGGAGACCTTCCTCCGCATCGCCGAGGTGCTGACCCGCAACTCGGGCCGGGACCGCACCGGGGCGTTCTGTTACGCGGTCGGCTGGACCCATCACACGACGGGCGTGCAGATCATCCGGGCGTGCACGATCGTGCAGGGCCTGCTCGGCAATGTCGGGCGGCCCGGCGGCGGCATCATGGCGCTGCGCGGCCACATCAGCATCCAGGGCAGCACCGATATTCCGACGCTGTACAACATGCTGCCGACCTACCTGCCGCAGCCCAACGCGTTCCACAAGCACGGGACCCTGGCCGACTACCTGCACAGCGAAACGCCGGCCACCGGCTGGTGGCACAACTTCCCCAAATACATGGTCAGCCTGCTGAAGGCCTGGTACGGCCCGGCTGCAAAGCCCGAGAACGAGTGGGGCTACCAGCATCTGCCCAAGCTGACGGGCGACCTGTCGCAACTGCCGATGACACTGTCGATGGTGGACGGCGTCGTGAAGGGGCAGTTCATCCTGGGGCAGAACCCGGTCGTGGGCGCGGTCAACTCCGACCTCGTTGAGCGCGGCATGGCCAAGCTGGACTGGCTGGTGGTGCGCGACTTCGCGATGACCGAGACCGCGAATTTCTGGCAGAAGGGCCACATGGTCGGGCGCGGCGAGGTCCGGCCCGAGGACATCGAGACCGAGGTGTTCTTCCTGCCCGCCGCCCTGGTCGCCGAAAAGGACGGCAGCGTCACCAACACGACGCGTCTGGTGCAATGGCACGACGTGGTCTGCGAGGCGCCGGGGGACAGCCGCTCCGACCTGTGGTTCATCTATCACCTGGGCCGCCGTTTGAAGGAACTCTACGCGGACAGCACCGATCCGCGCGATGCGGCGATGCAGGCCCTGACCTGGGACTACCCGGAGCGCGGCGCGCGGCGGGAGCCCGACGCGGAGGCCGTGCTCCGCGAGATCAACGGCTACACCGTCGCCGACCGCAAGCAGGTCGAGAACTACCAGGCCCTGAAGGACGACGGCAGCACCGCCTGCGGCGGCTGGATGTATGCCGGCATCTACCCCCGAGACGGCCACAACCAGGCCCGGTCGCGCAAGCCGGACGGCCCGGGCGGGCCGGACAGCCATCTCGGCTGGGCGTTCGCCTGGCCGTCCAACCGCCGCACCCTGTACAATCGTGCCTCGGCCGATCCGGACGGCAAGCCGTGGTCGGAACGCAAGCGGCTGATCTGGTGGGACGAGCCCTCGGGCAAGTGGACCGGCCGCGACGTCCCGGATTTCGTGGCGACCACGCGACCCGACTACCGTCCGGACTGGAGCAAGCATCCGCACGGCATGGACGCGCTGGGCGGGGACAAGCCGTTCATCATGGAGGCCGACGGGACCTGTCAGCTGTTCGTGCCCACCGGCCTGCTGGACGGTCCCTTGCCGACGCATTACGAGCCGGTCGAGAGCCCGGTCCGTAACCCGCTCTACAGGCAGCAGCAGAACCCCACCGCGAAGATCTGGCGACGGCCGGGCAACGAGCTGCATGCGCCGGAGGACCCGCGCTTCCCTTACGTTTTCACCACCTATCGTCTGACGGAGCTGCATTGCGGCGGCGTGATCGGCCGGGTCACTCCGCACACGGCGGAGCTGCAGCCCGAAGCCTTCGTCGAGATCCCGCCCGAGCTGGCCGTTGAGCTCGGCATCCGCCACCGCGACTGGACGGTGCTGTCCACGCTGCGCGGCGAGATCGAGGTTCGCGCGATGGTGACCGAGCGGGTGCGTCCCTTCACCATCGGCGGCAAGCGCGTCTACCAGATCGGCATGCCTTGGGTGTTCGGCTGGGAGGGCTATGCCAGGGGCGCCATCGCCAACGTGCTGCTGGGCATCTACGGCGACGCTAATACCAGCATCCACACCACCAAGGCGCTGACCTGCAACCTGCGCGCGGGCCGGTTGGCCGTCCCGGCCGGACCGAAGCATGGCTGAGCCCGTCACCGACACCCCGGGCCACGAGGCCCTGCGCCACATCGACCAGGTCCTCGCCCGGCGCCCGGAGAAGGACGACCACGCTTTGTCGGCCGCAACCGTCTGCCTGACCCGGCTGCGAGACGAGATGATCCAGAAGCATCGCGACGGCGCCAGCACGCCTCGCTCGCGCGAGCAGCTGGCGCATGTGAACGGCGTCATCAGCGCCGTTTTGGGCATCCATTATCCGCTGGGCACGATTCCTTGGCCCGAGCTGGACAAGGCGCGTGAATGGCTGGCCTGCGTCGTCCGGCAGGAAGAAGGCTGAGGACGATGGCGCAAACCATGGAAGGGATCGTGACCCTGGTCCAGGAAAGCCGGTTCCAGCTGACGGACGATGGCGGTGTGTCGCACCTGTTCCTGCTGGACCACAACGCCGCCGCCGAGCCAAGCCAACTGACCCCGCTGCAGCATCGCCAGGCGCGGGTGCGGGTGCGCTACACGCCCGCTCGCAACCTCATCGGCAACATCGCCACCGCTATCGTCCTCGTCTGAAAGGTCGCCGCCATGGACATGCACCCGCGTGCGCTGGAGGAAGGGCGGTCGGAGTTCCACCACGTCATCCCGAACGAATCGGAGCTGACGGCCGGGGTTCTGATCGAGCCCGGGAAATCCTACGGCTTCTTCACCGACACCACGGTCTGCATCGGCTGCAAGGCGTGCGAGGTGGCGTGCAAGGAGTGGAACAACCTGCCGGCCGATAACATCGGGCTGACGGGGCAAAGCTACGACAACACCGGCTCCTTGTCGGCCAATTCCTGGCGGCATGTCGCCTTCATCGAGCGGTCCGGGACCGAGTCCGGTGTCCGTGCCGACATCCAGAAGCCGTTCCAAAGCGGCTGGCTGATGATGAGCGACGTGTGTAAGCACTGCAGCAATGCGCCGTGCCTGGAAGCCTGCCCGACCGGCTCGCTGTTCAAGACCGAGTTCGATACCGTCGTGGTGCAGCAGGACATCTGCAACGGCTGCGGCTACTGCGTGCCGGCCTGCCCATTCGGGGTGATCGATGTCAACGTGATCGATGGCAAGGCGCATAAATGCACGCTCTGCTACGACCGGCTGAAGGGCGGGCTGGAGCCGGCCTGCGCCAAGTCCTGCCCGACCGATTCGATCCAGTTCGGGGAGGTCCCGGGTACTGCAGGCCCGGGCGCGCGAGCGGGTCGAGAAGCTGCACGCGGTGGGCGTGGACACTGCCTACCTCTACGGCGTGCCGGACTCGCCCGGTGCGACCGGCGGCCTCGGCCACCTCAACGCGTTCTTCCTGCTGACCGAGCGGCCCGAGGTCTACAACCTGCCGGCGGCGCCGACGCGGGCCTCGCGCCGGGTCAGGCCGTCGCTGTTGTCCGGGCTCGCGACCGTGGCCGGGTTGGCGCTAGGCGCCCTCGCTTTGTTCGCGCGGCAGGACCGGGCCTGATGCCCGGCGAGCAGGTCACGCAGCACGGTCCGGGGCACGATCCGGACGAGCAGCCGATCCGGCCAGCCAACGCGCACGACACCATAGCCGGCCGCGAGGGCTGGGACGGGCCGACCTATTACGGCCGTTCGCAACTGAAAGAAGCGCCGTTCGAGAACTGGGTGGTCGGCGGCTACATCTTCCTGGCCGGCCTGTCGGGCGCATCGTCGGTGATCTCGGCCGTCGCCACCCTGGCGCGCGGACGCCGCGCCGAGCCGCTCGCCCGGCGCGGGCGCTACTTGTCGTTGCTGGCGCCGACGATCGGGTCGGCGCTGCTGGTCTACGACCTGCACACCCCGAAGCGCTTCTACAACATGCTGCGCATTGCCAAGGCGACCTCGCCGATGTCGATCGGCACCTGGATCCTGATGACGTTCAGCGGCTTCGCAATGCTGAGCGCCGCCGCGCAGTTCGTTGCCGACCGCAGCCGACGCTTCGGCTGGCTGCGCGGCGTGGCGCGCGCGAGCCATCTGCCGGCAGCCGTGGCAGGCGCCGGGCTGTCGACCTACACGGCGTCGCTGCTGTCCGCCACTAGCACGCCGCTTTGGGCCGCTGCGCCGCAATCGCTGGCGGTGCGGTTTGGCGCTTCCTCCGTCGCCACCGGCGCGGCCGCGCTGTCGCTCGGCGAGCGCCATGCGCCCACCAGGCGCACGCTGGACGCGATCACGCTCGCCGCACTCGCCGCCGAACTCGCCGCCGCCCGTGCGTCGCACGCGACCTATCGCCGGAAGGGTGTGGCCGCGGCGCTGGACGGCAAATGGGGCACCGTCGAGCATGTCGGCGCGACCTTGCTCGGCAACGCCGCACCGCTCGGGCTGCTCGCGATCTCGGCGACGCTGGCGCGGCGGCATCCCGGGCCGCTCGGCACCGTGGCGTCTCTCGCGACCCTGGCCGGCAGCCTGCTGATGCGAGTTTCGGTGATGGCGGCCGGCGACAAATCGGCGGCCGACCCGAACATCAGCTTCCGCTTCTCGCAGCCGGAGAACCTGCCGCGCTAAATCGCGGTCCGGCCGACGCCGAAGGGCGATGCGCGCGTAGCGCACGGAGGGTGCGACGGAATGCCACCCTCGCGCGTTCCCACGGCGTGCACTTTGTCCGGCGGTACCGAATCCATGCCCGCAGCAGTTTCCGAACCCGATACGACTGCCGGCGCCCCCTTGACGCCTGGATCGCTGCGCCGCCGGGAATTGCCGGCCGCGGTCGCGCTCGGCCTGCTCGGCATCCTGGCGTTCGGGGGTGATCGGCTGGATCAAAGCCGGCTGGCCGCCGGGCTGGCGCGTGACAACGGCGTCCTGATCGGGTCGGAGCGGCTGCTGTCGGCGATGAAGGACGTGGAAACCGGGCAGCGCGGCTTCCTGCTGACCGGCGATGAGGCCTACCTCCAGCCCTATCACGCCGCACTGCCGGTGGTGCACCGCGAGCTGGCGTCGCTCGGCGCACTCTCCGTGCGGCTGGACGGCCTGCCGGAGCTGGTCAGCGCCCGGATCGAGTCCGCCGATGCCGGCATCGCGACCCGTCGCGCGCAGGGCCTCGCCGGCGCGGCGAATGCGATCGGCAGCGGCCGCGGCAAGGATCTGATGGACGCGGTCCGAGCCAAGGTCGCGTCCCTGCAAGCCATAGTGTCGGAGCAGGCGGCGGCCCGCATCGAGGCGGCGCGGGGGCGGTCGTTATGGATGAACGGAGCGGCCGGCCTGGCGATGCTGGGCGCAGCTGGGCTGGTCGCGCTGTATGCGGTGCGGCGCCGGCGAGAGGCGCGGTCGGCCGCGGCGCTGCTGCAGAACGTGCTGGAGAACGCACCGATCGGACTCGGCTTGCTCGATCGCGGGCTGCGGGTCCGGCACATGAACCGGTCACTGGCCGCCATGGGCGACAGGGCGCTCGGCGTCAGCATCGGCAGCGGCATCTGGGACGTGATGCCCGATTTGCGCGAGGCGCTCGCCGACAAGCTCGAGCGGGTTGTCACCGGTGGCCGCGCCATCCCCAACATCGACGTCACCGCCGCCAACCCGGCCAGGCCCGACCAGGTCCGGCAGTTCCAGGTGAGCTTCTATCCGCTGGCGACCGGTCCGAACGCGGGGGACGAGGCCGGGCAGGGGGCCGGCATGGTCGTGACGGACGTCACCACCCGCAACCGGCTCGAGCGCCGAGTGCGCGACAGCGAGACCCGCTTCCGCACGCTGACGGAGAACAGCGCCGCCATTATCTGGACCACGTCCGCCGCCGGCGACTTCGCCGCCGAGCAGCCGCAATGGATGCACTTCACCGGACAGTCCGCTGACGCGGCGTCCGGAAGCGGCTGGCTGGACGCAGTCCACCCCGACGACCGGGCGTTCACCGCCGATGCCTGGCGCCGGACGGTGGAGGCGAAGCGGCCCTTCACGGTCGAGCACCGACTGCGCCGCGCCGACGGCGAGTGGCGCAACATGGCGGTGCAGGCCGTGCCCGTGCTGGACGAGGACGGCGAGCTGCGCGAATGGGTCGGCATGCATACCGACATCACCGAGCGGGTGCTGGCGCAGGAGGCGTTGGCCGCCGCCCGCGACGCCGCCGAGGCGGCCAACCGGGCGAAAAGCACCTTCCTCGCCAACATGAGCCATGAGCTGCGCACCCCGCTCTCGGCGGTGATCGGCTACAGCGAGATGCTCGAGGAGGAACTCGAGGAGCTGTCCGAGCCGCATCTCGTGGCCGACATCCGCAAGATCGAGAGCAACGCCCGGCATCTGCTCAGCCTTATCAACGATGTGCTCGACCTGTCGAAGGTCGAAGCTAACCGCATGACCAGCTATGCCGAGGATTTCGACGTCGCCAAGCTGGCGCAGGAAGCAGCGGCCACGGTGGACGCGCTGGTGCAGAAGAAGGCCAACACGCTGCGCCTCGAGCTCGGGGACGGCCTGGGCGAAGGTTTGGCCGAAGGTTTGGGCAGCATGCACAGCGACGTGGTGAAGCTGCGCCAATGCCTGTTCAACCTGATCAGCAACGCCGCCAAGTTCACCGAGCATGGGCAGATCACTCTCGCGATCCGGCGGTTCGCCAACGCCGGCGCCGATTGGCTCGAGTTCCGCGTCGCCGACACCGGCATCGGCATGTCCGAGGAGCAGCTGGGCCGCCTGTTCCAGCGGTTCGCCCAGGCGGACGAGAGCACGACACGAAACTTCGGCGGCACCGGCCTGGGCCTCGCGCTCACCCGCGCCTTCTGTCGCCTGCTCGGCGGCGAGATCACGGTCGAGAGCCAGCCGGGGCAGGGCACGGCCTTCACGATGCGCTTGCCCGCGATCATGCCGGAGCAGCATCCGCTGCAGGACGGGGAGGCGCACGCGCCGGCCGCCACCGCCGACGGCAAGCATGTCGTGCTAGTGGTGGACGACGACCCGGCCCAGCGCGAGCTGCTGACCCGGTTCCTGCAACGCGAAGGGTTCGCCGTGCGCACCGCCGCGGACGGCCGCGCCGGCCTCGAGATGGCGCGCAACATTCGGCCGCGCGCGATCCTGCTCGACGTGATGATGCCGCAGATGGACGGCTGGTCGGTGCTGCGGGCGCTGAAGGCCGATCCCGAGCTGGCGGCGATCCCGGTGGTGATGGCGAGCTTCGTGCACGAACCCGGCCTCGCCAGCGTGCTGGGTGCCGCCGATTACGTCGTGAAACCCGTCGAGTGGGACCAGCTCAAGGCGGTCATGCAGCGCTTCCAGGCGGCCGAGGGCTCGGTGCTGGTGGTGGACGACGACCCCGACGCCCGCGCCCGCGTTCGGGCCGTGCTGGAACGCAACGACTGGGTGGTGACGGAGGCTGGCAACGGCGAGGAGGCCCTGCTTGCCGTCGAGCAATCGGCGCCGCAACTGATCTTGCTGGACCTGACGATGCCGGTGATGGACGGGTTCACCTTCCTCGATGCGCTGCGTGAGCGGCCGGGCGGCAAGGAGATCGCGGTCGTGGTGCTGAGCGCCCGCGACCTCAACGAGCGCGACCGGGCTCGACTTAGCAGTGCCGACCGGCTGATGCGCAAGGGAGATATCGACCTGCGCCATCTGCCGGAACAATTGGCGGATATCCGTCACGTGTCCGAATAGCCCAGGGGCGCCCGGATCCGCTGGGCCCAGTCCCGCATCTCTCGGAAGGATCAATGCATGAGCAATCATCCCGCTCTCCACGCCGGCCGCGTCGCCGTGATCACCGGAGCCGCCAGCGGCATCGGCCTTGCTGCTGCCCGGCGGTTCGCGACGCTCGGCATGCGGGTCGTGCTTGCCGACCTCGGCGGCGAGGCGTTGGATCAGGCCGCCGCCGCAGTCGCCGAAGCGTCCAGCCATGGCGCGGCCAGCGTTCGCGCGGTTCCGACCGATGTCAGCCGGCTCGAGGCGGTGCAGGCCTTGAAGGATGCCGCATACGCCGCCTTCGGCGAGGTCGCGCTGCTGATGAACAACGCTGGCACCGCGCCGGGCGGCGGCCCCTTTGAGCACATCGATCGCTGGCGGCGGGTGCTGGAGGTGAACCTCTGGGGGGTGATCAACGGCGTGCAGACGTTCAGCCCGGCCATGCTGGCCCAGGGCACGGACTGCGCCATCGTCAACACCGGCTCCAAGCAGGGCATCACCTGCCCGCCCGGCGACACCGCCTACAATGTCAGCAAGGCGGGGGTGAAGGTCCTAACCGAGGCGTTGGCGCACAGCCTGCGCAACGAATTGGGTGCTCGCATCTCCGCCCACCTGCTGGTGCCGGGCTCGACCTTCACCGGCATGACCCGCGGCAACCACACCGAGAAGCCGCCCGGTGCCTGGACGCCGGACCAAGTGGTGGACATGCTGCTCGACGGCATGACGCGCGGCGACTTCTACATCATCTGCCCCGACAACGAGGTCACGCGTGAGGTCGACAATCGCCGGATCCTGTGGGCCGCCCAGGACATCACCGAGAACCGGCCGCCATTGTCCCGCTGGCACAAGGACCATAAGGCGGCGTTCGAGCGCTTCCTGGCCGCGGACTCCTGAGGCCGCAGGTTGATGCAGCTTGCAATGCGCATCCCCTATGCGCATTGTCCCTGCACGCATCACCCTCGAAAGGTGCCGTCTTGCCTCGTCTCGCGCTCGAGTTCCGCCCGGCGGCGCCAGCGCGCCGTGCCACCAACGTGACGCTGCCCGAAGCCCTGCTGCAGGATGCGCGGGAGCTCGGCATCAACCTGTCGCAGGCGTGCGAGCGGGGCCTTGCCGCCGCGGTGGCCGACATGCGCCGGCAGCGCTGGCTGCAGGAGAACGCGGCGGCGATCGAAGCCTGGAACGGCCATGTCGCCGAGCATGGGCTGCCGCTCGCCGCCTATCGCCAGTTCTGATGCCGCGCCTCGATGTGCATCCGATGCCGGGTGCGAACCGGGCCGGCTTTGTCGTCGATGTCCAGGCCGAGCTGCTGTCCCATCTCGCGACCCGAACCGTCGTGCCGCTCCTGCCGGAACGGAGCGCGCCCAAGCCGATCAGCGACTTGAACCCGGTTTTTGATATCGCGGGTGAGCCTCATGTGATGGTCACCCAGGCGATCGCCAGCATTCCGGGCCGTGAATTGCGGCGCGCCGTGGCCTCGCTGGCCGATTGGCACGACGACATTACCCGCGCCCTCGACACCCTGCTGCTCGGGTTCTGAGCCCGGGCCGGTCACGCCTCACGCCAGCAATTCGGCCCGGCGGAAACAGTGCGGCGCATGGTCGTTGGCTATTCCGGTCGCCTGCATCCAGGCATAAACGATCGACGGACCGACGAACTTGAAGCCGAGCCGCTTCAGCGCCTTCGACAGCGCCACTGACACCTCTGTCTGGGTCGGGACCGATAGGCCGTCACCCAGGATCGGGACGCCGGCCACATGCGACCACGCGAAGGCGGCGAAATCCTCGCCCCGCGCTTGCATCGCGAGATAGATGCGGGCGCCGGCGATCGTCGCCTCGATCTTGGCCCGCGACCGCACGATCCCGGCGTCATCCAGCAGGCGGATGACGTCGGGCTCGCCGAAGCCCGCGACCTGCACCGGGTCGAAGCCGGCGAAGGCACGGCGGAACGCCTCCCGCTTGCGCAGGATGGTGATCCACGCCAGCCCGGCCTGGAACCCCTCCAGCATCAGCGCCTCCCACATCCGCCGCGGATCCCGCTCCGGCACGCCCCATTCGCGGTCGTGGTAATCCTGCATCAGCGCGTCCCGCCCGACCCAGGCGCAGCGCGGGCAGTCGGCGGGCGGCTCGGGGGCGGAAGGGCTCACCCCGTCCTCATCGCGCCGCGGCCGCCGCCCGGTCAAGCCGCGGCACCGGCGTTCGGCCGCGCCGAGGGGGTGAGCCGCCGCTCCAGCACGTGCTGCCCGGCCATCAGCACGGTCGTGAACGCGAGGTAGGTACACTGCCGCCGCGGACAGCGCCTCGATGTAGCGGAAGGTGCCCGAGGCCGACTGCTCGGCCGCCAGCAGCAACTCGCGCACGCCGATCACGCTGACCAGCGACGACAGCTTCAGCATGCCGATGAATTGGTTGCCGATCGGCGGCACCACGATGCGCAGCGCCTGCGGCAGCACCACCAGCCGCATTACGCCCCATTCCGATAGGCCCAGCGCCCGCGCCGCATCGCGCTGCCCGGCGCCGACCGCGCCGAGGCCGCCGCGCATGATCTCGGCCATGTAAGCCGCCTCGTGCAGGCCGAGCGCCAGCACGCCGCAAGCCGGCCCCGACAGGATGAGGCCGAACCCCGGCAGCACGTTGAACGCGAAGATGACCTGCAGCAGCACGGGGGTGCCGCGGAACAGCCACAGATAGGCCCACGTCAACGCCCGCACCCCGCGCCACCGCGCCTGCTGCAGCAGCGCCAAGGCGAGGCCGCCCACCATGCCCAGCAGCAAGGCCGCAACGCTGACCCAGACGGTCACGAGTGCCGCGCCGGCGAAGTCGAAGCCGAGCAGGTCGCGCAGGAACACATCGAAGCGAAAGCTCATGACGCCCGCCTCGGCGTCAGAAGATGCTGCTCGACGGCGGCAGGCCCCATTTCTTGATGGTCGCGTCGTAGGCGCCGTCCGCCTGCATCGCCTTCAACGCGGCAATCAGGCCGTCCCGCAGCGCCGGGTTCTCCTTGGCGACGCCGATGCCGAGCCGGGACTCGGTGTTGAATGGCTCGCCGAGCGGCTCGAACGTGCCGGGCGCGTTCTCCATCATCGCCGCGATCACCGAGGTGGAGCTGATCGCCCCCTCCGCCCGGTGCTGCGCCAAGGTCAGCGCCACCACCGCGCTGGTGCCGACCGCGAGTATGTCGATCACCGGCTTGCCCGCGGCGACGCATGCGTCGCTCAGGCTGTGCGCCGTCTTTTCGTAGAGCGTGTTGACCGCGACCGCGATGTGGCGCCCGCACAACCCGTCGCGGCCGGCGAGGTGGGCGGGGTTTCCAGCAGGAACAACCATCTGGTCGCCAATCTTGAGGTATGGAATGAAATCCAGCACCTCCTGCCGGGCGGCAGTGATGTACATGCCGCTGGCGACAGCGTCGATCCGCTTCGCCTGGACCGCCGGGATAATGCCGACGAAGTCCATGCCCGTCATCTGAGACTGCAGGCCGAGGCGCCGGGCGAGTTCCGCCATCAGGTCGACGTCGAAACCGACCGCGTGGCCGTCACGCTGGAACTCGAACGGCGCAAAGGTCGGGCTGGCGCCCCAGGACAGCATCCCGGGCGTGACGGTCGAAACGTCCGCGGCCCAGGCCAGGGCGGGCAACGCGACGGCGGCCGCGGCGAGAAGATGCTTTAGAATGGGCCTACTCCGCTTGTTGGATAAGCTTGCCGCGCACCGGCCGCTTCAAGCCGAGGTGATCCCGCAGCGTGGGGCCGGCGTATTCGCGCCGCATCAGTCCGCGGCGTTGCAATTCCGGGACCACCTGCTCCACGAACACCTCGAGCCCGCGCGGCATGATGTGGAATTGCAGCATGAAGCCGTCCGCGGCGCCCCCGGTGAACCACTCCTCCATGATGTCGGCGACCCGGCGCGGCGACCCGGTGATCGTCTTGCGGCCGCGCTCGTAGCGCAGGTAGACGTCCCGCAAGGTCGGCCGGCCGTCGCGGATCAGGCGCAGGATGTCGTCGAAGAACCCCTTGTGGAAGTTGGCCCCTTGCGGGATGCGGTCCTCCGGGATCGGCTGGTCGATCGGCAAGTCGGACAAGTCGGTCTCGAGGTCCATCCCCAGCCGGAACCGGCCCACGTCGGGGTGCACCAGCTCTTGCAGCCGCGCATAGGCGTCGGCGGCCTCGGCGTCGCTGTCCGCCAGCACGATCGGCAGCCCGGCCAGCACCTTCAGCTCCGACGGGTCTCGGCCGTAGCGGCCCATGCGCGCCTTCAGCCCCTCGGTGAAGCGCCGGGAGGCGTCCGCCGTCGGGTTCGACGAAAACACCACCTCCGCGGTGCGTGCTGCCAACTCCTGCCCGGTGTCGCTGGCGCCGGCCTCGATGATCACCGGATGGCCCTGCGGCGGCCGGGCGATGTTGAGCGCGCCGTCCACCTTGAAGAACGGGCCCTCGTGATGCACCGGATGCTGCCCGGCAGGGTCGAAATAGCGGCCGCTGGCCCGGTCGAGCACGAAGGCGTCGTCGTCCCACGTGTCCCACAGTGCCCGCACCACGTCCACGAACTCGCCGGCGCGGCGGTAGCGGTCGGCGTGCGGCGCCAGCTTGGCGTGGCCGAAGTTGCGCGCGGCGTAGTCGTTGGCCGACGTCACCACGTTCCAGGCCGCTCGCCCGCCGCTGAGGTGGTCGAGCGAGGCGAACTGCCGCGCCACATTGTAAGGCTCGGAGAAGCTGGTCGAGACGGTGCCGCCCAGCCCGATGCGGCTGGTGGCGCCGGCCAGGGCGGTCAGCAGGGTGACGGGTTCGAGCACGTTCATGAACAGCGGGAAGCGCGACCAGGCGTGCAGATTCTCGGTCCGCGCTGCTGGCGTGTCGGCGATGAAGAACAGGTCGAACAGGCCGCGCTCGGCGGTGCGGGCGGCGTGGACATAGGCCGCGAGGTCGGTCGGCGGCGCCGTCTGGGCGCCGGGATCCTGGGCGTCGGGATGCAGCCAGCTTGCTGGATGCGAGCCGGCGGCGCCGAACAACAAGGCGAGCGACATCGGGCCGCGGTCGGGCATCGCAGGCGGGTCCTCCGGCGGTGAGTGCCGACCAGCCCGCGCCCGGCCCCGCCGCTTGGCAGTCCTGGCCGCCGGGTGCAGTCTGCGCGGCAGATAAGCGAGGGGCAACGATGACCGGTCGGACGCTGTTCGACAAGATCTGGGACCAGCACGTGGTGGCTGACCTCGGCGAGGGCTGGGCGCTGCTGCATATCGACCGGCATCTGCTGCACGACCTGTCCGGCGGTCGCGCGCTCGAGACGCTGGAGGAACGGGGGCTGCGCGTCCGCAACCCCGAGCTGGCCTTCGCAACGCCGGATCACGCCGTCTCCAGCGCGCCGGGCCGCACCGCCGCCAGCTACGGGCCTGGCGCCACCCTGCATCACGGGCTGCGGACGCGGGCGCAGGCCAGCGGGATCGCCTTCTTCGACCTCGGCGAGGATGGCCAGGGCATCGTCCACGTGATGGCGCCGGAACTCGGCATCGTGCTGCCCGGCACCACCCTGATCTGTGGCGACAGCCACACTTGCACCAACGGCGCGCTGGGGGCGCTGGCATTCGGCGTCGGCTCCTCGGAATTGACCCACGCCTTGGCGACGCAAACGCTGCGGCAGCGCAAGCCGCGGCGAATGCGGCTGCGCTTCGAGGGCACGCCGGGCCGGCATGTCGGGCCGAAGGACCTGATTCTTCACGCGATCGGCGAACTCGGCGCTAAGGCAGGCACCGGCTATGCCTTGGAATACGCCGGGTCAGCGGTTCGGGCGATGACGATCGAGGAACGGCTGACGCTGTGCAATCTGTCGATCGAGATGGGCGCCAAGATGGGCCTGATTGCGCCCGACGACCGCACCTACGAGTTCCTCGAAGGCCGCCGCTACGTACCCGCTGGCGTCGCCTGGGATGCGGCGTTGGCTTCCTGGAGAAAGCTGCCGAGCGACGAGGACGCGGTGTTCGACCGCGAGGCGGTGATCGACGCCGCCGCGGTTGCGCCCACCGTCACCTGGGGCACCAGCCCGGAGCACGCAATGCGCATCGACGCGGCGATCCCCGATCCGGACGCCGCCGCCGACGAGGGGGGCCGGACGGCGCGTCGGGCGGCGCTCGACTACATGGGGCTTGAGCCCGGCCGGCCGATCGCCGGCACCAAGGTGGATTGGGTGTTCATCGGTTCCTGCACCAACGGGCGGCTGTCCGATTTGCGCCAGGCGGCCGCGGTGGCGCGCGGCGGCCAGGTGGCTCCGGGGGTGACCGCCTGGGTGGTGCCGGGCTCCGAACGAGTGCGGCGCGAGGCGGAGGCGGAAGGCCTCGACCGCGTGTTCCGCGACGCCGGCTTCGCTTGGCGCGAGGCGGGCTGCAGCATGTGCGTGGCGGCCAATGGTGAGCGGGTGCCGCCGGGCGCGCGGTCGGTGTCCACCTCCAACCGCAACTTCGTCGGCCGCCAGGGCCCGGGCGCCCGCACCCACCTCGCGAGCCCCGCCATGGCGGCGGCGGCGGCGCTGTGCGGCGCGCTCACCGACGTGCGCACGCTTTGAGCGGCGACCGCTTCACCGTGCTGGCAGGCGTGGCGGCGCCGCTGATGCGCGCCAACATCGACACCGATACCGTCATCCGCATCGAGCGGCTGAGCAACACCAAGCCGCCCGACACCGCCCGTTACCTGTTCGAAGCGCTGCGCTTCGACGCCGACGGACGCGAGGACCCCGCCTTCGTGCTGAACCGGCCGGAGTTCCAGGACGCGCCGATCCTGCTGGCCGGCGAGAACTTCGGCTGCGGCTCCTCGCGTGAGGGTGCGGTCTGGGCGCTGAAGTATTCCGGCATTCGCTGTGTCATCGCGCCCAGCTTCGGCGACATCTTCGCCAACAACTGCTTCCAGAACTTCGTCCTGCCCATAACGCTGCCGCCCGAGCAGGTGGCGCGCCTGGCCGAGCAGTGCGCCGGCGGCAACGCCCGCGTGACGGTGGACCTCGAGCGGCAAATGGTTGTGTCGCCGCATGGGGAAGAAATGCCATTCGCCATTGAGGCGATCCGGCGCACCGCGCTGCTCGAAGGGCTCGACGAGATCGGGCTCACGATGCAGCACGAGGACGCGATCGCCGCGTTCCAGGCACACGACCGCGGAACGCGGCCTTGGGTTTGGCAGGTTTGAGGGCCGGTTAAGGCGTCTATCGCGTTCGCACCGAACTTGGGGAAACCTGGTTCGTCGATCCCCAGCAACGCGTGTTCGGTCCGCAGCCGCTCGGCAGCGTCCATGCGCATGAGGCCGCGCAACCCGGCGGTCTCCGACCACCGCGATTGTGCGGATCGTTCGCTGCGCCTGGGCTGAACTCCTGTGGTGCGGTCGTGCATCCGCTCGGCCAGCAATAAGCGACGATGGACCTGGACCCAGCCGGGTCAGTCAACTGATGCAACAAGGGGCGGGCTGCGCGGTCGCTCCGTAGGCGCATGTTCCATGAGCACGTATGGACGGTGGATCTCGAAGCCGTGCGGGTTCGCCATGGACGTGCAGTTTGGGAAGAGACGTTCCCCTGCGCTTGCCTACAATCTGGTCCCAGAGAACGGGACAGATCGGTGAGAAATTCTGCCAGCAACTGGACAACATGAGCATGACAGCAGGTGGACGGGCGCCGGCCAATGCGAGAGCGAGCACCTTCGTAGGGGGCAAAACGGGCGGCATGAGTGTCATGTCTCACGCGACCATTTCCGGAGAGCCGATCACTCGCGTTGACCGCGTTGACATGATTGCCGGATTGTCGGTGGATCCACCCCTCGATGCCGCTTGGTCATTCTTCGGCGTGGCGTCCAATGACCGATACACGAACCGCGCGGAGAGATCGGAGCTGACCCGCAAGCAAGCCCCGATCGGACGTGCCGAGGCCACCTCCGCGGCCTTGATCCTGTTGCGGAAGCGTCCCGAATGGTGGGCCCTCACTCAAGACGAGCGTCGCAAGATCCTGGAAGACGACTCACACCACATCGCAATCGGCGTTCGCTACCTTCCGGCCGTCGCCCGCCGTCTGCTGCATTGCAGGGATCTGGAAGGTGACGCGCCGTTCGACTTCATCGGCTTCCTTGATTTTGCGCCTGAAAACGAGGCCGCGTTTGAAGACATGCTGGGTCAGCTCCGCGCAACCAAGGAATGGTCGTTCATGGATCGGGAAATCGACATTCGTCTGACCAGAGCCTGATTGTCAGGCGACAAGCAGGCGGGCGGCCAAAGCGGATAGGCGTTCGGCCAGCACGGGACGGACATCTGGATCACCTGGCTCGCAGACCCCGTCCGGCAAGAAAGGACTTTGTGAAACCGTCGAAGGAGCAAGACATGCCGAGGTTGCAAGGAAAGACAGCCGTCATCACCGGCGCCAATAGCGGGATCGGCTTGGCAACGGCGCACCTATTCGCGGCCGAAGGCGCCCGGGTGTTCATGACGGGACGCCGGCAGGCGGAGTTGGACGAAGCGGTGCGGCAGGTCGGCGCCGGCGCACTCGGCGTACGCGGCGACGTGTCCTCGCTGGCAGATCTCGATCGGCTGTTCGACCTGGTGCGGCGGGAAGCCGGGAGCATCGATGTCCTGTTCGCGAATGCCGGCGGCGGCGAGTTCGCGCCGCTGGCCGAGATCGGCGAGGATCATTACCGCCGCACGTTCGACAGCAACGTCAAAGGCACCCTGTTCACGGTGCAGAAAGCGCTGCCGCTCCTGCGCCCCGGCGGTTCGATCATCCTGACCGGTTCCACCGCGGCGAGCACCGGCATCCCCGCCTTTAGCGTCTACAGCGCGAGCAAAGCGGCCATCCGCAGCTTCGCACGCGGCTGGTGCCTCGAACTGGCGCCGCGCGGACTCCGCGTGAACGTGCTGGCGCCGGGAGCGACGTCGACGCCGGGCTTGCACGGCCTCGCATCGTCACCGGGGCAACTCGAGGCGATGCTGTCGGGAATGCAGGCCGAGACACCGCTCGGCCGGCTCGGCACGCCCGAGCAGATCGCTCGCGCGGCGCTGTTCCTCGCTTCCGACGAGAGCAGCTTCATGACCGGGAGCGAGCTGTTCGTGGACGGGGGCTCGGCTCAGGTTTGACAACGGCCGGTGACTTGCGGTGTCGAAGCGGCGCAACTCTCGAGGGACAATGTTCATTGCATCGATCAACAAGACACGGGCCGGCATCGTCGGGCCGGCGATCGCATGGTTGAGCCGGGCCGACTGGCTGGGATTGGGGCTGATGCGGGTGGCGATCGCGATCGTCTTCATCTGGATCGGCGGCGTGAAGTTCGCCCCCTACGAGGCGGACAGCATCACGCCGTTCGTGGCCAACAGCCCGGTGTTATCGTTCTTCTACCGGCAGCCCGACCAATACAAGTCGCATCTGACGCACGAAGGTGAGCTGGTGCCCGCGCAACGCGAGTGGCAGCGCGACAACCGGACCTACCGGTTCGCCAACGGGCTCGGCACGGTGGAGATCGGCATCGGGCTGCTCGTGTTGGCTGGGCTCATCTCGACGCCGCTCGGCGCGGTCGGGGCGGTGCTGGCCTTTGCGACCTCGCTGGTGACCTTGTCGTTCCTGTTCACGACTCCCGAGGCCTGGGTTCCAGCCTTGGGGGACGCGGAGACCGGGTTTCCCTTCCTGTCGGGCGCGGGACGGCTCGTGCTCAAAGACGTCATGCTGCTGGCAGGCGGGTTTCTCTTGATGGTCGGGTCTGCGAAGGCGATCCTTCGCGGACGGTGACCGTGATTGCGCCAGGGCGCCGCGGATCATGTCAGCTCGTCCAGGAGCATCGCCGCCGTTTGCAGGTCGGCCGTCGTAAACCCTTCGCCAAACCGCCGGTAGATCGGGGCGAGACCGTCGCGCGCTTCGCCGGTCCTGCCCTGGGCCTGCTGCAGCCGGGCCAGGCCCGTTGCTGCGCGCAGCTCCCATGAGAGGCTCCCTTGTCGGCGTGCTCGATCAATCGCGGACCTGAACAGCGCCTCGGCCGACGCCGCGGCGTCGGCGTCGCCGGCTCCCAGCACGATTTCGGCCTTGAAGCGGAGGAGCTCGGGGAAGAACCATCGCTCGTTCAAGCGGTCGCAGATGGCGATGGCCTTGTCGATCGCCTCCAGCGCCGGCCGCGTCCTGCCGGTGCGTCCCAGCGCATGCGCCTGCTCGCCGAGGAAGCTCGTGTGGTGCAGGCGGAAATTGCCGTCCGGAACCCCGTGCAGCGCGGCGGCCAGCAGGTCGGCCGCCTCATCGGGGTGGCCTTGCCGGGCTCGGAGTACGCCGGTCCAGCACCTGCAGATCACGTCCCACTGTCCGAGCGAGTTCCAGGACGCCTGCTCGGCCAACCGCCCGAGACAGCGTTGCGCACCTGGCAAATCGCCGGTCTGCAGGGCGATCTTGCAGGCGCACCACGCCAGGGCGTACGCGAGCGAAAGGCCGTGGCCGGCCGAGCTCGCGGACGCGACGCTGCGCTCGGCCATGCGGGTCGCCTCATCGGGATAGCCCTGGAGCCACAGGATGTTGGAGAGGTTGGCGCTCGCCACCACGGTCTGCTCGATCGAGAACCGCGGGACGTCGGAGTTCGCGGCTGCCGTATCGGATGCGCGCATGGCGTTGCCAATGTTCAGCCGGGCCGCGGCCAGCTCCCCGGCGTAGAACAGGTTCATGCCCGTCATGTATTCGCCGACCCGCTTCATGGAGTCGTCGTCCGACGCCGTCACGACATCGGCAAAGCGCCTGGCGAAGATGCGGGCGGTTTTTGAGGCACCCGTGGTGTAGGCATTGCGCCACAAGCCTCGCAGGGCTCTCAACTGGTAATCCCGGTCGCCGATTGCTTCGGCAATCTTGAGCGCGGTGGTCCACGCTGCCGTGGAGTCCGGGTCGGAGCGCAGCGCGAGCGCACCGCCGAGCGCCGCGTGCAGCTGCATCTCCTGGCGTCTCCTCCGGTCCCCGCCGCCGGTCAGAGTCGCGAGCGCGGCTTCGGCGCGCGACCGGCATTCTTCCGTCAGCGACAACTTCTGCCAGAGGGGCACCGCGGCAATGGTCAGGTCGATGCCGAGTTGGGCGTCGCCCCCCTGCAGAATGGCCCAGTCCAGCGCGACACGAACATTGTCAAGCTGGTGGCCATGGATCTGCGCTCGCCGCGCGTTCGACCAGGTGGACGAGACCGCCTCCGCCTCGCTCAGCAGGCATTCGAAATGCTCGGCATGCCGCCGGGCGACGCGGTCGCGCTCGCCGCACTCGCAAAGCCGCCGCAAGGCGTAGGCGCGCGTGGACTCGAGCAGCCTGTAAGTGACCGGTTCCGCCGAGAGATCGGCGGCAGTCAACGATGCCGCGACCAGCACGCTCAGCTCGTCGGTGATGGCCGCCGCGTCCAGCTCCCCATCACAGACCACGGCGACGGCGGAGATAAAAGTGAATGGCCCGGCGAACACCGCGAGACGGCGGAGGACGACCCGGGCCGCCTCCGGGAGCAGCTCGTAACTCCAATCGAACGTGGCCTGCAGGGTCTGGTGGCGAGGATGCGCCGTCCGCGGGCTGCGCTTGAGCAAGCGGAACCGGTCGTCCAGCCGATCGGCTACGCCGTGCACGCCCAGCGTGTCGACGCGAGCCGCGGCGAACTCGATGGCGAGCGCGATGCCGTCCAGCCGCTGGCAGATCAGTGCAACGCTGGGCGCGTTCGCGTCCGTGAGCTCGAACGTGTCCACCAGTGCGGAGGCACGCTCGGTGAAGAGTCGGACCGAGGCGTAGGTCAGCGCCTGCTCAGCGCTGATCCGCGGGTCAGCGGGCGGCAGACCGAGTGGCGGCAGTCGCTGGACGTGTTCTCCGGCCAGGCGGAGTGGCTGACGGCTGGTCGCGAGGAGATGGATTCCCGGGGAGTTCCGGACGATCTCATGCACGAGCGTCGCTGTTGCCTCGACGAGATGCTCGCAGTTGTCGAATACAAGGAGCATCCTCTTGTCGCCCAGCACAGCCAGCAGGCTGGGGATCGGAGCATCGGAGATGACCGGCAGTCCCAGTGCGGAGGACAACGCACTCGGAACGAGCGCCGCCTCGGCAATAGGGGCAAGGTCGACCAGAAAGGTGCCGTCGCGATAGGACGTGCGCAGCGCGTCGGCGACCGCGAGCGCGACCGTCGTCTTTCCGATGCCGCCCGAGCCCGTGATGGTAATGAACCTACGTTGGGCGAGTTGGGCGACCAGCGTCTCGACCAGGCGCTCACGCCCGACCGTTGGTTGAACGGTTTTGGGCAAGTTGCTGACAGGTGCTCCCGCCTCTCCGTCCCACGCAGGAGGATCGGCGCTGCCCCTTCGCGAAACCTGGGTGACGAAGCTGTAGCCCCGACCGGGGCTGTTCACGATGTAACGGCGCCCGTTCACGCCGTCACCGAGCGCCTTGCGCAGCCCGGCGATGTGCACCCGCAAGTTGCCTTCTTCCACGGTCAGACCGGACCAAGCCTCGGCAAGCAGTTCGTTCTTGCCGACGACCTCGCCAGCGCGGCGGACCAGCGCGGCCAGAAGGTCGAACGCACGAGCGCCGAGGGTGACTGGCTTGTTGTCCTCCAACAGCAGCTTGCGTGCCGGAATGAAGCAGAACGGTCCAAACACGAACGCTTCTGCTGCGCCGTGGCCTGCTGGCCAAGGCTCGAACGCGACAGCGCTCCCGGAAATGTTCGAGGCAATCTCCGTTGGCCGGCTAACCTGCTCTATCGCACGCCTCCAATGCTGACGGCACCCGATGATCGACCGAGCATCACCCATGCAGTGACTGCACTCACCGTGCAGGCATGAATCCAGTCAGTCAAGATAAATCCTGAAAGCTCAGCGGCTCGGTTCATTCCAACACGGATCGGCGTTTCGCCGCAGCCGTTCGATCTGGAAACGCTCAGGATCAGGTCGACGTCGATTTACAAAAAGCTGGTTCCCGCACGGTCGGCTCGTATGATAGGTCGGTGCGGTGACTGCCTTCACCGCACGGGATTTTGCATGGGACTGACTGGAAAGCGGAAATGAGTGACTGGGTTCCAACCCTGGAGGATAGTTCAAAGCCTCGCTACGTTGCTATCGCTGAGGCGATCCAAGGTGACCTCGCACAAGGCCGGTTGCTGCCAGCTCAACGCCTCCCTGCGCAACGACAATTGGCCCGCATCCTCGGTCTTGATTTTACAACGGTGGCCCGCGGCTATGCCGAGGCGCAACGGCGTGGATTGATCGAATCCCGCGTCGGGGACGGTACATTTGTGACCGGCGTCGCGGTTCATTCGGACAACAGCAGCGCACGCATTGAGGGCAGCGACTTCTCAATGAACATGCCGCCTGAGCCCGGCGACATGGCACTCTGGACCAAGCTTTGCGCCGATTTCGAGCTGCTGCCCCGCAACGTGGCAGGCGCCCTGCGCTACCACCGTTTCGGCGGAACGGACGCAGACAAGCAGGCCGCGGGCGAGTGGTTGAGCCGGCATGGCGTCGCGGCGGCCCTCGATCGCGTCTTCGTGGTTCCCGGCGCCCATGCCGCATTACAAGCCATCGCCATGATCCTCGCCGGTCAGGAGCGCGGGGTCATCCTTTGTGAAGCGCTCACCTACCCAGGAATGAAGGCGATTGCCGAACAGCTTGGGCTTCAGCTTGTTGGGGTGCCGACCGACCAGCTTGGGGTGTCGCTCACCGCACTGAAGGAGGCTTGCAAGCGCTACAAGCCGAAGGCGCTGTATCTGAACCCCACCTTATGCAATCCGACAACGCGAACCATTCCGCTTGAGCGCCGGCATGACATTGCCGGGGTCGCCCGGGCGCATGGCGTGCCGATCGTCGAGGACGATCCATACAGCCCCCTCCTGACAATCGCTCCGCCGGCGTTCGCAACGATCGCACCTGACATCACCTGGCACGTCGCAACGCTATCGAAATGCCTCGGAGCGGGGCTTCGGGTGGCTTACGTCGTAGTGCCCGACGCGCGCTCCGGCTGGAACTTCGCGTCCGCCGTGCGGGCCGCGAACGTGATGGTTTCACCGATCACTGCAACGCTGGCGACACGGTGGATCAAGGACGGGACGGGGGGCGCGCTCTTGGGAGCGATCCGGGCTGAGACCCGCGAGCGGCAGGTCCTCGCCGCATCGTTCCTACCGGCTGAACTCGTGACGACCGACCCGGCCGGATTTCATTTTTGGCTTGCCTTGCCGCCCGGCTGGAGCCGGTCGGCGTTCGTTGCTCACATGGCATCCTCCGGCCTCGGCGTCGTTCCGAGCGACGTGTTCGGGACACAGGAGCCTGCCCCGGAGGCGGTCCGCATCTGTCTCGGGGGACCGGCGCCGCGCTCCGTCGTCCGAACCGCGCTGGAGTTTGCGGCGCACGCTTTGTCCGGGTCGCCGGCCCGGGCTTCAAGCTTCCTGTAATGCCTGTGGTGCGGAGCCAATTTTCTTTGGTCTATCATGCGACGTGGTGAGTGCGCTGCCACCGGGCTGGGGTGCTTCCTGTCAGGCGCTTGAACACCGTCGAAAAGTGGGACTGTGTTTGGAAACCGACGCTGAGCGCGACCTCCACCAGCGTTGTGTCACTACCGACCAGCATCTGCTTGGCCTGCTCGATGCGGTACTGGAGCAAATATTCGTGCGGCCGGCAGCCCGTTGCCGCCCGGAACTGCGCGGCGAAATGCATGCGCGACAAACAGGCGGCATCGGCCAGGTCCGCAAGGCTGATCGGTTCCGCGAGGTGCGCGGCGAGGTACTCCTGCACACGCCGCAGCCGCCACTTCGGTAGCATGCCCGCCCGGGACGCGGATGGGCGCCTTGCCAGGACGCGCATTAGAACCGTTTGGCCAACGCTCTCGACATAAAGCCGGTCGTCGCCGACCAGATCCTCGGTCAGCGTGCGCGAGAGCTGGGCTGTCAGCTCATCGCGGAACAGCAGGTTGCGGAGCGGGCGACAGGCTGCAGGCGCCTTTCCGTCGTCGGGCAGCGACCCGGCCAATGCGGCCGCCTGGCAATCGCGAAGATAGTTGTCCGCGATGTGGAAGTGGATGAAATCGCAAGGGGTAAAAAACTCGGCCTCTACGGCTTGCCGTGGTTCCGTCACATAGATCATGCCGGTCGGCATGGTTCCTTCGTACGTCGTCTCGGTCCCGCGCCCGAGCCTGATCCGGACTGGCCGAAGCGCGACACCGATGATGTAGCGCTCGGCCGAAACAGGGCCGATTTCGACCCGGGCGGTCGTTCGCTCGTCGATCCATCGAGTTGCGACGATGCTCCCGGCCTCGGACGTGCTGTCTTCCCCGCTCCATGGCTGGCGCCAGGTACGCTCCCGAGACAGGGCTGGACGGCTGACCGGACGCGATAAAGGCACCGGGCCAGACCAGGGTGGAGAGGTTCGCGACGGCGCGGTGATCCTCGCAGTTTCCGTAAGCACTGCTGTCCTCCATTCTCATTGATCCAAGCCTCGCGGCGACCGGTGGCCGTTCCGATTGCGACGGTTCAGTCTGCTGAGGATCCGAGGAAGACGCGTGTTGTCCGTCGTAAGCCGGAGTTAAGCCCTGTTAAGGGTCATGCTGGCCCATGAAGCAGTGCAGCGCAGGGCGCGACTTCGCAGAGAGGCGCTGGGACCGGGCTATCGCCCGGAAGCTGACGGGTCGAAGATCTGGCGTCCTCACACCCCGGTCGGCGCTTCCAGGGTCCCCGCCACATGGGCCGGTGCTGCTGGTGCGCAGCAAGATGGGCCACGCGCTTTGCGCGTGAGCCGCAGTGGGCGGCGACCAGGCAGCAGACCCCGTCAGCGCCTTCGCGAGGCCGCGAACACAGCACTCCTTCATCGAACCACTCTTTGTGCAAAAGCGTGCAAGCTTATTGAGACGGCAGGGCTCGGCCGGCGGTCGGGACCGCGGCACCATAACGGGCCGGCTGCTCGGCTTGCCTCCAGCGCTGCATAGAATTGCCGGAAAGCAGGGCCCGTTCCTTGCGGGCCTCAGGCCGCTCGCTCTCCGCCCGCGAGTTCGGCGCACGTTCGATTTTGGCAGTCGTCCGGCAAATCGAAAAGATGGCGCGAGGCCGGGAGTTAGTATGCGCGCTCCGGCCACGAGCCTGAGCAAGATCCACGAGACCAGAGGAGCATGACATGCCGACAGTCAAAACACATGACGGTGCGCAGATCTTCTACAAGGACTGGGGCAGTGGACAGCCCATGGTCTTCAGCCATGGCTGGCCACTGAATGCGGATGTCTGGGACGACCAGATGCTGTTCTTCGGCGCCCAAGGTTACCGCGTGGTCGCCCATGATCGTCGTGGTCACGGCCGCTCGAGCCAGACCTGGGACGGCAACGACATGGATACCTATGCCGATGACTTGGCTGCCGTGATGGACCAGCTTGGCATCGAGAACGCGGTCATGGTGGGGCACTCGACGGGCGGCGGCGAGGTCACGCGCTACATCGGCCGGCACGGGACGAGGCGCGTCGCCGCCATCGTTCTCGTCGGCGCCATTCCGCCGCTGATGCTGCAGACCGAGGCCAATCCGGGCGGCCTTCCGCGCGCCGCGTTCGACGCGCTCCGAACCGGGCTGCTGGCTGACCGGTCGCAGTTCTATCGCGACCTCGGCGAGCCCTTCTACGGCGCAAACCGGCCGGGGGCGGCTGTGTCGCAGGGCATCCGCGACGCGTTCTGGATGTGGTCGATGCAGGTCGGCGCGAAGGGCGCCTATGATTGCATCAAGGTGTTCTCGGAGACCGACCTGACGGCGGATCTCGGGCGGTTCGACGTGCCCACGCTTTTTATCCACGGCGAGGACGATCAGATCGTGCCGATCGACGCCGCCGCCCGGATCGCCTCCAAGATCGTCAGCGGTGCGACGCTGATCACCTATCCCGGCGCGCCGCATGGGCTGACTGCCACCCACAAGAACCGCTTCAACGCGGACGTGCTCGAATTCCTCCGGCACGCCGGACAGCGCGCCGCAGCCTGATGGTCAGTGAGCGTTCGCCAGTGGTCGCGCGGTCGGCAAGCTCCGCCGACCGTACGCCTGGCAGCGCTCGCTCCGCGTGAGCCGTTCGCGTGGCTCCATGCACCAGCGTACAGGGCCATAGAGCCATCCCATCGGCTCTGAGCCTTGACCTGAGGCGAGGCACGGTGCGACGAGAATGCCGAGTTCTGGAAGCCCCGAATGGGTCGACGAACAAGGTCTGCTGCGGGTCCAGCTCCGCGATCAGGTGTTCGCGGAGCGAGGTCCGCAAGCGCGCACGAGTTCGAGCTGGTCAGGCTGCGCGAGGCGCGACTCGTGCTGGTTCGGCTCGATCCCGTCCCGTCTCCGATCGTCATGGCGCAGCGCGCGGGTTCTGGTCAGATTGTGACGCCTCCTGACGAAGGGTGCCCGACGCCCAAGCCAGGCCCACGCTCGCCCCCTTCATCGAAGGCAGCAGTATTACGCTCAGCGCGATGCTGAGCGGCAACCAGATCGACGCTTCGATCCAGAGCGCCGGCGCGTATTGCCAGTCGAACCAGAGGTAGGCGGGCACGATGGTATGACCGACCAGGGCGATGGTCAGGTAGGGCGGCAAGTCGTCGGACGCGAACCGGGTGTTGTCGATCCCGCATGCTGGGCAACAGGTCCGAACGATGATGTAGCGCGAGAACAGCCGCGCTCGGCCGCAATTGGGACAGCGGCAAGCAACCCCTCTTAGCACGCCAGTGACGACCGGCTTGTCGGCCATGGAAACCTCCTCGCGGGTTGCTTGTCGCGCCGCCGAGCGGTGGCACGCCGGCTGATACTGAAAGCAATTGCTGAGCACCTGGCCGCAATTCTTTCGTCTTCGCCCTCTGCACGATCGATTCGCACGCTCGAGCAACATCCGACCGAACGGAGTTGTTTGGCCGGATGGAGCAGCTCTGCTCGCAATACGGACGAGCGTCGTGCGAAGCGGAAAACGGCGCGACGGGTCGATATACGAAAGCGGCGGGATTGGTGAGAACCCAGACGTGGTCATCCAGGCATGACCGCTTGCAAAAAGGGCGATTGTCATGAACGAGGTCAGATCGACTTATCGCGTTGGTCTCGAGCAACGTCTCCGACGGCCAAGCGTGCTCGCCACCGCCGCGCACAGGATCAAGGCAGGCATGAAATCCGATCCTGGCGGTCCGCCCTGAGACACGCTCGAACGCTCGATGCTTGAACCATCAGACTCACGAAAGAAACCGATCATGGCGCAAGTGAAGTCACTGTCCCGGCGCCGCTTTTGTTTGTGCTGCCTTGCCGCTCCAGCCGCTGGTGCCCTGATGGTCGCAGGCTTCTCCCGGGAGGCCGAGGCGGCCGTTCCGAGCAACGAAATTGTCGGCCTGATCATTGCCGAGGCGGCACGCGCGACGATCCACATCCATCGTTTGCGCGGCGGCGTATCCGTTCTCGAGGGGTCGGGCGGCAACGTCGCCGTGCTGTCGGGATCGGACGGGAAACTGCTGGTCGATGCCGGCATCGCGGTCAGCCAGCCTCAGATCGCCACCGCTCTCGAGGCACTCGGACCGGAGCCGGTCACCCGCCTCATCAACACGCACTGGCATTTCGATCACTCGAGCGGCAACGAATGGCTGCACGCATCAGGCGCTCGCATCCTCGCACACGAGAACACGCGCAAGCGTCTGCTGGTGACGCAACGTGTCGAGGACTGGAGCGTCGAGTTCGCCCCGCCCCCCGCCTCAGCGCTGCCGCAAGACGTATTCGCGTCGACTGAAACGGTGAGGCATGCTGGCAGCACGCTCGATCTGCAGCGCTACGACCCGGCGCACACCGACAGCGACATCTCGGTCACGTTCCGAGAGGCCGAGATCCTGCATGCCGGGGACACGTTCTGGAACGGCAACTACCCGATGATCGACTATTCGACCGGCGGAAGCATCGACGGCATGGTGAAGGCGGCCGAAGCAAACCTCGCCGCCACCAACGAGCGAACCATTGTCATTCCCGGTCACGGTTCTCCGGTCAGCAACCGCGCCGGGCTGCAGGCTTTTCGCGACATGCTCGTCGGCGTTCGGTCGAACGTCGCGGCCGCGAAGCGCCGAGGCGCCTCGCTCGACGCGATCATCGCCGAACGCCCGACGGCGCCTTGGGACGAGAAATGGGGACAGTTCGTTATCAGCCCGGCGTTGTTTACCCGGCTGGTCCATGAAGGGCTTTAAACTGAGAAGAGTTGCCCGGAGTTCCACTCAGAGCGCTTGTAGTGAAGCTCTGCCAGCGGTGGGACGTCGCAGCCTAGGCCGGGTTCGTGCCACGTCTTGGCATAGCAAGCGCTTGAAGCCCTGGGCCTCAGGCAGCACGTACGCTCGCTACGAAGTCGGTCATTTTGGCAGTGAGCTGTTCAGCGCGGTCAGCGAGGTCGCTGGCGGTGCGCAATACCAGTTTAGCGGCGGTATCGGTGTCGTTGGCGGCCCGGCTCACGCCCGCGATGTTGGCGGTGACATTCTGCGTGCTGGCCGAGGTATGCTGGATGCTGCGCCCAATCTCAGCCGTAGCCGCCCCTTGCTGCTGCACCGCTACGGCGATCGTGCCAGCGATCACGTTGATCTCCTCGATCGTGCCACCGATCGAGGAGATGGCACTGTCCGCTTCAGCGGTTGCGCTCCGGATATGAGTAATCTGGGCGTCGATCTCGTCGGTCGCTCGTGCGGTCTGCATGGCCAGGTTCTGCAACTCGCTCGCGACGACCGCAAAGCCCTTGCCCGCATCACCGGCGCGGGCTGCCTCGATGGGGCGTTCCGTGCGAGCAGGTTGGTCTGCTTGGCAATGGCAGTGATCGTGCTGACGATCTGTTCGACCCGGTGCGATGAGTTGGCCAGCGCACGCACGATCGCATCGGTTCGCCTACGTCGGCGACGGCGCGACTGGTAATCATGGCGGACTGATCCACCTGGCGCGTGATCTCGCCGATTGAGACGCTCAACTCCTCGGCCGCCGAAGCCACGCTTTGCACTGTGACGCTGGCTTCCGCGGCGGCTTCGCTGGCGCCAAGCGCTCCTTGCCCGCTGCGTGAAGCAGTCGCCGCCATGGTCCGTGCGGGGCTAGTCGGCAGAGCCATCAACGCCGCCGTAAAACGCCAGTCTCGGTCTCGAAGCGTTGTATTAGGCTGCTGGTCGCGTTCGCACGCTGGAGCTTTTCGGCTTGCCAGGCCGCGTGCCGAGTTGTCGCTTCAGCGGCTGAGGCAAGGGTGTCGCGCAGCGTCAGGGCGGCGCGCGCCATCTGGCCGAACTCGTCTGAGCGATCGCCATTCGGAATGGGGCAGGCAAGGTCGTGGGCGGCCAAATGGCTCAGCGTCCCGGTCATCGCGTTGACCAAGCGGCTGATGGATTTGCCGAACCGCCAAGCGAGCAGCACCGCACCGGCGATCGCCAGCAGCGCCCCCGACGCGACCAACTCGATCGGCAAGCGGCGCTCCGCCGCACCTGCCGTGAGGATGCGGTCGCGATGTTTCGTCGCAGCGGCGGAGAACGTCTCCACCATCGCAAAATCTTGCATGCGCGCCGGCAAGTAAGACGTCTGGTAGAACGTTACGGCCTGCACCCGGTCCGCAGCGACCATCGGCATCATCTGGTCTTCGAGCTGGTTGAGCGTGTCGGCATCGAAGTGCTCAATCTGTTCGACCAGCGCCAGCATCTCGGGAAGTGCGGTCAGGTTGGCACTCAAGGTGCTGACGGTTTCCTCCAAGGCAGCGTCGGCCTCGCTCTTGCGCCTCGCTTCGTTGCCGTCCAGCGGGGCGAGCAGGTAGCCGCGCATGGCGTCGCTCATGGTGGTCATCTGCAGCCGCATCGTCTCCGCGCCGCGTAGCAACTGCTCTGCAAGCAAGAGGCCGTCACGCCGCAACCGGCGAGGCCGAGGATCACGATGCCGAAGGCACAAATCATGCGGGCGCTGATGCTTAAGCGCCTCACAACAGGCAGCACGGTCGACATCGTTCGGTTGCTCTACTGCTATATGACCCCGCCAGTTTACGACCCAACCATTACGGAAAATTCTCGGAATGACGGGCCGACTTACCTGACGTATCGGATAGTGCTGTCACGCCCGGACCGCAGAGCAACATCGGGGCAAACCGAACCGGTTCGGGCGGATCAAATTGCTCTGTCTATTCAATTCTAGAACGTCGAGACCGCATCCGGCGGCGTCCTGGCCGGCGATGTGCCAGGTCAGGCACCGAGCGCCGCTCCGTTGATCTGGCCCTGCCGGTTCCGCAGCCTGAAGCCGAGCACGAGCAGGCTGACCCCGAACATGATCGCGTAGATCCCGAGCCACCAGGTCAGGACCAGCGCGCCCGCGAGCGGCGCCACCGCAAGCAGGATCCCGTAAACGATCGAGATGACGCCGCTCAGCGCCAGCCAGAAGCGGCCGTGGTTCGGATGCAAGCTGAAGGCGCTGCCGAGCATCAGCCCTCCGGTGACCAGTGCCCAGGCGGCGACCAGAAGGACAAACCCCAGCACCGCCCCAAACGGAAACAGCCATACAACCGCCGCAACGATCATGTTCAGCACGCCTTCGGCAAGCAGCATGCCCCATCGATCATGGCGCTGTGCCGCCCGAACTGCCGCAACGGTGGCAAAGACGCCGTCGAACAATAGATAGAAGGCGAACGCCCAGGCGAGGCTCAGCACCACGGCGACCGGCATCAGCAGTGCCACGATACCAAATAAGACACCGAGCACGCCCCGAAGCGCGATCGCCCACCAGTTCCGCGCGAGCACCGCGCTCCGGGAGTTGAGCATCATGAGACCTCCACGTCGTTCTCGCCCATGCCGGGTCGCTCGGCGTGGATGCGGATTTGCTTGTCGGGCTCGCTGACATCTATGTTGGAGGCGAGAAGGCCTTGGCTCCCGCCCGCGGTGTCGCCGCCTCGCACGGCGTCGTCGAACAAGCGACTCATTTCGCAATGAGGGGTTAGGCACGGATCGATCCCCGCGCCTGTCATACTGCCGAGGGTGAAAAGGCTGGGATTTCGGGCCATGGTTCGTCCTCCTTCTCAGGCGTGCCGTCTGCGCCAGCGGTGCAGCGCGCCGTTTCGGCAACGGCCGCCCCGTCACAAGCGCTCCGTCAAACGCTCCCCGTTACACGCTCAACGTCCGGCCGACCCTCGCAGGCGGCGAACGTTTCCCACAAAATCTACGGGCGGCCGCTAGTTTCGTTAAAGACTAGGGGCAGGCCGCACCGACCGCGCGGTGCCGTATGATCTCGCGACAATGTGCTACTCGGCTGCTCTGACTCGGCACGCGAGCACCGTCTTACGACCCTGTCAGCATCGCTCCCGGCGAGACGGCCGGCGTTGCCCGCGGCAGGTCGTCGGGTGCATGGGGGAGCCACAACTCGGCCACGGTCCCCTGCCATTTGGCGCTCCGAAGCACGAGCATGCCACCCGACTGTGCGGCAAGGCCGTGAACCATCGATAGGCCGAGGCCGGTGCCCTTCCCAACATCTTTCGTCGTGAAGAACGGTTCCATCGCCCGACTGAGCGTGAGTTCGTCCATGCCTTCCCCCGTATCAGCCACGCTGAGCACGACGTAGCGGCCCGGTTTCAAACCGTCGGGCTTCTGCAAGCTGCGCTGCTCGTCACGCGCCGCGATGGCGACCTCGCCGCCGTTCGGCATGGCGTCGCGGGCGTTTGCCGCCAAATTGAGCAAAGCCAATTCGAGCTGGCTTGGGTCGACGTAAACGTCGGGGACGTGATCGGGAAGGTCGAAGATCAGGCGGGTGCTCGCGCCCAACATGGTCCGGAGCAGATCCTCGACGTCTGCCAGCAGACCCGGCAAGAAGACCCGTTCCGGATGGAGGCTTTGTCGCCGGCCGAAGGCAAGGAGGCGCTTGGTGAGCCGGGCTCCCCGACTGGCGCCATCCATCGCGTTCTTCAGCAAGCGTGACGCTTTCTCATCCTCGGCAGGAATGTGCCTGGACAACATCTCCAAGCTGACGAGCATCGCCGTCAGGAGATTGTTGAAGTCGTGCGCGATGCCGCCGGTCAGTTCTCCCAGCGCCTCGAGCTTCTGGACATGACGCAGGGTCGCCTCGGTCGCGTGATGCTCGTCGATTTCCGCCCGGAGCGAGGCGTTGGCTTCATCGAGCTCCCGGGTGCGGCGGGCAAGTTCCAGCTGCAGCCGGATGCCATCGGCAAAATGGGCCGACGCCCGCAGGCTGACTACCGACAGCGCGCAAACAAACACCAGCATCAGAGCAGACGCCGTCAGCGTGCTTGCGGTGCTCTGCCGGAGGAACTCCGTGGCCAGCGGCAGGCCGGCGGGGATGATGAACGCGAGCGCCGTGGGCCAGTGCGCCGATTGGGTTCCAGCCGCGCCCGCACACATGCCGCCGATCAAGAAAGCCCAAAGGAGGCGATGGGTGTCCGGCTCGGGCAGCAGCGCGACGGACCCGGCGCCCCAGATGATCCCCGAGGCGAGCGCCCCGTAAACGCTGAGCCGACCCCAAGCGACGGTTCGCAGCGATTCGGGCGTGGCCGCCCGATGAGCGGCCCAAAGCCAGAACCGCAAACCGGCAATCGCGACAACGCCGGCAAGCCAAAACAACGCTCTAGAGTCGGCGTCTACGGCAACGAGGAATAGCGAAATGATGGCGGCATTGAGGATTGCCACTCCCATCGTCAACGGCAACTGCTGGATTGTCGCTCTTATCCGTTCCGTCGTCAGGCTTGTGGGTTCCATGGGGACGACCGGTTTGGGTGGGGTACTTGGACGTTAATACACGCCGATAGTGCATGCACGCGCGCTTTGGCGGATGTGTCGGTTTCGGCACTGGACCCCGCGGATTGTCGAAGATTTTCGACGCGATCGTCGGGTCTAGGGGCGGGGTTGCGCCTGATGCGCCGTTCGCCTCGCCGCGTGGTCCTGCAGCGTCAAGCGTGTCAATGCCGGACCCGCCAGCCGAGCACCGCCTCGGCCGGGCGAGCGCCGAGAACGGCGGCCCGTCACGCCGCCGGTGTGCCGTTCAGGACCGCGCCGCGCCGGTCAACAACGGTGAGGCCAGCCAGCCGCAAGCGGTCGACCAGGTACTCGGCGCAGATGTTCGCCAGCAGCAGGTCGGCCTCACGGTGCAGCCGGATCCCGTCGGCAACGGCACGCGCGAGGAATGCCGTCAGTTCGTCGTCGGCGATCTCACGTCCGGGCCGGGGCGGGAACAGGTCCATGGCCGGAGGCTAGCCGGTCACTGGGAACGAATCAAGAACATCAACCGAGTCGGGGCACGTTGCTCCCGCGACGCTCGGCAAGACCGCGCGCTGGCTGCGGAGGCTATCCGGCGGTGAACCCTCCATCGACCTCCAGGCAAGTCCCGTTGACCATGGCGGCGCCGTCACCGAGCAGGAAGCAGACCGTCCGCGCCACTTCCTCCGGTTCGACGAAGCGTCCGAGCGGGATGCGCGCCAGCATCGGCGCCGAGCGGGCCGGGTCGGACCAGGCCCGCTGCGCCATGGGCGTCAAGGTCACGGTCGGGTTGACGCTGTTCACCCGGATGCCGAGTGGTCCGAACTCGATCGCCAAGACCCGGGTCAGCGCGTCGAGCGCGGCCTTCGACGCGCAGTACGCGGCATGGAGGGGGAGGCCGCGCGACGATGCCGTGCTCGACACGTTGACGATGGCGCCATGGCGTCCGCGGGCGACGAGATGGCCCGCGACCACCTGCGCCAGCCGCAGCGGCACCCAGGTATTGATCCGCAACACCGCTTCGAACGCGGTCGCCGTCGTTTCCAGCGCCGGTTCCAAGATCGAGATGCCGGCATTGTTGACCAGCAGGTCGAACGGCAACGCCGCTGATACCATCGCGGCGGCCGTTTCGACGTCGTCGAGATCGGCCACGATGGTGCCGCAGCCGGTCTCAGCCTGCAGGCTCTCGAGGTCGGAGGCGGTCCGCCCGAGCGCCACCACCTCGGCTCCTCGTGCCGCCAGCATCTTCGCCACCGCCCGGCCGATCCCCTTGCCGGCTCCTGTCACGAGAGCGCGTTGCCCGGCGAACTCGGCCGACTGATCCATGGTCGTGCTTCCTCCAACGAGGG
Organism: uncultured Alphaproteobacteria bacterium; assembly: GCA_963792675.1. Classification (GTDB taxonomy): domain Bacteria; phylum Pseudomonadota; class Alphaproteobacteria; order Acetobacterales; family Acetobacteraceae; genus JBBROS01. Next base: position 94,221 of record CAWBWT010000003.1, read on the forward strand.
ACTTGAGCTGCGTCGGGGCTGGGTGGGGCAGGGGCGCCCCAGCCGCCACCGATGCGGCCATTGATCCGGAGCTTCTGCCGCGGCCGCTCAGGCATTTCTCAGCGCGTGCATGGCTGGCCGGATCGCCGGGTACAATGATCGATAGACCTCGAACGATGCGGCGAGCCGGGCCTGTCCTCCGTCGCTCGGGCGAGCCCGGTCGACGAGCGTGATCCAACCCTCTCCCGGCTTGGCCGGGTCGGCCAGCCCGGCGCCGGCCGCGGCCAGCATCGCGGCACCCAGCGCCGCCTCGACATCCTCGGCGATCGTGCGGACCGGGTAGCCGGTCGCATCGGCGATGATCTGCATCCACAGATCCGATTTCGCCGCCCCGCCCACCACCACCAGCGAATCGGCCAGCACTCCCATGGTCGGGCCGCCCGCGTCCATGTTGTGGCGCAACGCGAAGGCGACGCCTTCCAGGACGGCGCGGAACAGGTGGCCGCGGGTGTGGGTGAGGCCCAGGCCGACGAAGGCGCCGCTCGCCTGCGCGTCCCAAACCGGACTGCGCTCCCCCATCAGGTAGGGCAGGAACAACAAGCCATCGCTGCCCGGCGCGATGGCGGCGGCCTCGGCGTCCAGAGTCGCGAGCGTGACGCCCGGGCAGACATTCTGCTGGAACCAGGTCACCGCGGCGCCGGCGGTGATGGCGCCGCCGAACACGTACAGGTCGCGCAGCCCGTTCACCACGTGCGGCATGGCGATCAACCCGTGCCGGGCGTCGGCGTGCGGCACAATCCAGCCCCAGCACATGCTGGTGCCGATCATGCCGACGTGCTGGCCGGGCTGGTTCGCGCCGGCCGCCAGGGTCGCCACCGCCGCGTCGACCCCGCCCGCCATCACCGGCGTCCCCGCGAGCAACCCCAGCCGCTCCGCCCAGCCCGGCAGTAGCGGCCCCACGGCCGCGTCGGATTGCACCAGGCGCTCCGGCATCATCGCGCGCGGGATGTCGAGCGCGTCCAGCATCTCGCCGGACCAGCGCCGCGCGGCGATCTCGTACACTCCGCCGATGTTGCCGGCCGAGGAGTGGTCGACCGCGAGCACACCGGTGAGCTGCTGGATGATCCAGGCGTTGGGCGGAACCAGGTGGGTCGTGCGCGCCCACACCTCCGGCCGGTGCCGCCGCAGCCATAGCATTTTTGTAAATCCGTAATAGCTGTCGACGCCGTTGCCGGTGACGTCGAACAGCCGCTCGAGGTCGGTGGTGGCCCGGACATGCGCCACCTCCGCGGTGGCCCGGCGGTCCATCCAGATCAGGCACGGATGCAGCGGCTTCATCTCGTCGTCGACCGGGATGCCGGAACCGCCATACAGGCTGCTGATGCAAAGCCCGGCGATCTCCCCGGGCGGCACGCCGGCCTTCTGCGTGACCGCGGCGATGCAGGCCACCACGGCGTCGAGCCAGACCGCGCGGCTGCTCGGCCCAAAGCGGCCGCGGCGTGTCGGGCTGATAGCCCTGGCGTATGCGGCGCGACGATGCGGCCGCCGGCCTCGACCAGCAGCGCCTTGGTGCTCTGGGTGCCGATATCGACGCCGATGACGTATGGCACCGGCTAAAGCCCGATCCGATCGGAGTGGATCGGCTTGGGCGCCGCAGTCCTTAGTTCTGCGAGCATGTGCATCCGATAGGTAACCCCGACTGATCGGATCATGCTCTAGGCTCGCGGCTTGAGCAGGACCTTGATCGAATCGAGCGAGTTGGCGATCTTGATCGCCTCGTCCCATTGCTCGAGCGTGTAGTCGTGCGTCACGATGCCCTGCGACGTCACAAGGCCGCGCGTCGAGCAGGTCGATCGCGATCGGGTAGCAATACGGGCCGAGATGCGCGCCGCGCACGTCGAGTCTCCTTGCGGTCGCCGATGATCGACCAGTCGAGCGCGTGGTCTCGCTGCCGAACACCGAGAACTCGACGAAGCGGCCGAGCTTGCGGATCAGGTCCAGGCCCTGCGTCACGCCGACGGCGACCCGGTCGCCTCGATGTAGACGTCGCAGCCATAGCCGCCGGTCAGCGACTTGCACGATCGCCAGCGCGTCCTCGTGTTTCGGATTGATCGTCACGTCGGCGCCGAACTCTTGTGCAAGTGCCAGGCGCTCCGGCACCATGTCGATCACGACGAGCTTCTTCGGCGTCTTCAGCTTGGCGACCTGCACCATCATCAGCCCGATCGGCCCGGCGCCGGCGATCACCACCACGTCGTCGAGCTGGACGTCGCCGCGCTGCACGGTGTGGATCGCGCAGGCCAGCGGCTCGATGATCGCCGCGTCCTCGAGCCGCATTGACTGTCGGGATCACATGTACCCGCGCGTGGGCGGCAGCAGCATGTATTCCGCCATGCCGCCATCGGCGACCTCGCGCTGGAAGCCGAAGATGTTGTGCACCTCGCACATCCAGTACTGGCCGGACCGGCAATAGCGGCACTGGTCGCAGGGCACGATCTGCTCGGCAATCACGCGTGTCGCCGGGCTGGACGCCGAAATGCTCCGCCGCGCCGTCGCCGAGTTCGTCCACGACGCCGAAGAACTCGTGGCCCGGGATCACCGGCGCCTTCACCCACGGCGTCTCGCCGGCCGCCCCAGAACATCTTGGCGCCCGCATCCAGCACTTGCAGTCGCTGGCGCAGATGCCGCAGGCGGAGATGCGGATCGTCATCTCGCGCGCCTTCGGCACCGGCCGCGCCACCTGCTCGACCCGGTAATCCTTCGGCGCCGTGACAAACGATGGCGGTCATCCGGTCGTTCATGCGTGCCATTGCTGACCTCCTCCCTGCGGGTGCCGCTCGCGGCACCCTAATGATCTACGGCATTATCGACGGCGCTCGCGGCCGATGTAGATCGCGAGCAGGATAATGGCTCCCTTGATGATCGTCTGCACATACGGGTTCACGCCGACCATGTTGAGGCCGTTGTTCAGCACGCCCAGCAGCAGCGCGCCGAGCAAGGTGCCGAGCATCGAACCGCGGCCGCCGGCGATCGAGGTGCCGCCCAGCACGACCGCGGCGATGGCGTCGAGTTCGAAGCCCTGACCCGCATTCGGCTGCCCGCTCATCAGCCGTGCCGTGAGCACGATCCCGGCGATGGCGGAGGTCAGACCCGCTGATGGCGTAGACCATCAGCTTCGAACGCCACACCCGCACGCCCGACAGCCGCGTCGCCTGCTCGTTGCCGCCGATGGCGTAGACGTAGCGGCCGAACGGCATGCGCTCCAGCACCACCCAGCCGATCACGAACACCACGATCATGACGATGATCGGGATCTGGATGCCGAAGACGGCCCCGTTGCCGAATTCGCGCATCCAGGGCGGCAGGCCGCTGATCGGGTAGCCGCCGGTGTAGACAGCGCCAAGCCGCGCGCGATGCCCATGGTGGCGAGCGTCACGATGATCGGCGGCATGCCGGCCAACGCCACGAAGCCGCCATTGGCGACGCCGAAGGCGATGCCGATCAGTAGCGCCGCCAGGATCGCCAGCGCCCCGGGCACGCCAGCCGCCATCATCCCGGCCATCAGCGTGCCGGACAGCGCCATCACCGCGCCGACCGATAGGTCGATGCCGCCGGTTAGGATGACGTAGGTCATGCCGACCGCGATCAGCGCGTTGATCGACACCTGGCGCAGCACGTTGCTGATGTTCGATACGCTGAGGAAGCTGTCGGTCGCCACCACCATCACGATGCACACGGCCACCAGGCCGAGCAGCGGGTAGAAGGTCGGCGTTTGCCGCAGCCGGGTCAGCACGCCGGGGCCGGCCGGCGGAGCCTTTGCGAGTGTGACGTCAGACAAGTTCGAGCGCCTCCCCAGCGGTCGCATGACGCATCACCTCGGCGGGGGTGATGTCGTCGCCTTCGAGCATCCGCACGATCCGCCCTTCGCGGAACACCGCCACCCGGTCGCACAGCCCGACGATCTCCGGCAGTTCGGACGAGACCATCAGTATTGCATAACCCTGGGCCGTCAGCGCCCGCATCAGCCCGTAGATCTCGGCCTTGGCGCCCACGTCGATGCCGCGGGTCGGCTCGTCAAAGATCAGGATGCTGGCGTGATGGTTGATCCACCGCGCCAGCACGACCTTCTGCTGGTTGCCGCCCGACAGCGTCTCGACCACCGTCTCCATGCTTGGCGCCTTGACGCCGAGCTGGCGCATGACGGTCTGCGTCGCGGCCGCTTCGGCGCGGCCGTCGAGAAACATGCCGCCCGTCACGTACTTGGCCAGGTTGTTGATCGAGATGTTGTCGCGGATCGGGAAGCTGATGATCAGCCCCTCGGTCTTGCGGCTTTCCGGCAGGATGCCGATGCCGCGGGCGAGCGAGTCGGCCGGGTCGCGCAAGGACGCGGCCTCGCCGCCGACGCGCACGGTCTTGCGGTACGCCGGCTCGGCACCGATCACCCCCAGCACCGTCTCGGTGCGGCCGGAGCCGACCAGGCCGGCGAAGCCGAGGATCTCGCCTTCCCGCAATGAGAAGCTGTTGACCGGCCCGTCCTTCTCGAGCTGCAGGTGCTCGACCTCGAGCGCGATCTTGTCGGACGGCGCCGTGGATTTCGGCGGAAAGCTGGTCTCGATCCGCCGCCCGACCATCATCTCGACCAGCCGGTCGATATCGGTCGCCGCCACGTCCATCACGCCGACCTATTGGCCGTCGCGCAGCACGGTGATGCGGTCGCATACCTCGAAGATCTCCTCGAGGTGATGCGAGATGAAGATGATCGCGACCCCTTGGGCCTTCAGCGCGCGCATCACCGCGAACAGGTGCTCTGCCTCGGAGGGCGTGAGCGTCGCGGTCGGCTCGTCGAGGATCAGGATGCGCGCCTCGACCGCCAGCGCCTTGGCGATCTCGACGAACTGCTGCTGCGCCACGCTCAAGCTGCGGATCGGCACATCGAGCGGGATCGCCACGCCCAGCCGCTCGAACAGCCTGCGTGCCACCACGCGCATCCCCGCGCGGTCGAGCAGGCCCATGCGGGTCTTCTCGCGGCCGAGGAAGATGTTCTCGACCGCATTGAGATCGGGCACCAGGCTGAACTCCTGGAACACGATCCCGACCCCGGCGGCAACGGCGTCGCCATACGAGGTGAAGGCCTGGGGCTGCCCGTCGATCAGGATACGGCCCTCATCCGGCCGGTAGATGCCGGACAGGATTTTCATCAGCGTGGATTTGCCCGCCCCGTTTTCCCCCAGCAAAGCGTGAATCTCGCCGTTCGGGATGGCAAGGTCGATGCCGGACAGCGCCCGCACTCCGGGGAAGCTTTTCGAGATGCTCTCGAGCTGCAGGACGGGTGTGGGACGCGGGCTGTCCATGTGCGGCCTACCAGTGGAAGGTTTTCGCGCCCTCGGCGTCGACCAGCTTGACGTCGATCGGCACCTCCTTCGGCACGTTGGCGCCCCACTTCTTCGCCAGCGCGATGCCGAGCGCGATCCGCACCTGGTCGGCCGGATATTGCGCCGAGGTCTCGACGAACTTCGAGCCCTTGGCCTGCATCGCCGTGATCGCTTCCGGCGCCCCGTCCACCGAGGTCAGCTTGATGTCCTTGCCCGCTCGCCTCGATGGCCGATAAGGCGCCCATCGCGCCGCCGTCGTTGACGCTGAACACGCCCTTCAGGTTGGGATGGCGTTGGATCATGTTTTCCGTGGTCGTCAGCGCGGTGTCGCGTTCCTGCTTGCCGTTCTGGGTATCGACCAGCTTCACCCCGGGCGCCTTCTCGAGCGCCGCCTTGCAGCCGCGCACCCGCTCCAGGATCGGCACCACCGGGATGCCGTCGAGGATCACCACCTCGCCGCTGCCGCCGATCGACTTGGCGAGATACTCGCACGCCATCAGCCCGGCATCGTAGTTCTTCGAGCCCACGAAGCTGTCCACCGGGCCGCTGGCGTTGGCGTCCACCGCCACCACCACGACGCCCGCGTTCTTGGCCGACGTCACCGCCGATTGGATGCCGGCGGTGTCGGTCGGGTTCACGAGCAGGATGTCGATCTTCTGCTGCAGCATGTCCTCGACGTCGCTGATCTGCTTTGCGACGTCGTGATGCGCATCGGTGACCACAACGGTGGCGCCGATGGTCGCGGCGGCGTCGCGCAGAGCCTTCTGCATGGTGACGAAGTAGGGGTTGTTCAGCTCCTGGAAGGTCATGCCGATCTTGAGCGCGGCGGCATCGGCCCCGGTTGCGGAAAGGATGGCGGCGGCGGCGCCCAAGACGGTACTCAGTGCAGTGCTCAGCAAGGCGGCTTTGAGGCGAGGTGTGGTCGGCATGGTCGCGTCTCCCGTTATGGTTGTTGGTGCGCAGCCTGGCCCAGATGCTGCTGCCGATACTCCGACGGCGGCATCCGCTTTTGGGCGAGGAACTGACGGTTGAAGTTCGACAGGTTGTTGAATCCGACCTCGAAGCAGATGTCGGCCACGCGGTCGTCGCGCTGGACCAGCATCTCGCAGGCGCGGTTGATGCGCAGGCCGTTGACGTAGGCGACGAAGCCGAGCCCAGTGTGGCGCTTGAACGCCCGGCTGAACGCAGCCGGCGTGTAACCGCTCAGCGCCGCGAGATCTGCCTCACGCAGGTCGCCCCCGAGGTTGCTGCCGATATGCGCCAACACGTGGTTGAGCGGTTTCGCGCTGTACTCTTCCGGCGTCGGTTGGTAGCCGACGCTGGCCAACGGCCGCCGGGTCTCGTCGCGAAGCAGCAGGTCGAGGATCTCGAAGAACAAGGCAAGTCGGCGCAACCCCGTCGTCTCGAGCAGGCCGAGCATCAGCGGCCGCGCCGCCTCGCCGGTGGCCGGGGCGAACTGCAAGCCGCGCCCGGACTCGCGCAACAGGCCGCTCAACTGGCGTGGGTCCGGCAGGATGGACTGCATGCCGTGCGCGGCAGCCTCAGTGAACTGCAGCACCAGGCAGCGCTGCTTGATTGAGGTGCCGGGTGGGACGTTGCTGATCCAATTATGCGGCAGGTTGGGGCCGACCAGCATCAGGTGCCCTGGCGAGAACGGGCCGATGTGGTCGCCGACGAACACCTGGCCTTCGGTCGCCGTGACGAGGTGGATCTCGTATTCCGGATGGTAATGCCACCGCACCGTCCGGAACGGGTAGCCGTGTGACCACGCCTTGAACATGTCGGTGCTGGCGACGTCGACGACCTCGAGCGCCGCGGCATGGTTCGTGTGCTGCATGGTGCCGCGCGTGGCGACGCTCATCCGAGGCGCGACCGGAGGTCTACCATGACGTTTCCCCTGCTGCCGTGGGCAATGCCTCGTCGATCGAGCTTGCCGGGCTATCGTTGGGTCGGATGGTAACCCCCGTTTTATGCAATTTGCTACACGTTCGCTTCAGCCTGACTGATACTTATTTGCCACCCCGCTTGCCCGGGGGCGCGATGCTGCCGAACGCCGCAGCTCGGGACACAAGCGCTGTGCTGTCTGGATCGCTTCGGCCGCGCGTTTCCTGCTGAGCCCGTGCAACCCGGCCGCCACAAGAACGGCAGGAGATGCGCAAAGCGTTGCGGTTGACAGGGGCACGCGACCGCGACACGATCAAACGGAATTCCGAATGTAGAAAGCCGTGGAACGCGCCATCACCCCGCTAGACACCGGTCCTATCCTGATCGACCGGGTCTACCAGCGCCTGCTGGACGCCATTGCCGACGGCTCGCTGCCGCCGGGACGCCGCATTCCGCAGAACGCGCTGGCCGAACGCCTCGGCGTGTCGCGGCAGCCGGTCAGCCACGCGCTGCATCTGCTCAAGCGCCAAGGCCTGGTTCAGGAGAGCGGTCGCAAGGGCCTCGAAGTGGCGCCGGTGGACCCGGTGCGGCTACGCCAGCTTTACGAAGTCCGGGCCGTCCTCGACGGCCTTGCGGCGCGTTTGGCGGCCGAGCGCGCCAGGCTGGACCCGGCCGGCCGGGCCGATTTGCAGCAGGCGCTTGAGGCCGGTTGCGCCGCAGCGCCAGACGCCCCGGTCGGCAGCCGGGTCGCCGCCGACGTCGGCTTCCACGGGGCGATCTATCGCCTATGCGGCAACCCGGCCGTCGCCGAGATGGTGGATCCGCATTGGGCCCATCTCCGCCGCGCCATGGCCGTCGTGCTCACCGCGCTCGACTACCACGACCGCGCCTGGGCCGAGCACGCCGCCATCGCCGCCTGCATCCTGGCGGGCGACGCCGATGGCGCCGAACGGGCCGCCCGCGCGCACGCACTCGGCGCCGGCCGCAAGACCGAGGAACGGCTGGGCGACGTCGCCCCGGCCGCTGCCTGACCTAACCAGAAGGGGAGTCGTCCATGAATTTGACCCAAGAGCAAATCACCCAGTTCCACGAGGAGGGCTGGTTGTTCATCCCCGAGCTGTTCAGCCCCGAGGAGGTCGCCGTGCTGAAGCGCGAGGCCGAGGCGATCTATCGAGAGCACCGCCCGGAAGTATGGCGCGAAAAGAACGGCAGCCCGCGCACCGCCTTTGCCGCCCATACCTATAACGAGGCATTTCGCCTGCTCGGCGCCCACCCGCGCATGATCCGCCCGGTCGAGCAGCTGTTCGGCGAGTCCGTCTACATGCACCAATACAAGATCAACGCGAAATCCGCCTTCACCGGCGAGGTGTGGCAGTGGCACCAGGATTACGGCACCTGGCTGCGCGACGACGGCATGATGGAGCCGCGGGCGATGAACATCTCCGTCTTCCTCGACGAGGTGATGCCGATCAACGGTCCGCTGCTGCTGGTGCCTCGCAGCCAGACCGCCGGCAACCTCGAGGCGGCGCACGACCTCGAGACCACGTCATACCCGCTGTGGACGCTCGACAACGAGACGGTCACTCGCCTCGTCGAGCAGGGCGGCATCGTGGCGCCGACCGGCAAGGCTGGCGGCATGCTGATGTTCCACGGCAACCTCGTGCACGGCTCGGCCGGCAACATCACTCCCTATCCGCGCAAGATCGTCTACCTCACCCTGAACGCGGTCTCGAACGCGATCAGGAAGCCGACCCGGCCCGAGTTCATCGCGCACCAGGATTTTGCGCCGATCGTGCCGGTCGCCGACGACGCGCTGCTGCGCTACGCCCGCGACACGGGCTTGGCGGTTGCCGCGGAGTAGCCGCGTGAACCTCCATCGCCTGTTGGCGGCCCGGGTCGACGCCGGGCGGCCGGTTCGCGTGGTGCTGGTCGGCGCCGGCAAGTTCGGCTCGATGTTCCTGTCGCAGGTGCCGACCACGCCGGGCATCGAGGTCGCCGCCATCGCCGACCTCGACCCGGAACGCGGCCGCGCCGCCTGTCGCGCGGTCGGCTGGGACGAGGCCCGCATCGCCGCCACTCGCTTTACCGACGACGCCCTCGGCGCCATCGCCGGCAGCAACGCCGAGGTGGTGATCGAGGCGACCGGTCAGCCGGCAGCCGGCATCACCCATGCCCGCGCGGCGTTTGCCGCCGGCAAGCACGTGGTGATGGTCAACGTCGAGGCCGACGCGCTATGCGGCCCGCTGCTGGCCGAGGCGGCGCAGGAGGCCGGCGTCGTGTATTCGTTGGCCTACGGCGACCAGCCGGCGCTCACCGCCGAGATGGTGGATTGGGCCCGCTCCTGCGGCTTTCGCGTGGTCGCCGCCGGCAAGGGCACCAAATACCTGCCGATCTACCATGCGGTGACCCCGGACGACGTGTGGGGGCATTACGGGCTGACCGCGGCGGAGGCGCAGGCGGCCGGCATGAACCCGCAAATGTTCAACTCCTTCCTCGACGGCACCAAGTCGGCCATCGAGATGGCGGCGATCGCCAATGCCTGCGACCTCGACGTGCCCGAGGCCGGGCTGGCCTTTCCGCCGTGCGGGGCGGACGACCTGCCGCATGTGCTCCGCCCCCGCTCGGCTGGCGGCGTGCTTGACCACGCCGGGATGGTCGAGGTGGTGTCCTCGCTCGAGCGCGACGGCCGCCCAGTCGCCCGCGACCTGCGCTGGGGCGTTTACGTCGTCATGGAGGCGCCGAACGACTACGCCGCTGCCTGCTTCAAGCAGTATGGCCTGCGTACCGACAGTACCGGCCGTTACGCGGCCATGTATAAGCCCTACCACCTGATCGGGCTCGAGCTGAACGTGTCGGTGCTGTCCGCGGCTCTGCGCCGCGAGCCGACCGGCCAGCCCCGCGCGTTTCGCGGCGACGTCGCCGCCGTTGCCAAGCGCGCGCTGCGTGCCGGCGAGATGCTCGACGGGGAGGGCGGCTACACCGTCTGGGGCCGGCTGATGCCGGCGGCGTCCAGCCTCTCCGCGGGCGCATTGCCGATCGGCCTTGCCCACCGCGTCCGCTTGCTGCGCGACGTGCCGGACGGCGCGGTGCTGCGCATGAGCGATGTTGAGGCGCTGCACGGCCCCGCCGCCGATGCCCGGCGGGCGCTGGAATCGAAAGCTGCGCTGAAAGCCGCGGCGGAGTAGCCGCGGAACCCAGATTGCTGGCTTTCCAGCTTTCTGGCTGGCTTGCTTGCTGAGCTGAAATCGAGACACGGGGGCGTGGTAGCCGATTCCAGTCCGCCAGTGGACCGTTTTGTAGATGGAAGTAATACTTCAAGCCTTGCCATCTTTCGCCAAGAAGCTTGAACTACTCGTAAGCTGCCAAGCCATGGTGGCTCAATAAAGAGAGGACGTCCTATGCGAAGCGTGCCAACTCGGTTCTCCCGCCTTGCCCTTTTGGCCGGCGTCGCCCTGGGCGGCGTTGTCGCCGCTACGCCCGGCCGCGCCGCCGACGAGGTCACCCAGGACCGGCTGCTCCATGCGGACGGCGAGCAGGGGAACTGGCTGCTGCACCACAAGAACTTCTCGGCGCACCGCTTCACCGATCTGAACCAGGTCAACCGTGATTCGATCAAGGGCTTGCACGTCGCCTGGACGATGCAGCTCGGCGGCGTCGAGGGCGGTGGCATCTGGACGCATGGCGGCCTCGAAGGCACGCCACTGGCCGAGAACGGCTTCCTTTACGTCACCGACGGCTGGGGGTCAGTCTACAAGATCGACGCCCATGGCGGCAAAGGCGACCTGGTCTGGAAGATGGACCCCAAGACCGACCATGACTGGGCGGGGGCAGTCGCCTGCTGCGGCGTCGACAACCGCGGCGTCGCATTCTGGGACGGCATGGTGATCTCGCACACCCTCGACGGCCGCTTGATCGCCACCGACAAGGCGACTGGCAAGGTCGCCTGGCAGCGCCAGGTCGCCGACCCCGACAAGGGTGAGGCCGTCACCGGCGCGCCGCTGGTGGTCAAGAACATGGCGATTACCGGCGTTGCGGGCGGCGAGTTCGGCATCCGCGGCTGGCTCGCGGCCACCGACCTCACGACCCAGAAGGAGGTCTGGCGCACCTACACCATCCCCGGCAAGGGCGACGAGGCGGCCGACACCTGGGGCGGTGCCAATAACGCCGCGGCGTCGGGCGGCGGCCCGACCTGGGTGACGGGAAGCTACGACCCGGCCAGCAACACGCTGTATTGGGGCACCGGCAACCCCGGCCCGGACTGGAACTCCCAGTACCGGCCCGGCGACAACCTGTACACCGACAGCACGTTGGCGCTCGACGCCGACACCGGCAAGCTCAAGTGGCACTTCCAGCACACGCCGAACGACCCATACGACTACGACAGCGTTTCGGAGAACGTGCTGGTTGACGTCCCGAACGGCGGCGGCACGCAGAAGCTGGCGCTGGAAGCGGACCGCAACGGCATCGCCTACGCGGTCGACCGCACGACCGGGAAGTTCGTTTGGGGCCTGCCGTTCGTCAAGCAGCTGACCTGGACTGCCGGGCTCGACCCCAAGACCGGCAAGCCGCGCGAATACGACCCGACCAAGCAGGTGCAGGCCTACAACGCGTCCGTCACGCCTTCGACCGAAAACCCGGTGTCGGTCATCTGCCCCGGCAATATGGGCGGCAAGAACTGGCCGCCGACCGCCTACAACCCGGTGCTGCACAGCTGGTACATCCCGGTGATCGAGAGCTGCAACAAGATCACCGTCAAGGCCGAGCCCGGGCAGAACAAGCCGCGCGACTGGTTCACCGGCGGCGGCCCGACCGCCTCACAGGACATCACCGGCAGCGTCACCGCGATCGACGCGGCCACCGGCAAGCAGACCGGCAAGTTCGAGACGCCGCTGCCGATGCTGGGCGGATTGCTGGCCACGCCCGACCTGGTGTTCGCCGGCCAGCCGGACGGCGAGGTGTTCGCGCTCGATGCGAAGTCGCTGCAGAAGGTGTGGTCGTTCCACACCGGGGCCGGCGTCAACGCGCCGCCCATGACCTTCACCGTGGACGGCAAGCAATACATCGCCATCCTGGCCGGTGTCGGTGGCGCCTGGGACAAGTGGTTCATCGATTCCACGCCGTCCCTGAAGAAGATGCAGCCGGGTTCGATGCTGTACGTGTTCGGCCTTTGACTTGAGCTGCGGCAGTCCGGCTTTGGCCGGACTGCCGATCAAGACGGAATCGATTGATGAAACCAGCCATGATATTCTCTGCCTGGGCACTGCTGTGCGCGGCCGGCGTGGCCGTCGCTGCGGAAACGGCCGGGTCGGCGGACGCCGGCAAGGCCGTCTACGAACGTGCCAATTGCGTCGGCTGCCATAAATGGAGCGGCGTCGGCGGCGGGGGCTACGGCGGCGCTGCGCTGTCGCTGCGGGCTACCCAGCTGTCCAAGGAGCAGATCGTCGAGATCGTCACCTGCGGCCGGCCCGGCACCGGAATGCCGCACTTCACCGCCGACCCGTATCGCGGCAAGGGCTGTTACGGCCTTGATACAGCCGACGTGAAGGACATGATGCCGCCGGAAGCGAATCTCGTTCTCCGCCCGCCCGAGATCGGCGCCGTCGCCGACTATGTGCTGGCGAACATCAAGGGGCGAGGCGACCCGACGCTGGCCGATTGCGTCGCCTATTTCGGCGACGCATCCCGGGTGTGCGACATCTATCGGCCGCACGACACCGCCGCCGCGCCGCCGCGCCGCGCCATGCCGATCCCCACGACGACGGGCCAGTGACGTGAGGCCGATCGGATCGTTGGGCGTCATCGCCGTGCTATGCCTCGCGGCAGGCGGCGGACGGGCACAGGCGCCGCAGCAGATGGACCTGCGCGACCTCCGGGTTGGCATGTCGGCCACGGAGTTGCCCCGCACCGGCTACGCCGACTTCACCTGCGCCGGGTCCGAGGCAAAACCAATCGCCGGCTGGGCCGCGTATCGCACCTGCGCCGCCGATGCCGCCGGGCAGCGTGAGGTGGCGTTCCGCTACGACGACACGCCGGAGCACACGACGCAGGTGGCCGGGCAGCCGGTCCGCCTGTCGCTCGTGCTGGACAATGACGGTGTGGTGGCGGCGCTCCGGATGCAGACCGAGCCCGGCGGCCGGGTATTCACCCGCAAGCGCGGCGTGCATTTCGGCGAAACCGTGATGGCGCATTACGGCAGCGCCGGATGGGCCTGCACCGGGTCAGGCCCCACCGCGCGCGAACTGCCGGTCGGCAAGACCTTCATCCGCGAGCATTGCGAGAAGACGCTCGGGGACCGCCATTTGGTGGTCGACCGCGCGCTGTTCCGCGCCGCCGACCAGCCCGTCGAGAGCTTCACCAGCACCTCCTCGGTCATCATCTCCCTCATCAAGCACGATGCCCCCTGACCGGTGGCCGGACCGTAGCCTTCTCGCCGCGGTCGTTGTCGGATCGGCGGTTTGATGGCCGCTCCTTTGCTCGCGGCGGACCCGGCCATCAGCCCGTCGCAGTGCTGGGCGCCGGTCGCGGCGCGTGGGGATCCTGCGCCCCACGGTTGATTGAGACATCCCGCAAGCGGACGGTATCCGCGACAGGGATAACCAAGATGACCCGGGAAAGACGGCGGCGACCTCGGCCTTGGGTTCGGTAGTCCGGAAGCCAAAAAGTGCTTTGATGCCGCGAAACTGAGAACATGACGTGGTCGACACTTGTGCCGGTCAAACCTGCAATGCCATCCTGCACACAACAACAAAGGTGGGAACGGTCCAATGGCCACGCGCCGCAACTTCATTGCCGCCGCAGCAACCGGCATTGCCTTCTGCAGCTGCGGCCTGCTCGATGCCGCCCGCGCCCAGACCGGTGGCGCGACCGCGCGGCAACCCGTCACCATCAACGGCAAGCGCGTTAAAACAATCGACGTTCATGCGCACTGCAATTTCCACGAGGCCGTCGCCCTGCTTGGGGCAAACGCCCCCAATCTCACGCCGCCAGGTCTCAACGGCGCAAAGGACACCTTTATCGAGGTCGACCGACGCCTCGCCGGCATGGACGCGCAGAACGTCGACATGGAAGTCCTGTCCATCAACCCGTTCTGGTATGACCGCGACCGCGATCTGGCGGCCAAGGTCGTCCGGCTTCAGAACGAAAAGCTGGCCGAGTTCTGCGCTGCGCACCCGGACCGTTTTGCCGCGTTTGGCTCGCTAACGCTCCAGGCACCCGATCTCGCAGTGCAGGAGTTGGAAACCGCGGTGCGTAAGCTGGGCCTGAAGGGCGCTGCGATTGGCACGTCGGTTGGTGCAGACAACTTTTCCGACCCGAAATTCGATCGCGTCTGGGCGAAGGCGGAGGAGTTGGGGGCTGCGTTGTTCCTGCATCCCCAGGGTGTTCCGGAGCTGAACAACCGCCTGAGCGGCAATGGCTGGCTGGCTAACACCATCGCCTATCCGACCGAGACCTCGATCACCCTCGGCCACCTGATTTTCCAGGGCACGCTCGATCGCTTTCCAAAGCTAAAAATCGTCGCTGCGCACGGAGGCGGCTATCTGCCCGCCTATGCCGATCGAATGGATCATGCTTGCCTCGTTGGCCCCTGCGACCCATCCATCACCCTCAAAAAGCAGCCGAGCGACTACCTGAGGCAGATCTACTTCGACTCGCTCGTATTCACCCCAGAGGCCATCCGCCACCTGGCCGCACAGGTCGGTGCCGACCGCATCGTGCTCGGCAGCGACTATCCGTATCCGTGGGCACTCAAACCGGTGGACGCCATCCTCGCCTGCACGTCGCTATCCGACGATGAGCGCGTAAACATCCTCGGCAACACCGCCGCCCACCTGCTCGGCATCGAGGCATGATCAAGCGGTGGCCATTCGCATGTTTCACTGGAAGGTTGAGCGCTTGCGTGTTGGACGCGACCGGCCGAATTGTGCGCGAGGCGAACGTAGCGAGCATTAGAAGCGCCCATTGCTCCGTAGGTTTGCTGCGGGCGGGGCAGGGGCGGTCTGCGGCTGGCGGCGAGTGTCCTGCTGCAACTGCGGCCTGGTCGGTCGTCATCAGGTAGGAAAGGTCAGCGTCTGCGGCCTTCCGACCGTTCGGTGAGCTCGCCCCAAAAGCCGCTCTTTCGGCCGTGTTTGGCACGGAGTTGTTCAACGAAGCTTGCGTGCGTCTCTAACCCCCCAAAGTCCTTGATGGTTGGCGAGAGCGAGGCGCACTCGAGCAGATGCCGGGCCGCGTGCTTGTAGCGGGTGGCCTTGGCCCGATCGAGCGTATCCTCAACCATCGCCCGCCGGAGCAGGGTCGCAGCAACCGGGTACTTGCCCTCGATCAGCTGTGCTGCCGGATCGAGCAGGTAGTATAGATTTCCGTCGATCTCCGGGCTCCGCGCCATCACGAGCTGCGCGGCGTGGGCCTGGTTCGGCCATTCCTGAAAAAAGCCGAGTGCCATTGAGAAGCTGCTGAAGGTGAGCGCATGCTGCATGGCACGGTCCTCGGCCTCGACGTCGTCAAAATCTGGTAGCTGCTTGAGGTAGGCACGCAGGTGCGTGCAGGAGAGCCGCCCTTGGAACGCCGCCCATCGGAGCCGTTGCGCTGCCTCCAGCTGGCCCGTCGCGTCGAGAGCCTCGATGTAGGCCGTCTCCCATGCGCCGGTGGTGCCAGACCGCGCAAGGTAAAGGTCATCGTCACGTCTTGCGCAGACGGCGCGCGGCTCTGGCCGCGCGAACTCCAGGGCGGCGAGTGCCTCTACTGCCCGGCCGGCCGCAAGCAGCCGGCGGCCGATCTCAGCGCCAGCGTGCGGCTTGCTCCGCTCGGCCGCGGGCACCAGCGCGATGTAAGCGTCTACATCGGCTTGCCCATCCGCGATGTCCTGCAATGCCCGGCGCGCGGCATCGGCATGCCCGTCCCGGCCTCCTCCCTTGGACCGACTTGCCAGCACCTCTGCCAGTCTGCTCTTCAGGTGTGCCGCACCCGTGTCGCGGAGAGCCGGGAGGACGACCGGCAACAAGTCGTCGTAAATCCCGTAATCGTTGGCCAGCAACACAGTGAACACCCGGTCCGCAAGGACCGTCGGATCGGGCTTGGCCCGGATCGCGATTGGGCCGAGATCCTCGCAGGCCGACCGAAAAACATCCCCGACCGAGCCGACGCTGTCGTCCACGCGGTTGATCACCGGCTCGGCGAGGTCCAGAAATCGCCACATCAGGTCCAGCGCCAAGTCGGCGCGAAGGGGTGCGACCCGATCGGCAATCATAGCCCGCTGCAGATCGAGGTCGCGCACGAACTCCCGCCGCTTCTGCCAATCGATGAAGGACCGAGCGGATTTCAGAGCAGTGATGCGCTTGCCGATCTCGGCGGCGATGGTGTCGCCGCCGGCCTCGGCCGCGAGTTCCAGGCGCAGGCGGCGTTTGACCTCGGCATCGCCGTCCGCGAGTTCAACCAGGATTGCCGCAAGCCGCTCCGCCCCAAGCGCCGCCAGATTGTCCAGGGTCACGGTCTTCTTAGACGCCATACGGTCAGCGGCTCCCTAAGGCTATCGAATGGTCGGCCTGCGGTCCGGGTGTGTTGGACGGTCGGCCCGGATTCCGGTCGCGTGGGCAGGGCGCCTGTTACGCTTGCGCGTAGTTCACCGGCAGGCTGTATTCGAACGGCGGCAGTGCCGCGAGTGCCTCGCGCCGGTCGCCGCCCGGATTGCCGGCCACCTTGCTTTCGCGCGAGAGCAGCATCGTGCTGCGCCGCATGACGTCGAAGCGCGGCCAGGCGGGCAGATGCGGATTGCTCGGGTCGCCGGTATGGGCGAAGGCGGACCAGGCGGCCACCATCATCTGCGTCAAGGGCGCGATGTCTGGTCCGTTCCCCACCAGCGCCGCTGCGGCCGGCGCGGTGCCGAACACGAATGGCACCTCCGACGTGTGCGGCGACTGCAGCACGCCGCCGCGCACCGGAGTGCGCCAGTCGAACACGTAGGTGTAGACGGGCGCCCCGGCGGCGGCCGATTGCAGCTCCGCCTCGCGCGTGGTGTTGCGGCGATAGGTGTAGTCGGTGGTGACGGCGGCCATGATCTCGCTCGGGGTCGCGGCCGGCATGGCGGTGCGGTAGGCATCGACGATGCGGCCGCTGGCGGCCGGGTCGATGCGCAGGAAGCGGCCGAGCCGGCGTTGCACCTCGGCAGAGTCGAGCGAGAAGTTGGCCATGTTGGCCGCCATGTAGAGCGTGCACTCGGTGGCGGCGTTGCCGAACATTGTGGGCACGGCGCCGGCGCCGGCGGGAGCGGCCGGGTCGAACGGGTTGGCGGGGAATGTCTCGTCCAGCACGGGACGGAACACCGGCGGCATCCCGGCCATCAGCGGGATCAGCGTTGCCGCCGGGACCGCCTGCAGCGCCGACGCGGTCGGCCGCTCGATGCCGAGCCGCTTGGCCAGCCCGTGCGCGTTGGCGGCGGCCTCCTCGGGCGGGGCGAGGCGTAGGCTGCCGGAGCAGCTTTGCGCGATCGCCTTGTGGAACAGTCCGCGCGCGGCGGGGCAGGCGAGCAGGGCGCTGACCTTCGCACCCCCGCCGGACTGGCCGAACACCGTGACATTCCCGGGGTCGCCGCCGAACGCGGCGGCATTGTCCCGCACCCAGCGCAGCGCCGCCACCATGTCGAGCACGCCGGCCGTGCCGGATTGGGCGAAGCGCTCGTCCGGGTCATCGAGCTTGAGGTAGCCGAACAGGTTGAGCCGGTGGTTGATCGTGACCACGACCACGTCGCCGTCGCGCGCCAGCACGGTGCCGTCGAAGCCGGGGGCCGAGCCCGCGCAGCTCACCCAGGCGCCGCCATGCAGCCAGACCATAACCGGCCGCTTGCCGCCCGTGCTTGCGGTCCAGACATTGAGCGAGAGGCAATCCTCCGACATCGGCTGCAGCGCGCCATACCAGGCGCCCAGCGGATCGGCGGACGCCGGCAGTTGCGGCGCCGAGGCCCCGAACGCGGTAGCGTCGCGCACGCCGGGCCAAGGTGCGGCGGGGGAGGGCGGCAGGAAGCGGTTCGCTCCGGCGGTGGACGCGGCATAGGGGATGCCCTTGAAGCAGCTCACCCCGCCCGTGGCCGAACCGCGCAGCTTGCCGCCCGTCGTTTCGACAATCGGTGCGCTGTCCTGCCCCCGGGCGGGAGCGGTACCCGCAAAGGCCGCGGCGGTGGTCAGCATGGCTGTGCGGCGGCCGATGGTGGCGGACATGGCATTTCGCTCCCGGGGTGGTGCTTGTTGGCCGGAAGTGAGCGGTGGCTGCTTCGGCATGTCAACGGCGCCATCGCTCCACAAGCTGGAGAGATGGTGCGCGATGTCTCGGTCGCAAAAGCCCGGTATGGCCGTTCGGCCACGAACGTTCAGTACGTGTGGCCCCAACCAATCAAGCCGAACTTGCCAAACGTTGATTTCGTGAGCTCGTCAAATCAGATCGGCACGTGCCACAATCGAGCACGCCGTGACACGGTCGATTCAGGTGTTCAGAAGCCTGACTGACGGCGGCACTGCATGTACGTCGTTTCATTTGGCCAGGCAGCATCGGCAACAACGGCTTTCTTCGGTCCAACACCTGGATCTGCGACTTCTCAGCCACGCACGGCATCCATTGCACGCTCGGGCGGGGACAGGTAACGGCCGACCAGCGGATCGTTCGCCCGCTTCAACGTCTCGGTCCGGTGCGGCTGCAACCCGAACGCGCGCCTAATGCGGCAACTGGTCGACCGCGCGTAGCCCACCGCCTTAACCAGTGAGCGAAGTTACTAGTGGGTGGCTCCGGACGGCGTCGTCTCCAAGTTTGGGCGGATGGTATCGACAATCTTATCATCGCCGACCCTCCGCAGTGTGTTGGGTCTTGGCTCGTCGAGCAGCTGAGCGAGCCGATGGGTAGCGAAGCGAGGGCGCCATTTGCGACCGTATTGGCGTGGGCTCCAATCTCGGCGCAGAGGCCTTTGTTGTCCAACCCAGCCGCAGCGCCGGCAAGATACGTGCTCGGCGGTCTGGCCTAGCCGGTTTCTGAGTCCGAGCCAAACTGCCGTCGCGCTGATTTGAACTCTAAGCTTGATCAACACCGCAGGCTTTCCGTCGCAACCACCCGAAAAACCATGGTGAGCGTAGAACTTCGGCATCGGACACTAACGGGCGTTACGAAGTGAGGTTGCCCCGATCTCGTGGACGGTTTGTGGACTGGGGGCTACGTGTCGGCTTCTGCTGTTTTCATGCTGGCTTCGTAGGCCATGGGCGAGCGGTATCCCAGGGCCGAGTGCAACCTGACCGGGTTTTACCAGCCCTCGATGTAGCTGAAGCAGGCCATCCTCGCCTCCGCCTGGGAGGCAAATCGACGGCGGCTCAGCAGCTCGGCTTCCAGGGTCGAAAAGAAGCTCTCGGCCATGGCATTGTTATAGGCGTCACCGACCGAACCCATCGATGGCCGCACTCCAGCTTTAGCGCAGCGCTTGCCAGACGATACGGATGTGTATTGGGCGCACTCAACCGGATGTCGCAACACCAACCTGAACTGATTGCAGCATGGCGTCGAGAGCTTCGTCGGGCGTTCTCCAGTCAAGCGTCTTGCGCGGTCTGCCGTTGAGCGCGGCGGCCATCACTCTGCGCCCATAACGCTCAAACCAGACCGGACGGGCGACCTCGAGCAGCCAAGCCGGTGCGGCGGCGGCCAAATCGTCCAGTGTGGCGCGGAGCGTTTCGCCCACCAGCTCAAGCAGGTGCAGGTCGTGCACGGCGGCCAGCACGTGGGTGCTATCGGTGCGCTGCTTGCCCCGCGCCTTGACCAGACCGCGTGCTTTGAAGCGCTCCAACATTCTGTCCAGCAACAGGTGCTCCGCCCCGCCACCAACCAAACGGGCGCGAAAACTCCGTCAGCACGCTAAAGTGGAAGCCAGAATCGGTCAGATCGAGACCGAGCGCATACTTCCAGTCAATGCGGGCACGCACGGCGTCAGCCGCCTGCCGATCGCTCAGCTGCTTCAGGAACTGAAACACTGTAACCAGCGCCAGGCGCCAGGGCGCAAGACCGGGCCGGCCGCGGGTGGGGTAGAATGCGCGGAAGTCCTCATCCTCGAACAGGGCGCTGAATTCGTCGCGCAAACGCGTGACCACCGTGCGCTTGGGAAACGCCGCCCGGGCCACGCGCACGGTCTCGGCAGGAACATCGCCAATCGGCTCAGGTTGTAGGCTTATCAACCATTTCCAAGCCGATTCTAATTTCGCTTCTGAACTCGCCGACAATATCTTAGGTGATGTCGGCGCCCTCCGCTGGCCTTCCATCGGCTACGCCGCTGGAGGTCGAAAGCTCTTCGTCATCGCAGCAGCGAATCAACTCCGGACCGCTTTGTAGGCGTGATCGTCGCCCTGACCTATGTGGCGGCGATCGATGACCGAGGCGGGCTTCGATGGTCCAAGGCTGTTGGCGCCCATTTCGGCCTGACACCAACGAAGTATCAGTCCGGCGCCCTCGAGTGCCGCCTCGGCCTTGGCGCGCCACTGCTCGAGCTTGTAGATCGGCACGGCCACCTCGCGCGAGAGCAGTTCCGCGGCCTCGCCCCGCAGCAGCCGCAGCACCACCTCGCGCTTGCGTCCCGCGCTCCAGCGTTGCCCCGGCGCCAGTGGACCAGGTCGGCTGGCGCCGGCGGCGTGCCGCCCTGACCACAGGCCCGTCAACCGCAGCAGCAGTTCGTCCAATCGCGGTCATGGTCGACGTCATCATGGCGGGCACCTCGGACAAAGGGTGTCCAAGAAAGCCGGGGGCAGCTCAGTGGCGAAATTTGTCATTGTAACAACGTCTCCTTTTTGGTATCCTTACATTTGAAAGAAGAACTTCTTTAGCTGGAGTAAATCAAATAACCTGTCGCAGACAAACTTGCCTGATGTGAAATGTACTATTGAAGGGCGAAAATATTAAGATGCCGACTGGTGCATTTGTCTCCGGTGTTATTAGTGGATAATTCCTTTCCGCTTGTGTCAGTCATTATTCCGGTTTATAATGGCGAACGTTACTTGGCGGCGACACTAAAATCGGCGATATCGCAAACCTACAAGCGGCTAGAGATCGTCGTTGTAAATGACGGATCCACAGATCGAACGGTAGGCTTGGTTCGGGAATTCATGCGCCGTGACGCTCGAGTGCGATTGCTCTGTCAACAGAAACAAGGTGTCGCGCATGCACGCAATGCTGGAATTAGTAGATCAGCCGGCGAATTCATCGCGCCGCTCGATGCCGATGACCTCTGGTTGACGCACAAGATCGCATGTCAGGTCGAGGCAATACAAACTGCCCCGGATGTTGGATGCATCATGACGCTTTGCTGCGGTATTGATGTCGAAGGGAAGGTTATTTGGTATCCACGGGCGCGCGAAGGGTACGAGGGATTCGCGCTGCCAGCATTGATCCTTGAAAATCCATCGGGTTGCGCGAGTTCGCCGTTGTTCCGACGGAGGAGCGTGGAGGAGGTTGGAGGTTATGACGCCAGCTTGGCAGCCCGAGGAGCACAAGGGTGCGAGGATCTCAAGCTACTGCTCGCGGTAGCTGAGCGTTACCACGTGGCGCTACTAAATGAACCTTTGACTGGATACCGGCAAGTGCCCGGCGGCATGTCGTCTTCTCGTTGGACGATGCTAAAATCCTTCGATCTCGTATTGAATGATTTGCGCGAACACCAGACTGAGTTGCCGAATACCTTCTTTCGGTGGGGGCGATGCGGCATTTGTGTGTGGCTCGCTGCGAAAGCGGCAACGGAGCGGGCCGGCTTCGATCTTGTCCGTTTCACGGGGCTCGCATTCACCAGTGATGGACGCATGGCGTTTTATCTCCTAAGCCGTCTTGCGCTCCGGATGATCGGGCGCCTAGCGATGACATCGCTACTTCTTCCGGCGGTCCGTGAACCATTTGCTGATGACCATTATTCATCTCGCAAGCTGAGCAGAACTGGAATTGTTGCCCGTCTTGCAACTCACCATCGGCGCCGTGCTTTGCAGGCCTACCTCGCGAGCCGTGAACCGAGGCTTCTCTGCGTCTCTGGCGACGAACTCAGCAAACCGCCAGTTGCGTAGGCGCGGCAGGTCGGGTTTGGTGGCGATACTCGTGCAAACGAAGACAAGTCACTATAGCGCAACTAGATCGGGCGTCTGCCACCATCCGGTCGAACGATCGATTTTGCGTCGCGCCACAAGGCGATTGCTGAACCGCAATAGGCCTTGCATTCTGATGTATCATCGAGTAGCGGTCTTGTCGTACGACCCCTGGGGTCTTGCGGTGTCTCCTAACAACTTCGCCTCGCAGGTTCGACGAATGTCTCGCACGAATGTTGTTCTTTCAATGCGAGATTTCGTAACTTATTATGCGGAAGGAAGGCTGCCGGCCAAAGCCGTGGCTATTACATTTGACGATGGTTATGTTGACAATCTTACCGAAGCGGTGCCGATCCTACAGGCTTTCCGTGCACCCGCGACTCTCTTTCTTGCGACTGGTCCGATGACCGGCGGCCGCTCCTATTGGTGGGACGAGCTGGCGAGCATCGTGTTTGATCCGGCACCACTACAGGGACAGGTCATGATCGGTCAGCGCCAAGAGCAGTTGACGCTCGGACGCGCTGAAGCAGCCGACGCAGAGCTAAGGAGATGGCGGGCCTGGAACCCGCCGCAATCGGCGCGGCAGGCGCTCTATTATCAGCTTTGGAAGGAACTACGAGTGTTGCCTCCGGCCACGGTCAATGCCGCGATTACTGAGTTGCGCGAACTTCGCGGTGAAGTTCAGACCGCCTCGGGCCGGCCGATGTCAGCGCCCGAGGTCAAGCGGCTTGCCTCGGATGCAACGTTCTCGCTTGCTGGGCATACCGTCGACCACGCCGATTTGCCCAGCATGCCAGACGAAGAAGTCAGCCGACAGATATTGCAAGGCCGACAGCAAATCGCCGGGTTGGTCGGCGAGAACGTCGTCGGTTTCGCATACCCTTATGGGCGTTTTACCGAGAAAACTCGGCATTTGGTCAGAGAAGCCGGGTTCGAATGGGCCTGCACGACCGAAGCCGGCTACGTGAGCCAGGCTTGCGACAGGTTTGCGCTGCCCCGCCTGACCGCGGTCGACCGGCCGGATATTGGCTGGACCCGTGATGCTCCTTGCGGGTGACTGATATGGTTAATAGCGAGCGCAACACCGCTCGCCAGCGCGAGCCGTTCTCTACCAGGGTATTCCGTCTGGGCTCCGCCCAGCGTCCCGCCGCACTGCGCGCGATCGAACGGCGATGCGCTCGTTTCGTTCCGATCGCCGTCCTGCTAGGCCTTCTCATGAGCGTATTTGAAGGGATTGGCATTGGCATGCTGCTGCCGCTGCTGGGCCAGATCTCGGAAACCACCGACCCCGAGCTACCGACCATCGCTCTCAAGCTGCGGCATTTTGCAGCGGAGGTAACGCCGAGGTATCCGATCCTGCCGCTGCTTGGCATCGTACTCGTCTTCGGTACTGTTCAAAGCGGTCACCCAAATAGCCAATGCAATGATGATCTCGGCAATCGAGGGAAGGGCAGGAGACGATATCCGTCGAGCTCTGGCGCAGAAGATGCTCACGTTGGATTACAGCTTCTTTCTTAGCGAAGATCCGGCCCGGTTCGTCACCATCATCGACACCGAATTATGGAAAGTTACGGAAGCAGTGCGGGTCGTCCTTGTGGGCTACGCGGCCAAGGCGGCGATCGTTCTGTTCGCTTTCATGCTCGTCGCCACCCAATGGCGCCTGGCGCTCTTGTTGGCGGCCGGGGTCGGGCTGAGCCGCGTCGTGCACCACTATACACATCGGAGGCTGAGGAGCCTGAGCAAGGCCGTCACGGACTCCAACCGGATACTCGGCGAGCACATGATCCATGCTGTCCGTGCCACCCGCGTGATCCGCGTTTTCGGACAGGACCGGCGCGAAGCGGCCACGTTTTCCGCCATGTCCGACGACGTTCGGCGAGCAATGTTCGCGTCTGATCGCATGTCGGCCCAGTCAGGCCCCGTTATCGAGATCATTCTCGCTACGTCCGTCCTCGCCATTCTTTTCGCCTCAAGCCAGCTCGGCATTGGGGTGCCTTACGCGGCGACATTCCTCGGTACTGCTTTACCGTGCCCAAATTCCCGTGCTGAGCGCCAGCAACGCATCCCATCGCCTAGCGGCGCTGCACGGTGCGATCGCTGAGGTTGAGTGGTTGCTGGCCGTCGAGCCCGACGTCGAAGTCAGTGCTGCACCGGCCGGGTTGCCGCCTGCTGACGTGGCTGACCGCTCGATCCACTTCGATCGCGTATGCTTCGATTATCCAGGCAATCAGGAGCGCGGCACGCCTGCTCTGCACCACGTTGAGGTCGTCCTCCCACCTCGGACAATCATCGCGCTGATTGGTCCGTCCGGTTCCGGCAAGTCGACGATGATCAACCTGGTCTGCCGACTGGTCGAGCCCTCCAATGGAATGATCAGGGTCGGCGACGACGATTTGCGCAACATCGACCCAGATCAGTGGCGAAACCTGGTCGGTTTGGCTGGACAGGACACCGATCTCGTCACCGGGACGGTCGAGCAGAACATCGTGTACGGCCTTCCCGAGGCCGACCCTGCGCAGGTACAAGCCGCGGCTCAACTCGCCGGTGCCGATGAGTTCATCAGCCGTTTACCCCAGGGCTACGCCACTCCGCTTGGCGCGATCGGTTTCGGATTGTCGGGCGGTCAGCGGCAGCGGATTGGGGTCGCACGGGCAATCTTACGCCGCCCGGAGATTTCTGATCCTGGATGAGGCCACTAGCGCCGTAGACTATGAATTAGAGAGGATAATAATGCAGCGCATTGTCAAGCAGCATCCGTTTGGACGTGCAATTGTCGTCAGTCACGACCCTAGAACCCTGGCTCATTGCGAGTTCGGCATCGTCCTGTCTGCCGGTAGGGTGGTCGAAGCGGGACCGATCGTACAACTGCGCTGGTACCGGGACACCTTTCCGGCGGACGTTGGACACGACGTGCTCGGCAATTGAACCCATGCGACTTGCACGCACCCTGAAGTCCTTCATCCGACGCCGGGTAGGCCTTGGGCCGTTCCGGACGGCCGACCCGGTGAGCGCGGATTTCGGTTACGGAAGAGGGCTGCCAATCGACCGCGTTTACATCGAGTGGTTCTTGGAAGAGTTCAGGGAAGTCATTCGAGGCACAACTCTTGAGGTTGGGGACGATAGCTACACTGCTCGGTTTGGGGGACAGACGACGTTGCAGCGCGAAGTGATTCACGTCGATCAGGCGGACACTCTGGCAACCTATCACGGCGACATGGCGCAGCCGGGTGTCTTGCCTCGAGACCGCTTCGACTGTGCCGTGATCACACAGACGCTGCACCTTATTTACGACATGCCGCGTGTCGTGCGGCACCTTCGGCAATCGCTTGTGCCGGGGGGAACCTTGCTGCTGACCGTTCCAGGGATTTCACCGATTGCCGCCGATCGATGGGGCGAGACCTGGTACTGGTCGCTAACGTCATTTTCACTCGCACGCTTGCTCGGCGATGAGTTCGGATCCGACAACGTTCGCGTGCGCTCCTACGGTAACGCATATGCTGCCACTGCTTTCCTGCAGGGCTTCGCCGCAGCCGACGTGCGGAGCCGCTTGCTTCGGCATCACGACCCGAGATTTCCGGTTATTGTCGCCGCAAGCGCGAGACGAGTGCCGACCGTACGACACTGGGAAGATGAACTCGCGAAATGTGACATAGCGGCAGGGTGCGAACGTGCCTCGCGGGAAGACCTGCGTGAGCGCATCGACAAAGCGATGTCCCCGACGGGCTTGCATCAGCGAATCTGAACAGGACTCTCGAATAGTATTTGGTCATGAACGAACGACCAGTTCGGGCAGCTGCCCGATGTAGAGGCGTCCTGATCAGCTAAACGCTCATGCCGACAGATCACGGCGCGGCTGGTCGCAATCATGCGGATTGCGTTGGTGCTCTAACCTTGGTCATGCCGCCGATACTCGGCAGCCACGCTGTTGTAAGCGGCGATCGAATGGACACGAGCAAGCCGAAGATACACGTCGAAGTCTTCGCAACTCCTAAGAGTAAAATCAAATCCGCCAGATGCACGCAGCAAGCTGGTGTTGTATAATACAGTTCCGTGCATGGCGATGTAGTTGCCACGGAGGAGATCGAGAAAGGGCGTTTCCGTTGGCCTGGCCGAGTGACTGCTCAGGACCCGGCGATTGCGATCCACCATGACATAGCCACCGTGAACAAAGGCAAGGCCGGAACGGGTAGCCATACATCGTTGGCCTCGGCCAGCGCCGAGGGATGAAGAACGTCGTCAGCATCAAGGAACAAGATGAATCCGCTTCGGTCGCAGCGAGCGCCATATTGCGCGCCGCGCTCAGGCCGGCGTTCGGCTGGTAGCAATATCGGACCTGCAAGTGGGCGCGTGCGACCTCTGCGGTCATGTCATTTGATCCATCATCGACAAGAATGATCTCGTCGGCCGGCCGAGTTTGGCGAAGGACGGACTGAATGGCCTCGCCGACGAAATGTCCCTGATTGTAGCAGGCGATCGCGACGCAAATACGCTCCATCGGGATCATGCTGGGGTGGGCGGTACTTCGGTCACGACTTATCGATCTGGAGCTTACATGGATCATACTCTCGTTCCTTAAACATTCACTCCCAGTTGAAGCGTTGGCCTATTCGCACGGGGAGGAGCGACGCTTGGTGGCCGTGATTTGACGGTCTCTGGGGGTTTGTCGGTTGCACAGACCAGCAACTTACCGAGACTGGATTCAAATTGCCTTCCAGACGCGCCCCTCCAACGGGCGATGGTGGACTTCATGCATGGCGCGGCAACTCTTTATCCGTCGCCAGTCTTTTCGAACAGCGGCAGGTGCTTGTTGAGGGCGAGGGACAGGCTCTCGCTGAGGCGATCAATGAACCGCTCGTCCGGAGGGATTGAGCACGGTCCGATGGACGAGGTGATCTCGCTGAGTGTCCGGAACCGAAGTGCAGTGATTCCTTCAAGTCGCGGGACAGATTGAGACGCCTCGTCCTCCTGACCCCATCCTGCGGCGGCCATGCGCCGACCGCGAAGAGAAGCGAGTAACCCACGGGCGCGACAACGAGGACCGACGAAGAGCTTGCCGCCGGTGTGGCCCAAGGCAGAAGGGCAGCCGTAGGGGGGGGCATGGACAACACTGACCCACCGCAATGCGTCAACCGAAACGGAGAACAGCAGCGACTGCTGCGAGGCTGCAAACCGACGGGTGAGCACGCACTGAGCAACGCCGAACGCCAAGCCCGCTATCGCGCCCGCCAACACGCGGAGACGACCACGGCCGTCACCCGCCTGCGCCGCCTGACCGATCGGCGTAGCCGTCCCCAGTGGTTGCGCGACGCAGTCGACATGCTGCTTGCTTTACAGGCTGACTATGCCGACTGACTTGAAGCAATCCCAGACAGCCAATCGACCGACAGAGCCAATAAGAGACAAAACCAGCTTGACCCCAACAACCCCAATCAGAGAAGGACACTTAGTT
>CAWBWT010000004.1:0-142689 GCA_963792675.1 uncultured Alphaproteobacteria bacterium
CCCTTGAGTAGAGTTGAGGAGAGGCGCGGTGGCATTGCGCCCGTTTCCCCTCCCCGCTCATCAAACCGGACGTGCGGATTTCCCGCATCCGGCTTTCCGACTGGCTTCAGTGGCAGGCTCACGACAGGGCGCCACATGTGCGGCACGTGCGGAGCTGCAGCACGCCAAGGTCGCCGAACACCGCGTCCTTGCGAACGTCCCGAGTGCCGCGCGACGGCATCTTGTGGCGCCGAGCGAGAAAGTTACGCACGCGGTCATACAGGTGGGCCTCGATCGCCCGGTGCCGTGGAGTCGGGTGCCATGGCTGAAGTAGCCGCACCAGCCCCGCAACAAGCGGTTCAGCGTGTCGCGCACCTCATCCCATGGCCCCATGTTCCCCGGAACCAGGATCCCCCCACCTTGTCCTTCAGACGCTGCACGCTCTTCTTCGACGGGCTGGCCCCGATGATACCAGCGGCCGTTCTGCCGGAAGCAGTGCGGCCCGAAGCTGTAACCCAGGAAGTCGAACCGTTCCTGTCGTGCATCGCGCACGCAGGTTTTCGTCCGGTTCAGGGTCAGCCCGAGCTTGTCATCACCCGATCGGTCCACGCCAGCGCCTCGGCCGCATGACCGCGGCTGAGGATGACGAAGTCGTCCGCATAGTTGATGACATGCGCCTGCCAAGCCTCGCCGCGTGCCGGTCTGACGCCAGTACTTCAGAAAGCGGTTCATGTAGAGGTTGGCGACCAGCGGACTGATGACGCCGCCTTGCGGCGTGCCGCAGGCCTGTTGCCTTCCCGCCGCTCATGCGCCGCGTGCCATCCCCGTCGGTGTTTCGACCGGCGCCTTGAGCCACTGCTTGATCAGCCGCAGCATGTGCGGATCGACGATACGCGCGGGCAATCGATTGCATCAGCTCCCCGTGCGGGATGGTATCGAAATACTTGCTCAGATCGGCATCGACCACATCGGTGTAACCCCGCCGAAGCAGTCGGAGCACCGCCTTGATCGCATCGGTCGCACTGCGTCGCGGCCGATAGCCATAGGCACTGGGTTCCAGGTCCGCCTCGAAGATCGGCTCCAGCACCAGCTTGGCAGCGGTCTGCACCACCCGGTCCCGAATCGTCGGAATGCCGAGTGGCCGCTCGCCGCCGCCGGGCTTCGGGATCATCACCCGTCGCACCGGCTGGCGCCGATACGTCTTCGCACGCAATTCCTCACCCAGCCGGATCAGCCAGTCCTCCAGCCCTGCCGCCTCGATCTGCTCGAACGTCGCCCCGTCCACACCTGGCGCACCTTTGTTGGCGCGCGCCAGGTCATACGCGTGGCGCAGGATGTCCGCCCGCCAGACCTTGTCGTAGAGCAGGTAGAACCGGAAACCCGGCTCCGCCTTCGCCTTGCCATAGAGCTTTCTCTGCAAAGTCCGGATCGTTATCAGGTGTTGTCAGGCTCATCGCCAATCACCCACCTCAGTCTGCTTCGAAAGCGCACCAGAAGTCAGGGTCCTTCCCTCCACCGGCATTACCCGGCTTCAGCGGTACTACGACCCTGTCCGACTCCCGCCCGGGCCGCCGTCCTGCGACGACGTTGAGGCCGCTACCCTCGCCCATGACGGGTCTCCCCCGATTACGCGGATCACCCTTCCGACGTGCTGTGCCCATTACCCCGATGGACCAGACCGGGTGCATCTGTCGGTTGCTTCCCCGTCCCACGCTGCCTTCCCCGTAATTCGGGCGGGTCGGCGTCCACGACTTCCCTTTCGAGGCCTGCTCAGGCTTCACACACGTTACGGCCCGCCGGATTGCTCGACCGCCCGAGGCGGCCTTTGTCACGGGGCTTCGACCCGGCCGGTTACCCGACCAAGCCGCCCGTCAGCTACCGGGCCAACCGACAATTGCCTGGGTGGGACCTTCCTCCACTGGTGAACCGCGCCGTTCGGGGCGCACTGAATTTTCCGGGCTAGATGATCGGCGATGACGCTCGAACTCGAACGCGTCGGTGGCGGACGCGCTTACCAGGCTTGCGCTTCGATCCTTGTTTCCGGCAGTCCGGCCGCCTCCCACGATTCCCGTCCGCCGCGATACCAGTAGACTTGTCGGTAACCGAGTGCGATTAGCCGCCGGGCGAGGTTGTGGCCGTCGAAATGCTCCGAGTTGAAGCCGACGGCGACGAGCGGCGCGTCGAGCTGACCGGCCGTGAGCGCCTGCATCTTTAATCTCAGCCGGTCCTGCAGCGAGTTGGAATACGGGCTGCCGAGCCCGGCGTTGCGCAGCCCGACGGCGCCGGGGATCGACCGGCCCCAAGTATAGGTCATCGGATCGATGACGATCGGGTGTTGCTCGGCGAGAAGGGTTTGCAGCACGGCGGTGCGGATCGTGATTACTCCAGACGTCGTCAGTGGTGTCAGTCCGCCGAGCTCCACGTGCAGCGTGTCGTCGGGCGGCACCCCGAAATCCGCATCCTCGTCGGCGTGATCGCGATGTCCGGCCAGGCGCAGCGCATTTTGGAACAGCGCGACCTGCGCCGCATAGACGGAGGACGCCGGGTTCTCGGGCCAGTGCATGCGGACGGTGTCGAACGGCCAGATGCGGTTCGCCTCGGCGATGTCGCTGCGCGCCTCGTCGAGTTGCCCGAGGCGCGCATGCGCCGCGGCGATACGGATGTTGAGGTTGGCCCGCATGAACCGGCGATTGTCCGGGTTCGCGGCCAGCGCCCGCCTGCTCCAGGCGATGGCCTCCTCGTCATGTCCGAGCATGAGGTGGGCGAGGCTGAGCGTCGCGTAGCGCGCCCAGATCGAGGGAGTCGTCGGGTCGCGGTCCATGGCCCTCTCGACCATTTCGACCGCCCTCTCCGAGCGTCCTTGATACATCGCGAAGAGCCCCATCTCGGCCCAAGCAAAATGACTGTTCGGATATTCGTGCAGCAGCCGCTCGTAGGCCACGGTCGCGTCGGCGTAGCGGCCCTGCGCGCCCATGAGAACCGCCGTCAGCTCCAGCACATAGGGGTGGTTCGGACCCACCGCGGCGGCATCGGCGATCAGCTTGGCAGCGAGCGGCATTTCGTCGCCCATGTTGCGGCTGGTCAGCCGGATCAGCTCCGAGGCAAAGGGGGTCAAGGCCGAGATGGCCCGCGGATCGAGCCGCGCCGCCTGCGCGCTCAGGCGCAGCCGCTCGGCATGTTCACGGGGGCTTTGCGCGTGGCTCGCCAGCGACCGGGCGCGGATGATGAGGTCGAGCGCATCGGGGTGGTCCGGCCGCTCCCGCAGGCTGCGGGCACTCTCGGTATCGGCGAGCGCTGCGTTGAGATCACGACCGACGCGCCGCACCATCGCCTCCAGCCCGGCGTTGCCGTCCGTGAGCGGCTGCTCGAAGCGGTCGGCCCAGAGCTGGGTTCCGGTCTCGGTCGAAGTCATGCGGGCGTTCACTCGCAGCAGGCCGGGCGCACGCCGGATGCTGCCTTCGACCACGTAGCGCACGACGAGTTCGGCCCCGAGCTTGCGGGGATCGGCCGTCCTTCCCGGTTCGACGGTACCTGGAAGTCCGGCCACGATGATCGCCGGGGTGCGCGCTAAGTCGGTCGCGACGTCGGCGCCGAACGAGGCCGCGAGCAGGTTGTCGCTCGCGTTGTCGCCGAGGTTGGCGAACGGCAGCACCACGAGCGAGAGACGTGGGGGTGCCGGTGCGTCGCCACCATGCCGCGCTAAGACGACGAGCAGCAACACAAGCAGAGCCGTGCCGGCAGCCGCGATTGCGAGCCATCGCGGCGCCAGGCGGCTGGACCGTAACGGCACCACCGGCGCCGCAGGCGGCTCGACAACGTCGGGCGCGGCGGCATTAGCGACCGAGCCGACGAACCGATACCCCCGACCAGGCACCGTCTGGATGCAGCTTCCGCCGGTGCCGCCGCTGTCCAGCGAGCGGCGCAGGGCGGAGATCTGCACCGTGAGGTTGTGTTCCTCGACCGATGTGCCGGGCCAGACAGCGGACATAATCGCGTCCTTCGAAACCAGCTCACCCTGGCGTTCCACCAGCACGCCGAGCACCTCCAGCGCACGCGAGCCGAGCGCAATCGGCTGCCAGCCACCGTCCGCTCCTCTACCCTGCAGCCCGGCGTGACGATGCAGGCGAAAGCGGTCGAGCAGGCACAGCGCAGGTGGATTGGACGCGTCCATGGCCGCAACTCCCTCCGGTCGATAGCGACGCGCGGTAAACCGAAGCCGGATGCGCGCCACTCGCCGGATCACGTGGATGACACGTTCCGTCCTCGCATCGCATCGGTCAATGTAGGAGACGGCGGGAGCGTGGTTGGCCCGCCGCATAGGTCGATTTGCCGGGATTTGAGGCGAATTGAGCTTGTTTGAGAGCTGTCACATCGCGGTGTGACCGACGACGCGGCGTGCTGGCGGCAGTCAACAAGCGGGGAAATGCGGCGATGTTTAAGACTGATGAACGTGACGACCACGAGGCGCGCCGGTTCGATGGCGGCCAGGACCGGCACCGGCATGGCGGCCATCCGGGGCTTGAGGGCCAGACGGCAACGATCGACCAACTCAATGTGACGACCTACCTGCATTCGGACAATGCGGCAGCCGGGAGCTTCTCGGAGCAGTTCATCCTGAACGTCGCCAGTTTCGGCCTCGACGGCGCACCGGTCGACGTTCCGGGCTTCGGCACGCAATTCGGCCTCTATTTTCTGATCGATGCGACCGGGCAGGCAGGCGCCACGGGTCTTTCGTTTGATACCATGACCATCAAGCTCATGGTCGACGCCGGCAATGACGACGGAGTTCCGAGTTCGACCCTGGATGATGGGCTCGGCTTCAGCAATGGGACCGCTGGCGATTACGCGCTCGCGACCGGAACCCTGGTGTCGGCCACATTTACCGCCGACCCGGACGGCACGAGGCACCCCAACTTCATTCAGGCACTCGCCCCGACCGTGGAAGGCAAGGAGGTGTTCGGCCCCTCCCTGGACATGGGCGCGTTGCTGAAGGAGGTGCTCACCTCACCCGGAGGCGCGCAGGTATTTCCGGCCGACAATGGCGGCACTACCCAGATCATCGACGGCACGGGGTTCGGCAACGTGGCACTCAGTCCGCAGACGCCGCTCTCGCTCAACCTGGCTGAACTCGGGCACACGGACCGCGGCCATGCCCATGACATCATGACGGGCTGCTTCCGCTGAACCGGGCGGCGGGCGCATGTCACCTCCGCCTGAGCAGGGTGGTGCGACAGCATTAAAGCAGCGAGGGAGCTGCTCGTCCCAGCACCTTGCCCATACCCAATCCCGTGCTTCGTTCAAAACAAAGGTGAACGTAGGGCAGCATCCCACACGTCCAGCCCTTTGGCTCAGGTTGGACGCTTTATAGGAGAAGCAGAAGTACTGAGAGCTTGCCAAAGGCATCGCCTAATCAGACCCGGATCCGCTCAACCTCGTCGAGGCTGATGTCGTCGCGCCGGCGATCGTAGAGCTGGGTGGTGCGCGTGCTGGCGTGGTTGGCCATCGCGGCCGCGTTCTCCAGCGTGCCGCCGTTCTTCAGGTAGGCGGTGATCCCGGTCGCCCGAAAGCTGTGGTTGCCGATCTTGGTGCCGATGCCGGCCGCCAGGGCGCGCCGCCGCACCATGGCGTAGGCGTTGGCCTGGGGCAGGGGCGTGCGGGTGAGCCGGCCGGTGCCGCGGCCGATGGTGCGGAACAGCGGCCCTTTCGCGTCGTCGGCGATCCCGGCGCCGTCCAGGTAGGCGTGCAGGTAGGCGTCCAGCGTGTGATGGCAGGGCATCTCGTGCCGCTTGCCGCCCTTCTCGCGCAGCCGCACCCACAGCCGCCGGTTCTGCGTGAAGACGTCCTCCACCCGCATGGCCAGCGCCGCGCCGATGCGGCCAAAGCTGTAGACCATGAGCGCGATCAGCGCCCGGTCGCGCAGGCCGATCGGCGTGCCGACGTCGATGCTGTCGAGCAGCAGGCGCGCCTCGGCCGGATCCAGCACCGGCGTTTTCCCCGCCCGCGCGCTGTGCGCCGGCCCGCGCACCGAGGCGGCCGGGTTGAGCGGCACGACCTGGCCCATGACCAGCCAGTCGAACAGGTGGCGGATCGCGGCCAGCTGCTGCTTCACCGTGGGCGCGGCGTGCGTCTGCGTCTGGCCCTCGATCCAGGCGGCGACGTGCAGCGGCTGCACCGCGGCGATCGACGGCACGCCGTGGTCCTGGCACCACGCCAGGAAGTCGGTCACGGCGCGGGCGTAGGCGCGGCGCGTGTGCGGGTTGCGGATGGTGGAGGCGAAGAACTCGAGGAAGCGCACGCCGGCGCGCTCGCCCGCGGCGGCGACCAGGGCAGGAAGAACAGGTCCTGCGGCCGCGGGCAGAGTTTGCCGGCGACCCGGGAGCAGGGCAGGGAGCGCGCCGTCCATCAGCGGCGCCTCGGCCTCGGCGAGGTAGACGGCCGGTTTCAGGATCCGCACGCCGCGCCAGGGATGCAGCACGAGCAGATCAGCGTCGCCGCTGACGATGGTTCCGGCGCCGGCCGCGAGAGCCAGCTCGAGATACTTGTTGTCCTTGACGTCGCGGCAGTCGGTCACGCGCTCGGTCGGGGTGAACCACACGGCGCCGCCGCGCAGGACATCAAGAATGCGCGTCCGGCGCGCGGCCGTGACGGCCCGGGCAAAGCGCGGTCGGCCGAGCACTTCGGCGATCTCCGCGTCCACCTCGCCCGACAGCGCAAACAGGTCCGTGGCTTCGGCGTGCAGCAACGCCTGCTCTGGCACGCTATCCTCGCGCAACGCGGCGCTGACCACCGCCGACGCGTCGAACACGATCACGCCGCCGGGGCGGCCCGGCGCTCTGCGTTGTAGGCGTCGAGCTCCGCGTCGATGTCGGCGTCGGTCAACCCGGCATCGCGAGCTTCTGCCTTGGCGTCGGCGATGGCCTGGGCCAACTCGCTCGGGCCGGGACGCGAGTGCAGGACGCGGCTGACCAGGCGGCCCATCGCGGCGCGGGTGCGGGCATCGGCGAGCGCCGCCGCGGCAACGGCGTCGACCTCGATGGTGACGGGAACGGTGTCGGGCATGCGCGGCCTCCTGGCCGGGAAGCCTACCGGCGCGAGACGCTGCGAGGCAAGCTTCTACATGCGATAAAGGACTTTCACATATTTGAAGGCTCCGCTCGATTTTGGTCCTGACCTGCGATCAGCCTCTTTCCCGAAGCGACCGAAACATATCCCTGACTTCGTCATCAGACATGGTCGGTGCCGAAGGTCGGCTTGATGGCCTCCCGCCACCGCCGCCACGGTATTCTCTATCTGGCTCCTCACGTTCGGCGATTTCCTCATCGACACGGTCGATTTCATATTTCAAGTCGATACCGGACTTACTGTAGAGCCGATCTAAGGCTTCCCGAAGCTCAGACAACTCCGAGACGTTGGAACAGTTACGGCGATCATCGGCCGCACCGCTTTTCTCATAATGAACAAGTGCCTTGCTCAAACGGGACTCATCCCTATCATTCCATCCAATCTCCTTTTGCTGGAATTCGATGAGCGCGAGACACTCATCAGCCGTGGCACAATACAGTTCATCCATCGTCTTATCGACCAGCTTCAAATAGACGGCTTCGCCTCCGTTTCTGAAGAACCACTCCTCTGCGGGCATATCCTCTAATACTCCGATTACCGGCCGAATCTCCGGAGCGACATTTTTCCACTTGGAAATAAGGAAGTTCGCAGCCTTATCAGCTAGGGCGACCATTTCCGGCGATCTCAAGAAGTTTGCAGCGCCAGCAAGGAAGCCAATCCTGCCCTCGTCGCTTAGGTCGATGGACATCCCTACGCTACGAACACTGAGGGGCGCTTTCGTTAAATCAGCTTTGGCTGGGGTTCTTCGGGGGGCTTCGGCACGTAGCGGGCGACGGTGATCGTTCCTTCCCGCTTGCGGGCCTGGGCGATGTCGAAGCTGTTCTGCATGCGCATGAGGGTATCCATCGACACGCCAAAGGCCTTCTCGATGCGGATCGCCATGTCGGGCGACAGCGCGGCATGCTCGTTCAGGAAGGTCGAAAGCGCCGCCCGCGTGATGCCAAGCGCGCGCGCTGCCTCCGTCACCGACAGCGCCAATGGCGCAATGATTTCGGTCTTCACGAACCCGCCGGGATGGGCCGGGTCCTTCACGCGGACAGGCTGCGGCTGCGCCATGATCGTTCCCTGAGGTCGTCCCTCGTGTTTTTATTGCAAATCAGCAAGGAAGAGCTTGGCAGGGGAGTCGTTTAGTGTCAAGCGACGCTATACAGACCTTTCCTGCAGGCCTCTTGCCTAAAATCCAGTGCCGCTACCGGGTTCGCTCGTCCTCGTCGTCGCGGCGGACCATGCGGAAAAGGCGTTCCCGGCGCAGTTCGGCGATGCGGTCCCGCAGGCGGACGGTCAGCTGCGCCGGTAGCAAGCCGTAGGCGAAGGCGCCCGGCCGGTTCGGGAGCGGGCGCAGGTCCGGCCCCGGCCAGGCGAAGCGGTTCAGCTCCGTGGCGACGATCCAGGATTGCTGGTCGTCGAGGCCAAGCCGGCGTTTCACCGGCAAGGGCAGCTCGACGGCTTCGTTCGCATGGCGCGGTTTCGTGTGGGTGATGGGCGCGACGGTGACGATGCGGTCGCCTTCTTCCTGCCTGACGGCCAGCACGACGACGCAGGGGCGGTCTTTCAGCCCTTCGTCCCGACCCTGCTCCTGCTGGTCCCGCCACAGATAGGCGTAGCTGATGACCAGGCCGGGAACGGGTTCGGGCAGCGGCACCGACTCAGGAGTCTAGTTCGTGGTCGAAAGCGGCGGCCTCGGCGGGGATCGGCGCGGCCTGGATCGCTGCCATGTCGGCGTCGCTCAAATCGGCAATGTCGAGCACTTCGCGGTCGCGCTTTTTCAGGCGGCGATATTCGTCGGCCGACATCAGGACCAGGCTGTCCCGGCCGTGATTAGTGATGGTGACGGCTTCCCGGATCGCGGCTTCCCGGTAACGGCCGAAGTTCTTCTGGAACTCGGCGGATGTGACGCTGACGTTTGGCATGATGCCTCCTGAATTCCATACTATCAGGATTATCCGGATTATTCAAGTTTCTGGCGGGGGCTCGTCGGCGTAGGTCGTGACGCCTTCCCGGTGCAGCCAGAAATCGTGCTTGTGGTAGATCGCATAGGCCTTGCGCATGGTCAGCGCGCCGAACGCCTGGGCGAAGGCTGAGAAAATGTCGGCCGGCTCACGGGTCCCGCCGGCTGCGCCTGACACCGCCGAGCGCGATGATCGCTACGAGCTCTGCCTGTCGCTGCTGAGGGATGCTGCCGGCCAGGCCTGATCCGAGATCCGCGCCGGGCGGTTCCCGGCGTCAGAGGCGGCCAGGCGGGTATCCAACCCCCCGCCCAGCCTAACCCAGAACACTGTGGGGCTACTATGTCCAAGGCTTCTCGACCACTTACCACACTACCACCCAGTGACGGCAGCGGATCCCGTCGCGACTTGGCCGGCGCGGTCGGCGCCATGATGCTGCTCATGCCGTTCGCTGCTGGCGCGGCAAAGGCGGCCGAACATGATGGGCAGCTGTTGGAGCTGTGCGACGACTACGTTAATACGCCCTGCGGCGTGCCGCAGGCACTTTGCTTGCCGCCGCTCATGCGCCGCCGGCCCTCCGGGTCCGATGGAATGCTGCCCATGATGCCTGGGCAAATGCCGACGTCGCGGAGCGCCGCCGGATCAGCGGTGTGACGGTCGAGGCCATGATCCACGGTCGGCCCAGCGATGACCAAGCATGGCGCATCGCGGCCGAGATCAGTCGCATTCCGGCCCGCACTCCGGAGGGTATGCAGGCGAAGGCTCGCGTTGTGCGGTGCTGGCTTTGTGATTGCGGCGCCGAGCTTGAGCCCCGGTTCGCCGCGGATGCCTACACCGCGGCTGCATTGTCGCTGGTGACTGACGTGCTTGGGAGGGCAGGAGCATGAGCCACATGCATCGCCGTGCTCTTTTCGGAGGCGCACTCGCCCTGACTGTCGCGCCTGTCGTTCAGCCTGCTGCAAAGATGCCGCAGCCGGATGCGGAGCTGCTCAATCTCGGCAAGCAGTTCGCCGCAGTTTACGCCGACGAAAAGGCGGCCTGGGTCTTGGCTAACAACGAGCACGAAGACGATGGGCCATACACGAAACGCGCCAGCGCACTCAGCGAGCAATGCGCGGAGATCGCGAACCGTATCCAGCCTCTGCGGGCCACGACCATCGGTGGGTTGGCCGTGAAGGTGCAGGCCGTCGAATGGCATCAGGCTGGCCAAGGATTGACGGCTGAGGCGTTGTCGTTCTGGGATCCGCCGAACCCCGACATGGTGATCCTAGCGGGGCTGCTGCAGGACATTGCCGCCATCGCGGGAGCGGCAGCATGAGCGCCACTGGCATGCCGACCTCACTGCCCAGCATCGAAGACCTTGGCCGTCGGATTGCGGCCCTCTACGTCGAGCATAACCGTTGCGATACAGAGAGCGTTCATGCCGACGGTCAGCAAGCCAATCTGCACTGGCAGGCAGGCATGGACATCACCGACGCGCAGGCCATCGCGGCGAAGGAACTGATCTGCACCATGCCTGCGGTGACGCTGGCCGACGCCGCGGTGCAGGTTGCGACCGCCCTGACCATTGCGGACCAGATCGACGGCGCTGCTGGGTGCGAGCAAGTCCTGAGTAGGCTGCAGAACAAGCTCGACTACCTTCTGCTGAGCGCGCTGCCGGTCATTGCCGAGGCTGCTGGGCTTGGCATGGAAGATGGGCTGGGCCGACTTGGCAGAGCTTCGGGCGCACCGATTCGAGGCTTTGGAGGCGATTCGATGAGCCGTGCCATCTCCCGCCGTGCCGCGTTCGGCAACGCCGCCGCGGTCATGCTGCCGATCGGCGCCGGGGCGGCGACCCGGCCCGCGCACCCCGATGCCGAGCTGCTCGCGCTGTGCAGGACGTTCGACGACCTGCAGCGGCAGTATCTGGTAACCGACTTCGACTGCGACAGCGGTAGCCCGGCCGACCTGGCTGCTGAGGCCGAACGGGATCGGCTCGAGGCGGTTCAGGATCCGCTCGTTAACCGGATTGCAGATCTCCAGGCCCACACTTCCGGGCCTGATCGCCCGGGCTCAATCGCTAGCGGCGTGGGACTGCGATTTGTTCAGGGACAATGGCCCGTGTGATCCGGGGAGCATGTTCACGCAAGCCCTCGTTCGTGATTTGCTGGTTCTTGGACAAGCTGCGACCAGGGGCTGACGCATCACAAAGGGCAGGGCTAGCTCCTCCCCCACTTGAGCCATTTGCCCGGGTGTCGAGAGACTTACGCCCCAGTATGACGACGTCGAGGTGTAGCCATGGCGACCGGGAGCGACCTCCAGCTGATAGCGACACGGCGTTCTGCTGTGGCAAGGACAGCCCGGGAGCAGGCGGAACTCCGGGCCGTGGACAGGTGCCGTGAAACTGAGAGCCGCTCCAGGTTCGAGCGCAGCCGAGCACTGCTGCAGGAGCCAGTGAAGCGGCTTAATCGCCATCTTCCAGAGTAGAACAGTGCAAGGAAGGCGTGAGTGCCTTCCTTGCTGTCTAACCTACCGGGACTTCTTGTAGAGCTTGGTCGCGACCTCGAACATTTCCTCAGGCGCGTAATCCGGCGCGAAGGCGCCATAGTTGCCGGTCATCTCCGGCATCTTCCCGCCCTCGGGCAAACCATCGACCACCTCGAGCTTGCCTGGCGGGTCGCCCGGCAACGCCACCTCGCCGTTGCCCCAGATGCCGGCCGATTCCGCGTAGTCTTCCGGGCTGAACCGATACAGCAGCCGGTGCTTGCCCTCGGCCAGATACTTTTGGCACTCGGGAATGTTGCTGAGTTCGATGTTCGGCGTCGGCAGCATCTTCTCGATCTCGACACCGGTGATCTTCTTGAGCGCCAGTGCATAAGCATGCGCGTGCAGCGACCCGCGGACGAGCAGATAACCGCAGACTTCGCGCGCCGTCGGGCTGCTGACGGTCTCGTATACCCGAAGCTTGTGGATGCGAGCGCCGCACTCAAGATGAAAGTTGTGCAGCAGATCGATGATCAGATTGCCGGTCGTCGTCACCATGTCCACGTTCCAGGACATGCCGTTGCTGTTTACAGGCACGGCGCCGCCGCCATAGGACAGGAACGACGCGGCGGACCGAACATCCTTCA
The DNA here is from genome assembly GCA_963792675.1 of uncultured Alphaproteobacteria bacterium. GTDB lineage: Bacteria > Pseudomonadota > Alphaproteobacteria > Acetobacterales > Acetobacteraceae > JBBROS01. The sequence goes on from CAWBWT010000004.1 coordinate 12,158, forward strand.
TCTCAGCAAACGGCACCTTGCTCACGTCGACGTTCGCCATCTCGTTGCCGGGACCGTTGTTCAGCATGGCGATACCATTGCTGACCAACTCCACATGGCCGAGTTCTTCGGCGAAGATGCTCGAAACCAAGCTGTAGAACGGGCGCAGCTTTGACTTTGAGCGGAAGTTGAAGCTCTGGAACATGTAGTTTCCGAGCGTGGACATCTCGCCGTATTTGCCGCCGAGCAATTCCTGCAATGCGGCCGCCTCGTTCGGGTCCGGCGCCTTCGGCTCCGGCAACTCGGTCAACAGCTTGTCAATCTTCATGAACATGGGATCAGCCTTCCTAGATACTGGTGGGGAGTAGGAGTATTACGGGCCCATGGAATACGAGTTTCGCAATGGCAAGCTTTTGGTATCACGAAGCGCGGAGGAGCGGGATCCGATCGTGCAGCGCCTGCGCCGGATCGAGGGCCAGGTTCGCGGCTTGATTCAGATGATCGAGGCCGACCGCTATTGCCTCGACGAGGTGCAACAGGCGAATGCCATCACCTCGGCCGTGCGGGAGGTGGCTGTGATGATCCTGTCCAGTCACCTGGATGCGGGCGTTGATTACGCGGTGCGCTCGGGCCAGACGGAGGCGGTTACCCAGGAAATAACGGCCGTGCTGCGCGCTTCGCTTCGGTTACAGGGCGGGTGACGCAAAGCGCCACGATATGAGCACATTTCCGCACCTCCACGCCTGACCGAGCGCCAAATAGCGTCATTGTACCCATGCTGTCGCAGCACTCCGCGCGTAGCCACTCACCAAAGTTGCATATCTCCGTTGACCTGATTCCTGACATCGTCATGTGCGATCAATGCAGGATCCTGGCGGCCGAGAGCAGCGCACGCTCCCCCTACGTCCCTTGGAGGACGCGATGCCTGAATATGACGTGCGACAGCTCGATCGGCAGACAAACGTCATTGGATCACGCAAGGTGAGGTGTGACATCGACAGTGACGCTGTTGGCATCGCATACGCGACCGCTTTGATAGCCTCCAACGATTGCCGCGCAGTCGAAGTCTGGGATGGCGCAAGGCTGGTCGCACGGATGCCTGTCAGTCTGACATCCCGGATATGATTATCTACGTCTGCACGTTACGAGGCTGCAGGTGGTTTCGCGCCTCCAAGCGACGACGGCGCCAGGCACGCGACATGACGGGCAACATGCTCCGGATCGTAAGGCTTGCTCAGAAACCGGCAGCCCGGTGGTAACTCTCCCAGGGTATGAACTGCCTGAGCCGATACGATCAGTAAGCCAACCCACGGCCAGTGCTGCCGCGTGTGATGGGCCAAGCCAACCCCATCAATCGAACCGGGCATTTGTACGTCCGTGAACACCACGCTGATTACCTCAGCCTGTTGTTCGAGAATTGCGACCGCCTCATCAGCATCACTTGCCTCAATGACCGTAAACCCGGCATCTTCCAGCGTCACGGCCGTGGCCATGCGAGTAAGAACTTCGTCTTCGACGACCAGGACGCACAGTTCGCGGGCTTCGGCAGGCGCAGGCATGCCTAATCAAGGGCGCAGATCTCTGGACTGTTCCCAACACGTTATGCGGATCAACGCTCAGGGGATGGACCGGCTATGCCACCCGGCTTTTCCCCGCGCTTGGCTTGGCTCTGCCGGACGCGAGCGAACAGATACAGGGCGAAAATCAACACGGCGACCAAAGTCCCGAGAGACAGCATGCTGAGTAGCGAAGTATCGTCGCGTGGTCCTTGTTCCAGGATGAAACGGCTGCACTGCACTGCCGGTTTGCCGGCACCGTCAGGATGACTCTGGCGACAGTGACTCCAGACTGACGCAGCGGCGGCCGACAGCCAGGGCCTACCTTATACGGCGCGGCCGTTTGCCACTGAATAAAAGAGTGGATGGGCCCTGCGCCCGTGCAGCACAGTGGTCGAACAGCAGAAACAAAACCCCGTAGAACTGAAGCAGCGCCTCCGTCAGCGCGGGCAGGACGAACACGTTGTCCGAGCCATGCTCGCGAGCCAGCAGCCCGCGGGACGCGGCCGCGGCGATCATGTTGCGCACATGCGCCCGCGACACGCAGAAGCGCCGCGCCAACGCAGACACGGAGATCGGCACCGCCTGGGCAGATTGCCGTTCGCCAGCCAGATGCTGCAGCCACAGGCTGCTCAGCAGCAGCAGCCCGGCATTGCTCTCGGCCAGGGCCTCCAGAACCGGCACGTGGCCGAGCACGCGGAAGCCGGCAAAGTAGGGCACGCCAAGTTCGCGCAGAAACGCGGTGCGGAACTCGCGGCTGCGCAGGCGGGCCGGGACCGGGGCTGCGCCGGAGAAGATCGGAACCATGGCACTGAACTGCTGCGCCCAGCGCTGCCGGCTCACCTCGACGAGCTTTTCAGTGGGCACCAGGATGCGCCGGCGGTTGTCATGCGGGTCCGTGCGAACGGCGATGTAGCCACCGAACCGCATCGCCGCGAGCATCGAGGCGACGCGCCCCGCGCTGCACAAGCCGGTCTTCCGGCACAAAGATTGGATCGCGCCCAGCGTCGCGCCCACCGCTCCGCCGCCTCGCTCCTCGTCACCCGGGAGCGGCAGCACTTCCAGGTAGAGAAGGTACAACCCGAGTATCACACGTCCGCGGTCACACAGCAGGGCGTTGAGCAGCGCGTTTCCTTGATAGGTGTCGATCAGCGTTGCCGCGAACTCGGCTGCCGCGCGCGGCAGCGCCGGGTGGACGCGCAACTCGGCATATTCGCTTGCCGAGATCCAGGCCGACGGCACGAACCCAGCCTGGAACGATCGTCGCTCTGGGCCTGCTCGGCCGTTGGCCGTTTTGGCACAATCCATGTATGTTCACTCTCTGTTCTGTCGCTCACCCAATCTTTGCCAGTGTGATGAATCCTGACATTGCTTCATAGCTTCATTCGACGATGGAAGGCGCGCCAGACTAGTTCTTATGTTTCCAGTCAAGGCTGAAGTTGCAACGGTTCGGTCTGCTCGTAGACGAGCAGTTCGCTGAAGAGATCTTGCCCCGGTGGGCTGTGGGTAAGTCGTCCGCCGGGGCGACCGTCAAGAGTCTGGCGTAGGCGGGCGGCTTATCCACAGCACCTGCAAGCCGCGGTGGCGACCTGTAGTGGGGCAGAGCTGCACAGGGCTGGAGGCGGAGCTTGGACACGACGATTGATCAAACTCTGGTTCTGACGTGCGCGTTCCGGTCGATCGTGATCACTGATTCCGTTTGATCGTGATCACTCGATCCGGTGGATCGTGATCATGCATTCCAGGGGATCGTGATCGCCTGATCCGGTGATCATGATCATGCTGGAGACGGCGGCGCCTGGTCGCTTCTGCTGACAATCTTCAACCGACGGTAGTGTCGGTCTTTTGCCGGGGAGCAAGGGGTCGAGATGCCGGGTGAGAGAGTGTCGATGCGCAAGATACGGGATGTTCTGCGGCTACGATTGGGCCACCACCTGCCGCAGCGGACGATTGGCCGGAGCCTGCGGCTGAGCCAGGGCGCGGTCAGCGAGTACCTCAAGCGTGCCCAGCGGGCCGGACTGGTGTGGCCGCTGCCGGCCGAGCTCGACGACACCAGGCTTGAGGCGCTGCTGTTTCCGCCGCCGCCTGACGTGCCTGCCGATCAGCGCCCTGTGCCGGACTGGTCGGCGATCCATCGCGAGATGCGGCGGCCGAACGTGACGCTGGCGCTGCTGTGGGAGGAGTACCGCACCGGGACGGCCGACGGGTTCGGCTACTCGTGGTTTTGCGATCTGTATCGCGCCTGGGTCGGTCGGCTGAAACCGACGCTGCGCCAGGTGCATACGGCGGGCGAGAAGCTGTTCGTCGACTTCGCCGGTCACACGATGGAGGTTGCCGACGGGGCGACCGGCGAGATGCGGCAGGCGGAGATCTTCGTCGCCGTTCTTGGAGCCTCGAGCTTCATCTACGCCGAGGCGACCTGGAGCCAGACGCTGCCGGACTGGATCGCCGCGCACGTCAACGCGCTGGCGGCGATCGGTGGCGTGCCGTGTCAGATCGTCAGCGACAACCTGCGATCCGGGATCAGCAAGGCCTGCTTCTACGAGCCGACGGTGAACCGCACCTACGCGGAGATGGCGACGCATTACGGCACGGCGGTCATCCCGGCCCGTCCGTATAAGCCGCGCGACAAGGCCAAGGTCGAGGTGGGCGTGCAAGTCGTGCAGCGCTGGATCCTGGCGCGGCTGCGCAATCGGCGGTTCTTCTCGCTGGCCGAGCTGAACGGCGCGATCCGCGAGCTGGTCGCCGACGTCAACGACCGCCCGATGCGCGGCTGGGACACGACCCGGCGGGCGTTGTTCGAGCAGTTCGATCGTCCTGCCCTGCTGCCGCTGCCGCCGACCGCCTATGAATACGCGGACTGGAAGCGCTGCCGGGTCAGCCTCGACTACCACGTCGAGATCGCCAAGCATTTCTACTCGGTGCCGTTCCAATTGCTGCGCGCCGAGGTCGAGGCGCGGATCACCGCCAAGACGGTGGAGATCTTCCACCGCGGCAAGCTGGTGGCCGCGCATGTCCGCAGCCTGCGGCCAAATCGGCCGACTACACTGACCGAACACATGCCAAGCTCGCACCGGCGCTACCGCGACTGGACGCACGAGCGGATCCTGCGCGAGGCCGCGGCCATCGGCGACGACACCGCGGCGCTGGTTGAGGTGATCCTACGCTCGCGTCCGCATCCCGAGCAGGGGTTCCGGTCCTGCATCGGCATTCTCGGGCTCAGCAAGCGTTACGGCGCCGAGCGGCTGGACGGCGCGTGTGCGCGAGCGCTGGTTCTTGGAACCCGCTCCTACGGTTCGGTGTCGGCCATCCTGAAAAATGCCCAGGAGCAGAAGGTCGCGCGCGGCGGTCCGCCCGAGTTGCTGCACGAAAACATCCGCGGCCCCGGCTACTACCATTGAGAGGAGATCCCATGCTGATCCACCCCATGGTCGAGCGCCTGCGCGGTCTCGGCTTGGCCGCCATGGCCGACGCGTTCACCGAGATGCAGCGCAGCTCGAGCGCCGACGACTTGTCGCGCGAAGATTGGCTCGGCCTGCTGATCGACCGAGAGACGACCGCGCGCGAGAGCAAACGTCTGAACCGCCGGCTGAGCCAGGCCCGGCTGCGCCAGAACGCGGTGATCGAGGACGCCGATCTACGCACGCCCCGCGGGCTCGATCGCGGCCTGTTCCAGAAGCTGGCCACCTGCGGCTGGATCCGCGACAGCCAGCATTTGCTGATCGGCGGCCCGACCGGCGTGGGCAAATCCTGGTTGGCCTGCGCGCTGGGTCACAAAGCGTGCCGCGACGGCTTCTCGGTGATCTATCGCCGCGCGCCGCGCCTGATTGCTGACCTTGCGACCGCACGCGGTGAGGGACGGCTGACGCGGCTGATGACGACGCTGGAACGCACGCGCTTGCTGATCATCGATGACTGGGGGCCCGAACCGCTGACGGCGGAGCAGCGGCGGGATCTGCTGGAGATCATCGACGACCGCGACCAGAAGGGCTCCTTGCTGATCACGAGCCAGGTGCCCGTGGCGCGCTGGCATGAACTCATCGGCGATCCGACGTTCGGCGACGCGATCCTCGACCGGGTAATCCACCGCGCTCATCGCATCGAACTGAAGGGTGAAAGCCTGCGCAAACGCAGCGCGATCACGACGACCGAAAGCTTGACGAACACCAAGGAGAAGTGGGACCCGTTCAACCGTCAGTGGTAGCGGTCATGCGCCACGCCAAGCCGTCCGCCGTGCACTCCTCGGGCAAGGTGAACAGCATGGTTTCGATCACCGTGACAGGTGATCACGATCGGCCGGAATGGCTGATCAGGATCAACGGAATCCGCATCTGACGCGCAAAAACGCGCTGTTCGCGGGCAGCGACGGCGGCGCCCGGCATTGGGCTTTGGCGATGACGCTGATCCAGACGGCCAAGCTGAACGGCGTCGACCCGATGGCCTGGCTCACCGACGTGCTCGAGCGGATCGTCTCCGGGCGCACCAAGGCGCACGAACTCAACACGCTGCTGCCATGGATCTGGGCCGAGGCTCAGGCCAACGGCGACGCTCCCGCGCTCGCGGCATAGCGCCCGAATCAAGATCAGGCCTTCAGCAAAAGCCGACCAGGTCAGCGTCGCCCCGCTTACGCATGTTGAATTCTTCTCAGGGCTTGCGCCACTGATCATGGTGACAGTTGTCGCGGCATGGATGCTGGACGCAGTTGCCTGTGCGGACATGAAGATCGGGCCGCCTCGTGTCGCGGTCCCGGCACTGGCGGATCTACACCGCCTGCTGGCCACGCTTGGTTTCAGGACAGACTTTTCGTCATCCCCCATAAACTCTTGCCGTCCAGCGGCATTGTCGTCTGCCGCGGTGACGGCGGCGCTTTCTGCTGTGTTGATCTCATCGCTGCTCCCCAGGGCGACGGTCGAGTCGCCCTGGAGCAGGAACATTGTTACCTTTTCAGGTAGCCCTGATCTTGCGGGCGAGGCGCTCAGCAAGGTCGGCGGGGTGGAACGGTTTAGGGCATGCCTCCCAATTGGGACGGTCTCGGGGGAGAATGGCTTGTCCGTAGCCCGTCACGAAGAGAAACGGAATGCCTTTCGCTTCCAGAACATAGGCGACCGGGAAGACCATCTCGCCAGCAACATTTACATCCAACAAGGCCACATCCACGTTTTCGACCTTTGCGGCTGCCAGGGCGGCTTGGACGCTTGCAAAGGGGCCGACGACGATACAACCAGCGTCGAGTAGCGCGTTTTCCACCTCAAGCGCGATCAGGTATTCGTCCTCGACGACCAGCACGCGCTTTCCTGTAAGCAGCGGGTGCGTCATCCCTTGTCACTGCTTGACGCGGCTGTTTCATCCGACCGGTTCCGAGTGGGCGCCCGAACATGAGCCCGGACGCCATCGGGCAAAAACTCGATCTTTGCCTGAGCGGACAGGTCGTGGTTGAGCGCTCGTTCGATCAGCGTGCTGCCGAAGCCTCTCGCAGTCGGCGCTATGACCGGGGGACCATTTCTCTCGACCCACTCCAGCACGAGATGCTCGTCAGCATCGTTCTGCTCTAGGTCCCATGTCACGGTGACGTTGCCGTCCGGTACGGACAAGGCGCCGTATTTGACGGCGTTCGTGGCCAGTTCGTGGATGGCCATGCCAAGGGCCAGCGCTCCGCGAGGATTGAGGGATACAGGCGGCCCCTCGATCTGAACGTTGGTCCAACCCGGGGCCATGTAAGGCCGAAGCTCTTCGGCGATGATCTCCCCCAGCAGCACGTTCGACCAGCTCTGGCGACTGAGCAGCGCGTAGGCGGCGGTCAGCGCATGCACCCGGCCCAGGAACACGCCGGAGAATTCCTCCAGTGTTCCCGCTCGCCGAAGTGTCTGTGTCGCCAGCGAGATCACCACAGTCAGCATGTTCTTGACCCGGTGGTTCAGCTCATCGACGAGCAGACGTTGATGCTCTTCGGCCTGCACGATCCCGGTGACGTCGACGAAGGTGATCAACGATCCCTCCATCGTGCTGTCCGGTGCCCGATACGGCAGGATGCGCAGCAGGTAGTGCGCGGTCCCGTCGTGCCGTGACACGCGCCGTTCCAGCGGTTCCAGCGTAGCCATGACCTGCCGGACGTCGTCGCGCAATGCGTCGTAGCTGACCCGGCTGACGATGTCGGTCAGAGGCCGACCGCGGTCAGTTGGGATGAGGTTGTAGATGCTGCCGACCTCTGGGGTGTAGGCGCGAACGACCATATGCTGATCGAGAAAGACCGTGGCGACCCGGGTGCTTTCAAACAGGTTGCGCAGGTCACTGTTCGCCCGGTCCAACTCGTCGACCTTGCTTGAGAGCTGCGCGTTGACTGTGTGCAATTCCTCATTGACGGACTGGATTTCCTCTTTCGAGGTTTCCAGCTCTTCGTTCGTGGATTGCAACTCCTCGTTGACGGAATGCAGTTCCTCGTTGGTGCTGCGCAGCTCCTCGAGCGCGGTTTCATGCTCTTCAGCAAGCGCTTGCAGCTGCTCCCGGAGGTCACGATTTTCTCGCTCCAGTTCCGTCGTCAGGCTGTGCTTGCCGGTGCTATCTGCCGCTTGAACCGGCTCGTCCCCGGTAGGCCTCGTTTCCTTGAACACGATCAAAAACGGCCGGTCTGGCTCCTGTCCCGGCAGGGGCTCCACGATGAGCGTGACGGAGCGGCCGCCCCCCGTTTCAGACGCAACTTCGTGCTCCACGGCGCGCCCGGTCTCGACCGCAGTGCGCAGCGCACTGCGTGCACTATGGCGCAAGTTCCGCTGAACCATGTCGAACACGCTGCGACTTGGCGGACCAAGAGCAGGCTGAAGAACGCCTCCCACGTGACTCGAGTAGTGCGCCACGTTGCCGTCCTCTGTGACCACAACGTAGGGGGCGGCAAATCTCTCCAGCACGCGGCTCGCCCCGACCGCCAGCGCCCGTGGCCAGTCCGTGCGGCCTTCAGACTGAGTATTTCCGTCCTTTGGTTCCAAGGCGCGGCTGGGCGGGCCGCTTTGGGCAAACCGCTGCGGGACCCGCAGGGGAGGGCTGGGTCCGTCGCGACGCTGGAAGATCCGGTGCTCTTTCTCCAACGGAGCGAACAGGCTTTCGTGGCGGGTGACGGTCTCCGAACTGCCGAGCAGCAGCACGCCTCCAGGCGCAAGCGAGTAATGGAAAGCAGGGATCACGGTGGCCTGGAGATCGGCGTCCATGTAGATGAGCAGGTTGCGACAGGACACGAGGTCCATGCGCGAAAACGGCGGGTCGCGGATCAGACTGTGCGCGGAGAAGGTGCAGAGATCACGGACTTCCTTGCTGACGACGTAGCTGTTTTCAGCGTGGCTGAAGAAACGCTCACGCCGGTCCGGTGACAGGCCGTCGATCAGGGTTGCGGGGTAGCGTCCCGACCGGGCGGTGGCGATCGCGGGTTCATCAATGTCGGTGGCGAAGACCTGCACCCGCGGCACAACGGCCAAGCCGTCCATGTGCTCCCGTAGCAGGATGGCGAGCGAGTAAGCCTCTTCTCCAGTGGCACACCCGGGCACCCAGACCCGGACGGCGTCATTGGTTCCCTTACCCTCGAATAGGCGGGGCACAATAACCCGCTTCACGGCTTCGAACGCATCGGCGTCCCGGAAAAACGTGGTGACGCCGATCAGCAGGTCACGAAACAGCAGCACCGCTTCGTCCTGGTCTTGCTCGAGCCGGACGACGTAGTCGGCCAGTTCCGTCAACTCGACGACCTGCATGCGGCGCTGCACCCGCCGCAGGAACGTCTTGTCTTTGTACTGGCTGAAGTCGTGGCCAAGCCGGGCGCGTAGAATTTCGCAGATGCTGAGCCGGGCTGTGTCAATCTGCTCGGCGGAGTCGACCGTTGAAACGGGTTCGATGTTGCCGCTGGAGGCCATCACCAGTCGGGGCATGTCCTGCACCGGAACAATCAAGTCAACGGCGCCTGTTGCGATGGCGCTGTTCGGCATGCCGCTATGCTGCGGCGCTGAGCCGTCGGTGCCTTGGGCAAGAGTCAAACCGCCTCGCGCCTTGATCGCCTTCAGCCCAAGCGCTCCATCATGACCGGTGCCGGACAGCACGATGCCGATGGCGTCCTCGCCGAAATCAGCGGCCAGGCTGTCGAAGAACTGGTCAATCGGCGTCGCCTCGCGCGGGACGTCGGATGCGAGGTGTCGCAAGTGCAACCGGCCTTGCTGCAAGGTCACGATGTAGCCGGGCGGAACGACATAGACCCGGTTCGGTTCAACGAGCTCGTTGTCCACCGCTTCGGAGACGTCCATCCCAGTCCAGCGGCCAATGATCTCGGTCAGCAGGCTTTTGCGATCAGCCGAGAGGTGCAGGACAACGACGAAAACCAACCCGCTGTCGGCCGGCATACTTTCAAAGAACAAACGAAACGCTTCGATACCGCCTGCTGAGGCGCCGATTCCGACAATCCTCATCTAGCTGCGCTCCGCAGGCAGACGAGCGAGGCGTTTGGCCATTATGGACAGATCAGCGTGCAACTGGCTGTCCCTCGCTGTCGACCGATTCTTCCCGCCGACGCTCCTCCTCCTGCAGCAGTCGCAGCGCGGCACGCACAACCTCGCTGGCGCTGGTGAAGCGACCGCAGGCAATCCGCCCTGCAACGAAGGCGTCCATCTCCGGGGTAAGGGAGATATTCCGAGTTCTAACGTTCATGGCTATGCGTGAACGTGGGATGGCGTTCCCCGTTGCCAATTCTTGCCAACTCTAATTGCGGTCGCGTGTGCGCTTGTCAGGCGACAGGGTAAACCCATCCGGAGGCGCCATCAGGAACCCAGCCACCCTGCGGAGCAGGGAGAGGCAAGTTGACGGATCGAATGGCCGTATTTCCGCCTGGCAAGGACGGGCGGAGACAGTTGATGAGGACGCCGGACGAGGTGGCGGCGATGCAGCGACTTCACGGTTTGGGCTGGGGCACCCGGCGGATCGCAGCCGAGATCGGATGCAACCGGGAAACGGTGCAGCGGTATCTGGCCGCAGGTCGCTGGGCACCGTGCCGGGTTCCGACCCAGCCCAGTCTGCTGTCGGGTCATGCAGCTTGGCTGGCTGAGCGGCTTCGGCGTCACCGGGGCAATGCGGACGTGGTGCGCCAGGAGTTGGCATCCGAGTTTGGCATCGTAGTCAGCCTGCGTACGGTGGAGCGGGCGGTGTCGCATTTGCGACGTGAGCTTGCGGCCGAGGCGCTGGCCACGATCCGGTTCGAGACGCCGCCGGCTACGAAGCCGTGCGGGATTGGGAAGCCAAGCTCATCCCCGCCCTGGCCGAGGATCTGCGTCGCCGTCGTCGCGGCAAGGTCGGCCACAGTTGGTATGTCGACGAGACCTACGTCAAGGTCGAGGGTCGCTTGTGCTATCTGTATCGCGCCGTCGACAGCTCCGGCGCCCTGGTGGACGTGATGTTCAGCGAGCGACGCGACATGGCCGCCGCCAAGGTATTCTTCCGATCAGCGAGGACGGTGGCTGGCGTCACACCGGATCGGGTCACCACGGACGGCCACGACAGCTATCCCCGCGCGATCCGCACCGAGTTGGGCAAGAGGGTTCGACACCGGGCGAGCCAATACATGAACAATCGGATTGAGCAGGACCATCGTGGCATCAAGGGCCGATACCGGCCCATGCGCGGCTTCAAGTGCCCGACATCCGCGGCGCGGTTCTGTCGAGGCTATGATGAGCTGCGCAATTTCCTCCGACCCCGGTCCCGTCACAACCAGCACGTTCCTGCCGGTCACCGCCGGTTACACCTTCTCTGCCGGACCATCACAGTGCTGGCCATTTTGGAAGCCGCCTGATTGGACCCGCGATCCAGCGACGGTCACGAGAATGCTTGGTGGCGCGAAATCTGACACAACCGCCAAATTGCCTACCGCGAGCATCGCGTAGATGGGGACAACGCGCCGACGGAGCGCCGCTCTCCGAAAGAGCTGGAGGCCACTCGAGTTCGTCATCGCTTGCAGTTTCGCACCGAGCACACCCATTTTGCTCGTTCAGATCTGCGCCGTCCCGCCATCCACGAACAGCTCGCTTCCGGTGACGAAACTACTTTCATCCGAGGCAAGGAACAGTGCGCCACGCGCAACTTCCTCCGGTTCGCCCAGCCGCCCAAGCGGAATGGAAGTGACCGACGCGTCGATCATGGCCTGGTGCACCGCCTCATTCGGCGCCAAGGCGTGCCAGCCAGGCGTCGATGTTGGGCCAGGCACGAGCACGTTGATCCTTATCTTCCGCGGCGCGAGGTCGAGGATCCAGTTGCGGGCAAAACTTCGCAGCGCCGCCTTGCTCGCGCTATAGACGCTAAACGCAGGCGTGCCGGCGCTGGCCGCGGTCGATCCGGTCAGGATGACCGAGCCGCCATTCCGCATCAGCGGCAGCGCTTTCTGCACGGTAAACAGTGTCCCTTTCACGTTGATCCGGAACGTTCGGTCGAAATGCTCCTCGGAGATGTCCTGAAGCGGCATGAATTCGCCCCCGCCGGCATTTGCGAACACCACGTCGATGGTACCCGCTTCCTCGCGGACGATGGCAAACAAGCGGTCAAGATCCGCGAGGTTCGACACGTCGCCGCAGACGCCGCGGGCACGGTCGCCCACGGCTGCGACCGCCTCGGCAAGCTCCTTGTCGCGGCGACCCGTCATGAAGACGCGCGCACCCTCCGCCACGAACAGCTTGGCGGTCGCTAGGCCGATGCCGCTGTTCGCGCCGGTAATTACTGCGACCTTGTTCTGCAGCCTGTTCATCTCAGCGTATTCCCTGTCGAGGTGAAGGCGTGTCGCTCAGCCCGCCGTATCGGCATGTCCCGTGGCGGCGGCCGCGATGTCGGACAGCGCGGCCTGCATGACGTGGAGCACGGATGCGCTCTGGGTTACGGCACCATGGCGGGCGGCGAACCAGTCCGGATCGTTGTAGCCGAGCCAGGTCGTTCCGTCTGCGTCCAGCCATATGAGCGCCCTGAGCGGCAGGTCGATGCCGGTGGTCTGGGCCGCCTGCATCAGCGGCGTTCCGGCCCGAGCATTGCCGAAGATCAGCAGCTCGGTGGGACGCAGCGACAGGCCCTCCGCCTTGGCGGCGGCCGCGTGGTCGATGCGGGCGAACACCGTCATGCCTCGTGCGCGGATCGCGTCCGCGAGCCGGTCGGCTGTGTCTGGCGGACCATGCGCGCTACGTGACCATGCGCATCCCGGCCGGTGTAATCACGGGCCCGATTCCCTGTACCGTCGCGCTCATGGAGCAGCATCATGGGGATGCGGCTCCGCTTGCCACCGCTGTTCGACCTCCGCCATCTTCTCCGCCAGCTGAGTGGGCGTCAGCAGACCCTTCTGAAACAGGATGGCCGCGAAGGCTGCGAGCCAGCGTTCATAATAGCCGAGCCGGCCAATCATCTCTGCACCAAGTGCCTCGACCCCGCGCCGCTTCTCTTCGGTGCTGAGGATCTTATGGAAGTCCAGAACGTCGGCCAGCGCGTGGCAGCGTTTCTCCCACGGCTTCAAATCATGTTCGACGCGTTGAAACGTCGGAGAGGTCTGGCCGCCCACGTCGTTCGGCAGCCGCCGCATGAACTCTTCTATGCCGCTCATGGCGCGCTCACCTTCGCGCCGCCCGAGGCGGGAACCACGCCGATCATCGCGTCGCGCGTCACCAACGTGGCCAGCTGCTCCTCGGTGAAATCATCCGTGCCCTCCGGCCGCTTCGGGAGCACGAGGAAGCGCAGCGCTGAGGTGGAGTCAGTTACGCGGATCTCCACGTCATCCGGGATGATCGTGCCAAACTCGGCCAGCAGAGCGCGCGGCGCCGACACAGCGCGCGCGCGGTATGGCTTCAACTTGTACCAGTCGGGCGGCAGGCCGAGCACCGGACGCGGGTAACAGGAGCACAAGGTGCAGACCACGAGGTTGTGGACCGTCGCCGTATTCTCCAGCACGATGAGGCCGGTGTCGTCATAGAACGTGATGCCGAAATCCTCGCACGTGCCTCTGCCATCGGCCAGCAGGCGCGCTCTAAAATCGGCGTCCACCCAGGCGCGCGCGACGACCTTTGCGCCGAGCGCGGGCGTGCGCGAATTGAGCACATCGATCTGGTGCCTGATCTCGCCGGCACGGAGCAGTTGCCGTTCCGTCAGCAATTCTTCCAGAGCGGTTTCCAGCACCTCGAAGTAGCCCGGCGGTCCGGTCTCAACGATTTCCGCGTGGGGATGGTCGCTCTTGTGTCCTTGGTTATGCATGGTCCGCTGACTCCAGCCAGGTCTCGAACACCTCGATGCGCAGGCTGTCGTGTTTCTCACCTGCGTAGCCGGGCCAGATTTCGGTCATTGGGAAGGCAATGCGGTAATAATGCCTTCTGTCCCCAGCATTCCGGCCGAACCCTTCCTCCTCATTGTCGATCGCCGGCGAGACGAGCCGCTCAATGACTCCAGTCTTCCCGCGCAGATAAAGCGGCACCCGGTAGTGGCCGATGGGAAAGCGGCCTATGACCTTGACGGGCTCGCCAACCCGATAAGCCGGCACGTCGCCAAGCGCGGGAACGACAGTGCCTGACGATCGGACAGGAGTGGGTTGCTGTTCCTCCATGTGAGGCCTCTCCTGCGAACGAACGCCAGCCTGCCCCGAGACCACGATGCAGAGGTGCTAGGTGTTGTTAAGAACTGCTCAGCGCGTCATCGGGCGCGGGCGATTGGCTGACCAGTTCTTTGGCCCCGGCAAGTCGGATAACAGATGTCCACCGGGTTGATGGAGTAATCGGCTGATCGGTGGAGGCGATAAAGTCTCGGAAATGGCCTAGTTCGCCGTCTCGACCTACCGTAGCAAGTCGGGACGTTCGCGCATGCGACGGAGAGCAGGGACGGGGCATCGGGCGCGGCTAGGTATCGCTTCCGCGTGTGACGCGTCGTTTCCACGCGAAGCCGATCACAGAGCATCCGTCGCCTCGAAAGGCGGCGAGCTGTCTTCTGCCGTCCTCAAGGCAAGGGCAGCAGCATGCCGGCGCTATGCATTCGCGATGCAGAGGTCTCGCGGGCCTTCGCAGCGGGCAGCGGCAGTATCCCGATCAGACACCCTCGTAGATCAATCGTGTGAAGAAGCCGGGGTCGATCACGAAGGTGCCAAACTTGGCATCGAAAGCGGCACTCGGCTTGGCTGCGACCGTCTCGTTCGGCGAGCGTCCTTCCCTTTTAAGCGCGGCCACTTTCTCGCGAATGATGACAAGCATATCCCGGAACTCCTGAAGCTCATGCCTAGTGCCAACGGCCTTGCCGTGTCCGGCGATGATGACGGTGTCGTCGTTCGTAGCGGCAAGGTTTGCGTCTGACGCCGCAATCATTCCGTCGATGCTGCCCCCTGTGGAGTAGTCAATGAACGGGTAGATGCCGTTCCAGAAGGTGTCGGCGACGTGGACTACGTTCGCCTCGACGAAGGTGACGGAGATGTCGCTGTCGGTGTGCGCCGGAGCATAGTGCTTGAGCACGACCGTATGCCCATTGAGCCGCAGCGTGCGCTCCGCGCCGAACACCTCGGTCGGTAAGCCGCGGTCCGGCAGGGCCAAGAAGTTGTAATCCCAATCCGCCACGCGCTCGACCTGCGACAGATGCCTGCGGGTGTTCTCCTGCGCGATGATCTTGGCGCCGGCCTCGTTTAGCCACGTATTCCCGTCCGTGTGATCGAAGTGCCAATGCGTGTTGATGAGGTGGGTGACCGGATCGGCACCGAGGGCAGCGAGCGCCCGTGTCATCTGCTCACGCGAGACACCAATGCCTGCGTCGATCAGCACTTTCCCGTCCGGCCCAGTCGATACAGCCACGCGTACCGCCTGACCCTTCCAGCGCCACGACATCGTTGCGAAGCTTATGCGTGAGGATCGGCGACGTGGCGGCGCTGTCCTTGATCAGAGTGACCAGGCCGCGCGCCTCAGCGAAGGCGCGGCGTGGCGTCAGCCCGGCGCCGGCCGCCCCAAGGCAGCAAAGACAGAAATTGCGTCGCGACAGCAACGCCGTTCCTGAGCGAGTTGTTTTGCGCACGGTTCAGGACCTGACGAAGGTGAGTAGATCGGCGTTGATGGTGTCGGCATGCGTGGTCGGCATCCCGTGCGGAAGTCCGCGATAGGTCTTCAGGGTTCCGTGCCGTAGCAGCTTGGCCGAGAGTGGCCCGGCGTCAGCGTAAGGAACGATCTGGTCGTCCTCGCTGTGCATGACCAGCACCGGCACTTCGATCTTGCGTAAGTCGGCCGTGAAGTCGGTCTGTGAGAACGCGACGATGCCGTCGTAATGCGCCTTGGCACCGCCCATCATGCCCTGGCGCCACCAATTATGGATGGTCGGCTCCGACGCGGTCGCGCCCGGCTTGTCGTAGTTGTAAAACGGCCCCGCGGCAATCGCGTGGTAGAATTCAGATCGGTTGGCGGCAAGCTGCTTCTGGAAGCCGTCGAATACTTCTTTTGGTAGCCCGCCCGGGTTCGCGTCGGTCTTCACCATCAATGGTGGAACGGCGCTGATGATAGCGGCCTTGGCGACCCAACTCTCGCCGTGACGGGCGAGGTAGTGCACCACTTCGCCGCCGCCGGTGGAGTGGCCCACGTGGATGGCGCCTTGCAGGTCGAGATGCTCCGTTACTGCGGCTAGGTCGTCGGCGTAGTGGTCCATGTCATGGCCGTCTGCAACTTGTGTAGAACGGCCGTGGCCGCGGCGGTCGTGCGCGATGACGCGGAATCCCTGATCCAGGAAGAACAGTAGTTGCGAATCCCAGTCATCGGCTGAGAGTGGCCAGCCGTGGCTGAACACGATGGGCTGTCCCCTGCCCCAATCCTTGTAGAAAATCTCAACGCCGTCGCGCGTGGTCACACTTGGCATGGTGAAACTCCGTTCCGTATGTAGAGCCCGGTCCTGAGACGCCGAGGCGGTGGACTAATGTGAGCAGGTCTTCGTTGCCCCGCCGCGGCCATGCTCAACTCACCCGCACTGAGCGATCGAGGAAGTCGCTGATAATTGGTCCCATCACATCGAGCTTGTCTTCCAGCGCGAAGTGTCCGGTATCCAGCAGGTGGAGTTCGGCTTTGGGCAGGTCCCGGAGGTACGGGCCGGCACCGTCGACCGGGAAAATCTTGTCGTTCTTACCCCACAGGATCAGCGTCGGTGGCTGGTAGGCGCGGAAGAACGCCTGGAATTGCGGGTAGAGCGGCACGTTGGAGCCGTAGTCCCGGAACAGGTCAAGCTGGATGTCGCGGTTGCCGGGCCGGTCCAGCAGGGCTTGGTCGAGCACCCAGTTGTCGGGACTGATCCGGGAGACGTCGCTCACGCCGTCGACATACTGGAACCGGGTAGTCTCCGGGGCGACCAAGAAATCGAGCGTGCGGCGGCGTGCGTCCGAGCCGTCGGCCCAGTAGGCCCTGATCGGGTCCCAGAACGCCCCGAGCCCCTCGACGTAGGCGTTTCCGTTCTGCACAATCAGGGCGGTGACGCGTTCGGGATGAAGCAGCGCGAGGCGATAGCCGACAGGGGCACCGTAATCCATGACATACATTGCGTAGTGAGCGACGCCGAGCTTCTGCAACAGCGCGTCCACCAGGGTCGCGTAGTGGGCGAACGTGTAAGCGAAATTTGTGTGATCGGGTGAGGCGCTCTGGCCGAAGCCGGGGTAGTCCGGCGCGATCACACGATAGCGGGTTGCCAGGATCGGAATGAGATTGCGGAACATGTGCGACGATGTCGGAAAGCCGTGCAGCAGCACCACCGCCGGCGCGCTTTGCGGCCCAGCCTCGCGATAGAACAGGTCAACAGCCTCTATCGTTTCGCTTCGGTAATACGTCTGGCTCGCGTCGGCTAATGGTGCGGTCTGGGCACGTGCGGCGCCAAGCCCGGCTTCGGCGACACAGGTGAGCAGGGTAACAGCGGCTGCAACGGCGAGCTTCATGCGAGCCATTTCCTGTTCCTCTCTGTCAGCTGCAGACAGTGTCTTCAGTGAGGTGCGCGATCCATTCATTGCTGACGGTTCACACTCACTGAGCTGACGAAGCCCTGCGCCGATGTCACGATCTGCATGGACACTGGCCGAGATCAGGGCATGAGCGGTGCTAGTTGATGCTAAGAGCTGTTTAGCGGTCTGCAGCTCCCCGTAAGCGGTTTGCAGATCATGGTTCGTCTGAAATCGGCTGGAACGAACCGCCGTTTGCTCAGAGTTTCTGGCACCAGGGTGGAGATCGGCGGCGACCGGGTCGTGGTTGGTCGCCCGCGCAGGCTGCACGGGTGCGACAAAGCAATATCCTCTGCCGGGTATATTCGCGATGTATCGCGTGCCGTCAGGGCGGCAATCCAGCGCCTTGCGCAAGGCGGTGAGATGCACCCGAGGTGTGCCGGAACTCACCCTGATGCCCTGCCACACTTGCGCCACGAGTTCTTCGTGTCGGACGACCTGCCCAGCTTGCTGCACGAGAACAGCCAGGATGTCGAACGCCCGCGCACCAAGCGGGACCGTGGTGCCTTGCCGTTGCAAGGATCGTTCAACGAGGTTGAGGCGGAACGGGCCGAACAGAAGCGACCGTGTGCCCGTCGCTCTCGGCGACGCGGTGGTCTGCAGCTTTTGAGCTTGGTCCATGGGCAAGCCTCCGCGAGATGCGATCACAAAGGTCAGTCAGTCACGCCGATCCATGCGGTGACTGCATTCACGGTTATCGATTGCATCCAGTCTGTCAAGCATGTTGATGGGCTTCGGCGCTCCGCGGGGAGGCGCGGTAGCTGCGGAAGTGGAGGGTTCTGCCCAGTCGATGGCGGAGAAAACTCTTCACCAGCCCGGTCGGCCATTGCGTGCAGCCTTGCGGTGTCGGCCGCTCGCACGATATGAATGCAGACTTTAGGAGCCGTCTTCGTGCTGCAGTGAATGGAGGCCACAATGAATGACTGGGTTCCGACCTTGAGCGACGGTCCCAAACCTCGATACATCGCGATCGCGGAGGCTATCCAAGGCGATCTGGCTGAAGGCCGGCTGCTCCCTGCCCAACGGCTGCCGGCCCAGCGGCAATTGGCACGCCTGCTCGGCTTAGATTTTACGACTGTGGCTCGAGGTTACGGCGAGGCACAACGACGCGGACTAATCGAGTTCGGGTGGGCGAAGGCACTTTCGTCCTCGGCGTCGCGACTCATCGCCACGGGCCCGCCGCACGCGCCGAGAGCGAAGACTTTTCCATGAACATGCCGCCCGAGCCGGCCGACGCCGCGCTCTGGACGAAACTCGGATCCGCTCTGGAACCGATTGGCCGCGATCTCGCAAGCGCTCTCCGCTATCAGCGCTTTGGCGGGACAGAGGCGAACAAGCAGGCCGCGGTCGAGTGGCTGAGCCGACGCAGCGTCGAGGCCGCCCCTGACAAGGTGTTTGTCGTCCCCGGAGCACACGCGGCACTGCTGGGTGCGATGACGGTGTTGTCGAACCAAAATCGCGGGGCCGTGCTGGTTGAGACGCTCACCTATCCCGGCATTAAGGCAATCGCTGAGCAGCTAGGTCTGGCACTGGTTGGGCTGCCGAGCGATCGGCACGGGCTGTCGCCCGAGGCGTTCAGCGATGCGTGCCGGCATCATCGGCCGAGCGCCCTCTATTTGAACCCGACGCTCGCAAACCCGACCACGCGGACCATTCCCATTGAGCGGCGGCAGGAGATAGCGGCGATCGCGCGCTCGGCCGGCGTTCCGATCCTGGAAGATGATCCGTATGGAATGCTTCACGACCAGGCCCCGGCGGCTTTTGCTTCGGTGGCGCCGGACATCACCTGGCACGTCGCGACATTGTCAAAATGCCTCGGCCCCGGGCTACGCGTGGCGTTCGTAGTCGTGCCCGACGCCCCCTCCGGATGGAACTTCTCCGCCGCCGTGCGGACGGCGAACGTGATGGTGTCACCGGTCACGGCGACGCTTGCGACCCGCTGGATTCAGGACGGCACCGCGGACGCGTTGCTCGCCGCCATTCGCGCCGAGTTGCGGGCGCGTCAGGCGCTTGTCGCTGCCATCCTCCCGAAAGAACTCGTTACGACCGACCCGGCTGCGTTCCATCTCTGGATGACGCTGCCACCCCGATGGGCCCGATCCGCATTCGTAAGCCATATGGCGTCAAGCGGTCTCGGCGTTGTCGCCAGCGATGCCTTCGGAACGCAAGATCCGTTGCCGGAGGCAGTCCGCATCTGCCTGGGCGGACCGGCACCTCGCTCGCAAGTGCAAACCGCGCTGCAATTCGCCGCGCACGCGCTCTCTGAGTCCCCGACCCGGGCCTCGAGCTTCTTATAGCGTTTCTGGCTATTCCTGCCGCTGCCCAGGTCTTAGCAAACTATAACACCGTTCCGGCTGTGGGACCTGGTATTCGTTTCAAGCGAGCGCCCTTCTCCGTCCAGGACCCATGCCGCACGACGAAAATCTTGAAGTCGCCTCAAGCCGGAGCGATGCGCAAATACATTCCGGCCATGCGCAGGTCACTGCGCACGAGCTGCCACGGCAAACGACCTGCTTCTTTGAGGCAGACCCGGGCGCGAGGCTTGCGCCGCGAGTGGTTGCCGAAGGCTTAGGCACGCTTCTCCTCACGGCGGCGATCGTGGGTGCCGGGATAGTGTCCCAAAGAGTTGCCCCCGGGAATGCGCCGCTGGGGCTCGCCTTGAGCGCAGTCACGATCGCAGGCGCGCTGGTCAGCCTTATTGTGGCGTTCGGGGCTGTGTCCGGGGGTCATTTCAACCCGCTCATCACGGGACTTCAGTGGCTCACAGGCGAGCGTCCGTCCGATTGCGCAGCAGCCTATGTCATTGCCCAGATCATCGGAGGCATTTTCGGGGTGATATTAGCGGGCGTCATCTTTGAAGGCCCGACACTCCCGGCTACTTCCAAAGTCATGAGCTTACGCTTGCTGGTCAGCGAGACGGCGGCGTCGGCGGGGCTGATGATGGTTGTGTTCGGCTGCGCTCGGAGCAGGCGGACGGAAACAGGCCCCTTTGCCGTCGGCGCATGGCTTGCAGGCGCGATTGTCATCACGCCCTCCGGCTCCTACGCCAATCCTGCGATCGCCCTGGCGTCGATGGCGACGATTGGTCCCACTCATCTTTCGGCGTTCGCGGCACTCAGCTTTGTGGGGGTGGAGATAGTGGGAGCGCTTCTCGCGCTTGCGGCAATCCACGTGATCTTCCCCAAGTCGCTCGATCGTGGCTTCTGAAGCGGCTTCCTGGGCCATGCTACATAACTGAAAGACGCCGTAATCAGAACGCATTCGAACTATTCGGAAAATCCTTTATGTTGCACGGTACCGGAGCGTAGGCACAAGGTCTCGCTTCTCATCGGACCAGGAGTGTTTGCCGGAACAGATCGCGTTCCTGCTCAAATATCCGGACCACCTCATCGGCGATGATACGATTGACGGAGTCCTTCCGGTCGCGGCTGCGGGTCAGCATGAACACGTCCTTGCTGGCGGGCACAACGCCAAGATCGCAGACGTGCAACATCGGGTCGGCGCGCCCGATATAGTGAGGGATCAGGGCGAGGCGGCGATCGACTGGAGGAATTGGTCCTTGGACGGACCGCGACCCGAGCGCGAGGGAAATGCCTTGCCATCCAGGTGGATGCGGACAGGTAGGCGTCGGCCTCGTTGAAGCCTATGAACACCGGATCATCTCCCGCAGCGGCAGCGCGGCAGACCTCTTCCGTCCCATAAAAGCCGAAACCGACGGTGGTGAGCGGGCGGGTGATGACATCGCCATCGCTGGGCTTGTCGAACCGGATGGCGATGTCTGCTTCATGCCGTTCGAGGCTTACGGACCGGAGCGCGGGAGCGAGGTCGATGTCCAGCTTCGGATAACGCGTCGACAAGGTCGGCCGAGCCGTTGATCGACGTCATGCACAAGCCCCGCGAGGACTTCGCCCGGCTCTGGCAATCCGCTGACTTGCTCGGCTCTACGAGCTTAGCGGGCATTTTTGAGCAAACCGTGAGGGTGACCCCATGTTCGTTTTGGCTATTCCAGATACGGTGTCAGCACATCCTCGACCCAATTCATGAAGGCGCGAACTCGGCGCGATAGATTGCGTCGATGTGCTACGACGAGGGACACAGCAAGCCCCCGGCGACGAGAAATCGGGGATGATCTCGACAAGCGCTCCGCTCTCCAAGTATTGGCCGATCCCCAGGATTGGCGCTTGAATCAGGCCGATGCCGGCCAGGGCAGCGGCCTCATAGGTCTGCGCGCTGTTGACGTGTAGCGCACCTCGCAACTGGAGCGTCGCATGGCTGTCGCCGTCCGGATACTCCCATCCAATCGGCCTTGCGCCCAGCATCGTCGCAAAATGTATCGTCCGATGTTTCTGACGCTGGAGATCTTCGATCGATCGAGGAATGCCGTAGCGCGCCAGATAGGCGGGACTAGCAGCGTTGACCATGCGCAACAGGCCCAGCGGGCGGGCAATCAGCGTCTCGTCTCGAATCGGCCCGAGCCGCAACACGCAGTCCAACCCCTCTTGGACCAGATCGATTTGCCGATCCGTACTCGACATCTCCAGCTCCAACTCGGGGTGAGACGCCATGAATTCCGGCAAGGCCGGCACGATCGTTGTGCGCGCCACCTCGGTCGGTAGATCGACCCGCAGGCGCCCGCGAAGTGTCACGCGATCGCCTGCGAACATCGAATGCAGGTCATCGACTTCAGCGAGCAGATCGCGGGCGCGGGCATGAAATGCGCGTCCGTCCTCGGTCAACTGCACGCTGCGTGTCGTCCGGTGCAGGAGCCTGACACCGATATCTTCTTCCAGTTTCCGGACCGCCGTTGAGGTCCTCCCTTTCTGGATTCCGAGGCTTTCGGCCGCGCGGGTGAAGCTCCCCATTTCCGCTACCGTTACGAAGATGAGGATGCGTTCGAGATTTTGCATTCTGATGTCTCGGTATTGTTCGCCGCAGAGGGAACAGTGTGTGCAGTTTCGCCATGCTTATCATGCCCGAGAGACATAGTAAGTTTCTAAAACGAGGACCCCAAAGGAGAACGGCAAGTGTCCGAAACCATGAGCCTGCATCAGGTGCCTGAAGCCATGAACCTGACTCACGCCCTGTGGGCCGGGCGGATCATGAGCGCGTTCGTCGTTATCGCCCTAGTGGCGGACGGCACTATTCAGCTTCTTGCGCCGGCCCAGATCGCGGGCATGTTGCAAGAAACCGGATTTGCGACGGACCTGACCCGTGTCATGGGCCCCATCATCCTCGCCTGCGCCATCCTGTACGCCATCCCGGCCACCGCCGTCCTCGGCGCGATCCTGGTGACTGGCTTTCTGGGAGGCGCCATCTGCGCCCATATCCGCATCGGCGAGTTGGGATCCAAGCCGGAACTTGTTTCGCTGGTTCTGGGCGCGATGGCATGGGGCGGCCTCTACCTGCGCGATCCCCGTATCCGGGCCGTCCTGCCACTCATCCGCTGAACCAGCAGGGGCAGTGCCTTGTCTCTCAAAATCAGGAGAACACGCATGTTTTTGGTAATGGGAATCACGGGAAAAGTGGGCGGTGCCTCGGCAGAACGTCTGTTGGCGCACGGCAAGGAGGTACGCGCGCTCGTCCGCAATCGAGAGAAAGCGGCGAACTGGGCAAGCCGGGGCGTGGAACTGCTGGATGGCGATTGGAACAAATCAGCAGCTATCGAGCAGGCGCTCAAAGGCGTCGAAGGCGCATTCGTCATGCTGCCTTCCGTCTGGGCCCCCTCGCCCGATTACAAAGAAGCCAGGAGCGTGATCGCGAGCTATGTCGCGGCGCTCACCAAGGCAGCACCGCCGCGGGTGGTAGCGCTTTCGTCAATGGGCGCGAACAGGACCAGCGAACTTGGGATGATCACGGCCTTGTCGCTTCTGGAGCAAGGTTTTCGCGACCTGATGTCGCCAATCGCATTTGTGCGCGCAGGTGGATTCTTCGAAAACTTCCTCTACGGCTTGCAGGCCGCCCAGGGCGGAACACTACCGGTCTATTACAACCCGACAAACCGGAAATCGACCATGGTCGCGACGAACGACATCGGCGCAGAGGTCGCGACCCTCTTAACCGGCCCAGCCTGGTCCGGACAGCGCGTCGTCGAGCTTGGTTCGATGGTCAGTGCGGATGAAGTCGCAGAGCAACTGGGTGAGGTCTTAAAGCTCGACGTGAAAGCCTTTGCAGTCCCGCGTGCGGGGTGGGCGGAAGCGTTCGAGCAGTTCGGCATCCCGAAGGGCCACACCGGACCTGCCGAAGAAATGTTTGAGGCCGTGAATGCAGGATGGATGGACCTCGGAGCCGAGGGCACCGAGCACTTAGTGGGTACGACGTCCGCAAGGGATGTCTTCGAGGCTGCACGGAACTCCGCCGCGAGCTAAGTCCGGGCCAGAGACAATCCCTTCGTGCTTTGTTGGCCCGTTCCCAACAGTTGGGTCACCAGCCGCCTTTCAGTATTTCAGGCCAGTGTCGCAGAACACCGTCACTGCCAAAGCGTCGCCAGGCATCCGCCCTGACGCGAGGAGGCGTGCGGCGGCCAGGCATTGGCCCCGGCCGAGTAGCCGACGTGCAACCCTTCCCGTGTCGCCAGCAGTCGGCGTCAGCGCTCGGCGTCGTCGTCCGTGACCGGGACGGAAAGGTCTATCAAAGCTGCGTCGCAGTGTCCCAGTGCGGGGGCACGGCGCCATAGCCGGTGCCTTGCAGCAGGTGTCGGGTCTTCGTGACGGGCCGCCCGCCAGCGGCTCGCATCCGGCCGGCTCTGAGGCAGCGTGCGGGAACCCTGGCTTTGAGGTTTTCCGTCTATGATGGTCGGCTTCGCCCCGGCACGGACGTGAGGTGTCCGACGACACGCCGGCGTCGTTGCCATCGGCATTCGGCTGCACCGGAAGCCGGCTCGTTGCTCGCCATAATCTGCCGAGTGCCTGATCGATTGTAGCCGGTGGCCGACCTCACCGTTGCTGAACACCGCTGCGTCTGTTCGAACGCATCATCGCCAGGTGGTCGACGACCTGCCTACAATGCGAGCCCGTCGAAAAGCGCTTGCCGCCCGGCAACCCGGTCGGCGGCCAGACGTGATCATTCCACCACGCCGTCACGGTCGAGCTGCGCTATTGTGGGTGTCAGCAAGGATTACGCCATGCCCAAACCATCAAAGCCGGTGCCGCCGCTTTCCGAAACCGACGAAGATCCTGTTTGGGGAGACCTGTTCAGGTCTGTCAGCCGCCCGCCGCCAGACGTGCCACCAATGACAGAGACGCCGACGTCAGCACCATCCTTACAGCGGCAGCCGCCGAAGGGGCCGAGAAAGGCAAGTACCAAGCGCGTGCCTTCAGGCAGGGCAGAAAGCCCTTGAGTAGCGGCCCCCTGCCCAAGTCTGGCCTGTACTTTTGCGTCTGGTAACGTCCTTTATGTTGCACAATAGAGATTGGTCGCGGTGACAAGTCAAAGTCGACTTCAGTCGCTTGTGGAAACTTAACAGGCTGCCGCGATAGCGCTCTGGAGGCCCAAGCTCCACACCAGGAACCGGGCCGCCTCGGCCGGATCGAACGCTCCAAAGCCCTGAAGGCGCATCAACTCGGCGATCTGTTCGCGCCGGGTCTGTACGCGTGCCGAATACGATTTCAGCGCGGCGGGATGGGTGCCGATCTGACGCGCGACGTAGGCGACCATGGACGAGGGGAACCTCGCCGACGTCGAGAACGCGGCCGGGATGGCGCATCGCGCACAACAGCAGGGCGTAGCCGAGCCGGTGTGATCGGCGCGCTTGATGGCGAGCGCCGCAAGGTCATCAGGGGCGAGCGTGCAATGGGCAAACGACATCACGTCCGTCCGAGGGCAACGCGGGCAGACCCACCCAATGTTCGTCCGTCAGTAGCCGTCGCCTCGCCATCGTGCTCTCCCATGCGCGGGCGGAGCGTAGCTGGGCTGTCCATGTTCTGCGCGACATGCAGCGTGGCAACATACGAGCACAGCTACGAATAGCCAGTTTCGATTGTCTCGGCCGACCATCCTGGTCACGGCGATCGACAACATCCACCGCATTTTGCCGCGGCGGCGCTGGCCGATTGCGTTCGGTTTCGGCCTGGTCCACGGCCTGGGCTTCGCCAACGCGCTCGGCCCGCTCGCGCTGCCGCCGGCCGAGCTGGCGGTGGCCCTGCTGTCGTTCAATCTCGGCCTCGAGGCGGCGCAGGTCATCGTGACGGCGATCGTGCTGCCGTTCGGCTTCCTGGCGCGCTACACCCGGCTTTACGCGCGTTGGATGCTGCCCGGCGTGTCGTGCGCCGTGGCGGTCCTCGCGCTGCTCTGGTTCGTCGACCGCGCGTCGGGGCTGAGCCTGATTCCGCTCTAGCGTTGCCGTTTGGAGGGAAATCGTTCCCTGGTCAGAAGTCCGTAGGCGTGGATTGACTGAATCAGAGGTCCGCGCCCGTACACTCTCCGTCGACGCCCTGCTGGGGCAGCCCGGTTTCGCCGCCCTGGCCGCCGAGTTCGGCCGGACCGCGGCCCGCGACGACTTGTGCGCCGTGCTGTCCGGGCTGCGGCGCGACGGCGGGCGATCCCGGACGCGAAGGCCTTGGCTGGAGCGCACGGCCGCGGCTTTTCGCACGCTGCCGCGTCCGGTCATCGGCCCTATCGGGGAGGGTGCGCTGCGGTTCGATCTCCGCACGCTGGAGGACGAAGCCGGCTTCCTCGCGCAGGTCCCGGCGATCGGCCCAAAGATCGGCCCGGGTCGTGCCGGCGTGGTCGCCTGTGGAGACATGTGCGATACACGGCCGCAACCTCAAAGGACGCCTTCATGAATCGCTTGTTCAGCCTGACCCTCGCCATCACCACCGTTGCGTCCGTCGCCGCCCATGCCGCAGCGCCCGAGCGCCTGCGCGGCACCGTCAGCGCGGTGACGGCGGACAGCGTGACCGTCCACACCGCCGACAAGGACGTGGCCGTCGGGCTGACCGCCGATACGCATTACCTGAAGGTCGTGAAATCCTCGCTGACGATGGTGGACAAGGACAGCTTCATCGGCACCGCGACGAAGGAAGTCGGCGGCAAGCTGGTGGCGCTCGAGGTCGTGATCTTCCCGCCGGCGATGAAGGGCACCGGCGAGGGCCATTACGGCTGGGACCGCATTCCCGACACCACGCTGTCGTCCGGCAAGGCCGCCACCAGCAGCATGATGACCAACGGCACCATCTCGGCCGTGCAGTCCAACGGGGCGACCGCAACAGC
The DNA here is from genome assembly GCA_963792675.1 of uncultured Alphaproteobacteria bacterium. GTDB lineage: Bacteria > Pseudomonadota > Alphaproteobacteria > Acetobacterales > Acetobacteraceae > JBBROS01. The sequence goes on from CAWBWT010000004.1 coordinate 38,876, forward strand.
ACCATGACCAACGGCACCGTCTCGGCGGCCAACGGCGCCGGTGGAAGCAAGCAGATCACCGTCGACTACAAGGGCGGCAAGCAGACCATCCTGGTGCCGCCGACGGCGCCGATCGTGGCGTTCGAGCCGAACACGATGGCGGACATGACCAAAGGCAAGGTCGTCTTCGTCATCGCCAGCAACGAGAACGGCAAGCTGACGGCCAACGCGGTGGCCGTGGGCACCGAGGGCGCGCCGCCGCCGATGTGATCGAGGCGACGCCGGACTTCGCATGACGCCCGCCAGCCGCCTTGCCCGACCGGCGCACCCGTTGCCGATCCGGGTCATGCATTGGGTCGGCGCGGCGGCGATCCTGTGCATGATCTTCAGCGGCATCACGATCTACAATGCGTCGCCGAGCCTGCCGCTCAGTTTCCCGTCCTGGATGATGCTGGGCGGTTGGCTGGCCGGCGGGATCGCCTGGCATATCGCGGCGATGTGGGTCCTGTTCGTGGACGGACTTGCCTACCTCGCCTATGGCGTGGTCAGCGGGCACTTCCGGCGCGACCTCCGGCTGCCCGGCCCCGGCGCCGTCGGACGGGACATGGGAGCGGCCCTGCGGGGACGGCTCGGGCATCGGATCGGGCACTACAACGCGGTGCAACGCGCGCTCTACGCCGGCGTGCTGGCGGCGATCTGCTTGGCCGTCGCGACCGGACTGTCGATCTGGAAACCGGTCCAGTTCCTCTGGCTCTCGGAGCTGTTCGGCGGCTACGCGCTGGCCCGCAACATCCATCTCGGCTGCATGCTCGCGATCGCCGCATTCATCATCGTGCATGTGGTGCTGGTGGCGATCTATCCGCGCACGCTGGCCGCCATGCTGGCGCCGGTCCGGGCCGAGCCGGAGGAGAGCACGCCGTGACCAGGCATCTCGGCGCTATCAAGGCAGCGGTCACCGCGGACGAGATCCGGCCGGAGTTGGCGCGGATCGGGCGGCGCAATGCGCTGCTGCGCGGCTTGTCGATCGGCAGCCTCGGGTTGCTAACCGGGTGCGACCTCAGCACCCATAGCGGTATCGACGCCGCGCTCTGGGCCATGCTGCGCTTCAACGACAAGGTGCAGGCGGCGCTGTTCTCGCGCACACGGCTGGCCCCGACGTTTCCGCTCTCGGCGGTGACGCAGCCGTTCCGCTTCAACGCCTTCTACGAGGAGTGGCAGGTCCGCGAGGTGCCGGACGGCTGGACCCTCGACGTCGCGGGCCTCGTGGCCGACCGGTCGCCCTGGACCATCGACCGGCTGCGGGCCCTGCCGCAGCACGACCAGGTGACCCGGCATATCTGCATCGAAGGCTGGAGCCAGATCGGCCACTGGTCCGGACCCAAGCTGAGCGACGTGCTGACGGCGTCCGGGGCGGACCTGACGGCAAGCTACGTCGGCTTCACCTGCTTCGACGGCTATGCGACGAGCCTCGACATGGCAAGCGCGCTGCATCCACAGACGATCCTGGCGGTCGACTTCCTGGGCCAGCCGCTGACCTCCGAGTGGGGGGCTCCGGTGCGGCTGCGCATCCCAGTCAAGCTCGGCTTCAAAAGCGCCAAGAGCCTGCAGTCGATCGCCGTGAGCAATGCCGATCCGGGCGGCTTCTGGGAGAAGCAGGGCTACGATTGGTTCTCGGGCGTGTGATATAAGCCTCGCGGCGCGAGATTTGATATGACAATCCAACCCTTGCGGCTCGGCCAATGCAAAAGGCGGGTCGCGAGAAGACTTGTTTTCTCTGAAAGTTGATCAACGCCTTCGGTCGTGCTGCTGCCTGCTCGGCGCGGCTGGAGAGGCGCTTGGCTACAACCGGCACCTCAAATCCAACACCGCCAAGCGACGCACCCACTCAGTGTTCCGTCAGGGCTGCATGCTCTACGAACTCATCCCGAACATGCCCACAATCCAGTTGCGGCCACTCGCCAAACAGTTCGGTCTCATGCTGGCCGGGCAACCGGTCTTCGCAGAGATGTTCAACGCAGTCTGAAAATGAGGAAAGTCCTAAGGCTATTAGCGTGCAGACGATCATGGTGCTCAGTCTTCATTTAGCGCCGTCGGTCTGGGTTGCAGGTTTGGGGAGAGGGACGCCATCAGGCGTCCCGCCATTCCTACAAATTAGCGGATGGTGCCGTTGAAGCCGGCTGGGGTGAAGCCGCCGCCGCCCGCCTTGCCGGCGTAGACGATGTTGAGCACTTCCGTCGTCGAGCGGCGGAAGGCAAGCGAGGCGCTGTCAGCCGCGACGGCGTTGTAGGCGAGCCCAGGGATGATGATGCCCTGTTCCTTGCCGTTGCCGAGCGAGGCGCGGACGGCCGAGATGGCGTTCGCAGCCGCCCCGGCGCCGATGTTGGCGAGCAGGGTGCGGATGCTGCCGGCATGATAGGCTTCGACTGATAGGATGCCGGCGGCCGCCTCGAGGTAGTCCTTGTTGGTGATCAGCCGCGCCGCGCCGGCATAGGCAGTGACGCCGACGTCCTCGAACACAAAGGCACCGAGCAGGAAGCTGACGTCATCGGCGAACGGGTTGAAGGTCTGGCCGGCGGTGATTAGGCCGGCCGCTTGGGCCAGCGCGGTGAAGGTGTTGGTGAAGTCGATCGCCGGCCGGGCCACCGCCGCTCCGCCGAGGGCGGCGCGCAGGAAGCGGACATGGGTCTGCTCGTCCACCGTCAGGCGCTGCGCATAGGCCTGGATGGCAGTGCTGCGGAACGGCACCTGGGAGCCGCCGACGACATTGCCAAGCGTGCCGGTGCCGGTGGTGTCGGCGGCGGCAAGGCCCTGGCCGGTGAAGGCGCGCAGATAATACTCGGCCTCGATGTATTCGAGGTTGAGCGCGAAGTTGAGGATGTCGCCGTCGCTGACGGTCTGGGCGTCGGCGGTGGTCGTACTGGCGGCAAGCCCGCCGGCCGCGAGCGCACCGAGTGCAACAGCCCCTGCGGCGCCGGCGCCGATATGGCTAAACATGCTGCGGCGGTCGAGGTCCGGCGCCAATGACTTGGTCGTATCGAATTCAAGCATACGTTTCACTCCCGTCGCCATCGAAGCCCGATGATCAAGCCAAAGACCGGCGACCCCTAGACCATACTGAACGCCACGCTTTTCAACGCTTGTTTATTCTACTCTAACGTATTTAGAGTTAGAAAAAAGGCGGAAACCGTGTCCATTCGCCTTTAATCGCTAAACGGATAGGTCTTTCGACTTATCGCATTAATGATCTTATATGGCAAAGCGCGCGAAGTTTCCGTGGCTTTGCCGTGCGTGGATGTCGGACGAAGTCTACCACTCACCCGACGTGCTTGTCGGTCTAGATCGAGCAGCACCGCCGCTCGATTAAATGATCAGCAGCAATGATCGCATCCAATTGTAACTGTTCTCCGTAAAACATGAAATGCGTCTGACAGAGACGCGTCAACCGGAGATAGTCGGCATGCGATCTTTTCGTTCAACATTATTGGCAGTCACGGCATTGCCGCTGGCGTTCGCCACTGTTCCTGCCATGGCGCAAATGCCGGCGGCATCCTCCGAAAAAACCGTGATGGTCGGCGGTGCCGCCATGTATCCATCGAAGAACATCGTCCAAAACGCGGTCAATTCCAAAGACCATACGACGCTGGTGGCGGCGGTGAAGGCGGCCGGACTGGTGGAGACCCTACAGGGCGCCGGACCGTTCACTGTGTTCGCTCCCACGAACGAGGCTTTTGACAAGCTGCCGCCGGGGACGGTCGAGACCCTGGTAAAACCCGAGAACAAGGCAACGCTGACCAAAATCCTGACCTATCACGTCGTGCCGGGACGTCTCACTGCCGCTGAGCTGATGACGATGGTTAAGCATGGCCACGGCAAGGCGATGCTGAAGACCGTGGAAGGAGAGCCGCTCACCGTCACGCAGAACGGGAGCAAGCTGTTCGTCATGGGCGAGAAGAGTGGCTTGGCCGAAGTCTCGATCCCGGACGTAATGCAGTCCAACGGGGTCATCCACGTCGTCACGTCCGTCATCTTACCGAACTGAAACGCCTCAGGTGCTATTTGCCACCTAAGGCCTTTGTCGGCAGCAATGAAAGGCCCGCCTGACGGATATCGGGCGGGCTTTCTCTTTGCCACCGACGAGCTCGCAGCGGCAGGACGACGCCGGGCGCGGGCCCGGATGGTAAAGGCCTCCACCCCGCGATCGTCCGCGCGTGCAACCGAGCCTTGGCGTTGTCGGTAACGCCGGGAAACATTCGGCGTAGCTCAATCACGGCCGACAACTCGCCTTCGGCGTAGAAGACGGTGCGGATGGCAGCGGCCTCGGCTTCGGTGACGCAGAACATAAGCTGATGGTGGCAACGGTCATGGCGGTCGGCAAGTCACGTTGGCCGACGGCAGCTGCGAGGCCGGTCGCCCAGCCAAAGCGATCTGAGCCGGCATGAACCTGATGGGTGAGGGCTCACCAGTGCCAGTGCTGGCTGCGACTGAAGTCCGAAACGTTCGCATTGCTTGAACCCAGACAGGATAATCACAGCACGGTCTTCACCCGCCAGTGCGGGCCTTGGACGTTGCTCGAGCATCGGAAACCGCTTTAGGGTCTGGCGGTCGTCCCTTTGCAGCGCTGTCAAATGACCCAGACGAGCTCAAGCATCACGCGTAAGCTCGTGGCGGTCCTTTCGGCCGACGTGGCCAGCTACGTACGGCTGACGCAGGCCGACGAGCAAGGCACCCACCGTCGGCTGATGGCGTGTCGGACCGGCATCCTCGACCCCTTGGTCGTGCGTCACGGCGGCCGCGTCAGCTCAGGCACCGGCGATGGCATCATCGCCGAGTTCCCAAGTGCGGCGTCAGCCGTCGAGTGCGCCCTGGCCGTCCAACAAGCGGTCGCATCCCTGATGGCTGACGAGCCCGCTCAGGGGAGGCTTGCCTTCCGGATTGGCATCGCCCTTGGCGAGGTCAGCGTCGAAGCGGACGGCATCTATGGTGATGTCGTGAACCTCGCGGTGCGCCTGCAAGGCGAGGCCGAGCCCGGTGGCATCTGCGCATCCCACGCCGTGTGTGAGCAGGCGGGTCGGCCGTTGGCCAAAGTCGCCCGCTTCGCCGCCATGGGCACGCGGGCGCTCAAGCATGTCGCTGACCCGGTGACCGCCTGGCGCGTGCGGCCGGCGGTTGCCGAAGCGGACGACTTCGAGGCCGGCCGACAGCCAACCTGGGACGGTCCTGCCGTTGCAGTTCTGCCGTTCGAGCTCTTCGGCGACACGGCCGAGGACCGCTGGTTCGCGGACGGGATCGCCGACGATCTGATCGCGGCGCTGGGCACATGGGGATGGTTTCCGGTTATCGCTCGGCAGTCCTCGTTCGCCTATCGCGGCCAGCCGATGTCGGCGCAGCGCATCGCGCGCGAGTTGGGGGCGAGCTATCTTGTGGAGGGCAGCTTCCGGCGCGCGACGGGCCGGGTCCGCGTTGGCGTGCGCCTGATCGACGGCGGCTCCGGGCGCCAGATCTGGGCAGGCAGCTGCGAGCGCGGCGTCAGCCATCTGTTCGACATGCAGGACGAGCTGCTGCTCGAGTTGGGCGGACAGCTGGAAGCGGAATTGTCACGCCGGGAACGCAACCGTGCCGCGGTGGTCGGCCGTGCCGGCGACCTCGACGCCTACCTCGTCCTGCAACGGGGACTGTGGCACCAGTTTCAACGGACTCCCGCGCACGGCGCCGAAGCGCGCCGCCTGTTCCGTGAAGCGATCACCATCGATCCCGGATATGCCCTGGCCTGGGGAGCACTCGCGCGGGCGACCGCAAGCGCCGCGGAACGAGACCAGACGAACGTGCCGCCGGCAAGCAGCTTTGCCGAGGCCTTGGAGCTCGCCCAGGAAGCGGTTCGCCTCGACGGCGGTTGCGGCGAGAACTGGTATTCGGTTGGGGAGACGCACCTGCTGGCGACGCACCTGCTCCCCGAGGCAGGGTGGGACAACTGCCTTGCGGCGCTGGAGCGGGCACTGGCGTGCAATCCCAGCCACGTCGCCGCACGGGCCCGGCTGACGCTGCCGCTCGCCTGCACAGGCCGCGCCACTGAAGCGCGGCTGGCGGCCGAGCTCGCACTCCGCCTGAGCCCGCGCGACACGCGGGCGAGTGTCTGGCTCTCGGGCCTCTCATTGTCCCACTACCTGCTGGGCGACTACGAGGCGGCCGTCATGGCGGCGCGTCGTTCGCTCACGTTGAGGCCGAACTGGGGGCCGGTGCTTCACTCGCTGGCGGCGGGTCTGGCGCTGCTTGGTCGGCAAGACGAAGCCGCCGAGGCATTTCGCCACCTGCTTCGGGTCGAGCCGGACGCGGTCGAGCGCGAGGAGCTGTTCGTGCGCAGCGTCACGAACGCCGCTGACCGGGCGCACCTGCTCGAGGGGTTTTATCTTGCAGCCGAAGGCCGATGAATGCGCACAGCAGAATTCGGGCAGCACCGTGTAGCGCGCGGTAATGCATTTCCACCCACCCTAGATCATCTCCGAGAATCGCCATTACCGGAGGTGAATTGGCCTCAAGCGCTGGCCGGGCCGCGACCAGGCGGTTTGGTACGCGGTGGTAGCACACGCCGATTTCTGGTCGTCGCTTGATGAACGATCGTGGTCACGTCGGCAGAACACCATAGACGTCCGTCGAGCACACGAGCCGGACGCCCCCGAATGCCCATCCGACCAAGTCGCTCGGAATCCCCGTCGTGTTCGTTAGCCGGGCATTTGGCCGAACGACCCGTCACCAGGAGCAAGTGACGTGCTCGGCAGAAACTCCTGCTTTCCTTGAGGCCAGGCAACCGATCCAACGCGCCTATCTGCCCTTCCTCACCTGCCTACGCGCAACAAGACTGGTTGGACAGGTGGCGGAGTTTCCCGCTGACGGGATTCAGGCTGTCCGTAAAGACTGATTGCTGCCCAATTTGCGTCTGCAGCAGGTGCTCCGCCTCGGAGCTTGGGACTGGTCGGCCGAGCCAGAAGCCTTGAGCGTCGTCGCAGCCCTGCTGGTGCAGGAGTTGCCATTGGTCATGCCGCTCGGCAATTGCGGCTTACACTCGCCGGCGCCGTGTGTGGATGGAAGCGGCTTGCCGAGCCAAAACTCTGCCATTGCTGCCACCCGCGCCCTCGGCAAGCTTATGCCGCAAACCGCGACACGTGCGTCTCCGATCCGCCTACGGCGACGGTTGCATCGCGGACCGCCGCCTCGGACAAGCGGGCGATCATGACTGAGCTACGGCACCGAAGCCCTTCACGACCGCCTCGTCGCGCGCACCAGCAGCATCGAGGCGATGCACAGCGCCGCTGCCGCAGCGAACGCGCCGGGCAGGCTGCTGACGGTGGCCACCAGGCCCATGACAGGCCCCGCCGCACCCAGGCCGAAGTCGAAGCAGGCGAGGAACGCTCCTAGCGCGACGCCCCGGCTGTCGGCGGGCACCCGGCGCACCGCCTCGACACCCAGCGCCGGGAACACCAGCGAGTAGCCGAGCCCGGCCAGCGCCGCCCCCAGCCCGGCTTGCACCGGTGAGCCGGCTGCGGCGATGAGCGCCAGTCCAGCCGCCTCCACCACTAGGCACACGGTCGCGACCAGCACGCCGCCCATCTTGTCCGGCAAGCCCGCGAAGAACAGGCGGGACAGGATGTAGACCGCACCGAACGCGGTTAGACCCAGGCCGGCACCAGGCCATCCCAGCGCCGCGTAACGCAGCGACAGGAACGTCGCGATGGTGCCGAACCCGCCCGAGGCCAGCACCATGCCCAGCCCCGGCGGCCAGATCGCGCGCAGCACCGCGAGCAGCGATGCGGCGGGCCGGGTGCTGCCAGGCAAATCGACCAGCCGCAGCGCGATCGGCACGGCGGCCAGCGGCATGACGGCCACCCCGAGCGCGATCAGGTCGAACCCGCCCCAAGCGCTCAGTGCCACCCCGGCCGGGGCACCGATCGCCAGCGCCGCATACATGGCGATGCCGACCCAGGCCATGGTCCGCCCGGCATGCTGCGGTCCAACCCGGGCGATGGCCCAGGCCGTCGCCGCGGTGGTGAACAGGCTGTCGCCCAGGCCCAGCAGCACGCGTCCGGCCATCAGCGCGCTAAGCGCCGGTCCGGGAGGCAGCGCGCTTGCGAGCAAGTAGCACAGGCCGCTGCCGGCCGCGGTCAGCAGGCCCAACAGCACGCCCAGCTTCGGCCCGCGCCGATCCGCCAGCCGCCCCGCGAACTGCCGGGTCAGCAGCGTCGCCGCCGGCGCCAGGCCGATCGCCAGACCGACGATCGTGGTGCTGTAACCGAGCGCCTGGTGCACCTGCAGCGGCAAGGTCGCGAGCGGGAGCCCGACCGCGCAGTAGCCGGCGAACACGATGATGGTGAATGGCAGCAGCGCGAGGGTGACGCTGCGGGTCTGCGTGGATGACGACATGCCCCGTGCTAGCAGACCAGCCGCACAGGCGTCAGAGCCGGGCTGCCCCTCGCTCCATGCATAAATGCGCCGCGTCGTCCGCGCCCTGGTCGTGTCTCAATTTGGGCGACCGCTCCGATAAGCACTCGCCGGGTGGTGCTCTGGATGGCTATCGCTCGCACGCCTCTGGTTCACAAGCGAGGCCGGGCACGACCAGGATGCGGCGAGAGGCTCACCCGACGACGCCGAGGAATTGAGTCGAACGGGCGGGGAATCCAGTGAGCGGACATCGCCGGGGAGGAAAGCAGTGAGCGGCGTGGGGAATGCGGTGAGGCCGCCAACTACAAGTCAACGGGTTGCGGGAGTTTTCCCGAGGAATGCGGTGAGGAAGCTAATAGTAGTATCTAATATCTTCTTCAAATAGCACGCTCACTCCTTTCCCTGGCGACAACGAGGGGGCCGTTATGCGAGGGTCCGCAATCATGGGAACAGTGCACGAACTGATCGAAGCGAAAGGCCGACGCGGCGCGCTCGAAGCGGGTCTGGACCGGGGCGTGGTCGAGGCCGCCGCTGCTTACATGGCCGACGAAGACACCGGGCTCGGCTTTGCTTACAGCGGGTGGGCCCAATGCGCCCTCCCCCATAAGCGGCTGCCCGATGACGCCGCTTGGGGCATCGTATCCGAACGGGTCAAGCTCGCGGTCGAACCGGGGCGGCGGCAAGTGGTCGGACCCGGCGGCGAAAGCAGCTTCGAGTTCGTCGGCGTCCCGTTCGGATCGCATGCGCGGCTCATCCTGCTCTACTTGCAAACGGAAGCACTGCGTACCGGCAGCCGGGAAGTCGAGTTGGGCAACTCGATGCGATCTTGGCTGGGCCGCGTCGGCATCCCGGCGGGCGGCATGTCGGGCAAGAGCGTGCGCGACCAAGCCGAGCGGATCAGCCGGTGCAAGCTTACCTTCGACATCGCGACTGGCGGCAAGACGTCGGGTCTGGTGCAGCAAACCATTGTCGACAAGGCGCTTTTTCTCGAGGCCGACGCGCAAGGCGGGCGACAGGGGCGCCTGTCGCTCGAGACGGCAAAGCTATCGGAAGGGTTCTTCGAGCAGCTTCAGCGCCATCCGGTCCCGCTCGAGGAAGCGGCGATCAAGGCGCTCTCGAACAACGCGCCGGCGCTGGACGTGTATCTCTGGCTGGCCTACCGGCTGCACGTCCTGAAATCGGACCGGCTCGTGACTTGGACGGCGCTGAAGGCGCAGTTCGGCTCCGGCTTCGCCAAGCTTTACCACTTCAAGAACAAGTTCCCCGGCACCCTGGCTCTCGCCCAGGCCGTCTACCCGGCCGCGCGGCTCGAGGTCGAGGACGCCGGCGTCCGACTCCACCCGTCACGTCCCCCCGTCACGCCGCGTATGCTCACCGTCACACGGTAAGCATGGCCGCTACAGCGCCCACAGGCGGCGTTCTCACTGGATTCCTCACCGTTCCCGCTCGCCCCGTCGCCAGCTATCACCTTCACCGTCGGCGGCGTCGCACCCTATTCGACCCTATGCGGCAGCCCGCGCTGGGATAAGCAGCACTGCCGGTGCTCACTCAATTCCCTGCTTACCGACGTCAAGCTAACGGGCGCGGGACCGGGGAATCGAGTGATGGGCCATGCGGCGAGACAGGCCGTGCGCGCGAGCACACACCCGCTTGGCCGGCGCTGATGCCGAGACGTGGCCTCGTTCTTGCTGCGCCCCGGTCCGAACCGAACCGAGGCCACCCGATGATGCAACGCCGCCTCCTGCTCGCCACCGGCGCCGCCGCCCTCGCCGCACCCCGCGTTGCGCGGTCGCAAGCGGCCCGGACGCTCAAGTTCATCCCGCAGATCGACGTCCCGCTGCTCGATCCCGTGGTGACCAGCGCCTACATCGTGCGCAACCACGGCTTCGTCGTGTTCGACACGCTGTTCGGGCAGGACGAGACGTTCAAGGCGCAGCCACAGATGGTGGACGGCTTCACGACCACGCCCGACGGCAAGACCTGGCGGCTCACGCTTCGCGATGGGCTGCGGTTTCACGACGGCACGCCGGTGCTCGCCCGCGACTGCGTCGCCAGCATCAATCGCTGGGGCCGGCGCGACGCGTTCGGCCAGGCGCTGATGGCAGCGACCGACGAACTCTCGGCGGCCGACGACAAGACCTTCGTGTTCCGCCTCAAGCGCCCCTTCCCGCTCCTGCCGGACGCGCTGGGCAAGGTCGCCGGGATCATGTGCGCCATCATGCCCGAGCGCCTGGCCGCCACAGACCCGTTCAAGGCGGTGACCGAGATGGTCGGCAGCGGGCCGTTCCGCTATGCCGCACCGGAGCGAGTGCCGGGAGCGCTGAGCGTCTACACGCGGTTCGAGGGCTATGTCCCTCGCCCCAACGGCACGCCGAGCTGGACCGCTGGCCCGAAGATCGCGTCCCTCGACCGCATCGAGTGGGGCGCCATCCCCGACCCGGCCACCGCCATGGCCGCGCTGCAGCAGGGCCAAGTCGATTGGTGGCAGGAGCCGACGCTGGACCTGTTCCCCGTCCTCCGACAGGACCGTGGGCTCACCACCGACACGCTCGATCCGACCGGGTTGCCGGGCATGGTGCGGTTCAACCATCTGCAGCCGCCGTTCGACAATGCGGGCGTGCGGCGGGCGCTGCTGGGTGCGGTCGACCAAGCCGATTTCATGCAAGCCGTCGCGGGCAGCGACCGCTCACTATGGAAGGACGGTGTCGGCTACTTCGCCGCTGCTTCGCCGCTCGCCAGCAGCGCCGGTGTATCGGTCCTGCAGGGCAAGCGCGACATGGCACGGGTCAAGGCGGACCTCGCCGCCGCCGGCTATAAGGGGGAGCGCGCGGTGGTGATGGTGGCGACCGACCTGCCATCGCTGCAGGCCATCGGCGAGGTGGGCGCCGACATGCTCAAGCGGGCGGGCATCAACGTGGACGTCCAGGCGACGGATTGGGGTTCCGTGATCCAACGCCGGGCCAGCAAGGCGCCGGTCGACAAAGGCGGCTGGAGCGTGTTCTTCACCAGCTTCTTCGGCATCGATCAGTTCACCCCGGCGACGCATCTCGGTTTGCGCGGCAACGGGGAGGATGGGTGGTTCGGCTGGTGCAACTCGCCCCGGCTGGAGCAGCTGCGCGACGCATGGTTCGAGGCGCCGGACATGGCCGCGCAAAAAACCATTGCCGTCCAGATTCAGGAGCAGGCGTTCCGGGATGTCCCCTACTTGCCGACGGGCGAATATTATCAGCCGACCGCGTATCGCAACACCTTGAGCGGCGTGCTGAAGGGCCTGCCGCTGATGTGGAACGTGAGGAAAGCTGCGTGAGCGCAGCCGCAAGGGCCACTGGGCTGGCTCACGGCCACGCCCTATTTACCTAGTTGTAGAGCACTACTCCCGAGCCGATAGGTTCGGGAAGTGCTCTAGGCGTCGAGCAGCGTCTCGATGCGCCGGAGTTCTTCATCCAGGCGCGCCTTCTCGCGCAGGATCCGCTCGCGCCGCGCGACCAGCGCCCGGCGGTCGGTCCCCTCCCCTTTCCGGTTCTTGCGCCAGGCGATGAGTTCGGTGCGCCGCAAATCGGGTCGCACGATCCCGTCGCTCTCGGCCGCCTTGTAGGTCGGCGGGTCGAGTGTCGAGAGCAGGTAGATCGTGCTGTAGCTGCTCGGCAGTTGGCTGAGCTCGATCGCCTTGCGCTTCTCCATCTCGAGCGCCCAACGCGCCGCCTCCCGGAGCTGGTACGCCGTGCGGGACGCAAACGGCAGCCGCTCCTCGACGGCCGACATGTAGTCGCCGTGAGGCAACGTCTCCTTGGCGCGGATGAGCAGGCGCCCGATATCGAGAAAGGCCGATTGGGCGCGGTTCCATAGGCGACCGATCTCGGCAACGTAGTCGTCCGGGGACTTCGGGGTGCGTACGGCCGCTTGCAGGGCTTGGACCCGTGCGTCGCCCTCAATGAGGACCGGCGGCGGCGCCTTATCGAGTTCGAAGTCTTGACACGTGCCTTGCTCCAGACCTGGTGTTTCACATACGTCCAAACCCCCCTCACCTCGTCGGCGCCGATGTGTTTCGGGATGTCCGGCAAGCCGAGGCCTTTCGCGCCGGCGCGCGCGTAGTCGGTGCGGTCGGCGATCTCGACCGGGCAGATGTCCCCGTAGTCGAGCAGGTATCCTTTGACCGCGGAGATGTTCACGCGGGGCTTGACGAAGGTCAGCACGATCGCAGCCTTCTTGCCTTCCTCGCGGAGGTGTTTGAGGAACGGTGCGGCGCTCTCGGCGTCGTCGAAGGTCGGGCGGCACGGCACGAGAACGAAATCGGCGGCCGCGATTAGGCCGGCGAAGGCCGCAGGTTGGGTTTCGATCGAGGGGGGCGTATCGATCAGCAGGACGTCGATGCCGGGCATTTCGGCGTCGTCCAGAAGGGCGTCGGCGTCGGCCCAGTCGACTTTGTAGTGCGGGATCGGCGCTTCCGTGTTCGGGCGGCGACGGCTCCACGCCGTCAACGTCGCTTGCGGATCCAGATCGGCGGTGGCGACCTGCAGCTGGTTCCGAACGGCGACCGTGGCCAAGTTGCGGGTGAGCGTGGTCTTTCCACTGCCGCCCTTCGGCGAAGCCAACATCAAGCGTTTCAAGGGGCTTCTCCGCTCTCGTTGATGTGGAGTAGCATCCCTGGAGCGAGCGCCTGAAGTGAAAAGTTTAACCGGTCAGTGATTTCGGCTCGCTGTTGCCGCAGGCCAGTCCCGTGACGCCGCGCTGGTGCGCGAGCAAGACGTACAGGCAACAAGGAACGCATTGTCGGTTGCGTGCATTCAGCCCAGACTGGCCGATCGTAGGCAACGTATGGTTGATGGTGCGCCCACAAGCGTGGCGACCGCCGTCATCCGGCGCTATAGGAGGAACCAGCGTGCGGTATCTCGTCACCCTGATACTCGTCCTTCTCACCAGCGTCGCTCGGGCGCAGGAACCGGGACTGCAGAGCTACACCATCGGCGACCTGCCGCTCGAGGGCGGCGATGTCATCAAAGACTTCAGCATCGGCTACATGACCCAGGGCACGCTGAATGCAGCCAAGTCGAACGCCGTGCTGATGGTTACCGCCATCGGCGGCAACCATCATCGAATCGATTTCCTGATCGGCCCCGGCCGTGGTCTCGATACCGACCACCTGTTCGTCATCAAGACCAACGCAATCGGCAACGGGATTACCACGTCGCCAAGCAACAGCAAGGCGCAGCACGGACCGGCGTTCCCGCATTTCACTATTCGCGACATGGTAGAAAGCCAATATCGGCTGCTGCAGCATCTCGGCATCAGCCACCTCGTGGCCGTGGCCGGAGCCTCCATGGGCGGCATGCAGACCCTGCAATGGGGCGTGAGCCACCCGGATATGATGGACGCGCTCGTCGCGCTGACGCCGATGGCGCGGACGACGCCTTGGTCGATCGCGGTCAACCACGCGACCAGGCGTGCGCTGATGCTCGACCCGGCGTTCCAGGACGGAAATTACACGAAGCAGCCCGAAGCAGGCTGGCGGATGCGGGCCGACGTGCTGCAGGTGCTGGCGACGCGCACGCCTGAAGCCATGCGGCGGCAATTCGACCAGCCCCTGGACGTTCAGGCCTGGATCGCCGCGCAAGAAGATGCCGTGGTCAAATCCGGCTTCGACGCAAACGACTGGATCGCACAGACCTGGGCCTACGACCACCACAACGTCGGCGATACCAGCATCTATGGCAAGCCGATCTTCGCCGGCGACCCGGCGCGGGCGCTACGGACGGTGAAGGCCAAGGCGCTGCTGATGTCCGGGCAACTCGATCTCTACAACCCCATCGAGGAAGCCGCCGCGGCCGCCGCCGCGATCCCGGACGGCCGTTTCGTCACTATACCGTCCGTAGAAGGCCACGTCGCCGCAGCGTCGGGTTTCAAGGCAGCCGACGTCGACTCCATCAACGCCACCGTGCGCGACTTCATGCGGACCGTCACGAACGACTGGAAGCGCGTGCAGTAGCGAGGCGAGAGGGGAGGGGGCCAGTCCTTCCCGCTCAGGGCGGCCCGCACCCCACCAGCGAACAGGCGCTCAAACGTCCTGGATCGGTTTCAGCGCCACCACGTTGGCGCCACCGGCGGCCATGGTCGAACCGATCACGTCGGCCACCTTGCGGGCCAGCTGCTCGCGCTTGAATGGCTTGCCGATGAGCTGAACCCCGTCATCCAGGCGTCCGTGGTGCACGATGGAGTTCTCGGTATAGCCGGACATATAGAGGACCTTGACCGCGGGCTTGATCGCCACGGCGCGCTCGGCCAACTCGCGGCCGCGCAGGGCGCCGGGCAAAACCATGTCCGTCAGCAGCAGATCGATCTGCGCCGCGTGCGCTTCGAACACCCGGAGACCCTCTTCGCCGTCGGCCGCTTCCAGCACGCGATAGCCGAGCTCGCCCAGGATCGAGACGGCGATCTCGCGCACGGCCGGCTCGTCCTCGACGACCAGCACCGTTGCCGACCCACGCGGCAGCTCCACCGGCGAACGGGTGCGCTGCTCGGCCGGCGCCGCAGCGCCGATGGCGCGCGGAAGATAAAGCCGCACGGTGGTGCCGACGCCGGGCTCGGAGTAGATCTTCACGTGGCCGACGGACTGCTTTGCGAAGCCGAACACCATGGCGAGCCCGAGCCCGGTTCCCTTGCCGTCAAGCTTGGTCGTGAAGAACGGCTCGAACACGCGCGCGACGATGTCCGGCGTCATGCCATGCCCGGTGTCCGACACCGCCACCATGGCGTAATCACCGGCCGCGACCTCGGCGTGCTGACGCGCATAGTCTTCGTCTAGCACCCGGTTCGCCAGCTCGATCGTCAGCCGCCCGCCGCCGGGCATGGCGTCGCGTGCGTTGAGCGCAAGGTTCAGCACGGCGCTCTCCAGCTGCGCCGCATCGGCCATCGCCGGCCATAGCCCCGCCGTCTCGACATAGCGGACGTCGATGTGCTCACCCAGGGTGCGGCGCAGCAGCGGCACGATCTCCGGCATCGCTGCGGCCAGATCGATCGGCGTCGGCGCCAGCGGCTGCTTGCGAGCAAAGGCGAGCAGCTGGCTCGTCAGCGCGGCGCCGCGCTGTGCTGCCCAGGTCGCCCGCTCGATACGGGTCTGCAGCTCGGGGCGTCCGGTCAGCCGGGCCTGGGTTGCCTCAAGGTTGCCGAGGATGACCGTCAGCAGATTGTTGAAGTCGTGCGCGATGCCGCCGGTCAACTGGCCGATCGCCTGCATTTTCTGAACTTCGCGCAGCACGCTTTCGGCCTGGGCGCGCTTGGTCATGTCCGAGATCGTCAGCACGAAGCCGCCATCCGGCATCGGCGTCCGCCGCAACTCCAGGTGATGACCGTCCGCCCGGGCCCGTTCGTACGTCACCACCTCGCCAACCGCCCGATGGCCGTGGCGGACCTGGTCTTCGGTTTCCAGCAATGCCGTGTCACCTTCGGTCGTGTATTCCGCGAAGGCGGCGTAGGGCGTCCCGCTGCGAACCACGGCCTTCGGCAGCGCCAGCAGGACTTGGAAACATTCATTCCAGTCCGTCAACGTCCGATCGGCCGCAAACACTGCGACACCCTGGCTCAGGCTGTCGAGCGAGGTACGGAGCCGGACGGCCAACGTGCGCTGCTCCGCCTCGCTCCGATAGGAGCGGGACCAAGCCTGGTTCAGCAGCCTGGCCGCCCAAAGCAGCGTCAGCAGCGTCAGCGCGGTGCCGCCGCCCACCAGCCAGCGCAGCGAGGACCCTCGGCTCTCGATGTCGGCCAGGCGTCCCGACAGCAGCGCCTGCTCGTCGACCGTCATGGCGGCGAGCGTCGCCTCGATTTGTGCCATGTGCCGCAGTCCGACCGCGGTGCGCACGATGCGCAGCGCAGCGTCCAGGCCGATCTCGCGGCGCAACTGGATGGTCTGCGCCAACTCCTCGAGCTTGCGTTGCAGCAACGGCGACAGGCCGCGCAGCCGCTCCTGCTCGGCCGGGTTGTCGGCCGTCAGCCGCTGCAGCTCGCCCTGCAGGAAGGCCACTTGGCCGAGCATGGCATTGTATGGCGCGAGGTATTCGTCATCGCCGGTGAGCAAATAGCCCCGCTGACCGGTCTCGGCGGCGTAGACGGCAAGGTTAAGCTCCTTGATCGTGACCAGCACATCGTCCGAATGCTGTGCCCACATCCGCGCCGTCCGGGCGGCACTGAAACGGTCCCAGGTGACCCCGCTCACGACCAGGATGATGGCAACCAGCACCCCGAAGACGAGCATGTTGGCACGCGTGACAAGCCGTTTGGTCATGAGAAGGGGATCCGGCGCTGGAGCGATAGTCTGA
Source organism: uncultured Alphaproteobacteria bacterium (assembly GCA_963792675.1). Lineage (GTDB taxonomy): Bacteria > Pseudomonadota > Alphaproteobacteria > Acetobacterales > Acetobacteraceae > JBBROS01. The sequence goes on from CAWBWT010000004.1 coordinate 55,594, forward strand.
GGACGATCAGGCTACCGCAAAGGTTTCTGGCCGGGCAACTCTTTCTGGTTAACGAGACGGACTGCGAGGGGTCCGCTCATGCTGACCATCCCCGCTTGGCCATGCTGTGCTCCCAAGCCGCAGCACCGGCAGACAGCGACAAACACCGCGACACCCGTCACGCGCCCGTGATATCTCCCTCCGCTGAATAGACACGGGGGCGCGCCATCGATGACGCAGCGGGCTGGAACACCACGCGGAACCTCGACCGAATGGTGGTTGCGCCGGGCGCTTGTCGCGTGTCTCGGTGTCCCGGCCTTGCTGTTCCTGTGCTCGGCCTGGTTCGACCGGCATCAGCTACTTCTTCATGCCTCCCGAGAGGTCGAGAGGACCGCCGACGTCGTCCAGGAACATGCGCTGCGCGTGCTGGACACCCATGCAACCCTCGTCAACGCGCTCGATCAGCGTGTCGAGGGCCTGAGCTGGGACGAGATCCGATCCAGCCGCGACCGCCTCCTCGTCGAGATGCGGCACGCCATCGCCAATCGGCCGCAAGTGTCCGCCTTGTCGCTGACGGACGGGGAGGGGAGGCAGTGGGCGTCGGTGACCACGAACGGCGCCGCCCAGCCGCCGCCGGGTCAGAGCGTCGCCTTCCGCGAGTTCTGGGCCGCGCAGCGGGATTCCGACCAGGGTATCTTCGTCAGCCGTTCCTACACCGGGCAGAACACCGGCCGCCCCAACTTCGGCATCAGCAAGCGGCGCACGACCGCGGACGGCTCGTTCGACGGAACCGTCCACGTCGCCGTCACCGTCTCCTTCTTCCAGGATTTCTGGGCGGTCGCGACCCGCGGGACCGAGGCTGCGTCGGTCTCGATGGTGCGGACCGATGGCGAGGTGCTCGCCCGCTACCCCGTCTCCCGCGGAGTCCCACCTCGATTGGAGTCGCCGGCCAGCGAGTTGATGAACCTGCTGGGCGCAGGGCAGTCCGCCGGCACGTTCAGGGCGGTGTCGCCGCTCGATGCGACGGACCGGTTCGTCGCCTTCCGCAAGATCGACGGCTACCCGGTCGCGATCACCTCGACGGTTTCGGCGGCGTCGATCCTGGCGCACTGGCATCGGCACCTCGCGGTCCTGAGCGCGGTCTGCGCGGCCACGATGTCGTCGCTCGCTTTCGCGGTGCTCGCCGCGATCCGGCAAACACGCAAATTGTCGGTCGAGCAAGCCAGGCGCACGGCGGCCGAGCGTGCCTCGTTCGAGGGTGAAAAGCTCAGGCTGGTCGGGCAACTCGCGGCCGGCGTCGCCCACGATTTTAGGAACATCCTGCAAAGCATCGCCGCCAGCGCCTCGCTCGTCGGCCGCCGGACCCAGGAGGAGGAGACACGGCGTTTGGTCGAACGGATTGACAAGGCCGTCGCCCAGGGCAGCTTGCTGACCCGGCGCATGCTGTCCGTCGCGCAGGGCGGCGACCGCGAGGAGGCCTGGGAGGACGCAATTCAGGCGGTCCGCACGGCGTGCGAGCTGCTCGAAGGGACGGTGGGAGCGACACATCGGCTGGTGGCGGAGGTCGGGGCCGGTGATGCGCCGCTTTACGTGCACGGGCGCCGGTCCGATCTCGAGGCGGCGGTGATGAACCTTGTCGTCAACGCACGCGACGCCTCCCCGCCGGGCTCGACGATCACGGTGCGGGTGACGGGCGAGCATGGTACGGAATGGCGCTTGGGCATGGGAGAGCCCAGCCTGCTGACGATGCTGGGGGAGCCCCGGTTATCGGCAAAGATCGCCGTCATCGACCACGGCGCCGGGATGCCGCCCGATGTGCTTGCCCGGGCGACGGAGGCGTTCTTCACGACCAAGCCGGCCGGGCAGGGGACCGGCCTCGGGCTGGCAGGGGTGAAAAGCTTCGTGGAGCGCGCGGGCGGCCGCGTGGCCGTGGAAAGCGCGGCCGGCCTCGGCACCACCGTCACGCTTTGGCTGCCGGCCTCGGCCGCACGCCCGGTTGCGGTCTCGTCCACTGCCGCGGGAGAGACCGCAAGCGACGCCCCTCTCAACGGGGCCGCCGAAACACGGGGCGCGTCGCCGGCTTGAACCAGGCTCGACAGCGGCGCCGATTTACAACCGTTCGATATCCCGACACGGTGCCGGCTGAGACGCGGCCACGGATCGTCTCCGTTCGCGGCGGCATCGTGCCGGAACTCGAGCGCGCGCAGGACCCGGGTTGCACTCCCTCAGGACACGGCTGATCGGCTTATGGACGCTGTCGCTGACGGCGTGCCTCGCGGTCGGCTTTCTGCTGATGCAGCTCTACCAGCAATCGACCGAGGCGCAGGTGGGCCGGGCGGAAGCGATCGTCGCCCATGCCTGCGACCTGATCCGGGATCGCTACGGCTTCTATGCGGCGGGCTGGTCGGGGCCGGAGCCGGGGCAGCTCGACGCGAGGCTGCGCTCGGACCTCGCCGCCGCGGTCGGCTTGGCGCTGGCCAACCAGGCCGGGGTCGAGGGCGGCATCTGGCAGTCGGACGCCGGGCCGCTGGCCTACGCGTTCCCGACCTATGAGGGCACCGGGCCCGAAGACCGACCTGCCGACGGCCGAGCGCGACCAGATCCAGGCGGTCAACCAGCAGGCGGCGCGCGACGAGCAGCCGGTTGATCGCGCGGACGTCCTCGGGCGCCCAGACCCTGCTGCTGCATGCCTGCCCGCTGTCCGGCCCGATCGCGGCCTGACGGCCTGGACGATGACCCGGGTCCGTGCGGTGCAGGGCTTCCAGCCGCTTGCAGCTCGGGTTGGGCGTGCTGCTCGGCGCTGATGCTGCTGATGTCGGCCTGGCTCGGCCGCACGCTGCTGGTCTGGGGGCGGCACGTGCGCGGCATCGAGGAGCGCGCTGCGGACGGCGGGCGGCGAGCGGCATGCCGACCGTGTCGGCGGACGGGCGAGCGGGAGCTGGACCAGATCATCGACGCGCTGAACGCAGGCCGGGCTGCGGCTGGCCGAGGCCCGGCGGGAGGCCGACGCCATGGCAGCCCGGGCCGCGCGCGCCGAACGGCTGGCCGCGCTCGGCCGCGTGGCGGCCGGCGTCGCGCACGAGATCCGCAACCCGATCGCGGCGGCGCGCCTGCAGGGCGAGAACGCGCTGGCCGGCGACGACGCGCGGCGGCGGGAGGCGATCGGCGACATGCTCGGCCAGATCGACCGGCTGGACGGGCTGGTCGGCGAGCTGCTGGCGATGACGCAGCGCGTCGAGCCGAAGCCGGTCGCGGTCGACCTGCCGGCGTTCCTGGCCGAGCAGGTGGCCCGCCACCGGGAGATGGCGGCGGCCAAGCGGCTTACGGTCACGGTCGGCGGCGCGGCGGGATCGGCGGTGCTTCGATCCCGGCGGTGATCGGCCGGGTGCTGGACAACCTGCTGACGAACGCGATCCGGCATGCGCCCGCAGGGCGGCGCGGTCAGCTGGTGGCGGCGCAGAACGTCATCCCGGCCTGCTCGACTCTAACGGTCGCCGATAGCGGCGCCGGCGTGCCGCCCGAGATGGCGGACCGCCTGTTCGAGCCGTTCGTCACCGGCCGTGCCGACGGCACCGGCCTTGGCCTGGCCATCGCGCGCGAGCTGGCGGACGCGCATGGCGGCCGGCTGGTGCTGCGCAGCGCCGGGCGACGGATCGGGCGGCGCCGTGTTCGCGCTCGAACTGCCGCAGGAGGAGCGCATGGCCACGATCCTGATCGTCGACGACGACCGCGCGCTGCGCCGGGCGATCGCGACGCGCCCTGACCGATCTCGGCCACGAGGCGGCGGAGGCGGCCGACGGCGAAGCCGCGCTGGCCTGGCTGTCGCGCCACGCGGCCGACGCCGTGCTGCTGGACCTGCGCATGCCGGGGATGGACGGCATGGAGGTGCTGCGCCGCATCCGGGCCAAGCCCAGCCCGCCGCCGGTCGCCGTGCTGACCGCCGTGCCGACCAGCGACAACACGATCGAGGCGATGCGGCTGGGCGCGGCGGACCACCTCGCCAAGCCGATCGGCCGCGATGGCCTGCAGGCGCTGCTCGCGCGAATGCTGCCGGCCGACGAGCGGCGCCGCCGCGCCTCGCTCGCCGCGGCTGGCGCCCGGGACGGCGACCTGGTCGGCTCCAGCGCCGCCATGCGCGATGTGCAGAAATCGATCGGCCTGCTGGCCGACAGCGACGCCACCGTGCTGCTGCTGGGGGAAACCGGCACCGGCAAGGAGGTCGTGGCGCGCGCCATCCACCGGCACGGCACGCCGCGCCAAGGCGCCGTTCGTCCCGGTCAACTGCGCCGCGATTCCGGCCGAGCTGCTGGAGAGCCTGCTGTTCGGCCATGTGCGCGGCGCCTTCACCGGCGCCGTCGCGGACCGCGCCGGCTCGTTCCGCGAGGCGCAGGGCGGCACGCTGTTCCTGGACGAGATCGGCGACATGGACCTGGCGATGCAGGCCAAGCTGCTGCGCGCGCTTGCAGGAGCGCGTGGTCACCCCGGTCGGCGGCCGGCCGGTGCCGATCGACGTGCGGGTGATCGCGGCGACGCATCGCGATCTGCTCGCAGGCGGTGCGCGACGGGCGGTTCCGCGAGGACCTGTATTACCGGCTCGGCGTGGTGCCGGTCGCGCTGCCGCCGCTGCGCGAGCGCCTGGCCGATATCATCCCGCTGGCCGAGCACTTCCTGGCGCTTGTCGGCAGACGACGCCCCGGCCAAGCGCCTCTCCGCCGATGCGGCCGCCCGGCTGCTGGCGCATCCCTGGCCCGGCAATGTGCGCGAGCTGCTGAACGCGATGAAGCGCGCGTCGACCCTGGTGCGGCGGCCGGTCATCGCGGCCGAGGACCTGGCGTTCCTGAGCAGCCGGACCTGCCGCCGAGCCGGCCGCCGGCGCGACGGACTGGCTGGCCGGGACGTTGCCGGAGGCGGTGGCGCGGGTGGAGACGGAGATGATCCGACGTGCGCTTGCGGCGTGCGGCGGCAACCGGGCGCAAGCGGCTGAGCGGCTCGGGATCCGCCGCCAACTGCTTTACCAGAAGCTGGAGCGCTACGGGCTCGGCGTGTCCCCAAATGGGACGGCCGACGTCCCCGAAGCAGGACTCGACCGGCAGCCTTGCCGGATGATGCAACGGGCAGTGATATCAAGGCGTTAGGCGCTGGCACGGTGCTTGCGCTTCGTCTGGACGGGCCTGGAGCCCGGAAGACGGAGACAAGATCATGAGGACCAGACATTGGCTGCTTGCCGCGACGCTGCTCGCGGGCGGGGTTGGCGCGGCGGTCGCGCAAGAACGCGGCAACCTACGACCCGAGCGCAGTTGCCGGCGATCCAGGGCAAGGTCGCGGAATACAGCCTGACGCCGCGCGGCGACGTGGACGGGCTGATCCTGGCCGACGGGACGGAGGTGCATCTGCCGCCGCATCTCGGCGCCCAGCTCGTCTACGCCGTGAAGCCCGGCGATGCCGTCACGATCCGCGGCCTGAAGGCGCGCGCCATCCCGATGGTGCAGGCGATGTCGATCAACAACGACGCGACCGGCAGCACCGTCACGGACACCGGCGCCGGTGGACCGCCCGGCCCGCGTGGCGCCCAGCGCGCTGACCGCCACGGGACGCATCAAGGCACAGCTGCATGGCCCGCGCGGCGACCTGAACGGCGCGCTGCTGGAGGACGGCACCATCATCCGTCTGCCGCCGCCCGGAAGCGACAGCGGCTGGCCACCGTGCTCGACCGTCGGCGCGACCGTGTCGGTGCAGGGCCAGGGCGTGGAAAGCCCGCTTGGCCGGGTGATCGAGGCGCGGTCGATCGGCCCCGACGCCGGGCATCTCAGCGAGGTCGCGGCACCCCCTCCACCCCCGGGCCATCGTCCTCCGCCGCCCGGCGGCCCGGGCGCCGCACCTCCGGCAAACCCGTAACGGCTGCGCAGGCACGGTGCATTCCAGCGACCGGGGAGGGCGAGGCCGGTGGCCTCGTCCTCACCGCCGTCGCATTCGGCTGACCCCTTCTCCGGAGACGATAGTCATGCAGTCCATTAGCTCGGCCTGGCTTTACCCGCTCATCCTGGTCGCGGGTGCCTTGCAGGCCTGGGGGCCGCCGATGAACGGGGCGCTCCGCAAGTCCCTGGAGAACCCGTGGCTCGCGAGCACCGTCTCGTTCCTGCCGGTCGTCGCCTTGTTGCTGGTGCTGTTCGTTTGCTTGCCGTCGCCGCTGCCCTCGGCCAAGGGACTGGCGTCGATGCCCTGGTGGGCGCCCTTGGGCGGGCTGCTGGGCGCGTTCGCCGTTATCACCGGCCTGCTGTTCGTCGACAAGATCGGCGCCGGGCCGTTCGCCGGCCTGACCATCACCGCCAACATCCTGATGTCCCTGGCCGTCGACCATTTCGGCTTGTTCGGCATCGAGCAGCATAGCCTCAACGTCTGGCGCGTCCTGGGCGGGGCGCTGATGACGGGCGGCATCGTCCTGATTGCGATGTTTTAGGTGCCTCCAAACGTGCCTCAGAAACCCAGCTCGCTCAGCCCGGCATGGTCGTCGGGCCTGCGGCCGAGCGGCCAGTGGAACGCACGCTCGGCTTCGGCAATCGGGTGTTCGTTGATGCTGGCGATGCGGCGCTCCATCAAGCCCTCGGCGTCGAACTGCCAGTTCTCGTTGCCATAGGCGCGGAACCAGTTGCCGCTGTCGTCGTGGTACTCGTAGGCGAAACGGACCGCGATCCGCTGGCCGGCATGGGTCCAGACCTCCTTGATTAGGCGGTAGTCGAGTTCGTGCGCCCACTTGCGGGTCAGGAACGCCGTGATCGCGTCGCGGCCGGTGATGAACTCGGCGCGGTTCCGCCATTGGCTGCCGGGCGTGTAGGCTAGCGCCACGCGCGCCGGATCGCGGCTGTTCCAGGCATCCTCGGCCAGCCGTGCTTTCACGGCCGCGGTCGCGTCGTCGAACGGGGGCAGCGGCGGGCGGCTCATGGGTGGCTCCTGTCTTGACCGATCTGCTGGGCAAGCTGCTGTGCAAGCTTGGCGTTCTCAGCCTCGAGCGTCGCCACGCGCTCCTGCAACCCTTCGAGCGCGGCCGCGACATCGGCGGCGTCGAACTTCTGCGGGATATGCTGCGGGCAGTTGGTGTCCCAGGCCTCGATCGTGAACAGGATGACCTGCTCGGGCTTGGCTGCATAGCCCTCCGGCATCAGCCGTGCGATCAGCTCCGCATCCCCTTCGACGACGCGCGCGCGGCCCCACAGCTTGATGCGGCGGCGGTGCGCGTAGTCCATCAGGAACAGGAACGCACGGTCGTTCTCGGCAAGGTTGCCGGCCGAGATATACTGCCGGTTGCCGGTGAAGTCGGCGAAGCCGATCGTCTGCTCGTCGATCACGCGGATGAAGCCCTTCGGCCCACCACGGTGCTGCGCGTAGGGCTGCCCGTCGGCGTTGGCGGTTGCGAGGTAAGCGGTATCCACCTGCGCCAGGAACGCCGTCAGGTTCTCGTCGATGGTCGTGCGGAACCCGCCGCGGGCTTCCATCCGCGCGTACGCCGCACGAGAGCCGCGTTCCGCCTGGATCGCCTTGACCGCCGGCGTAAAAGCGATGTCGCTGGTTGGTTGAAGCATGATGCCTCCGATCCTGCCTTGGTTGTCCGCGCGCCCGGCCGCCCGTGCCCCGCACGGGCGGCCCCGGTGTCAGCGCCGCCCTTTCACCTGCCGGTCGTAGAAGCCGACGATATGCTCCGCGATGAACGGCAGGTTATCCTCGGTTGCGAAATGGCCGGCGTTGAGCCGGTGCATCTCGGCATGCGGCAGGTCCTTCAGATACAACTCGCCGCCGTCCGGCGTGAAGAACGGGTCGTGCTGACCCCAGAAGATGAGCGTCTTGGGCTGATGCGCACGCAGGAATGCCTGCCACTGCGGGTAGAGCGCCACATTGGTGCGGTAGTCGTAGAACAGGTCGAGCTGGATGCGCAGGTTGCTCGGCCCCGCGACGTTCGCCGCATCGGCCTCGTACGCTTCAGGCGCAATCAGCTCCGGGTGGCCTGCGCCGCCCAGGTAGACGGTGTTCTTGATCACGTCCGGCGTGTTGAACGCCGCGAGCGGGGCCTCGCTCGCGGGGGTGCGGTCCACCCAGAGCGCCTTGCGGAACCCGTCCCAAGCGGGCGAAAACCCGTTCTCGTAAGCGTTCGTGTTCTGGATGATCACCCAATCCAGCGCCCGCGGGTTGCGGCCGATGATGCGGAAGCCGACCGGGCCGCCGTAATCCTGCATGAAGATGCCGTAGTGATCGAAGCCCTTGGCGGCGAGGAACTTCTCCATCGTTATTGAGATCGCCTCGAACGAGTATTGGTAGGTCGCGGGGTCCGGGCGGTCGCTGTTGCCGAACCCCTGGTAGTCCGGCGCGATCACGTGGAACCGCGGCGCCAGCGCCACGATCAGGTCGCGATATTGGTGCGACGACGACGGCCAGCCGTGCAGCAGCACGAGCTTCGGGTTTTTGGCGTCACCGGCCTCGCGATAGGCGATGTTGAGGCCATCGACGGCGATCGTGCCGTAGCGGACCTGCGCGGGCGTTACCGCCGTGGTGGTGACGGCTGCCGGGCTTGCCGCCAGGGCAGGGGGGGCGGACAGGGCGTTGCTGCTGAGGGCGGCGGCACTGAAGGCGGCCGCGAGCAAGCGGGACCGGAGGGTCATCGGTTGGGGCTCCTTGCGTCGATTGACGGCCTCGCTGGCCGTCTGGGTTCACGGCCTCGCTGGCCGTCTTGGGTTGACGGCCTCGCTGGCCGTTGACGCCGATCTAGGCGTTCTCAAGCTCCTGCATAATTCGGTAACTTCAGGAACCTGCCTTCCAACTCGTGGGAGCCTCGATGGACCGGCTCGATGCAATGGCCACCCTGATCGCGGCCGTGGACGGCGGCAGCCTATCGGCCGCCTCGCGCGCGCTCGGCATGCCGCTCGCGACCGTCAGCCGGAAGGTCTCGGATCTCGAGGCGCACCTGCGCACGCAGCTGGTCGTCCGCACCAGCCGCAAGCTCTCGCTGACCGAGGCCGGCCGCGCCTATGTCGCCGCCAGCCGGCGCATCCTCGACGAGATCGACGATGCCGAGCGGGCCGCGTCCGGCGAGTACCGGGCGCCGCGGGGGCACTTGGTGATCACCGCCCCGATCATGTTCGGACGCCTGCATGTCGAGCCCGTGGTGCTGGATTTTCTGGCGGCCTACCCGGACATCACGGCCCGCCTGATCCTGGCCGATCATGTCGTCAACCTGGTCGACGACCACGTGGACGCGGCCATCCGGGTCGGGCGCTTGGCCGACAGCAGCATGGTCGCCACCCGGCTCGGCGCCGTGACCTGGGTGGCCTGCGCGAGCCCGCACTACCTCGAGGCACACGGCATGCCGCAGACACCCGCGTCGCTCGACGACCACCATTGCATCATGTTCGAGGGGCTGTACTCGACCAATCTCTGGAACTTCGGCCGCGGCGAGCAGGCGGTCGCGGTGCCGGTCCGTCCGCGCTTCGCCGTCAACACGGCCGACGCCGCCATCGCCGCGGCCATCGCCTCGGCCGGCATCACCCGCGTGCTGTCGTACCAGGTGCACGCCGCAGTGGCAGAGCGCCGGCTGCAGATCATCTTGCGCGACTTCGATCCCGAGCCGCTGCCGGTGCATCTCGTCCATGCCGGACAGCCCTTGCTGCCGTTGAAGCTGCGCGCGTTCCTCGACTTCGCCGCTCCGCGCCTGAAAGCGTCGCTGCAAGCCCTCGCCGGTTGAGGGCCTCACCCGTTTCCACACCTTTGGTCTGCATGGAGGGCAGGTTTCTGGCCCTGGAAACCTTGCTGTAGCCACTAGGCAGACCCGTCTGGGGAATGGGCGCCCGAGCCCATCAATGCCGGTCGCCATCGTCACGCCGACGAGGAGAGCCAAGCAGAACAGGAGCCTCATGGCCCCACTTTCAGTATGATTGCCCACTTTCAGTATGGTTGATCGTTAATTCGAGAGGGACGTGCGAGTGATCGGAGGGGGAGGATCTCGTGGGCCCAGCCTGCGCAGGCTGTGGGCCTTCGAGGCCGGTCGTGGAAGCCCAGCTATCGCATGATGGCCAAATCTCACGTGGCCATCGGTCTGGCCAGTTGGGTTGTGGCTGCACCTTTGCTGCACCTGTCGATGTTCGACCCCGGCAGCTTGGCTGTGGCAGTCAGCGGCTCCTTGTTGCCCGATATCGACCATCCGCAATCCTGGGTGGGACGACGGTCACGGCCGATTTCGACCATGGTATCCAGCATGCTCGGACATCGGGGAATCACGCATTCGGCCATCGCCCTGATCGTGCTCGTGTTTCTGCTGCTTTACGGTGGCTATTCGCGAGCGGTCTCATCAGCACTCGCCGTGGGGTACTTGTCCCACTTGGCGGCCGACATGCTCACCCCCCGCGGATTGCGACTGGCATGGCCCTTGCGGAAAACCTGGAGCTTGCCGCTTTGTCAAACCGGCTCGCCAGCCGAACCCACGATCGTGGTTGGGCTATGTGCCCTGGCCCTCTGGACCAGCCTTCATCCGATGGGGATGCACCGCACGGCGCAGGTTGCTCGAGCCTGGCTTGCTCAGCCCTTAACGTTGGTGAGCAAGGCCTTCCGGTAAGGGCCCACGCAAGCTTCATCAAACTGCAATGCGTCCGGTTTGCTCCGGTTGGCTAGAGGTCGTGCGGCGCAAACCCATGGACCACACGGAGGCACCGAAGCGGATGACAACAGGAGTGGGTGCGGGCCGGGCCCGGTGTCAGCAGGCATGCGCGGCTCTCCGTCCCGCTCGGCGCAGCCGCATGGTGCGCCGTCTGCTCGCCGGCTTGGCGTTGCTGGCGATCGCGACGACGGGGGCGCGGGCCGAATCCGGAACGCTCGCCCGGGTTCGTGCCGACGGCGTGCTGCGCTGCGGCAGCGCGATCCGGCCGGGCCTCGCGTTTCCGGCGGTCGACCATAGCTGGCATGGGCTGCATGTGGAGTTGTGCCATGCGGTTGCCGCCGCGGTGCTGGGCGAGGGTGCCCGGGTCGAGTTCAACGGCTATGCGCTGCAGCCCGACTTCGACCGGGTGCGGACGGCCGCCGACGAGGTGTCGTTCCTGACCACGACCGAGCTGTTCGCCAACGAGCTGTTCGGCGCCGTGCTGCCCGGCCCCACCGTGTTCCAGCTCGGGACCCACATCATGGTGTGGGACACCAATCCGGTCCAGCACGCCGCCGATCTCGGCGACACCATGATCTGCGGCGAACCCGGCACCGGCGCCGAGCGCAACCTTCGCTCCTACGCCGCCGCGCATCACTGGACGCCGAACGTGTCGGCCTGGATGGAACTCGAGGAGATGATGGACGCGTTCAACGTCGGCCGCTGCCCGGCGGTGATCGGCGAGGCGACCGCGCTCGCGGCGCTGCGCATCGGCAGCGCGCATGAAGGCCACCCGTCGCGCCTGCTGCCTGAACCGCTCGCGGTCACCCCGATCATGGCGGCGACCCCGGGCGGAGATCCGGAATGGGCCCGGGTGGTGACATGGACGCTGAACACGGTCCTTGCGGGCAAGGAGGCGGCGCAGACGCTGGCGATCCCGGGGCAGTGGCTCGGGCTCGACAAGGAGTGGCAGTCACGCGTCCTGGCCCGCGGGTCTTACCCCGAGCTGATGCAGCGCACCCTGGGCGATGAGTCGCCGCTCGACATGGCTCCGGGGGTCAACGCCGCCTGGACGGAGGGCGGACTGAGGGCGGCGCCGACGATCGAGTAGATGTTGGAGCGGGCGGAACGGTGCGCCCCGCCAACGTCACGGCACTGACACACGACCGTCACCTGTTTCGGGCCGCCCTGGCGTTAGATCGTCCGGCAGCAATGAACGGGATACACGTATGAAGCGCACGCGCCTCCAGGCATGCTCGACCCTCGTCGCGTCGGCCCTCGTGCTGCAGCCGGTCGCCGGCATCGCCGCGACGGTGACGGCGCAGCCGCAAACGGCCGCGTCGGGCTTCGGCCCCGAGATCCAGTCGCATTTCAGCAACCTTGACCTCAAGCTGCAGCTCTCGGACGCGCAGCTGACCAGCCTGTTGCGGCACCGGGTCAAGTACGTGTTCGTGCTGTTCCAGGAGAACCGCTCGTTCGACCACTATTTCGGCACCTTCCCCGGCGCCAACGGCCTGTTCGCCGACGCGTCGCCGCGACCGGAGCTGCGCAACCCGCCGACGCCGGCAAACACCCAGCTGCTGTACAACACCGACGGCACGGCGGGCACCATCGCCCCGTTCCGCATCGGCACCGCGCAGAACGCGTCCGATCTCGACGACATCGACCACGGCCATCCGCGCATGGCGGCCAAGATGGACGTGCCGGGCAATACCGGCGTGCCGCTGATGGATCGGTTCGCGCTGAACGAGCAGGCCAAGTATTTCCCGGCCTCGCCGATCAACCCGACCGCCGCGCAGATCCCGGCCGCGCCGTCGCTGAAGTCCAAGCAATACGCCGAGCTGGCGATGGCCTACGTCGACTGCGACACCATCCCGTTCCTGTGGAACTGGGCCAGCCGGTTCACCCTGTTCGACAATATCTTCCAGACCACGATCGGGCCCTCCACGCCGAACGCGATCGCCATGATTGCCGGGCAGTCGGGCGAGACGCAGTGGGTCAAGCACCCCGATGCGACGTCGGCCACCACGTTCGGTTCGGTCGGCGTGCCGATCACCAACGACCCGATCCCTGGCCTGCCCGGCGCCGACGGGGCGCAGTACTCCGGCACCCCGAGCCAGCCGACCAACAGCGTCGCCACCGCCAACAGCGGCGCCGCCAGCGGCACGCCGCAGCGCAAGAACGAATTCGGCCGCGGCCACCAACGTCGCCCCCAACCTCACCTTTGCCAGCCTGCCGCTCACGCTCGGCGGCCGGCGCGCCGGAACGATCGCGTCCAGCGACAGCAATCCCTCGGCCGACCTCGCCGACGTGCAGGCGGACCTGCCGGCGATCGTCGCGCACGGCAACCGGGCCACGGCGTGGGGCTGGTATCAGAACGGCTACACCGCGACCGAACCGAACCTGCCGGCCGATAACGGCATCGCCTCCACGCCGCACGCCAGCTACATCGGCCACCATAACGGCCCGCAATATTTCGGCTACGTGACCAGCAACCCGGTGCAGGCGGCCAACCAGCACGGCTTGGGCGACTTCTTCAGCGACATCGGCAAGGACGCGCTGCCGAAGCAAGGCGGCGTGTTCTACGTCCGCGGCGGCTACGACAACATCCAGAACTTGCGGCCGGACAACAGCAACGCCAACGGCAACGGTGCCGTCAGTGCTGCCGCCGATAAAGCCTATGTCAGCGCCAACTTCCTCGGCGACGACGACCATCCCGCCTACTCCGACAGCCAGATCAGCGAGTCGCTGCTGGCCAGCGAGATCAACGCGATCGCCTCCAGCCCGTATTGGAAAGACAGCGCGATCGTCATCACCTACGACGAAAGCGAGGGCGACTACGACCATGTGCCGCCGCGCATCCTGAGCTGGGATCCGGCCGGCCTCCCGCTCAGCCGCGGCCCGCGCATCCCGCTGCTGGTGATCTCCCCTTACGCTCGGGTGCATGCGGTCAGCCACGAGGAAGGCGACCACAACTCGGTCATCGGCCTGATCAACGCGGTGTTCGGGCTCAACCCGCTCGCCGACCTGCCGGACGAGCAGGCCGCCAAGCTGGCCGGGCAGGCCGCGCAATTCGCGACCGCCGGCGTGACCCAGACCGAGCTCGGGCCGCATGACGGCGTCGCCAACCGGACGCCGGGCAGCGGCAACCTGCTGAGCGCGTTCGACCCGGCCCGCTTGATCGGCCTCGAACCGCCGCTGCCGGCGAGCTACGCCATGACCGACCCGGCGAGCATCCTCGCCCTGCCGCATTACGGCGGCGCCGGCTGCTCGCGGCTCGGCATCACCCCGCTCGACGCCCAGCTCGGGGTTCAGGCACCGCCGCCCGCGGACTTCTTCGCGCGCCCGAGCCTGACCACCAACTGAGGCGATCCCGCCGCGGTCATGCGTCCTTCATGAAGTCCGGCGTAGGTCTTCATGGAAATGCAACACAACACTGGCTGAATGCGGCTACGTTACTGTTGAGTGTCGCTTGAGTGTCGATCGATTCTGTCCAGCAACACGGAAAGGGTGCTGGACGACGACCATCTGACCGGCCGCAACCTTGGAAGACTCGAGGCAATTAAGATCGTGATGAACACGGATAGCGTCGCTTCGGCGTATGGTCGTTGGGCGCCGGTTTACGATGCGGTCTTCGGACCGGTATTCCGCCTCGGCCGGCTGGCAGCGGTTCAGGCCGCCGAGCGGATCGGCGGCCGCATCCTCGAGGTGGGCGTCGGCACCGGCCTGTCGCTCCCGAGCTACGACAGGGCGAACCGCATCTACGGCATCGACATCTCGGAACCCATGCTGGAGAAGGCACGCCAGCGCGTCGAACGCGAGAACCTGTCGCACGTCGAATCGATCCAGCGCGGCGACGCCGAGCGGCTCGACTTCCCCGACGCCTCGTTCGACGTGGTCGTGGCGCAATATGTCGTCACGGCGATCCCGAACCCGGAGCGCGCGCTGGACGAGTTCGTGCGCGTGGTGCGACCCGGCGGCGAGATCATCCTGACCACGCGGATCGGCGCCGTGAGCGGCGTTCGCCGCGCCCTCGAGGGCGTGCTGATGCCGCTGACCAGCCGTCTCGGCTGGCGGACCGAGTTCTCCTGGACCCGCTACGCGCAATGGCTCGCCGGGTCGCCCTCCGTGCAGCTGCAGGAAAAGCGCGCTTTGCCGCCGCTGGGCCATTTCTACCTCGTCCGCATCGCCCGGCTTGCAACTCCGCAGCCGGCTTAAGGCTGGTTCCGGCAACTCTCCACGTCACGAGGCAAAGGAAGATCGATGAAAAGCTTCCTCGAGCATCTGCGAATCCAGCGCTGGGACGACCACCGTTACTACCACCACAGCTTGGTCAACCAGTCGCTGCACCTGCTCAGCGCGGTGAGCTTCATCGTCGCATATGGCTTGTTGCTCAAGGACCCGGCGCTCGCGGCGCTGCTGGCCTGGATGGTCTCGATGACCAGCCGGCAAATCGGCCACCTGGCGTTCGAGCCCAAGACCTACGACTATCGTCAACGACGCCTCGCATGACCACAAGGAGCAGATTAAGATCGGCTACAACCTGCGCCGCAAGATCGTGCTGATGTCGGTGTGGGCGCTTTCGCCGCTGCTGCTGGTCGCCGACCCGACCGCGTTCGGCATCTGCCAGCCGGCGGACGGCGTGATCGCCTTCGCGCGCCATGTCGGCATCCTTTGGCTTGCGATCGGGATCGGCGGGTTGCTGTTCCGCACGGTCCAGCTGTTCATCATCAAAGATGTGCAGACCGGCCTGGTGTGGGCGACGAAGATCATCACCGACCCGTTCAACGACTTCATGCTGTATCGCGGCGCCCCGCTGGCCCTGCTGCAGCGGCATGGCGGCGACGCCTCGGACGAGGAGTTCTCGGAAGAGGCCGTCGAAGGCGGCCATTGACGCGCTGCGGCCTCGGACCGGAAGCGGTCAGGACGCGGGAGGAGGCCGCCGCAGCTTGGCGGCTGCGATCTCCCGCAGCACCTGTCGCTTGATCGACTTGTTGGTCGCCGCGGGCTTCGACCACCACCAGCCATCGTCCTGCATCGCCTGGCAGGCAGCGGTGAAGCGGTCGGCGACCGCGGCGAAGTCGGCGTCGGAATAGTCGAGACTGAAGATCAGCCGCCCGGTGCCGACCCAGCTGAGCGCTAGCCCTTCCGCCCGCAAGTAGAATTGCAGCATCCAATTGTAGCGGGAGGGCGTGGTGTACAGCACGGTCCATATCGACGACAGGTTCGCAACCCGCACCGGAACCCCGGCGGCCGCGAGCTGGGCGTTCAGGGCGGCGGCGCGGCCGTCCCAGCGTGCGTCGAGGTCATGATAAAGCGCGCGGATGTCGGCGTCCTCGAGGCGATGCAGGAACGCGTTCATCGTCCCCATCACCTGCGGATGGGCGTTGAAGGTGCCGCGGGCGAAGCAGATGTCGGCCGGCCGGTCCTCACGGAAGCGCCGCATCAGGGCGCGGCGGCCGCACAGCACGCCGACCGGAAGGCCGCCGCCCAATGTCTTGCCGTAGGTGATGAGGTCGGGCTGCACGCCGAAATAGGCGCGGGCGCCCTGCGGGGCCAGGCGGAAGCCGACGAACACCTCGTCGAAGATCAAAGCGATGCCGCGCTCGTCGCATGCCGCGCGCAGCGCCCGCAGCCAGGCCGCATAGGCGGTCCGGTCGAAGCCGGCGCGCCGCCCGCTATCGACCAAGGTGGAGTCGGACGGCGCCGAGCCATTCGGGTGCAGCGCCTGCAGCGGGTTGACCAGCACGCAGGCGACGTCGCGCCGACGGCGCAGCACGCGCAGGGTCCGCTCCGACATCTCGGCCAAAGTGAGCGTGCCGTTGGCCGGCATGGGGTTTCCGATGCCGGGCTGCACGTCGCCCCACCAGCCGTGATACGCGCCGCAGAACCGCACCAGCGTCGGGCGGCGCGTGTGGTAGCGGGCGAGCCGGACCGCCTGCATCACCGCCTCGGTTCCGGACATGTGGAACGACACTTCGTCCAGCCCGGAGATGGCCCGCAGCCGCGCCACGTTGTCGGCCACCACCGGATGGTAGGCGCCGAGTGCCACGCCGAGGTCCCGCACCCGTTCCGCGCCCGCCTGCATGCAGTGCTTGTAGAAGTCGTGGCCGAACAGGTTGACCCCGTAGGAGCCGGTCAGGTCGTAGAACACGTTGCCGTCGAGGTCGGTCACCGTGACGCCCTGCGCCGATTGCAGAAACGACCCGGCCGCGAGCGTACTCCCGCACCGGTGTGGCTGAACTGGAACGGCACCCGATAGGCCGGCGGTGAACTGCAGGTCCGAGATGCTGTCCCGGCTTTGCGGCGGTGAGCGCGGCGGTCGGCCGGGAAGCGCTCGCGGTAAAGTTGCGCCAGCCGGGCGAAGCCGTTGCGCCGACGCTCGGCGACGTCGTCCGGCGCGCCGTCGCAGCGGAAGAAGCGGCTGTCGTCATAGTCGTAGAACGGGATCAGCGCCGCGATCCGGCGCGACCATCGCGCATGCCCCGCCAGCGACGGGTGCTTGGCGCGCGACAATTCGAGCCGGGCGCGCGCCTTGGTGAACAGCGCGCCCAAAGCCGCGCCGCCGGCCACCACCGGCGCTACGAGCGTCAACCCTGGCACCATCGTGCTCCCGCTCCGGCAATGGGAAGCGGCGTCGGCGTGACGCGCGATCCGCCGCACGCTGTCGAAGCTGGCCGGGACCGACGGCTCAACTTCGTGCTCACCAATCTCATCCCCCGGCGGCTTGCCGAGCCGCTGGGTCGGCCGGATCAGCGCGCAGCGAGAACAGGTCTGGTCCGCGCCGTGTCGCTGTGGACGTGGCGCTGCTTCGCGGACCTCGACCTCGCCGACGCCGAGCGCACGCGGTTCCGCAGCATGCAGGACTGCTTCACGCGCCGGCTGAAGCCGGGCGCCCGGCCGGTCGATCCGGACGCCGACGGTGCTGACCAGCCCATGCGACGCCATCGTCGGCGCGTTCGGCACGGTCGCGGCCGGCCGGGCGCTGCAGGTGAAGGGGATGGACTACGCGCTGAGCGAGCTGCTGGACGACGCGGACCATGCCGCCTCGTTCGAGGGCGGCAGCTTCGTCACCTTGCGGCTGACGTCGGCGATGTATCATCGCTTCCACGCGCCGCATGATTGCCGGGTCGAGCAGGTGCGGCACGTCTTCGGCGACCGCTGGAACGTCAACCCGCCGACCTTGCGCCGGGTGCGCCGGCTGTTCTGCCGCAACGAGCGGGTGGTCGTCCGCACGGTGCTGGCCGGCGGCGGCGAACCGCTCACCTTGGTTGCGGTCGCGGCGATCCTGGTGTCCGGCATCAAGCTCGGCTTCCTTCGCCTCGACAGCGGGGGCGGGCGCCCGTTGCGGCGCAGCTACGAGTGCGACGCCGTGCTGACGAAGGGCGCCGAGATGGGGTGGTTCGAACACGGGTCCACGATCATCGTGCTGGCCCCGAACGGGCTGCGCGTGGCCGACACGGTTCGGGACGGCGATCACATCCGTATGGGCCAGCCGCTGCTGTGGCGGCGGCCGGCTGAGACGAGGTGAAGCTGCACCGGCCCCGTATAATGCCTCGGCGCCGCGTTGCATCGTGTCCGTTTGTTGACGGTGACGCCGGACGGGCGGCACGCGGCCCTCCGCGCGGTGCTTACCCGATGCGGCGCGACAACCCGGTCAACCGTTCCATCAGCACCATCAGCGTGACCGTGGCGGCGATCAGCACGCTCGACAGCGCGGCGATGGTGACGTCGAGCTTGCCTTCCAGGTCCTGCCACATGCGGATCGGCAGCATGTCGGTCGCGGCGTCGCGCAGGAACAGCGAGACCGGGATGTTGTCGAAGCTCGCCATGAAACAGATGAATGCGCCCGCCAGGATGCCCGGCCGCACCAGCGGCAGCACCACCCGCCGCAAGGTATAAAGCCGGGACGCGCCGAGGCTGGCCGAACCCTCCAGCAGCGCCGGGTCGAGCTGCTGCAAGGCGGCGGCGGTGTTGCGCACCACGAACGGCACGCACACGACGGTGTGCCCGAGCGTGAGCGTCAGCATCGACACCGGCAAGCCAGCCCGGGTGAACAGCATCAGCGCTGCCAAGCCGAACGCCAGCGCCGGCAGGATCAGCGGCGCCATGAACAGCCCGTCCAGCACCCGCGCCGAGGCCCGCCCCGACCGGGCGATCCCGAGCGCCGCCGCGACGCCCAGCAGCAGCGACAGCACCGTCGTCGCGACCGCAACCTTCAAACTGTTCCAGGCGGCGAACTGGAGCTGCCACGCGTCGCCGAGCGCCGCATACCAGCGCAGCGACAAGCCGGGCGGGGGAAACCTGAGCGACAGGCCGGAGGTGAAGGAGACGATGACCACCACCAGGGTCGGCGCGAGCAGCAGCAGCAGTGCCAGGCCGGCCAGCACGCCCATGACGGCGCGGAAGCTGACCGCTTCCCATCCCGGACGTTGCCGCGCCGGACGCGGCGCCGCGGCCTCAGGTCGCTGCCGGGCTGGGAACGGGGCCTCAGGCATAGGCGCCGGCGCGTCGCCCGAGTGCGCTCAAGGCGGCCACCACCAGCAGCACGGCGAGGAGGAAGATCATCGAGATCGCCGAAGCGAACGGCATGTCGCCGAGCGCCAGCGCCTGCTGCAGCACATAGGCGGGCATGAACAGCATCTGCCCGCCGCCGACCAGGCTTTGGGTGATGAAGGCGGTGACCGCGGCGGTGAACGTCAGCAGGCAGCCGGCGATGATGCCGGGCAAGGCGAGCGGCAGCGTGACCGTCGCGAACACCCGCCAGGCGCCGGCGCCCAGCAGCCCGGCGGCGTCCGGCAGGTCCGGACCGATCCGCGACAGGGCGGCGATCAGCGGCAGCACCATCAGCGGCATCTGCACCTGCGCCAGCGCCGCGACCAGCCCGCCCTCGGTATACAGCAGCCGCAACGGCGAGCCGATCAGCCCGGCGCCCTGCAGCGCCGTGTTGACGATGCCTTGGCGCCCCAACACGACGATCCAGGCAAAGGTGCGCACCACGACGCTCGTCAGCAGCGGCAGCAGCACGACCAGGATCAGCAGCGAGCGCACCCAGGCGGGCGAGCGCGCATGCACCCAGGCGAGCGGGAAGCCGAGCACCAGGCAGGCGACGGTGACTTCGGCCCCCAGCCGCATCGTGCCCGCCAGCACCGACAGGCTGAACCCGTCACCGAGGAACTTGGCGTATTGCCCGAAGCCGAGCCCGTCCGGAGTCTGCACGCTGAGCCCCGCCAGCAACAGCAACGGCACCACGAACAGGACGGCGAGGAAGGCGCCGAGCGGCCAGGCCAGGCGCGGGTCGAACGCGGCGGCGCCGACGGTCAAGCCCGCATCTCGCGGTTGAACCGCTCCAGCCAGCCGGCCCGCTGCTCGTTGATGCGGCGCCAATCCTGGAACACGAAGCGCTTCTGCATGTCGTCGTGGCTGGCCACCAGCGCCGTCGCGACCTCGCCGGCGATCTTGACGCGCGTGTTGGTGGGCACGACCAGATAGGGCGACGCCATCAACGCCGACTGCACCTCGGGGGACAGCGCGGCCTCGATCAGCTTGAACGCCAGCTCCGGGTTGGGCGAGTTCTTGGTGATGTGCATCGTGGTGCGGAAGGCGATCGCGCCCTCCTTCGGCGCCACGAACTCGACCGGAACACCCTGCGCCTTCAGGATCTGGATGGCGTTGAAGTTGCCGGGCGAGATGTCGATCTGGCCCTGCTGGTAGAGCGACGCCAGCGCGCCGGGATTGGCGGCGACGGCCGATAGGTTGGGCTTCAGCTTCTGCAGCGCCGCGAAGCCCGGCTCCACGTTGGCTTCGGAGCCGCCGTTCATGCGCGCGACCTCCACCAGGAAGCCGGTGCCCAGCGTGCTGGCGAGGTTGGTGATGCCGACGCGGTTCTTAAAGGCAGGGCTCCACAAATCCGCCCAGCTCGTCGGCGGCGTCTTGACCGTCTCCGGGTTGTAGGTCAGGCCGACCACCTGGAAGAACGCCGCCGGCCCTTCCGGCTCCTGCGCCACCGGAATCAGCTCCTTGTAGTAGGCGCTGCGGGCGACCGGGTACGGCTCCACCAGCCCGGCGGCGATGGCCTGCAGCCCGGGGCCCGGGTCGTGCAGCATCACGTCGATCGGCGGATTGGCGCGGGCGGCCGTGACCTTGGCGATCTGGTCCACCGACAGCATCGGGTCGAGCACGATCGGCGCGTTGCCCGTGGCCTTGCGGAACGCCGGCACCAGGACGGCCTTGTGCGCCTCCTCCCAACTGCCGGTGAAAGTGGCGAACACCAGCGGGCGCGCCTGGGCCCAGCTCAGGCCGGGAAAGGCGTGCATCGCGCCCAGGGTGAGCGCGGTCGTCATCAGGCTACGTCGATCCCGCACGGGGTTTCTCCTTCAGGCGGCGAACGCCGCGCCCAAACCGGGGGCGGCAGGTTGCACATGGACGGCGGTGCCGGGGGCGCGCGGGACCGACCCGGCCTCCCGCGGCTCGATGATCTTGGCCGTGCTGCCGTCGGCGAAGCGGATCTCGTGCACCACCGTCGGGCCGAGCGGCAGCGCGAGCTCCACAGTGGCCGGGATGCCGTCGGCGGCGAAGCGCAAGTGCTCCGGACGCAGGCAGACGATCGCCCGGCTGCCCGGCGAGAGCGCAACGGTGCGGGCCGACACCGTTCCGCCGACGTCGAGCCGTACGGCACCGTCCGCCGCGACGGTGCCGGGCAGCTTGTTGGTTTGGCCGACGAAGCTGTTGACGAACAGGCTGGCCGGCCGGTCGTACATCTCCGTGGTCGGCGCGAACTGCTCGAGCCGCCCGGCCGACAGCACGGCCACCCGGTCCGCCATCGACAACGCTTCCTCCTGGTCGTGGGTGACGAGGATCGTCGTCGTGCCGGCCAGGCGCTGGATGCGCTTGATCTCGATCTGCATGTCGAGCCGCAGGTTCTTGTCGAGCGCCGCGAACGGCTCGTCCAGCAGCAGGATCGCCGGCTGCACCGCGAGCGCGCGGGCCAGGGCCACCCGCTGCTGCTGCCCGCCCGACAACGCCCGCGGCAGCCGGCCGGCGAGGTGGCCGAGCTGCACCAGCTCCAGCATGCGCGCCACCTCGCGCCGCCGGGTCGCCGCATCCACGCCGCGCGCGGCGAGCCCGTAGGCGACGTTGTCGGCGACTGTCATGTGCGGGAACAGCGCGTAGCTTTGGAACACGATGCCGACCGGCCGGCGGTTGGGCGGCAGCCGGTCGATCGCCCGGCCGCCGACCAGCACCTGCCCCGCCGTCTGCGCCACCAGCCCGGCGACGATCCGCAGCAGCGTCGTCTTGCCGCAGCCGGACGGCCCGAGCAGCGCCACCAGCTCCCCGCCGCCGATGTCGAGCGTCACCCCGTCCACCGCCGTCGTGCCGGCGTAGCGATGCGAGATGCGGTCCAGCAGCAGCGTCTGGCCGGTCGGTGCGTCGGTGCTCATCGCCGGCGGGAGGAGCAAGCGTCGTGCCAACGTTTCGGTTGAGGCACTTCCGAGCCCGAAGCATCGGCCGGTTCGATCACTACGACCGGCCTCCCCCAACCCAGGCAAGCCGTTCGAACAGTTCGTGAGCGGCCCCCGCGAGCGCGAACCGCGACGCGGCGGAGGGCGTTCGCCGTGGACCCTCTGCAAAAGGAGATTGCAATGTCGAAGGGTCACCTTCCGCCCGTCCCGCCGGCGAACCGGTCGCCGATCGGCGGCTCGTCCAATCCGCAGACCGGGGACGACATGCCGGCCGATGTGGCCGAGGCCGATCAGGCGTCGGAGAACCGCAACCTCGGCATCCAGGGGCGGCAGGGCAACATCAAGGAGAACACGACCAACAAGGGCTTCCAGCAGGACCGATGATGCAAGCGGGCGGCACTCGGCGCAGCCATCGCTTGGTCGGCCGCGCCCATTCGGTCCGGCTGGTCGAGCGCGCCGCGCCGCGATGGAGCCGGGCCGGCCGGATCGCCCGGGGACGGACATGAGCGCCGCCGCACCCGGGCTGCCGGCCCGGCTCGGATGGGCCGGCGGCGTGCTCGGCTTCGCGCTGGGCGGCTTCTTCGACGGCATCATGCTGCACCAGGTGCTGCAATGGCACCACCTGTTCAGCCTCGTGCCTGGGGAGCAGTGGCGCGACATCCGGATGCAGATCCTGATGGATGGCTGGTTCCACGTGCTGCATTACGGGATCGCGCTGGCCGGCCTATGGCTGCTGTGGCGCGCCCGCGGCGACCTGGCCGGGGCCGCAGCCGGGCGTGGTTTGCTGGCCGCCGTGCTGCTCGGCTTCTTCGTGTGGCAGGCGGTGGACACCGTCGTGTTCCACTGGGTCCTCATGATCCATCGCGTCCGCGTGGACCGGCCGAACCCGCTGTTCTGGGACCTCGCCTGGTTCGCCGTCGTCGGCGGCATTCCCCTGGCCATCGCGCTGCTGCTGCGGCGGGGGCCCCGAAGCCCGGGCGGGACCGGCGGCCGTGGCGCGGTTGCGGCCGGCGTGCTGGCGGCCGCCGTGCTGGTGGCCGGACCGGTCGCGGCCCTGCCCATGCCCGGCGCCACCGCGACGCTGGTGCTGTTCCGGCCCGGCTTCGGCGCCGCCCGAGCGTTCGAGGCGGTGGCAGCCATCGGCGGCCAGGTCCTGTGGACCGACCCGTCGGGCGACCTGGTCGCGATCAAGACCGGCTCGGCGCCCGGCGGATCATGGCGTCTCTACGGGCGCGGCGCCTTGCTCGTCGGCGACACGGCCGCATTCGGCGGTTGCCTGGCCTGGTCGGAGCCACGCATCGCATCCACAACCACGGAGGATCGCTAGTCCATGTCAACCAAGACCCCGGCGTCGGACCGCTCTCACGGCGGACCGGGCAGCAGCCACGAGAACGCCGACAAGCCGGCCGAGCACCCGCATCGCCGGGCGAGCGGCGGGCGCAGCAACGACGCGCCGGAGCCGAACACGCCGACCAACCCCGACCGCAGCGCGGTGTCCGGCGGCGGCGGCGAGCGCGACAAGAAACACACGCACAACCCCGCCACCAAAAGCTGAATGCGGGCTGACCCGCGTGCCCTGCAAACCATCGACGAGGAGAATGCCATGAACCCGAACACCCAAGCATCCGAACGCAAAGATGGCTTCGGCACCGAAGGTATCGGCGAAGACGGCGACAGCGGCATGGGCCAGGCCGGCAGCGCTGCCGGCGGCACCGGTACGGACGTGACCGGCGGCCAGCAGAACAACGACCGGCCCGTCGAGGGCGCGTTCGGACAGGATCAGGCGCACGGCCGCCGCAGCCCGGCCAACAAGCAAGGCATCGAAAGCGGCGGCACGGCCGAGGATTGACCGCCGCCGCCGGCGCGCGGCGACGATCGATTACCCCGCGCGCCGCCGCCGGGTGCGTGCTAAAAGCCCCGCGTGTTCAGCCTCGTTTTCACCCGCCGCTACGCCATGGCGCACCGCCTCCTTGCCGGATTGTCCGAGAAGTGCGCCCTCCCGCACGGGCATAACGAGGTCGTCACCGTCACGCTCCGGGCCGTGTCGGCGAAGCCGCTGGACGGCGCCGCCAACATGGTCGTGCCGTTCGAACGCGCGAAGCGGACCTGGCACGGCTGGATCGACGGCCACGTGGACCACTCGCTGCATTTATCGGCCGGCGATCCCTTGCTCGATTGGTTCGCAGCGCGCGAGCCGCACCGGCTGCCGCGCATCCTGGTGACGCCCGGTGATCCCACCACCGAGGTGCTGGCCGCCTGCATGATGGCCAAGCTGAACGCCTTCCTCGCCGCCGACGGCGGGCGTCTCGCCTGCACCGAGATCCGCGTCGACGAGACCCCGACCAACACCGTGACCTTTGCCGGCGACCCTGCGTCGGTCCTGCCCCGGGTGCCCGCCCGGCGGCCATGGTGGACGCGGCCCGACATGAGCATCAACGATCTCGGCGGGCCGGTTGCCGCCCTCGACGCGGCGCAGGCGTTCGGCGTGCCGGCGCAATGAGCTACGCGGTCAAGGAGATTTTTTACACCCTGCAAGGCGAGGGCGCGCAGGCCGGGCGCCCGGCCGTGTTCTGCCGCTTCGCCGGTTGCAACCTGTGGTCCGGCCGCGAGGCGGACCGGGCCGCCGCGGTTTGCCGGTTCTGCGACACCGAGTTCGTCGGCACGGACGGGACCGGCGGCGGCCGCTTCGGGAAAGCTGCGGCGCTGGCCGACGCGGTCGCGGCGGCATGGCCGGGCGGCGGGCGCCCGTTCGTCGTCTGCACCGGCGGGGAGCCGTTGCTGCAGCTGGACGAGGCGCTCGTCGCGGCCCTGCGTGACCGCGGCTTCGAGGTGGCGGTCGAGACGAACGGCACGATCGCGCCGGCGCCGGCTGGAATCGATTGGGTTTGCGTGAGCCCGAAGGCGGGCGCACCGCTGCGCTTGACCGCCGGCCACGAGCTGAAGCTCGTGGTGCCGCAAGCGGATCTCGACCTCGGCGCGCTCGAGCAGCTCGATTTCGGCCGCTTCGCCGTGCAGCCGATGGACGGCCCGGATGTCGCGGCCAACACGAAGCTGGCGGTCGAGATCTGCCTCCACCGTCCGCGGTGGCAGTTAAGCCTGCAAACACACAAGCTGCTCGGGATCCGTTAACGCCCGCGCTCTGCCTTCATCCAAACGGATCGATCGGTTCGATTAACCCGCCGCCGACAGCTCCAGGACACCCGCCGGGCTGACCTGTGCGGTCAGGCCCTCGTAGCCCGGGATGCTCGGATGCCGGGTCTCGAGCGGGTGCGCGTGCGTGGCGGTGATGACGACGACGGCCGCACCGGCCGCTTCGGCGGCCGCGATGCCGGCCGCGGCGTCCTCGAACACGAGGCAATCCGCCGCCGCAACGCCGAGCCGCTCGGCGGCGAGCAGGAAGCCGTCCGGCGCGGGCTTGCCGTTCCGGATGTCCTCGGCGGCCACCAGCAGCGGCGGGGCCGGCAGGCCGGCTGCCCCGAGCCGCCGCTCCGCTAAAAGGCGCGGCGCCGACGTGACGACGGCCCAGCGCCCGGACGGCAGCGAGCCGAGGAACCCGGCGGCGCCGGCAATCGCGTCGATGCCGTCCGTATCCACCATCTCCGCCCGGGTGATCGCCTCCGCCTCGGCCACGGGATCGACGCCGGGCAGCGCCAGCCGCCGGATCGTGTCCACCGAACGCACGCCGTGGATGGTCGGCAGGAACGCCGCCACGTCGAGCCCGTGGCGACGCGCCCACGCCGCCCAGACCCGTTCGGCCGAGGCGATCGAGGTCAGGATCGTGCCGTCCATGTCGAACAGGAAGGCGCCGAAGCCGCGGCCCGGAAACGGGGCGGCGCCGGCCGTCGGGCGGCGGCCGGACAGGGCAGGGTCGGTCATGAGCACTCCTTCGCGGCGACGCGGCCGGGTCGATAAGGCGGGTCGATGGGGCCGGGTCGACGCGCAGTGCGCACCACCCGTCGTTCCGTCATGCCGGCGGAGGCGGGCAACCTACCCCTGCAATTCGTGGCGGACCAGGGCGGCGCCGTCGGCCATGGCCTTGAGCTTGGCGAAGGCCCGCTCGCGCGGCAGGTATTTCATCCCGCAATCCGGCGCCGGGACCAGGCGCTCCGGGGACAAATAGCGCAGGCCGTCGCGGATGCGGCCGGCGATGACGTCCGGCGTTTCCACCTCGGCGCTGCCCAGGTCGATCACTCCCAGCAGGATCGTCTTGCCGGACAGGTCCCGCAGCACGCCGAGGTCGAGACGGGGCTGCGCCGCCTCGATCGAGATCGCGCCCGCCGTGGTGTCGGCCAGCTGCGGCAGGAACGAGTAGCCGCTGGGCTTGTCCTGCACCATGGCCGCATAGCCGAAGCAGAGGTGGACGACCGTCTCCCCCGGCAAGCCCTCGAGCGCCCGGTTGATCGCCTTCACGCCGTAGCGCGTGGCAGCCTCCGGCCGGGCCTGCAGCCAGGGCTCGTCGAACTGGATCACGTCGGCGCCGGCGGCAATCAGGTCGCGCGCCTCCGCATTGACGGCGGCCGCGTAGGCCATCGCCATCTCCTCGTCGTCGGCGTAGTGCTCGTTGCGGGCTTGCTGCGCCATGGTGAACGGGCCGGGCAGGGTGATCTTGGCCCGATGCGCGGTGTTCTCGCGCAGGAAGCGCATGTCGCGCAGCTCGACCGGGCCGCGCCGCTGGATCGGGCCGGTGACGCGCGGCACCAGCACGGTCCCGCCGGCCCGGTTCGGCACCTCGGCCGGGTTCTCCGCGTCGACGCCGTCGAGCGACAGCGCGAACCGGTTCGAGTAGCTTTCGCGCCGGATCTCGCCGTCGGTGACGATGTCGATGCCGGCGCGCTCCATGTCGCGGATCGCGACCACGGTGGCGTCGTCCTGCGCCTGCTCGAGCAGCGGCTCCGGCACGCGCCAGATCTCCGGCGCGTGGATGCGCGGCACACGGTGGGTGCGCAGCGCGTGCTGGTCCACGAGCCAGGCCGGCTGCGGATAGCTGCCAACGACGGTGGTAGGCAGGAGCTTGTGCATCGGTTTGCTTCCCTCGGCTTAGCCGGCGGAGTGCCGGCCGGCGATCTGGAACAGCCTCGTTTGCCGTTCCAGCACGCGCATGAACAGGTCGAACACCAGGGCCACGACCAGCACGAGCAGCACCGCCGCGAACACGTGCGGGCTGTCGAGGATCGTGCGGTAGCGTGACACCAGGTAGCCGATGCCCTCAGTCGCGACCAGCATCTCCGCGACCACCACGCCGACGATCACCAGCGCGCCGCCGAGGCGCAAGCCGGCCAGCACGGTGGGGATGCTCGCCGGCAGCACCACGAGGATGATGCGCTGGACCGGGGTGGCGCCCATGCTGCGGGCGGCGAGCAGCAGGTTGGGATCGATGGTGCGGATCCCCGCCGCGGTCGCGAGCGTGGTCGGGAAGAACCCGTACAGCCCGGCGAATGCCACCTTGGACGCGGGCCCGATGCCGAGCCACACCGTCAGCACCGGATAGACGATCACCAGCGGCACCGCATAAAGGCTGGACGCGATTGGCAGCAGCGTGATCCGCAGGCGGCCGATGCTGCCGATCGCCGACCCGGCCAACAGGCCGCCGCCGCAGGCCAGCAGCATCGCCAGCGCCACCTCCCACAAGGTGACGCCCAAAGCGGCGGCGTACTCGCGCCAATCCGCGGCCGCGACCCGCAGCGTGTCCGACAGCGGCGGCAGGAACAGCGCCGGCACCAGGCCGGCCCGCGGCAGCACTTCCCAGCCCAGCAGCACGGCGGCGACGATCGTCCAGCGCAGCACGCCGGGCGAGCGCAGCGCGCCGGGCGAGGGGCGCGCGATCACGCCGCCACCCGGATCTGCTGCCAGATGCGGTCGCGCAGCCGGCCGAAATCCGCCTCCGCCATCATCGCGTAGGTGCGCGGCCGCGGCAGCCCGACCTCGATGCGGTCGATGATGCGGCCGGGCCGGGCCGACATCACCAGCACCTCGTCGCCGAGGTAGACGGCTTCGGTCAGGCTGTGGGTGACGAACACGATCGTCTTGCCGGTGGCGGCCCAGATCCGCAGCAGCTCGTCGCCCATCGTCATGCGGGTCTGCTCGTCGAGCGCCGCGAACGGCTCGTCCATCAGCAGCACCGGCGGATCCTGCACCAGGCCGCGGGCGATCGAGACGCGCTGCCGCATGCCGCCCGACAGCTCGTGCGGATAGCGGGTCGCGAAGCCATCGAGGCCGACCAGCTTCAGCATCGCCGCCGCGCGCGCCCGGCGTTCGCCGCGCCCGACCCGGCGCAGCGCGAGCGGAAAGGCGACGTTGTCGAGCGCGGTCAGCCACGGAAACAGGTTGGCGTCCTGGAACACGACGCCGATGCGGTCCGGGTCGGGCCCGATCACCGGGCGGCCGGCGCACAGGATCGTGCCGGCGCCGGGCCGCACCAGCCCGGCCAGCATCATCAGCAAGGACGATTTGCCGCAGCCGCTCGGGCCGACCACGACCAGGAACCGCCCCGCTTCCGCCGCGAAGCCGATATCCTGCAGCGCCGGCACCGCGCCTTCGCGTCCGGAATAGGTGTGCGACAGCGCCTGCACCGCCACGTCGGCGGCGCTCACGTCCGCCACGCGCTGGCGCCGCGCTCCAGCCAGCGGATCGCCTCGTTGACCGCCACCGCGGCGCCCGACACCAGCAGCACCCCGGCCAAGAGCTGCCGCATCTGGAAGTTCTCGCCCCAGGTGACGATCTCGTGGCCGATGCCGGTGCGGGACGCATACATCTCCGCCAGCAGCACGGCGGTCATGGTGAACATGACCGCCACCCGAACGGCCTCCAGCAGCACCGGCAGCATGCTCGGGATGTAGACGCGCCAGATCATCTGGCTCCGCGTGGCGCCATAGGAGCGCGCCACCAGCAGGTGGTCGGCGCGGATCGAGCGCACCGCCGCGGCGAAGTTGAAGGTCAGCACCAGGAAGGTGGACAACACGGCAAACGCGATCTTCTGCCAGAAGCCGATCCCCATCACGAGGATCGTCAGCGGCAGGAAGATCGACTTCGGGATGGTGAACAGGAAGAACAGCAACGGATCCAGCACCCGGCCGGCATAGCGGCTTTCCGCGGTCAGCACGCCGAGCGCGGCGCCGACCGGGATCGACAGCGCGAACCCGGTCAGGATCTCGAGCCCGCTCAGCAGCAGGTCGGACTGGATGGACGCCCGCGCGAGCAGGACCGGCACGGTCGCGGCCACGGCGCTGAACGGCGGCAGCAGCTCGGCATCCACCCAGTCGAGCCGCGGCAGCGCTTCCCACAGGCCAAGGGCCGCGGCCAGCAAGCCCAGCCGCACGGCATGGACGATCATGCCGTCGGCACGACCTTGAACCGTGTGTCGACCGTTTGCGCGGCGGGCGCCATGTCCTTCATGCCCCCCAGCGCCGCCAAGTCGAGGCCGCGCTGCACCTCGGCCAGGTCGATCGTCGGGTCGGTGCTGAGCTTGAGGATCGTGTTCTCGTATTCGAACACCGCGATCTCGGGCGGGATCTCGTCGATTTCAGCGATCAGCTTGATGGCCGCCTCGCGATCGGCACGCAGCACGTTCAGCCCGCCGTACAGCGCGTTCAGGCCTTTCTGCACCAGCGCCGGGTTGCGGGCGATGACGGCGTCGCTGGCGATCCAGGCGCCGTTCAGGTGCGGCGGCACGGCGACGGCATAGTCGATCAGGGTGCGAGCCTGCTTTGCCTCCAGCAGCTGGAACGACAGCGGCGAGTACAGCACGATGGCGTCCACGTTGCCCGAACGCAGGTTCGGCACCAGCCCGCCGCCGCCGAGCGGCACCCGGGTGAAGCTGAGATTGCGGTCCTGCTGCGTCCACAAGGCGAGCAGGTCGGAGCCCGACCCGGCGGAGGTGATGCCGACCTTCTTGCCGGCGAGCTGCTCGACCGCGGTGATCGGGCTGCGCGACGGCACCATGAGCTGCCAGCCGAGGTAGCGCAGCGAGCCGGTGGCGACCGCCTTGGTCGCGACCCCCTTGCTGAGCGCGGTCGCGACCAAGGCGGGCGGGTCCAGCACCAGGTCGGCCGCCCCCGCCGCCAGCGCTTCGAACGCTTCGGCGCCGCCGCGGTAGACGGTGAGCTCGGCGCCGATGCCTTCCTTTTCGAACAGCTTCCGCCGCAGCGCCGTTTCGGCGACGATGGTAGGCCAATAGGTCTTGGTCGGCAGGCCGATGCGCAGCTGGTCGGCGGCCCGGGCCGAACGCGCGCGGCCCGCCAGCGCCGCGGCGGCCAGCAGGCCCGCCGCGCCCCGCCGGGTGATGGTGTTGCTGATCACGAGCCGGTTTCCCCCCCTCTTTGGCGGGGATGCTACTCGGCTTTCACCCGCCGCGTAAGCGCCGCGCAACGATCTGCCGGACGTGTCAGGCGTGAGCAGTCATCGGTTGCGGGAGCCGGCGCGGGCCGTCACGCATCTCTGGCGCCTTCTTGCGTCAGTGCGGCCGGGACACCCGGACCAGGCTCACGCCGCGTTCGAGCCGGGCATGCTCCAGGTCCAGTCGATCCTCGCTGACGGGAATGGCCGCATAGACGGTGCCGTCGAGCGACAGCTCCAATTCGAAGCCGCCGACCGTGCCGGGCCTGTGCTCCAACTTATGAAGCGGCGTTTCATAGGACAGGCTCGGCGGCGTGAAGCACTGATCCTGAGCCGGACGCTGGGGCTGTCCGGACGCGGGCTCCTGTCCGGGAACGCGCCAAAGCAGGGCGCCGCATTCCGGGAGGGAGAGCGGGAACTCCTGGGGCTGGCGGGCGAGCTCCATGCGCAACTCGACCGTATCGGCGGCGCCATGCCGGTCCCCGTAGCGCAGGTAGCCCAGCATGGCCGGGTCGTTGGGATCCGCTCCCGGCAGCCCCTCGAAGGCCGCCCAGCGCCTGACCCTCGGTCGGCTGTCCAGCTCCGTCATCAGCGCCACCAGACCCAGATTACTGTTTCCGGTCGCCGTGAATAGCGGTGTGCCTGTCTCGATGTCCCGGACATGGTGGCGGGTCAGCGGGCTGCAGCAGCCGCTCTGGGTGGTCACGAACCAGGGCGAGGACAGCGTGCCCGTGGAGCCCTGGTCCGAGAACGACGCCATGCGGCGGGGGGCCGGGCCCGCTATCGCGTCCACCGTCACACTGATCGAGTTGCTGAGATCGTCGGGCTCGCCGTCGGAGATTTCGGTCACGGTGGCAAGCCGCAGTTCGACGGGCTGGCCGACCTTGATGTCGTTCGAAAAGGCTTGGAACAGCTCGTGGCGGACCGACCGGCGGTGGACGATTGGGGCGCCGGGCCCGATCTCAACCTCAATGCTGGAGGTGGCCGTTGTGCGATAGGTTTCTGCCCGCAGGCCAGCGATCGGGCCGATGGCCAGGAGGGCAAGGACGGGCAGGAAACGAGTCATTTCGAAACTATGCCGCGGCCATCGCCGGATGGATACGTGCGGCTGCCGGCGTCTCCGAAGCGGCGGCGGGCGGGCGCCGTTCAGAACCGATCGACGTCGATCACCGCTTGGGCGAACTCACGCGGCGCTTCCTGCGGCAGGTTGTGGCCGATACCGCCTCGAATGAGCCGATGCGCATACGGGCCGGAGAACTGCTTGGCATAGGAGGCCGGCTCCGGATGCGGAGCACCGTTCGCGTCGCCCTCCAAGGTTATGGTGGGCACGTGAATGACCGGAGCCTTCGCCAGCCGTTCTTCGGTGGCGTCGTAGCGTTGCTCGCCTTGCGCCAGACCGATGCGCCAGCGGTAATTGTGGATCACGATATCGACGTGGTCGGGGTTGTCGAACGATGCGGCGCTTCGGTCGAACGTCGCGTCGTCGAAGCTCCATCGGGGCGAGGCCGTCTGCCAGATGAGCTTAGCGAACTCCTTGCGATACCGATCGTAACCGGCCCTGCCTCGGTCGGTGGCGAAGTAGAACTGATACCACCATGCGAGTTCCGCCTTGGGCGGCAGCGGCGCCTTGCTCGCCTCGCGATTGCCGATCAGGTAGCCGCTGACCGACACGAGGGCGCTGCAGCGCTCCGGCCAGAGCGCCGCCACGATGTTGGCCGTGCGGGCGCCCCAATCATAGCCGGCAACGATCGCTTTCTGGATGCCGAGGGCGTTCATCAACTCGATCGCGTCGTCGGCCAGCGCCGATTGTTGGCCATTGCGCGTTGTCGCGTCCGATCGGAAGCGGGTGCTGCCATAGCCGCGCAGGTACGGCACGATCACCCGATACCCGGCCGAGGCCAGGATGGGGGCAACCTCCTTGTAGCTATGGATGTCGTAGGGCCAGCCGTGCAGGAGGATCACCGGACGACCATCCGGAGGGCCGGCCTCGGCGTAGCCGATGTCGAGGGCGCCGGCATCGACCTGCTTCAACGGCCCGAACGACGTCTCGCCGGCCGCCGGGTTCGCGGCTGCGCGCGCGACCGAGCCAAGCCGCCCGGCCGCGAGGGCAACCGCCGTGGCGCCGAAGAGCGGCCGCCGCTTATGTTTCGGGCTCTCGACCATTGTCAGTGCGCATCCTCGCCGTGACCGGCCGCCTCACGGGCCACGGCGTCGAGCGCCTCGCTCATCGCCTGCAGCACGGCTGCGCGGTCGGCCGGAACGCCATGCCGGCTCCCGAGCCACAATGGATCGTTGGTGCCAAGCCATGTCGTTCCGGCTGCGTCCTGCCAGACCAGCGCCCTGAGCGGGAGATCGATGCCGATGGTTTGAGCGGCCTGCATCAGCGGCGTTCCGGCCCGCGCATTGCCGAACAGGACAAGTTCGGTCGGGCGAAGCACCAGGCCCGCCTCGCCGGCGCCGGCGCTGTGGTCGATGCGAGCGAAGACGGTCATGCCTCGTGCCGCAACCGCGGCTACAAGTCGGTCTGCAGTCTCCTTTGGCCCGTGGACACTGCGCAGCATCGACAAGCCGGGTGGCGCCGTCATGGCGCGGCAGCGTCCGCGTGCTTCGGCTCCGCTTGCCACCGTTCCTCGACCTCCTGCATCTTGCGGGCAAGCTCGGTCGGCGTCAGGACGCGTTTCTGGAACAGGATCACCGCGAAGGCCGCGAGCCACCGTTCGTAGTAGCCGAGCTTGCCGATCATCTCCGCTCCGAGCGCTTCGACGCCGCGCCGCTTCTCTTCGGTGTTGATGATCTTATGGAAGTCGAGAACGTCGGCCAGCGCGTGGCAGCGCTTCTCCCACGGTTTCAGCTCGTGCTCGACGCGCTCGAAGGGTGCGGACGCCGTCCCGCCCACATCGTTCGGCAGGCGGTGCATGAAATCTTCGATCGTGCTCATGCGGCACCTCTGCTTCGGTCGACGCTGACCGGGGTGACCCCGATCATCGCGTCGCGTGTTACCAGCGCCGCCAATTCTTCCTCGGTCAACGCGTCGGTGCCGTCCGGTCGGAGCGGCAGCACGAGAAAGCGGAGGGCCGACGTCGAGTCGGTCACGCGGATCTCGACATCGTCCGGGATGATCGTGCCGAACTCGGCAAGCAGCGCGCGGGGTTCGATGACGGCCCGGGCCCGATAGGGTTTCAGCTTGTACCAGTCCGGCGGCAAGCCGAGGACGGGGCGCGGGTAGCAGGAGCACAATGTGCAGACGACCAGGTTATGAACGGTTTCCGTGTTCTCGAGGACGACGAGGCCGGTGTCGTCGTAGAAGGTGATGCCGAACTCTTCGCAAGCACCGCGACCATCCGCGAGCAAGCGCGCCCGAAAGCCCGGGTCTGTCCAGGCGCGAGCGACGATCTTGGCGCCCAGAGCCGGCGTCCGTGAGTCCAGCACGTCGATCTGACGTCTGATCTCGCCCGGTGCGATCAGCCGCCGCTCGACGAGCAACTCCTCCAACGCCGTTTCGAGCATGTCGAAGTAGCCGGGTCGCTGTGTCTCGCCGATCTCGGCGTGCGTGTGATCGTGGCCGTCGTCATCCATTGCTGACACGCTCCAACCAGGTCTCGAACACCTCGATCAACAGCCGGTCCTGCCGGGCGCCGGCGTAGTCGGGCCAGATCTCGAACATCGGAACGGCGATCCGGTAGTAGTGCCGCTTCAGCCCGGCGTTGCGGCCGAAGCCCTCCTCCTCGTTATCGACCGCCGGCTGGACGAGCCGCTCGACGACACCAACCTTGCCGCGGAGATACAGCGGCACCCGGTAGTGACCGAGAGGGAAGCGCTCTGCCACCCTGACATGCTCGCCAGGATGGAAGACGGGGGTCTCTCCGAGCGCGGGAACGACGAAGCCGGTTTGTCGGGTATCGTCCGGTACTTGCTCGTTCATCGCGCTTCCTCATCGAGGCTCGGCCGTCATGGCGCATACCGGGTGTAGACGTAGTCATGGTCCCGCACATTGGCTTGGTGGCAGCCGAAGCAGGTCTCGTGCTGCGCGCGGTCGACGGCCACCCCGTCGATGAAGCGCCCGAAGCCCCAGCCGCCAGTCGATGCATACTTGCTCGAATCCTTGACCATGATCTGCACCGTCGTGGCGTGGCCGGGCACGAAGGCGCCGGGGAATTCGGCCGACGGCTCCCGCTTCCACGCCAGCTTGGCGAGCATCGCGCCGTCCGGGAATGGCAGCGTGCCGTCCCGGTACGCCTGCATCGCGATCGGGTTGCCCAGAATGCCACGGAGCTCATTGAAGCCGCCGGTCTCGTGCGATGGCGCGATCAACTCCCAGTGCCGGTACCCGGCGGGAATCCTGACGCCGAAGATCGGAGCGCCCTCGTCGTCGGCCGCGCGCAGCGCGAGCGGCATCAGTGCAACGACGAAAGCGGCCGCAACGCAGAGCAGGCAGCACAGGCGGACGCGGCGGGGCGGCTGCGACTCTCTTCGTGAGATTGCCATGGCACCTTGCTCCCGCCTGTGCCGCTCGACCGCTCAGCTTTCGATGAAGGCGAGGAGGTCGGCGTTGATGATGTCGGCTTGGGTGGTCGGCATGCCGTGCGGGAAACCCTTATAGGTCTTGAGCGTGCCGTTCTTCAGCAGCTTGGCCGATAGTGGCCCGGCATCGGCATAGGGGACGATCTGATCGTCTTCGCTGTGCATCACCAGCACCGGCACGTTGATCGTCCCGAGGTCGGCGGTGAAATCGGTTTGCGAGAACGCGACGATGCCGTCGTAATGCGCCTTGGCGCCGCCCATCATGCCCTGACGCCACCAGTTCTGGATGACGGGCTCCGACGGTTGCGCGCCCGGCCGATCGTAATTGTAGAAGGGACCCGCGGCCACGGCGCGGTAGAACTCGGAACGGTTGCGGGCGAGCTGGGCCTGGAAGCCGTCGAACACGTCCTTGGGCAGCCCCCCTGGATTGGCCGCGGTCTTCACCATCAGCGGCGGCACCGCGCTGATGATGGCGGCCTTCGCGACGCGCTGCTCGCCATGCCGTGCGAGGTAGTGCACCACTTCGCCGCCGCCGGTCGAATGGCCGATATGGATCGCGTTCTCGAGGTCGAGATGCGCCGTCACCGCGGCGAGGTCATCGGCATAGTGGTCCATGTCATGGCCGTCGCCGACCTGCGTCGAACGGCCATGCCCGCGCCGGTCATGGGCGATGACCCGATAACCCTTGCCGAGGAAGAACAGCATCTGCGCGTCCCAGTCGTCGGACGAAAGTGGCCAACCGTGGCTGAAGACGATGGCCTGTCCCTTGCCCCAATCCTTGTAGAAGATCTCCACGCCGTCGCGGGTCATGACCTTGGGCATCGTGTCGTCTCCATCGTGGCGGCAACCACCCGGCTGCTCCGCTAGTCTGGTTCACCGCGTCGAGCCTCTCAGAAAGGCAAGAAGGTCGCCATCGAATTGACCCTCGTGCGTGACCGTCAGCCCGGGTGCTGCCGCGGAATAGACCTTCAGCGTTGCGCCCCCGATCAGCGGAACGGATTGCTGGTCCGGGGTGTTCATTCAGCGCCTCCGATCGAGGTCGGCATCGCGCTGCTCGCGGCTATCGCTCATTTCCGGGCGATCGAGCGATCGAGGAAGTCGCGGATCATCGGCGCCATGACGTCGAGCTTGTCTTCCAGAGCGAAGTGCCCGGTATCCAGCAAATGCAACTCGGCCTTGGGCAGGTCACGGAGGTAGGGGCTGGCCCCGCCTGCCGGGAAGATTTTGTCGTTCTTGCCCCAGACGATCAGCGTCGGCGGTTGGTTCTTGCGGAAGAACGCCTGGAATTCGGGATACAGCGGCACGTTCGTGCCGTAATCGTGGAACAGGTCGAGCTGGATGTCGCGGTTGCCGGGCCGATCGAGCAGGGCCTGGTCGTGCACCCAATTATCCGGACTGATGCGCGAAAGGTCGCTGACGCCGTCGGTATACTGGAACTTCGTCGTCTCGGGCGCCACGAGGAAGTTCAACGCTTGCCGATGCGCGTCCGACCCGTCCGCCCAATAGGCCTTGATCGGATCCCAGAACGCTTCGAGCCCCTCGGCATAGGCGTTGCCGTTCTGCACGACCATTGCGGTGATGCGCTCGGGGTGGAGCAGCGCCAGGCGAAAGCCGACGGGTGCGCCGTAGTCCATGACGTACATGGCGTAGCGGGTGGCCCCGAGCTTCTGCAGCAGCCCGTCCATCAAGGTGGCGTAGTGCGCAAAGGTGTAGGCGAATTGCGTGTGGTCGGGTGCCGCGCTCTGGCCGAATCCCGGATAGTCCGGCGCGATCACACGGTAGCGGTCTGCCAGGGCCGGGATCAGGTTGCGGAACATGTGCGACGAGGTCGGAAAGCCGTGCAGCAGGACGACGACCGGTCCCGAAGCCGGGCCTGCTTCACGATAGAACAGGTCCGTGCCGTCGACGGTCGTGGTGCGGTAATGGGTCACGATCCCCGCCGCGGGCGAGGCCGTCTCTGCACGCGCCGGCCCGCTGCCGGCTCCGGCGAGGCCGGCGAGCAACGCAATGGCGAGTGCCGGCACGAGTGTTCTGCGGGTCATCTCCGAGGCGCTCCTTCAGAAAGTCCGAACATCCGTCACGGGTGCGGCGGCCGGTCCATCGATCTCGGCGCGTCGAACGCTAGCAGATTGCCGCGTCGGCACGCCTTGTCTAAGGATGAGAAGCATCTTCTCACTGGTCGGAAAGCTGGCGGATGGATCGCTTCGATGCGATGGCGGTCATCGTGGCCGTCACCGAGACGGGAAGCTTCTCGGCCGCATCCCGCCGATTGGGAACGCCGGTCGCAACGGTCAGCCGCAAGGTCGCCGATCTGGAGACGCGGCTGAAGGCCGAGCTGTTCCAGAGAACGTCCCGAAGGATGACGCTGACCGATGCCGGCCGTGACTATGTCGAGGCCTGCAAGCGGATCATCGAACAAGTCGACGACGCCGAGCGCCAGGTGTCCGGCGAGTATCGGAGTCCGAAGGGCGATCTGATCGTGACGACACCCTGGGGCTTGGGGCACACGCATCTGCTGCCGTTGGCGGTCGAGTTCTTGAGCTTGTTTCCCGATATCGGCCTGCGGCTTCTGCTCACCGATCGGGTTGTCGATGCGATCGACGAGAATATCGACGTTGCCATCCGGATCGGCACCCTCCCCGAAAGCAGTATGATCGCAACGCGGATCGGCTCGATCCGTATCGTGGTCTGCGCAAGTCCGGCCTATCTGGCGGCAAGGGGGCGTCCGCAAACACCCGATCAGCTTCGCGGCCATGACTGCGTCGCGATCAATCCCGTCTCCTCGCCGAATGCCTGGAAGTTCCGCACCGGCAATCGCGAAAGCATCGTTCCGATCCAGTCGAGACTGTGCGTGAACACGTCGGAAGCCGCCGTCATCGCCGCAGTCGCCGGCGCGGGCTTGACGCGGGTGATGTCGTATAAGGTGGCTGCGGCGATGCAAGCGGGGACACTGGAACTGGTCCTGGAGGCGTTCGAGCTGGAGCCGCTGCCGGTCCACATCGTCTATTCACCGCGCAAGCCGGTCCCACTGAAGCTTCGTGCGTTCCTCGACTGGGTCACGCCGCACCTCAAGACCCGGCTCGCATTCGGCGACGAGTGATCGGACGTATGATTCACCGCACCGGGGAAGGGCGTTGGCATTGGCCGGCTAGGCCGCCTTCGTCGCGCCCCAGAACAGCGTGAACGGTGACTGCAGCAGGCCGGACAGCTTGTCGCTGAACGCCGCCGGCTGCGTCCATTGCCCGAGCGGGATGTAGGGCAGCGACTGCAGCGCCTGCCGCTGGATGTCGCGGCACACCGCCTGCGCCGCCGGAGTGTCGGGTGCGTCGAACCATTGCTGCCGCAGCGCCTCGAGTTTCGGGTCGGTCGGCCAGCCGTTCCAGCCGGCGGCCCCGTTGCCGCGCAGCGGATAGGACGAGCCCGGCGTCGCCACCGACAACCCGGCCCAGGTCACGCAGAAGCAGCTCCATCCTTCCTGCCCGACCGGCTCCTTCTTGGTCAGCCGCGACAGCATGGTGCCCCAGTCGGTCGCCTGGAAATCGACGTTCAGGCCCATCTGCTGCAACTGGTCCTGCACCACCTGGCTCATCGCCATGATCTGCGGCAGGTCGGACGGAGCGATCATCACCACCCGCTCGCCTTTGTAGCCGGACTCCGCCACCAGCCGCTTCGCCCGCGCCACGTCGCGCTTGCCGGACAGCACCTCCATGCCGTCCAGCGTCGCCATCGGGCTGCCGGCGCTGAAGAAGCCGACCGGATAGGTGCCGTATTGCTTGAGGTCGCCGACCGCGGCCGCCACCACGTCGGCCTGGTCGATGCCGGGCAGCAGGGCCTGGCGCAGCTTCGGGTTGTCGAACGGCGGCTGCAGCTGGTTGAAGCGCAGGATGGCGAGCGCGCCGAACGTATCCAGCTCGGCCGTCCGCAGGCCCGGCGACTTGCCCAGCATCGGCACGAGGTCGAGCAGCGGCCGCTCGATCAGGTCCACCTCGCCGCGTTGCAGCGCGGCCGCCGCGGTCGCCGGGTCGGGCTGCACGATCCAGTCCACCTTGTCGAAATGGACGACCTTGCCGCCGCTGAACAGCACCGGCGGCTCGGTGCGTGGAACATACTTGTCGAACCGGGCGTAGCCGGCATGGGCGCCGGCCTGCCACTCGTCGGGGAGGAACCGGTAGGGACCGCTGCCGATCACCTCCTTGAACTGCTGGCTCGGCGGGGTCTTGGCGATCCGCTCGGGCATGACGAACACGTTGCGCAGCGCGATCGCGAACAGCGTCTGCCGGAACGGTTTCTGCAGCGTCATGGTCCAGCGCCGGTCGTCCAGCGGCCGGGTCTCGGTCACGAGCGCGCCGAGGGTCTGCATGAACGGGTCTTTTTGCATGGAGCGCTGCAGCGAGGCGATGCAGTCGGCCGGGCGCACCGGCTCGTTGTCGTGGAACACGAGGCCGGGGCGCAGCACGAAGGTCCAGACCAGGCCGTCGGCCGACACCTCCGCCCGCTCGCACATCTGCGGCTGCGGCTCGAGCTTGTCGTCGAGCCCGAACAGCGTGTCCCACACCATGTAGCCGTGGGTGACGGAGACGGTGGCGACGCTCCATAACGGGTCGATCGACGAGAGGTCGGATTGCGGCACGAAGCGCAGGGTGCGCGGCACCCCTTGCGCGGCGGCCGGGCGGGTCAGGCCTCCCAGCAACGGGACGGCGGCGGCGGCAAGCAGCGAGCGGCGGCGCATGGCGGGCTCCCGGTTCGAGAATGGGATCGGCGAGGCAAACGTCATGCCGGCGTGCGCCGCTGCCGCTCGAACCAGCCGATGGTGGCGGCGATCTCGGCCGCGAACAGCGACGGGCGCATGGCCGACGAGCTGTGCGTCGCACCGGGGAAGCGCATCAGGTGCGCGTCCACCCCGGCCAGGCGCAGCGCGGCGTACATCTGCAGCGTTTCGCTCATCGGTGTGCGGCTGTCGGCTTCCCCGGCCATCAGCAGGGTCGGGGTCCGCACCTGTGGCGCGTAGGTGACGGGCGAGCGGGCGCGGTACTTCTCCGGCGCTTCCCAGGGCAGCGCGTCGCCCATCCAGCGCAAGCCGATCGAGGCGCCGATGTCGCTGCCGAGCACCCAGGACGACCAGTCCACCACCGGCTTGATCGCCACCGCGCCGCGGAACCGCCGACTATGCGCAATTGCCCACAAGGTCAGCACGCCGCCGCCGCTTTGCCCGCTGACGAACAGGTTGCCGGCATCGATGTCGGGCCGGGCCGCGACGACCTCCACCGCGGTTTCGAGGTCGTCCCAGTCGGGGCCGGGGAAGCGGTCGTGCAGCGCGTCGGTAAACGCCTCGCCGTAGCCGGTGGAGCCGGCCGGGTTGCAGGACAGCACCGCATAGCCGGCCGCGGCCATGGCCTGGTGCTTGATCGAGAAGCGCTCGCCGTACTGGGCGTAGGGGCCGCCATGGATTTCCAGCACCGCCGGGTGCGGCCCGGCGCCGGGTGGCAGCAGCAGCCAGCACTGCACTTGCCGCCCGTCCCCGCCCGCGACCCAGAATGACTCCGCGGGGCGGAAGCCGCCGACCGCGTCGGCCAGCTCCGCATTCAGCGCCGTCAGCGAGCGGACGGCGCCGTGGGGTTCGACCACGCCGACCTCGCAGGGCAGGTCGGCGGCGGAGCGGACATAGGCCACCGTG
Source organism: uncultured Alphaproteobacteria bacterium (assembly GCA_963792675.1). Lineage (GTDB taxonomy): Bacteria > Pseudomonadota > Alphaproteobacteria > Acetobacterales > Acetobacteraceae > JBBROS01. Next base: position 96,176 of record CAWBWT010000004.1, read on the forward strand.
CCGTCGCGGGCCAACGAGAAGCCGTGGCCGGCATAGGGCATCTCGATCGCGCCGCCGCTCGCGTCGCGCGCCAGCACGGTCAAGGCGTCGTCCTCCAGCCGGACCCGGGCGATGTGCCCGGCGCCGGGGGCGTCGAAGCTGACGACCAGGCTGGCGCCGTCCGCATCCCAGGCGATGTCGCCAATGCTGCGGTCCAGCTCCGGCAGCAGCTCGCGCGGCGTGCCGCCGCCGGCGGGCATGACGAACAGCCGGCGCCGGTGATGGCTGACGCCGCGCTCGCGCACCGCGGTGAACGCGAGCAGCGTGCCGTCCGGCGACGGCGCCGGATGCGCGGTCTGGCCCGGGATGTCGGTCAGCTGCTGCACGGCGCCGTCCGCGAGCGCGATCGCGTGGATGTCGGTGTCGCCGGGCCGGGTGTCCCAATCGTCGCGGCGCGTGCCGGCGATCAGCAGCGACGCGCCGTCGGCGGCCCAGACCAAGCCGGGTGGGACGTGGTGGGGGAAGCCGTTGTGCCACCGCCCGGTCGTGAGCTGCCGGGCCGGCGCGCGGCCGTCGGCGGGGACGACGAAGATGTGGAACACGCTGTCCGGCAGCTCGCCCATCGCGTCGTGGCGATACAGCAGCCGGTCGGTGTGGCGCGGCGGCTCGGCCCAGCAGGCGCCTTCGGGCGCCGCCGGCAAGCCGAGCCAGGCGGGCAGCGGCGCGTCCATCCGGGCCTGGAAGGCGAGGCTGCGCCCGTCCGGGGCAAAGGCCAGCTCGCGCATCGGCGTCGCCGATCGATGCAGCACGACGGGCGCTTCGGTGCCGGCGCGAACGGATAGCTCGTAGCCTGCCTGCGTGCGGCGGATCAGCGCGAACCGGTGTCCGTCCGGGGCGATGCGCGCGACCAGCACGCCGTCGCTGCCGGCCAGCGCCGTCCAGTCGGTGCCGCCGGTGAACTGCCACAGCGCGGGGACCAGCGCGTCGGTGGCGATGTCGCGCCGGGTGACGATGGCGACGATGCGCGACCCGTCCGGCGCGATCTGCGGCGCGGCGACGCTGCGGAAGCCGAACACGTCGGCTGCGGCAAGGCTGCGGGCCACCGCTCAGGCCGCCGCGCGCCGGTGCTCGGACGCGACGGGGTCCGGCCTGGTTCGGCTGGCTGCGTTCATGGTCATCTCCTTGCCCGGTGAACGGCCGGCCGGCCGTCGCACCGATGTGCGGCGGATCGGCTCGGCGGGCAAGTCGCCGTTAACGACGGGCAAGGATGTAGTTGCGGACCCGGCGGCGGCCGCCCGGCTGGCCGCCGTCTCGCCGCTGGACAGCGGCCAAACGATTGATAGGCTTCGGTCCGCTCGGCCCGCAGAACGACATCGCCGACGAACGGGCACGGCCAACAAGGAGGAACACGATGAAGCGCCTTCGACACAGCGTGAGCGCGGCGGTGATGCTGCTGGCGAGCGCCTGGGCAGCCGCGCCCGCCGCCCGCGCCCAAGCCCCAGCCCCAGCCCCAGCCCCAGCGTGGGACATCGCCAAGGCGGCCACGCCCTATAAGGGCACCCAGCTGAACGTCATCTTCCTCGACCGGCCGGGCTACCGCGCCATCATCAAGCTGTTGCCGGAGTTCGAGAAGCAGACCGGCATCAAGGTCAACTACGAGATCGTCCCCTACGAGAACACGCGCGAAAAGGAGGTGCTGAACTTCAGCGGCCAGGGCGATCTCTCGATCGCGCTCGTGGACCTGGTCTGGATCGGCGAGTTCGCGGAGAACAAGTGGATCCTGCCCATCGACAAGTTCGCCGCCGACAGCGCGATCACCGATCCGAACCTGAACCTCAAGGGGTTCTTCCCGCTGCTGCTGGAAGCGTTCGGCTCCTGGGGCGGCACCACCTACGGGTTGCCGTTCGACAACTATTCCGGCCTGCTGTTCTACAACAAGTGCATGCTCAAGAGCGCCGGCTTCGACAAGCCGCCGGGAACCTGGGACGAGCTGGCGAAGGTCTACGCGCCGAAGCTGACCAATGCGGACAAGAAGCAGTACGCCTATGCACTGCAATCGCGCCGCGGCGAGACGCAGTCGGCCGACAGCTTCATGCGCGTGCTGTGGCCGGCCGGTGGTTCGCTGCTGGACAAGAGCTTCCATTCCAACCTGATGAGCAAGGACAGCCAGGCCGGTCTGCAGTTCCGCCAGGACCTGATGAAGTACATGCCGCCCGGCATCGTCAGCTACGACCATGCCGAGGCGGTCAACGCGCTGGCGCAGAACCAGGTCGCGATGATCACGGAATGGTCGGCGTTCTACTCGACGCTGACCGACCCCAAGACGTCCAAGCTCGGCGACTGCCTCGGCGTGGCACCGGAGCCGAGCGGGACGGCCGGGCGGCTGCCGGCGCTTGGCGGCTTCTCGCTCGCGGTCGCCGCGCAGGCGCCGGAAAAGGAGCAGAAGGCGGCCTGGATCTTCATCCAGTGGGCGACCTCGGACGCCATCGCCAAGCCGTACGTCGAGGCCGGCGGCGTGTCCGGGCGCATGGCCGTCTATGACGACCCGGCGGTCAAGACGAAGTACAGCTTCGTCGAGCCGATGGTCGCCTCCTGGCAGAAGGGCGTGCCGGAGTTCCGGCCGCGCTTCCCCGCCTGGCCGGCGATCTCCGAGATCGTCGCCGAGTTCGGCTCCAAGATGATGCTCGGCGAGGTCACCACGGAGCAGGGCGCCAAGGACATCGGCAGCCGCATGGAGGCCATCCTGCAGAAGGAAGGCTACTACGACGGCAAGAAGAAGCTGCTGCAGTAACCTCCGGACCGCCCGGTCCCTGCCGGGCGGTCCCTTGCGATTGATCGCTGCCCATGACGACCACCACTGACCGCGGCCGCCGGCTCGGCTACGGGCGCTTCACCCCGCTCTGGTTCCTCGCCCCCTCGGTGCTGGCGCTGGGGCTGATCGGGCTCTATCCGACCGGCTTCGCGCTCGTCACCTCGCTGCGCCGCTACAACCTGACCCGCGCCCGCGACGGCTTCCCGTTCGTCGGCCTGGCCAATTATCAGCAGGTGCTGACCGACCCGACTTTCTGGCAGACGCTGGGGCGCACGGCGCAGTTCTTCCTGTGCGTCATGCCGATCGAGATCGCGCTCGGCCTCGGCATCGCCCTGCTGCTGCACCGGCCCGGGCTCGGCGTGCTGCGCGCGCTCGCCCGGGTGTCGCTGGTGGTGCCGCTGGCCACCACCTACGCGGTGGTGGGCCTGCTCGGGCGGCTGCTGTTCAACCGCGATTTCGGCATCGTCAACGTCGCCGTCGGCGCGTTCGGGTTCCAGCCGTTCGACTGGCTTGGCACCTCGGGCGGCGCGTTCGCCGCCATCTGCGCCATGGACGTCTGGCAGTGGACGCCGTTCTGCGCGCTGATCTTCCTGTCCGGCCTGTCGATGGTGCCGGTCGAGATCGAGGAGGCGGCCCGGCTGGAGACGCCGAGCAAGCGGGCGCTGCTGAGCCACGTGCAATTCCCGTACCTGCTGCCGGGCTTCACCGCGATGCTGATCCTGCGCTCGGCCGACGTGCTGAAGCTGTTCGATGTGGTGTTTACCATGACTCGCGGCGGCCCGGGTGCGGCGACCGAGCTGATCTCGATCTACATCCAGCGCATCGGCTTCCGCGTGTTCGACCTCGGCACCGCCTCGGCGCAGGCGCTGATCCTGCTGCTGATCACGGTCGTGCTGTCCCGCCTCTACATCACCTTCTTCTATCGGGAGATCGAATGATGTCCGGCCGCCTTCCCGGGCGCGCGCTGCATGGGCTGGGGCTCGCGGCGGTGCTCGTGCTGACGATCTTCCCGTTCTACTGGATGATCTCGTCGTCGTTCAAAACGCCGGCCGACCTGCTCGCCTCGCCGCCGGTGTGGCTGTTCGCGCCGACGCTGGACAACTACGCCGCGGTGTTCGCCGACGACAAGGTGGTGAAGGCGATCATGAACTCGCTGATCGTCGCCCTGTGCAGCACGCTGCTGTCGGTGCTGCTCGGCACGCCGGCGGCGTTCGCGCTGGCCCGCTACGAGTTCCGCGGCAAGTCCGACCTGTGGTTCTGGTTCATCTCCAACCGCTTCATCAGCCCCATCGTGCTGGCGCTGCCGATCTACCTGGTGGCCCAAAGCGCCGGGCTGCTCGACACCCATCTCGTGCTGATCCTGGTCTACGTCACCTTCATCCTGCCGCTGGTGATCTGGCTCTGCACCGACCAGTTCCGCAGCATTCCGCGCGACCTCGAGGAAGCGGCGCGGCTGGAAGGCGCCAGCCAGTTCGACATCTTCTGGCGCATCTATTTGCCGCTCGGCGTGCCCGGGGTCGCGGTGGCGTCGATCTTCGGCTTCATCTTCTCCTGGAACGAGTTGCTCTACGCCCTCGTGCTGACCCGGCGCGAGGCGCAGACCGCGCCCGTCATCGCCACCAGCTTCATGTCGGGCTACGAGCTGCCCTGGGGCAAGATCATGGCGACCGGCACCGTCATCGTGCTGCCGGTGACGATCTTCGCCCTCCTCGTGTCCCGCCACATGGTGCGCGGCTTGACGATGGGAGCCACCAAGTGAGCGACGCCGACTTCCTCCGGCTCGAGCGCATCGAGAAGCGGTATGGCGCCACCAACGTCATCAACGGCGTCGACATTGCCGCCCGGCGCGGCGAGTTCGTGGTGTTCGTCGGCCCGTCGGGCTGCGGCAAGTCCACCCTGCTGCGGATGATCGCCGGGCTCGAGGAGGTGAGCGGCGGCGACGTCTTTATCGACGGCGTGCGCGTCACCGACACCGAGCCGGCGCGGCGCCAGGTGTCGATGGTGTTCCAAAGCTACGCGCTGTTCCCGCACATGACGGTGCGCGAGAACATCGGCTTCGGGCTCAAGATGTCCAAGGTGCCCAAGCCCGAGATCGCCCGGCAAGTGGCCGAGGCGGCGCGTATCCTGCAGATGGAGCCGCTGCTCGACCGCAAGCCGCGCCAGCTTTCCGGCGGCCAGCGGCAGCGGGTGGCGATCGGCCGCGCCATCGTACGCCACCCGAAGCTGTTCCTGTTCGACGAGCCGCTGTCCAACCTCGACGCGGAGCTGCGGGCGCAGATGCGGGTCGAGATCGCCCGCCTGCATCGCGACCTCGGCGTGACGATGGTCTACGTGACCCACGACCAAGTCGAGGCGATGACGCTCGCCGACCGCATCGTGGTGCTGCGCGGCGGCAAGGTGGAGCAGATCGGCTCGCCGGAAGCGCTCTACGAGACGCCGGCCAACATGTTCGTGGGCGGGTTCATCGGTTCGCCGAAGATGAACTTCCTGCCGGTCGAGATCGTGTCGCGCGACGATGCGACGGCGGTGGTGACGCATCCCGCGCTGGACGCGCCGCTGCGCGTCGCCGCGCGCCGGACCGGCGGCGTGGCGGCCATGCGGCCGGGCGAGCAGGCGACGCTCGGCCTGCGCCCGGAGCACCTGGGCTTCGGCGAGGGCGAGCACCGCATCGCGCTGGCCGCCGATCTGTGCGAAAGCCTGGGCGGCTCCACCCTGATCCATGGGCAGACCGGGCGGGGCGAAACGCTGGTGCTGCAGACCGCGGGGCGGCGCATGCTCGGCAAGGGCGAAGGCTTCGGCGCCGGCTTCGCGGCGGCGCAGGCGTACGGGTTCGACAAGGAAGGGGTCGCATTCTGAGCGGCCCGGTGACCACGCCGGCGACGACGGTGGATTTCGGCGGCAAGACGGTCCTGATTACCGGTGCCGGCAAGGGCATCGGCCGCGCCACTGCCGTGCATCTGGCCGGGTTAGGCGCCGCGGTGGTGGCGCTCAGCCGCTCGCCCGAGGACCTCGCGAGCCTCGCCGCCGAGATCGGCTGCCGCACCCTCGCCTTGGACCTCGCCGACGCCGACGCCGTGGCGGCGTCCATCCCGCAAGCGCTGCCGGCCGACTTGCTGGTCAACTGCGCCGGGGTGGCCGAGCTGGACGCCTTTCTCGATCTCGCGCCGGCCACCTTCGACCGCGTGATGGCCGTCAACTGCCGGGCGCCGATGCAGCTCGCCCAGGCCTATGCGCGCGACCGGATCGCCCGCGGCCTGGGCGGCGCCGTTGTCAACGTGTCCAGCATCGCGTCCTCCATCGGCTTTGCCGACCACGCCGCCTATTGCGCCTCGAAGGGGGCGCTCGACGGCCTCACCCGGGCCATGGCGAACGAGCTCGGCCGGCGCGGCATCCGGGTGAACGCGGTCAATCCGGTGGTGACGCTGACGCCGATGGCCGAGAAGGTCTGGAGCGCCCCGGAGAAATCGGGGCCGATGCTGGCGCGCGTGCCGCTGGGCCGCTTCGTCCAGCCGGTCGAGGTGGCGCGGGTGATCGCCTTCCTGCTGTCCGACGCCGCCGCCATGGTCAACGGCGCCACGCTTCCGGTCGATGGCGGCTTCCTGATCAACTGATTCCCCGGCCAATCGATCGAACGATGGGCCGCAACGACCTTGAGCCGACGTCCGGGTTCATGACATCCTCGTTATCCCGTTGCCGCCAAGGAAGGATCGCGCCGCATGCGCCGCTTGAAAGACATACTCGGCGGCATCGCCGGCCTGTCGCTCGTTTTGGGGCTGGCGGCACCCGCCGCCGCACAGGACACGCGCAGCCCGACCCTGGACGCGGTGAAGCAGCGCGGTCAGCTCGTGTGCGGGGTCGATAGCGGCATCCCCGGCTATGCCTTCCAGGACGCGTCCGGCAAGTACCAGGGCCTGGACGTGGCCTTGTGCCGCGCGCTCGCCGACGCGATCCTCGGTGACCCGGACAAGGTGAAATATGTCGGCCTGACCTCCCAGGTCCGCTTCACCGTGCTGAAGTCGGGCGAGATCGACCTGCTGGTGCGCGATTCCGAGCACACCTTCGTCCGCAACACCGAACTGGGCCTCGCCGAGCCGGTGACCAACTTTTACACCGGCCAGGGCTTCATGGTGCGCAAGTCGCTGAAGGTGAACAGCGTCAAGGAGCTCGACGGCGCCACCATCTGCCTCGAGACCGGCACCACGCTCGAGAAGAACATCGCCGACTACAACAAGAACAATTCCACCAAGATCGCGACCCTGCTGTTCGAGCGCCCGGAGCAGGCCTTCGCCGCCGCCGAAGCCGGGCGCTGCGACGGCTACACCGACGACGCCGGCAGCGTCGCGGCCGCGCGCTCGAGCATGAAGACGCCGGCGGATTGGGCGATCCTCGAAGAAACGATCTCCCGCTCGGTGATCGGCCCCTACACGCGGATGGGTGACGAGCGCTGGACCAACCTGGTGAAATGGACCCATTTCGCGATGCTGGAGGGCGAGGTGCTGGGCCTCACCCGCGCCAACGTCGCCGCTGCCAAAACCACCGCCACCGATCCATCCATGAGGAAATTCCTCGGCCTCGAGGGCGGGTTCGGCAAAATGCTCGGGCTCGACGACGACTGGTCGTTCCGCATCATCCGCGACGTCGGCAATTACGGCGAGGTGTACGACACCTATTTCGGCGCCAAGGGGCTCGGCCTGCCGCGCGGCATGAACAATCTGTGGCTGAACGGCGGCCTGCAGATCCCGCCGCCGTGGTATTGAGCCGGTGGCACTGAGCCGGTGGCACTGAGCCGATGACCCTGAGAAGAGGCGTCCGCGCCTGATCGCGCGGCCCTCGCCGGCCGCCCGGCGGGCGCAATGGCTGGTGCTCGCGGCCGCCGTGGCCATCGCGGCCGGGCTGGTCCATACGGCCGGGGAGAACCTCGCCGCGCGGCACATGCGGCTCGGGTTCGACTACCTCGCGCTGCCGGCCAATTTCGACATCCCGTTCCACATCCTGTCCTGGGTCACCAGCGACAGCTACGGCTGGGCCATGCTGGTGGCCTTGGCCAACACGCTGCTGGTGTCGGCGCTCGGCATCGTTGCGGCGACGCTGCTCGGGTTGCTGGTGGGGGTGATGCGGCTGTCGATCAACGGCCTGCTGCGCCTGCTGGCGGCGGCGTTCGTCGAGCTGGTGCGCAACACGCCGCAGCTGGTGCAGATCGTGTTCTGGTACACCGTGGTGCTGCAGGTGCTGCCGCCGCCGCGCAACAGCATTGCGCTCCCGCCGGGCATCCTGCTCAACATCCGTGGCCTTTACGTGCCGTCCTTGCTTCTGGTGCCCGACGGCTTCTGGCTGCTCGGCGGCGCCGCGGCCGTGCTGGCGGGCGCCGCGTTGCTGGTCTCCCGGCGCCGGCTGAGGCGCTGGGCTGCGCTGCCGGCGCTGCTGGCGTGCGGCCTGGCCTGGGCCGCGGTGCGGGCGATCGACTGGCCGGCGGTGGGCGGCTTCAACGTGCGCGGCGGCGCCGTGGTGCCGCCCGAGCTGGTGGCGCTGTGGCTCGGCCTGTCGATTTACTCCGCCGCCTTCATCGCCGAGATCGTGCGCGGCGCCATCGAGGCGGTGCCGGCCGGGCAAACCGAGGCGGCCCGTGCGCTCGGCCTGCGCCCGGCCCGGGTGCTGTTGTCGGTGGTGCTGCCGCAAGCGGTGCGGATTATGGTGCCGCCGCTCACCAGCCAATACCTGAACCTGGTCAAAAGCAGCTCGCTCGGCGCCGCGATCGCCTATCCCGAGCTGTTCCAAATATTCGGCGGCACGGTGCTGAACCAGTCGGGGCGCGAGATCGAGACCATGGCGCTGATCGCAGCCGTGTTCCTGTCCATCAGCCTGAGCGTGGCCGCGTTCATGAACTGGTACAACCGCCGCGTGGCCATCGTGCAGCGATGATGCCGGGAATGCGCGCCCGGGGCTTGCGTGATTGGGTGCGCCGCAACCTGTTCAGCTCGGCCGCCAATACCGCCCTCACGTTGCTGTCCGCCGCGGCCCTGGCCGCGATCGCGGCGCCGTTCCTGCACTGGGCGGTCGGAGCCGCCCATCTCGGCGGCGTGGACCGTTCGGGCTGCACCGCCGGCGGCGCCTGCTGGACCTTCGTCCGGCTGCGGCTGCCGCTGTTGGTTTACGGCCACTACCCCGAGGCCGAGCGCTGGCGGGTCAACCTTGCCGCCGTCCTGCTTCTCGCGTTCTGCGCGCCGGTGCTGCAGCCGTCGCGCCATCGCGGGCGGTTCCTGGCGGCGCTGCTGCTGCTCGGGCTGCCGGTCGCCGGCGTGCTGCTGCTGGGCGGGGTGGCCGGGCTTCCGGCGGTCGAGATGGACGCGTGGGGCGGGCTGATGCTGAACGTGGTGCTCGCGACGCTCGTCACCGCCGCCGCCTTGCCGCTCGGGATCCTGCTGGCGCTCGGGCGGCAGTCGCCACTGCCGGTGCTGCGCGCCGCGTCGGCGGTCTTCATCGAGACCTGGCGCGGCCTGCCGCTGCTCGGCGTCCTGTTCGTGGCGGCGATCATGGTGCCGCTGTTCCTGCCCAACGGCGTCAGCGCCGGCCGGCTGCTGCGCGCGGTTGCGGCCCTGTCGCTGTTCTACGGCGCCTACATGGCCGAAGTGGTGCGCGGCGGGCTGCAAGCCGTGGCCGTGGGCCAGGACGAGGCCGCCTATTGCCTGGGGCTGCGGAGCGGCCAGGTGAACCGGCTGATCCTGTTGCCGCAAGCCTTGCGGCAGGCGATCCCGGGCCTGGTCAACACCGGCATCGATCTGTTCAAGGACACCACCCTCGTCAGCATCATCGGCGTGTTCGACCTGCTCGGCATCATGTCGCAGGCCCTGCGCGACCCGGCCTGGCCCGGCCTCGCCGCCGAGGGTTTCACATTTGTCAGCCTCGTCTTCTTCGTATGCTGCTTCGCGCTGTCGCTCTACAGCCGCCGCATCGAGCGGCAGCTCCGGCGCTAAAAACCGGGAAGCCGGGGGCCGCTCACGCGGTTCCGGCGGCCAGTGCTTCCAGCCAGGGGCGGTCGAGGATGACGACGTCGGCGGTGGATGGCGTCTCGATGCGGCCGCCGGCGCGGAACCGGCTGAAGGTGCGGCTGACGGTCTCGATCGTCAGGCCGAGGTGGTCGGCGATCTCGCCCCGCGTCATCGGCAGCGGCACGCGATCGCGCCCGCGCCCGGCGCTCGGACCGCCGCATCCCGTGGTGCGGCTCCAGGCCAGCAGGAAGCTGGCGACGCGCTCCTGCGCGGTCTTGCGGCCGAGCGTCAGCATCTGCTCCTGCGCGATCACCAGCTCGTTGCAGGCGGTCTGCAGCAGGCGATGCTCGAGCGCCGGGACATCGTCCAGCAGCGCGCGCAGCTTGGTGCGCGAGAACCGGCAGACCTGGACCGGCTCGATCGCTTCGGCGCTGAACGCGTAGGTGTCGGACACCGCCAGACCGAGGAAATGGCCGATGCCGGCGAAGCCGGTCACGTGCTGCCGCCCGTCGGGCAGCAGCTTGAACAGCTTGGCGGTGCCGGCGGTGATGTTGAAGAAGTGCTCGGCGGGCTCGCTCTCGTCGATGAACGTCTTGCCGCGCTCGTACTCGCGGACCACCGCGACGGCGGCGAGGCGGCTGAGGTCGGCGTCCGACACCGCGCTGCAGACGCTGCGGTGCCGCACGTCGCAATGGGCGCAGGGCTCGGCGGCCCCGAGCCGGCCGACCACGGTCGGCGTCACGCTCCTGTTCATCGAGGCACCCCACCCGAACGACGGCCCGTCTCGGAGCATAGTCCCGCGGCACGGCGGAAGCCACGACATTGTGATGCGAGTGTCATACCGCCCGGACCGGCGCTTGTTTGACCCAGGTCAAGGAAACCGCGTCCGGCGGCGCGCAGCGTCGTCGTGCCGGCCGGACTCCAGGGGCGGCATCGCAGGAGGCCAGCCATGCCGAACCACGACACCCGTCTGCCCCGCCGCGCCCGTGACATCATGAGCCAGCCGGCGCTGGCGATCGGCCCCGGCACCAGCCTCGGCCAGGCGATCACGCTGATGACGCAGCACCGGATCAGCGGCGTGCCGGTGGTCGACGCCGAGGGCCGTCCGATCGGCATGCTGACCGAGGGCGACCTGCTGCGCCGGGTCGAGACCGGCACGCTCGGCGACAAGCCCGGCTGGCTGGCGTGCGTGTTCCGGCCCGGCGCGCTGGCCGACGACTACGTCCACACCCATGGCCGCCGAGTGTTGGAGATCATGACCACCGACGTCATCACCGTGGACGAGGATGCGCCGCTGTCGCAGGTGGCGGCGCTGATGCGCAAGCACCGGGTCAAGCGGTTGCCGGTGGTGCGCGGCAACCGGCTGGTGGGCGTCGTCAGCCGCTCCGACCTGGTGGCACGGGTCGGCGCGGCACTCGCCGCCGCGGCGCCGGACCGGGTGGAGGACGCGGCGATCCGGCAGTCGATCCTGGCGGCGATGGAGCGGGAGCCGTGGTCGCCGGGCCGCCTGGCCGACGTTGCGGTGAGGCACGGGGTCGTGCGGCTGGGCGGCTGCGTGTTCGACAGCCACGCCCGCCAGGCGCTGGAGGTGCTGGCCGAGAACACGCCCGGGGTGCAGCAGGTGGAGAACAACCTCGTCTGCATCGAGGCGCAATCCGGCTTGGTGACGTTCGATCCCGCCTGGGAGCGCCGCACCCCGGCCGGCTAATTCCCCCGGCCCTGCGGACCGCCCCCCTCCCGCTGCGGCGGCCGCGGCAGCGCGGCGAGGACCGCCGGGACGAACAGGAAGGTGGTCAGCAGCGTGCAGGCCAGGCTCAGCAGCAGCAGGCGCCCCATGCTGGCCGTGCCAGGATGCGACGAGACCGCGAGCGAGCCGAACGCGGTTGCCGTGGTCAGCGCCGACAACAGCACGGCCCGCGCCGTCGCCGAGCTCAGCGGATGGGTTCGGCCGGCACGCCAGTTCATGATGAAGTAGACGTTGAACGACACGCCGACGCCCAGCAGCAAGGGCAGGGCGATGATGTTGGCGAAGTTCAGCGGCAGCTTGATGGCGACCGTCAACGCGACCGTCAGCAGCGAGGACAGCAGCAGCGGCATCAGCACCAGCCCGGTGTCGAGCAGCCGCCGCAGCGACAGCAGCAGGATGACGGCGATGCACACGATGGCGCTGAGGGCCGCGGCCCGGAACGCGCCGATGATGGTGTCGGCGCTGCGCACGATCGTCACGGCCGCCCCGCCCGCATCGGGCGCCACCGCGGTCACCTCGGCCACGAACCGGTGCAGCCCGGCATTGCCGGCCGCCGCCGTGTGCCGCGGCAGCACCTGCAGCTTGGCCCGGCCGTCTGGCGTGACCCAATCGCGCTTGACGTCGGGCGGCACGTCGTCGCGGGTGACGGGACCGGCCGCCAAGGCAACGCGAAGCCGATCGAGCTGCAGCGGCAAGAACCGGGTCAACGCCCGGTTGGCGGCGAGCAGGACCGGGTCGCTCGCGTTGCCGAGGGCGGCCAGGTCGCCGGCGATCCCGGCGAGCGGGTCACTGTCGGGGAGCTTGCCGCGCACGGACGCAAGGCGCGCGGCAGCGCTCCGCACCGCGTCGCGCAGCTCTGCCGCAGACGGGGCTGTGGCCTTCGCGTCCGGCGTCAGCGACGCCTGCAGCAAGCCGGCCGCGTCCTGCAGCATGGCCAGCTTGGCGGCCTGATCGTCCGGCACCAGGCTGTCGAGGGTGAGCACGTCGTCAACCGAGGGAAGCGCCCGCAGCTTCGGCGCGAGCGCCGCCGCCGCGGCGGCCGAGGGCGCCAGGATGTCGATGCTGTACGGGTTGGTGATCGGGTCCTGCACCAAGTCGTCCAGGGTGCGCACCGACTCCGTCGACTGGTTCTTGGTGTGCAGCGGGTCGCTGTCGAAGCCGAGCCACGGCAGCAGCGCGATCCCGAGCAGGGCCGCCGCCGCGCTGCCGCCCAGCACCGCGCGATGCCGCCGGACGATCCACTCGTCGGCCGGGCGCGCCCAGCGCAGCCCCACCTCGGCCGCTTCCGGCGCCGGGCGGAACAGCACCAGCAGCGCGGGCAGCACGGTGAGGGTGCAGGAGAAAGCGATCAGCATGCCGACCCCGGCGATGATGCCGAGCTGCGCCACCCCCGCGAACGATGTCGGCGCGAAGGCCAGGAAGCCGGCGGCGGTCGCCAGCGCGGCGACCAGGATCTGCGCGCCGGCGCCGCCCGCGGTCGCCGCGAGCGCGCCGGCCATGGCATCCCGATGCAGTCGCGCTTCACGAAACCGCACCGCGAACTGGATCGCGAAATCGACCGCCAAGCCGACGAACAGTACCGCGAACGCGACCGACACGAGGTTCAGCGTGCCGACCGCGGCCGCGGCGAACGTGGCCGTGAGGTCGAGCCCGAGCAGCAGGGTCAGCACGATCGGCACGATCAGCCGCCACGACCGCACCGCCAGGAACAGCCACAGCGTGACCAGCACCAGGCTCGCCAGCAGCCCGCCGGCGGCGCCTTGGGCGACGGACGCGAACTCGTCGTCGTCGAGCGCGACCGAACCGGTGATGCGGACCCGCGCGGTGCCGTCCCGCACGAACTCGAGCGGGGCGGCGGCGGCGCGGATGGCGGCGGTGGCGGCGGCCCCCGGCTGCAGCGCGCCGTAGTCGAGCACGGGCTTGGCCAGCACGAACCGGTATTGCCCGGCCAGCGCGGCCAGGGGACCGGCGAGCAGCGTTTCCCAGGACAGCGGCGCCGGGTGGCCGGCCGCGGCCGCCGCCAGCGCGGTGTGGAAGCCGCGCAGCGCCGGCGCGAACCCGGCGAGGTCGGCCTGTCCCCGCTCGACCCCCTCGGCGATCAGGCCGAGCGCCGCCGCCAGGCCGCGCAGGCTGGGATCGGCCGCGAGCTGGCCCAGGAACGGCTGCGCGTCGATCGTCTGGTCGAGCAGCGGCTGCAGCTTGTCCGGCGGGACGAACAGCAGCGCGTTGCGGGTGAACCAGGGCGACGCGTCCGGCCGGGTCACGGCGGAGAAGTGCGGGTCGCCGGCCAGCGCCTCGGCCAGCGACGCGGCGGTGGCGTCGGCCGCCTCCGGGACCGTCGCGTCGACGACCACGACCAGCAGGTCCTCGCCTTGCGGGAACGCCGCTTGCAGCTCCGCCTGGCGCTGCTTCCAGGGCAGCGAGGCCGAGAACAGCCGGCCGGTGTCGGTGCTGACGCCGAGCCGGGCCTGCACGAGCAGCGCCCCGCCGAGGCCGGCCAGCAGCGCCAGCACGGCGACCACGCCGGCTCGGCGGCCGCACCACGCGGCAACGGCGGCGAGCAGTCCGGTCATCGTGGGAGGCGACGCCGGGGCTCTGCCCTGGACCCGCTGGGGGCGAGCGCCCCCAGACCCGCATCCGGGATCACGCTTCGGCCGGCAGGCGGCGCAGGCGCACCAGGACGAGGGCGGCGGCGATGCTGGTGCCGAGTGCCGCGGCGATGAGGACCGGCAGGTTCCAGTTCAGCCAAGCGACCGGCGCCAGCAAATAGAGCAAGTCGTCGAGGTCAAAGCCCCAAGCGCCGGAGAACGCCCGGGCGACGCGGCCGGTCCGGTTCTCCAACGCCTCCGACCAGCGGTTGGACAGCAGCAGCGCGCCCCCCGCCAACAGGCCAAGCGGCACCGACCACGGCCCCAGCCACGCGTCGCGCGCGCCGATCCCGAGTGCGACGAAGAACAACGCCGTCACGCCGGTATCGACCAGGTAGTCGTAGCGGTGCCCGGCCTCGCTCATCATGTTGCCGAGCCGGGCCAGCTCGCCGTCCGCACGGTCCAGCAGCGCCGACAACAGCCATAGCGCCCCGCCCCAGCCCCGCCCGGCCGGCGTGCCGAGCGCCACCGCCGCACAGGCGGCCACCCCGGTCAGCAGCCGCAGCGTGGTAAGGTGGTTGGGCGTGACCCCGGTGCCGATCAGCGGACGCACGAACACCCGCACGAACAGATGCGACCAGGTGGTCTGGATCATGGCGGCACCGTGCCGGCGAGCGCCCGCGGCGCGCGCTCCAGCCGATGCCAGGCCAGCAGCGCCGGCACGCCGAGCAGCACCTCGCGCAGCCGCTTCATCAGCGACAAAGCGATGGCGAGTTCAGGCGCGAGGCCGAATGCCTGGCAGACGATGATCAGCCCCCCTTCCTGCACGCCCAGCGCCCCCGGCACCGCAAAGCCCGCCGCCTTCAGCGCCTGCCCGAGGCTCTCGATCACCAGCCCCTCCTCGAGGCCGACGTCGTGGCCGAGCAGGTGCAAGGCCAGGCAGACCTCCGCGCCACCCAGCAGCCACGACACGCTGTGGTTGACGGCGGCGCGCGCCACATGGCGGCGTCGGCGATAGCAGGCGATCAGCGCCGCGTGCAGCCCGGCCACCTGACCGGTGCCGGCCCAGCCGAGCGCGCGCCCGAGCCGCAGCAGGCCGCGCTCCATCAGGCTGGCCAGGCCCAGCCATTGCGCGCCGAGGAACAGCGCCGCCACCAGCCCGGCCGCGACCAAGCCGCTCGCCACCGATCCGGCGAGCCCGCCGGCGCCGCCCACCCGATGCAGCAGCAGCGCCAAGCCCAGCAGCGTGAAGGCGATCTGGGTCAGCATCTCCATCGTGAGGTCGGCGACGGCGCCGGCGATCGCCACCGGCAGCGACATGCCGCGCCGCTGCAGCAGCCGGGCGGTGACGAACTCGCCGCCGATCTGCGCCACTGGCAGCAGGTTGTTGATCCCTTCCCGCACCCAGCGCAGCAGCACGAACACGTCGAGCCCGAACCCCGGGCCGGCGGCGGTGATGGCGCGCCAGGCCGCGGCCGAGAACAGCAGTTGCACCAGGTGGAACAGCACCACGATCGCGACGCCGCCGACGCCCGCATGCGCCAGCAGGTCGAAGATGCGGTCGATCCCGTAGCTGGCCAGGAGCCAGGCTGCCAGACCGAGCCCGGCGAGGCCGGACAGCAGCCCGCCCCACTTCGCTCCCCACTTCACCGCAAACGCCTCGCGCCGGCCGTCATGTGGTCGGCTGGCCGCACCGGCGGCCTTCCGCTACAGGTCCATCCCCCATCGCTGGACTGTAAGCATGCCTCCGCACGCCGCGCAAACGCTGCTCCTGACCCCGGGTCCGCTGACCACGTCGCCGCAAACCCGCGCCGCGCTCGGCCGCGACTGGGGCTCCCGCGACGGCGATTTCATCCGCATGAGCGAGGCGATGCGGACCGAGCTGGCGTCCCTCGCCGGGGTGGCCGGCAGCCACGCGGCGATCCCGGTGCAGGGCAGCGGCACCTTCGCGGTGGAAGCGATGGTGCAGAGCCTGGTGCCGCGCGACGGCACGCTGCTGGTCGCGGTCAATGGCGCGTATGGCCGCCGCATCGTCGAGATCGCCCGCCGCTGCCGCCGGGCGGTCGTGGCGCTCGAGGCGCCGGAGGACGCGCGCGGTCGACCCCGGCGCGGTGGCGGCAGCCCTGGCCGCCGATCCCGCCATTACCGACGTCGCCGCTGGTCCATGTCGAGACCACGAGCGGCCTGCTCAACCCATTGGAGGCGGTGGCCGGGGTGGTGCGGGCAGCCGGGCGGCGGTTGCTGCTCGACGCCATGAGCGCGTTCGGCGCGGTGCCGATCGACGGCGCGACGGCGCCGTTCGCGGCCTTGGCCGGGTCGAGCAACAAGGGGCTCGAAGGGGTCCCGGGGCTGGGCTTCGTCATCGCCGACCGCGCGCTGCTGGCCCAGGCCGCGGGCCGTGCCGACAGCTTGAGCCTCGATTTGGTGGACCAGTGGCGCGGGTTCGAGGCGAACGGACAATGGCGCTTCACGCCGCCGGTGCAGGTGGTGGCGGGGCTCGCGGCGGCGCTGCAGCAGCTCGCGGCAGAGGGCGGCATCGCGGCACGGACGCGGCGCTACGCAGCCAACCGCGACGTGCTGCTGGACGGCATGCGGGCGCTGGGCTTCGAGCCCTATCTGCCGCCGGCGCTGCAGGCGCCGGTGATCGTCACCTTCCGCATGCCCCCGGGCGCGTGGTTCGGGTTCGAGGCGTTCTACCAGTTCCTGCACGCGCGCGGGATCGTCATCTACCCCGGCAAGCTGACCCGTGAACCGAGCTTCCGGATCGGCTGCATCGGCGCCATCGGCCCCGACGACATCCGGCGCGCGCTGCGCGAGATCGGCGCGTTCGTCGCCGAGCACCGAGGTCAGCCCGCCGCCTGAGCGGCAAGAACTCAGCCCGCCGCCTGAGCGGCGAGAACTCAGCCCGCCGCCTGACCCGCAAGGAAAGCACGGAACCGCTGCGCCACCTCGTGCGGCGCGACCGTCGGCCGGCCCAGCTTCGTCATCGATCCGGGCCGGATCCGCGCATGCACCAGGACCGGCCCGGTTGCCGCGAGCGCCTGCGCGAAGGCCGCTGTCGAACCCCGCCGCGTCGTCGCACACGAACGCCGCGCGATAGCCGCAGGCCAGCGCCACGCCGGCAAAATCGACGCCCGCCGACACCGTCGCCTGGCCGCCGGTCGAGTCGTGCACGCCGTTGTCCAGCAGCACGTGGATCAGGCTGGGCGGCGCGTAGGCGCCGATGGTCGCGAGGCTGCCGAGCTTCATCAGCGCCGCCCCGTCGCCGTCCAGCACGACGCGTGCGGCGGCCGGTGCTCAGCGCGACGCCCAGGCCCATCGGCGCTCGCGCAGCCCATCGAGCCCGACCTGGTAGAGGTGCTGCTCGCCGGTCGGCCAGCGTGAACAGCTCCCGCCCGGCCTTGCCGGTGGTGGCCACGACGGCAGCGTCGTCGGGCGCCGCCGCCAGCACCCGCTCCAGCAAGGCGGCCCGGGTCGGGCGCTCGCCGCCGCCGGTGAGGTCCAGGCGCCGGCCCGGCGGCTGCGGCGGCCCGGCGGCGGCTGGTCGAGCGGCGCGTCGGCCAGGTGCCCTGCGCCATCACCAGGCGAACGGCAGGCCGGTGCGGTCCATCGCCGCCTTCGCCGCGATCAGGCCGGCGCCACCGCCTCCGCGTCGGTCGGGAACGCGGCCTGCTCGAACCCCATCAGCGCGATCAGGTCCTGGGTGATGCGGCCCATCAGCTCGTGCTGCGGCTCGTCCGGCCAGGCCCGGCTGGCCGCGCCAGGTGACGAACAGCAGGGTCGGGATGCGGAACGGCGCGTTCAGCGAGGTCAGCGGGTTGACCGCGTTGCCGAGCCCCGAGTTCTGGCACATCACCGCCGTTCCGCGCCCGGCCAGCCAGGCGCCGGCGGCGATCGCCACCGCCTCCCCCTCGCTGGCGGCGCCGACGTATGGCCAGCGCCGGGTCGCTGAGCAGGCCGTTGATCAGCGGGGTCAGGAAGCTGCACGGCACGCCGGTGAAGAAGTCGATGCCGTTGGCGGCCGCCGCCTCGAGGAAGACGCCGGGCTCGAGCACTAGGAGAAGTTCCGCGCTTCGGCCAGGTCGCCGAGCGTGTCCACATCGAGCCAATGCCCGGTGATGTAGTGCACCGCCACGGGATGCCCGGCCGCCACCCGCTCCAGCACGGACGGCAAGTCGGCCTCCCGCAGGCTGCCGTCCTGCCGCATCGCCTCGAGCGTCGCCTGCAGCAGGTCGGCGCCGGCCGCGGTGACCCGCATCAAGCCGATCCACTCGCCCGCCGCCTCGGCCGGCGCGCTCGCAACGCCGGTCAGCAGCGGCGGCTGCTCGTCGAGGTAGCCGCCGTGGCGCGGGCGGTCGGCGGCGAACAGGTCGCGCGGGTTGGCGGCCTCGCGGCGCGATTGGTCCAGCACGATCGTGATGTCGGCCGCCGACTCCATCAGCCCGTCGAGGATGTAGCGGCGGAACAGCACGTCGCCGTACACCACGACCGTCTCGCCCTGCAGCCGGTCGATGGCGCACGCCAGCGAGGCGGCCTCGCCGGTGTGCTCGTAGTCGTCGTTGTCGACCACGCGGATGCCGTCGGGCGGGATCGCCGCCTTGCAGTAGCCGCGCACGACGGTGACGTCGGCGATGCCGCCGGCGTCGAGCGTGTCCAGCAGCCGGCGCAGCAGCGGCTTGCCGCGCACGTCCACCATGCATTTCGGCCGATCGGCGGTGGCCTCATCCAGGCCGGACCCGCGCGAGGCGGCGAGCACGATCGCGCTCGCCCGCTGCGTGGCCGGCAGATAGAGCCGGGTCGCCGCTTCCAGCTCGTCATTGCCGGTCAGCCGGAAGATCTCGCGCACGCTGGTGACCCGGCCCTCGACGTCCACCAGCGACTCGCTGCGGGCGATCTGCCGCGCCGCGTCCCGCATCGCGCTGATCGAGGCGCGGACCATGTGGTTGGCCCAGATCACCAGCGACACGCCCGCTGCGCGGAAGGTGTCGGCCGGGGTCGCGTAATACATGGTCGGCACCACCACCACCGGGCAGCGGCCGTCCCAGCGCTGCATGAAGCCCGTGATCTCGGACGGGTCGGAGCGCTTGGAATGCACCAGGATCGCGTCGGCCCCGGCCGCGTGGTAGGCCTCGGCCCGGCGCAGCGCCTCATCCATCGAGTGGCCGCTGATCAGCGCCTCGGTGCGGGCGACGACCACGAAGTCGGGGTCGGTCTGGGCGTCCTTGCCGGCCTGCAGCCGGCCGCAGAACTCGCCGAGATCGGCCAGCGGCTGCCGCTCGCCGAGGAACGAGTTGGTTTTCGGGAACAGCTTGTCCTCGAGGCACACCCCGGCGATCCCGCGCTCGCCGAGCTTGCGGACCAGCCGGCGCACGTTGTTGAAATTGCCGTAGCCGGTGTCGCCGTCCACCAGGATCGGCAGCGACGTCGCGTCGGCCATGAACTCCAGCACGTCCAGCACCTGCGTCCACGACGCTTCGTTGTTGTCGCGCAGACCGAGCATGGCCGAAATCGACAGGCCCGACGCCCAAACGCCGGCAAACCCTGCCTCCTCGACGATCTTCGCCGACAATCCACTATGCGCTTCCATGATGAACGCCAGGTCGGGCGAACTCGAGCATGGCGCGGAGGCGGGCAGGACGGCTTGCGCCGGCCGGCGCGGACGCCGGAACGCGCCGGCGAGTGATCGGTGTGAACTCGTTGGGCATGGGGGGATCACCTCTCGACGCCTCGGCCGGATCGGGCCGGCCCCGGCCGAATTGACCTCGGCCGCGGATGTTGCACATTTGTGAACCGAGACCGTTAGCACCGAGCAGAGGGATTCCGCCACATGCCGCCGCCAGCAGACCAGGTTCCGCGCGCCATCATCCTCGCCGCGGGCGTCGGCCGCCGCCTCGGCGCCGGTGCCGGCGCCGGCGCGGACCGTCCGAAGGCGATGCTGGAATTCGGCGGCAGCAGCCTGCTCGCGCGGCACGTCGCCCATCTGCGCCGCGCCGGCGTGGCGGCCATCACGATCGTGGTCGGCCACGGTGCCGAGTTCGATCCGGCTGGCACTGAGTTCTGCGCCGGGCGTGTCGCTGGTATGCAACCCCGATTACCGGGAAGGCAGCGTCGTCTCGCTCTGGGCTGCCCGGGACGTGCTGCGTGCGGGCACGCCGGTGCTGCTGATGGATGCGGACGTGCTTTACGACCGGCGCCTGATCGATCGCCTGGTCGGCAGTGCCAGGCCCGACTGCCTGCTGCTCGACCGCGAGATCGAGCCCGGCGACGAGCCGGTGAAGCTGTGCGTGCGCGGCGGCGAGATCGTCGACTTCCGCAAGCGCCCGACCGAGCCGCACGATTGGCACGGCGAGTCGGTCGGCTTTTTCCGGTTCTCGCCGGCGACCGCGGCGGAGCTGGCCGGGCGGGTCGAAGCCTATGTCGAAGGCGGGCGGCGCGACCAGGAATACGAGGAGCCGATCCGCGACATGATTATGCAGGCGGCGCCCGGCCGGTTCGGCTTCGAGGACATCAGCGGCCTGCCCTGGACCGAGATCGACTTCCCCGAGGATGTCGTGAAGGCCGAAGCGCTGCTGCCCCGGCTCGCCGCATGAGCGCCGCCCTCAAGCTCGGCCGCGCCGGTCCGACCGCCGCGGATCAGGAAGCGATGCGGCGCGACGGCTTCCTCGTGGTGCGCGGACTGTTCGACGCGGCGGCGGTCGCCGACCTGCTGCGCTGGACCGAGCAGCTGGAAACGGCCCCCGAGCAGCCGGGGCGGCATTGGGTGTACCACGAGGACAGCCTGCTCGAGCCCGGGCGCCGGGTCATCCAGCGGATCGAGAACTTCTGCCCCTACCACCCCGGGTTCGACGGCCTGGTCCGCGGCGGCGTGCTGACGCAATGGACGGCGGCGCTGATGGGCGGCCCGGTCGTGCTGTTCAAGGACAAGATCAACTTCAAGATGCCGGGCGGCCCCGGCTTCAAGGCGCATCAGGACCAGCAGGCCGGGTGGGGCCGCTACGCGCCGCTGTTCGTGACCGCCCTCGTGACCATCGACCCGGCGACGCTGGAGAATGGCTGCCTCGAAATGGTGCCGGGCCGGCATCGCGACGGGCTGATCGGCGAGGAATGGAGCCCGCTCGACGAGGCGGCGCTCGATCTGCGGCCGGTCCCGACCGCGCCGGGCGACGTCATCTTCTTCGACAGCTTCGCGCCGCACGCGTCCAAGCCGAACCTCACCGACCGGGCGCGCCGGATCCTGTACCTCACCTACAACCTTGCCAGCCACGGCGACCATCGGGCGCAATACTACGCCGAGAAGCACGCCAGCTTCCCGCCCGATATCGAGCGGGATGGGGGCCGCGAGTACGTGTTCCGGGTGTGAACCGCGGGAACGCGCCAATGCACGAGGCGGAGTAAACGAGATGGGTGGTTTGGTGATCGCCGGCGGCCGGGTGGTGGACCCGGCCAGCGGCATGGACGCGATGGCCGACGTGGCGCTGCTGGATGGCAAGGTCGCCGCGGTGGGAACCGGCTTGGGCGGGGCGGAGCGAATCATCGACGCGGCCGGCCTGGTGGTGGCGCCCGGCTTCATCGACCTGCACGCCCATGGTCAGTCCATCCCCGCCGACCGCATGCAGGCGTTCGACGGCGTCACCACCACGCTCGACCTCGAAGCCGGGGTGATGCCGGTCGCGTCCTGGTACGCGCGGCAGGCGGCGGAGGGGCGGGTGCTGAACTACGGCGCGTCCACCAACTGGGCGTTCGCCCGGATCGGCGCCATGACCGGCTCCAACGAGGAATCGTCGCTGGAAGCGTTCGGGCGAGCGATGCGTGACCGGCGCTGGGTGGAGAACGTCGCGTCCGAGGCGGAAGTGGCGGGCATCGTCGACCGCATCGGCCGCGGTCTGGACGAAGGCGGTATCGGCATCGGCATCCTCAACGCCTATGCCCCCGGCGCCGGGGTGCAGGAGCTGACCGCCGTGTGCCAGTTGGCCTATGCGCATGGCGTGCCGACCTTCACCCATGTCGCCTACATGTCGCGCATCGATCCGGAAAGCGCCGCCGAGGCCTATATCCGGCTGATCGGCTATGCCGGCGCCACCGGCGCGCACATGCACATCTGCCACTTCAACAGCTCCAGCAAGACCGACATCGCCCGCTGCGCCGAACTGGTGGCCAAGGCGCAGGCGCAAGGCTTGCCGATCACGCTCGAATCCTACCCTTACGGCACCGGCTCCACCGTCATCGCCGCGGCCTTCTTCAACGACCCGCACTTCGAGGAACGCAGCGGCACCGGCTACGACGCGGTGCAGCGGGTCACGGACGGCCACCGCTTCCGCGACCGCGAGGAGCTGCTGGCGGCGCAGCAGGCCGACCCCTCCACGCTCGTGCTGTGGCACGTGCTGGACATCGAAAACAACGAGCGCCATCGCGAGCTGCTGGACATGGCGGTGCTGTTCCCCGGCAGCGCGATCGCCTCGGACGCGATGCCGTGGTCGCTGCCGGACGGCTCCACCTACACCGGCGACGCCTGGCCGCTGCCGGCCGATGCCACCTCCCACCCGCGTTCGGCCGGCTGCTTCACCCGCTTCCTGCGCCACTGGGTGCGGGAGCGGCAGGCCGTGCCGCTGCTTGACGGCATCGGCAAGTGCACGCTGATCCCGGCGGAGATCCTGTCGCCGAGCACGCCGGCGATGCAGTCCAAGGGCCGGCTGCAGCCCGGCGCGGACGCGGACGTGGTGGTGTTCGACCTCGAGACCCTGACCGACCGGGCCGAGTTCTCGGCGATGAACCGTCCGGCCGAAGGGGTGCGGCACCTGATCGTCAGCGGCCAGGCGCTGATCGCCGACGGCGTAATGGACGTGGCCGCCCGGCCCGGCCGCCCCGTCCGCCGGCCGGTCGCCGCCCGCTGAGCGGAGCGCCACCGGTCCCGGTGCTGCTCGTCACCGGGTTCCTCGGCGCCGGCAAGACGACCGTGGTGAACCAGCTGCTGGCCCATGCCGAGGGCCGGCGCATCGCCGCCGTGGTCAACGATTTCGGTGCGATCAACATCGATGCGGAGCTGATCGCCGGGGCCAGCGACGGGGTGGTCAGCCTCGCCAACGGTTGCATCTGCTGCTCGCTCGAGGGCGATCTGCTGCGCACGCTTGCCGCCCTGCTGCGGCGGGAGCAGCGGCCCGAGTATATCGTGATCGAAACCAGCGGTATCGCCGACCCGGCCGACATCGTGCGCAACCTGATGGACCCGGTGGTGTGGCGGGAAGCGCCGCTGGAAACGGTGCTGTGCGTGCTCGATGCGGCCGCACCGGCGGCGGCGCTGGAGGATGCGCTGGTGCGCGCGCAACTTCGGGCGGCCGACGTGGTGGCGCTCAGCAAGGCCGACCTCGCCGGGCCGGCCGGACTGCGGCGCGCGCGGGCGGCGGTGGCGGCGGTCAAGCCGGCCGCGGTGGTGGTGGAAGCGGTGCACGGCCGGCTGCCGGCGGCGTTGCTGTTCCCGGCCGACCCCGCCCGGCCGCCCGCGGCGCGCGGGCTCGGCCGGCGCGGCCCGGTCGCGGACCGGTTCGAGACGCTGAGCTGGACGTCGGACCGCCCGGTGTCGCTGCCGCGCCTGCAACGCGCAATCGGCCGGCTGGCGCCGAGGCTGGCGCGGGCGAAAGGCGTGTTCGAGACCGTGGAGCAGCCGGGTCGGCCGATGCTGTTCCAGCTCGCCGGCGGCCGCGCCACGCTTGCCCCCGCCCCCGCCCCCACCGACACCGCACCGCCTGGCGTGGCTTGCGTCCGGATCGTGTTCATTGCCGAGGTCGGCGTGCTGTCGGCGGCCGAACTCGACCAGGTGATGGGGGAGTGCACGGAGCCGGCCCAGCCCGTGACGATGCGGTCCGAACACGGCGGAACGACGAGCGCGTAAGCCTGGTCGCCAAAGCCTGTCGAAGCTGACGGTGTTCAGCAGGTTTTCCTTGATCCGGCCGATGCGGGTGTGGATGATGCAACCGCGGCGCGAGCTCGCGCATGGTCCTTGCGTAACGCAGTGTAGCCCGGACTTGACTGGGATGCCGCGATCGAGCCGGGGTGACACCGGCGTGGCTGGGGAGCGGCGGATGAGGAAGACTGGAGTGGCAGGACCCCGGACGGGATCCCCCGAGGGATGACGTCCATGCTGCGTCGGACAGCAATGGCTGCCGGGCTCGCTGGCTTGATCGGCCCCGATGTCTCCGCCCAAACGGCTCCGCCCGCCCCATCGCCGGACAGCCTGAAACGCCCGCAGAAGGGCGACCGATTGGTGTTCGCAAGCGGAGCCAATGCGGGCAAGCCGATCGCCCCCGGCGAGCTGCCGCAAGGCGGCCCGCAAGTGCTGGCCTGGGCCGTCGACGCGGCCAGCGGAACCGTCCGCGATGGCTCGCGGCTGAACCAGGTGCTGCTGGTCCGGCTGGCCGAGGACAGCCTGGCTGAACCCACGCGAGCGCGCGCGGTGGCCGGCGTCGTGGCCTACTCGGCGATCTGCTCGCACGCGCAATGCCCGGTGACCGAGTGGCGGCAGGAAACGGGCATCCTGCACTGCGCCTGCCACAACTCCGAATACGATCCGCACGAGAACGCGAAGGTCGTGAGTGGGCCGGCGCCGCGTTCGCTCGCCTCGCTTCCCCTGGGCCTGGACGACGGCACGCTGGTCGTCGCGGGCTCCTTCATTGGCAGAGTAGGAGCCCCGACAACCTAACCGACAACCACCCACGATCCCTGAGGAGGAAACGATGCAACGTCCGGAAACACGGCGCCTTTTGATGATCGCGACGAGCCTTGCGGCACTAGCGCTGCCGCCACTGGCAGCGCCGGCCATGGCGCAGGCCCCCATCAAGTCGTACACGCCGGTCACGCAAGACCGGTTGAGCAATCCCGAGCCGCAGAACTGGCTCATGTACCGGCGCACGTACGATGGCCAGGGCTACAGCCCGCTGAAGCAGGTGACGGCCGCCAACGTGAAGGACCTCGTCCCCGTTTGGACCTTCTCGACCGGCCTGATCGAGGGCCACCAATCCCCGCCGATCGTCAACGACGGCGTGATGTTCGTGACCACGCCGCAGGCGCAGGTGCTGGCGCTCGATGCCAAGTCGGGCGACCTGCTGTGGCGCTACAAGCACCAGCTGCCGGAGGATCTGACGCAGCTGCATCCGACCAACCGCGGCGTGGCCTTGCTGGACGACACCGTCTATGTGGCGACCACCGACTGCTTTCTGGTGGCGCTC
Source organism: uncultured Alphaproteobacteria bacterium (assembly GCA_963792675.1). Classification (GTDB taxonomy): domain Bacteria; phylum Pseudomonadota; class Alphaproteobacteria; order Acetobacterales; family Acetobacteraceae; genus JBBROS01. Next base: position 121,507 of record CAWBWT010000004.1, read on the forward strand.
GACGCCAAGACCGGCAAGGAGAAATGGATCAAGCCGGTCGAGGACTGGCGCAAGGGCCATTACATGACGCTCGCGCCGCTCGTGGCCGAGGGCAAGATCATGGTCGGCGGCTCCGGCGGGGAATACGGCGTGCGGGGCTTCGTCGCCGCGTTCGACGCCAAGTCCGGGGCGGAAGCCTGGCGCACCTACACGATCCCCGGCCCCGGCGAGCCCGGCCACGACAGCTGGCCCGGCGATACCTGGAAGACGGGCGGCGGTTCGATCTGGCTGACCGGCACCTACGACCCGGCAACCAAGATCGCCTATTGGGGCACCGGCAACGCGGCGCCCTGGATGGGCGACGCCCGGTCCGGCGACAACCTCAATACCAGCTCGGTGCTCGGCCTCGACGTGACCAGCGGCAAGATCGTCGGCGCGCACCAATACCACCAGAACAACTCGTGGGATTGGGACGAAGTCGACGCGCCGATGCTGATCGACGTCCAGCGCGACGGGCGGGCGATCAAGAGCCTCGTGCACGCGGGCCGCAATGGTTACCTGTGGACGCTCGAGCGGCAGCCGGAAGGAATCTCGTTCGTATCCGGCGTGCCGTTCGTGCGCCAGGACGTGTTCAAGTCGCTCGACCCCAAAAGCGGGCGGCCGACCTACGATGAGAGCCGCAAGCCGCATCTGGACGCCAACGCTTCGTTCTGCCCGTCGCTATGGGGCGGCAAGGACTGGCCGCCGGCCGCCTACAGCCAGAACACCAAGCTGTTGTACATTCCGGCCAACGAGAACCTGTGCGGCACACTGACCGGGCACAAAATGGACTACGTGCCGGGGCAGCTTTACTTGGGCGCCGGTCTCGAAGACATCGGCATGAACATCCATCCCAATTCCGACCACGTCGGCGAGCTGCAGGCCTGGGACCTGACCACCAACAAGAAGGTATGGTCGCATAACTTCGAGCACTCCCAGTTGTGGGGGCCGGTGCTCGCGACCGGCGGCGACGTCGTGTTCATGGGCGGCACCAACGACCGCTTCTTCCGCGCCTTCGACGCCAAGAGTGGCAAGACGCTGTGGGAGCAGAAGACCAATTCCGGCGTGACCGGCGTGCCGGTGTCGTTCGAGGTAGACGGCAAGCAGTATATCGCCGTGCAATCGGGGTGGGGCGTCGATGCGCAGCGCATGCAGGACAGCCTGGCCAAGGCCGACCCGGCAAACTATACGGCCGACGTGCCGCAAGGCGGCGTGATTTGGGTCTTCGCACTTCGCCAGTGATGCTGAGACGGCTGAAATCCGCCGCGTGGGCAGGGACGATACCGTTCCTGCTCATCGTGGGCGCTTTCTGCGGGACGGCCGCCGCAGAAAGCGCCACGGACGGCGCGGCCTGTGCCAGCGTGACGCAGGCGCTGCGCGGCCTCGGCAACGCCCCGCACTACCACTGGACCGTCAAGGCAACGAGCCCCGCCCGGCGGCGCCCGATGGAGCGGGAGCAGATCGTCATCGGCGACATCGTCTATCTCACGCCGGACGAGGGACGTTGGATGAAGCAGCGCATCACCCGGACCGAGCGCTCGGCGCGAATGGACGACGAGATCAGCCGCAATCCCCTCAGCGAATGCCGCGTCTCGGGGCAGGAAAGCCGCGGCGGGTCGGCGTTGGTCGTCTACGACTACAAGCAAGCCGGCGCCGACAAGCGCATCTGGATCGCCGCCGCAGACGGGTTGCCGCACCTGTTCACTTCGAGCGAGCCGCCCGTTGCGGTGACGATGTCGGTCGATTACGGCGAGCACGCGGCGCCGCTGCCCTGAGTGCGCGGCGGGTTTGAGCGGCCCGGCACCCGACCGAAACGGAGGACAGCGCTGGCCGCCCCCGCCCCTCGCCTGACCCAGGCCACGCTCGGACAGGCACGCCCCGGAACCGACCTGCCCGGCTACGACCGGCGCGGGCTTGCGGCGGGCATCGTCCACCTCGGCCTCGGCGCCTTCGCGCGCGCCCACATTGCGTCCTACACCGACGACGCGCTGGCACTCGAGCCCGGCCCCTGGGGCATCGCCGGCGTCAGCTTGCAGCGGCCCGAGCAGCGGGACCGGCTAGCGCCGCAGGACGGGCTCTACACCGCCCTGCAGCGCGACGGGACGGAATGCCGGGCCCGCATCATCGGCTGCTTGCGCCAGGCGATCGTCGCGCCGGAATGCCCGGCGGAGGTTGTGGCGCAGATGGCCGCCTCGGAATGCCGCATCGTCAGCCTGACCATCACCGAGAAAGGCTACTGCCACGACCCCGCCAGCGGCCGGCTCGACCTGGATCATGCCGATATCCGCCACGATCTCGGCCATCCGGACGCGCCGCGAACCGCGGTCGGCTTCATCACCGCGGCGCTCCGGGCGCGTCACACGACCGGCCTGCCGCCGTTCACCGTGCTGTGCTGCGACAACCTGCCGCATAATGGCCGCTTGGTCGCCGGCCTCGTCGCCGAGTTCGCTGCCGCGGCGGCCCCCGGGCGCGGCGACGGGCTGAGTGACTGGATCGGGGCGCACGGCGCGTTTCCCTCGACCATGGTGGATCGCATCGTGCCCGCGACCACGCCGGACGACCTCGCGGCCGCGGCAGCCGCCACCGGCCTTGCCGACGCCGGGCCGGTCTGCCACGAGCCGTTCCGGCAATGGGTGATCGAGGACCGCTTCGCCGGCCCACGCCCCACCTGGGAGCGGGTCGGGGCGCAGTTCGTCGCCGACGTCGCCCCGTTCGAGCACATGAAGCTGCGGCTGCTGAACGGCGCCCATTCGGCGCTGGCCTATCTTGGCTGTTTGGCCGGGCACGCCACCATCGCCGACGTCGTGGCCGACCCGGTCTTCCGCCATTACGCGGGCGCGCTCTGGCGGGAGATCATTCCCGTAGTGCCGCCCCCGCCCGGCGTCGACCTGCATGGTTACACGGCCGAGCTGCTGGCCCGCTTCACCAACCCGGCCATCCGGCACCGCACGGGGCAGATCGCCATGGACGGCTCGCAGAAGCTGCCGCAGCGGCTGTTGTCCACAATTGCCGAGCGGCTCGCCCGCGGCCTGCCGATCCCTGCGTTGGCGCTCGCGGTGGCGGCCTGGATCCGCTACGCCGGCGGCCGTGACGAGGCCGGGCAGCCGATCGACGTGCGCGATCCGCTGGCGCCGCGGTTGCGAGACACCGGGGCGGACGCCGCCGGGCATGTCGCTGCCATCCTGCGCATCGAAGCGGTGTTCGGCACCGACTTGCCCCATGCGGCGCCCTTCGTTGCCGCCGTGACCGACGCCTACGCCCGCCTGCTCGAGCACGGCGCCCGCCGCGCCGTCACGGCGGCGGCCGCCTCGCGGCGATGAAGTCGACAAAGGCACGCAGCGGTGCCGGAAGGTGGCGGCGGCCCGGGTAATACAGGAACGGGCCCGAGAAGCGCGGCCACCACGGCGCCAGCACCGGTTCGAGCGCGCCGCTCCGCAAATGTGGGCGGAGCCAATCCTCGAACAGGTAGACGATGCCGGTGCCGGCGACCGCGGCGTCCACGGCCAACTCGGTGGCGGCGCCGGCGCGGACGGTGAGCGGACCGGACGGATCGATCCGGATGGTTTCGCCGTCCCGTTCGAACTCCCAGGCGACCATCGCGCCGCTGCCGAAGCGGCTGCGCAGGCAGGCATGGTCCAGCAGCGCGCGCGGATGCCCGGGGCGGCCGCACCGGTCGAGGTAGCCCGGGGCGGCCGCGGTCGCGAAGCGCTGCTGCCGCGGCCCGATCGGCACGGCGATCATGTCCTGCTCGAGCCGCTCGTCGTAGCGGATTCCGGCATCGCAGCCGGCCGCCAGCACGTCGACGAACCCGTCCTCGGCGATTACCTCGAGCCGGATGTCCGGAAAGGCGGCCAGGAACGGCGGCACGATGTCAGGCAGCACCAGCCGCACCGCGCTGACCGGGACGTTGAGCCGGAGCGTGCCGGCGGGCCGGTCGCGGAAGCCGTTCACCACATCGAGCGCCGCCTCCACTTCGCCCAAGGCCGGGCCGAGCCGGTCGAGCAGGCGCGCCCCGGCCTCGGTCGGCGCGACGCTGCGCGTGGTGCGGTTGAGCAGCCGGACGCCGAGCCCGGCTTCGAGCCGGCGCACCGCCTCGCTGAGGTTGGACGCGCTGCGGCCGCTCGCCCGCGCACCGCCGCGGAAGCCGCCGGCGCGGGCGATCACGACGAACGCCGTCAGGTCACCGAGATCCGCCGCCATTGTTCGCCATCCCGCACGGCCTGTGCCGATTACTATCTATTATCGCGCAGGATCGGCGTGTCCACATCGGCCTCAGGCAAAGGAGACAGACCATGACGACCATCGGCAACGCCGGCACCTTCCGGCTCGGGACCCGCATCGTGCACCGCATGGGCTACGGCGCGATGCAGCTCGCCGGGCCCGGCGTATTCGGGCCGCCAAAGGATCGCGACGTCGCGCTGACGGTGCTGCGCGACGCCGTCGCGAGCGGCGTCGACCATATCGACACCAGTGATTATTACGGCCCGCACGTCACCAACGGGCTCATCCGCGAGGCGCTGCACCCGTACCCCGACCGGCTGGTGATCGTCACCAAGATCGGGGCGCGGCGGGGCGCCGATGCGTCGTGGAACCCGGCGAGCTCAGCGGATGACCTGACGCAGGCGGTGCACGACAACCTGCGCAACCTCCGCTTGGACGTGCTCGAGGTCGTCAACCTGCGCATCATGTTCGCGCATGGCCCGGCCGAGGGATCGATCGAGGCGCCGCTGACCGCGCTGGCGGAGCTGCAGCGGCAGGGGCTGGTCCGCCATATCGGCCTCAGCAACGTGACCCCGGCGCAGGTCGCGCAGGGACGCCGCCTGGCCGACATTGTTTGCGTGCAGAACCAGTACAACCTGGCCCATCGCGGGGATGACGCGCTGATCGACGAGCTGGCCGCCGCAGGCATCGCCTACGTGCCGTTCTTCCCGCTCGGCGGCTTCACGCCGCTGCAATCCACGGCGCTGTCCGACGTCGCCCGCCAGGCCAGCGCGACGCCGATGCAGGTCGCGCTGGCCTGGCTGCTCCGTCGCGCGCCCAACATCCTGCTGATCCCCGGAACCTCGTCGCCGCGACACGTGCAGGAGAACCTGGCGGCGGCGGGCGTGACGCTCTCGGCGGACGACATGGCGGCACTCGACCGGATCTCGGCGGAGTGACCGGATTGCGCCGGCGGGAGGGGCTCGGTATGATAGCGTCATACCACACGGCTTGGGGGCTCGGACGATGGCGTTGGCCGAAAAGCGCACGGTGAGCTTGCCGCCCGACCAGGCCGGCTACATCGATGCCTTGGTCCGGCGGGGCAGCTACGCCTCGGCCAGCGAGGTGGTCCGCGCCGGGTTACGGGCGCTGCAGGAGCGGGAGGCGGCGGTCGAGCGCTGGCTGCGCGACGAGGTGGCGCCTGCTTACGACGCCATCGAGGCCGATCCGTCGCGGGCGGTTTCGGCCGAGGCCGTCAGCCGCTCCGTCCGCACCCGCCATGCCAAGCGGCAGTCCTCCGACGGGTGACGTTCGAGGTCGTTTTCACGCCGGAGTCGCAGGCCGACCTGCTCACGCTTTACGATACGGTGGCCGAAGACGGCGGCAGCACGCGTGCGCTGGATTACGTGGAGCGGGTGCAGGCGGCCTGCCTGCGGCTCGGCACCTTTCCCGAACGCGGTGCCCGGCGCGACGAAATCCGTCCAGGCCTGCGCGTCGTCGGCTTCGAGCGCCGGATCGCGATCGCCTTCCACGTCGGCGCCGGGCGGGTGGTCATCGACCGCGTCCTTTACGGCGGACGCGACTTCGGCACCTCGTTTCCCGACGTGTAGCCCCAAACGCCGCCGCGTGAGGACGGCTTTCCCAGCCTCACCCTGGGCCGGGTTGGTGGTGCAAGACCCGGCGGTAAACGGGCGCGATGACGAGCGGGCCCAGATAGAGTGGGATCTGATACAGCCCGAAGAATAGCGGCACGCGCGGGTCGGCTCCATCCGGCAGCACGGCGAGATACAGCGCCATGCTCCGGAACCCGCTGAGCATGCCGGCGGTCGCCGCGACCTGGGCGCCGAGCGGCGACAGCATCGCTGCCGTGGCCAGGTTCAGGCCGGCCGTCATCAGGCAGGCCACGAGCGTCGCCTGCAGAACCCAGGCCGGGTCGGCCGCAAGCCGCGCACCGACGCCGTCCATCACGCCGAACGCGAAGGCGATCAGCAGCCAGACCGTGACGCCGTCCAGCGCCGGCCCGAACCGCTCGAGACGCCGCACCCCGGCCAAGCGGCGCAGGACGAGCGAGAGCAGCAGCGGCAACCCCACCACGACCGCAAGCCGCCCTGCGAAAGCTGCGGAACCGATCGCCAGATCGACCCCGGTCAGCGCCCAGGCCAGCGGCGGTGCGATCAGCGGCAGCAGCAGCGTGCCGACCAGCGCACCGAGCAGCGCGAGCTCGGCGTCGAGGCCGAGCAGGCGGGCATACGCCGGGGCGGAGACGATGGCCGACCCGGTGGCGAACAGCACGACCGCGTCGGCGAGGCCTGCTTCGAGCGGCAGCACCCGCACCGCCGCCCAGGCGAGCAACGGACACACGACCATCTGGACGGCCAGGACCGCGAGCAGCCGGAGCGGCCGGTGCAGGTGTGCGAGCGTGGCCGGGATGTCGACGCGCAGGAACACGAGCGTGCTGAGGCCGACGACGGCGACCGGAACCGTGCCGCGCAGGACGTGGGCCGCCGGCGGGATCAGGACGCCCCCGATGATGGCCAGGGCCAGCAACCCCTTCCCCCACCGGGCTGAAGCGACCAGAAGCCGGAACAAGGAACTCAAGGCGCGTCCTTTCAACATGGTCCGCTGCACGGCAGCCGCGGCGGGCGCCTCACGCGACCGGCCTCAGGGCGAAGCGCCGATGGCGCCGGAGATCTGCTTCGCCGCCTCGCGCAGCCGCGCGGCGATTGCTGCCTCGTCCACCCGCTTGCCCACCTCGCGCAGCAGCGGCACCGTCAAGGCGGCCGCGGCGCGGCCGGCGGTGTCGAGCACGGGGCAGCTCAAGGACGTCACCCCGTGGTCGAGCTCGGTCGAGCTGAAATCGCCGCCGGCCGCCACGATGCCGGTGATCGCCGCCAGGACGGCCGCTGGTTTGGCCCCGTCGTGCCGGGCGATGACGCCGGCCAGCTCGGCTTGGCGCGCCTCGTGCTGGAAGGCTGCCAGCACGCGGGCGGAGGCGTATTCCATCGAGAGCGGAAACACCGCCCCGAGCTTGACCGTCCAGCCCATCGGCCAGTCCGGCTCGGCGGTCGCGGCGACCAGGAAGTTCGACCCGCTCAGTACGCTCAGGTGGCAGGACAGGTTGTTGGCCGCGGCCAGCGCCTCCATGACCGGCAGCGCCGCCTGCTGCAGGCGGCGGGTCGGCGGGTATTGGGTCGCCAACCGGAATAGCTGCAAGGTCAGGGTGTAGTCGCCGGTGCGGCGGTCGCGGACGACGTAGCCGCGCCGTTCCAGCACGCCCAGCATGCGGAAGATCTCGCCCACCGACCGGCCGACGCGCTCGGCGATCTGCTTCTGGGTCAGCCCGCCCGCCTCGGCCGCCAGCAGCTCCAGCACGTCGAGGCCTTTCTCCAGTGCCGGCGCACCCGGCCGGGCTGTGTTGGCTTGGTTCAGGTCGGTCTTGACATCCACGCGGCGGAGCTTCCATGTTTGAAATCTAGTCGACAAATATGAAATCGGCAGGGCTTAAACAGCCGGATCCTGGAGGCAGGCGCGATGAAGAAACTCACCCCCGAAGCCGTGGCATCTTACAAGGAGCACGGGTTCTACGCACCGATCCCGGTGCTGTCCGCCGCCGAGACCGCCCGCGCCCGGCAGTCGCTCGAGGCGCATGAGCAGGAACACGGCAAGCTTGCCGGTCCGCTGCGGCACAAGAGCCACCTGCTGTTCACCTGGCTCGATGAGGTGATCCGCCATCCCGCGATTCTCGATGCGGTCGAGGACGTGCTGGGCCCCAACCTGCTGGTCTGGGGCAGCAGCTTCTTCATCAAGGACGCCCGCGACCCGGGCTTCGTGTCGTGGCACCAGGACTCGACCTATTGGGGGCTCGACCCCGCCGACATTGTCACCGCCTGGGTTGCGCTGTCGGAGAGCACGGCCGAGAACGGCGCCATGCGGGTCATGCCGGGCACGCACAAGATGGACCAGGTGGCGCACCGCGACACCTTTGCCGAGGGCAACCTGCTGAGCCGCGGCCAGGAGATCGCGGTCGAGGTGGACGACAGCAAGGCGGTGATGCTCGAGCTGCAGCCGGGCGAGATGTCGCTGCATCATGTGCGGCTGATCCATGGCTCCGACCCGAACCCGTCCGGCAAGCGGCGCATCGGCTTTGCGATCCGCTATTTGCCGACCTACGTGCGGCAGGTGGTCGGGTCGCACGACAGTGCGACGCTCGTGCGCGGCGTCGACGAGTTCCACAATTTCGCCCCCGAGCAACGGCCGGACGCCGACTTCTCGCCCGCCGCCCGCGCCTTCCATGCCGAGATCACCGGCGCCCACGAGCAGATCCTGATGCGCGACACCGGGCGGCCTGCTGCGGCCTGAGCCGGTCGGACAACCAAGCGGACCACGACGGAACAACACGCGACCGGCCGCTCAACAAGGCCGGCGCCGGAGGACGTCCCCATGTTCAACCGTTTGCGCTGGCTGATGATCTCGTTGCTGTTTGTCGGCGGCGGCATCAGCTACCTCGACCGCGCCGCGCTCTCGATCGCCGCGCCTTTGATGTCGAAGGACCTGAACCTCGACCCGGCGCAGCTCGGCATCGTGTTCAGCAGCTTCTTCTTCGGTTACGCGCTGTTCTGCTTCGTCGGCGGCTGGGCGTCGGACCGGATCGGCGCCAAGCACGTCTTCACCATCGCCATGACGGTGTGGTCGGTGTTCTGCGGCCTGACGGCGACGGTGGGCGGGCTCGCCGCCTTGCTGGTGGTGCGGGTGATCTTCGGCATGGGCGAAGGCCCGTTCAGCGCGACGGCGAACAAGTTCGTCAGCAACTGGTTCCCGCGCCGCGAGCAGGCCAGCGCGGTCGGCCTGGCCAATGCCGGGCAGCCGCTGGGCGCGGCGCTGGCCGGGCCGCTGGTCGGCTTCGTCGCGGTCGCCTATGGCTGGCGCGTCGCCTTCGTCGTGGTGGCCGCGTTCGGGCTGCTCTGGACGCTGGCCTGGGTGCTGCTCGCGACCGACAAGCCGGAGCAGCATCCGCGTCTCGGCGCCGCCGAGCGGGCCGAGCTCGCCGAGCCCTCAGAGGAACCGCCGCCCGCGCCGGCCGGCACGTTGCGGGAGCTGCTGGTCCGGCCGGCGATCCTGTCGACCGCCTTCGCCTTCTTCGGCTACGCCTATATCCTGTATTTCTTCCTGTCGTGGTTCCCCAGCTACCTGACGACGGTGCAGCACCTCAGCATCCAGCGGATGGGCGTGGTCAACGTGATCCCCTGGCTGGTCGGCTTCGTCGGGCTCGCCTCCAGCGGCTTCGTGTGCGACCACGTTTATCGCCTGACGGGCCGGGCGCTGTTCTCGCGCAAGCTGGTGCTGGTCACGAGCCTGCTGATCGCCGCCGTGTGCGTGGCGCTGGCCGGGGTGGTGACGGGGGTCGTGGCGGCGGTGACGTTGATGGCGGTCGCAGTGTTCTTCATGTACCTGACCGCCAGCACCTATTGGGCGGTCATCCTCGACACCGTCGAGCCGCGCCGGGTCGGCGGCGTCAGCGGCTTCGTGCACATGATCGCCAACTGCGCCGGGATCGTCGCCCCGTCGGTGACCGGCTACCTGGTGCAATGGACCGGGAGCTTCACCAGCGCCTTCATCGTCACCGGCGCCATCGCGGTGGCCGGCGCGGCCGCGGTTGCGGTGTTCGTGCGGGTTCCGGCCGCGCTCGGCGTGGCCCTGGACCTGCCCGGGCGGGCGGAACCGACGGGCTTTCCGAGCGCGTAACGGAACCACTCAGCCGGCGCACCCTTTCTCAAACGGGGCCGGTGCCTGGCACCGGCGTGTTGCCGGCCCGGGTGCGGCCGAAGCGCGTGCGCCCAAGGCTCGGAACGGCGGGTGTGCGTGCCCGGCAAGCGCGCGAGCGGCGTCGGCGACGAAGTCACGGTCTCCCGCGGCCAGCGCCCGCTCGAACCAGGCGAGGGCTTCGGCGTGCCTGCTTCCCTGCGCAAGCACCGTGCCCAGGTTGAACTGGCCACGGTAGTCGCCGCCGGCGGCGGCCCGGGAATACCAGTGCACGGCCAGGTTCAGGCTGCGCGGACGGTCCCATCCCTCCTCGTGGAAGCGGCCCAGCATGTTCATCGCCTTCGCATGCCCCTGATTGGCGGCGCGTCGGAACCAGGCGAATGCCTCGACCCGGTCGCGCGGCACGCCCAAGCCGTACAGGAGCAGGTTGGCCAGGTTGAACTGGGCCCAGTCGAAGCCCTGTTCGGCAGATTGGCGGTAGCACCGCGCCGCCTCCCCGAGATCCCGCCCGGTGCCCCAACCCCGCTCGAAGCAGCGGCCCACCATGTTCACGGCCGGCGTGTAGCCGGCCCCGGCGGCGGCGCGGAACCAGCGAAGGGCAAGCGCCGGGTCGCGGTCGAGCAGCGCCTGGCCATGCAGCAGTTGCGCTTCGACCAGCCCGTAACGGGCCGCCGCCGCGACCCAGCCGGCGGAATGGGCGCCGGTGAAGGCCGCCTGCCGCTCAGCCGGCGCCATCGCCTGTAGATCGGCGAAGCGTTTCGGTGCCGGCCTGCTCGGGCCGCGCCGTTTGAACCACCATCGCACCATCAATCTCCGGCTGCCTGCTATTGCTAATCACTCGCAGTTACCCTAATTCAACCGCGATTGAGAGTCACTCGCAGTTGGATCGCCCGCCGATGAACCCATGCAGCCGAGACGGATCCCAAGCCTTGCCCCCGCTGCGCGTGCTGCTCGGCGGCGCCGTTGGTTTCACCCTGGCCGGCGTCAGCGGCACCTGCCCCGCCGACGCGCAGGTCGCGCCCAGCTCGGTCGACGACACGCTGCAACTGCCGACGGTGGACGTCGGCGCCGACTCCGCCCGGCGCGGCTACCAATCCAGCATCCCGTCGCTGAGCAAATACACCCAGCCGCTGACCGACACGCCGCAGAGCGTCAACGTGGTGCCGCGGCAACTGATCGAGGACCAGGGCATCACCCAGACCCGGGACGCCCTGCGCAACGTGCCCGGTGTCAGCCTCGGCGCCGGCGAGGCCGGGGCGCAGGGTGACAACCTGACCCTGCGCGGCTTCAGCGCCCGCAACGACTTCTTTCTCGACGGCATGCGCGATTTCGGCAGCTACTACCGCGACCCGTTCGACCTCGAAAGCATCGAGGTGCTGAAGGGGCCGTCCTCGGTGGCGTTCGGGCGCGGCTCGACCGGCGGCGTCGTCAACCAGGTGAGCAAGGCGCCGGGCCTCGCGCCGCTGACGGCCGGGTCGATCGCGTTCGGCACCGACGGCACGAAGCGGATCACCGCCGACGTCAACCGGGCGATCGACGGCCTGCCGGGTGCTGCCGTGCGGCTGAACGTGATGGCCGATGAGAACGGCGTCGCCGACCGCAACGCCGGCACCTACCGGCGCTTCGGCGTCGCGCCCAGCATCGCCTTCGGCCTCGGCACGCCGACCCGCGTCCAACTCGGCTATCTGCACCAGCAGAGCTACGACACGCCGGATTACGGGCTGCCGTGGCTGTTCGGCAGCCCGGCCTCGGTGCCGCGGCAGACGTTCTACGGGTTCAAAAACGACGACCACCTGCGCACCACGGTGGACGTCGTGACGGCCAAGGCGGAGCACGATTTCGGCTCGAACATCACCGTGCGCGACCAGTTCCGTTACGGTAACTACTTCAGGGACATCAGCGTGACGGAGCCGCAGATTGCTTACCGCGGCGTCACCGACCGCACCCCGCTCGGGCAGATCACCGTCAACCGCAACATCATCGCGGTGAAGAGCACCGAGACCTTCCTGCAGAACCAGTCCGACGTGACGGTCCGGTTCGAGACCGGGCCGCTGCGCCACGTGCTGGTCGCCGGCGTCGAGGCCGGGCAGGAGTCCTCGTCGCCGGTGCGCTTCACCTATGCCGGCGTGCCATCGACCAACCTGCTGAACCCCAACGGCAACCAGCCATTCCTGGCCAGCGCCACGATCGCGAGCATCACCAACAGCCGGGTCAACGAGGTGGCCGGCTACGCGATCGACACGATCAAGCTCGGCGAGCAGTGGGACCTGACGGCGGGGTTCCGCTACGACTACCTCGACACCAAGTACGGTCAGCAGGTGGCGCCCGCGGTGCACCTGCAGCGGGTCGATACGGTGCCGAGCTACCGCGCCGCGCTCGGCTACCATCCGGTGCCCGGCGGCACGCTGTATGTGGCCTACGGCACCTCGTTCAACCCGTCGGCGGATGGCCTGACGCTGGCGGTCAACAACGCCGGGTTGGCGCCGGAAAAGAACACCACCTACGAGGTCGGCGCCAAGTGGGAGGTGCTGGGCCGGCGGCTCACGCTCAGCACGGCGCTGTTCCAGCTCGAGAAGACCAACGCCCGGGTGACCGACCCGAACAATGCGCTGTTCCAGATCCTCGGTGGCAACCAGCGGGTACGCGGCGTGGAGCTCGGCGTGGCCGGCAACCTGACCGAGCGTTGGCTGATCAATGCCGGCTACGCCTACCTGGACAGCGACACCGTCAAGACCACGCTGGCGTTGACGCAGGGGCAGGCGCTGGCCAACACGCCGAAGCACAGCGGCAGCCTGTTCACGACCTACGCCCTGCCGTTCGACCCGTTCCGCCACGGCGACGTGCAGGTCGGCGGCGGCATCGACTTCGTCAGCAGCCGGCTCGCCAGCTCCTCGCCCGATGCGACCAGCGGCGCCTACAAGAGGGCCGCGGGCTACGCGACCGTGCAGGCGGTGCTGAAGCTGCCGGTGCGGGAAGGGCTCGTGCTGCAGCTCAACGGCTACAACCTCACCAACCAGAAATACTACGACCTGATCCACCCGGCGCATGTCGTGCCCGGCGCCGGCCGTTCGCTGCTGGCCTCGCTCAACTTCAGGCTTTAGCCGTGCTGGTCAGCATCCCCGGCCTGCTCTCCGCGGACGAGGTGGCACGATTTCGCGCCGCCCTGCAGGACGCGCCCTGGATCGACGGCCGCGCCACCGCCGGCTACCAGGCCGCCCGGGTCAAGCACAACGCGCAGCTTGCCGAGGACCACCCGGTCGCGCGTGAGCTGGCCGACGCCGTGCTGCGCGCCCTGGAGCGGTCGAAGCCGTTCATCTCGGCCGCGCTGCCGCTGCGGGTGTATCCGCCGATGTTCAACCGCTACGCCGGCGGGCAGACGTTCGGCACCCATATCGACACCGCGGTGCGGCAGATCCCGGGCGTGCCGGTGCGGGTGCGCTCCGACCTGTCGGCCACCCTGTTCCTCAGCGACCCGGCCGATTATGGCGGCGGCGAGCTGGTGGTGCAGGACCTCTACGGCGCCCACGCGGTCAAGCTCCCCGCCGGAAGCCTCGTGCTCTACCCGGCGAGCAGCCTGCATCACGTGAACCCGGTGACGTTCGGCGAGCGCCTGGCCTCATTCATGTGGGTGCAGAGCATGGTGCGGGACGATGGCGGCGCGCACGCTGCTGTACGATCTGGACAGTTCGATCCAGCATCTGGCGGCGGCGCTGCCGGAGCATGCCGCGATCGTCCAGTTGACCGGCGTGTACCACAACCTGCTGCGCCGCTGGGTCGATTGCTGATGCGGTTGCTGCGGGTCGTCCATCGTTGGCTGGGCATCCTGCTGGCGTTGCCGCTGCTGCTGATGGGCCTATCCGGCGCCGTCCTTACGCTCGAGCCGGTGCTGCCGTATGGCGCGCCGGGGATGGTCGGCTCGCCGCCGACTGCATCGGCCAATGCGATGCTCGCGGCCGCGGCCTCGGCTGCGCCGGCCGGCATGCGCCCGTCGCGGTATCTGGCGCCCGCCGGCGCCGGGGCGCCGGCGCGCGTGCAATTCGCGCCGGTGAACGAGCCGCGTGGTCCCGGTCTCGTCGTCAGCCTGGACCCGGCCACCGCGAAGCCGCTCGGCCCTGCCGCGGCCGTGGCCGGGCCGATGGAGTGGCTCAGGCGGCTACATACGAGCCTGCTCGTGCGGCAATGGGGCGGACGGCAGATCGCCGGATGGCTCGGGGTCGGGTTGCTGGCGTTGACGGTCCTCGGCGTCCCGTTGTGGTGGCCGACCCGGGCGCAACGGCAAGCCGGGCGCGCGCTGGACGCGTTCACCGTGCCGTGCCGGGCCCGGGGCGCCCGGCTTCACCGGCGGCTGCACGGGGCGATGGGGATCTGGCTGTGGCTGATGCTGCTGGCGACCGCCACGACGGGCATCCTGCAGGGCTTTCCGCAGACCAGCCGCGCCGTCCTGGGCGTCGCCGAGGCTGGCCCGCCGCGGCCGGGTCGGACCCGCCCAGCCGCCGCCTTGCCCGACCTCGACGCGAGCACTCGCCTTGCGCTGGCGGCGGTGCCCGGCGCCGCTTTGCGAATGGCGATCCTGCCGGCCGGAGCCGCCGAGCCGCTCCGCCTGGTGCTCGGGCCGCCCGGCAGCGACGGCGTCGCGTCCGCGACCACGGTGCTGGTCGATCCCGCCGGCCCGGCGTTCCGCTCGATCCAGTCGCCCGCCACCGCGTCGGGCGGCGAAACCGTCCTACGCTGGGCCCACGACCTGCATTTCGGGCAAGGCTTCGGTCCGGTCTGGCGTGGGCTGACGGTGCTGGCCGGCCTCGCGCTTCCCGGCTTCAGCATCACCGGGGTGTCGCTTTGGCTGCTCAGAAGGCGGAACCGGCGGCGGCTTGCCCGCGCCAATGCAGATGCCGCGCAACTTTCGTTTCAGGTTGGGGAGTGACCACGGTGAACAGGCCGGTCAAGCTCGCATGGGTTGTCGTGCTCGCCGCGCTCTCGAGGGCGGCGGAAGCGCAAGATGGCGGGGTGGCGGCCGTCCTGCCCCGCGACCTCTCCGCTTGGGGCATGATCGGCAACGCCGATTGGGTCGTGAAGGCGGTGATCGGCGGCCTCGCCGCCGCCTCGGTGCTGACCTGGACGATCGCGTTGGCGAAATCGATCGAGCTGGCGGCGGCCGGGCGGCGCATCCGGGCCGGCCTGACGGCGCTCGGCGGCGCCGTCAACCTCAATGACGCCGTGCAGCGGACGGCGCCCTTGGGCGGGCCGTGCGCGACGATGGTCGGCGCCGCGCGCGACGAACTCGCAGCCTCGGCCGACGCGCCCAGCAAGGACGGGGTCAAGGAGCGCGCGGAATGGCACCTCGAGCGGCTGGCAGCGGGCGCCGGGCGCCGCATGGGGCATGGCACCGGCATCCTCGCGACAATCGGCGCCACGGCACCGTTCGTGGGGCTGTTCGGAACGGTTTGGGGCATCATGAACGCCTTCATCGGCATCTCCCGGGCGCAGACCACCAACCTCGCCGTCGTGGCGCCCGGCATTGCGGAAGCCTTGCTCGCGACCGCCATCGGCCTCGTCGCCGCCATCCCGGCGGTCGTGATCTACAATGCGTGCGCCCGCGCCATAGCCGGCCGCAAGGCGCAGCTTGCCGACGCCGCCTCAGCGACGATGCGGCTGCTGTCGCGCGACCTCGATCGCGCCCCGCCGACCCGGCTCCGAGCGGTGGGTGAATGACGGGTCCGGGGGGGCGCAGGCGATGGCTCTGAAATTGGGCGACGACGACGAGATGGCGGAAACCCACGAGATCAACGTGACGCCGTTCATCGATGTCATCCTGGTGTTGCTGATCATCTTCATGGTGGCGGCGCCGCTCGCCACGGTGGACGTCCGGGTCGAGCTGCCAGCCTCCACCGCGCAGCCGCAACCTCGGCCGGACAAGCCCGCCTTTCTGTCGATCCGATCCGACGGCGGCTTGGCCCTCGGCGATGCGCCGATTGCCCGCGACGCGCTCGGTCCGGCGTTGCAGGCCGCCACCGGGCAGGATCGCGAGCAGCGCGTGTTCCTGCGCGCCGACAAGGGCGTGGCCTATGGCGAGGTGATGGGGGTCCTCAACCTGCTGCGTGCGGCAGGCTACCTGAAACTCGCGCTGGTCGGATTGGACGCCGGCCAGGCCGCGCCATGACGGCGGCGATCGGCGTCACCGGTCCGCGGCGGTGCGGTTCCGGCGGCGCGGTGCGGTGGGCAGCCTGCTTCGTGCTGGTGCTCGGCCTCCATGCCGCCGCGGTCCTCGCGCTGCTGCGGCGCGATCCGCTGTTGCCGATCGCGCCGCCGCCGGCGGAGCACGCCGTGCTGCTGGAGTTGGCACCCGAGGCGCCGCCCGTCGCGGCTGGTCCCCCGTCAGAGACGCCACCCGTACTCTGCAGACCCGCCCGTCGAGCGGCCGGTGTCCCTACCGCTCGACCCGGCGCCTGAGATCGGCATGCCGGTGCCGTCCCGCCCGGCGCCACCGCGCTTGCCGCAAGCTCGGCCGCCTGCCCCGCGGCCTGCGCCGAAGTCGGCCGCGCTGCGGCCAGTCCCGCCGGACACCCCGGCCCAGAAATCCAGACCCGGTTGCGCAGGCCTTGCCGGCCGCCCCTCCACCGTCAGCGCCGGTATCCGATGCCGTGCCGGCCTGGCGCAGCGAGCTGATGGGCAAGCTGCTCCGCGCCAAGCGGTATCCGGAAGCCGCGCGCGCCCGGGGCGAGCAGGGCACCGCGTATGCCACGTTCACGGTCGATCGCGGCGGTCACGTCCTGTCCGCCCGCTTGGCGAAGGGCTCCGGCTCCTACCAACTCGACGACGAAGCCGTCGCTTTGATCCGCCGGGCCGAACCGTTGCCGCCGCTGCCGGCGGAGATGCCCGGCCTGACCGCCACCCTGACGGTCCCGGTCGCATTCGCCCTGCGTTGAAGCGCTGAACCGGTTGCAGGAGCAAACGATCGCCGCACGATGCTCGTCGCGGACGTGCGGGTCCTTCACACGACGCCGAACGGCAGCGGCAAATCGTCACGACCGCAACGAGTTCGTCGCGCTTTTTTGGTCCACCCTAATCGTTTCTTCAACTTCTCCACCTGGCAGGCTGCGGGCTTATCCAAAGAGGACGTTAGCATGGACGACCTGGGTCCCGAGCTTCTCACCGCCGCCAACGAGTGCGTTGGCGGACGTGTCGGGGCATTCCGCACGCTCGAACGAGCATCGGGGGACGCTGCCCGGAACGGGCTGATCGCCCGCCTCGTCCACGTTGTCGGGAGCCTGGTTCTTCGTTGGATACATGCACGCTTTTCCCGCGAGACGCTGCTCGAGCGGCTGCGGCATGTCCTGCAACCCGCACCGAGGCACGCAGCATGACAACCCAACAACATGGCCTAGCGTCCTCGTCGGCAGACGTGAGCGGCCTTCTCCGGGGCGCGACGACCGTGTCCGGCCTCATCGTCACCCTGCAGATCGGTAGCCAGCTTTGCGGCCTGCCGGTGCGGGCCGTTCGCGACGTGCTCGACACCCAGGTCATCACCCGTGTGCCGCTCGCCGCAGAAGAAATCGCCGGCAACCTCAACCTTCGCGGCCGAATCGTGACCGCGATCGATCTGCGCGTTCGTCTGGGGCTGACCCAGGCGACGTCCGGCGCTGGCATGTCGGTCGTGACCGAGCACGGTTCCGAACTCTACGCGCTGCTGGTCGACCGTGTGCTCGAAGTCGCCAGCATTGCCGGTCGCACCCTGACGCCGCTGCCCCCGACCTTGTCGGCTGGATGGTCTCGCTTCGGCAGCGGGGTGTATCAGCTCCCGGAAGGCCTCCTGATCATGCTGGACGTGGACCGGCTGCTCACCTTGACGCCCCGAGCCGCCAGATGACCTTCGCGTCACAAGCAGCATCGGCCGCCGGATCCAGACCGGGCGGACCGGTCCGGGTCATGCTGTGCGACGATAGCTCGGTAATCCGCTCCATCCTGGGTCGCGTTCTCGCATCCGACGCAGAGATCGAGGTCGTGGCTCGCGCGGTCAATGGCCGAGACGCGCTCGATCAGGTGCGGGCCAAGCCAGGCCTCGCCGACGTCCTCATCCTGGACATCGAGATGCCGGAGATGGACGGGCTGACCGCGCTGCCGCTGCTGCTCAAGGCGGCTCCCGGGATGCGCATCATCATGGCCTCGACGCTGACGACCCGCGGCGCTGCGACGACGCTCGAAGCCATGCGCCTCGGCGCGGTGGATTTTGTGCCGAAGCCGAGTGCTGCGGCCTTGTCCGGCGACTACGACTTCCAGCGTGAACTGCAGGGCAAGGTCCGCAGTTTGGGCCGGCGCTCCCCTCCAGGGTCGTCGGCAGCATCGCGGCCCATCGCTCTGCGGCCGCAATCTGCCTCCCGGCCGGTTCTCCTGGCCATCGGCAGCTCGACGGGCGGTCCGCAAGCGCTCGTGCTCCTGCTGCGAGCGCTGACGACTCAGCTCGGTCCGAGCGGCCTCGGCGTGCCCGCCGTTCTCACCCAGCACATGCCTGCCAGCTTCACCCCCCTTCTGGCCGAACAGCTCACAAGGTTGGGTGGAGTGCCGTGCGCGGAGGCCGTGGATGGCGCGCCGCTGCAGCCTGGCCGCGTCCACCTCGCGCCGGGCGGTCGCCACCTTTTGGTCGAGCGACGCGGGGACGACCTCGTGGCGCGCTTGGACGACGGCCCGGCCGAAAACTTCTGCCGCCCGTCCGTCGATCCGATGCTCAGGAGCGCCACAACCGCATGCGGCGGCCGGGTCGTGATGCTGATGTTGACGGGGATGGGCCATGACGGCCTGAACGGCACCAAGGCGCTCGTCGCGGCCGGCGGCATTGCGCTCGCTCAGGACGAGGCCAGCAGCGTGGTGTGGGGGATGCCCGGAGCCATCGCCAGAGCCGGCTTGTGCAATGCTGTCCTCCCGGTCCAAGCGATGGCGGAGCGCGTGGCGGCATTACTTCGGAACATGCCATGACCGCGGCCTTCGCCGAGATTGCCGCCCACGTGCAGGCGCGGTCCGGGCTTGTACTAGGCCCGGACAAAAACTACCTTCTTGAAAGCCGGCTTGCGCCCATCCTCAAGCGGGAGAACATCTCGGACTTCAAAGCATTGGCGCAGCATCTTAAGCGCAATGGCCGCTTGTCGCAGGACGTCGTCGAGGCGATGACGACTAACGAGTCGTTGTTCTTCCGGGACGGCGCACCGTTTCGGCATCTTCGTGACGTGGCTTTACCCGAACTGCATCGGAGCCGAGCGGACCGCCAGAAGCTTCGGATTTGGTCCGCGGCGGCCAGCACCGGACAGGAGGCTTATTCCATCGCGATCACCGCGTTGGAGACGCCACGCCTGCTCGAGGATCGCGGCGTGGAGATCATCGGAACCGATATCGCGACCGCTCCGCTCGAGCGTGCTCGCGCCGGCTTGTACCTCGTCCTTTGAAGTCCAACGAGGACTGACCGGCGCCCAGCTGAGCCGCTATTTCAACCAGGAAGGCAGTCAGTGGCGTGCCGCGCCCTGCCTGCGTGCGCTCGTGACGTTCAAGGAGTTCAACCTGCTCGATCCTTTGACCACCCTGGGAAGCTTCGATCTCATTTTCTGCAGGAACGTGCTGATCTACTTCGATGCGGCGACGAAGATCCGGGTCGTGAGCGCACTACGCCGTCAGATGGCGCCTGATGCTTTTCTTTACTTGGGAGCATCCGAGACGACGATGGGCGTAGCACCCGATCTGACGCGCGCCGCCGTGGGCTGCAACGTTTACCAACTGCCCGGCTCCCGATAGCACCGGAGCGTCTTTCACCGGCACCGAACTTCAGGTTGCTGAACGCGTCGTATCTCCACCCTGAAGGAGCCGGCCGGCGCCGGTGTAACCGGACCCGGTTCCGATTGCCCGCGCTCAATCGGGCGCGCCGGCATCGTTGCTGCGCGATCGGTCCGCACGTCCGGCAACTCAGCACTGGCCGCGCTTGTCGTTCGTTTGAGCTCCAAACTCGGCGACCCCCATCCCTCTAAAATGAAACCGACCGCGATCGCCGAAGCGAAAGGGCGCGCGCGTTTGTCGTAGCAGGGTTCGACACGTCACCAGGCTTCCAAACCGCCTGCCGTGGGTCGTGCCCCAGGGCGTGGTGTAGGAGCGGTGGGTAAGTCGCCCGCCGTAGCGACCGCCGAGAGTCTGGCGTAGGCGGGCGACTTATCCACGGCGGTGGTCACCGTGGCAGTGCTGGGTAAGGGTTGAGTTGCGAGCACAACTCTGACCCAAGGATTACCACCACGATGACCGACGACAAGATCCCCTCCGTAGCCATTCCACCTGCTGCGCAGGCGTAACCTTGGGCTACTCCGCCCTTCGCGAGCTGCTGGAGAAGGGATCCGACGCGACATTCCTGCGCGAGATGATCGGCTTTGCCGCCGAACGCCTGATGGCACTGGAGACGGAAACAATGTGCGGTGCCGCACCCGGCGAGCGCAGCGCCGGGCGAACCAACCAGCGAAACGGATATCGCGACCGCGACTGGCAGACACGGGCTGGCACGGTCGAGCTACGCATCCCCAAGCTGCGCCAGGGCAGCTACTTCCCGGGCTTCCTCGAGCCGCGCCGCATGGCCGAGAAGGCGCTGACCGCGGTGATCCAGGAAGCCTACATCCAAGGCGGAGCTGTCCAAGGTTCCGCCTGCGCAGCAGGTGGAATGACAGCGGAGGTATCTCGACCCGCTCCGTCGATAACTTGGTCAAGGCCCTCGGCATGGACGGCATCAGCAAGAGCCAGGTCTCCCGCATGTGCGGCGAGATCGATGAGCGCGTGCACGCCTTCCTCGCCCGGCCGATCGAAGGCGGAGCAGGTCAAGGTTCCATCGGCGCAGCCGATGGAATGCCTGCGGAGGTGATGGCCATACGTCTGGCTGGACGCCCCCTACGTTAAAGTCAGGCGTGACCACCAGATCGTCTCCGTGGCCGTGATCGTGGCCGTCGGCGTCAACACCGACGGCCGACGCGAGGTGCTCGGCGGAGCTGTCCAAGGTTCCGGTCGCGCAGCGACTGGAATGACAGCGGAGGTATGACCACAGGCCATAGCGAGGCCGAGCCGTTCTGGGTCGAGTTCTTGCGCAGCCTGGGGCGCCGCGGCCTGCGCGGCACCAAACTCGTCATCTCCGACGCCCATGAAGGGTTTAAGGCGGCCATCACCAGGGTTCTCAGCGCCACCTGGCAGCGCTGC
>CAWBWT010000005.1:0-293497 GCA_963792675.1 uncultured Alphaproteobacteria bacterium
GGTGTGGAAGCGCGGCAACGCGCGAAGCTAACCGATCCTAATCGCCCGAACGGCTCCATCCATCCCATGCACAGTACCAACCCGGCGCAACAAGCCGGTCAACGGGTCCCAACAACACACAGCCAGCGCACCAGAACCTCGAACCACATGTCGGGCCATTGGCTTGGACGACCTGGTGGCCATGGCGGAGTGACAACACCCGATCCCATCCCGAACTCGGACGTGAAAACCTCCAGCGCCTATGATACTGCCGCTCAAGCGGCGGGAAAGTCGGTCGCCGCCAGGTCTTCCAAACCAATCAATCCCACACACACAAAACCAAACACCAACGCGGGGTGGAGCAGCCCGGTAGCTCGTCAGGCTCATAACCTGAAGGTCACAGGTTCAAATCCTGTCCCCGCAACCATCTTCATGTATTACGCAAGTTCATCCGCCAACGGCGCCCACACACAGGCGCCTTTGGCGCTTCCGGCGTTGCGAGCGAGCCCTAGGCCCAAAACTCAATCAGGACTAGCGACTCGGGCCTGATCTGTGATTTACGCTGATCAACGGCGGAGTGCAGATGATGGCAGCACTATTTCAGCTCAGCGATCGGCAGTGGGCGGCGATCGGGCCGCTCCTGCCGACCAACCAGCCCGGCGCGCGCCGGGTCGATGATCGCCGCGTCATCAGCGGCATCATCCACGTGCTCAAGACCGGCTGCCGGTGGCAAGACATCCCGCCCAGCTACGGCCCGTCGACCACACTCTACAATCGTTTCCATTGCTGGTCGCAGCGCGGCATTTGGAAAGCGTTGTTCGACAGCCTGGTCGAGACCACGCCCGGCGGCCTCCAGCTGATCGACAGCACAACGGCCAAGGCTCAACGTGCCGCCGCCGGCGGAAAAGGGGGCAGCCGTGCAAGGCATCGGTCGATCCCGCGGCGGCCGCGGCAGCAAAATCCACGCCGTAGCGGACGATCAAGGCAGGATTGTCGCCTTCGCCATCACCGCGGGCCAACTCGGCGACGCGCGTGCCGCCTACGGGTTGCTGGCGCCGTTGCCGGTGGCGCAACGCTGCCTGGCCGACGGCGGCTATGACAGCAACGACCTGCGACGCTTTCTGGTCGGGCGCGGCTCGCAGCTGGTGATTCCGAATAACCCAACCCGCAAACACCTGCATCCATTCGACCCCGTGGCTTACCGTGCACGCAACCTGATCGAACGTGCCTTCTACCGCCTGAAAGATTGGCGGCGACTGGCGACGCGCTATGCCAAGCTCGCCGCCAACTTCGCCTCAGCCGTCGCAATCGCAGCAATCGTGCTCTGGTGAACGTGATTGAGTCCGCAGCCTAGAGCGCAATCCGATCGAAGCGCACTTCCACCCGCGGACCGTTGCCGTCCGGCACAAGCCGCACCTCATCGATCAGCGAATGGCAACCGTCACCAGCTAGCTACGGTTGTGGTCGGAGTTGCCGACGCCTGACGCTTGCCGTCCGTTCTCGCCGACACGGCGGTGATCTTCGCCGGTGAACGCGGCGACGCCTACCGTGCCAAACCGCGTGCAGACGGTCGGGAGCTGGTACTGCTTGTCGAGATTTCCAAGCGCGATACTGTCCTCTCCGGTCAAAGCGCCTGCTTTCACCACATCCTCCAATGACACGGTGTGGTTGCCAAACCGCACGTGACGCCCGGTAAAGCTGCAAGCCTCCGGCGCCACGCTCAGGCGCTCCGCGATCATCGCCCGTTGCGCGACGCAGGCGGCGTAGACCCCGGAAGCCGCATTGGCGGCGCCCCGTTGCCCGCCCGATCCCGCCGAGCGCGTCGTGATGACGGCCAGCACCCGGTGCGCCGCGCGCGCCGTCTCGTATTTGACCGAGGAGATGGTCGCGCTGGGCCACGACGTCACGCTGTTCGCGAGCGGTGACTCCATGACCCGCGCCGCGCCGCGCTCGATCCGGTCTGCCCCCAGCGATCCGGCTCGATCCCGCCTGCCAGGAGCCGGCGGCCTGGCACGCGCTGATGCTGGAGCGCGTCGCACGCCGGGCCTCGAGTTCGACGTCGTCCACTTCCATACGGAGTGGCTGAATTTGCCGCTGTTCTCGCGTCTCGACACGCCCGTGGTGACGACGCTGCATGGCCGGATCGACGGCGCGGAAAGCTGCACGGCACTACGTGAGTTCGGCTGGATGCCGCTCGTCTCCATTTCGGACTTGCAGCGCCAGCCGGCGCCGGCGGCGATTTGGCTCGGGACGGTTCATCACGGCCTGCCGCCCGGTTTGCTCATCGCAAAGTCTGAGCCGAGCGGCGGATACCTGGCGTTTCTCGGCCGCATCTCGCCGGAGAAACAGGCCGATTCCGCAATCCGTATCGCGCTTGCATCCGGCCGGCGCATCCGGATCGCGGCCACGATCGACGACGCCGACGCGGAGTACTTCCAGGCCACGGTGCGACCCTTGTCATCTTGCGCGATGAGGTCGAGGCGGTCGAGGCGGTGGACAACTGCACACTTTGCCGCGCGCGGGCGTGCGGCACGCGTTCGAACGCCGCTTCACAAGCCGTCACATGGCAGAACGACACTTCCTTCTCTACGTCGCGCTGGCCGGAAGGACCCAAGCCGAGCTGGTCACGCCCGCCATCCCCGGCCGCCACGAGCACCGGCTCCGCGACCGCGAGCGGATGCACAGCCGCGCGATGGTCGCCGCGTCGAGAAGCGGTCCGGTCCCGATCGAGCAAGTCCCTCGCCAATTGGCCCGGGAATAGTCCGTCCCGAGGCATAGCCGGGCTTCGGCTCAGGCGTGCGGGGCGATCCCGGCCGCCATGGCGATCTGGAGGAGTTCAGTGAGGCTGCTTGCGTTGAGGCGATGCATGACCTGGGCGCGGTGCAATTCGACCGTTCGAGGGCTGATTCCGAGCTTCTGGCCGATCGTCTTGTTGGTGCCGCCCTCCACCAGATGAACGAGCACCTCGCGCTCCCGCGAAGTTAACCGGGCCACGCGTGAAGCGGCCTGTTCGTCGCGTGTGGTCGGCCGCGCCGAGCCATGACATTCCGCCATCGCGTTTGCGAGGGCACTTCGGAACGACTCGTCGTCCGTCACGAGGAGATAATCGATCGCTCCGGCCTTCATCGCGGTGATGGCGGAAGCGACGTCGGCCGCTGGGCTGTCGAGCACGATCGTGGGCAGGGCGATCGAGCGCGCCTTCAGCTCGCGCGGGATCGACAGGTTCTGCAGCCTCGAGCCCCGGAGATCGACGAGCACGCAGCCCGGCGCGAGCACCGGGGCGATGTCGAGAAAGGCAGACGCGCTTTCAAAGATCCGGGCACGGTACCCGGCGCCGCGGACGAGCGCCACGAGCCGGCGCGCCTCGGCCGCCTTTACGCTGACGAGGTAGATCTGCCGCTCGTCGTCCGGGGTCAAGTCCTCGGCGATGCCGCCGATCCGGGTCACCGCGCCATACTCGTCGCGGATGGGGAAGCTGATGTCGCGCAGCCAGCGGATCGTGCCGTCGGCAGGCCGGACGATGCGGTATTCGTATTGTGCGACCTCCCCGGCCCGAACGGATGCGACGGCGCGTTCGACATGCTGGCGGTCGTCGGGGTGGACGACCGCCATCCACTCGGCAAGCGCGGTGGGCGCATTGTCGCGTGGCATGCCCCAGATCCGTTCGAACGCACCGCTGCGGTAGACAATCCTGCCGGCGGCCGGGTCGCCGATCCAGATCAGGCTGCTGCTGTGCTCGGCGAAGCTGCGGAACTGCGCCTCGCTGGCCCGGATCGCTGCTTCGGTGCGTCGCTGCGTGGTGACATCGATCGCGGCACCGATGAAATCGACCGGCTTGGCCCGCTCGAAGATCGTCCGGCCCGACGTGGCGACGTGGCGGGTGACGCCGTCGTTGCGGCCGATCACGCGATATTCGATGTTGTAGCGGCCGTCGCCGTCCGGGTCGACGCACGCGGCAATGGCGTCGCGGACGCGGGGCAGGTCGTCGGGGTGGATGCCCGCCTCGAACACGTCCATGTCGACCGGGGAGTTGGGCGGCAGACCCCACAGCTCGCGGATCCGCTCGTCCCAGTCGAGCGCGCCGGTGACAGGGTCCCAGGAGTAAACGCCCAAACCGACCAGCTCGGTCGCGGCGCGCAGGCGGCCTTCGTTCTTCTTCAACGACTCCTCGATGGCGCGCCGCTCGGTCGTGTCGCGCGACACGCCCACCACCAACTCGATCGAGCCATCCTCGGCGCGGACGGGTCCCCAAAGAAAGGCGAAGTAAGCCGCGTAGCCGGTCGGGCTCCGGTAGTAGACCTCGTCCTCAACAATCGCACCGTCGGTCAGAACAAGATCGATGTGGGCGTTCAATCGATCGATGAGGTCGCTCGGATAATTGAGGCCCGTAAAGCTCTTGCCCCGCATCTCATCGGCAGACAGACCGAATAGCGCGAGCATGGGCGGGTTCGCATACACGAAGCGCCGCTGCGTATCGAAGGCGTAAACGAAATCGGGGATGGAGGAGAGGGTTGCTTCCAGGAAGCGGGACTGGCCGGCGAGCTCCGCCCCAACGGTTGCGATCCGTTCGGCCAGCCGCTTGAGGTCGTCCACGTCCTGGATGACGACCACCGCTCCGCCGCCCTCGTCGTCCTCGGGGCGGAACGGGACGGCGCTGACCCGCATCCATCGCTCCGGCGAATTTTGCCCGCGATACAGGAAGTCCATCCCCGGCGTGACATGCTCGCCCCGCAGCGCGCGTGCGCCGGGGTAGCAATCGGGCGGGATCGGCTGGCCGGCGGGATCGTAGCCTCGCCAGCGCTGCCAAGAGTCCGGTTCACCCGAGGGAAGCCGGGTCAAGCCGGTGTAGTCGCGCATCCACTGGTTGGAGTGGACGAGGGTGCCGTGCCGGTCGTAGACGCCGACGCCCAGCGGCAGGTTGTCCAGCACCGAGGCAAGCAGCATTTGCTGGTCGCGCAATGCCCGCTCGGTCTGCTTCCCGGCGGCGACGTCGGTCGTAAAGGCAGCGGCGCCGATCAGGGTTCCGGCGTCGTCGCGCAAGGCGAACATCGACCAGCGCACTTCCGTCTGCTGCGGCGGATCGGCAAAGGAGCAAAGGTGTAGGTCGCCGGTCCATTGGCCCTCACGCAGCAGCGTCGGGAGCCCGACGTCTTCCACGAGCGCGCGGTGCTGCGGCATGAAGAAATCAGCGATCCGGTAGGCGGTGATGTTTGCGCCGGGTCGAAGGCCGAGCATCTCGCGACCCACAGCGTTCAGGAAGCAAGGGCGAAGCCGCGCATCGAACAACCCGACAAGGGTCGGCGCTTGGCGCATCGTGGCTGCCGCGAGTGCAGCAAAGGGAGCCTCGCGGTCGGACCCGGCCGCAACCCCTGGGTTATTCGACGTCATGCCGCACCTCCTAGGCGGAAGACACCGGCGAGACGCTAACCGCCTTGACCCTCGGGAGGTTCCGTAGGGATCGCCCGAATGGCCGGGACAGTCGGCACTTGGATAAGGAGAGCGTGCCCTTGGAGGAGACGCGCATGAAAGCCCTGGTCTGGCACGGCAAGGAGGACATCCGGTGCGATACGGTGTCCGACCCTGCAATCGAGCATCCCCGCGACGCGATCGTGAAGGTGACGAGCTGCGCGATCTGCGGCTCGGATCTGCACCTGTTCCACAACTTCATCCCGGCGATGCTGCCCGGCGACATCATGGGCCACGAGATGATGGGCGAGGTCGTCGAGACCGGGTCCGGCGTGAACGGCAAGCTCAAGAAAGGCGACCGCATCGTCGTGCCGTTCACGATCATCTGCGGCGAATGCGAGCAGTGCAAGCGCGGCAACTTCTCGGTCTGCGAGCGGAGCAACCGCCGCAAGAACCTGGCCGACAAGGTGTTCGGCCACACGACGGCCGGGCTGTTCGGCTACACCCACCTGACCGGCGGCTACCCGGGCGGCCAGGCCGAGTATCTGCGGGTGCCGTTCGCCGACGCGACCCACATCAAGGTTCCCGACGGGCTCAGCGACGAACAGGTCCTGTTCCTGGGCGACATCTTCCCGACCGGGTGGCAGGCCGCGGTGCAGTGCGACATCGAGCCGACCGACACGGTGGCGATCTGGGGCTGCGGGCCGGTCGGACAGATGGCGATCCGCAGCGCCGTGCTGCTCGGCGCCAAGCAGGTCGTCGCCATCGACCGCATCCCGGAGCGGCTGGGAATGGCCGAAGCCGGGGGCGCGATCACGATCAACTTCGACGACGAAAGCGTGGTCGAGCGGCTGAACGAGCTGACCGGGGGCAAGGGGCCGGACAAGTGCATCGACTGCATCGGCATGGAGAGCCACGTCTCGCTGTCCAAGCCGGACACCGTCTACGACCGCATGAAGCAGATGATGTCGGTCGAGAGCGATCGTCCGCATGTCCTGCGGGAGATGATCTACGTGTGCCGGACGGCCGGCGTGATCTCGATCCCGGGCGTGTATGGCGGGCTCGTCGACAAGATCCCGTGGGGCCAGGCGATGAACAAGGGCCTCACGTTCCGGATGGGGCAGACGCACGTGAACCGCTGGACCGACGACCTGCTGCGGCGGATCGAGCAGGGCCAGATCGACCCGTCATTCGTGATCACGCACACGGCCCGGCTCGAGGACGGACCGGAGATGTACAAGGTGTTCCGCGACAAGCAGGATGGCTGCGTCAAGGTCGTGTTGCGGCCGTAAGCGAGGAGGACGACGATGAGCTTTATATCCAACATCACCCGCCCCGCGGGCGATCCGAAGGTGCTGCGCTCCGGACGGAGCTCGCTCGGCCCGTCGGACCGGCTCAGCCGCGCGCTGGGGTGGTTCAGCATCGGGCTCGGGATGGCCGAGCTGCTGGCGCCGCGCCGGATCACGCAGTCGCTGGGCATGGAGGGCAATGAGGGCCTGGTCCGGGCCTATGGTGCGCGCGAGATCGGCAGCGGAGTGCTGTCGCTGTCGATCGACAAGCAAACCGGCCTGTGGAGCCGGGTCGCCGGCGACGCGCTCGACCTCGCCACCGTCGCGACCGCCCTGCGGCCCGGCAACCGCAAGATCGGCAACGTCCTGCTGACCTTGACGCTGCTTGCGGGCGTGACCGCCGTCGACGTGCTGGGCGCGCAGGCGGTGACGATGCGCCACAAGCGCCGGGGCGGCTCACGGACGCAGGTACAGCGACCGGAGCGGGTTCCCGCAGGGGCTGGCGAAGGCGCGTGGCGCGGCGCGGGACTTCCGGCCGCAACAGCCGCCAGCGGCGCCGCGACTGGCGCAGGTCAGCGGCTGAGCCGTTCGGGGGGGGTGGTGCAAACCCTGACCCTCCGCCGAGCATTGGCGGGCCGACACCCATAGGAGACTGGACATGGCACAAGCCGAACTCAACGGACTTAAGGTCGCGATCCTCGTGACTGACGGATTCGAGCAGGTCGAGATGACGGAGCCGCGCAAAGCGCTCGACGAGGCCGGGGCGACGACCAGCATCGTCTCGCCGAAAGACGGGCAGGTGCGCGCCTGGAAGTTCACCGAGTGGGGAGATCAATACCCCGTGGACAGCAAGCTCGATCAAGCGCAGCCACGGGAGTTCGACGCGCTGCTGCTGCCCGGCGGCGTGATCAACCCCGACACGCTGCGGATGCAGCCGGACGCGGTCGCGTTCGTGAAGGCGTTCTTCGATGCCGGCAAGCCGGTCGCGACCATCTGCCACGGCCCTTGGACCATCATCGAAGCGGGTGAAGCGCGGGGGCGGAGGATTGCGTCCTGGCCTTCGCTGCAAACCGACCTTCGCAATGCCGGCGCCGAGTGGGTGGACCAGGACGCGGTCGTCGACGGCAACCTGGTCTCCAGCCGCAAGCCCGACGACATTCCCGCGTTCAACCGCGAGATGATCGGCCTGTTCAGCCGTGCCGGCCGGCCGGAGACGGAGCGCCGGGCGTCGTAGGCCGAACCGGTGCGCGGAGCGAGCGCCTGAGCCCGGGCCTGCGCACGCCGGGATACCGGGCACGCAGCGGGCGTGCCCACTCCTCGGGACGTGGCCACTGCACCAGCGAAACGACTTGCTGAAAACGACTGCTTCAAGGTCTCGGACGGGGTCCCCGACGAGACGGCGCTGCTTCACTCGGATGCGGCACCGATCGGCTACA
This sequence comes from uncultured Alphaproteobacteria bacterium, assembly GCA_963792675.1. Taxonomy (GTDB): domain Bacteria; phylum Pseudomonadota; class Alphaproteobacteria; order Acetobacterales; family Acetobacteraceae; genus JBBROS01. Next base: position 8,111 of record CAWBWT010000005.1, read on the forward strand.
TGGGCACCGATTTCTGTGACAGGGCAATACGGTCGCGGTCAGGGGCTGCGGCGGCGTAGACCTGATGGCGCAGCAAAGCGCGCGGCTGATAGGCGCCGAATTGGATGGCCGCGTGCGCGATGTTCGCGCCGTAAGGGCCGCAGCCCGTCGCACGCCTGCCGGTGCAGAGGATGTGACTGAACAGGTCGAAGGTGCCTGATCCTGGTCCTCAGGCCCGGGGGGCGTCTGCCACTGCGGCACGACCTGCCGCAGTGGCAGACGCCCGGTAAGTCACGTTAGATGGGCTTTGGTGTTCGTCAGGACCTGGGAGAGACGACGCTTCGAGCCGCCTGGAAAGCTCCATCGATACCAGCGACTGACCGTGAACAAGATGTCGTCAACAGTATTGATGCCAGCCTGCAGCAGCACGCGGTTCAACAACAGGCGTTCTCGATCGGTGTCGTAGTCAAGCCCGACTTGGCTGCAGTGGCGGACTCCCACAGCATCAACGATCCCAAAACTTTCGGTATCTTGTAAGCTTTGATGCCACTCTATCGTTGAAGCCCACCCCATCTTGAAATCACTGCGCATGGGAAAGATGCGCCCCTGAAACAGCGGATGAATGAGCACCACTGGCCCAATCTCGACAAATTTCGTCGCTCGGGCGAGCAAATGCGGGCGGACGCACGTGAAGCCGAACGAGTAGAAGCTATCCAGCAGATGAGCGGGCTGAGAGATCATGAACCCGCCCTGTGTTGCGAAGAAGATGAACCTGCCGACGTCGTTGAGTGGGAACTCGACGTCGTCATCCGAGATCATCATGAACTCATGCGGCTGCACCGCTGCCGCGCGATAGAGTTCATTAAGCAGATCATTGCGTTGCCCGGGACCTCGCCCAACTGTCGAGGGTGCGAGGGCTGACGCGACGTCGTCGAGGGCCCACAGATGCAACCGAACCTTGAATGGCCCTAGCTGACGGAGCAGTCGCTCGACGTGCTGCCTGTTGCGATGACGATAAATGAGCAGAAGAACAACATCAGGGTGATTGTATGTAGAGGGGATCGGGGCACGGACCATCCAAAGAAAACCCAGCTCGATCGTTGCCAAGATCTTCCGCACGCCACGTTTAAGTCCCAGGTTTAGTCTCATATGCCATGCCTTGGGGCCGTGCACATGCATAATTGTTACATTGAACCTAACTGACGTGCAAATCATCATCCCGTTATTTGTATCTTATTCTCGATTGTTGATGGACGCGCCTACAAATCTGACGGTCATTCACGTGAGATAAAGACCGCGCCGGTGTTAATTTGACCTAAGCAGCGAAGGCCGGGCCACTGCGGCAACGGAGCATGGCCTATGACGAACCGCGCTCATGAGACCGAAGCTTCGAGGCCAAGCTGCGGACCTCACATTGCAAGGGATGGCGATCAAAGCGACGAAGGGTCAGCAACCAGGCAATGCAACCGAGTGCGACAGCGGCCAACAAGTGAGGCAGCGGGGTGCTTGCTGACCACCTATAGCTCACCATCACACCAAAGCTGGGTGACACCGCCGCCGCGGTCAGAAGCGCACTGCGGGTATAGATGGGCAGGAGGTCGCGACCCGTTGTCGCCGTCATACGCTCCAGGTGCGGCCGGTACAGCCCGAACGAGAAGACTGCCTCGACTATTCGCGCCCCCGCTGCGCCGGTTAGCCCAATGAAGCAACCACAAACAAACGCAGTCAGTCCCACGCCGGCGCGTAGAGCCTCGAAGCGCGCTTGCCGGTCGGTCTCACCGCAGACGACGAAGATCTCCCAGGTCATCGTTATCGCTACCAGGATGATGGCCGCCACCGAGAGCATGCTCAAGGGAGCGGCAGCGCCGACCCATCGCGCGCCGTAGACGGTCAGGATCAGTGGGCCGGACAGGATCGCCATGCCGGCGAAAGCAGGCCATAGCAACGCCGTCACGATTTCAACGATACGCAGGTAAGGGCCGCGCAAGGAGACGCCTTGCCGCCGCAGACTTGCCAGATCGACAAAGACCACACGCCCGATGACGAGGTGTATGTTGTCCCAGAGCAAGCCGTTGAGCCCGGCGGCGCGCGAATACAAGCCCAGTGCGCTCAGGCCGAGGATCTTGCCCAGCAACGCCTCGGCGGCTCGGCTCGCAAAGGTATTGACCCCGGAGATCGTCAGCATTTGCAGGCCATAGCGCGTAATGCGCCGCCACTCTTTCAGCCCCAACCGCAGATTGGCGTGCCGATGACCGATCACGTTATAGCTGCAGCAGGTGACCGCTCCGCCGGCCAGGTTGCCGTATGCAAGGCTCATGTAGCTGAAGCCAAGGCAAGCGAGGCCGACCGTCAGCGCCGTGGTTGCGAAGGTTCTTGCCAGGCTGACCAACGCGATCCCTTTGAAGCGGCCTTGGCGCTCCAGGCTGGTCATCGGCAGGAATTCCAAGGCGGCGAGCAAGGGCAGCGGCGCGAGAACCAGCATGACCCGTTGGACGCCCGGTTCGTGCAGAATCCACCCCCCGAACAAGCTCAAGGCCGTCACGGCCGCCGAAAGCAGGAAGGCAAGCAGCGTGTTTATGGTGAAGACGCTCGCAACGAGGTCTGGGTGCGGGTCCTGCTCGCGAACCAAGAAGCCCGCGAGGCCAAAGGTCTGCACGACGCCGAGCACGCTGACCATGGCTGTGGCGATCGCATACACACCCATTTCGTAGGGCGTCAGCAAACGCGACAGGACCACCGCGCCGGCGAATTGGATGATCGCCAACCCGCCTTGCGACAATGTCATCCAGCCAAGGTTGCGTCTTAGCGACATCGATCACCTGTGCATGGAAGTTGGCGCGATGTTGCAAGCATTCCGGCTTGATCAGGTCCCGACACGCGGTTCGAGCAAGCGTGTCATCGGACCAACGCAGGAGCAATCTTTGTAGCGCGATGACGAAGGTGCGGCTACGCCGGCGCGATACCGGAAGCCTCCGGTCGATGAGCCTGGAGCGGAGGCGGCAGATGGTCGAGCCCGACCACCCCAGCCTGTCCGTGGTGCGCCAATGCGAGTTGGTGTCGATCAGCCGGTCGGGGTTCTACTACCAGCCTGCGGGCGAGACGCCGCTGAACTTGGCGCTGATGCGGCTGATCGACGCGCAGTTCCTGGAGACGCCCTGGTATAGTTCGCGCCAGATGGCGCGCCATCTCCGGCGCGAGGGCTACACGGTTGGTTGCAAACGGATGCGTCGGCTGATGGCCAAGATGGGTTTGGCGCCGATCTACCAGCGGCCGCGAACGACGGTGCCGCACCCGGAGCACCGGGTCTTTCCATACCTGCTGCGCGACCTTGTGGTGGACCGCCCGAACCAGGCCTGGTGCGCGGATTTGACCTACATACCCATGCGCCGCGGCTTTCTCTACCTCGTGGCGGTGATGGACTGGGCGAAGCAGCCCAAGGTTCACTCGGCGCAGCCGAGGGAATGGCTGCGGAGGGGACGCGCAAGGTGCTGTCCTGGCGGGTGGCGAACACCATGGACGTGGAGTTCTGCATCGAGGCGCTGGAGGAGACCTTGGCCCGGTTCGGGAAACCTGAGATCTTCAACACGGACCAAGGTAGCCAATTCACCTCGCCGCGGTTCACCGGCGTGCTGCAGCAAGCCGGCGTGCGCATCTCCATGGACGGGCGGGGTCGCTGGATGGATAACGTTTTCATCGAGCGTCTCTGGCGCAGCCTGAAATACGAGTGCGTCTACCTGCACGCCTTTGAGACCGGCTCCGAGCTGCGGGCGGGCCTTTCGAGGTGGATCGGCTACTACAATGCCCGGCGCCCTCACTCCACCTTGGCTGGGCGTACGCCTGGTGAGGCCTACGGGGCAAGCGGGATGGGCGTAGTGAAACTGGCGGCCTGACAACAACCAGGGCCGAGCTTAACCACGCCGCCAAACTGTCGAACGGGATGGGTCCACCTCACGGCTGGCCGGCGCCCAACCGAAGCACGCCAGGCGGACAGTCGATGCCTCGAGGAGCGTAGTGGGAGCTTTAAGTGCACGCGCGGGTCGGTCACCCGATTTACTCTCAACGACCAGACAAGCCAGCATGGACGCGGGTTCCTGCGGTTTGGGATGTCATGATCGACCTGAATGCACTGCTCGTCTTCGCGAAGGTCGTCGAGGCGAGAAGCTTTTCCAAAGCGGCCCGGCGTTTGAACATGCCGGTCTCTACCGTCAGCCGGCGGGTGTCCGAGCTCGAATCCGAACTCGGGCTCCGTCTGCTCCATCGCTCGACCCGAAGCCTTCGGCTGACGGAAGCGGGGTCGGAGATTTTTGAGCTGGCGCAACGCGGGGCCGAAATTGGCGACACAGTCGCTGGCATCGTCTCTAATCAGCGGACAGACGTCTCCGGCCTGTTGCGACTTTCGGCGCCTCCGAGCGTCTCGGATACGCTCCTGGCTCCGCTCGTCTGCGCCTTCCAGAATTCGTATCCGGACGTTCAGGTGCAGATCCTGGTGACCAGTCGTTGGGTCGACCACATCGCCGAGGGCGTCGATCTCGTGTTCCGGCTCGGTGAGCTGAACAACTCCGCGCTGGTGGCCAGGAAGATCATGAACTACCGCCATCAGCTGGTCGCCAGCCCGGACTATTTGGCCCGCCACGCGCCTCCGGAGCAGCCCGCCGACCTTCTTCGGCATCGCCTCCTGGCCTTCTCACATTGGCGCCCAGACTACGTGTGGAGCTTCAACCCGGTCGGCGGAGGGAAAGCGTCGACGGTCCGGTTCGTCCCGCAATTGGCGATGAACGACTACACGGGCCTAGCCTGGGCTCTCGTCCAAGGGGCCGGCATCGGTGACTTGCCGCCGGTCGTGCAGCCAACGCTGCTTCGCGAGGGCAGGTTGGTCGAAGTCATGCCAGCTTGGCGATTCCCGAGCCAAGATCTCTCAATGGTGCATGTTGGACGACGGCACGTGTCGCGCCCGGTGCGAATGTTCAAGGAGTTCGCGGAAAAGCACGTTCCTGCGCTGTTCACCGAGCTCCCGGCGTAACCTCCGCTCGGAAGGAGGGCGACCCGAGCGGCACACACCGCGTGAGGACGGCCCTGATCTTTCCAATTCTGGAAAAGGCCATTCTGATTGATGGATATAGTCGGACTTCGTGGTCAGGCTTAGGTGATGAGGCGGTCAGCCTCCGAGGAAATCAACCCAACCATGAACATCGCAATCATAGGACTTGGGAACATTGGTTCCCGACTGGCACGAAATCTGGCTTTTGGTGGTCGAGACGTCATTGTTGCCGACAGGACATTGGCAAAGGCGCAATCCCTTGCGGAAGAGCTGGGCGCCAGCACGACCGCGATGCCGGTTTCCGACGCGGTCGGCAAGGCCGATGTCATCATCCTTGCGATCTACTTCGATGCGATCCAGGAATTCCTCGTAACGCACCGGAGCGGTCTTGCCGGAAAGATCGTCGTCGATCCCTCGAACCCGATCGCGCCCGACGGGGCGGGTGGTTTCAAAAAGATCATCCCGGAAGACCAGTCCTCTGGGAAGCTTATCGCAGGCCTCCTTCCGGAAGGTGCCGAAGCGGTGAAGGCGTTCGGTACGTTGGGGGCGGAGTCACTCGCAAGCGGCGTGAACCGCTCGCCTGAGAAAGCGGTGCTGTTCTACGCCACGGACTACCCCGAGGCGGGACGGGTTGTGGCGGGCTTGATCGAAGCGAGCGGCTTCGCCCCGGTGTCGGTCGGAGGGATCGACCAGTCGCTACGGATCGAGGTCGGCGGCGACCTGCATGAGTTCGGGAAGTTGGGTCAGCTCGTCTCGGTCCAGGAGGCCGAAGCGCTGGTGTGACTGCCATTCGGCGAGGCGGGGTTACGGGCGCCCCTTCCGAGAGTGGTGGGCAGCTCCGACCGCAAGGCGGCATGCTCGCCCCGGCTTCGACGGCGAGATAGCAGGGATGGGAGAGCTGGCATGGATGATTTGAACGAGAGGCCGGTCGTTAGCACGCGGCGCACGATGCTCGGCCTGGCCAGTGCCGCGGCGACCGGCATTGCGCTGGCGTCCTCCGCGCAGGCGCAGACACCCGAGCCGGGCGTCGGCGCAGACGCAAGGGGGGGCGTGTCCGGACCGATGCAATCCGCGGGAGCGCTGGCCTTCGGCCCGGACAACGTGCTGTTCGTCGGCGACATTGCCGGTGCTGCGATCCACGCCTTCGCGCTGCGCGCGGCCGATCTGACCGCGCAGGCTGATGTCGAGCTCGGCAATTTCCACAACTTCGAGGGCCGCAACCTCGTCCAGGGCCTGGACCAGAAGCTCGCCGCCCTGCTCGGAACGACCTACGACACGATCGTCATCAACGACATGGTAGTCCACCAGCCATCGCAGCAGATCATCATCTCTGTCGAGCGCGGCCGAAGCGTCGATGCGGTCCCGGCCCTCATCAAGGTGAACCATGGCGAGCTCGAGATCCTCGATCTGGCAAACGTTCCGCACACCCAAGTGGCCGTCCCTAACGAGCCCGATCCGCAGGCCATGCTCGAGTTCGACACGCAGCGGTCGTTCGCCATCACCGATGTCGAATACTTCAACGGCGAGATCTTCGTGACCGGGGTGTCGAACCAGCGGTTCGCCTCTACGCTTCACCGAATACCGTACCCGTTCGACGCTCGGATGACGACGTCCACCATGGAAATCTGGCACCCCGTCCACGGCGAGTTCGAGACCCGAGCTCCGATCATTCGTCACGTGATCAGGGAGATACGAGGCGAGGCCTATCTGTTCGCGGTCTACGGCTGCACACCGCTGGTGCGGTTTCCGCTCACGTCTTTGACCGACGGAGCGCATGTCCGCGGCGACGTCATCGGCGAGCTGGGCTACGGCAGCAACCCGCTCGACATGCTCACCTTCACCGATCCGTTCGACCACAAGGAGTACCTCGTGGTCACCATCGATACGCGGAGTGCTTCGCGCATCGCCGTCGTGGACCTCGCAACAGCGACGCCGGAGCCGACCGGAGGGTCGATCGACTTCGGCCCGGGCGGCCTTGGCCGCACCCAGGGCCTGCTGCCGATCAGGGCCGAGCACCTTGCGATCCTCAATCCGCACTGGGCCGTGCAGATCCAGCGCCACCCGAAGACGAGCTACCGGCTGGATGTGAGTAGCTTGATGGTGCCCTATTTCTTCGAACGTCGGGACGGCATGGCGGAGATGAACTGGCCGGACGGGCCGGACCCGTTCCAGTTATCGCGAGCACCGGTCGGAGATTTCCCGGGGCGGCTGATCGTGGCCGGACGTTCTTTGGGCGCAATCGGATCGGAAAGCCGGCCGAAACTGGTGGCCGAGACCGATCCGTTGCCGGGCAGCGTAATGATTCATGGTCTCGCGGCGGATATGCTGTCGCTCCTGTCCGCCCACGCACATCCCGGTGGTCTGCTGCGGTCCATCCTCCGCGTGGCAGTGAGGCCGGTGAGAGAATCCGGGGACGGGGAGCTGTCCGATGTGGCCGGCTCCTACCAGGTGATGGAGGACGGGATCCGGTTCCGGCCTTCCTTTCCGTTCGAGCCCGGGACGATGTACCGGGCGCGCTTCGACCCGGGTCCGCTGGGCCGCACGGATCCAGCCAACGTGCTGACGCTGGCGTTCTCGCTGCCGGCGCGCCCGAGCGGGCCGCCAGCGACGTTGACGCACATCTTTCCTTCTGACGACCGCGTGCCTGAAAACCTGCTCCGCTTCTATCTGCGCTTCTCAGGTCCCATGCGACGCGGGCATGCAGAGCAGGAGATCTGCATCCTCGGTCCGGACGGCAAACCGGCCGCCGACGTGCTGTATCGCGCGCCCGTCGAGCTCTGGGACCGGACGATGCGGTGCCTCACGATCCTGCTCGATCCCGGCAGGCTGAAGCGCGGCGTGGGTCCGAACCGCGAACTGGGGCCGCCGCTCGAGCCCGGTCAAGAGTACACCCTCGTCGTCGGCGCGGGCATGCGGGACCTCTCCGGGCACCGGCTGCCTGAGCCAATCCGAAAACCATTCCGTGTCACCGGCGCGGTCCGGCGGCCCATTGACCTCGATCATTGGACGACGATCAGTCCGGCCGCAGACAGTCTCCAGCCTCTTGCGATCACGTTCCGGCAGCCGATGGACTGGGCGCTGTTGCTGAATTGCATTACGGTCGAGACCCCAGATGGACGGTCGCTGCCCGGCCGGGCCGAGGCCGCGCCGCTCGAGACAGGGTGGGCATTTACGCCGGTCTCGCCCTGGTCGGCAGGCGCGTACCGAGTTCGCGTGCAGTCCAGCCTCGAAGACGTATGCGGCAACAGCGTCGATGCGGCCTTCGACAGCCCGCTCCGGCCAGGCGCGCGATTGCTGTTTAACACGACCTCGCTTTCGATTCCGTTCGATGTCGCGTGAGCTGTCGGCCGATGTCATGCCCAGCACCGCTCGCTCCCTCCACCCGTCGACCTGATTGCCGCCGAACACCATGCGCCTGATGCCGGGCGGCACGAGCACCTGCAGGATTTCGCCTTGGCAAAGGCGTCCACCATCCTGTTCGAGATGATGCTCATCGCGAAGCCATGCGTGGTGACATGACTGCCCGCACTGATGAGGTTGGTAAGGTCGGGACGGCGAGATCGGTCGCGTGCGGCCCGAAGCCCGGCGACGCTCAGTTGCAAGCGGCGGAGGCATGGGGGCGGCATTTTCTGTCATGCTCGGTCCGACTGGAGTATCTACCCAGGTGTGTCCTCCATAGCTCCCCCATGGACCGGGCTGTTCGACCTTTTCCGCATCGGAATCGGTCCATCGAGCTCCCACACTGTCGGCCCGATGGTCGCGGCCCGGCGCTTCGTCGCCGATATCCCGGCAGACTTGGCAGTCGCGTCCGTCCGCGTGGAGCTGTTCGGTTCGCTTGCGCTAACCGGCAAGGGCCATGCCACAGATGTCGCCGTGATCCTCGGTCTGCTGGGCGAACGGCCGGACACGGTGGATCCCGATCAGGTGCCCGTGCTGGTCCAGAACGCGGTCCGGGCAAAAACGCTGGTCCTGCCCGGTGGCCGCAGGGCCGCCTTCGATCCCATCGGAGACATCGCCTTCATCCGGGAGATGCTGCCCCGGCATCCGAACGCAGTCCGCTTCACGGCCCACGCGCCGGAGCTGACGTTCGTTCGAACCTACTACTCGGTTGGCGGCGGCTTTGTCGTCACGGATGACGAGGAGAGCACCGGGGCGACCGATGCCCGGGAGGTGCCGTTTCCGTTCACAACGTCGCGCGAGATGCTCGACATGGCGGCTTCGGCAGGTGTCTCGATCGCCGAACTGCAGCGCCTCAACGAGCTGACCCATCGCAGCCACGCGGAGATTTCCAGAGGGGTGGAACGGATCTGGGCGGCGATGCAGGCTTGTATCATTCGTGGTCTTGGCCAATCCGGGGTACTGCCCGGCGGACTCAAGGTCCGGCGCCGGGCTCCTGGCCTTCATGAGCGGCTTCGTGCCCAGGAGGGACGCAACCAGCGGGACGTGCTCCAGGGGATGGACTGGGTGAACCTGTTTGCCCTCGCGGTGAACGAGGAAAACGCAGCAGGCGGGCGGGTGGTCACGGCTCCGACGAACGGCGCGGCTGGCATCATCCCGGCCGTCCTCCAGTACTATGATCGCTTTGTCGCGGGATCGACACCCGAAGGAATCGAGACCTTTTTCCTGGCCGCCGCGGCTGTCGGCTCCCTCATCAAGCACAACGCCTCGATCTCGGGCGCAGAGGTCGGTTGCCAAGGCGAGGTCGGTTCGGCTTGTGCGATGGCGGCGGCGGGGCTCGCGGCCGCACTGGGCGGCACGAACGGGCAGGTGGAGAACGCGGCCGAGATCGGCCTTGAGCATAACCTGGGCCTGACGTGCGACCCGATCGGCGGCTTGGTGCAGATCCCTTGCATCGAACGGAACGCGCTGGCGTCGGTGAAGGCCATCAACGCCGCCAGGCTGGCGCTCCACGGGGACGGAACCCACTTCGTCAGCCTGGACCAGGTGATCCGCACGATGCGTGATACCGGACGCGACATGTCGTCGAAATACAAGGAGACGTCCGAGGGCGGCCTGGCTGTCAACGCCATCGAGTGCTGATGCTGCTTCCTGCGGACGAGGGACGCGTGTCCCGCGAAGCAATGCAGGTCAGAGCAGCGCATGCGGGTCCGGCTTCTTCTAGTCCCGAATGATCGCATGCGACGGAAGAGGGGGGTCAGAAGTGATGCGTCTCGTGGTCCCCATGCTGCTCGCCACCACGCTCGCGGCGGTCTGCGATGCGGCGACGCCCCGCGGCATGGATGCGTTCCGCTGGCAACGCCGCGTGATCCTGCTGTCCGCGCCCGTCGCCGACGACGCCCGGCTGCTCGAGCAACTGCGCATCCTGGCGGACTGGCGGCAAGCGGCCGAGGACCGGGACGTCACCGTCGTCCGGATCGTCGGGGGCGCAGTCGAGGGCGTGGACGACCGGGCGGAGGGGCTGCGCGAGCGCTACTCCCTGCCGCGCAACCAATTCGGCGTGGTGCTGATCGGCAAGGACGGGACCGTCGCGATCCGGTCCGGTGAGCCGTTAAACGGCGCCGATCTCACACGGACGATTGACGCCATGCCGATGCGGCGCGCCGGGCAGCGTTGAGCCCTGCAATCGACGCCGAAGACGGCTCTCTCCGACGCACAGTCGACGTGACGCGCGAACGTTACGGCCAGGGCCACTGCCCGAGGAATCCAGCCCGGCACAGACGTTTTTACTGCCAGTGCCACGATGCGGGCGACCCGGCCCGAGGAGACCACGGTGCCTCAGTCTCTGCTGTCCGATCTGCCCGTCCTTGACCCCTAGACCGGCGACATCAACGCAATCATCGAACCCGAAGGCAAGTCGCGACAAGTACGACTACGACGATGGCTCCGCCGCTTTCAGGCTTGCGGACCTCATGCCGGAGGGCAGCTCGTTCCCTTATGACTTCGGCTTCATACCTTCCACTCTGGGCGAGGACAGCGACCCGCTGGACGTCCTGGTGCTGATGGACGGGTCCGTCCCGGTCGGCTGCGTGCTGACCGTCCGGCTCATCGGGGTCATCGAGGCCAAGCAGCGCAAGGGAGACTGGATCAGGAACGACCGCCTCCTTGCGGTCGCGACCCCCGCCCGCACGCATGAGCACCTGGCGAACCTAGAGCATGATCCGACCAATCGGGGTCACCCATCGGATGCACATGCTCGCAAACTAAGGAGGCTAGAGCTCAAGCCTATCCATTTCGATCGGATTGGGCTCTATATGACCTCTGTCCCCACCTGCTCAATTGAGGTCGAGGCCGTCTTCGCGAACTATGACCGCCTGAACGGGAGGGGTTTAAGCCAGAAGATCGCGACGGTTCCAAGCGGGCCCGTAAGCTGGTCGACGTTCCGGCTCATCTCGGCTGCTACTTTCTTCCGTGCCGTTTAGGCACAACGCCTCCGTCGCCATGCATCCCACGCACGCTGGATCGGTGCAACGACGCCTTTTTGCGCGCGTCCACTCGAGCGCCTCTGAGCCGAAACCCAAGTTAAGCGATAGTTAAATGTTGGCAGGGCATTTATCATAGCTTGGCCGTGCCGGCGGCCCATTGCTGAACAGCTAGTCACGTGTAGACCGCAGCAAGCGTGTTCCGCTGCGACTGGTCAGGTGGTTAGTCGTTAGTTTTGAATGACTTTGACGGCCACCATCATGCCAAAGCCGGTCTCGGCCGGATGGCCACGCGCGGCGCCTTATTGGACGTGCGACATACGTCCGGCTAGACAGCATGGAACGGCTGATCTGCCATCAAGGATGACGACGTGCGAGTACTTATTGACGCGTATTTCCTAGGCCGCCCGTTCGGCTACGGCCGGGTCGTGGGCGAGTTGTGTCGGGCGCTTGGCCGCAGCGCCGGCTTCCACGAGTTCGTTGCGGTGGTTACGCAGGACGTCGATCTCGGAGAGCTGCCGAGCTATCCCAATATCACGTACGTTCAAGTTCCAAAGACGAATTTCGTGAACTGGGAGCAGAGACGCATTCCTCAGTTGGCGAAACGCCTGGGATGCGACGTCATCCACTTTCCCTATAACACATGCGCAGCGTATACTTACAAGATACCGAAGGTCGTCACGGTTCACGATCTGCTCTTCCTCAGCCAAGCAGTTCCGCTCCGGAATTTGAAGGGCAAAATCGCCCTGCTTTACTGGAAGAACAACTTTCGCTTCCTATCCCGCTACGCCAACGAGGTCATTTCTGTTAGCGAGACCACCGCCCAGGATCTGCAACGCGACTTCCGGCTCCGGTCGACGGTCATCTATAACACGGTCGACGGGTTCACGTCCCTGCCAGCTCGCCGCATCGACGGCCCGCGCTATCTGCTTCACCGTGGCAGCACTCAGGAGTATCGCAACACCGGCCGGGTCATCGAGGCGTATCGCCAGGTTGCGGCGCTCACTCCGGACGTAGAACTTCGCATCATCGGCGTGCCGACGGGCGCCGACATTTGGAACGTGTCTGACCTTCCCCTGGTGCGCTTTCTCGATCGGGTCACCGACCTCGAACTGGCCGATCTGTATGCGAACGCCAGCTGCGTGATCGCGGTCAGCACGACCGAGGGGTTTTGCTTGCCGATCATCGAGGCGTTCGGGTTCGACGTTCCGGTGGTGGCGTCCGGGGCCAATCCGATGAATGAGATCGCGGGCGGTGCGGCGCTGATTGCCAATCCGGACAGCGTCGACGAGATCGCTGACCGGATTGCGCAGGTGCTGACCGTCGATGGCTTGGCCCACTCATTGGTGGAGAAGGGGCGAGACCGCCGTGCGGCCTTCGCCAGCGACCTGATCGCGAGACAGCATGTCGAAGTGTACCAGCGCGCGGCCGCGACGAAGGCCAAGGTTTCGGGTGTTGGCGGCATCGGTCCGATGACCGCCGCCAACGAGGCGGGAAGCGATCCGTCCCGCCCAGGTGGACACGCGGCCGGTCCGGCTTCGGCGCGATAAGAGAAACCCGGCAGCGCCATTGAGGCGCCGCCGGGGCCGGCTCAGGCGAACAGGACGTTGGCGGGCACCAATGCCGCGGCGTTGGTCAGCTTGATCACGTCGTGGATGGCGCCGGATGCCGAGTTGGCGGTCCAGGTGGTGCTGTCCACCTGGGTCAGCGTCGCCCCGGTGCCGTAGCCCTTCAGCTCCAGGAAGTCGCCGGCGGTCAGGCTGGGCTTGAAGTTGGTGATCGTGTCGCCGTTGGACGTGCCGGCATGCAGCACGAACACGTCCCGCACGGTGCCGCCGGTCAGCGTCTTGCCGGCCGTGGCGCCGCCGTCGATCGTGACCGCCTTGGCCGCCGTCACGAACGCCAGCGTCGGGTTGCTGGCCAGGGTGGCCGGGCCGATCACCGCCGGCGTGGTGAAGCTCTGGCTGCCGGGCGCCATCAGCGACAAGCCGACCGCCTTGGTCACGCCGCCCGCGGTGAAGTTGTCGACATACAGGTTGCGGTCGGTCGCCGCGGTGCCGCCCCAGGCGTCGTTGAGGAAGCTGACGCTGACGCTGTGCGGCCCGGCGCCGAACGCGCCCAGCACGTTGAACATCTGGCTTTTGCCCGCGGCATGCGACGCGGTCGCGGTCTGGGTGCCGCCGATCTGGACCCCGTCCACCGCAATGGTGAACTGGGCGTCGCCTTGGTAGGCGTCCTCGGACAGGCCGACGACGATGCTGCCGGCGCCGCTGCCGATCGTGGTCACGCTCGAGGTGAGTGTCGCCGCGAAGCTCTGGCTGCCGTTGGACAGGAGGGCCGCGTTCGGGGTGGTCGTGGTGCCGCCCGCGGCGACGGTGTCGACATACAGGTTGCGGTCGGTGGCCGCGCTGCCGCCATAAAGGTCGTTGAGGAAGCTGACCGCGACGGTATGCGCGCCGGCCGCCCAGTTGCCCTTGAGGGTGAAGGCCTGGCTCTGGCCCGCGGCGTGCGAGGCGGTGGCGGTCTGGGTGCCGCCGATCTGGGCGCCGTCGACCGAGACGGTGAACTGCGCGTCGCCCTGATAGGCGTCCTCGGACACACCGACGACGATGCTGCTGCTGCCCGAGCCCAGCGTCACCGGCGCCGCCGCCGGCACCACGACCGGCGGCGTCGGCAGGGTTGCCGTGAAGCTTTGGCTGCCGTTGCCGTAGAGCGGTGCGCCCGGCACGGTGGTCGTGCCGGCGGTGACGCCGTCGACATACAGGTTGCGGTCGGCCGTGCCGCCGCCGCCATAGAGGTCGTTGAGGAAGCTGACCACGACGGTATGCGCGCCGGCCGCCCAGTTGCCCTTGAGGGTGAAGGCCTGGCTCTGGCCCGCGGCGTGCGAGGCGGTGGCGGTCTGAGTGCTGCCGACCTGGGCGCCGTCGACCGACACGGTGAACTGCGCGTCACCCTGGAATGCGTCCTCGGACACACCGACGACGATGCTGCTGCTGCCCGACCCCAGCGTCACCGGCGCCGCCACCGGCGACACCACGACCGGGGGCGGCGGCAGGGTCGCCGTGAAGCTTTGGCTGCCGTTGCCGTAGAGCGGCGCGCCCGGCACGGTGGTCGTGCCGGCGGTGACGCCGTCGACGTACAGGTTGCGGTCGGCCGTGCCGCCGCCGCCATAGAGGTCGTTGAGGAAGCTGACCACGACGGTATGCGCGCCGGCCGCCCAGCTGCCTTTGAGGGTGAAGGCCTGGCTCTGCCCCGCGGCATGCGAGGCGGTGGCGGTCTGGGTGCCGCCGACCTGGGCGCCGTCGACCGAAACGGTGAACTGCGCGTCGCCTCCATAGGCGTCCTCGGACACACCGACGACGATGCTGCTGCTGCCCGACCCCAGCGTCACCGCACCCGAAGCGGTCGTGGTCACGGGGTTCGTCACTGGCGGCAGCGAAGTGACCCCGCCTGTGACCGACGTCACCGTACCCGGGTTGGTGATGATCGGGGTCGTGCCGCCGACCGGCGACACCTCGATGATCAGCGGGTCGGTCCCCAGTGCCACGTTCACCGAGCTTACGTTCTGGTAGGTGGCGATCGCCGTGGTCCCCGCGACCGGGTCGAACACCTTGACGTTATAGGTGCCGCCGAGCGCGACCGTCGCGTTCTGGGCGGCGACGCCGCTCGCCTGGCCAGTGGCCGCATTATAGAATTGCGGCTCGTACCAGAGCGCGATGTCGGTGCTGCCGTTCGACTTGGCGAATGACGTGTTGAACGTGTTGTCGGTGTTGACGCCGCTCACGGTGTAGTTGAGGGCCGTGGTCGCGAACGTGGCCGAATTGCTTCCGGTGTCGGCCAGGATGCTGGTCAAATTATGCACGTCAACGGCCGACTGCTTGGCGGTGCCGTCGTTGGTGAACATTCCGTAATGATTCTCGGAATACGGCGCGCCGGTGTCGAATCCGTTGTCCTCGAGTTGGTAGACGTAAGTCTTGACGACGCCCTTGGCCGCGTTCTCCAGCAGGCTGTCCATGATCCACTTGGCCTGGACGTCCTGGGTCACTCCTGAATTGCCGTCGAAATCCGTGTAGTTGCCGGTTTCGGTCATCATCACCGGCTTACCGGTGACCGTGGTGACGCTGGTGCGGGCGTAGTCCAGCATGTAGTACGGCGGCACCCCCTGGCCGGCATAGCCGTGCACGTTGCCGTAGTCGGCGTATTGGCTGATGTCGCCGAAACCGGTGACGCTGCCGCCCACGCTCAGCGAAAAGCCGAGCACGCCGACGCCGTTCAGCCGGGCATCGGAATGCACGGCGGCATAGAGGTCCTTCTGCAAAGCAATTGCGGCGTTGACGCCGCTCTGCCCGTTATAATTGGCAAGCGGGTCGGTGTTGATCTCGTTCGGACCCTCGACGGTGCGCACATAGGGGGCAATGCTGTCGATCATGCTCATGTCGCTGGCGAGATTGATCGCGGCCCCGTGGTTCACGAACGGAACGACGTCGAACTTGATGCCCTGCTGGCCGAGCGAGGTGTAGGTGCTCAGCGTTCCGGCCTGGTCGTAGGGCGCAAGCACGCGCATGTTATCGATGCCGAGATACCGCATCTGTCCGATAACGTCGGACTTGGCATAGGTCGAACCGGCTTGATCGATATGCGCGTTGACGCCGATCGACTCGATAAAGTCGCTGGCGCGCATCGTCGCTGCTGACATGAAAACCGCTCCCGAAAACGTGATGCATTTGTAATGCACGTTTGCCGGGTAAGCTGTCGATTAATAGACTGTCGCCAAATGTCGGCTTCCGTTAGTCCGACCATGACAAACATTTCATACAGATCGTAACTTTAAGACTGATACTCTCAAAAACTATGGTCAGAAAAGGCTCTGTTCGAAACCGGATCAAATGATGATTGGCAAAAGGTCATGGCCTGCTTCGGGTGCTGGAATTTGTTTAGCGGCAGACCGCAAACAACCATACGCGACCAGCCGTCAGCCTGATGAGGGCTTCCGCCGGCAACTGCACACCGTGGAGCAGCACGAACACGACGAGGCAGAGCTCTCCGACCCAGCGGAGCCGGAACGACGAGGGCGGCGACCCGGCAAGCCGAACCGTCAGCAGCGCGCCGGTCAATCCCAGCAAGCCGCCCATCGTCACATCGGCCGAGGTGTGCACGTGAAGCAGGATCCGGGTTCCGCCGATCACCAGCGCGACCAGGACCGGGCACGCCAGCATCAAGCGCATCGAGCCGCCGAACCGGCGCACGGCCAGTGCGAGCAGGCCGCCGTAGATCGCCGTCGCGGCGGCGGTATGGCCGCTCGGGCTGCGGAGCGACGGCAGCGACGGCAGGACGCCGCACGCGAGCAGCGCGATTTTCAGCAGGAACACCACGATCAGGCAGCTGCCGACGCCGGCTGTCCAGGCAAGCGCGCCGCGACGCCACCCCGTTGCTTCGAGCAGCAGCCCGACTCCGAGTGCCAGAGGCAACAGAACCGCTTCGTCGCCGAACCCGGTGATGAAGGCCGCAATCGACATAAGACTACTCACCAGGCCCGGGTGGCCGCGGCCCGGCGGGCGTCAATCGTAGCCGTTCGGGTGCGCCTGCCGCCAGGCCGCCGCGGTGCCGACCATGTCGTCCAAGGCGGCATGCCGGGGAGTCCAGCCGGCCTCGTCCCGAATCCGCTGCGACGAAGCCACCAGGATCGCGGGGTCTCCCGGGCGGCGGTCGCCGTACTCGGCCGGGACCGGCCGTCCCAGGACCCGTCCGACCGACTCCACGACCTCGCGCACCGAGTGCCCGGCGCCATTGCCGAGGTTGTAGGTGACGCTGCGCCGGTCGAGCTGGGCGAGCGCCCGCACATGCGCGTCGGCAAGGTCCGTGACATGGACGTAGTCGCGGATGCAGGTGCCGTCCGGTGTCGGATAGTCCGTGCCGAAGACGGTCAAGGGCGGTCGCCGGCCGAGCGCCGCATCGATCGCGATCGGGATCAGGTGGGTTTCCGGGTTGTGGTCCTCGCCGAGCCGGCCGCCCGGGTCGGCGCCGGCCGCGTTGAAGTAACGCAGGCAGGCGCTGCGCAGACCGTGCTGGCGGTCGGCCCAGAACAGCGCCCGCTCGATCATCAGCTTGCTTTCGCCATACGGCGACGAGGGCGCGATCCGGGCGTCCTCCTTGATCGGGATCTCGTCGGGCTCGCCGAACAGGTTCGCCGTCGAACTCAGCACGAACCGGCCGATGCCGTGGCGGATGCAGGCATCGACCAGCCGGATCCCGGTGGCGCCGTTGTCGGTCAGATAGCGCATCGGCTCGCGCATGCTTTCGCCGACCAGCGACAGTGCGGCGAAATGCAGCACGCCGTCCCAGGGACCGCGGGCGAGTTGGGCGTCGAGCACGGCGGCGTCGGCCAAGTCGGCCTCGACCAGCGTCACGCCGTCCGGCACGGCCGCGCGGTGCCCTTGCCGCAGGTTGTCGATGACCACGATCTCCGCACCCTGCTCGCGCAAGGCCAATACGACGTGGCTGCCGACATAGCCGGCGCCGCCTGTCACGAGATACCTGCCTGCCATGATCATCCGCTCCGCTGCACGCAGACCGGTCAATGGACGATTTACCCGCGCTCGCCAACCTTTCGCGTCGGTCTGAGGTTGGCGGCTGGACCGAAGCGCCCGATTGCCTTTAGGACGCTTTGGCTCAAGACGGGGCGCGGTGGACCCCGCTAGGCGTTCCGACCGAGACATGCTGGTTCGGCGTCTTCCCCTCGGTCCGATGCTGCGCACGCCGCCGTGATTTCGCCAGCAGCCGCAGCACCGCCGCCATGCCGGCCGCCGTCAAGGCCGGCATCATCACCAGCTCCGCCAAGCGCAGCTGCCGCAGGTCGCCGACCGTCCAGATGCCAGCTTGCGCCAGCGTCGCCGCCGCGCTGCGCGGGAGCCCGCGGCGGATCCAAAGGTCACGCACCTTGGCGACCGCGTGAACGTTTGACACGCGCCGACCGTCGTCGGCGTTGCCGTCATCGAGGCTGACCGGACCGAGTTCGCCCGGCGTTTCGGCATGTCCGTCACGCATGGGTTCGCCCCAAACGGATCGACCGTTGGATCGGCGTACGAGTTGAAAGCGGTCGGCGCCGCGGGGTCATCATCAGCTGAATCCTTGGTGGTAAGAGTCGGACATCACATTCTAGACGCTTTGACCCCTGGTTTTCATCCCGTGATAGTTGCGCCGTCGATGATCGGACCTGCGTAACGTGTTCGCAGCAATGCGGTCGTCGTGCACCAACCGGGCAGAAGCTGCATCTGGCGCACCGGAGCTCACGACCGGCAGTCGCTCGGACCAGCCGCCGCCTCTGGCGCTGCCTGCATGCAGGCAGTCGAGTGCCGAATGTTCGTGGCAGCGAGGCGGACCGAAGGATCCGCCGGCGTGCTGTCAGATGCGCTCGGACGCCATGTAGGCGATCTCGATAGCCGAGCCGGGCTCGAGGTCACCGACGACCAGGTAGGCGAATTGCCCGTCGTAGAGCGAAACGACATCCTGGTCGTTCTGCCGATCGGTTCGGCGAAGGCCGGGCTTGCTATCGAACGGTGTCAGGCAGAGCGCGATGGGCGGGCCATTGCGGCGCGTGTAGACCAGTTGCGCCACCGGCTTGCTGTCGACCACCAGCATGCGCGCGCCGGCGAACGTCAGCCCGAACAGCTCCAAGGCGGGCGGTTCGATGTGGCGGCCGAGCCGCGCGCTCAGCCAGGCGACGATCTCTGCCTTGCGGTCGGCGCCGACCTCGACCAGGTGCGTCGTCTCCTGCGAGTAGACCTTGAAATACTCGGCGACCTCGGTCACCAGCTCGTCGCGGGCCGAGTACGCCGGCGGGATGTAGCGCGCGCCCGCGAAGCCGGCGCCGGCGCTCAGCAGGCAGGCGACCGCAGCGGCACGGTAAAGCCGGCGCCGCGCATCATGGGACAGCAGCAGGGCGTAATGCGCCGAGCTCGATCCCGCCT
This sequence comes from uncultured Alphaproteobacteria bacterium, assembly GCA_963792675.1. Classification (GTDB taxonomy): domain Bacteria; phylum Pseudomonadota; class Alphaproteobacteria; order Acetobacterales; family Acetobacteraceae; genus JBBROS01. The sequence goes on from CAWBWT010000005.1 coordinate 27,475, forward strand.
CGTAGAGCCGCTCGGCGCCGTTGCAGCGCACCAGCCTGGAGGTCAGCCGGAACATTGCCACCTTCGCCCGTGCCGCAGGGCTTCCGCGCAGCGCCGCTTCAACCTGTCGGGCCGCGTCTGGCCCGAGCTCGCCGTCGGCGTAGGACATCAGGGTGGCGTCATCGATCTTCATGAAGTGTCCCGTTCTCGTGGCGGTCGGACAACTCGTCGTCGGCCTCACAGGTTTCTTGCTGCAGCCCGGCCTGCACCGCCTCGCGCGCTTGCCGCAGGTGATCGGCGAATGCGTCGATCGGCATGCCCATGACATCGGCTGCGTCCCGGTAGCTCAGGCCGTGGCGGCATACGAGCAGCAGCGCCGAGCGCTGCCCGGCTGGAAGGCCGTCGACCGTCGCGCGGACCATCCGCAGCATCGACTGCATTGCGGCAGTGCGCTCGGGATCGTCGCCGGCCCTGTCCGACGCGAAGCCACCGCTCGTTGCGCCGCGGCAGGCGGACGAGGCCGGTGTGGGCCGCGTATCCGCGGTTTCGTGATCGAAGGTCGGATCGGAGCTAGCGGCCGCCGGAGCGAACGGCTCGGCGCCGCGCCGAAACGCGGGCCATCCCATCGGGGCCAGCGTCACCCCGTCGTCGGTCGACGAGTCGGCCAGCGAACGGCGTGGGCGCAACCGGCTCAGGACGGCGATGAGAATATCCGTTCCTCCCTGCGAGCGGCCGAATGCCGGGTCGTTCCGGCGCTGGCTCGCGTTGGGATCAGTCGATGATGGCCAAGCGGCTCAGCAGGCGCATCAGCGCGATCTGACCCGAGCAGTTGGTCTTCAGGAAAATGCGGCGCAGGTGGACCCGGGCCGTGTTCAGGGCGACGCCCATCAGCGCGGCGATCTCCTCGAGGCAGAAGCCCTTCGAGAACAGCTCGGCCAGTTCGGCTTCGCGGTCGGACAGCCGGAAGACGGCCGAAAATGTGTCCCGGGATGGGCCATGGTTGTCGATGAAGTCCACCACCGAGAGCAGGATCTCGGTGCGTCCTTCGCGCTTGCTGACGGCCATCGCGCGCAGCGCATAACGGACAACGCCGCTCCGGTCCGGAACACCGAGAATCTCGCTCAAGCGCTCGCCCTTGGCGTGGGCGGCCAGGGCGCGCTGCATCATCGCCTCGAACGACCGCTGCACGCTGGCCCGGTCGATCAGCAGCCGGCCGTTGCGCACGCCGATCACGCCCTCGCCATCCAACATGGCCGTCGCTTGCCGGTTCTGGAACCGGATCTCGCCCTTCTCATTGATCACCAGGACCCCGGCGCGGAAGATGCGGTCCGCAACGTCGTTGTCCACCAGGATGTGTGGAAGCAATTCGTCCTCGATCCGCAACGCAGCGATCGGCAAATCGGGAACGCCCAAGCCGCCCCTGAATGTGATGCTGGAGGCTCGGGCACCTTGGAATTCCATGCTCGACATTCTGCAAAACCTCCGGGGGAACACGTTGAAGTCACAAGCGTCCGAGCGCGGCATGATCGAAACGAACTCAACCGGCAGGCCGGCTTCGTTTGAAAACCTTTTCGTATCGTTATGATGCTCCGACCGACGGATTTCCGCAATGGCGATTTTCACGGAAATGAGAGCGTTAGTTCACGCTGGCCCCCTGCCGACCGCCCATGCCGCGTGGAATTCAGCCCATAACTCGTTCAAAAATAGAGATGTTAAATTTTCGTTATCGCGTTTTTGCATAGCGAGATTTGATTACGAAAGCCGCATTTTGTTAGAAATATTTCGCTGCAAGTATGATTCCATTGATCGAGCCGCAGCGTAAATCGCGCGAGACTCAGCCTGCTGTGAGGTCGTTCAGGCCCAGCATCGCCGTCATCACCGCGGCAACGATCCCGGCCACCACCACGCCCATCACGACCGTGATGGCGGGCACCAGCAGGCCCACCAACCGCTGCGTCGTCAGCCGCACCTGCTGCTCGTGGATGTCGGCCGCGCGCAAGGCCATCGGGCCGAGCCGGGCGTTGCTTTCCCCCAGGCGCAGCAGTTGCACGGTGCGGAGCGGCACGACCCCGCCCGCCGCCAGCGGATCGCACAGGCCGCCGCCGCGTCGGGCACTCGCCTCGGCCTGGATCAGGACGGAAGTCGCCACCGTGTTGTCCACGCTCTCCCGCGCCACCTCCAAGGCCGCGATCAGCGGTACGCCGTTCTGCAGCAACGTCCCGAATACGCGGGTGAACCGTGCGGCGATGACCTCGCGTTGCAGGCCGCCGAGCAGGGGGGCCCGCAGCAGCGCCAGATCGGCCAGCCGGCGCGGGCCGGGCCGGCGCAGCAACGCCCGGCCGAGCAAGACCGCAATCAGGATCAAAGGTGCGGCGAACGGCCCGTATTTCGTCACCGCATCGCCCAGGTCGATCAGCGCCTGGGTCGACGGCGGCAGCCGCACCCCGCTCTGCTCGAACATCGGCACGAATTGCGGCAGCACGTGCGTCAGCAGCAAGCCCACGGACACGATCGAGGCCGCGAGCAGCAGGCCGGGATAGATCATCGCCGAGCGGATGGTCGATGCCAGGTGGCGCTGCCGCTCCAGCAGCTCGGCCAAACCGGACAGCGCCGTCGACAACTGCCCTCCGGCCTCGCCGGCATGGACGAGGCCGATATGCAGCCGGCCGAAGCTTCCCGGGTGCCGGCCGAGCGACACGGAAAGCGGGCAGCCGTCGCGGACCGCGCCGCGCACCGTTCCGAGCAGGCGCCGGATCCTCGGGCTTGGCGAGGTCGCCTCCACGTCGCGCAGGGCGTTGTTGAGGTCCTGCCCGGCGCCCAGCATGGTCGCGAGGTCCCGCATGAGGTCGGCGACCTCCTGCTTGCGCAGACGGTCGCGGTCGAACGACCAAGGTGCCCGCTTCGCGGCCAAGGACACGCCGGGCTTGGCCAGGTCGGCGCGGATCGGCATGCTGCCGCGCCCTTGCAGCCGCGCGATCACCTCGGCCGAGGTCGCGGCGTCCATGATGCCCTGCTGCACCTCGCCGGCCGGCCCGATCGCGGTGAACTGAAACGACGGCATCTCAGCCGTCGGCGCGGATGCTGCGCATCACGTCTTCGATCGTGGTGTCGCCGCGCAGGGCGGCAGCCAGCCCGGCGTCGAACATCAGCTCCATGCCGCCGGCCACCGCCGCCCGTTCGATCCGTGCCGTGTCGGCCCGCGCCAAGGTGAGGTCGACGATCTCCGGGTCGAGGTCGAGGAACTCGGCGATCGCCATGCGGCCGCGATAGCCGGTCTGGCGGCAGGCCGGGCAGCCGGTCGCGCGGAACAGCGTGACCGGCCCGTCGCAGCGCCGGTCGAGCCCGTGCTTGCGCACCAGCTCCGCCGGCGCCGCGACCGGCCTGCGGCAGTCGGTGCAGAGCCGGCGCACCAGGCGCTGCGCCAGCACGCCGCGCAGCACGGCGGTCAGCAGGTAGTCCTCGACGCCCATGTCACGCAGGCGGGGGATCGCCGCCGCGGCCGAGTTGGTGTGCAGCGTCGAAAGCACGAGATGCCCGGTCAGCGCCGACTGGACGGCGATCTGCGCCGTTTCGCCGTCGCGGATCTCGCCCAGCATGATCACGTCCGGGTCCTGCCGCAGGATCGAGCGCAGCAGGGCGGCGAAGCTGAGGCCGATCTGGCCGTGCACCTGGATCTGGTTGATGCCGTGCAGCTGGAACTCGATCGGGTCCTCGATGGTGACGATCTTGCGGACCACCGCGTTCAGTCCGAGCAGGCCGGTGTAGAGCGTGGTGGTCTTGCCGCTGCCGGTCGGCCCCGTCACCAGCACGAGGCCGTTCGGCGCCTCGAGGGCGGTGCGGAACCGGGCGGTGAGCCGGTCGGAGAGGCCCAGCCGCTCGTAGTCCAGCACCACCGACGAGCGGTCGAGGATGCGCAGCACCACCGTCTCGCCATGCAGCGACGGCACCGTCGAGACGCGGAAGTCCACGTCCTGCCCGCGCACTGGGAATTTGATCCGCCCGTCCTGCGGCATGCGCCGTTCGGCGATGTCGAGCCGCGCCATGATCTTGATGCGGGACGTGATCGCGGCGGCCAGGCCCGGCGGCGGCGCGTCGATCTCGTGCAGCATGCCGTCGTAGCGGTAGCGGATGCGAAGGCTGTCGTCGAACGGCTCGATGTGGATGTCCGACGCCTGGGTCTCCACCGCACGGCTCAGCAGCTGGTTGACCAGGCGGATCACCGGCGCCTCGCTGGCGAGGTCCTTCAGCCGCTCGGTATCGTCGGCAAGCGGCTCGGCTGTGGCGTCGGACTGGCCCGCATCGGCTGCGTCGGCGGGGTAGAGCCGCTTCAACGCTGCGTCGAGCTCGACCGGGATCGCGACCAGGAGATCCACTTCCAGCCCCGTGGCCGCTTCGATGGCTGCCGGCACGAACTCGTCGAGCGGGTCGGCGATCGCGACCACCAGCAGGTTGTCCTCGATCGCGACCGGAACCGCGCGCACATGCCGCAGGAAGCGTGCTGAGAGCGCGTCCGTGCACAAGGGAAGCTGCGCCGGGTAGCACGCGGCGTCGGCCAGTTCCAGGCCGAGCAGCGCGGCATAGGCCGTCGCCATCCCTCGCTCGGAAACCAGGCCGAGCTGCAGCAGGGCGGCATCGAACCGCTGTCCGGTCTCGCCGGCGACCCGGCGGGCGCGCTCGACCGCCCTCGTGTCGCACTGGCCGGCGTCGATCAGGACCTGCGCCAGGCGATCCAGCGGCGCCGGCAGGGCGTTCGACGGCTCAAGCGTCACGGACATTGCGGCGGCCCTTGCAATATGCTGCGTAATCGTAACAGTCTTCTGGTCGCAGCGCCACGCATGAACAAGGGTTCCTTCCCGTGAAGCGTAGATTACGCCCGCAAACGCCAGGCGTGACATCGTCGCAATAACCGGAACGGGGTATCCGGCCTATCGCGGATTAGGTTCGGGGCTGCTTGGGCTCAGTCGAGCGTGTCCCAGGTCAGCACCTCGTACGGCGCCTGGTCGAGACCCGGGTCGGCGCGCAGGCGGACGACGGCGCGTCGCGCAAACCGGCCGCCGCCGCCGCCGCTCGCCACCGCTTCGATGGACACGACCATGACCCGCCCGCTGGCGCCGAACGACCACGGGTTCTTCGCCATCTCCCGCTGCAGCTCGGCTGGGGACAGCGCGGTCACGTCCAGATCGGGCATGTCGCCTTCCTGGTAGATCGACAGCGCCTGTTTCAGGCGCGCCAGGATCGCCGGCGTCATCCCGTTCACCAGCCCGAGCTCGCCGAGCGAGTCGAAGCCGTGGTTGGCCGGTGCATAAGGAAGCCCGGCCGCCCGGTACTGCGCGGCCTTCGTGCCGCCCGCCAGCGAGCGCGGCCCGGGCGAGCGCCAATCCACGATCGCGCGGGCCAGCTGGACGGCCCGCGCATCGTCGACGCCGAGCCGGCGCAGCAACGCCGCCTGGGCCGGGGCCGACGCCGCGTTCGGGTTGAGCTTGATGCCTTCGTTGACGATCCGCAGCACGACGGCCGCATCGCCGACCCGCAGCTCCCGCGGCACCCCGTCCGGCACCCATTCGCCGCGGATCAGCAGCAGCATGGCGTGATGGATGGCGCCGTCGGCGGCGAGCTCGGCCACGGCGCCCGCGCGCAGGTTGGTCGCCGCCCGCACGGCGCCGCGCCCGTTGGTGGTGAGCTGGGCGGCCACCAGCGCCAGCAAGGCCAAAGTCCAGAGCACCGTCAGCAGGGCGAACCCGCGTTCGCGCTTCACGACCGCCACCGGTCGCGCATCGGTGCCACGACGATGTCGGGCGCCCGGCGTCCGCTGCCCGGCGCGAAGCCGAGCCGGATGCGGATCAGCTTCGGCAGCACCCGTCCGGTCCAGGGCGCCTGCCAGGCGCCGGCGTCCACGGCCCAGTAGGCCAGCTCCAACCGCGCGACGTCCTCGATCAGCACCACGCGCTCCGGCGCCGGCGCCGGCTGCAGCCGGACCTCCCAATGCGGCGTCCACAGCAGGACGAGCTGCCCGGTCCGGTCCAGCTCGAGCCGGACGTCCACCGGCGGCGAATCGGGCGGCCCGGCGCCCAGCGGCAGGGTCGTCGTGAAGGCCATCGCCGCTGCCTCACCGACGAACAGCGGGTTGTGGCCGCTGACCCCGCCCGGCTCCATCCGCTCGACCATGGCCCGCAGCGCCCGCTCGGCCGCTTCGAGGTCCCCGCGATGATCCACCCGGTCGAACTGCGCGCGCGAGGCGGCGACGCCGACCTGCAGCGCTTGCGATAGTCCTGTCATCAGCAAGCCGAGCACGACGACCGCGACCAGCGTTTCGAGCAGGGTGAAGCCGGCTTGCCGCCGCATCTCACACCCCGCCCGAGCCCGGCAGCGAGACGCGGAGCCGCTCGGTGTCGAGCCGGACCGAGCGGGCGCGGCCGTGCTCACCCCAGCTGACCCAGACCGTGATGGCGTAAAGCGTCGTGACCGGACCCTGTTCCTCGGGCCGCGCGGTCGAGCCGAGCGGACGCACCGAGCTGCGCCACCGGAAGCCGCCGCCATCGTCGCCGCCGTTTTCGCTTTCGGCCGCCGTCGCGCAGATCGCTTCCAGGCGGGACCGGGCGCGTGACAGCGCTTCCTGATACTGGACCGTCGCCGCCATGCTTTGCGCGCTGGCGCCGAACGCGCTGAACACCGACATCAGCCCCATGGTCGCGATAACCAGCGCGACCAGCACTTCCAGCAGCGTGAAGCCGCGCTGCCTCTTAGCGCCGGCGCGCCGGCTCATGGCCCGGCGGCGCCGGCGTCGCCTGCTGCGCGGTGGATGTCGCGCCCCGGGGCCGGCGTCCCGTCATAACCCGCCAGGATGGCCGCGGCCAGGCCACGGTCGCCGGCCATCAGCTCCAGCGTTGCCACGAGGGCAAGGGGCGGGAGCATCGGCGCACCGATGGCCGGGACGGGCAGCATGCGCGCCTAAGCCGGCTCGGGGATGGCGCGCTTGAGCGTCCGGATGATCGCCGCCGGTGGCACCAAGGCCGGGCTCATGACCCAGCGGTGCATCGGCACGTTGGCGATGCGGATGGCGCCCAAGTGCTGGTCGCGGTCAGCATCCTGCAGCGGATCCGAATCGACGTAGCCGAGGCGGTGGCGCAGCAGCTCGATGTCGTCGGGCTTGCCGGTCAGCATCAGCCAGCCGGGGCCGACGCCGTTCGCCTTCGCGTACGAGGCGAGCCGCTCGGGCGTGTCGAAGCCAGGGTCGAGCGAGATCGAGTACAGGAACACGTCGCGGCCCATGCGCTCGCCGAGCAGCTCGGTGACCGCAGCGAGGTTCTGCGTCATCAGCGGGCAGAGCTCGTTGCAGCTTGTGTAGAAGAAGTTCACCATGATGATCTTATCACGCATCAGATCGTCATAGAAACGGAATGTGCGGCCGTCGTGGCTGGTGACCTCGACGTTGGTGAACCACTCGGCGCCGGACTGGTGCAGCGCTTCGGCCTGCGCCGGCAGAGCGGAAAGCGCGCCGGCGAACACGGCGCCGCCCGCGCCAGCCAGGAAACTGCGTCGTTGCATGATCGATACTCGCGTTCGGGTTGGCCTTCGACCCGCCCGGCGCTTGCGCGACGGGCGGGCTGCAGGACGGCTGAGCCGTGGTTAGGTGATGTCCCAGCGGATCATCATCGCGTGGTCCTCGTGCACCACGTTGTGGCAGTGCATGACGTAGCGGCCCTTCATGTCTCTGAAGCGCATGAAGATCTTCACCTCCTCGTTGGTGTTCAGCTCGATCACGTCCTTGCGGGCGTAGTCCACTGACGCGTTGAATTGCGAGTTCGGCTTCACGAGCTGGCCGTTGCGCGAGATGGTGCGGTGCTCCTCGAAGTGGATGTGCACCGGGTGGCGCCAGTCACCGCCGGGGTTCTGGATGATCCAGGTTTCCTCGGAGCCGACCGGAATGGCGGCATCCACACGGTTCTCGTCGAAGAACTTGCCGTTCACCATCCAGGCGCCGTTGCCGCGCTCGAACCGCCACGTGCGGGTCTTCGCTTTATTGGCGCGGGCGACCAGGGCGTTGAAGTCGACGTCCGGCAGTTCGCGCATCAGGAACGGCTTCCCGAGCGCGGCAAGCGCGTCGATGTCGACGCTGCCGTCAGGGACGCTAGAGCCTATGTTCACCTGCACGATCGGCTGGCCGGGGCTGAGCACGCGCCCGGTCGGGCCGCGGCCGTTGACCTGCTCGAGGCGGTTGACGATGTAGAGCCGCTTGGTGTTGGCGGGCAGCTTGCTAAAATCGACGAGGATGTCGACCCGCTCGGCCACGGCGATGCGGACGCTGCTGACCTTGATCGCTTGCGGCAGCAGGTTGCCGTCGCTGGCGATCTGCCAGAACGGGTAGAAGTTGGTGCCGTCCCAGAATGACAGCTCCCACCAGCGCGACGGGCCTGGGGCGTAGAAGCGAAAGCGGTAGCGGCGCCGATCAACATTGAGGAAGGGCTGGATGGCGCCGTTCGCGCAGAAGCGGTCGCCCAGGATCCCGTCGAGGTCGAACAGGTCGAAGACGGCTTGGCAGTTTTGGTCGAACAGCGTGTCTGAGAAGAAAATCGGCACGTCGTATTTGCCACTCGGCAAGGAAAGCCCGGTGCCCTCGACGCCGGTGTCCTTATCGTCGAACAAGTTGTAGCAACCGAACATTCCCTTATAGACGTTCTGTGCCGTAAAATCGAGGTGGTGGTCGTGGTACCACAGCGAGCTCAGCGCTTCGGCCGGGTTGCCGGATGAACCGAAATGCGGATCGGTGAAGCCTGCCAGGACGTTGGGGTAGTGCTGATCCTTGAAGCCCTTCGGGTTGATGGCGTTGGGATCGTTGATCGAGTTGAAGAAGTTGACCGGATTGCCGTCGCTCTCCGACGGGGTGTGGGCGTTGTGCAGATGAGTCGTCATCTCGGCGATGCCGAATGCTTGCGGCACTTTCACCGAGGGCAGGTGGTTATGGAAGCGAACCATGATCGGCTCGCCGTATTTCGCCTGGATCAGCGGTCCGGGAATCTTATCGTCGAATGCCCACATCGTGGTCGTGGCATAGTCAGGGTGGAACTTCCACTGGGTTTCGGCCATCGTCAGTTCGTAGAACTTTTTCGGCGGGAAGCTGCCGGCTGCCCCGCCACCGTAAACGCCGGTATTCGCATTGTAGCTGCAATATTGATGCGGAATGCTCTTGGTGGCGCCGTCGATGGGAGTGAAGCCGTCGGGTTGGCCGCCGAGCATGTTGTGCGCGTCGACATCCTGCTTGATCTGCAGCAGCGGCATCGGCGCCGTCCACGGCCGCACCGGCGGGCTCACCGGGTTGTGCGCCAGTGTGGTGTCTGGGTCGGTCAGGGCGGCGAAGGCGCGCCCGCTCAAACCCTGCTTGACGACCAGGCTGCCGCCCGCGGTCAGCAGGCCGAGGCGCATCATCTCGCGCCGGTCGAGCTTCGCTTTGACGATCTCCTGCCGGTTCCTTTGGGCTTGCAGCTGAACCTTGTCTTTCCAACTCGTCATGTCACGCTCCGTTATTACGTTAAAGAAAGAAAATTGGTTTACAGGCAAGCGACGGCGTTTATGGCTGCACGAAACGCCAGCCTTGATAAATCTGTTCATCTAGACTGTCGGTGACTGTCAACCGCGTCGTGAAATTGCGACTATTATTCCCGGTGTTCAACAGACGCACTTAGCGTCAGTGCGGTAATATATTCTGACTATCTATTTGGTAGCACGAACGCAGCCGCGTGCATCGGCCGGAACGGCTCGATCCGTGCGCAAGAAGGGCCGCCATCGGGCCAGGGGCGGCTGCCGAGCGCGAGGCCGGCGCGGCGGTAGCGCCGGCGCCGGTTGGAGTCGTGCGGCCGGCTCAGGCCGCTTCCTGCTCCGCCGGGGCGGCGGGTGTTGCCGGCGTCGTGGCCCGCGGCTTGGCCCGCACCCCAAGCCGGTGCAGCACCTGACCGGTGCGCTGCAGCAATCCAGCTGCGCCGAGCAGCGGCAATACCACCGTCAGCGGCTCGCGGTCCGCAACCTGGAACGTCAACGCGACCTGCTTGCCGTCGGCGGATGCGCCAATTCTGCAGGATTGCGGGTAGAGGATCTCGCCCATTTGCGGGTCAGCCATCGCGTTGACTCCATCTTATTACGATTACGACACATGCCATGATGCACGATTCGCCTTAGCCGGGGGCGCGGGCCGGATAGTCCGAAACTGGTAGTCCATCTCCATTAATGCGCCGCCACTAGCGCGGCCCGTTGCGACCGGCGGGCGCACCTGCAACGAATGTCACCGGTAACGTTTTTCGTGGCAAGACAAATACGTGAACTCTGCAAGTAGTTTCGGGAAGAATATGGCATAGCCTCGTCCTGTTTTCAGAACAGGAGTTGATCGTGTCAGCCTGTGCTCCAACCAGATTCGAAGTCATGCCGCACTCTATTTTGGGGGCAACCGACCATGGCCGTTAAGTTCACCCGTCTCGACCTCGACTACATCCTCACGCAAATCAAGATGGCCGAGGCGGGCCAACCGCCGGTGAACGCGCTGCTCTCGTTCGGCCTGCGCACTGTCAGCGGCACAGGCAACAACCTGGTGCCGGGCCAAACCAATTTCGGCGCGACCGACCAGACCTTCCCGACCCTCACCGACCCGCTGCTGCAAAGAGCGCAGGCCGGGTCGACCTATCTGTCCACCACCGGGATGGTCACCGACGCGCAGCCGCGGATGATCAGCAACCTAATTCCGACCAGACTTCCCTAACGAAAGTCGGAACCCGGCCGCGATCGCCGCACAGCAGCAGGAACTATCGTTCCTCGGCGCGGGCTACCAGAACTCGACCCAGGCGGCCCGGACGGCATCTTCGGCACCACGGATGACACGAAGACGACGTTTGCCGGCCCGGACGGAATTGTCGGCACCGCCGACGACATCAGCACCTTCGGTAATCTCGCCACCCCCACCGATGCGTCGGCCAGCAGCCTGGCAATCCCGGGGTTGGCGCAAAGCATGTTCATCAACAACGTGACGCCCGATAACGGCCTGTCGGCGCCGGCGAACAGCTGGTTCACCTTCTTCGGCCAGTTCTTCGACCATGGCCTCGACATGATCGACAAGAGCACCGACGCCAACAACTTCGTCTATATCCCGCTGCAGCCCGACGACCCGCTCTATGTGAAGGGCGGCCACGCGAACTTCATGGTGCTGAGCCGCGCCACCGACCTGCCCGGCCCCGACGGCGTCCTCGGCACCGCGGACGACGTCCACCAGTTCACCAACCAGACCTCGCCGTTCGTCGACCAGAGCCAGACCTACGCGTCCGACCCGTCGCACCAGGTCTTCCTGCGCGACTACATGATCGGCATCGACAACCACCTGCACTCCTCGGGCGCGCTGCTCGGCCAGCTCAAGGCCAATGGCGCCGACGGCATGGCAAACTGGGGCGAGCTGAAGGCCCAGGCGCTCACCAAGTTCGGCATCCAGCTCACCGACGCCGACGTCGGCAACGTGCCGCTGCTGGCGACTGACGACTACGGCAATTTCGTTCCCGGGCCGCTCCGTGGCTTGCCGCAGGTCGTCGTCCGCAACGCCGATGGCACCACCAGCCTGATCGAGGGCGATCTCGCCAACCCCGTCAACCTGCACCCGACCGGCTCGCCGCCGCCCTACACCGTTCTGTTCACCGGTCACGCGTTCATCAACGACATGGCGCACAGTGCGTCGCCGACCGACGATTTCGGCCACCCCTTGAAGGCCGCCACCGGTGTGCCCGTCGGCGGCCAGCCGCCGGCCGGCTCCTACGACGCCGACCTGCTCAACCGGCACTACGTCGCCGGCGACGGACGGGTGAACGAGAACATCGGCCTGACCGCGGTGCAGGACATCTTCCACACCGAGCACGACCGCCTGCTGGCGGGGATCAAGGCGACCGTGCAGGCGCAGCTGGACGCCGGCGACACCGGCTTTGCCGGCAATTGGCTGCTACCCGGCGCCAACCTCGCACCGCACCAGATCGCTGCCAACGAGTGGAATGGCGAGCGGCTGTTCCAGGCGGCGAAGTTCGGCACCGAGACCGAGTACCAGCACATGGTGTTCGAGGAGTTCGCCCGCTACGTGGCGCCCTCGATCCACGTCGCCGCCGGTGTCAACGTGCACATCAATGCGGCGATCACGTCGGAGTTCGCCAACGTCGTTTATCGCTTCGGCCACTCAATGCTGGACGAGAACGTCAACGTCTACCAGATCGGCGCGGATGGGAAGCCGGTGATCGACCCCAAGACTGGGCAGCCGATGCTGACCCAGGACGGGCTGATCCAGGCGTTCACCAACCCGGACCTGTTCAATACCAGATCCGACATGACGGCCGACTTGGTGCTCGGCACCGTCAACCAGGTCAGCAACTCGATCGACGAGTTCGTCACCGGGTCGCTGCGCAACAACCTGCTCGGCCTGCCGCTCGACCTGGCCGCCCTCAACATCGCCCGCGGCCGCGACACCGGCGTGGCGCCGTTGAACCTGGTGCGCAACCAACTATTCGCCCAGACCGGCGAGGCGCAGCTCAAGGCCTATAGCAGCTGGCTCGATTTCGGCAGCCAGCTCAAGCACCCGGCCTCGCTGATCAACTTCATCGCCGCCTATGGCATCCACCCGTTGATCAGCGGCCAGATCGCCGACCCCGCCACCGGAGTGCTTCGTGACCGGACGGCGCAGGAGCGGCGCGACGCCGCGACGCTGCTCGTGCACGCCGGCACGATCGGCGACCCGCTGTTCGATCCGAACAACCACGACGCCTTCGACTTCATGCACAGCACCGGCGCCTATGCCAGCAGCACGACCGATGCCCGCGCCATCAAGGACGCCACCGGCAACCCGGCCCCCTGGAGCACCGGGTCGGTCACCGGCGTCGACAACATCGACATGTGGATCGGCGGCCTGGCGGAGAAGGTCAGCCTGTTCGGCGGCAAGCTCGGCTCCACCTTCGAATACGTGTTCCGCACCCAGATGGAGGCGCTGCAGGACGGCGACCGGCTGTATTACCTGCCGCGCATCGAGGGCATGGACTACGAGGAGTCGCTGCAGGACAACTCGTTTGCGTCAATGATCCAGGCGGACACCGGCGCCAAAAACTTGCCCGGCAACGTTTTTCTAACGCCGGAATACACGATCGATGCGTCTACTTACGTTAATCCGGACGGAACCGCCAAGGATCCAACCGGCGCCACCTGGCTGCACAACCCGCAGACCGGAAAGCTGTTGGTCAACGTCACGAACGATGCCGACGGGGGCCACACGGTCCAGTTCCTGGGCGACGACAACTTTCTCGGCAACACCGTCGTGCTCGGTGGCACCGAGGGCAACGACCGGCTGACCGCGGGGGCGGCCGATGACGACACGCTCTGGGGCTACGGCGGCAACGACCTCCTCGACGGCGGCGGTGGCGCGGACTTCCTGTATGGCGGTGACGGCAACGACACCCTGATCGGCGGTCAGGGCGACGACACCCTGCACGGAGACGCCGGCAATGACACCATCTACGGCGGCGACGGCATCGACAACATTTTCGGTGGCGACGGCAACGACTACATCGAGGGCGGCCGCGGCGACGACATCATCTTCGGCGGCCTCGGCAACGACATCATCATCGGCAACGAGGGTCAGGACCAGCTGATCGGCGGCGAGGGCGACGACTGGCTCGAAAGCAAGGGCGGCCAGGGCCAGCTGATGTTCGGCGACTCCGGCGCCCCCACCGGCGGCCAGCCCCTCTATAGCGGCAACGACGTCATGATCGGCGGCGTCGCCGGCGGCGACATCATGAAGGGCTTCTCCGGCGACGACATCATGGTCGGCGGCGGCAGCTTCACCAAGTTCATCGGCGGCCTCGGCTTCGACTGGGGTTCGTATGAGAACGCCACCCACGGCGTCAGCGAGGACATGAACCGCAAGGAGTTCATCTCGCCGAACGGCTCTGAGGACTCGATCCGCGACATCTGGCAGCACACCGAGGGCGCCAGCGGCTCCCAATTCGACGACATCATCATCGGCACCAACGACACCCGGCTGCTGGCGACCAAGGACACGCTCGACAACGTCGCGCTGATTTCGGGCCTGGCTGGCTTCTTCCCGGCCGGTCCGGTGTCGTTCGGCGGCGGCAACATCATCCTGGGCGGCGGCGGCAACGACGTCATCACCGGCGGCGGCGGCGACGACATCATCGACGGCGACGCTTTCCTGCACGTGGCGCTGACCAGCTACACCGCCGGCGGCCAGATCATTCGGCAAATCAATTTCGACCCGAACGGTAATACCGCCAAGCTGCAACTGGATGCGTTTGGCAGCATCGACCGCACCGCGGTCGACGCGAATGGCAACCACATCCCGACCGTTGTCAGTGGTCATGTCAATGCAGCCAATGTGGACACCGCGGTGTTCAACGACGTGTTCGCTAACTACGGTGACGGGTTCAGCCTGTTCGTCAACGGCGGCTTCGGCTCTCCGGTGGACGCGCAAGGCTTCCTCACCATCAAGCACACCGGCACCAACGTCGTCGTTGGCGGCAATCCGCAAGGGCTCGGTGGGATCGATGATGGGACCGACAAGATCCGCAATATTGAGCGGCTGCAGTTCAGCGACATCACCGTCTCGATTGACTCGAACGGCGACATCTTGACTTCGTCCGACGGTCGCTTCACCGATCCGAACGATCCGTATTATGACGCCGTCCCGGTGGGCAAACCCACCATCACCGAGAGCGGCGGCCTCGATCCGGCCACCACGGTCACGGTCGGCCAGACGCTGACGGCGAGCATCGCCACCGTCACCGACGCGGACGGCATCGCCACGCCGTTCACCCTGCAGTGGCAGGAACTCGACCTGATCCGCGGCGAGTGGGTCGACATCGTCGGCGCCACAGGTGCGACCTTCGTGCCCACCACCTTCCAGGAAGGCGCGCTCGGCCTGCGGGCGAAGGCAACCTACACCGACGGCAAGGGCGTCAAAGAGACGGTGATCTCCGCGCCGACCGCAACCGTCACGCTGCCGGGCAACGTCAACACCGCGCCGACCATCGTGGTGGCGCAGCAGTTCAACGGCGTCGGCAACACGACGGCGCTGCTGGGGACGCCGTTCGACTTCTTCTCGCCGCTGTCGTCAATCTTCACCGACAACCAGACCGCCTCGACCGCGCTGACCTACACGGCAACGCTCGCCGACGGTACCGCCCTCAGCAACGTCGGGCTGACATTCACCACCAGCCTGGACGTCACCGGCACGGTGCTGAGCGGCGAGTTCAAGAGTGGTCCGAACGGGATCGGCTCTACCGATGCGGCCGGCACCTTCACGGCGCAATCCGCCGGCCAGCTCGCCGTGCGTGTCACCGCAACCGATAACGGTCCTGGCCAGGCGCTCTCGGGCACCAGCAACTTCTTCATCAACATCCTGCCGGCCGATGCGGCGCCGGTCGCCAAGGATGACGCGTACTCGATCCTGGAGAACGCCAAGCTCAGCATCACCTTGGCCAAGCAGGGCCCGGCGGCCACCGCGACACCGGCCAACACGCTGGGCGTGCTGGCCAACGACACCGATCCGGACCTCGGCGACCGGCTGACGGCCGCCCTGGTGACCGGCCCGGCCCACGGCGCCCTGGCCCTTAACCCGGACGGCACCTTCACCTACACGCCGGTCACGAACTTCAATGGCACCGATACCTTCACCTATGTCGCGAACAACTCGTTCCTCAAGTCGAGCAACCCCGCCACCGTCACCATCACGGTTTCGCCGATCGTCCACCCGCTTTCGGCGGCGCTGCTGAACGACAGCGGCGCGTCCAAGACCGACGGCATCACCAACGACCCGACGTTGACCGGTTTCGGCTTCCCCGGTGCGGCGATCTTCGCCACCATCGTGGATCCGGGTACCGCGCCCAACGCGCCGATCCGGCTGGTGGACGCGGCCGGGCTTCCGGTCACGGCGGACGGTGTCGGCAAATGGACCGCGACCTTCCCGAAGGGCACGCTGCCCGACGGCCCGCACACGATCCAGATCAGCGAGACCGACGGCCCAACCGGCAAGACCGACGTGGTGACCACCAGCTTCACCCTCGACACCACGCCGCCGCCGGTTGCGGTCACGCTGGCCAACGACACCGGCACCTCCAAGACCGACAACATCACCAAGGACCCGACCCTCACCTTCGTCACCGATCCGAATGTCACCTTGACCGTCAGCATCGACAACGGCGCCGCCACCACCGTGAGCTCCGGCCCCTTGGGGACCGTTACGGTGCCCGAGACGGGCTTGAAGGACGGCCCGCACACCGTGGACGTGACCGGCGCCACCGACCTGGCCGGCAACGTCGGGCATGCGTCGCTGAAGTTCACCCTCGACACCACGCCGCCGGCCGCGCCGGTGGTCACGGGCTTCACCTACGTCGCCACCGCGACGGCGCTGACCAGCTACAAGCTGCTCGGCACCGCCGAAGCCGGGGCGATCGTCACCGTCTCCAACGGCGGCCCGGCCACGCTCGGCACCACCACCGCGGCGCTGGACGGCACGTGGTCGTTCAGCGTGACCCCGGCGGCGACCACCAACTTCTCGACCCTGCTGACGGCCACCGCGACCGACGTTGCCGGCAATGTCGGAACCGGCGGCACGGCCGGCGTCGCAGTCGGCACCGCGGCCAACAACACGCTGCCAGGGCCGTCCGGCACCGGCGCCAACTTGCTGCTCGGGCTCGGCGGCACCGACGTTCTGACCGGAGGCTCCGGCAACGACCTGCTCGACGGCGGCACCGGCAGCGACAACATGGTCGGCGGCGCCGGCGACGACACCTACGTCGTCGACGCGGCCGGCGACAAGGTGGTGGAGGCGCCAACAACGGCACCGACACGGTGCTGGCGAGCGTCAACTACACCCTCTCGGCCGACGTCGAGAACCTGACCTACACCGGCGCCGGCAACTTCACCGGGACCGGCAACACGCTGGCCAACGTCATCACTGGCGGCGCTGGAAACGACACGCTGAACGACGGCGGCGGCACCGCGGTCGACACCCTGATCGGCGGCGCCGGCAACGACACCTACGTCGTCGCGGTCGCCGGCGACGTCATCACCGAGAAGGCCGGCGGCGGCACCGACACCGTGCAGACGGCACTCGCCGCCTACACGCTGGCCGCGGGCAGCAACGTGGAGAACCTGACCCACACCGGCGCCACACCCTTCACCGGCACCGGCAACGAGCTCGCCAACGTCATCACCGGCGGCGGCGGCGCCGACACACTCGACGGCGGTAAAAATACCACCGGCGTGGACACGATGGTCGGCGGCGCCGGCAACGACACTTACATCGTCCGCAACCTCGGCGACGTAGTGACGGAGGCCGGCGCTAGCGGGACCGACACGGTGAAGTCGGTCGTCGACACCTACACGCTGGGGGCAAATGTTGAGAACCTGACCTACATCGGGGCCGGCAACTTCACCGGCACCGGCAACACCCTAAGCAACGTCATCACCGGCGGCGCTGGCAACGACACGCTCGACGGCGGCGCCGGCGGCAACGACACCCTGATCGGCAGCGCCGGCGACGACACCTACATCATCCGCAACGCCGGCGATAAGATCATCGAGAACGCGGGCGACGGCATCGACACGGTCAAGACGGCACTCGGCAGCTACACGCTGGGCGCCAACCTGGACAACCTTACCTACACCGGCGCCGGCGCGTTCACCGGCACCGGCAACGCGCTCGCCAACGTCATCACCGGCGGTGCTGGGGCGGATACGCTCAGCGACGGCGGCGTGGGTGGGGCGGATACGCTGGTCGGCGGCGCCGGCAATGATACCTACATCGTGTTCAACGCCGGCGACGTCATCACCGAACTCGCAGGGGGCGGGACCGACACGGTGCGGGCCAATGTCAGCAGCTACACGCTGGGCGCCAACGTGGAGAACCTGACCTTCGTCGGTGTCGGCGCCTTCACCGGTACCGGCAACGCCCAGGCCAATACCATCACCGGCGGCGCCGGTGCGGACACGCTGGCCGGCGGCGGCGGCGCCGACACGCTGCGCGGCGGTGGTGGTGCGGACGTGTTCTCCATGGTCAAGGGGGACGCCAACGGCGACCTGATCGCGGACTTCAGCCGGGCGCAGGGGGACACCATCACGTTCAGCGGCTACGCCCCCGGCTCGGTTCTCGGCGGCAGGACGGCGGCCGGCGGCACGACTACCTACCTCGTGCAGGCAACAGCTGGAGGGGCGACGGTGGACACGATCAAGCTCACCGGCAACATCACCCTGACCGCCGGCACCGACTACAAGTTCGTCTAACAGCCGCTCCCCGGACCGGAGAGTTCTCCCAGTCCGGGGTCGGCGCAAGGCAGACCGCATGATCCAGGAGCTTTACCATTGGTGGGCGGAGCAGATGCGGGACCTGGTGCCCGCATCGTTGCGTTTCCGGCCCGCCGTCCCGACCGGCCTCGTTGCCACTCTCGACGCGGCCGGGTCAGCCGTCAGCCTGGTGCACCGGACCCGGCGCGGACGCACCGAGCTGGGCCGGTTCGCGCTCGACGACCCCGGGCTTGGCGACGCCGTTGCCCGGTGTCCCGGCGCCGACCGGGCCGTCACGGTCGAGGTGACCGAGGATGCCGTCCTCCGGCACCGAACGGTGCTGCCGCTTTCGGCGGAGCTCGACCTGCGGGCGCTACTCGCGTTCGAGCTCGACCGGTTCACGCCGTTCCGGGCCGACCAGGCCTATTGGAGTGCGGCGGTCGAGCGGCGTGACGTGAAGGCCGGGCGGCTGCATGTCCGCTTGCTGCTGGCGCCGCACCGGCGGGTGCAGCCGGCGATCGCGGCGCTGACCCGGGCCGGGCTCGAGCCGGCGCGGATCGTGGCGGCCGGGGAGACGGGGGCGGGGGCGGGGGCGATCACGCTCGGCGCCGAGCGGCTGCCGCCGGCCTGGGCCGGGCGCCGCGCCCAGGGCTGGGCCGCCGGTGTTTGCGCCGCGCTGGCGCTGCTCGCGGCGGCGCTGCCGTTCGTGCAGCAGTCGCTGGCGGCGGCGGCGCTGGAGGCGCGGGTCGCAGCGCTGCGGCCCGAGCTCACCGAGGCCGAGCGGCTGCGCCGGCTGATCGCCGCCAGCCGCGGCACCGCCGACGTCGTCACCGCGGCCCGGCAGCAGATCGGGCAGCCGATGCAGGCGCTCGCCGTGCTGACCGACGTGCTGCCCGACGACACCGTGCTGTCGCAGCTGTCGGCCCGGCAGCGCACGCTGACGCTCACCGGCCGCGCCGCCTCGGCGGCCAAGCTGATCGGCAGCATGACCGCGCTGCCGGCGCTGCGGGCGCCGGCCTTCACCGCCGCGGTGGTGCGCGACGAGGCGACCGGCACCGAGGCGTTCACCATCCGCACCGAACTGGCGCCATGAGCCGCACCACCCAGAGTCGTATGACCCAAAGTCGCATGTCCCAGAGTCGTATGACGTTGCCGACCGGGCGGGCGGGGCGGCTGTGCGCGGCGGGGCTGACGCTGCTGGCGGTGGCGGCGCTGCTGCTGGGGGTGGTGATGCCGTTATGCGACGGCTATGCGGAGCGGGCCGAGGCGCTGACGCGGCAGGCGGCGCTGGCGCGGCGGATGGCGGCGCTGGTGGCGTCGCTGCCGGAGCTGCGGCGCGAGGCGGCGGCGGCGGGTGCGGCGACCGGTGGGGCGGCGCTGCTGCCGGGCGGCACCAACTCGGTCGCGAGCGCGTTGCTGCAGGAGCGGCTGCAGGCCGGGCTGGCGCAGAACGGGGTGGCGCTGAACACGGTGGAAACGCTGGCCGGCGAGGAAGCCGGGGCGTATCGGCGGATCCGGCTGCGTTTGACGGTGACGACGAGCTGGCCGGCGCTGGCGGCGTGGCTGCGCGACGTGGGCGAGGCGACGCCGGCGATGTTCGTCGACGAGCTGCAGATCCAGCCGGCGCTGCACAAGATCGGCACCGCGCCCAACTCGTTCGACGTCACCTGCACCGTGCTGGCGTTCCGCGCCGTCGATGCCAAGCTGGCCGGGCGGTAGTGTCCGGCCCCAGAAATTCGTAGGCGAATTTCAGGCACGAGCAGGCCACTCAACCTTTGCTTGCGAGTGTCAGAACGCTGTCTTGCTGCAGATCTCGCGCAGGACGGTGAGCCACAGGATCTTGAGGTCCAGGCCCAGCGACCAGTTCTGGATGTAGTCCAGGTCGAAGCGCACGCGGTTGCGAAGCTGGTCCTCGGTCTTGGTTTCGCCGCGCCAGCCGTTGACCTGCGCCCAGCCGGTGATGCCGGGCTTGACGCGATGGCGCACGGCATATTGGCGGACGACGTCGGCGAACAGCTTGTCGGCGGCCTTGGTGTTGGGCGCATGCGGGCGCGGACCGACCAGCGACATGTCGCCCTGCAGCACATTCAGCAGCTGCGGCAGCTCGTCGATGCTGAAGCGGCGCAGGTAGTGGCCGATCCGGGTGATGCGCGGGTCGTCGCGCGTGGTCTGCTTGTCGGCCAGCAGGTCGGTCATGTCCGTGCGCATGGTGCGGAACTTGAAAATGCTGAACATGCGGTTGTCGAAGCCGACCCGCGGCTGCCGGAACAACACCGGGCCCGGGCTGTCGAGCCGGATCGGCCAGCGCCACCAGCAGCAGCAGCGGCGCCACGCACAGCAGGGCGGCGCCGCCGATCAGCCGATCAAACGCGGCCTTCTTCACCGCCTCCCAGTCCTTGATCGGACGCTCGCCCACGCCGACCACGGGGTTCGGGCCGATGGCGGCGAACTGCCCGCCCTCGAACCGGAGCCCGGCGACGTCCACGGTCAGGAACACGTCCACAACCAGGCTGCTCAACCGTTCGAGGATGTCGTTGATCCGGTCCACCGCCGTCAGCGGCATCGCGACCACGATCATGTCGATGCGCTCGTCCCGGCTCGCCTTCAGCAGCGCGTCGACGCCTCCCGGATCGGGTAGTGCCGCAGATGCGCCGGGATGCGCGACGCCCGGTCCTCGTAGATGCCGGTCACGGCGTAGCTGTCCCGTTCGGCGGCCAGGCGCTCGATGAAAGTCGCGCTGAAGTCGTTCACGCCGACGATGGCGACGTGCTGCATCATGCGGCCGGTCCGGTGCCAACGCCGAATCAGTTGCCGCAGCGTCACGCGATGAGCGCCCAGCAACACCGCCCCGGCAGCTGCGAACATGAACGGCCAAGCCCGCGAGGGCAGCTCGTCGTCGCGCAGCAGGAACAGGCTCACGATCACGGCGATGCCGCTGGCCAGCAACGGCAGGATCAGCCGGACCAGGCTCTCCGACAGCCGCCCGAGAGTCCGCAACGTGTAACCGCCGCGGCCGCGGAGCACGAAGCAGGCGGCCGCGGCGCCGATACCGGACGCAACCGTCAGCTCGCCGGTCGGCACATGCGCGAAGGCGATCTGATACAGCGATGTGGAGGCGAAGCCCGCCAGCAGCAGCAGCAGCAGGTCGACCATCTGCACCAGCAAGACCAGGACCGGGCGGGAGATCGGCGCCTCGACGGACAGGCGCTCGCTCGGCGCCAGGAAGGTCGCGAGGCCATCGGGCTGCAGAACGGATGATAAATCAGGAACGACAGCCTCCCACGGAACAGGCGGCCGCATTGTGCCGAAATTTCATGCTTGTTTGACGATTGGAAAAGTCAGGAACGGTTGGATTGTGATCACCCGGTGAAAGCGGCCCGGCCGGTTCACCGGGTCGTTGACACGCGGTGGCGACGGCGGCAGCGTACCGCTCCCCGATCGAAAGGACTTGCCATGGCGCGCATCACCCGCCGGACCGCATTGGGCGCCGCGGCGCTGCTGGCCGGCGCCCGTCGCGGCGTCGCGGCGCCGCTCGACGACTTGGTCGAGAAGGCGCGCAAGGAGGGCGTGATCAACAGCGTCGGCATGCCCGACGATTGGGCCAACTGGGAAGCGACCTGGAAGGACGTAACGGCCCAGTATGGCCTGAAGCACACCGACACCGACATGAGCAGCGCCGAGGAGTTGGCGAAGTTCGCCGCCGAGCGCGCCAATGCCACCGCCGACATCGGCGACGTCGGCTTCGAGTTCGGCGCCATCGCCGTCGAGCGCGGGCTCGCGGCCGCGTTCAAGCCGAGCACGTGGGAGCAGGTGCCGGCCTGGGCCAAGGACCCGGAAGGCCGCTGGGCGCTCGCCTATACCGGCACGATCGCCTTCGTGGTCGCGAAGGACCTGCCGAACCCGCCGAAATCCTGGGCCGAGCTGCTGAACGGCAGCTACAAGATCGCTTGCGGCGATGTCGGCAAGGCCGCGCAGGCCAACGCCGCCGTGCTCGCCTGCGCCATCGCCATGGGCGGCAACGAGGCCAAGATCGACCCGGCCATCGAACTGTTCGCCAAGCTTGCCAAGCAGAAGCGGCTGCTGACGATCAACGTGCTGCCGGCGAACATGGCGCGGGGCGAGATCCAGGTCGGCTTGGTGTGGGACTTCAACGGCCTCAGCTACCGCGACAAGGTGGGCGGCGACCGGTTCTCGGTGGTGATCCCGTCCGACGGGTCGGTGACGGGCGGCTACACCACGGTCATCAACAAGTTCGCCAAGAACCCGAACGCGGCCATGCTGGTGCGGGAGTTCATCTTCAGCGATCATGGGCAAGTGAACCTGGCCGAAGGCTATGCGCGCCCGATCCGGGTGGACCACATCACGCTGCCGGCGTCGGCGAAGGCGAAGCTGCTGCCGGCCGAGCAATACGCCAAAGCGCGGCCGATCGACCCGCAGGCCTGGAGCACCGGCGCCAAGCGGGTGCCCGCCTTGTGGCAGGAGCGGGTGCTGACGGAGATGTAGGCCGCGTTCGATGGACCGGCGCTTGGCGGCGCTGTGGGCGGCTCCGTTCATCGCCGCGGTGCTGATGTTCCAGCTGCTGCCGGCCGGCTCGGTGCTGCTCGGCAGCCTGGTCAGCGGCGGCGAGTGGTCGCTGACGAACTACGCCACCCTGTTCGGCAGCCGCTTCTACCGCGGCGCGTTCACCACCAGCCTGTCGGTCTCGCTGCTCACGAGCGCCATCGGCATGGCGGTGGGCGTGCCGCTGGCGCTCGCGCTGCATCGCCGCTCCCCCCGGTGCAGCGGCGCTTCATCACCCTGTTCAACGTCGCTTCCAACTTCGTCGGCGTGCCGCTGGCGCTTGCCTTCACCATCCTGGCCGGGGTCAACGGCGTCGTCACCCTGCTGTTGACGCGGTCCGGGCTGGTGCAGGACTTCAACATCTACTCGCTGCCGGGCCTGATGCTCGTCTACGCCTACTTCCAGGTTCCGTTCGCCGTGCTGGTGGTGTTCCCGAGCCTCGGCGTGTTGACGGCCGACCTATCCGAGCAGGCACGGCTGATGGGCGCCTCCCGGTTGACGTTCTGGCTGCGCATCGGGATGCCGGTGCTGGCGCCGAGCCTGGTCGGAACGTTCATCCTGCTGTTCGCCAACGCGATGGGCACCTATGCCACCGCCTATGCGCTGATCGGCGGCGGCGCCAACCTGGTCACCATCCGCATCGGCGAGCTGGTCGCCGGCGACGTGTTCACCGACCCCAACCTCGCCAACGCGCTCGCAGTGCTGCTGGTGGCGCTGCTGCTGCTGCCGATCCTGGTGGACCAACTGCTGCTGCGGCGCCGGAGTGCATAAGCCAACCGCGGGTCCCGGGGCCGTCGCCCCCGGCGGGTCATGGGCAGCGCCGTTGCCTTTAACCCTCGACCATCTCCTGATCGGCGGCGTTTCGCTGCTGCTGCTGCTGCCCGTGGCCGCGGTTGCGCTCAGCGCCTTGGCCACCGACTGGTACTCGGGCCTGCTGCCGGCCGGGCTCACGCTGCGCTGGTTCGCGGCCGTGCTGTCGGAGCCGGCGTTCCAATCGGCGCTCGGCCGCTCGCTGTTCATCGGCGCCGGGTCGGTCGTGCTGCAGCTGGTGGTCACGGTGCCGGCCGTGCTGGCGGCGCATTGTGTTCTGCCTTGGCTCGACCGCTGGATGGAGCGCCTGGTGATCCTGCCCTATGCGCTGCCGCAGGTGGTACTGGTGGTCGGCCTGCTGCAGATCTACGCCGCGCCGCCGCTGGTGCTGATCGGCACACCGTGGATTCTGCTGCTGGCCTATGTGCCGCTGGCGTTCCCGCTGCTTTACCTGCCGCTCAAGAACAACCTGCGTGCCTTGCCGGTGGCGGACCTGCTTGACGCGGGCCGCCTGGTCGGAGCTTCGGCCCCGGTGATCGCGTTGCGGGTGATCCTGCCCTGCGTGCGGCCCGGCCTGGTGGTCGGCTTGTCGCTGGTCTTCGCGCTGGCGTTCGCCGAGTTCGTGTTCGCCAACATGCTCGTCGGCGGCGGCTTCCAAACGCTGGCCATCTACCTGTTCGGGCAGCGGCAGAAGGTCGGCCAGGTCACCGCGGTCATCGTGGTGATCTACTTCGCCGCGATGTGGCTCGCGACCGCCGTCGCCTTGGCCGTGCTGCGCAGCCGAGACCCGGCGGCGTGAGCTTCGTCGCGGTGCGCGGCTTCGCCAAGTCGTATGGGGCGACGCGGGTGTTCGCGGACGTCGACCTCGACGTGGCGGAAGGCAGCATGTGCATCCTGCTGGGCCCGTCCGGCTGCGGCAAGACCACCCTGCTGCGTTCGATTGCCGGGCTGGTGCAGCCCGATGCCGGCCGGGTGTCGATCGGCGGGCAGGACGTGACGGCGCTGCCGGCCGAACGCCGCGGCGTCGCGATGACGTTCCAGAATTACGCGCTGTTCCCCAACATGACGGTGCGGCAGAACCTCGCCTTCGGATTGCAGCAGCAGCGGCTGCCGCGCCGGGCGATCGCCGACAAGGTGGAGGGGGCACTGGCGATGATGGAGCTGGGCCCGCGCGCCGACGCGAAGCCGCATGCGCTGTCGGGCGGGCAGAAGCAGCGTGTGGCGCTGGCCCGCGCGCTTGTGCTGGAGCCGCGCCTGCTGCTGCTGGACGAGCCGCTGTCGGCGCTCGACGCGCAGATCCGCAAGCGGCTGCGCGACGAGCTGAAGCGGCTGCAGCGCGACACCGGCTTCACCGGCATCCTCGTGACCCACGACCAGGAGGAGGCGCTGATCCTGGGCGACCAGGTCGCGGTGATGTCGGCCGGCCGGATCGTGCAGGCGGCGACCGCGCGGGAGGTGTACGACCGCCCGGCCACGCGGTTCGTGGCCGGGTTCATCGGCGACTTTAACCTGCTCGAGCCCGAGGCGGTGCAGCGTGTGTTCGGCGCCGTGACACCCGACGCCTGGGCGATCCACCCGGAAGCGATCGATCTGCTCCCCGGCGACGCCGAGGTTGCTTCGGGCGGCCTTCGCACGGCGGCCACTGTGCTCGATGTGCGCGTGGGCGGACCCGTGCTGCGCTATCTCGTGCAGGCCCACGGGATCGAGCTGAAGGTTGACGTGCTGAACCGCGCCACCGTCCCGGTCGTGCCGGCCGGCGGCGTCGTCACGCTGCGGCTCGATCCGAACCAAGTTCGCCCGCTCGCGGACGGCTAAGGTGGTTGCGTTGACGCACGGGTCACCGTCCTCCTAGGTTCCTTGCAACCGGTGCATGCAGCCATCGGGCGGAGACGTCGAAACTATGAGCATCCGGTTCCAGATCATGCGGGCGACGGCAATCGGGTTGCTCGCGCTCACCACCTCGGCAGCCGGGGCCGCCGAGTTCCCGGCGCCGAAGCAGGCGGACTGGACGGCACGTGACTTCCGCTTCCACACCGGCGCGGTGATGCCGGAGATGCGAGTGCACTACACCACGATCGGTGACCCGGCGGGGCAGCCCGTGCTGGTGCTGCATGGCACGGGCGGCAGCGGCTCCGGCCTGCTCACGCCGGGTTTCGGCGGCGAACTGTTCGGCCCCGGTCAGCCGCTGGACGCCACCAAGTATTTCATCATCCTCCCCGACGCGATCGGCGCCGGCAAATCGAGCAAGCCGTCCGACGGGATGCACGCGAAGTTCCCGCAATACGACTACGCCGACATGGTCGCGGCGCAGTACCGGCTGGTCACCGAGGGGCTCGGGCTGAAGCGCTTGCACCTCGTGCTGGGCTACTCGATGGGCGGCATGGAGACCTGGGTGTGGGGCGAGGCGCACCCGGATTTCATGGACGGCTTGGTGCCGATGGCGTCGCAGCCGACCCCGATGGCGGCACGCAACTGGATGCTGCGCCGGCTGCTGATCGAGAGCATCCGGCAGGACCCGGAGTACCAGGGCGGCAACTACAAGACGCAGCCGACGTCGCTGCGGCTGGCGAGCGCGATGTTCGGGGTGGCGACGAATGGCGGCACCTTGGCGCTGCAAGCGCGCGGCGACACCCACGCCAAGGCGGAGAAGTACGTGGACGACCTTCTCGCCGCGCCGCCGCCGGCCGACGCCAACGACTTCATCTACCAGTGGAACGCCTCGGCCGACTACGATCCGCAGCCCGGCCTGGGCAAGATCGACGCGCCGCTGCTGGCGATCAACTCGGCCGACGACGAGCGCAACCCGCCCGAAACGGGGGTCACGGAACAGGCGATGAAGCAAGTCAAGCACGGACAGCTCTACATCGTGCCGGGGAGCGCCCAGACAGCCGGCCACGGCACGCTGGGCGCCGCCAAAACCTGGGCGCCGCGCCTCGGCGAGTTCATGCAAACCCTGCCGCACCGCCCGCCCTCCTAGTCGGGCGGGTCTGGGGGCGCCGCCCCCAGTGCTTTTGCTTTCGCGTGCTTCTACTTCCGCCGCGCCGCCATTCTGTCCTGCGTCGACATCCAGGCGAATACGGCCGGCATGAACCAGGGCTTGCCGTTGAATAGCGGCACCGCAGCCGGCGGCCGCCGGTCCAGCGCCGACCGCCCGCCCTCGGCGTCGCCCAGGATTTGCAGCGCCGCTTTCTGCCCGGCCCAGCGCGCCCAAACCGTACCGCTGCCGCAATACCCGGCCGCGTAGCGCTTGCCGCCATGGGCGAAGATGCGCGGGATCATGTCGCGGTTCATCGCCACATGACCGAACCAGCTCCGCTCGATGGCGACGTCGTCCAGCACCGGGAAGATGTCCACCATCGCGCGCCGCAGCGCCTCGGTCGGCCAGGCCGGGTCGCCGCTGATGGTGCCGTCGCGGCCGCCGAACAGTATGCGGGTGCCGTCCGGGCTCGGCCGGTAATAGTAGTGCAGCTGCCGCGTCTCGCTGCACATCATGCGCCGCGGCATCAGCTCACCCATCAGGTTCGGCGACAGCGCCGCGGTGGCGAGGATGCGGCTGCGGACCGGCACCAGGCGGCGGCGCAGCCAACGGTCGGAGCGGTCGGTGTAGCCGTTGGTGCAGGTCAGCACGTCCCGCGCCGTGACCGTGCCGCGCGCGGTGGTGACGGACCAGCCGTCGGCTGCGGGCCTCACTTCCGTCACCGCCGTCTCGCCATGCACGACCGCGCCGGCCTCGAGTGCCACACGCAGCATGCCGGCGTGCAGCTTGGCCGGGTCGAGCCCGCCGATGTCCATCCGCACGGCGCCGCCATGATAGGTGTCGGTGCCGAGGAATTGGCGCTGCTCGGCGCGGGGCACGGGGAACGCCTCGATGCCGAGCGTCTGGTGCAGCCGATCCGCCTCGCGCGCCAGGCGGTCGTAGTCGGTGCGGGCGAAGGCGCCGGCGAAGCGGCCGACGAGGGCGAAGTCGCACTCGATCTTCTCGTCGGCGATGAACCGATACAGGTCGTCGCGCGCCACCTTGCCTTCGGCCATGATGGCGTCCGCGTCGGGCTTGCCGAAGCGCTTGCCGAGCTCGGCGTGGGACGGGCGCAAATTGCCGCTGGTGATGCCGCCGTTGCGGGTCGAGGCGCCTTCGCCGGGCCGCTGCTTGTCGAACACCTGCACCGAGCGGCCGGCGCGGGCCAAGGTGATGGCCGCCGACAGCCCGGTGTAGCCGGCGCCCACGATCACAACGTCGCAAGTCGGGTCGATCGGGCGCCGGGCCAGGCTGGTCAGCGGGGCGGCCTGCCACCAATAGGCCTCGTTGGACGTTCTTGTCCCAGCAGCTTGCATTCGCTCGGTATCCAGTTGCAGTCGGCACAACCAACCATGGGGCCGGCGTGCTGCCAAGTTGGCGTGAACCCACCGGCAGGAGTCGTGCCGGCCGGCCGGATCGGTTAGAACAGTCCCAGTCACAACCGAAAGCGCGCCATGACCACCGTAGGCAACCGCACCTCCGACCATGAGATCGATCCGCTGTTCCTCGAGCGCTGGTCGCCCCGCGCCTTCACCGGCGAGGCGATTCCGGAAGGCGAGCTGATGTCGATCCTGGAAGCCGCCCGCTGGGCGCCGAGTTCCTACAACTCGCAGCCCTGGCGCATGGTCTGGGCCCGGCGCGACACGCCGCATTGGGCGCCAATGCTGAGCCTGCTGATCGAGTTCAACCAGAGCTGGGCCAAGAATGCAGCGGCGCTGGTCGTCATCGCGTCGAACTCGACCATGATCCCGCCGGGCAAGACCGACCCGGTGCCGTCGCACAGCCACTCCTTCGACGCCGGCTCCGCCTGGGCCAGCTTGTCGTTCCAGGCGCTCAAAATGGGCTGGCACACGCACGGCATGGTGGGCTTCGATATGGAGCGGGCCTTTGCCGAGTTGGGCTTCCCAGCCGGGCACCGGG
The DNA here is from genome assembly GCA_963792675.1 of uncultured Alphaproteobacteria bacterium. Taxonomy (GTDB): domain Bacteria; phylum Pseudomonadota; class Alphaproteobacteria; order Acetobacterales; family Acetobacteraceae; genus JBBROS01. The sequence continues at coordinate 56,060 of CAWBWT010000005.1, forward strand.
TCGAGGCGGCGATCGCCATCGGACGGAAGGGCGAGCGGTCGAGCTTGCCGGAGCAGATGGCCGCGCGCGAAGAGCCGAGCCCGCGCAAGCCGCTGCACGAGACAATGTTCGAGGGCAAGTTCAAAGCCTGACCGACGCGTCCGGCGCGACCGGGCGCTTGGTTCAGTCCCGTCTGCTTGAGCGCGAACAACCCGGTGGCGGACCTCGCGTTGCCTCCGACGATCGCGCCCTAGCGGCGGCGAGGCACCAAGGACAGCGCCCGGAAGGACTGGAAATGGCGAGCACGGACGGAGAAAGCAGGCTTACACAGGCGCGGATGGCGGATGCCGACGTGCTGCGCGGCGCCGGCGGCGAGACGCATCAGGTGGCCGGAGGCGACGTGCCGGTGCTGACGACGCAGCAGGGCATCCCGGTGGCGGATGACCAGAACACGCTTCGGGTGGGGCCGCGCGGTCCCGCGCTGCTGGAGGATTTCCACTTCCGGGAGAAGATGTTCCACTTCGACCACGAGCGCATCCCGGAGCGTGTGGTGCATGCCCGCGGCTTCGGCGTGCACGGGTATTTCGAGACCTATGAGTCGCTCGCGGACATCACCCGGGCCGACCTGTTCCAGCGGGCGGGCGAGCGCACGCCGATGTTCGTCCGCTTCTCGACCGTTGCGGGGAACAAGGGCTCGCCGGATCTCGCGCGTGACGTGCGCGGCTTCGCGACCAAGTTCTACACCAAGGAAGGCAACTGGGACCTGGTCGGCAACAATATCCCGGTGTTCTTCATCCAGGACGCGATCAAGTTCCCGGACTTCGTGCATTCGGCCAAGCAGGAGCCCGACCGGGGTTTCCCGCAAGCGCAGACGGCGCACGATAACTTCTGGGACTTCGTGTCGCTCACGCCCGAGAGCACGCACATGCTGATGTGGATCATGTCCGACCGGACGATCCCGCGCTCGTTCCGGTTCATGGAAGGGTTTGGCGTGCACACGTTCCGCCTGGTGAACGCGCAGGGCAAGTCCACCTTCGTGAAGTTCCATTGGAAGCCGAAGCTCGGGCTCCAATCAGTGGTGTGGAACGAGGCGGTCAAAATCAACGGCGCGGATCCGGATTTCCACCGGCGCGACCTGTGGAATGCGATCGAAGCGGGCGAGTATCCGGAGTGGGAGCTGGGCCTGCAGCTGTTCGACGAGGAGTTTGCCGCGAAATTCCCGTTCGACGTCTTGGACGCGACCAAGATCATCCCCGAGGAGGAGGTCCCGGTGCGCCGGGTCGGGCGGATGGTGCTGGACCGGGTGGTGGACAACTTCTTCGCCGAAACCGAGCAGGTTGCGTTCTGCACGCAAAACGTGGTGCCGGGGATCGACTTCAGCAACGACCCGCTGCTGCAGGGGCGGAACTTCTCCTACCTCGACACGCAGTTAAAGCGGCTGGGCGGCCCGAACTTCACGCACCTGCCGATCAACGCCCCGCGCTGCCCGTTCGCCAATTTCCAGCAGGACGGGCACATGGCATTCCACAACCCGCGGGGGCGGGTGAACTACGAGCCGAACTCCTGGGGCAGCCGCGGCGACCCCAAGGCGGGCGGCCCGCGGGAAGCGCCAGACCGGGGCTATAACAGCTACAAGGCGGAGGAAAGCGGCCAGAAGCTGCGGGTGCGGCCGGAGCTGTTCGCCGACCATTACAGCCAGGCGCGCCAGTTCTACATCAGCCAGACGCCGGTCGAGCAGCGGCACATCAAGGACGCTTTCGTGTTCGAGCTGTCCAAGGTGGAGACGCCGGAGATCCGGGCCCGCACGGTCTCGCATCTGCGCAACGTCGATGAGGAGCTGGCGGGGATGGTGGCGGACGGGCTCGGGCTCAGCGAGATGCCGCAGGCGGCGCAGCCGGCCCGGCCGGTGCTGACAGACCTGGCGCCTTCGCCCGCGCTCAGCATCCTGCGCAACGGGCCGTCGAAGCTGAAGGGCCGCAAGCTGGGCGTGCTGGTGACGGACGGGGTTGACGCCGGGCTGCTGGCGGCGCTGCGCCAGGCTGCGGAGAAGGAAGGCATGACGCTCGAGCTGGTGGCACCGAAGGTGGGTGGGGTGACGACCAGCAACGGCGAGACCATCCCGGCGCAGCAGAAGGTGAACGGCGGGCCGTCGGTTCTGTACGATGCGGTGGCGGTGTTGGTTTCTGGCGAGGGGGCCTCGATGCTGGCGCGGGAAGCGACGGCGAAGGACTTCGTCAGCGACGCCTACGCCCATGCAAAAGTCATCGCCTATACGTCGCCGGCCAAGATGCTGCTCGACAAGGCCGGAGTGACCGAGACCGATGAAGGGCTAATTGCGTTGAACTCGCCCGCCGACGTGCAGCGGTTCACCGCCGCCTGCCAGAACTTGCGGGTGTGGGAGCGTGAGGCGAAGGTGCACGCGGTCTAAACCCCGGGGAGCGCGAGGCCGTCGCGCCGATGGTGCGCGCGGCCTCGACGCGGGATGAGGTATCGTTGACTGATCGGCCGGCTCCGGCCGCGCCGGGCCGTGCGACGCTCGGGGAACACGGCTACCCCGTCAACTTCGCACGCCACACCTGACTGTCGCGTCCGGCCTTCCGGCCTGGACGCAGCCCGGACCGAGCGACCGGCTCAGCGCGTGGGGCGCGGCGGCTGGACGGTGTAGTCGTAGAAGCCGCGCCCGGTCTTGCGGCCGAACCAGCCGGCCTCGACATATTTTACCAGCAAGGGGCAGGGGCGGTACTTGCTGTCCGACAGGCCGTTGTGCAGCACCTGCATGATGCTGAGGCAGGTATCGAGGCCAATGAAATCCGCCAACTCCAACGGGCCCATCGGGTGGTTGGCGCCAAGTTTCACCGCGTTGTCGATCGCCTCGATGCTGCCCACCCCTTCGTAGAGGGCGTACACCGCCTCGTTGATCATCGGCACCAGCACGCGGTTGACGATGAACGCCGGGAAGTCCTCCGACACTGCCGTCGTCTTGTGCAGCCGTGTCGCCAAGGCCTGCACCGTCTCGAAGGTCGGCTGATCGGTCGCGATGCCGCGGATGATCTCGACCAGCTTCATGACCGGTACCGGGTTCATGAAGTGCATGCCGATGAACTTGCCCGGCCGGTCCGTGCTGGCGCCGAGCCGGGTGATGCTGATGCTGCTGGTGTTGCTGGCCAGGATGCAGTCGGGCTTCAAATGCGGGATCACCGCCTTGTAGATCGCCCGCTTGACGTCCTCTTTCTCCGTCGCCGCCTCGATCACGAAATCGGCCGTCCCGAACGCGGCATAGTCCAAGCCGGTCCGGATGCGTTCGAGTGCGGCCTGCTTGTCGTCGGCGCTGACGGCGCCCTTGGCCACCTGCCGGTCCATGTTCCGCCCGATCGTGGCGCGCGCCTTGTCCAGCGCATCGGCCTTGGCATCCACCATCGTGACCTGCAGGCCGGCCAGCGCGCACACATGCGCGATCCCGCTGCCCATCTGCCCGGCACCGACGATCCCGACGTGCTGGATCGTCGAGGTGCCGGCCGTGTCGCTCACGCCGGCCGCTCCAACTCCGCCTGCAGTTCGGGCAGCACGGTGAACAGGTCGCCGACCAGGCCGTAATCAGCGACCTGGAAGATCGGCGCCTCCTCGTCCTTGTTGATGGCGACGATCACCTTGCTGTCCTTCATCCCAGCCAAATGCTGGATCGCGCCCGAGATGCCGATCGCAACATAAAGGTCGGGAGCGACGATCTTGCCGGTCTGGCCGACCTGGTAATCGTTCGGCACGAAACCGGCGTCCACCGCCGCGCGCGACGCGCCCACCGCCGCGCCCAGCTTGTCGGCGATCGGGTTCAGCAACTTGAAGTTGTCGCCGTTCTGCATGCCGCGGCCACCCGAGACCACCACCCGCGCCGCCGTCAGCTCGGGCCGTTCGCTCTTGGACAGTTCGGCTGAAACGAAGCGGGAATGCGCCTCCTCGGCCGGCATCTCCACCTTCTCGATGGTGGCATTGCCACCTTCGGCGGCGACCGGGTCGAAGCTCGCGGCCCGCACGGTGATGACCTTCTTCGCGTCGCTCGACTGCACCGTCGCCAAAGCGTTGCCGGCATAGATCGGGCGCACGAAGGTGTCGGGGCCGTCCACCGCCGAGATGTCGCTGATCGGCTGCACGTCCAGCAGGGCGGCGACGCGCGGCATCACGTTCTTGCCGGTGGCCGTGCTGGCCGCGAACAGGTGGTCGTGGTGCCCGGCCATCTGCACCAGCAACGCGGCCAACGGCTCGGCGAGCGCGTGGCTCAGCGCCGGGCTGTCGGCGACATGCACCTTGGTGACGCCGGCGAGCTTGGCGGCAGCTTGGGCCGCGGCGTCCACGCCTTCGCCGGCGATCAGGACATGCACTTCGCCCAGCACCGCGGCGGCGGTAACGGCGCTGCGCGAGGGTTGCTTGATCTCGCCGTTCTCGTGGTCGAGCAGAACCAGGGATGCCATCGTCAGATCACCTTTGCTTCCGTGCGCAGCTTGGCGACGAGTTCCGCCACCGAGCCCACCTTCATCCCCGCCTGCCGCTTCGGCGGCTCGGACACCTTGACCAGTTTCAGCCGCGGCGCCGGGTCAACCCCGAGCGCGTCGGGCTTGATGGTCTCGATCGGCTTCTTCCGCGCCTTCATGATATTCGGCAGGCTGGCGTATCGCGGCTCGTTCAGCCGCAGGTCGGTGGTGATGACCGCAGGCAGGTCCAGCGACAGCGTCTCGAGCCCGCCATCGATCTCACGGGTGACCGTGAGCCTGTCGCCCTCGATCGTGAGTTTGCTGGCGAAGGTGCCCTGAGGCCAACCGAGCAATGCGGCCAGCATCTGCCCGGTCGCGTTCATGTCGTCGTCGATCGCCTGCTTGCCCATGATCACCAGGCCCGGCTGCTCCTTGTCGACCAAGGTCTTCAGCAGCTTGGCGACCGCCAGCGGTTGCAGCTCGACGTCGGTTTCGACCAAGATGCCGCGGTCCGCGCCCATGGCGAGCGCGGTGCGGATGGTCTCGGCGCACTGCGCGACGCCCATGCTAACGGCGACGATCTCGGTTGCGACGCCCTTCTCCTTCAGGCGTACCGCTTCCTCGACGGCGATCTCGTCGAATGGGTTCATCGACATTTTCACGCCGCCGGTTTCGACCCCGGTGCCGTCCGACTTCACGCGGACCTTCACGTTATAGTCGACGACCCGCTTAACGGGGACGAGAAGCTTCATCGTGGCGCCCAATCATTCTGTTCTGGCACGGCGGCCCCGCCCGCAACCGGGTCAGGCACCGCGCCCCTGCCATATCGCGGCCCATCCGGAAAGGCCAGAGGGCGGCAACGGCCCGAACGCGGCGTTCACTGCGACTTCAGCGCCAACAGCAGCAGGACGAACAGCCCGATCGTCACGCCTTGCAGCAGCACGCGCCACCGCATCAGCGTGTTGGACCGTCCCGGGTTGCCGCTGCCGCGGACGATGCCGAGCATGCCCGCGAACAGGGTCGCAATGGTCGCCAGCATTGCCACGCCGGTCAGGATGGTGAGCACCGTGATCATGCGCAGGACATGGTTTTCGCGGCGCGATTGTCATCCCCGGGCCTTCGCTTGGGTCAGCTTGACTTCGGGCACCCGCCGGTGTTCGTCGGCCGCATGCAGACCCGATCGCCCCGCCTGCCGCTCCTGCTGCTGGCCGGCCTCGCGGCGTGGCTGGCGCCTTCCGTCGCAGCGGCCCAGGCGACGCCCCGGCCCGCCCCGGCGCCCGCCGCCCCCCCAAGCGCTGCGTCCGCTGCGGTCGCGCCGTCGCAGGCCCGCCAAGCGCTCGACGTGCTCCGGGACGACCGTCGGCGGGGCGAGCTGATCACGACGTTGGAGGCGATCGCCAACGCCAGCCCCGCCGCGAGCGCGCCGGCGGCCGCGGCGCCAGCGCCGGCCGCGACGCCGGCGCCCGAGCAGCCGCTGTCGAAGCTGCCGCTCGAACCCGACAGCCTCGGCGCCGAACTCGTCACCAGCGTCAGCGCTGGGCTGACCGACGCTGGGTCGCAACTGGTGAACTCGGTGCGCGCGGTCAACGACCTGCCGCTGCTTTGGCGCTGGCTGGTCGGCCAGGTCAACGACCCCGACGCCCGCGCCCGGGTGTTCGACGCCTTCTGGAAGATGGCGGTGGTGGTGGGCGCCGGGCTGTTCGTCGAGTTCGCCGCGCGCCATCTGCTTGGCCGGGTGCGCGCCTCAATGACCCGCGCCGCCCTGTCGACGGCGGCGCCGCCGCCGCCGCCCGACAACCCCGCGGATCACCCGGCCGACCTTTCGCTCGACCCCGCCGGGTCGGGCGAGCGTGAGCGCTCGGCCCGTGCCCGGCGCTTGAACGGTGCGCTGAATGCGTTCCGGCGGCTGCCGTTCCTGCTCGGCCGACTGCTGCTGGATCTGGTGCCGATCGCGCTGTTCGCGGTGGTCGGCAACGTTCTCGCCGGCGGCTGGTTCGGCAGCGTCGGCACCACGAGGGGCGCTATCCTGCTGGTGGTGCAGTGCTATGTGGCGGCGCGGCTGGTGCTGGCTTTGTCGGCGATGTTGCTGTCGCCGGCCGGGTCGCAGCTTCGCTTGCTGCATGTCTCGGACTGGGCGGCCGAGTTCCTGACCAGATGGATCCGCCGGGTCGCCGTGGTCGGCATCACCGGCTACGCGGTGGCCGGCGTCGGCCTGCAGTTCGGCATGTATCGCACCGCCTACGACGCGCTGTTGAAGCTGTTCGCGCTGGTGGTGCATATCTGCTTGGTCGTGGCGGTGCTGGAAGGGCGGGTGCCGGTCGCCCGCCGGATCCACGCCCGGCCGAGCGCGCGCGGTCCCTGGGCCATGCTGCTCAACCGGCTCGCGGACACCTGGCACCTGATCGCGATCTTCTACATCGTGGCTCTCTGGCTGGTCTGGGCGGTGGAGCTGCGCAACGGCTACGTCCGGCTGATCCACTTCTTTGTCGTCACCGCCGGCGTGCTGGTGGTGTCGCGGCTGGCGGCCATCGTGCTGCTGGGCGGGCTCGACCGCGCCCGCGGGCTGCCCGGCCTCGCCCTCAACATTCCTGGCTTCGAGGAACGGGCCACCGCCTATTACCCGGTCCTGCGCAGCATCCTGCTCATGGCGATCGCCGTCGCGACCACGCTCACCTTGCTGGAGGTGTGGGGTCTCGGCGTGTTCGCCTGGTTCGAGGGCAACAACCTCGGCCGCCGCTCGGTGTCCGCCCTGCTGCTGATCGGCACCACCGTATTCTTTGCGGTCGTGGTGTGGGAATGCGTCAACGCCGCCATCGAGCTGCATCTGGCCAAGCTGAGCCGGTCGGCGCAGCTCGCCCGCGCCGGGCGGCTGCGCACCCTGCTGCCGATGCTGCGCACGGTGCTGCTGGTGCTGATCGTGCTAGTGGTGGTGCTGATGTCGCTCGACGAGCTCGGCGTCAACATCGCGCCGCTGCTGGCCGGCGCCGGCGTGGTCGGCATCGCCGTCGGCTTCGGCTCGCAGAAGCTCGTGCAGGACCTCATCACCGGCCTGTTCCTGCTGCTGGAGAATGCCATGCAGGTCGGCGACGTCGTCACTCTCGGCGGCCTGACCGGCACCGTCGAGGCGCTGTCGATCCGCACCATCCGGCTGCGCGCGCTGGATGGGTCGGTGCACATCATCCCGTTCAGCGCGGTGACCACCGTGACCAACCAAACCCGCGACTACGGCTACGCCGTGATCGACGTCAGCGTCGGCCTCAACGAGGAGCCGGAGCGGATCGTCGACATCCTTAAGCAATCGGCCGACGGGATGCGCAGGGAGCCGCGCTGGCAGAGCATCGTGCTCGAGCCGCTGGACGTGATGGGCGTCGAGAAGTTCGTCGACCTAGCCTGGGTCATGCGGGTGCGGATGAAAACCCAGCCGTCGAGCCGGTGGGCGGTGGCGCGCGAGCTGAACCGCCGCTTCAAGGTCACGTTCGACGAGCTGGGCGTCGAGAGCCCGTTCACCAGCCACCGCGCGCTGAGCTCGACGCCGGGCCCGGTGGACGCGCCCGAGGCGGAACCGCAACCCACGGAGCATGCGGCATGACTGGTTGGATCGACGCTTTGCGGGCGGACGGGTTCGTGTTCGTGCGCAGCGCGGAGATGCGGCCGGTGCTGGAAGGGGCGGGCCTGGAGGCGGCGGGCCTCGGGGGCTGGGACGCGTTCGCGGCGAGCTGGGGCGACCTCGGCCTCGACACCTATATGGCCGATGGCGGCCGCTACCGGAAGCGCCGGCACGCCGCCTTCCTCGCGACCGCCACCGCCATCGTGCGCAAGCCGCACCAGCCGCATTACCAAAGCCGCGACTACAACGCCCTCAACGGCGGCATCGCCCGCTGGTTCGAGCCGGTGCTGCCGGAGGTCGCCGAGGGCGCGGCGTTCGAGGCCATTTTGCGGGTCTGCACCGACCTGTTCGACAAGCTCACCCCGGCGCCCGCCTGGCATGTCGAGGCGCACCAGTTTCGCATCGAGGCCCGGCCTGGCCAAGCCGGCCAGCCGACCCCCGAAGGCATGCACCAGGACGGCGTCGATTGGGTGCTGGTGCTGATGATCGGGCGGGAGAACATCGCCTCGGGCACGACCAGCATTCACGGCTTGGACCGCGGCCTGCTCGGCAGCTTCACCCTCGAGGCGCCGATGGACGCGGCCCTGGTGGACGACCACAGGGTGTTCCATGGGGTGACGCCGGTGCAGCCGCTCGACCCGTCACGCCCGGCGCATCGCGACGTGCTGGTGCTGACGTGGCGGCGGGAAACGGTGGTCTGATCCGGCCCATCCCGTTCGAGAGCGAGCCACCCCGGGCGTAGCCGCTCGGGCAGGCTGCTTCGCTTGTTCGGGCAAAGTTGCTCCTTCTTGCGGTGGTCTAGCCACGCGAGCCTTCGACCATCCTCGGCGCGGGGCGTCGGTCGGGCAGTTGCGTGCCGCGGCTTGCAGCGTGAGCGGTGGTTTCGTAGGCGCCTTGGGTGACCCGGTCCTTGCCGCCTTGCTTGGCCTGGTACATCAGCGCGTCTGTCGCGGCCAGCGCCTCAGACACGCTGCGCGGCGGCTTGTCGAAGGTCAGCATCCCCACCGAGGCCGTCACGTCCCAACCCTGACGGCGCAACTCGCTGCGGACGTCTTGGCGGATCCGCTCACTGACGGTCTCGTGGTCGTCGCAATCCGAGAGCAGGACCGCGAACTCGTCCCCGCCGATGCGAGCGGCGAAGTCGCGGCCGCGAATGTTGCGGCGAATGCACTCGGCAACGATGCAGAGCGCCATGTCTCCCGCGTGGTGGCCGTGGCGATCGTTGAGTTGCTTGAAGCCGTCGAGATCGACGTAGAGCAGCGCATTGCGCGGCGGCACGGGAGTTTCCGCAAACAGGCGTTCGCTCCGTTCAAAGAACGCGTGGCGGTTGCCGATGCCGGTCAGCGTGTCCGTCAGCGCCTGATGGCGGGCGTTGTGCAACGCGCGCCGCAGCTCGAAGGAAACCATGGTATTTTCGGCCACCCGCTCGATGGTGCGAATCTGAGCTCCGGTCATATGGCGCGGTTCGGGGTCGAAGCAGCCGATCACGCCAACGATATGGGTGTTGAAAGCGATCACCGGAAAGCCGGCGTAGAACCGAACGTTCGGATGCGCCGCGAACTGCAGGGCAAAGCGCGGGTCGACTGCTGCATCGGGGACGACCAACGGCTTGCCACCATTGCCAAGCACCAAGTCCGCAAACGAGGCCGAGCGCTTCACCGACGCGGTCGGCTGGACAAAGCCGAACGTTGCCTTGTGGACGAGGCGCTCGGACTCCACCATGGCCATGTAAGCGGCCTTGCACCCGGCGACCTCGGCGGCAATCGCGAGCGCGTTCTCGAGCGTGGCCGTCCCCTTGGCGTCCACGACTTCATAGGTTTGCAAGATCGCCAGGCGCTCAACTTCGCCTTGCGACCGCAGGCTGCGGCTTTCGGGATGGTCGATCATCGGACGTGCGGCACACCTCCTTCGCGGTCGCCTCGGCAACTGGCAATGCGACGAAGATAGCGGGCGTTAGTTACGGAACCATGAATGGCCGCGCGGCCCGGGATGCCAAACCGGCTTGCTCAGGCGGGTCTGGGGGCGCCAGCCCCCGGCGGATCGAGGGCAGCGCCCTTGTCCTTCAACGCCGGCAACAGGAGCGTCGCCTCCAACCCAGGCCCGGCGTCGGCCAGTACCGAGCGTGCCGCCGTGCAGCTGCGCCACGGCCCGCACCAGCGTCAGCCCCAGCCCGAACCCCGGCGTGTGTCGGGCTGTTTCGCCGCGGTAGAACCGCTCGGTCGCGCGCGCCAGGTCGTCGGGCGGGATCCCCTGGCCCTCGTCGCGCACAAGCAGCCGCAGCGCGCCGCCGGCGGCCTCGGCATCGACGCGCACGGTGCCGCGGGGCGGCGAGAACTTGAGCGCGTTGTCGATCAGGTTGGCCATCGCCTGCTGGATCAGCTCGCGGTCGCCCCAGGTCTGCAAGCCATCGCCTGCGTGCAGCGCGAGCGCCAGGCCCGCCTCCTCGGCCACCGCGCCGTAGAGCTCCACCAGGTCCTGCAGCAACGGCGCCAGATCCACGGGGCCGAACGCCGAGCGCCGCGCGCCGGCCTCGATCTCGCTGATCCGCAGCAACGCCTGGAACACCGCGGTAATGCCGTCGAGGTCGGTGATCGCCCGCTGGATGGCGCCCTGCAGCTCGGCGGGGCCGGCGGCATGCTCGGCGGCGTCCTCGAGCCGGTTGCGGGCGCGGGTGATCGGCGTGCGCAGGTCGTGGGCGATCGCGTTCGACACCTCGCGCACCCCGTCCATCAGCCGCCCCATGCGGTCGAGCATGTCGTTGATGGTCTCGGCCAGGCGGTCGAACTCGTCGCCGCGGCCGGACAGGCGCACGCGGCGGGTGATGTCGCCGGCAGAGATCGCCGCCGCGGTTTCGGACACGTGGAACAGCATGCGCCGGAACAGCCGCTGCACTGCGACGCCGCCGAGCACCGTCAGGCCGCCGATCAGCGGCACCGCCCAGGCAAGGGTATGGGCCACCAGGTCGCGCAGCGCCGCCCGGGTCTGCACGTTGCGGCCGACCAGCAACGCGTAATCGCCGGCCAGGGTGAAGCGGCGCAGCCGGGCGAGCCGCTGCTTGCCGTTGCGGGTCACGGTCCGCTCGTAAACGGAGCCGGTGGCGGTCACGCCCTCGGGCCAACTCGGCAGGTTGCCGAGCACCTTCCGCCCCGACGGGTCGGCGACCAGGTAGATCGCGTCGTCGTCGACGTTGTCGGCCAGGCGATCCTGGATGGTGGAGAGCAGCGCCGGAGGGCCGCCGGCGAGCCAGCGCTCGGACAAGCCGAGCGCGTCGGTGTCGATGGCGACGTCCACCTGGCCGTTCAGCAAGCCCAGCATGGTGGACCAGATCACGTAGACCAGGACCAGGGCGCTCAGGCTGAACAGCCCGGAAAAGCCCAGCGCCAGCCGCACGCCGGCCGAGCGGAAGAACGGCGGCAGGGCTGCCAATGGCGCGGCGGCCAGCCGGGTTAGTCGGGGCGGAGCATGTATCCCGCGCTCCGCACCGTGTGGATCATCGGCGTCTCGAACGGCTTGTCGATCTTCTGTCGCAGCCGGCTGACATGGACGTCGATCACGTTGGTTTGCGGGTCGAAATGGTAATCCCACACGCCTTCCAGCAGCATGGTGCGGGTCACCACCTGGCCGGTGTGGCGCATCAGGTATTCCAGCAGGCGGAACTCGCGCGGCTGCAGGTCGATCTTCTGGCCCTGGCGCCGGACGGTGCGGGACAGCAGGTCCATCTCGAGCTCGCCCGCCACCAGCCGCGTTTCCGGCCCGGTGCCGCGGCCGCGCCGGGCCAGCGCCTCGACCCGCGCCAGCAGCTCGCTGAACGCGAACGGCTTGGTGAGGTAGTCGTCGCCGCCGGCCTTCAGCCCGCGCACCCGGTCGTCCACCTGCGCCATCGCCGACAGGAACAGCACCGGCGTTTGATTGTCTTGCCCGCGGAGGGTCTCCAGCACGCGCAGCCCGTCGATGCCGCCGGGCAGCATGCGATCGAGGATGATGGCGTCGAACGTCTCGCTGGCGGCCATGAACAGGCCGTCGCGGCCGTTATCGGCGTGTTCGGCCACGTGCCCGGCTTCACGCAGGCCTTTCAGCACGAATCCGGCCACATCCTTGTCGTCTTCCACGACCAGCACACGCATCGTCTTAGCCCTGCTGTTCGGCGGGGCGTCGCCCGACCGTCACCGCGATGTCCACGTTCTGCCCGGCGCGGCGGATCGTCAGCTTCACCGGGTTGCCCGGCGGCGTCGCCGCAACCGCCTTGATCAGCCCCTGCGCAGTCTCGACCCGGGCGCCGTCGATCGCCAGCACGACGTCGCCGGGCCGCAACCCGGCGCGGGCGGCCGGGCCGCTGCGGTCGATATTGGCGATCGACACGCCGGTGCGCGTGCCCTGGCCCGGCGCGTCCTGCACCGAGACGCCGAGCCAGCCGCGTTCGATCCGCCCCTTGTCGCGCAGGTCGCCGACGATCTTGGACGCGATCTCGCTCGGCACCGCGAAGCCGATGCCGACCGAGCCGCCGGTCGGCGACACGATCGCCGTGTTCACCGCGATCACCTGCCCGTCCATGTTGAAGGTCGGGCCGCCGGAATTGCCGGGGTTGATCGGCGCGTCAATTTGCAAAAAATCGTCGAACGGCCCGGCGCCGATGTCGCGCCCGCGCGCCGAGACGATGCCCGCGGTGACGCTGATGCCGACGCCGAACGGGTTGCCGGCGGCCAGGATCCAGTCGCCGACCTCCACCACCTTGCTGTCGCCCCAGGTCACGTAGGGCAGCGGCTTCGGGCTGCTGACCCGGATCACCGCGAGGTCGGTCAGCTCGTCGTTGCCGATCAGCTTGGCCGGCAGTTCGGTGCCGTCGGCAAGGGTGACGGCGATCTGCGTGGCGCGGCCGACCACATGGGTATTGGTGACGATGATGCCGGACGGATCGATGATGAAGCCGCTGCCGGCGCCCAGCACCGGGTCGCGCCGGCCGCGGAACCGGTCGCGCAGGCCGCGCAGCTCGGGCGGGACGTTGGCGGCCGAGTTGGAACCGCCCTCGACCACGGCGATGTTGACCACCGCCGGCACCACGCGCTTGACAAGCGGCGCGAAGCTGCCCGGTGCGTTGCCGCGCATCGGCCCGGCTGCAGGGCCCGGCGCTTGGGCCATGGTGGCAGGTGTTGTGCAGCCCGACGCTAGCAGGACCAGAGCGAACAGGGCGGCGCGACGCATTCAACAAACCTCCGGCTGTCTCATCAATGGGCGCATTGCACCGGTTTTTCAATGCAAAGCGGGGTTCTCCGGCCAGTCGTGGCGCGGGTAGCGGCCGCGCATGTCGCGTCGCGCGTCGGCCCAGGCGCCGCGCCAGAACCCCGCCAGGTCGGCCGTGACGGCGATGGGCCGCCCAGCCGGCGACAGCAGCGCGAGCCGTAGCGGCACCCGCCCGTCGGCCAGCGTCGGCGTACGGTCGAGACCATAGAAGTGCTGCGCCCGGGCGCTCGCCACCGGCACCGGCTGCGCGTAGTCGACCGCCGCCCGGCCGCCCGGCAAGGCCACGTGCGTCGGCAGCAGACGGTCCAGCCGCGCCGCCGCGTCCCAGCCCAGCCGGGTCCGCAGCAGCGCCACGAGGTCGAGCGACGCCAGGTCGCCCAGCCGCCGCATGCCGTGCAGATGCGGCGCCAGCCAGTCCTGCGCCGCCGCCGCCAACGCCGCATCGGCGAGGTCCGGCACGTCGGGGTCGAGCGAGCGGAGCAGCGCGGCGCGTTGCTGCAACTGCCGCGCCGCCTCGGTCCAGGGCAGGCTAGCCGGGTTGCGCATCGCCGCCTCGGCCAAGGCGGCGGCGGTCTCGGCCGGGTCGGCGTCCAGCGTGCGATCCTCCAGCACCAGCGCTCCGAGCCGCCGGCGGCGGCGCGACAGCACCGCGCCGGTGGCCGCGTCGAAGCCGCTCTCGACCGTTTCGGTGATGGTAGCGGCAACCGAGGCGGGCAGGGCGGCCGGGTCGAGCGGGGCGGCCAGCCGGATCAGCGCGGCGCCTTTCGGGTCGAGGGCCGCGACCACCAAATAAGCTTCGTTGGCCAGCCGGTCGCCGCGCGGCAGCTTGGCGCCGCCGCCGCCGGAAAAGCGGAAGCTGCCGGGCTCGCGCCGCTGCCCGATGCGGTCGGGGAAGGCGGCGGCGAGCAGGGCGCCGGCGTCGCCCTCCGCCTCGGCCGTTGCGCGCAGGCGGCGGCGATATTGCCTGGATTGCTGCCGGATGCGCGACAGCGCGCCGCGGTCGGCGTCGGCGTCGGCGGCGGCGGCGCCCTCGATCGCCTCGAGCCGCAGGCCGATGGCGGCCGGGGTGTCACGGCCGCGGAGCGGGTCCCGCTCCTCCAGCAGGGCGGCCAGGTCGGCGGCGCGGGCCGCCTGGCCCGGGGTGGCGGCCGACAGCATCATCGCCGCCAGCCGGGGATGCGCGCCGAGCGCCGCCATCCGGCGTCCGAACGGGGTAATCGCCCCGTCCGCCACGGCGCCCAGCCGCTCCAGCAACGCGGTCGCCGCAGCCAGCGTGCCCGCCGGCGGCCGGTCGGCGAAGGCGAGCTCCGCCGGGGGCGTGCCCCAGGCGGCGCAATCGAGCACCAAGCCGGACAGCTCGGCTTCCAGCAGCTCCGGCCGGTCATGCTGGGGCAAGCTGCGCCCCATCGCCGGCGTCCACACCCGGATCGCCGCCCCCGGCGCCTCCCGCCCGGCCCGGCCGGCACGCTGGTCGGCGGCCGCCCGGCTGATCCGCACCGTGGCGAGCCGGGTCAGCCCGCTGCCGGGATCGAGCCGCGGCGCCCGCCGCCAGCCGCCGTCCACCACCACCCGAACCCCGGGCACCGTCAGCGATGTCTCGGCGATGCTGGTCGCGAGCACCACCCGGCGCCCGTCGGCGGGGCGCAGCGCCAGGTCCTGTTCGGCGACCGGCAGCTCGCCGTGCAGCGGCAGCACCAGCGCGCCGCAGCCGGCCAGCGCCGCCTCGGTGCGGCGGATCTCGCCCATGCCCGGCAGGAAGGCGAGCACATCCCCCTCATGCGCCGCCAACGCGCCGCGGATCGCCCGGGCGACGGCGTCGGGCAGGTCGCGCGGGTCCATCACGTCGCGCGCCGCGTGCTCGACCGCGACCGGGAACATCCGCCCCTGGCTCTCGATCACCGGGCCCGCCAGCATCGCCGACAGCCGGGCGCCGTCCAGCGTCGCCGACATCGCCAGCAGCCGCAGCTCGGGCCGCAGCAGGCGTTGCAGGTCGAGGCAGAACGCGAGCGCCAAGTCGCCGTCGAGCGTGCGTTCGTGCACCTCGTCCAGCAGCACCGCGGCGACGCCGTCGAGCGCCGGGTCGGCGATCAGCCGGCGCACCAGCAGGCCCTCGGTGATCACCTCGATCCGGGTCTGCGCCGAGACCGCGCTATCGATGCGGGTGCGGAAGCCGACGGTTTGGCCGACCGGTTCGCCCAGCAGGCTCGCCATCCGGGTCGCAGCGGCCCGGGCGGCAAGGCGCCGCGGCTCCAGCACAACGATAGTGCCGTCGCCGCGCCATGGCGCGTCCAGTAGGGCAAGCGGCACCAGTGTGGTCTTGCCGGCACCCGGGGGGGCAACCAGGACCGCGTTGCCGACGGCCAAGGCTTCGAGCAGCCGGGGCAGCGCTTCGGCGACGGGCAGCGCATTGAGTATCCAAG
Source organism: uncultured Alphaproteobacteria bacterium (assembly GCA_963792675.1). Lineage (GTDB taxonomy): Bacteria > Pseudomonadota > Alphaproteobacteria > Acetobacterales > Acetobacteraceae > JBBROS01. The sequence continues at coordinate 71,767 of CAWBWT010000005.1, forward strand.
GTGGTGGTGTCGGCATGATCCGAGGCGATATAGAGCGGGTGATGATCGGGAAAGCGCTATTCGGGCTCGCGGCCCTGCTGGTTGCCGACGCCGCCTCCGCGGGCTGGGCCGCGCCGGCGCGGGCGGCCGAGAGTGCGCCGGTGCGCAGCGAGCGGGTCGTCGCCACCCTCGTCACCGACACCGACGCGGTGCGTCCCGGCACGCCGCTGCAGCTCGGCCTGCGGCTGCGGATCAAGCCGGGCTGGCACACCTACTGGACGAACCCCGGCGACGCCGGCGCCCCGCCCGAGCTAACGCTCACCTTGCCCGAGGGCGCCACGGCCGGCCCGATCGCCTGGCCGACGCCGGAGCGCCTGCCGGAAGGGCCGCTGATGAGCTACGGCTACACCGGCGAGATCGTATTGCCGGTGACGGTCATGCCCGCGGCGGGCGGCTTGGCCATCGAGGCCAGCGCCACTTGGCTGGTGTGCGAGAAGATCTGCGTGCCGGAGGAAGGCACGTTCAAACTGTTCTTGCCGCCGGGGCCGCCGGGGACGCCGTCCCCTTCGCTCGAAGCGCCGTTGTTCGCCGCCGGTGCCGCGCGGCAGCCGCGCCCGTCGCCGTTCACGGCCCAGGTGGCGCCGGACGGCACGCTGAGCCTGCTGGGCAACGGGCTGTCGGCGGCGACCGTGCGCGACGCCTGGTTCTTCCCGGCCGAGGCTGGGGTGATCGACCAAGCCGCGCCGCAGAAAGTGACGGTCGAGCCGGGCGCGGTGCGGATCGGGCTCAGGCCGGCGGCGGGGTTCAAGCCCAGCGCTGCGCTGGCCGGCGTCGCCGTGCTGCGCGACCCCGGCGGGCAGGAGAGTTCGCTTCAGGTCTCGGCGACGCCCGGTCCGGCCACGTCGCCGCCGGGCGTGCCGCTGCCGCAGGCCTTGCTGCTGGCCGCTGGCGGCGGGCGCGATCCTGAACCTGATGCCTTGCGTGTTCCCGGTGCTGGCCATGAAGGCGGTGGCCCTGGCCCGCCTTTCGGGACGCGAGCGCGGCGCGGTGCGCGGCCACGCCGTGTCGTACACGGCCGGCGTGCTGGCGGCGTTTGCCGGGCTTGCGGCGCTGTTGCTGGTGCTGCGGGCGGCGGGCAGCGCGGCCGGGTGGGGGTTCCAGTTCCAGTCGCCGGTGTTCGTGGCGGTCATGGCCTGGGTGTTGTTCGCGGTCGGGCTGAACCTGTCGGGCGTGTACGAGGTCGGTGGGCGGCTGGCCGGGACGGGACAGGATCTCGCCGGCCGAAGCGGCCATGCGGGCAGCTTCTTCACCGGGCTGCTCGCGGTGCTGGTCGCCACCCCGTGCACGGCGCCGTTCATGGGCGCGGCCATCGCCGCGGCGCTTGCGGCGCCGCCCGCGGCGACGCTGGCGGTGTTCTTCGCGATGGGGCTTGGCCTCGCCGCACCTTACGCGCTACTCGCGGTGGTGCCCGGGCTCGCGCGCCTGTTGCCGCGGCCGGGCGCCTGGATGGACGTGCTGAAATCCGCGCTGGCGTTTCCGATGTATGCGGCGGCCGCTTGGCTCGTATGGGTCATCAGCTTGCAAGCGGGGCCGGACGGCGTGCTGGCCGTGGTCGCCGGACTCGTGCTGCTCGGCGCGGCCGCCTGGGCGTTTGGCCTCGCCCAACGCTCCGGGCGCCGGCTGGGCTACGCCGTCGCCGCCATCGCCGCCGCCTTGGCGCTCGCCGTGCTGCCCGGGCTCGGTAACGCGGCGGCACCGGCTGCGGCTACGGCGGCGGCGGGCGTCGAGCCGTTCACCCCCGCCCGGCTGGCGACGCTGCGGGCGGAAGGCCGCCCGGTGTTCGTCAACATGACCGCGGCCTGGTGCGTCACCTGCCTGGTCAACGAGAAGGTCGCGCTATCGCCAGCCGCGGTGCGCCAGGCCTTCGCCGAGCGCGGGGTCACCTATTTAAAGGGCGACTGGACCCGCGGCGACCCGGCGGTCTCGGCGTTCCTGCGCGACCACGCCCGCGACGGCGTGCCGCTTTACGTGATGTATCCGACAGGCCAGGGCGCGCCGGTGGTGCTGCCGCAGATCCTGACCGAGGCGGAGATGCTGTCGCAATTGGCCAAGGCCAGCTTGTAGCGTCGTCGGGCTGGAGATCCCCGGATCGAGTCCGGGGATGACGTTTTGGAAGTCCGTCGATGAGGAGACTGGGGCTTCGCGCTACGGGGCAACCGGCAGGTCTTCTTGGTGCACCGGGGGTGGGGCGGGGGCCGCGCCGGCGGTCTGCAGGTAGTCCCGCAGCGAGCGGCGAAGCTGGAACTCGAGCTCCACGTTCATGTCGTCCAGCATCTGCTTGGTGATGTCGTAGACCGCCCCGCGCACGTCGCGGCCGATGCCGCTGGCGCGCCGGGCCACCCGTGCCTCCGCGAAGCCGGCCCGCACGCCATTGGCGGCGATCACGTCGATGTGGATCGCCATCGCGCCGTCCAGGCCGTCACCGACGCGGACGATGCGCGCTTCCTCGATCGTCACCAGCGCCCGGCCGCTCGAGCCCCCGGCCGCCAGCCGGTCCTCGGCCAACTGCCGCAACGCCGGCGCCGCCGGGACCGGCGACACGGTGTCCAGCGGACCGGGCGGCGGCAGGTCGGCATAGCCAATCGACGCGACGTTCAGCTCGAGCCGGGTCAGGTAGTCGTAACGCAGCGGGGGAAAATCGCGCCGCCTGTTGTCGGCGCATGCGGCAAGCCAAATTGGGGCGAGCCAAGCCGGGGCCAGCAGTGCCAGCCGGCGGGAAATCGCCATGGGATCAGCCTTCGGGTTGCGAATCCGCCTGGCCACGCACCTCGTCGCGGCCAAAACGGAAATCCAGGTTACAGAACTCGCACGTCATGACGATGTCGCCGTCCGTCGCCATGTGGTTCAGGTCGTCGGTCGAGAACCCTTCCAGGATGCCGGAAAGCCGCGCCCGCGAACAGCGGCAGCCATAGGCCAGCGCCCGGTGCCGGTCGGCCGCGACCCCCTCCAGCCCGAACAGGTTGTAGAGCAGCCGGTCGGCCGGCAGCGTGTCGTCGAGCAGCTCGGCGTCGCGCAGGGTGGCGGCCAAGGCGGTGGCGGTGCGCCAAGCCTCGTCCTGCGCCGCGTCGTCCAATGCGGGGTCGATGCCGCCCTCGCCGGCGACGCGCTCCAGGATCAGCGCCCCGGCGCGCCAGCCGGCGTCGGTCTGCTTGCACGCGAGGCGGACGCTGCAGCGGATCTGCTCGCTGGTCTCGAAGTAGTGCAGCGCCATGTCGGCCAGGCTTTCGCCTTCGATGGCGACGATGCCTTGGTGCCGCTCGGCATCGTTGCCCTGGTCCACCGTGAAGGCCAGGTAGCCGTTGCCGAGCAGCGCCCGCGCCGACGGGTCGTGCTCGACCGCTAGCACCGACGCCAGCCGCTCCGGCTCGGCCCGGGCGTAGCCGCGCAGCGCCCCCGATTCGGTGCAGTCGGCCAGCAGCATCGGCACCGCGCCGTCGCCCTTGGCCTGCAGGCTGAACGAGCCGCGGAACCGCAGCGCGGTGGCGAGCGCCGCGGCCAAGGCAAGCGCCTCGCCCGCCAAGGCGGTCACGGCCGGGTGGTTCTCGTGCCGGGTCAGCAAGGCGTCGGCCAACGGCCCGAGCCGCACCAGGCGTCCGCGCACCGGCCGGCCCGGCAGATGGAAGGGGGTAACGCCGCGCGGGACGACGATATCGGGCACGTCCGGGCGGTTGCTGTCGAGGAAGGCGGGGGTGGCGCTCATGTCCACAACATAGGGAGCAGCCCTGCTCGCGTGAACCTTCTTGCCGCGGCGACGGCCGCCTAGCCTGCGCGGCCAGGAGGGACGATGAAGGATTGGGGGTTCGTTGCGGCCATCGCCCTGGCGCGGGTGGCGTTCGGTTTCCAGTTCCAGACCATCGCCAGCCTGGGACCGGAGCTTGCGGCCCGGTTCCACCTCGAGTTCGCCGCGCTCGGCACCCTGATCGGCCTCTACATGCTGCCCGGCATCGTGGTGTCCATGCCGGGCGGCATGCTCGGCCGGCGGTTCGGACCGCGCTGGCTGGTCGGCGGCGGCCTCGCGCTGATGTGCTCCGGCAGCCTGCTCGGGGCGCTGCTGTTCAGTCCCGCCGGCATCGGCTTCGGCCGCATCGTTGCCGGCACCGGGGCGGTCACGCTGGTGGTGATGCAGGGCAAGATGATCAGCGACCGCTTCGGCGGCCCGCGCTTCATGCCGGTCATGGGGTTGCTGGTCGGCGCCTTCCCCATCGGGGTCGGGCTGGTCGGCTTGGTGCAGGACACGCTGATCGCGCTCGCCGGGCCGATCGCGATCCTGCTCGCGGGCGCCGGCATCGCGCTGCTGTCGCTGGTGCTGTTCCTGCTGACGGTCGAGGACCGGCCGGCGCCGGCCGGGCATTGGACCCTGCCGTCACGGGCGGAATGCGGGCTGGTGGTGGTCGCCGGGTTGGTCTGGACCGCCTACAACTCGGGCTATTACGGCTTCCTGTCATACATGCCGTCCTTGCTGGCGCATGAGGGGCATAGCCCGGCACTGGCCGCGACCGTGCTGACGATCGCCACCTGGACCAACCTGCCGGCGACCATCCTGGGCGGCATCATGGCCACGCGCTGGGGCACGACGCCCGTGCTGCTGCTCGGCACGCTGGGGGCGGTGGTCTCGGTGGCCGGTCCGGCCTTCGCCGACTGGCCGCTGATCTGGGGCGTGCTGTTCGGAGCGCTCGGGTCGATCCATGCCGGGGTGATCATCGGCATCGGCACGCTGTCGGCACGGCCGGAGAACCGGGCCTCGGCGATGGGCATGTTCTACACCACTTATTACCTCGGCGGCACCGTACTGCCCGGCGTGTTCGGCTGGGCCGCGGACCGCGCCGGTTCCCCGGCCGGCGCGCTGCTGACCTCGGCCGGCGTCGCCTCGCTGACGATGCCGATCTACCTGCTGCACCAATGGCTGCAGCGAGGTCAGGCGCGGGCTACGGCACCACGGCCAGGAACAGGTACACAGCCAGGATCGTGAGGTGGACCGCGCCCTGCAGCACGGTGGTGCGGCCGGTGCCAAGCGTGACCACGCCGAGGAACAGGGTCAGCACCAGCAGCACCTCCTCCTTCGGCTCGAGGCCCAGGGTGAGTGGCTGGCCGAAGTAGATGCTGACCGTGGCGACCGCCGGGATCGTCAGGCCGATGCTGGCGATCGCCGAGCCGAGCGCGAGGTTGAGGCTGGTCTGCAGCCGGTCTGCCCGCGCCGCCCGGATCGCGGTCACCGCTTCCGGCAGCAGCACGAGGGCCGCAATCACGATCCCCACCACCGCCTTCGGCGCCCCCGCCGCGCGCAATGGCGCCCTCGAGCGCCGGCGACAACGCCTTGGCCAAGCCGACCACCGCCGCCAGGCACAGCACCAGCAGCCCGGCCGATACCGAGGCCGCGGCCACGGACGGGGGCGGACCTTCGTGCCCATGCCCGTCCCCCTCATCGACGAAGTCGCCGCGGTGCAGCACCGTCTGCACGAACACAAAGGTGGCATACAGGACCAGCGACACCACCCCGGCGAAGGCGAGCTGGTTGGCGCTGAACTCCGGGCCCGGCGTGGTCGAGGTGAAGTTGGGCAGCACCAGCGTCAGCACCGTCAGCGCGGCCAGCACCGCCAGCGACCCGCTGGCGCCCTGGATCAGGAAACCCTGCTCGCCATGGCGCACGCTGCCCAGCATCAGGCAGAGCCCGACCACGCCGTTGCTGACCAGCATCACCGCTGCGAACACCGTGTCGCGCGCCAGGCGCGGATTTCTCCGGGCCGCCGCCGAGCATGACTGACACGATCAAAGCCACCTCGATCACCGTCACCGCGACCGCCAGCACCAGCGTGCCGAACGGCTCGCCGACCCGGTGGGCGACGATCTCGGCATGGTGCACGGCCGCGAACACGGTCGCGATCAGCACGATGCCGCAGGCGGCGAGCACGGGACTGTTCAATCCGAACAGGACGGTGGCAGCGACGCAAGCGACGGCCGCGACCGGGGCGGCCCAGGTCCAGGCCCCCGCCAAGGTGTTGCTCATGCCGTCAGCCGTCGCCGGCGAGCTCGGCCTCGAGCGCCTCCAGCTTGGGTTCGAGCGCGGCCAGGTCCGCGCCGAGGTCGGCCGCCTGCAAGGCCCGGCGCAGTGCCCTGCGGCACGGGCCGAACTCGGCGCCTAGCGTGTCGGACGGCGCGGCCGGCTCCTTACGGTTCGCCAAGCAGTCCCCGTAGGCGCGCTTGGCGTCCTGCACGGCCGGATTGTCGGGCAGCCTGGCAAATGCCTCGTCCAGCCGGTCCTCGACCCAGCCGGGGGTCGATGGGATCTCCTCGGTCATCCGCGCCGGGTCATCGGAGGGCGCCGAGCGACCAGGCCAGAATGCCCTTCTGCGCATGCAGCCGGTTCTCGGCGCCGTCGAACACCACCGATTGCGGGCCGTCGATCACCTCGGCGGTCACTTCCTCGCCGCGATGCGCCGGCAGGCAGTGCATGAACAGCGCGTCGGGCGCGGCGGTGGCCATCAGGCGTGCGTTCACCTGAAACGGCGCCAGCAGGTTGTGGCGATTGACCGTCGGGTCGTCGTTCAGGCTGACCCAAACGTCGGTGACGACGCACCGCGCGCCGGCCACCGCCGTCGCCGGATCGTCGGTCAGCTCGATCGTGGCCCCCTGGGCGCGCGCCCAATCCACCAGCTTCTGCGGCGGCCGGCGCAGCTCGGGCGTCGCGATGCGCAGCGTGAAGCCGAACCGGACCGCGGCCTCGATCCAGCTGCAGGCGACGTTGTTGCCGTCGCCGACCCAGGCCACCGTCTGCCCTGCCACCGGCCCGCGATGCTCCTCGAACGTCAGCACGTCGGCCATCAGCTGGCACGGATGGCTCATGTTGGTGAGCCCGTTGATGACCGGCACGCTCGCATTGGCCGCCAGTTCCTGCAGCCGGGCGACGTTGTCGGTGCGCAGCATGATGGCGTCGACGTAGCGGGACAGCACCCGCGCGGTGTCGGCCACCGTCTCGCCGCGGCCAAGCTGCAGCTCGGCTGCGGTGAGGTTGATCACGTCCCCGCCCAACTGCTTCATCGCCACTTCGAAGCTGACGCGGGTGCGGGTGCTCGGCTTTTCGAAGATGGTCGCGAGCGTCTTGCCGGCGAACGGCCGCGCGTGCGCGCCGCCGGATCGCTTGTAGACGCTGGCGACGTCCAGCATCTGGCGCAAGGTCGCACCATCATGGTCGCGCAAATCGAGGAAGTGCCGCGGCGGCGGCACCTCCATCTCCTCCGTGGTCTGCGCCCGCCGCAGCGCGCCGCTCATTTGGCGGCCGCGGCGTTGGAGGACGGGATGCAGCGGCGCACGCCGCGGTGGATCATCTCGAGCGACGCCGCGATGTCCTCGTCGGAAAGGTTCAGCGGCGGCACCAGACGCACGACGTTGTCCCCGGCGGCGACGCTCAACAGCCCCTCCGCCATGAACGCGTCCTGCAGCTCGGCGTTGGAATGTACCGCCTTCAACCCCAGGATCAGCCCGGCGCCGCGCACGTCGGACAAGACCTGCGGGTACTCGGACACAATCTTGCCCAGCTCGTGCCACAGCAGCCGGGCCTTGCGGTCCACATCGTCGAGGAAGCCCGGCGCCAGCATCACGTCCAGCACCGCATTGGCCGCCGCGCAGGCCAGCGGGTTGCCGCCGAAGGTGGTGCCGTGGGTGCCGGCCACCAGATGCTTCGCCACTGCCTCCTTGGCCAGGATCGCGCCCATCGGGAAGCCGCCGGCGATGCCCTTGGCCGCCGACATCACGTCGGGCTCGATGCCGGCCCATTCATGCGCGAACAGCTTGCCCGTGCGCCCCATGCCGCACTGCACCTCGTCCATCGCCAGCAGGATGCCGAACTCGTCGCAGGCGGCGCGGAGGTCGCGCAGGTAGTCGAGCGACGCCGGGCGGATGCCGCCTTCGCCCTGCACCGGCTCGATCAGCACGCCGGCCGTCTGCGGTCCGATCGCGTCGCGCAACGCGTTCATGTTGTTGAACGGCACATGGTCGAAGCCGTCCACCTCGGGGCCGAAGCCCTTGAGGTACTTGGCATTGCCGGTGGCCGCCAGCATCGCCAGCGTGCGGCCATGGAAGGCGCCGTCGAAGCAGATGACCCGGTAGCGCTCGCCGCGCCCGGTCTCGCTCATGGCCCGGCGCATCATCTTGACCACGCCCTCGTTCGCTTCCGCGCCCGAGTTGCAGAAGAACACGCTATCGGCGAACGTCGCGTCCACGAAGCGCTGCGCCAGGCGCTCGGCCTGCGGCACCCGATACAGGTTGCTGGTGTGCATCACCCGCCCGGCCTGCTCGGCGATCGCTTCGACCAAGTGCCGGTTGTTGTGGCCCAGCGACGAGGTCGCGATGCCGGCGCCGAAGTCGAGGAATCGTCGCCCATCCGTCGTGAACAGCCAGCTTCCTTCACCCCGCTCGAACGCGAGGTCAGCGCGGTTGTACGTCGGCATCAGGGCGGAGATCATGACAAGTCTTGCACCTCGTGGGTCGGAAACGCCTTGCGCGCCCGGCGAAGGCTCGACGGACGCGCGCAGCGGACTGAACTCTGATCGAGGCCGGCCCCCGAAGTCAACGGGCTGCAACTCGGGAAGCGGGTCGTCACCCGGCCTTGTCGGCGGCCAGGATCGGAGACGAGGTTAATAGACCAGGCCGGGCATCGCGTTGAGCGAATCCTTGGTGGCGCCGGGGAGGGTGGCCTTGTCGGTGTCGCGTTTCAGTTGATCGAACGGAACCGCCACCAGCTTGCTGCCGATGCCGAGGAAGCCGCCGACCGAGATCACCGCCACGGTCGCCTTGTCGCCTTCGGTCAGCACGACGTCGTCCACTGTCCCGACCTTCTCGTTGCCGTCGGTGTAGACGGTCAGCCCGATGATCTTGCTCACCCGGGCGCCGTTCTCGAGCTTGACGTTTGCGACGGCGAGGTTCGGGTTGTTGGTGGTAGCAACCACGCCGGGGGTGGTGTTGCCCGCCGAGGGCGGCGTGGGGCTCGGCGCCGCCGGCGATGCGCCGGACGAAGGACTCGCCGGCGTGCCCGCCGGCTGGGCGAACGCTGGCAGCCAGGGGGCGGCGCAGAGCATCGAGAGCACGGCGAAAGTCCTGACGTTCGGCACGGGCATCTCCGTTTGCGGGTGTGGTGTTCAATGGTGTGTGGAACATCGAACCAACGTTCCGCGGCGGCGGCGGGTTCCGGGCCGGGGCGCCGCGTGCCAACGTGCCGCCATGCCGCGTTCGATCCGACCCGCCGGCCCGGCCCCCGACCAGAGCGCACTGCGCGAGGCGGCGCTGCGCCATTTGTCCCGCTTCGCCACCACCGAGGCCGGGTTGGTGCGCGTGCTGGAGCGGCGGGTGCAGCGCTGGGCGCGGGCGGCCGAAGCGGAGGGGCAGCCGGTCGGGCCGGTGCTGGCGGACGCGCGCCGCCTGTCGCGCGAGGTCGCGCACGCCTTGGTCGAGGCCGGGGCGGTCGATGACGCGGCCTTCGCCGCCGCCCGGGCGGCCCGGCTGGTGCGCAACGGGCGCTCGCGCCGGGTCGTGGCCGCGCATCTGGCCGCCAAGGGCGTGGGGGCCGAACTGGCCGGATCGGTCCTGCCGGCCGATGGCGACGAGCTTCCCTCGGCCCTCGCTTTCGCCCGGCGGCGGCGCATCGGCCCGTTCCGTGGCGAAACGGACCCGCCGACCCGGATGCGCGACCTGGCGGCCCTGGCCCGGGCCGGCTTCAGCCGGGACGTCGCCGAGCGCGCATTGCGGATGGCCGCCGACGAGGCCGAAGCGCTGGTGCTGGCGTTGAAGCGAGGCTGATCCTGTCGTCCGAGCGTCCCCGTTTCTCCCGCGCCGCGGTCGTCGCCGGCGCCCGCCGCACCCTGCCGCTGCAAGTGGCGCTGGTGCCGTTCGCGCTGGTGTGCGGCATCGCCGCCGAGGGCCAAGGCTTGTCGCTGCTGGAGGCGACGGTGATGAGCGCCGTCTGCTACGCCGGCTCGGCGCAGCTGCTGGTGCTGAGCCACTGGAGCACGCCGGCCCCGGTCGTGGCGGCGACCTTCGCGGCGTTCGTCGTCAATCTGCGCATGGCGTTGATGGGACCGGTGATCGGCGCCTGGCTCGACCGCATCCGCGGCTGGCGGCTGTGGCTCAGCTTGTTCCTGATGGCCGACCAGAATTGGGCGCTCTCGGTGCAGGAACTGCAGCGCGGCCGGTGGGATGCCGGGTTCCTGTTCGGCTCTGGGCTGGTGATGTGGGTCGTCTGGGTGCTCGGCACCGCCGCCGGTCACGTGCTGGGCGCCGCGGTGCGGCCGCCGCCGGGTCATCCGCTATTCTTTGCCGCCCTCGCGGTGTTCGTTGCCCTTGTCGCGGGCATGTGGCGCGGGCGGCGCGATTTGCTGCCCTGGGCAGCGGCGGCCGGCGTGTCGGTGCTGGTGTCGCGGCTGCTGGACGGCTCGTGGTATATCGTGGCCGGCGCCCTGGCCGGCGCCTGCGTCGGAGTGCTGCAGGAGCGGCGCGGGTGACCCTCGACCCCTGGGTGCTGCTGACGATCATCGGCATGGCGATGGCGACTTACGTGACGCGGGCCGGCGGTTACCTGCTGTTCCGGGCGATCCCGACGCCGCCCTTGGTGCGGGTCGCGCTCGGCTACGTGCCCGGCGCCCTGTTCATCAGCTACGTGGTTCCGGCGCTCGCCGCCGGCGGCCGGCAGCAATGGATCGGCGCCGCCGCGACGGTCGCGATCATGGTGGCGACACGGAGCTTGGCGGCGGCAATCCTGGGCGGAACCGCCGTCGCCTGGGCAGTCTGGGCGTATGGTTAGGCGGGTTCGCGTTCCAGGGCAGCACCCTGGCCTTCCTTCTATTAGCGACCGTGCCGCTAGCCGGCTGCGGCCACCGCGTCGCAAGCACGGCCAGCCCGCTCGAATGCGCTCCGTTCGCGCGCCAAACGACCGGCATCCAGCTGTATGGCGATGCCGCATCCTGGTGGGAGCAGGCGGCCGGGCTTTACCGCCGGGTCGAGCAACCCGCCGCCGGCGGCGTTCTGGTGTTCCGCCGCTCCGGGCGCTTGCCGTCGGGCCATGTGTCGGTCGTCGCCCGCCTCGTGTCGAGCCGCGAGATTCGGGTCACCCAAGCGAACTGGGTGCATCGCCGCATCACCCGGGACGAGCCGGTGCTGGACGTCTCGCCCGGCAATGACTGGACCCAGGTGCGCGTGTGGTGGGCGCCGGCCGATGCGCTCGGGGTGTCGGTCTACCCGACATTCGGCTTCATCCTGCCCGATCGCGAGCGTTCAGGTGGAGTATTCGTTACGGACCCGGGAGCGCGGTAAGCGCTTGCAAGCGCCCCGGCTTCGCGCCACATGAGGGCCAGTGAATGTCGGGGCCTGGCCCCAACGGAGGAACGATGGGTAGCTTCAGCATCTGGCATTGGATGGTCGTGCTGCTGGTGGTGTTGCTGCTGTTCGGCAGCGGCAAGGTTAGCAACCTGATGGGCGACTTTGCCAAGGGCATCAAGTCGTTCAAGAAGAACATGGCCGACGAGCCCGACGCCTCCATGGAGGCGACGGCGGTCGAGCGCCCGACCGGCAACATCGCCGGGCCCGCGCATACGACCGGCACGACGACCACAACCCGCGAAACCACGACTGCCCGCCCAGTCTGATTTCCCGCCCAGTCTGATTTCCCAGTGTGACACGCCGGCGTAACCGCCGGCTCGATCTCTCGATCACGGGGCGGCTTCGGCCGCCCCGTTTGCGTGCGGGGCCATTTTCGCGGCCCCGGTTGATTTCCCCGGCTTGACGTCGGCAGCGGGGCGCGGAGGATCGGCGAAACCTCCGGAGCCAGCCATGACCACCCATCACGTCGCCGCGACCGCGGACACGATCCACTGGGGCACCTTCAGCGCCGACTACAAACCCGTGCTCACGGTCGACAGCGGAGAGACCGTGGTGCTGGAATGCGTGTCCGGCGCGCCGGATGTGCTGCCTCCGCCCGGATCCGGGCTGACGGTGCCGCCGGCCTTGGCGGCGATCCATGCCGCGAACCCGCCCCGGCTCGGGCCGCACATCCTGACCGGGCCGGTCGCCGTCCGCGGCGCCGAACCCGGCGACATGCTCGAGGTGCGGATCGATGCCATCGAACTCGGCGCCGACTGGGGGTTCTGCGGCCACCGCCCCCTAGCCGGCACCCTGCCGGAGGACTTTCCCGAACGCTTTCTGAGCCACATCACCGTCGACCGCGCGGCCCGCACGTGCCGCTTGCCTTGGGGCGGCGAGTTGCCGCTGTCGCCGTTCTTCGGCGTGATGGGCGTCGCACCCAAGCCTTCGTATGGGGCATTGTCCACCAAGGAGCCGCGCGAGCACGGCGGCAACCTCGACAACAAGGAACTCGGCGCCGGCAGCGTGCTGTTCCTACCGGTCTGGGTGCCGGGCGCCAACTTCTCCGCAGGCGACGGGCATGGCGTGCAGGGCGACGGGGAGGTGTGCATCAATGCGCTTGAGATGTGCCTCACCGGCACCTTCACCTTGGTGCTGCACAAGGGCGGCGGCCCGCGCGACCCGGCGCTGCGCTTTCCGCGCGGGGAAACTGCCACCCACTACATCTCGATGGGCATGAACGAGGATCTCGACCTGGCAATGAAGCAGGCGCTGCGGGAAATGATCGCGTTCATCTGCTCGCGCAAGAACCTGTCGCCCGACGAGGCCTACCAGTTCTGCTCGCTGGCCGTCGACTTCCACGTCACGCAGACGGTGAACGGTGAAAAAGGCGTGCACGGAATGTTACGCAAAGGTCTCATTTTTTAGGCGAATCGCAGTCCGGTTGACAACGTTTCTGAGTTGGCGAGAATGGCGGTTATCCACAGCATTTTGTGGCACCGCCCCCGAATCGACCTAGCAGTAGGTGACTCAACCTTCTACGGTTTGGCCATGCCGCTAAGGGGGGCGCTGGCCGATGGATTGGACCGAGGAGACGATCACGCGGTTGCGCGGATTGTGGGACGAGGGTCACTCGACGGCCGAGATAGGCCGTCGGCTGGGTATCACCAAAAACGCGGTCGTGGGCAAGGCGCACCGGCTCAACCTTCCGGCGCGGCCGTCGCCGATTCGCCGGGGCGCCAGCGACGGGCGCCCGGCCCGGCGTGCGGCGGCCCGCCGCGTCAGCGGCCCGACGCTCCCCGTCCTGGTGGCAGCCCTCGCTCCCACCGTGACGCCGGCCACCCCGCGTCCGGCCGAGCCGAAGCTGGCGACGGCGGTGCGTGTCGTGCCGGCGACACCCCGCCCGGGGAGCCGGCTGACGGCCTGCTGCTGGCCGATCGGCGAGCCGGGCACCCCGAGCTTCCATTTCTGCAGCGAGCACGCGATCCACGGGAAGCCGGTACTGCCCGGAGCACGCCGCGATCGCCTACGTCAAAGTGCGGGACCGGCGTGAGGATGCGGCGTGATCTGAACGCCCGGTCCGGACCGCATCACGGGCCATGACAGTTTCGTGGCCTTGATCAGCGGAGTTGTCGGGCGTAGGGGAACCTACGGAGACAACATGCCACCATTAGAAGAAGCCGTAGGCCGACGCCCGTCTGCCGTCCCTCACACCGCGCTCGACGCTGATTCGGTGCGCGCCGCCTACCGGCGATGGGCCAATGTATATGACCTGGTATTCGGCGGCGTGTCCGCCTTCGGCCGGCGCCGAGCCGTGGCGGCAGTGAATGCCCTGCCGGGTGCGCGAGTGCTGGAAGTCGGCGTCGGCACCGGGCTCGCGCTGCCGCACTACGACGATAGCAAGCGCATCACCGGGATCGACCTTTCGGCCGAAATGCTCGACCTGGCGAGGGACCGGGTGCGCGACCAGCGGCTGCTGCACGTCAATGCGCTGCTCGAGGTGGACGCCGAGGCGACCGGCTTCGACGACGCCACGTTCGACATCGCCGTGGCCATGTTCGTGGCCTCGGTGGTGCCGAACCCGCGCCTGTTGCTGGCGGAGATGCGGCGCGTGGTGCGGCCGGGTGGCCACCTTTTGTTCGTCAACCATTTTGCGGCCGAGCGCGGCCCGCGCTGGTGGGCGGAGCGGGCGCTGGCACCGGCGTCACGCAAGCTCGGCTGGCATCCCGACTTCTCGCACGAGGCGCTGCTGCCCGCCGACGATATGGCGTCGGCGCGGTTCGCCTCGGTGCCGCCGTTCGGGCTGTTCACCTTGGTGCAGCTCCCGAACTAGCCTCTTGCGACCTTGATCTCAGGACCCACGTCCGATACTGCCTGCTGCGGCGCACACAGCCGGTCGGCGTGTCGGCACGAGGGTGGGGCGCGAGGCGGAATGGACCGGATTATGCAAGTTTTGAAACGTTGTCTCACGGCCGTTGTTGGTTTGTTGGTCACTGGGTCGGCCTGGGCGCAAACGCCGCACGATTGGCAGTTGAGCTTCCAGCCGCCGCACAGCCCGGTGCAGCAGAGCATCGAGGGCCTGCATAGCCTCGTGATCTGGCTGATGGCGTTGGTTACGATCTTCGTCGCCGCCCTGCTCGGCTACGTGATGTGGCGTTATCGTGCGTCCAGAAGCCCGACCGCGAGCCGCGTCAGCCACCATACGGCGCTGGAAGTTGCCTGGACGGTGCTGCCGGTGTTGATCCTGGTGGTGATCGCGATCCCGTCCTTTCGCTTGGTCTACTTTGAGGACCGGACGTCGGCTGCTGACCTGACGATCAAAGTGACGGGCCATCAGTGGTATTGGGAGTACAACTACCCCGACCAGGGCGGCATCGACTTCTCGAGCTACGTCATTCCCGAAGACCAGCTCAAAGAGGGTCAGCTCCGAAACCTCGAGGTCGATAACCGCCTCGTTGTCCCGGCTGGCAAGAATGTCCGCATCCTGACCACCAGCGGGGACGTGATCCACAGCTTCTTTATCCCCTCGCTTGGCGTGCAGCGGTATGCAATCCCGGGCCGGACGATCGAGACCTGGGTCAAGGTCGACCAGCCGGGCGTGTACTACGGGGAATGCAACCAGATTTGCGGCACCAACCATAGCCTGATGCCGATCTCGGTCGAGGCGATGACCGAGCAGAATTTCGCGGCCTGGGTTGACCAGGCAAAGACCAAGTTCGCCGCCGGCGACGCGACGGCGCCTGATGGCGCCGGGCAGCGCGTGGCGGCAGTTGTGGAACCAGGGCGCTGACCCAGATCGAGGGTAGCGCGGAGAAGGGCGGGTAACATGTCGGCAACCACCCACGATCATGACCACGATCACGGCCACGGGCATGCACCGGGCTTCGTTCATCGGTGGCTGTTCAGCACCAATCACAAGGATATCGGCACACTGTACCTGATGTTCGCCGTCGTGGCGGGCATCGTCGGGGTGGCGCTCAGCATCCATATGCGGATGGAACTTGCCCATCCGGGGCTGGCCTACTTCAAGTCGGGCACCGACTGGAACTCAACCGTCACCGCGCACGGCCTGATCATGATCTTCTTCATGGTCATGCCGGCGATGATCGGCGGGTTCGGCAACTGGTTCGTGCCGATCATGATCGGCGCGCCAGACATGGCGTTCCCGCGTTTGAACAACATCAGCTTCTGGCTGCTGGTCCCGGCCTTCGTGCTGATCATGGCCGGGCTGTTCACCGGGGACGGCGCCGGTCCTGGCTGGACGCTGTACCCGCCGCTGTCATCGGCCACCTACATGGGCGGCCCGGCGATGGATTACACGCTGTTCGCGCTCCACCTCGCGGGCGCCTCCTCGCTGCTGGGCGCAATCAACTTCATCACCACCATCTTCAACATGCGCGCGCCGGGCATGACGCTGCACAAGATGCCGCTGTTCGTGTGGTCGATGCTGGTGACCGCGTTCCTGCTGCTGCTGTCGATCCCCGTGCTGGCCGGTGCGATCACCATGCTGATCACGGACCGCAACTTCGGCACCTCGTTCTTCGACCCGCAGGGCGGCGGCGACCCGGTGCTGTTCCAGCACTTGTTCTGGTTCTTCGGCCACCCCGAGGTCTACATCATGATCCTGCCGGGTTTCGGCATGGTTAGCCACGTGGTCTCGACCTTTTCGAAGAAGCCGATCTTCGGCTATCTCGGCATGGCTTACGCAATGATCGCGATCGGCGTGGTCGGCTTCGTAGTGTGGGCGCACCACATGTTCATCTCCGGCATCGGCGTTGATACCCGCGCCTACTTCATGGCGGCGACGATGATCATCGCCGTGCCGACCGGCATCAAGATTTTCTCCTGGATCGCGACCATGTGGGGCGGCTCGATCGAGCTCAAGACGCCGATGCTGTTCGCGATCGGCTTCATCTTCCTGTTCACCTTGGGCGGCGTTACGGGCATCGTGCTGTCCAACGCCAGCATCGACCAGATCCTGCACAACACCTACTACGTCGTGGCGCACTTCCATTACGTGCTGAGCCTCGGCGCGGTGTTCTCGATCTTCGCCGGGTTCTACTACTGGATCGGCAAGATGTCGGGCCGGCAGTATCCGGAGTTCTGGGGCCAAGTGCACTTCTGGGTGACGTTCATCGGCGTGAACCTGACCTTCTTCCCGATGCACTTCCTGGGCCTGGCCGGCATGCCGCGCCGCTACCCGGACTACCCAGACGCTTTTGCCGGCTGGAACTTGGTCGCGTCGATCGGTGCCTATATCGGCGGGGTGTCGGTGCTGATCTTCCTTTACGTCCTGTATCGCACCTTCACCTCGAAGGTCACGGTGGCCGACAACTACTGGGGCGAGGGAGCAACCACGCTCGAGTGGTCGGTGACGTCGCCGCCGCCGTTCCACACCTTCGAGGAACTGCCGCGGATCCGTTGATGACCACCCTGCCGCAAAATCTCGAGCACGGGGGAGCCATGGCTCCCCCGGTTTCGTCCGTCACCATGCCATCGGAGGCGCGTGACTGGCTGGCGTTGCTGAAGCCGCGCGTAGTGTCGTTGGTGGTCTACACCGGCGTGATTGGCCTGATGCAGGCGCCGGGCTCGATCCACCCCGTTGTCGCCCTGACCGCCGTGCTTTGCATCGCCGTTGCTGCCGGCGCTGCAGGCGCGCTGAACATGTGGTACGACCGGGATATCGACGCGGTCATGCGGCGCACGTCTAAGCGCCCAATCCCATCTGGTCGGGTCGCGCCGGAGGCTGTGCTCGGTTTCGGCGTGGTGCTGGCGGTCGCGTCCGTGCTGGTGCTGTATCTCGCAGCCAACCTGGCGGCCGCGACCATCCTGGCCTTGTCGATCCTCTTCTACGTGTTTGTCTATACGGTCTGGCTGAAGCGGCGCACCCCGCAGAACATCGTCATTGGCGGCGCGGCCGGGGCGTTCCCACCGCTCATCGGCTGGGCGGCCGTCACCGGCGGCGTCGACGTCATGCCGATCCTGCTGTTCGCCATCGTGTTCTTCTGGACTCCGCCGCATTTCTGGGCGCTGTCGCTGTATGCGCACACCGATTACGAGCGGGCAGGGGTGCCGATGCTGCCGGTCAGCGCCGGGGCCACGACCACGCGCTGGCACGTCATGGTCTATACCGTGATCCTGGCGCTCGTATCCTTGCTGCCTTGGGTGATGGGCTATTCGGGCGCGATTTATGGCTGGTCGGCCATCGTTCTCGGGGCCGGTTTCGTTGTCGCGGCCGTGCGCGTGCTGCTCGACCTTCAGGACGAGAATGGACGCAGCTTGACCAACGACCGGCCGGCCCGGCAGGCGTTTAAGTACTCGCTCTGCTACCTGTTCGCGCTGTTCTTCATGCTCGCCCTCGACCACTTGTTGTGGTGAACGACGCCCATGACGGCTTTCCGCCGGCGATGTCGCCGGCGGACGCCGCGGAATTCCAACGTCGCAGGCGCGGCCGCAACATCCTGCTGCTCGTCGTGCTCATCGGCTTGGTGGCGCTGTTCTACGCCCTGAGCATGGTGAAGTTTAAGGTCAGTTGATGCCACGTCGGAACGCAATCGTTGCGAGCAGCCTTGCCGGGTGCATTGTGGCCATGGCCGGTTTGTCGTTCGCGGCAGTCCCATTGTATCGCATGTTCTGCCAGGCGACCGGGTATAATGGCACGCCGCAAATCGGCCCAGCCGCCGCGCCGGGCACCAATGGCGCCACAATCGAGGTCCGCTTCGACGCCAACACCAGCTCGAGCCTGCCGTGGCGCTTCACGGCCGACCAGCGTGCCGTCTCGGTGCCGCTTGGCGAGGAGCGGCTCGCGACCTATTCCGGCCGCAACCAATCCAACCGCGCCGTCACCGGCGTCGCGACCTACAACATCACGCCCGACAAGGCGGCGACCTACTTTCACAAGACCGCCTGCTTCTGCTTCGACGAGCAGACCTTGGCGGCGGGCCAGTCCACCTCGTTTCCGCTCAGCTTCTGGGTCGATCCCGCCATTGCCACTGATCCCAACACGCGGGACGTGAAGTCGATTACGTTATCCTATACGTTCTTCCGATCACTCGACGACGCCGCCCGCAATGGTGGTCTAGACCACGCCGGTCCGCACGTCGGGCCGCGCGCCGACGCCGGCGGTTCAGGCTTGAACCCCGGACCGATTTCGCGATGATGCCGCAGCTTCCGGATTGGACCACATGAGCCCCGATACACATGCTCCCGCCGCGCACGCCATGGACAGCTCCGGCCTGAAGCAGCCTTATCACCTGGTCGACCCCAGCCCTTGGCCGCTGGTCGGCGCGCTCGGCGGCGGCATCCTGGTGTTCGGCATCGTCACGGCCGCCCACGGCAACGGGTTTATCCCCCTGGTTGTCGGGCTGTTGCTGGTGCTCGGGGTCATGGCCATGTGGTGGCGGGACGTGCTGCGCGAGAGCAGCACGGCGGGCGTGCACTCGCCGGTCGTCCGCCTTGGCCTGCGCTACGGCATGACCCTGTTCATCGCCAGCGAGGTCATGTTCTTCGTCGGCTTCTTCTGGGCATACTTCCACTTCGCCCTGTATCCGCAGCACGTGCTCGGCACTGACACACCCGCATGGCCGCCCACCGGCGTGCACACCTTCAACCCGTTCCAGCTGCCGCTGATGAACACGCTGTTGCTGCTGCTGTCCGGCACGACGATCACCTGGGCGCATCACTCGTTGATCCATGGTGACCGCAAGCACCTCATCATGGGGCTCGGGTTCACCATCATGCTCGGCATGCTGTTCACCACGTTCCAGGCGCTGGAGTATTCCGAGGCGCCGTTCAAGTTCAACGGTGGCGGCGTTTACCCCTCGACCTTCTTCCTGGCGACCGGCTTCCACGGCTTCCACGTGATCGTCGGCACGATCTTCCTGATCGTGTGCTGGTTCCGGGCCAAGGGCGGCGAGTTCACCCCGGAGCGGCATTTCGGCTTTGAGGCAGCGGCTTGGTACTGGCACTTCGTCGACGTCGTATGGCTGTTCCTGTTCGTCGCAATCTATCTGTGGGGCGCCGGATCGGCGGTCGCGGAGTAGCGCCTCTCACCGTTCTGCGCCGGCTTTTGTGGCCGGCGCTGACGACGGCGGCCATGCTGGCGCTCACGGTATCGCTCGGCGTCTGGCAGGTGCAGCGGCTGCACTGGAAGACGGCGTTGCTCGCCGAGATCGACCAAGGCGAGGCCCGCCCGGCGGTGCCCTTGAGGGCCGAGCCCGCGCCGTTCACCCGCGTGTTCGCGACCGGTCATTTCCTCGACGGGAGCGCGCGTTACGGGGCCGAGGTCCGCGGCACCGTGTCCGGCTCGGCGATGGGATCGTACGTTGTCACCGCCTTTGCCACCGCAACCGGCGAGACCATCTTGGTCGACCGCGGCTGGGCGCCCGACGCGACCGAGCCGCCGCAGCCCGCCGGGACGGTCCGGGTCGAGGGCTATGTCCGACCAGCCGAGCACGGCTCCGCGCTCGGCGCCAAGGATGACCCGGCTACGCGCCGCTTCTTTGCCCTCGATCCGCAGCCGATCGGCGCGGCGCTCGGCCAGGATCACGTTGCGCCGTTCACCTTGGTCGTGCTCGGGCCGCCGGGCGGCATCCCGGAGCCGGCGCAGGCGATGCCGCGGCCGCCCAACGACCATCTCTCCTACGCGATCACCTGGTTCAGCCTGGCCGGCATCCTCGTTGTCGTGTTCCTCGTCTTCGTCCGCCAGACCCGCAAAGGACCGGTGCCATGAGTGCCTACGACAACCTCAAGGCGCGATATGCCCGCATCGCCACGCTGGGCGAGGCACGGTCGATGCTCGGCTGGGATGCGGCGGCCGTCATGCCGGCCGGCGGAGGCGAGGCGCGCGGCGATCAGCTCGCGGTGCTGGCCGGGCTGGGCCATGCCTTGATGGTGGCGCCCGAGGTCGCCGACGAGCTGGCGGCCGCCGAGGCGAGTCCGCCCGGCACCGACTGGGACACCGCCAACCTCGCGCTGATGCGCCACGCCCACACCCGCGCGACCGCGGTCCCGGGCGATCTGGTCGAGGCGCAGGAACGCGCCAACTCGGCCTGCGAGAAGGTATGGCGCGAAGCCCGCCAGGCCAGCGACTTCGGCATGGTGTCGCCCTACTTGGTCGAGGTGGTGTCGATGGTGCGCGAGGGTGCCGCCTGCTTGGCGCCGGCGCTCGGCCTGTCGCCATACGACGCGCTGATGGACGGCTACCAGCGCGGCATAGGCAGCGCCGACGTGACGCCGGTGTTCGACCGCTACCAGGCGTTCCTGGCGGACGCCCTGCCCCGCGCCGAGGCGCTGCAGGCGTCGCGGCCGCAGCCCGCGCCGCTCGAGGGCGTCTACCCGGCCGACCGTCAGGAAGGGCTGTGCCGCCTGCTGGCCGCGCGTGCCGGACTCGACTTCAACCACGCCCGGCTGGACCGCTCGACCCACCCCTTCTGCGGCGGCACCCCGACCGACGTCCGTATCACCACACGCTATGACGAGAGCGACCCGGCCATGGCCATGCTCGGCGTCCTGCACGAGACCGGGCACGCGCTGTACGAGCGCGGCCTGCCGCCCGCGTTCGCGCGTCAGCCGGTGGGCCAGGCGGTCGGCATGGCCGCGCACGAAAGCCAGTCGCTGATCGTCGAGATGCAGGCCTGCCGCTCCGACGCATTCCTCGGCTGGCTCGGCGGCGAGCTCGCCGGCACCTTCGGCGGCGACGCGGCCGCCTACGCCCCGGACAATTTGCGCCGGCTGTGGCGCCGGATCGAGCGGGGCTTCATTCGCGTCGACGCGGACGAGATGACCTATCCGGCGCACATCATCCTGCGGTTCCGGCTCGAACAGGCGCTGGTGTCCGGCGACCTGGCGGTGGCGGACCTGCCGGGCGCCTGGAACGAGGGGCTGAAGGCGTTGCTGGGGGTTGCGCCGCCCGACGACCGGACCGGCTGCCTGCAGGACATCCATTGGTATGACGGCGCGTTCGGCTATTTTCCCAGCTACACCCTGGGTGCGATGGCGGCGGCGCAGTTGATGGCCGCCGCGAGGCGTGCGGAGCCCGGCCTCGACGACGCGCTCGGCCGCGGCGAGCTGCGACCGCTCGTGGCTTGGTTGCGGCAGCATGTGCACGGACACGGCAGCCGTCTCGGCTTCAACGCGCTGCTGCAGCAGGCCACCGGCTCGGCCCTCGACCCCAGCTTCTTCGAGGCGCATCTGACGGCGCGCTACCTCGCCCCCGAGGCAGCGGCTCCGGCGCAGCTTTGATGGGATGGGCACCGCGTCTGGCACTTATCCAGTAATATGTGTCAATCTGTGCGACAGGTCACGTTAACGGGTGAAGCGGAATGGGCGTCGTGGCGAATCCAATGACTCCCGACGACCTGACACTCCGGTTGCAGCAACAGGAACTCGTGGCGGGGTTCGGCGTGTTCGCGCTGGCGCCTGGACCGTTCCACCGGCTGCTCGACGAGGCCTGCCGGATCGCCGCCGGCGGCCTCGGCACGCCGCTGGCAAAAGTGCTGCGTTACCGACGGGACGCCGACGACCTCTTGGTCGAGGCCGGGACCGGCTGGCATGTCGGCGTCGTCGGTATCCGCACGCTCGGCAGCGGTGTGGACAGTCCGGCCGGCTACGCCCTGCACACCGGCGAGCCTACCGTCTGCATGCACCTCGCGCACGAGGAACGGTTCCGCTGTCCCTCCCTGCTGGCCGAGCACGGCGTGCAGAGCGCCATCAACGTGCTCATCGGCAAGTCGGACGGCGAGCATTACGGCGTGTTGGAGGTGGACAGCACGCGGCGCAACGATTTCGTCCAGGCTGATGTCGCCTTCCTGCAAGCGCTGGCCAACGTGCTCGCCGCCGGGCTCGCCCGGGTCGAGCACGAGCAGGCCTGGGACCGGCTACTGCAGGAGAAGGACCTGCTGATGCGCGAGGTGCATCACCGGGTCAAGAACAGCCTGCAGCTCGTCCGTACCATGATCGGCCTGCAGTCGCGGACCGCGTCGGACGAGGTACGGGAGCAGCTCGACTTGGCGGCGGGCCGGATCATGAGCGTCGCCGCCGTGCATCAGCGGCTTTACGAGGGTGGATCGGTGGCCGAAGGCGACGCCTCGGTCTACCTGACCGGGCTGCTGGACGACATGCAGGAGATGCTGGCCGACATCGCCGGCGACCGCACCATCGAACTCGATGCCGAACCGGTCATGCTGCCGGCCGACAGCCTGACCCCGCTCGGCCTGATCGTGTCGGAGCTGGTCACCAACGCCGTCAAGCACGGGGCCGGCAAGATCGTCGTGCAACTGCGGCAGCGCGACGTGGGGCTGGCCGTGACGGTCGAGGACGAGGGGGGCGGCTTCCCCGCCGAGGGTTCGCCCGGGCCGAAAGGCTTGGGCATGCGACTGATCAACGCGCTCGCCCGTGGCCCAGCGCCGGCGGTGCAGATCGACCGCACCGTCCCGCATGGCCGTGTGACCGTCACCATCGCCCGGTAAGCCGGTCGGGCGCCGCGCCCAGACGTTGCCCAGGCATCCGCCCAGCCGCCCCGCGACCGGCTACTTCACGTGACGAAGCGCAGCGGGAAGGTGTCGTCGGCGAGCTGCACCAGGTCGATGTTGGACTTCGACGCCCACACGACCGTCTGCTGGTGCAGCGGGATGGTCGCCACCTCGTCCATGCGCGATCTTGGACGCGTCGTTGATCATCGTCCTGCCGCTTCGCCGGGTCGGTCTCGACCGCGATCTTGTCGAGCAGGTCGTCGAACTCCTTGTTCGACCAGCCGCCGTCGTTGAACACGCCGCGCGTGCCGTTGCGGGTGCCGAGCAGGTTGAACAGCGCGTTGTGCGCGTCGTAGGTGGAGGGCGTCCAGCCGAGCATGTAGAAGCTGGTGTGGTAGTCGGGATTGCTGATCTCGGCGAAGTATTTGAGCCGGGTCTGCGCGTCCAGCGTGATCTTGATGCCGATCCGCGCCAGCATCGCCGTCACCGCCTGGCAGATCGCCTCGTCGTTGACGTAGCGGTCGTTCGGGCAGTCCAGCGTGACGCCGAACCCGTTCGGATAGCCGGCCTCGGCCAGCAGCTTCTTGGCCGCGTCCGGATCGTAGGGCAGCCGCTTGTCCGATCGCCTCGGTCGTAGCCGTTGCACGCCCGGGCCCATACATCAGCGCCGGTCGGGTGCGACTGGTTGCGCATCACCCGCTGCTGGATCGCCTTGATGTCGATCGCCTGGTAGAACGCCTTGCGCACCCGCACGTCCTGGAACGGGTTCTTGCCCTTCACGTCGGATTTCAGCAGCTCCGGCCGGGCTCACGTCGAAGCCGAGGAACACGGTCCGCAGCTCCGGCGTCACCCAGAGCTTGATGCCTCGGCGTCTGGCCGAGCCGGTCCACGTCCTGCGGCGGCACCGTGTAGATCATGTCCACGTCGCCGGAGAGCAGCGCGGCCACGCGGGTCGCGGCGTTGCCGATGACGTTGAAGGTCGACCTCGGTGACGTTGCCCTCCGGCTTGTCCCACCAGTCCGGGTTGGCCTTCAGCGTGGTGCGCCGGTCGGGCTCGCGGATGCCGAGGATGAACGGGCCGGTGCCGTTGGCGTGCCGGGTCGCGTAGTTCTCGCCCGACTTGGTGAGGTCCGGCGGCTGCGCCGCGTCGTGCTCCTCGCACCAGGATTTCGACATGATCACCCAGCCGGTGATCTCCTCCAGCAAGATCGGGTCGGGGAACTTGGTGATGAAGTCGACGGTGATAGTCGTCGATCTTCTTCACCTCCTTGACCGCCTGGAAATAGGCGTTGATCTGGCTGCCCGGCCCGGTCGCGCGCTGGTAGCTGAACACCACGTCGTCGGCGGTGAAGGGCTGGCCTTCCTGGAACTTGACGCCGTGGCGCAGATGGAAGCGCCAGGTCGTGGTGTCCGGCTGCTCCCAGCTCTCGGCCAGCGCCGGCTCGACCTTCAGATTGCGGTCGCGGCCGCACCAGCGGGTCGTAGATGTTCTGCGTGAAGGTCAGCAGGAACGTCTCGCTGCGCGTGTACGGGTCCATCGAGTTGGCGTCGCCATCATTGGCCCAGCGGAAGGTGGCGGCCTGCGCGCTGCGAACATCAGCGCCGCCGCGAGGCCAGCGCGGCTCGCAGCGTGTCGCAGTGCCATGACGGCTCCCGACCTTGCATCGACATTTCACGAGGGTACGCTTCCTTGCCGGACGCGCGAAATAGTCGAAGCGGATAGACCGAGCCGCGCAAACAGCAAGGGCGGCCTCGAGGCCTGCCGCTAGCCGGCGCGCGGTATCGTGCTCGGTCCGTGTTAGGCCGCGCGGCGGCCGCACAGCGCCGCAGGCAAGCCCCTGGATCGCGCGATCGATCAAGCGGGCGTCGGCCTCGGCGCCGAAATCCTTGGCGATCACCTGCTCGGCCGCGCGGGCGGCGATGTCGGCGGCGGCCAGGCGCACGTCGGTCACGGCCGCCTTCTCCGCGGCGGCAATCCGGTCCATCGCCTGCGCTCGCGCCGCTTCGCGGCAGCCGCGGCTTCGGCGCGGGCGGCCTCGGCGACTCGCGCCGCTTCGTCTTTGGCGTGCTCCAGCATCGCCTGCGCGTCGCGCAGCGCCGCCTCGCGCTGCGCCGTGGCGTCGTTCAGCATCGCTTCCGCCTCGCGCCGCAGCCGGGCCGCTTCGTCCAGCTCGGCGCGGATGTCGGCGGCGCGCTTGTCCAGCATGCCCAGCAGGGCGCCGAACAGCTTGCGGCCGAAGATCAGAAAGAAAACGGTGAAGGCGACCGCGACCCAGAGGCGCGGGTCGGCGAGGAAACTGGGCTCGTGATGTTCCATCTTGCCTTAACCCCGTGCGGCCATGACGTCGCCGACCGCTTCGTCCACCGCCGCCGGGTCGGCGTCCTGGCCGGTCAGCCGGGCGACGACCGCACCGGCCGTCTCGGCCGCGACCTCGCGCAACGCGCCCATGGCCGACGTCCGGGCCGCGGCGATCCGCTGCTCGGCTTCCTCGAGTTGCGGTCGAGCTGTTCGTTGTCGACCCGGCTTGCTCGGCCGCCTCGGCCTTGGCCTCGGCCACGGCTCGGCGATCGCCGCTTGCGCCTTCGGTGCTGGCCCGGCGCGTTGCCTCGCGCAACTCGCTGACGGCCGCGTCGGCCTGCATCCTTGGCGACGCGCGCGCTGTCGAGGTCGGCGATGATCCGCGCCGCCCGCTCGTCGAGCACCGTCGCGACCTGCGGCAGCGCCTAGGTCGACAGCAGGAAGTAGAGCGCGCCGAAGATCAGCGCCATCCAGACGACCTGCGAGATCGTCAGCGGATTGGCGAAGTCGAGCTGGGGCATCGGTCCGCTTCCTGTGATCGACGAAGGAGCAAGGTGGGACCGGCAGCCGGTCCCACCCAGTCGATCAGGTGAACAGGATAAGGAACGCGATCAGCAGCGCGAACAGCGCCACGGCTTCCGTCAGCGCGAAGCCCAGGATTCCGATCGGGAACACGGCGTCGCGTGCCGACGGGTTGCGGGCCACCGACGACACCATCGCCGAGAAGATGTTGCCGATGCCGATGCCGACGCCCGCAAGCGCGATCACGGCCAGGCCGGCCCCGAGGGCCTTTGCAGCAGCGACTTCCATGTTTGTATCCTTCTGAGTGGTCCAGAGTGAATCGGGACAGGGTGAAAGGGAGCGGGGTGAACGGTCCGCGTCGGCGCTAGTGCAGGTGCACCGCGTCGTGCAGGTAGATGCAGGTCAGGATCGCGAACACGTAGGCCTGCAGCGCGGCCACCAGCAGTTCGAACCCGACCAGCACGACGTTGAGCGCCAGCGGCAGGATGCCCAGCGCGGTGCCGACTGCGCCGGCGCCGGCCAGCAGCACGATGAAGGTCGCGAACACTTCGAACATCACGTGCCCGGCGACCATGTTGGCGAACAAACGGATGGACAGCGACACCGGCCGCGACAGGTAGGAGATGATCTCGATCGGGATGATCAGCGGCGCCAGCAGCTTCGGCGCGCCTTCGGGAAAGAAGTAGCTGAAGAAATGCATGCCGTGGATGCGCAGCGCGACTACGGTCACGACGACGATCACCATCAGCGCCAGCCCGAAGGTCACGGCGATATGGCTGGTGTAGGTGAACGAATACGGCAGCAACCCCAGCAGGTTGCCGATCAGCACGAAGAAGAACAGGGTGAAGATGAACGGGAAGAAGCGCCTTCCCTCGGGCCCGATGCTGCCCTCGGTCATCGACAGAATGCCGGTATAGGAGATCTCGGCCAGCGATTGCAGCCGCCCCGGCACCACGGAGCGCGGCCGCATGCCGATGTAAATCAGCGCCAGCACGCAAGCCCCGGCCAGCACCATCATCAAGTTCGAGTTGGTGAAGTTGACCGAACGGCCCAGCCCGCCGAGGCTGGTATGCAGATCGAACTGTTCGAGCGCGTTGATCTTCGATTCGGTCGCCAAACCCGTTCCCCACTCAACCCGATCGCGGCGGCCGCCCATGCGTCCGCGGCATCATCAACCGCCACACATTCGCGACACCCGCCGCACCGCCTAGCAGCACGAACAAGCCCAGCAGCCAAGGCGAGGTATCCAGCCACCGGTCGAGACCCCAACCGATCGCCACTGCCACCGCCATGGCCGCAACCAATTCGACGCCGACCCGCACCCCGATACCCATCGGGCTGGCGCTGCCGCCCGGCCCGGATTGCACCGGTTGGGTGGAGGGTCGCCGGCCTTGCGCGGCCCGCAACCGGTCGTCGAACGATCCGTCGCCGTCTGTGATGTCCGCCTCCCGCTTGGTCGGCGCGGGGTAGCTACCGGGGGGTCCCCGGTGTGTCAAGGCAAGCGGGGCTATTCCGCCGCCACGGCCTCGATCATGTCCACGGCCCGTGACAAATCCACCGATAGCAGCCGCGACACCCCGCGCTCTTGCATCGTCACGCCATACAGCCGGTCCATCGCCGCCATCGTCACCTGGTGATGCGTGACCACCAGGAACCGGGTCGCGGTTTCCCGCACCATGTCGGCCAGCAGGGCGCAGAACCGGCCGACATTGGCGTCATCCAGCGGCGCATCCACCTCGTCGAGCACGCAAAGCGGCGCCGGGTTGCAGCGGAACACCGCGAAGATCAGGCTGAGCGCCGTCAGCGCCTGTTCGCCGCCCGACAGCAGGCTGAGCGCCGACAGTTTCTTGCCCGGCGGCTGCGCGTAGATTTCGAGCCCGGCCTGCAACGGGTCGTCGGAGCCGACCAGCGCCAGATGCGCCCGGCCGCCGCCGAACATTCGCGTGAACAGCGCCTGGAAATGCCGGTCGACCTGCTGGAACACCGCCGTCAGCCGCTCCCGCCCTTCGCGGTTGAGGTGGCCGATACTGCCGCGCAGCTTGGCGATGGCGGTCGCGAGCTCCTCGCTTTCGCGGGTGATGGTGCCGATGTCGGCGGCGATGGTTTCGGCCTCGATCTCGGCCCGCAGGTTGACCGGGCCCATGCCGTCGCGCTCGGCGAGCAGCCGCTGCAGCCGCGCGCGGGCGCGATCCTCGGCCGCAACCGTCACTTCGGCGGGCACCGGCAGCGGCGGCAGCGCCGATTCCCGCTCGGCCACCCGCTCGAGCGCGACGGTCCAGCCCTGCTCGGCATGCTCGGCGGCGCCTTCAGCCCGCACCCGCTCCTCGCGGGCGGCGTAGACCGCGGCCTCGCTGGCGCGCGCCCGCGACAAGGCGGCCGCGGCAGCTGCCTCCGCCTCGGCCAGCGCCGCGCCGGCGGCCCGCCGTGCCGCCCCGGCCGCCTCGACGCGGGCGGTCGCGGCGGTCGCGTCCTGCGCCGCCCGGCCCGGCATCGCCGCCAGCCGGTCGTGCTCGCCGTCCGCCTCGGCAAGCCGCGCCTGCAGGTCGGTGACTCGGCTTGCGGCGTCGCGGGCGCGTATCCGCCGGTCGTCCCGCTCACGCCCGATCGTCCCCAGCCGCGCCAGGCGTTGCTGCTCGACCGCCAGCAGCGCGTCCGCCGCCCGGCTCGCCGCCGCGTCCCGCCCGCGCGCGGCGGTGACGGCGGCCCGCGTGTCGTCGGCGCGCCGGCGCAAGCTGGCCGGGTCGGGCTGTGCCGCATGGTCGGCCCGCGCGGCTTCGACCGCCGCGCCGGCCGCCTCGAACTCCGGCCGCGCCTGCGCCAGCTGCTCGTCGAGCGTCCGCAGCCGCGCTGCCGCCGTGTCCGCCTGGTGACGCAGCGACTGAGCGGCGCCGCGGGCGCGGTCGGCGGCCACCTCCGCGTCGCGCCGGGTGGTGCGGGCCTGCTGCTCGGCGGCAGCGGCGGTTCGCTCGGCCGTGTTCGCGGCGTCGCGCGCGGTGCGCCCGGCGTCGCAATCGGCGGTAACGCCCTGCAGCTCCGCCTGCAGCGACCGCAGGCGGTTGCGCTGCTGCAACCGCACCGCGGCAGCCGTCGGCGTGCCGGCCCGAACCGTGTAGCCGTCCCAGCGCCACACGGCGCCGTCGCGCGACACCAGGCTTTGGCCGGGCAGCAAGCCCGGCTGCGCCGCATCGCCCTCCGCCTCCGACTGCACCAAGCCGATATGCGCCAGCGCCCGGCCGATCACGTCGGGCCCGTGCACCGTTTCCGCCAGGCACGGGCCGGGCAACGCGCTGGCCGCGACCGCCGGCAGCAGCCGCCAATGACGCGGCCGCGACGGATCCGCTGCAGCGCCGAGCTCCTCGCCCAACGCCGCGCCCAGTGCCGCCTCCAGCCCGGCCGGCACCGCCAGGCGGTCGATCACGGGCGGCCAGCGCTCGCCGTCCTTGACTGCCAGCACCTCGGTCAGCGCCGCCACCGCGGCCGCCAGCTTGTGCCGCTTGGCATCCAGCGCGGCGTGGCGTTCCCGCGCCTTGCCGGCCGCCGTCACCGCCTTGCCCCGCTCCGCCTCGGCCCGCTCCAATCGCTGCCGCGCCTCGACCAGCGCCGCGTCGGCGGCAACCAGCGCCGCATCCGCGGCTTCGAGCCGCGCCGGGTCGACCGCCTGCGCCGCCGCACTGCTGCGCTCGGCCGCCAAGCGAGCATGTCCCTCGCGCGCTCGGCGCGCCCGGTCTTCCGCCCCTTGCAGCAAGCGGGCCATGGCGGCCGCCTGCGCCGTCGCCTCCGCGGCGCCCGCCGCCGCCTGCGCCGCAGCCTCGTCCGCTTCGCGCAGTGCCGACGCGGCCAGGCCGGCCTCGTGCCGCGCCGCATCCAGCGCCGCCGGATGCGCCTCGCTTTCGCCACGCAGCCGCTCCGCCTCGGCAACCAGGCGGGCATCGGCCCCATCGGCGTCGCGCACCGCCGCCAACGCGTGCTCGAGGTCTCGCGCCAACTGCGTCCGCCGCTGCTCGGCCGTTGCCAGTGCCGCCCGCGCCCGCGCGGCTTCGGCCGCGATGCCTTCCTGCGCCACCCGCTCGCGTTCGAATTCGGTCCGCGCCGCCGCTTCGGCGTCGCGCAAGCCCGGCAGGCTGGCGACGCAGCGTTCCGCGTCCGCCGTTGCCGCGGCAGCCGCGTGGCCGGCCCGCGCCAAGGCCGCGGCGGCGTCCGCCAGCGCCCGCCCGGCGGCGTCGCGGGCCACTTGCGCCCGGCCCCGCCCCACCGCGAGCAGGTTCGCTTCCGCCTCCAGCGCCGCCGTCATCACCGTGCGATACCGCGCCGCCTGCTTGGCCTGGGCCTGCAACCCCGCCAGTTGCTGCTCAAGCAGCAGCCGGCGCTCCTCGGCCCGCGCCAGGTTCGCTTCCGTCGCCCGCAGCCGCATCTCCGCCTCGGCCCGGCGCGCGTGCAGCCCGGTGATCCCGGCCGCCTCCTCCAGCACGCCGCGCCGCTCCTCCGGGTTGGCGTTCACCAGGGTGCCGACCCGGCCTTGGCTCACCATCGCCGACGACCGCGCCCCGCTGGCGAGATCCGCGAACAAGGTCTGCACGTCGCGCGCCCGCGCCTCGCGCCCGTTGACGCGATAGGCGCTGCCGGCGCCGCGCTCGATGCGCCGTATCACCTGCACCTCGGCCTGGCCGGCAAACGGCGGCGGCAGGCCACGCTCGTCGTCCTCGATCGTGACGGACACCTCCGCCAGGTTGCGGCTGGGCCGGGCACCGGTGCCGGCGAAGATCACGTCGTCCATCTCGCCGCCGCGCAGGCTGCGCGCATTGGCCTCGCCCATCGCCCAGCGCAGCGCCTCGGCCACGTTGCTCTTGCCGCAGCCATTGGGCCCGACGATGCCGGTCAGTCCGGGCAGGATCTCGATCGCGGCGGGGTCGGCGAAGCTCTTGAACCCCGCGATGCCCAGCCGGACGAAGCGCGCGCCCATGCCGGCCTCAGCCGGTGGCGCTGTCGATGGCCTGCAGGAAGGCCGGAAAGCGGATCGCCCCCGAAACCAGCTTGCCGTTGATGATGAAGGACGGCGTGCTGTTCACCCCGAGCTTCTTCTCCGCATCGTCCTGCGCCGCCAGGATGGCCTTGCGGACGTCGGCGTCGGCGATTGCCGCGTCGAACGCCGAGCGCGGCATCCCGGCCAGCGCCGCCAGCTTGGCCAGTTCGTCCGTGCTGTTGACCCCGCGCGCGAAAGCCCAGCGGTCCTGGGTCAGCAGCAGGGTCGAGATGAACGGCTCGTATCGCTCCTGCGGCAGCGCCCGGGCCACCATGGCCGCCGTCAGCGCCACCTGGTCGAGCGGGTAGTCGCGCCACACGTAGTGGATCCGCCCGGCGTCGATCAGCTCCTTCTTTACCTGCGGGAAGGTGGTGCGCTGGAACTCGGCGCAATGCGTGCAGGTCAGGCTGAACCACTCATTCACCGTCACCTTGGCGTCGGCGGGCCCGATGGCGCGCTCGCTCATCCGGTCCGCCACCTGCGCGCTTGCTCCGGGGGCGACACCCAGGCCGGGGGCGACAGCCAGGAAGGAAAGTCCGGCCAGGGTGGAGCGTCGGGTGAGCGGCATCGAATCCTCGCCAGATGAAACAGTGCAACGCTTTATGCGCCTGCTTGCATCCCTCCGGTCAAGTCGGATCGGTGTCGAGCGCCGCACCCAGCGCCGCCAGGGCATCGCGCAGCTCGCCATCCGGGAAGTTCGCGACCGGAACCGGCCGGCGTTCGCGCCGGGGCGGGGCGGCCGGGGCGCGGGCTGGTTCCGCTTCCTGAACGAAGCGCAGCCGCTGCACCAGGGGTTTGCCGAGATGGCCGTTGATCCGGTCCATCAATGGCCCGGCCAGATGCTGCAGCTCAAGCGCCACCGGGCCGGCGCAGCCCAGGGTCAGGGTGCCGGCGGCG
Source organism: uncultured Alphaproteobacteria bacterium (assembly GCA_963792675.1). Taxonomy (GTDB): domain Bacteria; phylum Pseudomonadota; class Alphaproteobacteria; order Acetobacterales; family Acetobacteraceae; genus JBBROS01. The sequence continues at coordinate 103,358 of CAWBWT010000005.1, forward strand.
AAGCGGCGCGGGCGCGACGTGGCGGCCAGCGCCGGCCCGACGATCTCGGGCCAGTCCGCCAGCAGCTGCGCCGCCGCCGCCGCGTGCTTGCGGAACACCGGCCGGGTGATCGCCGGCACCATGGCGGCGATTGGCCGCGGGCCCCAGGAGGAGCGTTGCGGCTCCTTGTCGGGCGGCGGCGCTCCCGGCATATCGGCTCCCAATGGCTGTTCTCACGACCGATCCGGTGCCGGCCGCGGCAGACCTGCTGCGCTGGTACGACCGGCATCGCCGGACCATGCCATGGCGGGCGCCGGCCGGCCAGATGGCCGATCCGTACCGTGTCTGGCTCAGCGAGATCATGCTGCAGCAAACGACGGTCGCGGCGGTGATCCCGTATTTCGAGCGGTTCCTCGCAGTGTTCCCGAGCGTGGACGCCTTGGCCGCGGCGTCCACCGACGCCGTGATGGCGGCCTGGGCCGGCCTCGGTTACTACGCGCGTGCCCGCAACCTGCATGCGTGCGCCCGGCAGGTGGCGGCGCTTGGAGCGTTCCCGTCCGAGTTGCATGCGCTGCGCGCGTTGCCGGGCATCGGCGCCTATACCGCCGCAGCGATCGCCAGCATCGCCTTCGGACATCCGGTCGTGCCGGTGGACGGCAACGTCGAGCGAGTGGCGGCCCGCGTGTTCGCCATCGACGCGCCGCTGCCCGCAGCACGCCGGGCCGTGAACGCCGCCGCGGCCAGGCTCGGCGAGGACCCGGACGCGCGGGCACGGCCGGCCGACTTCACCCAGGCGCTGTTCGACCTGGGGGCGACCATCTGCACCCCGCGCACGCCTGCCTGCGCGATCTGTCCTTGGACCGCGCCTTGCCGCGGTCGGGCAGCCGGCGCGCCGGAGCGGTTGCCGGTGAAGGCGCCGAAGCGGCTGCGCCCGGTGCGTTATGGCGCGACCTTCTGGCTCGAAGACGCGGCCGGCGGCGTATTGCTGCGCCGCCGGCCGCCAACCGGCCTGTTGGGCGGCATGCTCGAACTGCCCGGCACCGAGTGGCGCGACCGGCCCTGGGCCGAAGCGGAATTGCTGGCAGAGGCGCCGCAACTGGCCGAATGGCGCCACGCCGGAACGGCGACGCACGGGTTCACGCATTTCGAGCTTCGGCTCGAAGTGATGGTGGCCCGGGTCGAGGCGATCGACGCCGACGGATTGTTGCATGCCCTCGACCAGCTGCCGGACGCGGCGCTGCCGACGGTCATGCGCCGCTGCATCGCGATCGCGGCGCAGAAAAACGTCGCCTCGTTTACCGGCCGTTAAGCACTCCCGGGCATAGTGTCCTCAGGCCTGCAAAACGTGGGCAAACATCTCCACGTTTCGGCACAAAGGTAAGACACCATGCCCTTGAACTCGGTTAACACCAACATCGGCGCGCAAGTTGCGCTGCAGTCCCTGAACCACACCTCGACCGACCTGCAGGCTACGCAGAAGCGCATCAGCACCGGCTTCCGCGTCGCTGATGCCACCGACGACGGCGCTTCCTTTGCCATTGCGCAGCGGGTTCGCTCCGACGTCGGCGCCCTGACGACCGTCAACCAGCAGCTTGGCAACGCCAAGGGGTTGGTCGGCGTGGCGAACTCCGGCCTTACCACCATCAGCGGCTACGTCAACGACGCGAAAGCGCTGCTGGTCAAGATCGGCGACGCCAGCGTCAACGCAACGCAGCGGAACCAGAGCATCGCCGACTACAAGTCGCTGGTGACTCGGGTCGCCAACTCGGTCGATGGTGCGACCTACAACGGTCAGACGCTGCTTGGCAGCACCGGAACCGCATCGGGCACGCCGACCGCGGGGGCCGCAACCACGGTCTTCAACAACGAGAATGGCGCGACCAGCAACATCTCGGGTGAGGACGTCAGCGGCCTTGCCAATACCCTGGCCGGCCTGATCGGGCTGGGGTTCACCCGTACCACCGGCGGCACCACAACGGTGGACGCTTTCACCGGTGGCGGCACCGAGCAGGCAGACGCGACCAACGCGCTGAACGGGACGGCCAACGGCAACGGCGACACGGCATCAACCGTTCTGACCAGCGTCAGCAACAAGCTCAACCAGATCGGTTCAGACTCCAAGTTCCTTGACGCGACGATCACGGCCAATAACAGCAAGATCGACAGCCTCAATGCCGGTCTCGGCGCCCTGATCGACACCGATCTGAGCAAGGAGTCGGCCAACCTGCAGGCCCTGCAGATCCGTCAGCAGCTCGGCACCCAAGCCCTGTCGCTGGCCAACCAGGCCCCGCAGTCACTGCTGAGCTTGTTCAAGTAACCGGCGCGGCTGGCGGCGAGGATCGCCGCCAGCCGCTTTCGGCCTAAGTCCTGCGACCGCGAGGGTAAGCCATGTCAAACCTGATTTTGGAGCTGCGGCAGGGAGAGGTGATGGTCGTCAACGGCGCGCCGATCCGCTTCCGCACCAAGACCCGCCTCGAACTCACCGCCCACGCACGCTTCCTGTTCGGCAAGCAGATCATGGCGCCCGACGAGGCCGACACGCCGGCCCGCCGCATCTACTTCGCCCTGCAATCCGCCTATATCGGCACCGACGAGGAGCGCCCGGTCGGTCTTGCCACGGCACGCGAGCTTTGCGACCGCTTCAAGGAGGCCACCACCTCCCCGCTGGCCCGCGAAATCCTGGATCGAGCCATCGCCGCCGCCGAAAACGACCAGTGCTACGCCGCTCTGAAGTTGGCCCGCCGGATCATGCGTCACGAGGATGCGGTGCTCGGCCGCAGCAACGTTGAAGGAGAGACCGCATGCGCGGCTTAGCAGCAGCCCAGGCTTACAAGAAGGCCGCGACCCATCGCACGGTCAAGGAGCAGGAAGCCGACGTGTTCCGTCGCGTCAACGGGTTCCTGCGCGGCGCCCTCGAAGCAGACGACATCACGCGGGCAAAGGCCTTGGCCGACAACGAGCGGCTTTGGATCGCGCTGATGGACGCCCTTCGCGACCCGTCCAACCAACTCCCGGCGCCGCTCCGCGCGTCGGTGTTGTCCGTGGGTCACGCCGTGCGCCGCGAGGCGGCTCAGCCGCAGCCCGACCTAGGATTCATGATCGGTATCAACGAGCAGATTGCCGCCGGCCTCGCCGGCGTCTGAGCGCCCATAATGGCTTGAACCTTCAGGTCGGCCGCCACGCATAGCGGCTCGCCAACCAGCGTCGCAGCGTCAGCAGCGTGGTGGCGTTCCCGACCATGCTGCTGGTGCAGTAAGCGACCAGCTCGGGTGAGGCGAGGCGCGACCTCATCCGAGCCGCCTCCTGCACCACCGTCGGATCGGACAGCAACCCGGCACTAGCCCGCCGCCAAACCGACACGGCCGACGCCGGCGTCAGCGCCGGGAGCACCAGCCCGGCATCGAGTTGCGAAGCGACGCAGGCCGCCCGAAGCGCCGCAAGCAGCTCGTCCGGTCCGCGGTTGCGCACCAGTTCCTGGGCGGTCGGGACGGCCGGAAAGCTCGGATCGCGCCCAATGCCGCCGTCTTCCCCCAACACGCCCAGTGTCATCACCGGTTGCCACTCGGCCCGGACGTCACCGGCTGCAGCGCCTGCCTGGCCGGGGTTCGTCACAAAAACGGCATCGGCCGACGCTTGGGGGCTCAGCACGACATCGACGCCGAGCAGGTCGAGCGCCAGAAGTGCCGGCAACTCAAGTCCGGCCGGACCGCTTCCAGCCATCCGGATCGGTCGCCCCGCCGACAGCGGCGCCCGGCTGAACAGCACCGCACTGCCGAACCCGGCCCAGAGCGGTACCCAGCGGCCCGGATCGAACCGCGCCCGCATCTCGCCCGTCAGCCAGGACAAGGCCGCCGCACCCGGAACCAGCAATGCGGTCGAGCCGTCCGGCTCACCCAACGCTTCGAACTGATTGGCTCCCGTGACCCCGTCGATCCCGCCCACGTTTCGACGCACGAGCGGAGACTTGCCGGAAAGTCCTCGGCTCAGCGCCGGCACGATGACATCGGCCCAGCGGTCCAGCCGGCCGCCCGGCGGCCCCGCGATCATCAGCGCGCTCGGCTCCGGCTCAGGCGGCACCGCCGCGGCCGCCCCCGTCAGCACCGCGCCCAGCCCGGCCAGCACCAATCTGCGGCGGGGCCGCGACCGGTCATCCATGGACAACACCTCCGCTGCACGAAGTCTGGCGATCGTGGCCCTCTCCCTGGAGTTTCAGCCCGTCGAAGTCAATCGAGCGGCGAGCACGCGCGGCGGCAGCACCATCGGGCTGGTGGTCCGATCCTGACAGAAGCATCCCAATTGGCCGACCTGAAAGGGCAAACGGGGGAACCTGATAGTTTCTTCCATCAGGCGTCCACCGTCAGGCGTCGTAGGCGAGCAGCGAGCCGAACGGGACAGGCAGGCGGGCGCGGCCGTTGAGGAACGTCAGCTCGATCAGCGCGACCGCCGCCGGCACCTCGGCGCCGGCCTTCAGCAGCAGGTCGATCCCCGCCGCCATCGTCCCGCCCGTCGCCAGCAGGTCGTCGACCAGCACCACCCGTGCCCCCGGCTCGATCGCGTCTGCCTGGATCTCCAATCGGTCCGTGCCGTATTCGAGCGCGTAATCCAATCCCGTGACCGCCCCGGGCAGCTTGCCGGGCTTGCGTAGCATCACGAACCCGCATCCGAGCTTGAGCGCCAAAGGCGCCGCCAGCAAGAAACCGCGCAACTCGATCCCGGCGAGCAACGTCGGCTGATAGCCTCGGACCATGCTCGCCAACCGGCCCATTGCCACTTGCCAAGCGTCGGCGTGCCGCAGCAGCGTGCTGATGTCGTAGAACAGGATGCCGGGCTTCGGGAAATCGGGAATCCCGCGAATGTGGTCCTTGAGGTTCATCGTGCCGCCCTGCATTGCCCGGCCGGCTTACCGCGTCCCCTCCACACCGGCAACCGACCGCGCTATGGCGCCGCAACTCTGGCTGGGCTACCCGACAGCCATGTCCCGCCCGTCCATCGCCGTCGTCGCCGGCCTCGCGTTCGTATTCTTCTACATCGCCGCCGCCGTGACGTTGCCCGACGTGATCGGCCGCATGCACTGGGCCGTCGAGGCCGCCTATTGGGGCCTCGCCGGGGTCGTCTGGGTGTTTCCCATTCGCTGGCTCATGCTCTGGTCGGTCGGCAAGCGCTAACCAAACCGGGGTGCGGCGTCAGGACTGCACCCAGCGCGCCACACCCGACGCGAAATCCGCCCAGCCCATTGTCGTCGTTTCCGCCGCTTCGTCCCACAAACCGCGGCAGCGATCATCGTCCAGCAGCGTCCGCACGGCCCCGGCGATCGCGTCGCTCGTCACCGGATCGAGCCTGATCTGACCCGACCGCGGCTGACCGGCCAGCGCCGGCAGCCCCTCCGACACGATCACCGGGATCCCCGCGTGCAACGCCTCCATGGGCGGGATCCCGAAACCCTCGCCCTCGCTCGGAAACAGCATCGCCCGCGCGCCCCTAAGCGCCTGCCGCACCGTCTCGTCTGGCACTTGGCCCAGATGACGGAACCGCGTCTCGCCCGCCAGCGACCTGAGCAGATCGAGCTCCACCGTCGCATCCGGGGATGCGGTGCCGATCATCGTCAGCGTGGCATCGACGCCCTCGCGCCACAGCGCGCGGAACGCCTGCATGGCCGGCGCGGCATTCTTGCGTGGCTCGATGGTGCCGAGCATCACGAAGTTCCGGCTCGCCGCGTCGAACCGCTGCCGCTCCAAGCCGAGCCCGTCCGCGCCCATCGGGATCACCGGCCCGTCCGCCGCACGGCGACCGACGCGGTGCACGAAGTCGGACCGGGTGCGCTCGCTGATGAACGCGAGGTCGGGCACCTGCCGCATGGCGTGCAGGTACGGCATCAAGCGCGCGGCCGAGCCGATGCTGAACCAATCCGGATGCAGCCACGGCAGGAAATCGTAGATCAGCCAGAATGAACGGCACGACGGCCGGCCCTGGCGCCCACCCTCTTGCCCGCCCTGGGGCCCACCCTGGCGATAAAAGGCCGCCCGCGCCGGGTCGCTGAACAGCTCGGCGTTCAGCAATCGCCCGGGCTGCACGACGGTCGCCGAGCCGAGCAGCGGCTGCAATCGCGCCAACTCGGCCGGCGTCCCCCCCGGCGGCGCATCCGCGCACAGGATGGTCAGCACCTCGGCCGGCAACGCCACCATCTCACCGCTCGCGGCATCGAACCGGCAGGGCGCGAGCGGTGACGGGCCGGGCCAATGCCGGATCAGCTCGCGCTCCGCCCGCTGGATGCCGGACCGGCGCGGATCGAGCACCAGCTGGCTGATGTCGAGGTGGACCGTCACGCCAGGCCGAGCGCCTCGCACAGCGTCGCCGCGTAGCGGTCGAAGCCACGCGATGCCGCGTAGGCCTGCCGCGACGCCGTCGTATCCGGCCGTTCCAGCAAGGCCGCCGCCGCCTCGGCAATCAGCACCGGGCTCGGGCTATCCGGCACCGGCCGCACGAAATCGGGTGCGTCCAGCGCCGCGGCCAGCATCGCCGAGGCGACGGTCGGCAGGCCGGCCGCAATGCAGTCGGCGAGTGCTCCGGACACGCTGCCGGCGCCGCTCGTGCGGAGCTGGATGCCGAGGTCGGCCGCGACGAGGTGGTCGCGGTAACTCTGCTCGTCCACGAACTCGGTCGGCAGGGCCACCTGCGCGCCGAGGTCGAGCTGATCGGCCAGCGCCAGCAGCGGTTCCAGCGGCATCAACGGCGCGCCGACGAAATGAAGCACCGCCGGTGTGCCCCAGGCGCGCAGCAGATCGAGTGCCCAGATGCAGTCGACCGGCGCCTTGGTCAGATGCACATAGCCGAAGCTCGCCACCAGCACGGTATCGGGGTCGATCCCGAGCCTCGCCCGGGCTGCCTGCCGCGCGGCCGGCGTGCGCTCGCCGTCGGCTACCGTCCGATACAGCGAGAATGGCAGGTGCACCGCCGGCTTGCCGTAGCGGCGGCCGACCTCCTCGATGCCGGCCCGGGAATGCATCAGCAGCGGTTCGGCCGCGGCGGCGATCTCCGACAGGATCAGCGCCGCCGGCGGCAGATCGCCGGCCAGCCAGGCCCAGATCTCGTTCGGCGGCAACGGGCGGCCGAGTTCGGCCTCCGCCATCGCGACCGTCTTCTCCAGGCCTACATGGCCGGCATACAGGTCGAGCATCCGCCCGTCGTGCAGGATGGCGGCGCCGCCGTGCCGCAGCAGCAGGCGCAGGATCTCCAGGTGGAACACCGAGTTTCCGAGCACCGCCACCACCCGGTCGAACCGGCTCGACAGCAGCGGCAGGGCCGAGAGCGGGTTGACCGTCGCGACCCCGTCCGGCCGGGTGGGCGAGCGGGTCGGGGTGAACACGTGCAGCTCGACCCGCTTGCCCAGCTCCGCACAGGTCGCTGCGCTGTAGTCGGCTACCCCCGACCGATCCGGCGGCAGCGGTGTCAGCAGCGCCAGGCGCGGCTTGCGGGCCCAGGTCGAGGCCGGGGTTGAGGCCAGGGTCGAGGCCAGGGTCGAGGCCAGGGTCGAGGGCGGAGCACCGGGCACGAGCCGGTCGACCGCCGCCCAGAACCGCCGCGCCACCTGGACCTCGCGGAACCGCGGCCAGACCGTCGCCTGCCGCGCCAGCGCGGCCGCACGCCACTCCGGCTGCATCGCCAGATCCAGCAGCCCGGCCAGCGTCGCCGCGTCGTCCGGCTCGAACAGACCCTCCTGCAGCAGCTCGCGATGCGCCGGAATGTCCGACGCGAGCACCGGCGCCTGGGCCGCCATCGCCTCCACCACCGGCAGCGAGAACCCCTCGGCGCGCGACGGCGCCACCACGCACCAGGCGTCCGCATACAGTCGGAGCAGGTTGGGCTCGTCCACATGGCCCGGCGCCAGCAGCAGCGCGCGGTCGCCGCCGAGCTCGGTCACCCGGTTGCGCTGCGCCTCCAGCCACTCGGCGCCGTAGGCCCCGGTGATCACCAGCGGCACCCGCGCCGCCTGCAGCGCCGCGGCCTGGGCATGGGCGCGGATCACGCAGTCTGGGTTCTTGCGCGGGTCGGCGCCGGCGACGACCAGCACATGCCGCGGGCGTCCGGGCGGCAGCGTTTCGAACGCCGGGCCGAGCGGCGCACCGGTGATCACGATGCGGCGGCCGGGAACATGCAGCAGCTCGTGCAGCCGGGTCGCCGCATCGGCCGAGATGGGCAGGAACAAGCCGTGCCGGGCCAGCCAGCGCAGGTTGACGTGGTAGTCGAGATGGGTGCCGGCGTCGCCGAGGTAGCGGTCCGGCTCGTCGAGCGGGATGAAGTCGTAGACCACCGCCGCCGACGCGACCGCCGGATGGGTCAGCAGCCGTCCGACGAATAGCGGGTCGTGCGTCATCGGCGAAAGCTGCACGAACGAGCAGGGGCCGGTCAGTGCGCCGGTGTAGGCGGTGGTCCGTACCTCATCGAGCAACGCCCGTACGTCGGCGTTCAGCGCCGGCATCGCGGCATCCGCCAGGCCGACGATGCGCCGCCCCGGCAGGAACTCCCGCGCCCGGCTCAGCAAAGCCCGGGCGTGCCGTCCGATGCCGCGCTCCCGAAACGGCGGGTCCTGCAGGCAGCGGACGTCGACCAGGCACGTCCGCATCAGAGGACGCAGACCAGGCAGCCTCGCATCAGACCCGGCCGTAGGTGTCCTCGATGCGCACGATGTCGTCCTCGCCGAGGTAGCTGCCCGATTGCACCTCGATCAGCGTCAGCGGGATCCGGCCCGGGTTCGACATCCGATGCACGCAGCCGAGCGGCAGGTAGATGCTCTCATTCTCGCGCACGAGCTTGTCCTCGCCGTCGCGGTGCACCACGGCGCTGCCGCTCACCACGACCCAATGCTCGGCCCGGTGGTAATGCATCTGCAGGCTGAGCTGCGCCCCGGGCGACACGACGATGCGCTTGACCTGGAACCGGTCGCCCTTGATCAGGCTCTCGTAAAACCCCCACGGCCGATAGTTGCGGTTGTGCGCCACCGCCTCGTGCCGTCCGGCGGCGCGCAGCCGGTCCACCACCTGCTTGACGTCCTGCGCCCGGTCGCGGTGCATCGCCAGAACCGCGTCCCCGGTAACCACGACCACCGCGTCCTCGAGTCCGACCACCGCGGTCAGGATGCCGTCGCTGCGCACGAAGCAGTTTTTTGCCTTCTCCAACAATACGTCGCCCACCAAGACGTTGCCGTCGGCATCCTTCGGCAGCCGCTCCCACAGCGCATCCCAGCTCCCGACGTCGGACCAGCCCAGGCTCGCCGGCACCACCGCCGCAAGGTCGGTGCGCTCGGCCACCGCGTAATCGAGGCTGATATTCGGGCAGGCGGTGAACGCCTTCGGGCCCAGCCGGACGAAGTCGAGGTCCTGGGTGCGCTCCGCCACCGCCTGCTCGACTGCGGACAGCACTTCGGGCGCGTGCTTGGCCATCTCCGCAATCAGGGTGCGGGCGGTGAACACGAACATCCCGGAATTCCACAGGTGTTTGCCGCTCGCGGCGAGCTCCGCGGCCTTTTCGGCGTTCGGCTTTTCGATGAATCGGCTGAGGATGTGCACCCCGGGCGCTTCCGGCAGCTCGGGCCCGACCTCGAGGTAGCCATAGGCGGTCTCGGCACGGTGCGGCTGCATCCCGAAGGTGACGATCTTGCCCGCCCGTGCCGCCGTCACCGCGAGCTCGAGCGCCTCGAGCAGGGCATCGGTGCGCTCGATCGCGGCGTCGGCGGCCATCATCCACAGCACGCTGTCCGGGGAGGGCGCCAGCAAGGCGGCGGCGGTGATCGCCGGGGCGGAGTTGCGCCCGACCGGCTCGAGCACGATCGTCGCCTGCTCGACCCCGGCGTTGCGCAGCTGCTCGGCGATCAGGAACCGGTGCTCGTTGTTGCACACGGCCATCATCGGCCCGAACCGAGGTCCGACGCCGCGCAGCGCGGTCTCCTGCAGCATGGTGCGGTTCGAAACGAGCGGCCAGAGCTGCTTGGGAAAGCCTTCCCGTGACACCGGCCACAGGCGGGTGCCCGATCCGCCCGACAGGATCACCGGGATAATCGCATCGTTGGCCGTTGCAACAGGTTGGCCGGTCATCATAATCCCTCAGAAGCGCGTGCGGGCCCGTATAGGTGCGCGCGCCGAACCAGTCCAGCAAACCTTGCTCTAACAGGGTCCGCACCGCATGGTGCGGCGCCGTTCGGCTGACCACGACCCGGAGCCGGGGCAATGATGCGGGGGCGAGCGATATGAAAATATGTGTGGTCGGCCTGGGCGCCATCGGCGGCCATCTCGCCGCCCGCCTGGCCAAGGGCGGCGCGGCCGTGTCGGCCGTGGCGAGGGGCGCTCAGCTCGATGCCGTGCGCCGGGCCGGGCTGCGCGTGACCGCGCCCGACGAGACGCTGCATGCCGACATCGCCGTCAGCGACGACCCCGCCGAACTGGGCCCGCAGGATGCGGTGATCGTCGCCGTGAAGGCGCCGGCCCTGCCGGTCATCGCGTCCGGCCTTGCCCCGTTGCTCGGGCCGGACACGCCGGTGGTGTTCGCGACCAACGGCATCCCGTGGTGGTACTTCCATGCGCATGGCGGGCGGGATGACGGCACGGACCTGCCACTGCTCGATCCCGGCGGCGTATTGCGGCAAACGGTCGGCGTGCGCCGCACGGTCGGCGGGGTCGTCTATTCGGCGTGCACCGTGGTCGAGCCGGGCGTCGTCCGGGTGGAGCACCGCGGCAATCGCTTGGTGCTGGGCGAGCTGGATGGCAACCCGTCGCCGCGCCTCGATCGGCTGGCCGAGGTGCTGCGCGCCGGCGGCCTCACAGTCGAAATTAGCGAGCGGATCCGCGACGTGGTGTGGTCGAAGCTGCTGCTCAACCTCGGCAGCGGGCCACTGGGCGTGCTCACCGCCAGCGCGCCCAAGGATTTCTATGCCGAGGCCGCGTGCCAGGCCGCAACTCGGCAGGTGGTGGCCGAAGCGGCGGCCGTGGCCGAAGCGCTGGGCTGCCGTGTGTCCGGCGACGCGGACGGGCAGGTGCGCAACGGTGCCAAGTCCGGGCACAAGACCAGCATCCTGCAAGACCTCGAGCTGGGCCGGCCGATGGAGATCGACGCGCTCTATACCGTGCCGTTGGACATGGCGCGGGCGCATGGGATCGCGACCCCGACGCTCGACCTGCTCGCCGCCCTGACCCGGGCACGGGCGCGGGCGGCCGGCTTGTACTCGGGCTAGCCTATATTCGGGCTAGCCTCTCACTCCGCCTGGCCGAGCACCCAGCCTTCCCAGGTGGTGAGCCAGGGATCGGGCGGCGGCGTATCGGGACGGCGCCCCGCCACGACCAGCAGCACGCACAAAACGCCGAGCAGGCAATCGAGCCGGTCCTCACCGGCCGCATCGGCGCCGAAGCCGTCCGCCATGCAGCGCTCGAGCGCGTCGTCCGGGGCGGCGCCGATCGCCTGCATCGCCTGGCGCAGGCCGGGGACGAGCGCGCGGCGGTCCGCCTGCCGTCGCTTGCTGCCGACCGGCCGCAGCCCGAGCTGGCGCAGCGCGTCGGCCGGGTAGGTTTCGGCAAGCGCCACGGTGCCGGGCCGCAGCAGTGTCCGGAACGGCCCCTCAAACGGCCAAAGCGCCAGTGGCACCGCGTCGGCAAACGCCGGCAGCAGCAGGTCGCGCCAGGCCGCCAGCGCCGCCTTGCCGGATTGGTTGGCGCCGAGCGTCCAGAACAGCGGCGCGCCCGCCGGCCGCAGCGCCGTCGCCCGGTCGCAAGCCCGCGACAGCGCCCCGGCGTCGGCGAGGCCGAGCGCCAGTGCGTGCGACAAGCGGGTCATGCCGCGCGTTCCGTGCCGCGGGTAGAAGGGGCGGGCGGGCCCGACCTGGTCCAGCCGCTCGGCGACCTCGAGGAATCCGGGCCGTCCAGCCAAGGCGCGGAGGAACTCCGGGAAGTCGCGCGCCGGTCCGGCGTGCAGTTCGGCGTAGCGACGGGGCAGGCCCACCGGGAAATCGACGCCAAACGCGACCGATGCGCCCGCAGCTTGCTGCAGCAGGCGCTGCAGCAAGCTGCCGACCGGGCCGACCGGCGCCACCGACAGCGTCCAGGGCGGCATGCCGCCGCGGGCCACCGCCATCCACCGTTTCGCCGGGTCGACGCTCCAATCCGCGTGGGCGGCGATCAGAGCGGCTTGTGCGCGCGGTCGAGCAGCCGGGAGATCAGGCCCGGCTTCTTCGGCGTTGGCGGCGCTGCGGCGGCGGCAGGCTTGGCGGCCGCCGCGTCCCGCTTGCGCTTCTCGTTCAACCAGGCGTCGAGCGACTTTCCGGCCTTTTCGGCGCGCTTAGCTTCGTACGCCCGTTGCGCCGCGCTCATCCGATCATCGGCTGCCATCGTTCCCCAACCTATCTCGCCCCACGTGACACCCTATCTGGCAGGCGCCGATTGCGGCATCAAGCGTGGCGGACCGCGCCAAGCGGCATGGGGCGAGGCAGTCCGAAGGCAGGGAGCGAGGCGGTGAGCGAGCCACGGGTCAAGGCCAAGCTATGGGTGCAGATGGCGCTGCGGCTCGGCGACGGCAACGGCCAGCCCGGGGCCGTGCTGCGGCGCGGCGACCCCGACGCGGGCGGCGTCCTGGTGGTCCTGCGCAGCCGGACCGGGTTGCGGGTGCTGTCGCAGGTGCGGGCCGGGGAGGGCGACATCGCGTGGATGGCCGGCACCGGGGCGGCGGCCGTGGAGCAGTCGGTCGCGGACGCGTATGTGGACCGGCAGGTCAAGCGCGACCCCGATTTGTGGGTGGTGGAGTTCGAGGCGCCCAACTTGCGGCCGCCATTCGAGGCGCGGATCGTCGAGTGAACCGTTCCGGATCCGATCGAGAGAGTGTGACCATTCTGTGTGGCCCGGTGTTGCGGTTCAGCCACAACCAGTGTGGAAACCTCAGCAACCATCTCGCACTCGCCGCAAGGAGTGTTATTGTGCAGTCACCGAGAGGCGGGGGACGAGTTCCGACCACCACCCCCGGCTGCGCGACCCGCAGATTATGAACGAGGAGAGATGACATGAAGCTCCGCAGCGCGCTCCTGGCCGCGACCGTACTGGTCGCCCCGGTGGCTGCAAAGGCCCAGGCGATCAACGGCCTCTACATCGGCGCCGGCGCCGGTGCGAACCTGATGCAGGACGAGACGGTCAAGAATGTGTCGCTGCCGCAGCGCAGCATCCGCTCGACCCCCTTCAGCGGCTCCAAGGTTGAGCTGGACACCGGGTTCGTCGGCGTCGCCAGCGTCGGTTACGGCTTGGGCAATGGTCTGCGCTTCGAACTCGAAGGCGGCTACCGGACCAACAAGTTTAACAAGGCCAAGAATGGCGCTGCGTCGGTTTCCGCAGGCGGCGACGAGCAGAAGTACAGCGCGATGTTCAACGTGTTGTACGATTTCGACCTGACCTCGCTCGGCATCCCGTTGCTGCCGTATGTCGGCGTCGGCGGCGGCTACGTTTGGGCGCAGGATCGCAATGCGCGCTTCTACGGCAACACCGGCCCGCTCGCCGGCTTCCCGGCGGGCATCAGCTCGCAGCTCCGCACCAACGAGAGCCGTGGCGCTCCGGCCTATCAGGGCATCGTCGGCGCGGCGTTCCCGATCGCGGCCGTTCCGGGCCTCGCGCTGACGCTCGAGTATCGCTTCCTCGGCCTGGCCGAGAACCGCACCTACAACTACCAGTATCTGCAGTCCGCGCCTGCTCCGGGCCTCTCGACCCGGGCCCGCGTCAAGTTCGACGACAACTACAACCACAGCATCATGGCCGGCGTCCGCTACGCCTTCAACCAGGCTCCGCCGCCGGTCATCGCCGAGCCTCCGGTCACGCCGCCGCAGCAGGCCGCGCGCACCTACCTGGTGTTCTTCGACTGGGATCGCGCCGACCTGACCGACCGCGCCCGGCAGATCGTCGCCGAGGCCGCGCAGGCCACCCAGCGCGTGCAGGTCACCCGGATCGAGGTTTCGGGTCACACTGACACCACCGGCACGGCCCGCTATAACCAGGGCCTGTCGGTCCGCCGGGCGCAGAACGTCGCGGCCGAACTGGTCCGCCTCGGCGTGCCGCGCAGCGCGATCACGACCCAGGGCTTCGGCTTCAGCCGTCCGCTGGTCGCGACCGGGCCGGGCGTGCGCGAGCCGCAGAACCGCCGCGTCGAGATCGTCCTCCGCTAACGGGGACCATCAGGCTGGCTGGCGACGATGCCGGCCAGCCGACGACGGAAAGGGCCGGTTCACAGTGTGGACCGGCCTTTTGCGTGACGGGCTGTGGCAGTCAGCGCACCACACTACGGGAAGAACGCAGCGAACCCTCTGCGCGGTCCGCGTCGGGCGTAACTTCACGGGCCAAGCGGACCATTATACGTTCTCGCGGCCCGGTCCGGCCCACAGGAGACTCTGGATGACGCGTAAACTTCTGCTGGCTGCGACGGTGCTGGCTCCCTTTGCGGCGCTGCCCGGCACGGCCGCCGCGCAACCCGTGAGCGGCCTCTATATCGGCGCGGCCGGCGGCGGCAATTTCCTGCAGCGCGAGACCGTCAACACGTTGACGACGTCGGCCACGACCCGCTCGTTCAACTCGCAAAAAGTGCCGTTCGACGCCGGCTATGTCGGCTTGGCGAGCATCGGCTACGGCTTCGGCAACGGCTTGCGGGTCGAGGTCGAAGGCAATTACCGCTACAACACACCGAGCAACATCCGCAGCGCGAGCGAGCAGAAATACGGCGCCATGGTAAACGCGCTGTTCGATCTCGATGTCGGTAGCCCGTACATCTACCCGTACATCGGCGGCGGCTTAGGCTATGGCCGGGTCGAGGAGCACCAAGATCGCGGCAGCGCGTCGGACGGCAGCTTCGCTTATCAGGCGATCGCCGGATTGTCCTTTCCGATACCGCCGGTCGTCGGCCTTTCATTCACGACCGAGTACCGCTTCTACGCCCTCGCGGGTGACCGCTTCAGCAACAGCTTCGCCTCGGGCGGGGGCGCCGGGGCCATCAGTGTGAAGCAGACCACAACCGACAACTATAACCACAGCCTGCTCGTCGGCCTGCGCTACGCCTTCAACGTCGCCCCGCCACCCGCCGAGGCGCCGCCGGCCGCCCCGCCGCAAACACAGGCCGCGCGGACCTACCAGGTGTTCTTCGACTGGGACCGCGCCGACCTCACCGAGCGTGCCCGACAGGTCGTGGCCGAGGCCGCCCAGGCCAGCCAGCGCGTCCAGGTCACCCGCATCGAGGTCTCAGGCCATACCGACACCACCGGCAGCGCCCGCTTCAACCAAAGGCTCTCGGTGCGGCGCGCGGACACGGTGGCCGCCGAACTGGTCCGGCTCGGCGTTCCCCGGGCCGCCATCACAACCCAAGGCTACGGGTTCAGCCGTCCGCTGGTCGCGACCGGACCGGGCGTGCGCGAGCCGCAGAACCGCCGGGTCGAGATCGTCTTCCGCTGACCGGCGCCGCCGCGGCCAAACAAAAAGGGCCCCAAATGGGGCCCTTTTCACGGGTATCGGCTGTTTCAGGAGCGGCGGCGACGCGCAGCCGGGGTCCGTGCCGGACGCTCCGGCGCCGCCCCGCACTCCTCGACTGCGATCGGCTGGGCGGCCACCAGCTTGCCAGCCGCAAACTCGGTCAGCTCGCCGTTGTTGCGCAACGCCATCACCTCGTCGAAGGTGGCAAGGTTGCGGTCGCAGAACAGCGACCCCTGCCGCAGCCCGGTTTGCGACTGCGAGTTGGCGAGCTGGGTCACGTAGTCGTCCCGCTGCTTGGCCGCCGAGCGGCCGAACGCCCGGCTGAAGTAGGAGTTCAGCGACTTGTCGGTCTGCACAAGGTCAGGCCGGTACTTCATCACGAACGAGTTGTAGCGCTCGTCGGCCTGGCAAGTTAGCGCCATGACCATCAGCTGGGTCTTGAGCGCGGTCACGTCGAGCGCGGTGTTCTCGGCCGGCCGGGCGCAGTCGGCGGCGAGTAGCGGCGAACTCAGCAAGCTCGCGGCCACGAGGCTGGTCAGCAACAAACGCATGGGTGCGGTTCTCCGGATAATCCAGGTTGAGGTTGGCCCGACGCCGTTTACCTAGGCAATGAAGTAGACCGTCTATCCCTCGGCACGCAATTACAAAACCGGTCGCCGCCATCGTTCCCCGATCGTTGTGACCGCGACGCCGCACGGGGTCGCGGCGAGGGGGGCTATGGCAGCTCAACGGCATGCGGTATGTCGAGCAGATGAACGACTTGACCGCACAAAACGCGCCAGATCCATTCGGTGCCTACGATGCGGGCGAATATTATTGTGAGCTGACCCGGGTCGCGACGCCCGGCAGCCCGTCCGAGCAGGTACGTGCCCGGATTGGCGCCATCGGCCTCGAAGCCCTGCGTGAACGGGCGCGTCTCGCGCAGGACGAGCTGGTCAACCTCGGCGTGACGTTCACCGTCTACTCGGAAGCGACGGCGATCGACCGGATCCTTCCGTTCGATTGCATTCCGCGCATCATCACCGCGCGCGAGTGGGCGGTGCTCGAAGCCGGCGTCGCGCAACGGGTACGTGCGCTGAACCTGTTCCTCGGCGACATCTACAACGCCCGCCGCATCGTCACCGACGGCGTGGTCCCGGCGGCGCTCGTCTACGGCAACAGCAACTACCGGCCCGAGATGGAAGGCTTCCCGGTCCGGTTCGGAACCTACGTCCATATCTGCGGCATCGACCTGGTGCGCGACGAGCAGGGCATCTTCCGGGTGCTGGAAGATAATGCCCGCACCCCGTCCGGCGTGTCCTACGTGGTCGAGAACCGGCATTTGATGCTGCGCACCTTCCCCGACCTGGTCGCCGGGATGAACCTGCGTCCAGTCGACGATTACGGCCGCCGGCTGCGCCAGGCGATGAACGACATCGCCCCGGAGGGCGTCGCCGACCCGCAAGTCGTGCTGCTGTCGCCCGGCATCTACAACTCGGCCTATTTCGAGCACGTGTTCCTGGCCCGCGAGATGGGGGTACAGCTCGTGGAAGGCGCCGACCTGGTGGTCGAGGACGACAGGGTGTGGATGCGCACCACCGGCGGCCTGCATCGCGTGCACACTATCTACCGGCGCATCAGCGACGAGTTCCTCGACCCGGCGGTGTTCCTGCCGGACAGCATGCTGGGCGTGCGCGGCCTGATCGGCGCGTGGCGGCGCGGCAATGTCACCATCGCCAACGCGGTCGGCACTGGCGTCGCCGACGACAAGGCGATCTACGCCTACATGCCGCGAATCATCCGCTACTACCTCGACCAGGATCCGATCCTGCCGAACGTCGAAACCCATATCTGCGGCGAGCAGGCCGGCCTCGACTACACGCTCGCCCACCTCGAGCAGCTGGTGATCAAGCCGGTCGGCGAAAGCGGCGGCTACGGCATCACCGTCGGCCCGCGCGCCAGCGCCGCCGAGCTCGAGACCGCGCGCGCGGCGTTGCTGAAGAACCCGTCGAACTGGATCAGCCAACCGATGATCGGCCTGTCGGTGGCGCCCACCCTGACGGACGCCGGGCTGCGGCCCCGCCACCTCGACCTGCGGCCGTTCGCCATCACCGGCCGTGACACCTGGGTGTTGCCCGGCGGCCTGACGCGGGTCGCGTTGAAGGAGGGCAGCATCATCGTCAACTCGTCCCAGGGCGGCGGCTCCAAGGACACCTGGGTGCTCGCCGAATGAGCCTGCACGACACCGCCCTGCTGACGCGTGATGCCGAAGGCCTGTTCTGGATGGCGCGCTACCTCGAGCGGGTCGAGAACCTGGCCCGGCTGATCGACGTCACCCAGACCTTCGAAAGCCCCGGGCGTGAGGCCGAGTCTTGGGCGGCGCTGGTCGCCATCAACTCCGACGAGGCCGGATTGGCGGCGCGCGGCCTGGCGATGGATGGGCCGAGCGTGAAGCGGTTCTACCTGCTCGACCACGCCAACCCGACCTCGATCCCCGCCTCGATGGAGGCGGCACGCACCAATGCCCGCAAGCTGCGTCCGCTGATCAGCACCGAGATGTGGATGCAGCTCAACGTGTTCCATCGCGACGTGCTGGCGATCGAGCCCGAGGAGCTGACCGGCGCCGCCCTGTCCCGGTTGTGCCGCCGCATCAAGGAAGGCGTGCAGGCGCATACCGGCATCACCGAAGGGACGTTCTTTCGCGACCAGGGCTGGCATTTCTACGAGCTTGGCCGGCTGATCGAGCGCGCCGACCAGACCACCCGGCTGCTGGACATCAAGTATCACCTGCTGGTCCGCGGCACTGCCGAGGAGCGGCGTGTGGCCGAACTGACACAGTGGAACGCGGTGCTGCGCGCCGCCGCCGGCTACCACGCATTCCGCCGGGTCGCCGAGCCCGGCTTCGAGCCCGGCGACGTAGTGACGTTCCTGCTCGGCGGCACCGCCTTCGCCCGCAGCGTCGGCATGTGCGTCATGACCATGGTGCTGCACCTCAATCACCTGCGCAGCCGCTACGGCTTGCGCGACACCGCCCAGGTGCTGGCCAGCATCGACGAGCTGCAGGCCATGCTGCAGGACCTGTCGCACCTGCACCTGCCGGACGGGCTGCACGTCTTCCTCGACCGGCTGCAGACCGATCTCAGCCGGCTTGCCGCGCTGATGGGAACCATGTTCTTCCGCGACTGGCGGCCCCTGCTGCAGCAGCAGCTCGACGCGAACGCACCGGGAGGGAGCGCGGAACAGAGCATGGGCCAGGGCGGCATGACCCAGACCATGGGCGGCATGACGCAAAGCCTCGGCTAGAGCATGACCCAGTTGGTGTCGTTGTAGCCGGCGCAATCCCCGGATGGTTGCTGCTCGCCGGCATCCCCATTCTGTGCGCATGGAACAGGAGAGCCAGACCATGGACTGCACCGTCGCCATCCGCTCCGATGACCTGCGCTGGTCGGCCGTGCTCGACCGGCAAGCCGGCGACTTCCTTTACGCCGTCACCACGATGGGCGTGTTCTGCCGCCCCGGCTGTCCGTCACCGCGGCCGCTGCGGCGCAACGTGCGCTTCTTCGACAGCGTGCCCGAAGCCGAAGCGGCCGGGTTCCGCGCCTGCAAGCGCTGCGACCCCAAGCACGAGCGTGCCGCCCTGGCGCGGGCCGTCGTGGAGGACGCCTGCACCTTCATCGAGGCCGAGGAAGCGGTCCCGTCGCTGGAGCGGTTGGCCGAGCGCAGCGGCTACTCGCGGTTCCACTTCCTGCGCATGTTCCGCGACCACACCGGGGTCACCCCGCGGTCGTACGCGGAGGGCGTGCGCGCCCGTCGGCTGCAGGCTGCGCTGGCGGGCGGCGCCCGGGTGGTCGATGCGGTGATCGACGCCGGTTACGGTTCGGAGAGCCGGGTTTACGAGAACACCGCCCGGCTGCTCGGCATGACGCCGGGGGCGATGCGCCGGGGCGGCGCCGGCGAGGTGATCCGCACCGCCTTTGCCGATTGCCCGTTCGGCCGGTTGTTGGTCGGCGCCACCGACCGCGGCGTCTGCTTCCTCGGATTCGCCGAGCCGGACGATGCGCTGATGGGTGACCTTCGCCGCCGCTTCCCGCGTGCCGAGCTGCAGGCGGACGACGAGGGCCTGGCCGAGATCCTGCAGGCGGTTCTCGCCTTCTTGGAGGAGCCGCAGGCGGCGCTGGCCTTGCCGCTCGACCTGCGCGGCACCGCATTCCAGCAGCGGGTATGGACCGCGCTGTGCGCCATCCCGCCCGGCCAGACCCGAACCTACGGCGAAGTGGCCGCGGCGATCGGCGCACCGGCGGCGGTGCGCGCGGTCGCTCGCTCCTGCGCGACGAACCCGGTATCGCTTGCCGTCCCCTGCCATCGCGTGGTCGGCAAGGACGGCGACCTCACCGGCTATCGCTGGGGCGTGCCGCGCAAGCGGGCGCTGCTGGATCGGGAGCGGCGGGCGACCGCGGCGGCGGACGGTTTTGCTGCAACGGGCAGGTGACTTGGGACGAAGGCTCCCCAGATGCTAGTCTTCCTGCAGCACGGCATCGGGCCGGCTTGGACAGCATCACCGAGGAGGAAGCCGCATGCACGTCGTCACGCGCCGGGGCTGGGAGATCGCTGAACACCAGGTCACGTCCGAACACCTGGTCTTGTCGCGCCGCAAGCTGCTCGCCGGGGCCGCGCTCGCCGGCATCGCCGCGCCGGGCGCCGCCGCCTGGGCGCAAGGAGCGCCGCGCAATCCCAAATATGACGGCGGCCGCGCGATCACCGCGGAGGACGCGTCGACCACCTACAACAACTATTACGAGTTCGGCACCGACAAGAGCATCTACCGCGCCGCCCAGCGTCTGCCGATCAGCCCCTGGTCCATCAGCATCGAGGGCCTGGTGGACAAGCCGAGGAAGCTCGACCTCGACGACCTGCTCAAGCATGTCACCCTCGAGGAGCGCATCTACCGTCACCGCTGCGTCGAGGGCTGGGGCATGACCGTGCCCTGGACCGGGTTTCCGCTCTCCGCCCTAGTCAAGATTGCCAACCCGACGGCGTCGGCCCGGTACATCTCGTTCGAGACCCTCGCCGACCCAAAGACCATGCCCGGTCTGCGTGCCAGCCAGTTCAATTGGCCCTATGTCGAGGGATGCACGATGGCGGAGGCGAACAACGACCTCGCCTTCATGGTGACGGGAATGTACGGGAAGGCGGTGCCGAAGCAGGACGGCGCGCCCATCCGGCTGGTCCTGCCGTGGAAGTACGGGTTCAAGTCGGCGAAGTCGATCGTGAGGATTACCTTCACGGACAAGCAGCCGTCCACCTTCTGGGAAGGCTTGCAGCCCGCGGAATACGGCTTCTGGGCCAACGTGAACCCCGAGGTGCCGCATCCCCGCTGGTCGCAAGCGAGCGAGCGGCTGATCGGGACGGATGAACGCGTGCCGACCAAGATCTATAACGGCTATGGCGAGTTCGTCGCGTCGTTGTATTCTGGGCTCGGCAACGAGAAGCTGTTCATGTGATGGCGGCACGCATCTTCGCAGTCCTGGCGGCGACGTTCCTTGTAGCGGCGGTCGGCATCGCGTCGTTGATGCCGCTCGGCCTGACCCTGGGGCACGGCTTGCAGATGCTCGACTCCGGCATGGTCGGCTGGGCCAAGCTGCACAGCATGAGTTGGCTGTGGGACTGGGTGGAGCTGCCGTTCCTGCAGCGGCCGCTTTGGCTGCTGCCCGCCTGCGCCGGGCTGATCTCCACCGGCTTGGCGCTGACGTTCAGTCTCGACAAGCCGTCGCCGTCGCGCCGCCGCCGCAGTTGAGCAGCTCGCGGGCGATGCCGATCACCCGGTGCGCCTCGCTCCAAAGATCGTAGCCGGCCAGCTGCGTCAGCGGCACGAAACGCGCGTCGGTCACGTCGCCGCCCGCCGCCGGCTCTCCTGCCTGCCACGTCGCGGCGAAGTCCAGGATCGTATAGTGATACTGAACGAGCCCGGACGCGTCGTGGTGGATGCTGTCCACGTGGGCGGCCAGCCGCATCGGCCCAGCTTCCACCGCAGCCTCTTCGCGAAGCTCGCGCCGCGCCCCCGCTTCGGCCGTCTCGCCGACACGTTGGGCCCCGCCCGGCAGTGACCAGGCGCCGGCCAACGGCGCCTTGCCGCGCCGCACCAGCAACACCGAGGCTTGCCTGAGCAGGACAACGCCGAGGCCGATTAGCGGCCGTGACGGGTATTCTCGACCGCTCAAGATGCGCCTCCAGCTTAGCTCACCGGAAAGGCAGTCAACCCCTCGTCAACGCCGCTTGCAACCAGTGGGTGTGGAACGTATTTAGCCGATAAGTAAAAAAATCTTCTGGGAGATTTCATGCGTTTTACCCGCCGAGCGACACTGGCGACCCTGTTGGCCGCGCCAGCCATGCTGCACGGCGCCCGCGCTGCCGCCGTCCGCACGCTCAAGATCAGCCATCAATTCCCGGGCGGAACCCTCGAACAAGGCGATTTCCGCGACCGCCTGGCCCGGCGTTTCGCGTCCGAGGTGCAGACGCGCACCAACGGCGAACTGGCTTTCGAGATTTATCCCGGGTCATCGCTGATGAAGACGGTGGCCCAGTTCGGCGCCCTGCGGAAGGGCGCGCTCGACATGAGCGTCTACCCGCTCGCTTATGCGGGCGGCGAGGTGCCGGAGGTCAACATCGGCCTGATGCCTTGCCTGGTCACAACCTACGAGCAGGGCATGGCCTGGAAGACCCAGCCGATCGGACAGGAACTGACGGCGCTGCTGGACAAGCGCGGTGTCAAGATCATCACCTGGGTTTGGCAGGCCGGCGGCGTCGCCAGCCGGTCGACGCCGGTGGTGCAGCCCGATGACGTGAAGGGACTGAAGATCCGCGGCGGCTCGCGTGAGATGGACCTGATGCTGAAGCAGGCCGGCGGCATCATCAGCTCGGTGCCGTCCAACGAGATCTACGCCGCCATGCAGACCGGCACGCTCGACGCGGCCGTTACCTCCAGCACGAGCCTGATCTCGTTTCGGCTTGAGGAGATCAGCAAGGCGATCACCTCCGGCAAGACCGGCAGCTTCTGGTTCATGTTCGAGCCGTTGCTGATGAGCAAGCAGGTGTTCGAGAGCTTGCCGGCCGAGCAGCAGAAGGCCATCACCACGGTCGGCGCCGAGCTCGAGCAGTTCGGCCTGGACGCGGCGAAGGCCGACGACGACGACCTCGCCAAGGTGTACGCCAAGGTCGGCGTGACCGCGCGCGAGATGAACCCGGACGCGATCGGCAAGTGGAAGGCGCTCGCGCAGCAGACGGCGTGGAAGGACTTCGCCGACCGCAATGCCAGCTGCGCCTCCTTGCTCAAGCTGGCCGAGGCGGTGGCTTGAGCACGCACGGGATCGACGCCGCGTCCGGCGCGATCCCCGCGGCCGACGTGCCGCGAGTCGGAGTGCTGGGGGCGGCGCAGGCGGTCGTCGGGCTGCTGAACGGGGTGATGGCGGTGCTGTCGGGGATCGCGATCGCCGTTGCCGGCGTCGTGCTGACCTGGGAAGTCGCCGGCCGCTATTTCTTCGCGGTGCCGTCCGATTGGCAGGATGAGCTCAGCACCTTTCTGCTGATCGGCGCCACCTTCGCCTCGGCCGCCTGGGTGCAGGCGCGCCGCGGCCACGTGGCGATCGACGCGCTCGGCGCCATCCTGCCGCCCGGCGCCGACCGGGTGCGCCGCTGGCTCGCCGACGTGCTCAGCTTCCTGTTCGTCAGCTTCTTCGCCTGGAAAAGCTTCGCCTTGCTGGCCGAAGCGCTCGAGGACGGGCAGACCACGCCGTCCGCTTGGGGTCCGCCGCTGTGGATCCCGTACGGCTGCATGGCGGTCGGCATGGCGCTGCTCGCGGTGCAGCTGCTGCTGCAGGTGCTGGGCTCCCGTCACGCCGACTCCCAGCCGGCGCACCTCGCGCCGTCGCCGCACTGATGGATACGCTGCAGCTCGGCTTGCTGTATGGCGGGGCGACGCTCGCGGCGTTGTTTTCCGGCATGCCGATCGCGTTCGCGCTCGGCGGGGTCGCGACCGTGTTCATGCTCGCCTTCATGCCGGCTGCTTCGCTCGATACCATCGCGCAGAACGTCTACGAGGAGCTGGCCAGCATCACCCTGCTGACCATCCCCCTGTTCATCCTTAAGGGCGCCGCGATCGGCAAGTCGCGCGCCGGCAAGGACCTTTACGACGCGCTGCACACCTGGCTGCACCGGGTGCCCGGCGGGTTGGGCGTCGCCGTCGTGCTCGCCTGCGGCCTGTTCGCCGCCATGGCCGGCAGCTCGCCCGCCACCTGCAGCGCGATCGGCAGCTCCGGCATTCCGGAAATGCGCCGCCGCGGCTATTCGCCGGGCTTCGCGGCCGGGCTGGTGGCGGCGGGCGGCACGCTCGGCATCCTGCTGCCGCCCTCGATCGTGCTGATCCTGTATGCGGTGGCCGCCGAGCAGTCGCTGGGCCGGCTGTTCCTGGCGGGGATCGGCCCGGGCCTGCTACTGGTGGCGCTGTTCGCCGGCTATGCGGTGATCCGCTGGCGCCGCGAGTTCGCGTCCGCGACCGAGGCGGCCGAGGCGGGCCAGGGGGGCGGCGGGGCGCGCAGCGCGATCCTGCGCCAGGACAGCTACAGCTTCGGCCAGAAAATGGCCGCGCTGCCGCGGGTGCTGCCGTTCCTGATCCTGCTGACCGGCGTCATGGTGGCGCTATACGGCGGTATCGCCACGCCGAGCGAGACGGCCGGCCTCGGCGCGGTGCTGGCGCTGGTGCTGATCGCGGTCGTCTACGGCGCGTTCCGCCCGGCCGACATCCGGCCGATCTTCGCCGGCACCCTGGGCGAGAGCGGCATGCTGCTGCTGATCATCGGTATGAGCCTGCTTTACAGCTATGTGATGAGCTACCTGCACATCAGCCAAGGCGCGGCCGGCTGGATCGTCGGGCAGCATCTGAGCAAGTGGGTGCTGCTGGCGGCCATCCTGTTGCTGGTGGTGGTGCTCGGGTTCTTCCTGCCGCCGGTGTCGATCATCCTGATGACCGCGCCGATCATCCTGCCGCCATTGCGTGAGGCCGGGTTCGATCTCATCTGGTTCGGCGTCGTGATGGCCGTGGTGATGGAGATGGGGCTGATCCACCCGCCGGTCGGGTTGAACATCTTCGTCATCAACCGGATCGCGCCCGATATCGGCCTGGGCCCGATCATTTGGGGCACGTTGCCGTTCGTCATGCTGATGGCGGTCGCGGTGGTGATCCTGGCATTCGTGCCGGGGATCGCGATGGGGTTGCCGGACCTTGTTTACAACCGGTGAAGCTGGTCGCGCGGCCAGCACCGCCGGCTGTGCAACCGGCGGCGCGGCCTGGTTATGTTGCAAATTTGCAATAACCTTGCGGACGATACGAAACTGTTATAAATTGGCTTCGTTCACTCGTCGTTGATGGGCAGTTCGGAGAAGGCGCATGGATCACGGGAAAAGAGTCGCTGCGAAGTTAATCAGTGGTTTCGTTTTCGGCACCGTGGTTGTGATGATCACGCTGGCGGTGGGCGCGACGGTCTGTGGCATCCTGCTATCGCGGATGGTTCGCGCGGCCGGGCGCGCCCTGACGGCACGGCCGGCCTCGGCCGCACCGCCGGTGATGAACATCCAGACGTCCTCCAGCACCGGCGCCTTCCCGGCGAATAACGGGGCGAACGCGGTCACGATGCCGATGTGACCCACCCCCGGGTAGATCCGGCTGGCGACCGGTCCGCCCGCCTCCGCCACGCGCTGCGCCAAGCTGGTGGTGTTGCGCGGCCGAACCGTCGTGTCGGCGTCGCCCGCCAGCAGCAGCAATGGCGGGTTGTGCCCATCGACATAGCTGATCGGCTGGCTCGCCGGCCCGTCATCGACCGGCGCGAACACCGGAATGACGTCGGGGTCGGTGATGGGCAGGAAATCGTACGGGCCCGCGAGCCCCACCACCCCGGCCAGACGGTCGCGCGTCGTGCCGGCCCGGGCGAGAAACGCGGGATCGAGCGCCAGCATCGCGGCATTGTAGGCGCCGGCGGAGTGCCCAACGACAAAGACCTGCGACGGGTCCGCGCCAAGGGCGGTCGCGTGCGACAACGACCACGCCACGGCCTGCGCGTTGTCGTCAAGGAATGCTGGGAATTGCACCTCCGGATAAAGCCGGTAGTTCGGCACCACCACCACGGCGCCGCGCGCCGCCAGCGGCTTGGCCACGAACGGGTAGGTCGACTTGTCGCCGGTCCGCCAACTGCCGCCATACAGGAACACCACCAGCGGCCCCAGCGCCCGCGTCGGCCGGTATACATCGAGCCGCAGCGGCGACCCGGCGGCAAACGCCACGTCGCGAGTGACGCTGACGCCCGCGTCGGGCACGGTAGCGTTCAGCAGTTCGGCCGCGCTGCAGCCTCCGAGCAGCGTGAGCATGAGGCCCCCCGCCCACCGTCTCAGCGTCCCCAGCTTCAACGCCAAGCGGCACCGCCCAGCAGCCACCCGGCCCAGACTGCGAGCAAGCAAAGCGCGAACGATATCGCCGCATAACCGAACGCCGCCGGCGCCCGGCCGACTTGCAGCAACTCCAGCGTTTGCAGGCTGAACGACGAGAAGGTGGTGAAGCCGCCGCACACCCCCACCATCACGAAGGCCCGGAACGCGGCATGCTCACGCGCATCGGTGGCCGCCCCGACGGCGCCGATCAACGCGCTGCCCAGCACGTTGATCAGCAGCGTCCCCCAGGGGAACGACGGCCCCAGCAGCCAGCCGACCCAGATCGCCAACCAGTAGCGGGCAAGGCCGCCCAGCGCGCTGCCGGCGAGAACCAAGGCCGAGAGTGCCGCCACCGCTATCCTTTCGCGACGTTCCAGAACAAGGGCGGCTGCGCCTTGAGCTGCCCGGTGATGTTGGAGCGCCAGGCGGCGGATTGGAAGTATTGGCCAAGCGGGACGAACATCGCCTCGGTGAACGCTTCGGTCTGGATTTCGGAGGCCAGCCGGCGGCGTCCGTCCTCGTCCGCCGCGTCGATCCAGGCCGCGCGCAACTCCTCGATCTTGGGGTCGGTCGGCCAGCCATACCAGGCCGCGCCGCCCGTGCCGCGCAGGCCGGGGGCGGCCAGCGGGTCGGTGTAGTCGAGCGCCGGGAACGAGGTGCAGAACAGCGACCAGCCGCCTTTGTCGAGCGGCTCCTTGCTGTTCCGCCGCTGCACCACCGTGCCCCAATCCATCGCCGCGTCGTCGACGTTGACGCCGATCCCCTTCAAGGTCGCCGAGCAAACCTGGCTCATCGCGTCGTAGAACGGCTGGTCGGTCGGGTGCAGCAGCACCAGCCGGTCGCTGCCGTAGCCGGCGTCCTTCAGCATCGCCTTGGAGGTCAGACTTCGACTTGCGGCCGCCGACCCGGTCCATCGCCGCGTCGTTCGCATACGGGGTGCCCGGCAGGAAGCAGCCGATCGGCGCGTTGTAGGTGGTCGCGTCGTCGCCCATCACCGCCTGCATCACCTCGCGCGGATCGATCGCCGCCAAAATCGCCTGGCGCAAACCGCGGTTGGTGGTCGGTCCCTGCAGGTGGTTGAAGCGCAGCACCGGATAGAGCCCGTACGGGTCGAGCCGCCCGACCACCACGTTGCGATCGGCCTTCAACGCCGGGATCAGGTCGGGGATCGGCATCTCCAGCCAATCGATCTCGCCCGCGCGAAGCGCGTTCACCGCGGTGCCGGCCTCGGGGATGATGCGCCACTCGACCCGGTCCACCAGCGCCCGCTTGGCGCCCGGCAACGCTGCTCGGCGCGTCCTCGCGCGGGCGATAGCCGTCGAACCTGGCGAACACGGCCCGGCTGCCAGCCACGTACTCGTCGGGCAGGAAGCGGAACGGCCCGCTGCCGACCACCTCGGTCACCTGCTTGAACGGGTCCGTCATCGCCAGCCGCTCGGGCATGATCACCGCCGGGCTCGGCTGCGTCTTGGCGAGCGCGCGCAGCAGCGGCGGGAACGGCCGCTTGAGGCGGAACACCAGGGTGCGGTCGTCCGGCGCCTCCATCGCGTCCAGCACTGCGGCGATCGAGCCGCCAAGGCTGTCGCGCCTCATCCAGCGCGCCAGCGACGCCTCGCAGTCGCGCGCCCGCACCGGGGTGCCGTCATGGAACATCAGCCCTTCGCGCAGCCGGATCGTCCAGCGCTTGCCGTCGGCCTCCACCGTATGCCCCTCGGCCATCTGCGGCCGCGGCTGCAGCGCGTCGTCCGTGCCGTACAGCGTGTCGAACACGAGGTAGGCGTAGTTGCGGGTGACGGTCGCCGTCGTCCAGATCGGGTCGAGGCTGGTGAGGTTGGCCTGCGGCACGAACACCAGCGTGCGCGCGCGGTCGGTTTGCGCCAAGGCCGGGCGGGCCAGGGCGGCCGCGCCGGCGGCCAGGATGAGGTTCCGTCGTTTCATGTCAGCTCTCCTCCGTCTTGTTTAACGATTAGATAAGACTGGCGCGCCGCGGCGTAAAATCCATTGACGGCCGGTCCGTTAACTTGCGACGACATCGTATCGTCCATCCGAGGACAACCCGTTGCAGGTTATTGGCGCGCCGAACACGGCTCAGGATCGCTCCGATCTTGCCGACATCCTGATCCTCCAACGGTCGGGACTGTTCGACGGCGCCTGGTTCGTCGACCGCAATCCGGACCTCGCCGAAGCCTGTGCCGACCCGCTCGGCCACTTCCACCGCTTCGGCTGGAAGGAGAACCGCTGGCCGAACGCTTATTTCGAGCCAGCCTGGTATATCGCGCAGTACCTCGATGTGCGCGATGGCGGCACCGATCCGCTGCTGCACTACGCCGAGCATGGCGAAGCCGAGGGCCGCCGCCCGATCGCCTATTTCGACCCGGTCTGGTACCGGCAGCACTACCAGGTCCCGCCCGGCACGCTTTGTCTCGCCCACTTCCTGCAGCATCGCGCCAGCGGCACCGTGAGCCCGCTCGCCGAGTTCGACGCCGCCCTATTACGTGGACCTCTACCCCGACGTCGCGGCCGCCGGGATGGACCCGTTCGAGCACTACCTGGTGCGCGGCGCCGCCGAGGACCGGCGGCCCTCGGCCGATTTCGACCCGGTGTTCTATCGCAGCCGCTACCTGCAGAACGCTCCGGAAGCGGTGCCGCTGCTGCACTACCTTGCCCATCGGCACCATCCGGGCGTGTTCCCGCGGCGGCCGGACGACGAGACCGACATCCCGCAGGAGGTCCGCCGCAACACGCGGCCGGGTCCCTTGTTCGAGGAGATCACGCCGCTGCCGCTCGGCGCCGGCCGCCGGGCGATGCTGCTGGCCTACTACCTGCCGCAGTTCCACCCGGTGCCGGAGAACGACGGCTGGTGGGGCAAGGGGTTCACCGAGTGGACCAACGTCGCCCGTGCGCTGCCGCGCTTCGCCGGGCATTACCAGCCGCGCATCCCGCGCGATCTCGGCCATTACCGCCTGGACGGCCCCGGCACGTTGCGGCGCCAGGCGGAAATGGCGCGCGCGGCCGGCCTGCATGGCTTCGTGTTCTACTTCTACTCGTTCGACGGCCGCCGCCTGCTGGACGCGCCGCTCGAGGCGCTGCTCGCCGACCCCACCATCGACCTGCCGTTCTGCCTGATGTGGGCCAACGAGAACTGGACCCGGCGCTGGGACGGCTCCGAGCACGAGGTGCTGATCGCCCAGACCTACCGCCCGCAGGACGAGCCGGAGTTGGTCGCGACGTTCCTGCGCCATTTCGCCGACCCCCGCTACATCCGGCTCGAGGGGCGGCCGGTGCTGATGGTGTATCGCGCCGGGCTGATCCCGCCCGGTGCGGTGGCGCGCTGGCGGCTGCTGTTCCAGGCGGCGGGCGAGGACCCCATCTTCATCATGGCGCAGAGCTTCCGCGACCGCGACCCGCGCCCGATGGGCATGGACGCCGCCATCGAGTTCCCGCCGCACAAGCTGGTGGACGGCCTGAGCCTTGCTAATGACCGTCTGCGGCTGCTCGACCAGAACGCCACGATGCAGGTCTACGACTACGCCGAGCTCGCGGCGAATTCCGACCTGTCGGCGCCGCCCTATCCGCTGATCCGCACCGCCGTGCCGGGCTGGGACAACGACCCGCGCCGGCAGGGCGCCGGCATGGTGGTGCACGGCGCCACCCCCGAGCTGTATCAGGCCTGGCTGGAACGCCTGATCGCGGCGGCCGAGGAGCAGCCCGTCGGCGGCCAGGCGATCGTCTGCATCAACGCCTGGAACGAATGGGGCGAGGGCGCCTACCTCGAGCCGGACGTACATTTCGGCGCCGCCTTCCTCAATGCCACCGGCCGCGCGGTCGCGATCCGCGACGTCCGCCAGGCCCGCACCCGCCTGCTGCTGGTCGGCCACGACGCCTTCCCGGCCGGGGCGCAGCTGCTGCTGCTGAACCTCGGCCGCACGCTGCGCGAAACGCAGGGCGTCGAGGTCGCGTTCCTGCTGCTCGGCGACGGCAAGCTGCTGCCGCAATATCGGGAGGTCGCTCCCACCACCGTGCTCTCCGACCCCGGCGAACTGCCCCGCTACGCCAAGGGGTACGCCGGCCAGGATTTCGCCGCGGCCGTGGTCAACACCAGCGCCGCGGCCGTCGCCTGTCAGCCGCTCGTGGGCGCCGGCATCGCCTGCACCCTGCTGATCCACGAGCTGCCGCGGCTGTTGCACGAGCGCGGCTTGGTCGGCACCGTGACCGGCGCCACCGCGGCCGCCGCGCGCGTGGTGTTCGGCGCGGCGCATGTCCGCGACCGCTTTACCGAGCTGGTGCCGCTGGCGCCCGAGCGCACCGCGGTGCTACCGCAAGGCCTGTATCGACCGGTGACCGCGACCGGCCGCAAGGCCCGGCGCGCGCGGTTGCGCGTCCCCGACGACGCGATCCTGGCGATCGGGCTCGGCTACGCCGATCTGCGCAAGGGCTTCGACCTGTTCCTGCAGGCCTGGCGCGTCGCCAGCGAAACCACGCCGCCGATCCACATGCTCTGGGTCGGCGACATCGACCCGACCGTGCACACCTATCTCGGCGGCGAGATGGCGTTGGCCGAGGCCACCGGCACCTTCCACCACATCCCGTTCGCCGCCGACGGCGCCGATTGGCTGACGGCGGCCGACGTGTTCCTGCTGACGTCCCGCGAGGATCCGCTGCCGACCGTGGTGATGGAGGCGATGTCGGCCGGCCTGCCGACCGTCGCCTTCGAGGAGAGCGGCGGCGCCCCCGACCTGCTGCGCGAGTGCGATGCCGGGGTGGCGGTGCCGCTGGGCAACGTGCTGGCGATGGTGCGCCAGCTGCGCGCCCTTGCCGCCCGCACTCGTCCCGCCGTGCGCGCCCGGATCGCCGCGCAGGCCCGGCGGCAGTTCGATTTCGGCCGCTATGCCGGACAGGTGCTGCGGCTGGCGCACCCGGACCTGCTCGACGTGTCCGTGGTGGTGCCGAATTACAATTACGCCCGCTATCTGCCCGGCCGGCTGCAGTCGATCCTGGCGCAAACCCATCCGGTTGCCGAGGTGGTGGTGCTCGACGACGCGTCCGAGGACGACAGCGAGGCGGTCGTGCGCGAGACCGCCGCCACCTTCCGCCGCGAAGTGCGCTGGGTCGGCTCGGCCGCCAACAGCGGCTCGGTGTTCCGGCAGTGGCACCGGGCCGCGCTGCTGGCGCAATCGGAGTGGCTGTGGATCGCCGAGGCGGACGACGAGTGCGAGCCCGATTTCCTCGCCGCCCTCGCGGTCGCGCTGCGCGACCGGCCCGGCGCGGTGATGGCCTTCGCCGACAGCCGGGCCATCGACGCCGAGGGTCGGCCGCTCTGGCCCGACCATCAGGACTACTATCGCCAGTCCGGCGCCGGGCTGCTGGCACAAGACGGCGTCGTGCCGGCGGCCGCGATGCTCGAGGCCTGCTTGTCCGAGCGCAACCTGATCCTGAACGCGAGCGCCGTGCTGTGGCGCCGCTCGGCCCTGCTCGCGGCGTTCGAGCGCTGCGCGCCGGACCTCGAGACGTTCCGCATGGCCGGAGATTGGCGTCTCTACGCCGAAGTGCTGGCGGCCGGGGGCGAGGTCGCCTACGTGGCGCGCCCGCTCAACGTGCATCGGCGGCACGGCGGCAGCGTGACGCATCGGTTGGCGGCCGACCGGCACCTGTCCGAGGTGCAGCGGATGCAGCGGCACATGCGCGGCCTGCTGGGCGCGCGGCCGGGGCTGGTGCGCGGGCAAAAGAAGGCGCTGCAGGCGGTGCGGGTAGCCTTGGCGGCGGGGTGACGCCCAACCGCGCGGACTGGTGGCGCGGACCGGTGGCGCGGACTGGGGGCGCGGATTGGAGGGCGATTGGTTTGCCGCGGTGGTCTGCTACAACGGCGCAGAACCAAGAACGAGGAAACGATGCGCCATACCGCCCTGGGCCTTGCGGCCATTCTGCTGCTGCCTGTCGCCGCCATGGCGCAGGAGCGGCTGCCGACCATCCCGCCGGCCCAGTACACCGATGCGCAGAAGCAGGCCGCGGCCGACTTCCTCGCCGCCCGCAAGACCCCGGTGTTCGGGCCGTTCGAGCCGCTCATGTACAGCCCCGAGGTCATGAGCCTGGCCCGCTCGATGGGCGACTACCTCCGCTACAAGTCGGGCATCGGCAACACCTTGTCCGAGCTGGTGATCCTGGTGACGGCCCGCGAATGGGGACAGGACTACGAGTGGTCGGTGCACGCGCCGATCGCCGTCAAAGCCGGCATCAAGCAGGCGATCGTCGACGCCATCCGCGACGGCCGCCGCCCCGAGGGCATGAGCGACGACGAGGCCCTGGTCTACGATTTCTCGACCGAGCTGCACCGCAATCACCGAGTGTCGGACGCCACCTTCGCCCGCGCCGAGACGCGGTTCGGCAAGCCGGCGGTGGTCGATATGGTCGGGATCAGCGGCTACTACACGTTCCTCGCCATGCAACTGAATGCGGCCAAGTACCAGACCAAGGACGGCAGCGCTTTGCCGCGCTTCCCAAGCTGACAGCCTGGGGGCGGGCGCCCCAGACCCGCCGGACTGTTACCAGGGCAAGCCCACGTAGTTCTCGGCCAGCGGCGTCGCCCCTGCCACCGACCCGGTGACGTAATCCAGCTCCGCCACCTGCACCCGGCGGTCGAACGCGCCCGCGTCGGGGAAGCGGTGCAGCATGCTCGTCATCCACCAGCTGAACCGCTGCACCGCCCAGACCCGGCGCAGGCAGCGGTCCGAGTAGTCCTGCAACCCGGCATCCTCGCCCCGCCCGAACCAGCGCTCCAGCGCCCGCGCCAGCAACGCCACGTCCCCCACGGCGAGGTTCATGCCCTTCGCCCCGGTCGGCGGCACGATATGCGCCGCGTCGCCGGCCAGGAACAGCCGTCCGTGCTGCATCGGCTCGGCGACGAAGCTGCGCATCGCGGTCACGCTCTGCTGCAGGATCGGGCCCGGCGCCAGATCGATCCGCAGCCGCCGCTGCAACGCCGCCCACACCCGGTCGGCACTCCAGGCGGAGGCGTCCTCGTCGGGGCTGCACTGCAAATACATG
Organism: uncultured Alphaproteobacteria bacterium; assembly: GCA_963792675.1. Lineage (GTDB taxonomy): Bacteria > Pseudomonadota > Alphaproteobacteria > Acetobacterales > Acetobacteraceae > JBBROS01. Next base: position 136,300 of record CAWBWT010000005.1, read on the forward strand.
CGGCTGACGGTCGGGCTGCGCATGCTCAGGAGGGAAAAACCGTCCTCGTGGTTGGCATAGATCAGCTCGTGCGACGCGGGCGGCGTTTCCGCCAGGATGCCGAGCCAGCCGAACGGATACACCCGTTCGTATACCGCATGATCCGGGATCGCGGCGCGAGTGATGCCGTGGAAACCATCGCACCCGGCGACCACGTCGCAAGCGAGCGTCCGCGCCTCGCCGCCCTCGCTGAAGTGGATCACCGGCGAGCCGGCGACATCGTCGATGCCGGTCGCCTGCGCCTCGAAGCGCAGCTCGCCGCCCGCCTCGAGCCGGGCCGCGATCAGGTCGCGCACCACCTCGTGCTGGCCGTAAACGGTGACCGCCTTGCCGGTGAGGGCGCGGAAATCGATCCGCCGCGTCTCGTCCCCGAAGCGGATCAGGCAGCCTTCGTGCAGCATGCCTTCGCGCTCGAGCCGGCCGCCGACGCCTGACTGCACCAGCAGGTCGCGCGTGCCCTGCTCCAGCACGCCGGCGCGGATGCGGTGCTCGATCCGGTCGCGGCTGCGGCTTTCGAGCACGACGCTGGCGATGCCGGCCTGGGCCAGCAAATGCGAGAGCAGCAGCCCGGCCGGGCCGCCGCCGAGAATGCCGACCTGGGTGCGATGTTGGGTCATGTCACGGGTGTAAGCGTTCGGCGCCGAACGGCAAGCGTGCCCTACGGCATCAGCGGCCGCACCGTCCCGCGCCGCACCGGCGGCATCAGGATCATGTCCCAGGCGCCCGGCATGGCGCCGACCGGCACATGCACCAGCGCCGGCGCCCGCAATGCGAACGCCTCGCGCAGCCGGGCCTCCAGCGTGTCCGCGGTTTCCGCGCGAAAGGCCGCTATGCCAAAACTCTCGGCGAACCGCACGAAGTCGGGGTTGGCGAGGTCGTTGGCGATCTCGCGCCCGCCCCAGGCCTGCTGCTGGATGCGCTTGACGTTGCCGAACGCGCCGTCGTCGAACACCACCACCACGACCGGCAGCCCGTGCCGCTTGGCGGTGGCCAGTTCGAACGCTTGGTAGCCGAAGCCGCCGTCGCCGGCGATGCTCAGCACCGCACGGCCCGGGCACGCAGCCGCCACCCCGAGCGCGGTGCCGTAGCCGTAGCCGAGGTTGTCTTGGTAGCCGGAGAAGAACCGGCGCGGCGCCTCGACCGGGAAGGCGAGGCGGGCCGCGAAGCCCATCTGCGTCACCTCGTCCACGAGCAGCCCGTCCTCCGGCAGCGCCGCCCGCATCGCCCGCAGGAACCCCATCTGCGGCTCGAGCCGGCCGAGCCGCTCCGCCAGCCAGGCGCGATGCCCGGCCAACTCCTCCTCGCGGCTGTCCCGCACCCGGTTGTAGGCCGGCAGCCGGTCGAGCAGGGCCCGCAGCCCCGCCGCCGCGTCGGCCACCACCGCGGCGGCGGCCGGGAGAAAGCGGCCGGGCTCGTCGGGGTCGATGTCGAGCCGCACGATTTGCAGTGCGTCGTCCACGCCCCATTGGCTCTGCTGCGGGTACAGCCTCGTGCCGACGCCGAACACCACGTCGGCCGTCGCCCATAAGCGGTGGCCGATCGGGAGTGGTACCGCCAGGCGGTGGCTGGTCGGCAGCACGCCGCGGCCGCGCCGGTACGACACCACCGGCGCGTCCAGCATCTCCGCCAGCAGCCGCAGCTCCGGCGCCGCGTCCTGCGCACCGCCGCCGACCACGATCAACGGCCGCCGCGCTCCGCCCAGGATGCGCGCCGCCGCCTCGACCGCTTCGGGATCGACCGGCGGCGTGCGGGGCGTGAGCGGCGGCGCCATCGGCGCCGGCCCGGTCCGGCTCCACGCGTCGATCGCGCATTCCAGCGCCACCGGCCGCCGCCGCCCCGACATCGCGGCGCACACCGCCTCGGCCACCAGCGCGCTCGCCTCGCCCGGCCCGGCGATCCGCGCCGCATGCTTGGTCAGGTGCCGCAGCAGGCCGAGCTGGTCCGGGATCTCGTGCAGGTGGCCGTAGCCACGCTCGGTCGCATGCGACGGGATCTGCCCGGCCAGCGCCAGCACCGGCGCCTCCATGCCCCAGGCCGTCAGCAGCGCGGCCGTGGCATTCAGCACGCCCGGCCCCGGCACCGCGGTGAACGCCTGCGGCCGCCCGGTCGCCAGCGCCGCGCCCAGCGCCATGTAGGCGCCGGTCTGCTCGTGCCGGGCATGCAGCATGCGGACCTGGTTGCGGGCGCCGTAGAGCGCGTCGAACAGCGGATCGTTGTGCACGCCCGGGACGCCGTAGACCGTGTCGATCCCGTGCGCGACGAGGCTCGCCACCACCGCCTCGGCCGTCGTCATCCGCTGCATCGCGCGTCCTTTGTTCCCGCCGTTGACACCCCGTTTGCCTCGCCATACCACTTCGCCACAACAAATCTTCGGGGGAAACCACGCATGCGCTGGCACCTTGCCCTGCTGCTTCTTGCCGCGACCGTGCTGGCCCCCGCTGCTGCCTTTGCCCAGGTCAAGGTCGGCGTCACCATCTCCACCACCGGCCCGGCCGCCAGCCTCGGCGTGCCGCAGCGCAACTCGATCGCGCTGATGCCGACCGAGGTCGCCGGGCAGAAGATCGAGTGGATCGTGCTCGATGACGGCGCCGACAGCACTCGCGCCGTCGCCAATGCCCGCAAGCTGATCGACGAGAACAACATCGATGCGCTGATCGGCAGCAGCACCACCCCGGCCTCGCTGGCGCTGATCGACGTCGCGGCCGAGAAGAAAGTGCCGATGATCTCGCTCGCGGCCAGCGCCCGGCTCATCGAGCCGATGGACGACCCCCGGCACTGGGTGTTCAAGACGCCGCAGAACGACAGCCTGATGGCCGACGCGATCGCCGCCCACATGGCGGCCAACGGCGTGAAGACGGTCGGCTTCATCGGCTTCAACGACGCCTACGGCGACGGCTGGCTGACGGAGGCGCAGCGGGCGTTCAAGGCCAAGAACATCCAGATCGTCGCGGTCGAGAGATACGCCCGCAACGATACCAGCGTCACAGGCCAGGTGCTGAAGCTGGTGGCGGCCAAGCCCGACGCGGTGCTGATCGCCGGCGCCGGCACCCCCGCCGCTTTGCCGCAGAAGGCGCTGCACGAGCGCGGCTATGCCGGCAAGTACCTACCAGACGCACGGCATCGCCAACGCCGACTTCCTGCGCGTCGGCGGCAAGGACGTGGACGGCACCGTGCTGCCGGCCGGGCCGATTCTCGTCGCGTCGCAATTGCCGGACAGCAACCCGATCAAGGCGATCGCGTCCGACTACGTGAAGAAGTACGAGGCGGCGCAGGGGTCCGGCACCGTCGCCACCTTCGGCGCCCATGCCTTCGACGCCGGCATCCTGCTGGAGAACGCCATCCCGGTCGCGCTGAAGGCCGCCAAGCCCGGCACGCCGGAGTTCCGCTCGGCGCTGCGCGACGCGATCGAGAGCGAGCACGGCGTGGTGCTCACCCATGGCATCGCCACCATGTCGCCGACCGACCATAACGGCTTCGACGACCGCGCCCGCGTCATGGTCGAGATCAAGAACGGCGCCTGGAAGCTGCTGCCCTGAGCCCTCCGGCGGCCGGCCCGGCGTGACCGGCCGCCATGGACGCGGACATCCTCCTGATCCTGCTGCAGGACGGCGTCATCAACGGCGCCATCTACGCGCTGCTGGCGTTGAGCCTGGTGCTGGTGTTCGCGGTCACACGGGTCATCCTGATCCCGCAGGGCGAGCTGGTGGCCTTCGGCGCGCTGACCTACGCCGCCATCGCCGATGGCCGCGTGCCGGGCAGCATTGTTCTCGTGCTGGCGCTCGGCGTCGCCGCGTTCCTGGCGGGCGTCGCTCGCTGAACGGCACACGCTGCGCCGGTCCGTCCTGGTCGAGCTGGCCGTCGAGACGCTGGCTGGTGCCCGGCAGTCGCGGCCGGGCTCGTGCTGATCCTGGCGCCCGCGAAGCCCGGCGTGCTGGTTTCGGCGCTGCTGACGCTGGCGGTGGTGACGCCGATGGCGCCCTGCCTGTACCGGCTGGCCTTCCAGCCGCTCGCGGAAGCCTCCGTGCTGGTGCTGCTGATCGCGAGCCTCGGCGTGCACCTGGCCCTGGTCGGCCTCGGCCTCGTGTTCTTCGGGCCGGAAGGCTACCGCGCGCCGGGCTTCTCCGGACGCGGTTCGCGCTGGGGCCGCTGACGGTCCCCGGCCAGGCGATCTGGATCGTCGGCGTGACGCTGGCGCTGATGGCGGGCCTCGCGCTGTTCTTCAACCGCACGCTGGCGGGCAAGGCGTTGCAGGCCACCGCGGTGAACCGGCTCGGCGCCCGCCTGGTCGGCATCGCGACCGCGCTTTCGGGCCGTATCGCCTTCGCGATGGCCGGCGCCATCGGCTGCCTGTCCGGCATCCTGATCGCCCCGCTCACGACCGTCTACTACGACAGCGGCTTCCTGATCGGGCTCAAGGGCTTCGTCGCCGCCATCGTCGGCGGGCTGGTGAGCTACCCGCTGGCCGCGCTCGCCGCGATCCTGGTCGGCTGCGTCGAGAGCCTGTCCTCGTTCTACGCCAGCGCGTTCAAGGAGGTGATCGTCTTCACCGTCATCATCCCCGTCCTGCTATGGCGCTCGCTGCGGGCGCCGGCGGATGCCGAGGAGTGACCCGCCTCCTTCCCGCGCTGGCGCTGGCGGCCTGGCTGTGCCTGCCGCTGCTGCCGGTGCCGAACTTTTGGATCACGCTGGCCAACTACGCGGGGATCGCCGCGGTGGTGGCGACCGGGCTCGTGGTGCTGACCGGCTATGGCGGCATGACCTCGTTCGGCCAGGCCACCTTCATGGGCTTCGGCGCCTACACGACGGCGCTGCTCACCACCGCCGCCGGGTGGTCGCCCTGGCTCAGCCTGCCGCTGGCGCTGGCCGCGAGCGGCGTCGCCGCCCTGCTGATCGGCGCCATCACCTTGCGGCTGTCCGGGCACTATCTGGCGCTCGGCACGATCGCCTGGTCGGTCAGCCTCTACTACGTGTTCGCCAACCTCGACTTGTTCGGCCGCAACGACGGCATCTCCGGGATCCCGCCGCTCCGCCTCGGCGGAACGCCGCTGATCTCCGGCCGTGCCTATTTCGTCGTGGTCTGGGCCGGCGTCGGCCTCGCGCTGCTGCTGACCCGCAACCTGCTCGACAGCCGCGCCGGCCGGGCGATCCGGGCGCTGCGCGGCGGCGCCGCGGCGGCGGCGAGCTTCGGCGTCGACCTGCCGCGCACCCGCATCCTGGCCTTCACCTACGCCGCGGTGCTGGCGGGCTTCGCCGGCTGGCTCTACGCGCACATGCAGCGCAGCGTGAACCCGACCCCGTTCGGTCTCAATGCCAGCATCGAGTACCTGCTGATGGCGGTCGTTGGCGGTGCCGCGACGCTGCCCGGCGCGCTGCTCGGCGCCGGGCTGGTCACGGTGCTGAACGACCAGCTGCAGAACATCCTCCCACGATTGTTCGGCACTGCCGGCAATTACGAGACGATCGTGTTCGGCGTTGTCCTGGTCGCGATCCTGCAAGCGGCGCCGGACGGGCTATGGCCGCTGCTCCGGCGCCGCGTCCGGGTCCGGCCACGACCGATCGCCGATGCGCCGCCGCTCAGCCGCCGCGCTTTGCCTTCGTCCGGCACGAACGTGCTGCAGGTGACGGGACTCCGTAAAACCTTCGGCGGCCTGGTCGCGGTGAACGACGTGTCGTTCCACCTCGACGCCGGCGAGATCGTCGGCCTGATCGGCCCCAACGGCGCCGGCAAGAGCACCACCTTCGACCTGCTGACCGGCGTCACCCGCCCGGCCGCCGGCGCGATCCGCATCCTCGGCCACGACCTCGGCGCCCGTGCCTCGCCGCAGGCGGTTGCCCGGCTTGGCGTGGCCCGCAGCTTCCAGCACGTGAAGCTGGTGCCCGGCATGACCGTGCTCGAGAACGTCGCCCTCGGCGCCCACCTCCGCGGCCATGCCGGCGCCTTCGCCGCCTTGCTGCGCCTCGACCGGACCGAGGAGGCGTCGCTGTTCGCCGAGGCCGCCCGCCAGATCGAGCGCATCGGCCTTGCCGCCGACCGCGACCGCCCGGCCGACAGCCTCGCGCTCGGTGCGCAACGCGTGGTCGAGATCGCCCGCGCCCTCTGCCTCGACCCGGCCCTGCTGCTGCTCGACGAGCCCGCCGCCGGGCTGCGGCATGCGGAGAAGCAGGACCTGGCCGCGCTGCTGCGCCGGCTGCGGGCCGAAGGCGTCACGATCCTGCTGGTCGAGCACGACATGGATTTCGTCATGGGCCTCGCCGACCGGCTGGTGGTGATGGAGTTCGGCACCAAGCTCGCCGAGGGCGCTGCGGCGGCGATCCGCGCCGACCAGCGGGTGATCGAGGCCTATCTCGGCGCGCCCGCGTGACGCTGCTCGCGGTCGAGGGTCTCGACGTCGCCTATGGCGGCATCGCCGCAGTGCACGGTGCCCGGCTGCGCATCGAGGAAGGCGAGATCGTCACCGTGATCGGCCCCAACGGCGCCGGGAAAACCACGTTGCTCAACGCCATCATGGGCGTGCATCCCGGCCGCGGCGCGGTGCGCTTCGCCGGCCACGATGTCGGGCGGCTGTCGATCGAGGACCGCGTCCGCGCCGGGCTCGGCCTGGTGCCGGAGCGGCGCGAGCTGTTCCCGAGCATGTCGGTGGAGGACAACCTCCGCCTCGGCTTCTTCCGGCATCGGCGGCAGGGCAGGGCGGCGGCGAAGGCGGCGTTGGACGACGTCTACGCGCTGTTCCCGCGCCTGCTGGAGCGCCGCACCCAGCACGCCGGCACGCTTAGCGGCGGCGAGCGGCAGATGCTGGCGACCGGCCGCGCGCTGATGGGCCGCCCCGATTTGCTGATGCTGGACGAGCCGAGCCTCGGTCTCGCCCCGCTGATCGTCCGCGACATTTTTTCGATCATTTCCGGATTGCGAGACCGCGGCTGCGCGGTGCTGCTGGTCGAGCAGAACGCCCGCGCCGCGCTGCGTGTCGCCGACCGCGGCTACGTGCTCGAAACCGGTCGAATCACGCTCGAAGGGGCGGCCGCGGACCTCGCATCCGACCCGCGGGTTGTGCAAACCTACCTCGGAGGAGTGTGACCCGTGACCGACCTCCGCCCGACGATCGACGCCCCGGACGACGACCCTTACCTCTGGCTCGAAGAGGTGGAGGGCGCGCCCGCCCTCGAATGGGTGGAGGCGCAGAACGCCGCGACCCTGAGCCGCTTCGCCGACGCCGGGTTTGCCGCCGACCGCGACGTGCTGGCGTCGATCTTCGACCGGCCCGACAACATCCCGCACGTCACCCGGCGCGGCGGCCTGCTGTACAATTTCTGGCGCGACGCCGAGCATCCGCGCGGGCTGTGGCGCCGCACCACGTCCGCCTCGTTCCGCACCGAGACGCCGGACTGGACGGTGCTGCTGGACGTTGATGCGCTGGCGGCGGCCGAGGGCGAGGACTGGGTTTGGGGCGGTGCGGCGACGCTGATGCCGTTGCACGACCGCGCCATCGTGCGCCTGTCGCGTGGCGGCGCCGACGCGGTTGTACTGCGCGAGTTCGACATTGCCGCCGGCCATTTCGTGCCGGACGGGTTCACTCTGCCCGAGGCCAAGGGTGGCGCCGGCTGGATCGATCGCGACACGCTGCTGCTGACATCGGCGTTCGGGCCCGGCAACGCCACCCAATCCGGCTACGCCCGCACCGTGCGGCTCTGGCGGCGGGGCGCCGACCCGCTCGCCGCCCCGGTGCTGTTCGAGGTTACGCCCGACCGGATGAGCGCCTGGGGCGGCTACGAGCGCAGCCATGACCAGCTGTTCTTCGTCGCCCAACTCGGCTTCTACAACTCCGAAGTGTGGATTGGGGACCGCAGCGGCCCGACCCAGCGGATCGAGACCCCGATTGACGCCGAGGTGACCTGGGCCCGCGGCTGGCTCGCCATCCGCACCCGCACGCCCTGGACCGTCGGCGACGAGACCTACGGCGCGGACACCGTGCTCGGCATCGCGCTCGCCGATTTCCTCACCGGCGACCGCGAGTTCATGGTGCTGTTCACGCCGGAGCCGCGGGTTGCGCTGCAAGGCATGAGCTGGAGCGGTGGTAAGCTTGTTCTCTCGCTACTGGACAATCTCCGCCCCGTCCACCTGATCGTGTGCCCGGCGGCCGACTGGGCGATCGCGCCGCTCGACGACTTGCCGGCGATCGGCACCGTCAACGTCTGGCCGATCGACGTTGACGTAGACGAGGCGGACGGCACCCTGCTCGCGATGGTCGCGACCCCGGTGTCGCCGCCCGCCTTGCTCATGCTCGAGCCCGGCGCGACGCCCGCGTTGCTGAAACGGGCGCCGCGCACCTTCGACCCGCACGGCGCGCTAGTGACCCAGCACGAGGCGGTATCGGCCGACGGCGAGCGCATCCCCTACGTCCAGGTCGGCCCGCCCGGAGAGACCGGCGAGGCGCCGGTGTTCATGACCGGCTATGGCGGGTTCCGCATTTCGATGCTGCCCGGCTACAACGCCCGGCTCGGCAAGCTATGGCTCGAGCGCGGCGGCATCGTCGTGACAGCCGGCCTCCGCGGGGGCGGCGAGTTCGGCACTTGGTGGCACGACGCCGGGCGGCTCGCCAACAAGGTGCGCAGCCACGACGACTTCGCCGCCGTCGCCGCCGACCTCGTCGCCCGCGGCGTGACCCGGCCGGGCCGCATCGCGGCCGAAGGCGGGTCCAATGGCGGGCTGCTGATCGCCAACATGCTCACCCGCTACCCCGAGCGGTTCGGCGCCTTATTCTGCACCATCCCACTGATCGACATGCGCCGGTTCCACCATCTGCTGGCCGGGGCGAGCTGGATTGCCGAGTACGGCAACCCCGACCGGCCTGAGGACTGGGCGTTCATCCGGGACTTCTCGGCCTACCATGCCGCGGCGCCGGGCCGCCCGTATCCGCCGATCCTGATCGCCACCACTCGCAAGGACGACCGCGTCCACCCCGGCCACGCCCGCAAGATGGCGGCCAAGCTGCAGGCGCTCGGCTACGACGCGCTGTTCCACGAGCCCGGCGCCGGCGGCCACGGCTACGGCAAGAACAATGCCGAGGTCGCCGCCTTCAGCGCACTCGGCCTACGCTTCCTGCGCCGGTCGATCGGCTGGGAGAACTGAAGCCGCCTCACCCATCCCACCCCCGTCTACCCGAACCGCGTCACCCGAACCGGCTCAACCCAAGCAACGTCATCCCCGGGCTTGACCCGGGGATCCCCCGCCCGGTGACGCGCAGCGAGAGATGGCCGGGTCGAGCACGGCCATGACGCCGTTTGTTAGGCCACGGTCCGCCCACTATGGCCGAGCCAGCCGCAACCGCTCCTCCACCGCCTCCCGCCACGGCGCATCCTTGGGCGCTGCCGCCAACGCCCGGCGCAGCAGCGCCTCGCTGCTCGACGACAACCCGCCATCCGCCCGTTCCGCAGCTTGCGCCGTGCGCACCGCCAGCACCGGATCGAACTTGCTCGCCAGGGCCGTCCGCCAGGCCTGCACCGCGCCTGCGTCGTTGCCGCGGGCTTCCTCGACGTTGCCGAGCAGCACATAGCCCTGCCGCGCTTGGTCGGTCGCCGGGTCGAGCGATACCAGCCGTTCCCGCAACTGCTCGATCAGCGCCGCGCCCTCGGCCGCCCGTTGCGCCTCCGCCGTGTCGCTGCCGGGCGTCACCGACGGCATCTCGGGCTGCCCGCCGACCAGATAAAGGCCGACCGCCAGCACCGGTACCACCACCAGCACCGCCAGCACCGGCGTTCGCGAGCCGAGCCGGGTGCCGCCGTCCGGCAGGTCGGCCACGGCCAGCAGCCGCCGCTGCACCTCCAGCACCGCCGTCGCGTGCTCAGCCGGCAAGATGCGGCCCTCGGCGAGGTCGCGGTCGAGCTCGGCAAGCTGCGACCGGTGCAGCGCCACCGCCATGTCCCGCGCACCGCGGGCCGAGAGCCGGCGGTCGAGGGCGACTGCCAGCGGCGCCAAGGCCGCCACGGCCAAGAGGCCGATCGCAATCCAGATCATGCCCGCAGCCTAGCGACCGGTCAGCTCGGCCAGGCGCGCCCGTTCCGCATCTGACAGCGGCGCCGGCCCGGTGACCCGGCGGCGACGCGCCAGCAGCACCGCCGTCAGCCCGGCACCCACTGCAAGGATCGGCGACCCCCACAGTAGCGCCGTCACTGCGTTCATCGGCGGCCGCAGCCGCACGAAGTCGCCATAGCGCGCCACCACCCAGTCGGTCGCCTGGGCGTCGCTGTCGCCGGCCGCGATGCGCGCCCGCACGAGGTGGCGTAGGTCCTTGGCGAGGTCGGCGTTGCTGTCCTCGATGCTCTCGTTCTGGCACACCAGGCAGCGGAGCTGGCGGCCGACAGTTTCCGCGCGTTCCTCCTGCGCCCGGTCCGGCAGCATCTCGGCCGGGTCACTGATGGCCAACGCCGGGCCGCTCAGCAGCAGCAGGACGAACAGCAGCCTCATGCCATCGCCTTCAGCAACGGCCGCAACTGCTCGCGCGCGATATCGGGCGTGATCGGCCCGGCCATGCGCCACCGCACCACGCCGTTCGCGTCGAGCAAGTAGCTTTCCGGCACGCCGTACACGCCCCAATCGATTGCGACCCGGCCCGGCCGGTCCTCCGCGACCCGCGCGTAGGGGTTGCCGTGCTTGGCGATGAACCCGCCCGCGGCGGCCGCAGTGTCCTTGTAGGCGATGGCCCAGATCGGCAGGCCGTCCTTCGCGAGCGCCATCAACTCCGGATGTTCGATCACGCACGGGATGCACCAGCTCGCGAAGAAGTTGACCAGCACCGGCCGCTTCAACGCGAGCAGGTCGGCGGCGCCGAAGCCGGGGCCACCGCCCATGCCGGGCAACTGGAAGTCGGGCACCTGCTTGCCGATAAGCTGGCTCGGCACGTCGTGCGGGTCGAACCGCCCGGCCTGCATCCGCCCCAGCACCGTCAGGAACCCGGCGCCGGCAACCGCCGCGAAGCCGAACGGCGCCAGCAGCAGGGCGCGCCGCCGGTCGATGATCATCGCCGAACCCTCACGCGCCCCTCCTCATGCCACCGCCGAGCCGGGCCGCACCTTGGCCCGCGCCGGGGCGCCCACCCGGGTGCGCCGGTCCAGCAGCGACAGGAACCCGCCCGACGCCATGATCAGCCCGCCGAACCAGATCCAGGGCGCCAACGGGTTATAGTGCAGCCGCATCAGCGCGGCGCCATCCCGCTCCTCGCCGAGGACGGCGTAGATGTCGGCCATGCCGGTCGTGTGGATCTTCGCCTCGGTGGTGGTCATGCGTTGCACCGGGAAGGCGCGCCGGGCCGGCTCGAGCTCGATCGACCAGTCGCCGCGGCTGATCCGCACCGTCGCGATCCGGGCCGCGTAGTTCGGGCCGGCCTCGTCACGCACCCCTTCGAGCGTCCAGGTGTAGCCGGCGCTCTCGGCGCTCTCGCCGGGATGCAGCAGCACGACGCGCTCGCTCGCCATCGACATGCCGGCTACGCCCGCGACCAGCACGCCCATCCCGGCATGGCCGAGCGTGGTGCCATAGGTCGAGAGCCGCAACCCGGCCAGCCGCGACAGGCTGTCGCGGGCCGAGACGCGGAACAGCCGCGTCCGCTCGACGATCTCGGCGAACGAGCCGAGGATCAGCCAGGCCGCCAGCCCGAACGCCAGCGCCGGCAGAGCGCGCATCGGACCCCAGGCGGAGACCAGGCCGACCACGACCGCCACCAGCGCCGCCCACCATAATTGCATCAGCGCCGGGCCGAGTCGCGCGCGTTTCCAGGCCAGGCGCGGCGAAACCACCATCGCCGCGAACACCGGCAACGCGAGCGGGATCACGGTCGCGTTGAAGAACGGCGCCCCCACCGAGATCTTCGCCCCGAAGATGAAATCGGCGACCAAGGGGTACATCGTGCCGGTGATCACCACGGCGGCGATGGAGCACAGCAGCACGTTGTTCAGCACCAGCGCGCCCTCACGGCTGACAGGTGCGAAGATGCCGCCCGCCGCGAGTACCGGCGCCCGGAACGCGAACAGCAGCAGCGAGCCGCCGATCACGAGGCCCAGCAGGCCCAAGATGAACACGCCGCGGGTCGGGTCATTGGCGAAGGCGTGTACCGAGTTGAGGATGCCGGAGCGCACCAGGAACGTGCCCGACAGGCTGAGCGAGAAGGTCGCGATCGCCAGCAACACCGTCCAGACCTTCAGCGCTTCCCGCTTCTCGACCACAATCGCCGAGTGCAGCAGCGCCGTGCCGGTCAGCCAGGGCAGCAGGCTGGCATTCTCGACCGGGTCCCAGAACCAGAATCCGCCCCAGCCCAGCTCGTAATAGGCCCACCAGGAGCCGAGCGAGATGCCGCCCGTGAGCAGGCACCAGCTCGCGAGCGTCCAGGGCCGCACCCAGCGCCCCCATGACGCATCGATCCGGCCCTCGAGCAGGGCGGCGACGGCGAAGGCGAACGGCACCGCGAAGCCGACATAGCCCGCGTAGAGGATCGGCGGATGGAAGGCGAGGCCCGGATCCTGCAGCAGCGGGTTCATGTCGCGCCCGTCGAGCGGCGGCGGCCAGATGCGGTTAAACGGGTTGCTCGCCAGCAAGCAGAACAGCAGGAACCCGGCCGAGCTACCGCCCAGCACGCCGATCACCCGCGCCCGCAGCGCGGACGGCAAGCCGCGGCCGAACACGGCAACGGAACCGCCGCATAAAGCGAGAATAAGGCCCCAAAGGAGAATACTTCCTTCGTGGTTGCCCCAGGTGCCGGTGACCTTATAGAGCAACGGCTTCAGGGTGTGGCTGTTCTCGGCGACGTTCAGCACCGTGAAGTCGTCCGCCACGCTGGCCCAGACGAGCGCCGCGGCAGCCGCGGCCAGCGCCATCAGTTGGCCGAGCGCCAGCGCCGGTGCGGCCGCCATCAGCCGGGCGTCGTTGCGGTGCGCGCCCCAGATCGGCAGCACCGCTTGTGCCAAGGCCAGCGCGCAGGCGAGCGCCAGGGCGAAGCGGCCAAGCTCCGGGATCACGACGTGAGGTCTTTCAAGGTCATCCGCCTGCTTTCTGCGTCGGCTCGAGCGTGTTCCAGGTTGCCGCCGGCGGTGGCGGACCCTGATCCGGGTGCCACTGCCCCGTGCGTTTTAGCGCGTCGGCCACGTCCTTCGGCATGTAGGTTTCGTCATGCTTGGCCAGCACCTCGGACGCACGGAACGTCCCGTCCGGCTGCAGGGTGCCGAGCGTCACCGCGCCTTGGCCCTCGCGGAACAGGTCGGGCAGGATGCCGGAATAGGTCACGTCGACCGCCGCCCGGCCGTCGGTGATGCGGAACTGCGCCACCGGCCGGCCCCGTTCATCGCCGCGATGGATGCTGCCGGTCTCGACCAGGCCACCCAGCCGCAGCGTGCGCCCCGGCCCGGCGGCATGCGCGTGCAAGTCGGACGGCGCCACGAAGAACACCATGTTGTCGCTGAACGCGTTGAGGCCGAGCGCCGTCGCCGAGCCCAACCCGAGTAGGCAGGCGACCACGATCCACAGCCGCCGCTTCTTGCGCGTCATCATCGCGCCACCCCCCGCGGATCCACCGCCGCCAGGCGCCGCCGCGCCCGGACGAGCCGCTGCCATGCCAGCACGGCCAGCACCAGCGGCACCCCGCCGCCCAGCGCATAGCTTGCGGCCACATAGGGGAGGTGGGTCATGCCCGCTCCACCTGCGCCATCAGCAGGCCACGCAACCGTCGCTCCATCACCGCCGCGCGCAACCGCGCCACAACGATCGCGGCGAATGCCAGCGTGGCCCCGATCGCGCAGACCAGCAACGGCAGCAGCATGTCCTTGTGCATCCCCGGCGCCGAGGTCAGGGTGATGCTGCTGGGCTGATGCAGCGTGTTCCACCAATCTACGCTGAATTTTATGATCGGCAGGTTAACGGCTCCGGCCAAGGCGATCACCGCCCCGGCCCGGGCCCCGCGCACCGGGTCGTCGAAGGCGCGCACCAGGGCGATGTGGCCGAGATACAAGAAGAACAGCACCAGCACGCTGGTCAGCCGCGCGTCCCACACCCACCAGGCGCCCCACATCGGCTTGCCCCAAAGGCTGCCGGTGGCGAGGCACACGGCCGTGAAGCAGGCGCCGACCGGCCCGATCTCGACCGCCGCCAGGTCGGCCAGCGGATGCCGCCAGATCAGCGACGCGAACCCGCACAGCGCGAGCGAGGCATACCCGGCCGAGGCCAGCCAAGCCGAGGGCACATGCACGTACATGATCCGCACGCTGTCGCCCTGCTGCCAATCCGCCGGCGACAGCAGCAACCCCCATAGCAGGCCGCCGCCGAGCAGCAGCACGGCGGGCCAGGTCAGGAACGGCTGCACGACCGCGGCGACGCGCAGGAAGCGGCCGGGATTGGCGAACCGGTGCAGGTTGCGCGCAGGTCGCGCGGGCAGGGCTTGAGCGTCCACTTGCGCAAGATAGCACCATTACCGTGGCTTTGAAGGCGTCGTGAACTCTCTTACTGTGCAGCGCAACGACGGGGGAACCGAGCGTCCATGCTGTTCGCCATTATCTGCACCGACCGGCCCGGCGGGCTCGATCTGCGCCTGGCTACCCGGCCCACCCATCTCGCCTATCTCACGATGTATGCCAGCCGCATCGTGCACGGCGGCCCGATGCTCGACATCGAGGGCCGTCCCTGCGGCAGCCTGCTGATCATCGAAGCCGAGGACCGGCCTGCCGCCGAGGGGTTTGCCGCCGAGGACCCCTATGCCAAGGCCGGGCTGTTCGAGAGCACGGTCATCCGCCCGTTCCGCGAGGTGTTCCGCGACGGCGAGGCGCTCCCCTGATGGCCTACTGGCTGGTGAAATCCGAACCCGACTCGTTTGGTTGGACGCAACAGGTCGAGCACGGCGTCGAGCCCTGGACCGGCGTGCGAAGCCACCAGGCCAAGAACAACCTGGCGGCGATGCGAAAGGGCGACCGCGCCTTCTTCTACCACTCCAACACCGGCAAGGAGATCGTCGGCATCGTCGAAGTGGTCCGCGAGGCCTACCCCGACCCGACCGCCGAGACCGGCGATTGGGTCTGCGTCGACATGAAGGCGGTCTCGCCGCTGCAGCGTCCGGTGACATTGATCGAGATCAAGGCGGACCCGGCGCTGGCCGCTATGTCGTTGGTGAAATACTCGCGCCTGTCGGTCGGGTCGGTGACGCCGGCGGAATGGAAGCACGTCAACGCCCTCGCCAAGAAGAAGCCGCCCGCTAAGGCATGAGGACGCTCTGCCGGCTCGACGAGTGGCCGCCGGGCACGTCGCGCGGCTTCGGCCCGGCGCCGGGCGGCTTCACCGGGCTGTTCGGCGTGCGCCCCTTGGACGGCGGCGGCCCATACGTTTACGTCAACGCCTGCCCGCATATCGGCGTCTCGCTCGACTGGACGCCCGGCGAGGTGCTGACCCGCGACCGCAGCCAGATCGTCTGCGCAACTCATGGCGCATTGTTCACGATCGAGACCGGCGAGTGCGTGGATGGGCCCTGCAAGGGCGACCGTCTGGAGCGCGTTCCCGTAGCGATCGCCGATGGCTGGGTGCTGGTGCCGGAGAACGCCGGGCTATAGCTTGTCCACAAAACGATCCGCTTCGGGAGGAAGCATACCGATGAACGACCAACCCGCCGCAGCCCCGCTGTATCCGGTCCGCCCCGAGATCGCCGCGCACACCAACCTGACCGAGGCGCAGCACAAGCTCTGGACCACCGAGGCGCACGACAACCCGGACCTGTTCTGGGCCAAGCAATCCAAGCGCGTCGATTGGATCAGCAAACCGACCAAGGCACAGACCGGGGACTTTACCGGCGACGTGCGGGTGCGCTGGTAC
Source organism: uncultured Alphaproteobacteria bacterium (assembly GCA_963792675.1). Lineage (GTDB taxonomy): Bacteria > Pseudomonadota > Alphaproteobacteria > Acetobacterales > Acetobacteraceae > JBBROS01. Next base: position 152,174 of record CAWBWT010000005.1, read on the forward strand.
GAGGACGGCACCTTGAACGCGTCGGCCAACTGCCTCGACCGGCATCTCGCGACCCGGCCCGACCAGGTCGCCATCATCTGGGAAGGCGACGACCCCGACAGCACCAAGAATGTCACCTATCGCGAGCTGCACGGGCAGGTCTGCCGCTTCGCCAATGCACTGAAGTCGCTCGGTGCCAAGAAGGGCGACCGCATCACGATCTACATGCCGATGGTAGTCGAGGCGGCGGTTGCCATGCTGGCCTGCGCCCGCATCGGCGCGATCCACGCCATCGTGTTCGGCGGCTTCTCCCCCGACAGCCTGGCCAACCGCATCCAGGATTGCGAGAGCAGCCTGCTGATCACCGCCGACGAGGGCCGCCGGGGCGGCCGCAAGGTCGCGCTCAAGACCAACGCCGACGCGGCACTTCAGTCCTGCCCGAGCATCCGCAGCGTCGTCGTCGTGTCCGTCACCGGCGGCGAGGTGCCGATGCAGGCGGGACGCGACCATCGCTACGAGGAGCTTGTGGCGAAGGCGTCGCCGGATTGCCCGCCGGAGACGATGCACGCGGAGGACCCGCTGTTCCTGCTCTATACCAGCGGCAGCACTGGCAAGCCGAAGGGCGCGCTGCACACCACGGGCGGCTACATGGTCTGGGCGAGCCTCACCCACTCCCTGGTGTTCGATTACCAGCCGGGCGAGATCTACTGGTGCACCGCCGACGTCGGCTGGGTCACCGGCCACACCTATATCGTGTATGGGCCGCTCGCGAACGGCGCGACCACGCTGATGTTCGAAGGGGTCCCCAACTACCCCGACAGCAGCCGCTTCTGGCAGGTCATCGACAAGCACCAGGTCAACATCTTCTACACCGCTCCTACCGCGATCCGCAGTCTGATGCGTGAAGGTGAAGCACCGGTTAAGGCGACCTCCCGCAAGTCGCTTCGGGTGCTCGGCAGCGTCGGCGAGCCGATCAACCCCGAGGCCTGGAACTGGTACAACACCGTTGTCGGCGAGGGCCGCTGCCCGATCGTCGACACCTGGTGGCAGACCGAAACCGGCGGCATCCTGATCTCCGCCACGCCCGGCGCGGTGGCGCTGAAGCCCGGCTCCGCCACCCTGCCGCTGCCCGGCATCGAGCCGATCCTGGTGGACGCCGAGGGCAAGCGGCTCGAGGGCGCCACGGAGGGCAATCTCTGCATCGCCCGCTCCTGGCCCGGCCAGATGCGCACCGTCTACCAGGACCACGATCGCTTCCTGCAGACCTATTTCTCGACCTTCCCCGGCCTTTACTTCACCGGCGACGGCGCCCGCCGCGACGAGGACGGGTATTGGTGGATCACCGGCCGGGTCGACGACGTGATCAACGTCAGCGGCCACCGTATGGGCACCGCAGAGGTCGAAAGCGCGCTGGTTGCCCACCCGAAGGTCGCCGAGGCCGCCGTGGTCGGTTTCCCGCACGACATCAAAGGCCAGGGCATCTACGCCTACGTGACGTTGATCAACGGCGAGGAACCGACCGACGCACTGCGCAAGGAGCTGGTGGCCTGGGTGCGGCGCGAGATCGGGCCGATCGCCTCGCCCGACGCAATCCAGTGGGCGCCGGGCCTGCCGAAGACGCGGTCGGGCAAGATCATGCGCCGCATCCTGCGCAAGATCGCGGCCAACGAGACCGACGGGCTGGGGGATACCAGTACGCTTGCGGATCCGGGGGTGGTGACGGATCTCGTTGAGAACCGGGTGAAGTGAAGCGCTGGGGCCGGCGGCCCCAAACTCGCCAGACTAGGAGCGGTATTCCGGCGGGATCGGCAGGTTGTTGGCGGGGTTACTGTCGTGGCGCGTCATGCGCGTCACCACCTCGCCGCCAGCGAACGGCCGGAGGGCGGCTTCGAGCGCGTCCGCGGTGTCCTTGGGGTAGAGTTCCTGGTCCGCGACCCGGACCGCGAAGGTGGTAATGTGCTTCGCCCGCATCGCCGGGTTCTCGACCGTCGCTTTGGTCCATTTATAAAGCGGGTAGTGCTCCGGCCCCTCGCGCTCGGCCTCGCGCACGTAGCCCTCGAAGGCGTCGAACTGGCTCACCAAGGCCGCATCGTGCTTCTCGAGCACGTTCGTGAGCTTCTGCAACGCCGGATGGTGGGCGCCGCTGCGGACCACATCGGTCATGGGCTCGGTCAAGTAGAGGCGGAGTTGATAATCCCACTGCTCACTCACGGGTCGATCTCCATCGGCGCTCGAGCGATGGAGATCGAAGCAGTCCCGCCGATTACAACGCCCCGCCCTTGCGACCCGCCATCGCGCCAAGCCGCAGCCGCAGCGCGTTCAGCTTGATGAAGCCCTGGGCGTCGAACTGGTCATAGGCGCCCTGGTCTTCCTCGAACGTCACGGTCTTCATCGAATACAAGCTGTTCGGGCTTTCCCGCCCGATGCAGCTCACGTTGCCTTTGTAGAGCTTCAGCCGCACTCGGCCGCTGACGCTGCGCTGGCTCTCGTCGATCGCCGCTTGCAGCATGCGCCGCTCCGGGCTGAACCAGAAGCCGTTGTAGATCAGCTCGGCATAGCGCGGCATCAGGCTGTCCTTGAGGTGCGCCGCCTCGCGATCGAGCGTGATGCTCTCGATGGCCCGGTGCGCCGCAAGCAGGATCGTGCCGCCCGGCGTCTCGTAGACCCCGCGCGACTTCATGCCCACGAACCGGTTTTCCACCAGGTCCAGCCGCCCGATCCCGTTGGCCCGGCCCAGCTCGTTCAGCTTCGTCAGCACCGCAGCCGGCGACAGCGCCACGCCGTCGATCGCGGTCGGGTCGCCGTTCGTGAAATCCATGCTGATGACGGTTGCCTGGTCCGGCGCGTCCTCCGGGCGGATCGTGCGCTGGTAGACGAACTCCGGCGCCTCGTCGGCCGGGTCCTCGAGCACTTTGCCTTCCGATGACGAGTGCAGCAGGTTGGCGTCGACGCTGAACGGCGCCTCGCCCATCTTGTCCTTGGCGATCGGGATCTGGTTGGCTTGGGCGAACTCGAGCAGCTTGGTGCGGCTGGTGAGGTCCCATTCCCGCCACGGCGCGATCACCGTCACGTCGGGCTTCAGCGCGTAATAGGCGACCTCGAACCGCACTTGGTCGTTGCCCTTGCCGGTGGCGCCGTGCGCCACCGCGTCGGCGCCGACCATCTCCGCGATCTCGATCTGCCGCTGCGCGATCAAGGGGCGGGCGATGCTGGTGCCGAGCAGGTATTGCCCCTCGTAGAGAGCGTTGGCGCGGAACATCGGGAACACGAAGTCGCGGACGAACACCTCGCGCAAATCGTCCACGAAGATTTCTTTCACACCGAACATCTCCGCCTTGCGGCGGGCCGGCTCGAGTTCCTCGCCCTGGCCGAGATCGGCGGTGAACGTCACCACCTCGCAGCCGTAGGTGGTTTGCAACCAGCGCAGGATGACGCTGGTGTCGAGCCCTCCCGAGTAGGCCAGCACCACCTTCTTCACGTCCTTGACCGGCATCGCCCTATCCCGACTGCTAAACTGTGTCCCGAGGTATCCTATGCGGCCGTAACAGGAGCAAGGTTGGCGTGCCGCTCGGAGGCGGATGCGGCTGCATCGGGGCCGCCATGTCTTTGGCAATGAGGCCGCGTTTACCCGGCGTAAAGCTCTGCCAGGCATGCTGACGCGTCTCTTACGCCGGGAAACGTCCCATGCCCGCCGCCCTTCCTCGATTGACGCTCCAGACGGCGAGCCTCTACGCGTCCAACACGCTCAGCCGCTTCACCGGGACGGGCGGGCCGTTCGGCTTCAACGTGTTCACCAGCCAGTTCGGCGGCGTCGTCAGCAGCGCGGGCATCGCCGGTGAGCCATTCGCCGACACCGTCTACAACGTGGCCGCCGGCGACGAGGTCACCTTCGTCGTCGCGGTGCAGAACATGGCGCCCGGCGCCCCGGCCTATGCGGTCCGCCTGCGCGACATCATGCCGCCCGGGTTCACGGCGCCGCCGGAGGGCATCGGCCTGACCGTCACCAATGGCGCCGGCACCGAGTTGGCGTATGGCGGCGACCTGTTCAGCACGGCAGGACTCAGCCTGGCCGACCCGCTCGGCGGCTACGACGCGGACTCCGGCCTCAACGTCGGTTTGGTGACCTTCAGCCTGATGGCCACCACAGCGCTGCCCGGCCCGTCCGCCCAACTCGCGTCGAGCGCGACGGTTGTCGGCTACAGCGCCGCGCCGGGCGGCCCCGACCTCGCCGGCGGCAACCCGGCTACGGCGAACACCACCGTGGTGACGGCCTCGCCCGTCCCGCTGGTCACGCCGGAGACGGACCCGTCCGCCGTCGCCAAGGGGCAGACGGTCGCCTTCGACGTTGCGGTCGCGATCCCCGCCGGCGTGCTGCAGGACCTCGTGCTCAGCCCGGCGGCGGCGGCCGGCGCCGCGACCCTGGTGCTCGTGTCCGCCGCGGTGCTGTCGATCGGCGCCGGGCTGCAGACCGGGACGCCGACGATCGCGGCCGACGGCTCGATCCACTTCGGCACCGTTTCCTTCGCCGGCGGCGCCGGCAGCAACGCCATCACCGCCCGCGTCGTCGTCCGTGCCGACGGCAGCGTCAGCGGCATTGCCACGCTGCAGATCGGCATCAGCGCCGTGGACACGTCGAACGCCGGCGCGCGCTGGTCCGCGACCGTGCCGAGCAGCGTCGGCGTCGTCGTCCCGCCGCCGCCGCCCACCCTGTCGGGCTTGTCGCCGCTGCAATCGGTGATCGGGACCGCGGTGCATCCGTATGGCGGGTTGGTCATCGGCGCCGGCAACCTGGGCCAGACCGGTTCGCTGGCGGTGACGCTGCTGGACACCTCGCTGGGCCGTCTCGGCACGGCCGGAGCCGGCAGCCTGAACGCGTCGGGCACCACCTTCGCCATGACCGGGGTGCTATCGGCGCTGCAGGCCGCGGCGCGGGCGCTGGTGTTCACGCCCACGGCCAATGGGACCGCCCATTTCACCGTCACCGTCGTCGATGCCGGCGGCGGGGTTGCCCAGAACGCGTCCGAGACCGTGACAACCGCCCCGGCGCCGCCGCCGAAGCCCGACCCGCTGTTCGATGCCGCCTATTACCTCGCGCACAACCCCGACGTGGCCAAGTCGAAGGTCGATCCGTATCAGCATTACCTGACGATCGGTTGGAAGCAGGGCCGCAATCCGAACGCCCTGTTCGACACCAACTACTACCTGGCACACAATCCAGACGTGGCGAAGGCCGGGGTGAACCCGCTGCTGCACTTCTCGCAGAACGGCTGGAAAGAGGGCCGGCCGCCGGATGCCTGGTTCGATCCGTCGTTTTATCTGGCGCAAAACCCGGACGTGCGGGCGTCCGGGGTCAATCCGCTGCTGCAATTCGAGCAAACCGGGTGGAAGCTTGGGCGCGACCCCAGCCTGTTATTCTCGGTCTCGCTGTATCGTGCCGCCTACCGGGACATCGCCGCCGCCGGCGTCAATCCGTTGATCCACTATGTCAACAATGGCCAGGCTGAACATCGGCTCAGCTTTCTGGCGGGCGGCCTGACTACGGCCGACCCGCTCGTCGACGCCGGCTACTACGACCGCCAACTGGGCGCCAAGCTGCTTTCCAGCGGCGCCGCGGCTGCGCAGCAGGCCGCCCGGGCGTACCATAACGGAGGCGGCTGGCAAGCAGGGCTCAACCCCGATGCCTGGTTCGATACCAAGTACTACCTCGCGCACAACGCCGACGTGGCAGCGGCGCATGTCGACCCGCTGCTGCATTTCGAGACGCGCGGCTGGAAGGAAGGCCGCAATCCGTCGGCTTCGTTCAGCACGGCCAAATACCTGGCCGCCTACGCCGACGTCCGCCGGGCCGGGGTGGATCCTTTGCTGCACTTCATCACCAGTGGCCATGCGGAGGGCCGGACCGCGTTCGCCGTGTAATTTGATGCTCACGTTGAAGCGAGTCGGTCGCAACCATCGCTTGAAATCAGCGCTCTAACTGTATCCCCGCGCACCGGACGTTTCGTGGTTCGGCGGGCAAAAAAACAACAGGAGAAGGCTATGAAGTCAGCATTGCCAGTTGCAGCCGCTGCCAGTCTGTTTCTCGCCGGCGCGGCTTATGCGCAGAACACGTCCACATCTCCCGGCACAACGTCCACGCCTCCCGGCGCCACGACGGCCAGCCCGAGCGCGTCTACCGACGGCGCCGCCGCCAAGAGCGATTCGACCGCTCCGGCCGCCGTCAGCACGGCCGACAACCCCCGCACCACGGCTGCTCCGGTTCCCGGCGCCAACAGCTATACCGAGGGCCAGGCGCGGGCACGGATGGAGGAGAAGGGCTTCGGTAACGTGACCGAGCTGAAAAAAGACGACAAGGGTGTCTGGCGCGCCACCGCAATGAAAGACGGCAAGTCCACGACCGTCGCCTTGGACTACCAGGGCAACGTCGTCAGCAACTGAGCCTGCCGTCAACGAAAGGAAAATTCCATGAGCACCATCATTACCCGGCTGTTCGACACATACGAACATGCCAGCATGGCCGTGACCGAACTGGAGCAGAACGGCGTGGCACATGGCGCCATCAGCTTGGTCGCGAACAACACCGATGACCGCCACGCGAGCGTCGTGCCGGGCGCTGGCGGCACCACCGCGACCGGACCGACCGCGCCCGGAACCACAATGACCGGAACCACGATGGGCGGCATGTCCGGTGCCACAACCAGCTCCACCATGGCCGATCCTGCGGTCAACGATCCCGCGTTGGCCGGCGACAGCTCGGCGGGCACGGCGTCCACTCCCACGTCCGAGTCGGCTGGAACCGGAGCCGGGACGGGCGCCACGCTCGGGACCGTGCTCGGCGGCGGCGCCGGCCTGCTAGCCGGCCTTGGCATGCTGGCGATCCCCGGTGTCGGCCCGGTCGTGGCAGCCGGCTGGTTGATCGCGACCGCGGTGGGCGCCGGCGTCGGCGCTGCGTCGGGTGGCCTGATCGGCTCGCTGGTTGGCGCCGGCGTGTCGGAAACCGATGCGCACGTCTACGCCGAAGGCGTCCGCCGCGGCGGCACGCTGGTGACGGTCAAGGCCGAGGACGATCAGGCCGCCATGGTCGAGCGCATCCTCGACACCCACAGCCCGGTTGACGCCAGCGCCCGCGGTGATGCCTACCGCGCCGAGGGCTGGAGCAAGTTCGACGAGGACGCTCCCGCTTACCGCGCCGGCGCCGCGTCCGACCTCGGCACCCCGGGGACCACGAGCACCGCCGGCACGGGCACTTCGACCCGTGGTACGCCGATCCTATAAATCCGGGTCGATCCGTCCACGGCCAAAGAAAGGCGGCGCAGCGATGCGCCGCCTTTCGCTTGTCCAGAACCCGCCCCATGTCCGCTGAAAGGGGAGCACGCGTCCTGACCGAACCGCACATCGCCCACCTGAACCGCATCGCAACCGCCAACCCCGCTAATGACGTGCACGAGGCGTTCCTCAGCTTCGCCCGGGGCAGCCTGACCAACCCGCGGGCCCGGCGCCTGTTCGACCGCATGGCCGACCGGTCCGGCGTCGCCCACCGCTTCTCCCACCTGGTGCCGGCCGAGTTCGACGGACCATCGCTCGACACGGGCGGGTTCTACCGGCGCGGCGCCTTTCCAAGCACCGGGGCGCGAATGCAAGCCTACGAACGGGCCGGCACCGAGCTCGCGGTCCAAGCGGTCGAGAAGCTCGACCCTGGCCCGGTCACGCATTTGATCGTCGCCAGCTGCACCGGCTTCGTCGCACCCGGCATCGACCAGATCCTGGCCGAGCGGCTGACCCTTGGCGCGAACATCCGGCGCACGTTGGTGGGCTTCATGGGCTGCTATGCGGCCGTGCCGGCGCTGCGCCTGGCGCAGCAGGCGGTGCAGGCCGACCCGTCCGCGCGCGTCCTGGTGGTGGCGCTCGAGCTCTGCACCTTGCACCTGCAGGAAACCGACGACATCGAAACCGTGCTCTCGTTCCTGATCTTCGGCGACGGCGCCGCCGCCGCGCTGGTGACGGCCGAGCCGCACGGCATCGCCCTCGGCGCGTTCCACGCCACCACCATCCCGGACACGCGCGACCTCATCACCTGGCGCATCGGCGACCAGGGTTTCGACATGCACCTGAGCGGTAAGGTGCCGGGCGCCATCGCCGCGGCGTTGCGGCTCGAGACCGAGCGCAACGACCGCGGCGGCATGCTGGCCGGCGACGAGCCGTCCGATTTTACGTTATGGGCGGTGCATGCCGGCGGCCGCACCGTGCTGGATGCGGTCGAGCAGGGCCTGGGCCTGCCGGCCGACGCGCTCAGCCACTCGCGCGCCGTGCTCAACGACGTCGGCAACGTGTCGTCGGCGACGCTCGGCTTCGTGCTCGAGCGGATGCTGGCGAGCCAAACGACCGGGCCCGGCATGGCGATCGCGTTCGGCCCGGGATTATGCGCCGAAACCTTCCGCTTCGCCCGGGTGTGACGGTGCCGGGCCGCGTCGGCCGATGACGGTTTTGGTCGGCGGCGGCGGCCTGGCCGGCGCGGCCGCGGCCTGCCTGCTGGGCTCCGGCGCGACGCTGATCGAGCGGGAAACGGGCCCGCACGACAAGATCTGCGGCGAGTTCGTCAGCTGGGAAGCGCAGGCCATGCTCCGCCGGGTGGGCGTCGACGCCGAGGCACTTGGGGCCGCTCCGATCGACGCGGTGCGGCTCGTGCACGGCGACACCGTCGTCCGGTCGGCGCTGCCGGGCCGCGGCATGGGGCTGTCGCGGCGAGTGCTGGACGAGGCGGTGCTGGCCGAAGCCGCCCGCCGCGGTGCCGTCATCCGGCGCGGGGTGACGATCAGGCGGTTGCTGCCGGACGGCTTCGACGTGGAGGGGTTGGGTCGTCTCGAAGCTGGACGCGTGTTGCTGGCGACGGGCAAGCACGATGTGCGCGACGGCCGCCGCCGCGGCACACCGACCGCGCTGGTTGGGCTCAAGATGGCCTATGAACTTGCGCCGGAGCAGCGGGCGGCGCTGAGCGGGCACGTGGAGATCGTCCTGTTCCCCGGGGGCTATGCCGGGCTGCAGCCGATCGAGCATGGCCGGGCCAATCTCTGCCTGCTGATCGGCCAGCGAGCGTTCGACGATGCCGGAGCGACCTGGCTTGGCGTCATCGCCGCCCTTAAGCGCACCAGCCCGCACTTGGCGGCGCGCCTGCTAGGCGCCCATGAGCTGATGCCCCGCCCGGCGGCCATCGCCGGGGTGCCGTACGGGTTCCTGCATCGTCCCGTCGCCACCGACTCGGACCGCGTGTTCCGACTCGGCGACCAGATGGCCGTCATCCCGAGCTTCAGCGGCGACGGCATGGCGATCGCGCTGCACACCGCCTTCGCCGCGGTCCACGCCGGCAGCGCGGCGGAGTACCACCATCGCATGCGCCGTGATCTGGCCGGCCAACTGCGCCGCGCATCGGCGCTGCACCGCTTAGGCTTGACCCATCCCGGCGTGCTGATCCGGGCGATGCGCGCCTGGCCCGGCGCGCTCGCCTGGGCCGCCCGGCTGACCCGGGTGTCCGGCCCGGCCATGTCCCCCGCCCCGATCGTCGGCCGCTGGCCCGAGCACGCGGACGCTTAGAACGCGTCAGCCGCCCGCGACGAAGCGCAGGATCTCGTCCCGCATCTCGTCCGGCGCATCGATGCGGATCGAGTGGCTGGCGTCCTCGAACACGCGCAGCCGTGAGCCGGGGAGCAGCCGGTGGATCTCCTCGGAAAACTCCGGGGCGCAGATCCAGTCGTGCCGGCCGGCCAGGATCAGTGCCGGCGCGGTGACCTGCTTCAACTCCGGCCGCAGGTCCATCCTGCGCAGGAAGCCGTCCGGTCCGAAGGCGCGGTTGAGCGGTTCCGGCGACGGCGTGGAGCGGCCGCGCACGGCGCCCGCAGCGGCCGCATCGTATTTGCAGGAGTAGAGTGGTCCCATGACCTCGTAGAAATGCTGCAGGTCGGCCGGGGTGTGGAAGCCGCCCGCCCAAAGCGTCTCGCAAACGCGCCGCTGCTCCGGGGTGCCGCGCTCGCGCACGATCGCCTGCGCCCGCGCCACGAACCCGCCATGCGCTGCGGTCACGATCAGCACGAGGTGCGACACGGCGTCCGGGTAGCGGGCGGCATGCGCCATCGCCACCATGCCGCCATAGCTGGTGCCGATGCTGACCACCGGCCCGAGGCCCAAATCGCGCCGCAGCGCCTCCATGTCGTCCACGTTCTCGTCGAGCGTGTAGCGGGCCGGATCGCCGCGGGCCGAGCGCCCCTGGCCGCGGTGGTCGAAGTAGACGAGCTGGAGCTGCTCGGCCATGGGCGTAAAGGCCGGCTTGAACCCGCTATGGTCGCCGCCAGGGCCGCCATGGATCACCATGGCCGGCCGGTGCTCGCGCATGCCGCCGCCGTCGGGGACCAGGCCGGCGCCCTCGACGTCGAAGTAGATCTCGGTTCCCCGCACTGCTGCTCGCATCGTTCTACTCCGCTGCGACCGCAACGCCGGCCGCGCCCACGTCATGGCGGGCCTGCCGCTCCGCCGCAATGGGCGCGTTGCGGCGTTGCAGGGCCTCGCCGATCAGCCGCGCCATGCGGCGCCAGATCTCGTCCCACGCCATCGGCGCGATCGCCGCGTCGGCTTCGGCGCGCCAGGCGCCGGGTGTCTGGTTCTGGCTGCGCGCGAGGTCGATCGCCTCGGCGAAGCCGGCGGCAAAGTCGGCCACGTGCACCGCCTCGAGCGCGCCGTAGCAGCGCTCGACGTCCGTGATCGCGGTGGACACGACCGGCCGGCCGGCCGCCAGGTATTCCGGCGTCTTGGTCGGGCTGATGAAGCGGGTCGCCGGGTTGCGCGCGAACGGCATCAATGCCACGTCCCAATGCGCCACGTAGTCTGGCAGCGCGGCGTAGGGCTTGGGCCCGAGGTAATGAATGTTCGGCCGCCGCGGCAGTTCGGCGGCCTCGATCTTCGCGACCGGCCCCAGCATCACGAATTGCACGTCCGGGCGCCGGTCGGCCACCTCGGCCAGTAGCGCGCCGTCGAGCCGTTCGTCGAGCACGCCGAAGAAGCCCGCCCGCGGCGAGCCGATCCCGCGCTGGTCCGCCGGCTCCGGACGCAGGCCGCGCGCCGGCAGGAAGTGAGCGGCATCGACGCCGCTCGGGAAGCAGTGCACATGCCGGTGCTCGTCGCGCTTGGCTTCGAACAGGCTCGGGCCACCGGTGAACACCAGGTCGCACCGCGCCATCAGCCGCCGCTCCCGCGCCGGCAGCTCAGGATCGGCGTAAAGGAACGCCGAGAGCTCGTCCATGCAGTCGTACAATGTGAGTGAACCCTGCAGGTGCCCGGCGAAGTCGAGCGCATGCGGGGTATAGAACCACAGGATGGGCGAGGCGATGCGATGCTCGGCGATCAACTGGTCCACGAGGCGCCGCAGCGCCGGGTTATAATCCGCCCAGTCTATACCGTTCGGCAGCACGGGCCGGACCAAGTAGACGCCCGCATCGGTTCGCCGAACTTCGAGCCGCGGCGCGCCATCGTCGGCCCAGGATGGCTCCTCGACGAAGAACACCCGCATGGTTCGCGCCGCGCGGGTCATCAGGTGCTGCGGGCGTTGGAACACGAATTCCCACTTCAGATGGGAGAAGCAAACCAGGTCGATGGGAGCGTGCGGTGGCGATGCGGACATGCGCTTCCTTGAACCTGGCCAGTGTAGGACGACAACGGCCGTCGTAGGGCGGAGGTTCATTCCCGCGGCGCGCCGGCAAGTCACGAACCTGCCATGGATGCAACCCTCGCGAGCAGCCGATGTTTGTCACACATGTCCATAACTGCCGCGCCGGCCATCTCTGAAGAGCCCGTCCTCGATCCGCGGCAGGCCGCGAAGGCGGCCAAGCTGCTGTACGTCACCGACAAGAAGCCCGGTATCCGCCGCGAGCGTGACGGCGACACCTGGCGATTCTTCAAGCCCGACGGCAGCGAGGTCACCGACGAGGATGAGATCGCGCGCATCAAGAAGCTGGCGATCCCGCCGGCCTATACCGATGTCTGGATCTGCCCCAACCCGCGCGGCCACTTGCAGGCGGTTGGGCGGGATGCGCGCGGCCGCAAGCAGTACCGCTACCACGCCCGCTGGCGCATGACCCGGGACGAGGCGAAGTATTCGCGCATGCTGGTGTTCGGCCGCGCGCTGCCAACGATCCGCGCGCAGGTGCAACGAGACCTCGCCCGGCCGGGCCTCCCGAAACCGAAGGTCATCGCGGCCATCGTGGCGCTCCTGGAGAAGACCATGATGCGGGTCGGCAACGAGGAATACGCCAAGCAGAACGGCAGCTTCGGCCTGACGACGCTGCGGGCCCGCCATGCCAAGGTGAAGGGCGGCCATGTGGTGTTCGACTTCAAGGGCAAGCACGGCATCAAGCACCACATCGACCTGTCGGACCGCCGCCTGGCCAACCTGGTGGCGAAGTGCCAGGACCTGCCCGGCCAGGACCTGTTCCAGTACGAGGACGAGGATGGCGGCCGCCATCACGTCACCAGCGATGACGTCAACGACTACCTGCAGGAGGTCAGCGGCGAGGAGATCACCGCCAAGGATTTCCGCACCTGGGCCGGAACCAACGCGGCTGCGGCGGCGCTGAAGGAATTGGAGCGCTTCAACTCCGCCACCATGGCGAAGAAGAACGTCGTCCAAGCGGTCGAGCACGTCGCCAAGCAGCTCGGTAACACCCCGGCGATCTGCCGCAAGTGCTACATCCATCCGGCGGTGTTCGAGGGCTATCTCGACGGCAGCCTGCTGGAAGGGCTGAAGGAGCGGGCCGACGAGATGCTGGACGAGGGCGCGGCGTCCGGCCTGACTGCCGAGGAAGCGGCGATCACCGCCTATCTCAGCCGCCGCCTCGGCGAAGCGATCCACGACCCGAAGGCCAAGGCGCTCAAGTCCTGACGCCTAACACCTGACGCCTGGCGCTTGACACGGCCGCGCCGCCCCGCATCGTGACGGCAACGATGGCGGGAGGCGGCGGTGGACGACAGCGTGCTGGTCGAGCGCGAGGGGCCGATCCTCCGTCTGACGCTGAACCGGCCGGATCGGATCAACGCGTTCAACGCAGCCTTACAGCGTGCCTTGTCGGCGGCATTGGCGTTGGCGTTGGACAATCCCGCCGTGGCCGTGGTGCTATTGACCGGCGCCGGCCGCGGCTTCTGCTCCGGGCAGGACCTGGGCGAGGTCGGCCCGGGGGTCGACCTCGGTGAGGCGCTCGAGCAAGGCTGGAACCCGCTGATCCGGTCCATCCGGGCGCTCCCGAAGCCGGTTGTATGCGCCGTGCACGGCATGGCAGCCGGCGCCGGCGCCAACCTCGCGCTCGCCTGCGACATCGTGGTGGCCGCCGAAAGCGCCCGCTTCGTCCAGGCCTTCGTCCGCATCGGCCTGATCCCCGACGTGGGCGGCACCTGGCTGCTGCCGCGGCTGGCCGGCGACGCCCGAGCGCGCGCGATGGCCATGCTGGGCGAGCCGATCACCGCGGCGCAGGCCGAAAGCTGGGGCCTGATCTGGCGCGCCGTTCCGGACGAGGCGCTGCTGCCGGAGGCGACGCGCATTGCCGGGCAGCTTGCCGCGATGCCGGCGCAGTCACTGCGGCTGATCAAGCAGGCGCTGGAACGGTCGGCGAGCAACAGCCTCGACGCCCAGCTCGACGTCGAGCGCGACTTGCAGCGCGAGGCCGGCTTCACTCCGGACTTCACCGAGGGGGTCCGGGCCTTCCTGGAGAAACGCCCGCCCCGCTTCGCCGGCCGCCCGGCGTGACCATGCAGGCCCGCGCCGAGGCCGCCGCGGCGGCAATGTGGTCCGGCGACCGGGCCAGCGCCGGTCTCGGCATGGCGCTCGACCATGTCGGGCCGGGCACAGCGACGCTGTCGATGCAGGTCGAAGCGCACATGCTGAACGGGCACGGAACCTGCCATGGCGGCTTCGTGTTCGCGCTCGCCGACAGCGCCTTCGCGTTCGCGTGCAACAGCGATGGCGTCGGCAGCGTCGCCGCCCACTGCTCGATCTTCTTCCTCCGTCCCGTCCGCGCCGGCGAGCGGCTGGTCGCAACCGCGCTCGAGCGCCACCGCGAAGGACGCAGCGGCCTCTACGACGTCCGGGTCACGTCCGGCGAGGCCACCGTGGCCGAATTCCGCGGGCACTCGCGCACCACCGCGCATCGCTGGCTGCCCGATGAGGCCTGATCTCGCGCCGCGTCCGGGTGATCTCGACCCGATCGAGACGGCGTCGCGTGACGAGATCACCGGGCTGCAGACCCGGCGGCTGGCCGAAACGCTCCGCCGCGCCTACGCCAACATCCCGCATTATGCCCGCGCCTTCGCCGCCGCCGGGGTGCATCCGGACGACTTCCGCACCCTGGACGACCTCCGCCGCTTCCCGTTCACCACCAAGGCCGATCTGCGCGCCGGCTACCCGTTCGGCATGTTCGCGGTGCCGCGCGAGCGGATTGCCCGCATCCACGCCAGCAGCGGCACCACCGGCAAGCCGACCGTGGTCGGCTACACGAAGGGCGACCTCGAGATCTGGGCCGACGTCATGGCCCGCTCCATCCGCGCCAGCGGCGGTCGCCCCGGCATGCGCATCCATATCGCCTACGGCTACGGCCTGTTCACCGGCGGCCTCGGTGCGCATTACGGCGCCGAGCGGCTCGGCTGTGCGGTCATCCCGATGGGCGGCGGCCAGACCGAGCGCCAGGTGCAGCTGATCCAGGATTTCGAGCCCGACCTGATCATGGTGACGCCGTCCTACATGCTGGCGATCCTCGACGGCTTCCGTGCGGCCGGCGCCGACCCGCGCGCCACCGCGCTCAAATGCGGCATCTTCGGCGCCGAGCCCTGGACCAACCGCATGCGAAGCGAGATCGAGGACGCCTTCGACATGCACGCGGTCGACATCTACGGCCTGTCCGAGGTGATGGGCCCCGGCGTCGCCAATGAATGCGTCGAGACCAAGGACGGGCTGCACGTCTGGGAGGACCACTTCTTCCCGGAGATCGTCGACCCCGACACCGGCGCGCCGCTGCCGGACGGCGAGGAGGGCGAGCTGGTGTTCACCACGCTGACCAAGCAGGCGACACCGGTGATCCGCTACCGCACCCGCGACCTCAGCCGGCTGCTGCCCGGCACCGCCCGCTCCATGCGACGCATGGAGAAAATAACCGGGCGCAGCGACGACATGATGATCATCCGCGGCGTCAACGTGTTCCCGACCCAGGTCGAGGAGCTGGTGCTCGCCACCCCCGACCTGTCCGGCCATTACCAGATCGAGCTGACCCGCGACGGCCGCATGGATTGCATGCACGTGCGGGCCGAGGCGCGGCCGGAAACGTTCGGCGTGGCCGAGCCCGGCCCGCTGGCGCAGCTGATCAAGGCGCGAGTCGGCGTGACCGCGACGGTCGAGATCGTGCCGCCGGGCGGGATCGAGCGCAGCTTGGGCAAGGCTCGCCGGGTGATTGATCGGCGGCCGAAAGGCTGACCGCCCGGAGGCGCCGCTTCGGACGGGCCGCGGCGCCGGACTCCGACACGGGGCCTTGCGGCCCGTCCTCGCTTCGGCTTTAGCCACGCCATGACCAATCCCCTCGTCGCCACCGTCCAAATGGCGGCGCGCCGTCCGCTTGCCGTGCTGCTGGTTGCGCTGCTGCTGGCGGCCGCCGCGCTGGCGGTCACCGTTTCCCGCTTCGCCGTCACCACCGACCTGGACGGGCTGTTCGCCGCCTCCTTGCCGTGGAAGCAGCGCGAATACGAGCTGAATCGACTGTTCCCGCAATTCACCGACCTGCTGGTGGCCGTGGTGGACGCCGATAGCCCCGAGGCGGCCGACGCCACTGCGGCCGGGCTCGAGGCGGCGCTGCTGCATGACCCGCACGTCCGCACGATCCGCCGGCCGGACGCGTCGCCCTTCTTCGACCGCAACGGGCTGCTGTTCCTCGACCCGGACACGCTGCAGAAGCTGCTCGATCAGACGATCGACGCGCAGCCGTTCCTGGGCCAGCTCGCGGCCGACCCCAGCGCCCGCGGCCTGTTCGCGGCACTCGGGCTGGTGGCCATGGGGGTCGAGCGCGGACAGGCCGACCTCGAGGCATTCACCCCGGCGCTGAAGGGTTTCGACGCTGCCCTGCGCAGCGCGGTGGCCGGCGACCCGAAGCCGCTGTCGTGGCAACGGCTGCTGTCCGGACCGGCCGCCGACCTCGGCGGCCCGTACCGGTTCGTGCTGATCCAGCCGACCCTCGACTACGGCGCCGTCGCGCCCGGCGCCGCGGCGACCGCCGCCATTCGCGCGGCGGCTGCGGCGCAGGAGTTCGTCCGCAACGGCGAGGCGCATGTCCGCATCACCGGATCGGTCGCCTTGTCCGACGAGGAGTTCGCGACCGCGGCCAAGGGCGCCGTTGCCGGGCTGATCGGCAGCAGCCTGGTGGTGATCGTCTGGCTGGCATTCGCGGTCCGCACCTGGCGGCTGATGCTGCCGATCGTGCTGACTCTGGTGTTCGGCCTGCTGCTCACCACCGCGTTTGCGGTGATCACGAGCAGTCCGCTCAATCTGATCTCGGTCGCGTTCGCAATCCTGTTCGTCGGCATCGCGGTGGATTTCGCGATCCAGTTCAGCGTCCGGTACCGCGAGATGGCGGGCAGCCATTTCGGGGCCGGGCCCGCGCTCGGTGCCACTGCGAGGCGGTCGGGCACGCAGATCCTGGTGGCTGCCGCGGCCACCTCGGCGGGATTTCTCGCCTTCGTGCCGACCGATTTCAGCGGCGTCGCCGAGCTGGGGCTGATCGCCGGCGTCGGCATGCTGATCGCGTTCGCCAGCACGATGACGGTGTTGCCGGCTCTCATCACCTTGTTCCGCGGCCCTCATCCGCGGTTCTCCGGCGAGGCCGGGTTCGCCTGGGCGGCGCCGCTCGACCGTGCGGTGGCGCGGGCGCGCTGGCCGATCCTGGCGGTGTTCGCGCTGCTGGCGGTGGGCGGGCTGGCCGGGCTGCCGCGCGTGACCTTCGACAGCGACCCACTGCACACCAAGGACCCCAACACCGAGGCGATGCGCACCCTGGCGGACCTCGCCGCCAACCCGCTGACTAACCCGTACACGATCGACATCCTGGCCGCGAACCACGACGCGGCACTCGAGGTCCGGCACAAGGTGGAAAAGCTGCCGCTGGTGGCGCAGGTGGTCTCGCTCGATAGCTTCGTGCCGGCCGATCAGCCGGCCAAGCTCGCGCTGATCGCCGACGCCGCGTCGCTGCTCGGCCCCACCCTGGCACCGCGTGCGCCGGCCGCCCCGGTGACCGCCGCCGATATCCGACTCGCCGCGCAAACCGCCGGGGCGCAGCTGGCCAAGGCGGTGCCGAAGCTGCCGCCGGGCCACCCGCTCGCCTCCGTGGCCGGCGAGCTCAAGCAACTCGCGCAAGGTCCCGATTCCGCACTGCTCGCGGCCAATGCCGCGCTGACCCGGTTCCTGCCGCAGCAGCTCAGCCGGTTGCGCCTGGCCCTCGAGGCGGCCCCGGTGGACGAGGCCGCGATCCCGCCGGAGATCAGCCGCGACTGGCTGCTGCCGGACGGCCGCCGCCGGGTGCAGGTGTCGGCCAAGCCGGATGCCACCGGCGCGGAGGGCCTGCGCCGGTTCAGCGACGAGGTGCGCGGCGCGGTGCCGGACGCGGGCGGGTCGGCGGTCACGATCGTCGAGACTGCCAACACCATCATCCGCGCCTTCACCCGCGCCGCCGCCGGCGCCCTTGCGGCCATCGTGGTGATCCTGGCGCTCGCGCTGCGCCGGGTCGGCGACGTGCTGATGGTGCTGGCGCCGCTGCTGCTGTCCTGCCTGCTGACGGTGCTGATCGCGGTGCTGCTGCCGCTGCCGCTGAACTTCGCCAACGTCATCGCGCTGCCGCTGCTGCTCGGGGTCGGTGTGTCGTTCAACATCTATTTCGTGATGAACTGGCGCGCCGGTCAGCGCGATCCTCTGGCGTCGCCGACCGCCCGCGCGGTGGTGTTCTCGGCGCTGACCACCGGCACCGCGTTCGGCTCGCTGGCGCTTTCCGCGCATCCTGGGACGGCCAGCATGGGCACGCTGCTGCTGCTCAGCCTCGGCTGCACCTTGCTTGCGAGCCTGCTGTTCGTCCCGGCTTTACTCGCCACAATTCAACCACGCGGCTATGCGAAAAGACCGACTGTGCCGGGTTGAACTCGTCGGCCGGCATGGGAGTTATCGGTTCATGGCCGTCGTGCGTACGTTGCTGATCATCATCTCGCTGCTGCTGGGCTGGGCCGCTTTACGGACCGAGGCGGTTGCGCACATGATTGCCTTGGCCGACACCGCCGAAAGCAGCTAAGCCGACCGCCGCTCAGGCGGCGCCGAACCTCACGAATTCCACGCCGGCCGCCTCGAATTCCTGCCTCACGTCCGGACTGAGCAGGGTGGCAAGCTCGGCCTCGTGCTCATACTCGGGCATTAACGCGGCCAGCCGGCTGTCACGCCGGGCTGCCGGGTGGAAGTAGATCTCGCTGAGCCCCGGCGGCAGGTTCGGGATCAGCCGCAGCAACCGGTCGGCCGTCATGTGACCGGACCAGGCGATCCCGAACACGTTGTCGTTCACCTGCATGCCGGCTCGGCGCGCCCGAGCCCGCAGCATCGAGGACCACAGGTTCAGCATGCGGCCGCCGATCCCGACGCGGGTGCCGGCCCGGCGCAACGGACCGGCCGGCTCACGCGGGATCCGGATCGCCGGGCAGCCGAACGTCGCGCCGATCTGCACCAGCATCCGGCCGATCGTCGGATGCATCTGCATGTGCTTGTGGGCATTGGCGTGGTCGAGCGTCAGGCCAGTTCGTTGGAAGGCGGTGAACTGCGAGCGGATTTCCGACCGCAACTGCTTGCGTTGCTTCGGGCTGAAGAAATAGTCGATCGAGGCGCCGACTTGGTCGTTGGAGAAATCGCCCGCCGCGTCGACGAGGCCCTTTACCGCGCTGGGGCGCACCGAGCTGCCCTCGATCACGACGCAATGCAGCCCCACTCGCAGGTTCGGCAGCGTCTTCGCCCGGCGCACCGCGTCTGCGGCCGCCGGGCCGGCGACCATCAGGCTGGCGGTGCTGAGGAGGCCGTCACGGCACGCCCGTTCGACCCCTTCGTTGACCGCGTCCGACAAGCCGAAATCGTCCGCAGTCAGGATCACCCGGCGCCGCTCGCGCAGGCGACGGGCCTCCCTGTCCGGCATACCGCGTCGCGGCCTCAGGCGGCCTTGTGGCGCTCCCGCAGGAACTGGAAGAACTCCACGCCCTCGCGCAGGCGCCGTTTCATCATCTGCGGGCTGCGCACCATCTCGCCGACGATCGAGGCGATCTTGGGCGCCCGGAAATAGAAGCGGCGGTAGAACGCCTCCACGCTGTCGAAGATCTCGGTGTGGGTGAGCACGCCGGGGAAGTGCAGCGGCGCGATCTGCACGCCGCGCTCGTCGATCAGCTCCGCATGCTCGGCATCGAGCCAGCCATTGGCGACCGCTTGGTCATACAGGAACGTGCCGGGGTAGGGCGCCGCGAGCGACACCTGCATCGTGTGCGGGTTGATCTCGACGGCGTAGCGGATGGTTTCCTCGATCGTCTCCTTGGTCTCGCCGGGCAGGCCGAGGATGAAGGTGCCGTGGATCTTGATGCCGAGTTCGTGGCAGTCGCGGGTGAACTTTTTCGCGACGTCGACCAGCAGGCCCTTCTTGATGTTGTGCAGGATCTTCTGGTTGCCGCTCTCGTAGCCCACGAGCAGCAGACGCAGACCGTTGTCCTTCAGCACTTTGAGAGTTTCACGCGGCACATTGGCCTTGGCATTGCAGGACCAGGTGACGCCAAGCTTGCCGAGTTCGCGGGCGATCGCCTCGGCGCGCGGCAGGTTGTCGGTGAAGGTGTCGTCGTCGAAGAAGAACTCGCGCACCTGCGGGAAGTCGATCATCGCCTGCTTGATCTCGGCGGCGACGTGCTCCGGGCTGCGCACCCGGTATTTGTGCCCGCCGACGGTCTGCGGCCACAGGCAGAAGGTGCAGCGCGATTTGCAGCCGCGGCCGGTGTAGATGCTGATGTAGGGGTGCATCAGGTAACCGATGAAGTAGTCCTCGATGCGCAGGTCGCGCTTGTACACATCGGTGACGAACGGCAGCTGATCCATGTCCTCGAGGATGGCGCGGTCCTTGTTGTGGACGATGGCGCCATTCGCGTCGCGGTAGCTGATTCCGTCGATGTCGGCGAAGTCGCGCCCTTCGGCGACTTCGAGGCAGGTGAAATCGAACTCGTTGCGCGCCACGAAATCGATCGGCGCGCCCTGTTCCAGACTTTCCCTCGGCTGTACCGCCACTTTGGCGCCGACGAAGCCGATCTTGAGCGAGGGCTTCGCGTCCTTCAGCGCCTGCGCCACCTTCACGTCTGAGGCGAAGGACGGGGTACTGGTATGGATGATCACCAGGTCGCGCTGCTTGATGTCCTCCAAGATCGGCTCCATGCCGATGCCGGCGGGCGGCGCGTCGATCAGCCGGCTGCCGGGCACGAGCGCGGCCGGCTGCGCGAGCCAGGTCGGGTACCAGAACGACTTGATCTCCCGCTTGGCCTGGTAGCGGGAGCCGGCGCCGCCGTCGAAGCCTCCGAACGACGGCGGCTGCAGGAACAGTGTCTTCATCATCGAATGGATCTCATCCCTTGCCGGGCAGAAGGCCCGGGCGTGTAGCCAGCATGACGTGTCCACGCCACGCGACCCGACGGGTTCGGTAGCTCGCCAGCATCACCGTCATCGACAACAGGTCGCGGAACGGCAGGCACCAGATCGTCAGACGGGCGGCCAGGTTCAAGTCACGGTCGAGCGCGTGGGCCGCGGCGGCCCGCACCGCCCAGGCGACCCCGAACAGCACCCAGGCCCAGGTCGCGCCGCCCGACACCCCGAGCGCCAGCGCCGCCCAGAACAGCGGGTATTGCACCGCCGACATCACAAACCCGGCCGGCGCCAGGCTTTTCACCGTCCGCGCCCAGCGCACCTCGTGCTCGAACAAGGCCGGCATCTGCGTTTCCGGCACCGTGGTTGCCGGCACGGTTGCCGCCAGCGCGACGCGCTGGCCTTGCGCCAGCACCAACTGCCCCAGCACCGCATCGTCCGCGAGGTGGTCGGCCAGCGCCCACAAGCCGCCGATCCGGTCCAGCGTGTCCCGGGTCAGCGCCATCGTCGCGCCCAGGCAATCCTGCCGCCCGAGCGAGCGGGCCAGCAGCGCGCCCGGCAGAAACGCATGGTTGATCTGCGCGGCGCCCAGCTTCGACGTCAGCGTGCCGGTCGCGAGGCCGGCATACAGCGTCGTCACCAAGCCGACCCCCGGCTGCTGCAGCGAGGCGACCAGGGACCGGAGATAGTCCGGCGCCACGTGCATGTCGCTGTCGGCGATCACCAGCACGTCGTGCTTGGCGTATTGCATGACGTTGATCAGGTTGCCGATTTTGAGGTTAAGCCCGTGCGTCGTGCGGTCCACGACCATCTCGACCGGCACATCCGGGAACCGCCGGCGCAGGCGCTGCACCACCTCCAGCGCCGGGTCGGACGGGTCCTGTACGCCGAACACCAGCTGGAACTCGGGATAATCCTGCTCGAAGCAACTCGCCAGCGCCTGCTCCAGCAAAGGCTCGTCGCCATGCAGCGGCTTGAGGACCGTGACCGGCGGCCAGCTCCGTGCGCGCGGCTCGGGCCGGGCGCGGAACCGCCGCAGCGCCAGCCATCCGGCAAGGCATTGCGCCAAGCCGGCCACGGCCAGCAACGCCAAGACGATGGCGACACCGTCGATCAAAGCGGGCACGACGTCTTGCCTCCGGTCAGGACAATGCGCCCCCGGACAGCTCGGCGATCTTGCGTTGCAGGCTGTCGATCAGCGGCTGTGCCGAGGTTGCCGTCACCAGGCTGCGGAAGTCCGAACGCTTGACCGCGTTCTGGCTGATGCTGCCATTCAGCAGCACGTCCACCGCGTGCCAGCCCTGGGTGCCGCGGCGCATCACGTAGTCGATCCGGGTCGGTTCGCCCTGCGCCGGCACGATCTCGGTCGGCACCACGAGATCGGCGCCAACACTGCGCTGATCGGGCAGGACGGTCAGCTTCTCGCCGCCGAAGCTGTCGAAGTTGGCGGCGTAGCTCGCGATGGTGAATTTACGGAAGGTGTCCAGCAGCTTCGCCTGTTGGTCGGCCGGCAGCGAGCTGAAGCGCGGGCCGATCGATGCATGCAGTACGGCGGTGAGGTCGAAGGCGCGGTCGACGGCGGGCGCGAGGGCGTTGTAGCGCTGTGTGAACGGGCTGCCCTTGCCCTGCTTCATGGCGGCCAGCAGCGCCTGGTTCAACGCCTCGATCGGAGCCGCGGCGGACGGATCTGCGGCTAGGGCGGCCACGCTGACCAGGCCCAGCGGTGCTGCCCACAGCAGCACCCGCCGCGGCAGCATCATGGGGCCGGCACCGCGCGTAGGGTGAGGGCGTCGTCCTTGCCGAGCGCCCCCAGCGCCACGGCGACGATGTCCTTCGCGCCCACGCCGGCTTCGACGATCTGTGCCGCCGGGCTGTTGTGGTCGATGAACCGATCCGGGAACGTCAGCGGGCGCACCCGCAAGGCGCCGTCCAACAGTCCGCGCAGCGCCAGATGCTGCATCACGGCCGCCGCGAACCCGCCCACCGAGCCTTCCTCGACGATCACCAGCACGCCGTGGTGCCGGGCCAGCTGCTCGACCAGGGCGGTGTCGAACGGCTTGGCGAAGCGGGCGTCGGCGACCGTCGTGGTGAAGCCGCGCCCGGCCAGCTCGGTCGCCGCCTTCATGCTGTCGGCCAGCCGCGTGCCGAGCGACAGGATCGCGACCGCGGAGCCTTCCCGCATGATCCGGCCGCGGCCGATCGCGATCGGCGTGCCGCGCTCCGGCAGCTCGACGCCGGTGCCCTCGCCGCGCGGATAGCGGAAGGCGCTCGGACCGTCGTCGATCTGCGCCGAGGTGGCGACCATGTGCATAAGCTCGAGTTCGTCACTCGGCGCCATGATTGTCATGCCTGGCAAGCAACCCAGGTATGCAAGATCGAAGCTGCCGGCGTGGGTGGCGCCGTCGGCGCCGACCAAGCCGGCGCGGTCGATCGCGAACCGCACCGGCAATTTCTGGATGCAGACATCGTGCACGACCTGATCGTAGGCGCGCTGCAGGAAGGTGCTGTAGATCGCGCAGTACGGCCGGAAGCCCTCGGTGGCGAGGCCGGCGGCAAAGGTGACGGCGTGCTGCTCGGCGATGCCGACGTCGAAGGTGCGCTCGGGGAAGCGGGCCGCGAACCGGTCGAGCCCGGTGCCGGAAGGCATCGCGGCGGTGATGCTGATGATCTTGTCGTCGACCGCCGCCTCGGCGATCAAGGCATTGGCGAACACCCGCGTGTATTGCGGCGGTCCCGGCGGCGCCTTGACCTGCTCGCCGGTGACGACGCTGAACTTGCTGACCGCATGATACTTGTCGGCCGAGTTCTCGGCCGGGGCATAACCGTGGCCCTTCTTGGTGATGACATGCAGCAGGATCGGCCCGCTCTCCTCGGCGTCGCGCACATTGCGCAGCACCGGCAGCAGGTGGTCCATGTTGTGGCCGTCGATCGGGCCTACGTAGTAGAAGCCCAGCTCCTCGAACAGCGTGCCGCCGGTCAGGATGCCGCGCGCGTACTCCTCGGCGCGGCGGGCCGTGCGCTCGATGCCTTTCGGGAAGCGCTTGGCCATGCGCACCGCGAGATCGCGCAGGTTCAGGAACGAGCGGCTGCTCATCAGCCGGCTCAAATAGGCGCTCATGGCGCCGACCGGCGGTGCGATCGACATGTCGTTGTCGTTCAGGATCACCAGCAGCCGGCTGCGCTCGGCGCCGGCGTTGTTCATCGCCTCATACGCCATGCCGGCGCTCATCGCGCCGTCGCCGATGACGGCAACGACATGCCGGTCCTTCTCACCCAGCAGGCTATGCGCGACCGCCATCCCGAGGCCGGCCGAGATGCTGGTGCTGCTGTGCGCGGCGCCGAACGGATCGTACTCGCTTTCGGCCCGGCGGGTGAACCCGGATAAACCGCCCGGCTGCCGCAAGGTGCGGATACGGTCCCTTCGCCCGGTCAAAATCTTGTGCGGGTAGGCCTGGTGGCCGACGTCCCAGATCAGCCGATCGCTTGGCGTGTCGAAAATGGCGTGCAACGCGACCGTGAGCTCGACGACGCCGAGCGAGGCGCCCAAGTGCCCGCCCGTTGTGCTGACCGCGTCGACCGTCTCGGCCCTCAGCTCGTCGGCGATCTCTCGCAGCTGCTCGGCCGAGAAGTTGCGCAGGTCGGACGGAACACGAACCCGGTCGAGCAACGGCGTTGCGGGGCGAGACGGGAGCGGCATGCCAGCATTCATCGTTAGTTCTTTGCTCCCCACGCCGTGGCAAAGCGCCTAAGGCGTGTTCTTTCGGCCTCGTGGGATGACCGCCTTGTGGTGTTGCGGTCCAAAGACGGCGGGACAAACCACGTCCGTCACCCGGAGGCAAGCGAGCCAAGGCGGCGACATCGTCACCGTTAACGTGGGGAAAGAGTAATCGCTCCGTAGGACCCTTGCCAGAGCGCCACGGCGGACGCGGCGGCATGTGGCTTTTAGGTCACATGTCGGAGCCGGTTCGATCTGCCGGCGGGAAACTGTGGCCCGGACAAGACCATGTGACGGGTATGGTGTGTGCACTGCGGCATTCGCATGCCCACCTGGCGTCCGGGGCTGTTAAGCCTCAGTGAAGGTCCGCAGCGTGGCCGGCTTTGCCCGGCAGGTCTGAAAGGTTTTTGTCCAGAATGTCCGTTCCTTTGCAGCAGGTGATCCGAGTCGGAGCTTACGTCGTCAAGCAGCACCTGGCCGGAAACAAGCGCTACCCGTTGGTGCTGATGCTGGAGCCGCTGTTCCGCTGCAACTTGGCCTGTTCGGGGTGCGGCAAGATCGACTACCCGGCCGAGATCCTGAATCAGCGCTTGTCCGTGGCCGACGCACTGCAAGCGGTCGACGAATGCGGCGCACCGGTCGTTGCGGTCGCTGGGGGCGAGCCGCTGCTGCATCGCGAGATGCCGCAGATCATCGAAGGCATTCTGGCGCGCAAGAAGTTTGTCTACCTCTGCACGAACGCCCTGCTGCTCGAAAAGAAGATGGACGACTACAAGCCCAACCCGTTCTTCTCCTGGGACGTCCACCTCGACGGCGACCGCGAGATGCACGACCGGGCGGTCAGCCAGGAAGGCACCTACGACCGTGCCGTTGCCGCCATCAAGGAGGCCAAGCGCCGCGGCTTCCGGGTCAGCATCAACTGCACCCTGTTCGACGGCGCCCAGTCCGACCGGGTGGCGAAGTTCTTCGACGATGTGATGGCGATGGGTGTCGACGGGATCATGACGTCGCCCGGCTACGCCTATGAGCGGGCGCCGGACCAGGCGCATTTCCTGTCGCGGCAGAAGACCAAGCAGCTGTTCCGCGACATCCTGATCCGTGGCCGCGGCAAGGGCTGGCGGTTCACCCAGAGCCCGCTGTTCATGAGCTTCCTGGCCGGCAATGAGAACTACCAGTGCACACCCTGGGGCAAGCCGACCCGCAACGTGTTCGGCTGGCAGCGGCCCTGCTACCTGCTCGGCGAGGGTTACACCAAGACCTTCAAGGAGCTGATGGAGACCACCGACTGGGACAAATACGGGACCGGCAACTACGAGAAGTGCGCCGACTGCATGGTCCATTCGGGCTACGAGAGCACGGCGGTGATGGACGCGGTCAAGAGCCCGATCAAGACGATGGTCACCGCGATGCGCGGGCCCAAGCTCGAAGGACCGATGGCGCCCGAGATCGACCTGTCCAAGCAGCGTCCGGCCGAATACGTGTTCAGCCGCCACGTGCAGGAGAAGATGTCTGAGCTGCGGCACAAGAAGCAGGCCAAGCCGCATATCGTCGACGCGGCCTGAGCCAGGCGGGGGATCTCGGCGGCGGCGTCAGGTCGCTGCTTCGAGATCCTCCGTCAATTGCCGCAGTTCGGTCGTGTGGGCGTGCCGGGTCCGCCCGGCACGCAGGTCATCCGCGCTCAGCTCCTCCACGATCCGGCCCGCCTGCATGACGCCGATCGTCGGGCATAAATGCGCGACGACCGCCAGGTTATGGCTCACCAGAAGGTAGGTGAGGCGCCGTGCCGCTTGCAGGTCGCGCAACAGGTTCAACACCTCGGCCTGCACCGACACGTCCAGCGCCGAGGTCGGCTCGTCGAGCAGCAGCACCTCGGGTTCCGACATCAGCGCCCGAGCGATCGCCACCCGCTGCCGCTGGCCGCCGCTGAGCTGGTGCGGGTAGCGGAAGCGGGCGGCGCCGGGCAACGCCACGGCGGCAAGCGCCTCGGTGATCCGCCGGTCGTGCTCGCCGATGCCGTGGATCAGCAGCGGCTCGCTTAGCGCCCGGTCCACCGTTTGGCGCGGGTGCAGGGAGCCGTACGGGTCCTGGAACACCATCTGCACGCGGCGGAAGAATGCCTTGTCCCGCCGCGGCGGCAGGGTCACGCCGTCCAGCGTCATCGTCCCGGTCCAGTCCGGGTTGAGCCCGCTCAACGCCCGGAGGATGGTGCTCTTGCCGCTGCCGCTTTCGCCGACGAGGCCATAGCTGCCGCCGGTCGGCACTTGCAGCGACACGCCCCGTACCACCTCGACGGCGCCGAAGCGGATCCGGAGGTCCTCGACGACGATCATGGGCTGGCGATCGTCGCTTGCGGGATGCCGGGATCAATCCTCGGATCAAGGGCCGGCTCGGGCGCGACGCCGTCCGCGCCGGCCGCCGCACGGCCGAGCCAGCCGGGGTCGCGATGCAAGGTGGGAAGCCGGGTCTTGGGATGGCTAAGGGCCGGCAGGCAGTCGAGCAGTCCGCGCGTATAAGGGTGCTTGGGGTGGGCAAGGTCGGCGGCGTCGAGTTCCTCGAGCACTTGGCCGGCATACATGACCGCGACCCGGTCGCAGAACCGGCCGACCAGCGGCAAGTCATGGCTGATGAGCATCAGGCCCATGCCGCGCCGAGTGACGAGGTCGTCCATCAGCCGGAGGATCTCGGCCTGCACGGTGGCGTCGAGCGCCGAGGTCGGCTCGTCGGCGATCAGCAACTCGGGATCGGGCGCCAGCATCATGGCAATCATCACCCGCTGGCCCATGCCGCCCGACAACTCGTGCGGGTAGGCGTCGGCGACCCGGCGCGGGTCGCGGATGCGGACCTGGTCCAGCAGGTCCACCGCCGCCTCGGCCGCCTGCCGCTTGCTGCCGCCCTTATGGGTCCGCCACGCCTCGGCCACTTGCCGTCCGGCGGTCATGACCGGGTTGAGCGCGTATTTCGGGTCCTGCAGGATCAGCCCGGCGCGCTTGCCGCGGATCCGGCGCATGTCTCGCTCGCTGGCGGACAGGATGTCGATGCCGTCGAAGCTCAACGTGTCGGCGGTGACGATCGCCGACGGCGGCAGCAGCCGCAGAAGCGCCCGCGCGGTGAGCGACTTGCCGGAGCCGGACTCGCCGACGATGCCGAGCTTTTCCGCGCCCAGGCTGAGGGAGACGCCGCGGACCGCCTCGCTCGGCCCGCTCGGGGTCGGGAAGGCGATGCGCAAATTTTGGATTGCAACGGCCATGCGGGCATTGTGTCGCGCAGGATGGGGGATGACGCAATGCGGTTCGGCGGGGGCGGTGCCCGTCCGCGCCCATTCGGGTAAGGTGCGCGCCTGCCGTCACCCGCGAGCGCTGTGGAGTAAGATTAAGGTGAAGCGATGAACGACCTGAAGGCCTTCGCCCGGCTGCTGCTGCCCGTATCGGTGCTGCTGCTGTCGGGCTGCGGCGCCGGACGCGGTCACCCGCCGGTTCCGCCGATCCGCACGGAGCAGGTGCCGGCGCCACCGGCGTCGCGCACGGTGATGATATGGCAGCCGGGTCACTGGGATTGGTCGGGTACCTACTACGCGTGGACCCCGGGGGAGTGGGTGGAGCGCGAAGGCCACGGAACCCTGTGGCAGGACGGCTATTGGCAGGACAGCGGGACGGGATCCGTCTGGGTCCCGGCGCACTGGCTGTGACCCCTGTGAGCGACCGAGGTCAGCGTTGCGGCTGCTCGGTCCGGGGCGGCGTCGCGGCCTCGTCGTTCGATGGCTGCTCCGTGTTCGGGGCGGCCGTTCTGGCGCCGCCGCCGCCCGCCTGACCGGACACGGCCGGCTGCGACTGCGGCGGGGCGACCGGCACGGGTGACGGCTGCGGCGCCGGATCGGAGTTGCCCGGCTTGCCGAGCGGGATGATGAATGGCTGCGCCATCGCCGGTGTAGCAATCAGCATGGCGGCGAGCAGGGTGCGGGCAAACGTCATGACATGGTTCCCAAGCAGGTGGTCAAACTACTGGCTCAATTTATTGGCCATAGCGGAACGAGCGCTGCCCGTTCGGCCCGGCGGTGTAGGTGCCGATATAGGGCGGCGGGCTGTCGAGCCGGTTCCAGCCGTTATACGGGTCCGGCTCGGCCTGCCGGTCGCGCCAAGGCCGTTGCACCTGGGGCGGTGTCGGCAGCGGTGCGGGCGGCGGCGTGTAGGCTTGGGAGTTGGTACCTGGTCGTACCAGGCTTGCGACTCCTGCGGATAACCGGCGCGGGCCGAACGCGACGGCGCCGGTGCCGGCGCGGCGAAGCGGGTGGCCGGTTCGCGGCGCTCCCGCGGCATGCGGGTCGGCTTCGGCGGCACCGGCAGCCGCGGGCTTGGCTCGGCCGACCCGGATGACGGGTCGGTGCTGGCCACCGGCGGCGGCGCGGCGGGCGCGGTTGCGAGGCTGTCGGGCCGCGGCGCAGCCGGGCCGGGCAACGGGGCAGGGATTGCTTGCGAAGCGGCCGGTGCGGGCAGCGACGCGGCCGGCGGGACGGCAACGGTCGGCGATTTGCCCGCGGGCGGGTCGGTCAGTGCGTTTTGCAGCGGCGAAACCGGCGATGGGGGCAAAGCCGGCGGCGCCGAGTTCACGGCCGTGTTCGAGGCTGTGTTCGGGGGGGCGTCCGGCTGCACGATGGGCGCCGGGAGGACCAAGGAGGGCGGCTTGGCCGGCTGGCCCGACCACACGAAGTAGATCGCAACGCCGGCCGCCATTGCACCGAGCGCCGCGGCCGTTTGCAGGTCGAACCGCAGCGGATTGCTGGTCCGGACCTGGCGCGGCGCCATGGGCCGGATGGCCGCCGGTCGCACGAACGCGGCGGCGGCGGCGGGACGGCTCGCGCCTTCGGGATGGGTCGCCTGGGGGGCCGGCCTGGGCTCCGGCCCGCGCGCCGGCGCGGCTGGGGCTGGCCCCGGGGCGGGGCGCGCGGCCGCCGCGGCAAACTCCCACGGCGCCACCGTATCATCGTCCGCGTCGAACTCCGGCTCCCGCGGAGGCGGCCTCGGCACGGCCAGGCGCGTCGCCTCGGTGGTTGCAACCGGCATCGCGACCGCCATTCCGGCCCGTTCGATCGGGCGCAAAGCAGGCGCAGGCGCAGCCACCCGGTCCGGCGCGGCGAACCCGGTCGGCGGCGCCGCCAACGGCGTGTGCGCCAGCCGCGCGGCAAGACCGGCGTATTGCGGCTGGTCGATCACTTCCAGAAGGATCGGGGGGCCGGCAAACACCAGCCGCAGGTCGGCACTCGCACGGCATACTAAGTCGAGATAGCGCAGCGCGCCGGGCTGCAGCCGATGCGCATCGTTCACGAGCAGTACAATGCGGTCGCAGCTCGAATCGAGCGCCGTCAGCGTGGCGTAATCCCGCTCGAGCACCTGGTCCGTGTCGCCGTGCTCGCCGGATTGCTGCCGCAGGCTCGCGAGCAGGCTGCCGAGCCCGAACCCGTCCGGCCCGCTGGCATCCACCCGGCAGACCCGACTGCGCCGCTCCTCGAGGTCACCGGCCGCCTGGTCGAGCAGCGCCCGGCCCTCGGCGGAATCGGCGAGCAGCACCACGTCGCCACCCGCGAGGACGTCGACGATCAGCCGACGCAACACATCCGGTCTCGAGGGCGGCATGGCTGTGCCGTGCATGAGTGCTCCTGCAAACGTCTCGATAGTTATATGGAACCAAACAGGTCGGAATCGGGGCAAGCGGGCCGGTGGCGCCGCTTATGACGTAATGTTGAGTTCCGGTGTCAACCGCCCTGCTTGGGGTCGAGCACGTCACGTAGGCCGTCGCCCAGCAGGTTGAAAGCCAGCGAGGCGGCGAAAATCGCCAGCCCTGGTATGGTCGGCACCCACCACTGGTCGAGGATGAAGCGGCGCGCGGTGGCGATCATCGCGCCCCACTCGGGGCTCGGCGGCTGCGCCCCCATGCCGAGGAAGCCCAATCCGGCGGCGGTCAGGATGATGCTGCTCATGTCGAGCGTCACTCGCACGACCAGGCTCGGCAAGCAGAGCGGTGCGATATGGCGCAGGATCAGCCGGGCGGGCGACGCGCCGGCGAGGCGGGCGGCGGCGATGAAGTCGGTGCCGCGCAGCGAGAGGGTCTCGGCGCGGGCCAGGCGCGCATAGGGCGGCCATGCGGTCAGCGCGATGGCGGCGACGGCGCTGGTAACGCCGGGCTTGAGCGCTGCGACGAACGCCAGCGCCAGGATCAGCCGCGGGAAGGCGAGGAACACGTCGGTGACGCGCATCAGCAGCCGGTCCCACACGCCGCCGGCATAGCCCGCGACGCAGCCGACCGCGAGCCCGACCGGCGCCACCATCACCACCACAGCGACCACCATGCCGAGCGTGATGCGGCCGCCGTACAGCAGGCGCGAGAACACGTCGCGGCCGAGCTCGTCGGTGCCGAACCAGTGCTTCGCGGAGGGCCGGGCCAGGCGTTGGCTGAGGTCCTGCACGCCGGGGTCGAGCGGCGCAAGCACCGGGGCGAAGACCGCCACCAGGATCAGGAACAACGCGACAAGCAGGCCCGCCATCGCCAGCGGGTTGCGGCGGAACTGCAGCCACAGCCGGTAGCGCCGCCCCCAAGCGGCTTGCCGGCGCGAGGCGGGCGTGTCCGTCAGCAGCCACGCCCGGCGTCCGATTGCGGCCTCGCTCACCGCACCCTCGGGTCGAGCAGACGATACATCAGGTCGGCCAACAGGTTCAGCGCGACATAGGTGAGGCCGACCACCAGCGTCGCTCCCAGCACGGCGTTCATGTCGGCATTCAGCAGCGAGCCGGTGAGATACTGGCCGAGGCCGGGCCAGGAAAAGATGGTCTCGGTCAGCACCGCGCCTTCCAGCAGCCCGGCATAGGCCAGCGCCACCACCGTCACCAACCGCACGAGGATGTTGCCGAAGGCGTGGCGCCAGATGA
Organism: uncultured Alphaproteobacteria bacterium; assembly: GCA_963792675.1. Taxonomy (GTDB): domain Bacteria; phylum Pseudomonadota; class Alphaproteobacteria; order Acetobacterales; family Acetobacteraceae; genus JBBROS01. Next base: position 183,480 of record CAWBWT010000005.1, read on the forward strand.
CCGACGCCGCCGAAAGGCCCTTCGCTCGGGCGGTGATGATGAACTCGCCGCGCAGGGCTTCCAGCATGAACGCCCGGGTCATGCGGGCGATGTAGGCCATGTTGAAGGCGCCCAGCACCAAGGCCGGCAGCACGAGGTGCGCGGCGGCGTCACGCAGGCTGTCCCAGTCGCCGGCGATGATGCAATCCACCAGCAGGATGCCGGTCACCTGCGGTACCATGTCTTGATACAGCACGTCCTGCCGCCCCGGTCCCGGCGCCCAGCCGAGCGTCGCGTAGAACACCAGCAGGCTGATCAGCGCGAGCACGAACACCGGGATCGAGTGGCCGCTGAGGCAGACGACGCGGATCGCCTGGTCGATCCAGCTGCCCTGCCGCACCGCCGCCCAAACGCCGAGCGGGACGCCGACCACCGTCGCAAGCATGAGCGCGATGGTGGCGAGCTCGAGCGTCGCCGGGAAGAACCGGGCGATGTCGGTCGCGACCCGGTTGCTGGTCATCACCGAGCGTCCGAGGTCGCCCTGGGCGAGCTGGCCGGTGTAGCGCAGGAACTGCTCCGGCAGCGGCCGGTCGAGCCCCATCTCGCGGCGAGTGCGCTCGTAGACGTCCTGCGGCGCACGGTCGCCGACCACCGCCAGCACCGGGTCGATCGGCACCACGCGGCCGATGAGGAAGGTGATCAGCACGAGGCCGAACAGCGTGATGGGGATGCTGGCGAGCGTTGCGGCCAGGGTGCGGAGGCGGCTCACGGCCGTTCCGCGGACCCGGGCACCCACCACGAGGTCCCCGGACTTGATCCGGGGACCTCGTCCCGGTTTGGCCGTTTGCTCCCGCTGGCGAGGGATCCCCGGATCAAGTCCGGGGATGACGTGGATTGTGGTTGGGCATGTGGTCGGGCATCTCGTGGGGGCGGGGCGCCTCGGGGCAACGTCAGGCCTTGGTGATGCGGGTGTAGACGCTGCGGTCGCTCAGCGGGCCGATCTCGAAGCCGCTCGTGCCCTTGCGCATGACAGCGACCTCGACCTGCTGCAGCATGATCGCGAACGGGCTGCGCTCCTGGTGGTCGCGCTGCATCCGCTCGTACTCCTTCACCCGGCGGTCGGCGTCGAGCTCCTTGACATTGGCGGCGGCGCGCTCGGTCAGGTCTTTGTCCTGCCAGGATGAGCGCCAGGCGACGGTGCGGTTGGTCGCGGCGTCGGTGTTGTCGGGGTTCATGCAGAATGTCTCGGCGTTGCTGTGCGGGTCCATGTAGTCCGACCCCCAGCGCAGCATCGCCAGCTCGTGTTGCCGGGCCCGGGTCTTGGTGATGACCTGGCGGAACTCGGCCGCGAGCAGCGTCACCCGGATGCCGATGGCGCCGAGGTCGGCCTGCAGCGCCTGCGCCACGTCGCTGAACGGCGCGTTGGACTGGTGGTCCAGCGTGATGTCGAAGCCGCCCTCGGCGCCGGCCTGCTTCATCAGCGCCTTGGCCTTGTCCACGTCCTTCTGGAACGGCTGATCGGCGAGCGCCGCCGGGAACCCTTTCGGCAGGAACGCCTGGTGCACCTCGTAGACGGTCGGCGTGATGTTGGTGGCGATGGTCTTGTAATCGATCGCCCACTTGATCGCCTGGCGGACCTCGGGTTTGGCCAGCATCGGGTGCTTCTGGTTCATCGCCAGGTAGTTGAGGCTCGCCTTGCTGGCGCTGACCTGGGTGAAGGCCGGGTTGCCTTCGAGCTGCTTGATCTGCTCCGGCGCCAAGGTGCGGGCGATGTCGATGTCGCCCTTCTGCAGCAGCAGCAACTGCGCCGACGGGTCGGGCCGGTGCAGGATCAGCAGCCGCTTCACCGAGGGCGGGTTCGGGTGGTTGGGGTTGGCGTCCAACGCCACGCTCTCGCTCGCCCGCCAGGAGCGCAGCACCCAGGCGTTCGACCCGGCGCTGTTGCTCTTGAGCCAGGCGTTGCCCCAATCGTCGCCGGCGATGTGCTGCGAGACGAGCTTCTTGTCCACGACGCCGCCGACGTTGGCCGACAAGCAATACAGCAGGAAGGTGGGCGACTGCGCTTCCTTGATCTTCAGCACCACCGTTTGCGGATCGGGCGCGGTGATGGTTTCGGCGGCGTTTTCCTTGGTGAAGCCGAACTGGTTGATGATGAAGCCCGGCGCCTTGTTCATCGCCACCGCCCGGGTGAGGGTGAACACTACGTCCTCGGCGGTGACCGGGTTGCCGGACGCGAATTTCCGCCCCTGCTTGACCTTGAAGGTGGTGGTCAGGCCGTCCTTCGAGGTTTCCCAGCTTTCGGCCAGCTCGGGGCGGATATTGGTCGGGTCCTTGGTGTCGGGGCTGATCAGTTTTTCGTAGATGTTGCCGCAGACCTCGTTGCCGCTGAACTCGAAGCTCTCGCCGGGGTCGAGGCTGATGATGTCGTCGATCTGGTGCGCCATCACCACCGTGTCTTTCGGCGTCTCGGCGAAAGCGGGGGCGAAGCGTTCCGTCCAAATGAGCGGCACGGCGGCGGCGCCGAGCAGGGTGCGGCGGTTCAGCATGGCTTGGGTCCCCGAGGTTGCCGGACCATAGCGGCGGCGGTGCCCCGCTATCAATCCAGGCAATCAGTCGAGGAACAGGATGCGCGCCTTGTCCGGGCCCGGCAGGCTGAAGTCGGCGATGGTCTGCACAAAGCCGGCCGCCTGCGCCTGAACGGCGGTGTAGATGACCTCCTCGTGCTCGAACCGCGCAATGTCGGCGGCGGTGAGACGGGTGCGGTCGCGATAAATCTCGCTCGTCACGGCCGCCACGGCGGCGAACTGGGTCTGCCGGTCCTGCATCTGCGGGCCGGTCATCGTGCCGTTGAACGGCACGGCCGAGGGATGGAACAGGAAGCGAGCGGTGCGGTCGGCGCTGCGCTCGCGGCCGGCCAGGAACAGGGTGGTGGCGGCGGATTGCACGAAGCCGATGGCGTGGGTGTCGATTCGGGCTGGTAGGCCGCGGATGAAGCTGTAGGTGGTGAGCATCGGATCGACCAGGCCGCCTGCCGAGTGCAGCACGATCGTGATGTCGGCCACCCCGGCCTCGACCAGGATGGTGAGCTGCCGGCGCAAGGCGCGCATCGAGGCCACGTCGATGTTCTGGTCGAACAGCACGTAGTAGCGCTTGCTGCGGTCGATGACTGCCGGCGCGGCCGCCTGCGGGGTCGGTGCCGGTGGCCGGGCCGCAGGCGGGGCCGCCGCGGGCGTGGACGCGGGCGGGGGCGGCAGCATCGGCGGGATCGGCCCCGGCACCTCGGCCGGCGGCGCCGGATCCTGGCCGCGAGCCAGGCGCGGCAGCCCGGCGGCGGCCAACACGGCAAGGGCAAGGCGACGGGTGGGGAGGAGCATGGCGGGGTCCGGGTTGGAGGCGCCGGCAACACGCCGGCGGACGGTCAAAGGTAGGGCATCGCCAGCCGCGCCGCCGCGTCGCGCAGGCGGATCGGCAGGGAGCGGCCATCGAGTTCGGCCTGGGTCAGCTGCCGGCCCTGGTTGGCGCGGACCAGCTTGGTCAACTCGGCCGCCAGCGTGTCGTCGAACACCTCCAGGCACAGCTCGAAGTTGAGCCGGAACGAGCGGATGTCCCAGTTGCAACTGCCGACCAGCACCCATTCATTGTCCACCAGCATCACCTTGGAGTGGCGGAACGGCGGCGGTGAGCGCCAGATGCGGGCGCCGTCGCGCAGCAGCGGCCCGACATTGGCGCGCATCGCCCAGTCCACGAAGACATGGTCGCTTTCTTCCGGGACGACGACGTCGATCGTGACGCCGCGCATCGCCGCCATCGACAGCGAGGTGAGCAGCCGCTCGTCGGGGAGGAAGTAGGGCGTCATCACCACGATCCGCTCGCGGGCGCAGGCAACCGCCTGCAGGATGGCGAACTCGATCTTCTCGACGTCCTCGTCCGGGCCGCTATCGATGATGCGCGCCGGCGAGTGGCCGCGGTCGCGGATGTCAGGAAACCAGAGGGCGGGGTCGAGGTCTTCGTCGGTGGCGAAGTTCCAGTCCTGCGCGAAGGACTGCGCAAGCTCGCGCACGACCGGCCCCTCGATGCGGAAATGCGTGTCCTGCACCGGCTCCTTCGGATGTTCCGCCAGCACGTTCTGGGCGGCGATGTTGACGCCGCCGGTGAAGCCGATGTGGCCGTCGATCACCAGGACCTTCTTGTGCGAACGCAGGTTCAGGAACGGCATCCGCCAGGGCATCACCGCGTGCAGGAACCGCGCCGCCGGCACGCCACGGCGCCGCAGATGATGGTAGGCGGGGGTCGTCAGCCAGCCGCCGCCGACGCCGTCGATCAGCACACGGACGGCAACGCCGCGGTTATTGGCGTCGGCCAGCGCCTCGACGAAGCGGCGGCCCCAGGCGTCGTCCTCGAAGATATAGGAGGACATGCCGACGCAACGCTTGGCGCCGGCGATCGCGTCCAGCATGGCGGGATAAGCCTCGTCGCCGTCGTGCAGGACCTGCACGGCATTGGCGTCGAGCAGCGGCCGCCCGGTGATGCGGCCGACGCCGCGGGCCAGCGGATCGAGATGGTCGTCGATCCCAGGCGTCGGCCCGGGCGTGCGAAGGGCGGCGCTGCGGTCGGCCGGGCGGAGGCGGCGGGCCCGACGCTGCACCCGGTTGATGCCGAGCAGCGCATAGGTGGCCGCACCCAGGATCGGGGCGAACCACACCAGGCCGATCCAGCCGACCGCCGAAGCGACCTCCTCCTTGCGCAGCAGGATGTGGATCGTGACCCAGATCGCGAGTGCGATGCCGACGACGTACATCACCCCGGACGGGATGCCGGTGAACTGCGGCCAGAGATGGTTCATCGGCGGACCCGCCGGCCTCCGTTTGCCCGGCGCCGGACGGTCGGCACCGTCTAGCCCTTGTTGACGGGCGCGTAGAGCGTGCGGTCGCTGATCGGACCCGGCGTGAGGCCCGTCGTCGGACGCCGGAGCGCCGCCACCGCGGTTTCCTGCAGCATGATCGCGAACGGCCCGGCGTGCATCAGGTCGCGCTGCAGCGATTGGTACTCGGCGATGCGCTTGGCCGGGTCGGGCTCTCGCACGGCGGCGGTGGCGCGGCCGGTGAAGTCGGGGTCGTCCCAGCCGTTCTGCCACGCCGAGGTACGGTTGCGCGACGTGTCGCTGTTGTCGTCGTTGACGCAGAACGTCTGGGCGTTGCTGTGCGGGTCCATGTAGTCGCTGCCCCACAGACTGATCGCGAGCTGATGCTGCCGCGCCCGGATCTTGGTCAGCACCTGGCGACCCTCGCCGGCGAACAAGGTGAGATTGAACCCGGCCTGCTTCATCTGCGCTTGCAGCGCCTGGGCGATCTCGGCCCGCGGGCTGCTGCCGGCATGGTCGAACGTCAGGTCGAGCCCGTCCGGGTGCCCGGCCTCGGCCAGCAGCGCGCGGGCGCGCGCCGGGTCGAAGCTGAACGGCGTGTCCGTGACGGCGGCGGGGAAGCCGCGCGGCAGGAAGGCCTGGTGCACCGTGAACGTCTCCGGCACCAGGTTGCGCTCGATCCCCTTGTAGTCGATCGCCCAGCGGATCGCTTCCCGCACGCGCGGGTCGGCGAGCGGCGGGTGCTTGACGTTGATCGACAGGTACATCAGAGACGCCTTCGGCTCGGCGATGACGGTGACGTTGGGGTCGCGCCGCACGGTGGCGATCTGCTCCGGAAGCAGGTCGCGGGCGATATCGGCGTCGCCCCGCTGCAGCAGCAGCATCTGCACCGAGGGGTCGGCGACATGGCGGATCACGACCCGGCGGATGCGCGGCGCCGGGCTCGCATGCGGGTTGGCCTCGAGGTTCACCAGCTCGCTCGCCCGCACCGCACGCAGCATGTAGGGGCCGGAGCCGGCGCTGTTGGTCTTGAGCCAGCCATTGCCGAGGTCGTCGCCGCTGGCGTGGGCCATCGCCGCCGCCTTCTCCACTACGCCGCCGACCGCCGCCGACAGGCAGTACAGCAGGAAGGTGGGCGCCTGCCGCTCGGCGATCTCGATCACCAGCGTGCGCGGGCCGGTGGCGCGGATGCGCTCGGCGACGTTGGCCGGGGTGAAACCGAACTGACCGATGATGAAGCCCGGCGACTTGTTCAGGATCACCGCGCGCTGCAGGCTGAACGCGGCGTCCTCGGCCGTTACCGGGTTGCCGGACGCGAAGGTGGCGCCGTCGCGCAGGAAGAACGTCCAGGTGCGTCCGTCCTCGCTGGTGGTCCAGCGCTCGGCGAGCTGCGGGTCGATGCGGGTCGGGTCGGCGGCGGCGGGCGTGACCAGCTTCTCGTAGATGTTGCCGGTGATCTCGCTGCCGGAATACTCGAACGATTCCTGCGGATCGAGGCTGATGATGTCGTCGATGCGCTTGGCCATCACCAGCGCGTCGCGCGGCGTGTCGGCGAAGGCGCGCGACCACAGCAGCGGCGTCGCGAGGGAGGCGAGAAGGACCGAACGGCGGTCGAGCATGGCGGCGGTTCCTGTGCCTGGGGTGAGCCGGCGCCGCTACTTCCGCTGCAGGCGGGCGATCAGGGCGTCGAGCTGGTCGAGGTTGCGGTAGCTGATCTGCAGCGTGCCGCCGGCGCCGGCCTGGCTCAGCCGCACCTTGAGGCCGAGCGCCTGGCTGAGGTCGCGCTCCAGCGCCTCGCGTTCGGTGTCGCGCGTGGGCGGCAGCTTGGCGGTGGCGGGGCGCAGGCTGAGCGCCTCGGTTTGCCGCACGTTGAGCCCGCGCGCGATGACGATCTTGGCGACCGCCTCCGGCCGCTCGTGGTTCAGCAGCGCGCGGGCGTGGCCGGCGGTCAGCTCGCCGGATTGCACATGGGCGCGCACCGCTTCCGGCAAGTTGCGCAGCCGCAACATGTTGGCGATATGGCTGCGCGATTTGCCGACCAGCTCGCCGAGCGCGTCCTGGGTGAGCCCGAAATCGTCGATCAGCCGATGGTAGCCGTCCGCCTCCTCGATGGCGTCGAGGTCCTGCCGCTGAAGGTTCTCGACCAGCGCCGCCGCCATCGCCTCCGAATCGGACAGCGTGCGCACCAGCACCGGCACTTCGTGCAGCCCGGCGGCGGTGGCGGCGCGCCAGCGGCGCTCGCCGGCGATGATCTGGTACATGCCGGTCGAGGCCGGGTTGGGCCGGGCCAGCAGCGGCTGCAGCACGCCTTGCTGGCGGATGCTCTCGGTCAGCTCGGCGAGTGCAGCCGGGTCCATGGCGACGCGCGGCTGGAACGGGCCGGGCTCGAGGTGCGCGACCGCCAACGTGGTGCGGTTGGCGGCCGTCGCCGCTGGCGCGCCTTCGCCCAGCAGCGAGGCGAGGCCGCGGCCCAGCTTCGAGGCGGGCGGCCGCGCGGCCGTGCGGGCGCTGCTCACAACCGGGCCCGCTCCCGCCGGACCAGCTCGGCCGCGAGCCGCACATAGGCCTGCGCGCCCGGCGAGCGGAGGTCGTAGGTCAGCACCGGCCGGCCATGGCTGGGCGCCTCGGAGATGCGCACGTTGCGCGGGATGACGGTGTCGTACACGGCATGGCCGAACACCGAGCGGACGTCGGCGGCGACCAGCTCGGACAGATTGTTGCGGCGGTCGTACATGGTCAGCACGATGCCTTGCAGCTCGAGCTGCGGATTGAGGTTGCGGCGCACACGCTCGATGGTTTGCACGAGTTGGCTGATTCCTTCCAGTGCGAAGAACTCGCATTGCAGGGGCACCAGCACCGCGTCGGCGGCGACCAGCGCGTTGACCGTCAGCAGGCCGAGGCTCGGCGGGCAGTCGATCAGCACCGTGGTGTCGAGTGCCGCCGCTTCCAGCGCCTCGCGCAGCCGGTATTCGCGGCGCGGCTCCTGCGCCAGCTCGATCTCGGCGCCGGCGAGGTCCGGATCGGCCGGCACCAGGTCGGGCCCGCCCTCCATCGTCTGCACCACCGTCGCGCCGAGCGCCGCCTGGCCCGTCAGCACCGCGTAGCTGCCGGGCGAGCGGCGTTCGCGCGGAATGCCGAACCCGGTCGAGGTGTTGCCCTGCGGGTCGAGGTCGATCAGCAGGCAGCCATGGCCGGAGGCGGCGAGCGCGGTCGCAAGATTGATGGCGGTCGTGGTCTTGCCGACGCCGCCCTTCTGGTTGGCGATGGCGATCACGCGGGGCCGTCCGCGCGGCGGCCCGGCCAGGGTGGGGAGGTCCGCCACCTTCTAGGCTGCGGGGGACGGAAGGGCAGGGCTCTGCCCTGCACCCGCTGGGGCCATGGGCCCCACGCCCCGGCGAATTGGGTCGGTTATCACCAGCACCGGGTTGGCGGCGCCGACGATGGTCAGCGCGAATTGCCAGGTCTCGCGCGCCGCCTCGATCTCCTCGGGTGCGCGGGCGCCTTTGGGAAACAGCATGGTGCCGCCGGGCGCCAGGTGCGGCGCGGCCAGCGCCAGCAGCTTGTCCAGCGGCGCCAGGGCCCGGGCGGTGATCAGCGGCGCCGGAGCGATCGCCGCGCTCTCAATCCGCGTCGTATGGACCGTGACCGGGGCGCCGGTGACGCGGGCGGCCTCGGACAGGAAGGCGGCCTTGCGGTGATCGGATTCGACGAGGTCGAACGGAATGCCGGTGGCAATCGACAGCACGAGGCCGGGCAGGCCGGCGCCGGAGCCGAGGTCGATCCCGCGCGCAGTGCCGGGCGGGATCAGCGGCGCCAGACGCAGGCTGTCCTCGATGTGGCGCGGCCAGATATGCGCCGCGTCGGGTGCGGACACGAGGTTGATGCGGCGCGTCCAGACGGCCAGCAGCGCCGCATAGTCGCGCAGGCGCTGTTCCGTTTCGGGGCTGAGCAGAGGGAGAGGCATGCAGTGCGCGTAGCATACAGGGCTCTGCCCTGAAACCCGCTGGGAACAGCGTTCCCAGACCCGCTCGACTTAGGGCCGTTTGCCGCTTTTTTTGTACGGGTAGCGGCACCACTCGGCCGCCGGGCAGCGCCAGCATTCCGGCTTCCTTGCCTTGCACAGATAGCGCCCGTGCAGGATCAGCCAGTGATGCGCCGGGCGCAGCATCTCGGGCGGAATGCGCTTCACCAGCCCGTCCTCGACCGCGCGCACGTCCTTGCCCGGCGCAATGCCGGTGCGGTTGCCCAGGCGAAAGATGTGGGTATCGACCGCCATGGTCGGCTCGCCGAAGGCGACGTTGAGCACGACGTTGGCGGTCTTGCGGCCGACGCCGGGCAAGGCCTCAAGGCTGTCGCGGTCGCGCGGCACCTCCCCGCCATGGCGGTCGAGCAGCATCTGCGACAGCGCGGCGACGTTCTTCGATTTCGCCTGCCATAGCCCGATGGAGCGGATATGCGCGGCGATGCCCTCCGCGCCGAGTGCGGCCATCGCGGCGGGCGTGGGCGCGGCGGCAAACAGCGTTTTGCCGGCCTTGTTGACGGCCGCGTCGGTGGTCTGCGCCGACATCACCACGGCGCAGAGCAGGGTGAACGGGTCGGTGAACTCCAGCTCGGAGGCGGCGTCCGGATAGGCGTGCGACAGCGCTTCGAGAAAGGCGCGCACCTCGACCCGGTTCATCGGCGGCGTCTTGCGCAGGCGCGGCTTCTTTGGCGCAGGCTTTGGGGCCGCGGGCTTCGGGGCCGCGCCCATCAGGCGGCGCGCCGGCTGCGGTGACCGGACATCTCGGCGCCGGCGTCGGATCGCAGACGCAGCGCCAGCGGGCAGGCGAGCAGGCTGCAGCCGGAGACGACCAGGAAGGCGACGCTGAAGGCGCCGAGCGTCGGCCCGCCAACGGATGCGGTCGCGAGCTCGAGTGCCGCAGCGCCGACGGTGATGCCGAGGGTCAGTGAAAGCTGCTGGATCGTGGAATAGAGCGAGGTCGCCGCACTCATGCGCTCGCGCGGAATGTCGGCATAGGCGATGGTGTTGTAGGCGGTGAACTGCAGCGATCGCAGGAATCCGCCGGCCACCAGCAGGGCGTAGATCGCGGCCAGCGGCCAGGACGGGCGCAGGAACGCCATCGCGCCCAGCAGCAGCGCCGCGAGCGCCCCGTTGCCGACCAGCACGCTGCGGAACCCGAGCGTGCGCAGCGCCCATTGCGCCACCGGCTTCATGACGATCGCTCCGGCCGCGCTGGCGAAGGTGATCAGCCCCGATTGCACCGCGGCCAGGCCGAACCCGAGCTGCAGCATCAGCGGCAGCAGGAACGGGATGGCGCCGACGCCGACCCGGAACAGCGACCCGGCGCCGACCGAAACCGCGAAGGTCGGGATCCGCAGCAGCCCGAGGTCCAGCAGCGGATCGGGCCGGGTCCGCGCATGCCGCATATAGGCGGCGCCGAACACCAGCCCGGCGACGATCAGCGCAACCGTGATGCTCGGCAACAGCATCCCGCGCCCGGCGGTCTCGAACCCGAACATCAGGCAGGCGAGCGAAAGGCCGGAATACACCAGGCCCCAGGCATCGAGCCGCCCCGGCGCCGGCTCCCGCACGTCCTGTACGTAGCGGGTCACGAGCCAGATGCCCGCCGCCCCGATCGGCACGTTGATGTAGAAGATCCAACGCCAGTCGGCGTAGGTGACGAGGAAGCCGCCCAGCGGCGGCCCAACGATCGGGCCGACCAGGGCGGGCACCGTCAGCCACGCCATGGCGGCCACTAGCTCCGATTTCGCCACGCTCCGCAGCAGCACCAAGCGGCCCACCGGCACCATCATTGCGCCGCCGATCCCCTGCACCACCCGCGCCGCGACCAGGAAGGGAAGGCCGTGCGCGGCGCCGCACAGCACGGAGCCGACCGTGAACACGCCGATCGCCGCCCGGAACACCGAACGCGCGCCGTAGCGGTCGGCCATCCAGCCGGACACCGGGATGAACACGGCGAGGCTCAGCAAATAGGAGGTCAGCGCCACGTTCATGTGCAGCGGGTCGGAGCCGAACGCCCGGGCCATGGCGGGCAGCGCGGTCGCGACCACGGTGCCGTCGAGGTTCTGCATGAACAGCGCGCAGGCGACGATCAGCGCGGTGAGCCGGGTACGGCTCGGGTCTGGGACGATCGCCCCAAGGTCGATCGCGGGGGCGTCGACGCGTCCGCGGCTGTCGAGTTTCGGCGGGAGCGGTGTCAGCGGGGCGCTCCCAAGCCGCGAGCGGCGTTGAACGGATCCGGGCCGCGAGCGGCATTGAAGGAATCCGAGCCGCGAGCGGCGTTCAAGGGATCCGAGCCGCGAGCGGCGTTCAAGGGATAAGGACGGTGCTGCCCGTCGTTTGGCGCGCCTCGAGCGCCGTGTGGGCGGCGGCGGCGTCCTGCAGCGGGAAGGTCTGGTTGACGCGAATCTTGACCGCGCCCGATCGGACCACGTCGAACAGCTCGGCGGCCGAGTTCGCGAGGTCGGCGGCCTTGGCGGTATAGGTCGCGAGGCTCGGGCGGGTGATATACAGGCTGCCCTTGGCCGAGAGGTTGCCGAGATCCACCGGCGGCACCGGGCCCGACGAGTTGCCGAAGCTGACCATGAGCCCGAGCGGCGCCAGGCAATCGAGGCTGGCCAAGAACGTCTCGCGGCCGACGCTGTCGTAGACGACGGGCACCATGGCGCCGCCGGTGATGCGCTTGACCTCGCCCGGCAGCGTCGCGTGGCCGATCACCACGTGGTCGGCGCCGTGCTCGCGGGCGAGTTGCGCCTTGGCCTCGGTGCCGACGACGCCGATCACGGTGGCGCCCAGGTGCTTGGCCCATTGGCACATGATCAGCCCGACCCCCCCAGCGGCCGAGTGCACGACGATCGGCTCGCCGGGCTGCACGCGGTGGGTGCGGCGCAGCAGGTATTGCGCGGTCATGCCCTGCAGCATCATGGCGGCGGCGGTGCGGTCGTCGATCCCGTCGGGCACCACCACCAGGCGGTCGGCGGCGATCACGCGGTCGGTGGCGTAGGCGCCGATCGGGCCGGTGGCGTAGGCGACGCGGTCGCCGGGCTTGACGTTGCGGACGTCCGAGCCGACCGCGGTCACGGTGCCGGCGGCCTCCATGCCGAGCGTCGCCGGCATGGTCGGGATCTTGTAGAGGCCGGTGCGAAAGTAGACGTCGATGAAGTTGAGGCCGACCGCGGTGTGGTGGACCAGCGCCTCGGCGGGGCCGGGTTCGGGGGTGGGGACCGACTCCCATTTCATGACTTCGGGGCCGCCATGGGCGTGGATGCGGATTGCCTTCGACATCGTCAATGATCCTCCAGCCGCCGGGCGAGGGGCAATTCCAGTGTTGCCGCGGCGGTGCGGCGCTCAAGGTGCAGCAAGCGGCGCTTGGTTTCCAGCCCATCCCCCCCGGAGTAGCCGCCCGGCCCGGCAGCGCCCACGACCCGGTGGCAGGGGATCAGGATCGGCAGCGGGTTGGTGGCCATGGCGCCGCCGATCGAACGCGCCGCCCCGCCCGCGGTCGCAGCCAGCTCGCCATAGGTGCGGACCTCGCCGAACGGGATCCGGATCAGCGCCTGCCACACGCGCTGCCGGTAAGCAGTGCCGCGCGGCGCCAGTGGCAGATCGAACGCCTGGCGCTCGCCGTCGAGGTATTCTTCCAGCTGCTCGCGGGCCCGCAGCAGCAGCGGCGTTTCCTCCTGGTCGCGGCCCCAGCCCCAATCAAGCGCGACCAGCGCGCCGTCCTCCTCGGTCAGGGTGAGGGCGTCAAGCAGCGAGGTGCGGAAGGAGAGTTGCGGCACGGGAAATGGGTAACGAGGTGAGCGCGGGCCGGCAAGGTGCTATGCCACCCCGAGCCGGAGCCGGAGTTTACGATGTACGTGCCGCCGCAGTTTGCCGAGGAGCGGATCGACGTCTTGCAGGGCGCGATCCGCCGCACCGGGCTTGCCAACTTGGTCACGCTGGGGCCGGACGGCCTGCTCGCGACGCCGCTGCCGCTGATGCTCGACGCCGGCGAAGGGCCATTCGGGACGCTCTACGGGCACCTGGCCCGCGCCAACCCGCAATGGCGGCACACGCCTTCCGTCGATGCGCTGGCGATCTTCATGGGCCCGGACGCCTATGTCAGCCCGTCCTGGTATGCGACCAAGCGCGAGACCGGCAAAGTGGTGCCGACCTGGAATTACATCACCGTGCACGCGAGCGGCCCGGTGTCGTTCTTCGAGGATGCGACGGAGCTGCTCGACGTCGTGACCCGGCTGACCGAGCGGCACGAGGCGGCGCGGGCGGAGCCGTGGGCGGTGGCCGACGCGCCGGCGCCATTCATCGCCTCGCAGTTGAAGGGCATCGTCGGCTTCCGCATGCCGATCAGCGCGATCCAGGGCAAGTGGAAGATGAGCCAGAACCGGCCCGTGGCGGACCGCGAGGGCGTGGTCGCCGGCTTGCGCGCCGAGGGCGATGCGGTGGCGGACATCGTCGCGGCCGGGTTCGAGCAGGCGTCGTAGTCCGGTCAGCCTCCCGGGCCGAAAGGCATTGAACAGCGCCGCCCGTTTGTTGCAGGCTCCGGCCGGGCGCCGAAATGGCGCCCCAAGCAAGGCGGGGGAGGAGCTTCCATGTTCAACGGGATTGGAGCAACGCGGCGCGGGCTGATCGCGTCGGCGGCCGGTGCGGCAGGGTGCCTGGCGATGCCGGGCCCGGTGCGCGCCAAGATGCCGATGCACCAGGCGCAGGCACCGTATTTCTACCGGTTCAAGCTGGGCTCGGCCGAGTGCACCGTGGTGACGGACGGGCAGTTGCCGCTCGGCGACCCGAAGGCCTCGTTTAAGAACACCACCGCCGAGGAGATCGACCGGGAACTGACGGCGAACTTCCTGCCGCTCGACAATGCGGTGCTGGAGCAGAACGTGCTGGTGGTCAATTTCGGCAACCGCGTGGTGCTGTTCGACACCGGCATGGGCAGCGACACGCTGTTCGGCAAGACCACCGGCAAGCTGATGCCGAGCCTGAAAGCGGCGGGCATCAGCCCGGCGAGCGTGGACGCCGTGGTGATGAGCCACGCGCATATCGACCATTGCGGCGGCCTGATCGGCGCCGGCGGCAAGCCCAACTTCCCGAATGCGCGCTATTTCATCGGTGAGCCCGACTTCGCCTACTGGACCGACGACGCGAAAATCCCGTCCGATTACCCGGCGCGGCCGCATTTCCTCGCTCAAGCGCGCAAGAACCTGCTGCCGGTCAAGAACCGGATCACCTTCTACAAGGACGAGCAGGAGATCCTGCCGGGCATCACGGCCTTGGCTGCGCCGGGGCACACCGTCAGCCATTCGGTGTTCATGATCACCTCGGGCAACAGCAAGCTCTGCTACATCGGCGATCTCGCGCATCATCCGGTGCTGCTGCTGGAGCGCCCCCGGACGCAGTTCGCCTACGACACCGACCCGGCGCAGTCGGCCGAAAGCCGGGTGCGGATGATGGACATGTTCGCGGCCAACCGCATCCCGATCCTGGCCTACCACTTCGCCTGGCCGGGCGCCGGCCATGTTGCCAAGGCTGGCGACGGCTATCACTACTACCCGACGTCGATGAACCTTGAAGGCATCCACGAGATCTGACGGCAGCCGGCCCGGGGTCGCAAAACCCCGGGCCGGGGCCGGGGGCGGCGCTCCTGGCTGTGCCTACTCCGGCGGCGTGTCCCGGAAGTAGGCCTCCACCGGCCCCTGCAGCTTGACGGTCAGCGGGGCGCCGGTGCGGTCGGTCTTGTTGCCGACGGACACGCGCACCCAGCCTTCGCTGATGCAGTATTCCTCGACATTGGTTCGCTCGATCCCCTTGAAGCGAATGCCGACCCCGCGCTGCAGCAGGGCGGCGTCGTGGTGTGGGCTTTTCGGGTTGGCGGAAAGCCGGTCGGGCAGCGTGTCGGTCATGCCGGGGTCATAGGCGCGGGCGGACGGGCGTTCAAGCCGGAACACCGCTGTTCCCCGAGCAAAGAAACCAAGCAGTAACGATTACCGCCTAGACTGCCGGTCAACTCGAAGCATCAGCCCTCCCGCAGCTGCCGTCAACGAAAGGAGACCGGATTGAGCGCCCTCGACGTGCCGCTGCGGCCTTCGCCTGCGGCAGCGAAAACCGCGTTGCCGCCCGTCATGGCGCATCGCCCGGCGACGTTCATGCGCCGGGGCGTCGCAGTCCCGTTCACCACACCCTTGCTGGGCGGCGCGCGGGCGCGGCCGGACGAGGCTGACTCCGTGGAGTTGGTGATCCCGAGCCCGTCGGGGAGCCAGGGCGTCTACGTCATGCGGTGGGCGAGCATCCCGGCGCTGTGCCGCCCGACGCTGCACGACCGGGAGCTCAGCCGGCGGATCATGAACGAGGAAAGCGTGTCGCCCTCGTCGATCCGCCGGGCGGCGCGCGAGGTGGCCGCCGCCGGGCTCGCGGGCGAGGACGCGCGCGAAGCCGCGGTCGCGGCCGATCAGGCGGACGGGCGGGAGCAGGTCCTGGCGAACTACCGGCTGTTGATGACTTTGGTCGGCCAGGTCGGGGTCACCGTTCCGGCCGATGCGGCCGGCAACCCGGCCGCCCGGGCGCAGCTGACGGTCGAACACGTATCGCGGCAGCTCGGCAAGACCACCGCCTGGACCGCCTTGGCGTTGGAGCGGCTGGCCGCGTCGATGTCCGCGATCGGTGCGGGCGGCGACGGCACGGGGCGGATTACACGCCTGCTCGCGTTGCTGACGGAGGTGCGGTCCGACATCCTCGCCTGGAGCCGCGGCCAGGACGCCGAGTGCCAGTCGCAGGGCGCCATCGTCGCGTCGTTCGCCGAACTGACCCTCGCGACGGCAACGGCGATGGTGGCCGAGGCACGCGCACTGACAGGCGACGTCGTGAAGACGCTCCGCTTGTGGGCGGACGAGCCGGCGGAGCTGTCGCGCTGCTTCGCGCGGCCGGAATGGATGCTCGATGGCTGGGAGCAGATCTGCTTGATTTGGCAACACGCCCAGGAGCAGTCGAGCCGCCGGGCGGCGCTGGCGGAGATCGCCGGCATGATCCCCGTGCTGCCGAAAGAAGCAAGCGATTGGTGCCGGGACGTGGACAAGCACAACGACATGCTGCGCCACCGCAAGTTCATCCGGCTCCACGAAGACTGGCTCACCGGCGTGTTCGACATGGCGTGCGTGGGCCGCAACGAGCATCTCCGGGCCGTCTCGTGCCGGATGCAGGCTGCCGATGCGGCGTCTGGCCCGGCGGACGGGTGGGCGTTGCCGTCCTTTGTGCGAAAGGCGAACAGGTGACCAATCACCCAAATCCGGCGGTCGCGCCCGAGGTAGTAAGGTCCGTGCGGCACCAGCTGCTCGACGCCGATGACGCAAAGATCGGCCGGGTGATGGCGCTGCTCGACAACACCGGCGATGCCGCCGCCGCCGAGGCGTTGCTAGCGCCGCTGCGCACCCGGCTGGCGGCGCTGAAGCCGGCTCGTCCCATCCGCTTTTCCAGGCTGCTGTTCCATCCCCTGGATCGGCTGATCGTGCCGCCGCGGACTTGGCGGCCGGGCGGCGCGACGGTGCCGCGCACCGTGATCGGTCCACTGTCGGATGTGGTCCGCGCCGGGTTGGGGGACGACGTGGCAGCGATCGAAGCCCGTGTCGCCGGGCACAAGACCGACGCTTGCGACGTGATCGACCAGGCCGGAGCGGCGCTCTGGCAGCGGGCGGCGTCGGTGCTGGACGGCGCGGAACGGCCGCCGTCTTGGAACAAGACCGGATTGGAACCGGCCCTCTACCCGATTTTGGCGAAAGCCGTGGCCGCAGTACTGCGCCGGTCGGCGAAGTTCCGGCTGCTCGTGCGCGATGTCGACCAGGGCGCCGCGGAGATCGACGAGCCGGCGCTGCGGCCGCTCGTCGACGGTCTGGAGCGTGAAACGGCCGAAGGCTGCGCCATGTTCACCAGCTTGGTCCTGCTGGAGTTGCCGGCCGCTGCCGCGCTGGTCGGCCGCATGCTGGCGCGGCTTGATCCTGCCGCGCGACTGAGGGTGAATAAGGCGCTCGACCAGGCGCTCGAGCACGTGCTGTCGCACATGGAAGCGCCGTCCGGCTCAATCCGCGAAGTCGGCCATGCCGAGCTGGGGCAGGCGGGAAGCGACATGCGCCGGATCGTAACCTTGCTCGAAACGCTGGAGGAGAACGGGATGGTGCCCCAGCATCGCCAGCGCATCCGGGCGATCCGCGGCCAGCTCGGCCAAGCCTGCCAGGCGCGGTTTGCCGACAGCCTGCAGCGCGAAGTGATGGGGCCGGTGCCGTCCGCCTTGGCGCAAGACTGCGGTGGCGAGCAGCGGCAACTCGAAGCGGCGACACGAAACCTGCGCGCGCTCGAGCGTGCGGCCCGCAAGCTGGGCGGTGCCCGGACCTATGACCAACTGCTGTCCGGCGCTGCCGAGAATCTCCGGGCGATGCCGCATGCCGGGCCGTTGTCGCTGGCCCGGCGGGTGCGGCTGATCGAGATCCTGGCGGGCCCGGAGGCGGCCGAAGCCGCGTACCTCGAGCAGGCCCCGCGCCCATAGCGCCCGGCGGCCGCGCGACTCGGCCGCCACCGCGCCGGTGGCAGCGACCGTGGCGGCACGCTAAGCTGCGCTGCACAAGACGGAGATGCGCCGATGTTGTCCGGAGTGAGCCAGTGAAGCCGCCGCGCGCCCGCAGCATCGGCATGCGGCGCTTAGCAGACGGGGTGCGGCGCTTCCGCACGCACGAATTCCCGGAACGCCGTCGCCTCTTCGAGACGCTGGCCGAGGGGCAGCAGCCGCACACCCTATTCATCGCCTGCGCCGACAGCCGTGTCGTGCCGGAGCTCATAACCCAGACCCGGCCGGGCGAGATGTTCGTGTGCCGCAACATCGGCAACATCGTGCCGGCCTACGGCGAGATGATGGGCGGCATCTCGGCAGTGGTCGAGTACGCCTGCACCGCGCTGCAGGTGTCCGACATCATCGTCTGCGGCCACTCGGATTGCGGGGCGATGAAGGCGCTGCTGGTCGCCGACGACCCCAAGCTCGCGACGATGCCCACGGTAAAGTCCTGGCTGCGCAACGCCGAAGCAGCCCGCAGCGTGGTCGACGCAACCCGGCCGGGCCTCAGCGACGCCGACCGGGTCGAGGCGCTGGTGGAGCAGAACGTGCGGACGCAGCTCGCCCATCTCGGCACCCATCCGTCGGTGGCGGCACGGCTGGCGACGGGGTCGCTCTCGCTGCACGGCTGGGTATACCGGATCGAGTCGGGCGGGATCGAGGTCATGGAGGGCGGCAACGGCAAGCTGGTGCCGATGGAGGAGAAGCGACGGCGCTACAAGGCGCGGGGACGGATCAAGACGTGAGCCGGACGAGGCCGCCGCACCCGGCCGGTCGTGTGCGGCGGGCGTGGCGCGCGCGCCGGCCTCGAACGCCAAGCCAATGATCGTCCGCAAGGGCCTCGATCTCGCCCGGCTGGTGCGCCATGTGGGGCCGCTGCTGGGCGCGCTGCTGGCCTACGACGTGGCTTTGACCGTCGGGTATGTCGGACTCGGCTGGCGCTGGCTGGCGATCAACGACCTGCCGCTGCCGTTGCTCGGCAGCGCCGTGGTCCTCGTAATCACGCTGCGCAACAACGCCGCCTATGCGCGGTGGTGGGAGGCGCGGACGCTTTGGGGCGCGGTGGTGAACAACTCCCGCAGCATCGGCGCGCGGGCTGCAGCTGCTGACGGCCGACGCGGCGTTGCGGCGCGAGCTCGTGCGCTATCAGGTCGCCTACGCGCTGGCGCTGCGCTGCCACTTGCTGAAGCGGCCGCCCTGGACCGACATCGAGGGCTACGTGCCCGACGAGACGTTGGAGCGGCTGCGCGGGGTGGCAAACGTTCCGGCCGCGATCCAGGACGCTATGGCCGGCGCGCTGCGCCGGGGCGGCATGGGCAGCATCGGGCTGTCGGCGCTCGACGCGACGCTGTCCGCGCTGGCCAATGCCCAGGGTGGCCTGGAGCGGATCAAGAATACGCCGCTGCCCCGGCAATATATGCAGTTCCCGATGGTGTTCAGCCGGATCTACTGCCTGCTGCTGCCGGTCGGGCTGCTGAGCGATCTGGGCGTGCTGACCCCGGTCGGGTCGACGGTGATCGGGTTCATGTTCCTCGCCTTGGACCGGATCGGCCAGGACCTGGAAGACCCGTTCGAGGGCCGCGTGCACGACATCCCGATGGCGGCCATCGTACGCACGATCGAGATCGACCTGCTGCAGTCGATTGGCGCGGCCGAAGTGCCGGCGCCGCATACCGTCTCCGACGGGGTCATCTGGTAGGGGGCTGGCGCGGCGGCAGCGGCGCGGCGGCAACGCGGGCGAACGTGGACACGATCTTCGACCCGGCGGTCAGCGTTCCGCGCAGGCTGCCGGCCACCTTGCTGTCGCCGGCGGCGCGGACGCGGTACGGCACCGGCAACTCCTGGATGCGCAGTCGGCCGCGGGCGGCCTTCATCTGCATCTCGATGTTCCAACCGTAGGTCATCTCCCGCATGTCGAGTGCGGCCAAAGCGTCGCGGCGGATGGCCCGCAGCGCGCACATGTCGGTGTAACGCACGCCGTATAGCGCGCCCATCAGCCGGCCCGCCACCGCGCCGGCGAGCACCTGGTGCCAACTCATCGAGCCCGGATCGCGCACGCCCCGGGTACGGCTGGCGATGCTGAAGTCCGTTTCGCCCTCGAGGATGGGCCGGCACAGCGATGCCAGCTGGTCGGGGCGGTCGGCGCCGTCCCCGTCCATAAAGGCGATCACGTCGTGCTCGGGACCGACGGCCTGCGCGCCGAGGTGGCAGGCGCGGCCATACCCGCGGCCGGCGTCGAGCACGCTGGCGCCGGCCGCGGCGGCGATGCCGGCGGTTCCGTCCCGGCTGCTCCCGTCGGCGACGATGACCTGGCCGACGCCTTGGGCGAGCACCTCCCGTACGACGGCCGCGATCGCGCCGGCTTCGTTCCAGGTCGGGATCACGACCGCGACGCGGCGAAGGGCCGGCGGCTCGCCTGAACGGGATCCCCGGATCACGTCCGGCGCTGACGGGCCGGCGTCGCGCAGGTCAGAGGCTCCAGCGCAGGCCGCAGCCCTGGCAGGGTTTGGGCGGGGTCTCGCTCACGAGGTCGGCCCGGAAATCCTGGTAGGCCGGGCTGTTCCAGATCTCCATCAGATCGGTCTGGCTGGCATTGCCGAGCGTGTAGTTCTCGTAGCCGCGGGCGCTGAACGGGGCGATGCAGCAGGGCAGCGCGCGGCCATGGGCGGTGAAGTACATCAGCGACCAGGGCCGGCGGCAGGTGGACCAGGGCTTTTCCTCCGCCTGCTTCTTCAGCGACAGGCCGGGCTCGGTGGCGCCGGACGCATCCAGCTTCACACCCAGCGCGAGGCCGATCGCCGTCGCTTCGGCGATGATCGCTTCCTCGTCGGCGCGGGTGCTTTCGAACAGCGAGCTGTCGGGCCGGGCCATGCCGAACCCCTGCTCGTCGAACACCAGGCGCTGCAGGTGCACCTCCTTCACCCCGATTCGGGCGGCGAGGCTGACGAAGGCCGGCAACTGGTCCACCGTTTCCTTGAGGCCTGTGAGCCACAGCGACACCAGCGGCTTCTCGACCCCGAGCGCCGCCTGCAGGTTGGTGAAGGCGCTGACATTGCGGACGATGCGGTCGAACATGTCCTTGCCGCGCACTTTCAGGAACATGCCGGCTTCGGCGGCGTCCAGCGACACGCGCAGCTCGTCGAGGCCGGTGCCGATGATCTCCCGGTGCTTTTTCGGCGCCAGCAGAGTGCCGTTGGTGTTGAACAGGACATGCGTGTTCCGCCCCGGCGCCTTGAGGTAGCGGATCATGTCCGGCAAATGCTTGACCAGCATCGGCTCGCCGACGCCATGCAGCACGACCCGGCGCACGCCGGGCACCTGATCCACGATCCGGCGGAACAGCTCCATGCTCATGTCGGCAGGCGGCTCGAGCGCCTCGAAGGTGCGCGGACAGGTTTCGCACAGCAGGTTGCAGCGGTTGGTGACCTCCAGATACAGGCACACCGGCGGCGTCTTGGCCACGCTGTCGCCCGCCGCGACGCGCTCGAAATAGCGGCGCGGGTCGAGGTCGGCGGGCGCCGGCGTGAGGTTGGTATCAGGCATCAGGAGCTTCCTTCCACTTCCGCCAGCCGTGCCGGGGCACGGGCGGGCGTGTTGCGGCGCAGATCGAGCAGCAGAAACGCCGGCACCGGCAGGAACACCAGCGCGGGCCACAGAACGTCGTTATGGGACGGGTCGAGATACAGCAGCGGCCCGGCGATCGTCGGCCACAGCGCCGCCCAGAACGGCACCACCGCCGCCGGCAGCGCCAGCATCGTCAGATACCACGGGTAATGCGGCGACATGACGGCCAGCAAGGCCGAGACCAGCGCCAAGCTGCCGCTGGCGATCGCCAGGGTGCGAGGCCCCGGCGCGAGCGGGAGCGGGCGCCGCACGATCACCAGGGCGGTGGCGGCGAGCAAGCCAAGCCCGGCTGCGGCATAGGCGGTGCCGGCCCAAGCCGGAACCGGCCCGGCCAAAGCCAGCAGCCGGAGCAGCAGGAATCCGCCGCCATCCTGCAGCCGCTCCTCCTGCGTGTAGCCCAGCAGGTAGCCGAACACCTGCCAGCCGACCGAGGCATAGACGGCGTAGAAGGCAACGGCGGTGCAGGCGGCGATCAGCGGCATGCGCCAGTCCCAACGGCGCCACATCGCCGGGAACAGCGCGGCCGGCAGCACCTTCGTCAACACCGCCAGCGTCAGCGCGAAAGCGGCCCAACTCGTGCGGGCGCGCACCGCGAGCAGCATGGCGCCGGCCATCAGCGCGACCGCCATCGCGTCGATGTGTCCGGCGCCGGCGAACTCCGAGATCACCAGCGGGTTCCAGGCCCAGATCAGCACGAAGGCCTCCGGGCGAGCCGCCGCGCGCAGCAGCAGCAGCACGAGGCCGGTGGTGACGAGGTCGAAGCCGAGCATCACCCCCTTCATCGTCCAGATGCTGGGCGCGGTCAGCCCGATCAGCGCGAACACCATCTGGGCGGCCGGCGGGTAGATGGTGTGCGCGGTCTCGGCCCGGTTGACGTTCAGGTAGATCGAGGTGGCGACATGCCCGGGGTCGCGCAGCGGGGCCAGCGCCGGGTCGCTCGGCTTGAAGCGATACGGGTTGATGCCGGCGGCCTGCACCTTGCCGTCCCATATGTAGCGGTAGAGGTCGGTGGACAGCACCGGCGGCGCGGCGACCACGACGAGGCGGGCGGCCAAGCCGGCCGCAAGGATGATCGGCACGGCGTGCCGCGGCGACGGGCCGCGGCGCACCAGCCATACGCCGGCGGCGTAGACCGCGCCGGCGAGCCCGGCCCAGGCGACGTAGCAGACGATATCGGGACGCGCGAGATAGCCGTACGACCCCGGCGGCAGCGTCACCAGCCCGCCAACAGTGGCGCCCACCAGGCCGGCGCCGAGCAGGACCAGGCTCCAGGGCAGGCGCCTCATGCGGCCTGTCCGGCGAGGCGGGCGGCTAGCCCGAGTCGGCCGATCGCCGCGGCCGTGTGCGGCGCGCGGAACGCCCCGGGCCTGGCACAGGCGCCGACCTCCTCGACCAGGCGCGCCAGCGCCGGAGGGTCGTCGATGTCGTACCACTCGCCCAACTCGCGGAGGCGAAGCCCGGCGGCGGCGATGCGCGCCCGGGTCTCGGCGGCGACACGGGCGGTGCTCCAGGTGATGCCGGCAAAGGGGTCCGGATGCGGCCCGGTCAGGCCCAGCAACCAGTAGCCGCCATCGTCCGCCGCGCCGAGCACGGCGTCCGCCTCGCCCCGCAGCAGCGTCTGGGCGGCCAGCACCAGGCGGTCGGTCGGGAGGGTGGGGCTGTCGGCGCCGAGCACGCAGACCGCCCGGTAGCCGCGCGCGAACAGCGCCCGGGTGGTGTCGAGCAGCACGCGGCCGAAGCCCTCGACCCCGGGGGCGTCGCCGCCGTTGCCGTCAGCCAGCAGCAGCTCGGCGCCGGGCGGCAGCAGTCCGTCGAACCGCGCCTCCTGGCCGGCCGGCGCGTAGGCGACGAAGGCGTCGACCGGAACGGCGCGGGTCGCCAGCGCCAGGTTGGCCAGCGTATCGGCCAGGAACGCGGTCCCGAGCGCCGCCGCCTCGTCGGGTTGCAGCACGCCTTGCAGGCGCGTCTTGACGTGCCCGGGACGAGGTGCCTTGGCGATGACGGCGATGGCGCAGGTGTCGGACGGCGAGGTCATGGATCCGTCGTTGCTTCGGTCCCTGCCGGACGGCGGTTACCGGGTCACCGGGCTGGGCCGGCCAGGCAACGCTCGATCGCGGCGCGCACGGTACGGCCGCCCGGGGTGGCGAGGCTGCTGAACCATTGCACGAGGCGGCCATCGCGTCCGATCACGTACTTGTAAAAGTTCCAACGCGGCCGGCCGAGCGGACCGGCTTGCTCGCCGAGCCAGCGGAACAGCGGCGTCGCCCCGGCCCCTTTGACGTGCGCCGTGGCGGCGACCGGAAAGCTGATGCGGAAGCGGGCGTCGCACAGCGCGGCCGTCTTGGCCGGGTCGGCGTGCTCCTGGTTGCCGAAATCCGCGGATGGCACCGCCAGCACGACCAGTCCCTGGCCGGCGTATTCGGCGTGCAACTGCTGCAGCCCGGCATATTGGCCGGTGAAGCCGCACAGGGACGCCGTGTTGGCCACGAGCAGCGGCTGGCCGCGGAACGCGTCGAGCCGGATCGGCTCGCCTCGCAGCGCGGGCAAGGTGAAGTCGTGCGCGGTCATGCCGCGTCCTGCAGCGCCTGCCACACGCGGTGCGCGCTGGCGGGCATGTCGAGGTGGCGAATGCCGCGCGAACGCAGCGCGTCGACGATGGCGTTCATCGCCGTCGGCAGCGCGCCGGTGGTGCCCGCCTCGCCGGCGCCTTTGACGCCCAGCGCATTGTTCGGCGAGGGCGTGACCAGGCTCTCGATGTGCACCCGCTTGGCCAGATCGGCGTGCGGCATGGTGTAGTCCATGAAGCTGCCCGACAGGAACTGGCCGTCGGCGTCGTAGACCGCTTGCTCGCCGAACACCTGGCCCAGCCCCTGCATCAGCCCGCCCAGGATCTGGCCTTCCAGCAGCGTGTGGTTGAGGACGGTGCCGCAATCATCGATCGCCGTGTAGCTCACGAGCTCGACCATGCCGGTGGCCGGGTCGATCTCGACCTCGGCGACATGGGCGCCCGGACGGGTAGGCGCGGCCGGCCGGCAGGGCGGTCAGGGTGTCGAGCGGGTGGGCGTCGGCGCGCGGATGCAGCCGGACCAGGTCGAGGAAGGCGAGCGTGCGGTCGGTCCCGGCGATGCGGTAGGCGCCGTCGGCGTATTCCAGGTCGGCCTCGGCCGCCTCGAGCGCTTCGGCGGCCAGCGGGCGGCCCTTCTCCACCACCTCGATCGCGGCCAGGTGGGAGGCGGCGCCATGGCTCAGCATCGAGCGGGAGGCGAAGGCGCCGCCGCCGGCCAGCGTCGGGCCTTCGGGGTTGCCGCTGCTGAGCCGGATGCGCTCCGGGTCGATGCCGAGCACGCGGGCGACGATCTCCGGGAACACGGTCTCGTGGCCCTGGCCGGAGGAGCCGGTGACGTTGTGGATCGTGATGTCGTCGGCGGTGTCGCCGCCGAAGGTGATGGCGACCTCGTCCTTCGGCACCACGCCGCCGGAGGGCTCGACGAACAGCCCGAGACCGATGCCGCGCAGCTTCCCAACCGCCTCGGACGCGGCACGGCGACGGGAAAAGCTATTCCAGTCGGCGACCTCGGCGGCGCGGTCCACCAGCGCCTTGTAGCTGCCGCTGTCGTAGATGGCGGCCATCGGGCCGGGGGTCGGCAGCGTGTAGGGAAACGCCTCGGGCGGGACCGCATTGCGGCGGCGAAGCTCCAGCCGGTCGAGGCCGAGCTGGGCGGCGGCCTCGTCCACCAATCGCTCGACGACGTAGGCCATGTCCGGGCGGCCGGCGCCGCGGTAGGCGGTGATCGGCACGGTGTTGGTGAGCGCCAGGCGATGGTGGCCGTGCACCGCGGGGATGCGGTAGCAGCCGGTGCACATCATCGCCGGGTTCAGCGTGTTGATCAGCGGCCCAGTGGCAACGGGATAGGCGCCCTGGTCGGCCAGCCACTCATGGCGGATGGCGAGGAAATTGCCTTGTGCGTCGAGCGCCAGCTCGGCCCGCATCGACAGGCCGCGGCCGTGGTAGTCGCTCAGGAAGGTTTCGGAGCGGGAGGCGACCCACTTCACCGGGCGCCCGAGCGCGCGCGCGGCGAAGGCGAGGGCGGCGTGCTCCGGGTAGGCCGGGCCGCGGATGCCGAAACCGCCGCCGACATCCTGGGCGCGCACCCGGATCTTGTCCGGCGGCAGGCCGGTGAGCCCGGCTAGGCTGTCGCGCAGCGCGTTCATGCCCTGGGTGCCGGTCCACAGGTCGAGCATGTCGCCGTCCCAGGAGGCCAGCGCTGATTTCGGCTCCATCGGGTTGCCGACCACGCGGTCACTGGTCAGCTCGATCGGCACCACGTGGGCGGCCGCGGCGAAAGCGGCGTCGGTCGCGGCGCGGTCGCCGTACCTCGTACTCGAAGCAGAGGTTGGCCGGCACACTCGGATGGATCTGCTCGGCGCCGGGGGCGAGCGCGGCCGCCGCGGTGGCCAGCGCCGGGCGGTCAGCATAATCGACCACGATCAGCTCGAGCGCGTCCTGCGCCGCGTCCGGCGTGTCGGCGACGACGAGGGCCACCGGCTCGCCGACGAAGCGGACCCGGTCGGTCGCGAGCGCCGGGCGCGGCGGCGTCAGCAAGGGCTGCCCGCCGACGCCCTTGAACGGCAGCAGCGTCTGGGTGCGATGCCATCCGGCCGCCTCGGTCTCGGCGCCCAGCAGGACTAGGTGCACGCCGGGGGCGGCCTTCGCCGCCTCGATATCGATGGCGACGATATCGGCATGGGCGCGGTCGGCGCGCAGGAAGGCGGCATGCAGCTGGCCCGGCAGGGAGACGTCCGAGGTATAGCGGCCGGCGCCGGTCATGAGGCGGCGATCTTCGCGGCGGCCGCGGTAGGCGTGGGTCATGCGTCGGCGTCTCCAATCGGGCTGCCGGCATATTGGGGCGGCTGGCCCGGCGTCATCGGGTTCGTCATCGGCTGCGCGGCAGCTCGTCCAGCGTGAGCCGGACCACGTCGCGGACGCTGCGGCCGGCGCGGCGGTCGGTGGTAACGACGGCGCGGGGGTGCTCGAGCGGTTTGCCGTCCATCGTAAGGGCCAGCAGCGCCGGCTTGTTCTCGAACTCGGGCGACAGCTCCCCCATCGCCAGAATGGCGACGTAGCCGTCGCTGCCCTGGATGCGCAGCGTCTGGCGGACGGCGTCGCCGTGGCGCTCGGGGTCGACCAGGTGCGCGGCGGTCAGCACGGTCCAGAGCAGCGGGCCGGCGAAGCGGTGCGGGGCCGGCGGATTTCCGTAGGTGAGGGTGGCTTCGGTGCCGGGCAGGGCGTTCAGGGTCTCGATAGAAAGGGTCGTGACGGCACTGGCCGGACCGGTCACCTCGATGGTTTGGGCGTGGCAGGCGGTCGAGAGTGCGAGGAGAATGACGGCCGTAAGCGGACGCTTCATGCGGATCACTCGATTGCAGGGGACATAGGAGTTGGCGCGGGGCAAGGAGATGGCCGGGTCGAGCCCGGCCATGACGTGGGTACCTGCCAAGACGGTGATACCGCCCGCGACGTTGGGACAGGAGCCCCGACAGCCATCAGGGCCGCGCCGCAGCCGGCACCGGGGTCGGCTCGGCGCCCGCCTCGGCGCCCACTTCGGCGACGTCCTCGAGCCGGCGGCCGGCGGGTTCGACCCCCAGGACGAGCACGGTGACGATCAGCAGCAGCAGCAGACCGATCATCAGCGCGAGCACGCCGCCGACGCCGTAGGTGGTGAACAGCGGCAGCACCAGGAACGGGGTCAGCACGGTGGCGCCGCGGCCGAGCGTGTTGCACAGGCCGGACGCGCGCAGGCGGACCTCGGTTGGGAACAGCTCCGGGATGTAGACGCCGAACAGGATCGCGACCATGACGTAGATCGGGATCGTCAGCCCGAGGCCGACCACCGGCAGCAGCACCGGGTCCAGCACGAAGGGATAGGCGGCGCCGAACAGGCTGCTGAAGCGCCGCGGCGGCGACGAGCGTCGGGCGCCGGCCCCAGCGGTCCACGGTGATGGCGCCGATCCAGGCTCCGACTGGCGCGCCGAGCGCCATCACGAAGCCGTAGCCGAACGACGTCGTGACCGTCAGGCCCTGCTTGGCAAAGAATGTCGGCAGGAACGTGATGAAGCCGTAGATCAGCGTGTTGATCACGACCAGGCAGATGCAGCCGAGCAACAGCCGGCCGAGCAGCGGCGGGCGGAACAGGGTCCTGAGCGCGCGCGACGGCGCCGGCCCGGCCGGCAGCGGCGCCGGCAAGGGCCGGCCCTGCGCCACCTCGGCCTCGATGGCGGCGACCAGTCGCTCGGCCTCGGCTAAGCGGCCGACCGATTCCAGCCAGCGCGGGCTTTCGGGCAGGTTCTTGCGGAAATACCACACCACCAGCGCGCCGACGCCGCCCAGCACGAACAGCGCGCGCCAGCCGAAGGCGGGCACTCCCAGGCCGGAAGCGGCCGCCGAAACCACCCACGCCGCCAGCGCCGAGACCGGCAGGCCGGTTACCACGAACACCGCGACGTAACCCAGGTAGCGGCCGCGCAATTGCGGCGGCATGAACTCGGTCATGGTGGAATAGCCGACCACGTTCTCGGCGCCGAGCCCGACCCCCATGACGAAGCGCAGGGCCATCAGTGTCGCCATGTCCGGCGCCGCTGCGGCCAGCAACGAGGCGACGCCGAAGATCGCCAGGTTGGCCTGGTAGGTGAAGCGGCGGCCGTAGCGGTCGCCGAGGAACCCGGTCAGTATCGAGCCCAGCATCATGCCGAAGAACGTCAGCGAGACGAAGGCGGCGTTCTGCGGCAAGGTCGAGAAGCCGGAGCGCAAGGTCGTCCCCAGCACGGCGGCGCCGAGATAGATGTCGAAGCCGTCGAAGAACATGCCGAGCCCGATCAGGCGCAGGATGCGGAAATGGAATGGCGCCAGGGGCAGGCGGTCCAAACGTGGACCGGTGTTTACGTTTGCAGGCATCGCTCGTCCGTTGGTGGCGTTAACGGACCATCGCGCCGGCTTCGGCCAGGCGTCAAATGGAGGGTGCGTCATGATGGATCGGTTTGCGGACGGCCTGGTGCAGGCCGAGGTGACCGGGTCGGGCGGCAGCGTGTGGGTGCTGCATTCGCTGCTGGCCGACGCGGGCAGCTGCCGGCCGTTCGCGCGGGCGCTGGCGGGGCGGCATCGGGTGGTGTTGCCGGATTTGCCGGGCTTCGGCGGCTCCCGCGCCGCCGGGCGCCTGGCGCAGGTGGCCGACCGGGTCGGGGCGGCGCTGGCGGACGACGCCACCGAGCACGGTCCGGCGGCGCTGATCGGCAACGGCTATGGCAGCTTCGTCGCGCTGCTCGTGGCGCTGCGCCGGCCGGAGCTGGTGTCGCGGCTGGTGCTGGCCGGCACCGGCGCGGCATTTTCCGAGCCCGGACGGGCGGCGTTCCGGGCGATGGCCGCCGCCGCCGCGGTCAAGGGCGTGGCCCAGGTCGCCGACACGGCGATGCGGCGGCTGTTCTCGCCGGCGTTCCAGGACGCCAACCCGGACCTGGTGGCGACACGGCGGGAGCGGTTTCTGGCGACCGACCTCGACGTGTTCACACGCGCCTGCGACGACCTGGCGACGTTGAACCTGCGCGAGGAGGTGGCGGCGCTGGAAATGCCGGTGCTGATCCTGGTCGGCGAGCTGGACGAGGCGACACCGCCCGCTATGGCGCGCGAGCTGGCCGAGCTGGTGCCGGGGGCGCAGTTCCGGGAACTAGCCGGCCTGGCGCATGTGCCGCAGCTGCAGGACACGGCGGGGTTCGTGGAGGCGGTCGAGCCGTTCTTGGTCAGCAGCTAACCAAGGCGGGACCGCCGCGCGGCAGCGACCAGCAGCATCAGATGTCCGTCCGGGTCGCGCAGCAGCCTCGGGCGGCCGCCGGGCAGGCCGGTCGCCGCCAGCGTCACCCAGTCGGTCATCACGGCATTGGCCGCCTGCCTCGGCCGCTGCCGGCCCGGCGGCGTGTAGGCCAGCAGCTCGAGGCCCGGCCCGGCCGGCGCCGGCGGCCGCAATCCGGTGATGCGGGCACGGGCGTCGTCGAGCCCGTCGAGCCGCTGCTGGGCCGGCCCTTCGTTCAAGGACCGGGCCGCGACATGGAATCCGAGCCGGCGGTAGAAGCCGAGGCTGCGGGCCCAGCGGGTGACGCCGATGGCGCTATGGTCGATGCCGAGGAACGGTCCGGCCCGGCGCCGGTGCCAAACGGCGCGGCCCTGCCCCGGCGGGAACTCGATCAGCTCGAGCGGGTGTCCGTCCGGGTCACGAAACTTGAATGCGACCACGCTGCCGTTGGCCGGCGGCAGGCGCTGCGGGCCGTCGCGCGAGATGGCCGTGACCGGTCCGGCGGCCAGGCGGCGATAGGCGGCGTCGATGTCGTTCACCACGATCGCGAGGTGCTGGAACCAGGCGTCATCGCTGCGGCTGCCGGCCGGGTAGGGCGGCCCGGGAGGATCGAAACAAACCAGCGCCACATGGTCGTCGCCGAGCCGCATCACCCGCTCGGCAACCGTGGCGCCGGGCAGGCCGAGCAAAGCCGGCAGGCCCGGCGTCGCCAGGGGGCCGGCCACCCGCGCGAACCCGAGCCGGTCGCGGTAGAACGCCTCGGCCCGGTCCAAGTCGGCCACCACCCGGCTGATGCGCAGGACTTGCATCACCCTGGGCCGGACAGCGGCCGCGAGCGCCAGCCCGGCCGCCAGGCCCACGCCCACACCCGCAGCCACACGCAGCATCACGCGCCGAGCCGTTCCTTGATCCGGTCCGCGACGCGCAAGGCGTTGGCGATGATCGTGAGGGTAGGGTTCACCGCGCCGATCGATGGAAAGAAGCTCGCGTCGGTGACATAGAGGTTGTCCAGCTCGTGCGCCTTGCAGTCGAGGTCGAGCACGGAACGGTCCGGGTCGGCGCCAAACCGCAGCGTCCCGGCCTGGTGCGCGGTGCCGCCGATCGGGATCTCCTTGCCGAGGTAGAGCCGCCGCTCCAGCAGCGCCGGCCAGGCGTTCATCGGGCCCAGCATCTCCTTCAGCTTGGCCTTTAGCCGCGTCGCCGCCTCGACGTTGTTCTCCTCGATGTCGAGCACCACTCGGTCGCCGTCGTAGTAGATCCGGTTCTCCGGCCGCGGCAGGTCCTCGCTCTGCAGCCAGAAGTCGATCGAGTGCTCGGCCATCTTCTCGAACGGCAATTCCGGGACCAGCGACATCAGCGTCGGCATCGGCGCCTCGCCGCGGATCTGCTCGCCGTGCGAAGTGGCGCACATCTGGATCAGGCCGAGCGGATACTGCCAATCCGGCGCGTCGAAATAGTAGTCGCTGACCGCGAGCGTCTTCTGGAAGACGGTGTGGTTCGGCTCGCGCAACAGCGCCATCACCACCGACATGTTGTGCCGGATGTAGTTGCGCCCGACCTGGTCCGATTTGTTGGCGAGTCCGTGCGGATGCGTGTCGGTTGCCGAACGCAGCAGCAGCAGGGCCGAGGACAGGGCGCCGCATGCCGCCACCACGATGTCGGCCGAGTATTCCTCGCGCTGGCCGTCGCGCTCGACGTGCACGCCGGTGACGCTGCGACCGGCGGCGTCGGTGCGCAGCCGGGTCACATAGGCCCCGGTCAGCAGCGTGAAGTTGGGATGCGCGGCGCGGGTCGGGTCGACGCAAATCACCTGCGCGTCGGCCTTGGCGTTGATCGCGCAGGGGAAGCCGTCGAAGGCGTCGCAGCGAATGCAGGGGCTATAGGTGGTGGCCGAGCCGTCCGGGTTCTGGTCCAGCTTGATCCCGAGCGGCAGGTGGAACGGGTGCAGCCCGTGCTCGGACAGCCGGTCGTTCAGCTGCTGGATGCGCGGCTCGTGCTTGACCGGCGGGTAGGCATAAGGGGCGCTGGACCACGGCTCGTTCGGGTCTTCGCCGCGTTGGCCATGCACGTGATACAGGGCCTCGGCCTCGGTGTAGTACGGCTCGAAGACGTCGTAGCCGAGCGGCCAGGCGGGGGAGACGCCGTCCTTATGGCGCAGTTCGGCGAAGTCGCGTTCACGCAGGCGCAGCAGGGCCGAGCCGTACACCTTGGAGTTGCCGCCGACATAATAGTGCAGGCCCGGGTGGAAGGACCGGCCGTCACCGCCGTACCAGGTTTCCGGCGCCTGGTAGAGGCCGTCCACGAACACCGCTTTGGCGTCCCAGTTGGTGCGCGACCGCGGCAGGTAGCCGCCGCGCTCGAGCATCAGGATGCGCTTGCCGGTCGGCGCCAGGCGATGCGCCAAGGAGGCGCCGCCCGGCCCGCTGCCGATGACGATGACGTCGTAGTGGTCTGCTGCCATCGCCGTTCCCCTGCTGCTGCCGGGACCTTAACCCGATCCGGCAGGTTGGGGTTGCCGCCCTGCCTATGTGCGGTGATGCACCTCGCCCAGGCCGTACACCGGGGTCGGCAGGCCCTCGCGCCGAGCCTTCAGCTGCAGCGCCAGGTAAAGCGAATAATGCCGCGATTGGTGCAGGTTGCCGCCGTGGAACCACAGCGCTTCCTGCCGGGTCGGCTTCCACATGTTGCGCAGCTCGCCCTCCCAAGGGCCCGGGTCCTTGGTCGTGTCGGAGCCGAACCCCCAGCACTTGCCGACCTTGTCCGCGATCTCCTGCGAGATCAGCTTGGCCGCCCAGCCGTTCATCGAGCCGTAACCGGTGGCGTAGACGATCAGGTCGGCCGGTAGCTCGGTGCCGTCGCTCAGCACCACCGAGTGCTCGCGGATCTCGGTCACGTCCACCCGGCTTTTGAGCTTGATCGAGCCGTTCGCCACCAGCTCCGAGGCGCCCACGTCGATGTAGTAGCCGGAGCCGCGGCGCAGGTACTTCATGAACAGGCCGGAATTGTCGTCGCCGAAATCCAGCATGAACCCGGCGTCCTCCAGCCGCCGGTACAGGTCGGCGTCCCGCTCCCGTATCTGCTGATACACGGGGATCTGGAACTCGTGCATGATCCGGTACGGGATCGAGGCGAAGATCATGTCCGCCTTGTCCGTGGTGATCCCGTTGGCGACCGCCTGCTCGGAGTAGAGGCCGGCCAATCCAAGCTCCATCAACGAATCCGAGCGCGCGATGTGGGTGGACGAGCGCTGGACCATCGTCACGTCGGCGCCGTTCTCCCAAAGATCGGCGCAGATGTCGTGCGCGGAGTTGTTGGACCCGATCACCACGGCCTGCTTGCCGCGCCAAGCCTCGCCGCCGGGGTGCTTGGAGGAATGGTGCTGCACGCCGCGGAACGTCTCGGCGCCTTTGATCGCGGGGACGTTGGGGATGCCGGACATGCCGGTCGCCAGCACGAGCTGCTTCGGGCGCAGCGTCACCGGCTTGCCTTCGCGCTCGACCGTCACCTCCCACTCGCCCGCCGCCTCGTCATAGCGGGCGGCGGTGCAGGGCGTGGAGTGCCAGACGGCCAGCTCCATCGTCTTCTCGTAGGCTTCGAGCCAATCGGCGATTTTGTCCTTGGGCGCGAACACCGGCCAATGGTCGGGGAACGGCAGGTAGGGCAGGTGGTCGTACCAGACCGGGTCGTGCAGGCAGAGCGAGTTGTAGCGGCTGCGCCACTGGTCGCCAGAGCGGGCATGCGCGTCCACGATCAAGGTCGGCACCTCGAGCCGGCGCAGCCGGGCGCCGAGCGCCAAGCCGCCCTGGCCGCCGCCCACGATCAGCACGTACGGCTGCTCCGTCACGCCGAGCGCCGCCGCTTCCGCCTCGCGCCGCTCGCGCCAGCTTTGCCGGCCCGGCGTCACCCCGTGCGCGACTCCCATGGGCCGGGTGGGGCCGCGCTTCTCCTCGAACCCCTTGAGCTCGGCCACCGCGGTCAGCAGCGTCCAGCACAGCCCGTCGCGCAGCCGCACGAAGCCGCGCCCGCGCGCCTCAGCCGTCTCGAAGGTGATCCAGGCGGACACCACGCCGCCCTCCTCGGTGGCCGGCTCGCTCAGCGCCCAGCCGCTCGGACCGACACGCGGCAGCACCGTGTCGAGCATGGCGGTGATCTCGTCCCGCCCTTCCATCGTCTTGATGTTCCAGGTGAAGCTGACGAGGTCGCGCCAGAAGCCGTCGGCCGCGAACAGCCGCGCCGCTTCGGCGCCGTCGCCGCTTCGCAAGGCGCGGTCGAAACGGTCCAGCCAATCGGCAGCGGCGCGGCTCGGGGCATCGAGCTCGGTTGGGGCGGTGGTGGTCGACATGGCGCGAGGCTCCCGCTGGTTCTTGCTTGCGGCCATGTTTCCGCAAGCCGGGGCGCCGATGCAACAACCGTGACGGAAGCCGCGTCAGTTCGCGAGCGTAGCCCCGGCCAGCGCCGCCGGCGGCTGGCTGCCCGGCCACGGCGCCTGATAGGTGACGTTCGCCAGCATCGGCGCCACCTCGATCCCGGGGCGCGGCTTGCTGAACAGGTATCCTTGCAACTGGTCGCAGCCCTCGAGCCGCAATGCGTCCCATTGCTCCGTCGTTTCGACCCCTTCGGCGTTGACCGCGATGCCGAGCGAGCGGCCGAGCCCGATCACCGCGCGGATGATGGCCCGGCAATCTTCCTGGCCGCTCATGCCCTGCACGAACGACTGATCGATCTTGATCTTGTCGAACGGGAACCGCCGCAAGTAGCTGAGCGACGAATAACCGGTGCCGAAATCGTCCATGGCGATGCGGACCCCGAGCCGGCGCAGCGCGAACAGGGCTTCCATAACGGTACCGTCATCAATCAGCAGCATCGATTCGGTGATTTCAAGCTCGAGCCGGTCCGGTCTCAGGCCGGTCGAGGCCAGCGTCGCCTGCACGAACTCCGCCAGCGAGCCGTGCGCGAACTGCGCCGGCGACAGATTGACTGCCACCTTGGCTTGGCCCGGCCAAAGCGCCGCGTCGGCGCAGGCCCGGGCGATCACCCACTCGCCGAGCGCCGAAATCAGCCCGATCTCCTCGGCGACCGCGATGAAGACCGCCGGGCTGACAACGCCATGGCCGGGCCGGTGCCAGCGGATCAACGCCTCGAAGCCCTCGATGCTGCCATCGATCGCGTTGACCAGCGGTTGGTAGAACAGCGCGAACTGGTCGGTCGCCAGCGCGTGCCGCAACTCGAGCTCCAGCGTCCGCCGGGTTTGTGCGGCGGCGTCCATGGCTGCGTCGAAAAAGCGGAAGGTGCCGCGGCCGTCATTCTTGGCCCGGTACATGGCCGTATCGGCGCAGCGCAGCAGCGTGTCGGCGCGGCTGCCCGGGGCGTCGGCCACGACGATGCCGACGCTGGTGCCGATCGCCACCGTCTGCTGCTCGAGTTCGATCGGCGCAGCCATCACGGCGATCAGCCGCTCGGCCAGCGCCGCGGCTGCGGTCGGCTGGTTCGTTGCCTCCTGCACGATGACGAACTCGTCGCCGCCGAAGCGGACCACGAGGTCGGTGTCCCGCGTGCATTCCCGCAGCCGGTCGGCGACGACCCGGAGCACCGCATCCCCGGCGGCATGGCCGAGCACGTCGTTGACGACCTTGAAGCGGTCGAGGTCCAGGCAGAGCAGCGCCAGGCTGCCCGGCGCCGCGTCGCCGGCCAAGCGCTCCGGCAAGTGCTGCTGCAGGGCGAAGCGGTTCGGCAGGCCGGTCAGCTCGTCGTGCCGGGCCATGTGAGCGAGCTTGGCCTCGGTCGCGCGCCGCTCGCTCACGTCCTCGTAGGTGGACACCCAGCCGCCGGCGCGAACGGCGCGCTGGGTGACGGCGATGCTGCGGCCATCGGCCAGCGTGCAGGTGTGGACCGCGGCCTCGGCATCGCCCGCGGCCCGGGCCAGCTCCGGCAAGCCGCGGGCGGCCAGCAGCTCGGAAGCCACGGCGCCGGCGGGGGCGGCGCCGAACAGCTCGCCGAACCGAGTGTTGGCGATCACCAGCCGGTCGGCGGCATCGAACAGGCAGAGCCCCTGGTTCATGTTCTCGAGCGCGGCCTCGAGCTTCACATGCTGCGCCTGCAGCTCGGTTTCGTGGCTGGACGCTTGCGCCGCCATCAGGGCGTGGATCCGCGCCATGGCGGTGGCGATGTTGCCCTGCATCACCGACAAGGCCCGCAGCAGGTCGGCCGTCTCGCCTTGCCCGGTCACCGGGATGACGTTGTCGAGCTTGCCGGCGGCGATCGCCTGGGCGATGCCGACCGCGCGCAGGATCGACGGCACGATGCGGTGGGCGACCAGCCACGTGATGCCGAAGGCGGCCAGCAGCGAAGCGGCCAGCGCCCACCAAGTGCGGTCGATCTGCTGCTGCACCAGCTTGCCGACCGAGCGGCGGTAGCGGAAGCCGTCGTCGGCGAAGATCTCGACCGCGCTGTCGAAGGCATCGGGCATCGCCGACAGCTCCTGCGGCGACGCGGATTCGAGCTGCCGCCGCAGCGCCTCGATCTCCTGCCGCCCGCGCGGCGACATCGCCCGGTCTTGCGCGACGCCGAGATCCTCGATCACCCCGTCCAGCGCCTGGCGCGGGGCGCCGTTCGGCCCGGCGTCGCGCATGGCGGCGGCGAACTGCACCTGCGCCGAGCGCAGGTAATTCATCGCCATGAACGTCTCGTCGTAGATGGAGGTCGCGAGCGCCGCCAGCCGCGTCTCGGCCTGCTGCGCATGCATGCCGACGGCCGTGGTCAGCATGGTCAGGCCGAGACAGCCGGCCAGGATCTGCCCCCGGACCGTCGCGAATGCCAGCATGCCGACCCGGCGCGGCATCATTGGACGTCGACCTGCAGCAGCATCTTCGGATGGATATGGCAGCGGACCTGGAACGTCCCGCGCACCGGGAAGCGCACGTCGACCTCGTGGCCGGGCTCCTGCTCGTCGGAGTCGAAGGCGAAGCTGTCGGACTTGATGTAAATCTGGTGGATGAACAGGTCCTCGTTCAGGAACCGCACCACTTGGCCGGCCGAGACGGCCAGCGAACGGATCGTGAAGGTCCGGCTTTTTTGCACGACGGCGACCGGCCCGATGGCGAGCGCGGCCGAAGCGACGCAGCAGGTCACGAGCAGCGCCGTGGGCAGGACAGCACGGGTGAACATGGCGCGGGCGTCCTCTACTTGGTCACGATCTGGCGCTGCAACGGCGCGAGCCGGGCCAGCAGCCGGTTCTGCGTCCAGTAGCCGACGCCGGCTTGCTCCATCGCCTGCTGCAGGTCCTCTGCAACGGCGTTGAACTTCGCCTGCGTCAGCTCGAGACCTTGATGCGCCGCGTACATCTCGCGGCCGGCATAGTGGCAGGGGCCATCGGCGATCTGGCACAGAAAGGCGTGCAGCCGAGCGCGCAACCGGTCCGGGTTGATGTTGTCGAAGTCGTCGCGGGTGCGTGGGTCGGTGAGGAAGCTCGCGACCGCGCCGTCGACGATACGTTCCATGCCGGCAGCGCCGCCGAGGTCGTCGAACAGGGTCGCCGCGGCGGGGCGGGGCGCAAGCGCGCACAGTCCGAGGATCGGCAGCACAGCGGTGAGCGGCAAGCGCATGGCTCAGAACCCTCCCTGCAGCGAGAAATAGAATCCGGTCTGGTTTTTCTGCTGCGCGACCCTGCCGAGCGACACCAGCGCCGCAGTGGCGGACAGATTCTTGGTCAGGAAATACGCCGCGAACACGTCCCACGCGAGGTCTTCGCGGGCGAAGCCCAGGTTGTCGGGCCGGGTCCGCAGCTCGGCGCCGACCGCGAAGCTGCGCGACAGCAGCAGCGCGGCCGAGCCTTCGAACTGGGCCGAATAGCCACCACGGTCGCCGCCGAAACCCAGCAGCCCGAACTGGTTCGCCTCGGTCGCCCGCACGGTGGCGTTGAGCAGCAGGCTTTGCGCCAGGAACAGCTTGGTTGCCGCGAGGTACACGTCCACGCCGCTCGGGCTGCGGGCGCCGATGGCGCGCAGCGTGGCGTGCTGGTTGTTGGTCTTGAACTGCGCGCCGACCGCGACTTGCGGCAGCCAGCTATCCTGGTCGTAGACGGCGTTGCCGAACAGCCGGACCTTGGCGCCGACCACGTCCATCTGGAACTGGTAGCCGCCGCCGAGCCCGAGCTTGGCGCCGCTGTCGCGCGTGTCGAGCCATTGGTGGTCGTAGGACAGCTCGACCCGGTCGAACAGCCCGACGCTGGCGCCGGTCGAGTGCAGCGTGAAGCCGGGCAGGTAGACCAGGGTGTAATGCGCATTGGCGCCGACCGCATCGCGGGTGCCGTAGCCGGTGATCAGCGCCCAGGGCGCCAAGCCACCGCCGCCGGCGCCTTCGACCTGCGTCACGCCCGACGTCGCGAGCAGTCGTCCGCTGTCTTGTGCGTGTGCCGGCATCGCGGCAAGCAGGACGGCGAGCAACAGCGCCATGCCGGGCCAAATCCGGGCAAGGAACCGGGCGCCCGGTCGCGCGCGGGTCGGTCCGTGCCGGCGGTCCCCTCCCGCGGCCCGCGTCGGCGCGATGACACAGGTCGTCGCAGTCGTGGTAATAACCGCCTCCAGATCCCGATCGACGGGCGACCGAACGTCATCGTTTCAGCCGAACGCCGAGCGTGCCGTGCGCCGTTACCGGCGTCCGACGAGCGAGGCCGACGTCGTTCCCGAACTTCGACCGCCTGTGTAGCAGCATGACGAAGACGTAAGTCTGTCCTTTACTGTCGGAATTTGTCGGCAAATTTGGCCGGCCGCCGCCGCGACTGTGTCCTGGCCGCATCCGGATTTGGGTGGCGTTTGCTTTTGCATGTGGCAGGCTGCGGCGAGCGCGGGATTGGAGGGCGCGGGCGATTGGACCAGGCGGCGCGGGCAAAGGAAATCGTCGACGTCAGCGGGCGCCGGGTCGAGCGCCGCCAGCAATTGCTGCTGCGCGTGGGCGTGCCGATCCTGGGCGTCGTGCTGGTGGTCGCGTCCATCCTCGGGATCGCCCTCTACAGCTACCAGT
This sequence comes from uncultured Alphaproteobacteria bacterium, assembly GCA_963792675.1. Classification (GTDB taxonomy): domain Bacteria; phylum Pseudomonadota; class Alphaproteobacteria; order Acetobacterales; family Acetobacteraceae; genus JBBROS01. Next base: position 221,417 of record CAWBWT010000005.1, read on the forward strand.
CGAACCGCCAGGGCGCGCTGATGCTGTCCGAGGCGCTGCTGAACGGGCTGCAGGGACGCATCGAGCGTGAGGTCACCACCTATCTTGGCCCGGCCACCCAGGCGGCGCTGATCGCCCGCGACATGGTCGCGCGCAACGCCGTCACCGACGGCCAGGTCGCCATCGAGGGCTTCGCTGCCAGCATGTTGAACCAGGTGTCGAACCTGGAAGCGTTCTACATTGCCGACGGTGAGGGTAACTTCACCATGGTGCGGCGCGACCCGGCCGGAGGCACCGACACCAAGCTGATCGTCAACGCGCCCGGCGCGCGCCAGGTCTCGCTCACCCATCTGGACGACGCCGGGCACGTGCTCGACCGACGCTTCGACACCGCCGACACGTTCGATCCGCGCACCCGCGTCTGGTTCAAGGGCGCGCTCGACACCGACGGCGTGTACTGGTCGTCGCCGTACGTGTTCTTCACCACGAAGAAGCCGGGCATCACCGCCTCGATCCGGTTCACGCAGTCGGGCAGCCTGGACCGGGTGTTCGGCGTCGACATCACGCTCGAAGCGTTGTCGAGCTTCCTCGGCTCGCTGCAGATCGGCCGCACCGGGCGCGCCGCGATCGTCACCCGCACCGGAGCGGTGATCGCCGTTCCGGGTCTGGGCGAGGAAGCGGTGCCCGACCCGGCAACGGCGGCAGACGCCACCCACACCGACAGCCTCGACGGCAGCGACCTCAAGGACCCGGCGCTGCAGGCCGCGTTCGACCGCTTCCGCGTCCAGGGCTTCGGCAGCTACACGCTGACGAGCGGCGCCTCGCGGGTTGTGGCGGTCGCTTCGCACCTGCCGGCCGCGGGGGCGGATTGGGTGCTGCTGATCGTGGTGCCGCAGGCCGACTTCACCAACTACGCCGACGCCACCAGCCGGCAGAACCTGCTGCTGTCGCTCATCACCATCGGCCTCGCCACCTTGCTGGGGCTGCTGCTGATCCGGCAGAACCGCCGCGCCGACCAGATGCGCCGCGCGCTGGCCCGGCAGCAGGAAAGCGGCGCCCGCGAAACCCGGGCGCTGGCGACGCTGGCCGCCCGCCCCGGCCTGTTCGACCCGGACCAGCCGGCGCCGAGCCTGACCGAGAGCCTGGCCGACATCACCGCCGCCCGCCGCGCCAGCATCTGGCGCCTGGCCGGCGACGGCCGCATCCTGCATTGCGAGGACGCGTTCGAGCGCGGCGGCGGCCATGTCGAGGGTCTCGAGCTGTCCCGCTCGGAAGTGCCCCGGTTCTTCGAATACCTGGACGGCGGCGAGCCGCTCGACGCGGTCGACGCGGCGGTCGACTCCCGCACCTCCGAGCTGCACCGCCTGCTGATGCGTCCGTTCGGCAGCCGAACGTTGTCGGTGCGTCCGGTCCATGGGCCGGATGGCCTCGTCGGCCTGGTGACGCTGGAGGATCCGCGGGTCGACAACCCGCCGGGCGGCTTCACCCAGGCGGTGTCGAGCATCGTCGCCATGCGGCAAGTGCGCGAGCAGCAGGAAAGCGCCGCGGCCGAGCCGGCGCCGGAGCCGGCCGGCGCCGCCCCGGTGGCGGCCGAGGGCGACGAGGCGTTCAGCTCCGCCCTGGCAACCGCGGTCGACCCGGCCGACGTCGCCGCCGCCGTGTTCCCGGCGACGATGGCGATGGTGCTTCGGTTCAACGACGCGGTGTCGCTGGCGCGGCCCGATCAGCAGGGGATGACCGCGCTCGCCGACGACATCGCCCGGGCGATGCAGGAGATCGCCGCGCGGCATTCGCTCCCGTACATGAAGCTGACCGGCCACGACCTGGTGGCGGCGGCGGGCTGCTGCACGGCGGCCGATGCCGGGGCGGCGGTGCGCCTGGCCGATGCCGCCCTGGCCGCCCGCGACGCCTGCCTGCGGCTGCTGGCCACGGCCGGCGTGGAGCCGGTGTTCGCCATCGGCATCGACTACGGCCTGGCGCTCGGCGCCGTGCTGGGCGACGGGCCGCGCGTGTTCAACCTGTGGGGCGAAGCGATCCGCACCGCCGAGCTGATGGCCGGCACCGCGGCCGAAGGCGGCTCGATCCAGGTCAGCGAGCGCGCCTACCAGCAGCTCCAGGGCGGCTTCCTGTTCCGGCCGCGCGGCGTGTTCTTCGTGCCCGGGGCCGGCACCGCCCGCACCTTTGTCCTGGCCGGGCGGCGATGAGACAGGGCGCTGCCACTCGAAGCGGCCGGCAATGAGACGGGCCGCCGCCGCCCAAGCCAGCCGGCGATGAACCGCATCGCCGCGCTGCGTTCGATGCTGGCTGCAATCGGCCGTGCCACGCGGGTACAGGTCGCCTTCCCGTTGATGCTGGCGGCCAGCAGCTGGGGCGTGCTGCGGGAAGCGGTGCGGCCGCTGTCCTGGCGCCGCACCGTGCGGCACGAGTTCATGCGCACCTTGCACCAGGCCGCGACCGGCGCCTTCCTAACCACCGCCGTCACCGCCTCGCTGACCGGCGTCGCCATGGTCTATGAGGCGCTGTACTGGCTCGGCGTCGCCGGGCAGTCGGAGCTGACCGGCTCGCTGCTGGTGACGGTTCTGGTGCGCGAGCTGGCGCCGCTGCTGGTCGGCTTCATCCTGCTCGGGCGCAGCGGCATGCTGACCGTGACCGAGCTCGGCACCTTGCAGAACGGCGGCCAGATCCGCGCCCTGTTGGCGCACGGGCTCGATCCGTTCCTGCTGCTGGTGCTGCCGCGCACGCTCGCCTATGCGGTCGCCAGCCTTACGCTGGGCATCTGGTTCGCGGCGATCGGCCTCGTGGTCGGCTTCATCGTCAGCGAGGAGATCGGCAACGTGCAGGATTCGTTGTGGACGTTCCTCGACCGCGTCGTGAGCGCGCTGACGGTGCGGGACTACATGATCGTGCCCGCCAAGCTTTTGGCGATCGGCTTCCTGGTCGGCGTCAGCTCCTGTCTGACCGGGCTCGGCGCCCGCGACGAGGACGACCTCGCGAGCCTGATGCCGCGCGGCTTCGTCCATGGCATCGTGGCGATCATGGTCACCAGCATCCTTTTCACCTTGCTGGCCTGAGCGTTGTCGGCCAGCCAGCCCGTCCTGCTGCTTGCCGCCGCCCTCCCGGCGTTCGCGAGCAGCGCGCTGCCGAACGTGCGGCTGGATCTCGAGCTGCGGCCGGGCGATTGCGCCTTGGTCGAGGCGCCCAACCCGGCCCGCGCCGCCGCCTTGGCCGATCTCTGCAGTGGCATGACCGGGCTGGTCGAGGGCGATGCGTCGTTCATGGGCCTCAACTGGGCCGAGCTCGGACGCGAGCGCGCGGCGGCGCTGCGCGGCCGCATCGGCCGCATCCACGGCAAGGGCGCCTGGATCGCCATGATGGGCACCCACGTCAACATTCTCCTGCCGCGCCTGCACCACACCCGCGAGCCGCAGGCGGTGGTGGCGCAATCGGCCACGGCGCTGGCCTGCCGCTTGGGCCTGCCCGGCCTGCCGCTGGCGCGGCCGGACCGGCTCTCGGATGCCGACCTGCAGCGGGCCGCCTGCGTCCGCGCCTTCCTGGGCGAGCCGCTGCTGCTGCTGCTGGAGAACGCGATCAGCCCGGACGACCCGGGGCTGACCAGCCCGCTGCTGCAGATGCTGTCGCAGGCGCTCGACCGCGGCGCCGCCGCGATCTGCTTCACCCGCGATGTGCCATATTGGCGCGCCCAGCGCTTCCCGGTCAGCCACCGGCTGGCGCTGCTGAACGATGGCCTGGTGCCGATGGGGAAGGGCTGATGCTGCAGCGGCGACGACCGGACGATCCGTCGCATCTGCTGCGGCTGCGGCACACGGATGAGTGGGTCGGGCTGCTGGTGCTGCTCGCGCTGGTGATCGGGCTCGGCGCGATCTTCGAGGCGGGGGTGGTGCGGCGCTTCCTGCGGCCGGATTCCGAGCTGCGCATCGTGCTGCCGCAATCGGGCTTCGGAGGCCTGGCGGCCGGCGGCGACGTCGACGTGCTCGGTACCCATGCCGGCACGATCAAGCGCATCGTGCTCAACCCGGCCGGCGAGATGTACGCGGTGGCCAGCATCGAGCGGCAATCTGAAGGTTTCATCCGCCGCGACAGCACCGCAACCATCCGTCTGCGTTACGGCGTGGCCGGTGCCGCCTTCGTCGAGATCGGGCGCGGCAACGGGGACCCGATGGATTGGAGCTACGCCGTGTTGAGCGCGACCGTGGAGCCGAACCCGACCGACACGCTGATCGCGACCGTGAACAAGATCGCGGCCGAGCTGGTGCCGGTGCTGGAGCGGGCCGGGCACGCGGTGGCGGCGCTGGACGACGTCGTGACCGGGGTGAAGTCGGGGCAGGGCACGGTGGGCGCCCTGCTGACCGATAACGGCCTGCTTCGCACCGTCGAGGACACGCTCGGCACGCTGAAGGGCCAGATTGCCCAGATCGGGCCGATGCTGGAACCCGTCCCCGGATTGCTGAACCAGACCCACGGCGTGCTGGGCAACGTGCAGTCGGCGACGCGCGACCTGGCTCGCGCCACGCCGCAGCTTACGCCGCTGCTGCGCAACGCGACCGAGAGCACCAGCAACCTGCCGGCGCTGCTGACCCAGGCGCAAACGGCGGCGGCCGAGCTGTCGCGGCTGCTGGTGCAGCTGCAGGGGTCGTGGCTGCTCGGCGGCAACGGCGGGGCGGCCCGGCCGACCCCGCTGCGTTTGCCGCCCCGCGAGGTGCGGCCGTGACCGCGCGCGCCGCTGCGGCACTTTGCCTGCTGCTGGTCGGCTGCGGCGGCGGGCAGCAGGCGCGTACGGAGCCGCAGGATGGCCGGCTGCAGAACGCCGGCGATGCCGGCCGGCAGGCGCTCGACCTCGGGCGCTTGGACCAGGCGCTGGAACAGGACCCGGGAAGCGTTCAAGCTGGCGGTGGCGCGGAACGACGCCCAGGCGATCGGCGCGACCGGTTACAACCTCGCCGTGGTCGAGCTGGCCGGCAACGACCCGGCGGCCGCGGTGCGCACGTCGACGCAAACGCGCGAGGCGCTGGCCGTGCGTGGGGTGACCACCCTGGCGCCGCTCGACTTGGTGCAGGCGGCGGCCTTGCACCGGCTGGGCCGCGAATTCCGCCGCCGACACGCTCGCCGCCCGGGCCGAGGCCGGCGCCGAGGACCCCGCCGTCCGCGCCCGCGCCACCTTCGTGCGCGGCCTGGTGGCTGCGGCAACCGGCGACGCGGCCGGTGTGGCCGCCGCACTCGCCCGCTTCGGCCAGCCGAAATCGCCGACGCCGGATTGGCAAGCCGACCGCGACGAGATCGCCGCCCGGCTGCATTTGCTGCGCGGCGAGTATGCGCAGGCGGCGGCGCTGGCGCAGCACTCGGCCGACCTGCACCGCACGGAGCTGAACTACCGCGCCATGGCCGACACCCTGGCGCTGGCCGCGGATGCGAAGCAGCGTGCCGGGCTGCTGCAGGAAGCGGCCAACCTTTACCTCCAGGCCGGCGAAAGCGCGGTGTCGCGAGGCGACAAGACCGCGGCCGGGCACTGGCTGCGGTTGGCGTCGAAGGCCGGCGCCCTGCCGATTACGCGGCAGGCGGCCACCAAGCTACTCGCTGACTTGCGCGGAGGCACGGCGAAACCGGGCGGCAAGCAGGGCGCGTTGCCGCTCTGAGCCGGTCTGAACCGGTGGGGGCGGTGGCCCTACTCCGCCGCGAGCAGGGCCGACGGGTCGGCACCGACCCGGCTGTTCTCGTCGCCCGCCACGGCGCGGGCCAGCACGAAGTCGAACTCGATTGCGTGCAGCCCGGGGAACGGCGAGCCCGGCACGTCCGCCTTCGGTTCCACCACCAGCGACTTCGACACCCCGAACACCGTGTCGCTATCGATGTACTGGTCGGATCCGTAGTAGATCGACGTCACCAGCTCGCGGTAGCCGGGCGCGCCGATCAGGAAATGGGTGTGTGCGGGGCGGCAGCCGTGCCGCCCCTGGGCCTGGATCATGCGGCCGACCGGCCCGTCCATCGGGATCGTGTAGCCCATCGGCAAGGTGGCGCGGAACCAGTAGCGGCCTTGCTCGTCGGTGCGGAACTGGGCGCGCCAATCCATGTTCGACGGGTCCTTGGCCTGCAGGTCGTAGGCGCCGTCCGGGTCGGTCTGCCACACCTCGACCATCGCGTTCACCACCGGGCCGCCGGTCTCGTCGCGGACGACGCCGAACAAGCCGAACTGCTCGCCGCCGGGTTCCTTGGCGATGCTGTCGCCGAGCTGCATGCGCGGCGAATTGGTGCGGTAGAACGGGCCGAGCAGGCTGGTCTCGGTGCCGACCGTCTCCGCCCGGCCGTCGTGCAGGATGTTGACCATGCGCGACAGGCCCAGCGTGTCGGACAGCAGGATGAACTCCTGCCGGAACGGCGTGCAGGCCTTGCCGACCTCGGTGAGGAACTTGATCCCGTACAGCCACTCCTCGGGCTTCAGCGACACCTCGCGGGCGAAGGCGTGCATGTGCTTGACCGCAGCGTCCATGATCTCGCGCAGGCGCGGATCGGTCGTGGTCGCCATCTGCTGCAGCACGGCCTCGGTGACCGTCGTCTCGTTCAGGTCTTCCATCGCATCCTCCCGTCCGGTTGCGGCAAATCCTACCGCAATGGGCCTGAGCGTCACCATGGCAAAGCAGGCCGCAAAGGACCTTGGACCAGCCGGCGAGGACGCTGCCCCGAGTTCAGGATTGCAAAGGCCCGGCCTTTGCTGAGATCAGGGGGCAAAGCCCCTTGCCTTGCCTCCGATCGGATAGTCCTCCACCAGCTCGCCCGCCAGCACGAGCCGCATGCGCGCCTCGTCCAGCTCGCCCTCGTTGCGTGCCAGCACGATCGTCGCCACCACGTTGCCGATTGCGTTCACCAGCCAGGACCCTGGACGTAGAGCACGCGCCAGAGCGGCTTGCGGCGGGCCTCCGCGGCTTCTTCCATGGACGGTCCCCGCGGTTAAGGCTGCAGCACGACGCGATCGCGGGCGCCGGACAGCACGGCCCGATACGCCTCCACGGCCCGGTCGAGCCCAAAACGGGCGTCTTCCGGCACCGGGAACGGCCGCAACGCGCCGCTCTCGAACCCCGGCAGCAGCTCGCGCAGGATCGCCGCCGAGGCCACGCTGTCGAGCGCTAGCGTGTCGATGCCGACATAGGTCATCTGCGCCCGGTAGAAGGCGAAGATGTCGAACGGCACCGCCCGCTCGATCGTGCTGATGAAGATCTGCCGGCCGCCGATCGCCGCGGCCTTGTTGGCGGCCTCGAAATAGGGGCTGCCGACGGTGTTGTAGGCGATGTCGGCACCATGCCCGCCGGTCTCGTCGCGCACCACGGCGGCGACGTCCTCACGCGAGGCGTCGATCATCCGCACCGGCGCCGACGCATGCCCGGCATAGGGTTCGGCGGTGCGCTCGAGGCCGAACACCCGGGCGCCGCGCATGGTCGCGATCTGGGTGCAGGCCTGGCCGACCTTGCCGTTGCCGCCCAGCACCAGCACCACGTCGCCGGCCTGCGGCAGCCTGGCCCGGCGCAACCCCTCCCAGGCGGTCACGAACGGCACGCCGAGCGCCCCGGCCTCGAGCAGGCTGATGCGCGGCCGGCTTCGCTACCACGGCGTCGCGGTGCAGGCGCAGGAAGCGGCCGTGCGACCCGTCACGGCGGATGCCGAGCTCCCCGCCGGAGCCCCACACCTCGGTGCCGGTGCCCGGGCCGTCCACCACCACGCCGGCCCAATCCCGGCCCGGCGTGCGCGGCCAGACCGCATGCGGCATGGCGCCCAGTGCTGCCTTCACGTCGGACGGGTTGACCCCGGCGGCGGCCACCTCGACCACCACCTCATCGGCGCCGGCCTCCAGTCGCGCATCGTCTTCGAGCGCCAAACGCAACGAGCCGATGTCGGCGGCGGCCTCGTGCAGGCGCAGACGTTGCGAGCCGGCGCTCACAGGTGTCGCCCGCCATCGACCTGGATTACCGTCCCGGTCGCGTAGGCGAGGGTGGTGGCGCAGGCCAGCACCGCCTGGGCCACGTCGTCCGGCGCGCAAAGGCGGCGCAGCGGGGTGGCGAGCCCTTGCTTTTCGCGCGCCGCCTTGTCGCGGCCCGGCACGAAGTCGGTGTCGACCACGCCGGGCGACACCGTCAGGATGCGGATCGACGGCGCCAGCACCCGCGCGAGTGCGGCGCCCATGATGTCCATCCCCGCCTTGGCGGCGCAGTAGGCGACGGAGCTGCCCGTCCCGGTGGTGGCAGCGATCGAGCTGATGTTCACCACGAGGCCCTGGCCGGAAGCGCGCAAAACGGGGGCGAAGGCCCGGATCGCCGAGAAGGCGCCACGGGTGTTGACCTGCAACACGCGATCGAACAGCGCGTCGGTCAGCGTGTCAAGGTCGGCGTGCGGCACCGCCTGGGTGAAGCCGGCCGAGTTGACCAGGATCTCGGCGGCGCCGATCTCGGCGGCCAGGCGCTGCAAGGCTTCCCCGTCCTCGATGGCGCAGGCGTGCGCGGTGTGACCCTCCCCGGGCAGCGCATCGGCGACGGCGCGCGCCTTGGCCGGGTCGGTGCTGGCGACGACGGCGATGCGGGCGCCCGCCTCGGCCAGCAGCCGCGCGCTGGCGGCGCCGATGCCGCCGGAGCCGCCGAGGATGACGGCGGTGCGACCGGCGAGGGGGGTGGGATTGAGCGGCATGCGGTGGCCTCAGCGGATCGAGGGTGGCGGAACGCGGCTCGGCGTGGCGGTCCCGATCTTCGGATAAGCGGCCCGATATGTCACCAGCCGCTCGGCATAGGCGGCGGCCAACCTGGCGTCGGGCTCGATCGTCTCGGCAACGGCCGGCGCGCGGCAGACCGCGGCCGGATTCTCGCCCGTCGCCGCCATGCGTCCGAGCCGGGCGGCGCCGAGGGCCGCGCCATGCTCGCCGGCCGCGGGGCGCGCCAGCGGGATGCCGAGCGCCGACGCGAGGATCGCCACCCAGCTGCGGGAGCGGGAGCCGCCGCCGGTCATGACCGCGCCATCGACCTGCGTCCCGGCCGCGCGCAGCGCGTCGAGGCCGTCACGGAACGCGAAGGCGACGCCTTCCAGCACCGCCTGGGTCAGCATACGCCGGTTGCTGTTCCAGCCGAGGCCGAGGAAGGCGCCGCGCACGTCGGCGTCGTTATGCGGCGTGCGTTCGCCGGAAACATACGGGAGAAAAATGGCCTCGGCCGGTTGCGTGGGCGGCGAGCCGAGTTCGTCGATCAACACGGGCGCCGGGGTGCCGCAAGCGGCCGACCACCAGTCGAGGCTGCCGGCCGCGGCCAGGATGACGGCCATCTGGTGCCAGGTGGCGGGGATCGCGTGGCAAAACGCGTGCACGGCCTGCTCGGCGTTGGGCCGGAAGCGGTCGGTGGTGGCCCACAGCACGCCGGAGGTGCCGAGCGACAGGAACGCGCTGCCCGGCGCGGTGGCGCCGAGGCCGATCGCGGTCGCGGCGTTGTCGCCGGCCCCGCCCGCGATCACCGGCGCTGACGCCATGCCCCAACGCGCGGCGAGGTCCGCACGCAGCCGCCCGGTCGGCGCGTTGCCTTCCACCAGGCGCGGCATGTTGGCGCGGCCGAGCCCGGTGGCGGCCAGCGCCGCGTCGGACCAGTCGCGGGCAGCGACGTCCAGCCAGAGCGTGCCGGACGCGTCGGACATGTCCTCGGCCGCTTCGCCGCAAAGCTGCAAGCGCAAATAGGCCTTCGGCAGCAGCACCAGCCGGGTCGCGGCAAAAAGTTCGGGCTCGTGCTTCCGCACCCAGGCCAGCTTCGGCGCCGTGAAGCCCGGCATGGCGGTATTGCCGGTGATCTGGCGCAGGCTGGGCAGCGCCGCTTCCAGCTCCCGGCATTCGGCCGCCGAACGGCCGTCGTTCCACAGGATGCCGGGGCGAAGCACGCGGTGGTCGGCGCCGAGCAGCACCGCGCCGTGCATCTGCCCGGACAAGCCGATGCCTCGCGTCGCGGCCAGCGCGGCTGGCGCCTCCGCATGCAGCGCGTCCACCGCCTGCAGCGTCGCCTGCCACCAATCGGCCGGGTCCTGCTCGGACCAGTTCGGGTGCGGCCGGGACACGGTCAGCGGGGCGGACGCCTCCGCCAGCACGGCGTCGGCTTCGTCCACCAGCACCGCCTTGACGGACGAGGTGCCGAGATCGATGCCCAGGAACATGGGCCGTTCTCCCTAATCTTGTTATTTCGTCCCATACAGCCGGTCGCCGGCGTCGCCCAGCCCCGGCCGGATATAGCCGTGCTCGTCCAGTTGGCGATCGATCGCGGCGGTGTAGACGGGCACGTCCGGATGGTCGGCGGCCAGAACCGCGAGCCCCTCCGGCGAGGCGAGCAGGCACACGAACCGGAGCTGCGTCGCGCCGGCCTGGCGCAGCCGGGTCAGCGCGGCGGCGGCGGAGTGGCCGGTCGCGAGCATCGGGTCGACCAGGATCACCAGCCGGTCCGGCAGGTCCTCGGGCAGCTTGAGGTAGTACTCGACCGGGATCAGCGTTGCCGGGTCGCGGTAGAGGCCGATATGGCCGACCCGAGCGGAGGGCACGAGGTCGAGCATGCCGTCCAGGATGCCGGTCCCAGCGCGCAGGATCGGCACGAAGCAGAGCTTCTTCCCCGACAGGAACGGGGCGTCCATCGGCTCGAGCGGCGTCTGGATCGGCACCTGCTCGATCGGCAGGTCGCGGGTGACCTCGTAGGCCATCAGCAGGCTGATCTCGCGGGCGATCTGGCGAAAGTCGGCGGTGGCGGTCTCGCGCCGGCGCAGCAAGGTCAGCTTGTGTTGCACCAGCGGGTGGGTGAGCACGGTGACGTGGGGGTGGGGCGGGTCCATGCGCGCGGCCTCCGGCTCGGGAGAAAGGGTCAAAAGACGGTGCCGTCGCTGACGATGCGTAATGGCGGTCCGCCTCCGGACCGGCGTTCGGCGGCGATGGCGCGGCCGGCGGCCCAGGTGCCGCCCTCGAGGATCCGGGACAGCGGCAGCGCGGCTTCGTCGCGGCCGAGGCGGTCGCGGATCAGCGGCGCCAGCCGGTCCAGCAGTGCTACGGTCAATGCCCGCCATTCGACGACGGGTTCATCGCCGGCCTCGAGCGGCCGGTCGGTGAGGCTTGGGTCGCGTACCTCGCAAAACACCGGTATCGAGCAGCAGGCCGCCGTTACGGTATTCCGGCAAGCCGGTGAGGTCGGAGATGCCGGCGACGGCGACTTCGGCCTCCTCGAACACCTCGATCAGCGAGTAGGCGAGCCACTGCGACAGCTTGTGGAACGGCACCAGCCCGTCGCCGGGTGCGGCCGGGTGGGGCCAGACGTCGCCGAGCGGCCGCCCGGCCAGCACGATGCGGGACGGCCATACCTCGCCCAACCCGTCGAGCAGCACGGACAGGATCGTGGCCGCCCGCACCGGCTGTCCGGCCGCCAGCATCGCGTCGAACAAGCCGCCGAGCCGCCCGCCGCGGAATAGGCCGGGGTGGCGTCCGACCGCCTCACCCAAGCGCCGCAGCAGCGCCGCCCGCCCCTCGAGCCCGGCCAGCTCGTTGTCCGGCCCGGCCTGGAACGCGGCGCCCAGCGCCTCGGCCGGAAGCGCCGCCAATGCCGCCGCATCCACCCGCGGCGACCCGTCAGCGGCGAACAGCCCGGCCCGAAACGCGTCGAGGCTCGCAACTCCCAGCCCCTCCGAGCGCGCCAGCTCGCGGCCGGTCGCCGGCTCCCTGTAGCGCCAGGCCGCCCCGGCGCCGGCGTCGAGCAGCACGCTCACCACGCACAACTCGACCCGGCTGCGGGCCAACTCGAACGCATCGCGGATCGCCAACGCATCCCGCAGCCGCCCCCAGCGATCGACGCCATCGGCCGCAAAATGCCGCCAGCGAGCATGATGCGGGATGGCGAGCGAGGGATAGTTGCGGCGGATGACCGCGGCGGTGAAGTCGGCGGCCGCTCCCAGCCGGTCCGCATGTACGCTGAAATGCTTCAGCCCGTCCGTCTCCGCCACCGCCAGCAGGCCCGTGCACCGCTCCCGCACCGCCGCCGCGCTGCACAGGAACGCCGCCGCGGCGGCCTCGTCAGGCATCCAGCACGCGTCCCTTGGCGAGGCCCAGCTCGGCCTCGGTCGGCACCGTATTGGAAAAATAACCGGCAGCCTTCTTGGCATCCATCTCGACCTGCGCGTCGGCCGGGATCAGCCAGTCGGGGATCGGCACCCGCTCCACCACCTCGATGCCGCTGCCGACGATGGGCGCGTACTTCAGGTTGCTCATCGACACCAGCCGGTCGATGCGGGTGATGCCGAGCCAATGCAGCACGTCGGGCATCAGCTCCTGGAAGCGCATGTCCTGCACCCCGGCGACGCACTCGGTGCGCTCGAAATAGGCCTCGGCGCGGTCGCCGCCCTCCTGCCGCTTGCGCGCGTTGTAAACCAGGAACTTCGTGACCTCGCCCAGCGCCCGGCCTTCCTTGCGGTTGTACACCACGATGCCGACGCCGCCCTGCTGCGCCATCTCGACGCAGACCTCGACCCCTTGGGCGAGGTAGGGGCGGCAGGTGCAGATGTCGGAGCCGAACACGTCGGAGCCGTTGCACTCGTCGTGGATGCGGCAGGCGATGCGGGTCTCGGCGCGGCCGAGCTTGGCCGGGTCGCCGAACAGATAGACGGTGGTGCCGCCGATCGGCGGCAGGAACACGTCGAGGTCGGGCCGCGTCACTAGCTCGGGGAACATACCGCCGGTGTGCTCGAACAGGGTGCGACGCAACTCGGCCGGCGCGATGCCGAAGCGGCGGGCGACGCCGGGCAGGTGCCAGACCGGTTCGATCGCGATCTTGGTCACGCGGATGTCGCCGGCGGCGGTCAGCACCTCGCCGTCGGGCTGCAGTCGGCCGGCCTGCATCGCGGCGACGATCTCCGGCATGTTCATGTGCGCCCGGGTGACGGCGATGGTCGGCCGGACGTCCATGCCGGCGGCGATCTCACCGGCAAAAATCTCGGCTGGCATGTGGCCCCAGGGGTCCATCGAAACGATGGCGTCGGGATCGCCCCATTGCGGGAACGGCCCGATCGGCACCGCCGGCCGCGTGTTTGCAAGGTCGGGCCGATGATTCGGGTCGAGCTGCCCGGCCGCCACCGCCAGCGCCCGATATAGCGAATAGGCGCCGGCATGGGTGCCGACGGCGTTGCGGTCCGCCTCTGATTTCAGCGAAGCGACGAGCGGCCCGCGCTCCCGCGGGTCGGGAGCGCCCCAGCGCAGCGCGGTGGTGCGGACGACGTTGCGCGGGTGCGAGGTCAGCACGATCGAGCGCGGCGTCGTGCGCGGCTGGTTGTCGCCGGTGCGGGTCATGCGAGGGCGGCGTTGCGGGCGGGAAGGGACGAAATTCCGGGGCCTCTTGAACGATGGAGCAAGCATCGACTGTGGCGACGGCGTCGCGCCGGTGCAACATGGGCCGCCAAATCCTCACATTATTCGCCAATTCCGTCCCGGCCGGCTGCAATGTAGGGTGCGCGTAACCTGCCGGAGGACGCCGATGAAGCCGCTGCTCGCCCCACTGCTCGCCGCGATCGTGGCCCTGCCCGCCGCGGCCGCCGAGTTCGCCCCGGCGGTGGTGTTCGACATGGGCGGCAAGTTCGACAAGTCGTTCAACGAGGCCGTGCACACCGGCGCCGAGGCGTTCACCAAGGAGAGCGGCGTCGCCGTGCGCGAGTTCGAGCCGCAGGCCGACGCGCAGCGCGAGCAGGGCCTGCGCAACTTCGCCCGCCGCGGCCAGGACCCGATCATCGCCGTCGGCTTCGGCCAGGCAAGCGCGGTGAAGGCGGTCGCTGCCGAGTTCCCGGCGCTGCACTTCGTCATCATCGATTCCGCGGTCGAGGGCCCGAACGTGCAGTCGATCCTGTTCCGCGAGGAGCAGGGCAGCTACCTCGCCGGCATGCTGGCCGCCTTGCGCAGCGGCACCGGCAAGCTCGGCTTCGTCGGCGGCATGGACGTGCCGCTGATCCGCCGCTTCGCCTGCGGCTACGTGCAGGGCGCCCGCGCGGTGAACCCCAAGGTCGAGGTGCTGCAGAACATGACCGGCTCGACCCCCGCCGCCTGGAACGACCCGGTGCGCGGCGCCGAACTCACCCGGTCGCAGATCGAGCGCGGCGCCGACGTGGTGTTCCAAGCCGCCGGCGCCACCGGCACCGGCGTGCTGCAAGCCGCCGCCGACGCCGGCAAGTACGGGATCGGCGTCGATTCCAACCAGAACCACCTGCACCCCGGCCACGTGCTGACGAGCATGGTCAAGGAGCTGGACGTCGCCACCAAGACCACGCTAACCGCCGCCCGCGCCGGCACCTGGAAGCCTGGCACGCTGGTGCTCGGCGTGGCCGAGGGCGGCGTCGGCCTGGCCTTCGACGCCGACAACGCCGCAATCGTGACGCCCGAGATGCGCGCCCGGGTGGATGCCGCGAAGGCCGACATCGCCTCGGGCAAGATCACCGTGCACGACTACATGAGCGACAGCGCCTGCCCGAATTGAGCCCGTCGCCCGCCGCCGAACTGCCCGCCGCCGAACTGCCCTCGATCGAGCTGCGCGGCATCTCCAAGCGCTTCGGCGCCGTCGAAGCCAACCGGGCGGTCGATCTCGTGGTCCGGCGCGGCTCGGTGCACGGCATCGTCGGCGAGAACGGCGCCGGCAAGTCCACGCTGATGGCGATCCTGCACGGCTTCCACCGGCCGGACGCCGGCTCGATCCTGGTCGGCGGGCAGGAGGTGACGTTTCGCAATAGCCGCGACGCCATCGCCCGGGGGATCGACATGGTCCACCAGCACTTCATGCTGGTGGACCGCTTCACCGTGCTGGAGAACGTCATGCTCGGCGCCGAGGGCGGCCGGCTGCTGGCCCGTGGCGCCCGGCGCGCACGGGCAGAACTGGCCCGGCTCGGCGCCGCTTACGGGCTGCAGGTCGATGCCGATGCGGTCGTCGGCAGGCTCCCGGTCGGGGCGCAGCAGCGCGTCGAAATATTGAAGGCGCTGTATCGCGGCGCCGAGACGCTGATCCTGGACGAGCCGACCGGCGTGCTGACGCCGCAGGAGGCGGACGACCTGTTCCGCGTGGTGCGCGCGCTGCGCGGGCAGGGACGCACGGTGCTGCTGATCACCCACAAGCTGCGCGAGGTGATGGCGGTCACCGACCGCGTCTCGGTGATGCGCGGCGGCCGGATGGTGGCGGATCGCGAGACGGCCGACACCTCGCCGGTCGAGCTGGGCGAGCTGATGATCGGCCGCCGCCTCGCCCCGCCGGCCGCCCGGCGCCAGCACCCGCGCGGGCCGGCGGTGCTGTCCGCGCACCGGCTCGAGGTCCGCGACGCCGGCGGCACGAGGCGGGTGCAGGGCGTGGACCTCGCGCTGCACGCGGGCGAAATTATCGGCATCGCCGGGGTGTCCGGCAACGGCCAGAGCGAGTTGCTGGAGGTGCTGGCCGGCATGCGGGCGCCGAGCGGCGGAGAGATCCGGCTGCGCGGGCGGGCGGTGTTCCCGGGCGCCGGCTTCGACGCCGCCTTCATGCGCCGGGCCGGTGTCGCGCACGTGCCGGAGGATCGGCTGCGCTGCGGCTTGCTGCGGCGGGAGAGTGCCGCGTCCAGCGCCGTGCTCGGCTACCATGCCGACCCGGCGTTGCGCCGCGCCGGCTTGCTGTCGCCGCCGGCGGTCACGGCCCATGCCGCCCGGCTGATGGCGGCCTACGACGTGCGTCCGCCCGATCCGCGCACCCGCTCGGCCCAGCTGTCCGGCGGCAACGGGCAGAAGCTCGTCCTGGCGCGCGAGCTGGACCGGGCGCCGGCCGTGCTGCTGGTGGGCCAACCGACCCGCGGCGTGGACGTCGGCGGCATCGACGCCATCCACCGCCGCCTGCTCGCCTGCCGCGACGCCGGCTGCGCGGTGCTGCTGGTTTCGGTCGAGCTCGACGAGATCATGGCGCTGGCCGACCGCATCGTGGTGATGTCGGGCGGCCGCATCGCCGGCGAGGTCGCGGCGGCCGATGCCGACGAGCGCCGGCTCGGCTTGCTGATGGCGGGCGTCGCGGCGGACCGCGCGGCGTGACCGAACGGGCGTTGCCGGCCTGGGCGGAGCTGGGCGCGCTGCCGCTGCTGAACGTGATCCTCGCCTTGGCGCTGACGGCCGGGCTGATGCTGCTGATCGGCCGCGACCCGGCCGCCGCACTCGCGGCGCTGGCGGCCGGCAGCCTCGGCTCGCTCGACGCGATCGGCTACACGCTCTACTACGCGACCGACATGGCGTTCGCCGGACTGGCCGTCGCGGTCGCGTTCCAGGGCGGCCTGTTCAACATCGGCGTCGAGGGGCAGGCGAGCCTGGCCGGGCTGGGGGTGGCGCTGGCGATGCTCGGCCTTGACGGGCTGTCCGCCTGGGTCGCGATCCCCTTGGCGATGGCGGCCGGCGCCGCGTTCGGCGCGGTGTGGGCGGCGATCCCCGGCTGGCTGCAGGCGCGGCGGGGCAGCCACATCGTCATCACCACCATCATGTTCAACATCCTGGCCGCCTCGCTGATGGTCTACATGCTGGTCAACGTGCTGATCGCGCCGGGCTCGATGGCGACCGAGACGCGCCGCTTCGCCCATGCGCTGCCAGCGCTGTCCGGTTACGGCTTCCCGAGCAGCGCGCCGGTCAACATCGCCTTGCTGCTGGCTCTGCTCGCAGCACTCGGCGTGTGGCTGCTGGTCTGGCGCACGCCCTGGGGCTACGCGCTGCGCGTGCTGGGGCAGAGCGCCGACGTCGCCCGCTATGCCGGCATCGACGCCGCGCGCATGACGGTCGCCGCCATGGCGCTGTCGGGGGTGCTGGCGTCGGGCATCGCCGTCAACGAGCTGCTGGGCGCGCAGCACCGACTGCTGCTGGGCTTTGTCGGCGGCGCCGGGTTCACCGGCATCGCTGTCTCGCTGGTGGGCCGCAACCATCCGGCCGGCGTGCTGCTGGCGGCGCTGCTGTTCGGGGCGCTGACCCAGGGCGGGGCGGAGCTGGCCTTCGCCATGCCCGACGTGCCGACCGAGATCGTGGTGCTGATCCAGGGCCTGGTGATCCTGCTGGCCGGCGCCATGGGCAACCTGCTGCGGCCCGGCCTCGCCCGAGTGCTGGGCCGGGCGTGACTGACTTCCTATCCGTTCTTGCTGCGACTTTGCGGCTGGCCACGCCGCTGCTGCTGGGAGCATTGGCCGGGCTGTTCTCCGAGCGCTCGGGCGTGGTCGATGTGGGGCTCGAGGGCAAGATGCTGGTCGGCGCCTTCGCGGCGGCCGCGGTCGCCGCGGTTTCGGGGAGCGCCTGGCTCGGCCTCCTCGCCGCGGTCGGCGCCGCGTGCGGGCTCGGGCTGCTGCACGCGGTCGCCTGCATCGACCTGCGCGGCAACCAGGTGGTGTCGGGCATGGCGATCAACATCATCGCCTCGGGGCTGACCGCGACGCTCGCACTCACGCTGTTCCACGAAGGCGGCCAGACCCCGGCGCTGCCGATCGCGGCGCGGTTTGCGCCCATCCTCGGCGGCCAGTCGGTGCTGACGGTGGCCGCCCTGCTGCTGGTGCCGCTCAGCGCCGCGGTGCTGGGCCATACGCGGTTCGGCCTGCGCCTGCGCGCCGCCGGCGAGCACCCGGCGGCGCTCGACGCGGCCGGCATCCCGGTGGCGCCGCTGCGCTACGCCGGGGTGCTGATCGCGTCCGTGCTGTGCGGCGTCGCCGGCGCCTCGATCGCGACCGCGCAGGGCGCCGGGTTCGGCCGCGACATGGTGGCCGGGCGCGGCTACATCGCGCTGGCGGCGATGATCCTGGGGCATTGGCGGCCCTGGCCGGTGCTGGCCGCGTGCCTCGGCTTCGGCCTGCTCGACGCGGCGGCGATCCGGTTGCAGGGTGTGCCGATCCCGGGGCTCGGCGTCGTCCCGGACCAGGCGGTGCAGGCGCTGCCGTTCGTGCTGACGGTGGTGCTGCTGGCCGGGTTCGTCGGCCGCGCGATACCGCCCAAGGCCAGCGGCGAGCCGTACGTAAAGGAGCGTTGAGCATGGACCAGCTCGTTCTCGCCGCCTTGGCCGCTCGTGGTTCTGCCTACGCGCCCTATTCGCGCTTCGCCGTCGGCGCCGCGCTGCGCACGCCGGAGGGCACGGTGCACGCCGGCTGCAACGTCGAGAACGCCGCCTATCCGGAGGGCACCTGCGCCGAGGCCGGCGCCATTGCCGCCATGGTGCTGGCCGGCAGCCAGCGCATCGCCGAGCTGGTGGTGGCCGGCCCGCTCGGCCCGCCCTGCACACCCTGCGGTGGCTGCCGCCAGAAACTGCGCGAGTTCGGGGCGCCGACCATGCCGGTCCGCGTGGTGGGGCCGGACGGCGAGGCGCTGCTCACCACGACGCTCGCCGCGCTGCTGCCAAACTCGTTCGGGCCCGAGAACCTGTCGCCGGAGAATGTGCCCCAGTGACCACCGCCTACCTCGCCGGCCCCGACGTTTTTTTGCCGGATGCCGCAGCGCATGCCCGGCGTAAACTCGCCATCTGCGCCCGGTACGGCATCGAGGGCCGCTCGCCGCTGAACGAGGATGCCGACGCGCTGGCCGTGATGAGCGGCGAGGAGGCGTGGCGCCTGATTTACCGCAAGGACATCGCCATGATGGAAGCCTGCGACATCGTCATCGCCAACCTCACTCCGTTCCGCGGCGCGTCGGCCGATAGCGGCACGCTGGTCGAAATCGGCTGGTTCCTGGGCCGCGGCCGGCCGATCTTCGGCTACTCGAACGTGGCGACGCCGTTCGCCGAGCGCTCGCGCCGGCAGATGGCGGCGGCCCCCGACCCGATGGAGGGGCTGGCCGTCGAGCGGTTCGGCCTCGCCGACAACCTCATGATCCCCGGTGCGGTGCTGGACGGCAGCGGCGGCTCGCTCACCTTGCCCCTGGACGGGCGGAACCGGCCGTTCGAACTCGCTCGAGGTGTTTGAGGCCTGCGTCGTCCTGGCGGCACAACGTTTGCGTGACCTGCAGCAACAAGCATCAGGAGCCAACCCATGAGCACGAAACGCCGCACAACTCGCCGCACGCTGGTCAAGGCCGCCGCCGCTGCCGCCGGCACCGCCGCCGCGTTCCCGACCGGCTTCCCGACGATCTGGGCGCAGAACATCAAGAACGTGACCTTGCGGCAGTTCGGCACCGGCGTGTCGGCGTTGAACCCGATCGCCGAGCGCGTGAAGCAGGACCTCGGCTTCACCCTCTCGATGACGGCGCTCGACACCGACGCGACCGCGCAGAAGGCGGTGACGCAGCCGCGCTCCTACGACGTCGCCGACATCGAGTACTTTCTGTGCAAGAAGGTGTTCCCCGCCGGCGTGCTGCAGCCGATCGACGTGAAGAAGATCAAGGAATACGGCCGCATCGTGCCGATCTTCACCACCGGCAAGCTGACGCCCAGCAGCACGGTCGGGCAGGGCACGGCGCCGCATACGGTGAGCTTCGCCGAGGGGCCGAAGTCGGATAAGTTCGCCCGCGGCGAGAGCGGCTGGATGACGCTGATCCCGACCATCTACAACGCCGACACGCTCGGCATTCGCCCCGACCTGGTCGGCCGGCCGATCACCAAATGGTCCGACCTGGTCGACCCGGCGTTCAAGGGGAAGGCCAGCATCCTCAACATCCCCGGGATCGGCATCATGGACGCCGCGATGGTGATGGAGAGCCTCGGCCGCATGAAATACGCCGACAAGGGCAACATGACCAAGGAGGAGATCGACAAGACGGTCGCCTTCCTGATCGAAACCAAGCGCGCCGGGCAGTTCCGCGCGTTCTGGAAGAGCTTCGACGAGAGCGTGAACCTGATGGCGGCCGGCGAGGTGGTGATCCAGTCGATGTGGTCGCCCGCCGTGACCGCGGTGCGCAGCCGCGGCATCGCCTGCACCTACCAGCCCTTGGCGGAGGGCTATCGCGGCTGGGGCGGCGGCCTCGGCATCGCCAAGCACCTGAGCGGGCTCGAGCTCGACGCCGCCTACGAGTACATCAACTGGTATCTGTCCGGGCTGGGTCGGCGCCTACCTCAACCGCCAGGGCTATTACAGCGCGGTGCTCGAGACCGCGAAGCAGAACATGAGCGCCGACGAGTGGGGCTACTGGATGGAGGGCAAGGCCGCCGCCGCCGACATCGTCAGCCCCGACGGCAAGGTCATCGACAAGGCCGGCGCCAAGCGCGACGGCGGCTCGTTCGAGGACCGCATGAGCAAGGTCGCGTGCTGGAACTCGGTGATGGACCAGGACCGCTACATGGTCCAGAAGTGGAACGAGTTCGTGGCCGCTTGACGGCGTCAGGCACGCCCAGCGTCACCTCCCACGTCATGGCCGGACTTGATCCGGCCATCCGCTCCATCGCGGGGGCGAGGAGGGTGAAACCGCGGAGTCAGGGCTTGGGACCGCGGTGCGTCCCGAACCGCGTGGATGGCCAGATCAAGTCCGGCCATGACGTGGGAGGGGGCGTCGGCGGCCCGCCATGAGCGTGCGTCCCTACCTCCAGGCGGCCCCGCTCGCGCTTATCCTGGCCGCCTTTCTGCTGGTCCCGCTGCTCGCGATCGTCGTCGTCAGCTTCTGGGACTACGACAGCGTCCGCATCATTCCCGACTTCACGCTGCAGAACTACACCGACGTGCTCGGCTCCGCCGTCACCTGGCGCACCTACGCCAACACGCTCTGGTATGCGGCGATCGTTTGGGCGGTCACCCTGCCGCTCGGCTTCGGCGTCGCCTGGTTCCTCGCCTTCCAGATCCACTCCGCCGCGCTGCAGACCGCACTGTTCCTGCTCTGCACCGTGCCGTTCCTTACCAGCAACATCATCCGCATGATCGCTTGGGTTCCGTCGCTCGGGCGCAACGGGCTGGTGAACGGCGCGCTGCTGGGCGTGCACGCCATCGACCGGCCGCTCGAGCAATTGCTGTTCTCCGATTTCGCAATCGTGCTGGCGTTCGTGCACCTTTATTCGCTGTTCATGGTGGTGCCGATCTTCAACTCCATGATGCGCATCGACCGCCGCCTGATCGAGGCCGCGCGCGACGGCGGCGCCTCGGCGCTCGGCATCTTGTGGAACGTCGTAATCCCGCTTTGCCGGCCCGGCATCGGCATCGGCAGCACGTTCGTGGTCGCCTTGGTGATGGGCGACTTCATCACCGTGCGGCTGATGGGCGGCGGGCAGCGCGCCTCGGTCGGGCTGATGATTTCCAACCAGATTGGCTTGCTGCAATACCCGGCCGCCTGCGCCAACGCGGTCGTGCTGCTCGCGGTCGTGCTGCTGCTGGTGGGCGCCATCCTGCGCGCCGCCCGGGTCCGGTCGCAGCTTTGACGCCGGGCCGCATCCTGATGGCCGCGCTGTTCGGCGCCTTCGTGCTGTTCCTTTACGGCCCGGTGGTGACGATCGTCATCCTGGCGTTCGGCGGCCCCGACAGCGGCCTCACCTTCCCGATGCGCGGCTTCTCGCTCCATTGGTTCGGGCAGCTCGTGGCGACGCAAGCGGTCGGCAATCTGGGCGCGGCGCTCGGCCGCACCGCCATCCTCGCCGCCATGGTCGCCGTCACCACCGTGTGCGTGTCCGTCAGCGCCGGTCTCGCCTTCCGGCAGCCGTTCCGCGGCAGCGGCGCGCTGTTCACCCTGGCGCTCGCAAGCCTGATCGTGCCGTCGATCCTCGTCAGCCTTGGCGTCGGCTTGGTGTTCAGCCAAGCGGGGATCGACGCCGCTTGGTGGAGTGCGGCGTTCGGCGCCCAGCTCACCTGGACGCTGCCGTTCGGCCTGCTGATCGCGTTCGCCGTGTTCAACCGCTTCGACCGGTCCTGGGAGGAAGCGGCGCGGGACGCCGGCGCCTCGCCCTGGCAGAGTTTTGCCCATGTGCTGCTGCCGATCCTGCTGCCGCCGATCGTCGGCATCGCCCTGTTCGGCTTCAGCCTGAGCTGGGACGAGTTCCCCCGCACGCTGCTGACGGCCGGCAGCGACAACACGCTGCCGCTCGAGATCTACGGCATGACCACGAACGTCACCTCCCCGGTGCTGTACGCGCTGGGCGCGGCGACCACGGGAGTGTCGCTGCTGGCGATCGGAGTGGGGCTGGCGGTGATCCGAAGGCTCGCGAAGCGGCGCGGGGTTTGAGGCGTTGCACGTACACGACCGTTGGGCCGCAGATCACCGCGTTACGGACCGCCGTAGATTTCCTCGACGGTGATGGTGAGTCCCGGCGGGTCCAGCGTGATCGGACCGTTGACCACGACCAGCGTGTCGATTCGGCCTCCCGCCCGGCGGTGGTGCGTCACCGTCCGCCGGATCGGATGGACGATCAGGTAATGCGCGATCGAGGGGACCTGAAAGTAATCGGCCAGCTTGCCCCCGGTGTCCGCCGATGCGGTGCCGGGCGAGAGCACTTCAACGACGACCACCGGGTTCGGCGCCGCAACGGCATCGTCCTCCATCGGCGTGCCGCAGTTCACCAGCGCGTCGGGTTCGTAGTCGCTGTCGCCGGTCTCGACCGTGGCGCCGTCGGGAAGCGCCTGGCAGTTCACGCCGGCCGCGGCGATGGCGCGGTCCAAGGCTTTATAGATGGCGCCTTTGACCCGGAGGTGGGCACCGCGTTCGGGCACCATGGCCACGATACGCCCGTTGATGCGTTCGTAACGGCCCGATGGCTGCGCGTCATACCAGCGCCTGAACTCCTCGCGGGAGTAGCGGCGGTTGATTTCGGGCGAGATCATCTGACACTCCGGTCGCGGTACAATCGCTACTGTTTGGCGAGATCATTTCCTCGGTCAAGACGCCCCGCCACCGCGGGCTGCGAGGGCATCGCCATGCTACTTGGCCCTGCCAACTTGCACCATCACCACTCCGCCCCCGTGAGCCGCCAGTAGGAGCTCGACGACGTCGCCCCGCTCGACGGGCCGGTCCCGTTCGACGGTAAGCGCGCTGGGCGCATCGCCGTCTGCGTATACCGTCGCCGAGGCCGGACCCGCCGGCAAGAAGCCGAGCGGCACCGAGACCGAGCGCGCTTCGGCGCCGTTCATCGCGCCCACGTACCACACCGCACCGCGTGCGCCGGGCCAGCACGATGAAGGCGCCGATCTCGCCAAGGAGGAACCGGGTCTCGTCCCAACTCGTCGGCACCTCGGACAGGAAGTCCATCCCCGCAGCGTCGTCGTACGTGGCCGGGCTGTCGGAGACGCAGGCGAAGGGGCTGAGGAACACCACGTACATCGCCAAGGCCTGGCCGCGCGTGGTTTGCACCATCGGCAGCACGTCGCGCGGGACGAACTGGTCTGGTGCGACATTACGGAAACCGCCGGGCGTGTAGTCCATCGGCCCAAGCAGCAGCCGCGTGTACGCCAGCGCCACGTTGTGCCGCGACGTCACCCGCGTGGTCCATTTGTTGTACTCGGCGCCCATCACGCCTTCCTGCGTGACGAAGTTCGGATAGGTCCGCTCCAGCCCCACCGGATGCGTCGCGCCGTGCAGGTCCACCATCAACCGATTGGCGGCGGCCTTCGACAGCACGCGATGGTAGAACGCCATCATCTCCTGGTCGTCGCGGTTCATGAAGTCGACCTTGATGCCGCGCAGGCCGATGCGTTCATACCAGCGCAGCGCCGCTTCCATCTGCGCGTCGAGGTGCGCCCAGTTCAGCCATACGAACAGGCCGATGCCGCGTTGCCGCCCGTACTGCACCAGCGCCGGCAGGTCGATCTCCGGGACCGAACGGGTGACGTCGATGTTCGGCCCGGCGGTCTTCTGGTCCGGATTCGCGTACCAGCTCGCGTCGATCAGCAGGTACTGCAGCCCGGCCTTCGCGGCGAAGTCGATCAGCTGGCGCATGTGCGCGGTGCCCATGCGCGGCTCGGCCGGGTCGGCCGGGGCCTCCATGCTCCACCAATCCCACGCCGCCTTGCCCGGCCGGATCCAGGACGGGTCCGCGACCCGGGACGGCGCGGCCAGCGTGGTGATGAAGTTCGAGCAGATCAGCTGGCCGGGCGTGTCCGCGATCATCACCACGCGCCAGGGCGAGGCATGCGTGCCGCCGACCGGCCAACGCGCCGCAACGGCGGGCTCGCTGCCGGGGATCGGCGGCAGGCGGGCCGCGACGCCCGGCTGCTCGTCCTCGGACCGGGCCAAGTAAAGGGCCGGGTAGTGCTCCACCCCGGCCTCGGCCAAGGCGAAGGCGGCCCCGCCTCGGGTGGTGCACACCAGCGGCAGGTCGAACAGGCTGTGCGGCTCGATATAAGCGGCCGAGACCGGGCGGAACTCCGTCTCGTGCGCGGTGTCGAACGCGCCGAGATCGGCGCCCCAGCAGGTGACGTCCTGCGCAAAGACGAACCGGGTCAGCTCCGCGCGGATCGCATGGGCGGACCCGGCCGCCAGCTCGTAGCGGAACGCGGCGCCTTCGTCATAAGCCCGTACCACCAGGCGCAGCATGCGCCGGGTCGGCGCGTCCTGCAGCAGGTCGAGCGTGAGTTGCTGTCCGGCCGCCCGGACGTGCCGGGTCTTGCCGCAGACGAGCGTGTAGTCGTCGGCGACGGTCGCGCGCGCCGTTCGAACCAGGTGCAGGCCGCTCGAGAGCGGGCCGCCGTCCAGCAGGTCCAGGCCGAGCGCCGGCAACCGGAGCAGCACGGTGCCGTCGTATCGCACCGTCAGGCCGAGTGTGCCCGCACCGGTCAGCGTCGCTTCGACCACGATGCGTCCGTTCGGCGAGCGGATCGTCCCCGGGTTCGGGGCAGCCCGGATGGCAGGCAGGCTGGCGGCGGCGCCGGCCTGCAGGACGCGTCGGCGCGTGGGGAGTGGCCGGGCCGGCGGTGGGGCGTTGCTCATGCAGCGGCCATATGCTGCATTGCAGAGCGGGGCCACCCCGCGCCCGGCGTCCATCGCCGCTTCTTGATCGCCAGACCCGTCGAGCGCGCGGCGCTCGGTGATGACAGCCATTGTGAGTTGTCGGGGGCCACCGGTTCATTTCTGACCTGGCACACCATTTCAGGCCGGCGGCGTGCCAGCCGCAAGGAGGGACGATGCAAGCGGTTACTGAAAATGCCACCCGATACGACGGCCGGACCATGGTGTTCCATTGGCTGACGGCGATCCTGGTCGCCACGCAATGGCTGGGTGCGCAAACCATCGACTGGTTTCCGCGCGGGCCGCTGCGGGTCGATGCGCGGTCGGTGCACATCACGGTCGGGGTTCTGCTGGGGCTGGTGCTGGCCGGCCGGATCGTGTGGCGGGCGACCGAGGGGCGGCGCCTTCCGCTGGCGGACTCGGGCGTGTTGGCGGTGCTGTCGAAGGCAACCCATTGGGTGCTCTATCTGCTGCTGATCGCCATGATCTGCGTCGGCTTGTTCCTGGCATGGACGCGGGGAGACAGCCTGTTCAACCTGTTCAGCATCCCCGCCTACGATCCCGGCAACAAGGCCCTGGTCAACCAGACGCAGGAGCTGCATGCGACGATCGGCTGGATCATCGTCGGCCTAGCCGGGGTCCACGCCGCGGCCGCCTTGATGCATCGCTTCCTGTGGCACGACGGCGTGCTGGCGCGCATGCTGCCCGGGCCAGCGGCGCCAAGGCCGTAGCGGTTCTCCTTCACGCCCGGAACTTTTCCCCGGGGAACAGCTAGGTCCCAGCCAAGCCCGGGAGGTCCAGCTTGTTTGCCGCCGCGCATTCGAGCGCCGTCTCATACCCGGCGTCGGCATGGCGCATGACGCCGGTCGCCGGATCGTTCCACAGCACGCGCTCGAGCCGCCGGGCCGCTTCCGGCGTACCGTCGGCGACGATCACCATCCCGGCGTGCTGCGAGAAGCCCATGCCGACGCCGCCGCCATGATGCAGGCTGACCCAGGTGGCGCCCGAGGCGCAGTTCAGCAGCGCGTTCAGCATCGGCCAGTCCGACACCGCGTCGGAGCCGTCCCGCATCGCCTCGGTCTCGCGGTTCGGGCTGGCGACGCTGCCGCTGTCGAGGTGGTCGCGCCCGATCACCACCGGCGCCTCGAGTTCGCCCGAGGCGACCATCTCGTTGAACGCCAGGCCAAGCCGGTGCCGGTCGCCGAGCCCGACCCAGCAGATGCGCGCCGGCAAGCCTTGGAAGCGGATCCGCTCGCGCGCCATGTCGAGCCAGCGGTGCAGCGGCCGGTTGTCCGGCAGCAATTCCTTGACCTTGGCGTCGGTGCGGAAGATGTCCTCGGGGTTGCCGGACAGCGCCGCCCAGCGGAACGGGCCGATGCCGCGGCAAAACAGCGGGCGGATGTAGGCGGGCACGAATCCCGGGAAGTCGAACGCGTCCGCGACGCCCTCCTCCTGCGCCATCTGGCGGATGTTGTTGCCGTAATCGACCGTCGGCACGCCCATCCGGTGGAAATCCAGCATCGCCCGCACATGCCCGGCCATGGAGGCGCGGGCGGCACGGGCGACGGACGCCGGGTCACGCTCGCGGGCGGCCTCCCAGCGGGCGAGGTCCCAGCCTTGCGGCAAATAGCCGTTGACCGGGTCATGCGCCGAGGTCTGGTCGGTGACGATGTCGGGACGCACGCCGCCCGTTTTCATGCGCCGCACGAGTTCGGCAAACACGTCGGCCGCGTTGCCGAGCAGCCCGACTGAGACCGGCGGTCCCGAACGCGCGGCGTCGATTAGCGCCAGCGCCTCGTCCAGCGTCGCCGCTTGACGGTCGAGGTAGCCGGTGCGCAGCCGCATCTCGATCCGGCTCGGCTGGCATTCGACCGCCAGCATCGAGGCGCCGGCCATGGTGGCCGCCAGCGGCTGCGCGCCGCCCATGCCGCCCAACCCGGCCGTCAGGATCCAACGGCCGGCGAGGTCGCCGCCGTAATGCTGGCGCCCCGCTTCCACAAAGGTCTCGTAGGTGCCTTGGACGATGCCCTGGCTGCCGATGTAGATCCACGATCCGGCCGTCATCTGGCCGTACATCATCAGCCCCTTGCGCTCGAGATCGCGGAAATGCTCCCAGGTCGCCCAGCGCGGCACCAGGTTGCTGTTGGCGATCAGCACGCGGGGCGCATCGGGGTGGGTGCGGAACACGCCGACCGGCTTGCCCGATTGCACCAGCAGCGTCTCGTCCGCGTCCAGCCGCCGCAGGGTCGCGCAGATGGCGTCGAACGCCGCCCAGTTGCGCGCCGCCTTGCCGATGCCGCCATAAACCACGAGGTCGCCGGGCCGCTCGGCCACTTCGGGGTCGAGGTTGTTCATCAGCATCCGCAGCGGCGCCTCGGTCTGCCACGACTTCGCGGACAGCTCCGTACCGCGCGGCGCGCGAATGACGCGTTCGTTGCCGGTCATGGCGTCCTGTCAAGCGAGGGGAGGGGCAGCGCCACGGCCTCGGCCAGCGCGCCGGTCTTGACCAGCGTGGTGGCGGCCTCGATGTCCGGCGCGAACAAGCGGTCATCCTCCAGCCGCGGCACCTGCGCCCGCAACAAGGCGCGGGCCCGTTCCAGCGGCGCCGAGCTCGCCAGCGGACCGCGGAAGTCGCAGCCTTGCGCCGCCGCCAGCAGCTCGATCCCGAGCACATGGGCGACGTTCGCCGCCATCGGCAGCAGGCGCCGGGCCGCGTGCGTGGCCATCGACACGTGGTCTTCCTGGTTGGCCGAGGTCGGGATGCTGTCGACGCTGGCCGGGTAAGCCCGCTGCTTGTTCTCGCTGACCAGCGCGGCGGCCGTCACCTGCGGCAGCATGAAGCCGGAGTTGAGCCCGGGACGCGGCGTCAGGAACGCGGGCAAGCCGGACAGCGCCGGGTCGATCAGCATCGCCACCCGGCGTTCCGCGATCGACCCCGTCTCGCACAGCGCCAGCGCGATCATGTCGGCGGCGAAGGCCACCGGCTCCGCATGGAAATTGCCGCCGGAGACCACCTCGCCGGTGTCGGCGAATACCAGCGGGTTGTCGGTGACGCCGTTGGCCTCGGTCGCGAGCGTAGTCGCCGCCTGCCGCAGCAGGTCGAGCACGGCGCCCATCACCTGCGGCTGGCAGCGCAGGCAGTACGGGTCCTGCACCCGGTCGTCGTCGAGCCGGTGGCTATCGCGGATGCCGCTGCCGGTCAGCAGCGCGCGCAGGCAAGCCGCCACCTCGATCTGCCCGGGGTGGCCGCGCAGCCGCTGGATGCGGTCCTCGAACGGCGTGTCGCTGCCCATCGCCGCGTCGGTGCTGAGTGCGCCGGTCACCAGCGCCCCCGCCACGCAGCGCTCCGCCTCGAACAGCCCGGCCAGCGCCAGCGCGGTGCTGACCTGGGTGCCGTTGAGCAGGGCCAGACCCTCCTTGGCCGCCAGCGTCAGCGGCGCGAGGCCGTGCTGCTGCAGCGCCTCGGCCGCCGGCATCGTGCGGCCGTCGACGGTGATGGTGCCCTCGCCGATCAGCGCGGCGGCCAAATGCGCGAGCGGGGCGAGGTCGCCGGATGCGCCGACCGAGCCCTGGCCGGGGATGACCGGAAGCAAGCCGCGCTCGAGACAGGCGGCCAAGGCGGTCACGACCTCCCACCGCACACCCGACGCGCCTTGCGCCAGCGACGCCAGCTTGAGCGCCAGCACCAGGCGCACCACCGGCGGCGGCAGCGGCGCACCGACGCCTGCAGCATGGGACAGCACGATGTTGCGCTGCAGCCGGGCCAGGTCGCCGGCGCCGATCCGCACGCCCGCCAGCTTACCGAACCCGGTGTTGATGCCGTAGACCGGCTCGCCCCGCGCCAGGATTGCGGTGA
The DNA here is from genome assembly GCA_963792675.1 of uncultured Alphaproteobacteria bacterium. Taxonomy (GTDB): domain Bacteria; phylum Pseudomonadota; class Alphaproteobacteria; order Acetobacterales; family Acetobacteraceae; genus JBBROS01. Next base: position 250,093 of record CAWBWT010000005.1, read on the forward strand.
CCGCGGCGGCGGCGGCCTCGACCCGGGGCCGGTCGGCCGGGTCGGGGGCGGCGGGGGCGCCACGGTAGATCTCGCGCCAGCCGGCGAGCGGGACCGCGCCGCCGCTCAGCAGGATCGGGTGGGGCGTCATCGCGCCACGTTGCGGCGGCGGCGCGGCGCTTGTCCAGTGACCTTACCGGGGCGACCGGATCAGCGTGCGGCCACCTTGCTGCGGTCGCCCAGCATGGCGGCGAGCGTCGGCTCAATCGCCTCTGCCAACCGCGCCTGCGCCTGCGCGGTCGGATGCAGCGGCGGGTTGGGCGGCGTCAACTGATCGTCGAAGAACTGGGTGCGGTCCACGGCGCCGTCGCGCAGGAACAGCCGGGTGACGTCCATCCAGGTCACGCCCGGCACCGCGCCGCCGCCGTAGCGGGCGGCAAGCTCGTGGTTGATCGCCTCGGTGGTGCGGTCCACGTAGCGGTTGCGGATGCTGGGCAGCACGCTCAGCAGCAGGATCTTGACCCCCGGCAGGCGGCGGCGCGCGTCGTCCAGGACGGCGGCGATGCCGGACACGGTTTGCGGCGCCGACCAGTGCACCCGGCCCATGTTGTTGGCGCCGATCAGCACTACGGCCGCCTTCGGGCGCAGGCCCTCCAGCTCGCCGTTGGCCATGCGCCAAAGCAAGTGCGCGGTGTTGTCGCCGCCGAAGCCGAGGTTGAGCGCGTTGCGGTCGCCATAGAAGCGCTGCCACACCGGTGCGAAGTTGCGCCAAGGCTCGGGCCCGTTCAGCTCCCAATCCTGGGTGATGCTGTCGCCCAGCCAAACCAGCCGGACGGGACGGCCACTGGCCTCCATCGCGCGCGCTTCGGCGAGTTTCGCCTCGTGCCGCGCTCGCCACCAGCCGGTTTCCATGCGGCTGATCGGCGTGGCCGCGACCGGCGCCCGCTCCAGGCCCCCCAGCAGCGGCGCGGCCAACGTGAGCGCCGTCAGGCGCCGCCGGGTGAGCGCGAGCGCCGCCAGCTTGCGGCCAGTCAGCATCAGCGCAGCGACAGCCACGCCACGCTGCCGAGGCCGAACAGGATGCAGTAATAGGCGAACGGGTTCAGCGCCCAGCGGTCGTGCTCGCGGAAGTAGCGCATCAGGAACACGGTGCTGAGCCAGGCGGTGATCCCGGCCACCACCGCGGCGACGGCCGCCTGTTCGAAGGTGCCGGCGGGCACGGCGGCGCCGACCAGGTGGCGCGCCTCGAGCACGGTGGCGCCGATGATGATGGGGGTCGCGATCAAGAACGAGAAATGCGCCGACGCCTGGTGGTCGAGCCCGCGCAGCAGGCCGCCGACGATGGTGGCGCCGGCGCGCGAGATGCCGGGGATCAGCGCCAGGCATTGCCAGCAGCCGACCGCGAGGGCGTCGGGCATCGTCAAGTGGGTCAGCGGCTTGGTGCCGAGCCGGCTGGCGCGCTCCCGCAGCCGCTCGCCGAACAGCAGCACGCCGGCGTTCACCACCAGGAACACGGCGGCGATGATCGGCGTTCCGAACAGCGACTTGAAGAACGAATTGAACGCGCCGCCCAGGATCACCGCCGGGATGGTCGCGATCACGATCAGCAGCAGCATGCGGCGCGCTTCGCGCACCCGGGTCGGGTCGCCCTGGCCGATGGCGCCCATGAACAAGCCGAGCCAATCGCGCCAGAAGTAGGCCAGCAGCGCGGCAGCAGTGCCGGTGTGCAGAAGCACGAGGAACGGCAGGAAAGCGGGCGCCTTCTGGTCCAGGTCCCAGCTCAGCAGGGCCGGAACCACCACTGCGTGACCCAGGCTGCTGATCGGGAACAATTCTGTCGCGCCCTGCAGGACGGCGATGAACAAGGCTTGCAAGGTGCTCATGCGCGCCCGTCTGGCCGAACCCGGCCGCCTTGGCAAGCCCTTGAACCTCCGCGCAGTGCCTCAGCCCGACGCACCTACCGGCTTTTCTTTTTCCGTACCTCGACGCGAACGGCGGCGACGCGCCCCGCCGTTTCAGTCGCGGTCATGCGGTCAAGATGGGCTGCAAAGGCCAGCAGTGCCTCGGGGCCACTGGCTGACCTGTATGGCTCCCGCTCAGCCAACTGGCGAGCCAGCGCTGCGATGTCCTCGACGGCAGCATTGCCATTTTCCGTCATAATGCTCCCGATCGGTCTGGATTGCGCCGCAGCGTCTCATCGAACCGCACCATACCGAAGATGGGAAGCAGCTCGCAGGGCCAACAGGCCCTGTGCCGGCCGGACTTGACCCCGCGGCCTTGGACCGATTGCGTGGCCAGCAGCAGCAAGCGGGAGCGAAACGCCATGGACAACCTGTTCGACCTGACCGGCCAAGTCGCGGTGGTGACCGGTTCGAGCCGCGGGATCGGCCGCGCCATTGCCGAGCGCATGGCCCAGCACGGCGCCCGTGTCGTCGTCAGCAGCCGCTCGGCGGAGGCCTGTGAGCCGGTCGCGGCGGCGATCCGCGCGGGCGGCGGCGAGGCCATGGCGGTGGCCTGCAACATCGGCCGCAAAGTCGAGTGCCAGGCCCTGGTGGAGCAAACCGCCGCCGCTTGGGGCCGGGTGGACGCGATGGTGTGCAACGCGGCGGTCAACCCGCATTTCGGCCCGATGCAGACCATCTCCGACGACGCGTGGGACCGCATCATGGGCACCAACATCCGCAGCAATCTGTGGCTGGCCAACCTGGTCGCTCCCGGCATGGCCGAGCGCGGCAACGGCACGATCACGATCGTCTCGTCGATTGCCGGTCTGCGCGGGACGCCGACGCTCGGCGCCTATGCCGTGTCCAAGGCGGCCGACATGCAGCTCGTGCGCAACCTGGCGGTGGAGTGGGGGCCGCGCGGGATCCGTGCGAACGCGATCGCGCCGGGCCTGGTGCGGACCGACTTCGCCCGTGCGCTGTGGGAGGACGAGGCGAACCTGCGCCGGCGCACCCGGGATACGCCGTTGGGCCGGATCGGCGAGCCCGACGAGATCGCCGGCGCCGCCGTGTTCCTGGCCGCCGCCGCGGGGCGGTTCATGACCGGGCAGACGATGGTGATCGACGGCGGCGTCACGGCGGGGTCACCGGCCCGGTCGGACTGACCCGCCGCCCGCAGGCGGTTTTGGCAAGCCGGTCATGCACGCGTCCATGGTCGGAATGAATTCGCCGCAGATGTTCGCCTCCCGGTGCAATATTCCGGGTTGACAGATTTTTCACGTCATCTAAAGGTTCTAACTACTGGGCAACTCACCGCTCCGACAACGGAGAGTGGAGCGATTTGTTCTGTCGATAACTGTGTAATAACGCAGATGTGAACAATTTCTATTTGGTGTTGCAGTGCAATAATAGCAAAACCGCTTGAGTTCGACTGGACTTCCCCTCCTTCGCTTCAAGCAGGAAAATTGTGCATGACCGTTCGCCAGGACGTCAGTGAGGCTCTTCGTGCCCGACGATCCCCCGCGGTGGCGCTCGGCGCCGCTGCGGCCGTGACCAGCCTGGCACCCGCCGTGTCACGGGGCGGTCACGCGGCGTTGGGCGGCTCCCGGGTGCTGCAAGCTCTGCGTGCCTTCGCGGCGCTGCTTGTGGTCTTGTATCACACCAATATCTCGATCTTCCGAACCGCACGGTATTGGCCCGACCAGCCCTTCGGCCCCGCGTTCAACTTCGGCCACGCAGGGGTCGAGTTCTTCTTCGTCCTGAGCGGCTTCATCATCTTCAGCGCGCACCGCCGCGACATCGGGGTCGAGCACAAGCTGGGATCGTTCCTGTGGAAGCGCTTCCGCCGGATTTACCCGGTCTACTGGGTCATGCTCGCCTTGGTCGTGCCGCTCTATTACTTGGTCCCGAGCTTCGGCAGCCCGGCCCAGCGCGCGCCCGGCGTCCTTCTCAACTCCGTCCTGCTGCTGCATGTGTTCGGCCAGAACGCGGTGGTGCTCACAGTGTCCTGGACGCTGTTCCACGAGGTCATGTTCTACGGCGTGTTCGCCGTGCTCGTGCTCAACCGCACTCTCGGGGCGGTCGTGATGGCATGTTGGATGGCCAGCTCGGTCGTCAGCCTGTTTGTCGGGCCATCCATGCCGGAACCGCTCTCCTTCTGTTTCTCCCCGATGCACCTGCTGTTCGGCATGGGGATCGGCGCCGCCTGGAGCGTGGGACGGCGCCCGACGCCGTTGCCGGCCACCGTCGCACTGATCGGCGCCGCCGTGTTCTTCGGCGCCGGCGTCGACGAGGTGTGGGCGGGAGTGCTGCCGGCGGCACTCCGCGGGCTCGTTTATGGCATCGGCAGTACGCTGCTGCTGCTCGGCGCGCTCGGGCTGGAGCGGTCCGGGCGCCTGCGGGTGCCGCCCGTGCTGGTATTCCTCGGCGACGCCTCATACAGCGTCTACCTCGTCCATTTCGTGGCCTTGTCGCTGGCCGCGAAACTTGCCGTTGCGCTCAACGAGCGGGTGCCGATGCCGCACGCATTGCTGTATGTCGGCATCGCGTCAGCGTCGGTCGGCGCCGGCTTGGTCTTCCATCGTGCCGTCGAAGTGCCGTTGCTGGTCCGGCTCGGCAAACGCGAGACCGCTTCGCCCGCCAAGCAGATGGTGGCAGCCGCCTAACTCCCCGTGAACGCCGTGCTCGCGGAATTGATCACGGCGCGTGCACTCGGCGCAGACCGGTGCTAGTCTGGACTCGCAACGAAATCGTATGCGTCCGATCGCCGCGTCGCGCCCAGCGCAGAAGCGGGCGCCGGCGGGGGGAACGAGTGGACGAAGCAGCGGGCGGCAGCCGGACGTGACGGGCGCGGAGCAGACCGGGCAGCAGCCGGACCCAACTCGATGGACGGGACCGCGACCGTGAGGGCGCTGCACGTCGCCCTGGCGTTCGCGATGTCAGGCTGGTTGGTCGGGATCGTCTCGCTCAACGTCTGGTATCGCGAGTATTGCAAGGGCAAGCCGATGACACCGGTGGTCGACGACCTCAACGTCTGGTAGCGCCACGTTCCGCTTCTACCGGAACGGAAACCGTCCTTCGAGCTCCCAGGGGCCGCCGAGGTAGCGCCACAGCAGCAATCCTTCGGCCCGCACCGTAAACGACGAGAATTCCGCCCGCATCGCCGCCAGCAGCGTCGCGGCGTCCTCCGCGCTGGCCTTGTTCTGCACCGTGACGTGTGGTCGCCAGCTTTGGCGGTCCTGCGCCGTCAAGCGGTCGTGCCAATGCCGGGCCAACCCGGCCCGGAGTTGCAGCAACGCTGGCGACACCAAGCTATAGGCGACACCGCGCCCGAGCGAGCGCAGGCCATCGACCGTCACGGCGAAGCTGCATTGTGCGCCGGCCGCGGTAGTTACGCTGTCCGTGACCGCCGCGGCCTCCTCGCCGGGCAAATGGTGGAACAGGGTCAGGTGGGCCGGGATCAAGTTGCGCTCGGCCGGGAAATGGGCCTGCCGCAAGGCGTCGAACCGCGCTTGGTCGTCGGGATGGAAGCCGAGCGTGAGGATCAGGGGAGCGGTCATCGATGGGCTTGAACAGGACCGCACTGGTGGCACGGTGGCTCGAGCTGACCCGCGACGTGCTGCCGGGCATGGCCGCCGCTGAACGCTGGCCGATCCGCGCCGACCACTGCTTCATGCGGGTGTGCCTGGATCACGCCGTCGGCGGCCGTTGGGATGCGGTCATCCGCCGCCCCGCCATCCGGCACATGCCGGACGCCGGCCTCGCGTGCGCCGTCGCCGTGGCCGAGTCCGTCGCCGCGGCGCCGGATCGCTTGCCAGGGCTGAACGCGCAGAGCCTGGCCTGGCGCCGTGCTCAGCGGCGGGCGCCTTCGCGCGGCTTGGCCGCCGGCTGAGGCACTTTTGGCGGAGTCTGCACGGAGCGCAGCAAGCCGCCGCACGCATTGTCCTCGCCGGTGCCGAACTGGATCGTCGGCAATAGCGCCGCCAGCGGCGTGCCGATGATGCCGAGTGCGATCGCGGCCCCGCCGCGCGCCGCGAGCGGGCCGACTTCGGGCGCCAGGTTCGGCGCGCCGAGGGTACCGTTCACATCGATCGGCGTCGGCAGGGAGCCGATGCTGAAGTGCTTGGCCTCGGTCTTCACCGCGAGGTTCAGCTTCTCGGAGCGCAAGTCCACATCACCGGTGATGCCGACCCGCGCTTCGTCGGTGTCGATCAGCATGGTGCGGGCGTTCGCGACGCCGTTCTGCAGCACGAAGTCGGTGATCAGGCATTGCAGCTTGGCCCGGGTCGGCACGCCGATCGCCGACAGAAAGGCGTTGCCGAACTCCAGTCCGGATAGATCCACCAGCAAGGCGCTGAGGTCGCCGCCGCTGCCCATGAACAGCTTCAGTTCGCCGTTGCCGTGCGCCAGAATGTCAGCCATCGAGTGTCCGGTGCCGTCGATCACCGCCTGGCCGCCGATGGTGCCGGCGCCGCGTGCCACCCCGGTGGCCGATAGCAGCTTGTCCACGTCGACCCGGCGGAAATCGATCGTGGTGCGGGCATGCACGGCGTTGGACTTCTCCGCCAGGTTCACGTCGGCGCTCACGTCACCCTTGCCGATGCCGAACGCGAGCGGCTTCAGGCTCACATCGCCGTTTACGATGTCCAAGTTGGCCCGCATGTTGTCGAGCGGCTGCCGCCTTCCCTGGATGCGTGCTGCCTTATACTGAAGATGCACGTCGGCCACGTTCAGCTTCGGCATGTTGATCGGGTCGTTGGGCAGCACCTTGCCGTTCGCGGGCGCGGCCGCCTTCTTGGTCCCCTTGTCAGCATCGCCCGGTTCGGCGCCGATGAAGCCGCCGAGGTCCTTCAAGTCCACCAGCTTGGACTGCAGCGTCGCGTTCAGGACCGGACGCTCCGGCTTGGTGTCGATATCGAACTTGCCGGCCAGGTCGCTGCTGCCGACCTTGCCCGAGAAGTCGTCGAACTTGACCACGCCATCGGCGTAGTTGAGCTGGCCAGCGATGCGGTATGGCGGCGTCTTCGGGATGGCGATGCCGGTCAGCGGCAGCAGCAGCGACATGTCCGGCCCGGTGAACTCGAGCTTGAGGTCGGTCCCGGCGAAGGCCAGCGGGTTTTGCACGGTTCCCACCAGGCTGACCCGGGTCGGGCCGTTGGCCACCTTGAGGTCGACCGGATAAGGCTTGCCCGCGTCCCGCAGCGACAACAGCGCGCCGCCGACGAACTCGGCCGTGACCGGCTGGTTGGCGTAGGTGCCCTCGGCGTGGGCTGCGATCTGCCCGGTCCCGTCGGCGCTGTCCTGCGTTTCGAGTGCCACGTTGAAGTCGCTGCGCAGCTTCTCGTCGCGCACGTGCACATGCCCGTCGGCGATGCGCAGCGTGCCGAGCTTCGGCTCCGGCGAGGTGCTCGTCGACGCCTGCTTGTCGCCGCCCGACGAGAAGCTCCAATTCGCGCGCCCGTCGCCGAGCCGCTGGGCGTCGACCTTGGGTGACTGCACGTCCACCACCGGCACGACCAGCTGCTTGTGGGTGATGTCCATCCACGGCTGAACGTCGACGCCGAGCCGGTCGACCGTCGCGAAATTACCGCCGCCGGGCCAGTCGGGCGGGTTGGCAATCGTGATGCCGTCCGCCTCGATGCGGGTGTTGCGGCCGAGATGGACGTGCAGGTGGGTGACGGTCACCGGGCGGCCGAGCGCCGCCGAGGCCTGCTTGTTCACGATCGGGATCAGCCAGTCCCATTGAAACAACAGGACGGCGAGCACGAGGCCGATCAGGATCAGCCCCGACGCGGTCAGCCAACGGTGGCGCGTGATGAACGACATTCGTTACAAACGAAAAGCCGGGGCGGACGGTTCCACCCCACTTGCCGATCCGGAACGCCACGGCCAAGCTGCGCCGTGGCTTGGGAGGCAATGTAAATGATACATGAACTGCGGATCTATCGCTGCGTCCCCGGGCGGTTGCCCGACCTGCTGAAGCGGTTCGAGACGATCACCTTGGCACTTTGGGAACGGCATGGCATCCGCCAGGCCGGGTTCTGGACCACGGTGGTGGGCGAAAGCAACCAGGACCTGACCTACTTGCTGGCGTGGGAAAGCCTGGCCGAGCGTGACACCAAGTGGGCCGCGTTCCAGAGCGATCCGGAGTGGATCGCCAAGCGGGCGCAAACCGAGGCCAACGGCCCGATCGTGGCCAACATCGTCAACGCCATCCTGCAGCCGACCGCATTCTCAAGCGTGACTTAGTTCAGCGAGTCTGGGGCCGCCGGCCCCAGCTCATGCAGTTCGTTTGGGGCCGCCGGCCCCAGCATGTGCAGGGCCGAGCCCTGCGATCACCCGGGATAGCGATACGCGCCGCCGTGCGCGGTGCGGGTCGCGCCGGCCGGTCGAACGACGCGCACCGGTGAGACCGTGACCCGAACCTGCGGCGCGCGCCGGGGTTCGGCCGGATAGTACGCCGGGTGCTCGCGCCGGGTCGGCGCCGCGCGCGCAAAGTGCGGCCGGGCGGACACCCGTTGCGGAACCAGGGTCTGGGCCTGGGCAACGCTGATCAGCGTCGGCAGTCTCAAGGCCGGCTCGTGCCGGATCGCCACGAAGCTCGGGAGCGGCACGCCCATGCGGTCGAAGCCTTGGTCCAGCAGGCTGGCCATGTGGCCGTTGCGCTCCCCGCTGCTGGCCGCCCCCATCACCACGCCGATCAGCCGCGTGTCGCCGCGCACAGCGGAGGTGACGACGTTGAATCCCGACGCGTCGGTATAGCCGGTCTTGAGCCCATCGGCGCCGTAGTAGCTCGTCAGCAGCGATTGGTGGTTGTGCACCATCCGGCCGCCATACACGAAGTAGGGCGTGCTGAAATAATGGTAGAACCCGGGGAAATCCAGGACCAGGTGGCGGGCCAGCACGGCCATGTCGGGCGCGGTCGTGACCTGGTTCCAATCGGGCAGGCCGGACGCGTTGCGGAAGGTCGTCCGGCTCATGCCGAGCGCCCGGGCGCGCATCGTCATCATCTGCGCGAACCGCTCCTCGTCGCCGCCCAGCAACTCGCCGAGTGCCGCCGCCGCGTCGTTGGCCGATTTGGTGACAAGGCCCAGGACGCACTGCTCGACCGTGATCAGGCTGCCCGGCATCAGCCCGAGCTTGGTGGGCGACATCGCGCTGGCAGCCGGGCTGACCGGCACATACTGGTTCAAGGTGACCCGGCGGTCGCGCAGCCCCTCGAACAGCATGTAGAGCGTCATCATCTTGGTCAGGCTGGCCGGAAAGCGCAGCTCGTCCGGGTTGGCTGCCGACAGCACGTTGCCGGTGGCGGCGTCGATGACGATGGAGCTGTAACGGTCCGAGCCGACCTGCGCCTCGGCGACGTGAGATCGTGTCGCGAACAGCAGCACGGCAGCCATCGTCAGCACCAGGCGCGGAAGCACGCGCCCCCCGGCAAATTTGGCCAGCATCAAACCGTTCCCCGCGACGTCGCGGGTTCGACCATACGTGCGGGGCTGTCGCACTGTCCAGTGTTGATGAACGAAAGTTTGCTCTAGCAACAGGGCATTAGGCCACGCTGTTGCGGGTTCTGCCTGACAAAATCTATCAATCTCTGTCAAAGCACCAACAAATCGTATGTTGCACTGCACAAGTTTCTTGACAGCGCGATGCCGGTCCAGCATCAACCGCCATGTTGCATTGCAGCAATCGTTTACGCTGCAGGCTGCTTTTAGGACGTCGTAAACTCAAGGCCGGGTCGAACTCGGTGTTGCAATAAGGAAGACCGATGATGAAAACCGCCGAACAATTCGTTTCATTCAGCCAAGCGAATTTTGAAGCGATGGTGAAGTCCAGCCAAATTTTTGCCAGCGGCTGGCAGGACCTGACCAAGCAGATGGCCGCCACTGCGCAGGCGACAATGGACGAGACGATGTCGACGTTCCGCGCGCTGTCGACGGTGAAGTCGGTCAAGGAAGCGATGGAGCTGCACACCTCGCTCGCCAAGTCCACGATCGAGAAGGCGGTCGCGCAGACCGGCCACGTCACCGAGACGTCCTTCAAGCTCGCCGAGCAGGCGATGGAGCCGATCGCGAGTCGCGTCTCGGTCGCCGTTGACAGCTTCAAGGGCGCGTAAACTCCGCTCCCTTCCAAAGACGGCGAACAAGGCCCGGGCACCGTCCCGGGCCTTTTGCGTTGGGGTGCAGGCACGGTCGGGCGCGCACCACTTTTATTGGCCGACCGCGCTCTGATATGGGTTATTCTGCCCCGCCGGCTAATCCGGCGGGAGCGGCGCAGTGCGGCATTGCATCGGCTGCGGCTTCGGGACCAGGATAACAGGGCAATGACAACGACGGCGATGAGCGACAACGACAAGCGCGGGACGGGTGGTGGGTCGGAGAACGGTCCGAACACCGGCGTCGTCGTGAAGGCGCGGCCGAAGACGCGCAAGCCCGCCATGTACAAAGTTTTGATGCTGAACGACGACTACACACCCATGGAGTTCGTCGTTCATGTCCTCGAGCGGTTCTTCCAAAAGACCCGCGAGGAGGCGACTCGGATCATGCTGCATGTACATCGGCGAGGCGTGGGCGTGTGCGGGGCCTACACGTACGAGGTGGCTGAAACGAAGGTCACCCAGGTGATGGACCTGGCGCGGCAGAACCAGCACCCGCTGCAATGCACGATCGAGAAAGAATGAGACGAGCCCGCACGACCACGAAGGCTGCTGCGCGGGACGGTGTCCGGCACCTCTGTCCCGTGGGTTCCCCGGCGGCGAAGAGAAGGCGGTCCTGGCCGAATGGCGGACTGCACAACACGACTGGCGTGACCATATCGTGAATGGTCGTCAGAGTTTAAGCTGGTCTGGGATGCCTGGCGGTCCCTGCCATCCCGCCAGGGCGGTTAACCCTGGTCCGATGCCAGGCTTGTAAGCATCCCGGTTCGAAGGAGCGTCACCCATGTTGTCCCGCAACCTTGAACAGACGCTGCACCGCGCCCTGTCATTGGCGAGCGAGCGCCGCCACGAATACGCGACGCTCGAGCACCTGCTGCTCGGCCTCGCCGACGACAGTGACGCCGCCACCGTGCTGCGTGCCTGCGGCGTCGACCTCGACAAGCTCCGCCAGGATCTGAGCGAGTTCCTCGACAAGGACCTGTCCGGCCTCGCCACCGACCGGGCCGGCGACCCGAAGCCGACCGCCGGGTTCCAGCGCGTGGTGCAGCGTGCCGCCATCCACGTGCAGAGCTCCGGCCGTGACGAGGTGACCGGCGCCAACGTGCTCGTTGCCCTGTTCAGCGAGCGGGAAAGCCACGCTGTCTACTTCTTGCAGCTGCAGGACATGACCCGGCTCGACGCCGTCAACTTCATCAGCCACGGCATCGCCAAGGCGCCCGGCCGCACCGCGCAGCGCCCCGTCACCGGCAGCAAGGACGAGCCCGGGCCACGAGAACGAGCGCGAGGAGAAGCCGGGCCGGCGGCAGCAGGACGCGCTGACCAATTACTGCGTCAACCTCAACAAGAAGGCGCAGGCCGGCAAGATCGACCCGCTGATCGGCCGCGACTCGGAGATCGAGCGCACGATCCAGATCCTGTGCCGCCGCACCAAGAACAACCCGCTCTATGTCGGTGACCCCGGCGTCGGCAAGACCGCCATCGCCGAGGGCCTGGCCAAGCGCATCGTCGAGGGCGACGTGCCCGAGGTGCTGGCCAAGTCCACCATCTTCGCGCTCGACATGGGCGCCCTGCTGGCCGGCACCCGCTACCGCGGCGACTTCGAGGAGCGGCTGAAGGCGGTCGTGACCGAATTGGAAGCCCACCCCGGCAGCATCCTGTTCATCGACGAGATCCACACCGTGATCGGTGCCGGCGCGACCAGCGGCGGTGCGATGGATGCGTCGAACCTGCTAAAGCCCGCTTTAGCGTCCGGCACGCTGCGCTGCGTCGGCAGCACCACCTACAAGGAATACCGCAACTACTTCGAGAAGGACCGGGCGCTCGTGCGCCGCTTCCAGAAGATCGACGTCAACGAGCCGTCGATGGAGGACGCGGTCAAGATCCTGCGCGGCCTCAAGACCAACTACGAGAAGCACCACAAGGTGAAGTACACCGAGGAAGCGATCCGCGGCGCGGTCGAGCTCTCGGCCAAGTACATCAACGACCGCAAGCTGCCGGACAAGGCGATCGACGTCATCGACGAGGTCGGTGCCTCCCGGATGCTGCAGCCCGAGGGCAAGCGCCGCAAGACGGTCACCCTGCGCGACGTCGAGGAGATCGTCGCCAAGATCGCCCGCATTCCCCCCAAGTCGGTCAGCGCCGACGACAAGGAGACGCTGCGCAACCTCGAGCGCGACCTGAAGTCGATGGTGTTCGGCCAGGACAAGGCGATCGAGGCATTGGCCGCCGCGATCAAGCTCAGCCGCGCCGGGCTGCGCGAGGCGGAAAAGCCGATCGGCAACTATCTGTTCAGCGGCCCGACCGGCGTCGGCAAGACCGAGGTCGCGCGCCAGTTGGCCAGCACGCTCGGCATCGAGCTGACCCGGTTCGACATGAGCGAGTACATGGAGCGGCACAGCGTGTCGCGGCTCATCGGTGCGCCGCCGGGCTATGTCGGCTTCGACCAGGGTGGCTTACTGACCGACGCCATCGACCAGCACCCGCATTGCGTGCTGCTGCTCGACGAGATCGAGAAGGCCCATCCGGACCTGTTCAACATCCTTCTTCAGGTGATGGACCACGGCAAGCTTACGGACCACAACGGCAAGGTTGTGGATTTCAGGAACGTCATCCTGATCATGACCACCAACGCCGGCGCGTCGGACTTGGCCAAGGAGTCGATCGGCTTCGCTCGCGCCGAGCGTGAAGGCGAGGACACCGAGGCGATCAAGCGGCTGTTCACCCCCGAGTTCCGCAACCGGCTCGATGCGGTGATCACCTTCGCCGGGCTGACGCCGGAGATCGTCGGCCGGGTCGTGGAGAAGTTCGTCATGCAGCTCGAGGCGCAACTCGCCGACCGCAACGTGACGATCGAGCTGTCGTCGGCGGCCAAGGAGTGGCTGGCCGAGCGGGGCTACGACCGCCTCTATGGCGCGCGTCCGCTGGGCCGGGTGATCCAGGAGTTCATCAAGAAGCCTCTGGCGGAGGAGCTGCTGTTCGGCAAGCTCGCCAAGGGCGGCTCGGTCAAGGTGTCGCTCAAGGACGACAAGCTCGAGTTCGACTACACCGAAGCCACGGCACCTGCGACGCCAAAGGCCGAGGGCGACGGCGACGAGGGCTCGAGCGAGCGGGAACCGGAGGCCGCCCAGTAAACAGCTGAGTAGGGCGGTGAACCAGGGGCAGGGCGCATGAAAGCCATCTGGAACGGCAAGGTCGTCGCGGAAAGCGACGACATCGTCAACGTCGAGGGCAATGCCTACTTCCCGGCATCCGCCCTCGACCGTTCGGTGCTGGTCGACAGCGCCCGCACCAGCGTTTGTCCGTGGAAGGGCACCGCGCACTACTACTCGCTCCGGGTCGACGGCCAGGACAACCAGGACGCGGTCTGGTTCTATCCGGAGCCGAAGCCCGGTGCCGAGCAAGTCAAGGATCGCGTCGCGTTCTGGAAGGGCGTTCAGGTCTCCTGAAGCCGGCCTGTTAGGCCGCCCCATACGACGCCGCTTTGTGCTACACTGCCGCCGTTCAAGGGCGGTGCGCGATGGACGTTCAGTTCGATGCGGCGGCTTCCCCGGCGTGCCGGCGGTTGGCCGACCTTCCAGGTCCTCCCTTCTGGCCCCTGGTGGGCAACCTCCTGCAACTCGATCTCGACCGCTTCCATCAGCAGGTCGAGACGTGGGCCGAGCGCTACGGACCGCTCTATCGGTTTCGCATCGGGCCGCGCGACGTGCTGGTGGTGGCGCGTCCGGACTTGATCACCACCCTGCTGCGTGACCGGCCGGAGGGCTGGAGCCGGTTGCGGTCGATGCAGGCCGTCATCTACGAGATGGAGATCGACGGCGTGTTCGCGGCCGAAGGCGAGGCGTGGCGGCGCCAACGCCGGCTCGTGGCAGCCGCATTCACCCCCGGCCACCTCGCCCGCTATTTCCCGCTCGTGGCCCGCATCACCGAGCGGCTGCTGGCCCGGCTGCACGAAGCCGCCCGCGCCGGGGAAGCGGTCGACCTCCAGGCGACGTTGATGCGCTATTCGGTGGACGTGACCGCGAGCCTGGCATTCGGCATTGACGTCAACACCATGCAGCAAAGCCACGACGTGCTGCAGAGCCACCTGGACACGGTGTTCCCGACCCTAATGCGCCGCATCATGGCGCCATTCCCGCTGTGGCGATATGTGAAGCTGCCGGCCGACCGCGCTTTCGACCGCCATCTGGCCGCCGGTCATCAAGCGGTGGCCGCCTTCGTCCAAAGCACGCGCGAGCGGATGCGCCACGACCCGTCGCTTGCGGAACGTCCGAACAACCTGCTGGAAGCCATGCTGGCGGCACGCGACGAAGACGGCGCCGTGCTGGCCGAGTCCGAGGTCGCCGGCAACGTCTTCACCATGCTGCTCGCCGGCGAGGACACCACCGCCAACACATTGGCCTGGAGCCTTTATCTGCTGCATACCCACCCCGAAGCCTGGCGGGCGGTCGTGGCGGAGGTGGATGCGGCGCTTGGGGCTGACGCGGTTCCGCCCAGCATGGAGGCGGCGAACCGTCTCATGTCGATCGAGCATTGCTCCAACGAGTCGATGCGGCTGCGTCCGGTGGCGCCGCTGAACTACCTCGAGAACAACCGTCCGACCGAGTTCGGCGGCTTGGCGTTGCCGGCCGGGACCTTCGTCATCTGCGCGATGCGCAGCGGCGCGGTGGATGTCCGGGTCAAGCCGGATGCGGCCGAGTTCCGGCCAGACCGCTGGCGCGACCCGGTGGCCGCCGACCGCACGCTGACGGCAGCGTCGATGCCGTTCGGCGGCGGACCGCGCATCTGCCCGGGCCGGTTCCTGGCCATGCTCGAGATGAAGATGGTGGTGGCGACCATCGCCCGGAACTTCACGCTGCTCGAGGTCGGCACCGCGGACGGGGCGCCACCCCGAGAGCGGATGGCGTTCGCGATGTCGCCGGTCGGTTTGCGGATGAAACTTGCTCCACGCGCGGACCCGCCGGCCCTCTGACGAACGCTGCGGCGACGAGCCGGCACCCGGCCGCATCCTATCGGCGCTGTTGGTAGGAACCCGATTCTTGCAATGCCGTGTCGGCTACCGGGATTCGACTACTTGCTGAGACTGCAGGTCGTTGCGGTTCGCAATATCATCCCCGTTTCCGTCGCACCGATATCGCCGTGCGGCGTGGCAGAAGCGGGGACCGACACATGGCAGGATGGCGCGAGAGGCTGGCTTTGACGGCGCAACGCAACCGGCAGGAGATCGTCCGCGCCAAGTTGAGCCGGCGCGAGATGACCCGGCTCGGCCTGCTGACGGCGGGCGGGACCTTGCTCGCCAAGCAGGGCCTGAGCGCCGGCATCACATCCTCGACCGACGGGCAATTGAACAGCGATGGGCGCACGCTGCTCAGCGTCGACAACGTCCCGGCCAGCCCGCCCGCGCGGCCCTGGGCGCAGCCGATGCCGCTGATCGCGCCCAAGGCGACGACTACGCCCGGCGCGATGACCGGCGGGCCGCCGGACGGCACGACGGTGGTCGAAGGCAACGAGCGGATTCCGCACCAATTTTTCACCTACCACCCGGAAACCGGCTACGGCGGCCGCCTGCCGCCGCGCCGATTCTACGAACTGTTCCTGCAGGAGGCGCAGGTCACGGTCCACCCCGATTACGGGCCGACCACGATCTGGGGCTTCGATGGCACCTATCCCGGGCCGCTGCTCAAGGCGACGATCGGCGAGCCCGTGCTGCTGCGGATCCACAACCACCTGCCATCGGCGCGCAAGCCGGTGGATTTCGGCATCGCCGAGTTCGCCACCCACCTGCACAATGCGCACACGCCTTCGGAAAGCGACGGCTTCCCGACCGACGTCGTCAACTCGGTCAACGACCCGATCCCGGTGAACCCGCTCGGCTTCAAGGACTACCACTACCTGAGCGCCTATCCCGGGTTCTCCGCCTCCGCCACCGCGATCGGCGATCTCCGGGAGGGGCTAGGGTCGCTGTGGTATCACGACCACCACGTCGATTTCACCGCACAGAACGTCTACAAGGGCATGGCCGGGCCCTATTTGATCTCGGACGCGCTCGACACCGGCGACGAGACGACCGGGCTGCGCCTGCCGAGCGGCGAGTTCGACGTTCCCATCTTCTTCAACGACTTCGTGTTCGACCGCGACTTCCAGCTCGTGTTCGACCTGTTCAACCTCGACGGCATCCTCGGGGACCGCTTCACCGCCAACGGCGCCATCCAGCCGTTTTTCGACGTGGCGAAACGTCGCTACCGGCTGCGGCTGTACAATCCCGGGCCATCACGTTGGATCGAGGTGGCGCTGTTCGACGGCAAGAACTTCCTGCCGTTCTGGCAGGTATCGAACGACGGCAACCTGCTGCCGCAGGCCGTGCAGGTTACCAGCGTGCGCCTGCCGGTTGCGGCTCGGGTCGACATCGTCGTCGACTTCGCCAAGTACAACGCTACCCGGCTCTATTTCGTGAACCGGCTCGAGCAGGTGAACGGCCGCGGGCCGACCTTCAAGATCCTGACGCCGGGCATTCCCTTGCTGCAGTTCAACGTCGGCGCCGCTGCCCCGGATTACAGCCGTGATCCGGCCGATCCGAAGCTTGGGCCGTACAAGCTGCGTGAGCTGCCGGACCCCGATCTGGGCGCGCTGATCGCCCGGGCGGCGAAGCTCAAGACACGGCGCTTCATATTCAACCGGCAGAACGGGGCCTGGGCCATCAACGGCAAGCTGTGGGACGAGCAGACCATCCAGGCCACCCCCGGCCAGGACGGCGAGGAGGTCTGGATCTTCCAGAACGGCGGCGGCGGCTGGGCGCACCCGATCCACGCCCATTTCGAGGAGTGCCGCATCCTGGCCCGCAACGGCGTGCCGCCGACGCCCAACGCCGTCGTGGACGGTCGCATCGAGTATGGGCGGACCGACGTCGTGCCGCTCGCCAACAACTTCGAATACAAGCTGTTCTTCCGCTTCCGCGACATGCGCGGCCGTTACGTCATGCATTGCCACAACGTCGTGCACGAGGACCACGCCATGATGCTGCGGTTCGACATCGTGTGACCGGTGCCGCCCCGCTCGCGCTCGACACAAGGGCGCGAGCGCGGTGGCACTGGGGCGTCGCGCGTGTCATGGGCCAGGATGGCCCACGGCAGCGGAGCGCCCCCATGAACGACGAGACCCTCGCCAAGCTCGACCTGTGGTGGCGGGCCGCGAACTACCTGTCCGTCGGCCAGATCTACCTGATGGGCGAAGACCCGATGCTCCGCGAGCCGCTCACCATCGACAAGGTGAAACCGCGCCTGCTCGGGCATTGGGGCACCACGCCGGGGCTCAACTTCATCTACGCCCACCTCAACCGCGTCATCCAGGCGCGCGGCCTCGACATGATCTACGTGTGCGGCCCCGGCCATGGCGGGCCCGGCATGGTGGCGTCCACCTGGCTCGAGGGCAGCTATTCCGAGATGGTCCCGGCGATCCCGCGCAACCTCGCCGGCATGGGCAAGCTGTTCCGCCAGTTCAGCTTCCCCGGCGGCATCCCCAGCCACGACGCCGCCAACGTGCCGGGCTCGATCAACGAGGGTGGCGAGCTCGGCTATGCCATGCTGCATGCGACCGGCGCCGTGTTCGACAACCCGGACCTGATCGCCACCTGCGTCGTCGGCGACGGCGAGGCCGAGACCGGCGCCATGGCCGCGAGCTGGCACGGCAACAAGTTCCTCGACCCGGCGCGTGATGGCGCCGTGCTGCCGATCCTCCATCTCAACGGCTACAAGATCGCCGGGCCGACGGTGCTGGCGCGCATCCCGGAGGAGGAGCTGCTGTCGCTGTTCCGCGGCTATGGCTGGGCGCCGGTGATCGTGGCCGGCGACGAGGCGATGCCGATGCACCGAACGATGGCGCGTGCGCTCGACGAGGCGCTCGACCGGATCGCCGCCATCCAGCAGGCGGCGCGGAACGGCGACAGCAAGCGCCCGGCCTGGCCGATGCTCATCCTGCGCACGCCCAAGGGTTGGACCGGGCCGAAAACGGTGGACAACAAGCCGGTCGAGGGCACCTGGCGCGCCCACCAGGTGCCGCTCGACAAGCTCGACACCCACCCGGAGCGGCTGCGGCAGCTTGAGGAATGGATGCACAGCTACCGTGCCGAGGAGCTGTTCGACGAGAGCGGCCATCCGGTGCCGGCGCTGCTGGAGCAGGTGCCAGCCAAGACCATGGGCGCCAGCCCCTACGCCAACGGCGGCATGCTGTTGCGCGACCTCGAGTTGCCGGATTTCCGCGACTACGCGGTCGAGGTGGAGGCGCCGGGCCAGTCGGAGGCCGAGGCGACCCGGGTGCTCGGCGGCTTCGTGCGCGACATCATGCAGCGGAACATGCGCACCTTCCGGCTGTTCGGCCCCGACGAGACCACCAGCAACCGGCTCGACGCGGTGTTCGAGGTGACGAACCGCGCCAGCATGGGCGAGCGCCTGCCAACCGACGACCACGTGGCGCCGGACGGGCGCGTGATGGAGGTGCTGAGCGAGCATCTCTGCCAGGGCTGGCTCGAAGGCTACCTGCTGACCGGGCGGCACGGCCTGTTCAGTTGCTACGAGGCCTTCATCCACATCATCGACAGCATGTTCAATCAGCATGCGAAATGGCTCGAGGGCGCGGCCCGGCTGCCGTGGCGGCGGCCGATTGCCAGCCTCAACTACCTGCTCACCAGTCACGTCTGGCGGCAGGACCATAACGGGTTCAGCCACCAGGACCCGGGCTTCATCGGCCACGTCGCCAACAAGAAGGCCTCCGTCGTGCGCATCTACCTGCCGCCCGACGCCAACACCCTGCTGAGCGTCGCCGACCACTGCCTGCGCAGCCGCGGCTACGTCAACGTCATCGTCGCCGGCAAGCAGCCCGCGCTGCAGTACCTGGACCGCGACGCGGCCATCCGGCACTGCGCCGCCGGCGCCGGCATGTGGGAATGGGCCAGCAACGATCACGGGGAGGTGCCCGACGTGGTGATGGCCTGCGCCGGCGACGTGCCGACCATGGAGGCGCTGGCCGCGACCGACATCCTGCGCCGGCACATGCCCGACTTGCGGGTGCGCTTCGTCAACGTGGTGGACCTGATGGCGCTGCAGCCGCCCAGCGAGCACCCGCACGGCCTGCCGATCAGCGTGTTCGACAGCCTGTTCACCCTCGACAAGCCGGTCATCTTCGCCTTCCACGGCTATCCCTGGGTGGTGCACCGCCTGCTGCACGGCCGCTCGAACGCCGACCGCTTCCACGTCCACGGCTTCCGCGAGGAGGGCACCACCACCACGCCGTTCGACATGACGGTGCTGAACGGCCTCGACCGCTTCCACCTCGCGATGGCGGCGGTCGAGCGGGTGCCGCGCATGACCGACGTGTCCGCGCACCTGGTGCAGCATTTGCGCGACCGCTTGGTGGACCACACCGCCTACGTGCGGGCGCATGGCCAGGATTTGCCGGAGGTGCGGGACTGGCGCTGGGACGGCTGATGGCCGTCCTCACGCTCAACGCCGGGTCGAGCAGCCTCAAATTCGCGCTGTTCGACGAGCGTGGCGCGGTACTGCGAGGCGAGTTCGAGGACATCACCCATGCCCCGAAAGCCTCGGCGCAGGACGCCGACGGCGCGGCGCTGGAGCCGCCCGCCGCCTCCGGCACCGGGCACGAGGCCGTGCTGCCGGCACTGTTCGACTGGATCACGGAGCATCTGGGCGGCCAGGCGCTGGAGGCGGCCGGGCACCGGATCGTGCATGGCGGCGACCGGTTCACCGGCCCGGTGCGGATCGACGACGCCGTGTTGGCGGACATGGAGGCGCTGTCGCCGCTGGCCCCGCTGCATCAGACGCACAACATCGCCGCCATCCGCGCCGTCGCGTCGGCCCGGCCCGCCTTGCCGCAAGTCGCCTGCTTCGACACCGCCTTCCACCGCACTCTGCCCGGCGTCGCCCGCCGCTGGGCGCTGCCGGACCATCTCGGCCTGCGCCGCTACGGCTTCCACGGCCTGTCGTACCGAGTACATCGCCGGCCAGCTTCCGCCCACGCTGGCGGCCGGACGGGTGATCGTCGCTCATCTCGGCAGCGGCGCCAGCCTGTGCGCGCTGCACGCCGGCCGCAGCGTCGAGACGACGATGGGCACCACGCCGCTCGACGGCCTCGTGATGGGCACGCGCTGCGGCAGCCTCGACCCCGGCGTCGTGCTTTATTTGCTACAGGAGCGCGGGATGACGCCCGCCCAGGTCGAGCACCTGCTGTACCAGGAGGCCGGGCTGCTCGGCGCCTCCGGGGTCGCGGCCGACATGCGGACGCTCCACGCCAGCGAGGCGCCCAGCGCCACGGCCGCGGTCGAATTGTTCGCCTACCGCATCGCGCAGCAGGCGGGCGGGTTGATGGCCGCCTTGGGCGGGCTCGACGGCTTCGTGTTCACTGGCGGCATCGGCGAGCATGACGGCCGAGTGCGGGCGCTGGTGGCCGACCGCCTGTCCTGGCTCGGCATCGCGCTCGATCCGGCCCGGCCGGCACCGGGTCAGATCAGCCCGCCCGGCGCCGCGGTCGACGTCCGAGTCATCCCGACCGACGAGGAAGCGGTCATCGCCCGCCAGACCCGCGCAGTGCTGCACTCGGATCGCGCCGGCGGGAACTGACGATTCCGCCAGTCCGTGTCGCCTCTGCAACGGCCGGTTGCGGGTGAAGGAACTCCAACGCGTCTGGACGTTGTCCCCACCGAAGCCGGCCAGCGTGGACGGCAAGGAGCGGACATCCAATATGAGCAGCACCATGACTTCACCGGCCAGGTCGGACGCCGCGGCCGCCGCGCCGTCCGATGCGGCGGCGCACCTGCGCAACCGTGCTTCGTGGGGGGCGATCTTCGCCGGCGCGGCGGCAGCCCTGACGGTTCAGCTGCTGCTGAACATTCTCGGGATTGGGCTGGGCGCATCGAGCTTGGATGCCGCCAACCTCGGCAACAACCCGGACGCGTCCGGCGCCTCGATGACGACCGTCGGCTGGATCGTCGGTTCCGGCATCGTAGCCTCGCTGGTGGGCGGCTGGGTCGCCGGGCGTCTGGCCGGCTCGGCCAATCCCGGCACGGCGCGTTGGCACGGCTTCCTGTCCTGGTGCGCGACCACGCTGCTGCTGACCTGGCTCGTGACCACCGCGGTGGGCGGCCTGCTGGGCGGCGCTTTCAGCGCGCTCGGCAGCACGGTCGGCGCCGTCGGCCGCGGCGCGGCCTCGACCGTGTCGGGCGTCGCCCAGAACACCAACGGTGACGCGCTGCAGGCGCAGATCCGCCGCCTCGTGAGCCCGAACGACGCGCAGACGGCGCAGGACGATGTCGGCGCCTACCTGCGCGCCAGCCTCAGCGGCGACAAGCAGGCGGCCGACGCCGCCCGCGACCGTGCCGTCGACAGCCTCGCCCGCACCGCCAACATCAGCCCGGACGAGGCCCGAACGCGCCTGCAGTCGGCCGAGGACCAGGCGCGCCAGGCGGCCGATACCGCCAAGCAAAAGGCACAGCAGGCGGCCGAGGTCGCCCGCAAAAGCGTCGGCACGGCCGGCCTGCTGGGCTTCGCGGCGCTGGCGTTGGGCGCGGTGGCCGCCATCCTCGGCGGCGGCTTCGGCACGCCGCGCGCGGTCGCCAACGTGGCCGTTTACCGGCGGGACTGAACCCGCCCCGCTCGGGCGGCGGCGCCCCGGCGCCGTCGCCCTCGGGTGCAACGTGACAGCCCACTGGCGCCGCCCTATGATCCAAAGGATCATGTGTGGGGGTGCAGTATGCTGAAATCGTTCAAGGCTGTCGTGGTTGCGATCGGGATGGCAACGGTGCTGAGCGGGGCCGCGCTTGCGGACACCGTGACTTTCGCCGGAACCCTGACCGGCGGCAACGAGGTCCCGCCCAAGCTCACCCCGGCCAAGGGGAGTGCGACGGCGACGCTGGACACTCAGACCAAGATCCTGACCTACACCGTCGAATACTCCGACCTGACGGCGGCCCCCACCGCAGCCCACTTCCACGGCCCCGCGGACGAGGGCGCCAATGCCGGCGTGATCGTGAAGTTCGACAGCGCCCAATCGCCCATCAGCGGCACCGCGACGCTCACTGACGACCAGATGAGCAGCCTGATGGGCGGCAAATGGTATGCCAACGTCCATTCCGAAGCGAACCCGGCCGGCGAGATCCGCGGCCAAATGGTCAGAAACAACTAACCGCCTCGCAGTGGGGGCGGGTTCCAGCCCGCCCCGATCGCTCCGTCAGTGCCCGCGCAGGATCTGGCTGAGGAACAGCTTCAGCCGGTCCGTTTGCGGGTTCTCGAACAGCGTATTCGGCGGACCCTGCTCGACGATCTCGCCGCGGTCCATGAACACCACCCGGTCCGCCACCTGGCGCGCGAAGCCCATCTCGTGCGTCACGCACACCATCGTCATGCCGTCCTGCGCCAGCCCGATCATGGTGTCGAGCACCTCCTTGATCATCTCCGGGTCGAGCGCCGAGGTCGGCTCATCGAACAGCATGATCTTCGGCTTCATGCACAGCGCCCGCGCAATCGCCACCCGCTGCTGCTGCCCGCCGGAAAGCTGGCCCGGATACTTCTTCGCCTGCTCGGGGATCTTGACCCGGCGCAGGTAGCTCATCGCCAGCTCCTCGGCCTCCGCCTTCGGCATCTTGCGCACCCAGATCGGCGCCAGCGTGCAGTTCTCGAGGATGGTGAGGTGCGGGAACAGGTTGAAGCTCTGGAACACCATGCCGACCTCGCGGCGGATGGTGTCGAGCGCGCGCAGATCGCTCGTGAGTTCGGTGCCGTCGACGACGATGCGGCCTTCCTGGTGGCTTTCCAGGCGGTTGATGCAGCGGATCATGGTGCTCTTGCCCGACCCGGACGGTCCGCAGACCACCACCTTCTCCTTTTGGCCGACGCTGAGCGTGATGTCGCGCAGCACATGCATCGCGCCATACCACTTGTTGACCTTGTCCAGCACGATGGCGGGCTGCTGGTTCGAGCCCGGGGCAGGGCGGTCTAGCGTTGCGGCTTGGCTCATTGCTTATTCTCCGTGAGAAGGCCAGGGACGCCGTCCCTGGACCCCGGCAAAGGCGGGGCCTTTGCAATCCCAATCATCGTGCGGCGCCCCGGCGCAACTCGGTCTCGAGCCCCCGGCTGTAGCGGGCCATCACATAGCAGAACGCGAAGTAGATCAGCGCCAGGGTGATGTACAGCTCGGTGCTGTACGCCTGCCAGATCGGCTGCGTGATCGCCACCTTGCCCGCCGACAGCAGGTCGAAGATGCCGATGATCAGCACCAGCGAGGTGTCCTTGAAGAAGCCGATGAACGTGTTCACCAGCGGCGGAATCACCAGCCGCAGCGCCTGCGGCAGAATGATGAACCCGGTCTTCTTCCAGTAGCTCAACCCGAGCGCATCGGCCGCTTCGTACTGGCCCTTCGGCAGCGCCTGCAGCCCGCCGCGCACCACTTCGGCGAGGTAGGCGCCGGCGAACAGGATCACCGCCACCTGCGCTCGCAGCAACTTGTCCGGGTTGATCCCGGCCGGCATGAACAGCGGGAACATGACGCTTGCCATGAACAGCAGCGTCACCAGCGGCACGCCGCGGATCAGCTCGACATACAGCACGCACAGCGCCTTGACCGCCGGCAGGTTGGTCGAGCGGCGGCCCAACGCCACCAGCAAGCTCAACGGGAACGCCAGCACGAGGCCGAACGTGGACAGGATGAGGGTGATCGGCAGCCCGCCCCAGGAATCCTGCGGCACGAACGTGAGGCCGGCGACCCCGCCCCACATCAGCACCCCGATCAGCACCAGCACCGCCACCCACAGGCCGGCGAGCCACGGCCGCCAGCATGCGCGGATCGCCGACACGAAATAAAGGCCGATGAACAGCGCGCAGACGATCGCCGGCCGCCACTGCTCCTCGTACGGGAAGCGGCCGAACAGGATGAAGCGGTAGTTCTCGCCGATCGCCGCCCAGCAGGCACCCACGCCGCGGGCGTCGCGGCACACCGACGGGTCCGGGCCAGCCTCGGTTTGCGGCACCGTCCAGAACGCGTTGATCACCCCCCAATTGATGAACTGGTAAGCCCAGCGAAGGATCAGCAATCCGAGCACGACGGTCACGACCGACGACAGCACGGAGTTGAATAGGTTCACCCGCGCCCAGCCGAGCGGCCCGACGCCGGCCGTCAGCGGCGGCGGTCGCTGCGGCAGCGGGGCCGCGGGGATTCCGGCGATCGACGGAACCGGATCGCGGGCGGCTTCGGAGAGTTGGGCGGTGGTGTCGGCAGTGCTCTGGGACATGGCCTAGCGCTCCACCAAGGCGATTCGGGCGTTGTACCAGTTCATGAACAGGCTGATCGACAGGCTGATCACCAAGTAGACCACCATGATGACGGCAATGCCCTCGATCGCCTGTCCCGTCTGGTTCAGGGTCGTGCTGGCGATCGACACCACGTCCTGGTAGCCGATCGCCACCGCCAGCGAGCTGTTCTTCGTCAGGTTCAGGTATTGGCTGGTCATTGGCGGGATGATCACCCGCATCGCCTGCGGCAGCACGATCCGCCGCAGCGTCGGCCCGGACCGCAACCCCAGCGCGCCGGCCGCCTCCCACTGACCGCTCGGCACGGCGAGGATGCCGGACCGCACGATCTCGGCGATGTAAGCGGAGGTATACAGCACGAGGCCCAGGGTCAGCGCGCCGTATTCGGGGCTCAAGGTCGCGCCGCCGATGAAGTTGAAGCCGCGCAGCTCCGGCACTTCGAGCGTGAACGGCGCGCCCAGCGCCGCCCACACCAGCCCCGGCAGCACCACCAGCAAGCCGAGGGCGACCGGCCAGGCCTTCGGCCGCACCCCGGTCTCCTCCTGCCGCTTGTCGCAGACGCGCGACCACATCAGCGTACCCAGCGCGCCGAGCAGGAAGGCGCCCAGCACCCACCAATCCTCCTGCACCCAGTCGAGCGACGGGATCTTGATGCCGCGGTTGGACAGGAACACGCCCGGTATCGGGTGGAATGATTGCTTTGGCGCCGGCAGCCCCTGCAGCGCGGTGTACCAGAACAGCAATTGCAGCAGCACCGGGATGTCGCGCACCACCTCGACATAGACCGCCGACAGCTTGGCGATCAGCCAGTTCTTCGACAGCCGGGCGACGCCCAGCAGCGTGCCCCAGATCGTCGCCAGCACCACGCCGACGACGGCGACCTTCAGCGTGTTGAGCACGCCGATCCAGAGCGCGCGGCCGTAGGTGTTCTCGGCCGGGTCGTAATCGATCAGGTGCTCGCCGATCGGGATGCCGGCGATCCGGTCGAGGAAGGCGAACCCGGTCGCGATCCGCCGCGCCGCCAGGTTCCGGCTGGTGTTCTGCACCAGATACCAGACGATCGCGGCCACGATGCCGATGACCACCACCTGCCACACGATGTTACGGAAGCGCGGGTCGGACCAGCGGAACTGCAGCTTCTTCTTCGGCGCCGCTCGCGCAGGCGCCAGTCGCGGATCGATCGTCGCACCGGACATTGCTACAAACCCCATCCTGGCCGCCGGAACCGGGCCGGATGGTCCGGACGGCGGCCAGCGCTCGTCATCAGATTGCAATCCCCGCGCCACTTCAACGGCAGACTGTGCCGCCGGATCAAAAAGGGCCGCTCCGAGACGGAAGCGGCCCAATGCCTGTGCAGTGCGTCAGCGGATCGGCGGCGGATAATGCAGCCCGCCCTTGTTCCAAAGGTTGTTGATGCCGCGCGGAATGCCGAGCGGGGTGATGTCGCGGTCCCACATCTCGCCGTAATTGCCGACCGCCTTGACGATGTTGACCGCCCAAAGGTTATCGACGCCCAGCGCCTTGCCCATGTCGCCCTCGGCGCCCAGCAGGCGGCGGACGTCGGGGTTGGTCGACTTCTGCATCTCGGCCACGTTCTTCGACGTGACGCCGCTTTCCTCGGCCTGATACATCGCGAACAGGGTCCAGCGCACGACGTCGAAGAACTTGTCGTCGCCCTTGCGCACCATCAGGCCCAGCGGCTCCTTGCTGATGATCTCCGGCAGCAGAAGGTGGTCGGTCGCCTTGGGTCCCTGCTGGAAGCGGAACGACGCCAGCCCCGACAGGTCGGTCGAGTAGGTGTCGCAGCGGCCCGACAAATAGCTGTTCTGGATCTCGGCCAGGTCCTGGATCAGCACCGGGGTGAACTTCAGCTTGTTGAGCCGGAAGTAGTCGGCGATCGCGAGCTCGGTGCTGGTGCCGGGCTGCACACAGACGGTGGCGCCGTCCAGGTCCTTGACCGACTTCACGCCCGACGCGGTTTTCACCATGAACCCGGTGCCGTCATAGAAGTTTACGCCCGCGAACTCGAGCCCGAGGTTCGCCTCGCGCCCCAGCGTCCAGGTGGTGCTGCGCACCAGCAGGTCGATCTCGCCCGACTGCAGCGCGGTGAACCGGTTGGTGGTGGTGGTCGGCACAAACTTCACCTCGGGCTTGCCGAGGATGGCAGCGGCGACGGCGCGGCAGGTATCGGCGTCGATGCCCTGGATCACGCCCTTGGCGTCGGCCAGCGAGAACCCGGCCACGCCCGTCGACACGCCACAACTCAGCGTGCCCTTCGACTTGATGTCGTCGATCGTCTTTGAGCCGCTGCCCTGGGCCTGCGCCGGCGCCGACAGCGCGGTCGCGCCGGCAAGGAGCGCCGCGCTCCCGAGCATCAACAGGTTCCTCATTGGTGTCGTTCCCCTTGCATGGATGGGACATGCGTCCCGCGATGGGCCGGACTGTGCTGCGTGCAAGGCGGAAGATCAATGGGCCGAAGCCAGGATTTACGGAGGGTTTGTGGCCGACCAATGGCCCGACAGGTGATCGGGGCCGGGCTGGCGCCGGCGTTGCGGCCGGGTTAGGTCAGGAGCCATGTCCGGATCGGCTGCCACACTCCGCCCGCCAGCCGCCAGCGCCGCGGCGATGCCCGTGCTGCTGGCGATCAGCTTCTCCCACCTGCTGAACGATGTCATGCAGTCGCTGCTGCCGGCGATCTACCCGATCCTGAAGGCCAACTACGCGCTCGACTTCGGCCAGATCGGCCTGTTGACGCTCGCCTTCCAGATCACCGCCTCGCTGCTGCAGCCGCTGGTGGGGATGTACACCGATCGGCGTCCCTTGCCGTATTCGCTGCCGGTCGGGATGGCCGCCACGCTCTGCGGCTTGGTGCTGCTGGGGGTGGCCGGGCATTTCTGGTCGCTGCTGGTGGCCGCCGCCCTCGTCGGGCTCGGCAGCAGCGTGTTCCATCCGGAAGCGTCGCGGGTGGCGCGGGTCGCCTCGGGCGGCCGGTTCGGCCTGGCGCAGAGCGTGTTCCAGGTCGGCGGCAACATCGGCTCGGCGCTCGGTCCGCTGCTGGCCGCGTTCATCGTCATCCCGCACGGCCAGCGCAGCGTCACCTGGTTCTCCGCCGCCGCGCTGACCGCCATGCTGGTACTGGTCGGGGTCGGCCGCTGGTACAGCACCCGCATGCCGTCCCGGCGCTCCGGCGCGGCGGCGCCCCCGGCGCTGCTGCCGCGCGGCAAGGTCGCGACGATCCTCGTCCTGCTGGTCGTGCTGCTTTTTTCCAAGTTCTTCTACGTGGCCAGCCTGAACACCTTCTACACGTTCTACACCATCGAGACCTTCGGCGTGTCGGTGCAGACCTCGCAGCTGCTGCTGTTCCTGTTCCTCGGCGCCTTCGCGGTCGGCGTGCTGGCCGGCGGTCCGATCGGCGACCGCATGGGACGCAAGCGGGTGATCTGGTTCTCCATCCTCGGCGTGCTGCCGTTCACCCTCGCGCTGCCGTATGCGAACCTGGCCGGCACGGCGGTGCTGACGGTGATCATCGGCCTGATCCTGGCCTCGGCCTCGTCGTCGATCCTGGTCTACGCGCAAGAACTGCTGCCCGGCCGCGTCGGCTTGGTCGCCGGGGTGTTCTTCGGCTTCGCCTTCGGGCTCGGCGGCCTCGGCGCCGCGCTGCTGGGCGAGCTGGTGGACCACACCAGCCTGCAATTCGTCTATCGCCTCTGCTCCGTGCTGCCCGCGCTCGGCATCGTCGCCGCCTTCCTGCCGGACCTGCGGGAGCGCCGGGCCTGAGCGGCCCGCCCCAACAGTCAGCGCAGCCGCTTCCAGGCCGCCCCGGTCAGGTGAGCCACTATCCCGTCCGCGACCGTCGCCAGGATGGCACCCGAGCGAGGCTCGACCAGCACCAGGTCCGCCCGCAATCCCGGGGCGATCCGGCCCCGGTCATGCAGCCCCGCCGCCGCCGCCGGGTTGGCGCTGATCAGCGCCCAGGCGCCCGCCAGGCCGAGCGGGCCGGGCGCCAGCCGCAAGGCCGATTGCGCCATCGCCGGATAGAAGTAGTCGCTGACCAGCACCGAGCAGAGTCCCCGCTCGGCCAGCGGCCCGGCCGCGGCCCAGCCCAGATGCGAGCCGCCGCGCACCACGTTGGGGCAACCCATCACCACCGCCTCGCCGGCCGCGCGCGCCTCGACCGCCACCGCCTCGGCCATCGGGAACTCGCACACCGTCGCGCCGAGGCCGCGGAAGTGGCGCCTTGTCGCGACGCTGTCGTCGTCGTGGCTCGCGATCGGCAGCCCGGCCGCACGGGCCGCCGCGGCCAGCCGCGCCGCCGCTGCCGGCACATCCGGGGTGAACGCCATCGCCCGCTCCGCCAGCGCACGGAACGCGGCGAGCGGCATCATCGCCCGCTCGGCGTATTTCGCCGCTCCCTCCGGCGTGTCCAGCTTGCGCAGGATCGCCGGGGTGTGGTCGTTGAACGTCACCATGTGCACCCGCCCGGCCGCGATGTCGGCCAGCGCCACCTTGAGCGCATCGAGGTTGTGCAGCTCCCAGCGCATGTTGACCCGGACATCGCACGCGCCGCGCCAAGCCGCCAGCGCGTCCAGCAGCCGGCGCCACGCCTCGGGCCCGCGCAGTCCCGGCTCCCACGACAGGGTCACGGCATGGAACGCGGTGGTGATGCCGTTGGCGAGCAACTGCGCCTCGGTATCGCGGACCGCGATCTCGGCGGCGAACTCGACCCCGGGCCGCGGCTGCACTTGCCGCTCGAACGCGTCGCCGTGCAGGTCGACGATCCCCGGCAGCACGAGCAGGCCGCGCGCGTCCAGCGTCCGGCCGCCGCCGGCGTCATCGCCGACCGATCCGATGCGCCCATGCTCGAGCGTGACCGACGTCTCGACCAACTCCCCGCCCAGCAGCACCGTGCCGCCCTCGATCCGCAACGCCATCGCTTGCTCCCCCACCGCCGGCGCCTCTTAGCCCGAGCCACGGCGCGCTTGCGAATCGCCGCCGCCGCCGCCTAAGAACAAGCATGGTTAACTTGGCCAAGCTGGCGGTCGGCATTCGCGACATCGCCCACCTGCGGGAGGTCCAGGCGATGCGCCTGGTGGTGCGGCCGCCGCTCCGGCATCAGACCCGCAACCTGCCGCGCCGGGTCGCCGAGATCCGCGGCGAGGGGAGCCTCTACTGGGTGATCGCCGGCGCCATGCTGGTGCGGCAACGGATCCTGGACATCGTGCCCGACCACTGGGACGACGGCTCCCGCTGCGCCGGCATCCTGCTCGACCCGGCGCTGGTGCAGGTCGAAGGCCGGCCGGTCAAGGCATTCCAGGGCTGGCGCTACCTCGAGGCGGACGACGCCCCGCCCGACCTCACCGCAGCCGACTTTGCGCCCGACGCGATGCCGCCCGCCCTGAAGCGGGAGCTGCGGACGCTGTGCTTGCTGTGATCCACCTGTTCCCCGTCCGCTGGAGTGCATCGATGACCCTGTCCCGCCTTGCCGCCGCCGCACTCGCGCTTGCCGTCCCGCTGCTGGCCTGCGCTTCGGGAGTCGCCGCTGCGCCGCTCCGCCACGGGCCGCCGGCGCAAGTGCTCATCGCCACCTACGTTCAGCCGCTGCCGTCCAACGTCGCCTACCACCACCATCACCGGTCGCATCATCACCGGAAGCACTACGCGCACCGCGGCTGACGCTCAGAGCAGCCTGACCAGGCGGTCCCATTCGGGGACCGCCAGCGTCTCCGCCCGCCGCACCGGGTCGATTCCGGCGCGCCCCAGCAGCGCCTCGCCGCCGAGCCCCCGCAGGCTGCCGCGCAGCATCTTGCGCCGTTGGCCGAACGCTGCCGCGGTGAGCCGCTCCATCGCCGCGAACAGGTCCGGCGGCGGCTGCTGCTCCAGCGGCACCAGCCCGACCACGGCCGACCACACCTTCGGCGGCGGCACGAACGCCCCGGGCGGCAGCCGCAGCCTGAGGCTGGTGCGACAAGTCCATTGTGCCAGCACGCTCAGCCGGCCGTAGGCGGGCGTGTCGGCGTCGGCGCAGATCCGTTCGGCCACCTCGAGCTGGAACATCAGCGTCATCCGTTCCCACGCCGCGGCCTGGCGGAGCCAGCCGACCAGCAGCGGGGTCGCGACGTTGTAAGGCAGGTTGGCCGCAAGCACCCGCGGCGCCGGGACAAGGGCAGCGAGGTCCAGCCGGGTCGCATCCGCCTCGCGCACCGCAAGCCGGCCCGGATAGGCCTGCTCCAACTCGGCCAGCGCGCCAATAGCGCGGCGGTCCAGCTCGACCGCCAGCACATCGGCCGCCGGGCTGTCGAGCAGCGCCCGGGTGAGCCCGCCGGGTCCGGGCCCCACCTCGACCACGTGCCGGCCGGCAATCGGCTCTACCTGCTGCACGATGCGGCCGGTCAGCCCGGGGTCGAGCAGGAAATGCTGGCCGAGCGAGCGGCGTGCGTCGAGCCCGTGCCGCGCGATCACGTCCTTCAGCGGCGGCAGCGTGGTCATCGCCTCCCTTCCTCGCCGCAACCGGGCAAGTCAAGCTCCGGGCCCGCGGCCGCCTGATCCTGCCCCGCTTGCCGCGGGAAGCCTTTAACGCCACCCTAACGAAACAGTGGGCCGGCCGTTCTGGCCGGTAGGCGACCCAACGCTCGACGTGTCGCAGTTTTCCCGCCCAGGCACGCTCGTTTCCGTGAGCAAACAAAACCTGACTTTAATGTTCTTATAACGATTAGCGCGTCTGCAGTAACGTTTCGATATCGGCCCGTTAGCCCGGGTGATCGTTATCGAGGAAGCTGTGATGCGGGAACAAGTCGAGTGGTTCAACACGGTCATCGTCGGCGGCGGGCCCGCAGGCATCGCTCCCTTGCTGGCTGCCCATCGCAACGGTGACCTCGACGAGCTGCTCGACCGCGGCGTTGCCGTGATCGAACGCTCCCACCGCCTCGGCGGCGGCGCCATCGGTCAATACGCCATCAACTCCGACAGCAGCGGACGCACCTTCGTCGACTGCCTGCTCAGCGACAGCGAAACCGAGACCGAGCTGACCCGGCTGACCGAGCACCCGCTGACCCGGCAGCTCGCCGGGGCCGGCGATGGCGCGGTTGCGCTGCGCGACGCCGGGCAGTTCCTCGATCTGGTCGGCGCGGCGATGGCGCGCATCGTCGCCGAGCACAAGGCCAGCGCAGTGCTGACCGGCCACACCGCCGTCTCGGCCACCCGCACCGCCGACGGCTGGAGCGTCGCCATCCGCGATCTCGCGACCGGGGCGGAGCGCACGCTGCTGGCGCGTCACGTCGTGCTCGCGACCGGCGCCGAGCAGCCGGCGAAGCGCCTGGCGGCCGAGCGGGTCGGCGGCATCGACCTGATGCAGCGTTGCGCGGGACGCCTGGTGCAGTCGGGCGACGTGCTGACCACCGGCTGGCTCGACACCATCACCGCCCTGCTGGCGGACAAGCCCGAGCCCCGGGTCGTCATCGTGGGCGGCTCCACCAGTGCGGCCGCCGTGGCCCACGCCCTGCTGCATCGCCTGCCCGGCGTCCGGTTCGGCGACGGCGGCGTGACCCTGATGCATCGCCGGCCGTTGCGCGTCTACTACCCCGACCGCGCCTCAGCCCTCGCCGAAGGCTACACCGAGTGGTCTGAGGACGACGTCTGCCCGATCAGCGGCAAGGTGTTCCGCTTCGCCGGGTTCCGCCTCGACTCGCGTGAACTCGTGATGCAGGTGCGCGGCATCGGCGGCCGCGCGCCGGAGCCGCGGCTCCAGCTGCACCAGCTGGCCGCTGCGGACCTGGATACCGACGCGGAGCGCCTGCTCGACGCCGCCGACCTGGTCATCGCCGCATTCGGCTACCGGCCGCGCGCGCTGCCCCTGTTCGACCGAGCCGGGCAGCCGCTCACCTTGTTGTCGCAGACCGGGCCGCAGCAGCCGATGGTCGATGGCCAGTGCCGCGTGCTGGATGCCGCCGGAGCGCCGCTGCCGGACGTGTTCGGGATCGGCCTCGGCGCCGGCTTCCTGCCGCGCGGCCGGCTGGGCGGCGAGGCGAGCTTCCGCGGCCAGGCCAACGGCCTTTGGCTGTGGCAGCACGACGTCGGCGCCCTGATCGTCGATGCGGCGCTGAAGCCCTCCGACGCCGTCGCGCCGCAATGGGCGGCCGCGCGGCTGCCGGCCGGCTTCGCCGCCGCGCCCGCCTTGAGCCCGTCGCTTGCCGTGGGAGGGGCCTGACATGACCGTTCCGTTGATCCGGCCGAACCCGCCCCGGCTGAGCCAAGCCGCCGACCGCCTCCGCACCATCGAGGACAGCGGCATCTTCAGCAACTTCGGACCGGCCAACACCGCGTTCGAGCAGGACATGGTCGTCCGCATGTTCGGAGGCGAGGGCGGCTGCATGACCGTGTGCAACGCCACCATCGGCCTGATGCTGGCGGTGCAGCAGGCGATCGGCGGCCGCCCGGTCGGCACCAAATACGCGCTGATGCCGTCGTTCACGTTCGCCGCCGCCGCGCATGCGGCCATGTGGTGCGGGCTGACGCCGCTGTTCTGCGACATCGACCCGGCCACCTGGACCGCCGACCCGGCCCATGAGGAGCGGCTGATCGCCCAGTACGGCGCCGACATCGCCGTCGTCATGCCGTACGCCACGTTCGGCTTCGATCTCGACCTCGCCCGCTACACGGCGCTGACCGCGCGCCACGGTATCCCCGTGGTCGTGGACGCCGCCGCCTCGCTCGGCACCACCGCGTCCGACGGGCGCGGCTACGGCGCCGGGTTCCGCGGGCTGATCGTCTACTCGATGCACGCCACCAAGTCGTTTTCCACCGGCGAGGGCGGGGTGATCTACAGCGCCGACCCCGCGGCGATCGCGACCCTGCGGCAGATGTGCAACTTCGGCTTCGGCAAGCCGCGCAACGCCACCATGCCGGGGCTGAACGCCAAGCTGAGCGAGGTCGGCGCGCTGCTGGCGCACCTGCGGCTCGGCGCGAACGACGCCATGATCGCGCATCGCTCGGCCTTGATGCAGGGCTACCGCGACGCCCTGCCGGAGCTCGCCTTCCAGACGCAGCGTCGGGGCGAGCAGGCGCACCAGTTCGCACCCGCGTTGCTGCCCCGGATGCTGGCACCGCATCGGGCCGAGATCGTGGCGGCCTTGGCCCGGCGCGGCATCGGCTGCGCAACCTATTTCAGCCCGCACGTGCTGCAGCAGGACTACTTCGCCGGCTACACGCTCGGCGGCGCGCTGCCGGTGTCGGACGACGTGGGCGCCCGCATCATCAGCCTGCCGCTGTTCGACAGCATGACCGCGCACGACCTGGTCGAGGTGGTCACGGTGCTGCGCGAGGAGATGGTCCGGTTCGCAAAGCCCGCCCGGTCACGTGCCCGCCGCCCCGCCAAGCCGGTGCCGGCGCCCGTGGGCCCGGTCCCCTCGGTCCTGCAGGTGAATGCGGGAGCGCCGACCTAAATGCTTGCTTCCAATGGTGGTCCGGTCCGCGCAGCGATGCGAGGGCCGGATCGGATCGACGCGCTCGACAGCGTCCGCGGTGTCGCGGCGCTGATCGTCGTCGTGCATCACTGCCTGCTGACGCAGCCGGCGTTCAGCGACTACTTCTTCTCCCGCTGGCGAACCGAGCACGGCTCGCTGACCGAGTGGCTGATGTTTGAGACGCCGCTCCGGCTGCTCTGGAACGGGGCCGAGGCGGTGACGCTGTTCTACGTGCTGAGCGGCCTCGTGCTGTCGCTGCCCTGGTTCGCCGGGCGGGCGCCGCGTTACCGCGATTACGCGATCCGACGGCTGTGCCGCCTTTACCTCCCCTACGCCGCCGCCGTGGGGCTCTCGGCCGTCTTGGCCGCGTGGCTGCATCCGGTCGCGGCCGTTGCCGGGCTGAGCGACTGGGTCAACACCATGAACTGGACCAAGGAGGTGACGCCGGCCGTGCTGATCGACCATGCCGTCATGCTGGGCCATCGCAACATGCTCGACGGCGTGGTCCACACCCTGATCTGGGAGGTCCGCGTCTCGCTGGTGTTCCCGCTGCTGGTGCTGCCGATCGTCTGGTGGGGCGTCCGCGGCGCGGCCGTCGTGGCCGCCGCCATCTGGGCGATCGTGCTGGGCATCCATTTCATCTGGAGCCCGGACACCTCGCCGTTCGAGCTGCTGGAATGGCGGGAAGGTTTTTCGCGCCTCGGCATGATCGCCATGGAACTGCAGGGCACGGCCTACTACGCGACCTTCTTCGTGATCGGCAGCACGATCGCCTCCTACCTGGGCCGCATCAGGCAGATCCAGGCCGGCGCTGCCCTCGGGCTGCTCGCCGCCGGGCTGCTGGTGTTCCAGGGTCACTGGTCGCGTGACCTGTTCACCCAAGACCTTCTCGTGTCCCTAGGGTCGGCGATGATCGTCGTCGCGGCGCTTGCCGCCGGACCGCTCCAGCGTGTGCTGCAATGGGCGCCGCTGCTGTGGCTCGGCCGGGTTTCCTACAGCCTCTACCTCGTCCATGTGCCGTTGCTGTTCGTCGCCGTGATCCTGCTGCACGAGTACGTCCCGCTCGCCGTCATCCTGGTGGGAGTCGTGTTGGCGTCGCTGGTGGTCGCTTGGCTGTTCAACGATTTCGTGGCCGAGCCGTCCGCCCGTCTCGGCAAGTCGCTGACGCGGCGCGGGCCCGGGCGCGGGGATGCCAAGCTGTTGAGCGGGTCGCACCCGGTGTCGTCGGCGCAGGCTGGCGCGCCACCGTTACCAAGTAACCGAACGGATCGACGGGCGTTGTCAGGTTGAGGTCAGAGCATCGCCCGCTGCTCGGAGCGGGCACCAAGTTCGCGCCGCGGCAGCAACACCGGCGAGATCGCGCCAGGTGCAATAGCTGTGGTCGCGAGCGGCACGGTGTTGGCGCCGGTGAGGCGGTGACGGCAAAGCTGGAATTGGTTGTGGATACGACTGTGGGCGAAGAGAAAGCGCTGTGCCTGGCGCGCTGACTGAAACCGTTGCATTTGCCGTTCTCGTCGACGTGTTGGTTGGTGCGACGCCTCGGCCCGACTGTTGAGGTAGCGGCTCCGGCGATGCTCGACACCGAACAGCATCTCGCGTTTTGCCGCGCCGTCTGTCGGTCACGATCACCCTGGGCACATATTGCAAGCCGCGCAGCAGCTTGCGCAAGAACCGCCTGGCCCCCCGGCGTCGCGACGGGTCTGCACGCGAACGTCGAACACGTCGGCATTACCGGAGGTGCTGGGGGGCATTGTTCGACGTGACGTTTCGGCGACACCTCTCACCCTTCGATGATCGCCTTGATGCGGGTGGCCAGCGCTTCCATTGCGAATGGCTTGGTAAGCACATGCATGCCGGGCTCCAGATAGCCGTTCCCGAGCACGGCATTCTCGGCGTAGCCCGTGATGAACAAGACTTTCAGGGCAGGCCGCGTAACGCGCGCCGCATCGACCATCTGACGCCCGTTCATCCCCCCAGGCAGGCCGACATCGCTCACCAGTAGGTCAATTCGGGCGTTTGACTGGAGCACCCGCAATCCCGCCGGGCCGTCGGCCGCCTCGATGGCGATGTAGCCCAGACTTTCCAAAACATCGGCAACCAGCATGCGTACGGTCGGTTCATCGTCAACGACCAAAACGGTCTCACCAACCTCCGCCCTGGGCGCTTCAGTCAGCTCCGCTGGCGCCGGCGCTGGCACCTCTTCTCCGTGGTGGCGCGGTAGATAGAGGCAGACCATCGTGCCTCGGCCCGGTTCAGAATAGATCCGCACCTGACCTCCCGACTGCCGGGCAAACCCATAGACCATCGACAGGCCCAGACCCGTCCCCTGGCCGATGGGCTTGGTCGTGAAAAACGGATCGAAGGCTCGCACAATCACGTCCGGCGCCATGCCGGTGCCGGTGTCGCTCACACATAGCGAGACATACTGTCCCGGCGGCAGGTCGCGTTCATGCGCCGCGTGACGGTCGAGCCATCGGTTGCCGGTCTCAATCGTCAGGCGGCCTCCATCGGTCATCGCGTCACGCGCGTTGATGGCCAGGTTCAGCAAAGAGTTTTCGAGCTGATTAGGGTCGACCAGCGTGATCCAGAGGCCACCTGCTCCAACCGTCTCGACGGTAACCGAGGGGCCGACGGTTCGCCGGATCAGATCCTCCATCCCGGAGACCAAGCCGATTGATGTCGGTCGGCTTGGGGTCGAGCGTCTGCCGTCGCGAGAAGGCCAGCAAGCGGTGGGTCAGCGCGGCCGCCCGCTTGGCGGCTCCGTGCGCCGGTCGACGTAGCGATCGATGTCGCTCATCCGCCCCTGGACGATGCGGGCACTCAGCAGCTCCAGGCTTCCGCTGATCCCAGCAGGAGATTGTTGAAGTCGTGCGCCAGCCCGCCCGTGAGCTGGCCCACCGCCTCCATCTTCTGCGACTGCCGGAGTGCATCCTCGACCCGCTCGCGCTCGGCAATTTCTCCGACAAGGCGATCATTAGCGTCAGCCAACTCGCGCAAATGCAGCTTCTGATCGGTCAGGTCGGTGAGCACACCGCACAGCAACGTCGTCCCGTCCTCGCTGCCTAGGGGACTGAGCGAGATGTAGACAGGCAGCTGTGCCCCGCTCTGCGGACACAAGGTAAGCTCGCTGCGCGAGGCAACCCGAGTTGCATTTGCGAGGAGCCTGTCGAAAAGGGCCAAATCGTCAGCGAACACCAGTCGTCGTAGCGACTGCCCAATGACCCGCTCCTGCGAGACCCCGAGCATGTCGGCGAGGCGTTGGTTGCAGTAAAGCACGGTGCCGTCTGCACCCAGCGTGACGGCACCTTCCTGAATTCTGTTCGATCAGCACCCGGTATGGGCGATCGGCGCTATCCAAGGTGTAGACGCGATGATCCTTCTCCTCTCCGCCCATCACCAAGGCATCGATCTCGCCGCGCCGGATCGCGTCGAGGGCGTCCTCGCTTTCCCGAAGTTGCGCTTCCAGCTCCTGAACGCGCGCCCTCCAGGCGACCTCGCCTCCCGGGTCGCTGTTATGGTTCATGCGGTTCCGGTAGCAACAAGGGCAGCAGTTCGAGTCCGTGGAGGACGCGTTCGGTCTCGGACAGATCGCCGATAATGCGCCGCACCGGCAAGGGCAGCAGCTTGACCAAGGTTGGCGCTGCGATCACCTGATACGGGGAAGCAAGTTCGGGTTGTTGATAGATATCAACCACCTCGAGGTCGATCTGGCCGCTTCCCAGGTGGTGAGCGCAAATATGCCGTAGATTCTCGATTGCGCGACGAGACCGGTCCGTGTTGCCGGCGATGAACAGGCGCAAGCGATAGGCGGGTGGTGTGTCGGGTGGCTCGCCGTCTTCGCTCATGGCGGTGTGGCTTTGGAACGGATGTCCAATCCGACCAGAACCTTTTCGGTGTTCGACAGGTCGCCGATGATGCGCTTCAGCGGTGCCGGCAGCCGGCGCACCAGGGTGGGAATGGCCAGGATCTGATCACCCGCCGCCAGGCTCGGGTTCTTCAACAGATCGATCACCTCGATTTCGTAGCGTCCAGCCAGGTGCTCCTCGCAGACACGCTTGAGGTTAGCCATCGCCGCAAGCGACTTCGTCGTCTGGCCGGCGACGTAAAGGCGCAGGTGATAGCTGCCGGGGTCAGCGTCCCCCTCAGAGGACTCAGCGTTGAGGTGTAACTCTTGGCCGCTCATTCCGTCGCCCCTCTCTGGGCAGCAACGGCGGTACGATCCGTCGTCAGC
The DNA here is from genome assembly GCA_963792675.1 of uncultured Alphaproteobacteria bacterium. Lineage (GTDB taxonomy): Bacteria > Pseudomonadota > Alphaproteobacteria > Acetobacterales > Acetobacteraceae > JBBROS01. The sequence goes on from CAWBWT010000005.1 coordinate 288,162, forward strand.
GTCGCTTCATGCTCGCCTTCTTGCGTCAGCAAGAGTGTAGCCTCGTCCTCCTCGGCGGCCAGGGCAGCGCGCATCTCCTCGATCTGTCGTTCGAGCGCGGCACGACGACGGCTGAGCTCACGACGATGGCGCTCGGCCTGCTGATGCCGACGCACCTCGGCGGCGCGTTCGCCGGCGGCCTGGATCAACCGGGCCGTCCCGGTCAGCACGCCTTCCGGTCCAACGTAGGGTTCGATCAGGTCGACGCCGGCGTCGGTCATCCGATACTCACGCACCTGATTGGAGTGGCTCATACCACGGGCCTTGATGAGGTAGAGAGCGCGATTGCGTTCGCCGTTCGCCTCGACTTCCACCAGCTTGATCCACGCATCCATCAACGAGGACAGGCCCTGGTCGGTGCCATCTTCGAATGTTCCATCGGTGCGCAGGCTGGTGAACAAAGCCGTAATGCCGCGGCTTTTGAGCAAGTCCATCATGCGGAGCAACGTCGCATGCACTTCGGGGCTCGGGCCCCGAAATGCCGAGATCGGATCGACGACGACCACCTCGGGCTGAAAGCGATCGAGGTCACGATGCATCCGCGCCAGGTGCATCTCGAGGCCATAAAGGCTGGGCCGCGCTGCCTCGAAGCGCAGCAGACCACTGTTACGACGCGCGCGCAGATCGAGCCCGACGGACCTTGCGTTGCGGCAGATCTCCTCGGCACTCTCTTCAAACACGAAGAACAGGCAACGCTCGCTGCGCTGACAAGCCGCGTCGGCGAAATGACTGCGCGATGGTGGTCTTGCCCGTGCCGGCTACACCGGACAGAAGAATGCTTGAGCCGCGGAAGAACCCACCTCTTCTGAGCATGGCGTCGAGGCCGGCAATGCCGCTGGAGACAACCTCGCTCGATGCCGGCTGTTCAAGCCCAAATGAGGTCACCGGAAGCACGCTGATGCCGTCGATCGTCAATCAGAAACGGGTATTCGTTGGTGCCGTGCGCCGAGCCACGGTATTTCACCACCCGCACCCGCCGCGTCGTGATCTGGTCCACGACCCGGTTGTCGAGCAGCACGACGCAGTCGGACACGTATTCTTCGAGGCCATGCCGCGTCAGCTGTCCCTCACCACGCTCGCCGGTGATGACGGCGGTCAGGCCGCGATCCTTGAGCCACCCAAACAGTCGTCGCAGTTCCGCGCGCAACAGGGCAGGATTGTCAAAGCCCGAGAACAGGGTCTCGACCGTGTCCAGCACGACACGCTTGGCGCCGATCGAGTCGATCGGCAAAGCCCAAGCGAACGAACAGGCCCTCGAGATCGTACTCGCCGGTTTCCTCGATCTCGCTGCGCTCGACCCGCACATGATCGATCGCCAGCGTGCCGGCAGCGATCAGACCGTCTAGGTCGTAGCCCAGCGATGCAACGTTGGCGGCAAGATCCTCGGCGCGTTCCTCGAAACTCATGAACACGCCAGGCTCGCCGTAGCGGGTTGCGCCATTGACCAGGAAGGTCACCGCGAACAAGCGTCTTGCCGCACCCGGCCGCGCCGCAGACGAGCGTGGGCCGGCCAACCGGCAGGCCGCCGAATGTGATCTCATCAAACCCGGAGATGCCCGTCGGCGCCTTCAGCAGCCCTGCTATGATTGTTGCCTCACGCGGCATGGGTCGGTTTGTCCCCGGTCCGTGTGGCCTTGGCGGAAGACGCCGGTGCCTGCACGGCTGCCGCCTTGATGCGCTGCCGCAGCACGGTCTCGATGAAGTTGGTCAAAGTGCGGTTCTCCTCACGAGCGCAGTGGCGTGCGTCAGCCAGCAGTTCGGAATGAGTCCGAACAGTCACGGGCGTCTTCATGCAAGATGCTCCTCCAGAACCATCAGTTGCTGGCGTATTGCGTTTCGGTTCTCTTGGCAAATATTAGGATTTGTTTGCCCAGGCACAATTCACCAATGGTTCGGAGCGGCACGCAGACATGGCGTTCGTGGAACATACGACTGGTGACGGCGCGCCGGTGCTGCAGAGGTTCGAGACAGGGGTCCCAATCTCGCGCCTGTGCGCAACATTAATGTCCAGCTTTGTTGGTTCATGCCTGTTTCGACAATGTCGGAGGTGATCGAGCGCAAATACGACTCCGCCGGCCGGCGCTGACCGGCCTGCGAGCAGGCCGGTTCCGTGATGCCGCGACCTCACAAGCAGCCGTCGGTTAGCCAACCGCGCGATCGGCATACCCATCTCATGGCTGAGCGGGGCCGTATCGGCTGGCAGGTACGGGCCGGCCGCTGTCGCGGCTCGGACCCATGGAACAAAGCCCTTCCCAAGCGCAAGACAGCCACGATTACGCCACGGTTTCGGGTATAATCAGGATCGGAGAGGCACCATCATGCATCTGATCCGAACCTCAATTCTCTTGGGTCTGCTCTCAACGGCCGCATGCGATGCCCAAAACTACCGGGGCGAGGACACGCCGTACAACGTCCAACCCTACGCCGTCCAACCGTATGCGGGGCAGCCCACAATCCCGGGTGATCCCATCTACCGAGAACCCGGCTATGCCGTCCCAAACGTTACGCCGCTTGCTTACGACGACAGATTGCTCCCGCGTGGGGGCAACTACTACGGCGACTTCGGCCGTGGCTACGGTCGTCGTGAATGGGAAGAGCGTCGCGAGCAGAACGAGCGTCGTGAGTTCCGCCAAGACCAACGGCTCCAGCAACGCGAGACGCAGCAGCGCCAGGAACTCTACAACAGTCACGTCCGCGACCTGCAGACACAGCATAACCAGGGCGTCGTCGGCCTCCAGCAGCAGTTCAATCAAGGCCGCATCAACCGAGACCAGCTCAACAACGGCTATCGCCAACTGGAACAGCACATGAATGGCGCGATCGGCAACGAACAACGGGCATTGCCGCGCTGAACGATGCTTAACAAAGCGGCGATCGCCTGAGGCTCACAACGAACAACAAGGAGACGTCATATGAAGACCCTCATCGCTGCCGCGTTTATACTGAGCGCCGCTCCTGCATTCGCGCAGAACCCGCTGACTACGACGCAAAACCCGCCAGCCGGAAGGGCGAGCGAATCAACGACGAGCACGACGAACAGCCTGCCAAAAGCCGGCGGGACGGAAAAGCCGACAAATCAGCCCGGCGCCACAGTAGGTGGTGTGACACCAGCAGCACCGACAACCGCCGCATCCAGCGGTGCAAGCGCGACGACAACGGCGCCTGCGCCCGCGCCGGCTTCGAAATAGGTCAGAGAACCGAACACAGCCTGACGCTTCAGGTCCGTTCCTGAGGTCGATCTGATCGACCGTTGGGCTACTTACATCGGTGAGGCGGGTGGCCGTGGCTCTTGATACCCACGATCTGCTTCATCTGTGATACGTGCCAGAGAGGCCCGCCTGTGTTCCAGCAGGCGGGCTTTTTCATTGCTGCCAACTTAAGCGCACATGCCGCACGATACGGGTCGCTGAGGTGGCGATGATCCCGCCGTCGCAATCAGTGGCGTGCCTGAAGCGCCGAGAACGCCCCCGCGATCCGCTTGGCGTCGAGGACATCACCGGTCTCCTCATCAGTCAGGGTGACATCGGCCCATCCGTTGTCGATCCACTCCGCTGCCAGTCCCACCGCCACTTCAGCATTAGTCTCAGTAAGGCAGAGGACGCCGAGATCAGCTTTGAAGCCATAGATGAGGAACGCCATGTCCGGTCTCGATCGTGGCTTGTCCGCTCCCGCCACGGGAAAATGTCGACTTCGTCACGCACGTGCGGCGGACAGGCTCACCTTAACACTTCAGGTCAGTTTTGAAATCAGGGTTGACCGGCCGGGCTTTCGAGCCGGCCATCCTCCTGGCGTGCAACTGCTGTGACAGCTCGCGGATTGCTGCCCGCGTCTGGGCGCTCTCCACCCTCAGAGAGGCGGCTGTAGCCAGCACGGCTCTGGCCGTAGCGAGGGTTTCCGCAACCGACTTCCGCAGATCCCGCGACTGAGCGACTTCCGCTCTACACCAATCACACATTGCCTGCCCCTGCTGCCCGCAGCCCCAATAGAGGCCACGCGCAGATGGGTTGAGGCACGATCAGGTGACGCAGGACGGCTGTCTAAAAAAGTGGCTTTTCCGCCACCATGGTCGGTTCATCCCTGGCGGCTCCTGAGAACCGCCAAATTTGGGGACGAAACGCCATGCAACCCGAAGCCTTGGGTTGTTACATGCGTTAATCTCATCTTTTGCTCAGGATTTTGCAAGTACGGACTGGTGCTCGGCCGTGCACCTACAGCAGCAACGGCGAAGGCTGAGTGGTCGCGACGTCTCTCGGCCGATCCTGCTTCTCGCCCCGAGCCACAAGTTGCAGCGCGTCATCCGGAAGGGGACGTTGCAGCGCCAGCGCCTCGGCCGGCGGCTCCGACATCCATGCATCGCATTCCTTGGGCGTCGTCAGGATCACCGGCATGGCCTTGGGATGGATAGGCCCGACCACGGCGTTCGGCGCCGTCGTAAGAAAGCCGAACAGGTCCGCAGTGACCTCGCCCTCCTTCACCTTCCGTACCGACATCCAGCGCGTCCAGATCCCGGCAAAGCACGCCATCGGCCGGTCCTCGCCCAGCGCGAACCACACCGGCGGCCGCCGACCGTTGAGCAGCTGGCTTTGCTATCGAACTTTGGGTTCTTCTGCGCTTTCCGTGCAGCTTGGCCTTGTACTTTGGATCTCAATCGCGGAGAGACCGTCGGATTCATGTCCATGGTGCTCTGTCCGTGTCCGCTTCCTTGCTGTCCTTTGTTCCCCACGCCCTGGACGTGAATCCATGGTCTCTCCCTGATTGGGATCCGGAGTACAAGGCCGAGCTGCACGCAAAGTGCGGAAGAACCGAACTTTGGCCCAGAGTGCTGACGGATTTTGACCCAGCGTCCGTCCCTCAACCTAGGGTTTGCCCGGTTCTGCCGGGAGGCTCGGAGTGGATTGGAAAGCCAAAGTGGAATTGTTTGAGCAACTCCGTCAGGAGCATGAGTTTGGCGTCGGCACGATCGCCGGTGTTGCGGCGAAGTTCGGCGTGCATCGTCGGATGGTGCGGCAGGCGATTGCGGGTGCGTTGCCGCCGCCGCATCGCTACCCGACACGGATTAAGCCAAGCTGGATGGGGTCGCGGCCTTCATCGACCAGGTGCTGGACGAGGATCGTCGAGCCCCGCGCAAGCAGCGGCATACGGCGCGGCGGTCTACCGTCGGATCCTAACGGAGTTTCCGGAGCCGGGCTCGCTAAGTCGACGGTGCGCAACCACGTCCGGCCCGAGCGGTCATACCGGAGCGCGTGGGACAGGGCCGCACGCAACTCAGAGGGATCCGCGAGCGTCAGCGGGCATCG
>CAWBWT010000006.1:0-125839 GCA_963792675.1 uncultured Alphaproteobacteria bacterium
TTAACAGGTTGCGGAAATTCGGTTTCCCAAACCGGCTGCGAGACAATTCAATAGCCCTCAAGTTGATCTGAGGACGTTTGCGAGTGCGTGGTGCCGATTGTCAGACTGCTGCAATGTTCAGCTATATCAGCCCCGAGGGATTGGTGCCGCAAACTCACCCGTTGCGGGCCATTCGCCCGCTGGTGAACGCCGCCTTGCAGCGTCTGTCGCCGCAGTTCGATAAGATCTATGCCCCGGGTGGCCGTAATTCGATCGCGCCGGAACGGTTGCTGCGGGCGCTGTTGCTGCAAGCCCTGTTCTCGGTGCGCTCAGAACGTCAGCTGATGGAGCAGATCACCTACAACATGATGTTCCGCTGGTTCGTCGGGCTGTCGATGGACGCGCCGGTCTGGGACGTGACTGTGTTCACCAAGAACCGCGAGCGCCTGTTGCGGGGCGACATCGCGCGCGGCTTTTTGGCAGCGATCTTGGTGGACCCCCAGGTCAAGCCGCTGCTGTCGGATGAGCATTTCTCGGTGGACGGCACCCTGATCGAAGCGTGGGCCAGCATGAAGAGCTTCCGTCCCAAGGACGGGTCGGGTGAGCCGCCAGCACCCGGTCGCAACGGCGAAGTCGACTTCCGCGGCGAGCCACGCAGCAATGAGACGCATGCCTCGACCACGGATGCCGACGCGCGGCTTTATAAGAAAGCTGCCGGCCAGGCTGCCAAGCTCTGCCACATCGGGCACGCGCTGATGGAGAACCGAAACGGTCTGGTGGTGGACACGTCGCTCACCAAGGCCACCGGCACCGCCGAACGCGAAGCCGCCATAGCGATGATCGGCGACCTGCCCGATGACGGGCGCATCATCTTGGGCACGGACAAAGGCTACGATACGCAGGACTTCGTCGCCGAGATACGTCGGCTCGGCGTGACGCCGCATGTCACGCAGAATACCAAAGAACGCCGCTCGGCCATCGATGGCCGCACCACCCGCTATGTCGGCTGGCGTCTAGAACAAGGCGACGCCGCTTGCAGAGATCGAGATTGAAGATTGGGATCGAATCCTCGGCGTTCGACCGGCCTGATGGCCGCCGCCAGCTGAGTTGCGGCCCGTGTCGGGGCGGCTGCGGCTGCGCGAGTGCAGCGATAAGCCGTCCCCGCGGCTACCGCCTCACAGCCCGACGAGTTTGTCCGGGGTGATCGGCAGGTCTCGGACCCGGCGCCCGGTGGCATGATAGACGGCGTTGGCGATCGCTGGGCCGATCCCGCATAGCGCGATCTCGCCCAGCCCCTTGGCACCCAGCGGACCGATGTGAGGGTCTTCCTCCGCCAAGAAAACCACCTCGAGCGAGGGCGTATCGGCAAGCACCGGGACCAGATACTCGGCCAGGTTCGCATTCACGACGCGGCCGCTCCGGTTATCGACCTCGGTGTGCTCCATCAGCGCCTGGCCGATGCCCATGATAAAGCCGCCGATGGACTGGCTGCGCGCGAGGCGTGGGTTGACCACGCGGCCCACCCCATACGCGCCTACGACGCGGCGCGTCCGCGCCTCGCCCGTGTCCGGATCGACCGTCACCTCGGCGAAGGTGGCCCCGAAGGCGCCCGGCGAGAAATGCTTCTTCACCTCGCCGGGGTTAAAGTCGCCCTCGACCTCGATGTCCTCGCCGAGCCGGGCCGCGGCATTGAGGATGCTGTTGGCGCCGGTCCGACGCCGCACCTCCTCCTTGAGCTTGGCGCAGGTCTGCAGCACCGCGTTGCCCACGCTCGCCATGGTCATGGAGCCGCCATGCACTGGCGCCATCGGCAGGTCGCTCATGCCGATCGCGAGGTTCACCCGGTCGACCGGCACGTCCAGCGCGTCTGCCGCAACCTGCGTCAGCGACGTCCAGGTGCCGGGCCCCATGTCGGAGGCGGCGGTCGAGACATCGATCACCCCATCCCGGGTGAGGCGGGCGCGGGCCGTAGCGGGGGAAAGGTTGGTCGGGTAGTAGGCAGAGGCCATGCCCCAGCCCACGAGCAGCCGCCCGTCCCGCATGGAACGGGGGTCGGGACTGCGCTTGGACCAGCCGAACTGCTCGGCGGCCACACGCAGCGCCTCGCCGTGCGAGATCGAGGTGAAGGGCAGGTTCTGGTATTGGTCCTTTTCCACCAGGTTGCGCAGCCGGAACTCGACCGGGTCGATGCCGATCGCCTCCGCCAACTCGTCCATCGCGCACTCCAGCGCAAACAGCCCCGTGGTCTCGCCGGGCGCGCGCATCGCGTTCGGGGTGCCGATATGCCGCTTGGCGAGCTTGTATTGCGTTTCGACGTTCGGGCATTGATGGACCACGCGGACCGGGCGCGGGGTCGCCTCGACGTAGCTCTCGTGTGTGGAGGTTTCGCCGATCATCTCATGGATGATGGCCGTGAGCTTGCCGTCCTTACTGGCGCCCATCTGCATGCGCTGCCGGGTCCAGGGGCGGGCACCGCAGTTCTGGTAGTACTCGCGGCGGGACAGCTCGATCTTGACCGGGCGGCCGATCACGCGCGCGGCCATCGCGGCGAGGTAGGTATGGGTCCAGACGCGCAGGGCGGAGCCGAACGCGCCGCCGACGAACGGGGAGATCACGTGAACATTCGCCGGGTCGATGCCGAAGGCGCAGGCGACGGCCTTAGCGCAGTTCTGCGTCCACTGCGTCTTGTCCCATAGCGTGAGCTGGTCGCCGTCCCAGGACGCCGTGCAGGTGTGCGGCTCCATCGGGTTCTGGGTCTGCCGCGGCATGACGTAGGTGTGGTCGATCCGGACCTCGGCCTGGGCATAGGCGCCCTCGGGATCGCCGCGCTTGGTGATGGCGGGGCCGGCCTGCGAATCGACCTCGTCCTCCTCGAGCAGCTTGGCATCGCGGACCGCTTGCTCGATGTCGGTGACGGCGTTGCTTTCCTCGTACTCGACCCGCACCAGCCGCGCCGCATGGTCGGCGGCTTCGGGGCTTTCCGCGACGGCCAGTGCGATATGCTGTCCCTGGTGGTACACGCGGTCGGTGTTCAGCACGCGCACCAGGCCGCCCGCATTCGGGTCCACCTGCTCGCGGTGCTCGTGCCATGGCAGCTTCGGCATGTCCGCCTGGGTGAGGATGCGCAGCACGCCCGGGACCTGTTCGGCGGCGGCGGCATCGATGCGCAGGATGCGGCCGGCAGCGATCGTGCTCTGCACGGGCACGCCCCAAACCATGCCCGGCGGATGGAACTCCGCGGCATAGGTGGCCCCGCCCGTGACCTTGGCGCGGCCGTCGACGCGGGGGATCGGCTTGCCGATGACGCTCATGCTCGGGCTCCAGCTTTGGTGGCCGCGAGTTCGATCGCGCGGGCGAGCACGCGCGGCATCTGCGCGATCTTGAAGTCGTTCTTGCCCCAGCCGCGGGCGCCCTCGGCGGCGCGGGCGGCGGCCCTGGCGATCGGCTCCAGCTCCGGCGGCGCGTCGATCAGGGCTTCCTCGACCTGACGCATCCGCCACGGCTTCGTGCCGACGCCGCCCATCGCGACGCGGGCTTCGGCGATGCGGCCACCTTGGATCTCGAGCCCGACGGCGGCGGACAGCAGCGACCATTCGAACGCGGCGCGGTCACGGACCTTCAGATAGATCGAGTTGGCAGCGGCGGCATCGAGCGGGATCTCGATGGCGGTGATGATCTCGGCCGTTTTCAGCGTGGTCTCGTGCTTGGGGTCGTCGTCGTAGCTGCGGTGCAGATCGGCCAGCGGGATGTGGCGGACACCTTCCGGCCCGTCCAGCGCCAGCTCGGCCCGCAGTGCCAGCAACGCCACCGCCAGGTCGGACGGGTTGCTCGCAATGCACTGCTCGGACGTGCCGAGTACGGCGAGGAGGCGATTCTCGCCGCCGATCGCGGCGCAGCCGGAGCCGGGAATTCGCTTGTTGCAGCGGGGATTGCCGGCGTCCCGGTAATAGCCGCAGCGGGTGCGCTGCAGCAGGTTGCCGCCCATCGTCGCGAGATTGCGGACCTGCGGGCTGGCACTTTCCAGCAGTGCCTCGGTGACCGCGGCGCCGCCTCGGCGAGCGGCGCGTAGGTGGCCGCCTCCTCCATCGTGGTGCCGGCGTCGATCCGGGCGCGAGCGTGCTCGACCAGCATGCCGCTCGGGACGATCCCCGTGAGGTCGATCAGGCGGCTCGGGTTGCGACGCCCTCCTGCAGCAGCTGGATCATGTCGGTGCCGCCGGCGATGAACTCGGCGCCGCCGTGGAACGCCTCGCGCAGAGTCGCGGGACGCTCGAGCGTGAACGGCATCATGGTGCGGCCACCTCGGCCGAAACGTTCGGGACCCGGCCGGTGGCGACCTGCTCGGCCGCTTGGCGGATCGCCGCGATGATGTTGGCGTGGGCGCCGCAGCGGCAAAGATTGCCGCTCATGTGGCGGCGAATCTCGGCCTCATCGTCGCCACGGCCCTCGTCGATCAGCGCCACCGCGGACATGATCTGCCCGGGGGTGCAGTAACCGCATTGAAAGGCGTCGTGGTCGATGAAGGCCTGCTGCACCGGGTGAAGCTGCCCGTTTTGCTCGAGCCCTTCGATGGTGACGATGTCGCTGCCGCCCGCGCGGACGGCGAGGACGAGACAGGAATTCACGCGCTTGCCGTTCATCAGCACGGTGCAGGCGCCGCACTGCCCGAGGCCGCATCCCTTCTTGGAGCCGGTGAGGTCGAGGTGTTCACGCAACGCGCCAAGGAGGGTGACCTCGGGCCCCACGCGCAACGTCCGGGCTTCGCCATTCACTTGAAGCGTGATGGGCAAAGCATTCTGTCCCTGAGTGTCGCCATTCGGCACGGCCATCGATGCTCTCCTTCTCGCTCCGCCGAGGGATACGGCTGTCGGCGAGAGCTGTTGCAGCTCTCGCAGGCTTTTGACCTCGAACATGATCGATGCGCACGTCCTCGCCAGCGCTGCCACGCGGACGGACCCTGCTTCAAACCCCCTCCAACCGTGCTCTCGCCCGATCAGCCGAAGGGTGAGCCCGTCCGATGAGCAGCTGACACTCGCGGCCGCAGCACGCCGGCGCGCAATGCCCGGGCCGAGGCGAGCTGCAACGCGTCGCCTCGGCTCGAACCGGGCCGGTTGCTCACCGGGCCGCTTCGGACGCCGTTTGCGGATGCGCCGGGAATGCCGGGCGGGGCGGCACCGCGGCGCCAGCCTGGGACAGGGGCGGAGCGACATCCTCGAGGCTGCGGCGCTGGCAATCGATCCCGAGTAGCAGCTGGACTAACCCGCCGCCGACCATCAGCACGCCGCCGAGCAGGTAGCCGTAGAAGATCGCCTCGCGTGAGCCGCTCTCGATCAGCCGGCCGAAGATGGCCGGGCCGGACACGCCGCCGAGCGCGGTGCCGAATGCGTAGAAGATGGCGATGGCGACGGCGCGGACCTCGAGCGGGAACACTTCGCCCACGGTGAGGTAGGCCGAGCTGGCCGCCGCCGAGGCGAAGAAGAAGATCACCGTCCACGCCGCGGTCTGCTGCACCGCGTCGAGGATGCCGATCGAGAACAGCCATCCGGTGATGATCAGCAGCACGCCGGATAGGATGTAGGTGCCGGCGATCATGGTCTTGCGGCCAAGGCTATCGAACAGGTGGCCCAGCAGCAGCGGGCCCGCGAAATTGCCCGCGGCGAAGGGCAGGATGAACAGCCCGATCCGGCCCGATGGGATGTCGTAGAACTTGGTCAGGATCAGGGCGTAGGTGAAGAAGATAGCGTTGTAGCAGAACGCCTGCGCCGTCATCAGCGCCACGCCCACGACGGTGCGGCGGCGGTAGATGGTGAACAGGGATCGGACCCCCTCCCAGAACCACGCGCCGGTATCCTGGTGCAGCCGGATCCGCTTGTCGGGCGGAATGGGCGGCAGCGGCCCCGCGGTCGTGGACACGGTTCGCTCGATACCGGCCATCACCGCCTCGGCGGCGTCGAGGCGGCCATGGGTCATCAGCCAGCGCGGGCTTTCGGGGATCCAGCGCCGGACCAGCAGCGCGATGAAGCCGATGAGGCCGCCGATCAGGAAAGCGGCGCGCCAGCCATAGGCCTGGTCCATCAGCGCCGGATCCAGCACGAGCAACGCGCCGCCGGCGCCGAGGGCGGCGCCGACCCAGAAGCTGCCGTTGATGACAAGGTCGGTGAAGCCGCGGCGGCGGGCCGGGATCAGCTCCTGGATGGTGGCGTTGACGGCCGAGTACTCGCCGCCAATTCCGGCCCCGGCGATCATGCGGAACAGTGCGAAGCTCCAGAAATTCCAGGCAAAGCCGCTGGCGATGGTCGCGAGCAGGTAGGTCAGCACGGTGGCGGTGAACATCGCCTTGCGTCCAACCCGGTCGGTCAGCCAGCCGAAGCCGAGCGCGCCCACGACCGCGCCGATCAGGTAGCAGCTCGCGGAGTAGCCGATCTGCGCGTCGGACAGGAGCATGGAGCTCTCTTTCAGCGCACCGGAGAGCGAGCCCACGAGGGTCACTTCCAGGCCGTCGAGGATCCAGGTGATCCCGAGCGCGGACACGACGAGCCAATGGAACCGCGTCCAAGGCAGGCGATCGAGCCGTGCCGGAATGTCGGTCTCGAATACCGCTTGGTTCATGGCAGCGCCTCCCGATCCACTGGGTCCCGCTGGATCCGTTTCCGCGGGACCGCAATCATTGTTGCCCCGCCGTTCGGCGAGGGCGCCAGTCCCGTCGCGGCCGCCCGGTCAGCGCCGCCGCTCATCGCCGGGACGGCAGCCTCCCTTGTATCCGCCCGACGAGAAGGACGGCCGAAGTTGCGGGGACGGGGGCGGCACGCCCGAGCGTCCGGAGCGACGGCGAGCTGCATCTGGCCATGATCGTTCGCTCTCCCCGAATTTCGGATGCGTTCTTGCTTGCTTCAGCAGTGTGAACCGCTTGGGCGACGGAGGTAAAGCGGGGGGCTCGGATGCTGGCGTGGACCACTGGACGTCCCCCGGCCGCCCAGGGCGTGCCGACCGAGCTGCGACGGCTTGTCAAGCGCGACCGTGCAGCGTGGCGCGGCACACGGATCGGTTCGTATCGTCGCGACTGATCCTCGCCGCTTACGACGGAAGGCCTTGCGAGCGTTCGTTCACGAGCTCGCCTTGGAATTACCTCGGCCCTGACGTTGCCTTCAGTGCGCGGTCACACGCCCTCGGTCATCAACTGCTTCTCGCGCCGATGCGTCCGTCCGGCCGGTCTTGCCACCAGGCATAGCGGCAGCGTGGAGCGCGAGCTGTCCGTCCAACGCCGGCGCGCGCGCCGGATGGCGTCCCGCCCGAGCGCGCCCGGATCGGCCGCAACCTTGCGCGCCTCACCCCAGGCTTCTGCTGGCATCACCATCAGCTTCCCCGCCAGCAGCGCGGCTACGCTCTCCGCCGGAACCGGCCGGCTGAACAGGTAGCCCTGCACCTGGTTGCAGCCGTGCGCCTGGATCACGTCGAACTGCGCCAACGTTTCTACGCCCTCGGCCGTGGTGGCGATCCCGAGGTTTTCGCCGATGTTCGTCACGGCGCGCACGATGGCCTTGCAGTCCGCCCTGGTCTCGATGTCCTGCACGAACGAGCGGTCGATCTTGATCTTGTCGAACGGGAATTTCCGCAGGTAGTTCAGCGACGAATACCCGGTGCCGAAATCATCGAGCACAATCCGCACGCCTGCCGCCCTGAGCGTTTGCAGCACCTCCAGCGTGGCGTCCGTGTCGGTGATGAGCGCGGTCTCGGTGATCTCCAGCTCTAGGCGGTCGGGGGTGAGGCCGCTGGTGGCCAAAGCGTTTGTCACGGTGGCGACCAGCCCGGTGCCCTTGAACTCGGCCGCCGAGAGGTTGACGGCGATCCGGACCGAACTGGGCCACCCGGCGGCGTCCTTGCACGCTTGATGCAGCACCCAGGCGCCGATCTGGGCGATGAGACCGGTCTCTTCGGCGAGCGGGATGAACTCGCCCGGGCGGACGAGGCCTTGCTCGGGATGACGCCAGCGGATGAGCGCCTCCATCGCGTTGACCGTCCCGGTCGGCACATCGACCAACGGTTGGTAGTGCAGCTCGAACTCGTTCATCGCGATGGCCCGGCGCAGATCGAGCTCCAGGGTTCGACGCGCGCGCAGTTCGAGGTCCATTTCCGGCTTGAAGAAGCGGGCGGTGCCGCGGCCCTCGGCCTTGGCCCGGTAGAGTGCCATGTCGGCCATCTTGAGCAGGACGTCGGCTTGGGTGGTGTCGCCCGGCGCGAACGCCACGCCGACGCTCGTGCCGATGACGATCCGGTGCTCGCCCAGTTCGAACGGTTCGGTCAGCGCAGCAACGACCCGGTGCGCTAATGAGCCCGCCTCGTCCAGGCTCGCGATCGGCGTTTGGATGATGGCGAACTCGTCGCCGCCCAACCTGGCCACGGTGTCGGAGCGGCGAACGCATTGACGCAGGCGGTCGGCGACGGCGCGCAGCAAGGCGTCGCCGACCGGGTGGCCGAGCGTGTCGTTGACTTGCTTGAACCGGTCGAGGTCGAGGCAGAGCATCGCCATGCTGCTGCCGTCCCGCCGCGCCCGCGCCAGGTCCTCCTCGAGCCGCTCGGCCAGGAAGCCGCGATTGGCGAGCCCGGTCAGCCGGTCGTGCAGCGCAAGATGCTGCGCCTGCTCGCGCGAGCTGGCCAGGGCCGAGGTGATGCGGTGGGCAATCCTGACCGCGTTCAGCGTGATCATTGCCAGCAGTGCGATCCCGCCGAGCAGGGAGCCGATGATCATCCGCCGCGCATCCTTGGCGGTCCGCAATGCCCCTTCGCGTACTTCCGTCACGCGGTCGTGGACGATGTCGCGCACCTGGTCCATCAGCTCTTCGAGCGCGGTGAAGCTGCGGCGGAACAACTCGAAGTTGGCGGAGCCGGCCGCCGGGTCGGTGAGGGCCAGCTCGACGGCGGTTTGGCTGGCCGACACGAAATCCGGCAGCAGCACGGCGATCTGCTCGTAGCGTTGATGCAGCTCCGGGCTCATCGGCAGCTGCCGGTTCTCTGCGATGCCTGCCAGGAAGGTGTCGATATGGTGGTGCAGCTCGGTCCGGATGGCATCGCTGCCTTCACGATTGGTTCCGATCGCGTTCTGCAATGCCCGCAAGACGTCGGTGCGCGCCAAGTCCATGAACGCGTCGGCGCTGCTGTGATTTTTGAGCGCTTGCTCGAGCACGACGACGCGCCGGCGGGCGTCGAGCTGCTGCTGCATGCCGAGCAGGCCGAAACCCGCGAGGCACAACGCCATCACGATGCTTGCCGCGCCGAGGCTCAGAATGACCGCGCGAATGGACCAGGTCGATTTCATGACGGATCCAATGCCCGAACTTCGTTAAAAACTTGCAAAGACAACCTGGAACAACACTCGGCCATTGACTAAGCGCCGCGTCCGCTCGGACCGCGGCGTCCGCAGAAGAACTGTGCCCGAGTTGCCGAGCTATACAGGCGAAACCTCCACGTCAAACAAATGCAACGAGCTAGCCGCCAATCCGAACGGGGACAGACATGTTGACGGTCGATATGCTCATTACGGCTGCGCCGAAAGTATCGATCTGTTAGTCTTTGTTCCACCATGCTGTCGAAGTTGCGTTGCTCCGGTCCGAAGTCTGGAGCGGTCCCGTTGCAGTGTCAGGAGATCACCACTGCGTTGTAGGCCATGTGCAGCGCGACCGCCGGGGCGAGGCTACCGGTGCGGCGGAACAGCAGCGCGCAGCACACGCCCACCGTACCCACCGGCAGCCAGGCCAGGACCGGGTGGTACACTGCGAAGAACAGGGAGCTTCCGACCACCGCGCGCCAGCCGCTCCATTCCCGGTCGAGCGCCTTGAATAGCACCCCGCGGAACAGCGTTTCCTCGGCCACCGGGGCGATCAGCACGGCCAGGACGAACGTCGCCGCCCAGGCGTGCGGAATCGTGCGCATCTGCGCCTCCGCCTGGTCCAGCAGCGGCGCAACCCAGGGAAAGCCATGCAGGACGTGCTGGTAGCCGAGCGCCGCCATGCCCAGCGCCGCCCAGATCGCGCCGCCGAGCGGCAGCGTGTACACGTGGCGCCACAGGTTGCGGCGCGTCTGAGCGCCGGGCCAGACCCAGGCGTCCGAAACGCGCACGCTGCGGTTGGCGAGGAACTCCATAAACCCTAGCGCCACGACCAAGGCAGCAACGCCGTAGCCCACGGTCCGAGCGAGTTCCACCGCAGCCGGGCCGGCCAATGCGAGGGTGAACCCGTTCATCATCGCGGCCAACTCGACCAGCAGGCTGATGGCCACCATGGCATGCACCAGGGTGGGCGGGTCCGGCAGCCGGGCCGACCAAGGGTCGTAGAGATAGGGCAGGCGGGCCCGGAAATCCTGCCACATCGCGGTGGCGGTCATTGTCGAATACACCACCCCGGCGATCGCGGTCGGCCATTGCCGGGTCGCGACGCCGATCGCGAATGTCAGTGCGCCCAGATAGACCGCCCAGCGCCGGCTCCAGGGGAGCTTCTCGGTCGCGCCGGATTCGGATGCGACCGTCGCCAGCGTGACCGCCTTGGCGGCCATGCTGCGGGCGAACACCAGCCACAGGCCGAACACGGCGGCCAACGTCGCGCCCTCGGCGGGGGCCTGCCAGGCGGCGTAGAGCAGGATGCTGCCGACGGTGATCGAGGCGAGCCAGGTCCAGAGTCGCGCCTTGGCCCGCAGCAGGCTTTCCAATCCGCGCGGCCAGGTCAGCGCCAGCCAAAGCGCCGGCCCTTCGGAGGCGAGCGACCTCGGCCCCAGCACGCCAAGGAAGTAGGTCCCGAACAGCAGCGCGCCGGCGCACCACCGGGCGGTATCATTTTCCGACCCGGCGACGAGCCCACGCAGGTTGAACCACTGCCCGGCCGCCATCGTCGCCGGGATCAGTACCGCCTGCACCAGCGCGCCGCGGTCGCGGGCGAGCCACAGCAGCTCCTTGCGGTACAGCGGGTCACCGCCGAACCGTGCGGGCCGGCGCAGCAGGCGCGACGGCCGGCCGGCCAGCGGGTCGGCCGGTGCGCTCAGGCCGCGCCGCGCGGCGCCCACCGCCAGCGCGACCGAGCCGGCGATCGCCGCTCCGGACAGCGCCCACCCGGCGGCTACGCCGCGCCCGAACGAGAACGAGCCGTCGTCCGCTTGGCCGAGGAACCAGCCGAGCCACGGCCAGGGCAGGGCGGGAAGACGCTGCAGCGCGGCCACGACCGGCGCCGCCTCGGTGCCGACGAACATGGCGCCGAGCACCGTCGCCGAGGTCGCGATGGAGCCGAGCCAGCCCAGCAGCCCGAACGCCGCGCCGCGCGTGCGCGTCCGGACCCCGAGCAGCAGCCCGATCTCGACCGCCTTGCCGACGCAGGAGGCGGCAACCGCAAGCGGGATGCCGAGCACGACCGCCGCGAGCGCCCCGGCGCGCGCGCCGTAAATCGTACCGTACAGCACGCCCGGGACCAGCGGCGCCGACCAGAACAGCGGGTTGGCGGCCAGCGGGGCGAGCATCTCGGCGAGGAATACCGGGCCAGCGCCGACCGGGTGGCTCAGCAGCCACTCCCACATCGGATGCCGGCGGCGTTGGACGTCGAGCTCGGGCCCCTCGCCCTGCAGCACCAGGATCAGCGCCCACCACAGCAGCGCGATCGAGCCGAGCATCGCCGGCAGGCCGCGTGCCGGGCCGAGGCCGGCCAGGCCGGGCGCGGCCTCGCGGTCGAGCACGAAGCGGGTGTGGAGCGGGTCGTCATAGGCGCGGCGCAGGTGGGCGGCGATGGTGGCCGCGTCGCCGCCCTGCGACGCCGCCTCCCGCGCAGCCTCGGCGGCGAAGTCGGGTGGGCGGCGGGCCGGCCCAAGGTCCCACGGCAAGTCCGGCAGCAAAGGCGGCAGGCGGGCGAGCTCGACCTCGTCGAGGAATGCCGGGCTGACGCCGACCTCGCCGCGCCCCTCGGCGACGGCGACCTGCCCGGCCCGCACCGCGCCGCGCACCAGCACGAAGCCGGCCACGTTGACCGCGGTCATGAAAGCGATCGTCAGGGTAAAGCCGAACGCGCCCCAATTTGTCGCCCGCTCGCCGGCGCGG
The DNA here is from genome assembly GCA_963792675.1 of uncultured Alphaproteobacteria bacterium. GTDB lineage: Bacteria > Pseudomonadota > Alphaproteobacteria > Acetobacterales > Acetobacteraceae > JBBROS01. The sequence goes on from CAWBWT010000006.1 coordinate 12,046, forward strand.
CCGCGGAACATCAGCCGCGCCCGTTGCCGCCGCCCTGCCGCGCGCCGGCCCGACCAGCCCAGCAGCAGCAGGACCACCCGCCAGGCCGGCGGCGGCGACGGCGTCATGCCCAAGGCGGCCGCGCGGTGACCTGCAGGAACACCGCCTCCAGATCCGCCTCGCCACGCTCCGCGCGTAATGCCTCGAGCGAGCCGGCGGCCGCCACCCGCCCCTCGTCGATGATGACCACGTGCGAGCACAGCCGCGCCACGTGGTCCATCAGATGGGTCGAGAACAGCACCGTCACGCCCCCGCGCGCCTGCTCGGCGAACATGTCGTAGAACAGGTGCATCGCCTCGACGTCGAGCCCGTTGGTGGGCTCGTCGAGCACCAGCAGCTTCGGCTCGTGCAGCATCGCCAGCAGCAGGCCGAGCTTCTTCTTCATGCCGCGGGAATACTCCTCGGCATAAGCGTCGAGGTCGTCGTCCATGCGCATCCGGGTGATCAGGGGGGCTAGGCGCGCGAGCGTCGCTTGCGGGTCGAGCCCGTGCATGGCGGCGCTGAGCAGCAAGGTTTCGCGGCCCGAGGCGTAGGAATAGAACACCGGCTCGTCCGGCAGGAAGCCGATCCGCCGCACCACCTTGGGCCGCTCGGCGAAGGCGTCGAGCCCATCCACCAGCAGCCGTCCTTCGGTCGCGCGCAGGATGCCCATCAGCAGGCGGAACAGCGTCGTCTTGCCGGCGCCGTTGCGGCCCAGCAGCCCGCAGATCTGCCCGGCCGGCACCGCGAAGCTGATGTCCTGCAGCGCGACTTTCATCCCGAACGACTTCGACACGCCCTCCACCTGGACCAGCGGCGCTCGCGATGCTGCGGACATGGGCGTCATCCAGGGTTGATGAACGACCTTAGCCCAACGTTAACGACGCGGGAACTTAGCGCGAAGCGCCGGTTCCGTCCGAGACCAGGCGCGTATCCGCCACCGACCACGCCACCGTCGCCCGGTCGCCCGGCGCGAGGGCGGCGGCGCCGGCAAAATTCGGCTGCTTGGCGACCAGCGTCTGGCCGCCGGGTGTTTCGAGCGCGGTGCGGATCAGCTCGCCCATGAACACCACCTCCCGCACGATCGCCGGCAGTGTGTTGCGGTCGCCGGCATCGGCCCGCTCCGGCAGCACCGAAAGCTTCTCCGGCCGTACCATGCAGCTGCCGGGCTCGTAAAACGGCTGCGCAGGGGCACGCAGCACGGCGCCCTCGGCCGTGGTGATCGACAGCGTGCCGGACGCGTCCCGCGCCACCGCGGCGACCGGCAGCATGTTGGCCTCGCCGACGAAGCCGGCGACGAAGCGGTTGGCGGGCGCGTCGTACAGCACGCGCGGCTCGGCGATCTGCTCGATGCGGCCGCCGTTCATCACGCTGACCCGGTCCGACATCACCAGCGCCTCGCGCTGGTCGTGGGTGACGTAAACGAAGGTGATGCCGAGCCGGTCGTGCAGCCGCTTGATCTCGAGCTGCAACGTTTCCCGCAGCTGCTTGTCGAGCGCGCTGAGCGGCTCGTCCATCAGCAGGACGCGCGGGTTGAACACCACTGCGCGGGCGATCGCCACCCGCTGCTGCTGCCCGCCCGAAAGCTGCTGCGGGAAGCGGCCCTCGAGGCCGCGGAGCTGCACCATGTCCAGCATGCGCGCGATGGCGGCGTCGCGTTCGGCCCGGCCGGCGCCGCGCTGCTTCAAGGCGAAGCCGATGTTTTCCGCCACCGTCAGATGCGGGAACAGGGCGTAGTTCTGGAACACCACGCCAATGTTGCGCTTGTGCGCCGGCAGCCGCTCCACCGGGCGGCCGTCGATCCGGATGCTGCCCGCGCTCGGCTCCTCGAAGCCGGCGATCAGCATCAAGGTGGTCGTCTTGCCCGAGCCGGACGGGCCCAGCAGGGTAATGAACTCGCCGGCGCGGATCTGCAGATCCAGCCCATCGATGGCGCGGTGCCGGCCGTAATGCTTGGCAAGGCCGTGCAGGTCGACCGCGGCGCCCGGCTTGAGTGCTCCCGGCTTGCACGCTGGCAGATTGGTCGGCGGCAGGTTGGACGTTGGCGGCTCGAGCACGACCGGGCCGGTCGTTCCAAATGCGGTGGCAGAAACGGCGCTCGCGTCCATGGCTCCCCCCGGGCTCGCCCGGCGCCATGCTGGAAGAGAAGCGACGGCCTGTCGAGGACATGCTGCACCTGCGAATGGCTTTGACAGGGCGCGGCCCGCTCTGCACTCTCGCGTGTCGCCGGAGGGTCGGATGCTGGCAGCCTCGTTGCGCAGAACGGGTTCGGCGGCGCCGCTGCTCGCGCTGCCGCTGGTGCTGTTCCTGGTGGTATTCTTCGTCTACCCGGTCGCGTCCATGCTGCTGCGCAGCTTGCAGCCGGGCGCCTGGTCGGTGGCCGCCTACCTCGAGCTGTTCGAGGGCGACGTGTTCTGGCCGGTGATGCGGATCACGCTCGAGATCGGACTGATCGTGACGGCGTGCTGCCTCCTGCTGGCCTATCCGCTCGCCTATTGGCTGGCGCGGCTGCCGGCGGCGTCGGCCAACCTGCTGCTGATCCTGGTGCTGATCCCGTTCTGGACCAGCATCCTGGTGCGCTCCTACGCCTGGATGGCGCTGCTGGAGCGGCATGGCGTCGTGAACAACCTCCTGCTGTGGGCGCATCTGGTGCCGCGGCCGGTGAAGCTGCTGAACACGCGCTTCTCGGTGTGCCTGGCGATGGTGCACGTGCTGCTGCCGTTCATGGTGCTGCCGATCTACGCCAGCCTGCGCGCGCTCGACTGGCGGCTGGTGCGGGCAGCGCAGTCGCTGGGCGCCTCGCCGTGGGCGACGCTGCGCCAAGTCGTGCTGCCGTTGTCGCGGCCCGGCATCGGCGCCGGCGTCACCTTGGTGTTCACCTTGTCGATCGGGTTCTACATCACCCCGGTGCTGGTCGGCGCGTCGTCGGACGTGATGGTGTCGATGCTGATCAACGACCAGGTCGGGCTGCTGGCCTGGCCGTCGGCCAGCGCGATGGCGGCGGTGCTGCTGCTGCTGGTCCTGGCCGCGACCGCGCTGCTGGCCCGGCTGACGGGCGCGCGGCGGGCCGGCGCGTGGGGCGCCTGATGCCGCGGCTCGGCGCGTCGCTGCTGGCCGGGGTCGCGGTGCTCGTGCTGCTGTTCCTGCTGCTGCCGATCGCCATCGTGTTCCCGCTGTCGCTGTCGTCCGGCAGCTACCTGAGCTTCCCGCCGCCGGGCTGGAGCCTGCGCTGGTATGCGTCGTTCTTCGACAGCCGGTCCTGGACCGGGGCGGCAATGATCAGCGTGCAGGTCGCGGTGCCGGTGACGCTGCTGTCGGTGCTGCTCGGCACGCCGGCGGCGATCGCGCTGCAGCGCGGCGCCTTCCCGGGCCGGCGCTTGGTGCAGGCGCTGGTGCTGTCGCCGCTGATCGTGCCCGGCATCATCGTCGCGATCGGCACCTACTTCGTTTACGCGGGCTACGGCCTGGTCGGCCATCCGCTGGCGCTGGTGCTCGGCCACACCTGCCTCGCGGTGCCGTTCGTGGTGATCAACGTCGGCTCGGCGCTGCAGGGCATCGACCGGCAGCTCGAGCGCGCCGCCAGCAGCCTCGGCGCCGCGCCGTTGGCCGCGTTCCGGCAGGTGACGCTGCCGCTGATCGCGCCCGGCATCGCCGCCGGCGCCGTGTTCGCCTTCATCACCTCGTTCGACGAGCTGCTGATCGCGCTGTTCCTGTCCGGCACCGGCGCCGTCACCCTGCCGCGGCGCATGTTCGACGAGATCCGCTACGACATCGACCCGACCATCGCCGCGGTGTCGAGCCTGCTGATCCTGCTGACGACCACGCTGATGCTGGCGGCCGAGCTGTGGCGCCGGCGCACCGAACGTCGCCGCGTCGGCGGCTCGGCGGCTCCGGCCTATGCCCCGCTGCCCGACATCGCCACCTGAACCGGAAGGAAACCCGCCATGCCCGACCCGATCACACGCCGCCTCGCTCGCATGGCGGCCGAGCCGCCGCATGTCGCCGACCTCAGCCGGCGCCGGTTCATCGCCGCCGCCGGGCGCTACGGCCTGACCGCGGCGGCGGCCGCGGCACTCACCCGGCACCTGGCGTTCCCGGCGCTGGCGGCCACGCCCGAGCTGCCGGCGATCACCGACTTCCCCGCCAAGCTCAAGGGCAGCGGCACGGTGCGGGTCTGCTCCTATGGCGGCGCGTTCCAGGCGGCGCAGCGCCAGGCCTACTTCAAGCCGTTCGAGGAGCTGAGCGGCATCCGGGTGGTGGAATCCGAAGGGCCCGACATCGCCAAGGTGAAGGCGATGGTGGACACCGGCAACGTCGAATACGACGTCGGCGAGTTCGACCGCGCCTCGGTCATCAACCTGGCGCGCAAGGGCGAGTATTGGGAGCCGATCGACTACGCGCTGTTCGACGTCGACAACATCGACGCGGCGTTCCGCGCCAAGGACTCGGTGGCGATGCTGCCGTACGGGCAGATCATCGGCTACCGCACCGACGCGTTCGGGGGCAAGGCGCCGGCCGACAACCCCGATCTGTGGAACGTGGACGCGTTCCCGGGCACGCGCTGCTTGCAGGCCGGGTCGGGCGGGCTGGCGCCCGACCTCGAGGTGGCGATCATGGCGACCGGGGTGCCGAAGGAGAAGGTCTACCCGATCGACATCGACAAGGCGTTCGCGAGCCTCGCCAAGATCAAGCCGCACGTGGACAAGTGGTGGACCGCGGGCGCGCAGCCGGCGCAGCTGCTGAACGACAACGAGGTGACGATGGCGACCGCCTGGAACGGCCGCATCTACACCATCCAGCAGAACGGCGCGCCGGTGAAGCCGATCTGGCGCAACCAGCTGCTGCGCACCGACGTGTGGGCGATCCCGAAGGGGGCGAAGAACAAGGAGAACGCGCAGAAGCTCAGCGCCTTCATCACGACCGGCGATCGCCCAGGCGCGGCTGTCGTTCATCATCCCGTATGGGTTCGTCAACAACAACGCGGCCGCGCTGATGCCGCCCGACCGGCTGGCGCAGCTGCCGACGGCGCCGGACGTGAAAAAGGACCTGCTGATCTACGACACCGCGTGGTGGGCGGACAACCGCGACGCGGTGCTGGCGCGCTGGAACAAATTCTTGCTCGGATGAACGCGCCAGAGCGGCTTCATCCGGGGTGGAATCGCGCAGCGATCTCCGGGCGAGTGGCCGCGTGAGACAAGACGCCTTGCCGTCCCGGCGTCCACTGCCCGCCAGCCTCTATGCCGAGACCGCGCAGCCCGGGCTCGACACGCCGCCGCTCGAGGGCGACACGCGGGCCGACGTGGTCGTGGTCGGTGGCGGCTTCACCGGCCTGTCGGCGGCGCTGCATCTGGCCGAGCGGGGCGTGTCGGTGGCGGTGCTGGAAAGCCACGAGGTCGGCTGGGGCGCCTCGGGCCGCAATGGCGGCCAGGTCAATCCCGGGCTGAAGTTCGACCCCGACCAGATCGAGGCGGATTTCGGCGTCGGCATGGGGCGGCGCATGATCGGCTTCTCCGGCGCCGCGCCGCAGCGTGTGTTCGACCTGATCGAGCGGCACCAGATCCAGTGCGAGGCGCAGCGCGGCGGCACCATCCGCGCCGCCAAGTCGGCCCGCAATGCCGCCCTGGTGCGGGCGTCGGCGGAGAAATGGGCGGCCCGGGTGGACGACACGGTGCTGCTCGACGCCGCCGGCATGCGGGACGCGACCGGCACCGGCCGCTACCTGTGCGGCATGCTGGACCGCCGCGGCGGCAACGTGAACCCGCTCGGCTATGCGCGCGGCCTCGCGCGGGCGGCGCAGCAGGCCGGCGCCCGCATCCACGGCGGCAGCCCGGCGCTGCGCACCGAGCAGGTGCCGGGCGGCTGGCGCGTCACCACGCCGGGCGGCAGCGTGACGGCGGAGAAGCTGGCGCTCTGCACCAACGGCTATACCGATGCGCTGTGGCCCGGCCTCAAGCGCAGCATCGTGCCGGTGTTCAGCATGATCGCCGCCACCGCGCCCTTGCCCGAGCCGCTGGCCCAAGCGGTGATGCCGTCGCGCGCGGTGCTGTTCGAGGTCGCGGCGATGACGGTGTACTACCGGGTGGACGCGGCGGGCCGGCTGCTGATGGGGGGGCGCAGCCCGTCCTACGACACCGGGGAGCGGGCGCGGTTCCAATACCTGATCGACTACACCGAGACGCTGTTCCCGATGCTGCGGGGGGTGGACTGGACCCATTTCTGGAACGGGCAGCTCGCCATCAGCACCGACCATTACCCGCATTTCCACGAGCCGGCGCCGGGCGTGCTGGCGTCGCTGGCGTATAACGGCCGCGGCGTGGCGATGGCGACGGCGATGGGGTCGCAGATCGCCGACCGCTTCCTGGGCGCGTCCCCGGACCAGCTATCGATGCCGATCACCGGCCTGCGCGAGATCCCGTTCCACGGCCTGTGGCGGACGGCGTTGTCGGCGCGGGTGGCTTATGGCCGCATCCGGGACAGTTTGGGGCTGTAGCGCGCCTTCCTAACCCGACCGCTGCGCCGACGTCGCGTCGGGGACCGCGTGGATGGCCGGATCAAGTCCGACCATGACGATTGGTGGAGCCGGGAGCGAACGGGCTGCGCCTCAGAATTCCAGCAGGTTGTCCCTGAACTGCGCGTGGCCGTAGGCGCGACGCATCAAGCCGCGCCGCTGCAGCGCCGGCACCAGCCCGTCCTCGATCTCGGCGATGGTGCGGCGGCTCACGTTCGGCAGCGAGAACAGGAACCCGTCGCCACCGGCCGCCTGCATCGCCTCGGCCATCTGCGCCGCCACGTCGTCGGGCGATCCCACCAGCTCCACCGAGCCGCCGTCGCTGCTGTAGGCGGCGATCGCGTCGCGCAGCGTGCGGTTGCCGGCCTTGCGCTTGAAATCGTCCAGCGTCTGCTGGTGGCCGTTGGTGGTGAGGTCGGCGACCGGCGCGTCGAGGTCGTACTGGGCGAAGTCGATGTTGGTGATTTTCCCGAGGAACGCCAGCTTGCGGTCCACCTGCTCGGCCACCTGCGCCGCCCGCCGCAACTTGAGCTGCAGCGCGTCCTCGCGCGTCGCGCCCAGGATCGGCGCCACCAGGAACAGCACCTTGCACTGGTCCGGGTCGCGGCCGTGGCCGCGCATCCGGGCGCGCACGTCGTCGCGGTACTCGCGCATGCGGTCGACGCCCTTGATGCTGGCGACGATGGTGTCGGCGTGCTTGGACGCGAACTGGCGTCCGCGCGGCGAGCCGCCGGCCTGGGCGATCACCGGACGCCCCTGCGGCGCCGGGCCGGAGTTGAGCGGCCCGCGCGAGGCGTAATGGGTGCCGCGGAAATCGACCTGGTGCACCTTGGTGTGGTCCACCAGCATGCCGGTTTCGGGGTCGGCGACGATGGCGCCCGGCTCCCACGACGCCCACAGCCGGTTCACCAGGTCCATATACTCGTCGGCCATGTCGTAGCGGAGGTCATGGTCCGGCAAGCGCTCCATGCCGAAATTGCGCGCGGCGAAGTCGGAGCTGCCGGTGACCATGTTCCAGCCGGCGCGCCCCCGTGACACCTGGTCGAGCGACGCCATCAGCCGCGCCAGCAGATAGGGCGGGTAGGCGAAGGTCGCGAAGGTGGGCACGATGCCGATGCGCGACGTCGCTGCGATCATCAGCGTGGCGACGACGGACGGGTCCTGCCGCGGCACGGCGATGCCGTTGTGCAGGTAGATCTCGCGCGACGCCGCGTAGCTCTCGCCGATGTAGGACGAGTCTTCCAGCAGCACGTAGTCGAAGCAGGCCCGCTCGAGCGCGCGGGCGACGTCGACGAACAGCTCCGGCACCATCCAGGTCTCGCCGATGCGTCCTGTCCAGGGCTCGCCCCAGGCCTGCACGCTGGAGCCCTGCAGGAAGAGGCCGAGATGGAAGGGTTGTGCCATGCCTTGCTCCGCGTCGCCGTGCCCCGCCAGAGTGACGGCCCGCGTCGGCGGGGGCAAGCGCCGGCTCGTCGCGAGCACGGCCGGGACACCGGGCGGATTGGTCGTGCGGGCGCCCGCGGGTTAAGCTCGTGAAAACAGCCTGGGAGGAACACCGATGACGAACCGCCGCACCCTGTTTGCGGGCGCCTTGCTGCTGGCCGGCGCTTTGGCCACGCCGCTGGCAGCGCAGCAAGCGGTCACCGGGACCGAGCCGCCCTTGTCCATCGCCCGGCAAGGCTACTTCTTCGTCGGCGGTCACCTGTTCCCGTCGGGCGCCGACCAGGCGATGGCCGGACAGATGTTCGTGCAGTTCCAGGTCCCGGCCGGTGCGACCAAGCCCTACCCCGTCGTGATGGTGCATGGCGGCGGCCAGACCGGGACCAACTTCCTCGGTACCCCCGACGGCCGCCCCGGTTGGAACGAGTGGTTCCTCCGCCAAGGCTATGCGGTCTACGTGGTGGACCAGCCGGGCCGTGGCCGCTCCGCCTACTACCCGGCGGCGCAAGGTCCGGTGGCGCCGTCGGTGGCGCGCGGCACCGAACAGCGCTTCACCGCACCGGAAAAGTACAATCTTTGGCCGCAAGCCAAGCTGCACACGCAATGGCCCGGCTCCGGCCAGGCTGGTGACCCGACCTTCGAGCAATTCTTCGCCTCGCAGGAGCCGTCGATCACCGACAACGTGCTGATGGACGAAAGCACGCGCGACGACCTCGTCGCTCTGCTCGAACGGATCGGCCCGGCGGTGGTGCTGACCCATTCCCGCTCCGGGCCGTTCGGCTGGCTGGTGGCCGATGCGCGGCCCGACCTGGTGCGGGCGATCCTGGCGGTCGAGCCGAACGGGCCGCCCTTCTTCGAGGTGCCGCCCTCGGCGCCGACCCCGACCCTTTCGCGGCGCTGGGGCATCGCTTACGCCAAGCTCAACTTCGACCCGCCGGTCGAGCAGCCGTCCAGCCTGGCGCCGGGCCTCGATCCGAAGACGGACGGGCCGGACATGGAGCCCTGCTGGCTGCCGGGCGGGGCGAAGCGCACGCTGCCGGCGCTGCAGCGGATGCCGATCCTGGTGCTCTCGTCGGAAGCGTCGTACCACGCCCGTTACGACCAGTGCACCGTCCGCTTCCTCCGGCAGATGGGTGTGCAGCCGGATTTCGTGCGGCTGCCCGACATCGGCATCCACGGCAACGGCCACATGATGATGCTCGAGAAGAACAACGACCAGGTGGCGAAGGTGCTGACCGACTGGCTGGCCGAGCACCTGCACTGACCGGCGGCGGGGGCAGGGCGCTGCCCTGCACCCGCGGGCGCCCCAGGCCCTCGTAACCTGGTTCAAACCGGCTCCACGCCCCACGGCTAGGGCGCGCCGCCTTGGCGCACGCCGGTGACGGCGGCGCGGACCATCGTGCGGGTGAAGGCCTGGCCCAGCGGGACCGGCGCCCGTCCACGCCGGAGAGCATGTCGCAGACGTCGTAGCCGTGGTTGGCGATGGCAGTCGCTGGCTCGGTTCGCGCCCAAGCCGGCCTGCGGCTTGGGTGCTGTCGGCCGCGCCCCTTGTTCAGACGCAACGTCCGCCCATTTACCATCCAGTGGGATGGTGCGGGGATGGTAGGCCGATGACAGGAGCACGAGAGGTCCGGGCCAAGCCGGCCGACAGCGAGAAGATCACGATCAACCTCGGCTTCGTCGACCTGGGCCACGTGGACCTGCTGGTGCGCGACGGCTTCTACGCCAACCGCACCGACTTCATCCGCACCGCGATCCGCAACCAGCTCGAGCGGCATGCCGACGCCGTTCGCCAGTCGGTGACGCGAAAAAGCCTGGACCTCGGCTTGCGGACGATCACCCGCAAGGACCTCGAGGATGCGCAAACAGCCGGCCGGATGCTGGACATCAACGTGCTCGGCCTGGCCAGCATCGCCGACGACGTCCCGGCGGAGCTGGCGCTTGCCACGATCGCGTCGCTGACGGTGCTGGGCGCGCTGCATGCCAGCCCGGCGGTGCGCCAAGCCTTGGCCGACCGCATCCGCTGACGGGCCGCGACCGCGGCGGATCGGGCATCGGGAGACGACGGAAGCCGCTTCGCGGTTCCGAACGGGAATGCCCGGAGGGGTTCCCAAGACGAGGATGACACGACGATGTTGGACATGATGAACCAAGGCCTGCGCGAAGCGACACAGCTCACCGGAAGCGGACGCCTGATGGAGGCGACCGCCGCCATCCAGCGCATGCTGAAGGGCGCCCCGGCGTCTTATCCGGTGCCTGGCCCGGTGCCTGGCCCGGCGCCTACCTCGCCGCCGGTCCGCGGCAGGCGCGAGCCGCCGACGATCGACGGGTACGCCGAACCGGCCGGCAATGCGGAGCCGTCCGGGCCGGTGGCGGATGCGCTTCGGGCGTTCCGGACACGGGTTCCGCTGGGCGACCTGGTTCGAGGCGCCCGGGCCAAGCCAACCACGCCAGCGGCCGCCGTTCCGGACGGGGCGCGGTTCCTGACCGGCACCTTCGCCAACGAGGCGGGCAGCCGCAGCTACAAGCTCTACGTGCCGTCCGGCTACAGCGCCGGGACCCCGGTGCCGCTGGTCGTCATGCTGCACGGCTGCACCCAGGACCCCGACGACTTCGCGGCCGGCACGCGGATGAACGAGGTCGCCGAACGGACTGGGGTCCTTGTTGCTTACCCCGCGCAATCGCAGTCGGCGAACATGCAGAAATGCTGGAACTGGTTCAGCGTGGCCGACCAGGCGCGGGATGCGGGCGAACCGTCGCTGATCGCCGGCATCACCCGGCAGATCATGGCCGACTACTCGGTCGACCCGGCGCGGGTGTTCGTCGCCGGCCTGTCCGCAGGCGGCGCCGCCGCGTCGGTCATGGGCCATGCCTATCCCGACCTGTTTGCCGCGATCGGGGTCCATTCCGGGCTGGCCGGCGGCGCCGCCCATGACATGCCGTCGGCGTTCGCGGCGATGCGGCAAGGCGCCGGGGGGAGGCGCGGGTCGCTTGTGGTGCCGACCATCGTGTTCCATGGCGACCGCGACCCGACCGTCCATCCGCGCAACGGCGACGCAGTGGTGGCGCAGTCGACCGCCGCGACCGTCACGCGCGCGCGGACCGAGGACGGGCAGGTGCCCGGCGGCCGCGGCTACGTCCGCACGGTGCATGTCGGCGCCGATGACCGGACCATCGCCGAGCATTGGCTGGTGCGGGGCGGCGCGCATGCCTGGTCGGGCGGCAGCGCGGGCGGCTCCTACACCGACCCGCAAGGCCCGGACGCATCGGCCGAGATGGTGCGCTTCTTCCTGGAAGTGGCGGCCGCATAACCCCGCCGCCGGGGGGGGGCGTGCCCCCTCGGCGGCAAGCCTCGCCAGGCGCTTGTAGCCCGTGCTCAGGCCGTTTCGGCGCGCCGGCTCCGATCTGGCACGCCGCCGGAATAGGTGAGCGCGCCCAGCACCGCCGCCACCAGCAGCAAGGCCGGCACATCGCCCAGCATGTGCCCGGTGTGCTCCCCGGGACTGTAAGACTGGATTGCCATGATGAGCGCGTGCACGACGCTGGACCAGATCGTGAAGTCGATCAGCGATCGATGCGCCGCCGGGTCGCGTGAAGCGCGGAGCAGGAAGATCCCGAGCGTCGCGTAGAGGCCCACGATCATCATGAAGTAATGCGAGGCGGCAGGCGGTCCGTCGTGCCAAGCCCAGCCCGACGGCCAAACGATCGAGAGCGGGTACACCAGGCAGAACGTTACGCCGAACACCACCAGCGAGACTTGCAGCCATTTCAGCCGGGACATGGGCATTCCTTCCGTCAGCGAAGGCAGCGCTTTCCTTAGACGCGTAGCCAGAAACCTATCTATCACGAAACGATCTCGCCTCAAGGCCGTTTCGCTGCATTGCGCCGCAGCACATACAGTGGCGCTCCCGCCCGCTCCATGCCCGTTTGCCTGCCTTGTGACGCGGCTCACGGCTGTATTGGTCCGAACGCGCAATGGTGCCGCACGGGGTTCCGGCCCGCGGCCGCGAACCCCAGTCGCTCGGCATCAGCAGAAAGGGAATGGGACATGGACCTGCTACATCCTCCTCGTTCGACCGAGGCGCGCTGCCTTCGGCGTCCCCGGCAAGTGGCGGCGCTGGCCCGCTCGGTGGTCTGGCTGACCGCGGTAGTACAAATTGCGCGGCACCACCGGGTCGCGCTCCGCGGCGGTCCGGCCGCGCTCGCCGCGTGGCTGTTCGCGCCGCATGCGGCCTCCGCCCACATCAAATGGTTCGCGCCATACGACGTGGCGCAGCCGCCCAAGACGGTCGCCAGCGTGCTCGATGGCCGCTTCGATCTCGTATTCGCCGGCTTTACCGTGCTGCTGGTCGCGAGCTTCTTGCTCGACCGGGTGGCGTGGGTGCGGACGCCGCGGATCGGCCGGCCCGGCGGCCTCGATGCGGTCGAGGACCGCCTGCTGCGGGCCGGGATCGGCGGCTATTTCATGGCCCTGTTCGCGGCCGGCGGCGCCCTGCTGACGCCCGAGCTGCACACCGACGCCACATGGCCCGGCTGGCTGCAGCTCGGCATCGCCGCCAGCATGCTGACGGTCCCAACCGGCGTGTTCGGCAGCCTCGGCATCCTGCTGCTGTACGCCTGCGGCGTCTGGCAGTACGGCGCCTTTCATTTGTGCGACTACCCGTTGTTCCTCGGCCTGGCGGCATTCGTGGCGCTGCTCGCGAGCCCCTCGGCGCGGTGGCGGGCCCGGCGCCTGCCCATCCTGCAGGCGAGCTTCTGCATCAGCCTGATGTGGGGCGCGGTCGAGAAGTGGGCCTATCCGCAATGGACTTTGCCGCTGCTGGAGCAGCGCCCCTACCTCACCATGGGCCTGTCGCCATCCACCTTCATGGTGCTGGCCGGCTTCGTGGAGTTCGCCTTCGCTTTCTTTATCCTGACCGGCCGCAGCCTGCTGCGTCTGGCGGTGCTCGGACTGCTGGCCATCTTCACCGCCGCGATCTTCGATTTCGGCAAACCGGACGCCATCGGCCACCTGCCGTTTTTGGTGACGATGATCGTGCTGCTGCTGCATGGACCGACGCAGTGGCAGACCGCGCTGCACGAGCGCTGCGGCAGCGTGCGGCGCCTCGGCCAGGCGGGCGGCGCCGCCTTTGCCGCCACCTTGCTGCTGTTCCTCGGCACGTATTACGGGCTGCAGAAGGCCGAGTATGGCCGCCCGGCGGCGCAGGACCTGCAGATACACGCCGCCGCGGCGACCGCTGAAATCGAGACACAGCACCGGTCTATGTAAATTCCATACTAACAACGATGCAAAACGACCTTGACTTGATTTGGATACGGACTAATCTGGCGTGGTCATCTGGACTGGTTTGTTACAGGCAACACGTTGCCGTCTGACCGAGACGATCGGGTTTGACTGTCCTGCGCCTACTCGTTGCTGGGTAGGCGAGGCGAACCGACCGAATGCCCGCACCAGACCCCGATCCGCTGCCAAGGTTCGACGACGACGTTCCGCGACCCGACCGGGCAGGCCCGCTCCGCTGGCTTGCAGCAGAAGGAGACGTATTGTGACACGCAATCGCACCTCGACCGTTCTGGTTCTTGCCGCCGCCTCGATGACGCTCACCACCGCCGTGCGGCCGCAGGAGCCGAGCACGCTGTCGCTGCGGGAGGTGCCGCGGCCGGTTCCGGCGGCGGCGATCATTCCGGCGCGGGGCCGGGCGGCCGCGGACAATCCAATTCCCGGCCCGGACACGCCGGTGCCGTTCCGCGACCTCGTCGCCGCCGGGATCGTCAAGGACCAGGCAGCCTTGGTGCGCTTGGGCAAGGCGTTCTTCTGGGACATGCAGGTCGGCAGCGACGGGGTGCAGGCGTGCGCCTCCTGCCATTTCCATGCCGGCGCCGACAGCCGTTCGCGCAACCAAATCTCGCCAGGTCTAAACGACCAGAATTTCACTGGCACCAAGGACTTCCCCGGTGACCACGGCTTCGGCAACTCGACGGTGCCCTATACCGCGAACGACCCGGCGACGCCGTTGCCGCCCGGCCAACAACCGTCGGCGCCGGCCAAGCTGGACGTGCCTGGGTTTCCGCAATTCGGCCCCAACCGCCAGCTCACCGCGGCCGACTTTCCGCTCAACGGCTGGCTGCGGCCGACCGAGCTGACGCCGCGCGGCGGCGACACCACCCTGCTCGACGAAGCCGCCAATGTCAGCCGCGACACCAACGACGTGATCTCGTCCCAAGGCGTGCGCCACACCCTGTTCCAGTCGGTCAGGCCCGGCCAGGCGGTGGATGCCGGCACCGCGGCGCCGGACATTTTCAACACGGCCAAGCCCGGGGACTTCGACACGGCGACCCGGATCCGCCGGGTTCCCGGGCGCAACGCGCCGACGGTGATCAACGCAGTGTTCAACTTCGACAATTTCTGGGACGGCCGCGCCAGCTACATCTTCAACGGCGTCAACCCGTTCGGCTTCCGCGACCGGCAAAGCACCGTCAAGCAGGTGCAGGGCGGCAAGCTGCAAGACGTGTTCCTGCGCATCACCAACTCGAGCCTCGCATCCCAGGCGGTCGGGCCGGCCGTCAGCAACTTCGAGATGTCGTGGGAGAACCGCGGCTTCCCCGACGTCGGCAAGAAGCTGCTCAGCCTGCGCCCGTTGGCCAGGCAGGTCGTGCATCCCGAGGACAGCGTGCTCGGCCGCCTGTCGCAGGCGCGGGCCGACGCGCGGGGCGGGGCCCGCGGCCGCCCCGGGCTGAACGTCCCGACCTATGCCGAGATGGTCAAGGCGGCGTTCGAGGACCGCTGGTGGGACTACGAATACTACGTCCAGGAGGACCTCTCGACGCGGCACGTCGAGCATGGCTCGCACAACAACGAACGCACCATCGTGCGCAGCCCCGGCTACGGCGAGGCCATGGAAGGGCTGCGGATCGGCCCCGGCATGAAGGGCAACCAGTACAGTCTGATGCAATGGAACTTCTCGATGTTCTGGGGCCTTGCGGTGCAAGCCTACGAGGCGACCCTGGTGTCGGACGACACCCCGTTCGACCGCTTCCAGGGCGCACCCTCGAAGGGCGTCAAGCCCAACCGCGACGCGCTGGACGCGAGTGAGCGCAACGGGCTCAGCTTGTTCATGGACGCCGACCCCGACCGCGGCGCCCGCTGCAACAACTGCCACGTCGCCCCGATCATGACCAACCACACCATCTCCGAGATCGTCGGCGACGACGCGCTGCGGCCCGACTTCCAGGGTCGCCCCACCGACATCGTCGAGTTCATGACGATGGGCGACGGCAGCTCGGCCAACTACGACAAGGGTTTCTACAACATCGGCGTGCGTCGCACGCTCGAGGATACCGGCCGCGCCGGCACCGCACCCGACCTGCCGCCGTTCCGCAACGAGCTGGACGGCGATAAGCCGTTCCCGCTGTCGTACGTGGCGCTGGCGCACCTCGCGAAGGAAAATAAGCTGCCGCCCGACGTGCTGCGCTTCGTCCAGCTCGACCCGGTCACCCACAAGCCGCCGCCAGTGCTGGACCGTCAGGCCATCCACGGCAACTTCAAGGTGCCCAACCTGCGCAACGTCCGCCTCACCGGGCCTTACTTCCACAACGGCGATTCGGCGACGCTGCGGCAGGTGGTGGAGTTCTACACCCGCGGCGGCAACTTCCCGAACACCAACCTCGCCGACCTCGACACCGACATCCACGGCATCCCGGCGCTGCGCTTCCCCGAGTTCCGGCCGAGCGCGCAGCAGAACATGGAGGACCTCGTCCGGTTCGTGGCCCACGGCCTCGCCGACGAGCGGGTCGCGCTCGAGCAGGCACCGTTCGACCACCCGCAACTGTTCGTGCCGAACGGGGCGCGCGCTGGCCGGCCAGCCGAGGACGAACCCAAGGAGATCGCCGCCGTCGGCCGCAACGGCCACCAGGCGCCGCTCACCACTTTCCTCGACCTCGATCCGCAAGCGCCGCATTAGCGGCGCGGCTACCCGACAGACCGCCGCACTAGCGGCGCGGCTACCCGACAAGCACCGCACGAGCGGCGCCCGGACCAACAGATCGCCGCACGAGCGGCGGCGACGACACCAGCCCCGATAGCCGAGGAGGACGCCATGCGATCCCACTCCCGAACCGCTCCCATCGTCTCGACGCTGACCCTGCTGTGCGGCTTGGTTTGGGCCGCGGCGGCGGAGGCGCAGCTGACGGTGTTCAACAGCGACGTGCCGGCGGCCTTCGCGGTCAACGGCTTCGTGCAGCAGGCGACGCTTAACCCGGGCGGCGCCGCCACGGCCGGGGGCACGCTGACGGTCAACAACACGATCATCGTCGTGCCGGACAACCTGATCGTGCAATTCCCGGCGCATGCGCTGGCCTGGGCGCAACTGTTCGACCCGGCCCAATCCGCGCCGGTGTTCGATGGCTCGATCCCGGCCGCGGCGCATCCGCCGGTCAACCATCCGGCCGCCAACGCCGGCGGCCAGCCGATCACCGGGCTGGCACTCGCCGACGTGCCGGCGACCGCGCCAGCGGCCGGCGCCTTTCCCGGGCCGTTCCCGTCGTTCGAAGTGGCGGTGATCGGCAACATCGACAGCAAGGGCACCGGCGGCCGCGCGCCCGGCACCTTCGTCGCCGCCCTGATCCTGCCGGTGGCGCAGGAGATCGCCAATGGCGGCGTCGGCTTCATCACCGCGATCGACTTTCCCCGCGGCCGGTTCGAGGTGAACGGCACGCTGAACACACTCGGCACCGGCACGGTGGTCGAGATCAACGACCCGGTCGGCCGCTACGGCCTGGCGCACAGCCCCGATCCGCGCTTCACCGCCGACACCGACAACCCGACCGTCACCAGCGGCAACGGCTTCCCGATGGGCCTGCCGACGGTGGCGCCGCCGGCGGTCGATCCGGACCGGCCGCTGTTCAACCGGCCGCTGAACCCGGCGCCCGGCGTGACCGCGCCGTTCCCGCACGATCCGCTGCTGCAGGTCGGCGCGCCGCTGACGGGGATTGCGATGCCGGCCAAGGCGGCGTCCAACGCCGGCGGCGACGCCACGCCCGACCCGTGGCGACAGGCGCCGTTCATGGTCGGCGATTACGTCGCCTTTTCAGGCAACCTGATGAAGCTCGACCCCGGCGCGCCGGTGACGCCGTTCGACCCGACCAAGCCGGCCGGGCCCGGCAACCTGACGATGAACCAGCAATTCTACATCTCGGCCACCACGGTGACGGCCGAGAAGGTCGAGATCACCACCGCCCCCGGCACGGCAGCTGCCAGCGGCCCCGCCTACATGCTGCTGTTCCGCTCCAAGATCGGCACCGGCGCGCTCAACATCACGGTGCCGCCCAACCCCGGACTCGGCATCGACGGCGGACCGATCCCGATCCCGGAGCCGAAGCTGAACATCGTCATCGCCGGCTGGGTGACGGATGCCACGCAGCTGGTCGATATCCTCGCCGTCGACGTGAACCCGGGCGACGGCTCGGAGACGCCGCGCCTGCTCGGCACCGTGCTGCCGGAGCCGGGCTTCGCCGCCGGCAAGGGCAATCGCGGCCGCTTCCGCTTCGACGTCGGCACCGGCAACTTCCTGCCGGTCACGCGCGAGTTCGTGGCCCGCACCCGGCATGGCCAGGTGCAGCTCGGCAACCAGCGCGGCCTGAACGGCGCGGCGTTGGCGGGGCTGTCGACCGGCCAGTACCAGGCGCCCAATTTCGGCTTCCAGGTCGCCGACGGGCCGCCCGGCTTCCCGGTGACACCGTCCAATTTCGACGCTTTCCCGTTCCTGGCAAAGGGCGAGGGCGGGCCGCGCACGATCGGCGGCGCCACCCTGACGATCGGTCCGCTCGCGCCGTTCCCGCCCTCGGTCCCGTAGTTCCCGCTTCCCTTCCGTTCGGCGCTCGGGCGAAATGCATCTGGGATACGTCCGCGCCAACGGAGGCAAGCAATGAACCAGCGCATGCGTTTCGGGATCTTTCTGGCCCCGTTCCACAAGCCGGGGATCAACCCCACCCTAGCGCTGCAGGAGGATACCGAGCTCGTCCAATGGCTCGACCGCTGCGCCTACGACGAAGCCTGGTTCGGCGAGCACCATTCGGCCGGCAGCGAGATCAGCGCCAGCCCGGAGATCTTCATCGCCCATTGCGCGGCGCAGACCCGCCACATCCGGCTCGGCACCGGCGTCGTGTCGGTGTCGTACCACAACCCGCTCTGGGTCGCGGAGCGGATCGTCATGCTCGACCACCTCACGCGCGGCCGGGTCATGCTGGGGGTCGGCCCCGGCTCGCTGCCGACCGACGGCATCATGATCGGGCTGACGCAGAAGGACACCCGCCGGCTGCTCGACGAGGGGCTCGACATCATCATGCGCCTGCTGCGCACCGAGGCGCCGGTGACGTTCAGGAACGAGCGCTGGGACCTGCAGGAGGCGCGGCTGCACCTGCGCCCCTACTCGCAGTTCGACGTGGCGGTGCCTGCGGTGGCGTCGCCGACCGGCGCCAAGCTGGCGGGCCGGCACGGCATCGGGATGCTGTCGGTCGGCGCCACCACGGCGGCCGGGTTCGACGCGCTGGCGCTGCACTGGACCGTGGTGGAGGAAGAGGCACGGGCGCACGGCAAGCCGGTCGACCGCTCGAAGTGGCGCCTGGTCGGCATGGTGCACTGTGCCGAGACCGCGGCCCAGGCGCGGGCCGACGTCGAGTACGGCATCGAGCAATGGTTCCACTACTTCCAGGACGTCGCCGCCTTCCCGCAAATGGCGATGCCGGGGACCAACGCGAAAGAGATGATCGACTTCGTCAACGACAGCGGCCTCGGCGCGATCGGCACGCCGGAGATGTGCGCGCAGCAGATCGAGCGGCTTTGGGCGCAATCCAATGGCGGCTTCGGCGCCTACCTGCTGCTCGCGCATAACTGGGCCAATTTCGAGGCGACCAAGCGCAGCTACGGGCTGATCGCGCGCGACGTGATGCCGCGCTTCCAAGGCCAGCAGCATGCGACGGTGGCGGCCGCGCTGCATGCGCAGAAGGCGCGGCCGGGCCTGGCGGAGGTGCACATGCAGGCGGTGGACGCCGCGCGGGCGCAGTACGAGGCCGAGCGGGCGGCCCGCGGCCCGGCGCTGCAGCCGGCCAAGTAGGTGACGCTCCCGGCCGCGCGCAGCACGATCGGGGACGCCGTGCGGCGCGCGGCGGAGATTTACCGCGACAAACCCGCCTTGTCGTTTGCCGGCCGCCTGTGGAGCTTCGCCGAGATCGATCTGGCGGCGGACCGGGTGGCGCGCTTCCTGCTGTCGCTGGGGCTGCGGCACGGCGACCGGGTGGCGGCGCTGGGCCGCAACTCGGACGCGTATTTCCTCCTGTGGCTCGGCTGCACTCGCGCCGGGCTGATCCATGTGCCGGTGAACTACGCGCTGACGGGGTCCGAGCTGGACGCGATCCTGCGCCAGTGCGGAGCGCGGGCGCTGTTCTACCAGGATTTGCTGCATGAGGCCGCCACCAGCGCTTGCGCGCGGACCGGCGTCGCAATCGGCGGCACGCTGACCGGCCCCGGCGACGTCGACGTGCTGACCGCCGCCGCCGATCCGCGTTGGGGTGCGGCGGGCGATCCTGAGCCCGACGAGCAGGCGCGGGACGACGACCTCGTGCAGCTGCTCTACACCGCCGGCACGACGGGGCCGTCCAAGGGCGCGATGATGACGCACCGGGCCTTCGTCACGCATTACGCAAGCTGCATCGTGGCGTTCGACTACACAGCCGAGGACCGATCCCTGGCTGCGCTGCCGTTATACCACTCGGCGCAGATGCATTGCATCGTGATGCCGTCGCTCCTGACCGGCGGGTACAGCCACCTCATCGAGGCACCTGAACCGGGGCTCGTTCTCGAACTGATCGAGCGGGAGCGGATCTCGTCGTTCTTCGCGCCGCCGACGGTCTGGGTCGGATTGCTGCAGCATCCCGACCTCCTGGTCCGCGACCTCGGCAGTCTGCAACGGGTGCAGTACGGCGCCTCGATCATGCCGGTTCCGGTGCTGGAGGAGCTGCGGCGCCGGCTGCCGGCCGCGCGGCCGTTCAACGCGTATGGGCAGAGCGAGATCGGCCCGTTGGCGACGGTGCTGCGGCCCGAGGAGCACGATGCGAGGCCGGCCTCGGTGGGCCGGCCGGTGCTGCACGTGCGGACGCGGGTGGTGGATCCGGAGATGCGCGACTGCCCGCCGGGCGTGCCGGGCGAGATCGTGCACCGCTCGCCGCAGCTGCTGCAGGGCTATTGGGAGATGCCGGAGGAAACGGCGCACGCCTTTGCCGGCGGCTGGTTCCATTCCGGCGACATCGGCACGATGGACGAGGCGGGCTACATCACCGTGGTGGACCGCCTGAAGGACCTGATCAACACCGGCGGCGTGCTGGTCGCGAGCCGGGACGTGGAGGAGGCGCTGTTCACCCACCCGCTCGTGGCCGAGGTCGCGGTCATCGCTGTCCCGGACCCGAAGTGGGTCGAGGCGGTGGCGGCGGTGGTCGTGCTGCGGGACGGCGCCGGCGGTGGCGGCGAAGCGGTGGAGGCCGCGCTGCTGGCGCATGCGCGCGACCGCCTGGCGCCGTTCAAGCTGCCCAAGCGCATCCATTTCGTCGACGCCTTGCCCAAGAGCACGGCCGGAAAGCTGCTGAAGCGCGAGTTGCGGGCGCGTTTCGCCGCCGGACCTTCGGCGGCCCCAGCCGCGATGGCTGACCGCCCGGCGTGACGAGCGGAGGCGATGCGGCACACCCCGCCTGAATGCGCCTCCGGTGTAACCTAGGTCACACCCCAACGCGATCGTTGCGGCATTAGAATGCCGCCGGTCGGGCTTGCATAGAGCAACCTGGGCGATTGTCTGTTCACGCCCGGAGGATTATGGTCGAGACACTCGAAATTCAGCGTTCGGCGGTGCTTCGTGACCAGCCGGAAACGGTCCGGGTGGTGCATGCCCCGGTCCCCAACGGCGGGAGGGTCATGATCCGCGGCGACTACAACCGGCCGAAAGCCGGGCGGCCTGCCCGCGGCGGCCGCGTCGAGCGCCGGCTCGCCGCCGTCATGGGCGCCGACATCGCCGGCTATAGCGCGCTGATGTCGCGCGCCGAGGAGGAAACGCATCGCCGGGTCGGCGTCGAGCTCGGCCGGTTCCTGCGGGAGATCGAGAAGCGGCACGGACGCGTCTTCGCCGTCACCGGCGACGGGGTGATGGCCGAGTTCCCGAGCGCCGTGGAGGCGTTGAAATGCGCGCTGCGGGTCCAGGCCGATGTCGCGCTGCGCAACGCCCGGCTGCCGCCGGACCGGCACATCCGGTTCCGCATCGGCCTCAACTCCGGCGAGATCATGGTGCAGCAGGACCGCACCGGCGGCAACGCGGTCAACGTCGCCGCCCGGCTCGAGGCGGTGGCCGAGCCCGGCGGCATCGCCCTGTCCGACGCGGTCTACCAGCAGGTCCGCCGCGTCGTAACGGTCGGCTACGCCTATTTCGGCGAGCCGCGGCTGAAGAACATCCGCGACCCGGTCACGGTCCACACCATCCCGCCCGGCGATTGCGCGGCGTGGGCCGGAATGCCGGCGCTGCCGCGGCTCACGCCGATGGCCGGCATTCCCGAAAGCGCGCCGGAGTATCGCCCCTCGCTCGCGGTGCTCCCGTTCCGCACGCTGCAGAAGGACCAGTCGGACGCCTATTTCGCCGAAGGCATGGTGGACGACATCATCCGCGCGCTCGGCGGGCTGAAGGACCTGCTGGTGATCGCGCGCAGCTCGACCCAGACCTTCGCCCGCGCCCCGCTCGATCTGCGCCGGGTCGGGCACGAGCTCGACGTGCGCTACGTGCTGCACGGCAGCGTGCGCCGCGCCCGCGACAAGCCTGCGCATCGCCGTCGAGCTGAGCGAGGCCCGAACCGGCTCGATCATCTGGGTCGAACGGTTCGACGGCGACCTGATCGACCTGTTCGACCTGCAGGACCGCATCGCGGTGCGGGTCGCGACCTCCATCGCGCCGCATCTGCGCGAACGCGAGCTGAGCCGCAGCCTGCGCAAGCATCCCGACAGCATGACCGCCTTCGACCGCACGCTGCAGGCGCTCGACCTGTTCTACCGGATGGACCGCGGCTCGATCGCCCAGGCGCGCGACCTGCTGGAGCAGGTCACGCGGCGAGGAGCCCGGCTACGCGCCGGCCTATTCGCACCTGGCCTCGGTGCGGATGCGCTGGGTCGCGCAGGGCTGGTCGGACAACGAGCCGGCGGACCGGGCGTGAGGCCGCCGACGCCGCGAGGCGCGCGATCGAGCGGGATCCCAATGACGCGCTGGCCTTGGCCATCTACGGCCATGTGCAAGCCTATTTGCTGAAGGACTACGAGCTGGCCAGCGGCTATTTCGACCGCGCGCTGGCGGCCGGCCCGAGCTGCGCCTGGGCTTGGAGCTATAGCAGCCTCACGCTCGGCTACCTCGGCGACACCGCGAACGCGGTGGTGCGCGCCGAACGCGGGGCACGGCTGTCACCGATCGGCCCCGACGCGTTCTGGCTGGAGCACTACCTTTCGCAAGCCTATTACCTGGACGGCCGCTTCGAGGACGCCGTCGCCTGGGGCCGCTTGTCGGCGGCGCATAGCGGCAGCAACACCTCCAATCTGCGTTGCCTGGCCGCGAGCCTCGTCGCCCTCGGCCGCAAGGCCGAGGCGCGCGACGTGGCCCGCCGAATAATGCAGCTCGTGCCGACGTTCCGCTTGTCCAGCTACCGCGCCCGGACGCCGCTCACCGGTGACGCCCGCGACGCCTTCATCGAGCGGCTACGCCTGGCGGACGTGCCCGACTGACGGCTCGACTGACTGCTCGACTGGCGGCTCGACGCTCGCGCCGTTCCCTCCTAAGCCCCGAAAGGAACCAGCATGACCGGAAGCTTCGACGGCAACGACGGCAATGACGGCAATGCCGCCAATGCGGGCGGCGGCGGCAATGCGACGAGCGTCCAATCCGGATGGTTCTTCGCCGACCGCATCGGCCTGCCCTTCGTGACCGTGCTGAGCAGCGGGCCCAACGACCCCGACCAGCGCATCGCCGGGCTGCGGGTGGGCGCGAAGACGTTCCCGGAGCGGAACTGGTCGGCCGAGTGGACTTCGTGGCTCGCGATCACCGAGTTCGTGCAGACGGTGGGATGGGACGCATTCGACATCCTGCCGCCCTGGATGCCGGCCGGCGGCCCGTTCGACTGGTCGCCGGCCGCGCATCCGGAGGTGCAAGGCGAGATCGGCGACCTCGTCACCGCCGCGCAGGACGAACGGTCGGACGCGCTGGGCGAGATCCTGTCGCAGGCCGACGAATTCATCAGCTACTTTCTCAACCTGCTGAGCGCCAGCCCGGGCGCCTATCCGGCCACCGCCAAGGTGCTCACCATCGCGAGCCAGATCGGCACGTTCTGCGCGATGTTCTACAAGGGCAAGTACCAGCGGCCGCGGCCTTCGCAGATCTGCCCGGCGCTGCTGCCGCCGCTCGCGGTTCCCGGCCACGCATCGCTGCCGAGCGGCCACTCGACGCAGACGCACCTGATGGCGCTGTGCATGACGGACGTGCTCGCCGGGCGCCCGGACGCCGGCCACCTCGCCGACGACCTTTGGACTCTGGCCGACCGCATCGCCCGCAATCGTGAGATCGCCGGGCTGCATTACGCCAGCGACACCGAAGCCGGCCGGAAGCTTGCCAAGCAGATCCATCCGCTGCTGACCGCGCACATTCCGGATCCGCCAGGCCAGAACGCGACCTTCCGCAACCAGACCTGGTATCCGAAGGCGCTGGACGCCGCCAAGAAGGAATGGCTGTGACGGGCGCGAACGCGCGGGGGGAGCCGGACATGGCACGATACGTCCGCGACGACGATACCGATGGCGCCGAGGACGGGGGCGCCGAACGGGGGCGACCGACGAGTTCGGGGGCCCGCTGCCGCCCCGCGGCTTCGACCCGCTGCACGCGTCGCAGGAGGAGTTGGCCCATTTCGGCCTGCCGCCGCGGCCGGACCCGGACACGCAATCGCTGCTGTTCCGCGCCTTTGCGACCGTGTTCTCCCCGCCTCTCGAGTTCGTCGACCCGGTGGTCGAACGGATCGCCTTCGTCGGCCAGCAAACGCCGCAGCCGGTGACGCCGGTCGGCACGCCGAGCCCCTACGAACTCAGCGCGAACTGGTCCGGCGCCTACATCGAGGCGAACAACCGGCGGCAATTCGTGCTGATCGTCGGCCGCTGGCATGTTCCCGCGCTCGCCTTGCCGCCGCCGGCCGACCGCGTGCCGGTCGCGCCCGAAACGGTCTACGACTGCTCGACCTGGATCGGGCTCGACGGGCAGCGGCTCTATCTCGACGCCTCGCTGCCGCAGGTCGGCACCGAGCAGTCGCTGCCGACGGCCGGCGGCGAGACGACGGCGCGGGCCTGGTTTCAGTGGTGGGCGCGCGACGAGACCAAGCTGCATCGGCGCTTCCTCGACGGTGTGCCGGTTACGCCGGGCGACGACGTGCGCTGCATGCTCTGGGTCAAGCACCCGCGACGCGTCCACGCCTTTCTGCACAATGCGACCACCGGCAACATCGCCAAGGTGCACGCCCGCGCGCCGGAGGTCATGCTGGCCGACGGCACGCTGACCCGCCCGCGCGTGGCCGGGGCCACTGCCGAGTGGATCATGGAGCGCCCTGCGGTTCCGCCGCCGCCGGGCCAGCCGGCGCCGCCGCACCCGCCGCTGTTCCCGTTTCCGCAATTCGAGACGACCGTGTTCCACGACTGCATCGCCGGCCTCGCGCCGCATCCCGGCCCCGCCCAGTCCGCCGCCGACCTGACCGGCCAGCGCCTGATCCGGCTGGTCGAGACCCGGCACACCCCCGAACGCATCGCCACGCTCTCGACCCCGACCCGCATCGACCGGACGAGTCTGCGCACCCGCTACGGTGGGTTCGGCTAGGGCGGCGTCTTCGCTACGGTCTGGCTTCCGGGTCGGAAGCGCCGGCGGCGGGGAACCAGTTGCCGTGAAAGCCGGGTGGGATTCGGTGCGGTAGCCGGACGGTCGCGACCGGGTCCGCCTCGAAGTCCTCGTGCGTCGAGGATGGTGAAGTCGGTCGTGTCCTCCGCCGCATTGACCACCAGGCCGATCAAGCCAGCCCTCGTCCTCGGCGGCGTCGGCTGACGCCGGGACGAACACGAACTCGCCCGGCAAGTGCGTGTCACCGAAGTCGTGCACCCATCGCTCGCCGGTCTGCAGGTCGTGCTTGAACAGCATCGTGGCGCCGGTCAGCTGCGGGTCGGCGTCGGGCGGGACGGAGACGGTGTACGCGAACCGGTACGGCTGGCCGAACCGGCGCTCGTCCATGCGCGGGAATTCCTGCGGCGTCGGGTCGACCACGCGGCGGCCGACCTGCCGCGCCGGCGGGTCGATCGTCCACCGCTCGAACCGGCCGAGCGCATCCAATCCGCTGGCAGTGGACGCGAACATGGTCTTGTAGGCGACCACGTCGAGCGTCACCGTGCCGTCCTCGCCGTCGAACGCGTTGGCGACGTGGAACACGAAGCACGGCTCGACCTCGCACCAGATAATGCTGCCGGCCTCGCTTCCTCGCGGCAGCAAGCCGATGCGCGGGCGGTGCGCCGGGTTCCATCGGAACGGG
This sequence comes from uncultured Alphaproteobacteria bacterium, assembly GCA_963792675.1. GTDB lineage: Bacteria > Pseudomonadota > Alphaproteobacteria > Acetobacterales > Acetobacteraceae > JBBROS01. The sequence continues at coordinate 37,634 of CAWBWT010000006.1, forward strand.
AAGGCGTGGCCGCCCAGCACGGCCCGCATCGAGAAGGTGACGGGAAGGTCGAGCACCACGACGAACCGGGCGGTGAAGGCGCAGTCGTGGATGCAAGGGCCATGCTGGACCGGGATTGCGACCTCGCGCACCACCCGCCCCGCCGGCGACAGGACGAGGTGGCGGACGCGATCCCACACGCTGCCGTCATAGGCGACCGCGAGCTGCTCGCCGGTGCGCGGGTCCCGGTGCGGATGCCCGGTGAACGCGCCGTCGAGCGTGCCGTCGAACGCGGTGTAGAGCTGCTCCTCCAGGGTGTCGGACAGCTCGACGGGGAAGCTGCCCGCTTCCACAACGGCGACGGCGCGGCCGCCGATCTCGACCACGTTGGTGTTGACGGTGTCATTGCGACCCCGACGCGGTCCCGGCGCCGGGTCCCGGCCGAGCGCCGCCGCCGCGAGGCGCGAGCGGATCCAGCGGTTGCGGTACCACACGGCCCGGCCGCCCCGGAGGGCGAGGCCATGCACCATGCCGTCGCCGAGAAACCAATGGTGGCCCGCGGACTCGGGCCGCACCGGGTTCGGCCCCATCCGCAAATAGCGGCCGTCGAGCCCGTCCGGGATCACGCCGGTGACGGCGAGGTCCTCGAGCATGAGCTCCGACCGCATCGGCGCATGGATCCCGACCAGGTAAGGGTTATCGGTTTGCGGCAGGCGGCGCCGGTTGAAAGCGGCCACCAGCAGGACCCCGCGTTCGACGACCCGGCGCACGGCTGATTGGACGAGGTTGGGCATCGGTGGCGGGCTCCGTGGAAGGGGGCGTCACCTGCAACGCCGGCCGGACGGGTTCGGTCGGCTGCGGCCTCCGGCGCCCGGTTGGCCGGCTTCGGCGCGCGCCCTATAACGGGGAGCAACGGGAGGGGAAGATCCAAGATGAGCATGTCGGCCCCCGGTTGTCCGTTCGCACCATCGCCTCAGGCGGCTGAGTTCGACCCGTTCGGTCCGGCCTATCAGCTCGACCCGGCCGAGGCGCTGCGCTGGTCCCGCGCCGAGGAGCCGGTGTTCTTCAGCCCGGCCATCGGCTACTGGGTGGTCAGCCGCTACGACGACGTGAAGGCCGTGTTCCGCAACACCGCCGCGTTCTCGCCCGCCAACGCGCTGGAGAAGATCACGCCCACCGGGGACGCGGCCAACGCCATCCTCGCCCGCTACGGCTATGCGATGAACCGCACGCTCGTGAACGAGGACGAGCCGGCCCATACCGAGCGCCGCCGCGCGCTGCTGCACTCGTTCCTGCCGGACAACCTCGCCGCGCACGAGCCGACCGTCCGCCGCCTGACCCGGCAATACATCGACCGCTTCATCGACCGCGGCGCGGCCGACCTCGTGGACGACATGCTGTGGGAGATCCCGCTCACGGTCGCGCTGCACTTCCTCGGCGTGCCGGAGGAGGACATGGCGACGCTGCGCGCCTACTCGATCGCCCACACCGTCAACACCTGGGGCCGCCCGACGCCGGACGAGCAGCTCGCCGTCGCCGAGGCGGTCGGTCGGTTCTGGCACTATGCCGGCGGCGTGCTGGAGAAGATGCGGCGCGACCCGTCGGGCGACGGCTGGATGGCGTATGCGATCCGGCGGCAGGCCGAGCTGCCCGAGGTGGTCACCGACTCCTACTTGCATTCGATGATGATGGCCGGGATCGTCGCCGCGCACGAGACGACCGCCAACGCCGCCGCCAATGCGATGCGCCTGCTGCTCGAGCACCGCGAGGCCTGGGACGAGATCTGCGCCGACCCGTCGCTGATCCCGAACGCGGTCGAGGAGTGCCTGCGCCTGTCGGGCTCGATCGTGGCCTGGCGCCGGGTGGCGCTGACGCAAGTGCAGGTCGGCGGTGTGGCGATCCCGCAAGGGGCCAAGCTGTTGATCGTGATGACCTCGGCCAACCACGACGAGCGGCATTTCGAGAACCCGGACAGCCTCGATATCCATCGCGACAACACCACCGACCATCTCTCGTTCGGCTATGGCGGCCATCAATGCATGGGCAAGAACCTGGCCCGCATGGAGATGCGCGTGTTCCTCGAGGAGTTCGCCCGCCGGCTGCCGCACATGCGCTTGGTGCCGGACCAGGTGTTTTCCTACCTGCCGAACACCTCGTTCCGTGGTCCGGACCATCTGCTCGTGCAGTGGGACCCGGCGCAAAACCCGGAGCGCCGCGACGGAACGGTGCTCACCGGCGCCACGCGCTTCCCGGTCGGCGCGCCGGCCCGGCAGGCGATCGCCCGCACCCTGCGCGTCGCCGCGGCCGAGCCGGCCGCAGCGGGGATCGTTCGGCTCACCTTGCAGGACCGGCATGGAAGCGCACTGCCCGGCTGGACGCCCGGCGCGCACGTCGACGTGCTCATCGGCGACGCCGTCCGCAGCTACTCGCTGTGCGGCGACCCGGAGCAGCGCGACCGCTACGAGATCGCCGTGCTGCGCACGTCCGACAGCCGCGGCGGCTCGATCCACATGCACAATACGGTCGCGCCCGGGACCGAACTGCGTTTGCGCGGGCCGAAGAACCATTTCCGCCTCGACGAAGAAGCGGCTGACACAATGCTGGTCGCCGGCGGCATCGGCATCACGCCGATCATCGCGATGGCGGACCGGCTCCGGCGACTCGGCAAGCCCTTTGCGCTGCATTACGCCGGGCGCAGCCGCGCCGGGATGGCGTTCTGCGACCGGCTCGCGCGCGACCATGGCGGCCGCGTGCATTTCTACCCGGCGGACGAGGGCCGGCGGCTCGACGTCGGCGCCGTCATCGCTGCTGCCGCGGCCGACGCCGTGATCTACGTGTGCGGGCCGGAACGACTGGTTGCGGCGGCCGAGCGCGCGCTGCCGCCCGGGGACCGGCGGCTGCACACCGAGCTGTTTTCCGCCCGGGCGCGGCCATCGGGTGCGGCGGGCGACCGTCCGTTCCAGGCCGAGCTGCGGGATAGCGGGCTCACGGTTGACGTCGGGCCCGGCCAGAGCCTGCTGCAGGCGCTGCGGGCGAGCGGCATCGACGTCCCGAGCGACTGCGAGGAAGGGCTGTGCGGATCGTGCGAGGTGGCGATCCTGCGCGGCGAGGCCGAGCATCGCGACGCGGTGCTCAGCGCCGGCGAGCGGGCGAGCCAGACGCGGATGATGGCGTGCTGCTCACGCGCGCGCGGTGGCAAGCTGGTCCTGGCACTCTGATCCAACCGGAAGGGAACGCTTTCATGGCAACCACGCGACGCACGGTCCTGGCCGCCTCGGCATTCGCTGCGGGGGTCGGGGCCGCGGGTCTCGGGCGCGCCCGGGCGCAAGGGGCCGGCTCGGCGCCGATCCGGATCGGCGTCCTGACCGACGAATCCGGCCCGTATGCGAGCAGCGGCGGCGCCGGCTCGATCGCCGCGGCCCGGCTCGCCGCGGCGGAGTTCGGGCCGACCGTGCTCGGCCTGCCAATCGAGATCATCCACGCCGACACCCAGAACAAGCCCGACATCGCCGGCGCCGTCGCCCGGCAGTGGTACGATGACGGGGTCGATGCGATCACCGACCTCCCGGTCACGCCGGTTGCGCTCGCGGTGCAGCAGGTCGCCCGCGACAAGACCCGGACGGTGATGATCACCGCCGCCGCGGTCACCGAGTTCACCACCAAGTTCTGCGGCCCTACCAGCACCCATTGGGCCGACGATACGCATGCCATGGCGGCCGGCATCGGCCGGGTTATCACAGAGGGCGGCGGCCGCACCTGGTTCTTCGTCACCGTCGATTTCAGCTTCGGCGCGGCGCTGCAGGCCGAAGCGACCAAGGTGATCGAGGCCAGCGGCGGCAAGGTGATCGGCAGCACCAAGTTCCCCATCGGCAACACCGACTTCGCGTCGCAGATCCTGGCCGCCCAGAGCTCGGGCGCCACCGTGATCGGCCTGGCCAGCGTCGGCGGCGACCAGGTCAACTTGGTCAAGCAGCTCGCCGAGTTCGGGCTGCAGGGCAAGACCGGCCAGACCCTGGCCGGGTTCCTCGTCTACATCACCGACATCCACGCGCTCGGCCTGGACGTGGCCCAGGGCCTGCGCTTCCCCAGCAGCTTCTATTGGGACCAGTCGGCCGGCTCGCGCGGCTTTGCGCAACGGTTCTTCGCCGAGCGCCGCGCGATGCCGACCCAGAACCAGGCCAGCATCTATGCCGCCACGCTGCATTTCCTGCGCGCGGTCGCGAAGGCCGGCACGCGCGACGCGGTTGCGGTCAACCAGGCGATGCGGGCGATGCCGGTGGCGTTCTTCGGCGCCGAGACCAGCATCCGCGGCGACGGGCGGGTGCTGCACGACGTGACGCTGTGGCGCGTCAAGCCGCCGTCCGAAAGCAAGGCGGCCTGGGACTACCTGGCACCGATTGGCACCGTCCCGGCCGCGGCGGCGTTCGTTCCGGCCGCGCCGGGTTGCGCCGCGGCTTGATCTGACGGAGCGTTCCGCAGCAACAGGCGCCACACAGCAGGAGCACCCGCATGCAACTCGCCCTCGCCACCTGGCACGAGGTGGAGGACTACCTCGGCACCAAGCGCGGCTGCATCGTGCCGATCGGCTCGGTGGAGCAGCATGGGCCGAACGGCCTGATCGGCACCGACCATCTGGACGCGGAGTTCGTGGCCAAGGGCGTGGGCGACGCCATCGGCGCGATGGTGGCGCCGACGCTGGCTTACGGGATGTCGCAGCATCATCTGGGATTCGCCGGCTCGGCCACGCTGCGGCCGTCGACGTTGATGCTGGTGGTTCGGGACGTGGTGCTGTCGCTGGCGCGGCACGGGTTCGAACGGTTCTTCTTCATCAACGGCCATGGCGGGAACGTCGCGACGGTGACGGCGGCATTCGACGAGATCTATGCCGAAACCTCGCTCGGAGCGGACCGGCCGCCGTTGAAGTGCCGCATGACGTTCTGGTCCGCCGGGCCACGGGCCAGCAAGCTCGCCGACGAGCTCTATGGCGACAGCAATGGCGGCCATGCGACCGCCGCCGAGGTCTCGCTGTCGCAGTTCTACCAGCCCGGTGCGATAAAGCAGGCGCAGATGTCGCCCAAGGTCGCGCCCAAGAGCCGCGGCTTTTTCGAGGCCGCCGACTACCGCAGCCGCTTCCCGGACGGCCGCATCGGCTCCGATCCGTCGCTGTCCCGGCCCGAGCACGGCGAGCAACTCTACCACGCCGCGGTCGAGGACATGGTCGAAGCCTACCAAACCTTCCTGGAGTACCAGAGCTGGCGGTCTGGGGCGCCACGCCCCAGCGGGGTCCAGGGGCAGCGCCCCTGGCCTACCCAGCGGCGACGTGAACGCCCGGCCGCCGCCCGTCATTCCACCGCCCGCCAATGGCCCGCTCGATCTGGGCCGCGAGCTGCAGCAGCAGCCCGTCATCGGCCTGCTTGGCCTGCGCCTGGATGCCGATCGGCACGCCGTTGTCCCCCATCGCCAGCGGCAGGGAGATCGCCGGGATGCCGCACAGATTGGCCAGCGGCGTGTAGGCGAAGTTGCGCCAAAGGTGGCCGAACCAGTCGAGCACGGACGGGTTGTCGCTGAGCGTCAGGTACGCGGTGGTGCCGATCGGCGGGGTGGGCAGGGCGGTGACCGGCGTCAGGATGATGTCCCAGTCTTCGAAGAACCGGCCGAAGCCGCGCGCGGTGGTGTTGAACACCGCCTGCATCCGCGCCCGCTCGGCGTAGGAGGTTTGCCGCCCGGCTTCCCAGATGCGGATGTTGATCGGCTCGACTAGGTCTTCGGGCGGCCGGTCGAGGCCGAGCGGTTCCAGCAGGTTGGCGATCGTCTGGGCGAAGTTGCTGATGTAGCAGGTCGTCTGCGCGGCGAAGGCGGCCCGGAAATCGACCGCCGGCAGCGCCCAGTCGACATGGTGCCCCAGTTCTTCCAGCAGCCGGCCGGCCCGCTCCAGCTCGGCCACGAGATGGGGTAGGGCACGGTAGTCGCCCCATTCGTGCGAGAGCGCGATGCGCAGCGGCGGCGGGTCACGGCGGATCAGCTCGACATAGGGCTGGGCCGGGGTCCAGAACGGCATGAACTCCCCGGGCGCGCCGCCGCGGCAGGCGTCCACGAAGGCGGCGGTGTCGCGCACCGTGCGGGTGTGGCAGCCCTGGATCGACACCAGTCCGGTGAGGTCGGACGCGGCGGGGGCGAGGGAGAACACGCCGCGCGACGATTTCAGCCCGATGTTGCCGCAGGCTCCGGCCGGAATGCGGATCGAGCCGCCGCCGTCCGTCGCGTGCGAGATCGGCAGCACGCCCGCCGCGACCGCCGCCGCCGTGCCGGCCGAGGAGCCGTTGGTGGTCACGCTGGGGTTCCAGGGATTGCGCGTCACATAAACGGCCGGGTTCTCGGCCGAGGAGCAGACGCCGAATTCCGGCGTGGTGGTGCGGCCGATCACGTTGAGCCCGGCCCGGCGGATGCGCGCGGCCAGGTTGCTGTCCGCCGCCGCCCGATTGCCGCGCATCAGGCGCGAGCCCATCTCTTGCAGCCGTCCCGCCAGCGTGGGGCCGAGGTCCTTCATCAGGAACGGGACGCCGGCGAACGGGCCGGCCGCGTCCATCCCGTCCTGCAGCGGGTCGGCGACGACATCCTCGAACACCTCCACCACCGCCGACAGCGCCGGGTTGATCGCGGCGATGCCGGCCGCGGCTTGCTGCGCCAGCTCGACGGGCGTGACCTCGCGGGCCCGCACCCGCTCGGCCAGCGCGGTTGCGTCGTGCCGGACCCACTCGTCCCATGCCATTGCCAGCGTCATGTCGCGCTCCAATCCTGCTGCCTCGTGAACCTCGGCGGACTTGTGCGGCGCAGCATAGCCCGGCCTAATGTCGCACGTCCTGGCAGGAGATCCGAGATGCCGACCCGCCGCAACCTGCTGGCCGAACCGGGTGTTGCGTCGCTCGCGGACGCGTTGGATGTGGCGCTGCTGCCGCCGGGGTTGCGGGCGCGGTTCGCCGAACCGGTCAACGGGCTCCGCGTGCACCTGCTCGAGGCCGGATTCGAGCCGGAGCCGCAAGTGGGGCAGCCAAGGCGTCCGCTGATCCTGCTGCTGCACGGGTTCCCGGAGATCGCCTACAGCTTCCGCAAGATCATGGGCCCGCTCGCCGCGTCCGGGTTCCACGTGGTGGCGCCGGACCTGCGCGGCTATGGCCGCACGACCGGGGCGCCGACCGGCTACGACGTCGACCTTGCGTCGTTCGGCATGCTCGACTTCGTTCGCGACGCGGTCGCCCTGGTCGCAGCACTCGGCCGGCGCGAGGTGGCCATGGTCGCTGGCCACGACTATGGCTCCGGCGTTGCGGCCGCCTGCGCGCTGGTCCGCCCCGATGTGTTCCGGTCGGTGGCGTTGATGAGCGCGCCGTTTCCGGGCTCGCCCGCCTGGCCCGAAAGCGCCGGGCCTGCCGGGGCGGCGCCGGCCGCCTCCGATGACCCATCGGACGCACTCGCCGCGCTCGACCCCCCGCGAAAGCACTACCACTGGTATTACAGCACGCGCGGCGCCGATGCCGACATGATGGAGTGCCGCCAGGGGCTGCACGCGTTCCTGCGCGCCTATTTCCACCACAAGAGCGCCGATTGGGCCGGCAACCAGCCGCACCCGCTCTCCGCGTGGTCGGCGGCCGAACTCGCAACGCTGCCGACCTACTACGTGATGCGGCGCGACGAAACGATGGCGGAGACCGTGGCCCATGCGATGCCGTCGCCGGAGCAGGTCGCTGCCTGCCGCTGGCTGCCCGACGCCGAGCTGGCCGTCTATGCGGCCGAGTACGCCCGCACCGGCTTCCAGGGCGGCCTGAACGGCTATCGGGTGCGCACCACCGGGCTGCTGCGGCGCGAGCTGTCCACCTTTGCCGGCCGCTCGATCGACGTCCCGTCGTGCTTCTTCGCCGGCGCGCAGGATTGGGGGACGTTCCAGAAGGCGGGCGATTACGAGCGCATGCAATCGACCGGCTGCACCGACATGCGGGCTTGCGCGCTGATCGACGGCGCCGGGCATTGGCTGCAGCAGGAACAGCCGGACGCGCTGGTGGCGCGGCTGCTGGACTTCATGGCACCGTTGGCCCGGTGACGCGGGGCCCGGGGAGGGCAGGCCGCAGCTCCGTCATGGCACGGCGGTTGCGTTGCTTGACCGGGCAGGATGGGAGAGCGGTCGTTTGATGCCGGATTATATCGTCGGACGGCGGGGCTAGCCGGTGCTGTCCTATGTCGGCCGCCGCCTAGGCCAGAGCGCGATCCTGCTGGTGCTGGTGTCCGTCATCGGCTTCGGGCTGCTTTATCTCACGCCCGGCGGGCCGATGAGCCAGTTCGCGCTCACGCCCGGCATGTCGGCGGAAACGCTGGCGCAGATCGCGCACCAGATGGGGCTCGACCGGCCGATCCCGGTGCAGTACGCGGAATGGGCCGGGCGGCTGCTGACCGGGGATTGGGGCCGCTCCTATCGCGACCAGTCGCCGGTGCTCGCGGTGATCGTGTCGCATCTTTGGGCGACGCTGGAGCTGATGCTGAGCTCCACCTTGCTCGCGATCCTGCTCGGCACCTGGGTCGGCGTGCTCGGGGCGATCCGGCGCTATTCCCTGGCCGACTACCTGGCGACGATCGGCGCCATGGTGGCGTTGTCGGTGCCGACCTTCTGGTTCGGCCTGGTGATGATCTACGTGTTCTCGGTGTGGCTGGCCTGGCTGCCGTCGGGGAACATGTACTCGAACGGCGGCGGCGGCCTGCTGGATTACGCGCGGCATTTGCTGCTGCCGTGCCTCGTGCTGACGCTGGTGACGATCGCCACCTGGAGCCGCTACATGCGGGCGGCCATGCTGGACGTCGTCAGCCAGGATTATATCCGCACCGCGCGCGCCAAGGGGCTGCGGCCGCGCGCCGTGCTGGTGCACCACGCGCTGCGCAACGCGCTGCTGCCGATGATCACGGTGGCCGGGCTGCACGTGCCGACCTTGCTGGGCGGCGCGCTGGTGACGGAGACGGTGTTCACCTGGCCCGGCATGGGGCGGCTGTTCCTGGACTCCATCGGCTACCGCGACTACCCGGTGGTCATGGGGCTGCTGATGTTCTCGGCCATCCTGGTGCTGCTCGGCAATTTGTTGGCGGACCTGCTGTACCTGCTGGCCGATCCGCGGATCCGGTTGCGGTGAGCGCCGCCGTCCTCGCCCTGCCGCGGCGCGCCCGTAACCCGGCGCTCGGGCGGTTCCTGCGGCACCGGCTCGCCTTGTTCGGCGCCGGCGCTATTTTTGTCCTTCTGCTGGCCTGCGTCGTCGGTCCTTACCTGGTGCCGTACGGGCCGCTCACGATCGACATCCGCCACCGGTTCCAGCCGCCGTTCGCCGGGCCGCATTGGCTGGGCTCGGACCAGTTGGGGCGCGACCTGCTGGTGCGGCTGCTGCTGGCCGGGCGGATCTCGCTTTTCGTGGGCTTTGCGGCGATGGCGCTCAGCACCGTGGTGGGCGTGCTGGTCGGGCTGGTCGCCGGCTTCTACGGCGGCTGGACCGGCACCGTGCTGATGCGGGTGGTGGACGCGGTGCTGTGCTTCCCGTCCATCTTCCTGCTGCTGACCTTGGCGGCGCTCGTCAGCCCGGGCGTCGTCACCATCACCGTCATCGTCGCGCTGACGTCGTGGATGGAGGTGGCGCGGGTGGTCGAGGGCCAGGTGCGGTCGCTGCGGGAGCGCGACTTCGCGGTGGCGGCCGAGGCGATCGGCGTGTCGGACGCGCATCTGATGCTGTGCGAGCTGCTGCCGAACGTGCTCGGATCGATCGTGGTGGCGGCCACGCTGAACGTCGCGCGGGCGATCCTGCTGGAAAGCTACGTTTCGTATCTCGGCTACGGCATCCAGCCGCCGACGCCGAGCTGGGGCAACATGCTGAACCAGGCGCAGGAGTATCTGGCGACCGCGCCGTGGCTGGCGATCTTCCCGGGGGCGGCGATCACGCTGGCGGTCACCGGCTTCAACTTCCTCGGTGACGGCGTGCGCGACGCGATCGACCCGCGGCTGGACCTGCAGCGGTGAGCGCCGTGCTGGAGGTGCGCGACCTCGCCGTCACGTTCCGCGGCGCCGGCGGCAAGGTGGCGGCGGTCGAGGGGGTGTCGTTCGACCTCCGGGCCGGCGAGACGCTGGCGATCGTGGGCGAGTCGTCCTCGGGCAAGAGCGTGACCGCACTGGCGCTGATGCGGCTGCTCGGGGGGCCGCCCGGCTGCGTCGTTGGCGGCCGCGCCATGCTGCATCGGGACGGCGACGCCGTGGACCTGCTGGCGCTGCCGGAGGCGCGGATGGCGGCGATCCGCGGGCGCGACATGGCGATGATCTTCCAGGAGCCGATGACGTCGCTGAACCCGGTGCACCGGATCGGCGACCAGATCGTGGAGGGCTTGCTCGCGCATGAGCGCTTGTCGGCGCGGGCGGCGCAGGCGCGGGCGGCGGAGCTGCTGGGCCATGTCGGCATCCCCGAGCCGGCGTTGCGCGCCCGCGCCTTCCCGCACGAGTTGTCAGGCGGCATGCGGCAGCGGGCGATGATCGCGATGGCGCTGTCGGGCCGGCCGCGCGTGCTGATCGCCGACGAGCCGACAACCGCGCTCGACGTCACTATTCAGGCGCAAATCCTGGAGCTGATCCGCGGCTTGCAGCACGAGACGGGCATGTCGGTCATTTTCATCACGCACAACCTCGGCGTGGTGGCGCAGGTCGCAGACCGGGTGCTGGTGATGTATGCCGGCCAGGTGGTCGAGGACGCGCCGGTCGACTCGCTTCTGCAGGCGCCGCTGATGCCGTACAGCGCCGGGCTGATCCGGTCGGTGCCGCAGCTCTCCCACATCAGGTTGCGCGAGGCCGGCGGGCGGCTCGCGGCGATTGCCGGCAACGTGCCGGACCCGCAGGCGCGCCCCACCGGCTGCGTGTTCGGGCCGCGCTGCGCGCATGCGAGGCCGCTGCCCTGCGAGGCAGGCCGGCCGGCGCTGGAGGCGGCGCAGCCCGGCCATGCCGTGCGCTGCGCCCGTTGGCGGGACATTGCGGCATGACGACGCCGCTGCTCGAGGTGGAGGGCGTCGCCAAGCACTACCCGGTCGGCGGCGGCCGCGTGCTGCGGGCGCTCGACGGCGTGTCGTTCACGATGGCGCCGGGCGAGGTGCTGGGGGTGGTGGGCGAAAGCGGCTCGGGCAAGACGACGCTCGGGCGCGCGGTGCTGCGCCTGCAGGACGTTTCCGCCGGCCGCATCCGGTTTCGCGGGGAGGACCTGACCCGGCTGTCGCGCCGCCAGCTCCGCCCGGTGCGCCGGCACATGCAGCTGGTGTTCCAGGACCCGAACGCGTCCTTGAACCCGCGCATGACGGTGGAGCAGATCCTCGGTATCCCGCTGCAGGTGCACGAGCCCGCGCTCGGCCGCGCCGCAAGGCGGGCGCGGATCGAGGAGACGCTGCAAACCGTGGGCCTGTTCGCCGACGCCGCGGGGCGCTACCCGCACGAGTTTTCCGGCGGGCAGCGGCAACGGGTCGGCATCGCCCGCGCGCTGATCTGCCGGCCGGAGCTGCTGGTCGCCGACGAGCCGGTCTCGGCGCTCGACGTATCGGTGCAGGCGCAGGTGGTGAACCTGCTGCTCGATTTGCGGGCGCAGCTCGGCCTGTCGATCCTGTTCATCGCCCACGACTTGGCCGTGGTCGGGCTGATCTCCGACCGGGTGGCGGTGATGTACCTGGGCCGCATCGTGGAGCTGGCCGACACCGCCGCCCTGTTCGCCCGGCCGCGCCACCCCTACACCGAGGCGCTGTTCGCCGCCGTGCCCGATATCGGCCACCGGCGCCCGCCGGTGCTGCTGGAAGGCGACATGCCGAGCCCGGTGTCGCCGCCGCCGGGATGCCCGTTCCACACCCGCTGCCGCTACGCCGAGCCGGCCTGCCGCGACGCGCTGCCGCCGTTGGTGGAGCGTGCGCCGGGCCATTGGGCGGCGTGCCGGCGGCCCGAGTTGACCTTGGCGTCGCCGCTCCCCGAGCCCGCCGCCGCCACTTTCGAAGGAGCTGCTTGAGCATGGGACCACCGACCGACCCCGTCGCGACCGACAGCGAACTGCCCGCGCGGGCGGACATCGTGGTGATCGGCGGCGGCATCGTCGGCACCGCCGCCGCGCTGCACCTCGCCCGCGCCGGGGTGTCGGTCGTGCTGTGCGAGAAGGGGCGGCTGGCCGGCGAGCAGTCGAGCCGCAACTGGGGCTGGGTGCGCAAGACCGGGCGCGACCTGCGCGAGGTGCCGCTGATCATCGAGAGCTTGCGGCAATGGGGCGAGCTGGCGCGTGAGGGCGTCGAGACCGGGTGGCACGAGTCGGGCGTGCTGTATATCGCCGACAGCGACGACGACCGCGCCCGCTACGAGCGCTGGCTCGCGAGCGTGCAGCCGTTCCAGCTCGGCAGCCGCATCGTCGAGGGCGACGAGCTGGCCGGCCACCTGCCCGGCGCCACGCAGCGTTTCACGAAGGGCGCGCTCTACACCAAGACGGATGGGCGGGCGGAGCCGCAGAAGGCGGTGCCGGCGATTGCGGCCGCGGCGCGGGCAGCCGGCGCCGTCATCCTGGAGCAGTGCGCGGTGCGCGGCCTCGACTTGCAGGGCGGCCGGGTGGCGGGGGTGGTGACGGAGCGCGGCCGGGTTGCCTGCGAGGGGGCGATCCTGGCGAGCGGGGCGTGGTCGCGGCTGTTCTGCGGCAGCCTGGGCCTGGTGCTGCCGCAGTTGAAGGTGCTGGCGTCGGTGCTGCGCACCGGGCCGCTCCCTGGCGGGCCGGAGACGTCGGCCTGGCTCGGGGCGTTCGCCTACCGCAAGCGGCTGGACGGGGGCTACACGATCGCCAACGGCCGCGGCAACGTGGTGCCGGTGACGCCGGACACGGTTCGGTTCTTCCGCCAGTTCCTGCCCGCGGCCAAGGCGGAGCGGCGCGGCCTGCGGCTGCGGCTCGACCGCCGCTTCATGGACGAGGCGCGGACGCCGAAGCGCTGGGCGCTCGACCGGCCGAGCCCGTTCGAAACGACCCGCACCCTCGACCCGGACCCGGTGCCGTCGATCAACGGCGCGGCGCAACGGTCCCTCGCAGAGCTGTTCCCGATCTTCCGCAACGCGCCGGTGCAGCAGCAATGGGCCGGCCTGATCGATGTCACGCCCGACGCCGTCCCGGTCATTTCCGAGATCGACGCGGTGCCGGGATTGGTGGTGGCGACCGGGTTTTCCGGGCATGGTTTCGGAATCGGGCCCGGCGCCGGGCGGCTCGCGGCCGAACTCGCGACCGGGCGGCCCACCGTGGTCAACCCGGCGCCGTTCCGGTTCTCCCGCTTTTCCGATGGCTCGCCCATCCAGCTCGACGTCGGCCTGTAACCCGCTCGCACCAGGAGGTTTCCATGACCAACGCCCCCATCACCCGCCGCCGGATGCTTGTCACCACTGCCGGCATCGGCGTGGCGCTCGGCGCCGGGCCCGGCTTCGCGCAGGGCAAGCCGACGCCCAAGGGCCAGGCGGTGATCGGCCTGTCGCAGGAGCCGACGGTGTTCGACCCGCGGCGGCCGCATATCGAGGTGGATGACGGCGTGCACATGGCGCTGTTCTCCAGCCTGTGGATGGCGGACCCGAGCGGCGCGATGCAGCCGCGGCTGGCGCTGGAGGTGCCGACGACGGCCAATGGCGGCATCTCGGAGGACGGGCTGACCTGGACGGTGAAGCTGCGGCCCGGCGTCACCTGGCATGACGGCGCGCCGTTCACCGCGGCTGACGTGAAGTTTACGCTGGAAAGCATCATGGCGCCCGACTTCCCGGCTTATAGCCGGATCGGCCACGAGCTGGTGACCGGGATCGAGACGCCGTCGCCGCTGACGGTTACGTGGAAGATGAAGAAACCGTACGCGCCGTACCTCTCGATCCTCGCCTGGTTCATGATCGTGCCGCAGCACAAGCTGAAGGACGAGCCGGCGACGGGCGGCACGTTCGCGCAAAGCCCGGTCGGCACCGGGCCGTTCAAGTGGCGGGAGCGGGTGCCGGGCGACCACATCACGCTGGCGGCGCATGACGGCTATTTCGGCGCCGGGCCGATGCTGCAGAACGTTATTTTCAAGTACATCCCGGACCTCACGGTGATGTACACGCAGTATCGCGCCGGGGACATCGACTATATCGGCCTCCAAGGCATCTCGGCCGACCATTATGCCGAGGCGAGCAAACTCGGCAGCCGGGTGGTGAAAGCAGCGCCGCAATCCTCGATCGAGAATTTCTACTTCAACCTCGGCCTGCCGCAGTTCAAGGAGCGGGCGGTGCGGCAGGCGATCTACTACGCCTACGACAAGGACAGCATCATCCAGCAGATCTACTACGGCCTGCCGTCCAATGCCGAAACCTTCCTGCCAAAGCAGAGCTGGGCGTTCAACCCGGATCTGCCGAAGCACGAGTACAACCTCGACAAGGCCCGCGCCACCTTGGACGCCGCCGGGTGGAAACCCGGTGCGGACGGCATCCGTGCCAAGAACGGCGTGCGGCTGGCCTTCTCCAACTCCACCACTGCCGGCAACCATCTGCGCGAACAGGTGCAGCAATTGCTGCAGCAGGACTTCCAGCAGGTCGGCATCGAGATGACGATCAAGAACCTGCCGCCCGCGGTGATGTGGGGCGAGTACTGGATCAAGTCGCACTTCGAGACGGCAATCGTCGGGCTGTATTTCATGACCGGCCCGGACCCGGACGCGTCGGTCTACTTCCACAGCTCGGCCATCAGCGCCAAGACCGGGTCGGGGCAGAACACCATGCAGGTACTCGAACCCGGAGGTGGACCGGCTGCTGACCGAGGGTGCGGCCGAACTCGACCAGGCCAAGCGGGTGCCGATCTACCAGAAGCTGCAGGCGGTGATCCGCGACGACCTGCCCTATCTGCCGCAGCAGCAGCCGTCCACCATCGAAGGCACCAAGGCCGGCTTGGTCGGCTATCAGCCGAACGGCAGCGTGCGGCTCAACACCTGGAACCTCGAAGCCTGGCACTGGAGCTGAAGCGCCGCGGCTAGAGCGGGACCCGAGCCGGCCGGCTCGGGGGGTAGCCTTAGGTGCCGTTGGCGAAGTTCAGCTCGACCATCACCCCGTCGGGGTCGCGTAGGAATAGCTGGACTTGGCCGTCGCGCGGGACCACCCGCTCCTCGAACGGAATGCCCCGTTCCGCCAAGCGGTCTCGCACGCCAGCAACGCCTTGGCAGGAGAAGGCGATGTGGTCGAACAGGCCGGTCGGCGCCGCTTCCCGCTCGGGCTGCCCGGACTCCTCGGCGCGGGGGCCGATCAGGTGCACGGTCGGCACGCCGCCGCAATACAGCCAGTAGCCGGGGAAGTTGAGCGGCGGCCGGTCGCCGACCGGCAAGCCGAGCACGTCGACGTAGAAGTCCTTGGTCCGCTCGAGGTCGACCGGACGGATCGTGTAGTGGTGCAACGCCAAGACCGACATCGCTCGTTCTCCCTCAGATGTGCCGCAGGCTCGGTGACAGGCCCAGCATGTGCGCGCCGACCGTCTCGAAGTGCGAGAACCGCGCCTGCACCTGCTGCGACACGCTGTTGACGTCGCGGAACCGGCGCTCGAACGGGTTGCTTTCAAAGATCGCGGTCGCGCCGACCTCGTGATAGGCGGCGCCCACCACTTCGCGCGCTTGGAAGGTCGCGAAGGTTCCGGCCATGCGGATCCGCATGCGCATCTCGAGCGACATCTCCGCGCCGCCGACCACCGAGGCCCAAGCCTCGCGCAACGTGTCGATCAGCAGCAGCCGCGCCGATTGCAGCTTGGCCTCGGCCAGCGCCACGTTGGACTGCACCACCGCGCTGTCGCGCATGGCGCGCGTCGTCGCACTCGGGGTTTTCGACCCGGCGACCGCGACCAACGCGTCGAGCGCGCCGCGGGCCACGCCGAGCGCCACCGATCCGAAGGCCGAGCAATACATGTTGGTGGTGCTGAACCGGTACAGCGGCCCCGGCTCGCGCCGCTTCTCCTTGATGTCGCGGATCACGGTGAAGGCGTCGGGCACGAACAGGTCGTTCACCGAATAGCTGTCGCTGCCGGTGCCGCGCAGTCCCATGACGTCCCAGCCGGGGTGGATCGTCGCTTCGCCGCGCTGGAACAGCATGGTCCGCTCCACCGGGCTGCCGTCGGGCCAAGTGCGCGTCGAGCCGTCGCGCTCCCGAACGCTGCAATGGCCGCCGAGCCAGGTCGCGTGGCGGTTGCCGCTGCCGAAATCCCACTTGCCGGTCACGCGGTAACCGCCGTCGACAACGGTCGCGACGGATTTCGGTCCGACGCCCCAGGCGAGCACGGCGCGCGGGTCGTCGCCCCAGATGACCGAGACGGCATCCGGGTCCATGTAGGCGGAGGCCATCGAGCAGCCCGAGGCCTGTCCCACGCACCAGGCGACGCTGGCGTCGGCGGCCGCCAGCGCCATGATCACCTGCACGAACTCCGCCGGCTCGACTTCCTCGCCGCGGGCGGCGCGCGGCAGCAGCAGACGGAACAGCCCGGCCGCGTGCAACGCGTCGACCACCTCCGGCGGCAGCCCGCGTTCGCGGTCGATGCGGTCGGCGTTGGCTTGGATCAGCGGCGCCAGCGCCGCCGCCCGGGCGACCGGGTCGGCGTCGTGCAGCCGGTCGTCGCGGCGATGGTCGCGGGCGATGTTCATCGGGGCGGCACTCCTAGTCCGGCAGGGGTGAGGCGGGTGGTGTCGAGTGTACGGTCGCCGAGGTCGCGGTCGAGCTCCTCGAGGCTGCGGCCGCGCGTCTCGATGCCGAAGAACAGGTAGACGCAACCGGCCATGGCGAACCAGGCCGCGAGATAGGCGAAGGCGGGGACCACGGCGTCGAGCGAGACGTCGGGCTTGATCACGTTGGCGCTGCCGACGATCAGGGCCAGGCCGAGCGGGCCGATGATCTTGCCCAAGCCGCCGAACCCGTAAGACGCGCCCATGCCGCTCGTCCGCAGCGACGCCGGCCACACCTCGGCGGCATAGGGCCCGACGATGGCGAAGCCGCCGTCGGCGAAGAAGTAGCCGGCGATCAGCAGCAGCCAGAGCATCGATGTATGTCCCAGCCCGGGCAGGTCGACGAACGTCTGGTACCGACAGCCCGGCGGCCACGATCAGCGCCGCGGCGCCGAACCCCAGCAGCCCGCCCGAGGCACGGCGGCCGATCAAGTCCGAAAGCCGGGCGAACGCCAGCCGTCCGACCAGCCCGGCAATCGTCATCGGGATGATCAGCGCCGACGCCTGCGCCGGCGTCACGTGCAGCAGCAGCACGAACAGGGTCGGCACCCACAGCGTCAGGCCGTACACGCCGGTCTGCGCGCCGAGGTTGCCGAGGCACGAGACGGCCAAGCTGCGCGGATAGCGGAACAGGTCCGACCACGGCCGGTTGACACCCGCCGGCTCGGTGTGCGGAGCGGCGGGCGGCAGGGTGGCCGGATCGATCTCCAGCGCCCAGGCCAGCGACCGTCGCGCTTCCTCGGTGCGGCCCATGCGCATCAGCCAACGCGGCGACTCCGGCACCCAGGCGCGCACCAGCAAGGTCAGCAGCGCCGGCAGCAGGCCGAGCACGAACAAGCCGCGCCAGCCGACCAGCGGCGTCATGTATCCGCCCATGACGGCGCCGATCATGGTGCCGACCGGGATGAACGCGGTGACGAGGCCGCCGATGAAGCCGCGCTTGGACGCCGGCATGAACTCCTGCACCAGCGGCAGGTCGACGCAGTACAGGCCGCCGACGCCGAAGCCGACGAAGAAGCGGAACACGGTGAGGAAGATCCAGCCATGGTCGGGCGTCAGGCCCAATATGCCGGTAGCAATGGAGAAGTTGATGATCGTGCCCATGAACACCAGCCGCCGGCCGACCCGGTCGGCCAGCCAGCCCCAGAACGCCGCCCCGAGCATCGCCCCGACGCCGGAGCTGAGCAGGATGATCGCCGACTGGCCGAACGTCAGGCCCCAGGGCCCGACGACGAAGGCCAGCACGAAGCCGATCAGGAAGTAGTCGAAGAACTCCAGCATATCGCCCAGGATTGCGGCGGCGACGATCTTCTTCTGGTTCCCCGTCAGGCGCGTTTGCCGGTCGAGCAGCTCGAACATGGTCCATTCCCTCCGACGACGGGCGGTTGCCGCCTCTTGCGCAATCCCGAGTTCGCGGGATAGATCAGTCGATTGACCAAACTGTGCCGGATTGGGCATCGTCCTGTCAAGCGGAGGGTCGTGCGTCATGGCGGTCAACAGCGCCGAGATCGGCGCGGCGGAACGGATCCTGGATGTCGCGATGGACCTGTTCGGCGAGGCAGGCTTCAGCGCGACCTCGACGCGATCGATCGCGCTCGCGGCCGGCGTCAACCTGGCCCAGCTGCACTATTACTTCGGATCCAAGCGGGACCTGTTTAAGGCCGCCTACGCAAGCGGCGCCGCCGCCATCACCGAGGCGCGCGAGCGCAGCCTGCTCGAAACCGGGTGGCCGGGCAGGGCGGCCCCGCTCGAGGTGCTGGTCCGGTCCTTCGTCGCGCCGTTCATGCTGGCCGGCAAGACCGCGCGCGGCCGGGCGATGATGCGCATGCACGCGCGCCTGCATGCCGAACCCGACGGGCTGGCCGAGGAGCTGCTGAGCACGGTGTTCGACGCGACCACGCTGGCCTACGTGCAAGCGTTCGGGCGCGTCCTGCCGCACGTGGACCGGGACACCCTGTCGTGGCGGCTGTATTTCATGATGGGTGCCTATCGCTACACGCTGCTGCGCACCGGCCGGCTCGAGGCGTTGTCCGACGGCGCTTGCGACAGCGGCGATTTCGACACTGCGGTCGAGCAGATCGTGCCGTTCCTGTGCGCGGGCCTCGCCGCCTGAGGGTGCGGCGTCCGGCGTCGGGTCCGTCGATCTCGGGCCGCCTTGCCGATCCCGGCGTCTTGCTGCGATACTCCGCCGCAACGAACAGAAGCATCGTGGGGAACGCCTCGACATGACCGCTCAGCCGACACGCCGCGCCGTGCTCGCCGGCAGCACGCTCCTTGCCGTGCCGTCCCTCGTCCGCGCCCAGGACACCGCATCGAGCAAGCCGGTCCGGGTCGGCATGAACACCATCCTGTCCGGCGCAATCGCGCTGCTGGGCACCTCGCAACGCAACGCCGCCGAGATGGAGGTCGCGCGCATCAACGGCGCCGGCGGGCTCGGCGGCCGCAAGATCGAGCTCGTCGTTCGCGACTTCAAGGGGCAGCCGCAGGAAGCCGCCCGCGTGGTGCGCGAGCTGGTCAATAGCGACGGCTGCGAGATCATCATGGACGCCGAAGCCTCTTCGGCCGCGTTTGCGGTCCAGGAGGTGATCCGCGACCTCGGCGTGCTGTGCATCCACACCTCGAGCGAGACGTCCTCGCTGACCGCCGACCCGAAGCTCCGCGTCGCCACCGCGTTCCGCTGCGCCCGGCAGGGGGTGCACGACAGCATCGTCGGCGGGCAATACGCCGCCAACGCCGCCAACAAAAACAAGTGGAACAAGTGGGCCACCTGCGCCGCCGACTACGCCTACGGCCACGACACCACCGATCAGTTCCTGGAGTTCTTCAAGCACTTCAAGCCCGACGTCGAGATCGTCACCCAGGCTTGGCCCAAACTCGGTCAGCCGGACTTCACCGAGGTGCTGACCAAGCTGCTGCAGGCCAAGCCGAACTGCTTGTTCTCGCTGCAATATGCCGGCGATCTTTCGGCCTTGATCAACCAGGGCAACGTGTATGCGCTGTTTCGGGCGATGACGATGTTCAATCCGAACCTCGGCGACTACCCGGTGCTGACCGCGGTCAAGGCGCTGCCGCCGGACATGAACGGCGGCACGCGCTATCTCGAGACCTTCCCCGACACGGCGGCCAACAAGGCGTGGGGCGAAGCGTACCGCGCCAAATGGAACCAGTATCCGACCAATTGGTCCTGGCAAACCGCGGCCGCCTGGATGTTCCTGGAGCAAGCCGCCAAGAAGGCCGGCCGCCTCGACGCCAAGACGATGGCGGGCGCGCTGACCGGCCTCAAGATCGACTGCCCGTTCGGCCTCGACGGCACGATCACGATGCGCGAGGACCAGACCATCGTCAATTACGCCATCGGCTGGGGCAAGACGGTGCCGCAACTGCCCTACATCGTCGACATCCAGAAGGGCGATTGGGGGCAGATCGTCGAGCTGGAGACCGAGTGGAAGAAGAAGATGAACTACGGCTGAGCCAGGCGCATGGACCTCGATGCCCTGGCCGGGTGCGTCACGAGCCCGGCCTGCCTGGTGACGCAAACCACCAGCGGGCTGATCGCCGGGCTGTTGCTGTTCCTGGTCGCCGCCGGGCTGACGCTGATCTTCGGCGTGCTGAAGGTGGTCAACTTCGCCCACGGCACGTTCTACATGCTGGGCGGCTACGTCGCCTACACGGTGATGCAGGCGACCGGCCAATACGCGCTCGCCGTGGTCGCCGCCGGCCTGGCCATGGCGGTGTTCGGCGTGCTGTTCGAGCGGGCGCTGATCGCCCGCGTCTATGGCCAGGACGTGCTGATGCAGCTGCTCGTTTGCTATGCGGTCGTGCTGATCTGCGACGACCTCGTGAAGCTGGTCTGGGGGCCCGACTTCCTCGCCATGGGCATGCCGCCCGAGTTCCAGGTGCCGCCGCTGTTCGTCGCCGGCGGCATCGTGCCGCCGTTCTACCTGCTGCTGATCGTGGTCGCCCTGCTGATCGCCGCGGGGCTGGCGCTCGCACTCGGGCGCACCCGGTTCGGCAAGACCGTCACCGCCGCCGCCCACAACCCGGCGATGGTGTCGGCGCTCGGGATCAACACGCAGGCTTTGTTCGCGATCGTGTTCGCGCTCGGCGGCGCGTTGGCCGGGCTGGCGGGCGGGCTGGCCGCGCCAGTGCGGTCGCTCACCGCCGGGATGGGATTCTCGGTGCTGATCGAGAGCTTCATCGTCACCGTGATCGGCGGCATGGGCTCGATCGCCGGCGCGCTGCTGGCGTCGATCGGCATCGGGCTGATCCGCGGCTTCGGGACGATCGGCTTCCCGGTGTTCACCGATGGCTTGATCTACATTGCCATGATCCTGGTCCTGGTGTTCCGTCCGGCCGGGCTGTTCGGCCGCGAGATCGTTTAACGTGCGGACCAGCGCCCGCGTCGACCTGCTGGCCGCCGCCGTCTGCGCCGCCATCCTGCTGGCGGTCCCGGCGGTCGCGCACAGCCCGGCGTTCTTCGACTTCGCGATCCGGGTCGCCTCGATGGTTCTGTTCGCGACCTCGCTCAACCTGCTCGTGGGCGGCACGGGGCTCGTCTCGTTCGGCCACGGGCTGTTCTACGGCTTCGGCGCCTACTGCTTCGGGCTGCTGATGCAGCGCACCGCGCTGCCGCTGCCGGCCGCCGCCGGGCTCACGCTGCTGGCGACCGCCGGTCTGGGCCTCGTGGTCGGCGGCATCTGCATCCGCCTGCGGCAGATCTACTTCGCCTTCGCGACACTGGCGATGCAGATGCTGTTCTACAGCATCGTCATCGCCTGGTCGGCGCTGACCGGCGGCGACCAGGGCCTGCAAGGCGGCATCCCCCGGCGCCAGCTGCTCGGGTTCGATCTCGCCCAGCAAACCCATCTGTACGACGTGTGCGTCGTGACTGCGCTGGCCGGCCTGCTGATCATGCGGCATGTCGCCGCGAGCCCGTTGGGCGCCACCTTGCGCATGATCCGCGACAACGAAACCCGTGCCGCCTTCCTCGGCATCGAGGTCTGGCGCGCCAAGCTCACCGTGTTCGTGATCGCCGGCGTGTTCGCGGCACTCGGCGGCATCCTCGCCGCGCTGTTCGTGTCCGGCGCCTATCCGGAACAGGCGAACTGGACGATCTCCGGCCAGGCCATCTTCGCCGTCATGCTGGGCGGCGTTTCGAGCTTCCTCGGCCCCCTGGTCGGGACGATGATCCTGCTCGCGCTCAACGACGTCGTCAGCCGCTACACCGAGTATCACGGCCTCGCGCTCGGCGGTGTCATCCTGCTGGTGACGCTGGTGTTCCGGCGCGGCGTGCTCGACGTCGTCGGCGACCGCCTGGCCCGGCGCCGCCCGCTCGCCGCCGCGCCGTGAGCCTCGAGGTCGAGCACCTGACCAAGCGGTTCGGCGGCGTGGCCGCCATCGACGACGTCACGCTCGCCTTCCCGTCCGGCTCGCTGTCGGCGGTGATCGGCCCGAACGGCGCCGGCAAGAGCACGTTCTTCAACCTCATCTCCGGCGCGGTGGCCCCGGATGCCGGCCGCGTCCGCTTGAACGGCGCCGACATCACCGCGCAATCCCGCGGCGCCGTGGTCCGCCAGGGCATCGGCCGGGCGTTCCAGGTCGCGAGCTTCTTTCCCACCATGACAGTGGCGGAGAACCTCACCGTCGCCGTCGCCGCACATCGCCGGCAATGGGCCGGGCTCGGCGGCCGCTTCCCGCCGCGCGGCGCCCGTGCCCGCGCCCTCGAAGTGGCCGACCTGCTGAACCTCGCCGACCAAGCCGACACATTGTCCGCCCAGCTCTCGCACGGCGACCAGAAGCTGCTCGACATCGCCCTCGCGCTGGCGCTCGAGCCGTCCGTGCTGCTGCTCGACGAGCCCACCGCCGGCATGGGCCCGGAAGAGCGCTGGACCATGATCGAGCGCATCCAGGCGCTGTGGCAGCGCGGCGGCCTCACGCTGGTGTTCATCGAGCACGACATGGACATCGTGTTCCGCGTCGCCGACACAATCCGGGTGCTGTGCTACGGCCGGGTGCTGGCCGAGGGCACGCCCGAGCAGATCCGTGCCAACCCGGAGGTGATCGCCGCTTACCTCGGCGACGAGGCGGCGGCGTGAGCGCGATCCTCGAAGCCGACGGCCTGGATGTCTGCTACGGCGCGAGCCAGGTGCTGTTCGGCCTGTCGCTGGCCTTGGAGCCGGGTCGCACCCTGGCGCTGCTCGGCCGCAACGGCGCCGGCAAGAGCACGACCATGAAGGCGGTGGCCGGCTTCCTGCCCGCGCGCGCCGGGCGGGTTCGCTTCGCCGGGCGCGACGTGACGGGCGCCCGCCCGCATACGCTGGCCCGCCTCGGCCTCGCCTACGTGCCCGAGGACCGCCAGGTGTTCCCCGATCATTCCGTGCTCGACAACCTGCTGATCGCCGCCAAGGCCGGGCCCGACGGCCAGGACCATTGGACGCTGGCCCGCATCTGGCAGACCCTGCCGCTGCTGGAGCGGCTGCGGCATCGGGCGGCCGGGCGCTTATCCGGCGGCGAGCAGCAGATGCTGGCGATCGGCCGCGCGCTGATGGGCAACCCGACCGTGCTGCTGCTCGACGAGCCGAGCGAGGGCTTGGCGCCGATTGTGGTCCGCGCGATCGGCGACCTGCTGCGCGAGCTGCGCGGCGCCGGCGCGACCATCCTGATCGCCGAGCAGAACATGCATTTCTGCCTCGGCGTTGCGTCCGACGCCGTCGTCATCGACAAGGGCGCCATCGTTTACCGCGACGACATCGCGGCATTGCGCGCCAATGCCGACATCCGCAGCCGCTATCTGGCGATGTAGGGCAGCCCAAGACCGAGCCCGACGCCATCACCGGCGGCCCCGGCCGGAAAGCGACGCAGCAGCAGCGCCGCCGAGGCGTGCACGGCCAGCGACCAGCCTTCCGGCACGACCGTCGTCGCGTCCACTTGGGTGACGATCATCGGCCCATCGCGGGTGAACCCGGCCGGGAGCTCGGACCGGGCCAGCACCGGCACGGCGGCTTCGCCCGACGCAAGCTGCATGACCGTCTCGCGGCAGCCCGGGCTGCCGCCGGCGTCGGGCAGCACGTGCGGAACGGGATGGGCGAGCCGTCCGGACGCCTCGACCCTGACCGTCACGAGCTCGATCGGCGCCGCGAGGCGGAAGCCGTAAAGCGCCTCGTGCGCCGCGGCGAAGGCGTCGCTTAGCGCGAGCGGATCCGCCGTCCAGGCCACCGGCAACTCGCTCCCTTGGCCGGCGTAGCGCATCAGCGCCGTGGTCTCGATCCGGCGGTCCGCGCCGGGCACCTGCTCGTCGGCGAGCCAGGTCTCCGCTTCGTCGCGCAGCGCCGCCAGGATCGGGCCCGCCACCGCCGGGTCGGGTTCGCCGGCCTGCGCCAGGGTGCGGCTCGAACTCCGCCCGGAGGTCGGCGGCGAGCAGGCCCTCGGCGCACAGCACCCCGGGCGCCGGTGGCACCAGCACGGTCGTGATGCCCAGCAGCTCGGCCAGCGCGCAGCCGTGCAGCGGCCCGGCGCCGCCGAACGGCACGAGCGTGAACGCCCGCGGATCGAGGCCGCGCTCGACCGAGACGACCCGGATCGCGCCGACCATGTTGTTGTCGGCGATCGCCAGGATGCCCCGCGCGGCCGCGACGCAGGTCGAGCCCGAGCGGCTCGGCCACCTCGCTCCGCACGGCGTGCTCGGCCAGCGGCGCGGTCGAGCGGCATGCGCCCGCCGAGCAGCCCGTCCGGCAGGTGCCCGAGCACGACATGCGCGTCGGTCACGGTCGCGGCCGTGCCGCCGGCGCCGTAGCAGGCGGGGCCCGGAACCGCCCCGGCGCTGGCCGGCCCGACCGTCAGCGCGCCGTCCCGGCGCGCGGGCGATCGAGCCGCCGCCGGCGCCGACCGTGACCATGTCCACCATCGGCAGCGGCAGCGGCCACGCGCCGACGCTTGCCGCGCTGGGTCAGCCCGATGCGGCCGTCCTTGATCAGGCAGATGTCGGCGCTGGTGCCGCCGATGTCGACGGTGATGAGGTCGGCGATGCCGCAGGCCGGCCGCCGCGTCGCGCGCGCCGACCACGCCCGCCGCCGGGCCCGACAGCGCGGTCAGCGCCGGGGCGCGGCGGATCGTCGCCGCCCCGGCGACGCCGCCGTTGGACTGCATCAGCAGCAGCGGCGCCTCGATCCCGGCCGCCCGCAGCCGCGCTTCCAGCCGGCGACACGTAGGCCGCGACACGGCCGGCATCACGCCCGGCGTTCAGGATCGTCGCCAGCGCGCGCTCGTATTCCCGCACCACCGGCAGCACGTCGACCGAGGCGGTGACGGCCACGCCCGGCAAGGCCGTCGCGCAGCAGCTCGGCCACGCGGCGCTCGTGCGCCGGATGGGCGAAGCTGTGCAGCAGGCAGACGCGCCACCGCGTGCACGCCGAGGCGCCGGCAGGCCGCGGCGGCAGCGGCGACGCTGGCCTCGTCGAGCGGCGTCAGCACGACGCCGCCGGGCCCGACCCGCTCGACCACCTCCAGCACGTGCGAGGCGGCACCGGGCGGCGCGGCTTGATCCAGGCGTAGAGGTTGGCGTGGCGCGGGATGTCCTGCCGGCCGATATCGAGCACGTGGCGGAACCCGGCCGTCGTGATCAGCGCCGTGGGGGCGCACTTGCCCTCGAGGATGAGGTTGGTCGCGACCGTCGTGCCGTGCAGCACCCGGCCGACCCGGCCGGCGTCGGCGCCCAACTCGGCGCCAGCCTGGGCCAGCGCGAGCCTGACCCCCTCGATGAAGGCGAGGCTCGGATCGGCCGGGGTGCTGGGGGTCTTGGCCCGCCAGGCCCGGCCGCTCGCCGCGTCCTGCAGGGTGACGTCGGTGAAGGTGCCGCCGATGTCGACCGCGACCGCGAGCCCGGCGTCAGTCGAGGGCATCGACGTACTCCGTCGCGGTGGAACGCGCCGGCTTCGGGCCGCTGCCGCGCGGCGCGGCCCGGGTCGCGTCCTCGTCCAGCGCGCCGTCGCGGATCACCACGCCGTAGTCGCGCGCCGCCGCCGCGACCGAGACGTAGCCTTCCAGCACGTCGCGCAGCACGAGCGCCGGGGCACGGTCGAACGGGTGGCCGCGGCCGCCGCCGCCGCCGGTCTCGATGCGCAGGATGTCGCCGCGGCGCAGCGCGTTGCCGTCCGACAGCGGCGCCAGCACGCGCTCGTCGGCGCGGCCCGGGTTGACCACCGCCCGGCCGCTGCCGGCGCCCATGCCGCCCGCCGTGCCCCAGGGCGGGTTGTCCACGCTGTCGATGCGCACCGCAAGCACCGCCTCGTCGGCCAGGATCTCGTATTCGCGGACGATGCCGCAGCCGCCGCGGAACGCGCCGGCGCCGCCGCTGTCGCGATGCACGCCGTAGCGGCGTCAGCCGCACCGGGTAGCCGAGCTCGAGGAACTCGACCGGATAGTTCTCCTGCGCCACGAAATAGACCGCGTCGATGCCGTCCGCGTCCGGCCGCGCGCCATAGCCGACGCCGATGCCGTCCGACATCAGGAACGGCCGCCCGCCCGCGGTGCCGCTGAGCAGCATGATGACGTAGGCGGAATGCGCTGCGTTGCGCCGCGGTGCCGGCGACGTTGACCAGCCCGTTCAGCGCCGCCAGCACCCGCATCATCGTCAGGCCGCGCATGCCGAGCGGCGCCGGAAAGCGCGGCCGCAGCAGCGAGCCCTCGCGCAGCCGCACCTCGTCGAGCGCCCGCGGGCCGCCGGCATTGCAGACCTGCGCCGGGTCGCCGCCGAGGAAGTAGAGGCCGAGCGCCATGCCCGGCACGTCGCGGTTCATCAGGAAGTTGACGGGCCCGCGCGACTGGTCGTCGGTTTCGCTCGCATCGAAGATGAAGCGGTCGTCCGGCGTGCGGGTCAGCGCGAAGCGGATCTGCAGCGGGCCGCTGCCATGGCCGTCGCCGTCGATCGCGTCGGTGAAGCGGTGCGTGCCGACCGGGAAGGTTTCGCGCAGCCGGCGGCGGACCAGCGCCTCGGTGCGCGCGAGCAGCTGCGCGAGCGCGTCGGCGACGATGTCGGCGCCGAACCGGCCGACGATCTCGCCCATGCGCCGCACGCCGAGATCCACCGACGCCATCAGCGCGCGCGTGTCGCCGCGGCAGGTCTCGGGATAGCGCGAGTTGCGGTAGAAGATCGTCCAGCGCCGCCTGTTGGTGCGTCCACCCGTCGATCAGCTTGGTCGGCGGGATGATGATGCCTTCCTGGAAGATGTCGGTCGCATCCGGGCTGATCGAGCCCGGGCGCAGGCCGCCGATGTCGGAGAAATGCGCCCAGCCCATGACGAAGGCGCAGCGGCGGCCCTCGTGGAACACCGGGGCCAGGAACACCTGGTCGTTGGAGTGCGAGACGGCGCCGCGCGCTGCCGTAGCAGTCGTTGTACCAGTAGAGGTCGCCCGGCCGGATCGTCTCGAGCGGGAAGTGCTCGAACACCGGGCCGCAGATGTCGCCGAAGATCGGCACGTTGGAGCCGACCGCCATCACGCCCTCGGCGTCGAACAGGGCGGTGTAGAAGTCCTTCTTCTCGCGGATGAAGGCCGAGATCGCGGTGCGCTCCAGCAGCGCCTCCATCTCCGCCTGCGCGGCGCGGATGGCGCCGCGGATGATCTCGAGCGTGACGGGATCACACGCCGGCATCATGTCGTCTCCTGCAGGTGGCAGGCGACGCTGGCGTTCGTGCCCGGCCGGCCGCAAGGCCGGCGCCTCGCGGGCGCAGCGGTCGAAGACGTCGGGGCAGCGGTCGCGAAAGGCGCAGCCGCAGTCGGCCGGCGGCGCGTCGGCCAGCGCGCCGCGGATCGGCAGCGGCGACCGGTCCTGCGCGACCCGCGGCACCGGCACGGCGGCGATCAGCGCGCGCGTGTAGGGATGGCGCGGGGCGCGCGATCACCGCCGTCGGTCGGCCCTTCCTCGACCAGCGCGCCGCGATACATCACCAGCGTGCGCTCGCAGACGTACCGGATCAGCGCCAGGTCGTGGCTGATGTAGATCGCCGCCAGGCCGAGCGCGTCGCGCGCCTCGCGCATCAGGTTGAGGATGCCGGCGCGGACCGAGACGTCCAGCATCGAGACCGGCTCGTCGGCGACGATCAGGCGCGGGCCGCGGGATCAGCGCGCGCGCCAGCACCACCCGCTGCAACTGGCCGCCGGACAGCTCGTGCGGGCGGCGGTCCGAGCCACGCCTCGGCCGGCGTCAGCCGCACCCGCGCCAGCACGTCGGCGATGCGCGCGGCATGCTCGGCGCGCCGGCACGCCGAAATTGCGCAGCGGCTCGCGCAGCGTGCGGCGGATGGTGAAGCGCGGGTTGAGCGCGTCGAACGGGTTCTGGAACACCAGCTGCGCCCGCGCGCGGAACGCGACGCAGCGCGCCGCCGCGCAGCCGCGGTGATGTCCTGCGCCTTCGAACACGCACCCGGCCGCCCGTCGGCTCCTCCAGCCGCAGCAGCATGCGCGCCGTCGTGGTCTTGCCGCAGCCGGATTCGCCGACGATGCCGAGCGCCTCGCCCGCCGCCACCGCGAGGCTCACGTCCGCGCACCGCCGTGGACGGTGCGCCCGTGCGCGCGGAAGGTCTTGGACAGGTGCTCGGCGCATCGAGCACGCGCGGTCATGCCGGGATCGCCAGCCACGTCGCCGGCGCCGGCCGCGCGGCTCGCGCAGCGCCGGCGCCTCCGCCGGCGCGCCAGCAGGCGACGTCGTGGTCGCGGACCCGGTTCCGTGCGGGGCAAGCGGCGGCGACTCGCCACGGCAGCGCGCCACCGCGAACGGGCAGCGCGGCGCGAAGCGGCAGCCGGGCGGCGGCGACAGCAGCGACGGGCGGCGCGCCCTCGATCGGCACCAGCGGCCCGGCCTCGCCCCGTGCACGTCCGGGAAGGCGTGCGTCAGGCCCATCGTGTAGGGGTGCAGCGGCCGCTCCAGCACCGCGCCGGCCGGGCCGGATTCGACGATGCGGCCGGCATACATCACCGCGACCCGGTCGCAGGCATAGGCCACCACCGCCATGTCGTGCGTCACCAGGATCATCGCGAGCCCGAGCCGCGCCTGCAGGTCCCGCAGCACGTCGAGCACCTGGCGCTGCACGATCACGTCGAGCGCCGTCACCGGCTCGTCGGCGATCACCAGCGCCGGTTCCAGCGCCAGCGCGAGCGCGATCGAGGCGCGCTGGCGCATGCCGCCGCTGAACTGGTGCGGGTAGTCCGCCGAGCCGCGCCGGGTCGAGCCCGACCATGCGGAACAGCTCCGCCGCCCGCGCCTGCGGCGCCGGCGCGCGCGAGCCCGCCGCGCTCGCGCAGCACCTCGCAGCATCTGCGTGCGCAGCCGCTGCACCGGGTCGAGCGCGTTCATCGCCGTCTGCGGCACGAACGCCATGCGCCGCCAGCGCAGCGCGCGCCGCGTCTGCTCCGGACATGCGTCAGCAGGTCGCGCGCCCTCGAACACGATCCCGCCCCGACGCGATCCGCGCGGTGCCCGGCAGCACGCCCATCAGCGCGCGCCCCAGCGTCGACTTGCCGCAGCCGCTCTCGCCGACCAGGCCGACGATCGTGCCCTGCGGGCACGTCGAGGTCCGCGCCGTCGACCGCGCGCACGACGCCCGCCGCGGTGCGATAGGTCACCGCGAGGTCGCGCACCGACAGCAGGCGTCACTGGTCGGCCAGCTTCGGGAACAGCAGCTTCTCCGAGCCGCGCGAGATCAGGAACCCGGCCAGCACCATCAGCACGATCGCGACGCCCGGGCGGCGCGAACCAGTTCCAGGCGCCGCGCGCCGAGCGCCTGGTTGGCGTAGGCGTCCTGCAGCATCACGCCCCAGCTCACCGCTTCCGGATCGCCGAAGCCGAGGAAGCTCGCCGACGCCTCGGCCAGGATCGCCCAGCCGATCGCGACCGAGCCGTACAGCGCCGGCCAGCGGCAGCACCTGCGGCAGCACGTGGACGAACATGATGCGCGCGTGTCGAGCAGCCGGTCACGCGCGCCGCCTCGACCCAGGCGCGCTCGCGCAGGCTCAGCACCTGGCCGCGGATCACGCGCGCGGTGTTGGGCCACAGCAGCAGCGCCGACGGCCGCGATCACCGTCCGCGTGCCGGCATGGGTGAGGGCGGCCAGCACGAGCATGGACGGCAGGAACGGCAGGCCGAGCACGATGTCGGCCAGCCCGCCCGATCAGCCGGTCCACCCAGCCGCCGAGATAGCCCGCGAGCAGGCCGAGCAGCGTGCCGATCGCGACGACGGCGACCGCCGCGGTCAGCCCGACCTGCGAGCGCCGACCGGGCGCCGTAGATCAGCTGGCTCAGCACGTCGCGCCCGCTCGAGGTGGTGCCGAGCCAGTGCTCGGGCGACATCGGCAGGTAGCGCGCGACGCGCGCGTCCGCTGCGCAGGATCTCGCGCGGGTCGTACGGCGCGAGCCGGTCGGCGAACACCGCCACGGCGACGATCACGCGCGTAGATCGCCACCCCGGCCGCCGCGAACGGCTCGCCGCCGCAGAACCAGCGCACGCGGCGCTAGCGGCGCGCACCGACGGCGACGCGCGGGATCGAGCGCGGCGTAGGCGAGGTCGGCGACCGTGTTCATCAGTCACCAGCACGGCGGCGATCAGCAGGAACGCGCCCTGCGCCAGCGGGTAGTCGGCAGCTCTGCACCGCCTGCACCAGCACGCCGGCCGATGCCGGGCCAGGCGAACACCGTCTCCACGACCACGTTGCCGCCGATGCTGGCGCCGAGGCCCAGCGCGAAGGCGGTCACCACCGGCAGCAGCGCGTTGCGGGCGGCGTGGCGCATGACGATCGACCAGCGCGACAGGCCCTTCATGCGCGCCATGACGATGAACTCGTCGTTCAGCACCTCGAGCATCGTCGCGCGCATCAGCAGCAGCGGCAGCCCCTGCAGGAACAGAGGCGAGCGTCAGCGCCGGCAGCACCAGGTGCCACCAGAAATCGCGCGGTGAGCAGCCGCGCGCCGAAGCCGGCCGCGTCCGCCCCGGGGCTCGACGGCGCCGCCGGTCGGGAACCAGCCGAGCTGGAACGCGAACGCGGCCAGCAGCAGCATGCCGAGCCAGAACTCCGGCGCCGCCCGCGTCGCGAGCGCCGACCGGGATCGCGACCGCCTCCAGCGCGCCGCCGCGGCGGAAGGCGAGCAACGCGCCGGCGAGGATGCCGAACGCATAGGCCAGGCCAGCAGCGAAACCAGCGTCAGCATGATCGTGTTCGGCAGCGCGTCCAGCAGCAGCGTCGCTGACCGGCCGGTTCTGCAGGAACGACACGCCCGAGGTCGCCGCGCAGCAGGTTGCCGAAATAGATCAGGTATTGCTTCCAGCAGCGGCCGGTCGAGGCCGAAGCCGTGCAGCAGAGCCGCGCGCATCTCCTCGGAGAAGGTCGGCGAGATGAAGTTGAGCGTCGGGTCGCCCGGCATCAGCCGGAACAGCAAGAAGGTGAGGGTCGCCACCGCCCACAGCACGAAGGCGAGATGCCCGAGCTCGTTCCAGCGCATGCGGCGCGCCATGCGCCTACTGGAACGGCGCCGTCGTCTCCTTCACGCCCGCGGGGTAGTGCAGCTTGCCGTCGACCAGGGTGTAGCCGGCGTCCTTCAGCATCTTCTTGGCCCCGTCCAGGGTGCCGCCGCCGGGCACGCGTCGTCGATCCCCTTGTCGTGCCAGAACGGCAGCGCCGGCGAGACCCAGGAGTTGGCCGGCACCGCCTCGCCGCCATAGGCGTCGTCGGCGATCGGTTTGCCGGTCGATCGCCGCCGACAGCGCGCGGCGGAACGCGGGGTCGTTGAACGGCGGCCGGCGCTCGTTGTAGCCGATGAAGCGGAAGCCGATGATCGAGCGCCTCGCCGAGATGGATGTTGGGCGACGACTTCGGCGAGCTCCTCCAGCAGCTCCGGGTCGCCGGTGTAGTCGGCGAGGAAGTTCAGCTCGCCGCTGCGCATCGCGCCCAGCGCCGACTGCGATGTTCGGCATGATCCGCATGATCCAGCGCCCGACCTTCGGCTTGGCCCAATGGTCCGGGTTCGGCTCCAGCACGATCTCCTCGTTCAGCTTCGGCGCGCACCAGCCGGTACGGGCCGGAGCTGATCGGCTGCTCCTCGACGATGCTTTCGGCGGTCTCCGGCTTGTTCTTGAGGTCCTCGAAGATCGGCGCCCAGACCTTCTTCGGCGCCAGGTTGAGCTTGGACAGCGTGCTGACGAGGAACGCCGCGTCCGGCCGCTTCAGCGTGATGCGCAGCGTGCGCGGCCCGGTGATCTCGACCTTGGCGATGTTGAGCACGAACGGCCGGTACATCGGCGCCTTGTCGCCATAGCCGGGCGCCTCGAGGCTGAACAGCCGCGTCCTCGATCGTGACCGGGCTGCCGTCGTCCATTTCATGCCGTCCTTCAGCATCACCTCGACCGTGGTGGGCGTCGGCCGCGTCACCGACTCTCGCCGCCCAGGGGTGCGGCAGCCCGTCGAGCCCGATGCGCATCAGCCGGTCCCACACCAGCTCGGTCGCCCACGAGCCCTGCGCGCCGGGGATGTTGAACGGGTTGAGGTTGGTCGGCGGCGCCATCGAGTTCAGGATCACGTCCTTCTGCGCGCCCTTCGGCGTGAGCGACGAGCCAGGTCCAGAAGTTGCGCAGGCCGATGCCGGCCTGGTTCTGCACCGTCGATCTCGTCCCAGACGTCGGTGTTGATGGCGACGAGGTTCATCGGATGCACCATGAAGCCGTAGGGCTGGTCCTGGTTGATCAGCTCCTGCGCCTCGCGGATCAGCGCCGGCGCTTCGTCGAGGTCCAGCTCCTCGCGCTGCGCCTGCGCGAGCCGTCGTAGTTCGGGGTTGTTGTAGCCGACGAAATCGTAGCCGTTGGCGGCGTTGGCCGAGACGAACAGGTTGTAGGTCAGCTCGTCCGGGTCGCTGCGCTCCGGCCGGCCGACCATCTGCCAGGTCGTCGCGTCCCAGCGCTGCCGCTCGTACCAGACGACCTGGTTGAACTGCTGGCCCGGCATCGGCCGCAGCGTCACGTCGAGCCCGAGCTGCTTCCACGCCTGCACGACCAGCTCGGCCGCCGCGTATTCCTGCGGCGCGGCGGCCTGCGGCTGCGCGAGCACGACCAGCGGACGGATCGCGTCCCCGGCCGGCTGCGCGGCTGCGGTGCCGACCATCGCCAGCGTGGCCGCGCAGAGACGATCCGATCGCCATTGCGGCACGCTTCATTCGAACAGCTCCTGTTGTCTCGCTGCGGGCATTGAACGCGGGCCGGGCGCGGGCCGATCAACCTCCGTCTTGCCGCAGCGGCGGATCGGTGATGCGATCATGCCCCGACGGCGAGACGGAGTGAGGCATGCCGATCACCGAACACGAGCGCCGCTTCCTCGACGCCGTCAGCCTCGACCTGCCGTGGAGCCTGGTCGAGGACTTCTCGCACCATGCCGCGCTGGCGGCCGGAGGACGTGAACGCGGCGGTCGACATGCTCGTCGGCCGGCTCGCGCGCCGCCGGCGTGCCGGTCGAGGTGCACGCGCCGGAGATCTTCCTGTCGATCCCGCTCGCGCCTCCGTCGAGGCCGGAGGGCGCACCTTCCGCGCCAAGCCGCCCTCCTCCTCGCTGTCGGTGCCCGGCGGGCGTCACCGCGCCGGCTGGTCACGCTGCAGGCCAACCCGAAGGCGCTGCGCAGCTACAATCGCGACGTCAAGACGCTGTTCGGCGGCAGCTTCGCCTCGGTCGACGAGGTCGAGCGCCTGGTCGGCGGCAAGATCGTGGTCATGCAGGGCTTCGGCAATCCGGCGCTGACCAGCCTGATCGAGGAATGGGGCGGCGCCGGCCTGATCGCGGTCAATCCCGGGCGTCGACATCCATTGGGGCACCTGCACCACGATCTGGGGCAGCCCCGACCTGCAGGACCTGCCGCGCAAGCCGAAGATCCCGGTGGTCGCGGTCAACAACCCGGACGGCAAGACGCTGATGGCGCTGGCCGAGCGCGGGCGGCGAGGCGACGATCCGCACCGAGCTGCTGGAAGGCTGGTTCCCGCAGAAGATCCCGGTGGTGACCATCCCCGGCGCGCGACGAGCCGGAGCAAGTTCGCGCTCGTGCACGGCCATTATCGACAGCTGGGAGGTCGGCGTCGGCGACAATGCGACCGGGGACGCGACGTTGCTGGAGCTGGCGCGCGTGCTGTGGCCGCACCGCGGCGGAGCTGCGCCGGTCGGTGAAGATCGCCTGGTGGCCGGGTCACTCGACCGGGCGCTACGCCGGCTCGACCTGGTTCGCCGACGCGTTCGCGCTGGAGCTGGACCGCAACTGCCTGGCGCAGATCAACTGCGACAGCCCCGGCTGCCGCTGGGCGACCAGCTATCACGACACCCGCGCGTTCCCCGAAAGCGCCGGCGCTCGCCGCCGGCGGCGATCCGCGACATCGTGCCGGACGCCGAGATCGCGACGCACGCGGCCGCCGCAGGCCGGCGATTACAGCTTCAACAATATCGGCCTGCCGAGCTTCTTCATGCTCGTCTCGACGATGCCGGACGCGTTGCGGCAGGAGAAGAACTACTACGACGTGTCCGGCTGCGGCGCGAACATCGCCTGGCACACCGAGAACGACACGCTGGAGATCGCCGACCGCGATATCCTGCTGACCGACATGAGGATCTACCTTCTGTCGGTGCTGCGCGTCGTCAACGCCGAGGTGCTGCCGTTCGATTGGGACGCGACCTGCGCCGAGTTCCTCGCAACGATCGACGCGCTATGAGCGGGCATCGGGCGGGCCGCCGACCTGTCGCCGGCGCGGAACGCGGTGGCCGGGCTGCGCACTGATCTGGTCCGGCTCGCCGGGCGCGACCCCGGCGCGCCGCAACGCCGCCAGCCGCGCCTTGGCCCGCATCCTGATCCCGATCAACTCCACGCGCGAGCCGCGCTTCCGGCACGACCCCGCCTACACCGTGCCCAAGCTGCCGACGCTGGCGGTCGCGGCGGAGCTGGCGGCGATGGCGATCCGATCACCTGCGCCGCTGCGCGAGGTGGAGCTGATGCGCGGCCAGAACCGCTTCGTCGCCGCGATCGACCAAGCGCGGGAGGCGGTCGGCCGGTTCCACGGCCGCTCGGACGCCACGCAGAGCCGCGCCGCGTGGTAGATCCCGCGTCGACTGCGTTCAGTAGCCGCGAGCGGGGTCGTAGACGTTGCGCAGGGCGTCGCCCGCTCCCTCGGCCCGGATGCACTCCGCGACCCAGGCGGCGCGGGCGGCGTGGGACGCGAAGCCGGCGGCGTGCGGCGTCACGATCAGGCGCTCGTGGCGCCAGGCCGGGTCGTCGGGCGGCAGCGGCTCGGTCGGGAACACGTCGAGGATCGCCCGCGAGATCTGGCCGCGGTCCAACGCGCCCAGCAGATCCGGCAGCACGATCAGGCTGCCGCGGCC
This sequence comes from uncultured Alphaproteobacteria bacterium, assembly GCA_963792675.1. Taxonomy (GTDB): domain Bacteria; phylum Pseudomonadota; class Alphaproteobacteria; order Acetobacterales; family Acetobacteraceae; genus JBBROS01. The sequence continues at coordinate 72,764 of CAWBWT010000006.1, forward strand.
GGCATTGACCAGGCCGGCGCCCCGCGGCAGCAAATCCAGGGTCCCGGCGTGCAGCAAGCCGGCGGTATCCGGCGTGTCGGGCAAAATCGCGACCAGGATATCGGTGCTGCCGAGAAAGCCCGGCAATGCGTCCGGACCCGCGCTCGTGTCCACGCCCGCCACGTGTTTCGGCGTCCGCGACCAGCCCGACACCGGAAAGCCGATGCCGCGGAGCATCGATGCGGTGGCCTGGCCGATGCGGCCCAGCCCCAAGATGCCGACGCGGGTGGTGCGTGCCGTGCGCGGCGGGTCGAAATGGTCCCAGCGCCGATCCGCCTGCGCCCGCAGCATGCGCGGCAGGTCGCGCAGGATCGTCAGCACCGCCAGGCAGCAATATTCGCCGACGGTTTGCGCCATCTCGTCGGCCCCCAAGCGCACGACCGGCACATGCGCAGGCCGGGACGGGTCGCGGGTGATGTGGTCGACCCCGGCCGCGGCGCTGAACACGACGCGCAAATTCGGGTAGCCGGCGAGCCGGCCGTGCTCCGGCTCCCACACCAGGACGAAGGCGACGTCCTCGGGCTGCACGTCCGGATCGTTCCAGCCGCGGACGTCGAGTTCGGGCAGCACCGCCCGGAACGCGTCCTGCCACGCCGGCAACGCCGCTGCGCCGCCGGAGCGGACCAGGAGCACCGCGCGGCGGCCGAGTGCCCCGATTTCGTCGACCAAGCTGCTGTGCCGCATCGTCAAAGCAGTCCGTAGGCCAGCCGCATCTTCTCCGAGTAGCCGCCCTGGTCGACGTCGGCCTCGACCAGCATCCGCCGCCCCCAGGATTTGTCGCGCTTCGGCGTGAAGCTGGCGTCGCGGAGCATTGCCAGCACGCATTCGCGGTTGGGCGACCAGAAGTTCGTGTGGTCGTTGGCCAGGGTCGCCGCCTCGTAATAGCGGGCCACGGCGATGCCCGGCTCGAGTTCCGGCTCGTGCTCGGTTTCGAGGAACATCTTGCCGTCACACAGCCGACGCAGGATGTCCAACGCCCGCATCATGTCCGGAAAGGTGGTACAGCACGCCCAGGAACAGGACGAGGTCGAAGCCGCCCAACTGCTCCCGCGACAGCTCGTAGACGTTCATCTGGCGATACTCGAACGTCAGGCCGGTGATCGCCTCCATCGTGCCGAAGCCATGCGCGTCCTTTGCACGGTAATCGACCGCGGTGACGTCGGCGCCGCGCTTGGCGAGCTGCATCGAGAAGTAGCCGTCCGACGGCCCCACATCCAGCGCCCGCATGCCGTCGAGATCCGCCGGCAAGGCGAGCCTTTCCCACATAAAGTTTGGGTTGTAGCTGCCCGGCGACGTGACGCCCTCGACGATCTCGAACGCATGATGCCAGTGCGGGACCGCGGCGACGCGCCGCTTGGCTTCCTCAAGGTCCACGGTTCCCTCCCTGTGCCGGATGGCGCCGGCGGCGCTTACGGTGATTTACCCAACAGAACGCCCAGCGTGCGCCGCGGCCGGGCCAAGGCGCGCATGGGACGGGTGATCCGCCACGATGTCGAGGCCAGCATCGCCGAGAGTTCGTTCGACACCCGGCGCAGCTCCTCCGAGTGTGCGGACAGCGCCTCGGACAGCAGTGCCGATTCCGCCGACACGGACGACGAGGCCGCCTCGTGCGACTGCAGCCGTGCGGTGACGGCCGTCAGCTCCGCCGCCCGCGCCGCCCGTTCGGCCTGGTTGGCGCGCCCGGCCAGCATCTCCCGCATCGCCGCTTGTTCCAGCTCGGCCGCCAAGGCGCTGCCCCGGTCGCGCATGGCGCCGGTTTCCGCGCGGGCGCTCTTGAGGTCGTTCTGCAGGCTGCTCACCCTGGCTTGCAGCAAAGCCGCCTCGTGGAAGGCGGCGTCCCGCTCCGCGGCCGCCTGCTGCTGCAGCGACGCCAACTCCGCGCGGCACGTCTCGAGCTCGGACCGGCATGCTTGCAGCTCGGCGTCGCGGGCCGCCACCTCGGCCCGGCGGGCCTCGGCGTCGCCGACCGCGCGGGTCAGCTCGTCGCGCAGGGCAGCGGCGTCCTCGGCCGCCCGCTCCTGCTGCAGCGCGCTGTGTTCGGCGTGTTCGGCTCGGGCGGCTTCGAGCGACTTGGAGTAGACCCGGAGGTTCTCGAGCTCGGTGTTGAGCGACAGGACGTAGGCTTGGGAGTGTTCTCGTTCCTGCTTCAAGGCATCGATCTTTGCGGCCATGCTGGCGCTGCCTTGCTCGAGCAAGTGCTGGGCGAGGGGGACGAAGCGGTCGAACACGTTCGGCGGCCGGTCGAACGCCTCCGGCGGGGGCGAAAAATCCCGCTCGAGGTAGAAGTCGTTGAGGCCGTCGAAATAGACGTGCCGATAGCCCCGGTCGGCAAGGAAGGCGGCGACCCCGTCCTGCCGCCGGGCCGGGCTTTCCGGATAGGTCCCCTCGACCATCACGACCTTGGGGCGGAACCGGTCCCAGTCGTTCGAGGCGACCACCTGCAGCTCGAGCCCCTCGACGTCGACCTTCAGCAGATCGATGGCACCGGACGCGTGCTCGGCCAGGATGGCGCTCAGCGTCGCGGCGGTGACGGTCTGCTCGACCACCTCGAAGCCCTTCTCCGCCGCGCGCGCCGCCTCGTCGGGACTGCAGGTCGACAAGCCCGTCCCCTTGACCTCATGGAAGGTGATCTCGCCGGGATGCTCGGCGACGGCCAGGTTGAGGTTGACATCGCCCGGCCGCTCGGCCGCGAGCTTGTCGAAGAAGCCGCGGTTGGGTTCGATGTTGATGCCGCGCCAGCCGCGCTCGTACAGCGCCCTTGTGTCGTTCTCGAACAACGGATCGGCGGCGCCGACATCGACGAAGAACCCGGTTTCCTGCCCGGCGAACAGGCGGTTGAGGATGACGTCTTCCCCATTGGCGCTGTACGACAGGAAGCGGCACGAAGGGCGATGACCGCCGTCGGCAACCCGGCTCATCAGGCCGCCATCGTCGAGGCGGTCAGCCAGTGTAGCCGCGCCGCCTGCAACTGTCCCACCCGGGCACGGCTGTGGTTGCGTTCGAGGTGGCGGACGGCTTCGTCCACCCGCGCTGCCGAGCCGGCCGGGTCCTCGTGCAGCCGGCGCATCAGCCAGGCCGCGTGCGAGACGTCGGGCGCCGCCCAGAGCTGTCCCTCGGGGAACGGGTAGTCGCCGGCCCGGAGCGGCACCAGCTGGCAATCGACGGGGTAGCCGGTCGCTGCGGTGAGGAACTCCCGCGTCGCGGAATAGTCGGTGGCGATGACGGGCTTGCGGAGCAGCATCGCCTCGGCAACCAACAGGCCGAGCCCTTCGCTGCGATGCAGGGACACGACCGCGTCGACCGCGGCAAGCAGGCCCAGCGTGTCCGCCCGGCTCAGCGTCGCGTCGATCAGGACGATGTCCGGACGGTCGCCGATCTCCGCCTGGAACGCGGCGAGCTGGTCCGGGACCAAGTCGCCGTTCATGCATTTCAGCACCAGCCCGGCGACCCCGGGGCGGGGGAATGCCAGCCGGAACGCTGCGACCACAGCGCGGGGGTTCTTGCGGTCCAGGTACGACAGGAAGTCGAACGCGAAGAAGAACAGAAACCGCCGCTCCGGCAGGTCGAACCGCTCCCGCGGCAGCGGCGCCGGACGGCCGATCTCGATCGCCACCGGCATGTGGATCACCGGCTTGTCCAGCAAGCCGGCCAGCGACGCCTGGATGAACCGGCTCGGCGCCCAGATCTCGTCCATGTCGGCGAACTGGCCCAGCCAGGGAGCGGGGAAGTGGCTCAGCTCCCAGAACGGAATGTTGATGCGCCAGGCGTCGCGGCGCAGACGGGGCTGGACGTGGTCGACCACCAGCGCGAGCTGGTCGGCGTTGATGTTGTAGATCTGCACCGGCGCGGACACCTGCTCGCGGAGCAGCGGCTCGCAGCTCGTATCGGTCCGGCTGGCGGCCACGTTCAAGGCGACGTCCAATCCCTCGGCGGCGACCCCGGCCGCCTCGAGCGTATGCAAGGTCTGGCGCCCGACCTCGCCGACGCCGCTGGCTGCGCGCAGGTAGCCGATCACCGCCGCTTGCGCCGTCCCGCTCGGGGCGCGGTCAGGCAGCCGCGTCACCGGATGGAACCGCCCCATGCGCGCCGCCGCCGGCTCGATCAGCTTCAGATCCAGGTGCAGACCGCGTCCGGCATGGATGACGAACCATTGCACGAGCTCGCGGGCATGCTGCGGCTGCGTGAGGTCGAGGCGCTCGGACAGGCTCGGAAAGCGCCCGTGCAGAAACTTCATGAAGTTGGTGACGATGTGACCCGGCGACTGCCGCGATGCCCCCGGCCACGGCTCGTCGAGGAAGCTTTCATAGGAGTGGAACGGGTCGTCCGGCCAGTCCTGGTGCCACAACCGGAACATGTCGCGCACGAGGTGATGGATCACGGTGCCGCTGGCGAACCGCCCATAGGCGTAGGTTCCAGCCGGGATCGTACCGTAGCCGTTGGCGATCAGCCGGTCGGCGTAGCCGCCGGTCAGTTCGGCCAAGGGCGGCGGCATCGGCCCGGCGCCGCCGTCGTACTTCGACAGCAGCCCGGGCTGGCGCGGGTTGAAGCCGCTGTAATGGAAGAACGTCAACCTCTCGCCATCGACCGTGTAGCCGTCGGCGTCGCGCTCCAGGATGCGCTGGCGGATGTTCCAATAAGCGACGTTCAGGGTGACGTCGTGGCAGACTTGGGCGGACGGGGCGAAGCCCGGGACCAGGTCCATGAATTTCTGGTCGACAAAGATGCCCTGCTCCTGGGCGCTGACGCATTGGAAGCGCAGCCGGCGCGCCCACCAGGCGATCACGCCGCGGGATTCGTGCCCGCGTCCCACACCCAGAAACCCCAAGTTGTAGACGCCTGCCCGCATGATGGTGATGTCGTTCGGGTCCGCCTCGCTCTCGTTCGGCGCGCATAGATGCGGCGTGAGCACGAACGACGCACCGGCGCGCAGCCGGTCGACGACCCCGCTCAGCGGCCGGAAAATCTCGATGTCGGGATCGAAGTAGAGCACGGCGTCATAGTTCAGCCGGTCGCAGAGGTGAGCGAACATGAACGGCTTGACCGCCGTATTCAGCTCCATGATCCCGTATCGGAAGGCGAACTTCTCGAAGTCGTCGATGCCGAGGTGCTCCGCCTCCACGATGGTCCATGACGGGTCGTACAGCCCCTCGACCTCGATGATCCGGTCGGCGAGGCACAGGAACAGGTCGGCTTCCGGATGATGGGCGCGGGCGGATTGAAGGAACGTCCGGGCGGCAGGCACATAATTGTTCGAGCAAATGGTAAAGATCGCAAATCGAAACGGGTCAGCCATGCCGGACGCTCCCAGGAGCCGCGCTCATCAGACAATCCTGCTGCAATGCAGCGAAAGCTTCGGCCGCGCAAGGCTGGACGAACGCTGCCGGGCCGGGTTAGGCGTCCGGGTTACGGCTCTGGGCCGCCCCGGCGCCGCAGCGCCGTCAGCTCCTCCAGGTCGAGTTCCGCCTCCAGCACGCGAAGCACCGAATCGTGGACGATCCCAGCCCGGTGCAGCCGGAGCAACTCGGTGCGCCCGGCCGTGACCGCGGCGACGATGACATCGAAATGCCGCGCCCGTTCCACCGGCATCCCGCCCTCGGTCTGGCTGACCCGCTGCATCACGCCGAGCCGATACTCGTACTGCTCGAGCAGGCGCGGGTGCCGCAAGTCGCCGGAGTCGTCGTGCGCCTGTTGCCGCACGATCGCCAGTTGCGTTTCGGCCAAGCGGACGCGGGCCTCGACCTCGCTGAGGGTTGACGACGGCGACGCGGCGGCGCCGCGCAGCTTCAGCAGCTTGATCAGAGGACCCAGGGTCGAGCCCTGCACCAGCACGGTGACGAGGATCACGACGAACGTGGTCAGCAGGATGAAGTCCCGTCCCGGCAAGGCCTGCGGCAGCGACAGCGCGATGGCCAGGCTGACGACCCCCCGCATGCCGGCCCAGCCCATGGCGATGGGAACCGCCACCGGCGGCGCGCTGCGCCAGCGTCCCACCACCAGGTGCCTGCCATAGGCGGTGGCGAACAGCCACACGAAGCGGCTCAGCACGACCGCGGCGGTGACCGCCGCCATGGCGGGAACGAGCGGCCCGATGTCGCCGCTGAAGGCCTGCAGCACATCCCGCAGCGACAAGCCGATCAGCACGAATACGAGCGACTCGAGCACGAACTCGACCGACTGCCAGACCGCGCCGGTGCTCGTGCGGGCTGCGGCGCTCAGCACCTCGTGCTGCTTCCAGCCGAACACCAGGCCGCAGGCGACGGTGGACAGCACGCCGGACGTGCCGATCCGGTCGGCCACGATGTAGGACGCCCACGCCGTGAGTAGCGAGCCGACCGCCAGCAGCGGCGCTTCGCGCAGGCGCGATAGCAGCGCCGTGGCAAGCCAGCCGATCGCGATGCCGACGACGACGCCGCCCACCGACAGCACGGCGAACGACCCGACCGCCTCGCCGATGCTGAAGCTGCCGGTCAGCGCGGCCGTGACCGCGAGGCGGAACAGCACCAGGCCGGACGCATCGTTGACCAGGCTCTCGCCCTCGAGCAGCACCATCATGCGCGGCGGCAGCGCGACCCGCTGCAGCACGGCCTTGGCGGCCAGCGCGTCGGGCGGCGACACGATGGCGCCGAGCGCGAAGCATGCCGCCCAGGGCAGGCCGGGCATGACCCAATGCGCGACCGCGCCGACCACGGCGGTCGTGAACACGACGGCGCCCACGGCCAGGGCGGCGATGAGGCCCAGGTTGGCGCGGAAGTCGCGCCAAACCGTGAAGAACGCGCTCGACATCAGCAGCGGTGGCAGGAACAGCACGAGCATCAGGTCGGGGTCGAGCTGAACCACGTGCTGCAGCGGCAAGGCGGCCAGCGCCATGCCGGCCAGGATCAAAGCCGCGGCCGGCGGCAGGCGCAGCCGGCGGGCGACGATCTCGAGCGGGACCACCAGCGCCATCAGCAGCAGCACCAGTTCGAACAGGGCGACGGGCGAGAGAGGTTCGGACGGCATCGGACGGGTATGGCATGCGGCGCGCGGTCGCATCCAGGGGCCGCCATGGGCACTCGCCAGGCACTCCGACAGGCGCACTCCGCGGGGCTGCCTTGTTGTCGGGGTGGGCGTGCCGGGCTAGTGGGGAAGGTGGCGGGAAGATCGGCCAACGTACCCCGGCCAACGGGGACCCGAATAAGGGAAGGGGACGCATCCATGGTCCAGATCAGCCGCCGGGCGCTTGGCTTCGGCGCGGCCTGTCTGCCGCTGTTCAGCATCCGCACGCGCCCGGCGCAGGCGGCCGAATTCAGCTACAAGCTGGCCAGCGACGTTCCGGCGGTCCACCCATTGAACGTGCGCGCGGAGCAAGCGGCGGCGCGGATCCTGGAGGCGACCGGGGGCCGGGTCGAGATCCGCATCTTCCCCAACAACCAGCTCGGCTCCGACACCGACATGCTGAGCCAGCTCCGCTCCGGCGCGCTCGAGCTGTTCACGTTGTCGGGGCTGATCCTGTCCACCCTGGTGCCGCCGTCGAGCATCAACGGCATCGGCTTCGCGTTCAAGGATTACGACCAGGTCTGGGCGGCGATGGACGGCAAGCTCGGCGCCTTCGTGCGCGGCGAGATCGGCAAGCGCGGGCTGGTGGCGTTCGACCGCATCTGGGACAACGGCTTCCGCCAGATCACCAGCAGCACGAAGCCGATCCGCACGCCGGAAGACCTGCGCGGGTTCAAGATCCGGGTGCCGGTGAGCCCGCTCTGGACCAGCATGTTCGGGGCGCTGGGTGCGGCGCCGACCAGCATCAACTTTTCCGAGGTTTATTCATCGCTGCAGACGCGGATCGTCGACGGGCAGGAGAACGCGCTGAGCCTGATCGAGACGGCCAAGCTGTACGAAGTGCAGAAGTATTGCAGCGCCACCAACCACATGTGGGACGGGTTCTGGCTGCTGGCGAACCGCCGCATGTGGGAGCGGCTGCCGGCCGACGCGCAGGCGATCGTGGCGCGCGAGCTGAACGCCGCGGCGGTGGCGGAGCGGGCGGACGTCGCCAAGCTGAACGAGGACGGGCGGCGCACGCTGGAGGGCAAGGGCCTGGCGTTCAACGACGTCGACGCGGCCGGCTTCCGCGACGCGCTGCGCACGGCCGGGTTCTACAAGGAATGGCGGGGCAAGTACGGGGAGGAGGCGTGGCGGGTGCTGGAGGACAGCGTGGGCGGGGTGTCCTGAGCCGCCGCGGGCGGGAGGGGCGGGCAGCCAGGGAAGCATGGAGGTCGGGGGCCGTCGCCCCCAACCCACGCTTCAGCCCCGCCCGTCAGTCGAACATGTCCGGCTGCGTTGCCTCGAGCTGCTGGTAGATGGTCTGGAAGTGTAGCCAGCCGATGAAGTCGTTGCCGACGTGCTCGCGGCTGTATTCGCAGGTTTTCTCCGACAACAGCTGCGGCTTCACGCCGGACGCCGAGACCTGAAGCTGCACCTGGCAGCAGCGTTCGAGGGCGATGAACCAGAACGCGGCATCGTCGATGCTGTGCCGGCTTGCGGTCAGCAGGCCATGGTTCTGATGCAGGATGCCGCGATACTTGCCGATCTGCGCCGCCACCAACTCGCCGCTCGCCTTCTCCACCGCCACCGCGCCGGCCGAAGCGCCGATCACCGCGTGGTCGTTGTAGAAGCACGCCGCGTCCTGGCTGAACATCTCCAGCGACCGCCCGGTGGCGCACCACGCGGTGCCGTAGGTCGTGTGCGCGTGGCACATGGCCATCACGTCCGGATGCGCCTCATGCACGGCCGCATGCAGCACGAAGCCGGCGCGGTTGATCGCGTGCCGGCCCTCAACCACGCGGCCGTCATGGTCGGCCAGCACCAGGTTCGACAGCCGCACCTGGGAAAAATGGACGCACATCGGGTTGGTCCAATACAGCTCGGGCCGCTCCGGATCACGAACGGTCAGGTGCCCGGCGAAACCGTAGTCGAAGCCGTGCAGCGCGAAGGCACGCGTCGCCGCCACCAAATGACGCTTGCGGTACTGCCGCTCCTCCTCCAACGAAGCGAAGCGGGGGATTTCCGGAAAGATCAAGCCGGGCTGCTCCGGCTGGTAGATCGAAACGCGCTTGTCGATTGCGTCGAGCATCGCAGTCCTCCTCGTGGTCAGCTTGGGCCGATGACGGGAGTCTAACCGCCCCGGGCCCGGGGCGGTAGACCGCGCCAGACTGCGCCAAGCGCTGACGAAACGACCAAAGTTCACATTCTCTGACAGAAACGAACAAATACACGTTCGGGAAAAACTGTAATTTTCCGGAATTATTATGTAACTTAGTCGTGAGGTGCCAATTGCTGCACCGTTTCGCGCGGGAGCCAACCGTTGACCCACATTGCATCGCCCTTCCGAGCCGTCTCCTCGCAGCTTGCGCGCGAGCTCCTGTCGCACTCGACCGGGCCGGTGATGCCCGAATACGCCAACCTGGAAACCACGTTCGACATCGCCGACCGGACCTTCTGGTGCCACCTGAAGCCGGCCGGCCGGCCCAGCTTCACCTTGGACCTGCTATCCGACCTGCATATGGTCCAGGCGCATATCGCGTCGCTGGCCGAAGCTCAGTCGCGCAGCCGCCCGGCTGCGGTGGACTGGGTCGTGCTGGCGTCGCGGGTTCCGGGCATCTTCAACCTGGGCGGCGACCTGACAGTGTTCGCCGAGAAGATACGCGAGGGCGACCGCGCCGGCTTGCGCGACTACGCCTATAGCTGCGTCGAGATCAGCTACCGCAATTCGACCGCCTATGGCGGCAACGCGGTCACGATCGGGCTCGCCCAGGGCGACGCGCTCGGCGGTGGGTTCGAGAGCCTGCTGTCCTGCGACGTGCTGGTCGCCGAGCGCCGCGCCCGCTTCGGCCTGCCGGAAGTCCTGATGAACCTGTTCCCGGGGATGGGCGCGCACTGCTTCCTGACCCGGCGGATCGGCTCGGCGGAGGCGATGAAGGTGATCCTTTCCGGGCAGGTGTTCACCGCCGAGGCGATGCACGCGATGGGCGTGGTGGACATCCTGGTCGAGGACGGGGCCGGGGAGACGGCGGTGCGCGAGCACATCGCCCGGGCCAGTTCCCGGCATCGGGCGCAAGCGGCCATCTACAAGGCGCGGCGCCGGGTCAGCCCGGTGTCGCTGCAGGATTTGCGCGACGTGACGGACATCTGGATCGACACCGCGATGGCGCTGACGCCCCAGGACCTCCGCCGCATGGCGCACTTGGTCGCGGCGCAGGACCGGTCGCTGCGGCGCTAGTAGCGCCCCAGTCGCGCCGTTGCTCGTCCTTGGTCGGGCAGGGCAAGCCTATCCGACCGAACGGCTCCGTTCGGTCGGGTGGTGGTCTTGTTGCTCGGCGAGGGCGGCGCAGGTGTCGCGCCATGCGCGGCGGAGCTCACCGACGAGGTCCCCGCGGCGGTCCATGAACTCCGCCTCAGCCATGTGCTGCCAGCGGCCGCACCGTTCGGCGATCGCGCTGGCGCCCATGTTGGCGGCGATGCTGGCCAGGGAATGGGCCGTCGAGCGGAACAGGCCGACATCCGGCACCGCGCAAGCGACCTCGACCTCTTCCAGCAGCAACTCGCCGTCGCGGGCGAAATCCTCGATCAGCCGGGCCACGAACTCGGCGCCGCCCAAGTCCTGCAGCGCGGCCAGTGTCGCCGAATGGAGCGTGGCCGACGGCAGTGGAGGAGGGGGTAGGGGCGGGGGCGCCGCCGGTCTTTCGGGCGAGGCAGGAACCACGCCGAGCAGCGCCCCGACCAGCTCCGCGGTGCGCACCGGCTTGGCGAGGCACTGCGCCATGCCGGCCGCCAGGCACCGGTCGCGCGTCGCCGCGGTCGCGTCGGCGGTCAGGCCGATGAGCGGGATCGGCCGGCCGCCCAAGGTGGCGAACGCGTACAGCTTCGCCGTTTCGATGCCGTTCATGACCGGCATGTTGACGTCCAGCAAGGCGGCGTCGACCGCGCCTTCGGTCAGGATCGCCAGCGCCTCCTCGCCATCGGCGGCGAACACCGGCTGCACGCCGAACCCGTCCAGCATCTGCGCAAGGATGGTACGGTTGATGCCGTTGTCGTCGGCGATCAGCACCCTCCTCCCGGCCAGCCGGCCGGCGTCGGCGGCGTCGGGCGGACCGGCCGGAGCCGCGGCACCGGGCTTGGCCGCACGCGAGCAGGCGGCCGCGGCGATCCGCACCGCGCGTTGCCACTCCTCGGCGCCGGCGTCGCGCGCCACCGACGTCGCGAAGCGTTCGCGGACCGGCCGGGGCGGCAGGCCGGGCGCGGCGGCCTCGACCAGCTCAATCAGCGCGCCGACGCCGGGCGGCACCAGTCCCTCGCTGCCGGGCGGCACGACGGCGATAGCCGGGGCGTCGGTCGCCTCGCACGCGAACGCTGCGAGGCGCGAGGCCAGGTTGGCCGCGGAGCCTGTTGGCTCGCCGGGCACCTGCAGCAGGCGGACCATCGGCGTCGCCGGCGCGGCGGACGCGGCGAGCTTCAGCTCGAGGTCGATCCAGAACGTGCTTCCGGCGCCGGGTTCGCTGTGCACGCCGATGGCGCCGTTCATCAGCCGCACCTGCCGGTCGCACAAGGCGAGGCCCAGGCCGGTGCCGCCGAACCGGTCCAGCACGGTTTCGTCCGCCTGCGTGAACAGGTTGAAGATCTTCGCCTGCGCGTCGGCTTTGATGCCGATCCCGGTGTCCATCACCTCGAAGCTCAGTCGAATGCGGCCGCTCGGCGCCGGAACGCCGTCCACCGACAGCGTCACCGAGCCGCGCGACGTGAACTTCACCGCGTTGCTCATGACGTTCAGCAGCACTTCGCGGATCCGGCGCTCGTCACCTTCGAGCTGCAGCGGGGTGCGGCTCGTGATGAAGACGTTGAGCAGCAGTCCCTTCTTGCGGGCGCCCGGCGCGATAATGGCGCGCACGCCGCCCACGAGGGCGACGAGGTCGAACGCGGCGAGGTTCAGCCTGGCCTGCTCGACCTCCAAGCTGGTGAACGTCAGCACGTCCTGGATCAGCGACAATTGGCCGTCGGCGGCGGCGTTAATGGTGCCGACCATCTCCGCCTGGGCCGGGTCGAGCGGCGTCGCCTGCAGCAGCTCCGCCATGCCGATGATGGCGTTGAGCGGCGTGCGCAGCTCGTGGCTGACGCTGGCGAGGAACAGGCTTTTGGCCTCGGCGGCACGCTCGGCGAGCTGCCGCGCCCGGCTCAGTTGGCGGATCAGCACGAAGGAGTAGGCCGGCAGCACGACCAAGCCCGCCAGCAACCCGGCCGAAAGGCTGCGGTGCTCGCCCCAGAAGGGGTCGCTCGCGATCACCATCCCGAAGCCGACGATGCTGAGCACCGACCCGGCCAAGGTATAATGGCCGCCGAAGCGGAAGCCGTTGCCGATGATGATCCATTGATAGACGACCCACAGGAACGCCGTCTGCTGGCCGCCGGCGATCAGCAGGATCGTGGTGCCGGCGACGTCGAGCACGATCGCGAGGCAGCGGCGGATGCTTGCGATGTTGGTCCCGGCCGAAAGCAGGGCGAGCAGGGCGAGACTGCAGGCGAGCCAAGCCTCGATAGAGGGCGCCCAGGCCGCAATCGGCAGCGCGCCGCCAAACACTTTCGCCAAAGCCAACATCAGCGTGCCGAAGCCGATCCGGTTCAACGCCATGACGTATTCGCCGCGCAGGCCGGGCGGGGTCGACGCCCAGCGCCGCCGCAGGCCTTGCCACGCCAACGCCGCGCCGGCCGCGCCGAAGCGGCGACCCGGAGCGCTCACCCGCCCTGACCCGCCCGCAAGTCTCGCGTCACTCGGACGGGACCGCGGCGGCGACCGACGGGGCCGCAGCGGCGGTGGAGCGGCCCGCGCGCCGGCTGGTGACGTCCTGGAGGAACTGGCTCGGCGGCACCGGCCTGCCGAAGAAGTAGCCTTGGCCGACGGTGCAGCCGAGGCTGCGCAGCTGCTCGAGCTGCTCCCGTGTTTCAACGCCCTCGGCCAGGACCTCCATGTTCAGGCTGCGGCCGATGCCGACGATGGCCTGGACGATGGCGCCGCCGTTGGTGCCGTTGCTCAGGCCCTGAACAAACGACCGGTCGATCTTGAGGCGGTCGATCGGGAGCCGCTGCAGGTAGGCGAGCGACGAATAGCCGGTGCCGAAATCGTCGACCGCGATCCGCACGCCGAGCTCGCGCAGCGTGTGCAGGTCGCCGACCACCTCGGCCTGGTGCTGCATCAGCGTGCCCTCGGTCAGCTCGATCTCCAGCAGCGCCGGGTCGAGGCCGGTGCGCTGCAGCGCTTCCTCGACCAGGCGCAGCACGCTTTCGGCCTTGAACGTCGCGGCCGACAGATTGACGCCCACGAGCACCGGGCAGCCCGCCGCCGCCCAGCTCGACGCCTGGCGGCACACTTCGAGCAGCACCCAGCGGTCGATCGCCAGGATCAGCCCGGTCTCTTCGGCGAGCGGCAGAAAACCCCCGGGCGACATCAGGCCGTGTATCGGGCGCTGCCAGCGCAGCAGCGACTCGGCGCCGACGATGGTGCGGCTGCGCAGCTCGCATTGCGGCTGGTAATCCAGCACCAGCTCGCCCTTGGCGATCGCCTCGCGCAGCTCGATCTCGAGCAGGACCTTGCGGCGGGCTTGCGTCTGCATCTCGGGCTCGAAGAACCGCAACCGGCCGCGCCCCTCGCGCTTGGCCCGGTACATGGCGAGGTCCGCCTGCTTGAGCAGCTGCTCCGAGCCTTTGGCCCCTGCGCATGCCAAGGTGATTCCGACGCTGGCGCCGACCGTTGCGGTGTAGGTCTCGATGGTGAACGGGCGGGATATCGTGGCGATGACGCGTCGGGCTAGCTCCTCGGCGCGGCCCGGGTCGGTCACGCCGTGCTGGACGATGGCGAACTCGTCGCCTCCCAGGCGCGCCACCATGTCGGGGTGCCGGACCTCGCGCCGCAGCCGCTGGCCCACTTCCTGCAGCAGGAGGTCGCCCTGGTCGTGGCCGAACCCGTCATTGATGGTCTTGAACTGGTCCAGGTCGATGAGGTGCAGCGCCAACCCGCACGCCTCCCCGGCGGGAGCGTTCAGCGCCTCGGACAAGCGGTTGTAGAGGCGGAGGCGGTTCGGCAGCCCCGTCAGGGCATCGGTGTGCGCCAGGAGCTCGAGCGACCGTTCGGCGGCCTTGCGCTCGGAGATGTCGAACGAGGTCGTCAGCACGTGTCCGATGGTGCCGGCGGCGTCGCGCAACGGGTATTTGCTGGTGAGCAGGGTCCGCTGCCGCCCGTCGCCGCCGCGTATTTCCTCCTCGAAGCACAGCATGGGGATGTCGCCCTGCAGGATGCGGCGGTCGTGCTCCTGCCAGGCCGGAGCGTCCGGGCCGTCCGCGTCAGGCAGCAAGGTCGCGCTGTGCTGGTTGGCGAACACCCGGCGGCCCCCGCGGTCGGACGCGCTGATCGAGGCGGGGATGGTGTCGATGACCTGGCCGAGCCGGACCTTGCTGTCGCGGATGGTGATCTCGAGCGACTCTTCGCTGCGATGCAATTCGCGTTCCAGGGCGTCGGCGCGGCAGCGGATGATCTTCTGCTGCTCGCCCAGCCGCAGCACGTTGCGGCCGCGGGTGACGAATTCCTGGTGGTCCACCGGGCTTTGCAGGAAGTCGGTCGCGCCGGCCTCGAGCGCGCGCAGCCTGAACTCCCGGTCCTCATAGGCGGTGATGACGACGATCGGCACTTCGGCGGCCGACTCGGTGGCACGCAGTCGTCGGATGAACGCGGCCCCGTCCATGCCGGGCATGTTGTAATCGGTGACGATGAGGTCGGGGCTGTTGGTCTGGATCCAGCTCAGGGCGTCCGCCGGGTTGCTGAAGCTGACCACGTCGGCGCCGGGCCGGATTGTGGCGGCAAGCCTGGAAAAGATCGCCTGGTTCGTTGCGTGGTCATCAACGACGACAATCCTCGTCATTATCTCGGTCCTAAGCTGGCAGCGCTCTCCACTATCACAGGCTCTCCCAGGAGGGTTCATTCCGACTTAATAGCAAAATTGAAGTTTTGTCATCCGCGTGTCACCAAATCGCGAACCGGCGCCGCGAGTGGTCCCGAGTTTGCAAGCGGCATACGGTGCGCGGGGCGGCGGGCAGGGCCGCCGCCGGGCGACGCCGTGCCACTAAAGGGGGCGCCAACCGCCTACAGGAGGAGTCATGCCGACCCATCACGACATTCCCGACACGCCCGAGAGCATGGTGCTCGGCTATCTCGACGCGACGACCAAACCGGTGCTGGAGGTCGAGTCCGGCGACACCGTGACGCTGGCCTCGTTCCCGGCCGGCGGCGAGTCGACGCTGCCGCCCGACGCCGCGCGGGTCCCAGCCGCCTATCGCGCCGCGCTCGATCGGCTGCCGGCCGGACCGGGACCGCACTTCATCACCGGTCCCGTCTATGTCCGCGGCGCACAGCCCGGCGACACGCTGCAGGTCGATATCCTGGACGCAAAACCCACGATGGATTGGGGGTTCGTTGCCATCATGCCTCTGCTCGGCACGTTGCCGGACGAGTTCACCGAGTACGAGACCATCCATCCGTCCATCGACCTGGCAAACAACACCGTGGCGCTGCCTTGGGGCACCGAGCTGCCGCTCGACCCGTTTTTCGGCATCATCGCCACCGCGCCGCCCAAGGCGTGGGGCCGCTGCGGCTCGCCGGTGCCGCGCAGCTTCGGCGGTAACATGGACAACAAGGAGCTGAAGCCCGGGACGACGCTCTATCTGCCGGTGTTCAACGAGGGCGCGCTGTTCTTCGCTGGCGACGGCCACGGCGTGCAGGGCGACGGGGAGGTGTGCATCACCGCGCTCGAGACCGGACTCCAGGGCACTTTCCGGCTGACCGTTCGCCGCGACTTCCCAGTGTCGCATCCGTTCGCCGAGACGGCGACCCACCTGATGTCGATCGGCCTCGACGAGGATCTCGACGACGCGGCCAAGCAGGCGGTGCGGGAGATGGTGATGCATGTCTGCCGGCGCACCAACCTGTCGCGCAACCAAGCCTACATGCTGTGCTCGCTGATCGGCGACTTGCGGGTGACGCAGACTGTCGACGGCAACAAAGGTGTGCATATGCTGCTGGCCAAGTCTCATCTGTAAGCGGAGAACGATCATGTCCAAACTTGCTGTCGCAGGCCTCGCCATGGCGGTGCTGGTTGTTCCCGCGCTTGCCCCCGCCTATGCGCAGGCGCCGATCCACATCGGCATCCCGATCGGGCTGAGCGGCGCCAACAGCGTCGTAGCGCCGTCGGTGGTGCAGGCGTCCGAACTGGCGGTCGAGGAGATCAACAAGAAGGGCGGGGTGATGGGCCGGCCCTTGGTGCTGGACGTGGCCGATGACGGCAGCGGCGCGGCGGGGGCGCAACGGGCGTTCGATAGCCTGGTGTTCCAGAAGAAGGTCGACGTGCTGATCTCGATGGAAACCAGCGCGGCACGGAATGCCGGGCTGCCGATCGTGACGAAGGGCAAGACGCCGTTCATCTACACCTCGTCCTATGAGGGGCATTCCTGCAACCGCTACATGTATTCGGACGCCTGGGTGCCGGAGCAGCAGGAAGCGCCGGTGATCGACTTCTTTCTGAAGGACAAGGGCGCCAAGACGTTTTTCCTAATCGGCAGCGATTATGCCTTCGGCCGCGGCATGCTGGCCTATGCCAAGACCTACATCGAGGCGCATGGCGGCAAGGTGGTCGGCGACGAGTACCAGCCGATGGACGCCGGCGACTGGACCGCGATCATCAGCAAGGTGCGTTCGGCCAACCCCGACGCGCTGATCCTGTCCACCGCCGGAGGCGTGCCGAACGTGACGCTCACGAAGCAGTACCGCGCCGCGGGGATCAAGGCGCTGGTCGGCAACCTCGGCGTGGACGAGGGGACGGCCAAGTCGATGGGCGAGGATGCGACCGGGATCTATATCTCGGGCTCGTACTACACGAGCGTCGACACCCCGGCGAACAAGACGTTCCTGGCGGCCATGAAGGCGAAGTTCGGCGAGGGCCTGCTGACGCCCAACGACCTGTCGGTGCCGCAATACGAGGCGATCTACCTATACAAGGATGCGGTGGAGAAGGCGCACGGCACCGCCGCCGACGGGGTGGTGAAGGCGCTCGCCGAGGTGTCGTTCGACGGTCCGCGCGGCCATATCGTGATGAACCACCAGCGCCATGCGCCGCTGACGATGTATCTCGGCCAGGTGCAGGCGGACGGGTCGGTGAAAATCCTGGAGACGGCCAAGGACGTCACGCCCGGCGACCAGTGCCCCAACCTGAAGTGATCCTGCTGCGAGGTCATCCGTGACGATCCTCCTGCTCGACATCGTCACCACGGCGGCGATCCTCTACGTGGTGGCGATCGGGCTGCTGATCGTGTTCGGCGTCATGGGCATCATCTCGTTCGCCCATGGCGCCATGCTGACGATCGGCGGCTACGCGGCGCTGTTGGTGACGCAGGCCGGCTGGAACCCATGGGCGAGCCTGCCGGCGGCGGCCCTGGCCGGGCTGCTGGCCGGGGCGGCGATCGAGCGCGGCGTGCTACGCCCGCTGTATCGCCGGCCGCTGGACGCGATCCTCGCCACCTGGGGCCTCGGCATCGTCATCGGCCAGGTGATCACGCTCGGCTTCGGGCGGCAGGTGCAGTTCGCCGAGAGCCCGCTTGCGGGCGCGGCGTCGGTGCTCGGCGCGACCTACTCGGAATACCGGCTGCTGCTGGTCGGGGTCGCGGTCGCCTTGGGCGGCGCCATCGCCTTGGTGCTGAACGGCACCCGGCTCGGCTTGGTGACGCGGGCGGTGATCGCCAACGAGACCCTGGCGCAGTCGCTGGGCGTCAACAGCAGCCGGGTGCGGTTCGCGACGTTCAGCCTCGGCTCGGCGCTCGCCTCGCTGGCCGGCGCCCTGGTGGTGCCGCTGTCCAGCGTCGACCCGAACATGGGCGTACCCTGGCTGGTGGGGGCGTTCATGCTGGTTTTGCTGTCCGGGTCCTCGCTGCTGGCGATGGCGGCGGCGGCCCTGGTGCTCGGCGCGGCGCAGGTGCTGGTGTCCACCTACCTCAACGCGGTGCTGGGCGGCATGACAATCGCCGTGCTGGCCGCGATCATCCTTCGCATCCGCCCCGCCGGCTTCGCCCGTGCGTGACTTCGACGGCACGCCGCCGCGACCACGGCGGGAGTGGCTGCTGCCGCTGTTGATCGGGGCCGGCGCGGCGGTCGTGCTGCTGGCGCCGTCGATCCTGGACACCTACAGCGTCAACGTGCTCACCCGATCCCTGCTGCTGGCGGTCGCGGCGGTCACGGTGGACCTGCTATGGGGCTACACCGGAATCCTCAGCTTCGCCCAGGCGGCGTTCCTTGCGATAGGCGCCTACGCGCTTGCCTTGGTCTCGGCCAGCTGGGGCTTCTCCCCGGCAAATGGGCTGCTCGCGCTGGGGTTGGGCGTGGCCGCGGCGGCCGCGGCGGCGGCGGCGGTTGGGTGGCTCGCCTTCTCGTACGGCGGCTCGGCGCTGTACGTCTCGACCATCACCCTCGTGTTCCCGATCGTGTTCGTGCAGCTGATCTTCGCTGGCGGCAACACCACCGGGTCCAGCAGCGGCCTGTCCGGCTTTGACGTGCCGGACCTCGAGACCGAGACCTGGTTCCGCGCCGCCGGGCTGCTGCTGGTCGCCGTCGCGGCCGGCGCTGCGATCCTGGTGCGCAGCGACTTCGGCGGCCTGCTGGTGGCGATGCGCGAGAACGAGACGCGCTGCCAGTATCTCGGCGTGCCGACGGCGCGGCTGAAGCTGCTGCTGTTCATCGGCTGCGCGGTGGTGTGCGCCGGGGCCGGCTGGGTCTATGCCGGGGCGACGGCGGTGGTGGCGCCGGAGCTCGGCAACTTCGTGTCTGGCACCGAGCTGGTGATCTACACCGCACTCGGCGGCCGCGCGACCTTGGCCGGGCCGATCCTCGGCGCCATCGGCATCGACGCCATCAGCAACTTCCTCAACGGCGCGCTGCCGTTCCTGTGGGCGCTGATCGTCGGCCTGGTGTTCGTCGCCGTGATCGTCGCGCTGCCGGGCGGGCTGATGTCGCTGCTGAGGGTCGGACGCCGGGCGCGGCTGCGGTTCTCGCCGCGCCTGGTCGCGACGCCATCCGTGGTGCGCCACGAGGCCGGCGTGGTGCTTCGGGTCGCGGGGGTGGAAAAGCGGTTCGGCAGTCTGCAGGTGCTGCAGGGCGTCGCGCTGGAGGCGGCATCCGGCGACCTCGTCAGCCTCATCGGGCCCAATGGCGCCGGCAAGACCACGCTGATGCGCTGCATCGCCGACGGGCGCGAGCGCAGTGCCGGGACGGTCGAAGTCGGCGGGGCGAGCATCGGCCGCCGCCCGCCCCATCGTTGCACCGCGCTCGGCGTCGGCCGCAAGTTCCAGACCGCCGCGGTGTTCGACACCATGACCGTCGCCGCCTGCTTGCGGGTCGCCCGCAGCCGCATCGAGCGCCCGTCGCTGTTCCGCCGTTCGCCGACGCTCGCGCTGCCCGAGGCGGCGATGGAGGTGGTGCAGGCGACCGGCCTCGCGGACCGCCTCGACACCGAGGCGCGGCACTTGTCGCATGGAGAGAAGCAGTCGCTGGAGCTGGCGATGGTGCTGGCGCTGGAGCCGACCCTGTTGCTGCTCGACGAACCGACGGCCGGGCTGACGGCCGCCGAACGCGCCCGCATCGGCACCCTGCTGGTGGATCTCGCCGCGCGGCACCGACTGTGCATAGTGCTGGTGGAGCACGACCTCGAGTTCGTGCGCCGGATCTCGTCCCGCGTGGTGGTGCTGCACCAGGGCCGGATTGTGCTCGACGGCGCGGTGGAGGAGGCGGTGGCGTCCGAGGTGGTGCGCACGATCTACGCCGGCGCCGCGCATGGCTGAGCCGCTCCTGCAGATCGAGGGCGTCACCGCCGGCTACGGCGCCACCACCGTGCTGCGCGACGTGTCCGTAGACGTCGGCGGCGGCGAGATCGTGGCGCTGCTGGGCCGCAACGGCGTCGGCAAGACTACGCTGCTGCGCACCGTCGCCGGGTTCCTGCGTCCGCAAGCCGGGCGGGTCCGGCTCGCGGGCACGTCGCTGGCCGGCCTTCCAGCTTACGAGGTGGCGCGCCGCGCGGTGTGCTATGTCGCGCAGGAGCAGGCGCTTTTTGCCGACATGACGGTCGGCGACAACCTTCGCCTCGGCGTCGCCGACGACCGCCTGTATCGCGAACGCCTGCCCGGACTCGAGCCGCATTTCCCAGTGCTGCTGCAGCGCTTGCGGCAGAAGGCGGGCACCTTGTCCGGCGGCGAGCAGAAAATGCTGCTGATCTCCCGCGCCATCCTGGCGCGGCCCCGCCTGATGCTGCTCGACGAGGTGTCGGAGGGGCTGCAGCCCTCCGTCGTGGACCGCCTTGCCGGCGTGCTGGCGGCGCAGCGGCGGGAGCATGGCACGGCGATGCTGCTGGTCGAACAGAACGTTGCCTTCGCGCTGTCGCTTGCCGACCGCTTCGCCGTGCTGACGTCCGGGGTCGTGGTCGAGCGCGGCGACGCCCGGGACAGCGCCGCGGTGGCACAGATCGATCGGCACATGAGGGTTTAAGCGATGCAGCTCAACACTTTTTCGATCGTCGCGCGCTGTTCGCGCACCGGCCGGCTTGGCGGGGCCGTCAGCACGGCGGTTCCGGCAGTGGGCGCGATTTGCCTGTTCTCGCAGCCCGGCGTCGGAGCGGCCAGCAGCCAGTCCTGGTGCAACCCGTATCTTGCGATCGACGCTCTGGAATTGATGGCCGGGGGGCAGCCGGGGCCGGCGGCGCTGGACCGTGTCATGACGGCCGACGCCGGCCGGGCGTTGCGGCAGTTCGGCGTGGTGGACGCGGCCGGGGCGGCGGCGTCCTACACTGGCGCCGACTGCACGCCCTGGTGCGGCCACCGGGTCGGGTCGGGCTATGCGGTGCAGGGCAACATGCTGGCCGGGGAGGTGGTGATCGCCGGAATGGAAGCCGCATTCCTTGCCGCGGCAGACGAGGACCTCGCCGAGCGGTTGATGCGGGCGCTCGAGGCCGGGCAGTCCGGGGGCGGCGACAAGCGCGGCAAGCAGTCGGCCGCGCTGAAGATCCACGACCGCGAAGCATATCCCTGGCTCGACCTCCGCGTGGACGAGCATCCGGCCCCGGTGGCGGAGTTGCGCCGCGTGCTGGGCATCGCGACCGTGCAGTTGCGCCCGTTCATCGACGCGATGCCGACCCGCTCCGGCGACGGCGCGCCGATGCCGGCGGAAATGACCGGCATGCTCGCCTTGTCGCCGCCGGAGCGGCCGGGCGGCGGCGGGTCGGGGCCGTAACCGCGGCGGTTCGGCTGCCGAAACCACAGACGGCAGAGATTTGGCGGGCATGACGGGTGACCCGCTACGCTCCTGAGCCGGGGAGCTTTGACGATCGAGCGTATCGACGTGCCGGAGTCCGCGCGATACAACCCTCCCCACTTCGAAGCGCCGCCCTTGGGGATCCGTGGGGTCGACTGGAGCGTTCCATGTCACCCGCGCCCCCGTGCGGGCAGTCCTGCCCACTCCGGCGCCTGCGAGGGTGGCCGGGCGACATACAAGGATGACGACAGTGGCCAACGAGACCATGGCAGCACAGATGGCGGACAAGCCCGGCTTCATCGCGGCGCTGGACCAGAGCGGCGGATCGACGCCCGGTGCGCTGCGGCAGTACGGCATCGCCGAAAGCGCCTATAGCGGCGATGAGGCGATGTTCCAGCTGATGCACGACATGCGGGTGCGGATCATCACCGCCCCAGCCTTCACCGGCGAAAAGGTGATCGGCGCCATCCTGTTCGAGCGCACGATGGACGGCGACGTGCAGGGCAAGCCGGTGCCGCACTACCTGTGGCAGGACCGCGGGGTCGTGCCGTTCCTGAAGGTGGATAAGGGGCTGCAGCCGGAGGCCGACGGCGTGCAGCTGATGAAGCCGATGCCCGACCTGGACGCGCTGCTGGCGCGGGCGGTGAAGCTGGACGTGTACGGCACGAAGATGCGGTCGGTGATCACCGGCGCCTCCGAAAGCGGCATCGCCGCCATCGTGGCGCAGCAATTCGAGATCGGGCGGCAGATCGCCGCGCACGGGCTGATGCCGATTCTCGAGCCGGAAGTGTCGATCAAGAGCCCGACCAAGGCCGCCGCCGAAGCCATTCTCAACGACGAGTTGACCCGGCACCTCGATGCCATGACCGACGGCCGCGTCATGCTGAAGCTGACCATCCCGGACCAGGCGGACCTCTACGAGAAGCTGACCCGGCATCCCAGGGTGGAGCGCGTGGTGGCCTTGTCCGGCGGCTACAAGCTCGACGACGCGTGCGAACGGCTGCGGCGCAACCATGGCATGATCGCGAGCTTCTCCCGAGCACTGATCGACGACCTGAAGGTCGGGATGTCCGACGCCGAGTTCGACGCGGCCTTGGCAAGCGCGACCGACAAGATCTTCCAGGCGTCCACGCACAAGAACTGAGGCGCACCGAACGGCTCGGGGCCTGGCCGGATCGCGGTCAGGCTCCTGTGCGTCAACACAACGAGCGTCATGGAGCCGCATCATGCGCCTGACCGACTTCCGCGTGCTGACGTTCGACTGCTACGGCACCCTGATCGACTGGGAGAGCGGCATCTACACCGCGCTGCAGCCGCTGCTGAGCAAGGCGGCGACGCCGTTGCCGCGCGACGCGGCGCTCGAGACCTTCGCCCGGCACGAGGCGGCGCAGCAAACCGAAACGCCGTCGAAGATCTACTCCGAGCTGCTCGCCACCGTGCACCGGCGTGTCGCGACGGAGCTCGACCTGCCCACGACCGACGCCGAAGACCGCCGTTTCGGCGCGTCGGTTTCGGACTGGCCCGCCTTTCCCGACAGTCCATCCTCGCTGCAATACCTCAAGAAACACTACCAGCTGGTGATCCTCTCGAACGTGGACCGCGACAGCTTCAAGGGCAGCAACCGGCGGCTCGGGGTCGAGTTCGACGCGATCTACACCGCGCAGGACGTCGGCTCATACAAGCCGGACCTCGCCAACTTCGACTACATGCTGGCGCACCTGAAGGAACGCGGCGTCGCGCCGACCGACATCCTGCACACCGCGCAAAGCCTGTTCCACGACCACGGCCCGGCAAAGCGGCGCGGCCTCGCCTCCGCCTGGATCGACCGGCGGCACGAGCAGGACGGCTGGGGCGCCACCATGCCGCCGCCCGAAGAGGCCGCGTTCGACGTCCGCTTCAGCAGTATGGCCGAGATGGTCAAAGCACATCAGGACGAACTCCGCGCCTGACCCCGAAGCCGGGTGAGGCGCGGCGCCCGCGGCAATGGGGCGCTCAGGCCCCGGCGACTCCGTTGCCGACCATTTGCCGGGCATCGACGAGCGCGTCGAACTGCGCCTCGCTCACCTCGCCGGAGCCGATCGCGGCCTGCTTGAGCGTCAAGTCGCGCTCCATCGCCTCATGCGCGATCGCCGACGCCTTGTCGTAGCCGATCACCGGGCTGAGTGCCGTCACCAGCATGACCGATTCCTCGACGTAGCGGCCGATGCGCTTGCGGTTCAGTTGGGTGCCCTCGACCGAGAACCGGCGGAACATCTCGCACCCGTCCGCGAGGATGCGGCTCGAATGGAGCACGTTGTTGATGACAAGCGGCCGCATCGTGTTCAGCTCGAAATTGCCCTGGCTGCCGGCGAAGGCGACCGCATTGTCCTCGCCGATGACCTGGATGCAGATCATCAACATCGCCTCGCACTGGGTCGGATTGACCTTGCCCGGCATGATCGACGATCCCGGCTCGTTCTCCGGCAGCAGCAGCTCGCCCAAGCCGCAGCGCGGCCCGGACGCCAGCCAGCGCATGTCGTTGGCGACCTTCATCAGCGCCACCGCCGCCCCGCGCAGCGCCGCACTCGCCCGCACCATCGCGTCCAACGACCCTTGCGCGGCGAACTTGTTCGGCGCGGTCTCGAACGGCCGCCCGGTCAGCTCGGCGATCTTGGCCGCCACCGCGACGCTGAAGCCCGGCGGGGCGTTCAGCCCGGTGCCGACCGCGGTGCCGCCGATCGCCAGCTCGAGCAGGCGTTCGCGGGCGACGCCGAGGTCCGCCATGACGTCACGGATCTGGTGGGCGTAGCCGGACCACTCCTGCCCGACCGTCAGCGGCACGGCGTCCTCGAGGTGGGTGCGGCCGATCTTGACCACGTCCTGCCATTCCGCCGACTTCGCCTCGATGGCTTCGGCCAAGGCGCCGAGCTGGGGCAGCAGGTGATCGTCGAACGCCTGGACGGCCGCCACGTGCATCGCCGTCGGGAACGAGTCGTTGGACGACATGCCCATGTTCACGTCGTCGTTGGGATGCACCGGCGCCTTGCTGCCCAGCGTGCCGCCGAGCAGTTGGATGGCCCGGTTCGAGATCACCTCGTTGATGTTCATGTTCGACTGGGTGCCGGACCCGGTCTGCCAAACGAATAGCGGGAAATGGTCATCGAGCTGGCCCGCAATCACCTCGTCGGCCACGCGCACGATCGCCGCGGCCTTCCAATCCTCCAACCGCCCCTCCGCCTGGTTGACCAGCGCCGCGGCCTTCTTCACCACCCCGTAGGCGTGGGACAGCTCCGGAGGCATGCGGTCGCGGCCGATGGAGAAATGGATCAGGCTGCGCTGGGTTTGGGCGCCCCAATAGCGGTCGCCCGGGACCGTAAGGCTGCCCATCGAGTCAGTCTCGGTGCGGTCGGTGCCGGCGGCGATGCCGATCGGGATGTCAGTCATTCGGTGAAGCGACGATTGATCTTCGGACATGGATTGCGGCACGGCTTCGCTCCCTGCGAGACGGACGGGCAAACGGACCGCGGACGCGACCCGTCACATGCAGTGAACGCGCGGAGCCGGCCACTGGTGCCCAGGTTGCGGTGCGGCCGGAGCTGGTCGGGTCCCGTGCCGCGACCTCGGGGGGTCAGCGTTCGGCGGCTTCCGACGGGTCCGGATCCGAACGGACGCGGCTCGGCAACAGCACGCCGTCGGCGTCCAGCACCGGGTAGGCCGAGGCGGCCACGAGGTGGGTGTTGATGCGCTTGAGGTCGCGCAGCAAATCCAGCTGCAGCCCGCTCCGGCCGGCATCCGCACGGTCGCTGCGCAAGCCGGCGAAATGCGCCGCCATCGCTTGCGCCTCGAGCTCGCGGAAGGCTTCCTTTTCCGCCACCAGGCGAAGCGCGGCTGCGCTGTCCTCGGTCAGGAACACGGCGCCGGCGGTGCGTAGATTGGCCGACAACCGGTCGAACACGCCGGCAAGTGCCGCCCGCTCGGCCGCCACGACGCCAAGGCCGCGCTTGGCGCGCTTCGTCGCCACTGCCATCACGTCGCGGTCCAGCACGTCGCCGGCGTGCTCGATGTTGATCGTGAAGGCCAGGATCTGCAGCATCCGGCGATGGTCAGCCGGGGACAGGTCGTCGGGATCGAGCCCGGTTACGTAGGTCTTGATCGCCGTGTTCAACCGGTCGAGCACGTCGTCGAGGCGTCGGGTTTCGGCGACCAGCTTGCGGTCGCCGCCGTCGAGCGCGTCCCAGGCGCCGCGCAGCATGGCTTCCAGCACGTCAGTCATGCGCAGCGCCTCGCGCACGGCACCGGACAGCGCGATGGCGGGCGTTTCCCGCGCCCCCTCGGCCAGATAGAGCGGCTGCGCCGGGTCGGCGGCGTTGATCCGGTCCGGCACCCAGCGCCGGAGCTGGCCGGCGAACGGCCGCAGCAGCGGCAGGAACAGCAGCGCCAGCACGAGGTTGAACCCGGTGTGGAAGTCCGCCACCTGCCGCGCCGGGTCGGGTTCGACGACCACCAGCCAGCGCCCGATCCAGGCCAGCCCCGCCAGCGCGGCGCCGATCCCCACCAGCCGGGTGACCAGGTTGCCCATCGGCAGCCGTCGCCCGGCGCCGCCCTCGCTGGCCGCACCCTCAAGCAGCGGGTTGATCGCGGTCCCTAAATTGGCGCCCAGCACCAGCGCGAAGGCGGCACTGGGCGGCACCACGCCCTTCTCCGCCAGTGTCATGACCAGCAGCACGATGGCGACGCTGGAATGCGCCGCCCAGGTGAGGGCGGCCGCCAGCAGCACCGCCAGCACCGGCTCGGTCGCGATGTTGCCAAGCAGCATGCGCAGGCTGGGCACGTCCTCGTACGGCGTCACCAGGTCCAGCAGTTGCCGCAACGCGAGCATCATCAAGCCGAGCCCGATCAGCACCCGCCCGAGGTCGCGGGTGCGGGTCGCGCCGCCGCGGCGGAACATCATGACCCCGGCGAGCAACCCGAGCGAGGCGGCGTGGGACACGTCGAAGGAAAGCACCTGCACAATCAGCGTGGTGCCGACGTTGGCGCCGAGCATGGCCGCGAGCGCAGGCACGAGGTCCACCAGCCCGGCCGCGGCAAACGACGACACCATCAGGCCGGTGGCGGTGCTGCTCTGCAGCACGGCCGTCGTCGTCAGTCCCGCGGCAAAGCCGGAGCCACGGTTGCCGAGTGCGACGCCTAGGCCACGGCGCAACCCGGCGCCGAATGCGCGTTGGATGCCGGTCTGCACCATGTGCACGCCCCACAGCAGCAGGGCGATCGCCCCCGCGAGGTCGACCAGGGTCAGCGTCGTCGTCATGGCCGGATCTTCCGGCGCACCCGGTCCGGACGCAAGCCGACGGGCCCGGCTATCGGCTGGACGGATCCACCCCCATGCGCCGGGATCGAGGACCATCAGAGGGATCTGCAGGCATTCCAGCAGGCGTCGCGGACCGTGCACAATCCGTTGCTGAAGACTTTTGCGCAGAACATGGTCCTAGCCATTCAGGAAGACCTGCAGCAGGCGCGCGACTTGCAGCAGGACCTGTTCAACGAGGGACCGAAGGGCGAAAGCCGCGCGGCCAACAACACCGTTCAGGGAGCCGCCGGCAGCACGCAGCCGCCTCGCCAGTAACCCACCACCACGGCGTTGCCCGCCGGGTGCCCTGGCCCCAACGGGAGGGCTTAGGGCACCCGGGTGGGACGCGCGGAGCATGGCTCGCCGCTTACCGGGGCTGCCTTGCCGCAACGAGCGCCCCTCGGCTTCGGGCGAAAACTGAGGACGGGGCACGCCGGCCAATGCAGGGCTAAAGGTCACGCGATCGGAATCCCGAGGGTCGGGCGGATTGCCTATCCGGCTATTGCAGCGCAGCGACGATTGGTCGTTGCTGCATTGCCGGCCCCCCCATACGGTTCGCATCCGAACTTCGAGGAAACGAACCGATGGGCGTACCGATCAGGCGACGCGCCACCTTGGCCGGCATACTGGCCGCGCCGGCGATCATCGGTCGAGCCCAAGCGGCGCCGTTGCGGATGCGGCTGTCGAGTTCGCAGGCGAATGACCCGAAGTACGCCAACGGTCGGGTATTCAATGACAAGCTGGTGGGCGCGCTGAAGGCGAACGGCCTCGCCGAGCAGATTACGGTTCAGTTCTTCCCCGATAACCAGCTCGGGCAGGAGATCGACGTCATCAACAGCGTGAAGCTCGGCGTCATCGACATGATGATCTCGGGTTCCTCGATCTCGGCCAACCTGGTGCCGCTGGTCGGCCTGCTCGACCTCGGCTACCTGTTCAGCAGTTACGAGCAGCAAACAAGGGCGCTGGACGCGGGTGCCGCCAAGCCGATCGAGGACGCGCTGCTCAAGGGCGCCAACATCCGGATCATCGGCTGGGCGTATAATTTCGGCGCCCGCAGCGTGTTGGCGAAGAAGCCGGTGCACACGCCGGAGGATCTGGCCGGGCAAAAGATCCGCACCTTGCCGAACCCAATCATCACGGAGTGCCTGCGGCTGATGGGCGCCGCCGCCACGCCGCTGGCTTTCGGGGAGATCTACACCGCGCTGCAGGCCGGTGTGCTCGACGGGCTGGAGCACGACCCGCCGACCATTCTGGCCAGCAAATTCTACGAGGCGGCCAAATTCTACGCGCCGACCGAGCATATCTACTCGCCGCTCACCACCTATTTCAGCGACGCCACGTTCCGGCGCATGGACCCCAAGCTGCGCGACGGCTTCCTCGACGCGGCCGCGAAGGCGTCGGTTGCGACCCGCGCGCACGGGCTCGCGGTGGTGGACGAGGCGATGGGCATCCTGAAGGAACGCGGAGTGACGGTCGTCGACTGCGACCGCGAAGCCTTCCGCAAGCGGGTGCTGCCGCAAACTGACGCGTTCATGGCGCGGATGCCGGACAGCAAGCCCATCATTGAGACCGTCCGCGCCACTGGTTGAGCATGCTTATCGCACCTGCCGCTGCCCCGGCGGCACGGCCATTCCATCGCCTGGTGGTCGGGCCCTTGCTCCTACTGGTGGACGGGATAGCCGCCCTGCTGCTCGCCGCCGACCTGGCCGTCGTCTCGGTCAGCGTCTTCTATCGCTACGTGCTGAGCGCGCCGATCGAGTGGTCGGACGACGTCGCCCGCGGGCTGATGGTGGCGCTGAGCTTCTTCGGAGCGGCGGGCGCACTGGCGCGCGGCGAGAATGTCGGTGTCGCCTTCTTTGCCGACCTGCTGCCACCGCAAGCGCGACGGCGGGTGGATGCGGCCGGATCGATCATGGTGACGGTTACCGCCGCCTGCGTCGGCTGGCACGCGCTCAACCTTGGTCTGCAGACCACCGGCCAAACCACTGGCTCCGGCCTGCCGCTGGAATGGACCTTCTACCCGATGGGGGCAGCGGGCTTGGTGATGGCGCTGCTCAGCCTCGACCGCCTGTTCGGGCAGCGGCCAGCCGACGTGGCGATCGGGGCGGCCGTGCTCGCCATGGTGGCGGGGGCGTGGTTCGCGCTCGACGCGTTTGCGCCGGACGCCATTGCGCCCGGCTTCATCATGCTCGCCGCTTTCGTTGTCGGACTGGTCGCCGGGATGCCGATCGGTTTCGTGCTGGCACTCTCGGCGCTGGTGTTCATCTGGACCGAGGGCTCGTTGCCCGGCGTCATCTTCGCGCAGCAGATGGCGCGCGGCATCGACAACTTCGTCCTACTCGCGATCCCGTTCTTCATCCTAGTCGGCTACCTGATGGAGGCGAATGGCATGTCGGTGCGGCTGATCGCGTTGCTGGAACGCGCGGTCGGACGGGTGCGCGGCGGGCTCAACGTGGTGATGGTGTTGAGCATGGTGGTGTTCTCCGGCATCTCCGGTTCCAAGATGGCCGACGTCGCCGCGGTCGGCTCGGTGCTGATCCCGGCGGCACGGCGGGCGCGGCAGAACCCCGGGCGAGCGGTCGCCCTGCTGGCCGCGTCCGCGGTGATGGCGGAAACGATCCCGCCCTGCATCAATCTCATCATCCTCGGCTTTGTCGCCAACATCAGCATCGGCGGCCTGTTCCTGGCCGGTCTGCTGCCTGCCGCGCTGATGGCGACGGCGCTGGTCGCCGCCTCCGTGGTGTTCGGCACGCGGGTGCCGCTCGACACCTGGAACGCCATCCCACGCACGCCGGCTCGGCAGCTGCTCGGCGGCGCGGCTGCAACGCTCGGGCTGCTGGTCATCATCTTCGGCGGCTTCAAGTTCGGCGTCGCCACCGCGACCGAGATCTCGGCGTTCGCGGCGCTATACGCCCTTTTGGTGGGCGGCCTCGCCTTCCGCGAGCTCAGCCCCGGCGCCGCGTTCCGCACCTTCGTGCAGGCCGCCACCCGGTCCGGGTTGGTGCTGTTCATTGTCGCGGCCGCACAAGCCGTGGCCTTCGTTTTGACCTTGCAGCAGATCCCGCACGCCCTCGCCGAGTTGATGATCGGGCTATCGGCTGGCGCCGGGTCGTGGCTGTTTATGCTGCTGTCGATCGTGATCCTCATCGTCATGGGGTCCGTGCTGGAAGGCGCGGCCGCATTGATCATCTTCGGTCCGCTGCTGGTCCCGGTTGCCGCGAAGCTCGGGATCGCGCCACTCCACTACGGCGTCGTCCTGGTGATCGCGATGGGCATCGGCCTGTTCGCCCCGCCGCTCGGGCTTGGGCTGTACGGCGCTTGCCTGATCGGCGACGTGAAGATTGAGGCGACGGTGAAGCCGATGCTGTGCTGGCTTGGCTTGCTGCTCGCCTGCCTCCTGGTGATCGCCTCCGTGCCTGCGATTACCGAATGGCTGCCCCGGCTGTCGGGCTACTGAGACGGACAAGAGCCGACCCAGGTTGCTGGATGGCGACCGCAATCGTCAAGCCGGCGGTTCGAGCAGGACCCAAAGGCGACATATCCGCCCAT
This sequence comes from uncultured Alphaproteobacteria bacterium, assembly GCA_963792675.1. GTDB lineage: Bacteria > Pseudomonadota > Alphaproteobacteria > Acetobacterales > Acetobacteraceae > JBBROS01. The sequence continues at coordinate 103,033 of CAWBWT010000006.1, forward strand.
CCAGGATCTGCGCGGCGTCGGTCCCTCCCACGGCAACCTCATCGCCCGGGCCCGCGTCCCGTCGCAAGGTGCCAAGGCCATGGTGACCGACGGCCACGCCGTCCGCGTGAAACACGAAGGTCGGACCGAACTGTTCCAGCAGGCGCCCCGCGACCTCGGTATCGCCGTGCGACCCGTCACGACGGCGGAGGGCTCGTACATCACGGGATCGGCAACGTAGAGATCCTCCACGGCCGCGGCGCGCCGCGCGGGATCGCGCTCGTTGAACACCCGCTCGAGGTTGGCGCGGAGGAGGAGGTCGAAATCAGGCTCCGGCCCTGCCGGGGCTGCCTGGTCATTGGTAAACATCGTGGGACCTCTCAGGGGCGGAAAGGCGTCGGGCTGCACCGGACGCGGCCGGGGCGCAGCGGCCCCGGGCCCATCCATGTCCACACCGGATCAGGCGCCGAAGCCGCCATCGATTGTGTGCATCGCCCCGGTCACGAACCCGGCTTCAGGCCTCGCCAGCCAGGCCACCATCCCCGCCACCTCCTCCGGCCGCCCATGTCGCTTGAAGGCGATGGCGGGCTGCAGGAGGTGCGGATCAGCCGGTCCACGTCGCCGGGATCAAGTCCAGCGGGTCGCCGAAGACGATTACCCCGGCATTGACCACCAGCACGTCGATCGGCCCGCTGTCGCGCACCCACGCAATCACCGCATCGCGGTCGGCGCTGTCCGCAAGAGCTGGCCCGGCGCCGGTCTCGGCGGCCAGCCGACGTCAGCCGCCGCGACCGGGGCAGGCGAGGAGACTGCGCGGAAGGCCAACAGGTCTCGTCAATTAGGAACTGATCACGGTCCGAGCGCTTCAGATGGCGTCTTTCAGCTCCTTGGCAGGCCGGAAGGTCACCTTTTTGCTCGCGGCGATCTGAATAGCTGCGCCGGTAGCTGGGTTGCGGCCAGCCCGTGCAGGCCGATGCTTCACCTGCAGGATGCCCAGGCCGTTCAGGCGGAGCTTGTCGCCGGCCTTGAGGTGCTCGACCACCATGCCAATCACACCGGTCATGACGGTTTCTGCTTCCCGCCGCTCCAAGGAATGAGCCTGCGCGAACTGGGCTGCAAGCTGCTTGGTCGTGATCGTCGGCGCGCTGGCCGGCGGCGGCGCGTGGGGAGCCGCCTCTTTGGCTTTTCGTGTCGGAGCCTTGCTGGCAGCCCCCCTCGAAGGTTTGCTGTTTGGTGCTTGTACTGGCGCCGCCTTGGTTGTCTTGCGCCGCGACGTCACAGTCAGAGCTGGCTCTGAGGGGGCGGTTGGTGTTGCTGAGGCGCGCTTGGCGGCCATTGTCGAATCCTTAGTCTACCGAGACGCAAGGAATCACGCGCGGTCCTGCAGAACAAGACTTTTCCGATGATCCATTCGTTCCGGCCGAAGGCGGCCGTCGACTTAGGTCGCTCGCGGATGACGGCGTCGCCGCCACACGCGGCGGCCCACTCGATCCAGCGATGCGCCCGGGCCGGTCAATCGGATCGATCCTCACGGGTTGTGTCGGGACGCGCGCCTGTCAAAACTGCCGCCATGCAAGCAACCCCCGAGACGGTTCGCCAAGTGCTCCGATCCTGGATTGCGACGGAGGTGTTGACCCCGCGGGTTACGCGCAACGGCTGGAGCGGGCTGGCCTCCGACAAGCAAGGGCAGCAGCGTAACCGAGATAGTGCGACCGCGGACGATCCCGGGCTGTGGGCGCAACCTGGCGACAACGACCCGTGTCCATGGCCGACCCGCATGGAACCGGCTGAACCGCACGATTGCGGCGCGTGTACGCCAGAGACCGGCCCAGAGGATGCGCCGGATCGGTCGAGGCCTTGGTATCTTGTCATCCTGGGCGCTATGCCGGCCCGGGAAGCCTTTGCCCGCCTCGACGCGGCCTTCGCGGACGATGCAGACGAAGACGAGAGCAATCGCCGGACCCAAGGGAACGTCATCGCCGCCTGTGCGGTGCTGGACGAGTGGGGCGTGCTGGTTGCGGACACCCTGGCTATCGCCAGCTTCGCCTGGGGGGTGGGGCAGGTGATGACCGGCGGCGCGGCATCAAAGCTGTCTCAATGGGACGACTACGAGTGGGAGTTCAAGGAGCGCTTCGGCAGTATTCTCACGCCCATGTCTGCCGGCGGCATACCTCGCTCGCTGACGTGGCGCGATCTGCGGGCGGTGTCGAGCGAACTGGCCAAGGAGTTGGGCTTGCCGCCCGAACTGTGGCTGCTGACGCCCTGCGCGATCCGGATGGTCAGCGACAAGCCGCCCGCAGCCGAGATTCTGTCCAGCTTCCTGCTGCGGGACCTCGGGCGGGTGCTGCGGGATGCGGCGCGCCTGCCCGAAGCGGCGGCGGCACTTCTCGGCTTGCGTCCACCCGATCAGCCCTGGGATGCCCTGACGGATCGCGTTCAGCTGTCCTGCCTGGTACGGCCGGAGCTGTTTCCGCTCGGCCGCTGGCCTGGTCCAGGGCTGCATCCGCTGACCCTGCTGCAGCAAGCGGCGGTCAACGCCATCGTTCGTGACCTCAAGGACGCCGGCCTCGCCGCGGTCAATGGCCCGCCCGGCACCGGCAAAACCACCCTGTTGCGCGACATCGTTGCTCACGTGGTGGTGTCGCGCGCGGAGCGGCTGGTGGCCCTGGACAACCCGAACGACGGACTGTCCGGGCTCGACTTGATGGACTTCGCCGTCGTTGTGGCCAGCAGCAACAATGCGGCCGTGGAAAATGTCAGTCTCGAGCTTCCGCTTCGTGGCAAGGCCCTCGATTGCTCGCTTTGGGACGACGAAAGGCTCAGCTACTTCGCCCATACCGCGGACGCCGTGCTGGGCATACCTTCGAGTGCACCACTTGAGGACCACGCCTGGGGATTGATGGCGGCCCGGCTCGGTAAGTCCGAGAATCGGCGGGCATTCGTTAACCGGTTCTGGTGGGACACCGACTGGGGGCTGAATGACTGGCTGAACCTGGTTGGCTGGCCCGACCTAGCGCAGAACCGCAACAAGCCGCTAAGCAAGTTGGCTCAGCTCGAGCCACCCCCGCGGCAGCCCGAGGCTCTCGCCAACTGGCGCGCAGCCCGCGACGGGTTCCGGAACGCGTTCGCCGAATGCAATCGCCTCCGTGACGGCTTGAGCATGCAGCATGAAACCGGATCTCGGCTTAGCGAGGTGGAAGCCCGCTTGCCCGCGGCCGAAGAGCGGCTGCAGGTTGCAGAGCGGAACGTGGCCTCGGTGGTCCGGGCGGTGGCCATAGCAGGGGCCGACCACGAGGCGTACCGACAAAGGTATCGCACTGAGGAAAACAAGCTTGCGGCCCTGTCGTCGGTGGCGCCGTCCAAGTGGGCCAAGCTGTTCCGCAGGCGAGCCTGGGACCTACATGAGGCCAGCTTGCGGGGGCAAATCGAACGCTTGGACGCCAGCCAGGACGCACTCGACGCAGCCACGGCGCGACTGGTTGCAGCACGCGTGGAGGAGGAGCGCCATGCCGCCGAGCAGCGGGATGGGTTGGCCGCCCGGGACGCGCTTCGGGATCGGTCGGCGCAGCTTTCCTTGCTACTGAAGCAGCGACAGGAGGAGACAAGCGATGCCTTGCCGGGGCCAGGCTTCTGGACCCTACCCGATGCCGAGTTGCACATCGCGGCGCCGTGGAACGGTGGGGCCTTCAGGACCGCGCGGGATGCCCTGTTCGCGGCCGCGATCCGGCTGCACCGCGCGTTCATCGTGGCGTCGGCCCGTACGATCAAGCCATCGTTGAATATCGTTGCTAGAACGTTGCAGGGTGGTGCGGACGCGCCCAAGCCGACCGCAGCCGATTGGGGCGCCTTTTTCCTGTTGGTGCCCGTTGTGTCGACGACCTTTGCATCGATCGGGCGCATGTTCCAGACCATAGGCACTGGCGAGATAGGGTGGCTGCTGGTCGACGAGGCGGGACAGGCCACTCCGCAGGCGGCCGTGGGCGCGATCTGGCGCGCCCGGCGCGCCGTGGTAATCGGTGATCCATTGCAAATCCAACCGGTCGTGACGACGCCCCCCCGCACGACGCGCTTGATCTTCGGCAGCAACGGGGCTGACTCGGCACGCTGGGCCGCCCCGGCGCAGTCGGTCCAGACGCTGACCGACCGCGTCAGTTCGATCCAGGGACGTTTCTGGATCCCCGATGGCGGGACCGGGCAGCAGGAGAGGGTCACCGGCATCCCCTTGCTGGTGCATCGTCGCTGCGAGTGGCCGATGTTCGCTTTGGCCAACCGTATCGCCTATGCCGGACGCATGGTTTTCGCGACGGAAGAGGGCGCCTCGCCGATCCGCGATGTGCTGGGCTTGTCCTCCTGGATCGATGTTGACGGGCCATCGACGGACAAGTGGGTCGAGGCGGAAGGCAGGTTGATCGCCGCGGCTTTAGTCAAGCTCTGCGCGGCACTGCCGCAGTCGCCGGACGTCTACGTCATCTCGCCATTCCGGATGCCCGCCTCCCGGCTCGGGGCGATGCTCCTGGCCACACCGGGAGTGCTTCCGGGACTGTCCCGGATGGACCGGAGCAATTGGCTCAAGCAACGGGTGGGCACTGTGCACACCTTCCAGGGCAAGGAGGCGGAAGCGGTGATCCTGATGCTGGGCGCCGGTCGCGGCGCCAAGATCGGGTCACGCACCTGGGCCGGAGCGACACCGAACCTGCTCAACGTCGCCGCCACGCGTGCCAAGCGCGTGCTGTATGTGGTCGGCAACCGGTCAGAGTGGCAGTCCGCCGGCGTCTTTGCCATTGCTGCGGAGACGCTGAAACCCCGATCGGCGCAGGATTGGGTGAGGTCGGACCAGATAGCCTCGGTGATGTAGCGCGTCTGACTGGCCACTTTCGTGTGGCGGCTATCGGCTGGTTGTGCCGCGGCCGGCGTTTTGCGAATTGTGCCGTCAATGGCGCGTCAGCACACTCAGCGATCCGGGTGGCGCGCCAGCAGCTGTGTCGACAGCCAGCCTAGTTCCCGGAAGACGGTCAGCGAGACGTTGGCGGGGGCATACCATGCGCCTGCCCGGTAGCGCGCACCCAAGCTCTGGGCCATTTCCTTGTTACCGTACGGGATACGCAACGGCGTGTCTTCGGTCGCAAAGTCGCCAGCAATCTCGGTCACCGCCCGGGCCGATCGGCGCCCCGTGGACTTCGCTTGGCTCTTGCGTGCCTCGGACGGTCTCGCCGGCGCGATCGTATCAGCGCAGCCTGCGGTGACAGCGATTGTCTCGGCCGCGACGGATGAAGGTGAGCGGCGTCGCTTGCCGCTGGTGCGAGCGCTTGCGGGAGAGGCCGCACGAGGACTGTGATCTCGCTCGACGCCGTTTCGCGTTGGCGCGTCGTTTGGCGGTGCGACGCGGGACCGTGTGGCAGCGGGTGTGTGCCGAGACGGTTTGAGCGCCACTGGCACGGCCAAGGCCGTCGGAATATCTGCCGCCGTCCCTCGCTGGATGAGTCGGCCGATCATCCGGCTGGCCTGGTCGCAGACGGCATCGATGGCGGACATCATGTCTTGCCGTCCAACCAGGACATCGTCGAGCAGGCGCTCCAACTGCGCGGTGACACCGGGGTCGACCAGCGCCGGGTCAACGCCCGACAACACGCCATGCAGCGCCAGGCCGCGCCTGGTCGGCACGACGTGCTTGCCGTCGATGGCGAGGAACTCCTGGGTCTTCAGGCCGCGAATGATCTCGCCCCGGGTGGCGGGAGTGCCAATGCCCTTCGCCTCCTTCAGCCGCTCCCGCAGCGCCTCGTCCGCCACGAACCGCCACGCGTTCTGCATCGCGTCGATCAGCGTGCCCTCGTTGTAGCGCGGTGGCGGCCGGGTCTCCTTGGCCTCGACCTTCGCGTCGGTGAGCCGCGCAACCTCGCCGTCCCGCATGGCAGGAAGCAGTTGCGCGTCCGCGCCGCGCTCCTCGGCCGGTTGCCAGTCCGGGAACGCCGCGCGCCAACCGAGTTCGATCGGCTGTCGGCCGGTGGCCCGAAACGCGTGGCCGCCCATGTTCAGGGTCGCGGTCGTTTGCCGGTAGCGGAAATCCGGCATCACAGCGGCGAGGTAGGATCGTGCGACCACGTCGAACAAGCGGCGCTCGTCGGGAGACAGACGCGGCCAGATCTCCCGCAGATTGTCGGCGGTGTTGACGTTGGGGATGACGGCGTGATGGCTCGCCCCGGCCAGACCGCGGTCGCTGAACGGACCGCCGGCGCCGCGGCGGATCAGCGGCGACTGCGGCACCGGAATGGTGGCAAAGCTCTGCCCCGCCTGCAGGGCGGCGACAATGCGCGGCGCGTCACCGATCAGGCTCTCAGGCAGGTAGCGGGTTTCGGCCCGCGGATAGGTGATGACCTTCTTGCCGGCACCGTCGTAGAGTTCCTGCGCGATCTCAAGCGTCCGGGTGGCCGACCAACCGAAGCGCGAGCCGCATAGCTTCTGCAACGATGGCAGGTCATGCAGCCGAGGCGGCGCCTGGCGTTTGTCTTCCACCGTGACGCCGAGCGGTCCTTCATACCCGTCGGCCGCCGCAGCGATTGTCTCGGCAGCCTGGCGCGTCCTGATGCGGTCCTTGGGGGCATGTCGCATCTGAAACTGACCGGCCGCAACCGCCGCCGTGGCCACCACCTCGTGGTAGAGTTCAAGCACAAAGGCGCGGATCTCGAGTTCCCGCCGGCAAACGATGGCCAGCGTGGGCGTCTTTACCCGGCCAATGCCAATGACCGACCGTTGCCCGCCGCCCAACGTCACGGTAGCGGTGCGGGTGAGCGACAGGTTGTAGATTTGGTCGGCTTGACGCCGGGCGACCGCAGCTGCGTAGAGCGGGGCAAAGTCCCGGTTCGGCTTGGCCCGCGCGAACGCGTCGCGGATGGTTTGCGGGTCCTGGGCGGTGAACATGACGCGCATGACCTCGCCGCGGAAGCGCAGGTGCTCCAGGATCTCCTGGCCGATGAGCTGGCCCTCGCGGTCGCAGTCGGTGGCCAGCCAGACTCGCCTGGCCGTGCGCAGCGCATCACGGATGGCGTTCAGCTTGGCAGCCTTGTTGCCGCCGGACGCGCGGCGCGTGCCGTAGAGCGCGTCCGGCCGGAGCAGCACCGCCGTCCAACGCTTCCAGGCAGGATTGACGTCCTCGGGCTCCTCAAGGTCGAACAGGTGGCCCTCGGCCGGCAGGACGGCGCCGTAGCGGTTGCCCACCGCGGTCCGGACGTCCTTGGCCTGGCTGGTCTTCTCCGTGATGACGAGCTGATCAGTCATGGCGGACGGCAGTGTTCGCTCAGCGTTCCTCGTCGAGGTCTATCCCACTCAGCCGGGACGGGCAACGCTGGCGCGTGGTCGATGGCTGACCATCTCACAGTACGCTGGTCCGCCCGAGAACAGCGATCGTCAAGCTTCAGCCGTCCAGTGGTGCGAACAGTGTGTCGAGGTCGGCTTCGGTCAGCGTCAGCGCGGCCCCGGCGCCCGCCTGCAGGATTCCGGCCGCGAGCGCCTGCTTGCGCTGCTTCAGGGTCTGCATCTTCTCCTCGATCGACCCCTGGGTGATCAGTCGATGCACGAACACCGGCTTGTCCTGACCGATGCGGTGGGCGCGGTCGGTGGCTTGGTCCTCGACGGCCGGGTTCCACCACGGGTCATAGTGAATGACGGTGTCGGCCGCCGTCAGGTTCAGGCCGACGCCGCCGGCCTTGAGGCTGATCAGGAATAGCGGCACCTCGCCCGCCTGGAAGCGCCGCACCGGCACGGTTCGGTTGCGCGTGTCCCCGGTCAGCAACACGTAGGGGAGTGCCAGCCGGACCAGCTCCGCCTCGATCAGCGACAGCATCGAGGTGAATTGCGAGAACAGCAGCACGCGGCGGCCCTCCTCGAGTAGCTGCGGCAGCAACTCGAATAGCCGGTCGAACTTGGCCGAGCCGGCTTTCGCGGCCTTTGCGGTCTGCAGCTTGAGCAGGCGAGGATCGCAGCACGCTTGCCGCAGTTTCAGCAACGCATCGAGGATGATGATGCCGGACCCAGCCAGCCCGCGCCGGGCGATCGCCGCGCGCACCTTAGCCTGCATCGCCAGCCGGATGCCCTCATAGATGGCGCGTTGCGCCTCGCCCATCTCGACCGCCTCGGCGATCTCCGTCTTGGCCGGCAGCTCGGGCGCCACCTCCGCCTTCGCGCGGCGCATCAGGAACGGCGCGATGCGGCGCGCCAGCAGCGCCCGGCGCTCGAGGTCGCCGTCCTTTTCGATGGGCGCGCGAAATCGGCGGCCAAAACCCTGCCGGTCGCCGAGGAACCCCGGCATCAGGAAGTCGTACATCGACCACAGCTCGCCCAGATGGTTCTCGAGCGGCGTGCCGGACAGGCACAGCCGCTGCCGCGCGCGCAACGTCCGCGCCAGCTTGGAGGTGGTCGCCAGCGGGTTCTTGATCGTCTGCGCCTCGTCCAGCACCACGATGTGCCAGTCCTGCGCTGTCAGCACGGCGTGGTCGCGCGCCAGCAGCGGGTAGGTGGTGATGACGAGGTCATGCCTTGGAATGGCGGCGAAGCGGTCCGCCCGGTCGGGGCCATGCAACACCAAGGTGCTGAGTGTCGGCGCGAACCGGCTCGCCTCGGCTCGCCAGTTCGGTACCAGGCTGGTCGGGCACACGACGAGCGCAGGCCGGGTCAGGCGGCCGGCCTCCTGCTCGACCGCGAGATGGGCCAAGGCCTGCACGGTCTTGCCCAGCCCCATGTCGTCGGCCAGTATGCCGCCCAGTTCGGCGGCGCGGAGGAACTGCAGCCAGGCCAGCCCGTGCGCCTGGTAGGGCCGCAGCATCGCGCCAAAGCCGCTCGGGGCAGGGCAGGGCGGAAGGCCGCCATGGTCCCGCAGCTGTCGCCCGAGCGCCCGCACTGCCTCGCCGCCGCTCCAAACGACGCCAGCGCCGCTGCTGGCCTGCTCGAGGATGGCAAGGTCGGCCGAATTGCGCCGGGAAAGGCGGATCGCGTCCGCTTGCAGGTCGAGGTCGGCGCCGGCGAACAACTCCAGCAACGGGGCAAGGACGGGCCGCAGCCGCGCGAACGGGACGGCCAGCAGGCGCCCGTCGGCCAACGGCAACAGAACGGGCGGCGGTGCGTCGTCGGTGTCATCCGCGCCGGGGTCGATCGGCAACCCGGCATCGGCGATCAGGTTGAGCAGCGCCGGAGTCAGGTTGACCCGCACCCCGTCCACCATGATACCGAGATCGATATCGAACCAGTCGATTCCGCTGCTCTCGCGGATCTCGACTGAGAGCTCGCCCGATGAAGACGCAAGGCGCACCGGGAAGTCGGCCGCGACCTCCACCGCCCATCCCTCGGCCTGCAGATCTGGCAACTCGTCCAGCATGAACGCGATCCAGGCGCCAGGGTCCGGTTCCAGCAGCGCCAGGTCGGCGGCATGCCGGTGGGCGGGCGGAAGATAGTGGGTGATGCGGCCGAAGCCGAGGCCGCGCAGACGGTCGACGGCCTGAGTTTCGCCCTTTGTGTCCCGAACGGGCCGCAGCAGCCGGCCCTCGTGCTTGATGAGGTCGCGGCTCTCGTTCGCTTGCAGCGTGACGGGTCCGTAGCACCAGGACAGCCGCGCGAGCGGCACGTCGTGAGCCGGTGTGGGCGAGAACCGACCGTAGCGGTCGTAGGCAACACGCGTGGGATCGAACGGCAGTTCGCCTCGCAGCAGGCTCAGCACGGGCTGCAACGGCGCGCCAATCGGCTCGGGGGGCTGAACAGGCGCCGGCGCCGGCAGCCGGTGCTGCGGCCAGCGCCGGCCCAACTCGTCGCGCACGCGGGCGGCGGTTTCCGGCAGCAGGGCCGGGCTGGACAGCATGGTCCGCAGCACCCGGTCGGGCAGTGCCGCCTCGACCGGACCCATGGCTCCGGTGCTCGGGTCGGCATACCAGGTTTCATCGAGATGCAGTGGCATCAGGCCGGGCGGCAACTGCAGCACGGGGCGCTGCCCGCCGTCGTCGCCCAGCGTCCAGGCGATCGTCGCCGGCATTGGATCGCCCAAGGCCAGCACCGGACCGTCCCACTCGGCCCAGCGGCCGCGTCCGGTGGCAATGATCGCCTGCAGGGTGGCGATGAAATCGTCGCCCCGCTCGACGCCTGGTCCAAGGCGCCGCAGGATCGCCCGATCCGACGGGCGAAGGAACTTTGGCAGCTGGTCCGGTTGGGTGAATGGCTGCGGACGATAGCGCCTTGACCGACCGTTGGTGCGGCCGTCGGCCTTGAGGTCGATCGAATGCAGGTCGACGACCACGCCGTTCGAGGTGCCGCCCCGGTGCAACACGTAGAGTAGTCGCTTTCGTACCGTCGGCGGATAGTCCTCGGTCTCGACCTCCTGGGCCGCGTCCAACCGGCGCAACCAGGCATCCACGTCCGGCGGCAACGGCCGGTCCACGACCGCGGCAGGGCCGGACTGCACGGTGTCGTTGGAGGCTGAGACCGGAGCCAAGCGCCGACCCGCGACCTGGGTTGGCGGCGGCTTATGCTGGACATAGACCAGTAGAGCGGCGGCGACATGCTTGCAGTTGAACCCGACCGGGCAGCTGCAGGAGCCCATGATCAACAAGCGACCCCGTTGGTCCCGGCTGACCTCGATCTCAAGCTGATAGGGCGTTCGGGCGCTTCCTCTGACTCGGGCCTCAAGCCCGGTGTCCGCAGGCCTTGGCCGGACAGTCGCGACCCGTCCCTGTCGCCGATACACGTGCCCGGCCTCGAAGGCGTGGTCCGATACGGCGCGCCGGATGTCGTCGGTGGTGATCGCCTCCAAGCTGCTGCTCCTTGCAAGCGAATCGACAGATGTCCGCATCGTAAACCGACCCCGGCTCGCCCGCACCCGCGCGGAAGGCCGAGCGACGGGTTCGGCAGGACAATGGAGCGTCTGACAGTCTGGCCGAAGCGATCACGGCTTTACAGCGGACCAAGCAAATCAGAGTTCTGCGCCTAACCTTTGGAGAACGACCGCTTGCATACGCGACAGCTCCGCTCGCACCAGCGCCGGCTCGCCCGTCTCGTCGAGGCGATCGCGACCGGACAGACCGAAGCGCGCGACATCTTTGCCGCGGTCACGCCCGGCGGTGGCAGGTCGCTGCTGCCGGCGCTGGCGGCCACCCGGCTGATTGTCGCCGTCCTGGTCGAGCGCATCTGCTGGGTGGTGGTGCGCAACAGCCTGCAGCTGCAGGCCGAACAGCGTTCGCCGAGGTTGACCCCTCGCCCGTCCGCCCGGCCTGCAGTGCGTGGTATGTAGTCACATGGTGACCACATACGGTTGCCGTGCTATGGTCCCGCGCGTTGCCAAGCCGCCGGAGATTTGTCCTATGGAGTTTTCGATCCGCGAAGCGAAGGCGCGTTTCGCCGAAGCCGCCACTGCCGCGGCGCGCGGCGAGCGCGTCGTCGTAACCAAACATGGCCGGCCTTTTGTCGAACTTGTCGCCGCGCAACCCGCGTCCGGCATGGATCTCGGGACGGCCGCCGCCGTCCGCCGCACCCTTGGGCTTGATGGGCTGCAGGTCAGCGTGCCATCCGAGTTCGACGATCCGGCCTTCAGCCGCCAGGTGCTGGGATTGCGGGATTGAGGCTGCTGCTCGACACGCACATCGCCGTCTGGGCGGCGCTCGACCCCGATGCGCTGACCGACGGCGAACGCCGATGGCTCACAGGGCGCGACACGGAACTCGTGCTGTCGGCGGTGGCGGTGTGGGAGCTGAGGCTCAAGTGGCACAGCTTGCACATCTCGGGCGCACGCAAAGGGCCGGTCGACCCAGCGTCCGTGGTGGCCTTCGCCGAGGCGATCGGCTGGGAGCTGCTGCCGCTGACCGCCCGCCACGCGGCGGTTGAACTGCGGCAGCCGCTTGCGCACAAGGACCCGTTCGATGAGCTCCTGCTCGTGCAGGCGCAGGAGGGCGGCATGCGCCTGCTGACGCGCGACGCCAAGCTGGCCGGCCATCCCTACGCCGTTTGCTGACGGCAGAGGCCGGCAGCGAACCTCCGCTACAGCGCCATGCAAAGCCGCGCCGCGTCGTAGATGGCGGCGTGCACCCCGCGGCTGGTGACCGCGTCCCCGATCCGGTGCAGCTCGAACCCGCCATTCGCTGGAACCGCGTCCCGCTGCGGCGCGCCTGCCAGCAGCCGGTCCATGTCGGTCACCCCGCCATTGCACGCTCGGCCCGCAATCCGGCAAACACCTCGTCCACGGCGACGGTACCGCGCTCCAGCACGACCTGCGCCGCTTCCAGCTCCATCCGCTCCCCGGTGAGCTCGCTGCGGAACGTCGCCACTAGGCGGTTGCCCGCCGGTCGCACACCGATAAGACAATGATCGATGGTGCTGCGGATGCCGTGCTTGGCGAACCGCTTCCGGTAAACGACGCGGCTGTTGTACTCCATCTCGGCGCCGACCGTGTCGTCCAGGGTGACGAACTGCACCGTGCGGCCATGCTCGGCCAGGTGCAGCGCGCAGGATACGGCTTGGTGGCGGCCCATGCCGTCATAGACCAGCACGTCGTCCTCGGCCGACGCGGCGTTCTCCAGCACCTCCCAGGTGGTGGCGCAGTGCTCGTGGCCCTCGAACCAGTCCGTGTCGGGCTGGCCGCCGGTGGCGACAATCAGGGCGTCGGGTTGTTCTTCGCGCACGTCGGCCTCGGTGGCCCAGGTGCCGAGCCGCAAGTCCACGCCAAGCCGCTCCAGCTCGGCGGCGCGCGAGTTGAAGATGGCGATCAGGTCGCGGCGCCAGGTCGCCCGCGTTGCCAGCAGCAACTGCCCGCCCAGCTTCCCGCCGGCCTCGAACAGCTCCACGCGGTGGCCGCGCTCGGCCGCCACCCGCGCCGCCTCGAGCCCGCCGGGGCCGCCGCCGACCACCACCAGGCGGCGGCCCGGCCTGCCTGCGCGCGGGATCACTTGCGGCATGGTCTGCTCACGCCCGGTCGCCGGGTTGTGAATGCAGTTGGTCTTTTTATACATGCAGTACCGAGGCGCCGACGCAGGGGCGGATGCGCTCCTCCTCGCCGCGCAGCAGCTTGTTGACGATCTGGGGGTCGGCCATTTGGGCGCGGGTCATCGCCACCATGTCGAGCAGCCCTTGCGCGATTGCGTGCCGCGCCGAGGCGACGTCGGGGATGCGCGCGGCATGGAACACCGGCAGCCGGGTTTCCCGCTTGAACGCGCCGACCGTGGCCAGGAACGGCGGAGAACGGCAGATGCAGCGGTTCAAGTCAGCGCGTCATGCACAGCGCTTCCTTTCCGCCCATGGCCGGATCCACAACCACTTCCAGCTTCGCCGTCACCGTCTCACCGCCGAACAACACCGGGCTGCTCGCGACCGTGCCTTTCGTACCTGGCGCGATCTCGCCAGTATGGCTGCCTCGTAAGCTCCGCGCTCGCGCAGGCCGCCGCTCGTTCAGTCGGCACCAACCTGACAAGGCCGTCTGGCCCATGGCGCCGCCTATCTGATCGAAAACCTGGCGCAGCCTTCTGTCCAGGCGCTTGTCGGGAAGTTGCCCCGCGGCCATCTCCTCGTCCACCCAGCTTGGGGGACATCCCATCTGCTTCCCCGCTCGTCTCCTGCGTTGCCATCGGCGCCCCGGCTGTGATTCGGAGCACGGGACAGAATCACAACCGATTCCATAGCCGCAAGACCTCAGGCCAGGCACCGGTCAATGCCGCCAAACTTGTGGGTGATTGAAAGGCTTGGCGGATGGTTACGTCCTGCCTGAACTTGTAGGGAAATGTCTGCGCCGAGCGCGGTGACCTGTGGCCATCATCGGCGTCGCTAGTTAAGGCGCCGAGCTCGGGTCTGCCGCGGGGTGACCTTGTGGCAATCGGCATCGCGGAGGCGAGCTTTGAGGCGGCTTTCTGCCTCGCGCAGACTGCAACCTGCCGGCAAGAAGTCGTCAGCCCCAGCTTCCAGGGCGTCGACCAAGGCGTCCTCGCCAGTCGCCCCGTCAAAAACGACGATTGACTTCCAAAAGCCAACGCGCCGGAGTTCTAAGCACAAGGACGCGGTTCCTCCAGCGCTCGCATCAAGCAAAACGAGGCTGAAGAGGTCCATACAACGCGAGATCAGCTCCTTTGCCGTCTCAGCACTTGCCAGAGATACGATCGAGTTGCCCTTAGCGATCAAGCGTCCGATTGGGCGACGGGAACTTCTACTCTGACTCTCAAAAACCAGAATGCTGGCAGGCACATCACCTCCTCAACTAGTTATTTCAACTTAACAGAAAGATCGGTTCAACGGGAGAGACCTCCTGCGTTCTACTAACGATTATGGATGCTGGCGCGACCGTCTTGCCGTCTACGGCAACAGCTCGCGGAACAGCCTCATCTCACGGGGGCGACAGGTGCCGTGCCGTAGCCACCACCGAACAGAAAATACAGGACGATAATCATCACAAGCAGGCCGAGCAGACCGCCGCCGTACCCGCGTCCTCCATAGTAGCCTCTATTGTAGCCGTAGTAGCCGCCGCCACCGCCAAAGAGGAGCAGGAGAACTAGAATGATAAGAATGAGGGACATAAGTGACGTTCTCCTAGCCGCTCTTATTCACCGGCGTGGCTGCAATTCGTTGGCGGGTGTCGCGTAAGCAGTTGATCGTGTTTACGGATTGGGGGTGGAAGCCATCCATTCACCCGATCACGCCGAGCCACACCCGCCATGTCCGACGATATAGCTGCGCCGTTCCTGTTTCCAGCCGTCGGCCGCAAGAAAGTCACCGCGGCGGGGCTGGTAGCGTCCGACGTCGTGGTGGAAATTGGTGATCGCTGACGTGGGCTTTGTCCCGGAGGGAGGCGGAGCCGACCGAAGGGGCGAAGCCCACGTCAATCCGGATTGAGTGGCCATCGGATCGGCTGGCAAAGGTGGAGTGGCGACACTTCAACCTGACGCCGAGAGGACCCGATGACCGAGGAGAGACTACCGCTGGCCGAGCTGTTGGCCAAAGCCGGAGACGGCGACTTCCTGCGCAACGTGGCCGAGGCCGTGGTGCAGCTGCTGATGGAGACCGACGTGGATGGACTGATCGGCGCCGGACGACACGAACGATCCGGCGAGCGCACCACCTAACGGAAAGGCTATCGCGATCGGACGCTGGACACCCGGCTCGGCAGCCTCCAGCTCCGGATCCCCAAGCTGCGCCAGGGGAGCTATTTCCCGCCCTTCCTGGAGCCACGCAGGACGTCCGAGAAGGCGCTGGTGGCGGTGATCCAGGAGGCCTGGGTGGGCGGCGTGTCGACCCGGCGTGTGGACGACTTGGTGCAGGCCATGGGCGGAACTGCCAAAGGTCCCGACTGCGAGGCAGGTGGAATTGCAGTGGAGGGCTGGCGGGGACCAGCAAGAGCACCGTGAGCAAGCTATGCAAGGACATCGACGACCGGGTGAACGCTTTCCTCGATCGTCCCCTGGTCGGCGACTGGCCGTATCTTTGGTTCGATGCCACCTACCTCAAGCAGCTTGAGGGCGGAGTAGCCCAAGGTTCCGCCTGCGCAGCAGGTGGAATGGCTACGGAGGGGGGCGCATCACGACCGTGGCTGCGATGCTCGCCGTGGCGGTCAACACCGAGCGCAAGTGTGAGATTGCATGCCGCCTTGCGATCCACTGGACCAATGCGAGTAATGCGGCGCGGCCGAGTCGCGGCCCGTCAATTTGCCGGAAATAGCGAGGACCAACTTATGACAGAGACACTCGGCGGCAGCTTTGCCGGCGAGGTGGCGTTCGTGACCGGGCTGCAAACGGCATCG
Organism: uncultured Alphaproteobacteria bacterium; assembly: GCA_963792675.1. Taxonomy (GTDB): domain Bacteria; phylum Pseudomonadota; class Alphaproteobacteria; order Acetobacterales; family Acetobacteraceae; genus JBBROS01. Next base: position 118,757 of record CAWBWT010000006.1, read on the forward strand.
GCAGCGCGGCCTGTCTGGCCTTCGCGCGCGAGGGCGCAAGCGTGGTGATCACTGACGTGTCGGAGCAAGGCATTCGGGAAACGGTCAGCATGGTCGAGCAGGCGACCGCCGCCGAGATGATGAGCGTGTCGATCGAGGCGGTGACGGTGCGGCTGGGCGATTCCGATTTCCCGGTCTCAGCGGGGTCGGGCGGCCAGGTCGGGGCGAACAACTCGACCGCCGGGGTCTACGCCGCCTGCGTGAAGCTGCGGGAAGCCGTGACGCAGCATCTCGTCTTCAACTCGGCGCGAGCGGAGTTCGCGGACGGGCAGGTGCGCTCCGGTAACCGCAGCGTCCCGCTCGGCCAGGCGGCGGGACGGGACGGGCTGATGGCGGAAGAACTCGATCGAGTATGGCGACCTCGCGAAGCGCTACCAGCAATCGACCTTTGCCGGGCACTTCGTGGAGATGTGCGCGAACTCCTATACCGGCGAGACGCGGGTGCGGCGGATGCTGGCGGTTGGGAAATCGCGCAGCAGGCTCGGGCGGCGTAGGGGCGGGCAGACAAACGGCACCAAAGCCAGACATTTCTCAAACAGTGAGCTGGGTGACAAAAGTGTAAAACACCGCGTAACAGAGTTAGCGGGGATTTTAACGTGTACTGGATAGACATCCCGAAGTCACCTTGCGCTTCTACAGACGGATCAACCGGCTTAGGAGAGCAGAATGACTCTCCCGACGCTATTTGTGGTGTTTCACTGGCGGTATTGCTGCTTATACCTGCCTGGATATGCTACCAGGTTATGTAGCCGCGAGCGATTGAAGATTAACACGGCCAACTAAGTCCGTGATTGAGGAACTAACCTTCACCGAAGACCTCGCCGTCGATTGAGTTATCCCGGAGCACCAATCGACGGCCAAACACTTAATGACAAAATCTTTGTAAGGTTTTGTTATCTTTCCGATAGCGTGCCGATGCTATCTTTGGGTCTCTGAAAATATCGTCGGCTATTTTGATGTCATCCGCGCATAGCGGGGCAACACCGCGCTGCGCCACTCCTGGGTGCCGCCGTCCTGGGCTGCCAAGCCGGCGCGCGGCACGCTCAGCGCGATCGGGCCAAAGCTGCCGGTGAGCTCCCGCTCGCGCGTCCCGTGCCGGTAGCCCTCCGGCGTGTCCGGTGCCCGTTCGTGCCGGCCGCGCCCCAGCGCTGTTGTCAGCTCCTGCTCCAAAAGCTCGCCGATGAACCCGCGGATCCGATCCCGGATGCCGGCCTCGATCGGGTCGAACCAGGCGTCACCCGCAAATAGCGCCGTGTCGGCTGCCTCACTCGTCGTGCTATTCTGCTCCATGGCGTGGTCTCCACCGGCGCTCGAACGTCGGACTGGCTCCTTGCAACGAACCGGAGACTACGCCGCCACGCAATTCCACCACCTTCGCGACGGCACCGTCGCGTCCTGCGGGCCAAGTCATCGATGTCTTGCCACGCGGGCAGGTGACCCGTTGGCCGTTCCAGTCGATGGCGAAGTCGCGTTGCTCAAAGCCTTTCCCACGGGCGTACTGGTTTGCCACGCCCCGAACCGGCCCGCCAAGCGGGATACCGTGGTCCCGTTGGCTGATGACCAGCAGGGCGGCATCGACGTAGGCGGAAGCAACAAAGTGCTCGGCAGGCAGCAGCCCCTCGGCGGCCAAGCGCTCGTGGATGCCGGCGGTGCTCGTCATGTCCTGCTGCATCGCCGGGCAGGTCGTCACATGCATGAGCAGATGCGCGGTGTCCTTGTCGCAGGTTTCCGTCAGTTCGCGACGGCACCCATAGCTGCATATGAAATAGGTCGGCGAGAGTGGTCACCTATCAGCCAGCCTTTTGCATCCGCACCTCTGCCCACCACATCAGGAGCACGCTAGGTGTTTGGTCCCGGAGAGTCGTGACGCTACTTTGACCCGCGAGGGAGAGGAAGCGCTATGGCAGGCAGTCTTCACGGTTCAGCCCGGACAACGCCGCGAGTTCGAGCCGAGCTCCAAGCGTCGCAAGAAGCGACCAGCATCCTGGCCCAGCGCTACGGCTTGAGCCGAACCACCGTTGCCAAGTGGCGGACCCGCACCACGACCGATGACGCGCCGATGGGGCCGAGCTCGCCCCGCAGCACTGTGCTGACGCAGGTCGAGGAAGCCATGGTGGTAGAGTTCCGCCGCAGGACGCTGCTGCCGCTTGATGATGTGCTCGGCTGCCTGCGCGACAGCATCCCAAGACTCACCCGTTCAAGCCTCCACCGATGCCTGGAACGGCACAACATCTCCCGGTTGCCCAAACACCCGGACAAGGCGTCTAAACGCGGCAAGTTCACCAATACAGCCATCGGCTACGTCCACATCGATATCAGTGAGCTGCGCCTGGCAGAGGGCAAGCTCAACATGTTCCTGGCCATCGACCGCGTGTCCAAGTTCACCTATGTCGAATTCCGTGACGACGCGGGTAAAATGAACGGCGCGGAGTTCCTGCGCGGCGTGGTCGAGGCGTTCCCCTATGCCATTCACACCGTGCTGACTGACAACGGCATGGCGTTCGCCGATCTGCCCAAGAACCGCAATGGGCCAACCAGGCGATACCTCGGCGCTCACATCTTCGACCGTGTCTGCGCCGAAAACGGCATCAAGCACCGGCTCACCAAGCCATACCACCCCTGGACGAACGGCCAAGCCGAGCGAATGAACCGCACCGTCAAGGAAGCCACCATCAAGGCGTTCCACTATCCCAACCTCGAAAGCCTCAAAGCCCACGTCCTTGCTTTCGTGTCGGCATACAACTTTGCCAAGCACCTCAAAGCTCTCCGGTGGAAGACGCCATTCGAAGCCATCTGCCACGCTTGGACGTCCACACCCGACGTGTTCAAACTAAACCCGCGTCACCTCATCCCGGGACCAAACACCTAGCCCAGGAACGTGACTTCCATGTGCTCTGACACGCCCGCAGCCCGCACCACGACCAGGTCAGCCCACCCCGGTGCGCCCTCGTAGCCCGAGCCATCAGAAGTTGCGGCGGCACCCGTATGGCGTGCGATGGAGACCGGGCGGGCAGACGCGGTAGCGCGGCGGCGGGGCTTCGCCGACCGGGCGGCAGCGACCGTAGCGGTCGCGGAACCCATGCAGCCCGCAGCCGCCCGAGACGAGCTGGACCTGCGCCGGTGCACGGACCTGCGTTAGTCCGAGTGCGGTCATGTCCTGGGGGCGGCGCCGGCCATCCCAACGCCGGCCACCAGCATGAGGGCAAACAAATGCTTCAAAAGTCGATCCTCCAATGGACACGAACCGGTTCCAGCGAATTCTGACCCGTATGCACTCGCAACTCGTCCGCGCAGGTGCTGGTCCGTCGCCACGACGGCCGGCGAACGAAGCACTATGTCGACGTGACGGCGCTCGCCATGGCTGGGTGCCTAGCGGAGGCGCTATTCCCGTCGTCAATCTCACACGATGAGGTCGAGCACCCTGCCCGATTGTGCCTTAGCTACCGCCAGTTCCTGTCCAGCCCGAGCAACGACCGCTTGGTCATGCGCGACGTCCTTCGCATTCCCGTTCAGCCGGTCCGTCGCGATCGCGCCGTTCGCCCGAGCGAGCATGGTGAGTGCCGACGACAGTGTGCCGCCGTTGCCGCTGGGCTGTGTCTGAGCAAGAGCGCGCCACTGGAACTTGGGGTAACCACTCACACCACCAATTCCACCCGCGGCCGCCGCCGTAACCGATCCAATAGACGCCATGACAGCCTCCTGAGAGATCTTCTGGGTGTTATAGGGGCTTGCCGGGTTTTGCCCACTTAAGTCGCCGAATGTCAGCTTCCGCTGGAAGAGTTGCAGCCGTAGATCGACGGTTGCTACTCGGTATGTCGATAATCAGATCAGCTTACGATGGGGATGCGCTTTCTCAGCGTCGGACCATTTGCCTTTTTTAGGCGTAGGTGTCCCATGCCGCTCTTCTATCTCGATTACAAGGATGATGACGGGAATCACCGAGACGACGAAGGAAGCGACCTGCCCAGTTTTGAGAAAGCGCGTGACCTCGCGATCGGTTTACTGCCGGACATTTCCAGCTTTCGTCGCGACGGACATCGCGAGTTCAGCACCACCGTGCGAGACAAGGATGGCAAGTCACTCTACCGAGCGACAATGACGTTTCGCGGTGAGGTAGTCGATTAGGCCGGCGGATGCAGCTCGCCTCACCCGCGATTGCTTAAATCCTCAGCCTGAGGCGATATCGTTGCTGTGACGGGGCGAGACGGCGGCAAACGCCAATTGGGTCGGTACCGTCCGTGGCGGGTTCGGCAACCCCATCAAACGGCTCGAGGCCGATCGTCCGGTCAGCGCGATGGTCGCCGACGCAACGCGGAGCGCTTTGCAGGTACGCGGCCTACTCGGTGGCGCCGGCGGGCCGTATCGCGTTCGGGTAACCGTCGTGCAGCTCGAGTCCGACCAGCTCGCCCGACGCGAAGCGAAGGTGCGTCTACACTTGACCTGGTTGGGCGATAGGCGACCGCCGTCTGAGAACAGCGGCGAGGCCGACGTCATCACCGGCAGCGTCATCACGTTCGAGGCCGGTGTGTTTGGGTCAGTCGAGGAACCCCGAGCTACCACGGCGCAAGCGTTGAGCGAGGCGATCGACCAGGCGCGGCTTTGGTGTATGGAGGGCCGCCGGTGGCGTGATGCCGACGGCACAACTACTTTTCTCGCATGCACTTCAAGCACAATGCCGCTCGTCGCCATCGCACCCCGCGTGCCCGTTACCGCGTCACGAACTGGCCAGCCTACGAGGCAGGGCTGAGGCGTCGAGGCGACCTCACGCTGTGGCTGGACGAGGTGGCCGTGGCGAGTTGGTCGGCGCCGAAGCAAAGTACGCCGGGCGGCCAGCCGACCCGCCTGGTGTTGGTGCCGGCCAGGTAGGCACCGGCAATCAGCGCCTTGATCTGTCGCGTCATCCGGACGTAGCGGGGCAGCACCGCGCTGCGCCATTCCTGGATGCCCCCGTCCGGCGCCGCCAGGCGGGCGTGCGGCACGCTCAGCTCGATCGGGCCGAAGCTGCCGGTGAGCTGCCGGTCGCGCGTTCCGTGCCGGTAGCCCTTCGGCGTGTCCGGTGCCCGTTCGTGCCGGCCGCGCCCCAGCGCTGTTGTAAGCTCCTGCTCCAAAAGCTCGCCGATGAACCCGCGGATCCGATCCCGGATGCCGGCCTCGATCGGGTCCAACCAGGCGTCACCCGCAAATAGCGCCGTGCCGTCTGCAGCGTTCGTCGTGCTATCCTGCTCCACGGCGTGGTCTCTACCGGCGTGCCCACGCCGGACTGGCTCGTTGCAACGAACCGGAGACTACGCCGCCAGACGATTCCACCACCTTCGCGACGCCACCTGCTGGAACGACAAAAGGCAGTGTGAACAAAAAGCAGCGTAAAATTTCAAGAGCTCGTCGGATCGGCCCGTAGTCGTAGGCGCAAAAACCGGGGTCTGGAACGGAATGACCTTTCGCATCAGCGGATCCCAAAAAAGGGATCGGCAACTTCAATACTACGGAGGCAGACGCCGACATCGCGCTGAGGATTGCAGCCGAATGGATCGACGACGGGTGGGCGAATGTCACTCTTACGGACGAGGGAAGCGGCTTCGTCCTCGATGCCAGGCGGATAATGGCAGCGTTCTCAACTCGTAGTCAGCAACGCGCAGACGGTCGGCGATGATAGGACGCCGGCGGCCGGCCGGACCACCTGTCGATAGATCAGGGTAATATACCATGTGTGGACGGCCCTGAGGGTTCAAGCCGTTGGCGCGATGCTGGCGTCGGTTCGAATGCGGTCATGTGTCCGGCCTTTGACGCAGGATCATTCCCGCTGGCCCAGATGGGTTCCGCGAGCGACATCCAAACAACGCTGCGGCATAGGTTTGCCACTGGTATAAACGGATTTCGTCGCTCGTCGGCTCGACCGAATGCCATCTCTCGCTTGCCCTTAAACCCTCGACACTGGCGCGCGGTTCAGGCGGTGATCGGCTGACGCCGATACGCTTCCCCGCGCGCCATCATGGCCCAGACGATCCGGGCCATCTTGTTGGCCAGAGCGATCGCCGCAAGCTTGCGCGGCTTACGCTCCAGCAATTGCAGAAGCCATCCCGAGGCGGATCTGCTGCCGGGTTTGGCGAAGCGGATGACGGACATCGCGCCCACGACCAGCAATTGCCGCAATCTTTCATTGCCAGCTTTGCTGATCTTGCCCATGCGCTGCTTGCCACCGGTCGAGTGTTCCTTTGGCGTCAGGCCTAGCCACGCGGCGAAGTGCCTGGCCGACGAAAAGTTTTGTGGCTGCACCGTCAGCGTCATCGTCAGCGCCCCGAGTGGGCCCACCCCAGGGATTTCCGCCAACAATCGGCTGACAGGATTGGCCTTGTGCGCCGCGGCCAGCTCCGCATCCACCACAGCCAACCGCTGATCGAGGGCCTCGATGTGACGACCCATTTGCTCGAACATGGCGCGCGCAGCTGACGGGATCGCGTTATCGGCGGCAAGCGTCGCCAGCAGCACGGCAACTTTGCAGGCGCCTTTGGCGGCCACCACACCGAACTCCGCCGCATGGCCGCGCAGTGCATTGATGGACTGTGTCCGTTGACTGATCAGCATCTCGCGATGCTTCAAGATGATGCCGTCGGCTTGTTGATCGATCGTCTTGATCGCGACCGAGCGCATCGATGGACGCGACGCGGCCTCACTGATGGCTTCGGCATCATTCCGGTCGTTCTTGGCGCGTTTGACAAAGGGTTTGACGTATTGCGGCGGGATCAGCCGAACGCGATGGCCAAGCTGGCTCAGCACTCGACCCCAATGATGAGAACCGCCACAAGCCTCCAGGACCACCTCGGTAGCATCTTGTTTGCCAAAAAAGGTCTCGACCTGACCGCGCTTGAGCTCGCGCCGTAGGATCGCGCGCTCCTGGTCATCGACGCCATGAAGCGTGAAGACGTTCTTGGACGTATCGATCGCGATGCGCTTAAAGTTCATCTGGACGGTCCTTGGTTGGCGTTTGACAACTCAACTTTGGCACGAGATGCCGTTGGGCCGTCCACCCCAACAGCGCTCATTGAT
>CAWBWT010000007.1:0-108121 GCA_963792675.1 uncultured Alphaproteobacteria bacterium
CGGTGTCGTCGGCGCAGCCGCAATAGCCGGCGGGTAATCGGCAGGGGGGTGGAGGTCCGGGCCGGAATCGAACCGGCATTCGAGGATTTGCAGTCCTCTGCATCACCACTCTGCCACCGGACCCCCGGGCGCGCGGCGTGAGCGCGGGCTTATCCACGGCGGCGGCGCCGGGTCAAGCCGAACGGGCGCTTGGCACCGGACCCCGCGCGCACCTATAAGCTCGCCGACATGGACGATGCGTTGCCATGACCAACCGCCTCTGCCGCCGGGACCGACTTACGCCGCCGCCCGCGACCACATGGTCGACGGCCAGGTGCGGCCGAACAAGGTCATCGACCCGCGCATCATCCGGGCGATGCGCAGCCTGCCGCGCGAGCGCTTCGTGCCGCCGCATCTGGCCAGCCTCGCCTATGCCGACGAGGACGTGCCGCTGCCCGGCGGCCGCGCCCTGATGGAGCCGATGGTCATCGCCCGCCTGGTGCAGCTGCTGCGCGTGCGCGACGGCGAGCGCGGGCTGGTGGTCGGCGCCGGGAGCCGGCTACGGCGCGGCGCTGCTGGCCGCCTGCGGCGGCACCGTCACCGCGCTCGAGGACGACCCGGCGCTGCTCGCCGCTCGCCCGGCCGCTGCTGCCGGGCCTGGCGCCGGGCGTGGTGATCGTCGAAGGCGCCGGTCGCGTCCGGCTGGCCGGCTGGGGCGCCCTACGACTTCATCCTGATCGAGGGCGCGGTCGGCGCCATCCCGGACGGACTGGCCGCCCAACTCGCGCCCGCCGGCCGTCTCGTCGGCCGTGGTCGCCGCCGCCAGCGGCCAGGGCCAGGGCGTGCTGGCCGAGGCGGTTCATGTCGGCGCCGGCGTCCGGCTGCGCGCGCAACCCATGTTCGACTGCGCAACCCCGCTCCTGCCGCAGTTCCGTCCACCCGCGGCTTTCACCTTCTAGCGAGGCTCCCGCTGTGTCAGGATGCACGACGCTGGCGGTGGGGCCGGCGAATGCGGCGGGTGCTTGCCTGCCTGCCGCCAAGGCGAGGATGATCATGCACCGACGGTTTGCGACCTTGTTCGGCCTGCTCGCAGGCCTGACCGCCGGCTCGGCGCTCGCCCAGCCGCGCACGCTGCAGGACGCGCTGGCGGCCGCCTATTCCAACAACCCGACCTGCAGGCCGCGCGGGCGCAGCTGCGCGCCATCGACGAAGGCGTGCCGCAGGCCCTGGCCGGCTGGCGCCCGACGATCGCCTTGGCCGGGCGCTGCGGCTATGGCGACGGCACCTTCCGCAGCGCCAGCCGCGCCGGCACCGCGATTGCACCCGCAACAACCGCGACATCTTCACCGAGCAGGCCACCGCGACCCAGCCGCTCTATCCGCGGCGGCGCCACCCGCGCCGGCACCAACCAGCGCCGACAACCGCGTCTTCGCCCAGCGCGGCCGCCTGCTGGCCACCGAGCAGCAGGTGTTCACCGACACCATCAACGCCTACGTCGAGCGTCATCCAGGCGCAGCAGGTCCTGCAGCTCAACATCAACAACGAGCAGGTGCTGACCCGGCAGCTGCAGGCCACCAACGACCGCTTCCGGGTCGGCGAGATCACCCGCACCGACGTGGCCCAGGCCGAGGCGGCGCTGGCCGGCGCCCGCGCCACGCGGCAGACCTCGGAAGGCAACCTGCAGACCGCGCGCGCCACCTACCGCCGCCTGGTCGGCGACCTGCCGGACCAGCTGGTCGAGCCGCAGCCGATCAGGCTGCCGATCCGCAACCAGGCCGAGGCGGTGCAGCTGGCGTCGGCCAACAACCCCAACGTCGATCGCCGCGCTGTTCGACGACGCCGCCGCGCGCGACAACATCGACCTGCAATTCAGCGCGCTGATGCCGCAGCTCAGCGTGCAGGCGCTGGCGCGCCCGGGCCGACAACTCGACCGTCGCCGGGCAGCGCTCGATCGGCGGCCAGGTGCTGCTGAACGCGACGGTGCCGATCTACCAGGGCGGCGCCGAATATTCCCGCGTGCGCCAGGCGCGGCAGCAGCAGCAGCAGACCCGCAAGATCGTCGAGGACAGCGGCGCCAGTCGATCCAGCAGGCGACCCAGGCCTGGGAGACGCTGCAGGCCACCCGCGCCACGATCGAGAGCACGCGGGCGCAGATCCGCGCCAACCAGATCGCGCTCGAGGGCACCCAGCGCGAGGCGATCGTCGGCAGCCGCACCACGCTGGACGTGCTGAACGCCGAGCAGACGCTGCTGAATTCGCGCGTCACGCTGGTGCAGAACCTGGCCAACCTGGTGACCAACAGCTACGCCGTCGCGGCCGCCATCGGCCGGCTGACGGCGCGCGACCTGAACCTCAACGTGCCGCTGTATGACGAGACGGCCTACTACAACGCGGTCCGGCAGCGCTGTTCGGGACCGGCGACTACGCGACCGACCAGCCGGGACGGTGATCGATGGCCAATGAACCTCACCCGCGCCGGGGCCGGCCCGGACGCGAATGCGCCGCCGGGCGCCGATCCGTCGATGGAGGACATCCTGGCCTCGATCCGCCGCATCCTGAACGAGGAAGACACCAAGCCGGCCGAGGAGCCATCGCATCCGCCGGCCGACGACGTGCTGGCGCTGGACGAAGGCATGATGGTGTCCGAGCCGTCCGCCCCGCCAACGCCGCCGCCCCCGCGCCCAGAAGCGCCTCGACCGGAAGCGCCTCGATCAGAAACGCCGCGCTCCGATCCGCCGCCGCCGGTGGCCGCCTTGGCGCCGCCCGCGAACGAGCCGCCGCCCACCCCGAGCGCGCCGCCGCCCGCATCATCGTCCGACCTGGTCGCGCCGGAAGCCGCCGCCGCCGCCGCGACTGCGGTCGGCGCGCTGCTGCGGACCCTCGCGTCGGAACGCAACACGCAGGTGCACCGCGGCGGTCCCACTATCGAGGACCTGGTGCGCGAAGAAATCCGCCCGCTGCTGAAGCAGTGGCTCGACACCCACCTGGCGCCGATGGTCGAGCGGCTGGTCCGCACCGAGATCGAGCGGGTGGTCGGCCGGATGACCTGACCGGGCAACGCCGCCCCAAGCTTCGCACCCCGCTCCAGGTCTGGCCTCCGTTGCACCATCAGGGCTTGCGCCGGGAAGGCCGTGGGCTAGAACCGCTGCATGCTGAGCAAGAGTTTCGACCACGCAAACGTCGAGCCCGCCCTCTACGCCGGGTGGGAAGGGCAGGGCGCGTTCCACGCCGGCCAGGCAGAACCCGACGGCGCCGCGCCCGGCGCGCCCTACACCATCATGATCCCGCCACCCAACGTCACCGGCAGCCTGCACATGGGCCACGCGCTGACGATGACGCTGCAGGACACGCTGATCCGCTGGCGCCGCATGCAGGGCCGCGACGCGCTCTGGCAGCCCGGCACCGACCACGCCGGCATCGCCACCCAGATGGTGGTCGAGCGCCTGCTGCCGCAGGAAGGCAACGAGACCCGGCAGCAGATGGGCCGCGAGCGCCTTCCTCGAGCGCGTTTGGCAGTGGAAGGCCGAAAGCGGCGGCGCCATCACCAACCAGCTGCGCACGCTGGGCGCCTCGCTCGACTGGCCGCGCGAGCGCTTCACCATGGACGCCGGGCTCAGCGCCGCCGTGCGGCGAGGTGTTCGTGACGCTGTTCGGCGAGGGCCTGATCTACCGCGACCGCCGCCTGGTCAACTGGGACCCGAAGTTCCAGTCGGCCATCTCCGACCTCGAGGTCGAGAGCATCGAGGTGAACGGCCATCTCTGGTATCTGCGCTACCCCGTCGAGGGCACCGACCGCAGCATCGTGGTCGCCACCACACGGCCCGAGACGATGCTGGGCGATACCGCCGTCGCGGTGCATCCGACCGACGCCCGCTTCACTGATCTCGTGGGCAAGATGGTGGTGCAGCCGCTGACCGGTCGCCGCTTTCCGATCGTCGCCGACGAGTACAGCGACCCGGAGAAGGGCACCGGCGCCGTGAAGATCACCCCGGCGCACGACTTCAACGACTTCGAGGTCGGCCGCCGCCATGACCTGCCGATGCCGTCGGTGCTGGACCGCGAGGGCCGGGTGACGCTGGCGGAGCTGGAGCTGCTCCGGCGACACCGCGTTCGTCCGCACACTGGACGGCATGGACCGCTTCGCCGCCCGCAAGGCGATCGTCGCCGAGATGGACCGGCTGGAGCTGCTGGAGAAGACCGAGCCGCACCGGCACGCGGTGCCGCACGGCGACCGCTCCGGCGTGCCGATCGAGCCGCTGCTGACGGTGCAGTGGTATTGCAACGCCGCCGAGCTGGCCAAGCCCGCCATCGCCGCGGTCGAGACCGGGCAGACGCAGTTCGTGCCCCGGCAGTGGGAGAACACCTTCTTCGCCTGGATGCGCGACATCCAGCCCTGGTGCATCAGCCGCCAGCTCTGGTGGGGCCACCGCATCCCCGCCTGGTACGGCCCGGACGGCGCCGTGTTCGTGGCCGAGGACGAGGCCGGAGCCGTCGCCCAGGCCCGCGCCCATTACGGCGAGGACCGGCCGCTGACCCAGGACCCGGACGTGCTCGACACCTGGTTCAGCTCGGCGCTGTGGCCGTTCAGCACCCTCGGCTGGCCCGAGGAAACGCCGGAGCTCGCAGCGCTACTACCCCGGCGACGTGCTGGTGACCGGGCTTCGACATCATCTTCTTCTGGGTCGCCCGGATGATGATGATGGGCCTGCATTTCCGCCATGCCGTGCCGTTCCGCACCGTCTACATCCACGGCCTGGTGCGCGACGAGCGCGGCCAGAAGATGTCGAAGTCGAAGGGCAACGTCATCGACCCGCTCAACCTTATCGCCACCTACGGCACCGATGCGCTGCGCTTCACCGTCTGCGCCCTGGCCGGGCCGGGGCGGGACATCAAGCTCGGCCCGGCGCGGGTCGAAAGCTATCGCAGCTTCGTCACCAAGCTGTGGAACGCGGCCCGATTCTGCGAGATGAACGGCGTGGCGCCGGTCCCCGGCTTCGACCCGGCTGCCGCCGCCTCGCCGCTCTGCCGCTGGCTGCTTGACGCCGCCAATTCAGCGGTCGCCGAGGCCACCGCGGCGCTCGAAGCCTACCGCTTCGACGAGTATGCCGCCGCCGCCTACCGCTTCACCTGGAATACCTACTGCGACTGGTTCCTCGAATTCGCCAAGCCCGTGCTGAACGGCCCCGACGGCCCCGCCAAGGACGAGGTCCGCGCGACCGCGGCGCACGTGCTGGGCGTCGTGCTGCGCCTGCTGCACCCGGCGATGCCGTTCGTCACCGAGCATCTATGGGACGACATGGGCTTCGGCGCGCCATGCAGCCTGATCCGCGCCCCCTGGCCCGCGCCGATGCCGGTCACAGCGCCCGAGCCGGCGCGGGCGGAGATGGACTGGCTGGTGCGCTTCATCTCCGCCTTGCGCACGGTCCGTAACGAGATGAACGTGGCACCCAGCGTGCTGACCCCCGTGCTGTTGCAAGGCGCCGCGCCGGAGACGGTGGCGCGGGCGGCCGCGTGGCAGGAAGCAATCGCCCGCATGGGCCGGGCCAGCAGCGTGGCACCCCTGGACGGCGCCATGCCGCCCGGCAGCGCGCAGATGGTGGTGGACGAGGCGACGGTCGTGTTGCCGCTGGCCGGCGTCATCGACCTCGCCGCCGAGCGCACCCGGCTGGAAAAGGACCGCGGCAAGGCCGAGGCGGAAGCCGAGAAGGTGCGGCGCAAGCTGGACAACGCCGATTTCGTCGCCCGCGCGAAGCCCGAGGTGGTGGAGGAGAACCGCGAACGCCTGGCGGCGCACCTGGCCGAAGCCGGGCGCTTGGCGGCGGCGGTCGCACGGATAAACTAAGGCAAGGGCTCTGCCCTTGACCCGCTGGGGTCAGGGACCCCAGACCCCCATCAATCGGGTTCTAAGGGCTCCGCCCTTAGCCGGGTCGAGGGGCGAAGTGGCCAAAGGTTCCAGCTGTCCGTATCTGGACAGGTGGAAAGGCCACGGAGGGAGAGCCCCTCGCCTAAACGGAGGTAAACCATGTTGAAGAAGCGCTGGGACAAGTCCCGTCTGCCGTCCCGCCACGTGACGGAAGGCCCCGAGCGGGCCCCGCATCGCAGCTACTACTACGCGATGGGCCTCTCCGAGGACGAGATCAACCAGCCCTTCGTCGGCGTCGCCACCTGCTGGAACGAGGCCGCACCCTGCAACATCGCCTTGAGCCGCCAGGCCCAGAGCGTGAAGAAGGGCGTCGCCGAAGCCGGCGGCACCCCGCGCGAGTTCACCACCATCACCGTCACCGACGGCATCGCCATGGGCCACCAAGGCATGAAGAGCTCGCTGGTGTCGCGTGAGGTGATCGCCGACAGCGTCGAGCTCACGATGCGCGGCCATTGCTACGACGCGCTGGTGGGCCTTGCCGGCTGCGACAAGAGCCTGCCCGGCATGATGATGGCGATGCTGCGCCTGAACGTCCCGGCCGTGTTCATGTACGGCGGCAGCATCCTGCCCGGCACCTACAAGGGTAAGGACGTGACCGTCGTCGACGTCTTCGAGGCGGTCGGCCGTCACGCCGCCGGCAACATGAGCGACGAGGACCTGCACGAGCTCGAATGCGTCGCCTGCCCCAGCGCCGGCGCCTGCGGCGGCCAGTTCACCGCCAACACCATGGCGACCGTCAGTGAGGCGATCGGCCTCGCTCTCCCCGGCTCCGCCGGCGCGCCGGCACCGTACGAGGACCGCGACCGCTGGGCGATGGAAAGCGGCCGCGCGGTGATGGCGCTAATCGAAAGCGGGCTGCGGCCGCGCGACATCGTCACGATGAAGGCGCTGGAGAACGCCGCCGTCGTGGTGGGCGCCACCGGCGGCAGCACCAATGCCGGGCTGCATCTGCCGGCCATGGCGCATGAAGCCGGGCTGCGCTTTACCATGGACGACGTGCTCGCGATCATGCGCCGCACCCCGTACATCGCCGACCTCAAGCCTGGCGGCAAATACGTCGCCTTCGACGTGCACAAGGTCGGCGGCATCCCCGTCATCCTGAAGTCGCTGCTGGACGGCGGCCTGCTGCACGGCGACTGCATCACCGTCACCGGCAAGACCCTCGCCGAGAACCTCCAGCACGTCACCTTCCCCCCCGACCAGGACGTGATCTACACGGTGCAGAACCCGATCACCGCGACCGGCGGCGTGGTCGGCCTCAAGGGCAACCTCGCACCCGACGGCGGCATCGTGAAGGTCGCCGGCATGAAGGTGCAGCAGTTCGAAGGCACCGCGCTCTGCTTCGACTCCGAGGAAGAAGCCTTCGCCGCCGTGGACGCCCGCGCCTACAAGAAGGGCGACGTCATCGTCATCCGCTACGAAGGCCCCAAGGGCGGCCCCGGCATGCGCGAGATGCTGAGCACCACGTCCGCCATCTACGGCCAGGGCATGGGCGAGGACGTGGCACTCATCACCGACGGCCGTTTCAGCGGCGCCACCCGCGGCTTCTGCGTCGGCCATGTCGGGCCCGAGGCCGCGGTCGGCGGCCCCATCGCCCTGTTGCGCAACGGCGACCGCATCCGCCTCGACGCCGAGGCCGGCACCATCGACGTGCTGCTGTCCGACGCCGAACTCGCCGAGCGCCGCGCCGCCTGGACGCCGCGCCCGACGGACTACAACAGCGGCGCCATCTGGAAATACGCGCAGACGGTCGGCCCCGCGCATCTCGGCGCTGTCACCAACCCCGGCGGTGCGGCCGAAACGCACTGCTACGCCGACATCTGATGGCGTTCGACCTCGACCGCTTCGTGCACGCCCAGGCGCCGGTGATGCCGGCGGTCGAGGCCGAGCTGCGGGCCGGACGCAAGACGAGCCATTGGATGTGGTTCGTCTTCCCGCAGATCGCCGGCCTCGGCTCGAGCCCGACCGCCCAGCGCTACGCCATCGAATCGCGCGCTGAGGCGGAGGCCTATCTCGCGCATCCCGTGCTGGGGAGGCGTCTGCGCGACTGCACTGGATGGGTGATGGCCGCCACCGGCCGCACCGCGCACCAGGTGTTCGGCGATCCCGACACACAGAAATTCCGCTCCTCCCTGACGCTGTTCGACGCCGTCGCACCCGGGGACGTGTTCGCCCAGGCGCTCGACCGCTACTTCGGCGGCGAGCGTGACCCGGCGACCATCAGCCGGCTCTGACCGCCGTCAAGGCACCGATCAGCGCCCCCAGCGCGGGCGGCGTCTGTCGGCGGCTTGGGTGGTAAAGGAAATAACCGGGAAAGCTCGGGCACCAGGCATCGAGCGTGCGCTCGAGCCGCCCGTCCGCCACCGCCTCGGCCACCTGGTCCTCGAACTGGTAGGCCAGCCCCTGCCCGGCGAGGGCCGCGGCCAGGATCAGGTCGCCGTCGTTGAACACCAGCGGTCCGTCCACCCGGACCCGCAACGGGTGCAAATCCCGTTCGAATTCCCATGGCCATAGCCCGCCGGAATCGGCCAGGCGGTAATTGAGGCAGCGATGGGCGGCCAAGTCCTGCGGCGTCGCCGGCCGGCCATGGGCGGCGAAGTAGCCGGGCGCGCCGACCACGACGGCGCGGATCTCGGACCCGATCCGCACCGCGATCATGTCGGCGTCGAGGTTCTCGCCAAAACGGATGCCGGCGTCGAAACGTCCGGCCACGATGTCGGTCAGGCGTTCGTCCACCGCGACCTCCACGCGAATTTCGGGATAGCGGTCGAGGAACCCCGGCAGCATCGGCATGATGAGCGACGTCGCCGCATGCCGCGGCATCGTGAGGCGCACCGTGCCGGCCGGGCGGTCGCGCGAACCGGCCAGCGCCGCCAGCCCGGCGCCGATCTCGGCAAAGGCCGGCCGGAGGCTAAGTAGCAGGCGTTCGCCGGCCTCGGTGGTCGCCACGCTGCGTGTGGTGCGGGCCAGCAACCGGATGCCGAGCCGGGCCTCGAGCGCCCGAATGGCGTGGCTGAGCGCCGAGGGCGACAGGCCCAGAACAGCGGCGGCCCGCGTGAAGCTGCCGGTGTCGGCGACCGTCACGAAGGCGGCCAAGTCGTTGAGTTTCTCGTGCGGCATTGCTGCAACCAGCTCAGCAGTTCATGCGGATTGTAGCGCCTAATACCGGGTCCGGTCGCGCCCATCTCACTGACCGAAGCGGCCCGCCCGGGAGCGCCCCTGGGACCGCCTTCGGGGCAGCCCCCTGGGGCACCCAAGGAGCACTCCACGCATGCGCATGAACCTGCTCGGCCGCACTGGCCTGTTCGTTTCGGAATTGTGCCTCGGCACCATGACGTTCGGCGGCGGCGGCGAGATCTACGGCACGATGGGCGGGTTGCAGCAGGGCGAGGCGGACCGCTTCGTGGGCTGCGCCATCGACGCCGGCATCAACATCATCGACACCGCCGACGTCTACTCGGACGGCCTGTCGGAACGGATCGTCGGCCAGGCGCTGCGAAATCTGCAGGTGCCACGGTCCAGCATCGTGGTCGCGACCAAGGCGTACGGCACCATGGGACCCGGCGCCAATGCCGGCGGCAATTCGCGCCTGCACTTGGCCGACGCGGTGAAGGCCAGCCTCAAGCGGTTGCAGCTCGACCACATCGACCTCTACCAGCTACACGGGTTCGACCCGGCAACTCCCATCGAGCAGAGCGTGCGGGCGCTCGACACGCTGGTGCAGCACGGCCACGTTCGCTACGTCGGCGTGTCGAACTGGGCGGCATGGCAGATCATGAAGGCGCTGGGCATCGCCGACCGCCTCGGCCTCGCGCGTTTCGAAACCCTGCAAGCCTATTACACCCTGGCCGGCCGCGACCTCGAGCGCGAGATCGTGCCGATGCTCCGCAGCGAGGGGCTCGGCCTGCTCGTGTGGAGTCCGCTCGCGGCCGGGTTGCTGAGCGGGAAATACACGAGGGAGCAGGACAGCATCGCCGGCGACCGCCGCGCCGCCTTCGCCTTTCCACCGGTCGAGCGAAGCCGGGCATTCGACTGCATCGACGCGATGCGGCCCATGGCCGAGGCGCGCGGGGTGTCCGTCGCGCAGATCGCGCTGGCCTGGCTGCTGCACCAGCGGGCGGTGAGCAGCGTCATCATCGGCGCCCGGCGGATGGACCAGCTCGCGGACAATCTGGCCGCGACCGGCGTTTCGCTCGACGCCGACGAACGAGCCCGCCTCGACCGGGTCAGCGCGCTCCCGCCCGAATATCCCGGCTGGATGTTCGAAACCCAGGCGAACCGGGCGAAGCAGCTGCGGGAAGCGGGGCGGTGATCCTCAAGGTCTCGCCGAGACCGCCTGTTCGGCGACGATCGGCCCACGCATGCCGATCCGCCCGAGCCCCGGCAGCTTCAGCGCCGGCCGCCGGAGATCCAGCCCGGCGACCGCGGTGAGGATGTTGAGCTCGATCCCCTCCACCCAGGCGACCGTCAGGCCGGCATACCCGCCCAGGCTCAACCGCAACCCGGTGCGCGACGGCGTCGGCCGCAGCCAGCGCCCGTCGTAGGGATAGTCCTTGCCGATCGCCGTGTTCGGCAGCGCCACCGCCATTTCCGGCACTGCGTCCAGGATGGCCGAAATGAAGGTGTTGGAATTCGGACCCGGCCAGGCCCGGTAATCCCCGGTGTTGCTGAACGCATAGCCGCGGATCGCCGCCTGAATGCGCGGGACCAGCACGGAAGCCGCCGGGCCGTCCGCCGCATAGACCACGTCCGGCACCCGGCCGAACCAGCGCCCGTCCGGCTCGAACCCGTTCTCGCGGATCGGCGCGCCCCAGGCGGTGTAATCGTAGCGCGTGTAGCGGGCGGCGCCCTCCGCCTTGAACACGATCCAGCAATGGGTCGCGAACACGCCGCGCCAGCGCACCGTCTGCGCGGAGAAGATGCGGATAACGGCATCGGGCGCGTTCGCAGGCGGCAGGCTGCCGATCGAGGATCGGTCCGCCGTGCGCCATCCCTCGCCGACGTTCTCGAGCCGGAAGCGAAGCGCGGACAAGCCGATCGGCAGCAGGAAGAACAGCACGAACAGCGTCAGCGCGAGAGCGGCAGGTGACATCGCCAACCGAATGCGGCCTGTACGGATCAGTGGCAGTCGTTGCCGCTGCGGTTGAACGCCGTCACCTTGCCGTCGCGGATCACGATCTCCGTCCGGCAGCGGAAGGAATAGTCGCGCGTCGACAGCCCGGTGCCGCCGCTGTCGTCGCGCGAGCCCTGGCCGGCGCGGGCGCCGATGCGGCCCGCGTCGATCTTCTCGTACAGCAGCCGCTGGCCGTCCACCGTGTTGATGGTGTCACCCGGCGGCCCGAGGCTGCGGATCACGTCGGCCTTGCTGCGGCCCATAAGACGTTCCAGCGCGGCCCGCGTGTCGATGTCGGCGGCGCGGGCCGGCGTGGCGAGCAAGGCGAGAAGGGTCAAGGCGAGAATGAGATGCGGCATGGATCGGTCCAGGTTCCCCGGCTCAAATCCCAGAACGCCCGGCCGGTTCCGTCACGGCGCCACCTCGGCGTCATGCTGCCCGCTGGCATCCAAAGCCTGCTTCACGAACCCCGACGCCTTCATCTCGGCGATGAAGCGCTCCAGGTAGGCGATCCCGGCGGCGTCGCGGTCCTTGGGCGTCCCCATGGTCTGCTCGATCGACATGAAGCGGCCGGGGATCATCCGCAGGTCGGTATGGGCCGCAACCAAAGCCGCGACGGGCTGCTTCACCCCGGCCAGCACCGCAACCCGGCCGGACAGGAAGGCGTCGAACGCGTCCTGGTTCTTGGCATAGCGTTCGAGCACGGCGTTCTTCAGCGCACGCGTCAGGTAAAGGTCGTAGGCGCTGCCCTTCACGACACCGACCGTCACGCCGGGCCGGTCGACGCTGCCGATATCGGTGAAATCCGACTCCTTCACCACCGCATAGCCGCCCTCAATCAGCACGTAGGGGGCGGTGAAGGCGATGCCCTGGCCGCGCACCGGGTCCTTCGCCAGGAAGCAGATGTCCCACACCCCGCTGCCCAGCGCGTCGGTGACTTTGCCGGCCTGCTCGAACGGCACCACCGTCAGCGTCACGCCGAGCCGCTTGGCAAGCTCCGCCGCCAGCGCGCCGGACACGCCGCCCGCCTCGCCGTTCGGCCCCCGCTGCGCCAGCACCGGGTTGCCGAAGTTGATCGCCGCCCGCAGCGTGCCGGTCGGCGCCAGCGCGCGCAGCGCTTCGGCCGGAGCTTGAGCCGGCGTTTGCGCCACCGCCGTGCCGGCGAGCAGCAGGGCACCGATCACGAAGGGGGCAAGCGTCATAGCCCGGCCTTTCCGAGGTTGATGATCGCCCGGGCGCAAGCCTGGGCGCGCGGCACCATGCTGGCGACGTCCAGGTACTCCTCCGGCGTATGCGCCTTGCCGCCCACCGGGCCGACCGAGCAGATCGTCGGCGTGCCCACCCCGGCGGTGAATCCGCTATCGGCGCAGCCGCCGGCGAACTCGCCCTCGACCGCCAATCCGCTCGCCGCCGCGCCCTCCACATACAGCTCGAACAATCGCTTGGCCGCCGGCGACTGCACCAGTGGCGCGAACTCGCCGCGGATCGTGAGCTCCGCCTTGGTGCCCGGCACCGCGCTGCGCTCGACGATGGCGGCAATCCGCGCCATCACGTCGTCGCGGTCGGCCGGCTCGATGTAGCGCAAATCGATCTGACCCTCCGCCCACGGCGCCACGGTGTTGACGCTCTGCCCGCCGCTGACCAGGCCGACATTGAGCGTGATGCCGCGATCGAGGTCCGTCAGCGCGTGGATGGCGATGACTTTCTGCGCCAGCTCCTCGATCGCGCTGATCCCCGCCGAGAAATTCCCGCCCGAATGCGCCGCCTTGCCGGTGATGCGCATCGCCATGAACACCCCGCCCTTGCGGCCCGTCACGACGTTGCCGTTGGGCCGGCCCGGCTCGCTGTTGAACACCACCCGCGCCCGCCGCGCCTCCGCCTCGATCACCGGGCGGCCTTCGGGGCTGCCGATCTCCTCGTCGCCGGTGAACAGCCCGACCAGCGGCGCCGGCGCGCCGCCGAACTTCGCGAAGGCGGCCAGCACGAAGCAGTTCATCACCAGCCCGGCCTTCATGTCCGCGACCCCCGGCCCGGTCGCAACCCCGTCCCGCACCGTGAACGGCCGCCGCGCCGTCTCGCCGGCGGGGAACACGGTGTCGCGGTGGCCCATCAACACGATATGGCCACCGGCGTTGCCGGCTGATCCGTCCCCGCCGGCGTTGCCGGCTGATCCGTCCCCGTCGGCGTTGCCCGCCGGCCCCACGAACCCAACCGGCGCCCGCAGGCAGTCGCCGTGCCGGGCTTGCGGCAGGCGTTCGACCGCGATGCCATGGGCGGCAAGGAAGCGCTCGGCCACCGCGCCGACCGCGTCGATGCCCGGCTTGTCGTAGCTGCCGCTGTCGATCTCCACCATCTGCCGCAGCAGCTCCACCATCGCGTCGCCTTGGGTCGCGAGCCAGGCGGTGATGGCGGCTTCGGGGGTTTGCGCGTTCAAGCTCTGCTCCTTGTACTGCGGCCGGTCCGGTATGCGTCCTGCCACCCCATCGTCGCCTCCGGCTCGAGGTCGGTGCTCGGCAGGTACGGCTTGATATCGAGCAGCGGCGTGCCGTCCCGGCAATCGAGGTTGCGCACCGTGAGCCGGCCGCCGTCCACCCTATGCAGGCTCACGACGCTGAGCCCGATCGGGTTCGGCCGCACCGGGGTGCGGGTGGAAAAGATGCCGTGCGGCTTGCCGTCGAAGTTCGGGCTGATCGTCAGCAGCTCCGGCTGCGGCCCGAGCCAATACAGCAGGATCAGGTGGGAGAACGTCGCGACGTCCTTCAACCCCTCGCGGAACGGCTCGTCCACCTCCGCCACGCAATCGGGCGGCGGCTGGATCTTGCGGCCGTTGCGCGGGCAATCGGCCAGGGTCGCGAACGGCGTGTGCAGTCGACCGATCGGACGCAGCGCCAGGTGCCCGGACATGAAGTCAGCCCTGCCTCACGCCTGCGCCACGGCTGCCGACCAGGGCGACATCACGTCGGTGATGCCGGTGCGGACGCCGTCCTTGATCTCGATCAGGTTCGGGCACGCGAAGTTGACCGGAACGGTGCCGTGCTCGACCGTCTCGACCGGACCCTGAGCGCGCAGCGCCGCCAGCACGTCCGCCGGCAATGCCTGGTCGGCGTGCACCGTGTCCGGGTCGCTGACGTCGATGCGCCCGTGATGCGCCGCGGCCGCCGGGTCCATGCCGAAGGCGGCCACGAACGCCACCATCTGGGTCACGGCCGCCATGATCCGCCGGCCCCCCGACGCGCCGCCGGCCAGCACCGGCGTGTCCCCGTCGCGCAGGATCACCGGCAGCATGTTCGTCAGCGGCCGCTTGCCGGGGCCGACACTGTTGGGCTGGCCGGGGCGCGGATCGAACCACATCACGCCGTTGTTCATCAGCACGCCGCTATCCGGCAGCACCACCCGGCTGCCCATCGACGACAGCAGCGTGGTGGTGACAGCCACCATCGTGCCGTCCGCGTCGCAAACCGTCAGGTGCGTGGTGCAGCTTTCCGCCGCCTGCGGCTCGGCGTCGCCCAGGCCCGACAGCCGCTCGCCATAGGCGGTGCGCATGGCCCCGGCGAGTGCCGCGAACCAGGCCGCATCCGGCCGCGCCGGCCATTCGGCGGGCAGCAGCTCCAGCACCCGCGCCATCGTCGGCGCCGCGGTCAGGCCGCCCGGAAGCTGCAGCGTGCGCCCGGCGAACGCCACCTCCAGCGGCGCCGTGATCCGTGCCTCGCAACGGCGCAAATCGTCGGCGTCCAGCACGCCGCCCATCGCCTTCACGTCGGCGACGATGCTGCGCGCCACGTCGCCCTCGTAGAAGTCGCGCAACCCGGCCTGCGCCAGCGCCTCCAGCGTGTCCGGCAGCCGCCCGAGCCGGAAGAAGCCGGGGTTGCCCTGATACGGCGCCACCGGCGGCAACCCGCCCGGCAGGTAGATCTCGGCGCTGGCCGGGTAGCGCCGCAGGATCGCCGCCGAGTTCGCCACCTTCAGCGTGGTGAACCAGTCCTGCGAGAGGCCCCGCTTGGCCAGCGCCACCGCCGGTGCCATCAGCTCCGACAGCGGCAACGTGCCGAACCGGCCATGCATGTGGGCATAACCGGCGACCGCGGACGGGATCGCGAACGACAACGGGCCGTGCACGTTGGCGTCGCCCTCGACCTCGGGCCAGGCGAACAGGTCCTGTGCCGTACGGCCCGTCAGCTTGAACAGTTCGGGATGCAGGTGCGCCGGCGCGCGCGGGCCGAAATCGACCACCTCCGCGCGCGCCTGACCGGCCCGGTGCACCATCGCAAAGCCGATCCCGCCCAGGCCGCTGTTCCACGGCTCCACCGCCGCCAATGCCAGCGCCGTCGCCACCGCCGCGTCGACTGCGTTACCGCCGGCGTCCAGGATCGCGACCCCCGCCAGCGCCGCATCGCGCGACTGGCTCGCCACCATGCCTCGCCGCCCGGTCGCCGCCGGCTTCGACACCTGCCAATGCTGGGTCAGGTGCTCGGGTGCGGCATACGGCATGGCAGTCCTCCGGGTGGCAGATAATGCTAGACCCGGTCCGGCGCCTGGGCCAGATGGCAGCCAATCGGCAACTTCCGGCCGAGTCGGCGTTTGTTGGAGCGAGCCGTCTTCGCCGTTCCGACACCAGAGTGTCACGCAACGGTCATGGTCTCCGCCTGCCGCCGCGATCCCGCCAACGGAAACGAGGTTCCTCCCGCATGTCTGACCGGCCCCAGATCAGCTTCGTCGTGCCCGCCTTCAACGAGGAAGTGCTGCTGCCGGCCTGCCTGCAGGCGATCCAGGCCGAGATCGCCAGAACCGGGTGTGACGCCGAAATCATCGTGGTCGACAATGCCAGCACCGACCGCACCGCCATCGTCGCCGGTAAGTTCGCTGGCGTCGCCGTGGTGCACGAACCAGTCAAGGGCCTGGTCGCCGCCCGCCGCTGCGGGTTCGACAACGCCCACGGCGTGCTGATCGCCAACATCGACGCCGACACGCTGATCCCCGAGGGCTGGCTCACCCGGGTGCTGCGGTCCTTCGAAGCCGACCCGAAGCTGGTCACGCTCAGCGGGCCCTACGACTATTACGACGTGCCGGCCCACATTCGCTACATTGCCCGCGCCTTCTACATGGTCGGCTTCTGCACCTACGCCTTCAACAAGCGCGTCATGGGCGTCGGCGCCATGGTGCAGGGCGGCAATTTCGTCGTGCTCCGCGAGGCGCTGGTCGAGGCCGGCGGCTTCAGCGACACCTTCCAGTTCTACGGCGAGGACACCGACATCGCCCGCCGCATGAACCGCGTCGGCAACGTGAACTTCACCTGGAAGCTGATGGCCCGATCCTCCGGCCGCCGCCTGCGCGGCGACGGCGTGATCATGACCGGGGTGCGCTACAGCACGAACTATCTATGGGCGACCTACTTCCGCAAGCCGTTCACCACTGCCTGGCACGATTATAGGTAGTTGGGGCAGCCGCCCCAAACCGGCCAAACTAAGTCATCTTGATTGCGACATGCGTTTTGAACGCGGGACGCGCCAGCAGCCGGTTGTACCAGGCGCGCAGCGCCGGCAACTCCACCTTGTCCACGCCCTCGAAACTGAACCAGCGATGCGCGTGCACCCCGATCGCCATGTCGGCCGGCGTCAGGTCGGCGCCGGCGACGTAGTCGTGCCGCTCGACCTGCCGCTCGAGCATGCCGTAGGTCCGGTCCAGCTTCGCCGCCGCCGCGCGGATCGCCGGCCAGTCCTGCTTCTCGGCTGGCGTCCGCACCAGGCCCCAGAACACCACCGTCATCGGCGGCCCCAGCACGGTGTGCTGCCAATCCATCCAGCGGTCGATATTGGCCCGCGCCCGCAGCGCATCCGGCCATAACGGCGTGCCGGCCGCGTGCCCGGCCGCCAGATAGCGCAGGATCGCATTGCTTTCCCACAGCACGAACTCGTCCTCCACCAGCGTCGGCACCACCGCGTTGGGGTTCATCGCCAGGTATTCGGGCGTCTGCGTCCGGCCGAACGCGCCGCCATAATCCTCGCGCTCATACGGGAGCCGAAGCTCCTCCAGCATCCAGATCACCTTCATCACGTTGCTGGAATTGGCCCGGCCCAGTAATCGGCGCATGCCGCATCTCCTCCGCTTGGCCCGTCACCCTATGGCGGCCCGGCAATTGCTCCAAGCCGCAAACCTTGCCATATGCCGGCTGTGTCCCTCGCCAAATCCCGCGTCACGTCCCTCAGCCGATTGCAATGGGCCGGCCTCGTCGGCGCCGTGCTGGCCGGGCTGGGGCTCGGGGTAGCGCTCCTGTCGGAATCGTTCGGCGGCCTCGTGCCGTGCGCGCTGTGCCTGGTCGAGCGCTGGCCCTACCGCGCGGCGATGCTGTTCGGCGCCCTGGCGCTCGCCTCGCCCCGCGGCGCCCGCTTCCTGCTCGTCCTCGCCGCCCTTGCGATGCTGGCCGGCGCCGCGCTCGGCGGCGTCCACGTCGGCGTCGAGCAGGGCTGGTGGCCGAGCCCGCTGCCGGAATGCGCCGCCCCCAAGCTCGGCAGCGGCACGATGGCCGAGCGCCTGGCGCGGATGCCGGCTCGCCCCGCCAAGCCGTGCGACGAGCCGACCTACCTGATCCCCGGTTTGCCCCTAAGTATGGCGACAATGAACATGCTGTTCGCTTCCACCCTCGGCGCCGGGCTGATGGCGGTGGCGCTGCGCCGTTGGAGCCCGCGATGAACGACATCACCACTGCCAACATCCTGCCCGGCGACACCACTCCCGAGGAACGGGTCGCCCGCATGATCCGCGTCGACCACGCCGGCGAGTATGGCGCCGCCCGCATCTACACCGGACAGCTCGCGATCCTCGGCCGCGGCGACAAGGGCGACATCCTGCGCCACATGAAGGCGCAGGAGCAGGTTCACCTCGACACCTTCGCCGGCCTGATCGCCAAGCGCCGCGTCCGCCCGACCGCGCTGCTGCCGCTCTGGCACCTGGCCGGCTACGCCCTCGGCGCCGCCACCGCCGCCCTCGGCACCCGCGCCGCCATGGCCTGCACCGTCGCGGTCGAGGAAGCCATCGACGAGCACTACGCCGAGCAGGCCGCCAGCCTCGGCGAGGACGAGGCGCCGCTGCGCGCCACGATCGAGCGTTTCCGCGCCGAGGAGCTGGAGCATCGCGACATCGGCCTCGAGCACGAGGCGGAACTGGCGCCGGCCTACCGGCTGATGTCCGCCGTGATCAAGGCCGGCTGCAAGGTCGCGATCGCCGTCAGCGAACGGGTCTGAGCCCCGGGTCGAGTGCCATGGAGCCGATCCGCGCCCCCTGGGACGGCGTCGCGCTGGTCTGCCGCAAGTGCAGCCGCAAGCTCGACGGCGGTTTCGGCCGCAAGGGCAAACAGGACCTGACCAAGCTGCTGCGCGAGACGCTAAAGGCGACCGGCCGCCGCCGCGCCTTGCGCGTGGTGCCGGTGGGGTGCCTGGGCCTATGCCCGAAGCGGGCCGTCACGGTCGCCGGGTCGGCAGCCCCCGCCTCGGTGTTCGCCGTGCCGGCCGGCACCGACCCGGCCCAGGTGCTGCGGACGCTGGAAGCAGGGCAAACCAGCTAGCCAAGGTAGGTTTTGCCCGCCACGGCTATGTGGCCGGCAGCCGAAGCCGCTCGACCCGGCCGCCGCCGATCACGTGCTCCGTCAGCACCGCGTCCACGTCAGCCGGCGTGGTGATCTTGTACCAGACCCCCTCCGGGTAGATGACCAGGCACGGTCCCAGCTCGCACCGGTCCAGGCACCCGGCCGAGTTCACCCGGATGTTGCGGATGCCCAGCTCTTTAGCACGCGCCTTCATGTAGTCGCGCAAGTGCTCCGACCCGCGCGCCGCGCAGGAGCCGCGCTTATGGCCGTCCGGGCGGCGGTTGGTGCAGGCGAACAGGTGCGCCTCGAAGAACGGCGCCGGGTCGGAGGGCAGGGGTGCGCCCATGAAGGAACCTCAGAAGTAGCGGAGGGAAAACCGGATGCGGCCGCCGCCGGGGCCGAGCACGAAGGCGGCGTCGCTGAACGAAGGCGGCCCGAACCGGAATTGGGCGTCGTTGCTGAAGCCCAGGCCCTCGGTCGGGATGCCCAGCAGGTTGGTGCCGATCTTGCCATCGCCGTCCTCGTCATGGAAGGCCTGCGCCGCCCACGTCCCGGGCGGCACGCCCTCGAGCCGGACCACGACCTCGCCGGCCTTGGCGGGCGCGCTGCCGACATGCTCGCAGGCCGGCTTCAGGAAGTTGGCTTTCGTGCAGACCGCGACCCGCACCGTGCCCACGTCGTTGCGCACGCCCGTCACCGTCAGGATCAGCGGGTCGGCCTGGGCCGAAGCGGCGGCGGCCAAGGTCATTGCGCCGGATAGGCCCGCCCACGCCAGGTGGCGCGCCCACCGCGCGCGGCGCGCAGCAGGCTGAACCATTGCACCACCAGCAGCGCCGCCATCCCCACCGGCTGCAGCACCGCGGACAGCACCGGCTGCCGGAACCGCGCCGCCAAGATCAGCCGCGTGCCGATCCCGAACGCCAGCGCCACGGCGGCCGCCCCCGTCGGCGCCACCAGCAGCAAGACGGCCGGCAGGACCTGTCCGCCCGCGAGGACCACGCTCCAAACCGGCAACGCCGCCGGCTTGGCCATGCCCTCCGTCGCGTTCTTGCATAGGCCCTCCCAAAGCTGCTCCGCGTTCCGATACATGCGGCAACGCGCGAATCCGGTCGCGTCGAACAGCAATGTCATCTGGCCCGCGCGGCGGAACGCCCGCGGCAGCGTCAGCCCATCGTGCAGGCTGGCGCGAATCGCTGCATGGCCACCCGCTTCATCGTAGGCCGCGCGCCGGGCAATGAACAACTGGCCGCACCCGGCGCCCAGCCCGGGGTCGAGCCGCCGCCGCATCAGCGCCATCGGCAGGAACCCGAGCAGCAGGAAGTGGATCAGCGGCAGCAGCAGCCGCTCCGACCACGTCACCACCACCTGCCGCGGAAATCCGCTGCCGAGCCCGGCCTGCTCCCGCTCCATGAACCCCGCCATCCGGCTGAGCGCATCGGGCGCCAGCCGCACGTCGGCGTCCACGAACACCATCAGCTCGTGCGCTGCCAAGCCGCCCAGCACGTGACAGGCATGCTGCTTGCCCGACCAGCCCGGCGGCAGCGGCGGCGCGGTCGCCACCCGCAGCCGCGGGTCGTCCATCGCCGCCAAGATGGACGGCGTGCGGTCGGTGCTGGCGTCGTCGAGCACCACCAGCTCCAGCTCCACCCCGGTGCTGGCGAGCACGGCCGCACAAGCGTCGCCGATATTCGCTTCCTCGTTGCGCGCCGGGATCAGCACGCTGACCAGCGGCCGTCCCGCGGCCGGCGCCGGCGTGCGGAACTGCCCGAGATTGGCCAGCGTCATCGCCAGCGGCACGGCGGCAAGCCCGAGGCTCGCCCATCCGGCGACCTCCGCCCCGATCATTCCCTTCCCTCGTGCGACGCGTCGAACCGCTGCCCCGCGGACCAGGCGCGCAGCCGCCGCCACACATCGTAAATGCCGCCGATCCCCGCGCCGCCGCGCACCAGCGGCATGAACGAGGCCGGATCCCGCCGGGCGCTGTCAGCCGACAGCGCGTCCATCGTCCGGGCCAGCTCCGCCTCGAGATGCGTCGTCCACTCGGCCGTGCTGCGCCCCCGCCCGGTCGCGATCGGCTCGCCGAACCGCGCCAGCGCCTCCGGCCGGCTCTCGTTCCAGAACCCGTACTCGATCGCCAGCGGCAGGATCAGCGCCCCAGGGACCCGCCGCGCCAAATGCGCGATGCCGGGCCGCAACCGCACCGGACGCGCGCGGGCGTCGGTGAAATGCCCCTCGGCGGTGATCCACAGGATGCTGCCGGGATCGGCCAGCACGCGTAGGCTGGTCTCGAGGAACCGCGCCGCCCCGCGCTGGCTCGCGAGCTCGATGCCGAACACCCCCATCCGCTCCAGCACGCCATACTTGCCGAGGCTCTGCGCATCCATCGGGCCATAGCCGGCCCGTCCGGGAAACAGCTTGTTGCACAGCAGGATGTAAAGCGCCGGGTCCCACCAGGACGGATGGTTGCTGTAGATGATCAGTGGTTGCCGCGCCGCCACCCGCGGCAGCCCGGCGCGCGACACCCGCACCGCACGGAACCGCCGCCAGAAATACCAGTGCAGATACCAGCCGAACAGCCAGAACAACGTCGCCGACCGTTTCCGCAAGGGGTCGGCATCGGCCGCCCGCGCAACCGGCGGCGGCATGGGCGGCGGCGGCATGCGGGCGACCGTCGTCTCCTCCCCCGGCGGGAGGGGAGGGACGGCCGTATCAGGCATGCACGGGATCGCGCGCCGGCTGCATGTCCTGGCACAGGCTGTCGGCCGCGATCCAGCCGCTCATCAGCACCATCGGCATGCCCGGCCCCGGATGCGCCGCACCCCCCGCCATATAAAGTCCTGGAAGATCCCGCGACCGATTGCCCGGCTTGAACGCCCCGTTCACCTTGCCGTGGCTCGCCAGCCCGTAGATGGCGCCGTTCAGCACCCGGTAGCGGTCGTGGATGTCCTGCGGGGTCAGATGCCGCTCGAACACGATCCGCTCCTCGAGGTCCGGCATACCGGCGCAGCGCTTCAGCTTGTCCAGGATCACCTGGCGATACGGGTCGAACATCTTCGACCAGTCGTGATGCGGGCGCAGGAACGGCGTGTGCACCAGCACATACAGCGCCTCACCGCCAGCCGGCGCCACGCCGGGCTCGGTGCGCGCCGTCGCCGCCAGGTAGCAGGTCGGGTCCGGCGCCGGCTCGCCCTTGTCGTAGATCCAGTCGAACTCTTCCTCTGGGTCCTTCGAGAACACGAAATCATGGTGCGCCAGGTGCTCGTACGCGCGATCGAGGCCCAGGTAGAGCACCACCCCAGAACACGCCGGGTCACGCTTCCAGCGCCGGGCGAACTTCCGCCCCGGCGCGCCCTGCACCAGCTCGCCCATCGTCCGCACGCTATCCATGTTCGACACCACCGCCGACAGCCGGATGATCTCGCCCGTGCTCGTCACGACGCCGTTGGCCCGCCCGTTCTCGGTCGTGATCCGCTCGATGTCGGTGCCGGGCCGCAGGTCGACGCCCAACTCGCCCGCCAGCTTCTCCAGCGCCTGCGGCACCGCCCGTGTGCCACCGATCGGATACCACACGCCGAGATCCGTCTGCATGTGGCCGATGCTGCACAGCACCGCCGGCGACGCGTACGGGGAGCTGCCGACATACTGCACGAAATGGTCGAGCATCTGCGACACCCGCGCATCCGGCACCCGCTTCCTGATCTGCGAGGCGACCGAGGTGCCCATCCGCAAGCTGAGCACGTCGCGCAGCGTCTCGAGGTTCATGCCCTTCATGCTGAGCGTGTCGGAAATGCCCTCCACCGACTTCCAGAAGAAGAACTTCTCCGAAACCTCGTGCAGCTTGGCGCTCATGGCGATGAAGTCGCGATAGCCCTGCTCGCTGCCGGGCGCGAACTGCCGCACCGCATCGGCCATCGCCGGTACGTCCTCCTGCAGGTCGAGCATCGACCCGTCGTCGAAGAAGCACCGCCATTGCGGGTCGAGCCGGCGCAGGTCCAGGTAGTCGTGCATCGAGCGCCCGGCCTCGCGGAACACCCGCTCCAGCACATGCGGCACCGTCAGGATGGTCGGCCCCATATCGAATCGGAACCCGTCCTCCTGCAGCTGCGCCGCTTTGCCGCCTAGCCACGGGTTCTTGTCGAACAGGATCACCTTGTGCCCGCGCGCCGCCAGCGTGCAGGCGGCGGCGAGACCCGCGAGCCCGGCGCCGACCACGCCGACCGGAAGCGGCCCATCCAACTCGGGCGCGGGGAAGATAGCGTTCATAGGGCCTCCGCGATGGCGGGCACGTAGTCGGGGGCGGCCATGGCGGACGGCCGCTCCCAATGCGGGTCGAGGCCGAGATCGCCGGCCATCAATTTGGTGCTGATCCGCGCACTCTCGAAGATCACCGGCAATCCGCTGCCGGGATGCGTGCCGCCGCCCACCAGGTACACCCCGTCGAGGTCCTCGAACCGGTTGCGCGGCCGGAAGTGCAGCATCTGCGCCAGGTTGTGTGCCAGGTTGAACGTGGCCCCGCGATACACTTGCAGCTCGTCCTCCCAGCTCTGCGGCGTCAGGATCTTCTCGTAGCGGATCCGGCTCTCGATATCGGGGACGCCCAGCCGCTTCAGCCGTTCCAGCGTCAGCGTGCGATACCGTGCGGTTTCGGTCGCCCAATCCGGGCTCGCATCCATCCGATGCCCGACCGGCACCAGCACATACAGCGTCGAATGACCCGGCGGCGCCAGCGCCGGATCGCTGACGCAGGCGTTCTGCACGTAGAAGCTCGGGTTCTGCGGCGCCAGCCCGGCCTCGATCTCGTTGAGGTTCCGCCGGTAATCGTCGGCAAGGTAGATCGTGTGATGCGACAGGTCCGGCAACGTCCCCTCGATCCCGAGGTAAAGCATGAACGTGCTGCAGGAGAATTTCTTCCCCGCGATCTTCTTGTCGGTCCAGCGCCGCCGCACCGCGTCCGGCACCAACGTCGTCATCGTCTGCGCGAAATCCGACCCGATCACCAGCGCATCCGCTTCCGTCGTGCCGCGCCTTGTGCGCACGCCTGTCGCACGCCGCCCGTCCAGCAGGACCTCCTCGACCCGGTCGTTCAGCTCGATCTTGGCACCGAGGTCCCGCGCCACCCGCGCCATCGCCGCCATCACCGCCCCGGTGCCGCCGCGCGGGTGGTAGACCCCGTACTGGTACTCCATGAACGACAGGATCGTGAACAGGCTCGGGCAGCGGAACGGCGACATGCCCAGGTATTTGCTTTGAAAGCTGAACGCGAGCCGAATGCGCTCGTCCTTGAAGTAGATCCCGAGGTCGGTATCGACGCTGCGATGTGGCCGCAGCTTGCTCAGACCCTTCAGGATCGGCG
Organism: uncultured Alphaproteobacteria bacterium; assembly: GCA_963792675.1. Classification (GTDB taxonomy): domain Bacteria; phylum Pseudomonadota; class Alphaproteobacteria; order Acetobacterales; family Acetobacteraceae; genus JBBROS01. Next base: position 23,948 of record CAWBWT010000007.1, read on the forward strand.
GCCGCATCAGGTCCCGCATGCCGTTGAACGCGCCCTCCAGCACCGGCCGGAACACCGCCAGCTTGGCGCGGTTATCGGCCATGAACCGCGGGAACTGCGCCGCGTCGCTCGGAGAGAACCGGGCGATCTCGGCCATCATCCGCTCGGCATTCCCGGTCGCCTGAATGGCGCCGCCGCCTTCGAACACCAGGTGGTACTGCGGATCGAGCCGGATCAGCTCGACCTCTTCGTCGAGGTCGCGGCCGCACGCCGTGAAGATGTCGCGCAGCACGCGCGGATACAGGAAGAAGGTCGGCCCGGTATCGAAGCGGAACGTACCTTGCGGCGTCGCGCCGGTGATCGTGCTGGAGCGGCCGCCAATGCGGTCGCGCGCCTCGTGCACGGTGACGTCCACGCCGGCCTTGGCCAGCAGCATGGCAGCCGCGAGCCCGCCCGGCCCCGCGCCGATGATGGAAACGCGGCGCTTCATGCGGGGACGGATTCGGGGGATGGCATGGACAACCGTAACCTCTCTCTCGCAGACAACAAAGCCAGGCTAGAAGTGGCCCCATGAACGATCTTGTCATCCCGGAGTTCGGTTTCGTGCGCGACGCTGCCCGCAAGGCGGCCGCGACTTGGTCGGCGACCCCGCTGCCGCAACGTCTTTCCGTCGTGCGCCGGGCCCGCCGCCTGATGGCCCGCGAGGCCGCAGCACTCGCCGCATCGGTCGCGCGCCGGCCGCTCGCCGACACGCTGGTGGCCGAGGTGCTGCCGCTGTTGGAAGCCGCGCGCTTCCTCGAGCGCCGCGCGCCTGCCCTGCTGGCGCCGCAACGGCCGCCGGGCACGCCGCCGGTGTGGCTGTTCGGCGTGTCCACCACCCTGTATCGCGAGCCGCTCGGCGCCGTGCTGCTGCTCGGACCCGGCAACTATCCGTTGTTCCTCCCCGGCGTGCAGGCGCTGCAGGCGCTCGTCGCCGGCAACGCGGTCTGCCTCAAGCCGGCCCCCGAGGGCGCTGCTGCCGCGTTTGCCTTCGCCGCCATCCTGGCCCGCGCCGGCCTGCCGGATGGCGTGCTGCGCGTCCTGCACCCGGATCAGGGGCCGGAAGCGGTCGCGGCCGGCTTCGACCGCATCGTGCTGACCGGCTCGGCCGAGACCGGCGCCCATGTGCTGGCCGCCGCGGCTGGCAACCTCACCCCCGCGACGATGGAGCTGTCCGGCTCCGACGCCGTGTTCGTCATGCCCGGCGCCGACCTCGGCCTCGTCGCCCGCTGCCTCGCCTACGGCTTGCGGCTCAACGGCGGCGCTACCTGCATCGCCCCGCGCCGCGTGTTCGTCACCCGCGACCGCGCCGAAGCGCTCGAACAGGCGTTGCTCCCCTTGCTGCCCGGCATCCCCGACGCCGACGTGCCGCCGCTGGTCGCCGGCCGGCTGCAGGCATTGCTGAACGGGGCGGCGGCGATGGGCGGCCGGGTGCATCGCGCCGGCCCCGAACGCCCAGCCGTGCTGGCCGACGCCCGCGCCGACCTGCCGCTGCTGCAGCAAGACGTGTTCGCGCCCTGGCTCGCCTTGGTGCCGGTCGCCGACATGGAGCAGGCGCTGGCCGACGACGCTTCCTGTCCATTCGCATTGGGCGCCTCGGTGTTCGGGCCGCTCGGCCCGGCGCAGGCCTTGGCGGCGCGGGTGCGCGCCGGGTCGGTGTGCGTCAACGACCTGATCGTGCCGACCGCCGACCCGCGCCTGCCGTTCGGCGGCGGCCGCCGCAGCGGCTTCGGCCGCACCCGCGGTGCGGAGGGCCTGCTGGAGTTCACCGCGACCAAGACCGTCAGCGTGCGGCGGACGGGGTTCCGGCCCTATTTGGCGGCGCCTAAGGCGGACGATGCGGGGCGGTTCGCGGCCATGTGCGCTGCGCTGCATGGCGGGTGGGATGGGCTTCGGGCGGCGCGGGATTTGATGCGGAAGTAAGCGCCTCCGGCGGCTGGGGCCAGGACGCCAGGCCCTGGACCCCAGACCCCCGAAGGAAAGTCTTAGGCTTCGGTTTCGGCGGACTCGCTCAGCGCCTCGCCAAGCGACTTGATCTTCTCGGCATTCTTGCTGTCCGACTTGCCGGCGATCGTCACCGTCTCCTTGCCGAGCTTGGCGATCAGCTTCTTAACCGCCTCGCCGTCGATCTCCTTGGCATGCAGGTGCTTCTTGAGGCTCTCGAGGTCCTTGATGATCGTCTTGACGCCGGGCGCCTCGACCTTCTCGAGCGTGGCTTCCCAGCCTTCGATGTTCTTGACGGCGGCGTTGACCGTGAAGCCTTTCACCCCGTCCTTGATATGCTTGATGGTCGAATCGAATTGCGGCATGCGATGCTCCGGTGTTTGGCGCCGATGCGGCACCAAGGCCGCGCACGTCGGCCCAAACCACCGGTCGTCAACGCTCGGCTCACATGACAATTGCGGCACGAGCCGCCCGCGTCATGACACCCGGCGCAGTGTCCAATGTTGCTCGCAGAGCTGGCTCGCGACCGTGATCTCCAGCAACCCGTTGCGCAGCGTGCCGTCTAGCGTGCCGACGCCGTCGCTGGCCTGCAGGCGTCCGTCCGGCTGCACCACCGCCGTCAGCGGCACCCGCTCCGGCCGCGCGCCGCGCATCGGCTGTGCAATGTAGGCGAACGTCACTTCGCCCCGCTCGATCTCCAACTTGAGCGGACCGCTACGTGGGCAAAACTGGCCCTCCGACCGCACCAGCCGCCTAGTGCCCCGATATAATCCGTCCACTCCGTATACCGGGGCCGCCGGACGCGCCGGCTGCACCACCACCGCCGGCCGTCGCACCGGCGCTGGCGAGCCGCACCCAGCCAGCACCGACGCCAGGAGCATGGGCGCCAGCAGTCCGGGCGCCAGCAGTCCGGGCGCCAGCAGTCTGGGTGCCAGCAGTCTGGGCAGCAGCGACGCCGGCCGCACGCGACGCATTGGTGTCAGCCGACGAGGTCCACGCCGGCGAAGAAATACGCGATTTCGGTCGCCGCCGCTTCGGCGCTGTCGCTGCCGTGCACGCTGTTGGCCTCGATGCTTTCGGCAAATAGCTTGCGGATCGTGCCCGGCTCGGCATTGGCCGGGTTGGTGGCGCCCATGATGCGGCGGTTCGCCGCGATCGCGTCCTCGCCTTCCAATACCTGCACCACTACCGGCCCGCTCGTCATGAACGTCACCAGGTCGCGGAAGAACCCGCGCTCCTTGTGCGCCCCGTAGAACGTCTCGGCCTGGGCCGTGCTGAGCTGGATGCGGCGCTGCGCCACGATGCGCAGCCCCTGCTCCTCGAACACGGCGTTGATCTTGCCGGTCAGGTTGCGCCGGGTCGCGTCGGGCTTGAGGATGCTGAGCGTGCGTTCGGTGGCCATGATGGGGAGAGTCCTTGATAAAGGGGAAAGCTGGCCGCGCGTGTAGCCAGTCGCGCGCCGACCGGCAAGTTCGTGGGCAAGCTCGGGCCCTTTAATCCGGCCGCCCGGCGCGGTATTGCCCCACTATGAGTTTACTGGTGCCATGAGCCTGTTGGTCATCGAGGACCTGGTGCTGCGCGTCGCCGGCCGCACGCTCCTGGACGGCGCCGGCCTGCGCATCGATCCCGGCCGCCGCGTCGGCCTGGTCGGCCGCAACGGCGCCGGCAAGAGCACCCTGCTGCGCGCCATCGCCGGCGAACTCGGCGTCGACGGCGGCTCCATCCGCCTCAGCAGCCGCGCCCGCATGGCCTGGGTCAAGCAGGAAGCGCCATCCGGCGGGCAAAGCCTGCTCGACACCGTGCTCGAGGCCGACACCGAACGCCTCGCCTTGATCGCCGAACAGGACACCGCCGAGCCCATCCGCCTCGCCGAAATCCACGAGCGCCTGCGCACCATCGGGGCCGACGCAGCGCCCGCCCGCGCCGCCGCCATCCTGGCCGGGCTCGGTTTCGACGCCGCCCAGCAGGCCCGCCCCGTGGACAGCTACTCCGGCGGCTGGCGCATGCGCGTCGCCCTGGCCGCCGCCTTGTTCGCCGCCCCCGACCTGCTGCTGCTCGACGAGCCCACCAACCACCTCGACCTCGAGGCCACCCTCTGGCTCGAGGGCTACATCGCCCGCTTCCCCGGCGCCTGCGTCATCGTCAGCCACGACCGCGGCCTGCTCGACCGCGCCGTCCAGGCCATCGCCCACCTCGACCACGGCAAGATCAGCCTCACCCCCGGCGGCTACGACGAGTTTGTCCGCATCCGCACCGAGCAGGCCATGCAGCAGGCCCGCGCCGCCGAGCGCATCGCCGCCCAGCGCGCCCACATGCAGGCCTTCGTCGACCGTTTCCGCGCCCAGGCGACCAAGGCCCGGCAGGCGCAATCACGCATCAAGGCGCTCGAAAAACTCCCCGCGCTCGACACCGTGGTCGCCGACGCGCCCACCCGTTTCGCCTTCCCCGACCCGCCGCGCCTCGCACCGCCGATCCTGGTGCTGGAGCGCGTCGCCGCCGGCTACGAGTTCGACAAAGATCCTCTCCAACGTCAGCCTCAACGTCGACCCCGACGACCGCATCGCCCTCCTCGGCGCCAACGGCAACGGCAAGAGCACGCTGGCGAAACTCCTCGCCGGCCGGCTCGCGCCGATGTCCGGCGAGATGCGCCGCTCGCCGCGCTTGAAAGTCGGCTACTTCGCCCAGCACCAAACCGACGAACTGGTCCTGGACGAGACCCCGGTCCACCACATGGCCCGCGCCTTGCCGCAAGCCCTCCCGCCGCAGGTCCGCAGCCAGCTCGCCCGCTTCGGCCTCGATGCCGACAAAGCCGACAGCGCCGTCCGCAACCTGTCGGGCGGCGAGAAAGCCCGCCTGCTGCTGGCACTCGCCACCCGCGACGCCCCGCAGCTGCTCATATTGGATGAGCCCACCAACCACCTCGACATCGACGCCCGCGAAGCCTTGGTCCGGGCGCTCGCCGATTTCGAAGGTGCGGTGCTGCTGATCACCCACGACCCGCATCTGGTCGAGCTCGTCGCCGACCGGCTCTGGCTCGTCGCCGACGGCACCGTCCGTCCCTACGACGGCGACATGGACGAGTACCGCCAGCTCCTCGCCGAACGCGCCCGCGGCCCGGCCCGCGCCGACAACACGCCCTCGCGAAAAGACGAGCGCCGCGAACGCGCCGAAACCCGGGTGCAAACGGCGCCGCTCCGCCGCCAAGCCCGCGACGCCGAAGCCCGCATCGCCAAGCTCACCGCCGAACGCGCCCGCGTAGAAGCCCGCCTCGCCGACCCCGCCCTCTACACCCCCGGCCGCGGCGCCGAAGTGGTCGAGGCCCAGCAAAAGCTGGCCGCCCTGTCCCGCGACCTCGACGCCGCCGAAACCGCCTGGCTCGAAGCCGAAGCCGCCCTCGAAGCAGTCGGCTAACCCCCCAACGTCATTCCCGGACTTGATCCGGGAATCCATCGCCCCGACCAAGTCCGCCACAACCCCGAAATCCCTAATCGAACAAACCGGGCAGGACCTGCGTCCTCTCCATCCGCACCGCCTGCAGCTCCGATGCCGGCAGCCCGAGCACCCGCAAAATCGTCGGCGCGATCTGCGTCGTCGCCACCGTGCGGTCCACCTTGCCATCCCGCAGCCCGGCCGCACTGACCAGCAACGCCACATGCCGGTCGTCGTCCGCCACGCCGCCGTGCTCGGCCAGCTTGCTGCCCTTGGTGTAGATCACCCCATGCTGCGGCACGACGAAGAAGTCGGGCGTGCGGCTGTCCTTGAACGGGTCGCGATAGAACTTCGCCAGCTCCGTGCGGGTCACGATCCGGTCGATCCCGAGCGCATCCTTCGCCGCCTGCAGATCGGCCAGCGCCAAGTCGTACTCCGCCTGCTGCGTCGCCGGGTCGAGCCAGATCAGCGACGCGTCGTCGGCGATGTTGAACGCATAGCCGTGCTTGATCACGCTCGAATAGCTGTCCGGGATCGCCCGGCGCAGCGTCGGATCGATCGGCGACTGCCCGTGCTTGGCGCTGACGATGATCACCGTCCGGCCGAACAACCCGTGCGCTTTAAGATGCTCCACCATCGCGCCGAGCGACGCATCGATGAAGTCGAGCTGCAGCGAAAGCCCGCTGCCCGGCGTTCCGGCCGCATCCGCGTAGCCGCCCACCAGCCCCGCCGCATCGCCAAACCCGGCCTTGGCCAGCTTCTGACCGACGCTCACCGCCTGGAAGTTCATGCCGAACACGTTCGGCGTCGGCCGGCTGTTCGTCCCGGTGCTGTCCTTCCCGTCGATCTGGTTGAGGATCGCGTTGACCTTGATCTGGTCGTAGTTGCGGGTGCCGGCGAAGCTCGTGGTGTTGTCGTCCCCCGTGGCGCCGCCCGGCAGCTGCGAATTGATCTCCGGCGTGAACAGATCCTCGATGCCGGCGCCTGACGGACCGTTGAGGATGTCGTAGGCCGGGTGCTTGTCCGACCACGCGGTGTGGCCGCCATGCGCCCGCACCACCTCGAACAGCGTGTTCACGCGCACGAACTCGTGCGGATAGACCGGCACGCAGCCGGTCGCGGTCTGCCGCAGCGGCAGGTTGGCCGGGTCGATCTGCGTCAACGGCTGCCCCAGCGTGCCGCCGCCGGTCACGTCCGCAAGGCTCTTGTCGAGGTTCTCCGCGTACGTCGTCTCGGCCCCCGGTGCCCCGGCGCAGTTCGATCCCGGCGCAAACAGCGTGCGGTCATAGCTGTCGTCGTAAAACACGCCGGTCGAATACGGAGTGCCGCCCGTCACCTGCGCCAACATGCCCGGAAAGCTGTCCGACGGCGCCGTGGTATAGGCGTTCGAGTAGATCGTGCCCCGCTCGGACAGGCGCGCCAGCGTGCTCTCCGGATGGCTGCCGACATAGCGGCGCAGATCGACCTCGTGCATCCCATCGACGCTGATCAGCAGCACGTGCTGAACCGCCCCGCCCCGCCGCCGCTCGCCTTGATCGTCCGCAGCCAAAGCGGTCGAAGCGAGCCCCAAGAGCGCCGTCCCCGCCATAAGCCCAATAATCCGTGCGTGCATGTCGCCTCCCCGAGTGACCCGACTCTCAAACCGCGAGCCAGCATCTCTTGCCGCAGGCAAGGGGGCCTTGCCGTTACAATCGCATGATTGTTGACGGACCACCGCCGCCGCTTGCGTCAGGTGAACGCGTTCACGAACCAACCCCGTCCTGCCCCGATCCGGGGCGCTTTGCCGCCCGACGACACCCATCCAAACAGCCGCCTCCCACATTCCTGCTTGGCAAGCACTGTCCAGTTCTGTTTACACTCCCTCTGTATGGACACGTTGACATCCACGCGCCTGCCACTCGCGCTCGATCCCCGCCCGCATGCCGTCGTGATCGGCAGCGGCTTCGGCGGCCTCGCCGCCGCCGTCCGCCTCGGCGCCCGCGGCTACCGCGTCACCGTGCTGGAGCGCCTCGACGCCCCCGGTGGCCGCGCGAGCGTGTTCCGCCAGGACGGCTTCACCTTCGACGCCGGCCCCACCATCGTCACCGCCCCGCATCTGTTCGAGGAGCTCTGGGCGCTTTGCGGCCGCCGCCTCGCCGACGACGTCGAGCTGCGCCCCATCGACCCCTTCTACCGCATCCGCTTCCAGGACGGCGCCACCTTCGAATACAGCGGCGACCCGGCCCGCATGCGCGCCGAGGTCGCCCGCTTCTCCCCCGCCGACGTCGCCGGCTACGACCGCTTCATGGCCGCCTCCGAAGCGATCTACCGCGTCGGCTTCGAGCAGCTCGGCGACGTCCCGTTCGGCCACTGGACCGACATGGCCCGCGTCGCCCCCGACCTCCTGCGCCTCGGTGGCCTCCGCAGCGTCCACGCCCTCGTCGCCAAGTACATCAAGGACGAGCGCCTGCGCACCGTCTTCAGCTTCCACCCGCTGCTGGTCGGCGGCGACCCCTTCAACGCCAGCGCCATCTACGCCCTGATCGCCTTCCTCGAGCGCGACGGCGGCGTCCACTTCGCCATGGGCGGCACCGGCCGCCTCGTCGAAGGCCTGGTCCGCCTGATCGAAGGCCAGGGCAACACCGTCCGCTGCAACGCCGAGGTCGCCGAGATCGTGGTCGAGCACCGCCGCACCACCGGCGTGCGCCTGGCCAGCGGCGAGCGCATCCCCGCCGACCTCGTCGTCTCCAACGCCGACAGCGCCTGGACCTACCGCCACCTCATTCCGGAAAGGCACCGGCGCCGCTGGACCGACCGCAAGGTCGAGCGCGCCCGTTACTCCATGTCCCTGTTCGTCTGGTATTTCGGCACACGCCGCCGCTACGACGACGTCGCCCACCACACCATCCTGCTCGGCCCCCGCTACCGCGAGCTGCTGCGCGACATCTTCGGCCGCCACCACCTGGCCGACGATTTCTCCCTATACCTGCACCGCCCCACCGCCACTGACACGAGCCTTGCGCCCCCGGGCCAGGACGCCTTCTACGTGCTCTCCCCGGTGCCGCATCTCGCCAGCGGCACCGATTGGGCCGCCGCCGCCGAACCCTACCGAGCCCGCATCGCCGCCGAGCTGTCGCGCACGCTCCTGCCCGGGCTGGAGGACGAGGTCGTGACCTCCCGCCTCATGACCCCGGCCGATTTCGAGACCCGCTTGCTGTCGTTCCGCGGCGCCGCCTTCGGCATGGAGCCGGTGCTGACCCAAAGCGCCTGGTTCCGCCCGCACAACCGCAGCGAGGACGTGGACGGCCTTTACCTCGTCGGCGCCGGCACACATCCCGGCGCCGGGCTCCCGGGCGTGCTGTGCTCGGCCAAGGTGCTGGACCGGCTGATCCCGCCGGCCATGACGCAGATCACGGTGGGAGCGGCACATGGGTGAGTTGATCGGCGCCGGCGACCTCGCCGCCTGCCGGGCCATGCTCCGCGGCGGCTCGCGCTCCTTCCACGCCGCGAGCCGGCTGCTGCCGCGCCGGGTCATGCAGCCGGCCACCGCGCTCTACGCCTTTTGCCGCGTCGCCGACGATCTGGTGGACGCGGCCGGCGGCGGGGCAGGGGCCTTGGACGGCCTGCACCGCCGCCTCGACGCGGTCTACGCCGGCGCCCCTGCGAACCAACCGCCGGACCGCGCGCTTGCCGCCGTCGTCGCCTCCCATCGCCTCCCGCGCGCTTTGCTGGACGGTCTGCTCGACGGTTTCGCCTGGGACGCCGCCGGCCGCCAGTACCAGGACCTCCACGAGCTGCAAACCTACGCCGCCCGCGTCGCCGGCACCGTCGGCGCCGCCATGGCGGTGCTGATGGGCGCCCGCGGCCCGGAGGTGGTGGCCCGCGCTTGCGACCTCGGCGTCGCCATGCAGCTCAGCAACATCGCCCGCGACGTCGGCGAGGACGCCCGCGCCGGCCGCCTCTATCTGCCCCGCGCCTGGCTGCAGGACGCCGGCATCGACCCCGACGCCTGGCTGGCCCGGCCCCGCTTCACCCCGGCGCTCGGCGAGGTGGTGATCCGCCTGGTTGCCACCGCCGACGCCTTCTACCAGCGCGCCGAGCCCGGCATCGCCGCCCTGCCGTGGGACTGCCGCCCCGGCATCGGCGCTGCCAGCCGTCTTTACGCCGCGATCGGCCACCGCGTGCTGGCGGCCGGCGGCAACTCGATCAACTCCCGCGCCGTCGTGCCGGCGGGCGGCAAGTTCGTGCTGCTGGGCCGCGCGGTGGCCGCCGCGATGCTGCCGGGCGGCTCCGTCGCGGCCCCGCCCGCCCCGGCCGTGCGCCATCTCGTGGCCGCCGTCGCCGCCACCCCGGCCCCGCCCGCCGCCCCCGGCGGCCTCGTCTGGTTGATCGAGCTATTCGCCGAGCTCGACAGCCGCCAGGCCATAGCCGCCGCGAACCGGCGGAGCGTTCGCGCCTGAATGGGCCAGTGTGTGGGTCAGTGAATGGGCCAGTGGGAGTGGATCATCCTGCTGCTCGGCTTCCTCGGCCTGCTCGTCTGGGAACTGCGTTCGGTCCGCCGCGCGATCCGGCAGGCCGACGACCGCCCCGGAGCGGCAAAGCCCGCCATGCCCCATCGCCCGCAGGACGACCGCCCGGCCTGAAGCACGCCCGCCACCGTCATGGTCGGGCTTGAGCCGACCATTCACGTGATAACCTTCCCTGCGGCGGTGCCCAACGGCATCGAGTGCCGTCCAGCGCGCCGGAAACGTGTGGATGGTCGGATCAAGTCCGACGGTGACGGAACGGGCGCGCCGGAGGCCCCAACGCCCCCGTCCCCTGCCAGCGCCGCCATCATTGAAACCGCCCATTCGTTCCTTTAAAGCTTCATTCCGGGGCGCCCGCTCGCGTCTCCAAAAACCAACCGACGGAGACACGGCCTTGCCCGGACGCCATTTCTTGTTTGTTCCCGGACCCACCAACGTCCCCGTGCGCGTGATGCGCGCGATGATGGTGGCGATGGAGGACCATCGCTCCCCCGTGTTCCCGCAGCTGGTGCTGCCGCTGTTCGCGGACCTGAAGAAGGTGTTCCGGACCGAGGGCGGCAGCGTATTCGTCTTCCCCGCCACCGGCACGGGCGGCTGGGAAGCGGCGCTGACGAACACGCTGTCGCCCGGCGACAAGGTGCTGGCCTCACGCTTCGGCCAGTTCAGCCACCTCTGGATCGACATGGCCCAGCGCCTCGGCCTCGATGTGCAGGTGCTGGAGGAGGAGTGGGGCACCGGCATCAAGCCCGACCGGGTGGAGGAGGTGCTGCGCGCCGACAAGTCGCACGCGATCAAGGCAGTGCTCGCCGTGCACAACGAGACCGCGACCGGCGTCACCAGCGACATCGGTGCGCTGCGCCGGGCGATGGACGCCGTCCGCCACCCGGCGCTGCTCTACGTCGACGGGGTGAGCTCGATCGGCAGCATCGACTTCCGCATGGACGAGTGGCGGGTCGACCTCGCCGTCGCGGGCTCGCAGAAGGGCCTGATGCTGCCGGCCGGCCTCGCCATCGTCTGCGCCAGCGCCCGGGCGGTGGAGGCGCATCGCACCGCCCAGCTGCGCCGTGTTTTCTTCGATTTCGGCGACATGCGCCGGGCAAACGAGAGCGGCTACTTCCCCTACACCCCCGCGCTGCCGATGCTCTACGGCCTGCGCGAGGCGCTCACCATGCTGTTCGAGGAGAAGCTCGAGCATGTCGTCGAGCGTCACCACGTGCTGGCCGGCGGCGTGCGCGCGGCGGTTCGCGCCTGGGGCCTCGAGCTCTGCGCGAAGGGGCCGGAATGGCATTCCGACACCGTCAGCGCGGTGATGGTGCCGGAGGGCCGCAACGGCGCCGACGTGATCGACGCGGCGTTCCGCCGCTACGACCTCTCGCTCGGCGCCGGCCTGTCGCAGGTGGCGGGCAAGCTGTTCCGGATCGGTCACTTGGGCGATCTCAACGACCTGATGGTGCTCGGGGCGTTGGGCGGCGCGGAGATGGCGATGCGCGACGTCGGCATCGACATCCAGCTCGGCAGCGGCGTGGCCGCGGCGCAGGCGCATTTCCGCTCCACCGTCATGGCCAAGGAGCGCAAGCCGACCGCGCAGCAACGCTTCGCCGAAAACCATCCCGAAGGCGTGGTGAACGACTGACAAGCCCAGTTCTCGGTGGTTTCGCCGGTTGGGGCGAACGCCCCAGCGGGGTCCAGCGGCAAACCCTCATCGGCGAAAGCTTATGAGGCAAGCTTGGTCTGCGTCCAATTCTGGTCCCTTGCTTGCGCCGTCAGAACAGCTGTGGATGGCTCGCGCCAGATCACCAGGATTGAACCATGCCCATCGACCATTGGCTCGCCTTCGTTGCTGCCTCGGCTGTGCTGCTCGCCATTCCAGGCCCCACCGTGCTGCTCGTGATCTCGTACGCGCTCGGCCACGGCAGAAAGCCTGCTGCGGCGATCGTGGCCGGAGTGGCGCTCGGCGACCTCACGGCAATGACGGCCTCCATGCTGGGTCTGGGAGCCGTGCTCGCAACGTCGGCGTTGGTGTTCACAGGGCTCCGCTGGCTTGGCGGGGCCTATCTGATTTACCTCGGTATCAAGCTATGGCGCGTGCCCGTGGGTGAAGCTGGGTTCGAAGCGGCTCCCACGGCAGGCCCTCTGCGCATGTTTGCACATGCCTACACGGTGACGGCGTTGAACCCCAAGGGCATCATCTTCTTCGTCGCCTTTGTTCCGCAATTCCTGGATGCGTCGCACGCCTTCCTGCCGCAGGTGGCGGTGCTGGTGAGCACGTTCGTCATCATGGCGACTTTGAACTCGCTCGGCTTCGCGCTTTTGGCTTCAGCAGCCCGGCAGCGGCTTAGGCAGCCGCGCGTGCAGCGCGTCGTGAACAGGACAGGGGGATCCCTGCTGATCGGAGCAGGTCTGTTTGCATTCGGATGGAAGCGTTCGGCCGGATAGGACGCGGTCGGTTATCGTATGACCGCTCCCGACCCGCCTCGATCCCAACCTTCAGGTCGCGCCTATGCGGCAGAGCCCCTGGCCTAACCCCCGAGCCATCCTTCACCGGAACACCAGCCGCCGCGTCGCAAAGAAGTTCGCGAACATCCCAGCCAGCGACCCGGCCGCCACCGCGACGGCCGGCACGTCGTGGCAGAACGAGCTCACCGTCACCAACAGGAAATACGTCCCGCGATTCAGCACCAGCCCCGTCAGGTTGGCGCCCAGGAACCGCAGCCATTGCCGCCAGATCGGCCCGTCGCCGCGGCCGGCAAACGTCCAGATCCGGTTGAACGCAAAGGTCCAGGTGGCGGCAAACAGATAGGACGCGGCGCCGGCGCCATACAGGCCCAGCAGGCCGCGCAGCATGTAAACGACCGCGATGTCCACCGGCACCGCGCTCGCGCCGACGATGCCGAACCGGAGAAAGCTGAACGCCAGCGCCCGTCGCTCGGGCGTGAGAAAGCGCATCACCGCGGTGCCGCCGCCCGCTGCAGCCGGTCGTTGATCGCGAGACCGAGGCCGCCATCCGGCACCGGCATGGCCGCGATCCCGCGCAGCCCGCGCCGCCCGCCCTCCGCGTCCAGCCAGCGCAGCCCTTCGAACAGCCGCGCCGCCGCTTCCACCAGGTCCCGCCCCGAACTGAGCTGATACACCGTCGCCGCGCCAGGCGGCGGCGGACCGAACGCCAGCACCGCCTCGTCCGGTTCGACCCGCTCCGCGTCCAGCCGGACCGGCAGGGCAGGGGCGTAATGCGACACCAGCAAGCCCGGCGAGCGCAGCGTCCGCGTCGTCTCCGCCGCCGCCGGCGTCAAGCCGCGGCCCACCGGCCCCAGCAACGCCTCGATCGCCTCCACCGCCACCCCGCCCGGACGCAGCAGGCAAGGCGCCCCGGCCGCCAGGTCCAGCACCGTGCTCTCCACCCCCACCGAACACGGCCCGCTGTCGAGCACCGCCGCGATCCGCCCGCCGAGCCCGTCCAGCACATGCCCCGCCGTCGTCGGCGACACCTGGCCGGAGCGGTTGGCCGACGGCGCCGCCACCGGCCGCCCCGTCGCCCGCAGCAACGCCAGCGCGTCCGCGCCCGCCGGCACCCGCACCGCCAGCGTGTCCAGCCCGGCGCCGGCCAGCAGCGCCACCGGGCACGTGACCCGACGCGGCAGCACCATGGTCAGCGGCCCCGGCCAGAACGCGTGCGCCAGGCTGCGTGCCGCCTCCGACGCCTCGACATGCTCGAACGCCGCCGCGGCCTCTGGGTAATGGCAGATCAGCGGGTTGAAATGCGGCCGCCCCTTGGCGTCGAAGATCGCGGCGACCGCGGCCGGCCGGGTGGCGTCGGCGCCCAAGCCGTAGACGGTCTCGGTGCCGAACGCGACCAGCTCACCGGCCAGCAGCAGCCGCGCCGCCTCGGCCACGCCGGCGGCGTCGGGATGCAGCAGCCGGGTCATTTCAGGTCGGGTGCGCCCGTATCGGCGCCCGTGCCGGCGCCCGTGCTTACGCCCGCGCACACGCCGGTGCAGACGAATGGCGGGTTCTCCCAGCCGGGCTTGCCATAGCCGAGCTCCGACCCGTCCATCGCCAGCAGCCGCCCGCCCGCCGCCTCCAGCACCGCCTGCGGCGCCGCCGTGTCCCACTCCATGGTGCGGCCGAACCGCGGGTACAGGTCGCCGGCGCCCTCGGCCAGCCGCACGATCTTCAACGCCGAACCCATGTTGGTCACCTGCGTCACCGGCCGCCCATGCAGGAACGCGTCCAGCCGCTTGTCGGTCGCGTAATGCCGGCTGGCCAGCACGTGCAGCCCCTCCGCCGGCGCCAACCGCGCCTGGATCGGCCGTTCCCCGGCGCCGTTCCGTTTCCAGGCCCGCTTCTTCGCGCCCAGCAATCCGCCGAACAACTCGCCATAGGCCGGCACCCCGACCGCGCCCAGCACCGGATGACCGTCCCGCACCAGGCCGATATTGACGGTGAACTCGTCCCGCCCGGCGGCGAACTCGCGGGTGCCGTCCAGCGGATCGACCAGCCAATACTCGTGCCCCGGCTCGTGCCGGTGCCCGGCCTCAATCTCCTCCTCGGCGATGACGGGAATGTGCGGCGCCGCCTGCCGCAGACCCTCCAGGATCAGCGCCTCGGCGGCATGGTCGGCCTCGGTGACCGGGCTCGCATCGGTCTTGCGCAGCGTCTCGAAGCCCCGCGCGCGGACCGCGAGGATCACCGCGCCCGCGCGTCGGGCAAGGTCGGCGGCCAGGCTGAGCAAGGCAGAGTCGTCCATCCCTCCGGTGTAACGAGACCCGGGCGTCAAGCCAAGCGCGCCGGCGGGCGCTGGCATTGCGGGGCTGCGCTGTTACAGTCGGCCGCAGTGACGAAGGATTTGGGATGATCGAGATCGCCTTTGCGCCGGCGCAGGCCCCCGAGGGCGGAGCGCTGGCCCTGCTCTGCATCGAGAACCAGGCCTTGGCGGGGCTCGCGGCCACGGTCGATGCGGCCTGCAGCGGCGCGGTCTCCCGGGCCGCCGCCGCGGCCGAGTTCGCGGGCAAGAAGGGCCAGACTTGCACCGTGCTGGCCCCGGGCGCCGGGTTGCAGCGGGTGGTGCTGGTCGGGGTCGGCAAGCCCGAGGACCACACGCTCCGCGGCATGGAGGAGGCCGGCGGCGTCGCCGCGTCCGCCCTGGCGCGCGACGCCCAGGCCGCCATCGCCGCCGACGGCATGCCCGCCGAGCACGCCACCGCCGCCGCCCTCGGCGCCATGCTCCGCTCCTACCGGTTCGACAAGTACCGCACCAAGGAGCCGGACGACGCCAAGCCCAAGCTCGAGCGTCTCACCGTCCTGACCGACGACGCCGACGCCGCCACCGAAGGCTTCCCCGCCGTGCGCGCTATTGCCGACGGCGCCAAGCTGGCCCGCGACCTCATCAGCGAGCCGCCCAACGTGCTCAACCCCGCCGAAATGGCCGAGCGCTGCCGCCTGCTCGCCGAACTCGGCGTCGATGTCGAAATCCTCGGCCCCGCCGAGTTGGAGGAGAAAGGCTTCGGCGCCCTGCTCGGCGTGTCCCAGGGCAGCGTCAACGAGCCGCGCGTTGTCGTCATGCAATGGAGCGGCGGCACCCAAGGCGAGCCGCCCGTCTGCGCCGTCGGCAAGGGCGTCACCTTCGACACCGGCGGCATCAGCATCAAGCCCGCCGCCGGCATGGGCGACATGAAGTGGGACATGGCCGGCGCCGGCGCCGTCGTCGGCCTGATGGCCGCCGTCGCCGGCCGCAAAGCAAAGGCAAACGTAGTCGGCATCGTCGGCCTCACCGAGAACATGCCCAGCGGCAGCGCCCAGCGACCCGGCGATGTCGTCCGCAGCCTGTCCGGCCAAACCATCGAGGTGCTCAACACCGACGCCGAAGGCCGCCTCGTGCTCGCCGACGTGATCTGGTACGCGCAGGACCGCTTCAACCCGGCCATCACCGTCGACTTCGCCACCCTCACCGGCGCCGTCATCGTGGCGTTGGGGCACGAGCACGCCGGCCTGTTCGCCAACGACGACACCCTCGCGACGAGGCTGCTGGCCGCCGGCCAAGCCGCCAACGAGCCCGTCTGGCGCCTGCCGCTCGGCGACGCCTACGACAAGCTGATCCGCAGCGACATCGCCGATATGAAGAACATCGGTGGCCGTCCCGCCGGCGCCATCATCGGCGCCCAGTTCATCCAACGCTTCGTCCGCGGCCCTTGGGCGCACCTCGACATCGCCGGCACCGCCTGGAGCACCAAGGACACCGCCACCATCCCCAAAGGCGCCACCGCCTTCGGCCTGCGCCTGCTCGACCGCCTGATCGCCGACCACTACGAGCCGAAATAGCCGGCCCATGACCCCCCGCTTCGTGCGGCGCAGCGACGCCGCCGTGCGCGCCGTGCCGGTCGCGCCCGGCGCGCCGCCGCCCAAGCCCGACCGGGCGGCCCGCGCCGGCTTCGGCGACCGGGCAGGGCAGGTGGCCGAGGTACTCACCAAAAAGCGCCGCCTGCTGCTGATCCGCGCGGGCGACGACCTCGAAGCCGCCGGCGCCCTCGCCGCCGCCCGCCTGCCGTTGGTCGAGCACATCGCCATCGACGCCCGCGAATGGTCCGCCGCCGACGCCGCCCGCCTCGCCGCCGGCGCCGTCCTCCGCGCCTGGCGGCACCACCGCCATCTGACCCGGCCCGACCCGGAACGCCCGATCCTCGCGCAGCTCGACGTCATGGCCGCCGACCCCGACGCCGCCGAAGCCGCCTGGGCCGCCCTCGCCCCCGGCATCGACGGCGCCCTCTACGCCCGCGAGCTCGTCGCCGAGCCCGGCAACCTGCTCACCCCCGCGACCTTCGCCGACCGCCTGCAGGCGCTCGAAGCCGAAGGCCTGACCGTCGAGGTCCTGCACCCCGACCGCCTGGCCGAGGAGAACTTCGGCGGCCTGCTCGCCGTCGGCCGCGGCAGCGTCAACCCGCCGCGCCTCGTCGTCCTGCGCTGGCCCGGCACCATCGCCGCCGCCCCGGTCCTGTTCGTCGGCAAGGGCGTCACCTTCGACACCGGCGGCGTCTGCATCAAGCCGGCCACCCCGATGTGGGAGATGCGCGCCGACATGTCCGGCGCCGCCGCCTGCGCTGGCGCCATGCTCGCTCTGGCCCGCCGCCGCTCCCCGGCCCCCGCCATCGCCGTCCTGCCCTTGGTCGAGAACATGCTCGGCGCCGCCAGCTACCGCCCCGGCGATGTCCTCCGCCTGCAGAACGGCAGCACGGTCGAGATCGTCGACACCGACGCCGAAGGCCGCCTGATCCTCGCCGACGCCCTCGCCTGGGCCATCACGTCCTTCAAGCCCCAAGCCGCGATCGACCTCGCGACCCTCACCGGCAGCATCATCACCGCCCTCGGCCACCACATGGCCGGCCTGTTCGCATCGGACGACGTCCTCGCCGCCCACCTCGCCGCCGCCGGCTCGTCGGTGGACGAGCGCGCCTGGCGCATGCCGCTGTCCGAGGCCTACCGCGACGCCCTGCTCAGCGACATCGCCGACGTCCGCCAATGCGCCGAAGGCCGCCTGCAGCCCGACGCCTGCCACGCCGCCCTGTTCCTCCGCGGCTTCGTCAGCGACATCCCTTGGGCCCATCTCGACATCGCCGGCGTCGAAGCCCACGAAACCGCCGTCGGACCGCCACCCCGCCGGCCCCACCGGCTGGGGCGTCCGCCTCCTCGACCGCCTCATCCAAGACCGCTTCGAAGACCCCCACCGGGGGTGAACCGGCCGCGAAAACGCGACCTCCGACCCTTCCCCTGTCCCACCCCCCATGCTAGACGCCCGTCCGCCGGCGGCTGTGCCGGCAGCATGATCGAGGGAACCCCGCGTGGCTTCTGGCTCCACGACATCTGGCGGCGGCTTGACCGAGCGCTACGCCAACGCGCTCTACGCGCAGGCCGATGACACCCACCGACTCGACCAGACCGTGTCCGAAATGGACCAGCTCGGCCGCCTGATCGACGAAAGCCCCGACTTCCGTCGCCTGCTGCTAAGCCCGCTGATCGACGTCACCCAAGCCCGCACCGCCGCCACCGCCGTGCTCGAGCAGCAAGGCTTCGGCAAGCTCGTGCGGGACTTCGTCGGCGTCGTCGCCAACAACCGCCGCCTCAACGCGCTGCGCCCCATCGTCGCCGCCTTCGCCGCCCTCGTCGCGCAAAAGCGCGGCGTCGTCGTCGCCGAGGTCTCCACCGCCCATCCGCTCACCGACGTGCAGCGCGAGCAACTCCGCGCCCGCCTCATCGAGGCCGGCTACGGCAGCGTCAACATCCAGGACAGCGTCGACCCCAGCCTCTTGGGCGGCCTCGTCGTCCGCATCGGCGCGCGTCTCTACGATACCAGCCTCAAATCCCGCCTGCAGCGACTGCAGTACGCCATGAAGGGTGCCGCTTAAGATGGAAATCCGTCCCGCCGAAATCTCGGACATCCTCAAGAAGCAGATCGCCGCCTTCGACACCGAGCAGAACGTCGCCGAAACCGGCCAGGTCCTGTCGGTCGGCGACGGCATCGCCCGCGTCTTCGGCCTGCAGAACGTCATGGCCGGCGAGCTCGTCGACTTCCCCTCCGCCGGGGTCAAGGGCATGGCGCTCAACCTCGAGACCGACAACGTCGGCATCGTCGTGTTCGGCGACGACACCCGCATCCGCGAAGGCGACACCGTCACCCGCACCCGCGACATCGTCGACGTCCCCATCGGCAAGGGCCTGCTCGGCCGCGTGGTCGACGGCCTCGGCAAACCGATCGACGGCAAGGGCCCGCTCACCGACGTCACCCGCAGCCGGGTCGAGGTGAAGGCGCCCGGCATCATCCCGCGCAAGTCCGTCCACGAGCCGATGCAGACCGGCCTCAAGGCGATCGACGCCCTCATCCCGATCGGCCGCGGCCAGCGCGAGCTCGTCATCGGCGACCGCCAGACCGGCAAGTCCGCCGTCATCATCGACGCCATCATCAACCAGAAGCCCGCCCACGCCGGCACCGACGAAACGGCTAAGCTCTACTGCATCTACGTCGCCATCGGCCAGAAGCGCTCCACCGTCGCCCAGCTCGTCCGCACCCTCGAGGAGAACGGCGCGATGGAATACTCCATCGTCGTCGCCGCCACCGCCTCCGACCCGGCGCCGCTGCAGTTCCTCGCCCCCTACACCGGCTGCACCATGGGCGAATACTTCCGCGACAACGGCATGCACGCCATGATCTGCTACGACGACCTCTCCAAGCAGGCCGTCGCCTACCGCCAGATGTCGCTCCTGCTCCGCCGCCCGCCGGGCCGCGAAGCCTACCCCGGCGACGTCTTCTACCTCCACAGCCGCCTGCTCGAGCGCGCCGCCAAGATGTCCGACGCCTTCGGCAACGGCAGCCTCACCGCACTCCCCATCATCGAAACCCAGGCCGGCGACGTCTCCGCCTACATCCCCACCAACGTCATCTCCATCACCGACGGCCAGATCTTCCTGGAAACCGAGCTGTTCTTCCGCGGCATCCGCCCGGCCGTGAACGTCGGCCTCTCCGTCTCCCGCGTCGGCTCCTCGGCCCAGATCAAGGCGATGAAGAAGGTCGCCGGCTCCATCAAGCTCGAACTCGCCCAGTATCGCGAGATGGCCGCCTTCGCCCAGTTCTCGTCCGACCTCGACCAATCCACCCAGAACCTGCTCGCCCGCGGCGCCCGCCTGACCGAGCTGCTGAAGCAGCCGCAGTTCAGCCCGATGCCGGTCGAGGAGCAGGTCATCAGCATCTACACCGGCACCAAGGGCTACCTCGACAAGATCCCCGTCGGCCGCGTCGGCGAGTACGAGCGCCGCATGCTCTCCGAGCTCCGCGTCAAGGAACCCGGCGTCCTCTCCGGCATCCGCGACAGCCGCGAGATGAAGCCCGACGTGGAAAAGACCCTCGTCGCCTTCCTCGACGGCTTCACCAAGTCCTTCGTCCAGGCCTGACCCATGGCGAGCCTCAAAGCCCTCCGCGCCCGCATCAACAGCGTGAAATCCACCCGGAAAATCACGTCCGCCATGAAGATGGTGGCCGCGAGCAAGTTGAAGCGCGCGCAGAGCCAGGCCGAGGCCGCCCGTCCCTACGCCGAGCGCATGCAGCGCATGCTCGCCGCCCTGGCCGCGTCGGCCGCCGGCAGCCCCACCGCGCCGCAGATGCTGGTCGGCACCGGCCGCGACCAGGTCCATCTCCTGGTCGTCGTCACCGCCGACCGCGGCCTCGCCGGCGGCTTCAACACCAACGTCGGCCGCGCCGCCCGCACCGCCATCCAGCGCCTCGAGCGCGAAGGCAAGACCGTCAAGGTCGTCACCATCGGCCGCAAGGGCCGCGACTACCTCCGCCGCGAATTCGCCTCCCGCCTCGTCGGCGAATACAGCTTCGCCGGCAAGAAGCGCGTCGAGTTCTCCGACGTCGGCGAAATCGGCGAGCGCATCGCCCAGATGCTAGCCGCCGGCGAGTTCGACGTCGCTACCATCATCTACAACCGCTTCGTCTCGGTCATCAGCCAGATCCCCACCGAGCGGCAGATCATCCCGCTGCAGGTCGCGGCCGAGGACAAGCCCGCCGAGGAGCCCTCCGGCCCGCAAGCCATCTACGAGTTCGAGCCCGACGAGGAAACCATCCTCGCCGCCCTGCTCCCCCGCAACATGGCGATCCAGCTCTTCCGCGCCCTGATCGAGTCCGCCGCCGGCGAGCAGGGCGCCCGCATGTCCGCCATGGACAACGCCACCCGCAACGCCGGCGAGATGATCAATCGCCTCACGCTGAACTACAACCGCACCCGCCAGGCCAACATCACCCGCGAGCTGATCGAGATCATCTCGGGCGCCGAGGCGGTCTGATCGGGGCGGAGGAGGCGGCCCTTTCTCGAACCCGTCGTCATGCTCGGGCGGAGCAGCCAAAGGTTCCGCGTGTATTAACACGTGGAAGGGCTGCGGAGAGTTGTCCCGAGCATCCACCCGACACCGTCATCTCGATCTTCATCAGCGTAAGCTGCGGCCTTCAGACTACTCGGACCCTGCGCGAGCCTCACGTCGTCAGCAGCGCCAAGTGATGCAAGAAGCCCAGGGCGCTGCCCTGGACCCGCTGGGGCAGCAGCCCCAGACCTGCACTTTGCATAGCATGCTACGATCGGGGGCGCTTCGCCGGCAAATTCTTAGCTTGTTGGTGCATTTGCAGTTCATCTCGTAGTTCTTGCCAGCAGATACCGCATCTTTGCTCGACAAATTGTGGCGGTTTGCAATGATGACTGCTTGTGCAAGACTCGATGCGATTTCATCGCTAGGGCTTCTCCGTATTGCATCAAACATCTGCCGAATGCGGTTAAAGAAGCCGTCATCCCGGGCCGATCCTTGGCTGGTTTGGGACCACCTTGTCGCAAATCGATGTAAGCGTTCCATCCACGGCGCAAATCCCGCCTTTTTGTTATTCTTGGCCGGTACAATACCCAGCAGACCAAACATTTCTGTGAGCAAAGTCGTTGCGAAAATCACAAGACAAGATTGTCTCTCTTTGGCCAAAGTCATTCCATCGCTGAATGGTGGCCATGAATACAATGGCATAGATTAGCCCTGATGTTGCCGCGCAGGTCTTCACTATAAACCAGAACCACAGTTGAAACCCCTCACCAAAATACCAGAGGGTGCGGGCCGAGCCCGATAAGGCACTAAGTACGTAAGCAAGCAACTGAGGGACAACGAGCAGTAGAAAGGGTAAGGTTGCCAGACTAAGCTCCAATCCAAGGTCCAGAGATTTGTTAACTACGTTTTCGGCACGCGTGCCCAGTTCGCCTTGGTAATGGCCGTTAACGATGGCTCCTACCGATTCCCCCACGAGAAGTGCAGCACATCCGATTGTAAAGTAAGTAGACACTATAAACCAAACCGTATGGATCTCACTCGATTTGGTCTTTCTAATAAAATAGATTGCCGTAGCGATTAGAAGGAGTTCAAAAAGGACACCAAACGCGGCGTATGTGTATTGCACTGGCCCCCTCCAAGACAGAGTATTTGCTCATTGTAAAGACACTGCTTACATTTGGTTCCGGTTCTCAGGTGAATGTTAGCGACTTCGGCAAGCGTAGCCCGCAGCCCGAACCTTTCCGTAGGGCGGGTGAAACCCGCCACGCAAGCCCCCCGCCGCCCCATCACCGCCGCTCCCCCACCTCGGCAAGACCGGCACCCTCCATGCTCCAACCGCCCGGATAAAACCCCCGTTCCACACACCGCCTAAACGAGGAATAGGGCCAATCCGCCGCCCGCGTAGCCAACCCGTGCTTCACCGGATTGAAATGCACGTAATCCATGTGCGCGGCATAATCGCGATCATCGCGGATGGTGTGCTCCCAGAACCGCCGCTGCCAGATGCCGCGCTCGCCTTTGCGCACCCGGACCGCCGACCGTCGTTCGCCAACCGGCATGGCGCAGGCGAACCGCGCCTTGATCGCTTGCCACCGCCGCGAATAATCGTCGTCGCCCGGCGGCAACGTCCAGATGCAGTGCAGATGTTCCGGCAACACCACCCACGCATCGATGTGGAATGGCGCGCCGGCGCGAACGGAACGCACCGCCTCCCGCAACACGTCGACCTTCTCGACCAGCAACCGGCTGCTCCGGTCGAGCAGGTTGACCGTGAAGAAATACGTGCCGCCCGGCACCCGGTTACGCCGATAGTCCGGCACGACGCCAAGCCCCCGTCCTCACCAACGTAGGGCGGGTGTAACCCGCCACCACACCGCCACCGCCACAACCACCCGGCACCCGCAACGCGGACCGAGCCCGGTAGAAAGAAAGGCCAAGACTCTGCGGCCGCAGACGCGGGAACCACAAGCCGGCCGGCGCAGTTTTACCGACCGCGTCCGGCCACTCTGCGCCGGCAATCACACGAGCCTGATATCGCCCGGATAGGCGGAGAGCCGCGCATCGGCGGTGACAAACGACAAACCCTCCGCCAGCGCCTGCGCGACGAGCAGGCGGTCGAACGGATCCTTGTGCGATGGCGGCAGCAGGTCGACGGCAAGGGCGTGGTCACCGGTGATCGGCAACTCCACGTAGCCGTTCTCCACCAACCCGCGGCGCAGCAGCCGAGGGTCGATCCGGAAGTCGGGCCGGCCCAGCGCGCGCTTGATCACCACCTCCCACAAGCTCGCTGGCGAGAACACCAGATCGTTGCCGATATCCTCGATCAACGCCCGCGCCGCCGGCGACAGACGCTCTGGCGTGTAAGCCGCCCACAGCAGCAACTGCGTGTCGAGCAGCAGCCTCAAACGTCGCCTTCGAACAGACCGGCGATCGCTTCGCCGCCCATCCGGTCGAAGTCGTCCGGCAGCTCCGCTTGTCCGGCCAGGAACCCGAGACGGCGCTCGGCGCCCCGATCGGGCGCATCGATCGGCACCACCTTGACGAGGGGCCGGCCAGCCTTGGCGATGATGAATGGCTCACCGGACGCCACGCGCTCGATCAGGCGCGACAGGTGTGTCTTGGCCTCATGTATATTAACGGTCAGCATGTTTGCCTCGACTAAGTCCATTCAACTTAGTCCAACCAACATCCCTCCCGCAAGCGCAATCCTGTCCATATCTGGCTGTACTCTGGCTGCGTAAGCGTTCGGGCCGTTTCCGACCAAGGCCGCCGCGACCGCCGAGACCAACCAAACCCCTTGACCCCGACCCGCCGAAAATGTTCCTAACACCCCCATGTCCACCCACCCCACCCCCGAGACCGACGCCGCCTACTACCGCCGCGTCCTGCACGACCTCATCGACCGCGGCGTCGATCTCGCGCGACGCGTCCATGAGCAGGCCATCGCCGCCGCACCCGCCGCAGCCAACCGCCCCGACAGCGACCCCACCGTCGCCTTCGACCGCATCGCCCGGACCATCCGCCGCACGATCGCACTCGCCCGCCACATCGCCGAGCACCCGGCCCAGGGGGCGGTCCAGTCGTCCAAACCCGCCGAGCGCACCACCGCCCGCGCCCGCGTCATCCGCGGCGTCGAGGACGCCATCCACCGCCGCCGCAACGACACCGACGCCCAGGCCCTCCACGCCGAATTCGCCGAGCGCCTCGACGACCCCGAGTTCGAGCACGACCTCGATGGCCGTTCGATCGACGACGTGATCGAGGAAATCTGCCGCGACCTCGGCGTCGCCGCTCAAGGCCGCGCCCATAGCTGGAAGCGCCGCTCCCCCAAGGACGTCGCCGCCCTCCGCGCCCGCGCCGCCCAACCGCCCTCCGCCCACATTCCCGGCTTCCACCTTATCCAGGGCGGCAGGCCCAAAACCAAACCGTCCTGAGCTCCGAGGGCGCCGCCCTCGCCCCGGGGGCTCTGCCCTCGCTCCGAGGGCTCTGCCCTCGACCCGGCCCGCAACAACCCGCCGGCCGCGCGCCAACCCCGCACCCCGCCCCAACGCCGCCGACCCCCCGAACGCTTGGCAGGCCCGGCCCGCCAGTGCATTGCTGTGCGCAATTGGGGGAGGCGCGCGTGCTGCGATTCGGTCTTGTGCTCCTGGCCTGCGCCGGGCTCGCCGCCTGCCAATCCACCGGCGACATCGCCTATGCCCCCACCGTGCCCATCGTCCGCGGCCCGCCCGCTTCGATCGCCGGTGTCACCACCCGTGATCTCCGCGATGAGAAGCCGAACCGCCTCGCCACCGTGCGCGGCCTCTACGGCAACCCGTCCCAGGTCTACGACACCACCCGCCCCGTCGCCGACGAGGTGTCCGAGGTGTTCACCGCCGCCCTGCAGGCCCGTGGCATGCTGTCCCCCGCCGCGCCGCTCCGCATGCAGATCACGCTGCGGACCTTCTACGGCAACACCTACTTCGCGCGCCGGGCCGTCGTGGACCTCGACCTGAGCGTCGTCGACCCGGCCGGCCGCATTGTCTACGGAGACACCTACAAGAACGACACCGCCGGCTTCGAGGTCTTCAGCGGCATCACCGACCTCGTCCCCTTCACCCAGCAGCTGCTCAACACCGCCGCCGACACCCTGCTGGACAAGCCGCAACTGCGCGCGCTCCTGGCTCGCCCCGGCCCGGCATCCCGCCCGCCCTCGAGCTAGCGAAACGCACCATCCTGCCCGCCACCGCCCTACGCGACCCGCCGCACCCGGCCCTCGGTGCCCCGGCCGCGACCGCCGGTCCCGGCGAGCGCGCCACCTGGATGGACGGCCTGCGCGGCCTCGCCGCCGTCCAGGTCGTGCTTCTCCATTATGCCACCGCCTTCCTGCCCGGCCTCGTCATGCCGGACGCCGCGCCGCTGCATTACCGCTGGGAGGCCTGGGTCGGCGCTACCCCGCTATTCCTGCCGCTCAACGGCTTCGTCGCCGTCTTCATCTTCTTCGTCATGAGCGGTACCGCCCTGACCCTCTCGCTCGAGCGCCACCCCGCCGCGCCCTCTCGCTGGACGCTGGGCCGGGTCGTCCGGCTCGGATGGCCCATGGCCGCCTCGATCGCACTCGCGGCGGCGCTGAACGCTTGGCTCCCGCACATCCACACCGCCGCCGCCGACCTGACCGGCTCGGCCGTCTGGCTCGGCGCCATCGAGCCGCCCCCGCCGACTGCGGCCGCCATCCTCCACCAGGTCGCGCTGGAGGGAATGTTCGCCGGCTACCGCGAAACCAGCCTGCTGCCCGGCTGGGCCGTCGCCAGCCTCGGCCTGCAACCCCTCTACCACTCCTACAACGCGCTGCTCTGGACCCTGCACGTGGAGCTCGTCGGCTCGCTGCTGGTCCTCGTTCTGGTCCGGCTGCGGCCAAGACTGCCCCCGGCGCTGCATGCCGCCGGGCTCGCGCTCCTGGCGGTCGCCTTGTCCACCTCGCCCTTGCTGATGTTCCTGCTGGGCTATCTCGCCGCGCGCTCGCCGGCCAGCCGTCAGCCGCGGCCGCTGCTCGGCCTGTTGCTGGTGGCGGGCGGGGTGGCGCTATGCTCGAACCGGGCCGCCCCCTTCGCCGCCACGCTGCTGGCGTTGCTGCCGCGGGCGCCGCTCGGCCCCGCGACCACCGCGCTCTCGCTGCAATTCATGCTGGCCGCCGCGCTGCTGTTCGCCGGCCTCGCCATGCTCCCGCGCGTCCGGCAATGGCTGAGCCGCCCCGCCTTGCGCTGGCTCGGCCGCATCTCCTTCAGCCTCTACCTCGTCCACTTCCCAGTGCTGTTCACCATCAGCAGCGGCCTGTTCGTGGTCCTCCTGCCGCGGCTCGGCTACGGCCAAGCCGTCGCAGGCAGCTTATTCGGCGGCGGACTGGTCACTGTGGCCTTGGCCATCGCGTTCGAACGCGGGATCGACCGCCCGGCCATTCGGTTCGGCCGCCTGTTGGGTCGGCGGGCTGCCCCCGACGTCCGCGCACGAACGTCGGGGGCAGGATGCTAGGCCAATCGACGCGTGAGTCGCTGGGCGGCAAACCCGGCGCCGCACGCGAAGCGGAGCAGGGGTCCGAACGAGAACGCCGCGGTCGGGCCGGTGAAGAACAGGCCCGGCACGGTCGACTCGAACGTGCGCGACAACACCGGCGCGCCGTCCTCCAAGCGCAGGTCGGCCCGGATCGCCGGGTCGAGGAAGCCGAGCTTGTTCATGTCGACCTTGTAGCCCGTCGCGGACAGCACGTGATCGACGTCCAGCGACGTCGTTTCCCGCCTCCCATCGCTCACCGCCCGATCGAAGTGCAGCGTCGCCCCGCCGGCGCTTCCGTTCGCGCTGGTGATGTTGACCGACTTCTGCACCTTCACGTGGTTCTCGATCTGCGAGCGGACGAACCAACCCGGCGCCGGACCCAGGAAGCGGCGGGTGATGTCCATCCGTGTGGCCTCGGGCAAAGCGTGGAACACCAGGGGTGCGGTGGTCCACAGCACCGACTTCCAGCCCGACCCGATCGTGGTGAACGGGTAACGGACCCGGTCCCACATGCTGCGTCGCGCCGGCGGCGCATGGAACGCCAAGGCCGAGCGGCGCGTCACGAGATACGTGTCCGCCCCGGCCAGCGACAGCAGTGCCGCGCAGTCCGCCGCCGAAGCGCCGCCCCCGACCACGCCCACCCGACGCCCGGCAAAGATCGACAGGTCATGATGCGCCGACGAATGCGACAGCACAGCCGACGGCAGCGTCTGCAGCACCGGAGGGATATAGGCGTAATCGCGGATGCCGATGGCCGAGACCACGGACCGGGTGGCGATCGTTTTGCCGTCGGTCAGGTCGAGCTCGAACCCACCCTTGGTCCTGCGCAAGGCAACCACCGACCGATCCTCGAGCATCGGCACATAACGACGGCCGAATTCCTGCCCATAATCGGAAAAGGTCTGCAGCGCCGTCGGCACCCCGATGTCGGCATACGGAATGTCATGCTCGGCACAGTAGCGCGACAATGGGTAAGCACCCGCCGGATCATAGAGGCTCGACGCAAAACCCTCTGACTTCAGGTGCATTCCCTTGGGCATGTTGGAGCGCCATGTCTCCATCGGCGCACCGAAGACGCGGATGCGCTTGCCAAGCGTTGCAAGATGTGCACCCAACGATAGTCCATACGGCCCCGCGCCGATTACGCTCACATCTTCCATGCTGCACTCACTCCTGAAATCACAGCCTATTGATTTCGACATTGATTTCAAGTCCTGTTTGTAGATCCTCATTAAAGCAGTTTGGGACGGCGAATTTGAATGTGACAACCAACCTTGATCACACTGGCGTGTTCGAAACGGTCTTCCAACAGTCTGGTTCCGCCGTGGGAACGGATGAGCACATTTTGTTGGTCACGACCTGTTGGTGGGCAGCCACGGCGCAATTCGCACACCTGCTCGTCCAGGCCGGCTGCCGTGTGTCAGCCTTAAGTCCCCAAGGCCATGCCGTCCAGGCCGTGGACGGTGTCAATTTGTATCGCCAGCGACCCTATCTGCCGATCCGGCGACTGGCGGAGGTGATCCGGCACAGCAAGCCCAGCCTGATCGTCCCGGCCGATGACCGCGCTGTGGCACATTTGCATCGGCTGCATAAATCCGGAACCAGCACCGAGCGGGCGTTGATCGAGCGGTCGATCGGAGCGCCCGAGCATTACGACACCGTTCTTTCCCGCGTCCGGATGCTCGAGTTGGCGCAACGTCTCGGCATCGCGGTCCCGGCCAACACGGCCATCGCCTCGGTCGAAGACATGACACGCGTGCTGCAGCGTGACCGCGGCCCGTGGGTGGTCAAGACGGACGGTGCCTGGTCCGGCCACGGCGTGCGGATCGTCACCAGCCGCGAGCGTGCGGTCGACGCCGCCCATGGGCTGCGCCGCCGCCAGCAGCTCGCGCCGGCCTTGCTCCGGCTGCTGATCTATCAGGATCCATACTGGCTCGCCGCCAGCATGCGCCGGGAGCGGCCCGAACTCAGCGTCCAAGGCTTCGTCGAAGGATCGCCCGCGACGCTGGCGATGTTCTGCTCCGGCGGCAAGGTGCTCGCCGCTACATCCGCCGACGTCGTGGCGCGCGCGCATGAGACCGGCCCGGCGGTGGTCATCAAGCTGGTCGACCGCCCGGACATGATGTCGGCGGCGCACAAGCTCGCCGACGCGCTCGGGTTGACCGGGTTCTATGGCCTCGACTTCATGATCGACCACGAGACCGGGCGTGCCCTCCTGATCGAACTCAATCCGCGCGTGACGCCGCTGGTCAACGTCCGGGTCGGCAGGGCCGGGGACCTCATCGAGGCGGCCATCACGCTGATCTCGGGACGCCGGTTGCAGCGCCGCAACGAGGCCCCGGCGGCGGAGCTGGTGGCGCACTTCCCGTTGCCGGGCGACTTCCATCCCGACGACCCCCGCCTCGCCGGATGCATCCATAACCGGCCCAAGGGCAGCCAAGCCCTTGTCAAGGAGCTGCTGCGGACGCCGTGGCCCGATCGCCGCCTGTTGGCGCGGGTCGTCACCAACCTCCGCAAGGCGCAGCGCTCGGTGCGTCCCGGCAAGTAACGCCTGGACGCTGCCGCGGCCTGCAACTGTGATCGGCGTGCCACCTATCCAAACCGCCCCGCCCGCCCACGTCCCGCGCTCAGCAAAGGGGCGACGATGCACAACCAGGTCGAGACGGGCGTCAAACCATGACGGACATTGCTACGGTCATCGGCTTCGCCGCCGCGGCGGCGTCGACGTCAAGCTTCGTGCCGCAAGCATGGAAGATCATCAAAACCCGCGAAACCGCCGGCATCTCCGCCATCACCTACCTGATCACCGTGGCCGGGTTCGGACTGTGGTTGGGCTATGGCGTGCTTCTCGACAAATGGCCGCTCATCCTCACCAACGCGATCTGCCTGCTGCTGTCCGCGTTCATCCTGCTGATGAAAGTCCTGTCCCGCGGCGATCGCGAAGCGGTGGCGAAGACTATCGCCGGATAGTTCGTCCCGCGGAGCTATCGTAGGCCCTGCGCGATCGCCTTGGCTTCCGGGCGCCGGCGCAGCGCGAGCATGGCGGCCACGCCGATGATGGGGCCGGGCGCGAGGAACAGGAAACACCAGCGCCACCCGACGAGATCCGCCAGCAACGGGATGAGGCGGATCGATAGGACGGTCAGCGCGAAGCCGAGGCCAAGCTGCAATGCCAGCGCGGTCCCCACGTAGCGCGGGTCGCTGAGTTCGGTCGCCATCGCCGAGAACTGTGCGGAATCGCCGATCACGCTCATGCCCCAAACCACCGCGACGACCCCGAACAGCCAAAGCGGGCCGTCGAACACGAGGCCCATGGTGACCGCGCAAGCGCCGGACACGGCCATCATGGCGGCTGCGACCGCGGTCCGGCCGATCCGGTCGGCGAGCACGCCGCCTGCCACCGCGCCCACGACGCCCGCCGCGATCACGGCAAAGGTCAGCAGCGACGCCACCCGCCCGCCATCCAGCCCGAGACCGGGCAGTGCGGCGGTCGTGAAGGCCAGGAACCAGCCCCACATCGCGTACAGCTCCCACATGTGGCCGAAATAGCCGAGGTTCGCGAGCACCAACGGCCGATTGCGTAGGACGGCGCCGATCTGCCGCGGGTCGAACGTGGCGCGGCTGAACGCAAACGGGCCGTCGGTCGCAAACCGGAACAAGACAACGGCGCCGGCCGCCGTTGCCGCCGACGCGGCCAGGACGACGGATTGCCAAGCGACGTGATCGGTCGCCACGCGCATCAGATGCGGCAGCGACGAGCCGAGCGTCAGCGCCGCGATCACTGCTCCCAAGGCGGTGCCGCGGCCTCGCCGGAACCAGGTGGACACCAGCTTGAGCGCCGGCGGATACACGCCTGCGAGCGCGAGCCCGGTCACCACGCGCGCCAGCAGCAGCAGGGCGACGGACGGCGCGGCCAGGAGGGCGAGGTTGGCGGCGCTGGCGAGGAGGGCGCTGGCCGCCATGAGCTTGCGCAGCGGCACTAGGTCGGGGAGGTTGACCAGGCTTGACAGCAACGCTCCCGCCACGAAGCCGATCTGCACGGCGTTGGTCAGCCACGACGCCTGCGCCGGGGAAAGCGCCCAGCGGCCGACCAGGTCCGGCGTGATCGCAGTGGCAGAGAACCACGTCGTCATCGATAGGACGACGCCGGCGCACACAAGCAGCAGCACACGCCAGCGCGCCGCATCGACAGCGGCCACCGGCACCGCTGCCTCAGTCGACACGGCGCCGGCCTCGCAGGTGAAGGATGGAGATCGTTTCAGCCAGGGCGCTTGGCCGGGCCGCGCCCCGGAGGACCGTTGCTACCGTACGATGCGGCCGAACAGGTAACCGGCCCCGCACGCGATCAATACCGCCGCGAGCGGATTGCGGCGAATGGCCACCGCCGCTTCGTCCGCGCGGTCGGCCACCACGGCCTGCGTCTGCTGCGCGTATTGCCGAGCTTGGTCGGCGGCGTTGGCGACGGCCGGCCGGACCGGGTTCGACAATTCCTGGACCCGGCTCTTGAGCTGGTCGACCTCGTCCTTGGCGCTTCCTGTCGTCGTATCGGTCATCGGCATCTTTCTCCTCGGGAGCGGTCAGGCCCGGCGCCGCGTCCGGCTCGACGGCGCAGCGGCTTCGGCCGTGGGTCCGGCATCGGCCGGCCGGGCCGCCTTTTTGCCACCGGCGATCGGCAGCTTCAACCCGGGCTGCCGTCGCGTCTCGTCCGGCGCCGGCTGCGCCTTGGGCCGCTTGGTGGCACGGGTTGGCGCCTTGGCGGCCTGCTCGGTTGCGGCAGCGGCACTGGCCGGTTGCGAACTGCCGGGAGCCGCGCCTTTGAGGCTGGCGCGAAGAGCGGCCATCAGGTCCACCACGTTGCTGTCCGCCGCCGCAGGCGTGCCTTCGGTGACGATGCCTTCACCCTTCATCTTGGCATCGATCATGGCCCGCATTCGGCTTTCGTAGCGGTCCTCGAGGTCGGCCGGGTCATACTGGGCGCTTTGCCGGGCGATCAGCATCTCGGCAAGCTGCACCATCTCGGGATCGATCGACACGGTCTTGGTCGCCTCGAACAGCGGCTGCGCCGAGTTCAGGTCGCGCTGCTCGTTCAGCGTGTGCGCCACCAAGCCGCCATCCATCGGTCGCAGCGCAACGGTCCGCTCCCGCTGCGCGATGACGATCCGGGTCAGCGCGACCTTGCCCGCCTTCTGCACGGCCTCACGCAACACCGCGTAAACGTCCTCGGCACCCTTTCCGTCGGGGGCCAGATAGTAGCTCGCGTCGTAGTAGATCGGGTCGATCGAGCCGGCGTCGACGAACTTCTCGACCGTCATCGTCGACGAGCTCTCGACCTTGACGCTTTCGAGGTCCTCCGGGGTGATGATCAAGTAACGGCCCTTCTCGACCTCGTACCCTTTCACCGTGTCCCGGCGTGCGACGTCCTCGCCCGTCTCGGCGTCTTGCGAAACCATCTTGATCCGGTTTCCCGTCTGCGGGTTGATCATATTGAAGCGGATCGTTTCGCGATCATGGCGCGCGCTGTAGAGCGCGACCGGGCAGGACACGAGGGCGAGGCGCAAGTTTCCGCGCCAAACGGGGCGCTGGGCGATCATGACGAAATCCTCTCGCGACGCAGGGTCGGGGCGTTGTGCATGCACAGGTAAGATCGCCCGCGCCGATCGGTTGAGGGGTTAAAATCGTGAGCGTGACGGCCTCCCAACACACCACTCGAACTGTTTCGCGCAAATCGTTCCGCCGGCTCACAAAGGGCCGGGCAGCCGCCGCGCGCACGTTTCCGCGAGGCGGCTGCCCGCTGCTCTCTGTCGTCCCGTTAGCGTTGCGGCTGGTTCGCGGCGGCGGCTGCCACCTCGCGCAGGCGGCCGCCGTCGATCAGCAGGAACCGCGTGCCGACCGCGTCAACAAAGCTGCGGTCGTGGGAGACCAGGACGCAGGTTGCTTCCTGAGCCAGCAGTTCGCGTTCCAGCTGCTCTTGCCCCGGGATGTCGATGTGGTTGGTCGGCTCGTCCAGTAGAAAGAAGTTGGGCTCGGCCAGGCGCAGCGCGAGCAGGCCCAGCCGCGCCTTCTGACCCGGCGACAACAGGCCGATCGGACGTGTTTGCGCGTCGATGCCGATCCCGGCGCCGGCTAGCAGCCGCGTCGCCTGGGCGTCGCCGACGCCGGGCCGGGCGGCGATGAAACGGTGCGGCGGGTCGGCGTCGGGAAGGTGCGCCATGTTCTGGTCGGTGAGGCCCGGTGCGACGCTCGGGCTGACCTGGAGGCCCGGTACCGGGTGCGTCAGAGCCCGGCGCAGCGCGGCCAGACAGCTCGACTTGCCGACGCCGTTGCGGCCCAGCAGCACCACCCGGTCACCCTGCCGGATGTCGAGCTTGTCGACGCGGAACAGCGGGCGGTTGTCGGGCGCTTGGACGGTCATGTCACGGAACGCGGCCAGCACCTTCGCATGGGTGCCACGGCTCGCCAGGCGGATCGTGCCGGATCGCTCGGCATGCGCCGGACGCAGCGTCTGCTCCAGCCGCTCGGCCCGATCGCGGAGCTGCATCGATTTCTTTTGCAGGAGGTCGCTGCCGCTGTTGACGCCGACGTTGCGCAGTTCGCCGGCGTTGCGGCGCAGGCGGTCTACCTCCTTGGCGTCTTTGACATGCTTGCGGTCCTGCGCCGCGTCGTCGTCGGCCAGCAGCGCGCGCGCCCGCGAATAGGGGTGGGCGTAGATGCGGCTGAGTCCGGGGCGCAGAAACAGGGTCCGAGTTCGTGCAATTGTCGAGGAAGCGGCGATCATGGCTGGCGATCAGCATGGGCGTGCGCGCGGCGGCCCCGCTGATCCAGGCCTCCAGAACGGCTATTTTCTCGTCGTCGAGGTGGTCGGTCGGCTCGTCCAGCAGCAAGGCGTCGGGCTGTGAGACCCAAGCGCGGGCCAGCAGCGCCAAGCGCTGCCAGCCGCCGCTCAGCGCCTCGACGGGGCGGTCGCGCAGCATGTCCGGCGTGTCGAACTCGTCGAGCACCGCGCCGACGCGCCAGGTTTCAACCTCGCGGTCGGCCGCGGGCAAGGCGCGCCGAACCGCCTCATATAGCGGCAGCGGCAGGACGGTGCGCGGCACGTCCTGCTCGACGAAACCGACGCGCAAGCCTCGGGACAGGACGACGGTGCCGTAATCTGGCTCGGTGATGCCGGCAACGCAGCGGAGCAGGGTCGACTTGCCGCCGCCGTTGGCGGCGATCAGGCCGACCCGGTCACTGGGTCCGACGGTGAGGCTGAGATCCTGGAAAAGCGGGCGCGGCGAAACCACGCCGACGCTCCGCAAGCTGATGAGTGCCATGTCCGTTCCCGATGGAACGCCGGCGCACAGAGTGGCCGGCGGAAAGCAACAAGGGCAGTCCGGGACGGAAGCGGTCGGCTTCGAGCGGCTCTGCCCTGCGACGGCTTATCGCAGGGCGGACACAGGGCCTCGAGGATGGCGCTGGTTGTAGCTGGACACACGCACCTCCTCTGGCCAAGGCTTCGACTTCGCTGACAATACGAATCAACCGGGCGGGTTGCAAGCACACTCATCCCGCAGCCGGATCGGCTCCGCGGCGCCCGAGGGCGGGAGCACGTGGCCGATCACCGCAGCTTGCTCGTAGCCGGCCTGGCGGAGTGCGTCGACGCAGGACGGCGCCGACGCGGCGGGCACCGAGGCCAGCAGGCCGCCGGCCGTTTGCGGATCGAACAGCAGCGGGTAGGCCGGCAAGCGTTGCGCCGCGTCCAAATCGCGGATCGCCCGGCGCAGCCTCAGATTGGCCGGCTGCAGCGACGAGAACACTCCGGCTGCCGCCATCTCGCGGGCGCCTGGCAGCAGCGGAATTGCGCCGGTGTCGAGCTCCGCGTCCACCCCGCTCGATTCCGTCATCTCGAGCAGGTGGCCGAGCAGACCGAAGCCGGTCACGTCGGTCGCGGCATGGACGCCGTGGCGGCCGAGGATGGCGGCGGCGGCGGCGGCGCCCTGGGTCATATGGACGATCGCCGCAGCGACCCACCGGGCGCGCGCCAAGCCGCGCATGTCGCCGGCGAGCACGGTACCGGTGCCGATCGGCTTGGTCAGGATCAGCGCGTCGCCGGGCTCCATGCCGCGTTTGCAGAGATAGCCGGAGCGAGACACCTGGCCGTTGAGGGCGAAGCCGAGCGACAGCTCGGCACCTTCGCTGGTATGGCCGCCGACCAGGGCGCAGTTCGCGGCCGCCAGCACCGCGTTCGCGCCCTGCATCATGTCGGACAGGTCTGCCTCCACCTTGGCCTCGAGGCCATACGGGACCGTGGCGATGGCCAGCGCGGTCAGCGGCTGCGCGCCCATTGCGTAAAGGTCGCCCAGCGCGTGGTTGGCGGCAATCATGCCGAACCGGTAGGGGTCGTCGATGACCGCGCGGAAGTAGTCCACTGTGTGCACTGACAGCAGAGGGCCGCCGGTATCGACCACCGCCGCGTCGTCGGGGGCGGCGAGGCCGACCAGCACCTCGCTGCGCGGCGCCGGGGCGATCCGGCCCAGGGCCCGGCCGAGCACGCTGGCGCCGACCTTGGCGCCGCAGCCGCCGCAGCGCATGGCATTGGCGGACAGCTCGCGGAGCGCCGCCTTGTCGGCCAGCGGCGAGGCCGGCGCGGCCGGTCTGCCGGGCATGGCGGGTAGGTCGTTGTAGGTCGCCATCCAGCGCCGGTCGATCAAGTCCTTCAGCCGCCAGGCCCAGCTGCCCGCCAGGCTCACGCCGTTGCGGGTCAGCACGGCGCGCCGCCGCCCATCGGAGACGATGGCGAGAGCCGCCGCTTGCGGCCGGTAACGGCGCAACGGGCGGCCGGTCAGGGTCGCGCGGATGTTGTGCGCGAGCACCGGCCCGGCCCGCACCGCGTAGACGCCCGAGCGCGGGATGGCGCCCGGCCGGAACGCGATCATGTCGCCGGCAGCGAAGATCCCCGGTGCAGCTTGCAGCATCGCGTCCACGCCGAGGAACCCGGCCTCGAGCAGCAGGCCGGTCTCGCCCAGCCAGGCGGCCGGCGCGGCTTCGGTGGTCCACAGCACCTCATCGGCCGGCAACGGCTCGCCGCCGGCCAGCACGACGGCGCCGGGCTCGACCCGGGTGACGCGCCGTCCGGTGCACACGGTGATGCCGCGTTCGCTCAGGATGGCGCGGAAGCGGGCGCGGAAAGCCGGCGGGAACGTCATCAGCACATCCGGCGCACCGGTCACCAGCGTGATGTCGAGCGCGGCGCCGGGCGGGGCTTCCCGCTGCAAACGAGCCTCGACCGAGAGCAGCAGCTCGACCCCGCCGGCCCCGCCGCCGACCATGACCACCCGAGACGACCGTCCGGCCCGCACCCGCTGCAGCATCCCGTCGAAGCGTCGCAGGAAGCCGTCGATCGGCTTCACCGGGATCGCGTGCTCGGCCGCACCCGGCACGTCGCCGGTGTTCGGCCGGGAGCCTACGTCGAGCGACAGCACGTCGAACGGGACGGGCGGTCGCGCCCGGCAAAGCACGCGCCGTCCGGCCACGTCGATGCCGACCGCTTCATCCTGGTAGAGGCGGCCGCCGGCGAAGCGCACCAGGCGGCCGGCGTCGATCAGCGCCTCGTCCGCTGCATAGTGGCCCGCGACAACGCCGGGCAGCATGCCGGAGTAGGGCGTTTCCACCTCGCGGGTCAGCAGCGTCAGGCGCACGCCATCGAGCGGGCGCATGCCGAACGCCTTCAGCACCGCCACGTGCGCATGCCCGGCGCCGACCAGCAGCACATCCTTGACGACGGGACCAAGCCGCATGCGTGGCGCGCCAGCCTACAGACGTGGCGCCGGTGACCGCGGCCCAAACGCTGGCGCAGCGGACATTGGAAGGGTGGGGTTCGGGCGACGCTGACGGTATGCCTGCATGGCGGTCGGGTGCTTCCTGAGGTCGCCGGCGAGGTGCATCCGGGGTGATGGCTTCGGCTCGGTTCTGGTGCTGCGGTCTGCCAGCCGCTTGGCCCGCCGTGACGGAGAGGCTAGCAGCGGCAGTTCCGGGCGCAAGCGCCAGCCACCGCGGCCGGGCGCTTGCTGTAAGTCGACGACATGGTGCTATTCAGCGCCGGGCGGCACCAACCCGGCGTTGTGCCGGCCGGACCCGAGACGAAAGGCGCCAAAGCATTGCCCAAGATCGACATCGCCGCCGTGCCCGAGAGCGTCGGCGGCGACTATCCGTCCCCCTTCGATGAACCCTGCCGGCAGCGGGCCCGGCGGCGGCTCGGCGATGCAGCCGGGTTGACCCAGTTCGGCGTCAACTTGCTTCGGTTGCCGCCGGGGCAGTGGTCGAGCCAGCGCCACTGGCAGCATCGCGAGGACGAGTTCGTCCAAGTGCTCGCGGGCGAGGTGGTGCTGGTCACCGACGCGGGCGAAGAGCTGCTGCGGGCCGGTGATTGCGCCGGCTTCAAGGGCGGCGAGCCGAACGGCCACCACCTGCAGAACCGGTCCGGCACGGAGGCGCTGGTGCTCGAGGTCGGCACCCGTCTCCCGGATGGGGAGGACGGCGCCACCTATCCGGACATCGACCTGCATATCGCCTCGGGTTCGACCGTTTACACGCGCAAGGATGGCTCGCCCTACTAGGGCAGGGGCCAGGCGGGGCGGTCCGCGCCTTCGGCCGACTCACCTTAGGCGCGGGATGTTTCGATCAGGTCGGATCACTAGGACGCGGTCTTCAACTGGTCGAGGTCCACGGTCCCGTGCTGGCTGACGAACACCAGCGTGTTCGTGTCGCCATGCCGCTGCGACACGTCGGTGATCTCGTGGTCGGCACTGTCGTAGATGGTGACCTGGCCGTCGTGCCGGATCGCCAGGCGGTGCGTGGTGGGGAAGAACGCGTAATCCATGTCGTTCTGGCCACCGCTGGTGCTCGGCTCGCCGAGGGCGTCGGGCCACCACTTGGGACCGAACTCCATGGGGGCCATGGGTTCCATCGGCTTCATCGGTTCCATCGTTTGCTCCTGGGGCCTGGTCCTGGGGCTTGCTCCGGCGTCGGTTTGGAAGCGTCCCGCCCGGACGCGCGGGCGGGCGCGGGCAAACACCGGGCCGAGGCGATCAGCGGCCGGGTGTGGCCGGGATCGGGTCGGTCGCGGCGCGGAACCGATTATATTCGCGAACCCGGTTCGGATACTTACGCCACGCCGAGGTGCCCTCGTAGCGGGCGAAGGGGGGGACCTTCTGCACGAACGTGCGGTTGAGCGCGCCCGGCGACGCCTTGACCGCGGCGTGCGCGCTGTCGAGCCACTCGGCCGACAGATGGCTCGTGGCGGTCAGGTTCTGCGGCGCCGGGATCGAGCCGGTGCGGATCGCGCGCCGCAGGACCCGGACGGGAACGCCGAGGCGGCGTGCGGCTTCGGGCAGGCCAAGTGGGTACGTATCGCTCATGAACACCGATCCAGGTTGATGCGGCCCTTCTGACCACCGCGCCGGGTCGATGGCAAGAGCATGCGGCCGCATGCCGCTTCGACAGCCTCCGCGGCTTGGGGCATGCTCCGGTCGAGGGAGGACCGCATGCGCAAGCTGGTGAACGAACCGCGCGCCGTGGTGCGCGAGATGCTCGAGGGCGCGGTGGCGCTGCAGCCGGGCCAGGCGTTGCTGGAAGGGTGGACGGTCGTGCTGCGCGCGGACCTGCCGCCGCCGGATCGCCGCGAGGTGGCGCTGATCTCGGGCGGCGGGAGCGGGCACGAGCCGGCGCATGCAGGATATGTCGGCGATGGCATGCTGCACGCGGCGGTGGCTGGGGACGTCTTCGCCTCACCGCCGGTGGACGCGGTGCTGGCGGCGATCCGCGCCGCGGCCGGCCCGGCGGGCGCGTTGCTGATCGTCAAGAACTACACAGGCGACCGGCTGAATTTCGGGCTGGCGGCCGAACTCGCCCGCGCGGACGGGATCCCGGTCGAGGTCGTCGTGGTGGCCGATGACGTGTCGCTGCGCGCGAGCGTGTCGGCCACGGGGCGGCGCGGCTTGGCGGGAACCGTGCTGGTGCACAAGGTTGCGGGCGCGGCATCGGCGGCCGGGGTGGACCTGCCAGGCGTGCGCGCGGCGGCGCAGGCGGCCGCCGACGCGGTGGGAACGATGGGCGTGGGCTTGAGTGCCTGCACCGTGCCAGCAGCCGGGGCGCCGGGGTTCGAGCTGCCGGACGGCGAGATGGAACTGGGCCTCGGCATCCATGGCGAGCGCGGCATCCGCCGGGTTCCGCTGGCGCCGGCGGATGCCGTGGTCGAGACGATGCTGGACGAGATCTTGGCCGACAAGGCGTTCGCGCCGAGGAGCGCGGTGGCGCTGCTAGTAAATGGGCTCGGCGGCACGCCGGCGATGGAGCTGGCCGTGGTAGCGCGCCGGGCGCTCCAGGTCCTGCGCGACCGGGGCCTGGTCGTCGCGCGGGCCTGGTCGGGCACGCTGTTGTCGGCGCTGGAGATGGCCGGTTGCTCGCTGTCGGTGATGGCGGTGGACGAGGCGCGGTTGCAGCTGCTGGATGCGCCGACCGGTGCGCCCGCGTGGCCTGGCGGCGGCCGCATCCCGGATGCGGCGCAGCGGGTCGCAACCGTCTCGCCGGCTTCGGCCGCGGCCAACGGCGAAGCGACGCCGGCCCCGTTGCTGGCGGCGGTGCGCGCGGTCTGCGCGGCGTTGCGAGCGGCCGAACCCCAGCTGACGGCGATGGATGCCAAGGTCGGCGACGGCGACCTAGGCGCGGCCCTCGCGCGCGGCGCGGACGCGGCGGAAAGTGCGCTTGCGGGCGGCGGCCCGGCATCGGCGGTGCTGGCACGCATTGCCGGCGCAGTGCGGCGCGACGTCGGCGGCACGTCCGGCCCGCTCTACGCGGCGCTGCTGCTGCGCTCCGCGCGGGTGCTGGACGACGGCACGGCCGATGCCTCGACCTGGGGACGGGCGCTGTCCGCGGGGGCCGACGCGGTTGGCGAGCTGGGCGGCGCCAGGCCCGGCGACTGCACCATGCTCGACGCGCTGCGGCCCGGCGCGGACGCGTTCACGGCGGCGCTCGCGGCGGGTGAGGAGCCCGCGGCCGCCTGGCGTGAGGCGGTGGCTGCGGCGGAACGCGGCGCGGCGGCGACGGCGGCGATGACCCCGCGTCTGGGCCGGGCGAGCTACCTCGGCGGGCGAGCGCTGGGGGTGACCGACCCGGGCGCCGAGGGCGTGGTGGTCTGGATGCGAGCATTGATTGACACTGCCGGAGGCGCCTCATAGCGTCTCGACAAGGAATCGAAACAGAATGCTTGGCGGCTCCGGGGGGAAAAGACCATGCACAAGATCGCTGAGACGCGCTTGTCGCGCCGGCTTGCGTTGGCAGGCGGGGCGGGATCGCTCATGTTGCGACCCAATCTCGTCCGCGCCCAGGCGGCGCACCCGCTGAAAGGCAAGACGATCGAGATGTCGGTGCTCGGCATCGCAGGCTGGCTGCCGAGCAAGCTCGGCGTGGACATGTCGCCGATCTTCGCCGACTACGCCAAGCAGCATTACGGCTACGACGTGAAATTCCGCTTCGCCGACGCACCGTTCGGGCAGTTGTTCCAGAAGGCGGCGACGTCGCTGGCGACGCGGTCGCAGGAATACAACATCATCATCTCCGACAGCCAATGGCTGGGCGCGCTGGCGTCGCCGAAATGGATCGTGCCGCTCAACCCGATCATCCAGGCCAACAAGGACCTCGACATCGAGTGGTACGCGCCGGCGATCCGCGACGCCTACCAGATTTACCCGGACGGCACCGACAACCGCTGGGGCTTCCCGCAGGAAGGCGACGTGCTGGCGCTGTTCGTGCGTCGCGACCTGCTGACGGCGCCGGGCGAGAACGAGGCGTTCAAGGCCAAGCACGGCACCGACCTGCCGCAAAGCTGGGAAGATTTCGAGAAGCTCACCTGGGACGACTACGCCAAGGTGCTCGAGCACTTCAACCGGCCGGACAAAGGCTACCACGGCCTGGCGACGCACATGTCGCGCGAGTACGATTTCTTCTCCTGCCCGGCGCTGTCGTTCATGCGCAGCATGGGCGGCGACGTGTGGAACGCCAAGACCGGGCAGGTCGAGGGCGTGCTGAACGCGGCGAGCAATGCGAAGGCGCTCGAGACCTACAAGGCGATGCTGAAGTATCAGCCGCCAGGCGCGATCAATTACGGCATCGCCGAACTGGTGGACGTGTTCACCCAGGGCAAGGTGTTCTCCGCCATGCAATGGGCCGCGGTCGGTCCGGCCATGATCCGCCCCGACATGCGCGACAAGGTGCTCGTCGTGCCGCCGCCGGCGTTCAAGGGCCGCGACGGCAAGAACGTCCGCAACTACATCATCGGCGGCCAGCCCTGGGTGCTGAACGCTTTCAACGACGATGCGCATCAGCGGGTGGCGATCGACTTCATGAAATGGTGGTACCTGCCGGAGACGGCCCTGGAGTTCGCCAAGCGCGGCGGCGACCCGTGCGACAAGGCCACCCTGTCGCGGCCCGATTTCGACGCGATGCAGCCCTGGTTCCGCACCTACAAATACATGCTGCAATACTCCAGCGACTTCTGGCACGACCCGAAATACTCGGAGATGCTGGCCGTGCAGCAGGAGGCGTTCACTGCCTACGCCACCGGGCAGATCAACGACCCGCAGCACGCGCTCGACTACGCCGCCTGCAAGCAGCAGGCGATCCTGTTCGACAGCGGCACCGCAGAGAAGCAGCCCGGTGCGGCGTGCCGGTCCATCCGCCTTTAGCTTCGAAAGTTCGGGGGCCTGGGGCGCCTCGCCCCAGTGGGGTCCAGGGGCAGCGCCCCTGGCGGTCCTGATGCAACAAGCCCGCCGCTGGCTGGTCCCGCTGCTGCTGGCGCCAGTGCTCGCTTTCTTCGTAATTTGGAACACCATCCCGACGCTCTGGCTCCTGGGCTTGAGCTTCTACCGCTTCTCGTTGACCAGCGGCCGTCCGCCGATCCCGTACGGGTTCGGCAATTACGACAATATCCTCGCCGACGGCGGCATCTGGCTCGACCTCAGCCGTACGTTCCGCTTCATGT
Organism: uncultured Alphaproteobacteria bacterium; assembly: GCA_963792675.1. Taxonomy (GTDB): domain Bacteria; phylum Pseudomonadota; class Alphaproteobacteria; order Acetobacterales; family Acetobacteraceae; genus JBBROS01. The sequence goes on from CAWBWT010000007.1 coordinate 65,234, forward strand.
TCGCGACCGTCGGGATCGAGACCCTGCTCGGCGTCGGTCTCGGCCTGCTGTTCTGGGGCAGCGCGCGGCTGCCAGGACGGCGCCTTGCGCTGACGCTGTTGTTCGCGCCGATGGTGCTGACGCCGGTCGCGAGCGGCACGTTCTTCCGGCTGATCTACGACCCCACTTTCGGCGTGCTGAACGCGATGCTGCGCGGGGTGGGGCTCGGCACCGTCAACTTCCTCGGTGACGCCTCGGTCGCCTTCGCCGCGGTGGTGGCGGTGGATGTGTGGATGTGGACGCCGTTCATGATCCTGATGACGCTCGCCGCCCTCGCCTCGGTGCCGAAGGCCGAGCTCGAGGCGGCCGAGGTGGACGGCCTGCCGTGGCTGCAGCGGCTGCGGCTGATCGTGCTGCACCACGGCCGCTTCATCCTGATGCTGGGCGTGCTGCTGCGGGCCATCGACAGCTTCAAGACCATGGACCTGATCTACAACATGACCTTCGGCGGCCCGGGCTCGACGACGCAGCTCGTCGCCATTACGCTCTATCGCCGCGCGTTTGAGGCGTTCAACATGGGGTCGAGTTCGGCGCTGGCGGTGATCTTGCTGCTGGTCTCGATCGGGCTCACCAGCGCCTTCATCTTCCTGCTTCGGCAGCGCGAGCGGGCGGCCGGATGAGGCGGCACCTTTATCACGCGCTGCTGTGGCTGATCGCGCTGCTGTTCTTCGCGCCGGTCGGGTGGATCCTGCTCGGTTCGTTTAAGCGCCCGGACGATTTGCTGGCGGTGCCGCCGAAGCTGTTCTTTGCGCCGACGCTGGCCAATTACCGCGCCTTGTTCGCGCGGGCGGAGTTCAGCAACCAATTGCTGAACTCGCTGCTGATCTCGGTGTCGGCAGTTGTCATTGCGGTGTTCGTCTCGTTCCTGGCCGCGTTCTGCTTCTCGCGCTTCAAGCCCCGTGGCACCGGTTTTTTGATGTTCTTATTGCTGTCGATCCGGATGCTGCCGGGCTCGGCGGCCATCCTGCCGGTGTTCCTGATGTATGTCGCGTTCGGCTGGAAGGATACTTATGCGGGCGTTATCTTGTTCTATGCGATGTTCTCGATCCCATTCTCGGTCTGGATCCTGAAGGGGTTCCTCAACTCGGTGTCGCTGCGGTTCGACGAGACGGCACTCGCGAACGGCGCGTCGTGGGCGCACGTGATCGGCCGGGTGGTGCTGCCGCAGGTGGTGCCGGGCCTGGTCGCCGCGTTCATCTTCAACATGATCTTCGTGTGGAACGAGTTCTTGTTCAACTACATCATCGGCGGCAAGACCACGACGACCATCCCGGTGGCGCTCTCGACCGGGCTCTACTCGGAAGGCGGCATCGACTGGACCTTCCTGTCGGCGCTGACCAGCATCTACCTGCTGCCGCCGGTGGTCGCCGTTTACGTGTTCCAGCGCTTCTTGCTGGCCGGGATGACGTTCGGCACGGTGCGCGGCGAGGTCTGAATGGGGTTCGCCTACCGCCTCGAAGCCGCGCTGCTGCTGGTGTTCGCGGCCGGGCTGCTGCTGGTGGCGCAGACCTGGGTCGAGCCACTGTACGAAGCCGGCTTGCTGATGGTGATCGGCTCGGCGCTGCTGCTGATCGCGGTCGGCAACGTGCCGGCGCAGTTGCGGCCGTTCGGGGCGCTGCTCCGGGTGGCGCTGCTGCTCCTGCTGCTGGCGGCCGTGTTCGGCGCCGGCTTTCTCCTCGTTCCGGTCCTTGCCAGGCTGGGCCAATGACCGCCGCCGTCTCGTTCCGCGGCGTGCGCAAGCACTACCGAGGCGTCGCGGTCGTGGACGGCGTCGACCTCGACTGCGCCCCCGGCCGGATCACCGCCTATGTGGGCCGCCGGCCGCCGGCAAGTCGGTGCTGCTGCGGCTGCTGGTTGGGCTGGAGGCGGCGGATGCCGGGCGCATCCTGGTGTCGGGCGAGGACGTGACCGGCATCGATCCGGGGCGGCGCAAGCTCGGCTATGTGCCGCAATCCTTTGCGCTGTTCCCGCAATGGAGCGTGTTCGACAACATCGCCTACCCGCTCACGGTGCGCGGCGCCTCGCGGGCGGCGGCGCGGAGCCGGGTCGAGCGGCTGGCCGGGCTGCTGGGGCTGGAGGCGGCGCTGGGCAAGCGGCCGGACGCGCTGTCGGGCGGGCAGAAGCAGCGGGCGGCGCTGGCCCGCGGCCTGGTGCGGGAGGCCGACGCCTACGTGCTGGACGATCCGCTGGTGGGGCTCGACTTCAAGCTGCGCGAGCGGCTGGTGGACGATCTGAAGCGGCTGCGCGAGGAGTATGGCGCGGCGTTCCTTTACGCCACCAGCGACTCGCTCGAGGCGCTTGCGGTGGCCGACGACATCGCCGTGCTGGACCGCGGCCAGCTGGTCGAGCACGGGCCCGCCGAGGCGATCTACCACCGGCCGCAAGCGTTGCGGTCGGCGGAGATCGTCGGCTTTCCCCGCTGCAACGTGCTGCCGGGCACGGTCGATGCGGAGGGGCGCTGCCGCTCGAGGCTTGGAGCCTTTCACCTGGCCGGGACAGTGGCGGCGGGGCCGGTCAGCATCGCCGTGCGGCCCGAGCACTTCGAGCCGGCGACGCAGCCGGGCGGGTTGGACGTGCAGGCGGTGGTTCGTCTGGTGGAGGACCTCGGCGCCGAGCTGGTGGTGCATTTCGATGCCGGCGGCGGTGACGGGTCGGCGCTGGATACCGGCGCGCTCGTCACCGTGCTGCCAGCGGCGTCGGCGTCGGCGGGGACGGAGGAACTCGACGGCAGGCTGCTGCTGTCAGTGCGTCCGGACAAGCTCGCCGTGTTCGCGCCGGATGGTGCCCGTCTCGGCGCCGGCGCCGTCAGCAGCGGGGCGGCATGAGCGGCATTGCGGTGCGCGACCTCTCGAAACGGTTCGGCGCCGTTGCCGTGCTGGACCGGCTCAGCTTCGACTTCCCGGCCGACACGGTGACCTGCCTGCTCGGCCCGTCCGGCTGCGGCAAGACGACGCTGCTGCGGCTGATCGCCGGGCTTGAGCGGCCGGATGGGGGCGCGATCCTGCTGGGGGGCGCCGATGTCGCGCGGTGGCCGGCGCGCAAGCGCAACCTGGCGATGGTGTTCCAGTATCCCGTCACCTACCCGACCCTTTCGGTCGCCGACAACATCCGCGAGCCGCTGCGCCACGACCGCAGCCTGTCGCCCGAGCTGCGCGAGCGGCGGGTCCAGGAGGTGCTGGATATTCTGGCACTCGGCCCGATGGCCGGCCGGCGGGCGCGCGAGCTCGACGCCGGCGGCCGGCAACGGGTCGCGGTCGGCCGCGCCGTGGCCCGGCATTGCCCGGTGCTGCTGTTCGACGAGCCGACCACCAACATCGAGCTCGCGGCCAAGCTGCAGCTAATGCGGGCCTTCAAGCAGATCACCCGGCGCCTGCAGCAGACGATCGTCTACGTGACGCATGACCAGACCGAGGCGATGACCGTTGCCGACCGGATCGCGCTGATGCAGGACGGACGCATCCTGCAGTGCGACACGCCGCGCCGGTTGTACGAGCGGCCGGAGACCGAGTTCGGCGGCTGGTTCCTCGGCAATCCCGGCATGAGTTTTTGCCCCGGCGTGCCGGGGCCGGATGGGATGCGGTTCGCGTTGCTGCCGGATCCGGTGCCCGGCGCGCCCCCGCTCACGCTCGGCGTGCGGCCCGAGCACCTGCTGGTGGCGCCGGTGCCGTTCCCGGGTTCGGTCCCTGCCAGCGTCATCGCCCGTACCATCGGGATCGGCGGCGTCGTCCTGCTGACGCTCGGGCTCGGCGGCGGGGAGCACGTCCGGGCCAAGGTGCCGCCGGGCAGCGGGTTCCAGCCCGGCGGCGCCGCGCACGTCGCCTGTGCGCCGGGGCGGGCCGCACTGTTTCGCGATGGGGTGCGGCTGGCGCTGCCGAGCGAGGCGCTGGCGTTGGTATGATCGGAGCGAATAGGAGGCGGCAATGAAGACCATCAAGGGCCCGGCGATCTTCCTCGCGCAGTTCGCCGGCGATGCGGCGCCGTTCGACAGCCTCGGCGCGATCGCGCGGTGGGCGGCCGGGCACGGCTACAAGGGCGTGCAGATCCCGAGCTGGGATGCGCGGCTGTTCGATCTCGACCGCGCCGCCGAGCAGCAAGGACTATTGCGACGAGGTGCGCGGCACGCTGGCCGAGGCCGGGCGTGGAGCTGACGGAGCTGTCCACGCATCTGCAGGGGCAGCTCGTGGCGGTGCACCCGGCTTACGACGTCGCGTTCGACGGTTTTGCCGCACCCGCCGTGCGCGGCAACCCCCAGGCGCGGCAGGAGTGGGCGGTGGATCAGCTGCGCAAGGCCGCGCGAGCGTCGCGGCATTTGGGCTTATCGGCGCATGCGACGTTCTCCGGGCGCGCTGGTGTGGCCGTTCTGTACCCGTGGCCGCAGCGGCCGGCCGGGCTGGTTGAGACCGGGTTCGACGAGCTGGCGCGGCGCTGGCGGCCGATCCTGGATGCGTTCGACGAGGCGGGCGTGGACGTCTGTTACGAGATCCACCCCGGCGAGGACCTGCACGACGGGGTCACGTTCGAGATGTTCCTGGAGCGGGTCGGCGGCCACCGGCGCTGCAACATCCTGTACGATCCCAGCCACTTCCTGCTGCAGCAGCTCGACTATCTGGGCTTCATCGACATCTATCACGAGCGGATCCGGATGTTCCACGCCAAGGACGCCGAGTTCAACCCGACCGGGCGGCAGGGCGTGTATGGCGGGTTCCAGCCGTGGGTGAACCGGGCCGGCCGGTTCCGCTCGCTCGGCGACGGGCAGGTGGACTTCTCCGGGATCTTCTCCAAGCTGTCGCAGTACGGGTTCGACGGCTGGGCGGTGCTCGAATGGGAGTGCTGCATCAAGGATGGCGAGCAGGGCGCGGCGGAGGGGGCGCCGTTCATCGAAAGCCACCTGATCCAGGTCGCCGCCCGGGCGTTCGACGACTTTGCCGCGAGCGGCGCCGACGAGGCGGCGAACCGCCGCATGCTGGGGCTCGGCTGATGGGCCGGCGGCTGCGGCTCGGCATGGTGGGCGGCGGCGAAGGTGCGTTCATCGGCGCCGTGCACCGCATCGCCGCCCGGCTCGACGACCGCTGGGAGCTGGTGGCGGGCGCGCTGGCTTCCGACCCGGCGCGGGCGCGTGCGAGCGCCGCGGCGCTGCACATCGCCGAAGACCGCGCCTATGGCAGTTTCGCCGAGATGGCCGAGCGCGAGGCCGCCCGCGCGGACCGGATCGACGCCGTCGCGGTGGTGACGCCGAACCACGTGCACGCGGCGGCGGCCACCGCCTTCCTCGAACGCGGCATCCCGGTCGTGTGCGACAAGCCGCTGACGCATCGACTGGAGGACGCGCTCGCGTTGGCGGCCACGGTGGAGCGGACGGGGGTGCCGTTCGCGCTGACGCACAACTACACCGGCTATCCGATGGTGCGGCAGGCGCGGGAGATGGTGCGGGCGGGGGCGCTCGGCGCCATCCGCGTGGTGCAGGCGGAGTATCCGCAGGAATGGCTGACGACCCGGCTGGAGGCGACCGGGGAGCACCAGGCGGGACAGAAACAGGCGGCGTGGCGTACCGACCCCGCCCGCAGCGGCGAGGCCGGGTGCCTCGGCGACATCGGCACGCATGCGTTCAACCTGGCGGAGTTCGTGTCCGGGCTGCGCTGCGCCAGCGTGGCCGCGGAGCTGAGCACGTTCGTGGCGGGCCGGGCGCTCGACGACAATGCGCAGATGCTGCTGCGCTTCGAGGGCGGGGCGCGGGGGATGCTGTGGTCGTCGCAGGTGGCGCCGGGGCATGAGAACGGGCTGCGGCTGCGGGTGTATGGCGAGGCGGGCGGGCTGGAATGGGCGCAGGAGCAGCCGAACGAGCTGTGGCATGCGCCGTTCGGGGAGCCGCGGCGGCTGATCCGCCGGGCCGGGGCGGGGGTGGGGGCGGCGGCGACGCATGCGGCCCGCCTGCCGGCCGGGCATCCGGAGGGATACCTGGAGGCGTTCGCGCAGCTGTATCGCGACTTCGCCGAGCAGCTCGAAGCGCGGGGCGCGGGGCGAGCGCCGGATCCGGCCAGCCTGCTGGTGCCCGGCATCGAGGACGGAGTGCGGGGGATGCGGTTCATCGCGGCGGCGCTTGCGTCGTCGCGGGCAGACGCGCGGTGGACGCCGCTGGACGGTGCGTCGGGATGACGGGCTTGGTGCCGAGGCTGGATCAACGCCGGCGCGCGGTTGCGGCAGGAATGCCGGGGCCGGTCAGGGGTCGGTCTTAGGTCCTGGGCACGGGTCCTGGCCGTGATTGGCGTAGCGCAGGATCATGGCGCCGGCTCCGACGAGGTCGTCGGGCGGGCCGTTGCGGGGCGTTGCGCGCTGCCGCGGGCGGTCGATAGGTCGCGCGGCGGGTTTGGCGGCGGGAGCGGGTGCTTCGGCGGGTTCGGTTGGCGCGGCCGGGGCTGGCCGGGCAGGGGCCGAGGCGGCGAGGGCGGCGAGGTTGCGGAGGTCGGCCGGGGTGCGGCGCGTCCAGGGCTGGACGCCGGGCGGGGCGGCGAGGCCGAGGTCGCGGCAGATGTCGGCGATGATGTCGGCGATGGGTCGGTCGAAGATGTCGGCGTCGAGGTCGGGCGCGTCGAGGCGCTCGGCCAACTCGGCCCGCAGGGCGGCGGCAGCGGCGCCGCGGGTGTTGCGGCCGATGGCGTCCTCGACATCGCGGATGATGCGCGCGCGGGCGACGACGCGGCGGCGGGCGCGGTCGGGCGTTGCGGCGGCGGGCGTTGCGGCGGCGGGCTGGGCGATGTGGCGGGCGAGGGCGACGGTGCGGCGGATGGCACGGGCGATGCGATCGAACGGGATCGTGGGGTCGGGCAACGGCGCGGGCGCGCCGGTGGCCGGGGCTTGCGGCTGGGCAATGACTTGCCGGTGCACCTGTCGGGCGATGTCGGCGGCCATGTCGATCAGCTCGTGCAGGATGGCGCGATAATAGCGCGCGTCCGCGTCCTGCTGGTCAGGCGCGGTCTCCGGGGCGGCCGATTGCGGTTGGGCGGGCATGAACGGATCAAGAACATTTGAGCAGGGTTAATGTCAAGGGTTACGGGGCGGAACCGCTCTCGTTCATTGTCGCCCGAGACCTTGCCCGGGGGCCACATTGCGGATTCACCCGGGCGATCCCACCCGGGGTAAAGCTGTTTCGGGCAAACCACCCCAGCGGCGGGCCGAGCACGCCACCGGGGCAGGCGTTGCGGTTGCGTCACGCGGCCTCGCGGGCCTCGATGGCGGGGAAGTCGATGTCGATCTTGGCCACTTCGTTGAAGTAATTGGTCCAAGTATTCAGCGCGACGTGCAGGACGATCTCCACCAACTGCGCATCGCGGTAGCCGGCCTGCTGCACGGCGGCTAGGTCCGCCGCGGCGACGTGGCCGCGTGTGCGCGTGACATTGGCGGCAAAGCGAACCGCTGAATCCGCCTTCGGGTCGTTCGAGGCGCCGCTGCGATTGGAGGCGAGTTCGGCGTCATCCAGGTGGGCGAGCTCGCGGCCCAGGTAGGTGTGCGCCGCCAGGCAGTAGTCGCAGCCATTCACGTCTGCCACGTCCGTGACGGCAAGTTCGCGCGGCTCGAGATGTATACCGACACGTGGCTCGTCCGACAGGCGCTGACGGTTCAGGCGATCGGCGACCCTTTATAGGCGCCGGTCGGGTTGTGGAGCGAGGTGGCGCTACTCGGGTATGGTGGCGGGCAAGAGTGCCATGAGGCACCGCAGGGCACCGATGCCGGCGTGGGCCGGGTGCCTGCACCGGCGGACCGGGAGGGGAGGCGGGGATGGTCGTGAAAGCGGGGTTGGTTTCGGCGGTGCTGGCGGTGGCCGGGGTTGCCGGGGCTGGGGCGGGGTGGGCGGAGCCGGTGCGGTTTGCGTCGGCGGTGGTGGAGCCGACGCCGTTCCTGCGGCGGTTCGCGCAGGAGCATGGGCGCGTGGCCGCGGCGCGGCCGGGCGAGATGGTCGGCGGGGACCTGTTCCGGCCGGCCGGGGCGGGTCCGTTTCCGGCGCTCGTGTTGCTGCACGGGTGCGAAAGCGGCGACGCGACGGTGGCCCGGCGGCAGCAGCAAGCGGAGCGCTACGTGGCGCAGGGCTATGCCGTGCTGGCGGTGGACAGTTTCGGGCCGCGGGGGATCGAGCAGGATTGCGTTTCGGTGCGCGGCGAGCCGGCGGCGGACCGGATCGCCGACGCGTACGGGGCGCTCGATTTCCTGGCCGGGCAGCCGTTCGTGAACGCGGCGCGGGTCGGGCTGCTGGGGGCGGCGCAGGGCGGCAGCGCGGTGCTGCTGGCGCTGAGCCCGATCGGGACGGAGCAGCGGCCGGGCCGGCAATTCGCGGCCGGGGTGGCGTTCTACCCGGCTTGCTCGCCGGTGGCGGCGACGGTGTCGGCGCCGGTGCTGGTGCTGACCGGCGCGCTCGACCGGTGGGCGTCGGCGGCGGATTGCGAGGTGATGGCGGCGCTGCCGCACGGAGGCGGGGCGGCGGTGAAGCTGGTGGTGCTGTCCGGGGCGCATCACGGGTTCGACGCCGAAGCGTTGCGCGACGGGCCGCGGGAGGCGTTCGGGTATCACCTGGAGTTCAATGCGGCGGCGGCCGCGGCGGCGAACGCCGACGCCGCCGGGTTCCTGGCCGGCGTGCTGAAGCAGTGAGGGCTGACGCACCCGCTCACGGGCCGCCCGCCGATCAGGCGGGGGGTGGGGCTTGCTCCTTGCACCAGCGGGCGATGTCGGCGTGGGTGGCGAACCAGCAGCCGCCGCGCGCCTTGGCGTGGGCGATCAGCTTGTCCAGGACCGGCAGGCGGGAGCGGTGGCCGGATACGTGCGGGTGCAAGGTGAGCAGGAACAGGCCGCGTTCCTCCCAGGCGGCGTCGAACTCGGCGGTGAAGATCTCGAGCACGGCGCTGGGCGGGGTGTAGGGCCGCAGGGCGCTGAAGCGGACGAAGTTGTAATAGACGGCGTCGTCGCGGATCCATTCGGGCGGCAGCTCGACCACGCCGGTGGGCTCGCCGCCGTCGGTGAGCTCGTAGGGGTCGTCGTCGGCCATCAGTGAGCTGTCGTAGAGGAGGCCGAGCTCGCGGATGATGGAGAGGGTGTCGACGGAGAAGTCCCAGCTGGCGGTGCGCATGCCGACGGGGCGGCGGCCGGCGAGGCGCTCGAGCGTGTCGGCGGCGCGGAAGGTGAGGTCGCGCTCGACGCCGGGGGGGAGGCGGGTGTTGGCTTCGTGGATCCAGGAGTGGATGCCGATCTCGTGGCCATCGGCGGCGACGGCGCGGACCTCGTCGGGATAGAGCAGGGCGGAGACGGCGGGGTAGAAGAAGCTGGCCGGCACCGCTTCCCGTTCGAGCAGGCGGCGGATGCGGGGCATGGCTTGGCGGTTGCCGTACTGGCCCTGGCTGATGCGCATCGGGCTTTCGTCGCTGTCACGGAGCGGGATGGTGTCGTGGTCGGCGTCGAACGAGATGGCGACGGCGCAGCGGGCGCCGCCGGGCCAGGCGGCGGGTGCGAGGCTGCGGCCGGCGCGGGCGCGGCCGACGATGCGGCGCCAGGTGGCTTCGGGCCATTCCCAGGGCTCGCCGTCGGGATGCTTGGTGTCGCTCATGGGGGCCTCCGTCGCTGCGCCGGGCATTGTGCGAGGGTGGGGGCGGGCGGGCAACGGGGGCGGCCGGCGTTGTGCGCGGGGCTGGTGCGTGGGAGCGTTCGCCGGGCGAGGCACGGCCTCGCCGGGGCGAGGCGGAGGCGGGCATGAGCGGGGCGGCGACAGGGTATGGCAGCGGGGCTGCCGCGCCGGCGATGACGGCGCGGCGGGCGATCACCGCGGCGGGGATCGGCAACGTGCTCGAGTATTACGATTTCGGCATCTACGGTTTCCTGGCCGGCGTGATCGCGCGCAAGTTCTTTCCGGGCGCCGACGAGGTCGCGGCATTGCTGTCGACGTTCGCGGCGTTCGGGGTGGGGTTCCTGGCGCGACCGTTGGGGGCGGTCGTGCTGGGGCGGCTGGGGGATGTGCGGGGCCGGAAGTCGGCGCTGGTGACGACCATCCTGCTGATGGCGGTGGGGACGGTCGGGATCGGGCTGATCCCGGAGTATGGGAGCATCGGCGTCGCGGCCCCGGTGCTGCTGGTGCTGTGCCGGATCCTGCAGGGGTTGTCGGCGGGGGGCGAGTGGGGCAACGCGACCGCATTCATCGTGGAGTGGTCGCCGGCCGGGCGGCGCGGGTATTTCGGCAGCTACAGCCAGGCTTCGGTGGTGGGCGGGGTGCTGATGAGTTCGGCGGTGGCGGCGGTGCTGAACAACCTGTTCGCGCCGGCGGTGATCGATGCGTGGGCGTGGCGGCTGCCGTTCCTGCTCGGGGCGGTGCTGCTGCCGGTGGGGCTGTGGCTGCGGCGGGGGATCGACGAGACGCCGCGGTTCCGCGAGGAGCAGGCGGGGCAGGGGTCGGGGCTGGCGGCGCTGGGGAGCCCGTTCGGGCTGATGGCGCGGGCGTTCGGCTTCACCGTGCTGTGGACGGTGTCGTATTACGTGATGCTGACCTATTTGCCGACGTTCACGCAGAAATATGCGGGGTTGTCGGCGGCGGAGGCGCTCTGGTCCAACACCGTGGCGCTGCTGGCGCTGCTGCTGGCGATACCGGTGATGGGGGCGTTGTCGGACCGGGTCGGGCGCAAGCCGTTGCTGCTGTTCTGCTGCGTGGCGTTCGCGGTGCTGGCGTATCCGGGGTTCCGGCTGATCCTGTCGGGGCTTTCGGTGTGGGGGGTGGCGCTGGTCCAGATCGGGTTCAACCTGGTGATCGCCTGCTTTTCCGGGCCGGGTCCGGCGGCGTTGGCGGAGCTGTTCCCGACGCGGCGACGGACCACGCTGATGTCGATCGGTTACTCGTTGTCGGTGGCCGTGTTCGGCGGCTTTGCGCCGTTCATCGCGACCTGGCTGATCCAGCAGACGGGCACGCCGATCGCGCCGACGTTCTACCTGGTGGCGGCCGGGCTGGTGTCGGCGGCGACGATTGCGTGGTTCCGGGAGACGGCGTTCGAGCGGCTGCGCTGAGCGCTGCGAGGGAGGGGGCGGCGCCTACTTCGCCGCGCCCGGCAGGCAGCGCCAAGTGGCGGTGTCGGCGACGTCGCCGGTGCCGCGGAAGCGCGCCTGCTGCGGATAGGGGCAGAGCGGCAGGTGGTGGGGCGCCGCGCTGTTCGGCTTGGTGCTGGCCTGGATCGCGTCCGGCGCGCGGCCGTGCTCGGCCCAGTTCTCGAGCGCGGACAGGGTGTCGAACTGGTCCGGGGCCGGGCCGCAACTGCAATGGTGCATGCCGGGGACCAGGAACAGCCGGACGTTCGCCTGTGTCCTGGGCATGCCGTGCTGCAGCGCCGCGAGCTCCCGGTAGAAGGCGATCGACTGCGAGGCGGGGATCGAGGGGTCGCTTGCGCCGTGGTACAGGATCATCTTGCGGCCCTGGGCGATGAAGGTGCGCAGCTTGGCCGGGTCGCGGGTTTCGCCGTCGGCGTAGGTGGCGCGCATCCGCGCCAGCATCGTGTCGCCGATGGTGTTCGTGCGCGGGTCGAGGTCGAGTTCGGCGACGGTGTTCGAGCAGCAGCGGGCGGACGGCGAGCGGCAGTTGCGCGACAGCGACGCGGCGGTGGACGCGGTGGAGGTCGAGTGCGCGGCGCCGATGTCCAATGCCGGGCAAATCCATACGCTGCGGGTGCCGGTTGAGGCCGGGTGGGACCTCGACCGCATGACGGTGGCGTTCCACGACGTCTACCGCGCCGAGTACGGCAACACGCTGGGCGACATTGCGGTGACGATCGTCAGCCTGAAGACGGCGGTCCGCGGACGCCGGGCCATGCCGGCCGCGCGTTCGGCTGCTGCCATGCCGGACGCCTCGCCTGCGGTCGTCTCGACCCGGCCGGTCTATTTCGGCGGCGGCTGGACCGATACGCCGATCTACGACCGCGCCGGCTTGCGGCCCGGCCATCGCTTCGACGGCCCCGCCATCGTGGAACAGGCGGACACCACCTGCGTGATCGAGCCCGGCATGCGGGTGCGGGTCGACGCCTTCGGCAACATCCTGGTCGAGATGCGCTGATGGACCCTGTGACCCTGGCCGTGGTGTGCGGCGCCTTGGAACAGATCGCCGACGAGATGGACCTGCATCTCATCCGCGCCGCGATCTCGCCGATCATTTCCGAAACCCAACGATTGCGCGCACGGCCTGTACGACGCCGTGTCGGGCGAGACCATCGCCCAAGGCGGCTACGGGCTGCCGCAGTTCCTGGCGAACATGCAATGGACGGTGCAGCGCGTGATCGCCGTCGCGGCCGCCGAGGGCGGGTTCCACGAGGGCGATTTGTGGATCGTCAACGACCCCTACCTGAGCGGCACCCACCTCAACGACGTGATCCTGGTCTCGCCGGCCTTCGTGGACGGCAAGCTGTTCGCGCTGTTCGCCAACACCGGCCATTGGTTGGACATGGGCGGCAGCGTGCCCGGCGGCTGGGCGCCGTCGGCGACCGAGATCCACCAGGAAGGCATCATCATTCCGCCGTTGAAGCTGTTCGACCAGGGCCGCTACAACGCGGCGTTGGTGCGGCTGATCACCGCCAACGTTCGGCTGCCGCGGCAGCTCGAGGGCGACCTCGCGGCCATGATCAACGTGTTCGCGGTCGGCCGCCGCGGCCTCGATGCGCTGGCCGCGAAGTACGGGGAGCCGACGCTGCGCGCCTGCATCGCCGAGCTGATGGGCCGGTCGGAGCAGATGATGCGCTCCTTCATTGCCGAGATCCCGGACGGCACCTATCGGGTGGTGGACTGGTTCTACAATGACGGCGTGGACGACAAGCCGCTGAAGGTGGCGCTGGCCATCACCGTCGCGGGCTCCGACCTGCATTTCGACTTCACCGGCACGGCGCCGACCGCGCGCGGGCCGATGAACATCTCCGACGGCACCACGATGTCGATGTGCCTGGTCGCGCTGAAGCACGTCTTCCCGGGCGTGCCGGTGAACGGCGGCGCGTTCCGGCCGACCCGCTTCACCATCCCCGAGCGATCGATCCTGGCCGCCCAGTACCCGTCGCCGGTGGGCGGCACCACCGACGTCGTGCAGCGCGTGGTGGACGTGGTGTTCGCGGCCCTCGCACAAGCGACTCCCGGCCTGGTGCCGGCCGCGCCGTTCGGCACCACCGGCGGTTACCACGTGGCGGTCTACCCCTTCCCCGGCGGCTACGGCGCCAGCCGCGAGTCGGACGGCCTGGTCAATGGCACGCCGCCGGGCTCGATGGCGAAGTTCATGTCGGTCGAGATGTCCGAACACCGCTATCCGCTGCGGTTCGAGCACTACGCCATCCGCGACGGCTCGGGCGGCGCCGGGCTGCACCGGGGCGGCTGCGGCTCGACCTACGGCATCACCGCGCTGGGCGATTGCGTGGTGTCGATCCTGGGCGACCGGGTGGACCACCGGCCGCCCGGCATCGAAGGCGGCGGCCCGGCGGCGGCGAACGACGTGCGCTTCCGCGTCGGCGGCGCGGAGTGGGTGCCGCCGATGCGCTCCAAGGCCGAGCGGATCACGCTGGCGGCCGGCGACCGCGTGGTGCTGTCCTCCCCGGGCGGCGGCGGCTAAGGCAATCCGCTGGAGCGCGAGCTTGCCGGCGTCGCGCGGGACCTGGATTGCGGGCTGATCGGCCAGGACAAGCCGGAACAGGTCTACGGCGTGGTGGTGGCCCGCACGGCCACTCTTGGCGACCGCCAGCGGTTCACGCTGGACGCCCCGGCAAGCGCAGACCGGTGCCGGGCCATGCGGGGCGGGAAGTAGTTCGCTTGCAGATGGTAAGCTAGACGCTATTCTCCGGCATGCAACGAACGCCGGAGTGCCGGGCGGTTCACCGCGACGGGCGCAGATCCGGGCGGTTGGGAGGGAATAAGAATGGGCGCGTTCAAGGCACCACGCATCGCGGCCGTCATCGCCGCCGTCCTGCTCGCCGCCGCAAGGGCTGCGGACCTCAAGATCGGGGTGGTCGACCCCTACTCGGGCGGCATGGCGCTGTATGGCGACGAGATGACGCGCGGCTACGACATCGCCGTCGACCAGGCCAACGCAAGCGGCGGCGTGCTGGGCCGCAAGGACGCGGTCGTACGCGGCAGCGCCACCAGCGCGCAGGAGGGCATCGCCGCCGTGGAGCAGCTCGTGGGCCGCGACAAGGTGGACGTGCTGGCCGGGACCTACGTCACCGCCATCTCCAACGCGGCCAGCGAGGCAGCGCTCAACAACGGCAAGCTCTACTGGGAAACCAACGCGCTCGCCCGCGACCTCACCGACCGCGGCCTGCCGAATTTTGCACGTACAGGCCCCGACAGCTCCGCCTTCGCCCGCCGCTCGGTCGAGGGCGTGCTGCAGCTCGCGCTGCCGAGCTCGGCCGGGCGCCGAAGGACGCCAAGGTGTGGATCGAGCACGAGGATTCGGCGTTCGGCACCTCCATCGCCAAGGAGCAGGAGCAGCTGCTGAAGGCGGCCGGGGTGCAGGTCAGCGTCGGCTCGCACAGCGCCCGCGCAGTGGACCTGTCCGACTCGATTCTGCGCGCCAAGAACGCCAACCCCGACCTGTGGCTCTCGACCGGCTACGGCGTCAAGTACGACAAGACGATGCAGAACACGCGCGCTTTGCCGGTGATCGCGCAATGGCAGGACGGCCAGGTGCGCGCGGTGTTTCCGAAGGAAGCGATGGCGCCGGGCACGGCGCTGGCCGAGCTCGGGCGCAAGTAGCCGGCGACGGCAGCCGGCGGAACCACGCGGCCGACCTCGTCAACGTCGCCGCGGTCGGCGTCCTGCTGGGCGGCATCTATGCGCTCGTCAGCGTCGGGCTGAACCTGATCTTCGGGGTGATCCGCATCGTCAACTTCGCCCAAGGCGAGTTCGTGATGCTCGGCATGTATGGCACCTACGCCGCCTACAGCGTGCTGAACCTCGACCCATACCTTGCCGTAATCGTCGTGGTGCCGGGTCTGTTCGTCCTGGGCGCCGTCGTGCAGCGGCTGATCCTGGCGCCGCTGCGCAACGAGCCGGCGATGCAGATTCGCGACCTTCGGCCTGTTGCTGCTGCTGCAGAACCTGGTGCTCGCGGCCACCCGGGGCACGGCGTACAGCGTGCCGAGCGCCGTCGCCGGAACCAGCATCGGCGTCGCCGGCGTCCAGGTCGGTCTGGTGCGCGTGATCGCCCTGGTCGCGGCGACGGCGGTGGCCGTCGTGCTCGGCCTGTTCCTCAAGCGCAGCATGCTCGGCCGGGCGATCCGCGCGCTGGCGCAGGACCGGGCGGCGGCGCGGCTGGTGGGGATCGACGTCGACCGGATCTACATGCTGACCTTCGGCATCGGCGCGGCGCTGGCGGGGCTCGCGGGCTGCCTGCTGACGCCGATCTACTCGCTGTCGCCGCAGATCGGCTGGGCGGGCTCGGCAGCGTGCTCGGCGCCTATGTCGGCGGCTTCGTCGTCGGATTGACCGAGGCGTTGGCCGGCTACTATCTCGACCCCGCGTTGAAATACGCGGTGCTGTTCGCGGTGTTCATCGCCGTGCTGATCGTGCGGCCCTCGGGGCTGTTCGGCCAGGTCGGCGCCGAGGAGGTCGGCGTCCGTGAGCACTGACGAAGGCCAGGCGCCGGCGATCGTAGCGGCTGAACGCCCGCCGATCAGACGGGACGCCGTCCGGCGGCCGCTGCCGGTTAAGACCTTCGCCGGTGAGCTGCCGCTGGCACTCGCCGTGCTCGCCGCCCTGAGCTGCTGTCGGTCGATGGCGTCACCGCCGGCTACGGCGATGCGACCGTGCTGCTCGACGCGTCGTTCCGGGTCGCGGCCGGCGAGATCGTCGCCATCGTCGGCGCCAACGGGGCCGGCAAGACGACCCTGCTGTCGACGGTGGCCGGCCTGGTGCGGGCCCGGGCGGGCCGCATCAGCTTCCGCGGCCAGGATATCACCCGCCGCGCCTACATGGGACTGTGACGCCGCCGCCGGATCAGCGCTCGGCTTCCCGGCCATACAGCAGCAGCAGACCGAGGATGATCACCCCGTAGATGATGCTGCGGCCGTATTGCGGCATGTTCAGCGCCATCAGCACGCTGACGAGCGCGACCAGGCTGACGGTGCCGGCGACCACGCCGACATAGTGGCCGCGGCCCCCGAGGATCGCGACGCCGCCGATCACCACCGCGGCGATCGACTGGAACAGGTACGGGTCGCCCATGCCGAGCGCGGCTTGTCCGCCGAAGCCGACCAGCATGATGCCCGCCGCCGCCGAGAAAAACCCGCTCAGGGCATAGAGCGCGACCGTCACCGCCGTGACGTTGATGCCGGCGAGGTAGCTGGCGCGCGCGCTCGTGCCGACCGCATAGGTCCGCCGCCCGAAGCCCGTCAGGCTGAGCACGGCGGAAACGACGGCCGCGACCGCGACCCAGACCCAAAGCGCTGCGGGAATGCCGAGCAAGCTGCCGTGCACCGCGTTCCGAACCAGCGGCGGCGCATACGAGGCGCAGGCGCCGCAGGTCATGCCGCCGCTGAACCCGAGCGTGAGCCCCTGCATGATGCCGTTCATCGCCAGCGTCATCACGACGGCCGGCACGTTGAACAGCGCGATCCCGACGCCGTTCAGCGCGCCGACGCCCAGCCCCATGCCCAGCGTCAGCAGCAGCCCCCAGGCGGCGCGGTCGTCCTGCCCCAGCGATGACGTCACCATCAGGATCGCCGCCCCGTTCAGGACCCAGGGCACCGAGAGGTCGATCCCGCCGATCAGGATGACGAACATCTGCCCGGCCGCGACCAAGCCGACGAAGGAGGCGACCACGAGCACGGCCGAGATGCTGTCCAGGCTGCCGAAGCCCGGCCGCACCTGCGCCCCGATCACGAACAGCAGCACGGCGGCGAGCCCGGCGTAGAGGATCCGGCGCCGGTCCGGGGTCAGCAGGGCGCGCATCATCGCCGCCGCAACGCGCGGCCGATGCCGCTGGCCAGCACCACCGCGGCGACCAGGAACAGGCCCTCGTAGAAGGACTGGTACAGCGGGTCGATCTGCGCGAAGAACAGGATGTTGACGATCATCGTCGTGACGAACGCGCCCATGATGGCGCCCACCGCGCTGCCGCGCCCGCCGAACAGGCTGACGCCGCCCAGCACGACGGCGACGATGGAGGTCAGCGTGTAGCCGTTGCCGGTGGTGGCGTCCCCGGCGGTCGCGTTGGCGGCCAGCAGCAGCCCGGCGGCGGCCGAGCAAGCGCCGCCCAGCATGTAGGTCAGCACCTTGGTCCGCCGCGCGTCGATGCCGTTGGCCGCGGCCGCGTCCTCGTCGTTGCCGATGGCGTAGATCCCGACGCCCAGCCGCGTCCGCCGCAGCACCCACCAGAGCAGCACCAGCAGCGCCACGTAGACCAGCGACAGCGGCCCGGACGGGTTGGCGAGCAGTGCGGTGAAGCCGTCCGGGACCTGCCCGCCGGGTTGCGGCAGCACGCGGATGGCGATGCCCTGGAAGATCGACAGCGTCGCCAGCGTCACCAGGATCGGCTGCAGCCGCCCGTAGGCCACCAGCGCCCCGTTCAGCAACCCGCAGGCGGCGCCGATCAGCAGCACGCCCGCGGCCCCCACCACGGTGCTGCCGACGCTGTCGCCGAGTCCGATCGCGGCCACGGCGTTGGCGAGGTCGATCACGCCGCCCACCGAAAGGTCGATCCCGCGCGTCAGCACGACCAGCGTCTGCGCGATCGCCGCCAGCACGAGCGGCATGGTGTTGTTGACCGTCGTGGTCAGCTCGAAATCGCCGGGCAGCATGCCCTGGGCGCGGTAGTAGATGCCGCAATAGAGCGCCAGGCTCGCCAGCAGCATGGCCCCGGCCAGGATCAGCCCGACATTCTGCCCGAGCCAATGCCTCCCGCGCGGACGGCGCCGGGCTGGGGGTAGGGCCGCCACCGGCTCAGGCGGCATCGCGTACTGCGGCGGACACCACCTGCTCGGCGCTGATCGCGTCGCCTTCCAGCTCGCGCACGATACGTCCCTCGCGCATCACCAGCACGCGGTGGCAGAGATGGGCGAGCTCCTCGGCGTCGCTCGAATAGAACAGGATCGCCCGGCCGGCTTCGGCCAGGCGCATGATCAGGCCGTAGATCTCGTGCTTGGTGGCGACGTCCACCCCGCGGGTCACGTCGTACAGCAGCAGCACCTTCGGCTCCGTCAGCAGCCAGCGGCCGAGCAGGACCTTCTGCTGGTTGCCGCCCGACAGCGCCCCCACCGGGGTGGCGAGGCTCGCGGTGCGGACCTTCAGCCGCGCGACCTCGACGCGCGCGAGGCGGCGTTCGGTCGCGCCCCGCAGGATCCCGAACCGGGCGATCTGCGGCAGGATGGCCAGCGACAGGTTGTCGCGCACGCTCATCGGCAGCAGCAGCCCTTCGCTTTTGCGGTCCTCCGGCACCAGTGCGGTCGCGTTGCGGCCGATGGCGTCGCGCGGGCTGCGCAGCCGGGCCACACGCTCGCCCACCCGCACCTCGCCGCCGGCCGCCCGCTCGGCGCCGAACAGGGTGAAGAACAGCTCGCGGTGTCCGTGGCCGGCCAAGCCGCCGACGCCGACGATCTCGCCCGGCGCGACCTGCAGGTCGGTGGGCGCAAGCCGCTTGCCGGACAGGGCACGCACGGACAGTGCCGGCCGGGCCGCGGCGGGACGGGGCGGCTTCGGCGGGTAGAGCGTCGTGACCGATTGCCCCGTCATCAACGTCACCGCCTCGTCCTCGCTGAGCTCGCGAAAGGTGCCGACGTGGCGACCGCCGCGGAACACCGTGATCCGGTCGGCGATTGAGCGGACCTCGTTCCAGCGGTGGGAGGTGAACACGATGCAGGCGCCCGCGTCCCGCAGCCGGGCGATCAGGCCGAACAGCCAGGCCACCTCCCGCTCGACCAGCGAGGACGTCGGCTCGTCGAGGAACAGGATGGCGGGGTCGTGGCTGACCGCCCGGGCGATCTCGACCATTTGCCGGTCGGCCAGCGGGATCTCCTCGACCAGGGCGCGCGGGTCGATGTGCTCGACGCCAAGGCCCGACAGCACCGCCTCGGCGCGGGACGCCATGGCGGTGCGGGCGATCAGGCCCGAGCGGGCGCGCGGCTCGCGGCCGAGCAGCAGGTTCTCGGCGACCGTCATGCCCGGCAGCAAGGTCAGCTCCTGGAACACCGTCCACGCGCCCCGTGCATGGGCGGCCGGCGGCCCGCTCAGCCGGACCTCCTGCCCCAGCAGGCGGATCGTGCCGGCGTCCGGCAGCACGCGGCCGCCCAGCGCCTTGATCAGCGTGCTTTTGCCGGCGCCGTTCTCGCCGACCAGTGCGTGGACCTCGCCCCGCTCGGCGGCGAACGAGGCGCGATCGAGCGCCTGGACGCCGCCGAACGCCTTCGACAGCTCGACCGCCTCGACGGCCGTCTGGCCGTCGGCGACCGCTTCGTCGGCCGTCATGCCGGCGGCAGGCGCACCTCGAGCGTGCCGCCGCACGGCGTGCCGTTCAGCGCCGCCTCGACGCAGAGCTTCAGGATCGGGCTGTCGCCGCCATCGGTGAAGTCTGCGAAGAAGCTGTCGGGCTGGTCGGTGAAGGCGGTTTCGCCGAGCTTGACCTGGGCGGAGGTGAGCGGCGCGAGCGGGACCTTCAGGTCGCGCTTGGGATACTGGTTGTGCAGGATGCGCCGGACCAGCTCGAGCGAGATGACGGACAAATAGGGCGGCTGCCCGATCGACAAGCCGTCCACCTTGGTGCCGTTATAGCCGACCATGAATTGGCGGAAGCCGTTCTCGGCCTCGCCGGCGACCGGCGGGATCTTGCGGTTGGCGCCGGCGAAGGCCTTGATCACCCCGTCCGTGCCGCCCTGGCACCAGATGCCGTCGATCTCCGGCAGCGAGGGTAGGATCGCCGCCGTGTTGCGCTCCGCGGTCGAGCTGTCCCACATGCCGGTGTAGCGGTTGATCACCTTGATGCCGGGCGCCTTGGCGAACACGTCCTCGGCGCCCTTGTTGCGCGCCTGATCGACCTCCGTGCCGGCCACCCCCGTCACCATGATGACGTTGCCTTTGCCGTTCAGCTTGCCGACCAGGAAATCGGCCCAGGCGCGGCCCATCTCGTACTGGTCGGTGTTGACCTTCAGGCACTTGTCGGTGGTGACGGTGTTGTCGAAGGCGACCATCAGGATGCCGCGCCCGGCGCCCTGGTTGATGATGCCGTTCAGCCCGGTGGGCGACGCGGCGTTGATGATGATCGCATCCGGCCGCTGGGCGATGATGTTCGAAAGCTGCTGCGACTGCTTGCTGACGTCGTTGTCGGCATTGAAGATGCTGCCCTCGATCTCCGACTTGAACGGCTCCATCTGCAGCGCCGCCTTGAACACGTTCTCCATCTCGATGCGCCACTTGTTGCCGATGTACGAGTTCGACAGCGCGACCTTGAACTTCTTGGTCTGCGCCGAGCCGATGCGCGGCGCGGCGAAGGCGGCGGCTCCGGCAATCAGCAGCGTGCGGCGGTATGCGGCCATCGTGTTTCCTCCCTGCCTCGTTCTCCGGGCATCGCGGAGCCTGCGTCAGCGCGGTTGATCGGGCAAGCGCCAGCAGGTCGTTCTCGTGCGGCTGGTCATGCAGCTTGGCGGCGGGCAGGCCGTCATGCGTTCGCCCTCAGCCGCGCCGCAGGTTCCAGAACAGCGGCGGGCCGCCGATCATCCCGCTGAGCTCGCGCCGATACGCGGTCGGCTGGAAGAACAGGCCGAGCGGTACGTAGGGCACGTCGACGAACGCCTGCCTCTGCATCTGGCGGGCGATCGACAAGCGGGCGGCGTCGTCCGGGGCGGCCAGCCATTGGTCGCGCAGCTGCTCCAAACGCGGGCTGACGGACCAGCCGAAGGTCGCGCGGTCGCCGGAGCCGCGCAGGAAGCTGTGCGCCGCGGGGGTGTAATGCGTGATGCCGGGCGAGTAGGTGCAGAACAGGTTGTAGCCGCCCTTGGCCGGCACGTCGCGGTTGGCTTGGCGCCGCAGCGCCGAGCCCCAATCGGTGGCCACGTAGTCGACGGTCATGCCGAGCTTCGTCAGCAGGTCCCGGGTCACCTCGCTCATCGCGTTGATCGAGGGGAAATCGGTCGGCGCCATCATCGTCACCGGCCGGCCGTCATAGCCCGCTTCCTTCAACGCCCGGGCCGAGGCGCCGAGGTCGCGCGGCCGGGTCAGCGCGGCCATGCCCTCGTCGTTGGCCAGCGGCGAGCCCGGCGGGAAGAAGCCGCACGGGACCTTCCACAATGACTGGTCGTCGCCGATCACCGCCCGCATGAACTCGCCTTGCGACACCGCGCCGAGCACGATGCGGCGGATCTCGGCATTGTCGAACGGCGGGTGCAGCTGGTTGAAGCGGATCACCCCGACCGCCCCGGTCGGGTCGTTCACCGCCACGGTCAGGGCCTTGTCGGCGCGCAGCGACGGCAGCAGGTCCACCAGCGGCTGCTCCACCCAATCCACCTCACCCCGCTGCAGGGCGGACGCGGCGGTGGCGGGGTCGGGGATGGTCTGCCATTCCACGCGGTCGAAGTGCACGGGCTTGCCGCCCGCCAGCAGGCTCGGCGCCTGCGGGCGCGAGGCGTAGCCGTCGAACCGGGCGTAGACCACGCGCGAGCCGGGCACGTGCTCCTCGGCCACGAAGCGGAACGGGCCGCTGCCCACCATCTCCCGCAACGGGGTGCTCGGGTCCGCCGCAGCCAGGCGTTCGGGCATGATGGCGGCGGTGGACGAGCCCACCTTGCCCAGGCAATCCGGGATCAGCGGGAACGGCGTCTTCAGGCGCAAGCGGATCGTGCGGTCGTCCGGCGCCGCGATCTCGTCCAGCACGGCGAACAGCGAAGCGCCGAACGCATCCTTGGCACCCCAGCGGCGCAGGCTGGCGACGACGTCGCGGGCCAGGACCGGGGTGTTGTCGTGGAAACGCAGCCCGTCCCGCAGCCGCATGGTCCAGGCGAGCCCGTCATCGCTGACCGCGTGGCCGTCCAGCATCTGCGGCTGCGGCCGGAACTGCTCGTCCACGCCGTACAGCGTGTCAAAGATGAGGAAGCCGTGGTTGCGGGTGACGAGGCCGGTCGTGATGATCGGGTCCAGGATGGCGGGATCCGCCTGCGGCACGAAGCGCAGCACGCGCCGCGGCTGCGCGCGGGTCGGCCGCGCGCCCGCGAGCGTGCCGGCGATTGCTGCCAAAGCGGTCCTTCGATGCACGGCCCAACCCCCGAACGCGAGGCGGTATTCAGACGCCCAAACCGCGAAGCCGCAAGGGCATGGCTCGCATGCCGGCAGAACGATGGCCGGACGCCCGCTGCGCTTCGCAGCAGCGTCCGTCCGCCCATATAGAAGCGATGACCGACGGACCCGAAGCGCAAGCGGCGCGGCTGCGCGTGATCGACCTGGAAACGACCGGGGACAGTTTCGCCAATGGCGGCGTGGTGGAGGTGGGCTGGCAGGACCTGGCGCCGGACGCCGACGGACGCTGGGCGCTCGACGGCGGCCCGGGCGCCCGCCTGGTGCAGCCCGGCTGTCCGATCTCGGCGGTGACCTCGGCCGTGCACCACATCGTCGACGAGGACGTGGCCGGCGCGCCGGGGTGGGACGAACTCGCCCCCCACATCCTGCGGGTCGGCAGCCCGGTCGCGTTGGCGGCCCATCGGGCGGCGTTCGAGCGGCGGTGGTGCCTGCCGCGGCTGACGCGGCGGTGCGCGCTGGATCTGCACCTACAAATGCGCGCTGCGGCTTTGGCCGGAAGCGCCGTCGCATTCCAACCAGGGCTTGCGGTATTGGCGCCGTCCCGACGGCTTGGACCGCGCGACCGGGCTGCCGGCGCACCGCGCGGGGCCGGACGCCTACGTGACGGCGCACCATTTGCGCGACATGCTGGCGCTGGCGAGCCTGTCCGAGCTGCTGGCGTGGTCGGAGCAGCCGGCGCTGCTGGTGCGGGTGCCGAACGGCGCGCTGCGCGGACGGCGCTGGGACGAGTTGGACGATGCCCAGCTCGACCGGGTGCTGAGCGGCGAGTGGGGGCAGAACCAGGACATGCTGTTCACCGCACGGACGCACCGCGCCCGGCGCGGCGCCGGCGGGCAGGTGTCGGCCGAACAGACGCGGTTGCGGCTCTGATCGCGCGGCGTCACTGTACGGGGCGCAGGGCGGTTGATTTTGAACCGCTCGACCAACGGAGGCCCCGATGACCGCAAAGCCCGTCAAGGTTCCAGATTCGAGCCACCCCATCTCGACCCGACCCGCCGGCGGCCGGGTGGTGGCGATGGTGGCGGGGAAGGTCGTCGCCGACTCCGGCGCCGCGCTGGTGCTGCAGGAAGCGGCCTACCCGCCGGTGTTCTACATCCCCCGCACCGACGTCAGGATGGAGATGCTGGTCCGGACCGACCACACCACCTACTGCCCCTACAAGGGAGATTGCTCCTATTACAGCATCCCGGACGGCGGTGAGCGGTCCGTGAACGCCGTCTGGAGCTATGAGGCCGCGTTCCCCGCCGTCGCCGACATCAAGGGCCACCTGGCATTCTATCCCGATCGCGTCGACAGCATTGGCGAACGGTCCGCAGCGGACGCGCTGCCGGCGTTCTGAAGGCCGCTTGCGTCGGGGGGAGCCGGTCAAAACGGCGAAGCGGGCCCGCGCCGCATCAGCGCGATCAGGATGAGGCACCCGAACGCGCCGAGTGCCGCAGCGGCGAAGCCGTCGGCGTAGGCGAGCACGTTCGCCTGCGCGACAACCGCGCTCGACAGCAGCTTCGAGGATTGCGCCGCCGCTGCGGCGGGATCGGCCACATGCGCGCCGACGCGGCCCGCATACGCCGCCAACCGGTCGGCGGTGAACCCGGCGCCGTCGATGACGTGCAGCCCGATCAGGTTCGAATGGATCTGCTCGCGGGTGCGGACCAAGGTCTGCATGAACGCCGTCCCGATCTCGCCGCCGAACAGCCGGCTGATCTGCAGCAAGCAGCCGACCGTCAGCGCTTCCGCCGGCACGATGCTGCGAACGATCAGCACCACCAGCGCCGTCAGCGCGAAGGACTGCCCGATCGCCTGCAGGATCTGTGACGGCAGGAAGTCGTCGGTCGCCCATTGCGCCGTGAGCTCCCCGGCCATGACGCAGGCGACCCCGATCAGCAGGGTGCCGAACGCCAGCACGATGCGGCCGTCAACCCGAAGCAGCAGCATCGCGAGCGGGACGACGATCGCCAGCTGCGGCAACGCGATCCACAGCAGCACCTGCCCGACCTGCAGCTCGCGGAAGTTCTGCACCGCCTGGAGATAGGTCGGGATGATGTAGGCGGTCGACAGGATGATGAACCGGAACCCGGCCAGCGCCAGCATCAGCAGCACGAGGTTGCCGCGCAGCAGCAGGCGCAAGTTGAGGAACGGCAGCGGCGTCGTCAGCTCGCGCACGATGAATGCGGTCGTCAGGATGCCGCCGCCGGCCAGCAGGCCGACGATCAGGCCGCTGCCGCGCCAATCGAGCCGGTTGCCCTGGTCCAGGCCCGCATACAGCAGCGTCAGCCCGAGCCCGGCATACACCAGCCCGTACCAGTCGAGGCTTCGCAGCAGGCCGGTGTTCACGTTCTCCCGCGGCACGCCGAACCAGATCGCCGCGAACATGAACGGCAGCGCGGCGCAGTATTGCCAATAGATCCAATGCCACGACAAGTGGTCGGCGTACCAGCCCTCGAGCGACGCCGCGACGTTCTGCGACAGCTCCGAGTTCATCGCATAGACCGCGAGCCCGTACACGACCAGCCGCGCCGGCAGGCTGCGGATGACGAAGCTGATGGTCAGCGGGATGAACGTGCCGGAGCCCAGGCCGGCCAGCCCCAGCATGACCACGAACGCCGGCAGGTTGTCGGTGAGCGGCGCCAGCAGCGAGGCCATGAAGAACAGGATGATGCCCAGCAGCAGCACCCGCCGCACGCCGAACACCGCGCCCAAATAAGGCGACGCCACCCCGACCAGCATCTGGCCGATACCGTAGCTGGTGGTGATCCAGGCGCCCTCGTCGAACCCGGCATGCAGGCCGCCGCGCAGGTCGGCCAGCCCGAAGCTCGTCGCGCGCGACCCCAGCGTGCCCATGATGGCGCCGAGCAGCACGCCGAAAATCCCGACATACGGGCGCCAGGCGCCGAGCTGCAGCCGCGGCGGATGCAAATGCGCGAAGCCGTGCAGCGCCCGCCCGGCCGCGCTGACCGGCTGCAGATGCAGGCTCATGGCGAGCGTTGGCTCGCCAATGCGGGCGTCCCCGGGAACGGGCCGCTTTTGCCGCCCGTGTCGATCTCGACCTCCACCGACATGCCGGGCCGCACCAGGGTGCCGAGCGCCGGGTCCGGGTCGAGTGCCACCTTGACGGGCACGCGCTGCACGACCTTGGTGAAGTTGCCGGTCGCGTTGTCGGGCGCCAGCAGCGCGAAGGTGCTGCCGGTGCCGGGCGACCAGCTTTCGACGTGGCCGCGCAGGGCCAGGTCCGGGAAGGCGTCCACCGTCACCCGCGCCGGCTGGCCGAGGCGAACGTTGGTCATCTGGGTTTCCTTGTAGTTGGCGATCACCCAGATGTTCGGCAGCGGCATCACCGACACGACCTGCGTGCCGATGTTGACGAACTGGCCGGGCCGAACCTGCCGCTGCCCGGCCATCCCGTCGGCCGGCGCCACGATCTTGGTGTAGCCGAGGTTGTTGCCGGCCAGCTCCACCTGCGCTTCCGCGGCGCGGACCTGCGCCTCGAGCTGCAGCTTCTGCACGTCGAGGCTGTCGAGCACCGCACGCTGCTGATCGAGTTGGGCGTTGTTGAGCACCAGCTGCGCCGAGGTGCGCCGCTCGTTGGCATCGCCCTGCTCCACCGCCTGCTGGGTCCCGGCCAAGCGGTCGCGATTGAGGTCGCGCTGCCGGGTCGCCTCGAGGTGGTAGCGCAGCACGTCGGCGGCGGTGGCCTGGATCGTCGCTTCGGCCTGACGGATCAGGGCGCGTTGGATCGCCTTCTGGTTGTCGAGGTTGGCCAGGTTGGCCTTCGCGGCGGACAAGTTCGCCTGCGCCTGATCCAGTTGCGCCTGGTAGTCGGCCGGCTCGATCTGCACCAGCACGTCGCCGCGCTGGACGGGCTGGAAATCCGCCACCGAAACCCGGGCCACGTAGCCCGAGACCTTGGCGGCCAGCGGCGTCAGGTCCCCGGTCATGTAAGCGTCGTCCGTGCGGGCGTAGCGGACGGCGCCGGTCCACCGGTTCCAGTTCCCGGCGACGAACCAGACGACGAACCCGGCGCCCACGACGACAGCAACGCGCAGCATCGGCCAGAGCCAACCACCGAACGAGGCGGGCGCGGCCAGGGAAGGCACCGGCGTGGCCAGCGAAGGCGTAGGCGAAGGCGGGGGTGGGGGCGGATCGGGTGCATCGTTCATTACCGGTGAATCCATCGCCTGATGTCGTTAACGCATCAGGCCATGCCGCGCGTTGTGCGCGCAACGGTGACGGCCCGCTTGGTGGACGGAGTTTCGAGCGGCCGGACGCGCGGCCGAAGCCGCGGGATACCATGCTTGCGCAACGAGCTCGGCGGCCGCCATCTCGCTTTGCTCCGACGGGTCGCGAGCCATACTTTGTCCTGCGGCAGGGCTTAGCGCCGCATCGCCTCGATCACGCACGCGCATGGAGTGATTGTTATGAGCTCTTCGTTCTTCGCCGACCTCGCGCCGTTCCGCTTCGCCGGCCCGGACAGCACGGATGCGCAAACACCCCAGCAAACCTTCCAGCACACCTTCCAATGGTACGACAAGGACCGGCTCGTGCTCGGCAAGCGGATGGAGGACCATCTGCGCTTCGCCGTCGCCTATTGGCACAGCCTGTGCTGGCCGGGCTCCGATCCGTTCGGCGGCGACACGTTCCGCCGGCCCTGGATGGAGGGCGGCGACACCATGGCGGGCGCCCGGCAGAAGGCGGATGTCGCGTTCGAGCTGTTTCGCCTGCTGGACGTGCCGTATTTCTGCTTCCACGACCGCGACATCGCGCCGGAAGGTGGCTCCCTGGCCGAGACCAACCGCAACACCCGCGAGATGGCGGCGCTGCTCGGGCGCAAGATGGAGGGCGCCAAAGTCCGGCTGCTGTGGGGCACCGCCAACCTGTTCTCGCACCGGCGCTTCATGGCCGGCGCCGCCACCAACCCCGACCCGGACGTGTTCCGCTGGTGCGCGTCCCAGGTGCGCACGGCGCTGGAGGTCACGCATGAGCTCGGCGGCGAGAACTACGTGCTGTGGGGCGGCCGCGAGGGCTACGAGACGTTGCTGAACACCGACCTGAAGCGGGAAGCCGACCAGCTCGGGCGGTTCCTCAACCTGGTCGTGGAGCACAAGCACCGGATCGGCTTCACCGGCACGATCCTGATCGAGCCGAAGCCGCAGGAGCCGACCAAGCACCAGTACGACCACGACGTGGCGACGGTCTGGGGCTTCCTGCAGCAGTACGGGCTGGCGGGCGAGGTGAAGGTGAACGTCGAGGCGAACCACGCGACCTTGGCGGGGCATTCGTTCGAGCACGAGATCGCGCTGGCCGGGTCGTTGGGGATCCTGGGCTCGATCGACATGAACAAGGGCGACGCGCAGTCCGGCTGGGACACCGACCAGTTCCCGACCAACGTCGAGGATACGGCGCTGGCGATGTACTACATCCTGAAGGCGGGCGGGCTGGGCACGGGCGGGCTCAACTTCGACGCCAAGGTGCGACGCCAATCGATCGACCCGGTCGACCTGGTGGCCGCGCACGCCGGGGCGATGGACGTCTGCGCCCGGGCGCTGCTGGTCGCGGCGAAACTGCTGGAAGAGGAAACGCTGAGCCGCCCGCTCGCCGAGCGCTATGCGGGATGGGACGCGCCGGATGCGCAGGCGATCCTCGCGGGCGGGCAGAACCTGGCGGCGATCGCCGACGCGGCCGAGCAGGCGGGGATCGACCCGCAGCCGCGGTCGGGCCGGCAGGAGCGGCTGGAGAACGCGGTGGCGCGGGCGTTATAGCGCTCGCGCGGGGCGCGGGCCTAGGAGTCCTGCGCCGGGTCGGCGACGAAGTCACGCTCGACGTATTCGAACCAGTCGAAATCGGCGTGCAGCGCGGTGCCGGCGGTGTCCTGGCAGCACATGCCGACGAACGCGCCGGTGAAGTTCGCCGTGGCCGGCGTCGCGGCCTCGTCGGACAGGATGCTGGCGTCGAGGATGTCCGGCAGCCACGCCCAGCGCGACCCGTCGGTGCTCCAGGCGAACAGCAGCCGCTGGTCGTCCACCTCTACCCGCAGCTGCACGGGACCGGGCGGCAGCGGGATCGGCGTCGTGAAGCTGTCGGCCGACGTGCCGTCCGGCAGGGCGGACATCACCCGCAGATGGCGGCCGCCGAAATCCTCGTCGTGCGAGATGTAGAGGTAATGGAACTTGGCGGCGTTGTAGTAGCAGACGAGCCCGGCCGATTGCTGGTAGTGGCGCGGCTCGAACTCGACCACGGTGCGGGCGCTGTAACAGAACGCCTGCTGCCGCCGGGCCACGAGCGCCTGGCGGAAGACGCTGCCGATGCTGTCGCGGCCGAACAGGCGCAGATGTCCGGGCCGGGCCGTGAGGCTGAACAGCTCGGACCAGTGCGGGGTGCGCAGCCATTGGAAGTCGATGGGCAGGTCCGGCCCGTCGAACTCGGCGCGGGTTGGCGCGGGCGTGAACGGGTGCGGCGGCAGGTCGGGCAGCGACGGCGCCGCCATCGGCGCCCGGCCGAGATCCGTCACCAGCCGGGGCCAGCCGTCCGGGTCCCAGCGCAGCATCCCGATCGCCAATTCGCGGCCGAGCACGGAACGGCCCCGGTTGCGCAGCGGCCGGCTGCAGAGGCAGACGATCACGGTCTGCCCGTCCGCCGTGTCCGCCCAATCGGCATGGCCGGCCCGCTGCAACACCGCATCCGGCCGGTCGCGGCTGGTGATCAGCGGGTTGTCCGGGTGCAGCTCGTAGGGGCCCGACACCGAGCGGGAGCGGGCGAGGCTGGCCTGGTGCTGGTAGTAGGTGCCGCCCTCGGCCGTCAGCAGGTAGTACCAGCCGTCGCGCTTGTGGATGTGCGGCGCTTCCGTCAGGCCCGCGCAGGTGCCGGCGAAGATGTTGCGGCGCTCGCCGATCAGGCTGCGCTGCGCCGGGTCGTATTCCTGCAGCACGATGCCGCCGAACCGGTTCTTGCCCGGCCGGTGATCCCAAAGCTGGTTCAGCACATAGATGCGGCCGTCATCGTCCTCGAAGATCGACGGGTCGAACCCGGAGGAGTTGAGGAACACCGGGTCCGACCACTCGCCGTCGATCGTGTCGGCGGTGACGAGATAGTTGTTGAGGTCGCGCATCGAGGCGCCCGGCGCGCCGCCGGAGCCCGAGGTGCGGCCGTAGCGCTTCATGTCGGTGTAGATCAGCGTGAAGCACCCGCCGATCATCCGCAGCGCCGGGGCCCACACGCCGCATGAATCCGGGTCGCCGCGCATGTCGAGCTGCGCCGCGCGCCGCAGCGGCCGGGTCAGCAGGCGCCAATGCACGAGGTCGCGCGAGTGGTGGATCTGCACGCCGGGATACCATTCGAAGGTGGAGGTCGCGACGAACCAATCGTCGCCGACGCGCAGGATGGACGGGTCGGGGTTGAAGCCGCGTAGGAACGGGTTCTGGACGGTCGGCATGGTCGCTCCTCTTTGGTTTATCGCGGCGCGCCGGTGCTGCCGCGGACGATGAGCTGCGTGGGCAGGACGGCGAGCGGGCAGGGCGGTTCGGCGCCCCTGAGCTGCGCGATGAGGTGGCGGGCGGCGGTCGCGCCGAGCTCACGCATCGGCTGCTGCACGACGGTGATCGGCGGGTCGAGCAGCGACGTCCAGGGCGGATCGTCGAACACCAGCACCGACAGGTCGCGCGGGATCGCCCGGCCGAGCCGGCGGGCGGCGCCGATGACGGCCTCGCCGAGGATGTTGTTGCCGGCCAGCACCGCGGTCGGCGGCGGCCGGTCATGGCCCAGCAGGCGCAGCGCGGCCGTGGCCGCGTTCTGGCGGGTGTAGGAGGTTTCCACGATCAGTTCGGGACTGACCGGCAGGCCGGCCTCGGCGTGGGCGTCGAGGAAGCCGGCGAGGCGCTCGCGCGCGGTGCTGATCGCCAGCGGCCCGGTCAGCAGCCCGATGTCGCGATGGCCCAGCGACAGCAGATGGTCGATCGCTTTCCGCACGCCGCCGCGGTTGTCGACGCAGACCAGCGGCACGCCCTCGATCCCGGGCACCTCGCGGTCCACCAGCACCACCTTGCGGCCGAGGCGGATAGCCTTGGACCAGGCCGCCGCGTTGCCGCCGGCCGGCACCGCGATGATGCCGTCGACGCGCGATTCCACCAGCAGCATCAGGCAGCGCAGCTCGGCCGCGTCCCCCTCGTCGCTGGCGACGAGGACCACGCGGTAGTCCTGCTCGCGCGCGACCTGCAGCACGCCGTCGGCGACGAAGGCGTAGAACGGGTTGGTGATGTCCGGCACGATGAGGCCGAGCGTGCCGGTGCGCTGCTGGCGGAACGCCTTGCCGACGGCGTTCGGCGAATAGCCCAGCGCCTCGGCGGCGGCGAGCACGGCGCCGCGCAGCTCGGCGCTGGCATAGCCCTGCCCGCTGAGCACGCGGGCGACCGCCGATTTCGAGATGCCGGCCAGGCGCGCCACGTCGCGGATGGTGGCCGGCCTGACGGCTGCCACCTCCCCGATCCGGGCGGCCCCGCTCGTCAGGCGCAGCCCGCCGCTCGGCAAGCGGCCCGCCGCCGCACGCCCCGAACGGAGTGGGACCGCTCTCCGGCCGCGTCATGCCCGGCGTCCTTCCAGCACCGCATGGCCCTTGATGGCCGGGAGCACGAACCGGTTGCGGCCGTCGCGCATGGATTGCGGCCACAGCCGGACCACCGGCGCGTCCGGCCGGTGGCAGCGCAGCGCGCCGATGGTGTCGGGCAGCGTCAGTTCCACGTCGTCGACCGGGCTGAGGGTGCCCGTCCGTTCGTCCAGATCGTAGTTGACGATTTGCAGCACGAACCGGCCGGGCTCGCCGGTGTCGTGCGTGTTGACGGCGACCCGGCCGGCGGTCGCGAGCGAGAAGCTCTGCTGCCGGGCCGCCTCGCGTGTCGCGTCGGTCGAGCTGGCGACGCGGGTCACGGCGTCGGCCCGGCTGTCCCAGTTGCTCGCGCCCACCAGCAAAGCCCGGCCGCCGTCGCGCAAATAGGCGTCGAGCACCGCATGCGCCCAAGGCTCGAGCTTCGTGCAGCCGGCCAGCACGACCAGCCGGTAGCGGCCGAGCTGCGTCGCGCTGACGCGAGGCGCCGGCACGAGGCTGTCGGTAACCGGCACCGTGTCGTAGGCGACCCGTGCGTCCGACAGCGCGGCGATCGTGTCCCAGTACGGCGCGGCGACGCTGGCCTGGACGTCGTTGACGCGGTTGTCGGAGAAGATCTCCCGCCGCAATGCGGTCTCCGCCGCGGCGCCGATGTCGTAGAGCACGGCGATCTCGTTGCCCGAGGTGGCCGAGGTGAAGGCGTCGATGTGCTCGAGCCAGGACTGGACCTCGACGGCCAGCGCGTCCGGCAAGGAGAAGCTGTCCTGCACGACGCTGCCCATCCAGGCGCCGCTGGGGAGCGCCATGTTGGCGCCCATCGCGGCGGCCTCGTAGGACAGCAGGCGGGCGGCGTCCCAGCCGGCACCGCGCTCCAGCAGCTTCACGAGGCGGTTGATGATGCCGCCATAGGGGTTCTCGACCACGACCAGGTCGCGGCCGAGCGCCATGCCGACGGCGTTGCGATACCACTCGGGCTGCTTGTAGGTGAGGTTGCGCGCCTCGGTGACGATCACGTCCAGGCGTTCGATGATGCCGTTGAAATACGGGAACATGTTGTAGATGTTGCCGCTGACCAGCACCTCGCGGCCCTTCGACCGGGCGTAGTCGTGCGCGTAGTCGCTGAGCTCGTTGAGCGTCGCCGTCAGCGAAATCCGCATGAAGTCGAAATAGGCGAGGAACATCGGCGTGTCGGCGCGGGTGACGGATGGGTCGAGGCCGCGGTCGAGCAGGAACCGGCGGTAGTCGAAGGAGGCGACGTCGATGGTCTCGCCGCCGGTGGCATCCTGCAGCGCGGCCGGGTCGAGCGAGGCGAGGTGCTCGCGGAAGCCGCGCACGCAGTCCTTACAGAAGCAGGCGCCGTACTGCATGGTGCCGAGCGGGGTCGAGGCCTCGTCGAGCTGCACGCCGTGCACCCCGGCATCGACCTGCAGCCGGATGATGGCCTTGAGGTACTCCCGCCAGACCGGGTTGTTGCGGTCCATGTAGTGGCAGTTCTGCGCCGCGTCCGGTGATTCGACCCAGCGGGCGTGGTAGGCGCTGCCGTCCAGGCCGCGCGCGGCGCACTCCTCGAACAGGTCGGTGACGGTCTCGCCGGCGCTGTTGGTGAGGCCATCCGGGAAGTAGTGCGCGAAGGGTTTCCAGAGCTTGGGATAGCGGTCCTGGGTGAACTCGCGCAAGCCGAGCTCGGCCGGCTTGCCGACGCCGCGCAGCTCGTTGAAGGCGAGGATCTCGCTTTCGTCGTCATTGAGCTCGGCGCCGAACTCCCAGCCTTGCGCCTCGAATACGATGCCGAACACCTTGATGCCGCGCTTGCCGCATTCGGCGATGAACTCGCGGTCGGTGAGGGCGCCGTACATGCGGTCGCGCAGAGCGATGGGGCCATCGATCTCGTGTTCGAGGAAGGGCAGCGAAATGGACCCGCCGCCGAGGGCCGACCAGACGAGCATGGTGCCGCGGTGCCGCTCGATGTCGTTGACTTGGGACAGGCGCCGGGTCGGCAGGCTCGGGTGGTAGCAGTGGTGCCCGCGGTGCCACCCGTCGAAATAGATGCCGCGCTGCATGGCGAGCCCTCCCATGTGTCCATCTTGAGCGTGGACCGTTCCCAGTTAAGGCGGACGGGGTCGGGGGCGTCAACAGAACGCGGGTCGGCTGACCGGGTCAGATTGACCGCGGCGGGCGGCTGTGCAGAATCTGGGAACGTTCCACGCGTGAACACGCCGTCCAACGATAAAAGCGGTCCGAACCGCAGGGAGGAATCCGATGAGGCTCACGGCGATCATCGCTGCGCTCGCAGCAACGACAATGCTGTCGGCGCCGGGCGCGACTCACGCGCAAACGTCGAAGACGGTCGTCTGGGCGGTGCAGAGCGGCCAGTCGAAGACGTTCGACGCCGCGGTGGCGCGATGGAACAAGAACCACCCGGGCCAGCCGATCGAACTGCAGCAATTCGCCAACGACCCCTACAAGGACAAGATCCGGATCGCGCTCGGCGCCAAGCAGGGGCCGGCGCTGATGTACAGCTGGGGCGGCGGCGTGCTGCAATCCTACGTCGCCGCCGGCTATGTCGACCCGATCACCGACCCGGCGATCAACGACCGCTACCTCGATGCGGTCCGCGCCAACGTGACCTTCGGCGGCAAGACCTACGCGGCGGCTGCGAACAACATGGCGCCGGTGGTGCTGCTGTACAACAAGGCCGTGCTGCAGAAGGCCGGGATCACGGTGCCGGCGACCTGGGACGACCTGCTGAAGGCGGTCGAGGTGTTGAAAGGGCAGGGGGTCCTGCCGATCGCGCTGGCCGGGCAAAGCAAGTGGCCGGAACTGCCATACCTCGCCTACCTGACCGACCGGATCGGCGGGCCGGAGGTGTTCGACGCGATCTCCGCCAACAAGCCGGACGCCTGGTCGAACCCGGCGGTGATCGACGCGCTGACCCGGATCCAGGCGCTCGTGAAGGCCGGCGCGTTCGGCCAAAGCTTTTCCTCGATCGCCTACGAAACGGGCGCCGCCGACGCGCTGCTCTACACCGGGCGGGCGGCGATGATGCTGCAACTGTCCGGCTCCTACACCAACATCAAGAACACCAACCCGGCTTTCGTCGCCGCGGGCACGCTCGGCTACGCGCCGTTCCCCACCGTCGCGGGCGGCAAGGGCGACCCGAGCAACATCACCGGCAACCCGTCGAACTACTGGGCGGTGACGTCGGCGACGCCGCAGGAGAACAAGGACGTCGCGCTGGCGTTCCTTCGGGAGGAGGTGATGAACGACCAGTACGTCACCGAGATCCTGCAGCGATCGGGCGTCCCCGGGGTCAAGTCGGCGGGGGCGAAGATCGAGGCGGCCGGCAATGACGGCTTCCTGCGCTTCGTGCTCGACCTGGCGGTCAACGCCAAGCACTTCCAGTTGTCGATCGACGAAGCGCTCGGCCCGGCGCAGGGATCGGCGCTGCGGACCAACCTCGACCGGGTGTTCCTGCAGCAGATCACGCCGCAGGACTTCGCACGGCTGATGAACGAGACGCTGCAGAAGCCGTGACGGCGCCGAGGGCCCGTCACCCGGCCCGTCACCCGGCCCGGGGCGACCGGCCGAGCCTTTGGCTGCTGGCCCCGGCGCTCGCGCTGTTCGGCATCCTGGGCGTGCTGCCGCTGTTCGGGGCGATCCTGCTGTCGCTGACGCGCTGGAACGGGCTGGGGACGCCGGCCTGGGCCGGGTTCGCGAGCTGGGCCGCCGTGCTGCAGGACCCGGTCACCTGGGCGACGCTCGGCGTGACGATCAAGGTCGTGGTCGGTTCGGTGGTGATCCAGGCGCCGCTCAGCCTGCTGATCGGCGTCTACACCGCGCCGTTCCAGCGCTACCGGGCGCTGCTGGCGGCGCTGTTCTTCCTGCCGCTGGTGCTGTCGTCGTCGGCGGTCGCGATCATGTTCAAGAACCTGCTCGACCCAAATTTCGGGCTCATCAGCCCGCAGGGCCTTGCGTTCCTGGCCGGGAACTGGCTCGGCGACCCGAACACCGCGCTGCCGACGGTGATCCTGATCATCGCCTGGCATTTCATCCCGCTGCATGCGCTGCTCTACCAGGCCGGCGTGCGGCAGATCCCGGCGTCGCTGTACGAGGCGGCGGTCGTGGACGGGGCCGGGCCGGGTCACGCAGTTCTTCGCGATCACGCTGCCGCAGCTGCGGCACACGATCGTTACCTCCACGACGCTGATGGTGGTCGGCTCGTTGAACTTCTTCGACCTGATCTTCGTGCTGACCGGCGGCGGCCCGGGCTACGCGACGCAGGTCTTGCCGCTGCACATGTACCTGACCGGGTTCCAGGGCACCGAGATGGGCAAGGCGAGCGTCATCGCGACCTTCCTGGCGGTGCTCGGGCTGACGCTGTCGCTGCTGGTGACGAAGCTGTCGGGGTTCAGCGAGATGGCCAGCCAGCAGGAAGGGCTCTGATGCGGCGCGGCGCCGGCAACCTGCCGGGAGGCGCGTTCGGCCTGCTCTGGCTCGGCATCGTGATCGTGCCGATCTACTGGGTGCTGGCAACCAGCCTGCGCGCACCGGGCGACTTCTTCATCGCCAACCAGTTCTCGCCGCCGGTCCCGCCGGCGTTCGAGAACTACGCGCGCGTGTTCGAGATCAACTTCGTCGGCTACCTGCTCAACTCCGTCGTCGTCACAATGGGGGCGGTGGCGTTGACGGTCGCGGTGTCGTTCCTGGCGGCGTACGTGATCGTGCGCAACGACCTAGCGTTCGCTCGCGGCGCGTTCTCGCTGTTCCTGCTGGGGCTCGCGATCCCGATCCAGGCGGCGATCATCCCGGTGTTCTACCTGATCAGCCAGGCCGGGCTGTACGACACGCTGCTGGCGGTGATCCTGCCCTCGGCGGCGTTTGCGGTGCCGATCACGGTGTTCATCCTGTCCAACTTCGTGCGCGACATCCCGCGCGAGCTGTTCGAGGCGATGCAGATCGACGGCGCCGGGCACGGGCTGATCCTGCGGCGGCTGGTGCTGCCGCTGAGCGGTCCGGCGCTGATCACGGTTGCCATCTACAACGCGCTCAATGTCTGGAACGGCTTCCTGTTCCCGTTGGTGCTGACGCAGAGCGCGAACGAGCGGACCCTGCCGCTGGCATTGTGGAGCTTCCAGGACGAAATGACGATCAACGTGCCAGTGGTAATGGCGGCGGTCGTGCTGACCTCGCTGCCGATGATGACGCTCTACATCCTGGGGCGGCGCTATCTCGTGGCCGGGTTGACGGCGGGGGTGGGCAAGTGACTGAGCGGGGCCTTGCCGATCGCAAGCCGCCGGTGGACGTCACCGTTTCGACCGCCTAGCCTCACGCCGGAGGAACGCGAATGCAGGACGGGCCGATCGATTGCGACATCCACCCGGCCGTACCGGGGATCGCCGCGCTGACGCCGTTCATGGAGCCTTATTGGCGCGAGCAGGTGACGGTGCGCGGCACTGACGGGCTCGACCTGTCGAGCTACCCCGTTTACGCGCCCGACGCCGCCCGAGCCGATTGGCGGGTCGCGGGGCAGAAGCCCGGGATCGACCTCGCCGCGCTGCGCCGGCACGCGCTCGACGGCTTCGGCAGCCGGATCGGCATCTGCAACGTGCTTTACGGCGCCCCCGCCCTCTACAACCGCCACTTCGCGACCGCCCTGGCCCGGGCCACCAATGACTGGCTCGCCGCCGAGTGGCTCGACCGCGAGCCACGGCTGCGCGGCTCCATTACGGTCGCGCCGCAGGATCCGGACGCCGCGGCGGCCGAGATCGAGCGCCGGGCCGCCGACGG
Source organism: uncultured Alphaproteobacteria bacterium (assembly GCA_963792675.1). Lineage (GTDB taxonomy): Bacteria > Pseudomonadota > Alphaproteobacteria > Acetobacterales > Acetobacteraceae > JBBROS01. The sequence continues at coordinate 101,904 of CAWBWT010000007.1, forward strand.
CCGCTTCGTGCAGGTGCTGCTGCTGGCCTCGGGCGACGCCCCGCTGGGCCAGCCCGCGTACTGGCCGATCTACGCCGCCGCCGAACGCCACCGCCTGCCGGTCGGGGTGCATGCCGGCAGCACCTACCGCCACGCCGCGACCGGCAATGGCTGGCCCTCGTATCACCTCGAGGATGTCGTGGTCCGCGCGCATGCCTTCCAGGGACAGCTGCTCAGCCTGCTGCATGAGGGCGTGTTCCAGAAGTTCCCCGCGCTTCGGTTCGTCATGATCGAGGCCGGGTTCACCTGGCTGCCGAACTTCCTATGGCGCGCCAACCGCACCTGGCGCGGCGTACGCGCCGAGGTGCCGTGGGTGGACCGCCCGCCGGCCGAGCTGATCCGCGAGCGCGTCCGCTTCACCTTGCAGCCCGGCGACGCCCCGCCCGACGCGGCCAGCATGGAGCGGGTGCTGGACCAGATCGGCAGCGAGGACATGCTGCTGTTCTCGACCGACTGGCCGCATTGGCAGTTCGACGGCGACGATCCTTTCCCGCCCGGCTTCTCGCCCGAGCGCCGCCGCCGCGTGATGTATGACAACCCGCTCGCGACCTATCCCGCCCTGCAACAGGTGATGGCATGACCCCCGACGACGCCCGCATGCTCGAGGCCGGTGCGCTGCCGGCCGAGCCCAAGCTCCGCCGCATCGACTGCGACGTGCATCACGCCTTGCGCCACCTCGACGACCTCAAGCCGTTCCTGGCGCAACGCTGGTGGGACCACCTGCAGAGCTACGGCCTGCGCATGCCGGTGCCGTTCAGCGGTTCGGCGCCGTATCCGAAGGCGACGCCGGCGCTGTCGCGCACCGACGCCTGGCCGCCCGGCGGCGGCACGCCGGGCTCCGACCTCGACTTCATGCGCGAGCAATTGCTGGACCGTTACGATATCGCGCACGGCTTGCTGCATCTGCTTTACCCGAGCGGCATGGACCAGCGGAACCAGGCGTTCGGGGCGGCGCTGTGCCGGGCCATCAATGAGTGGGTGGTCGCCACCTGGACCGACCGCGAGCCGCGCCTGAAGGCCGCCATCTCGCTGCCCGGCGAGGACGCGGCGGCGGCCGTGGCCGAGATCGAGCATTGGGCCGGCCACCCCGGCTTCGTGCAGATCGCGATGGCGACGCATTCGATCGAACCGCTCGGCCGGCGCCGCTACTGGCCCATTTACGAGGCGGCGGCGGCGCACAACTATCCGGTCGGGCTGCACACCTCGGGCTATAACGGCAACGCCATCACCCCGGCCGGCTGGCCGTCCTTCTACGTCGAGGAGCAGCACGGCGTCGCCATTTCGCAGCAAGGCGTCGCCATCAGCCTGGTGACGGAGGGCGTGTTCGCTCGCCTGCCGCAGCTGCGGGTGGTGGTGGTCGAGGCCGGGTTCGCCTGGGTGCCGTCCGTCGCCTGGCGGCTCGACCGCAACTGGGCCCGGCTGCGCGACGAAGTGCCGCATCTGGCGCGGCCGCCGTCGGAATACATGCGCGAGAACCTGTGGTTCACCACGCAGCCGATGGACGAGCCGGAACGGCCGCGCGACCTGCGGCAGATCCTCGATTGGATCGGCTGGGACCGGGTGCTGTTCGCGTCCGACTACCCGCACTGGGACATGGACAGCCCGGAATTGGGCTTCAAGCTGCGCATGACCGCCGAGGAGCGGCGCATGATCTACGGCGACAACGCCCGCGCGGTGTACGGCCTGACTTGATGGAACGGCATGTGGTGGCGGCCGTCGCGGAGATCCCGCCGGGCGGCCGCAAGATCGTCACCGTGCAGGGGCGGGAGATCGGCGTGTTCAACCTCGGCGGCGATTTCTTCGCGTTGCTGAACCGCTGCCCGCATCAGGGCGGTGCGCTGTGCCGCGGCCCGCAAGTGGGGCTGGTCACCGCGTCCGAGCCCGGCCGCTTCGACTACAGCCGTCCCGGCGAGATGCTGAAATGTCCCTGGCATTCCTGGACCTTCGACATCCGCACCGGGCAAAGCTGGTGCGACCCGGACGACCTGCGCGTCCGCCGCTTCGCCGTCCAGGTCGAGCCCGGTGAAACGGTGGCCAAAGGCCCGTTCGTGGCCGAAACCTTCAGCGTATCGGTCGAGCAGGATTACGTCGTCCTCGAGCTCTGACGGGCCGGCGGCGAGACCGGAGCGGTCCCGCCCGGTTCAGTTTTCCAGCACGGCCATGCCCTTGCGCACCGCCGGGCGCTCGCCGACCCGGTCGCACCAGCTTCGCACCGCCGGCAAGCGCTCGAACGCGTCCCCGAGCACCGGGCCCAGCATCGATCGCGCCGTGACGATCCACGGATAGGCGGCGATGTCGGCGATGCTGTACTCGCCGCTGCCGAGGTAGGGCTGTGCGGCAAGCCGCCGCTCCATGACGCCCAGCAGCCGCTCGGCCTCCGTCTTGAACCGCTCGATCGCCAGCGGCGCCTTCGCCTCCGATCGCACGGCAAAGAAGCCGAGCTGGCCCAGCATCGGCCCGAGCCCGCCGATTTGCCAATGCAGCCAGGCCACCGTGTCCCAATGCGCCTGTCCGCTCGGCGGCAGCAGCTGCCCGGTTTTCTCGGCGAGGTAGGTCAGGATGGCGCCGCTCTCGAACAGCGTCACGGTGCCGCCCGCGGTATCGTCGTCGACCAGGGCCGGGATCTTGTTGTTGGGTGAGAGCGCGAGGAATCCGGGCTCGAACTGCTGGTCCGACGAGATGTCGACAGGCCGGACCTCGTAAGGTAACCCGGTTTCCTCGAGCATGATCGCCGGCTTGCGGCCGTTGGGCGTCTTCCAGGTGTGGAGGGTGATCATAACGGCTCCGCAGATGAGGAACGCGGCGGGACCCAGCGACCAGGGCAGGCGCTGGTGCCGCACCGCGGGCCGATTCTTCTCACCTGCTACCCTGCCGAGCAAGCTGGCCGTTGGGGCGAGAGCGCGTTTTGCCTTCAACACTGCGTCGCCGCGGCCCATGAGCCCTGACGGCTATATAGCGAAGGGCACGGCGAGGTCGCCGGTGTCCCCGAACCGCGCCTCAAGGTGCGTCGGTTGGGTGTCCCCAGGGGGCAGCAGTTAAGAATTGATTCACCGCTTCCCGGTATGAACGTGCCCAGAACGCTGGAGAGCGGGATGCGCTGGCGAGGCCCCTTATCTGTCCGGCTGTTGAGCATGGCCTCAGAGATTGTGCCGGCCGCCGGGTTGTCGCTGATCGTTACAGCCGTGCTGGGCGCGTTGCAGCTTATGCCGCTCGGTCATGGGTTGCTGCTTGTGCGGGTTCGCGGTGAGGACTCCGGCGCAGCATTGCTGGCAGCGGCAGCGGCGGACGCGGCGCTCGTCAGCGTTCCGGCTCCCGGCTTCGCTGTCGTTTACGGAGACGCCTCGACGGTGAGAACAGCCCTCGGTCTGGCCGTGTCATGGAAAGGAAATGCCTCGTGCTCCCCAAAGTTGTAGATACGTCGAATGGACACGCAAGACTGGACGCGCTCCGTCTTGCCTCGGAGCGCATCATTGTTGCAGCCATTTGGGCCCAAGGCCCCGTGGTGGCCCTGGCGGGATGGCTGGAGGGCAATAATCTGTTGTCTGGCTTATCGCTTTGGCTTATCGCCGCCGGCACTGCGACGATGGCGCAACGTGCTCGGCCAGGCTCGGCAAGTACCCGCGCCACGATAGCGGCTTCATTGTGCGCCATGCCCGCCTTGATCGTCGCGGAGGTTGCCGGTTCCTCGTGGCAAGGAGATGCGCATATGCTCTTCTTTGCCGAGGTCGCGGTGACGGCCGCGCTTCTCGATCGGCAGGCCGTGATCGTCGGCACCCTTGTCGTCGCCCTGCATCATCTTGCGCTGAACCTCGTCTTGCCTGCCCTGGTATTTCCAGGCGGCGCGGATCTGACTCGCGTCCTGTTCCACGCCGTCGTCCTGGCTTTCGAGTTGGCCGCTTTGACTTGGCTCGTGGGTCAAGCAGCAAATGCGTTGTCCGAAGCCGAAAGGTCGGCAGTCGAAGTGCGCGAACTCGCTGAGCAGCGGGAAGAGGTGCAGAAGCTCTTGACGGCCGAGGCGGCGATGATCCAGCGGACTTCAGTCAACCAAACCGCGGACAAGTTTGAAGCGGAGATCGGCGGTCTGGTTTCAGCGCTGGCCTTCGGCGCGACGGAGCTGCAGTCGACGGCAGCGTCGATGTCCGCCACCGCAACCCGGACCGACCAGCAGGCCACGACGGTTTCGGCTGCTGCGGGAGAGGCAAGCATGAGCGTGCAAACCGTCTCCGCCGCGGCGGAAGAACTCACGGCATCGATCCAGGAGATCAGCCGGCAGGTCAGCCAGTCGACCTTGATTACCGAAAAAGCGGTCGAGGATGCGCGCCGGACCGACACGATCGTTCGGGCGCTGGCCGACGGGGCACAGAGGATCGGCGACGTCGTGACGCTGATCAGCGGCATCGCCGGGCAGACCAACCTTCTGGCCCTGAACGCAACCATCGAGGCCGCACGCGCGGGTGAGGCGGGCAAAGGGTTTGCCGTGGTGGCAAGCGAAGTGAAGAACCTTGCCGCCCAAACGGCGAAGGCGACCGAGGAGATCGGTGCCCAAGTCTCGGCAATCCAAAGTGCGACGGGCGAAGCTGTGAAAGCGATCAACGCGATCGCGGCCACGATTGGCGAAGTGAATACCATCTCGTCGAACATCGCCGCCGCGGTCGAGGAGCAGGGGGCAGCGACGGCCGAGATTGCTCGGAGCGTCCAACAAACGGCCGTCAGCACGCAGCAGGTCACCGTCACGATTGCCGGTGTGGGTGATGCAGCTCAACACACAGGAATGGCTGCAGGTCAGGTACTCCATGCCGCCAACGACCTTTCACGCCAGGCAGAGCGCCTGACCAATGAAGTCAGCTGCTTCGTTGCAGGAGTTCGGGCGGCATAGGGGAGTGCCAGCAATGGCTTGGCCAAGCCATTGCTGGCGCATCTGCCGTGTGAGGTGGTCACGCGCGCCCTAGAGCATGATCCGATCAATCGGGGTCACCTGTCGGATGCACATGCTCGCAAAGCTAAGGAGGCTAGAGCTCAAGCCGATCCGCTTCGATCGGATCGGGCTCTCGCCTGCACCTGTCCCGGCCGCGGGAGCACGACATCAGGCCAGACCAGCAGACCTGCGATGACGTTGTCTTCGGCTTCGTCATCGCGCCGCGTGGCGATCATGCCCAAGAGGTGGCGTCCAGTTTCCAGACCCCCCAATCGACAACTCTGGTCGGTTCGAACGGGGTGTGTGTGTGTCATGCGCCATCGGTAGCGGGCGATGCTGGAGCTCCTGCAGCGACCCGGCAGCCTGGTGCTTGCCGTGAACGGTCTCGGGTGAGCGGCGCAGCCGTGCACACTCTGAGCAACGCGGGCGCTGTCAGGCTTGCTGCGGTGCGCCCAGGACGGTTCGCCATCGGTCTGCCGCTGATGGGAGCTGCATTGGTCGGGCCAATCGACCGCCTCGGTCGAGGCATCACGGGGCGCGGTGCTACTGTTCGACAGCACTATGGCCACGGCGCACCGGTAGGATGGCGGGAGGCGGAACAGACCGGAAACCTTGCCGCAGCTCGCTCGCCCGGTGATCGCGGCCCCGAGATTGCCTCGACACGGACGCAGGGGCGTGTGCTCGCCGAACCTCACGCCGCCGGGGCAGCGCGGGACGCGCTCTCCGCTCACTTCGAGCTGACCCGCCGATCGCGTCCCCGTTCGTGGTGTAGCAACGGCGTTGCTGAGCAGGGTTGGCTGCTCGATCAAGCTGCCAGGGACGGCAGGCTGACGATGAGATCATCGCCGAGCGGGGCGATGGTTTCCAGTGTCATGTAGCGGGCTCGCTGCACGGTCCATTCATCGTTTTGCTCCAGCAGCAAGGCGCCGATTCGTCTCGTGACGGCTTCTTCATTGGGAAATATGCCGACGACGTCGCTGCGGCGTTTGATCTCGCCGTTGAGCCGTTCGATCGGGTTGGTGGAGTGTATCTTCGCCCGGTGCTGGGGTGAGAATCCCATGTAGGCCAACACGTCAGCTTCTGCCTCGTCCATCAAAGCGGCCAGCTTTGGCACTCGGGGCCGGGCTTGGTCGGCAACGTCGCGCCACTGCTTTCGTGCGGCGGCGGCATCGTCCTGGGCCAAAGCGGTGCCGATCCAGGCGGACACGATGCGGCGCTGCGTTTTGCCCGCGTAGGCCAGGGCGTTGCGCATGAAATGCACTCG
>CAWBWT010000008.1:0-68130 GCA_963792675.1 uncultured Alphaproteobacteria bacterium
TGACGTCGAACGAGTTGGGCGCGGTGCCGATCTTGTGCAGCGCCGGCTGGATCTGCAGCTCGTCGACGAACATCGCCGGCGTCGCCTCGCCCACGTCGCGCAGCCACGCCGCCAGCGCCGGCCAGCTCGTCGTCACCGTCAGCCGCAACCGGATCCGCCGATACGCCCCGGCTTCCTCGCCGGTCAGCGTTTCCACCGTGTTCAGCGCCACCCCGTTCTGCGCCAGCCCGGCCTGCAGCCGCTCCTGCAGCAAGGCGCTCGCGACCGAGTTGGTGCCGCCCGGCAGCAGCGCCGCCCCACCGGTCGCCGCACCCGCCGCCGCCGCCTCGCGCCGCAGCTCCGGCAGCGACGCCACCAGCGCCGCCATCCGCCGCGCCAGCGCCGCCTGCCGCGTCAGCGCCTCGGCCCGCTCCGCGTAGCCGTCGCATAACGGCATCACCACCCCCAGCAGCAGCGCCGCCACCGCCAGCAGCGTCAGCCCCGCCGCGCACAGCCGCCCCGCCCGCCCGGTCGGCAACGTCATACGACTCTGGGACATGCGACTCTGGGTCATACGACTCTGGGTGGTGCGGCTCATGGCGCCAGCTCGGTGCGGATGGTGAACGCCTCGGTGCCGGTCGCCTCGTCGCGCACCACCGCGGCGGTGAAGGCCGGCGCCCGCAGCGCCGGCAGCGCGGTCATGCTGCCGATCAGCTTGGCCGCCGAGGCAGCGCGGCCGGTAAGCGTCAGCGTGCGCTGCCGGGCCGACAGCTGCGACAGCACGGTGTCGTCGGGCAGCACGTCGGTCAGCACGGCGAGCGCCTGCATCGGCTGCCCGATCTGCTGCCGGGCCGCGGTGACGACGTCGGCGGTGCCGCGGCTGGCGGCGATCTGCCGGCGCAGCCGCTCGGCCTCGGTGAGCTCGGGCCGCAGCGCCGCGACCCGCGCCTCCAGCGCCGCCGCCGCCAGCGACTGCTGCACGAACGGCAGCGCCGCCGCGAGCAGCGCCAGCGCGGCGCAAACACCGGCGGCCCAGCCCTGGGCGCGGCGCCCGGCCCAGGCCGGCGGCAGCCGCTCGGCGCCGAGCGTGATCGCCCCCGCCCCCGTCTCCCCGGCCGCCACGATCCGCGCCGGCTCGAGCCCGGCCCGGGTCAGCGCCGCAACCGCCGGCTGCACCCGCCGGTGCGGCGCCAGCAGCAAGCGGACATGCAGCCGCCCGGCCTTCGCGTCCCGCCGCTCGACCGCCGCACTCCAATAGACCTGGTCGGCACGGAACGGCGTGAACCGGTCGAGCTCGAACGCGAGTAGCGCCCGCAGGTCGAGCTCCGCCGAAAGCGGCAGCACGACCCGGTGCTGCAGCATGTAACGGGCCGGCACCTCGAGGGTGACCTGGCGGTTCGCGGAGGCCACCCGGGCGACGGCGTCATCCAGGTCGCCGTCGTCGAGCGTGTACCGTCCGAGCTCCGTGCTGCCCCCTCGCACGCGGTGAGACAGCGTCAGGCCGCTGCCCGCCTTGTCGAGCCTGGCAACAAGGCCGCTGCGGGTGGCGGGGCGGAAACGGATCGATGCGGGCACCATGTCCCGCATCTGCTCGCACCACCACGTGGAAAAATCTCGGAGCATGATGTCGCCTGAACTGGCCGCAGACGCCGGAGCGCCTGCGGGGTTGTTTCGGTAGGCGTCCCGGACCGGGTTCTTCACCGGTCCGGGGTGGCTGGTCAGATCCAGGTGTTGGTTCCAACCACGTTGTTCAGGGTGATGTTGCCGGTCAGCTTGAAAGTGTCGACCGTGCCACCCCCGACCTGCACGGCGTAGCTGGTCGGCGTGGCAGCGTTGCCGACTACTGTCTTCACCAGCGTGGCACCGGCGGCATAGCCGGAGAGCTGGATCTGGTCGGCCTGGGCACGGCTGAAATCCGTGATCAGGTCGCCATTCGCGTCCCCCTTGGCGAGGAAGAACACGTCGGCCCCGGTGCCGCCGGTCAGCTTGTCGGCCCCGGCCCCGCCGATCAGCGTGTCGTTGCCGGCACCCCCGCTCAGCGTGTCCGCACCCGCACCGCCGGTGATGACGTTGTCGCCAGTGTTGCCGGTGCCGGTGAAGGCGCCAGTCCCGACGAAGGTCATGTTCTCGACGTTGACACCGAGCGTGTAGGTGTTGACGAACACGTTGGCCGTGTCGGTGCCGCCGTTCGCGTTCTCCGTGATGACGTCGCCCAAGTTGCGGATGATGTAAGTGTCGTTGCCCGCGCCCCCGACCAGCGTGTCCTTGCCCGCGAGGTTTGCTCCGCCGTCGAGCGTATCATTACCCGCCCCTCCCGTAATAAAGTTGGCGAGGTTGTTGCCGGTGCCGGTGAAGTTGCCCGTTCCGGTGTAGGTCAGGTTCTCGACGAAGTTCGCAAGCGTCAAACTGGCCAGCGCCGTCTGCTCGGTATCGGTGCCGGCCCCTGCCGAACTCCACCACCGCGTCACCGACGTTGTTGATGACGTAGGTGTCGTTGCCGCCGCCGCCGATGAGCGTGTCGGCGCCGGTCGTATTCACCCCGCCGTCTAGGATGTCCGCGCCGCCGCCGCCGGTGATGACGTTCACGAGCGCATTGCCGCTGCCGGAGAAGGCGGCGTTGCCGGTGTGGGTCAGGTTCTCCAGGTTGTCGCCCAGCGTGTAACTGGTCAGAGCGGTCTGCACCGTGTCCGTCCCGCCGCCGGCCGCCTCCGTCACGACGTCGCCGATGTTGCGAACAATGTAGGTGTCGTCGCCCAGGCCGCCGATCAGCGTGTCCACGCCCACGGTATTCGCGCCACCGTCGAGCGTGTCGTTGCCGGCCCCGCCGGTGATGACATTCGCCAGGTTGTTGCCAGTCCCGTTGAAGTTGCCGGCCCCGATGAACGCCAGGTTCTCGACGTTGGTGCCGAGCTTGTAGGTCGCCAGCGTCGTCTGCACCATGTCCGTGCCGGCATTCGCCGCCTCCGTCACCACGTCGCCGACATTGTCGACGATATAGATGTCATCGCCGCCGCCGCCGCTCATCCGGTCGAGACCGGCACCGCCGTCGAGGACGTCGTTGCCCGAACCGCCGGTCAGGTTGTCATTGCCACCCAGGCCGAGGATCAGGTTGGCGCCGCCCACGAGTGGGGCGGTCAAGGTGTCGTTGCCGGCCGTCCCGGCCCGCACGCCCACCGAGAGCGGTGCCGACACGTTGCCGGCCAAGTCCGCCTCAGTGATCGTCAATACTTTGTTGTAGTTGGTTGTCGGAACCGGTTTGATGATCGACGACCAGGTGCCATCGGCGCCCACCAAGGCGGTCCCGACCGGCAACACACCGCCGTCCGAGATCGTGACCGTTGCGCCGGGCTCCCCGTGCCCAAACCCCGTGTAGCTGCTCAGCACGCCTCCCGTCGTGTCGTAGCTCACGGTGTTGACGACCGGCGCAACCGGCGCCTTGGTGTCCAGCGTGACGGTCAGCGACGCTGTGTTGGTGGTGACACCGTCGAGGTTCGGTTCGCTGGCGACAATGGTGTAAACGCCGTCCGCCAGCACAGGGGTGAACGACCAGGCTCCGGTCGCATCCGCGGTCACGGTGGCTTTAGCGACCGGGGTTCCATCCGCCAGGGAGATGGTGATGGTCACCACCGCGTTCGCGTTGCCGCTGCCGGCGATTGCCGCGTTCTTCGTGATCCGATCAATCGAGGACGCGCCGGTGTCGGAGACGAGGTGCTCCGTCACCTTAACGTCGGTCTGGACCACCTTGATCGTGACCGTGGCAACGTTGCTGGACTTCAGGAACACGTCACTGGCGACATAGGTGAACGTATCGGTCCCGAAGAAGTTCTTGGTCGGCGTGTAGGTGAAGGTGCCGTCGAGCTTGAGGGTAAGCGCGCCGTGCGCCGGGCCGGCCACGAGCTGGGCGGTCAGGCGGTCACCGATGTCCGGATCGGAGTCGTTGGCCAGCACGCCCATGGTGCTCAGCAGGGATTGGGCGATTGGCCGCACCACCGCCGGGCCGGGCTGGGCCAGGTTGATGGCGAGGGTGGCGTTTTCCAGGATCGAGTAGGAGTCGTTGTTCGCGGTCGGCGGGGTGTCGAGCGGCAGCAGGTTGATGAAGAAGGTGTCGGTGACCGACAAGGGAACGCCGGGGCCGGTATCGGTAGCCGTGACGCGGACCGCGATCTCGCCGGCGGCAACCTGGCTGCCGTCCGGGGCGATGAAGCCGCCCGCGCCGGTCGAGAACTCCCCATTGATGATGGCGCCGGTGATTGCGGTCTGGAAGGACAGGCCGACCGAGGCGAGGCTCGACCCGTCCGCCAGGGTTGCGTTGTATGTCAGTGCAGTAGAGGCGGTCTGCGCGTCGGTGAAGATCGAGGAGAATGGGGAGAAGAAGTCGAACTTCTGGCCGATCAGCGCCGTCGTGTTGGCGATCCCGTTGAACTGAGTGGCGAACGCGATGGTCGGCGCGGTGTTGACGTTGCCGGGTTCCGTCACTGCCACGGTCGGAGCGGAGATGACGGTTTCCGTGTAGCCCTTGCCGTCGACGTAGCTGGCCTTCACCCGGATGCCCAGGGCGCCTTCGAAGAAGGACTGGACTGTGTAGGTGGAACTGGTCGCACCGGCGATGTTGACCCACTCGCCGCGCAGGATGTCGTTCTCCTGCCACTGCCAGGAGATCGGCGTGGTGATGCCGTCGGCATCGGTGACGGCGTTGATGCCCGCCACCTGGCCGCCGAGCACGCTGGCGGTCAGTGTCTGGCCGACATCGACCCGAACCGTGGGATCGAGGCCGCCGCTCTCGGTGATCGAGGGCGTGCTGACGGGGACTGCGTCGTAGTTGGCTTGGGTGATCGCGTTGTGGTCGACGAAGCGGCCATCGGACGACGTCAGGATATGTCCCTGGGAGTCGATCGACACGGTGATGTCGCTGAATTGCAGCCGCTCGATGTTGCGGATGCGGTCGGTGCCGTCATCCACCCCGGCAAGCCCCTGGGGGTTGCCGCCGACGACGACGCTGACACCGGTATGCTTGATGGTGAGGAACCCTTCGGCATCCACGGCGGGGCCGAAGCCCGCCCCGATGAACGGGCCGAAGAACCCGTCGCCGTAGTTTGCGAACACGTCATTGAAGACGGCGGTATCGACGTTGGCGGCATTGACCTTGCCCGCGATCAAATTGCCATTTGCATCGACCCCCGTCACCGTGCCGTTGCCATTCGGATCATACTCGATCTGTCGAATGATCTGTCCGCCGGCCGTGTAGCTGGTCAGCGCCACGTGCAAAAACGCGTCGCCGTCGATGATGTCGTCGCCGCCGCCGCCCTTGATGACGTCGTTGCCGCCGCCGCCCAGGATGATGTTGCCGCCGTCGAACGACACTGGACCCGGTGCGAAGAAGCCGGACAGGCCGGTGATCAGGTTGACGTTGTCGAGTTCGTCCTTGGTGGCCAGCGCCCGGGTGTTGTTGTCGCCGGTGATGATGTCGTCGAAGGCGGAGCCGCTGGCGCCTTCCGTGTGCTGCCAGATGTCGCGGATCGAGTCCTCGCCGCCGTTGGGGGCGATAAACTCCTTGCGGTTCATGTCCTCGCTGACGCCGTGCACCGCGTTCTCGTACGATCCCCAGTCGAAGCCGAGGCCGCCGATGAACTTGGTGAAGCTGCCGCCGCCGACCATGATGTCGTCGCCGGAGAAGCCCTTCATGATGTCGCCGCCGGCCACGCCGCCGATCATCACGTCGTTGCCGCTATAGAGGGGCTGGCCGCCGGTGGGGGCACCGGAGTCGCCGAACATGAGCTGGCCTTGGCCGCCCTTGCTCTCGAGCCAGTCGTCGCCCTCGCCGCCGATCAGCTGGTCCTGGCCTTCGTTGCCGATGATGATGTCGTTGCCGAGGCCGCCCATGATGACGTCGTCGCCGCGGCCGCCCTCGATGTAGTCGTTGCCGTCGCCACCGAAGATGTTGTCGATGCCGTCGCCGCCATAGATGGTGTCGTTGCCGGCGTCGCCGTGCAGGGTGTCGTCGCCCTGGCCGCCGATGAGGGTGTCGTTGCCGTCGCCGCCGAACAGGAAGTCGTTGCCGCCACCGCCATTGATGATGTCGTTGCCGCCGTCGCCATAGACGGTGTCGTCGTCGGCCGCACCGGCAAGCAGGTTGTCGTTGCCCGACGTGCCGCCGAGCACGATGGTGTTGCCGAGGAAGTTGTTCTCGCCCACGAACTCGAGCTGATGGGTGCCGTCGGCCAGGGTGTTGATGGTGACGAGCGGCTGGCCGCTCGGGCTGTGCAGCCACGTCTTGCCGGTCGGGTCGATGATCTTCCCGCTAGCGTCGAAGTAGTCGCTCGCCTCGATCGTGTATTCCGGCGTGAGAAACATGTTGCCGGGCAGGTGCAGCATATGGTTCGGGTCGTTGCTGGGATCGGTGTTCGCCCGGATCAACTGCGCGAGCGAGCTGTCCTGCAGCAACTCCTCGTAGTCCATGCCCTCGATGCGCGGCAGGTAATACAGCCGGTCGCCGTCCTGCAGCGCCTCGAGCTGGGTGCGGAAGATGTATTCGAACGTGGAGCCGAGCTGGCCGCCGAACAGGCTGATCTTCTCGGCCAGGCCGCCGATCCAGGCGTCGACGGTGTCGAGGCCGGTGACCGAACCGGTGCTCCACGCCGCCGGGTTGCCGGACGCGTCATGGATGGCGCGGGCGTCTTGCGTGTTGTTGGCGTAAGTGCCCTGGCTGTTGAGGAAGTTGTAGGCATCGAGGTCGAACGTCGCGCTGCCGAGCGTGCCGTTGGTGACGAGCGTCGTCGCAGCGTTGCGCTTGCCGGCGAGGGTGGTTGCGGCGGTGATCGTGGAATGCGTGCCGTAGGCAGCGATGAAGTTGATCAGCAATTCCGGGTGCTTGATCTGGCTGCCGAACTGGGCCCAGCTCGCGTAGGCCTTGAGTTGCGCTTCGCCGGTCTGCGAGTAGAGCTGGTTGCGCAGCAGGTTGAGCGGAGCGACGCCGGTGTCACGGCCGCGGGCGATGTTGAGTGCCGGGAGGTCGAGCGGCAGGCCGAGCAAGTTATTGCGCAGCGAGCCGGTGACGAACTCGTCGATCGAGTTGCTGACCTGGTTGACGGTGCCGAGCACGAGGTCGGCCGTCATGTTGGGGTCGCTGGCGAACAGCGTCGGGTTGGTGAAGGCGGTGATCAGGCCCTCTTCGGTCATGACCGGCTGGCCGTTGGCGCCGATCACCGGCCGGCCGTCCGTGCCGAGCTGGTAGACGTTGACGTTCTCGTCCAGCATCGAATGGCCGAAGCGGTAGACGACGTTGGCGAACTCCGACGTGATGGCCGGGTTGATGTGGACGTTGACGCCGGCCGCCACGTGGATCGAGGGCGCCACGTAGCGGGCGAACTCGTCGAACACGATGTGCTGGTATTCGGTCTCGGTGCCGAACTTGGCCGCCTGGAACAGGCGCTCGCCGTTCCACTCGTTCGCGGCGATGATGTGGATCGGGTTGCCGTTGGCGTCGACGTCGGGCTTGCCGTTAGTCAGGGTCTGCTTGGTCAGATCGACGCCGGGCAGCACCCAGTTGCCGGCAAAGCCGGTGTCGCCCTTGTTGAGCTCGGCCTGGATGGTGGCCTTGTTCATCGCCAACAGCCGGTCGTGCTCGGAGTGGAAGATGTCCTGCACGGCGGTCAAGCCGATGTTCTCGTTGGCGCGGCCGTCACCGGCAGCGTAGTGCGCGTCGAGCAGCTTGCCGTCGTAGAAGCCGGCGGGGGGGAGGGTGCCGGCGGACACGGTGTCGCTGCGCGTCAGCGGAACGCCGAAGTCGTCGGTGGGCGAGGCGGAGTGCGCCATGTCGTTGATGAAGGCATGGCCGGTGCGCGCCGCCGTGTATCCGGCAGCGCCGGCCACAAACATGGGGATCGGGTGGGCAAGGTTGCCCTCGACCAAGCTGGTCGTGCCGTCTGGGTGGGTCACGACGAGCTGCGGCATCCCGTTCGGGCCGGCGATGAAGTTGCCGTAGTCGTCGGTCGCGAGCAGCGGCACGTTGCCGACGTCGGCGTCGGTCAGCAGGATGCCGAGCTTTGTCGCCGCCTGGAACTTGACGTCGGCCCAGGTCGCCATGCCGTCGGTGCCATTGGCTTTGGCTTGGCCCAGCAGGGCGCCGCTCGAATGCAGCTTGCCGTCGGCGCCGGTCATGTAGTCGCGCAGGAACACCTGGTGCGACGGATCGGATGCGTAGGTCTGGCTCTGGTCGACGAACGGCGAGGTCTGGTTGGTGTAGGCGCGGATGTCGTCCGCGGTTCCGAGCTTGCCGTCCGGGCCGGGCTGGTTGGTGGCGCGTGTCAGCACCATGAAGTTGGAATGTCCGCCCACCACATACAAAGGGTCGTCCGGCGTCAGAGGGATGTAGACCGTGCCGTTGCCGCCCTTGTCGATCATATCGAGGCCGTGGTCGAAGAACTGGCCGAAGAAGGTGAACCAGCTGTTCGACGGCGCCGACAGGCCGTTATCGGGAGTGACGTTGTTGATGAACAAGCTTTGCGCGAGGCCCGGGATGGCCTGGCTGCTGGCCGAGGCGCTGGTCGGCGTGGCCTGATTGCCGCCGACGATGTCGTCCGCCGTGCCGAAGATTTTGTCGACGCCAGCCGTGGTCGTGTTCTGGTAGCCGGCGCCCAGAAAGCTTGCCTGCTGAAGTTGCGCAGCCACCGCCGCGGGGTTGTTCGCGGTCTGGTCGGAGATCAGGTTGCTGATCATGCGCGGCTGCGCGTCGACCACGAACCCGCTGGTCTGAGCATAGGTCGTGTTCGGCTGGCCGGGGCCGAACGACTGCGCCGTCTGGAACACCGGATCGGTCACCGTCGGGAACACCTCATCGGTCGAGCCGAAAGCGGTCTGGCCTGGGACTAGGTTGTTGCCGGTGCCGGACACGGTGCGCAACCCAAACGACAGTAGCGGGTTCACCGGCGGCTGCCCGGCCTCCGCCATCTTGATCTGGGTCAGGATGTAGTCGAGGTCGAGGCGGGTGAGCTTGACGGCCATGGTCCGCGTTCCTTCACGATCGGTGCATCAAGCCAAGACCACAAGCAGACCTTGGCGAGCAGTTGAGAAAATTGGCAGTAATAGCGATCACAAGACTGTCGACCAGAAACACATCACCGAACTCAATAGACCGTCCGGTTACGGCTCGAGGCTTAATACAGACTATGCGACTGGCAGCTTTTAGCGACGTTCCTGGATTTATTCCGACACGAGGCCGGCTCTGTCAGGAAAGATGACGAGAATTCAGGTGATATTCAACAATGATCCCTAAGCGGACCGCGCTAGTCACCCCAATTAGACCTTTTGACTAGTAACGTCTTTGCTCAGGGCATCGAGCACCAAGTATCGGCAGGCAGCATTACGCAGCCGCCTCATCTGGCGGCGGCGTGAAACAACTGCCATGAGTGGAGAGCGCGTCCGGTCCGGAACGGCGCGATGTCGTCGAACTCGCCTCACCCGGCGCGCGACGCGCACGAGGTCTCCCGGGCACGCAAATGCGCGCCCGATCCGGGCCGCCGGTCGAGCGCCGGCGCGCCCGGCTGCCCGAGCGCTACAGCTCCACTGCCGCCGGCAGCGGCATGCTCGAAAGCCGGCACAGCAGCCGGGTCAGCGCGATCTGGCCGGAACAGTTGGTCTTCAAGCAGATCCGCTGCAGATGCACCCGCGCCGTGTTGAAGGCGATGCCCATGACGGACGCGATCTCCTCCAGGCTCAGGCCGCGCGCGAACAGCTCCGCCAGTTCGGCCTCGCGCACCGACAAGCCGAGTATGGCGGAGAACGCCGAGCGGGCCGGACCGGTGTTGTCGGCGAAATCGGTCAGCGACAGCAGCACCTCGGCCCCCTCGCCCCGGCCTTCCACCTCGACCACGCACAGCGCATAGCGGGTGGCGCCGCTGCGGTCGGGCAGGCCGATCGCCTCGCCTACCGGGGCGCCGGCCGACAAGGCGGCGGTGGCCCGCCCGAGCAGCACCTCGAACGCGCGCTGGCTTTCGCCCCGCTCGATCGCGAGCCGGCCATGGCGGATGCCGAGGACGCCGTTGCCCGCCAGCATCGCGCGAGCCTGCGCGTTCAGGAACCGCACCACCCGCTGCCCGTCGATCACCAGCAGGCCCGAGCGGGACAGCTTGCTGACGGTTTCCAGGGCGAACACTCGGCCCGAAAGGGAGCCGTTCGATTCGGGCCCGGTGGCCTGCGGAGGCAGCCCGGCGACGAGCGCTGGTAGCCCATTGCGCGGCAACAGCTCGGTCTTCGCGTCAAACACCGACATTCCCGCTGCTCTCCCGACAGAACTCCGCCACCGCCGCCCGGCACGAACAAGCCGGCCGGACTTCACAGACGTTATTTGATCGTCATGGTGTCGTTACATAGTGGCAAGATATAGGCCCGAGTCCGCCGGCGATGCAATATGTTTCTGAATCGAAAATAACGCCTCAGGTGAGCCACAGGCGGGCACGCCCGCAACTTCCGGATCGGCGACCGGCTCGTGGAGCCCACGCGGAAAAGCTCTTCCCAAACGATGCCGCAACCCGATTAGATGCCGCGACGCCGGCAGCAATAGCCGGGTACTCCAGGGAGGCGTGGATGAGGATCACTCGACGGGCGATGGCGGCGGGCGCGGCCATGCTGCCATGGGCGACGGGCGCGCGTGCCCAACCAGCCGGGCCGGTGGACGCGAGCAAGGTCTCGCGCGACATCGGCCAGAAAGCCGCCGGCAAGAAGTGGCAGATCGCCACCGTCGTGAAAGTGGACGGCATCGCCTGGTTCGACCGCATGCGCACCGGCGTCGAGCAGTTCGCCCACGACACCGGTCACGATGCCTGGATGGTCGGGCCCAGCCAGGCCGACGCCGCCGCCCAGGTGCAGCTCGTCGAGAACCTGATCGGCCAGGGCGTGGACGCGATCTGCATCGTGCCGTTCTCGGTCGAGGCGGTCGAGCCCGTGCTGAAGAAGGCGCGCGACCGCGGCATCGTCGTGGTCGCGCACGAGGCCAGCAACCTCGTCAACGCCGACACCATCATCGAGGCGTTCGACAACCGTGCCTACGGGGCCAAGCTGATGGAAGAGCTCGGCCGGCTGACCGGCGGCCAAGGCAAGTACGTCGCCACCGTCGGCAGCCTGACCAGCCAGTCGCACAACGAATGGATCGACGGCGCCGTTGCCTACCAGAAGGAGCACTTCCCGAACATGCAGGAGGCGGTGCGCCGGGTCGAAAGCTACGACGACGCCGAGGTCGCCTACAACAAGCTGAAAGAGGTGCTGACCGCGCATCCGGACCTGCGCGGGATCGTCGGTGCGCCCATGCCGGCCAGCGCCGGAGCCGGGCGGCTGATCGCCGAGCGCGGCTTGAAGGGCCGGGTGGAGTTCGCCGGCACCGGCCTGGTCTCGGTGGCCGGGCAATACCTGCGCGACGGCGACATCCAGTACATCCAGTTCTGGGACCCGGCCGTCGCCGGCTACGCCATGTCGGTGCTGGCGGCAATGCAGTTGCGCGGCCAGAAGGCGCAGATCAAGCCCGGCCTCGACCTTGGCCTCGAAGGCTATCACAGCCTGCTGGCGCCCGACCGGGCGCGTCCCGGCCTGCTATACGGCGCCGGCTGGGTCGGCGTCACCAAGGACAACATGGCCCAATACAACTTCTAGCGCCCGAGATGCCAGCGCAACCGGGAGAAAGGGCGGCTCCCGGGGCGACGCCGGTGGTCGCCCTGCGCGACGTGTCCAAGCGGTTCGGCGGCGTGCGCGCACTCGACCGCGTCTCGTTCACGGTGGCACAAGGCGAGGTCCGCTGCCTCGCCGGCGAGAACGGGTCCGGCAAAAGCACCGTGATCAAGGTGCTGAGCGGCGTCCACCGCGCCGACAGCGGCGAGGTCGTGCTGGACGGCGCCGCCCGGTCGGCCGTCACCCCGCGCGAAGCGATCGCCGCCGGCGTGCAGGTGATCTACCAGGACTTCTCCCTGTTCCCCAACCTCACGGTCGCCGAGAACCTGGCCATGAGCCAGGATCTGCGCGCCCGGCGCTGGCGCGTGGACCGCCGTCGCGCGCGGCGGGCCGCCGCCGAAGCGTCCGACCGGCTCGGCGTGGCGCTCGACCCCGATGCCGAGGTCGGCACGCTGCCGGTCGCTGGGCGCCAGTTGGTCGCCATCGCCCGCGCCCTGCTGGCCGACGTGCGCCTGCTGGTGATGGACGAGCCGACCACGGCACTCACCCACCAGGAGGTGACCCGGCTGTTCCACCTCGTCGCCGGCATGAAGGCGCGCGGCATCGCCGTGCTGTTCGTCAGCCACAAGATGCGCGAGATGCTGGACGTCGCCGACAGCCTGACGGTGCTGCGCAATGGCCGCGTGGTGGCCGAGGGCGCCATGGCCGGGTTCGGCGAGGCCAGCATCACCCGCGCCATGACCGGCCACGACCCCGGCCCGGTCCGCCACGACTGGCCCGCCGCCGCGCCCGAAACGCGGCCACGGCTGGAGTTGCGTCGCTTGACGGTGCCGGGCGAAGTCGCCGACATGTCGTTCCGCTTGGCGCCCGGCGAGATCGTCGGCGTGGCCGGGCTGCTGGGCTCGGGCCGCACCGAGCTGGCGCTCGCCTTGTTCGGCATGCGCCCGGGCTACACCGGCGACATCCTGCTCGACGGCCGCCCGGTGCGGCTGCGCAGCGTGGCCGACGCCGTGGCGGCCGGCATCGCCTACGTCCCCGAGGACCGGCTGACCGAGGGCCTGTTCCCGTCGCGCAGCATCGACGAGAACCTGCTGGCCGCAGCACTGGACCGGTTCACCGGCGCCACCGGCTGGGTGGACCGCCCGGCCACCCAACAGGCCGCCGCCGGCGCCATCCGCGACATGGCGATCGCCACCCCCAGCGGCGACCGCGCCGTGTCCGAGCTGTCGGGCGGCAACCAGCAGCGGGTGGTGATCGGGCGCTGGCTGCTGACCCGGGCGCGCGTGCTGCTGCTGAACGGCCCGACGGTGGGCGTCGACGTCGGCAGCAAGGCGGCGATCCACCGGGTGATCCGCGACCTGGCCCGCGACCGCGGCCTTGCGGTGCTGATGGTGTCCGATGACGGGCCGGAGCTGGCGGAGAACTGCCGCCGCGTGCTGCTGGTCGGTGGCGGGCGCCTGATCGGCGAGCTGTCCGGCGACGCCTTGAGCGACGCCGCCATCACCGACCGCTTGCGGGCGATGACATGAGGCTGCTGCGCACCCCGGAGCTCGCGGTGGGCGCCATGCTGGTCGCGGTTGCGCTGGTCATCGGCGCCGTCAACCCGGCGTTCTGGGGCTGGGGCAACCTGTTCGGCCTGCTGCGCAGCGCTTCGGTGGTCGGCATCATGGCGCTGGGCGTGCTGCTGGTGCTGGTCGCCGGCGGCATCGACGTGTCGTTCCCCGCCTTCGCCGCGGCGGCCATGTACCTGTCGGTGCGGGCGGTGGTGGATTGGGGTTGGCCCGGCGGCGCCGTCCCGCTGTTCGCCGTCGCCGCCGCCATCGGCCTCGCCCTGGGCGCCGTCAACGCGCTGTTCGTCCACGCCGTGCGGCTGATCCCGCTGATCGTGACACTCGGTACCGGCGCCGCCGTGCGCGGCTTCCTGCTGGGCCTGGTCGGAACCAGCGTCGTCAATGTCGGCCGCATGCCGCCGGACGCAGTCGCGTTCGGACGCCTCGCGCTGCTCGAATGGCCGTCGGAGAACGGCCGCGTGCAGCTTTCGGTCGCCGTGCTGGTCTGGGCCGCGGCCGCGGTGGCGGTGCATCTGCTGCTGCGCTTTACGGTTGCGGGGCGCGGGCTGTACGCGCTGGGCGGCGATGCGGAAGCGGCCCGGCGCGTCGGGCTCGGCGTCGGCCGCCTCACGCTCCTGGCCTACGGTCTCGCCGGCGCCCTGGCCGGCATCGCCGGCACCTTGCACGCCTGCCTGGCGCAGCAGGCCAGCCCGCGCGAATTCATCGGGCTCGAGCTCGATGTGCTGGCGTCGGTGGTGCTCGGCGGCGCCAGCATCTTCGGCGGCCGCGGCAGCGTGCCGGGGACGGTGCTCGGCGTGCTGCTGCTGGTGCTGGTCAATAATAGCCTGATCCTGCTCGGCGTCCCGACCACCTGGCAGCGGGTGGTGGTGGGCCTGATCCTGGTCGGCGCCGCCGGGGTGACCACGCTGCGCGAACGCAGCCGCCGACGGGCCGCGCCGATCACCACGGCGGCGGCCGCTTGAGCACCGACCTTGCGCCGCCGCCGTCACGTCCGGATGCGGCGGGGGTCCTGCTGCGCCGGCATGCCGGGCTGCTCGCCTTGGTTGCGCTGCTGCTGGCGGTGTTTGCCGCCATGGCCTGGCTGGTGCCGTCCGGCCGCTTCCTGCGCGCCGGCAATTTCGACGGGCTGTCCTACGTCGCGCCCGAGCTGGGGCTGCTCGGCAGTGGCCACCATGATCGCCATGCTGACGGGCGGCATCGACCTGTCGGTGGTCGGCATCGCCAACCTGGCCGGCATTCTGGCCGGGCTGCTGTTCCATTGGGCGGCCGGCGCGTCGCGCGGCCCGGAGCTCGCCGAGCTGTCCGCGGTCTGGATGGCGGCCGGGGTCGGCTGCGCCCTGCTGACCGGCGCCCTGGCTGGCCTCGTCAATGGCCTGCTGATCGCCCGCGCCCGGCTGACCCCGATCCTGGCCACCATCGGCAGCGGCCAGGTGTTCACCGGTGTCGCTTTGGTGCTGACCGGCGGACCGGCCATCGTCGGCTTTCCATCCGCCTGGCAGTTCCTCGGTGGCGGCAGCCTGCTCGGGATCGCCCTCCCGCTCTGGGTGCTGCTTGGCTTCGCGATACCGGTCGCGCTGCTGTTGTCGCGCAGCCTGTGGGGCCGCATCCTGATCCTGATCGGCTCCGGCGCCCGCGCCGCCGAGTTCGCCGGGCTGCGCACGGCCCGCGCCGTGGTGCTGTCCTACGTCGCCTCGGGCGTGCTGGCCGCGGCGGCCGGCGTGCTGCTGTCGGCGCGGACCAACGCCGCCAAAAGCGACTACGGCACCAGCTACCTGTTGCAAGCGGTGCTGATCGCGGTGCTGGCCGGCACCAACCCCGGCGGCGGCCGCGGCTCGGTGCCCTCCGTGCTGCTGGCGCTGTGCACGCTGATGCTGCTGTCCAGCGGGTTCCAGCTGATGCGTTTCAGCAATTTTCTGGTGGACCTGATCTGGGGCGTCACCCTGCTCGCGGCGATGACCCTGGGCGCATTGTGGCGACGGAGGCGATAGATGGACGTCATGATCCCGCTGCGGCGCGAGGCGATCGGGCCGCTGAACCGGCAGCTGGTCCGCGCCGGTCCGCAAACGGCGCTGGCCGCCGACGCCCACCGCCTGGACAACGGCATCGAGATCGTGCGCCTGTCCAATCACGAGGGCTGGGTCGACGTGCTGCCGTTCATGGGCGGCATGGTGTGGGACGCCTGCTTCCTCGGCGTGCGGCTCGGCATGCGCGGCCATTTCCGCTCGCCGCGTCCTGCCAGCGGCATCCTCGGCACCTACGGTTGCCTGCTCTACCATGCCGGCCTGTTGCGCAACGGCTGTCCCGGTCCCGAGGACACCCACCCCCTGCACGGCGAGATGCCCTGCGCGGCAATGGACGAGGCAGCATTGCAGGTTGGGCAGGACGAGGCCGGCCCGTATCTCCGGCTGACGAGCACGCGGGATCACGCCGAGGGCTTCGGTCCGCACTACCGCGCCGTTCCCTCGGTGACGATCCGGCCCGGGCAGACCGAGTTCGAGGTCGGCATGGAGGTGCGCAACCTCGCCGCCCGGCCGATGGACCTGATGTACATGGTCCACGCCAACTTCACCTTTCCGCCCGGCGCCCGCATCCGCCAGCCGGCGCCCTGGACCCCCGAGCACGTCCGGGTCCGCACCGCGGTGCCGGGCCACGTCCATCCGCCGCCGGGGTTCCTCGAACGCTTGGACCTGCTCGCGCGGGAGCCGGGCCGGCTCGAGCGGCTCGATCCCGCCCTGTGCGATCCGGAGCAGGTCTTCTACCTGCACGGGCTCGGCGTCGACGGCGGCGGCTGGAGCCATTTGGGCTTGGAGCAGGAGGACGGCACCGGCTTCACCCTGTCCTACCGCCCGGCGGAGTTCCCGCATCTGGTCCGCTGGCTGCTGCACACCGCCGACGAGCAGGTCGCCGGCTTCGCCCTGCCGGCCACCTGCGAGCCGGAGGGCTACGAGGCCGAGCGGCGCAAGGGCAACGTCCAGTCGCTGCCGCCCGGCGAAACCCGGCGCTTCACCGTCCGCCTCGGCTGGCTGGACCGGTCGGCCATGGCGGCGCGGGTCCGCACCATCGCGGAATCGTCGCGGCCGTAATCGGCAAGTGCCCGCATAGCGGGTCGTCCACGATCGCCAGCCGAGTTGCACAGGAGCCCCGATGCGCCCAACCGCGCCCGCAACGACAGCCAGGCTTCCCCGTTTGCCGGGCCAGGCGATCGCCGCCGCCGTGCTGGCGGCGATAGGCCTCGCCCATCCCGCCGCCGCCGCCGAGACGCCCGCCCCCCTGGTGCTGGAGCGGCGCATCCCGCTGCCCGGCACGGCCGGCCGCATCGACCACATGGCGGTCGACCTGCGGCGAGGCCGGCTGTTCGTGGCCGAGCTCGGCAACGGCACGATGGACGTCGTCGACCTGGGCGGCGGCGCCGTCGTCCAGCGCATCGGCCCGCTCAGAGAACCGCAGGGCGTCGCCTACGATCCCGCCTCGGACACCGTCGCGGTGGCCAATGCCGGCGACGGCTCGGTCCGCCTTTATCGCGGCGCCTCCTATGCGCCGTCGGGCCGGGTCGAGCTGGGCGACAACGCCGACAATGTCCGCCTGGACCCGACGGCGAACCGCTTCGTGGTCGGCTACGGCAGCGGCGGTCTGGCCGCCATCGACCCCGGCAGCGGCCGGGTCACCGCCCGCGTCACGCTGTCCGCACATCCCGAAGGCTTCCGGCTCGACCGCACCGGCCGCCGCGCCTTCGTCAACCTCCCGGACCGCCACCAAATCGCGGTGGTGGAGCTGGACGGGCGCCGCCCCGCCGAAATCTGGGCGCTGCCCGACCTGAGCGGCAACTTTCCCCTGGCCTTGGACGAGCGCGAAACCACGCTCGCGATCGTGTCCCGCAATCCCCCGCGTCTCCTCCTGCTCGACCCGGCGAACGGCCAGCCCAGGGCCCGTCTCGAGGCCTGCGGCGACGCCGACGACGTGTTCTTCGACACGCGGCGCGAGCGCATCTACGTCATTTGCGGATCCGGGAGCGTCGACGTGTTCGCGGCGGCCACGGGCGGCTACGCGCGCGTGGCCCGGATTGCGACCGCGTCGGGCGCCCGGACCGCCTTGTTCGTGCCGGAACTCGACCGGCTGTTCGTCGCCGCCCGGGCCGGGTTCCTCGGCCTCGGCTCGGACGCGGCCATCCTGGTGTTCCGACCCGGCGACTGACACAGAAGGGCCAGGCTCGGCCTCGGCGCGATAAGAAAGACCCGGCGGCGCCATTGAGGCGCCGCCGGGGACGGCTCAGGCGAACAGGACGTTGGCGGGCACCAATGCCGCGGCGTTGGTCAGCTTGATCACGTCGTGGATGGCGCCGGATGCCGAGTTGGCGGTCCAGGTGGTGCTGTCCACCTGGGTCAGCGTCGCCCCGGTGCCGTAGCCCTTCAGCTCCAGGAAGTCGCCGGCGGTCAGGCTGGGCTTGAAGTTGGTGATCGTGTCGCCGTTGGACGTGCCGGCATGCAGCACGAACACGTCCCGCACGGTGCCGCCGGTCAGCGTCTTGCCGGCCGTGGCGCCGCCGTCGATCGTGACCGCCTTGGCCGCCGTCACGAACGCCAGCGTCGGGTTGCTGGCCAGGGTGGCCGGGCCGATCACCGCCGGCGTGGTGAAGCTCTGGCTGCCGGGCGCCATCAGCGACAAGCCGACCGCCTTGGTCACGCCGCCCGCGGTGAAGTTGTCGACATACAGGTTGCGGTCGGTCGCCGCGGTGCCGCCCCAGGCGTCGTTGAGGAAGCTGACGCTGACGCTGTGCGGCCCGGCGCCGAACGCGCCCAGCACGTTGAACATCTGGCTTTTGCCCGCGGCATGCGACGCGGTCGCGGTCTGGGTGCCGCCGATCTGAACCCCGTCCACCGCAATGGTGAACTGGGCGTCGCCTTGGTAGGCGTCCTCGGACAGGCCGACGACGATGCTGCCGGCGCCGCTGCCGATCGTGGTCACGCTCGAGGTGAGTGTCGCCGCGAAGCTCTGGCTGCCGTTGGACAGGAGGGCCGCGTTCGGGGTGGTCGTGGTGCCGCCCGCGGCGACGGTGTCGACATACAGGTTGCGGTCGGTGGCCGCGCTGCCGCCATAAAGGTCGTTGAGGAAGCTGACCGCGACGGTATGCGCGCCGGCTGCCCAGTTGCCCTTGAGGGTGAAGGCCTGGCTCTGCCCCGCGGCGTGCGAGGCGGTGGCGGTCTGGGTGCCGCCGATCTGGGCGCCGTCGACCGAGACGGTGAACTGCGCGTCGCCCTGATATGCGTCCTCGGACACACCGACGACGATGCTGCTGCTGCCCGAGCCCAGCGTCACTGGCGCCGCCGCCGGCGCCACCACGACCGGCGGCGTCGGCAGGGTTGCCGTGAAGCTTTGGCTGCCGTTGCCGTAGAGCGGTGCGCCCGGCACGGTGGTCGTGCCGGCGGTGACGCCGTCGACGTACAGGTTGCGGTCGGCCGTGCCGCCGCCGCCATAGAGGTCGTTGAGGAAGCTGACCGCGACGGTATGCGCGCCGGCCGCCCAGCTGCCCTTGAGGGTGAAGGCCTGGCTCTGGCCCGCGGCGTGCGAGGCGGTGGCGGTCTGAGTGCTGCCGACCTGGGCGCCGTCGACCGACACGGTGAACTGCGCGTCACCCTGGAATGCGTCCTCGGACACACCGACGACGATGCTGCTGCTGCCCGACCCCAGCGTCACCGGCGCCGCCACCGGCGACACCACGACCGGGGGCGGCGGCAGGGTCGCCGTGAAGCTTTGGCTGCCGTTGCCGTAGAGCGGCGCGCCCGGCACGGTGGTCGTGCCGGCGGTGACGCCGTCGACGTACAGGTTGCGGTCGGCCGTGCCGCCGCCGCCATAGAGGTCGTTGAGGAAGCTGACCACGACGGTATGCGCGCCGGCCGCCCAGTTGCCCTTGAGGGTGAAGGCCTGGCTCTGCCCCGCGGCATGCGAGGCGGTGGCGGTCTGGGTGCCGCCGACCTGGGCGCCGTCGACCGAAACGGTGAACTGCGCGTCGCCTCCATAGGCGTCCTCGGACACGCCGACGACGATGCTGCTGCTGCCCGACCCCAGCGTCACCGCACCCGAAGCGGTCGTGATCACGGGCGGAAGAATGATCGGCCCCGTAACCGTCGGCTGGTGCTCGAGCGCGCCGGCATCGGCGCGACCGTTCGACGGCCGCGCATTGCCCTGCTGGTCGGTCGGCAGCCCATAGGCGGGGTTGGCGACGCCGATCGCCGCCGACCCGGCCTGCAGCTGGAAGTTCGCCGCACCCGCGTCGACGAACTTGGGATCCGCCTTGATGTCGTGCGCCCCGCCGGTCGCGGCGTTGCCGCCGTAAACGACGTTGTAATCCTCGGTGATGCCCGAGTTCGAACCGTCGATGCCGAACGCGCTCCCACCCGGACCGGCCACCGCGATGTTGTTCTCGAACACCCCGCCGTTCAGCTTGCTGCTGCCAAGCTGCCCGCCGCGCGTCCCGGTCGGGTCGTTGCCGTAAGCCGTGTTGCCGATGAAATCGACGTTGCTGCTGGCGTAAGCGCCCAGCCCGACGGCGCTGTTGCCGTAGACGATGTTGTTGGCGACGAGCGTCGAACCCTTGTATTGGACGCCGTCGGTCTGGAAGTTCGAGTTGCTGTCGATCAGCACGCCCTCCCCGTCGGTGATGGCCGAGGTGCCGATGGCGTAACTGCCGACCAGCTGCTGGATGTTGTAGATCGTGTTGCCGACGACGAAGTTCTTGTAACCCGTCGCCGAATCGCTGTCATGCGACCCGAACAGGCTGATGCCGCTGGTGCCGTAGGGGCTATACTTGCCGTCATTATAGACGGTGTTGCCCTGGACCGTGATGTAGTCGGACCGCTCGGCGCTGATGCCGTTGCCGGAGAAGTCGTGCACGATGTTGTTGGTGATCGACACGTGGTTGACGATGGTCGGATTGCCGTTCCAGCTGATCGTGATGCCGGTTCCGGTGATGGTGCGGTTCGAGCCGCTGCCCGGCTGTGCCGCCAAGGACTGCGCTTGCGCCAGGCTGACGTTCTGAGCGTTGCCGATCAGCTCGAACCCGCTGAAGCTGACATAGGATCCATTGATCTGAACGGCCGCCACGCCGCCGCTCGGCATGCTGATGATCGGGCGGGCTCCGTTGTAGCCTTCGTAGACGATCGGGGCGCCGGCTGCGCCCGAATGACCGGTGGCGAGGACATAGCCGGTCGCCGCGTCGGCGGAATAGGTGCCGGCCATTACCTCGACCTTGTCGCCAGGCTGGGTCCGGTCAGCGGCCTGCTGGATGGTCGCAAACGCAGTTGAGGTCGAGGTGCCGTTATTGCTGTTGTTGCCCATGGTCGAATTGACATAGTAAATAGTCATCTGAATTGCCCATCCATTACGATATATGGACAGGGTTATAACTTTCTGATTGTGCCGGGTTGAAACCAGGAAATGACAGTTTTCGGATTGTTTCTATAATGAATTGTCAACTCGACAATTCTACTGATGACTCACACCCGACGCGGCGCCGGGGGACATCCAGGAGATTACGGGATGTGCTGCGCAGCGGCCGCGGCCGCGGCCGCCGCCTCGATGCGGGATCCGAAGCTAGGGCAGTGGCCGCAGCTGCGGTTCCGCCGGCCGCAACCCAGCCGCCCCGCTCTCGCCGTCCTCGGCGGCCAGCGCCGCATCCGCCACCGCATGCGATCCGAAATGCCGCCGTACCGCGAGCATCGGCCGCTCGATCCCGTAATATGACGCCGCTGACAGAGCCAGCGACGCCGCCACCATCGGCCCGAACACCGCCGCCAGCCACCAGGCCGGCGGCATGCCGGGGACGACCAGCGGCTGCGTCAAGGCCGCCGGCATGCAGGCCAGCACAAGCGATAGGACGATCCAGTGCCACAGGTATAACGAGTAGCTCAAACGCCCCAGCAAGATCGCAGGCCGAACCCCAGCCACCGCCCGCGCCCAGGCCAGGGTCGGCGCGTGGAGCAGCGCTCCGACGGCCAGGAACAGGCCCAACCCCTGCACCGTGAAGCGCAGCGTATGGCGGAACCACGGGTCCCGGATCAGCAACGACAACAGCAGCAGCGCCAGCCCCGCGGCACAAGCCGCCCGGTTGCCGACCAAGCGCAGCACCGCCGCCCGCCACCGGCTCGCCAGCAGCACCGAGAACAGCGCGCCATACAGGATCGAGTCGATGCGCGTATCGGTGCCGTGCTCCACCCGCAGCGGAATGCTGCCGGCCAGTCCACCCGCCGCCACGTGGCAGCGCCAAAGCGTCACCCCGACGATGATGGCCGCCAGCGCCGCGGCCAGGCGCAGGCGCCGGGCGGCCAGGGACGCCGCGACCAGCGGGAACACGAGGTAGTAATGCTCCTCCACCGCAAGCGACCAGAGCACGCTGTAGACATGCGACATGTTCGGGAGGTCGGAGTCGAAGCCGCCGTACATCTCACGGACGTTTGCGAAGTAGAACAGCGCCGACGCCACGTCCGCCAGCGTGATCACCCCGCCGGCGGCGACGTAGGCCAGGCCGCCGATGGTCACCATCGCAATCAGCGCCGGATACAGGCGCAGCGCCCGGCGCCAATAGAACAAGCCCACCGCCAGCCGTCCGTTCCGGTCGACCTCGCCCAGGATCTGCCCGGCGATCAGGTAACCGCTGATGAAAAAGAAGATCGTCACCCCGAGCAGTCCGGGTGCCTGCTGGATGCCGAAATGCGCAAGCACCACCAACGCGATCGACACCGCCCGCAGCCCATCGAGCGCGGGAACGTAACGGCCTGGTGCCAGGTTCTCGGTCGACGCGTCTGCCACCATCAAGCCGCCCTTCTCGAGCCACGTTACGCCAAGCCAGCCCGGGATAGCACGTGCGCCGCCATCCCTGGCTGGACAAATGGCAAGCCGGCGTAACGAACACGGGAAGCAGCGCCACCTCGTCTTGCGACCGCGCCGCCGCCATCGTTACACTGCGAAATGACCGAATACGTCGCCGTGCCCAATCGTCCCGCGACGATGCGAGCGCAACATCCGGACGGCGTCGGCGCCGCGCGGGCGCCGGCCCGCAAGCCTCGGGTCCTCCTCGTCGGGCCCATGCCGCCGACCACCGGCGGGGTCACGACCTTCATGCTCAACCTGATGGCGTCGCACCTGCGCGAAGAGTTCGACTTCGTGCCGTTCTCGACCTCGCGGCCGCCGAAGCGGAACGTCACGGACAATTACGGCTACGGCGCGATGTTCCGCGGCGGCCTGCGCCGCGTGCTGCTGGGCGCCGCCATCACCCTATGGAACGTCGCCCGCTTCCCGGCGAAGGTGCTGACGACCCGCGCCGACATCGTGCAGATCCAGGCGTCGGACTATCAGGCGTTCTGGGAATCCGCGGTCTACGCCATCCTGGCGCGATTGCTCGGCCGCGTGGTGCTCATGCGCATCGGCGGCGCCTTCGATCACTTCCACGGCCACGCCGCGCCGTTCGCCCGGCGCCTGATCGGCGCGGCATTGCGCCACCCGGACGGCCTCATCGCGCAGTCCGACTTCGCCAGGCAATACCTCGTCGCCGCCGGGCGCCGGTCGGGGATCACGGTGGTGCCGAACTGGTCCTCGCGCCCGGTGTTCGACGCACCGCGCCCGGACCGCCAATCACCCGTCTGCCTGTTCGTGGCCGGCTCGGACGCGCATCGCAAGGGCATCGAGGAGGTGCTCGCCGCCGCCGCCCGCCTGCAGCAGCAAGGCAGCCCGGCGACGCTGCATCTGCTCGCGATGTCGCCGGTGCTCGTGGCCCGCGTGGCCGAGCTCGGCCTCGCCAACGTGGTCGCCCGCGAGGGACCGGTGCCGCACCCGCAGCTGCTCGACATCATGCGCGACGCCGACATCTTCCTGCTGCCCTCGCACGGGGAGGGCTTCCCCAACTCCCTGATCGAGGCCATGGCGGCCGGGATGGCGCCGGTCGCGACACCCGTCGGCGCAGTGCCGGAGATCGCGTCCGACGCCGGCGTCGTTTTGGTGCCGGTCCGCGACCCGGTCGCACTCGCCGACGCCATCGCCCGGCTGGCCGCCGACCCCGAACTGCGCCGCGACGTGGGCGCCAAGGCCCGCGACACCGTCCGCCATCGCTTCATGCCGCAGGCCGCGCTGTCGGGGCTCGGTGCGCTGTACCGGGATGCGCTCGCGCAGTCGGGCGCGCAACGGCAACGGGCCTGACCGCCGGCGTCGTGACCGTGACGCCGGCGCTTACCGTCGCGGCGCCGGCGCCTCGGCCCGCTGCGGCGCGTGCGCGAAGGCGTTCAGGATCGCGAAAAAGGCCGCCTTCGGCTGGAACTCGGCATCGAATGGCAACGGCCGGGCCGCCTGCCCGTCGGCGCGGGCGAACCGCTTGTCGTTCTGTGCGGTCAGCCAGGTGTAGCGGTCCGACAAGCCCCACAGCACGGCCGCGCTCACCGCCGGCTCGTCCAGCACCGTCCGCAGATACTCGCCGTAGAACGAAGCGACCGCCGCGTCCCGCTCCGCTTCGCTCCCGCCCGTCTGCAAATCGAGCACGTCGAGTTCGGTGACCACGATGCGCAAACCGCGCGCCGCGATCTCGCGGAGGAAGCGCCGGAACCGTTCCGGGTCGAACCGACTGCCGTCCAGCTTCAGGTGCGACTGGAGTCCGACCGCATCGATCGGTGTCCCGCGCCGCTGCAGGCCGTCGAGCCAGCGGAGCAGCGCCACGCGCTTGGCTTCGTGGTCCTCCGTGGCCATCTCCACCGCATAATCGTTGGCGACCAGCAGTGCCGCCGGGTCGGCGGCGCGGGCGGCGCGGAACGCGGCATCGAAATGGCCGGGCCCCATGGCGCGGAGCGCCGGCGTTTGCCGCAGCCCTTCCGGGCGGCCCTCGCGCGGGTTGAGCACCTCGTTGATCACGTTCCAGGAATAGACCCGGCCGGCAAAGCGCGTCACGAGCGCGGTGATGTGGTCGGCCATCGCCGCGGTGGCGAGCGAGGCGGAGCCGAGCTCCGTGAGCCAGGCCGGCGTGCTCGTGTGCCACATCAAGTGGCCGCCCGACAGGCGCAGGCCGCTTGCCAGCAGCGGCGCGACGTTGGGATCGCCGTCGGACCGGCACGGGTCGCCCGGCCGGGCGCAATTCACCCGCCAGTCGAACAGCCCGGCGTAGAGGCCGCATTGGCGGACGAACAGGTCCCGGTAAGCGTGCGGGACGGTCGCGAGGTCCACGTCGCTGCTGGACCCGAAGGCCAGGCCGATCGCCGCGGCCGCCTCCTTCAAGCTCGGCGCCGTCTCGGGCTCCTCCGCTTTCGCCGCGAAAAGCGGCCCGGCTGCCAGCACCGGGATTGCGGCCCCTTGGC
Organism: uncultured Alphaproteobacteria bacterium; assembly: GCA_963792675.1. Classification (GTDB taxonomy): domain Bacteria; phylum Pseudomonadota; class Alphaproteobacteria; order Acetobacterales; family Acetobacteraceae; genus JBBROS01. The sequence continues at coordinate 24,533 of CAWBWT010000008.1, forward strand.
GCAACAGCCTGCGACGGGTCGTCAGCAACTCCGTCCCGTGACGCTCCCTGTCACTCCCGCGGCAGCGCGAGCGGCTGCCGCTGCCGCGTCAGCAGCGGCACCGAAACCAGCACCGGCAGGCCGAGCATCCGCTCCACGTTCTCCTCGGTCACCAGCGTCCCGTTCGTCAGCGTGGCGATCACCATCACGAGGCCGGCGCTGAACAGGCCGATCAGCCCGCCGATCGCCGCGAACTTCGGCAGCTTCGGGAAGATCGGCTTGTGCGACGTCATCGCCGGCGCCACCTGAACCACGCTCACCAGCTTGGCGTTGTCCATCAGCTCGTCCGTGCGCGCCTGGTTGTAGCGGGTGCGGATGATGCCGAGGGTGTTCTTGAGCTCGTCCAGCCGGGTCTCGGTCGCCCGGAGGTCGCTATCCGCGGTTTCCATCCGCTGCAGGTCCTTGCCGATCGACGCCAGCAGCTCGGACGACCGCTTGATCTCGCCCGCGAGCGGCGACAGCTCCGCCTGGTCCATCACCAGATCCTGCTGCACCTGAAGCGCGAGCTTGCCGGGCTGGGTGGTGACATGCAGCGTCTGGTCGCCCATGCCGGCCATGCGCTGCCGCATGGTGGTGATCTGGTCCCGCACATGCTGGATGCCCGGGTGCTTGGCGCCGTAGCGCGCCGACAGCGACGCCTCGGTCGCCAGCAGGTCGGTCAGCGAGTCACGGACATGGACCATCTCGTCGTTCTTGTCGGTGACGTTGGACACGACCATCGCCGGAATGCTCGGGCTGGCCGACTGCAGGTAGGCGACCCGCTTCTGCAGGATGTTCTGCTTGCTGGTCTGCTCCTCCAGCCGGGTCTGCACCGCTACCTGCTGGTTGATCAGCGCCTTGCGCTGCTGCCCGATGTCGTAGATGCCGTTCTCGACCTTGATCTTGGTCCGCTGCTGCTCGAGGCTGTTGATCTCGTCGAACTGGCGCGCCATGACCTCCTTGTAGACTTCCGACCGGCCGCCCGAGAACACCTCCGCATGCTTGTCCTGGTAGACGCGCACGAGCGTGTCGAGCACGCTGGAGGTCTTGTCCGGGTCGCTGCCCTTGAAGCCGAGGTCGATCACATTGGACGTCTTGACCGACGCCACCGCGAGGTCGGACTTGAAGCGGTCGATCGCCGCATCGGTCAGGGTGCCGGTATAGCCGGGCCGCAACTCCGGGTACAGCGTGTCGATGCCGATCTTCTTGATAGTCTCGCCGATCACCGCGCGGCTGCTGACCAGCTCGAGCTCGGAGTTGATCCCGGCTTCCTTGGTGGTGTCCGGCGCGTTGCTCGAGCGGCCGTCATCGGGGGCCAGATACTCGCGGCCGTTCTTCACGATCAGGCTGGTTTCGGCCTGGTAGACCGGCGGCATCACGAAGAACAGCCCGATCGCGACCACCGGCGGGATCAGCAGCGCGCAGAGCAGCTTGCCTTTGTGCATCGACACAAGTGTCGCGATTTCGTGCAGCGAAGGCATCCCGGTCGATTTCAGCGTCACGCATGTCAGTCGAACCTTTGAGCCAAGGGGATCGGAAACGGGGACGCGGCGGCCGGCCGCCGCTGCGGAACGCCGGGTCGCCTCACGTCAAACCGCCAGCATGCTGGGCAGGCGGCTCTTTCGCTTGTTCAGCACCACGCCCAGGATGTTGGCCCCGAGCTGGTCGAGCACCCCGCGCGAGCGCTGCACCACCGCGTAACGGCTTTCCTCCGACGCCACCACCAGCATCGAGCAAGTCGCCAGCGACGCGATCGCCGCCACGTCGGGCGCTTCCAGCACCGGCGGCGCATCGACGATGATCAGCGTGTAGTCTTCCCGCAGCCGCTGATACAGCGCGCGAACCGACTCCATCCGCGGCATGAACGGCCCGGCGCTGTGCAGCCGCCCGACCCCGAGCTTCGCGCCGCCCAGATCCAGCCGGCGGATCGCCACCTCCCCGGTCTCGGCGAACACGTCCACCATGCCCGGGAGCGGAATGGCCGGCCCCTCGCCCCCGCTCATCTCGCGCCCCACCGACCGGTTGGCGTCGAGCAGCGCGACCTTGCACCATTTCGACTGCGCCGCGCAGGCCGCGAGCGCGCGCGAAATGGTCGTCGTCCCGTCGCCGCCATGCGCCGCCGTCAAATGCAGCACGACGGCCCCGTGCCGGTCGATCATCCACAACAGCCCGCTCAGCAGGACCCGCATCTCCCGGAACAGCGGCTCGTCGATCGAAATGAACACCGAGCTCTTGTCATGGATCTGTATGTTCACGCGCCCGCACTCCGCCTAAGCCCGGCTCGCACGCCAACTTTCCGCGCCACCGCCGGAACGGTCTCGCCCCGGGGACCGCAGCGAACCGCCGCGACGCGTCGGGGGAACGGCAAGGCGTAACGGACCATGGTTGTCCCCGCGCGAAGTCATGAAGTGTTATGAACGGTAACAGACGGTAAGTGGTAGCGAAAGGTGTGTCACAAGCTAAATTTTGCACAAAACACGGATCAGACCCCACTTTGCGGTCAGTTCGTCCCAGAACCATCCCAGCACGCTCCCGCAACGGCCCTGCAACCGCCCAAGCCGCGCTGCCGCCGCCGCATCCGCCCCCCGCGCACGGCCGCTTGCCGCCGCAGCCCCTGAAAACAGTGGCATACGCTCGACCGTTGTTCACCTGTGACTACGAATGCACCAGCCGCGACACTAGAAATTATGTGATGCACCCGCCGTCGTTTCGGGATCCATCTCCGCCCGAAGATGGCCTATGCTGCAACGGCGTGGGTGTGATCGTGGGCAGAAAGACAACTGACGATGGTGGCTGATGCTGCGGATATCCACTCGAAGCTGAATCATCTCTTGGCCGTAAAATGGGAGAAGTATTCTGGCCCCGACGGCCTGGCGCTCCTGCTGCTCTTCGCCACCGTCGTCCTGGCCGCGGTCATTACTTTCCTGCAGCAGACGCAAGGACGGCGATCGCTGCGCGCGTTCATCCAGTATGCCCTGCCGCCCGAGGTGCTGCGCCACCCCTCCGCGCGCGCGGACGCGCTGTTCTGGGTGTGCCGGCGCCTGACCGGCCCGCTGCTCGCCTTCCCCTTCGTGCTGACCGCCGCCGCGACCGGCCTCGCCGTCAATGCCGCCCTGCTGCATCTGACCGGATGGGACCCGCATCCCTCGCCGGGCATGTCGCCGGCGCTGGTGGTGCTGTTCACCGTGACGATGCTCATCGCCTACGACCTGTCCTACTACGTCTACCACGTACTCCAGCATAACCTGCCGTTCCTGTGGGAGCTGCATAAGGTGCACCACTCGGCGGAGGTGATGGTCGGCATCACCTCGACCCGCATCCACCCGCTCGATCAGCTGATGAACCGCATCTGGGACGGCTTCATCCCCGGGATCGCCTACGGGATCTGGCTGTTCTTCGTCCTCGACCCGGTCGAAGCCCTGGTGTTCGGCCTCAACGTCTACGTCCTGCGCAACATCCTCATGATGGACACCGTCCGGCACACGCACCTGAAGCTCTCGTTCGGCTCCATGCTGGACCGCGTGATCCTGTCGCCGCACGCGCACCAGCTGCACCACAGCGTCGCCGAAGTGCATTGGAACAAGAATTACGGCCTGATGCTGTCCGTATGGGATCGCCTTTTCGGCACCATGATCGACCCGAAGCCCGGCGAAACCTTCCAGTTCGGCCTGGGCGGCCCAGAATCCCGCGAGTACCACACCTTGTTCGGGCTCTACGTTCTGCCGCTGGTCAACATGGCCCGCATGTCGCGCCGCGCCGCCGCCAACCTGGGCCGGCTCGTGCTCGCCGGGGCGCCGTGGCGGGACCAGGCCGTTCGCAACAAGTAGCCTTCGGTGCAGATGAACCCGCTCCGCTTCGAGTTCGTCACCTCGGGCGAGCGCCTGTCCGCCGTCGCCGAGCCGTGGGACGCGCTATGGTCCGGCACGCACGCCGGCGCATTCCAAAGCCATCGCTGGATCTCCGCCTGGTGGTCGAGCCTCGGCGACGGCGCCGCCGAGCTGCTGGTCGCCATCGCCTGGGACCGCGAGGCGGCGGTCGCGGTCCTGCCGCTGGCGATCGAGCGGCGCCGCGGCGCCCGCGTCCTTGTCTGGGCCGGCGAGGCCGTCAGCGACTATTGCGACGCCCTGGCCGCCGACAACCCGGCCGGGCACCAGGCGCTGGCGCAACTCTGGGGCAAGGTCCGGGACGGCTGCGGCGCCGACCTGATCACCCTCAAGCAGGTCCGCCCCGACGCCAAGATCCGGCCGCTGCTGATGCTGCCGGCCGGCGGCCATCGCGGCCTCAGCCTGCGCGAAGACGGCGAGTCCAGCTTCCAGGTGGTCAACCACTGGCCGAACGGCGCCGCCTATTTCCGCAGCCTCAACAAGAAGGGGCGCAACAACCACACCCGCGGCAAGCGCATCCTCGGAGAGTCGGGCCACCTCGTCTCGCGGCGCATCGACCCGCACGAGGCCGGCCCCGTGCTCGACCGACTGTTCGAGCTGAAGGCGCGGTGGGTCGCCGCCACCGGCAGCCAATGGCCGCTGCTCGCCAACCCGGCCGCCGGGCTGCGTCCCTACGGCGAAGCGCTGGCCGGCATCGGCCGCTTGGCCCTGTTCGTGCTCGAGATCGACGGCGTCGTGGTGGCCGCCACCATGAACATCCTCGACGGGCCGCGGATGCTGGCCTTCGTCGCGGCCTACGACCTCGCCTATGAGCGCGCCTCGCCGGGCACCATTCTGATGGTCGATTACGCGATGTGGGCCTTCGACGCCGGCATCCGCGAGATCGACTATCTGCGGGGCGAGCAGCCGTATAAGCTCCGCTTCGCCAACGCCCGCACCGCCTTGTCCGGCTATCACGGCAGCCAGACCGCGAAGGGCCGCGTTCTTTACGCGCTCTACCGGGCCAAGAAGCGGTGGGACCGGCGGCGCGACCGTCCGGAGCGAGGGGAGCAGGTCTCTGCCCTGCACCCGCTGGGGCCGGCGGCCCCAGACCCGCTCAACTAGAGCATGATCCGATCAACCGGGATCACCCATCGGATGCACATGCTCGCAAAACCAAGGAGGCTAGAGCTCAAGCCGATCCGCTTCGATCGGATTGGGCTCTAGGTGGGTCTGTCCACTCGCGGGCAAACGCGGCCAGCGTGTTCCCCTGGAAGTGTGGGCTCGCATGGGCGAACAGCGCGTCCATGTCGCGGAACAACGCCTCGATCGACTCCTCGGTCGGGAACGTCGGACTGCCGCCCGGCATCAGCTCCGACGAGTGCAGCATGAACTCCACGTAGTCGCGCCGCTCGGCCACGCAGGCGTCGATCAGCCGCTGCATCCGGAGGAGGTTGCGCCCGTTCGGACGCAGCCACTCGACCGGCCAAATCCGCCGGCGCAGGCGGCCGGCCGCGGCCACGCCGTCCAGTCGCCGCTCGTGCTCGCGCAGCAGGCGCGGCGCCGTATCTACCGTCGTCATCGGCACTTCCAACAGCCCCGATCGGCCCGCCGCGGCGATGTCGTCACGCCCGAGGAAGTACGGGCTCGCGGCGAACGACCGGTAATCGGTCCCGCCCGCGCCCTCCGGATTGCCCTTCGCGCCGCGCCAATCGACGCCCGGCGTCACCGAGCAGTCGGCGACGTAGCCGAGCTCGTCCAGGATCCGTGCATAACGCGCGTCGAACGCCCACCGGCCGGCGCGATGGCTCAGCATCGGCGTCGCGAACACGTCCTCAAGCAACCGGGTCAGATCGGTGATCTTGTCCCGCATGACGGGCTCGGGATACTCGATCAGAAACGGCATGGTCCGCGTGTCGTGCGCCGTCAGCCTGTAATGCGGCGGCGAGTTCCAGGCGTGCAGGTGCATGCCGACCTCGCCGGCGCCCCGGTCGACCACGCCTCGCGCCCACGAGGCGAATTGCCGGTCGGTCGCCATCTCGTAATTCGTCAGGTAGGTCGGACGGAACCCGTAGCGTTCGCACAGCGCCTGGAACCGCGGCAGGAACGCGGTGTTCCGGGTGGTGACCTTCGTCCGGGCCGCTCCAAAGGTTGTCGCCTTCGGTGTCGATGGTGATGAGGAACGCCGGCCACCGCACCGCCCTGCCGCCGCACCCCGCCCCATTCCGCGGCGCCGAACCGCTAAGCCCGGCCATGGCTCGCTGTCATCCGGCGCAAGCGGTCGAACAGGAACGCCCGCGCGTCCAGCACATCGAGCGCCAGCACCGCCCCCGCATAGGTCAGCGCGCCGAGGCCGACCTGCAGCACCAGGAACACGGGCCCGTCACCCCGCAAGGACAGCACCACGGCCGCCATCGCGCCGCAGGCTGCCAGCAGCCGCGCCAGCACTCCGAACGGGATCGGCATGGGAAACGAGTAGCGGCCGAGCACCACGTCGAGCCCGCAGGACACCGCCGCCGCCGCGGCCATCGCCATCGCCGCCCCCATCGGACCGTAGAGCGGGATCAGCCACACGCCGAGCCCGATCGAGACCGTCGCCGTGATCGCCATGATCCAGGCCAGGTAGACCGGCTTGTGTCCGAGTTGGAAGGCATGGTCGAAATAGCAGGACCGCAGGCTTTCGAAGAACTGCCCGGCCGCCAGCCACGGCACCAACTGCGCCATCGCGTCGGAAAACCTGCGCGCCCACGAGCGTCTGCGCCAGGCCGTCGGCCGTCAGCGCCATGCCGAGCGCGGCCGGCGCGATCACCGCGAACAGCAACGACAGGTTGGCGACGAGCTGCTGCCGCGCCGCCGCCGGATCGCCCGACTCAACCGCCTGCACCGCCAGCTGGTATCCGGCGGCGACCACTCCGAAGGCGAGCACGCCCAGCGTGCTCTGCACCACGACATAGGCGGCGGTGAACAGCCCCAGCGCCTCCGCCGAATCGAGATGATTGATCAGCAGCCGCGTGCCGCTGGTCGACAGCGCGCTCAACGCCATGCACCCCGCGAGCGGCAGCCCGAACCGGCAGATCTGCCGCGCCAGCGCCGGGTCGAAACGGCTGGGACGCAGCGACCAATCGCGGGTGCGGCCCAGGGCGGACGCGCCGAACATGCCGGCGCCGTAGCCGAGCGCGGTCCAGACCGGGTCGCCCGTCAGCCAGGCGGCGCCGCCGGCGCCGGCCATGATCAGCACGGCGCGGCCGAGCGACATGCTGAGATACGTGCCCGGCCGGAAGTTCACCACCTCGAAGCTGGACAGCAGTTCGAACCACGCATAGGCGACCATCAGCACGAAGCCGACCCCGTAGATCCGCGCCGTGTCGCCGCTCACCACCCCGCCGGCCCAGGCCAGCAGGAACGCCATCCCGGACCCGGCCGCCGTCAGAACGCAGATCTGCGCGAAGGTGGACGGCGTGCTCGGGTCGCCGCGCCGAGCCTGGTATAGCCGGGCGGTCGACACGACGATCCAGTTGAACAGGGTCTGCGCGCCGAACGTCATGACCACCAGCGCGAGCCCGTACTGCCCATACGTCACCGGCGTGAGCAGCCGCGTCAGCAAGGCCGTCGTCGCCATGGCGATCAGCCCGACCAGCAGCCGCGCGAGCAGGTAGATGGCGCTTTGCTGGATCAGCACGTCGCGACAGCGGCCCGAACCGCTTCCAGCCTGCTCACGAAGCGGCGCCGCCCCGGGTCCGGCCGGCCAAACCGGCGGCAGCATCGCCCGCCAAGCCCTGCCACGGCGCCGTCCGACGTTGCCGGCGCTCGCCCGCCACCCGCGCCCGGTGCGCCTGCTGCACGGTGAACAGGGTAATGATGACGGCCGGCATCATTACCGTGAACGGGTCGGGATACGACATCGTGCCTTCGGAGAAGTTCAGCACGACGTCGTCCAGCATCAGCAGCAGGATCCAAACCGCCTCCGGCATGCCGCCGCGCCGGGCCACCGCCAAGGCGCCGTAGATGATCCGTCCCCACACCAGCAGGAACATCGCCAGCCCCACCAAGCCGATCTGCAGCGCGGTGTCCATGTAGCCGTTATGGGCCGACGGCGCGTTCCACCCGATCTGGCGCCAGATATGCTGCACGACGCGGGAATCGGAGTTCCAGAACCCGGAGTAGCCGTAGCCGAACCAGGGCCGCTGTGCGATCGCCTCGAGGCTCGCCTGCCAAAGCGGCGCTCGTCCGGTGAAGCTCATGTCGCGGCCAACGAGCGTGAACGGCAGCGCCGGGTCGAGAACCGTGAGCGTGGCCAGCGCGCCGAGCAGCGACACCGCGACGAACAGCAGCAGAACGATCAGCCGGCTCCGCCAGAAGAACGCGAACATGCCGGCGCCGATCAGCGCCAGGCAGATCGTCGCCGCGGTGCTGGACCGGGCCAGGACCAGGCAGGTCAGCGCCATCACGAGGCCCAGGACCGGCCAGCCGAACCGGCGGTCGCGCAGGATCAGATAAAGGTAGTAGCCGGTCGCGAGCTCGATTGTGGTGCCGGTCTCGTTCTTGGTCGAGAACAAGCCCCGCAGCGCCCCTTCATAGCCGGCCAAGGTCTCCGAGCCCACCTCGGGGACCAGCAGCCAGACCACCAGCGACAAGCCCAGCAGCCACGTCACGCAGCGTCCGAGCGCGGCGATGGTGCCCGTCAAACCGAGTTCGAGGTAACAGAACAGGCCGAACCCCAAGCCGGTCAGGAACGACACGCTGCGCCGCACGCTCGCGAACGGATAATCCGACCAGAACGCCGACACGGCGCACAGCCCGATGATCGCGAGATACGGCGCCATCGGCCTGAGCGTCGCCCGGACCTTGGGCCAATTGCACAGGACATAGACACCGACGACGACCAAAATCGCGACCTGCGCGAAGGTGCCGAACGGATCCGTCTCGCCCACCTGCAGGTGCGGCGCACCGCGCAGGTTCCGCAGCGACGGCATCAGCGCCCCGGCATAAACCGCCATGCCCAGGAACACGAACACGCCGCGCAGCACCGCCAGCACCCGGTCGCGGCGGGCGATCGCCGCGCGCCGTCCGGGCGCCATGTCGCGCAGCGGCAACGGCGGGACCACGTCGCGCAGCGGCAATGGCGGGACCATGTCAGCCCGCAGCATGGGACCGCACCTGCGCTCGATCGGGCATGATGACCTCTTTTTCGCCGGCTGGCACCGCGCCGGCCGCGCCGCTCAGCAGCTGGGTGATCAGGCGGCGATAGCGATCCGCCACGGCGGCGGCGGAGAAATCGTCGGCGCGCCGGCGCAACGCCGCCGCATCGGCGGGCTCGGCCAGGGCGGCGTCCATCGCCGACGCCAGCGCGGCGGCATCGCCGACCGGAACCAGGCGCCCCCACTGGCCGCCGCCCAGGATCTCGGTCGGACCGTACGGGCAATCGGTGCTGACCACCGGCAACCCGGTCGCCATCGCCTCCACCAGCACGTTGCCGAACCCCTCGTGACGCGACGTCAGCACCAGCACCCGCGCCCGCGCCATAAAGCGCCACGGGTTGGAGGTGCCGCCCAGCAGCACCGCACGGCCGGCCAGGCCACGCTGCGCAATCAGCCCTTCCAGCTCGGACCGCAGCGGCCCGTCGCCGAACATCACCAGCCGCGCGCGCGACGCCGCCGGCAGCAGGGCGAATGCCTCCACCAGCAGCCGGGGGTCCTTGCACTCGTGCAGCCGGCCGACGCTCAGGATCACCGGGTCCTGGCCGGGGGCGAACCAGGGATGGTCCACCTCGCGCTGCGCCAGCGCGAGCAGGCGCGGGGTGACCACCGGATTGTGGATGACGGAAAAGCCGATGTCGCGGGACAAGGTCCGGCACAGGTCGGCGCCGACTCCGCGCGACACCGCGACCACCGCCGCCGCCCGCGGCAGCGTCGCCCGGTACAACCACGGCACCAGCCGGAACTGCGGCGACGGCCGCGCCGCCGTCTCGAACGACAGCGGCGCATGGATCGTCGTCACGACCCGGCTGGGACGTCCGGCGACCAGGTTCGCCCACACCGCCATGACATTGTTGAACGACAGGAACGCCACCACCGCGTCGGGCCGTTCGCGCCGAAGGAAGCGCACCAGCGGCCAGAACGCCGCCAGGGTACACGACGCCCCCAAGCTCACCACCTCGGCGCCGGGCGGCAATTGCTCGAGCAGCGGGCCGTCCATCCGATTGACCAGCAACGACACATGCAGGCCCGGACCCGGCAACGCCTCGAGCAGGTTGAGCGCCACCCGCTCCGCCCCGCCCGCGCTCAAATCGGGGATGTACAGCACGACCCGCCGCACCGACGCCGGCGTCGCGTCCGCTTGCCGGCTGGAGCCCGGCGTCATGCGTCGTTGACCGCTCGGCCCCGGCCCCGCAGCAACGTCCGCCGCGGCGCCTGCCGAAGCCCGAAGGCGTGGTCGTAGGCCGCCAGCAACGGCGGGACCGAGTAAGTCCAGGCCAGCACCTGGCGGACCCGGTCGTAGCCGGACTGTCCCATCCGGTGCCGGGTCTCCGGCTCGTTCAGCAGCCGCTCGATCCCTTCCGCGAGCGCCCGTTCGTCGTTGGCCGTCACATACAGCCCCGCCTCCCCGGCCGACACGCGCGTCTCGTGCAGGTCGTAGCTGAGCACCGGCAGGCCAAAGAACATGTACTCGACGACCTTGTTCATCGTACTCTTGTCGGACCACTCGTTCTTCGGATCGGGATCAACGCCAATATGCGCCGACGAAAGTACATCGCAAAGCACGTCGTCGCTGACCCGACCCAGGAAGGTGCAGCAATCCGCCACCCCGATCTCGTTCGCATAGGCGACGATCGCCGGCTGGTGCGGGCCGCCGCCGACGAACACGCAGTGAACGTCCGGCCGGCCCCGTTCGTCGCGCAGGATGCGCATCGCCCGCACCAGATGATCGACCCCATCCTGCGCGCACATCTCGCCGAGATAGGTCAGCAGGAACGGCTTGCCCTGCGCCCAATCGGCCCGCGGCGGCTTCACGCTGAAGCGCGACAGGTCCGGACCCGAGCGCACCACATAGACGTCCCGCGGCGACTTGCCGCCCCGGCCGGTGGCGATCGCCCGATGACTCTCGTTGGTGGTGATCACCACCTGCGCCACCCGGAATGTCAGCGTCTCCATCAGCAGCAGCATGCGATGCAGCAGCCCGGACGAGCGCCCGAACTTGGCGCCGAACATCTCCGGCGACAGATCGTGATGGTCGAACACGAACACCCGTCCCAGCATCCGCCAGAACAAGCCGAGCAGCCAATACGTTTCCGGCGGGTTGCACGCATGCAGCACGTCGAAGCCGCGCCCGAACAGCGCCACCCGCACCGACAGCGCCGACGCCATCACCAGGCACCACGCGAACTCGGCCGCGAACCCCACAGCCCCCTTGGCGTCGATCGGCAACGGATAGCGGTAGATCGCCACGTCCTCGATGATCTCGTGCGAGGCGTTGAACCCCTTCATCTTCGGGCAGATCACGCTCACCCGGCAGCCGGCCTTGGCGAGCGTGGTCGCCTCGAGCCACACCCGGCGGTCGAACGGCACCGGCAAGTTCTGCACGATGATCAAAACGCGGCGCTGAAACCGGCCGGACCGGGGAACGAGTGCCAATATCGGCTCCTAAGTTGGTGCTGCTGCGACCGCGCCGACCGGGTCCGACCGGGTCTGCGCCGCCGCGAAAACGATGTCCGTCACCAGAGCGCGCCCAGGTTCGATCCGGCCGCAACCCACGAGGCTCGGCGCCGGCTGCTTGCGGCCGAACCCCGGCGAATACCAGCCGAGCATTGGCTCCGTCCGCCCATGGTGCAGCGTCCACTGCATCGCGTCCGGCAACCTCATGACCGCCTCTCGCGGCCCCGCCGGCGTGCTCCACGCGAGCGTCGCCCGGTGTCCCTCCAGGCGGCAATCGATGCGCGGGTGCAGGTGGAACGCCAATCGGCCGCGCAACGGACCGGGCGCCTCCACCACGTCGTGCACGACCAAGCTGCGCGCCTGCCGGTCCAGCACCAACCGCCGCCGGTGCACCGCCTCGCGCTGAGCCCCGCGCTTGGCCCCTCGCTTTGCCCAATACCCGTCATGGCTCGCCTCGACCGTGGCCCTCGGCCCCTCGCCCAGCCCCGCGGCCTCGATCAGCCGCACCGCCGGCGCGCTCGACCACAAGAACGCCCCCGCCTGCGTCGCCTGGTCGGCGCCGTCCAGCTCGAGCGTGTTGTGCGCCACCGTGGACCTGAAGAAGCGCCGCCATTCCGGCTCACCGTGGTAGCAATACGTTCCGGGGTCGACCAGCACCTCCGCCCCCCCGGCGCGCAACTCGAACGACAGCGCGTCGGCATGGGCGTGGGCGGCGATCGACAGGAACCCGTGCGGCCCGCAATCGAACCGGCACCAGAGCTCGTCGGCGGCCGGCTGCAGGTCGCGCAGGATCACCACGCCCGCATCGACGAACAGGCTCGGGCGGGTCGGCGCATGTACGACGGTGCGCGGCGCCCCCGGCGAGGCCGCGCGCAGCAGCCGGGCGCCGACGCTGCCGACCGCCGGACGCGGCCACCAGCCCGCGCGTCCGAGCAGCAGCGTCCCGGCCTCCAGCAGCATCTCGGTCTGGCTCACCCCGCGCCCGTCGGCGACCAGCACCCGCCCCTCGTCGCCGTCGCCCTGCCGGGGCGGACGGAGCCGCGTATCCACGCTCGCCGCCAGCGCGTCGATCATCCGCGCCAGGTGGGTCCAGTACGCCTCGCTCAGCGGCGCGCCCGACGCATCCGCCTCGACCGCGGCCACCAGGAACAGCTCGCTGGTGAAGCCGTGGTAATCGGACGCGAGCTCGCGGTTGAGCCCATCCGGGAAGCTCTGCCGGGCGATGTCGCGCTCCAGCTGCGCGGCCGCCAGCGCCGACCACGCTTGGCTGGCCGCGAACATCGGAAACGCCCGGCTCGCGGCCAGCAGCCCCGCCATCTCGGCGATCACGTGGTTGTTGGCCGACGACCCGCGACTATAGAACGTTGCGATCCAGTGCTGGTGCGCATGCAGCTGCATTTGGAACTGCGTGCTGCGCTCGAACGCGTCCTCGACCCCCGGGTAGTCCTGCAGCAACCGCCGCATCCAGCACCAGTTCAGCAGCCGCAAGCCCATCTCGATGCCGCTGACCCAGTGGATGCCCCGCAGCGGCGGGTTGGCGTCCTGCCACGACCGCAGGTGCTCCAGCGCCCGCCGTGCGTAGCGTTCATCGCCGGAGCTGCTGTAAGCCGCCGCGAGCACCGTCAAATGATGCAGCCGCGAGATCTCCCAAACCGCCTTGACATTGCCGACCACATGCTCGTCACGGTACCGCACCTGGAACCAGGGCGCGTCCGACGGCGCACGCCGGCCGGTGACCGGATCGAGGAACCAGTCGGGTGCGGCTCCCGATAAATCCGCCGTGGCGCCGAACACCGCCCACTTTCCGGAGTCCAGCAGCGCCTCGGCGCACTCCAGCAGCTGCCGGGTCGCCGCGGCCGCCGGTCCGCTCGGCGCACCGCCGCCGCCGGCCCATCTCGGCACCGCCGCCGGCGTCGGCCAAGCCTGGCGAAACCGCGCATGCCACAGCCGCTGCAAGGCGACGTTGCGGGCGCGCCAGGCGATCTCGCCCGGGCCCATGCGCCGGAGCCGCTGCAGGCGCCAAGCGAAACGCCGGGCTAGTCGCACGAGGCCGACGGCCGGCGAGGCAAGTGCCCGGCCGGTCGGTCCCGTCCCGCAGCGCTCGGAACGCGCATGGCCGGAGCCCGGCGGCCGATGCTCAATCGGCATCCTTGGTGATGAACCCGCCCCAGATCGTCCGCAGGATGATCACGGCGTCCAGCAGCAGCGACCAGTTCTCGAGATACCAAAGATCCAGCTCGACCCGGCGCCGCGCCTTCGCGACGCTGTTGACCTCCCCGCGGGAGCCGTTCACCTGCGCCCAACCGGTGATGCCCGGCTTGATCACATGCCGCGTCCGGTACTGCAGCACCACGTCGAAGTAATAGGCCTCGCCGACCCGCATATGCAGCGGGTGCGGCCGCGGTCCGACCAGCGACATGTCGCCGCGCAGCACGTTGAACAATTGCGGCAGCTCGTCGAGGCTGAGCCGCCGCAGCACACGCCCAACTGGAGTGACCCGCGGATCGCGCGCAAGCGTCCGCTGCGCGCCGCTGACGTCGCACGCCTGCTGATACATGCTGCGGAACTTGTACACCTCGATCGCCCGGCCGCCGAGGCCGAAGCGCTTCTGCCGGAAGATCGCCGGACCCGGCAACTCCCAGCGCACGAGCACGGTGATGAGCAGGAACGCAGGCAGCAGGAACGCGATCGCCGCCGCGCTGACGGTGATGTCGATGGCGCGCTTGGCGGCGCCGGCCAGGCCCGCATGCGGGTCGCCCACCAAGTCGATCAGGGTAGCGCGGCCGAACCGCTCGAGGCTGCTCGGCGGCCGGCCGAGCGCCACCAAATCGATCGCCAAGCAAATCCGGACCGGCTGATCGGCCAGCCCGCTGCAGATTTCAGCGATCTGCGTCTCCTCGCCTTGGCTGGTCAGCGCCAGCACGACCACGTCCACGCTCTGCTCGATCACCGCCGAATAAAGCCGGCTGAGCCAATCCGGCTCGCGCACATCGACCTGCTCGATGACCCGCCAGCGGCTCTTGGGGCTGCTCATCGCCGAGTGCCCCAGTGTGGCCGTGTGATCCGGATGGCCGACCACCACGACGCGCACGGCGCCGATCACCGCCTTCTCGAACAGGCTCGCAACGACCCGCAACCCGCCCGACAGCACCGTCGAGATCAACGCCCAGGCGCCGAACCACTTCATGATGAATTCGGCCGTCGCCCGCGGCGCGAGCAGCCCGCACAGCACCCCGGCCAGGCACAGCGACGCAAGCGTCGACACCGCGGCTTGCGCACTCGACGGCCACGCCGAATTCTTGCTCGCGGCACCGGCGCCGCGAACGGCCCGGCGGGTCGCGACGGCGATCACCGCCACCACGGACCCGGTGACGAAAACCTTCCACAGCCCGGTGCTATGCCCGGCAACCGCCGCATGCGCGACGACGCCGACCCCGACCGTCTGCGCAACATCGGCCGCAGCGACACCCAGCCGCACCATTCTTGGCGTGATCCACTGGCTCGGCTTAGTAACAGGAGTGGTCAAGCCCGGTATTACAGTACCGAAGGCCAGCGCCGGGGCCATCGAGCTTCTGGATCTTCATCGCACCGAGGCCCGCCTCTCCAGTTGTTACCTGAGCAAAATATGTAACCGGCCCTTTAGGACATAACCGCTACTGATCGCTTCGGCAAGGCATCGATCCAAGTGCAATCATCACGAGATCAAATCGATTTATACTTGCACGCCCAAAGACAACGTTACCCTCCCCAGCAGACCGCTACGCAGCCGCAATCACACCTTCGCTGCGTCGACTGTCTCCCCCTAACCACCTCGCACTGCTCACCTTCTACACCACTTAAACACCTCGACAGATGACAACGACGTCAAAATATCGCGACTTCGGCAAAAGACGAAGAGGTCGTTAACTTGAACTTTTTGAGCAGGCAACGTCACACCGCATCCCACCGTTAATGCCCGTTCAAGATACCGTGATGGAACAGCGCCTCGGCTGCACAACTCTCGCGCCATTATCGACCAAGCATTCCGCAAGCCATCGACCCCGGTCCAGCCATCCCGCCCCGGTCAGTATTTGCGCCGGACTTTGCCGCCGTCGGCATCGGTCTCCGAGTGTTCGTGCGCGCGGCGCCCGCCAATCGCGCGCCGCACGCCGCTCGCCGCGCCCGCAGGTCCGGCAGCTACATTCTTGCCAGCGCTCGGCCCGTCGCCTAGCCTCCGTTGTGATCGGCGATCGAATAGCCATGCCGTAGCGTCACCCCACTCGTGAGACACACCATGGACACGACAATGACGGACGCGGTGGCGTTCTATTCCAAGAGCGCCGGCACCTTCCACGACAGCTATGCCACCGACGCCAACCGGCTGGAGCGTGTGCGGGTCTGGCGCGACTTCCTCGATCGCTATGCCGGCGGCGCTCGTTCCGCCTACGACCTAGGCTGCGGCTCCGGCATCCTCGTCTGCGAGCTCGCCCGGCGCGGCATCGCGACGGTGGGGATCGATGGCTCGGCGGAAATGCTGGCCATCGCCGCAACCGCCATACGCCAACACGGCTACGCGGACGTGCAGCTGCAGCGGCACCAGCTCCCGATCGCCGACACGGCCGGGTTCCGCCCCGCCGACCTCGTCATCTCTTCCAGCGCGCTCGAATACCTGCCATCCATCACCGAAGCGCTGGCCTTCGTGCGGCGGCTCACCTGCCCCGGCGGCACCGTGATCTTCTCCGTCTCCAACCGCGACTCGCTGAGCCGGAAAGCGGTCCGGCTGGTGCACCGGCTCACGCAGCGGCCGCGCTACCTCGGCTTCCTCAAGCACTTCATGACGGTCCCGGACATCAAGGATGCGCTTCGTTCCGCCGGGCTCGACTATGTCGAGCACGCCTACTTCGCCCGCGCCGACCGCATCAACCGCGCTCTCGGCCGCGCCTTGCCGGCGCGCTTCAGCAGCAACATGATCATCGTCGTCGCCCGTCGGCCCGCCTGACGCGGCCCCAGGGCGGGCGCCGGCCGGGCGTGGCCGGCCGTTCCGGACCATACCGCCGCGCATAAGTCATAGGTTCTCGCAAGCAGATCAGGTTGCGTGCGCCGGCGCCTATATCGCGCCTAGCCGAAACTGGCCGATCACCTCGCGAGGACCCCATGCAACACCAATCGACCCACGACGCGATCAGCACCGACCGCATGCTGGCCGAGCTTCGCGCCGAAGAAGGCGAGCAGAAGCTTACCTTCCGCGACCTCATCACGGTCGCCGAGCAGTCAATCGGCGTCGTCGGCGCCTGCGCCCTCCTCAACCACCTGATGTAACCCGCCGACATTCGACCCGATCGCGGCGAACGCGGTCGCGCCCAACCCGGCCAAGCCCACCCGCTCCGGCGCCCGCTCCTGCCGCCCAAACCCCGCCCGGACCTGAACTGCGCACCGCCGGATCGGCCCGCACGGGTGCGCCCTCCCGAGGGTGCAGCCCCGTACGCCGCGCCGCCGCGCTGTCCTCCCATCCGCCCGTCGAACAATCGTTGACCGGAGCTTGACTCGGCCCTTGGGCCGGTTGAGGCTAATTCCTTGTTTCCGGACGCATCGCACGGCGACCGGCAACGATCGGGGCGGGTCGGCCGCCTCCGTCTTCGCCCAGGGCGAGGCGGAGCGGCGCCGAAACCCCTCGGTCCCAACCGTCACGCTCGGCTCGCTTTGCACACCGTCCCACCCCAAGAGGCACGGAGCACCCAGGATGGATACCGCGACCAACGTGCAACCGCTCACCGCGCCCCGCACCACCGTCGGTGCCCGCCTGCTCCGATCGCGCGAAGCCGGCATCCTGGTCGCGCTTGCAATCATGGTCGGGTTGCTCGCGGTCACCTCGCCCGAGTTCCGCACCGCCGACAACCTGCTCAACAACGCCCGCAACCTCTCCTTCGTCGGCATCGTCGTGCTCGGCCAGGCCATGGTGATGATCACCGGCGGCATCGACCTCTCGGTCGGCAGCGTCTGGGGCCTGACCGCGGTCTCGACCGCGGCGCTGATGGGCCAGGGCTGGCCGACCGCGCTCGCGGTGGCCGCCGGCCTCGGCATCGCCGCCCTGTTCGGCCTGTTCAACGGCCTTTGCGTCACCAAGCTGCGGATGCCGCCCTTCGTGCCCACGCTCGCCACCATGAGCATCGCCCGCGCCCTGGCGCTGGTGATCACCCGGGGCAAGTCGATCAACGACTTCCGCGAAGAAGGCGACCTGTTCTTCGGCCTTGGCGGCGGCGACACCTTCGGCCTGCCCAACCCGTTCCTGCTGTTCCTCGTGCTGGCCGCGCTCACCTGGGTCGTGCTCGACCGCACCGTGTTCGGCCGCCAGCTCTACGCGGTCGGCGGCAACGAGCGGGCGGCCAAGCTGAGCGGGCTCGACGTGGACCGCTTGAAGCTGTCGGTCTACGTGATCTCGGCCGTGCTCGGCGGCCTCGCCGGCATCGTCGAGGTGAGCTACCTGTCCTCGGCCATCGCCAACCAGGGCTTGGGCAAGGAGCTCAGCGTCATCGCCGCGGCAGTGATCGGCGGCACCGCGCTCACCGGCGGCGAAGGCACTGTGCTCGGCATCTTCGTCGGCACCGTCATCCTCGAAGTGCTGCGCAACGGCCTCGTGCTGCTCGGCACCAACTCCTACTGGCAGGGCATCTTCGTCGGCGGCGTCATCATCCTGGCGGTGTTCATCGACCAGCTGCGCAAGGGCCTGTGGCGCCGCTGACGGGCAGCGGTCACCATTAGAACAAACATCGGGGAGGACATCATGATCAGAAGAGAATTGCTGCTGACGGCCGGCGCGCTCGGGCTCGCCGCCGCCTTACCCAACCGCCTCATGGCGCAACAGAAGAAGATCTTCGCGCTGGTGCCGAAGCTGGTCGGCGTCCCGTTCTATGCGGACGTCGAAGCCGGCTGCAAGGAACAGGCCGCCAAGATGGGCGTCGAATGCCTGTTCACCGGCCCGACCGCGGTGGACGAGGCGGAGCAGGTGCGCGTTATCCGCGACCTCATCACCCGCAACGTCTCCGGCCTCGCCATTGCCCCCAACAACCCGGAATCGGTCGCCTCGGCCATCGTCGCCGCCCAGGCCAAGGGCATCCCCGTCATCACCTTCAACTCCGACGCGCCCAAATCCAAGCGCACCGCCTTCGTCGGCACCGACAACCGCGGCGGCGGCGAGCTCGGCGGCAAGGCCTTCCGCGCCGCCATGCCCGGCGGCGGCACCTACGCCATCGTCACCGGCGGCCTCGCCGCCGACAACCTCAACGACCGCATCGCCGGCTTCAAGGCGGGTCTCGGCGACGGCTTCAAGGAGGTCGCCGGCTCGCCCTACCCCTGCGAGGACGACAGCAGCCGCGGCATCCAGATCGTCCAGGACGTGCTGGCCAAGAACCCCAATCTGTCCGGCTTCTTCTTCTCCGGCGGCTGGCCGATGTTCGCCCCCGAGGCCTATACCCGCGCCGTCCGCAGCCGCACCGACGCGCTCAAGTCCGGCAAGTTCGTCGTCGTCTCGTTCGACGTGCAGGACCCGCAACTCCGGCTGCTCAAGGCCGGCCTCGCCACCGCGCTGGTCGGCCAGCGCCCGCGCGCCATGGGGGCGCAATCCCTCATCGCGCTCGATGCCCTGCTGAACAAGCAGAAGATCCAGCCCGTGATCGACACCGGCGTCGACCTCGTGGAGGCCAAGAACGTGGACCAGTTCCTGAGCAAGTAACGCCGCAATCCGGCACCGGGGAGGCCGCTATGGCAGTTCTGCTCAGCGTGGAGCACGTGTCCAAAAGCTTCCCCGGCGTGAAGGCGCTGCAGGACGTGTCGTTCGACGTCGAGTCCGGCACCGTCCACGCCGTCATGGGCGAGAACGGCGCCGGCAAGTCCACGCTCATGCTGTGCATCGCCGGGGTGCAGCGCCCCGACCCCGGCGGCCGGCTGGTGTTCGAGGGCAACCCGCTCGACCTCGCCACCACCCGCGACGCCAACGCCCACGGCATTGCCATCGTGTTCCAGGAGCTCAACCTGGCGCCGAACCTGTCGATCGCCGAGAACATCGTGCTCGGCCAGGAGCCGCGCGCGTCGAAGCTGTTCGTCGACCGCCGGGCCATGGCCGAGCAGGCACGCCAGGTCATGCGCCGCCTCGGCATGACGCTCGACCCCGGCACCCGCCTCGGCAGCCTCACCATCGCCCAGCAGCAGCTCGTCGAGATCGCCAAAAGCCTGGTGCACCGGCCGCGCCTGCTGATCCTCGACGAGCCCACATCGAGCCTGTCCGAAGCCGAAACGCTGGTGCTGTTCCGCGTCATCGCCGACCTCAAGCGCGAGGGCGTGACGATCCTCTACATCTCGCACCGCATGCGCGAGGTATTCGCGCTCTGCGACGTCGTCACCGTGCTGCGCGACGGCCGCCACGTCCGCACGATGCCGCTCGCCGGCACCGACCAGGACGAGATCGTCCGCCTGATGGTCGGCCGCGACCTCGCCTCGGTGCAGCGCGTGCCGCCCACGCCGGAGGAAAAGCCCGTCGTGCTCGCGGTGCGCGGGCTGACCCGGGCGCCGCAATACCGCGACATCTCGTTCGAGCTGCGCCGCGGCGAGATCGTCGGCCTCGCCGGCCTCGTCGGCGCCGGGCGGTCGGAGATGGCGCTCGGCGTGTTCGGGGCACCCCCGCCGGACGCAGGCGAGGTTTGGCTCAACGGCAGCCGCCTCCAGGTCGACCGGCCGCTCACCGCCATGCGCAACGGCATCGGCCTGGTGCCCGAGGACCGCAAGGGCCAGGGCCTCGTGCTGATGCACGGCGTGGGCGTCAACCTGTCCTTGGCCGCACTGCGTCGCTTGTCCAAGGCCGGCATGATCGACTTCGCCGCCGAGCGCAGCGTGGTGGACAAGTACGTCCAGCGCCTGCGGGTCAAGACCCCCGGCACCGAGCAGGTGATCGGCCTGCTCAGCGGCGGCAACCAGCAGAAGGTCGTGCTGGCGAAATGGCTCGCCACCAACCCCGCCGTGCTGATCGTGGACGAGCCGACCCGCGGCGTGGACGTCGGCGCCAAGGCCGAGATCTACGCGCTGCTGCGCGAGCTGGCCGCCGAGGGCCTCGCCATCCTGGTGATCTCGTCCGACCTGCCCGAGGTGCTGACCATCTCCGACCGCGTGCTGGTGATGCGCGAAGGCCGCATGATGGGCGAGCTGTCCCACGCCGACGCCACCGAGGAGCGCATCATGGCGCTCGCCGCCTTGGAGCACGCTGCCGCCTGACGGGGGAAACTGCCCGCCGCTCTTAACCGAAAACTTACTCCGCTCACCGATCATCGCCGCACGGGGAGACGGTCGAGGCGATGACGTGCGGGCTGCAGCGGACCAATTGACGCCACCGATCGAGCAGTCCGCGTCCCGCTGGGGCCTGCACTGGCTGACCGCCGCCGGGGTCGTCCTCGCGGCGGCAACGCTGGCGCTCGGCATCCTTGTCCTGACCGACCTTCGCGGCGACGCTTGGACGCAAGCCGAAAAAGCGTCCGGCAACCTCGCCGCCGCCCTCGAGCAAGACATCACCCGCAACCTCGAAACCCTCGACCTGTCGATCCAGCATGTCGCCGAAGCGCTCGCCCTTCCGGGCATCGAGGCGGCGACGCCGGAGGTACGCCGCGCCGCGCTGTTCGACCGGGCGGCGGCCGCCAAGCACCTGGGGGTGATCTCGGTGATCGATGCGGACGGCTCTGTCCTCGAGACCTCGACGGCCAGGGTGTCGCTGCCGAACTACGCCGACCGCGACTACGTCCAGGTCCATCGGCAGCAGCCGGATCTCGGCCTCTTCATCAGCCGGCCGTTCCACAGCAAGACCACCGGCAACTGGGTGATCGCCTTGAGCCGCCGTCTGTCCACCGCCGACGGCGAGTTCGGCGGCGTCGTCGTCGGCACGGTGCGGCTCGCACTCTTCTCGAGCATGTTCGAGCGGCTCGATCTCGGGCCGAACGGCACCGTCAGCCTGTTTCGCGAGGACGGCCGCGTGATCCTGCGCAGCCCCTTTGTCGAAAGCGACATTGACCGCGACCTCGGCGGCGCGCCCACCTTCCAGGATTGCGTCCGGATCGGCGCCGGCAACTTCGTCGCCAAGGCGGCGGTCGACCAGGTCCGCCGCCTCTACACCTGCCGCCGCCTCCGCCGTCTGCCGTTGGTCCTGAGCGTCAACGTCTCCACCGACACCATTCTCGCCGCCTGGCGCAGCAAGGCTGCGGCGATCGGCTCGACCCTCACCACCCTCTGCGCCGCCACAATGCTGCTGTCCCTGCTGTTCCGGCGCGAGCTCCGTCGCCGCCAACGCGTCGAGCTCGCGCTGCGCGCATCGGCCGAGCGACTGTCCACCCTGGCCTCGACCGACGCCATGACCGGCCTGGCCAACCGCCGCGTCTTCGAGGATGCGCTCGAGCGGGAGTGGCGGCGCGCTATGCGCAACGAGCTGCCGATCGCCCTGCTGCTGTTCGACGCCGACTTCTTCAAGACGTTCAACGACCAATACGGCCACCCGGCCGGCGATCAGGCGCTGCAAGCGATCGCCGCCTGCATGCTGCAAGGCGTTCGCCGCCCGAACGACCTCGCCGCCCGCTACGGCGGCGAGGAGTTCGCCATCCTTCTCCCCGACACCGACGACGCGGGCGTCGTCGCGGTGGCCGAGCGCATCCGTGCGGCGATCGAGAGCCTCGGCATCCCGCATCTCGGCAATCCCGCTGGCCGCATGACCGTCAGCGTCGGCGCGGTCTCGAAGCGGCCACGCCTCGCCGACGACGTCCGCCACTTGGTCGCCGCGGCCGACAAGGCGCTCTACTCGGCCAAGCGCGCCGGCCGCAACCGAACCGGCCTCACCGGCGACCAGCCGCCGCGCGCCTCCCACGCCGCTTCTGTGACGAAGCCGCTGAACATCGGGCTGCGCTTGTTCGAGGGAAATCGTTAGTCCGGCCAAAACGATCGCTTCAGCAAGCCGCCGCCGCTGCCCTACACTGCCGGGATGACCGGCACCAATCCCCTGCTGCAGCCTTGGACCACCCCGTTCGGCATCCCCCCGTTCGACCGCATCCGCCCCGAGCACTTCGAGCCCGCGTTCGCCGACGCCATGGCGCGGCACCTGGCCGAAATCGCCGCCATCGCCGCCGACCCGGCGCCGCCGACCTTCGCCAACACGCTCGAGGCGCTGCAACGATCCGGCCGCCCGCTTACCCGGATCGAGGCCGTGTTCGACAACCTGGCCGCAAGCCTCGGCGGCGCCGACCTCGAAGCCGTCAAGCGCACCATGTCGCCCCGCCTCGCCGAACATCGCATGCAGGTGGCGCTCGACCCCGGCGTGTTCAGCCGCCTCGACCAGCTGTTCCATGCGCGCGACCGGCTCGGCCTCGCCGAGGACCAGGCGCGCCTGCTCGAACGCACCCACCTCAACGCGATCCGCAGCGGCGCCGCCCTCGACCCGGCCGCCAAGCAGCGGCTGACCGCCATCTCGGCGCGGCTCGCGCAGCTGCACACCGCGTTCGGCCAGAACGTGCTGCACGACGAAACCACCTGGCATCTGCCCCTGGCCGGCGCCGACCTCGACGGCCTGCCCGATTTCGTGCGCGACGGCGCCGCCGCGGCCGCCGCCGAGCGCGGGCTCGAAGGCCACGTGGTCACCCTGTCGCGCTCGCTGATCGAGCCGTTCCTCACCTTCTCCGACCGCCGCGACCTCCGGCGCCGCGCCTACGAGGCCTGGATCGCCCGCGGCACCCATCCCGGCGCGCACGACAACCGTCCGTTGATCCCCGAGATCCTGGCCTTGCGGCACGAGCGCGCCGCACTCCTCGGCTACGACGACTTCGCCGTCTTCAAGCTCGCCGACACCATGGCCGGCACGCCGGAAGCCGTGCAGCGCCTGCTGCACCGGGTGTGGGAGCCGGCCAAAGCCAAGGCCGCCGCCGAGCGCGACCGCCTGCTCGCCGCCGCCCGCGCCGAGGGCTTCAACGACGCCATCGCGCCCTGGGACTGGCGCTACTACGCCGAAAAGGTGCGCCGCGCCGACTACGCCCTCGACGAGGCCGAGCTCAAGCCGTTCTTCGAGTTCGAATCCATCCAGCAAGCCGCCTTCGACACCGCCACCCGCCTGTTCGGCGTGCGCTTCGTGCCCCTGCCGGGCGTCCCGCTCTACCATCCCGACGTGCGCGCCTTCGACGTGCGCGACGCCGATGACGCGCATGTGGGCGTGTTCCTGGCCGACCCCTTCGCCCGCCCGGACAAGCGGTCCGGCGCCTGGATGAGCAGCTACCGCGACCAGGAAGCCATGGACGACCCGGTCGCGCCGATCATCACCAACAACAACAACCTGTCCAAGTCGGCGCCGACCCTGCTGAGCTTCGACGACGCGACCACCCTGTTCCACGAGCTCGGCCACGGCCTGCACGGCCTGCTGAGCCGCGTGCGCTACCCGGCCCAGTCCGGCACCAGCGTCCGCCGCGATTTCGTCGAGCTGCCGTCGCAGATCTTCGAGCACTGGATGGCGCTGCCCGACACGCTGCACCGCTACGCCCGCCATCACGCCACCGGCGCGCCGCTCCCGGACGCGCTCATCGCCCGCCTCGTTGCCGCGCGCAACTTCAACGGCGGCTTCGACACCGTGTCCTACACCGCCTCCGCCTTGATCGACCTGGCCCTGCACCGCCACCCGGCCCCCGCAACGATCGACGTCGACGCGTTCGAGGCGGCGACCCTGGCCGAGATCGGCATGCCCGCCGAGATCGGCCTGCGCCACCGCCCGGCCCACTTCCAGCATCTGTTCGACGGCGGCAGTTACGCGGCCGGCTACTACAGCTATCTCTGGGCGGAGGTGCTCGACGAGGACGGCTTCGACGCCTTCATCGAAGCCGGCGACCCGTTCGACCCCCGCCTCGCCGCCGGCCTGCGCACGATCCTCGCCGCCGGCGACACCCGCGACCCGATGGCCCTCTACGTCGCCTTCCGCGGCCGCGAACCGGACCCGGCCGCGCTGCTCCGCTCGCGCGAGCTGCTGCCGGCCTGACCCGGCGCCACTCGTCCGGCGCCGCCCCACGATTGCCGTACCCGGAGCCCGCGTGCACTCTGGCTGCCGCCGAACGCTTCCGCGGCGCACCGCCGAGTCCGCGCGACCCCGCGCGGTCGTGGGAGAACCGCGACGATGACCCCCGCCTCCATCCCGCCGCCCGACACGCCTGCACCCCGCCCGGCCCAAGCGCGGCACTGAACCATGTCCGATTTCTGGACGGCCGGCGGGGTGCTCCTGGTCCTGCTCGTCAGCGCCGCCGCCGGCATGCTCGTGCAAAGCTTCACCGCCGACGCGCACAAATCCCGCGAAATGCGCGAGCTGTCCCAAGTCGTCACCAGCATGCTCGTGACCCTCGCGGCCCTCGTGCTCGGCCTGCTCACCAGCTCGGTCGTGCAGTCGTACAACCGGGCCGGCAACAACCTGGGCGACTACGCCGTCGAGCTGATCCGGCTCAGCCAGACGCTCCGGGAGTTCGGGCCCGACGCCGACCCGGCCCGCACCCTGCTGCGCGGCTACGTCGCCAACGCGATCGCCACCACTTGGCCGGACGAGCCCAAGCCCGCCGGCATCGACGCCACGCCCGACGCATCGCTCCCCGCACCGTCCCCCGCCGCCGCACCGCACTCGAGCCTGGAAAGCGTCGCGCTCGGAACCCTGCTCGACCGCGTCGGGCGAACGATCCGCAGCCTGCCCACCACCGACCCGGACCACGCGTCCCTGGCCGCCACTGCCAACCGCCAGTTCGAACAGCTCCTCCAGGACCGCTGGACCCTGCTCGAACAAGCCCACAGCTCGATCCCGCTGCCGTTCTTCCGGGTGCTGGTGTTCTGGCTCATGATCGTCTTCACGAGCCTGGGCCTGATCGCCCCGCGCAACCTCCTCGCCGGGGTGATGCTCCTGCTGGCGGCCCTGGCGATCGCCTCGGTCATCTTCGCCATCATGGAGATGGACACGCCGTTCAGCGGCCTCATCGCCGTCCCCAGCGCCCCGATGCGCGACGCCCTGGCCCACCTCAGCCAATGACGAGCGCCCGTAATCGCCGACACCGACCCCCGACTTCGCAAAGGAGACGCCCGCATGCATGAACACGCACATGGCGGCATGAACCATCAAGCGACCGACGGCCTCCGCCTGCCGCTCGGCCACCTGCCCGGCTCCCGCTACCCCGACCCGCGCATCGAGGTGCTCGACCGCCGCTTCACCGCCCGCCAAGGCAACGCCGCCGTCGAGCGTATCGCCACCGGCTTCCGCTGGGCCGAGGGACCGGTCTGGTTCGCCGACGGCGGCTACCTGATCTGGAGCGACATCCCCAACAACCGCATGATGCGCTGGCTCGAGGACGACGGCCACGTCAGCGTGTTCCGCACCCCCAGCCACCACACCAACGGCAACACCCGCGACCGCGAGGGCCGCCTCGTCAGCTGCGAGCACGACACCCGACGCGTCACCCGAACCGAGCTGGACGGCAGCATCACCGTTCTGATGGACGCGTTCTCCGGTAAGAAGCTGAACGGCCCCAACGACATCATCGTCGCCTCCGACGGCGCCGTCTGGTTCACCGACCCCGGCTACGGCATCGACGGCCCCTACGAAGGCCACGCCGCCCCGCACGAACTGCCCTGCAACGTCTACCGCCTCGACCCCGCCTCCGGCGCCGCCACCGTCGTCGCCGGCGACTTCACCCGCCCCAACGGCATCGCCTTCTCGCCCGACGAGCGCCTGCTCTACATCGTCGACACCGGCATCACCCATGGCGGCCCGTCGCACATCCGCGTCTTCGACGTGGACGGTCCCCGCCTCGCAAACGGCCGCGTCTTCGCCGAGAACTTCGCCCCGGGCATGACCGACGGCATGCGCACCGACACCGAAGGCAACGTCTGGTGCAGCATGGGTTGGAGCGACCCGGCCGAGGACGGCGTCCGCTGCTACGCCCCCGACGGCGACCTGATCGCCAAGATCCACCTGCCCGAAGGCTGCGCCAACCTGTGCTTCGGCGGCAAGAAGCGGAACCGCCTGTTCATGACCGCAAGCACCTCGGTCTACGCCCTCCACCTGAACCGCTGCGGCGCCCTGCGGCCCTGAGCCGCACGCCGCACCCGCGCGCGCCTCCGTGGCCGAAGCGGTGCCGCCGTTGCTGCAAGCCTCGCAGGCACCGTCCGACGCGGTGCGGATGACCGGAATAAAGCCATGACGACGCTGCGGCTGCTCGCCGACGACCTGACCGGCGCGCTCGACACGGCGGCCGAGTTCGTCGGCCTGACCGGCCCGATCCACGCCTTCTGGCAAGGCGCACGGCGAGAGACCGCACCGGCTGCGCTGCCCGCCAATGCCGCGCTCGACCTCGGCACCCGCGAAGCCGGGCGCGACGCCGCCGTCGCCGCCACCCTCGCCGCGGCGCCGCTGCTCGAGGGGGCCGGCATCGCCTTCAAGAAGATCGACAGCCTGATGCGCGGCCAGACCCTGCCCGAGCTGGCCGCCTGCTTCGTCGCCGGCCGCTGGACCCATGCCGCGCTGGCGCCCGCCTTCCCCTTCCAGGGCCGGGTCACCTGCAACGGGCAGCAATGGATGCGTTCGGGCGCCGACTGGGTCGCGGTCGGCCCGGATCTGATCACGGCCCTCCGTGAGCTGAACCTCGCCGCGCAACGAGCCGTGCCCGGCGCGTCCCTGGCGCCCGGAGTGAGCGTGTTCGACGCCGCCACCGACGCCGAGCTGGACGCCGCCGTCGCAGCCGCCGGTGGCACAAGCGCCCCGGTGCTCTGGTGCGGCACCGGCGGCCTGGCGCGGGCGCTGGCCGGCACCGCTCCCCCGGCCCTGCCGCCGCTGCCGCGCCCGGTGCTGGGACTGTTCGGCAGCGACCAGGCGGTGACCGCTTCCCAGCTGGCCGCCTGCGCCCCGCACTGGCACGCCGTGCCCGATGCCGGCCCCGCCGCCGCCGCCCGGCTCGCCGAAGCCCTCGACCGCCACGGCGTCGCACTCGCCAGCCACGACCTGCCGCCCGGCCTCTCGCGCGCCGAAGCCGCCGGACGGATCGAGGCCGCGTTCCGCACCCTGGTCCAGCAACTGCCGAAGCCCGGCACGCTCGCGGTCGCCGGCGGCGAGACCCTGCGCGGCCTATGCCTGGCCCTCGGCGCCGCCAGCCTCGAAGTGCAGGGCCGCGCCGTGCCGGGCGTCCCCATTTCCATCCTGCGCGGCGGACCGTGGGACGGCGTCACCGTCGTCTCCAAGTCCGGCGCCTTCGGCCATCCCACCCTGCTGCGCGAGCTGCTGCGCCTCCCCGAACCCGAAAGGACCGCTCCATGACCCCCCTTCCCCTCGCGATCACCATGGGCGACCCGGCCGGCATCGGACCCGAGATCATCGCCAAGGCCGCCGCCCGGCTGCGCCCGCGCCTCGAGAACGGCTCTCTGCGCCTCCTGGTGCTCGGCTCCTGCCCGGCGCTGGAACGGGCGCGCTCCCAGTTCACCCCGGACCTCGACATTGCCGAGGTCTCCGACGCGGACACGCAATGGCCGGCGTTGGCCATGATGCAAGCGGGCCCGGAAGGCGCGCCGATCGTGCCCGGCCAGCTCTCGGCCGATGGCGGCCGCTTCGCCTTCCAGGCGGTCGAGCGCGGCGTGCGCCTGGCGCAAGCCGGCCGGGTCGGCGGCATCGTCACCGCGCCCCTCAACAAGGAGGCGCTGAACCAGGCCGGCTACCACTACCCCGGCCACACCGAAATGCTGGCCGAGCTCACCGGCGTCCGCGGCTCCTGCATGATGCTGGCGCACGGCAACATGCGGGTCAGCCACGTCACCACCCACATCGCGCTGGAGGACGTGCCGAAGCGCGCCACCCCCGAGCGCCTGCGCCGGGTGCTGGAGCTCACCCACGGCGCCCTCACCCGCCTCGGCCTCGGCCGGGCACGGATTGCGGTCGCGGCGCTGAACCCGCACGCCGGCGAGGGCGGGCTGTTCGGCCGCCACGACATCGACATCGCCGCCCCGGTCATCGCCCAGGCGGTGGCGGACGGCATGGACGTGGTCGGCCCGGTGCCCGGCGACACCGTCTTCGTGAAGCTCCGCGCCGGCCAATACGACGCCGTGGTCGCCAACTACCACGACCAGGGGCACATCCCGGTCAAGCTGCTGGGCTTCGAGATCGATCCCGCCACCGGCAAGTGGAACGACCTGTCGGGCGTCAACATCACCCTCGGCCTGCCGATCATCCGCACCTCGGTCGACCACGGCACCGCCTTCGACATCGCCGGCCAAGGCATCGCCAACGAGCAAAGCCTGGTGGAGGCGATCGAATACGCCGAACGCTTGGCCGCCCCCGCCGCACAGGCCGCCCCCCAGACAGCCCCCCAGATAGCCCCCTAGTCGGCCCCCTAGTCGGCCCCCTAGTCGGCCCCCCAGTCGGCCGAACCATTCGGCGGCGCCTCGCTGTAACCGGTGCCGCTCGGCCCAAGCCTTCGTCGCTACCTCAGCCGGACGGCGGTCCCGCACGCCGCCGCCTGCTTCACGGCCTCGATCACGCGCAGGGTCTCCAACCCGTCCCGGCCCGAGACGACCGGCTTGGCGGTTCCGCGCACCACCTCGCACAGGTTGCGGACCTGAAGCGCGAACGGGTCCGCCCGCTCCGACGGCAGGCGCTCGCACTGCATCGGCTCCACCCAGCTCGGCTCCGCCTCGTGGCGCCACAGGTCGAGCGACGGGATCGCCAGCGACCCCAGCGTGCCGCCGATCATGGTGCAGGCCTCTCCGGTCGGCCGGAATGCCGGGTTCTCGTCGCTGGTCAACTCCCAGCTCCAAGGCGCCGCGATCGTGTCCGACACGGTCATCGTGCCGAGCACGCCGTTGGCGAACCGCAGCAGGATGACCGCGCTGTCCTCCACCTCGTGGCCGCGCACGGCATTGCCCTCCAGCGCCAGCACCTCGACCACCTCGCCGCACAGAAACCGCAGCAGGTCCACGTCGTGGATCAGGTTCAGCAGCACCGGCCCGGCGCCCTTCTGCCGCCGCCAGGCCACGTCGAAATAGTCGTGCGGCTTGTGGAACCAGCAGAACCCGTGCACCGACACGAGCCGCCCGAGCCGTCCCGCCTCGATCGCCGTCTTGGCGTGCTGGACCAGCGGATTGTGCCGGCGATGATGGCCGGTCAGCAACGCAACGCCGGCCCGTTCCGCCGCCTCGACCAGCGCCGTGGCCCCCGCCACGTCGTCGGCGAGCGGCTTCTCGATCAACGCCGGCACGCCGGCGGCGATGATCTCAAGCCCGGCCGCCACATGGGTCTGGTTGGGCGTAGCAATGATCGCGCCGTCGGGCCGCTGGTGGAGCAGCATCTCGGTCAGGCTCGGATACCAGGCCACGCCCCGTTCGGCCGCGAGCACGCGTCCCCCGTCGGCCGGATCGACGACCGCGGCCAGCGTCGCGCCATCGTGCGCGATCACCTGCTCGAGGTGCCGCCTGCCGATGGTTCCGGCGCCGACCACGGCGATCCGGACCTGTGCCTCGGGCCGATTGCTCACGCGGCGGTGCCTTCCCATCCAGCGATGTCGCGACCGTGCGACGGGCACGCTGATATCCCCGCCCGCCGCAACCGGCAATCAGCCCCCCGGGTCACCCCCGGGCGGCCGCGCAGCGCAGCGGCCGCCGACGCGGCGAACCGAACCACTCAGACGACCCAGAACGCCGCCGTGAACAGCGCCAGCCCGACCGCCAGCCACGCCACGTAGTCGCCGACCGCGCCGCTATGCAGGGCGCCCAGCCCGGTAGCCAGCGGTCCGGTCACCCGCCCGACCACCGCCGTGACCGGGCCGGGCAGGTGCCGCTGCAGCAGGTCGAACGCCGCCAGCAGCAGCGCCAGGCCGACCGTCACCCAAGGCAGAACGCCGGGAGCATGGGTCGCGGCGCCCGCGGCCGCGCCGACCTGGTCGGCGGCATGCCGCGCGAGCGCGTCCGTGCGGCCGGTCGATCCCAACACCACGATGACCGGGACCGCGGCGCACGCCAGCATCAGCGGCAGCGGCCGATCGGCCTTCTCCTGCTCCTCGTTGGTCGGCGACCGCTCCTCGTCGCCGGCCACCGGGCCCCACCCGGCAAAGATACGGCCCGTCGCACGCAGCACTGCGCCACCCGTGGTGGCGCCGCCGAACGCCAGCACCGGCAGCAGCGCAGCATGGCCCCCCGCCACCGCCGACCCGGCCACGGCCGAAAGCCCGTCCTCCATCAGCCCGAGCGGCAGCCCGGCCAGCAGCAGCCCACCCGCCCCCATCACGACGCCCGCCGGCCAGTTCGGCCGTCCCCGGCCGCGCAACCCGATCTCGTCGACGCCGCCGCACGTCGCGAGCAGGATTCCCGCCACGGCGAACAGCGAAGCCTTCACCAGCCCATGCCCGGCCAGGTAGGCCAGCAACCCCGCCACACCCTCCCGGTCCCCCGCGGCCAGGCCGATCAGCAGCACGCCGGTGTGCGATACGGTGGAGAACGCCAGCATCCGCTTCAACTGCCGCTGCAGCAGCGCCATGGCCCCGCCCACCACCACGCTGACCGCCCCCATGCCGAGCAGCAGTGTGTGGGTCACCCGCATGGCGGCCGGGTCGCCGGCGAACACGGTGAAGATCAGCCGCATCAGCCCGAATACGCCCAGCGCCACCATGGCGCCGGAAAAGATGACGGACACCGGGCTGGGCGCCACCGCATGGGCATCCGGCAGCCAGAAATGGAACGGCGCCTGCGCCGCCTTCACCAGCAGCCCGGCCGCCAGCAGCACGAAGGCCGCGTCCGCCACGATCGGGTTGCCGCCCGCACCAACCGCGCGCCCGATCGACGCCATGTCCAGCGAACCGGCCAGCGCATACAGCAGCCCGATCCCGCCCAGGAACAGGTAGGAGCCGATCGTGTTCATCACCGTGAAGTTGATTGCGCCCTCGAGCGGCGACGCCTTCAGCTCGTACCCGGTGAGCGCGAAGGCGGCGACGCTCATCACCTCGAACCAGACGAACATGTTGAACACGTCCCCCGTCAGGCAGAAGCCGATCATCGCCGCCATGAACAGCAGCATCAGCACCTGGAAATGCGCGTGCACCTCGTCGAAGTAGCTCCAGGCAAACAGCAGCGTGGTGGTGAACAGCCCGGCAATGAAGGTCGACACGCAAGCGCCGGCCAGGTCGACGCGGAACGAGATGCCGATCGCCTGCCCTGCCCGGGGCTCCCAGCCGCCGAACCAATAAACCATCGGCCCCTCGGCCGCCTGCACCCCGAGCAAGACGCAAGCGGCCGCCGCCGCGAGCGCGGTCAGAACCGCGATCACGTCCGGTCCCCTCCGCGGCAGCAGCTTGCCCCCGGCCAGCAGCAATCCCGCCACCGCCAACGGCCCCGCCACTGGCCAAGGCGGTAAAGCCGCGAGCGACCAGTTCGGCAAAATCGCTAGCACCAGTTCGGCAGCGCCGCCGTCACTTCGGACGCATCGGACGCAGCTCCTCCGGGTCGAGCGTGCCGCGGCGCTTATGCAGCTGCATCACCAGCGCCAGCAGCAGGGCGGTGACGGTCGCGCCCACCACCACGTCCGTCAGCACCAGCGCATGCGTGACCGGGTCCACCGCCGGGGTGCCCGGCGGCTTGGTGTAGAAGATCGGCGCAATCCCGCCGGTCCGGAACCCCACCGACAGCAGCAGCACGTAGGTCGCCGCCTGCACCACCGACAGGCAGCCGATCAGGTGCACCGCATTGCGGCTGGTAACGACGCCATACAACCCGACCCCAAGCAGCCAGGCGGCAGCCAACCAGGGCAACATGTCCACCAAACCCGTCATGACGCGTCCTCCGCCGGCACCACCCGCGTCTCCTCCAGGAATTCAATGAACACCACAGCGAACCCGCCGAACACGGCCAAGGTGACGCCCGCATTCTCCACCAGCATGAGGCCGCCGGAGAACAGGTCGCCCGGCGTGCCGAGCGGCAGCATGTTCTGCCCGAACGGCAGGCCGAGCAGGACCCCGGCAAACCCGCACAACACGTAAAGCGTGGCGCCCAGCCCCTCGCAGGCGTCGGCGGCGGCCGATTGCGCCAGGCGGCGCCAGCCCGCATAGCCGTCGCCCAGGAACACCAGCAGTAAGCCGGACGCCAGCATGACGCCGCCCTGGAACCCGCCGCCGGGCGTGGTCATGGCATGCAGCGCCACATACAGCCCGAACAGCAGCAGCACGCCCGCGCCCATCCGGCCGGCCACCACGATCGCGTCCGTGCGAGGCAAGACCGGACGATGCCCGGTGCGACCCGGCCGGGCGCTCCGCTGCTCGCCGCGCTGCCCGCGCAGCAGCACGGTCACCCCGGTCACCGCGCACAGCAGCATGAATTCCTCGCCCAGCGTGTCGAAGCCGCGGTAATCGAAATTGACCGCGCTCGTCATGTTGGTGACGTGGCGCTCGGGCGGTGCCGCGGCATTGATCGCGTCGCCATACGGCAACGGGTGCGCGCCGAAGCCGGGCATGTGCGCCGCCACCCGCACGACGCCGGGCAGCACGATCAGGACCGCGGCGGCGAACAGCACCAGCCGGATCCGCGGGCTCATGCCGCGCGGCGTCTCCGCCGTCACTCCCGCTCGTCTCCGCGCGGCCCAGGATCCATCTGGATCGAGGCCAGCACCACCAGGAACAGCAGCGGCAAGGCCGCGGTCCCGACCGCAATCTCGGCGAACGCGACGTCCGGCGCCTGCAGCGCCATGAACAGCAGGGCCAGCGCCATGCCGTTCGCCGACATGGCCAGCACCTGCCGGCGCGGCGTGCGCGACAGCGCGACCCCGGTGCCGGTGACGGCCACCAGGACGAACAGCAGGGCCAGCAGCGCCGTCACCGCGGCCCGAGCGACCGGAAGCGCTCCCGATACAGCAACGCCCGCCCGGCCGCGTGCGACAGCGCCGCCCCGCCCACCACCCCGGCCAGAACGGTCGCCAGCACCTTCCAGGACCGGACCGACGGCCCGTCCGCCGCAAACGCCGCCGCCGCCAGCACCGCCCCGGCCGCCACGTTGACGAAGGCCGCGCAGTGCAGCCGGTCGAGCGGCGTCCGCAGCCGCACGAACCCCAGGCAGCCGAGCCACGTCACCGCGACCAGCAAGCCCAGCAGCCCGTCCACCACCAGCGTCACAGCCAACGTTCCAAGAACAGCGCCAGCGCCAGCGTGCCCGGCACCGTCAGCAGCGGCACCGCAAGCGCGAGGTCGATGAACGAGCTCTGGTCGAACGCGAAGGTCATCAGCGCGAGCACGATCGTGAACACGCTGCTCGCCAGTTGCACCGCCGCCAGCCGGTCGCCCGAGCTGCCGCGGCACGCCGCCACCGCCGGGATCGCAAACGCCGGCACCAACGCCACCGCCGCCAACTCCCAACCCGTCACGCCGGCCAGTCCGCGCCGGACACCGGCGAGGCCGGCGCCAACCGATGCAGCAGAAGCCCGTGCTCCGCCTCCGGCAAGGCCGACGGCCGCACATCCAGCACGAAGCCGTTCGGCGCCAGCGACGTCGCGAGCGTCACCAGCGCCCGCCGCCCGGCGTCGCTCGACCGGACGCCGCCCGGCCGGAACGCCTGCCAACTCTCCGCGCCGCTCATACCGCCCGCCAGCGCACCCACCAGCGCCGCGCCGACCCGCCACGTATCCGTCACCAGGCTCGCCAGCACGCTCGCCGCCCACCGCCCAGGCGGCACCGGCAGCATCACGCCACGCGCCCCCCGCAACCGCTCGATTGTCATGAACCCGGCCGATACACCCGCCGCCGCCACCCCAGCGACGCTCTCCGTCCAACTCAGGCTGCCGGCCAGCAGCAAGTAGGCGGGCAGCAAGGCCCCGAACGACAGGAGGGCAAACCAGGCGATCGACATCCGCTCCGCTCCCAGCGGCGGGATTGGCGGACCCGAGACGATTCGAACGTCCGGCCTTTGCCTTCGGAGGGCAACGCTCTATCCAGCTGAGCTACGGGTCCAACGCCGCCCTCTTAGCGCGTCGGGCCCGCCCTGCCAAGCCGCCCCACCGCTACCGGTGATCGGCCTGCCACGCCGCTGCCGCGAGGTCCGCCCCCGACGGCAGCCAATCCGCCGGCTGCTCGATCCAGCCGATGATGTCCCCGGTCGGCGCCGCCCGCCCCTTGTCGCGCAGCAGCAGATGGTAGCCCCCCGGATACAACGCCCGCCGCACTCCCGCCGGCATCCGCGCCCAGGCCCGCCCCATCGCCTCCGCCGGCACCAGCGTATCCCGCGCCCCATACAACGCCAGCACCCGCCCATGCAGGAACGGCGCCGCCGCCTGCGCCTCGTCCATCAGATCCGTCAGCCCGCGCAGCGCATCGAACCGCGTCCGCCGGATCGTCAGCGGATCCCGCGCCAGCCGAATCAGCGCCTCCCGGTTGTCGCTCGCCACCACCCGCAGCGGCACCTCCGCCCCCGTGACGCTCAGCCCCGGCGCCAACCCCGACACCAGCCACAACCCGCCGCTCAACGCCGGCCCCATCTGCTGCCGCCCCCACACCGCCGGCGACAGCAGGATCCACCCATCCACCGCCGGCGCATCCGGCCGCGCCGCCACCGTCATCAGCACCGCCCCGCCCATGCTCTCGCCCATCGCATACAGCGGCACCCCGGGATACCGCGCCCGCAGGCTCCGCAGCATCGCCACCACGTCGTCCCCCAGCACCTCGGCGCCCGCCCAGGTCCCCCGCATCGGCGCCGCCCCGAACCCCCGCTGATCCGGCGCGAACACCGCGATCCCAGCCGCCGTGAACTGCGGCGCCGGGATCTCCCACGCGTCCCGACTGTCGTTGAACCCGTGCAGCGCCAGCACCACCGCCCTCGGCGCTTCCGGAGGCAACCAAGTCCGCACCGGCAGCCGAGCCCCGTCCGGCATCGTGAACGTCTCGTCCGCCTGCAGCAGCGCCCCCGGCAACGGCGGCAGCGCCACGCCATACCGCGGCAGCCCGGTGCACGCCGTCAGCGCCAGCAGAAGGAGAAGCGGCCGCAGCCGGGCCAGCAAGGTTGAACTCACGGCGGCCACGCGTATCATCACCGCACCCTCAAATCCAACGAGAACCGCATGCCCTTCGGCGCCGACACGCCCCGCCCGCAACTCGGCACGACCGAGACAATCCACGTCGACAGCCGCACCGTCGCCTGCGACGGCGGTGACGGCCCCCTCGGCCACCCCCGCGTCTGGCTCCACATCGACCACCAGCAGACCTTCTGCCCCTACTGCTCCCGCATCTTCGTCCTCAACGAGGGCGCCCACGACGATGGACACTAACGCGGGTCAGGCGCCGCCGGCCCCAGCGGGTGCAAGGACAGAGCCCTCGGAACACCTGATCCTCATCGACGGATCCGGCTTCATCTTCCGCGCCTTCCACGCCCTCCCGCCCATGACCCGGCCCGACGGCACCCCCGTCAACGCCGTCTTCGGCTTCACCAACATGCTCGCCCGCCTCCTCCAGAATCACGAAGGCACCCACCTAGCCGTCGTGTTCGACGCCGGCCGAACCACCTTCCGCAACGACCTCTACGACCGCTACAAAGCCCAGCGCCCCGAGCCCCCGCCCGAGCTCGTCCCCCAATTCGCCCTCGTCCGCGACTGCACCGCCGCCTTCGGCGTCCCCGCGGTCGAGCTCCCCACCTGGGAAGCCGACGACCTCATCGCCTCCTACGCCTGCGCCGCCACCGCCGCCGGCTGGCGCACCACCATCGTCTCCTCCGACAAGGACCTGATGCAGCTCATCGGCGACCGCGTCGTCATGCAGGACCCGATCAAGCAAAAACCCATCGGCCCCGCCGAGGTCCTGGAGAAATTCGGCGTCCCCCCCAGCCTCGTCGTCGAAGTCCAGGCCCTCATGGGCGACAGCGTCGACAACATCCCCGGCGTCCCCGGCATCGGCCCCAAAACCGCCTCCCAGCTCATCCAGGAGCACGGCACCGTCGAAGCCGTCCTCGCCGCCGCCCCCGCCATGAAACCCAGCAAGCGCCGCGACATGCTCATCGAGCACGCCGAAGCCGCCCGCATCTCCCGCCGCCTCGTCGAGCTCGCCTGCGACGTCCCCCTCCCCCTCCCGCTGGAAGACCTCCGCGCCAAGGACCCCGACCGCCAAACCCTCACCGCCTGGCTCCACGCCATGGGCTTCCGCTCCACCGCCATCCGCCTCGGCTACGAAGGCGGCGCCCCCCCACCACCCTCGCCCGAGCCCGCCGAACTCGAAGCCCCGCCCGAACAGCCCCCCTTCGGCCCCTACGAGCTCGTCACCACCGAAGCACAACTCGCCGCCTGGATCGCCGAAGCCCGCACCGCCGGCGCCGTCGCCCTCGACGTCGCCCTCGACGGCCCCCGCGCCATGCGCGCCACCCTCGTCGGCCTCTCCCTCGCCACCGCCCCCGGCCGCGCCTGCTACCTCCCCCTCCGCCACCGCCTGCCCGACGGCGCCAACCAGCTCGGCCTCGACCCCGCCGCCCCCGAGCCCCCGCCCCCCCTGCAGCAGCTCGACCCCGACGCCGCCCTCGCCGCCCTCCGCCCCCTCCTGCAAGACCCGGCCATCCTCAAGATCGCCCACGACGCCAAGCACGTCCTCGAAGCGCTCGCCAGAGTCGGCACCGGGGCCTCCCCGGTCGACTGCGCCATGCTCATCTCCTACGCCCAGGGCACCGGCGCCCACGGCCACGGCCTCGACGAGCTCTCCGTCAAAAACCTCGGCCACAAGCCCACCCCGCTCGACGCCATCACCGGCACCGGCCGCGCCCGCCTGCCCATCGCCCTCGTCCCCCCCGACCGCGCCGCCGCCCACGCCGCCGAGGCCGCCGACGTCGCCCTCCGCCTCTGGCGCCTCCTCCGCCCCCGCCTCCGCCCCGCCCGCTCCCTCGCCATCTACGAGCACCTCGAGCGCCGCCTCATCCCCGTCCTCCTCGCCATGGAGCAAGCGGGAATAAAACTCGACGAAACCGAGCTCCGCCGCATGTCCGCCGACTTCGCCACCCGCATGGCCGTCATGGAAACCGAAATCCACGCCATGGCCGGCCGCCCCTTCAACCTCGGCAGCCCCAAAGCCCTCGGCGAAATCCTGTTCGACGAAATGAAACTCCCCGGCGGCCGCCGCATGGCCACCGGCGCCTGGGGCACCGACGTCAACGTCCTCACCACCCTCGCCGAGCAAGGCCACGACCTCCCCGCCCGCATCATCGACTGGCGCCAGCTCAGCAAGCTCCGCTCCACCTACACCGAAGCCCTCGTCGCCGAGATCAACCCCGAAACCGGCCGCGTCCACACCTCCTACGCCCAAGCCATCGCCAGCACCGGCCGCCTCTCCAGCAACGACCCCAACCTCCAAAACATCCCCATCCGCACCGAGGAAGGTGCCGCCATCCGCAAAGCCTTCGTCGCCGAGCCCGGCCACGTCCTCGTCTCCGCCGACTACAGCCAGATCGAGCTCCGCCTCCTCGCCCACATGGCCGACATCCCGCCCCTCCGCGAGGCCTTCGAAACCGGCCAGGACATCCACACCCGCACCGCGTCCGAAGTCTTCGGCGTCCCCGTGGCCGGCATGGACCCCTCGACCCGCCGCCGCGCCAAGGCCATCAACTTCGGCATCATCTACGGCATCTCCGCCTTCGGCCTCGCCCGCCAACTCTCCATCGAGCCCGGCGAAGCCAAGCTCTACATCGACGCCTATTTTGAAAAATACCCCGGCATCCGCACCTACATGGAGCGCACCAAGGAGGAAGCCCGCATCCACGGCTACGTCCTCACCCCCTTCGGCCGCCGCTGCTGGGTCCCCGGCATCACCGAGAAAACCCCCCACCGCCGCGCCTACGCCGAGCGCCAAGCCATCAACGCCCCCCTCCAAGGCGGCGCCGCCGACATCATCAAGCGCGCCATGGTCCGCCTCCCCGCCGCCCTCGCCGCGGCCGGCCTCCGCGCCCGCCTGCTGCTGCAGGTCCACGACGAGCTGCTGTTCGAAGCACCCGCATGCCGAAGCCGCCGCCACCGCGTCCCTGGCGCAGGACGTGATGCAGCGCGCGGCGTCGATCCGGGTGCCGCTGGTGGTGGAGACGGGGGTGGGGCTGAACTGGTCGGCGGCGCACTAAGCGTCAGGGCGCTGCCCTGAACCCGCTGGGGCCAGCGGCCCCAGACCCGCAAAACTTGCCTCTGATCCACCGATTAGAGGTTTGACAATGATCGTCAATGAGGTTTTCAAACTACCTGACCTGGAGCATCGTCCAAGGTCAAATTCGCGTCCGAGGAACTTTGACCAAATGTCGGTTTTGCTATACCTAGACGCCGTAAAAGATAGCACCTATGGAATAGTGTTGCTTGGTGCCATCGGCAGCTTAATCGCCACGATGTTGGCGTTTCTCACCAAATATCTCATAGATCGGAACACACGCCTAAACAAAGCAACCCACTGGAATTTTGGTTGGATGAGTAAATTCTGCTCAGATGACGTGGGGCATCATCCTATATACCTAACATTCGTAGCAGCCCATGTTGCAAAAATCGCTATCCAATGCACCTCCTGTATATTTTTTATCTTACTAGCCCAGAGCACCCTTGTTTACTATCCGTCCGTTTTGTTTTACATAGTTCCGGTTGTTTGTCTCTCGTTAGCAGTATTGTTTTTCATGCGTGCTGTGTCTGACTATAAGGCCCTCCGTGGCAGTTATCGTCACTGGATAGATGAGCTTGACCGTGAGGATCGTAAGGCAGTTCGCAGCCTGAAAAAAGCTACTCTCAATAACAGTCCAAATCTCATTGAGAGAGAATAAATGACGGTTCTTAATCGTCATCGCAGGTTGTAGCCAATCGTGAACGACAAGGAGGGACGGCTTTCTCAAACTCGCACTTAATCTACCCTGCGGTTCTTTGCCTTGCGACCCATTGTGTGTGCTCCCGCGAAAATGCCAACTCCGTGTCATTGACGAAATCCGAAAACGTCTGCTCATTCTCGATTTCCACGATAGCCTCTCTAGCCAGTCCAATCTCGGTAGCCGTCATTGTATAGCTGGATGCGAGCTCTGAATGGCGCTTGATCTGGATCCAACCGATTGCACACGTGGCAAAAACTATTACGGGTTCAAGCGGCACGAACCTCCAAGAAGGGCGTGCAATTCGGGATAGTGCCAAAATAAAAGCTACAACGTACGAAAGTACGGAAATCGCCAACCATATTTTGAATGCCCTGCGGTTCTGTCTTGCCTTCACGCTGTACCAGAGTTGTTGATCCCTGATTCGGTAATCAATATAGAAATCAACTCTCGACGATAATGGAAGCGTTCTTATCTGTCTCATTGAGGGTGTTGCTTGATCTCCTGAAACACGTCCGTGGATGTCTCCTCGCATCAACACCGGATTACTTGCCACTACATCCAGAATGCGCCCGGTAAACACCGTAACGGCCTGCTGCTCCGAACCTACAGCATTAAACGGGTGCGCTCGCATGGCAAACCGCCAGGCTAGCGTCTTAATGGACTCTGCGCCCGCGCGTGCTTCGTACCACTTTCGTTCTGGCGTTAGAAGAGAACGAGTAATTAGTATCGTCAGAGAAATTACGAATACAAGAGCATACCCACAGTAATAAAGTGGATCATTGGAGAACTCTACCGAAAAAACAGATGCTAGCAAAAGACTCGCGTACTCACCACGCAGCAGCAAATGATAACTTCGCTGATAGTTTTTTGATAGCTCGTTTGAGGCATCATGAAGTGCCGAAATCTGAATATCCTCTGGTATCATCTTATCGGACAATTTCCCGAATTGCCGACACGATACTTGCAGTGTTCCAGCCCACGATTTTAGTCGCGGCTTTCACCACAGCGCTTGGCGTCCTCTCAGAAGCCCAAGGTTGTATTCCGAGAATCGGCTTGGAGAGTGACGCCGCGAGGTCGATTTCATACTGAATCCAATCGCTGTGCGATACGTACATGCCTCCTAGAATAATAACGGCGTGCACAGGCCGAATTTGTTGAGCTAATTGCTCACTTAAACCTGCTACACTCATTTGGGCGAAAGCTTTGCTGGTCGGAACGGAGTAGTTACTATACCTAAAATTCGGTGCGTTGTTGAGAAACTCGATCATTCTAACGTACCCGTCACTGTACTTCCAAGCGTGACTGATGAAAACTCTGTAGCTGAATAGTGTTGGCATGACGCGATCCACAAACGGTAGGGTGAGTTAGCGGCAACTGCCCGCTTTGCAAGCGGAATATCCTTTATGACGCGGTAGCCGATCGGAGCTTCTTGGAGACGTCGACGCAGGGAATAAGGCGGGCAGAATGGCCGATCCTTCACCTCAAACCTCGTTCTGATGGCCGTGGCCGTACAGTTAGCATCGTTGAGGGTTCGTAGCCAAGGCGCTCCGGCGCGCCTTGCCACTTCTTCGTTGACACCCCACCCCCGTAAATGTTCCCGTTCCGTTCATGTCGGCCCACGCCACTCCAGCCAGCCCGGAGAACGATCCCGGACACCCCGCCGCAGACGGCGTGGCCGAGTACTACAGCTGCGTCCTGCATGAGCTGATCGACGTCGGCGTCGAACTCGCACGAACTCTCCCGGCCCAAGCCCGCGCTCAAGCGGCCGCCCAGGCGCACGCCCACACGCACCTCCAACCCGGCGCAGCGCCCACCGCACCCGGCCGCGACGAACCGAGCCCCAACGCGCCCCCGGCCCCGACCGACATCGCACTCGCCTACGACCGCATCACCCGCGCCGTCCGCCGCACCATCCTCCTCGCCCGCAAGCTGGCCGAACCCGCGCCCACGCCCGACACCACCGCCGCTCAAGCCGCGACCCACCACCGCGTCGCCGCCCGGCGGCAAATCATCCGCGAGGTCGAGGACGCGATCGGACGCACCGAGAAAGGCACCCGCGCCGACACCCTCCACGCCGAGCTGCTCGACCGCCTCGACGGCCCCGACCTCGACGAGGACATCAACCACCGCCCCACCGCCGACATCGTCGCCGACATCTGCCGCGACCTCGGCCTCGCCGCCGCCTACGGCAACAACCCCTGGCGCCGCCGCACCCCCACCGACATCGAAACCCTCTGCGCCCGCGCCGCCCGTCCCCCCACCGACCCGGCCGCCCGCAACGGCGCCGACACCCCGCAACCCGCCCGCCTCCTCCCCCGCCCGCGCAACGCCCCAAAAAGCCCAGGCAACAACCCAGCGAGCAACCCGGGCAACGACCCGGCCAAACCCCCGCGCCACCCCGCCCGCCCGCCGGCCGCCCTCCCATCCACCGCCGCCCCGCCCCGCATCGCCGCCGCTCCGGCCCCGCAAGCCCCCCGGCCACCAGCCGACCCGGCCTGGTTCCGCGCCGACCCGCCCGCCGCCCATCCACGCCCGGCACCCGCCGGCGCCGGCCTCGACCCGCCGCCGCCGCACCGTCGGCCCGCGCCGCCGGCCACCGTCATCCCCTACGCGGGCCGCCCCCCGGACTCCTGATCCGCCAACCCAGGCGGCCACGCCGGACCACGCCCAAACCGCACCCCGGCACCGCGGACGGCCGTAATCGGCACCGAACCACGCCGGCCGCATCCCGCCCGACCGAACCCGGCTGCCACCCGCGCCCCCCGCTCACGGATGCGCACCTGGCACCATGATCGGCCCGCACGCCGATCACCCGCTGTGATCCACGCCACGGACGAACGCACCGATGCTGTCCCAGTAACAACCCGCCGACCCGCTCTCACCACGGAGGCTTGTGATGTCCGACACCGCGATCCTGCTCGCCCTTGCCCTGTCCCTCCTCCTCGCCGTCGGCGCCGCCAAGCCGCACCAACCCGCCAGCCCGGCGCTCCCCGCCGCGGCAAGCAGTTGGGCC
Source organism: uncultured Alphaproteobacteria bacterium (assembly GCA_963792675.1). Classification (GTDB taxonomy): domain Bacteria; phylum Pseudomonadota; class Alphaproteobacteria; order Acetobacterales; family Acetobacteraceae; genus JBBROS01. The sequence goes on from CAWBWT010000008.1 coordinate 66,898, forward strand.
AATGACGGCTTCACCCTCCCCGCGAGCTGCCCCATCGAGCCGCAACCCGAGCCCTCCCTCTCCGCCCGCAACGACTGAGCCCCCCAACGACTGAGGCCCCGACCGGCCGAGCCCCGCAACGACTGTCCCGCAACGACTGTCCCGCAACGACTGCCCCGCAACGACTGAGATCCGCCATGCAGCCGCAGCCCGTCCCGCTCGCCCGGCCCACCCTCCCAGGCCCCACCCCGCTTGGCCCCACCCCGCCGAGCCCCGCCAAGTTCGCCCGCGTCCGGCAGCACGCCGGCGCCGCACTCCTCGGCGCCGCCGTCCTCGCCGCCGCCGCCCTGCTGCTGCGCCATCGCGGACCCGACCCCCTCATCGCCGCCGCCATCGGCCTCGGCGCCCTCCTCTCCAGCATCGCCGGCTTCGCCTTCTCGCCCATCTGCGGCGCCGTGCTGTTCCACCTCGGCGAGGACCCGGTCCGCCTCGTCCAGATCATGATCACCTGCAGCATCGCCAACCAGGCCGCCATGACCTGGGCCGGCCGCCGCAACATCGACTGGCACGGCCTGTCCCGCTTCCTCGCCGGCGGCGCCGCCGGCCTCGCCTTCGGCATCTGGCTGCTGCTCCACGCCGACCGCGCCCGCTACACCGAGCTCCTCGGCCTCTTCCTGCTCGCCTACGGCGGGTACATGCTCGCCCGCAAACCAATCGTCGTCGCCTCGCAGCACCCCGCACTCGACCTCGGCGCCGGCTTCCTCGGCGGCATCACCGGCGGCGCCGCCGGCTTCCCCGGCGCCTCCGTCACGGTCTGGTGCGGCATGAAAGGCTGGGACAAAGCCCGCCAGCGCGCCATGTTCCAGCCCTTCATCCTCATCATGCAGGTCGCCGCCCTCGTCGGCATCAGCCTGTCCGGCCGCCCGCTCGGCGGCAGCCACGGCTTCGACCCGGCCAACCTCCTCTTCGTCCCGCCCTCCCTGCTCGGCACCAGCCTCGGCCTCAAGCTCTACGCCCGCCTCTCCGACCGCCAGTTCGCCCGCGCCGTCAACGTGCTGCTCATCGTATCCGGCCTCAGCTACATCGCCTGACCCGCCTTTGACGTCCGCACCCAACGGGGCAATGTGTTGGCAAACTCGCCAGCACAGGGAACCTCATGCCCCAGCACCTGAAGCACGGCGTCGAAGCCGCGACCGCCGCCGCCCACGACGCCTCCGTCCGCAGCACGGTCGAAAAGCTCCTCGCCGACATCGA
>CAWBWT010000009.1:0-7016 GCA_963792675.1 uncultured Alphaproteobacteria bacterium
TCCACCACCACGTCCGAGCGCACCAGCGTTCCGTCATAGTCGAACACGTTGTTCGCGCTTTCGAAGATGCCGAACGGGACATGCATGCCGATGTCGCGCGCCTTACGAAAGCTGATCGCGATGTCGGGCGGCGACACCACGCCCACCCGGAGATCGCCCGGCCGGGTCCGGCCGCTCATGATCTCGACCGCGTAGATCGCCGCGAGGTGCGCGTTCGAATTCGAAGCTGACGCCGATCGAAAGCGTCGCGCTGTCGTCACCGGCCCGGACCACCTCGGGCACGGCGCTCAGGATCGGCACCCGCGACGAGCGCGCGTTGATGGTCGCCATCTCGCCGAACACGATGGTGCTGCCGGTGATGTAGAACAGACTGTTGTCCAGCGTGGGATCGTTCTTGACCATCTGCGCGATGGTTTGCTCGACCGACCGCTCGAGCTCGGACCGCACCGTCGCCGGGTCGTGCACGGCGACCTCCAGCACGCGGGTGCCGCGGGCCTCGGCATATCGCCGGATCGGCTTGGCCTGCGTCTCGACCGCGCTGACGTTGTTGCTGTCCACCACGATCGCGAGGTTGCGAAGGTTCGGCCGCAGCTGCGCGACGTAGGCCATCTGCACGTCGATCGGGATGTTGAGCGAGGTGAAGGCGAAGTTGCTGTTCGATCCCTGGTCGTAGCCGTCGACCTGCCCCAGGATCACCGGATCTTTCGAGCACAGCGTCACCACGGGGATGCGCCCGTTGCGGTAGTTGGCCCAAAGCCAAGCGGTCGATTCCGATCCCATCGACAGGATCAGGTCGAACTTTCCGGTCGCGGCGACGCCGATCGCGAACTGGCCGCGCTGCTCGTCGTTGCGGAAGTTGATCACCGCGAACTCGGCCGCGACGTCCTTGGCCCCGAACACGTCGAGCACCTTGCTCATCGCGACGTCATAGGCGGTGGACTGCCGCGGGTACAGCACCAGGATGCGGAGCAACCGGCCCTTGGACGGCGCCCGCGGGCGCACCAGGGCGCGGTAATCGTCCGTGCCGACCTCGGTGACCTGCCATTGCCGCTCCGTCCCGGGCGCCAGCGCGAACCAGCTCGCGTAGCGGCGGCCCGCATCGGCGACCTCGCGCGCGGGGTCGGCCGGCGCCGCAACGGCCGTGGTGGCGGCGGCGGCGGCACAGGCGGCGGTGAACGTTGCCAGCAGCGTCCGCCGCGGCAGGGAGGCAGGCATGTCGGTCATCCCACGGCTTCCTGTCGCTGCGGCGGCGCGGCCTGCGCCGGGCCGATGAAAATCAGGCCGAACAGCATCAGCGCGACCGCCACCCAGACGAAGATCGCCGGGCTGTTGCCGCTGAAGATCAGCAATTGGCCCACCAGCATCGGCCCGATCGCGTGGCCGATCCGCTCGAGGAAGCGATAGGTCGCGGCCACTGTGCTCGTCCCATAGCGGGCCGACACGCCGAGCTCGCTGACATGCGTCAGGATCGGCGCATTGATCAGGCCATGCGCGACGCCGATCGTGATCACCGCCAGCAGGATCAGCGCGATCTGCCCGCCGCCGCCCACCGCCGCCGCGCCCGGCGCCCAGCCGAGCGCCGCCAGGAACAGCACGCCGGCCGCCGTCAGGGTCGATCCCCAGAACAGCACCAGGTTGCTGCGGCCGCGCTGGTCGACCAGCTTGGCCACGTAGGCGCTCGCCGCGATCACCGCGCCGGCATAGACCATGGTGAACTGGCCGATGTCTTCCTTCTGGTAACCGAGCTGCGTCAGCAGCAGCGGCATCCCGAACAGCACGACGCCGGTCAGCACCGCCTTGGCCGGGATGCCGATCAGCACGATCGTTTTCATGAACCCGGCGTCGCGCAGCACCACGCGCAGGGACTGGCCGCCGATGCCCATCGCCGGCTGCAGCCGCTGCCCCGCCGGGACCGCCACCGCGGCCGGGATGACGCAGGCGGCATAGACCGCCGTCAGCCCCGCCAGCATCGCGGCAAGCCCGAACATCGCCGCCTCGCCGATGTAGCCCACCAGCAGCGACCCGATCGCCATGCCGGAGATCATGCCGCCCTGGAAGCCGACGACGATGATCGACGCCCCGCGGGTCCGCTGCTCGGCGCCGGTGTTGGCGAGGATGTACGACTGCACCCCGATGAACAGCGTGCCTTGGCCGATGCCGGTCAGCATGCGCGCCAGCACGAGCTGCCCGAGCCCGGTCGCCAGCGGCATCGCCGCCAGCCCGGCGGCCGCGACCAGGAGTCCGAACGCGATCAGCCGCTTGGCCCCGAACCGGGCTTCGAACCGCCCGGCCGGCAGCAGCACCAAGGCGAAGACAAGGTAGTAAGCAATGAACGGCACCGAGGCGAGGCCGGCCGACAGGCCCTGCGACCGCACGATCCCTTGCACGAATTGCGGCAGGAAGGCGTAGCTGAGGTGCTCGATGAAGATCGCCAGGAAGAACAGCGGGCGCACCAGCGCCAGCGCCAGCTCGTTGTCGGCCACGCTGGTGCCCGCCTTGGCATGCCGCCCGGCGCGGCTGCGGATCGAGCGCGCCATCTGCATGAACAGGGTCGCAAACAGGGCCGAGGCGACGAACAGCGCGGCGAAGTTCTTCACGCTGTGCAGCACGGCCGCGTAGACGACCTGCTTGGGCACCGACAGCAGCACCTCGATCCGCCGCGGATCCGCCTCGGCCGTCAGCCGGACCGCATACTCGTATGCGCTGGCGCTGCCGGCCCACGGCTTGCCGAGCTGCTGCTCGTCGGTGTGGACGACCACCTTGCCGTTGACCGACAGGCCGATCCCGCTGATCTCCGGATTGACCCGGCGATAATCGGTGAACACCTGGTCGATGCCGTCGATCTCGGAGAAGTTCAGGCGGTAGTCGACCACCGGACGAAGCCGCTGCCCGAGCGACGCGACCAGCGCCTCGCCCTTGGCTTGCGAACCGTCGGAATAGAGCGACACGAGCGCCGCCACCACCGCCCCGGCCACCAGCAGGTAGGTCGCGGCGAAGGCGCCGTTGAGCCAACGCCGCCGTCTCACCTCGTCGGCCGGGCCAAGGAACAGCACGCCCAGCAGCAAGGCCGGCACCGACGCGGCCGCCACCGCGCCGACCCAAACCAGGCTTTTCTGCACCCGGGTGCCGATCACGTCGCGCGGGATCGTCAGGATGAGCTGGCCCACCTGCTCGAACCGGTTGCGCAACGGCAACACCACTTGCAGCCGCGTGGCGTCTTCGCGCAGCTGCGCCGAACCGTGGGCGGTGGCGACGCCCAGGCTCGGCGGCAGTGGCGCGATGGAGGACGTGCCGTCGGTGAAGACCAGCTTGCCGTTGGCGTCGAACACGCTCGAATCGGCAATGCCGCTGCCAGCGGTGGGCTCGGCCAGCCGGCTGTAGCCGACGAACTGGTTGAGCGGCAGGCCCGGCCGCACGAACGTCTCGATGGCGCTCTGGATGATCTGGCCCTGTGCGGCGACGCGCTCGACGACCAGGCGCTTGTAGCCTTCCCGCGCCGTGCCGAACGCCACGTACAGCAGCACCACCAGCGACAGCACCGAAACCAGCAGCATCGCCACCGCGTCGGCCGCCGCCCGCTGTCGCCCGCTTGCGGGCGCGTCGCCGTTCACAACGGCGCGTCCGCGCGCGGCAGCACGTGGGCGAGGCTGCCGCGGCGCCGGCGGAACAGGGTGTCGATCCGGTCGGCCAGCAACGACAGGATAAGGTCGTCGTAGCTCATGCCGAATTCGTCGAGGCTTTCGCCGATGATGCTGGTGGTGCGGCCTTGCCGCGCCTTGAGGTCGGGCTTCGGGTTCGCTTCGAGCACGAACAGCCGCCCCTCATCGTCGGCGCGCAAGTCCAGGCGGACCAGCGTCTCAAGCTCCATCTCGGTATACAGCGCGTGCGCGATCCGCTCGAGCTCGCCGACGATCCGGGCGTCGCCGACCCGGTCGAGGTGCTTGATCCGCTCGGCGGTGATCGGCTTGACGTCCATCGAGGTGAAGATCCGCTCGTTGGTTTCGAGCACCCGCTCGATGCAGGCGAACACGAACGGATCCGCTTGCCGGCGCAGACGGCCGCCGACCGCCGTCACCGGACCGCACACCGCGGCGCAGAACTCGCGCCCACCGAGATAGCCCTCGATCAGCACCTGGTTGTTGGTCGCCTCGCTGATCGCCTGCACGAAGGCCGGCAGGTCGTCGGCGTACTCGACATGGTGCACGTTGAGCGAGGCGCGGCCGTTCACCGGCTTGACCACGAAGCTGCCGGTCCAGTCGGCGAACACCCGGCGGAATTGCGTCGAGCGCGACAGGTCGAGCGGGCCCTGGGCGGCGTGCCAGGCCATGAACGGCGCCGTCGGCACGCCGATGGCGGTCATCTGCCGCTTGAACGCGTGCTTGTCGTCGAGCGTCGCCGCCGCCAGCGGCGAGTGCCCGACATAGGGGATGCCCAGCATTTCCAGCATCGCCGGGCCGTGCGCGGCCGAGGAATGGCCCTGCACGCCGCCGCTGTTCAGCCAGGCGAACTCGATGTTCTCTTCGCGCAGCCGGGTGCCCAGGTTCATGTCCTCGGGCAGCACGCTGACATGGCCGACGCCGATCCGGCGCAGCGCCGCGGCAATGTCCTCGGCAACCGCCTCATAGCTCTTCCACGACCGCGTGTTGCCGGTCGCGTTGATGACGGCGCCGGGCTGCTGCTTGTTGCCGGCATAGATCACCGCCATCCGTAGCCCGTCGATCATCTCGTAGACCTGACGTTCCAGCGCGTCGGCGCGGGTGGAGCGCCGGAACATGCGGTCATCGATCGCGAAGGGCAGGCTGCTGAGCAAAGTGGACACTGATCACCTATAAGCCTCGGGGAGGGCGGAGAAAGCTGCGGCCGTCAGGCGATGCCGGGATCTTGCGCGACGCGGAGGCGGGCGCATCGCGGCGTGACATCGGGGATCGGGAAGGCGGAGCCGTTCAACAGCTCAATTGCGGTGCTGTTGACCACCGGGCGGCTGTACAGGAACCCCTGCACCTCGCTGCAGCCCAGGGCGCACAGGCGGGAAAGCTGGTCGTAGGTCTCGACACCCTCGACGGTGGTCTTCATGCCGAGATCATGGCCGAGGCTCAGCACGGCATTGATAATCGCCGCCGAACCTGATTTCTGCACTTCGGCGACGAACGAGCGGTCGACCTTGATCTTGTCGAACGGGAACGACCGCAGGTTGCTCAGCGACGAATATCCGGTGCCGAAATCATCCATCGAGATGCCGACGCCGAGGTCGCGCAGCCGGTGCAGCGTCGCGAGGTTGACGTCGCTGTCGCGCAGCAGCAGCGACTCCGTCACCTCGAGCTGCAGCCGTCCGGCCGGGCAGCCGGTCTCGGTCAGCACCTCCTTCACCGTCGCGCACAGGTCGCGGCTGCGGAACTGCGCCGGCGACAGGTTGACGGCCACCTTCACGTTGACCGGCCACGTCACCGCGTCCGAACAGGCGCGCCGCAGCACCCACTCGCCCAGGCTCAGGATCGTGCCCGACTCCTCGGCGAGGCTGATGAACTCGTCCGGCGGGATCATGCCGATGGTCGGGTGGTTCCAGCGCACCAGCGCCTCGAACCCGCTGATCTCGCCGGTGTTGACCGTGACGAGCGGCTGGTAGTGCAGCACCAGTTCGTCGTTGTGCACGGCCCGGCGCAGGTCGGCCTGCAGCGCCCGGCGGCGCTGCGCCGAGCTGTCCATCTCCTCCTCGAAGAAGCGGAACGTGCCGCGGCCCTCGGTCTTGGCGCGATACAGCGCGAGGTCGGCGTTGCGCAGCAGCGTGTCGGGGTCCTGCCCGTCGGTGCTGGACACGGCGATGCCGATGCTGGCGCCGCTATAGATGCTGCGCCCGTCGATCACGATCGGCTCGGACACCGCCGACAAGATGCGCCACGCCAGCGCCTCGGCGAACTCGTTGTTCGGCAGGTCGGGGATGATGATCGCGAACTCGTCGCCGCCGAGCCGGGCCGCGGTGTCGTTGGGCCGCAAGCAGCCGCGCACGCGGGCGGCGACGCTTTCCAGCAGCTTGTCGCCGGCCGGATGGCCGAACGTGTCGTTGACGCCCTTGAAGTTGTCCAGATCCAGGCACAGCACCGAGCACGGCAGGCTCGACCGCCGCGTGATCTGCAGCGCCTCGTGGATCCGCTCCTGGAACAGCAGCCGGTTCGGCAGCCCGGTCAGCGCGTCGTGCAGCGCAAGCCGCTGGATCTCCCGTTCGCGGCGCTTCAGCTCGCTGATGTCGGTATAGAGCACGGTGGTGCCGCCATCGGCGTCGCGGTGCTCGGTGACCATGATGAAGTGGTCCGGGCCGAGCTGATACTGGTAGACCGCCTTCGCCTGCGCGTGGCCGGCCAGGCGCGCCTCGATGGCTGCCTCGCGGTCGGGCGATTCGGCGGACAGCACCTCGCCGCAGCTCAGTTCGGCCCGCACGATGTCCTCGTACCTCGCACCCGGCTGCGCGATCACCTCGAGGAACGGGTAGAGCGCGAGCAGGTGCGAGTTGCGGATCACCAGCCGGTCGTCGGGACCGTACATCAGGAAACCCTGGCTCAGGCTTTCCACGATCACCCCGCGCGTCCGGCTTTCCATCTCCGTCGCCCGCGCCTCGGCGTCCTTGATGCGGGTCGCGTCCAGGATCACGCCGGTCCACAGCACGGACCCGTCCGGGTTGAGCGACGGGCGGGCGATGGCGTGGGTGTAGCGGCGGCTGCCGTCGGCGCGGACGAACGAGGCTTCCACGTCCCAGATCGTCAGCTTGCGCGACGCCTCGATCAGCTTCTCGCGAAACGCGGCCCGGTATTCCGGGCTGTAGCAGGAGAACAGCGCCTCCGGGTTCTCGACGATGGCCGACGGCGACAAGCCGAACAGGTCGTACGCGCCCTCGCTGATGTAGGTGTAGTAGATCTGCCCCGCGGGGTTGACGATCCGCTGGTAAACCACGCCGGGGATCATGGCGGCGAGCGAAGCGAAGCTGTTGGAGGTGCTGGAAACCGAGACCTTGCCGTAAGCCTGGC
>CAWBWT010000010.1:0-58560 GCA_963792675.1 uncultured Alphaproteobacteria bacterium
CCGCGGCGACGCCGCAATCCGCGAGATGTCCGCGAAATTCGACAACTGGGACCGCGCCGACTTTCGCCTCACCGACGCGGAAATCCAGGACTGCATGGCGCAGCTCCGCCCCCGCGACCTCGACGACATCCGCTTCGCCCAATCACAAGTCCGCAACTTCGCCGAGCACCAGCGCGCCTGCATCACCGACCTCGAGGTCGAAACCCTCCCCGGGGTCGTCCTCGGCCACAAGAACATCCCCGTCCAATCCGTCGGCTGCTACGTCCCCGGCGGCAAATACCCCCTCCTCGCCTCCGCCCACATGAGCGTCATCACCGCCAAGGTCGCCGGCGTGCCCTTCATCGCCACCTGCGCGCCCCCCTACCGGGGCAAGCCCGCGCCGGCCATCGTCGCCGCCCAGCACCTCGCCGGCGCCGACGTCATCTACTGCTTGGGCGGCGTCCAAGGCGTCGGCGCCATGGCCCTCGGCACGGAAAGCATCCGCGCCGTCGACATGCTCGTCGGACCCGGCAACGCCTACGTCGCCGAAGCCAAGCGCCAACTCTACGGCCGCGTCGGCATCGACCTCTTCGCCGGCCCCACCGAAACCCTCATCATCGCCGACGACACCGCCGACGCCGAGCTCTGCGCCACCGACCTCCTCGGCCAGGCCGAGCACGGCCCCACCTCCCCCGCCATCCTGCTGACCAATTCCGAAAAGCTCGCCCGCGCCACCATGGCCGAAGTCGACCGCCTGCTCACGATCCTCCCCACCGCCGAGATCGCCAGGAAAGCGTGGGCCGAATACGGCGAAGTCATACTCTGCGACGGGGAAGAAGAGATGATCGCCGAAGCCGACCGCATCGCCTCCGAGCACGTCCAGGTCATGACCCGGGACCCCGACATCTTCCTCCAAGGCATGAAGAACTACGGCGCCCTCTTCCTCGGCGCCCGCACCAACGTGGCTTATGGTGACAAGGTCATCGGCACCAACCACACCCTCCCCACCGGCAAGGCCGCCCGCTACACCGGCGGCCTCTGGGTCGGCAAGTTCCTGAAAACCTGCACCTACCAGCGCGTCCTCACCGACGAAGCCAGCGCCAGCATCGGCGAATACGCCTCCCGCCTCTGCATGCTCGAAGGCTTCGCCGGCCACGCCGAGCAAGCCAACGTCCGCGTCCGCCGCTACGGCGGCCGCAACATCCCCTACGCCACCGCCGCCGAATGACCGGCGGCCGGCCCCCCCTCCCGAAGACCCCGTCCCTCCGCCTCGACGGCAAGCGCGCCCTCGTCACCGGCGCCGGCCGCGGCATCGGCCTCGCCTGTGCCGCCGCCCTCGCCGAAGCCGGCGCCCACGTCACCCTCGCCGCCCGCACCGAACCCGAAATCGCGGCCGCCGCCCAAGCCATCCGCGAAGCCGGCGGCGAGGCGACCCCGGTAGCCGTCGACGTCACCGACCTCGCAGCAATGCGCGCCGCCGTCGCGGCCCACGGCCCCTTCGACATCCTCGTCAACAACGCCGGCGGCGCCCGCCACGCCCCCTTCCTCGAAGCCACCGAGTCCGACTTCGACGCCGTCATGAACCTCAACGTCCGCGCCTGCTTCTTCGCCGCCCAAGCCGTCGCCCGCGGCCTCGCCGCCGCCGGCCGTCCCGGCAGCATCATCAACATCTCGTCCCAAATGGGCCTCGTCGGCGGCCCCCGCCGCAGCGTTTACAGCGCCACCAAGCACGCGCTCGAAGGCATGACCAAGGCCGCCGCCATCGAGCTCGGCCCATTGGGCATCCGCATCAACACGCTCTGCCCCACCTTCATCGAAACCCCCATGACGAAGCCCTTCTTCGAAGATCCCGCCTTCAGCCAGTGGGTGCTGGGAAACATCCGCCTCGGCCGCGTCGGCCAGGTCGAGGACCTAATGGGCGCCGTCGTCTTCCTCGCCTCCGACGCCGCCGGCCTGATGACCGGCTCCGCCCTCGTGGTCGACGGCGGCTGGACCGCGGCCTGATTTACACCGAACGCACTATCCGTCCCGGGTGCGAAACAGCGGCAATATGGTAGCCTCCATTCCGCACGCTGCCGCCCGCGCAGCACCGGCGAGAGGCCTCAGCACGTCATGACCACCGCACCCGCAGCGCTCGCCGCCGTCATGGCTCTCCTGGGCAGCGCCTCGCCACTCCCCCGCCCCGACCTGCCGTTGATCCTGGCGCAGGCTGAAGCCCCGCGCCTCTTCCACGGCATCGGCACCGTCACCGCGACCGAGCCGGCCGGCACCCTGACCATCAACCATCAGCCGATCGAGGGCCTGATGCCCGCGATGGAGATGATGTTCAAGCTGAACCCCCCCACCCTGGCCCGCGGCATCAAGCCCGGTGACCGCGTCGACTTCGCCGTCGAAGGCCGAACCTACGTCATCACAGCCGCAAAGCTGCTCGAGCGCGCCAAATAGCCTTTCAGGCGGTAATCTTGCTGCACTCCGCCGCGCACGCCTTGCACGAAGCCGCACACGCCGTGCATTCGGCCGTGTTGGGAAACTTCTCGCACTCCGCCTGGCACGCGACGCAGATCTCCCGCACCGCCTTAGCGAACGACGGCAAGTATTGCGAGTTCACCGCCGCCAACGTCTGCAACGCCCCGCAAGCGGCCACCAATTGGTAAGCCGAGTTGGTACACCCCGACATGCTGACGTCGTTCATCGAAATCATGCCGAGGCAGTGCCGCAGGCAGTCATTGCCCGTAGCCACGCAATGCATGCTGGCCTCCTCGAGCGCCTTGTATTTGGGCGGATGCATGCTGGTTGCCGCGCCACCTTGGGCGGCGGCATCCGTCACCGCCCCCAGTACCACCGACGCAGCAGCCATGGCGACAAGTCCACGACGTTCCATATCATCCCCCTTTTAGCCCCGAACCGGTCCGGCCACCCGCTGCACGCCGGCACCTAGCTGACACAAGAACGTCCGTTACTTGCAAGCTTAAACGACCGGGAACGCGACCTTCACCTCCCCGTTGCGGGCTGCGGCACTGTAATCAATCTGCATTAAACTACGCACTCAGTGGAGAGCAGCAGCGCCAACTCGACGACTTACAACGAATCCGCAATGAGCTACACTAGCTCCTGTCCTCTGCCTCGTTAGCCTGGAGTTTTGCGACCATGCTTCGCCTGATCCTCCTTGCGCTGGCCCTGTCGAGCGCGGCTAAGCCCGGTGAAGCCGCCGGCGCCGGCCCGACCGTCGACCACGCCTGGGCCCGCGCCACGCCGGGCGCCGCCCGCACCACCGCCGCCTATCTCCGCATCCGCTCCGACACTGCCGACCGCCTCCTCACCCTCGCCTCCCCGGTGGCCGGCAAGGCGGAGCTGCATACCCATGTCGAGCAGAACGGCCTGATGCAAATGGTCGCTGTCGAGCACGGCCTCGACCTCCCGGCCGGCACCACGGTCGATCTGCTGCCCGGCGGCCTCGTGCACGTGATGCTCACCGACCTCCACCGCCCGCTGAAAGCCGGCGAAACCTTCCCGCTCACCCTGACCTTCGAACACGCCGGCCCGCGCGAGGTCGCCGTCCACGTCGAACGTCTGGGTGCCATGGGCCCGTCTTCATGATCCGCCTCCGCTCTCGCCGCAGCATTGCCTGCTCGGCTGCCCTTGTGGCGGCGCTACTCGTCGTCCCGAGCCTCGCTCGCGCCGATGAGGCCGCGGCCCGGCCGTTCACTCTCGTGGACGCCGATGGCGCAACCCGAACGGACGCGACGTTCCGCGGCAAGTGGCTGCTCGTCTATTTTGGCTACACCCACTGCCCGGATGCCTGCCCCACCGCCCTCACGAACCTCGCCGACCTCGTCGATGGGCTAGACCCCGCTCGGCGCGCAGCGATCCAGCCGATTTTCATCACCGTCGACCCCGAACGCGACACGCCGGCGGTCATGAAGGATTACGTCGGCGCCTTCGAAGGCGCCGACATCATCGGCCTGACCGGCAGCCCGGAACAGATCGCCGCCGCGGAGCGCGTATTCCGGGTCCGCTCAAAGCGCCATGTCCATGGCGACGGGGATTACTCCATGAGCCATTCTTCGGCGATCCACGTCGTCGCGCCGGACGGTACCTTCGCCGGCTTCGCCTACCCGGACCGCTTGGCCAAGGACGTTGCAACGCTCGTGCGATAGTCCCCGCTCAGCGGACGGTGTGCCCACCGACATAAGGTCCCCGCCCAAACTCCGGCGGCGGCGGGCAGGCGCACTCCTCGCCCAACGGCTTCGCCTGCACGATCGGGCAGACGATCCGCCGCGGCCCGTATTCTGAGCGCAGGAACGCCTCGCAATGCCGGCCGAACCGCACCCGGGGGGCCGGCTCGTAATAGGGCGGGCCGCCGTAGCGAGGCTCGCCATACCTCGGGCCGGGATAATAGCCCGGCGGCGGCGGTGGCGGGTCGGCGTAGGACCTGCGCCTGCACCGGGCCAGCAACGGCAATCGCGGCCGCGAAAGCAAGGATGAACTTCATGGGCGCGCAGCGAAACACGAAGCGAGGAGTTGCGCCATCGTAATCGCACGATGGCTGGCCGCGTGCTTCGCCTCGGGCTCCATCTCCCCATACGTCGCAGTCTGCCCGGCCGGAACGAACATCGGGTCATAGCCGAACCCATGCTCGCCCCTCGGCGGCCAAACCACCCGACCCTCGGCCCGGCCCACAAACGTAGCCGTGGCGCCGCCGGGCCACGCCAGGCACAGCGCGCAAGTGAACCACGCTCGCCGGTCCGACGCGTCCTGCACCCCGTCCCATACCCGCCGCATGGCATCGGCAAAATTCTGGTCCGGACCCGCCCAGCGAGCGCTGAACACGCCCGGCGCACCGCCCAGCGCAGCTACCGAGAACCCGGAATCGTCCGCCAGCGCCGGCAGCCCGCTTCCAGTCGCCGCCAGCGCCTTGAGTCGCGCATTGCCGGCGAAGTCGGGCGCGGTTTCCTCGGGCACCGGCAAGCCGAGTGTCCCGGCCGACACCACCTCCACCGCCCAGGGTTCCAGCAGCGCCGCCAGTTCGCGGGCCTTCCCCGGGTTATGCGTGGCCAGCACCAGCCGGCTGCCGGGCTCGATGCGCGGTATCAAGCCAGCGCGGCCCGCTGCGCGTCGTACAATGAACCCACGCCGAGCCGGGCCAAGCGCATCAACTCGGCGAATTGCGCCTCGCTGAACGGCGCCTTCTCCGCCGTGCCCTGGATCTCGACAATACCGCCCGCGCCGCCGCCTTCCCCGGCCGTCAGCACGAAGTTGGCGTCCGCCTCGGCCGCACTATCCTCGGCGTAATCGAGGTCCAGCACCGCCGCCCCGCCTACCAGCCCGCAGCTCACCGCCGCCACCTGTCCCATCACCGGCGAGCGCGCCAGCACACGGCTCGCCACCAGCTTGTCGAACGCGAGCCGCAGCGCGACCCATGCCCCGGTGATGCTGGCGCAGCGGGTGCCGCCGTCGGCGTTCAGCACGTCGCAGTCGAGCGTCACCGTCATCTCGCCCATCGCCGCCCGATCCACCACGGCGCGCAGGCTGCGCCCGATCAGCCGCTGGATTTCCTGCGTCCGCCCCGACTGCTTGCCGCGGGCCGCCTCGCGGTCGCCGCGTGTATGCGTCGCCCGCGGCAGCATGCCGTACTCGGCCGTGATCCAGCCTTCGCCCTTGCCGCGCAGGAAGCCGGGCACCCGGCCCTCCACGCTCGCGGTGCACAACACCTCGGTCGCCCCCATGCGGACCACGCACGACCCTTCGGCGTGGCGCGCGAACCCGGTGGTGAAGGAAACGGGGCGCAATGCGTCGGCCGCCCGGCCAGACGGGCGCGCAGCGGCAAGAACTGTCGTCATAGGGGTGTCCCGCGGTTGTCGCGTCCCTATAACGTATCAGCACGTGCAAGGAACCTCCGTGACCGCTTGCCTTTGCGTCCGCCCTGCTCCGATCCGCAGCCGCCGTCCGGCCGGTGATGCCGATGGTTGACCGATCGCGCGGCCTGCCGCCCAGCGTGCCGCCCGGTCTCGACAACCGCTCGGCTGCGGTGCTGCGGGAAATCGTCGAGCAATACGTGCAGACCGGCGAACCGGTCGGCAGCCGCACCTTGTCCCGCCGCCTGCCGATTGCCCTCTCCCCGGCGACCATCCGCAACGTCATGGCGGACCTGACCGAGGCCGGCCTGCTGTTCTCGCCGCACACCAGCGCCGGCCGGCTGCCGACCGATCGCGGGCTGCGTCTGTTCGTGGACGGCCTGCTGCAGGCCGGCAGCCTGAACGAGGAGGAGCGGGAAACCATCTCCCGCACGCTCGAGGCCAAGGGGCGCAGCCTCGAGGACACCATGGCGGAGGCCAGTTCGATGCTGTCCGGCCTGGCCGGGGCCGCCGGGCTGGTGCTGGCGCCGAAATCGGACGGTGCCGTGCGCCACATCGAGTTCGTCCCCCTCGGCATGGGCCGCGCCCTGGTGATCCTGGTCGGCGCCGACGGCCAGGTCGAAAACCGGGTGATCGAGACCCCGAAGGGCCTGCCCCCCTCCGCGCTGGTCCAAGCCGGCAACTTCCTCAATGCCCGCCTCGCCGGGCTCAGCCTGGGCGATCTCCGCCGCACCGTCGCCACCGAGATGGCCGAAGACCGCAGCCAGCTCGACGAGCTCACCAGCCAAGTGGTCGAAGCCGGCCTCGCCACCTGGACCGGCGAGGGCCGCGGCGGCTCGCTCATCATCCGCGGCCAAGCCCGCCTGCTTTCCGACGTCACCCAGATCGACAGCCTCCGCGCCATCCAGGCCCTGTTCGAGCGCCTCGAAACCCAGGAAACCTTGTTGAAGCTGCTGGAGTTGGCCGAGACGTCGGACGGCGTGCGCATCTTCATCGGTGCCGAAAGCGGCCTGTTCGGTGCCAGCGGCGTCAGCATGGTGGTGGCGCCGGCGCGCAACGAGGCCGACCGCATCGTCGGCGCCATCGGCGTGATCGGGCCCACGCGGATCAATTACGGGCGGATCATCCCGGTCGTCGACTTCACGGCACGGGCAATGGGCCGGCTATTGGGATAAACGGTCCGCGCCCCTAGATCTTCGTTCCCGCCACGATCCCTCCCGTCATCCGCACCAGCTCGGACGCCGTCGTCCGAAACACGTGCTGCGGTGAGCCGGCCGCGGCCCAAAGCGGATCGAGCAGCAGCAAATCCTCGTCCAGCACCATCGGCAGCGTGCGTCCAAGCCCCAGCGGAGACACCCCGCCGGCCACGAACCCGGTTGCGTCCTGCACGAACGCCGCGTCCGCCACCAGCAACCGCAGCCCGAGCGCCTCGCCGGCACGCCGCCGGTCCACCCGGTTGGCGCCCGAGGCAACCACCACCGCGGCCCCGCCGCCGGCAACCGCGAAGACGATCGATTTGGCGATCTGCGCCACCGTGCAGCCGATCGCCGCCGCCGCGTCGGCCGCCGTCCGCGTGCCGTCGGGAAATGCGCGGATCGTGTCCGCGTGCCCGCTCAGCAGCAGCGCGCGGCGTACCCGTTCGACGCCCTCCGTCATTCCACCCTCAATATCGCTTCGCCGTAAACCCGTGCATACTAGAGCATGATCCGATCAACCGGGATCACCCATCGGATGCACATGCTCGCAAAACCAAGGAGGCTAGAGCTCAAGCCGATCCGCTTCGATCGGATTGGGCTCTAGGGCGGCATGGATCAGACCAGCACGCCCCTGCCTGCCGTCCCTCCGGTCGGCTTGCTGCGCCGGCTCGGCCCCGGGCTCGTCACCGGCGCCGCCGACGACGACCCGAGCGGTATCGCCACCTACAGCCAGGTCGGCGCCCAGTTCGGCTACGCGATGGCCTGGACGATGCTGTTCAGCCTGCCGTTCATGATCGTCGTCCAGGATATCAGCGCCCGCATCGGCGCCGTCACCGGCCGCGGCATCGCCGACAACCTCCGCCGCCACTACCCGGCCTGGCTGGTGCGCGGCGTCGTCGGCCTGCTGCTTGCCGCCAACATCATCAATCTCGGTGCCGACCTGGGTGCGATGGGGGAGGCCGTTCGGCTGCTCGCGGGCGGCGATGGCCGGCTCTACACCCTGGCATTCGGCCTCGCCTGCGTCTTGGCGGAGATCTTCATCACCTACGCGCGCTATGCCGGCCTGCTGAAATGGCTGACCTTGGCCTTGTTCGCCTACGTGGCCGTCGCGTTCGCCGTTCACGTTCCCTGGGGCGAGGCGCTGGCCGCGACAATCGTGCCGCACATGCGGTTCGACTCCGCCCACGCGATTGCGCTGGTCGCCGTGCTCGGCACTACCATCAGCCCCTATCTGTTCTTCTGGCAATCCGCGATGGAGGTCGAGGAGCACCGCCGCAACGCCACCCCGCCGCTTTGCCTTAGCCCGGCCATGGCGCCCGAAGCCTTCGCCCGCATCCGCATCGATACCGTCGCTGGCATGACGATCTCGAACGTCGTCGCAATTTTCATCATCGTCGCCACCGCCGCCACCCTGCACGCGACCGGCATCACCGACATCCAAACCTCCTCGCAGGCCGCCGAAGCGTTGCGCCCCATCGCCGGCGACTTCACCTTCGCCGTGTTCGCGCTCGGCATCATCGGCACCGGCTTGCTCGCCGTCCCGGTGCTGGCCGGGTCCGGCGCCTATGCGGTGGCCGAGTTGTTCCACTGGACCGAAGGCCTGGACCGCCGGTTCCTGCAGGCGAAGTGGTTCTACAGCGCCATCGCAGTGTCGACGCTGGCCGGTGCCGGGTTGACCTACACGCCGATCGACCCGGTCAAAGCCTTGTATTGGAGCGCCGTGATTAACGGCGTGCTATCGGCGCCGTTGCTGGCCGTCATTATGCTGGTCTCGACCAACCGCCGGGTCATGGGCCGGCTGACCTTGCCGCCGGCGATGCGCGTCGGCGGCTGGCTGACAGCCGGCCTGATGCTGGCCGCGAGCCTCGGCTTTTTCCTGCTCTGAGCCGGGCTCTGAGCCGCCCGGCCGCCCATATAGACGGCATGGCCCCCCTCGCCCTCTACATCCATTGGCCGTTCTGCCTGAAGAAGTGCCCTTACTGCGACTTCAACAGCCACGTCCGCGACCGCATCGACCAGAGCCGCTTTGCCCGGGCCCTGCGCACCGAGCTAGCCTGGGAAGCCGCCCGGCTCGGCCGCCGCCGCCTCGCCTCGATCTTCTTCGGCGGCGGCACGCCGAGCCTGATGCACGCGGACACCGTGGCGAGCCTGATCGAGGACGCGACGACCGTGTTCGACCCGGCGCCCGACCTCGAAATCACGCTGGAAGCCAATCCCACCAGCGTCGAACGCGGCAAGCTCGAGGCGTTCCGGGCGGCCGGGGTCAACCGCGCCTCGCTCGGCGTGCAAAGCCTCGACCCGGCGGCGCTCGCCTTCCTGGGCCGCGAGCACTCGGCCGGACAAGCGATCGACGCGCTCACCCACGCCCGCGCCACCTTCCCGCGCACCAGCTTCGACCTGATCTATGCCCGCCCCGGGCAGGACCGCGCCGCCTGGCGGGCGGAGCTCGACCGGGCGCTCCGCCTATGCGCCGACCACCTCAGCCTCTACCAGCTCACCATCGAGCCCGGCACCGGCTTCGAGGCGCTGCACCGCCAGGGCCGCATCGCCCTGCCCGACGACGACACCGCCGCCGACCTGTATCGCGACACCGTCGAGACCTGCGCCACCCACGGCCTGCTGCCGTACGAGGTCAGCAACCTCGCGCGGCCGGGCGCCGAAAGCCGGCACAACCTGGCCTACTGGCGCTACGCCGACTACGCCGGGATCGGACCCGGCGCGCACGGCCGCATCACGCTCGGGGATGCGCTGATTGCGACCAGGCGCCACCGTGCCCCCGAGCCCTGGGCCGAGCGCGTCGAGCGCGACGGCCACGGCAGCACCGCCGAGGAGATCATCGGTCCGGCCGACCGCGCCCGCGAGATGCTGATGATGGGCCTGCGCCTGGCCGAGGGGATCGATCCGACGCAGTTCGCACGCCGCACCGGCACCGCGCTCGACGCGGCACTCGACCCGGGCGTGCTGGACCAGGCGATCGAGGCCGGCTACCTTGCTTGGGTCGGCGATCGTCTCGCGGCGACGTTGGAGGGTCGGCTTCGATTGGACGCGTTGTTGGCCGCTCTTGTGGTCTGAGTTGCGCCGCCGCGCCTTGTTCCGCGCCGCAAGGTACCCTACTTCACGCGGCATGAGCACTGATCCGCAACAAACCCCGCCCGAATTCGACCCGGCGCTCGATGGCGACGCCCGTGCCCATGCCAGCGCCGAAACCCTTCCGCCCGAAGGCGAACCGCCGCCCGCCGGAAAGGCCGACCAGATCGCCAAGCTGACCGCCGAGCGCGACGACATGCGCGACCGCTGGCTGCGAGCCGAGGCCGAGATGCAAAACGTCCGCACCCGCGCCAAGCGCGACGTGGACGACACGCGCCAATACGCCGTGCAGAAGTTCGCCACCGACGTGGTCGAGGCGGCGGAGAACCTGCGCCGCGGCCTATCAAGCCTGCCGGCTGCATCGGCTGACGAGCCCGCCATTGTCACCAAGCTGCGCGAAGGCTTCGAGGGGGTGGAGCGCGCCTTTGTCGGCATTCTGGAGCGCAACGGCATCAAGCGCGAGGATCCGACCGGGCAGCCGTTCGACGCCAACCTCCACCAGGCGATGGCCGAGCAGCCGTCCGCCGATCATCCTCCCGGCACCGTGATGCAGGCCTGGACCCAGGGCTGGACCCTGCACGGCCGCCTGCTGAAGCCGGCCATGGTGGTCGTTGCCAAGGCGATGCCCGGCCAAGACCCGGCGTCGACGGCGCCGAGCCACGCGGATCGTCCATCGCTTGACGTTTCCGTATAAACTCTGACGCCTCCAGACCTTGTCTGCGACGGCGCCCAATTATACATCACGACAGTTCACCTAGGGCGATTTCCGGTGCTTCGGGCCGCATGTCGCCGCTGATAAGGAGCGTAGAATGAGCAAGGTCATTGGTATCGACCTCGGCACGACGAACTCGTGCGTGGCTGTCATGGAAGGCAGCACCGCCAACGACGTCCGCGTGATCGAGAATGCGGAAGGCGCCCGCACCACGCCCAGCATGGTCGCATTCAGCGACAGCGGCGAGCGCCTCGTCGGCCAGAGCGCCAAGCGTCAGGCCGTCACCAACCCCAGCAACACCCTGTATGCCGTCAAGCGCCTGATCGGCCGCCGCTACGACGACGCGCTGGTCGAGAAGGACAAGGGCATGGTGCCCTACGCCATCGTTCGCGGCGATAATGGCGACGCCTGGGTCGAAAGCCGGAACACCAAGTATTCGCCGAGCCAGGTGAGCGCGTTCATCCTCGGCAAGATGAAGGAGACCGCCGAGGCCTATCTCGGCGAGAAGGTGACGCAGGCCGTCATCACCGTCCCCGCCTACTTCAACGACGCCCAGCGCCAGGCCACCAAGGACGCTGGCAAGATTGCTGGGCTCGACGTGCTGCGCATCATCAACGAGCCGACCGCAGCCGCCCTCGCCTATGGCATGGACAAGAAGAACGGCGGCACGATCGCCGTCTACGACCTCGGCGGCGGCACTTTCGACGTCTCGATCCTCGAGATCGGCGATGGCGTGTTCGAGGTGAAGTCCACCAACGGCGACACCTTCCTGGGCGGCGAGGACTTCGACAACCGGGTGATTGACTACTTGGCCGACGAGTTCAAGCGCGAGCAGGGCATCAACCTGCGCCAGGACAAGCTCGCGCTGCAGCGACTGAAGGAAGCGGCCGAGAAGGCCAAGATCGAGCTCTCCTCCTCCAAGGAGACCGAGATCAACCTGCCCTTCATCACCGCCGACGCCACCGGGCCGAAGCACCTCGTGATGAAGCTGTCGCGGGCCAAGCTCGAGAGCCTGGTCGACGACCTGATCACCAAGACGCTCGAGCCCTGCAAGGCCGCGCTGAAGGATGCCGGCGTAAGTGCGGCTGAGATCAACGAGGTGATCCTGGTCGGCGGCATGACCCGCATGCCGAAGGTCATCGAGCTGGTGAAGCAGTTCTTCGGGCGTGAGCCGGCCCGCAACGTGAACCCGGACGAGGTCGTCGCCATCGGCGCCGCGGTCCAGGGCGCGGTGCTGAAGGGCGACGTCAAGGACGTGCTGCTGCTCGACGTCACCCCGCTGAGTCTCGGCATCGAGACGCTGGGCGGCGTGTTCACCCGGCTGATCGACCGCAACACCACGATCCCGACCAAGAAGAGCCAGACCTTCTCGACCGCTGACGACAACCAGAATGCCGTGACCATTAAGGTGTTCCAGGGCGAGCGCGAGATGGCGTCCGACAACAAGCAGCTCGGCAACTTCGACCTGACCGGCATCCCTCCGGCCCCGCGCGGCGTGCCGCAGATCGAGGTCACGTTCGACATCGACGCGAACGGCATCGTCTCGGTTCAGGCCAAGGACAAGGCGACCGGCAAGGAGCAGCAGATCAAGATCACCGCCAGCGGTGGCCTGTCTGACGCCGACATCCAGAAGATGGTCAAGGAAGCCGAAGCCAACGCCGAGACCGACAAGAAGCGTCGCGAGCAGGTCGAGGCCCGCAACAGCACCGAGGCGATGATCCACCAGGTGGAGAAGAGCCTCCGCGACGGCGGCGACAAGGTCCCGGCCGAGACCAAGACCGAAGCCGAGAGTGCCGTGGCCGAGGCCCGCAAGGCGCTCGAGGGTGACGACGCCGCAGCGCTGAAGGCGGCCGGCGAGAAGCTGACCCAGGTGGCGATGAAGGTCGGCGAGGCGATGTACAAGGCCGAGGGCGCCGCCGGTGCGGCGCCGGACGCCGGGGCATCCGCCGGTGCCGGGCCTTCGGGCAAGGCGGGCGACAACGTCGTCGACGCCGAGTTCGAGGATGTGAGCGACCACAAGAAGGCGTCCTGATCTCCCGCAGGACTTGACGTGACGAAGGCGCCCGCGCTCATCGAGAGGCGGGCGCCTTCATCGTTTTATTCGACCGGCGCCTAGTAGAGGGCTGACGTGGCAACCAAACCCGACTTCTATACCACCCTAGGCGTGGCCAAGGACGCCAGCGCGGACGACCTCAAGAAGGCGTACCGCAAGATGGCGATGAAGTATCATCCCGATCGCAATCCCAGCGACAAGACGGCCGAGGCCAAGTTCAAGGAGGTGAACGAAGCCTACGACGTCCTGAAGGACGATCAAAAGCGCGGCGCCTATGATCGCTTCGGCCACCAGGCGTTCGAGGGCGGCGGGGGCGGTGGCGCCGGCGGTTTCCCGTTCGGCGACGGAGCCGGACTCGGCGACATCTTCGACCAGATGTTCGGCGACATCACCGGCCGCCGCGGCGGTCGCCAGCGCACCGGCGCCGATCTGCAAACCCAGATCGAGGTGGACCTGGCCGAAGCCTTTACCGGCACCAAGCGGCAGCTCCGCGTCCCCGCCCGCGTGACCTGCGACGCCTGCAACGGCACCGGGTCGGAATCGAAGGACACCAGCCGCAACACCTGCACCACCTGCGGCGGCGCCGGCAAGGTCCGCGCGCAGCAGGGCTTCTTCCTCGTCGAGCGCACCTGCCCGACCTGCGGCGGCACGGGCCGAGTGATCAAGAACCCCTGCCGCGTCTGCCATGGCGCCGGCACCGTGCAGCGGGAGCGGACCCTATCGGTCGCCGTGCCCGCCGGCGTCGAGGAAGGCACCCGCATACGTCTCGCCGGCGAGGGCGAGGCCGGACCTCAAGGCGCGCCAGCCGGCGACCTCTACGTGCACATCGCCATCCGCCCGCACGAGATCTTCCAGCGCGACGGCGCCAACATCTATTGCCGCGTGCCGGTGCCGATGACACAGGCGGCGCTCGGCGGCGAGGTCGAGGTGCCCGCCATCGACGGCACCCGCGCCAAGGTCAAGATCCCCGCCGGCACCCAGACCGGCGACCAGTTCCGGCTGCGCAGCAAGGGGTTCTCCGTGCTCCGCAGCGCCGTTCGCGGCGACATGTACATCCAGGTTGCCGTCGAGACGCCGCGCCACCTCACCAAGCGGCAACGCGACTTGCTCGAGGAGTTCGAGTCGGAAGCCAAGAAGCACAGCGAGGGCAACCCGGAAACCGACGGGTTCTTCGCCAAGGTCGCGAAGTTCTTCGACGCCGGCTGATTTGGGCGCCGCCTGATTTGGCCGCAGCTGAGTTGGCGGGCAACGGCCCGCCAAGCCACCCCTATTTCCGCGGCGGCGGCGGCAGGTCCTCGTCCAGGATCGTCATCGTCAACGAATACGACACCTCGCCGTCGTCGTCGTCGCGGTGCAGCGTCGCGATGAACTCGCCATCCAGCGTCACCTCGACGGTCGCCCCTTTGCGCTTCGGCACCGCCACCGCGATCTTTGGATTGCCCAGGGTGCGGCGGAGATAGGTCTCCACCCGCGTGATGTCGATTGGCGTCATGCTGATCCTCGGCCGGGTGCGACGTGCCGTTTAGCAGCGGTGTGCGGCCGAGCCTACCCCGTTTACCGATCCCACGGCAGGTGCGGCCGCCCACCCGGCCCGCCACGCGGATCGGGCGTCGGCGGCCGGGGCGGCGGCGCGGCCGGCACGGCCGCCGCCGGTCCCGGCGCCGGCGGCCGCACGGCAGCGCGGTCGAACTCCGGACGGCCACGCCCCGGCTCGAAGTGGCCCGGCTCGAAACGGCCCCGCTCGAAATGCCCCGGCTCGACCCGCTCCCGCCCAAACGGACGCGGCTCGAACCGCCCGCGGGCCTGCTCCCGCTCGAACCGGTCCCGCTCGAACCGATCATGCTCGTAGCGTTCCCGCCTGAACCGGTCGCCGTCATACCGGTCGCGGCCGCCGAACCCGATGCCGATCCCCACTTGCGGCACCACCACCGGATCGACGCCATACGGTTGGCCATAGAGGGGCGCCGGGTAAGCCCCCGCATACCCAGGGCCCACGTACCCGGGGCCCGCATACCCAGGGCCGGCATACCCGCCGTCGAACGGTCCTTGCCCGCCATAAACCGATCCGCTGTACCCGGGCGCCGGGGCGGTCCGGTACGGGACAGCGGCGTAATCGGTGGGTTCTGCTGCGCAACCGGCCAGGCTCCCAGCCGCAACGACAACCAGCCACAACCGCATGATGCCCTCCCAGTCCGTCTTGGCTTGGTGCCAAGCCGCCCTTATCACTTGTGAACATGGCCGAACGACGGCGGTTCCGCCCACCAACCCCGACCATTCCCCCGTCACATCCGGAGACGTCCCATGCCCGTCAGCGGCGCCGGTCCCTACGACCCCAGCAACATCTTCGCCCGCCTCCTGCGTGGCGAGATCCCGTCCCGCCGCGTCTACGAGGACCAGTGGGCGGTGGCGTTCCACGACATCGCCCCGCAGGCGCCGCTTCACATCCTGGTCATCCCGCGCGGCCCCTACGTGGCACTCAGCGACTTCGTGGCGACCGCATCCGAGGCGGAAATCGCCGGCTTCTTTCGCGCAGTCGGCGCCGTCGCCAAGCAGGAAGGCCTCGAACAGCCCGGCTACCGCATCCTGGCCAACATGGGCGTTCACGCCGGACAGGAGGTGCCGCACTTCCACGTCCACCTGTTCGGCCGCGCTCCGCTCGGCCCGATGCTGGCACGCGCCGCCGCCGATTGACTGCGATCACGATCGACTCCGGCCACGATTGACACTGGCCATCCAAGCGACGACCTTGCTGCCATCCGAGGGGTGTCCCGCTACGGGGCTGAGAGTCCGCCGGTCGACGGCCGCAAGGCCTGAAGCAACGCGGTGACCCTGTGTAACCTGATCCGGGTCATGCCGGCGTAGGGACGGGACCGAAGCGCGCCCCCTCCCCGCCTCATGGCCGAGACGAACGAGGGACCGTCCATGACCTATCAACAAAAGCCGAGCGCCGTCACCACCGGCCCCATCAACGGCTCCCACAAGGTCTACAGCAGCCCGGCCGACCGCCCGGACATTTCCGTCCCGTTCCGCGAGATCGTGCTCGACCCCTCGGCGCGCGAGCAGCCGCTGCGGCTCTACGACACCTCCGGCCCCTACACCGAGGTCAATGCCGCCGTCGACTTGGCTGCCGGCCTGCCCGCCATCCGCGCGCCCTGGCTCGCCGCCCGCGGCTTTGCCGCCGCCTCCCCCCGCGACGTGAAGCCCGAGGATAACGGCTACGTCCCCGTCGACCGCCTCGTCCCCGCCTGCCCGGCAACTCAGACCTTGCTGGAAGGCCGCCCCGGCCAACCCGTCACCCAATACGAGTTCGCCCGCGCCGGCATCGTCACCGAGGAGATGATCTACGTCGCCCACCGCGAGAACCTCGGCCGCGCCGCCGCCCACGCCGAGGCCGCCGCCCTGATCGCCGACGGCGAAAGCTTCGGCGCCGAGATCCCCGCCTTCGTGTCCCCCGAGTTCGTCCGCTCCGAGATCGCCCGCGGCCGCGCCATCATCCCGGCCAACATCAACCATCCCGAGCTCGAGCCGCAGATCATCGGCCGCAACTTCCTGGTCAAGATCAACGCCAATATCGGCAACTCCGCCGTCACCTCCGGCGCCGCCGAGGAAGTCGAGAAGCTGGTTTGGGCGATCCGCTGGGGCGCCGACACTGTCATGGACCTCTCCACCGGCCGCAACATCCACAACATCCGCGGCTGGATCCTGCGCAACTCCCCGGTGCCGATCGGCACCGTGCCGATCTACCAGGCGCTGGAGAAGGTGGGCGGCGATGCCGACAAGCTCGACTGGGAGGTGTTCCGCGACACCCTCATCGAGCAGGCTGAGCAAGGCGTCGACTACTTCACCATCCACGCCGGCGTCCGCCTCGCCCACGTGCCGCTGACCGCCAAGCGCGTCACCGGCATCGTCTCCCGCGGCGGCAGCATCATGGCCCGCTGGTGCCTCGCGCACCACAAGGAATCCTTCCTGTACGAGCGCTTCGACGAGATCTGCGACATCATGCGCAAGTATGACGTGTCGTTCTCATTGGGCGACGGCCTGCGCCCCGGCTGCAACGCCGACGCCAACGACGCCGCCCAGTTCGCCGAGCTCGAGACGCTGGGCGAGCTGACCAAGATCGCCTGGGACAAGGGCTGCCAGGTGATGATCGAAGGGCCCGGCCACGTGCCGATGCACAAGATCAAGGTCAACATGGAAAAGCAGCTCGCCGAATGCGGCGAGGCGCCGTTCTACACGCTCGGGCCGCTCACCACCGACATCGCGCCGGGCTATGACCACATCACCTCGGCGATCGGCGCCGCCATGATTGGTTGGTTCGGCACCGCCATGCTTTGCTACGTGACGCCGAAGGAGCACCTCGGCCTGCCCAACCGCGACGACGTGAAAACCGGCGTCATCACCTACCGCATCGCCGCCCACGCCGCCGACCTGGCCAAGGGCCACCCGGCCGCCAAGCTGCGCGACGACGCCATCAGCCGCGCCCGCTTCGACTTCCGCTGGGAGGACCAGTTCAACCTCGGCCTCGACCCCGACACCGCCCGGCTGTTCCACGACGAAACCCTGCCCAAGGACGCGCACAAGGTGGCGCATTTCTGCTCCATGTGCGGGCCCAAGTTCTGCTCCATGAAAATCAGCCAGGACATCCGCGCCGATGCGGAGCGCCTGGCCGGAATGGAAGCGAAAAGCGCCGAGTTCGCCGACCGAGGCAAGACCCTCTACGTCCCCGCGGCGGCCCCTGCGACGGCTCCAGACGGCGCCGCCGGGTAGCCTTCCGGTGCCGAACCGCCTGGCCGGCGCCCGCGCGGCGCTGGATGCGATCGGGCAGATGCCGGATGTCGAGATCGACATCGCCGGTGCCGCACTGCAATTCGCCCGCCTCGACGCGCCCGAGGCGGATTGGGAGGCGGCCGGCGCCCATCTGAGCGAACTGGCGCGCGATGCGGTCGCGCTGGCCCGCGACATGGCCGGCGACGATGTGGCGGCGCGGGCGGGCGCTTTGGCCGGGCTGATCACCGGTCGCCACCGCTATGCCGGCGACACCGAAACCTACGACGACCCGGCCAATGCCAACCTGATCCAGGTCACCAAGCGGCGCCGCGGCCTGCCGGTGGCGCTTGGCATCGTCTGGCTGCATTGCGCCCGCGCCGCCGGCTGGGGCGCTCACGGGGTCGACTTCCCTGGCCATTTCCTCCTGGTGCTCGAGGGAGCCGCCGGGCGGGGCCGGGTCAAGTCAGGGCCGCAGCAGACCGTGCTCGACGTGTTTGCCGGCGGCGTTCCGCTGGACGCCCAGGACCTGCGCAACCTGCTCAAACGCATCTCAGGCCCCGGCGCCGAATTGCGGCCCGGCGTTCTGGCGCCGATGTCCGCCCGCCGGACCCTCCTGCGCCTGCAGGACAACATCCGCTCGCGCCGCATGGCCGCCTCGGACGTTGAAGGTGCCCTGCGCTGCACTCTGGACATGCTGCGGATCGCGCCCGACCTCGCCTCGCTTTGGCGCGAAGCCGCTTCCATGCACCAGCAGCTCGACCAGGTGTCGGCCGCGCTGCGCTGCTACACGCGCCTGCTCGACCTCGTCCCCGAGGGCGACAGCGCCGTCCGCGCCCGCCTCGCGATCGACCAGCTCCGCTCCCGCCTCAATTGACCCCCGGCGGCCCGGCCGCCGAGCGATTTACTGCTGAAACGTGTTGCAGGACGCGACGGTGCCGGTATGGAACCCGGTCCCGAGCCACCGCACCCGCTGCTCGGACGAGCCATGGGTGAAGCTGTCGGGCACGATCGCATGCCGCCCAGCCTGCTGCTGCAAGCGGTCGTCGCCGATCGCCGCCGCGGTGTTGGCGCCCTGCCTCAGATCGTTCTCGTCGACGTTATGATGCCGGGCGTTCATTTGGTTCGCCCAGACCCCGGCCAAGCAGTCGGCCATCAGCTCGGTCCGCACCGACAGATCGTTCGCGACCCGCTTGTCCTCCGCCGCCCGCTGCGCTTCCTGCACCTTCGGCAGCAACCCGAGGATGTTCTGCACGTGATGGCCGACCTCGTGCGCGATCACGTAGGCATAAGCGAAGTCCCCGCCCCCGCCCATCCGCTGCTGCATGTCCTGGAAGAACGCGGTATCCAGATACAGCTTCCGGTCGAGCGGGCAATAGAACGGCCCCATGGCCGCCTGCGCGGTGCCGCAGCCGGAGTCGGTGATGCCGGAATACAGCACCAGCAGCGGCTTGCTGTAATCTTTGCCAGCCTGCTGCGGCAGCACCGTGGACCAGACGTCCTCGGTTTCGCCCAACACTCGGGCCACGAATGTCCCGACTTGGTCGTTCGGCGTCCCGGGTGCCACTTGCCGGCTCTGCTGCGCCGGCTGGGAGCCGCCGGTCACCATCTCGGCGCCGCCGATCAGCAGCCGCGGATCGATCCCCGTGGCCCAGCCGATCAAGCTGAGAATGACGATGGCGCCGATCCCGAGACCGCCCTTGGTCGCGCCGCCCATGCCACGCCGGTCCTCGATGTTGCTCGAGGCCCTCAGATCGTCTTCCTGCACGACCGCGACTCCCACCCGATACCCGCAATGAACGTTTGCGGTCCGTTGATGTTCCCGCACACGGATTGTCGGCCTCGCTAAAAAGTTGATTAACCCGGCGAGGGTAGAACCGAGCGATCACTGATCGCGGACAGACCCATGGCGACGCTCACGGTTGGCAAGGACCAGCAATACACCACCATTGCCGCCGCCATCGCCGCGACCCACGACGGCGACACCGTGCTGATCCAGGCCGGCACCTACCTGAACGATTTCGCCACGATCTATCACAAGATCACCCTGCAATCGGTCGGCGGCCTCGCCGTGCTGCAGGCGACCCAGGCGCCGCCGAACGGCAAGGCGATCCTCACCACCGAAACCGACGTGACAGTGGATGGGCTCGGCTTCACCGGGGCGTTCTGCGCCGACACCAACGGCGCCGGCATCCGCTACGAGGGCGGCAAGCTCATCGTCCGCAACAGCGTGTTCTGGAACAACCAGGACGGCATCCTCGGCAACACGGACCCGAACGGCACCGTCCTGATCCAATCCTCCGAGTTCAGCCATAACGGCGCCGGCGACGGCTACAGCCACGGCATCTACATCAACCAGGTCAAGTCGCTGACCGTGCAGGACAGCTACTTCCACGATGTCCTCGCCGGCCACGAGATCAAAAGCCGCGCCTTGGCGACCACCATCACCGGGTCGCGGATCTTCGACAACACCCAAGGCACCGGCAGCTACAGCATCGACGCGCCGGACGGCGGCGTTGTCGTCATCGCCAACAACATCATCGAGAAGGGCGCCAACACCGCCAACCAGTTCACCATCCATTATGGCGGGGAACACGCGGTGCCGGCCGGCTCGTCGCTCAGTGTGACGGGCAACACCATCGTCAACGACCGCAGCAGCGGCACGTTGCTCCTGAACCAGAGCGGCCTGACCGCGACGCTGAGCGGCAACGCGCTGTATGGTTATACGGCGGACCGCATCGCGACCGGCCCGGTCACGGCGTCCGGCAACACCACCCTGGCAACCCGGCCCACGCTGGACCTCGCCAGCAAGGCGCCCACCGTCCTGCCGCCGCCCGCAGTGCCGCCGCCGGTGGACCACAGCACCGGGACGTCGCTGCGCAATTGGGGCACCGTCGGAGCCGTCGTCCCTACCGGTCACATCCTGACGGTTGGGCCGACCGGGACGTTCCGCACCCTCGAAAGCGCGCTGGCCGTCGCTCGCGATGGCGACACGATCCGGGTCGCCGCCGGCACCTACGTCAACGATTTCGCCGACATCAATCACAAGGTGATCATCGAAGGCGTCGGCGGCATCGCCCGCTTCGTCCAGTCCAACGACCCATCCCGGCAGCTCGGG
Organism: uncultured Alphaproteobacteria bacterium; assembly: GCA_963792675.1. GTDB lineage: Bacteria > Pseudomonadota > Alphaproteobacteria > Acetobacterales > Acetobacteraceae > JBBROS01. The sequence continues at coordinate 20,765 of CAWBWT010000010.1, forward strand.
ATATTCGTCGCCAACACCGATGCGACGATCCGCAACGTCGAGCTGACCGGCGCCGCCAACTACAACGGCCATGAAGCCGGGCTCTACGTGACTGCCGGAAACGTCACCCTGGTCAACAGCAAGGTCGACGGCAACAACGTCGGCGTCGGTGCCGGCGACAACGTGGCAAGCAACCTCGCCATCTACAATTCCGACATCGGCGACAACTTCGATACCGCCAAAGGCACCCACAACATCACCGTGGGCGCCATCAACAGCCTGACGATCCAGGGCAGCTATCTGCACGGCGCGATGTCCGGGCATGAGCTGTCGGATCAGGCATTCAACAGCGACATCGAGAACAACCGGATCATCGACGGCGCCAATGTCGGTGCCAGCTTCCTGATCGATCTCGGCGCCGGCGGCGCGGCCACGATCAAGAACAACTTGCTGGTCAAAGGCGCCCAAGCCGCCAACGGCCTTCTGATCCATGTCGGCGGCGAGGCGACCACCTACAGCAACAGCAACGTGCTGGTCACCGGCAACACCATGGTCACCCAGTATTCCAACCCTGGCCACCCCTACACCTACTTCGTCGTCGGCGACCCGAACAAGCCGATCGCCCCGATCACCGTCACCGGCAACACCTTCGTCGGCGGCATCCCCGGCAGCCGCTGGCTGACCAGCGCCACCGACGGCGGCAACAACCGCGCCGGGACCACGCCGCCGCTCGATACCTCCTCGCCGGTCTCGGCCGCCGCCGTCCCGGCCCTGTTCGCGCCGCAATCCGGCCCCAACACCCTGAAGCTCGTCCTCGCCGAGAAACGGGGTGACCTCGATGCCAAGTTCGTCGTGACGGTGGACGGGGTCGGCGCCGGCGGCGGCACGGTCACCGCCCCGTTCGGCAGCGCAACCCAGACCTTCAGCTTCTCCGGCGCCTGGACTCCCGGCGCCCACCAAGTTGCGGTCACGATCATCAACTCGCAAACCGGCAATGGGGGCGGCGCCTATGCCCTCTATGTCAACAGCGTTTCGCTCGACAACTCCGCCGTCAAGCCGAACGTCGGCCTGAACCGGGCGACCTACACGGCGACGCTGACCGCATCGGCCCCGGCTCCAGCGCCAACCCCGGCACCGATCTCAACGCCCGCGCGGCCCGGCGAAGCGGCAACGCCGGCCGGCTTCGTGGCAGCATACTACCTGGCCCATAATCCCGACGTCGCCGCCGCCCACGTCGATCCGCTGCAGCACTATCTGGTCCGCGGGTGGCGCGAAGGCCGCGATCCCAGCGCTTTCTTCGACACCAACTGGTATCTGGCCCGCAATCCGGACGTGAAGGCCTCCGGCATGAACCCGCTGCTGCACTACGACCTATACGGCTCGCATGAGGGCCGCGACCCGAGCGCGCTGTTCTCGACCACAGCCTATCTGGCGGCCAACCCGGACGTGGCGGCGGCCGGGGTCAATCCGCTCGACGACTACCTCGACCATGGCCGGGCCGAGGGCCGGTCCAACGTCATCGCCGGCAGCATGGCGACGTCCGATCCGCTGGTCGACCCCGCCTACCTCAACAAGCAGCTCGGCGACAACCTGCTGCCGACCGGCCCGGCCGCGGCCAAGCAGGTGCATTGGGTGTTCAGCACGGCAGAATGGCAGAAGGGCCTCAACCCGGACGCCTGGTTCGACACCAAATACTACCTGGCCCACAACCCGGATGTCGCCGCCGCCCACATCGACCCGCTCACCCAGTTCGAGACGGTCGGCTGGAAGCTGGGCCGCGACCCGTCCGCCGCCTTCAGCACCAGCAAGTACCTCGCGGCCTATGCCGACGTGAAAGCGGCCGGTGTCGACCCGCTCCTGCACTGGGTCTTGTTCGGGCAGTCCGAAGGCCGCAAAGCCTTCGCCGTGTGAGCCCGGCCAGCCGACTCACGGTGCGGCCGGGTGCGGCGGGGCCAGCGCGGTCAGCACCACCCGGCGGCCACGCGAGTAGTTGAACCCGGCAACGGTGTCGATCGTCTCCGCCTCGACCCCGCGCACGCGCAACGCCGCATGCACGGCCGCCAAGTCGCGCTCTCCGACCAGCAGCACCGTCAACTGCCCGCTCGCGAGCTCGGCCGCCCCCGCCTCGGGCAACAGCCATCGCGTCTCCGTCCCCGCCAGGAACATCAGGCTCGGCTCCGCATAACCGACCACACCCAGCCGGCCGGCCGGCAATGCCGCAACCACCCGCGGGCCGATCCATAACGGCCGCAGCCGCGGCAACTCGTAGCCCAGCACCGCCGCATACAGCAGCACCGCCGCGGCCAGCGCCGCCGCAGCCTCCGCTCGTCCGCTTCCGCTCCGTACGGCGAACCACCCGGCCAGCACGGCCGCCAGCACCGCCGGACCGCCAAGCCACGCATCGCCCTCGAGGAACCATGGCGCCGCCAACGACCCGGCCGCCAATGCCGCCGCCACCAGCCCCGCCAACCCGGCGCCCACCCAACGCCAGGCGCCCACCCGCACGCACGCAACCAACCCGTGCGCCAGCAGCAGGCACACTGCCGGATAGAGCGGCAACGGGTAATGCGGCAGCTTGGTCGGTGCAACCTCGAACACCAGCCAAGCCGGCAACACCCATGCCAACAGGAAGCGCGTCGCCGCCTCGCGCCGGGTCAGCCAGGCAGCGGCGATCCCCGCCGGCAACGCCGCGGTCGACGGAAACAGCAGCACCGGCAGCAGCAGCGCGTGCAACCCCGGCGGTCCCCAATGCGCGTCGTCGCCCGACGTGAGCTTCCGCCCCAGGTCGCCCCCCACCGCGTCGCTGACGAACGCCCCGTGCGTCGCCAGCTCGATCGCCACGAACCAGGGCAGCACCACCGCCAGCATCAGCGGCACCCCCCACCCCGCCCGCAAGCACCGCAGCCACCCCGCCTGGCGATCCACGCCCACCAAGGCCAGCACCGCGAGGCCCGCGACCATCGGCGTGATCGGCCCTTTCAGCAGCACGCCGGCGCCCATCGCCAGCCAGAACACCGCCGCCTCCCACCGTCGCACCCCGCCCGGATCGAGATACGCGCGGCTCAGCACCGCCATCGCCGCAGTCGTGGCGCCCAGCAGCGCCGCGTCCGTTTTGGCGATGTGCACCTCCACCACCAGCACGACCGACCCGGCGAGCATCCCCGCCCCCAGCAGCGCCGCCCGCCGCCCCACCAGCCCGCGACCCGCCTCGAAGCAAGCCAGCACCGCCACCAACCCGCCCAACGCCGACGGAATGCGGTAGGGCCAGATCGGATTTTCGTGCGCCAGGCCCAGCGCATCGGCCGCCGCCACGAACGGCAGCTGCAGCCAGTAGATGCCGATCGGCTTGCGGTTGCGTGCCTCGGTGCCGTTCATGATCCGCACGTAGTCGCCGCTTTCCAGCATCTGCTTGGTCGCTTGGGCAAACCGGCTCTCGTCCCGATCCCCGGGCGGCACCGTAAAGAAACCCGGTAGCCACAGCGCCAAGCACAGCACCGCCAGCAGCAGCCGCGGCCGCCGCGTCTCCAGAAGGGTCGTCATGGCGCGGCCCCTAGCACGCGCCCCCGATCCGCGCCATGAAGCCGCCCCATGAAGCCGCCCATAACGCCCAAACCCCCATCCCCGCGGCCAGGTCCGTCCAAGGACCCCACGCGGGAAATCGCCTACGACCTGCTCGGCGCCGTGCTCGACCGCCGCCGCCCGCTCGACGAGGCGCTCGACGCCGCTCCGGCCGCTGAGGGGCGCGACCGCGCCGCCGCCCACCGCCTCGCCGCTTCCGTGCTGCGCCGGCTCGGCTCGCTCGATGCCGTCATCGAGCCGTTCCTCACCCGCGCCCCGCCCGACGGCGTCCGCCACATCCTCCGGCTCGGCGCCGCCGGGCTGCTGCTGCTCGACACGCCCGCCCATGCGGCCGTCGGCACCGCCGTCGACCTCGCCCGCGCCCGCAAGTTCGCGCCCTTCGCCGGCTTCGTGAACGCCGTGCTGCGCCGGGTCGCCGAGGCCGGTCCCGCCGCACTCGACCTGCTGGACGGCCCGCGGCTCGACACTCCCGCCTGGCTCTGGACCAGTTGGGGCGCCGACGCCCGCCGCATCGCCGAGGCCCACACGCACGAAGCGCCGCTCGACCTCACCCTCGCCCCCGGCATCCAGCCCCCGGCCGGCGCCGAGTTGCTCCCCACCGGCTCGGTCCGCCTTCCCGCCGGCACCCGCGTTTCCGAGCTGCCCGGCTACGACCAGGGCCAGTTCTGGGTCCAGGACGCCGCCGCCGCCCTGCCCGCCCGCCTCCTCGCGCCGCAGCCGGGCGAGCGCATCGCCGACCTCTGCGCCGCACCCGGCGGCAAGACGGCCCAGCTCGCCGCGGCCGGCGCCCGCGTGACCGCGGTCGAACGCGACCCGCACCGCCTTCGCCGCCTGCACGACAACCTCGCCCGCTTGCAGCTCGAGGTCGACATCGTCCAGGCCGACGCCGCCAGCTGGCGCCCCGACACGCCGTTCGACGCCGTCCTGCTCGATGCGCCCTGCAGCGCCACCGGCACCATCCGCCGCCACCCGGACGCGCTGCGGCTCAAGCGCTCGCGCGACCTCGTCGAGCTCACCGCCGGGCAGGACCGCCTGCTGGCCAACGCCGCCGCCCTGCTCCGCCCCGGCGGCCGCCTGATCTACGCCGTCTGCTCCCTGCAGCCCGAGGAAGCCGAGCCGCGCTTGGCCAACCTCCCCGGCTTCACCCCCGCGCCATTCACGCCGGACGAGCTGGCCGCACTCCCCGAGGCGCGGACCGCGGACGGCCACCTCCGCACCCATCCCGGCTTCTGGCCCGAGCGGGGCGGCCTCGACGGCTTCTTCGCCGCTCGCCTGGTCAAGTCCTGACCGCCGCCCCCCGGTCGGCGCCCGCCGCACGCGACGCCCGGTTTCCCCTCCGCCGCAAACGCACTAGAACCTCAAACATGCCCAATTCGACCGATGCGGCGTGGCCACCGCCGAGCGCCCCCGTGCTGGCCCCTAGCCTGCTGGCTGCCGACTTCGCGCACCTCGCCGACGAAACCCGCGCGGTCGAGGCTGCCGGCGCCGACTGGCTGCATCTCGACGTCATGGACGGCCATTTCGTGCCCAACATCTCCTTCGGCCCGCTCGTGCTGAAGGCGCTGCGGCCGCACACAAGCCTGCCGTTCGACGTCCATCTCATGATCGCGCCGGTCGACGCCTACGTCGCCGCCTTCGCCGAAGCCGGCGCCGATCACATCAGCGTCCACGTCGAGGCCGGTCCCAACCTGCACCGCACTCTGCAGCTCATCCGCGAGCACGGCTGCCGGGCCAGCGTGGCGCTCAACCCCGCCACCCCGGCCGCCATGACCGCGCCCGTGCTCGACGACATCGACCAAATCCTGGTCATGACCGTGAACCCCGGCTTTGGCGGCCAGTCGTTCCTGCCCAGCCAGCTGCCGAAGATCCGCGAGCTGCGCGCCATGGTCGGCGACCGCCCGATCGTGATCGGCGTGGACGGCGGCATCACCGCCGAGACCGCGCCCGCCTGCATCGAGGCCGGCGCTACCATGCTCGTCGCCGGCACCGCCGTATTCGGCCAACCGGACCGCCGCGCCGCGCTCGACGCGCTCCGGCCCGCCGCCCGCGCCGGGCAGCGCGCGCCATGATCGACCCGCGCCGCTGGGCACGCGACGCCCGCCTCGCCGTGTCCCGCATGCCGATCCGCATGGGCCGCATCCCCGACGCACCCGCCCTCAGCGTGCGCGACCCCTGGCCCGGCAACTCCGCCCGCGGCGCCCGCATCCTCAAGGGCGAGCTCGAGCTGGCCGGCTCGGTCCGCACCTTCGAACCCGGCGCCTGGGCCGACCGCACCGCGCCCGAGCCGCTCCGCGTGCTCGCCCACGGCTTCACCTGGCTGCGCGACTTGCGTGCGCTCGGCACCGACGGCGCCCGCAGCCGCGCCCGCGCCTTGGTCGCCGACTGGCTGGCCACCTCCGGCCGCGACCGCATCGCCGAACGCCCGGACGTCGCCGGCGCCCGCATCACCGCCTGGCTCGGCCAATACGACTTCTTCGTCGCCAGCGCCGAAGACGCGTTTCGCGCCAGCGTCATGGCCCGCCTCGTCACCGACGCGCGCCGCCTCGCCGCCGGCATCCCCGGCGAGGAGGTCGACGGTCGCGCCTTGACCGCGCTGAAAGGCCTGATCGCCGCCTCGGTGGCTCTGCCGACCCAATCCACCTCGCTCACCCGGGCGATGCGCCTGCTGCCGCAGGAAATCGCCCGCCAGGTGCTGCCCGACGGCTGCCACGCCGAACGCAGCCCGGCCGCCCAGCTCGTCGCCCTGCAGGACCTCACCGAGATCCGCGCCCTGCTCCAGGCGGCACTCGCCCAGCCGCCCGCTGCTTTGTCGTCGGCGATCGAGCGAATGGCACCGGCCTTACGCGCGTTCCGCCACGGCGATGGCGGCCTCGCGCTGTTCAACGGCGCCCGCGAGGAGAACGCCACGCTGATCGAGCTCGTGCTGACCCAGGCCGGCCGCGGCGGCCGCGCGCCGGCCGGCCTCACCGAAAGCGGCTTCCAGCGCCTCCAAGCCGGCCGCACCACGCTGCTGATCGATTGCGGCCCGCCGCCGCCGCGCGGCATGGACCGCTTCGCCCACGCCGGCACCTTGTCGATGGAGGTCTCGGTCGGCCGCGAGCGCCTGATCGTGAACTGCGGCGCCGCCCCGCCCAGCGCCGGGCCCTGGCTCGACGCCGCCCGCTCGACCGCCGCCCATTCCACCCTCGTCGTCGGCGACACCAACAGCTCCGAGTTGAAGCCCGGCCAGCTCGGCCGCGTCCCCGCGGTTGTCGATGCGCAGCGCCAGGAAGCCAACGGCGCCCATTGGCTGGAAGCCAGCCACGACGGCTACCGGCCGTTGAACGGCGCCGTCCATCACCGCCGCCTTTACGTCGCCGAAAGCGGCGAGGACATCCGCGGCGAGGACTCCGTCGAGGCGCCGGAGCCGCTGCCCTATGCCGTCCGCTTCCACCTGCACCCGACCGTCGTCGCCAGCATGCAGCAGGACGGCAAAAGCGTCGTGCTGCGGCTCCCGGCCGGCTCGTTCTGGAGCCTGCGGGCAAAGGGCGTCGAGATCACGCTCGAGGAAAGCGTCTACCTCGGCGCCGGTGAACCCCGCCCGACGCAGCAGGTCGTGCTGACCGGCACCCCCGAGAACCAGAAAGCCGAGTGGGCCCTGACCAAGGTCGGCTGAGCGCCCAACCCCCTTACGTCCGCCCCCGCTTTCTCAACCCAGCCGCCCCAGCACCTCCCGCACCGACCCGTCCGGCCCGGCCCCCTCGAGCGCCGACATCACCCGGCGCACGTGGGCCCGCGTCGCATGCAGCTGGTCCAGCAACGACAGTACCACCGGGATCGCCGCCTCGCCCACCTCGAGCTCGTCGCGCAGCTCGACGATCAGCTGCACCCGGGCCACGTCGACCTCCTCGAACACCGGCCGCCCCGCCTCGCGCCGCGGCCGCACCCATTGGTGCGCCACCCACACCTCGAGCGTCCGCTCGTCCACGCCCCGCACCCGCTCGAGCACCGCCGTCAAGCCGATCATTCCACCTCTCCCAATCCGGCGCGGACGTCGGCGCCCGGCGGTGGCGACCACCCCCGGAGCAACGTCTCGAGCGCCTCGTCTACCGGCCCCATCACCAAACGCAGCGAAACGAACAGGTCGCCGGCCGCGGTGTCGCCGTGGGCCGCCACCCCCCGCCCGCGGAGCCGCAGCCGCGTCCCGGCGTCGGACCGCGGCGGCACCTGAAGCGCCACCCGGCCGCGCGGCGTCGGCACGTCCACCCGGGCACCCAGCAGCGCCTCGCGCACCGTCACCGGCACCTCCATGACCAGATTGGCGCCTTCGCGCCGATACAGCGGATGCGGGAACACGCTGACTTCGATCAGCGCGTCGCCGTCCGGCCCGCCCCGCACGCCGGGCTCGCCCTTGCCGCGCAGCCGCAGCACCTGCCCATCCACCAGCCCCGGCGGGATCCGCACATCCAGCGACTGCCCGTCCGGCAGCATCAGCCGTTCCGTGGCGCCGTTGACCACGTCGAGGAACGGCACGTCCAACCGATAGGTCCGGTCACGCCCGCGCCGCGGCCCGCCCGGCGCGGCGCCCTGCGCCCGGAAAAACGACCCGAACACGCTTTCCAGGTCGTCCGGGTCGAACTCACCGGCGTATCGCTCACCCCCTGCGCCGGCTTGCGCGTAATCGCGATAGTATGACCGCTCCGGCGCCGCCGCCTGCCCTTCGGCGTCGATCTCCCCGCGATCGAACTTGGCCCGCTTGTCCGGGTCGGACAGGATGTCGTTGGCCGCGTTCAGCGCCTTGAACCGCGCCTCGGCGCCCTTGTCGCCCGGATGCAGGTCCGGATGGCTCTTCTTGGCCGCCGCCCGGTACGCCGTCCGGATCTGCTCCGCCGTTGCCGTCCGCTCGACGCCGAGAACCGTGTAGGGGTCGTCCGCCATTCGCCTGCAGCCTCGTCCTTGACGCCGACCATTCTAGAGCGGCTTCGCCCGGGGTGAAATCGCGCAGCGATCCCGGGCGAGTTGCCGCTTAGGGAGTCGAGAGCAGCCCCCTGGCTGGAGCCGCCCTCGGGCGTCTACGTCAGATCCGAACCCCCTTGCATCCCGTCCCCGGGCGGCTTAGAACCCGCGCTCTCTGGAGTGCGGGCGTAGCTCAGGGGTAGAGCACAACCTTGCCAAGGTTGGGGTCGAGGGTTCGAAATCCCTTCGCCCGCTCCAGATTGCAATCATTTATGGTGCCTCCTCGGGGCTGCCGCGGGCGAACACACCGTGGGTAGCGACCAGTTCTGGGCACCAGATGGGCAAGGCCAGCTTCCACTGCGCGGGCTGCTCCCAGGGGCGCATCGGGCTACGGTCGGCTCCAGCGACACAGCATACGCTCGGCTCGACCATGTTGGCGAGCGTGATCGAGCAGTCGTCGACGATGCGCATCATAATCGACCGGGCTGCGATTTTTGCCGGGATCACCCGCCGCAATGACGGGGAGGCAAGCTGGCCTGCCGCTGCTCGATCGGCCCGCCGAGTACCAGCACGCGGTAACCCTCGCCACTGAGGCGGAGTTCAGCGTGCTTGCCAGAAGCCACGATGGTGAACGCGAGCCACGAAGCCTCAAATCGTGGCGGAACATAATAAATCATAAGCCGTAAATGGAACGGGTGAGCGCCAGATAGGGAGCTATTCGGAACGGCAACACGCGCCTTTTTTTAAGGACCTGTTCATGTCTGCTCCCACCATCCTGAACGTCGGCAATGGTCAGCAATATAAGACCATCGCCGCTGCAATTACCGCGGCAAACAGTATTTCGGGCGGAGTCGTCATTCAGGTCACCGCGGGCACCTACTTTAATGATGGCGGCTGGATCAAGAACGACGACGTTACCGTCGAAGGTGTCGGGGGCATTGCTAAGCTCGTCGGCGCCAGCGCGGCCGCTGGCGGCGGCGCTGCGATCATCGCGTCCGGGACCAATGTCGACCTCACCAATCTCGATATCTCCGGGGTTACTGGAGGCGCCGGGATCGTCGTCAAATCCGCATCCGCATCGATTAACGACGTACACATTCATGACAACCAAATTGGAATTTGGACTGTCGGCAACTCCGCAGCACGAGTCTGATCATTGAGGCCAGCGAGGTGGACCATAATGTCGGGTCAACATCGATGTTGGCGCCAGTTCTTCGCTGGAAGTGAGTTTTTCGGCCGTCCACGACGCGCAAAGTGGGAACGAGATCGAAAGTCGCGCCATGCAAAACTTCTTCTTTGCCAACTCCATCGCCGACAACGCAAGTCCCTCTGCCTATCCCATCGAATTGCCTCTGGGTGGATACGCCGGCTTTAATAGCACCTTTATTGAGAAAGGTCCGAACTCGACGACGAACAGTTTCATCTCGTCTGGATCAGAAAGCTTCTCCTATCCAGACAGCAGTATCTGGCTCAACACGAGCACGCTCATCAACGACAATTTTCCTGCGACCCAAACGCTTTTGGAGCGTCCGACCGGCCTCCATGTCGAGGGCAGCCTGACCTGGAACTTAGCAAATCTGGGCAGCATCGCCGCCGGTTCGACGACGTATCAAGCGCTCGCCAGCCGCCCGTCCCCGACCGGCGCTCTTCCGGAGTATCTGAATACGCCAATGCTCGGCTTCATTACGGGCAACCGTGATGGCGGGATCACCATCTCCGGGAAATTTCAACCGGGCTGGAGCGTGACCGTGGCCGATACCGTCGGCGGGCAGACGACGCTGCTCGGCACCGCCATTGGCGGCAATGGCGGCCATTTCGCGCTCACCAGCCACGCCAAGATCGATCCGACGACGATACACACTTACACGATCAGCGGAGCCAGCCCTTATGGCAGCGTTTTCAGCGCCCCCAATGCACTCATCCTCACGGACACAGGCGTCGATCACCTGACCTCCACCGCCGGCGCCGCCAACGTTTTCGCCATCATGTCGTTCAAAGGTTCGGATATCATCGATGGCTTCAAGACCTCGACCGCGGCCGGTTACCTGCACGACGCAATCGATTTCAGCGGTCGCGGTATCACCAGCTTTGCCCAGGTGCAGGCGATGATGTCGGGCTCCGGCTCGACGGTCCTCACGGTGGCCACCGGAAAGACGGTCACGCTCACCGGCATAAGCCCAACCACGCTCTCGGCAGGTGACTTTGTGTTCTCCTGAACGCCAGAATACCTGCACCGCGGCGCCGCTGCCCAGGGCGCGAACGTCTGAATGAACGCGCGCGACATTGGCGCGACCGCGCTCTGACGGGCATGAGCTTCGCCAAAGCCACGAACATCAGGCCAGCAGGGCGCCCAACGATCACGACGAGCAGCGTGAGCCGTTGCGGCATTCGGTTTCCCTGGCGTTCCACCGCCGCTGGCGCGTGTGTGCTGGCAGCCTGACGTGCCCGCACATGCGCGACGTCCATACCAGACGGTCGGCCGGCCGCAGGTCGGTCGAGGCGCGCGAGACGGCAGTTAAGGGCGGGCGCCGCGGCAGGCCACTCGATCGAACCCCTCGCAGATCTAGAGCAACGTCCGACCGAACCGAATCGGTTCGGGCGGACTAAATTGCTCTATTCACTGGGTTATAGAGCATTACTCCCGAGCCGATTGGCTCGGGAAGTGCTGTTGGCTCGACCCCGGTGTCTCAGAAACCGAAGACGGTCCGCAAGGACGCGCCCCCCTTGCCAGCCGCCGCACGTCGCCCTGCTGGACCAAGCGCGCTCGCGGCGACACGATGCCCCGCGATAGGATGAACGCATGAGCATCACGGCCGCCGCACCCGAACCAGCGCCCACCGAAGCCGCACCCGCCGAACAAGCGCCGCCGGACAGCGGCTCCCCCTTCTGGTGGCGCAACCTCCTCGTCTGCCTGTTCGGGTCCTTCACCACCATCGTCGCGATGACGCTCCTGCTCCCGTTCCTGCCGCTCTACGTCGAGCAGCTCGGCGTGTCGGACCAAGCCGCCATCGTGCAGTGGTCGGGCGCCGCCTATGGCGCCACCTTCCTCACCGCCGCCCTCGTCGCGCCGCTCTGGGGCCGCCTCGCCGACCGCTACGGCCGCAAGCTGATGCTGATCCGCGCCAGCCTCGGCATGGCGGTCGCCATCTCGCTGAGCGGCATGGCGCAGGACATCTACCAGCTGGTGGGCCTGCGGCTGCTGACCGGATTGCTCGGCGGCTACGCGTCCGGCTCGTTCCTCATGGTGGCCACGCAGGCGCCCAAAGCGCGCTCCGCCTGGGCCTTGGGGACGCTCAGCTCCGGCATCATGGCCGGCAGCCTGGCTGGGCCGCTGTTGGGCGGGGTGCTGCCGCCGCTGATCGGCCTCCGCGCCACCTTCCTTGCCGCCGGCGCGGTGATCTTCGTCGCCTTTCTCGCCACTGTCGGCCTCATCCGCGAGGAGAAGCGGCCCCGCGGCTCCGCCAAAGCCAAGGAGCGCCGGGGGTTCGCCGCGGTGCCCGACAAAGGGCCGCTGCTCGCCATGCTGTTCACCGGCATGCTGCTGATGCTCGCCAACATGTCCATCGAGCCGATCATCACCGTCTACGTCCAGCAGCTCGTGGCCAATCCGGCGCATGTGACGATCGTGGCCGGCCTGGCGATGTCCGCCGCTGCCCTGGGCAGCATCCTTTCGGCCTCCCGCCTGGGCAAGCTGGCCGACCGGGTCGGCCATCGGACCGTCATCATCGTCTGCCTCGCGGTATCCGCGCTGCTGCTGATCCCGCAGGCGTTCCTGTCCGCCGGCTGGCAGCTCGTGGGGCTGCGCTTCCTGATGGGATTGTCCCTCGGCGGCCTGCTGCCCTGCGTCGCCAGCGTAATCCGTCACAGCGTCCCCGAACGCGTCGTCGGCACGATGCTGGGCTATTCCACCTCGTCGCAATACGCCGGGCAGGTGGCCGGGCCGCTGCTGGGCGGCTTCGTCGGCGGCCATCTCGGAATGCGCGCCGTGTTCCTCGGCACCGCGGTGCTGATGGCGGCGGGGGCGGCGTTCAACTGGGCCGCCAAGCCGGCGCCCCGGCCGCAATAGTGCCCCCGGCTGTCCCAAGAACCAACGGGAGACCGCATGAGCAAGCGTCTGCAAGGCAAGGTCGCGCTGGTGTTCGGCGCCGGTTCCGTCGGCCCCGGCTGGGGCAACGGCAAGGCCACCGCCACCCTGTTCGCCCGCGAGGGCGCCACCACCGTCTGCGTCGACATCCGGCGCGACGCGGCCGAGGAAACCGCCGGCATCATCACCGGTGAAGGCAACCGCGCCACCGCCGGCGCGTGCGACGTCACCGACACCGGCTCGGTCCGCGCCCTGGTCGAGCGTGTGGTCGCCGAGCACGGGCGCATCGACATCCTGCACAACAACGTCGGCTTCGCGCAGATGGGCGGCCCGATCGAGCTCGACGAGGCCGACTGGCACCGCACCATCGACCTCAACGTCACCGGCTGCTTCCTCACCTGCAAGCACGTCCTGCCGCACATGCTGGCGCAAGGCGGCGGCGCCATCGTCAACGTCTCCTCGATCGCCGCCGTGCGCTACACCGGCTACCCCTACATCGCCTATTACGCGGCCAAGGCGGCGGTGAACAACTTTACCATGGGGCTCGCGCTGCAATACGCGGCGCAGAACATCCGGGTGAACGCCATCATGCCCGGCCTGATGAACACCCCGCTGATCCACCAGCAGATCTCCGGCCAGTACGCGACGGCCGAGGCCATGGTCGCCGCCCGCAACGCCGCCTGCCCGAGCGGCCGCATGGGCACCGCCTGGGACGTCGCCCACGCGGCGCTGTTCCTCGCCAGCGACGAGGCCGGCTACATCACCGGCATCAGCCTCCCGGTCGATGGCGGCCTGTCGGCGCGGGCCGCCTGACGATCGCGCCGCTCGGCTGCAGCACATCCCGCCGGCAAGGCCGCCACCTCAGTCCAGCAACGCCGCCAACTCATGATCGAGGAACAGCGCGGTATCGCCATGCTCTCGCAGGATCGAGGCCGGGTACTCCGGCGAGATCGGCTGGCGCAGCATATGGAACACCGCCCGCGCCTTCCGCGCACCCGGCACCGACAGCACGATCCGCTTGCAGCGCATGATCTGCCGGATGCTCATCGACAGCGCACGGCCGGGCACCGCCTCCAGGTTCGGGAACCAGCCTTCCCCGACCTGCTGCCGCCGGCACGCCTCGTCCAGGCTGACCGCAAGATACGGCGCCTCCGACACGAAATCCGCCGGCGGGTCGTTGAACGCCAAGTGGCAATTCTCGCCCACGCCGGCAAAGCAGAGGTCGAGCGGCCCGGCGCCCACCAGCGCCGCCAGCCGCGCCGCCTCCGCCGCGGGCTCCGCCATCCCGTCGATCGGCACGAACCGAGCCCCGGGCACCCGGTCGGCGAACCGCTCCCGCAGGTAGCGGCGAAAGCTTGCCGGATGCCGCGCGTCCAGGCCGATATACTCGTCCAGGTGGAACGCCGTCACCTTCGCCCAGTCGATCCCCGGCTGCGCGATAAGGTGATCGAGCACCGCGAACTGGCTGGTCCCGGTCGCCAGCACGATCCGCGCCGCGCCCGCCTCCGCCAGCCGCTCGCGGATGGTCGCCGCCCCCACCTCCGCAGCCCCGCGCCCCGCAGCGGCGGCATCTGCCGCAACCGTGACCCGGATCGTTCCAGCGGCCATCGGCTCCATGCCCGCACTCCCCCCTCGTTTTCCACCGCAGGTTGGGCCAAACGGGCCCGCAAGCCAACCCGCGGCGCCGTTGGCTTGGCGGTCCGCCCCGGCCATGCCAGGCTCCGACGCAACAGGCTGGCCGAGGAGAACAAAACCATGCGCATCGGGATCGTCGCCGCCTGTGCGGCCGCCGCCGGGATCATCGGCGCCGCATCCTCGGCCTCGGCGGCGCCCGAATGCAGCGTCGACGCGCTGAACGCGCTGCACGTGCCCGATCTCACGGTCACCGAGGCCAAGCCCATCGCCGCGAGCGGAGCGACACCCTCCTCCTGCGACATCGAAGGAACGGTGATAACGAAAGGCGCCGGCGTTGCCGACGGGCGCGCCCGCATCGCCATGCAGCTGCCCGAAGCCTGGCAGCAGCGCTTCCTGTTCCTCGGCGTCGGCGGCAACGCCGGCAACCGATCGCATCGCCGCGCCCGGCAAGGGCTACGTGACGATCATCACCGACACCGGTCACGTCGGCGACGGCACCGGCGCGCAATGGACGCGCCTGCCGGACGGACGGCCGGACACGGCGAAGATGGTCGATTTCTTCCACCGCGCCGCGCACGACGTCACGCTCGCCGGCAAAGCGTTGGCGCAGGCCTACTACGGCCAACCGGTCCGGCACGCCTATTTCGACGGCTGCTCGACCGGCGGCCACATGGCGCTGATGGAAGCCGAACGCTACCCCACCGACTATGACGGGGTGATCTCCGGCGACCCGATGATGAGCTTCAACACCGTCGCCGCGCGCGCCGTGGTGCAGCGGGCGGCGCTCTCCAGCCCCGCCGCTTACATCCCGCCCGCGACGCTCGAAGCGATCGATGCGAGCGTGACCCGGCGATGCGACGCGATCGACGGCGACAAGGACGGCTTGGTCCAGGCGCCCTCGGCCTGTCCGATCCGCGCCCAGGACCTGCTCTGCCGTCCCGGCGAAACCCAGGCCTGCCTGAACCCCGACCAGCTCCGCGTGCTCAAAAGCTACACCTCCCCGTTCCGCGACGCCCGCGGGCACGACCTGTTCGGCCCCTGGGCGATCACCGACATGGCGGGTTCGCAAGGCGTCGACTACAACGTGACCGGGCTGGCGCCGCCGGACTTGGCCGACCTGGTCTCGCCCTGGACGGCCGACCGCAGCAAGGCGCCGCGGTCCTGGGCGCTCGTGCAGGAAATGCTGACCGGATGGCTCGGCCTCGGCTCCGAAGCCACCGACCGCACCTCGGACGCGGTCAGGTCCTGCACCCGCCGCTCGACCGTCTGCGCGAGGTCGTAGCGCAGTTCGGCGATGGCGCAGCCCATGGCGCACAGCACGCCGGGGTGCGGCGGGATCAGCATGGTGCGGACCCCGACCTCGCGCATGATCGCCGCCCCGTGCAGCGGCCCGGCGCCGCCGAACGCCACCAGCACGAAGTCGCGGGGGTCATGCCCCTGCTCCACCGACAGCAGCCGAGTGCGGCCGGCCATGCGCTGGTTGACGATCGTGAGGATCGCTTCGGCGGTCTGCTCGACGCCCAGCCCGATCTGCTCGCCCAGCGCCCCGATCGCCCGGCGGGCGCCGTCGATGTCGAGCCGGGTCAGGTGGGTGAGGCCGATCGGGGTGGTCGGCGTTGATCCGCGCCAGCACCGCATTCACGTCGGTGACTGTCGGTTCGGTGCCGCCGCGGCCGAAGCACACCGGGCCCGGCACCGCGCCGGCGCTGCGCGGGCCCACTTGCAGGATGCCGCCGCGGTCGAGAAAGGCGATCGAGCCGCCGCCGGCGCCGATCGTGTGCACGTCGATCATCGGCAGCCGCAGCGGCACGCGGAAGTCGAGCTCCGTCTCCTCGGCGACCCGCGGCTTGCCGCCGACCACCACCGCCACGTCGTAGCTGGTGCCGCCCATGTCGCCGGTGATGACGTTGTTGAACCCGGCCTCGGCGGCGAGCTTGGCCGCCGCCATCACGCCGGCCGCCGGGCCGGAGCGGACGATGTTGGCGGCGCGGGCGCCGAGCTGCCGGATCGGCACCAGCCCGCCATTCGACTGCATCACCAAGGTCGGCATGGCGAAGCCGCGCTCGGCCAGTCGCGATTGCAGGTTGGCGGCATAGCGCGACACCAGCGGCTGCAGGTAGGCCTGCACCGCGGCCGTCGAGGTGCGCTCGAACTCGTAGTATTCGCGCACCACGCCGGACGAGGTGACGACCTGCCAATCGGCGTTGCGTTCGAGCAGGATGGCGCGCACCCGCTCCTCGTGCGCCGGGTTGGCGTAGCTGTGCAGCAGGGCGACGACGACCGCCTCGACCTCGAGCCCGGCCAGCACGCCGGCCAGGGCGCGCACCGCATCCTCGTCCAGCGGGCGCAGCACGGCGCCGTGCTGGTCCAGCCGCTCGTCCACCTCCCAGCGCAGGTCGCGCGGGATCAGCGGGTTCTGCACGCCGGTCAGGCCATACATCTGCTGCCGGTCGCGCCGCCCGAGCTCCAGGATGTCGCGGAACCCTCGCGTGGTCACCAGCGCGCAGCGGGCGCCCTTGCGCTCGATGACGGCATTGGTGGCGATCGTGGTGCCGTGCACGATCAGCTCGATGTCGCCGGGCTGCACGTCGGCGGCGGCGAGCGCGTCCACCAGGCCGCGCGACGGGTCCTCCGGCGTCGACGGCACCTTCAGCACCCGGTCGACGCCCAGCCCGTCGCGCGAGAAAAATAGGTCGGTGAAGGTGCCGCCGACGTCGATCCCGACGACGCCCCGTGTTTCCGCCATTCAGATCACCTTGTCGCGGCGCAGCGCGGCGATGGCCGCCGGGTCACGCCCGGCATGCTCGGCGAGCACGTGGTCGGCGTCGGCGCCGAGCGCGTGGCTGGGCTCGAGCCAGCGTGGCGTGCTGCCGCCGAAGCGCATCGCCGAGTGCTGCACGACGATGCGGCCCAGCTCCGGATGGTCCTGCCATTGCAGCGCGCCGCGCTCGTGCATGTGCGGGTCTTTGACGACCTCCCGCAACTCCCGCACCGGCGCGCAGGGCACCCGGTGCCGCTGCAGCAGCTCGAACAGCGCCTGCTTGGCGAAGCCTTGGGTCCAGCCGCCGACCACGCGGTCGATCTCGTCGACATGCGCCACGCGGTCCTTCAGCGAGGCGAAGCGCGCGTCATCGGCGAGGTCGTCCCGCCCCATCGCCGTCAGCAGCGAGCGCCAATGCACGTCGCCGACGCAGATGATGGCGATGAAGCCGTCGCCGTCGGGTAGACGTTGTACGGCGCTTCGGCCAGGCCGCCATGACGGTTGCCGGTGCGCGACGGCGACGTCGCCGCCCGTGCCGTGGTAGAGGCCGAGGCTGGACGAGAGCGACGGGTAGACGGCGTCGAGCATCGCCACCTCGACCTGGCGCGCCGACGCCCGGTCCGCTCGCGTTCGTAAAGCGCGGTGACGATGGCGCCGTAGAGGTGGGTGCCGGCGAAGAAGTCGCACAACGCCGGGCCGGCTTTGACCGGCGGGCGGTCGGGGAAGCCGGTGATGCTCATCACGCCCGCCATCGCCTGCACGGTGAGGTCCATGGCGGGGTAGTCGCGATAGGGGCCGGTCGAGCCGAAGCCGGAGCTCTGGGCGTAGATCAGCCGCGGATTGATCGCTTGCAGCGCGTCGGCGCCGAGGCCGAGCCGCTGCATGACGCCCGGGGCGAAGTTCTCCACCAGCACGTCGGCGCCGCGCACGAGGTCGCGCAGCACCGCCTTGCCGGCCTCGGCCTTGAGGTCGAGCTGCAGGCTCTGCTTGCAGCCGTTCAGCATCGCGAATGGCAGCGCCGCGCCGCCGACCACGCCGCGCCGGCGCAGCGACTCGCCGCCCGGCGGCTCGATCTTGATCACGGTGGCGCCGGCCGTGGCGAGCAGGAAGGTGGCGTAGGGCCCGTTGTAGATCTGGCTGAGGTCGATGACGGTGACGCCGTCCAGCGGCAGCGTCTTGGCGCCCTCGGTCATGCCGGCACCAGCCCGGCGCTTTGCTGGCGCCGGAATGCCGCCCAGTCGTGCACCGGCCACATGTCCTGGTCCTCGCCGTGCCCGGCATGGCCGTTGATCGTCCAGGCGATCAGCCCGTTCGAATCGATGAAGCTGTGCCGGTTGATGGTGATGCCGGAGATCCGCGTGCCGTTCCGCTTGCAGGCTGCGGCCGTGCTCGTCGTTGCCCTCGATCGTGATGCGGGTGACCCAGCCGTGCAGCGGGTCGCGCTCCACGCGGCGGCGGCCGGAGACGAGGTCCGCGATCTCGCCGTCGCGGATCATGAAGCCGTAGGCGATCTCCTCCACGCCGTCGTGCCACGCGCGTGACCGCCAGGAAGCCGTCGCGCTCGGTGGCGATGCCGGTCACGTAGGCGCTCTTCTTCGGCCGATGCTCCGGGCGCGGACCCCAGGAGCGGTCGCGCATGCCGAGGCAGTCGATCGCGACCACGCGCTCGCCGAGCCGGACCTCGCCGGTGACCCGGCCGAACTGGTCGAAATGATTGGCGGCGCCGAACGGCGAGCCGCCCTTGCGCAGCGGCCGCGGCGGCATGATGCCCTGGAAACGCAGATCCATGCTGGCACACGTCGCCGTCGCGCGACGCCGAGCTCGTAGCCCATCGTCGGCTCGACCGCCTTGATCGAGACGCCGGTCGGCAGGGTGATGTCGGACAGGTCCTGGTCGCGCGGCAGCCGCAGCGCGGTGTAGTTGGCGTGGTACAGCACCTCCCAGGGCAGATGCGCGGTGTCGTCCCACACCCAGGCGCCGCCGGCGACGGTGCCGATGTTGGGCCGGGCCATGGTGTAGAGCCAGCCGCCCAGCTTCTCCGCGGGGTTGCAGAAGAGAACCAGCTCGTCTCCGTCATCCACCAGCGTCGCCCATCTCGGCGAAGTGGAATCGTCGTCGCGGGCGGTGAAGACGGTCATGCGTCCTCCGCCAAAGCGGGGTAGTGGCGGTTGGCGATGCCGCCGGATGCGCCGCTGGCGAGCTGGGCGTCGCGGGCGGCCGCCGGCGGCGAGCCCGGCCAGGCGGCCGCGGATCGGTCGCCGCGCCGCGTCGTACCGGCGGCGCCATGGCAGTCGCCGGTGACGGTCCCAGGCTCCAGGTATTTCAGCACCTTGGCCGCGCTCTTCGCCCGGCGATCACCTGGCTGTCGGTGCTGCGCGGCACGATCACGTCGCGCAGATCGGCCAGACGTGGCGAACATCGGCCCGCGCGCGGTCGGCGCCACGATCGGCGCGGCCAGCGAGGCGACCCGCTCGCATCCGCAGCGCCTCGACCAGCAGCCGCCGGTTCAGCGCGCGAGACGATGGCATGCGCGGCCTCGCCGGTGACGTTGCGGTGGCGGATCACCACCACCCGGGTCGAGACCAGCACGCGGTGATACAGACGCGCGCGATCCACCGGGGCCGGCGGCCCGCTCGTAGGCGGCGAGGCTCGCCGCGAAGTCGGGCACCGGCTCCATCACGCAGCGCATGGAGAACCAGGCGAGGTCCTCCATCGGGTCGCCGAGATGCGCGAGCTCCCAGTCGATCAGTGCGGTCAGGCGGCCGTGCTCGAACAGGAAGTTGCCGGGCCCGGCGTCGCCATGCACCAGCACCACGGGGCCGTCGGGGTCGGGCAGTTGTCCTCGAGCCAGCGGAACGCGAGGTCGAGCAGCGCGTCGGGCCGCCCGGTCTCGTCGTACATGGCGCGCCAGATGCCAGCTCGGCCCGCACGTGGTCGGCGATGCGGGCGCCCTGCCCGCCGCCGTCCAGCGCCACGCCGGCGACCGGGTGCGCGTGCAGCCGCGCCAGGTCGGCCATCACCTCGGCCGCGATCGACTGCTTGGTGGCGGCGTCGGTCAGCCGGCGGAACTCGGCGATGCCGGGCGCGCGATCGGTCAGGATCGCCGGGATCTCCGGGATGCTCGGCGATCAGCCGGGGCGCGCGGATGCCGAGCCCGGCAATGGCGCGATAGACCTGCGCCTCGCGATGCGATGGTGTACGGCTCCACGCCCGGCGGGCGCGGCGGCGAGTAGCGCAGGAACACTCGTGCGACCGTGCCGTCCGGCCGTTCGACGTCGATCGCCCATGACCGGGCGCGGTTGCCGCCCGACGTCTGCGTGCTCGAGCGGATGGTGCCGCCGACGACCGCCGCGACCCACGCGAACAGAAGGGCCTCGTCCGTGACGATGGGGCCTGCAACGGGATGCGGGCGCGATCCGGCATGGTCGTGAGCGGTCGCCACACTCATCTCGTTCCTCCGCGCGGCCTTGGCGGCCGCGTCCAGCCGGTTCGTCCGGCATTGTCGCTCCGGCGGCATGGCCCGGACCGAGCGGCAAATTAAACAGCTAGCATACCATCGGCAAGCGAATTATAGGCCAGAGATCAAGCAAGCGGCCACCGCACCGCCGACGCGCCTGGGAGGACACGCATGCCGGGATTGTA
Source organism: uncultured Alphaproteobacteria bacterium (assembly GCA_963792675.1). GTDB lineage: Bacteria > Pseudomonadota > Alphaproteobacteria > Acetobacterales > Acetobacteraceae > JBBROS01. The sequence continues at coordinate 41,380 of CAWBWT010000010.1, forward strand.
TTTCGACGAGCTGACGATCGGGCAGACGTTCAAGCACCCGATCCGCCGCACCATCACCGAAGCCGACAACGTCTGGTTCAGCGCGCTGACCCACAACCCGGCGATGCTCCACCTCGACGAGGAATACTGCCGCACCGAGACCGAGTTTGGCCAGCGCATCGTCAATAGCTGCTTCACGCTCGGGCTGATGGTCGGCATCTCGGTCGGCGATACCACGCTGGGCACGGCGGTCGCCAATCTCGGCTGGGACGAGGTGCGGTTCCCGAAGCCGCTCTTCCACGGCGACACGGTCCGGGTCGAGACCGAGGTGATCGAGCTGCGTGAGTCGAAGTCGCGCCCCAATGCGGGGATCGTGACCTTCCTGCACCGCGCCTACAACCAGCGCGGCGAGCTGGTGGGGCATTGCAAGCGCTCCGGGCTGCAGCTGAAGCGCCCGGCCGCCGCCATGACGCTGCGCTCGTTGCTGTTCGTGCCCGGCGACAGCGAAAAGAAGCTCCGGCGGGCGCCAGGTCGGGCGCGGATGCGGTCATCCTCGACCTCGAGGATTCCGTGGCGCCGGCGCGCAAGACGCTCGCCCGAGGCATGGTGGCGGAGCATCTGCAGCGTGAGCCCGAGATGTCGGCCGGAAGCGGGCCTGCCAATTGGGTGCGGATCAACCCGCTGGACGAAGGCGGCGTCGCCGACCTGGCCGGCATCGTGCGGCCCGGCCTGGCCGGGATCATCATCCCCAAGATCGACGGGGCCGCCGACCTCGTCCGGCTCGGCCACGTCCTCGACGTCATGGAGGAGCGGGAAGGCATGGCGCGGGGCGGCGTCCGCATCCTCCCGGTCGCGACCGAGACGGCAAAGACGCCGTTCGGGCTGGCCGGCATCGCCGACGTCCGGTTGCCGCGCCTGTACGGGCTGACCTGGGGCGCCGAGGACCTTTCGACCGCACTCGGCGCCGCAAGCAACCGCGACGAGAGCGGCGGCTGCGCCTTCACCTATCGGATGGTGCGCTCGATGTGCCTGCTGGCGGCGAAGGCGGCGGGGGTGGAGGCGGTCGAGACGCTGTACGCCGACTTCCGCGACCGGGACGGTCTGCTCGCGAGCTGCGCCGCGGCGGCGCGGGAAGGGTTCACCGGGCGAATCGCCATCCATCCGGACCAGGTCGCGGCCATCAACCAGGCGTTCTCGCCGTCCGAGGCGGACGTTGCCCAAGCGCGCCGGGTGGTGGAGGCGTTCGCGGCGCAGCCCGACGCCGGCACCGTCGGGCTCGACGGCACCATGCTCGACATCCCGCACCTCAAGCAGGCGCAATCCGTGCTGGCCCGGCACGAGGCGCACGCCAGCCGGGCCTGATGCCGCAAACGGTCAGCATCGCGGCCATGGCGGATGCGATCCGGCCGGGCGAACGCCTTTATTTGCCGGGGTCCACCGGCGAGCCGGTCGCGCTGCTGGCCGCGCTCGCCGCCCGGCCGGAGCGGACACGTGGGCTGCGCATCCTGTCCAGCGCCGTCCCGGGGATCAACCGGCTGGCGATGGACGAGTTCGACCCGACGGCGGAGGTCACCGGGCTGTTCATGCAGCCGGGCTTGCGCCAGGCGCAGCGGGACGGCCGGTTCCGGCACTTGCCGCTCAGCTATTCCGGCTTCGTCGCCTACCTGCGGCAGGGGGCGCCGGTCGAGACCTGCGTCGTCCAGGTGTCGCCGCCGGACGCCGCGGGCCGCTGCTCGCTCGGCGCCGCGGTGGAGTTCACCGCGCTGGTGCAGGGCCGGAGCGCCCGCACCCTGGCGCTGCTCAACCCCGCGATGCCGGCGATCCCCGGGGCGCAGACGCTGCCTTACGCCGCGTTCGACCTCGTCTGCGAAGTCGAGACGCCGCTGCCGACCTACGACGTGGGCGTGCCCGGCCCGTCGGCGGTGACCACCGCTCGGCACGATCGCCGGGTTCGTGGAGGATGGCAGCGCACTGCAAGCCGGGTTGGGCAAGGTGCCGGAGGCGCTGTTCGGACTGCTGCACGACCGGCGCGGCCTTCGGCTGCAGTCGGGCATGCTGAGCGACGGCGCGCTCGCGCTGTATCGGGCGGCGGCGCTCGACCCGGACTTCCGCCCATGCGAGCTGCGTCTGGGTGGGTTCGGCTGGGCTTTATGGCGAGCTGGCGACGCTCGAAGGGATGGCGGTGCTCGGCTGCGACGTCACCCACGACATCGGCCGGCTGGCCGCCGTCGACCGCTTCGTCGCGGTGAACTCGGCGCTCAGCGTGGACCTGTTCGGCCAGGCCAACCTGGAGCACGCCGGCGGCCGCGCCGTCAGCGGCGTCGGCGGCGCGCCCGACTTCGCCCAGGCCGCGAAACTGTCTCGCGGCGGCGTCAGCGTCGTCGCGTTGCCGGCAGCGTTCGGGGCGCCGCCGCAATCGCGCATCGTGCCGCGGATCGGGGACGGCATGGCGTCGCTGCCGCGTCACCTGGTCGACGTGGTCATCACCGAGCACGGCATCGCCGATTTGCGCGGCCGCTCCGTGTTCGAGCGGGGCGAGGCGCTGATCGCAGTCGCCGCCCCCGAGTTCCAGCCCGGCCTCGAAGCCGCCTGGAGCGAGATGAGGCAAACATTGTGACGGGGGTCTGGGCGCCTCGCCCCAGCGGGGTCCAGGGGCGGAGCAGTCCAAGGTTCCGCCTGTCTTGCTTGAGACAGGGGGAATGACTGTGGAGGGGGCGCCCTGGCCTTCTGTCCTGAACGTCGAGGGCGTACGCTGCCGCCAAAAAGCCGGAACCGGAGGACAACGACCATGGGACGCCTTTTCGCCATCCTCGTCTGCTGCCTCTCCGCCGTCGCCGGGCCGGCCATGGCACAGGATTACCCGAGCAAGTTCATCACCGTGGTCGTGCCCTTCGCGGCCGGCAGCGGCAGCGACACCGCGGCCCGGGTGATCGGCCAGTATCTCGGCCCGCTGCTGGGCCAGAGCATCGTCGTCGAGAACCGGGTCGGCGCCACCGGCGCCATCGCCTCCACCTACGTGTCCCGGGCCAAGCCCGACGGCTACACGCTGCTGCTCGGCACCAACTCTACCTATGGCTCGAACAGCGCGCTGCGTGCTGATCGCCGTTACCCCCGAGGCGAACGACGATCATGACGCCAGCGCCTTCGGCCGGCCGGACTGGCGCGGCTGGTCCTGCATCATCCTCGGCATCGTCGCCTTCATCCTATTGGGCGAGCCGTTCGGCCTCGGCCCGGCGACCTTCGCTTGCGTGTTCATCGCCGCCCTAGGCGACCGGGGTGCCACCCTGCGCGGCTCGGCAATCCTGGCCGCTTCCGCAACGGTTGTGGCCGCGGTCGTGTTCACCTGGGCGCTGAAATTCCAGCTTCCGTTGTGGCGGTGGTAACCCGATGGACGGCACGCTGCCCAACCTGATCCACGGCTTCTCGATCGCTTTGCAGCCGCACAACCTGCTGTGGAGCTTCGTGGGTGTGCTGATCGGCAACGTGATCGGCGTGCTGCCCGGGATGGGCATCATGGCGACGATCTCGATCCTGCTGCCGCTGACGTTCGGGATGCCGCCGGTGGCGGCCATCCTGATGCTGGCCGGCATCTATTACGGGGCGCAGTATGGCGGGGCCATCTGCTCGATCCTGCTGAACCTGCCCTGCCACGCCTCGCACGCCGTCACCTGCCTCGACGGCTACCCGATGACGCAAGCAGGGCCGGGGCGGCGCGGCGCTCGGGATCACGGTGATGGCGGCGTTCTTCGGCGCGGCCTTCGGCATCGTCGAGATGATCTTCTTCGCGCCGCTGCTGGTGGCGGTCGCCTTCAAGTTCGGCCCGGCCGAGATCTGCACGCTGATGCTGCTCGGATTGCTGGCGGGCGCGACGCTCGCGCGCGGCTCGGCGCTGAAGGGCATCGCCATGACCATCGTCGGCCTGCTGGTCGGCACGGTCGGCACCGACGTCGATACCGGGACCGCACGGTTCACCTTCGGCGCGCTGTCGCTCTACAACGGCGTCGACCTCGTGGCGGTGGCGCTCGGCTTCTTCGGCGTCGCGGAGTTCCTTCGCAGCGTCAACACCATCTCCGCCGCCAACACCGCCGGCGTGCGGGTCCGTATCCGTGATCTCCGCCCGAGCCGGGCGGACCTGCGCGAAGCCGCGTTCCCGATCCTGCGCGGCACGCTGATCGGCAGCCTGTGCTCGCTGATCCCCGGGACCGGCCCGACCATCGCCTCCTTCGTGGCGTACGCGGCGGAAAAGCGCTTCAGCCGCCACCCCGAGCGGTTCGGCCGCGGCGCCATCGCCGGGGTCGCCAGCCCGGAAGCCTCCACCCACTCCTCGGTGCAAGGCGACTTCATCCCGACCATGAGCCTCGGCATCCCCGGCGACGCGGTCATGGCGTTGATCCTGGGTGCGCTGATCATCCAGGGCATCCAGCCCGGCCCGCAACTGATGACCGAGCATCCGGACGTGTTCTGGGGCCTGATCGATCCGTTTTGGATCCGCAACATCTTGCTGGTGGTGCTGAACGTGCCGATGATCGGGGTCTGGGTGAAGCTGCTGCGGATCCCGTTCCGGTATCTGTTCCCGTTCGCGCTGTTCTTCATCTGCGTCGGCCTCTACAGCACCAACAACGAGATGTTCGGCGTGGTGCAGACGCTGGTGATCGGCGTGGTCGGCTACGGCTTGCTGCGACTCGGCTTCCACCCGGCGCCGGTGCTGCTGGGCTTCGTGCTGGGACCGCGGCTGGAGGAGAATTTCCGGCGCGCGCTGACCCTGTCGCGGGGCGATCTGTCGGTGTTCGTCGAGAGCCCGATCGCAGCGACGTTCGTGGCGCTCGCGGTGCTGCTGGTGGGGGCGCAGGTCTGGCTCGCCTGGCGCAAGCCCGGTCCGATCGGGGTGGCGCGGGTTGGCGCGCTGCCGGAAGAGCCCTGAGAGTTGAGGCCAGGGCGCTGCCCTGGACCCGCTGGGGCCGGCGGCCCCAGACCCGCAATCTAACCGACGTAGATCAGCTTCTTGCCGCGGTTCTCCCCGGCATACAGCGCCCGGATGGCGCCCGGCGCGTGCTCGATGCCGTGCGCCACGTCCTCGTCGTAGGTGAGCTGCCCGTCGCGATACCAGCCAACCAGCGTCTCGGTGGCCGCGGCAAAGCGTTGGACGTAGTCGAACACCACGAAGCCGCTCCAGACCAGGCGCCGGGTCAGGATCTCGCGCTCGTTGCGCGGCCCGGTCGGCAGCGGAGTCCACACCGACGTGGACGCCGTGCCGCACTGCACGACCCGGCCGCCGACCGCCATGCGGCGCAGCGCCGCGTCCAGGATCGGGCCGCCGACATTGTCGAAATAGACGTTCAGGCCGTCCGGTGCGTCGGTATCCAGGGCCGCGACCCAGTCGGCGGTCTTGTAGTTGTAGGCGTGCGCGTAGCCGTAGCGCATGCGGCAGGCCTCGACCTTGGCGTCGTCGCCGGTCAGCCCGATGGCGGTCGCGCCCAGGTTGCGGGCGATCTGGCCGACGAAGCTGCCGACGGCGCCGCCGGCTGTGGACACCAGCACGGTATCGCCCGGTTGCGGCCGGCCCAGCTCCGTCAGCGCCAAATAGGCGGTCAGGCCGTTGATGCCCAGCAGCCCGGCATAGGCCGACAACGGCACCGTCGCGTTGGCGCGCTGCACGATGGCCGCCGGGGTCGCTGCGGCATAATCCTGCCAGCCGAACCAGCCGTACAGGAACTCGCCCTCGCTCGCCTCGGCGGCGTTCGAGCGGATGACGACGCCGACCGCCAGCGCCCGCATCGGGCTTCCGAGCGGGACGGGCGCGGAGTAGTTCGCCTCCGCCGCCGCCCAGCCGCGCTGCGCCGGGTCAACGGACAGGTAGATGTTGCGCACCAGGAACTCGCCGACGCCGATCTCGGGGATGGCGGTCTCGTCGAGCGCGAAGTCCTCCGGCTGCGGGATGCCGTGCGGGCGCCGGGCCAGCAGCACGCGGCGATTGCGGGCGGGATGGCTGAAGGCCGGGATGTCGGTTGGAGTCGTCATATGGGCGTCCTCGAGCAAGCTCGTTCGCAGGCCGGCTGCCGTTGAAAGAAGCTACGAATGCACATAATACGCTAGGTATCTTCTGGCCAGGTCCGGAACGTCGCGGGCGGCGCCTCGGGGCAAAGAGCCGCGGAAACGGAGAGACGGCAATGGATTTCGAACTCAACGAGCAGCAGCGCGCGATCGACGAGGGCGTGCGCAAGGTCTGCGCCCAGTTCGACGACCAATACTGGACCGACTGCGAGACCAACCTGCATTTCCCGCAGGAATACTACCAGGCGATGGCCGAGGGCGGCTGGCTCGGCATCACCATGCCGGAGGAGGTCGGCGGCGCCGGGTTGGGGGTGACGGAGGCGGCGGTGATGATGCATGCGGCGACCGCCAGCAACGGCGGCTACTCGGCGGCGTCGGCGATCCACATCAACATGTTCGGCCCGCACGCGATCGTGGTGCACGGCACGCCGGAGCAGAAGCAGCGCTGGCTGACGGCCGCTGGTCGAGGGCAGGCAGAAGGCCTGCTTCGGCGTGACCGAGCCCGACGCCGGCCTGGACACGACCGAGCATCAAGACGTTCGCGACCCGGACCAACGCCGGCTACCAGGTGAAGGGCCGCAAGATGTGGACCTCGACCGCGCAGGTCGCCGACAAGATCCTGCTGCTGACGCGGACCACGCCCAAGAAGGAGTGCAAGCGGCCGACCGACGGCATGACGCTGTTCTACACCGACCTCGACCGCAGCAAGGTCGAGGTGCGCCGCATCCACAAGATGGGCCGCAACGCCGTCGATTCGAACGCCGTGTTCATCGACGACCTGTTCGTCCCCGACGAGGACCGGATCGGCGAGGAAGGGCGAGGGTTCAAGTACATCCTCGACAGCCTCAACCCGGAGCGCATCCTGGTTGCCGCCGAGGCGATCGGGCTGGGCCGCGACGCGCTGCGCCGGGCGTCGGCCTACGCCAAGGAGCGCGTCGTGTTCGGCCGCCCGATCGGCCAGAACCAGGGCATCCAGCATCCGCTGGCCGAATGCTGGACGCAGCTCGAGGCGGCGTATTGGATGGTGATGCGGGCGGCCTGGCTGTACGACAACGGCCAGTCGTGCGGGGCGGAAGCGAACGCCGCCAAGTTCCTGGCCGGCCGCGCCGCGTTCGACAGCGCTACACGGGCGGTGATGACGCATGGCGGCATGGGCTATGCGCGGGAGTACCAGGTGGAGCGGCTGTTCCGCGAGGCGATCCTGACCCGCATCGCGCCGGTGACGGAGCAGCTCATCCTGTCGTTCATCGCCGAACGGGTGCTCGGCCAGCCAAAATCCTACTGATGCGTGGGTTTGGGGCCCAGACCCCAGCGGGGCAGCCCTCGCCTACCGCCCGCCGGCCCGCACCTTCCGCGGTGCAGGCGCCTCGTCCGGCTCGAACACGCCCACGGGCAGCTCCACCTCGTCCTTCTCGGCGACGGCGCCGCGGATGTTCTCCTTCATCGTTTCCAGCGCCTGCTCGGCGGCCGCGACCGCGTCGGGCGACAGGCCGGCCAGGATGATGCCGTTCAGCCGATGCCCGACCGCCACCATGTCCCGCAGGATCTCGTGGCCGCGCTCGGTGATCATGATCCGTTTGGCGCGCCGGTCGGTCTTCTCCGGCACGCGGACCACGTAGCCGGCGTTCTCCAGCCGGTCGATCAGCCCACCGACCGTGACCTTGCCGACGTCGAGATCCCGCGCCAGCTCCGTTTGCAGCATCCCCGAGCGGGCATGGCGGGACAACTGGCTCAGCACCCACCATTGCGAGCGGGTGATGCCGAGCGGCTTCATCGCCTGGTCGAACAGGGTGCGGCGCATGCGCGAAACGTCGTGGACCAGGAAGCCGATGCGGACCTCCTGCGGAACCTTGCTGTTGATGGTCATCGCCTCCCGTCTCCTGCGGCCCCGCCGCTCCGGCCGCCGATGCGCGATAGATTATGTGCACATCGTATGTTGACTTACCAAATGGAAATCCGTTCCATCGGCCCGAGCCGGGGGGCCGCCATCTGCAACGGGCAAGGAGCGGTGGCTCGATGACGGCGCCGCTGCGCATCGGCGGCGGCTCGGCCTTCTTCAACGACCGGCTGGACGCGGCCCTCGAGCTGGTCGAGCACGGCCGGATCGACGTGCTGATGATCGAGACGCTGGCGGAGCGCACCTTGGCGATGCTGCAGGCCGCGCGCGGGGCCGGCCAGCCCGGCTATTTCGTGCGTCTCGCCGACCGCTTGCAGGCGCTGCTGCCGGCCTGCCGCCGCCACGGCACCCGCCTGGTCAGCAACGGCGGCGGTGCCGACCCGTTGGCGGCGGCGCGCATGGCGCGGGACGTTGCGACGGCGGCCGGCCTGCGCGGGACCGTCATCGCCGCGGTGCTGGGCGACGACGTCGCCGACCTGGTGCGGGCGGCCGACCGGCCGTCGCCGAAACCGGCGAGCCCGCGTCCCGCCTGCCGGGCGGGTTCTTTTCCGCCAATGCCTATCTGGGCGCGGCGCCGATCGCGCAGGCCTGCCGCGACGGCGCCGACGTGGTCGTTACCGGCCGGGTCACCGACTCCGCCCTGGCGCTCGGCCCGTTGCAGGCGCATTTCGGCTGGGCGGACGGCGCGCTGGACGCGCTGGCCTGCGGGCTGGTGACGGGGCACCTGCTGGAATGCGGCGGCCAGGCGACGGGCGGCTACTTCGCCGACTCCGGGGTGAAGGACGTGCCGGGCCTCGACCGGCTCGGCTTCCCGATCGCGGAGGTGGCCGAGGACCTGTCCGTCACGATCGCCAAGCCGGCCGGCTCCGGCGGCCGCATCGACCGCCACGTCATCACCGAGCAGCTCCTGTAGAGGTCCACGACCCGGCCCGCTACATCACGCCGGACGTGGTGCTCGACCTCACCGAGGTGTCGCTCGAGCAGACCGGGCCCGACCAGATACGGCTCACGGGTGCGCGGGGCCATACGCCGCCGGAGACGCTGAAGGTGCTGCTCGGGGTCGAGGCCGGGCAGCATGCGGAGATCGAGATCTCCTACGCCGGCCCGAACGCCGAGGCGCGAGCGCGGCTGGCGGCCGAGATCGTGCAGCGCCGGCTGGCCCGAACCGCGCTGCGCGACGTGCCGACCCGCTACGACCTGATGGGGCTGAACGCGCTGGCGCTGCCCGGCGGGACGCTCGCCGCGGATGTGCCGGAGATCCGCCTCCGCGTCGCGGCGCGCTGCCCGACGGTCGCCGACGCCGAGCGGCTGGTGACGGAGGTGGAGTCGCTCTACGTCAACGGCCCGGCCGGCGGCGGCGGCGTGCGCTTCTCGATCCGCGCCGCGGTCCGCACCCTGACGACCTACCTGCCGCGCGCCGACGTCGCCACGCGGATCGAGATGATCGAGGTGCGCTGATGCCGACCGTGACGCTGCACGCGCTCGCCCACAGCCGAACCGGCGACAAGGGCGACAGCCAGACCCTGTCGGTGATCGCCTACGACCCGGCCGACTACGCGCTGCTGTCCCGCACGGTGACCGCTGCCGCGGTGGCGCGCCACTTCGCCGGGGTCGTGCATGGGCCGGTGACGCGTTACGAGCTGCCGCGCCTGTTCGCGTTGCACTTCGTGCTCGAGCAGGCGCTGGCCGGCGGCGTCAATGACAGCCTCGCGCTGGACACCCACGGCAAATCACGCAGTTCGCTGCTGCTGTCCATGCCGATCGAGGTTCCCGCCGGGCACGCAGCGGCCGGGCCGACGCGCGACGCGGATTGAGTCACGTCGGGGACGCACCGTCGCGGATCGACGCCGGCTCTGTCCGGGTGGCGAGGGTCTGCAGCGCGGAGCGCATTTGCTGCTCACCCGCGCGCCACCGGTCGGCGATCGTGGCCGGCGAGAAGTCGAACGGCTTGCCGAGGCCGGCTTCGTCGAGGCCGGCGCGGTAGCCCACCCGGACAATGTCGGCCGGTCCGGCCCTTCCCTGCTCGAGGATCGCGGCAATCTCGGGGGCGCCGCGCAAGCTCGTCCGGCAGCAAGGACCCGAGCCGAGCGATGAGGGTGCGCAGGTGATCCTCGCGGCGCTGCCCTTCGATCAGCCGAGCGGATTGGTTGCCGAACGCGAGGTCGGCGGCGCGCGAGGCACTCGCGGCCAGGGTGTGGGGGCGGCTTCCTTCCGGCGCAAACAGGTCGACCACGAAACAGCGGCGGCCGGACGCGTCCGGGTCGCTCAGCACGGCGTCGAGCGGCACGTTGGAGGCGAGGCCGCCATCGGCGAGCAAGCGTCCCTCGATCTCGACCGGTGCGAAGACCGGCAGCAGGGCGCAGGAGGCGAGCACGTGTTCCGCACGGATCACGGCCCCATGCTTCGTATCGAACATCACGCGCTCGCCGCTGAGGACATCGGTGGCCGCGATCGTGACCCGCATCTCGCCACCGTTCAGCCGCTCGAAATCCACCAAGGACTCCAGGTGGGCGCGCAGCGGCGCGAGGTCGAACAAGGCCGGCACGTCGCCGACACCGGCGCGCGGGCCGGGCTGGACGTTCGGCTGGAACAAGCCGGGCCGGCCCAGCAGCAGCGTCTGCAGCACGCTCGCCTGGTTGTAGGCCTGCCGCCAGGGCCCTTCCCGCGGCTGGCCGAACCAGAACGAGGTGAGCGGCATCGGGTCGGCGGAGGCCGCCTTCCAGAACTGGCGCAGCCGCGGAAGCCGGTCCGGCGGGGCGTTGCCGGCGACGATGGCGGCCGTTACCGCGCCGATTGAGCTGCCGGCCACCCAGGCCAGCGCTGCGGCGTGGCCGCCCTCCTCGAGGGCTGCGTAGGCGCCGCCCTCGAAGGCGCCCATGGCCACCCCGCCGGCCAGGACGAGTGTCGCGCCCCTGTTATCACCCGGCCGATCGGGCGAGCCGCTCATGGGCACCACCGCAAAGCGGGACCGATCGTCCAATATGTCGTCCATGCGCCTGTTCCTTTCCACGCGCCTCAATCCAGATCACGCGGCGGAGTTCCGGCGTCAAACTTCACGGGGGACAGGGTTGCCCCTACGGCGCACCGGCGACTGCACTGGTGACGTGGGCCGGGTTGCGCGTAGGACGCCGAGCTCATTCGGCATGCGCATGCTGCGCCCAGGATGCGGCGTCGAGCGGGACGGCGGCTCCCTGCTGGGCTCGCCAGGTGCGACCGAAATAGCCGTCGCCGTGCCGAAGCGCGTCCGGCGCGCCGTCCTCGACGATCCGGCCGTGCTGGACGACGATGACGCGATCGAAATCCATGATCGTCGACAAGCGGTGCGCGACGGCGATCACCGTCCGGCCGCTGGCCAGTTGCAGGATTGCGCGCTGGACTTCGCGTTCGGCGCCGGTGTCGAGCGCGCTGGTCGCCTCGTCCAGCAGCAAGATCGGCGCTTCGCGCAGCAGCGCGCGGGCGACGGCGATCCGTTGCCGCTGCCCGCCGGACAGCCTGGCGCCGCGCTCCCCGACGATCGTCTCGTAGCCGAACGGTAGCCCGGCGATGAGGCGGTCGCAGCCCAGCGCCCGCGACACGGCAAGGACCTCCGGCCAGGCCGCGTCCGGGCGTCCGTAGCGGAGGTTCTCGGCGACGCTGCGCTGGAGCAACCCGACCTCTTGCGTCACGACCGAGAAGGCGTCTGCCAAGCTCTCGGAGGAGCACTCTGCCAGCACCTGGCCGTCAACCGTCACGCGGCCTGCCGAGGGCTGCTGGACGCCCTGGATGATCCGCAGCAGCGTCGACTTGCCCGCGCCCGACGGCCCGACGATGCCGACCCGCTGCCCCGGGGGGATGTCGAGATCGAGCCCGGCGAACACGGTGCAGTGCGGGCCGGTGGCGTGGCGGATGTCGTGCAGCGCGATCGCGCCCTGGCGGGGCCGCAGCTGCGTCCGGCCGGTCACTTCGGGTCCGCCAGCACAGACTGGGAGTGCACCGAACACGTCCACGGCCTCGGCGACCGCCCCGAGCTGCTGCGACAGGCCCAGCAAGGACAGCGCCATCTCGCGCGAGCCCGCCAGGATGCGCAGCGTCAGCGTGGTCGCGACCACGACGCCGCCGCTCGTGATGGCGCCCCGGCTCCATTGCACGATGGCGACGGCCAGGACGGCGCTGTTCAGCAGCCAGAACAGCAGGTCGTGCCAGCACCGGATCCGCTCCAGGAAGAACCAGCTTGCGGCATGCGCCCGGTTCTCCGTTTGCATCTGCGTGCGCAGCCGCTCCCGCTCCCACCGCTGCGCCCCGTAGGCCCGCACGACGTCCATGTTGCCGAGCACGTCCGCAAGCACCCCGGCCACCGACGCCGCCTGGCCGTGGAAGGCGGCGTGCAGCGGGAAGCCGCGCTTGCCGAGGTTGTGGAACAGCAGGGTGATGGGCACCGCCGCAACCAGCAGCGCCCCGCCGATCCGCCAATCCACCAGCGACAGGACGATGACGGAGCCGATCAGATCCGTCGTGGGCGGAATGACGTTCCAGATCACCGTGCGCAACGCCGCCGTCGCATTCGACGCCGCCGCAGTGATCCGGCCGGCCAGGGCGCCGCTGGCCTGGCCGTTGAAGAAGGTCCAGGCACGCGCGCTGACCCGGGTGAACAGGTCGAGCCGGATCTCCTCGCCGATCACGACCACGGCGCGGGCGCCGACGAAGCCGGCCAGCCGCCAGCACACGGTCTCGACGGCCAGCAAGCCCAGGAACACGCCCAGCGCCCGAAGCACGACCGCCGCATCGCGGGCGGTCCCGCCGCTTGCCGCGACGCTGGGCCCGGTTCCCTCGGTCATCACGTCGACGAGGATCTTCAACCCATACTGCGCGGCGACCGCGGCAACCCCGCCGCAGATCACGAGCAGCAAGACCGCCCCGGTCAGCCGCGCATGCCGCCGGACATGGTGGAGCAGGAGCGGCACGGCGCTGACGAGCGGGCCGGGCGCGGCGTCCGTTGCGGAGCCGGCCGTCACGCCAAGCTTTCGGCCGACGCTTGACCGAACAGCATCTGCTCCTCCTCGATCTGCCGGGCCATGTCCGTGTCCACCTCGCGCCGCCGCCAATCATCCGATGCGCGGAGCAGTCCGCAGCGGCAAAGGCGGTCGTCCTTCCAACCGGGATAGTCCATGACCGGGTAGATGCAGACGCCCTCGATCCCGGCGCCGTCCCGCATGGCCGCCCGCACCTCGCCGCACACGTAGCGCAGCCAGCCGGGACCGTTCGGGCCTTCGGCGCCGGTCTCGCTGATGACCATCGGCCGCTGGTAGCGCTCCGCGACATCCAGCAGCAACGAGCGCAGCGGCAGGTACATCCAATGGCCCATCGGGATCGTCGCGCCGCCGCGCATCAGCTGGTTTTCCGGGTAGAAGTTGAGCCCGACGATGTCGAGATGGGCCTCGCTGCCGCCCAGCTCCGGCGCGGTCCGCCCGGCGATCATGTCGAACGCCTCGAACTGGGCCGCGCGGTGCGCCGCGGCACCCGCCTCGGTCTCGGGCAGGTCGGGGTGCGCCGTGACATGGATCAGCGGCTCCGCCTGGATGAAGCGCGCCGCCTTGTGCACATCGCGCACCGCATCCACCGCGCGGATGGCGGCTGCGGCGAGCTGCCGTTTCAGGTCCGGGCCGCGCCCGACGGCGCTCGGATACATGCGCGCGTGGTCGCCGCCGGCCCAGGCCCAGAACGACACCTCATTGACCGGGCAGACCACCGGCGGCGCCGCCGTTTCCTCCTGCAGCAGGCGGGCGAAGGCGGTGCAGAAGGCGGCGAAGCGGTCGAGGAACGCCGGCGCGAACACGTCCAGATCGAGCGGCACGCCGTAATGGCAGAGATCCCATACAACCTGCACCTCGGCCCGTTGCGCCGCGCGGATCATCGGCAGCACGCTCGACCAATCGTATTGGCCCGGCGTCGTCTCGACCCGGTGCCAGCGCACCCCATCGCGGACCGTCCGCAGCCCGGCCTCCGCGACCAGCCGGTAATCGTCCACTGCCATCTCGTCGTGGTGCGTGGCGGCAATCAGGTCGAGCTGCGTCCCATCCGGCCGCCGCAAGGAGGAGCATTCGAACCCGGCCATGAGAAAGCTCGGGAACAGTCCGGATGGACCGATCACGAGGTCACCGGGCCCGAAGGCATCGGCGCGGCACGCGACGGGCGGTGCATCGCCGGCGCCTTGCTCAGGGGCTGTCCCCGGCGGGAAGTGCGGCGGCCTCGACCGGACTGTCGGTCGCCGCCTCCGTCATCAACCGGCGCATGCGCGCCCAGGTGGTATCCCACGACATCCACCGGATGTGCTGGTCGACGGCGGCTTGCCAGGCCGCGGTTCGTCCGACGAGCGCCTTTTCGAGCAACGCGACGGCCGCCTCCGGGCAGTCGGCGATCGCGACCAGCCCGCCGGACTGCCACTCGGCGACGACGTCCGGCACGGCGGTGGACACCAAGGGCACTCCGGCGGCGAGGAACTCCGGGGTTTTGGTCGGGCTGATGAAGCGGGTCGCCTCGTTCAGCGCGAACGGCATGAGGCCGGCGTCCCAGCCGGACAGATAGGAAGGAAGCTCCTCGTAGCTCTTCATGCCGAGCCAATGCAGGTTGGGTTGCGACGGCAACGAGGCCGGGTCGATCTTGGCCGTCGGGCCGACCATGACGAACTGCCAGTCGGGGCGCATGCTCGCCACCCCGTCGAGCAGCTTGTAATCGATCCGCTCGTCGATCACGCCGAAGTAGCCGATCCGGGGCCTGGGCAGCGCGACCTGATCGGCCGGGCCCTGCTCGGTCCGGGTCCGCTTGCGGGCCGCCCGGAAATGCGCCTCGTCGACGCTGCTGGGGAACAGGTGCACGTTCGGATGCAGCCGGCGCTTCGCCCCGAACAGGCTGCGCCCGCCCGCGAACACGATGTCGGCCCGACGCAGCAATTGCCGCTCCAGCAATTCCAGCCGCGGCGACGCGCCGTCGAACGCGGATAACTGGTCCATGCTGTCGAACACGACCGTCCGCGGGCGCAGGTGCCCCGCGAAGGCGAACGCCATGGGCGTGTAATACCAAACTGTGTCGAGCGGCCCGCCGAACCGGTCGAGCAAGTCGTCGAGCAGCTTGCGCTGGACTGCATCGGCCGCCGCCGGGTCGAGGCCCTCGGGCAGTTGCGGCGTCGCGACCACGAGGTTCGGCTCTACCGCCCGCACGGCCATGCCCGGCTCGGCCGTGGCCGCGACGCCGACCGGTTCTTCAACGAACACCACTCCATACTGTGCGGCCGCGCGGGTCATGAGGTGCTGCGGTCGCTGAAACACGAAATCCCAACGCAAGTGCGACAGACAGAGCAGGACGGGTTGCTCGAGCCCGGCCGCATTGGGATAAATCATCGTCAGATCCTAATCGTCATGCGTCAAGGTGCTCGGATCGCCGATCTTGCGGCCTGAGATCCAGCTGTATTACTTGCGGATACTGCAGCCATCACCGCCGTTGGCTGTGGATTATGCTATGGGGCGGAGATTACTTGAACCCGTATCTGTGAACCCAAGGAACGCGGCCACATTTCGCTAGATGCATAACATAATGTTTTGTGATCAATGCGGTGCGCAGACACTGTATTGTGTGAACTTACTCGATCACTTTACTTGGCAGCATGCGCCGGGTGCCGGCTTGCGCCTCGAACCGGGCGACGCCTCGGACCGTTGAGGCAACGTCAATGATCGAACTGCTGGAGGATCGCCGTGCAGGACCAGGAACAACGCATTCGCGAGCGGGCCTATTATCTGTGGAAAAAGGAGGGATGCCCGGAGGGTCAGGATGTGACCTTCTGGGAGCGGGCGAGGCTTCTGCAGGAGGCGGAGGGTCAAGAACCGATGACGACCCCGCTGACGGAGCGCTCCGCGGACGAAGCGAAGATCGATGACGCCGTCGCGGAAACTTTTCCCGCCAGCGACCCGCCCGCGTTCACCCCGGAGGCGGCGTTCAGCGCCAAGGATTGAGCCGGGGACAGCGGGAACCGCGCGCGGCTCCGGCTGTTCCGCTCGGCGAAGCGGGAGAAAAGCGGATGCGAAGCCTGGCAGGGATGAGCGTTGTGATCACCGGTGCGTCGAGCGGCATCGGCCGCGCGACGGCGCTGGACTTCGCGCGGCAAGGCGCCAACCTGACGCTGGGGTCGCGCCGGGGCGGCGAGCTCGCCGCGGTCGCGCAGCAATGCGAGCGCGAGGGAGGACGGGCGCAGTTCGTCGAGACCGACGTCACCAGCGCAGTGGCGATGCGGGCGCTGGCGCAGGCGGCGGTGAGGCGCTACGGCAAACTTGACGTGTGGGTGAACAATGCCGGCGTCGGCGCCGTCGGCCGGTTCACCGAGGTGCCGATCGAAGCGCATGACCAGGTGATCCGCACCAACCTGATCGGCTACCTCCACGGGGCCCACGCCGCCCTGCCCTACTTCATGGCCAGCCATTCCGGTGTGCTGATCAACGTGGTGTCGTTCGGGGCTTTTGTCGGCACGCCGTTCGGCGCGAGCTACACGGCCAGCAAGTTCGGCCTGCGCGGCCTGTCCGAAAGCCTGCGAGCGGAGCTCCAGGATGAGCCGGACGTCCACATCTGCGACGTGAACCCCGGCTTCGTCGACACCGAAGGGGTCGCGCATGCCGGCAACTACACCGGGCACCGGCTCAACGTTCGCGCGCCGGACCGGCCCGAGCAGGTGGCGGCGGCCATCACCCGCGTCGCCGTGCGCCCGCGGGACAGCGTCTCCGTCGGCGCGGTCGCCAAGCTGGCGCCGCTCGCGTATGCGCTTGCGCCGGGTTTGGGCCGGTGGACGATGGATCGCGTGCTGGGCGCGGCGACCTCCCGCGCGCCGGCGCAGGCGCCGCAGCCGGGTGCGCTGTTCGCTCCAGGCGATAACGGCGGCATCTCCGGTCCGATGCCGCTCGGCAAGATGGCCGGGCTGGGGCTCGCCGGCCTGCTCGTCGCAGCCTCGGTCGCCGGTGCGCTAGCCCGGCGCCAGGGATAGCCCCTAGCGAGTTGGGGAAACTTGACGGAAAGAGCCGTCAAGTCTTCCCGCTCGCCAACTTCGCACCGGCACCGCGCTATTGCCGCTCGTTCGGCGGACATGACCGACCCGGCACGGCTTACGACGCGCCGGGAGCAACATTCCTCATCACGCCTCGGAGAGTGCTTGACGCCGGGATCGTCGGGTCAGGCTGCACAAACGTTCTGTTGCAGCATTTGACAAGATCTTGGGAAAAAACGGGATGCCGACACAT
>CAWBWT010000011.1:0-30489 GCA_963792675.1 uncultured Alphaproteobacteria bacterium
AGCGGTGCCGGGCGCCGGCGCGGCGGACGGTCCGGCGCCGGTTGCCTCGACGGTGCCGATGTCGGTCGCCGGGGCGTCGCCGGGCGCTTGGCCCTCGGCACCGGCTGCAACGGAGCAGAATGCGAGCGCCAGAAGAACGCGTGACAATGGGACTGGCGCCGTCCCGTGTCGTGACAATCGGGTCATCTCATGGTCCGTCGTTGCGCGCGTTTGATGGCCGCCCGGAGCGCGGCAGGCAACCGCCGGACGGGCGGCATTCCATGACAGTTTGACCAAACCTGCTTCCGCCGCTTCTGCGCGGAGGGCGGGACCGGACGCGTTCTGGCAGCCTGACGTCCTTGTCGTCGAACCGGAGTGCCCCCGTGACGAGCGCGCGCCGAAGCCGTCCCCACCCTGCCGGCTTCACCCTGCTGGAAGTGCTGATCGCGTTCGCCATCGCCGCCCCGGCGCTGGCGGTGCTCTACGAAGGCGGCATTGCGTCGGTACAGGCGGCCGGCACCGCGTCGCGCTACGGCGAGGCGGTCGAGCGGGCACAATCGCACCTCACTTTGCTGGCCGCGGCCGAGTTCGTGCCCGGCGAGCGCAGCGGCGACGAGGGAAGGGGCTTCCATTGGCAGACCCGCGTCGAGCCGGTCGCCACCGGGGCGCCGAGCCCGTCTTCGCGCGGCCCCTATGCCGGGGGGTTCACGTTGTATGCGCTGACAGTCCAGGTGTCGTGGCACGGCACGGCACGGCCGCGCACCGTCAGCCTTGCGACGCGGCGGATCGGGCCGGCCGCCGCGGCGACGCCATGACCCGCGCGCCGGAGCGGGAGGCCGGGTTCACCCTGCTCGAGCTGCTGGCGGCAATCGCCGTGCTCGGCCTGATCATCGTCATGCTGTCGAACGGCTTCCTGTTCGGCCTCGACGCCACCCGGCTTGCCGCCGCCGGGCAGAACAACGACCGGCTGGCGGTCGATGCGGCGTTGCGCCACCTGATCGAGGCAGCCGATCCCGGCACGTTTCCGGACCCGGCCACCCTGCGCGGCAGCGCCGAGACGCTGTTGCTCACCACCGAGTTGCCGAACGGCGGCCGGGGCGCACCGCAGCGGGCCGACGTCGTGCTGTCGGCTGCTGGTGGCAAACTGGTGCTGCGCTGGCGTCCGCATCGCCATGCCGAGTGGTTCGGGCCGGGCCCGGCCTGGACCGAGACCGTGCTCGCCGACGGCGTGGAGCACGTCGGGTTTGCCTACCGCGGCGCCGCGGCGGACGCCCCGTGGTCGGCGTCGTGGAGCGCGGGCCGGCTGCCCTCGCTCGTGCGGCTGACGATCGAGCCAGGGGCCGGCAGCCGGGAGCACTGGCCGCCGCTGGTCGTGCCGACGCTGCGGGAGCCGATCGAGCAGTGACAGCCGGCGGGCCGTCCAAGCAGCGAGGCTTCGCCCTGCTGATCGTGCTGTGGGCGCTGGTGCCGCTGGCGCTGATGTTCACCATGCTGGCCTCCACGGCGCTGTCCACGACGCGCAGCGCCGGCGACCTGCGCGCCGCCGCGCGGCTGGAGGCGGCCGCGGACGGTGCGATCTACACCGCCCTGTTCGAGCAGCTGCAGCGGGGCCGGACCGCCGCGACACCCGTCGAGGCGCGGCGAGAGGGCGCGGATGTCGCGGTCGAGGTGGCGGACCTGTCGGGCCTGCTCAACCCCAACGGCGCCTCGCCCGCGCTGCTGCAGGCGTTGCTGCGTCGGCTCGGCGTGCCGGACGACGATGCGGCCGCGACTGCTGGCGCCATCGTGGACTGGCGCACGCCGGGCCGCCGCCGCAGCCAGAACGGCGCCAAGACGCCCGAGTACCCGGCAGGCCGGGCTCGATTACGGACCGCCCGGCGCACCGTTCCAGTCGCTCGACGAGCTCCGCTTGGTGCTCGGCATGCGTCCGGCAATGCTTGAGGCGCTGCTGCCCTATCTGAGCCTCTACGCCGAGGGCGAGCCGGATCCGGCCACCGCCGCTCCGGCGCTGCGATCGGCGTTGCGCGACATCGGCGTCGTGCGTCCCCGCGGATCGACCGCCACACGGGTCCTCGCGATCACGGCCAGGACCGGCGGGGCGGGCGGCGCCGAGGCGGCGCGCCGGGCCATTATCCGCATCGGGCCGTCCGCCAACGGCCGTCCCTGGCGCGTGCTGGAGTGGCGGAAGCTGTTCACGAACGCGTAACGTCGCGGAATTGTCTCTGAACGGTGCGGGACCGACCGGCGGTCATACGGCGTGATGCGCCCGTCGACGACCACCGGACCGCGCCCGGCGTCCGGTGCCGCGATTTGGTGCATGTGCTCGTTGGCGAGCCGCGCCCAGGGAGGAACCATCGTGATCCGAGCAAGACTTCTTCGCACCGCACAGGTGATGCTGCTGACGACCGCGCTCGTCACGCCCGGCCTGGCCTGGGCCGAGCACAACACCGCCATCGACGGCAACAACGGCACCCTGCCGCTGCCGACCGGCCAATACGTCACGCCGATGCTCATGACCGGCGCCGTGCAGCAGCCGCTCAACCCCGGCTTGCCGGACTACCCCGATTTCGTGGCCGGCATGGCGGTCCGCTCGCAGCTGAGCCCCGACGGCAGCACGCTCGCCATCATTTGCGCCGGGCAAAACTCGCTGCTCGACAAGACTGCGGCCACCGACACTGCGAACTCGACCCAGTATATCTTCCTCTACGACGTGTCCGGCGCCAACAAGACGCAGCCGCTGATGAAGCAGGTCATCAAGCAGGTGAACGCCTTCGTCGGCCTGGTCTGGGCGCCCGACGGCAACACGCTTTACGGCACCGGCGGCAGCGACGACGTCGTCTACGTCTATAAGAACAACGGCGGCACCTTCACCGCGGCGACACCGATCGCGCTCGGCCACCGCACGACGGCGCAACCCAATGCCGGCGTCGGCATCGGCGTGCAGCCGAATGCGGGCGGCCTCGACATCTCTCCCGACGGCAAGACCCTTGTGGTCGCCAACAACTACAACGATTCGATCAGCGTGATCGACACCGCGACCGGCACGGTCCGCTACGAGCACGACCTGCGCCCCTACTTCCAGTTCAACGAGGGCGCGGTCGGCGTGCCCGGCGGCACCTACCCCTATGCGGTCGCGCTGCGCGGCAACCTCGCCTACGTCACCTCCGACCGGGATCGCCAGGTGGTGGTGATCGACATCTCCTCGCCCACCCAGGGGCGGCTCACCAAGCGCATCCCCCTCGACGGCAACGGCATGGGCATGGCGATCGACCTGTCCAAAGCCCGGCTCTACGTCGCGCAGGAGAACTCGGACCAGGTCGCGGTGATCGACACGGCCAGCAACGAGATCGTCGCCAAGATCGACGCCCGCGCACCGGCCGGGTTGATTAAGGGCAGCTACACCGGCGTCTCGACCACGGCCGTCACGCTGTCGCGCGATGGCAACACGCTCTACGCCGTCAATTCGGGCGCCAACGCCATCGCGGTGATCCCGCTGAGCGGGTCGGGCGCCAACACCGTCGCCGGGCTGATCCCGACCGCCTACGAGCCGCACGACATCACCTTCAGCGCCGACGGCTCGTGGATGTACGTCATCAATGGCAAGAACGACACCGGGCCGAACCCGAAATACGTCTACAGCAACGCCGCCCGGCTCACCGTGGTGCAGCTGCCCGGCGGCAACACGCAGGCGGTGATCGCCGGCGGGGCCGCCAACCAGTACCAGTTCCAGCTCGAGCGCGCGACGCTGGTGAGCGCCGCCGTGCCGACCGCGAGCGACCTGCCGGCCTTGACGGCGCAGGTGGCGTTGAACAATCGCTACAGCCTCGACCAAGTGCCGAGCGACACCGAAACGATGGCGGCGCTGCGCTCCAAGATCAAGCACGTGATCTATGTGGTGAAGGAGAATCGCACCTTCGACCAGATCCTGGGCGACATCGACAACGGCGCCAACGCCGATCCGACCCTGACGATGTTCGGCAAGCAGATCACGCCGAGCTTCCACCGCATGGCCAGCAGCTTCGTCACCCTGGACAACTTCATGGACCCCGGCGACGGGAGCATGGACGGCTGGTCGTGGTCGATGGCCGGACGCGTGACCAATGCCGAGACCATCTCGCAGCAGATCAACTACGCCTTCGTCAACCGTGGCCTCTCGTATGAGTCGGAAGGCCAGAACCGCAACGTGCCGGTCGGCGTGCCGTCTACCGCGGCGCGCGATGCGGCCACCATCGGCGCCTACAGCAAGGCTGCGGTCAACCTTCCCGGCGGGTCCGACAACCTGCTTGTCGGCACCGCCAACCACGCCGCCACCGACGCGCCCTACGGGGTGCAGAACGGCTACATCTTCGACGCCGTGCTTCAGGCCGGCGGCACCGTCCGCAACTACGGCTTCCTGGTCAACAACATCGGCTCGATCGGCACCATTGCAGCGCCGGTGATCGACCCGTTCAACGCCGGCGTGGTGCAGGTGGCGGCGATCAACCCCTCGCTGCTGGACAAGACCGACGTCTATTTCCGCGGCTACGACCAGAACTACCCGGATCTGTGGCGCTACAACGAGTGGAAGCGGGAGTTCGACGGGTTCGTCGCCGGCGGCAACATGCCGAGCCTCGAGCTGGTTCGGTTCAGCCACGACCACACCGGCGCGTTCGCGACCGCGCTGGCCGGGGTGAACACGCCGGAAACGCAGGAAGCCGACAACGACTACTCGGTCGGCAAGATGGTCGAGGCGGTGGCCAACAGCCCCTATGCCGACAGCACCGTCATCCTGATCACCGAGGACGATTGCCAGGACGGACCCGACCACTTCGACTCGCACCGCACCACCGCCTATGCAGTCGGCGCCTACGTCAAGCAAGGCGCCGTGGTCGACACCCGCTACAGCCAGATCAGCATGCTGCGCACCATCGAGGATTTGCTCGGCACCGAGCACATCAACCTCAACACCGCCTACATGCGGCCGATGGCCGACGTGTTCGACCCGTCTGGCTCCGGCGCTTGGACCTACACGGCGATCGCGTCGCAGGTGCTGGCGACCACCACCTTGGCGCAGAACGACAACGGCATCCGCTACGCCGAAGGCGGCCCGGTCGCGCCGAAGCACGACGCGGCCTACTGGGCCAAGCGCACCCGCGGTTTCGACTTCTCCGGTGAGGACCGCGTCCCGGTCGACCTCTACAACGAGGTGGTGTGGGAAGGGATGATGGACGGGGCCCCCTACCCGAAGCACCGCAGCGGCGCCGTCCTGGGCCGCCGCGGCACGATCGAGCAGTAGCG
This sequence comes from uncultured Alphaproteobacteria bacterium, assembly GCA_963792675.1. Lineage (GTDB taxonomy): Bacteria > Pseudomonadota > Alphaproteobacteria > Acetobacterales > Acetobacteraceae > JBBROS01. The sequence goes on from CAWBWT010000011.1 coordinate 5,257, forward strand.
CCCGCTTCGTTTGGCAGCCGGCGGTGGTCTGAAGCGCCGCCGCCGGCTGCTCTCTCTACCGAGCGCTGACACGCCGCTATACAGCGGGCCTGCCGCAGCCAATGCGCGGCCGTTCCGACCTCATCGAATCGCGCCAGGTCCCGTAGCTGTGCTCGACGGGTCGGCATAGCCCGCATAGAACCGCCTGATATGCGGCAGCAGCGCCTTCGATAGCTGCCGCCGCTGCACCTCGTCGTCCGACAGCGCCCGCGCAAGATCCGTGTGCAGTTCCCGCAGCGCGGCCGCCTGGTCCACCTTGGTGAACCGCCCCTCGGCATAGATCGTCTCGCCGGCGCACATGACGTGCCGCACCCCACCGGTCTTGGCGCGCTGGATCACCGCATCCAGCACCGGCGTCAGCTCGTCGAGGTAGGGAAAGCTGACCTGGTCCCAGTCCAGCAGCACCAGGTCGGCCGCCGTGCCCGGCTCCAGCGTGCCGAGATGGTCGCCGAACGCCGTCGTGCGGGCGCCGCCTACGGTCGCCATCGTCAGCACCTGGTCCATGCTCGGCACCTCGCTCTCGTCGAGGCCCGGCACCCGGTGCGCCCGCAGCACGAGACGCATCTCCTGCAGCATGTCGCGGTCGTCGTTGATGCCGGCCTCGTCGAGCCCGATCGCCACGTTGATCCCCTCCGCGGCGAACCGGTTGAGCGGCGCAACACCCGAGCGCAGCCGGAAATTGCTGCTGCAGTTGTGGCAGATGCAGGTGCCGGTCTCGGCCGCGCGGGCGATATCCGTCTCGTTCAGCCACACGCCATGGCCCAAGGTCATGCGCTTGTTCATCAGCCCGAACCGGTCCAGGTATTCGACCGCGGTGCAGCCGCCGCGCCGCATCGCGTATTCCTTCTGCAGCGCCGTCTCGTTCAGGTGCATGTGCAGCGGCGCGCCCGTCCGCTCCGACGCGTCCGCCAGGATCCGCAACGCCCCGTCGCTGCACCAATGCAGGTTAGCCGGCGCCAGTTGGATGCGCACCCGCTCCTTGGCGTTGTGCGCCGAATGCATGGACGCGAACATGTCCATCGCGCCCTCGAGCGACAGTTGGAACCGGTCGAACCAGGCCCGCATCGGCCCGCGCAGCTCCTCCGGCAAGGAGGCTACCAGCTCCGCATCGTCCTGGTAGACGAGCCGGTTCTGGTCCCGCACCGCGTAGCAGTACGACACCCGCATGCCGATGTCCTCGTAAGCCCGCACCACGTCTTCGGCCCGCGCCTGCACCTCGGCGGGCGTGCCCGGCAGCCAGCCATGGATGTGCTGCACGGCGGTGATGCCGGACCCCACCATCTCGAACGCCGAATACAGCGTGTCGAGGTAAAGGTTCAGGTTGCGCGCCACCATCCGCGTCACGAACCACAGCTCGAGCGGCATGTCGGGCGAGCCGAGCTGCACCGGCGTCAGCCCGACATGGTGGTGGCCGTTGACGAAGCCCGGCAGCAGGATCTCGTTTCCCGTGCCGACCACCGGCACGTCGGGGTAGCGCCGGTGCAGGTCCTCATAGGTGCCGAGCGCCGCGATGATGCCGTCCTCCTGCAGCACGGCGCCGTCCGGGATCGTCTTAACGGCGTAAGCGCCGGCGGTCGGCGCAAGGGCGGCTTTGCTGCGGATCAGCGTCTGGGCCACGGTTCGGTCTCCGTTGTTATGCTGGCGGGGGTTGCTTCAGGCGGGAATGGCTTCCTGCTCGGCAAAGGCGCGGTCCACCTCGTCCTGCAGCAATCCGGTGAGCTGCCGGCGTAACGCCTCGGCCGCCGGGCTGAACGGGTCGCGCGGGCGCTTCATGTCGATGGGCACCACCGACTTGATGCGGCCGGGGCGCGACGTGAACACCACCACCCGGTCCGCCAGCGCCACCGCTTCGTCGATGTGGTGCGTGACGAACAGCACCGAGGCGCCGGAGCTGCGCCAAACGTCCAGCAGGAACTCCTGCATCTTGGCCCGGGTCTGCACGTCGAGGGCGGCGAACGGCTCGTCCATCAGCAGCACCTTCGGCCGCATCGCCAATGCCCGCGCGACCGCGACCCGTTGCCGCATGCCGCCCGACAGCTCGTCCGGGCGCTTGTCGATCGCCTGCGACAAGCCGACCCGCGACAACGCCTCGGCCGCCAACACCCGGCGCTGCTCCGGCTTGTCGCCGCGGATCGATAAGCCGAACGACACGTTTTGCCCGACCGAGAGCCAGGGGAACAGCGACGTCTCCTGGAAGATCAGGCTGCGATCCGGCGACGGCGTCTCGACCCGGTCGCCGAACGACCAGACTTCTCCCCCGGTGACGTCCTCCAACCCGGCGATCAGGTAGAGCAGCGTGCTCTTGCCGCAGCCGGACGGCCCCAGCAGCACCACGAACTCGCCCGGCGCAATGTCGAGGTCGATGCCGCGCAACGCCTCCTGCGCGCGCGGCGTGCCCGGCGCCCAGGTCTTGCCGACGCCGCGGCACACGACGGCGCTCTTGGACGAAAACGGGGCCGGCGCTTTAGAGGCCACGCAGCGCCTCCGCCGATCTCGGCACCCAATACAGGATGCGGTTCTGCAGCAGCCGCAGCGCGTAATCGAACGCGAAACCCAACAGGCCGATCAGGAAGATCGTGAAGAAAACCAGCCCCGGGTTAAACGTGTTGCGCGCCAGCATGATCACCTGGCCGAGCCCATAGCCGACCCCCGTGCTCTCGGCGATCAGCACCGCCATCCACGCCGCAAACAGATTCATCCGCAGCACCAGCAGCATGCCCGGCAGGATCGCCGGCACGATCACCCGCCAATAAATCTGCCGCTTCGACGCCCCCATGGTGCGGGCGACATTAATAAAGTTGCGGTTCACCCCGTCGATCGCGGCGATGGTGGACAGCGTCATGTGGAACAGCAGCGCGATGACGACCATGAAGATCGCCGGCTTGTCGCCGATGCCGAACATGAAGATCGCCACCGGCAGCCAAGCGATCGGCGACACCGGCGCCAGCAGCGTCACCATCGGCAAGGTCAGCCGCTCGAACAGCAGGAAATAGCGGATCAGGATGCCGGTCCCGACCGAGAGCACCGACGCGATCACCAGCCCCGACACCACCCGGGTGATGGTGGCGAACGCCGTGTAGAATACCGCCAGCGCCGGCGGCGGCCCGGCATTGGCCTGCTGGCCGACCTGCCAGCGGTTAATGGTGTTGAAGAACTTGGCCTGGTCCGGGATGTTGCCCAGGAACACGTGCGGCGGCGGCAGCAGCCGCGGATCGGCCCAGCCCAGCGCCCAGCACGCCTCCCAGATCGCGACGAACAGCCCGATGCTGACGATCGCCCAGCCGATCCGCCCCAACCAGGCCGGCATCGCCGGACGGCGGAACGCAACCGGCCGGGCGGCGTCGAGTGCTGCGGACATGGTTAGAGCCCAATCCGATCAAAGTGGATCGGCTTGACCTCTAGCTTCCTTTGTTTTGCGAGCATGTTCATCTCACGGATGACCGCGATCGATCGGATCATGCTCTAGGCCGACTTATACTTCAGCTTGCCATAGAGGTCCGGGTTCTCGGCGATCACCTGCTCCAGGAACGTCCAGTCAATCGCGTCGCGGCCCGGCTTCTTCTTGATGTAGCCCATCTGCTGAATGGAATCGACGCGGTCCAGTATGAACTGCGTCTGGCTGCGCGCATCGACCACCGAGGGCTGCTTGCCCATGGCGATCTTGGCGTTCTCCATCGACGTCTTGTAATAGCGCCCGACCAGAGTATCGAGCGTCTTCTGCGGATCCGTTTCGGCCATCAGCTGCGCCGTCATCATCCCCTTGATCAGCGCCTTCAACCCGCCCGGGTTCTTCTTGATCAGGTCGTCGCTGACCGCCAGCACGCAGTCCGTGTAGCCCTTGGGATAGATGTCGAGCCCGTCCGACAGCTTCACCGATCCCTTCACATCGTTCAGCAGCGCGGACCCGTACGGCTCGATCGTGCAGATCATGTCGAGCGCGCCGGAGCGGAACGCTTCCACCGCCTCGGGTGTGTTGCCCATGTAGCGGACGTTGATGTCCTTGAAGTCCACCCCGTGCTTCTTCATCCAGTCGTACGGCAGCACTTCGAGCGTATCGAGCTGGAACGTGCCGAGCGTCTTGCCCTTGAGCTTGGCCGGCGTGTCGAGGCCGGGCTGCGCCACCAGCACGCAGCCTTCGATGCCGCCGCCGGCGACGATCTTGACCGGCGCGCCGGCGTCATACAGCGCCACGAAGCTGGTATAAGGCATCAGCCCCGCATCCACCTGCCCGGCGCCAAGGAAGGTCACCTGTTCGGCAAAGGTCGGCGTCGGCACGAAATCGAGGATCAGCCCATCCTTCTGCGCCGTCTGCATCGCGTTCGCGAGGTAGAAGTTGAGGTTGCAGAAACCGGAGCCGAAGGTGGAACGGATGTGACTCTCGGCTGCCTCCGCGCCATGGCCGCAGCCCATCATCGTGATCGCGCCGAGGGCGGCGCCCTTGATCGCGGCACGGCGGCTGAGCGGTCCGTTCCAGGTGGACGTGCAGGCGAGTGCGCTGGCCATCTCGATATCCCTTTCCCGGTTCCCGCAACCCGATGCAGGGAGCGTGCCACCGGGATGGATCAGGACTGCTGGAGCACCGCCTCCATCCAAGCCGCCGCGGCGAGCACGTCGCGGTCGGCCAGGCGCCGGCCCACGATCTGCAGCCCGACCGGCAGACCGCCGGCGCCGACGCCGCAGGGAATGCTGATCGCCGGCGTGCGCGCATGATTGAACAGCGGGGTGAAGGCGGCATGGTCACGATGCGCGGCGGGGCGGCCGCCGACCGTTGCCGGGTCGAGCCGGTCGGCCGGCCACGCGACGCACGCCGTGGTCGGGCACAGCAGCACGTCCCAATTGGTGAGAAAACAGGCGATCGACCCGGCGATGCGCAAGCTCCACGCATGTGCCGCCGCCACCTCGGCCGCACTTTGCCCAAGCCCACGCTCGATCTGCACCCCGATCGCCGGGTCGAATTGCGTCGGGTCGCGCCGCCACTCGGCCCCGAACAGGTCGGCGAGCCCGGCATCCTCGATCGCCAGGATGCGCGACTCCGCCGTGCCGGGCGGCCAGGCGGGATCGGCCCGGCGCACGTCCAGCCCGGCCCGTCGCAGCGTCGCCACCCCGGCATCGACCGCCGCCAGCACGTCGCCGTCGAGCGGCAAGTCCAACCCGAGATGTGGGCTGTAGGCGACCCGCAAGCCGCCGACCGGTCGCCCGGACGCGCCCGGCAACGCCACCGACAGCACGTCCTCGGCGTGCGGGCCCAGGATCGTCTCGAACAGCAGGCGCACGTCGGCAACGGTGCGGCCCATCGGGCCGATGCAGGCGATTCCCGGCAACGTGCCCGGGAACCCCCAAGGGTCGGCGATCACGCCGGGGCTCGGCTTGAATCCCACCGCGCCAACATGGGCGGGCGGTCGCCGGCACGAGCCGCCGCCGTCCCCGCCGATCGCGACCGGCGCCATGTCTGCCGCCAGCGCCGCGGCACACCCGCCCGAGGAGCCGCCCGGCGTGCGGGTGAGGTCGCAGGGGTTCAGCGTGCGGCCGTACAGGCGGTTGTCGGTGATCTCCTTGGCGCCGAACTCCGGCATGTTGCCGATGCCGATCACCACCGCGCCTGCCTGACGCATCCGCTCGACCGGCAGCGCGTCGCGGCTGGGCCGGAAGTCGCGGGACAGCGGCGACCCCTGAGTAATGCGCCGGCCGGCCACCCAGATCGAATCCTTCACCACCACCGGCACGCCCGCCATCGGCAGGGCCTCACCGGCGGTCAACCGCGCCCGGAGCGCTACGGCCTCGGCCAGCGGCGCCGCCTCGTCGTGGTCCACCAAGGCGTTCACCGCCGGGTTCAGGCGGCGGATCTGCGCCAGGAACGTCTCGGTGACCTCCACCGGATCGACCGTCCCGGCCTGGACCGCACGGGCGATGGCAGGGGCGTCGCACCGGAGCAGGTCAGCCGGCACCGGCATCACCCTGGGATGAACCGGTCCAGGCCCAGCGGATGCGCCGCCACGCGCCGGTTCGCTTCCAGCAGCCAGGGCGTCGCCGCGGCCGCGCGGGCCGCCTGCGCCGCGTAGTCGATCCGGAAGCCCGGCATGACCGCCGCCGCCTCGTCCCGGAGCGCCGCTTCGTCGACCGTCGTCATGCGTCCGTCTTGCAGCACCATCTCGCCGCCGATCATCACGCTGCGCACGCCGCGCCCGGCCTCGGCGAACACCACCTGCCGCACCGCGCTGTTGAGCGGGACGTAAGCGATGTCGTTGAGGTCGAGGAACACCAGGTCCGCCTGGTAGCCGGGGGCAATGACGCCGACCTCGCCCGCGAGACCGACCGCCTTGGCGCCGCCGGTGGTCGCCGCCGCCAACGCCGTCGTCGCGTGCACGCCGGTCGGGTTCGGGTCCGACCCGGCCGCCAGCAGGCACAACATCTTCATGGCCGAGAACATGCTCTGGCAATCGCCGCAGCTGCAATTGTCGCAGCCCAGTGCGACGTTCACCCCGGCGTTGATCACCCGCCGCATCGGCGCGACGCCACTTTTGAGCTTCAGGTTGCTGACCGGGTTGTGCGCGAGCCCGGCGCCGGCCCGGCCCAGCAGCCCGATCTCTTCATCGGTCAGCCAGACCCCGTGCGCGATCGTCAGCCGCTCGTTCAGCAGCCCGATCTCATCGAGCCAACGCAGCATCGACCCGCCCTGCTTGCCGTACAGGGCGCGCGCCTTCGCCGCCTGCGCCCGCGTTTCGTAAACATGGGTCAGCACCGGCAAGCGATAGCGCTCGGACAGCGCGGCGATGCCTTCGAGCAGCGCCCGGCTCGAGCGCTGCGGTCCCGAAGGGCTGAGCGCCCAGCGCAACCGCGGCGGCAGCGGATCGATCCGGCGGATCTGCGCTTCCACGAACTCGAGCTGCACCCGCGCATCGGCCGGCGCCCCGCGCACCAGCGCCTGCACCGGCTCGGGCGCCTCCGCCGGCAGGAACGGTGCGATGTCGAGCGCCGCCACGTCGCGCACCGCGGCCGAGAACACCACCCGCAGCCCGCTTTCCGCGTAGGCGGCCAGCACCGAGTTCGAGGCTTGGTTCGTCCATCGGCACCAGCGAGTTCATGTCCTGCACCGTGGTGACGCCATGCCGGATGCAGTCCACCGCGCCGATCAGCGTGCGCAGCCGCACCTCGCGCGCGCTGCGCGGCCCAAGATAGGCCGGCTGCGAGTGCAGCGCCCACACGTCGAACGGCATGTCCTCCAGCAGGCCTTTCTGCAGCACGTCGTAGGAATGGTAATGCGCGTTGACGAAGCCGGGCAGCACCAGCATGCCGGCCGCGTCGATCACCCGTGCCCCGGCGAGCCTTTCGTCGCCGGGCGCGCCGGTGGCAACGATGCGGCCGTCGCGGACCACGATATCGCATTCCGGCGGTTGGTGCGGGTCGGCGCCGGGCAGGATGGCGCGGCCGCCGGTGATGATGGTGTCGATCTCGGGCCTCCCTCGCATTGGGGTGGGAGACGTGACACTCGAACGACCAGCGGTCCAGGTCGAGCGCCGTTTCCTGCCTCTCGACCCGTCGGCCGGGTCCGCGCAACGGCAAGAAGCCTGATCGGGCGACCGCAAACGAATGCGGAGGTGAAAATACCCGTATCAGAACCGCTTGCGGCGGTTCACGCCGTTTGCAACAGTGCCGCCGGGGAGACCGCAATGTCCGCTTCGGCCGCAGCCACGACAGCCCGTTCGCAACCGATTCTCCAAGCCCGCGGCATCACCAAACGGTTCGGCCACGTCGAGGCGCTGCGCGGCGTCGATTTCGACGCCCATGCCGGGGAGATCACCGCGCTGATCGGCGATAACGGCGCCGGCAAAAGCACGCTGGTGAAGATCCTGTCGGGCGTATACGGCCAGACCACCGGCGAGCTGCAGGTCGACGGCACCCCAGTCAGCTTCGGCTCGCCCTCGGACGCGCATGCGCTCGGCATCGAGACCGTTTACCAGGACCTTTCAGTTTGCCCCGACCTCAGCCCCAGCGCCAACATGTTCATGGGCCGCGAAGCCGTGCGGCCGGGCTGGCTGGGGCGGCTCGGGTTCCTCGACAACGCCACCATGCGGCGCGAAAGCGCGGTCGCGTTCCAGAAGCTGAAGGTCGCGCTGCGCGACATGGATGCGCCGATCGCGAGTTTGTCGGGCGGGCAGCGTCAGAGCGTCGCCATCTGTCGCGCGGCGATGTGGGCCCGGCGCGTGGTGTTCATGGACGAGCCGACCGCAGCCCTCGGCGTGGTGCAGACGGCGCGCACGCTCGACCTCGTGCGCCGCATCCGCGACACTGGCGTCGCCGTCGTGCTCATCAGCCACAACATGCGCGACGTGATCCAGGTCGCCGACACGGTGGAGGTGCTGCGCCTCGGCCGGCGGATCGCCTCGATGCGCAACGAGGGGCTGACGGTGCCCGACCTGGTCGGCGCAATGACCGGGGCGCTCGACCGCGAGCCGGAGGCAGTGGCATGACGCCCGACGTCGCCGTTCCTGTTGCCGATCCGGTCCAAGCGCCGCCGGGCCTCGGCCGCACGCTCAAGACCGCCGTGCAATCGTCGCCATTCTACATGGGCGTGATCCTGGTGCTGCTGGTGGCGTTCTTCTCGTACCTGCAGCCGGCGACCTTCGCCAGCAGCTTCAACATCCGCAACATCTTCCTCGACGCCTCGGTGCTGCTGATCCTGGCGGTCGGCACCACCTACATCATGATCGCCGGCGGGTTCGACCTGTCGATCGGCTCGGTGCTGGTGTTCTCGGGCGTCGTCGCCGCGCAGGTGATGCTGTCGCTCGGCACTGACAGCGCGACCACGGTCGCGGTCGGCTTCGTCGTCGCCCTGCTGTGCGGCACCGCCTGGGGCGTGTTCAACGGGTTCTGCATCACCCGGCTGCGCGTGTCGGCGTTGATCTCCACCCTCGGCTCGATGGGCGCGGCACTTGGCGCGGCCTACCTCGTCACCGACGGCAACGACATCCGTACGGTGCCCAATGTGCTGATCGCGTTCGGCCACGGCTCGATCGGCGGCGTGCCCTGGCTGGTCGTTGTCACCGCAATCGTCTCGGTGATCGGCGCCGTCGTGCTGCACATGACCCGGTTCGGCCGCCACACCTACCTGGTCGGCTCCAACCCGGAAGCGGCGCGCCGGGCCGGCATCGACGTGTCTGGCCATTTGCTGCGGCTGTATGCGCTGAGCGGGCTGCTGGCGGGGTTCGCGGCGATGCTGTCGCTCGGGCGGTTCAGCACCACCACGCTCGAGGGCCACGCCAACGACCCGCTGGAGGCGATCACCGCGGTGGTGCTGGGCGGCACCGCGCTGACCGGCGGCCGCGGCTCGATCATCGGCACGGTGGTCGGCGTGTTCATCCCGGCCGTGCTGGCGAACGGGTTCATCATCATGGGCATCCAGCCGTTCTGGCAGATGGTGGTGATTGGCTTCGTGGTGATCGCCGCCGTCTACGCCGACCAGATCAAGCGCCAGAAAAGCGACCGCCTGTAGCCCCTGGAGAACCCGTCATGCGCCCGATCGCCGCCGTCCTGCTACTCGCCGCCGCCCTGGTTCCGTTCGCGGCGCGGGCCGAGAACAAGCCCCTGAAAATAGTCTACATCCAGGGCGTGACCGGCAATCCGTTCTACATGTCGGTGTCGTGCGGCGCCGCCGAGGCGGCCCGCCGGCTCGGTGTCACTTTCGACGCGCAGGGGCCGCAGCAATACACCCCGGCACTGCAGATGCGGGTGCTGAACGCGGTCATCGCCGGGCAGCCGGACGGCATCCTGTTCACCGCCGACGACCCGGTCGCGCTGACGGCGACGCTGAACGAGGCGAAGGAGCGCGGCATCAAGATCATCTCGATCGACGGCGACGTGAAGGACATGAGCGTGGCGCTCGCCAACATCCAGTCCGACAACTTCGAGGGTGGGCGGCAGGCGGGCAAGACGCTCGCCGAGCTGATCGGCGGCAAGGGCAAGGTGATGGCGCTGATGAACTCGCCGGCCGCCAACGTCGCGCAGCAGCGCCTGCAGGGGTTCCAGGAGGAGATCGGCAAGCACCCCGACATCACCTTCCTGGGCGTTCAGTACAGCAACAACCAGACCGCCAAGGCGGCGTCGATCATCACCTCCACCGTCGCCGCCCACCCGGACCTGGCCGGGGTGTTCACCATCACCACCAATAACACCGAGGGGGCCGCCACCGGCGTGCGCGAGGCGCAGCGCGAGGGCAAGATCCGCATCGTCGGCTTCGACACCTCGGACCCGATCGTGGAGGCGATCCGCGCCGGCATCGTGTCGGCCGACATCGTGCAATACCCTTACCGCGTCGGCCAACTCGGGCTCGAGATGATGGTGGACGCGCTGGGCGGCAAGCCGATCCAGCGCCAGGTCAACACGCCGTTCGTGGTGGCGACACCGCAGAACGTGGACACGCCCGAAGTGCAGAAGTTTATCTACCGGACGAACTGCCAGTAGGCGTGAGGCGCGGGGTTGGAGGCGGCTACCCGGCGCCGGCGTTCTGCCGTCCGGCATGGATCTGCGCCAGGATGGCGATCTCGTCGAAGATCCGCCATTCCCGCAGCACCTTGCCGTTCCGCATCTCGAAATGGCTCGCGCCCAGCACGTTGACCGGGGTGCGGGTGATCGGGCCGTAGGTCGGCACCCCCGAATAGGTGCCGCGCAGCAGCCAGATCACCGCAATGCGCAGCCCGTTCTCCGGCCCGTCCAGCACGGCGATGTCGCGCACCTCGACCCGGAAATCGGGGAAGGTCGCGAGCAGGTTGATCAGCTCGATTTGGTAGGGATCGATGCCCTGCACCCGCTTCATCCGCACCGAGTTGCAAACGATCTGCCGGTCGAAATAGGCCGGCACGCGATTGAACAGGCGGCGGTTCCACACTTCCTCGAACATAGCCGTGACGAGGGCGCACTCGGCGGCGTGACGCGGCGGGCGCGCGCCCGACACGCCGAGCCGGGCCGGGTCGGCGATCTGCCCGGCGAACGCGCCGGTGTCGCCGCCCGCCACCATGCCCCGGCCCAGCACCGGGCTTGCGGAGGCGAGGTCGGCGGCGACCGCGAACGGGTCGAGCCCCAGATGCTCCAGCACCGCCCATTCGTCGCGGACCAGCCATTCCTCGACCACCTTGTTGTCCTGCACCAGGCAGTGCGCGATCGTGCGCGACACCCAGTCGCGCCCGGTGGGCGGCCCGTAAGTCCAATAGCCCGTATGCGTGCCGGACTTGAACACGCGGTGCGAGCTGATGAAGCCGTTGCGGCCGCGCTGCTCCCAGATCACGTCCTCGCCGTGGCCGCCGCCGCCATTCGGGAAGGCGGCGAACTTCTGCAGCGAGTTGCTGACCACGTGGTCCCAATCGTAGGTCTCGCCGTAGGCGGTGTGGACCAGGACGCGCTTGTCGTAATGCTCCGTCAGCCGCCCCAGGCCGCGGTCGATCCAGATCGCGTCGGTCCAGCTCAGGATGTAGTCGCGCGGGTCCCGATACGGCGCGTAGGCGGACGGCAGCAATTCGCCCTCGGTGTCGTCGGAAGCGTCCATCACTTACCTCCTCCCGCATTCGAATGCGGAGTAGAGGCCCGGCGCCCACGCCGCGCAAGCCCGCTTGCGTGCCCGGCGCCGGGCCGCCATTCATCGGCGATGGCGAACCTCCGACCGAGCGCTGCGCATGGCCGCCGGGTCACCTCGTACGACGTGGCGGTCGCGGCCGGCGTCGCGCAATCCACCGTGTCTCGCTCGTTCCAGCCCGGCAGCGAGATGTCGGCCGCGACCCGCGCCCGCATCCAGGCGGTCGCCGCCGAGTTGGGCTACGTGCCGAACGCCATCGCCCGATCGCTCATCACAAGGCGGTCCGAGATGGTGGCCGTCATCGTCACCGCCTTCACCCTGAGCGCCAACCCGGCCATCGTCGCCGGCCTCGGCCGCGCCTTGGCGCAGCACGGCAAGCAGTTGCTGCTGATGGCCGCCGACACCGACGCTGATGCAAGGCGGGCGGCGTCGGTCGCGCTGCGCTACCCGCTCGACGGCCTCGTGGTCGCGGCCGTGCTGGACGGCGCCGACGTGCAACCCTTCGTGCAGCGTGGGGTCCCGGTGGTGTTCTTCAACCGTCCGGCCGACCTTCCGCGCGTGGACCGCGTCGCCGCCGACCACGCCGGCGCGGCGGGGGAGGCGGCAACGCTGCTGCATCGAGCCGGGCATCGCCGGATCGTCTGCCTGGGCGGGCCGACGAATTGGCCGGTGAACCACGAGCGGGCAGGGGGGTTCGTCGCCCGGTGCGCCGAACTCGGCCTGCCCGGCATGCCGGTGCTGAACTCCGGACCCGATTATGCGGCCGGGCGCGAGGCGTTCCGGCATTACGTCGGCGTGCATGCTGCGCCGGATGCGGTGTTCTGCGTCAACGACCCGCTCGCCTTCGGCGTGCTCGACGCATGCCGCTTCGACCTGGGCCTCGAGGCGCCGCGCGACGTGTCGGTGGTGGGGTTCGACGACGTGGCCGAGGCGGGGCACCGCAGCTACGACCTCACCACCATCCGTCAGCCGATCGAGGCCATGGCCGGCGCCGCGGTCGACATGCTGCTGCATCGGCTGGACTCCCCGGGTGCCAACGGCCGCCGGCTGCTGCTGCCGGCCACCCTGGTCCGCCGAGGCTCAGCCCGCCTATGACGCTGGGGCGGGCGAGGCGCGCCGCACGCTAAACCGCCCCCATCATCGCCGCCACCGCCGCGCGCGTCGGCGGCGGCAGCAGGCCGAGCGGCGCCACGTGGCCGTCATGGTCCAAGCCGACGCCCGCCTCGATGGCCGCGTCCACGATCTCCGGCGCCCAGGTGATCCGCTTGCGGCTATCGCCCGCGGTGATCAGCGTCGCCTCCACCGGCCCGTCGCTGGCGGCCACCAGGCTGCGCCACACGCCCGGGGGCGGCGAGAAGCATTCGCCGGCGCCGACCGGCACCGTGACGTCGCCGTCGTTCAGCACTACCTCGAGCGCGCCCGAAAACACGATTAGGACCTGCTTCTCCGCCAGTCGATGCCGCCCGACCCGGTTGCCGGGCTGCAGCAGCAGCCACTCGATCGAGAAACCGTGCGGGTTGCCGATCGGCGCCGCATGGGCCCGGTCCTCGGTGATGCCGTGCCCGATCACCGGCGCCAGCTCGCTGGCGTGGCCGGGCAGCCCGGCGTCGAGCAGCGCCCGCGACGACCACGCCCGCTCGCCGGCCGCCACCACCCGCCGCCGCATGTCGGCCGCGGTGTAGCGCGGCAGCGTGGCGATTTGCTCGGGGCTGAGCGCCGGCATCAGTGCCTCCGGCGCCGGCCGCGCGACGCCCCCATCCGTGTCCACCAGCATGTTGTCGCGGGTCAGGAACAAGCCGTACTGCGCGGCCGTGTCCAAGATGGACGGGTGCCAGATGATGCCGCCGGTGTCGTCGCCGCCGAGTGCCGTGAAGATCCAGCCATCCTCGGTGCCGGAGTTCGTAAACCCGCGAAAAATCCAGGTCGGGATCGACACCACGTCCCCGGGACCGCCGACGATCTCGCCATCGCGCCCGTCGGCGCCCCAGCGGAACGTCCAGGTGCCGCGCTTGATCATGAACACCTCGGCGGTGAAGTGGACATGCAGGTTGTTGACCGTCCCCGGCGGCATGGCGGCGACGCCCAGGCTGAAGCCGTGCGCCTCGGTGATGTTGACCACCTGGTCGCGCGATTGCGTCACCCCGGCGCCCACCAGCGAGTAGTTCTCCTTCCGCTCCGAGCCCGGCATCTTGCAATCGATGAAGGCGAGCGCGCAGGCGACCATGTCGGACCGCTTGATGAGCCGCGTCCGCGCCTCGGCGGCGGTGATCGTGTGTGCCACGGTGGATCTCCCTGAAAGCGGGCCGCATTCGGATGCGGCAAGCCTATACGCCGCGCCCGGATACCGCTCAAATCAATTCCCGAGCCGTGAGGAGCCAGCATGTCCCAGCCGCATAGCCCGTCCAAGCCAGGCAGCGCGCCGCCGGCGCCGGGCGAGGATCCGCTGTTCGACGGCGGCCCCGAGCAGGTGCTCCAGGTCGAGCGCCGCGACTTCGTCGACCTCGTGCCCACCGACCGGCCGCGGCGGCAAAGCCTGCGCGGCTTCGACCCGGTCTATACCGACATCGTCGACTACATCGTGCGCTGCACCCACCGCATCTGGGACGAGCGCGACATCGGCCTGATCTACAGCCACTACACGCACAACCCGGTCGTCTATTACCCGCTGCATACCGTCTACGACCGCGAGGACATCGTCCGCGACACCATCCAGCGTCTGGTGACCTTCCCCGAGCGGCGCGGCATGGCCACCCAGGTGATCTGGCGCGGCAACGACGTCGACGGCTTCTACACCTCGCACTACGTCACGGGATCGGGCCGGCACACCCAGGACGGACCCTATGGCCGCCCCACCGGCCGCGCCTTCACCACCCGCACCGTCGCCGATTGCATGGTGCTGGCCAACCGGATCTACCGCGAGTGGATCGTCAGCGACGCCATGGGTTTGGTGCGGCAGCTCGGCCTCGATCCGCACCCGATCGCCGAGGCGCGCGCCCGCGAGCTGCTGGCCCGCGGCCACGTGGCGCTCGATAGTGGCGAGACCGGACGCCTGCCGGGCCAGGCGCCGCCCGAGGCGGAGGCCGACGTGTCGATCGCGCACAGCGAGACCGAGGCGGGCGTGTTGCGCGACCTGCACGAGATCTACAACAAACGGATGTTCGGCCGGATCCGGTCGATGTATGCGGCCCAGGTGCGCTGGCACGGTCCGTTGATGAAGGAGGTGGTCGGCCGTGCCGGGGTGCTGCATCAGGCGATGTCGCTGGTCGGCGCCATCCCGGACTGCGCCTTCGTGCCGCAGCACATCTGTTCGGTGGCGTGCGAGGAAGGCGGCGAGAAGGTTGCGATCCGCTGGACCATGGAGGGCCACCATCTCGGCTGGGCGCTGCTGGGACCACCGACCGGGCATCGCGTCTCGGTGCTCGGCATCACCCACCTCCACATCGTCGGCGGCCACGTGGTGGAGGAGTGGACCCTGTACGACGAGCTGTCGATGCTGACCCAGCTCAAGCTCGCGGCGCTGGCCGGCACCCAGCCGTAAGGCGGGGGGTTGCCCATGCGGACGCCACCCGCGTCGTTTCTCCGGCCGAGCTTGATCGCTCACAGGCTGGTAATAGCGTCCCATTGAGTGAGGGAAGGGGGCGGCATGGCAGACGCGGAAATTGACGTGATCCGTCATATGTTGAAGGAACGCCCGCGTCCGGCCAGCCTGGCCGAGCGGCGCGTGCGCCTCGATGGGTTGGGCGCCCAGTATGTCCTGCCAACGGACGTCCGCGCGGAGCCGGTCGATGCCGGCGGCGTCGCTGCGGAATGGACCGCCACACCAGGCGCCGACCCGAGGCGCGTTATCCTGTTCCTGCACGGCGGCGGCTACGTCTCGGGCTCCATCCGCAGCCACCGCCACATGATCGCCCAAGCCGGGCGGGACGCCGGGGCGCGCACACTGGCGCTCGACTATCGCCTAGCCCCGGAGCATCCATTCCCCGCTGCACTGGAGGATGCGCTGACCGGCTACCGCTGGCTGCTGGCGCAGGGCTTCGCACCGGACAACATCGCCGTGGCCGGGGAAAGCGCAGGCGGCGGTCTTGCCGTCGCCACCCTGGTGACCCTCCGTGAGTCGGGCACTCCCTTGCCGTCGAGTGTCTGGCTCAGTTCGCCCTGGGTCGACCTCGAGAATGGCGGCGCAACGATGGCCACCAAGGCGGACGTGGACCCGCTGATCTCGAAGCCATACCTGGCGGAACTCGCGGCCATGTATTTGGGCGGCGCCGATCCGCGTTCGCCGCTGGCCTCGCCGCTGCACGCGAACCTGCGGGGCCTGCCGCCCATGCTGATCCAAGTCGGCTCAGCCGAAACGCTGCTCGACGACGCCGTGCGGCTTGCCGCGGCCGCCGGGTCGGTGGAGGTGCGGGTGACGCTGCAAGTCTGGCCCGACATGATCCACGCTTGGCACCTGTTCTTCCCTCAGTTGACGCCGGGACGCCGGGCGCTCGCTGAGGTGGGAACGTTCCTCCGCGCCACCTTGGGCGGAGCATCGGCCTGATTCGGGCTCACACTCTCTTTGAGGTCGAACCGACGCCCTTCAATGCCAGGCTTCGAGGATCTCCTCCGAGGTCGCCGTCTCGACCTGCTGGCCGTAGCGTTCGCGGTAGACGGTCAGCGAGGCCTCATGGGCGCTGTCTGACGAGCTGCACAGCGAGTCGGTCGGCAGCACGACCCGGTAGCCGCGATCGACCGCGCCCAGCACGGCCGCAAGCACGCAGACATCGGTCTCGGTGCCGGTGATGATCAGCGTGTCGGTGCCGCGCCGGCCGAGCGTTTTCTCGAGCTCGGGGCTCATCCAGGGCGAATAGACAGTCCTTGTCGATCACCTCAGCCGGCGGCACCAAGCTGCCGAAGCGAGGGCAGCCAGATCCACCTTTGCCGGCGGAAGGCGCTCCAGGGTCATCGAGGCCCAATGTTCGTAGTAGCGGCTCCAGGTGCCGACGCCCTCGCCGGGCCGGGCTGCCGGGATGAAGCGCGTGAAAACGGTTCGATCCGGCCGCGTCGAGGCGATCCGCTCCACTGCCGGCAGCACGCGCTCCATCCAGGGCGTCTGCCAGTCCGATCCACGACCGAAGATGCTTCTGCATATCCACGCAGAGATGCACGCAGCTTGCCGTCAACGGCCCGAAGCGCAGACCGTCTCATTCGCCGTCATTCAGCTCTCCGGCACATTGCGCGCGCAGCTCCTCGAGCCAGGCGGTCGGCATTGCCGTCGGAGGGCGCGCGCCAATCGCCCCGGGGCGACAGCGAGCCGCCGGCGACGACCTTCGGCCCGTTCGGCATCGCCGAGCGCTTGAACTGGCTGAAGCCGAAGAAGCGCTGCAGGAAGACCTCGAGCCAGTGCCGGATCGCGGCGAGGTCATAGTCGCGCCGACGCTCCTCCGGGAAGCCCGGCGGCCAGGGCCCGCGGCCGGCGTCGCCCCAGGCGTGCAGCGCCATGAACGCGATCTTCGACGGCAGGAACCCGTAGCGCAGCGATGTAGAACAGGTTGAAATCCTGCAGCTCGTAGGGGCCGATCTTGGCTTCGGTGCTCTGCAGCGCTGCCGGCCTCCGCGGGCACCAGCTCGGGCGAGATCTCGGTGTTGAGGATCGCGTCCAGTGTGGCCGAGACCTCGTCGTCGAACTGCCGGACGCGATCACCCAGCGGATCAGGTGCTGGATCAGCGTCTTCGGCACGCCCGCCATTGACGTTGTAGTGCGACATCTGGTCGCCGACGCCGTAGGTGCACCAGCCCAGCCCCAGCTCCGACAGATCGCCGGTGCCGAGCACGAAGCCGCCGCGCTGGTTGGCGGCGCGGAACAGGTAGTCGGTCCGCAGCCCGGCCTGCACGTTCTCGAACGTGATGTCGTAGACCGGCTCGCCGCGCCCGAACGGGTGGCCGAGATCGGTCAGCATCTGCCGGGCGGCCGGCCGAATATCCAGCTCGTGCGCGGTGACGCCGAGCGCCTGCATCAGCCGGTGCGCGTTGGTCTTGGTGCCGGCGCTGGTGCCGAAACCCGGCATCGTATAGGCGAGGATGTCGGTGCGCGGCTGGCCCAGCAGGTCCATCGCCTTTGCCGCGACGATCAGCGCCTGGGTCGAGTCGAGCCCGCCGGAGACGCCGATCACGATCTTGCCGCCGCCGGTGGCGCGCCGGCGCTGCACGAGGCCGGAGACCTGGATGTTGTAAGCCTCGTAGCAGTCCTGCGGCGAGGCGCGCCGGGGTCGCTGGGCACGAAAGGGAAGCGCTCGATCGCGCGCCGCAGGCCGAGATCGTCCGCGGGCGGGTCGAGCCGGAACGGGATCTGGCGGAACTGGCGCGTCGGCCGGGATGGTCGCGCCGGTTGTCGTCGAACGTGCCCTGCCGGGCCCGCTCCTGCCGCAGCAGGTCGAGGTCGATATCGGCGATCGCGGTCTGCGCGCCGGCGGGGAAGCGCTCGCTTTCGGCCAGCACGGCGCCGTTCTCGAAGATCGAGACCTGGCCGTCCCAGGCGAGGTCGGTGGTCGACTCGCCGGCACCGGCGGCCGCGTAGACGATAGGCCGCGATGCAGCGCGCGGATTGCGAGTGGCACAGCAGCCGCCGGGTCTCGGCCTTGCCGATGGTGATGTTGCTGGCCGAGAGGTTCAGCAGCACGGTGGCGCCGGCGAGCGCGCCCGCCGTGCTGGGCGGGATCGGCACCCAGAGGTCCTCGCAGATCTCGGCATGCACGACCAGCCCGGGCAGATCGGCGGCGGCGAACACGAGGTCGGGCCCGAACGGCGCCTCGAAGCCGGCGACCAGTGCAGATCGCTGCCCTCGGTGCCGAGGCCGGAGGCGAACTAGCGGTGCTCGTAGAACTCGCGATAGTTCGGCAGGTGGATCTTCGGAACCACGCCGAGCAGGCGGCCGCGATGGACGAACGACCGCGCAATTGTAGAGCCGCCCGCAATGGCGGAGCGGCGCGCCGAACACCAGCAGCGGCATCAGCCCGGCGGATTGCCTCGACGATGCTCTGCAGCGCCGCGCTCGACCGCATCGAGCAGCGCGTCCTGCAGGAGCAGGTCGTCGATCGCGTAGCCGGACAGGACGAGCTCGGGGAACACGGCGACCGCAACACTTTGCTCGCTGCAGAGGTGTGCGGCTTCGAGGATGCGTTCCGCATTGACCGCGGGACGGGCGATCGCCGTGACGGTGGTGCAGGCAGCGATACGGGCGAACCCGTGGTGGTAAAGCGACCGGAAGCTCATGATCACCTATTACGCCGGGCAGGGACAGTCGGTTCTTACCACGACCGGCCTGCTCCCGCAGCGAGCCCTTTCATTCCGGTTCCATGTGCAAATGGCGCTGCTTGAGCAAGCCTCGATTTGGTTGCTCCGCGTGCGTTATTGCATTCACGGGCGGCAGCGCCAGAGATGAGGCACGATGCCGGTCCGCGAGCCTGGTCAGGCCGATCCAGAGCGCGGCAATTGGCGTCAGGACGCCGGCCAGAGCGAGCACCGTTTCCGGGCCAGCGAGCCACAGGATCACAGGCACTGCGAACATCGCGTCGTCGAAGTCGGCGAGCACGCGCCCGCCAGGGCCCGAAAAGCCAGGCACCGCGACCCGAGCCCGTGACGTTCACTTGCCAGAACACGCCAACGATCCCGGCGCCCGCAAGCGCCCAGTACCACGCTGCCAACGCCGAGCGGGCCGCCGACCGCCCCCACGCCGAGGCCCACGAACACCATGACGGTGCAGGTGCAGTCGGCCAGTAAGTCCCACTGGTGGCCGCGGCGGCTGAACCGGCGCGTTTGCCGGGCCAGCTCGCCGTCGGCCCGGTCCAGCAGAGCCGAGAACAGGAACAGACAAGAGCCCAGCAGCAGCCAGTCCGCGCCCCCGCCTTGGGCGAAGACGGCCGCGACGCCGAGGCCAGTGACCAAACGCAGCGCCGTCAGGTGATCCGGGGCGACCCGGGTGCGGGCGGCAAGCAGCCGGATGGCCGGCCGCACGGCTTGGTGGATCAGGGTATTATGGCTCATGCGGCGCCTTCTCGTGCCTGCAGCGACGGCCACAACCGTGGTGCCCGTCGCCTCTGCGACCCGTGAACTTCCGCTTCCTGGAACTCAGGCGGATGGGGTTCGGGGCTGCGGGCCGCCGCGGCAAACGCACGTCAATCACGCTGCTCGCGGCCAGCCGGGCCGGGACGAGGCCGATGCCGATGCCGATGCTGGCGCCGGTGATGACGATGCATTGCTTGTCCACGGACTTGAGTTGGAGGCGCATGATGCATGCTTCCTTTTGCGCTTTCCTTGCGAGACAGACGCCGTGGATCAGCGCCGGGTTCTGCGGTTCACGCAAAAGCAATGGGCATCCCACGCAGCCGGCCCACGGAGCGGAGCCAGGTGACCGATCTCGTCAGAATGCCGTGTAGGGCTAACTTTTCCCGGTCAAATGCGTCCCCATCGCAGGAGCCGATCGCAAGAGGAGAGGATCGCCATGACCAACCAAAGCAAGCATGCCGGCCAAGACGCGGAGCCGGCGCTGGAGGAGAAGCTGGCCGCCACTGCGGAGGCCGGGGGGCGGACGATGGCGCGGCCCGGCGGCAGCGGGATCTCGTCCGGGTTGCAGCCCGGCGGCGTGAGCCCCAGCAGCGCGCCGGTCGCGGGCGGCACTGGCAGCGTGGCCACGCGCGGCGGGTCGGCCGGGACCGGGGGCACGCAGACCGGCACGTCCGGCATGTCCGGCGGGGAAACCAACGATGCCGCGCCGGGTGGCGCCAGCGCGGGCGAGGCCGGGCCGGAGGCGAACCAGGCATGATCGACCCCGCAGATGTGACGGCGCTGCTGGACGCGCCCGGCCCGGTCTTGAGCGTCTACGTGCGCTTCGAGCCCGCCGAGCGTGATCTTCGCCTGCCTGAGGCCGATCTACGCCGCTTGATCAGTGAGGCCCGCGCGCAATGCGAGGAACGCGGGCTCGACGGGTCGGCGCAGCAAGCCTTGCTGGCGCCGCTGGAGGCATTGTCGGGCGCGAACCTGGCCGAGCACAGGGACCCGGCGCTCGCCCTCTTTGCCGGCGCCGGCGCCGGCCAGACCGTGCCCTTGCAGGAAGACGTGCCGGAACTGGTCGTGCTCGGCTCGTGCGCGCACATCAAGCCATTGCTGCCGATGCTCGCGCGCACCCGGCGCTTTCACATCCTGGCGCTCAGCTCCACCCGGGCGCGGCTGCTGACGGCGACGCCGTACGAGTGGCAGGAGCGCGAGTTGGAGGCGTTGCCGCTTGCGGCGCAGGCGGCGCTCGAACTCTCGTTCGGCGGCCGACCCGGACGCGCTGGCGGCCGAGCGGAACCAGATGATCGCAGAAGACGCCAATCGCCTCGCCCACGCCGTCCAGGCCGCACTCGGTCCGAATGCGGGGCCGATCGTCCTCGTCGCGGAGCCGCAGGCGGCGGGGCACTTTTCCAAGTCGGCGGGGCTGCCGGATCTCTTGCCCGAGGCGGTTCAGGTCAACCCGTTCGCCTTGAGCGACGCCGATCTGCACGCCCGCGCGCTGGCCGCCATCGCGCCGGCGCTCGAGGCGGAGGTGGATGCGGTGCTCGAGCAGGTGCAGGCGCGGCTCGGCACGGCGGAAAGCACGGTCGCGATCCGGTTGGAGGAGATCCTGGCCGCCGGGCTCGAGGGGCGGGTCGACGCGATCGTGGTGGCCGGCGACGAGAGTCTCTGGGGCCGCTACACGCCCGGTCGCGTCGTCATAGCCGATGGCCACCGCGCGCCCGGCGACGAGGACCTGATCAATCTGGCCGCCGTCCAAGCCATGCGCACCGGCGCCCGCGCCTTCGCCCGCCCTCGCGACACCCTGCCGCGCCAGGTGCCGGCGGTGGCATTGCTGCGCTTCTGAAGGAGAACTCCATGGATCGTCCTCTGGACATCGCCTTTCACAACGCTCCCCACTCCGATGCGGCCGAGGCCGACATACGCGCGCGGGTCGAGAAGCTGGAAAAGCGTTTCCCGCATCTGACCGGGTGCCGCGTTTCGGTCGAGGCGCTGCATCGGCAGCATCAGACCGGGCAGGCCTGGGACGTGCACGTCATCCTGTCAGTGCCGGGCCAGGACCTCGCGATTTCCCGCGAGCCGCACAAGAACAAGCTAAAAGGTGCGCGCACCGACCTCGCCACCTCGATCCGCGAAGCGTTCCGCGCTGCCGAAAAGCAGCTCGATGCCTACAAGGCGCGCAAAGCCGGGGAGGCGGTGAAGCCGGAAGCCGAGGCGCTCGCCGGGCGGGTGGCCACGATCGAGCCGGGGCAGGACCACGGCTATCTGCTGAACGCGCTCGGCACGCAGGTCTATTTCCACCGGGACAGCGTGACCAACGCCGACTTCGCGTCCCTGCGCGAGGGCGACGTCGTGCACTATGTCGAGGAGGAGGGTGACGCCGGGCCGGTCGCGACCAAGGTCCGGACCGCGGCCTGATGGACGCCCCCGGTACATGGGACTCGGCCTAACCGCGGCGGATCGGACCCAGCAGGCGCTCGAACTCTTGAGCAACGGCGCCGTGGCACTCGCAGGCAGCCGCTTCCAAGCCGGCCCTGTCGATGACCGTAATTTGCCCGTTGCTGTAGCGAATGAGACCGGCCTACTGGAACAGCCGCGCTGCGACGGTGACACCGGGACGGTGCACGCACAGCATCACCGCCAGGAACTCCTGGGTCATCGGAAACTCGTCACCCTCCGCACGGTCATGCGCGGTCAGCAGCCAGCGAGCAAGGCGCTGCTCCAATGCGTGATGTCCGTTGCAGGCGGCGGTCTGCGTGACCTGGGCCTGGAAAGCCAGGGCGTAGCGGAGCAGCAACGTCCGGAACTGCGCGTTGAGGTCCCGTTCAGCCGCGAACGCGTCGGCGTCGAGCCGCAGAAACGTCCCGGGTGCCTGGATCATGGCTTCGGTCGGGCTGCGGTCGCTGCCGAGCAGGAGAGGCAGTCCG
Organism: uncultured Alphaproteobacteria bacterium; assembly: GCA_963792675.1. Taxonomy (GTDB): domain Bacteria; phylum Pseudomonadota; class Alphaproteobacteria; order Acetobacterales; family Acetobacteraceae; genus JBBROS01. The sequence goes on from CAWBWT010000011.1 coordinate 27,817, forward strand.
ACCATGCCTTCGAAACCGACGATCCCGACCTCGGCCGAGTTGCCGTCCACCAGCAGCGCCATCATGGAAGCCCAGCCGCTTTCCGGGAAGTAGACGGCCGTGATGGGCTCACCCGGCGCGTCCAGCACCTGACGCAGGCCGACCTCGACCGGCTCCAACCGACGTCTCAGCCGGGCCATATCATGGGCTGAGAGTGCGCCGAGCAGGCGGTTGCGCGGCTTGAACGACGGGGTTTGAGCAGCGGCCACAACGGCTCCCGCAAATGAGTGACGGCGGGAGCACGAGCCTCTCTCTGTCACCCGCGCCCGGAACGCCTGCGGCCGATGGGTTCAACATACATGGAGTTTACCTCCGGAGTGTCCGACATCGTACAGCCGGCAAGGCGGACACTGCCTAGCGACGGGTATGGCCGAGGCAGTCTTTCGCTTCGGCCGTATGGCCATTGCGAGACGAGAGGGTTCGAAGGTGTCAGGCGTCACGGAATCGCACATCATAGTTGAGCCTGTGGGCACCAGCCCGCTGACCCGCGAGACGGGTCATTCGGCCAAGCCCGCGAGCGCGTTGCGGCTGAACGAGGGTCAGGTGCGGCGCTTTCAGACCGATGGGTTCATCAGCTTGGACTCGATCACGAACCGCACGGACGTGGCGCGCATTCGCGGCATGATCGAGTCGCTGCATCGCACGAAGGCGGGCTCCGTTGAGGGCGCCGGGTTCAACCTGGTCCAGGGTTTCCCGATCATCCTGAACCCGCACTACTATAACAGTGACTTGCTCAGGACGGAGTTCTTCAAGAACGCGCTCGCGGTCGCCCGGCAATTGCTGGGGCCGAGGGCGCGGTTCGCCAACGACGAGGCGTTGATGAAGCCCGGGCCCAACGGCCCGGCGACGCCGTGGCACCAGGATGCCGCGTTCCGCGACCCCCGCTACGAATTTCGGGAGATCAGCATCTGGTTGCCGCTGCAAGCCGTGGACCAGAGCAACGGCTGCATGGAATACGTGCCCGGGTCACATCGGGGCGAGGTGCTGCCGCACCGTGTGCCTCCGGCGGAGCCGAATTCCCACGCGCTGGAATGCTATGACGGGTTCGATCCCGGGAGTGCGGTACCTGCCCGCTGTCGGTGGGCAGCTGCACGATCCATTCCGGCAAGACCCTGCACCACGCCGGGCCGAACAACTCGCCTCACCCGCGGCACGCCTACGTGCTGTTGTTCGACATCGCAGCCGTGGAACTGTCCGAGCCGCAGAGTTTCCCGTGGCTGGACAACCAGAACCTTCCTCGCCTGGTGCAGAAGCGCGAGTGGCTGCGGAGCGGCGGGATGGCAGTACACCTGACGCGCAAAGTGCGACGTATTAACTGGCGCGACCCGGCGCGGCTTGCCTTCGACGCAAAACGTGCGGCGATCGCCTTGTTTCGTCCGATGATGAGCCACTAAAGCAACATACGCCCGAACCGAACCGGTTCGGCGCATTCGTAGCCGAATGTCTGGGACGAGCTGGCCATACGACGCCAGCCGAAGGAGCGCCGATTGATCAGGCGTGAGGAGTATCCTTCACGAGCTGTGACAGCGACGGTTCGTCCAGTTCGTGCAAGAGCTCGCTGAGCTTCTCGTGATCGTCGTGGCGCTTGGCGAAGTTGTGGCCGTAGGTCTTGCGCTGCGGGTGTGTATATGTCCCGGCCCTCGCCAGAACCGCTCGAACACGTTCGTTCGGTCGGCTGGAGCGACGCCGGCCCATCGTCGCTGACGGTCAGCTTACCTCCCGCCAGCACTGCCACCACAACCTCGATCCCCCGCGGGCTAAACGAGACGGCATTCTCGACCAGGTTGCGCGGTGCGTCGGCGATCGCATTGGCATTGCCGCGGACCCCCACATCCATGCCCGGGGCGTCGAAACCGACGGTCACACCCTGTTCGATGGCCCACGGCGCCAGATAGGCCACCACGGCGGCCGCGGTGGCGACGAGGTCCACGATGCCGTTTGCTTTTTCCGGGAGGGCATCCAACCGGGCCACCGCGAGCAACTGGGCAACCAGACGGTTCATGCGATCCGCGTCCGATCGCAACGCCGCGACCTCCGGGCTTTGGTCAAGCGCCTCTAGGCCCGCGGTAAGGATTGCCAGGGGGGTCCGCAACTCGTGGGCGGCGTTCGCCGTGAACTGGCGTTGGGTCGCGAAACCCTGCTCCAGCCTTTCCAGCGCCCGGTTCACCGCTACAACCAGCGGCACGAGCTCCGACGGCAGACGTTCGGTGGGCAGACGCACGCCGGTGGCATCCGGCGCGATGGCGGCAGCGCGTGCGGAAACCGCACGGAGAGGCTTCAAGGCATTCCGGATGCTCCAAACTCCGACCGCCAGCGTGCCCGCCACGAACAGCGGGACGATCCAGGCGATGTCGAAAATGAACTCGCGCAGCAGGTCGTGCGCCAGATCCTCGCCGGTTCCCGCTGCGGCGCCCTGGGTGCCCTCCAACAGCAGGGCCGCTACGCCCGCCGCGGTGCCGAGGAGGAACACCAGCGTTAGTCGCAAGGCGACTTGGCACTGGATCGACTGCGGCCACCGGATCACGCCGAGATCTCCACGAGCAGGTAGCCGATGCCGCGCACGGTATGTATTTCGGCACTGGCGTCCAACTCGCAGAACTTTCGGCGAAGGTGATGGACGTGGACCGGGATTGC